>NZ_RJUU01000001.1:5000-4945000 GCF_003751445.1 Streptomyces sp. 840.1 | reverse complement strand
GCGGGCGCGGTGCACGTCGTGCCGTTCGGGCTGGAGATCCCCTGGGAGACGCCGATCACGATGTTCGCGGGCCAGCACCTGCACGGCATGAACATCGGGGTGACCACGGAGCTGGAGATCGCACGGGCGCTGGACTCCGGGGACCTGGACCCGATCAACGTGCACCCGCTGCCGGCCCAGCAGGCGATCCTGGACGCCTTCGGGCAGCTGGGCTTCGGCTTCCGCAGCGCCGACATGGAACGCGGTCACATTCGCGGGACGCGTCAGCGGCTGCCCTTCTACCAGGAGATCGAGTTCTTCCCGCCGTCGCAGTACCGGGGGCTGAACCAGGTCGAGCTGACGTTCGTCGCGGACGACCGCGAGATGGACGTCGTGCTGGAGATGGACAAGAAGCCGGGCCTCTTCAGTGAGGGCAGCGACTCCTACCGTGCCTTCAAGGTGGGTCTGAACGACTACCAGGGGACCGACTGGGCGGCCTACCTGAATCAGTGGCTCGCCCAGGTCGGCGGTCAGCGCAACTGGCTCTAGGGTCGGTGGGGAGACCCCCGATACCGGAACCACTACAGGAGAGGTGCTGACGTGACCGAGCCGAAGAGGGCGCCGTTGCCGCACGACTTCCATCCCGAGGTCCCCTCGTTCACCGTGGTGAGCGAGGACCTCGAACCGGGGGCCGTGCTTGCGGACGCACAGGTGCAGGCGGCCGGGGACACCTCGCCGCAGCTGCGGTGGGACGGGTTCCCGGCGGGTACGAAGAGTTTCGCCGTGACGTGCTTCGACCCGGACGCTCCTACCGGCAGCGGGTTCTGGCACTGGGTGCTCTTCGACATCCCGGCGTCGGTCACGGAGCTGCCGGCGGGTGCGGGCGGCGGCGCGTTCGAGGGGCTGCCCCCGGGCGCCGTGCACGTCCGCAACGACTACGGGTCGAAGGAGTTCGGCGGCGCCGCGCCGCCGCCCGGCGAGAATCACCGGTACGTGTTCACCGTGTACGCGGTGGACAGCGAGAAGCTCGGTCCGGACAGCGACGCGTCGCCCGCCGTGGTCGGTTTCAATCTGCGTTTCCACACGCTGGGCCGAGCCCAGCTGATCGGTGAGTACGCCGAGCCTGCCTGAAGCCCGCAAAGTCGATAGTTCCCCCCTGTTTGCCCTGCCCTGGTCCTGGAGAGATCAGGGCAGGGCACTTTTTATTGCGTTGTCCATTGCGGCCTGCCCGGCCAGAGTTGATCCGGGCCTGCCAGGCGGCGGGCGGCACACGGGAGGTGGGCGGGATGCGGGACACGCTGGTACTGAATGCGAGCTTCGAGCCTCTGTCGACGGTGACGCTGAACCGTGCGGTGGTGCTGATTCTGCAGGACAAGGCCGTCGTCGAGCAGTCGCATCCCGGCCTCCGTATGCGCGGTGCCGCTGTGGACATTCCGGTGCCGAGGGTGATCAGGCTCTGCCGGTACGTGAGGGTGCCGTTCCGAAGACACGCCCCGTGGTCCAGAAGGGGTGTGCTCATACGGGACCAGCACCGGTGCGCGTACTGCGGGCGGCGGGCGAGCACCGTCGACCACGTGGTGCCGCGTGCCCAGGGGGGTCAGGACACCTGGCTGAACACGGTGGCGTCCTGCGCCGAGGACAACCACCGCAAGGCGGCCCGTACGCCGGAGCAGGCGGGGATGCCGCTGTTGCGGCAGCCGTTCGTACCGTCGCCCGCGGATGCGATGCTGCTGGCGCTCGGGGCCGGTGACCGGTCGGCGCTGCCGGAGTGGCTGGCGCAGTCGGCGGCGTAGTAGGTCTACGCCCCTTGCGGTAGCCACAGCCCGTCTCCGTGCGGAGGCGGGCTGCCGCTTCTCAGCGGAGCAGCAGTTGGACGATGGCGACCGTTCCGACCGTGACGATGAGAGCGCGCAGGATGGCGGGGCTGAGCCGGCGGCCGACCTTGGCGCCGATCTGGCCGCCGAGCGCGGAGCCGACCGCGATCAGTACGACGGCGGTCCAGTCGAACTCGGCGACGAAGAGGAAGAAGAGTGCGGCAATGCTGTTGACGACGGCGGCCAGGACGTTCTTCACGGCGTTGAGTCGCTGCATCGTGTCGTCGAGCAGCATGCCCATCAGGGAGAGGTAGATGATCCCCTGCGCGGCGGTGAAGTAGCCGCCGTAGACGCTGGCGAGCATCAGGCCGACGAAGAGCAGCGGGCCGCCGTCGGGGCGGGCCGGGACGCCGGTCTGTTCGCGGCGGCGCTGGACGGCTTTGCTGATGCGCGGTTGCAGGATGACCAGGACGAGGGCCATGGCGACCAGGATCGGCACGATGGTCTCGAACGCGGTGGACGGCAGCGCCAGCAGCAGCGTGGCGCCGGTCAGTCCGCCGATGAGCGCGCCCACGGCCAGCTTCAGGACGCGTGGGCGCTGCCCTTCGAGCTCCTTGCGGTAGCCGATCGCACCGCTGATGGAACCGGGGATCAGGCCGAGTGCGTTGGAGACCGTGGCGGTGACCGGGGGCAGGCCGGTGGCGAGCAGTACCGGGAAGGTGATCAGCGTTCCCGAACCGACGATCGTGTTGATCGTGCCCGCGCTGATGCCCGCGGCGAAGACGGCGAGCATCTCCCAGATGGTCATCCCGAATCCCCCGTGGCTGATCGGTGCTTGGTGCACTGATCATGCCCGAGGGGGTGTACACGTCAGTCGACGGGGGGCTGCTCGCGGCGCTCCTTGCCCGAGTCGCCGGTGTTGAAGCCGGGCATGCCGCCGGTTCCGAGGTTGCCGAAGGCGCCACTGAGGCCCTTGAGCGCGTCGCCGATCTCGCTGGGCACGATCCAGAGCTTGTTGGCGTCGCCCTCGGCGATCTTCGGCAGCATCTGGAGGTACTGGTACGAGAGGAGCTTCTGGTCCGGGTCGCCGGCGTGGATGGACTCGAAGACCGTACGGATCGCCTGGGCCTCGCCCTCCGCGCGCAGGGCGGCGGCCTTGGCCTCACCCTCGGCGCGCAGGATCGCGGACTGCTTCTCGCCCTCGGCGGTGAGGATCGCGGACTGGCGCGTTCCCTCGGCCTGGAGGATCGCGGCGCGCTTGTCACGGTCGGCGCGCATCTGCTTCTCCATCGAGTCCTGGATGGAGGTGGGCGGCTCGATCGCCTTCAGCTCGACGCGGTTGACCCTGATGCCCCACTTGCCGGTGGCTTCGTCGAGGACTCCGCGCAGGGCGGCGTTGATCTCCTCGCGGGAGGTCAGCGTCCGTTCCAGGTCCATGCCGCCGATGATGTTGCGGAGCGTGGTGACGGTGAGCTGCTCGATGGCCTGGATGTAGCTGGCCACTTCGTACGTCGCGGCCCGTGCGTCGGTCACCTGGTAGTAGATGACCGTGTCGATGTTGACGACCAGGTTGTCCTGGGTGATCACCGGCTGCGGCGGGAAGGGCACGACCTGTTCACGGAGGTCGATCCGGTTGCGGATCGAGTCGATGAACGGGACGACGATGTTCAGGCCTGCGTTGAGGGTGCGGGTGTACCGGCCGAAACGCTCCACGATGGCGGCGCTGGCCTGTGGGATGACCTGGATCGTCTTGATCAGAGCGATGAAGACGAGCACCACCAGAATGATCAGGACGATGATGATCGGTTGCATCGTTTTCCTCGTGCCCTTCGGTTGCCGACGGATCGCGATGATCGAGGTCGAGATCGTGTGAGGGGCCGGAGCCAGTCGGTTGTCCTGCCGGTCCGGTTCTCACGATGATCGACATCGAGTCTGACAGAACGGGCTCTGCCGTGTGGGCTGTTCGGTCACATGACGACGGCGGTGGCTCCGTCGATTTCGACGACATCGACCTGTTGGCCGGGTTCGTAGCTCAGTTCCGCATCCAGGGCGCGCGCCGACCAGATCTCCCCGGCCAGCTTGATCCGGCCGCCTTCGCCGGTGACCCGTTCCAGGACGACGGCCTGGCGGCCTTTCAGGGCGTCGATGCCGGTGGCGTGATGGGGCCGGTCCGAGCGGTGCCGGTTGGCGATCGGCCGGACCACCGCGATCAGTGCCACCGAGACGATCACGAAGACCAGTACCTGGGCCACGACTCCGCCGCCGAGAGCCGCGACCACCGCCGCAGCGACCGCCCCGACGGCGAACATGCCGAACTCGGGCATCGCGGTCAGGACGAGCGGGATGCCCAGTCCCACCGCGCCGATCAGCCACCACACCCATGCGTCGATGATGTCCACCCGGTCATCGTATGACCGCGAGCACCTCCGCCGACAGGGCGCAGGCGGGGCGGGCGCGTGCACCACGGGTCCGTCAGGGGCCGGGGGGCCCTGGGCCGGTGCCGGCGAACGCCCCTCAGCCGAGCGGCAGTCCGCGGGCGGTGTAGCGGTCGCCCTGGTGCTCGACGACGAGCGGCAGGCCGAAGCAGAGGGAGAGGTTGCGGGAGCTGAGCTCCGTCTCCATGGGTCCTGCGGCGAGCACCTTGCCCTGTCGGATCATCAGGACGTGGGTGAAGCCGGGGGCGATCTCCTCGACATGGTGGGTGACCATGATCATGGAGGGGGCGTACGGGTCGCGGGCCAGCCGGCCGAGGCGGCGGACCAGGTCCTCGCGGCCGCCGAGGTCGAGACCGGCGGCGGGCTCGTCGAGGAGCAGCAGCTCGGGGTCGGTCATCATGGCGCGGGCGATCAGGGTGCGCTTGCGCTCGCCCTCGGACAGGGTGCCGAACTTCCGGTCCAGGTAGTCGGTCATGCCGAGCCGGTCGAGGAAGGCGCGGGCGCGGTCCTCGTCGACCTTGTCGTAGTTCTCGTTCCAGGTGGCGGTCATGCCGTAGGCGGCGGTGAGCACCGTCTGCAGGACCGTCTGGCGCTTGGGCAGCTTCTCCGCCATGGCGACGCCCGCGATCCCGATGCGGGGGCGGAGGTCGAAGACGTCGGTGCCGACGCCGCCGAGCTGCTCGCCGAGGACCGTGGCGCTGCCCTTGCTCGGGAAGAGGTAGCTGGAGGCGACGTTGAGGAGGGTGGTCTTGCCGGCGCCGTTGGGGCCGAGGATGACCCAGCGCTCCCCCTCCTTGACCGACCAGGAGACGTCTTCCACCAGAGCGCGTCCGTCGCGGACCACGGATACGTCCACCAGCTCCAGTACATCGCTCATGAGCGCGTTGTCTCCCCATGCAGTTTCGTGATCGTCGCGTGCCTGTGGGCACAGCTCCCAGGGAAAACCTACGCCACCGCACGAGAGCTTCGGGCGCTGGGCCCGTCGTCGCACGGTTGTCGCAGGGTCCCCCGCCCGTCCTGGGCCCGGGTCCGGGACGGGTGAGACAGGGGCCGGGTCCGTTCCCTAGGCTGTCGGCATGCTTTCGGAACCACGCTCAGGGCTGCTGGCCGCTTGGGGCAACGCGTTGCTGGCCGGACTCGTCTCTCCGGACGACGCCGCCGTCGCCATCGTCGGGGAGGACGCGGTGCACCGCGTCGAGGGGCTGCCGGGCGAGGCGGGGCCGGTCGGTCTCACGCTCGCCCTGGGACGGCTGCGGGGGCTCGGTGTGACCGGTTTCCGGGTCGCGCTGCCGGTTCCCGGGCATCCGCTGGGGCTCAGCGGTCCCCCGGAGTTCAACGCGAGGGCGCTGGAGGCCGAGGAGGCTGTGGTGACCTACGGCGCGCCCTACGGGCTGGTGCCCGAGGTGCGTGAGTCGGGCCCGGCCGGGGATCTCCACGTCGCGGTGGCGTGGCACTGCCTGGCGGTGCGGGAGGCGCCGCCCGCCGATGTGCCGTCGCTGGGCGAGGCGGAGCGGGAGCTCGCGGAGGCGTTGCGGGATGCGACGGCGGCGCTGTCGCGGCTGGACGTGGCGGGGTCGGGGCCGGTGGCCGAAGCGGCGCTGGACGCGTACCGGGCGCGGGCGGAGCGGGGGCGCGAGGTGCTGGCCCCGGGGTATCCGCCGCGGGCGGTGCGGGTGCTGGAGCTGGCGCAGCGGGTGGGGCTGCTGGTCTCGCTGGCGTACGAGCACGGGCACGGCGGGGCGGTGAGCGCGTCGGAGATGGCGGCGCGGGGGGAGGTGCTGCGGCCGGTGGAGCGGGTGGCCCGGCGGGCGCAGGTGGCGGCGTACAACGCGTATGTGGAGGAGCGGGCGCGGTAGGGGACGGCCCTGCGCACACGGGCTCTACGGAGGTTGACAGCACGCTCGATCGAGAGGCTGCGGGACGGCCCTGCGTGTAAGGGGCCTGGCCGGTGCGCGGCCCGGTGTGCATTCCCCGTCGCGCGTCGTCCTCAGGTGCTGCGACGGGTCCTGTTGTGCCGCCGGGCGGGCCTTCGTGAAGGCCCGGGCCCGCCCGGTGGTGTCGCAGAGTGTGCGTGGCGTCAGCCGTTCAGGCCGAAGTTGCCGAACGCCGGGTTGAGCAGGCCGATCACGTTGACGGTGTTGCCGACCACGTTCACCGGCACGTGGACCGGCACCTGCACGAGGTTGCCGCTGGCAACGCCCGGGGAGTGGGTCGCGACACCGTGGGCGCCCGCACCGCTGTGACCGGTGGCGGAGGCCGCGCCGGCACCGGCAGCGATGATGCCACCGGCGATCATGGTGACGGCAGCGGCCTTCTTCAGGTTCTTCACTTCAGGATCCTCCTAGCGTCGCTGCGGCCAGCCGCCGCAGCACCGTGGAGAACGCCCCGCCGCCGGGGAGGATGCGCCGTTCGAGTGACATACACCCGACAGTATGAATCTCAGCCCGGTGGCGCGTGGCCGGTGCGGCCGCCCGGTCAGCCCGCCGCCCCGTGCCGGACCGCCCAGAGCGCGGCCTGGGTGCGGTCCGAGAGATCCAGCTTCATCAGAATGTTCGAGACGTGCGTCTTGACCGTCTTCTCGGAGAGCACCAGGGCCCGCGCGATCTCCCGGTTGGAGCGGCCGTCGGCGATGAGGCCCAGCACTTCGCGCTCCCGTTCCGTGAGGGTGCTCCCCCGGCCCGTACCGCTGCCCGGGTCGTCCTGGGCGAGCAGCGCTCCCGCCACTTCCGGCTGGAGCAGGACATGGCCCGCGTACACCGAGCGGATGGCGCCCGCCAGCGCGTCCGGGTCGACGTCCTTGTAGACGTACCCGGAGGCGCCCGCGCGCAGGGCGGGAACGACGGTGCGCTGTTCGGTGAAGCTGGTGACGATCAGCACCTTGGCCGGGTTCTCCAGCTCCCGGAGCCTGCGCAGCGCCTCGATGCCGTCGGTGCCGGGCATCTTGATGTCCATGAGCACCACGTCGGGGCGCAGCTCCTCGGTCCTGGCCACTCCCTCGGCTCCGTCGGAGGCCTCTCCCACGACCTCCATGTCGTCCTGGATCTCCAGGAACGTACGCAGACCGCGGCGGACCACCTGGTGGTCGTCGACCAGCAGCACCCTGATGATCCTGTCAGCCACCGGGTACCTCCATCTCGATCGTGGTGCCCTTGCCGGGCGCCGATTCAACGGTGAGCTTTCCGCCGACGCCGCTCGCGCGGTCCCGCATGGAGACGAGGCCCAGATGCCGTCCCGCCCGGCGGGTGGCCGCCGGCTCGAAGCCGCAGCCGTCGTCGGCGATCCGGAGCACCGTGCCGCCGCCGCTGCCCCGTACGAGCGTGACGTCGACGCGGGCGGCCCCCGAGTGGCGCAGGGCGTTGTGCAGGGCCTCCTGGGAGACCCTGAGCAGCGCTTCCTCCTGTGAGGCGGGCAGTGCCCGCACGCCCAGGCTCTCGAAAGTGACCCGGGCCGTGTGGGCGCGGTCCAGGACCTGGATCTGGGTACGGAGGGTGGCGATCAAGCCGTCCTCGTCGAGTGCGGCGGGGCGCAGTTCGACCACCGCTGCCCGCAGCTCGTCCACCGCCTCCGCCGCCAGGGCCGCGACCTGCTGCAGTTCGCCCTTGGCGCGGACCGGGTCACGGTCGACCAGAGTGGCGGCGGCCTGCGCGGTGAGCCGCAGGGAGAACAGCTTCTGGCTGACCGCGTCGTGCAGCTCGTGGGCGAGGCGGGAGCGCTCCTCGGCGATGGTGAGCTCGCGGCTGCGCTCGTAGAGCCGGGCATTGGTCAGGGCGATCGCCGCGTGCTGGGCGAGGATCCCCAGCAGTTCCTCGTCGTCGGCGGTGAACCCGCAGCTGCCCTCGGGCTTCGGGCAGCGCTTGTTGGCGAGGAAGAGGGCGCCGATGGTCTCGTCGCCGTCCCTGATGGGCAGGCCCAGGAAGTCGGACATGTCGGGGTGGGCGGACGGCCAGCCCCCGAAGCGCGGGTCCTCGCGGACGTCGGCGAGACGCTCGGGCCCCGCCTCGTGCAGCATCGCGGCGAGGATGCCGTGCTGCCGGGGAAGCGGGCCGATGGCCTTCCACTGTTCGTCGCTCACGCCGTCGACGACGAACTGGGCGAAGCCGCCGTGGTCGTCCGGGACCCCGAGCGCCGCGTACTCGGCGTCGAGCAGCTCACGGGCCGAGGCGACGATCGTCTTCAGGACGTCCCGCGTTTCCAGGTGCCGGCTCATGGCGAGCAGTGCGGCACTCACTGCCGCAAGGCCGCCCGCCGGTGGGCGATGACTCATGGGGCTCACCGTACCGGCGGGTCACAGCCCCCGTATCGGCCTGTGGACGGCCGCCGATTAGGGCGCAGGGACTAGGTCCTCCGGGTCGGATCGTGCCGCGCCCACGGTGCCGGGTGCGGAGAACGGGGCGTGGAGCCTCACACTCCGAATTGCTGCAGCAACGGTTGGTGAGATTGATACACGGCCGATGTGAGGCCGCGCATAGGACCTGGGTCACTTACGAAGTCACCTAGTGGACAAATAAGGGCGATATGGGCGCTATATGGGCAGGAACGAGCCCGGATCGAGACCTGCGAACCGCGCCCGGGACCACTACCCGGCTTCGTACGTCACACCTTTGCCACACCATTTTGCGGTCGCTAAGAATTGCAATCGTCCCCGACGGAGATGCGATGCCGCCTCCCGTCTTCGTCCTCCGTGAGGACTTCCGCGATTCGAAGAGGTACCTGCATGTCCGCGTCCAGCATTCCCGGCCGTCTCCGTCGTATGAACAAGACCCAGAAGCTCTCCGTCGCCGGTATATCCGCCGTCGCCGCCGCTGCGCTCTCGTTGTCGCTGGTGCCCGGTAACGCCGATGCCGAGACCGAGCCGCAGGCCATCTCCGGCGCCCCTGTCGTCTTCGCGTCGGCCGCCGGCTCCTCGCAGGCCAAGACGATCCAGGCCAGCGTCATCGAGCAGCACTCCACCGCCGCGCAGCTGATCAAGGCGTCCGACGCCGCGAAGGCCAAGGCCGCCTCGAAGGCGAAGGCCAAGAAGGCCGAGGCCAAGGCTCACGCCAAGGCCAAGGCCAAGGCGAAGGCCAAGAAGGCCGCGGCCAAGCGTGGCAAGCAGGGCGCCAGCCGCTCCGAGTCCCGTACCCCGGTCTTCTCGAACAACCTGGACGGCTGGATCAAGGAGTCCCTGGCCATCATGAAGTCCAAGGGCATCCCGGGCACCTACGACGGCCTGCACCGCAACATCATCCGCGAGTCCAGCGGCAACCCGAAGGCCATCAACGACTGGGACGTCAACGCGGTCAACGGTGTCCCGTCGAAGGGGCTGCTGCAGATCATCAAGCCGACCTTCGACGCCTACCACGTCGGCGGCACCCCCCACGACCAGTACGACCCGGTCGCCAACATCACCGCGTCGGCCAACTACGCCGCCGACAAGTACGGCTCGATCGACAACGTCAACAGCGCGTACTGAGTCCACTCCGGTACGCCGTGACACATGCCGAAGGGCGGCACCCCGTGCGGGGTGCCGCCCTTCGGCGTCGTACGGTGCGCGGCCGCGGGGCGGGCGGCTACTTGCGCATCACCTCGGGCTCGTGGCGGCGCAGCAGCCGCGCGACCGCGAAGCCGCAGATGACACCGAGGAAGACCAGCACCCCGATGTTGATCCCCCACTGGCTCGCCGTGTGCTCCCACAGCGGGTCCAGGTCGGTGGGGTTCTTCTGGTCCCACGGCGGCATGAGGTGGGCGAGGTCGAGTGTCGAGCCCGCGGCCGCGATGGCCCAGCGGGACGGCATCAGCCAGGCGAACTGTTCCAGGCCGAGCGATCCGTAGACCTGGAAGAGGATGCCGGTGAAGACGACCTGGACGATCGCGAACATGACCAGCAGCGGCATGGTCTTCTCGGAGGTCTTCACCAGCGAGGAGATGACCAGGCCGAACATCATCGAGGTGAAGCCGAGCGCGATGATCGTCACGCAGAGCTCGACGGCCGGCGGCATGATCAGGCCCTCCGCCGGCAGATCGCGGGTGGCGAAGCCGATGCCGCAGATGATGACGCCCTGGACGGCCGTGATCATGCCGAGCACGATCACCTTGGACATCAGGTAGGCGGAACGGGAGAGGCCGGTGGCCCGTTCCCGTTCGTAGATCACCCGTTCCTTGATCAGCTCTCGTACGGAGTTGGCGGCGCCGGAGAAGGTCATGCCGATCACCAGGATCAGCATGATCGTTCCGGCGTCGCTGTTGAACCGGGACGGCGGCTTGGGCGGGGCCAGGCCGAAGTCGGCCGGAATGACCACGCTCACCACACCGAGCACCGCGGGCAGGATCACCATCAGACCCATGAAGCCCTTGTCGGACGCGATCACCGACAGATAGCGGCGCATCAGCGTCCACAGCTGCGTCCCCCAGCCCTGCGGCTTCGGCGGACGCATCTGCTGGTGCGGCGGCATGTGCACGGACTGCGCGGCGACGGAGTCGATGTCCGCGGCGTACATCTGGTAGTGCTGCGAACCGCGCCAGCGGCCCGCCCAGTCGTAGTCGCGGTAGTTCTCGAACGCGGAGAACACGTCGGCCCAGGTGCTGTAGCCGAAGAAGTTGAGCGCCTCCTCCGGCGGGCCGAAGTAGGCCACGGCGCCGCCGGGCGCCATCACCAGGAGCTTGTCGCAGATGGCCAGCTCGGCGACGGAGTGCGTGACGACGAGGACGGTACGGCCGTCGTCGGCCAGACCGCGCAGCAGCTGCATGACGTCGCGGTCCATGCCCGGGTCGAGGCCGGACGTCGGCTCGTCCAGGAATATCAGCGAGGGCTTGGTGAGCAGCTCCAGGGCCACCGAGACCCGCTTGCGCTGGCCGCCGGAGAGCGAGGTGACCTTCTTGTCCTTGTGGATGTCGAGCTTGAGCTCGGCGAGGACTTCCAGGATCCGGGACTGGCGCTCGGCCTCGGTGGTGTCCGCGGGGAAGCGGAGTTTGGCCGCGTACTTGAGGGCCTTGGTGACCGTGAGTTCCTTGTGCAGGATGTCGTCCTGCGGAACGAGGCCGATGCGCTGGCGCAGCTCGGCGAACTGCTTGTAGAGGTTCCGGTTGTCGTAGAGGACGTCGCCCTGGTCGGCGGGCCGGTAGCCGGTGAGCGCCTTGAGCAGGGTGGACTTGCCGGAGCCGGACGGGCCGATGACGCCGATCAGCGACTTCTCCGGGACGCCGAACGAGACGTCCTTGAGGATCTGCTTGCCGCCGTCGACCGTCACCGTGAGGTGGCGGGCGGCGAAGGAGACCTCACCGGTGTCGACGAACTCCTCGAGCCGGTCGCCCACGATCCGGAACGTCGAGTGACCGACACCGACGATGTCGTTCGCGCCGATGAGCGCGGAGCCGGACTTGGAGAGCGGCTGGCCGTTGACGTACGTGCCGTTGTGGGATCCGAGGTCACGGATCTCGAAGCGGCCGTCCGGCATCGCGTGGAACTCGGCGTGGTTGCGCGAGACCTGGAGGTCGGAGACGACCAGCTCGTTCTCCAGCGCACGGCCGATACGCATCACCCGGCCGAGCGCCATCTGGTGGAACGTGGTCGGACTGCGGTCGCCGTAGACCGGTGACGCCCCCGCCGCGCCGCCGGCCCCGCCACTCCCGGGGTTGTTCGCCATGCCCTGCTGCGGAACGTGGGGCTGCTGCTGCGCCTGGGGCGCCTGCTGCCAGGCCTGCGGCTGCTGGCCCTGTCCCTGGTGCTGGCCTTGGTGCTGTCCCTGGCCGGGAACCTGCTGTCGGCCGGGGTTCTGCTGCTGGCCGGGGTTCTGCTGGCCCGGCCAGCCGGGTCCGCCCTGTTGCGGCTGCTGTTGCGGCTGCTGCGGCGGGGCCTGCTGTTGCTGCTGGGCCGGGGCCTGAGCGCCCGAGGCGGCCTGCCCGCTGTGCACACCGGCGCCGGCCGAGGCGGCGCTGAGACCGAGCCGGGGCCCGTCGGTGGCGTTGCCCAGATTCACGGCGGAGCCGGGCCCGATCTCCATCTGGTGGATTCGCTGGCCCTGCACGTAGGTGCCATTGGTGCTGCCGTGGTCCTCGATGGACCAACCCCGGCCGTTCCAGCTGATCGTGGCGTGCCGCCACGACACCCTGGCGTCGTCGATCGTCATGTCCCCCTGCGGATCACGTCCGAGGGTGTACGACCTGGACGGATCGAGCGTCCAGGTCCTGCCATTCAATTCCAGTACGAGTTCCGGCACTCCGCGCCCCACTAGTTGTCCCCCGATTACCCCCGTCGCAGGGAGTCTAGGGATGCTGAACATCGTGGGGAACTATTCCAGGAGCAGTCCCCGATACGAAAGCCGGGCGGGGGTTTGACCCTGCCGAGACCTGCACTGTTATGGCTTTGACGCCAACAAAACGGTCATCTACCGACACAACTGGCCATGAACGATTGCGGATCGTGCTGAATTATCTGGTTGGGGGTATCGGTGCGGACTGTCCGGCCCTCGGGACGGACCGCCGGTGGCGCGTCGTGGACCGATACGGTGGGGGGCACCATGAGCGCATCTCAGCCACCTCAGTCCTCGCCGTCTCCTGAGTCCCCTGAGTCACGTCAGGGCATCGACGCACCGACCCTTCTCGTGAAGATCTTCGGGAAGGACCGTCCCGGCATCACCGCCGGGCTGTTCGACACCCTCGCCGCCTACTCCGTCGATGTCGTCGACATCGAGCAGGTCGTCACCCGTGGCCGCATCGTCCTGTGTGTCCTGGTCACCTCGCCGGTCGCGGGCGGTACCACCGAGGGCGATCTGCGGGCCACCGTGCACAGCTGGGCCGAGTCGCTGAAACTGCAGGCCGAGATCATCTCCGGCACGGGCGACAACCGTCCCCGCGGCGACGGCCGCTCCCATGTGACGGTGCTCGGCCACCCGCTGACCGCGGAGTCGACCGCCGCCATAGCGGCAAGCATCACCTCGACCGGCGGGAACATCGACCGGATCTTCCGGCTGGCCAAGTATCCGGTCACGGCCGTCGAGTTCGCGGTGTCCGGCACCGGGACCGAGGAGCTGCGGACCGCGCTGGCCACCGAGGCCGCCGAGATCGGCGTCGACGTGGCGGTGGTCTCGGCCGGGCTGAGCCGCCGTGCGCAGCGGCTCGTCGTGATGGACGTCGACTCGACGCTCATCCAGGACGAGGTCATCGAGCTGTTCGCGGCCCATGCCGGCTGCGAGGCGGAGGTCGCCGCGGTCACCGAGCAGGCGATGCGCGGCGAACTCGACTTCGAGCAGTCGCTGCACGCACGGGTGGCGCTGCTGGCGGGCCTCGACGCATCGGTGGTGGAGAAGGTGCGCGCCGAGGTACGGCTGACGCCGGGCGCCCGCACCCTGATCCGTACGCTGAAGCGGCTCGGCTACCAAGTAGGCGTCGTCTCCGGCGGGTTCACGCAGGTGACGGACGATCTCAAGGAGCGGCTGGGGCTCGACTTCGCCTCTGCCAACACTCTGGAGGTGGTCGACGGGCGGCTCACCGGCCGGGTGACCGGGCCGATCGTCGACCGGGCCGGCAAGGCCCGGCTGCTGCGGAGCTTCGCCGCGGAGGCCGGGGTGCCGCTGGCGCAGACCGTGGCGATCGGTGACGGGGCCAACGACCTGGACATGCTGAACACCGCGGGGCTCGGCGTCGCCTTCAACGCCAAGCCGGTGGTCCGCAGGGCCGCGCACACGGCGGTGAACGTGCCGTTCCTGGACACCGTGCTCTATCTGCTCGGCATCACCCGCGAGGAGGTCGAGGCCGCCGACGGTCTCGTCGAGTAGGGATACGGCGTCGGGGGCGGTGCGCCCCGGACAGCACGGAGGGCCCCGGTGCGCAAGCGGAAGCTCGCGCGCCGGGGCCCTCTTCATGAGCCGGTGCGGCAGGTTGCCCGCCGCCGGTCGTCAGCCATCGACCGCCGACCGCCGGTGGTCAGTCATCGACCGTCGGTCGCCAGTCGTCGGTCGTCAGTCGTTCGGAGTCCAGTACTCGGTGAGCTTGCCGATACCGTGCTCCACGCCCTTCCAGTTGCCGGAGAACTCGACCACGGCGAACGCCGCGGTCGGGAAGCCGCCGCGGGTCATCCGGGCCAGGGCATCGCCCTCGGACGCCCCCGAGAGTGCGTCGGCGAGCGCGTGCATACCCGGGTTGTGGGCGATCACCAGCAGGTTGCGGACCTCGTCCGGGGTCTCGTTGACCAGGGCGATCAGTTCGCCGAGCGAGGCCTCGTACAACCGCTCCTCGTACACGGTCCTGGGGCGCTCCGGCATCTCGTGCACGGCCAGCTTCCAGGTCTCGCGCGTCCTGGCGGCGGTGGAGCAGAGAGCCAGATCGAAGGCGATCCCGGAATCGGCGAGTTTGCGGCCTGCTACGGGGGCGTCCTTGCGGCCGCGTTCCGCGAGGGGCCGCTCATGGTCGGAGTCCTGCGACCATTCCGCCTTTGCGTGCCTGAGAAGGACGATCCTGCGAGGTGTATCGACGCTCATACACCTCAGCTTCGCACGAATCGTGCCAGCTGGCGCAGGGTGTTGGAGTGCTGCTCCGCCACGGTCCGCAGCCGTCAGCGGGTCAGCAGGTCCACGATTCGCTCGAGCAACCGGCCCACCGCCGGATCGCCCATGGCCGCGTGCGCCTCCCCCGGTCCGAGGATCAGCAGCAGCAGCGCGCCGAAGGCGACAGCGGGCAGCGCGACGGCCCACCAGGGCAGCCGGATCTCGACACCGCCCGCATCCGGGCGGGTGGACCGGGTGTGTGTACGGGCCGACATGTCCGCCTCCGGAGGTCATCAGGTCTGGTACCTGAGAACCTACGGATCCGGCCTCGCCCGGCCCATCCGGTGACCCACCCACTTCACCCTGACCCTGACCCCCTAGGGGATGGTGGGGCTAGCCCCACCACGCTCCCGCGCGGGCTACGGGGAGGCGAGGGTGGCGATGACCGCGATGACGATCGAGATCAGCACCATCGCCCCGAAGACGAGCAGGAGCTTCTTCTGACCGTTCTGGGGATTCGGGTCGAGCACAGGAGACATGGACACAGTCTCGCATCTCAGCATTCGTCCTCGATCGTCCGGTCCCGGCCGGCCAGGATGCCCGCCGCCATCTGCGGCACCATCAGGGCCGCCATCAGGCCGATCGGCAGCCCCCAGCCGCCGCTGTGCTGGTAGAGCACGCCCACCAGGAGCGGGCCGGGGATCGAGATCAGGTAACCGCAGGACTGGGCGAACGCGGACAGCCGGACCACTCCGGCACCGCTGCGCGAACGCATGCTGATCATCGTGAGGGCGAGCGGGAAGGCACAGTTCGAGATGCCCAGGAGCACCGCCCACGCCCAGGCCCCGCCGGACGGCGCGAGGAAGAGGCCCCCGTAGCCGATGAGGCCGCACGCGCCGAGGAAGACCACGATCGGGCCCTGGTTCCGCATCCGGGCCGCGACCCGGGGGATGACGAAGGCGAGCGGGACGCCCATCGCCATGGTGACGGCGAGCAGGACACCCGCGGTGCCGGCCGAGACCCCGGCGTCGCGGAAGATCTGCGGCATCCAGCCCATGGTGATGTACGCGGCGGTGGCCTGGAGGCCGAAGAAGCAGGCGAGGGCCCAGGCGGTCCGGCTGCGGGTGATCCTGAGCTCCGGGACCCGTGCCTGCTGGGCGGAGGCCTGCCCGGGGGCGCCGCTGCGGTTCCGTACCAGCGGGATCCAGGGCAGGATCGCGGCGGCGGCGAGCACGGCCCAGATGCCGAGGCCGGCCTTCCAACTGCCGCCCATCGCCTCGGTCATGGGGACGGTCACGGCGGCGGCCAGCGAGGTGCCCAGGGCCAGGGCCATGGAGTAGAGGCCGGTCATGGAGCCGACCCGGTCCGGGAACCAGCGCTTGACGATCACCGGCATCAGGACGTTGCTCACGGCGATGCCCATCAGGGCGAGCGCGCTCGCCGCGAGGAATCCGGCGGTGCCGCCGACGAGGGGCCTGATCACCAGCCCCGCGGTGATCGCGGTCATGCCCGCGCAGACGACCGCGCCGGGGCCGAAGCGGCGGGCCAGGCGCGGCGCCATGATGCCGAAGACCGCGAAGCACAGGGGCGGCACGGAGGTGAGGACGCCCGCGATGCTCCCGCTCATGTGCAGCCCGTCGCGCACCTCTTCGAGGAGGGCGCCGAGGCTGGTGATGGCGGGGCGGAGGTTGAGTGCGGTGAGGACGAGCCCGACGACGACCAGGCGGAGCAGCCACGGCGCGGGGCCGGCCGCGGCGGTGGGGGCGTCGGTCCCGGGGGCCGCCGGAGTGGCGGGACTCAGCGTCCCGGTCGGGGTCTGGGGAGGGGTTTCGTCGTCACGCATGGGGCCATCATAGAATCATGGGATGATTGATTGTCCAATCCTCTCCGATCCTCTGAGAGCATGCGGACAACCCGAGAACAGCGGGACGCGGTCCCGGCCCCTGTCCCGGCCCCGGACACCCGAGCAAGGAGCACCATGGCGCTGACGTCCCCGCGGCGTTCGGCTCTCGCCGACCAGGTGATTGCCCAGCTGAGGAACCAGATCACCTCGGGCGAGTGGCCCGTGGGCTCGCGCATTCCCACCGAACCCGAGCTGGTCGAGCAGCTGGGGGTGGCCCGTAACACCGTCCGCGAGGCGGTGCGCGCGCTCGCGCACAACGGGCTGCTCGACATCCGGCAGGGTTCGGGCACCTATGTGGCCGCCACCAGCGAGCTGGCCGGGGTGATGCACCGCCGGTTCGCCGCCGCCGATCCGCGCCACGTCGCCGAGCTGCGCTCGACACTGGAGTCGTCGGCCGCGCGACTGGCCGCCGTCCGGCGCACCGACCGGGACCTGAAGCAGCTGGACGCGCTCATGCGGCGCCGGGAGGAGACGTGGAACGCGGGGGACGCCGAGGCGTTCGTGGCGGCGGACGCGACGCTGCACCTGGCCGTCGTGGCCGCCTCCCACAACGACGTGCTGACCGGGCTCTACGCCGACCTGGGTGACCTGCTGCGGGAACACGTCCGGGACGACGTCGGCCATGAGCTGCGTCCGGAGAACCACATGGACCACGGGCGGCTGGTCGAGGCGATCCGCGCCGGTGACGCGGAGACGGCGGCGGCCGAGGCCGCGAGCCACGCGCTGAGCTGCCTGGTGGACCGGGTCTGAGGCCCGTCCCGCGGGGGCGCCGGGCGCGGCGGCCGGGGTCAGGAGGCCGGGCGGGTCGCGTTCGAGTGGGTGACCCAGGCGGACCCGACCTCTTTCCAGCAGCGGTCGTCGATCCGTACGGTCCGGCCCGGCCCGACGGCGACCGGCTTCGAGTCCGCGTCGATGTCCCACCAGCGGGCGCAGTCGGTGTGCAGCTGCACCCGGTCGGTGGACGGGTAGGGGTTGTGGCAGTAGGCGACGACCCGGGAGCCGTGGACCGCCGTACGGCATTCGGCGCCGGAGGGTTCGGGGTCCGGGGCGGGCGGTGCACCCGCTTCGGCGGCCCCGACGTGGCCCGCGGCGTACAGGGCGCCCGGGACGAGCAGTCCGGCGACGACCGCGCAGGCCGCCAGCAGGGACCGGGTTCGGTGACGTGTGCCGCGCACAGCGATCTCCTCCCCTGGGGCCTCCCGTCCCGGGGCCGGGCGGGCTCACGGGCCCGTCACGCCCCGGACGGAAGGCACTCGGCCTGACCAGAAGTCCGGTTCCTCCACATTCTGCGGTGGATCGACCAGGTTTTCGACCTGAGCGCCGAGAGGCCGGGCGGGACACGGGAAACGGCCGCACGCCACCTCGGGAGAAGTGGTGCGCGGCCGTTTCCAGAGCGCTGTCGTACGGGCCTGGAATCAGGCGCCGATCATGTGCACGCCACTGTCGACGTGGATGATCTCGCCCGTCGTCTTCGGGAAGAAGTCCGAGAGCAGCGCGACGATGGCGCGGCCGGCCGGCTCCGGGTCCGACATGTCCCAGGCCAGCGGTGCGCGGGTGTTCCACACCTCGGCGAGCTCGCCGAAGCCCGGGATGGACTTGGCGGCCATGGAGCCGAGCGGCCCGGCCGAGACCAGGTTGCAGCGGATGTTGTCCTTGCCCAGGTCACGAGCGAGGTAGCGGGAGGTGGCCTCCAGCGCGGCCTTCGTCGGGCCCATCCAGTCGTACTGCGGCCAGGCGAACTGCGCGTCGAAGGTGAGGCCGACGATCGAACCGCCCTCGCTCATCAGCGGCTTGCACGCCATGGCGAGCGACTTCAGCGAGAACGCCGAGACGTGCATCGCCGTGGAGACCGACTCGAAGGGGGTGTTGAGGAAGTTGCCGCCGAGCGCGTCCTGCGGCGCGAAGCCGATGGAGTGGACGACGCCGTCGAGCGAGCCGAGCTCGTCGCGCACCAGACCGGCCAGCCGGTCCAGGTGCTCGTTGTTGGTCACGTCCAGCTCGATGACCTTGGCCGGCTTGGGCAGCTTCTTGGCGATGCGCTCGGTCAGCGTGGGCCGGGGGAAGGCGGTCAGGATGATCTCCGCGCCCTGCTCCTGGGCCACCTTGGCGGCGTGGAACGCGATGGACGACTCCATCAGCACCCCGGAGATGAGGATGCGCTTGCCGTCGAGAATTCCGCTCATGGTGATCAGTGACCCATGCCCAATCCGCCGTCAACAGGGATGACGGCTCCAGTGATGTACGACGCGTCGTCGGAGGCGAGGAAGCGCACCGCGGCGGCGATCTCCGCGGGCTGCGCGTAACGCGCGAGCGGCACCTGGGCGACGATGCCCTTGCGCTGCTCCTCGGTGAGCGCCTGCGTCATGTCGGTGTCGACGAAACCGGGTGCGACGACGTTGAAGGTGATGTTCCGCGAGCCCAGCTCACGGGCGAGCGACCGGGCGAAGCCGACCAGGCCGGCCTTGGAGGCGGCGTAGTTCGCCTGCCCCGCCGACCCGAGGAGGCCGACGACGGAGGAGATGAGGACGACGCGGCCCTTCTTGGCGCGCAGCATCCCCCGGTTGGCACGCTTGACGACCCGGAAGGTCCCGGTGAGGTTGGTGTCGAGTACGGACGTGAAGTCCTCCTCGCTCATCCGCATCAGCAACTGGTCCTTGGTGATACCGGCGTTGGCGACCAGCACCTCCACGTTGCCGTGCTGCTCCTCGATCACCTTGTAGGCCTGCTCCACCTGCTCGGCGTCGGTGATGTCGCAGCGCACCGCGAGAACACCGGCCTCGGTGAGGGCCTGGGGCGGCTCGCCGGAGCGGAAGGTGATCGCGACCTTGTCGCCGTTGTCGGCGAAAGCGCGGGCGATGGCGAGGCCGATGCCCCGGTTTCCTCCGGTGACGAGAACCGAGCGGCTCAACGGATCACCCTTTCCATAGCTGTCTGGTACCTCGAAAACCTATCGGTACCAGCCGCTTACCGAGGAATCGGCCTCTGACAGCGCCTTCCCCCGGGTGCTGTCGGGTTCCTACAGTGACGTTCGGCCCCGGCCCGGCTCCGCCCGGCAGTGCCCCCGGCCGCAATTCGGCTGTGGCACCTCTTCGGCCATGCTTCACTGCCTCGTAAACGAACCGAGGGTATGTGACACAGAGGAGAGGCCGCTCGTGCCCCATGAGGTAGATCAGTCGTTCCTGGCCCTTCCGCTGAGGCCCCTCGCCGACGCGGCGCTCGCCCGCGCGCGGGCGCTCGGGGCCGTGCACGCCGACTTCCGCTTCGAGCGGGTGCGCAGCGCCACCTGGCGGCTGCGGGACGCCCGCCCGGCCGGGGCGTCGGACAGCACCGACCTCGGGTACGCGGTGCGGGTGGTGCACGGCGGGGCCTGGGGGTTCGCCTCCGGGGTGGATCTGACGATGGACGCGGCGGCGAGGGTGGCCTCGCAGGCCGTCGCCATGGCGAAGCTGTCGGCGAAGGTGATCGCCGCGGCGGGTTCGAACGAGCGCGTGGAGCTGGCGGACGAGCCGGTGCACGGGGAGCGGACCTGGGTCTCCGCGTACGACGTCGACCCCTTCGACGTGCCGGCCGGGGAGAAGGCCGGGCTGCTCGCCGAGTGGAGCGCCCGGCTGCTGGCCGCGAAGGGCGTGGCGCATGTGGACGCCTCACTGATGACCGTCCACGAGAACAAGTTCTACGCGGACACGGCCGGCACGGTCACCACGCAGCAGCGGGTGCGGCTGCATCCGGAGTTCACCGCGGTGGCGGTGGACGCGACGAGCGGTGAGTTCGACTCGATGCGCACGATCGCGCCGCCGGCCGGGCGCGGCTGGGAGTACCTGACCGGCACCGGCTGGGACTGGGACGCGGAGCTGGAGCGGATTCCGGGGCTGCTGGCCGAGAAGATGCGGGCGCCGGGCGTCGAGGCGGGCACCTACGACCTGGTCGTCGACCCGTCGAACCTGTGGCTGACCATCCACGAGTCGATCGGCCACGCCACGGAGCTGGACCGGGCGCTGGGCTACGAGGCGGCGTACGCGGGGACCTCGTTCGCGACCTTCGACAAGCTCGGCAAGCTGGCGTACGGCTCCCCCGTGATGAACGTGACGGGCGACCGGACGGCCGAGCACGGGCTGGCGACGATCGGCTACGACGACGAGGGCGTCGAGGCCCAGTCGTGGGACCTGGTGAAGGACGGCACGCTGGTCGGCTACCAGCTGGACCGCCGGATCGCGAAGCTGACGGATCTGGGCCGGTCCAACGGGTGCGCCTACGCGGACTCGCCGGGCCACGTCCCCGTGCAGCGCATGGCGAACGTGTCGCTGGCGCCCGATCCCGGCGGACTGTCCACGGAGGACCTGATCGGCGGCGTCGAGCGCGGGATCTACGTGGTCGGCGACCGGTCCTGGTCGATCGACATGCAGCGGTACAACTTCCAGTTCACCGGGCAGCGGTTCTTCCGGATCGAGAACGGCAGGCTCGCCGGACAGCTGCGCGACGTCGCCTACCAGGCGACGACGACGGACTTCTGGGGCTCGATGGAGAAGGTCGGTGGTCCGCAGACCTACGTCCTGGGCGGCGCCTTCAACTGCGGCAAGGCCCAGCCCGGCCAGGTCGCGGCCGTCTCGCACGGCTGCCCCTCCGCCCTCTTCCGAGGCGTGAACATCCTCAACACGACGCAGGAGGCCGGACGATGAGCCGCGCGCACGGAACCGGCCGGGGGTCCGGGGGTCGTCCCCCGGGCCGGCACAGTCTCAACACGACGCAGGAGGCCGGACGATGAGCCGCGTCAGCAAGCCGCACGAGATCGTCGAGCGCGCTCTCGAACTGTCCACCGCCGACGGCTGTGTGGTCATCGCCGACGAGGAGTCGTCGGCCAATCTGCGGTGGGCGGGCAACGCGCTCACCACGAACGGGGTGACCCGGGGCCGGACCCTGACCGTCATCGCCACGGTCGACGGGGCCGAGGGCGCCGCGTCCGGGGTCGTGTCCCGGACCGCCGTCACCGCGGCGGACCTGGAGCCGCTGGTGCGGGCCGCCGAGGCCGCCGCGCGGGGCGCCGGTCCTGCCGAGGACGCGCAGCCGCTGGTCACCGGGGTGGCGGCCTCCCCCGACTTCACGGACGCGCCGGCGGAGACGGACTCCGATGTGTTCGCGGCGTTCGCCCCCGCGCTCGGTGACGCCTTCGCGCGGGCCAGGGCCGGTGGCCGGGAGCTGTACGGCTTCGCGAACCACGAGATGACCTCGACCTACCTCGGTACGTCGACCGGGCTGCGGCTGCGGCACGACCAGCCGAACGGGACGCTGGAGCTGAACGCCAAGTCGCCCGACCGCTCGCGCTCGGCCTGGGCGGGGCGGGCGACCCGCGACTTCAAGGACGTCGACCCGGCGGAGCTGGACGCCGAGCTGGCCCGTCGGCTGGGCTGGGCGGAGCGCCGGGTCGAGCTGCCGGCCGGCCGGTACGAGACGCTGCTGCCGCCGACCGCCGTCGCCGATCTGCTGATCTACCAGCTGTGGTCCTCGACCGCCCGGGACGCGGCCGAGGGCCGGACGGTGTTCTCCAGGCCCGGCGGCGGCACCCGGCTCGGCGAGACGCTGTCCCCGCTGCCGCTGACGCTGTGCAGCGACCCGCACGCGCCGGGCCTCGAATCGGCGCCCTTCGTCGTCGCGCACTCCTCCGGGGACGGCGGTTCGGTCTTCGACAACGGGCTGCCGCTGACCCGCACCGACTGGATCAGGGACGGCCGCCTCGACCGGCTGACCACCACCCGGCACACGGCGGGCCTGACCGGGCTGCCGCTCGCCCCGGCGATCGACAACCTGGTCCTGGAGGGCGGCGGCGAGCGCTCGCTGGAGGAGATGGTGGCCGCCACGACCGGCCCCGCCCTGCTGCTGACCTGCATGTGGTACATCCGCGAGGTCGATCCGGCGACGCTGCTGCTGACCGGGCTGACCCGCGACGGGGTGTACCTCGTGGAAGGCGGCGAGGTGGTCGGTGAGGTGAACAACTTCCGCTTCAACGAGTCCTCGGTGGACCTGCTGTCGCGGGCCACCGAGGCGGGGCGCACCGAGAAGACGCTGCCGCGCGAGTGGGGCGACTGGTTCACCCGGGCCGCGATGCCCGCACTGCGCATCCCGGACTTCAACATGAGCTCGGTGAGCCGGGGCGTGTGACCCGCCTAGACTGGCCGGTGCCTTTCGATCCACGTATCGATGCACGCGGCGGACACACAGCTGACCCGTATCGATACACGTAGCTGCTGAGGAGACACGGAACCGTGACGGACATCGTCGACGAGCTGAAGTGGCGCGGGCTGTTCGCCCAGTCCACTGACGAGGACGCACTGCGCAAGGCTCTCGCGGACGGTCCCGTCACGTTCTATTGCGGCTACGACCCCACCGCGGCGAGTCTGCACGTCGGCCACCTGGTGCAGGTGCTCACCATGCGCCGGCTCCAGCAGGCCGGTCTGCGGCCGCTCGCCCTGGTGGGAGGGGCCACCGGCCAGATCGGTGACCCCCGGCCGACCGCCGAGCGCACGCTGAACGACCCGGAGACCATCGCCGCCTGGGTGTCGCGGCTGCGGTCCCAGATCGAGCCGTTCCTGTCCTTCGAGGGCGACAACGCCGCGGTCATGGTGAACAACCTGGACTGGACCGCGGGCATGTCCGCGATCGAGTTCCTCCGGGACATCGGCAAGCACTTCCGGGTCAACAAGATGCTCACCAAGGAGTCCATCGCCCGGCGGCTGGAGTCCGACGAGGGCATCAGCTACACCGAGTTCAGCTACCAGCTGCTCCAGAGCATGGACTTCCTGGAGCTGTACCGGCGGCACGGCTGCACCCTCCAGCAGGGCGGCAGCGACCAGTGGGGCAACCTCACCGCCGGCCTGGACCTGATCCACCGCCTGGAGCCGGGCGCCGAGGTGCACGCGCTGGCGACGCCGCTGATGACGAAGGCGGACGGGACCAAGTTCGGCAAGTCCGAGAGCGGTGCCGTCTGGCTCGACCCGGAGATGACGACGCCGTACGCGTTCTACCAGTTCTGGCTGAACGTGGACGACCGGGACATCTCGCGCTACATGCGCATCCTCAGCTTCCGGAGCCCCGCCGAGCTGGAGGAGCTGGAGAAGGTCACCGAGGAGCGGCCGCAGGCCCGGTCGGCGCAGCGCGCGCTGGCCGAGGAGCTGACGACGCTGGTGCACGGCGCGGACCAGTGCGCCGCGGTCATCGCCGCGTCGAAGGCCCTGTTCGGCCAGGGTGAGCTGAGCGGGCTGGACGAGGCGACGCTGAGCGCCGCGCTCTCCGAGGTGCCGCACGCCCGGGTCACCGAGCTGGGTCCGCTGGTGGACCTCCTGGTGGAGGTCGGCCTGGCACCGAGCAAGTCGGGCGCGCGCCGCACGGTCAAGGAGGGCGGCGCGTACGTGAACAACGTCAAGGTCACCGACGGTGAGGTGGCACCGGCCCGCGAGGAGCTGCTGCACGGGCGCTGGCTGGTGCTGCGCCGGGGCAAGAAGAACCTCGCGGCCATCGAGGTCACGGCCGGCTGAGAGCCGACTGTTCAAGGTCACGTCCGGCGGGGAGCCGGCCGGCCGTTGGGCCCGTCACCGTCAGCACCGCGGCCGGGTACGCGTCATCACGCGTACCCGGCCGCTGCCGTTCCCTGTCGGCCTGGGCCCGGGGGCGGTGCTCAGGTCTTCTGCCGCCTGTTGCCGCGGATCGATGTCCACGCCATGTCCCCGACGCCGACCACCACCACTGCACCGATCAGCTGGAGAACGTGCCGTGTCCAGTCGATGCCCTTGGTGTCGTTGACACCGAGCCAGGTGGCGACAGCGTTGCCGAGGATGCTGCCGATCATGCCGAAGATGACCGTCAGCCAGAGCGGGATCTCCTGCTTCCCCGGCAGGATCGCCTTCGCGATCAGACCGAGGACCAGGCCCACGATGATTGCCCACAACCAGCTCATACCGCCTCCTCGTGCGACGCGGTGTCGCGATGTCCGATCAGTCTCGGCCCTGGACGTGCGCACCGCATGCCGGGCAGGTCCGTACGGGCGGCCGCCGGGTTCGTGGCGCGCCCCGGTCTCGAACCCGGCGGGCGCCGGGCGTACCGTGGGAGCGGTCCGGATCCGGGGGGTGTCCGGCACGGGAACGGGGTCTCCCCCGGTTCGGCACGAGCGCGGGGAAGATGGGTGGAGACGGGATGGGCAAGCAGAGCGGTGCGGAGGTCTTCCGGATCACCGGGGCCCGGCAGGGACTCGCGGAGGACGTGCGCGGCAGGCAGCGGCGCTATGTGATCTCGATGTCCGTGCGCACGGTCTCGGTGATCGCCGCGGCGGCCCTGTGGAACGTGGAACGCTATGTGGCGATCGTGGGGCTGGCGCTGGGCGTTCTGCTCCCGTACATCGCCGTCGTCATCGCCAACGCGGGCCGGGAGAACACCCCCTCGCTGCCCTCGACCTTCGTGCCGGCCCCGGCGCGGCCGGCGCTCGGCGCCGCCCCGGTGGCCGGGCACGCCGAGCCGGGCCCGGCGGCCGACCAGGCCTTCCGTGCCGCTGATCCACAGGGCCACAGCTGATCCGGTACGCCCGGATATCGACCGGTTTCACGGCCGGTCGAAGCTCAAGAAAAGCTCAGATCAATCATGAAGTTCCAGTGCCCCGCACCCCTGTCTGCGTGACATACTTCAAAAGCGCTCCGCATCCCCCGTCGGAGCGACAGACCGACGCCGGGCAGCTCCCCCCGTGGCTGCTCGGCGTCGCCTTTTCTCCGGCAGGGGATGCGTCGGGCC
Source organism: Streptomyces sp. 840.1 (assembly GCF_003751445.1). Taxonomy (NCBI): domain Bacteria; kingdom Bacillati; phylum Actinomycetota; class Actinomycetes; order Kitasatosporales; family Streptomycetaceae; genus Streptomyces; species Streptomyces sp. 840.1. The sequence goes on along the minus strand of NZ_RJUU01000001.1, from coordinate 4,919,640 downwards.
GGCCGCATCGGCGGTCGGCCCCGCGCCTCGTGGGAGGCTGCGGAGGATCTAGGGTTGAGTCCGTGAACTCCCCTGAATCCGCGGCCGAGAACGCTGCCGAAGCCCCCGTCTGCTCCGCCAAGGGCTGTCGTGCCGACGCCGTGTGGGTGCTTGCCTGGAACAACCCGAAGCTGCACACCCCGGACCGGCGCAAGACCTGGCTGGCCTGCGACGAGCACCGGGAGCATCTCTCCTCGTTCCTCGGAGTGCGGGGCTTCCTGAAGGACGTGGTGACGCTGGAGGAATGGGAGTCGCCCTCCTGACGGGCCCGCCCCGGCGCGCTACCCGCCGATCGCCGACATCGGGCGGTCGGGCTGGAGGAAGGAGGGGTCGTCCAGGCCCGATCCGGCCTTCTTGCCCCACATCGCGAGCCGCCAGATCCGGGCGATCTCCTTGTCCGGAGCCTCCGACCGCAGGGCGCCGCGCAGGTCGGTCTCCTCGCGGGCGAACAGGCAGGTGCGCACCTGGCCGTCGGCGGTGAGCCGGGTACGGTCGCAGGCCCGGCAGAACGGCCGGGTGACGGAGGCGATGACGCCGACCCGGTGCGGGCCGCCGTCGACCAGCCAGCGCTCGGCGGGGGCGGAGCCGCGCTCGTCCCGCCCCTCGGGGGCGAGCTCGAAGCGGGTGCGCAGCGATTCCAGGATGTCACCTGCTGTGATCATTCCGTCGCGCTTCCAGCCGTGCTGTGCGTCGAGCGGCATCTGCTCGATGAAGCGGAGCTCGTAGGCGTTGTCCACGGCCCAGGCGAGCAGGTCGGGTGCCTCGTCGCCGTTGAGCCCCGGCATCAGGACGGTGTTGACCTTGACCGGGGTGAGCCCGGCCTCCCGGGCGGCTTCGAGGCCGGCCAGCACGTCGTGGTGCCGGTCGCGGCGGGTGAGGGCCTTGAACACGTCGGGGCGCAGGGTGTCCAGCGAGACGTTGACCCGGTCAAGGCCTGCGGCCTTGAGCGCGGCGGCAGTGCGCTTCAGCCCGATCCCGTTGGTGGTGATCGACATCTTCGGGCGGGGCTCCAGGGCGGCGCACTGCTCGACGATGGAGACGAGTCCGGGGCGCAGCAGCGGCTCCCCGCCGGTGAAGCGGACTTCGGTGATGCCGAGCTGCGTGACGGCGATGCGGACGAGCCTGACGATCTCGTCGTCACTCAGCAGGTCCGGCTTGGCCAGCCACTGCAGGCCCTCCTCGGGCATGCAGTACGTACAGCGCAGGTTGCACCGGTCGGTGAGTGATACGCGCAGGTCGGTGGCGACCCGGTCATAGGTGTCGATGAGCATGTTGGGCCCCCTCCTCCGGCTGAATTCCCGGTTGCGGTTACTGACTCTTCCGAGAGTACGCGCCCCATGTGACATCACAGGGGCCCGTTTGACACGAGGTACGACGCGGCCGCGTCGTAGGACTCTACGACGCGGCCGCGGTAAAGGACCGGTGCGAAAGACGAACTCCTGCTCTCAGTGGGCTCCGATGCCGGTGAGGGACTTGACCTCCAGCTCGGCGTACTTGCCCTTGTCCGGCTCCTCCTTCGACAGCAGGGAGCCGATCCAGCCGAGCAGGAAGCCCAGCGGGATCGAGATCAGGCCGGGGTTCTCCAGCGGGAACCAGGCGAAGTCGACGCCCTTGAACATCGAGGTCTTCTCGTTTCCGGAGACGACCGGCGAGAACAGCACGAGGATCACCGAGGCGGCCAGACCGCCGTAGATCGACCACAGCGCGCCCTGGGTGGTGAAGCGCTTCCAGAAGAGGCTGTAGAGGAGCGTGGGCAGGTTGGCCGAGGCGGCGACGGCGAAGGCGAGCGCCACCAGACCGGCGACGTTCATGTCGCGGGCGAAGGCGCCGAGCAGGATCGCGGCGGCGCCGATGAAGACGGTGGCCCAGCGGGCGGCCCTCATCTCCTCCTTCTCGGTGGCCTTTCCCTTGCGGATGACGTTGGCGTAGATGTCGTGCGCGAAGGAGGACGAGGAGGCGAGGGTGAGGCCCGCGACGACGGCGAGGATGGTGGCGAAGGCGACGGCGGAGATGACGGCGAGCATGACGGCGCCGCCGGTGGAGCCGACCCCGCCGAGGTACTCGGCGAGCTGCGGGGCCGCCGCGTTGCCCGCCGGGTTCTTCGCGATGATCTCCTTCGGGCCGATGAGGGCCGCGGCGCCGAATCCGAGCGCGATCGTCATCAGGTAGAACGCGCCGATGATGCCGATGGCCCAGTTGACCGACTTACGGGCGGCCTTGGCCGTCGGCACCGTGTAGAAGCGGATCAGGATGTGCGGCAGGCCCGCGGTGCCCAGTACCAGGGCGATGCCGAGGGAGAGGAAGTCCAGCTTCGAGGTGCCGGTGGCGCCGTACTTGAGTCCGGGCTCCAGGAACGAGGCGCCGTGGCCGCTCTTCTCCGCGGCGGTGCCCAGCAGGTCGGAGACGTTGAAGTCGAACTTCCACAGCACCATGAAGGTCATCAGGATGGCGCCCGCGATGAGCAGTACGGCCTTGACCATCTGCACCCAGGTGGTGCCCTTCATGCCGCCGATGGTGACGTACACGATCATCAGTACGCCGACCAGCGCAACGATGAGGATCTTTCCGGCGTCGCTGGTGATGCCGAGGAGCAGTGAGACCAGAACTCCCGCTCCCGCCATCTGCGCCAGCAGGTAGAAGATCGAGACGATGATCGTGGATACGCCCGCCGCGGTGCGTACGGGGCGCTGCCGCATCCGGTAGGCGAGGACGTCGCCCATGGTGTAGCGGCCCGAGTTGCGCAGCGGTTCGGCCACCAGGAGCAGCGCGACCAGCCAGGCGACGAGGAAGCCGATCGAGTAGAGGAAGCCGTCGTAGCCGAAAAGGGCGATGGCTCCGGCGATGCCGAGGAACGAGGCGGCGGACATGTAGTCGCCGGAGACCGCGAGTCCGTTCTGGAAGGCGGTGAACTGGCGGCCGCCCGCGTAGAAGTCGGAGGCGCTCTTGGTCTGCCGGCCGGCCCAGACGGTGATGCCGAGCGTCGCGGCGACGAAGACCGCGAAGAGCGTGATGATCAGCGGCCGGTGCTCGGTGGTGGAGGAGGCGGCGAGTACGGCGGTGTGGGAGTGGTACGCGGCGCTCATACGTCGGCCTCCATACGGGACTTGATGGCCTCGGCCTTCGGGTCCAGCTTCGCGTTGGCGTGCCGCGAGTAGAACCAGGCGATGAGGAAGGTAGTGAGGAACTGGGCGAGACCGAAGACGAAGGCCACGTTGAAGTTGCTGTACACCTTGGTGCCCATGAAGCCGCCGGCGTAGTTGGACAGCAGTACGTACAGCAGGTACCAGAGGACGAAGGCGATGGTCAGCGGGAAGGCGAACGAACGGTGCGCGCGGCGCAGTTCGCCGAATTCCGCGCTCTCCTGCTCCGCGAGGAAGGCCTCGGTCGTGGGCTGGGCCGGCCCTGTCTCCGTACTGCCCTCGGGCGGCGGTGCATCGGTAGCCACGGAATCTCCTCGCGACGCGGGTGCGGTGGTGGTGGGGACGGTGGATTTCACTGGGAACCTCGGTATCGGGGGGTGATGGTGCGCCTCCCCTGACAACGGCACGCGGCCCGCGGCGAAGCGGTTCAACGCACTTGCGCACTCTTCCGCCGGGGTCCGGGTCACCCCTTCGGCCGCCGCGGCCGGGACGGGTTCTCGTGAACTCATTGATGAGCAGGGATGATCAGCGATAGCTTCACTCGTCATGTACGCGACTGGACACGCCGTGTCCGGTCGACTGACACGGATGAAGTGGAGACCCCATGGCTCATCTGGGATCCGGACGTGCCCGCGCACTGGCGCTGCCCGTCGGATTGGCCCTCACCGTCTCGCTCGGCTTCCTGCCGACGGGTTCCGCGTCCGCCTCGGCGGTGGACGGCCGGACCTCGGCGGCGGTGCCGGCGGACGGACCGAAGCTGTCGTACGTGGTCAACTCGCGGGGCGGCCCCGGCACCGCCAAGCAGGTGCGCAAGGCGGTGGAGCGGGCGGGCGGCACGGTGGTGATCGCCTACGACCGGATCGGTGTCCTCGTCGTCCACTCGCAGAACCCGGACTTCGCGCGGTCGGTGCGCGGGGTCAGGGGCGTGGATTCGGTGGGTGCCACCCGCACCAACCCGATCGTCCCGCAGGGCACCAAGGACATCGGGGTCGAGCAGCCGCTCACCTCCCAGCAGGAGCGGGCCGCGGCGGCGCGGGCGACTGCGGACCAGGATCCGATGGAGCCGCTGCAGTGGGACCTGCCCGCCATCAAGGCGGACAAGGCGCACGAGAAGTCACTGGGCAGCCGGCAGGTCACGGCCGCGGTCATCGACACGGGCGTGGACGACACGCATCCCGACATCGCCCCGAACTTCGACCGGTCCGCCTCGGCGAACTGTGTGACGGGTGCGCCGGACACCACGGCCGGCTCCTGGCGGCCGAACGCCGGTGAGAGTCCGCACGGCACCCATGTCGCGGGCACCATAGCCGCGGCGAAGAACGGCATCGGGGTGACGGGTGTCGCTCCGGGGGTGAAGGTCGCCGGCATCAAGGTGGCGAACCCGGACGGGTTCTTCTACACCGAGTCCGTCGTCTGCGGCTTCATGTGGGCGGCCGACCACGGGGTCGACGTCACCAACAACAGCTATTACACCGACCCGTGGATGTACAACTGCAAGGACGACCCGGACCAGGGCGCACTGGTCGAGGCCGTCGCACGGGCCACCAGGTACGCGGAGCGCCGGGGCACGGTCAACGTCGCCGCCGCGGGCAACTCGGCCGAGGACCTGGCGGCCGACTCGATCGAGGACACCGGCAGCCCGAACGACGGCGACACGTCCACCCGGACGATCGACCCGAAGAAGTGCTTCGACATCCCGACGATGCTGCCGGGTGTCGTGACGGTCTCGGCGACGGGCGCGAAGGGCCTGAAGGCCTCGTACTCGAACTACGGGAACGGCGTCATCGACGTGGCGGCGCCGGGCGGCGACTCGACGGCCTACCAGCCGCCGGAGCCGCCCGCGACGAACGGGCTGATCCTGTCGACGCTGCCGGGCGGCAAGTACGGCTACATGGCCGGTACGTCGATGGCCTCCCCGCACGTGGCGGGTGTGGTGGCCCTGATCAAGTCGAGGCACCCGTACGCCTCGGCGGCCGCGGTCAAGGCCCTGCTGACGCTCGAGGCCGATGCCAAGGCGTGCGGCGAGCCGTACGACATCGACGGTGACGGCACCGTCGACGCGGTCTGCGAGGGCGGCAAGAACCGCAACGGCTTCTACGGGGCCGGTGTGGTCGACGCCCTGGACGCGGTGCGCTGGTAGCGGGTCCGGTACGGGGGCCGGTGCGATCGCCGGCCCCCGTACCGGCCCGGCCGGTCATCGTGGCGCCCGGCGCTCCCGAGCCGTCCGGGGTCCTGTCCCGCGGCCGGCACCCGGTGCCATAGTTTCGCGGGCCCGGTCGGCACCCGTACGCTCGCGCTGCTCGGCGCCGACGTGCTGCGGGCACTGACCGAGCAGCACGACGAGGGCGGTTCCCGGCTGGTCACCCTCTCACTCGCCCGCACCGCCGCCTGGCTGACCGCACCGCCGGCCGGCAGCGTCCGCCCGGCGTGCTGGGAGCGGACGCGGCCGCCTGGCTCACGGCGTGATGAGGACCTTCAGCGCCGTGCGCTCGTCCATCGCCTTGTAACCGGCCGGGACGTCGTCGAGGCCGATGGCCAGGTCGAAGACGGGCGAGGGGTCGATGGCGCCGGACAGGACGTCGGGGAGCAGCTCCGGTATGTAGCTGCGTACGGGGGCGACGCCGCCGCGCAGGGCGATGTTCCGGTCGAACATGACGCCGAGGTCCAGTCCGGTGCCGCTGCCGTGCGGTACGCCGACGTAGCCGATCGAGCCGCCGTCGCGGGTGATGTCGACGGCGGTGCGCATCGACTGCTCGGTGCCGACGGCCTCGATCACGGCCTGCGCTCCCTCGCCGCCGAGCAGTTCCCGGACGGCTGCGACGGCCGCGTCGCCGCGCTCGGCGACGACGTCGGTGGCGCCGAAGGCGCGGGCGATGTCGGTGCGCGCGGTGTGGCGGCCGAGCGCGATGATCCGCTCGGCGCCGAGCCGCTTGGCGGCCATGACGCCGCACAGGCCGACGGCGCCGTCACCGACGACGGCGACCGTGCTGCCGGGCTTCACACCGGCGCCGACGGCCGCGTGGTGGCCGGTGCCGAGGACGTCGGAGAGGGCCAGCAGCGCGGTGAGCAGGCGGTCGTCGGAGGCCGCGGCGGCCGGCAGCTTGATCAGCGTGCCGTCGGCGAACGGGACGCGCACGGCCTCGCCCTGTCCGCCGTCGGAGCCGACCGAGCCCCAGAACCCGCCCTGCGGGCAGGAGGTGGTCAGGCCCTCGGCGCAGTAGGCGCAGGTGCCGTCGGACCAGACGAAGGGTGCGACGACCAGGTCGCCCACGGCGAAGCCGTTGACGCCGGCACCGGCCTCCTCGACGATCCCGAGGAACTCGTGGCCGATGCGCTGGCCGGGCTGCCGGGCGGACTCGCCCCGGTAGGCCCACAGGTCGCTGCCGCAGATGCAGGCCCGCAGGACCCGCAGCACCACATCGGTGGGCTGCTGGATCGTGGGGTCCGGGACCTCCTGCACACGGATGTCGTGCGGGGCGTGGATGACGGTGGCGCGCATGCGTGGGGGTCCTTGCTCATCTCAGATGCTGGTACTCCGTTCACGGTACGCCCCACTGACCACACCAGCCCCTTTCGCCCCTGGGGCGAGCACGCCCAGGGTCAGCAGGAGCTGGGCGGCGACGTAGGTGAGCATGACCCAGAAGTCGGGGGCGGGGGGCTGCGGCCGGTCGGCGATGCCGGTGGCGATCAGCGCGTCGGAGAGCAGGAAGAGCGCGCCTCCGGTGGCCGCGTACCGGCCGAGCACCCCGGACCGGCAGGCCATGGCGGTGAGCAGCAGGCTGTAGCCGGTCAGCGGCAACCGCAGTCCGGCCGGCAGCCCGTCCCAGAGCAGCGCGATGAAGACCGCCAGGACGGCCGCGTACAGGAGTGCGGGCAGCAGGGGGCCGCGGGCCCGGCCGAAGAGGCCGAGGTAGCAGAGGTGCCCGGCCGCGAAGCCGCCCATCCCGACGAGGAAGGCGGCATCGGCGTCGGCCAGCAGGAACACGTCGCCCAGCCAGCCGCAGAGCAGCGCGGCGATCAGCAGCCGGGGCCCGCGCCGGGCGGCGGCGTACCCGGCCAGCAGCGGCATCAGCAGCGGCTTGGCGACGAGGTGCGCGGCCCCGGTGTCGGTGAGCACCCCGACGAGGTCGACGGCGCAGGCGACGAGGAAGGCGATGAGCAGGGGGCGTACGAAACGCTCCCGCCGGTCCGGGAACGGTCCGGCGTTCGTCAGCGGTCCGGCGTTCATCCGGTGCTTTCCGGCGCGGGAACGGCGGTGGCCGCCTTGGCCCTGCGCACGGCCCCGCCGGCCGGCTGCCAGCCGGGCCCGCGGAAGATCCGCCCGGCGCGCTCGCCCCAGCTGCCCGCCGCGCGCACGTCGCGGGCGATGGCGGCGTACTCGTGGGTGGCGACCCGCAGCGGGTTGAAGGTGTCGATGTTCTTGGTGAGCCCGAACACCGGCCGCTCCGTCTCCGCCCTGAAGGAGCCGAACCAGCGGTCCCACACGATCAGGATGCCGCCGAAGTTCCGGTCGAGGTAGCCGCCCTGGGAGGCGTGGTGCACCCGGTGGTGGGAGGGAGTGTTCAGTACGTACTCGAAGGGCCGGGGCAGCTTGTCGACGCGTTCGGTGTGCACCCAGAACTGGTAGACGAGGTTGGCCGACGAGCAGAACGCGAGGGCGGCCGGGTGGACGCCGCAGGCGATGAGGGGGAGGTAGAACGGCCAGACGGTCAGCGAGGTCCAGGGCTGGCGCAGCGCGGTGGAGAGGTTGAACTTCCGGCTGGAGTGGTGGACCACGTGGCAGGCCCAGAGGATCCGGATGACGTGGTGGCCCCGGTGCGACCAGTAGTAGAGGAAGTCCTGCCCCAGCAGCATCAGCGGGACGGTCCACCACAGGACGGGCACGCGCAGCGGCGTCAGCTCGTACACCGCCGTGTAGACCGCCACGATGGGCACCTTCCACAGCAGGTCGAAGACCAGGCTGCCCAGCCCCATGGTGATGCTGGTGGCGGCGTCCTTCGCCTCGTAACCGGCGGCGTCCTCGTCGGGGTGGAAGTGGTGGAGCGCCATCTCCAGGACGGTGAGCAGGACGAAGGCCGGTATGGACCAGAGCACTACATCGGGCAGGTTCGTCGGCATTCCAGCACCGTAGAGCCGCAGGTCGGCCCAGGACCAGACGTTGTTACCAACAAGTATGCGAGACGCGTTGTCAGCAATCTTTGGTGACTTCTGACAGTGCGCCCGTCGTACGATCCCTCCACCAGGGTCCGACAGGGGGAGGAACTGCGGTGGCGGGTATGGAAGTTGCGCTGGTCCGGCTCGCGACGACGGTGCTCGGCACGGTCGCCAAGTCGCTGCTCACGCCGAAGCCCGGCGCGGGACTGGTCCCGGACCCGGTGCGCCCGCTCCCCCGCCAGGCGAAGCCGGACCGGCTGGCGAGGGTGCTCGGAGGCCGGCTGGAGGCGTCGTACACCGGCCTCCCGGAGCACGAGCGGCTGGCGGCCGTGGAGGCGGTCCAGGACGCCTTCGCGGCGGCGGGCCCGTTGACGGCGGACCGGCTGTTCGCGGTGGACCTCGATCCTGTGCGGCTCGCGGCCGGTCTCCCGGCGCCCCCGGCGGGCCTCTCGGAGCGTGCGAACGGGCTGTACGGGGAGCTCCTGGGCCGGTGCTGCGCCCATGTGGTGGAGCAGCTGAGCGCCGCGCCCTCGTTCATGGCCCGGACGGCGGTGGAGCAGGTGCGCGAGGCCGGACGGACCCGGGCGCTGGTGGAGGACGTACGGGACCGGCTCGGCCCGCGCCCGGACGCTGCGGCACTGGACTTCGAGCGGCGGTACACGGAGTTCGTGGCCACGACGCACAGCCGGATGGGGCTGTTCGGGCTGACGCTGGGGCGGTCGGCGGGCGAATGGCCGCTGGAGACGGCGTACCTCAGTCTGTCGGTGAGCAGCGAGGCCGTCCGGCAGGACGGGGTGGAGCACCCGGCCGCGGTGACGGTCTCCGTCGAGCAGGCGCTGTCCGGGACGAGGCGACTGCTGCTGCGCGGTCCGGCCGGGTCGGGCAAGAGCACCCTGGTGCAGTGGCTCGCGGTGAACACCGCCCGGCGGACGTTCGGCAGTGAGCTGGCGGACTGGAACCGCTGTGTGCCCTTCGTCCTGCGGCTGCGCGCGTTCACCTCGGACGAGAAGCTGCCGGGCCCGGAGGACTTCCTGCGCGCGGCGGGCGTTCCGATGCACGGCGCGGCGCCCTCGGGCTGGGCGGACCGGCTGCTCTCTGAAGGGCGCGGCCTGGCGCTGGTGGACGGGGTCGACGAGGTCCCGATGCGGCTGCGTCAGCGTACCGAGAAGTGGCTGAAGGACCTGATCGCCGCGTATCCGGAATCCCGTTACGTGGTGACGACCCGGCCGTCCGCCGTTCCGGAGAGCTGGCTGTCCGGCTCCGGATTCGAGGCGCACTCCCTGATGGCGATGGGGAAGAAGGACATCCGCGCCTTCATCGACCACTGGCACACGGCAGCGCGGTCCGAGTGCGTCTCCGACGAGGAGCGCGAACAACTCGACGCGTACGAGGCCTCCCTGTGGCGCGCCGTGGGGACGCGGCGCGACCTGGGCAGGCTCGCGACGAACCCGCTCATGTGCGCGCTGCTGTGCGCGCTGAACCGGGACCGTCGCACACAACTTCCGCGCGCCCGCAAGGAGTTGTACGACGCGGCGCTGGACATGCTGCTCGTGCGGCGCGATACGGAACGCGACATCGTCGGGGTCGAGGGCGTCGACCTGACCCGGGACGAGCAGACGGCGCTGCTCCAGCGGCTGGCGTACTGGCTGATCCGCAACGGGCAGGCGGAGGCCGACCGCGAAGAGGCCCTGGCGATGGTGACCGAGTGGCTGACGGCGATGTCACAGGTCCAGGGCAGCCCGCAGGACGTGTTCGCGCACCTCCTGATCAGGAGCGGGCTGCTGCGGGAACCCGCGCCGGGGGCGGTCGGGTTCGTGCACCGGACGTTCCAGGACTACCTGGGGGCCAAGGCGGCGGTGGAGGCCCGGGACTTCGGCGTGCTGGTCAGGCACGCGCACGACGACCAGTGGCACGACGTGGTGCAGATGGCGGTGGGCCACGCCCGCGCCGAGGAACGGGCCCGGATGCTGCGGCAGCTGCTGAAGCGGGCGGCCCAGACCCGCAAGCACCACAACCGGCTGGTGCTGCTGGCGGCGGCGAGCCTGGAGCACGCCCCCGAGCTGGATCCCGCCGTGCGGGCCGAGGTCCAGCGGCAGACGGCGGACCTGCTGCCGCCGCGCAGCCGCGAGGAGGCGGAGGGGCTGGCCGCCCTCGGGGAAGTGGTCCTGGAACTGCTGCCGGGGCCGGAGGAGGTACCGGGCGGGTTCCCGGCGGGGTACGTGGTAATGACGGCCGGGCTCGTGGGCGGCGAGGCGGCGTACGAGGTGATCAAGCGGTACCGGGACGACGAGCGGGTCTCGGTGGGCACGGAACTGTGCGAAGCCTGGGGCTCTTTCGATACCGACTCCTATGCCAGGGAGATTCTTGCGGCGAGGGACTGGGACGAGGCCTACGTGTCGGCGGCGACGGCTCAACAGATGGCGGCTCTCAGCTACGTGCCCCAAGCGCACGCGATCCGTCTGCAGGGCGCGCACGCGGACCTCTCCCCACTGATCCACCGCCGCGCGACGAGGAAACTCTTCGTCTTCGACAACAAGGACTTGAGCGACATCACCCCGGTGGCCTCGATGCATTCCCTCACGGAAGTGGGACTCAGCCTGTGCCCAGGAGTCCGGGATCTGAGCCCACTGGCCGGCCTTCCACTGACCTGGCTCACCCTGAACCAGCTGCATGCCGATGTGGCCGCTGAGCACCTCGAACCGCTCACGGATGTAAGCACGCTGACGCTGGGCAACCGCTTCCGGGTCGGCAGCATCGGTGAACTGCCACTCAACCGTCGGCTCAAGCGCCTGAACCTTCTCGGGGAGGCCGGTGACTTGAGCCTGGCGGGACTCGAATGCCTGAGCGAGCTGGAAAGGCTCAGCCTGACCAGTGTGACTCAGCTTCAGGAACTCTGCGGGTCACCGGACTCGCCCAGGATTCCCTGGCTGGCCCTCGACTGGCTGGACGCCCTGGACCTGACCGTACTCGCCGGGCTCCCCGGGCTGAGCCGGCTCACCATCCTCCGCTGCCAGCTGCCCTTGGGGCTGGCGCCGCTTCGGGAGCTGTCGGCGTTGACCCGGCTCGATCTGTACGCCCAGTCCAAGTCGGGCCCTTACGACCTGGCCCCCCTCGCCGGTCTCGAAGGCCTCACGATCGCCCTCGCCGACGACGTACCGGCCACCGGTACCGAGCTCTTCCCGCCCGAGCGGATCATCCGCCTGGACTGAGGGCTCACACCCCCGCCGCCCCCAGCAACTCCCCCGCCGCGTACGTCACCGCCATCGCCAGCGCACCGCCCCCCATGTTCCGCAGCAGCGCCGGCCCCACCGCCGCGTCGCCCAGCCGGGCGCTCCACCAGCCGGTCAGGGCCAGCGCGGCGAGCACCGAGAGCACGGTCACCAGCAGCCGCAGCGACATCGGGGGCAGCACGATGGCAAGCAGTGGCAGCAGCGCGCCCACGGTGAACGCGAGGAAGCTGGCGCCCGCCGCGTGCCAGGGGTTCGTCAGGTCGTCCGGGTCGATGCCCAGCTCCACCTCCGCGTGGGCGCGCAGCGCGTCGCGTTCGGTGAGCTGGACGGCGGCCTCGCGGGCGACCTCATGGCTGAGGCCCTTGCCCTCCAGGAGTCCGGTGAGCTCGGCGAGTTCCGCCTCCGGCATCTCCTGGAGCTCGCGCTTCTCCGTGGCGAGTGCTGCCTTCTCCGAGTCGCGCTGGGTGGAGACCGACACGTACTCGCCCGCGGCCATCGACATGGACCCCGCCAGCAGCCCGGCCAGGCCTGCGGTCAGCAGGGTGCTGCGGTCGTCGGTGGCCCCGGCGACACCGACGACGAGACCGGCGGTGGAGACCACACCGTCATTGGCGCCGAGCACGGCGGCGCGCAGCCAGTTCAGCCGTGCGCCCATGCCCGTGCCGTGCGGTTCGTGGTGCGCCTGGGGATCGCTCATCCGGGGATGGTCTCACCTCGCGGCGTCACCAGACGCGTACCGACCCGCCCGGCGCGAACGCGGGGCTGGTCGCGCCCTCGGGGACCTCCTTCAGGGGTTCGGCGATCTCCTGGACCGTCGGGCCGACGGTGGCGGCGATCCGGTCCAGGGCGGCCAGGTCGAAGCCGTAGACGCGGGCCGCGTTGCCGCCCGTCATCGCCGCGACCTCGGCGGGCGGCAGCCCGGCGTACGCGATCCGCAGGCCCTCCCGCGAGTAGGGGGCGGTGCCCTCGTCGTGCGGGTAGTCGCTGCCCCACATGATCTTGTCGAGGCCGATCCGGTCGCGCAGCGGCACCTCGTGCGGGCGCATGAAGCTCGCGCCCACGTAGCAGTTGTCGCGCCAGACCTCGCTGGGGCTCGCGCCCATCGAACCGGCCAGTCCCGCACCGAACTTGGACTCCGCGGTGGCCGCCCGGGAGGCCGACGCGACGAGCCGGCCGTGGTAGTAGTCGAGCATCTCCATGATGCCCGGGATCCAGCCCGAGCCCTGTTCGGTGAGGACGAGCCGCAGCCCGGGGTGGCGGCGGAACGCGCCGCCGAAGATCAGGTGCCACAGGGCGCGGTGCGAGAACCAGGTGGTCTCCACCATGAAGACGGCGCGGGCCGCCGGTTCGTCGCCCAGCGGCGGGGACGCGGAGCCGCCGTGGTGGTTGACCGGTACGTCGAGCTCCGCGCAGACCGCCCAGAGCGGGTCGTACGCCGGGGAGTGCAGCTCCGGGACGCCGGAGCCGGGCGGGGCGCCGGGCAGCAGGATGCCGCCGGTGAGTCCGGCCTCCTTGGTGCGGCGGACCTCGCGGGCCGCCTCGGCCGGGTCGTTGAGGAGGATCTGCGCGACGCCCGCGCGACGCCCCGGCGCGGCGGCGCAGAAGTCGGCGAGCCAGCGGTTGTGGGCGCGCAGACCGGCCCAGCGCTGTTCGTACTCCGCCCGGGAGGGTGCGGGCGCCATCAGGGATGCGGAGGGGAAGAAGGGCGGGATGGTGTTGGGGAAGACGACCTCGGCGACGATGCCGTCCGCCTCCAGGTCCGCGAGGCGGCGCGCCGAGTTCCAGTTGCGGTCGGCGGTGTCGGCCACCAGGTCCTCGTACGGGTTGACGTAGGTGGCCGCCCAGGCGTCGAAGTCGTCGTGGTGGGCCGACTCCAGGTACGGCCGGTAGTCGAGGAGGTCGGCGCCGGCGTGGCAGTCGGCGGAGATGACGGTGTAGCGGTCCGTGTCCCGCACGGGGTGTGCGGGGCGGGGATCGGTCATGACGCCCCCAGGACCGGGAAGTCGTGGTCGGTCAGCCAGTGCCTGCCGACCTCGCGCGAGCGGGCCCAGGAGGCCCGGACCGCGCTCTGGTCGGCGCTCTGGCCTAGGTCGGCGGGGGTGGGGCCGATGCGGGCGGCGACGGGCGCGAGCTTGTCCGTGTCGAAGCCGAAGACCTCGGCGGCGGCCAGGCCGAGCATCCGGCGGGTCTCGTCGACGGGGATGTCGTGGAAGGTGTTGCGCAGCCAGTTCGCGGTGTTCGGCCAGGTGCCCTCGGGGTGCGGGAAGTCGCTGCCCCAGAGGATGTTGTCGACGCCGATCTCGTACCGCTGGGCGAGCTCGCGGCGTTTGGTGTTGGTGGCGCAGATGAACACCTGGCGGTCGAGGTACTCGTGCGGGGGCCGCTTCAGTTCGGCGAACGGGGAGAGCTTCTTGCCGCCGTGGGCGCCGAGGTAGAGCCGGTCCATGAACCAGAGCAGGTTGGGCAGCCACCAGCAGCCGGACTCGGCGACGCCGAACTTCAGCCCGGGGTGGCGTTCGAAGGCGCCGGACCACAGGAGGAACCAGAGCGGGCGCGACGGCCACCAGGTGACCTCGGAGACGTAGATGCCGAGGTGGTCGCCGTACTCGTGGCGCGGTGCGGCGCCCGAGTGGGTGACGATCGGCATCCCGGTCTCGGCGGCGGCCGCCCAGACGGGGTCGTAACGCCGGTCGTGGTAGGGGGCCTTGTCGACCCACATGGAGGGGATCATCAGGGCGCCGAGGCCGGATTCCCTGGCCCGGTGGATCTCCGCGACGACCCGGCCGGTGTCGCCGGTCACGGGCAGCAGAGCGACCCCGCAGTGGCGTTCGGGGTGCTGGGAGACGAACTCCGCGAGCCAGCGGTTGTGGGCCTGCGCCCCGGCCATCCCCAGCTCGGGGTCCTGGTCGCCGGAGAGGCCGAGGCCGACGCCGAAGGGCGCCGCGGTGCGGCTGTCCACGGCGTCCGCGTCCGGGAAGACGACTTCGGCAGCCACCCCGTCGCCGTCCAGTTCCTTGAGCCGCTGGGTGGCGTCCCAGCCGCCCCTGAGGCCTTCCTCGTTGTCCTGGAACCACTTGTCGGCGAAGGCCTCGTTGCGGACCCCGAGGCGGGTCATCTCCTCGCGGCGGCGGTCGCGGCCGGCGAGGAACTCGTCGAACTCGCGGTGGAACCGGCTGTCGAGGTAGGGGCGGTACTCCTCGGTGGGCAGTCCGGCATGGCAGTCGGAGGAGATGATCAGGTACGGGTCGTCATCGGTCGTCATCGCTCACTCCTCAGTCGAGTATGAAGTTCTCCAGGTAGGACGGATCGGCCCGGTCGAGCATCGACTGCGACCTGGCCCGGATCTGGCTGTCGCTGCGTTCACTGTCGGGGAGCATCCAGAAGCGGTCGGCGCGGATGCCGTCCACGACGGTCGCGGCGACGTCCTCCACGGGGGTGAACTCCACCTCGTGGCCCGCCGCCCTCATCGCGCCCTCCCACTGGTCGAGGCTGCGGTAGGGGGTGCGGCGCGGGCGTTCCTTGGCGTACCGCTCGGGGCGGTTGCGGTGCGACTCCCACAGTCCGGTGCGGAGCATGTGCGGGCCGGGGAAGAGGACGGATGCGCCGACGGCCGCGCCCTCCGCCCGCAGGTGCGCGTACAGCGATTCGGTCATGGTGACGACGGCGGACTTGGTGACGGCGTACACGGAGGCGGTGGGCAGCGGGGCGATCCCGCCGTCGCCGGAGGAGGTGTTGACGACACGGCCGGGGGCGCCGCCCGCGAGCATGCGCGGCACGAAGGCCTGGATGCCGTGGAAGACGCCCCAGACGTTGACCGCGAAGGCCCACTTCCAGTCGTTCGGCTCGTGCTCCCACATCCGGCCCTCGGCGCCCGATCCGACCCCGGCGTTGTTGCACAGCACGTGCACGGCGCCGAAGGTGTCGTACGCGGCCTCGGCGAGCGCCTGCACGGAGTCGCGTTCGCTGACGTCGACGGGCCGGGCCAGCACCCGCGCCCCGTCCTCGCGCAGTTCACCGGCGGCCTTGGCGAGCGCGCCCTCCTCCACGTCGGCAAGGACGACGTTCAGCCCCTCGGCCGCGAACCGGCGGGCCATGGCGAGGCCGATTCCACTGGCGGCCCCGGTGACGACGGCGGTCTGGCCCTCCTCCAGCCTCATCGGACGCTCCCCTCGGGCGGTCCGTCGTGGATCTGCTGCGGATCGTCGTAGCGCTGGTGGACGTACGGCAGCAGCGCGTCGGCACTGACCCGCTCCACGGCCCGGCCCTGCTGGTCGCTGGTCTTCTCCCCGATGGTGACCTCGACCAGCCTGCGCACGGGCAGGTCCGCGACCGGGTCGTACATCGACTCGCGCAGCACCACGTCGCCGGTGATCCGCTCCAGCTTGCGGACCTTCTCGTGGCGGGTGCAGTGGATCAGCACGGGGCCGGAGTCGAAGCCGTCGCCGTCCACGGCGGGCAGGAACTTGAAGTAGAAGTCGAGCTTCGTGGCCGGTTCGGGCAGCGGCAGCGGTCCGTCGACCGCACCCCGGATCTCGACGAACGCGATGCCGTGGCGGACGAGGGCGGCCCGGACGACGAGGCCCTCGCGCTCGACGCGCACCTCACCGAGCTTCTTCGGTTCGCCGAACACCTCGCGGCCGCCGGTCAGCGCCCGTTCGTGGGTCATCGGCATGACCAGCGGGTACCAGCCCTCGTGCCCGTCGTGGACGGCGGCGACGGCGACGGAGCCCGCGCCGAGCGGATAGCCGGGCAGGTCGACCTTGCTGATGCTCGCCCGGACGAGCGGGCGCCCGGCCGGTTTCAGGGGCGGCGGGAGGACGGCCGCCACCGCGTCGGGGTCGCTCTCCCAGACGGCGCTCACGCCGGTGGACCAGATGTCGGGGAGCCTGGAGCGGGCCTCGCGGGATGCCGCGATCTCGGCCTCGGTGCGCGCGCCGTACCGTACCCGTGCCATGCGGTGCCACCCTTCTCTCTCGTCCGCGGCCCGGCTCTCCGCCGGGCCCTGTAACACAGTTACACCGGAGACGATGAAGGGTAAATAGCCGTGCGTGTAACGGAGTTCTGGAACTGGAGGAGCTGTGGCGCGATCGGCGCTGACCCGCGACGAGGTCCTGGTGGCCGCCGCCGCACTGGTGCGGCAGCACGGTCCGCAGACCCTCACCATGCGCAAGCTGGCCGCCGAACTGGGCACCGCCGTCACCTCGATCTACTGGCACGTCGGCAACCGCGAGTCGCTGCTGGACGCCCTCGTCGAGCGCACCGTGCAGGAGATGGGCACCCTGCGCCCCAGCGGACGGGGCCCGGCCGCCCGGATCGTCTCGGTGGCCCGCGGGCTGCGCCGCGAACTGCGCGCCCGGCCGCATCTGATCGCGATGGTCCACGAAAGGGGGCTGACGGAACGGATGTTCCTGCCGGCGCAGCAGGCGCTCGTCCACGAGGTGCACGCCGCCGGGCTGCGCGGCGCGCGGGCGGCGGCCGCGGTGCGGGCGGTGCAGATCCACACCGTCGGCTTCCTGCTGGTGGAGCGCAACCGGGAGCGGTCCCCCGTCCAGTCGCCCGGCGAGGGCGATCTGTGGAGCGGGTCGACGGCCGGGGGCGATCCGGCACTGGCCCGTGCACTGGCCCGGCCGGCCGACCCGGACCGGCTGTTCGCCGGCTCCGTGCGGGCGCTGGTGGACGGGCTCCTGGCGGGTTGCGACGCGTCGGACGGGGACCGGGGGTGACGGCCGAATAGGGGACTGTCGGTCGTGGCCCGTATTCTCTGTGACCATGCTCGACGACCGCCAGACCGCAGCACCGTGGCCGACCGCCTACCCGCAGGGGTACGCGGTCGTCGACGTGGAGACCACCGGCCTCGCACGGGACGACCGGATAATCTCCGCCGCCGTCTACCGCCTGGACGCGCAGGGCAACGTCGAGGACCACTGGTACACCCTGGTCAACCCGCAGCGCGACCCCGGCCCCGTATGGATCCACGGGCTGACCAGTGACGTGCTCGAAGGCGCCCCGCTCTTCCCCGAGATCGCCGCCCAGCTCTCCGAACGGCTCGCCGGACGTGTCCTGGTCGCGCACAACGCCGCCTTCGACTGGTCGATGCTGGCCCGGGAGTACGCGCGCGCCTCGGTGATCGCCCCGGTCCAGCAGCGGCTGTGCACCATCGCGCTCTCCAAGGAGCTGCGGCTGCCGCTGCCCAACCACAAGCTGGAGTCGCTGGCCGCGCACTTCGGCGTCGTGCAGCAGCACGCGCACCACGCGCTCGACGACGCCCGGGTGCTGGCCGAGGCCTTCCGCCCGAGCCTGCACGCGGCGGCCGGCGGCGGGCTCCGGCTGCCGCTGCTGGAGTGCCGGCCGCTGACCGAGTGGTCGGACTCCCCCGTCACTCCCCGGATCGGCCGCCAGGCCCCGTACGGCGGCGGCCAGGCGAGCTGGCGTCCCGCGCGCAGGCGCCCGGCCTGCCCGTACCCCAACCCGGGACGGTACGAGAAGGACAAACCCCTCATGCAGGGCATGCGGGTGGCGTTCTCCGGGGACACCTCGATCGACCGCGAGCTGCTGGAGGACCGGGCGGTGGAGGCCGGGCTGCATGTGGCGACCAGCGTCTCCCGGCTGACCAGCCTGCTCGTCACCAACGATCCGGACGCGGCGACGTCGAAGACGGTGAAGGCCAAGTCGTTCGGCACCCCGATCCTGGAGGAGAGCGCGTTCACCCATCTCCTGCGGGACGTGGCCGCCGCGCCGAAGGGCTCCCCGGCCGCGCCGTCATCGGAGTGAACCGGGGGCGACTCGCCCGCCCACCGCTCGCCCGCCGGCGCTCTCGCGTCCCACCCTGTGGCGCATGGCACGTTGCGAGGTATGCGGAAACGACTACGGGATGTCCTTCGAGGTGCACGCGCAGGGCGCGGTGCACGTCTTCGACTGCTTCTCCTGCGCCATCCACCGGATGGCGCCGATCTGTGAGCACTGCCGGGTCCAGGTCATCGGCCAGGGGGTCGAGGTCGACGGGCACTGGTTCTGCGGCGGCCACTGCGCCCGCGCGGAGGGGAAGGTGGGCATCATCGACAAAGTCTGAGCACCGGGCGCCGCACCCCTTCCCCCACCCCCTGCGCGATGCACCCCATGCCACGGTTGTACCGTCATGGGGTGTACCGCTTCCTGTTGACCCGGCAGTGGCTGATCCTCGCCCTCCTCGCCCTCGTCATGATCCCCACGATGATCGAGCTGGGCTTCTGGCAGCTGCACCGGCATGAGCACAAGGTCGCGCAGAACGCCCTGATCTCGCACAACCTCAAGGCGAAGCCGGTCCCGGTCGCCGCGCTCACCTCCCCCGGCCACGTCGTTCCGCGCTCCGACTACTGGCGTGCGGTGAAGGCCACCGGGACGTACGACGAGAAGCACGAGGTCGTGGTACGGCGCAGGACGTCCACCGACGGCAGCATCGGCTTCCACGTGCTGGTCCCGTTCGACCTCAAGGGCGGCGGCACCGTCATGATCAACCGGGGCTGGATCCCCACCGCCGACGACCAGCACGCCTTCCCCGACGTACCGGACGCCCCCAAGGGCGAGGTGACGGTCACCGGCCGGCTCAAGGCCGACGAGACGACCGGCGCCAGCGGCATCAAGGACCTCTCCGACCTGCCGGACCGCCAGGTGATGCTGATCAACAGCGCCCAGCAGGCCAAGCTGCTCTCCCGGCCGGTGCTCGGCGGCTACCTGGAGCAGACCGGACCGGTGCCCTCCGGCGACAGGCCGGAGCTGATCGAGGCCCCCGACGACAGCTCCATCGGCCCGCACATGGCCTACGCCGTCCAGTGGTGGCTCTTCGCCGGCGGGGTGCCGGTCGGCTACGTGGTGCTGGCCCGCCGCGAGAAGCGCGACCTGGTGGCGGCCGCCGCCGAGGCGGCCGAAGCGCAGGACACCGCGGCGGAGCCCGGGAAGCCCGAGCCCGCGAAGGCCTGACGAGGTGTCGGCCGGTGTCGGCCCGTACCGGGGCCGTCGTCCGGCGGGGTGACTCCCGCCTCACGTCGCACAACGGCTGCTTAGCCGGGGCCATGTTCGGGAACACGCCAGAACGTGACACCACTCATCGAGGACTACGCCCTCATCGGCGATCTCCAGACAGCCGCCCTGGTCGGAAAGAACGGTTCTGTCGACTGGCTCTGCCTGCCCCGCTTCGACTCGGGCGCCTGCTTCGCGGCCCTGCTCGGTGACGAGGACAACGGCCACTGGCGCATCGCGCCGCAGGGAGCGGACACCTGTACCCGGCGGGCCTACGCCGGTGACTCCCTCGTACTGGAGACGTTCTGGGAGACCCGCACCGGCACGGTCAAGGTCATCGACTTCATGCCGCAGCGCGACGAGTCACCCGATGTGATGCGGATCGTCGAGGGGGTCAGCGGCACCGTCGACATGACCTCGGTGCTCCGGCTGCGCTTCGACTTCGGCTCGGTGGTGCCCTGGGTGCGCCGCTCGCAGGGCCACCGGGTGGCGGTCGCCGGGCCCGACTCCGCCTGGCTGCGCAGCGAGCCGCCGGTCAAGACCTGGGGCCAGCAGTTCTCCACCTGCTCCTCCTTCAGCGTCTCCGCCGGGGAGCGGGTGGCGTTCGTGCTGACCTGGCATCCCTCGCACTCGCCCCGCCCCGATCTGGTCGATCCGTTCGAGGCTCTGGACAACACCCTGACCGACTGGGCCACCTGGTCGGCGCGCTGCAAGTACCAGGGGCCCTACCGGGAGGCCGTGATCCGCTCCCTGATCACCCTGAAGGCGCTCACCTTCGGCCCGACCGGCGGCATCGTGGCGGCTCCCACCACCTCGCTGCCCGAGGAGATCGGCGGCGTACGGAACTGGGACTACCGCTTCTGCTGGCTGCGGGACTCCACGCTCACCCTCGGCGCCCTGATCTCGGCCGGCTATCTGGAAGAGGCGGGCGCCTGGCGGGACTGGCTGCTGCGCGCCGTCGCCGGGGACCCCGCCGACCTGCAGATCATGTACGGGCTCGCGGGCGAGCGCAGACTGCCCGAGTCGGAGCTGCCGTGGCTGCGCGGCTACGAGAACTCCGCCCCGGTCCGGATCGGCAACGCCGCGGTGCGCCAGCGCCAGCTCGACGTGTACGGGGAGGTCATCGACTCGCTCCGGCTGGCCCGGGACGCGGGACTGGGCGACAAGCCGCACGCCTGGAACCTCCAGCTCAGCCTGCTCGGCTTCCTGGAGTCCACCTGGCGCGAGCCGGACGAGGGTCTGTGGGAGATCCGCGGCCAGCGCCGCCACTTCGTGCACTCCAAGGTGATGGCCTGGGTGGCGGCCGACCGGGCCGTGCGCAGCCTGGAGGAAGACCCGTCGCTGACCGGCGACGCCGACCGCTGGCGAGCGATGCGGGACGCCGTGCACCGGGAGGTCTGCGAGAAGGGGTACGACCCGGTGCGCAACACCTTCACCCAGTCCTACGGATCGCGGGACCTGGACGCCTCGACCCTGCTGATCGCCAGGACCGGCTTCCTGCCGCCCGACGACCCTCGGCTCGTCGGCACGGTGGACGCGGTCCGCGCCGAGCTGGGCAGCGACGGGCTGGTGCGCCGCTACAGCACCGACGGCGCCTCGATCGACGGCCTGCCGGGCGGCGAGGGCGCCTTCCTGGCCTGCTCGTTCTGGCTGGCGGACGCGCTGCGGATGACGGGGCGCACCGAGGAGGCCACCGAACTCTTCGAGCATCTGCTGACGCTCCGCAACGACGTGGGGCTGCTCGCCGAGGAGTACGACACCGCCGCCATGCGCCAGCTCGGCAACTTCCCGCAGGCCTTCAGCCACATCGGCCTGGTGGGGACGGCCGTCGCGCTGGCCGAGGGGCTGCCCCCCGAGGACACGGCCGCGGGCGAGGCGGCAGGATAGAGCCATGGATCTTGGACTGAAGGACCGTGTGTACATCGTCACCGGGGCGACCCGGGGGCTCGGCAACGCCACGGCGCAGGCGCTGGTGGACGACGGCGCGAAGGTCATCATCACCGGCCGGGACGAATCGAGCGTCCGGGCCGCCGCCGACGACCTGGGCCCGGACGCCGTCGGGCTCGCCGCCGACAACGCGGACCCGTCCGTGGCGCAGCGGCTGGTGGACGCCGCGCAGGAGGGGTTCGGCCGGCTCGACGGCATCCTCATCAGCGTCGGCGGTCCGGCGCCCGGCTCGGCAGCGGACAACACCGACGAGCAGTGGCAGTCGGCCTTCGAGTCGGTCTTCCTCGGCGCGGTGCGCCTCGCCCGTGCGGCCGCCGCGGCGCTGGGCGACGGCGGGGTCATCGGCTTCGTGCTCTCCGGCTCCGTCCACGAGCCGATCGGCGGGCTGACCATCTCCAACGGCCTGCGCCCCGGCCTCGCCGGGTTCGCCAAGTCGCTGGCCAACGAGCTGGGCCCGCGCGGCATCCGGGTCGTGGGCGTGCTGCCGGCCCGGATCGACACGGACCGGGTCCGTGAACTGGACGCGCTCTCGGGCAACGCCGAGGCCTCGCGCACGGCCAACGAGGCCAACATCCCGCTGCGCCGCTACGGCACCCCGCAGGAGTTCGGCCGGACGGCGGCCTTCCTGCTCTCGCCCGCCGCCTCGTATCTGACCGGCATCATGGTCCCGGTCGACGGCGGCTCCCGGCACGGTTTCTGACCCGTACGGCCGGACGGGTGGCAGACACGGCGCGGACACGCGCAGGGCGGGCCGGAGACCTCGTCTCCGGCCCGCCCTCGGGTTCCTGCTTCCTGCCGCCCGTCAGCTCACCCGCGCCGCGCGGTGCTTGACCGCCCGCAGCCGCACCTCGGCGGGGAGCCGGGCCAGCCCCGCGGAGTCCCTGGCATGGGCCAGCGCCTCGTCGGACAGCCGGCCCAGCGCCTCGTCCGGCGCCGCGTGCGGCTCCATCAGCAGCCGGATCCTGGCCTGCGGTGCGCTGCGCTTCCCGGTCAGTACGACCTGGGCGCGGGCCACACCGTCCAGGCCGCCCGCCTCCGCGGCGAGCACACCTTCCAGGGCCCGCCCGCGCAGCAGGGCGCCCTCGCCGTCGCCGCTGTCCACCAGCACTTCGGAGAGCCGGGCCCGGCGCAGCTGGGCCAGCAGCCACCACAGGGCGAGCACGACGATGACGGCGAGGACCGCGATCACCGTCGGCCACCACCAGCCGTCCGAGCGCCAGCGCTCCCGGTCGGCCTCGCTGAGCAGTACGTCGTTCTTGCCGGACCAGGGCCACCAGGACGGGACGGAGAGCCCGGTGGCGGCGGCCAGCACTCCGCCGCCCACACAGACCAGCACCAGTCCGGCGAGGCCGAGGAGTACCCGGTTGACGGTCCCGATCATGCCGCTCACCCCTTCTTCGCCGGACGGCGGACATGGACGGACAGGCGCGGCGGCCTGGACAGTCCGAGTTCCCCGATCCCCGTGGAGAGCGCGGTGTCCAGGTCGGCCCGTACGTCGTCGAGTTCACGGAAGTGCGAGACGGCCCGCACCCCCACCTTCCTCCGGCCCATCCGGACCCGGACCGACTGCACGCCCGACACCTCGACGGCCCGGTCGCGCAGGACCGTCGCGGCCGCTGTCCGGGCGAGCGCGGCCCGGACATCCGGGCGGTCGCGGCGCATCGGCAGCAGGTCGCGGAGTCCGGGCGTGAGCGCGAGGACGAGCAGCCACAGGCCGGCCGCGGCCGCGACCGCCGCACCGGTCAGCACCCAGACGTCGTCCAGCGGCCGCCGCGCCAGCTCGTCGGCGAGCGTGCGGCGCCACTGCATCGCCGGGTGCCCGGCCCGGACCGCCGCCACGTCGTACAGCAGGAGCCCGGAGCCGCCGAGTACCACCAGGGCGAGGATGCCCGCCGGAACGCGGCGGGCCGACCAGAAGCGCCCGCCGCCGCCCTCGCCCCGCTCCTTGTCGGGGACCGGGTCGTAGGCGGCGGACGACGCCGACTGGTCCAGTTCGAGTACGTCGCCGCGCTCCACCGGCTCGACCGTGGGCAGGCGCTGTGTGCTGTGTTCCGGGTTCTGGGGCTCGGTCATCGGATCCTCCCCTGCGCCGCGAGGCTCGCTCCTGTGGGGTGCAGGCGCTCGACCTGTACGGCCACTTCGGGCACCTCCATCCCCGCCAACGCCTTTACCCGCATCGCGACCCGCTGACGCACCGCGCCGCACTGACGGCCGATGTCGCTGGGATACCCGAGCTCGAGGCTCACCCGCACCCGGGCCGTGTCACGGTGCACCGTGACCGTGGCGCGCGGCGACGCGCCCTCCTCGGCCGGCTCGTCGACGGCCTCCTTCGCCGCCTGGGCGGCGATCTTCGCGACCACCCGGTCGGCGATCCGGGTCTCTCCCCGTTCCGCGGCGGCGACCGGGCCGCTCGCCCCCGACACGGCCGTCACCGCCGTCGGTCGCCGCGTTCGCGACTCCGGAAGAAGTCGCCGGGCTCCAGGTCACCGTCCAGGAAGCGACCGGCGATGAAGCCGATCGCCCCCAACGCGGCCACCAGCAGGAAGGCACCGAACCCGCCGAAATATCCGGCGAATCCGAGCGCCATGCCCGCCACCATGCCGACCACAGCCATGCTCATCGTGCGCTCCTCAACTACCTCGGACCGGAGGACTACTGGAGACGTGGCTCGGGCTGATCGTCGTCGTCGTCCTCGTCGGGCAGCTTCACATCGCTCACCGCGATGTTGACCTCGACGACTTCGAGACCCGTCATCCGCTCCACCGCCGCGACGACGTTCTCGCGTACGTCACGGGCGACATCGGCGATCGACACGCCGTAGTCGACGACGATCTCCAGGTCGAGGGCGGTCTGCGACTCACCGACCTCGGCCTTCACGCCCCGGGTGACGGACTTGCCGCCGCCGGGCACCCGGTCGCGCACCGCGCCGAAGGTGCGGGAGAGGCCGCTGCCCATCGCGTGCACGCCCTCCACGTCGCGTGCCGCCATTCCGGCGATCTTCTCGACCACACCGTCCGCGATCGTGGTGCGACCGCGGGTGGCGGGGTCTCCCCCGCCACGCTTGGTCAGAGGCGTGCCCGAGTCCGTGTCGGGGTTCTCGGGCCGGTTCCGCTGTGGGGTCTCGGTCATCGCCGTTCTTCCCTTCGGGGCAGGATTGGACTTCATTGCCCACATTAAGTGCGCTTGCCCCGTCTCGCGCCGTGGATGCGGCAGGCTGAGGCCATGACGACGGCTGACAGCCCGAACAGGGCCGATGGATGGACGGCTGCGGTTCGGCAACGACTCGGCCTGGGCCGACTGCTCCCTCTGGGCGGTCCGGCGGACGGGGCCTGGATCTCGGAACGGGCCGCGGTAGCGGTGCTCCGCCGGGCCGTACGCGGCCCGGGGCCGGTGCTGGGTGAGCTGAGGATCGCGGTGGCCGACCCGGGGGCGGCCCCCGTTCCGCAGGTGCCGTCGCCGCCGAGTGCGCTGCCGCCGGGCCCGCTGCGGATCGAGGCGACCATGGCGGCGACGGCCGACCAGCCCCTGCCCGCCGCCGCGGCGGCACTGCGCGCGGCACTGCTGGCGGCGGCCTCGCGGCGGCTCGGGCTGGTGGTCGGCGAGGTGGACCTCCAGGTGACGGAGCTGCTGGACACCGAGCCTGAACGGGCCGAGCCGGAGCCGGCCGGGGTGCGCGCGGCGAAGCCCGAGGGGACTGCGGGCCTGGCGGCCGCGGGGGTGGCCGGTGTCTCCACGCTGACCCGGGTGCTCGGCGCGGCGGTGCACACGGGTGCGGATCACGTCCGGGTCGAGCTGGCCACGGACGACGGACACCGCGCGCTCGACGTGGCGCTGGCGGTGCGGGCGGCGGTGACGGAGGCGGTGGACGGGCATCCGCCGGTCGCGGTGCTGGTCACGGCGGTGACGGGCGCTCCGGCCGGTCCGGGTGCGCCGGGGGGCCCGAAGGCCGGAGGCGGCGTGCCCCCGGCCGGGTGACGGGTCAGTCCGAGCTGCCGGCCAGATCGCGCAGCCGACGGCCCTGCGCGGCCCGTTCGGCGGTGCGCTGCTCCTCGTACGTCCGCGAGAGGGCGCCGCTCAGCAGCGCCTTGGTCTCGACGAGGGCGTCGCGCGGGGCGGCCAGCAGGGCGCCGGCCAGATCACAGGCGGCTCCGTCGAGATCCCCGGCGGGCACCACGAGGTTGGCCAGGCCGGTGCGCTCGGCCTCCGCCGCGTGCACGAAGCGTCCGGTGGCGCAGATTTCGAGCGCGCGCGCGTACCCCACCAGGTGCACCAGGGGGTGCGTGCCGGTGAGGTCGGGCACCAGACCGAGGCTGGTCTCGCGCATGGCGAACTGCACGTCCTCGGCGACGATCCGCAGATCGCAGGCGAGGGCGAGCTGGAAGCCCGCACCGATGGCGTGCCCCTGGACCGCCGCGATCGACACGAGGTCGTTGCGACGCCACCAGGTGAACGCGTCCTGGTACTCGGCGATGACCGCGTCGAGCTCGGCCTCGGGGCCACGCCCCATGTCGAGGAAGGACGGCTCGCCGTCGAATCCCTCGGGGGTGAACGCCTGCCGGTCGAGCCCGGCGGAGAAGGACACACCTTCGCCGCGCAGCACGACGACCCGCACACTGCCGGGCAGGGCCCGTCCGGCCTCTGTCAACGCCCGCCACAGAGCGGGGGACTGAGCGTTGCGCTTGGCCGGATTGGTGAGGGTCACCGTGGCAACCGCGTCGTCGACGGTGAGTCGTACGCCGTCCTTGTCGAGCACAGTGTCGAGCGAGGTCATGGAGCGCCTCCGGATCGGGGTGCAGTCAGTGCAGTCAGCAGAGAGCTAAGTGACTGAACAGTAACCACCCGATCGACCGCACGATCGACCGGGTGGCCACCACCGAACCGGTGGGCCCCGGAGCGGATCAGGCGATCCGCGCCGGTCCGCCGACGGCTGTCAGGCCGCTGCGGCCTTCTTGCCTCGTGTCGCGCCGCCGCGTCCCCGCAGCGTCACTCCGGACTCACTGAGCATCCGGTGGACGAACCCGTAGGAGCGGCCGGTTTCCTCGGCCAGCGCCCGGATGCTCGCACCGGAGTCATACTTCTTCTTCAGGTCTGCCGCGAGCTTGTCGCGCGCGGCGCCGGTTACCCGGCTGCCCTTCTTCAGAGTCTCGGCCACCCGTGCCTCCTCGTGGGAAGTGCGCTCTGGACTCTCATGATCACCCCTCCCGCGCTTCCTGGCCACCCATTCGGCAAGGTCTGTGCAACCGGATTCACGCCCCGGGAGTGCGCCGGACTGATCGGAATCTCGCATTCCGCCGGGCCACGGGGGGCCTGCGGGGATCGCCCCGGGAAAAACGTCCAGGTCAGGGCCGCGCGGGTTTTCCGCCCGGAAATGGGTGCGCCCGGCAGGTATCTGCCGGGCGCCGCGCCGAGGTACGAGACGTACTCACGCAGATGATGGATCACGCGTAGGCCGAATGATCCAGTGGGAGTGGATCAATGGACGGCCGCGCCGGGTCAGGCCAGCGAGACCAGGTCCCGGTAGTCCGCACCCCACAGGTCCTCGACCCCGTCGGGCAGCAGGATGATGCGCTCGGGCTGGAGCGCCTCGACCGCGCCCTCGTCGTGCGTGACCAGGACGACGGCGCCCTTGTACGTGCGCAGCGCGCCGAGGATCTCCTCGCGGCTGGCCGGGTCGAGGTTGTTGGTGGGCTCGTCGAGCAGGAGCACGTTGGCGGAGGAGACCACCAGCGTCGCCAGGGCGAGCCGGGTCTTCTCGCCGCCGGAGAGCACGCCGGCGGGCTTGTCGACGTCGTCACCGGAGAAGAGGAACGAGCCGAGCGTCTTGCGGACCGCGACCAGGTCGAGGTCGGGGGCCGCAGAGCGCATGTTCTCCAGGACGGTGCGGTTCGGGTCGAGGGTCTCGTGCTCCTGGGCGTAGTAGCCGAGCTTGAGCCCGTGGCCCTCGATGACGTCGCCGGTGTCGGGCTTCTCCGCGCCGCCGAGGAGGCGGAGCAGGGTGGTCTTGCCCGCACCGTTGAGGCCGAGGATGACGACCCGGGAGCCCTTGTCGATGGCGAGGTCGACATCGGTGAAGATCTCCAGCGACCCGTAGGACTTGGAGAGCCCCTCCGCCATCAGCGGGGTCTTGCCGCACGGGGAGGGGTCGGGGAAGCGCAGCTTGGCGACCTTGTCCGAGACGCGTACGGCATCCAGGCCGGAGAGCAGCCGGTCGGCGCGCTTGGCCATGTTCTGGGCGGCCACGGTCTTGGTGGCCTTGGCGCGCATCTTGTCGGCCTGGGCGTTGAGCGTCGCGGCCTTCTTCTCGGCGTTCTGCCGCTCGCGCTTGCGACGCCTCTCGTCGGCCTCGCGCTGCTGCTTGTAGAGCTTCCAGCCCATGTTGTAGACGTCGATCTGCGACCGGTTGGCGTCGAGGTAGAAGACCTTGTTGACGACGGTCTCGACCAGCTCCTCGTCGTGGGAGATCACGACGAAGCCGCCCCGGTAGCTCCTGAGGTAGTCGCGCAGCCAGACGATCGAGTCGGCGTCGAGGTGGTTGGTGGGCTCGTCCAGGAGCAGGGTGTCGGCGTCCGAGAAGAGGATCCTGGCCAGCTCGACGCGGCGGCGCTGACCGCCGGAGAGCGTGTGGAGCGGCTGGCCGAGCACCCGGTCGGGCAGGCTGAGGGCCGCGGCGATGGTGGCGGCCTCGGCCTCGGCGGCGTACCCGCCCTTGGTGAGGAACTCCGTCTCCAGGCGCTCGTACTTCTTCATCGCCTTCTCGCGGGTGGCGCCCTTGCCGTTCGCCATCCGCTCCTCGTTCTCGCGCATCTTGCGCAGCGTCTCGTCGAGCCCCCGGGCCGAGAGGATGCGGTCGCGGGCGAGCACGTCGAGGTCACCGGTGCGCGGGTCCTGCGGGAGGTAGCCGACCTCGCCGGAGCGGGTGATGGTGCCGCCTGCGGGGGTGCCCTCGCCCGCGAGGCACTTGGTGAGGGTGGTCTTGCCCGCCCCGTTGCGGCCGACGAGGCCGACGCGGTCGCCCTTGGCGATGCGGAAGGAGGCGGATTCGATAAGCATGCGGGCGCCGGCGCGCAGCTCGATGCCGGAGGCGGTGATCACGGGAAAAACTCCAGGGCGGAATGGACGGCGGAGGTACGGAAGGGGGCCTGTCGTTTGCACGCGAGCCCGGCCTGATGCAGACGAGCAGGCTCTAGCGATTCACGACTCGGACGCCGCTACTCACGCATACGCACAAGGAGAGTTGCCATGAGGACCAGTCTACTGGCGGTGTCCAATCGCTTTTCCGCCTGCTCCCGCCCCGGCCGCCGAAGTCTCGCCGTGTGCTGCCGACCGGCTCCACTCCGTAGCAGATAAGGGGCATAGAGGTGTGAACTATCTGATACTCGGCGCAGGGCGGTACGCGGCCGCGCGCCGAGCGGAGGGTGGTGCCATGCAGTTCGACGACGACGCCGATCTGGACACGTCCGAGGTCCGGGATGTGCGCGGGAGCCGCGTCCCGGGCGGCCGGGCCACCGTGGGCGGCGGCATCGCGGCGGTCATCGCGCTGATCCTGGGGCTGCTGTTCGGCGTGGGCCCCGACGAGCTCGGCCTCTCCTCGGGCGACTCGGGGACGACGGCGACCGCGTCGTCGGCCGCCCAGGTCGAGCAGTCGTGCCGGACCGGCCGGGACGCCAACACCAAGGACGACTGCCGGACGGTCGCGGTGGTCAACAGCGTCCAGGACTACTGGAAACAGGAGTTCGCCCGGCGCGGGGCGGCGTACGGCAACGCACGCACGGTGCTGTTCACCGACCGGATCGGCACCGCCTGCGGGTCCGCGACCTCGGCCGTGGGGCCGTTCTACTGCCCCGGGGACCGGCAGGTCTACCTCGACCTGGGCTTCTTCGACGAGCTGCGGACCACGTTCGGGTCGAGCGGCGGGCCCTTCGCCCAGGCGTACGTCGTCGCGCACGAGTACGGGCACCACGTGCAGAACCAGCTGGGGACGCTGGGCCGGTCGCAGGACGGGCGGACCGGCGAGAACAGCAACGCGGTGCGGGTGGAGCTGCAGGCGGACTGCTACGCCGGGGTCTGGGCGCACCACGCGACGACGACGCCCGACGGGCCCACGGGCCGGCCGCTGGTCACCGAGCTGACCCGAGCCGACATCCGGGACGGCCTCGACGCGGCCGCGGCGGTCGGGGACGACCGGATCCAGGAGCGCTTCCAGGGCCGGGTCGCCCCGGAGTCCTGGACGCACGGCTCGGCGGCGCAGCGGCAGCAGTGGTTCACCACCGGATTCACCGGCGGTGACCCGGCCCGCTGCGACACCTTCCGCTGACGCGGGCGGCACGGGAGGGCGTTGTCAGTGCCCGGTGGAAAACTGAGACGCAGATCACACACGAGCCAGGCGCGGGGTCCTGAGCGGGCGAGAAGGGGTGAGCACGATGGCGGGTTCGGCGACAGGTGTTCCGTCGGTCTTTCCGACGTTGCTCTACGACGACGCGAAGGCCGCGGTCAAGATGCTGACGGAGGCGCTCGGCTTCACCGAGGAAGCGGTGTACGAGGACGAGGACGGCACCGTGATGCATGCGGAGCTGTCCTGCGGGAACGGCAGGGTGATGCTGGGTTCCAAGGGGCGCGAGGGGGTCTTCGCGAAGGCCATGCGGGGTTCGGGGCCGGCCGGTGTCTACGTGACGGTCGACGACATCGACGCGCACCACGCGCGGGCGGTGGAGCACGGGGTGGAGATCCTGATGCCGCCCACCGACCAGGACTACGGCTCGCGGGACTACATGGCGCGGGACGCGGAGGGCAACGTGTGGAGTTTCGGTACGTACTCCCCGGGGACGCCGGGCTGACCCGGGCCCCGGAGCGCCACCGGCGGTCCGGGGCGGTCCGGCCGGCGGGGGTGGTCTCCCCCGGGCCGGCCGGACCATTCGCTCAGGCGCCGCCGGTGTGCACCTGGAAGGCCGCCTTGCGGACCGCCTTGGCGAGCGCGGGGTCGGGGTGGGCCGCGGCCAGCGCCACCAGGACCTGGACGGTACGCGGATGGCCGACGGCCCGTACCTCGTCGAGGAGGGCCGGGACGCTGCCCTGTACGGCCGAGTCGAGGTGGCGGACCAGCAGCGCGGTCTCGCCGTGGTCGGCCACGGCCGCCGCGGTGTCGACCCAGAGCCAGGTGGCCTCCTCGCGGCTGAGGACGTCCTGGGCGTCCTCGGGGTCGGCGCCGTCGTACTCCGCGAGCCACAGCAGCGCGTAGGGGCGCAGCGACGGGTCGGCCACCACCGAGCGCACCTCGGGCTCGGCGGGTGCGCCGACCACCCGGAGCGCCTCGAAGGCGAGCCCGCGCAGCAGCGCGTCCTCGCCGCGGGCCACCGCGAGGAGTTCGGCGACGGCGCTGCCGACGGGCCGGGCGGCCAGCCAGGCGCGGTACTCGGCACGGGCCGGTCCGGGGGTGAGCCGGGCACAGCCGAGCAGCATGTCGGCGGCGGACTGCTCGATGTTCCCGGCCGGGCTCTGGGCGGCGACGCAGATCTGTTCCAGCTTGACCCAGACCGCCCAGTTGCCGAGCGGGGTGAGGGTGGCGTGCCCGGAGCCGAGGGTGAGCGCCCCGACGGCGGCCAGCCCCTCCAGGGCCCAGTCGAGGAGGAGGGCGACCAGCGCCTCCGGGTGGGCGGGGGGCGCGGCCTCGGCGGGGACGGGCAGCGGCTGCGGCCCGTACGGCACCTCGCAGCGCTCCTCGTGGAGTTCGGCGACGCGCTGGCCCAGCAGGTCGAGCAGGGCGGGCACGGTGACCGGACCCGCCGAGAGCTGGAGGAGGGAGAGCACCTGGGGCACGGCCTCGACGGCCTCCGCGACCGCGGTGGACTCGATGTCCCGCGGCGCGGGGTGGACGAGGGACCAGGCGTCGAAGAGCGCCACCCAGCCGCGGAGCACGGCGGAGTCGTCGCGGTCCCAGGCGCGCAGCCGCCAGCCGGGCCGTGCGGTGTCGCCGTGCAGCTCGACGAGGCCGGCCAGCCGGGCCCGGTCCCAGCCGGACCGCACCTGGCCCGGGGACAACTGCAGCTCGGAGGAGGCCCGTTCGAGGGCCGTGGCGGCCAGCGGCGGGGTGCCGGGACGGGAGCCGCCGGCGGCCCAGCGGGCGATCCGCACGGCGTCGGCGAGCGCGGCCCTGGCCTGGCGGGCCAGTTCCGCCCTGGGCGGGGTGCCCTCGGGCGGGCGGGGTGCCGGCCTGGTGCGCCGGGTGATCACGGCCTTGTGAGCGGTGGCGAGGGGTCGCGGGCGGACAAGTCGCAGCCTGGAGTCGCGCGGGGTACGGGACGTCACGGGGAGCAGTCTTGCCTCTGACAGCCCGAAAGCCCAAACGGAACCCGGATCACCGGTGTCCCGAAGCGTGCGCACCGTCCGGTACCAACGGGCCGAAGCGGCACATCAGCTCACATCAGGGGCGTGAGGAAGCGTCGCAGCGTCTCCTCGTAGTAGGCCGGGTCGGCATTCCACATCGCCGCATGCGGAGCCTGCGCCACGGGGTGCAGGGCGACCAGGTCGGGGCGCCGGGCGGCGAGCACCCTGGAGGGCTGCCAGGGTGCCAGGGTGTCGTCGGGGCCGTGGAAGATCAGGGTGGGGACGTGCAGGGTCCGGGGCAGTGAGGTTTCCAGGAGCCGGGCGCCGCTCAGCCCGGTCTGTCCCTGTGCGGCCCGGACGGCGAGCGGGAGCAGGGCGGACGGCACCCCCCGGGCGGCGGCCAGGGCGCGCAGGGTGGTGGCCCAGTCCATGACCGGGGAGTCGAGGACGAGGCCGCAGATCCGGTCCCGGAGCGCGGAGTTGGCGGAGGCGTGGAGCGCCATCGAGGCGCCGGTCGACCAGCCGTGCAGCACGACCTTCTCGGCGCCGTAGCGGACCGCGAAGCGGATGGCCGCGTCCAGGTCGCGCCATTCGGACTCCCCGAGGTGGCTGAGCCCGTCCGGGGAGCGCGGTGCTCCGGCGTCGCCCCGGTAGGCCAGGTCGAGCACCGGCAGCTGCTGTCCGTTCAGGAAGGGGAGCAGGTTCAGGGGGTGTTCCCGGGTGGTGCCGATGCCGTGCGCGGCGATGACCCAGGTGTCGCGGGCGCCGGGCACGAACCAGGCGGGCAGGGCGCCGAGTTCACCGGTGATCTCGACCTCGCGGTGTTCGAGGCCGAGGGCCGCGGTGGGGTCGCCGCTGTAGACCTCGGGTGTGAGGCGGACCTTGGCCCCGGGGCGCAGGGTGCCGTGGCTGACGCGCTCCAGGCGGCGCACGACGGTGTCGGCGGCCTGGTGGGCCCGGTCGATGACCGGGCCGACGACGGCGTGGACGTCGTCACCGACCAGCCCGTAGGTGCCGGGGCGCAGCGCGGCGAAGGAACGGGTCAGGGTGACCTGTCCCGCCGCCGTCGCGTGCACGGTGAGTCTGCGGTCGGCGGGGAACGGACGGCCGGGCGGCGCCCCGAGGGCGGCGTCGCCGGCGTACCGGCCGGCCGCGACCGCTGCCGCACCGGCGCCGATGAGGGAGGTGACGACTGCTGCCGTCGCTGTAACCGGGCGCACGCCCTCAGTCTCCTGGGCGCCCGCGCACTCGGCCAGCGGGCGGGGGCCGTCCGGTGGCGGCCGCCCGCCCCGGCGGCCTCAGCCCGGCTGCCCGTAGCCCTTCAGCGCCTCCCGGACGTCGCTCAGCTGGTCCGGGGTGAGCAGGGCCGGGGAGCGGCCGGGGACGGCGCTCGCGGCGAGCCAGAGGCGGCACAGCCATTCGAGCTGGGCGGTGCGGTCGTACGCCTCGTCGAGGGTGGCTCCGTAGGTGACGGTCCCGTGGTTGCCGAGCAGGCAGCCGGTGCGGTCCCGCAGGGCGGCCAGCATGTTCGCGGCGAGTTCGTCGGTGCCGTACCGGGCGTATGGGGCGACCCGGACGGGACCCCCCAGCAGCGCGGCCGCGTAGTGGATCGGCGGGACCTCGGCGACGAGCGTGGAGACGGCCGTGGCGTGCACCGCGTGGGTGTGCACGACGGCGGCCGCCGTGGTGTTCCGGTAGAGAGCGAGATGGAGCGGGAGTTCGCTGGTCGGGGCCAGCTCGCCGAGGATCTGGTTGCCCTCCAGATCGACGCCGACCGCGTCCTGGGGGCGGAGCCGGTCGTACGGCACGCCGCTCGGGGTGACCAGGACGGTGCCGCCCACCCGCACCGACACGTTGCCCGAGGTGCCGACGACCAGTCCGTCGGCCGCCGTCCGGCGGGCGGTGGCGACGACCGCGCCCCAGGCCCGCCCGATGTCCCCGGACGGCCGGGCGTCCCCGGCCCGTCCGGTGCCTGCGGTGTGTTCTGCGCCCACGGCCTGTTCGACCGGACCCTGCCGCCCATCGCTCATACGAAGATCCTTTCCACTGATGAGCGGTCCATGTTTCTGCCCCGTTTCCGGAGGCCTGCCGGACCCGGATTCCGGGCCCACACCGGCCGGCGCCCGCCCCGCCCTGTCGGAGCACGGCCAAACGGGGCATCGTCACTCCGATTGGAGTCACCGCGACGCCCCGTTCAGTTCATCTTCCGTTCACTCAGGTTGCCTACGTTCCACGTGCCACTGACGTCGAACGATTGCCTGGGTAAATGGAACACATCACGCTGCTGCTCGCGATTGTGATCGTGACAGCTCTAGTGTTCGATTTCACGAACGGTTTCCACGACACCGCCAACGCGATGGCGACCACCATCTCGACCGGCGCACTCAAACCCAAGACAGCGGTGGCGATGTCCGCCGTTCTCAACCTGGTCGGCGCGTTCCTGTCGGTGGAGGTCGCCAAGACGATCTCCGGCGGGATCATCAACGAGAACGGCCTCAGAACCGAGGTCATCTTCGCGGCGCTCGTCGGCGCCATCCTGTGGAATCTGCTGACCTGGCTGGTCGGACTGCCGTCCAGCTCCTCGCACGCCCTCTTCGGCGGTCTGATCGGCGCCGCGGTGATGTCCGCGGGCTGGTCCTCGGTCGACGGCGGCACCGTCGTCACCAAGGTGCTGCTCCCCGCGGTCGCCGCCCCGTTCGTCGCCGGTCTGGCCGCACTGCTGGCCACCAGGCTGACGTACCGGATCGGCGGGAAGATCCGTAACGACGCCCAGGAGAAGGCGACCGCCAAGGGCTACCGGGCCGGGCAGATCGCCTCCGCCGGGCTGGTCTCGCTCGCCCACGGCACCAATGACGCGCAGAAGACCATGGGCATCATCACGCTGGCCCTGGTCACCGGCGGAGTGCTCTCCCCCGGTGCGAACCCGCCGGTCTGGGTCATCGTCAGCGCCGGTCTGGCCATCGCGCTCGGCACCTACCTGGGCGGCTGGCGCATCATCCGCACCATGGGCAGCGGCCTCACCGAGCTCAAGCCGCCGCAGGGCTTCGCCGCCCAGACCAGTGCGGCCACGGTCATCCTGGCCTCCTCGCACCTCGGCTTCTCCCTCTCCACCACCCAGTCCTGCTCGGGGGCGGTGATGGGCGCCGGCCTCGGCCGGCGGGGCGGTGTGGTCCGCTGGTCCACCGCCACCCGGATGTTCGTCGCCTGGGGTCTGACACTGCCCGCCGCCGGCCTGGTCGGCGCGGGGGCGGAGTTCCTCACCAAGCAGGGCACCTGGGGCGTCGTGCTCGTCGCCGTGCTGCTGGTCGCGGGCTCCGGAGCGATCTGGGTCCTGTCCCGCCGCAAGCCGGTCGGCCAGGACGACGTCGCGCCCGGCGGCCAGGACGGCGTCTCGGCCGGCGGGCACGCCGAACCCGCCGGGATCGTCACCACCGCCATCGCGGCCGTCAGCCCGCCGCCCACCGCGGCCCAGGCCCAGCAGGACCTCAAGACCACCATCCCGGCCCCGGCCGGACCCGTAGCCGCCGACCCGGCACGACCTGCCACGGTGTAAGGAAGATCCTCCATGAACATCGACTGGGCAGCCCTCGGCACCGTCTTCGGCGTCTCTCTCGTCGCCACCGTCGCCCTGGTGGGCCTCTTCACCCTGGGCATCGTCGGCCTCTCCCGGCAGCCCGGACCGGCCGCGCCGGGCGGGCAGGCCGGCGGGTCCCTGATGCTGGCCCGCGCGGGCGCGTACGCCTGCTTCGGGCTGTGCGCGGCGGCGGTGGCCTACGGCATCTACCTGATCGTCGCCTGAACCGCAGTCCATGACCCACCGCACCTGAACCACCGCACCTGAACCATCCGCCGCATCGGGCCGGCCGCACCTCGCGTGCGGCCGGCCCGATGTGGGTCTCAGCACACTGCACCGCCGCAGGTCAACGGTAGGTTGACTGGCGTTCGCGGAGCGTGGTGGACTGCCGGAGCCATTACGGCGACAGCAGAGGAAGCCGGTGCGAATCCGGCGCGGTCCCGCCACTGTCACCGGGGAGCAGTCCCCCACCACCGGAAGTCACGGTCCACGCCGAGTGGACTGGAAGACCGGGGGAACTGCGGATCCGGGAGCCAGGAGACTCTGGTCGCCGATCACGTCGAACCAGGGCGCGGACCCTGAGTGAGGACATATCGCCATGCCCGGCCGCCGTGCGTCCGTATCCGTGTCTCCCCCGCCGCCAACTGCCCCCACCAAGGGCGTCCGAGGCGCGACGGCCGGCTGATCCGTGCGTGCCGATCGCATCTTCGCGTACGGCGCCACGGCCGGTCTGATCGGTGACCTGCTGCTCGGTGACCCCCGCCGGGGGCATCCGGTCGCCGCCTTCGGGCGGGCCGCGGCAGGCGTCGAACGCCGTCTGTGGCGCGACCACCGCGGGTGGGGCGCGCTGCACACCCTGGTCTGCGCCGGAGGCGCCGCCGGCGGCGCGGCACTGGCCGCCCGTGCGCTGCGCCGCCGTCCCGCCGCGTCCGTGGCCCTGACCGCCGCCGCCACCTGGGCCGTCGTCGGCGGTACGTCGCTGGGGCGCGAGGCCCGGTCCATCGGCGGCGCGCTGGCCGCCGGCGACCTCGAACTGGCCCGCGAGCGGCTGCCCCACCTGTGCGGCCGCGATCCGCAGTCCCTGGACGGACCGCAGATCGCCCGCGCCGTGGTGGAGTCCGTCGCCGAGAACACCTCCGACGCCGTGGTCGGCGCCCTGGTGTGGGGCGCGCTGGGCGGGGTCCCCGGGCTCGTCGGCTTCCGGGCCGCCAACACCCTGGACGCGATGGTCGGGCACAGGTCGCCCCGCCACCTGCGTTACGGCTGGGCCTCGGCCCGCCTCGACGACCTCGTGGGCTGGCCCGGCGCCCGGCTGACCGCGCTGCTCGCGGTCGCCGCCGGGGGGCGGCCCCGGGGTGCGCTGCGGGCCTGGCGGGCGGATGCCCACCGGCATCCGAGCCCCAACGCGGGCCCCGTGGAGGCCTCGTTCGCGGGCGCGCTGGGCGTACGGCTCGGCGGCACCCTCGCCTACGGCGGCCGGGTCGAGCACCGCCCCGTACTCAACGGCGCTGCCGGCCGGGCGGTGGGGACGAAGGACATCGAACGCGCCGTACGGCTCTCGCGCCGGATCGGCGTGCTGGCCCTCGGTGTGAGCGTGGCGGCCCGGCTGGGCGCGGGCGCCGCGGCACGGCGGATCACCTCGACGCGCGGTCCGGGCACGCCTGCCCCGAGTGCGCGCACCTCAGGACGGAGACCGACATGAGCGGCGGACTGCTGGTCGCCGGGACCACATCGGACGCGGGCAAGAGCGTCGTCACGGCGGGCATCTGCCGCTGGCTGGTGCGCCAGGGGGTGAAGGTCGCGCCGTTCAAGGCGCAGAACATGTCCCTCAACTCCTTCGTCACCCGCGAGGGCGCCGAGATCGGCCGGGCCCAGGCCATGCAGGCCCAGGCCGCCCGGGTGGAGCCGACCGCGCTGATGAACCCGGTACTGCTCAAGCCGGGCAGCGACCGCTCCAGCCAGGTCGTCCTGATGGGGCGCGCGGTCGGTGAGATGAGCGCCCGCGGCTACCACGGCGGCAGGCAGGAGCAGTTGCTGTCCACCGTCGTGGACTGCCTGGAGCAGCTCCGGTCCACATATGACGCGGTGATCTGCGAGGGGGCGGGCAGTCCGGCCGAGATCAACCTGCGGCGCACCGACATCGTGAACATGGGCATCGCACGGGCGGCCCGCTTCCCGGTGGTGGTCGTCGGGGACATCGACCGGGGCGGGGTCTTCGCCTCGTTCTTCGGTACGACGGCGCTGCTGGCCGCCGAGGACCAGGAACTGATCGCCGGTTACCTGGTCAACAAGTTCCGGGGTGACGTGTCACTGCTGGAGCCTGGCCTGGACATGCTGCTCGGTCTCACCGGGCGGCCGACGTACGGGGTACTGCCGTTCGCCCACGGCCTCGGCATCGACGAGGAGGACGGGCTGCGGGTCTCGCTGCGCGGCACCGTGCGCGAGTCCGTCGTCGCGCCTCCGCACGGCGAGGACGTCCTGCGCGTCGCCGTGTGCGCGGTGCCCCTGATGTCGAACTTCACCGACGTCGACGCGCTGGCCGCCGAACCCGGCGTCGTCGTGCGGTTCGTGGACCGGCCCGAGGAGCTGTCCGACGCCGATCTCGTCATCGTGCCCGGCACCCGGGGCACGGTGAAGGCGCTGGCCTGGCTGCGCGAGCGCGGCCTTGCCGACGCGCTGCTGCGGCGCGCCGCCGAGGGCCGCCCGGTCCTCGGCATCTGCGGCGGCTACCAGATCCTCGGCGAGCACATCGAGGACGAGGTGGAGTCGCGCGCCGGGCAGGTCGACGCGCTCGGCCTGCTCCCCGTACGCGTGCGGTTCGAACGCGAGAAGACCCTCGCCCGGCCGGTCGGCGAGGCGCTCGGCGCCCCCGTCGAGGGGTACGAGATCCACCACGGCGTCGCGGACGTGCGGGGCGGCGAGCCGTTCCTCACCGACGCGCGGGGCCGACGCCTGGACGGCTGCCGGTCCGGCGCGGTGTGGGGCACGCACTGGCACGGCTCGCTGGAGAGCGACGCGTTCCGCCGCCGCTTCCTGACCGAGGTCGCGCGGGCCGCGGGGCGCCGCTTCGTCCCCGCCCCCGGCACCTGCTTCGCCGCACTGCGCGAGGAGCAGCTCGACCGCCTCGGTGACCTCATCGAGGAACACGCCGACACCGACGCGCTGTGGCGGCTCATCGAGTCGGGCGCACCCGCCGGACTCCCCTTCGTCCCGCCGGGAGCGCCCCCGGCCCCCGGGAGCCCGGACGTGACGGGGCCCCGCACACCGGTCCCCGCCCCGCAGCCGCCACCGGGGCCCGGACGCCCGTCGCAACCGCTGGAATCCGCCGCCACCAAGGAGGCCCTGTGAGTACGCCGTACCCCTTCACCGCCATCGTCGGGCAGGACGATCTCCGGCTCGGCCTGCTGCTCAACGCCGTCTCGCCGGCCGTCGGCGGGGTGCTGGTGCGGGGCGAGAAGGGCACCGCCAAGTCCACCGCCGTGCGCGCGCTGGCCGCGCTGATGCCGGAGGTGGCCGTCGTCCCGGGGTGCCGTTTCTCCTGCGACCCGGCATCGCCCGACCCGGCGTGTCCCGACGGCCCGCACGAGCCGGCGCCCGGCGTGTCGCGGGCGGCGCGGACGGTCGAGCTGCCCGTCGGCGCGTCCGAGGACCGGCTCGTCGGCGCCCTGGACATCGAACGGGCGCTGGCCGAGGGCGTGAAGGCCTTCGAGCCGGGGCTCCTCGCGGACGCCCACCGCGGCATCCTGTACGTGGACGAGGTCAACCTCCTCCACGACCACCTGGTCGACCTGCTGCTGGACGCGGCCGCCATGGGCGCCTCGTACGTGGAGCGCGAAGGCGTCTCCGTACGGCATGCCGCGCGCTTCCTGCTCGTCGGGACGATGAACCCGGAGGAGGGCGAGCTCAGGCCGCAGCTCCTGGACCGGTTCGGGCTGACCGTCGAGGTCGCCGCCTCGCGTGAGACCGACCTGCGGGTCGAGGTGGTGCGCCGGCGGCTCGCCTACGACGACGACCCGGCCGCCTTCGCCGCCCGGTGGGCCGAGGAGGAGGGGACGCTGCGGGACCGGATCACGGCCGCGCGGGCACTGCTGCCGCAAGTGCGGCTCGGTGACGGGGCGTTGCGGCAGATCGCGGCCACCTGCGCGGCCTTCGAGGTCGACGGGATGCGGGCCGACATCGTCATGGCCAGGACCGCCACGGCACTGGCCGCCTGGGCGGGGCGCACCGACGTCCAGGCCGAGGACGTACGGCAGGCCGCGCTGCTCGCGCTCCCCCACAGGCGCCGGCGCAATCCGTTCGACGCGCCGGGGCTCGACGAGGACAAGCTCGACGACACGCTGGAGCAGAACCGCGGCGAGGACGAGGATCCGGACCCGGACGGCCCCGGTGGCGGCGCCCCGCCCCCGCAGGGCGACGGACCCGACGCACCGCCGCAGCCCGAGGGCGGCGCCGACGACACGCCCGAGGGGGCGGGGCCCGAGCAGTCCGTGCCCGAACAGGGCAAGGAGCGGGAGCCGGGACAGGGGCAGCCCGCCGGGGGCGGCGAGCAGCAGCCCGTGCGGGCCGGCGAGCCGTTCCGGACGAAGATGCTGAGCGTGCCCGGCCTGGGCGAGGGCGCGGCGGGGCGGCGCTCCCGGGCGCGTACCGAACACGGGCGTACCACCGGCGCACGGCGTCCGCAGGGCGCGCTCACCAAGCTGCACCTGGCCGCCACCGTGCAGGCCGCCGCCCCGCACCAGCGGGCGCGGGGCCGTTCGGGGCCGGGCCTGGTGGTGCGGCGGGACGATCTGCGGCAGGCCACCCGGGAGGGGCGCGAGGGCAATCTCGTGCTGTTCGTGGTGGACGCGTCGGGCTCGATGGCGGCCCGGCAGCGCATGACTGCGGTGAAGGGCGCGGTCCTCTCCCTGCTGATGGACGCCTACCAGCGGCGGGACAAGGTCGGGCTGATCACCTTCCGGGGCAAGGAGGCGGCCGTGGTGCTGCCGCCGACCTCCTCGGTGGACGCGGCCGCCGCACGGCTGGAGACGCTGCCCACCGGTGGCCGCACCCCGGTGGCCGCCGGGCTGCTGAAGGCCCATGACGTGCTGCGGGTGGAGCGGCTGCGCGATCCGTCGCGTCGGCCGCTGCTGGTCGTGGTGACCGACGGGCGCGCGACCGGCGGGCCGGAGCCGGTGGCCCTGGCCGCGCGGGCGGCCCGGCTGCACGAGGCTGAGGGCATCGCGTCCGTGGTCGTGGACTGCGAGGCGGGGCCGGTGCGGCTCGGCCTCGCGGCGGGTCTCGCGGCCGAGCTGGGCGGCACCGCCGTCACGCTCGACGAGCTGCGGGCCGACTCGATCGCCGGGCTGGTCAAGGACGTTCAGGGTGACAACAGGAGGGCCGCATAGTGCCGCAGGGACAGCCGGTAAGTGTGCCGGACGACGGACTCACCACCCGGCAGCGCCGCAACCGGCCGCTGCTGATGGTGCACACCGGCATCGGCAAGGGGAAGTCGACGGCGGCCTTCGGGCTGGCGCTGCGCGCCTGGAATCAGGGGTGGCCGGTCGGCGTCTTCCAGTTCGTGAAGTCCGCGAAGTGGAAGGTCGGTGAGGAGAACGCGCTGAAGGTGCTCGGCGCGAGCGGCGAGGGCGGGCCCGTCGTCTGGCACAAGATGGGCGAGGGCTGGTCCTGGGTCCAGCGCGACCAGCAGCTGGACAACGAGGCGGCGGCCCGCGAGGGCTGGGAGCAGGTCAAGCGCGACCTCGCCGCCGAGACGCACCGGCTCTACGTGCTCGACGAGTTCGCCTACCCGATGCACTGGGGCTGGGTCGACACCGACGAGGTGGTCCAGGTGCTGCGCGAGCGGCCCGGCTCGCAGCACGTCGTGATCACCGGGCGCAATGCGCCCGCCGCGCTGCTGGACGCGGCGGACCTGGTGACCGACATGTCGAAGGTCAAGCACCCGATGGACGCCGGGCAGAAGGGCCAGAGGGGCATCGAGTGGTGACGATTCCGCGCCTGGTCATAGCCGCGCCGTCGTCCGGCAGCGGCAAGACCACCGTCGCGACGGGTCTGATGGCCGCCTTCGCCGGGCGCGGACTCGCCGTGTCCGGGCACAAGGTGGGGCCCGACTACATCGACCCGGGCTACCACACCCTCGCCACGGGGCGGCCGGGGCGCAATCTCGACGCGTACATGTGCGGGCCGCAGCTGATCGCCCCGCTGTTCGCGCACGGGGCACTGGGCTGTGACCTGGCGGTCGTCGAGGGCGTGATGGGGCTGTACGACGGAGCCTCGGGGCTCGGCGAGCTGGCGTCCACCGCGCATGTCGCGAAGCTGCTGCGAGCGCCGGTGGTGCTGGTCGTGGACGCGTCGTCGCAGTCCCGGTCGGTGGCGGCGCTGGTGCACGGTTTCGCCTCGTGGGACCCGCATGTGCGGATCGGCGGGGTGATCCTGAACAAGGTCGGCTCGGACCGGCACGAGGCGCTGCTGCGCGAGGCCCTGGAGGAGTCCGGGGTGCCGGTGCTGGGGGCGCTGCGGCGGGCCGGGCAACTGGCGGTGCCGTCGCGGCACCTCGGCCTGGTGCCGGTGGCGGAGCGGCGGGGCGACGCGGTGGCCGCTGTCGCGGCGATGGCGGGGCAGGTGCTGGCCGGGTGCGACCTGGACGGGCTGATGGCCCTGGCGCGGTCGGCGCCGCCGGTGACGGGTGAGGTGTGGGACGCGGCGGGGGCGGTGGACGCGGCGGGCGGCTCTGACCGGAGCGCCGCCCCGGACCCGGCTCCCCAGACGCCGGCAGGGCTGAGCAGCCCGCCGGAGG
Organism: Streptomyces sp. 840.1; assembly: GCF_003751445.1. Taxonomy (NCBI): domain Bacteria; kingdom Bacillati; phylum Actinomycetota; class Actinomycetes; order Kitasatosporales; family Streptomycetaceae; genus Streptomyces; species Streptomyces sp. 840.1. The sequence continues at coordinate 4,877,448 of NZ_RJUU01000001.1, read as the reverse complement.
GGCCGCGTGGGGCCGGGGCGCGTGTCGCCGTTGCCTCCGGGGCCGCGTTCACCTTCTCCTACGCCGAGCACAGTGAGCTGCTGACCGCCGCCGGGGCCGAGGTGGTGCCGTTCGATCCGCTGCGGGACGAGGCACTGCCCGAAGGGACTTCGGGGCTGGTCATCGGGGGCGGTTTCCCCGAGGTGTACGGGCCCGGTCTGTCGGCCAACGAGCCGTTGCGCAAGGCCGTCGCGGAGCTGGCGGCGTCCGGGGCTCCGGTGGCCGCCGAGTGTGCGGGGCTGCTCTACCTGGCGCGGTCGCTCGACGGGCTGCCGATGTGCGGGGTGCTGGACGCCGAGGGGCGGATGTCCCAGCGGCTGACGCTCGGCTACCGGGAGGCCGTGGCACTGTCCGACAGCGCGCTCGCGGCCGCCGGCACCCGGATGCGCGGGCACGAGTTCCACCGCACCGTGCTGGAGCCGGGCGCCGGGGACCGGCCGGCGTGGGGCATGCACCGGCCGGAGAAGCGCGTGGAGGGGTACGTGCACCGGGGCGTGCACGCGAGCTACCTGCACACCCACTGGGCCTCGGCGCCCGGTACGGCCCTCCGGTTCGTCCAGCGGTGCCGGGAGGTCCCGGCGGAACTCGCGCCGGGCGACGGCGCACCGGGCGCGGCGCGGTGAGCAGCTCAGTCCGCGATGCCCACGACCAGCCAGATGAAGCCCACTCCGGCGATCGTCCAGAGCAGGGTGGAACGGGCCGGGTGGTCGTGGTGCGCCTCGGGCAGGATCTCGGCGGCGGCGAGGTAGAGCAGCGCTCCGCCGAAGAAACCGAGATAGCAGCCGAGGAGTTCCGCCGGAAGGGTGAACAGCAGCGTCGTCGCCGCACCGATGACGGGCGCAGCCGCGTCCGCGTAGAGCATCGTGAGGGCCTTGCGGCGCGCGTTCCCGTACAGGCTGGTGATCGTGTAGGTGTTGAAGCCGTCCGCGAAGTCGTGGGTGATGACGGCGAGTGCGACGGCCGCGCCCATGCCGCCGCCGACCTGGAAGGCCGCGCCGAGCGCCACGCCGTCCATCAGGCTGTGGCCGACCATCGCCGCCGCCGCCGTCAGCCCGACCTGGGGCACCCGTTCCTCGCCCGCCCCGTGCGCGGCCTGGCGCACCGCGAGCAGCCGCTCCACCAGGTGGGCGACCAGGAAGCCCCCGACGAACAGCAGCAGGGCCGCCGGTACCCCGAAGACCAGGCCGCCGGCGGCCTCGATCGCCTCCGGCAGCAGGTCCAGGCCGACCACGCCGAGCATCAGTCCGCCGGCGAAGCCGAGTACGAGGTGGCGGCGGTCGGTGACGCGCTGGGCGACCCAGCCACCGGCCAGGGTCATCAGGAACGCGCCGAGCGCGACGAACACCGCCATGGGCTCTTGCTAGCCGATCGACCCCGGTGCGCGCATCTCAGGACGCCACCACCACTCCTGCCGGAAGGACCGTCCCATGACCGAGAGTGCCCGCGGTCGCCTTCCCGGTCCGCTTCCCGGTCCGCCGACGTACGGGCCGGAGCCCGCCTCGCTCATCGTCGGCGTCGGCGCGTCCAGGGGCGCGCCTCGGGACGAGGTGGTCGGGCTGATCCGGGAGACCCTGGCCGGGGCGGGGCTCTCGCCGCTGAGCGTCGCGGAGTTGGTGACCGTCGACGCCAGGGCCGGGGAGCCGGGGATCGTGGCCGCCGCCGCCGAGCTCGGTGTGCCGCTGCGGGCGTACGCCGCCGAGGTGCTGGCCCGTGTCGGGGTTCCGCATCCGTCCGGCGCACCGCTGGCAGCCGTCGGCACGCCCTCGGTGGCGGAGGCCGCCGCGCTCGCCGAGGGCGGTGAACTCCTCGTGCCGAAGCGGAAGTCGCGCCCGGAGGGGCGCGCGGCGATGGTCACCTGCGCCGTCGTCCGCCGGGCTCCGCGCGGGCACCCCGCCGTCGCGGGGGCGGCGACGGCGCTCCTGCCGCCGGTCACGCACCTCGCGCCGTCGGGTCCGGACCGTTGCGTGAAGCCTGCCGGGGGGCGCATAGTCGTTCTTCCGTACTCCCACCCTGACGACGACGGCCATTCCCCCCACCCCCACCCCCACCATGGCGGTCATGCACACTCCCACTGAGAGCCCCGACGCGACCGGCGCGGGCGCCCACGATCTGCGGCATCACGGTGACGCGGAGGTACGGGGACGGGGCCGGGATCTGACCGATCTCGCCGTCAACGTACGGGCCGGCACCCCACCGGCCTGGCTGAAGGAGCGGATAGCCGCGTCGCTGGGCGCACTCTCCGCCTATCCGGACGGACGCCCCGCGCTCGCGGCGGTCGCCGCACGGCACGGGCTGCCGCCCGAGCGGGTCCTGTTGACCTCGGGTGCGGCGGAGGCGTTCGTGCTGATCGCACGCGCGCTGCCGGCCCGGCGGCCGGTGGTGGTCCATCCCCAGTTCACCGAGCCCGAGGCCGCCCTGCGCGCGGCCGGGCACGAGGTGGGCCGGGTGCTGCTGCGGGCCGAGGACGGCTTCCGGCTGGATCCGGCCGCCGTTCCGGACGACGCGGATCTGGTGGTGGTCGGCAATCCGACCAACCCGACATCCGTGCTGCACCCCTCCGCCGTCCTGGAGAAGCTGGCCCGCCCGGGGCGCACTCTCGTGGTCGACGAGGCGTTCATGGACGCAGTGCCCGGTGAGCGCGAGGCGCTGTGCGGCCGTACGGACGTCCCCGGGCTCGTGGTCCTGCGCAGCCTCACCAAGACCTGGGGGCTCGCCGGGCTGCGGATCGGCTACGTCACGGCCGCGCCGGAGACCGTGCGCAGGCTGGCGCAGGCGCAGCCGCTGTGGCCGGTGTCCTCGCCCGCTCTGGCGGCGGCCGAGGCGTGCGTGGAGCCGAGCGCGCTGGCCGAGGCGGCGGCCGCTGCGGAGCGCATCGCGGTGGACCGGTGTCATCTGGTCGCCGGGCTGCGCGAGTTCACCGAGATCCGGGTGGTGGAGCCGGCCGAGGCGCCCTTCGTCCTGATCCGGCTCGAACGGGCTGCGGAGATACGGGAGCGGCTGCGGATGCTGGGCTTCGCCGCCCGGCGCGGCGACACGTTCCCGGGGCTCGGTACCGACTGGCTGCGGCTGGCCGTGCGCGACCGTACGACGACCAACCGGTTTCTGCAGGTGCTCGACCAGGCGCTCCAGGCGCTGACCGCCGTCAGCAGGTGACGGCCCCGCCCGGCAGGTGTCGCGCCGAGGGGCGGGGAGCGGTGCTCCGTCCGTGGAACACCGCTCCCCGCCCCCTTTACCTACGGCCCCCCGGCCGCCCCCTCGGGCCCTGACTCACTCCCCCGCAGGTCAGTTCTGCGAACGCCGCCTGGCCACGACCATGGCGCCCGCGCCGGCTGCCAGCAGCAGGGCCGCGCCACCGGCGATGTACGGCGTGGTGGAGCTGGAGCCCGTCTCGGCGAGGTCGGCGTCGGTGGCCGCGGGGGCGTTGCCGGTGCCGGTCTGCGTCTTCACATCGCCGCCGGAGTCACCACCGGAGTGACCGGAGGTGGAACTGCTGCTGCCCCCGTTGCCCGAGCTGCCCCCGCTGCCCGAAGTGCCGGAGCTGCCGGAGCTGCCGGAGCCGTTGGTGCTGGAGCCCCCGTCGGACGAACCACCGTTGTCGGAACCACCGTCGGACGAACCACCGTCGGACGAACCACCGTTCGAGGAGCCGCCGTCCGAAGAGCCGCCGGTGGAGCCGCCCGGCTTGGGCGCCTTCGGGGTCTCGCAGGTGGCCTCGGCGAGCGTGACCTCGCCCTGCACATCGGCGACGTTGAGCTTGAGCGGGTTGACCGAGACCTTCAGCCGGAGCGCCGTGGCCGCCGCGGTGCGCGAGGTGGTGTCCGTCTTCGCCAGGTCGAGCGCCACCTCACCGACACCGGGCACCTTGATCTCGGTGGTGCCTCCGGTGGTGAGGGTGACGCGCCGGCCGAGCACCTTCACATGCCCCAGCACGTTCGCCTCGGCCACCGGCCGGTGGCCCACCTCGCAGACCGCCTTCGTGGTGATCTGCTCGACCTCGATCAGCGAGAGCAACGGCAGTCCGGGCAGGTGGAGCCGGGCCTTCGCGATGTTCGTGTAGCCCTCGGCACGGTGCTTGTCGACGGTCGCGTTCGCCGTCGCGACATCCGCGCGCAGGACCTTGACCGGCTGTCCGTGCTCCACGCCGTCGAGCCGCACGCTGAGCGCGGTCTCCTTCTTGGTGGCCGGGGCGTGTACCTCGTTGAGCGTGGTCCTGAGCGGGACATCGATCGTCTTGTTCAGGAGCGAGACGTCGAGTGCGGTGCGGAGCACTACCGCGCTCGCCTTCCCGCCGCCGGTGGTCGCGGCGGTGGTCGCGGTGGCGGCCTGGGCCGGGACGGCGACCAGCAGCGCGACGGGAGCGGCGGCGACCGCAAGGGCAGCGAGGCGGAAGGTGTTGCTGTTCAAGATGGTGGAACCCCCACAAGAGACTTGGAGCCGCCGGCGCCGTCCAATGGGGGACATCGCGGGCACCGGTGGCCTCGACTCCGTGAATCTTTACGCACGGAGGGTGAACTGGCGGATACCTGAGGTGAGTTCACCCCAAAGGGGGGTTTCCGTGCTTGTATTCGAATATTCCGGCACGTGCGTTCCTCGGGTTCACCCGTTTCACTGAGTGTGAGCGGCTCGGGGACGGCGGTACCGGGGCGCACGCAGAAGTGGTTCAACGAACGGTCCGGGCTCCGGTAACTGCCGGTCAACACGGCGCACCCCGGGGCCGGTCCGCCCCGGGGCACCCGTCAGCCGATCACCCGTCCGTTCAGCACGACCCTGCGGGGCGCGGCCAGCACGCGCACGTCCGCCCGCGGGTCCTCGTCGTACACCACCAGGTCCGCCGGGGCCCCCTCCTCCAGCCCCGGCCGCCCGAGCCACGCGCGGGCGCCCCAGGCCGCCGCGGACAGCGCCTCCAGGGCCGGGATGCCCGCCTTCACCAGTTCCGCGACCTCGTCGGCCACCAGCCCGTGGGCCAGCACCCCGCCCGCGTCGGTGCCCACGAAGACGGGGACCCCGGCGTCGTAGGCGGCGCCCACCGTGTCGTAACGCCGCTCGTGCAGCCGGCGCATATGGGCCGACCAGCGCGGGTACTTGGCGTCGCCGCCGCGCGCCAGCGAGGGGAAGGTGGCGATGTTGACCAGCGTCGGGACGATCGCCACCCCGCGCTCGGCGAAGAGCGGGACGGTCTCCTCGGTGAGCCCGGTCGCGTGCTCGACGCAGTCGATCCCGGCCTCGACGAGATCGCGCAGCGAGTCCTCCGCGAAGCAGTGCGCGGTGACCCTGGCGCCCAGCCGGTGTGCCTCCTCGATGGCGGCCCCGACCGCCTCGCGCGGCCAGCAGGCGGTCAGGTCGCCCACCTCCCGGTCGATCCAGTCCCCGACCAGCTTCACCCAGCCGTCGCCGCGGCGCGCCTCCTGCGCCACGTACGCGACAAGCTCGTCCGGCTCGATCTCGTACGCGTAGTTCCTGGTGTAGCGCCGGGTCCTGGCGATGTGGCGGCCGGCCCGGATGATCTTCGGGAGGTCCTCGCGGTCGTCGATCCACCGGGTGTCGGCGGGCGAACCCGCGTCGCGCAGGAGCAGCGCGCCGGCCTCCCGGTCGTCGACGGCCTGCTTCTCGGTGGTCGCCGTGTCGACGGCCCCGTGGTGGTCGAGCCCGACGTGGCAGTGGGCGTCGACCAGCCCCGGCAGCGTCCAGCCGGTGAGGACGGTCGCCCCGTCCGCGCCGGGGGGCCGCTCGTATGTGACGCGCCCGTCGACCGCCCAGAGTTCGTCCCTGACCTCTTCGGGTCCGACGAGCACCCGCCCCTTCACATGCAGCACCCTCGGCGCCTGGTGATCACTCATGGACAGCACTGTACGAGGGACCCCTCGGGCGGGCCGCGAGGTGCTGGGTACGCTCGGTGCGGGCCCGGTCCGCAGGCCCGTACACCGTCCCGATCCCGAAGAGAGCAGCACCGTGACGCACCCCTTCCTCGACCTCAGCCCGCTCACCGCCGCGCATTTCGCGTCGATCGAGCGGCGGGTGGCCCGGCTGCTGGCCACCGAGCAGGATGTCGTCATCACGCAGGGCGAGGCCCTGCTCCCCCTCGAAGGCTGCATCCGGGGCGGCGCCCGGCCCGGGTCGACCGCCCTGAACGTGGTGACGGGTCCCTACGGGCAGACCTTCGGCAACTGGCTGCGCGACTGCGGCACCGAGGTCGTCGACCTGGCGGTGCCCTTCCACACCGCCGTCACCGCCGAACAGGTAGCGCAGGCGCTGGACGCCAACCCGGAGATCGACTTCGTCTCGCTGGTGCACGCGGAGGCGGCGACCGGCAACACCAACCCGGTCGCGGAGATCGGTGAGGTCGTGCGCGCGCACGGGGCGCTGTTCATGCTGGACGCCGTGGCCTCGGTGGGCGCCGAGCCGCTGCTGCCGGACGCGTGGGGCGTCGACCTGTGCGTGATCGGCGCGCAGAAGGCGATGGGCGGCCCGGCCGGGGTGTCCGCGGTGTCGGTGAGCGCCCGCGCCTGGGAGCGGCTGGCGGCCAACCCGCAGGCCCCGCGCCGCTCCTACCTCTCGCTGCTGGACTGGAAGGAGCGCTGGATCGACGGTGGGCGCAAGGCGCTGCCGCATGCACCGGCCCAGCTGGAGATGCTGGCCCTGGAGGCCTGCACGGAGCGGATCGAGGCGGAGGGCCTGGACGCCGTCATGGCCCGGCACGCCGCCGCGGCTGCGGCCACCCGGGCCGGCGCGCTCGCGCTGGGCGGCGGGCTGGCCCCGTACGTGCGTGAGGCGAAGGACGCCGCACCGGTGGCGACCACGCTGCGCGCTCCGCAGGGCGTGGACGCCGCGGGCCTGGTGGCGCGGGCACTGTCCGAGGACCCCTCGCTGCCGCTGATCGCGGGCGGCGGGGCGCTGGCCGGGGAGATGATCCGGGTCAATCACTACGGGGTGGACGCGACGCGGGGCGCGGTGCTCTCCTCGCTCGCTGCTCTGGGGGCGGCGCTGGCCGATGCGGGCCGGCAGGTCAATTTCGAAGCTGCCCGCAAGGCGGTTTCGGAAACCTGGCCCAGCGAATAAATCGTGCGCAATTCAAGAATGCGGGGAGTTGTTTCGTCGAGAACAGCTCCCCGCATTCTTCTGCCCGCTTCTCCGAAGACTAAACGCCCCAGTTTCCACGAGGGTCCGTCACTCATTTCGGTTACGTCTCCATAGAGTTATCACGTTGTGACCGACTCCACACCGAGTTCGTTTTGCCCGATAAATCCGGGTCAATTCGGAAGGAATCGCAACCGTTTCGCGCTGGAGCGCGCACCCGCGTGATAGCACAGAAGGCGTCTTCACCCAACCCTTTTCCTCGATGCAATTTCGAAATTTGCTGGGTAAATTCAAATCCATGACCGCCGCACCAGCAGATTTTGCACGTGCCCGAAGCGAATTCATCACCATCGACACCCCACGAGTGGAGGACGGAGCCGCGATCTGGCGCATAGCCCGCGACTCCAAGGTCCTGGACCTCAACTCCTCGTACAGCTACCTGCTGTGGTGCCGTGACTTCGCGGCGACCTCCGTGGTCGCCCGCGACGAGACCGGCAGCCCGGTCGCCTTCGTGACCGGGTACATCAGGCCAGACCGCCCCGAGACGCTCGTCGTCTGGCAGGTGGCCGTCGACCACGGCCACCGCGGCACGGGCCTGGCGGCGAAGCTGCTGGACGAGCTGACCTCACGGGTCGCCGCACACCAGGGCCTGGCCTCGCTCGAGACGACCATCACACCGGACAACACCGCGTCGGACCGCCTTTTCACGTCCTACGCCCAGCGCCACGACGTGGCGCTGGAGCGCGAGGTGCTCTTCGACGGCGGCCTGTTCCCGGAGGGCACTCATCTGCCGGAAGTGCTCTACCGCATAGGCCCGTTCCACGCCTGAGCGAGCACTTCCGCCGACGGGCCCCGGTGCCCGCCGCGCCCCCCTTCACCGCCGCACGTCACACCCCCCTCACGCAGGAGACCCGCTGTGACCATCACCCCGCCCGCCCTGAGTGTCTTCGAAACCCTCGAGTCCGAGGTACGTAGCTACTGCCGAGGCTGGCCCGCCGTGTTCGACCGCGCGCAGGGCGCCCGCCTGACGGACGAGGACGGCCACTCGTACCTCGACTTCTTCGCCGGAGCCGGATCACTCAACTACGGCCACAACAACCCGGTGCTGAAACGCGCGCTGATCGACTACATCGAGCGCGACGGCATCACCCACGGCCTCGACATGGCGACCACCGCCAAGCGGGCCTTCCTGGAGACCTTCCAGAACGTCATCCTGCGGCCGCGCGACCTGCCGTACAAGGTGATGTTCCCCGGCCCGACGGGCACCAACGCCGTCGAGTCGGCGCTGAAGCTCGCCCGCAAGGTCAAGGGCCGCGAGTCCGTGGTGTCGTTCACCAACGCCTTCCACGGCATGTCGCTCGGCTCGCTGGCCGTCACCGGCAACGCCTTCAAGCGGGCCGGCGCCGGCATCCCGCTGGTGCACGGCACCCCGATGCCGTTCGACAACTACTTCGACGGTCAGATCCCCGACTTCCTCTGGTTCGAGCGCCTCCTGGAGGACCAGGGATCCGGCCTCAACAAGCCCGCCGCCGTGATCGTGGAGACGGTCCAGGGCGAGGGCGGCATCAACGTCGCCCGCGCCGAGTGGCTCCGCGCGCTCCAGGAGCTGTGCCACCGCCAGGACATGCTCCTGATCGTCGACGACATCCAGATGGGCTGCGGCCGTACCGGCGACTTCTTCTCCTTCGAGGAGTCCGGCATCGTCCCGGACATCGTGACCCTGTCGAAGTCGATCAGCGGCTACGGCATGCCCATGTCACTCTGCCTCTTCAAGGGTGAGCTGGACATCTGGGAGCCGGGCGAGCACAACGGCACCTTCCGCGGCAACAACCCGGCCTTCGTCACCGCCGCCGCCACGCTCGACGCCTACTGGGCCGACGGCCAGATGGCGCAGCAGACCCGGGCCCGCGGCCAGCAGGTCGAACAGACCCTGCTGGCGATCTGCGGCGAGCACGACAGCGCGCGGTTCCGCGGCCGCGGACTCGTGTGGGGTCTGGAGTTCGATGACCCGGCGCGTGCGTCGGCCGTGTGCGCCCGCGCCTTCGAGCTGGGGCTGCTGCTGGAGACGTCCGGCCCGCAGAGCGAGGTCGTCAAGCTGCTCCCGCCGCTGACCATCACCCCCGAGGAGCTGGACGAGGGCCTGCGCACGCTGGCCCGCTGCGTCCGCGAGACCGCCTGAGAGGCGGTCGGGTGCCCGGCCCCAGGTCACCCGACCGCCTCCGGCCCGGGGCCGCCCCCGGGCGGCCCCGATGAGATACACCGTAGAGAGAAAGGCACCGACCCACCGTGATTGTCCGATCGTTCAGTGACGTCGAGAACACCGACCGGCACGTGAAGTCCGCCTCCGGCACCTGGGAGAGCAAGCGCATCGTGCTCGCCAAGGAGAAGGTGGGCTTCTCGCTCCACGAGACCGTGCTGTACGCGGGCACGGAGACCTCGATGTGGTACGCCAACCACATCGAGGCCGTGCTCTGCACGGAGGGCGAGGCAGAACTCACCAACGACGAGACCGGTGAGAAGCACTGGATCGCCCCGGGCACGATGTACCTGTTGAACGGGCACGAGCACCACACCCTGCGTCCCAAGACGGACTTCCGGTGCGTGTGCGTCTTCAATCCTCCCGTCACCGGACGGGAGGACCACGACGAGAACGGTGTCTACCCGCTGCTGACCGAGGAGGGCTGAACCATCATGACCACTGATGTACGCGCCGACCTGTACCCATCGCGCGGCGCCGCCGAGATGACCACTCCCCGCCAGGACCCGGTCATCTGGTCCGCGCCGGGCGCACCGGGGCCGGTCTCCGCGAAGGACCTCCAGGGGTTTGAGCGCGACGGCTTCCTCACCGTCGGCCAGCTGATCGAACCGGACGAAGTGGCCGGCTACCACGCCGAACTGGAGCGGCTGATCGCCGATCCTGCGGTCCGGGCCGACGAACGCTCGATCATCGAGCCGAAGTCGCAGGACGTACGGTCGGTCTTCGAGGTCCACCGGCTCAGCGAGGTGTTCGCCCGGCTGGTCAGCGACGAGCGCGTGGTCGGCCGGGCCCGGCAGATCCTCGGCTCGGACGTGTACGTCCACCAGTCCCGGATCAACGTCAAGCCGGGCTTCGGTGCCTCGGGGTTCTACTGGCACTCGGACTTCGAGACCTGGCACGCCGAGGACGGTCTGCCGAACATGCGGGCGGTGTCCGTCTCGATCGCGCTGACCGAGAACTACGACACCAACGGCGGGCTGATGATCATGCCCGGCTCGCACAAGTCGTTCCTCGGGTGCGCGGGTGAGACACCGAAGGACAACTACAAGAAGTCGCTGCAGATGCAGGACGCGGGCACCCCGTCCGACGAGGCGCTGACGAAGATGGCCGACCGGCACGGCATCAAGCTCTTCACGGGGCCGGCCGGTTCGGCGACCTGGTTCGACTGCAACGCCATGCACGGTTCGGGCGACAACATCACCCCGTACCCGCGCAGCAACGTCTTCATCGTGTTCAACAGCGTGGAGAACAAGGCCGAGGAGCCCTTCGCGGCTCCGATCCGCCGCCCGGAGTTCATCGGGGCGCGGGACTTCACGCCGGTGAAGTAGGGCCCGACCGCGATACGGCGGAGGGGGTGGGACGGTGCGCCGTCCCACCCCCTCCGCCGTCGTGCGCGATCACTCCTTCGCCGCTGCCGCGAGCATCCGCGCCGGAGCGGGACAGCCCTCAGGAACGTGTGATCGCTTGCCCGGCCGGGCCTCCGGGTATCTCGCTGGACCCGACCGGCGGCCACGGGCGACAGTGTGGCCCATGACTTCACACGTGCACCACGTCACCGTCGACTGCGCCGACGCCTACGAGCTCGCCACGTTCTGGGCCGGGGTGCTGGGCTCTCCCGTATCCGACGAGGACTCCCCCGGTGACCCCGAGGCCCTCGTCGAAACCGCGGACACCGCGCTGCTGTTCATCACCGTGCCCGAGCCCAAGAGCACCAAGAACCGCGTCCACTTCGACATCCAGCCGGACGACCGCACCCGGGACGAGGAGGTCGAGCGGCTGCTCGCCCTCGGCGCCACCCTCGTCGGCGATCACCGCAAGCCGAACGGGCGCGGCTGGGCGACCCTGGCCGATCCGGAGGGCAACGAGTTCTGCGTGGAGTGCAGTGCGCGCGAGCGGGCGGAGCTGACCGGGACGCGGCTCCCGGTCACCGCGGCCGACGTGACCTCGTCGGTCCGGCTCGCGGTCGCCGCGCTCAGGGAGGCCCCGGCGGACAACTGGCACTCCCCGGCCGGGACGCTGAGCTGGACCTGCTGGGAGACCGTGGAGCACCTGAGCGACGACCTGTTCGCGTACGCGGCCCAACTGGGACCGCAGTCACCGCCGTTGGACGGGGAGGTGCCGTTCCACTGGAGCCCGCGGCGCGAGGGCGGGCCGTCCAACGCGATCTTCGCCGATCCGGCGGCCGGCACCGCCGGTCTGCTGCAGGTCCTGGAGGCGAGCGGGGCGATGCTCGCGGCGATGGTCGCCACGACCGCGCCGGACGTCCGCTCGTACCACGGCTTCGGGATCTCCGACGCGGAGGGATTCGCCGCGATGGGCATCGTGGAGACCCTGGTGCACACCCATGACCTGGCCGAGGGCCTGGGCCTGGACTGGACGCCGCCCGCAGAGCTGTGCGACCGGGTGCTGGCCCGGCTCTTCCCCGACGCCCCGGACGACAGCGACCGGTGGACCGTACTGCTGTGGTCCACCGGTCGCGCCGAACTCCCGGGCCGTGCACGGGTGTCGTCGTGGAAGTGGCACGGAGCCCCGCCGGCCGACGCCCCGCAGTCGTAGCGGGCGGGCGGAGCGCGGGGGTCAGGCGGTCAGTACGTCCAGCGCGCGGTCCACGTCGGCCGCCGTGTTGTACAGGTGGAAGGCGGCGCGCAGGTTGCCGGCCCGGTTGGAGACCATCACGCCGGCCCGCATCAGTTCCGCCGCGCGGTCCCCGAGTCCGGGCACCGCGACCACGGCGGAGTCCCCCGGCACCGGCTCGTGCCCCGCCCCCGCCAGACCGGCCCGGAAGCGGGCCGCCAGGCCGGTGGCGTGGTCGTGGACGGCGTCGATGCCGATCTCGTTCAGCAGCGCGAGGGAGTGCTCGGCTCCGTGGTACGAGAGGAACGCGGGCGGCTCGTCGTAGCGGCGGGCGTCGGGGGCGAGCTCGGCGACCGGCCCGTAGGTGCTCCCCCAGCGGTCCTCGGCGCTGACCCAGCCCGCGAAGACCGCCGGCAGTGACTCCTGCGCCTCCTCGGTGACGGTGAGGAACGACGCGCCGCGCGGGCAGAGCAGGAACTTGTAGCCGCCCGCGACCGTGTAGTCGTACGCCCCGGCGTCGAGCGGCAGCCAGCCGGCGGACTGGGTGGCGTCAAGGAGCGTACGGGCGCCATGGACGGCCGCCGCCTCCCGCACCGCGTCCAGGTCCGCGGTGCGGCCGTCGGCGGACTGCACGGCGGAGAAGGCAACGAGCGCGGTCTCCGGACGCACCGCTTCGGCCAGCCCCGCCAGCGGGACGTACCGCATCCGGAGGTCGCCGCGGACCGCGAACGGACTGACGACGGAGCTGAACTCCCCCTCCGGCGCGAGCACTTCGGCCCCCGCCGGGAGCGAGCAGGCGATCAGCCCGACGTGGACGGAGACCGAGCTGCCGACCGCGACCCGGCCGGCCCCGACACCGGCGATCCGCGCGAAGCCCTCCCGCGCGGCGTCGGCGGCCCCGAAGTCGCCGGCCCCGTCCCGGCGGCCGGTGGCGTTCTCCTCGGCGAGGGCCTTCACCGCGGCCACGGTCCGGCGGGGCAGCAGCCCGCAGCTTGAGGTGTTGAGGTAGGCGGTCTCCGGCGCGAACTCGGCGTCGACCGCACGGCTGAGCGAAGAGATCATCATCCGCCCAGCCTGGAGGCCCCTCAACCCATAGTCAATCACCAATAGTCAAGGGGCATCCCCAAGCGATGCTTATGCGGACAGGCGGGCTGCGGTCAGCCGTTGCCGCCCGCAGCCGGAACCTCGCACGCGCCGTCGGCGTCACAGGCCGCGGCGTCCCCGCCGATCGCCGTCAGCGGGCGGTCCTGCCACGCCTGCTCCAGCGCCTGGGCGAAGACCTCGGCGGGCTGGCCGCCGGAGATCCCGTACCGCCGGTCCAGCACGAAGAACGGCACCCCGTTGGCGCCCAGCTCGGACGCCTCCCGCTCGTCGGCCCGCACCTCGTCCGCGTACGCCTCGGGGTCGGCGAGCACGGCACGCGCCTCGTCGGCGTCCAGTCCGGCCTCCACGGCGAGCTCGGCCAGCACCTCGCCGTCGAAGACGGACCGCTCCTCGGCGAAGTTCGCCCGGTAGGCGAGGTCCAGCAGCTCGTTCTGACGCCCGCGGGCCTTGGCCAGGTGCAGCAGCCGGTGGATGTCGAAGGTGCTGCCGTGGTCCCGCCCCTCGGTGCGGTAGCCGAGCCCCTCGGAGTGCGCGTTGGCGGCGACGTTCGCCTCCATGGACCGCGCCTCCTCGGGGCTGCGCCCGTACTTCCGCGCCAGCATGTCGAGGACCTGCACGGTGTCGCCCTTGGCCCGCCCCGGGTCGAGCTCGAAGGAGCGGTGCACCACCTCGACCTCGTCACGGTGGGCGAACCCGGCCAGGCCCTTCTCGAAACGGGCCTTGCCGATGTAGCACCACGGGCAGGCGATGTCGCTCCAGATCTCGACGCGCATGACTCTTCAACTCTCCGGGCTCTCGGGGGCTGCTCGAAAACAGCGCGGAGGGACCCTCCGCTCCTGTGGGAACACCTGTCCGGGCCCGGGTCATTCCCGCCCGCTCGTTCCCGCCCCGCTCAGGCGCGTACCCCGGCCGGCACCGCCAGGCGCAGCACCAGATGGTCGCTCGTGCGGGGATGATCCGGATCGGGGGCCCAGCCCCTGGCCACGTAGAAGGACTGGGCGCGGGTGTTGTGGACGAAGACCTCCAGCCGGGCCTCAGCCACCCCGTCGCGCTGCCAGGCCGCCACGCACGCCTCGTGCAGCTCGGTGCCGACGCCCTGGCGCCACCGGTCCGGTGCCACGTGGAGCTGGGTCAGGTGCATGACGCCGTCGCGGACGGCGTGGGCCGCGATGCCGGCGAGGACGCCGTCGCGCTCCGCGCAGAGCACGGTGGCGCCTTCCCGGTCGACGGCGCGCGCCCAGCCGCCCCGGCTGCGGCCGACCTCCTCGGCGCCCAGGTACTCCTCCTCCGGGAGGTGGCCTCGGTAGTAGGTGGCACGCGCTTCGGTGTGCAGGCGGACTATGTCGTCGAGATCGGCGGGCGTGGCTGTTCGGATCATGCTGAAGGGGACGCGCCGGACCGGCGACGGGTTGCGGCCGGACCGGCAGCGGGCCGCGCCCCGGGCGGTGCGGGGGCACGGTGAACGTATGCAGTCACAGCACTGGGGTCTTTCGGTGGATCAGGCCGGATCAGGGAGCGGTGTCCGGTGCGTGCAGCTGCGAGGCGGACGAGGGAGCGGGATGGGGCCTCCCCTGCCCGAGCGAAGCCGAGAGCCTGGGAAAGGAGCATTGGCGACCGACGGAACGCCGCAGATGTGCGCACCGGACACCGCGAGCCCGGCATGATCCGGACGAGAGGCCCTAGATCTTCCCGGCGCCCGCTCCGCCGGTCACCGAGGAGACCACGGACGAGGCAGGTTCGGCGGTGTACGAGTACGGCGCCCGGGTCAACGTACCGACCTGCGAGATCTCGGTGGCCGCGCCGCCGAGGTCGTTGCCGCGTTCCACGACGTAGCCGTCCTCGTCGCTGTCCCGGATGGTGGTGATGGCTACACCGGTACTGCGGAAGACGTTGTTCTCCACCAGCATCTGCGCGCCCATCCGGGAGTGCACGGCCGTCGAGGCGCCCACGACGTAGTTGTCGTAGAAGTGGCCGGTGCCGAACCGGAGGCTGGGGATACGGGAGTTGACGTTGTTGAAGTAGTTGTGGTGGTAGGTCACATGGAGGTGGCCGGTGTCCTCGCTCGCGTTGTTGTCGCTGTGGCCGACCAGGCTGCCCTTGTAGTGGTCCTTGAAGGTGTTCCAGGAGACGGTGACCTGGTCGGAGGCGTGGGTGATGTCGAGCAGACCGTCGTAGTAGTCCTTGTCGTGGTCGCGGTCGGCGGAGAAGGTGTTGTGGTCGATCCACACCTTGGTGGACTTCTGGACGGTGATCCCGTCGGCGGGGGCGACCGGCTTGCTGATGTTGAGGTTGCGGATCACGATGTTCGTCGAGTTCTTCAGCCGCAGCCCGCCACCGGTGAACCCGGAGGACGAACCGACGCCCAGGACGGTGGTGTTGGACCCGATGTCGACCTGGCCGCTGAGCGAGATGATCCCGCTGACCTTGACGGTCTTGGCGGCGGTGCCGGTGACGGCCGTCTTGAACGCGTCGAGGCTGGTGACGGTCACGGCGGCGGTGCTGCCGCCGCCGGTCGTGCCGGCCCCGTAGCCCACGGGAGAGGTTTCGGCGGCCCCGGCGGAGCCCGGGAGCAGGGCGACGGCGACGACGGCGACTGTCCCGGCGGCGAGGGCCGTGAGGCCACGGCTGCGGGTGCGGAGTTGGGTGCGCATGATGTCCCTTCGGTACGACGACGTGCGGGGAGGGTGCTGTGCCGAGCGGCTCGTACGCGGCGCGGTGCGCTCGCTTGGCGGCCGCTGGCTCCCTGTAGTCGTCGCCGGAGGGCGGGGGGTTGCCGGGTCGAGGAGGTGATTTCCGTTCAGCGGACGGAAGCCTGCGCCCGCGGCGCGCACCCGCCCCGCAGCCCTCACCGGACTCCGGACCCCCGGCCGTCACACGGCTCGGAAGTCGGGCAGGGCCCAGCTCCGGTCGAAGAACGGCTGGGTGGGACCGTAGAGGCGGAAGTGGACGAACCAGCCGTCCCGGGCGACGGTCTTCATCCACACGTACGCCTGGGCGGCGCGCTGCGCGTCCATCTGATCGAACAGCAGCTCGGAGGTCTCATCGGTGGGCAAGGTGTGTTCGAGCGTGAGCGCACCGAAAGGGGTCTCGATCGTCTCGTCGCCCGTCAGGTCCGCATCGTAGAGAGACGTCACCGTTCGTCACCTTTCGACAAAAACCGCGAAAAACCGTCGAAAAGTAGCATCCATGACTATCCCGCACCTTGCCCGTCGAACACGCTCGGGGGCGTGCGGTCCGGTCAGCTCCCGTCGCGCAGGTCCACCAGCCCCCTCGGGCGGAACGTGATCCGGTCGAAGGCGGCCTCGCAGCCGTCGCCCGTGGGTGACTGGACCAGGAAGCCGATGGACGCGGCGGCCGCCTGCTCCGGGGTGCCCAGGGCGAAGACGCGGACGAAGGTCCACTTCTCGCCGTCGGCGGAGGCGTGGCAGGCGAAGGCCTTGCCGGTACGGCTCAGGCGCAGCCAGTGGGTGTCGCCGTCCACGACGGCGGAGTTGACGTCGTCGGAGTGGCCGCGGGTGACGACCGTACAGATGGTGGGGCGGTCCGGGGAGAGCTCCAGGCAGAGCTTGGCCCACTCGCGGTCGCCGACGTGGAGGTAGAGGACGCCCGCGTCGAAGGGGGCGGCGAAGCCGACCCGTACCCGGGCGATCAGCTGGAAGTCGCCCTCCGGGGCGGTGCCCAGGAGCCGGGGCGCGTCGCTCGCGGGGTCGGTGGCATCGCCGGCCGGCGGGACGAATCGGTCCTGCCGGGCGCCCGCGCGAGCGGTCAGGGTGCCGTCCTCGTAGCTCCACCCGGTGGCGGGGCCGGACGGTTCGAGGCCGAAGGGGAGTTCGGGGAGTCGCAGGGTCATGCGCGCCGCCCGTCCACCCGGCGGGGCAGGCCCAGCGGGTTGTCCTCGCGGAGCTCCGGCGGGAGCAGGGCCTCGGGGGTGGTCTGGTAGCTGACCGGGCGCAGCCAGCGCTCGATCGCGGTGGCACCGACCGAGGTGGAGGTGGAGGTGGTGGCCGGGTAGGGGCCGCCGTGGTGCTGGGCGGGCGCGACGGCGACGCCGGTCGGCCAGCCGTTGACCAGGACGCGGCCCGCCAGCGGGGTGAGCGCGGCCAGGAGTCCGGCGGCGTCGTCGTCGGCCTCCTCCGTGGCGATCTGGAGGGTGGCGGTGAGGTTGCCGGGCAGCCGGGACAGGACCGCGGCGACCTCTTCCTGGGAGGTGTAGCGGGCCACCACGGTGACCGGGCCGAAACACTCCTCCAGGAGGGCGTCGTGCGGGCCCTCGGCGGTGAGCAGTGCCGCCGGTACGGTCAGGAAGCCGGCCGCGACGGTGTGCTCGCCGCCCGCGCCCGGGGTGACCGGGGCCTGCACGTCCGGGAGTCCGGCGCGCTCGCGCACTCCGGCGAGGAAGGCGTCGCGCATCCGGTGGTCGAGCAGGACGCCCGCCTCGGTGTCGCTGACGGCTTCGGTGAGGGACTTCAGGAGCCGGTCGCCGGTATCGCCCGCGGGGGCGAGGACGAATCCGGGCTTGGTGCAGAACTGGCCCGCGCCCATGGTCATCGAGCCCGCGAGCCCGGTGCCGATCTGCTCGCCGCGCTCGGCGGCGGCCGCCTCGGTGACGACGACGGGGTTGAGGGAGCCGAGCTCGCCGTGGAAGGGGATGGGGGCGGGCCTGGCCGCCGCCGCGTCGAAGAGGGCGCGGCCGCCGCGCACCGAGCCGGTGAAGCCGGCCGCGCTGACGAGGGGGTGCCTGACCAGTTCGACGCCGGCTTCGAAGCCGTGCACGACGGTGACGACGTCCTCGGGCAGTCCTGCCTGGGCGGCGGCCCTGCGCAGCACGGAGGCGCAGAGTTCGGAGGTCGCCGGGTGGTCGGGGTGGGCCTTGACGACGACCGGGCAGCCGGCCGCCAGCGCGCTGGCGGTGTCGCCGCCGGGTACGGAGAACGCGAGCGGGAAATTGCTGGCCGCGTAGACGGCGACGACCCCGAGCGGGATCTTGTAGCGGCGCAGGTCGGGCCAGGGCGGGGTGCGGGTGGCGTCCTCGTGGTCGATGTGGATGTCGAGGAACGCACCCTCGTCCACGACCTCGGCGAAGGCCCTCAACTGGGCTGCGGTGCGCGCGAGTTCACCGGTGAGCCGGGCCGGGCCGAGCGCGGTCTCGGCGTCGGCGGCCTCGATGACGTGCTCCCCTGCCTCGGCGAGCAGGTCGGCCGCGGTGCGCAGGAACGCGGCGCGCACGGTGCGGTCGGCGAGCGAGGCGCGGACGGCGTGGGCGGCCCGGACCGCCCGGTCGACCTCCTCCGCTGTAGCCTCCACCGCAACCTGCTCACGCGGGTTCCCGGTGCGGGGGTCGACGCTCCAGACTGGTGCTGCTGCCACCGTTTTTTCCTTCCGCTCCACTGCCACACATCGGAAGTTGTTCGGTATTCTGAACAAAGTTCCTGATCGTGAATATGAAGCGACTCTATTTCCGGGCGTTCGGTGTTGGCAAGAAGTCGTGGGTTCCGTAAGCGGGCGGGTTCCGCGCGCGGGCGGGTTCATAAGTGGGCAGGTTTCGTAGAGTGGGCTGGAAGGGGCGTAGGGCGATGTCGGTTGCCGAGTCTGGTGGGGCACAGGTCAAGTCCGCGGTGCGGACGGTGGAGCTGCTGGAGTACTTCGCCGGGCGGCCCGGCATGCACTCGCTCGCGGCGGTGCAGGAGGCCGTCGGATATCCCAAGTCCAGCCTCTACATGCTGTTGCGGACCCTGGTCGAGCTGGGCTGGGTGGAGACGGACGCGACCGGGACGCGTTACGGGATCGGCGTACGGGCGCTGCTGGTCGGCACCTCGTACATCGACGGCGACGAGGTCGTCGCGGCCTCCCGCCCCACCCTGGACCGGCTCTCCGACGACACCACCGAGACCATCCACCTGGCCCGCCTGGACGGGACGAACGTGGTGTACCTCGCCACCCGGCAGTCCCAGCACTATCTGCGCCCCTTCACCCGGGTCGGCCGCCGGCTGCCCGCGCACTCCACCTCGCTCGGCAAGGCCCTGCTGGCCACCCACAGCGACGAGCAGGTACGCAAGATGATGCCCGAGACGCTGCCCGCGCTGACCGAGCACACCCTGACCGACCGGGAGAAGCTCATCGAGGAGCTGCACCTGATCCGCGAGCAGGGATACGCGGTGGACCGCGAGGAGAACACCCTGGGGCTGCGCTGCTTCGGCGTCGCGATCCCGTACCGCACCCCGGCGCGCGACGCGATCAGCTGCTCGGTGCCGGTCGCCCGGCTCACGCCCGCGCACGAACAGACCGTCAAGGACTCACTGTTCGACGCGCGCGACCGGCTGACCCTCGCGACCCGGAGGCTCTGACCGTGGAGGTCACACTGCGCCCGGTGCGGGACGGCGATCTGCCGCTGTTCTTCGACTGGATGTCCGACCCGGTGGCGGTCCACGCCGCCGCGTTCACCAGTGAGGACCCCACGGACCGGCACGCGTTCGACGCCCACTGGGCGCGGATCCTGGCCGACCCGTCGGTCGTGATGTGCAGCGTCCTCGCCGACGGCGCGGTGGTCGGCAACGCCGGGGTCTACGGACCGCCGGACGACCGCGATGTCACCTACTGGATCGACCGTGCGCGATGGGGCCAGGGGCTGGCCACCGCGGCGCTGCGGGCGCTGCTGGTCCGCGTGCCGGAACGTCCGCTGTACGCGCGCGCCGCGGCGGACAACGCGGGGTCGCGGCGGGTACTGGAGAAGTGCGGGTTCACCGTGACGGGCAAGGACCGCGGCTACGCGCATGCCCGCGGCGAGGAGACGGCCGAGCTGCTGTTCACCCTGCCCGGATGAGCGGCGGGCGGCCCGCCTCCCCCGCGCGGGGGAGGCGGATCACCATCCGGTATGAGGTGCGCGAGCCGCCCGCGCGGGAGCGTGGACGGCATGACACAGACACCGCTCGCAGCGGCCCCCGCACCGGCGGCCGCCCCGGTCACTCCGCGGACGCGCACCGTGCTGCGCGTCCTCGCGATCGTCGCCTGCCTGCCCTACATCGTGCTCAAGACCGCCTGGATCTCGGGCAGTCACCTCGGCATCCCCGACGACAGCTCGCTGCTCGACCACCGCGCCACGATGATCGTCGCCAACAGCTGCTCGGTCCTGATGGACGGCGCGGTCGTGGTCATCGCCCTGCTGCTCACCCAGGCCTGGGGCCGGCGCGTGACCACCTGGCTGCTCGTTCTGCCGATGTGGGTGGCGACGGGTCTGCTGCTGCCGATCATGGCCGGCTATCCGCTCCAGCTGCTGGTCCAGGCCCTGGGCGGCGAGATCACCGGCAGCGCCGGATCCGCCCGGCCCTTCCTCGACCAGTGGGTCTTCGCCGTCGTCTACACCGGCTTCATCGTCCAGGGCCTGACCCTGGGAGCTCTCTTCGCCCTCTACGCGAAGGACCGCTGGGGCCACCTCTGGCAGGGCACCCTGCGTGATCTGCCCGCCAGTCCCACGGCTCCCGCCCTGCGGGCCTGCGCCGTCGCGGCCTCGCTGATCGCCCTGATCCCCGGCACCATGCATCTGCTCTGGGCCGCCGGGTCGACCGCCGGCCTCAACGCGGCGCTGATAGCGGAGAGCAACAGCGGCTCCCACGTCGTGGACGCGGTGCATGTCCTGTTCACCGCCGCCGCGGCCGCCGGGGTGCTGCTCCTCGCCTTCCGCCGGAGCTCCGCGCTGCCGCTGCGGGTGCCGCTCGCGCTGGCCTGGGGCGGCTCCGGCGCGGTGGGCTGCTGGGGCGGCTGGATGGGCCTCGCCGCGCTGACCAGCGTCGACGACATCGCCCATCGGCCCACCGCGGCCGTGGTGCTGACCTACGCTGTGCAGATGCTGGTCGGAACGCTGGTGGTGGCCATGGGCGCGTACTTCCTGACCGAGCGCGCGGCCGGTGCGCGACCGCCGTCCGGTCTCCGGGCGTGAGGCCGCTGCTCGGGCGGCGGGCCCGGCTGCGCTGGCTCCATCTGATCATCGGCGGCGCCCTGTTGATGCCGTACTTCCTGGTGGGCACGGTGATCGTCGGCTCGTTCCGGGCAGGCGCCCATGTGTTCAGCTCGCCGGTGGGCCAGCTGACCGCGTTCGCCTTCGCGCTGCCGATGGCCGCGCTCACCGCGCTCTTCCCGCTCGCCCGGCCGCTGTCGGTGTCCGCCGCCCGCGCCCTGTGCGGCCTGCCGCCGGACCGGCCGCTCGCGGACGGGCCGGCCAGGACCGGGCAGGCCAGAGTCCGCACGGCGCTCTGGTACACCCTGCACGTGGCGCTCGGCGGCATCGTCAGCGGCATGACGCTGGCGCTGACCCCCTTCGCGGTGGGCGTGACGCTGCTGCCGTTGTTCGCGGCCGTGCGCGACTCCCCTGTGATCGATGTGCCGCAGGCGCTGGACGGGCCGTGGCTCCCGGTCCTGGCGCCGCTCGCCGGGATCGCGATGCTGGCGGCGATGGCGGGCTGCGCGGCGGCGGCCGGGGCGCTGCTGGCGAACCGGGCACCGGTACTGCTGGGGCCGACCCCGGACGACCGGCTGGCCGCCGCCGAGCGCCGGGCGGCCGCCCTCGCGGTACGCAACCGGCTGGCCCGGGAGCTGCACGACTCCGTCGGCCACGCGCTCAGCGCCGTCACCCTCCAGGCCGGCGCCGCCCGCAGGGTTCTGGACAGCGACCCGGAGTTCGTCCGCGAGGCGCTGACCGCGATAGAGGAGACGACGCGGCGCACGGTCGACGAACTCGACTCGGTGCTCGGGCTGCTCCGGCAGGACGCCGACAGCACCGGCGGCCCGGCCGGCCCCGGGCTCGACGCGCTGGACGGGCTGCTGGCGCGTTGCGGGGTGCCCGTCGCCTACACGGCCGAGGGCGACCGGGGCCCGGTGCCCGACGCCGTGGCGCGCGAGGCGTACCGGATCGTGCAGGAGGGGCTGAGCAACGCGCTGCGGCACGGCGGGCACGGTGCGCCGGTGCGGTTGCGGATCACCGTGGGCACGGAGGAACTGGAAATCGTCATGGACAGCGCGCTGCCCGGACGGCCGCCCCCGGCACGCCCCGGCGGCGGCCGAGGGCTGCGCGGCGTCCACGAGCGCGCCGTACTGCTCGGCGGCCGGGCCGGAGCCGGGCCGCACGAGGGCGGTTGGCGGCTGACCGCCTGCCTCCCCCTGCGCGCCCGGGAGCGGCCATGAGCACGCCGGTCCGGATCGTCGTGGCCGACGACGAGCGCATGGTCCGCACCGCCCTGCGGGTCATCCTGGACGCCGAAACCGGACTGGAGGTCGTGGGCGAGGCCGCGACCGGCGCCGAGGCGGTCTCGGTGGTGCGGGCGCTGCGCCCCGACGTGGTGCTGATGGACGTGCGGATGCCGGAGACCGACGGCATCCGGGCCACCGAGCGGATCCTGGCCCTGGTCGACCCGGCGCCCCGCGTCGTCGTCGTCACCACCTTCGAGCACGACGCCTACGTGTACGAGGCGCTGCGCGCCGGGGCCGCCGGCTTCCTCCTCAAGCGGGCGGCGGCCGAGGACCTGGTGCAGGCGGTGCGGCTGGTGGCCCGCAGCGACTCGTTGCTCTTCCCCGCCGCGGTGCGGGATCTGGCGGCCGAGTACGGGCGGGGCCGGCCCGCCGCCGCGCCCGCCTGGGCGGCCCGGCTCACCGACCGGGAGGCGGACGTCCTGCGGCTGATGGCGGCGGGCCTCACCAACGCGGAGATCGCCGCCCGGCTGGGGGTGGGCGCGGCGACGGCGAAGACCCATGTGGCGGGCGTCCTCGCGAAGACCGGTGCCCGGGACCGTACCCAGGCGGTCATCGCCGCTTACGAGTCGGGGTTCATCGCGCCGGGCGGGGGCGGTGACGAGCGGCGGCGCCGGTGAGCGCGACGATGAGTAATGGGTGAGAAGCGGCACAACGGGGAACGCCGCACCGCGCCCCGCACGTCCCCTGTACGGGATGAACAAGACCATAAGGCGCGCCTCGGTCTTCTGCCTGCTGCTGGTCCTCGCCCTGCTGGGGCGGGCGACATGGGTGCAGGCGTACCAGGCACGGGCGCTCGCAGACGACGACCACAACCGGCGGAACACCATCGCGCAGTACGCGCAGCCGCTCGGGGACATCATCGTGGCCGGCTCGCCGGTCACCGGATCGAAGAGGACGAAGGGAAGTGATCTCGCGTACAAGCGCACCTACAAGCAGGGCGACCTCTACGCCGCCGTCACCGGGTACAGCTCGCAGGCCTACGGCTCCACCCAGCTCGAAGGGATCTACAGCCATGTGCTGGACGGCACCGACGACCGGCTGAAGAACCCGCTGAACGTGGTGACGGGTGAGAAGACCGCCCCGGGCAGCGTGCTGACCACGATCGACCCGGACGTGCAGAAGGCGGCGTCCGACGCCCTCGGCGACGACAAGGGCGCGGCCGTGGCGATCGACCCGAAGAGCGGGCAGATCCTGGGCATGGTCTCCTCGCCGTCCTACGACCCGTCCGACATCAGCGGGACGACGGACGGCGACACCTGGAAGAAGCTGCTCGCGGACCCGGACAAGCCGCTGGTCAACCGCGCGCTGCGGCAGCCGCTGGCACCCGGTTCGACGTTCAAGCTGGTGGTGGCGTCCGCCGCGCTGGAGAACGGGCTGTACAGCTCGGTCGACGAGGCCACCAAGAGCCCGGTGCCGTACACGCTGCCCGGCACCAGCACCCCGCTGAAGAACGAGAGCGCCTCCGCACCTTGCGAGAACGCGACGTTGCGGGTGGCGCTCCAGTACTCGTGCAACAACGTCTTCGGCAAGGTCGCCGCCGACCTGGGCCAGGACAAGGTGCGGGCGATGGCCGAGAAGTTCGGCTTCAACACGGATGACCTCGACGTCCCGGTCAGGGCGTACAAGAGCGTCTACCCGGCGAAGATGGACGACGCGCAGACGGCGCTGTCGGGCATCGGCCAGTTCGAGGTCACCGCGACCCCGCTCCAGATGGCGATGGTCTCCTCGGCCCTCGCCAACGGCGGTGAGCTGGCGGCGCCGCACATGGTCTCCAAGGTGACGGACTCCAAGGGCGGCACGCTGGAGGACTTCGCGGACGGCGACATGAAGCGCATCGTCTCCGAGTCCACCGCCAAGCAGCTGCGCAGCGCGATGGTGACCGTCGTGGAGCAGGGCACCGGCACCAACGCCCGGATCGGCGGCGCGGAGGTCGGCGGCAAGACGGGTACGGCGGAGAACGGTGTGGGCAACAGCAACACCCCGTATGCCTGGTTCACCTCGTACGCGAAGGACAGGTCGAGCGGCCAGGAGGTCGCGGTCGCCGTGATCGTGGAGGACTCCGGTTCGGCGGCCTCCGAGGTCAGCGGAAACGGCCTCGCGGCCCCGATCGCGCAGAAGATGATGAAGGCCGCGCTCCAGCGGTGACCGGCACGGCACGACGCCCCGGTACCCCGGTTCGGGATACCGGGGCGTTCGCGTGTCCTCAGGTGTCCGCGTCCCCCCGGGGCGTTCGCGTGTCCGCGTGTCCCCGGGCGTTCGCGTGTCCCCGGGCGTTCGCGTGTCCTCAGGTGTTCGCGTGTCCCGGGCCCTTCAGGTTTTCGCCGTGGTGCGCCTTACTTGGTTACGCACCCGTGTCGAAGCGCTTCCGGGGTGCGCTGGTACGCTCTCGCCCCCCGCCCGCACACCACGGGCGGTGTCCGGGGCGTACCCGGCCGGCAACGTGCACGGCCGGGGCCGACACGGGCACCGGCATCCGAGCGCAGGGACGGGGTAGCTGTGGGCACATCCATCGACGCCGACGATGCCGCCGCCGAGTTCCATGCGTTCTTCGAGGCCCATTACGCCGAACTCGCCCGGCTCGCCCACCTGCTGACCGGTGAGGCCGACGCCGCCGACGACCTGGCCGCCGACGCCCTGCTGGCGCTCTGGCACCGCTGGGACCGGGTCAGGAACGCCGATCATCCGGTGGCGTACGCGCGCGGGGTGGTCGCCAATCTGGCCAGGACCCGGATCCGCAGCGCGGTGCGCGAGCGCCGCCGGATCGCGCTGTTCTGGGCGCCACGCGGCGGCGGGGACGGGTACGCGGTCGAGGACCCGGACGTGTCGGCGGTGGTCGACGTCCAGGAGGCGCTGCGCAGACTGCCGTTCCGCAAGCGCGCCTGCGTGGTGCTGCGGCACGCCTTCGACCTCTCCGAGCGGGACACCTCACTGGTGCTCGGGGTCTCGGTGGGTACGGTGAAGAGCCAGACCTCGCGCGCCGTCGCGGAACTGCAGCGGCTGCTCGGTCCCGATACGCCCGCCGCGCACGTGCACGTGGCCGTCGCGGCGCAGCGCACCGGAGGAAGCCAGTGATGGACGAGGAGTTGCCTGGGCGGCTGCGGGGCGCCGCCCAGGCGCACCGGCCGGACCGGGAGCGGATGCGGGCCCGGGTGGCGCGCGGCATGGCCGGGGGCCGCACGCCGGCGCGGGTCGCGCGTCCGCCGCGGGCGGCGACGCCGTGGCTGCGGGTCGCGGGGGCGACGGTGGCGGTGTGCGCGGTGCTGGCGGCCGGGGCGTTCGCGGTCACGTCGGCGGGCGGTGACGGGCCGTCCGGGGAGCGGGCGGCGGCCCCGCCGCCGTCCGCTGTCGCCACGCCGTCCGCACCGGACGGTGCGCCGCGCGCGGAGGACGGGCCGCTCAGGGCGGACGGCGCCGTCGACCCGCACAGCAACGCGTACTGGGCGCAGAGCAATGTGACGCTGCGGACGAGCGAAGCCCTCTCCTCGCTCACCGTCGAGCTGCGGATCGCGCTCACCGGCGGGGTGGCCGGCACCGGTTCCTGGCGCTCGCTGCCCGAGCGCGACTTCACGGTGTCCGCGACCGAGGACGGCGGCTTCCTCGTCTACCGCTGGACGCTGAAACCGGGGCGCACGGTCCCGGCCGGCACGCACACGTTCGCCGGGCAGTACAACCACGCGGAGGGCGCCCGGGACGCCTCGGGCGACTACCTGACGGCGCACGCCGTGCGCGCCTCCGGCCAACCGGCCACGGTTCGCTACTCCTTCGGCCGGGAGCGCTGACCGCGACCGCGACCGCCGGGCTCCTCTCGGCCTCCGGACCTCCGGCAAGGAATCCCCGGATGTTTCCCCGACCCGGCAACCCTTCCTCCCCTCGGCGGCGACCCAGGAGCGCAACGCTCCCCCCACCATCGAGGAACAGGACACCGACATGACGAAACGAGCCGCAATTCCCGGCAGCGGTGCACGGCGCACCGGCCGCCGCCGCACGATCTCCGCCTCGGCCGCCGCGCTGGCGCTCACCGGCGCCGCGCTCTCCACCGGCCTGCTGGTCCAGTCGGCCGACGCGGCGCCCGCGGCCGCCGCCTGGCCCACCCCCGCAGGTTCGCAGGCCGTCCCAGCGACCATCGAGGTCTCCGGAACGTACGACGGCACCCTGAAGCGCTTCTACGGCAGCGGGGACCTGGGCGGCGACGGCCAGGAGGAGGGCCAGGACCCGATCTTCGAACTGGCCGACGGGGCGGTCCTGAAGAACGTGGTCATCGGCTCGCCCGCCGCCGACGGCATTCACTGCGCGGGCAGCTGCACGATCCAGAACGTGTGGTGGGAGGACGTCGGCGAGGACGCCGCGTCCTTCAAGGGCACCTCGCCGGGCGCCACGTACAAGGTGACCGGCGGCGGCGCCAGGAAGGCCGAGGACAAGGTCTTCCAGTTCAACGGCGCGGGCACACTCACCATCAGCGGCTTCCAGGTCTCGGACTTCGGCAAGCTCGTGCGGTCCTGCGGCAACTGCTCCAAGCAGTACAAGCGCACGATCGTGGTCAGCGACGTCGATGTGACGGCGCCCGGCAAGGCCCTGGCCGGGATCAACACCAACTACGGGGACACCGCGACCCTGAAGTCGGTCCGGATCCACGGTGACAGCAGCAAGAAGATCAAGCCGTGCGTGCGCTACACGGGCAACGACGACGGTGACGAGCCGACGGAGACGGGCAGCGGGCCGGACGGCACGTACTGCAAGTACAGCAGCTCGGACATCAGCTACGACTGAGCCTCGTCCCGCGTATGACGGGGCCCCGCCGGACCGGTCCGGCGGGGCCCCGTCATGCGCGGAGCGTGTTCTACCGGAACGGACGCCAGTCGCCCAACCAGGCGGCCGGGGTGTGCAGGCGTGCCTCGGACACGGACAGCCGGGGGCGGTTGGCGGGCACGGTGACGCGCGCGCCGGGGCCCGTGTTGTGGTACTCGGCGAACCGCTGCTCCTGCCAGGGGAAGCCCGCGGCCATGGTGCCGTACGGCTCGTCCGTGTCGATCCCGGCGCCGAGGTGGCTGTCGCGCACGGTCAGCATCGGGTGTGCGGTGAGGTCGGAGGAGGGCACCCAGGGGCGGGCCAGTTTGAAGTACCCGTCCGGCGCGGTGCTGGTGACGGCGGAGCGCAGCACCAGGTAACCGTGCGGGTTGGCGCCGGCGGTGCTGGGTGCGAAGACGAAGCCGTAGGGCTCTGCCGCCAGGTCGGTGCGGTTCAGGGTGCGCAGGTGGCAGCGGTCGAGGACGGCGGTGGCCCGGCCGAAGACGAAGTCGACGTCTCCTTCGACGTAGCAGTCGCGGTAGTACTGGCGGGCGACGTCGGACAGGGTGCGGGAATCGGCGTACAGGGTGTCCTGGTGCCCGAGGAAGCGGCAGCCGTAGAACGCCGAGCGGTCGCCCTGCACCTTGATGGCAACGGCCTGGGTCCCGGTGTATTCGGGGTGGTCGGCGCGCAGCCAGTCGTTGGCGAAGGTCAGGTTCCGGGCGGTGAGTCCTGCGGGACCGGCGGTGACGGTGGCGGAGCCGCTGGTGCCGTAGGTTCCCGAACCGTCGGGCCGCGGGGTGCCGTTGGCGTTGTCGTACACGATGACGGTGTCGTGCGGGTCCTCGCTCGCGCCGATGAGGGTGAGTCCGGTCCGGTCGGCCGGGATGTCGACCGTCTCGCGGTAGGTGCCGGGGGCGATCACCAGGGTGCGGCCGGTGCCGGTCGCGGCGTCCACGGCGGCCTGGACGGTGGTGTGGTCGCCCCTGCCGTGGACGTCGACGTACAGCGTGGCGGCGTCGAGGCGTGACGACGGTGAGCCGTGGCGTCCGAAGGGGCGGCGTGCGTCGGGCCGGCCGTGGGCGTGCGCGCCGGGGGCCGCGCCGATGGCGAGGGCGGCGCTGCCGCCCGCGAGCAGGGCCAGGGCGCTGCGTCTGCTGGGCATGGCGGTACTTCCTTACTTCCTTACGCGGGTGCGCGACGGGTCCGGACGGGATCCGCACGGTTCCGGAGAGGCAACCGGTGGGAATCCCGTCCGGTACGGGGCTCTACGAGTGGTCAGGCACCCGGAATCCGGCCGGCGCCCGCCGTGAGGCCGACGATCAGGGGCACGAGCAGCGGGTGGTCGACCCTGGTGCGCAGCGCCGGCGTCCAGCCGGCGCCTGCGGTGAGCCGCTCCTCGGGAACACCCGCGTTGTGGACGGCGATGAGGTCCGTCCGGCGGCCGTTGACGTAGTTGTCCGCTGCGGTGAGCGGGGACTCGGACCACTTCTTGAGGATCTTCGCCTTGTCGAACTCACCGCTGAGAGTGAACGCGTTGTGCTCGGCGACCAGCTGGGACTTCGAGCCGATGCCGTACGTGTAGCCGTAGACGCTGCCCTTGGTGGCGACGAAGTGGTTGTTGTACGAGTCGACCTGCCCGAAGCGGACGCGGGGCGCGCGCTCGTTCACGTCCTTGAAGAGGTTGTGGTGCAGGGTGACCCGGAGCTTGCCGCTGTCGGTGGCACCGGCACCGTCGCTGTTGCCGATGAGCATCGTCTTGTCGTGGTCCTTGAGGACGTTGTACGAGGCGGTGACGAGGTCGGCGCCCTTGACGATGTCGAAGAGTCCGTCGTGCTGCTGGAACCGCTCGTTGAAGTAGACCGGCTGACCGGCGTCGGGGCGGTCATCGTCGCTGAAGGTGTTGTGATCGACCCAGACGTGGTCGGATCCGTAGACGACGAGGTTGTCGTACTCGGAGTTCCAGTGCCCGGTCTCACCGTCGGTGGGGTCCCACTGGGGGAAGCAGTCATAGGTGTCCTCGAACGAGATGTTCCGGACGATGACGTTGGAGACGCTCTGGATCTGGAGGCTGGCACCGATGACCTTCGCGTCCTTGCCGGCGCCGATGAGCGTGGTGTTGGACGGTACGTAGACGTTCACGGCGGCCTTCTGCAGCTTGGCAGAGGCGAGCCGGGCGTCCTCCAGAGGGCCCGACGGAACCTCGGTGCGGCCCCAGGTGGCCGGGTCGTAGGCGGCGAGGTACTTGTCCAGGGTGTAGCCGTCGGTCCGGTACGCCTCGCAGCCGATCGGGGTGCCCTCGGCGTCGGAGTTCCCGTGGACGGTGCCGTCGATCTTGATGATCTTGGGTGCATCGCCCGCGTCCTCGAAGGCGGCGATGAGTTCAGCCCGGTTGCTCACGGTGTAGACGTGGTCCGGGGTGGCGGCGGAGCCGCCGGTGGTGGAGCCCTCGGCGGCGGCCCAGCCGTCGTTCTGGGCGAGGACGGCCCGGTCGATGCCCTTGGGGGCCCCGCCCGGTCGCCCGGTGGCCTGGGCGGGTACGGACACGGCGAGCGCCAGGGAGGCGCAGCCCATCACCAAGGCGATGGCGCGAGCATGACAGATGCGTGCGGGCATGGCGGATCCTTCGATGGTGAGGTGAGGTGAGGTGAAAGAGGAGGAGGGGGGCGGGGGCGGCGGCCGGCTCAGGCCTGCGGCCAGGTGATCCATTCGGGCGGGACCGCGGAATCGGTGCGTCGTACCTCGCGCGCGGCGAGTACCTTCCCGGCCACGAGGGCACGGGCGACGAGCCGCGCGGCCTCGATGGCACCGCGGGGCTGGAAGTGCGTGTTGTCCTGTTGGCCGTCGGGGTAGTTCGGGGACCGGCCCGGCTCCAGCCAGTTGAAGTACGCCGTCGTACCGTCGGGCCCGAGTTCCTGCCAGCGCGCGAGCGTGAGCGCCTGGAGGTCGAGCAGGGGTACGCGCTCCTCGGCGGCCAGCGCGCGCATCGCGGCCGGGTACTCGCCGTGGCTGGGCTTCGCCGTACCGTCCTCGGCGAACCGGCGGCGCTCCACCGGGGTGAGCAGGACCGGCCGCGCCCCGCGGGACCGTGCGCCGTGCACGTACCGGCGCAGACAGTCCTGATAGGTGGTGTACGGGTCGGTACCCCGGGCCGGATCCTCGGTCTTCTCGTCGTTGTGTCCGAACTGGATCAGCAGGAGATCACCCTCGCGCACCTCTTCCAACAGGGCGGCGAGCAGCCCCTCGTCGATGAAACTCTTGGAACTGCGGCCGTTCATCGCGTGGTTGGCGACGGCCAGGGGGCGGCCGAGGAAGAACGGCAGGGCCATGCCCCAGCCGGTCTCGGGCGCCGCGTCGGCGTACTTCTGTGCGGCCGTCGAATCGCCGGCGATGTGCACGGTACGGGGGCGGCCGCCCGGACTGTGCGCCGCCGCCGCGGTGCCGGTGGCGAGCACCAGGGGCAGCGCGGCGATGGCTGCCGCGGTCTGCCTGCGCGTGAGTGACACGGTGGGACTGCCTCTCTCGTGGATGCGTAGCGGTGCGTACGACGACGTGCGGACCGCGGTACGGAGTACCGGAGAAGAAGTGCGGGCGGAAGGGACCGGCGGCGGGAGGCGACCCGAACCGCCGCCGGCCCCCCGGTCACCGGGGCGCCGGCCCGGCGGGCGGCCGGATCAGCCGTTGCCGATCTCCTTCCACTCCGCCTGGGCCTTGTTCAGCTCCTCGGCGATCTTGTCCAGGAAGGCCTTGGCCGTGACCTTGCCGAGCAGCAGCTTCTGGAACTCCGGCTCGTTGTCCGCCTTGCTGATGTTGTTCCAGTCGGGCAGGTAGTACGGCAGCTGCACGATCTTGGTGGAGCCGTCGGTGAGGGCCTTCGCGGCCAGCTCGGTCGGTTCGGCCTCGCTGATCCAGGGGTCCTTGGCGGCCTCGGTGTTGGCCGGGATGGCGCCGGCTGACTCGTTCCACTTGCTGTTCGAGGCGTGCGAGGCGGCGAACTCGATGAACTTCCAGGCGGCCGTCTTGTTCTCGCTGGACCGGAACAGGCCGAGGCCGTCGACCGGGTTGGAGACCTGGACCCGGGTGCCGCCGTCCCCGATGGGGTTGGGTATCCCGGCGAACTTCTCCTTGCCCAGGGCCTTCAGGTGGTCCTGGTAGGAGCCGAGGTTGTGGCTGAGCATCCCGATGGTGCCGGTGTCCCACTGGGCGACCATCTTGGTGAAGTCGTTGTTGACGTCGGCGGCGGGCGTCGACTTCTTGTAGAGCGCGGCGTACTTCTCCAGCGCGGCGACGTTCTTCGGGTCGTTGAGGGTCGTCCTGTCGCCGTTCCAGAACTCCGTGATGCCGGACTGGCCGTACGCGGCGTCCATGGCCTGGGCGATGGATCCGGCGCCGCCCCTGATGGTGTAGCCGAACCTGTTCTTCCTGGCGTCGGTGAGCCTGTCGGCCGCCTTGTAGAAGTCGGCCCAGGTGGCGGGCGCCTTCAGGCCTGCGGACTCGAACAGGTCGGTGCGGTACCAGAGGGCGCCGTTGTTGGCGGAGGTCGGCACCGCGAACATGTCGGCGCCCCGGCCGCCCGCGTCCTTGACGCTCTCGACCATGCCCTCGACGAGCTTGCCCTTCAGCGCGGAGCCCTTGATCCGCTCGCCGAGCGGCTCCAGTGCCTCCTGCGAGACCATGTTGGCGAGGTAGGCCGTGCCGACGCCGCCCACGTCGGGCAGCCCGCCGCCGGCGATGGCCGTGTCGTACTTGGACTGCACGTCGGCGATCGGGATGGGCACGTACTTGACCTTGATGTCCGGGTTCGCCTTCTCGAAATCCTTGATGATCTCGGTCCAGATGGCGGTGCGCGGACCGCCGTTGTTGTCCCAGAAGGTGATTTCGCCCTTGCCGCTGCCCTCGGTTCCGCTCCCGCTGCCGTCGTCGCCGCAGGCGGTGGCGGTCAGCGCGAGTACCGCCGCGACGGAGACCGCTGCCGCGGCACGCCCCCGCTGCGTCTTCGAGATCTTCATGGTCGGCTCTTCTCTGTGGGTGGTCCGGGTGACGGGTTGCTGCGTGGGGGGCTTCGTACGGTCAGGCGGTGGTGCGGAACCGGGTGAAGCAGGCCGTTCCGGCCGGCCCGGTCCCGGTGGGTGCGGTGGCGAACAGTCCGAGCAGGGCGCCGACCCAGCGCCAGGGCGTCGCGGCGAAGACCTGGCCCGATGGCCTGGATCCGGTCCCGTCCCCCGTGTCGGCGTGGAAGCGGCAGCGAGCTCCGGGCGCCACCTCGATCCGCAGCCGGGCCCACCCCTCGGGGGCCGGCCGGCTGTGCTCGGCGTCCCGTTCGTGTTCGGCGACGGTCTCGGCGTACCGGTGGACGAGCCGCACTTCCCCGCTACCCGACCGCTCCAGGCCGATCCAGCCGAACGCGTCCCCGAGCACGGCGAGCCCCGCCTTGGCGCCCGCCTCCTCGCTGCTCAGGGAGAGCTCCACCTCGGCGGTGAACGTCTCGGCGGGCAGCCGCTGGACCAGCACGTTGGGCAGGGCCCGCAGGTCGTGCGCGTACGCGGTCCGTACGCAGCCGAGCCGCAGCCCGTCCCCGCCGTGCTCGACGGTCCAGCCGGGGCGGGGGTTGGCGGTCCACTGCCACTGCCTGCCGTAGCGGCCACCGGGGAAGCTGTCGCTGCTCGCCGGGGCCTCGACGACCTGGCGGGGCGCGGCCGGCTTCGGGTGTGCGCGGACGGGTTCGCCCGCGTCGCCGATGACCGGCCAGCCGCCGTCCTCGGCGGCCCAGCGCATCGGCTGGAGGTGGACGACCCTGCCGTACGCCCCGCGCTCCTGGAAGTGCAGGAACCAGTCCTCGTCGGCCGCCGTGCGGACCCAGCTGCCCTGGTGCGGTCCGTTGACCTGGGTGCGGCCCTGGGCGAGCACGACCCGCTCCTCGTACGGGCCGAAGAAGTCGCGGGAGCGGAAGGCGCCCTGCCAGCCCGTCGCCACGCCGCCGGCCGGGGCGAGGATCCAGAACTCGCCCTCGTGCCGGTAGAGCTTGGGGCCCTCCAGGGTGAACCAGCCGGGGATCGTGTCGGCGTCGACCAGGGTCTTGCCCTCGTCGAGCAGTTCCCGGCCGTCCGGGCTCATCCGGTGGCCGGTGAGCCGGTTCTTGATCCCCGAGCGGGACTTGGCCCAGGCGTGCACCAGGTACGCCTCGCCGGTCTCCTCGTCCCACAGCGGGCAGGCGTCGATCAGCCCCTTGCCCGCCTTCACCAGGTGGGGCGCGGTCCACGGGCCCCGGATGTCCTCGGCGCTGATCTGCTGGATGCCGTGGTCGGGGTCGCCCCAGAAGATCCAGAACCGTCCGGCGTGGTGCCGCAGCGACGGCGCCCACACGCCTCGGTCGTGGCGCGGTACGGCGAAGTCAGCGGCGGGTTCGAGGCGGTCCAGGGCGTGGCCGACGATCGACCAGTTGACCAGGTCCCGCGAGTGCAGCAGCGGCAGTCCGGGGGCCCGGCCGAAGCTGGAGGCGGTGAGGTAGAAGTCCTCGCCGACCCGCACCACGTCCGGGTCGGACCAGTCGGCGTTGAGCACCGGGTTGCGGTAGGTGCCGTCCCCCAGGTCGGCGGTCCAGGGGCGGCGCTCCCGGGCGGTGCTCACGCGGTCACCGCCCGGCGGACGTAGGCCGCGGCCCCGTCCCGGTCCAGGCGGCCGTCCGCGATCACGGTGACGACCCGGCGCACCACGGTGGCACCGGCGGGGACGGGCAGCCGGCGGGCGGCGGCGAGGGACGAGCCGACGCCCGGGTACTCGGTGGTGCGCACGAACCACGGGTCCTGCCTGGTCTCCTCGGTGGCGCCCGCGAACACCAGGGTCCAGCCGTCGCCGCTCATCGCGACCCAGTCGGCGGGGTGCCCGTGCACCGCGTCCTCGCCGTCCCCCCGGCCGCTGAACACGGCCGGCGCCGAGGGCTCCTTGGGCGCGCGCCAGAAGAAGCCGCCGTATCCGGCGCCCGGCCGGCCGTTGGTGGCGGGGCTGCCGATCGACAGGTCCGAGGTGCCCCGGTTGGTGAGCGAGAAGGAGAAGTCCAGCGCCCAGGCGGTGGCGGAGAGTTCGGCGGTGGCGACGGTGCGGTGCTCCCGGAGCAGTTCGGTGTCGCCGGCCTCCCAGCTGAGCTCCTCGACGAAGCCGTCCGGGTCGCGGAGCTTCCAGCCGAGGTGGCGCTGGATCCCGTGGTTGTCGAGTGCGGTGGGGCCCTGGTCGCGGACGAAGGTGCGGCCGCCCCAGAAGTTGTGCCCCGCCACGTCGGGCACGGCGACGGAGGTGCCCAGGTGGTGCAGGTGGTCGGCCGGGTGCTCCTCGGTGACCGGGGTGCCGCCGAGGGTGGTGACCGGGTGGAGGTAGGGGCGGCCGTCGGGGGCGGGGAGGTAGGTGTAGCGGCCGACGGGGCGGCCGGCGCAGCTCAGGAGTGCGGTGGTCGTCACGGTGAACTCACCTCGGTCGGGAGCGCCCAGGGGGCGCCGAGTTCGGAGAAGAGCGCGAGGGTGTCGGCGCCCTCGGCGACCAGGGCGTCGATCCCGCGCACCACCCGGCGGGTGCCGCCGCCGGTGAGGGCGGGGGCGGTGTGCCAGGCGCCGGAGGGCAGGGCGCGCGGTTCGGGGGCGGTGCGTACGGCCTCGACGACCTCCATGAACGCGCCGGTGCGGTGCGGCGGCACCAGTAGCGCGGTGCCGTGCGTCAGGTGGTCGACGAGGTTCGCCAGCAGGTCGGTCCGCCCGTGGACGGTCTCCTGGGGGCCGTGACCGGCGCGCTGGACGAGGACCCGGTCCTGCTTGTACCAGAAGGTGATCCGGCCCCGGTCGCCGTGGACGGTCACATAGGGTTCCCCGGCCTGTTCGGCGCAGAGTGTGACGGCGGCCGTGACGGGCGGGCCGGACGTGGTGGTGAGGCGTACGCAGGAGGTGTCGTCGGCCTCGATGTCGTGGGCGCGGAAGAGTTCGGTCTCGATCGACGTGATGTCCCGCGCCTCGCCGCTGCCGGCGAGTTCGAGTGCGGTGGCGACGGCGTGGGCGAGCGGGTTGGTCAGGACGCCGTCGACGACGTCGGTGCCGCCGATCCGCCGCCGCCCCGCCCAGGGCGCCCGCCGGTAGTAGGCGTCGTCGCGGACCCAGGCGCCCGCGGCCCCGTAGCCGCGCACGGTGCCGACGGCGCCGGTGCGGACCAGTTCGCGGATGGCGGGCACGGCGTGCGAGCCGAAGGACTGGAAGCCGACCTGGCAGGCGACGCCCGCCTTCCGTACCCCGGTCAGGATCCGTTGGAAGTCGGCGAGGGTCGCGGCGGGCGGTTTCTCCAGCAGGAGGTGGACGCCGCGTGCGGCGGCGGTGAGGGCCAGCCCGGCATGGGTCTGGATGGGGGTGCAGATGACGGCGGCGCGGGCCCCGGTGGAGTCCAGGAGCGCCCCGAAGTCGGCGGACTGCTCGGGGAGTTCGCCGGCGAAGGCGCCGAGTTCGCCGTCGTCGAGGGGCTTGAGTTCGCAGACCCCGGCGAGCCGGACGAGGCCCTGGTCCTGGAGGCGGCGGATGTTGGCGAGGTGCCAGCGGCCGTGACCGCGGGCGCCCGCGAGGACGATCGGGACGGGTGTGGTCGTGGGCAGGGACGGCATGTCGGTCACCCCTTCACGGCGCCGGCGCTGAAGCCGGTGATCAGCCACTTCTGGATGAAGGCGAAGACGATCACCACGGGGACCGCGGCGATCACCCCGCCCGCGGCGAGCGCGCCCAGGTCGACGCTGTCCGCGCCGATGAGGGTGTTCAGGCCGACCGGGATCGTCTGCTTGTCCTGCTCGCTGAGGAACATCAGGGCGAACAGGAAGTGGTTCCAGCTGTGCACGAAGGCGAACGAGCCGACGGCGATCAGCCCCGGCCTCAGCAGCGGCAGCACCACCGCGCAGAAGGCCCGGAAGCGCGAGCAGCCGTCCACCCAGGCGGCCTCCTCCAGGGAGACCGGCACGTTCTTGATGAATCCGCTGATCAGGATGATGGAGAGCGGCAGCTGGAAGACCGTCTCGGCGATGACCACGCTGCCCAGCGAGTTGATCAGCTGGAGGTTCTTGAAGATCTCGAAGAGCGGTACGAGCATCAGCGCGCCCGGGATGAACTGCGAGCAGAGCAGCGCCAGCATGAAGGCGTTCTTGATCCGGAAGTTGAACCGGGCCAGTGCGTAGCCGCCGGCCAGCGCGACGAGCGTGGTGGTGACCAGGGTGCAGATGCCGACGATCATGCTGTTCTGGAAGAAGACGGCGAAGCTGCGCTCGTTCCAGACCTTGTCGAAGTGCTCGCCGGTCATCGGCCAGGGCACCAGCGAGGTGGAGCCGGCGGGGCGCACGGCGAACAGCAGCATCCAGTAGAACGGGATGAGGGTGAAGACCAGGTAGATGCCGAGGGGTACGTAGATCTGCCAGCGCGGCACCTCGTCGAAGGCGCGCTCGCGGCCGGGCCTGCGGCGCCGGTGCGCGGCGGGCGGGCGGGTGTGCGGCGCGGGCGGGTGCGCGGAGTGGGTGCCGTTCTTCTCGGCCAGGGCGGCAGTCACTTGTGGTCGCCTCCGAACTTGCTCAGGCGTAGATAGACGATCGAGCAGAAGAGGAGGATCACGAAGGCGACGGTGGTGAGCGCCGAGGCGTAGCCGAAGTCGTGGCCCTCGATGCCGGTGTTGGCGACGTAGAGCGGCAGTGTGGTGGTCTCGCCGGCCGGGCCGCCGCCGGTGAGGGTGTAGAGCAGGTCGACGTTGTTGAACTCCCAGACGCCGCGCAGCAGGGTGGCGAGGATGATCGCGTCCCGCAGGTGCGGCAGCGTGATGTGGAAGAACTGGCGCAGCCGCCCCGCGCCGTCGACGGACGCCGCCTCGTACAGCTCCTTGGAGACGGACTGGAGGTCGGCGAGGATGAGGATGGCGAAGAAGGGGACCCCGCGCCAGAGTTCGGCGACGGTCGCCGCCCAGAAGACGGTGCCGGTGTCGGAGAGCACCGAGGTGCCGTAGTCCCCGATGCCGGCATCCGCGAGGTAGCGGCTGAAGCCGGTCGAGGAGTTGTAGAGCAGGATCCAGATGGTGCTGGTCAGCACGCCGGAGACGGCCCACGGGGAGAAGACCATGGCGCGGGAGATGCCGCGGCCGATGAAGGTCTGGTTGACGATCAGGGCGAGCGCGAGGCCGAGGGCGAGCTGGAGCGCGACCTGCGTGACCACCCACTGGGCGCTGAAACCCAGGGTGGTCCAGAACTGGTCGTCCTCGGTGAAGATCCGGGTGAAGTTGTCGAAGCCCGCGAAGCCGTTCCGCCACGGCTTGGTGACGTTGTAGTTCTGCAGGCTGTAGTAGAAGACGCTGATCACCGGGTAGGCGATGAAGCCGAGCATCAGCAGTCCCGCCGGGGCGATCAGCAGGTACGGCAGCCGGCGGGGACTCGCGGAGCGGCGCCTGGGCACCTTGGGCGGTGTGGCCACAGCGGCGGCTTGGGCCATGACACGTCTCCGTTCTCTGGTGGTACGGGATACGGGTGCTGCGGGTGCGGGTGCGTCTGGTGCGGGTGCTTCGGGTGCGGGTGATGCGTGTAGTGCGCAAGCGCTTGCCGCATAGCGTTCGGCATATCGAACAAGGCCTTGCGCGGAATTCCGGTGGGCCGTTCAGCCGGCGTACGGGTCGGGGACTTCTCCCGGCCGGGCCAGGAAGGCGAAGTCGCAGCCGGTGTCGGCCTGGGTGATCTGGTCCTGGTAGAGCGCCGCGTATCCGCGCTCGTACCGGTTGGCCGGCGGCTTCCACTCGGCCCTGCGCCGCTCCAGCTCCTCCTCGCTCACGTCGAGGTGGAGCAGGCGCGCCTCGACGTCCAGGGTGATCGGGTCGCCGGTGCGGACGAGGGCGAGCGGGCCGCCGACGTAGGACTCGGGCGCGATGTGCAGCACGCAGGCCCCGTAACTGGTGCCGCTCATCCGGGCGTCGGAGAGCCGCACCATGTCCCGTACGCCCTGCTTCAGCAGGTAGTCGGGGATCGGCAGCATGCCGTACTCGGGCA
Organism: Streptomyces sp. 840.1; assembly: GCF_003751445.1. Taxonomy (NCBI): domain Bacteria; kingdom Bacillati; phylum Actinomycetota; class Actinomycetes; order Kitasatosporales; family Streptomycetaceae; genus Streptomyces; species Streptomyces sp. 840.1. The sequence continues at coordinate 4,839,346 of NZ_RJUU01000001.1, read as the reverse complement.
TGCCGGGGCCGCCCTTGGGGCCGGCGTTGCGGAGCACCAGCACATGGTCCGGGGTGAGGGCCAGGGCCGGGTCGTTGATGGTGCGCTGCATCTCCCGGTAGTCGTCGAACACGACCGCCGGACCGGTGTGGCGCAGCAGGTGCGGTTCGGCGGCGATGTGCTTGATGACGGCGCCGTCGGGGCAGAGGTTGCCGCGCAGCACCGCCACGCCGCCCTCCTCCGCGAGAGGGTTGTCGCGTTCCCGGATGACGTCGCTGTTGTGCACGAGCGCCCCGTCGAGCTGTGCGCGCAGGGTGTCGTGCGTGACCGTGGGGCGGTCCAGGTGCAGTACGTCGGTGAGCCGGGACAGGAAGCCGGGCAGCCCGCCGGCGAAGTGGAAGTCCTCCATGAGGTACTTCCCGCCGGGCCGCAGATTGGCCAGCACGGGGACGGTGCGGGCGACGCGGTCGAAGTCGTCGAGGGTGAGCCTGACCCCGGAGCGGCCCGCCATCGCGATGAGGTGGATGACGGCGTTGGTGGAGCCGCCGAGCGCGAGGACGGTGGCGACGGCGTCCTCGTACGCCTGGGCGGTGAGGATGTCGGACAGCTTCCGCTGCCGCCAGACCAGTTCGACGATCGCGAGGCCGGAGCGGGCGGCCATCCGGTCGTGGCCGGAGTCGACGGCCGGGATGGAGGAGGCGCCGGGGACGGTGACTCCGAGCGCCTCGGCGGCGGCGGTCAGGGTGGAGGCGGTGCCCATCGTCATGCAGTGGCCGGGCGAGCGGGCGAGCCCGTTCTCCAGTTCGGCCATCTCGCAGTCGCCGATGAGTCCGGCCCGCTTGTCGTCCCAGTACTTCCACATGTCGGTGCCGGAGCCGAGGACCTCGTTGCGCCAGTGCCCCGGCAGCATCGGCCCGGCCGGTACGAACACGGCCGGCAGGTCGGCGGAGGCGGCGCCCATCAGCAGCGCGGGCGTCGACTTGTCGCAGCCGCCGAGCAGCACCGCGCCGTCGACGGGGTAGGAGCGCAGCAGCTCCTCCGTCTCCATCGCCAGCATGTTGCGGTAGAGCATCGGGGTCGGCTTCTGGAACGTCTCCGAGAGGGTGGAGACCGGGAATTCGAGCGGGAAGCCGCCCGCCTGCCAGACGCCCCGCTTGACCGCCTGGGCGCGGTCGCGCAGATGGACGTGGCAGGGGTTGATGTCGGACCAGGTGTTGAGGATCGCGACGACCGGCTTGCCGAGGTGCTCCTCGGGGAGGTAGCCGAGCTGGCGGGTGCGGGCGCGGTGGCTGAAGGAGCGGAGCCCGTCGGTGCCGTACCACTGGTGGCTGCGCAGTTCCCCGGGGGCGATGCGGCCGGTCATATGGACCACCCCGCGACCTGGTCCGCGACCTCGGCGCGCAGCGCCTCGGGCAGCACCCGGCTGGGCGGGCGGACCTCGCGGCCGCAGAGCCCGAGCGAGGCCAGGGCCTCCTTGACGACGGTCACGTTGTTGGCGGACTGCCCCTCGGCGCGCAGTTCCTCGAAGCGGCGGATGCGCTCCCAGACCTTCATGGCGGCCGGGTGGTCGCCGGCCCGCAGCGCCTCCAGCATGGCCAGCGAGACGCCGGGGGCGACGTTGACGAGGCCGGAGGTGAATCCGGTGGCGCCGGCGGAGAAGTACGAGGGGGCGTACAGCTCGGCGAGCCCGGCGATCCAGACGAACCGTTCCAGGCCCGCGTCCCGGGCGAAGGCGGCGAAGCGGGCTGCGTCCGGGACGGCGTACTTGACGCCGATGACGTTGGGGCAGCGGTCCGCGAGCACGGCCAGGGTCTCGCCGTCCAGCTGCGGGTTGCGGATGTAGGGCACCACGCCGAGTCCGGGGACGGCCTCCGCGATGGCCAGGTGGTAGTCGATCCAGCCGCCCTGCGAGACGTACGGGTGGACGGGCTGGTGCACCATCACCATGTCGGCGCCGGTGTCCCGGGCGTGCTCGGCGGCGGCGACGGCGGTCGGCACGTCGTGGCCGACGCCGACCAGGATCGTGGCGCGGCCGCCCGCCTCGTCGATGGTCAGCTCGGTGACGGAGCGCCGCTCCTCGGGGGTGAGCGCGTAGAACTCGCCGGTGTTGCCGTTGGGGGTGAGGATGCGGACGCCGCCGTCGAGCAGCCTCCGCAGCAGGGCGCGGTGCGCCGCGGTGTCGACGGTGCCGTCCTCGGCGAACGGGGTGACCGGGATCGCCACGACGTCCGCGAGGGCTGCCCTGAGCGGTGTGAGGTCCATGCGGACCGGCCTTTCGTCGGTGTGCCGGTGGTTCACGCCGCACCGCCCCCGTCCTCGTCGTCGGGGAAGGCGCGGCGGACGAATGACGCGATGTGGTCGTGCAGGGCGCCGGCCGCGGCGTCCGCGTCGTCGGCGAGCGCGAGCCGCAGGATCTCCCGGTGCTCGGCCGCCTCCCGCTCCCAGGACGGGATGGTCGCCCAGGCGACGGTCGACACGAGGGCCGCCTGGTCGCGGACCTCGTCGAGCATCCGCGACAGCAGCGGGTTTCCGCAGGGCAGGTAGAGGGCCCGGTGGAAGTCCCGGTTGGCGAGCGACCTGTCCGCCTTGTCGCCGGCCGAGTCGGCCCGCTCCAGGGCCTCCTGGGCCGCGTCGAGCGAGGCCTTGCGGGTGATGGAGCGGCGCAGCGCCTCCGGTTCGAGCAGCAGCCGTACGTCGTACACCTCCCTGGCCATGGTCGCGTCGACCAGGCGCACGGTCACGCCCTTGTACTGGCTCATGACGACGAGTCCGGTGCCGGCGAGGGTCTTGAGCGCCTCGCGGACGGGGGTCTTGGAGACCCCGAACTGCGCGGCCAGTTCGGTCTCCACGAGCGCCTGCCCTGGTCTCAGCTGCGCCGTGAGGATCGCGTGCTTGATCGCCTCCAGCACGTACTGGGTGCGGGACGGAATCGGGGTGGGCGCAAAGGTCATGGGTGAAGGGCTCTCGCATCTCGCGTATCGCGTCTCATATATGACGTACGAAGTACGACGCGATGAAGCTAGAGGCGCCGGGAATGTTTCGTCAACGCTTCCGGCAGAAGAACTTCGCCGGACTACGACGTGTGCCGTACCCGCGTCCCGGCGGCGGGCCGCCCCGCCGGACGGCCTACGGCATCCTCCCGATGCCCCGCGCCCGCCTCAGCCGCCAGCCTGATCGCACAACACAGGTGCAGGTCAGGGGGGTTCGGTGGGAACGATGGCGGGTTCGGCGGCGGGACGGGTACTGGGCGACCGGACGGCGGGTCTCTTCTTCGCGGCGGTCGTCGTCTCCGGGTTCGGCAGCTCCGCGATGTCACTCGCGGCCGGGATCTGGGTCAAGTCGCTCACGGGCTCGGACAGTCTGGCGGCGCTCGCCCTGTTCAGCGTCTGGCTGCCGGTGCTCTTCGGGCCGGTCCTCGGGGCGTTGGCCGACCGGTTGCCCAGGAAGCCGCTGCTGGTCGGGGCGAACGTCGTCATGGCCGTGCTGCTCACCACCCTGACCGCGGTGGACTCGGCGGGCCGGGTCTGGATCCTGTTCGCGGTGCTCATGGCCTACGGGACGAGCTCCGCGCTGATGGACTCGGCGGAGTCGGCGCTGGTCGCGGGGGCCGTGGACGCCGGGCTGCTGGGCGACTTCAACGGGCTGCGGATGACGGCGAACGAGGGCATGAAGCTGGTGGCCCCGCTCACCGGCGCGGCGCTCTTCACCCGCTTCGGAGGCGCCTCGGTGGCCCTGCTGGACGCGGCCTCCTTCGCGCTGGCCGCCGGGCTCTACGGGCTGCTGCGGGTGCGGCGGGCGGCCCCGGCGACGGCCGGGGGTGCGGCGGGCGGCTGGAGCGCCGGGGTGCGGCAGGTGTGGGGTTCGCCGGTACTGCGGCCGCTGGTGCTCGCCGGATCGGTCACGATGCTGTGCGCCGGGCTCAACGGGGCGACGCTGTACGCCGTCGTGGACCGGGTCCTCGGCCACTCCCCCGCGTACGCGGGTGTGCTCTCCATGGCGCAGGGCGTCGGGTCCGTCGCGGTCGGGCTGCTGGCCGGACCGCTGCTGCGGCGGCTGCCGGAGCGGGTGTTCACGGCGGCGGGCATCGCCGTGTTCGGGGCGGCGGTGGGGCTGCGCGCGGTGCCGTGCGACGCGGTGGCACTGGTGGCGTGCGGGCTGATCGGGGCCGGACTGCCGTGCGTGCTGATCGCCGCGATGACGGCGGTGCAGCGGGAGACGCCGGACGCCCTGCTGGGCCGGACGGCGGCGGCCGCCGGCACGCTGATGTTCGCGCCCAACGCGGTGGCGCTGGCGCTGGGCGCGGGGCTGGTCGCGCTGGTGGACGTAACGGTGCTGGTGGTGCTGGTGGGAGCGGTGGCGCTGGCGTGCGCGGCCGTACTGGTCACGGGCCGGCGGCGGGTCCCCGCCGGCCCGCTCCCCTCATCGGCCCAGGCGTGAGAGCGCTTCGGTGACGCTCCGCAGATCCGGGTCCGATGCCAGCCCCGCGTGGTACAGGCGCAGTTGGTTCGCGCCGAGCGAGAGCGCGTGCCGCGCGTCGCGCTCCAGGGTGTCCGGGCTGCCGCCCATCCCCCGCACCGCGGTGAGGTTGGCCGCGAGCACACCGGCCCGCCCGGTGAACGGGCCGAGCACGGCCTCGCGCACCGGGTCGGCGCCGGTGCACGGCAGCACCACGCCGTCCGCCACGGACAGGATGTGCTCCGGGTCCACGCCCACGTTCGCGCCGGTGCGGTACGGCGCGGGGTCGGCGTGCAGCAGCACCTGGAAGTCCGGTGCGGCCGCCGCCCGCACCGCGCCGACCACCGACTCCTGGAGGCCGCGGGCCACCTCGGTGCGCCACCCGAGCGTGGCGGCGGCGAGGTCCGCGCCGAGGAGCTTCTCGATGCCGGACCAGCCGGCTTCCGGGGAGCCGGCGCCGGACCAGGCCGGCTCCAGGGCCCGGCGTACCGCCCCTGCCAGTTCGTCGGCGTCCAGGCCCTGACCCGCGTACCCGGCCCGGCAGTCGGGACAGAAGCAGAGCGACATCAGGTACTGGGCCGCGTCACCGAGGCTGACGCCCGCGATCTTGTCGTGGGCGTGCAGATGCGCGAAGCCGTACCAGCCGCAGGACTCCAGCTCGGTGCCGTGCGTGCCGCCGCGCACCGCCGCCTCCGCCGCCAGATCCACCAGGTAGGCGCGGACCTCGGGCCGGGCGATGCACGGTGCCCACGGGTAGCGGTCGCCGTAGGCGTTGACCACGGAGGTGTCCGGGTGCTCGGCGCCCAGCCGGGAGCTGTGCGCGAGGACCACCCAGCTGTGCACCTGGAGCCCCGCACCGGTCAGCGCCTCGGCGGCCTCGGCGTAGGGGTCCCGCGCGTCCACCCAGGACTGTGCGTGGGGGCGCAGCCGGCGCCCCGCCCAGCGTGCGGCGTCCGACGGGTAGAGCACCGCCGCGTGTTCGGCCGTGACGATGCGGTGGCCGGGGTGGCGCGGGGTCAGCGCCCGGGTGGAGTGGTAGGCGGCGGCGAGGGTGACCTGCTGGACGCCGAGGTCCGCGACGCGGGCGGCCGCGTCCGGGTCCCCGACGACGTCCCAGGGGTACAGGAAGGCGGAGGTCCTCACCCGCGCTCCCCGGCGCCGGCGGCGTTCCGCTCCAGCAGCGCGCGGCCGCTCGCGATGATCCCGGTCAGCTCCTCGATGTGCGCGGCGGGCGGCTCGGTGAGCGGGCTGCGCACCTCACCGACGTCCAGGCCCTGGAGCCGGACGGCCGCCTTGACCAGTGAGACGGCGTAGCCGCGGCCCTTGGACCGCAGTTCGACGAGCGGCCGGTAGAAGTGGTCGAGCAGCGCGTTGACGAGGTCGTCGTCGCCCGCTTCCAGGGCCCGGTAGAAGGCCAGCGCGATATCGGGCGCGAAGGCAAAGACGGCGGAGGAGTAGAGCGTGACGCCGATGCCCCGGTAGGCGAGGCCGGTGAGCTCGGCGGTGGGCAGCCCGTTGAAGTACAGGAAGTCCCGGCCGGGCAGTCCGGTGCGGACGGCGCTGACGATGCGCTGCATCAGGTCGAGGTCGCCGTAACCGTCCTTGAGGCCGATGATGCCCGGCGTCTGCGCCAGGGCGAGGACCGTCTGCGGGGTGAAGACGGCGTTGTCGCGCTGGTAGACGATCGTCTCAAGGCCCGTGGCGGCGGCGAGCGCCGTGTAGTGGGCCAGCAGCCCCTCCTGGTCGGCCACGACCAGGTACGGCGGCATGGCGAGGAGCCCGTCCGCGCCCGCCTCCTCCGCGAGCCTCGCGAACTGGACCGCGAGCGCGGTGCCGTATCCGGCGCCCGCCACGACGGGCACCTGGCCGGCCGTCTCCTCGACGGCCGCCGCGACGACGAGCCGGAACTCCTCGGGCGTCAGGGCGTGGAACTCACCGGTCCCGCAGCAGGCGAAGACCGCCGCCGCACCGGCGTCGATGCCCGTGCGCACGTGCGCGCGGAAGACCTCCAGGTCGACGGAGCCGTCGGGTCCGTAAGGGGTGACGGGGAAGAAGAGCGGCCCGGCGACAGCGGTGAGTCGGGCGGCAAGAGGGGCTGAGGTCACGGGCGCTCCCTGAGCGGATTCAGGCGTGCACAATTCTGACTGGTGTCCATATTCATGAACACCTTCACGCTAGAGCAGCGGCTTACCGGGGTCAAGACAGGTCACTCCGGTCCGGAGTGGGGGTTCCGTCCTCAAGCGCCGGACAGGCTCGGGTTCCAATCAAGCCGGTCCGACGGCCGAGGACGGAATCCCGCGCGCCGGTCCGGGGTGATCCCTCTTGACGCCACCCCATCCCGCTCCATATTTTGTCCACGCATGTGAACCCCATCCAAGGACCCGGCGAGCGCAGCCGCCCCCGTACCGAGGAGATCCGCGTATGCCCGCTCCCCGCACCGTCCTGCTCACCGGCGCCGCAGGCGGCCTCGGCACCCTGATGCGCGGACTGCTGCCCGCCCACGGCTACCGGCTCCGCCTCCTGGACATGGTCCCCGTCGAGGGCGAGCCGGACGCGATCACCGCCGACCTGGCAGACACGGAGGCGCTGCGGGAGGCGGTGCGGGGTGTCGACGCGATCATCCACCTCGCGGGGATCTCACTGGAAGCCTCGTTCGACAAGATTCTCCGGGCGAACATCGAGGGCACCTACAACCTCTACGAGGCCGCCCTCGCGGAGGGCGTACGGCGGATCGTCTTCGCCTCCTCCAACCACGCCGTCGGATTCACCCCCCGACCGCTCCCGGGCGACCCGCTGATCCCGATCGGGACCCCGCGCCGCCCGGACACGTTCTACGGGCTCTCCAAGTCCTTCGGCGAGGACCTCGCCCAGCTCTACTGGGACCGGCACGGGCTGGAGACCGTCTCGGTGCGCATCGGCTCCTGCTTCCCGGAACCGACCTCCGTACGGATGCTCTCGGTCTGGATGAGCCCCGGCGACGGCGCCCGCCTGTTCGACGCCGCGCTCACCGCCGAGAACGTCGGACACACGGTCATCCACGGCTCGTCCGACAACACCCGGCTCTGGTGGGACCTGGCCTCGGCACGCTCGCTCGGCTACGAACCGCAGGACGACTCGGAGCCGTACGCGGCGAAGCTCATCGCCGAGCAGGGCGAACTCGACCCGGACAACCCGGACCACGCCCACCTCGGCGGCCACTTCTGCACCAACCCGCCGATCTGGCCGCACTGACGAGCCCGTTAGGTAAGGGAACGGCAAAGCCAGGTCATTCGTTAGCCCCGACATGACCGCTATGACACCCGGCTCGAACATCCCTCTCTCCGCCTCCCGCGTGGCGGTGGACGTCGCCGCTCCGGTGCGGCTCGACGTGTCGGGCCTGCTGCTCACCGCCGACGGCAAGGTGCGCTCCGACGACGACTTCATCTTCTACAACCAGCCCTCGGGCCCCGGTGTGACCTACCGCTCCGGCGGCGGCACGGCGCCCGACGCGATCGTGGTGGACACCGCGGCGGTGCCGCCCGGCATCGAGAAGATCGTCGTGACCGCGAGCCCGGACGGAGCGGGTCAGACCTTCCAGGGCATCGAGCCGACCGCCACCGTGCGCAACGCGGACGACGGCAGCGCGCTCGCCACCTTCACCCCGCCGCAGCTGGGCGCCGAAACCGCGCTCGTGGTCATCGAGGTGTACCGCAGGGGTGGGGCCTGGAAGGCACGCGCGGTCGGCCAGGGCTATGCCAACGGGCTGGCGGGCATCGCCACCGACTTCGGCGTCTCCGTCGAGGACGAGCCCGCGGCCGCCCCGGTGCCCGCCGCCGCGCCCGCCCCCGCGGCGCCCCCGGCGCCCGCCGCCGCACCGGTGGACCCGAGGCTCGCCGCCCCGCCGGTGCCCGCCGCGCCGCCGGCCCCGCCCGCCGCCCCTCCGGCGGCCCCCGCCCCGGGCCGGATCAACCTGGACAAGGGCCGGGTCAACCTGCAGAAGAACCAGACGGTGTCGCTGGTCAAGGGCGGCCGGCCGCTGCTCTCCCAGGTCAAGATGGGCCTCGGCTGGGAGCCCGCGTTCCGGGGCAAGGACATCGACCTGGACGCGTCGGTGATCGCCTACGGGCCCAACCGCAACCACCTGGACAGCTGCTACTTCGGCAAGCTCTCCATCCTCAACGGCGCCATCAAGCACTCGGGCGACAACCTCACGGGCGAGGGCGCCGGGGACGACGAGGTGATCGTCGTCGACCTGGGCCGCATCCCGGCGGAGGCCACCGGCCTCGTCTTCACGGTCAACTCCTTCACCGGCCAGAAGTTCACCGAGGTGGCCAAGGCCTACTGCCGGCTGATCGACGCGGCCACCGGCGAGGAGCTGGTCCGCTTCGACCTGACGAGCGCCGAGGCCCAGACAGGCGTGATCATGGCCAAGCTGATCAAGCAGTTCTCCGGCGAGTGGGAGATGACAGCGGTGGGCGACTTCGTGAAGTCACGCACCGTCCGGGGCATGGTGAAGCCTGCGGCCCAGTCGCTCTAGGGCGGAACGGCTTCAGGGGCACCCGGCTGGTGCGGGTGCCCCTGAAGGCCGTCGGCGGGAAAGAGGCCGTCGGCAGAGCAGACGACGAGGACTACGGCGGACGCGGCGCGTGCTCGTGGCTTCTCTCAGAGCTTGGTCAGCTTGGAGTACGGGCTCAGGATCCTCCCCTGTCGCCCAGAGAAGTCGATGAGCACTGCGTCGTTGTCGCCCTCGACAGCAAGGACTCGGCCGAGTCCGAACTGGTCGTGCGACACCCTGTCGCCCACATCGAACAATTCGACCGGTGGGGCCGCCTGGGCCGGGCGGTTGAAGGGACTGGAAGGCAGGTGACGCCGGGATCCGGCTGACTGTTTCATTACCTTGAGTATGCGCCCTGGAAACGCCGGACGCCATGCCCGACCGCTCCTGGGGCCCCACTGATGCCGGATTCGTAATCAGCGATTCCGCGTCCGCCCGGCCTCCTGGCCCGCTCCCGGCAAGGGCACCGGGCCACAGCGCGACGCCCGCGGGCCCCCCGCGATGTGGCGCTTATCCCTTTCCGACATGGTGCGCCGCAGCCGCTCCGCCCGCCACTACGGGCATACGCAGCCGGCGGCCCGGCCGGGCCGGCGCCACGCCGCGATGTCCCTCCCCCGGGGGACACCGGACCGGCCGGCCAGGACCGCTCGTACGGATTACCGCTGCTCTCGCGGCTGACGCTTCCACGGGCCGGTGATGGCCACCATGATCCCGGGCGTCTGGATGTTGGCGAACAGCGTCTTCCCGTCGGGCGAGAAGGTGACCCCGGTGAACTCGCTGTACTCCGGGTCCTCCTCGGTCCCGGCGTTCAGCTCGTTGCGCGCGATGGGGTAGGTGCGGCCGCTCTCGGTGGCCCCGAACAGGTGCTGGACGCCCTCGCCGTCCTCGGCGATCACGAGGCCGCCGTACGGCGAGACGGTGATGTTGTCCGGGCCGTCGAAGGCACCGTCCTTCGAGGGGTCGGCGTTGACGCCGAGCAGCACCTTCAGCGTCAGGGTGCGGCGCTTCGGGTCGTAGAACCAGACCTGGCCGTCGTGCTGGACCGGGCTCTCGCTGCGGGCGAAGGAGGAGACGATGTAGGCGCCGCCGTCCCCCCACCACATGCCTTCGAGCTTGCGGGCCCGGGTGACGGCCTTGTCACCGAACTGCTTGCGCACCGAGACGGTCTTCGCGTCGCGGTCGGGTACGTCGACCCAGTCCACGCCGTACACCGTGCCGATCTTCGTGGCGCGCGAGAGGTCGTCGACGAACCTGCCGCTGCGGTCGAAGCACTTGGTGGCCTGCAGCACACCGGCGTCGGCGGCGAGCGTGCGCAGCTTGCCGCGGCCGTGCCTGAAGCCGTGCGGCGGGACCCAGCGGTAGAGCAGTCCGTTGGGACCGGAGGCGTCCTCGGTCAGGTAGGCGTGGCCCTGCTTGGGGTCGATGACGACCGCCTCGTGGGCGTACCGGCCGAAGGCCTTGATGGGGCGGGGGTCGCGGTTGGCGCGCTTGTCGTACGGGTCGACCTCGAAGACGTAGCCGTGGTCCTTGAGCAGGCCGTTCTTCCCGGCCTTGTCCTCGGTCTCCTCGCAGGTGAGCCAGGTGCCCCACGGGGTGGCGCCGCCGGCGCAGTTGGTGGAGGTGCCGGCGATGCCGACCCACTCGGCGGTGCGGCCGTCGCGGCGGGTCTCCACCACGGTGCAGCCGCCGCCCGCGACCGCGTCGTAGACGAGACCGTCTGTGAGCGGGACCGGGTGCTCCCAGTCCGCGCGGACGCCGGCCAGCTCGTGGTTGTTCACCAGCAGGGTGACGCCGCGCGCGCCCTCGAAGGCGGCCGTGCCGTCGTGGTTGGAGGGGGTGTACTCACCGGTCTCCAGCTTGGTGACACCACTGTGGGTGATGACCTTGTACGAGAATCCGGCGGGCAGCGCGAGTATGCCCTTCGGGTCGGGGACCAGCGCCCCGTAGCCGGGCTCGTGGCCGTGGCCGTGCCCGTGTCCGTCGTGCCCGTCGTGGTCGTGACCGTGGCCGTGGTCGTCGTGGCCGTGCTTCGAGTCCCCGGCGGCGAGGGCGCCGGGCGCGGTGGCCAGCGCGGCGACGGTTCCGGTGAGGGCGATGCCGGCACCGGTGAGGGCGGACTGTCTGGTGAATTCCCTGCGCGTGAAGGCCATCACGTACTCCTGGTGCAGCTGGGGCGGTAGTTGGCGGGATCACCGTCCCGCGCCGCCGCCAACACCAGTTGAACTGAGGACGACTTCCAGGGACTGCGTTCCGTGAACTTCCCCGGCGGCGGGGCGGTCCGTCCCGCCGCCCCGCCGCCGTCCGCCTCAGTTGCCGGAGCCGCCCCGCGACCGGGCCTTGAAGGCGGCCTTGCGGGCGTCCTTCGCCAGCTTCTTGTCGCTGTGCAGCCGGCCCATCGCCTCGAGGACGTCCGCCGTGGCCGGGTGGTCCACCCGCCACACCTCGTCGAAGAAGCCGCTGTGCTGGCCGGAGAGTCCCTCGACCAGCCCCTGGAGCTCGTCCAGGTCGCCGTCCGCCTCCAGCTGCGCGGCGATCGTGTCGACGGCGAGCCAGAAGATCATCGACTCCGGCGGCGCGGGCACGTCGGCCGCGCCCAGCTCCGCGAGCCAGACCCGGGCGAGGCCGCCCAGCTCGGCGTCGTCGAGCACGGCGCGCACGGCGGGCTCCGCCTCGGCGCCGACCAGGGCGAGCGCCTGCTGGCAGTGCAGCCGGCGCAGCGGTGCCTGCGGGTCCTGACCGCGTGCGGCGTCCAGGAGCTCGGCGGCGGCCCCGCCCGCGCCGCGCCGGGCGAGCCAGAGCTGGACCTCGCCGCGGGCCGCGTCCTCGGGGTAGTACGCGATGCCGCCGAGGAGCTCGTCGGCCTTCTTGTCGACGAGGTCGCCGATGGCCGGGGCCTCCACGCCCGCGTCCAGCATCCTGGCCCGGATGCCGTAGAGGCCGAGCGGGGTCAGCTTCACCATTCCGTACCGGGTGACGTCGTCGTCGTCGGCGGGCGGGGTGGCGTTCTCGCCCTCCTCGGCCAGCAGCGCCTCGTCCACCGGCTGGTACTCGACGATGCCGATGGGCTCCAGGACCCGGAACTGGTCGTCGAGGCGCATCATCGCGTCCGACACCTGCTCCAGGATGTCGTCGGTGGGCTCGCCCATGTCGTCGGGCACGATCATCGAGGCGGCGAGCGCGGGCAGCGGTACCGGTGCGTCGCCCGCGGCGCTGTCGGAGACGGTGAGCAGGTAGAGGTTGCCCAGCACTCCGTCGAGGAACTCGGCCTCGGTCTCCGGGTCCCAGTCCAGGGCGTCGAAGTCGATCGACCCGTCCTCGCCGACGAGGTCGGCGAAGTCGTCGAAGAAGGGGGCGGTGGCATCGGCGTGCGCGGCCTCCAGGCCGTCGAGCCAGATCGCCAGGACGTCCTGCGGCGATCCGCCGGTCAGCAGCGCCAGGTTCTCGCCTGCGGTGACGGTGCCCTCGGCCTCCTCGCCGGAGCCGTCCTCCGCTTCAGCGCCGGGCTCCTTCTCGTCCGCCTCCGGGTCCTCGACCTCGACGAGCCCGGTATCGACCGCGAGCCGCCAGGCCTCGCTGGCCTCCGCCGCCCCGTCCTCGTCCGCGGTGAGGCCGAGGTGCTCGGCCGCCTCGGGCAGCTGCGCGTCGACGAGCTCGCCGCCGGCGCCCACCCTGGTGCCGGGTCCGGCCCAGCGGGCGAGCCGGACGGCACGGGCGAGCAGCGGCGCGGCAAGCGCGTCCCGTGCCAGCTCGGCCTCGGTGTGCAGCCGTACCGGCGGCAGGGTGGGGCGCTCTGCGGACATCAGGGGGGTCTCCTAGGAACGTACGGGTCGTACGCGTCGCCGGGCGATGGCTCCGGGCACGTACGGGGACAGGCGGCCCAAGCGTAGACGTATTTCGTGCCCCGCCGCCCGGTACCCGGGAAGGTCCCCCGCAGCCCGCCCGCGGAGCCCCGTGCGACCGGCGTGCGCGCCCGCGCGGTCACCGCGCCCCGACGGCCGGCCGCAGGCTGAGCGCGGGGGTGTAGCGGTGCACGCCGCCGCCGGTCACGCCGGGGTAGGCCTGCACCCCCTCCCACTGCGGTGTCCGTGACCCGATCCCGTCCCCGGCGGCGGCCAGCGCGTCGATGTGGGCCTGCGCGCTCACCCATTCCGCGTAGTTGAGCACCCGGGTTCCGTCGGTGCTGACGTGGAAGTGAGCGCTGATGCCGCCGGGCGCGGGCGCGGGGTCGGTCCCGAGCGCCTCGAACACGCCGTCCACCCAGTCGCGTTGGCGGGCCTTGTCCGCTCCGTCGAACTCGACGTCGACGATCACGACGCATCCCGGCTCCCGTGCGTCCGGGCCGCCCGCCGTGGAGCGGTAGAGCTCGTAGGTGCGGGGCGCGAGCCGCTCGATCCCCGGCACGGCCGCGTCGATGTCGGCGTCGCGCCCGTCGCGCCCGGCCCGGACGAAGGCCCGGTGGCTCTCCTCGTCCGCCCACTGCGAGTAGTGCAGCAGCGTCCTGCCGTCCTCCCCCGCGTGGACGGTGTACGAGAGCGGGCCGGGCCTCGGCCACTCCCGGCTGCCCCAGGCCTCCCGGATGGCCTCGACGGCTCGGCGCTGCCGCTCGGGGCTGCCGGCGTCCCAGGTGCTCGCCTTGACGATCCCCGCGTCCGCTCGGGTGAAATCGGGCCGGGTCACGACTTCCACGCTCATGGCTGCTCCCCTCACGGGCGCTCCCCTGCGGCGCGCCCGTGACGGCAACCCTGTTACGTCAAGTGCGCTTGAGGTCAACTACGGCCCGCACTTTCGTCATTAGGCTGGCGAATCGTACAGAACCGGACAACGAACGGAGTACCGCATGTCGCTGCGGGTCGAGCGCATCACGCGTGAACAGCACCTGGCGTTCGTCGCGGGCCGGGGTTCCGCGAGCCATATGCAGGTCCCCTCGTGGGGCGAGGTGAAGCCCGACTGGCGCGCGGAGAGCATCGGCTGGCTCGATGCCGGGGAGCTGGTCGGGGCCGCGCTGGTCCTGTACCGGCCGATCCCCCGCATCAAGCGGTATCTGGCCTATCTGCCGGAGGGGCCGGTCATCCCGTGGCACGAGGGCGACCTGCCCCGCTGGCTGGATCCGCTGGTGGCGCACGTCAAGGCGCAGGGCGCGTTCACGGTACGGATGGGACCGCCGGTGATCGCCCGCCGCTGGGAGGCGCGGACCGTCAAGGACGCCATCCCCGATCCGGCCGCGCGCAGACTGCGCGACGTCGAGCCGGACGTGTGCGAGCCGGGGGCCGCCGAGCTGATGGACCGGCTGCGCGGAATGGGCTGGCGGCAGGGTGCGGACGGGGGCACGGACGGCTTCAGCGCCGGACAGCCCCGGTACGTGTTCCAGGTCCAGTTCGCCGGGCGGTCGCTGGAGGAGATCCGCGACGGGCTGAACCAGCAGTGGCGGCGCAACATCAAGAAGGCGGAGAAGGCGGGCGTCAAGGTGGTCGAGGGCGACCACGACGACCTTCCGGCCTTCTACGAGCTGTACCGCGAGACGGCCGAGCGCGACCGCTTCATCCCCCGCCCGCTGGAATACTTCCAGCGCATGTGGACCGCCCTGCGCGCCGAGGACCCCGGGCGGATGCGGCTGTACCTGGCGCACCACGACGGGGAGGTCCTCTCCGCGGCGACGATGCTGACGGTCGGTACGCACGTCTGGTACTCCTACGGCGCCTCCACCAGCCGCCGGCGCGAGGTGCAGCCCAACAACGCGATCCAGTGGCGGATGATGAGCGACGCGCACGAGCGCGGCGCGAGCGTCTACGACCTGCGCGGCATCACCGACACCCTCGACGAGAGCGACCACCTGATGGGCCTGCTGCGCTTCAAGGCGGGCACCGGCGGCCGGGCGGCGGAGTACGTCGGGGAGTGGGACTACCCGGTCAACAGGCTGCTGCACAAGGCGTTCGGCCTGTACATGTCGCGCCGCTGACGTCCGGGGCGGGCCGGTCGGCGGCCCCGGGGCCCCGCGCGAGGATCGGGACCATGGTTCTGCGCCCCGCCACCCGCCAGGACCTGCCCGCCGTTCTCGCGCTGCTCGCCGACGAGGACGAGGTCGTCGACCCCGCCTCGGTCGTCGTCGACGCGGCCCACGAGAAGGCCTTCGCCGACATCACGGGCGACGCGCGCAACGAGGTCCTGGTCCTGGTGGACGGCAGGACGGTGGTGGGCTGCCCGCAGGCCACGTACATCCCCGGGCTCGGCCGGCACGGCGCCGAGCGGGCCCTCATCGAGGCCGTCCGGATCAGACCCGGCCTGCGCGGCGGCGGGCTCGGGCGGCAGCTGATGGAGCGGGCCGTCGAGCGGGCGCGGCAGCGGGGGTGCGCGCTCGTGCAGCTGACCAGCACCAGGCAGCGGACGGACGCGCACCGCTTCTACGCGTCGCTGGGGTTCACCGCGAGCCACGAGGGCTTCAAGCTCGCCCTCCGAGCGGGCCGGTGAACGGGGCGGCCGCGCGGGTCACCCGGTCGTCGAGGTCCGCCAGCCCGTCATGTTGAACTCGTCGAGCAGCCGTACGTCGCTGCCCTCCAGCGGGAAGGTGCGCGCCTCCAGGCCGGGCGCCGGGGCGATCTCCAGCGCGTCACCCTCGATCATGTCGCCGCCGGTCGGGGTGGAGACCCAGGCCAGGAGCGAGTGCATGGTCTTCCCGGGGGACAGCATGACCTCTTCGGGGCCCTTGTCCTGGCCCATGTAGGACGAGCCCGGATTCACCTTCACCGGCAGCGCGTCACCCTTCTCGTCGAGGGCCTGGACCGAGGGGTAGCCGTCGACCCGGACGGGCTTGCCGCCGCAGTTGGTCAGGGTGAGCCCCACGGCGCGGTGGCCGAGGGCGGCCTCCACGGGGCCCATGTCCACGACGAGACCCGAGTCCGGGCAGCCGGTGGCGGAGGGTGTGGGGGCCGGGCGGACCGGCTGCCCCGGACGCGCGGCGGGTTCGGACGCGATGTCCAGCGGGGACGGCCGGTCCGCGCGCACCCCGGCGGACGCCGTGCGCGACGGGCTCGGGCCCGCCTCCCCCTCCCCCGCCGGTACGAGGAAGCCCGCGCACCCGGACAGGGCGAATGTTCCGGCCATGATCAGAGCCGCCGATGCGGCCCCGCGTATCCGCGTCCCCGTCAGTACCCGCACGCCCATGCTTCCGCCCCCAGGTCGGCCCCGCCCATGTGCGGCCGATCATGCCAGAGCCGAAGATTGTTGAGCGCTGCTTCAGCTTCGCCCGGAGAAGAACTAAGTAGACCTTCACGGTCCGGTGGGCGGACACTCCGGACATGACGTCTCCCGGAGCACCCCGGCCGCGCCCCTTCGGCAGCGCCCTCTGCGCCATGATCACGCCGTTCACCGCCGACGGGGCCCTCGATCCGGACGCGGCCGCCGGGCACGCCTCGGCCCTGGTCGCGGACGGCTGCGACGGCCTGGTGCTCAGCGGCACCACCGGCGAGTCCCCGACCACCTCGGACGCCGAGAAGGCGGCCCTGGTACGCGCGGTGCGGGAGGCGGTCGGCCCGGACGTGCCACTGGTCGCGGGGGTCGGGACCAGCGACACCCGGCACACCGTGGAGCTGGCCGGGCAGGCGGAACGGGCGGGCGCCGACGGCCTGCTCGTCGTCACCCCGTACTACAGCCGGCCTCCGCAGGCCGCCGTCGAGGCGCACTTCAGGCGGGTCGCCGACGCGACGGGCCTCCCGCTGATGCTGTACGACATCCCCGGCCGCACCGGCACCCGGATCGAACCTGAGACGGTGCTCCGGCTCGCGGAGCACCCGCGCGTCGTGGCCGTGAAGGACTGCTCCCAGGACCTGCTGGGCGCGACGAAGGTGATCGCGGCCACCTCGCTCGCGTACTACTCGGGCTGCGAGGAGCTGAATCTGCCGCTGTACGCGGTGGGCGGCGCGGGCTACGTCAGCACGGTCGCCAATGTGGCGCCGCGCCCGCTGCGCGCCGTCCTGGACGCGTTCGACGCCGGGGACACGGCGGAGGCGGCGCGGCTGAACGGGCTGGCGGCCCCGCTCGTCGGGCTGATGATGGCGTCCGGGCTGCCCGGCACGGTGACCGCGAAGGCGCTGCTGGACGCGGGCCCGGTCCGGGAACCGCTGCAGCCCGCCGGGCGCGAGGCGGCCGACGGGCTGCGGAGGGCGTACGAGGAACTGCTCAGCGCCTGTTGACCGCTCACGCCTGTTGACCGCTCAGCCGTTGCGGTACAGAACATCTCAGCCGTTGCTGTGCAGGACGTCTCAGTCGTTGCTGTGCAGGACGTCGTTGAGGCCGTCCCAGACCGCGTTGTTCGGGCGGGCCTCGACCGTTCCGCTCACCGAGTTGCGGCGGAAGAGGATGTTCGAGGCGCCGGAGAGCTCGCGTGCCTTGACGACCTGGCCGTCCGGCAGCGTGACCCGGGTGCCGGCGGTGACGTACAGGCCGGCCTCGACGACGCACTCGTCGCCCAGCGCGATTCCGACCCCGGCCTCGGCGCCGACCAGGCAGCGCTCACCGATCACGATGCGCTCCTTGCCACCGCCGGAGAGCGTGCCCATCGTGGACGCGCCGCCGCCGATGTCGGAGCCGTTGCCGACCACGACACCTGCGGAGATCCGGCCCTCGACCATGGAGGTGCCGAGGGTGCCGGCGTTGAAGTTGACGAAGCCCTCGTGCATGACGGTGGTGCCGGAGGCGAGGTGTGCGCCGAGCCGCACCCGGTCGGCGTCGGCGATCCGCACGCCCTTGGGCGCGACGTAGTCCGTCATGCGCGGGAACTTGTCGACCGAGGTGACCTGGAGGTGCAGGCCCTCGGCGCGGGCGTTGAGCCGCACCTTCTCCAGGTCGTCGACGGCGACCGGGCCGAGCGAGGTCCAGGCCACGTTGGTGAGGAGGCCGAAGAGGCCGTCCAGGTTCTGGCCGTGCGGCTGGACGAGGCGGTGCGAGAGCAGGTGCAGCCGCAGGTACGCGTCGTGCGCGTCGAGCGGCTTGTCGTCGAGCGAGCCGATGACCGTACGCACGGCGACGACCTCGACGCCCCGGCGGGCGTCCACGCCGATGGCCTTGGCGGCGCCCTCGCCGAGCAGGTTGACGGCCCGGTCGGGGGTGAGCCGCTCGGTTCCGGCCGGGCCGGGCTCGGCAGTGAGCTCGGGCGCGGGGAACCAGGTGTCGAGAACGGAACCGTCGCCGGCGATGGTGGCGAGGCCGGCGGCGACGGCGCCGGTGGTGCTGGTGGAAGTCGTGTCGGTCATGACCAGAACCTAACCGGCCGGGGCCCGCCCCGGCCAACCGGTCTCAGCGTCCGGGCGTCCGCAGGCCGCCGTACGGGAGCACCCCTGTAGCCCCCGTACGGCGGCCTGCGGACATCCGGACCGGGAGGGGTCAGGGGCGCTCCCCCTCCCGGCCGACCAGTGCGGCCTTCATGACGGCGTCGGCGCCGTCACCGACCGGCGAGTACATTCCGCCGCTGCCCGCGTACCGGAACGTCTTCGCGTCCAGGAGCAGCAGTCCGGGCCTGCCCGGGAAGCGGATGCCGATGACCGGGCGGCCCAGCGCGTCCTGGGTCCGCACCGCCCGGACCCCCGGGACGGTGTGCGGGCCGGTTTCCGCACCTCGACCGGGTCCGAGGGCAGGTCCGCCAGGAACCGGAACCGTTCGCGGGCCGAGTGGTCGTCGCCCGGCTTCCCGTTGATGAGGTTGGCCGCGATCCCGTACAGCCAGGGCCGGGCGCTCTCCCGGCCGGTGTCGAAGCGGGCGCGGGCCCGGAAGGCGATGAGGAAGGTGTCGGCGGTGATGTCGTCGGCGGCGCCCTCGCCGAGCCGGCGGGCGGCATAGCGGTGGATGTCGGCGGCGTACCGGTCGTAGAGCAGCGCGAACGTCTCGGGCTGTTCCAGCGACTGGCTGACGACGGCCGCGTCGTCGTCTCTCGGTGGTCCGGTCACAGTGTCTCCGTCTTCTCCGACGTCTCCGGCTCCGTATGTGGCGTGTCACCTCCTGTTGCCCGAAGGGGCCTGGCGGGTTCACGAAGCCGCCGGGCCGCGAGCACGGCCGCTCCGGCGACGCCGGCCAGCACCGCGCAGGCGGGCCACAGGAGCGCGGGCGCGGTGGCGTACAGCGCGCCGCCCAGCGGGGGTGCCAGCACCTGTCCGCTGATGGAGGCGCCCGCGTACAGGCTCTGGAACCGGCCCTGGGCGTGGGCGGGCGCCCGGTCCGCGACATAGGCCGTGGCCGGGGTCTTGTAGAGGATCTCGCCCACAGTCAGCGAAAGCATCATCAGGACGGCGAACAGCGCCCCGGCGCCGGGGATCAGCACCGCGTAGCCGGTCCCGACCAGCAGCAGTCCGGTGCCCACGATGCCGAGCGGCGCCCGGTCGCGCAGCGCGTGGGCGGCGGGGAGTTCGAGGCAGAGGATGACGCCCCCGTTGACGGCGATGAGCCAGCCGTAGAACTGGGTGCCGTGGCCGTGGTCGGCGAGGAAGACGGGCAGGGTGGAGTACTGCTGGCGGTAGACCAGGTCGACGCAGACGATCGCGGCGAGGAGCACCGGTACGGCGGGCCTGGCCCGCAGTTCGCTCCAGAGCCCGGGGGCGTCCGGGCGGCGCACGGGGCGGGGGTGCGCGGTGCCCGGGGCCGGAAGGATCCGTGCCGCGTAGGCGGCGTACAGCAGGGTCCCGACGCCGTCGATGACGAAGAGCCAGTCGTAGGAGAAGCGGGCGGCGATCAGCGCGCCGAGCGGCGGTCCGACGGCGAAGCCCCCGTTGCCCGCGAACCGGGTGAGGGCGAAGCTCTGGCGCCGGCGGCCCTCGGGGACGGAGACCGCGACGAGCGCGGAGTTCGCGGCGCGCACCACCCCGCTCGCGTACTCGGCGAGCGGGAGCACGCAGTACAGGGCGGTGAGCGGCAGGAGCGGGAGGCTGACGAGCACGGCCCCGCTCACACAGGCGCCGGTCAGCAGCATCCGGCGGTGTCCGTACCGGTCGCCGAACCAGCCGCCGGTGAAGTTGCCCGCGACGATTCCGGCCCCGCCGAAGCCGCTGAGCACCCCGGCCTGGGCGACGGAGAGTCCGCGCGGCCCGGTCAGGTAGACGAAGAGGTAGACGAAGGTGAAGCTCACCACGCCGTTGAAGAACGCGCCGAGTGCCAGCAGCCGCACCGTGCGCGGCACACCCCGCAGCATCCCCGTCCCGGTGCCTGTCCGCACGCCGTCCCCCATCCGGTCCCTGCCCCCGCCCTGCCTCGCCCCGCTCCGAGGACACCCACAAGTGAGTTCCCTTTGGGAACGGACTATGACAGCATGCTTTACGCAGGTCAATCCAGTTGAATGGCCGTCCGACGTGACGGAGGAACCCCATGCCCCAGCGCACCAGCCTGGCCGACGCCGACTGCGCGATCGCCCAGGCGCTCGACGTGGTCGGCGACTGGTGGACCCTGCTGATCGTGCGGGACACGGCGCGCGGGGTGCACCGTTTCGACGCGCTCCAGCACGAGCTGGGGGTGTCCCGCAAGGTCCTGACGGAGCGGCTGCGGCTGCTGGTCGACGCGGACGTGCTGTCCCGGGAGCCCTACCAGGAGCGGCCCGCCCGGTACGAGTACCGGCTGACCCCGCGCGGCCGCGCCCTGCTGCCCGTACTGATCGCGCTCCAGGACTGGGGCGACGCGTGGGTGACGGGAGACGGAGCGACCATGGCCACCACACAGGAGTCCTCGCACGAGGCCGCACGGGTGCACGCGCTGGTGGGCACCCGGGTACCGGAGCTGAGCCTGCCGTTCCACACCGGCGGGGAGCACGACCCGGTAGCCTCGGCGACCCCGTACACCGTCCTGTACTTCTTCCCCGGCGCCTACGCCCGCCCGGAGTCCTATCCCCCGGGCTGGGCGGGCATCCCGGGTGCGCGGGGCTGCACCCTCGAATCGTGCACGTACCGCGACCAGCTGGCCGAGTTCACGGCGGCGGGCGCGACGGTGCACGGCGTCTCCACCCAGCGCCCCGACGAGCAGGCGGCGTTCGCGGAGGCGGAGCGGCTGCGCTTCCCGCTCCTGTCGGACGCGGACCTGACCCTGACGGCGGCGCTGCGGCTGCCGACCTTCCGGGCTGCGGGGATCAGCCGGCTGAAGCGGCTGACGCTGGTGGTGGACCGGGACCGCACGGTCCGCGAGGCGCTGTACCCGATCACCGACATCGAACAGAGCGTGCGGGCCGCACTGACGGCGGTCCGGGGCGCGGGAGCGGGTCGTACGCAAGAGGCGTAGGTCCCTGCGGGGGCAGGCTCCAGGAGAGGCCGGGGGGCCGCACCAGTGTGCCGGGGGGCGCGCCGCGAAAGGCTCGACGGACCGTATCCGAGCCTCACTTGGGGGAATCCGTGACCGTCTCCACCTCGCCGTCCACGCCCGGCCCGGCCCGCTCCCGCGGCGCCCTGCGGGCCTGTGCGGCGGCCGTCTGCTGCGGCCTGCTGCTGAGCGGGCCGGCCGCTGTCGCCACCGCCACCGCCACCGCGCCCGTCGGCCGGGCGCACGCGCCCGGCCCGGCCGAGGAGTCGGGCCGGGGCACCCTGGTCTCCGCCGAGAAGCTGTACACGCTCGCGACCCCGCAGGCGGCGGCCGCCGAGCTGGCCGCCGCCGGGTTCGCGGGCGGCACCGCGCGGCACGGCGTCGTCGCCTACCGGCTGGTCTACCGGACCGTCGACGCGTACGGCCGGCCGACCACGGCGAGCGGACTGTTCGCCCTGCCGCTCAGCAGCGCGCACCGGCTGCGCACGGTCTCCTTCGCGCACGGCACCGGCAGCCACAAGGACGACGCACCGTCCATGCAGCGCGGCGCGTTCGTGTCCGCACCCGTGATCGCGCACGCGGCCTCCGGCGCGGCCTCGGTCGCACCCGACTACCTGGGGCTCGGCAAGGGCCCCGGCCTCCACCCCTGGATGGACATCAACTCGGAGACCACGGCTTCCCTCGACATGCTCCGGGCCGCCCGCGCCTTCGCCCCCCGCGCCGGGCACTCGCTGGAGCGCGAGGTCATGGTCACCGGCTTCTCGCAGGGCGCCTCGGCGGCCCTGGGCCTCGGCCGGGCTCTGGAGTCGGGGCGGGACCGCTGGTTCCGGCTCGGCGCGCTGGCGCCGGTCAGCGGCGCGTACGACTTCGGCGGCGCGGAGCTGCCGGCGCTGCTCGCGGGCAGGCTGGAACCCAAGTCGAGCGTGGTGTACGCGGCGTACACCCTGGTCGCCTTCAACCGGCTCCACCACATCTACGACGCCCCCGGCGAGGTCTTCCGGGCCCCGTACGACAGCACGGTCGAGGCGCTGTTCGACGGCGCCCACACCGGGGAGCAGCTGATGCGCGGCACCCCGGGCGCCCTGGGCGACCTGCTGACGGACCACGGCCGCGACCTCCTGGCGCACCCGACGGGAGGGCTCGCGGCGGCCCTGCGCACCACCGACGCCGTCTGCACCGACTGGACGCCCCGCGCCCCGGTCCGCCTCTACATGGCGGCCGGGGACGAGCAGGCCGCCACCGAGAACACCGCGCACTGCCGGGCGGCGCTGCGCGCCGGGGGCGTCTCCGCGCCGGTCATCGACCTCGGCGAGGCCGACTACAACGGATCGCGCCACCTGGGGTCCAACGTCGCGGCCACGGCGGCCGTCGTGCGCTGGTTCGGTGAGCTGTCCCGGCCCTGACGGACGCGGCCGGAGCGGGCGGACACCGCGTGCCGGCGGAGCGGGCCGGTTCCCCCTGCGGTCTACTCGCCGGCCTCTCCATCGTGTATTCGCCGGTCATCGATCATCGGGCGATGATCGCAGGAGGCTGATCCTCGGCCGGCCGGGGGCCCGGCCCCGCGACCCGACTCAGCATCTCCCGTGCGTACGCCTCGTCGTAGACCCCGCCGGTGAGCAGGACCTGGAGACAGATCCCGTCCATCAGGGCGACCAGCGCCCGCGCGGTGGCCGGATCGGTGCGTGCCGCGAGGAGTCCGGCCGTGTCGTCGGTCCACTCGGCGGCGACCGGCCGCAGCGCGGGCCTGCGCAGGGCGGCGAGGTAGAGCTCGTACTCCAGCTCCGCCCTGCCTCGCCCGCCGCCGAAGAACTCCCCGAGCAGCCGGGCGAGTTCGGCCGCGAGGTCGGCGGACCGGTCGGTGAGGGCGGGGCTGTCCCGCATGAGCGCGGCGAAGTTCTCGTTCGACCGGCGGAGCGCGGCGATCAGCAGCTCGTCCAGCGAGGCGAAGTGATACGTCGTCGAGCCGAGCGGCACATCGGCCTCGGCCGCGACGGAGCGGTGGCTGAGTCCGGCGATGCCCCTGGCGCCGACGACCCGGATCGCCGCGTCGATGATGCGGGCGCGCCGCTCGGGGTCGTACCGCCGCACCATCAGTGCGCACCGCCCAGGTTGAGCACGACCACACCGGCGATGACCAGCGCGATGCCCGCCACCTTGACGAGGTTGCCGGACTCCCCCATGAACAGGATCCCGATGACGGCGACGGCGGCGGTGCCGATGCCGGCCCAGATCGCGTAGGCCGTGCCCATGGACAGCGTCTTCAGGGTCTGGGCGAGCAGCGAGAAGGCGAGCAGATAGCCGACGACGGTGATCAGCGAGGGCCAGAGCCGGGTGAATCCCTCGCTGTACTTCATGGCGGTCGTCCCGGCCACCTCGGCCGCGATGGCCGCGGCCAGCAGTCCATATCCCATGTGTACGAGTGTACGCATCGCCCGGCGCGAAGGCCCGGGGTGAGCCGGACGGACGGGGCGCTACCGTGGGCCGTCCATGTACATGACCGAAGGACGGGCGGGGCGGAAGTGGCGCAGGACGCAGGGTGGGGCGGCGGGCCGCAGGGCGTGCCGAACGGGGGCGCACCGTACGGGGGGCAACCGCCCGGCTGGGGCGGCTGGGGCGGCGGCTGGCTGCCGCCCAAACCCGGGGTGATACCCCTGGGGCCGCTGAGGCTCGGGGACATATTCAGCGGTGCGTTCTCCACCATCGGCCGGCACGGCAAGCAGTTGTTCGGCGTGGGCGCGGCCGCGTACGGCGGGGCGCTGGCCGTGGTCGTGGTGGCGATCGCGATCGCCTACTCCGCGACGTCGGACCACCTGGACCGGCTGGTCTCGCTCAGCTCCGACGAGGACCCGAGGACCGAGGACTGGGTACCGCTACTGATCGCCTTCTGCTCGGTCGCCCTGGTGTGCCTGATCGTGGGCATCCTGTCCACGGCACTGATGTACGCGGCCGTGCCCACGGTCCTCCAGGAAGCGGTGCTGGGCCGGGCGACCACCTTCTCCGGCGTCTGGCGCCGGGCCTGGGCACGGGTTCCCGCCGTGATCGGAACGGTGTTCCTGACCGGGCTGATCGCGATGGTCCCCATCGTGCTCGTCTGGGCGGCCGTCACCACCCTCATCGTCGGCCTGGCCGACTCGGGCGGCGGCGGTGGACCGGTCGCGCTGATCGTCATCGGCGTCCTCGGCGCACTGGCTACGGGACCGCTGGCGCTCTGGCTCTGGGTGAAGTTCAGCCTGGCCCCCACGGCCGCGGTCTTCGAGAACCAGGGCCCCATCGCCGCGATGCGCCGCTCGTCCGTGCTGGTGCGCGGCGACTGGTGGCGGATCTTCGGCATCACCCTGCTGACGGGCGTCATGGCGGCGGTCGCGAGCTATGTGATCCAGCTGCCGTTCACGCTGATCGGCATGTTCTCGGGCATGCTCGGCTCGGCCAACCTGAGCGACGACCCGAACCCGACGTCGATCGTCGTCGCCATGAGCGGCTACCTGCTGGCCCTCCTGGTCGGCCAGCTGGTCAGCCAGCTCATCGTGGCCACCTTCCCACCGCTGGTGGCGGGCCTGCTCTACGTGGACCGCCGCATCCGCACCGAGAACCTGGGCCCGGTCCTCGCCGAGGCCGTCGCGGTGCCCCCGCAGTACGCGCACTGAGGCGGACCGGGACGGCGGGTGAGAGCCGGCGGGGCCCTGTTTGACCTTGACACGGTGACAAGGTCTTGAGTGCTCGCCAAGGAGGTGGTCCCCCATGGCGATCACAAGGCAGGGCACGGACCCGGGCACGAGTACGGGTACGGGTACGGGTACGGGTACGAGTACGAGTACGGGTACGGGTACGAGCGCGGATTCGGATACGACTACGGCTACGGGTTCAGATTCGGCACGGATGCTTCGCGCTCTGGAGGACGACCGTTCGTCCGTCCGGCTGCGGGCGGCCCTCGCGGTCGGTACGACGCCCGATCCGGTCTTCGTCGACAAGCTCGTCGAACGGTGCGCGGTCGAGCCCGAGTTCCTCGTGCGCGACATGCTGACCTGGGCACTCACCCGCCACCCGGCAGCCCTGACGCTTCCCCGGGTGCTGCGCGAACTCCACTCGGAGCGGGCGCGGGCGCGGAGTCAGGCGCTGCACACCCTGTCCAAGATCGGGGACCCGCAGGCGTGGCCGGCCATCACCCCGACGCTCCTGTGCGACGCCGACGACGAGGTGGCGCGGACCGCTTGGCGGGCCGCGGTCGTGCTCGTGCCGGAGGGCGGGAAGTCCGCGCTGGCCCAGGTGCTGGCGACGCAGCTCGGGCGCGGTGGGCGGGAGACGCAGCTGAGCCTCAGCCGGGCGCTGGCCGGACTGGGGGAAGCGGCCGCGCCGGCCCTGGACACCGCGGCCGGCGTCGCGGAACCGGGTGTGCGGGCGCACGCGATCGCCACCCGGCGGCTACTGGGCGACCCGGACGCCGGGTTCGAGTTCGCGATCGAGGAGGCGAAACGCGTCGTGGCCCTCGGCGGGTACGGCCAGGAGGGATGATGGGGCGTGCTGATCGGTGAGGTGGCCCGGCGGTCCGGGGTCAGTGCCCGGATGCTCCGGCACTACGAGTCCCTCGGTCTGGTGAGTCCTTCGGGCCGCACCGGCTCCGGCTACCGGGAGTACTCCGGGCAGGACATCCGCCGGGTCTTCCACATCGAGAGCCTGCGGTCGCTGGGGCTGTCGCTGCGCGAGATCGGGCGGGCACTCGACGACCCGGGCTTCACGCCCTCGCTGCTCGTCGACGACCTCGTCCGCCAGACGCGCGAACGCATCGCGGCGGAGACCGAACTGCTCACGCTGCTGAGCCGGGTCGACGCCTCGGACCCCGCCGGCTGGGACGACGTCCTCCAGGTCGTGGCCCTCCTGCGGGCGCTGGGGTCGAAGAGCGCCGACGCCCGCCAGCGCGCCGCCCTCTCCTCGGGCGACGAGGTCCCGGTGGAGGCCCTGGTGGAGGCGGCACTGAGCGAGACGGAACCGAACGTCGCCGGAGCCATTCGCTGGGCGCTGGCACGGTCCGGCGACCGGGGCGCGGCACTGCTGGCGCAGGGCCTCGGCTCACCCGTGGCCGCCGTGCGGGAGCGCGCCGTTCAGTCCCTCGCCGAGATGCCCGGCGAGGAGGCCGCCGCTCGGCTGCGCGACGCCCTCGACAGCCCCGACGCGGTGGTCCGGGGACATGCGGCGCCGGCGCTCGGCGCCCGGGGCGCGAGTGACGCGATCCCGACGCTCATCGACATGGTCGTGGCGGGAAGGAACGACACCGGCGCCGCCGACGCGCTCGGCGTGCTGGCGCGCGACGCCCCGGCGGCGGACCGGATCGCCGCCGGGATCGCCGACCGCCTCGCCGAGGACACCACGAGGGCCCCCGCACGCGGACGCCTGACCCAGGCGCTGGGAAGCGTTCCCGGGGCGAGGGCTTCCCGCGCCCTGGTGGAGCTGGCGCGGGACGAGGACCGTGCCGTCGCCCTGACCGCGGCGTACCTGCTCCGACTGCGCGACGAACACTGACCGGTGCGCGGCCCGGACCGGTACCGGAAGGATGGCCGGCCGGTGCCGGGGGCGCGGCCGCAACCACGCCCCCGGCGCACGGTCACAGGTAACTGGCGGCGGTCACACAGAATCCGCCCAGCGCCACGGCCCAGACGTACGGCAGGGTCCGCAGCATCACCTGCTGGGGTGTCACCCCGGCGTACTGCGCGCTCCAGACGGTCTGCGTACTGGTGGGGTCCGACACCCCGAAGACCTGGTTGTACGAGGTGGCGAGGCCGAGGACCGCGACGGCCGGGTAGATGCCTGCCGCGATGAGGACACCGGCGATACCCGCGCCGAGCCCGTAGACGTTCAGCGGCCCCCGGTACAGGCAGAGCGGCACCAGCACGGTGAACACCACGACGAACAGCACCGGGTTCTGCGGGCTGACGGCCTTCACCAGCGGTTCCAGGGACTCCACCGCGCCGGGCAGCTTCACCGCGGCGAGGAGGATGCCGATGGCGACGAACAGCACGATCGGTGCCGCCGCGACCTCGAACGCGCCGTACAGCGTGCGCAGCAGCCGCTTGTTCATGTCACGCGGCCGGGTGGTGGTGACCAGCGCGTACAGGACACCGGCCAGCATCGACGGCAGGATCGCGACGTCGAAGCCGAGCGCGAGGACGAGCGGGACGAGCGGGGTGAGCAGCGCGTACCAGGGCGCGTCACCGAGCTGCTTGCGCCGGGAGTCGGGCTTCGCGGAGGCCGACTTGAGGGACCACGCGTGCTCGACCCCCCGTCGCCGGGTCTCGATGAGGACGAAGAGGACGGCGGCGGCCAGCGCGAACGGGAACAGCTTCATCATGAAGCCCCGGACCGTGTCGACGGGCAGTTCGAGCGCGGTGGAGAAGAACTGCCAGATGGGCAGTTCGAAGGGCATTCCGGCGGCGATGCCCATCAGGATCGTCCCGGCCGCAGTGACCTTGGGAATGCCGACGGCGATCATCGCGGGGATGCCGATGATGCCGGCCAGCATCGCCGCGGGGGCCGAGCCGGTGACCGTGCCGACGAGGGTGGAGACGGCGAGGACGCCGAGGGCGACCACGACCGGCCGGTCCCCGCCGAACTCGACGATCTTGCGGACGAGGGTGCCGGCGATGCCGGTCTCGTCGAGCAGCCTGCCCAGCCAGGAGCCGAGCAGGATCGCGATCATCGTGGCGGCGAGCATCGGCGCGCCGTTCTGCACGACCGTGTCCAGGACGCTGTTCTCGCCTGTCGCCGGGGCTCCCGCGACGAGGGCGATGACGACGCCGAGGATGACGAGCGCGAAGGCGGTGGGCAGCCTGCGGGTGAGCATCGCGGCGACACCGGCCGCCATGACAAGAAGGATGACGACGCCCATGGCGTTACTTCTCTCTTCCGTGCGGGGATCCGTGCGGGGATCCGTGCTGCGGCTCGGCCGCGGTGGCCAGGGCGGCCGTGAGCAGGAGCGGGCTGCGTCCCAGGCCGCAGGCGGCGCGGGCGTGGGCGTGGGCGGCGATCTCGTCGGCCCCGGCGACATGGCCGTACAGGGTGTGGCGCCCCGCGCGCAGCACGACGTGGTTCAGTTCGCGCTTCAGGGCCTTCTTCGCGGGCCCGTGGTGCAGTTGCTCGTGCACGGCCTCGTGCGCGATCGCCGCCGCCCGTAGCGAACCGGCCGGGAACCAGTGGCGCCAGCCGAGCCGGTCGGTCAGCTCCTCGGCGAGCGCCAGGGTGTCGGTGAAGAGCTCGACGGCCGGGGTCGGCCGGGAGGTGTAGCGGGCGAGCAGGCCCTTCGCCAGGCCGCCGTCGCTCTCCACGATCCGGGCCGTGGACGCGGTGGGCGCCAGCGCCGCGCCGAACTCCTCGGCCCTGCGCGCCCATCGGCGCAGCAGCTCCGGGTCGCGGCCCTCGTGCGTGGGGGTGTTCGCCAGCAGCCGTACGCCGAACTCGACGTCGTCGCACTCCGCGAGCGCCTCGATCTCCGTGAGCACGGCCCGGCCGGGCAGGACGGCCGTCATGACCGGACCTCCACGACGGCGACGACCGGTTCGTCGGCAGCGCGCGAGCTCAGTTCGCTGCGGGCGAGCGCGAGCAGCGGCTGCGGGTCGAGCACCCCGGACAGGTCCGCTATCCGGGAGCCGAGCAGCAGCCGCAGCGCCGGGGCGCGGACGCCGCCGTCGCCGTACGACGTCGCCTCCTTCACCAGCCCCGCGAGGACCTCGGGCGCCCGGCCCACCGTGGTGGTCTCGACCCGGGCGTCCGGCGCGTGGAGCCGTACGACGCCGTCCGCGTCGACGACCCGCACCGGGTGCAGGTCCGGGCGGAACCTGCGGTGCACCTCGGTGCCGTACACGGTGTGGGCGGGGGTGCCCGCGAGCACGGTCACGGACGCCGGATCGGTCCTGAGGCTGTCGGCGGCGGCGCGCAGCCGGTCCGTCTCACCGGCGCGGTGGGCCCGGTCCTGCGTACGCAGTTCGGTGGCGCCGGTCGCGACGGCCCGCACGGTGCTGGTCTGCGGATCGACGGTGACCTCCACCTCCACCCCGTCCGCCGCGGCGCCCTGGGCGACGACGGCGGCCTCGGCCTCGGCGCGCACGGCGAGGATCTGCTCCTGGCCGGCCCCCGGGATGATGCGCTCGACCTGCTCCCGGATGAGGGCGAGGGCCACGCCGATGGGGCTGATGACCTCGTTGTGCCGGGCGATGCGGCCCTCCTGTCCGGTGACGGCCGCGAGGTGCGGTGTGACGGCGGCGGCGCCACCGCCCCCGCCGACGAGCACCGCGGTGTCCTTGTCCAGGCGGTAGTCGCGCATCATCGTGTCGACCACCGCCCTGACCTGGCCGGTGCCCGCGTCCAGGATCTTCGTCGCCGCCGTGGCGACGTCCGTGCCGAGCAGGGCGGCCAGCGGGGCGATCGCGGCCTCGGCGACGGCCCGGTCGCACTGCGCGAAGTCCCCCTCGGGCACCCGGCCCAGGGCGTTCGCGGCGCAGGTCATGGTGATCGCGAAGCGGCCGCCCGCGGCGTCGAGCACCACGTAGTCGGCCGGGTCGTCCGCCATCGGCCGGATCAGGGCGACCTCGGCGCCCCGCAGGTCCTGCGCGCTCGCGAAGCAGGCGTACGCGAGCCCCGCGATGTGCGCGCTGCGCGGTCCGGCGCCGGTGACCGTGCCGCCGGAGACCCGGACCATCGACCCGCCGCCGACTCCGACGGTCCGCACGTCGAGCGCCGACAGGTACGAGCTGCGGCCGAGGATCGTGGCGTGCCGGACGGCGACCTTGCCGCGCCGCACGACGCTGATGTCCGTGGACGTTCCGCCCGTCTCCAGGAACAGGCCCTCGCTGATGCGTTCCTGCATGAGCGCCCCGGCGACGCCCGCCGCGGGTCCCGACAGCACCGTCAGCAGCGGTCTGCGCCGCATCTCGTCGAGCGACATCACCCCGCCGTCGCAGCGCATCACCATCAGCGGCGCGCTCACGCCCGCCTTGGTGATGGAGGCGTCGACGAGGTCGGCGGTGGCGAGCATGCGCGGCAGGATCGCGGCGTTCACCACGGCGGTCCGGGTCCGCTTGTGGAGCCCGTACAGCGAGGTGATGTCGTGCGCGGCGGTCGTCGGCAGCCCCAGTTCCCCGGCGGCGGCGACGACGGCCTCCTCGCCCTCGGGCCGGTCGACGCTGAACGGCTGGCTGGCGACGACCACTTCGGCGCCCTCCCGCACGACCGCGTCCAGGGCGGCGCGCACGGCGGGGGCGTCGTCCGGGTCGGCCACATGGGCGTAGACGAGCGGGAGCCGCTTGCCCGGGGTGAGTTCCAGCTTGCGGAAGGCGGCGAGCCGGCGGGTGAGCGATGCGCTCGGACCTGCGCCGATGCCGATCAGGCCGACGGTGGCGACGTCGCCCTCCAGCAGCGCGTTGGTAGCCTGTGTGGTGCCGTGGGCGAGGAAGGTCACGTCCTGCGGGGTGTGGCCGGTCTGTTCCAGCAGGCGGTCGAGAGCCTCGACGATGCCGTGGGCGACACCGTCCTCGTGGTGGTGGCTGGTGGGAACCTTCACCTGCCCCAGCAGAAGCAGGGTCGTGGCGTCGACGGCCACGGCATCGGTGAAGGTTCCGCCCACGTCGATGCCGACGCGGATGCGGTGGGTGTTCATGGCTGGGCACCTCCTTGTGCGGGTGGGCAGGGCGAGGGCGGCAGGGCCGGTCGGCGTTACGGGAGCCCTGGGCCGGGCGGGTACAGGTGGAGCTGCGCCCGCCCGGCGCTCCGCGGTCGCCCGGGGGCCGTGCGGTGGAGCGGGGCCGTGCGGTGGAGCGGGGTGTGTCGGTCCGTCAGGTGGTGACGGGGGGTCAGTAGCCGCGTACGTCGGGCCAGTGGCGCTGGACGCCCTCGCGCTCCAGCAGCCGGGCGAACGCGTCGAACCGCTTGTCCTCGGCCTGGACCCGGTGCGGCTCGACGCTCTCGGCGACGCAGTGCGCCGCGAGGGAGCCGGCGACCTCGCCGATGTTCCATTCCACCGGGTGGAGCCGGTAGCAGCCGTTGGTGATGTGGGTGGTGCCGATGTTCTTTCCGGCGGGCAGCAGGTTGCGGACCCGGCGCGGGATCAGCGCGCCGAGCGGGATCTCGAACGGCACCGACCCGATGTCGATGTAGTTGTCGCCCCCGGTGGAGGGGTGCAGGTCGATGCGGTAGTTGCCGACGCCGACGGAGTCCCGGTACCGGGTGCCGCCGTACGGGCCGACGATGTCGATGGACACGTCGTGTTCGGTGACGGTGGTGACGGCCTTGATGCGGCGCGACTCGCGGACGTACGGGGCCTTGGCGAGCCCGTCGGACGTCCCGGTGATGTCGGGCCGCAGCCGCAGCCCGGGGAATCCCCGGCCGCCGTCGGCGCGCGGCGCCTCGGTCTGGAGCCAGTACAGCACCGACAGGGAGAGCTGGCGGGCCTCGGCCAGGGCGGCGGCCGAGGTCTCCTCGCCCGCGCCGATCAGGGGCTTGAGCCAGTAGTCGTTGAGCGGCCAGTTGACCAGGGTGATGTCGGAGTCGAAGGCGCCGGGCCGGTGCAGCTTGCGGGCCAGGATGCGGCGGAAGCCGAAGAGTTCCTTGTCGCCCGCGTCGGCGGACTGGTCCGCGTTGACGTCGAGCGGGTCGAGGTCCGGGTTGGGCACGAAGGTGCGCGGTACGGCTTCCAGGCTGCGGGGGTCGGGGGCGAGGAAGCCGAGCAGCGGGCCCGGCCAGAAGTCGGGCCGGTAGCCGCGCCAGAAGTCGTAGTCGGCCGGCCGCTCGATGGTGTGGTCCTCGCCCTCGTGGTGGGAGAGCGCGAAGCACACGGTGATGCCCTGCTGGTTGAGGGGCTGGGCCTGCTCGGGGGCGTGCGGTTCGCCGAACTCGGCGCGCGCCTCGGCGCCGATCGCGTGCTCCACCCCGGCGAGTTCGAGCAGTTCGCCGGTCTCGGTGGCGTCGATGACGTAACGCGCCCCGACCGTACGGCGGTTGCCGGTGCGGATGTCCTCCAGCGTGACGGACCGCACGGTGTCGTCGTCGCCCGCGTCGGCGGCGACCGGCCGGTGCTCGGTCAGCAGGGTCAGCCGGCCGGCGGAGCGGTGCGGTGCGAGCATCGCGTCCAGGACGGCGAGGGCGACGCGCGGCTCGTGGCAGAGCTTGCTGACGCGGCCGGCCCCGGGGTTGAGGCTGGTGAGCGCGAGGGCCTCGGAGCGCAGCGGGTACCAGCGGCGGTAGTGGTCCCTGATGGACTCGCGCAGGGCGCGGTACGAGGCGGTGGTCCCGAACTCCTCGACCCATGGGTGCTCGTCCGGCGGGACCGCCTGCGAGGTGAGCTGGCCGCCGATCCAGTCCGTCTCCTCGGTGAGGACGACGGTGCGCCCCGCCCGGCAGGCGGCGAGTGCGGCGGCGATGCCGCCGAGACCGGCGCCCACGACGAGGATGTCGGGTTCGGGTATCACGGTTCTCCTTGAAGTGCTGTGTGTGCTCAGTGCGTTGAGGCGTTGAGGCGTTGCTGCGGGCGGGAGGGGATCATGGGTGGCCGGCGGGCGGCGGTCCCGCCGTCGAGCCGGCGCGGAAGGTGCAGGCCACGAGGGGTTCCGTCGCCTCGTCGCCGGCCACCAGCGCGGCGAGCATGCGCACGGCGGCCGCGCCCAGCTGCGGCCGGGGGATGTCGAATCCGGTGATGGGCGCACCGTCCGCCAGATCCGGTGGTGGGCTGCCGAGCACGGCGAGCGAGGCGTCACGCGGGCAGTCGATGCCGACGAAGTGCGCGGCGCCGTGCAGGGCGCGCCAGGCGTCGCCGGTGTCGGTCTCCTCCGCGACGAAGGCCGTCACCCCGTCGTCGAGCCAGCCGCGCAGCCGTTCCGCGGTGAGCTCGCGCTCCGGGTCGGCGGAACGGAAGACGGCCCCGGGGCCGCCGGGCAGCCCCGCCTCCTCCAGGCCCTTGAGGAAGCCGTGCTCGCGGTCGGTGGACGCGGGGGCGTCGTCGTTCTCGCGTACGAGCACGATGCGGCGGTGCCCGAGGGAGGCGAGGTGCGCCACGACCTCCCGGCTGGCGCTGATGTAGTCGGCGCCGACCCAGGCGAGTCCCTCCAGCTCGTCCCTGCGGCCCAGGTGGACGACCGGGAACCCGTCGGCCACCAGGCGCAGCAGCTCGTCCGCCGGTGCGTGGCGCCCGAGGAACAGGCAGCCGTCGGCGAGCCGTACCCGGTTGAGCGCGTGGGGCCCGGCGGCCCCGGCGCCGCCCGTGCTGGAGCCGGTGAAGAGCACCAGGTCGTAGCCCCGGGCGGCGGCCTCCTGCTCGACGCCGACGAGGAACGGGTAGTACGAGTGCTGCACGTCGGTCGGGAACGTGGAGGTGAAGCTGAAGACCCCGAGCAGGTTGTTGCGCGCGGCGGCCAGCCGGCTGGCCGCCGGATCGGGCACGTACCCGAGCGTGCGCACCGCGTCGAGCACCTTGCGCCGTGTCTCCTCGGAGATCGTCGCGCCCTGTTTCCGCGCCCCGAGGACCAGCGAGACCGTGGCCTGCGAGACCCCGGCGAGGCGCGCGACCTCGGCCTGCCGAGGTCGGGACGTACGGCCCCCGGGCGAGGGGGCCCGGCCCGGCCGGGCCCGCTGCTTGGGTTCTTCCACGGTGTGCCTCCGGATCGTTAATGCGTATTACTAATGCGCATTAACGAGTACTGTGAACCTCGGCATCGCAGCGGTCAAGGGTTCGCGCAGGACTTCTTCGGCCCTCGGCGGCCGGTGTCCGGGCCGGGACGCCTGGCCCGAATCGGGGTTCCCTGGCGACGGGCGGCGCAGGACAATGCGTGTCAGTGCTGAACCGGCACCAGGGTTCCGTCGGACATACGGGGGACACATGATCTTTGTCGTAGCCACAGTGGTCGTACTCGTGGCAGCCATCGGCGGCTGCCTGATCGCGCTTCGGCGCCGAGGCGGCTCGGGGGAACGCGGCGCGCTGGAGCGCGGCGCGGCGGACCAGGGCCTGGCGCAGGGGCTGGGCACGGGGAACGCCCAGCGGCAGAACATGGGGCCCTTCTGAGCCCTTCGGGGCCGGTTACCGCACCCCGTGCGGCCGGAACTGGACGCTGATACGCCCTCCGGCGGTCCGGGCCGACTTGGGGATGGCGTGCTCCCAGGTCCGCTGGCACGAGCCGCCCATCACGATCAGGTCGCCGTGCCCCAGCGGGCGGCGCACGGTCCCGCCACCGCCCACCGGGCGCAGCAGCAGGTCACGCGGGGTACCGACGGAGAGGATGGCGACCATCGTGTCCTCGCGGGCTCCCCGCCCGATGCGGTCGCCGTGCCAGGCCACACTGTCGCGCCCGTCGCGGTAGTGGCACAGGCCGGCCGTGGCGAACTCCTCACCGAGTTCGGCGGCGTAGTGCGCGTTCAGCGCCCGTCGCGCCTCGTCGAGAACGGGGTGCGGCAGCGGTTCACCGGCCCCGTAGAAGGCGAGCAGCCGGGGCACGTCCACGACCCTCTCGTACATTTCCCGCCGCTCCGCCTTCCACGGAACGTCTGCGGCCAGCCGTTCGAACAGGACCCCGGCACCACTGAGCCACCCCGGCAGCAGGTCGATCCAGGCCCCGTCCCCGAGGACCGTCCTGCGCACCCCGGCCAGCGGGCCCAGGCGCACGTCGTCGCCCTGGTCGAAGAGCGATCCCTGGAGCTGGTGCGTGGCCATGTCTCCAGCGTACGTGAATCGAACACATGTGCCCACCTGGACGCCCGACCGCCCGTCGGAACGCTCGCGCGGTGCGGCGCACCCGCTCAGCGGCCGCCGGTCAGAGGCCCGCGGCGGCGGTACGGCCACCTGTGACGCGGAGAAGGTCCAGCTTCCCCGCGTCGCTGCTGCCGGTCGCTGCCGTGTAGGTGACCATGCGGAGGTCTGCGCCGGGGACGATCAGGACATCGCAGTCGAGCAGGATGTCGCCGACCTCCGGATGCCGGATCGTCTTGCGCTCCGTCGCGTGCTGGGCGGCGGCAGTCCGTGTGGACCAGAGGCGGGCGAAGACAGCCGAAGCTTCGCGCATTTCCTGAACGAGACGGTCGAGCTGGGCGTCCCCGGGGTAGCGGGACACGGCGTCCTTGAGGTCGGCGACGATCGACTCCGCGAAGGCGTCCTCCCCGCGCTCGGACCGGACAGGACGCATCGAGGCGTGCGCGGCGCCGTTGCCGAAGAGTGCACGGGCGAGGTTGCGTTCGACGGCCGGGAGGACGGCGGGGTCGCCGTGCAGGGCGCTCCACGTGGTGTTCCACCACACCAGGGACCAGTCGGCGGTGAACACCCCGATCGGTACATCGCCCAAGCGCGCGGCGAGCCGCTGGATGCCCGGGGGCACATGGACGCCGACCGTCCCGTCCTGGGGCGGCAGGAGCCCGGCGCCCCGGTACAGCTGGTCGCGCTCGGCGCGGGAGAGCTGAAGGGCCCGGGAGAGCGCGCCGACGACCTGGGCCGAGGGGTTCTTCGCGCGGCCCTGTTCCAGGCGCAGGACGTAGTCGACGGAGAGCCCGGCCAGCTGTGCGAGCTCCTCACGGCGCAGTCCGGGGGCACGACGGCCGTCCGTCATCGTGAAGCCCGCGTCGGCCGGGGACAGCCGGTCGCGCCAGGCGCGCAGGAGTACGGCGAAGCCGGAGCGGTTGGAAACCATGGGTCCATTCTCGCGGCCAGGCGCCGCATCAGCCTGGGTACTGCCAGTCCTGGTGACCGGGACGGCACTGGTTGCCGGTGGCGCAGGCGGCCAACGTGGAGATGCGCCCGGAAAGCCGGGCGCCATCGGTTCACCGGTTGAGGAGCCTTCCATGAAGCACACCATCGTGATGACGGGCGCGAGCCGCGGGATCGGCCGCATCGCCGCGCAGCACATCCTGCGCCGGTCGCCGGACACCCACCTCCTGGCCGTGACCCGTGGCTCCGCCGGCGCCCGGCTCACCGAGGAGATCGGCGCGGCCGGGCACACGATCTCGCACGTCCCGGCCGACCTCGGCTCGCTGGCCGACGTCCGCTCGGCAGCCGACGAGATCCGCGACCGGCTCGACCGCGGTGACCTGCCGCCGCTGCGCGGGTTCGTGGGCAACGCGGGCATGCAGTGCACGAACGCGCTGACCGAAGGGCCCGACGGATTCGAGGCCACCTTCGCCGTCAACGTACTCGCCAACCACCTGTTCGTCCGGCTGCTCCAGGACCGCTTCACCGCACCCGCCCGGATCGTGATCACCGCCAGCGACACCCACTTCGGCGACTTCAGGCACAACATGGGCATGGTCCCCGGGCCGGCCTGGAAGGCCCCGGACATCCTCGCCCGCACGGGCGCCTTCCCCGAGCCGGACACCGCGGCCGGCGGGCGCACCGCGTACTCGACGAGCAAGCTGGCCGCGATCTACCTGGTCCACGAGTACGCACGCCGGCTGCCGGCCGGGGTGGACGCCGTCGCCTACAACCCGGGGTTCGTCCCCGGTACCGGCCTCGCCCGCAACGCGGGGCCCCTCTCCCGGTTCGCGATGCGCCGCATCATGCCGGTGATGGCCCTCACCCCGTTCGCCACCGGCCGCAGCGCTGCGGGCCGCTACCTTGCCGACGTCGTCCTCGGCGCGACCCGGGCGCCGACCGGCTCCTACGTGGACCGCAGCCGTGCGGACCGCTCGTCGCAGGAGTCCTACGACCCGCAGCGCGAAGGCGAGCTCTGGGAGGCCGCCGAGCGGTTCACGGCAGCGTACGCAGCCAGGGCGAACCCGTCCTCGGGAGACATGACGAACGGTTCACCGCGATAGGCCGAGCGGCCCGGTGCCCGATTTCTGCCTGGCTGTATTCGCAGAGAAGTCACTGGTTCCGGTAGCGGCCGGGCGTGGTGCCGACGAGGCCGGTGAAGGCGGCTATGAAGCCGCTGGGGCTGGACCAGCCGCACGAACTGCCGGTCGGTCACGCCGTGTACGACGAGGCGCCGGAGCGCCTGTTGGCAATCCTGACCGGCAACGAGCCTTTCCCGCAGACCTCGTGACGTCTCGTGATCCTCACTCGGCGGCGTCGGCAGCAGTCACGTCCTGCGCGACGTCCGTGCAGTTGACGTCTGGGCGTCACCGGCGCGGCGTTCGCGGTGACGAGCCACGGCGTCATTGTTGGCGCAGCGCACCGAACAGTAGGCGCGTCGGCCGTTGCGGGAGGTATCGACGAACGCCAGACCGCAGTCGTGGCGCGCGCAGCGCCCCAGCCGTTCGGGGTCGGCGGAGCACACAACGTAGGCGAGTCCGGCCGCGGTGACGGATCGGATGTGCGCGGCGGGGTCGGCGCCGATCGAGCTGTAGTGCAGGTGTGGTCGGCCGTCATGCAGGGAGATACGGGGACTGCTGGAGGCGTCTGCGAGCAGTGTGTTGACGGCCTGGCACCGCCCCTCAAGATCCTGACGCCCGAAGCACGTGGCCAGGCGCCTGCTCCACGTCCAGACCGTCTCGGCCTGCGCGGCGGTGAGCGCGGGGTGCGCAATGCCGTGCTCGACCAGCAGCGGTTCGAGGTGCTCGGGTCGCGGCGGCGCGGTCAGGTTGACCAGGTCAGCGGCCAGCCGGGCAGCCTCCCCACCGTAATGGTCGAAGTGCATAGGAGCATTACAGCATCAAGAGTCGTAATGGTTGAACTGCTCTAGACACTTACATCATGTTATTGGGCATGACTCCCCCATCCCCGGTCAGGGCACCGGACGACCGGTGCCCCGTCTGCCATGAGCCGACTCCGGCGGAAACACGGTGGTGGACGCTCAGATCCCGCCACCACACATCCGAAGGCGAGGTCGAGTACTGCACCGGCGGCTGCGGCTGTCTCGTCGTCCTGGTCAACGGCGAGATAGTCAAGAGCCTGTCCGCCGACCGGCGGCCGCTCCGTGGACGCACCGGACCACGAAACGATCATTAGGCTGCCGGCGGTGACGTTGAAGTAGCGCCAGCGCGTTAACGCGTTCGGTCGGCACGGAGGATGATCCGGGCTGCAACCAGCCGATCTGAACAAGCGCGAGGCCCCGCCCTGCTGAGCCGACGCAGGACGGGGCGCACTCGGACGATGCGGATGCCGAGCGGTCAGACGGTGCCGAACTCGCCAGACTTGATGCCCGCCATGAAGGACGTGAACGAACCGGCCGGGACGCTCAGGACCGGACCCGCCGCGTCCTTGGAGTCCCGGACCGGAACGACGCCGCGCGAGGCCGTGAGATTGATGGCGACCTCCACGCAGGCGCCACCGTTCTCGCTGTACGAGGACTTGAACCAGCGGGGAGACTCGATCGTCACGGGGAACCCTTTCGTAACTGCTCGATCATGGCCACAGATGCCGCCTGGGAGAGCGCCTCGGCCTGCAGTTGATGGTAGGCCGTCAGCACAGGTACTACGGAATTACTATCCCGTTCAAGCTGCCCGCGCAGAGCCGACTCAGCGTACGAGACGAGAGATCGGTTCTGCATAGTCAAGATGTACAGCGGCAAGCTCAGGGGGCGACGATCTCCCATGTCGAACGGGGCAACCTGGAGCACACTGTTCGGTAACGCTGCAAACTCGGCCAGCGCCGACAGCTGATCGTCCATGATGTCGGCGCTGCCGACAGGCCGCCGCAGGCAGCTTTCGTCCAACACCACGAAGACCAGAGGTGGTGGAGTCCGAATGATCGCTGCCTGCCGCTCCAATACGAGCGAGAGCCGCTCCTCCCCCTGCTCGGGGGTGATCGCGCCTCGCTCAACGGCACGCGCAGTGAGCGCTGATGCGTACTGCGATGTCTGGAGTACCCCGGGAACGACACCGACTTCGTACAACCGGATCTCCGCCGCCCGCGCCTCGTGCGTGACGTACTCCGGGAACCCTTCCAGCAGCGCCGTGTGCCGCACCGCTCGACTCTGCCGTTCGAGCCGGTCTCCCGTGCCCAGGGCCTTGTCGGCACTCCTCGCGAAACGCTGAGTTGGAGGGCGGCGACCAGTTTCGACGGCAGAAATGTGCGTGCCGGAGCAACCCATACGCTCCCCCAGCTCATCCTGCGTCCAGCCCCGCTCATCCCGCAACGTACGAAGAAGCTGGCCGAAGCGCGCTGCGGGCGACCTTTCCGGTTCCAGGTCCTTGCGGTTGACCATCCGGCATCCAACTCCTCGTTCAGTTACTGCAAGTTGAAGACACCCTGATCCTAAGCCACGCTGAACGCACTTGGTAGTGGAACGACTACAGAGAGGTGCGGCCATGCCCGAGCAGAGGTTCGCCCATGTACCGCCCGCCGGAACGCTCTTGGCGGACAGCGGCCATGACGACCGCGTCGGGGAGTTCCGCGGGGTCTCCGGTCCGTACTGGTCGCTGCGGCCGGTCGGCGGGGGTCCCGAGTGGGAAGCCGACCCCGAGAACGTACGGCTGGCCACGCGCGATGAGCGGCTCCGTGCCCGTACCGCGTACGAGAACGCCCGGAGCCGGGGGGACGTGGCATGAACTCCAGCAGTAAGACCGAGTGCGGGGTCTGCCACGACTTCGACCTGGCCGAGGCCGAGGCCCGGCGGGAGAAGGACGAGAGCAGGGCGACCGACTGCCGGGTGCTACGGCGGCGGCATAGCGCCGCCGACCATCCCGACGGGATCGAGAACGGGAACGGGGTCGGGGTCGCGTGAGCGGTCCGGGTTACTTCGTGGAGATCACCGCGACCACCGGGCAGCGTGCCGTTTCACTGGGCGGGGGCGTGGCGCGCAACCGCCGGCTCGCGCTTCGGTGGCTGCGGCGGCAGGCGCTCCGGCTGACGGAGGGGCTCGGAGGCGGGGCGGCGTGTTCCGGTGGGAGGGACATGCGCTCCGCCGTCCTGCGGAGCTCTGCCGTACTGAACGCGCTCCGGTGCTGGGGTGATGATCCCGGGCAGCAGGACCAGGCGATGGCGCGGCTGGAGGCCGGAGGGCCCGAGGTCTTCGCGGTGGTCGACCCCGCGGCCGGGCTGCTGGTGACGCTGGCCGGGCGGCGGGTCCGGGGCAGCCGGACGAGCGGCTGCCCCGGTCATCCGTTGACGGTGAACCGCAGGTCGGCCCTGCCCGCGTCCGTGTGCGGCGAACTCCGCAGCCCTGCTCAGCCGTCCGAACCGGTCCCTGTCGCTTCGCGTGCTGCGGCGAGGGCTCGCTGCCTGACTTCGCCGAACAACTGAATCATGGTGGCGGCCAGGACGTCGTCCGTGCCGATGGTTCGCCCGTCTCCCGTGCGGGTGGACAGGGCCAGAAGGGATTGCGGCGCGGACGACCCCGTGTCAGCCGGTTCGCCCGGCGTCGTCAAGGCGACCGTGCCGAATCGTTTGATCCCGCCCTCCCGGGCGACCATGGCCGCGTCCCGGGCCAGGTCCGTCAGGAAGACGCTCGCGAGCCCGTCCAAATCGCGCACCATCGCCGGGACAGCTGCCGTACCCCGGTTGCGCAGGAGCTTCTTGATACCGCCCTCGAACCTGTGGGCGCCCAGCACCGCACTCGACTTGCGTGACCTGCTGCGCTTGGGAGCGTGTACGACGCTGCCCTCCGCGTCACGCACGACGCCGGTCAGCCCCCTGAACGTAGGACTGTGGCGGTACCAGCCGCCTCCCACCTCAAGCTCGACGTCCCGGTCGATGGCTGTCACGAGGTCCTTGGGAAGCAGCTTCTTCCGGGCCTCCTCCTCCGCCGCTCGCAGCGCGCCGTCAATGATGCCCGTCAGCACTGTCCGCGTCACCGACTCGGCAGCCCGAGCGGCCGACCGCGAGACGTGCAGCGGGGTGACGTCCCTGAACACCGCCTTGACGAGAGGAGAGTTGAGCAAGGGAACGTCCATGCCCGCGGCGGACGCGGAAGCAGTGCGCTCGGTACCTGTGGAGTGTGCGGGCATCGGAAAGAACGCTCCCTGTTGTCGGTACGCATCAGCGGCCCGCCTCGCCGCGCGGACCCGCTCCCTTGCGCCATCGTCCGTCGATGTCGCGCTCGGTCAAAGGTCTCACGGGCGCCGTTTCGCACGTTCACCAGCAGCCCTCAGCCGGTGCGGCACGCCGCACCGGCATCCTCGTCAGTCCAGATCGGACATGTCGAGCACGAAGCGGTACCGGACGTCGTTGCGGCCGAGGCGGTCGAGTGCCGTTTCCACCTGTGCCGACGGGAGCACCTCGACATCGGCGACGATGCCGTGGGCCGCGCAGAACCGGAGCATCTCGGCTGTCGCGGGCCGCCCTCCGCTGCCTGCGGAGCTGAGCTTCTTGCGGCCGACGAGCAGGTCCATGGCCTCGATGCCGACCGGGCCCAGGTGTCCGACGATGCTGAGCGTGCCGTCCATCGCCACCAGCTTGAGGTACGGGGCGAGGTCGTGCGGCGCGGAGACGGTGTCGATGATGACGTCGAAGGTGTCGCGCGCCGCGTCCATCTGCCGGCTGTCCGTGGACTCGACAAGTGCGTGGGCGCCGAGCCGGCGGGCGTCGTCGCGCTTGTCCCCGGTACGGCTGATGACCGTCGTGGTGGCGCCGAGTGCCACGGCCATCTTGACGGCGAGGTGGCCGAGGCCGCCGAGTCCGGCCACCGCGACCCGACTGCCCGGACCCACGCCCAGGGCGTGCAGGGGCTCCCAGACGGTG
Organism: Streptomyces sp. 840.1; assembly: GCF_003751445.1. Classification (NCBI taxonomy): domain Bacteria; kingdom Bacillati; phylum Actinomycetota; class Actinomycetes; order Kitasatosporales; family Streptomycetaceae; genus Streptomyces; species Streptomyces sp. 840.1. The sequence continues at coordinate 4,797,548 of NZ_RJUU01000001.1, read as the reverse complement.
ACTCCGGCGCACATCAGCGGCGCGGCCGCCGCCGGGTCGAGCCCGGCGGGAAGTGCGTACGCGAAGGCCTCGCGTACGACGTACTCGCGGGAGTAGCCGCCCAGGGTGGTCGTCCCGTCGTGCCGGTCGGTGCCGCCGTACGTCAGGGTCGGGAACGAGTGGCAGAAGTTCTCCTGCCCGGCTTCGCACATGGCGCACGCGCCGCAGGAGTCGATGATGTTGCCCACCGCGACGCCGTCACCGACCGAGAAGGCGGTCACCTCGGGGCCGGTCGCCGTCACCGTGCCGGTGAACTCGTGGCCGGGGACCAGGGGGGACTTCGCGTCCTGGTCGTGGGCGCCCAGCGCGTGCAGGTCCGTGTGGCAGACGCCGCAGTAGTCCACCCGCACCGCGAGGTCGTCCGGGCGCAGGTCGCGGCGCTCCAGCGAGGTGCGCCGCAGCGTTGCCGGGCCCGCCGCCTGCCAGCCGGTGGTCGTACGCATAGTTGAATCCTTAAATAGACTGTTTGGTCTATTCGACAGTAGGCGCGGTCGCACAACGAAGCAAACAGACTGTTCTGTTTGCTAGCATCGCGGCATGCCGGAACAGCCACAGACCGCGCGAGGCGCCGCGACCTACCAGCGCATCCTGGACGCCGCCACCGAGGAGTTCGCCCAGCACGGCATCGCCGGGGCGCGCATCGACCGCATCGTGGCCTCGGCCCGGACCAACAAGGCTCAGCTCTATGCCTACTTCGGGGACAAGGAGCGGCTCTTCGACGCCATCTTCCTCGGCTCGCTGGAGCGCATCACCAACGTCGTTCCCATCGACGCCGACGACCTGGCGGACTGGGCCGTACGCCTCTACGACGAGTACCTGCGCCGCCCCGACCTGATCCGGCTGGCGACCTGGACCCGGCTGGAGCGCCGCCCCGCCGGGCACCTGGTCGAGACGCACGAGCACTACGATGATCGCAAGCTCTCGGCCATCGCCGAGGCCCAGGCCGCCGGGCGGGTCCGCGCCGGCGATCCGTTCGACATCATGGCCATGGTCATCTCCATGTCCATGGCCTGGTCCCCGGTCAGCAACGTCTACGCGGCGAGCAGCCAGGAACCCGACGACGTGCACGACCGCCGCCGCGCTCTCCTGCGCGACTGCGTGCGGACGGTCACTGCGGCCGGGCAGGACGACGGACAGTGAAACGGCCGTGCCCGCCGGGTGAACCGGCGGGCACGGCCGTACGACGGGGGCTTCGCGGACCCGGTCAGCCGTTGACGGTGAACCAGGTGGCGCGGGACTTCTTCCACTCGTCGTGGTCGAGGTCCTTGGCCTCCGTACCGTCGCCGTACAGGTCGGCCGAGCCCGCGTCCGTGAGCAGCTGGGCGCGGGCGCCGGGCGTGTTCAGGTCGGGGACGGTGACCACGGCCTCCCAGCCGCCCGGGTCGGCGGTCGGCAGGTCGAGCCGCTTCTGGGGGGCGTGTCCGGCGATGCCGTCCCAGGAGTAGAGGGCGTACGGGTCGGAGTTGTCGTCCGCCGCCCAGGAACCGGCCACGATCAGGTACTGGTCGGCGGAGTTCTTGCGGATGTCGCGGATGCTGAGCCCGCCGAGGTCCAGTTCGATCGGGGTACCGATCGTCGCCTTCGCGCCGGAGCCGGCCACCTTGTCGAAGTTGGTGACGGGCACGATCAGCGCCTTGCCGCCGCCCTTCGGCGGGACGAGCGGGGCGCGGAAGCCGATGTAGGCGGTGGTCGTGGAGCCGGGGGCGAACTCCAGGCCCTCGACGTTGAAGCCGTCGATCTGCTTGGGGACCTCGCCGTCCTCGGTGCCCGCCGCGAAGCCGTAGCGGTTGCCGTTCGCCTTGTCCCAGGCGACCAGGTCGTCGCGGAGCTTCTTGTACTTGCCGCCCACCGTCAGCTGGGTGGACGCGCCGGAGCCGCTCACCGTGGTCGTGAAGACGGTGTTGCGGTCGGACTTGTACTCGCCGTCCTTGTTGTTGCCCAGCGAACCGGTCCAGTAGATGGTGTTCCCGACCCGGGCCGCGCCCTCGATGTCGACCTCCTTGGAGACGCCCAGCTTCGAGGCGACGTCCCAGCTGCGGACGGGGGCGCCGGAGGCCGAACCGTCGTAGAGGCGGAGCGTGTTGGTCTCGTCGTCGGCCACCACCAGGTACCCGCCGCCGACGTCGACCGCCGCCGAGGCGTCCGAGGAGCCGGTGAGGTAGCGGGTGTCGGCGGCGTTCTGCACGGCGGCGGACGCGGCGTAGTGCAGGGACTTGGTGGCGGTCTTCCCGCCGAGGCCGGTGACCTTGATCGTGAGGTCGGTGTAGCCGCGGGCGTGGGCGGCGACCCGGAGCTGGCGGGTGGCGCCCGTACCGCTCACCGTCACATCGCCGGTCGCGGCGACGGAGGACTTGGAGCTGGCCGACGCCGCCACGCCGAGGGCGGACACATCCGCGCCGCTCTGCCCGACGGTGACCGTGACCACCGGGTCGGCGCTCGCGCCGACGGCGCCGGAGAGGTAGCCGGCCGACAGCGTGATCGTCGGTGTCCCGTAGCTCGCGGCGTGCGCGGGCGCGGCGAGACCGAGGGCGGCCAGCGCCAGCGCCCCTCCCGCGGCGGCGACGGTCCGGCGGTGAGGGAGGACAAGCTGATGCAGCACGGTGTGCCTCTCGTCGGCGTGGTGTCGGGGATCAGGTTCCGCATCCTGCACCAACGCGCGGCGCACACCGGGGATACGGCGGGCGAACAACGACGAACGACCCCCGGCGCCACTGGGATTCCAGCGGTACCGGGGGCCGTTCAGGTCGTACGGGTGGGACTCAGACGTTGAAGCCCAGCGCGCGCAGCTGCTCGCGGCCGTCGTCCGTGATCTTGTCCGGGCCCCACGGCGGCATCCAGACCCAGTTGATCCGGAGCTCGTTGACGATGCCGTCGGTGGCCGACTTCGCCTGGTCCTCGATGACATCGGTCAGCGGGCAGGCCGCCGACGTCAGGGTCATGTCGAGGGTGGCGATGTTGGCGTCGTCCACGTGGATGCCGTAGATCAGGCCCAGGTTGACGACATCGATGCCCAGCTCGGGGTCGACGACGTCGTACAGGGCCTCGCGGACCTCCTCCTCGGAGGCAGGCTTGGTGGTGAGAGTCTCGTTGTCGCTCATGCCGTCTTCCCTTCGGACAGCGCCTTCGCCGTCGCGTCCTTCCACGCCATCCAGCTCAGCAGCGCGCATTTGACCCGGGCCGGGTACTTGGAGACACCGGCGAACGCGACCGCGTCCTCCAGTACCTCCTCCATCGCGTCGTCCGGCTCCAGCTGTCCCTTGGACTGCATCAGCTCCAGGAACGCGGCCTGGATCTTCTGCGCCTCGCCCAGTTCCTTGCCTACCAGCAGCTCGTTCAGCACGGAGGCGCTGGCCTGGCTGATGGAGCAGCCCTGGCCCTCGTAACTCACATCGGCGATGGTCTCGCCGTCGTACCGTACGCGCAGCGTGATCTCGTCACCGCACGTCGGATTGACGTGATGCACCTCGGCGTCGCCGTCCCGCAGGCCGCGCCCGTGGGGGTGCTTGTAGTGGTCCAGGATCACTTCCTGGTACATGGAATCAAGCTTCACCAGTCAACCCTCGCCGCTGTCTAACCGAAAAAGTTCCGGACGTGTTCCAGGCCGTCCACCAGGGCGTCGACCTCGGCGGGCGTGGAGTACAGATAGAACGACGCTCGCGTCGTCGCAGGAATTCCGTACCGCAGGCAGACCGGCCGTGCGCAGTGGTGTCCGACCCGGACCGCGATGCCCTGCTCGTCGAGCACCTGGCCCACGTCGTGCGGGTGGATGTCGCCGAGCGTGAAGGAGATCGTGGCCCCCCGGTCCTCGGCGGTGGCCGGACCGATGATCCTGAGGTCCGGGACCTCCAGGAGCCGCTTCACCGCGTACTCGGTGATCGCCTGCTCGTGGCGGTGGATGTTCTCCATGCCGATCGCCGAGAGGTAGTCCACGGCCGCGCCGAGGCCGACGGCCTGGGCGATCGGGGGCGTACCGGCCTCGAACTTGTGCGGCGCCGGGGCGTAGGTCGAGGAGTGCATCGACACGGTCTCGATCATCTCGCCGCCGCCGAGGAACGGCGGCAGGTCCTCCAGGAGCTCCTGCCGTCCCCAGAGCACGCCGATGCCGGTCGGGCCGACCATCTTGTGGCCGGTGAAGGCCACGAAGTCGGCCTGCAGCGCCTGCACGTCGAGCACCATGTGCGGGGCGGCCTGCGAGGCGTCGATGCAGACCAGCGCGCCGACTTCCTGGGCGCGCCGGACGATCTGCTCGACCGGGTTGATCGTGCCCATGATGTTCGAGACCAGCGTGAAGGAGACGATCTTCGTCTTCTCGGTGATGATCTCGTTGATGTTGGACAGGTCGAGCCGGCCGTCGTCGGTGATGCCGAACCACTTCAGCTTCGCGCCGGTGCGCTGCGAGAGCAGCTGCCACGGCACGATGTTGGAGTGGTGCTCCATCTCCGTGGTGACGATCTCGGTCTCGTGGTCGACCCGGTAGGGCTCGTCGGCCCAGCCGAGCATGTTCGCCACGAGGTTGAGCGACTCCGAGGCGTTCTTGGTGAAGATCACCTCGTTGCGGCTGGGCGCGTTGATGAACGCGGCGACCTTGTCACGGGCGCCTTCGTACAGCGCCGTGGCCTCTTCCGCGATCGTGTACACGCCGCGGTGCACATTGGCGTTGTGCCGCTCGTAGTACTCGTTGAGGGCATCGAGCACCTGGCGCGGCTTCTGCGAGGTCGCAGCGCTGTCCAGGTACACGATCTTCTTGCCGTCGTGGACCGTGCGGTCCAGGATCGGGAAGTCCTTGCGGATCGCCTCGGTGTCGAGGAGGCCGGAGAGCCCCTGTCGGGCGTCAGTCACGCGGAAGCGCCACCCTTCGTGTAGGCCTCGTAGCCCTCGTTCTCCAGCTTGTCGGCCAGTTCGGCGCCACCGGACGCGGCGATGCGGCCGTTGGCGAAGACGTGCACGAAGTCGGGCTTGATGTACTTGAGGATGCGCGTGTAGTGCGTGATCAGCAGCGTGCCGACCTCGCCGGACTCACGGACCCGGTTGACGCCCTCGGAGACGGTCTTCAGCGCGTCGACGTCCAGACCGGAGTCGGTCTCGTCGAGGATCGCGACCTTCGGCTTGAGGAGCTCCAGCTGAAGGATCTCGTGGCGCTTCTTCTCGCCGCCGGAGAAGCCCTCGTTGACGTTGCGCTCGGCGAAGGCGGGGTCCATCTGGAGCTCGGACATCGCCTCCTTGACCTCCTTCACCCAGGTACGCAGCTTGGGCGCCTCGCCGCGGACGGCGGTGGCGGAGGTGCGCAGGAAGTTGGAGACCGAGACACCGGGGATCTCGACCGGGTACTGCATGGCGAGGAACAGACCGGCGCGGGCGCGCTCGTCGACGGTCATCTCCAGGACGTCCTCGCCGTCCAGGGTCACCGTGCCGCTCGTGACCGTGTACTTGGGGTGGCCTGCGAGGGAGTAGGCGAGGGTGGACTTGCCGGACCCGTTGGGGCCCATGATGGCGTGGGTCTCGCCCTGCTTCACGGTCAGGTCGACGCCCTTGAGGATCTCCTTCGTGGCGTTGTCGGCCTCGACGGTGACGTGCAGGTCGCGGATTTCAAGCGTTGCCATGGGTGACTCAGGTCTCCTGTGTGACGGAGACGAGCACATCGTCCCCTTGGATCTTGACGGGGTATACGGGGACGGGGCGCGTCGCGGGAAGGCCGGACGGCTTGCCGGTGCGCAGGTCGAAGCTCGATCCGTGCAGCCAGCACTCGATCATGCAGTCCTCGACCTCGCCCTCGGACAACGAGACGTTCGCGTGCGAGCAGATGTCGTTGATCGCGAACACCTCGCCCTCGGTGCGGACGACGGACACCGGCGTGCCGTCGAGCTCCACCCGCTTGGGGGTGTCGTCCTCCAGCTCGCTCAGCGCACAGGCTTTGACGAAGGCCATCAGACCGACGCCTTCAGCTCGGCCTCGATCTTGTCGAGGAGACGGGCCTCGACGTCCGGCAGGCCGATCTGCTGCACCAGCTCGGCGAAGAAGCCGCGCACGACGAGGCGGCGGGCCTCCTCGGCGGGGATGCCTCGGGACTGGAGGTAGAACAGCTGCTCGTCGTCGAAGCGGCCGGTCGCGGAGGCGTGGCCGGCGCCGACGATCTCGCCGGTCTCGATCTCCAGGTTCGGCACCGAGTCGACCCGGGCACCGTCGGTGAGAACCAGGTTGCGGTTCATCTCGTAGGTGTCGGTGCCCTCGGCGGCGGCCTGGATCAGGACGTCACCGATCCACACGGCGTGCGCGCCGTCGCCCTGCAGCGCGCCCTTGTAGGCCACGTTGGACTTGCAGTGCGGGGTGTTGTGGTCGACCAGGAGGCGGTGCTCCTGGTGCTGGCCCTTGTCGGTGAAGTACAGGCCGAACAGCTCGGCCTCGCCGCCGGGGCCCGCGTACGCGATCCGCGGGTGGATGCGGACGACGTCGCCGCCGAAGGTGACGACGATGGACTTGAACGAGGCGTCCCGGCCGACCAGCGCGTTGTGCTGGCCGACGTGGACGGCGCTCTCGTCCCAGTCCTGGACCGAGACGACGGTCAGCTTCGCACCGTCGCCCAGGACGTAGTCGACGTTGGCGGCGAGCACCGCGTCACCGGTGTGGTCGATGACGACGACGGCCTCGGCGAAGGCGCCCAGCTCGATGACCTGGTGGCCGTAGGCCACCCCGCCCTCGCCGTGCACCGTGATCCGGATCGGCTCGGTGAGCACGGCTTCCTTGTCGACGGAGACGACGGAGGCCTGCTCGAAGGACGAGTAGGCCTGCGCGGCCACCCGGTCCACCGGCGTACCGGCCTTGCCCAGGCGGGCGTCGTCGCGGCCGACGGTCTCGACCGTGACGCCCGAGGGGGCCTCGATCGCGACCTTCACGCCGTCGCCGGTGGCGACGGCCGTGCCGTCGTGCAGTCCGCGCAGCCGCTCCAGCGGCGTGAACCGCCACTCCTCCTCGCGGCCGTGCGGGACCGGGAAGTCCGCGACGTCGAAGGACGGGGGCGCGCTCATGCGCGTGGCGACGGTCGACTCGGCGGCCACCGCGATGGAGCCGGCGGTGCTGGAACCCGCCGGGATGTTCTGAGCCTCAGCCATGGCTGTCGTAGTGCTCGCTTTCTCAGTCAGACAGATGTCAGGGGGATTCGGTCGTCGGCGTACTAGCCGACCGAACCCTCCATCTGCAGCTCGATCAGCCGGTTGAGCTCAAGGGCGTACTCCATGGGGAGCTCCTTCGCGATCGGCTCCACGAAGCCGCGCACGATCATCGCCATCGCCTCGAACTCGGTCATGCCCCGGCTCATCAGGTAGAAGAGCTGGTCCTCGGAGACCTTGGAGACGGTCGCCTCGTGCCCCATCGACACGTCGTCCTCGCGGACGTCGACGTAGGGGTAGGTGTCGGAACGCGAGATCGTGTCGACCAGCAGCGCGTCACAGAGCACGTTGGACTTCGCGCCCGGCGCGCCCTCGCCGATCTCGATGAGACCTCGGTAGGAGGTGCGGCCGCCGCCTCGTGCCACCGACTTGGAGACGATGTTGGACGAGGTGTTCGGGGCCATGTGGACCATCTTGGCGCCGGCGTCCTGGTGCTGGCCCTCGCCCGCGAAGGCGATGGACAGGGTCTCGCCCTTGGCGTGCTCGCCCATCAGGTAGATGGCCGGGTACTTCATGGTGACCTTGGAGCCGATGTTGCCGTCGACCCACTCCATGGTCGCGCCCTCGTAGGCGACGGCGCGCTTGGTCACCAGGTTGTAGACGTTGTTCGACCAGTTCTGGATCGTCGTGTAGCGGCAGCGGCCGCCCTTCTTCACGATGATCTCGACGACCGCGGAGTGCAGCGAGTCCGAGGAGTAGATCGGCGCGGTGCAGCCCTCGACGTAGTGGACGTAGGCGTCCTCGTCGACGATGATCAGCGTCCGCTCGAACTGGCCCATGTTCTCGGTGTTGATACGGAAGTAGGCCTGGAGCGGGATCTCGACGTGCACGCCCTTCGGCACGTAGATGAACGAGCCGCCGGACCACACGGCCGAGTTCAGCGAGGCGAACTTGTTGTCACCGACGGGGATGACGGTGCCGAAGTACTCCTTGAAGAGCTCCGGGTGCTCCTTCAGCGCGGTGTCGGTGTCCATGAAGATGACACCCTGCGCCTCCAGCTCCTCGTTGATCTGGTGGTAGACGACCTCGGACTCGTACTGCGCGGCGACACCGGCGACCAGGCGCTGCTTCTCCGCCTCCGGGATGCCGAGCTTGTCGTAGGTGTTCTTGATGTCCTCGGGCAGGTCCTCCCAGGACTCCGCCTGCTTCTCCGTGGAACGCACGAAGTACTTGATGTTGTCGAAGTCGATGCCCGAGAGGTCCGAGCCCCAGTTCGGCATGGGCTTCTTGCCGAAGAGCTTGAGGCCCTTGAGCCGCAGCTTCAGCATCCACTCCGGCTCGTTCTTCTTGTCCGAGATGTCGCGGACGACAGCCTCGGAGAGGCCGCGCTTGGCCGCCGCGCCTGCCGCGTCGGAGTCGGCCCAGCCGAATTCGTACGTGCCCAGGCCATCGAGCTCAGGGTGGGCAGTCTCCGTAGGGAGCGTCATGCGGGGTTCCTCCCGGACTTGCTGGTGGATGCTGAATCAGTGGATTGCGGGGTGGTGTGAGCGCTGCGCGGGATGTAGGTCGTACACACCCCGTCGCCGTGGGCGATCGTGGCGAGACGCTGCACATGGGTCCCCAGGAGGCTGGAGAAGATCTCCGTCTCCGCCTCGCACAGCTGCGGGTACTGCTCGGCGACGTGTGCGACCGGGCAGTGGTGCTGGCACAACTGCTCACCCTGCTGCGGGTCCGGCGCGCTGCGCGCCGTAGCAGCGTACCCGTCGGCGGACAAGGCCTTGGCCAGCGCGTCCGTACGGGTTTCGGGGTCGGCGGCCTCGATCGCCGCGCGGTAGGCGGCGGACTGGCCGGCCACCCTGGCACGGGCGAACGCCATGACCGCCTCCTCGCCCGCGCTCTCGGCGATCCAGCGCAGGGCGTCCGCCGCGAGCTGGTCGTAGGACTGGTCGAAGGCGTCCCGGCCGCAGGCGGTCAGGGCGAACACCTTGGCCGGGCGGCCACGGGTCCGCGTCCCGTACACCCGCTGCTCGCGGGCCTCGACGACATCGTCGGAGACGAGGGCGTCGAGCTGGCGGCGGACGGCGGCCTGGGTGAGCCCCAGGCGCTTCGCGAGATCGGCGGCGGTGGACGGGCCGTGGTCCAGGACGGAGCGCGCGATCCGGTTGCGCGTCGAACGCTCACCGGTCGCGAGTTCCTCCTGCGGAGCCTCGCCAACGTATTTCACAACGCCATTGTTGCGTAATTCCCTCGGCCCTGACAACCACGGTCAGAAACGATCAAGGGTGTAATCGATCACTTAGGGTTACCTAATCAAGCCCCGCGACGGGGTCCCGGCGGGCGGCTGCCTAGACTTACCGCTCATGAAGAGCGAGCCCGCCCCACCCCCCTCCGGCCCCGCTGTCCAGGTCCGCGGCCTGGTGAAGCGGTACGGCGCGAAGACCGCGGTGGACGGCCTCGACCTGTGCATGGCGGCCGGTGCGGTGACCGCGGTCCTCGGCCCCAACGGCGCCGGCAAGACCACCACGATCGAGACATGCGAGGGATACCGCCGTCCGGACGAAGGCACGGTCCGGGTCCTCGGTCTGGATCCCGTCACCGACGCGGCGCGGCTGCGCCCCCGCATCGGCGTGATGCTCCAGTCCGGCGGCGTCTACTCCGGCGCCCGCGCCGACGAGATGCTCCGGCACATGGCGAAACTGCACGCCCACCCGCTCGACGTGGACGCCCTGATCGAGCGGCTGGGCCTCGGCGGCTGCGGCCGCACCACCTACCGCCGGCTCTCCGGCGGCCAGCAGCAGCGGCTCGCCCTGGCGATGGCCGTCGTCGGCCGCCCCGAGCTGGTCTTCCTGGACGAGCCGACCGCAGGCCTCGACCCGCAGGCCCGCCGCTCCACCTGGGAACTCGTCCGGGAGCTGCGCGGCGACGGCGTGTCGGTCGTGCTCACCACCCACTTCATGGACGAGGCCGAGGAGCTCGCCGACGACGTCGCGATCATCGACGCGGGCCGGATCGTCGCCCAGGGCAGCCCGGAGATGCTCTGCCGGGGCGGCGCCGAGAACACCCTGCGCTTCACCGGCCGCCCCGGCCTCGACCTCGGCTCCCTGCTCAAGGCGCTGCCCGACGGCAGCGAGGCGGCCGAGCTCAGCACGGGCACGTACCGCATCACCGGCGACGTCGACCCGCAGCTGCTGGCCACCGTCACCTCCTGGTGCGCGCAGAACGGCGTGATGCCCTCCGGCATCTCCGTCGAGCGCCACACCCTGGAGGACGTCTTCCTGGAACTGACCGGCAAGGAGCTGCGCGCATGAGCGCCGGTACGTACACCCCCCGGCCGGGCGCCGCCCCGCTGCCCCGGATGATCGCCGCGCAGACCGCGCTGGAGACCCGGATGCTGCTGCGCAACGGCGAGCAGCTGCTGCTGACGGTGGTCATCCCGACCCTGCTGCTCGTGCTGTTCAGCGCGGTCGACATCGTGGACACCGGCTCGGGCGAGCCGGTCGACTTCCTCACGCCCGGCATCCTCGCGCTCGCCGTGATGTCCACCGCCTTCACCGGCCAGGCCATCGCCACCGGCTTCGAGCGGCGCTACGGGGTGCTCAAGCGGCTCGGCGCCTCCCCGCTCCCGCGCTGGGGGCTGATGACCGCCAAGACGCTGGCCGTGCTGGTCACCGAGGTGCTCCAGGTGGTGCTGCTGACGGTGATCGCCTTCGCGCTGGGCTGGTCGCCGCACGGCAACCCGTTCGCCGTCCTGCTGCTGCTCGTGCTCGGCACCGCCGCGTTCTCCGGTCTCGGGCTGCTGATGGCCGGGACGCTGAAGGCGGAGGCGACCCTCGCGGCGGCCAACCTGGTCTTCCTGCTGCTGCTGGTCGGCGGCGGGGTCATCGTGCCGCTCGACAAGTTCCCGGACGCGGTCCAGTCGGTGCTGGGGCTGCTGCCGATCGCGGCCCTCTCCGACGGCCTGCGCGACGTCCTGCAGCACGGCGCGGCGATGCCGTGGGGCGACCTCGGCATCCTGGCCGTCTGGGCGGTGCTGGGCCTCGGCGCGGCGGCGCGGTTCTTCCGCTGGGAGTGAGCCGGCGGGCGCGCTCCGTAGGCGTATGAGACAACTCGTCCCCCTCGTGAAAGCTTGCACAAGCGGCCCCCTACGATGGTGCGCGTGCCCAAGCTGAACCGAGCCGAAGTCGCTCAAGCCGTGCGGAACCCGCTTCAGTACATCGCCGAGCGCTGGACGCCGTCCCCCCGGACGGTGCGCCGTGCCACGATGTCGGCCGTCGTGATGGCCGTCGCCATCGTCGTCACCGGCGGTGCGGTGCGGCTGACCGGTTCCGGTCTCGGCTGCCCCACCTGGCCCAAGTGCACCGACGAGAGCCTCACGGCGACGAGCGCGATGGGCTTCCACGGCGCCATCGAGTTCGGCAACCGGATGCTGACGTACGTCCTGTGCGCGGCGGTCGGGTGGGCGATCATCGCCGCCCGCTCCGCGAAGCCCTGGCGCCGCAGCGTCACGCGGCTGGGCTGGGCGCAGTTCTGGGTGGTCATGGGCAACGCCGTCCTGGGCGGCGTCGTCGTGCTGGTGGGCCTCAACCCGTACACCGTCGCGGCGCACTTCCTGCTCTCCACCGCGCTCCTCACGATCGCCCTGCTGACCTGGCAGCGGACCCGGGAGGGCGACTCGGCGCCCCGTCCGCTGGTCGGCAAGGCCGTCTCGCAGCTGACCTGGCTGCTGGTCGTCGCGGCCGGGCTACTGATCGCCGTCGGCACGGTGGTCACCGGGGCCGGCCGGCACGCCGGGGACTCCAGCGACGTCCACCGCATCCCGATCGACTGGAAGACGATCGCGCAGCTGCACGCCGATCTCGCCTGGGTCGTGGTGGCGCTGACCGTCGCGCTCTGGTTCGTCCTGAAGGCCGTCGACGCGCCCGTCGGACCGCTGCACCGCGCCCGCGACCTCTTCCTGATCCTGATGGCGCAGGGTGTGATCGGGTACGTCCAGTACTTCACGGACACGCCGGAGATCCTGGTCGGGCTGCACATGTTCGGCTCGTGCCTGGTGTGGATCGGCGTGGTGCGCGTCCTGCTGTCGCAGCGCGAGCGGCCGGTGGACGTCGCACAGGTGCCCGGCCCGGCCGCCGAACGGCCGGAGCCCGCGACGGCCTGAGCCACACCGACGCAACAACGCGAACGGCCCGGTCCGCACCCCCAGCTCGGAGGTGCGGACCGGGCCGTTCTCCGGTCCCGTGCGGCCTGACCCGCACGGGACCGGCGGGCGGTCGCTACCCGTTGACCGAGCGCGACACGTTGTATCCCTCCACCACGAGCCGGGGCCTGGCCCGGCCCTTGGTGTCGTGGCTCCACTCCACCTCGACCTCGCGCTGCTCGCCGGGCAGCAGCCAGAGGTAGTTGTCGTCGAAGTAGGCCGGCAGCACCCGCTCGTCGGTGCGCCGGTCGCGCAGCGAGAGGCGCACCATGGCGGCGACGGTGGCGCCGTCGTTGCGCAGGGCCGCCTTCAGCTTTCCGCCGGGACCCCGGCCGTTCCCGGAGACGTCCGACACCGAGCGCACCGTGACCCGGGTACGGGCCAGTTTGTTGAGTGCGGACAGGTCGGTGGTGGCGCGGTAGCGCCAGTAGGTGTTGCGCGAGCGCAGGGCGCCGTGCGCGTCCCGGAGTTCGAGCCGCAGCAGGTGGAGTGCGGGCAGCGAGTCGCCGAAGGGCACCGTGTCCCCGGTCGCGGCGGCCGACGGGGCGAGGTCGACAGTGCTGTGCGCCGGCTTGCCGAGGCGCTGTCCCCGCAGGTCGTACAGGGTCGCGGTGACGGTCGCCCGCTCGATGGCGCGGGTGGTGTGGTTGACCGCGCCGGTGCGCCAGTCGACGGGGTTGACCTGGACGTGCACGGGCTCGGTGCCCTTGCGGACGCCGTGGTAGAAGCCGTTGACGTCCAGGTCGTAGTCGTACGTCTGCCAGACGGTGCTGTGCCACGCGGGGTGCGACATCCACAGCAGCAGCCCGGAGGCGTTGTCCCACAGGCGCGTGTTCCACGCCTCGAACATCGCCCGGCCGTTCTCGTAGTTGATCAGCTGCGCCTTGCGGGTGAAGTCGGCCAGACCCGTCGCCGTCCCGAGCCGCTCCTCGATCGCCGCCTGGTAGCCCTGCGGCTGCTGGTTGCCCTTGCGGGCCCAGTCGTGGGCGCCCCACACATCTCCGACGGGCCACGCCGGCTCGTCGCCGACGAGGTTCTTCATCGACTCCTCGACGGGCAGGACGGGCATGCCGATCTCGGTGTGGAACCCGAAGTCACCGGTACGGAAGTACGAGGCGGGGTCCACCCAGTTGTACGGGCCACGGCCCTTGACCACGCCGTCCGCCGAGCTGCCCATGTAGAGGATGCCGGGTGCCTCGGCGGCCACCAGTTCCCGTACGCCGGTGTCGATGTCGGCGGGCGGGGTGCCCTCGTTGGAGCCGCACCACACGACGATGGACGCGTGGTGACGGTAGGCGCGGACGGTGTCCAGCGCGTTGCGCAGGTACTCGGCGTGGTCCGGCGGGTCCATCGACCAGCCGTTCCAGAAGTCGTTCCAGACCAGCAGGCCGTTCTCGTCGCAGGCTGCGAAGAACTCCTCGCGGTTGCTGCTGCCCACCCAGTTGCGGATCATCGTGAAGTTCATGTCACGGTGCATCCGGACGGTGTCCTCGGTGCGGCCGTCCAGGGCGCGGCGCAGCAGTTCGTCGTAGCCCCAGTTCCCGCCCCGGCAGAACACCCGGGTGCCGTTGACGGTGATCTGGAGCTGGCGCACCGGCGGCTGCTCGACGCTCTTGGCGTCGGTCCACTCCTTGCCGTCCGCCGAGACCTGGATGACGAACTTCCTGGCGTACGCGCTCTCCCAGTCGAGCACCACCTTGTTCACCGAGAGGTCCGAGCCGAGGTCGGCCTGGATCCACTCGCCGTCGGCGAACTCGGAGGACCAGCGGGTCGTGCGGTCGCCGTCGAAAACCGCGGAGGCGGGGCCGGTGCCGTCGGACGTGGAGGCCTCGGCCTTCGCTCCCCTGGCCAGGTCCTTGTCCGGGTCGGCGTCGCCGTACACCGACATGGACCACAGGGACATGCCCCAGTCGGTCGCGCGCTCGGTGCCGACCAGCCGTACGTAACGGGCCCGGCGCGCCTCGAACTCGACACTCTGGCTGCCGTGGCCGCCCGCGAAGTCGACCGGCATGCCGTAGCTGTAGCCGAACTCCCTGATGCCGAAGCGCAGCCCGCGCCGGTCGGTCACCGTGCCGCCGGTCTCGGCCTTCAGCGCGAGGTCGTACAGGTCGGGCCTGCCGTAGCCGTTGGGCCACCAGAGCTTCGGCCGGCGCACCCGCAGGGCCGGGAACTCCTTCGGGGCGAGCACCGCGTCGACGCTCTTCCCGGCGGGCACGGTCACGGTCTTCGCGACCCGGACGTCCCCGAACGCGGCGCGCACGGTGACCCGCTTCGTGTCGGAGCCGGTATTGCTGACCGGGACGGTGAGGGTGACCTCGGCGACGTCGAGCGCGGGCAGGCCGGGCAGCGTGGTGGTGATCTGCGGGTCGCCCAGCAGCGCGGTGCCGGTGGAGCGCAGCCGCACGTGGTTCCAGATGCCGGCAGCCCGGTCGCGGACCGGCGGCATCCAGTCCCAGCCGGAGACGGAGAGGTAGGTCGGCCCGTTGCGCATCATCATGGTGGCGCCGGCGTCGAGCCAGGACTCACCGCCGGGGCCCTTGTCCGCAGGGCTGCCCGGCAGCGGCATCGGGCTGATCCGCACGGCCAGGACGTTGTCCTGGCGGCCGTCCTTGTGGAGCGCGTCGGTGACGTCGAAGGAGTCGCGGGCGAAGGGGCGGCTCATCGTGCCGATCCGGGTGCCGTTCAGCCAGATCTGCGCGGCGTGGTTGATGCCGTCGAACTCCAGCCGGACGCGGCGGCCGCGTCCGGTGTCCAGGCCGCGCGGCAGCCGGAACGCCCTGCGGTACCACCAGGAGTGCCGGGACAGCGCCTCGGGGACCTTGAGGTTGTTGAGGCCGGTCACCGGGTCGGGCAGGTGGCCCTGCTCGACGAGGGAGGCCAGGACGGTGCCGGGGACGGTGGCCGGGAGCCAGCGGGCGGTGTCCACACCGGAGCCGGAGACCACCTTGCCGTCGTCGGCGGGCGCGAAGTCGTCCATGGTCAGCGCCCAGCCCGATTCGAGCGGCACGGTGCCGTCGGCCGCGACAGCCAGGGCGGGCGCGGGGGTGCGGGGCATCGACCAGTCGGTCCAGCTCTCGGCGGCGGGCCGCCCGGCCGAGGCGCGGCCGTGGACGCGGAAGCCGTTGAGGCCGACGGGGTTGTCGTTGGAGCGCCTGGTGACGGTCAGCCGGACCCAGCGGGCGGTGGCGGGCTTGTCCAGCGTGACGGTCATGGCGCCGCCCCGGCCGTCGGCGGCCCGGTGCACGGTGGTCCACTTCCGCTCGTCCTCGGACACCTCAAGGGTGAACGCGACCGCGCAGCTGGACAGGATCTCGCTCCCGTCCGTGCCGTCACGGGGGTTGCCGCCCGTGCCGGGGACGAAGGGCGGGTCGGAGACGGCGGCCTCGAAGACCAGCTCCACCGACTCCACGGTGCACCGGCCCTGGAGGTCCACGGCGATCCACTGCGGGTCGCCCGGCCCGGCCCGCCAGCCGGTCCCCCGGACCCCGGGCACGGCGAGCCCGTCCACGGCGAACTCCGCCGGGGTGGCCGCGTACGCGGTGGAGGAGACCTTGACCGGGCGGGCGGCGGCGAGTTCGGCCGCCGCCGCACCGGGCCTGCCCTTGCCGTCGGCGGCGGCGAGGCCGGCGGGCAGCGCGGCGCTGATGCCGAAGGCGGCCAGCAGCGTGGTGTTGGTGGCCAGGAAGCGGCGCCGGGAGACCTGGGAGCTGCCTCCCGGCCCGGCGGGACCGCTCCCGCCCGGTCCGTCGTTGTCCGCTGCCGACCTGAGGTCACTGTCCAGCGGTGTGTCAGCGGGTTGTTCCGGCACTCCGGCCTCCTGGCTGAGGGAAAAGGAGAAAAGCACGAGGATGACAACGTTGTCAGACTTCAGGGGCAGGCCCTGAGGTCAAGAGGGAAGGGGGGTGGCCCGTCGGCCCGCCGGCGCCGGCCGGCCCGGTGGGGGGCCGACGGCTGCCGGACGATGAAGCTGTGGCACGGCGATCCGCAGGTGGGGACCGGGGTTTTGAGGGACCGTCCGGTACCGGCTGCGCCGTGTGCCTCATTAAAGATCGATTGCCGGGCGCTTGTAAAGAGATGGCAACGTGCGGATTACGGCGTCGTGTACGGGAGCCGGCCCGCCGCCCATTCCTCCTCCCCCGCGTCCAGCAGCGCGGCAAGCCGGGCCCGGTCCGGCAGCGGACCGTGGTCGCCGGTGACCCGCAGCGCGGCGCCGGCGGTGAGGTGGCCGAGGCGCAGCGCCCGCACGGTGTCCTCGCCGCGCAGCAGCCCGGCGAGGAACCCGGCGGCGAACGCGTCACCCGCGCCCACCGGTTCGACCACCGCGACCCTGGGCGCGGGCACGGTGTGCGCGCGGTCGCCCTCGAAGGCGGTGGCGGCCCGCCCGCCGTCCTTGACCACCAGGACGCGCGGCTGGGGCAGCAGTTCGCGTACGGCCGCCGCGTCGGTCAGCCCGGCACCCCACAGGGCCTGCGCCTCGTCGAGGCCGACGAAGGTGATGTCCGCCTGCCGGGCGAAGCCGAGCAGCACCCCGGGCGCCGTGCCGTCCGGCCACAGGGCGGGCCTGTGGTTGACGTCGAAGCTGACCGGGCGGGGCCGCTGCGCGGCGGGGACCTCCAGCAGCGCGGCGACCAGCTGCCGGCAGCCCGGGGAGAGCGCCGGGGTGATGCCGCTGAGGTGGACGAGCCCGGCGGTGCGCACCGCGTCGTCGTCCAGCACGTCCTCGGTCAGGGCGGCGGCCGCCGAGCCGCCGCGGTAGTAGTGGACCCGGGTCGCCTCGGTGCCCGGGTCCTTGACCAGGAGTCCGGTCGGGCGGTGCGGGTCGGTGCGCACCCCGCTGACGTCCACCCCGGCCGAGGCCACCTCGGCGCGGATCCGGCGGCCGAAGGGGTCGTCGCCCAGCGCGGAGACCCAGCGGGCGGGCACCGCGTGGTCGGCGAGGTAGACGGCCACGTTGGACTCGGCGCCCGCGATGCGCACGCCCAGCCGCTCGGCGCCCTCCAGCGGGGTGACGGGGTCCGGGACCAGCGCGGCCATCGTCTCCCCGACGCAGGCCACCGGGGAGCGGGCGGGCTGTCCGGCCCAGGTACGGGACACGGCGCTCATGCGGGGCTCTCCTGCCGGTAGGCGGCGGTGGGCAGGCCCGGGACGTCGACCCGTACGGAGAACACCGCGCCGTCCAGCGGGCCGGGCTCGGCGAGACCGTGCCGGGCGCTGGTGACGTACAGGGTGTCTCCGTCGAGGCAGACTCCGGCGGGCTGTGTGGCGGGGAGCCGGATCTGCCGGTCGGGGGCGCCGTCGGGGCGCAGCCGGTGGACGGTTCCGGTGCCCCAGACCGCGGTCCACAGGCCTCCCTCGGCGTCGACCGCCATCCCGTCCGGGCTGCCCCCGTCGAACCTGGCGAAGGTCTCCGGCGCGCCCGGCAGCCCGCTGTCCGGGTCGACGGGGTAGCGGCGGATGACGCCCTTCGCGCTGTCCGCGAGGTACATCGCGCAGCCGTCCGCGGTGAACGCCGGGCCGTTGGGCACGGTGAGCCCGTCCAGCACCCGGTCGACCGTGCCGTCGTGGCCGACGCGGTAGAGGGAGCCGGCGCCCTCCACCGCGTCGTAGGCCCAGAACCGGCCGTGCGGATCGGCGGTGGCGTCGTTCATCCGCATCGCGTGCGCCGCCCCCTCCTCGGGGCGGGCCGTCCACTCGGCGGAGCCGTCCGGGGCGATCAGGCAGATGCCCGTGCCGGCGGCGGCGATCCAGTGGCCGGGGCGGGCGTGCACGGGGGCGACCGCGCCGAGCGGTTCAGCGAGCCGGGCCAGCTGGGTGAGCGGTGCGGTGCGGTCGGCGGGGCCGGTCAGCAGCCGGCCGGCCAGGATGTCGACGAGGACGATGCGGCCTTCGACCGCCCGGATGCCCTCACCGAGCCCGAGCCGGTCGGGCCAGAGGGCGGCCGGTTCGGCGGCGCTCACCGTCCGGCGTCCGGCGCGAGGCGGACCGCGTCGAGGAAGGCGCGGGTGCGCGCGCGCAGCGCGTCGGTGCTGCCGCCGTCGGCCGCGTCGCCGATCAGCGGGGAGCCGACGCCCACGGCGGTGGCGCCCCGGGCGAGGTAGTCGCGGGCCGCTTCGGCGTCCACCCCGCCGACCGGGACGAACGGCAGGTCCGGGAACGGTCCGCGCAGCGCCTTCAGATAGCCGGGGCCGCCTGCCTGTGCGGCGGGGAAGAGCTTGTAGGCGTCGGCGCCGAGCCGCTGGGCGGCGACGATGTCGCTCGGCGTCATGACGCCGGCCAGCACCGGCAGTCCGAGGCGCTTGGCCTCGCTGACGCCCTCGCAGACGGCCGGGGTGACGACGAAGTCGGCTCCCGCTTCGCGTACCGCCTGTGCGTCCTGGGCGGTCAGGACGGTGCCGGCGCCGAGCGGGGCGGCGGGGCCGAGGGCGGCGCGGGCCCGGCGGATGACGCCGAGCGCGTCCTGTCCGCTGAGGGAGACCTCGATGAGCGGGAGTCCCTCCTCGGCCATGGCGATGACGGTCCTGAGTGCGGCGTCCGCGTCGGCGCCGCGCACGATGGCGACGATCCGGTGGGTGCGCAGCGCGGTCAGCAGCTCCACGTGCGGGTTCCCCTTCCTATCGGTTCTGTACTGGTGGGGTGGTGTGCGCCGTCACGGTGAGGCGCCAGCGCACCTCGCCGCCGGCCGGGACGACGGCGGCGTCGCCCTCCCCGGCGGCGGCCAGGCCGAAGACCCGGCCGAGCATCGGTTCGACGCCGACGGAGCGGTACGGGTCCCGGTCGGGGAACCCGCCGAGGTTGCGCCACAGCGCCACGGACACCGGCTGGTCCCCGGCCTCGACGGCCAGCCGCAGCACGGCCGTCCCGTCGTGGACGGACACCTGCCCGGCGCCGACGACGGCGCCGGTGGCCGTCCCGTCGTCCGGGCCGATCCGGTCCAGGCCCGAGGGCCAGGCGCAGGTGGTGTACCGGTCGCCGCCGTCCGGGTAACGGCGGACCGGGGCGCCCTCCGCGATCCTGACACGGGCGCCCGGCGCCAGGTCGAGCAGGGCATGGGCGGCCCACAGGAAACGGTAACCGGGCTCTGCGGTGAGCCGGTACTCGGCCACCGCCCGGTCCCCCTCGGCGCTGATCCAGCGGGCGAGGCGGAAATCGGGGCAGTCGACGGACTCGGTGCCGTCGGCCGCGCGACGCCAGGGCCGGGACCAGGCGTCGCCGTGGTCGGGGGCGCCGCGTACCGTCGGCACGCACTCCTCCAGGCCGCCGGCGTCGGCGAACGCGTCGCCGGGCCGGACCCCTGGGCGGCGCGGCTCGGGCCGGTGCCAGAGCCATTCGCGGCCGGCCGCCCACAGGGACGTCCAGCGGCCGCCGTGCTCCGGGTCGGTCTCGATCCGTACGGGGGACGTGGCCGGGGGCGCGGCCGGGGCCGGGTCGCTCACCACTCCGCGAACGATCCGTCGTCGTGCCGCCACACCGGGTTGCGCCAGGTGTGGCCGGAGCGGTCGGCCGCGCGGACGGCGCTCTCGTCGACGGTGATGCCGAGCCCGGGGAGCGCGGTGCGCCGGGCGTGGCCCGCCTCGAAGCGGAAGGGCTCGGTGTCCACGACGTAGCTGAGCAGGTCGGCGTCCTTGTTGTAGTGGATGCCCCGGCTCTGTTCCTGGATGAGGAAGTTGGGGGTGGCGAAGGCGATCTGGAGGCTGGCCGCCAGCGCGATGGGGCCGAGCGGGCAGTGCGGGGCGAGCTGCACCCCGAAGGTCTCGGCCAGCGAGCCGATGCGGTGGACCTCGGAGATGCCCCCGGCGTGCGAGAGGTCCGGCTGGGCGACCGCGATCCCGGCCGTCAGGGCGGGCAGGAACTCGGCCCGCCCGTAGAGACGTTCGCCGGTGGCGATGGGGACGCAGGTGGCGGCGGTGAGGGCGGGCAGCAGGTGCCCCTGCTCGGGCAGGAGGGGTTCCTCCACGAACAGCGGGTGCAGCGGTTCGATGGCGTGCAGCACCCGGCGGGCGCCGGCCGGTCCGAACCGGCCGTGCATGTCGATGGCGACGTCGCGTCCGGGGCCGAGCACGTCGCGGACGGCGGCGACCCGTTCCACCACGGCGGCGGTCTCGGCGGGGCTGGCCAGCGGTGAGGTGCGCCCGGCCGCGTTCATCTTGACGGCGGTGAAGCCTGCCTCGACCTGGGCGGTGACCTCCTCGGCGAGGCGGGCGGGCTCGTCGCCGCCGACCCAGGCGTAGACCCGGACGCGGTCGCGCACGGGGCCGCCGAGGAGGGCGTGGACGGGGGCGCCGTACGCCTTGCCGGCGATGTCCCACAGGGCCTGGTCGATTCCGGCGACGGCGCTGGAGAGCACCGGGCCGCCCCGGTAGAAGCCGCCCTTGCTGAGCACCTGCCAGTGGTCCTGGACGCGCAGCGGGTCCTGGCCGATCAGGTATTCGGCCAGGACGTCCACGGCGGCCCGGACGACCTCGGCGCGGCCCTCGACGACGGGTTCGCCCCAGCCGACGACGCCCTCGTCGGTCTCGATCCGGCAGAACAGCCAGCGCGGGGGGACGAGGAAGGTCTCGATACGGGTGATCTTCACCGGTTCACGGTCCCCTCGTCGGTGCCGGGCGCCGGTGCGGTCCCCGGGGCGGTGCCGTGCACCCGGTCGAGGTCGCGGACTGCCTGGTCGAGCAGGGCGCGCATGGCGTGTTCGGCGGCGGCCGGGTCCCGGTCGCGGACGGCGTCCAGGACGGCGCGGTGACTGGGGACCGGGTCCTCGCCGGCCTGCGAGCTGTGCACGATCTCGTCCCGGTGGGCGAGGCCGGACTCGATGACCATCTCCATGCGTTCCAGCAGCTCGTTGTGGGTGGCCGCGAGGAGGGCGCGGTGGAAGGCGAGGTCGGCCTCGACCGCGTGGGCGGCGCCGCCCTCCTGCTCGCCCATGGCGGTGATCGCCGCTTCGAGGGTGACCAGGTCCTCCTCGGTGCGGCGCTCGGCGGCCAGCCGGACGGCGGCCGGTTCGATGATGCCGCGGACCTCTCCGAGGTTGCGCAGGAGCGCCAGGTCGGTGCCCGACTCGGTGCCGCCGGCGAACTGCCAGCGCAGGACGTCGGCGTCGAGCAGGTTCCAGTCCGCGCGGGCTCTGACGAAGGTGCCGCGCTTCTGGCGGGCGTCGACGATCCCCTTGGCCGCGAGGACCTTCAGGGACTCGCGCAAGGCGGTCAGGCTGACGTCAAGCTCGCCCTGGAGCGCCACGAGGTCGAGTGTCGCCCCTTCGGGGATCTCGCCGCTCAGGACCCGGCGCGCGAGAGTCTCCACGGTCTGGCCGTGCACTCCGCGGCGCGCGTATGGCGTCATGTCTGTGTGCCTTTCTGCTGTGCTGTGCAACGGGTGGAGCCGGGTGGCGGTCAGGCCGAGGCCTTGACGACGGACCAGCCGCCGTCCACGAGCAGGCTCGATCCGGTGATGTAGGACGCTTCGTCGGCGGCGAGGAACGCGATGGCCGCGGCCGCCTCCGCGGGGGTGCCGAACCGGCCGGCGGCGGTCTCGGCGACGCTTTTGCGGCGGTCCTCCTCGCCCACCCGGTCCCAGGCCCCGGTGAGGATGGGGCCGGGCAGTACGGCGTTGACCCGCACCTCGGGCCCGTACTCCACCGCGAGCTGTCCGCACAGCGACAGCAGCGCGCCCTTGGAAGCGGCGTAGGCGGGGTGCCCGGGGATGCCCTTGTGGGCGTGGACCGAGGAGGTCAGCACGGCGGCGCCGCGCTGTGCGCGCAGGTCGGGCAGGACGGCGCGGAAGCCGAGGAAGGTGCCGGTGAGGTTGACCGCGAGCTGGCGCTCCCAGGAGGCGACGGTCATCTCGTGGGCGGGGGTGACGTCGACCGTGTAGGCGTTGCTCACCAGGACTCCGACGGGTCCGAAGGTGTGCGCGGCGTCCACGGCCCGCTGCCAGTCGTCCTCCCGGGAGACGTCCGTGCGTACGAAGCGGGCCCGGCCGCCGTCGGCGCGGATGCCTTCGGCGACGCTCTCGCCGGGGCCCTGCGCGATGTCCGCGAGGATCACCGCGGCGCCCTCCGCGGCGAGCCGTTCAGCGGTGGCCGCGCCGATGCCCGAGGCGGCTCCGGTGACCACGGCCACCTTGTCTGCGAAGCGGGGGATTGCGTTCATGCTGCGGGTCGACTCCTCGGGTTCAGCGGTGCTGTCGTGACTCTAGTGACGGTGCGTCGGGCCGGCCGGACTACTGCCGCACGAGTACGACGAGTTCCGCGTCGTACTGCGCGGTCCAGGCGAACGGCAGTCCGTAGTGCCGCAGATGGGCGCCGCTGTACACGGCTCCGGTGCGCCGGTCCGTGTAGCGGGCGGCCGGGTCCGTACCGCGCAGCCGGAGCCGGGCGGGGCGGCCCGGGACGAGCGGCGCCCCGTCGAGGCGGCCGGTGTTCCAGGCGGTGACGGCGATGCGGGCGCCGCCCTCCTCCTCGTACTGGACGCCGCAGGTGGCGTCGGCCGGGGAGCCCAGGAGCCGGATCTCGCCGTGGTGCAGGAGGTCGCGGATCTCCTTGTACCGGTTCACCCAGTCGGCGGCCTCGGCGCGCCGGGCGGCGGACCAGGTGCGGATGTCGGCGCCGATGCCCAGGACCCCGGACATCGCGAGGACGAAGCGGAAGCCGAGTGAGCGGGGGCGCGGGTCGAAGACGCCGGGCGCGTCGGTGACCCAGGAGCTCATGGTGTGCGGGGCGTGGGCGTGCAGGTAGCCGTACTGGGTGGCGAGGCGGTCCAGCGGGGCGGTGTTGTCGCTGGGCCACATCACGTCGGTGCGGGCGAGGGTGGCGTGCTCGACGCGGCCGCCGCCCCCGGCGCAGCCCTCCACGGTGACGTGCGGGTGGTGCGCGCGCAGGTGGTCCAGAACCCGCAGGTACCCGGCGACGTGGTCGGCGTCCAGGTCCTGCTCGTCGAGCGGTCCGCCGCCGGGCCGGCCGCGTTCGGTGGGCGGGCGGTTCATGTCCCACTTGAGGTAGCCGATGGCATGGTCGCCGAGCAGCCGGTCGAGGGTGGCGATGACGAAGTCCTGGACGTCCTCGCGGCCGAGGTCCAGGAGCAGCTGTTCGCGCACCAGCGTGGCGGGGCGGCCGTCGATCCGGTAGACCCATTCGGGGTGTTCGGCGTAGAGCCGGGACGCCGGGCTGATCGCCTCGGGTTCGACCCAGAGGCCGAAGTCCATGCCGGTGGAACGGACCTCGCCGATGAAGGCGTCGAAGCCGTCCGGGAAATTCGCCGGGTCGGGGTACCAGTCGCCGAGGCCGCCCGTTTCGCCGTCCCGTCCGGTGAACCAGCCGTCGTCCACGACGAAGAGTTCGGCGCCCATGTCCGCGGCGATCCGGGCCAGTTCGAGCTGGGCGGACGCCTCGACGTCGAAGCCGGTCGCCTCCCAGGAGTTGTAGAGGACCTTGCGGGTGCGGTTCATCCGCTCACCGCTGAGCCGGCGCTCGTAGCGGTGCCAGACCCGGGCCAGGCCCTCCAGGCCCTCGGGGCTGAAGGCGCAGGCCAGCCGGGGCGTGGTGAGGGTGGCGCCGGGGGCGAGCCGGACGGCGCCCTCGTGGGGCACCCGGCCGGCCGCGACACGTACCGCGCCCCCGGGTTCGGCGTCGGCGCTCAGGTGCCAGTTGCCGGACCACTCCAGGGCGACGCCGTACGTCGGGGTGTCGTGCCCGTCCGGTTCGGCGGCGTCCTGGACGGCGAGCCAGGGGGCGTAGGCGTGGCCGGCGACGCCCTGTGTGGAGGCCATCTCGTAGCGGCCCCGGGTCAGTTCGTGCTGGGTTCGGGTGAACTCCTGGCACCACTGGCCGGTGAGGGTGGTGAGCCGGGCGCCGCCGGTGACGGGGATGCTGACGGCCGCCGAGTCCAGGCGTTCCAGGCGTAGTTCGTCCTGGCCGGTGCAGCTCAGCTCGGTCCAGCGCAGGATCACGTCGGTGCCGGGCACGGTCTCGTAGCACAGGACCGCGCGCAGCCCCTGGAGCTCGTCGGTGAAAGAGAGGCGCAGGGTTTGGTCGCCGTCGGCGGTGGCGGAGTCGAAGGTCCACCAGGTGCCCCGGTCCTGTCCGGCGCGCCGGACGACGAGTTCCGCCCCGGTGAAGGGGCGCATCCCGTACGGGAGGTACTCGGCGGGAGCGGCGTCGGCGGGGGTGAGGAAGTGGGTGCGCTGCGGGCGTTCGAAGGGCGATTCGCCCGTCTCGACGCCGTGCGGGCCCCAGGCGGTGAGTTCGGCCCAGCGGCCCTCGCCGGCGATCCGTACCGCGTAGGTGGTGTTCTCGGTGCGCAGCACCCACCGGTCGTGCGGGGTCACTTCACTGCTCCCAGGTTGAGGCCGGCCACGAAGTGGCGCTGGAACTTGAGGAAGACGATGACGGTCGGGGCCGCCGCGATGACGGAGCCGGCCGCGATGACGTTCCACATGGAGACGTACTGGCCCTGGAGCCCGATGAGGGACGCGGTGATGGGCATCTGGGTGTCGGTGCGCAGCACGGTGATGGCCCACAGCAGATCGTTGAAGATCCAGGTGAAGGACAGGGCGCTGAGCGCGGCCATGGCGGGCTTGGCGAGCGGCAGGATGATCCGGGTGTAGATCTGCCAGGGTCCGGCGCCGTCGATGACCGCGGCCTGCTGGATCTCCGGCGGGATGGACCGCATGAAGCCGTGCAGGACGAAGACGTAGAAGCCGATGCCGAAGCCGACCTGGACGCCGATCAGCGCGTAGAGCGAGTCGTACAGGCCCAGCATCTCGCTGAGTTTGGAGACCGGGACCAGCAGGATCTGCGGGGGCAGCAGGTTGCCGCCGAGCATCAGCAGCAGGAGGGTGCGGCGCAGCGGTACGTCGTAGCGGCTGAGCGCGAACGCGGCCGTCGAGGCGAGGAGCAGCGAGAGCAGGACGGTCGGGATGGTGACCAGGAGGCTGTTGATCAGTGCGCGCTGCTGGCCGCCGTCGACCCAGGCCTGGCGGAATCCGTCGAGGGTGAAGGAGTGCGGCAGGCTGCCGACCCCGTGGGCGGCGACGTCGTCGAAGGACCGGACGCTGGTGACCAGGACCAGGGCGATGGGCAGCAGCCAGAGCACGGAGAGCAGTCCGGCACTGGCGTGGAAGCCTGCGGTGCCCAGCATCCGGCGCCGTCCGGTGCGGGGGCGCGGGGCGGGGGTGTGGGTGGCGGTCATGCGTCGGCCTCCCGGAAGGCGCGGACGAGGTAGGACGCGATCACGCCGAAGGCGAGTACGAAGATCACGACCGCGAGGGCGGAGCCGTAGCCCAGCCGCAGGGACTGGAAGGCGGTGGAGTACATGTAGGTGCTGAGGAGTTCGGACGAGTGGTACGGGCCACCGCGGGTGAGCGCCCACACGACGTCGAAGGAGCGCAGCGAGTCGATGACGATGACCGAGATGACGACGGCGTTGACGCTGCTGAGCTGCGGCAGGGTGATGTGGCGGAACTGCTGCCAGCGGGTGGCGCCGTCGACCTTGGCGGCCTCGTAGAGCACCGGGTCGATGCCCTTGAGCCCGGCCAGGTACAGCACCATCACGTAGCCGATCTGGCGCCACAGGGCGGGCACGATCACGGCGTACAGGGCGGTGTCCTGGTCGGCGAGCCAGGCGTGGGTGAGGCCGGAGAGGCCGACCGCTTCGAGCGTCTTGTTGATCAGCCCGTCGGGCTGGTACATCGCCTGCCAGACCAGTGCGGTGGCGACGAGCGAGAAGACCACGGGCAGGAAGAGCGCGGCGCGGTAGAAGCCGACGCCCCGGCGTTCCTGCTGGAGCAGCAGCGCCGCGCCGAGGCCGAGTGCGGCGGACAGGCCGCCGAAGAGCAGCAGCCAGATGACGGTGTCCAGGGCGGCGGTCCTGAAGACGGCGTCGCCGAACATCTCGCGGAAGTTGCCCAGTCCGATGAACTGCGGGGCGGAGACCCCGTCCCATTGGGTGAAGGCGAGGTAGAAGCCCTGGAGGGCCGGCCAGAACACCCAGAAGGCCTCGGCGAGCAGCGGCACCAGCACGAAGGCCAGGACGACGGGCGGGACCCGGGTCGCCCGCTTGCGGGCCGGGGGCCTGCCCTCGGTGCGCCTGCGGGTCTCCTTCCGGGGCGCGGTCAGTACCGCCATGTCACTGGCTCCAGATCTTCTGTGCGTCCCGCTGCCACGTGGTGAGGATCGAGCCGATCTCCTTGGGCTTGGACAGGAAGTGGGTGAGGGCGGTGTCGGCGGTGGGGGCGAGGGCGTCGCTGGAGTCGCGGTTGAAGAACTGCGTGATGTCCGCGGCGTTCTCGATGAGTTTGCGGCCCTTGACGACCAGCGGGGTCCCGCTGTCCTTGGCGTCGGGGTGGGCGGGCAGCGAGGTGCCGGAGGAGCCCTTGAGGTAGATCTCCTGGGCCTCGGCGGTGGCGAGGTAGCGGAGCATCTCCTTGGTCTCGTCCTTGCGGCCGGTCCGGGCGCTGGCGAAGTAGCCGTCGGTCGGGGCCTCTTCGGCGAGCGGGACCTTCGGGTCGATGACGGGGAACCGGAAGAAGTCGATGTCGTCGAGCTGGTCCTTGGGCGCGGCGTCCGCGAAGAAGGTGCCGATGAGCATCATTCCGGTGCGGCCCTGGAGCAGCCCGGTGGTGGCGTCCTGGAAGGGCAGCGCGGTCGAGTTGGGGTCGAAGAAGGGCAGCGCCTCGCTCCACCGGTCGAAGACCTTGCGGACCTCGGGGTCGTCGAAGCGGTGCTTTCCGGCGAGCAGGTCGCGGTGGTACTTCGCGCCGTTGATCCGGATGTTGAGGTAGTCGAACCAGGAGGAGGCGACCCAGGGGGTGCCGCCGCCGGCGCCGAGGCCGATGGGGGCGACGCCCTTGCTCTTGAGCTTGTCGCACAGGTCGAGGAACTCGTCCCAGGTCTTGGGCTCCTTGACGCCCCACTTGGCGAAGTTGGACTTCCGGTAGAAGACGCCCCACCAGTAGTAGGTGGTGGGTACGAAGACCTTCTTGCCGGCCGAGTCGGTGCAGAGCTTCTTCAGCGCGTCGGAGTAGCCGGCGAGTTCGGGCTCGGCCCAGATGTCGCTGACATCGAGCAGCAGGTTCTTCCTGGCGTACGACTCCGCCACGGATCCGGGGTACCAGGTGTAGAGGTCCGGCGGGGTGGCCGAGGTGAGGTAGGTCGGCAGCTGGGTGCGGAAGGTCTCCGAGGCGACGGTGTTCAGCGAACCCTTCGCGCCGCCGCGCTTGTTGAAGGCGTCGACGACCTCCTGCATCGCGGACTTGGCCTGCGGTGCGGAGAGGTTGGACTGGAGGGTGACCGCACCACCGGAGCTCCCCTTCCCGCCGCTGGAGGACGAGGCGACGCAGCCGCTCGTCAACGCGGTGGCGCCGACGGCCGCGGCACCGGCGAGGAAGGTACGGCGGCTCTGTGCTGAGGTGTTCATGGGACTCCCTATGCGCCCACGGAACGGGGCCCGGCCCTCTGACGGCCGGGCCCTCGTTCGGCTGATACAGAGTGACGGTGCGAGTGATCCACCGTCAAGATTAATTACTAATTTATTTTTTGTTAGGCCTGGCGGATGACCCCGGCCACCCCTCGGAAGGCCGTCAGGACTCCGCCGCCGGGCCCTGCCACGGCGGCGAGTTCGCCGTCGAAGGAGCCGCTGGGGAAGCTCTTCTCCTGGGCCCAGTCGCTCCAGGTCCCGGCCGCGAGGGTGCGCTGCCACAGGGTGTAGTCACCGGCGCGGACATAGAGCCGCACCTGTCCCCCGGTGGTGACGAGCGTGGGACTGCCGCTCACGGTGCCGCCCAGCGAGGACCAGTCCGACCAGCTGCCGGAGGCCTCACGGACCCGCAGCCGCAGCGAGTCGTCGGCCGCACGCACCACCAGCTGGGTGCGCCCTGCCGCGTCGGTGACCGCCGAGGGCCGTCCGTACAGCCCGATGCCGTCCGGCCCCTGGAGCGTGCTCCAGCCGGTCGTCGCGCCGCGCGTACGGAGGTGGCCGTCCGTGCCCCGGGCGTAGAGCGTCCAGCGACCCGACCGGTCGTACGCGGCGGCCGGAGTGGCGGCGAGATCCCCGCCGAGCTTCTGCCAGTGGCCCCAGCGGCCGCCGGTGTACGCGAGCCTGTAGGCGGCGTTGTCCGTGCCCCGGGCGAACACGTCGATCCGCCCGGGGCCGGCCGCGTAGGCGGCGGGCTCCCCCACGATCCGGCCGTGCGTCGGACCGCCGAGGCCGGTGGCCCGCCCGTTCCAGTGGCCGTCGCGCCCCTCGTGCAGCTGGAGCGAGCCGTCGGCGCCCCGGCTGAAGACGCTCAGCCGGTCCCCGTCGCGCACCAGCGCGGGGCTCGCGTCGGAGCGGGTGGGCAGCGCGGTGCCCGGCGCCTCGTCCCGGCCGCTGAGACCGAGGAAGGCGGTGCCGTGCGCCGGCACCTTCACGGTGTACGAACCGGAGTGCGTGCCAGCGCCCTTCCTGGCCCGCAGGTCCCGTACGCCGACCGGGCCCGACAGCCCGGCGTCGGCGAAGTCCACCGTGCGCTCGGCGGCCTGCCCGGAGCGGTTGAGGAGCACCACGGCCCGCTTCCCGGAGCCCTTGAGGACCTTGCTGTAGACGTCCCCGGTGGCGTCGGAGGCGACGCGCACGCCCTGGATCGCCAGGGGGTCCTGGTCGACCGCGAGGATCTCCGGGTTGCGCAGGGTGTCGAGCATCCGCTTCGGCAGGGTGCGCGGGTCCGAGCCGATGACCAGCGGTGAGCCCATCTCGGCCCACAGCACCAGCTGGCTGGTGGACTCCTCCTCGGTCAGCTCCAGCGAGCCGTCATCGAGCTTGCGCATCGGGATGAGGTAGTCGGGGTCGTTGTAGCGCCCCGGCGCCTGCGCCTCCGGGTGCCCGGCGTTGGCGTCCGCGCTGCGCAGGATGTTGGGCCACTGGCCTGCGGTGGGGGTGCCCCAGGCGATGTCGGTGCCGGTGCGCCAGGAGTCCCCGGTGGTGGGGCCGTAGACGTAGGCGTTGTGGGCGTCCTGGGCCGGGGTGTGCGGCAGCCCCCAGTCGTCGGTCAGCGGGTTGCAGAGGTTGAGCAGCATCGGCCGGCCGGACTTGGCGACGGCGTCGCTGAACTCCTTGAACGCGGGGCCCGGGTCGGTCTTCTCGGTGATCCCGCAGAGGAAGTCGACCTTGATCGCGTCGACCTTCCAGCCGGCGAACCGGTCGGCGTCCTCCTGGTAGTGGCCCCGGCTGCCGAGGCCGCAGGTCCTGCCTCCGTCATAGGTCCCCGCGTCGGTGTAGATACCGGCGCGCAGGCCGCGCTTGTGGAGGTAGTCCACCAGGGCGGGGATGCCGGAGGGGAACCGGTCCGGGTGCGCGACCAGCCGTCCCTGGGCGTCCCTCGGCGTGTCGGCCTGCCAGCCGCCGTCCAGCCAGACGATGTCGTAACCGCTGCCCTTGAGGCCGCTGCTGACCAGATGGTCGGCGACGTCCCTGACCTGGCCCTCCGTCGGGGCGCCGAGACCGTAGTAGGTGTTCCAGCCCATGTACGGGGTCGGCGCGAGGCCGCTGTCGTAGTACGGCGGAGCCGCCTCGGCGGGCCGCTGTCCGGCGTCCGCCACCGGGGCCGACACGGCCACCAGGACGGCGGCGCCCAGCACGGCTGCTCCACGCCGGGCAGGCGTCATCCTTGCACCTTGCGAAATCAACTGATTCTCCCAGGAGTTGGGGATGTCAGGCGCCCTTCCTCCGGAGATCACGGGGCGGCGCCACGCACAGGACTGTGACGGCTCACCCGACCCCCCGTCAAGATTAATTACTAATTAAGTGAAACTCGCTTCACCGGTGGGCGGACACGGAAACGGCGGAGGCCGGTCGGACAGCTGTCCGACCGGCCTCCGCCGTTCTGTCGTTCCGCAGACCTCAGGACTTGTTGGCCGGGCCGCCGATCTGCATGCCGGCCATCCGCGTCCACTCGTACGGGCCGGTGCGCACCTTGGCGGCGAACTCGCCGTCGAAGGACTCGTGCATGGTGATCCCGGACTTCTGCGCGGCGCTCTCCGCGACCGCGTACGACGGGGCGACCAGATCGCCCCAGCCGCCGTCCTCGCCGACCAGGACGATGCGGGTGCCCATCTGCCCGATGTAGGCGAGCTGCCCCTCGGCGCCGCCGTGGGCCTTCGCGAACGCGCCGATCTGCTTGGCCAGCCGCGCGGCCCTGCGCTCGGCGCGCGCCGCCTGCCTGCCGTCCGCCTGCTTGCCGTCCACCTGCTGGGTCTGCGCCGTCTCTGCCATGAACAGGATGCTACCGACGGGTAGATCAAACGGCGACGGGCGGGGCGCGTGGCGTGGGCCACGTACCCCGCCCGTCGGCGGAAGTCGAAGGGGACTACCTCAGGAAGGGGTCCACCGCCACGGCGACGAACAGCAGCGACACATAGGTGATCGACCAGTGGAACAGCCGCATCTCCTTGAGCTTCGCCCCGGCCATCCCGGCCTTGGCGCGGCTCTGCAGTCCGTGCGCCTCCCAGAGCCAGAAGCCGCCGGTGAGCACGGCCACAACGGTGTAGAACCAGCCGGTGTAGCCCAGCGGGGTCAGCAGCAGCGAGACGATGACCATGACCCAGCTGTAGAGCACGATCTGGCGGGCGACCACCCGGTTGGTGGCGACGACCGGGAGCATCGGGACACCGACCCGCGCGTAGTCGTCCTTCACCTTCATGGACAGCGGCCAGTAGTGCGGTGGCGTCCAGAAGAAGATGACGGCGAACAGGATCACCGCGGCCCAGGACATCGAGTTCGTCACGGCCGACCAGCCGATGAGGACCGGCATGCAGCCCGCGATGCCGCCCCAGACGATGTTCTGCGAGGTCCGGCGCTTCAGCAGCATCGTGTAGACGACGACGTAGAAGAGCAGGGCGCCCAGCGACAGCGCCGCCGACAGCCAGTTCACCAGCAGCCCGAACCAGACCGTCGAGATCACCGCGAGGGCGATACCGAAGGCCAGGCACTCGCGCGGGCTCACCATGCCGGTGACCAGCGGTCGCTGCGACGTACGGTCCATCAACGCGTCGATATCGCGGTCGATGTACATGTTCAGTGCATTGGCACCGCCGGCGGAAAGATAACCGCCGATGGTGGTAGTGAGCACGAGCCACAGGTCGGGTACACCCTGAGCGGCCAGGAACATCACCGGAACAGTGGTGATCAGCAACAGCTCGATGATCCGAGGCTTGGTCAGTGCCACGAATGCCTTGACACGGGCCCCGAATGGGCGATGGCCCCCTGGGCTCGGAGTCAAGGCGACCCCTGCGGGTCGGGACTCGACGGCCGTCACGCACACCCCTGACAGAGAAATCCCAGCAAGCTCCGGGTGTGAGGGCCCGGTAGAGACTTGCGCGAACCAGACCACTGTAGACGTTGGGGACATGCCGTCCTTCGCGGGGGTGGGGTCGTGTTGATGTGGCGCGCGGCGCCGTTGCGGCAGCTGCGCGCGGGGGCCCGCTCATCCGGGTGACACGCCGGGTCTCCCGGGGTCTTCCGGGAGGCGCTCAGGAGGGTCCCGGCGCGCTCTTCGGAGTGCCTCAGGAGTGGGTCCGCGCGCTCATCGGAGTGGCGCATCGGTGAGCCCGCGCGCTCATACGGGAGGCGAATCCGACGGGCCGCCCGCACCCTGGGATGAGCCGGAAATAGCGGGTGGCGACGGGGGTAGGCTCGACAACGCCCGGTGCGGTCACAGCCACCGGTTTACAACAGTGGAGAGGAGCCCTGACTCAGGGTGAGCACCAAGCCGACCACCACAGACCTCCAGTGGACCGAATTGGACCAGCGGGCCGTGGACACCGTCCGCGTACTCGCCGCGGACGCCGTACAGAAGGTCGGAAACGGCCACCCGGGTACGGCCATGAGCCTGGCTCCCGCCGCGTACACCCTCTTCCAGAAGGTGATGCGGCACGACCCCGCCGACGCGGAGTGGACCGGCCGCGACCGGTTCGTCCTCTCGGTGGGCCACAGCAGCCTGACCCTCTACATCCAGCTCTACCTGGCCGGGTACGGCCTGGAGCTGGCGGACCTCGAAGCGTTCCGGACCTGGGGCTCGAAGACCCCGGGCCACCCGGAGTACGGCCACACCACCGGCGTGGAGACGACCACCGGCCCGCTGGGCCAGGGTGTCGCCAACGCGGTGGGCATGGCCATGGCCTCCCGCTACGAGCGCGGCCTGTTCGACCCGGACGCGGCCCCCGGCACCTCGCCGTTCGACCACATGATCTGGGCCGTCGCCGGTGACGGCTGCCTCCAGGAGGGCATCTCCGCGGAGGCGTCCTCGCTGGCCGGGCACCAGAAGCTGGGCAACCTGGTCCTCCTGTGGGACGACAACCACATCTCCATCGAGGGCGACACGGAGACCGCGGTCTCCGAGGACACCCTCAAGCGCTACGAGGCATACGGCTGGCACGTCCAGCGTGTCGCGCAGCTGCCCAGCGGCGACCTGGACCCGGCGGGTCTGTACAAGGCGCTCCTGGCCGCCAAGGCCGAGACCACGCGCCCGTCGTTCATCGCGGCCCGCTCGATCATCGCCTGGCCCGCCCCGAACGCCCAGAACACCGAGGCCGCGCACGGCTCGGCGCTCGGCGCCGACGAGGTCGCCGCGACCAAGCGGGTCCTCGGCTTCGACCCGGAGAAGTCCTTCCAGGTCGCCGACGAGGTCATCGCGCACACGCGTGAGGCGCTGGACCGCGGCCGCGAGACCAGGGCCGAGTGGGAGAAGACCTACGCCGCGTGGCGCACCGCCAGCCCGGAGCGCGCCGCCGAGTTCGACCGCATCCGTGCGGGCGAGCTGCCCAAGGGCTGGGAGGACAAGCTCCCCGTCTTCGAGACCGGCAAGGGCGTCGCCACCCGCGCGGCCTCCGGCAAGGTGCTCCAGGCCCTCGGTGAGATCGTGCCCGAGCTGTGGGGCGGCTCCGCCGACCTCGCGGGCTCGAACAACACCACGATCGACAAGACGTCGTCGTTCCTCCCGGCGGGCAACCCGCTGCCGGGCGCCGACCCGTACGGCCGCACGGTCCACTTCGGCATCCGCGAGCACGCCATGGCCGCGGCCATGAACGGCATCGCGCTGCACGGCAACACCCGCATCTACGGCGGCACCTTCCTGGTGTTCTCCGACTACATGCGCAACGCCGTACGGCTGTCCGCGCTGATGCACGCGCCGGTGACCTACGTGTGGACGCACGACTCGATCGGCCTCGGCGAGGACGGCCCGACCCACCAGCCGGTGGAGCACCTGGCCTCCCTGCGCGCGATCCCGGGTCTGAACGTCGTCCGCCCGGCGGACGCCAACGAGACCTCCATCGCCTGGCGCGAGGTCCTGCGCCGCTACACCAAGGTGTTCGGCAAGGGCGCCCCGCACGGCCTGGCGCTGACCCGCCAGGGCGTGCCGACGTACGAGGCGAACGAGAACGCGGCCAAGGGCGGCTACGTCCTGTTCGAGGCCGAGACGCCCGACGGGCACAGCGCGGCGCCCGAGGTCATCCTCATCGGCACCGGTTCCGAGGTCCAGCTCGCCGTCGGCGCACGCGAGGAGCTGCAGGCGGCCGGCGTGCCGACCCGGGTGGTCTCGATGCCGTGTGTCGAGTGGTTCGAGGAGCAGGACCAGGCGTACAAGGACAGCGTGCTGACGCCGTCGGTGAAGGCACGCGTGGCCGTCGAGGCGGGCATCGCGCTGACCTGGTACCGGTACGTCGGGGACGCGGGCCGGATCGTCTCCCTGGAGCACTTCGGTGCCTCGGCCGACGCGAAGGTCCTGTTCCGCGAGTTCGGCTTCACCGCCGAGCACGTCGCCGCCGCCGCCCGGGAATCTCTCGCGGCCGCTGCGCGCTGACGCCGTTATACGACTAGTAGGAGATGCAATTCTCATGACAGACGCACTCAAGCGCCTCTCCGACGAGGGCGTGGCGATCTGGCTCGACGACCTGTCCCGCAAGCGGATCACCTCCGGCAACCTGGCCGAGCTGATCGACCAGAGCCACGTCGTGGGTGTCACGACCAACCCGTCGATCTTCCAGAAGGCGATCTCCTCGGGCGACGGTTACGAGCAGCAGCTCACCGACCTCGCGGCCCGCAAGGTGACCGTCGAGGAAGCCATCCGCATGATCACGACGGCCGACGTCCGCGACGCCGCCGACATCCTGCGCCCGGTCTTCGACGCGACGGACGGCCAGGACGGCCGGGTCTCCATCGAGGTCGACCCGCGCCTGGCGCACAACACCCTGGCCACGGTCGCCGAGGCCAAGCAGCTCGCGTGGCTGGTGGACCGGCCCAACACGCTCATCAAGATCCCGGCGACCAAGGCCGGCCTGCCGGCGATCACCGAGACGATCGGCCGGGGCATCAGCGTCAACGTCACGCTGATCTTCTCGCTGGAGCGCTACCGCGAGGTCATGGACGCCTACCTGGCGGGCCTGGAGAAGGCGAAGGCCGCGGGCCTGGACCTCTCCAAGATCCACTCGGTGGCCTCCTTCTTCGTGTCCCGCGTGGACACCGAGATCGACAAGCGGCTCGACGCGATCGGCAGCGACGCGGCCAAGGCCGCCAAGGGCAAGTCCGCCCTGGCCAACGCGCGCCTGGCCTACGAGGCGTACCAGGCGGTCTTCGCCGGTGAGCGCTGGGCCGCCCTGGACAAGGCGCACGCCAACAAGCAGCGCCCGCTGTGGGCCTCCACCGGCGTCAAGGACCCGTCCCTCAAGGACACCCTGTACGTCGACGACCTCGTCGCACCGAACACGGTCAACACCATGCCGGAGGCGACTCTGGACGCGGTGGCCGACCACGGCGACATCACCGGCGACACCGTCACCGGTGGCTACGACCAGGGCCGTGCCGACCTCGAAGCGATCAAGAAGCTCGGGGTCAGCTACGACGACGTCGTCCAGCTCCTCGAGGACGAGGGCGTCGAGAAGTTCGAGACGGCCTGGACCGACCTGCTCAACTCGACAGAGGCGGAACTCAAGCGCCTCGCCCCTTCGGAGGGCTGACCACCTTGTCTGGTGTTCCCGGAGCCAACCCGCTCCGTGACGCCCAGGACCGACGGCTCCCGCGCATCGCGGGGCCGTCGGGCCTGGTCATCTTTGGCGTCACGGGCGATTTGTCCCGTAAAAAGCTGATGCCCGCCATCTACGACCTGGCCAACCGCGGCCTGCTGCCGCCGGGCTTCTCGCTCATCGGTTTCGCGCGCCGCGACTGGGAGGACGAGGACTTCGCCCAGGTCGTCCACGACGCAGTCAAGGAGCATTCCCGCACGCCCTTCCGCGAAGAGGTCTGGCAGCAGCTCAGCCAGGGCATGCGCTTCGTGCAGGGCAACTTCGACGACGACGTCGCCTTCGAGACCCTCAGGGCCACGATCGAGGAGCTCGACAAGGCACAGGGAACGGGCGGCAACTTCGCCTTCTACCTGTCCGTGCCGCCGAAGTTCTTCCCCAAGGTCGTCCAGCAGCTCAAGAAGCACGGACTCGCCGACCAGAGCGAGGGTTCCTGGCGCCGCGCCGTCATCGAGAAGCCCTTCGGCCACGACCTGAAGAGCGCGCAGGAGCTCAACCAGCTCGTGCACGACGTCTTCCCGCCGAACGAGGTCTTCCGGATCGACCACTACCTCGGCAAGGAGACGGTCCAGAACATCCTGGCGCTGCGCTTCGCCAACACGATGTGGGAGCCGATCTGGAACAGGTCGTACGTCGACCACGTCCAGATCACGATGGCCGAGGACATCGGCATCGGCGGCCGGGCCGGCTACTACGACGGCATCGGCGCCGCCCGTGACGTCATCCAGAACCACCTGCTCCAGCTGCTGGCGCTGACGGCGATGGAGGAGCCCGGCTCCTTCCACCCCAAGGCCCTGGTCGCCGAGAAGCTCAAGGTGCTCACAGCGGTGGAGCTGCCGGAGGACCTCGGCAAGCACACGGTGCGCGGCCAGTACACGCACGCGTGGCAGGGCGGCCAGGAGGTGCCCGGCTACCTGGAGGAAGAGGGCATCGACCCCAAGTCGAAGACCGACACCTTCGCCGCGGTCAAGCTGACGATCAACAACCGCCGCTGGGCGGGCGTGCCGTTCTACCTCCGTACCGGAAAGCGGCTCGGCCGCCGGGTCACGGAGATCGCGGTCGTCTTCAAGCGCGCCCCGTACCTGCCCTTCGAGTCCGGTGCCACGGAGGAGCTGGGCGGCAACGCCCTGGTCATCCGGGTCCAGCCGGACGAGGGCGTGACGGTGCGGTTCGGCTCGAAGGTGCCCGGCACCTCGATGGAGGTACGGGACGTCACGATGGACTTCGCCTACGGCGAGTCCTTCACCGAGTCCAGCCCTGAGGCGTACGAGCGGCTCATCCTCGATGTCCTGCTCGGTGACGCCAACCTCTTCCCGCGCCACCAGGAGGTCGAGCTCTCCTGGAACATCCTGGACCCGATCGAGGAGTACTGGGACAAGCACGGCAAGCCGGCGCAGTACCCGGCCGGGACCTGGGGCCCGTCCGAGGCGGACAACATGCTCGCACGAGACGGACGGAGCTGGCGGCGGCCATGAAGATCGATCTCACGGAAACCACGTCCAGCAAGATCAACCAGGCCCTGGTGTCGGCCCGCCGCGCGGTCGGCGCCCCGGCCATCGGGATGGTGCTCACCCTCGTCATCGTCACCGACGAGGAGAACGCCTACGACGCGCTGAAAGCGGCGAGCGACTCCTCACGCGAGCACCCCTCGCGGATCATCGCCGTGATCAAGCGGGTCAGCCGCTCGCCGCGCGCCCGCCGTGACGCGCGGCTCGACGCCGAGATCCGGGTCGGTTCCGACTCGGGCTCCGGCGAGACCGTCGTGCTGCGTCTCCACGGTGAGCTGGCCAACCACGCCCAATCGGTCGTCCTGCCGCTGCTGCTGCCGGACGCCCCGGTGGTGCTGTGGTGGCCCCAGGACGCCCCTGCGGACCCGGCGAAGGACGCCCTGGGCGCCCTCGCCCAGCGGCGTATCACCGACACCTACTCGGCCGAGCACCCGATCGACGAGCTGGCGGTGCGCGCGGCGACGTATCAGCCGGGCGACACGGACCTGGCCTGGACCCGCATCACGCCCTGGCGCTCGATGCTGGCGGCGGCGCTCGACCAGCAGCCGGCGGAGGTCATCTCCGCCACGGTCGAGGGCGAGTCCGACAACCCGAGCTGTGAACTGCTGGCCATGTGGCTGGCGGACCGGCTCGGGGTGCCGGTGCAGCGCACCACGTCCGACGGCCCCGGTCTGACGGCCGTCCGGATGACGACGAAGAGCGGCGACATCGTCCTGGACCGGGCCGACGGCTCGC
Source organism: Streptomyces sp. 840.1 (assembly GCF_003751445.1). Classification (NCBI taxonomy): domain Bacteria; kingdom Bacillati; phylum Actinomycetota; class Actinomycetes; order Kitasatosporales; family Streptomycetaceae; genus Streptomyces; species Streptomyces sp. 840.1. Next base: position 4,759,928 of record NZ_RJUU01000001.1, on the reverse strand, counting down.
TCGCCACGCTCTGCATGGTGGGCCAGCCCGACCGCGCGGTGGCGCTGAAGCGCCGGGAGACGGCAGAACTCCTCGCGGAGGAGCTGCGGCGTCTGGACCCGGACAACATCTACGAGTCCACGGTGAAGTTCGGCGTGGAGCGCCTCGAAAAGGTGGCGGAGCCGGTCACGGCGAAGAAGACCGCCCCGTCCGACCCACCCGCCGCCGCGAAGAAGGCCGCACCGGCGAAGAAGGCGGCGGCCAAGTGACCGTCGTCCCCCAGCTCGTCGTGCACCGCGACAAGGAGCTGATGGCGCAGGCCGCGGCGGCCCGGCTGATCACGAAGATCGTGGACGCCCAGGCCGCACGCGGTCACGCCTCGGTGGTGCTCACCGGCGGGCGCAACGGCAACGGCCTGCTGGCCGCGCTCGCCGGGGCGCCCGCCCGGGACGCGATCGACTGGTCGCGGCTCGACCTGTGGTGGGGCGACGAGCGGTTCCTGCCCGAGGGCGATCCGGAGCGCAATGTCACGCAGGCCCGCGAGGCCCTGCTCGACTCGGTGCCGCTGGACCCGTCCCGGGTGCACGCGATGCCCGCGTCGGACGGCCCGCACGGCGGGGACGTCGAGGCCGCGGCGGCCTCGTACGCCGCCGAGCTGGCCGCGGCGGCCGGACCGGAGGACCACGGTCCGGTGCCGGTGTTCGACGTGCTGATGCTGGGCGTCGGCCCGGACACGCATGTCGCCTCGCTCTTCCCCGAGCTGCCCGCGGTACGGGAGACCGAGCGCACCGTCGTCGGTGTGCACGGGGCGCCCAAGCCGCCGCCCGTCCGGGTCACGCTCACGCTGCCCGCCATCCGGGCGGCCCGCGAGGTGTGGCTGCTCGCGGCGGGCGAGGACAAGGCGGAGGCCGCGGCCATCGCGCTGTCGGGCGCCGGGGAGATCCAGGCCCCGGCGGCGGGCGCGTACGGACGCGGCCGCACCCTGTGGCTGCTGGACGCGGCGGCGGCGTCCCGGCTGCCGCGCGCCCTGTATCCGCCGGCATCCGCCTGACCGGCTCCCGGCGGCAACGCCCGCAGGCCCGGCCCGCTCCTCGGAGCGGGCCGGGCCTGCGGGCGTTCGGGGCGGTGGTCGTCCTGCGGGCGTTCGGGGGCCCTGGTCGCTCGGCCGGGCTCACTCCCCTGCCGGGACCCGCTCCAGGAAGGGTTCCAGCAGCCCCTGGACGGCCTCGGACGCGAACTCCAGGCCCTCGGCCTCGTCCGCGTCGTACACCGTGTACGCGCCCGCTCCGGCGGCCGTGGTGGCGGTGATGTTCAGCAGCCCGGCCCGTCGCTGGAAGTACGTCTGGCGCACCGTCCAGCCGATCACCCCGGACCGCTCCAGCGCCGCGGTGGAGCGGCGCAGCGCACCCGACCGGGTCACCAGGTACCCGCCGCTGAGAGCGTGCCCGAGTCCTCGGTAGGCGTCCCGGGCCAGCACCACCCCGGCGGGCAGCCCCACGGCCGCGCAGCCGAGCGCGATCCAGAGCAGGACGGGTGTCAGCAGGGCGCCGAGGAGCGCGCACACCAGGACCGGCGCCAGGACCGTCCACAGCGCCCGGCGCAGCCGCCGGCCCCGGGCGCCGGCGGGGTGCACGGTGAGCGCGGCGCCGGTCGGTGAGGTGGTCTCGCGCAGCACGGCGGCGGCGACGGTGTCGGCGACCGGCCGGGGTGCGGCGGGCAGCAGGGTGTTGTGGTCGCCGTGCTGTTCCTCGTCGTCCTTGGCCAGCCCGGTGGTGATCGCGTCGACCCGGGCGGCGCCGAGCAGCCGGACGCCGAGCGGCTCGACGAGGTCGACACCGCGCAGCCGTCGCTCCTCGATGGAGACGGAGCGGGAGGTGAGCAGTCCGCGCCGGATGCGCAGGGTGCCGCCGGGCTCGCGTTCGAGGCGGTAGTTCCACCACATCTCGACCCAGAGGCCCAGTGCGCCGACGACCCCGGCGAGGACCCCGGCGGCGGCGAGGAGCACGATCAGGGAGAGCAGTGAGGTCTCCCGGTAGCGGTCGCCGACCCACTCGATCACCTGGCCCTGCGCGCCGAACCAGTCGCTGACCTGCAGTACGGCCCCGGCCGCCGCCCCGCCGAGCGCGGGCGCGACGAAGGAGACGGGTGCGTAGCGGATCCAGCGCGGGTCGAGGGTGACGAGCTCCCCCTCGACGTGGCTGCCCGAGGCGGCGGTGAGGCCCCGCTCCAGCAGGGCGCGGCGCAGCCGTTCGCCCTCGGCCCGCAGGACCGGGTCGAGCTCCAGGGCCGACTCGGCCCCGGTGTGCTCGCCGGTGCCGATGCGGACCGTGACGAGCCCGAGGACCCGCTGGAGGAGGTGGGCGGTGACGTCGACGCTGCGGATGCGTTCGCGTGCCAGCGAGCGCTTCTTGACGAGCAGCAGTCCGGTGTGGAGTTCGACGCGCTCGGCGCCCACCCGGTAGCGGGTGCGGCGCCACCGTACGTAGTCGGTGCCGGCGCCGAAGGCGATCAGGAGGGCGGCGCCCGTCAGCACCCAGGCGATGGCGGGGCCGTATCCCAGGCGCCCGGAGAGCCCGAGCGTGGTCGGCACGGCGGCACCGGCGGCCACGCCCGCCGTGACGAGGGCGGCGAGCAGGACCGCCCGCCGGTCGAGCCGCCGCCACTCGGCGGAGGCGGGGCCGGCGGGGTCCGCCGGGCCTCTCGCGTCCGCGCTGTCCGCCGCGTCCGCCGTGTCCGGCGCGTCCGCCGTGCTCATGTGGCGTCCCCGGGGGTGTCCTGGGTGATCCGGGTCAGCCGCTCCGCGAGCTCGGCGGCCAGCTCGTGGTCGAGGCCCTCGATCCGGACCGCGCCCTTGGCCGAGGCGGTGGTGACGGTGACCGTGGCGAGCCGGTAGAGCTGTTCGAGCGGCCCGCGCACCGTGTCCACGGTCTGGATCCGGGACATCGGCGCGATCCGCCACTCCTGCCACAGCGCCCCCGTGCGGACGTACACCGCCTCGTCGGTGACCTCCCAGCGGTGGGTGCGGAACCACCAGAGGGGGAGCAGGACGGCGCAGGCGGCGCCCAGGAACGCCAAGGCCGCGGCGCAGACCAGCAGCCAGAACCGGGCGGACGCCAGGAACGCGCCCAGCACCGCCAGAACGGCCACCGGCCCGGCGGTCAGCAGCAGCCACCGGGTCCGCCACCAGCCGACGACCCTCGGGTCCAGCGTGTTGGCCGGCGGCCGCAGCCGTACCGTCCCCTCCCCCGTGGGCACGGGGTCAGCGCCCCCTGCGCTCGCGGTACGCGGCGACGAGCGCGGCGGTCGAGCTGTCCAGCTGCCCGGCCTCCTCGCCCCCGGCGGCCTCGTCCCGGGTCAGCACCGGCTCGATCTTCTTGGCGAGGACCTTGCCGAGTTCGACGCCCCACTGGTCGAAGGAGTCGATGTTCCAGACGGCGCCCTGGACGAAGACCTTGTGCTCGTACAGCGCGATCAGCTGGCCGAGCACCGACGGCGTCAGCCGGTCGGCGAGGATCGTCGTCGTCGGGTGGTTGCCGAGGAACGTCTTGTGCGGCACCAGCTCCTCGGGCACACCCTCTGCGCGCACCTCGTCCGGTGTCTTGCCGAAGGCCAGCGCCTGGGTCTGGGCGAAGAAGTTGGCCATCAGCAGATCGTGCTGGGCGACCAGGCCGGGCAGCAGCCCCTCGACCGGTTCGGCGAAGCCGATGAAGTCCGCGGGAATCAGCTTCGTGCCCTGGTGGATGAGCTGGTAGTACGCGTGCTGCCCGTTGGTGCCGGGGGTGCCCCAGACGACCGGTCCGGTCTGCCAGTCCACCGGACGGCCGTCCCGGTCGACCGACTTGCCGTTGGACTCCATGTCGAGCTGCTGGAGGTACGCGGTGAACTTGGACAGGTAGTGGCTGTAGGGCAGCACCGCGTGCGACTGGGCATCGTGGAAGTTGCCGTACCAGACGCCCAACAGGCCCATCAGGAGCGGGACGTTGTCCTCGGCGGGCGCGGTGCGGAAGTGCTCGTCGACCAGGTGGAAGCCGTCGAGCATCTCGCGGAAGCGGCCCGGGCCGATGGCGATCATCAGCGAGAGGCCGATGGCGGAGTCGAAGGAGTACCGTCCGCCGACCCAGTCCCAGAACCCGAACATGTTGTCCGTGTCGATGCCGAAGTCGGCGACCTTCTCGCTGTTCGTCGACAGCGCCACGAAGTGCTTGGCGACGGCCTCCTGACCGGACTTCAGCTCACTGAGGAGCCAGGTCCGCGCGGAGGTCGCGTTGGTGATCGTCTCGATGGTGGTGAAGGTCTTCGACGCGATGACGAACAGCGTCTCGGCGGCGTCCAGGTCACGTACGGCCTCGTGGAGGTCGGCGCCGTCGACGTTCGACACGAAACGGACGGTCAGGCCCCGGTCGGTGAAGGAGCGCAGCGCCTCGTACGCCATTGCCGGGCCGAGGTCGGAACCGCCGATGCCGACGTTGACGATGTTCTTGATCGGCTTGCCGGTGTGGCCGGTCCACCGGCCGGACCTGACGCCCTCCGAGAAGGCGGCCATCTTGTCGAGCACCGCGTGCACGGCGGGCACCACGTTCTCGCCGTCGACCTCGATCACGGCATCGCGCGGGGCGCGCAGCGCGGTGTGCAGGACGGCGCGGTCCTCAGTGGTGTTGATCTTGTCGCCGCGGAACATGGCGTCCCGCAGGCCGGCCACCCCGGTGGCCGCGGCGAGCTCACGGAGCAGCCGGAGCGTCTCGTCGGTGACCAGGTGCTTCGAGTAGTCGACGTACAGGTCACCGACCCGCAGCGTGTATCCGGTGCCGCGCTCCGGATCGTCCGCGAACAGCTCGCGCAGGTGGGTCGTCCCGAGCTGCTCACGGTGCTTTCCCAGCGCGGTCCATTCCGGCGTCTGGTTGAGCCTGGTGCGACTTTGTGCGTTCATCCCGGACATCAGCCCATCTCTCCTTGTCACCGCAGTTCCCCGCTGCCCCTCCAACTTAATTGATCAGCGGGGAGGACGGGACGGCGGCGGGGCTGCGGCGCGACGGAAGCATTTCGGCCGGGCACCCCGTGGGTGCCCGGCCTGATCCGAACGAAAGACCTAGATCTCGCCGCGGAGTTTCGCGAGGGCCTCGGCCAGGATGGCCTCGCCGTCCTCGTCGCTGCGCCGCTCGCGCACGTACGCGAGGTGCGTCTTGTACGGCTCGGTGCGGGGCGGGTCCGGCGGGCTGTCACGGTCCTGGCCGGCCGGGAAACCGCAGCGCGGGCAGTCCCAGGTCTCCGGTACCTGCGCATCATGGGCGAAGCTCGGCTGCGTCTCGTGCCCGTTCGAGCACCAGAAGGAGATGCGGGCCCGTGGCGCGGACTCGCCGCGCTCGGCCTCCCCCATCGGCCCCGCTCCGACCCGGCTTCCCCGGATCGCGTTGCCACTTGCCACGGTCGTAACTCCCTGCGTGATGGTGCTCGAAGATGCCCCAGTCTACGTAAGGCCCAACGCGCGTCCAGTGAAAGGAGTTACACCCTCACAGGAATCGCGTACGACGGGTCAGTTGTCCAGCTTGATGAGCAGACCGAGCACCACGATGCATGCGAACCAGCCGAGACCGACCACGACGGTGATCCGGTCGAGGTTGCGCTCGGCGACCGAGGAGCCACCGACGGACGACTGCATGCCGCCACCGAACATGTCGGAGAGACCGCCGCCCTTCCCCTTGTGCATCAGCACCAGCAGCATCATCAGCAGGCTGAAGACGATCAGGGCGATCTCGAACGCCAAAATCACGGCTGGTCCCTACTTTCCGGAAATTCCTGGACTGCTATGCGAACAACGGGGGCCGGGAGGCTCAGCCTCCTCGGCCCCCGCAAGGGTACGACGGATCCGCGCTACCGCATACTCACTGGTCGCGGAAGCGGACGATCTTGACGAACTCGTCGGCGTCCAGCGCGGCGCCGCCGATCAGCGCGCCGTCCACGTCGGGCTGCGCCATGATCGCGGCGACGTTGCCGGACTTGACCGAGCCGCCGTACTGGATACGGACCGCGTCGGCCAGCTCCTGCGAGTACAGCTCGGCGAGGCGGCCGCGGATCGCACCGCAGACCTCCTGCGCGTCCTCGGGGGTGGCGACCTCGCCGGTGCCGATGGCCCAGACCGGCTCGTAGGCGATCACGATGGACTCGGCCTGCTCGGCCGGGACGTCCTTGAGGGCGCCGTCCAGCTGGGCGAGCGTGTAGGAGACCTGCTCGCCGGCCTTGCGGATGTCCAGGCCCTCGCCGACACAGAGGATCGGGGTCAGGCCGTGCTGGTAGGCGGCCTTCACCTTGGCGTTGCAGACCTCGTCGGTCTCGGCATGGTACTGCCGGCGCTCGCTGTGTCCGACGGCGACGTAGGTGCACTTCAGCTTGGCGAGCATGGGGCCGGAGATCTCACCGGTGTACGCGCCGGAGTCGTGCGCCGAGATGTCCTGGGCGCCGTACTTGATCTTCAGCTTGTCTCCGTCGACCAGCGTCTGCACGGAGCGCAGGTCGGTGAAGGGCGGCAGGACGGCGACCTCTACGGCGTCGTAGTCCTTGTCGGCCAGGGCGAAGGAGAGCTTCTGGACGTGCGCGATGGCCTCGAGATGGTTGAGGTTCATCTTCCAGTTGCCCGCCATCAGCGGGGTGCGGGTGGTCATGAAAGGTCAGTCCTCCAGTGCGGCGAGGCCGGGAAGCGTCTTGCCCTCGAGGTATTCGAGGCTGGCGCCGCCACCGGTCGAGATGTGTCCGAACGCGTTCTCGTCGAAGCCCAGGATGCGGACCGCGGCGGCGGAGTCGCCACCGCCGACCACGCTGAAGCCGGACGAGTCGACGAGGGCCTGGGCGACCGCCCGGGTGCCCTCGGCGAAATCGGGGTGCTCGAAGACGCCCATGGGGCCGTTCCAGAAGACGGTGGCCGCGTCGGCGAGCTTCGATGCGTAGAGCTTGTTGGTCTCCGGCCCGTTGTCCAGACCCATCTGGCCGGCCGGCATGGCGTCGGCGGGGACGGTGGCGGGGTCGGCCGGGGCCTTGGTCTTGAGGTCGGGGAACGCCGGGGCGACCACGACGTCGACGGGGAGCACGAACTCCACGCCCTTCTCCTCGGCGCGCTTGAGGTACTCGAGCACCACCGGGATCTGGTCCTCCTGGAGCAGCGAGCTGCCGACCTCGTGTCCCTGGGCCTTGAGGAAGGTGTACGCCATGCCGCCGCCGATGAGGATGCGGTCGGCCCGCTCCAGGAGGTGGTCGATGACGCCCAGCTTGTCGGAGACCTTGGCGCCGCCGAGGACGACCGCGTAGGGCCGCCGCACGTCGTCGGTGAGCTTCTTCAGGACGCCGACCTCGGTGGCGATCAGGTCGCCCGCGGCGTGCGGCAGCCGGGCCGGGAGGTCGAAGACGGAGGCGTGCTTGCGGTGCACGGCGCCGAAGCCGTCGCCCACGTACACGTCGGCGAGCTCGGCCAGCTGGTCGGCGAAGGCGCCGCGCTCGGCGTCGTCCTTCGACGTCTCGCCGGCGTTGAAGCGGAGGTTCTCGATGACGGCGACCTGGCCGTCGGTGAGGGCGGCGACCGTGGCACGGGCGGAGTCGCCGACCGTGTCGGTGGCGAAGGCCACGTCGGTCCCGAGCAGCTCACCGAGCCGGGTGGCCGCGGGGGCCAGCGAGAACGCCGGGCCCGGGGCGCCCTTGGGGCGGCCCAGGTGCGAGGCGACGACGACCCGGGCACCGGCCGCGGCCAGCTTCTCCACGGTCGGCTGGACGGCGCGGATGCGTCCGTCGTCGGTGATGGTGGTGCCGCTGAGGGGCACGTTGAGGTCGGCGCGGACGAATACGCGCTTGCCGGTGACCCCTTCGGCGAGAAGTTCGTCGATGGTCTTCATCTGCTGGACTCCTTGGGAGGACGAGAGAGCATGCAACGGGGCTCGAACGGCGCTTCGTTGCGCTGTTCGAGCCCCGTGCTCACATCGAGGTGCCTGCCGATTCGAAGGTCAGAGCTGGCTGCCGACGAAGACGGTCAGGTCGACGAGGCGGTTGGAGTAGCCCCACTCGTTGTCGTACCAGCCGAGGATCTTCACCGTGTTGCCCTCCTGGACCATGGTCAGGGAGGAGTCGAAGGTGCAGGACGACGGGTCGCCGACGATGTCCGAGGACACGATCGGGTCCTCGGTGTACGTCAGGAAGCCCTTGAGGTCGCCGTCGTCGGACGCCTTCTTGAACGCGGCGTTGACCTCGTCCTTGGTGACCTCTCGCTCCAGGGTCACGACGAGGTCGGTGGCGGAACCGGTCGGGACCGGGACGCGCATCGCGATGCCGTCGAGCTTGCCCTTGAGCTGCGGGAGGACCAGAGCGGTCGCCTTGGCGGCGCCGGTCGTGGTGGGGATGATGTTCTCGGCGGCGGCGCGGGCGCGACGCAGGTCCGAGTGCGGGAAGTCCAGGATCCGCTGGTCGTTCGTGTACGCGTGGACCGTCGTCATCAGGCCCTTGACGATGCCGAAGTTCTCGTCGAGAACCTTGGCCATCGGCGCCACACAGTTGGTGGTACAGGAGGCGTTGGAGATGACGTGGTGGTTGGCCGCGTCGTACTTGTCCTGGTTGACGCCCATCACGATGGTGATGTCCTCGTCCTTGGCCGGAGCCGAGATGAGGACCTTCTTCGCGCCGCCCGCGATGTGCTTGGCGGCGTCGGCCTTCTTGGTGAAGATGCCGGTCGACTCGATGACGATGTCGACGCCCAGCTCACCCCAGGGGATGTCCGCCGGGTTGCGCTCCGAGAGCACCTTGATGGTGTGACCGTCGACGGTGATGGTGTCGGCGGTGTGGCTGACCTCTGCCTTGAGACGACCCAGAATGGTGTCGTACTTCAGCAGGTGAGCCGTGGTCGCAGTGTCACCCAGGTCGTTGACAGCCACGATCTCGATGTCCGCACCCTGCTCCAGCAGCGCGCGGAAGTAGTTACGACCGATGCGGCCAAAGCCGTTGATGCCTACGCGGATCGTCACGAACCGATCTCCTCGTTAGGTACGCCGGTTTTCGACGCCGGCGAGTTGTATGGGATGTCCCCGACCGCCTACGACACTACCCCTCCGAGGCGCCGGGAGTGACATCGAGCAGGGCGGGAGGAACGACGCAGGTCCGTACTCCCCAGTAGGAGTACGGGCCTCCGGTTGTCCTCCCCCGCCCGCTGCGACGATTACGCAGTGTCAACGCCCCCGGGAACGTGGCGCGTTCCTGCCCGGCCCGGCGGCCGGGGACCAGGACCCGGCCGGGATCAGCCGACCAGGCCGTCGGCCAGCTCTTCGCTGAGGGTGGATTCCGTGCTCGGGATACCCAGGTCCTGGGCCCGCTTGTCGGCCATCGCGAGGAGCCGGCGGATGCGGCCCGCGACGGCGTCCTTGGTCAGCGGCGGGTCGGCCAGGGCGCCCAGCTCCTCCAGGGAGGCCTGCTTGTGCTCCATGCGCAGCCGTCCGGCCGCCGCGAGGTGCTCGGGCACCTCCTCGCCCAGGATCTCCAGCGCGCGCCCCACCCGGGCGCCTGCGGCCACGGCGGCCCTGGCGGACCGGCGCAGGTTCGCGTCGTCGAAGTTGGCGAGGCGGTTGGCGGTGGCGCGGACCTCGCGCCGCATCCGGCGCTCCTCCCAGGCCAGCACCGACTCATGGGCGCCCAGCCGGGTGAGCAGGGCGCCGATCGCGTCGCCGTCGCGGACGACGACCCGGTCCACGCCGCGCACCTCGCGGGCCTTCGCCGCGATGGAGAGCCGGCGGGCGGCGCCGACCAGCGCGAGGGCCGCCTCCGGCCCCGGGCAGGTCACCTCCAGCGAGGACGAGCGCCCCGGCTCGGTGAGCGAGCCGTGGGCCAGGAACGCCCCGCGCCAGGCGGCCTCGGCGTCGCAGGTGGCCCCCGAGACCACCTGCGGGGGAAGCCCGCGGATGGGACGGCCGCGGCCGTCCACCAGACCCGTCTGGCGGGCCAGCTGGTCGCCGCCCGCCACCACCCGTACGACGTAGCGGGAGCCGCGCCGCAGCCCGCCGGGGGCCATCACGATCAGCTCCGAGCTGTGCCCGAAGATCTCGAGGATGTCCCGCTTCAGCCGGCGCGCCGCCATCGCGGTGTCCAGCTCCGCCTCGATCACAATCCGGCCGCTCACCAGGTGCAGCCCACCCGCGAACCGAAGAATCGCCGAGACTTCTGCCTTCCTGCAGCAGGTCCGGGTTACGGGAAGCCGAGAGATTTCGTCCTTCACCGCTGGCGTCATCGCCATGGGCCGATCCTTCCATGCATCCGAAAAATACGGTCGTACGCGGCGGCCAACAGCTCCGGATCATGAATCGGAACGCCGTCGGGTGAGGCCACCGGCGCCAGCTCGACCGCGGCACCGAGCCGTTTTGCGGCATCGGCGAGGGACTCGCGGTCGGGCACGGCGGCCTCGTCGGCCAGCACCACGTCCAAGGCGAGTTTAGGGGCGTGTCGTCCCAAAACCTCCAAATGACGCTGCGGAGAGAAGCCATCTGTTTCACCGGGTTGCGGCGCGAGGTTCAGCGAGAGGACCTTTCGGGCCTTCGTTTCGATCAGTGCGTCCAGCAGATCGGGGACGAGCAGATGCGGAATGACCGAGGAGAACCAGGACCCGGGACCGAGCACCACCCAGTCCGCGTCCAGGACCGCCGCGACCGCTTCCGGGACGGCCGGCGGGTCGGCCGGGACCACGTGCACGGACTGGACCTCGCCCGGGGTGAGCGCCACGGTGGCCTGGCCGCGCACGGTGTCCACCTCGTCCGGGCGCTCCGGGTCGTGTCCCCGTACCAGCGCCTGGAGCTCCAGGGGCACGGCGGACATCGGGAGCACCCGGCCGTGCGCCCCGAGGAGCCTGCCGACCAGGTCCAGGGCCTGGACGTGGTCCCCGAGCTGCTCCCACAGGGCGACGATCAGCAGATTGCCGACGGCGTGCTCGTGCAGGTCGCCCTTGGACTGGAAGCGGTGCTGGATGACCTGGGCCCAGGTCTGGCCCCAGTCGTCGTCGCCGCACAGGGCGGCCAGCGCCTTGCGCAGATCGCCCGGCGGCAGCACGCCCAGCTCCTCGCGGAGCCGGCCGCTGGAGCCGCCGTCGTCCGCGACGGTGACCACGGCGGTCAGATCGCCGGTGATCCGCCGCAGCGACGTCAGCGACGCGGACAGCCCCATGCCGCCGCCGAGGGCGACGACCTTCGGCTGGGCGCCGCGCTTGCGGCCGGACAGCGCGGAGGTCGCCCTGCTCAGCCGGCGCAGGCGCAGGTTGCGACTGGTCACTCGCGCCCCATGTCCCGGTGCACGAGCACGGTCTCGATCCCCTCCGTGGCGAGCCGGGCCGCCAGCTTCTCCGACATGGCGACGGAGCGGTGCTTGCCGCCGGTGCAGCCCACGGCGATGGTCACGTAACGCTTGCCCTCGCGGCGGTACCCGGCGGCGATGAGCTGGAGCAGCTCCGTGTACTGGTTGAGGAACTCCTTGGCGCCCGGCTGGTCGAAGACGTACGCGGAGACCTCCTCGTTGAGCCCGGTGAAGGGGCGCAGCTCGGGGACCCAGTGCGGGTTGGGCAGGAAGCGGCAGTCCACCACCAGGTCGGCGTCGACCGGCAGCCCGTACTTGTAGCCGAAGGACATCACCGTGGCGCGGAGCTCCGGCTCCTCCTCACCGGCGAACTGGGCGTCCATCTTGGCGCGCAGCTCGTGCACGTTGAGGCTGGAGGTGTCGATCACCAGGTCGGCGTCGCCGCGCAGCTCGCGCAGCAGGTCGCGCTCGGCGGCGATGCCGTCGACGATGCGGCCGTCGCCCTGCAGGGGGTGCGGGCGGCGGACCGACTCGAAGCGGCGGACCAGGGCGTCGTCGGAGGACTCCAGGAAGACGATCCGCCTGGTGACGCCCTTGGCCTCCAGGTCCGCGAGGGACTCCCTGAGGTTGTCGAAGAAGCGGCGGCCGCGCACGTCGACGACGACGGCGATCCGGGCGACGTTGCCCTGGGACCTGGCACCGAGCTCCACCATGGTGGGGATCAGGGCGGGCGGCAGGTTGTCCACGACGAACCAGCCGAGGTCCTCCAGACACTTGGCGGCGGTGCTGCGCCCGGCGCCCGACATACCGGAGATGATCACCAGCTCGGGGATGGCGGCCGTGCTGTCGGCCGTCTCGGCCGGGGTGCCCGTACTCACGTGTCCTGCTCCGTCTGCTCGGTCTGTGCGGTCATGCCCTTGTTCATGTTCGCGCTCAGTCATGTCGTGCTGCCCCCGTCGTCCTCTTCGATGATCTCTCCTGTGGCCGTGTTCACGGCGGGCGCGGCCGGGGTGGTCGAGGCGAGCGCGACGGCCACTGATTCCGCCGTTCTGCGGCCTATCCCCGGAACCTCGCAGATCTCGTCGATTGTCGCCTGTCGCAGCTTCTTCACGGAGCCGAAATGCTTGATCAGCGCCTGCTTCCGGGTCTCGCCGAGACCGGCCACGTCGTCCAGGGGGCTGGAGCGGACGCGTTTGGCCCGTTTGGCGCGCTGGTAGTTGATCGCGAACCGGTGTGCCTCGTCGCGGATGCGCTGGAGGAGGTAGAGGCCCTCGCTGGAGCGGGGCAGGACCACCGGGTCGTCGTCATCGGGCAGCCAGACCTCTTCGAGGCGCTTGGCGAGGCCGCAGACGGCGATGTCGTCGATCCCCAGCTCGTCCAGTGCCCGCTTGGCCGCCGCGACCTGGGGTTGGCCGCCGTCGACCACCAGGAGCTGGGGCGGGTAGGCGAAGCGCTTGGGCCGGCCGTCGTCCTCCCGCGGCTCGGCGGCCCCGTCCGGTGCGGGCTCGGCCGGGACGGAGGGTGCGGGGGCCGCCGGGGCGGGGCCGGACTCCGCGGGGGTCTCCTCCCACTCGCCCGTGCGCTCCTTCTCGTGCAGGTAGCGGCGGAAGCGGCGGCCGATCACCTCGTGCATCGAGCGGACGTCGTCCTGTCCCTCGAAGGTCTTGATCTGGAAGCGGCGGTACTCCCCCTTGCGGGCGAGCCCGTCCTCGAAGACCACCATCGACGCCACCACGTCGTCGCCCTGGAGGTGCGAGATGTCGAAGCACTCGATGCGCAGCGGAGCCGTGTCCAGGCCGAGCGCCTCGGAGATCTCCTCCAGGGCGCGGGATCGGGTGGTCAGGTCGGAGGCACGCTTGGTCTTGTGCAGCCCGAGGGCCTGCTGGGCGTTGCGCTGGACCGTGGCCATCAGGTCCTTCTTGTCGCCGCGCTGCGGGATGCGCAGGCTGACCTGGGAGCCCCGGCGGCCGGCCAGCCACTGGGAGACCGCGTCCGGGTCCTCGGGGAGCGCCGGGACGAGGACCTCCTTGGGGACGGCGTCCCCGGCCTCCTCGCCGTACAACTGCTGGAGCGCGTGCTCGACCAGTCCGGAGGTGTCGACGTTCTCCACCTTGTCGGTGACCCAGCCGCGCTGGCCGCGCACCCGGCCGCCCCGGACGTGGAAGATCTGGACGGCGGCCTCCAGCTCGTCCTCGGCGACCGCGATGAGGTCGGCGTCGGTGGCGTCGGCGAGCACGACGGCGCTCTTCTCCATCGCGCGCCGGAGCGCCTCGGCGTCGTCGCGGAGCCGGGCCGCCCGCTCGTACTCCATCTCCTCGGCCGCCGCCGCCATGTCCTTCTCCAGACGGCGGATGTACGAGCCGGTGCGGCCGGCCATGAAGTCGCAGAACTCGTCGGCCAGTTCGCGGTGCTCCTCGGGGGTGACGCGGCCGACGCAGGGGGCCGAGCACTTGCCGATGTAACCGAGGAGGCAGGGGCGGCCGGTCCTGACGGCGTTCTTGAAGACACCGGCGGAGCAGGTGCGGACGGGGAAGACCCGCAGCATCAGATCGACCGTCTCGCGGATCGCCCAGGCGTGGCCGTACGGACCGAAGTAGCGCACGCCCTTCTTCTTCGCCCCGCGCATGACCTGCACGCGCGGGAACTCCTCGTTGAGCGTGACGGCGAGGTACGGATAGCTCTTGTCGTCGCGGTACTTGACGTTGAACCTGGGGTCGTACTCCTTGATCCAGGAGTACTCCAGCTGGAGCGCCTCGACCTCCGTGGAGACGACGGTCCACTCCACGGACGCGGCGGTGGTCACCATCGTGCGCGTACGCGGGTGGAGGCCCGCCAGGTCCTGGAAGTAGTTGGCCAGGCGCTGGCGCAGGTTCTTCGCCTTCCCGACGTAGATCACCCGGCGGTGTTCGTCGCGGAATTTGTAGACCCCCGGGGAGTCGGGGATCTGTCCCGGCTTGGGGCGGTAGCTGGAGGGGTCTGCCATGTCTCCCACCCTACTTGCGGGCGGTGACAGCGCGGTGTGCCCGTGGACGGCGCCGTGCTCCGGAGCGCGCGTCGGGGGTACGCGTCCCGGAGCACGGGGTCATCGGGCGCGGCCGCTCCGTGCCCGGCCGCGCCCGTACGTCGCCGGTGCGGTCAGCGGGTCCGGCGGCGGTGGCGGCGCAGGGCCGTCGCGCCGCAGAGGCCGAGCACGATCAGGGCGCCCGCGGCGGCGGCACCGGACGTCGCGGTCAGCGCGGTGTCCGTACCCGTGTCCGCCGCGATGGCGGGCCCGGGGCGGGCCGGCGCGGACCCGGGCCGCGCCGCCGCGGTGTCCGGTTGCGCCCCGGCGGGGCCGTAGCCGCCCGCCCGGCCGGAGCGGGCGTATCCGGAGCCGGGGAGCTTGTCCGCGTAGGCGGCCCGTACCCGGGTGCGGTAGGCGGCCAGGGTGGTGCCGCTGGCGCCGACCGCGTTCACGGCGTCCCGGTCGAGCGGGAGCACCCGGCTGCCCTTGTGGACGTACCAGGCGTCGATCTGCGGCTCCCGGAAGACGGTGCCGCCGGGCAGTTTCCGCGCGCCCGCGGCGGTGTAGCGGGCCTCGTCGTCACCGGTGGCGATGTTCACCACCTGCCAGTGCCCGTCCTTCCCCGGCTCGGGCAGCGTCCACAGGGAGGCCTTCTGCCCGTCGGAGGAGACGGCGGTGCTGGCCAGGTAGTCGAGGTCGGCGACCTCGGCCCCCGGTTCACCGGCGACGAAGCCCGCGGCCAGGGTGCGTACGGGCACGGCCGCGCCCTCGATCCGGGGAGCGGCAGCGGCCCTGGTGACCGCGCCCTCCCGGGCGAAGAACCGGGACAGCGTGTCCAGGGTGGCGGTGTCGGTGGCGGCCTCGTGGGCCGCCGCCAGGGCCGCCGGGGTGGCGGCGGGTCCGGTGGCGGCGGACGCCTGCGGGGCTCCGACGGTGAGCAGGGCGGACCCGGCCAGCACCCCGGCCGAGGCGAGGGCGGCCGCGGCGGAGCGCACGGTACGTGAGGTGCCTGCGGTCCGTGCGGTGCCTGTGGTGTCCGCGGTCCGTGCGGCGGGGCGGGCCGGGAGTCGTCCGGTAGTCATGCCGTCACGCCCCGATCCGGTAGAGCGAATGGGTCCAGGAGAACTCGGCGTTGTTCACGTACCAGGCGTGCGAGGCCCAGTTGTAGCGGTTGTTGGAGGGCCAGGGATCGCCCCAGTAGACCCAGCTGTTCGCGTCGTCGTAGCCGTACAGGACGTGCATGTGGCCGCCGCCCGACGACCACTGGATGCGGGTCTCCACCGGCCTGCCGGCGCTGATCTCGGCCTGCACGGTCGGGTAGCGCAGCCAGCCGGTGACGTACGAACCGGGGCTGACGCCCGCCCAGGACAGCCCGTCCTGGACGTTGCCGAGCGAGGCCTGCGAGTTGGGGCACTCGTAGCCCTGGGCGCGGCCGAAGGCGGCGTTGCAGAACTCGTTCTGGGTGTGCCCGCGGCCGAACCACGCGGCGACGGTGTTGCCCGCGGCGGCCCAGCACCAGTTGGTCTTCTGCTGGGCCTGCATGGTGATGTTCAGCCGCTGGGCGGCGGCGAGGGTACCGGCGGCGGCCGGCGCGGGGCGGTTCAGGTCCGCGGCGGTGGCGGTCGCCGCCGGAACGGCGAGCAGCAGGGCGGCGAGCAGGGCTGTGACCGACAGCCGTCGGGGCCTGACTCTTCGGTTGCGCATGGTGGTCCTCCCGGGGCGGGGGGTGGGGGTTCCAAGGAGCGCGTCCGGACGCTGTGGTGGAGCATCAACCGTTGTCGGGAACGGGTCAACACGCTTCAATGCGGGGGAACATCGCGGTGTGAACGCCCGGGGCGGCTGCGTGAACGCGTCCCCCCGGCCACCTGCGGACCGGCATCCACCGGCGCGGCCCCGCCCCCGCGCGACGTGAACGTTCACCTGGAGGACCCATGCAGCACACCGAGGCCGAACTGGCGCAGGTGCTGCACACCGGCCCATTCCATCTGGCGCTGCGCACCGCGCTCTCGGTGCGCGGGCTGCCGCTCCAGCGGGTGCAGCACCATCTGGCGCACCGCGGGGTGAAGGTCGGTGTGACCAGCCTGAGTTACTGGCAGCAGGGCGCCAGGCGTCCGCAGCGTCCGGAGTCCCTGCGGGCCGTGAAGGCGCTGGAGGAGGTGCTGGAGCTGCCGGGGAACTCGCTGCTCGCGCTGCTGGGGGCCGGGGAGTCCCGCCCGGAGGCCGACCGCCCGCCGGCCCGCTCGTACCGTTCCCTGGTGGACGCGTCCGGTGCGGTCGAGCGGCTGCTCGGCGCGATGGAGTCACCCTCGGACGGCGGGCTGCACACGGTGGGGCACCAGGAGCGGGTACGGATCGGGCCGGACCGCCGGATGCAGCGCCGCAGCTCCCAGCACGTGGTGCGCGCCCACCGCGACGGAACCGACCGCTATCTCGCCGTGTACCGGGGCGATCCGGGCTGTGATCCGGCCCGGGTCGGGGTGAGCGCGCGGGAGAACTGCCGGACGGGGCGGGTCCGCTGGGACGCGGCGGCGGGGGTGCTGGTCGCGGAGCTGCTCTTCGACACCCGGCTGCGGGCGGGCGAGACGTACCTCTTCGGTTACGGCTTCGAGGACGGTACGGGTGGGCCGTGCGACGAGTACGTGCGCGGCTTCAGCTTCGGCGGCGGGCAGTACGTGCTCCAGGTCGGCTTCGACGAGGAGGCGCTGCCGGTCCGGTGCCGGCGCTTCGCCCAGGTGTCCACGGGTGCGCCGCGCGGCGCCCGGACGGACCTCACGCTCACCGGCCGCCACCGGACGGTCCACCTGGTGGAGCAGGGGGTGCGGCCCGGCCTGGTCGGCATCGACTGGGACTGGGAGTGAGCCGGGCCGGGGCCTGAGCCCGCCGGGGCGCTGGCCTGCGTCGGCGCCGGGCCTGCCGGGCGCCGGGCGTGGTCCGGGCGCCGGGCGTGTTTCGGGCCTCGGGCGTGGTTCAGGCGTCGGGGCCCGCGACCAGCCGGCCGCCCTCGACCCTGACCGGGACGGAGGGCAGCGGCACGGTCGCCGGACCGTGCACGGCCTTGCCGGTGGTGGTGTCGAAGCGGCTGCCGTGACACGGGCAGTGCCCCTCGTTCTTCTCGACCCTGTCCAGCAGGCAGCCCGCGTGGGTGCACTGGGCGCTGAACGCCTTGTACTGGCCCTTGGCCGGGCAGGTGACGATGACGCGCTGCTCGCGGTAGAGCTTGGACTCGCCCACCGGGACCTCGTCCGGGGCGCCGAGCTCGACGGGCGCGGTGGGGGTCGGCGTCTCGGCGTGCCCGAGCTTCGAGTCGGTCGAGCAGGCGGCCGCGCCCAGTCCGGCGACGCCCACGAGGGCGGCACCCTTCAGCACGGTACGGCGGGCGGCGGGCTGGCCGGACATGCGGTCTCCACTGGTCTGAGGGATTCGGTGCGGTGCCAGAGGTGCCTGGGACAGCAGCGCAGCGGAGGCATCGGTGACGTAACCGACGATACCGGCGGAGACGGATGCCCCGGCGCGCGGGTCCGGTGCGGCAGGTCGTGCCGGGGCGGGCGCCGTACACACGGCGAGGCGGCGGCTCCCGGAATCCGGGAACCGCCGCCTCGCCGGCCGTCAGGCCTTGCGCGCGCGGGTCGCCTTCTTGGCTGCGGGCTTCTTCGCCTCGGCCTTCTTGGCGGCGGCCTTCTTCGGCGCGGCCGCGCCCGTGGCCTTCGCCGCGGTGCTCCGGTTCGTCTTGGCCGTCGCCGTCTTCCTGGTGGGGGCGGACTTCGCGGCGACCGCCTTCTTCGCCGCCGTCCCCCGGACCGGCTTGCGGGCCGAGGGCACCGCCGCCTCGCCGACCCGGTCCGCGTCCAGGATGCCCTGGAGGAACTTCCCGGTGTGGCTGGCGGGAACACCGGCCACGTACTCCGGGGTGCCCTCGGCGATGACGAGACCGCCGCCGTTGCCGCCCTCGGGGCCCATGTCGATGACCCAGTCGGCGGTCTTGACGACATCGAGGTTGTGCTCGATGACGATCACCGTGTTGCCCTTGTCGACCAGGCCGGAGAGCACCTTGATGAGCTTGGAGATGTCCTCGAAGTGCAGACCGGTGGTCGGCTCGTCCAGCACGTAGACCGTGCGGCCGGTCGAGCGCTTCTGGAGCTCGCTGGCCAGCTTCACGCGCTGTGCCTCACCACCGGAGAGCGTCGGCGCGGACTGGCCGAGCCTGACGTATCCGAGGCCGACCTCGTTGAGCGTGCGCAGGTGGCGCGCGATGGTCGGCACGGCCTCGAAGAACTCCAGGCCCTCCTCGATGGGCATGTCCAGCACCTCGGCGATGGACTTGCCCTTGTAGTGGACCTCCAGGGTCTCCCGGTTGTAGCGCGCCCCGTGGCAGACCTCGCACGGGACGTACACGTCCGGCAGGAAGTTCATCTCGATCTTGATGGTGCCGTCGCCGGAGCAGTTCTCGCAGCGGCCGCCCTTGACGTTGAAGGAGAACCGGCCCGGCAGGTAGCCGCGGACCTTGGCCTCCATCGTCTCCGCGAACAGCCTGCGAACGTGGTCGAAGACGCCGGTGTACGTGGCCGGGTTGGAGCGGGGGGTACGGCCGATGGGCGACTGGTCGACGTGCACGACCTTGTCGACGAGGTCGTCCCCGTCGACCCGGGTGTGCCGGCCGGGGACCGACTTGGCGCCGTTCAGCTCGCGCGCCAGGTGGGTGTAGAGGATGTCGTTGACCAGGGTCGACTTGCCGGAGCCGGAGACACCGGTCACGGCGGTCAGCACACCGAGCGGGAAGGAGACGTCGATGTCCTGGAGGTTGTTCTCCCGGGCACCGTGCACGGTGAGCAGGCGCGAGGGGTCGACGGGACGCCGGATGTCGGGCATCGCGATCGACCTCTTGCCGGTCAGGTACTGACCGGTGATCGACTTGTCGTTGGCCAGCAGCTCCTTGAACGATCCGGAGTGGACCACCTTGCCGCCGTGCTCACCGGCGCCGGGGCCGATGTCGACGACCCAGTCCGCGACCTTGATGGTGTCCTCGTCGTGCTCGACGACGATGAGGGTGTTGCCCATGTCGCGGAGCCGGACCAGGGTCTCGATCAGGCGGTGGTTGTCGCGCTGGTGCAGGCCGATGGACGGCTCGTCCAGGACGTAGAGCACGCCGACCAGGCCGGAGCCGATCTGGGTGGCGAGCCGGATGCGCTGGGCCTCGCCGCCGGACAGGGTGCCGGCCGCGCGGTTCAGCGAGAGGTAGTCCAGGCCCACGTCGACCAGGAACTTCAGCCGCTCGTTGACCTCCTTGAGCACCCGCTCCGCGATCTTCTTGTCACGGGCGTTCAGCTTCATCCGGCCGAGGAACTCGGCGCACTCGCTGATCGACATCGCGGCGATCTGGGCGATGGACTTCTCCATCACCGTCACCGCCAGGACGATCGGCTTGAGGCGGGTGCCCTCACAGGTCGGGCAGGGAACCTCGCGCATGTAGCCCTCGAAGCGCTCCCTGCTGGAGTCGCTCTCCGCCTCGGAGTGCCGCCTCTTCACGAACTGCACGGCGCCCTCGAAGGAGGGGGTGGTGTAGGCGCGCTCGCGCCCGTACCGGTTGCGGTAGCGGACCTCGGTCTGGATCTTGTGGCCGTGCAGCAGGGCCTTCTTGGCCCGCTGCGGCAGCCCGTCCCAGGGGATGTCCGTACGGAAGCCGAGGGCGTCCGCGAGCGCCTTGATCTGGCGCCCGAAGTACTCCTTGGTGTGGCCGTGTGACCAGGGGTGGATCGCGCCCTCGTCGAGGGACTTCTCCCCGTCCGGGACGATCAGCTCCGGGTCGACCTCCATCCGCGTACCGATGCCCGTGCAGTCCGGGCAGGCACCGAAGGGCGAGTTGAAGGAGAAGGAGCGCGGCTCCAGCTCCTCGAAGGAGAGGTCGTCGTACGGGCAGTAGAGGTGCTCGGAGTACATCCGCTCACGCTCGGCGTCGTCCTCGGGGAGGTCGACGAAGTCGAGCACGACCATGCCTCCGGACAGGCCCAGCGCGGTCTCGACCGAGTCGGTCAGCCGCCGCTTGGCGCTGTCCTTGACGGTGAGGCGGTCGATGACCACCTCGATGGTGTGCTTCTCCTGCTTCTTGAGCGTGGGCGGCTCGGAGAGCTGGATCGTCTCGCCGTCGACCCGGGCCCTGCTGTACCCCTTGGTCTGCAGGTCCGCGAAGAGGTCGACGAACTCGCCCTTGCGCTCGCGCACCAGCGGCGAGAGGACCTGGAAGCGGCTGCCCTCGGGCAGCCCGAGCACCTTGTCCACGATGGCCTGCGGCGACTGGCGCGAGATCGGACGACCGCACTCGGGGCAGTGCGGCTTGCCGATCCTGGCGAAGAGCAGCCGGAGGTAGTCGTAGACCTCGGTGATGGTGCCGACCGTCGAGCGCGGGTTGCGCGAGGTCGACTTCTGGTCGATGGAGACGGCGGGCGACAGGCCCTCGATGAAGTCGACGTCCGGCTTGTCCATCTGACCGAGGAACTGCCGGGCGTACGAGGAGAGCGACTCCACGTAACGGCGCTGCCCCTCGGCGAAGATCGTGTCGAACGCGAGCGACGACTTGCCCGACCCGGAGAGCCCGGTGAAGACGATGAGGGAGTCGCGGGGGAGGTCGAGCGAGACGTTCTTGAGGTTGTGCTCGCGAGCGCCACGGACGATGAGACGGTCGGCCACGCCGGTCCGCACCTTTCTAGAGAGAAGCGGGGGAACTGAGCCCCTGCCCCAGGGTATGGGGGGTGCCACAGCGATGTACGGAGCTTTCGACTCCGAGCGTATAGCACGCGCATTCGATTTACGGACGGCTGATGACTCCTTCACCCGAATGAGTGGCGGGGCTACTCTCGGCCCCATGATTGATCATGCGCACGACCTGGACGCACTTCGTGAAGCGACCGCCCGGCTGCTCAGCGCCACGGAGAAAATGGACGAATCCGAGCTCGCCCGGCCGTCGCGGCTGCCCGGCTGGAGCCGGGGTCATGTCCTCGCGCACCTTTCACGTAACGCCGACGCGCTGGTAAATGTTCTCCAGGGCCGGCCGATGTACGCAGACAGCGAAACCCGCGACCGCGACATCGAGCGCGACGCGCACCGCACACAGGCAGCACAGCTGGCCGATCTGACGGAGAGCGCGGCCCGCTTCGTGGCGGCGGCCGCCGCCCCGGCCGACTGGTCACGCACCGTCGCGATGCGCAACGGTGTGACGGACTCGGCCTCCCGGATCCCCTTCCGCCGCCGTATCGAGGTCGAGCTGCACCACGTCGACCTGGGCGTCGGCTACGAGCTGGAGGATCTCCCGGACGACTTCACCGCCCGGGAGATCGACTTCCTCGCCGAGCGGTTCGCCGGGCACCCGGACATCGTGTCCACGGCCGTGGCCGACGGCACGGGCCGGATCTGGACGACGGGGGGCGGCAGGGAAGGCGGCCCGGTCGCGGTCCGCGGGACGGCGCCCGAGCTGCTCGGCTGGCTCTGCGGGCGCCGCGACGGGTCGGCACTGACCGTCGAGGGCGGCCGGCCCCTGCCCGTACTGCCCCCGCTATAGGCTGAGACGCATGACGTACAGCGGAGTGGTCAAGGTCGGCGGGCGGGCGGACGTGCACGAGCTGACGGATCTGATGATCTCCAAGGTCGCCGTCGGCCCGATGAACAACAACGCCTACCTGCTGCGCTGCCGGGCCACCGGCGAGCAGCTCCTGATCGACGCGGCGAACGACGCCGCGACCCTGCTCCGGCTGATCGGTGACGACTCGATCGCCTCGGTCGTCACCACCCACCGCCACGGCGACCACTGGCAGGCGCTGGGCGAGGTCGTGGCGGCCACCGGCGCGCGTACGTACGCCGGGCGCCACGACGCCGAGGGGATCCCGGTCACCACCGATGTGCTCGTCGATGACGACGCCACGATCCGGGTCGGGCAGGTCGCCCTGACCGCCCGGCATCTGACCGGACACACACCGGGCTCGATCGCCCTCCTCTACGACGACCCGCACGGTGCCCCGCACCTGTTCACCGGGGACTGCCTCTTCCCGGGCGGGGTCGGCAACACGTTCGGGGACGCCGGAGCGTTCGTGAGCCTGCTGGACGATGTGGAGACCAAGCTCTTCGCCCCGCTGCCCGACGAGACCTGGGTCTACCCGGGTCACGGCAACGACACCACGCTGGGCGACGAGCGGCCCCGGCTGCCCGAGTGGCGCGCCCGCGGCTGGTGACAACGGCACACGGGAAGGCCCCGGTGACATCCGCTTCACGGAGCGGGAGTCACCGGGGCCCTTTCATGCGTGTCGCCGTGCGTGGCCCCGCTCCAGCGGGGCCACGCGGCCGGTTCAGGCGTCGATTCCGGCGCCCTTGTCCGCACCGTTCTCGGCCTCAGCGGCCTCCTCGGTCTCCGAGGCCGCCTGCTTCCTGGTGGCGAGGAGGCTGGTGATCGTGGTGATCACCAGCACGCCGCAGATGACGCCGAGCGAGACCGGGATCGAGATCTCGGGCACGTGCACCCCGGACTCGTGCAGTGCGTGCAGCACCAGCTTGACGCCGATGAAGCCGAGGATCACCGAGAGCCCGTAGCTGAGGTGGACCAGCTTCTTCAGCAGACCGCCGATCAGGAAGTACAGCTGCCGCAGACCCATCAGGGCGAAGGCGTTGGCCGTGAAGACGATGTACGGGTCCTGGGTCAGCCCGAAGATCGCCGGGATCGAGTCCAGCGCGAACAGCACATCGGTGGTTCCGATGGCGAGCATGACGACCATCAGGGGCGTCAGGACGCGCTTGCCGTTGTTGCGGATGAACAGCTTGGTGCCGTGGTACCTGTCGGCGACACCGAAGCGGCGCTCGATCGTCTTCAGGAGGCGGTTCTCCTCGAACTCCTCTTCCTCCTCGTCGGCCCGCGCCTCCTGGATGAGCTTCCAGGCGGTGAAGATCAGGAACGCGCCGAAGATGTAGAAGACCCACGAGAAGTTGGCGATGACCGCGGCGCCGGCGGCGATGAAGATCGCCCGCAGCACCAGTGCTATCAGGACACCGAAGAGCAGCACCCGCTGCTGGAGGTGTGAGGGCACCGAGAACTTCGCCATGATCAGCACGAAGACGAAGAGGTTGTCGACGCTCAGCGATTTCTCGGTGATGAAGCCGGCGAAGAACTCGCCCGAGGCCTGCGTCTCACCCGAGACGAGCAGGCCGAGCCCGAAGAGGGCGGCCAGGGCGATCCAGACGACCGTCCAGATTCCGGCTTCCTTGGTCGACACGTCATGGGGCTTGCGCCCGATGAAGAAGTCGACGGCGATGAGGGCGCTGAGACCAAGGATGGTCAGCGCCCAGAGGGTCCATGAAACGTCCACTGCGCCTCCGGCAGTTCGCTACGGCTACTGATCAGCGTCGTCGCTGCCGGAGGTCTCTTCCACCTGGGCGCACGGGCTGCGCGCCTGGCCGGCGCCCCGGGACCGGTCACAGTCCGTACTGACGGGAACGCCGCGATCGGGAGTACTCCCCTCCGCCCAAAGAACAGTACAGGAATTACCAAGGAAAGGTAAAGAGGAAGCTAAAGAAGAACCAAAGCCCCAGCTCGGAGGGGTAGTGGTCGATCGTGGACGGAGCGGGTCAGCGGGGCCCACCGCGACGGGCGGCTGCCACCTGGGCGAGCACCAGATCCAGGACACGGCTGCCCGCAGGCGTGGTCAGCGGCTCGTACGTCCAGGCGTGGCCGACCCAGGGGTCGGCCAGATGGTCGTCGGCGACCGGGGTGATCCGGAGCAGCGACCGCCACAGCGGATCGAGCACCGGACCGAACGCGGAGGCCTCCTCCCGGTCGGCGACCATCAGCAGATGGACGCCGACGGGCGGCCCCTCGTCGGCGAGGTAGCGCAGCTGGTTGACGGCCCGGTCGTCGAAGCCGTGCGGGAAGTCGTTGACGATCAGCAGCTGCTCGGCCGGGTCCAGATCGGGCGGCAGCGAATCCGCGGCGCCGGCCCGGACCGCCATCTGCACCAGGTCGACCCGCCGGGTCAGCTGGGCGAGCACCGAGGACACTCCCCCGGCGCCGGAGGCGGGCGGGCCCGCGAGCACCCCGGAGCGGACCAGCGGATCCAGCGCGGCCGAGGCGGAACCGGCCGGGTCGATGACGTGGACCGAGAACTCGCCCGCCGGGTAGACGGCGAGCAGCCGGGCGGCGTGCAGTACGGCGCTCTCCATGGCCAGCCGGTGCAACTGGCCGCCGTCCGTCAGGGCACCGGCCTCGGAGGCCGTGCGTCCGCTGTCGATCCAGATGCCGCGCTCCAGCGGCAGCCGCACGAGCAGCGGGATGCGCAGTGCGCCGCTCTCGGGCAGGTGCAGGTCACCGATCCGCAGGGCCATCGGGATCTCCATCGGAACCCGGTAGGCGTGCCAGACGGGGTTGTCCCAGCCCGCGTACGGGGCGGGGAGCGCGGGTTCCACCACGGCGGACTCGGCGGCCAACTGGGCGAGGTCGCGGTCCAGGGCCTCGCGGGCCCGGCCGGTCAGCTCGTCGCGCTTGGCGCGGGCCTGTTCCCGGGCCAGGTCGCCCGAACCGCCGATCCGGCTGCGCGGGTCGGACAGGGCCCGCTCCAGCTCCTGGTCCATCCGTGACTCCGCGAAGTCGACCGCGCTGCGGTAGGCGGCGGTGGCCCTGGCCAGGTCCTCGAACATGCCCCAGATCTGGTTGTAGAGGCGTTCGTCCATGGACCAGCCGGTCGCGTCCCCGGCAACGGGCCCTGCCTGCCCTGCGGGCCCGGCGGGCGGCGCGGCGGGAGGGGGCGGCGGGGGCGCGGAGGACCGGCGGCGCGGGTGCGCGTAGTCGACGGGCCCGGACGGCACGGCGGCCGGTGCCGGCTGCTCGGGCTGCCGGGCGGCCGGGGGCCCGGCGGGGGGCTGCCCGCCGCCCGGGACGGCTGCGGGTCCCGCCGCGTGCCGGACCCGGTCGCCCTCCGGGGTGCGGGGCGGGGGCGGTGACACGGAACGGGCCAGGCCTCGGGCGACGGCCTGCTGGATCGAACCGGCCAGCTCGGCCGCCCGGTCCACGCCCTGGTCGGCGAGCATCGCGGCGAGACCGCCCGCGTAGCCCTGCCCGACGGCGCGGACCTTCCAGGCACCCTGCCTGCGGTAGAGCTCCAGGGCGGCGACGGCCGACTCGGTGTCCAGGCCGGTCAGGGTGAAGGTGGCGATCTCGGCGCCTTCGGGCCCGGTGACGGCGACGAAGGGCGCGGCCACGGCTCCGAACCGGGTCGGACCGCCCGCCTCCAGCGGCAGGGCGAGCAGCACGGTGACCCGGTGCACCCCGTCGGGCAGGGCGTCGAGGTCCACGGCGAGCCGGTGCTCGGCGGCGGCCTGCCTGGAGACCTCCAGACCCGGCAGGTGCGGGGAGCCGGGGTGGGCGATCCGCTCGACGCCGTGCACGGTGCCGTGCTCGTCCCCGAGGGTGGCCCCGGCGACGACCGGCGCGCCTGCCGAAATCCGGATCTCCAGACGGGTCTGGGGCAAGGTGTGGTTCTGCCCCCGGACCAGCTCGGCCGTCATTGCCCTGTCCCCTCGACGAGTTGCTGCCGCGCGGCGCGGTGCCGCGGTGGTGATGAAGGTGGTGGTGATGCGGTGGTCGTGATGCGGTGGTCGTGATGCGGTGCAGCTCCCGGCGGCCGATGCCTCCGGGAGCTGCGCGTACCGATACGGACCCGCTGGTCCGGCTCCGCCTACAGGTGCGGCAGGATCGCCGGCATGAGGTCCTGGAAGGTGCGGCCGTTGGCCGGGTTGCCGATGGCGGTCATCTGCCATCCGCTGCCCGAGCGGTGCACCTTCGCCATGATCTGTGCGGTGTACTGCCCGCCGCCGTCCAGGGTGTAGCGGGCGAGCTCCTGGCCGTTGGTCTCGTCGACGATGCGGCAGAAGGCGTTCTGTACTTCCTGGAACGTCTGGCCGGTGAAGGAGTTCACCGTGAAGACGATCTGGTCGATGTGGACCGGCACCCGCTGGAGGTCGACCAGGATCGCCTCGTCGTCGCCGCCCGAGCCGGCGCCGCCGACCAGGTTGTCCCCGGTGTGCTTGACCGAGCCGTCGTCGCTGACGAGGTGCCGGAAGAAGACGACGTCGACCGGCTGCTTGTCGGCGAACAGGACCGCCGAGGCGTCCAGGTCGATCTCGCGGGTGCGCGAACCGAACAGACCGCGGCGCGGCGCCGCCTGCCAGCCGAGCCCCATGCGTACCGCGGTCAGGGTCCCCCCGTCGCTCTTCTGCAGGCTGATGGCCTGGCCCTTGGTCATATTGACCGTCACGCGCTGTCCCCTCTCCGCTTCCCCGCAAACCGTCCTTGCGCGGTTTCCAGCACCCTACGCATTCACGCCACCCGTGCATCGGGTCCGGGCCGTTTTGTGTCGGTCCTGCAACACACCCCGCACCGCGGGGTCAGGCCAGGCCCGCCTCCCGCATCTGGCGCAACTCCTTCTTCAACTCCCCGACCTCGTCCCGCAGTCGGGCGGCCACCTCGAACTGCAGGTCCGCGGCGGCGGCGCGCATCCGGTCGGTCATCTCCTCGATGATCCCGGCGAGCTCGGTGGCCGGCCGGTCGGTGACCGCCGCCCCCTCGCCCTTGGTCTTCGCGGAGCCGGCCTTGATGCCCAGCGTGGGCACGGGCGCCTTGGCGCCCTTCGCCTGGCGGTAGCCGGTGCCGAGCAGCTGCTCGGTGTCGACCTCCTCGCGGGCGATCGTCGCGACGATGTCGTTGATCTTCTTGCGCAGCGGCTGCGGGTCGAGTCCGCGCTCGGTGTTGTAGGCGATCTGCTTCTCACGGCGCCGGTTGGTCTCCTCGATGGCCTGCGCCATCGCCGGGGTGATCTTGTCCGCGTACATATGGACCTGCCCGGACACGTTACGGGCGGCTCGGCCGATGGTCTGGATCAGTGAGGTGCCCGAACGCAGGAAGCCCTGCTTGTCGGCGTCGAGGATCGCCACGAGCGACACCTCCGGCAGGTCGAGGCCCTCGCGCAGGAGGTTGATGCCGACCAGGACGTCGTACTCGCCCGAGCGCAGTTCGCGCAGCAGCTCGATGCGGCGCAGGGTGTCGACGTCGCTGTGCAGGTAGCGCACCTGGATGCCGAGCTCCAGGAAGTAGTCGGTGAGGTCCTCCGACATCTTCTTGGTGAGGGTGGTGACCAGGACCCGCTCGTCCTTCTCGGTGCGCTTGCGGATCTCGTGCACCAGGTCGTCGATCTGGCCCTCGGTGGGCTTGACGACGATCTCCGGGTCGACGAGGCCGGTGGGGCGGATGATCTGCTCGACGAAGCCGTCGCCGCGGGAGAGCTCGTACTTGCCGGGGGTGGCGGAGAGGTAGACCGTCTGGTTGATCCGTCCGAGGAACTCCTCCCACTTCAGCGGACGGTTGTCCAGGGCGGACGGCAGCCGGAAGCCGTGGTCGACGAGGGTCCGCTTGCGGGAGGCGTCTCCCTCGTACATCGCGCCGAT
Organism: Streptomyces sp. 840.1; assembly: GCF_003751445.1. Taxonomy (NCBI): domain Bacteria; kingdom Bacillati; phylum Actinomycetota; class Actinomycetes; order Kitasatosporales; family Streptomycetaceae; genus Streptomyces; species Streptomyces sp. 840.1. Next base: position 4,732,180 of record NZ_RJUU01000001.1, on the reverse strand, counting down.
CTGCGGCACGGTGACGTGCGACTCGTCGAGCACGAGGAGGAAGTCCTCGGGGAAGTAGTCCAGGAGAGTGTTGGGCGCGGTGCCGGGGGTGCGGTCGTCGAAGTGCATCGAGTAGTTCTCGACGCCCGAGCAGGTGCCGATCTGGCGGAGCATCTCGATGTCGTACGTGGTGCGCATCCGCAGACGCTGGGCCTCCAGCATCTTGCCCTGCTTCTCCAGCTCGGCCAGCCGCTCCTCCAGCTCCTTCTCGATGCCGCCGACGGCCTTCTCCAGGCGCTCAGGGCCCGCCACGTAGTGGCTGGCGGGGAAGACGTGGAGGGCCTGGTCCTCGCTGATGACCTCGCCGGTGAGCGGGTGGAGGGTGGAGAGCGCCTCGATCTCGTCACCGAACATCTCGATGCGGACGGCGAGCTCCTCGTAGACCGGGAAGATCTCGATGGTGTCGCCCCGCACCCGGAAGGTGCCCCGGGCGAAGGCCAGGTCGTTGCGGCTGTACTGGATCTCGACGAAGCGGCGCAGCAGCTGGTCGCGGTCGATCTCGTCGCCCACCTTGAGCTGGACCATCCGGTCCACGTACTCCTGCGGCGTGCCGAGGCCGTAGATGCAGGAGACGGAGGCGACGACGATGACGTCACGCCGGGTGAGCAGGGAGTTCGTCGCGGAGTGGCGCAGCCGTTCGACCTCCTCGTTGATCGAGGAGTCCTTCTCGATGTAGGTGTCCGACTGCGGGACGTACGCCTCGGGCTGGTAGTAGTCGTAGTACGAGACGAAGTACTCGACGGCGTTGTTGGGCAGGAGCTCGCGGAACTCGTTGGCCAGCTGGGCGGCGAGGGTCTTGTTCGGCGCCATCACCAGGGTGGGGCGCTGCAGCTTCTCGATCATCCAGGCGGTGGTCGCCGACTTTCCGGTGCCGGTCGCGCCGAGCAGCACGACATCCTTCTCACCTGCCCGGACGCGCTTCTCCAGCTCGGCGATGGCCGTGGGCTGGTCGCCGCTGGGCTGGTAGGGACTGACGACCTCGAAAGGCGCCACCGAACGTTCGATCTTCGAAACGGGCCGCATGCAACCACCGTACGACCCCCCACTGACAACGGGGCGGGTCAGCGCTCGTGGTGCTCCACGGGGTCGCGCCGCTGCGAGTGGAAGGACGCCGGGTCGGCGTGGGTCCCGAACCGGGGTACCTGGCGCTGGGCGGGGATGCCGAGGGCCCGTCCGGCCGCGGCGTCCTCCCAGTCCGGGGTGCCCATGACCACCAGTGGGTCGAACATCACGACGACCCCGGCGATGAGCAGGAAGCAGGCCGGACCGATCAGCATGGGCACGAGCAGGCCGGTCGGGGTGTCACCGGCGGTGGTGCCGGTGACGGTGGCGGGGTGCAGGTGGACCCGGAGCGCGGCCATACCGGTGTAGTGCATCCCGCTGACCGCGACGCCCATCACGACGGCGGCACCGAGGCTGGGCAGGAAGCCGTGGATCGATGCGGCGGCCCAGAGCGCGGCGGTCGAGGCCGACACGGCGATGACCACGGAGAGCGTCACGGTGATCGTGTCGTACTCGAACTGCCCATCAAGTCGCATCCCGGCCATGCCGAGGTAATGCATGGTGGCCACGCCGAGCCCGGTGATCGTGCCGCCCGTCACCAGCGCCATCGGGGTGGCGCCCCGGTACCCGACAAGGAAGATCCCGACACCGACCACGACGATCGCGACGGCGAGGCTGGCGAACGTGACCGGCTTGTCGTAGCCGATCGGCACCTCCTCGACGGAGAAGCCCATCATCGCGATGAAGTGCATCGTCCAGATTCCGGAGCCTATGGAAGTCGCGCCGAGAGCCAGCCAGCCGGCCTTGAAGGAACGTTCCGTGCGCAGTGACCGGGTGGTGCAGCGCAGACCGAGTGCCGCGCCGAGGCAGGCCATGACAAACGCGGCGACGGGGGTCACCGCCCCATAGCTGAAGCCGTCGATTGTGCCCTGCATACACACGTCCTTCGCAGAAGCCCGGGTGCGGACGACCCTAAGGCGCGAGGCCCGGCAAACAAACAGAAGAACTGCATTTTATCGACAGGGGCACGGGGCCGTGACGCGGTCCCCGGGGTCCGTTCACAGTCCCTCCGGGACCGTTCACATGGTGGCCACCCGCCGCCTCTCCCCCGTTCGGCGGCGGCTGCGACTCTCGGGCCGTCCGCACACTCCGACGCTCCGCATCCCTGACGCAAGGAGTCCACGTGTACGCAGGCACCGCTACCGCTACCGCCTCCGTCGCCGCCGCCGCGCTGCTGGCCGCCGGCACGTACCTGCTGTCGAACACCGGCGCACCCGTCTCGGACACCACCACCGCTGCCGCCGCGCGCCCCGGCCCGGTGACCCGCGCCGCCGCCCCGGTCCGCACCCCGCTCGTGATCGCCCACCGGGGCGCGTCCGCCTACGCCCCCGAGAACACCCTCGCGTCCGTCGACAAGGCCCACGCGCTCGGCTTCGAGTGGGTGGAGAACGACGTCCAGCTCACCAAGGACGGCGTCCTCGTCGTCATCCACGACACCAGCCTGAAGCGCACCACCGACGCCGAGACGGTCTTCCCCGGTCGCGCACCGTGGGCGGTCAAGGACTTCACGGCCGCCGAGATCGCCCGGCTGGACGCGGGGAGCTGGTTCGGCGCGCGCTACGCCGGCACCCGGGTACCCACGCTCCGGCAGTACCTGGAACGTATCGAGCACAACCAGCAGAGCCTGCTCATGGAGATCAAGAGCCCCGAGACCTACCCGGGGATCGAGCGGGCGACCCTCCAGGTGCTGGCCCAGGAGGGCTGGCTGGACGGCGGCCACGTGCGCGACCGCCTCGTGATCCAGAGCTTCGGCGCGGACAGCGTGCGCAGGGTGCACGAGCAGCGTCCCGACGTCATCACCGGCCTCCTGGGCACCCCGGCCGTCGCCGAGCTGCCCTCGTACGCCCGGTTCACCGACCGGATCAACCCGGACCACGCCTCGGTCTCGGCCCAGTACGTCGCGGCGGTGCACGCGCTGAAGGGGCCGCACCACAAGAAGCTGCAGGTCGACACCTGGACGGTCAACGACGCGGCGGACGCGCTCCGGGTGACCGGCTACGGCGTGGACGGCATCATCACCAATGCGCCGGACGTGGTCCGTGCGGCCACCGGGACGCGCGGGGCCACCGGGGTACCTCAGGCAGCCGGGGTGCGAGCGACCGGCGGCTGATCGTCGCGGGGCCGTTGCCGCGGCCGGCCACCGACCGTTGTCAGTGGCCGGCCGTACCGTGGGTGCCATGAACAGCAACGGGGTTGTCGAGTGGGCCGTCGTGGAGAGCGACATCGGTCCGCTGCTGCTGGCCGCGACCGACGCGGGGCTGGTGAGCGTGGTCTTCCACGCCCGTCCGGCGGTGCGGGACAGGGCGCTGGACCAGTTGCGGAGCCGGCTCGGCGCGGACCTGGCCGAAGCACCGGACTCCGCGCGGCTGGCCGAGCCGATACGCCAGTTCGCGGCGTACTTCGCGGGCACCCTGCGTGATTTCTCGCTCCCCCTCGACTGGTCGCTGACCAGCGGTTTCAACCGTCAGGTGCTCCGCGAGCTGGCGGCGGGGGTGCCCTACGGCGCCGTCGCCGGTTACGGGGAGCTCGCCGACCGGGTCGGGCAGCCCGGGGCGGCCCAGGCGGTCGGGGCGGCCATGGGGTCCAATCCGCTGCCGGTCGTGGTGCCCTGTCACCGGGTGGTGGAGCGCGACGGCGGGATCGGCGGCTTCGGCGGCGGGCTGGAGACGAAGCGGCAGCTGCTCGCGCTGGAGGGCGTACTGCCGCAGCCGCTGTTCTGAGCCACCGCGACGGACAGTCCCTCGATAGCCGCTGTTCTGAGCCACCGCGAGGGACGGCCCCCCGATCTCCTTTTCGTACGCGCGTTCGGGCTGGCACACTGCGTCGGTGACCAACACCCTCGACGCATCCGACGCACCCGGCGGGCCCGCTCCCACCGGGCGGGTCACCTCCGCGGACCTGCCTGGGCTCCGGCGCAGGACGACCGCTGTCCTGATCGCCGGTCAGATACTCGGCGGACTCGGCGTGCCCGTCGGCATCGCCCTGGCCCCGGTGCTGGCGACGCAGGTCAGCGGCTCCGAGGCGCTGGCGGGCCTCGCGCCCACCGCGTCGGTGACCGGCACGGCCCTGCTGTCGCTGCCGCTGGCCGCGCTGATGACCTCGCGCGGCCGCCGCCCGGGGCTCGTGCTGGCGTATCTGATCGGGGCGCTCGGAGCCGGCCTGGTGGTGCTGGCCACTCTGGTGGAGAACTTCCCGCTGCTGCTCCTCGGCATGGCCGCGTTCGGCGCGGGCTCCTCCGCCAATCTGCAGGCGCGGTTCGCCGCGGCGGATCTGGCCGAGCCCGAGCGGCGCGGCCGGGCGATCTCGACAGTCATCTGGGCCACCACCATCGGGTCGGTCGCGGGGCCCAACATCGCGGCCCCGGCGGGCCGGGTCTTCCGAGGCACCGCCGTGTCCGAGACGGCCGGGCCCTTCGTCTGGGCGGCCGGCATCTTCCTGCTCGCCGCCCTCGTGATCGCGGTGCTGCTGCGGCCCGACCCACTGCTCACGGCACGCGCGCTGGGCCCCCAGGAGGGCAGGTCGACCGCGAACCGTTCGCTGCGTGCGGGCATCGCCGCCGTGCGGGCTTCGCCGATGGCCCGGCTGGCACTGGTGACCGTGACCGTCTCGCACACCGCGATGGTCTCGATCATGGTGATGACCCCGGTCGACCTGGGCCACCACGGCGCGGACCTCCAGCTGGTCGGCCTGGTGATCAGCGGCCACATCGCGGGGATGTACGCGTTCTCGCCGGTGATGGGCTGGCTGTCGGACCGCTTCGGGCGGATCGCTGTCATCGGCCTGGCGGTCGGACTGCTCTCCCTGGCCGCACTGCTGGCGGGCACCGCGGGCGCCGCCCACGGCCGGACCGCGGCCGGCCTGTTCGTGCTCGGGCTCGGCTGGTCCGCAGGGCTGGTCGCCGGTTCCGCGCTGCTCACCGACTCCGTGCCGCAGGCCGCCCGCGCCGCCGTACAGGGCCTGTCGGACCTGACCATGAACGCCTCGGCGGGCATCGGCGGCGCGGTCGCCGGGGTGATCGTCTCCCGGGCGAGCTACGGCTGGCTGAACCTCACCGGCGCCTGCCTGCTGCTGCCGATGGCCGCGCTCGCCCTGCGCCGGTCCCTCACCCGCCCCGCCTCGGCCTGAGGGACCCGCGCGGTCTCCAGGGCGCCAGGGACGCCACGGGTCTTCAGAGGCTGATGTGGTAGGCCTTGCGCAGCGTCTCGTGCACGGTCCACGTCGTGCGGTCGCCCTCGCGCAGCACGCAGGCGTCGCCCGGTCCGAGCTCCAGCGTCCCGCCGTCCTCGACCGCCATCGTCGCGCGACCGCTGACCACCACGAACAGCTCGTTGGCCTCGGTGTCCGTGACCACGCCGGGCGTGATCTGCCAGATCCCGCGCAGCTGCCTGCCGTCGGGCGACTCCCACAGCACCTTGCCGGTGACCTGCGGATCGCCCGAAACGATCTGCGTCGGATCGAGCGGCTCCGGTTCGAGTTCGGCGTCCGGGATGTGCACGACGAAAGAGGCGGGAACTTGATCAATTGTGGTCATGGGCGGTCACTCTAGCGACCGCCCCTCCGCGTCCCGCAGGGCCCCGGGCCGAGCCCGCGGAGCATCCGCCCGGTCCCCGCGGAGACGGTGCTACGCCGGCGCCTGCGCGGTGGCCGGGTCGGCCACGGCGAGCCAGGCATCAGCGATCAGCCGGTGCCCGAGCGGGGTCGGGTGGACGCCGTCCCGGGCCAGCTCCGCCGGCTGCCGGTCCCGTACCGCATGGGCCATGACCTGGTCGGCGCGGACCACCTGGGCCCCGTTGTCCGCGGCCGCCCGCAGGACGGCGTCGGTGCGGGGGGCCAGGTCCTCGAACCACCTCTCCTGGTCCGGCCCGACCGGGACGAGGAACGGGGTGATGACGACCAGCCGGGCGGACAGTCTGCGCGCGGTGTCCGCGAGCAGTCCGTCGAGGCAGGTCGCGAACGCGTCGACCGGGCTGCGCAGCCCGCTGTCGTAGTGCCGCCAGGTGTCGTTGATGCCGATCTTGACGGTGACCACGGTGGGCCGGTGGTCGATGACATCGGTGGTCCAGCGGCTTTCGAGGTCGTAGACGCGATTGCCGCTGATCCCCCTGTTGATGACACGGGGCCCGGGTCCTTCGGCCGCCCGGTCGCGCAGGGTCTGCGCGATCTCGTGGACGTAACCCGCACCGAGCGAGGCGGAGTCCGCGCGGTCGCGGCCCGCGTCGGTGATGGAGTCTCCGATGAACAGGAGCGTGTCGTCGTTCTTGATGCGCATGTCTGCCGTTCTGACATCGGGGGCGCCGGAACGCCCCTCGTGATCTTCGGGGTTCAGTCGACTATGTTCGGCTCCGCGCCGTCCGGCAAGGCGAATCCCCTCAGCGCCGCCGCCTCCCGCGCCAGCACCTCGGGGTCGTCACCGGGCACGAACTCCAGGAGCGCCTCGGTGCCCCGGCCCGCCAGCAGGCCGAGTGCGGCCGTCCACAGGTGCGAACGGGCCTCCAGCGGCAGCCGGTTGTTGCCGGGCCACCACGAGAAGGCGTGTACGGCGCAGACCCGGTCGGCCAGCTCCGCGAGCCCCGCCAGCGCCTCCTCGTCGGGGGTGTCGAGCGGTGGCTGCCAGTACGTGCGGACGTTCTCCGCGTCCACCTCGTCCAGCAGCCGGGCGGTCGAGGCGACGGTGTCGGTGAGCGTTCCCCCGTGGAACTCGGGGGCGAGCAGCAGTCCGTGGCCGGCGGCGATCCGCGCCGCCTCCCGCAGACAGCGCACCGTCTCCTGCCGCTCCCCGGGTGACGCGGACCGCGATCCGGCCGCTCCCGCCCACACCCGTATCCGGGGTGCCCCGAGCAGTACCGCGGCGCGGGCGACAGCGGGGAACCCCGCCAGCTCGTCCCGGGTGGCGCGGAAGTACGAGCCGTACGAACAGCAGGCCATGCCGTACCGGTCGGTGGCCTCGCGGACCGCGCGGACGGTGTCGGGCTCCGCTGCGGGCGCGTGCACGTCGGCGCCCCACTCGATCACCTCCAGGCCCGCACCGGCGGCACGGCGGGCGACCTCGGCGGCGGGCAGCCGTCGGAAGGTGACCGAGCAGAGCCCCGGCCTGATTCCGCCCACCGCGTTCCGGCTGCTCTCGTCGGTCATGGCACTGCCTTCCTGCGGCGGGCGTCCGGATGTTCTTCACGGGGTCCGCCCGGACGGGGCGGGCGGACCGGGCCTGCTGTGCGGTTCCCCGTCACCTCGGTCGCTCAGGCGGCGTTCGGGCCCACGTCGGCGGCCGTGAGCGGGTGCCGGAGCGCGGGCGCCGTCGCGTACTCGTCGGCGCCGATGTCCCGTACGCTGCCGCGCTGGTCGCCGTCGATGTCGTCGGCGACGGCCGCGCCGCTCAGTGTCGCCGCGCCGATCGCCGGGCTGCCCGACGACAGCCGCAGCACGCCGTCCGCGCCCTGGCTGAGCAGCGGGTCGGCCCGGGTGAAGCCCCCGGCGGGAATGTTGCCGTCCGCGGCCGCGCCCCACAGCAGGTTGCTCTGCCAGGTGAAGCCGGTGGTGGCCCCCATCGCGACGAGGCTGCCCGCGTTACCGACGAGCAGGTTGTCGGCCAGGGTCACGTTCGTCGGCTCGAACGCCCGGGTCTCGCCGGAGAGCGAGCCGGCGTTGTTGATCAGCGAGTTGTGCACGATCACCGCACGGTCGCAGGCGTCGTTGCCCGTCCGCTGCTCCGGTGTCTCGCCGGAGTTGTGGTCGCGGGTGGTGCCGCTGCCGACCACCAGGGCCCGGCCGGACAGCCCGCTCAGGTAGTTGTTGACGATCCTGTGGTCGTTGCCGTAGATGCGTACCCCGTCGATGCCGTCGATCAGGTAGTTGCCCTCCACCACGGAACCGTTGCCGTGGCGCAGCACGATGCCGCCGCGGCTGTCGCGGATGGTGTTGTACCGGATGGTGTTCTTCGAGGACTTCACCGAGATGGCCTCGGGGTCGCCGTTGCAGCGCTCGAACAGGTTGTACTCCACGACCGCGTTGGCCTCGGACAGTGCCCGGCCGCTGACGCCGAGGCGGATGGGTTCGCCTCCGTTGGCGCCGGTGAAGGTGTGGTCGGAGAAGTGGTTGCGGAAGATGTGCAGGTTCTGGGCCATGGCGGTCTTGCCCGTGCCGTCGACGACGATGAAGATGCCCGTGGTCGTCTTGTTGTGGAAGTGGTTCCGGTCGATCTTCGAGTCGTCCGCCCGTACGACGAGCCAGTACGGGTCGCCGGTGTCCGCGAGCTGGAAGTCGTTGCGGGTGAGCCGGATCGACGAGCAGTCCGCCGGGATCTCCATCGTGGTGCTCTGCCGGAAGGAGAAGCCGCTGATGGTGATGTTGCTCGAACCGCTGAGCACGAAGCCGCGTTCGCCGCGCAGCACGGCGCCGCCGCGGGTCTTGGAGACGATGGTGATCTGCGCGGCGGCGGTGCCGTTCTTGCCGGTGATGTTGATGGAGCTGCCGGACGGGACCGTGTAGGTGCCGTCGGCGACGACGATCCGGTCACCGGGCGCCGCGCCGTTGATGGCGCTCTGCAGTGCGGCCAGGGAGGAGACCGGGATGTCGGCTGCGGACGCGGTGCCCGACAGCGCGGTGGTGAGGGGTACGGCCGCGAGTGCGGCCACGGCGGTGCTTCTGAGGAACGTGCGGCGTTGCATGGTGCCTCCTGCGTCGATACGGACGGATTCGTTCAGCCGGCGTGCGGGCCGACGTCGGCCGGGGTCAGAGGGGCGCGCCCGGAGGCGCGGCGGGAGTACTGGTCGGCGCCCGCGTCCCGGTTCCGGCCGCGCGGCTGACCGTCGATGTCGTGGGTGACCGGCGGCCACCGGAGCGTGCCCGCACCGATCGCCGGGCTGTCGGCGGCCGGCCGCGCGATGCCGTACGGGTCCGGCACCAGGCGGGGGTCGACGCGGGTACCGCCACCGGCCGGGATGTTGCCGTCGGCGGCGGCGCCCCACAGGAGGTTGCCCGACCAGGTGAAGCGCACGGTGTCCGCCATCTCGACGAGCCGGCCGGTGTCCGCGACGAGCAGGTTGTCCGCGACGGTGACGTCCCGCGGCTCGTGCGGGCGCTGGCTCTCGCCGGAGAGCGTGCCGTTGTTGCCGACCAGGGTGTTGTACGCGATGAGGACGCGGTCCGGGGCGTCGTTGCCCCGGCGGGTGTCCGGCGACTCGCCGGGCAGGTGGTCACGCTCGGAACCGCTGCCGATGACGAGGGCGCGCCCCGACAGGCCGGCGAGGTAGTTGTTGACGATCACGTGGTCGTTGCCGTAGATCCGTACCCCTTCCTGGCCGTCGACGAGGTGGTTGGCCTCCACCCGGTTGCGGTTGCCGTGCCGCAGGACGATGCCGCCCAGGCTGTCGCGGATGGTGTTGTACCGGATGGTGTTGTCCGAGCTCTTCACCGAGATCGCCTCGGGGTCCCCGTTCGCGCGCTCGAACAGGTTGTACTCCACGATCGCGTGGGCGCCGGACAGGGCCCGGGGGCTGACGCCGAGCCGGATCGGCTCGCCGCCGTTGGAGCCGGCGAAGGTGTGGTCGGAGAAGTAGTTGCGGTACACGTGGACGCGCTGGGCCATCTCCTCTGTGCCCGCGCCCTCGATGCCGAGGTAGATGCCGAGCGTGCTCTTGCCGTGGAAGTGGTTGTGGTCGACCGTGCTGTCGTCCGCGCGCACCATCACCCAGTGCAGGCCCTCGATATCGGCCAGTTGGAGGTCGTTGCGGGTGAGCCTGATGTGCGAGCAGTCCGGGGGGACGTCCAGGGTGCTGCTCTGGCGGAACGAGAAGCCGCTGAGGGTGATGTGGTGCGACGCCTCCAGGACGAAGCTGTGCTCGCCCTCCAGGACGACCCCGCCGCGGGTCTGCGCGGCGATGGTCACGGGTGCGCGCGAGGTGCCGCGCTTGTTCCGGATGGCGAGGGGGCTGTCCGGCGGCACGGTGTACGTCCCGTCGGCCACGACGATCCGGGTTCCGGGGCGTGCCCGGTCGATCGCCGCTCGGAGTTCGTCCAGGGTGCGGACGGTCGCCGGGGCGGGCGCCGCGCTCGCGGTCAGTGGTCCGCCGACGGGGGCGGCGGCCAGTGCCACCCCGGCAGCGGTGCTCATGAGGAACGTGCGGCGTTGCATGGTGCCTCCGTGAGTGAGGAAGTGAGGTGTTGCGGACCGGGGTCCGGGTCTCAGCCTTCGGCCGGTGTGTCCAGGAAGAGTTCGATGACGGGGACGGGGGTGTCGGGGCGGCGCACCGGGATCTGGAGCGTGAGCGTCCCGGCGGGCTGCCCGCCCATCTCGGTGTTGACGGCGGGCCGGTCCGGGTCGATGTGGACCGGGATGATCTCGGACGCGTCGTTCAGCAGCTGGGCGTACCGCACCCGGCCGGCGAGGCCCGGCAGGTGCAGATGGCGCGGGGGCCAGGCGAACAGGTGGACGTAGAGCCGGTCGCCGCGCTGGGTGTACCGGCATTCGGCGGGGGCGGTGTACGGGGACGGGCCGCAGCCGCGGACCGACCGCTCGTGCAGCTGCGTCCACCGGCCGATCTCGCCGAGGATCGCCGAGTCGCGCGGGTCGAGGTCGCCCCGGCCGGTGGGGCCCACGTTGAGCAGCAGGTTGCCGCCCTTGGACACCCCGTCGACGAGCATCCGGATCAGCAGGTCGGCGCTCTTGTGGTCGAGGTTGTCCCGGTCGTATCCCCAGCTGCCGTTGAGCGTCTGGCAGGCCTCCCAGAGGACGGGGCGCCCGTCCTCGGTCATCGGGCCCGAGGGCTGGTACTGCTCGGGTGTCACGAAGTCGCCCGGGAGCCCGGTGCGGTCGTTGACCAGGACGTGCGGCTGGAGTTCCCGGATCGTCTCCAGGAGCTTCGGGGAGTCCCAGTCGTCGGGTCCCTTGCCGCCCCACCAGGTGCGCCCGGCGTAGGAGAAGTCGAAGAAGAGGTAGTCGACGCGCCCGAAGGACGTCAGCAGTTCCCGGACCTGGCCGTGCAGGTAGCGCCGGTAGTCGCGGATGTCCCGGCCGGTGTTCGCGGCCTTGAACTCCTCGTCGTCGCGCTGCGGGTGGGTGCCGTCCACGGGGAAGGACGGGTGGTGCCAGTCGATCAGCGAGTAGTAGAGGCCGACCTTGAGCCCTTCGGCGCGGCAGGCCTCGACGAACGGGCCGACGAGGTCGCGGCCGTGCGGGGTGTTGGTGACCTTGTACTCGGTGAGGGCGCTGTCCCAGAGGCAGAAGCCGTCGTGGTGCTTGGTGGTCAGGACGACGTAGCGCATACCGGCCGCCTTGGCGGCCCTGGCCCACTGGACCGGGTCGTAGCGGTCGGGGTCGAAGTGGTCGAAGTAGACCCGGTACTGCTCGTCGGTCAGCTTCTCCCGGTTCTTGACCCACTCGTGCCGCGCGGCGAGGGAGTACAGGCCCCAGTGGACGAACATGCCGAACCGGGCTGTGGTGAACCAGTCCGTCTCCGGGGCTCCTGCGGGAGCGGGGGTCGCGGGCGGGGTCATGGGAGTGCTCCTTGCGGGGGACGAAGTGGTGGCGGAGGGGTTCGCCGGGTCAGCCCTTCAGCGCACCGGAGGACAGGCCGCTGACGAAGGACCGCTGGAAGAAGAGGAAGACGATCACGGAGGGCAGCAGGGCCAGCAGCGAGGCGGCCATCACCACTCCGGGGGTCACCGCGGGGTCGATCCGCAGGGTGCGCAGCGCCAGCGGGAGCGTGTACGAGGAGGAGTCGGTCGAGACGAGGAGGGGCAGCAGGTACTGGTCCCAGATCATGGTGAAACCGAAGACCCCGATGACGCCGAGGGCGGGCTTGCACATCGGCAGGATGATCTGGGCGAAGATCCGCAGATCGCCGGCGCCGTCGATGCGGGCGGCCTCCTCCAGTTCGCGCGGCACGTCCTTCATGAACTCGGTCATGACGAGGATCGAGAACCCCCAGGCGCCCAGCGGGACGATCATTCCGGCGAGGGTGCCGATGAGGTTGAAGTGGACGACCGGCAGGTCGGAGAGGATCAGGGACAGCGGGAGGGCCAGGATCTCCTCGGGCAGCATCAGCGTCGCCAGTACCGCGACGAGCACCAGCGTCATCCCGGGGAAGACCTTCCTGGCCAGCGCGTACCCGGCCAGGACGGAGACGGCAACCTGCAGCAGCAGCCCGCCGCCGACCACGAAGAACGAGTTCAGCAGGTACCTGAGCACCCCCTGGTCGAAGGCGACCCTGAAGTTGTCCAGCGTGACGCCCGAGGGGATGACGCTCAGCTGAGTGGGGTCCTTGACGTGTCCGAAGGCGCTGACGAGCAGGGCGAGCAGCGGTCCCGCGAAGACGATCAGGACCAGCAGGTGGACGACGTTCCTCAGGATCCGTCCGCCGGCGCTGCGGCTCTCGGTCAGGCCAAGCGCGGTCTCGGTCTGCTCGCTCACTTGCTTTCCCTCCGCCGCAGCAGTTGGACGACGACGGTCAGGATCAGCGTCGCGACGAACAGCAGGACCGCTCCCGCCGCTCCGACACCGAGCCGGTTCTGTTCGAGGCCGAGCTTGTAGATGAGGGTCATGACGACCTCGGTGGAGCCGTCGGGTCCGCCGTTGGTGAGCAGGAACACCTCGGTGAACACCCGCAGTCCGCGGATCGCGGCGAGGATGAACAGGATCGAGAACACCGAGCGCAGTCCGGGCACGGCCACGTGCCACACCCGCTGCCACCTGGAGGCGCCGTCGACCTTCGCGGCCTCGTACAGGCCCCGGTCCACGCTCGTCAGCCCGGCGAGGATGATCATCATGTCGTAGGGGGCGCCCCGCCAGATGCCGGTGACCATGATGGACGCCATCGACGTGTCGGGGTCGTTCATGAACCCGGACGGGCCCATCCCCACCATCCCGAGCAGCGAGTTGAGCATGCCGTCGCCGGTGGGGTGGTACATGATCCGCCACAGTTCGGCGACGACCGCGAGCGGCACCACCACCGGCAGGAACGCCGCGGAGCGCACGAACTTCAGCCGGCGGCTCTGCCCCTCCATCAGCAGGGCGAGTGCGAGGCCGAGCGCCATCGAGCCGGCGGTCTGCCCGGCGGCGAGTACGAGCGTGTGCCAGGCGGCCTCGCGGAATCCGTGGGACTGGAGCACCGTGGCGTAGTTGTCGGTGCCGACCCACTTGTTTCCCAGGTAGGGCTGAACTTCCTGGAAGGACATGGTCAGCGCGTTGGCCATGGGGATGAACTTGAAGTACAGGAAGAGGATCAGCGCGGGAGCGAGGAACAGCCAGGGCGTCCACCACCGGCCCGATCTGCGGCTGCGCCCCGGGCGGCCGGCGGCCCCGCCGCTCTGGCGCCCCGGCTTCCGCGGGGCGGGGCCGGCCGCCGCAGGGGCGGCCGGTCCGGCCTGGTCGAGGCTCATGACGCGGCGATCCCCTGCTCGTCGAGGATGTCGGCGAGCTGCTTGTCGAGCTCACGGAGCTTGGTGCCGGTGTCGAGACCGCAGTCCGCCATGAGCGCGTTCACGGTGTCCGCCGTCGCCTGCCGCACCGGGGTCCAGTTCGGGATGGACGGGGCGTACCGCCCGGAGTCCTGGTAGGCCTGGGCGTAGGTCTTCCAGCGGGGGTCGGGCCGCACCTGGGAGATGTCCACCGTCTTGTTGACGGGAAGCTGCACGGTGTATCCGGTCTCGCCCTCCATCCCCGTCTTCTGGCCCTCGGCGGAGACGGCGAAGCCGGCGAAGGCGTCCTGGCCGGCCTGGTTGGCGGAGCCGGCCATCAGGTAGACCGAGCCGCCCTCCGCGAGAACGGTGGCGTCCTTCGGGCCCTTGGGCATCGGCACGACCTCGTACTTGTCCTTGCCGAGGGTCTCGTCGAAGCGGGGCAGCAGGTACGGACCGACGACGAACATGCCGGTCCGGCCCGCCTCGAAGGTCTCGTTCGTCGGCGGGGTGTCCATGGTCACGGCGCCGGGCTGGATGGCCTTGGCCTTGCAGCCCAGGTCGCGGAACCACTGCATGGCCTCGACCGATGCCTTCGTGGCCGAGGACGGCTTGTACGTGCCCTTGCCGCTCTCGGTGATGAAGTCGCCGCCCGCGGCCCAGAGGAAGTTGGAGAAGTACCAGGAGGCGTAGCCGCGCTTGGTGGACAGCGGGGCGGCGAGCCCGGCGGTGTTCTGCTTGCCGTCGCCGTCCGGGTCCCGGGTGGTGAAGGCCTTGGCCATCGCGGCGAAGTCGTCCCAGTTCTCCGGGACGTCGAGCTTCAGCTTCTGCCGCCAGTCCTTGCGGATGAGCAGCGCGGACGCCTGTGCCGAGTACGGCAGTCCGTACTGCTTGCCGTCCACGCTCTTCCCGGAGTCGAGGCCCTGGCCGATGATCTGCCCGCTGTCCTTGATCTTGTCCAGGTCGATCTCCCGGAGCAGCCCCTGGCTGTGCATGGCCCCGAGCTGGGTCACGTCGTTCATGACGATGTCGGGGAGGTTCTTCTGGGCGGCCCGCTGCTGCAGCTTGGTCTCGAAGTCATCGAAGATGGCCGTGACCTCGACCTTGTAACCCGTCTTCTTCTCGAAGGCGGTGGCGAGCTTGAGCGCGCCCTGCTCCCCCGGCCCGCCCGGTGTCGTCCTGGTCCAGAGCTCCAGAGGCGCCTTGGAGTCCTGCTTGGCATCCACTCCCGCAGGCCCGGACGAACAGCTGGTGAGGACCAGTGTCGAGGCGAGGACACCCGCACCGATCCATCGCGATCTCTGCATCACAACTCCTGTTTTCGCCGCATCACAGTTGGCCTGGAAAGCGCTTTCTGGGACGGTAACGGGGTCGGATTCAGCGGTCAATAGTCCGATGAATACAAAAAGTTTCCACGGGCCGGCCCTGCTCCCGTCCCATGTCCTTCCATGCACGGCTCCGGCAGTCCGGAACGCGCGAGGGCGATATCACCTCCTGAAATCCGCTGATAACCGCCCAGTTCACCGAGCCGTACGAACAGCCATCCCGATCCGGAACGAGTACAAGCCCCGGCAACAACTGCTGAGCGACGAAGGCTGGACATCCGACCTAAACGCGAGGACATTCCAGTGATCCGATGTATCGTCCCTGCGAGCCATCCGGCCCGGGAACCAAACAGGCCACCCCAATCCACGACATCCAGTCAGACATTCGCCCACAGATCCGAGCAGGGTCCGGCGGCCGCCCGGCCACCGGACCGGCACCGGACCGGCCGAGGAGCCAGACCCGATATGAACCAACCGGCCACCGCACCGACAGCCCTGCTGGTCATGGAGGAAGAACGCCGGGCGGACGTCTACCCGCCCGAGGTACTGGCCGGGATCGGCCGGCTCGCGCGCTGGCAGGGACCGCCCCGCACCCGCCAGGAGCTGGACGCGGAGCCCGAGGCGCTGAGGGACGTCGAGATCCTGCTCACGGGCTGGGGCGCACCCGTGCTCGACACCGCCTTCCTGTCGCGGGCCCCCCGGCTGCGGGCCGTTCTGGTCGCGGCGGGGTCCGTCCGGCACCTGACCACGCCCGCCTTCTGGGAGCGCGGCATCCCGATCGTCTCCGCCGCCGCGGCCAACGCCGTCCCGGTCGCGGAGTTCACCCTCGCCCACGTCCTCCTCGGGCTGAAGCAGGCCCACCGCATCGCGCGGGAGGTCGCGAGCAGCCGCCGCTTCCCGCACAACCCCGAGGTCCCGGGCGCCTACCGGTCACGGGTGGGCCTGCTGGGGCTCGGCCACATAGGCAGGCTGGTCGCCGCCCACCTGGCCCGTTTCGACGTCGAGGTCCTCGCCACCGATCCCGTCGCCTCCCCGGATGCCGCCCGCCGGGCGGGCGTCCGACTGGTGCCCGTCGAGGAACTCTTCGCCACCTGCCACGTCGTCAGCCTCCACGCACCGCTCCTGCCCGAGACCCGCGGCACGGTCGGGGCACGGCTGCTGGACTCGATGCGCCCCGGCGCGACGCTGATCAACACCGCGCGGGGCGCGCTGATCGACGAGCCGGCCGCCGCTCAGGTCCTGGGTGCCAGGCCCGATCTCACCGCCGTGCTCGACGTAACGCATCCCGAGCCCCCGGCTCATGACTCGCCACTGTTCACCCTTCCCAACGTCGTCCTGACACCGCACCTCGGCGGCGCCCTGGGTGCCGAGCGCCGGCGCCTCGGACAGCTCGTGCTCGACGAACTCGACCGGTTCACACAGGACCGGCCGCTCCGTCACGCCATCGACCCCGCGCACGCCGCATCACTGGCCTGACGGCCTGCCGGCCCGATACCGGCGGGCCGGACGCGAGGCGGCCATGCTGTACCGAATTCCCGGGACCGGGCAAGCCCGGCAGGCACCCGATTCCACAACTCCGCAGCCCAGGGACGTCACGTCAGCGAAACGTCAGTGAGACGTTAGTGAAACGTCAGTGAGACGTAAGCGGGAGGAGCGATAGTTCGGAGCAGGCAGAAGTCCCGGCCCCGGACTGCCGCTCCGCATATGCGTCCGACCCGGCCGCCGCGAGACCGAAGGACCGAAAGCCAAAGGCCGAAAGGCCGAAAGAGGACGGGCAGGGGCCCCGGGACCAGGAACGCATTCGGAACGCCTTCCTCACGGGTATCGGCACCTTCATGCCCGTACGGCGGCAATGACACGGCGAATCGCGGACTTCCACCCTGCCGGCCTTCCGCAATTCCACATCTGCCTCCCGTCGTTCTTCCGTTCTTCCGAGGGCAAATGAATGCGCCGCCGGGGTACGCCTATGCCGCGTCGGTCACCGTCGGGAGGCGTACGACCCCGCACCGGTGGCCGCCGACGGGGACGTTTGAGCCCGCCCCCGCCGCGACAGGGATGTGGACATGTCACAGACTGCGCCGCTCGGCGCCGCTCCCACCCCGTTCGCGCCTCACGCGCCCGTCCTCTCCGCAGAGGTGCGGGCCGCGCTCGCCGCGCAGCGGCCCGTCGTCGCGCTGGAGTCGACGATCATCGCCCACGGTCTGCCCCGCCCCCGCAACCTGCGGGTGGCAGAGGAACTGGAGGGGCTCGTCCGGTCCGGCGGCGCCGTGCCCGCCACCATCGCCGTGCTGGACGGTCGGGCCCGGATCGGCCTGGACAAGGACCAGTTGGAGCGGGTCGCCCAGGACCCGGCGATGCGCAAGTTCGGCCACCGGGACCTCGCCCCGGCCTTGGCGGCGGGGGCGAGCGGGGCGACGACGGTCTCCGCGACGGCGTTCCTGGCCGCACGCGCGGGCCTGCGCGTCTTCGCGACCGGGGGGCTCGGCGGGGTGCACCGGGGCTGGACCGAGACCCAGGACGAGTCGGCGGACCTGCGGCTGCTGGCCGGGACCGGGATCACCGTGGTCTGCGCGGGCGTGAAGTCGATCCTGGACGTGCCGGCCACGCTCCAGCGGCTGGAGACGCTCGGCGTCGGGGTGCTCGGATACGGCACCGACCGCTTCCCCGGGTTCTATCTGAGCAGTTCGGGCGAACCGGTCGACTGGACCGTGAACTCCCCGGAGGAGGTCGCCGAGGTGATGGCCGCCCAGGACGCGCTCGGTGGCCCGGACACCGCGCTGATCGTCGCCAACCCCGTACCGCAGGAGGAGCAGTTGGAGCCCGCCCTGCACGACCGGGTGCTGGCCGAGGCGCTGGACTCGTGCCGGGAGCGCGGCATCGTGGGACAGGCCGTCACGCCGTATCTGCTCGACCAGCTGACGCGGCGGACCGGGGGCGCCTCGCTGGAGGCCAACCTGGCGGCGGTCCGCGGCAACGTGGCGCTCGCCGCCCGGATCGCCGCGGTCCGGGCCGCCAGGTGACCGGTGGCCTCCTCGTCGTCGGGGACGTGGTCACCGACGTGGTGGCCCGGCACGCAACGGCGCTGGTCCACGGCACGGACACGAAAGCCGGCATCCGGACACTGCCCGGCGGGGCCGGGGCCAACGTGGCCTGCTGGGCGGTACGTTCCGGCATCCCGGAGGTTCGGCTGCTGGCCCGGGTCGGCGCCGACTCCGCGGCCTGGCACCGGGACCGGCTGCGGCGGGCGGGCGTACGCGCACTGCTGGCCGTGGACGACGGGGCGCCGACCGCGACGGTCGTCGCCCTGGTCGACCCCGCCGCCGAACGCACCTTCCTCACGGACAGCGGCGCGGCCCTGCGCCTGGCGCCCGGGGACTGGTCGCCGTCGATGCTCGACGGGATCGGCCGCCTCCACCTCTCCGGCTACCTGCTCTTCGCCGCCGGCAGCCGCGCGACGGCCCTGCTCGCGCTGCGGGAGGCCGGGCGGCGGAGGATCCCGGTGAGCGTCGACCCGGCCTCGGCCGGCTTCCTGGCCGAACTGGGCGCCGACCGGTTCCTGGACCTGGTCGGGGGCGTCGACCTGCTGCTCCCCAACGCGGACGAGGCCCGGCTGCTCACCGGCCTCCCCGGACCGGCCGAGGCTGCCGCCGAGCTGAGCCTGCTGGTCCGCCAGGTCGTCGTCACACTGGGCCGGGACGGCGCGCTGCTCGCCACCGGGGGCGTGGTGACCGGCCGGGTGCCGGGCCGGGCCGTGCGGGACCCGGTGGACTCCACGGGGGCGGGCGACGCCTTCACCGGCGGCTTCCTCGCGGCGCTGCTGGCGGGCGACGACGCCGTGACGGCCGCCGCGGCGGGCTGCCTCTCGGGAGCGCGAGCCGTCATGGCCGTGGGCGGGCGGCCACCCCTGCCCGGAGACGGATAGCGGCTGCGCGCCGGGCGGCCCTGCCCCTTGGGCCTGTCTTCCACCTGCCGTCGTCCGGCGGACGGCAGTTGAAGACAGGCCTTACGCTCCGGGCGCGTCGGCGTTCCCCCGCAGTCCCGTCCAGGCCGGGTGGCGCGGGTCGTCGGCCCGGACGACCACGTCCGCGCTCTCGGCGGGCGCCACCTCGTCCTCGTACCGGGCGAAGGCGGGCAGGGTCCACTGCTCGGCCTCCTCGGTGCGCCGCCGCAGCGCGCCCGGTGACAGCCGCAGGTGGACGCTCAGGTCGAACGGGAACCAGTGCCCGAGCAGCAGCGGCCCGTGCACCACCAGCACCCCGCCCGCCGGCAGGAGCCGGTACGGGCTCCGGGTGGCCCGGTCCGTCGCCTGGTCCCAGAGGTCGGGCAGCACCCGCCCGTTGCCGCCCGCCTCCAGCGGCCCGAACACCTCACGCCACAGCGCCCCGGTGTCGAACCAGCTGCCGTAGTACGAGTCGGGGTCCCTCTTGCCGTACTCGTAGCGCAAGCTGGCCGGCCGCAGGAACCCCGCCGTGGAGAGGGGGAGCACGGCCCGGCCGCGCAGCCGCAGCGCCTGGGCGAGCGATTCGGCCAGGTCACCGGTCCGGGCGGCCGGGGCCCCGTCGACGGCGACCTTGAGCCAGGGCCCGCCGTCGGACGGCTCCAGCGCGTCGGTGTGCGCGGCCAGGGCGTTGGCCAGCCGCTCCCAGGTGATCGCTTCGAATCGCACGCCTCCATCATCACCCCCGTGGGCCGAGCTCCGGCCGGTGGTCCGCCGCCAGCCGTACGACGCGTCCGGCGAGCGGGCCCCGGGCCGGTTCGAGCGCGGCGGCTGCCTCCGCGAGGCGGGTGATGTCGGCGAACCAGTCGCCGGAGAGCGTGTCCGCCGCCCCGATACGGGCGAAGCCGCGCTCCAGCAGGCCCCGGGCGGTCTCCGGCCGGCCGCGCAGCAGCGCCTTCACCGCGGCGACGGCGTTGGCCAGCGCACTGGCGGGCCTGGACCAGTTGTCACTGCGTGCCGCCGGGTTGTCCTGGTCGTAGCCGGGCAGCCCGGCGAAGGACTCCGCGACGATCTCCAGGTCCAGCCGCCAGAAGAGGGGCAGCCCGTCGAAGTCGACGAAGAGCAGCCGTCTGCCCCGGGAGTTGCCCAGCTCGGGGTCGATCCGCAGGGAGGCGACGTCACGCACCGTGCCGAGCAGCCCGGGAACGGCGGCCGCACAGTCCGCGAACCGGCCGTCGGGCACGATCCACAGGAGGTCGATATCGCTGTACGCGTCGGCGCTCCCGCGCGCGAGCGATCCCCTCGGTTCCGCCCGCGACCCGGCGCAGTGGGCGCGCAGCGCGCGCAGAAGCTGCCGCGCCAGCGCGGCCCGGCGCGCCGGATCGAGCTCCTCTTCACCCACCGCCCCGCCACCCTCAGCCGTCACCCTCGTACGCTCCTCCCCATGGACCTCGAATTCGCCCGCGCCTTCGCCTCGCGGTGGCAGGACGACTGGAACTCCCACGATCTGGAACGCATCCTGACGCACTATCACGACGACGTGACGTTCAGCTCGCCCATGATCGCCCGGTTCACCGGCGACCCCTCCGGCACCGTGCGCGGCAAGGACCGGCTGCGGGCCTACTGGGCGCGCGGGCTTGAGCTCATCCCCGACTTGGCGTTCGAGGTGATGGACGTCCGGGTGAGCGTCGACACCCTGGTGATCGACTACCGCAACCAGATCGGCGGACGGGTGTACGAGGTGCTGACGTTCCGGGACGGGCTGGTGATCGGCGGCCTCGGCGCCTACGGCGAGACGCTCGCCCGCTGACGGCAGGGGAACGACAGCGGGCGACGGGAAGAACGGGGGCGGCCTTCAGCGCCGCCTCAGTGCTTGCCACCGGCCTTGCCGCCGGTTCTGCCACCGGCCTCACCGTCGGTCTTGCCACTGGTCTTGCCGTCGCAGTCCACCGCGTCGGCGTCGTCGGAGAGTGCGCTGCCCTCGGGCAGCAGGTAGGTCACCCAGAGGACGACGGGCTCGGTCCCCAGATTGCGCCCGATGTGGCGGTGCTTCGTCCCGGACGGCTCGATGAAGGACGTTCCGGCGGGCGTCACCTCGACCGAGCAGTCGTCCAGGGTGCGGGTCAGCGTCCCCTGCTGGACGACCGCGATCAGCTGGCCGCGATGGGTGTGCCAGCCGGTGGAGCCGCCGGGCTCGACGGTGATCTTCCGGAAGGTGACGTCGGTACGGCCCTTCGGCGTCTTCACCTTCAGCTTGCCCGGTGACGTGCCCTCCGCCACGACGGTGCCGCTCACCCCGCTGCCGGGCGTGGCGACGGCCGCAGACGGCACGAAGCAGAGCGCTGCCACGCAGCCCCCGATGACAAGCGCCTTGCCCAGCCGCCCCTGGTGTCTGCCAAGTCTCATGGGCAACTCCTCTGCGTCAGTGCCCCGGGCATCAGTGCTGCCCCTGGCATCCCAAATGCCCCGACGCTACCCAGGAGCCGGCCGGGCGAACCGTCCCGCGCCCGCCGCCGTCATTCGCCCCGCAGCTCGGCGGCCAGCGGCCCCTCGCCGGACACCTCGATCCGCCCGTCCCTGACCGCATCGGTGAAGGTCGCCTCGCCGCGCCCGAGCGCGAGGCAGAGCTCGGCGTCGAGCGCGATGCGCGCATCGGCCCGCTCGGCCGGGCCGTCCCCGTAGACCGCGCTGCCGGGCGCCCGCGTCCCCGTGCGGACGTGGAACTCGCCCTCGTCCAGGTGCACATCCAGCACTCCGTCACCGGCCGGCCCGCCGGGACCGTCCAGCGCCCGCAGCAGCGGCAGCGCGAACCAGTGCGCCCGGACCGCGTCCGTGGGCCGCCGCTCCGCGAGGGCGGGAGCTCCCCATTCGGCCAGTGCGGCGAGCACGGGCAGCAGTCCGTGGCCGCGTTCGGTGAGCTCGTACACCGAGGCGGCGGCAGGCGGCGGCAGCCGGCGCCGGGTGGCGAGCCCGCCCTGCTCCATGTCCTTGAGCCGGGAGGCGAGGACATCCGTGCTCACGCCCGGCAGGTCCGCGTGCAGATCGGTGTACCGGCGCGGACCGGCCAGCAGTTCACGGACGATCAGCAGGGTCCACCGGTCACCGACCGCGTCCAGCGCGCGGGCGCCGGCGCAGAACTGGTCGTAACTCCGGCGGCGGGCCGGGCGGGTCTCGGGCTGTTGCTGACGTGGCATGCGACGCAGTCTAGACATGTTGTTGGACTTTCCAAGCTCAAGCTTGGTAAAACCAAGTACCGCAATCGGATCGGGGAGGCAGCACCGCATGGAATTCCGCCAGTCCAGCAAGCTCAACGAGGTCTGTTACGAGATCCGGGGCCCGGTCATCGAGCACGCCAACGCCCTGGAGGAGGCGGGCCACAGCGTGCTCCGCCTCAACACGGGCAACCCGGCACAGTTCGGTTTCGAGGCGCCCGAGGAGATCGTCCAGGACATGATCCGGATGCTCCCGCAGGCCCACGGCTACACCGATTCGCGCGGCATCCTGTCCGCCCGCCGGGCCGTGGCGCAGCGCTACCAGGCGATGGGGCTCACCGGTGTCGGCGTGGACGACATCTTCCTCGGCAACGGGGTGTCCGAGCTGATCTCGATGGCCGTGCAGGGGCTGTTGGAGGACGGTGACGAGGTGCTGATCCCGTCCCCGGACTACCCCCTGTGGACGGCGGTGACGACGCTGGCCGGCGGCAAGGCCGTGCACTACATGTGCGACGAAGCCTCGGACTGGAACCCCGACCTGGCCGACATGGCATCGAAGATCACCGACCGGACCAGGGCCGTCGTGATCATCAACCCGAACAACCCCACCGGCGCCGTCTACCCGCGCGAGGTCCTCGAAGCCATCCTCGATCTGGCCCGCAGGCACGGCCTGATGGTGTTCGCGGACGAGATCTACGACCAGATCCTCTACGACGACGCCGAGCACCACAGCGTGGCGGTCCTCGCCCCCGACCTGGTCTGCCTCACCTTCAGCGGCCTCTCCAAGACGTACCGCGTGGCCGGCTTCCGCTCGGGCTGGATGGTGGTCTCCGGACCGAAGCAGCACGCGCGCAGCTATCTGGAGGGGCTGACCATGCTCGCCTCCATGCGGCTGTGCCCCAACGCCCCGGCGCAGTACGCCATCCAGGCCGCGCTCGGCGGCCGGCAGTCGATCCGGGAGCTGGTGGTGCCCGGGGGCAGGCTGTACGAGCAGCGCAACCGCGCCTGGGAGAAGCTGAACGAGATCCCCGGCGTGTCGTGCGTGAAGCCCAGGGGCGCGCTGTACGCCTTCCCGCGCATCGACCCGAAGGTGCACCCGCTCGTCGACGACGAGAAGTTCGTGCTGGACCTGCTGCTGCGGGAGAAGATCCAGGTCGTGCAGGGCACCGGCTTCAACTGGCCGCGGCCCGACCACTTCCGCATCCTCACCCTCCCGTACGCTGACGATCTTGACGCGGCGATCAGCCGGATCGGCCGCTTCCTGACCGGGTACCGGCAGTGACCTGGCGCCCGGGGACGAACGGATACCGATCGTGAGCCGCTCCACCCGCGCCACCTCTCCCACTCCTCCCGCCTCTACTGTTCCTCCCGCCTCTTCTGTCTCTGCTGTCTCTGCTGTCTCTTCCGCCTGTCCCAGCTGCCGGGTCCCCGTGCACACCCAGTTCGCCTCGTTCGACCTGGTCGGGCCGATCGTCGAGGGCGGGCTCGACCCGGCCACCGACCCCGCGTGGGCCGAGACCGGCGCGAAGTCGCCCGCGGAGTACGCGCGCTGGGCGGGGCATCTGTGCGGGATGACCTGTCTGCGCATGGCCCTCGGCGCCGGGGCCCCGCCGCTGTTCGCCCTGCGCGACGGAGCGCTCGGGTACGGCGCGTACACCGAGGACCCGGACGACGGCGCGATCCGGGGCCTGGTCTACGCCCCCTTCGCCGACTACGTACGCGAGAGCCACGGCCTCGACGCCACCGTCCACCGGCACCTCGCCCCGGAGGAGATCCCGGACCTGCTCGACGAGGGGCGGTCCGTCATGGCGTCGGTGCACTACGCGATCCGTCATCCGGACCGGCCCGCGCCGGGACGGGGCGGGCACCTGGTGCTTCTGACCTCACGCACGGCCGACGGCGCGGGCGTGCACTTCCACAACCCGTCGGGCATCACGGCCTCGACCAGGACCGCAGAGCTTCCGCTGGCCGAGTTCGCCCGCTTCTTCGCCGGGCGCGGGGTCTCGCTGTCCGCGCGGGTCTGACGCACCGGCCCCCGAACAGGAGCGGGCCCGGGGGCGTAGCCGACCCCCGAGCCCTGTGATGCCACCTGTACTGCACGCCGACACGTTTAAGGTCCCGTATCAGTTTTATGTCATCGCGTCCTGCCTTTAGACGACCGCGGACCGAAGCTCCACGGGCCGGAGTCGAACCGGCATCTCGACGCACACGGGCACGGGCCCGGTCGATTCGGCGATAGGCGGCGCATGCTGAGTCTGGAGCAAGAGTCTGAGATTGATCGCGGTCTGCCTCTGCCGGGTTGGGCCACCCCGGCCCGCATCCGTGCCCCGCACCCGCAAGCCAGGTACGAAGGGACGGAAGTGCCGGGGGGAGGACTCGAACCTCCACCGTAACCGCGTCGTCACGACAAACTTCAGTTTCAGCTTTGCGCTCCTCGCGCACCCCAGCGGCTTCGACCGCCGCCGGGGATTCCTTGGCCGGTCACCCGAAGAGGTAACCGAATACCGCATCACCCACCCGCTGGTCCGTGACGTCCACGCCGTTGGCCTCCTCGCGGGCGAACTTGACGGCCTGCTGGAGCTTCTCGACCCGGTCGGACAGCTCGTTGATCCGGCGCGCGGGCAGCGCCCCGGAGAACTTCACCGTCGTCCAGTAGCCGACCGGAACGTCCTCGTAGTACACCTCGACCTGCGCCGGGTGCTTCTCGGTGGCCTCCGCCTTCACGTGGTTGCGGGGCACCTTCTTGGTCCGCAGGGTCCGCACCGGCTCGGTCTTCCAGGAGTCGGTGGACGGGTCCTGGGCCCAGGCCTCCGAGGCCTCCAGCACCGGCAGCTTGCGGATGAACGTGGTGATGTCGGTGAGCTGCTTCTCCAGGAAGAGCAGGTACGACACCGGCGCACCCGCCACCAGCACCCGGCCGTCGACCGAGATGTCGGCGCGGGCTTCGCAGTTCGCCCAGTCCTTGGTGGCGGTCACGTCGAACAGCCGGGTGAGCGTGCGCGCCGTCTCGCGCAGTACGTCCTCGGCCTTGATCTGCACCGGCGTCGACTCGGGCGGCAGCTGCTCGCCCTCCTCGTCCTTCGGCTGGTACGTCCGGGAGATCCCGGCCAGCAAGCCGGCCTTCTGGAGGCCGTGATGCGCCGCCGTCAGGTCCTGGTGAGCCTTGGACTTGACGCCCTTCTCCACTGCGATGATCTGATTGAGTTTCGCCACACCAGGAAGCTAGCAACATCAACACAGCCTGCACCAGCGCTTTTTGCCCGCCCAGCGGGCGCCGGAAGCGCCGGGTGCGCCGTCCGGTGCGCCCGTGCGCGGCGGTCCGTTCGGGTGGATTCCCGGCGGCGTACCTGTTCCGGGGCCCCGCGGCGGGGGCCGGTTGCCAGAGTGAGGACCGCGCGTCCGCGCCCCCTCCCCCGCACCTGGAACGAAGGGTCCCCCATGCCTTTCCCCGAGCCCCGTCTCTCCGGCTCCTCCCGCCGCTCCCCTGATTCCCTCGGCTCCCCTGATTCCCCGGACGTCCGCCTGCGCCCGCGACGGCGTGCCACGCTCGCCGCTGCGGGCGCCGGACTCGCCCTCCTGGCCGTGGGCACACCCGTCGCGTACGCCACGCTGGGCACCGGCGCCTCACCCGAACCGCGGCCCGCGACTTCGACCGCTTCGCGGGGCAAGGCCTATATCGAGACCCGGCTGTTCTTCGGCACCGAACGGCCCGACGGAGGCGCCGATGTGAGCGACCGCCAGTTCCTTGCCTTCATCGACAGGGAGGTCACCCCGCGGTTCCCGGACGGGCTGACCATCCAGGACGGGCGGGGCCAGTGGCGGGACTCCAACGGGGTGATCGAACGGGAGCGGAGTTACGAACTGACCCTGCTCTACCCGTCGTCCGAGGCGCGGCAGCGCGATCCGCAGATCGAGCGGATCCGTGACGCCTACGAGAAGGCGTACGCGCAGGACTCGGTGGCGCGGCTGGAGGAGCGCACGACCGCCGACTTCTGAGCCCGCGCCCCGGCCGCCTCCCGCTCCGCACCGTCCCCGGACGTTCGGGTACTGTGCCGCCGCCGGGTGCCGGAGCACCGGACAACGATCAGCAGGGGGCAGGCCGCATGGGCGCCGCGATACGTCATTTCACCGCCACGACCGAGCAGGGACAGGTCTTCACGGTCAACATCGAGCGGGACTTCCGCTACGACCCGTACCGCGACTTCCTGGTCTGCGCCCACTGCGACTGGCGTCCCTCGCTCCTGACCATGGAACGGATCGTCGACATGGCCGGGGAGCACCTGGCCACCACGCACGCGGCGACCCGGGGGCTGGCGCAGCAGGAGGACGAGTCGTTCCGCAAGGCGCGGCTGATCGTGCTGCCGGTCGTCGCCGTCCTGCTGATCGGTCTGCTGTTCCTCCTGAAGGGCTGATGCTCCTCCTCGGGAGCCTCTCCTCGCGAGGAGGAGCGGTCAGCCGCCGCTGAGCTCCAGGAGTGCGCCCACCGGGTCGGTGTCCGGTGCGGCGCGCGGCCACCACTCGTCCTGGCCCGGGTCGGACTCGTAGCCGTACCAGCGGCCGTCGTGGCCGAAGCGGAGCTGGAGCGTGCCACCGGGGTGGGTGAGGTGGTTGCGCCAGGGCTGGAAGCGGGGGAAGCCGGCGGCGGCGAGCGCCGGGCGGGCCCGGTCGAACGGGCCCGCCGGAGGGTCCCACTGCGTCTCCAGGACGTCCAGCCCCTCGGCCCCGCCCTGGCGCCAGGCGGCGACCGCGCGGGCCAGGTCGGTGATGTTGCGGCCGGTGGCGGAGGCCAGTTCGCGGTAGAGGGCACGGGTGGTGGCGGTCAGCCCGGCGGTGGGGCGGGCGGCGGCCAGCCGGACGGCGTCCTGCCAGGGCGTGAGCCCGGCGAGCGGGTCGCGGCCGGTGGTGAGCAGCGCGTGGGCGCGGGCGGCGGCGTCCGTGGCGAGCTGGTCGAGCGCGAGCGGGTCGCGGCTGCCGGGCAGGCTCGGGTACGAGGGCGGCTGCCCCGGGTGCGGCGCCACCGGGAACGGGGCGGGCAGCGGCGGCAGGAAACGCTCCGCCAGGGCGTCACGTGCCGGTACGGAGGGGGTGGCGGGGGCCTCGGGCCGCTCCCGTGCGGAGTGCGCGGCGTTGCGGTGGCCCAGGTCCTCCAGGAGTTCGCGCTCGCCCCGGCCGCGCAGCAGCAGGAGGACGAACGGGTCGGCGTCCAGGAGGCGGGCCATCTGGTAGCAGAGCGCCGAGACGTGCTTGCAGGGCCAGCCGTGGTCGGGGCAGGAGCAGGTGGGGTCCAGGTCGTTCGCGCCGGGGAGCAGGGTGACGCCGGAGGCGGCCGCCGTGTCGGCCAGGGAGTGCGGCATCTCCTTGGTGAGCAGTGCGGTCAGGTGGTCCGGGCGGGCGGCGACCGCGCCGAGGAAGGTCTCCCAGTCGGCGTCGGTGAAGGGGCGCAGGCGCAGTTCGGCACGGTAGGGCCGGGGCCGGCTGCCGTGTACGTAGGCGACGACGCGGCCGGGGGTGACGGTGACCGCGGCGACGTGCCCGCCGTCCGCGTACGCGCGGCCCCGGGCGAGCCTCGCCGCGTCCATCGAGAGGGCTTCGAGGGCCGCCACCCAGGCCCGGCCCCACCAGCTGTCCGCGAACGGCTCGTCGTCGCCGGACGTCCGCGCGGGTACCGCCTCGAAGGTCCGGCGCAGGTCGTCGGGGCCGGGCCTGGACCGGGTGACGGGCCGCGCGTCCTGGCGGGCGGCGGGCTGGGGGCGGGGGCTCATGACGGCCTCCGCAGGGAGACGAGATCGGCCAGGTCGCGGTCGCTGAGCTCGGTCAGCGCGGTCTCTCCGGTGCCGAGCACGGCATCGGCCAGGGCGCGCTTGGCGAGCAGCATCTCGCCGATCCGGTCCTCGACCGTGCCCTCGGCGATGAGCCGGTGCACCTGGACCGGCTGGGTCTGGCCGATGCGGTAGGCGCGGTCCGTGGCCTGTTCCTCGACGGCCGGGTTCCACCAGCGGTCGTAGTGGATGACGTGGGCGGCCCTGGTGAGGTTCAGCCCGGTGCCGGCCGCCTTCAGCGAGAGCAGGAACACCGGCACCTCGCCGGACTGGAAGCGGTCCACCATCCGCTCCCGTTCGGCCACCGGCGTGCCGCCGTGCAGGAGTTGGGAGGGGATCGCCCTCGAGGTGAGGTGTGCGGAGAGCAGCCTGGCCATCGTCACGTACTGGGTGAAGACGAGGACGGAGCCGTCCTCCGCGAGGATCGTGTCGAGGAGCTCGTCGAGCAGGGCGAGCTTCCCGGAGCGGCCGGTGAGCCGGGTCGGCTCCTCCTTCAGGTACTGCGCCGGGTGGTTGCAGATCTGCTTGAGCGAGGCCAGCAGCTTCATGATGAGGCCGCGCCGGGCGATGCCCTCCGACGCCTCGATGTACGCCATGGTCTCGCGCACCGTGGCCTCGTAGAGCGTGGCCTGTTCGCGGGTGAGGAAGACGGGGTGGTCGGTCTCCGTCTTGGGCGGCAGCTCGGGTGCGATGCCCGGGTCCGACTTCTTGCGGCGCAGCAGGAACGGGCGGACCAGCCTGGAGAGCCGTTCGACCGCCTCGTCGTTGCCGATCCCGGCTGCCGTGCCGGTGTTCTCCACGATCCGGGCGTGCCGGGCGCGGAACGCCTTGAGGGGGCCGAGCAGTCCGGGCGTCGTCCAGTCGAGCAGGGCCCAGAGCTCGGAGAGGTTGTTCTCGACGGGGGTGCCGGTCAGGGCGACCCGGGCCGGGGACGGGATGGTGCGCAGCGCCTTCGCCGTCGAGGAGTGCGGGTTCTTCACGTGCTGCGCCTCGTCGGCGACGACCAGTCCCCAGCTGTGCGCGGCCAGTTCGGCGGCGCTGGAGCGCATCGTGCCGTACGTGGTGAGGACGAAGCCGCCGTCGGGCTCGTCGAGGGTGCGGTCGGTGCCGTGGAACCGGCGCACGGGGACGCCGGGGGCGAAGCGGTTGATCTCCCGGTGCCAGTTGCCCAGCAGTGAGGCGGGGCAGATGACCAGGGTGGGC
Source organism: Streptomyces sp. 840.1 (assembly GCF_003751445.1). Classification (NCBI taxonomy): domain Bacteria; kingdom Bacillati; phylum Actinomycetota; class Actinomycetes; order Kitasatosporales; family Streptomycetaceae; genus Streptomyces; species Streptomyces sp. 840.1. The sequence goes on along the minus strand of NZ_RJUU01000001.1, from coordinate 4,703,190 downwards.
GCGGGGTGGGCGCGGTGCAGGTGCAGGGCGATGAGGGTGATCGTCTTACCGAGGCCCATGTCGTCGGCCAGGCAGCCGCCGAGGCCCAGCGCGGTCATCCGGTCCAGCCAGGCGAGCCCGCGCAGCTGGTAGTCGCGGAGCGTCGCGTCGAGGCCGGGCGGCGGTGCGATCGTGGTGTCGTCGTCGAGGATGCGGCTGCGGAGCGCGGCCAGTGCCCCGACCGGCACGGCGTCGACCTGCTCGCCGGCCACCTCGGCGCTGCCGCTCAGGGCGACGGCGAGGGCGTCCACCGGATCGAGCAGGCCGAGCTCCCGCTTGCGCGCCTTGCGCACCAGCGCGGGGTCGACGACGACCCATTGGTCGCGGAGCCGCACGACGGGCCGGTGGGCCTCGGCCAGCACGTCCATCTCGGCCTCGGTGAGCTGCTGGTCGCCCAGCGAGAGCTGCCAGTTGAAGGCGAAGAGCTGTTCGGCGTCGAAGAACGCCGTGCCGTCGGTGGCGGTGCCGGGCGCGGGCCGCACCACGGCGGCCGCGGTCAGCGAACGGGCCAGTTCCCGGGGCCAGTGGACGCTCACCCCGGCGGCCGCGAGCCGGGCCCCGGCGTCGCTCAGCAGCTCGTACAACTCGTCCTCGCTGAGGGCGAGTACGTCGGGGACGGGCTGGTCCAGCAGCCGTTCCAGCGGGGCCCAGACCCGGGCGGCGCGGCGCAGCGCGAGCACGGCGTCGATCCGGGCGCGCGGTCCGAAGGGCTCGCCCGCCCGGCCGTCCCACAGGGCGGCGGCGTCGACGACGTAGGTCGGGTCCGCGAGGCTGTGCACCTGGGTGACGGCTGCGGCGGCATGGCGGGAGTCCGGGGATCCGCCGGAACTGCCCGGCACCACATCGCTGCCGTAGGTGTCGTCGTTGCCGCAGGTGTCCGTCACGCCGTCGGTGTCGCCCGGGTCCGCGGCGCCCGGGGAGCCCGTCGTGTCGAAGAGTTCGTACGCGGAGAGGTCCAGGCGCAGCGACACCCGTACGCCCGCGTCGAGTCCGGCCGCGACCGCCACCGCCCACTCACGGGCGCCGGGCAGGTGCTGGGCCGCTCCGGCGGCGAAGGGCGCCCCCATGGCGAAGGCCGCAGCGGGGGTGCGGGGCAGGGTGTCGGCCACCGCGTCGAGGAACGAGGCGATGAGCGGTTCGGGCTCGGGGAGCTGGAGGGGCGTGCGGTCGGGGAAGGGCACCGCGTATCCCTCGGGCGGCATGGCCGCGGCGACCGCGCGCAGATGTGCGACGTCCTCGGCGGCGCGGGGGCCGGCCCGCCAGGCGTCGTGGTCGTCGGGCGTCAGCCCGGGGAGCATCCGGCCACCGGCCACCAGGTGGAGCGCGTGCAGCGCGGCGGCGCCCCAGCAGCGGGTGGCGGGGTGGGCGGACTGCTGGTGCCGGGCACGGGCCAGCAGGGGCACGGCGTCGGCCAGGGGCAGTACGAGGGCCGGCACGGTGTGGCGGCGGACGTCACCCTGATCGCCGTGCCGCCGGACGACCGTGATCTCGCCGACGCGGTCGTCGTCCGGGCCGGGAGCGGGTCCGCCGCCGCTCGTCCCACCGGGCGCGGCCGGCAGGTCGGGGCCGGGGAGCGGGGCCCCCTCCGGGTCCCAGAACGCGACGCGGCCCTCCCTCGGCAGCGACGCGGGAAGGAAGACCGCCGCGCAGCGCAACAGCCGGCCGACGGCCGCGTCCTGCGGCGGTGATGCGATGGCCACCGGCCCCTCCCCTCACGTCCAAGGCCCTGGTCAAGGGCTTCGAGTCCCGGTCCCCGGCGCCCCGAGCGGCACCGGATCCCTCCGACTGGCGAGTCTAGGCGGGCGGTCTGACAGCGGACCACGGGCCCGCCGCCGCCCCCGTCCTTGCGGGCGGGGGCGGCGGCGGGCCGGGGTGGTGTCGTCAGTGCCTCGCGAGCGGCTTCGGGCCGGCGGAAGCGGGGCGGGGCCGGGGCCTGGGCCGCGCGGCGGCCGGGGTCTGCTTGGGTGCGGGGGCCGTCCGCGCCGGTCCGGGCGGCGCGGACGTGGCCGCAGGCGCGGGTTCCCCGCCGTCCGCGGACGCCACGGCCTCCACCGGCTCCGCGCCATCCGCGGCCTCCGCCGGCTCGACGGGCGGCGCCGTACCGGCCGGAGCCTTCGGCACCTGCGGTGCGGGCTCCACGGACTGCTGCGGTGTCTGCGGCTGTGCCCGCTCCAGGAAGCGGAGCAGCTCCACCGGGAACGGCAGCACCAGGGTGGAGTTCTTCTCCGCGGCCACCGCCACCACGGTCTGGAGCAGCCTCAGCTGCAGTGCCGCGGGCTGGGAGGACATCTCGGCTGCGGCCTGGGACAGCTTCTTCGAAGCCTGGAGTTCGGCGTCCGCGTTGATGACCCGGGCGCGCCTCTCACGGTCCGCCTCGGCCTGCCGGGCCATGGAGCGTTTCATCGTCTCCGGCAGCGAGACGTCCTTGATCTCCACCCGGTCGATCTGAACGCCCCAGCCGACCGCGGGGCTGTCGATCATCAGCTCCAGGCCCTGGTTCAGCTTCTCCCGGTTGGACAGCAGATCATCCAGATCGCTCTTGCCGATGATCGAACGCAACGACGTCTGCGCCATCTGCGAGACGGCGAAGCGGTAGTCCTCCACCTCGACGACTGCGCTCGCGGCGTCGACCACCTTGAAGTAGATGACGGCGTCGACGCGGACCGTGACGTTGTCCCGGGTGATCCCGTCCTGGGCCGGCACCGGCATCGTCACGATCTGCATGTTGACCTTGCGCAGCCGTTCCGCGCCGGGGAGCACCATGGTGAAACCGGGGCCTCGTACGTCGTCCCGGAGCCGGCCGAATCTGAGCACCACACCCCGCTCGTACTGCTTGACGACCCGGGCGGCGGCCACCGTGTAGGCGACACCCGCCAGGACCAGCACTACCAAAGCGGTCAAGAGCACCTGGACCATGACGGCCCCCTGCCAGCCGGAAACACCGAACACTCACTCCGCGCCGGATATGACGCTATTACCACGGTATGCCCTGTTCCGACAGCAGTCGAACCTCTGCCCGTACATTCCGTACATTCCACGCACCGGTAGCCCGCCCGGCCGTGTCCCGGATGCCGGGCGGGCGGGGAGCGGGCAAGGTGACCAGCGTCAGCACGTACCCCGTGGCACACACGGGCCGCGTGACGGAGCGCGTACGGATGAGCCGGACGAGACAGACGAGGACCTGCCCATGCCCGTGATCGACAACCGACGCCGCCGCCTCGGCACCGCGGCCGGGGCCGCCCTGCTGACCCTCACCGTCGCGGGCTGTTCGGGCCTCGGCCGTACCGCGGTCGGTCCGGTCACCTACACGACCGAGCGCGAGGCCGTGATCATGGTGAACAGCCCCTCGGTGAAGGGCTGCCACCGGCTGGCCCCCGCAGGCGCCAAGGAAGTGCAGAACGGCACCCTGATCGACATCATCCTGTACCGCACCCGGGACTGCACCGGCCCCGGCACGACCTACGTGGCCACCACGGTCACCGACCAGAGGGCGCCCAGCTCGCTGCCCTGGCGCAGCTTCAGCACGGTCCACTGACCGGAGCCCCCCCTGCCCACCGGGGTCCGGGTCACCGGCGGGCGGCGGGGGCGGATCCACGCCTATCCGGGCACGGCCCGCACCCACACCCCGTCGTCGGTGAGATACCGGTCCACCCGGAGCCCGGCCGTCCCGAGATGGTGCTCGAACTGCTCCGTCGACAACGGCCGGGCCCGGAACGTCTGCGTCCATCGCGCGTCGCCGAAGTCGTACTCGGCGCGCACCGAACGCACCCCGTCGCCGACCGGCTCCGAGGAGACGATCCGGATCGTGTACCCGGACGGGTCGACCCGTTCGCGCGGCAGGCCGGTGTGGTAGTCCCCGCCCTCGCGCTGGATGAGCACCACTCCGCCGTCGCGCACATATCTGCGGCAGGTCCGCAGCAGCGCGTCCCGCACCCGGTGGTCGCCCGCGTGCACCAGGAAGGACGCCAGCATCACCACGTCGAACGTCTCCTCACCGAGGTCGAGGGACTCGATGGGGCTGCACACCTTCCGTACGCCGTGCACGTGCTCCAGCATCTGGGGCGACTCGTCCACCGCCGTGACCTCGAAGCCGCCCCGGGCCAGGGGGTGCGTCACCCGGCCCGCGCCGCAGCCCAGCTCCAGGATGCTCGATCCGGCGGGAACCGCCGCCGCGATCACGTCCGGTTCGTCACCCACGGGCAGCCGGGTGTACAGCTCCACCGCACAGCCGTCCGGAGTGATTCCGCCGGGTCCCGTTCCCGAATAACCCTCACGTACCAGTGGTCCGCTCATACTTCGCCGAACGAACGGCCCGCCGGCGCCGTTCCCCTCCTCCCCTCCCCGCACCGCCCTCACACCGGCCGGCGCGCGACCGGTGCGGCGCTGAGGTGCTGGAGGACGTGCTGGAGGTCGCGGGCAACGCCAAGGACCTACGGCGACCACCAGGTCGCGAACGCGGCGACCGTGGAAGCCCTGCGCACCAGGCTCCTGACCGGCTGACGCACGGCCCGGCTCACCTCAGCACCCCGGATAGCGGCCGGACGGCCAGTCCACCGCGTGCTCGAACTCCAGGGACAGGTCGTCGGCCACCTCGGCGATCACCGCCCGCCCCTCGGTGCGCACCAGCCAGGACGGCGGGAGGTGTACGTCGCCGTGGTAGGCGCCGAGCAGGTTGCCGCAGACGGCGCCGGTGGAGTCGCTGTCGCCCGAGTGGTTGACCGAGAGCAGCAGGGCCTCGCCCACCTGGTCCGCGCGCGGCAGCACCAGCGCGCAGTACACGGCGATGGCGAGGGCCTCCTCGGCCACCCAGCCCGCGCCGAGCGACTCCACCTTCTCCGCGTTCGGTGCGCCCCGGCCGGCCAGTTCGAAGGCCGACCGGAGCGCGGCGGCCGTCTCCTCGTGGCCGGGGTGGCGGGCCAGCAGCTCCATGGCCCGCAGTACGGCTCCGGGCAGGGAGTCGCCCTCCAGCAGGTGGGCGACGATCGCCGCGAGCGCGCCGGCCGCGTAGCCGCCGGTGGGGTGGCCGTGGGTGATCCGAGCGCAGCGGGCGGCCAGTGTGAAGGCCTCGTCCGCAGGTCCGCCGGTCAGCCCGAAGGGGGCGGAGCGCATCACCGTGCCGCAGCCCTTGGAGCCGGTGTTGACCGGGCCGGGCCCGCCGAGCGGGGCCCTCGGGTCGGGGGTGTGCCCGGCCGCGAGCCCGGTCAGGCAGGCGTTGCCGGGGGCCCGTCGCGCGTAGAGCCAGGGCTGCTCCCTGAGCCAGCCGGTGCGGATCAGGTCGTCCCCGCCCCGGGCGGGGGGCGCGGGGTGGTTCTGGGTGTCGAGCCAGCGCAGGTAGGCGTGCCTGATGACGGCGGTCTCGGCGCCGCCGATGCCCTTGGACGTGGCCCGGGAGTGGGACCTGATCAGCCCTTCCGCGGTGAAGAGCGTCATCTGGGTGTCGTCCGTGACGCGCCCGGTCACCCCGTCCTCGTCGGCCGTCAGACCGCGTACGCCCTGCTCACCGTGTGCCCGCCGGATACCCGCGAGCGACAGGAACTCCACCGGATTGCCCAGGGCGTCCCCTATCGCGCCGCCTAGCAGGCAGCCCCTGACCCGGGCCCTGCGAACGTACCCGTTTCCCCATGCCGCACCGCTCATCGCCGGCACCCCCGCCATCTCTCGTCGGTCCACTCTCGTGGCTCGGATCCGCCGCATTGCGCCGTCGCGGGTCCATGCTGGTAGGAGAGGCGATGGCCATGCGTACCGGTAGTGAACCGACGACTGCGCGCAGTTCTCTGCGTCTGCGGCTCTGGCTGAGTCTATGGGGCCTGGCCTGGGCCGTCTTCGGCCTGACGGCGTTCACGCTGACGGGCCGCCCGGGGTGGGCCGCCGCCTGCGGCGTGCTCCTCGTCCTGGTCCTGGTGGATCTGGTGGTGATCGTCCACCGCATCAACCGTCGAAGCGAGCGGCCCTCAGGTACTCCGGGTTGGGGTCGAGAGCCGCCGCGAGCCTGAAGTGGCGCGTCGCCCGCTCCGGATGGCCGGCGCGCTCGAAGGTGCGGGCCAGTGCGAAGTGCGCGAAGGCGTTGTCCGGTTCACGTTCCAGTACGAGTTCGAATTCGAGCTCGGCGGGACGCAGTTGGGCGGCCGCGAAGAAGGCACGGGCGCGCAGCAGCCGGGCGGCGGTGTTCTCCGGGTGCGAGGCGATGACCGAGTCGAGCAGCTTCACGGCACCCCGGGGATCGCGCGCCGCCAGCAGCTGCTCGGCCGCGCGGAAGTCTATGACGTGGGTTTCCGGGTTCCTCTCGGGCACAGTCGCATCCTTCCCTCGGCCACCTCGGTGTGAACGTCGCCCCGGGGTCCGGTATTCCGGTGCGGTCCGGGTCGGAGCACGGCGGCTGCGGTCTCAGACCGCCTCGGCCCTGCGCACCAGCTCCGACCAGACCTCACGCACCTGCGGGGCCAGGGCCTCGACCGGTCCGTCGTTGTCGATGACCAGGTCGGCGACGGCCAGCCGCTCCTCCCGGGTGGCCTGCGCAGCCATCCGGGCGCGGGCGTCCGCCTCCGTCATCCCGCGCAGCCGCACGAGCCGGTCGAGCTGGGTCCCGGGACCGGCGTCGACGACGACGACCAGGTCGTAGAGGGGGGCGAGGCCGTTCTCGGTGAGGAGGGGTACGTCGTGGACGACCACGGAACCGGGGCGCGCGGCCCGTTCCAGCTCGGCCGAGCGGGCGCCGACCAGCGGGTGGACGATCGCGTTGAGGGCGGCCAGCCGTTCGGCGTCGGAGAAGACGAGCGCGCCGAGCTTGGGCCGGTCGAGCGTGCCGTCCGGGGCCAGGATCCCGGTGCCGAACGCCTCGACGACGGCGGCGAGCCCGGGGGTGCCGGGTTCGACGACCTCGCGCGCGATCCGGTCGGCGTCGACGAGGACGGCTCCGAGGCCGACGAGCAGCCCGGACACTTCGCTCTTGCCGGCGCCGATTCCACCGGTCAGGCCCACTTTCAGCATGCCGGCAGCCTAGTGCCTGTCCGGCAACGCCCCTTGACGGGAGCGGGCGCCCCGCGTCGCCTCGGTGGAGCGGCGGGCGGACGCGGGGCAGCCGCTCCGGCCGGGGTCAGCTGTCGCCTTCCCGTTCGGCCAGGAACCGTTCGAATTCGAGGCCGATCTCGTCGGCGGACGGCAGGTCCACCGGCTCGGCGACCAGATTGCCCCGGGTCTCGGAGCCCGCCACCGCGTCGTACTGGTGCTCAAGGCCCTCGACCAGCGAGACGAGCTCCTCGTCGCCCTGCCCGATCTGCCGGTCGATCTCCGTCTGGGTGCGGTGCGCCTCGGTGCGCAGGGCGTGCGCGATGGCCGGCAGGACGAGTCCGGTCGCGGCCGTGATCGACTCCAGCGCGGTGAGCGCGGCATCGGGGTAGGCGGAGCGGGCGACGTAGTGCGGCACGTGGGTGGCGACGCCGAGCACGTCGTGTCCGGCCTCCATCAGCCGGTACTCGACGAGCGCCTCGGCGGAACCGGGCACCTGCGCCTCGTCGAACGGGCTGCGGTGGCCGGGCATGAGGTCGGTGCGGTTGCCGTGCGGGGTGATGCCGACCGGGCGGGTGTGCGGGACGCCCATCGGGATGCCGTGGAAGTTGACCGCGAGGCGCACGCCGAGCCGTTCGACGATCTGCTCGACGGCGGCGGCGAACCTCTCCCACTCCACGTCGGGCTCCGGCCCGGACAGCAGCAGGAACGGTGCGCCGGTCGCGTCCTGGACCACCCGGACGTCCAGCGTCGGGGTCTCGTACGACGTCCAGCGGTCGCGCCGGAAGGTCAGCAGGGGACGCCGTGCGCGGTAGTCGACGAGGCGGTCGTGGTCGAAGCGGGCCACCACCTGGTGCGGCAGCGATTCGAGCAGGCCGTCGACGATCTGCTCACCGGTCTCACCCGCGTCGATGTACCCCTCGAGGTGGTAGAGCATGACCAGGCCGGCCGACTCCTGGGCCAGTGCCATGTCGACGACGGCCAGGCCCTTCGGGTCCCACTCGTACAAACTCTGCGGATCAGCCACGGTTACCGCTCCTCCTTGTGTTCCTGAAGAAGAACGCCCCGAGGGGCACGGTCATTCCCTCCCGTGCCCCTTCACATGGTGTTTACCCAAGTACGCGCGCGTGCAGTGCGGTGACCGCCTTCCGTGCCGAGGTGAACGCGCCGTGCTGCCAGGCGTCCGCGTAGCTCAGGTAGTCGCCCGCGAAGTAGACCCGTCCGGCGGCCCGGTTGAGCGGTGCGAAGACCGGGGCGTCGGGGCCCCCGGACAGCGAGTGCCAGGAGGCCTCCAGGTACGGGGTCTGCCGCCAGTGGTGGGAGAAGGACGTGGCGAGTTCGCTCCGGTACTTGTCGCCGTGGATCTTCACGCCCTGGGCGACGGCCCGCGCCTCCCTCTCCGCCGGGGTGAGGGCGGCGTACGCGTCGGCGTTGGCGCCGGTGTTGTAGTACCCGATGATGGTGCCCCGCCTGCCCTGGTGGCCGTAGGACGGGTACCAGATGTGGGCCAGGTCCATGTCGGTCTCGGTGATGCCGCCGTAGATCCGGTGATCGCTCTCCCACCAGCGGCTGCGGTACTCCAGGCCGATCTTTCCGGCCGATGACGGCTTGCAGGCCTCCAGGGCGCTCTGCACGGCCGGGCCCAGGTTGTGGGCGGTCTTGGCAAGGATGTTGGGCGGCAGCGCGGCCACGCAGTAGTCAGCCTGAATGCTGCGGGTTCGCCCGGACCGGGTGTAGGCGACGGTGACGCCGTGCGCGGTGTCGGTGATCTTCGTGACGGCCGCGCCGGTACGTATCCTGCGCTCCCCTATCGCCCGGGTGAGCGCGGTGGGTATCCGGTCCATGCCGCCGACCGGCTGGAACATCAGCATCGCCTGGTCGTACTCGAACTCGAAGGCGAAGTAGCGCCCGACACCGCTGGCGAAGACCTCCGACGCGGAGGGCACGGACCCCAGCTGCTCGCCCGGGGTCCCGGCGGCGGCGGGGTCGACCCGGTAGCCGCGCCGGGGGCTTCCGGTGTAGTCGAGTGTGTCGCCGATATCGCCGAAGTCCTTCAGGAACTCCATGAGCCGCTCCTGGTCGTCGGCGGTGATCTGCCGGTCGAGCGCCCCCTTGTCGGTGGCCTTGGAGAGGAGTTCGGCGACATAGCCGTACACGTCGGCCTTGGCGGTGCGGTAGCGCACCGGGGCCTTCATGCCCGCTTTCTCGTTGTAGATATAGGCGTTGGCGTTCACGTTGGTGAACATCTCGATGGGTACACCGAGTTCGCGGCAGTAGTCGAGGGTGACCATCCACTGCGGGATCCGGCCGGGCCCGCAGTTCATGTACTGGCCGTCGCTGAACCGGGCCGTCTGCCGGCTGCCGTGGATGTCGGTGGTGGAATCCCCGCCGCGCACGGTGAAGTTCCGGCCGCCCGTGCGGCCGCGGGCCTCCAGGACCGTCACGTCGTAGCCCGCCTTGCCCAGCTCGTAGGCGGTGGCGAGGCCGGCGATGCCGCCGCCCACGACGACCACCTTGGCCGCGGCCCTGCCGGTCAGCGAGAAGTCCCCCTCGCTGGGGGCCCGGAAGGCGGGCTCACGGCCCGCGGCCTGGGCCGTGGGGGCGAGGCCGAGCGCCCCCATGGTGGCGAACATGGCGCCCGCACCGCCGGTGATCCCCACGTTGCGCAGAAAGGTGCGGCGACTGTCGCCGGGTGTCACCGAGGAGTGGTGCGAAGTCTGGGTCATGGAGCGGCTCCTGTCCGGATCCTGGGGTTGCCGGGATCCTGGCAAGGCCGTGTTACGCGCCGTCAGTTACTCGTGTATCCCGCACGTTTCTCTCTGTTCACCACGCCCACCACCGGTCCGGCAATGGTCCAGACCTTGACACGGCATCCCGCTGTCCCTACCGTCACTGGGCAGCACGTTCAGAAACTCGCCCCACATTCATGTACGAGAACCCTGAACTCCTGACGGGAAGGCACCCCCATGCGCACCCGCACGCTGCTCCCCGCCCTGCTCTGCACCGCTCTCGCCACCGGTGGCCTGATCCTCGCCTCGGCCGCCACCGCCGGAGCCGCGACGGTCATCGAGGTGGGCACCGCGGCCCAGCTCAAGTCGGCCCTCACCGCGGCGGGCCCCGGCGACACGATCCGGCTCGCGGACGGCACGTACACCGGAAACTTCAAGGCGACCGTCCCCGGCACCGCCTCCGCACGGATCACCCTGACCGGCTCCGCCGGCGCGGTCCTCACGGCCGGCGGCGGCTACGGGCTGCACCTCAACGGCGCCTCGTACTGGACCGTGAAGGGCGTGACGGTCTCCGGCGGTCAGAAGGGCATCGTGACCGACGGCGCCAAGGGCGTCGTCATCGACTCGGTGACCGTGCACGACCTGGACATGGAGGGCGTCCACTTCCGCAAGTCCTCCAGCGACGGCGTCATCAGGAACTCACGGATCTACGACACCGGGCACGACGGCCGGGGCATGGGCGAGGGCGTCTACGTGGGCACGGCGGGCGACCTCTCCGACCGGAGCGACCGGGTCCAGATCCTGGACAACACGATCGGTCCGGACGTCGGCGGCGAGAACGTCGACATCAAGGAGGGCACCACGGGTGCGCGGATCACCGGCAACACCTTCGACGGCAGCGGGCTGACCGGCGCCAACTACGACGACTCCTGGGTCGACGTGAAGGGCAATGACGTGCTGATCGAGGGCAACCACGGCTCCCGTACGACCAACAACGGCTACGAGACGCACACCCAGCAGAGCGGCTGGGGCTGCGGGACCGTCTTCCGGAACAACACCTCGGACCTGTCCGGCTCGACGGGCGACAAGCAGCTCGCAATCAACGTCACCAACAACAGCGGGAGTTGTACCACCACTGTCTACGGCAGCAACACCGTGACCGGCGGCAAGGGCCTCACCAACATTCCCGTCACCCCGTAGACCGGCTCTCCGCGAACCCGTCGCGGACATGAGTGAGGCCCGCCCCCCGAGGGGAGCGGGCCTCACTTTCATCTACTGCAGCCGATGACCGGCCGGAGGGTCAGAGCGTCAGCTCTGGCCGCCCGCCAGCTTCTCGCGCAGGGCAGCCAGGGCCTCGTCCGACGCCAGGGCGCCGGAGTTGTCCGCGGACTCCGAGGAGTACGAACCGCCGCCGCCGCCACCGCTGCCGCCGGAGGCAGCCGGAGCCGCGCCGGCCGGGGCGGCAGCGCCCTCGGCAGCAGCGGCCTCGTCGGCCTCGCGGGACTTGATGACCTGGGCCTGGTGCTGCTCGAAGCGCGTCTGCGCCTCGGCGTACTGGGTCTCCCAGACCTCGCGCTGAGACTCGAAGCCCTCGAGCCAGTCGTTGGTCTCGGGGTCGAAGCCCTCGGGGTAGATGTAGTTGCCCTGGTCGTCGTACGACGCGGCCATGCCGTACAGCGTCGGGTCGAACTCGACCGAGGCCGGGTCGCCACCGAAGGACTCGTTGGCCTGCTTCAGCGAGAGGCTGATGCGACGACGCTCGAGGTCGATGTCGATGACCTTGACGAAGATCTCGTCGTTGACCTGGACGACCTGCTCCGGGATCTCCACGTGGCGCTCGGCCAGCTCGGAGATGTGGACCAGGCCCTCGATGCCCTCGTCGACGCGCACGAACGCACCGAACGGAACGAGCTTGGTGACCTTACCGGGAACAACCTGCCCGATCTGGTGCGTCCGGGCGAACTGCTGCCACGGGTCTTCCTGCGTCGCCTTGAGCGACAGGGAGACGCGCTCGCGGTCCATGTCCACGTCGAGAACCTCGACGGTGACTTCCTGGCCGACCTCGACAACCTCGGAGGGGTGGTCGATGTGCTTCCAGGACAGCTCGGAGACGTGCACGAGACCGTCGACGCCACCCAGGTCCACGAAGGCACCGAAGTTGACGATCGAGGAGACGACGCCGGAGCGGACCTGACCCTTCTGGAGGGTCGTGAGGAACGTCTGGCGAACCTCGGACTGGGTCTGCTCGAGCCAGGCACGGCGGGACAGGACCACGTTGTTGCGGTTCTTGTCCAGCTCGATGATCTTGGCCTCGAGCTCCTTGCCCACGTACGGCTGGAGGTCGCGGACGCGGCGCATCTCGACGAGCGACGCCGGCAGGAAGCCCCGGAGGCCGATGTCGAGGATGAGACCACCCTTGACGACCTCGATGACGGTACCGGTGACGATGCCGTCTTCTTCCTTGATCTTCTCGATGGTGCCCCAGGCACGCTCGTACTGAGCGCGCTTCTTCGAGAGGATCAGGCGGCCTTCCTTGTCCTCCTTCTGGAGAACCAGGGCCTCGATCTCGTCGCCGACCTTGACGACCTCGTTGGGGTCGACGTCGTGCTTGATCGAGAGCTCGCGGCTCGGGATGACACCTTCGGTCTTGTAACCGATGTCGAGGAGGACCTCGTCGCGGTCAACCTTGACGATGACACCATCAACGATGTCGCCGTCGTTGAAGTACTTGATCGTCTCGTCGATGGCCGCGAGGAACGCGTCCGCGTCGCCGATGTCGTTGACCGCAACCTGCGGAGTGGTGGCGGTGGTCTCGGTGCTGCTCGTCATGTGGGAAAGGGCTCCGGTACGGACAGTGAGTCGAAGTTACTGCTACGCCGTGAGCCCGTATCGCCTCTGCAGAAGCCGGACAGCCTGGGAAGCGCCGAATCCCGCGAGCGGGAGGCGCCTCGTGAACCGAGGGGACATACAACAGATGCGAGCGCGGCCTGCTAGGTCTGAGGCGCGCAGGCTCGCAGCGCAACTTGTAGCATACGGGGGCAGCAGGGCAGGGTCAATGCGCGAAGGCGCACACCAGGGGCGGAAGGCCCCATACCCGGCACAACTCGTGTTCACCGAGGCCACATCGGCCCCGATGGTGGCCGGGACACACGGGTTGGCGCCACCCAGATCTCCCCTTGGTACGTACCGCGTACGACGGGGTGAAGGCAAACTACAGCGACGGGCACGATGAGCCAAGAGACCGACCGGACCGAACCCGAGGTGACGCGCCGCAGCGCCGGCGAGGCCGAGAGCAGCAGGGCCAGCCGCGGCTGGTGGAACAGCAACGCCGACGAGTACCAGATAGAGCACGGGACCTTCCTCGGCGACGACAGGTTCGTCTGGGGCCCGGAGGGTCTCGACGAGATGGAGGCCGGGCTCCTCGGCCCCCTGGACGACCTGGCGGGTCTGGACATCCTGGAGATCGGGGCGGGCGCGGCCCAGTGCTCCCGCTGGCTGGCCGCCCAGGGCGCCCGCCCGGTCGCCCTGGACCTCTCGCACCGCCAGCTCCAGCACGCGCTGCGGATCGGCGGCGGCGTCCCCCTGGTCGAGGCGGACGCCGGGGTGCTGCCCTTCCGCGACGGCAGCTTCGACCTGGCCTGCTCCGCCTACGGGGCGGTGCCGTTCGTCGCCGACCCGGTCCAGGTGTTCCGCGAGGTTCACCGAGTGCTGCGGCCCGGCGGCCGCTGGGTCTTCTCGGTCACGCATCCGGTCCGCTGGGCGTTCCCGGACGAGCCGGGGCCCGAGGGCCTGTCGGTGGCCGCCTCCTACTTCGACCGCACCCCCTATGTCGAGCAGGACGAGCGCGGCGAAGCCGTCTACGTCGAGCACCACCGGACCGTCGGTGACCGGGTGCGGGACGTGGTGGCGGGCGGCTTCCGCCTGGTCGACCTGGTCGAACCGGAGTGGCCGGCCTGGAACAGCCAGGAGTGGGGCGGCTGGTCGCCGCTGCGCGGCAGCCTGATCCCCGGGACCGCGATCTTCGTCTGCGAGCGCGACTGAGCCACCGGCCGGTGCGGGGCGCGGCGCCACGCCGTACGAGACTGGGCACGTGATCCGCACCGACGCCCTGGACCAGCTGCCCGTCCGCACCGCCGTGCCCGCGCTGCGGCGGGCCCTCGACGACCGGGGCACGGCCGTGCTGTGCGCACCCCCCGGCACCGGCAAGACCACTCTCGTCCCGCTGGTCCTGGCCGGGCTGACCGGCGACGGGCCGGTGCGCCGGGTCGTGGTGGCCGAACCCCGGCGGATCGCGGCCCGTGCGGCGGCACGGCGGATGGCCTGGCTGCTCGGTGAGCGGCCCGGCGAGCAGGTCGGGTTCACCGTGCGCGGGGAGCGGGTGACGGGCCCGCGCACCGTGGTGGAGGTGGTCACCACCGGGGTGCTGCTCCAGCGGCTCCAGCGCGACCAGGAGCTGTCCGGCATCGACGTGGTGATCATCGACGAGTGCCACGAACGCCATCTGGACGCCGACACCGTGGCCGCGTTCCTCCTGGACGTACGGGAGGCGATCCGGCCCGATCTGCGGCTGGTCGCCGCGTCCGCGACGACGGACGCGCAGGGCTGGGCCCGGCTGCTCGGGGACGCCCCGGTGGTCGAGGCACAGGGGGTGTCCCATCCGGTGGAGGTGGTGTGGGCGCCGCCGGCGAGGCCGGTGCGGCCGCCGCACGGGATGCGCGTGGACCCGGCGCTGCTGAGCCATGTCGCCTCGGTGGTGCGGCGGGCGCTGGCCGAGCGGGACGGCGATGTGCTGTGTTTCCTGCCCGGGGTGGGCGAGATCGGCCGGGTGGCGGGGCAGCTGTCCGGCGTCGCGGCCGAGGTGCTCCAGGTGCACGGGCGGGCGCCGGCGGCGGTGCAGGACGCGGTGCTGGCCGGTTCGTCCGAGGGGCGCCGGGTGGTGCTCGCGACCTCGGTGGCGGAGTCGTCGCTGACCGTGCCCGGGGTGCGGACCGTCGTCGACTCGGGGCTGGCCAGGGAGCCGCGCACCGATCACGCCCGGGGCCTGAGCGCCCTGACGACGGTGCGGGCCTCGCAGGCGGCGGGCCGGCAGCGGGCGGGCCGGGCCGGCCGCGAGGCCCCCGGGGCGGTGTACCGCTGCTGGGAACAGGCGGAGGACGGGCGGCTCGCCCGCTTCCCCTCCCCCGAGATCAAGGTGGCCGACCTCGCCGCGTTCGCACTCCAGGCGGCCTGCTGGGGCGATCCGGACGCGACGGGACTCGCCCTGCTCGACGCACCGCCGGCCGGTGCGATGGGCGCGGCCCACGAAGTGCTGACGGCGATCGGCGCGGTCGCCGCCGACGGCCGGGTGACCGCGCGCGGCGTCCGGATGTCCCGGCTGGGGCTGCATCCACGGCTGGCCAGGGCGCTGCTGGACGGGGCGGCCGAGGTCGGCGGGCGCCGGGCCGCCGAGGTGGTGGCGCTGCTGAGCGAGGAGCCTCCCCGGGAGTACGGGGACGACCTGGCGGCCGCGTTGCGCACCGCGCGCCAGGGCAAGGACGCCTACGCGGCCCGCTGGCGCCAGGAGGTACGGCGGCTGTCGTCCTCGCTGAAGGACGCGAAGGACGCGAAGGGCGGGGAGGACGGTGCCGGCGGCGGGCCGGGGCCGGACGATGCCGCCGTCGGCCTGGTGGCGGCCCTCGCGTTCCCGGAGCGGGTGGCGCGGGCCCGCGGCGAGGGGGCGTTCCTGATGGTGTCCGGCACGGGCGCGGAGCTGCGGGACGGCTCACGGCTGCGCAGCGCCGCCTGGCTGGCCGTCGCGGTCGCCGACCGTCCGGCGCACGCCGCGTCGGCGCGGGTCCGGCTCGCCGCCGTCATCGACGAGGACACGGCACGCCTGGCCGCCGGGCACCTGCGGTTCGCGGGCGAGGAGGTCCGCTGGGACGGCCACGACGTGGTGGCCCGCCGGGTGGAACGCCTCGGCGCCGTCGAGCTGTCGGCGCGCCCGCTGAAGCAGCCCGATCCCGCCCTGGTCCGCGAGGCCCTGGTGGAGGGGCTGCGGCGGGAGGGGCTCGGCCTGCTGCGCTGGACCCGGGACACCGGAGCGCTGCGGGAGCGGCTGGCCTTCCTGCACCGGGAGCTGGGCGAGCCCTGGCCGGACGTGTCGGACGAGGCGCTGCTGGACCGTACCCAGGAGTGGCTGGAGCCCGAGCTGTCGCGGGCCCGGCGCCGCTCGGCGCTGGCCGGGATCGACGCCGGGCAGGCGCTGCGCAGGCTGTTGCCGTGGGCGACCGGCGAGGCGGCCCGGCTGGACGAGCTGGCGCCGGAGCGGATCGAGGTGCCGAGCGGTTCGCGGATCAGGGTGGAGTACGGCGGGGCGCAGCCGGTGCTGGCGGTGAAGCTCCAGGAGCTGTTCGGGCTCCAGGAGACCCCTCGGGTGGCCGGGGTGCCGGTCCTGGTGCACCTGCTCTCCCCGGCCGGGCGCCCGGCCGCGGTGACGGCCGACCTGGCCTCGTTCTGGCGGGAGGGCTACCGGGCGGTGCGCGCGGAGCTGCGTGGCCGGTACCCGAAGCATCCGTGGCCCGAGGACCCGGCGACGGTGGAGGCGACCCGGTTCACGAAGGCCCGGCTCAAGCGGGAGTAGGTTCCGGGTCGGGGACGGGTTCCGGTGCGGCGTGCGGCCTCGGTGCGCCCGGCCGCCGGGAGCGGGCCTCCAGCCAGAGCGAGAGGGCCAGGAGCGCCGCGCCGAGGAGGAGGAAGCCCCAGGGCAGGTACGAGGTCAGCAGCAGGACCAGCACCCGCTGGGACTTGACCTGGTCGACGATCGAGGCGATGTAGTCCTCGCGCATCTTCACGTGCCCGGCGAACACGGTGACGGTGTCCTCGGGCATGCCCATCGCCTTCGCGTTCCGCATCTCCTCCTTGTGGATCTCCTCGCCGTTGACCGGCGCCCCGGTGACGGGGTCGACCCAGAACATCCGCTTGGTGGTGTACCAGCGGGTCATCCCGGTCTTGGCGATCTGCTCGGGGGTGATGCCCTTGATGGGCATCGTCTTCGGCATCGGGACCTTCGTCCACGGGATGGTCTGCTCGAAGTAGTAGACCTCCATGCCCCGGAAGTTCTGGGTGCCCTTGTAGTGAATGGGCGAGCTGGTGCGGGTCTGGGCGTCGAAGTACTCGTAGTCGCGCTTCTCCGTAAGGAAGGGCCACTTGTACTCGATGCCCTCGCGGCTGACCCGGTCGCCGTCGACCATCTCGCCGGTGGCGTGCACCGGGGCCTGGCTGTGCGCGTCGAAGATGTAGCGCTCGGGGATCTTGGACACCATCTTGCCGTCCGGACCCTGAACGTAGGAGAGCGCGTTCCAGACGACCACGTCACGGCCGGCGCTGCGCTCGATCTTCTCGGACGCCTCCACGTCACCCTTGAGCGTCTGCACGATGGTGATCTTGTCGACCTTCTTGGCCGTGAGGGTGCTGTAGTCGAGCAGGGTCGCGGGCTTCGCCTCCAGCACCGTCTCCTGGTACTGGTTCGGCGGGATCTTCGCCAGCCGGGGGAAGGCGTACCAGCGCAGCAGCGGCGACAGCGCGGCGAAGAAGACGGCGAAGGCCAGGAGTACGAGGCTGGCTCGGCGGCGCATGGGGTGTCCTCCCTCTGCATTGCGTGGTGCGGACGGCGTGGTGCGGTGATGGCTTCGTGCGGCGGGTGCGGGCGGCTAGTTCTTGGGGCCCGGGACGGTGGTCAGCAGGGGTTTGGGCGAGGTCTCGCCGGGTGGTGCGCCCACCGCGCTGATGGTGAGCACGAGGGCGAGGGCGGCGGCCAGTCCGATGGCGGCGGCGACTAGGGCACGCAAACTCGGCCTCCCGGGGCGCGGAACTGATGGGGCGTCAGGGCTGGGGCACCGTAGCAACCGGGGCGCGAGATGAGAACACCCGGCGTACCCCGCGACCGGAAGGGGAGACGGCCGGCCCCGCGATATCGCCCTCCGGAGCCCGCAGGACCGCGGCATACAGTCGGCGCCATGACTCATCACCCCCACAGCTCCCCCAGCACTCCCGGCCCCGGCCCCGCCCCGGTCTCCACCCGCTTCACCGCTTCCAGCACCGCGGACGAGGTACTGGAGGGCGTCGACCTCACCGGCCTCCGCGCGATCGTGACGGGAGGCTCCGCCGGGCTCGGGAAGGAGACGGCCCGCGCGCTGACGGCGGCCGGGGCGGAGGTGACGCTCGCCGTCCGGAACACCGCCGCGGGTGACGCCGCCGCCGGGGCGATCCACGAGTCGGCCGGGGGCGTCCGGCCCCGGGTCGTCCGCCTCGACCTCGCCGACCGGAGTACCGTCACGCGGTTCACCGACACGTGGAGCGGCCCGCTTCACCTGCTGGTCAACAACGCGGGCGTGGTCACCGGCGGCCTGGAACGCACCCGCGAGGGCTGGGAGTTGCAGTTCGCGACCAACCACCTCGGCCATTTCGCCCTCGCCACCGGCCTCCACGAGGCCCTTGTTCTGGGCGCCGCCGACCGCGACGGGGCACGGATCGTCTCGGTCAGTTCGACGGCCCACATGCGTGCCGGCATCGACTTCGACGACCTCCACTTCGAGCGTCGCGCCTATGACCCGCAGATCGCCTACGCCCAGTCGAAGACGGCGAACTCCCTGTTCGCCGTCGAGGCGACCCGTCTCTGGGCATCGGACGGCATCGTCACGAACGCGGTGAACCCCGGCGGTGTCGCGACGGGGCTGCAGCGCAACTTCACCGCGCGGCAGAAGGCCTCCCTCGACGCGGCGGAGGCGGCCGGTGTGTTCTCGTACAAGTCGGTCGGGCAGGGCGCCGCCACCACCGTCGTCGCGGCCGTCGCCCCGGAGTTCGCCCACTCCGGAGGCCACTACCTCGACGATGCGCAGGAGGCCCGCACCGTGCCGGACGACGCCGAACTCGCGCAGCACCCGCACGGCGTCAAGGAATGGGCACTCGACCCCGACGACGCCAGGCGCCTCTGGGCGGTCTCGGCCGAACTGCTGAGCCCCTGACACCTCACGCCCGGCACCCGTCACGACGGCGAACAGCCCCCGCGCCGGGTCCCGGCGCGGGGGCTGTTGCGGTTACGGACGTCAGGTCAGGCGCCGGCCTCGGGGCCTGTCCCGGTGCCGGTCTCGGTGCCCGTTCCGGCGCCGGTGCCGGTTCCGGCATCGGTCGCCGCTTCGACCGTCAGCTCGATGACGACGGTGGCGCCGCCCTCGGCGGTGAGGCGCAGCTTGTACGTGCCCGCGGTGTCACCGGCGTGGATCTTGGCGAGGACGAGCTTCCCGTCGGCGTCGGTGCTCAGCTCCGTCAGAGTGCGGACCTGCTTGCCGTCCTTCTCCTCGAAGTAGGGGCCCTTGTCGTTCTCGACCGGCTTCTCGTCGTCGGTGATCATGGTGGCGGTGACGGCGACACCGTCGGCGGCCGCCTTCTTGTACAGCGCCTTGAACGCGATGTCGTCGAAGGTGGCGCCGGTCTCGGCCGTCAGCTTCTCGGTGCCGGTCCTGGCGATCGTGTCGGCCTGCCTGGCGGTGACCGTCGCGGGGTAGCTCACGGCGGGCAGCGAGGTGCCGGTGGCCGTCGCCCGCACGGTGAACCCGCCCGTCTTCTCGCCCGCCTTCAGTACGGGTGCGGTGACCGTGCCGTCGGCGCCCGTGGTGAGGATGACGGTGCGCTTCCCGCCGGTGAAGGCGGCGTCGGTGTCACCGGTGACGGCGAAGGTCACGGACACCTTGGCGAGCGGGCCGCCGAGGCCGTTCCGCGCCCGCACCTTGATCCGCTCGGCGAACGCGTCGCCCGCCGTGGCGGTCAGCTCGCCGGTGCCCGCGTTCCGCACACCGGCGAGGACCTGGGACGGCGTGGGGTCGGGCGTCAGCGGCGGGTAGGACGGCTTCTCGGCCGGACCGCCGGGGTCCGACGGGCCGGGGCTCGGCTTCGAAGGGGGCTTCGGAGTCGTCGAACCGTGCGGCGTGGGCGACGGGCCGGGTGAGGGCGTGGTGCCGGCGCGGCCGGGGGCCGGGTCCCGGACGGTGTCGTTGCCGCTGCCGAGGACGGCGGGCAGGACGCCGCTGCCGTCCGGGACCTCGTGGGTGCCGCGCTTGTAGTACTCGAACCAGGAGCGGACGGTACGCAGGTACTCGTCCGAGTGGTTGTAGCTCAGGACCGCCCGGTCCAGGTCCGCGGCGAGCGACAGGTCGCGGGAGCCGGCGCAGAGGTAGCGTCCGGCGGCCAGGGCCGCGTCGTAGATGTTGTTGGGGTCCTTGCGTCCGTCGCCGTTGCCGTCCTGGCCCCAGGTCTCCCAGGTGGACGGGATGAACTGCATCGGGCCGACCGCGCGGTCGTGCGTCGAGTCCCCGTCGTAGGCACCGTTGTCGGTGTCCTTGATCAGGGCGAAGCCCTGGCCGTTGAGGGCCGGGCCGAGGATCGGGGAGAGCGTGGTGCCCTGCGCGTCGACGCGGCCGCCGCGGGCCTGGCCGGACTCGACCTTCCCGATCGCGGCGAGGAGCTGCCACGGCAGCCGGCAGGCGGCGTCCGTGCCCGCGACGGTCTGCTGGGTCTTCTTGTACGCCGCCAGGATCGAGGCCGGTATGCCCGATTCCGCGCTGCCGGTCACCGGCAGATCGACGGAAGTACCGGGCTTGTCCGGCGTGTTCAGCGGCGGGAGGTCCGTGAAGTAGGGCGAGTTGCCGGAGGCCGCGTTGTCGTCCGACGGCGTCGCACCGGCGGCGGGCTGGTCGTCCTCGGACGCGATCAGGGGCGAACCGGGGCCCTGCGACGCGGAGAGTGCCGCGACGGCGGCGGCGGCCACAGCAGTGGTGGTCGCTCCTCTGCGCAGTCGGCGACCGAATTGCACTGCCATAACGTGTGGGCCCTCCCCGTCGTCGGCTGTCCGCGCTCCCCTGCGCCTGGACTCAGGCGACCCTACGGCAACTTGTGGCGCCCGAACACAGCGGCCTTACCGCTTCTCACCGGTTTCTCACGTTCCGGGCCACAACGTGTACAGGGGGCGGCGGCCCGGTGACGGTGGCTCACCCATACTTCGACCATGCCGTTCACTCTCAGCCATGCCGCGGCCGTCCTGCCGGGGCTCCACCGCGACGGAACAGGGCGCGGGCCGCTCGTCGCCTCGGCTCTCGTCGCCGGTTCGTTCGCCCCCGACCTCACGTACTACGCGGACACCGCCGTTCCCGGCGCCATGGAGTTCGGGGAGGTAACGCACGCGGTGTGGGGCGTGTTCACGGTGGACGTCCTGATCACGGCGGCGGCCGTCGGGCTGTGGCTGCTGCTGCGCGAACCACTGGTGGCGCTGCTGCCTCGGAAGCGTCAGGGGCGGGTGTACGCGCTGGTACGGGGAGCCCGTCGCGCCCCGGGGCGTCGGGGGGCCCGGGACGGTGCGTGGTTCGTGGCGTCGGCGGTCATCGGGGCCGGTACGCACGTCGTCTGGGACGCGTTCACCCACCACGACCGGTGGGGGGTGCGGCTGGTGCCGGTGCTCAGCCGTGACGTGGGCGGATACCCGGTGTTCCAGCTGGTGCAGTACGGCACTTCGGCCCTGGCGCTGACCGTGCTCGCCTGGTTCACGCTCTCCGCGCTGCGGCGCACCGGCGCGCAGCCGGCGCCCGCCTCCGTTCCGGTGCTGGAGCGGCGGGCGCGGTGGTACGCGGGCGGAGCCATCGGGCTGTGCGTGCTGCTGGGCACCGCTCACCGGTGCGCGCGCTGGTACGCGTACTTCGGGCACATCAACACCCCGCTCGACATCATCCCGACCGCGTGCTTCGGCGCGGGCGCCGGACTCGCGGTGGGGCTGGTGCTCTACGGGGTGTGGATGCGGCTCCCGGGACGCGGCGGACCCGGCGCACCGCCACTGCCCGCTGCGGAACGGGCCCGCAGCACGAACCCGTCCGACAGCTGAGGGCGGCGCCCGCCGGGGCCCGGGGACGCGCAGGACCCGCGCGGCCCGGGGGCCCCGACGGCCCCGGCTTTCAGTGCGCCGCGGACTCCCAGTCCGTGCCGACGCCGACCGACACATCGAGCGGGGCGCGCAGCTGCACCGCGGTCGACATCTCGTGGCGCAGGATGCTCTCCACCTGCTCCCGCTCGCCCGCGGCGATCTCCAGCACGATTTCGTCATGCACCTGGAGGAGCATCCGGGACGTCAGCTCCGCCTCGGTGAGCGCCCGGTCGACCTGGAGCATCGCGACCTTCACGATGTCCGCCGCCGTGCCCTGGATCGGGGCGTTGAGCGCCATCCGCTCGGCCGTCTCCCTGCGCTGGCGGTTGTCGCTGTTCAGGTCGGGCAGGTAGCGGCGGCGGCCGAAGACCGTCTCCGTGTAACCGGTGGCTCGGGCCTCCTCGACCACCCGGTGCAGATAGTCACGGACCCCGCCGAAGCGCTCGAAGTAGGTGTCCATCAGGCCGCGGGCCTCGCCCGCCTCGATGTTCAGCTGCTGGGAGAGGCCGAACGCGGAGAGACCGTAGGCCAGCCCGTAGCTCATGGCCTTGATCTTGCGCCGCATCTCCGGGTCGACGGCGGTCTTCTCGACGCCGAAGACCTGTGAGGCGACCGTGGTGTGCAGGTCCTCACCGGAGGTGAACGCCTCGATCAGGCCAGCGTCCTCGGAGAGGTGGGCCATCACCCGCAGTTCGATCTGGCTGTAGTCCGCCGTCATGAGCGTCTCGAAGCCCTCGCCGACGACGAAGCCCCGGCGGATCGCCCGGCCCTCGTCCGTACGGACGGGGATGTTCTGCAGGTTGGGGTCGGTCGAGGAGAGCCGGCCGGTCGCCGCCACCGTCTGGTTGAACGTGGTGTGGATGCGGCCGTCCGCCGCGATCGTCTTGACCAGGCCCTCGACCGTCACCCGGAGCTTCGCCTGCTCGCGGTGGCGCAGCATGATGACGGGCAGCTCGTGCTCCGTCTGCGCGGCCAGCCACGCCAGCGCGTCGGCATCCGTGGTGAAACCGGTCTTCGTCTTCTTCGTCTTCGGCAGACCCAGCTCGCCGAACAGCACTTCCTGGAGCTGCTTGGGCGAGCCGAGGTTGAACTCCCGGCCGACCGCCGCGTGCGCCTCCTTCACCGCCTGCTGCACGGCGCCCGCGAACTGCTGCTCCATGCCCTCCAGATGGGAGCGGTCCGCCGCGATGCCGTGCCGCTCCAGGCGGGCCAGCAGGATGGACGTCGGCAGCTCCATGTCGTGGAGCAGCTCGGCGGCGCCGACCTCCTTGAGCCGGGTGGTGAACGCGTCCCCGAGGTCCAGGACCGCACGGGCCTGCGCCATCAGCGCGTCGGCCTCCGCGCGGTCGTCCGCGCCGAAGGCGAGCTGCCCGTCCGAGGCGGCCGCCGGGGCCAGCTCCCGCCCGAGGTACTCCACCGCCAGGGCGTCCAGCGCGAAGGAGCGCCGGCCGGGCTTGACCAGGTACGCGGCGAGCGCGGTGTCCATCGAGACGCCCTCGATCCGCCAGCCGTGCTCCGGGAAGACCCGCATGGCGCTCTTCGCGTTGTGCATGACCTTCGGCCGGGTGGCGTCCGAGACCCAGGCCGCGAACGCCTGCTCGTCGGCCTCGTCGAGCTGTGCGGGGTCGAACCAGGCGGCGGCCCCGCCGGCCGCGGCGAGCGCGATCTCGGTGACCGTGCCGCTGCCGAGCGCCCAGGTGTCGGCCGTGGAGACGCCGAGCGGCTGCCCGCCGTGCTCGGCCAGCCAGGGGGCGACCTCGCCCGCGCCCAGCACCGCGCCGTCCAGCTCGATGCCCGCGGCCGGCGCCGGGGCCTCGTCCTCCGCCTTGCCCGGGTCCACGGCCAGCAGCCGCTCGCGCAGGCTCGGGTTGCGGATCTCCAGCACGTCGAGCACTCCGGTGACCGCGGTGCGGTCGTACGGGGCGCGCTCGAGGTCGACGGGGGTCTTCGGCAGCGCGACGTCGCGGACCATCTCGGTCAGCCGCCGGTTCAGCCGCACCGCGTCCAGGTGGTCGCGGAAATTCTGCCCGGCCTTGCCCTTGACCTCCTCGGCCCGCTCCACCAGCTCGTCGAACGAACCGAACTGGTTGATCCACTTCGCGGCCGTCTTCTCGCCGACCCCGGGGATGCCCGGAAGGTTGTCCGACGGGTCACCGCGCAGCGCCGCGAAATCCGGGTACTGCTGCGGGGTGAGCCCGTACTTCTCCTCGACCTTCGCCGGGGTGAAGCGGGTCAGCTCGGAGACACCCTTGGTCGGGTACAGCACCGTCACGTTGTCCGTGATCAGCTGGAAGGAATCCCGGTCACCGGTGACGATCAGCACCTCGAACCCGGCCGCCTCGGCCTGGGTGGCCAGCGTGGCGATCACGTCGTCCGCCTCGAAACCGTCGATCGCGAAACGGTCGGCGTGCATCGCGTCGAGCAGCTCCCCGATCAGCTCGACCTGGCCTTTGAACTCGTCCGGGGTCTTCGACCGGTTCGCCTTGTACTCGGGGAACTCCTCCGAGCGCCAGGTCTTGCGGGACACGTCGAACGCCACGGCGAAATGCGTCGGCGCCTCGTCACGCAGCGTGTTCGCCAGCATCGACGCGAAGCCGTACACCGCGTTCGTCGGCTGCCCCGCCCCGGTCGTGAAATTCTCCGCAGGCAGCGCAAAGAACGCCCGGTACGCCAGGGAGTGCCCGTCCATCAGGAGCAGGCGCGGTCGGTTGTCTGCCGTCTTCTTCGATGCCGTCTCAGCCACGCCCCCGATCCTGCCACGTACCACTGACAATCCGGACCGGCCGCGGTCCGCGGCCGCCCCCGGACCGCTCGGCGGGCCGCTGCGGCGCGCCGCGTGCCAGGATCGGGAGAGAAGGAAACACGCACAGCGGACCCCAGCCGGTCCGCAGCCGGCTCAAAGGGGAAAGACGATGGCCAGCAAGCCGCCCGCAGGAGACCCGGTCCAGGACGCGCCGCAGGTCGAACCGGCCCAGCACGCGGCCGCCGGGCTGCCCGCCGTCGCCCACAGCCTGCGCATGGCCCAGCAGCAGATGGGGGTGCGCCGCACCGCGCAGACCCTCCTCAAGGTCAACCAGAAGGACGGCTTCGACTGCCCCGGATGCGCCTGGCCCGAGGGCGACAAGCGGCACACCGCCGAATTCTGCGAGAACGGCGCCAAGGCCGTCGCGGAGGAGGCGACGCTGCGCCGCGTCACCCCGGACTTCTTCGCCGCCCACCCCGTCGCCGACCTCGCCACCCGCAGCGGCTACTGGCTCGGCCAGCAGGGACGCATCACGCAGCCCGTGTACCTGCCCGAGGGCGCCGACCGGTACCAGGCCGTGACCTGGGAGCGCGCCTTCGCCATCATCGCCGAGGAGCTCGGCGCGCTCGGCTCCCCCGACGAGGCCCTCTTCTACACCTCCGGGCGCACCAGCAACGAGGCCGCGTTCCTGCTCCAGCTGTTCGCTCGCGAATTCGGCACCAACAACCTGCCCGACTGCTCCAACATGTGCCACGAGTCCTCCGGCTCGGCGCTGACGGAGACCATCGGCGTCGGCAAGGGCTCGGTGTCCCTGGAGGACCTGCACCACGCCGACCTGATCATCGTCGCCGGACAGAACCCCGGCACCAACCACCCCCGGATGCTCTCCGCCCTGGAGAAGGCCAAGTCCGCCGGCGCGAAGATCATCTCCGTGAACCCGCTGCCCGAGGCCGGCCTCGAACGGTTCAAGAACCCGCAGACCCCGCTCGGCATGATCAAGGGCACCGCCCTCAACGACCTGTTCCTCCAGATCCGCATCGGCGGCGACCAGGCCCTCTTCCGGCTCCTCAACAAGCTGATCCTGCAGACCGAGGGCGCCGTCGACGAGGCCTTCGTCGCGGAACACACCCACGGCTACGAGGCGTTCGCCGAAGCGGCCGCCGAGGCCGACTGGGACGAGACCCTCGCCGCCACCGGCCTGGAGCGCGCCGCCATCGAAGAGGCCCTGACGATGGTCCTCGCCTCCAGGCGCACCATCGTGTGCTGGGCCATGGGCCTCACCCAGCACAAGCACTCCGTGCCGACCATCCGCGAAGTCGTCAACTTCCTGCTCCTGCGCGGCAACATCGGCCGCACCGGCTCCGGCGTCTGCCCCGTCCGCGGCCACTCCAACGTCCAGGGCGACCGCACCATGGGCATCTTCGAACGGCCCGCACCCGAATTCCTCGACGCCCTCGACCAGGAGTTCGGCATCACCTCACCGCGCCACCACGGCTACGACGTGGTCCGCTCCATCCAGGCCCTGCGCGACGGCGACGCCAAGGTCTTCTTCGCCATGGGCGGCAACTTCGTCGCAGCCACCCCCGACACCGACGTCACCGAGGCCGCCATGCGCCGGGCCCGCCTCACCGTCCACGTCTCCACCAAGGTCAACCGCTCCCACGCCGTCACCGGCACCCGCGCCCTCATCCTGCCCACCCTGGGCCGCACCGACAAGGACGTCCAGGCCGGCGGCAAGCAGTTCGTCACCGTCGAGGACTCCATGAGCATGGTCCACGCCTCGCGCGGCAACCTCACCCCCGCAAGCCCCCACCTGCTCTCCGAACCCGCCATCGTCGCCCGCCTCGCCCGCGCCGTGCTCGGACCCGCCTCCACCACACCGTGGGAGGAGTTCGAGAAGGACTACGGCACGATCCGCGACCGCATCTCCCGCGTCGTCCCCGGCTTCGACAACTTCAACCAACGCGTCGCCCACCCCGGCGGATTCGCCCTCCCGCACGGCCCCCGCGACTCCCGCCGCTTCCCCACCGCCACCGGCCGGGCCAACTTCACCGCCGCCCCCGTCGAGTTCCCCGAACTCCCCGAAGGGCGCCTGCTGTTGCAGACCCTGCGCTCCCACGACCAGTACAACACCACCATCTACGGCCTCGACGACCGCTACCGGGGCATCAAGGGCGGCCGCCGCGTCGTCCTCGTCAACCCCGACGACGCCACCGCCCTCGGCCTCGCCGACGGGGCCTACGCCGACCTCGTCAGCGAATGGAAGGACGGAACCGAGCGGCGCGCCCCCGGCTTCCGCGTCGTCCGCTACCCCACCGCCCGGGGCTGCGCAGCCGCCTACTACCCCGAGACCAACGTCCTGGTCCCCCTCGGCTCCACCGCCGACACCAGTAACACCCCCGCCAGCAAATCCGTCGTGATCCGCTTCGAGAACGTCCGCTGACACCCGGGCCGGGCGTGATCCCGGCGACAAAACCTAAGCGCCCGCTCAGCCGTCTGATAAGAACAACGGACACCACACGCCACAGCGCACCACCGCAGAGAGACGGAGCCGGACCCATGGGCGAGCACACCGCACCCAAGTTCCCCCAGGAGATCATCGACGAGTACGCCGCCCTCGGCGTCGACCTGCCGGCCCTCTTCTCCGCCGGACACCTCGGCGAACGCATGGGCGTCCGGATCACCGAGGCCGCCGCCGACCGCGTCGTCGGCACCATGCCCGTCGAGGGCAACACCCAGCCCTACGGACTCCTGCACGGCGGCGCCTCAGCCGTCCTCGCCGAGACCCTCGGCTCCGTCGGCGCCATGCTCCACGGCGGCGCCACCAAGGTCGCCGTCGGCGTCGACCTGAACTGCACCCATCACCGAGGGGTACGCAGCGGCCTCGTCACCGGCGTCGCCACCCCCGTACACCGGGGCCGCACCACCACCACCTACGAGATCGTCATCACCGACGAACACGACAAGCGCGTCTGCACCGCCCGCCTCACCTGCCTCCTGCGCGACGTGCCCAAGAACGAGACCGCCTGACCGCCCGGCACCCCCGCACCCCCACTGCCCGGCCGGACCGCAAACCGGCCGGGCAGCGCCATATCCACCCACAATCACCGCCCCGCACAACGAACTTGCCCACCCGCACCGCCCAACACCCTTGACCCCGAGCCTCGTTCTATGGCCCACTCAGCAGCCACGCCCGCCCGCGTACCCGCCACCCCGCGTCGACCACACCGCCCCCGACGTAACACTGCGTAACATCTGCGCAATGTGAACCCTCCCCGGCACACCCCGGGCCACCCGGCCCCGCAGGCACCGGGCACTTCCGCGCGCGCTCACGCGGCCTCCCGCGCCCCCACCACGCGACAGCAGCAAGATCGCTTCAAGCCCCTTAGCAGAGCTGCGCGTTCTCAGAATGCGGTCACTTCGCGCTCCAGTAAAAAGCCGTACATGTCCCCACAGCCACCTCAAGCCTTCCTCAAAGGCATAACAAGACAGTCACATCATTCGGCTGACCCATCCCCGACCCCCGCCCCTGCCCTTAGAGTCACCGCCAGTCACCGCGCCGCCGGGCGCGACTGCGGCACGGCCCTGTACCAACCAGTACGGCCCGGCGAACGACACGGCACCTCAAGCAGAGGAGGCCGCGCCAGGGAAAGGACTTTTCGTGCGACACCGTTCTTTGCTCATCCTCACCACAGTGCTCACCACAGGAGCACTGACACTCACCGCCTGCGGGTCGCGCGACGACGACAAGAAGAGCAGCGACAGCGGCGGCACCCAGACCGTCGTCATCGGCGTCGACGCACCCATCACCGGTGACCTGTCCGCGCTCGGCCTCGGCATCAAGAACTCCGCCGACCTCGCCGCCAAGACGGCGAACAAGGACAAGACCGTCCCCGGCATCAAGTTCGTCGTCCAGCCCCTCGACGACCAGGCGCAGCCCTCCGTCGGCCAGCAGAACGCCCAGAAGTTCATCGACGACGACACCGTCCTCGGCGTCGTCGGCCCCCTGAACTCCGGCGTCTCGCAGTCGATGCAGAAGCCGCTCAACGACGCCAGCCTCACCCAGGTCTCCCCCGCCAACACGGGCACCGAACTGACCCAGGGCGAGAACTGGAAGACCGGCGACAAGAAGCGCCCCTTCAAGACCTACTTCCGCACCGCCACCACGGACCAGATCCAGGGCGCCTTCGCCGCGAAGTACCTCTACAACAACGCGAAGATCAAGCAGGTCTACCTCATCGACGACCAGAAGCCCTACGGCGCCGGTCTCGCAGCCTCCTTCAAGGCGACCTTCACCGGCCTCGGCGGCAAGATCTCCGGCGCCGACCACATCAACCCCGACGACCGCGACTTCAACGCCGTCGTCACCAAGGTCAAGAAGTCCGGCGCCAAGGCCGTCTACTACGGCGGTGAGTACCCCGCCGGCGCGCCCCTGAGCCAGCAGCTCAAGGACAGCGTCAAGATCCCCCTCATGGGCGGCGACGGCCTCTACAGCGCCGACTTCATCAAGCTCAACAAGAAGGCCCAGGGCGACATCGCCACCTCCGTCGGCAAGCCCGTCGAGGAGCTCGACTCCGCCAAGACCTTCATCGCGGACTACAAGACGGCCGGATACAAGGACGCCTACGAGGCCTACGGCGGCGGCACCTACGACGCCACCTGGTCGATCATCGAGGCCGTCAAGCTCGTCGTCGCCGAGAACGACGGCAAGCTCCCCGACGACCCGCGCGCCAAGGTCCTCGACGCCATGAGCAAGGTCAAGTTCGACGGCGTCACCGGCCCCGTCTCCTTCGACGAGTTCGGCGACACCACCAACACCATGATGACCGCCTACCAGGTCGACGGCGGCAAGTGGGCCTCCAAGCTCAGCGAGGCCTACAAGCCGTAACCAGCTCCCCGGTCACCACTGACTGACACCAGACCGCGCGGGAGCGCCAAGAGCGCTCCCGCGCGGTGCCATATCCGAACCACTCCACGGAGGCCCTGCGGTGCACGAACTGCCGCAACAGCTGGCCAATGGACTCATCCTCGGCGCGATGTACGGACTCATCGCGATCGGATACACGATGGTCTACGGAATCATCCAGCTCATCAACTTCGCCCACGGCGAGATCTTCATGATCGGAGGCTTCGGGGCCCTCACCGTCTACCTCTGGATGCCGGCCGGTTCCAACCTCCTCGCAATCATCCCCCTCATGATCATCGGCGGCGTCGTCTGCTCCGTCGCCATCAGCGCAGCCGCCGAACGCTTCGCCTACCGGCCCCTGCGCAACGCACCGCGGCTGGCCCCGCTCATCACCGCCATCGGCCTCTCCCTCGCCCTCCAGCAGGCCATCTGGAAGTGGTACCCGGACGCCAAGAAGGACCGCTCCTTCCCCCAGTTCAAGGGTGACGCCCTCGACATCTTCGGCGCCCACATCCAGCGCGGCGACCTCTTCGTCCTGATCAGCGCACCCGTCTGCATGATCGCCCTCGGCCTCTTCGTCTCCAAGACCCGCGCCGGCCGGGGCATGCAGGCCACCAGCCAGGACCCCGACACCGCCAAGCTCATGGGCATCAACACCGACCGCATCATCGTCATGGCCTTCGCCATCGGTGCCGCGTTCGCAGCCGTCGCCGCCGTCGCCTACGGGCTCAAGAGCGGCCAGATCGGCTTCAAAATGGGCTTCATCATGGGCCTCAAAGCCTTCACCGCGGCCGTGCTCGGCGGAATCGGCAACATCTACGGCGCCATGCTCGGCGGCGTCGTACTCGGCATCGCCGAATCACTCGCCACCGGCTACATGAGCGACGTCCCCGGCATGGAACTCTTCGGCGGCGGCGCCTGGAAGGACGTATGGGCCTTCGTCCTCCTCATCATCGTCCTGCTGCTCCGCCCCCAGGGCCTGCTCGGCGAACGCGTCGCGGATCGGGCGTGATACGGATGACCACCAACACCACCACGCCCCCCGCCGCCGCCCCGATCCCGATGCCCGCCTCCGCGGCCCGCATCGCGACCACGGCAGGCGCCGCCGTCGCCCTCGTCGGCACCTTCCTCGCCTGGACCTGGACCGACCAGTTCCCCGGCGACCTCACCGTCACCGGCTACCCCGGCGGCCTCCAGGTCCTCACCCTCATCGGCGCCGCACTCACCCTGCTCCTCACCCTCTCCGGGTACGGCATCCGCGGCCTCGGCTGGCTCACCCCCGGCGGCACCAACAGCCCCGTACGCCTCCTGGCACTCGGGACCTTCGGCACCACCGCCTACACCATCGGCGCCATCACCTACGACCTCGGCGGCGTCGTCAACCTCGAACCCGGCGCCTGGGTCAGCGGCATCGGCTCACTCCTCGCCGTCATCGCCGCCCACGGGCTCCCCGCCGACCAGCCCCTCCCCGACACCGGGAACGCGGGCTCCGGCTGGCAGCGCTTCCGCAACGGCCTCGCCGCACCCTCCGCCCGCCGCGCGGCACCCCTGCCCGCCTGGGCCGAGATCCTCACCATCGTCATAGCCTTCGGCATCGGCCTCTTCATCTTCGCCTACGGCATCGACACCGACTACACCGAACTCTTCATCGGCTTCCTCATCACCGCCGCCTTCGCCTTCACCGCGCTGAACCGCGCCGGACTCATCTCCCGCATCACCGCGCTGACCTCGAAGCACCGCAACATCACCCTCACCGCCGCACTCGTCGCAGCCGTCTGCTTCCCCTTCACGCAGCAGAAAGAGGAATACGCGCTCATCGGCGCCAACATCCTCATCTTCGCGACCGTCGCGCTCGGCCTGAACGTCGTCGTCGGCCTCGCCGGCCTCCTCGACCTCGGCTACGTCGCCTTCCTCGGCGTCGGCGCCTACGCCGCCGCCCTGGTCTCCGGCTCCACCATGTCGGCCATCGGCGTCGAATTCCCCTTCTGGGCCGCCATCCTCACCGGCGCCGGAGCCTCACTGGTCTTCGGCGTCCTCATCGGCGCCCCAACCCTGCGACTACGCGGCGACTACCTCGCCATCGTCACGCTCGGCTTCGGTGAAATCTTCCGCCTCACCGTGAACAACCTCAACGGCAACAGCGGACCCGACCTCACCAACGGCTCCCAGGGCATCCCGAGCATCCCCGACCTCAACCTCTTCGGAATCGACTTCGGGCTCAAGCACGACATCGGCGGCTTCACCCTCGGCAGGTCCGCCAACTACTACCTGCTGATGCTCCTGTTCACCGCCGTCGTCGTCCTCGTCTTCCGCCGCTCCGGGGAATCCCGCATCGGCCGCGCCTGGGTCGCCATCCGCGAGGACGAGACCGCCGCCACCGCCATGGGCATCAACGCCTTCCGGCTCAAGCTGCTCGCCTTCGCCCTCGGCGCCACCCTCGCCGGACTCGCCGGCACCGTGCAGTCACACGTCAACTACACGGTGACGCCCGAGCAGTATCAGTTCGCCGGCCCCGTACCGCCGAACTCCGCGTTCCTCCTCGCCGCCGTCATCCTCGGCGGCATGGGAACCCTCAGCGGACCCCTGGTCGGCGCGGCCCTGCTCTACCTCATCCCGGCCAAGCTCCAGTTCATGCAGGACTACCAGCTCTTCCTCTTCGGCGTCGCACTCATCCTCCTGATGCGCCTGCGCCCCGAAGGACTGGTCGCCGACCGCCGGAAGCAGCTCGAATTCCACGAGACCGACCAGCTCGACGTACCGGAGCCCCGGAAATCCGACGACGTCGACGCGGGCATCGCCAAGGCGGGGGCGTGACCACCATGACCACCACCACGAACACCGGCACCCCCGTGCTCGACGCCAGCGGCGTCACCATGCGGTTCGGCGGCCTCACCGCCGTCCACAACGTCGACCTCACCGTCAACGCGGGCGAGATCGTCGGCCTCATCGGCCCCAACGGCGCCGGGAAGACCACCTTCTTCAACTGCCTCACCGGCCTCTACGTCCCCACCGAGGGCAAGGTCAGCTACAAGGGCACCGTCCTGCCCCCCAAGCCCCACCTCGTCACCCAGGCAGGCATCGCCCGCACCTTCCAGAACATCCGGCTCTTCGCCAACATGACCGTCCTGGAGAACGTCCTCGTCGGACGCCACACCAGGACCAAGGAAGGCCTCTGGTCCGCCCTCCTGCGCCTCCCCGGATTCACCAGGGCCGAGAACGCCAGCCGGGAACGGGCCATGGAACTCCTGGAGTTCATCGGCCTCCAGGACAAGGCCGACCACCTC
The DNA here is from genome assembly GCF_003751445.1 of Streptomyces sp. 840.1. Taxonomy (NCBI): domain Bacteria; kingdom Bacillati; phylum Actinomycetota; class Actinomycetes; order Kitasatosporales; family Streptomycetaceae; genus Streptomyces; species Streptomyces sp. 840.1. The sequence goes on along the minus strand of NZ_RJUU01000001.1, from coordinate 4,670,540 downwards.
GCGCGCAACCTCCCCTACGGGGACCAGCGCAAGCTGGAAATCGCCCGCGCACTCGCCAGCGACCCCGGACTCCTCCTCCTGGACGAGCCCACCGCCGGCATGAACCCGCAGGAAACCCGCGTCACCGAAGAGCTCATCTTCGCCATCCGCGACCAGGGCATCGCCGTACTCGTCATCGAGCACGACATGCGCTTCATCTTCAACCTCTGCGACCGCGTCACCGTCCTCGTCCAGGGCGAAAAGCTCGTCGAGGGCACCTCCGACGTCGTCCAGAGCGACGAACGCGTCGTCGCCGCCTATCTCGGCACCCCCTTCGAAGGCGCCCCCGGCGCCGAAGAGCTCGCCGAGGTCGAAGCCGCCGAGGCAGTGGCCACCAAGACACCCGCGGCCACCACCGCACCCACCACCGACACCACCAGCACCGAGGAGGAGGACACCCGATGACCGCACTGCTAGAGGTCGAGGACCTCCGCGTCGCCTACGGCAAGATCGAAGCCGTCAAGGGCATCTCCTTCAGCGTCGAGGCCGGCCAGGTCGTCACCCTGATCGGCACCAACGGTGCGGGCAAGACCACCACCCTGCGCACCCTCTCCGGACTGCTCAAGCCGCTCGGCGGCCGCATCCTGTTCGAGGGCAAGCCGCTGACGGGCATCCCCGCCCACAAGATCGTCGCCCTGGGCCTCGCCCACTCCCCCGAGGGCCGCCACATCTTCCCCCGGCTGACGATCACCGAGAACCTCCAGCTCGGCGCCTACCTCCGCAACGACAGGGCAGGCATCGAGAAGGACATCCAGCGCGCCTACGACCTCTTCCCCATCCTCGGGGAACGCCGCAAGCAGGCCGCCGGCACCCTCTCGGGCGGCGAGCAGCAGATGCTCGCCATGGGCAGGGCCCTGATGTGCCAGCCCAAGCTCCTGATGCTCGACGAACCCTCCATGGGCCTCTCCCCGATCATGATGCAGAAGATCATGGAGACCATCGTCGAGCTCAAGGCCCAGGGCACCACCATCCTGCTCGTCGAGCAGAACGCCCAGGCGGCGCTCTCGCTGGCCGACCAGGGCCACGTCATGGAGGTCGGCAAGATCGTCCTCTCCGGCACCGGCGCGGACCTCCTCCACGACGAGTCGGTCCGCAAGGCCTACCTCGGCGAGGACTGAGCCCGTACGCAGAAGGCCCGCGCCCCGGACTGAGCCGTCCGGGGCGCGGGCCTTCTGCGTAGGTGTACGGAGCTACTCCGCGGCCTTCTTCTTCTCCTCGGCGTCCTCGATCAACGCCTCGGCGAGCTGCTGCATCGACAGCCGCCGGTCCATCGACGTCTTCTGGATCCAGCGGAACGCGGCGGGCTCGGACAGCCCGTAGTCCGTCTGCAGGATGCTCTTCGCCCGGTCCACCAGCTTCCGGGTCTCCAGCCGCTGCGACAGGTCCGCGACCTCGCCCTCCAGCGCCTTCAGCTCCGCGAACCGCGACACCGCCATCTCGATGGCCGGCACCACGTCGCTCTTGCTGAACGGCTTCACCAGGTACGCCATCGCCCCGGCGTCCCGGGCCCGCTCCACGAGGTCGCGCTGCGAGAACGCGGTGAGCATCAGGACCGGCGCGATGGACTCCTCGGCGATCTTCTCGGCCGCCGAGATCCCGTCGAGGACCGGCATCTTCACATCGAGGATGACCAGGTCGGGCTTGTGCTCCCGGGCGAGCTCGACAGCCTGCTGCCCGTCCCCGGCCTCACCGACGACCGAGTACCCCTCTTCCTCCAGCATCTCTTTGAGGTCCAGGCGGATGAGCGCCTCGTCCTCGGCGATGACGACGCGGGTCGTCAGCGGCGGGACGTGCGACTTGTCGTCGTCGGCGACGGGCTGGGGCGACTCGGGGGTGGTCACGGGGGCTCCTTGTTCCAGGGCAGGTACAGCTCCCACGAGCCTACCTAGCTACGATATGGTGGCACTACGCAGGGCAGGGGATACCCTTCTTTTCTAAGGCCCCAGTACTCCAACTGGTTAGAGAGGCCGCTCTCAAACAGCGGACAGTGTGGGTTCGAATCCCACCTGGGGCACTTTTCCTTGGATTCCAAGGCCGCACATAAATGGCGTGGATTCACGTGATCGTGTAACTGCAGCGCCATTCCTCCCCTTGAGCGCAAAGAACCCTTCAAGCTCGGCCACGTGTACGACCTCGACTCACGTAAGCAGGCGCTGGCTCTCCTCGATCAGGGCTTCAGTCAGAACTCCGTAAGCAAGCAGACCGGCATTTCCCGAGCTGCCATCCGTTCCTGGCTCGCACGAATAGAACCGCTTGGATACGACCGCGGCCGCGAATGCCCTCGATGCGGCGATACGCCCAGATCTCCCGACGCCCCAGCCGCATATTCGTACCTGCTCGGCCTCTACCTCGGCGACGGCTGTATCAGCGCGACCAAACGAGGCGTGTACAGCCTGCGCATCGCATGCGCAGACGCCTGGCCAGGCCTCATCCAAGCCTGCGTCGAAGCCGTACAGATCGCGCGACCGGCCAACAAAGTCTGTCTCGTGTCGAGTCCGGGATGTCAGTACGTCACATGCTCCAGCAAGCACTGGCCTTGCCTGTTTCCCCAGCACGGCGCCGGCAAGAAGCACGATCGCAGAATCGCTCTCGCCGCCTGGCAGCAGGACATCGTGGATGAACACCCGTGGGACTTCATCCGAGGCCTCATCCACTCGGACGGCTGCCGAATCACCAACTGGACCACACGCCTCGTCGGCGGCGTTCAACGACGCTACGAGTACCCCCGCTACTTCTTCACCAACCTGTCCGCCGACATTCTGGGCCTCTTCACCAGCACGCTCGACCAGGTCGGGGTCGAATGGAAGCACGCCAACAGGAAAAACATCTCCGTAGCCCGACGGGCGTCCGTCGCCCTCATGGACGCTCACGTCGGGCCGAAATACTGAGCGAGCCCGCTACTTCGGGCTGTCGTCCTCGCCGATGTGGTGCACCCGCACCAGGTTCGTCGAGCCCGCGACTCCGGGCGGCGAGCCGGCCGTGATGACCACGACGTCGCCCTTCCGGCAGCGGCCGATCTTCAGCAGCTCCTCGTCGACCTGGGCGACCATCGCGTCCGTCGACTCCACGTGCGGGCCCAGGAACGTCTCCACGCCCCACGTCAGGTTCAGCTGGGAGCGGGTGGCCGGGTCCGGGGTGAAGGCCAGGAGCGGGATGGGCGAGCGGTAGCGGGAGAGGCGCTTGACCGTGTCGCCGCTCTGGGTGAAGGCCACCAGGAACTTCGCGCCGAGGAAGTCACCCATCTCCGCCGCCGCGCGGGCGACCGCGCCGCCCTGGGTGCGGGGCTTGTTGCGGTCGGTGAGCGGCGGGAGGCCCTTGGCGAGAATGTCCTCCTCGGCGGCTTCGACGATGCGGGACATCGTGCGGACCGTCTCGATGGGGTATTTGCCGACGCTGGTCTCGCCGGAGAGCATGACGGCGTCCGTGCCGTCGATGACGGCGTTGGCGACGTCGGAGGCCTCGGCGCGGGTGGGGCGGGAGTTGTCGATCATCGAGTCGAGCATCTGGGTGGCGACGATGACCGGCTTGGCGTTGCGCTTGGCGAGCTTGATCGCGCGCTTCTGGACGATCGGCACCTGCTCCAGCGGCATTTCGACGCCGAGGTCGCCGCGGGCGACCATGATGCCGTCGAAGGCGGCGACGATGTCGTCGATGTTCTCGACGGCCTGGGGCTTCTCGACCTTGGCGATGACGGGCAGGCGCCGGCCTTCCTCGTCCATGATGCGGTGGACGGGTTCGATGTCGCGTCCGCTGCGCACGAAGGAGAGGGCGATGATGTCCGCGCCGGTGCGCAGGGCCCAGCGGAGGTCGTCGATGTCCTTCTCGGAGAGGGCGGGGACGGAGACGGCGACTCCGGGGAGGTTGAGTCCCTTGTGGTCGGAGACCATGCCTCCTTCGATGACGGTGGTGTGGACGCGGGGGCCGTCGACGGCGGTCACTTCGAGGGTGACCCGGCCGTCGTCGATGAGGATGCGCTCGCCGGGAGCGACGTCGGTGTTGAGGCCGTCGTAGGTGGTGCCGCAGGTGTGGCGGTCGCCCTCCATGGGCTCGACGGTGATGGTGAAGTCGTCGCCGCGTTCAAGGAGTACGGGGCCTTCACGGAAGCGTCCCAGGCGGATCTTCGGGCCTTGAAGGTCCGCGAGGATTCCGACGCTGCGTCCGGCTTCGTCGGATGCTTTGCGTACTCGGTGGTATCGCTCTTCGTGTTCGGCGTAGGTGCCGTGGCTGAGGTTGAGACGGGCGATGTCCATTCCCGCAGCGACCAGGGCCTTGATCTGGTCATATGTGTCGGTGGCGGGTCCTAGGGTGCAAACGATTTTTGCTCGGCGCATGGTTTGAGCCTAGACCTTACCTACGGGTAGTGAATTGGCTCCGGATGACTGCCCAACATCCTTTGGGTGAAGGCCTTTTGACAAGTGTTGAATTGTGCGGCGGGGTGCTCGGATGAGCATTCCGGTCAGAGGTTCGGCGGGGTCATGATGAAGCGGGCGTTCACCTGTGCGTAGACCGTCTGGCGTTGTGGTTCGAGGTCGAGTGCGGGGGCGGCTTCGGCGGGGGCGCCGCCGTATCCGCGGGTGAAGCCGTAACCGCCGGGAGCGGCCGGCATGGGTGGGGCGGTGTTCTCGGCGCCGAGGTCGGCGAGTTCGACGAGGGCCGCGAGTCCGGCGCCGACGGCGTCGGCGTACTCGCGGGCGCGCTTGACGGCTTCGCGTACGGCTTGGCGGCGGGCTTCGCCGTGGGCGGGCGAGTCGGGGCGCAGGTTCCACCAGGGGCCGTCGATGCGGGTCATGTCGAGGTCCGCGATGCGGGTGGTGAATTCACCGAGTGCGGTGAAGTCATTGAGTACGGCCGTGATGTGCACGCGTCCGTGGTAGGCGCGGATCTTCTCGTCGCGGCCGCGTTGGGTGAGTTCGGGGGTGATGGAGAAGGCGCCGGTTTCGAGTTTCTCGACGGCCGGCCCGTAGGTGCGGGCGAGTTCGAGGACGGTGGTGTTGCGCTGGGTGAGGTCGTCGAGGGCGGCGCGGCGGTCGCGGCCGCGGGCGCTGACGGTGATGCCGACGCGCGCGGTCTCGGGGTCGAATTCGAGGCGGGCTTCGCCTCGGACGGCGAGGCGGGGGTGGTCGGGGGTGCCGTAGGAGTACGGGGTGTCGGTCATGGGCCCACTCTCGCACTCGGGTACGACAGCTGGTGGTCATCGAAACGAAACCTGCGAGGGGTGTTGCCGGGTGCGGTGCGTGGGTGATTATCTACGCGCGTTGTCCGCGCGTGTGCGGGATCTACGCGCGTTGTGCACGAGAGCACCGAGTACGGACAGAACTGAGATGTGGGAGACGAGATGCCGCTGAACCGAAGGACGTTCCTGGGTACGTCGGCCGCGGCCGGCGCCGGTGCCGCGATCGTGGGCGGTGCCGCGGTTCCGGCCGGGGCACACGGTCGCGGGCATGGGCACGGGCACGACCACGGGCGTCCGCAGAAGCGGTACTCGTTCACCGTGATGGGTACGACGGATCTGCACGGCAATGTCTTCAACTGGGACTACTTCACGGACAAGGAGTTCGACGACAAGGATCACAACGACGTCGGTCTGGCGAAGATCTCGACGCTGGTGGAGCAGGTGCGCCGGGAGAAGGGCCGCCACAACACCCTGATGATCGATGCGGGTGACACGATCCAGGGGACGCAGCTGTCGTACTACTACGCGAAGATCGATCCGATCACGGCCAAGCGCGGTCCGGTGCATCCGATGGCGCAGGCGATGAACGTGATCGGCTACGACGCGGCGGCGCTGGGCAACCACGAGTTCAACTACGGGATTCCGGTGCTGCGCAAGTTCGAGGAGCAGTGTGATTTCCCGCTGCTGGGTGCGAACGCGCTGGACGCGAAGACGCTGAAGCCGGCGTTCGCGCCGTATGTGATCAAGAAGCTGCGGACGCCGCACGGCCGGGATGTGAAGGTGGCGATCCTGGGGCTGACGAATCCGGGTATCGCGATCTGGGACAAGGTGAACGTCGGCGGCAAGATGGTGTTCCCGGGTCTTGAGGAGCAGGCGGCGAAGTTCGTGCCGCGGCTTCGGTCGATGGGTGCGGATGTGGTGATCGTGTCGGCGCACTCGGGGAACAGCGGGACGTCGTCGTACGGGGATCAGATTCCGTACGTGGAGAACGCGGCGGGTCTGGTGGCGGAGCAGGTGCCGGGGATCGACGCGATCCTGGTGGGCCACGCGCATCTGGAGATCCCCGAGTACTTCGTGGAGAACAAGGAGACCGGCAAGAAGGTCGTTCTTTCGGAGCCGCTGAAGTGGGGGCAGCGGCTGACGCTGTTCGACTTCGACCTGGTGTGGGAGAAGGGTCGCTGGGTGGTCGAGAAGGCCGGTTCGCAGGTGCTGAACTCCAACACGGCGGTGGAGGACCGGCGGATCACGCGGCTGCTGGCGGACGAGCACAAGAAGGTTGTGGCGTACGTCAACCAGGTGATCGGTACGTCGACGGCGGCGATGACCACGGCGGAGGCGGCGTGGAAGGACGAGCCGATCATCGACCTGATCAATGTGGTGCAGGCGGAGACGGTGAAGGCGGCGCTGGCGGGTGGCGAGTACGCGGCGCTTCCGGTGCTGTCGCAGGCGTCGTGCTTCTCGCGTACGGCGCAGATCCCGGCCGGTGATGTGACGATCAAGGACGCGGCGGGTCTGTATCCGTTCGAGAACACGCTTGAGGCGCGGTTGGTGACGGGTGCGCAGATCAAGGACTATCTGGAGTTCTCGGCGCGGTACTACGTGCAGACGGCGGCCGGTGCTCCGGTGGACACGGCGAAGCTGACGAACGCGGACAACACTCCGGATTACAACTATGACGCGGTGTCGGGTCTGACGTATGACATCGACATCGCGAAGCCGAACGGTTCGCGGATTGTCGGTCTCTCGTTCGAGGGCAAGGCGATTGATCCGGCGGCGCAGTTCGTGCTGGCGGTGAACAACTACCGGGCCAGTGGTGGGGGCAACTTCCCGCATGTGCCGGCCGCGAAGCAGTTGTGGGCCAATTCGGAGGAGATCCGGAACACGATCATCGCGTGGGTGCAGGCGAAGGGTTCGGTGGACGGTGCGCAGTTCGCTTCGGTGGACTGGCGGCTGACGCGGGACGGTACGCCGGTGTTCTGAGTCCGTAATGGGGCGGCCGTCTCCTTTCCTTTCGGGGTGGGGGCGGCCGCTTCTCTGTGCGCTGAGGTGGGGCGGGGTGTCAGTTGCTCTGGACGAGGGGGGTGAGGGTGGGGGCCTGGGTGGGGATGTTCGACGTGTGGGGGGTGAGGCCGAACGTGGTGAAGGCGGTGCGTTGCGGCAGGTGGTAGGCGGTGGTGCCGGTGAGGTTGTTGAGGATGGTGGCGCTGCGCCAGGCGGCGAGGCCGAGGTCGGGGGCGCCGACGCCGTGGGTGTGGCGTTCGGCGTTCTGTACGTAGATGTTGCCGGTGATGGCGGGGTCGAGGTCGAGGCGGAACTGCTCGTCGATGCGGGGGCGGCCGGAGCTGTCGCGGCGCAGGTGGGTGCGGAGGCCGTCGAGCATCTGGTCGAGGGGGCGTTCGCGGTAGCCGGTGGCGAGGACGACGGCGTCGGTGGTGAGGCGGGAGCGGGTGCCTTGCTGGGTGTGTTCGAGGTGGAGTTCGACGCGGGTGGTGGCGACGCGCCCCGCGGTGCGTACGTGGACGCCTGGGGTGAGGGTGGCGTCGGGCCAGCCGCCGTGGAGGGTGCGGCGGTAGAGCTCCTCGTGGATGGCGGTGATGGTGTCGTGGTCGATGCCCTTGTGGAGCTGCCACTGGTCGGGGACGAGCTCGTCGCGGACGGGTTCGGGGAGTGCGTGGAAGTAGCGGGTGTAGTCGGGGGTGAAGTGTTCGAGGCCGAGTTTGGAGTACTCCATGGGTGCGAAGGCGGGGGTGCGGGCGAGCCAGTGGAGTTTTTCGTGGCCGGCGGGGCGGGCGCGCAGTAGGTCGAGGAAGATCTCGGCGCCGGACTGGCCGGAGCCGATGACCGTGATGTGTTCGGCGGCGAGGAGTCGTTCGCGGTGGTGGAGGTAGTCGGCGGAGTGGATGACGGGGACGGATCCGGCTTCCGCGAGGGGTTTGAGGGGTTCGGGGATGTGGGGTTCGGTGCCGACGCCGAGGGCGATGTTGCGGGTGTGGGCGCGGCCGAGTGCCTCGGCTTCGCCGCGGGCGTCGAGCTGGGTGAAGTCGACTTCGAAGAAGGCGCGTTCGGGGTTCCAGCGGATGGCGTCGACCTGGTGGCCGAAGTGGAGGCCGGGGAGCTGTTCGGTGACCCAGCGGCAGTAGGCGTCGTATTCGGCGCGTTGGATGTGGAAGCGCTCCGCGAAGTAGAAGGGGAAGAGGCGGTCGCGGGTGCGTAGGTAGTTGAGGAAGGTCCAGGGGCTGGTGGGGTCGGCGAGGGTGACGAGGTCGGCGAGGAAGGGGACTTGGAGGCTGGCGCCGTCGATGAGGAGGCCGGGGTGCCAGTGGAAGGCGGGGCGTTGTTCGTAGAAGGTGGCGGCGAGGGGGCGGGGGTTGCCGGGGATGCCGTGGGCGAGGGCGGCGAGGGAGAGGTTGAAGGGGCCGATGCCGATGCCGACGAGGTCGTGGGGCTGATCGGTCTCGGGGGTGGGCCGGTCGGGTCGGGGTGGCCGGGCTGTCATCGGGGGGTGCTGCCTTCCGTGATCTCTGTGGCGAGGTGGGTGACGAGGTCGAGGAGTTCCTGCAGGTCGTCGGGGGTGGTGTGGGGGTTGAGGAGGGTGGCTTTGAACCAGAGGCGGCCGCGGGTGCGGGTGCGGCCGAGTACGGCGTGGCCGCGGGTGAGGAGGGTGCGGCGGATGGTGGCGACGGTGTGGTCGTCCATGTCGGTGGGGCGGAAGAGGACGGTGGAGATGGTGGGGTGGTCGTAGAGGTCGAGGGTGGGCGATTTGGTGATGAGGTCGGCCAGTTGGTGGGCGGCGGCGCAGGTGCGGTCGATGAGGTCGGCCAGTCCGGTGCGGCCCAGGGCCTGGAGGGTGACGGCGATCTTGAGTGCGTCGGGGCGGCGGGTGGTGCGCAGGGAGCGGCCGAGGAGGTCGGGGAGGCCGGCTTCGGTGTCGTCGTCGGCGTTGAGGTAGGGGGCGTGGTGGTGGAGGGCGTCGAGTCGGTGGTGGTCGGGGACGGCGAGGATGCCTGCCGAGGCGGGTTGCCAGCCGAGTTTGTGCAGGTCGAGGGTGACGCTGTGGGCGCGGTCGAGGCCGTGGACCTTGTTGCGGTGGGTGGGGCTGAAGAGGAGGGGTCCGCCGTAGGCGGCGTCGATGTGGAGTTCGGCGCCGTGGGCGGCGCAGAGGGCCGCGATCTCGGGGAGGGGGTCGATCTGGCCGGTGTCGGTGGTGCCGGCGGTGGCGGTGACCAGGAGGGGGGCGCCGGGCCGCCGGTGGAGGCGGGCGAGGGTGTCGGCGAGGGCGGTGAGGTCCATGACGCCGGTGGGCGCGGGGATGGTGAGGGGTTCGGGGAGGCCGAGGAGCCAGGCGGCGCGGGTGATGCTGTGGTGGGCGTTGGCGCCCTGGATGGTCCGGACGGGGCCGTGGCGTTCGCGGGCGAGGAGCAGCGCGAGTTGGTTGGCTTCGGTGCCGCCGGTGGTCACGAGGGCGTCGGGCGCGGTGCTGTGGGGGTAGATCTCGGCGGCGAGTGCGGTGGTGAGGTCGGCTTCGAGGGCGGAGGCGGCGGGGGCCTGGTCCCAGGAGTCCATGGAGGGGTTGAGGGCGGAGGCGGCGAGGTCGGCCGCTGCGGCGAGGGCGAGCGGCGGGGTGTGGAGGTGGGCCGCGCAGAGGGGGTCGGCGGGGTCTGCGGCGCCCTGTGTGAGGGCGCCGATGAGGGTGGCGAGTGCGTGGTGGGCGCCGGTGCCGTGGTCCGGGATGACGGGGTGGAGGGCGGTGCGCAGGCGGGGGGTGACGGTGTCGGGGCCGCCGGCGGGGAGGGGGCCGTCGCGTCGGCGGGCGCCGTCGTGGAGCGCGGTGAGCACGGTGTCGATGAGGGGGCGCAGGGCGGCGGGGCCGGTGGTGCCTCCGGCGAGGGGCGGGGTGGGCATGGAGGTGGTGGCCCTTCGGAGCGCATGGGTGGACATCCCAGCTTGTCCGGGTTTTGGGTGGCGTGGCCGGTGAGCGCGGTGATCTGAACTCGAAAGGGGGACGGGTGTGCGATGGGGGTGGGGTTGTGGGGGTTCGGCTGGTATAGGTGCGGGGCCGTCGCCCGGAACCAGGGTGCGGTTCCGGGCGACGGCCCCGGCTTGTGTCCGGTCCTGCCGCTCCTGGCCCGGTCTCGGGCCCCGTTGTGCGGTCAGCCGTACATCGCTGTGCGGCACAGGGCCGCGAGTGCGTCGTCGATGGGGTGGGGGCGCGGTCTGCCGGCGGGGTCGAGGGCGTTCCACCGCTGGAGGTTGAGCGCGAGGGACAGTTGGCGGTTGCCGTCGGCGCGGGTCACGGACAGCGTTCCGCCGCCCCATACGGTGCCGCCGTGGCCCCAGAAGGTGGCCTGGCCGGGTGCCTCGGTCGGGTACAGGCCGAGGCCGTACTCGATCGTCTTTCCTTCCTGGGAGACGACCGGGACGGTGCGTTGCATCTGGGCCAGGGATGCGGGGCCGACGATCTTGCCGGCGAGCAGCATGCCGTAGAAGCGGTTGAGGTCCGTGACGGTCGATATCAGTCCGGCCGCCGGTCCCACCCAGGACATGTCGTAGACGCTGTAGTCGCGCGGGGGGTCGATCATGCCGAACCACGACTCGTAGAGCTGTGAGTGCGGGCCGTCGACGTGCGGTCCGGTGGGGAACGCGGTGTTGCGGAGTCCGGCGCGTTCGATGACGTTCCGGGTGATGCACTGCTGGGCCGTGGTGTGGGTGGTGTGTTCCAGGAGTTCGCCGAGGAGCAGGTAGTTGGTGTTGGAGTAGATGCCCGGTGTGCTGCCCGGGGCTCCGGTGGCGGGTGCGCGGACTCCCATTTCGATGAGTTCGACGGGGTCGAAGCGGGTGAACCGGTTGTCGTCCAGGCTCTGCGGCCCGGTGTTGGCCATGTCGGGGAACCCCTTGAGGGAGGGGTAGGCGTAGGGGAGGTACTCGGCGAGGCCGCTGGTGTGGTTGATGAGCATGCGGACGGTGATGGCCTCACCGCGTTCCCCGGGAACGAGCTGCGGAAGGTACCGGCCGATCGGTGTGTCGAGGCCGATCCGGCCGTTCTCGGTCTGTTGCAGTACGGCGGCGGCGGTGAAGGTCTTGGTGACGCTGCCGACGCGGTGTCGCATGCCGGCGGTGGCGGGGCGGCCGGTGGTGGTGTCGGCGGTCCCGGCGGCTCCGCGCCAGGTCCGGTCGCCGTCGCGTACTTCGGCGAACAGGCCCGGCATTCCGGCGCGGTGGACGTTGTCGATGGCGGCGTTCAGTTGAGCGGGGTCCAGTGTGTTCGTCACGGCTTGCGTCCTTTCGTGGACCCGGGGTGGCCTCGGCGTCGGCGGCACGGACCGGGTGACGGGGTACGCGGGCAGGCCGGCCGGTCTGCTGCCGGCTGCTCGGCACGCTCATGCCCTCATTATGCACGCGGTGCGTGCAACACCAAACGCATACGTTAGGCTGGGACCCGGCGAACGGGACGAGAGGAACCGGATGGCAGGGAGAAGGCGCTGGTCGACCGAGGAGATCCTGGATGCGGCGGCGGAGTTGCTGCGCACCGGCGACGCGGAGTCGTTCAGTGTGCGCAAGCTGGCCGCGGTCCTCGGGACCGACTCCTCCAGCCTGTACCGGCACTTCCGCAGCAAGACCGAACTGCTGCGCGCGGTCGCTGACCGGATTCTCCTGGCCGCCATGGACGGCTACCGCCCCGAGGGCGACTGGAAGCAGCGCATCACCTCCCTCGGCCTGCGGCTGCGGGAGGCCTTCGGCCGGCAGCCGCAGCTCGCCTCGGTCTGGGGGCGCTACGCGTCGAGCGGCGCCGGTTCCCGGCTGGTGATGGAAGCGGTGCTGCAGGACCTGCGGGCGTCGGGCCTGCCCGACGAGGAGATCCCGGCGCACTATCACCGGCTCGCGGTCCTCATCTCCGCGCTGGTCGCCTCCGAGGCCGGGGTCAGCACGATCACCCCCCAGGAGTACGACCAGGGCATGGAGCTGTTCCGCGTCGCGGTGCTCGGCGCCGACCCGGAGCGCTTCCCCGCCCTGTCGCACTTCGCCCGCGAGGTCCGCCCGCTCGGGGTGGACCGCCGCGAGGCGTTCGTGGAACTGCTCGGCGCCCAGCTCGCCCACGTCGAGGCCGCGGCGGCCCGGCCCGCCCGAGGAGCCGCGGGGCCTCAGCCCAGGTAGGCGTCGTACTGCTCGACGTCACCGGGCTCGAGCCGCATCTCCGGGTCGGTCCTGATGCTGGAGAGCTCCGTGCCCAGGATGCGTCCGGTGTGCTCGTCGAGGATGATCGTCCACCGCACCGTCCCCTTGAAGTCCGCGGCGTACGCCTGGCCCCGGCGTCCCGCACGGTCCCTGACCGGACCGATCGCGCGCAGACCGGGCTGCTCGGCGAGCAGGCCGTCGATCGCGGCCGTCTGGGCGGGGCCCGGCGTCCACTCGCGCAGCAGCGCCTCCAAGGAGTCCACCGTCCAGTACGCGCTGCCGCGGGTGTCGGGGTTCTCCTTCGCCAAGTAGTCGGCGAGGCCGCCGACGGTGGTCGGGGGCGTGCTCACGTAGGAGGCGGACTTCTCCCACGAACCAGCCGGCAGGTGCGTGCGGTGAACGACCCGGCCGCCCTCGATGTCCTGTGCCTCACCGCTGCCGTCGGCGTTGTAGCGGTCGCGGGACTCGATCACCGGCATCTGCTCCGGCTCGTGCTTGCCGTCGTCCCACATCCCCATGGCCCACTCCCGGCGGTGGGTCCCCCGGCGCGCGGCACCATGGGAGCCGGCGAGAGCGGCGGCCCGCTTCGCGACGGTGGTGAGCGGCACGGTGGCCCGGGAGCTCTCCACCTTGAGCGGGGCGGGCGCGGCGACGGCCGTCTGACCGCTGCTGCCGGTGACGGCGAACCCGGCCACCGTCGCCGCGACGACGGCGGCGGCCACCCCGAGCGACATCGACCGGCCGGGCGTCAGCCGGCCGAAGGGCGAGGGGCGGCCGGCGGCGGAACGGGGCTTGACGGTCTTGAAGGGCGTGCGGGACTTCGCGGTGCCGGACGTGGTGGCCGTGTCCGTGACCTCGTTCATCAGGTGCGCTTCGAGCTCCGCGTGACGGGCGGGCGAGAGCCGGGGGTCGCCGGGCCGCGGGACCATCTCACGCAGTGCGGCGAGTTCGGTGCGGTCTTCGGCCGCCGGACGGGAGGACGGGTGCCGGAACAGGGCGTTCATGCGGGGTTCTCCTGGGTGGTTCGGGCCAGAATGCTGTCTACGTGCTGTACTTGTCCGCCGCCTCCGGGGAGTTCCCGGCCGGATGCGCCCCGGGTGCCTTCGCGCCGGACGGCCGGGTGCCCCACGGAGTCGCGCAGCTTGGCGCGGGCGCGGGACAGCCGGGAGCGCACGGTGCCGACGGGTATGCCCAGGGCCTCGGCGGCGGACGCGTAGTCCAGCCCGCCCCAGACGCACAGGGTGAACACCTCGCGCTCGGTGCGCCGCAGCCCCTCCAGCGCTGCCTCGGCGGCCGCCAGCTGTTCGGCGTCCGCCAGCCTCCCGGTCACCTCATCCGCGAAGTCCGGGACGGTGTCCGTGCGCTCCGTCCGGGCCAGGGCCCTGCGGTGCCGGCGGGCCGAACGGGCCGTGTTGCGCAGCACGTTGGTGGCGATGCCCAGCAGCCACGGGCGGAGGCTGTCGGTCTCCTCCGGGCGCAGCCGCTCGCGCGAGCGCCACGCCTCCAGGTAGGTGAGGGAGACGACGTCCTCGGCCGTGGCCCAGTTGCCGGTGGACCACAGGGCATGGCGGTACACGGCGTCCGCGTGCTCCCGGAACGCCTCTGCGAGCGCGGCCGGGTCACCTTCACGGAGACGGGCGGGGGTTGAATGAGTCACGTGGCTTAATGTCCGAGCGGTCCGGCGGGTTCCTGTGACGTGTGTCACCGGACGGGGCCGACGGACACGGCCCGGCAGCCTGCCCGGCGCACAACGGGCCGTGCCCGGCCCGCCCTCGGGGACGGGGGCGGGCCGGGCACGGGTGGTGCGGGTTCTTCGTCGGTCCGGGTCAGTGGGCTTCGCGGACGGCGAGGGCGCGGCGCAGATCGTCGATCTGGTCGGTGAGCTTGCGGCGCAGCGCGGGGATCAGCGCCTGGTCGGTGAGTGCCCGCTCGCCGAGGTGGAGGCTGTTCGCGTCGACGGCGTACGCGGGGAAGGCGTACCGTCCGGCGGCCTCCGCGATGGCGGGCCCGCGGCGGACGGCGAGCTGGGTCGCCTCGGGGTAGTAGCGGGGCACGTACGCGCTGACGAGCTCGGCCTGTTCGGGCTGCCAGAAGCCCTGCGCGACCGCGATGAAGAGGTAGTTGGAGAGGCTGTCGTCGGTGAACATGGCCTGCCAGGCGGCCGCCTTGGCCTCGGGGGTGGGCAGGGCGGCGCGGCAGCGGGCGGCGCCTTCCTGGCCGGTGGCGCTGGGGTCCTGGTCCAGTTCGGCGGCGATGGCCGTCTCGTCGACGGCGCCGAGGACGGCGAGGCGGGTGAGGACGCGCCAGCGCAGTTCGGCGTCGAGTTCGGGTCCGCCGGGGACGGTGCCGTCGGTGAGCCAGCCCTGGATGGCGTCGGGCTGGGTGGCGGCGTCGATGAGGTGGCGTACGGCGACGAGGCGGAGGCCGGGGTTGCTGCCGTCCTCGGTGCGGCGGATGAGGTCGCGGCACAGGGCGGTGAGGGCGGTGAGGGCGGCCGGGCGGTCCTCGGGGCTGAGGTAGCGGCCGGCGATCTGGGTGTTGGCGAAGGTCAGGACGCCCTGGTGGAGTGCGAGGTCGCTCTCGTGCGGGAGGTGGGTGCGGGCGGCCTCGATGTAGGTGGCGGGGTCGAGTTCGCCGTCGCGGACCATGTCGCGGGCGGTGTTCCACACGACGGCCCGGGTGAGCGCGTCGGGGATGCCGGAGAGGCTGCTCAGGACGGTGTTCCAGGAGTCCGGGTCGAGGCGGACCTTGGCGTAGGTGAGGTCGCTGTCGTTGAGGACGACGAGGGCGGGGCGGCGGCCGGGCCGGGTGGCGGGTGCGTCGTCCTGGGGGACGGTGACGTCGAAGCGGTCGCGCAGGACGAGCCGGTCGGGGCCGGACTGGGTGTCGATGGCGTGGTCGTAGGTGCCGACGGCGATGCGGTGGGGGCGGGAGCCCTGGTGGCCGACGGTGAGGGACCAGCTGGTGTCGGCCTCGGTGATGTGCGGGGTGAGGGTGTCGACCCCGGTGGTGCGCAGCCACTCGTCGGCCCAGGCGTGGACGTCGTGGTCGGTGGCGGAGGCGAGGTTGTCGATGAAGTCGGCCAGGGTGGCGTTGCCGAACTTGTGGCGGGCGAAGTGGGCGTTGATGCCGGCCAGGAAGTCCTTCTCGCCGAGCCAGGCGACGAGCTGGCGCAGGGCGGAGGCGCCCTTGGCGTAGGAGATGCCGTCGAAGTTGAGCATCGCGGAGGCGGTGTCGGGGACGGCGGCCGGGTCGGGGGCCACGGGGTGGGTGGAGGGTCGCTGGTCGGCGTCGTATCCCCAGCTCTTGCGGGCGACGCCGAAGTCGACCCAGGTGTCGGTGTAGGGGGTGGCTTCGGCGAGGGTCTGGTAGCCCATGTACTCGGCGAAGGACTCGTTGAGCCAGATGTCGTCCCACCAGGCGAGGGTGACGAGGTCGCCGAACCACATGTGGGCCATCTCGTGGGCGATGACCATGCCGCGGGTCTGGCGCTCGGTGGCGGTGACGGCGGAGCGGTAGACGAACTCGTCGCGGAAGGTGACGAGGCCGGGGTTCTCCATGGCGCCCGCGTTGAACTCGGGGACGAAGGCCTGGTCGTAGGAGTCGAACGGGTAGGGCTCGTCGAACTTCTCCTGGAACCGGTCGAAGCAGGCCCGGGTGATGTCGAGGATCTCCTCGGCGTCGGCGTCGAGGTGGGGGGCGAGGGAGGCGCGGCAGTGGATGCCGAAGGGCAGTCCGGCGTGTTCGGTGGTCACGGAGTGCCAGGGACCCGCGGCGACGGCGACGAGGTAGGTGGAGATCGGCGGGGTGGGGGCGAGGGTCCAGCGGCCGTCGTCGGCGCGCCGGGCGATGCCGTTGCCGAGGACGGTCCAGCCTTCGGGGGCGGTGACGGTGAGGGCGAAGACGGACTTGAGGTCGGGCTGGTCGAACGCGGCGAAGACGCGCTGGACGTCCTCCATGAAGAGCTGGGTGTAGACGTAGGTCTCGTTGTCGGTGGGGTCGGTGAAGCGGTGCATGCCTTCGCCGGTCCGGGAGTAGCGCATCGCGGCGTCGACCCGGAGTTCGTGTTCGCCGCTGGTCAGGGCGGTGAGCGGGAAGCGGTTGCCGTCGAGGTCCGCGGGGTCGAGCGGCTGCCCGTCGAGGCTGATCGAGCGCAGGGTGGCGGGCTTGATCTCGACGAAGGTGTCGCCGTCCGTGCGGGCGGTGAACCGGATGAGGGTACGGGAGTCGAAGGTCTCCTCCCCCGCGGTCAGATCGAGGTCGATCGTGTACCGCTGTACGTCGAGGAACTGGGCTCGGGTCTGCGCTTCGTCGCGCATCAGTACGGACATGGCCCCATGCTGCCGTATGCGGTGTGCGGTGCGCAGGCGGGTTCGCGGCGGGCTGAGCGGGTCCGGGCCGGGGCGCGGGCGGGGTCCGGCCCGGGGTCCGGGTGGTTCCTTTGAGGGCTAAGATTCTTACCCGTTGTGTATCTGTACGGAGGAGTGCCGGCGATGGCGAAGAACCAGGCTTCCGCGACATCCGCGACGACCACGGCGTCCGCGAGGGGGCAGGACGCGGTGGCCTCGATCGTGGAGGACTGGCGGCGCGAGCGGCCGGAGCTGGACACGGCTCCGCTGGAGGTGTTCGGCAGGCTGCACCGGGCGTTCCTGCGGTACAGCACGGCGATCTCGCGGCCGGTGGAGCGCAAGGGGCTGTCGATGGCCGGGTTCGACGTACTGACCGCGTTGCGCAGGGCGGGCGCGCCGTTTCGCCGTACGGCGGGTGAGCTGGCCGATTCGGGGCTGATCAGTTCGGCGGGGGTGACACTGCGGATCGACCGGCTGGAGAAGGACGGGCTGATCCGGCGGGAGCGTGATCCGCAGGACCGGCGGGTGGTGCACTCCCGGCTGACGGACGAGGGGTTGTCCGTGATCGACGAGCTGTTCTCCGAGCATCTGGACAACGAGCGGCGGATGCTGGCCGGGTTGTCTCCGGCGGAGTGCCGGCAGCTGGCGCGGTTGCTGGAGAAGCTGGAGCGGTCCGTGCTGGCGGCGGAGGGGGACGCGTAGCGGTTGGGGGGCGGGGCGGAGTCGCTCCCGCGGGAGCGCCGGGGCCCCGGCGCGGGTGGTGTCCTCAATCGCCGGACGGGCTTGAATCGGGGCGCCGATGCCCCGGCGCGGGGGCGTCCTCAATCGCCGGACGGGCTTGTTTGGGCCGGAGTCCGGCTGGCTGGGCCGGCGATTGAGGACGGTTTCAGGTCGTTGCCGCCTGGGCCTGGGCCTGGGCCTGGGCCTCGGCCTCGGTGCGGTACATGCGGCGGACGCGGACCACGCCCAGGTCGTGCTGGTAGAGGTTCTCCGCCTGGTCGGCGTCCGTACGGAGGTCCTCCAGCATGACGCGGTCCTGTTCGAGCACCTCCCAGTGACGGTCCTCCAGGAGCGTCCTGTAGAGGAAGCGCCAGGTGTCGCGCTGCCAGTCGGTGACCTTGCGGTAGCGCCAGAAGAAGACGGCGCAGCGGTCCTCGTCGATGGGGGTGGCCATGCCGACGATTCCGAACGGGCCACCGGGCCCGGCGGTCGGCGGGTACGGGATGGTGAGGTCGACCCAGTCGACGCCGGTGCGGCAGAGCTCGACCCAGTCGAAGTTGACGCCGCTCTGGTCGGTCTTCTCGAAGAAGAAGCCGCGTTCGGTCTCGCGGATGCGGAAGCGTGCGGTGGTCTGTCCCTCGGCCATGCTGTGCGAGTCGCGGTGCAGGAACGATCCGTGCATGGGGTCGAGCAGGTTCTCCACGGCGTAGCGCCAGTTGACGTTCCACTCGGCGTAGCAGAGGAACGCGGTCGTGCCGGGGTCCGTGAGCTGTTCGGGGAGGGTGAGCGGGGCCGGTTCGGGGTGCGCCTCGTCCCCGAAGTACGCGAGGATCCCGCCGCCGGTCTCGATGACGTGGGGTGCGGCGACGAGCTGCTTGCCTTCGAGGTTGCAGCCGGGCAGCCCCGGTACGGCGGCGACGGTGCCGGTGCCGTCGACCTGGACGCCGTGGTACCAGCAGGCGATCCGGTCACCGAGGTGTTTGCCGAGGGAGAGGCGGGCGCCGCGGTGCGGGCAGCGGTCCTCCAGCATGTGGAGGGTGCCGTCGGCGCGGCGGAAGAGGAGCCATTCCTCACCGAGGAGGGTGAGGCGCTTCATGCCGCCTGCGGGGACGAAGCCGGAGGGGCAGACCGCGTACCACTGGTTGCGGATGCCGGTGGCGAAGAGCCGGTCGGCGGTGCGGTTGCCGGGGCGGGCGACCTCGGAGGGGCGGGTGGGGGTGCCGGGCTGTACGGGGGTGGTGGCGGTGGTGGTCATGGTTGTCTCACGCTCCCAGGCGTCGCATCTCGGTGCGGAAGGTTTCCTCGGTCCACGGGCTGCCGTCGGGTGCGGGCAGGTCGCGGGCGTTGAGACCGGCGACGAGGCCGGGCAGGTCGTGGGCGCCGCTGCCGAAGACCTCCTCGATCTCGGCCGCGAGCTTCTTCTCGTACGGGGTGGGCTCGGCGGTGCGGGCCTGGTTGGGGTTGAGGTACTGCGGGGTGTTCGGGGTGGTCATGCCGGCTCCCTTCGGGGGCGTTTCAGAGGTCGAGTACGAGGCGGGGGGTGCGGGCGCGGGAGACGCAGAGCATCATCGACGCGCCGGCTTCGCGTTCGCCGTCGGTGAGCAGGAAGTCGCGGTGGTCGGGGGTGCCTTCGAGGACCTTGGTCTCGCAGGTACCGCAGATTCCGTCGCGGCAGGAGGAGGCGACGGGGATGCCGGCGCCCTCCAGTGCGTCGAGGACGGAGGTGCCGGGGCCCACCCCGACGGTGCGTCCGGTGCGCGAGCACACGACGTCGAAGCCGGTGTCCTCGCCCTCGCGCGGTGGGGCGGTGGGCGCGGTGAAGCGTTCGGTGCGGGCGTCGGGGCGGCGTTCCTCGACTGCGGCGAGGAGGGGTTCGGGCCCGCAGCAGTAGACCTGGGTGCCCGGGTCGAGGCCGGCGAGCAGGGCGTCGAGGTCGGGGTGGCCGCTCTCGTCCTGCGGCACGAACTCCACGGACCCGCCGGGCAGTTCGGCCAGTGCGCGGAGCTCGGCGCCGAAGGCCATGGAGGCTCGGGTGCGGCCGCCGTGGACGAGCCGCCACGGGGTGCCGGTGCGGGCGGCCTCGCGGGCCATGGCCAGGAGCGGGGTGATGCCGATGCCGCCCGCGATGAAGAGGTAGCCGGTGATGCCGGGGGCGGTGTCGAGCTCGAAGTGGTTGCGCGGGCCCCGGACATGGAGGGTCTGGCCGGGGCGGAGCCCGCTGTGGACGTGGGCGGAGCCGCCGCGGGAGGCGGGTTCCCGCAGGACGCCGATGCGCCAGTGGCCGGTGTCGGCGGGGTCGGAGCACAGCGAGTACTGGCGGACGTGCCCGCCGGTGTGTACGTCGATGTGGGCGCCGGGCCGCCAGGCGGGGAGCGGGGAGCCGTCCGGGCGGGTGAGTTCGACGCTCAGGACGCCGTCGGCCTCCCAGGTCATGCGGTGGACGAGCAGGTCGAGCCGGGGTTCCTCGGCGGGTGTCATGACGGGTTGCCTCCTTCTCCAGAGGTATCGGTGGCGGCTGCGGGGAGCTTGACCGGCGGGGTGAACGGGGTGTTCATCGGGCCGAGCGCGTCGAGGTCGATCTCGACGAGGACGGGCCCCGGGGAGGCGATGGCCTGCTTGATGACGGGCCCGGCGTCGGACTCGGCGGCGACGCGTGCGTAGGGGAGGCCGACGGCGGCGGCGAGCTGTTCGAAGTCGGGGGTGGTGAGGTCGACGCCGGAGCGGCGCGGGAAGTGGCTGTCCTGCATGTTGCGCAGGACGCCGTAGCCGCCGTCGTTGAAGACGAGGAGGGTGAGGTCGGGCTTCTCCTGGGCGAGGGTGAGGAGTTCGCCGAGGTGGACGGCGAGGCCGCCGTCGCCGGCGATGACGACGGCCGGGGTGCGGGGGCGGCCGAGTGCGGCGCCGATGCCCATGGCGAGCCCCTGTCCGATGCCGCCGCCGCGCGGGAAGACGTTGGTGGCCGGGTCGGTGATCTCCAGAAGCCGGTTTCCCCAGGTGGAGGAGGGGATGGTCACGTCGCGGGCGATGACGGAGCCGGGCGGGCAGGCGTCACGGATCGCGTCGTTGATCGCGGCCTGGGGTCCGATGGCGTGGCGCTGCGCTGTGCGGGCGTCGGTGCGGGCCCTGCGGACGCGCTCGGGCCAGCCCGGCTCCGTACCGCCGCTGGTGACGCGTCCCAGGAGGGCGGCGAGTACGGCGCCGGCGTCGCCGTGCAGGGCGACGGTGGCGGGGTACACGCGGCCGGGGGCGGCGGGGTCGAGGTCCAGCTGGAGGTGGACGGGCGGGAGTCCGAGGCTGTAGTCGGCGGTCTCGTTGGAGCGGAAGTGGGTGCCGATGGAGAGCAGCACGTCGGCTTCGGCGAGCAGGGCGCGGCCGGCCGGTGCGGTGGCGTAGTTGCCGAGGACCCGCTCGTCGGACTCGGGTACGGAGCCCCGGCCGGAGTTGGAGGTGACGAGCCCGGCGTCCAGCGCGTCGAGCAGGGCGGCGAGTTCGGGCCGGGCGCTGTTGGCGCCGCCGCCGGCCCAGACGAGGGGGCGGCGGGCCGCGGACAGCAGTGCGGCGGCCTCGTCGAGGAGTGCGGGCTCGGGCAGGGCGGGTACGGCCGCTGCGGGGACCGGGGTGCCGGTGAGGTGTTGCGGGGCGAACTGCAGGTCGATGGGCCACTCGACGCTGACCGGTCCGTGCGGTGCGGTCAGGGCGCGGGCGGCGGCGTCGCGGAGGAGGTCGCCGGCGGACGCGGCGTCGGTGACCGTGACGGCGTGCGTGGAGACCGCCCGCAACATGCCGAGCTGGTCCTTCGTCTCGTGGATGAAGCCGCGTCCGGAGCCGAGGTACTCGCTGTCGATCTGGCCGGTGATGTGCAGGACGGGGGTGCCGGAGCTGAGGGATTCGATGAGGGAGCCCGCCGCGTTGCCCGCGCCGGTGCCGGTGCTGGTGAGGGCGCAGCCGAGGTTGCCGGTGGCGCGGGCGTAGCCGTCGGCGGCGTTGACGGCCGCTGCCTCGTGCCGGACGGGGACGAAGCGCAGGTCGCGGTCGACGGCTTCGACGAGCGGCAGGTTGTGCACGCTGACGATGCCGAACACCGTGTCGACGCCGAGTCCGCGCAGCGTCTCGACGAGCAGGTCGCCGCCGTTGGGCTGGGTCATGTCGTTGTGCTCCTGGGGTTCTGGGACGAGGGATTACGCGACGGCGCGGTTGACGCCGCCGCAGACGTCGACGGTGGTGCCGGTGATGTACGAGGCCCTGGGCGACAGGAGTGCGGTGACGGCGTACGCGACCTCCTCGGCGTTGCCCAGGCGGCCGAGCGCGATGCCTCGGTCGGCGGCCAGTGCGGCCTGCCAGGCGGGGTAGTCGAGGGGGCTGCCGGAGGCGGCGTGGCGGCGTTCCCACTGGCCGGTGTCGACGAGGCCGAGGCAGACGGAGTTGACGCGGATGCCGTCGGGGGCGAGTTCCCTGGACAGGGAGGTGGAGAGGTTGAGGATGCCGGCGCGGGCGGCGCTGGTGGTCATCAGCGCGGTCTCGGGCTGCTTGGCGAGGACGGCGTTGATGTTGACGACGGAGGCGTGGCCGGAGGCTCGGCCGGCTGCGCGCAGGTGGGGCAGGGCGGCGTGGAGGGGGTTGAGGACGCCGAAGAACTTGAGTTCGAGTTCGTCGCGCCAGTCCTCGGCGGTGGTCTCGGCGAAGGGTTTCATCCGGGAGGCGCCGGCGTTGTTGACGAGTCCGTCGAGGCCGCCGAGGTGGTGGGCGGCGGCCTCGGTGAAGGCGCGTACGGCGGCCTCGTCGCGGACGTCGCAGGGGGCGTGGTAGAGCCGGTCCGGGGTGGCGAGGCCGTCCAGCGCGGTGGCGAGGGCGTCGGGGCGGCGGCCGCAGGTGGCTACGCGGGCGCCCTCCGCGAGCAGCGTGCGGACGGTGGCGAGGCCGACGCCGGAGCTGCCGCCGGTGACGAGGATGCGGTGGCCCTTCAGGCGGAGGTCCATGGGGTTCCTTGCGGGTTGGGGGGGGCGGGGTGCGGGCTGGGCGGGGGCGCTCCGCGGGCACCGGGACCCCGGTGCGGGGGGTGACCTCAATCGCCGGACGGGCTTGATTTCGGGCGGCCCGGCACGCTTGGTCG
This sequence comes from Streptomyces sp. 840.1, assembly GCF_003751445.1. Classification (NCBI taxonomy): domain Bacteria; kingdom Bacillati; phylum Actinomycetota; class Actinomycetes; order Kitasatosporales; family Streptomycetaceae; genus Streptomyces; species Streptomyces sp. 840.1. The sequence continues at coordinate 4,647,976 of NZ_RJUU01000001.1, read as the reverse complement.
GTGCGGTCCGACGCCCCGTCCCGTCCTCAATCGCCGGACGGGCTCGGCGCGGCCGGCCGGCGGGCTTGTTTTCGACGAACGGGCCCGGACGGCTCACTGCATCGTGAAACCGCCGTTGACCGCGAAGGTCTGGCCGGTGATGTAGCCGGACTCGTCGCCGATGAGGAAGGCGATGAGGCCCACGAGGTCGGCGGGTCGCTGGGGGCGGGAGATGGCCCGGTTGAGGCGGTAGAGCTCGTGGCGTTCGGCGGGGATGTCCACGGCGGACTCCCCTTCGGTGAGGCCGGGGGCGACGGCGTTGACGGTGATGCCGAAGTCACCGGTCTCGCGTGCCATGGCCCGGGTCAGGGAGATCACCGCGCCCTTGGAGGCGATGTAGTGGGCGAGCCGGGGCGAGCCGTACAGGGCGGCGTCCGAGGCGAGGTTGACGATGCGTCCGCCGCCTTGGGCCCGCATCAGCGGGAGGAGGGCGCGGGCGACGAGCCAGGGGCCCCGGGCGTTGACCGTCATGATGCGGTCCCACGCCCCGACGTCGATCTCGTGGAAGGGCTTGCCGCCCACGGCGTTGGCGAGGCCCGCGTTGTTGACCAGCCCGTGCAGCTGGCTGCCGTCGCCCGCGAGGGTGGCGGCCAGGGCGGTGACGGAGTCCGGGTCGGCCACGTCGAGCGGGTGGAAGTCGGCGGTGATGCCGTCGGCGCGCAGTTCCCCGGCGGCCTGCCGGCCGGTGGCCTCGTCGAGTTCGGCGATGACGACGCGGTGTCCGTCGTCGCCGATCCGGCGGGCCGCGGCCAGTCCGAGGCCGCGGCCGGCGCCGGTGACGACGACCGTACGGGCGGTACGGGGGGTGTCGTCGGCGGCCATCAGTCGCGGGTGATGCCGTGCATCGGGGAGTGCTCGGGGTAGGTCGGGACCTGCGGCTTGCGGGTGCCGATGATGACGCAGAACAGGGCGTCGGTGTCGCCCTCGTTCTTCAGCGAGCGGGCCACTCCGGCGGGCACGACGATCATGTCGCGGTAGCCGAGGGTGCGGTACTCGGCCTCGTCGGCGCCCCGGTGGATGCCGACCCTGACCCGGCCCTCCAGGACGAAGAAGGCCTCCTCGACGTCGTGGTGGGTGTGCTCGGGGCCCTCGGCGCCCGGCGGGAGGAGCATGTTGGAGAGGGTGAAGCCGCCCGAGGGCAGGATGCGGTTGTCGCTCTCGTGGTTGCCGGTGGCGCCGGAGCCGACGTAGCGGATCTGGGCGCGGCGGTACTGGGCGCCGGCCTTCTCCTGGAAGGAGAGGGTGTTCCAGTCGGGTTCGCGGGAGTCCTTGGTCGCGATGAGCGAGTCGGTGTACTTGGCGAGGTCGCCGTCTGTCTCGTAGGGGGTGTTGTCGATGGGCACGGGTTGCTCCTCGGTCGGTGGGTGCGGGTGGGGGCTGCGTCGTTACGCGGGAACGCGGGCGACGACGTGGAGGTGGGCGCGGACCCAGGCGTTGAAGGCCTCGGGCCGTTCCTGGTTGGCGAGGTGTCCGGCGCCGCTGAGGGTGACGTAGACGGATGTGGGGAGTGCCCCGGCGATGGCCTGCGACTCGTCGGGGCCGGTGACGGTGTCCTGTTCGCCGCACAGGACGAGGGCCGGTGCGGCGATGGCGGGGAGTTCGCCCGTGAGGTCCGCCTCGGCCATGGACGCGGCGGCGTAGCCGTAACCGGGGCTGCGGACGGAGCCGGCCATCGTGGCGACGACGCGTTCGACGAGGGCGGGCGGCGCGGCGGCCGAGACGAGGCGGGGTCCGCGGGCGGCGGCGAAGGCCCCGGGCCCCTGGGCGGCGAGCGCTGCGGCGCGCCCGCGCATGGCCTTCGCCCGGTCCGGGTCGGTGCCGGACCCCCGGCTGGAGTCGGCGACGATCAGGGAGGCCACCAGGTCCGGGTGCCGGGCGGCGAGGCGCAGCGCGATGACGCCGCCCCAGGAGACGCCGAGGACGTGGGCGGGGCCGCCGTGTTCGCGGATGAGGTCTGCGGCGGTGTCCACGTAGCCGTCGAGGCCGGGGGCCCGGTCCGGGTCGGCGGAGTCGGCGTAGCCGGGCGCGTCCCACGCCACCACGTGCACCCGGTCCGCGAGCCCGGCGAGCTGGGGGGCGAAGGCGGCGGACGAGGAGCCGATGCCGTGCAGGCAGAGCAGCAGCGGGGAGTCCGGGTCGCCCGCCTCCCGGGTGTGAACGGCGGCGGTCACAGGATCTGTCCCGCCCGGCCGACGACGGCGCCGAGGCTGCGGAGCACGGCGTGCGGGACGACCTGGCTGGTGGCGGGGTTGGCGGCGTCGGGCCGGTGGGCCACCTCGAAGCGGTACGTGCCGTGCGGGCCGGCCGCCTCGATGACGTGCCGGGTGAGGGTGGCGGCCGGGTCGGCGACGACCACGACCTGGACGAGGCCGGGGTCGCCGGTGGCCAGCGCGACCGAGGCCGCGACGTTGGTCGACCTGGGGAACTTGACCGGGACGTCGCACGCGGTGCCGCGCATCACCTCGACGGGTTCGGTGGTGGTCCGCAGCCGCTCGGTCAGTTCGGCGTCCATCCACGGCTGGTGGAGGGTGCCGGGGAGCTTCGTGGTGGTGAGGGTGACGGAGGTGAGGGGGCCGAGGCCGCGGACTGCCTGGAGGAGGTCGAGTCCGCCGACGGCGCCGCCGGTGAAGTAGACGCGTCCGGGTCCGGCGGCGCGCAGCCGGCCGGTGAGCGCGGGATCGACGAGGGCGCCGGTGGAGGCGATCAGCAGGTCGGCGCCGCTGTTCAGGACCCGCTCGGCCCATTCCCGTACCACCGCCTGGCCCGCTGCCTCGACGATCAGGTCGCAGACGGCGAGGGCGTCCTCGAAGGACAGCTGGGGTGCGGGGGCGTCGACGAGGGGGCGGTTGTCGATGACGCAGGTGAGTTCGGCGCCGGGGACGAGCCCGTCGGCGAGTGCGGTGCCGACGACGCGGCCGATGGCTCCCCAGCCGACGAGGCCGATGCGGCGCACGGGGCGGGCGGGGCGGGCGGTCGTCTCCGGGCGGGGGGTGAGGGCGGCGGTCACGCGGTGGCCTCTTCCGGTACGTCGGCGGGGGCGAGGGGCCCGGGGTCGGGGGCGCCCGCCATGTGGCGGCGGATCGCGGGCGAGGGCGGGCCGGCGGTGCCCCAGAGGTCGGAGAGGCCGGGGGTGCGGCGCCATACCTTGGCGATCCAGGCGTCCTCGACGATCTGCGCGACCTCGGAGGTGTATTCGCAGACGAGCCCGGCCGGGTCGGTGAAGTAGGAGAAGGTGTTGTTGCCGGGACCGTGCCGGCCGGGCCCCCACTGGGGGTCGATGCCGTGGTGGCGGAGCCGGCCGAGGCCGCGCATGAAGTGGTCGATGGACGTCATCTCGTAGGCGACGTGGTTGAGGGAGGTCCACTCGGCCTGGTTGAACGCGATGCAGTGGTGGTCGGCGTTGCAGCGCAGGAACGCCATCTGGTGCTCGGACCAGTCGGAGACGCGCAGGCCGAGCACGGAGGTGTAGAAGGCGACGGCGGCGTCGATGTCCGTGGTGTTGAGGACGGTGTGGGTGACGCCGACGGGGACGGCGGCGTCCCGTCCGCGCGGGGTGACGGCGTGGGTCTGGGCGCTGAGTTCGAGTTGCCGGCCCTCGGGGTCGGTGAAGCGGAGTCCGTAGCCGCCGCCGACCTGGTCGAGGGGGCCGGGCCCGGCGACGGGGACGATTCCCCGCGCGAGGAGGCGGCGGGCGGCCTCGTCGATCTCGGCGGGGGTGGCGACGGCGAAGGTGATGCGGCCCAGGCCGTTGCGCTCGCCTCGGGCGAGGTGGAGGACGTGGTGTTCCCCGCCGGTGCCGCGCAGCCAGGTGGCGTCGCTCTCACGTTCGACGGGTTCCAGGCCCCAGACCTCGGAGTAGAAGTCGGCGGACTCGGTGAGGGCGGGGGTGCGCAGTTCGACGGAGCGCAGGGCGCGCAGCCGGGCGACGGGGTGGGTGTGGGGCTGGTTCTCGTGGGGCATGGCGTTCTCCCGCTCGGGTGGGTGGGGCGCGTGCGGTGTCAGCGGGCGGCGGCCCAGGGCAGCGGGGTGGTGTCGGTGGCCCAGTAGAGGGACTTCTGCCGCTGGTAGCCGCGGATGAGGTCGCGGCCCTTCTCGGTGCCGATACCGCTGTCCTTGAGCCCGCCGAACGGGGTGGAGATGCTGAACTGCTTGTACGTGTTGATCCAGACGGTGCCCGCGTCGATGCGGCGGGCCAGGCGCCAGGCCCTGGCGTGGTCGCGGGTCCAGATGCCGCAGGCCAGCCCGTAGACGCTGTCGTTGGCCTGGGCGACGAGGTCGTCCTCGTCGTCGAAGGGCAGGGCGATCAGGACCGGGCCGAAGATCTCCTCCTGGCAGACGCGGGCGGTGTTGGGCAGCCCGTCCAGGACGGTGGGCAGGTAGTACGCGCCGTCGCGGTACTCCTCGCCGCCGGGGGCCGCTCCCCCGCACCGGACGGTGGCGCCCTCCGCGCGGGCCAGGTCGACGTGGGCGGCGACGTTGTCGCGGTGCCTGTGGTGGACGAGCGGGGCGACCTGGGTGTCCGGGTCGGTGCCGGGCCCGACGCGCAACTTCTCGGTACGGGCGACGAGTTCGCCCAGGAACTCCTCGTAGCGGGAGCGGGCGACGAACAGCCGGGAGCCGGCGATGCAGCTCTGGCCGGTGGAGGAGAAGACCCCGTACATGACACCGGCCAGGGCCTGTTCCAGGTCGGCGTCCTCCAGCACGACGGTCGGGGACTTGCCGCCGAGTTCGAGCGATACGGGCATCAGCTTGTCGGCCGCGGCGTGGGCGAGGGTGCGCCCGGTGCCCGTACCGCCGGTGAAGGTGACCTTCCCGACGGCGCGATGGCGCACGATCGCGTCCCCGATGACGCTGCCCCGGCCGGGCAGTACGGAGAGCAGCGCGGTGGGCAGTGCGGCCTCGGTGAGGGCCCGGTGGACGAGGCGGCCGAGCGCGAGGGCGACGAGCGGCGTCCATTCGGCGGGCTTGAGGAGGACGGCGTTGCCTGCGGCGAGTGCGGGGGCGAGCTTCTGGGCGTCACTGGCGATCGGCGAGTTCCAGGGGGTGATCGCGCCGACGACGCCGATGGGTTCGTGGACGCTCATCGTGACGTACGGGCCGCGCGACGGGGTGAGGGCGTCCTCGGCGGTCTCCAGGGCGGCGGCGGTGTAGCGGAAGGTGCCGGCGGCGCTGAGGACGAGGGCGTGGGTCTCGGTGCGGCATTTGCCGGTGTCGGCGGTCTGCAGGGCGGAAAGGCGGTCCGCGCTCTCCTCGACGAGGGCGGCGATGCGGTGCAGCAGCCGGGCGCGGAGGTGGGCGGGGAGCTCGCGCCAGGCGGGGTCCTGGGCGGCGCGGGCGGCCGCGGTGGCTGCCTCCTCGACGTCGTCGAGGGACGCGGCGTGCACGGTGGCGATGACCTGGCCGGTGGCAGGATCGACCGTCTCGATGGGGGCTCCACGGCCCTGGCGCCACTGTCCCGCGACCAACACCTCGTCGGCAAGCATCAGTTGGCCTCCTGCTGTCGAATCGGTTACCTCAGGGCTAAAAAGCTAAGCCCTTAAGTAATTGACCGCAAGCCCCCTCGGTAAAAAACTCTTTCGCCTCGAAGGTCTTGACGGCGTCCACCCCAGGGCGGATAAAACTTAAGCACTAAGAAGCTAGGCGCTTGCAGAGATCCCCCTGGGGTCAGTGATCGTTTCCACCCGCTCACCCACCCCCTGAGCCGGCTCCCCTCCCGTACGCTCGGCTCACTCCCCGCCCCCTCTGCAACCCGTACGCCTGGCTCCCCAACCGCTCCGGCCCCACGCGGAGCAGGAGGAACCCTGGATGAGCACCGACACCTCGAAGGACGCCGCGCCGGGCCCACCGCCCGCCGGCACCACTCGCGCCGCCGTCGCAGCCCGCTTCGAGCGGCTGCCCCTCTCCCGCTGGCATGTCACCGTCCGGCTCATCGTGGGTGTCGTCACCTTCTTCGAGGCCTTCGACCAGCTGCTGATCGCCTACGCGCTGCCGGAACTCCGCGACGAATGGCACCTGACCACGGGGGACGCCACCGCCGTCCTCACCGTCGGCTCGGTCGGCATGCTCGCCGGCGCCCTGCTGTCGGGGCGGCTGGCCGACCGCTACGGCCGGGTGAAGGTGATCGCCTACTGCGTGGCGGCCTCGGGCCTGGTGAGCCTGGCGCTGACCGCCTGCACCTCGCTCACCCCCTTTCTCGCGCTCCGCTTCCTCCAGGGGCTCGCGATCGGCGGGGAGGTGCCGGTGGCGGCGGCGTTCATCAGCGAGATCACCCGGAGCTTCAAGCGGGGCCGCTTCGTCCTGCTGTACGAGCTGGTCTTCCCGGCCGGCCTCACCATCGGCGCCCTCGTCGCGGCCTGGGTGGTCCCGGCCGCGGGCTGGCGCGTGATGTTCGCGATCGCCGCGGTGCCGGGTCTGCTGGCCTTCCTCGTCCAGCGCAGGGTCCCCGAGTCACCGCGCTGGCTGGCGGACCGGGGCCGGCTCGCGGAGGCCGAGGCGGTGATGGCCGGGATCGAGGCGAAGGTGTCGGCGGCGACGGGCGGGCCGCTGCCCCCGCCGCTCCGGCCCGCCCCGGAGGCGGCGCCGGAAGCGGCAGCGGCGGCCACCCCGGCCGAACGCGCCGCGAACGGCATCCGCGGCCTGTTCACCGGCCGCTACCGGCGCCGCACGCTGGTCGTCGGCGCGATCTGGTTCACCGGCTACTTCGTCAACTACGGCGTGACGTCCTGGCTGCCCAGCATCTACAAGGACGAGTACGGCCTCGGCCTCTCCGACGCCCTGCTCTACTCCACCGTGACCTCGGTCGCCGGTCTGCTCGGCTGCCTGCTGGTCGCGCTGACGGTGGACGTCATGGGCCGCCGCCGGATCTTCGCGATCTGCCTCGGCGCCTCGGCCGCGCTCCTGCTGACCCTCGCCGCGCTCGGCGCCCACTCCCCCGCCCAGGTCCTGATCTGGACCTCGCTGTCGGCGGTCGGCTTCTTCGGCTCCAACATCTGCCTGTACCTGTACACGCCGGAGCTCTACCCGACCCGGATGCGCGCCCTCGGCTGCAGCGTCGGCGGCGCGGTCAACCGCCTGGGCGTGATCCTCGGCCCGATCCTGGTCGGCGTGGTCTACGCGGCGGGCGACAGCGTCGCGGCGGTGTTCGTGATGCTGGGGGCGGTCGCGGTGATCGGCGCGGTGGTGGCCGCAACCCTGGCCGAGGAGACGGCGAACCGCCCGCTGGAGGAGATCTCCCCCTGAGGAACGGGCGGCCGCGGCGCGGGGATGCCGCTCAGGCCCCCGCGCCGCCCGTCCCGTTCGCCGACTCCTCCGCGATGCGCTCGTGGTGGCGGATGACCTCGGCCACGATGAAGTTCAGCAGCTTCTCGGCGAACGCCGGGTCCAGGTGCGCGCTCTCCGCCAGCTGCCGCAGCCGGGCGATCTGGCGGGACTCCCGGGCCTGATCGGCCGGGGGAAGGTGGTGGGCGGCCTTGAGGTGACCGACCTGCTGGGTGCACTTGAAGCGCTCGGCCAGCATATGGACGACTGCGGCGTCGATGTTGTCGATGCTCTCTCGCAGCCGGTTCAGCTCGGCGCCTACGGAATCGTCGATGTCGCTCATGGTCATGGTCATCGAGCTTAGGGCCTTTCGTTCGGATCATGCTGGGCTCGCGGGGTCCGGACGAAAGACCCTGGAGCCCGTCCGGCGCAGCGGGCTACGGAGTGATCGTCGGCGGGTGGTCCGGGTCCGGCACCCGGTCGCTCCAGCCCCCCGGCACACTGCGCCCCTGCTGCTCACGGAAGCGGACCGGGGCGATGCCGACGCGGCGGGCGAACAGCCGGGAGAAGTACGCCGGATCGTCGTACCCGACCCGGCGGGCGACCGCCGCGACCGGCAGATCGCTGGTGGCCAGCAGCTCCTTGGCACGGCCCAGCCGGATGCCGAGCAGGTAGTCCTTCGGGCTGCACCCCGCTCCGCGCCGGACGGCCGTGCGCAGTTCGGCGGCGGTCATCCCGTGCCGGGCGGCGTGCTCGGCGACGGAGAGCGGCTGGAAGGCGTCCCGGGTCATGGCCTGGAGCACCGGGTCACCGTCGGGGCTGACATCGGCGCGGGCCCGGCGCAGCGCGACGAGCAGTTCGTGGACGGCGGCGCCCGTCTCCACCTCCAGGAGCGGGTTGCCGCGCCGGGCCGCCCGCACCATCCGGCCGATGGCGGCCCGTGGCGCCGCCGTGTCGGAGAGCGGGACGAGGGGGCGGTCCGGCTCGATGTAGCCGAGTTCGGTGTAGGTGGTGGTGGCGGGGCCCGTGAAGTCGACGAAGCTCTCGTCCCAGCCGGTGGCGGGGTCGGCGCCGTAGTGGTGCGGGGTGCCCGGGGTGAGCCAGATCAGGCTGGGCGCGGTGACCGGGGTGCGCCGCCCGTCGGGCCCGGCGAACCACCCGCTGCCCGAGTTGATGACCACGGCGACGTGGTGGTCCAGGGTGCGGGGGCCGACGGTGGGCAGCGCGCCGTGCTGGAGGCCCACCCCGAGGCAGACCAGACCGAGGCGGTGGTGGAGCGGGCTCGGGGTGAAGAAGCGCATCCAGGTGTGGTACATCGGCTTTCGCTCCCGGTTCTCGCTCCATGCCGCGACGCGGTGCGCCGCGACAGCCGTGTACTGCGACAGCGGCGTGCCGCTGCACTCGTGTGCCGCCGCAGCCGTGTGCCGCTGCGTCCAAACAGCAATGATCTTTGTCCATGGACCGGCCGCACGCCAGGGGGTGAGGCTGGGTCGCGACATTCCTCCCGGGTTCGCCCGCTCCGTCACACGTGCCGCGTTCCGGCCGTACCCGCTCGCGGAGCACGGCACCCCGGGACCGCCCGCACAGGAGAGAACGAGCACGATGGCTGACTTCACGGTGGGCGACGACGACCACTTCCGGCTCGACGGGCGGCCCGTGCGGCTGCTGTCGGGTGCCCTGCACTACTTCCGGGTGCACGAGGCGCAGTGGGACCACCGGCTGTCGATGCTGCGGGCGATGGGCCTGAACTGTGTCGAGACGTACGTGCCGTGGAACCTCCACGAACCCCGGCCCGGCCGGTTCCGGGACGTGGCGGCGCTGGGCCGGTTCCTGGACTCGGCCCAGCGGGCCGGACTCCGGGCGATCGTCCGGCCGGGTCCCTACATCTGCGCGGAGTGGGAGAACGGCGGACTGCCAACCTGGGTGACCGGGCGGTACGGCCGGCGGGTGCGGACCCGCGACGCCGGCTATCTGGACGCGGTACGGCGGTGGTTCGCCGAACTCCTGCCCCAGGTCGTGGAGCGGCAGATCGACCGCGGCGGTCCGGTGATCATGGTCCAGGCGGAGAACGAGTACGGCAGCTACGGCACCGACCAGGAGTACCTGCGGCAGGTGGCCGCGATGCTCGTCGAACTCGGCGTGAGCGTACCGCTGTTCACCTCCGACGGGCCGGAGGACCACATGCTCACGGGCGGTTCGGTGCCCGGCCTGCTGGCCACGGCGAACTTCGGGTCGGGCGCGCGCGAGGCGTTCCGGGTGCTCAGGCGCCACCAGGACAAGGGCCCGCTGATGTGCATGGAGTTCTGGTGCGGCTGGTTCGAGCACTGGGGTGCGCCGCCGGTCGTACGTGATCCGGCACAGGCCGCCGACGCGCTGCGGGAGATCCTGGAGTGCGGGGCGTCGGTCAACATCTACATGGCGCACGGCGGCACGAACTTCGGCGGCTGGGCGGGCGCCAACCGCTCGGGCCCGCTCCAGGACCAGCGGCTCCTGGGGACGGTGACGTCGTACGACTACGACGCACCGGTCGACGAGTACGGGCGGCCCACCGAGAAGTTCTGGCTGTTCCGGGAGGTCCTCGCCCCCTACGCGGACGGCCCGCTCCCGGAGCCGCCGCCGGAGCCCGCCGGGCTCGCCGCGCCGCTGCGGGCCGCGCTGACCGGCTGGGCGCCCCTCAGCGACGTGCTGGAGGCGCTCGGGGACGAGGAGCAGCCGGAGTCCGGCGTTCCGCCCACGTTCGAGGAGCTGGGCGTCGACCGGGGCCTGGTGCGCTACCGGGTCGCCGTCCCGGGCCCCCGACGGCCGTACACCCTGGGCGTGTCGGGCCTGCGGGACCGGGCGGTGGTGTACGTGGACGGTGTCCGCAGGGGCGTCCTGAGCGAGGAGGACGGCACCCTCGACGAGCCGGTGGCCGGGCCCGCCGAGGTGGAGCTGTGGGCCGAGTCGCTGGGCCGGGTCAACTACGGGCCGCGCCTCGGCGAGGCCAAGGGCATCACCGGAGGCGTGCTGCACGAGCGGCAGTTCCTGCACGGCGTACGGGCGCGGGCCCTGCGGCTCGACGCGTTCGAGGACGCGGCGGCGGTGGCCTCGGTCCCCTTCGTCCCGGTCGACGGGGCCGGGCGCGGCGGCCTGTACCGGGGTTCCTTCGAGCTCGCGGCGGCGGACGCGCGCGAGACCGGGCACGCGGGCCTCGAACTGCCGGGCTGGACGCGCGGGTTCGTCTGGGTGAACGGGTTCTGCCTCGGCCGGTACTGGTCGGCGGGCCCGCAGCGCACGCTGTACGTGCCGGGTCCGGTGCTGCGGGAAGGGAGCAACGAGGTGTGGGTGCTGGAGCTGGAGGAAGCGGGCGCGCCGTACGCGGAGCTGGGGCCGGGTCCGGCCTCGCGGACCGCTGCCGGTGTCCCGGAGGCGGCCGGCATCTGAGGGCCGCCCCGCTCTCCCGGGCCGCCCGGCGCCGCCCCCCGCTACAGTGGGCGGCACCGAGTGGCGCGGACGGGGGTGAGGGCGTGAGCGACAGCCCCCACGGCAGCCCGGTCGTGCACGGGTTCCCGCACCTGGCGACGGTCCGGTCCGCGATCACCGCGCTGTACCGGCGGCTGTCGTACGACGGTGTGCACCGTTTCGCGCCGAGCCTGCTGCCCGTCGACGCCGCCTTCGCCGACTCGGACGACCTGCACATCGGCGCGCAGCGCGTGGCACGGGCGATGGTGCGGCACCTGCGTCTGCCGGACGCCCGCATGGTCGTGGCGTTCCGTGCGATGGAGCATGCCGGCAGCGTCGAACTCGCGGCCGGGCCCGAGTACTTCGTCGAGCTCAACGACCGGTTCCGCACCCACCGCAGGGACATCGGCGCCGCGTTGTCGCACGAGGTCACCCATGTGCTGCTGCACCGGCTCGACCTGCGGTTCCCTGGTATCCGCGACAACGAGATCCTCACCGACACCGCGGCCGCCTATCTGGGGGCCGGCTGGCTGCTGCTCGACGCGTTCCGGGAGGACGCCACCTCCAGCCAGAAGCTCGGCTACCTCACCCCGGAGGAGTTCGGGTACGTACTGGCCAAGCGGGCACTCGCCTTCGACGAGGACCCCTCGCCCTGGTTCACCAGCCCGCAGGCCTACACCGCGTACACGAAGGGCCGGGCGCAGGCCCTGCGGGAGACCCTGCAGCCGCCGTTGACGGCGGCCGGCTGGGCGGGCCGGCGCCGGTACGCCAAGGACCGCCGGTACGCCCAGGACCATCCCGGTGCGGCCTCGGCCCCCGGCCCCGAGCCGCCGTACGCCTTCGAGACCGGGCGGGACGGGCTGCGGGTCGCGTTCGCGTGCCCGACCTGCCATCAGCGCAACCGGGTGCCGGTGCGCGGCCGGGTGCGGGCCAGGTGCGCGCTGTGCCGCACGGTGCTGGACTGCACGACCTGAGACGCCAACGCCCGTAACAGGCCTTGGCTCAAAAGGTATTACAGTCGAAATGTGACAGAAGATCCGATGACGCGGGGATACCCGGGGGCGGGCGGGCAGAGCCTGTTCGACGCGGTGTACGAGGGCGAGGACGCCGTCGTACGGCTGCTTCGCGCCGGTGTGCCCGCCGAGTCGACCGACGAGGACGGTGCCAGCGCGCTCTACCTGGCGGCGGTCTCGGACCGGCCGGGCGTGGTGCGGCTGCTCCTCGCGGCCGGTGCCGATCCGGACCGGGCCTGCGGTCCGGAAGCGGGTGACCTGCCGATCTGCGGGGCGGCCTGCGGCGGTCACACCGAGGTGGTCGAGGCGCTGCTGTCGGCCGGGGCCCGGCCGGATCTGCGCGAGCAGTTCGGTTTCACGGCGCTGCGCTGGGCGGTGGGGCTCGGCCACGCGGGGACCGCCCGCGCCCTGCTCGCCCACGGCGCCGACCCCTGCCTGCCGGGGCCGGGCGGCGAGGCGCCGCTCCTCCTGGCCGCCCGCAGGGGCTCCCTGGAGACGGTGCGGGCGCTGCTGCACCACGGCGCGGGAGCACCGGACGGGGCCCTCGAAGAGGCGCTCGGCGAGGCGCGCCGCATGCTGGACGTGGACCTGGAACAGGAGATGCGCGGCGGGCTGCTCGACGCGTACGGGGACACGGACGCGCACCGCGTATCGGTGCACCGCACCGTCGTCGACGGCGGCGAGACGCTGGTCGTCGAGCTGGCCCGGGGCGACGGGGAGCCGTTCGCGGGCCAGGACCAGCAGACCGGGCACGGCGCGATCGCCACGCTCCTGGAGAGCGAACTGGGCCTGCTCGCCCCGTTCGAGGAGCTGGCCCGCCGGGCGCTGCACTCGGGCGGCCCGGACCTGGACAACTGGCAGGCCTCGGCACAGGCGCTGCGCGAGCGCGGCGACGAGGAGACCCGGCAGGCGGCGGCCGCGTGGTGCGCGGCGGATGATCCGTTGCGCCGGGCGTTCGGCGCGGACGTGCTGGCGCGGCTGGGGGCACAGACAAGCCCGTCCGGCGATTGAGGACGGAGCGTCGGCCGGGTGCTCCCGGGCATCGCTTCCGTCCTCCGTCGCCGGACGGGCTGAATTGCGCTACGCCGCGCGGCGCCCGCGCGCAGGCGCACCGCTGCGGCCGGAACCGCCGGCGCGACCCGCGCCCCCGGTCCCGCCACCGGCACCGCCGGCAGCCCCGGCACCGGATCCGCGCCGGCCACGCCCACGCGTCCCCGAGCGGAAACCGCCGCCCGTCCCCGCGCCCGAGCCCCCGCCGGACCGCGTACGCGGCTTCGGCTGGGTCGGCTGCGGGATCTCGACCACGATGGCGATGCCCGACGGCTCACGCGCGCCGGTGATCCGGGCGAGCTCCTCGTCGGTGGACTTGATCCGGGTAGTGCGCGGCGCGATGCCGGCGTCCTGCATCAGCCGGGTCATCTCCCGCTTCTCCTCGGGCAGCACCAGCGTGACGACGCTGCCGGACTCCCCGGCGCGCGCCGTGCGCCCGCCTCGGTGGAGGTAGTCCTTGTGGTCGGTGGGCGGGTCCACGTTGACGACGAGGTCGAGGTCGTCGACGTGGATGCCGCGCGCCGCCACGTTCGTCGCGACGAGCGCGGTGACCTGGCCGTTCTTGAACTGGTCCAGGGTCCGGTTGCGCTGCGGCTGCGAGCGGCCGCCGTGCAGGGCCGCGGCCCGGACGCCGCTTGCGAGCAGCCGCTTGGCGAAGCGGTCGGCGGCACGCTTGGTGTCGACGAACATGATCACCCGGCCCTCGCGAGCGGCGATCTTCGTGGCGACGGCCTTCTTGTCGGTCTCGTCGAGCACGTGGAGCACGTGGTGCTCCATGGTGGTGACGGCGCCGGCCGAGGGGTCGACCGAGTGCACGACGGGGTCGGTCAGGAACATCTTGACCAGGCGGTCGATGTTCTTGTCCAGGGTCGCGGAGAAGAGCATCCGCTGCCCGTCCGGCTCGACCTGCTTGAGCAGGGCGACGACCTGCGGCATGAAGCCCATGTCGGCCATCTGGTCGGCCTCGTCGAGGACGGTGATGGCGACCTGGTCGAGGCGGCAGTCGCCGCGCTCGATGAGGTCCTTGAGCCGGCCCGGCGTGGCGACGAGCACCTCGGCGCCCCGGCGCAGGGTGCCGGACTGCTTGGTGATCGACATCCCGCCGACGACCGTGGCCATCCGCAGGTTGACCGCGGTGGCGTAGGGGGTCAGCGCGTCGGTGACCTGCTGGGCGAGCTCGCGGGTCGGGACGAGGACGAGGACGAGCGGCGCCTTCGGCTCGGAGCGCCGCCCGGCGGTGCGGGCCAGCAGCGCGAGACCGAAGGCCAGGGTCTTGCCGGAGCCGGTACGGCCCCGGCCGAGGATGTCCCGGCCGGCGAGCGAGTTCGGCAGGGTGGCGCCCTGGATCGGGAAGGGGTCGGTGACGCCCTGCGCGGCAAGGGTTTTCAGCAGGGCGGCGGGCATGTCCAGCTCGGCGAACGCCTCGACGGCGGGCAGTGCGGGGGTCATGGTTTCGGGCAGGGCGAACTCACCCTGCGGCGGCGTGGCCTTGCGACGCGGCGACGCCTTGCCGGATCCCTTGCCGGAACCCTGTGCGGTTGCCTTTGCCTGGGCCGTGCCACGCCCCCTCGACGGGCGATTGCGGGCGGGACGGTCCTGACGTTCGGAGCGGGTCATACGGAATTGCCCTCCTGGGGATTCCTGGGAACTACGTGGGACTGCTGGGACTTTTCGGGGGCCCGCGCGGAATGCGGACACTGCACGCGGTGCGCGGGGGCCCGGGACACCCGGGGTGCTTCGTCGCACCCGGTGCGGGGCGCCGGTGGGCGCCCGGAGGTTACGTACTTCCCAGGGACAGCACAAGCCGGGGCCCGCACCTTCACGGTGCGGGCCCCGGCTGCGAGGTACGCGTCCGGCAATTAGGCCGGGACGATGTTCTCCGCCTGCGGGCCCTTCTGGCCCTGCGTGACGTCGAAGGAGACCTTCTGGCCCTCCTGGAGCTCACGGAAGCCCTGGGTGGCGATGTTGGAGTAGTGGGCGAAGACGTCAGCGCCGCCGCCGTCCTGCTCGATGAAGCCGAAGCCCTTTTCCGAGTTGAACCACTTCACGGTTCCAGTAGCCATGTCATTCTCCTAAAACAGGTGCAGTGCCGGAAATCCGCACTTTACGAATTCCAAGTCGCCGCATTGAGCCCCACCCGGAGAAAGCCGGAAAACAATAAAGCGCCTGAGGAAGCATTCCCGTCAGGCGCACATAAAGTTCATGGGTACCAAAACTGCAACCGGACCACCGTAGCACGATCTGCCGACCGGCGGTGGGACACGCCACGCCGCCGGCCGGCTGTTTCCCGGGTGAACCCATGGGGCGCAAGGGCCGGAGCCGTTCGAAGATCGCCGAAGACTCGGAAGGCCCCGGGCGCCGCGTCGCCTCAGCCGCGCAAGGCGATCCCGTCCAGGACCATCGACAGGTACTGGCGGGCGATCTCCTCGGGGCTGTGCCGGCCGCCAGGCCGGTACCAGGACGCGGCGACCCAGACGGTGTCGCGGACGAACCGGTAGGTGAGCCGGATGTCCAGGTCGGCGCGGAAGACCCGGTCCACGACGCCGCGCTCCAGGGTGCCCAGCCAGGCCTTCTCGAACTTCTGCTGGGAGTCGACGAGGTACTGGAACCTCGGCTGGGCGGCCAGGTGCTGGGACTCCTTCTGGTAGATGGCGACGGCGGCGCGGTGCCGGTCGATCTCGCGGAAGGACTCGGTGACGAGCGCCTCGATGGTCTCCCTGGGGCCGAGCCCGGCTTCGAGCACCGCGTCGTACCCCTCCCAGAGCTCGTTCAGGAAGGTGGAGAGGATCTCGTCGACCATCGATTCCTTCGAATCGAAGTGGTAGTAGAGGCTGCCCGCGAGCATTCCGGCCGCGTCCGCGATCCGGCGGACGGTCGTGGCGTTGTATCCCTGCGCGGCGAACACCTCGGCGGCGATGGCGAGCAGCTCGCCGCGCCGCTCGGGGGAAGGCGTCGCCTGGGGCTTCTTCTTGGTAGGCACCCGCCCATTCTCCGCCCGGCCGTCTCCCCGCCGTCATACGGGCGCCTTCGGAGGGAGCCCGGACCTTCAGGAGATCTCGGCCAGGGTGGCCTCGTCATTGCCGCGGCGGAAGGAGCGCAGCGGCTTCCCGGGCCGCCACACCCGGATGACGAGGGTGTCGCCGCCCTCGATACCGGTGTACATCACCTCGGTCAGCTCCAGCCGGAAGAGGTGGAACGGCTGCGGCGGCACCACCTCATCGATGAAGCGGGCCAGCACCGCGGGGTCGGTGACCTCCACCGCCCGGCCGGAGATCCGGGCGTCCCCGTCGGCCATCTCGGCGTCGGGGCCGGGGTTGGCGTGCACGGCGAAGCGCGGGTCGCGGAGCAGGTCCAGCGCCTTGCGGGAGTTCGGCATCATGCCGAGGAAGGGCTCGTCCAGCCGGAACTCCACCTCCAGGCCGGTCACCCTGGGCGAACCGTCCTTGCGGATGGTCGCCAGGACGTGGTGCTTGTACTTCTCGAAGCGCTGCCGCACGGTGTCGGCGAAGTCGGGCTCCGCGGTCCGGAAATCTGCCCAGGAGTTCGATGTCATGAGTTCATCGAAACCCTTAATCCCGACATCCTCTGTCGGGTTTGGGACCGGATTTAGCCGGCGGCCGTCCCGGACCACCCGTTCGGCAGCCGTTCAGGCCGGCCCAGGTCCCGACAGCGTGATCAGCGCCGCGTACCCGTGCGTCCGCAGCGCGCACGACGCCCGGCCGTGCAGCGACACCGCGTCGTAGCGGCCGAGCACGGTGTCCGTACCGTCGACGACGGCGCCGTCCTCCAGCGCCACGGCCAGTACCGCCCCGCCCTCGGGAGCCGTCAGCCGCACGGTGCCGCGTACGACCGCCACCTCGGCCCGCGCACGGTCCCTGCGGTACATCACGTTGAGGTTGAGCACCGGGCCCGCCAGCAGCCGTCCGTCGGTCGCCACGTCGCCCGGGAAGCCGTGGGGCCAGTACGGCTCGTCGACGATGTGGTGCTCGCCGTCCACCATGAGGTCCATCCCGGCGCCCTCCACCACGGTCAGGGTGCGGTCCACGCCGGGGAACGCGGAGAACGGCCCGTCCTCGGTCACGTCCGCGAGGCTGACCCGCCAGTCGAAGCCGCCGCCGTCCCCACCGGGCGACACGGCGATCTCGCGGGTGACTCCTGCGCCGTTCTTCCAGGGGGCCGGGGTCCGGCCCGCCGCGCGCAGGATTCGGAACGCCTCAGAGGTCATGCGAATGCTCCGGGTTCGACGGGGGCAGGGACGACGAGCCTACGGTCCGGGGCCGGATGGAACCGGCTCCCCGGGGGTTCGCTATCTTGATCGCCGCCGCCCCCCACCGGCCGCTCTTGCCCGTTCACCGATGAAGGAGCCGGCCATGGAGGCCGCCATCACCACGTGCTACCGCCATCCCGCGTACGAGACGTATGTGAGCTGCACCCGCTGCGAGCGCTTCATCTGCCCGGACTGCATGCGCGAGGCGGCGGTCGGCCACCACTGCGTGGAGTGCGTGAAGGAGGGGCGGCGCTCCGTCCGGCAGGCGCGGACGGCGTTCGGCGGGTCGGTGGCCCGGACCGCGGTTCCGCTCGTCACCTGTGTGCTGATGGGCCTGAACATCCTGGTGTACCTGGCCGAGCTGGTGCGCCCGGGGATCGTGGACCGGTTCGGGATGACGGGTGCGGAGCTGACCGGTCCGGACGGGGTCCGGTACGTCTACGAGAGCGGCGGCATCCCCGGTTTCGACGTGACCGGGGTGGTGGGCGGTGAGTGGTACCGGCTGCTGACCGGCGCCTTCCTGCACCTGCCGCCCGGCGACTCCGCCCTCGGCTCGGTGCCGTTCGGGGTGCTGCACATCGCCTTCAACATGTACGCGCTGTGGAACCTGGGCCGGGTCGTCGAGGAGCAGCTGGGCCGGGTCCGCTTCCTGGCGCTGTACCTGCTGTCCGCGCTGGGCGGTTCGGTGCTGGTGTACCTGATCGCGCCGCTGGACACCGCGGTGGGCGCCTCGGGCGCGGTCTTCGGGCTGGCGGCGGCCTTCTACGTCATCAGCCGGCGGCTGGGCCGGGACATGCGCGCGGTGAACCGGTTCCTGGCCGGGTTCCTGGTGTGGATGGTGGTCTCGGCCGGGTTCACCTCGTGGCAGGGCCATCTGGGCGGGCTGCTGACCGGTGCGCTCGTCACGGTCGTCTACGCGTACGCCCCGGCGGAGCGCCGTACGGCGGTCCAGGCCGCCGGGTGTGTGGTGCTGTTCGCGGTGCTGGTGCTGCTGGTGGTGCTCAAGACCTCGGCGCTGACGGGCTGAGCCTGCCGCGCGCCCGCCCCGGGATGCGCCACGGCGCCTGCCGAATCGTCCGGTCGGGGACGGGCAGGCGCCGCGTTCAGTTCCGTACGCCGTTGTACGGGACGTCTGTGTGCCGTGATCAGACCATCATGGAACGGTCCGTCGGGCGGATCGGGGCCGGCAGTGCGCTGGCCCCGGTCAGGAAGCGGTCCACGCCGCGTGCCGCGGAGCGGCCCTCGGCGATGGCCCACACGATGAGGGACTGGCCCCGGCCGGCGTCACCGGCAACGAAGACCCCGTCGACGTTCGTAGCGTACTGGTCGTCGCGGGCGACGTTGCCACGGGCATCCAGTTCCAGGCCGAACTGCTGGACCAGACCGTTGGCCTGGTCGGTGCCGGTGAAGCCCATGGCGAGGGTGACCAGCTGCGCGGGGATCACGCGCTCGGTGCCGGTCTTCTGCTCCAGCTTGCCGTCCTTGAACTCCACCTCGATGAGGTGGAGCGACTGGACGTTGCCGTCCTCGTCGCCCTCGAAGTGGGTGGTGGAGACGGAGTAGATCCGCTCGCCGCCCTCCTCGTGCGCGGAGGTGACCTTGTAGAGCATCGGGAAGGTCGGCCAGGGCTGGTTGGCGTTCCGGTCCTCGCCCGGCCGGGGCATGATCTCCAGCTGGGTGACGGAGAGCGCGCCCTGCCGGTGGGCGGTGCCGACGCAGTCGGCGCCGGTGTCGCCGCCGCCGATGACGACGACGTGCTTGCCCTCGGCGGTGATCGGGGAGACCGTCAGGTCGCCCTCCTGCACCTTGTTGGCGAGCGGCAGGTACTCCATCGCGAAGTGCACACCGTTCAGCTCACGGCCCGGGACGGGCAGGTCGCGGGAGACGGTGGCACCGGCGGCGATGACGACGGCGTCGTAGCGGCGGCGCAGCTTGGCTGCGTCGACGTCCTTGCCGACCTCGACCTCGGTGCGGAACTTGGTGCCCTCCGCGCGCATCTGCTCGATGCGGCGGTTGATGTGCGACTTCTCCATCTTGAACTCGGGGATGCCGTACCGGAGGAGTCCCCCGATGCGGTCCGCGCGCTCGTAGACGGCGACCGTGTGGCCGGCCCGGGTCAGCTGCTGGGCGGCGGCGAGCCCGGCCGGACCGGAGCCGATGACGGCGACGGTCTTGCCGGAGAGGCGCTCGGGCGGCTGCGGCGTGACGTCGCCCCGGTCCCACGCCTGGTCGATGATGGAGACTTCGACGTTCTTGATGGTGACGGCCGGCTGGTTGATGCCGAGCACGCACGCCGACTCGCACGGGGCGGGGCAGAGCCGCCCGGTGAACTCCGGGAAGTTGTTCGTGGCGTGCAGGCGCTCGGACGCGGCGGTCCAGTCCTCGCGGTAGGCGTAGTCGTTCCACTCGGGGATGAGGTTTCCGAGCGGACAGCCCTGGTGGCAGAACGGGATGCCGCAGTCCATGCAGCGGCCGGCCTGCTTGCTGATGATCGGGAGCAGCGAGCCCGGAACGTAGACCTCGTTCCAGTCCTTGACGCGCTCGTCGACGGGGCGGGTCTGGGCGACCTCGCGGCCGGTGGTCAGGAAGCCCTTGGGGTCAGCCATTGGTCGCCGCCTCCATCATCTTCTCGGTGGTCTCCTGCTCGGAGAGACCGGCGAGCTCAGCGGCGTCCTTGGCGGCGAGCACTGCCTTGTAGGTGGACGGGATGATCTTGCTGAAGCGGGTCACGGCGGTGTCCCACTCGGCGAGGAGCTTCTCGGCGACCGTGGATCCGGTCTCCTCCTGGTGGTGGCGCACGACATCGTGCAGCCACTGCCGGTCGGTGTCGGAGAGCTCCTCGACCGCGCCGAGGTTCCCGGCGTTGACGTGGTCGCGCTTCAGGTCGATGACGTAGGCGACGCCGCCCGACATGCCGGCCGCGAAGTTGCGCCCGGTCTCACCGAGCACGACGGCGTGTCCGCCGGTCATGTACTCGCAGCCGTGGTCTCCCACGCCCTCCGAGACGACCGTGGCGCCGGAGTTGCGGACGCAGAAGCGCTCGCCGGTACGGCCGCGCAGGAACAGTTCGCCGCCGGTGGCGCCGTAGGCGATGGTGTTGCCCGCGATGGTGGAGTACTCCGCGAGGTGGTCGGCGCCCCGGTCCGGGCGGACGATGACGCGGCCGCCGGAGAGGCCCTTGCCGACGTAGTCGTTGGCGTCGCCCTCCAGGCGCAGCGTGACGCCGCCGGGGAGGAAGGCACCGAAAGACTGGCCGGCGGAGCCGGTGAAGGTGATGTCGATGGTGTCGTCGGGCAGGCCCGCACCGCCGAACTTCTTCGTGACCTCGTGGCCGAGCATGGTGCCGACGGTCCGGTTGATGTTGCGGATCGCGATCTGCGCGCGGACCGGCTGGGCGGCCTCGGCGCTGTCGGCCTTCAGGGCGTCGGAGGCGAGCTTGATCAGCTCGTTGTCCAGCGCCTTGTCCAGCCCGTGGTCCTGCTCGGCGATCTGGTGACGGACGGCGCCGTCGGCCAGCTCGGGGACGTGGAACAGCGGGGCGAGGTCGAGGCCCTGCGCCTTCCAGTGCGTGACCGCCCGGTCGGTGTCGAGCAGCTCGGCGTGGCCGACGGCCTCCTCGATCGTACGGAAGCCGAGCTCGGCGAGGATCTCGCGGACTTCCTGGGCGATGAACTCGAAGAAGTTGACGATGTACTCGGCCTTGCCGGAGAAGCGACTCCGCAGGACCGGGTTCTGGGTGGCGATGCCGACGGGGCAGGTGTCCAGGTGGCAGACGCGCATCATGACGCAGCCGGAGACGACGAGTGGCGCGGTCGCGAAACCGAACTCCTCGGCGCCCAGCAGTGCGGCGATGACGACGTCGCGGCCGGTCTTGAGCTGGCCGTCGGTCTGCACGACGATGCGGTCGCGCAGGCCGTTGAGCAGCAGCGTCTGCTGGGTCTCGGCGAGGCCGAGCTCCCAGGGGCCGCCCGCGTGCTTCAGGGAGGTGAGCGGGGAGGCGCCCGTTCCGCCGTCGTGGCCGGAGATCAGGACGACGTCCGCGTGCGCCTTGGAGACACCGGCGGCGACCGTGCCGACGCCGACCTCGGAGACCAGCTTCACGTGGATGCGGGCCGCCGGGTTGGCGTTCTTGAGGTCGTGGATCAGCTGAGCCAGGTCCTCGATGGAGTAGATGTCGTGGTGCGGCGGCGGGGAGATCAGGCCGACGCCGGGGGTGGAGTGCCGGGTCTTGGCGACCCACGGGTAGACCTTGTGGCCGGGCAGCTGGCCGCCCTCGCCGGGCTTGGCGCCCTGCGCCATCTTGATCTGGATGTCGTCCGCGTTGACCAGGTACTCGCTGGTGACACCGAAGCGGCCGGAGGCGACCTGCTTGATGGAGGAGCGGCGCGCCGGGTCGTAGAGCCGGTCGGCGTCCTCGCCGCCCTCACCGGTGTTGGACTTGCCGCCCAGCTGGTTCATGGCGATGGCGAGGGTCTCGTGCGCCTCGCGGGAGATCGAGCCGTAGGACATGGCGCCGGTCGAGAAGCGCTTGACGAGGTCGGAGACGGACTCGACCTCGTCGATGTCGATGGCCTCGCGGTCCGAGGTGAAGCCGAACAGGCCGCGGAGCGTCATCAGGCGCTCGGACTGCTCGTTCACCCGCTCCGTGTACTGCTTGAAGATGTCGTAGCGGCGGTTGCGGGTGGCGTGCTGGAGGCGGAAGACCGTGTCCGGGTCGAACAGGTGCGGTTCGCCCTCGCGGCGCCACTGGTACTCGCCGCCGATCTCCAGCGCGCGGTGCGAGGCGGAGATGCCCGTGGCCGGGTAGCCCTTGGCGTGCCGGGCGGCGACCTCCTTGGCGACGACGTCGAGTCCGGCGCCGCCGATCTTGGTGGTGGTGCCGTTGAAGTACCGGTCGACGAAGGACTGGTCGAGGCCGACGGCCTCGAAGACCTGGGCGCCCCGGTAGGAGGCGACGGTGGAGATGCCCATCTTGGACATCACCTTCAGGACGCCCTTGCCCAGTGCGTAGATGAGGTTGCGGATGGCCTGCTCGGCCTCGATGCCCTCGATGAAGGTGCCGGCCCGGACCAGGTCCTCGACGGACTCCATGGCCAGGTACGGGTTGACCGCGGCGGCGCCGAAGCCGATCAGCAGCGCGACGTGGTGGACCTCGCGGACGTCACCGGCCTCGACCAGCAGGCCCACCTGGGTGCGCTGCTTGGTGCGGATGAGGTGGTGGTGGACGGCCGAGGTGAGCAGCAGCGAGGGGATCGGCGCGTGCTCGGCGTCGGAGTGCCGGTCGGACAGGACGATGAGGCGGGCACCGTCCTCTATGGCGGCGTCGACCTCCGTACAGATCTCGTCGATCCGGGCGGCGAGGGACTCGCCGCCGCCGCCGACCCGGTAGAGGCCGGAGAGCGTGGCGGCCTTCATGCCCGGCATGTCGCCGTCGGCGTTGATGTGTATGAGCTTGGCCAGCTCGTCGTTGTCGATCACCGGGAACGGCAGCGTGACGCTGCGGCAGGCCGCGGCGGTCGGCTCCAGGATGTTGCCGGCCGGGCCGAGCGTGGAGCGCAGCGAGGTGACGAGCTCCTCGCGGATGGCGTCCAGCGGCGGGTTGGTGACCTGCGCGAACAGCTGGGTGAAGTAGTCGAAGAGCAGCCGGGGCCGGGCGGACAGCGCGGCGATCGGCGAGTCGGTGCCCATGGAGCCGAGCGGTTCGCCGGCGGTGCGGGCCATCGGGGCGAGGATGACGCGCAGCTCTTCCTCGGTGTAGCCGAAGGTCTGCTGGCGGCGGGTGACGGAGGCGTGCGTGTGCACGATGTGCTCCCGCTCGGGGAGGTCCTCCAGCTCGATCTCGCCGGTCTCCAGCCACTCCTGGTAGGGCTGCTCGGCGGCGAGGGACGCCTTGATCTCGTCGTCCTCGATGATGCGGTGCTCGGCGGTGTCGACGAGGAACATCTTGCCGGGCTGCAGGCGGCCCTTGCGGACGACCTTGGCGGGGTCGATGTCCAGAACGCCGACCTCCGAGGAGAGCACGACGAGACCGTCGTCGGTGACCCAGTAGCGGCCGGGGCGCAGACCGTTGCGGTCGAGGACCGCGCCGACCTGGACGCCGTCGGTGAAGGTGACGCAGGCCGGGCCGTCCCAGGGCTCCATCATCGTGGAGTGGTACTGGTAGAAGGCGCGCCGGGCCGGGTCCATGGAGTCGTGGTTCTCCCACGCCTCGGGGACCATCATCAGCACCGAGTGCGGCAGCGAGCGGCCGCCGAGGTGGAGCAGCTCCAGGACCTCGTCGAAGGAGGCCGAGTCGGAGGCGTCCGGGGTGCAGACGGGGAAGATCCGGTCCAGCTGCTCCGTACCGAAGAGGCTGGAGGCGAGCTGGGACTCGCGGGCCTTCATCCAGTTGCGGTTGCCCTTGACCGTGTTGATCTCGCCGTTGTGCGCGACGAAGCGGTAGGGGTGGGCGAGCGGCCAGCTCGGGAAGGTGTTGGTGGAGAAGCGCGAGTGGACGAGGGCGACCGTGGTGGCGAACCGGGCGTCGGAGAGGTCCGGGAAGAACGGCTCCAGCTGCCCGGTGGTGAGCATGCCCTTGTAGACGACCGTGCGGGCGGAGAGCGACGGGAAGTAGACCCCGGTCTCACGCTCGGCGCGCTTGCGCAGCACGAAGGCCTTGCGGTCCAGGACGATGCCGCTGCTCTCGCCGTCCGCGACGAAGAGCTGGCGGAACTCGGGCATGGTGGCGCGGGCGCCCTTGCCGAGGATGCCGGGGGTGACCGGGACGTCGCGCCAGCCGAGGACCTTCAGGCCTTCTTCGGCGGCGATCTTCTCAAGACCCTTGACGGCCGCTGTGGAGTCGTCCGCGGGCAGGAACGCGATGCCGACGGCGTAGGCACCGGCCTCGGGGAGGTCGAAGGGGACCTCTGCGCGCAGGAAGGCGTCCGGTACCTGGAGCAGGATTCCGGCTCCGTCACCGGAGTCGGGCTCGGACCCGGTGGCGCCGCGGTGTTCGAGGTTGCGCAGTACGGTCAGCGCCTGCTCGACCAGCTCGTGGCCTGCCACACCGGTCAGAGTGGCGACGAACCCGACACCGCAGGCGTCGTGCTCGTTGCGGGGGTCGTAGAGCCCCTGCTGGGCGGGGCGACCGTCCATGGGCGACCAGGCGTCGGTGCGCATCGGCTCTCCCGTCGTCGTCGTGGCATATGAGCAGCCGAGGGACGACGTTGGCCCTCTGCGAAATTTCGTGCAGATTACATGATGGGACGCTTCTCAAGAAGCGGATAGCTCGTTCCAACATACGGACACCGCGGATGGCGGTGGAGGGGGTCGCAGTCGGAGGATCGGCGCCCGGGAGACCGCAGAGAGCAGGCGTCGTTGCCTGCGGTGTCTACGGCTCATGCCCGGCGGAAGCACAAACGAAACCGCCGGGTAACGACTACTTATGTGTAGCCCTGCATAGAGTCTCATTTTACGTCGCGCGGGACCGTTCCGCCCAGTGACGGTGATCAGGACGTACGTCACACGGATGGCGCGCACGTTACGGGCCGGGATCGTGGTTCCGATCCCGGCCCGTGGTCTGCGCGCGGACGGCTCAGCCGCCGACGGCGACGCCGAAGAGCATGCCCAGGCCGTAGGTGAGCGCGGCCGCCGCGCCGCCGAGCACCAGCTGGCGCAGTCCGCTGAACCACCAGCTGCGGGCCGTGACCCGGGCCACCACCGCGCCGCAGCCGAAGAGACCGATCAGGGCCAGCAGCACGGCCGGCCACAGCGCGTCCGCGCCGAGCAGGTAGGGCAGCAGCGGCAGCAGGGCACCCAGCGCGAAGGCACCGAACGAGGAGACGGCGGCCACCAGCGGCGAGGGCAGGTCGCCCGGATCGATGCCGAGCTCCTCGCGGGCGTGGATCTCCAGGGCCTGCTCCGGGTCGCGCGACAGCTGCCGGGCGACCTCGCGGGCGAGGGCGGACTCGACGCCCCGGGACTCGTAGAGCGCGGCGAGCTCCCGTTCCTCGTCCAGCGGGTGCTTGCGCAACTCCCGCCGCTCGACGTCGAGTTCGGCCTCCACCAGCTCGCGCTGCGAGGCGACGGAGGTGTACTCGCCGGCCGCCATCGAGAAGGCACCGGCGGCCAGACCCGCCAGCCCGGTGATCACGATCGTCCGGTGCGAGACGTCACCGCCCGCGACCCCGGTCATCAGGGCGAGGTTCGAGACGAGGCCGTCCATGGCGCCGAACACCGCGGGCCGCAGCCAGCCACCGTTCACATCGCGGTGGGTGTGGTTGTCGCGGTGCGCCTCGTGCAGTACGGCGTCGGTCTCGATGATGGACACAGCTCTCCCCTTCTCCCGGAGCGGTGTTCAGCCGCTCCGACCCCGTTCGACACACTCGAAAATACGCACGAAAAATGGCTCCCGCCAGCAAGGAAGGCCGTACTTACCACTGTCCGTGACCACATAGGTACGGCTTGCCTTGCTGTCCGAAGGCCGTCATCCGAGTGGCCCTTTTGTTGTGATTAACGGCCTCTGTCCTGTCTCCGCGTGGCACAGATCCCACAGGTACGAGAACTGGCTCGGTACGAGCGAAGGGTCGACGCGATGGAGCTGATCGCAGGAAATCCGGCAGGACCGCGGGCGGGCGGCACGCGGGCGGCGGTCCGAGGGGCACCGGCCCCCGGCGAAACGGTCCGGGGCGGCCCGGCCGACCGGGCCAGGGGCTCGCTCCTCGGCCTCGCGGTCGGCGACGCGCTGGGCGCCCCCGCGGAGAACATGCGGCCCTCCGAGATCCGCCGCCGCTGGGGCCGGATCGAGGGCTTCGTGAGCGACGACCCGGCGGGCACCGACGACACCGAGTACGCGATCTTCTCCGGACTGCTGCTGGCCCGGCACGGCTCGGCGCTCACCGTGACCCACGTCGAGCGGGCCTGGCGGCTGTGGATCGCGGACCTGGACGAGGGGCCCTTCCGGGGCGCCGGCTTCAGCGAGCGCGGCACGCTGGAGAACCTGCGCCGGGGACTGGCCGCCCCGATCTCCGCCCAGCACCGGCACGCCTGGAGCGACGGGCTGGCGATGCGGGCGGCGCCGTTCGGGGTCTTCGCCGCGGGCCGGCCCGCCGAGGCGGCCCGGCTGGTCGCGGTGGACGGCCGGGTCAGCCACGAGGGCGAGGGCATCTACGGTGGCCAGGCGGTGGCGGCCGGGGTCGCGGCCGCCATGACGGGGTCCGGGGTCACCTCCGTGATCGCCGCCGCGCTCTCCGTCGTACCGATGGACTCCTGGACGGCGCGTTCGCTGCGCCGCGCGGTGACCGCCGCCCAGCGCCCGTACCCCGACCGGCTTTCCATGGAACGCGCGGTGCGCTCGGCCGTCGTCGTCGGCGGCTACCCCTGGACGGACCTGGCCCCCGAGGCGGTCGGGCTGGCCTTCGGGGCGTTCGCCGCGGCGCGCGGAGACTTCCGCACGGCGGTGCTGACCGCGGTCAACATGGGCCGCGACGCCGACACCACGGCCGCGGTGGCGGGCGCGCTCGCCGGGGCGCTGCACGGGGCCTCGGCCATCCCCGCGCACTGGGCCGACGCGATCGGCCCGGTCCGGGGCAGCTGCCTCCCCTCGATGCGCGGCCACCACGTCCTGGACATCGCGGAACTGCTCACCCCGGCCGATCCGGACGAACGGGACGCCCAGCGGCCCCCCGGCCCCGGCCCCGGCGACGGGACGCCCCCGCCCGGTGGGAGCGCCGGCGACGACGCCGGGCACCGGGACCTCCGCACCTGCGCGCCGGCGGTGCGGCCATGACCGGGACCACCCGCCGCGCCCGGATCGAGGGGCTGCTGCTCGGGCTGGCCGCCGGGGACGCCGCCGGATGGCCGGCCGCACGGCACCGGGCGGCCCGGATGCCGGAGTGGACCCGTCGCCTCACCCGCGAGCTGGACACCTTCGCCGAGCAGAACGCGACCACCACCCTGCCCGTCCCCATCGCCCTGAACCAGCCGCCCGAGCCACTGCGGCTCGGCCCGTCCGACGACGCCGAATGGGCGGCGTTCGCGGCCGGGACCGTGCTGACCTCGGCGGCGGGCCCGCTGCACGGCCTCTCCGCCGGGAGCCGGATGCGGGCCGCGGTGGACGTCGCCTGGAACGCGCTGGCCGCCGAGGTCGCCGCGGCCGCCGCACGGGCGCCCGAGGTCGAGTCGGCGGTGCTGCCGCTGCGGGCCCGGATCTCGGTCCGGGCCGGGCTCGGCAACCTCGCCGCCGGACTGCGCCCGCCCGCCACCGGCCACGACAACCCGCACTACTTCGACGACGCGGCCTGCGTGCGGGCCGCCGTCCTGGCCGTCGTCCACCCCGGCGACCCGGCGGCTGCGGCCGATCTCGCGGAGTTCGACGCGCGCTACACCCAGGACGGCGACGGGGTACACGGTGCGCGGGCGACGGCGGCCGCGATCGCGGCGGCGCTCGGCGGGGCCGACGTGGACACGGCGGTGAACGCCGCGCTGGCCCAGCTCCCCGAGGGCACCGAGATCGCCCGCAACGCCGCCCACGCGGTCCGGATCGCCCGCGACTTCGCCGGCGAGGCGGCCGGCGCCTTCGCCCTCGTCCCGGTGCTGGAGCACCAGATCGTGGACCACGTCTACAGCTACGGGATCGCCGCGGCCGAGACCGTCCCGGTCGCCCTGGCCCTGGCCACCGCGGCCCGCGGCGAGATCGCTCAGGCCGTACCGTCCGCCGCCTGCCTGTCCCGGGTCGCCGATTCGGCGCCGGCCCTGGCCGGTGCGCTGACGGGCGCGCTCGGGGGCATCGCCACCGTGCCGGACGGCTGGCGCGAGGCCTGCCGCACCCTGGCGGGGTGCGCGCTGCCCCGTTTCGCGGGCACCGATCTGATGGAACTCGCCGGGCTGCTGGCAGACACGGAACCGGCACCCTCGGGTGGACAATTCGGACATGACATCCACAGCGCCGACGGCGCCCACGAGGTCCGCACCGCCCACGACACCCACGGCGCCCACTCTCGATGAACGGATCGCGGGCGCGCTCGTCGGCGCCGCCGTCGGCGACGCGCTCGGCGGCCCGGTCGAGGGACGGCCCCCCGAGCAGATCGTGGCCCGTCACGGCGGGCGGATCACCGGCGTCGTCGGTCCCTGGGACGGCGACGACTGGCGCACCGCCCGCCCCATCGCCCCCTACCACAAGGGCGACGGGCACGTCACCGACGACACCCTGATGACCCATGCGCTGGTCCGGGTCTACGGGAAGGTGCGCGGCCACCTCGACGCGTACTCGGTCGCCGAGCACCTCGTGCCGGAACTGATCTCGAACCCCCGCTGGATTCCGGAGCTGGAGGCCGAGGCGCTGCCGCTCCAGCGGATCTTCCTCGCCGAGAAGTGGATCGTCGCCCGGCTGCACTACGGCCACGTCGACCCGCGCGAGGCCGGCTCCGGGAACATCGTCAACTGCGGCGCGGCGATGTACATGGCGCCGGTCGGGCTGGTGAACGCCGCCCATCCGCAGGCCGCTTACGCCGAGGCGCTGGACGTCGCGGGCGCCCACCAGTCCTCGTACGGCAGGGAGGCGGCCGGGGTCTTCGCGGCCGCCGTCGCCGCCGCCTGCGCACCCGGGGCCACGCCCGCCTCGGTCGTCGAGACCTGCCTGTCGCTCGCCAAGGACGGCACCCGGTCCGCCATCGAGGCGGTGTGCGAAACAGCGTCCGGGTACCGCGACTTCGAGTCCGCCCTGGCCCCGCTGCGGGAGGCCGTCGCCCCCTTCGACACCGTCGGCCCCGACTACCGGGCCCCCTCGCTCGGCGCCCGCCGCCCGTCCCGGCTGCACTCCATCGAGGAACTCCCCGTCGCGCTCGGCATGCTGCTCGTCGGGGACGGGGACTACCGGCGCACCGTGCTGGGGTCGGTCAACTACGGGCGGGACTGCGACTCCATCGCCACCATGAGCGGCGCCGTCGCGGGCGCGCTGCACGGCGAGCGCGCGATCCCCGCCGACTGGGTGAGCACGGTCGCGACAGCCAGCCGCCTCGATCTGCGCGCCCCGGCCCGGACCCTGGCGGAGGTCGCCCGCGAGGTGTTCGCGCACGACACGGCCGGCCGCCGCAGCCACGAGAGCGCCTTCGCCGCGCTGGCGGGCACACCGTGACCGCCACCCTGCGGGCCACCTGGGTACAGCCGGAGGACCTGGTCGGGCACGAGCTGCGGCAGGCCGCCGAGGACGGGCGCGACGCCCGGGACATCGAGCGCCGGTGGTACGAGGCCGGCGGCTCGCCCGCCCCGGACCGCGCGGGCGCCTCCGAGCACCCCGCCGCCCCGGAACTGCGCGCGGTCGCCGGGCGTCTGCTGGACGAACTCGCCCTGCTGGAATCACCGTTGGCCGAGGACGAGCCGACCGGCCTGGACGCGATCCGGTCCGCCTGCCCGCACTGGCCGCTCCCCCGCACGGCCGCCTCGGGCGTGGACCGCGAGCGGCTGCACGCGGCCTGGCTGGGCCGGGCTGCGGGCTGCCTGCTCGGGAAGCCGGTCGAGAAGCTGCCGCTGGAGGGCATCCGCGCGCTGGCCCGCGCCACCGGGAACTGGCCGCTGAACACCTGGTTCACCGCCAGAGGGCTGCCCCCCGGGCTGGCCGCCACCTACCCCTGGAACCGGCGCTCCGCAGCCACCTCACTCGCGGAGAACATCGACGGGATGCCGGAGGACGACGACCTCAACCACCCCCTCCTCACCCTGCTGCTGCTCCGGCGCCACGGCCGCTCGTTCACCACCGCCGACCTCGCCCGGCTCTGGCTGGACGAACTGCCGGCGGGCCGGACGTTCACCGCCGAGCGGGTCGCGTACCGCAATCTGCTGGACGGCGTCGAGCCGCCGGAGACCGCCCGGTACCGCAATCCGTTCCGGGAGTGGATCGGCGCGCAGATCCGGGCCGACGTGCACGGCTGGACCCACCCCGGCGACCCGGCCGGGGCGGCGGAGCAGGCCCACCGGGACGCCGTCCTCACGCACACCGGGAACGGTGTGTACGGCGCCATGTTCACCGCCGCCGCACTGGCCGAGGCGGCCGGCGGCGAGGCCGACGTGCACGGCTGCCTGGCCGCCGGGCTCAGGGTCGTACCACCGCGCTCGCGGTTCGCCCGCGCGGTACGGGACGGGATCGACGCCGGCCACGACGCGGCCGGCTTCGACACCGTCGTCGACCGCCTCCACGCCACGTACGGCCGCTACCACTGGGTGCACGTGCTGCCCAACGCGGCACTGCTCGCCGCCGCGCTCACCCATGCCGACGGCGACTTCTCCGGCTCCATCTGCCGTTCGGTGTCCGGCGGCTGGGACACCGACTCCAACGGGGCGACCGCCGGTTCGCTGGCCGGACTGCTGGCCGCACGGCCCGAGGCGCTGCCCGACCGGTGGACCACCCCGCTGAAGAACCGCCTCGCCACGTCCGTACCCGGTTTCGACTCGGTCGGCTTCGACACCCTCGCCGACCTGACCCACCGGCTCACCCACCAGGAGGCAGTGTGCCCATGACCAGAGTCGCGGTGCTCGGCAGCACCAATATGGACCTCGTGGCCTACGTCGACCGGGCCCCGGAGCGCGGACAGACCGTCACCGGAACGGAGTTCCGCACCGTCCCCGGCGGCAAGGGCGCCAACCAGGCCGTCGCCGCCGCCCGCGCGGGCGGCGATGTGATGATGATCGGCGCCGTCGGCAACGACGAGTACGGCCTCCGGCTGCGGGAGAACCTGGAGCACTCGGGCGTCGACACCGATCTGCTGCACACCGCCGAGGGCCCCAGCGGTACCGCGCACATCGTGGTGGACGCCAAGGGCTCCAACGCCATCGTCGTCATCCCCGGAGCGAACGGCGCCGTCACCGCGCTCGGTCCGGGCGAGATCGCCGCCGTCGCGGAGGCCGATCTGCTGCTGCTCCAGCTGGAGCTGCCGATGTCCGCAGTGATCGAGGGTGCGCGGGCCGGTCACGCCCAGGGCGTACGGGTGATCCTCACCCCGTCCCCCGTGCAGGAACTTCCCGGCGAACTCCTGGACTGTGTCGACCTGCTGATCCCCAATGAGCACGAGGCGGCCGAGCTGTCCGGGCACGCCGAACCGCACGCGGCGGCGGAGGTCCTGCTCAGCCAGGTCCCCGCGGTCCTGATCACGCTCGGCTCGAAGGGCTGCCTGTACGCGGCCCGGGGCAGCACGGCCGTCCACTTCCCCGCCCCCGATGTCTATGCCGTCGACACCACGGGCGCCGGCGACACCTTCGTCGGCACGCTCGCGGTGGCGATCGGTGAGGGCCGGCCGGTGCCGCAGGCCGTCGCCTGGGCCTCCGCGGCCGCCGCGCTCTGCGTACAGAAGCCCGGCGCCTCGACGTCCATGCCGTACCGCAGCGAAATCGACGCCGCGTGAGCGGGCAGGCGGCAGCGCCGCTGACCGGACTGCGGGTCATCGACCTCGCCACGCTCTTCGCCGGGCCGCTGTGCGCCACCATGCTCGGTGACTACGGCGCCGACGTGATCAAGGTCGAGCATCCGGGCCGCCCCGACCCGTCCCGGGGCCACGGCCCGACGAAGGACGGCATCGGGCTGTGGTGGAAGCTGCTCGGCCGCAACAAGCGCACCATGACCCTCGATCTCTCCGGGGACGGCGGCCGCGACATCCTGCTCCGGCTCGCCGCCGACACCGACGTCATCATCGAGAACTTCCGGCCGGGCACGCTGGAGCGGTGGGGCCTCGGCTGGGAGGAACTGCACGCCGTCAACCCACGGCTGGTGCTGGCCCGGGTCACGGGCTTCGGCCAGTTCGGCCCGTACGCGCACCGGCCCGGCTTCGGCACCCTCGCGGAGGCGATGAGCGGATTCGCGGCGATCACCGGGGAGCCGGACGGGCCGCCAACGCTGCCGCCGTTCGGTCTGGCCGACTCGATCGCGGCGATCGCCACGGCCTTCGCGGTGATGACCGCGCTGGCCGGGCGGGAGCGCACCGGTGAGGGCCAGGTCGTCGACCTGGCGATCATCGAACCGATCCTGACGGTGCTCGGCCCGCAGCCGCTCTGGTACGACCAGCTCGGTTACGTACAGCCGCGCACCGGCAACCGTTCGCGCAACAACGCCCCGCGCAACACCTACCGCACCTCGGACGGGCAGTGGGTCGCCGTCTCCACCTCGGCGCAGTCCGTCGCGGAGCGGGTGATGCGCCTGGTGGGACGGGCAGAGCTGATCGACGAACCGTGGTTCGGCTCCGGCACCACCCGCGCCGAGCACTGCGAGGAGCTCGACGAGGCGGTCGGCAACTGGATCGCCCGCCACACCAGGGACGACGCGGTCTCCGCGTTCGAGAAGGCGGAGGCGGCCATCGCGCCGGTCCACGACATCCGCGATGTGATGGAGGACCCGCAGTACCGGGCGCTGGACTCCGTGACCGAGATCGACGACCCCGAGCTGGGGCCGCTGCGGATGCAGAACGTCCTCTTCCGGCTCTCCGCGACGCCCGGGGCGATCCGCTGGGCGGGACGGCCGCACGGGGCGGACACCGAGGAGATCCTCACCGGGCTCGGTCTGAGCGGCGCGGAGATCTCGGCGCTGCGGGCGGAGCGGGTCCTGTGATCCCGGCG
Organism: Streptomyces sp. 840.1; assembly: GCF_003751445.1. Lineage (NCBI taxonomy): Bacteria > Bacillati > Actinomycetota > Actinomycetes > Kitasatosporales > Streptomycetaceae > Streptomyces > Streptomyces sp. 840.1. Next base: position 4,615,333 of record NZ_RJUU01000001.1, on the reverse strand, counting down.
ATCCCCCTCACCTGGCTGTACGTCCCCGGGGACCGGCCGGACGTGGTGCGCAAGGCCCGCGCTTCGGGGGCGGACGTGGTGATCGTGGACCTGGAGGACGCGGTCGCCCCCGACCGCAAGGAGTACGCGCGGGCGGCCACCGCCGAACTTCTCGCCGAACCTGCGGACGCCGACGCGGCGCCGCTCCATGTCCGGGTCCACACCGAGACCGACGTCACGGCCCTGGCCGGGCTGCCGGGCCTGGCGGAACTGCGGCTGCCGAAGATCACCCACGCGGCCTCCGTCCATCACATCGCGGCGCTGGCCCCCGGGGTCGCGCTCTGCCCGCTGTTGGAGTCGGCGCTCGGCATCGAGCACGCGTACTCGGTGGCCGCCGCCCATCCGCAGGTCAGATCCATCGCGCTGGGCGAGGCGGATCTGCGGGCCGATCTGGGGGTGCGGGACGACACGGGGCTCGACTGGTCGCGCAGCCGGGCGGTGGTCGCGGCGCGGGCGGCCGGGCTGGCCCCGCCGACCCAGTCGGTGTTCCCGGACGTCCGGGACCTGGACGGCCTGTGGGCGTCCTGCGCGCACGGCCGGGCGCTGGGCTTCCTGGGCCGGGCGGCGATCCACCCCCGGCAGCTCCCGGTGATCGAACGGGCGTTCCGGCCGACGCCGCAGGAGATCGAGGCGGCCCAGGAGATCGTCGAGGCGGCCCGGACGGAGGCGGGCGCGCTGGCCCTGCCGGACGGCCGCTTCGTGGACGCGGCGGTGGTGGCCTCGGCCCACCGCACGCTCGCCCTGGCCGGGCGCACGGTGGTGGCCGGCCCCCGCTGAGCCGGAGCCCCGGGCGCAACGCTTCGTCCTCAATCGCCGGACGGGCTGGGGTTGCCGGGTTGCCGGGTTGTCGTTGGTTTCTGGCTCTGCCGGGCAAGCCTGCAAAAGCGTTCAAGCCCGTCCGGCGATTGAGGACAAGGCCCGGCGCCACGCTCGCGGCGCACAGAACGAGGAGGGGCCGCCGGATGATCCGGCGGCCCCTCCTCGTCGTCGCGGCGGTATCAGCCCTTGGCCGTCTCCGCCGCGTCCTTCGTCTCCGAAGCCTCGGACGCGTCGGACGCATCCACCGCATCGGCCTCGACCGCGGCGTCGTCGGCCTTCGCCGCATCGGCCTTCGCCTCGTCGGCCTTCGCGTCGTCGGCCTTCGCCTCACCGGCGTCCCCGGCCTCGACCGCGTCCGGCGTCTCCGCCGCCTCCGGCTCCACGATCTCCTCGCGACCCGGCCGTACCTTCGCCGAGATCACCATGTAGACCACGGCCAGCACGAACACGATCAGCGCGGTCCACACGTTCAGGCGAAGACCCAGGATGTGGTGGGCCTCATCCACGCGCATGTACTCGATCCACGCGCGGCCGGCGCAGTAGGAGGCGACGTACAGCGCGAACGCCCGCCCGTGCCCGAGCTTGAACCGGCGGTCCGCCCAGATCACCAGGAGGGCCACACCGATGCACCACAGCGACTCGTACAGGAACGTCGGGTGGTAGGTACCCGCCACCCGGTTGGGGCCCTCGCTGATCTTCAGCGCCCACGGGACGTCGGTCTCCCGGCCGTACAGCTCCTGGTTGAACCAGTTGCCCCAGCGGCCGCAGGCCTGGGCGACGGCGATACCGGGGGCGAGCGCGTCGGCCCAGGCCGGCAGCGGGATCCCACGGCGGCGGCAGCCGATCCAGGCACCGACCGCGCCCAGCGCGATCGCACCCCAGATACCGAGGCCGCCCTGCCAGATCTTGAAGGCGTCGACCCAGTCCTCACCGTCGCTGAAGTACAGCTGGTAGTCGGTGATGACGTGGTAGAGCCTCCCGCCGACGAGGCCGAAGGGCACCGCCCAGACGGCGATGTCGGCGACGGTGCCGGCTCTGCCCCCTCGGGCGATCCAGCGCTTGTTGCCGAGCCAGACGGCGACAAACACACCGATGATGATGCAGAACGCGTAGCCGCGAAGCGGGATCGGGCCGAGATCGATCACGCCGGTCGACGGGCTGGGAATGTAGGCAAGGTCCATGACAGGGTCGACGCTACCTTGCCGGGCGGGAGGTGCGGCAACCCGCCCGACAACGTCTGGGTAACGAGCGGGTCATCGATTCCCCAGGTTTCCGCCGCTCAGGACCCGGACGGGGCGGGGGTGGCCGTGCCCGCGCCCTTGCCCTTGTTGGCCTCCGCGACCCACTTCTTCAGGTTGGCGACGGTGATGGGTTCGTTCCCCTTCTTGGGGAAGATCGACACACCGTTGAGCAGCGCCGTCGGCGTGCCCTGGAAGCCGCCGTCGCGGAACGCCTTGTCGGACTTCTGGACCCAGCTGTCGTGCGTGCCGTCCTCGACACAGCTGCGGAAGGCGGGGGTATCGAGGCCCTCGACCTTCTTGGACAGGTCGATCAGCTTGCTGTTGTCGCCGAAGGCGTCGTCGGACTCCTGCGGCTGGTTGCGGTACAGGATGTCGTGGTACGCGGAGAACTTGCCCACGTCCTGGGCGCAGGCCGCCGCGTTGGCTGCCTTGAGGGAGCCGCTGCCGCCGAGATTGCCGTCGATCAGCGTGGCGAGGTGGTACTCGACCTTGAGCTGCTTGCTCTGCTCCAACTGGTGGATCGTGTCCCGGAACGCGTTCTCGAACTGGGCGCAGACCGGGCAGCGGAAGTCCTCCCAGATCGTGAGCGTGGACGGGGCGTCGTCCGCTCCCACCTGGATGGCGAGGCTGTCCTTGCCGGTCGCGCCCGACGGTGCGACGGCGGGACCCGACGCCTTGTCCTTGTCACCCTTGCCGCCGCTGTTCGCGGCGATCACGCCGACGACGGCGGCCAGGGCGAGAACCCCCACCACGGCGGTCGAGACGATCAGCGTGCGGCGGCGGCGCTCCCGCGCCTTCATCTGCTCACGCTGCTGGATCAGCCGGTCTCGCGCGGCCCTTTTTCCCTCTTGGTTCTTCTCGCTCACACCGCAGCAACGAACCGGGGAGGCACTCTCGTGCCTCCCCGGTCCCAGGTCCACCCATTCGGGTTACGCCCGGTGTCAGCGCTTTCGAACACCCTCGGCCAGATCGGCCGCCAGTGAGCGGACGGCCGCCAGGCCGGCCTGCTCGTCCGGCGCGTCCAGCATCCGCTTGACGAAGGCGGAACCGACGATGACCCCGTCGGCGAAGCCGGCGACCTCGGCCGCCTGGTCCGCGTTGGACACACCGAGGCCGACACAGACCGGGAGGCCGGTGGTGGCGCGGGTGCGGCGCACCAGGTCCTGAGCCTGTTCGCCGACCGAGACGCGGGTGCCGGTGACCCCCATCAGCGAGGCGGCGTAGACGAAGCCGGAGCCGGCCGCCGTGATGGTGGCGAGGCGCTCGTCCTTGCTGCTCGGCGCGACGACGAAGACGGTCGCCAGACCGTGCTTCTCGGCGTGCTCGCGCCACAGGGCGGACTCCTGGACCGGCAGGTCGGGCAGGATGCACCCGGCGCCGCCCGCCTCGGCCAGCTCGGCGGTGAAGCGTTCGACGCCGTAGCGGTCGATCGGGTTCCAGTACGTCATGACCAGGATCGGGATGCCGGTCGCCTCGTGCGCCTCGCGGACCGTGCGCATCACGTCGGCGATCTTGACTCCGCCGCGCAGGGCGATGTCGTCGGCGGTCTGGATGACCGGTCCGTCGAGCACCGGGTCGCTGTGCGGGAGACCCACCTCGACGACGTCGGCGCCACCGGCGGCCACCGCCTTGACGGCAGCGATGCCGCCGTCGACGGTCGGGAAGCCGGCGGGCAGGTACGCGATCAGCGCGGCCCGGTCCTCGGCCTTCGCGGCGGCGAGGGTGGTGTTCAACAGCTCGATGTTGCCGCTCACTTGGCGTCCCCCTCGATCTCGGCGCCGTGGCCGGCCGCGTCCGCCTCGACGGCCGCGTCGGCCTCGTACAGCCCGAAGTACCGGGCCGCCGTGTCCATGTCCTTGTCGCCCCGGCCGGACAGGTTGACCAGGATCAGGCCGTCCTTGCCGAGCTCCTTGCCGACCTCCAGGGCCCCGGCCAGCGCGTGCGCGCTCTCGATGGCCGGGATGATCCCCTCGGTGCGGGAGAGCAGCCGCAGCGCCTGCATGGCCGCGTCGTCGGTGACCGCGCGGTACTCGCCGCGGCCGATGTCCTTCAGGTAGGCGTGCTCCGGGCCGATGCCCGGGTAGTCCAGGCCGGCCGAGATGGAGTACGGCTCGGTGATCTGGCCCTCCTCGTCCTGGAGGACGTAGCTGCGCGAACCGTGCAGGATGCCGGGCTCGCCCTCGGTCAGGGTCGCCGCGTGCTCGCCGGTCTCCACCCCGTGGCCGGCCGGCTCGCAGCCGATGAGGCGGACGTCCTCGTCCGGGATGAGGGCGTGGAAGAGGCCGATGGCGTTGGAGCCGCCGCCGACGCAGGCGACCGCGGCGTCCGGCAGCCGGCCGGCCCGCTCCAGGATCTGCCGCCTGGCCTCGACGCCGATGACGCGGTGGAAGTCGCGGACCATGGCGGGGAAGGGGTGCGGGCCTGCGACCGTGCCGAAGAGGTAGTGCGTGCGGTCCACGTTGGCGACCCAGTCGCGGAACGCCTCGTTGATGGCGTCCTTGAGGGTGCGGGAACCGGACTTCACGGCGATGACCTCGGCGCCGAGCATCCGCATCCGCGCCACGTTGAGCGCCTGGCGCTCGGTGTCGATCTCACCCATGTAGATGGTGCATTCGAGGCCGAAGAGCGCGCAGGCGGTCGCGGTGGCGACGCCGTGCTGGCCGGCCCCGGTCTCCGCGATGACGCGGGTCTTGCCCATGCGCCTGGTGAGGAGCGCCTGGCCGAGCACGTTGTTGATCTTGTGCGAGCCGGTGTGGTTGAGGTCCTCGCGCTTGAGGAAGATCCGGGCGCCGCCGGCGTGTTCCGCGAAGCGCGGCACCTCGGTGAGGGCGCTGGGGCGGCCGGTGTAGTTGACCATGAGCTCGTTGAGCTCGGCGGCGAACGCCGGGTCGGCCTTCGCCTTGTCGTACTCGACGGCGACCTCGTCCACGGCGGCGACGAGCGCCTCGGGGATGAACTTGCCGCCGTATGCGCCGAAGTACCCCTCGGCGCTGGGGATCAGACCGTCCGGGTCCGGAATGAAGAAGTCAGATGACATCCGACGTGTGCTCCTCGACATGGCATGGGTGGATGCGTGGATTCACCGTATTGCGCCGTGAGCGGAGCGCCGCCTCGGCCGGGGGCCGGGCGGGTGCGGTCGTGCGGGTTCCGCCTGGTGGGCGGTGGGTGCGACGGCCGGGGCTCGCTTACTGCGCGGACCCCGTGCGCCATCGCATGCCGTTGACCTGGCCGGGTTCGTCACCGATCACGTACCGCACCCGCCGGCCGTGCACGCGGCGCGCGGGGGCGCGGCAGCCGCGGGGGCGGCAGCCGCGCGCCAGCGGCGCGTGCGGGTCCCGGCCGGCGGCCGCGGCGGGGCGCAGGCCCGGCCGGACTCGGGGCGCGGAACGGTCGGCGGACACGGGTGGGCTCAGCCCCGTCCGTGCCGGAGCGCGGGGTGGGCGCCGGCGGCGACCAGGTCGGCGACGGCGACCCGCGGGTCGCGGCCGGTGACCAGGGACTCGCCGACCAGCACGGCGTCGGCGCCGGCGTTGGCGTAGGCGATGAGGTCGTGCGGGCCCCGGACACCGGACTCGGCGACCTTGACGATGCGGTCGGGGATCTCGGGGGCGACCCGCTCGAAGGTGGAGCGGTCGACCTTGAGGTCCTTCAGGTTGCGCGCGTTGACGCCGATGATCCGTGCGCCGGCGTCCACCGCACGCTCCGCCTCCTCCTCGTCGTGCGCCTCGACCAGCGGCGTCAGGCCGATGGACTCGGCGCGCTCGATGAGGGAGACCAGGGCCTCCTGGTCGAGGGCGGCGACGATGAGCAGCGCGAGGTCGGCGCCGTACGCCCGTGCCTCCCACAGCTGGTACGAGGTGACGATGAAGTCCTTGCGCAGGACCGGGATGTCGACCTTGGCGCGGACGGCCTCCAGGTCCGCGAGCGAACCGCCGAAGCGGCGTTCCTCGGTGAGGACGGAGATGACGGACGCGCCGCCGGCCTCGTAGTCCGCGGCCAGTGCGGCGGGGTCGGCGATGGCGGCGAGGGCCCCCTTGGAGGGGCTGGAGCGCTTTACCTCGCAGATGACGGTCACGCCCTCGCCGCGCAGGGCGGCGACTCCGTCCTTCGCCTGGGGGGCGCGCGCCGCGCGTTCCTTCAGCTCATCGAGGCTGACGCGCGCCTGCCGCTCTGCGAGGTCGGCGCGTACGCCGTCGATGATCTCGTCGAGCACACTCACGCGATCGGCCCCCTTCCGGGACGGTGACAAGAGAACAGGATCAGCCATGCCGATGGTATCCGCAGGAGGCCGATGGGCCCGCATCCGGCCGACGAATGTCCCACTACCTGGGCATTCACGGCGCCAGCGCCGATCCGAACGGCAGATTCCGGACGACTGTGAAGATCATCAGAACGGCTCCGACCGCCCACCAGTGGACGGGCCTCAGCGCGAGCCGCGCGGGCCTCCCGGCGGCCGATCGGACCATCCACAGGACCCAGGCCACGGCGAAGATCCCGTAGCCGATGACGGCGAGCGCGTTGGAGCCGAACGCCGCCCCGATGTCGCCGTGTGCGACGGCGTACGCGCTGCGCAGCCCGCCGCAGCCGGGGCAGTAGATGCCGGTGAAGCGGAGCAGCGGGCAGACCGGGTAGTGGCCCGGTTCGTTGGGGTCGACGGAGCCGACGAGGACGAAGGCCCCGAGGACGCCCGCCATGACACCGGCCGGGCCGGCGATCCGCCGCAGCCGTGAGGCGGGGACGGGGGCCGGCGGGAAGACCGGTGGGAACGGGCCCGGCGGTCCGGGCGCGGGGCGGTGGCCCGGCGGCGGCGGGGCGGCGGCTGGAGATGGCGAAGCGTCCACCCGGTGATTGTCGCCGCTGACGCGGAAAGGCGCAGCCCGGTCCGGGCTGCGCCTCGCGTGCGTACGTCCCCGCAACGGGGTCAGGAGGTCTGGGCCTGCCCGGCGCGGGCCCTGGCCTGCGCCAGCTCCGTCGACTCCTTCGGCATGCCGAGACCGGCGGCCTTCATCGCGAGCCCGACGATCCCGCCGACGACGGTGACGGCGATTCCGGCCCAGAAGCCGAGGGGGTTGGCCGCGACCATGAAGACGCCTGCGATGCAGAAGCCGATGAACGAGATGATGACACCGGTCCAGGCGGCCGGGGTGTGTCCGTGGCTGCTGCCCGCCATGAGTTGCTCCTCGTTGGTGTTGCGCTGTTGGTATCGCTCGGTGTCGCTGTGCGCAGAGCCGGTGCCGCTGTGGGTGCCGCTGTGCTGTGAGCTCGGCCCATTGTCCCGTACGTGCGGAGCGGACGTGAGCTGGGGGGTCATGCCTCGCGCGTCGGGTCCTCGCCGCGGTCCAGGGCCTTCCACAGGTCCTCGGGCCGGTCGGGATCCATGGCCTTGGGGGCCGTCCTGCGGGGGCGCGGGGTGCCGTCGCGCTCGTAGCGCCCCGACATGGTCGGCCAGCGCTTGCCGTAGCGCAGGGCGAGCAGCCCGGCGAGCAGGATCAGCAGACCGCCGGCCGCGGTCACGTAGGGCCAGGCGGTGTGGCTGAGGGCGCCGATGGTGGCGGCGCTGTCGCCGGTGCTCTGGGCGGCCTGCTCGTCGAGCGCGGCACTGTCGGCCGCGCCGAGGAAGGCGCTCAGGGCGGCGCCGAAACCGCTGAGGGCCAGCAGTCCCGCGACGAGCAGCCGGCCGCCGCTGCGGACGGCGAAGACGGCGACGAGGGCGGCCAGGCCGACGATGGCGAGGGCGGCCGGGACGCCGGTGACGTCCTGTCCGTCGGCGCTCAGGGGCAGGGCGCCGCCGCCGACCGATGCCCGGCCCCGGGCCCAGGTCTGCCCGGAGGCGAGCAGGACGACGGTGGCGCCGGCGGCCCCGAGGAGCAGGCCGGCGGCCAGGGACCGGCGGCTTCCCGCGCTGTCGGGCGCGGAGGCGGCTTCGGCACGGGGCTGGGGTACGGGGACAGCGCTCACATACCCCACTATCCCCTACCGCCCCCGGGCAACGGGCACATGGGGGGTGTGAGATGGCGCCCCCGGCCGTGCTCCGGCCGCTCCCCCGGGCGTCCGTCCTCCTGGCTCACGCGCCGCGGAGGCGGTTGGCCGTGTGGACGGCGCGGAGCACCGCCGCGGCCTTGTTGCGGCACTCGGTGTCCTCGGCGACCGGGTCGGAGTCGGCGACGACGCCCGCGCCGGCCTGGACGTACGCCGTTCCGTCGCGCAGCAGGGCGGTGCGGATCGCGATGGCCGTGTCGGAGTCCCCGGCGAAGTCGAGGTAGCCGACGCAGCCCCCGTAGAGGCCGCGGCGGCTGGGTTCGAGCTCCTCGATGATCTGCATGGCGCGCGGCTTCGGGGCGCCGGAGAGGGTGCCCGCCGGGAAGCAGGCGGTGAGGACGTCGAAGGCGGTGCGGCCCTCGGCGACGCGGCCGGTGACGGTGGACACGATGTGCATCACGTGCGAGTACTTCTCGACCGACATGAAGTCGACGACCTCGACGCTGCCGGGCTCGCAGACCCGCCCCAGGTCGTTGCGGCCGAGGTCGACGAGCATCAGGTGCTCGGCGCGTTCCTTGGGGTCGGCCAGCAGTTCGTCGGCGAGTGCCTGGTCCTCCTGCGGGGTGGCGCCTCGGTGCCGGGTGCCGGCGATCGGGTGGACCATCGCGTGGCCGTCCTCGACCTTGACGAGCGCCTCGGGGCTGGAGCCGGCGACGTCGAAGCCGTCGAACCGGAAGAGGTACATGTACGGCGAGGGGTTGGTGGCGCGCAGCACCCGGTAGACGTCCAGCGCGCTTGCCGTGCACGGTGTTTCGAACCGCTGGGAGGGCACGACCTGGAAGGCCTCACCGGCCCTGATCCGCTCCTTCACGTCCTCGACGGCGTCCTGGTAGGCCTTGCCGCCCCACAGTGCGGTGTAGGGCGGGAGCTCGGAGGGCGGCAGTGCGGCGGGGGCGTTCTCGACGGGGCGGCGCAGGTCGCGCTCCATGGCGTCGAGCCGGGCCACCGCGTCGGTGTACGCCTCGTCGACGCCGGTGGCCAGGTCGTTGTGGTTGATCGCGTTGGCGATGAGCAGGACGCTGCCGGCCCAGTGGTCGAGGACGGCGAGGTCGGAGGTGAGCAGCATGGTCAGCTCGGGGAGCTTCAGGTCGTCGCCCGTGCTCTCGCCGATCTTCTCCAGCCGCCGCACGATGTCGTAGCCGAGGTAGCCGACCATGCCGCCGGTGAAGGGCGGCAGTCCGGCCTCCTGGCCGTGCGGGGTGTGCAGGGTCTCGATGGTGGCGCGCAGGGCCTGGAGCGGGTCGCCGTCGACGGGGACGCCGACCGGCGGGGTGCCCAGCCAGTGGGCCCGGCCGTCGCGGGCGGTGAGCGTGGCGGCGCTGCGTACGCCGATGAAGGAGTAGCGCGACCAGGTGCGGCCGTTCTCCGCGGATTCGAGGAGGAAGGTGCCGGTGCGCTCGCCCGCGAGCTTGCGGTAGAGGCCGACCGGCGTGTCGCCGTCCGCGAGGAGCCTGCGGGTGACCGGGATGACGCGCCGGTCGATGGCCAGCTTCCGGAAGGTGTCGAGGTCCATGGCGGCTGACCCTACTGTCCGAGGGGGAGGACGTCGGCGTCGAAACAGGTGCGCTCGCCGGTGTGGCAGGCGGCACCCGTCTGGTCGACCCGGACGAGGACGGTGTCGGCGTCGCAGTCCAGCGCGACGGACTTGACCTGCTGGATGTGGCCGGAGGTGTCGCCCTTGACCCAGTACTCCTGGCGGCTGCGCGACCAGTAGGTGCAGCGGCCGGTGGTCAGGGTGCGGTGCAGTGCCTCGTCGTCCATCCAGCCGAGCATCAGCACCTCGCCGGTGTCGTACTGCTGGGCGATGGCCGGGACGAGGCCGTCGGCGCCGCGCTTGAGGCGGGCGGCGATGGCGGGGTCGAGTCCGCCGGCGGGCGGAGGGGTGCCGGGCGTGGGCGTGCTGGTCATGTGTCCATTGTGCCGTGGCCGGGAGGGCCGTCCGGGCGTGCGTCCACTGGGCGGACGCTGGACACCGGTCGTACGCTGGCGGACATGTCGACCCATGCGAAGCGCGAACGACTTCTGCTTGCCGACCTGTTGGAGGGGGCGGGCCCGGAGGCCCCGACCCTCTGCCACGGCTGGACGGCCCGGGATCTGGCGGCCCATGTGGTGGTGCGGGAGCGCAGGCCCGACGCGGCGGCCGGGCTGGTGATCGGCCCGCTGAAGAGCCGGAGCGAGCGGATCAGAGACGAGTTCACCTCGAAGCCGTACGAGGAGCTGATCCAGCTCATCCGTACGGGTCCGCCGCGGATGTCCCCGTTCGGCGTGAAGCAGCTGGACGAGGCCGCCAACACCGTGGAGTTCTACGTCCATACGGAGGACGTGCGCCGGGCCCAGCCCGACTGGACGGCGCGTGAGCTGGACCCGGTCTTCTCCGATGTCCTGTGGTCGCGCACCGAGAAGGCGGCGCGGGTACTGGGGCGGAAGGCCCCGGTGGGGCTGGTGCTGCGCCGCCCCAACGGTCAGACGGCGGTCGCGCACAAGGGCACCCCGGTGGTGACGGTGACCGGTGAGCCGGGAGAGCTGCTGCTGTTCGCGTTCGGGCGGCAGGACGCGGCGCGGGTGGAGCTGGAGGGCGACCAGGACGCGATCTCCCGGGTGACGACGGCGAAGCTCGGGATGTAGCTCAGCGCGGGAGTTCCGCGCGCCGCAGCGCGGCGGGCAGCAGGCCCGCGACGGCCCCCGCCGCGCACAGCGAGGCGCTGGCGAAGAAGACCGGGCCGGTGCCCCAGAGCGCCACGGCCGCACCGGTGGCGGGGTAGCTGAGCGGCGCCAGGGCGTGGGTGAACAGGGTCGATACCGAGGTGACCCGGCCCAGGTAGGCGGGGTCGGCCGCGGTCTGCGTGAGAGCTCCGCACAGCGCGCCGCCGAGGCCGACGAAGAGCCCGACGAGGAGGGCGGCACCGGCCGCGAGCGGCACCGAGGGCGCGTAGGCCAGGGCGGCGATGGCGAGCGCGCCGATCAGCACGGTGAGGCACATGGTGAGCCCGGCCCTGGGGATCCGGCCGCGCACGGCGAGCACCAGGGCCGAGGCGCCCGCTCCGATGCCGAAGGCGGCGACGATCCAGCCCATCCCGGAGGCGCCCCAGCCGCGCTCCTCGCTGAGCAGGATCAGGCCCAGGTTGAGCGGGCCGACGAAGCCGAGCTCGCTGATGGCGACGACGAGCATCAGCGGGCGGAGCAGCGGGTGACGGCGGATGTGGCGCAGCCCGTCGACGAGTTCGCGCCAGGCGGTGCCTGCGGGTACGGCGTCGGCCGCTTCCGCCGCCGGCAGCGGGCGCATCCTTACGGAGAGCAGCAGCGGCAGCGAGACGGCGAAGAGCACACCGGCCGAGGCGAAGCCGAGGGCCGGGCCGCCGACCGCGACGGCGACGCCGCCGAGCGGGGCGCCCACGACCGTCGCGGTCCGGGTGGCGAGGCCGCGCATCCCCTGGACGCGGGCGAGCTGGCCGGCAGCGGTGATCCGGGGCGGCAGGGCGCCGACGGCCGGGAGGAAGAGGGCGTCGGCGGCGCCGAAGACCAGGGCGACGACGAGCAGCATCCACACCGTGGGCGAGGTGAGGAGCAGCGCCCCGGCCAGGCCGAGGATGACGAGGCAGCGGACGGTGTCGCTCACGACCACGACGCGGCGGGGCCCGAACCGGTCGGCGAGCACTCCCCCGCCGAGCAGCAGCAGGGCCCTGGGTATGGCGCCGGCCGCCAGTACGAGGCCAGTCTGGGTGGCGCTTCCGGTGCGGGCGGCGGCCCAGGCGAGGGCCATGTAGTAGAGGTTGTCGCCGACCGTCGACGCGGTGTAGGCGCCGAGCCAGCGCAGGACGTTGCCGTCGCGGTGGGCGGGGCGCGCAGGCGCTTCGGTGGCGCTGAGGGTGACGGTCACGGGGGCGTCCTCTCGGGTGGGCGGGTCAGGTCCGGAACGGGAAGCCGTACAGGTGCAGCGCGACGTTCTCGCGGTTCTCCGTGTCGCCGGCCTCGTCCCGGGCACGGCCCTGCTCCTCGTACCGGTTGATGACCGCGTGCAGCTCGCGTTCGAGCGAGGAGAGCTCCTCGGGGTTCAGCCGGGCCAGGTACTCCGAGGTGAAGGAGCTCTTGCGCCAGGGGGGCGTCCAGCTCCGGTACGCGTCCAGGAAGCGGCGGTACAGCTCGATGTGCTGGTCGAACGAGAGCCGGCTGACGGCGGTGTGGGTGGCGGCCTTCTCGGGCGCGTCGCTGAAGTCCTCGTCGTGGAAGCGCAGCCCCTTGGAGGCGGGCTGCCACCAGCGTTCGCGGCCGTCCCTGCCCGGCCCCTCGGCCGCCTCGATCAGGCCGTGGTCGGCGAGCTTGCGCAGGTGGTAGCTGACCAGTGAGACCTGTTCGTCGACCTGCTCCGCGAGCTGGGAGGCGGTGGCCTGCCGGGTGATGTAGAGCGCCCGGTAGAGCTTCATCCGCAGCGGGTGCCCGAAGGCCTTGAGGGTGCCGAGGTCGGACACCCGGCGTGACTCGTTGCTTGCCATGCCTCAACCGTAGACAGGAAAGAAAACTTGCACAATATTTATTGCGCAATAAAAGTTGTGCGATCGGGCCGGACACGGGCCCGCCCCGATCGGGAGCCGAGGTAGCCCAGGAGGAATCCGGCCGGAATCGTGACGAGACCCGGGGTCTGGAGCGGGAACCAGTGGAAGTCGCGGTCCGGGAAGAACGAGACCGGCGTGCCGGAGACCGCGGGAGAGCCCGCCATCAGTACGGCGATCAGCGGCAGTGTGCCGTACACCGTCCAGCGCACGCCCCGCGCGTTGAAGCCCGGCCTGAACAGCCCGTACAGCAGGACGGGCGGCAGTACGGAGGCGGCGGCCGCGAACGAGAGCGAGAGCAGCACCTGCGGATTGCGGTCGTGGGTGAAGGCCGCCGCCCAGACGGAGAGGGCGCCGGTCAGGACGACGGCCAGCCGGGCGCGCAGGATCTCACGGCCCGGGGACCGGTCGGACGGGACGGACGTACGGGCGCGGGCCTTCGCCGGGAAGTCACGGGCGAGGGACGAGGCGGCGGCCAGAGTGATGCCGGCCACCGCTGCCAGCGTCGTGGCGAACACCGCACAGGCGACGAGCGCGAACAGCGGGCTCTGCCTCGGTCCGTCGGCGCCCGGGTCAAGGGCGCCCGTCACCAGCAGCAGCGCCGTGCCGCCCGCCGGGTCCGCGGCCTGGAGGACCTTGCGGCCCAGCAGTGCGGACGCGCCGAGTCCGACCACGACGACACCGAGGCACAGAACGCTCACGGGGACCAGCGCCCAGCGGGTGGCACGGCGCACGGTCCAGCTGTCCCGCATCGGGTGCAGCCGCATCATGATGTGCGGCATGCAGGCGGCTCCGAGGACCAGGGTGAGCTGGAAGCCGATCAGATCCAGGGCGCCCACGGCGGTGTGGCCGAACTGCAGCCCGGGGCGCGCGTAGGCGCCGCCCGCCCCGCTGCCCTGCCGGGCCGCGTCGAACAGGGCGAACGGGTTCCAGCCGTAGCGGGCGAGCACCAGTGCGGCGAGCAGGGTCACGGCGGCCAGCACCACCGCCACCTTCAGGATCTGGATGTAGCCGGTGCCGCGCATTCCGCCGACCGCGCAGTAGCAGACCATCAGCGCGCCGCCGGCGACGGTGCACCCGGTCAGCGCACCGTCCGGAAGGCCGAACACGGCGGCCATGACCCGGCCTGCGGTGGCAAGTTGCACCAGCAGCAGCGGGGCCAGGACAACCAGGGCAGTGACCCCCAGGGCGCGGCGTACGGAGGGGTCGCCGAGCCTGTCCGCGAGAAAGTCCCCGAGGGTGAACACGCCCTTGCGGCGCAGCGGTTCGGCCAGGATCCGCAGGACGAGAACCAGTGAGACGACGGTGGCGACGGCGAACAGGACGCCGTCGAAGCCGGCGAGCGCGACGGCACCGGTGGTGGAGAGCAGAGTGGCCGCCGAAATGTAGTCGCCCGCGATGGCCAGACCGGAGCCGGCCGGCCCGAGTGCCGCGCTGCCGCCCGCGTAGAAGTGCTCCGGATCGTCCTGGTCCGCCGCGGCCAGCCCGCACAGCAGCAGGGAGACGGCGACGAATCCGAGGAAGACGACCACGCCGAGCGACCGCGCGTCGAAGGCGCCGCTCACCGGTGCGTCCCCGGGGAGGGGAAACGGTTCGCGGGGGTGCTCGGGGGTTGTAGAGGCATGACGGACACGGCATCAGGCGCCCGGCCGTACGTACAGCGCAGGCGGCGGGTGCGATGCGCGAGTACAGCCCGCACCGGCACGCACTGTGCGGGATCACAGCGGGCGCCCTGCGTTCAGCCGGCCAGCAGGCGGCGCGCGGCCAGCGCGAGCGATACCTCGACCGCGTCGGACGGGCGGGTCAGACAGCGGCCGGTCAGCTGCTCGAAGCGGCGCAGCCGGTTCAGGACGGTGTTGCGGTGGCAGTAGAGCCGGGCTCCCGCCCGCTGGGCGGAGCCGTCGGAGTCGAGCCACGCGGTGAGCGTGTCGATGAGTACGCCTCGGTCGGCGGGGTCCAGCAGGTCCAGCGGCCCCAGCACCCGGTCGGCGAGGGCCGTGCCGAGGCCGGGGGACGAGACGACCAGGGCTGCGGGCAGCTGCTCGTCGAGCAGGACGGTCCCGCCGCCGGCCGGGCACGCCCGCAGGGCGGTCTCGGCGAGCCGCCGGGCGTCCCCGACGGCCGCCAGCCCGTCGACGACGGAGCTGATGCCGACCCGGGCACCGGGCGGCACGGACAGCCCGGCGGCCAGGGCGGCGAGTGCGGCGTCGCCGTCGGCCCGGCCGGGCCGCGTACCGGTCCCGTCCGGGGCCGCCGTGAGCGCCGCGCGGGGTCCGGCCGTCGCACCCGGCGTCAGCGGCAGGATGGCGAACTCCGCGTCCGGGCCGGGGTGCCAGAGCGGGTCGGCGCCCGTGGGCAGCGCCATCGGCGGGTGCTCGGCGCCGTGCGGGGCGCGGCGGGCGGTGGAGACCGCGAGCACCGCGTACCTGCCGTGCTCCGGCAGCCCCAGCACGGCTGCGGCGTCCGGCAGTTCGGCGATCCGGGCGGTGCCGTCCAGCAGCGCCGCTGTCATCAGGCGCCGGCGGTTCTCCCGGCGCCAGGCCAGCCGGCGTTCCGTCTGCCGGTAGGCGTCGGTGACGACACCGCAGTGTTCGTCCACGAAGTTCCAGACGTCCGCCGCGATGTGGACCAGCAACCGGATGTCGTCGGGGTGGCGTCGCGCGGTCTCGTCCACCAGGCCCTGCCAGACCATCGCGCCGCCCATCCGGAAGGCGTGCAGGACGGCGTCGAGGGGCAGGCCCTGTGCGGCCCGGACCTCCGCGATCCGCCGGGAGGTGCGGTGGGCGGCGTCCCGGAACTCCCGGGGCTGGATGAGCGATCCGACGTTGTGCCGCAGCGAGTGGTGCACCTCCTGCCAGATCTCCGCCGCGTCCGTCTCGATCGCCGTGCGGTAGGCGGGTTCCTGCTCCCGCAACGCCTCGACGAGCCGGTCCGTCAGCTCGGGCAGCGCCTCGATCAGCACCCGGGCGGCCCGGTGCAGCGCGGCGACGGCGTCGCGGTCGGCCAGCGAACGGAAGCGGCGTGGCACCGGCGCGACGGGTGGCGGCCCGTGCACTGCCCTGACCCGTGAACGTACGACCTGCGGCATGGCGGCCTCCACCGGGATTCGGCCGGCTCCGGGAATCGGCCGGCTCCGGATCGCCCGGCCCGCCGTTGGGCATGAGCACACCGAACGATCCTGACGCCCGCAGAATGACATACCGCCCAGTCGGTACCTAGGGGTCTGCGGCGTACTTCTCATCACGGTCCTGCAACCTCCCGGCTCCGGCCCTGCGCCGGGGCGCCGGGTCAGCCGCTCCAGCGGCCCAGCAGCCCGGCCAGCTCCGTCCTGGAGCGCACTCCCAGCGCGGCGAACACATTGCGCAGATGATGGTCGACGGTCCGGGTGCTCACCGAGAGCCGCAGCGCCACCTCCCGGTTGGTGGCGCCCTCGGCGACACAGCGGGCGATCCGCTGCTGTTGCGGGGTCAGCACGGAGAGCGGGTCCGCTCCCCCGGCCGGCGAACCGTCCACCGCCTCGCCGGCGGCCCGCAGTTCGCCGCCCGCCCGGTCGGTCCAGGCCCGCGCGCCGCACCGTTCGAAGGCGACCAGGGCGTCCCGCAGCGGACCCCTGGCCTCCCGGGTGCGCCGCCGCCGGCGCAGCCACGCCCCGTACAGCAGCTGGGTGCGGGCGCGTTCGAAGTCGCCGCCCGTGCGGTCGTGGTGGACGAGCGCCTCCTCGTACCGTCCCGCCGCCTCCCCGGGCGGTGCCAGCAGGGCGCGGCAGCGGGCCAGCAGCGCGGGGGCCGCCGGGTCGGTGGTGTACGTGACCCAGACGGCGAACTCCGCGACGGCGCCCCGGACCGGGTCCGCCCCCTCGCCCGGGGCCGCCCGTCCCGCCAGGACCGACGCCTCGACGAAGCACGGCACGGCGAGCATCCGGGCCGCGAAGTGCCCGCGCCGGGGGCCGGGCCCGACCAGGGGGCCGAGCCGGGCCGCCGCCTCGCCGGAGCGTCCGGCGGCCAGGTCCGCACGGGCGAGGGCCCAGACGGCGAGGGTCTCGGCCTGGGCGAGGGCACGCGGCCCGGCACCCGCCAGCGCGGCGTCGGCATGCGCGGCGCAGGACTGTGTACCGCCCTCCACGGAGGCGGCCAGTGCCAGCACGGCGTGCAGGTGGGCGGCGGTGTTCGGCTGTCCGGTACGGCGGGCGGCGCGCAGGCCCTCCAGGGCGTGGGCGCGGGCCCGCGCATGGCGCCCGGCACGGAGTTCGGCGTACGCCAGGTGCTCCAGCGCCTGCGGCAGCAGGACGTCCGGGCCGCTCGCGCGGACGGCGGCCAGCGCCCCGGCGCCGGACCGGCACGCGGCGTCGATGTCGCCGAGCACCAGCGCCGCCACCGCGCCACGCAGCATTCCGGCGGGGCCCCGCGCCCGGCCGGAGGCGTCGAGGCACTGGCGCAACAGGGCGTGGCCCTCGGTGGTCCGGCCACGCAGCATCGCGCACATCCCGTCGATGTAGCGGGCGAGGGCCCGGTCGGGAACGGGGACGGCGATCCGGGTCATCGCGTCGAGGTAGGCGGGGGCGTCGCCCGCCGCCCAGGCGGCCTCGGCGGCGCCGAGCAGCGCGTCGAGGGCGCGGTGCGGATCGTAGGGGGCGAGCAGCGACGCGGCGGTGAGCAGTTCCTCGCGGGCGTCGACGGCCGAGCCGTCCCGCAGGGCGAGCAGGCCGCGCACGCGGTGCGCGCCGCCGTGCGGGGGCCGTCCGCCGACCCTGGCCAGCAGCGCACGGGCCCGTCCCGCGTCGCCCGCGAGCCGGGTGCAGTCGGCGGCCTCGGCGAACCGGCCGGCCCGCAGCGCCTCGTCGGTGGAGAGCATCGCGGCGCGGGCGAGCGCGGCGGCCCGCTCGGCGTGCGTCCGCACCGTCGCCGCCGCTGCCTCCAGGGCGTCGGCGAGCGCGGCATCGGGGCCGGCGGCCGCACCGGCCCGCTGGACGAGCGCCGCGAGGGCGGCCGGCTCCGCCTCGGGGGCTGCCCGGGACCGGGCTGTCAGCAGGGTGGCGAGCAGCCCGTGTACCACCCGGCGGCGGTGCGGGGTGGCGCGGTGCAGGACCGCCCGCCGCAGCAGCGGGTGGCTGAAGTGGACCCGGCCGCCGGCCCGTTGGAGCGCGCCCCCGGTCCCCGCGCGGGTGAGCAGTGCGCGGTCGAGCGCGGCCGGGCCGAGACCGGCCGCGAGGGCGGCACGCAGCAGCAGGGCCGCGTCGCAGCCCGCGCCCTCGGGCTCGTGCTCCTCCGCGGCCGCCGCGAGCAGCAGGAGCGTGCGGGTGTCCGGCGGGAGCCCGTCGAGGCAGCTGGCGTGCGCCTCCAGGACGTCCTCGCCGCCGGGCAGCGGAGAGGGCAGCGCGCTCCGCCCGGCGAGCTGGTCGGGGGTGAGCCGGCCGGTGAGCCCGGTGAGCAGGCGCGGGTTCCCGGCCGCTTCCCGCAGCAGTTCGGCGCGGACCACCGGGTCGACCCGGTCGGCGGTGCCCGTGGTGCCGGTGAGCCGGTCCAGGAGTGCGGCCGCCGCGTCGTCGTCGAGCGGGCCGAGCCGGAGGGCGGGCAGACCCGCGAACTCCGCCCCGTCCCCGGCGCCGAGCACCACGGCGACCCGGCTGCCCGCGCCGAGTCTGCGGGCGGCGAATCCGAGGGCGGCGCGCGAATCGGCGTCCCAGAGGTGCGCGTCGTCCACACAGACCAGCAGCGGTTGTTCCGCGCCGAGCCGTCGCAGCAGCACGAGCAGGGCCGCCGGCCCGATGCCGTCACGCAGCACCTGGTCGGGCGGGAGCGGGCCCGGCGCGGAGCAGAGCAGCGCGTGCAGCCCGCTGTGGGGCAGCCGTTGTTCGGCGGGGGCGGCGGTGGCGGTCAGGACGGGCCCGGTGCGGCGCTCGCGGTGCGCGGCGACGGCTCCGGCGAGGAGTGCGGTGCGGCCGGTGCCGGGCAGCGCGGTCAGCACCAGCGCCCCGCCGTCACCGTCGCCAAGTCGCGCCGACAGCGTTTCCAGGATGGCGAGTTCACCGCTGCGGCCGTACAGCCGGAGGGGACTGTGCACGGTCGTCGTCGGGGTCACGACCGGCACGTTACTTCCGCGTTAACAAGCTCGGAAGGTGCGCGTCCGTTCCCGCCCGGTCACGGGGCGCCCTCCCAGGGCGGGCCGCGATCGGCTGTGCGCGCGCACAGCCGGGGCCGACCGTGCGAAGGGGCCGGACCGCGGTTCGCGGTCCGGCCCCTCAACGGCCGTCAGGGGCTGGGGCCTCTCGTTCGGATCATGCCGGGTTCGCGGTGTCCGGCCTGATCCGGACGAAAGACCCTAGGAGGTGTGCGGGCAGTTGCCCCGGGACTCGGCGACCGTCAGGCTCACCGCCGGCAGCGGGCACAGGAACTGCTCGTACCTGGTGTCGTTGTCGATGAAGCGCTTCAGCCACGAGACGCTGTACTTCGCGATCGTGGTGTTGGAGGAGTTCGGGGTGAAGTGCGTGGCCCCGCGCAGCTCCACGTAGGCCTTGTCCAGGGTGCTCGGGAGCGACTGGTAGAACGGCTCGGAGTGGGTGGCGACGGGGGCGATCGTGTCGCCGTCGGCGCCGAAGATCAGGGTGGGGGTACGGACCTCCGGCCAGGTGGTGTCGAGGTTCCAGCCGGTCAGCGGGATCGCCGCCTTCAGCGAGGTGCGGCTCTTCGCGGCCTCCAGCGTGCCGCCGCCGCCCATGGAGTGGCCCATCACGCCGAGCCTGGTGGTGTCGATCCGGCTGCGCACCGAACTGGTCTTCGTCAGGTAGTCGAGCGCGGCGAGGAGCTGGCGGCCCCGGCTGTCGGGCTGGTCCAGTGTGGTGTTGGTGTCGATGGTGAAGACGACGAAGCCCTGTGAGGCGAGCCGCGGTCCGAGCCAGGCGATGCTGGACTGGTAGGCGGTGAAGCCGGGTGAGATGGCGACCGCGCCGAAGGTGCCGTCCGCGGTGGACGTCGGGTAGTAGATCGTGCCGCCGCCGAAGCCGCTGACGCTCAGCGAGGAGACGCTGGTCTGCGAGACCGCGTACGAACCCCGGCTCGCCTCAATACTCGAATTGCTCGGGGCCGGGCCGCGCTCATAGGGGTTGTCGGCGGCCTGGGCGCCCGACATCAGCGCGGTGGACAGGCCGGCGGCGGCGACGGTCGCGGCCAGCAGGCCCCTGACGACACGGGAGCGGCTCTTGGACATCCGGTGGCGCGGGGAGATGTCGCCGGAGGGGAGGTGCTGCTGCACGAGGGGGGTCCTCTCGGTCGTGGCGGGAGCCACGCCGGGCAGCGTCCGGGGGCCCGTCGTCACCTTGGGCCTTCGGGGTGCACCGCGTGGAGACCGCCGTGTTTCTCTGGCGGTCGCCACTTTCGCGGTGCACCCCGGGCCCACGCATCGGCAACTTCACCGGCCTCGCGGCCGGTCACCTCGGCCCGTGCTCAGCGGACCGGGTGCCCGGCCTCCCGCAGGGCGCCCTTGACCTCGGAGATCCGCAGGTCGCCGAAGTGGAAGACGGACGCGGCCAGGACCGCGTCGGCTCCCGCACCGACGGCCGGCGCGAAGTCCGCGAGCCGGCCCGCGCCGCCGGAGGCGATGACGGGGACGCTCACGTGCTCGCGTACGGCCGCGATCATCTCGGTGTCGTAGCCGTCCTTGGTGCCGTCGGCGTCCATCGAGTTGAGCAGGATCTCGCCCGCGCCGAGCTCGGCGGCCCGGTGCGCCCATTCGACGGCGTCGATGCCGGTGCCCTTGCGGCCGCCGTGCGTGGTGACCTCGAAGGTGCCGGCGGGGGTGCGCCGGGCGTCCACGGAGAGCACCAGGACCTGGCGGCCGAAGCGCTCCGCGATCTCCCGGATCAGCTCGGGGCGGGCGATGGCCGCGGTGTTGACGCCGACCTTGTCCGCGCCGGCCCGCAGCAGCTTGTCGACGTCCTCGGTGGTGCGGACGCCGCCGCCGACGGTGAGCGGGATGAAGACCTGTTCGGCGGTGCGGCGCACCACGTCGTAGGTCGTCTCGCGGTCACCGCTGGACGCGGTGATGTCGAGGAAGGTCAGCTCGTCGGCGCCCTCGGCGTCGTACAGCTTCGCCATCTCGACGGGGTCGCCGGCGTCGCGCAGGTTCTGGAAGTTGACGCCCTTGACGACGCGGCCGTTGTCCACGTCGAGGCAGGGGATGACGCGTACGGCGAGGGTCATCGCGCACCTGCCCGGTAGGCCTCGACCTCGACCTCGACGACCAGGCTCGGGTCGACGAAGCCGGAGACGATGATCATGGATGCGGCGGGTCGCACGTCGTCGAACAGCTCCTTGTGTGCGCGCCCGACCTCGTCCACGTCCCGGGCGTGCGTGATGTACATCCGGGTACGGACGACGTCCTCGCGGCCCAGGCCGAGCTGTGCCAGCGCCGAGAAGGCGACGTCGAAGGAGGTGACGGCCTGTTCGTAGGGGCTGCCGGCGGCGATCTCCCCGTTGACCACGGAGGTGCAGCCGGCCACCAGGACGAGCCCGTTGGGGAGTTCGACCGCGCGGGAGTAGCCGAACCGCTCCTCGAAGGGGGCGCCGGTGGAGATCCGGTTGACGGAGTCCGTCATGCGGCGACCGCCTTGAGTGCCTCTTCCAGGGTGAAGGCCTCGGCGTAGAGCGCCTTGCCGACGATGGCGCCCTCGACGCCTTCGGGGACGAGGAGCGAGATCGCGCGCAGGTCGTCGAGCGAGGAGACGCCGCCCGAGGCGACGACGGGGCGGTCGGTGGCCGCGCAGACGTCCCTCAGCAGGCCGAGGTTGGGGCCCTGGAGCGTGCCGTCCTTGGCGATGTCGGTGACGACGTAGCGGGCGCAGCCCTCGGCGTCGAGGCGGGCGAGGGTCTCGTAGAGGTCGCCGCCGTCGCGCGTCCAGCCCCGGCCGCGCAGCGTGGTGCCGCGTACGTCGAGGCCGACGGCGATCTTGTCGCCGTGCTCGGCGATCACCTTGGCGACCCACTCGGGGGTCTCCAGGGCGGCCGTGCCGAGGTTGACGCGGCGGCAGCCGGTGGCGAGGGCGGCGGCGAGCGTGGCGTCGTCGCGGATGCCGCCGGACAGCTCGACCTTGATGTCCATGGCGCCGGCCACCTCGGCGATGAGGGCGCGGTTGTCGCCGGTGCCGAAGGCGGCGTCCAGGTCGACGAGGTGCAGCCACTCGGCGCCGGAGCGCTGCCAGGCGAGGGCGGCCTCCAGCGGGGAGCCGTAGGAGGTCTCGGAGCCGGACTCGCCGTGCACCAGGCGGACCGCCTGGCCGTCGCGTACGTCTACGGCGGGGAGCAGTTCAAGCTTCGGCATTACAGCGTCTCGATCCAGTTGGTCAGCAGCTGGGCGCCGGCGTCGCCGGACTTCTCGGGGTGGAACTGGGTGGCCCACAGCGCGCCGTTCTCCACGGCCGCCACGAACCGTTCGCCGTGCGTGGCCCAGGTGACCCTGGGGGCGCGGATGTTGGCGTTGGTGACTTCGAGTGACCACTCGTGCGCCGCGTACGAGTGCACGAAGTAGTACCGGGCCTCGGGGTCGAGCCCGGCGAACAGCCGGGAGTCCTCGGGGGATTCGACGGTGTTCCACCCCATGTGCGGGACGACGTCGGCCTTGAGCGGGCCGACGGTGCCGGGCCACTCGTCGAGGCCTTCGGTCTCCACGCCGTGCTCGATGCCGCGCTCGAAGAGGATCTGCATGCCGACGCAGATGCCCATGACGGGGCGCCCGCCGGCGAGCCTGCGGCCGATGATCCATTCACCGCGGGCCTTCTTCAGCCCCTCCATGCAGGCGGAGAACGCGCCGACGCCGGGCACCAGCAGCCCGTCGGCGTTCATCGCGGTGTCGAAGTCGCGGGTGATCTCGACCTCGGCGCCGACCCGGGCGAGGGCGCGCTCGGCGGAGCGGATGTTGCCGAAGCCGTAGTCGAAGACGACGACCTTCTTCTTGTTGTCCACGGCTCCCCTAGTCCCAGAGTCCCTGGATCCGCATGACGCCCGCGACCAGGCACATCAGGGATCCGATGCCGAGCAGCACGATGACGCCCTTGGGCATGCCCTGCTTCGAGAAGGAGTAGACCCCGCCGGCCAGGAAGAGGCCGACCAGGATCAGGATGGTGTTGAGGCCGGTCACAGGGCGCCCTTCGTGGAGGGGAGGATGCCGGCCGCGCGCGGGTCGTGCTCGGCGGCGTAGCGCAGGGCGCGGGCGAGCGCCTTGAACTGGCACTCCACGATGTGGTGGGCGTTGCGCCCGTACGGGACGTGGACGTGCAGGGCGATCTGCGCCTGGGCGACGAAGGACTCCAGGATGTGCCGGGTCATCGTCGTGTCGTACTCGCCGATCATCGGCGCCATGTTCTCGGGCTCGGTGTGCACCAGGTACGGGCGGCCGGAGAGGTCGACGGTGACCTGGGCGAGCGACTCGTCCAGCGGGACGGTGCAGTTGCCGAAGCGGTAGATGCCGACCTTGTCGCCGAGAGCCTGCTTGAACGCGGCGCCCAGCGCGAGCGCGGTGTCCTCGATGGTGTGGTGCGAGTCGATGTGCAGGTCGCCGTCGGTCTTGACCGTGAGATCGAACAGACCGTGGCGGCCGAGCTGGTCGAGCATGTGGTCGTAGAAGCCGACGCCGGTCGCGACATCGACCTTGCCGGTGCCGTCGAGGTTGATCTCGACGAGCACGGAGGTTTCCTTGGTGGTCCGCTCCACTCTTCCTACGCGGGCCTCGCGAGTCATGCGTCGTGCTCCTTCTTCAGTTCGCGTACCGCATCGAGGAACGCGTCGTTCTCTGCCGGGGTTCCTGCGGAGACCCGCAGCCATCCCGGTACGCCGTTGTCCCGGACCAGGACGCCCCGGTCGAGGATGTGCTGCCAGGCGGTGTGGCTGTCGGCGAAGCGGCCGAACTGGACGAAGTTGGCGTCCGAGTCGGTGACGTCGAAGCCGAGCGCGCGCAGCGCGGTGACGATCCGGTCGCGCTCGCTCTTGAGCTGCGCGACGTACCCGAGGAGCGTATCGGTGTGCTCCAGGGCGGCGAGCGCGGTGGCCTGGGTGACGGAGGACAGGTGGTACGGCAGCCGGACCAGCTGGACGGCGTCCACGACGGCGGGGTCCGCGGCGAGGTAGCCGAGCCGCAGCCCGGCGGCGCCGAACGCCTTGGACATGGTGCGCGAGAGCACCAGGCGGGGGCGGCCCTGGATCAGCGGGAGCAGCGAGGCGTGGTGGCTGAACTCGCCGTACGCCTCGTCGACCACGACCATCGACGGCTTCGCGGCCTGCGCGGCGTCGTGCAGCGCGAGGACGGTCGCGGCGTCGACGGCGGTGCCGGTGGGGTTGTTGGGCGAGGTGATGAAGACGACGTCGGGTCGCTCGCGCGCGATGACCGCGCGGGCCGCGTCCACGTCGATGGTGAAGTCCTCGTTGCGCGGCCCGGAGATCCAGCCGGTTCCGGTGCCCCGGGCGATGAGGGCGTGCATGGAGTACGAGGGCTCGAAGCCGATCGCAGTGCGCCCCGGGCCGCCGAAGGTCTGCAGCAGCTGCTGGAGCACCTCGTTGGAGCCGTTGGCCGCCCACACGTTGGCGGTCGCGACCTCGTGCCCGGCGGTGCGGGTGAGGTAGCGGGCCAGCTCGGTGCGGAGCTCGACGGCTTCCCGGTCGGGGTAGCGGTTGAGGTCGCGGGCGGCCTCGCGGACCCGTTCGGCGATCCGGTCGACCAGCGCGTCGGGGAGCGGGTACGGGTTCTCGTTGGTGTTCAGCCGGACCGGTACGTCGAGCTGGGGGGCGCCGTACGGGGACTGGCCGCGCAGTTCGTCCCGGATCGGGAGGTCGTCGATGCGGGTCGGCGCGGGGGTGTCCTCGCCGGTGTTGCGCGTGGTGCTGTCGTTCACTGCTGCGGAACCTTCCGGCCACTGTGCTCGTTCAGTTCGCCTTCGGCGAAACGGGCCTTCAGCGCGGCGCCGTGGGCGGGCAGGTCCTCCGCCTCCGCGAGCGTCACGACGTGGTGGGTGACCTCGGCCAGGGCGTCGCGGGTGTAGTCGACGATGTGGATGCCGCGCAGGAACGACTGCACGGACAGGCCCGAGGAGTGGCAGGCGCAGCCGCCGGTGGGCAGTACGTGGTTGGAGCCGGCGCAGTAGTCGCCGAGCGAGACCGGCGACCAGGGGCCGACGAAGATCGCTCCGGCGTTGCGGACGCGGTCGGCGAGGGCCGGGGCGTCGGCGGTCTGGATCTCCAGGTGCTCGGCGCCGTACGCGTCGACCACCTTGAGCCCGTCCTCCAGGTCGCTGACCAGGACGATCGCGGACTGGCGGCCGGCCAGCGCGGGCTCGATCCGGTCGGTGACGTGCTTGGTCGCGGCGACCTGGACCTTCAGCTCGGCCTCGGTGGCGGCGGCGAGCTCCTCGGAGTCGGTCACCAGCACCGCGGCGGCCATCGGGTCGTGCTCGGCCTGGCTGATCAGGTCGGCGGCGACGTGCACCGGGTCGGCGGTGGAGTCCGCGAGGATCGCGATCTCGGTGGGGCCGGCCTCGGCGTCGATGCCGATGCGGCCCTTCAGGAGGCGCTTGGCGGCGGCGACGTAGATGTTGCCGGGGCCGGTGACGAGGTTCACGGCCAGGCAGTCCTCGGTGCCGTACGCGAACATCGCGACGGCCTGGGCGCCGCCGGCGGCGTACACCTCGTCGACACCGAGCAGCGCGCAGGCGGCCAGGATCGTCGGGTGCGGCAGTCCGCCGAACTCCTTCTGCGGCGGGGAGGAGACGGCGACGCCCTCGACGCCCGCCTCCTGGGCCGGAACGACGTTCATCACGACGGAGGAGGGGTAGACGGAGCGCCCGCCCGGCACGTACAGCCCGACGCGCTCGACCGGCACCCACTTCTCGGTGACGGTGCCGCCGGGGACGACCTGGGTGGTGTGCGTGGTGCGGCGCTGCTCGCGGTGGACGAGGCGGGCGCGGCGGATCGACTCCTCCAGGGCGGCGCGCACGGCGGGGTCGAGCCGCTCCAGCGCCTCGCCGATCGCCTCGGCCGGGACCCGGATCGAGCCGCTCCGCACCCCGTCGAATTTCGCCCCCCAGTCGATCACTGCCGCGGAGCCACGATGGCGTACGTCCTCGCAGATGGGCCGCACCGTCTCCAGGGCGGCTTCCACGTCGAACTCGGCACGGGGCAGCAGGTCGCGCAGGGCGCCGCCCTCGGGGAGGGCATCGCCGCGCAGATCGATTCGAGAGATCACACCGCAATTCTCTCAGACCGCCCCGGAGGCCCGGACGCCCGTATCACTGGCTGATACATGCCCTCGCTGTCACGGCTGACTATTAGCGTTCATTCGGTCACTCAGAGGGAATAACGGGACTACGGACCGACCCTCGATGTGCTGGTCGGCCCAAGGCTCCGAGTGGAAGGGGCGTCGGTGAGCGAACCGCAGGACGGGGATTTTCCGGACGGCCTCAGCGCGGCCGAGCTGGGCATGTGGCAGTCATTCAGGAACGGGACCACCTACGATCTGCGCGCCCGTGACGCGGCCCTCAACGATCCGTTCGCCCCGCTCGCCTGGGGCCCGGAGCGCGCGGTGGACGCCCGGGTCGTCGCCCGGCTGCTGCTGAGCGGACCCAAGGCCAGGCCCGGCCGGGTGGCCGCGCTCAAGCTCCGGGGCGTATGCGTCACCGGGAAGCTGGATCTCGCGGGCGGCCGGGTCGACCCCTACGTGGAGCTGACCGACTGCCGCTTCGAGCAGGAGGTGGTGCTGCCCGAGTGCCACTTCACGACACTCCGGCTGGTCGCCTGCGCGATCCCCCGGCTGGACGCCGCCCGCCTGCACACCGAGGGCGATCTCCATCTGCCGCGCTGCCGGGTCGAGCGCGGCATCCGGCTCACGGACGCGCAGATCGGTACGGATCTGCTGATCAACCAGATCGGCATCGGCCCCGACCGGCAGGGCCGGGCGTTCATCGGCGACGGGCTGACGGTCGCCCAGGACCTCCAGGCCGAGATGATCGAGACGCTCGGCGAGCTGAGCCTGCGCGGGGCGAAGATCGGCGGTTCACTGAGCCTGCGCGGCAGCCGGCTCCGGGCCACGCAGGGGCTCCGCGCGCTGAACGCCCCGCAGCTGAGCGTGGAGCGGACGCTGTACATGAGCGAGGCCTGGGTCAGCGTGGACACCGGGAACCAGGGCAACACGCCCCCGTACGGCATCGTCCTGTCCCCGACGCCCGCGCACGGCACCCGGGCGCAGGTCTTCCGCTGCCGGGGCGGGGTGCGGCTGGACGACGGGCGGTTCGGGGACGCGGTCGACCTGCACAAGGCCGTCTTCGTCCTCATCGGCCACGAGGAGCTGTCGCTGCGCCGGATAGTGACTCCGGAGCTGAGGTTCAACCCGGAGCGCCCGGCCCAGGGCCGGGTGGTGCTGAACGGGGCGAAGATCGTCACGCTGATCGACGTGTCCACCAGCTGGCCCGGTCCCGGCGGCCTGGCGATGGGCGGGTTCGTGTACGAGAACCTCGTCCCGTACGGGCACTTCCCGCTCTCCCGGCGCCTGGAGTGGGTGGCGGCGGCGACCCCGGAGTACGTGCCGGAGCCGTACGAGCGGCTGGCCGCGGTGCTCCGCAGCAGCGGCGAGGACGCGGACGCCCGTGAGGTGCTGCTCGCCAAGCAGCGGCGGCGCCGGGAGACCCTGCCGCCCGCCGCGAAGCTCTGGGGCTACCTCCAGGACTGGACGGTGGCGTACGGCTACCGGCCGGGGCGGGCCGCGGTGTGGATGGCGGTGCTGTGGGCGGCGGGAGCGGTGGCCTTCTCGCAGTACCGGCCCGCGTCGCTCAAGGGCAGCGAGCATCCGGAGTGGAACCCCGCGCTGTACGCGCTGGATCTGCTGGTCCCGGTGATCAACCTGGGCCAGGACGGCTACTGGCGGATGGAGGGCGGCTGGCAGTGGGTGGCGGCCGCGCTGATCCTGCTGGGTTGGATACTGGCCACCACCGTGGCGGCCGGCACCTCCCGGCTGCTGCGCCGCAGCTGACCACCGCGCGCTCCGGCACACCCGGCCCACCTGGCCTCCACCCGCTCCACGAGCGGGTGGAGGGGGCGCCGGAACGCGCCCCCCGCCGCCTCGTCCGCACCACCCGGCCACCGACCCGCACGCCTGGGGAACGACAGAAACCGGCCAGATTCCACGATTTCCTTTACTCTTTCTTGGCCATCTGTCGGGCAACCCCTGCACTCGGCACCAAAGTTTCACAGCGCCCCTCTGGCGCCGCCCCGACCAGCGCTTTTCAATGGTCTGCACCATGCCTTTCCTCCGTGCTCTGCTCCGTACCGCGCGCATGGTCCGGCACACCCCGGAACTGTCGACCGGGTTGCCC
Source organism: Streptomyces sp. 840.1 (assembly GCF_003751445.1). Taxonomy (NCBI): domain Bacteria; kingdom Bacillati; phylum Actinomycetota; class Actinomycetes; order Kitasatosporales; family Streptomycetaceae; genus Streptomyces; species Streptomyces sp. 840.1. The sequence goes on along the minus strand of NZ_RJUU01000001.1, from coordinate 4,587,305 downwards.
GCGGACCATGTGGTGATGCTCGACGCCCCCGACGAGAGGCTGTCGCCCGCGCTGGTCGCCGCCGCACTCGGGGAGCACGAACCGGCCGCGAAACTGCTGGCCACCACCCGGGACGCGAGCGAGTGGGAGAGCCGGGACCGCTACCTGAAGCGGCTCGTGGCCTTCGCCCGCAACCGGGACGGGTGGCTGGGCGACTGGCTGGCCGTCGCCCCGCACGACCCCGACGCGCTGCTCGTCAAGGCCCAGCTCGCCCTGTTGCGCGCCTGGGAGTCGCCCGCCCGCGCGGAGCAGCTGCGCGAGGTGGGGCCGATGATCACGGCCGCCGCGGAGTGCGATCCGCGTGATCCGGTGCCCTGGCGCCTCGCGCTCGACCACGCGCGCGGCACCCGTGCCACGCACACCACGTTCGAGGCGCTGTGGGAGCAGGCCATACAGCGCTCCACGCACCACTACGGCTGCCATGTCGCCGCCCTCCAGTACCTCTCCGCCGCCTGGTACGGCTCGCACCGCGAGTGCTTCGACTTCGCCGAGCGGGCCGCCGAGGACTCGCTGTCCAGTTCCCTGGTGCAGGCGCTGCCGCTGCGGGCGGCCTTCGCCGTGCTGACCGAGGGGCCGGACGTGCGGACCACCTCGGTGCAGGTGGAGCGGATCGACCGGGCGGCGGATCTGGCGATCTCGCTCTCCGCCACGTTCGCCCCGGGCGACCCGTGGCCGGCCGAGGTCCGCAATCTGCTCGCGTACGTGCTGGTCACGCGGGGCCGGTGGGACGAGGCGCTGGAACAGTTCCGGCAGATCGGACCCCACGCGGCGTCGTTCCCGTGGTCCTCGGTGTCCGACGATCCGCTCGGCCGGTTCCTCGACGCACGCGACGGCGCCCGGCTCCAGGTGGCGTCTGTGACGCCCTTGCGACACCGGGCCGACCGAGGACGGACGCGCGGCCATTACGCTTGACCGTTGTGACCACCGCTCGCCTGCCTCTGTTCCCGCTGAACGCGGTGCTGTTCCCCGGCCTCGTGCTGCCGCTGAACGTCTTCGAGGAGCGTTATCGCGCCATGATGCGCGAACTGCTGAAGACCGATGAGGACGAACCGCGCCGCTTCGCCGTGGTCGCCATCCGCGACGGCCGCGAAACGGCCCCGACGGCCACCGGGATGCCGGACCCCGGGCGCGTGCCCGTCGAGCGCGGCCCGGCGGACGGCTTCGGCCCCGATCCCGTCCAGACGTTCCACCGGGTGGGCTGCATCGCCGACGCGGCGAAGATCCGGGAGCGGGCGGACGGCAGCTTCGAGGTCCTGGCCACCGGCACCACCCGGGTCCGGCTGCTCTCGGTGGACGCGAGCGGCCCGTATCTGATGGCCGAGCTCGAAGAGCTGGAGGAGGACCCGGGCGAGGACGCGGGCGCGCTCGCCGAGGGCGTCCTGCGGGCCTTCCGGAGCTACCAGAAGCGGCTGGCGGGCGCGAGCGAACGCTCCCTCACCACCGGTGCGGACCTCCCCGACGACCCGTCCGTCATCTCGTACCTGGTCGCCGCCGCGGCCGTACTGGACATCCCCGCCAAGCAGCGGCTGCTGCAGGCCCCGGACACCGCGACCCGGCTCCGCGAGGAGCTGACGCTGCTGCGTTCCGAGACGGCCGTCATCCGGCACCTGCCGTCGCTGCCTGCGGTCGAGCTGACCCGCGCCCCGACCCACCCCAACTGAGCGACCGGAGGGCCACTCCCCCGTGGCGAAGAAGCCGAAGAAGCAGTCCCAGTCCGGCTCCACCCCCGCCACGGTCGCGCTGACCGCGGCCGGCGCGGTCTTCACGGTGCACGCCTACGAGCACGACCCGGCCGCCGCCTCCTACGGCGAGGAGGCGGCCGAGGCACTGGGCGTCTCCCCCGACCGCGTCTTCAAGACCCTGGTGGCCGACGTGGACGGTCACCTGACGGTCGCGGTCGTCCCGGTCGCCGGTTCCCTGGACCTCAAGGCCCTCGCGACGGCAGCGGGCGGCAAGCGGGCCACCATGGCCGACCCGGCGGCGGCGGAGCGCACCACGGGCTACGTCCTGGGCGGCATCTCCCCGCTGGGCCAGCGCAAGCGGCTGCCCACGGTGCTGGACGCGTCGGCGCGGTCCCACACCACGGTCTGCGTCTCGGCGGGCCGCCGCGGCCTTGAGGTCGAGCTGTCCCCCGCGGACCTGGCAGCACTGACGGACGCGGTGTTCGCGCCGATCGGCCGGGGCGCGTAGGGGCGCTGCTTCCCGGCCGGCCGTTTCCGTCCCCAATCGCAGAGCTCCCGGCCCGCTACGGCCCTGCGGGCGGCTCCGGCGACGGCGGCTCCGACGGCGCGGACCCGCCGGACGGCGAGGACCCGGCGGCCGGCGAGGACCCGGAAGGCGGCGCGGGCGAGGGCGACGGTGTGGGCGACGGGCTCGCCCCGTAGACCGGCGCGCCCCCCGGCCCGTGGTAGACCCCCCACTCCGGCTCCGGATCCCTCGGCCCGAACATGGCCGTCATCCCCAGATGCACGGCCATCGCCGCCAGCGACCACGCCAGCAACGCCCCCTTCGCGTGCAGTTCGAGCGGCGCGTCGAAGATCACGCCCTTGCCGACCTCGCGGGCGTGGGCGACGACATCGTCGGTCGGCCCGAGCCGGGTCCCGAGCTGCCACGCCAGGACCGAGCCGAGCATGCCGCCCACCGCGAGGCCCACGACGAGAGCGATCCCGCCCCGCCGGTGGAAGAGGAAGGCGAAGACCGCGGAGACCGCGCCGAACGCCAGCGCGAGCAGCGCAAACGTTCCGTCGGCCCCGATCGCCTCCTCGCCCTCGCTGTCGCTCAGGAAGACGGCGGTGTTGTCGGAGATCAGCGGCACCCGGGGCGCCAGCCACAGCCACAGCAGCCCGAGCGCGACCCCGGCGACCGTCACGGCCGCGCAGACGATCCCGGCCCGGCGCAGATCCGTACGGAGGTCCCGCTCCTGCGGTGACTCCAGCAGGTTCCGGGGATGGGAGCCGCCGGGTCCGCCCCCCTTCTGCGGCGTCTGCCACGGCTCGTGGGGGGAAGGCTGGTGCGGCGGCGTCAGAGGTGCTGTCACCGTGCCATCGTGCCAGGCGTCCCCGTGCCGCGCCTCACCGGACCGCTGCCCTGCGGTACGCCCAGGTCGCCACGGCCAGCGAGAGCACGCCCACGACGGCGCAGACGGCGAGGTCGAGGGTGACGAGGGCCCAGTCGGGGTGGGCGTCGAAGGAGCGGGCGAGCGCCTCGACCCCGTAGGTGGAAGGCAGCAGGTCGCGCGCCCAGCCGATCGGCTCCGGCAGCCGGTTCGCCGGGAGGACGCCCAGCAGCAGGGCCGCGGACATGCCCAGCTGGCCCAGGAGCGTGGCCAGCTCCTGCCGGGGCGCGAGCAGCCCGAGCGCGGCGCCGAGCCCCGAGAGGGCCGCGCCGGACAGCGGGATGACCGCGACGAGCACCCACAGGTGGGTCACCGGCAGCCCGAAGAGCACGCTGCCCGCCACCGCCGTGACGACCGTGCCGGGCACGGTGAAGGAGGCGTACGCCCCGGCCGCCCCGAGCACCACGGAGGCGGGCGGCACGGGCAGCGTCGCGTAGTGGTCGAGCCCGCCGCCGGCCCGGAGCTGCCCGAAGTACTGGGCGAGCAGGTTCAGCGCGACGAAGGCGACGACCAGGACGCTGGACCCGGCCACGACGGCCCGCGCCTCCGAGCCGCCGTCGACGACCCCGCGCATCAGGATCATGATCCCGACGGACTGGAAGGTCGCCACGAAGAGCAGCGGGATGCGGGCGACCCTGGCCCGGGAGAGCTGGGCCCGGTAGACCGCCGCGAGCGAGGGGAAGAGCCGGGCCCTCGGGGCGAGCTCGGCGGGCTGGGCGCTCCGGCCGTCGGCGAGGGGTTCCCGGCCGGTGCTGTCCGACGGCCCGGGGTGTGCCGGCCGCCCGGACTGCCCGGACACCGCCTCCGTACGAACGATGCTCGTCACCTGGCGCTGCTCCTGTTCGGTCCCTGCCCGGCCGCACGCGTCGCGGTCATGACTTCACCAGCCCCTTGGTCGCGCCCCCGCCGAGCGCCAGATAGACATCCTCCAGGCTGGGCGTCGCCAGGGTGAAGTCGTCGAGCGCGGCGAAGGCCTCCCCGCCGGTCACGGCGGCGACCGCCGCCCGCGCCTCGTCGGGCCCCAGCCGCAGCACCCAGCGGCGCCCGGACTCCTGCGCGGACGCCCGCAGCGCCGCGACCTCGGGCACGTCCAGCGGTGCCCGCTCGCGCCACACCAGCTCCACCCTGACCTCGCCGGCGACCTGCTCCTTGAGCCCGGCCGGGGTGTCGCAGGCGATGACCTTGCCCCGGTCGATGACGGCGACCCGGTCCAGTACGGTCTCGGCCTCGATGACGTTGTGGGTGACCAGCAGCACCGTCGCACCCCGCTCGGCCCGCCGCCGGTCGACGGCCGCCCAGACGGCGCGCCGGGCGACGGGGTCCATGCCGGTGGTCGGCTCGTCGAGGATGAGCACCGGCCGCTCCCCGACCAGCGCGGCCGCGAAGCAGGCGAGCCGCCGCTGCCCGCCGGATAGCTTCTTGAGCGGCCGGCCGGCGAGTTCGCCGAGGCCGAGTTCGTCGAGTACGGCATCGCGCTCGGCACGGGCGTCCCGTACCGGCAGTCCGCGCAGCCGCCCGGTGGTCTCGGCCGCGAGCGCCACGGTCAGCTCGTCCAGCGCGGTCGACTCCTGACCCAGGTAGCCGATCAGCCGCGAGGCCCGCTCGGGGTGGCGCACCAGGTCGTGGCCGAGCATGTCGACGCTGCCGGAGTCGGGCCGCATCAGCCCGGTGAGCTGCCGTACGAGGGTGGACTTGCCGGCGCCGTTGGGCCCGAGCAGTCCGAAGATCTCACCGCGCCGGACGTCGAGGCTGATGCCGTCGGTGGCGCGTACCTCGGGAGTGGCGGGCGTCCCGCGCCGCCCCCGGGCAGCGGGGTAGGTCTTGACCAGGTCCCGCACCGCGCACACGGTGCCGCTCGCCGTCTGCGCCTGTGCTGTGCCCGTACTCACGAGGTACGAGAGTACGGGGTCCGGGCGCCCTCATGACGCCCGGGGCTTTGCGCGCATCCGCAGTCGGTGCCGCATCTCCTCGCGCGGCGTCACGACCGTCAGGCGGTCAGGCCGGTCCGAGGTCCACCGGCCCCCTCCGTGCTCCGGCCGCAGAACCCACACGGTGCCGCCCCGTACGCCGGTGACGATGCCGAGCCGTCGGGCATCCTCGTCACGGATCAAGTCGCCCGCCCAGGGGCTTCGCGCGGGTCTTCGTCTGCCACGCTGCCACGGTACGCCGCCCCGCACCGCCCTCGGTCCGGCCCGGGATGCGCTCTCAGTCCCCCGCCGGCGCCGGCTTCTCCGTGCGTGCCGCCGACGGGGCGGGCTTCTCCTGGAGTGGCGGGGCGTGCTCCGCTGCCGCGCGTACGTCGATCTCGCGCCAGAAGCCCGCCCGGATCGCGTACCGGTCGTGCTCGTCGATCTGGTCGTCCTTGTGCGCGAGGAGGCCGAACCGGGCGGCGTACCGGAGCAGTTCGCCGTCGATGCGGTGCGGGACGCGGGGGTACATGGTGGACAGCTTCTGGAGATGGACGGTCTCCGGCAGCCGTTCCATCCAGCGCCGGGCGAAGACCTGGCCCACCTCGAACGGGTCGCCGCCCACCGTGGTGATGTCCTCCTCGCGGTCCGCCCAGCGCTGCTCCGCGCTGGTGATCTGGGCCAGCGTCGGGAGGGACGCGGTTTCCGGGGGTTCGCCGAGGGGGCCGCCGCGCTCCACCCAGCCCCGGTCCGAGGACCAGCGCAGGGTGGCGTTGGCGGGCGGCGGGGCGGGGTGCTGGGCGGGCTGGGCGCCGGGGCCGCGCAGGGTGCCGGCCAGGTCCTTGGGGGTGGGGACGCCGCGGCCGGGGTGGCTGTGCGGGGTGTGCGCTGACGATGCGTCGGAGGGGTCCGGAGCGCCGTCGCGGGCGGCCTCGGCCTGGGCCTCGGTGGCCCGCTCGGCGGAGGCCGCGAGGGCCGCCTCGGGCAGCGGGGCGGAGAGGATCGCGGCGATCTCGGCGTTCCGGGCGACGGGCGGCGGGGCGCACGGACCGCCGGTCTCCTTGGCGCGTACCGCGCGGGTGATCCAGGCCCGGTCGAGCACGCGCCGCTCGTCGGCCTCGGCGACGAGGTCCTCGGACTGGTTGTAGTCGCCGTCGGCGGCCTGGACCGCCCAGAGGTGGACGGCCACGCCGTGTTCCTTGGCGGACATCAGGCCGGGCAGCAGATCGCCGTCGCCGGTCACCAGGACCACGTCGGAGCAGGCGCGGTTCCTGGCGAGCTCGGTGAGCTCGGCGTGCATCGCCGCGTCGACCCCCTTCTGCGCCCAGCGGCCGTCACTGCGGGTGAGGGCCCCCAGGCGAACCGTCACCCGGGACATGACGCGCAGCCTGCGGTGCTCGGGCTGGGGTACGCGGTCGGGGGCCCCGTCGAACCAGTAGATCCGCAGCAGCGGCTGCTCCGTATCGGCCTCCGCGCGCTCCCTCAGCCCCTGGATCAGGGCCGCGTGGTCGACGGTGATGCGGGAACGGGCGGGCTCTCCGGCCAGCAGGCTCGCGGCCGCGCCCAGCAGGTATCCGGCGTCCACCAGGACGACGCAACGGTCCACGCGTTCCACCCTCTTCCAGGAATTCGGGAACGGGTCCACTCAGGTCAGGGGTTTCCTTCGAGTCTGCCCGACCACGCGGGGGTTAACGGCCGGAACTCGATCATCGGCGTGGCGGATCCGGAAAACGGCGCATCATACCCCCTCGCTACGCACGGTAATGATCCAACATGCGATGTTTATCCGATTATGTGAATCTGACATCGGTCCTGGCCCCGAGAGTCCCCCCAAGGAGGAACACCATGGCCAAGAACAAGAACCGCAAGCAGGGCAGCCCGCAGGACCGCGCTACCGAGTCGGAGCGCGGTGCGCAGGAGGCACGGTCCACGGCTTTCGAGTCGCAGAACCAGCCTCAGGCCCAGTCCCAGGGCAGCCCTGCCGATGTTGCGCGTAAGCATCAGCGGCGCTTCGGCCACAACTGACCGGACTTCTCCGGTACGGCCACCGGCCGGTAGCCGAGAGGGGCGCACCCGCTGTTGCGGGAGCGCCCCTCTCGTGCGTGCGCGGATCGTGCGTGCGTGTACGGATCGGGCGTGCGCGGACGACCGCTCAGCCGGCCAGGCAGGACGGGCCGAGCAGCACCTTCAGGTCTCCGAAGAGCGCCGGATCGGCCTTCACCCGGTGCCGGTCCAGCCGGAGCACCGTGGTCTTGCGGGGGCCCTGGAGCCTGATCCGGACCTCCGTGTCGCCGCGGTGGCTGCTGAGCACCTCGCCGAGCCGGCTGACCATGGGCGGGGTGATCTTGACCGTGGGGATGGTCAGGATCACGGGGGCGTTGGTGCCCGCGTTCGAGATGTCGGGGACCTGCATCTCCATGGCGACGAGCCGGGGCACGTCCTCGCGCTTGTCGAGCCGCCCCTTGACGAAGACGACCGTGTCCTCGACGAGCTGGGTGGAGACCAGCTGGTAGGTGGCGGGGAAGAACATGCACTCGATGGAACCGGCGAGGTCCTCGACGGTGGCGATGGCCCAGGCGTTGCCCTGCTTGGTCATCTTGCGCTGGAGGCCGGAGATGATGCCGCCCACGGTGACGATCGCGCCGTCGCTGTGCTCGCCGCCCATGAGCTGGGAGATCGCGGCGTCTGACTTGTCGCTCAGTACGTGCTCGATGCCGAAGAGCGGGTGGTCGGAGACGTAGAGCCCGAGCATCTCGCGCTCCTGCGCCAGCAGGTAGGACTTCTCCCACTCGATGTCCGAGAACTCCACGTCGAGCCCGAAGCCCGGCTCGCCGCTGTCCTCCTCACCGCCGCCGAAGAGGTCGAACTGCCCCTCGGCCTCCTTGCGCTTGACCTGCACCACGTTGTCGATCATGGGTTCGTGGTGGGCGACGAGCCCCTTGCGGGTGTGGCCCATCTCGTCGAAGGCGCCTGCCTTGATGAGGGACTCCACGGTCCGCTTGTTGCAGACGACCGCCTCGACCTTGTCGAGGAAGTCGGGGAAGGTGCTGTACTTCCCCTTCGTCTTGCGGCACCGGATGATCGAGTCCACGACGTTCTGTCCGACGTTACGGATGGCCGTCAGCCCGAAGAGGATGACGTCGTCACCCTGGGCGGCGAAGTTCGACTCGGACTCGTTGACGTTCGGCGGGAGCACCTTGATGCCCATGCGGCGGCACTCGTTGAGGTAGACCGCGGACTTGTCCTTGTCGTCCTTGACCGAGGTCAGCAGCGCCGCCATGTACTCGGCGGGGTAGTTGGCCTTGAGGTAGCCCGTCCAGTAGGTGACCAGGCCGTACGCGGAGGAGTGCGCCTTGTTGAAGGCGTACCCGGCGAACGGGACCAGCACGTCCCACAGGGCCTTGATCGCGGCGTCGGAGAACCCGTTCTTCTTGGCCCCGGCCTCGAACAGGACGAAGTTCTTCGCCAGCTCGTCGGCCTTCTTCTTGCCCATCACGCGGCGCAGGATGTCGGCCTCGCCGAGCGAGTACCCGGCGACGATCTGGGCGGCCTTCTGGACCTGCTCCTGGTAGACGATGAGTCCGTAGGTGAGGCCGAGGACCTCCTTGAGCGGCTCCTCCAGCTCCGGGTGGATCGGGGTGATCTCCTGGCGACCGTTCTTGCGCTCGGCGTAGTTCGTGTGCGAGTTCATGCCCATCGGGCCCGGCCGGTACAGGGCCGAGACGGCGGAGATGTCCTCGAAGTTGTCGGGCTGCATCTGGCGCAGCAGCGAACGCATCGGCCCGCCGTCGAACTGGAAGACGCCGAGCGTGTCGCCTCGGCACAGCAGCTCGTAGGTCTTGGGGTCGTCGAGCGGGAGGGCGAGCATCTCCAGGTCGATGCCCTTGTTGGACTTCACCATCTTGATGGCGTCGTCCATGATCGTCAGGTTGCGCAGCCCCAGGAAGTCCATCTTGAGCAGGCCGAGCGACTCGCACTGCGGGTAGTCCCACTGCGTGATGGTGACGCCGTCGGAGTGCCGCACCCAGACCGGGGCGTGGTCGACGATGGGCTCGCTGGACATGATGACGCCGGCGGCGTGCACGCCCATCTGCCGGACCAGGCCCTCGACGCCCTTCGCGGTGTCGATGACCTTCTGGACGTCCGGCTCGTTCTCGTACATCCCCCGGATCTCGCCCGCCTCGCTGTAGCGCGGGTGCTTGGGGTCGGTGATGCCGTTGAGGTCGATGCCCTTGCCGAGGACGTCGGCGGGCATGGCCTTGGTGAGCCGGTCGCCCATCGCGTACGGGTAGCCGAGGACGCGGGCGGAGTCCTTGATCGCGTTCTTGGCCTTGATCTTGCCGTAGGTGCCGATCATGGCGACCTTGTCGGCGCCGTACTTCTCGGTCACGTACCTGATCACCTCGACGCGCCTGCGCTCGTCGAAGTCGATGTCGACGTCGGGCATGGAGACACGCTCGGGGTTGAGGAACCGCTCGAAGATCAGCCCGTGCTCGATCGGGTCGAGGTCGGTGATGCCCATCGCGTACGAGACGATCGAACCGGCGGCGGAACCACGGCCGGGGCCCACCGCGATGCCGTTGTTCTTCGCCCACATGATGAAGTCCGCGACGACCAGGAAGTACCCCGGGAACCCCATCTGGATGATGATGTCCATCTCGTACTCGACCTGCTTCTGCCGGTCGTCGGGGACACCGCCCGGGAAACGGCGGTTCATGCCGACCCGGACCTCCTCCTGGAACCAGGTGATCTCCGTGAAGCCCTCGGGGATGTCGAACTTCGGCATCAGGTCGCGCTTCTCGAACATCCCGGTGGTGTCGATCTGCTGCGCGACCAGCAGGGTGTTGGCGCAGCCCTGCTGCCAGGCGTCCGAGGAGTCGACGGCGTACATCTCGTCCGTCGTCTTCAGGTAGTAGCCGGTGCCGTCGAAGCGGAAGCGGTCCGGGTCGGAGAGGTTCTTGCCGGTCTGGATGCACAGCAGCGCGTCGTGCGCGGTCGCCTCGTTGGCGTAGGTGTAGTGCGAGTCGTTCGTGACCAGCGGCGGGATGTCGAGCTTCCGGCCGATCTCCAGGAGCCCGTCACGGACCCGGCGCTCGATCTCGATGCCGTGATCCATCAGCTCCAGGAAGTACTTGCCCTCGCCGAAGATGTCCTTGTAGTCGGAGGCGGCCTGCACGGCCTCGTCGAACTGCCCGAGCCGGAGCCGGGTCTGCACCTCGCCGGAGGGGCAGCCGGTGGAGGCGATCAGGCCCTCGGACCACTGGGAGATCGTCTCCTTGTCCATCCTCGGCCACTTCTGCAGCCAGCCCTCGGCGTAGGCGTCGGAGGACAGCTTGAAGAGGTTGTGCAGGCCCTTGGCGTTGGACGCCCAGATCGTCTTGTGGGTGTAACCGCCGGAGCCGGAGACGTCGTCGCGCTTCTGGTGCGGCTGGCCCCACTGGATCTTCCGCTTGTGCTTGCGCGACTCCGGGGCGACGTAGGCCTCGATCCCGATGATCGGCGTCACATTCGCCTTCTTGGCCGAATGGAAGAAGTCGTAGGCGCCGTGCAGGTTGCCGTGGTCGGTCATCGCGATGTGCGACATGCCCATCGTGTTCGCCGCCTCGAACATGTCCTTGAGCCGCGCGGCACCGTCCAGCAGCGAGTACTGGGTGTGGACGTGAAGGTGCGTGAAGGGCGGCTTGGTCACGGCGCTGTGCCTCCGGGGGAACTGAGGGTGTCGGGTGGGGCCGTCCCGCCGGTCAGGGCCGGACAGCGTGGAAGTCGTGGAAGTCTACGTCTCCCGGGTCACGAGTGACGGGCACTACGGGATACGGTCGCGCGTTGGAAGAGCTGGGACGCCCGTCCCATTTGTCATGTACGTCGTCACGCACGCCAGGTACCAGGAGGCACCCAGAGATGTCGGAAACGCAGACCGGCGCAGCGCAGCGCGGGGAGCAGATCCTTGAGGTCTTCGACACGGCGTTCGGTGAGCTGCTGGCCGCCGATCCGGCTGCCTTCCGGGTCAAGTTCCGCAAGATGGCGGGCTCGGCCTTCGCCTTCTACCGGGGCACGGCGTGCCTGTTCTACGGCGACCTGGAGCGGGAGCGGCACGGCGGCCCGTATCTCGACGAGCGCACCGGCCGGGTGTGGATCCACGGCGATCTGCACGCGGAGAATTTCGGCACGTACATGGACGCCAACGGCCGGCTGGTCTTCAATGTGAACGACTTCGACGAGGCGTACGTAGGCCCGTTCACCTGGGACCTCAAGCGCTTCGCCGCCTCCGTCGCCCTGATCGGTTACGCGAAGGCGCTGGGCGACGACCAGATCACCGAGCTCGTCCGGGTCTACGCCGCGGCCTACCGCGAGCGGATCCACGCGCTGGCGACGGGCGCGAAGAACGACGAGGTGCCGCCCTTCACGCTGGACACCGCCGAGGGCCCGCTGCTGGGCGCCCTGCGTGACGCCCGCGCGCTGACCCGGTTCTCGCTGCTCGACTCGATGACCGAGATCCGTGACTTCGAGCGCCGCTTCGCGGACGGCGGCGGTGCGATCGACCTGGACGCGGCGACGCGCTACAAGGTCCTGGCGGCGTTCGACGGCTATCTGGAGACGCTGCCGGAGTCGAGCCTGACCCGCCCCGACTCCTACCGGGTCAAGGACGTCGTCGGCAGGCGCGGGATCGGCATCGGATCGGCCGGGCTGCCCTCGTACAACATCCTTCTGGAGGGCAACAGCGACGCCCTGGAGAACGATGTGGTGATCTACCTCAAGCAGGCGCAGACCCCCGCGGTCTCCCGGCACATCACGGACGCCGCCGTGCGGGAGTACTTCCAGCACGAGGGGCACCGCACGGTGATCTCGCAGCGCGCCCTCCAGGCGCACGCCGACCCGTGGCTGGGCTGGACCGAGCTGGACGGCTCCGGCCAGCTGGTGGCCGAGGTGTCGCCGTACGCGGTCGACCTGGACTGGTCCGACATCGACGAGCCCGAGGAGATCGCGGCGGTCGTGGCCGACCTCGGCCGGGCGACGGCGACGATGCACTCCGCGGCGGACGACGAGAGCGGTCACTCGCTGGTGCCGTTCTCCACCGAGCGGGCGATCGACGCGGCGATCGCGGCGGACGAGGAGGGCTTCGGGGACCTGCTGGTGGACTTCGCCCACAGTTACGGTGCCAGGGCGCGCGCCGACCACCAGATCTTCGTGGACCTGTTCCGCAACGGCCGGATCCCGGGGTTGTGAGCAGAGGGAGCCTGCGACTTTAGGGCTCGCCTACAGGTTCGCATGCGACACTCCTCGACGATGGACATATCCGGGACGCAGCTCAGGCTCGTGCGCGCGGCGCTCTTCACAGCGCTCGTCGTGACGCTGTCTGCTGCGTCCCATGTGCTGCTCTCCCAGGTCCCGCTGCCGCTGCCGCTCCTCGCCGTACTGGCCGGCGGGGTCTTCGCCGTCGCCTACGCGCTGGCCGGCCGGGAGCGCGGCTTCGGGGCGATCGCCGGGCTGCTGGTGCCGCTGGAGCTGGCCGCCGACACCGTCTTCACCACCGGCCAGCACCTCTGTTACGGCGCCGCGGGCGGTCCGATCACCGGTCCGCTGCGCTCGGTGGGCGTCGATGTGTTCTGCGGCGGCGGCGACGTGGGCGCGGGCGCGACACCGTTCGCCGGCGTCGGCACCCCGCTGGCGTCGGTGACCGGTTCCGGGCACGGCGCCGCCGCGCTGCTCGCCTCCCCGGGGCCCCTGGTGCCCTGGCTGCTGCTGGCCGCGCATGTCACGGTCGGGCTGCTCGCGGCGGCCTGGCTGCACCGCGGTGAGCTGGCGCTCGCCGGGCTGCTGGGGGCCTTCGCACTGCTGGCGTTCCGGCCGCTGCTGGTGGCGGTCGCCGTGGCGGGCACGGCCCGGCACCGCGTGCGCCGCCCGGTGCGGCCCGCGCCCCGCGGCCCGCACGCGCACGCACCCGCCCGCCTCCTCGTGCACTCCGTGGGACGGAGGGGACCGCCGCGCTCGGCCTGCGCCACCGCCTGAGCACCCGAGTCCCTGACAGCGCACGACCCACACACCCCACGGAGAACCGACCATGAGCAACCGCAACAGCCAGGCCAACAAGTCCGCCGCCCGCGAGCGGCTGCGCGCCGAACGCGACCGCCAGGCCAAGAAGGACAAGACCCGCCGCCAGGTCGTCGTAGGCGTCTCGATCGTCGCCGTCCTCGCGATCGCCGCGGGCGTCAGCTACGGCGTGATGCAGCTGAACAAGCCGGGCCACTGGGACGACGTGGCCGACGCGAAGAGCGTCACCGTGCCGAAGAACACCTCGGGCAAGGACGGCACGACCGTCGTCGTCGGCAAGTCGACCGCCAAGAAGACCCTGGAGCTGTACGAGGACTCCCGCTGCCCGATCTGCGCCACGTTCGAGCAGACGGTCGGTGAGACGGTCCACAAGGACGTCGACGCCGGCAAGTACAAGGTCAAGTACGTCGGTGCCACGTTCATCGACAACAGCGACAACGGCGAGGGCTCGAAGAACGCGCTGAGCGCGCTGGGTGCCGCCCTCGACGTGAGCCCCGAGGCCTTCCTCGACTACAAGTACGCGCTCTACTCGGCGAAGTACCACCCCTCGGAGACCGAGGACAAGTTCAAGGACGACTCCTACCTGCTCAAGGTCGCCGACACGGTGGACGCGCTGAAGGGCAACAGCGGGTTCGAGAAGAACGTCAAGGACGGCAAGTTCGACAGCTGGGCGATGAAGATGTCCGCGACCTTCGACAAGAGCGGCGTCCAGGGCACCCCGACGCTCAAGATGGACGGCAAGACGCTGACCGGCTCGGACAACAAGAACGCGCCGATGTCCGTGGAGGACTTCAACACCGCCGTCACCGCAGCGCTGAAGGGCTGACCGGCCCCGGGACCAGCACCGCGATCCGCACCCCCGAAGGGCCCCGCGCAGCGTTCCGCGCGGGGCCCTTCGGCGTGTTCACGGCCGGCCCGTCACAGCGTGCCCGTCACACCCTGTCCGTCACAGCGTGCCCGTCACAGCGTGGCGAGAAAGCCGATCGCGACCTTCCAGGCCAGCTCGGCCGAGGCCTGGTCGAAGTCGGGCAGCTCGGCGTCGGTGAACAGGTGCCCCGCGCCGGGGTAGCGGTAGACCTCGACGTCGGCGCCGGTCCGCTGCATCTGGAGGTACCAGGAGTTGAGCCAGTCATGCGTCTCGTACGGGTCCGGGTCCGCGACGTGCAGTTGTACGGGCAGCTCGTCCACCGAGGCGCTCTCCGCGATGTCCGACGTACCGTGGAACATCAGCAGCCCGCGCGCCTTCGCATCCCCGAGCGCCAGCGTCTGGGCGACGGAAGCGCCGAACGAGAAGCCGGCGTAGACCAGTCCGGAGTCGGAGTAGGGCGCGGCGGCCAGCACGGCCCGCTTGAGCAGCTCCTCCTTGCCCGTCTCCTGCTGGAAGGCCAGTCCTTCCTCGACGGTTTCGAAGGTGTGCCCCGCGAAGATATCGGGAACGCGCACCTCGTGCCCGGCTGCACGCAGCCGGTCGGCGGCCGCGTGCACCGCGGGGCGCAGACCGTATGTCGAGTGGAAAAGCATGATGTTCATAAGGCCCATGGTGCCAGTTGCCGTCGAAAGCTTGGAGAACGACAGGATGGAGAACCTACTGCGTCCGCTGATCACCCTCGGCGGTTCGGTGGCGATCGCGCTGCTGGTGGGCTGGCTGGTGGACCTGCTGCTCAGAAGGGCCGACGGGCGGCATCACGAGACACCTCTGTGGGGTCTGCTGCGGCGTTGCGGCATTCCCTTCCAGCTCACCTTGTGCACCGCGCTGCTGCGGGCCGGCTACACCCACACCGGGCTCGACCTGATCACCGACCACCGCGAGGGCATCGGCCAGGCGCTGACACTGGTGATGATCGGCGCATCGGCCTGGCTGGTGCTGCGCATCGCCATCGCCGTGGTGGACTCGGTGTACGCGCGCTACGCGGCGAACACCCTGGACCCGGCGCGGGTGCGGCGGGTCCGGACGCAGGTGACGCTGATCCAGCGGGTGGTCACCGCGGTCGTGACGACGATCGCCGTCGCCGCGATGCTGCTGACGTTCCCGGCCATGCGGACGGTCGGCACCTCGATGCTGGCCTCGGCCGGTGTGCTCGGCATCGTCGCCGGTGTCGCCGCCCAGTCGACGCTCGGCAACCTCTTCGCGGGCCTGCAGATCGCCTTCGGTGACATGGTGCGGATCGGCGACACGGTGGTGGTGGACGAGGAGTGGGGCACGATCGAGGAGATCACCCTGACCTTCCTCGCGGTACGGACCTGGGACGAGCGGCGGATCACGATGCCGGTCTCGTACTTCACCAGCCAGCCCTTCGAGAACTGGTCGCGCGGCGGGGCCCAGATGACGGGTTCGGTCTTCTTCCACCTGGACCACTCGGCGCCGGTCGCCGCGATGCGCGACCAGCTGCGGGACATCCTGGGCGACTGCGCCGCGTGGGACGGCCGGAACTGGTCGCTGGCCGTCACCGACACCACCCCCTCCACCGTCGTGGTGCGCGCGGTGGTCACGGCCAAGGACGCGGACGACATCTGGACGGTGCGCTGTGCGGTCCGGGAGCAGCTGATCGGCTGGCTGAGCGATCACCACCCGTACGCGCTCCCGCGCATCGCGACGGCGCCCGCGGCGCTGCCGCCCGAGGACGGGTGGCCGGTCGCCACCCACCCGAACGGGAAGGCGACGGACCGGGGCAGGGCCCCGCGCACCGGACGTGGCTGACCGGCCCGGCACGGGAGGGGCGGGCGCGGGCGCGGGTCAGCGCAGACTCCGTACGTCCAGCTGTCGCAGCACCCGGTCGACGATCTCGGGGTCGGCCCCGGCCTCGCTGCGCGCGGAGAGCACCGCGTGGCGGGCGGCCGACAGCATCTCGCGCTGGATGCGGCTGACCGCCTTGAACCGCTCGGCGCGTTTCGCGTACGCCTCGCGGCGCTCGCTGTCGACCATGTCGGGGCTGATCCGCGCCCCCACGTCGTAGGCCAGGCGCTGGAGCCGCTCCACGACGTCCTCGGGGAACTCCTCGACCTCCTGGATCTCCTTGAGCCGCTGCCGGGCGGCCTTGGCGGCCCGGATCGCGAGGTCCCGTTCGAGCGCCGCCTCCACATCGGTGTCGGCGCGGACGCCGAGGCGGCGCACCAGCCAGGGGAGGGTCAGCCCCTGGAAGACCAGGGTGACCATGATCACGGTGAAGGCGATGAAGACGATCTCGTCGCGGCCGGGGAACGGTTTCCCGCCGTCCGTCGTGAGCGGGATCGCGAGTGCCAGCGCCACCGACGCCACCCCGCGCATCCCCGCCCACCACATGACGACGGTCTCCCGCCAGCCGGTGGGGATCTCCTCGCTGACGTCGCGGCGGGTGTGCAGCCGCTTGGCCAGCCAGGTCGCGGGCAGCAGGTAGAGCAGCCGGACACCGGCCACGACGCCGACGACGGCCAGGCCCCAGCCGGTCATCTGCAGCAGCCGTCCGTCGGCGGTCCCGAACACGCTGTGCAGTTCGAGGCCGATCAGCCCGAAGGCGACGCCGGTGACGAGGGTGTCGACGATCTCCCAGAAGGTGCGGCCGGTGAGCCGGCCGAGCACGTCGTCGGCGTCGGCGGTGTGCTCGGCGAGGAAGAGTGCCGTGGTGAGGACGGCGAGGACGCCCGAGCCCTTCAGCTCCTCGGCGAGGACGTAGCTGACGAACGGCACCAGCAGGGTGAGCCCGACCTGGAGTGTGGCGTCTCCCAGCAGGCCCATGAGTTTGATGGTGAGCCAGCCCAGGGCGAGGCCCACGGCCACGGCGACGACCGCGGAGAGGGCCAGCAGCCCGAAGGCCTCCGGCAGCGAGAAGGTGCCGCTCACCGCGGCCGCGATCGCCACGTGGTACAGCACGATCGCGGTCACGTCGTTGAACAGCCCCTCGCCCTCCAGGATGGAGACGAGCCTGCGGGGCAGCCCGACCGAGCCGGCGACGGCGGTCGCCGCGACCGGGTCGGGCGGTGCGACGAGCGCGCCGAGTGCGACGGCGGCGGCGAGGGGCAGGCCGGGGACGATGGCGTTGGCGACAGCGGCCACGGCCGCCGTCGTCAGAAAGACGAGCGCCACGGCCAGCAGAAAGATCGGTCGTTTGTTGGCGGCGAACTGCCGCCAGGAGGTGCGCTGCACGGAGGCGTAGAGCAGCGGCGGAAGCAGCGCGGGAAGGATGATCTCGGGCGGGATGTCCACGTTCGGGACGAAGCTGAGGAAGGCCATCGCGACGCCCGCGAGCGTCATCAGCACGGGCGCGGGCAGCCCCAGCCGGTCCCCCAGTGGCACGGTGACCACTGCCCCGAGCAACAGCAGGAGCAACAGGGCCATTTGGTCCACGAGGTGCCTTCCGGAGCGCGGCGAGCCGGCCTCGGTGATCGGCCGATCCGGAGTTCCAGCCTGCCATGCGAGGTGCGCGATGTGGGCAACACCCCCGCCACGCAGCGCTGCTGACGCCGCATTCCTCCGATGTTTCTGCGGTCAGCCCTCTTCCGCTGCTCGCGTCGGAGGGGCAGTATGCGGCGTGCGTATTCAGGGACGAGAACTCTCACCACATACATGACTGGCAGGAGAGACCACGTGACCGCGTTCTCCCGAAGGCATTTCGTCGGCACGGCCGCAGCCGGCACTTCCGCGTTCTGGCTCGCCGGCTCCCCCACCGCATGGGCCTCGGCCACCACCGCGTCCGCCGGCCGGCCGGGCTCCGACGTCCACGAGAAGACCGTCCGGGACGCCGCTATGACCTGGCGCACCCTCCCCACCGGCTGGCAGGAGGCCCCGTTCCTCGCCAACGGCTACCTCGGCGCCCAGTTGTACGCGGGCGGGTCCGCCAACACCCTGAAGCTGATGATCAGCCACAGCCAGGTGCAGGACCAGCGCGGCCAGTGGCGCGGCGGCATCGGCTTCTCCCGGCTGCCCGTCGGGTACTTCACGCTGACCCTGGCCGGGGAGATCACCGGCGTCGACTGGACCCTGGACCCGTACGACGCCGAGCTGCGCGGCACCGTCACCACCACCCGCGGCTCCCTCGCCTTCTCCGCCCTCGTCCAGAACGACACGAGCGCGCTGCTGGTCTCCACCCGGCCCACCCCGGGCGAGGAGTCCGCAGCCTGGACCTTCCAGTGGCTGCCGGCCGCCACCACCCGCAGCAGCGGGAAGCCCGAGGACTACACGCCCAACCCGGACCCCCGGACCGGCGACGGCTTCGTCGAGCAGCCGCTGCTGGCCGGCGGCGGCTGGACCACCGCCTGGCGCGAGCGGCGCGAGGGCACCGGCCGGCTGCTCGCCGCCCACCTGGTGTACCGCTTCCCCGGCCAGGTGTCGCAGGCGACGGCGGATGCGCTGCGGGCCGTGGACCGCACCCTGGCCGAAGGCCCGGACCGGCTGGTGGACCGTCACCGGCGCTGGTGGCACGCCTACTACCGGCGCAGCTTCCTCTCCGTACCGGACAAGCGGCTGCAGAGCTTCTACGTCATCCAGCTCTACAAGCTCGCCGCCTCGACCAGGGCCGGGGGGCCGACGATCTCCGAGTGGGGTCCCTGGTTCCCCGAGGTCGGCAACAACTGGACCGCCGTCTGGTGGAATCTGAACGTGCAGATAGGCATGGCACCGGTGCACGGTTCCAACCACCCCGAACTCGACTCGGTGACCAGCACGTTCCGCAGCTTCGAGCACAACCTCCCGGCCTCCGTCCCGGCCGCCTACCGCGACGGCGAGAGCTACGCGCTGGGCCACCCCTCCGACTGGCAGCTGCGCGCGGGCGACACCTACGACGTCGGCGCCCCCGGCTCCGACCACGTCTCCGACAACTTCGGCAACCTCATCTGGGCGCTGCACAACGTCTGGCAGTCCTACAAACACTCGATGGACCTGTCCGTCCTGCGCGATGTCGTGCACCCGGTCCTCGCCAAGGCCGTCAACTTCTACGCGCACTTCCTGCACGAGGGCCCGGACGGCCAACTGCACCTGCTGGAGACGCGCTCCCCCGAGTACGCCAACGCCGAGGACTGCACCTACGACCTCTCGCTCGTCCGCTGGGGCGTGCGCACCCTGATCGCGTCGACGGAGCTGCTGCGGAACAACGACCCGCGGCTCGCGCGCTGGCGGGACATCGAGCGCCGCCTCACCCCGTACGCCGAGGACCCGGCGGCCGGTGTGATGATCGGCAAGGACGTCCCGCTGGCCGGTTCGCACCGCCACCACTCGCACCTGCTCTGGCTGTACCCGCTGCGCGAACGGAACTGGGACCGGGCCGCGGACCGCGAGGTCATGCGGCGCTCCATGGACCACTGGGTCTCGATGCAGGAGTTGTGGCACGGGTACAGCTACGCGACCGCCTCGTCGATGTACTCGGTGATGTCCGAACCGGAGAAGGCCCTCGACTTCCTGACCTTCTTCACCGATCTGAAGGTGGTCGCGGACTGCCGGATGACGGTCAACACGATGTACCGCGAGGGCAGGAACCTCGCCCTGGAGAGCCCGCTGTCCGCGGCCCAGTCGATGCTCGACATGGTGGTGCAGGGACACGAGGGCGTGGTGAAGGTCTTCCCGTCCGTCTCGGAACGCTGGGCCGACGCCTCGTTCGCGTCACTGCGCACCCAGGGCGCCTTCCTGGTGGACGCCGACCGCTCGGCCGGTGCCACGCGCTGGGTACGGGTCCACAGCGAGGCGGGCGCCCCGCTGACCCTGGACCACTCGGTGCGGGGCCCGGTCGAGGTACGGGACAGCCGGGGCCGCCCGCTGCGCTGGCGGGAGAGCGGGCCGGGCCGGATCACGCTCGCCCTCCCGCGCGGGGCCACCGCGGTGATCACCCCGAGGGGCGCCCGGCGGAGCGCGACGGGCCCGCGCGACGTGCCGTCGAACGGGGCCTGGACGAAGTGGGGCCTGCCGGGCTGACCGGGCGCGGTGGCCGGCGGACTCAGCCGTTCAGCGTGCGGCGCATCGCCCGGTGCGCGATGCCGGCGTCCGGGAACTCGGGGCCGTACGCGACGTAGCCGAGCCGCTCGTAGAAGCCGAGCGCGTGGGTCTGGGCGTGCAGGTCGACAGCGGCCAGGCCCAGCTCACGGCCGGCGTCCTCGATGGCCCGCACCAGCGCGGCGCCGACCCCGAGGCCGCGCGCCCCGCTGGTCACCGCGAGCCGGCCGAGCGAGCCGACCGTGAGGTCGCCGCCGGTCTTCGCCTCCGTGCCGGGGCCGTGCAGCAGCCGTCCGGTGCCCAGCGCCGTACCGTCCGCCGCTACAGCGATGACGTGCACCGCGTCCGCGTCGTAGGCGTCGTACTCGATCTCCTCGGGCACGTTCTGCTCGCCGACGAAGACGTCCTTGCGGACCTGGAAGCAGGCGGCGCGGTCCTGCTCACCGGTGACGGTGCGGGTGGTGAAGGCGATCATTCGCTCTCCGCCGCGATCCGGTCCAGGGCCTGCTGGAGGTCGTCCGGGTAGGTGCTGGAGAACTCCACCCAGCGGCCGTCCGAGGGGTGCTCGAAGCCGAGCCGGACGGCGTGCAGCCACTGCCGGGTCAGCCCCAGCCGCTTGGCCATCGTCGGGTCGGCGCCATAGGTGAGGTCACCGACGCAGGGGTGGCGGTGGGCGGACATGTGCACCCGGATCTGGTGCGTACGGCCGGTCTCCAGCTTGATGTCCAGGAGGCTGGCGGCGCGGTACGCCTCGATCAGGTCGTAGTGCGTGACCGAGGGCTTGCCCTCGGCGACGACCGCCCACTTGTAGTCGTGGGTGGGGTGGCGCCCGATGGGGGCGTCGATGGTGCCGCTCATCGGGTCCGGGTGGCCCTGGACCAGCGCGTGGTACTTCTTGTCGACGATCCGGTCGCGGAACTGGGCCTTCAGCAGCGTGTAGGCCCGCTCGGACTTGGCGACGACCATCAGCCCCGAGGTGCCGACGTCGAGCCGGTGCACGATGCCCTGGCGCTCGGCGGCGCCCGAGGTGGAGATCCGGTACCCGGCCGCGGCGAGGCCGCCGATGACGGTGGTGCCGGTCCAGCCGGGGCTCGGGTGCGCGGCGACACCGACCGGCTTCATGATCACGACGATGTCGTCGTCGTCGTGGACGATCTCCATGCCCTCGACCGGCTCGGCGACGATCTGCACCGGCGCGGGCGCTTGCGGCATCTCGACCTCCAGCCAGGCCCCGCCGTGCACCCGCTCGGACTTCCCGGCCACCGAACCGTCCACCTGCACCTTCCCGGCGGCGGCCAGTTCTGCGGCCTTGGTGCGGGAGAAACCGAACATGCGGGAAATGGCGGCGTCGACACGCTCGCCTTCCAGGCCGTCGGGTACGGGCAGGGTTCGGATCTCGGGATGCGTACTCACCTGTCGAGTATGCCTTGCGCGCCCTAGTCCTTGTGCACGGTGCCGTCGGGGTCCAGGCCCTTGAAGGAAAGGATCACGATCAGGATGCCGCCGCAGACGATCGCGGAGTCCGCCAGGTTGAAGACGGCGAAGTGCGCGGGGGCGATGAAGTCCACCACCGCGCCCTCGAAGACACCCGGCGCACGGAAGATGCGGTCGGTGAGGTTGCCCAGCGCACCGCCGAGCAGCAGCCCGAGCGCGATGGCCCACGGCAGGCTGTAGAGCTTGCGCGCCAGGCGGGCGATCACCACGATGACGGTCGCCGCGATGATCGTGAAGATGATCGTGAAGGCCTCGCCGAGCCCGAACGCGGCGCCCGCGTTGCGGATCGCGTCGAGCCTGAGCCAGCTGCCGAAGATCTCGACCGGCTCCTGGTGCTCCAGCTTCGCCACCACGAGCATCTTGCTGCCCAGGTCGAGCAGGTACGCGAGGACCGCGACGCAGAAGAGCAGGATGATCCGGCGCCGGCGGGTGGCCGCCGAACGGTCGACCACCGCCTCGCCGTCCCCGTCCTCGGCGGCGGTGGGATCCACCGCCCGCCCGTCCGGGGAACCGGCTCCCTCGCCACGCTCCGGCTCGGCTCCTTCGTGTCCCTCAGCCTCAGGGATGTCCGGCGTACCGATGATGCTCTCCGCCTCTGCCACGTGAGTCCCTCAACCTAGTTCCCGACTGAGGACGAGGGTACGACACGGCGGCGGGGATCAGCCTCGCCGCTCCTGCTTCTGTTTGTCCTCGACACACAGCGTGGCCCGGGGGAACGCCTGCATCCGCGCCTTGCCGATCGGATTGCCGCAGATCTCGCAGAGCCCGTACGTCCCGGCGTCGAGCCGGGCCAGCGCGCGCTCGGTCTGCTCCAGCGTCTCCTGGGCGTGCGCGGCGAGCGACATCTCGTGCTCGCGGGTGATGTTCTTGGTGCCGGTGTCCGCCTCGTCGTCACCCGCCCCGTCGCCCGAGTCCCGCATCAGCCCGGCCAGCGCCGCGCCCGAGGTCTCCAGCTCGGTGCGCAGCCGGGCGATCTCGCCGGTCAGCTCGGACCGGGCGGCCGAGACCTCCTCCTGCGTCCAGGGGTCCTCGCCCGGCCGTACGGCCAGCTCCCCCGGCGTGGTCGCGGCGGCACGGGCCGGCGGCACGGGTGCCGTGCTCCGTCCGGCGGTCCGGGTCCTGGCCGCGCTCTTCTTGGCTACCACCCTGTGGGCTCCCGTCTGCTCGGCGGCCTCGGCCGCCCCGGTGGCCGCAGCGGCGGCCTTCTTCGAAGCCTTCTCGGCCACGGTCTTCGCAGCCGTGGCCTTCTTCGGAGCGGCCTTCTTCGCCGCCGCCTTCTTGGTCGCCGATTTTCTGGGCGCCGCCTTCTCGGCAGCCTTCTTCGTGGCCTTCTCCTCGGCCTCCGCCGCCTTCTCCCCGGCCGCCGCGCCCGTGGATCGCGCTGACGCCGTCTTCTTTGCGGCGGTCTTCTTCGCCACCATGGCCGCGGCCCCTTCACACATTGTGATCTTGCTCGCGAGTCGTGCTGGGACGATAAGTCGACCCCAGCCCCGCGGCAACGGGGCACGCCGCCGGTTCGCCCCTCCCCGTGTCCGGATCACAGCCCGCCTCAATCCGTTGTGCCCAGCTCCCCGCCGGGTAATCCGTCCCCGCCTCCCCCGCCGGGAGCCGCCGGGACCCCGCGCGCCGCGTCTGGCCATTCGGGTCACGCCGGAGCCCGCCGGTAAACCGGTCGGCCCATGCGTCCCGGGCCCCGTACACTGGCCGCAGCGAGAGGCGTGGATGGGACGAGTAGCGTCGTACGCAGCCAGGAGCGACCCGGGGACGGTGGGAGCCCGGGGGCGAGCGCGTCGTGAAGATCACCCGGAGCCGCCGGAGGAAAGCCTCGGACAGTGGGCCGCGCCCACGGACGCAAGGCGAGTAGAACCGGCTTCGCACCCCTAATGAGGGGGCCACGGGCACCAGCCCGGGGCCAAGGAGGGTGGTACCGCGGGAACCCGACCGGTTCTCGTCCCTCCGACGGAAGTGGAACACGTCCGCCGGAGGAAGCCCGCACATGACATCGCCGCAGTACCACCAGGTACCCGCCCAGGTCGACCTGCCCGCACTGGAGCACGCAGTGCTCGACTTCTGGCGCGAGCGCAAGGTCTTCGACAAGAGCCTGGAGCAGTCCGAGGGCCGCCCCGAGTGGGTCTTCTACGAGGGCCCGCCCACCGCCAACGGCATGCCCGGCGCCCACCACATCGAGGCCCGCGTCTTCAAGGACGTCTTCCCGCGCTTCCGCACCATGCAGGGCTACCACGTCGGCCGCAAGGCCGGCTGGGACTGCCACGGACTGCCGGTCGAGCTCGCGGTCGAGAAGGAGCTGGGCTTCAACGGCAAGAAGGACATCGAGGCGTACGGCATCGCCGAGTTCAACGCCAAGTGCCGCGAGTCCGTGACCCGGCACACCGACGCCTTCACCGAGCTCACGACCCGGATGGGCTACTGGGTCGACCTGGACGACGCCTACCGCACGATGGACCCCGAGTACGTCGAGTCGGTCTGGTGGTCGCTGAAGGAGATCTTCAACAAGGACCTGCTGGTCCAGGACCACCGCGTCGCCCCCTGGTGTCCGCGCTGCGGCACCGGCCTGTCCGACCACGAGCTGGCCCAGGGCTACGAGACGGTCGTCGACCCGTCCGTCTTCGTACGCTTCCCGCTCACCTCCGGCCCGCTGGCCGGCGAGGCCGCGCTCCTGGTCTGGACGACGACCCCCTGGACCCTGGTCTCCAACACCGCCGTCGCCGCGCACCCCGAGGTCGAGTACGTCGTCGCGACGAACGGCGAGGAGAAGCTCGTCGTCGCCCGGCCGCTCGTGGAGAAGGCCCTCGGCGAGGGCTGGGAGCTGACCGGCGACTCGTTCACCGGCCGCGAGATGGAGCGCTGGACGTACGAGCGTCCGTTCGCCCTCATCGACTTCCCGGCCCCGGCGCACTACATCGTCAACGCCGAGTACGTGACGACCGAGGACGGTACGGGTCTGGTCCACCAGTCCCCCGCCTTCGGCGCCGACGACCTGCTGGTCTGCAAGGCGTACGGACTGCCGGTGGTCAACCCGGTCCGCCCCGACGGCACCTTCGAGGAGGACGTGCCGCTGGTCGGCGGCGTCTTCTTCAAGAAGGCCGACGAGGCGCTCACCGAGGACCTCGCCGACCGGGGCCTGCTCTTCCGGCACGTCCCGTACGAGCACAGCTACCCGCACTGCTGGCGCTGCCACACCGCGCTGCTCTACTACGCGCAGCCGTCCTGGTACATCCGCACGACGGCCGTCAAGGACCGTCTCCTGGAGGAGAACCAGAAGACCAACTGGTTCCCCGAGTCGGTCAAGAACGGCCGCTTCGGCGACTGGCTGAACAACAACGTCGACTGGGCGCTGTCCCGCAACCGCTACTGGGGAACGCCGCTGCCGATCTGGCGCTGCGAGGAGGGCCACCTCACCTGTGTCGGCTCGCGCGCCGAGCTGAGCGAGCTGACCGGGACCGACCTCTCGGACCTGGACCCGCACCGGCCGTTCATCGACGAGGTCACGTTCACCTGCTCGCACGAGAGCTGCCAACTGGAGGCGTACCGCGTCCCCGAGGTCATCGACGCCTGGTACGACTCGGGCTCGATGCCGTTCGCGCAGTGGGGCTACCCGCACAAGAACAAGGAGATCTTCGAGAGCCGCTACCCGGCGCAGTTCATCTCGGAGGCCATCGACCAGACGCGCGGCTGGTTCTACACGCTGATGGCGATCGGCACCCTGGTCTTCGACAAGTCGTCCTACGAGAATGTGGTCTGCCTCGGCCACATCCTCGCCGAGGACGGCCGCAAGATGTCCAAGCACCTGGGCAACACCCTCGAACCCGTCCCGCTGATGGACCAGCACGGCGCCGACGCCGTGCGCTGGTTCATGGCGGCCGGCGGCTCCCCGTGGGCGGCGCGGCGCGTCGGCCACGGCACGATCCAGGAGGTCGTCCGCAAGACGCTCCTCACGTACTGGAACACGGTCGCCTTCCAGGCGCTGTACGCCCGCACGTCGAACTGGGCTCCCTCTGCGGCCGATCCGGCCCCGGCCGACCGCACGGTCCTGGACCGCTGGCTGCTGAGCGAGCTCAACGCCCTGGTGGACCAGGTCACCCAGGCGCTGGAGAGCTACGACACCCAGCGCGCCGGCAAGCTGCTCTCGGGCTTCGTCGACGATCTGTCCAACTGGTACGTACGCCGCTCCCGTCGCCGCTTCTGGCAGGGCGACAAGGCGGCGCTGCGGACCCTGCACGAGGTCATCGAGACGGTCACCCGGCTGATGGCCCCGCTGACGCCGTTCATCACCGAGCGGGTCTGGCAGGACCTGATCGCGCCGGTCACCCCGGACGCCCCGGAGTCGGTCCACCTCTCCGAGTGGCCGAAGGCCGACCTGTCGGCGATCGACCCCGCGCTCTCGACGCAGATGGCACTGGTGCGCCGGTTGGTCGAGCTGGGGCGGGCCACACGTGCCGAGTCGGGCGTCAAGACCCGCCAGCCGCTGTCCCGTGCGCTGGTCGCGGCCTCGGGCTTCGAGCGTCTGTCCCCCGCGCTGCAGGCCCAGATCACGGAGGAGCTGAACGTCTCCTCGGTGGCCTCCCTCTCCGAGGTCGGCGGTTCGCTGGTCGACACGACGGCGAAGGCCAACTTCCGGGCGCTGGGCAAGCGGTTCGGCAAGGGCGTCCAGGCGGTGGCCAAGGCCGTCGCGAACGCCGACGCCGCCGCACTGTCGCTGGCCCTGCGCGAGGGCACGGCCTCGGTCGAGGTCGACGGCGAGACGGTGTCGCTGGCCCCGGACGAGGTCATCATCACGGAGACCCCGCGCGAGGGCTGGTCGGTCGCGTCCGACTCGGGTGCCACGGTCGCCCTGGACCTGGAGATCACCCCGGAGCTGCGGCGTGCGGGCCTGGCCCGTGACGCGATCCGCCTGATCCAGGAGGCCCGCAAGAACAGCGGCCTGGACGTGGCGGACCGCATCGCCGTCCGCTGGACGTCCACATCGCCCGCGACGGCCGAGGCGCTGACCGAGCACGCCTCCCTGATCGCGGACGAGGTCCTCGCCCTGGACTACGCAAAGGGCGAGGCGGACGAAGCGTACGGCGAGCCCTTCGAGGACGAGGGCCTGTCCCTCACGTTCCGCCTCCGCCGCATGAACTGACCCTCCCGACGAAGGGGCCCGGCCGGACCGCTCCGGCCGGGCCCTTCGCGTACCCGGCTCCGTACCCCGGGCGCTCAGCCCGCATTCCGGCCCCGCCGGCGATTGAGGCGCGGAGGTCCGGGGGCTGAGCCCCCGGGTACGGACGGCCCGGTACGGAAAAGGGCCGGGCCCCGGGGAAATCCCCGGGGCCCGGCCCTCAGCCTGCCGACGGCTACGCGCTCAGCGCGCGACAGCCGCTCAGTTGTCGTCCTCGTCGATGAGGAACCCGCGCATCGGCGAGGGCGCCTGCTGCATCGGCTGCGGCGCCTGCGGCCGCACCGGCGCCATCGGCTGGGTCATCGCCGGTGACATCTGCTGCTGGCCACCGTACGAGGGCGCACCGCCCATGGACGGGTTGCCGCCCATCTGCGGGCCGCCGTGACCGCCGTGGTTGCCGCCCATGGTGTGGCCCATGGCGCCCGCACCGGCCGGAGCCAGCGAGGGCGACGGCGGCAGCGAAGCGGTCGCCGGGGTCCGCGGCGGGGCGAGCGAGTCGTCCGCCTGGGTCTCCAGCTGACGCAGCTGGCTCTCCAGGTAGGACTTCAGACGCGTGCGGTACTCGCGCTCGAAGCCGCGCAGGTCCTCGACCTTGCGCTCAAGCGTCGCGCGGGCCGACTCCAGGGAGCCCATCGCCACGCGGTGCTTCTCCTGCGCGTCCCGCTCCAGGGCGTCCGCCTTGGCACGTGCGTCGCGCTCCAGGCCCTCGGCACGGCTGCGCGCCTCGCCGACGATCTTGTTGGCCTCGGAACGGGCCTCCGCGATCGCCTGGTCGGCGGTCTGCTGCGCCAGGGAGAGGACACGGGCGGCGCTGTCGCCGCCGGGGCCCTGCTGCTGCTGCATCTGCGGCGGCTGCTGCTGCATCTGCTGCATCTGCTGCTGGGGGTTGTGACCGCCCATGGGACCGCCCATCGGGCCACCCATGGGACCGCCCTGCATCGGGCCGGGGCCGTGCTGGCCCTGCGGACCGGGGCCGTGCTGACCCTGGGGTCCGTGGCCGCTGGGACCGGCGGGCAGCTGCGGAGCGCCACCGGGCAGCTGGGGCGGACCCATCTGCGGAGGCTGCTGCTGCTGGACCGGCGGACCAGATATGGCGGCCGGCACCGGTGCGCCGGGCCGGTCCTGCTGCTCCGGCTTGCGCATGCCTTGCTGCTGCTGGTTCTGCGCGGCGGCACGCGTGGCGGCGGCCAGCTTGGCGCGCAGGTCCTCGTTCTCACGGAGCAGGCGGGTCAGCTCCGATTCGACCTCGTCAAGGAAGGCGTCAACCTCGTCCTCGTCATAGCCTTCTCGGAGGCGGACCGTCGTGAACTGCTTGTTCCGCACGTCCTCGGGGGTCAGCGGCATCTCTTCTTCACCTCTACGTAGTCGTCGGCAGTCGGCAAGACCGTATCGCTCACAACCTGATCACGACGCTGATCAGGATGGAAACGATGATCATCAGAACGAAGAAGGACAGGTCGAGTGCCACGCCCCCGAGACGCAGCGGCGGAATGAACCGCCGCAGGAGCTTGAGTGGTGGGTCAGTGACCGTGTAAGTGGCCTCAAGGACGACCACCATCGGCTTCCCCGGCTGCCATGAACGTGCGAACTGGAAGACGTAGTCCATGACCAGCCGGAAGATCAGCACGATGAGGAAACACATCAACGCGATGTAGACAACACTTTGAGCGACGCCCATCCTCGCGCTTCCCTCTCCCCTGGCTCTCGTAGCTCCGGCCTCTCGGCCGGGTTGTTCCCGGTGTCGTGTTCTCAGCTCTGGTTGAAGAATCCGCCCTCTGCAATGCGGGCCTTGTCCTCCGCCGTGACATCGACGTTAGCAGGCGACAACAGAAAGACCTTCTGCGTCACTCGCTCAATGCTGCCATGGAGACCGAAGACGAGTCCCGCGGCAAAGTCGACAAGTCGCTTCGCGTCCGTGTCGTCCATCTCCGTGAGATTCATGATCACCGGAGTGCCCTCACGGAAGTGTTCCCCGATGGTACGGGCCTCGTTGTAGGTCCTGGGGTGCAGCGTGGTGATGCGGTAGGGCTCCCGCTCGGACACAACCTTGGGCATGATCACCGGTGCGTTCTTCTCCAAGTTCGAGCGTTCAGGTGTGATGGATGCCACGGGGGCGATTCGGGCGGGTCGCTCTCGCTCGGCCGGGATCTGAACCGGCTCCCGCTGCGCCGGAGGCTGTACCGCTCGTACCGGTTCGTCCCGTTCCCGCTCCACCTGATGCGCGGGCTGGTGCCGGCGCCGGTCCCGCTCGGGCTCCGGCTCGGGTTCGAATTCGTCGTCGGGGTCGAACCCCGGACCGTCGTACCCATCGTCCTCCACGAGGCCGAGGTAGACCGCCATCTTGCGCATCGCGCCGGCCATGCTCTGAGTCCTCCGCTCTGTGGTGGATCGGCATCTGTCACCAAGTGCCCGCGATCCACTGTGGTCTATCCGCCGTGGGCGGTAATGACCATATTTTCTGCTGTGGTCCGACTTGCTTGGCGACGTTACCCGAGCCCGGGTCGGACTCCGAGTACCGCAGTACCGACGCGCACATGTGTCGCTCCGGCCGCGACCGCGTCCTCGAGGTCCGCACTCATCCCTGCAGAGACCATGGTGGCAGCCGGATGGTTCCCGCGCAGCCGGGATGAGATTTCCATCAACCGGTCGAACGCCGCCCGTTGCCTACCGGCGAACGGTCCGGCGAGCGGCGCGACGGTCATCAGACCGGCAGGCCGCAGCCCCGGGGCCGATTCGATCGCGGCGGCCAACTCCTCGACGCCGTCGGGGGCGACGCCGCCCCGCTCGCCCCGTTCACCGCTCTCCGCGTCGAGCGCGACCTGGATGAGACACCCGAGTTCACGCCCGTCGCGCGCGTCGAGCGCGGCCGGTGCGGAGAGTGCCGTCACCAGCTTGGCCCGGTCCACCGACTGTACGATATCGGCATAACTCACCACAGAACGAACCTTATTCGTCTGCAATTGGCCGACAAAATGCCATGTGAGGGACAGATCCGCACATGCGGCGGCCTTGGGGGCCGCGTCCTGGTCGCGGTTCTCCGCCACCTGCCGCACGCCGAGTTCGTGCAGGATCCGCACATCGCTCGCGGGGTAGGTCTTGGTGACCACGATGAGGGTCACCTCCTCCCGCTTGCGACCGGCGGTGGCGCAGGCGGAAGCGATGCGTTCCTCCACCTGTGCGAGATTCGCTGCGAGTTGAGCCTTACGGTCTGTCATGCCCTATCCGTCCAGCCAGACATATCCGGCGAGCCGCCCGGTGGTGCGGTCGCGTCGGTACGAGAAATGGTCGCCGGACTCGATCGTGCAGACGGGCGACTTGTGCCGGTCCGTGATTCCGAGGGCTTCGAGCTGGGCATGGACTCCGGCGGTGACATCCACGGCCGGGGTTCCCCAGCTGGTCTCGGACCAGGAGGCGGGGACGCTCGCGGCGACCTCGTCCCGCATGGCGGCCGGGACCTCGTAACACCGTCCGCAGACGGCCGGCCCGGTGTGGGCGACGATCCGTGAGGGGTCCGCGCCGAGCCGGACCATGGCCCCGACCGCGGCGGGCACCACTCCGGCGACCAGGCCGGGGCGGCCGGCGTGCGCCGCCGCGGCGATTGCGGCGACCGGGTCGGCGAGGAGTACGGGGGTGCAGTCCGCGGTGAGGACGGCGAGCGGGAGCCCGCGCCGCGCGGTCACCACCGCGTCCACGGCGGGAATCCGGGCGGCGGCGCCCCACGGTCCGTCGACCACGGCTACGTCCCGGCCGTGGACCTGGTTCATCCAGACGACCCGGGCCGGGTCGAGCCCGCGACCGCGGGCGGCGCGCTCCCGGTTGGCGAGAACGGCGGCGGGGTCGTCACCGACCGCGCCGCCGAGGTTGAGCTCCGCATACGGGGCGGCGCTCACCCCTCCCCACCTGTCGGTGAAGGAGAAGTGGGCGCCGCCCCCCGAAGAGACGGAATTCTCTTCGCTCACTGCGTCGTGCGGATCTATCACTTCAAGAAATCCGGAACATCCAGCTCTTCGGCCTGGGAGTCCTGGTAGGGACGGGCCGGCGGGACGTGCGGCGGAGCGACCGGCGGAAGGTGGCTCTCGTTGGCCACCGGCACCGGATCGGCCTGGACCGGGGTCTCCTCGCGCGGGGGCACGGAGCCCAGTCCGCCCGACTGGCGCACGGGCTCGGCGGCCCGGACCGGCGGGGCGGACTCCTCGCGCTTGGCGGAGTTCGCACCCAGGACGTTCTCGCGGCGGGCCGGCGGCTGTCCGCCGTCGAAGCCCGCGGCGATCACGGTGACCCGTACCTCGTCGCCCAGTGCGTCGTCGATGACCGCACCGAAGATGATGTTCGCCTCCGGGTGCGCCGCCTCGCTCACCAGCTGGGCGGCCTCGTTGATCTCGAAGAGACCGAGGTCGCTGCCGCCGGAGATGGAGAGCAGGACACCTCGGGCGCCGTCGATGGACGCCTCCAGGAGCGGCGAGGAGATCGCCATCTCGGCCGCCGCCACCGCACGGTCGTCGCCGCGCGCCGAGCCGATGCCCATGAGCGCCGATCCGGCCTCGGACATGACCGACTTGACGTCGGCGAAGTCGAGGTTGATCAGGCCCGGGGTGGTGATGAGGTCGGTGATGCCCTGGACGCCCGAGAGCAGCACCTGGTCGGCCGACTTGAACGCGTCGAGCACGCTGACCTGGCGGTCCGAGATGGACAGCAGTCGGTCGTTGGGGATGACGATGAGGGTGTCGACCTCTTCGCGGAGTTCGGCGATGCCGTCCTCCGCCTGGTTCGCGCGACGCCGGCCCTCGAAGGTGAACGGGCGGGTGACCACACCGATCGTCAGGGCGCCGAGCGAGCGCGCGATATTGGCGACGACGGGGGCGCCACCGGTGCCGGTGCCACCGCCTTCGCCTGCGGTGACGAAGACCATGTCGGCCCCCTTGAGGACCTCCTCGATCTCTTCACGGTGGTCCTCTGCCGCCTTGCGACCGACGGCCGGGTTCGCCCCGGCGCCGAGGCCACGGGTGAGTTCACGGCCGACGTCGAGCTTGACGTCGGCGTCGCTCATCAACAGGGCTTGCGCATCAGTGTTGATCGCGATGAACTCGACGCCCTTGAGACCGACCTCGATCATTCGGTTGATGGCATTGACACCACCGCCGCCGACACCGATGACCTTGATGACTGCGAGGTAGTTCTGCGGTGCTGCCACGTCGAAGGCCTCTCGCCTCGAGTTACGTGTCGTCGCTTGGCGGTAGTCCCGCCGCGACGACGGATGCCGATTGGGACGGTCCGAACGCCGACCCAAACCCTAACGTTGAAGTTTAGGGTTACCAGTGTGTCTGCTTCATGGACTCTTCCGAACAGGACACTAAGTCGACAAGTGGCGCACGTTCAACGAACACGCCGAACCTCCCGTTTTTCTTTTCACCCTATGTGATCACCCGTAGCGCTGACCAACCAGGGTGCTGGCCAGGCCGAATGTGCGTCAACTGCCCGACACCGCAGGAGCGGTGGGTGCACTCACGTCGAAGTGTCCTGCTTTGGGAGCGGCTTTCATGAGCGCGGTGAGGACTTTCGCCTTCACAGCACCTTCTTCACCGCTCCCCCAGATCACCTCACGGTCCCCGGTGAGCCGCAAGGAGACCGAATCGTACGAGGTGACCCGCACGACCTCGGTGTCCCCGGCGACACCGGCCGGGAGATCGCCCGCGACCCGGACCGCCTCCCGCACCAGCCGGTCACTGCCGAAGCGGCGCAGGCTCGCCGACTGACCAGGGGTCAGTTCCAGCAGGGGTACGCGCCCGGGTGCTTTGTCCACCGTGGCGAAGCGCACGCCTTTGGCGTCCACTTCGATGAACTTCGCGCCCTTTTTCACCAACAGGACCGGCTTTCGTTCGGTCACCTTAAGTCCGATGCCGTGCGGCCATGACCGTACGACATCCACCGAGTCGATACGAGGCAACTTCTGGCGCAATCTGCCGGCGATGGCGTCCGTGTCCACGGAGACCAGCGGAGCCCCCATCGGCACCGCGGCGGCGGACTCCACCTCGGCCGGTGACAGTACGTCGACACCGGTGATCCGGACCTGTTCGGTCCGGAGCCAGGACGAGCCGTAGAGCGCCCAGACGGCGCCCGAGCCGAGCAGCAGCACGGCCGCCGCGATCACGATCAGCCTGGTCCGCCGGGACATCCGGCGCCCTTCGGCACCCGGGCGCGGCGGCCGGTCCGGGGTGTCCTCCTGCTGCCCTGCACCGCGCTGGGCGGTCGTCGGTCCGGCCACGCTCGCTCCTTATGCCGGGTCCGGGGGCGCCGCCCCCGGACCCGTCCGCCTCACGCGCCTCGGCGTGCGGCAATCGCCTCGTACACCATGCCGACCAGCAGGTCGTCGGCGTCCCGGCGGCCGAACTCGGCGGCAGCGCGGGACATTTCATACAGTCGGTGCGGATCCGCCAGTACCGGAAGGACGTTGCCCTGCACCCACTCGGGGGTGAGCGCCGCGTCGTCCACCAGCAGACCGCCGCCGGCGTTGATCAGCGGCTGGGCGTTGAGCCGCTGTTCGCCGTTGCCGATCGGCAACGGGACATAGGCGGCGGGCAGCCCGACGGCGGAGAGCTCCGCCACGGTCATCGCGCCCGCGCGGCAGAGCATCATGTCGGCCGCGGCGTACGCGAGGTCCATCCGGTCCACATACGGTACCGGGATATAGGGCGGCATACCGGGCATGTTGTCCACGCGCGGCATTTCGTTCTTCGGGCCGACCACGTGCAGGATCTGGATTCCGGAGCGCTGCAGCAGCGGGGCGACCCGCTGGACCACCTCGTTGAGATGGCGGGCGCCCTGCGAGCCGCCGGAGACCAGCAGCGTCGGCAGGTTGGGATCGAGCCCGAAGGCGGCACGCGCCTCGGGACGGACCCGGGCCCGGTCCAGGGTGGCGATGGTGCGGCGCAGCGGGATACCGATGTAGCGGGCACCGCGGAGCTTGCTGTCGGGGGTCGAGACGGCGACCCCGTGCGCGTACCGCGAGCCGATCTTGTTGGCCAGGCCCGGCCGGGCGTTGGCCTCGTGCACCACGATCGGCACCCCGGCGCGCTTGGCGGCGAGGTAGCCGGGCAGCGCGACGTAGCCGCCGAACCCGATCACACAGTCCGCCTTGGTGCGCTCCAGGATCTGCTCGGCCGCCTTGATGGTGCCGCGCAGCCTGCCCGGGACGGTGATGAGTTCGGGGGTGGGCTTGCGCGGCAGCGGGACGGCCGGGATCAGGGCGAGTTCGTACCCCCGCTCGGGTACGAGTCTCGTCTCGAGTCCGCGCTCCGTGCCGAGAGCGGTGATTCCCACGCTCGGGTCCTGCCTGCGCAGGGCGTCCGCGAGGGCGAGCGCGGGCTCGATGTGGCCGGCGGTCCCCCCACCGGCGAGTACGACATGCACCGAAATTCACCGCTCTCCGGACGAACGCTTCTTGATGCGCCGTCTCATCGTCTTCCATCTCACCCCGGGCCTCCGCATGGCCAGGGCGGCCTTCGCGGCGGGATCCTCCCGCGCGAACGCGATCAGCAGCCCGACAGCGAACATGGTCGGCAGCAGGGCCGACCCTCCGTAGGAGAACAGCGGGAGCGGGACACCGGCGATCGGAAGCAGACCGAGCACCGCACCGATGTTGATCACTGCCTGAGCCGTGATCCAGGTGGTCACACCTCCCGCGGCATACCTCACGAAGGGGTCCTCCGTGCGTCCGGCCACGCGGATACCCGCATAGCCTAGAGCCGCGAAGAGGGCGAGTACCGACAGCGTCCCCGCCAACCCCAGTTCCTCCCCCGTGATGGCGAAGATGAAGTCGGTGTGGGGTTCGGGGAGTTGCCCCCATTTTTCCACACTCGCACCGAGCCCGGATCCGAACCAGCCGCCGGACGCCAGAGCGTAGATACCGTGCACGGCCTGCCAGCACGAGCCGCCGGGCCCCGGTTCGCTCGCGCCCATGCAGTCGAGCCTGGCCATCCGGTTCGGACTGGTCTTGATCAGTACGAAACCGATCAGCCCGGCGGTGGCGAGCACCCCGGCGAACAGCCGGGTGGGGGCTCCGGCCAGCCAGAGCAGCCCGAACAGGATCGCAGTGAGAATGATCGCAGTGCCCATGTCACCGCCGAGCATGATCAGCCCGAGCAGCATGAAGGCGACCGGCACCAGCGGCACCAGCATGTGCTTCCACTGGTTGAGCAGCCGCTTGTCCTGTTTGCGGGCGAGCAGGTCTGCCCCCCACAGGACGAGGGCGAGCTTGCCGAACTCGCTGGGCTGGAGCTGGAAGGGGCCGCCCAGGTAGAGCCAGTTGCGGTTGCCGTTGACCGACATCCCTATCCCCGGCACCTGGACCAGCACCATCAGGAAGACCGCGCCCATCAGCAGCGGGTAGGACATGGCACGGTGCAGCTTCACCGGCATCCGGGCCGCGATCGCCATCAGTCCGGCCCCGATGACGGCGGCCAGGAACTGCTTGCGGAAGAAGTAGGTGCCCGGCTTGTCGAGCTCCAGCGCCTTGATCATCGAGGCGGAGTAGACCATGACGAGCCCGAGCACGGTGATGAGCAGCCCGGCACCCAGGATCAGGTAGTACGCCGTCAGCGGCCGGTCCCAGGCCCGGCGTGCCTGCTCGTAGAGCCGGCGCACACCGCCGCCGCGCGGGGTGCGGGGGCCGCCCGTGCTCCTGGAGCGGACGGCGGGGGGCCGCCGGGAGCCGGGAGCCGACCGGACACGGAGCGCGAGTCCGTCCGGCAGCGGGGCGCCGGCGGTCGCCGGGAGGGGTGGACGGAGCGCCCGGCTGATCGCCGCGGTCGCCCGTGAGCGGTCCCTGCCGCGTGCGGCAGGGCTCTCTTCGGCCGGCATGGTCCTGTCCCCTCCACTGCTCGTGCCCGGGGCTTCGGCGCCGAGGGCCCGCGCCCGCGGCACTGCCGTACGACCCGGTTGTTCCGGGACGTTACGGCGCGGAGGCCGGGCCCGTCAGGCGCTCTCGGCGGCGAGTGCGCGGACGGCGTCCGCGAAGGCCTCGCCCCGCTTGTTGTAGTTGGTGAACATGTCCATCGAGGCGCAGGCCGGGGCCATCAGTACGGTGTCTCCCGGCCGGGCGAGCCGTGCCGCCTCGCGGACCGCCTCGGACATCGCCCCAGTGTCGGTCCGGTCGAGGTCGGTCACCGGGACCTCGGGCGCGTGTCGCGCGAGGGCTTCGCGGATCAGGGCGCGGTCGGCGCCCATCAGTACGACGCCCCGCAGGCGCTTCGCGCACCCGGTCACCAGCTCGTCGAAGGTGGCTCCCTTGGCCAGCCCGCCGGCGATCCAGACGATGGGGTCGTAGGAGGCCAGGGAGGCCTCGGCGGCGTGGGTGTTGGTGGCCTTGGAGTCGTCGATGTACGCGACCCCGGCGATGTCCGCGACATGCTCGATGCGGTGCGGGTCGGGGCGGAAGTTGCGCAGCCCGTCGCGCACGGCGGCCGGGGCGACGCCGAAGGCGCGGGCGAGCGCGGCGGCCGCCAGCGCGTTGGCGATGTTGTGCGGGACGGGCGGGTTCACGTCCCCGACCTCGGCCAGCTCCTGCGCCTGCTTCTGCCGGTTCGTCACGAAGGCACGGTCGACGAGGATGCCGTCGACGACCCCGAGCTGGGAGGGCCCGGGGGTTCCGAGGGTGAAGCCGATCGCCCGGCAGCCCTCCTCGACGTCGGCCTCGCGCACCAGGTCCTCGGTGGCGGGGTCCGCCACGTTGTAGACGCAGGCGACGCCGTTGCCCTCGTAGATCCGGCCCTTGTCCGCGACGTACGCCTCCATGGAGCCGTGCCAGTCGAGGTGGTCGGGGGCCAGGTTGAGCACGGCGGCGGAGTGGGCGCGCAGCGAGGGCGACCAGTGCAGCTGGTAGCTGGAGAGCTCGACGGCCAGGACGTCGTACTCCTGGTCGCCGAGGACCGCGTCCAGCAGCGAGACGCCGATGTTGCCGACGGCGGCGGTGCGCAGCCCGGCCGCCTCCAGGATCGAGGCGAGCATCCGGACGGTCGTGGT
Organism: Streptomyces sp. 840.1; assembly: GCF_003751445.1. Classification (NCBI taxonomy): domain Bacteria; kingdom Bacillati; phylum Actinomycetota; class Actinomycetes; order Kitasatosporales; family Streptomycetaceae; genus Streptomyces; species Streptomyces sp. 840.1. The sequence continues at coordinate 4,550,610 of NZ_RJUU01000001.1, read as the reverse complement.
CTTGCCGTTGGTTCCGGTGACCGCGAGCCAGGGTGCCGGTTCCCTGCCGTCCCGTCCGCGCAGCCGCCAGGCGAGTTCGACGTCGCCCCAGACCGGGACGCCCGCCTCGGCGGCCGCGGCGAACAGCGGCTTGTCGGGCTGCCAGCCCGGGGTGGTGACGATGAGCTCGGTGGACTCGGGCAGGGTGGCCCCGTCGCCGAGGCGCACGGTGATGCCCTGCGCCTCCAGCTCCGCGGCCTGGGTGCGGGAGCGCTCGTCGTCCCCGTCGTTGACGACGGTGACGACGGCGCCGAGACCGCGCAGCACCCGGGCCGCCGGGATCCCGGAGACCCCGAGTCCGGCGACCGTGACGTGCTTGCCCCGCCAGTCCGTACTGCTCACTTCTTGGCTGCCCATCCTGCGTAGAAGAGGCCGAGTCCGACGATCACGCACATGCCCTGGATGATCCAGAAGCGGACCACGACAAGGACTTCGGACCACCCCTTGAGTTCGAAGTGGTGCTGGAGCGGCGCCATCCGGAACACCCGCTTGCCGGTCATCTTGAACGAGCCGACCTGGATGACGACGGACATCGTGATCATCACGAAGAGGCCGCCGAGCACCGCCATCAGGAACTCGGTGCGGGAGCAGATCGCCAGACCGGCGAGCGCGCCGCCGAGGGCGAGCGAACCGGTGTCACCCATGAAGATCTTGGCGGGCGAGGTGTTCCACCACAGGAAGCCGAAGCAGGAGCCCATCAGGGCGGAGGCCACGACCGCGAGGTCGAGTGGATCTCGTACTTCGAAACAGGCGCTCGGGTTGGTGAGGGTGGCCGCGTTGGCGCAGGACTCCTGGAACTGCCAGAGCCCGATGAAGGTGTACGCGCCGAAGACCATCACCGACGCACCGGTGGCGAGGCCGTCCAGACCGTCCGTCAGGTTCACGCCGTTGGACATGGCGAGAATCATGAAGAGCGCCCAGAGCACGAAGAGCACCGGGCCGATCGACCAGCCGAAGTCCTCGACGAACGAGAGCTTGTCGGAGGCGGGGGTGTTGCCGCGGGCGTCGGCGAACTGGAGCGAGAGCACCGCGAAGGCGATGCCGACGATCAGCTGGCCGGCCATCTTGGCCTTGGCCCGCAGGCCCAGCGAGCGCTGCTTGACGATCTTGATGTAGTCGTCGAGGAAACCGACGAGTCCCATGCCGGCCATCAGGAAGAGGACCAGCACGCCGGAGAAGCGCATGTCCTCGCCGGTGATCAGCTTCGAGACCACGTACGCGATGATCGTCGCCAGGATGAAGGCGATGCCGCCCATGGTGGGCGTGCCCTTCTTCGATCCGTGGCTGCGCGGGCCGTCGTCCCGGATGAACTGCCCGTATCCCTTGCGGGCCAGCAGCTTGATCAGCAGCGGGGTACCGACCAGGGTCAGGAAGAGCCCGATGGCCCCCGCGAAGAGGATCTGCCTCATCGGCCGGCGACCTCGCCCTCGGCCGCACTGTCCAGCAGCGCCGTGACGACCTGCTCCAGGCCGACCGACCGGGAAGCCTTCACCAGCACGACGTCTCCCGGGCGCAGTTCACTGCGCAGCAGGTCGACGGCAGCCTGTGTGTCGGACACATGCACCGACTCCTCACCCCACGAACCCTCGTTGTATGCGCCCAGTTGCAGCCAGGAGGCTTCTCTGCCCCCGACCGCGACGAGCTTGCTGACGTTGAGCCGGACGGCAAGCCGTCCGACCGCGTCGTGCTCGGTGAGCGAGGCGTCGCCGAGCTCGGCCATCTGGCCGAGCACCGCCCACGTACGACGCCCCTTCCCCATGGCGGCCAGCGCGCGCAGCGCGGCTCTCATGGATTCGGGGTTGGCGTTGTAGGCGTCATTGACGAACGTCACGCCGTCCGGACGCTCGGTGACCTCCATGCGCCAGCGGGAGAGGGTGCCCGCCTCGGAGAGCGCATCGGCGATCTCGTCTGCGGACAGGCCCAACTCATGGGCGACGGCGGCCGCGGCGAGCGCGTTCGACACGTGGTGCTCACCGTACAGGCGCATGGTCACATCGCTGCACCCGGTGGGTGTGTGGAGGCGGAAAGCGGGGCGGCCGTCGTCGGTGAGCCGCACGTTCTCTCCCCGTACGTCCGCTTCCGCGGCTTCGCCGAAGAGCAGCACCCGGGCCTTGGTGCGGGAGGACATGGCGCGGACGAGCGGGTCGTCGGCGTTGAGTACGGCGAGCCCCTCCGGGGGGAGGGACTCGACCATCTCGCCCTTGGCCTGGGCGATCTGCTCGCGGCCGCCGAACTCGCCGATGTGGGCGGTGCCGACGTTCAGCACGAGGCCGATCCGGGGCGGGACCAGGCCGGTGAGGTAGCAGATGTCGCCGATGTAGCGTGCGCCCATTTCGAGGACCAGGTGCTGGGTCTCCTCGGTGGCGCGCAGCGCGGTGAGCGGCAGTCCGATCTCGTTGTTGAGGTTGCCCTCCGGATAGACGGTGGGGCCCTTGCGCTCCAGGAGCTGGGCGATCAGGTCCTTGGTGGAGGTCTTGCCGGCGGAGCCGGTGAGGGCGACCACGGTGGTGCCCAGGCGTCCGACGACGGCACGGGAGAGCGCGCCGAGCGCCGCCACCACGTCGTCCACGACGATCGCGGGAACGCCGACGGGGCGGGCGGCCAGCACGACTGCCGCGCCCGCCTCGACGGCGCGCCGCGCGTAGTCGTGGCCGTCGACGCGTTCGCCGGCGAAGGCGACGAAGAGGCTGCCTTGCTTCACCGCCCGGGAGTCGATGACGACTGGCCCGCTGACGGTTGCTGCCGGATCCGGTATGTCGTACGACTGCCCGCCGACGATTTCGGCGATCTCGGCGAGGGAAAGGGCGATCACTTGGTCATCCCTGACTGTTGTTCTCGTGGGTGGGGGCGCGGTGGGCGGCGCTCTCGTGTCCCAGGGACCGCTCGATGGCCTCGCGCAGGACCACCCGGTCGTCGAAGGGGCGCACGACGCCGTGGATGTCCTGGCCCTGCTCGTGGCCCTTGCCCGCGACGATCACGGTGTCGCCGGGGCCGGCCCGGCCGACCGCGGCCGCGATGGCGGCGGCCCGGTCCGCGTCGACCAGGACGTCGCCGCGTTCGTGGACGGGCACTTCCGCGGCACCCGCGAGCATGGCCGCGAGGATGCCGAGCGGGTCCTCGGAGCGGGGGTTGTCCGAGGTCAGGACAGCGGTGTCGGAGAGCCGGGCGGCGGCCGCTCCCATCGGGCCGCGCTTGGTGGTGTCGCGGTCGCCGCCGCAGCCGAGGACGATGTGCAGTTTGCCCTCGGTGACCTTCTGGAGGGAGCGGAGCACCGATTCGACGGCGTCGGTCTTGTGCGCGTAGTCGACGAGTGCGAGGTACGGCTGTCCGGCGTCGATCCGCTCCAGCCGGCCGGGCACCCCGGGCACGGCGGCGACGCCGTCGGCCGCGATCTGCGGGTCGATGCCCGCGACGGCGAGGGTGACGATCGCGGCCAGGGTGTTGGCGACGTTGAACGGTCCCGGCAGCGGGGCCTTCGCGGTGGCCCGCTCGTCCTTGGGGCCGATGACGGTGAAGGTGGAGCCGAGCTGGCCGACCTCGACGTCCTCGGCCCGCCAGTCGGCGTCCGGGTGGCCCTCGGCGGAGAAGGTGGTGATCGGCACGGAGGCCTCGGTGATCAGCCTGCGGCCGTACTCGTCGTCGAAGTTGACGACGCCCTGCCTGCTGCGCTGCGGGGTGAACAGCCGCGCCTTGGCCTGGAAGTAGTCCTCCATGCCGGAGTGGAACTCCATGTGCTCCGGGCTGAGGTTGTTGAAGACGGCCACGTCGAACGTGCAGCCGTCCACCCGGCCGAGCACCAGGGCGTGGCTGGAGACCTCCATGGTCACCGCGTCCACGCCGCGCTCGCGCATCACCGCGAACAGGGCCTGCAGGTCGGTGGCCTCGGGGGTGGTCCGTTCGGACTTGATGCGCTCGTCGCCGATGCGCATCTCCACGGTGCCGATCAGACCGGTGCTGCGCCCTGCGCCGCGGAAGCCGCCCTCGATGAGGTAGGCGGTGGTGGTCTTGCCGGAGGTTCCGGTGATGCCGATCCGGAGCAGGTCGGTGCCGGGTTGTCCGTAGATCTCGGCGGCGAGTTCGCCCATCCGGCCGCGCGGGTCCTCGGTGACCAGCACCGGGAGGCCGGTGGCGGCGGCGCGTTCGGCGCCCGCCGGGTCGGTGAGGATGGCGGCGGCGCCAAGGCCGGCCGCCTGGGCGGTGAAGTCGGCGCCGTGCAGGCGGGCACCCGGCAGAGCGGCGTACACGTCTCCGGGGCGTACGGCCCTGGAATCGTGGGTGATGCCGGTGACTTCGCCGGTGCCGGGCGGTTCGACTCCCAGCCGGGCTGCCAGGGTGGCCAGGGTGGTCGGCCGCAGCCGATCCGGGCGGGGCGCTCCCGGGTAGTTCACAGGGGCGTCCTTCTGGGTGGTTCGGGACTGTTCAGCGTGGGGCACGGCGGTGAGCGTACCGGGAGCACCCGGCCTCTCGCGAAGTGAGGGGCCGGGGTCGTGGTGGTTCCCGTTCCGGTTCCCGGGATCAGGGGTGATGGTTGTCACGGATGGTCTCCCCGAGTTCACTCGCCGGGTTTGAAGGACACCGGCAGCCTGGCCGGCTCGCTGCCGGAGGGCGCGGTCTGAAGGGTCTTGAGGGCGAATTCCATGACCTGCTTGTAGATGGGTCCGCAGATCTGGCCGCCGAAGTAGCCGCCCTTGGTGGGGTTCTGGATCGCACAGTAGACGGTGATCTGGGGGTTGTCGGCGGGGGCGAAGCCGGCGAAGGAGGCGGTGTAGCCGTGGTAGCCGCCGCGTACCGGATCGACCCGGTTGGCCGTACCGGTCTTGCCCGCGACCCGGTAGCCGGGGATCTTCGCCTTGGTGCCGGTGCCCTCCTGGTCGCCGACCACCGACTCCAGCATCTTCGCGAGTGTCTTCGCCGTCTTCTCGCTGACCACCCGGGACTGTGCGGGGGCGTCGGCGGCGGTGAAGCGGCCGTCGGCCCCCTTGGTGCCGCGCACCAGGGTCGGGGCGATCCGGACCCCGCCGTTGGCGATGGTGGAGTAGATCGAGGCGGCCTGCATGGCGTTGAGCGAGAGCCCCTGGCCGAACGGGATCGTGTACTGCTGCGAGGTCGACCAGTCCTGCGGCTTGGCGAGGATGCCCGGGGTCTCACCCGGGTAGCCGAGTCCGGTCGGTGAGCCGATGCCGAACTTGCGCAGGTAGGAGTAGAGCGTCTTGTTGGCCTGGGCCTGGGTCCTGCCGAGCTGTCCGGCGGCCAGGATGGTGCCGATGTTGCTGGACTTGGCCAGTACGCCGTTGAGCGTCAGGTACCAGGTGGGGTGGTCGATGTCGTCCTTGAAGAGCCGGTCGCCCCGGTGCAGCCGGTTGGGGACGGTGACGTGGGTGCCGGGGGTGGCGGCGCCTTCCTCCAGCACCGCGGCCATGGACATGACCTTGCTGGTGGAGCCGGGCTCGTACACGTCCTGGAGGGCCGCGTTGCCCAGGGACGCCGCGTCGGCCTGCGAGAGGTCGTTGGGGTCGAACCCGGGCGCGTTGGCCATGGCGAGGACCTCGCCGGTCCGGGTGTTCTGGACGACGACGTAGCCCCGGTCCGCCTTGGACTTCTTCACCTGTTCGGAGATGGCCTTCTGGGCCGCCCACTGGATGTCGCGGTCGATGGTCAGCTCGATGTCGGAGCCCGCGACGGCCGGGACCTCCTTGGTGCCGGCCGTGGGCACCCGGCGGCCACCGGACTGGGCGTACTTGATCGTGCCGTCCTCGCCCGCCAGCTCCTTGTCCAGCTGCGATTCCAGGCCGCCGGCGCCCTTGCCCTCGGCGTTGACGTAACCCAGTATCCCGGCGGCGAGGCCGCCGTTGGGGTAGACCCTCTTGGTGGTCGACTCCTGGAAGACACCGGCGAGCACGTTGGCTCCGGGGCCGCCGGCCGCCTTGTCCTTGGCGGCCTTCTCCGCGAAGACCGACTTGAGGTCCTTGATCTGCTTCCAGACCTGCGGGGTCTGCCGGCGGGCGAGCACCGCGTACCGGCTCTTCGGCTTCGCGAGCTTCTTGGTCAGCTCGGCCGCGTCGGCGCCGAGGATGGGCGCGAGCAGGGCGGCCGCCTGCTGGGGGGCGTCCGGGGCCTTGCTGTCGGCCGGGGTGAACATCTTGGGGTCGGCGGTGATGTCGTACGCGTCGACGCTGGTGGCCAGCGCGATGCCGCTGCGGTCGGTGATCTCCCCGCGCTCGGCGGCGACGGTGTAGCTGAGGTAGCGGTTCTTGTCGGCCTTGGCCGCGTACGCGTTGGCGTCGACCGCCTGGACCTGGAGGAGCCGGACGACGAACGCGATCATGACGAGCGTCAGGGCGAGGCTGACCAGCCGCAGCCGGGGGCGCGGGCTGCCGAGCCGCAGCGGACGGCCGGAGCGGCCGCGCGGCACCGGCCTGCGCGCGGCCGGGGAGGAGGAGGGCCGCCGTCGCGCGTCGGGGCGGGGGCGGCCGGTACGGGGGGCCGCGGAGCGGGGGCGCGCCGGGCCGGGGACCCGGCGGCGCGGTGGTTCCTTGGAAGGCACTGCGTCACCTGCCGGGGCTCGTGGAGGGCTGGTCTGACGGGGTTCGCGGGGCCGCCGGTGCGCCCGGTCCGGCCGCGTCGGGAGTGGCTGCGGAGGTGCCCGGTCCGGCGGTGGTGGTGCCGGCCGGGGCTGACGTGCTGCCCGAGGGGGTCGGGCCGGACGTGGCGGGGGGCTGCGGCGGCGCGCTCGCGGGGGCCTGCGGCGGCGCGGTGGTCCTCTGTGGCGGCGGCGCGGGGGCCGGTTCGGCGGTGGCGGCCGAGGGCACGCCCCGGAGCTTGCCGTCGGGGCCGAGGAAGACGGGGCTGCCGCCGGGGACCATGCCCAGTTCCCGGGCCCGGCGGGCCAGCGCGTCGGGCTCGGCGGAGCTGTCGACGTCGTGCTGGAGGGCCTGCTGCTCGTCGGTGAGGTCGGTGGTCCGCTTCTTCAGCTCGCTCAGCCGGAACGATCCTTCGTTGAGCGCGGAGTTCAGCACGAGCAGGGTGATCAGGCCGCCGCCCAGGAGCAGGACGACCAGCAGGACGAAGGGGGTCCGGGCGGCTTTGCTCGGCCCGGCCGGCATCAGCCGGCTGAGCCGTGCCGCACGTCCTTTCAACTGCCCGGCCGCTTTGCTCACCGCACCGCCCCGTCCCTCGCCCGCGTCCGCCCGCCGGGGCCCCGGGGGCTCATCGCTCCTCCGCCCGGATCCGCTGGGCGCCGCGCAGCCGGGCGGGCGCGGCCCGCCGGTTGTCGGCGACCTCCTCCTCGGTGGGCAGCTCGGCGCCCCGGGTCAGCAGCTTCAGCCGGGGCTGGTAGCGCTCGGGGACGACCGGCAGCCCGGCCGGGGCGGTGTTGGCGGCGCCCGCCGCGAGCACCTGCTTGACCAGCCGGTCCTCCAGCGAGTGGTACGAGAGGACGGCGATGCGCCCGCCGACGGCGAGGCTGCGCACTGCGGCCGGGATCGCCCGCTCCAGCACGGTCAGCTCGCCGTTGACCTCGATGCGCAGGGCCTGGAAGGTGCGCTTGGCGGGGTTGCCGCCGGTGCGCTTGGCCGCCTGCGGCAGCGAGTCGCGGATCAGCTCGACGAGCCGGGCGCTGTTGCTGAAGGGTTCCTTCTCGCGCTCGCGGACGACGGCGGAGACGATCCGCTTGGCCTGCTTCTCCTCGCCGTACGCACGCAGGATCCGCACCAGTTCGCCCGGCGGGTAGGTGTTGAGCACCTCGGCGGCGCCCATGCCGGTCGTCTGGTCCATCCGCATGTCGAGCGGTGCGTCCTGGGCGTACGCGAATCCCCGGTCGGCCTCGTCCAGCTGCATGGAGGAGACGCCGAGGTCGAACAGGATGCCCTGGACCTCGGGGACGCCCAGCCGGTCGAGCACCTCGGGCAGTTCGTCGTAGACGGCGTGCACCAGGGTGGCGCGGTCGCCGTAGGGAGCGAGCCGCTCACCCGAAAGGCGCAGCGCCTCCTTGTCCCGGTCCAGGGCGATCAGCCGGGCGGTCGGGAAGGCGGAGAGCAGCGCCTCGCTGTGTCCGCCGAGGCCCAGCGTGCAGTCGACGACCACGGGCGGCCTGGGGCCCGGTGCCTCAAGAGCCGGGGCCAACAGGTCCAGGCACCGCTGGAGCATCACCGGGACGTGTCGGGTCTGGCTCATGCGCCCTCTCAGGCTCAGGTCCCGGGTGGCGGCACGTACGGCCTGGTCCCCGCCCGCTCGCGAAGGGGAGGTCCGCCGGCGCCGGGGAAGAGGCGTCAGCCGACCGGCGAGCGGGAGAGGGCCGGGCCGTACGTACGCCGCGCACACGGGGAAACTTCGGAATGTGCAGGGTGTCGGTAACTTCCCGTCACTTTAGACCGGTCTGCAGCCGGTCCTGCTCCACCCTGCCATTCGATCGATTCCCGATCAATCAACCCGGCAGCGCGTCGGCCCTCCCTTTGTTCACCCGGCCGGGTGACTCGGTGTGAGGCTTGTGGGTTACCTCACAACAAACACCGTTGACGTTCTTTGTCCGCTTCCACGCCACGCCGGAGCGGCGGAGCCGGGCTAACGTCTTGTTCATGTCGACTTCCGCGCAGTCCCCCGCCGAGCCGTCCACCTCCCCCGCAGACCGGGCCGGCACCGACGGCACGGTCACCGACCGCCTCGTCGGGGCGAACACCGAGTACGCCGCCGAGTTCAGCGATCCCGGCATGGACGCGAAGCCGGTGCTGCGCGTCGCCGTGGTCGCCTGCATGGACGCCCGGCTCGACCTGCACAAGGCGCTCGGTCTGGCGCTCGGTGACTGCCACACCATCCGCAACGCGGGCGGTGTGGTCACCGACGACGTGATCCGCTCGCTGACCATCAGCCAGCGGGCCCTCGGCACCCGCAGCGTGATACTGATCCACCACACCAACTGCGGCATGGAGTCGATCACCGAGGAGTTCCGCCAGGAGCTGGAGGCGGAGGTCGGCCAGCGCCCCGTCTGGGCCGTGGAGGCGTACACCGACGCCGACCAGGACGTCCGGCAGTCGATCCAGCGGGTGCGCACCTCGCCGTTCCTGCTGCACAACGATGATGTGCGCGGCTTCGTCTTCGACGTGACGACCGGCCTGCTGCGCGAGATCCTCCCGGCTTCCTGACCTCCGGAAAGACCCTTTCGGGCATCGAAAAACCCACCCAATCCGACATATCGGCCCCAGTTATCCACACGCGAGTGACACGAAGCGGTAACGGCAACAAGAATGCGGGTGTGACACCCCGTCGGACCTCGTCCGGCGCGGTGTCCGTATTCGGGGTGGGCCGGGCCGTACAGGAGCACCGGACCGTGACTGGGGAATCCCGTGCTCCTGGTGAGCGTGGGGCAGGGCCGAGGAGGGCCGGGTGACGACCTATGACGATCGAGCGAGCCTCACAGATCTGACCACCACAGCGGAGCGGGTGCGCAGGTCGGTGGAGAGTGTGATCGAGGGCAAGCCTGAGGTCGTACGGCTTTCGCTGACCGTGCTGCTCGCGGAGGGACATCTGCTGATCGAGGATGTGCCCGGCGTCGGCAAGACCATGCTGGCCAAGGCGCTGGCGCGGTCCATCGACTGCTCGGTGCGGCGCATCCAGTTCACACCGGACCTGCTGCCCTCCGACATCACCGGGGTGTCCATCTTCGACCAGCAGCGCCGCGAGTTCGAGTTCAAACCCGGAGCGATCTTCGCCCAGATCGTGATCGGCGACGAGATCAACCGCGCCTCGCCCAAGACCCAGTCCGCGCTGCTGGAGTCGATGGAGGAGCGCCAGGTCACGATCGACGGGCACTCCTACGAACTGCCCGACCCCTTCATGGTCGTGGCCACCCAGAACCCGGTGGAGATGGAGGGCACGTATCCGCTGCCCGAGGCCCAGCGCGACCGGTTCATGGCCAGGGTGTCGATCGGCTATCCCAGCCCGGAGGCCGAGCTCCAGATGCTCGACGTGCACGGCGGCGTCTCGCCCCTGGACGACCTCCAGCCGGTGGCGCACGCGCACGACATCGCGAAGCTGATCGAGGCCGTGCGGACGGTCCACGTCGCCGACGCGGTCCGCCGGTACGCGGTGCAGCTCGTCGGGGCCACCCGCAGCCATCCCGATCTCAGACTCGGCGCCTCGCCGCGCGCCACCCTGCACCTGCTGCGCGCGGCCAAGGCCACCGCCGCGCTGAGCGGCCGGGACTACTGCCTGCCCGACGACGTACAGGGGCTGGCGGTCGCGGTGCTCGCACACCGGCTGCTGCCCACCGCCCAGGCCCAGCTGAACCGCCGCACCGCCGAGCAGGTGGTGCTGGAGATCCTCCAGCAGACGCCGGTGCCGACCGCCGCGGGCGGTGCGTCCGTCCCGGCCCCGCCGCATCAGCCGGGCGCCGCGTACGACACCCGGCAGCAGCCCGGCGTACGGCGGCTCTGATGAGCGCCGGGGGGCCGACCGCGATGGACGACAGCGACGACAAGGGGGGTCTGCGGGCCGCTCTGAGCGGGCTGACCACGCGCGGCCGGTCCTTCCTCGCCGCCGGCATCGCCGCCGCGGTCTGCGCGTACGTGCTGGGCCAGGGGGATCTGCTGCGGGTCGGACTGCTGCTCGCGGTCCTGCCGCTGGTCTGCGTGGGGGTGCTCTTCCGGACCCGGTACCGGGTCGCGGGGACCCGGCGGCTGTCGCCGTCCCGGGTGTCCGCGGGCACCGAGGCGCGGGTCCACCTGCGGATGGACAACGTCTCGCGGCTGCCCACCGGCCTGCTGATGCTCCAGGACCGGGTGCCCTACGTGCTGGGCCCGCGGCCCCGCTTCGTCCTGGACCGGGTGGAGGCGGGCGGCCGGCGCGAGGTGTCCTACCGGGTGCGGTCCGACCTGCGCGGGCGTTACCCGCTCGGCCCGCTGCAGCTGCGGCTGAGCGATCCGTTCGGGATGTGCGAGCTCACCCGTTCGTTCACCGCGTACGACTCCCTCGTCGTCATCCCGAGGACCGAACCGCTGCCGCCGGTGCGGCTGGCGGGCGAGTCCTCCGGGTACGGCGAGGGCCGGCAGCGCTCGCTCGCGCTGGCCGGCGAGGACGACGTGATCCCGCGCGGCTACCGGCACGGCGACGATCTGCGCCGCGTCCACTGGCGTTCGACCGCGCGCTACGGCGAGCTGATGGTGCGCCGCGAGGAGCAGCCGCAGCGGGCCAGGTGCACGGTGCTGCTGGACACCCGGCAGATCGCGTACCAGGGGGCCGGGCCCGACTCGGCGTTCGAGTGGGCGGTTTCGGGGGCCGCCTCCGCGCTGATGCACATGCTGCAACGGGGCTTCTCCGTCCGGCTCCTGACGGACGAGGGCAGCGCGCTCCCGGTCGAGGGGGCGGGCGGTTTCGCCGGCTCGGGCCAGGACCCGGCGGCCGCCGCCGGGCTGATGATGGACACCCTCGCCGAGGTGGACAACTCCGACGGGGGCGGCCTCTCCCGCGCGTACGACGTGCTGCGCGGCGGCAACGAGGGCCTGCTGATCGCCTTCCTGGGCGATCTGGACGAGGAACAGGCGGCGGTGGCCGCCCGGATGCGGCAGCGCAGCGGTGGTGCCGTCGCGTTCGTGCTGGACAGCGACGCCTGGGTGCACGGTGAGTCGCCGACCACCGAGGCGGCGTCCGAGCAGCGGCTGCGGCTGCTGCGTGACTCGGGGTGGACGGCGGTCGCGGTCAAGCCCGGCACCGACCTCGCCGGGCTGTGGCAGCAGGCGAGCCATCTCGGTTCGCTGAGCCCGTCCGCGGCCGTGGGCGGCACGACGGGCGGTACGACAGGTTTCTCCGGTGGTTGGTCATGAATCTCCGGTGGTTGGTCATGGGGGGACGGACATGAGCGGTCGTGGTCGGCTGGCGCTGTGCGCCTATGCGGCGACGCTGATGGCGGCGTGTTCGATGCTGCCGCTGGTCGACCCGGTCAGCTGGATGGTGCAGGCGGCGTTCCTGCTGGCCATCCAGTACGGGGTGGGCGCGCTGGGCCGGCGGGTGCCGCTGCCCCGGCTGCTGACCGTCGTCGCGCAGATGCTGGTCACGCTGATGCTGCTCACCGTGGCGTTCGCCCGGGAGCAGGCGCTGGCGGGGTTCCTGCCGGGGCCGCAGACGGTGCTGGCGCTCTCCGACCTGCTGTCGACCGGTGCCGACGACGTCAGCCGGTACGCGATTCCGGCACCGGCCACGGCGGGCATCCGGCTGATGCTGGTGGGCGGGGTACTGCTGGTCGGCCTGGCGGTGGACGTGCTGGCGGTGACGTTCCGCAGCGCCGCGCCGGCCGGGCTGCCGCTGCTGGCCCTGTACTCCGTCGCGGCCGGGCTGTCCGACGGCGGCGCGGACTGGCTGTGGTTCATCCTCGCCGCCTGCGGCTATCTGCTCCTGCTGCTGGCCGAGGGCCGCGACCGGCTCTCGCAGTGGGGACGGGTCTTCGCCGGGGCTGCCGGCCCCAGGGGCGGTCCGGCAGGTGGCGGTCTCCCGGGCGGCGGAGCGCTCGCCCCGGTGCGCACGGGACGTCGCATCGGCGCGCTGGCCCTGGGCATCGCGCTGGTCGTCCCCGCGGCGCTGCCCGCCCTCGACAGCGGCCTGCTGTCAGGCTCGGGGGCCGGCAACGGCAAGGGGGGCGGTGGCGGCACCATCTCCGCGGTGAACCCGCTCGTCTCCCTGCAGAACAACCTCAACCAGCCGGACAACCGGCAGGTGATGTCGTACCGCACCAACTCCAACAGTCCGCAGGACTTCTATCTGCGGATCCTGGCGCTGGACCAGTTCAACGGAAACGAATGGCGGGCGTCGACCCGCCGGCTGAAGGACGTGCCCAAGCGGCTGCCGAGCCCCGGGGGCCTGTCCCCGGAGGTGGCGGTCACGGAGATCAGCTCGAACATCTCCGCGTCCAGTTCGTACCAGCAGACCTATCTGCCTCTCCCCTATCCGGCGACCGAGGTCAGGGTCGGAGGCCGCTGGCGGTACGAGTCCGAGGGCCGCACCCTCGTCGGCGACGGCGGGGAGACGACCAAGGGCGCGCAGTACCAGGTGTCCAGCCTGGTCGTGCAGCCGACATCGGACCAGCTGGCCAACGCGGGACCGGCCCCGGCCGCCCTCCAGCGCGAGTACACCCAGGTGCCCCGCTCGCTGCCGCAGGTGGTCAAGGAGACGGCCGAAAAGGTGACCCGGGGCGCCGGCAACGCCTACGAGCGGGCGGTGAAGCTGCAGGACTACTTCGCCTCGGACGGCGGGTTCACCTATGACACCTCGGTGACCTCCGGGACCGGCAGCGCGGCGATCGGCCGCTTCCTCAAGGACAAGGAGGGCTTCTGCGTCCACTTCTCCTTCACGATGGCCGCGATGGCCCGGACGCTCGGCATTCCGGCCAGGGTGGCGATCGGCTTCACTCCGGGCACCGCGCAGTCGGACGGTTCGATGTCGGTCGGGCTGCGCGACGCGCACGCCTGGCCGGAGCTGTACTTCGAGGGCGTCGGCTGGACCCGCTTCGAGCCGACCCCCTCGCGCGGCACCGCCCCCTCGTACACCCTGCCGGACACCCCCTCCGGCGATCCGGCCGGCCCGGACCACCCGGAGACGGGCGCTTCGGCCGCCACGCCGGTCGCTCCGTCCGCGTCGGAGAGCTGCCCGGCGCAGTCGCGCAAGCAGGGCGAGTGCGGCAACACGGTGGCGCCGGGAGCGGTGGGCCCGACGGATTCGGGTACGCCGACGGGCACGGTGCTCGGCGTGACCCTGTTGGTGCTGCTCGTCATTCTGCTGCCGACGCTGCCGATGCTCTGGCGGATCCGGGCACGGGCCCGCCGGCTGAGCTTCTCCGCCGGGCGTACGCCCGGCGACGCGACCGCCCGAACGCTGGCGGCCTGGCGGGAGATCATCGATACGGCGTGGGACCACGGCATCACCCCGGACGAGTCCCTGACCCCGCGCAGGGCGGCGGAGCGCCTGGTGCGCCTGGGACGGCTCGGCACCGACGGGGCCGAGGCGGTGCACCGGGTGGCGAGCGCGGTGGAGCAGGTGCTCTACGCTCCGGAGCCGAGGCCCGAGGCAGGGCTCTCGCACGACGTGCGGGAGGTGAGGGCCGCGCTGCGGGCCTCGGTCGGCGGGTTCGTCCGGCTCCGCGCGGTCGTGGCACCGCGATCGGCCGTACGGGTGGTGTGGGCGGCCTCGGACCGCCGGGCGGCCCTGACCGCCCGGTGGCACCTGCCCCGACGCCCGGCGTGGCTTCGGCGTCCGTCCGGCCAGGAGGGCTGACTGGCTGACCCCGGGCCGGGCGGGCCGAGCGCCGCCCGGCGGCCGGGCGGGGCTCCCCCAGCCCGTCCGGCGGCGCTTCGAGCCCGTCCGGCGGTTCGGTGCGTCCGTGGGACCGGCCGTCCCCGGCGCCCTGCTTCGGCTCCGGGCACGCGCCCGGGGCGCCGGTGTCCTCCCGGGGCGGACAGACGTGTGAGGGGCGGCCGCAGAAAGCGGACACACGTGTGAGGGGCGGCCGCAGAAATGCGACCGCCCCTCACCCATAAGTGTGTGAAGCGCTTACTGGCCCTGCTCATCGCGGCGGCGCTGCCACCGCTGCTCGATCCTGTTCATCACGGTCCGGCGCTGCTTGGGCTGTCGACGCTCGCCCCCGCCTCCGGCCCCGGTCCCGGCTGCCTGTTGCTCACCGGGCTTGGGTGCCTTGCGCCAACCCGTGACCGCGAGCACCGCGCAGCCCAGCATGACGAGGAACCCCACCACGCTGATCCAGATCTGCTGGGCGACCATTCCGGCCATGAGGAGCGCGATACCCACCAGGAAGCCAGCAACTGCCTGGTAGACCCGTCGCCGGGTGTACGTACGCAGCCCGCTTCCCTCGAGCGCTGTCGCGAACTTGGGATCTTCGGCGTACAGCGCTCGCTCCATTTGCTCGAGCATTCGCTGCTCGTGCTCCGAGAGCGGCACGGAGTCCTCCTCGTCGTCGGCCGCGGGGGGCGGCCGGTATGCGGCCCTTCCAGGATAGGCAGGGAATCGTCCCCGTGAAACCCGCCCTCATTGCCAATCAACCAGTCCGGGCCGCCACGACGGCTCAGCTGCTGAGGCGTTGATTCCCCAACCTCCGATCCGTCATGCCGGATGGTGTCCCCCGATCATACGGGGCTCAGGCGCTGATCGGGGCTGCTGGGCCGTACTCCGTCTGCGGCTGCGTTGCTGATCAGCCGCGCTAGCGGCGTGATCCGGCCGGTGGCTCAGGCCTGCCTGGCACCCAGAACGTGCAGCTGGGTCGCCACCGAGTGGAAGGCCGGCAGTTCGGCGGCCGCCGTCTCCAGCTTGAGCAGGGCTTCCATCGCTCCGGGCTCGGTGTCCACGAGGACGCCCGGAACGAGGTCCGCGAAGACGCGCACGCCGTGCACCGCGCCGACCTCCGCACCCGCCGCCGACACCAGCTCGGTGAGCTGCTCGGCCGTGTACCGCCTGGGCATCGGGTCGCCCTCACCCCAGCGGCCCGCCGGGTCACTGAGCGCCTGCCTGGCCTCGGTGAAGTGACCGGCGAGCGCACGGGCCAGGACCGCCCCGCCCAGCCCGGCGGCGAGCAGGCTGAGGGCGCCTTCGGGGCGGAGCGCGTCCACCGCGTTGCGCACGCCCTGGGCGGGGTCGTCCACGTACTCCAGGACGCCGTGACAGAGCGCCGCGTCGTAGCCACCGCGCTCGACCACGTCGAACAGGCCGAGGATGTCGCCCTGGACGCCGCGGACCCGGTCGGCCACCCCGGCCTCCGCTGCGCGGCGCTCCAGCGCGAAGAGGGCGTTGGGGCTGGGGTCGACGACGGTGACCCGGTGGCCGAGGCGGGCCGCCGGCACGGCGAAGTTGCCCGTACCGCCACCGGTGTCCAGTACGTCCAGGGCGTCCCTGCCGGTCGCCTTGACCCGGCGGTCGAGGGCGTCCTTGAGGACCTCCCAGACCACGGCGGTACGGAGGGAGGCGCGGGGGCGCAGCTGGTCCGACACGGCAGTTGACTCCTCGGCACGGTGCCGCCGCTGAGGGCGGAGCGTGAACAGCGCAGGTGACAGGTCGCGTCCACCCTATTGCCTCGCGCCGCCCGCACCGCCATCACTCGTCGGAGCGCTCCCCGCGGGGCTGCGGGAGCACCGGCTGGAGGACCAGCAGCCGCTCCACCAGGCGCAGGAACATCGCGGCGTCCCGGAGCAGATCGTCCGCGTCGCGCCGGCCGGCCGCACCGGGTATGCCCGCCTCCGCGCGGGCCCGGCGCCGGGCGCCCGAGGCGAACAGCGCGCTCCACTCGGTCAGCTCGGGGGCGAGCTCCGGGAGGACCTCCCAGGTGCTGCGGATCCGCTCGCGCCGCCGCCGGGAGGTCTCGGGGCGGCCCCGGACGGCGAGGACGGCGGCGGCGGCGCGCAGCGCTGCGAGGTGGGCGGTGGCATACCGCTCGTTGGGCACGTCGAGAACAGCTGCCTCTTCGAGGCCGGCGCGGGCCTTGGCGAGGAGATCGAGAGCGGCGGGCGGCGCCGTGGCGCGCCGGAGAACGGGGTGGACGTCGTGCGCCGGACCGGTCGGTGAGGGAGCAGGGCCGTCTGCGCGGCGTCGCGGGGCGGCTGCTGCGGACGAGTGGGCCATGACAGAACCTCCTGTCTCGTAACGGCTCGGTGGCCGTCTGTATCCATCGTGACGGCCACCACTGACAATTCGCCTCGATCGCTGTCTGACCTGGGGCTTTGCTTCAATCGCGAGTTCGGGCTACCTTTTTGTACTGACCAGTCAGTTCAATGGAATGGGGAGGGCTTGTGGACAGCCCGCACGGGGCGGCCGTCACCGCCGGGAACCTGGGGCTCAAGGGGCCGCGCGGCTGGGCCTTCCGAGGCGTGACCTTCAGCGCCGGACCCGGCTCACTGATCGCGGTCGAGGGCCCGTCCGGCTCCGGCCGCACCTGTCTGCTGCTCGCCCTCACCGGCCGGATGCGCCCGTCCGAGGGCGACGCCGAGACCGGCGGCCTGCTCCTGCCGCGCCGGGCCGCCGCCGTTCGGCGCATCGCCGCGCTGGGGCCCGTGCCGGGGGTCAGCGAGCTGGACCCGGCCCTCACGGTCGCCGAGCACCTGCGTGAGCGCGCCCTGCTCCAGCGCCGCTACGACGGCTCCGTGCGCGCCCTGCTGCGGCCGCGCCGCGAGCGCGCCGCCTCGGCCCGGTCCCGGATCGACGCGGCGCTGGACGCCGCCGGGCTCGACACGGCCACCCTGCCCAAGGCCGAACGGACCTCCGTACGGGATCTGGAGCGGCTGGAGGCGCTGCGGCTCTCCGTCGCCCTCGCGCTGATCGGGCGGCCGGCGCTGATCGCGGTGGACGACGCCGATCTGAAGCTCTCCGACACCGAGCGCGCCGAGGCCTGGGAGCTGCTGCGTTCCCTCGCCGACGGCGGTACGACCGTGCTGGCCGTGTGCGGCGGCCCGGCCCCCGCCGACGCGGTGACCGTACGCACGGGAGCCGCGCCGACGGCCGCCCCCGCCGACAGCACCGACGGCACCGACGGCACCGACGCCGCGGAACCGGCGGACCCCACGGAATCCGACGATGAAGGGACCGCAGATGCGCTCGCCGCGACTGGCCGCTCTTGAGCTGCGGCGCTTCGGCCGGGGGAAGCTGCCGCGCGCGGCGCTGGCCGCCCTCCTGCTGCTGCCCCTGCTCTACGGCGCCCTGTACCTGTGGTCGTTCTGGGACCCGTACGGCCGCCTGGACCGCATCCCGGTCGCCCTGGTGAACGACGACAAGGGCGCCACCGCGGAGGGCGGGCGCGTCCGGGCCGGGGACGAGATCACCGGCCGACTGCTCGACTCCAAGGTCTTCGACTGGCACGAGGTGAGCGCCCAGGAGGCCGACAAGGGCGTCGAGGACGGTACGTACTACCTCTCGCTGACCATGCCCTCGGACTTCAGCAAGCGGATCGCCTCCAGTGCGGGCGACTCCCCCGAGACGGGCGCGCTCCAGGTGCGCACCAACGACGCGAACAACTACATCGTCGGCCAGATCTCCAGGACGGTCTTCTCCGAGGTCCGCACCGCGGCCTCGGCCAACGCCTCTCGCGGCTTCCTGGACCGGATCTTCATCAACTTCTCCGATCTTCACGACGCGACGGCGGAGGCGGCCAAGGGCGCCGACGACCTCAGGGGCGGTATCGGCAAGGCGAAGAAGGGCTCCAAGGACCTCGCCGACGGGCTGAAGGACGCGAAGGCCGGGAGCAGCCGGCTGGCCGGCGGAATCGTCAAGCTGAACACCGGCGCGGGCGATCTGAAGACCGGCTCGCACCAGGTCGCGGACGGCACGCAGCTGCTCGCCGACAAGGTGAACGGCGTCGCGGCCGACATCCGCCCGTTCCTGAAGGACAACGGGAAGTCGATCGGGGACACCGCCCGGCTGGTGGCCGATTCCTCGCAGACCGTACGGGACAACCTCGACGTGCTGGTCGAGACGGCGCCCGCCGCCGCCACCGCCGCGCACACGGCGTCCGAGGACCTCGCCGCCGTCCACCGCACCCGGTGCGAGGAGCAGCCGCTCCCCGACGCCACCGTCTGCCCGCCGCTCGCGCGGGCCGTGAAGGCGGCCGCCGACGTGGCGGCCGTGGCCGACGACGTGAACGTCCTGGTGACCAGCCAGCACGGAGATTTCAAGACGCTCCGCGGTCAGCTCGCCACCCTGCAGAAGCAGGCCGACGCACTCGCCGAGCGCTCACCGCACCTGGACGAGGACCTGAACGGCGCGGTCAAGAAGATCAACGCGCTCAACACCGGCGCCCACAAGGTCGCCAAGGGCGCCGACCAGCTGCACACCGGGCTGGCCACGGCCAAGACGGGTTCGGCCGAGCTGAACACCGGCGTGGGCGACCTGAAGAAGGGCGCGACCAGCCTGGACAGCGGGATGATCCGGCTCGGGGACGGTTCGGCCACGCTCGCCCAGGGCCTCGACGAGGGGGTCGGCAAGATCCCCGACTACGGCAAGAAGGACCGCGACGCCCGTACCGGGGTCATGGCCGACCCGGTGCAGCTGGCCTCCAAGTCGCTGCACGCCGCACCGAACTACGGCACCGGCTTCGCGCCCTACTTCATCCCGCTCTCCCTCTGGGTCGGCGCGATGGTGGCGTACATGCTGATCCAGCCGCTCAACCGGCGCGCGCTGGCCGCCGGGGCCCCGGCCTGGCGGATCGCCCTCGCGGGCTGGCTGCCGGTGGCCGCGATCGGCCTGCTCCAGGTGGGCGCACTGATGGCCGTACTGCACTGGGGGCTCGGCCTGCAGATGGTCCGGGCGGCCGGGACGATGGGCTTCCTGGCACTGGTCACCTGCTGTTTCGCCGCGATCGTGCAATGGCTGAACGCCCGTTTCGGGGCGGCGGGGCGCATCCTCGTCCTCGCGGTCCTGATGCTCCAGCTGACCTCGGCCGGGGGCACGTACCCCGTGCAGACCAGTCCGGGCTTCTTCAACGCGATCCACCCCTACCTGCCGATGAGCTACGTCGTGGAGGGGCTGCGCCGGCTGATCACGGGCGGCGGGCTCGGCCCGGTCTGGCAGGGCTGCGCGGTGCTGGCGGCCTTCACCGCGGGCGCGCTCGCGCTGACCGCCCTGTCGGCGCGCCGCAAGCAGATGTGGACCCTGGAGCGGCTGCACCCCGAGCTGAGCCTGTGAGCGCCCCGGGACCTGTGAGAATCAGGAGCATGGAAAGCAGTAGCACCACGCGCCGCCAGGCCACCCGGCAGAAGCTCTACGAGGCGGCCGTGACCCTCATCGCCGAGAAGGGCTTCTCGGCCACCACGGTGGACGAGATCGCCGAGCGCGCCGGGGTCGCCAAGGGCACGGTCTACTACAACTTCAAGAGCAAGACCGAGCTGTTCGAGGAGCTGCTGCGCCACGGCGTCGGGCTGCTCACCGCATCGCTGCGCGCGGCGGCCGACGAGACCGACGCCCGGGGCGGCAGCCGGGTCGAGGCGCTGGACGCCATGATCCGGGCCGGCCTGGCCTTCATCGACCGCTATCCCGCCTTCACCCAGCTGTACGTGGCCGAGCTCTGGCGCACGAACCGGGCCTGGCAGGGAACCCTGCTGGTGGTGCGTCAGGAGGCCGTCGCCGTGGTCGAGGGGGTCCTCAGGGAGGGGGTCGCGGCCGGCGAGCTCAGCGAGGAGATCGACATCCCGCTGACGGCGGCCGCGCTCGTCGGCATGGTGCTGGTGGCGGCGCTGGACTGGCAGGCGTTCCAGCCGGAGCGGTCGATCGACGACGTGCACTCGGCGCTGTCCCTGCTGCTGCACGGCCGGGTCAGCGGGCGCTGACCCGCCGTCGGACGTCGGGCACACCGGACCGGCGCTGCGGACGCACGATGACGCCGGTCCGACCGGGCCCGATCCCCCCGGGCCTCGCCTGACCGGCGTCATCCGTGCTGCCGGAGAACCTCCCCCGTGACCCCGATCACTCCCCCGCGGTCCCGGGTCCTCCGTTGCTGCCCCCGCTCGGACGGGGCGCCGCGCCTGTTCCGCAGCCCCGTGCCGGCGGTACCGGCGCGGCGCCCCTTCCGTGGTCACCACTCTGCCGTCCGCGCAGGTCGCGGCCCATCCGCGCCGCTACTCATCTCGCCCCCTAGGTACGGATACTCAGACCTGCGCACCGAAGCCCTCCCGCGGCAGTACGCCGACTGGTTACGATCGCGTCCGTGTCCGTACTCCCTCTGGTCTTCACGAGCGGCTGGGCGAGCGGGATCAACGCCTACGCGGTGGTCCTCCTGCTCGGCATCTTCGGCGCGACCGGGGTGAGCGACGAGGTGCCCGCGTCCCTCCAGCGCACCGACGTGCTCGTCGTGGCCGCCGTGCTCTTCCTGTGCGAGATGGTGGCCGACAAGATCCCTTACGTGGACTCGGTCTGGGACACCGCGCACACCGTCATCAGGCCGGTCGCCGGAGCGGTCGTCGCGGCGCTGCTGGCGGGCGGGGACGGTTCGCTGCCGGAGCTCGCGGCCGGGGCCGTCGGCGGTTCCACCGCGCTGGCGAGCCATCTGGTGAAGGCGGGCACCAGGATGGCGGTCAACACCTCGCCCGAACCGTTCAGCAACATCGCCGTGAGCACGGTCGAGGACCTGGGCGTGGCCGCGGTGGTCACGTTCGCCGTATTCCATCCGGTGATCGCGGCGGGCATCGCCGGCACACTGCTGCTGCTCGGCCTGCTGGTACTGGCCTTCCTCGCCTCCCGCATCCGCCGGTTCATGCGCCGCCGGGCGCAGCGGCGGGAGGAGAAGCGGCTGACCGCCGTCCCTTCCCGGTGGCCTGACGGCTGAGCTGTCGGTGGTGGCCGTTAAGGTCGCTGCCATGGCACGTATTGCGGTGATCGGCGCCGGGATGGGCGCGATGTCGGCGGCGGCCCGGCTGGCCGTGGCAGGCCACCGGGTGACGGTGTACGAGCGGTCGGAGACCTTCGGCGGCTCGGTGGGCCGTCATGCCCGGGACGGCTTCGCGTTCGACACCGGGCCCTCCCTGCTGCATCTGCCCGCGGTCTACCGCGACCTGTTCGTGAAGACGGGCAAGGAGCCGCTGGAGCGGTGCGTCACGCTGAGCCAGGTCGACCCGGCGAGCCGCCACGTCTTCGCGGACGGCACCGCGGTGTCACTGCCGAACGCCTCGCGGTCCGGAGTCGTCACGGCGCTGGACGCCGCGCTCGGGGACGGTGCGGGTGAGCGCTGGGGCGCCTTCCTGGACCGGGCCGGAGACGCCTGGGACCGGTCCAGGCGGCCGTTGCTGGAGGAGCCGTTGCGCTCCGACTGGCAGGTGCTGGCCCGCGATCCGTACCCGGCGCCGGCGCGCCGGCGGCTGCTGCGCCCGGCATTGCGGGCCGGCACGGTGGCGGAGGTCGGTTCCTGGGAGCTGACGGACCCCCGGCTGGCCGCCCTCCTCGGCGGGTACGCGCTGTCCTACGGCCTGGATCCGCTGCACGCCCCGGCGAGCACGGCCCTGCTGCCGTACATGGAGGAGACGTTCGGCAGCTGGTACGTCTCCGGCGGCATGCGGGCGCTGGCGCGTGCGGTGTACGAGCGGTGCCTGGCGCGCAAGGTGGAGTTCGTCTTCGGTGCCGAGGTGGCCCGGGTGGTGGAGAAGGACGGGCGGGCGGCCGGCGTGGAGCTGGCCGACGGGACGGTCGCGGAGGCCACCCATGTGGTGCTGGGTGCCCAGCCGCACCCTGAGCTGATGCCCGGTCAGGAGATGTGGCGGGACGGCGATGTGACGGTCCAGCCGCGACCGGGCGGCGCCGGGGCGACGGGCCGGTTCCTGGTGCTGCTGTCGCTGCGCGGCGCCCGGCCCTCGGATGCCGTGCACCGGACGCTGGTGCACCCGGCGGACGGGGCGGCCGAGCGCGAGGCGGTGTTCGGCGGCAGACCCGCCGAGCACCCCACGGTGACGGTGCTGCGCCCCGACGACCCCTCGACCCGTCCCGACGCGGCGCACGAGGCGGTGACGCTGATGGCGACGGTCGCCCCGCACGGCCCGGTCGACTGGACGGACGCCGCGCTGCGGCAGCGGTACGCGGACACCCTGATCGACGCGGCGGAGGCGGCCGCGCCCGGCCTGCGCGACCGGGTGCTCCACACGGAGGTGCGCACGCCCGCGGAGACGGAGGCGGAGACGGGTGCGCGGGGCGGCGCGGTTCCCCCGCCCGCTCTGGCCGGGGCCGGCGGCGGGTATCTGCACGCGGGGAACGCCACCCGGGTCCCGGGGCTGCTGCTGGCGGGCGGCTGGTCGCATCCGGGCGGCGGCCTCGCGCACGCGGGGATGTCGGGGACGCTGGTCGCCGGGATCGTCGTCGAGGGGGACGGCTTCCGCGGCTCCCGGTGAGGCGCCGCGGGCGGCGGTGTCAGTAGCGGTACTGGTCGTTGTGGCCGGTGTCGTAGCCGTTCGGGTACGGGGCCGGCTGGGCGGGCTGCTCCGGGGGCATCGCGGGGTAGTGCTGCTCGCCCTCGCGCTGCTGCGGCACCCAGACCCCGCCCGGGGGCGTCTCGGGGGCGTACTGCTGGGGCTGCGCGTACGGGTCGTCGTACCGCTGCTGCCCGCCGTTGCTGTCGTGGTTCCCGTAGCTGTCGTACGTGCCGTACTGCGGGGCGCCCGCGGTCGTGCCGGTGCCGATGTACGGGTCGGAGTACGCGGCGTACTGCTGCCCGGATGTGCCGTAGTCGTACTGCCCGGCTCCCGCGTAGCCGTCCTGGTTCGCGTAGCTGTCCTGGCCGGGGTAGCCGTGCTGGCCGGCGTAGGCGTCCTGGCCCTGCGCCGGGTACGCGGAGTAGTCGGGGTAGGGCTCGTAGCCGGCGTACTGCGCCTCGCCCTGGGGCTGTTCGGGCTCCTGGTGCTGCTGTTCCTGCCTCGGCCGCGAGTCGGTGTAGACGCCGTACTGGCCGGTGTCGTCCGGCAGGGGCTCGGGCTCGTAGACCGCCGCGGGGTTCTGCGGGGCGTGGGGCGGTTCCGGGATCGCGCCGGGCTCGTACTCCGTCTCCAGGTCCGAGACCTCCAGGCGGGGCGCGCGGTCGCTGTTGCCGCGGCGACGGCGGCTCTCGCCGGGGCTGCCCCCTATGGCCCAGCCGGTCGAGAAGCCGCGCCGGAACGAGAGCGTGACGTACGTCTGACCCGTCGCGAAGGCGATCGCGCCGATCACGATGACGGGCACGGACGGCATCAGGACACCGATGACCACACCGACGAACCCGGTGAAGGCGAGCAGTCGCCAGCGGAGCCGCGCCTTGTACTGGAGCAGCACCTCACCGAGCAGCCACAGCGCAACGATGCCGAACGCGATGTAGAGGACCGTCCAGCCCATGCCCGCCCCCTTCTACGGCCACCGCCCCGGGTCTCGGCGGGTACGGCCGGTCACGACTGCTTGTGCAGTCCGAGATTTTCGTAGATTTCGAGCGTCGCCGTCGAGTTGTTCAGCGTGATGAAGTGCAGCCCGGGGACACCCTCGGAGAGCAGCTTCGCGCAGAACCGCGTTGCGAAGTCGATGCCAATGGAGCGTACAGCGGCGGGATCGTCCTTGGCGGCGAGGATGCGTTCTTTCAGGGCTGCAGGCAGGGTCGCGTTGCTGAGCTGCGCGAATCGCTCCAATTGCCGGACGCTCGTGAGGGGCATCACCTCGGGAATGACCGGGGTGTCGCAACCGGCGGCGACCACCCGGTCACGCATCCGCAGATAGTCCTCGGGGTCGAAGAACATCTGGGTGATCGCATAGTCGGCACCGGCGCGGCACTTGTCCACGAAGTGCCGGATGTCGGTGTCCCAGTCGGCCGAGCGCGGGTGCATCTCGGGGAACGCCGCGACGCCGACGCAGAAGTCCCCGGACTCCTTGATCAGCCGGACGAGGTCCGCCGCGTAGCGCACGCCCTGCGGGTGTTCGACCCACGGGCCCATCGGGTCGCCGGGCGGGTCCCCGCGCACGGCGAGGATGTTCCGGATACCGGCGTCCGCGTACTGGCCGATCATGTTGCGCAGTTCGGCGATGGAGTGGTTCACCGCCGTGAGGTGCGCGACCGGGGTGAGGGTGGACTCGGCGGCGATGTCCTGGGTCGCCTTCACCGTCCCGGCCCGGGTGGACCCACCTGCTCCGTACGTCACCGATACGAAGCTCGGCCCCACCGCCTCAATCCGGCGCAGCGCGTTCCACAGGTTGCGCTCGCCCTTCTCGGTCTTGGGCGCCCAGAACTCGAAGGAGTGCAGGGTCTTGCCGGTCGCGAGCATCTCACGCACGGTGCGCGCGCGATCTGTCCTGGTGGAGGGTGTGCCAAGGGCCATACCGGCAGGTTAACCAGGGCGTGACGGCCACCCAACCGAACTGGCGAGATTTGCCCGAATTGACCGGTACTTGTCCACGCTTCGGACACCGATGTCCCAAACACGCCCCTCGGGAGCCCCGTCCGCCCCGGCCGTTCCGCCGGATCAGGCGTCGGCGCGGGCCCGGATCCGCTTGGCCAGGTCCGCGGCGGCGGCGGCCGGGTCCGCGGCCTCGGTGAGGGCCCGGACGACGACGACGCGGCGCGCTCCGGCGTCGAGCACCTCGTCGAGGTTGCCGGCATCGATGCCGCCGATGGCGAACCACGGGCGGGCCGGGGCGAGGGAGGCGGCGTAGCGCACGAGGTCCAGGCCGGGTGCGTGGCGGCCCGGCTTGGTCGGGGTGGGCCAGCAGGGGCCGGTGCAGAAGTAGTCAACGCCCGCCTCGGTGACGGCGGCGTCGACCTCGGCCTCGGCGTGCGTGGAGCGGCCGATGACCACGCCCTGGCCGATGATCGCGCGGGCGGCCGGCACCGGCAGGTCGCCCTGGCCCAGGTGCAGCACGTCGGAGCCGATGGCGTGGGCGACGTCGGCCCGGTCGTTGACCGCGAGGAGCTTGCCGTACCGCCGGCAGGCGTCGGCGAGGACCGCGAGGTGGTCGAGCTCCTCGGCCGCCTCCATGCCCTTGTCGCGGAGCTGGACGATGTCCACCCCGCCGGAGAGGACCGCGTCGAGGAACTCGGGGAGGTCTCCCTGACGCCTGCGGGCGTCCGTGCACAGGTAGAGCCGGGCGTCGGACAGCTGCGCGCGAGGCGTGGACATGGTGCGGTTCCCCCCGGGAAAACGATGACGTTCGGTAGGCGGTGCGGAGTCGGCAGGCGGCGCTGCGGAGGGGTGCGGGCCGCGCCGTGCGGCCCGCACCCCCGGTACGGCTGTCGGTCAGACGGCGAGCGCCTGGGCGCGGCGCTTCACCTCCGTGCCGCGATTCTCACTCAGCGCCTGCGCGGGCGTACCCGGCAGGCTCGGGTCGGGGGTGAAGAGCCATTCCAGCATCTCCTCGTCGGAGTAGCCGTCGTCCCTCAGGAGCGTCAGGGTCCCCGAAAGGCCCTTGACCACCTTGTCGCCGTCGATGAAGGCGGCAGGCACCTGGAGCGCCCGGTTCTCACCACGTCGTACGGCGATGAGCTGGCCCTCCTTGACCAGCTGCCGCACACGCGTCACCTGGATATCGAACATTTCGGCGATATCGGGAAGGTGGAGCCAGGCAGGGACGAGAGCATCGATCTTTGCGTCAATCTCGGTCACGGGACAAGCCTGCCATCCCGGACTGACAGCCGACACCCGGACTCCGCCCTTCAGGGCCCCGCGCCCCCCGCCGGAGGCCCGGCTACCGGGATACCGCCGACTTCAGCGGCACGGCGGCGTCACCGGCCCGCTCCGGGTCGAGCCGCGTGCCGGCCTCGATGAGCTTGCGCCCCTGGATCAGATCGCGCGGCCTGCCGACGGAGAGCACCGCGACCAGCACACCGTCGCGCAGCCAGCACACCGACCAGGCGGGGCCGGCCGGATCGCCTCGCCACAGCAGGGTGTCCGCTCCGTCGTGGTGGCCCGCGTACTGCACGAACCGGCCGAACTGCTCGGACCAGAAATAAGGCACGGGGTCGTAGGCGGGCGGCTCCTCCCCGCCCTCGCCCGCGGCCCCGATGATGTGGGCGGCCGCGGTCCGCGGGCCCTGCAGCGCGTTGTCCCAGTGGTGGACCAGCAGCCGCGCCCCGTAGCGCGCGGAGGGGAAGGAGGCGCAGTCGCCCACGGCGTACACGTCGGGCAGCGAGGTGCGCAGCGCCGCGTCGGCGGTCACCGACCCGTCGGGCCCGAGCTGGACACCGGAGCCGGCCAGCCAGCCGGTGGCGGGCCGTGCGCCGATCCCCACGACGACGGCGTCGGCCGGCAGGGTGCGGCCGTCCGCCAGGACCACCCGGCCGGGCTCGACGCGGGCCACCCGCGCCCCGGTGAGGAGTTCGGCGCCGCTCTCCGCGTACCAGGCGGCCATCGGTGCGGCGACCTCGGCGGGCAGGGCGCCCGCGAGGGGCCGGGCCGCGGCCTCGACGACGGTGACCTCGCAGCCCGCGGCGCGGGCCGCGGTGGCGAACTCGGCGCCGATCCAGCCCGCGCCGACGACCACGACGGCGTGCCGCGCCTCCAGGACGGGCCGCAGCCGCGCCGCGTCGTCCAGGGTGCGCAGCAGATGGACGCCGGGCACGCCCCCGGAGCCGGGCAGCACGACGGGTTCCGCGCCGGTGGCGACGACCAGGACGTCGTAGGGGACGGGCCCCTGGGAGGTGTCCAGTTCGTGGTCGGCGGCACGCAGGCCCGCGACCTCGACGCCCAGCCGGAGCTCGATGCCGAGTGTCTCGAAGTCGATGTCGAAGGCGGATTCCTCGGCCTTGCCGAGCAGTACCGCCTTGGAGAGCGGTGGGCGGTCGTAGGGCTGGTGGGGTTCGGCGCCGATGAGGGTGAGCGCGCCGGTGAAGCCCTGCTCCCGCAGGGCCACCGCCGTCTGCACGCCCGCCATGCCCGCACCGACGACGACCACCCGCCGCCCGGCCCGCTCCGACTGCCGCTCCGGTCGCTCCGCCCGCTGCTGCTCGTTCACCCGACCACCTTAATCAACTGACGGTCCGTCAGGAAAGGGGTCCCTCGCGGTCCCCGTACCGCCGCCCTCCTGCTTTACCCGGTACGGGGGGCGGGGTCTAGGGTGGCCCACGTAAAAGACTCGCGGGAGCCCGGACGCACCGGGCTGAGAGGGAGGCTGGGCGGCCTCCGACCGTACGAACCTGATCCGGGTCATGCCGGCGAAGGGAGGGGCTGGATGCCCATGCCTGTCCACCGCGCGAGCGGGTCCGACGTCCTGGTCATCGGGGGCGGGATCATCGGCCTGGTGACCGCCTGGCGGGCCGCGCAGCGCGGTCTGTCGACCGCCGTCGTCGATCCCGGCCCCGGCGGCGGGGCCGCCCGGGTCGCGGCCGGGATGCTGGCCGCCGTCACCGAACTGCACTACGGCGAGGAGATGCTGCTGGGGCTCAACGTCGCCTCCGCGGCGCGCTACCCGGCGTTCGCGGCCGAGCTGGAGGCGACGAGCGGGCAGGACATCGGCTTCCGCGCCTGCGGCACCCTGGCCGTCGCGCTGGACACCGACGACCGCGCCCATCTGCGGGAGCTGCACGAGCTGCAGCGCCGCTCCGGGCTGGAGTCGGAGTGGCTGACCGGCCGCGAGTGCCGGCGTCTGGAACCGATGCTCGCGCCCGGCGTACGCGGCGGCCTCCGGGTCGACGGCGACCACCAGGTCGACCCGCGCCGGCTGGCCGCCGCGCTGCTGACGGCGTGCGAGCGGGCCGGGGTCGTCTTCCACCGGCAGCGGGCCGAACGGCTCCGCGTGGTGCGCGACCGGGCGACCGGGGCCGTGCTCACCGACGGTTCGGAGCCGGCCGCCGATCAGGTCGTGCTCGCCGCCGGCAGCTTCAGCGGCCGGCTCGCGGGCGTGCCCGATCAGGTCCTGCCGCCGGTCCGCCCGGTCAAGGGCCAGGTGCTGCGGCTGACCGTACCCACCGCGTACGCCCCCTTCCTCAGCCGCACCGTGCGGGCCGTGGTGCGCGGCAGCCACGTCTATCTCGTACCGCGCGAGAACGGCGAGCTGGTGGTCGGCGCCACCAGCGAGGAGATGGGCTGGGACACCACCGTGACCGCCGGCGGGGTCTACGAGCTGCTGCGCGACGCCCACGAGCTGGTGCCCGGCATCACCGAACTGCCGCTCACCGAGACCCGGGCCGGTCTGCGCCCCGCCTCCCCCGACAACGCCCCGCTGCTCGGCCGCACCGCGCTGCCCGGCCTCCACCTCGCCACCGGCCACCACCGCAACGGGGTGCTCCTCACCCCGGTCACCGGTGACGCCATGGCGCAGCTGCTGGCCGACGGCGAGCTGCCCGAGGTGGCCCGCCCCTTCTCCCCCGGCCGCTTCCCGGCCGCCGCCCCCGTCCGACAGGAGCAGCACGCATGACCGCGCCCACTTCCCTGGCCGTCTCCGTGAACGGCGAGGCCGTCACCGTCGCCGGGGGCACCACCCTGGACGCCCTCGTCGCGACCCTGACCTCAGCGACGTCGGGGGTCGCTGCGGCGCTGAACGAGACCGTCGTGCCGCGCGGGCAGTGGTCCGCCGCGACGCTCACCGACGGCGACCGGGTCGAGGTCCTGACCGCTGTCCAGGGAGGCTGACCGTGTCCGACGACCTCTTCACCCTCGGGGACACCGTCTTCGGCTCCCGGCTGATCATGGGGACGGGCGGGGCACCCAGCCTCGACGTGCTGGAGCGCTCGCTGACCGCCTCCGGCACCGAGCTGACCACCGTCGCGATGCGCCGCCTGGACCCGACCGTGCGGGGCTCCGTGCTCTCGGTGCTGGAGAAACTCTCCATCCGCGTCCTGCCGAACACCGCGGGCTGCTTCACGGCGGGCGAGGCCGTGCTCACCGCCCGCCTGGCCCGCGAGGCGCTCGGCACCGACTGGATCAAGCTGGAGGTGGTGGCCGACGAGCGCACCCTGCTGCCCGACCCGGTCGAGCTGCTGGACGCCGCGGAGATCCTGGTGGACGACGGTTTCACCGTGCTGCCGTACACCAACGACGACCCGGTGCTGGCCCGGAAACTGGAGGACGTGGGGTGCGCGGCGGTCATGCCGCTCGGCTCCCCCATCGGTTCGGGGCTCGGCATCCGCAACCCGCACAACTTCCAGCTGATCACCGAGCGGGCCCGGGTCCCGGTGATCCTGGACGCGGGCGCCGGGACGGCTTCGGACGCGGCGTTCGCCATGGAGCTCGGGTGCGCGGCTGTGATGCTCGCCTCGGCGGTGACCCGGGCCCAGGAGCCCGAGCTGATGGCCGCCGCGATGCGGCACGCGGTGGCGGGCGGGCGCCTCGCATACCGCGCCGGCCGCATCCCGCGCCGCCACTTCGCCGAGGCATCGTCGCCGGTGGCGGGGCGTGCGGCGCTCGATCCGGAGCGCCCGGCGTTCTGATCCGGCGCTTGCGGTGCCGCAGCGGCCGCGGACCGCATGTCCCTGTCACGACTCGGCTGCAGACGGCTCCGGGATCGCCCCGGGCAGTCGGCGGTGTCCGTGGCGGCTCGTAGACTCGCTGCGTGGATACGACCCTCCAGGACCCTCTCGTCGGGCAGCTGCTCGACGGCCGCTACCGCGTCGATGCGCGCATCGCCGTGGGCGGCATGGCCACGGTCTACCGGGCCATGGACACCCGCCTCGACCGGGTGCTCGCCCTCAAGGTGATGCACCCGGCGCTCGCGACCGACGCCTCGTTCGTCGAGCGCTTCATCCGCGAGGCCAAGTCGGTGGCGGGTCTCGCGCACCCCAACGTGGTCGGGGTGTTCGACCAGGGGGCCCAGGAGCAGTACGTCTACCTGGCGATGGAGTACGTCGCGGGCTGCACGCTGCGCGATGTGCTGCGCGAGCGCGGGGCGCTGCAGCCCCGGGCCGCCCTGGACATCCTGGAGCCGGTGCTCGCCGCGCTCGGCGCCGCGCACCGGGCGGGCTTCGTCCACCGGGACATGAAGCCGGAGAACGTGCTCATAGGCGACGACGGCCGGGTCAAGGTCGCGGACTTCGGCCTGGTGCGGGCCGTGGGCACGGTCACCGACACCACCGGGTCGATCCTGGGCACCGTCTCCTATCTCGCCCCCGAGCAGATCGAGCACGGCACCGCGGACACCCGCGCCGACGTGTACGCGTGCGGTGTGGTGCTGTACGAGATGCTCACCGGCGCCAAGCCGCACACCGGGGAATCCCCCGCCCAGGTCATTTACCAGCATCTGAACGAGGACATCCCGGCCCCCTCCGCCCTCGTCCCCGGCCTCCCGTCCGGGCTCGACCGGCTGGTGGCGAGCGCCACCGCGCGTGACCCCGAGGTGCGGCCGTTCGACGCGGTGGCGCTGCTCGCCGAGTCCCGCGCGGCCCGCTCCGGCCTCACCGACGCCCAGCTGGACGCCGTACCGCCGCAGGCGCTGGCCGAGGTGCGCGACGCCGCCGAGGACCGTACGAGCGTGATCCCTCGGGTGCTGCCGGCCGGCCAGGGCACCGCGCACCACACCAGCCGGCTGGAGATGCCCCCGCCGCTGCCGCCGGAGCGGCCCGCCCGCCGGGCCGGGCTCCTGGGCGGACCGCGGCGCGGCATGATCGCGGCGGTCATCGCGGTGCTGCTGGTCCTGGGGATCGGCGGCGGCGTCTGGTACATCAACTCCGGACAGTTCACCCATGTCCCCTCGCTCCTCGGCCAGAGCGAGAAGGTGGCCAAGGGGCGGCTGTCGGACGCCGGTCTCGAACTGAAGGGCGTCCAGCGCGCCTACAGCGACACCGTCGACCGGGGCAAGGTGATCGACAGCGACCCGAAGTCGGCCGCCCGGATCCGGGGCAACGGCTCGGTGGAGCTCGTCGTCTCGCGCGGACCGGAGATCGTGAAGGTGCCCGACGTCGAGGGCGTCGCGCTGGCCGAGGCCAAGCGGAAGCTGACGAAGGCGGGCCTGGTGCCCGGCATGGTCACCAAGGAGTTCAGCGAGGACGCGGCGGCCGGTGAGGTGGTGCGCACGGACCCGGAGGCGGGCAGCGAGCGCCACCCGGACACCGCGGTCGCGATGGTGGTCTCCAAGGGCAGCCCGGTCGACGTCCCGGACGTCACCGGCCTCTCCGTCGAGGACGCCACCGACGCGCTGGACGAGGAGGGGCTGAAGGCCAAGGTGCTCCCCGGCCGGGTGAACTCCCCGCAGGACGCGGGCGACGTCGCCCAGCAGTCCCCCGCCGAGGGCCGGGAGGCCGCCGAGGGCGACACCATCACACTGACGATCTCCAAGGGCCCGCGGATGACCGACGTGCCGGACGTCACCGGCAAGGACGTCGACGACGCCCGCAGCGAACTGGAGGACGCGGGCTTCGAGGTCAAGGTCGACCGCCCGTTCCTCTCCTTCAGCGACACGGTCGCGAGCCAGTCCGTCGACGGCGGCGACCGGGCCCCCGAGGGCAGCACCATCACCATCAAGACCAAGGGACTGTAGATCCGTATGCGCAACCCTGTCGGCGGCCATGTGCCGGTGGCCGGCGGCCTCGCCAAGGCCGGCCTCCCCTACGCGCGCGAGATGGGCGCGGAAGCCGTCCAGGTCTTCGTCGCCAACCCGCGCGGCTGGGCCACCCCGGCCGGGACCCCGGCGCAGGACGAACAGTTCCGCGCCGAGTGCGCCGCCGGGTCGATACCGGCGTACGTCCATGCCCCGTACCTGATCAACTTCGGCTCGCACACCGCGGCGACCGTCGAGAAGTCCGTGGACTCGCTGCGCCACTCCCTGCGCCGGGCCCGCGAGATCGGCGCCCTGGGCGTCGTGGTGCACACCGGCTCGGCGACCAACGGCCGGCCGCGCGAGGAGGCGCTGGCCCAGGTGCGCGAGTACATGCGGCCGCTGTTGGACGAGCTGACGCACGACGACGACCCGTTCCTGCTGCTGGAGTCGACCGCCGGCCAGGGTTTCTCGCTCTGCTCGCGGACCTGGGACTTCGGCCCGTACTTCGAGGCGCTCGACGCCCATCCGAAGCTCGGCGTCTGTCTCGACACGTGCCACATCTTCGCGGCGGGACACGATCTGGCCGGACCCGGCGGGATGAAGGAGACGCTGGACCTGCTGGTGGAGACGGTCGGCGCGGGACGGCTGAAGCTGATCCACGCCAACGACTCCAAGGACGTGGCCGGCGCCCACAAGGACCGGCACGAGAACATCGGCGCCGGTCACATCGGTGAGGAGCCGTTCCGGGAGCTGTTCTCCCACCCGGCCGCCGAAGGCGTGCCGCTGATCATCGAGACACCGGGCGGCAAGGAGGGCCACGCTGCGGACGTGGCCCGGCTGAAGGAGCTGCGCGACCGGAGCTGACCGCGCCCGCCCACGGATGGCGGAATACCCCAGGGGGGTATACGGTTCCCGTAGTCGACAGGAACCGCCATCCGGCATTGGGGGATCGACATGCGGGACCACGCAGAGCACACGGAGCCCACAGCCCGCGCAGGGCACGCAGCCCGCACAGGCCACGCCGAGCACATGAGCCACTCCGGCCATTCTCCCGGTGCCGTCGGGTGGCGGACGGCGGCTCGGGCCACCCTGCACTGCCTCACCGGATGCGCCATCGGTGAGGTGCTCGGCATGGTGATCGGCACGGCGCTCGGCTGGGGCAACACGGCGACGATGCTCGCGGCGATCGCGCTGGCCTTCTTCTTCGGCTACACGCTGACGCTGCGCTCCATCCGGAAGGCCGGCGTCGGCTTCCGCACGGCGTTCCGCGTCGCCCTCGCCGCCGACACCCTCTCCATCGCGGTGATGGAGCTGATCGACAACGGGCTGATCGCCCTGTGGC
The DNA here is from genome assembly GCF_003751445.1 of Streptomyces sp. 840.1. NCBI lineage: Bacteria > Bacillati > Actinomycetota > Actinomycetes > Kitasatosporales > Streptomycetaceae > Streptomyces > Streptomyces sp. 840.1. The sequence goes on along the minus strand of NZ_RJUU01000001.1, from coordinate 4,517,363 downwards.
CCGGCGCCATGGACGCGACCCTCGCGGACGCGTTGTTCTGGGGGACACTCGCACTCTCGCTCGCCGTGGCCTTCGTCGTCACCACACCGGTCAACAAGTGGATGATCGGCCGGGGCAAGGGGCACGCGGTGGTGCACCAGTACCACCACTGAGCAGGGCCGGGGCCCCCGGGGGCCCGGGGGTCTCAGAGCTCCGGAGCCTCAGAGCTCCGGGCCGTCCCCGGGCTCCTCCTGGTAGGAGTAGCGCTGCTCCCGCCACGGATCGCCGATGTTGTGGTAGCCGCGCTCCTCCCAGAAGCCGCGGCGGTCGGCCGTCATGTACTCGATGCCCCGGACCCATTTGGGGCCCTTCCAGGCGTACAGCTGCGGAACGACGAGCCGGAGCGGGAAGCCGTGCTCGGCGGTGAGCAGCTCGCCATCCTTATGGGTGGCGAAGAGGGCCCGCTCGGCCATGAAGTCGTCGATCCTGAGGTTCGAGCTGAATCCGTATTCGGCCCAGACCATCACATGGGTGACATGGGGTGCGGGCGGCGCGAGTGCGACGACGTCGCGGACGAGCACCCCGCCCCACTCGGCGCCGAGCATGCTGAATTTCGTCACGCAGTGCAGGTCGGCGACGACCGAGGAGAACGGCAGCGCCGAGAATTCCTGATGGTCCCAGCAGTGCTTGTCACCATCGGCGGTGGCCCCGAAAACGCGGAATTCCCAGCGGTCGGGTTTGAACTTCGGCACCGGCCCGTAATGGGTAACCGGCCAGCCGCGCTGCAGTCGCTGTCCCGGCGGAAGCTCGGACTGCTCTGATGCGCGGTTCTCCCGGCTTTCCGGCTGACCCATGACTCCATGGTGACAGACAGGCAGGGGTGGTCATGACCAGCGCAGAGACGATTCGGGCAAGCCTTACTAAGCGTGTACTTACTGGACGGCCACCGGGTGCGATGCGAAGATGCGGCCAACTTGCCCAGTTCACCGGTTGGAAGGAGTCTCTGCGATGCAGGGCGACCCCGAGGTCCTCGAGTTCCTGAACGAGCAGCTGACCGCCGAATTGACTGCCATCAATCAGTATTTCCTGCATGCGAAGATGCAGGAAAACTTCGGCTGGACGAAGCTCGCGAAGTACACCCGCTCCGAGTCGTTCGACGAGATGAAGCACGCCGAGATCCTGACCGACCGGATTCTGTTCCTCGACGGACTGCCGAACTACCAACGGCTCTTCCACGTCCGCGTGGGTCAGACGGTCACCGAGATGTTCCAGGCGGACCGCCAGGTCGAGGTGGAGGCGATCGACCGCCTCAAGCGGGGCATCGAGCTGATGCGCGCCAAGGGCGACATCACGTCCGCGAACATCTTCGAGTCGATCCTGGCCGACGAGGAACACCACATCGACTATCTCGACACCCAGCTGGAACTGGTCGAGAAGCTCGGCGAGCCGCTCTACATCGCGCAGCTGATCGAGCAGCCGGACAGCTGACCGGCCCGCATGTTCCGGTGCCCGCGCCCGGCCGGGCTCAGGCGGCTTCGGGGAAACCGGCCACAGGAGCCGGAGCGGTGCCCGCGTCGAGACGCTCGACGGCACCGGCCGGCTGCTTCTGGTCGAGCAGTTCGCGGCGCGGGCAGGCGCCGCGGCCGAGCATCGCCTGGATGGTGCGCACACAGCCGCCGCAGTCGGTGCCCGCCTTGCAGGCGGAGGCTATCTGGCGGGGCGTGCAGGCGCCGGCTTCCGCATGCTTCTTGACCTGCTGCTCCGTAACGCCGAAACACGAGCAGACGTACATGCGGTTTCACCTCCCGGCGGGACAGGTCGTGGCAGCCGCCCCGTTAATCGGTGAGGCTAACCTAACCTTACCCGCCACTCAAGGTGGGTAAAAGCCCCGGAACGCCCTGTGGGGCACGGATCACATCGATCCGTGCCCCACAGTCGTAGCCGCGCTACCGGTGGTGATGCCTACTGGTCCCGGTACATCTCGGCGACCAGGAACGCGAGGTCCAGCGACTGGCTGCGGTTGAGCCGCGGGTCGCAGGCCGTCTCGTAGCGCTGGTGCAGATCGTCCACGAAGATCTCGTGGCCGCCGCCGACGCACTCGGTGACATCGTCGCCGGTGAGCTCGACGTGGATGCCGCCCGGGTGGGTGCCGAGGCCCTTGTGCACCTCGAAGAAGCCCTTGACCTCGTCCAGGACGTCATCGAAGCGGCGGGTCTTGTGACCGGACGCGGCCTCGAAGGTGTTGCCGTGCATCGGGTCGGTGACCCAGGCGACGGTCGCGCCGGAGGCGGTGACCTTCTCGACCAGCTCGGGCAGCTTGTCGCGGACCTTGTCGGCGCCCATCCGGACGATGAAGGTCAGCCGGCCGGGCTCGCGCTCGGGGTCCAGGCGGTCGATGTAGCCGAGCGCCTCGTCGACGGTGGTCGTCGGCCCGAGCTTGATGCCGATGGGGTTGCGGATCTTCGAGGCGAACTCGATGTGCGCGCCGTCCATCTGGCGGGTGCGCTCACCGATCCACACCATGTGGCCCGAGGTGTCGTACAGCTCGCCGGTGCGCGAGTCGGTGCGGGTCAGCGCCGACTCGTAGTCCAGCAGCAGGCCCTCGTGCGAGGCGTAGAACTCGACGGCCTTGAACTCGGCCGGGTCCGTGCCGCACGCCTTCATGAAGTTCAGCGCGTTGTCGATCTCGCGGGCCAGTGCCTCGTAGCGCTGGCCGGACGGGGACGACTTCACGAAGTCCTGGTTCCAGGCGTGCACCTGGCGCAGGTCGGCGTAACCGCCGGTGGTGAAGGCGCGGACGAGGTTCAGCGTGGAAGCGGACGCGTGGTACATCTGCTTCAGCCGGTCCGGGTCCGGAACGCGCTCGGCCTCGGTGAAGGCGAAGCCGTTGACGGAGTCACCGCGGTAGGTCGGCAGGGTCACGCCGTCGCGGGTCTCGGTCGACTTGGAGCGGGGCTTGGAGTACTGGCCGGCGATCCGGCCCACCTTGACGACGGGCACGGAGGCCGCGTAGGTGAGGACGGCGCTCATCTGGAGCAGCGTCTTCAGCTTGGCGCGGATGTGCTCGGCCGACACGGCGTCGAAGGCCTCGGCGCAGTCACCGCCCTGAAGCAGGAACGCCTCGCCCTTGGCGACGGCTCCCATGCGGGCGCGCAGCTGGTCGCACTCGCCGGCGAAGACGAGCGGCGGATACGACGCGAGGTCCGCGAGTACATCGCGCAGCGCCTCGGAGTCGGGGTACTCGGGCTGCTGCGCCGCGGGAAGGTCTCGCCAGGTGTTGCCACCGGCGACGGAGGTATTGGCGTTCACGGTCACGGGTCCCACATTACGGGGTCGTGTCGACTCCTTTTTCTGGTGCTCAGGGTCTGAGACGGATGACGTTGCGCGCCAGTGACGCGGGACACAGCCGGTGGCTGCTAGCGTCTCGACTTTCGGATTTGGCGCATTCGACCACAGGGGTGGGGTTTTGAAGCGGAACCATCGCAAAGATCTCAGGAAGCGGCGAGTGTTCTGCGGGGTGGGGGCGGCGGTCGTGGCGACCGCCGCGGTCACGACCGTCGCCATGGCGTCCCAGGACCCGGTGGCGGCCGACGGCAAGGCCGCCCCGGTCGCGGCCACCGCGCTGCAGGCCCGGTTCAGCGACGCGGCGCGCGAGTTCGACGTACCGCAGAGCGTGCTGATGGCGGTCTCCTACCGCCAGACCCTGTGGGAGAGCCACGACGGCGAGCCGAGCACGAGCGGCGCGTACAACGTGATGGGGCTCACCCGGGTCACCGCGGACGACGTCGAGCAGCCGACGGACGCCGAGCGGCTCGCGCACCTCAACATGAGCGGCGACCCGGCGGTGACGAAGCACTTCGACGCCGCCCGCGCGCTGCGCACCCTGCCGAAGCGGGTGGACACGGGCGCGGCCGAACTGCACACGCTGGACGCGGCCGCGAAGCTCATCGGCAGACCGGCCGGCGCGGTGCAGGAGGACCCGGCGCAGTCCATCCGCGCGGGCGCGGCGCTGCTCGCGAAGTACCAGCGCGAGGCCACCGATTCGCTGCCCGACGACGCCGGCGCGTGGTACCCGGCCGTGGCGCGCTACAGCCAGGCGGCGGACACCAAGGGCGCCACGCTCTTCGCCGACCGGGTCTTCGACTCGGTCAGGAGCGGTGAGAGCCGGCTGACGGCGGACGGCCAGCAGCTGTCGCTGCCCGCCGACCCGTCGGTGGTTCCGGTCAAGCCTGCGGACATGCCGGCGGCGACGAACGCGAGCACCACCGCCGCCCCGGCGCCGGAGTGTCCGTCCGGGCTGAACTGCGGCTTCAAGCCCGCCGGGTACAAGCAGAACAGCTCCACCCCGGACGACTTCGGCAACTACAACGTCGCGAACCGTCCGGCGAGCGGCGAGGACATCCGCTCCATCGTCATCCACGACACGGAGGGCGGGTACGAGGGTTCGCTGGCCACCTTCCAGAACCCGGCGTCCTACGCGAGCGCGCACTATCTGATCCGGGCCAAGGACGGCCTGGTCACCCAGATGGTCGAGACCAGGAACGAGGCGTGGCACGCGGCGAACAAGACCGTGAACATGCACTCGGTGGGCATCGAGCACGAGGGCTACGCGATCAAGTCGGGCAGCTGGTACACCGAGCCGCAGTACGAGTCCTCCGCGGCGCTCGTGAAGTACCTCGCCGCCCGGTTCGCCATCCCGCTCGACCGTGAGCACATCATCGGCCACGACGAGGTGCCGGGCCCGCTGGACGCCAACGTCGCGACCCAGCACTGGGACCCCGGCCCCTTCTGGGACTGGAACCACTACATGTCCCTGATCGGCGCCCCGACCGGGGCGAGCGGCGCGGGCGGTCCGGTCAAGGCCGGCCAGGTCGTCAGGGTGGTGCCGCCGTTCACCACGGCCAACCAGCCGGCGCTGACGTACGACGGCGCCGCCGTGGCCAAGCAGCCGGCGAACTTCGGCTACCTCTACACCTCGGCCTCCACGGCGTCGGCGATGATCACCGACCCGTACATGCCGAACGTGAAGGCCACCGACGGCCCGAACTGGGGCAACAAGGTCGTCGCCGGCGGCAGGTACGTCGTCGCGGAGGCCAACGGCGACTGGACGGCCATCTGGTACGGCGGGAGGAAGGCCTGGTTCCAGAACCCGGGCGGCCAGTTCACCAAGGCGGTGGCCGAGACCGCCCAGCCGGTGCTGAAGCCCAGGGCCGGCGCGACGTCCATCCCGGTGTACGGGCGTGCCTACCCGGAGGACGGCGCCTACACGGGCACCGGCGTCCCGGTCCAGGGGAAGAACAGCGAGCCGCTGTCGAAGTACACCGTCCCGGCGGGCCAGGCCTATCCCCAGGCCGGTCCGGCGCAGGCCGGTGACTACTGGTTCGCGGGCACGTTCGCCGGCACGGCCGACAACGACCGCACCCTGGTGAAGGGGCGCACGAACCTCTTCTACCCGATCCGGTTCAACCACCGCATCGGCTGGGTGAAGGCGAGCGACGTCCAGCAGGCGAGCAGCACCGTCCCGGATTCCGGGACGGACCGCTACAACATGATCGGCCGGGACAGCGCGGGCGACGTCTGGCAGTACCAGGGCACCGGCAGCGCCGCGTCCCCGTACTACAAGCGCTACCGGATGGGCTACGGCTGGCAGAACTACACCGCCGTCACGGCGATGACCGCGATGCGCGCGGACGGCACGGGCGACCTCGTGGCCCGCGACAAGGACGGCGTGCTCTGGTACTACCGCGGCAGCGGCAACCCGGACAAGCCGTACCGGGCACGGCTCAGGATCGGCACCGGCTGGAACCAGTACAACGGCATCTGGGGCATGCGCGACCTGGACCGGGACGGCAAGCCCGACCTGATCGCCCGCAACGCCTCCGGGGTGATCTATTTCTACAGGGGGACGGGTGACCCGGCGAAGCCCTTCGCCCCCAGGGCGCGGATCGGCACCGGCTGGCAGATCTACGACGCCGTCGTCTCCACCGGCGACCTGAACGGTGACGGCAGGGCCGACTTCGTGGCGCGCGACAAGGCCGGAGTGCTCTGGATCTACACGGGCACCGGCAGCGCCACCGCGCCGTACGCCAAGCGGGTCCAGGTCGGTTCCGGCTGGGGCTCGTACAAGCTGATGCTGGGCCCGAGCGACCTGAACCGGGACGGCATCGGGGATCTGGTCGGGGTGAACGGATCGGGCGAACTCTGGTACCTCAAGGGCACCGGCAGCGCGGCCAAGCCCTTCTCCGCCAGGGCGAAGGCCGGCACGGGCTGGCAGATCTACAACTCACTGTTCTGATCCCGGCCGGCCCGGGGCCCGCTCCGTCCGGGGCCCGTTCCATCCTTCGGGTGGGGCGGGCCTCCTGGTGGCCGATCGTGGGTTATGGTTCAGCCATGTTCGCGCACTCGACCCGTAATTGGTGGTGGACCGCTCATCCGGCGGCCCACTGACTGCGCGTACACCGAAAGACGCAGAGGCCGCCCGAGGGGCGGCCTTTTCCGTTTTCACGGGGCCGTTCCTCCCAGCTGATTCCACTGGAAGGAACCCCGGCATGACACCGCACCTGAACCCCCACCCGGCACCGCACACGATCGTCCAGCGACTCCTGGGCGAGGACTGCCCGCCGTTCGCGCTGCTCCGCAGGCGCACCCCCGGCCATGACCACGACACCGTAGAGGTGCTGATCGGTGAGGTGCGGGAGGTGGACCGGCTGGCGGACCTCCCGGTCGGTGAGCGGCCCTCGCTCGCCCTGGTGCCGTTCCGGCAGATCGCCGAGCGCGGCTTCGACGTGCGGGACGACGGGACGCCGCTGTCCGTACTGGTCGCGGACGAGACGTACGCGCTGCCGCTCGACGAGGCGCTGGAACTGCTCCCCACGCACGAGGTGCGGGTCATGGACGGGGCGTTCGACGTCGCGGACGAGGAGTACGCCGGGACCGTCCGGCGGGTCATCGAGGACGAGATCGGCCGGGGCGAAGGCGCGAACTTCGTGATCCGGCGGACCTTCCGGGGCGAGATCCCCGGGTTCGGGCGGGCGGACGCGCTGGCGCTGTTCCGGCGGCTGCTGGCCGGTGAGCGGGGCGCGTACTGGACGTTCGTCGTGCACACCGGGACCAGGACACTGGTCGGGGCCAGCCCCGAGGTGCATGTGCGGATGTCCGGCGGGACGGTCGTGATGAACCCGATCAGCGGCACCTACCGCTACCCCGCCGAAGGGCCGACCGCCGAGAACCTGCTGGCGTTCCTCGGGGACCGCAAGGAGACCGAGGAGCTCTCCATGGTGGTCGACGAGGAACTCAAGATGATGTGCACCGTCGGCGACATGGGCGGCGTCGTGATCGGCCCCCGGCTCAAGGAGATGGCCCATCTCGCGCACACGGAGTACGAGTTGCGCGGGCGCTCCTCGCTGGACGTGCGCGAGGTGCTGAAGGAGACCATGTTCGCGGCGACGGTCACCGGCTCCCCGGTGCAGAACGCCTGCCGGGTCATCGAGCGGTACGAGTCCGGCGGGCGCGGCTACTACGCGGGCGCGCTGGCGCTGCTGCGGCAGGGCCCGGACGGGGCGCAGACCCTGGACTCGCCGATCCTGATCCGGACCGCCGACATCTCGCCCGAAGGTGAGCTGCGGGTCCCGGTCGGGGCGACGCTGGTGCGGCACTCCGACCCGGAGAGCGAGGTGGCGGAGACCCACGCCAAGGCGGCCGGCGTGCTGACCGCGCTGGGGGTGCGGCCGGGACGGCCGAGGGCCGAGGGCGCCCGGCCCCGGCTGGCCGCCGACCCCCGGGTGCGGGCGGCGCTGGACGCCCGGCGGGACGGGCTCGCGCCGTTCTGGCTGCGGATGCAGGAGCGCACCGACGCCCTGTCCGGCCACGCCCTGGTGATCGACGGCGAGGACACGTTCACCGCGATGCTGGGGCACGTGCTGCGGGCGTCGGGGCTCGATGTGTCGGTGCGCCGCTACGACGAGCCGGGGCTGCGCGAGACCGTGCGGGCGCACGAGGGGCCCGTGGTGCTGGGCCCGGGGCCGGGGAATCCGGGCGACCGGGACGATCCGAAGATGCGGCTGCTGCGGGCGCTGGCCGCGGAGCTGGTCCGGGACCACCGGCACGGGCTGCTGGGGGTGTGCCTGGGCCATGAGCTGATCGCGGCGGAACTGGGGCTCGACATCGTCCGCAAGGCGGTGCCGTACCAGGGTGCGCAGACCCGGATCGATCTGTTCGGCCGCCCGGAGACCGTCGGCTTCTACAACAGCTTCACCGCGCGCTGCGACGAGGCCGCGGTCACCGAGCTGGCGGCGCACGGCATCGAGGCGAGCGTGGACGGGGCGACCGGGGAGCTGCACGCGCTGCGCGGGGACGGCTTCGCCTCGGTGCAGTTCCACCCGGAGTCGGTGCTGACGCTGCGCGGCGCGACGATCGTGGGCGAGCTGCTGGCGGGGCTGCCGGTGCGCGGCTGAGAGGCTGCCCGGGTCCGCCGTGGTCAGGACCCGGGCGCCGCCGGGACCAGGACGCTGTCGCCGTGGCGGCGGGCCAGGTAGTCGTCGACGTTCTGGACGGTGGCCTCGATGATCTGGCCCACCGCGTCCTCGGTGTAGTACGCCTGGTGCGAGGTGACGATGACGTTGGGGAAGGTGACCAGCCGGGCCAGGGTGTCGTCGTCGACGCCCTCCAGGGACTTGTCCAGGAAGAAGAGCCCGGCCTCGGCCTCGTACACGTCGAGCCCGACGCCGAGGAACCGGCCGGCCCGCAACTCCCCGACCAGGGCGTGGGTGTCGACGAGTCCGCCCCGGCTGGAGTTGATCAGGATCGCGTCGTCCTTCATACGGGCCAGGGCGTCCCTGCCGATGACGTGGTGGGTCGAGGGAAGCAGCGGGACGTGCAGGCTGATCAGGTCGGACTCGGCCAGGAGCTGCTCCTTGTCGACGTACCGCATGCCGAGCCCGGTGCAGGCCGGGTTCTCCGCGACGTCCCAGCCCAGCAGATTCATGCCGAAGCCATGGGCGATACGGGTGAAGGCCTCACCGATCTTGCCGGTGCCGATGACACCGGCCGTGCGGCCGTGCATGTCCCGGCCGAGCAGCCCGTCGAGACGGAAGTCGAAGTCGCGGGTGCGGCTCGCGGCCCGGATGACGCGGCGGTTGACCGCCATGGCGAGGGCCCAGGCGAATTCGGCGACGGAGTACGGGGAGTAGTAGGAGACCCGGGCCACCCGCATGGCCAGGCGTTCGGCGACGTCCAGGTCGATGTTGTTGAAGCCGGTGGAGCGCTGGGCGATCATCTGGGTGCCGCCGGCCGCGAGGGTCTGCAGCACACCGCTGCCCAGGTCGGCGTTGACGCTGGTGGAGATGACCTCGTAGCCGGCGGCGATGGGTGCGGTGTCCCGGTTCAGGAAGACGTCCAGGCAGCGGACCTCGTGCTTCCCGGCGAAGGCTTTCTCGATCAGCGGCTTCTCGTCGGACTGCACACCGAAGGCCAGGATTTCCACGACGTCTCCCGTGACTGGTGCGGGCGGGCTGCCGGGTCCGGTCATCGCGCCGGGGGCGCGGGTCCGGACCCGGTCCGGTCATCGCGAATATAAGGCCGGGCTCCCCGGGCCGCCGCCCGGCCGGACGCGGCGGCTCAGCCGAAGAAGACCTCCGCCTCCGCGTAGAGCGCCGGGTCGACCGTCTTGAGGCGGGCGGTCGCCTCCGCGATCGGCACCCGCACGATGTCCGTGCCGTTCAGGGCGACCATCTTCCCGAAGTCGCCGTCGTGCACGGCGTCGATGGCGTGCAGCCCGAACCGGGTGGCGAGCCAGCGGTCGAAGGCGCTGGGGGTGCCGCCGCGCTGGACGTGGCCCAGGACCGTGGTCCTGGCCTCCTTGCCGGTGCGGCGCTCGATCTCCTTGGCCAGCCACTCACCGACTCCGGAGAGCCGGACATGGCCGAAGGAGTCCTGCGAGCCGTCCTTGAGGACCATCTCGCCCTGCGCGGGCATGGCTCCCTCGGCGACCACCACGATCGGGGCGTAGCTCGCCCGGAACCGGGAGGCGACCCAGGCGCAGACCCGGTCGACGTCGAAGCGCTGTTCCGGGACGAGGATGACGTTGGCGCCGCCTGCCAGTCCCGAGTGGAGCGCGATCCAGCCGGCGTGGCGGCCCATCACCTCGACGACGAGGACGCGCATATGGGACTCGGCCGTGGTGTGCAGCCGGTCGATGGCCTCGGTGGCGATGTTGACGGCGGTGTCGAATCCGAAGGTGTAGTCGGTGGCGGACAGGTCGTTGTCGATGGTCTTGGGTACGCCGACGCAGTGGATGCCGTACTCCTCGGACAGGGTCGCCGCCACTCCGAGGGTGTCCTCGCCGCCGATGGTGACGAGTGCGTCGACCCCGTGCCGGTCGAGGTTGTCCCGGATCCGGCGGACGCCGTGCTCCGCCTTGAGCGGGTTGGTGCGCGAGGAGCCGAGGATGGTGCCGCCGCGCGGCAGGATGCCGCGCACCGCCGGGATGGAGAGCGGGACCGTCACCCCCTCCAGCGGCCCGCGCCAGCCGTCCCGGAATCCGATGAAGTCGTAGTCGTACTCCTGCACGCCCTTGCGGACGACGGCACGGATGACCGCGTTGAGCCCGGGGCAGTCGCCGCCCCCGGTCAGTACTCCGACCCGCATGGAAGCATCCCTTCGCCGAAGTGAGCCCATTCATCACCACGCTAAGGGTGATCCAGGTCACTTCGGGATGGGTCGGATGGTCAATTCCCGTGCAATGCACGGGAATTGATCTCAGACGTCGTCGAGGCCGCGCTCGATCGCGTACCGCACCAGCTCCACCCTGTTGTGCAACTGGAGCTTGCCCAGGGTGTTCTGCACATGGTTCTGGACGGTGCGGTGCGAGATGACCAGCCGCTCCGCGATCTGCTTGTACGAGAGTCCCTTGGCGACCAGCCGCAGCACCTCGGTCTCCCGGTCGGTGAGCTCCGGGGCCTTGGGTTCGTCGGAGGCGGCCGGCGCGGGCTCGGAGGCCAGCCTTCGGTACTCACCGAGTACGAGTCCGGCCAGGCCGGGGGTGAAGACCGGGTCGCCGGCCGCGGTGGAGCGGACCGCCTCGGTCAGCTCCTGGGTGCTCGCTGACTTGAGCAGATAGCCGGTGGCGCCCGACTTGACCGCCTCCAGCACGTCGGCGTGCTCGCCGCTCGCGGAGAGCACCAGGACCCGCAGCCCGGGGTGCGAGCCGACGAGCTCCTTGCAGACCTGGACGCCCGGCATCCCGGGCAGGTTGAGGTCCAGGACCAGGACGTCGGGGGTGACCGCCCCGGCCCGGCGGACCGCCTGGGGGCCGTCTCCGGCGGTCGCGACCACGTCGAAGCCGGACTCCGCGAGGTCGCGGGCGACGGCGTCGCGCCACATCGGGTGGTCGTCGACCACCATCACCCTGATCGCCCGCCGCTGGGCGCCCTCTTCGTGTGCTGCGTTCATCGGACCGCGCCCGCCTTCCCCCGTGAGATCTTCGGAACCTTCAATTCGACCTCGGTGCCCTGTCCGGGCACCGAGATCAGCTCGGCCGTACCGCCCAGCTCCCGCAGCCGGCCGCGTATCGACAGGGCGACGCCGAGCCGCCCCTCGCCCTCGGCCTGGGCGAGCCGTCCTTCCGGGATGCCCGGCCCGTCGTCCCGGACCGTGACGATCACCTCGTCCGGCCAGTCCTCGACCAGGATCCAGGCCTGCGCGTCCTCCCCCGCGTGCACCCGGACATTGTCCAGGGCCGCGCTGACCGCGGCCGCCAGCTCCGTCGCCGCCGCGGGCGCCAGCAGCACCGGGGCGCCGGGCTCCGCGAAGCTGACCCGGGAGCCGGCGTGCGGGGCGAGCAGGGCCCGCAGATCGGTCTCGCCGGGCACGCCGCTCTCGTCGTCGTCCGCCTCGACGGTACGCACCACGGCGCCGTCCGCGGCGTCCTCGGAGAGCCGGGTGGGCGGCACCAGGCCGCTGGAGACCAGGGTGCGCAGGGCGACCTCCTGCTCCCCGGCCATCCGGCCCAGCTCGGCGGCCTCGCCGCCGATCGCCGCACCCCGTCGCTGCACCATCGCCAGGACCTGGAGCACGCTGTCGTGGATGTCGCGGGCGAGGCGCTCCCGTTCCCGGGTGGCCGCCTCGATCTCCAGGGCGCGGGCGAGGGTGCGCTCACTGGCGCGGGCGACCTCGACGACGTAACCGATCGCGATGGAGGCGACCCAGACCAGCAGGACGTTGTGCAGGGTGTCGCGGCTGGGTTCGGCGCGCTCGACGAGGTTGGCGACCGCGACGAAGGTGGAGGCGAAGGCCGCCCAGCGCCAGCCGCCCTTGATCGCGAAGGCCAGTACGGAGCCCGCGGTCCAGATGGACGGCAGGGTCGGGCCGTCGATGTGCTGGGCCTGGAAGTCGGCGAGCGGGGTCAGGAGGATACCGGCCAGGGCGAGCGCCAGATCGGTGCCGAGGAAGCGCTTGGTGCAGGCCACCGCGCCGGCGACCTTCGGGAGGGTGGCGAGCGTCCAGAGGGTCATGACCGTCAGGAAGGCGATGGCCACCCACGGCCGTTCGTACTTGTCGCGTCCGAAGACGGCGAGCAGGATCGCGTAGAGCATCGTCAGGATGCGGTATGCGGTCAGGGCACGCCACAGCGGCTGCTCGACCGACATCCGCACGACCCGCACGCGCTTGACCATCTTCTTCTCCCCCACGCCGGACTTCTCCCCGCCCCCGGACCGGCCGGCGCCCGCTCAGGCGCCGCCGCGGTCCTCGTCCGTACCCTGCCGCTCGTCCCGGCGTCCGGTCCCGGCCTTCTTCGCGGCCTCCGCCTGCCGCTTCGCCTCGTCCGCGAGCTGCCGCTTGGCGGCGGTCGCGTAGATGTCGACGTACTCCTGCCCGGAGAGCCTCATGATCTCGTACATCACCTCGTCGGTGACCGAGCGCAGGATGAAGCGGTCGCCCTCCATGCCGTGGTAGCGGCTGAAGTCGAGCGGCCGGCCGATCCTGATCCCCGGGCGCATCAGCCTGGGCATCACCTGGCCCGGCGGCTGGATCTTCTCCGTGTCGATCATCGCGACGGGGATGACCGGCGCCCCGGTCGCGAGCGCCACCCGGGCGAGCCCGCCGGGCTTGCCCCGGTAGAGCCGGCCGTCGGGCGAGCGGGTGCCCTCGGGGTAGATGCCGAAGAGGCCGCCGCTCTCGATCACCTCGATGCCGGCCTTGATCGCCGCCTCGCCGGCCCCCCGGGCGCCGGAGCGGTCCACCGGGAGCTGGCCGACGCCCTTGAAGAACGCGGCGGTCAGCTTGCCCTTGACCCCCGGCGCGGTGAAGTACTCGGCCTTGGCGATGAAGGTGACCCTGCGGTCCAGGACAGCGGGCAGGAAGAAGGAGTCCGAGAACGACAGATGGTTGCTCGCGAGGATCGCCGGCCCCTGCGCGGGGATGTTCTCCAGGCCCTCCACCCACGGCCTGAAGGCGAGCTTCAGAGACCCGCCGATGGAGAACTTCATAGCGCCGTAGATCAACTCGGGTGCCTCCTGTGTGCCGTCGGTCAGACCCTAACCCGTCCTGCCTCCCCTGCTCCTGCCCGGCGGGGCCCGGGGTACCCGGCCCGTGCCGGTGACGACCCTGGTCGGTGTCGGTCCGGTCGCGTACGGTGAAGTAATCCTCTGCACTCCCCCTTTCGCTCCCCCGTGAGCCTCACGAACAGGAGACCCCGGTGCCGGTCCTTCCTGGAGCCGAGCCGTTCCGCCACGAGGGCGGAGAGGTCGGCGTCCTCCTCTGTCACGGATTCACCGGTTCACCGCAGTCGCTGCGCCCCTGGGCCGGCTATCTGGCGGACCGCGGGCTCACGGTCTCGCTGCCGCTGCTCCCCGGGCACGGCACCCGCTGGCAGGACATGCAGGTGACCGGCTGGCAGGACTGGTACGCGGAGGTGGACCGGGAGCTGCGGTCGCTGCTGGAGCGGTGCTCGCAGGTCTTCGTCTTCGGTCTCTCCATGGGCGGCGCCCTCGCGCTGCGGCTCGCGGCGAAGCACGGTGACGCGGTCCGGGGTCTGGTGCTCGTCAACCCGGCCAACAAGGTGCACGGTCTCGCCGCGCACGCGCTGCCGGTCGCCCGCCATCTGGTGCCGACGACGAAGGGCCTGGTCAGCGACATCGCCCTGGCGGGCTCGGAGGAGGTCGGCTACGACCGGGTGCCGCTGCACGCGGCGCACTCGGTGCGGAGGTTCTTCCGGCTGGTCGACGCCGAACTGCCCCAGGTGACCCAGCCGCTCCTGCTCCTGCACAGCCCGCAGGACCACGTCGTGCCGCCCGCCGACTCGGCCCGGATCCTGAGCCGGGTGTCGTCGCGGGACGTCGAGGAGATCCTCCTGGAACAGAGCTACCACGTCGCGACGTTGGACCACGATGCGGAGCGGATCTTCGACGAGAGCTACTCGTTCATCGGCCGCCTCGCTCCGAGCGTCGGGAAGAAGGGGAGCACGTCCGGTGGCTGAGCACGACGCGGATCGCGCGGGCAGCGAGGAGGAGCGGGAGCCGCTCCCCGCCGAGGGAGCGGCCGTCCCCGATGACGGCGGCGCACCACCTCCGGAGCCCCCCGGCACGGACCGGGCAGGCGACGGGGAGCGCCCGGTGGACGAGGACGCCGTCTGGAAGGCGATCGTCGCGGGGTACGGCGACGAGCCGCCGGACCCGCCGGGCGCCAGGCCGTTCCGGTCCATCGAGGACGTCGCCCTGCTGGAGGACGGTCCGCTGACCGCCCTGGACCCCGACAAGGGCATCGGCAAGCGCCCGCCCAAGCCGCCGGAGAAGCCGCTCGGCAGCTCGGTGGTGTTCGCCCCCGGCGTCGGCGCCGGCCCGCGTGACTACGAGCCGGCGGAGCCGGCCCCGGGTGAGGCGGACGACGGCGACGACAGCGGCGAGGGCCACTTCGTGCCGCCCGAGCCGCCTCCGCTGCCGGAGGCCGATGTGACGGCCAAGTTCGCCTGGCTGGCGGTGATCGGCGGACCGGTCCTGCTGCTGCTCGCGGTGCTGCTGCGGTGGGAGATGACCTGGTGGCTGACGACGGTCTGCGTCGGCGGTTTCCTGGGCGGCTTCGCGACGCTGGTGGCGCGGATGGAGCACGACGACGAGGACGGCGACGACCCCGGCCGCGGCGCGGTGGTCTGAGGGGCCTCCTGCGGGGTGGCTGTGCCTATGCGTGGTTACCCCTGTCCTTGGTGCGGGGTTCCGTCCTCAATCACCGGACGGGCTTGGCCGGTGCGGCGATTGAGGACTGAGCCCCGTCGCCCGGCGGAGGACCCGCACCCCGCACCGCCGGCACCCGCAGCGCGGCCAGCACCGGCAGGTGGTCGGAGGCGGCCAGCAGGTCGTCCTCCGCCACCCCGGGCAGCCCGGCCGGGACGCCGCAGCCCAGCACCTCGATGCCACCGGTCGCGAAGAGCGCGTCGATCCGCTTGCGCGGGTCGTGCGGCGGGAAGGTGTGCTCACCGCCCCTGGGCCGTGCCGTCCAGCAGTCCTGGAGCCGGGTGGCCAGCCGCCGGAACGCCTGGCCGCCCGGTGGCTCATTGAGGTCACCGCCGACCACGGCGTGCTCCACGCCCATCGCGTCCAGCCGGCCGAGCAGCGCCTCCGCCTGGGCGAGGCGCTCCTCGCGGCGCAGACTCAGATGGCAGCTCAGCACACCGATCCGGGTGCCCGCGATCCGGACGACCGCGGTGGCGAAGCCCCTGCGGTGCAGCCCCGGGGTGAGCGGCAGCAGGACGTCCTCGGTACGCTCCGCCGCGACGCGCAGCGAGCAGAGCAGCAGCGGTCCGGCCGCGGTGGCTCCGCCGCCGAGGATCACCAGCTCACTGGCGGCGGCGAGCCGGGCGGCGTACTTGCGCCAGCGGAAGAAGCGCGGCGCCTCCTGGACGAGGACCAGATCGGGTGCGCAGGCGCGGATGACCCGGGCCAGCGCGGCGGGGTCGTCGCGCATCGACCGGATGTTGTAGCCGAGCACTCTGATGACGGCCGAGCCGTCCTGCTCGGTACGGGATTCTGGCAGCGACATCATGGCCATGGCGCTCACGATACGACGGACGCCCGCCGCTCCCGGGTCGTGTCCGTGAAGTTTCGCCTGGCCCGCTCTCCGGGCGGACGACGACACTTCACGGACGCTCCCCGGGGCGCGACGGGCGTCCGGTGTGTCCGTATCCGGCCGGGTCAGCCCTGCCGGGCCAGGTCCGCAGCGCCCACCAGACCGGCCTTGCCGCCCAGTTGGGCCGCGAGGACCTGGGCGTGCGGGCGCCACTCGCCGCCGATCAGCCAGCGCCGGAACGACTTGCGGATCGGGTCGAGCACCAACTCGCCCTCGTCCGACACGCCGCCGCCGACGATGAAGGCGGACGGGTCGAACAGCGAGGCGAGGTCGGCCAGTCCGGCGCCGGCCCAGCGGGCCAGTTCGCGGAACGAGTCGACGGCCACGGGGCAGCCCTGGCGGGCGGCCTCGCTGATGTGCTTGCCCTCGATGCCCTCGACCGTGCCGTCGCCGAGCGACAGCAGGATCGTGGCGTTCTCGGGGGTGGCGTTGGCGCGCTGCTTCGCGTACCGGACGAGTGCCCGGCCCGAGGCGTACTGCTCCCAGCAGCCCTGGCTGCCGCAGCCGCAGAGCAGACCGTCCGGGACGACCCGGATGTGGCCGAACTCGGCGGCCACGCCGAAGCGTCCGCGGCGCAGCTTGTTGCCGATGATGATGCCGCCGCCGAGACCGGTGCCGAGCGTGATGCAGATGACATCGTCGTGGCCCTGGCCCGCGCCGAAGCGGTATTCGCCCCAGGCCGCCGCGTTGGCGTCGTTCTCCACGACCACCGGAAGGCCGACGCGCTGCTCGACCTTGTCCTTGAGCGGCTCGTGCCGCCAGTTGATGTTCGGTGCGAACAGCACCGTGGCCCGCTTGTCGTCGACGTATCCGGCCGCGCCGATGCCGACCGCCTCGACCGGGTGCCCCTCGCTCGCGCCGGACACCGCCGCCGCGATCGCGTCCACGATGCCTTCGGCCGTCGGCGGGGTCGGCACCTTGAAGGTCGAGAGGATGTGGCCCTCTTCGTCGACCACTCCAGCTGCGATCTTCGTGCCGCCGATATCGACGCCGATGGTGAGTCCCATGAATCCCTCAGTTTCGGTCGAGCCCCGCTGGGGCAACCGTACCCGAGGCCGGGCCCCGTCCTGTCGGCGCCGGTCAGTCCAGGTCGATCTGTTCGCCGGTGGCCGGCCCCTCGTCCCGGGGGCCGGTGGGCTCGTCCGCCTTCTTTTCGGTGCCCGCCGGGTCCCCCGCACCCTGGGTCCAACGGCGTTCCTGACCCTCGACGGCCGAGCGGTAGGCGGCGAGCAGTTCACCGCCCGCTGCGGCGATGTGGTCGAAAACGTCCGGATTGCGCTCGATGACGGGCTCGACCGCGGACTTCGCCTGCCTGATGACCTGCTGGACCGCGCCCTGGGCCGCCATGCCGAACAGCGGCGACTGGAGGGAGGAGACCTTGTCGGCCACGGCGTCCATCAGCTTGCGCAGCTCCTCGGCGGCGGAGCCGGGCGGCGGACCGTACTCGCCGCGGCGGCGGGCCTTCTCGGCGGCGAGGTCCTCGGCGCAGGCCTGGGCCCACGCGTCGTCGTCGGCGGGACGATCGGTGGCTTCGCTCATGGCGGACTCCTGCGAGGTGGGTGGCCGGCGGCCCGGCACACGGGACCCGTACTTACGACGTTACCCGAACGGCCGCGAGCCGTTCAGTCAGTCCTGGGCCACAGGTCCGGGTCGGGTGTGAACCGGACACGCAGGACACCGTCGGTGAGCGCGGCGCCGGAGACGGTGCAGCGGCGCAGCGCCGACTCCAGGGGCACGATGCGGTGGAACGGGCCGACGGTGAGCAGGAGTTCGCTGCCGCGCCGGACCAGCTGGAGGTCCTTCTTGACCGCGCCGGGCAGCCGCAGGCACCAGATCAGTATCCCGTCCGGGGCGCCCGGGGCGGGTGGGGCCTGCGAGCCGTCACCGCTGTCCGCTCCGGCCGCTCCCTCCGGCGCGCCGGACTCCTCGATCCACCAGGGGTCCTCGGCGCGGCCCGGGGCCCGGTCCGCCACGGACACGCCGAGCGCGTCGTCGGCGCCGGTGAGGGCGATGAGGTCGTCGGGGCCCTGCGGGTCACGGCCCAGGTGGGGCACCTCCACCGGCGGGGCCTCGGCGGCCCACTCCTCGCGCCAGTGGTCGAGGCACTTGTCCTGCTGTGCGGAGAGCGCGGCGAACCAGGGGTCCGGGGAGTGCCGGGGCAGTACCCGGTTGGCCACCAGGGCGTCGACGCGCAGCCCCTGCAGCGCGAGTCCGGTCCGGGCGGCGCGCAGGGCGTCCTCGGCGGCCGGGCCGGGCTCCGCGACGATGCGCAGGGTGGTGGCCCGGTCCTCGACGATGGCCTGGACCTGGGCGAGTTCGGCGTCGCGCCGGGCCGCGGCCTCGTACAGCCACTGGGCGGGCATCGGCACGCCGGCCAGCTGGGCCAGCATCGGGCGCAGGGCGCGGGCGGCCTGGCGTTCCTGGGGCAGCAGCCGGCGCAGGTAGCGGCGCAGCTGTTCGGGCAGGGCCAGTACGGCGAGGGCCTCGCGCAGCGGCGGCAGGTCGACGACGAGGAGGTCGTAGCCGTCCCGGGACCAGTCGCCGCGGGCGGCGCGGCGCAGGCTGTGCAGGAGGGCGAGCTGGTCGCTGCCGGGGAGTTCGGTGAGTTCCTCACCGTCCAGCCGGTTGCCGCCCAGCAGGCCGAGTACTGCGGACAGCTGGTCCTGAAGGGCGAGGAGTTCGCCGCGGAAGTGCTCTGCGGAGTCGGTCCGTACGGACCACAGGCTGTCGGTGACCTGCGCGGGTTCGGTGGCGGAGGGGAAGCCGGGTATGGCGTCCGCGGAGATCAGCAGGGTGCGGGCGCCCCGGCGTGCGCCGGCCAGCGCGGTCGCCGCCGCGACGGTGGTACGGCCGGCGCCGCCGGGGCCGGTGACCAGGACCGTACGCACCGGGTCAGGCCTTCGGGACGGACTCGACGCGCTTCTTCAGTCCGGCCAGGGCGCGGTCGATGATGACCTTCTCGGCCTTGCGCTTGATCATGCCGAGCATCGGGATCTTGACGTCGACGGTCAGCCGGTAGGTGACCTCGGTGCGGTCGCCGTCGCCGAGCGGGGCCAGCGCGTAGGAGCCGTCGATGGCGCGCAGCATCTGGGACTTGACCAGGGTCCAGCTGACCTCGTAGTCGCCGATCCAGGTGTAGGCGAGGGTGTGGTCGTCCTTGATCGCTCCGGCGTCGAGGACCAGGCGGACCTTCTCGGCGCGGCCGTGGTCGTCGGTGGCGAGCACCTCGGCCTCCTTGACCTCGCCGGTCCATTCCGGGTAGCGGTCGAAGTCGGCGATCACGCCCATGACGTCGGCCGGTGCCGCCTCGATCGTGATCGTCGAGCTGGTGTGTTCAGCCATCGCTGTGGCCCTCCAGTGCGGTGTACCGGTCGGTCGGCAGAGGCCTGCCGCCAGAAGGCTATCGCGTGTGCGATGCGCCTCGGCCCAGGGCCTGCCGCGGTGTCCGGCCGGAGCGGGTCACCACTCCAGCGCCCACGGGGTGCCGGTCGAGGCGAAGTGGCCGACGTTCACGCACTCGGTGGCGCCGATCCGCATCCGGCGGACCAGGGGCTGGTGGACGTGGCCGAACAGCGAGTACCGGGGCCGGGTGCGGCGGATGGCGGCGAGCAGGGCTCCGCTGCCGCGTTCGAACCGGCGCGCCACGGTGTCGTAGGTCAGCTCGGGCACGTCCGGCGGGATGTGGGTGCAGAGCACGTCGACCTCGCCCACCGCCTCGATCTTGGCGGCGTACTCCTCGTCGCTGATCTCGTACGGGGTGCGCATCGGGGTCCGCAGGCCGCCGCCGACGAAGCCGAAGACGCGGCCGCCGATCTCGACGCGGTCGCCGTCCAGGACGGTGGTTCCGGGGCCGGCGTACTCGGGCCACAGGCCGGGGATGTCGACGTTGCCGTAGGTGGCGTACGTCGGAGTGGGCAGCGCGGCGAACATCTCGGCGTACTGCTTGCGCACCGCGGCGACGATCGCGGAGTTCCGGTCCATGCCCGCCCACAGTTCCCGGCCGAGGTCCCGGGCCTCCTCGAAACGGCGCTCGGTGCGCAGCGCGACGATGCGGTCGGCGTTCTCCACGCCGAAGAGTTCGGGGAAGATGCCGCGCGAGTGGTCGGCGTAATCGAGGAAGAGCACCAGGTCGCCCAGGCAGACCAGGGCGTCGGCGCCCTCCCCGGCGCGGGCCAGCGCCTCGGTGTTCCCGTGCACGTCACTGACCACGTGGATGCGGGTGCGCCGCTCGGCGGCGGCCCCCGCGCTGTTCGGTGCTGCTCGCATGACGATCACCCTAGAACCCTCGCGTCCGCATGGGTAGAGGCCACCGGACCTGCGGTTACTTCCGGGGCACGGTGCGGGTGCACTACTGTGCGCGAAAGGTCGGCCGATATGTGTGACGCGTAAGACATCTGGCCGGAACCCCCTATCCGGAACCGAGTACTGGTGGGTAACGTCCGGGCAGTCCAGTTGTGCTCACCCCACTGAGCACCCGCCGTCTTGGACCGCATCCGGTGCGTCACACAGAGCCGTGGCACCGGAGCCCGATGAGGAGCAGCAGTCTTGCGCGAGTTCAGCCTTCCGGCCCTGTACGAGGTCCCCTCGGACGGCAACCTGACGGATCTCATCCGCCGCAATGCCGCTCAGCATCCCGATGTCGCGGTGATGAGCCGCAAAGTGGCGGGCGTCTGGAGCGACGTCACCGCCACACAGTTCCTGGCCGAGGTCAGAGCCGCCGCCAAGGGGCTGATCGCCGCGGGTGTCGAGCCCGGCGACCGGGTCGCCCTGATGTCCCGTACCCGCTACGAGTGGGTGCAGCTGGACTTCGCGATCTGGAGCGCGGGCGCCGTCACCGTGCCGGTGTACGAGACCAGCTCGGCCGAGCAGGTCCAGTGGATCCTCGGTGACTCGGGCGCCGTCGCGGTCCTGGTGGAGAGCGACGCCCACGCGGACGCCGTGGCCTCCGTGCGCGACCGGCTGCCCGAGCTGCGCCAGGTCTGGCAGATCGACAAGGGCGCGGTCGGCACGCTCACCGCCGCGGGCGCCGAGGTCTCGGAGGAGACCGTGGACCTGCGCAGCAGGAGCGCCAAGGCCGACGACCCGGCCACCATCGTCTACACCTCCGGCACCACGGGTCGCCCCAAGGGCTGTGTGCTCACGCACCGCAGCTTCTTCGCGGAGTGCGGCAACGTGGTGGAGCGGCTCAAGCCCCTCTTCCGTACCGGCGAGTGCTCCGTGCTGCTGTTCCTGCCGGCCGCGCACGTCTTCGGACGGCTGGTGGAGGTCGCCTCGGTGATGGCCCCGATCAAGCTCGGCTGCGTACCGGACATCAAGAACCTCACCGATGAACTGGCCTCGTTCCGGCCGACCCTGATCCTCGGGGTGCCACGCGTCTTCGAAAAGGTCTACAACTCGGCGCGCGCCAAGGCCCAGGCCGACGGCAAGGGCAAGATCTTCGACAGGGCCGCGAACACGGCGATCGCCTACAGCCGTGCGCTCGGCACACCGCAGGGCCCGTCCGTGGGCCTGAAGTTCAAGCACAAGGTGTTCGACCGGCTGGTCTACAGCAAGCTGCGGGCCGTGCTCGGCGGGCGCGGCGAGTACGCGATCTCCGGCGGCGCGCCGCTCGGTGAGCGGCTCGGCCACTTCTACCGGGGCATCGGCTTCACCGTCCTGGAGGGCTACGGCCTGACCGAGACGTGCGCGGCCACCGCGTTCAACCCGTGGGACCGCCAGAAGATCGGCACGGTGGGCCAGCCGCTGCCCGGCTCGGTCGTGAGGATCGCGGACGACGGCGAGGTGCTGCTCCACGGCGAGCACCTGTTCTCCGGCTACTGGAACAACGAGACGGCGACGGCCGAGGCGCTGGCCGACGGCTGGTTCCACACCGGTGACATCGGCACCCTCGACGAGGACGGCTACCTCGCGATCACCGGCCGCAAGAAGGAGATCATCGTCACGGCGGGCGGCAAGAACGTCGCTCCCGCCGTCATCGAGGACCGCATCCGCGGGCACGCGCTGGTCGCGGAGTGCATGGTGGTCGGCGACGGGCGCCCGTTCGTGGGCGCGCTGGTGACGCTGGACGAGGAGTTCCTGGGCCACTGGGCCGAGGAGCACGGCAAGCCGGTCGGCTCGACCGCCCTGTCGCTGCGTGAGGACCCGGAGCTGCTGGCCGAGGTGCAGCGGGCGATCGACGACGGCAACGCCGCGGTCTCCAAGGCCGAGTCCGTACGCAAGTTCCGCATCCTGGCCGCCCAGTTCACCGAGGAGGCGGGCCACATCACGCCGTCGCTGAAGCTGAAGCGGAACGTGGTGGCGAAGGACTTCGCGGACGAGGTCGAGTCGATCTACCGAGGCTGATCCGCGATCACGCCCACGGAGGGGCCCGCACCGGGAGTGGTGCGGGCCCCTCCGGCGTACGCGGGCTCAGAGCAGCGCCCTGAGCCTCTCCGCCAGCAGGTCCCAGCGCCACTTCTCCTCGACCCAGGCCCGGCCGCGCTCCCCCATCCGCCGGCGCAGCTCCGCGTCACCGAGCAGCGCGACGATCCGCTCCGCCGACTCCTCGGCCGAGCCGCCGCGCACCACCGAGCCGGTCTCGCCGTCGAGCACCGCGTCCGGGGCGCCGCCCGAGTCGCCCGCCACCACCGGCAGCCCGGTCGCGGACGCCTCCAGGTAGACGATGCCCAGGCCCTCCACGTCGAGGCCGCCGCGCCGGGTGCGGCACGGCATCGCGAAGACGTCGCCGGCCCCGTAGTGCGCGGGCAGTTCCGCCCAGGGCACAGGGCCGGTGAACCGCACCGAGTCCTGCACCCCGGTCTCGGCGGCCAGCTTGCGCAGCTCGTCCGCGTACGGCCCGCCGCCGACGATCAGCAGGACGGCGTCGGGCACCTCGGCCAGGATCGCGGGCATCGCCAGGATCAGGGTGTCCTGGCCCTTGCGGGGCACCAGCCGGGACACGCAGACGACGACCGGGCGGTCGGTGAGCCCTAGCCTGGCCCGGACCGCGTCGCCGCCCGAGTCCGGGTGGAAGGTCTTCTCGTCCACCCCGGGCGGCAGCTGGACCATCCGGTCCGCGGCCGCAGGAGTGAGCGCGGCGGCGATCCGGGAGCGGGTGTACTCACCGAGATAGGTGATCGTGTCCGTGGACTCCCCGATCCGGCGCAGCAGCTGCCGGGAGGCGGGCAGCTGGGCCCAGCCGGCCTCGTGCCCGTGCGTGGTGGCGACCAGCCTGCGGGCGCCGGCCCGGCGCAGCGCCGGGGCCATCAGCCCGAGCGGGGCGGCGGCGCCGAACCAGACGGACGAGCAGCCGTGGGTGCGCAGCAGCTGCGTCGCGCGCCGGGTCACCCGCGGGGTCGGCAGCAGCATCGTCGTACGGTCGCGGACGACGGTGAAGGGCTGCTCGGCGTCGAAGGCGGCGGTGGCCTCGGCGCCCTCGGGGCCGCGCTTCCAGGTGGAGGCGTAGACGACGATCCGGTCCGGGTCCAGCCGGAGCGCCATGTTGTGCAGGAACGCCTGGATGCCACCGGGGCGGGGCGGGAAGTCGTTGGTCACGATCAGGGTCTTGTCCATCGCCGCCGACAGTACCGGGCGGCCCCGCCTCGTCGCTCTCGCACAGCGGCTGCGGGCATCATGTCCTCTCGTACCACCGACGGAACGGACGAGGGCGGGACATGACGGGTTCGAGCAGCGCACGACCGGCCTTCGTGGTGTGGGCCCTCAGCAGGGCCCTCCTGCTGCTCTGTGTCGTGAAGGTGATCACGCTGCCGGGCCCGGACGTGACGAGCGACGTGTCGGTGATCTACCACGGCTGGTACGACGTGCTGCGCTCCGGCAGCTATCCGCAGTCCGACGTCACCTGGCAGTACCCGCCGCTCGCGGCGCTCGCGATCCTCTCCCCCGCGCTGCTGCCGTTCCTCGACTACGCGTCGGCCTTCTTCGTCCTGGCCTTCCTCTGCGACGCGCTGGTGTTCGCCCTGTTGCTGTACGCGGGCCGGGGCGCCGCCCGGCGCACGGCCGGGGCGTGGGTGTGGGTGGCGGGGGTGCCGCTGCTGGGGACGACCGCGTACGCCCGGTACGACGTGATGGTGACGGCCGTCGCGGTGGCGGCGCTGCTGGCCGGGGTGCGCCGTCCCCGGGTGCTGGGGGCGCTGGCGGCGTTCGGGGCGCTGCTGAAGGTGTGGCCCGCCCTGGTGCTGGCCGGTACGGCTCGCGGGCGCCGGACGCGGCTGGCGTGGACGACGGCGGCCGGGGTGGCGGCGGCGCTGCTGGTGGCGTGCGCGGTGGCGGCGCCCGGCGCACTGGCCTTCCTCGGTTTCCAGCGCGACCGGGGCACCGAGGTCGAGTCGCTGGGCGCCCTGGTCTTCCATGTGGCGCGGCAGTTCGGCTGGCAGGGCCGGGTGGAGCTGAACTACGGCTCGCTGGAGTTCCTCGGCCCGCACGTGCCGCTGGTGAGCACGCTCGCGCTGGGGCTGAGCGTGGTGGCGTTCGGCTGGCTGCTGGTGTGGCGGCTGAAGGCGCGTTCCTTCGGGGTGAGTACGCCGGCGGACGCGGCGTTCACCGCGGTGCTGCTGTTCACCACCACGAGCCGGGTGATCAGCCCGCAGTACATGCTGTGGCTGGTCGGCCTGGCCGCGGTCTGCCTGGTCTTCCGGGAGAGCCGGATGGCGCTGCCGGCCTGTCTGGTGCTGGTGGCGACGGGCGTCACGCAGCTGGAGTTCCCGCTCGGGTTCATCCATGTGGTGACGAGCGACGCGACGGGCGTGGTCCTGATGTTCCTGCGCAACGGGCTGCTGGTCGCCGCGACGCTGATCGCGGGCCGGCGGCTGTGGCGGGACACGGTGACGCGGCCGGCTCCGGAGGCCTCCGCGTCCGCCCCGGCGCCGGAGGCGGTCGCCGGCTGAGTTCCCGGGGTCCGGGTCAGCCGAGCCGGTCGCGCACGTACTCCCGCCAGCGCGCCGTGAAGTCCTGCGTGGTGGTGCCGAGCACCTCGTGCAGGGCCTGCTCCACCGCCCCGTCCCGCCCTGAGTGCCCCCCGACGGCCCGGTAGAAGGCGAACAGCTTCCCCTCGCCCCAGTGCCCCGCGATGAGCTCACAGGCCAGCCAGCCGCCCTCGTAGGCCCTCGCGAGGCGGTCCGGGTCCTCGGTGAAGCCGAAGTCGTCGTCGGCGGGCAGGTCGGCGGGCGGCTCGCCGCGCCGGACGGCGTCCGCCAGCTCGGGCGCGACCTCGGCGGCGGTGCGGTCCCCGTCCCGGTAGGCCGCCCAGTCCGCGAAGCCCTCGGAGAGCCAGGTCGGGGTGGCGGACGAGGTGCGGGTGCGGGTGGCCACGTGGGTGGTCTCGTGGGTGAGGACGACGCGCTGCCCGAAGCTGCCGAGCAGTGCGTACGCCTGCGGGTTGACGATGACCCGGTCGGCGGGCGCCGTGCCCGAGCCGCCGGTCTCGCCGGTGGTGACCGCCGCTATGCCCCGGTAGTTCGCGGCGGGCGAGCCGAGCAGCTCCGCCATGTCCTGCACGGTGTCCGGGACCAGCACCACCACGCGCCCCGCCCAGCGCTCCGGCCAGGCGTCGGAGACGGCGGGCACCGCCCGGTCCGCGGTGTCCGCGATCCCGGTCAGCTCCTCGCGGGAACGGCCGACACCCAGCACCAGGCTGTGCTCGCCGCGCACCACGTCGATGTCGCCCTGCTGCCAGAGCTGCCGGCCGCCGCCCTTCGCCGGGCGGTCCGCGGTGAGGTACCAGCGGCCGTCCGCCGGGTCCCGTTCGAGGTCGAGCACCCGGTCCACGGAGACCGGCGCGCTGTCGTAGCCCTTGATCCGGTAGCCGAGCCGCACGTCGGCGCTGGCCCGGTCCGCGCCGTGCGGCGAGACGTCCGTCAGCCGGTACGTCCAGGAACCGATCGGCAGGTCCGCGAGGTGGCCGAGCTCCTTGCGCTGTGCGGCCCGCAGGTCGGTGGCGTCCTTGGCGACGACCGAGACGTAGGCGTTGGCGTCGTGGTGCAGCACCGCGTCGGCCCGGCGGTCCAGGGTGGCGCGGATATCGGCGGCCGCGGTGTCCGGGAGGTCGTCGGCCGGGGCCGAGCAGGCGGCGGCGCACAGCAGAGCGGCGAGCACGGCGCCCGCCGCACGCCGTCGTCCACCACGCGCCCGTCCTGCGGTACGCCCCTGATCTGCCACATGACCGAGAGTACGGTCAGACCCGGGTCACCGAGGAGACGGGCATCATCCCGACGGGGTCGTACCGGACCGGGGCGCCGGGGTAGGGGGCGTGGATGACCTGGCCGTTGCCCACGTACATCCCGATATGGCTGGCGTCCGCGCGGTAGGCGACCAGGTCGCCGGGGCGGGCATCGGAGAGCGGCACGATGTGGCCGGCGTACCGCTGGGCCTGCGAGGTGCGGGGCAGGCTGACCCCGGCCTGCGCGTACGCCCACTGCATCAGACCGGAGCAGTCGAATCCGGCGGGGCCGTTCGCGCCCCAGACGTACGGGCGGCCCAGCGCCCGGTGGACGGCCATGACGGCGGCCGCCGCCCGCGCGGAGCCCGCCGGGAGTCCGGCGACCGTCCCGTTCTCGGTGTCCCGGCCGCTGCGCGACGCCCGGTCGAGGGCCGCCCGCTCGGACCCGGGCAGCGAGCCGAGCAGCCGCCTGGCCTCGGCGAGTTTGCGTACGACGGTCCGCTTGTGGCGGCCGAGGGCGGCCCGGTCGTGCTCCAGGCCGGCGAGCGAGTGCGCGGCCTCGGCCCGGGTCTGGGCCAGCGCCCGCTGGGCCCTGCGGAGTTCGGCCAGGGCGCTCGCCCGGCTGTCGTTCACCCGGCCCAGCACGGCGGCCCGGTCGAGGTAGTTGTCCGGGTCGGAGGAGAGCAGCAGGGCGAGCGAGGGGTCGATGCCGCCGGACCGGTACTGCGCACGGGCCGCGGAACCGAGCTCCCTGCGCATCCCGTTGACGCGTTCCTGGCCCCGGGCCGCCCGGTCCTGTGCCCGGCTCACCTCACCGCGCCGCCGCGCTACGTCCTCACCGGCCTTGTTGTACTGCTCGGTGGCGCGTTCGGCCTCGGCGTAGAGGCGGTCGACCCGGGCCCCGGCGCTCTGCGGGGTGTCCTGCGGTTCGGCGTTCGCGGTGGCCGCGCCGAGCGTCGCGGCGGCGGTCGCCGCCGCGGCCGACAGGACAGTGGCTCGGGCACTCCGGCTCAGGCCGGGCTGTGTGGAACGGCGATGGGACACCACAGGACGCCGCACTCCCTTCCGCTGTACGCAGATGTGCGCAGCCCCTGCCGCCCGGACGGGCGGACCGACACCTGGAGCTGCGCGGCAGCCAGACAGTAGTCGGACGATCACGGAGCGGACAAAGAACGCGCCGGGCGGACGGGTGCCGCAAACAACGACGCCCCGCCGGTGACCTGTGGTCTCCGGCGGGGCGGGCAGTCAGTACGGGGCGCGAGAATTCGCCCGTTCGGGCGCGATCAGATGCGCACGGCGGTCTGGTAGCTGCCGACGGTGTTCATCGACTCGTAGCGGACCACGGCGCCCGGCTTCGGGGCGTGCAGCACGGTGTTGTTGCCCGCGTAGAGGGCCACGTGCGAGGTGTTGCTGAAGAAGACCAGGTCGCCCGGCTTCAACTGGCTGCGCCCGATCTGGGTGCCCTGGTTGATCTGGGTGTACGTGGTGCGGGTGATCTGGACGCCGGCCTGGGCGTAGGCCCACTGGGTCAGGCCCGAGCAGTCGAACGAGTTGGGGCCCGTGCCGCCGGAGACGTACGGCTTGCCCTGCTGGGTGGAGGCGGCCTGGAGAGCGGCGGCGCCACGTGCGGAGGCGGGAACCTCGCTGCCCAGGTCGACCCGGTCACCGGCGGAGCGGCTGGCGCGCTGGTCGTCCGCGCGCATCTTCTCGCGCTCGGCGGCGGTGAGGGTGTTGAGCACCTTCTGGGCCTCGGCGAGCTTGCCCTGCTGCTGCTTCTTCTTCTCACCGAGCGTCTTGCGGACGTCGGCGAGGTCGGCCAGCTTGTCCTGGGCCTCCTTGCGCTCCTGCGCGAGGGACCGCTGCTTCTCCTGGATCTTCGTCAGCGACTCGGCCTGCTTGGCCGAGAGCTGGTCGAGCGACGAGGCCTGGTCGAGGAAGCTGTCCGGGTCCGAGGCGAGGAAGAGCTGCACCGAGGGGTCGATGCCGCCGGAGCGGTACTGCGCGGCGGCGAGCGAACCGAGGCCGCTGCGGAGCGTGTTGAGCTCCTCCTGACCGCGGGCCACCTTGTCCTGCAGCGCGCCGACCTGCTTCTCGAGCTTCTCCTGCTTCTCCTTGGCCCCGCTGTACTGCTCGGTGGCCGTCTCCGCCTCGTGGTAGAGCTTGTCGACCTTCGCCTTGACCTCGCTCTTGGTCGGCTTGGGGTCGGCGTGAGCGGCCTGGGAGGTGAGGGCCACGGCCGCAGCGGCGGTCGCGGTGAGCACGGTCACACGGGCGCGGCTCGGGTTCCTGGGACGACGGTGGGACGCCACGAAGGCGAGCTCCTTCTTCCTCGAGCCGCCTACCGGGATGCTGGGGGACATGAATCCCCGGCTCCGTGCGAATCACGGAATCGGCGGTTCCTTCACTGCCACCCCGGGTGGGTGATCAACCGTGCGAAGGTTCGAGGCCCGACCATAGTGACCATCCTGTGATCAGTTCAAATCCTCGCAGGAAAAACTTCGTCACACCGGGTACTTCTTTACCCACACCACACTGCGTGTAGCTGAGAACTGACGGCCCGTTCCGTAATTTACGGCAATCAGCGACAAGCTTCGTCAAACACGTGAAAGCCGCTTCAGAAGCAAGACGGACGCAACGGGTCTCGCGCCCGCCTTCGCCACTCCGTCGGCCACTTCGCGGTCGGTGGAGACCACCACGACGGGCCTCCCCGACGGTTCGGCACGCGCGAGCTGCCGGATGAGCTCGTCCGCCGTGACGCCCGCCCGGCTGAACAGCACCCGCACCCCGCGCGGCGGCGCGAGCAGCACCGGAGCCGCCAGCTCGGCCCCGTCGAAGACGCAGGTCATCTCCGCGCCCGTCTGGGCGGCGAGCATCGACAGACCGCCCAGCAGCCGCAGCCGCTGCTTCTCCAGCGGCAGCTGCGGATAGCCGGTCTTGGTGACGTTGTAGCCGTCCACGATGAGGTGTGCCTGCGGCAGCGCGAGCAGTTGGTCCAGCAGCGCCGGATCGGTGTCCGAAAGCGCTCTGGCGGCAACGTCCTTGGGCGACATCCGGCCGGGCTCGACCGCGTCGACGGTGTCCGCCGGGCGCATCGAGGAGGGCGGCAGGGCCAGTTCGCGCCGCAGTCCGCCGGCGGCTTCGAGCACCGTGTCCAGCAGCAGCCGCAGCCGCATGTCCTCGACGGAGCGCCCCTCACGGGCGGCCCGGCGCCCCGCTTCGACGGACGCCTCCGCCTCGCCGAGCCGGGACCGCAGCCTGCGGGTCTCGCTCTCGGCGGCGGACACCTGGGCGGCCGCCTCGGCGCGTACGGCGTCGCTCTCGGCCCTGCCCCGGCGCAGCGCGGCCTCGCCGCGCTTCACCTCGTTGGCCGCGCTGCGCAGCTTGCGCTGGAGCGACTCGGCCTCCTTGCGGGCGGCGTCGAGGTCGCTGCGCAGCCGTTCGGTCTCGCTCTTCGTCTGTGCGCGGGCCTGGGCCAGCTCCTCGCGCAGCCCCTCCAGTTCGCGCCGGCTCTCGTCGTCGGCGCGTTCGGCGTCGGCCCGCTGGGCCTCCTCGCCCGCCGCGGCGAGGAGCTTCACCCAGCCGTCCGGGCGCAGCACGTAGGCCGCGGCGGCGACATCCAGGGGATCGGCGGCGGCGGGCGGCGAGCCGGCCTCCAGGGCGGCACTCAGCTCCGGCTGGGTCTCCCGCAGCCGCTCACCGATGCGCCGCCGGAAGACGGCGTCGCCCTCCAGGGCGGCCGCCATCGCGTTCCCGGCGAACTTGGCACGCCGGGTCGGCGTGAACCGGGCGTACTGTCTGAGCTGAGCCGGGAGTTCGGTGACCGTGAGGCCGCCGAACGCGTCCGACACCAGCGCCACGACCCGGCGCCGTACACCTTCGGGCAGCGGGCGGTCGAGCATCTCCACGGCATCGTCGGCCGCGTCGTCCGACGCGGCGCCGCCGGCGGGCTGCTCCACCATCCGTCACCTCAAACTGTATGTCCGCACGGCCCCGTCAGGAGTCGGCACCCGGCCTGTCGACTAGCTCGATCTGGTCCACCGCGTTGCACCAACGGCAGCGCACCGACTCGATGGTCTCACTGACCACCTCGCGTTCTTCGACGCTCGACTCCCCGGCCAGGTCGAGATGGACGTATTCCACGACCTTGGAGGAGCGCGTCACGTCGAATCGCGTGAGGTTTCCGCAGAGCGTGCAGCGCCAGCGGGTCGCCTCGGTCGGCTGGGGAACCGTCGTCATCGTTGCGTCCTCTTTCGTCGGGCCTCGTGCTGCCACATAAGGATCTTCGCGGTGCGCCGTCGAACTGCGGATGTCCTGTCGTAACCCTACGGCCTCGCCGCATACCACCGGCACGGCGAGGCGCTCTGTCCGGTTCCCTCCGCTTGCGTCATGCTCTGTTCATGATCGATCGGCGGGCTGCGGCCGGCAGACTCCTGCGGGCGGCCACCTCGGGCGGGCCGCCGGTCACCTACGCCCTCATCGCCCTGTGCTGCGTGGTCTTCGCGATCAGCCCGCTCTCCGGGCTCGCCCCGGTGTACGGCAGCGCGGACGCCCTGCTGTCGGCCCAGGCCGGGTACTTCGAACGCTGGGGCGTGATCCCGAGCGAACTGTGGGACGGCTCCGCGCACGCCCTGCTCACCCCGCTCACCGCGCTCTTCGTGCACGGCAGCTGGCTGCATCTCCTGGGCAACGTGCTGTTCCTGTACGTGTTCGGAGCGATGGCCGAGGAGCGGATGGGCCACACCGAGTTCGCGTTCTTCTACCTCGGCTGCGGCTACCTCGCCCTGCTCGCCTACGCGGCCGCGCACGCCACGTCCGACCAGACGCTCGTCGGCGCCTCGGGGGCGATCTCGGCGGTGCTGGGCGCCTTCCTCTACCTCTTCCCCAGGGCCAGGGTCACCAGCGTGTTCCCGTTCCTGCTCTTCCTGCCGCTGCGCTTCCCCGCCTGGATCGTGCTGATCTTCTGGTTCGTGCTCCAGTGGCTGGCCGCGGAGGGCGCGGGCAGCGGCCCCGGCGTGGCCTATCTCGCCCATGTGGTCGGCTTCGCCGTCGGCTTCCTCTACGCGTGGGGGCGCTATGGGCGTGGGGCTAGAGTGAAGTCTCCAGCCACGGCCACCGAGGGAGAAAGCCAGCCGTGATCACCGCGATCGTGCTCATCAAAACCAGCGTGGACCGGATCCCCGAGATCGCCGAGGCCGTCGCGGCGCTGGACAGCGTCAGCGAGGTCTTCTCGGTCACCGGCACGTACGACCTGATCGCCATGGTCCGGGTGGCCAAGCACGACGATCTGGCCGAGGTCATCCCCGGCCGGATCAGCAAGATCCCCGGCGTCGAGGGGACCGACACCCACGTGGCGTTCCGTACGTACTCGCAGCACGA
This sequence comes from Streptomyces sp. 840.1, assembly GCF_003751445.1. Taxonomy (NCBI): domain Bacteria; kingdom Bacillati; phylum Actinomycetota; class Actinomycetes; order Kitasatosporales; family Streptomycetaceae; genus Streptomyces; species Streptomyces sp. 840.1. The sequence continues at coordinate 4,485,739 of NZ_RJUU01000001.1, read as the reverse complement.
CCTGGAGGCGGCCTTCGCCATCGGCCTGGACGGCTAGGGCCTGTCCGGCTGAACGCGTCCGGCCGGGTACGGGGCAGCTGCCCCGTACCCGGCCGGACGCGTTTCACGGCTCAGTGCTGGGCGGTGCCCCGGTCCGGGACGCAACGGCCGTCCTCGGTGCGGTACTTCCACTGGGCGCCCTCGCTCACCAGCTCCTTGACGGCCCGCACGAAGCGCTCGATGTGCTCGTCCGGCGTACCGGCACCGAAGCTGACCCGGATCGCGTTGAGCGACCGCTCGCCCGGCTCGGCCTCCGGCGCGCCGCACTCGCCGACGTCCTGCGGGTCGCTGCCGAGCAGGGTGCGCACCAGCGGGTGGGCGCAGAACAGTCCGTCGCGCACCCCGATGCCGTACTCGGCCGAGAGCGCGGCGGCGAAGTGCGAGCTGTTCCAGCCCTCCACCACGAAGGAGATGACGCCGACCCGGGGCGCGTCGTCACCGAACAGTGAGAGCACCTTGACCTCGGGGACCTCCGCGAGTCCGGCGCGGACCTCGGAGACCAGCTGCTGCTCGCGGGCGACCAGGCTGTCGAAACCGGCCTCGGTGAGCGCCTTGCAGGCGGAGGCGATGGAGTAGACGCCGATGACGTTGGGCGAACCGGCCTCGTGGCGGGCGGCGGTGGTGTGCCACTCGACGTCCACCCCGCCGTCGGCGCGCCGGGCGACCTTGCGGGAGGCGCCGCCGCCGGCCAGGTAGGGCTCGGCGTCGCGCAGCCAGTCGGAGCGGCCGGCCAGCACGCCGGAGCCGAAGGGCGCGTACAGCTTGTGGCCGGAGAAGGCGACCCAGTCGACGTCCAGCTCGCTGATGTCGACGGGGTGGTGCGGGGCGAGCTGGGCCGCGTCGAGGACGATCCGGGCGCCGTGGGCGTGCGCGGCGGCAGCGAGCTCCTTGACGGGCCACAGCTCACCGGTGACGTTGGAGGCTCCGGTGACGCAGACGAGCGCGGGGCCGTAGGGGTCGCGGTCCGCGAGGGCCCGCTCCAGCGTGGCGACGGCCTGGGCAGGGGTGCGCGGGGCGTTCAGGTAGGTCACCCGGGCATCGCGCCAGGGCAGCAGCGAGGCGTGGTGCTCGGTCTCGAAGACGAACACCTGGCAGTCGGCGGGGACCGCCGCCGCGAGCAGGTTGAGCGAGTCGGTGGTCGACCGGGTGAAGATCACCTGGTCGTCGGCGCGGCAGCCGAGGAACTCCGCGACGGTCACGCGGCTGGACTCGAAGAGGTCCGTGGAGAGCTGCGAGAGGTAGCCGGCGCCTCGGTGGACGCTGCCGTAGTACGGCGCGTACGCGGCGACGTCGTCCCACACGCGCTGCAGGGCCGGGGCGCTGGCGGCGTAGTCCAGTGCGGCGTACGTGACCTCACCGCCGGTCACCAGCGGAACCGTCACATCCTTGCCCAGAACGGGCAGCGGGGTACAAATGGACTGGTCGGCGGCAGCGGTGAAGACAGACATGACGAACTCCCGTAACAGGCAGGCGAATTCCGGCGCCTGCGGGTACGCGGCAGCACGGAAGGAAGAAAAGAGGGTGTGCGGAGGAGGGCCGAAAAGCCCTATCGCATTCGCTTGCTCACAGAGGCTCCCTGAGGACCAGGACCCCACGGGTGGACGCCTTGCGACGTCGAGGGGTCCGCGCTTGCCGCAGACCTCGCTGCCTACGGCCTGGTCTTCACCCGGGGCACCCCGCCACGGACGGAGGGTTGCCGGACAGCGGGCCGGGGCCGTAGTCGCTGTCACTCATGACCTGCGCAGCATCTTGCCATACGTGGGAGAACGCGCAAGGCGCAGTCCATGATCTGGACTGCGCCTCGCTCCGTGTTCCGTGCGTCAGGGCCGTGGGCTCAGGGCCGTGGGCTCAGGCGTTGCTGGCCGCGACCCATCTCTCCAGCGCGCGCCCCGCGGATCCGGAGTCGATGGACTCGGCGGCCTTCGCCATACCGGCGGCGAGCTGCTCGTCGAGCGTGCCGTCGCCCGGGTCGAGCGCGACCAGCGCCGCCGCCGCGTTGAGCAGGACGGCGTCCCGTACGGGCCCCGTTTCACCGGCCAGCAGCCGACGGGCCACATCGGCGTTGTACGAGGCGTCGGCGCCGCGCAGCGCCTCCACCGGCACCAGCTCCAGGCCGACGTCGCGCGGGTCGAAGGCCTGCTCGCGCACCACACCGTCGCGGGCCACCCAGACCCGGGAGGTCGCGGTGGTGGTCAGCTCGTCCAGACCGTCGTCGCCCCGGAAGACCAGCGCCGAGTTGCCGCGTTCGGCGAGCACGCCCGCGACGATGGGCGCCATCCGCAGGTCGGCGACACCGATGGCCTGGGAGCGCACCTGGGCCGGGTTGGTGAGCGGACCCAGGATGTTGAAGGTGGTCGGGGCGCCCAGCTCCGCGCGGGCCTTCGCCGCGTACCGCAGGGCGGGGTGGAACTTCACCGCGAAGCAGAAGGTGATGCCCGCTTCCTCGGCCACCTCGACGACGCGCTGCGGGGGCAGGTCCAGGTTGACGCCGAGCTTGCCCAGTACGTCCGAGGAGCCGCTGGCCGAGGAGGAGGCGCGGTTGCCGTGCTTGACGACCTTGGCGCCCGCCCCGGCCAGGACGATCGCGGACATGGTGGAGATGTTGACCGTCTTGGCCATGTCGCCGCCGGTGCCGACGATGTCGACCGTGCGGCCGGGCACGTGGATCGTGGTGGCGTGCTCGTACATCGCGCGGACCAGGCCGGTCACCTCCGTGACGGTCTCGCCCTTGGCGCGCAGGGCCACCGCGAAGCCGGCGATCTGCACGTCGGTCGCCTCGCCGCTCATGATGCGGTCCATCGCCCACGCGGTGTCGTCCGCGCTCAGGTCCTCGCCGCGCAGCAGCGGGGTCAGCACGCCGGGCCAGGTACGAGCCGCCACGCTGTCGCCGCCGACCGGGGTCACAACGTTCATGGTCCGCTCCTGGGGTCCACAGCCGATAAAGGGATGCGACCACCCTATCGAGCGCCGGGGACAGCGAAGAGCCCCGTCCATCGTATGGATGGACGGGGCTCCCGCTGTGGCGATCAGCTCAGGTGATCAGTGGTGGCCGTGGCCCTCGGTGATCTCCTTGTACTCCTCGGGGGACGCCTTGGGGATCTGGTTGTTCTCGCCGTAGAAGCTCTTGCTGAGCCTGGCGCGCACCTTCTCCACCGGCGACACCTTGCGCTTGACGCCGTTCTCGTCGACCAGCGGGCCGAGTTCGACCGGCGCGTACTGCTCGTGCGCGGTGAGGGTGTGCAGCTGGCCCTGCGACAGCGGCTCGTGGACCTCGACGAACTCACCGTGCGGCAGGCGCTTGATGAGCCCGGACTCACGCCCGTGCAGCACCTTCTCCCTGTCCCGGCGCTGGAGGCCGAGGCAGATCCGCTTGGTGGCGACGAACGCGATGACCGGTCCGACGAAGAAGAAGATCCGGACGAACCACGAGATCGAGTTCAGCGACAGGTGGAAGTGCGTCGCCCAGAGGTCGTTACCGCCGCCCACCAGACCGATGAAGTACACCGTGATCCACGCGACACCGAAGGCCGTACGGGTCGGGGCGTTGCGCGGGCGGTCCAGGATGTGGTGCTCGCGCTTGTCCCCGGTGACCCAGGACTCGATGAACGGGTACATCGCGATCGCACCCAGGATCAGCCCGAAGAGCACCAGTGGGATGAGCACGCCCAGGACGAGCGTGTGACCCCAGAGGTTGATCTCCCAGCCAGGCATCACTCGGACGAGACCCTCTGCGAAGCCCATGTACCAGTCGGGCTGGGCGCCGGTGGACACCTGGTCCGGGCGGTACGGGCCGATGGCCCAGATCGGGTTGATCGAGGCGATGCCCGCGATGACGGCGATGACACCGAAGACCAGGAAGAAGAAGCCTCCGGCCTTGGCCATGTACACCGGCAGCAGCGGCATGCCCACGACGTTCTTGTTGGTCCGGCCGGGACCCGCGAACTGGGTGTGCTTGTGGTAGAAGACCAGGATCAGGTGGCCCACCAGAAGCCCGAGCATGATGCCCGGCAGCAGCAGGATGTGCACCGAGTAGAACCGCGCGACGAAGTCGCCGCCCGGGAACTCCCCGCCGAACAGGAACATCGAGATGTAGGTGCCGACGATCGGCATCGACAGGATCGCGCCCTGGGTGAAGCGGACACCCGTACCGGAGAGCAGGTCGTCCGGGAGCGAGTAGCCGGTGAAGCCGGTGAACATACCGAGCACGAACAGCAGGAAGCCGAACAGCCAGTTGATCTCACGCGGCTTGCGGAACGCGCCCGTGAAGAACACGCGCATCATGTGCACGAACATGCCGGCCAGGAAGATCAGCGCGGCCCAGTGGTGGATCTGCCGGACCAGCAGACCACCGCGGACGTCGAAGCTGATGTTCAGCGTCGAGGCGTAGGCCTCGGACATCCGGATGCCCTGCATGGGCTCGTACGGACCGTGGTAGACGGTCTCGGCCATGCTCGGGTGGAAGAACAGCGTCAGGTACACACCCGTGAGGATGATGATGATGAAGCTGTAGAGGCAGATCTCACCGAGCATGAAGGACCAGTGGTCCGGGAAGATCTTGCGCATGTTGGCCTTGGCCAGGGAGTAGATCCCGAGCCGGCCGTCCGCCCAGTCGGCCATCTTCTCACCGGCGGGCGCCTTGCGCTTCGTATCGGTCGCAGTACTCATCCGCGCTCCCAGAATGCAGGACCGACGGGCTCTTCGAAGTCACCGAGCGCCTCGAGGTTGCCCTCGCTGTTCACGCCGATCCGCAGCTGCGGGAGAGCGTGACCGGCCGGACCGAAGATGACGCGGGCGCCGTCGGAGAGGTCGAAGGTTGACTGGTGGCACGGGCAGAGCACGTGGTGCGTCTGCTGCTCGTACAGGCTGATCGGGCAGCCGACGTGGGTGCAGATCTTCGAGAAGGCCACGATGCCCTCGTGGGCCCACTCGCGCTCGCGCTTGTCCTTGATGTTGGACGGCTCGATGCGAATGATCATCAGCGCAGCCTTGGCGATCTGCGTCTGGAAGTCGTGAGCGTCCTCCTCCAGGCCCTCGGGCATGGCGAAGGTCAGCGAACCCACGGCCACGTCCTCGGGACGGAGCGGCTCGTTCGTGTTCATGTTGATGAGCTGCTTGCCCTTGGCCCACAGGGTGGAGCGCAGCTTCTTCTCCGGCAGCGGACCGAGGTCGCGCAGCAGCACCACACCGGCGAGCGGCACCAGGGCCAGCGCGCCGAACATGGTGTTCCGGATCAGCTTGCGCCGGCCGAGCACGGACTCCTCGGCACCGGCGGCGAAGTCCGCGAGGACCTGCGCCCTGACCGCGGGCTCGGCCGCGATCGGGTGCCGCTCGGCCGGGACCTCGACGTCGGACATCAGGGTGCGCGCCCAGTGGACGGCGCCCGCGCCGATCGTGAAGAGCGCCACGCCCAGGGTCAGACCCAGGGAGAAGTTGAGCGCGCTCACATGACCGAACGGGAAGATGTAGACGATCTGGTCGACCGGGAAGATGACGTAGGAGGCGATGAAGCCGACCGTCGCCAGCATGGACAGCGTGAACAGGAACGCGACCACGCGCTCCGACCGGTCCGCGGCCCGTTCGTCGATGTCCTGGATGCGCGGCTTGTGGGCCGGCAGCCCCGGGTCCGCGAACGGGTCGTCCGCGCCCTCTACCGCGCCGTGCGCGGGGACCTGCTCTGCGGGCAGGTTCTCTTCTGGAATCTCTTGGCTACTCATGACTTCTTGGCCTTAGCGGTGTGGGCCGCGACCCAGATGGCAACTGCGATCAGTGCGCCGAGCCCGAAGATCCAGCCGAACAGACCCTCGCTGACCGGACCGAGACCGCCCAGCTTGAGGCCACCGGGGCTCTCAGCCTGCGCGCTGTTCACGGTCTGGACGTACGCGATGATGTCCTTCTTCTGCTGCTCGGGCATCGTCGTGTCCGGGAAGGACGGCATGCTCTGAGGCCCGGTCTGCATGGCCTCGTACATGTGCTTCGGGTCCACGCCCTCAAGGCTGGGAGCGAACTTGCCCTTCGTCAGGGCACCGCCCTCGCCGGTGAAGTTGTGGCACTGGGCGCAGTTGGTACGGAACAGGTCGCCGCCCTTGGCCACGTCGGCGCCCTCGGGGCTGACCTGGCTCTTGGTGGGGACGATCGGGCCGGCGCCGAGCGACGCGACGTACGCCGCGAGCTGGTCGATCTCGGCCTGGTTGTAAATGACCTTCTTCTTCGGTACCTGGGCACCCGGCTGCTGCGCGGGCATACGGCCGGTACCGACCTGGAAGTCCACGGCTGCGGAGCCCACGCCGACAAGCTGGGGACCGTCGGTGGTTCCCTCACCGCCGGTTCCGTGGCAGCTGGCGCAACCGACGGAGTACAGCTTCTTGCCCTCGTCGATGGCGAGGGACTGGGCGGTTTCGTCGGCCTGCGCCTTACTCGCGGGCGCAAACGCGGCGTACAGCCCCCCGGTAGCCGCAAGCGCGAGGAGTAGTACGACGACCGCCGCCAACGGATGGCGTCGTCGTGCGGAGAGCTTTTTCACGGATTACCCCGGTGTCAGGATCTTCTGCGTCGATGCTGGATGTGGTTCGGGCTCTGGCCCGGTTACTTGATCAAGTAGATCGTGGCAAAGAGGCCGATCCACACAACATCGACGAAGTGCCAGTAATAGGACACGACGATGGCAGCGGTCGCCTGTTCATGGGTGAACCTCTTGGCTGCGTATGTCCTGCCCAGAACGAACAGGAAGGCGATCAGACCGCCTGTCACATGCAGACCATGGAAGCCAGTGGTCAGGTAGAACACCGAGCCGTACGGATCCGAGGACAGCGAGAGGCCGTCCTTCTTCACCAGCTCGGTGTACTCGAAGATCTGGCCTCCGATGAAGATCGCACCCATCACGAACGTGATCACGAACCAGGCGCGGAGCTTCTTCACATCGCCCCGCTCCGCGGCGAAGACGCCGAGCTGGCAGGTGAGTGATGAGAGCACCAGGATGGTGGTGTTCGTCGCCGAGAACGGAACGTTCAGGGACGACGCCATTTCCTTCCAGTGATCTGGTCCGGTCACCGATCGCAGGGTGAAGTACATCGCGAAGAGGGCCGCGAAGAACATCAGCTCGGAACTCAACCAGATGATGGTTCCGACGCTGGTGAGGTTCGGCCGATTGACCGACGGGTGCGCGTGCCCGGTTTCTACTGTCGTTGCTGTCGCCACGACCGACATTATGTCGGTCGCTTATCCCGCCCTCACTCCGGGGGGTGCCGTTCGGTGTGTCAGAGGGGTGTGTCCTCCCCGAACGGCCCATGAATCCGCTGTCCCGGCCGGTGCTGACAGGCTGTCGGGCGGAGTACGATCCGCGCATCGGACAGCCCTCACGAACCGAGTGCCCCGAAAGCCCCGAAGACACGGATGTCACGGAGGAACAATGCAGCCGACCGCCACGGTCCTGGTCTACAGCGACAACGCACACACCCGTGAGCAGGTGAGGCTGGCAGCAGGGCGCAGGCCCGCTGCGGACGTGCCGCCGGTGGAGTTCCTGGAGTGCGCCACCCTGCCCGCCGTCCTGGACGCCCTGGAGCAGGGAGGCGTCGACGTCTGCGTGTTGGACGGTGAGACGGCCCCGGCCGGCGGCATGGGCGTCTGCCGGCAGATCAAGGACGAGGTCTTCCGCTGCCCGCCGGTGCTGCTGCTCATGGGGCGCCCGCAGGACGCCTGGCTGGCCACGTGGAGCCGTGCGGACGCCGCGGTGACCCTTCCGGTCGAGCCGGTCGGGTTCGCGGACTCCCTGGCCGCCCTGCTGCGCAGCAGGCTCTCCGTGGGCGCCTGAGGGCCCCTGGGAGCCCGGGGGGCCGCTGCCGGCCCCTCCTCCTGCCGCTGGTCCCTCCGGGGGGCAGCGCACTCCCCGGTCAGACCTCGGGGCGCAGCCGCGCCGCCTGAACCGTGTCCATCCGGTCGGGCGTGTCGTTCTGCAGTGCGCTGCCCTTCTGCCATTTCGCCCAGGAGAGGTTCCAGTCGCCGTACCCGTTGTCGAACGGCGTCATGGTCTCGCCCTCGCTGCCGACGACGCTGACGACGTCACCCTCACGGACGGTGTTGTAGAACCACTCCGCCTCGCTGGTGCTCATCCCGGTGCAGCCGTGGCTGACGTTGGCGACACCCTGTGAGCCGGTGGACCAGGGCGCCGCGTGCACGTACTCGCCGCTCCAGGTGACCCGGGTCGCGTAGTAGACCGGCAGGTCGTACGAGTCGGACGAGCCCTCCGCGATGCCGATGGTCTCCCCGCGCATACGTACGTAGTACTCCTTGCCCAGCACGACCTTGACGCCGTTGCGGGTGGAGAAGCCGGGCTTGCCCGTGGTCACCGGAATGGTGTTGATCACTTCGCCGTTGCGCTTGACCGTCATGGAGTGCTCCGAGGCGTCGGTGACGGCCTCGATGCGGTCGCCGGTGGTGATCTTCAACGCTTTCGTGGGTGCCCCGTACAGCGCGTTGGCCACCTTGATGCCGGTCAGGCCGCTGCTGACCTCGATGGAGGCCTTGGCCGGCCAGTACTCCTTCGGCCGGTAGTGCAGCGTCTTGTCGTCCACCCAGTACCAGGAGCCGGTCACGGCGGGGGTGGAGCGCACGGTCAGCGCGCGTTCCACGGTGGCGCGGGAGGCCTTGTCGGCGATCGGGGCGCTGAGTTGCGCCGTAATGGGCTGTCCGACGCCGTAGGTGCCCGCCTGAGGGCCGAAGGTGACCTTCAGGAACCTCTTGGCCGCCGCGGTCCCGAAAGACAGCGTGCGGCTGCCTGGGGCGCCGTCGTCGTCCTCCATGCTGACCTTGACGGTGTACCGGGTGCCTGCGGCGAGCGGGGCGGTGGAGTGCCAGCGGTGCCCGTCGGCGTCGAGCTCGCCCGCCAGATGGCGTCCTTCGGCGTCCACGGCCGTCACGTCGGTGATCCGGCCGTCGTCACCGTCCACGCTGACTTCGAGGGGCTTGTCCGGGTCGACCTTCTCGCCGCCGTCGGGCGTGTTGGAGGAGATCTCATCCGCCGCGTCGTACGGCTTCGCCGCGAGCGGATGACTGTCGGACGCCCCACAGGCGGTCATCCCTGCGACCAGGGTCACGACCAGCAGAGTGCAGCTCACTACGGGACGGATGCGCGGCGTGTGGTTCATGAACCCACGCTAAGAAGATTCATCCGTTTCAGCGCGCGGGGTGACTGCAAACGGGGGGCCCGCACTTCTCGTGGAAGTGCGGGCCCCCCGTCAGGTGGAGCGGTTTCACGGGTGGAGCGGTGTCACTGGGTGCGGTTCTCGCCCCGGTAGTACTCGAAGACCCAGCCGAACAGGCCGACCAGGATCACCGGGAGCGAGAAGTAGAGCAGCCACCAGCCGAAGATGACTCCCATGAAGGCGAGTGCGCCGCCGACCGCCAGCGAGAGCGGCTGCCAGCTGTGCGGGGAGAAGAACCCCACGTCGCCGGCCTCGTCCGCCACGTCGGCTTCCTTGTTGTCCTGCGCAAGCGCGTCGACCCGCCGGGCCGTGAAGGCCAGGTAGAAGCCGATCATGATGCTCAGGCCGAAGGCCAGGACGAGCGCGGTCGTACCCGCCGGCTCCTTGGACCACACGCCGTACGTGACGGCCATGGCGAGGATGAAGACCGATAGCCAGATGAACAGCTTGCCCTGGATCTTCACTTGCCAGCCTCCTTGCCGCCGGCGAGGGCCTTGTCACCCTCGGAGTGGTGCTCCAGCTGCTCCAGCGCCGTGATTTCCGGGTGGTGCAGGTCGAACGCCGGGGATTCGGAACGGATCCGCGGCAGGGTGATGAAGTTGTGCCGGGGCGGCGGGCAGGAGGTCGCCCACTCCAGCGAACGGCCGTAACCCCACGGGTCGTCGACCTCGATCTTCTTGCCGTACTTGGCCGTCTTCCAGACGTTGTAGAAGAACGGCAGGATCGACAGGCCGAGCAGGAACGAACAGATCGTGGAGATCGTGTTCAGGGCGGTGAAGCCGTCCGCCGCGAGGTAGTCCGCGTAGCGGCGCGGCATGCCCTCGGCGCCCAGCCAGTGCTGTACCAGGAACGTGCCGTGGAAGCCCACGAACAGCGTCCAGAAGGTGATCTTGCCGAGCCGCTCGTCCAGCATCTTGCCGGTGAACTTCGGCCACCAGAAGTGGAATCCGGAGAACATCGCGAAGACGACGGTGCCGAACACCACGTAGTGGAAGTGCGCCACCACGAAGTACGAGTCCGAGACGTGGAAGTCCATCGGGGGCGAGGCGAGGATGACGCCGGTCAGACCACCGAAGGCGAAGGTGATCAGGAAGCCGACGGCCCAGAGCATCGGTGTCTCGAAGGACAGTGAGCCCTTCCACATCGTGCCGATCCAGTTGAAGAACTTCACCCCGGTCGGGACCGCGATGAGGAACGTCATGAACGAGAAGAACGGCAACAGCACACCGCCGGTGACGTACATGTGGTGGGCCCACACGGTCACGGACAGACCCGCGATGGCGATCGTCGCGCCGATCAGGCCGATGTATCCGAACATCGGCTTTCGACTGAACACCGGGATCACTTCGGAGACGATCCCGAAGAAGGGCAAAGCGATGATGTACACCTCTGGATGCCCGAAGAACCAGAACAGGTGTTGCCACAGCAATGCGCCGCCATTGGCCGCGTCGAATACATGCGCCCCGAATTTTCGGTCCGCCTCGAGCGCGAAGAGCGCCGCGGCGAGGACCGGGAAGGCCAGCAGGACCAGAACACCGGTCAGCAGGACGTTCCAGACGAAGATCGGCATGCGGAACATCGTCATGCCGGGTGCGCGCATGCAGATGATCGTGGTGATGAAGTTGACCGAACCGAGGATCGTGCCGAATCCGGAGAAGGCCAGACCCATGATCCACATATCGGCGCCGACGCCCGGCGAACGGACCGCGTCCGAGAGCGGGGAGTAGGCGAACCAGCCGAAGTCGGCCGCACCCTGCGGGGTGAGGAAGCCGGCCACCGCGATGATCGAGCCGAAGAGGTAGAGCCAGTAGGCGAACATGTTCAGCCGCGGGAACGCCACGTCGGGCGCGCCGATCTGCAGCGGCATGATCCAGTTCGCGAATCCGGCGAACAGCGGCGTCGCGAACATCAGCAGCATGATCGTGCCGTGCATCGTGAACGCCTGGTTGAACTGCTCGTTCGACATGATCTGCGTGCCCGGACGGGCCAGCTCGGCGCGCATGAAGAGCGCGAGCAGACCGCCGATGCAGAAGAAGGCGAACGATGTGACCAGGTACATCGTGCCGATCGTCTTGTGGTCAGTGGTGGTCATCCACTTGATGACGACGTTTCCCGGCTGCTTGCGCCGGACCGGCAGCTCGTCCTCGTACGAGTCGTCTGCTGCCGCGGCACCCTGAGGTTCGTTGAGGATGCTCACAGTTTGTTCGTCTCCGCATTCCTGGCCGGGTCAGTCTGCTCGATGCCGGCCGGCACGTAGCCCGTGTTGCCCTTCTTCGCCAGCTCCTTGAGGTGCGCCTGGTAGCGCTCCGGGGAGACGACCTTGACGTTGAAGAGCATGCGGGAGTGGTCGGCGCCACAGAGCTCGGCGCACTTGCCCATGAAGGTGCCCTCCTGGTTGGGAGTCACCTCGAAGGAGTTGGTGTGGCCCGGAATGACGTCCTGCTTCATGAGGAACGGCACCACCCAGAAGGAGTGGATGACGTCACGCGAAGTCAGGATGAAGCGGACCTTCTCCCCCTTGGCCAGCCACAGGGTCGGACCCGGGTTGCCGTTCTGCGGGTTCCGGGTTCCCGGGACGCCGACGTCGTAGACGCCGTCAGCACCCTTGGGGAAGTCCTTGCGGAACCGGTCCGGGATGGCGTCGAGCTCCTTGGGGACCTCGTTGCCCGTGGCGGCCGAGCCGTCCACGTTCTCGATGTAGTTGAAACCCCAGCTCCACTGGTAGCCGACCACGTTGACCGTGTGGGCGGGCTTCGGGGAGAGCTCGAGGATCTTCGATTCGTCGCGCGCGGTGAAGTAGAACAACACCGAGACGATGATCAGAGGGACCACGGTGTACAACGCCTCGATCGGCATGTTGTACCGGGTCTGCGGAGGAACCTCCACCTTGGTGCGGCTGCGCCGGTGGAAGATGACGCTCCACAGGATCAGGCCCCAGACCAGCACACCCGTGGCGAGCGCTGCCGCCCACGAGCCCTGCCAGAGGGAAAGGATCCGTGGGGCCTCTTCCGTTACCGGTGTAGGCATACCAAGGCGGGGGAAATCCTTGTATGTGCAACCGGTTGCGGTCGCCAGGATCAGGCCCGCAGTCAGCACCTGCGGCAGCTTCCGCCGCATCGGGCGCCGCGACGAGCGGTCGGAGCCGTTGGGACTCACGTAGCGCCTTCCCGAGAGTCTCGCCCGCACGGTCGGCGCGCCCGTCTCGTTTGTCGGTCGCCGCCCCTGACGCGGGCAGGGGTTTGGATGTTTATGCGGACCAAACCCTACTGGACGCTATTTGGGGTCGCGCGGGGAGGGTGCCCAACGCGCCGTCCGACTCCCCGAAGGGGTGGAATCCGCGCCACCGGCCGCCATCTGACGCCCCCTCTCCTACCCCTGCGGGCGGGCGGTCCCGAGCCGGTCCCCGGACCCGGCTAGCGTGGCCGGGTGCCCTACTTCGACGCCGCGTCCGCCGCCCCCCTCCACCCCGTCGCCCGCCAGGCGCTGCTTGCCGCGCTGGACGAGGGCTGGGCCGATCCGGCCCGGCTCCACCGGGAGGGGCGCCGGGCCCGGCTGCTGCTGGACGCGGCCAGGGAGGCGGCCGCAGAGGCGGTCGGCTGCCGCCCCGACGAGCTCACTTTCACCTCCTCGGGCACCCGGGCGGTGCACTCAGGAATTTCCGGGGCTCTCGCCGGGCGTCGGCGTGTCGGCCGCCATCTGGTGGTGTCGGCCGTCGAACACTCGTCCGTGCTCCATTCGGCCGCCGACCACGAGGGCCGCGGCGGATCGGTCACCGAGGTGCCGGTGGACCGGTCGGGGGCGGTGAGCCCGCAGGGGTACGCGGCGGCGCTGCGCGAGGACACCGCGCTGGCCTGCCTGCAGTCCGCCAACCACGAGGTCGGCACCGAGCAGCCGGTGGCCGAGGTCGCCGGGCTCTGCCGGGAGGCGGGGGTGCCGCTGCTGGTGGACGCCGCCCAGTCGCTGGGCCTGGCACCGGTGCCGGGCGGCTGGTCGCTGCTCGCGGCGAGCGCGCACAAATGGGGCGGGCCGCCCGGGGTCGGGCTGCTGGCGGTGCGCAAGGGCGTCCGGTTCGCGGTCCAGGGTCCGGCCGACGAGCGGGAGTCGGGGCGAGCCGCGGGCTTCGAGGACATTCCGGCGATCGTGGCCGCGGCGGCCTCGCTGCGGGCGGTGCGGGCGGAGGCGGCAGCCGAGTCGGCGCGGCTGCGGGCCCTGGTGGACCGGATCCGGAGCCGGGTGCCCGTACTGGTGCCCGATGTGGAGGTCGTCGGTGACCCGGTACGGCGGCTGCCGCACCTGGTCACGTTCTCCTGTCTCTATGTCGACGGGGAGACGCTGCTCCTGGAGCTGGACCGGGCGGGCTTCTCCGTGTCGTCGGGCTCGTCCTGCACGAGCAGCACGCTGACCCCGAGCCATGTGCTGAGGGCGATGGGGGTGCTGTCGGAGGGCAACGTCCGCGTGTCGCTGCCGCCGGGCACCACCGAGGAGGACGTCGACCGCTTCCTCGACGTGCTTCCGGGGGCGGTGGCCGGGGTGCGCGAGCAGCTGGGGGCGCCCGCTGCGGCCGCGCCCTCGCCCGGCCCGGCGGCCTCCCTGGTCGTCGACGCGCTCGGCAGGCGCTGCCCCATTCCGGTGATCGAGCTCGCAAAGGTGATCGGAGGGGTACCGGTGGGCGGGACGGTGACCGTCCTGTCCGACGACGAGGCGGCCAGGCTCGACATTCCGGCCTGGTGTGCGATGCGCGAGCAGGAGTACGTGGGTGAGGAGCCGGCGGACCGGGGCTCGGCCTATGTGGTCCGCCGGCTGTCCTGACTCGTTCCTAGTGCGTGTTGTGAAAGTCCCGTCTGCCCGGCGGCGTCTGGCACGCACGCTCGCGGCGTTGCGGAAATGCCCTGGTAGCTCCGCTACGAGACCATGTCCGCGCCTTGCGATCGCACGCACCGGACGCCGCCGGCCCGCCCTCCGGGCGGACGACGCTACTTTCAAAACACGCCTAGGCGAGGTGCGTGCGGACCTCGTCGGCGGCCTCGTGGCCATAGGCCTTGGTGAAGCGGTCCATGAAGTGGGTGCGGTGCAGGGTGTACTCCTGGGTGCCGACCGTCTCGATGACCAGGGTGGCGAGCATGCAGCCGACCTGGGCGGCCCGCTCCAGGCCGACGCCCCAGGCGAGGCCGGAGAGGAATCCGGCGCGGAAGGCGTCGCCGACGCCGGTCGGGTCGGTCTTGCTCTTCTCCTCGGCGCAGCCGACCTCGATCGGCTCCTCGCCGGCGCGCTCGATGCGTACGCCCTGGGCGCCGAGGGTGGTGACGCGGTGGCCGACCTTGGAGAGGATCTCCTCGTCGGTCCAGCCGGTCTTCGACTCGATGAGCCCCTTCTCGTACTCGTTGGAGAAGAGGTACGTGGCCCCGTCGAGCAGGATGCGGATCTCGTCGCCGTCCATCCGGGCGATCTGCTGCGAGAAGTCCGCGGCGAACGGGATTCCGCGGGAGCGGCACTCCTCCGTGTGGCGGAGCATGCCCTCGGGGTCGTCGGCGCCGATGGAGACGAGATCCAGGCCGCCCACCCGGTCGGCGACGGCCTTCAGCTCGATCAGCCGGGCCTCGCTCATGGCGCCGGTGTAGAAGGAGCCGATCTGGTTGTGGTCGGCGTCGGTCGTGCAGACGAAGCGGGCGGTGTGCAGGACCTCGGAGATCCGCACCGATCCGGTGTCGACGCCGTGGCGGTCGAGCCAGGCGCGGTACTCGTCGAAGTCGGCGCCGGCGGCGCCGACCAGGATCGGGGCGGTGCCGAGCAGGCCCATGCCGAAGCAGATGTTCGCGGCGACACCTCCGCGGCGCACGTCCAGGTTGTCGACCAGGAAGGAGAGCGAGACCGTGTGCAGCTGGTCCGCGACCAGCTGGTCCGCGAATCGGCCGGGGAAGGTCATGAGGTGGTCGGTGGCGATGGAGCCGGTGACTGCGATACGCACGGGAGACTGCTCCTGCGGAGGTCGAGGGAACGGTGTCCGCGTTCCCGGGTCGGCGTGACAGTTAACGCTACCGGTTCGGGCAACCAGGCGAAGCGGAAAAACTACCCGATAGTAGGGCTTTCCTCCTGAGCTCGGGGGTGCTTACGGTGCGGATATGTCGAACAACATCGCCCCGCCCGAGTCCGAGTCCGGTCTGGCTGAGCTGCGCGGAGACTGCGCACGGATGGCTCCGCACTGGGTGGTACCCACAAAGATCGCCGCGACCCCTGTGGAGCCGTCCCGGATTCACGGGGTGACCGTGCCTCCCGCCTCGGCGAGGCTGATCGACTCGATGTCGGAGTACGGCGACTGACAGGGCCGGAGTACGGCGCTCCAGACGTCGCGCCGGCCCCTCCCCGACCTCCCTCCCGCCGCAACTGCCGCCCCACGGGGGAACCGTGCGCTCCCGCGCCCCGTCCCATCGGTGTCCGCACCCGAGGGGCGGGCCATGTGCCGGCCAGGCACATGACGCCAATGCAGGCGAAGGAGCGATCCGGTGAGCACCGAGCGACCCGACAACGACGTGACCGGCCCCCAGCGGCGTTCGCCGCTCGCCGTGGCCTCGGTGGCGGCAGCCGTACTGCTGGCCGGTGGCGGCGGCGCGTACTGGGCCGCCACCGCGGACGGCCACGGCGGCGGCGAGTACACCGCCTCGGACGGTTCCGGCACCACTCCCCCGCCGCTCTCCCTGGACGAGGGGACGGGCGGTCCGGCGGCGGACTCCCCCGGCGCGTCGGCCCCACCGAAGGGCATCGCGCCGGGCGAGCCCGATCCGCACGGCGGACGGCTGGTCTACCGCGCGGCCGGAGCGCTGCCGGACGGCCCGGCGAAGGCCGCCGTCCAGCGCACGAGCGGAACCGTCTCCGCGGCCGAGGTGGCCCGGCTGGCGAAGGCGCTCGGCCTCGACGGCACGCCGCGGGCCGAGGGCACCTCCTGGAAGGTGGGCCCCGACGGCGACGGCTCGGGACCGGTGCTGCGGGTCGGCAAGCAGGCACCGGGCACCTGGACGTTCGCCCGGTACGGCTCCGGCGGCACGGACAACTGCGGGCACAAGGCGACCTGTTCGAGCGGGCACGTGGCGCCGGGCGGCTCGGGATCACCGGTGAGCGAGAAGGACGCCAAGGCGGCGGCGGTGCCCGTGCTGAAGGCGGCCGGCCAGGACGGCGCCGCCCTCGACGCCCGCCAGCTGATGGGCTCGGCCCGTGTGGTGAACGCGGATACGGTGGTGGACGGGCTGCCCACGTACGGCTGGGCGACCGGCGTCCAGGTCGGCACGGACGGGCAGGTGATCGGCGGCGGCGGGCAGTTGAAGGGCCTGGAGAAGGGCGCCGAGTACCCGGTGGTCGGCGCGGCCGACGCGCTGAAGCAGCTGAACGCCGCGCAGCCGTCGGACGGCCGCAAGAACATCGGCGGGTGCGCGACGGTGGCGCCCCTGGGCGGTGACCGGAAGCCGTCCGGGGAGTCCTGCGGCGCGCGGACCGGCGCCGAGCCGCCCACGACGACGGTGACGGTCGACAAGGCCGTCTTCGGCCTGGCGGCGCAGTTCGTGGACGGGAAGCAGCTGCTCGTCCCGTCCTGGATCTTCACGGTCCGGCCGGCGGCGGGCGGGGCGGGCAACACCGTCACGCAGGTCGCCGTGGATCCGGCGTACCTGACGAAGGACGCCCCGTCGGAGAAGACCCCGGACGGCGGCGGCACGACGCGGGCCGGTGGCACGGCCCAGTCGTACAGCGCCGACGGACGGACGCTCTCGGTGACCTTCTGGGGCGGCGCGTGCAGTACGTACAAGGTGAGCGCGAAGGAGGACGGCGACACGGTGCGGGTGCACGTGGCGGAGTCGAAGCCGGACCCGGACAAGGCCTGCATCATGATCGCCAAGGAGCTGACCCGTACGGTCACCCTGGACCAGCCGCTGGGCGACCGGAAGGTGGTCGACGCGGGGTCGGGCGGCGCGGTGCCGCAGAAGTGACCTGAGACCCGCTCTGCGGGCACACAGCGGTACGGCGGCGGCCCCGGGGATTCACTCCCCGGGGCCGCCGCCGTACCGCTGTGCCTGTCGCGCCTAGCTGAAGGAGTCTCCGCAGGCGCAGGAGCCCGTGGCGTTCGGGTTGTCGATCGTGAAGCCCTGCTTCTCGATGGTGTCGACGAAGTCGACGGAGGCGCCGCCCAGGTACGGGGCGCTCATCCGGTCGGTGACGACCTTGACGCCGCCGAAGTCCTTCACGACATCGCCGTCGAGCGAACGCTCGTCGAAGAAGAGCTGGTACCGCAGGCCCGAGCAGCCGCCGGGCTGGACGGCGACGCGCAGCGCCAGATCGTCACGGCCTTCCTGCTCCAGCAGGCCCTTGACCTTGGCTGCGGCGGCGTCGGACAGGAGGATGCCGTCGCTCACGGTGGTGGTCTCGTCCGATACGGACATCTGCTTCTCTCCCGGGTTGTACGGAGTCTGCTTGCCGACGTTGCAACCGCCGGAACCGCGGATTCATTCCGGGCCGCGCGCTTGCCTGTTCCATTCATGCTCGCACACCGGGCCCACGAGCGGGTGCGTCACATTGACGCTATCGGCATCGTCAAAGTGACGTGAACCGGATATGATAGATAACGTCAATTCGACGAAAAGGCTCCTCTCAGAGAAGCTCCTCGCAGAGAAGAAAGGGTGCGTGACGTGACCACGGCCCACCCCGTCCAGGAACTCGACGTCCAGCCGTCGCCCCTCGCCCTGCTCCTGCTGGGCCGCGACGCCGACCCCAGGAGCGAGCGCGGCGTCGAATGCCCCGGCGACCTGCCCTCCCCGTCCGACCCTGACCTGGTGGAGCGCGCCCGCGCGGCCAAGGAGAAGCTGGGCGAGAAGGTCTTCGTCCTCGGCCACCACTACCAGCGCGACGAGGTCATCCAGTTCGCGGACGTCACCGGTGACTCCTTCAAGCTGGCGCGCGACGCCGCGGCGCGTCCGGAGGCCGAGTACATCGTCTTCTGCGGGGTGCACTTCATGGCCGAGTCCGCGGACATCCTGACCACCGCCGACCAGAAGGTCGTGCTGCCGGACCTGGCGGCGGGCTGCTCGATGGCCGACATGGCCACCGCCGAACAGGTCGCCGAGTGCTGGGACGTGCTGACCGAGGCCGGCGTCGCCGATCAGGTCGTGCCCGTCTCGTACATGAACTCCTCCGCCGACATCAAGGCCTTCACCGGCCGCCACGGCGGCACGATCTGCACCTCGTCGAACGCGAAGCGCGCCCTGGAGTGGGCCTTCGAACAGGGCCAGAAGGTCCTGTTCCTGCCCGACCAGCACCTGGGCCGCAACACCGCCGTCCGGGACATGGGGATGACCCTGGAGGACTGCGTCCTCTACAACCCGCACAAGCCGAACGGCGGCCTGACCGCCCAGCAGCTGCGCGACGCGAAGATGATCCTGTGGCGCGGACACTGTTCGGTGCACGGCCGGTTCTCGGTCGAGTCGGTCAACGACGTGCGCGCCCGGATACCCGGCGTCAACGTGCTGGTGCACCCGGAGTGCAAGCACGAGGTCGTGGCGGCGGCGGACTACGTCGGCTCGACGGAGTACATCATCAAGGCGCTGGAGGCGGCTCCGGCCGGTTCCAAGTGGGCCATCGGCACCGAGCTGAACCTGGTGCGGCGCCTGGCGAACCGGTTCGCGGCAGAGGACAAGGAGATCGTCTTCCTCGACAAGACGGTCTGCTTCTGCTCGACGATGAACCGGATCGACCTGCCGCACCTGGTGTGGACGCTGGAGTCGCTGGCCGAGGGCAACCTCGTCAACCGGATCGAGGTCGACCCGGAGACCGAGAAGTACGCCAAGCTCGCGCTAGAGCGGATGCTGGCGCTGCCGTAGCGCCCGCACCGGAGCAGGATGGCTCGCGCTGCCGTAGCGCACGCCGCGCAAAGGCCCCGGGGCCGCCTTCGGGCGCTTCCGGGGCCCTGCGGCGCTGATGCCCATGGCCGCTCCCCTCCCCGCCCCGGTCAGCTCTCCCGCCGGCCACCGCCCTCGCCGTTCGCCAGCCGCCCGCCCCGGCTCTCCGCGATCCGCAGGGTGTCCCCGAGTGACTCGGCGAGCCGGATGCCCGCGAACCGCAGCTCCCGCTCCCCCACCACGGTCTCCGCCAGCACCTCCCGGGCCTCCTCCAGTACGTACTCGGCCGAGGCGATCAGGTCGGATTCGAGTTCGTCGGCCATCCGGGAGACGCGGCTGTCGGGGTCCGCCGTACTGAGCCAGCACGGCCCGCCCTGCTCGTTGGTCCACGGGAGCAGCCGCATGGCCCGGCCCTGCGCGTCGAACATCATGTCGATCGCCACCTTCGGAGAAGGCCCTCTGGTGCGCCGCACGAGAGGACGGTTACGGTGTGTGCCGCAATCGTCGCCCTGTGAAACCTCACTCCAACAGGGCGCCGCTGTCCCGGTCTTGGGAACGGGACACACGAAAGGCACACCGTGACGTTCACACCCCAGGCCCTCACCCCGTACCTGTCCGCCCGCCACTACTTCGGTTCCGAGCAGCGCCGCCACCGCGAGCGGGCGGGGCTGTCGCTCGTACAGCTCGCGGAGATCGTGAACTCCAGCAAGAGCACGCTGGCCCGGATCGAGACGGCCGACCTGATGCCGCCACCGGACATCCCCAGCCGGCTGGACGTCGCCTTCGGGACGGACGACCGTTTCCACGGGCTCTACGAGCTGGCCCGGCGCGAGATCCATCCCGACCAGTACAAGCGGTACATGGACTTCGAGGCGCGGTCCGAGGTGATAGAGCAGTACGGCGCTCAGGCGCTGCCGGGCCTGTTCCAGACCGAGGAGTACGCCCGCACGTTCCTGCGCTGCCAGGAGGACCTGACCTGCGAACAGGTCGAGGAACGCGTCACCGCACGCATGTCCCGTCAGGAGCGGCAGCATTCGCAGAGCGCGCCCTTCCGGTGGGCGATCATCGACGAGAGCGTGCTGCGGCGGCAGATGGGCAGTCGGGCCTGCATGCACGAGCAACTGGCTTCGCTGCTGGAGCAGGTGGACACTCCGAACAGTAAGGTTCAGGTGATGCCATTCAGTACGGGGCTCCACTCGCTGCTGGGCGGCGCGCTGACTCTGCTGGCCCTCTCCGACGGTACTTCGGTGGCGTACGAGGAAGGCATTGCGGCCGGTCATCTCTACGAGGATCCGGCCGTGGTGAAGAAGTGGCGGCGGCAGTACGAGGTGCTGCGCGCCAATTCCTCCTCACTGGCCGAGTCGGCGGAACTGATCCGGACCGCGATGGAGGGCTACCGACCATGAACCACTCCCCCGAGCTGAGCACCGCCCGCTGGCGCAGCAGCAGCTACAGCAATTCCAACGGGGGCGAATGCATCGAGATCAGCGACGACTTCCCCGGCGTCGTCCCCGTACGCGACAGCAAGAACGCCGCCGGACCCGCGATCGTCGTCGAGGCCTCGGCCTGGGGTGCGTTCGTCTCCTCGCTCAAGTAGCGAGGGCTCAAGCCGAGTCGGCGGAACTGATCCGGACCGCGATGGAGGGCTACCGACCATGAACCACTCCCCCGAGCTGAGCACCGCCCGCTGGCGCAGCAGCAGCTACAGCAACACCAACGGGGGCGAATGCATCGAGATCAGCGACGACTTCCCCGGCGTCGTCCCCGTACGCGACAGCAAGAACGCCGCCGGACCCGCGATCGTCGTCGAGGCCTCGGCCTGGGGTGCGTTCGTCTCCTCGCTCAAGTAACCACGTGCATAGCGGGCGCCGCAGGAAACGGAGAGGGGCCCCGTCCCACGCAGTCGCGTGGGACGGGGCCCCTCTCCGTTTCGTCAGGCCTTCGCGGGCTCGGTCTCCCGGGCCTCGTCGGACTCGGACTCGGCCTGGGCCGGGACGCCCGCCTTCGCGGCGCGCTTGTCGGCCTTCTTCTTCGCGCGGCGCTCCTTGCGGAGCTCCACCATCGCGTAGAGCGTCGGCACCAGGAGCAGCGTCAGCAGCGTCGAGGTGACCAGACCGCCGATGACCACGACGGCCAGCGGCTGCGAGATGAAGCCGCCCTCGCCGGTGACGCCGAGCGCCATCGGGAGAAGGGCGAAGATGGTCGCCAGCGCCGTCATCAGGATCGGGCGCAGCCGGTGACGGCCGCCCTCGATGACCGCCTCGACGACGCCCATGCCCTGCTGGCGGTACTGGTTGATCAGGTCGATCAGCACGATCGCGTTGGTCACCACGATGCCGATCAGCATCAGCATGCCGATCATCGCCGCGACGCCCATCGGGGTGCCGGTGATGAGGAGCAGCCCGATCGCGCCGGTGGCGGCGAACGGGATGGAGACCAGCAGGATCAGCGGCTGGATGAGCGACCGGAAGGTGGCGACCAGCAGCATGAAGACGATCGCGACGGCCGCCAGCATGGCCAGGGCCAGCTTGACGAAGGCGTCGCTCTGGTCCTGGGAGACGCCGCCGATGGTGGCGGTGGCGCCCTCCGGGAGGTTCAGCGAGTCGACCTTCTTCTGGAGGGCCGTGCTGACGCTGCCGGTGTCGTCACCGACGGGCTTGGCGGTGATCGTCGCGGCGCGCTGGCCGTCGATCCGCGTCATGGAGACCGGTCCGGGGACCAGCTTCACGTCGGCGATGGTGCCGAGCTTGACCGGGCCGAGCGGGAGGGCCTTCAGTTCGGCCATCGTGGCGGCCGGGTGGGCGGACTTGATGACGACGTCGCGCTCGGTGTCGTCCATGGTCGCCTTGCCGGAGGGGGTGCCCTTCACCGCGCCGGCGACGGCCGCGCCCAGGGTGGCCTGGCTGAAGCCGGCGTCGGCGGCCTTGGAGTTGGCCGTGACCGAGATCCTCGGGATGCTCTGCGACAGGTCGCTCTGGACGTCGGAGACGTCCTTGAGGCCCGCCACCGCCTTGCGCACCTGCTCGGAGGACTTGGCCAGGACGTCCGCGTCGGCGGCCTTGACCACGACGCTCAGGTCCTGGCTGCCGAAGCCGCCCGCCTCCGCGATGGTCGTGTCACCGACGCCGTCGAGCTTGCCGAGGGCCTCGTCGAGGCGCTTCGAGGTGGCGTCGTACTCGGCCGGGTCCTTCAGCGTGACCTGGTAGGTGGCCTGGTTGGCACCCGTGCCGCCGCCGAAGGCCGCCATGAAGCCTGATGAGCCGACGGTGACCTGGTAGGCCTTGATGCCCTTGTCTGCGGCGAGGAGCTTCTCGACCTTCTTGGACGCCTCGTCGGCGGCCGCCAGGCTGGTGCCCGGGGGCAGCTCCTGGTTGATCGAGAGGACTTCCTGCTCGCCCTGGTCGAAGAGGGTGGTCTTCAGCAGCGGAGCCATGCCGAAGGTGCCGATGAGCACGACGACGGCGATGACCACACTGACGATGCGGCGCCGGGTGGCGAAGCCCAGCACCCGGACGTACATCCGCTGGAGCTTGCTGCGGGCTTCCTTCTCCTCGGCCTTGCGGCGGGCCGCCTCCGGGTCCTCGGCGCTGCCCTTGGGGGCGCGCAGGAACCAGAACGAGAGCACCGGGACGACCGTCAGCGAGACCAGCAGGGAGGCCAGCAGGGCCGCGGTGATGGTCAGCGAGAACGAGCCGAACAGCTCACCGACCATGCCGCCGACCAGACCGATCGGCAGGAAGACGGCGACCGTGGTGAGGGTCGAGGCGGTGACCGCGCCGGCGACTTCCTTCACCGCGGCGAGGATCGCCGACTGGCGCTCCTCCCCGTAGCTGAGGTGGCGCTTGATGTTCTCCAGGACGACGATCGAGTCGTCGACGACCCGGCCGATCGCGATGGTCAGCGCGCCCAGGGTGAGCATGTTGAGCGAGAGGTCACGGGTCCAGAGCACGATCAGCGCGAGGACCACGGAGAGCGGGATGGAGACCGCGGTGACCAGGGTCGAGCGCAGCGAGGCCAGGAAGACCAGGATCACGATGATCGCGAAGACCAGGCCGAGCGCGCCCTCGGTGGTCAGGCCCGAGATCGCCTTGGAGACCGCGGGCCCCTGGTCGGAGACGACGGTCAGCTCGGCGCCGGCGCCGAGGTCCTTGCGCAGGTCGGGGAGCTTGTCCTTGACCGCGTCCGAGATGGCGACGGCGCTGCCGTCCTTGTCCATCGTGGCCATGACGGCGAGGCTCGGCTTGCCGTTGGTACGGGTGATGGAGTCCGCGGCGGCGGGCTCCTGCTTCACCGTCGCGATGTCACCGACCCGGACCGGCTGGCCGGGCTTGCCCGTCGCCGGGTCCTGGCCGATGACCCGCAGGTCCTCGATCTGCTTCAGCGAGGTGAAGGCGCCGCCGACCTGGACGGTGCGGCTCTTGCCCGACTCGGAGAAGGAACCGGCCGGGACGGTCGCGCCGCCGGACTGGAGTGCCTGGGAGAGCGAGCCCGCGTTCAGACCGGCTTCCGCGAGCTTCTTGTCGTCGGGGGTGACGGAGATCTGGAGGTCCCGCACACCGTCGACGGACACCTGGCCGACACCGTCGATGTCCTCCAGTGCGGGCACGACGGTGCGGTCCAGCTGGTCGGCGAGGGCCTGCTGGTCCTTGCCCGAGGTGACGGCGAGGACGACGGTCGGGATGTCGTCCGTCGAACCGGCGATGACCTGCGGGTCGACGCTGTCGGGCAGTTGGACGCGGGCGCGGTTCACGGCCTGCTGGATGTCCGCGACGAGCTGCTTGGTGCCCTCGTCGCCGAAGTCGAAGGACGCCATGATGACGGCGTTGCCCTCGCTGGCGGTGGAGGTGATTCCGGTGACGCCGTCGACGGCTTTGATCGAGTTCTCGAGCGGTTCGACGACCTGCTTCTCGACCACATCGGGGGACGCGCCCTGGTACGGGGCGAGCACCGACACCATCGGGAGTTCGATGGTGGGCAGCAGCTGCTGCTTGAGCTGCGGGATCGCGATCGCTCCGAACACGAGCGCAACGATCGAGATCAGCCCGATCAGGGCCCTTTGCGCGAGGCTGAATCTGGACAGCCAGGACATGGGTTGGGTCTCTCTTCTGTGGCTTACGCGGCAGGTGGGCGGGTAACTCGGGGACAGACCCGGCCCACTTATACGATCGCCCACCGCAGGGACTCAAAGCGTCAATCGCAGGTCGCTTTCTTATCCCCCGCATACCGCAGCTGGAGTACGCCGCGGCTGCACCCTCACTCCACCCTGGGGCGGACAAGGCCCGATTCGTAGGCTATTACCACCAATTGGGCCCGGTCCCTGGCACCGAGCTTCGCCATCGCCCTGTTCACATGGGTCTTGACGGTCAGCGGGCTGACCACCAGGCGCTCCGCGATCTCGTCGTTGGAGAGCCCGGCCGCGACCAGGACCAGCACCTCGCGCTCCCGCGTGGTGAGGGCCGCAAGGCGCTCGGAGTACTCCGCCGCGCCCGGCCCCCCGTCGGCCGAACCGCCGCCCTGCGCGAGGAACGTGGCGATCAGCCCCTTGGTCGCGGCCGGCGAGAGAAGCGCCTCGCCCCCCGCCGCGATCCGGATGGCGTTGAGGAGTTCCTCCGGCTCCGCCCCCTTGCCCAGGAAGCCCGAGGCGCCGGCCCGCAGCGACTGGACCACGTACTCGTCCACCTCGAAGGTGGTGAGCATGACCACGCGTACGTCCGCGAGATCCGGGTCGGCGCTGATCATCCGGGTCGCGGTGAGCCCGTCCGTGCCGGGCATCCTGATGTCCATCAGCACCACGTCGGCACGCGTCGAGCGGGCCAGCTCCACCGCCTGCGCACCGTCCGCGGCCTCACCGACCACCGTCATGTCGGGCTCCGAGTCGACCAGTACCCGGAACGCGCTGCGCAGCAGCGCCTGGTCGTCGGCGAGCAGGACCTTGATGGCCGGTGTCATGCGTTCTCCCCCGTCCGGCCCGCCATGTCCGGTTGATCCGGCTGCTGGGGGAGGGCCTTGACGGGCAGGATCGCATGGACGCGGAATCCGCCGCCGTAACGGGGTCCGGCGCTGAGGGTGCCGCCCAGGGCCGTGACCCGTTCCCGCATGCCGAGCAGGCCGTGGCCGCCCCCGTCGTCCCTGCCGTCCGGATTTCCGCGGCCGTTGTCGAGCACCATGACCTCGGCGGTGGCCCCGACCCGTACGACGCTCACCTCGGCCTTGGCACCGGGACCCGCGTGCTTGCGGACGTTCGTCAGCGCCTCCTGGATGACCCGGTACGCGGCCAGGTCCACGGCGGCGGGCAGCGGCGGGTTCCCGTCGGCCGCGCAGGCCACCTCGACGGGCAGCCCGGCCCGGCGCACGGTCTTCACCAGCTCGTCCAGGACCGCGAGGCCGGGGGCGGGTTCGGTCGGCGCCTCGGGGTCGCCGGACTGGCGCAGCAGCCCGACGGTGACCCGGAGTTCGTTGAGCGCGGAGCGGCTCGCCTCGCGGACGTGGGCGAGCGCCTGCTTGGCCTGGTCGGGGCGCTTGTCCATGACGTGGGCCGCTACCCCGGCCTGCACGTTGACCAGGGCGATGTGGTGGGCGACGACGTCGTGGAGGTCGCGGGCGATCCGCAGCCGTTCCTCGGCCACCCTGCGCCTGGCCTCTTCCTCGCGGGTCCGCTCGGCCCGTTCGGCGCGCTCCCGGATCGCGTCGACGAACGCCCGCCTGGAGCGCACCGCGTCGCCCGCGGCGCCGGCCATTCCGGTCCAGGCGAAGACGCCGAAGTTCTCCTGGCTGTACCAGGGCGCCGACCCGAAGAGCATCGCGGCGGCGGTGAGCGCGGTCATCGTGAGCAGCCCGGCCCGCCAGGTGGTGGGGCGGTCGGTGCGGGAGGCGATGGTGTAGAGGGCGATGACCACGCTCATCACCACCGGGGCGGGCGGGTCCACCAGCACCAGTTCGACGACCGTCAGTCCGCCGGTGGCGACGAGCACCGCCATCGGATGGCGGCGGCGCCACACCAGGGCGAGGGCGCTCAGCACCATCAGCAGCACGCTGCTCGCGGCGGGCGTGCGGGTGCCGAAGGTGGGTCCGTTGTGCGAGCCCGGATCAGCGAACGATCCGATGATCATGGACGTGAGCACGCACAGGGCGAGCGCTCCGTCCGGCGCGAGCGGGTGGTCGCGCAGCCAGTGCCGGACGCGCAGCACGCCGGTTCCGAGGGTGGTCACGTCAAGCAACGTTACGGCGTGTCGCGCGGAAATCCGTCCGGCCTGCGCCGAGCAGGGGCGCCGGGGTGACGGGCGTACGCACGACTGTGCCCCGCGTCCGGCGGACCGGGCGCGGGGCACTGTCGGTGCGGGTGCTGGAGTTGCCGGTAGTCAGCCGGGAATCAGACCGTCGTCGCGGAGCATGGCGCGTACCTCTTCGAGGGTCGCCTCGGGTGACGGCAGGATCAGCTCGGACGGCTCCAGGGAGTCGTCCGGCAACGGCGTGCCGAGTTCGCGCACCCTGGCGAGGAGCGCGTGGAGAGTGGAGCGGAAGCCGGGGCCGTCGCCGCTCTCCATTTCGGCGAGCAGTTCGTTGTCGAGCTCGTTGAGCTCGGCGAGATGACTGTCGGCCAGGAGTACCTGGCCCTCCCCCATGATCCGTACGATCATGACGCTGCCTTAGTTCTTGTCGAATTTGTTCGGGGACCGGTCCTGCTGCTGTTGCTGGGCGGCATCCTGCGGGCCGCCCTCGATGGCCTGCTGCGAGGAGGAGCCGCCGGCCAGTTCGGCCTTCATGCGCTGCAGCTCCAGCTCCACGTCCGAACCACCGGAGATCCGGTCCAGCTCGGCGGTGAGGTCGTCCTTCGCCGTGCCGGTCGGGTCGTCCAGGGCGCCGGAGGCGAGCAGCTCGTCGATCGCGCCGGCGCGGGCCTGGAGCTGCTGGGTCTTGTCCTCGGCCCGCTGGATCGCCAGGCCGACATCGCCCATCTCCTCGGAGATGCCCGAGAAGGCCTCCCCGATCCGGGTCTGCGCCTGGGCCGCCGTGTAGGTGGCCTTGATCGTCTCCTTCTTGGTACGGAAGGCGTCGACCTTGGCCTGCAGCCGCTGGGCCGCGAGGGTGAGCTTCTCCTCCTCACCCTGCAGCGTGGTGTGCTGCGTCTCCAGGTCGGTGACCTGCTGCTGGAGTGCCGCCCGGCGCGACAGCGCCTCGCGGGCCAGGTCCTCGCGACCGAGCGCGAGCGCCTTGCGGCCCTGGTCCTCCAGCTTCGAGGTCTGGCCCTGCAGCTGGTTCAGCTGCAGCTCCAGACGCTTGCGCGACGTCGCCACATCGGCGACACCGCGGCGCACCTTCTGAAGCAGCTCCAGCTGCTTCTGGTACGAGTAATCGAGGGTCTCGCGCGGGTCCTCGGCCCTGTCAAGAGCCTTGTTCGCCTTCGCGCGGAAGATCATCCCCATACGCTTCATGACACCGCTCATGGGCTTCGCGCGCCCCCTTCTGACTTAACCGGTCTCCAGCACTCCAACAGAACCCACAGTACGGGCCCTGTCTCTATTACCGCACTGTTCGAGCAAGGATGTGGTCCTCCCCAAGGACGACTGACACCGCCCGGCACTCCGGCGCAGGGAGTAGGTGAAGGTCGGGGAATCCGTTGACGACGGCCCTGCCGCCCCGCTGACAACGCCCGAATCGTCCCGCTCGCACACTGCTGGGGACGCAGGCCGTTGCCGGATCGTTCCCGGCCGGTCTGGGGTCGTCGCGATCGACCCCGTACCCTTGGGCCTTGTGTTCCGTAGCCGCTCCAAGGAAGAGAAGGCCCCCACCGGCAAGGTGACGGCGGACCTCTCCAAGACGCCCCGCGACCCGCAGGCCCCCAAAGGTCGCCCCACCCCCAAGCGCAGCGATGCCCAAACGCAGCGCCGTCGTGCCTCCAGTGGAGCGCCGACCGACCGCAAGGAGGCCATGAAGCGCCAGCGCGAGGCGCGCCGCGTGGACATGGCCAAGCAGCGTGAGGCGCTCGCCAGTGGTGACGAGCGCTATCTGCCGGCCCGCGACAAGGGCCCGGTGCGGCGCTTCGTCCGTGACTTCGTGGACTCGCGCTTCTGCATCGCGGAGTTCTTCCTGCCGCTCGCCGTGATCATCCTGATTCTCAGTGTGATCCAGGTGCGGGGCATCCAGAACATCTCGCTGCTGCTCTGGCTCGGCGTCATCGTGCTGATCGTCGTCGACTCGATCGGGCTGACGTTCCGGCTGCGCAAGCAGCTGAACGAGCGCTTCCCCGATACGCCCAAGCGCGGCGCGGTCGCCTACGGCCTGATGCGCACGCTCCAGATGCGACGACTGCGACTGCCCAAGCCGCAGGTCAAGCGCGGAGAGCGGCCCTGAGTACGGATCTCTTCGGCGCGGCCGGCGGTGCGTCCGCCGGCCGGCCGGGTGATGCCGCGTCCGGGTTCTCCGGGGCCGCGTCGGCCTGGCTGGAGGGGCTCGGCGGCCTGCGCAACACCGTGCGCCAGGAGCTGGTCGCCCGGCAGCTGGACGAGCAGATCGCGGCCCGCTTCCCGGTCGGGCAGCGGCTGCGGATCCTGGACGTCGGCACGGGCCAGGGCACCCAGGCGCTGCGCCTCGCGCGGGCCGGCCACACCGTGACCGGGCTCGAGTCGGACGCCGGGATGCTGCGGACCGCCCGTGAGGCACTCGCCGGCGAGCCCGAGGGAATCCGCGAGCGGGTCCGGCTGATCGAGGGCAACGGCCAGGACACCGGGGTGCACTTCCTGCCCGGCAGCTTCGACGTGGTGCTCTGCCACGGCGTGCTGATGTATGTCCAGGCACCCGACGCCATGGTGGCCGGGCTCGCCCGGATGCTCGCGCCCGGCGGCCTGCTGTCCCTCCTCGTACGGAACGCGGACGCGCTGGCGATGCGGGCCGGGACCGCCGGGGACTGGGACACCGCGCTGGCCTCGTTCGACACCGACCGGTACACCAACCGGCTCGGGGTGTCCGTACGCGCGGACCGGCTCGACGCCCTCACCGCGACGCTCGCCGGGATCGCGGCGCCGCTGCATGCCTGGTACGGGGTGCGTGTCTTCACGGACAACGTGCGCAACGACGTGGCGCTGCCGCCGGCCGCCGAGCTGGAGCGGGTGCTCGCGGCGGAGGACCGGGCGGGCCGGACGGACCCCTACCGCCGGGTGGCGGCCCTGCTGCACCTGTGCGGAGTACGGGGCTGAAGAACGCGCCCCGGCCGCGCTCGGGCGGGCGCGCTCGACGAGCCACTGATCGGGTGCGCTCAACGAGCCACCAATGGGGCCAAAAGTGATAATCCGGACATGGATTCCACTCACTCCCGCAGCCGTGCGCGCCGGCTGCTGCTGCCTCTGACCGCAGGTGTCTGTGCGATCGCGCTGGCCGGCGGTTGCTCCGACTCGAACTCGAACTCCTCCGCGCCCGACGCGACGAAGTCCGGCACGGTCCAGCAGGGCTCGGCCTCCAAGGCCACCGGCGACCTCCAGGCCGAATACCAGTCGGTCATCGAGAACGTGCTGCCCTCGGTGGTGCAGATCGACGCGTCGGACAGCCTGGGCTCCGGCATCGTCTACGACACCAAGGGCCATATCGTCACCAACGCCCACGTCGTCGGCAAGGAGAAGACCTTCAAGGTCAGCTCGGCCACCGGCGAGAAGGTGCTGAGCGCCTCGCTGGTCGCCGCCTACCCCGAGCAGGACCTCGCCGTCATCAAGCTCGACAACGTGCCCAAGGGGCTGAAGGCCGCGAAGTTCGGCGACTCGGAGAAGGTCGCGGTGGGGCAGATCGTGCTGGCGATGGGCTCGCCGCTCGGACTGTCCAGCAGCGTCACCCAGGGCATCGTCTCGGCGCTCGGCCGGACCGTCAGCGAGAGCAGCGCGGGCGGCGGCACCGGGGCCACCATCGCGAACATGGTGCAGACCTCCGCCGCGATCAACCCGGGCAACAGCGGGGGCGCGCTGGTCAACCTGAACAGCGAGGTCGTCGGCATCCCGACGCTGGCGGCGACCGATCCGCAGCTGGGCGGGAGCGCGGCGCCCGGCATCGGGTTCGCGATCCCGGTCTCGATGGTGAAGACGGTCGCGGACCAGATCATCAAGAGCGGCAAGGTCACCGACTCGGGCCGGGCGGCGCTGGACATCACCGGCCGCACGGTCGTCGACAACAGCTACAAGCCGGCCGGGGTCGCGCTCGTCAGCGTCTCGAAGGGCGGCGCGGCCGACAAGGCCGGTCTGCGGGCCGGGGACATCATCACCAAGATCGGGAGCACGCCGGTCACCACGATCACGTCCCTGTCGGAGGCGCTGGCCTCGGACAAGCCGGGCCAGAAGGTGACCGTGACGTATCAGCGCAGCGAGGCGGAGAAGACCGCGCAGGTCACCCTGGGCGAGATCTGAGAGGCGGCGCGCGCGGCGGCCGCGCGGCCGCCGGGCACGTCCCGAGGGGCGCGCGCGGCGGCCGTCCGGCTCAGCTCTGCTCGGCCTGCTCGGGCTGTTCGGCCGGTTCGGGCTGCTCGGCCTGGAGGCTCATCGGGCCGTAGATCTTCGTTCCGTCGTCGAAGAGCGTCACCTGGGCCGCCCCGCCGTCCAGGAGTTCCTTCCAGTACTCACCGATCCAGGACTCCGCGTCGCCCTGCGTCGTGAATTCCTCCGGCTGCAGGGCCGGCTCCGTCTCCGTGCCGTCGGACTTCTCGAACCGCCACGTCCACGCCATGTCCGCCTCCTGGGTCCATTTGTTCCGTACGGCAGCCTAGTGCTTACGACCAGCGCGGGAAGGGGCCCCGGCACCTCCGGTCACCCCCACGTCGCGCACCCGGCGCGGGTACGCGGGAGGATCGGACCGTGGAACTGACTCTGCTCGGCACCGGAGCCCCCGACGGGCTGCCTCGGCCCGAATGCCCCTGCGCCGCCTGCGCCACCGCCCGGGGGACGCGCAGCCGGGCGGCGACCGCCCTGCTGGTCGACGACGCGCTGCTGCTCGACCTGACCCCCGGGGCGGTGTTCGCCGCCGCCCGCGCGGGGCACTCGCTCAGCGGCGTACGCCAGGTGCTGCTCACCCATCCGCACGACGGCCCCGCCGTCGAGCTGCCCGCCGGGCTGCCCGCGGCGGGCCGGGTGCCGGACGGGCGGGAGCTGACCCTGATCAGCGGGCACCGGGTGCGGGCCGTGCCGATGGACGCGCCGGGCACCGGGTACGAGGTGACGGCGCCGGAGGGCGAGCGGCTGCTGTACCTGCCGCCGCGCGCCGCCCCGGCCGGTCTCGCCGACCGGATGGCGGAGCCGTACGATCTGGTGGCCTGCGATGTCGTGGGGCGCCCCGACGCGGTGGCCCGGCTGCGGGCCGTCGCCGCGATCGGGCCGGCCACCGAGGTGATCGCCGTCCATCTGGACCATGACGCGCCGCCCGGCCCCGAGCTCGACCGCAGGCTCGCGGCAGCCGGCGCGCGGGCCGTGCCGGACGGGACGACGCTCCCGGTCGGCGGCTACCGCGCGGCACCGGACATCCCCCGGCGCACCCTGATCACCGGCGGCGCGCGGTCCGGGAAGTCGGTGGAGGCCGAGCGGCGCCTGGAGACCTATCCGGAGGTCGTGTACGTGGCGACCGGCGGCTCCCGCGACGGCGACGCGGAGTGGGCGGAGCGGATCGGGCTGCACCGGGAGCGCAGACCGGCGGCCTGGCGCACCGAGGAGACCTGCGAGCTGGCGGAACTGCTGGCCTCGGACGGGCCCCCGCTGCTGATCGACTGCCTCTCGCTCTGGCTGACGGACGCGATGGACCGGGTGGACGCCTGGGACGACACGGCGTGGGCGGGCGGCGGGCGGAGCACCCTGCGCAAGCGGACGGCGGAGCTCGTGGCCGCCGTCCGGGGGACGCGGCGCACCGTCGTCGCGGTCACCAACGAGACCGGTTCCGGGGTGGTGCCCGCGTCGGCCGCGGGGCGGCGCTTCAGGGACGAGCTCGGCCGGCTGAACGCGGCGGTGGCCGCCGAGTGCGAGCAGGTGCTGCTGGTGGTGGCGGGGCAGTCGCTGACCCTGCGCGGCTGAGGATCCGGCCGGCGCCGGGGGCGGCGCACCGGCAGGGGCCCGGAAATCGTGGCGGGTACTGTTCCGCAGGGGGAGGTCACCCGGCATGCTCTGAGGGGCTGTGGCCGGGCTCCCCGGCCCACACGACGTATCGACCCGCGAGGCAGACCCCCGTGAATCTGGACGACTTCTCCGACCTGATCGAACGCCCCGACGGGGGTGTACGGCGAGACGCCGAGGAGCGCCGGGAGCGCTTCGCCGTGCCGCCGGGCGCCCTCGGCCGCCTCGACGAGCTGGGTGAATGGCTCTCGGCCGCCCAGCAGGCCGTTCCGGTCAGGCCGATCGGGCAGCCGCGTGTGGTGCTGTTCGCCGGTGATCACGGGGTGGCGGCGCTGGGCGTCTCCGGCCGGGCGGCCGGCAGCGCGCACGAGCTGGTGCGGGCCGCACTCGACGGTGCGACGCCGGGCGCCGTGCTGGCCCGCCGGTTCTCCGTACCGGTGCGGATCGTCGACGCCGGCCTGGACTGCGACCCGGAGCTGCTGCCGGAGCACGTGGTGCGGACCCGGGTGCGGCGGGGCAGCGGCCGGATCGACATCGAGGACGCGCTGACGGCCGAGGAGGCCGAACGGGCGGTGCGCCTCGGTATGGCGATCGCCGACGAGGAGGCCGACTCGGGCACGGACCTGGTGGTGCTCGGCGATCTGAGCGTGGGCGGCACGACGGCCGCGGCCACCCTGATCGCGGCGCTGTGCGGCACCGACGCCTCGGTGGTCACCGGGCGCGGCGGCGCGGGCATCGACGACCTGGCCTGGATGCGCAAGTGCGCGGCGGTCCGGGACGCGCTGCGCCGGGCCCGGCCGGTCCTGGGCGACCAGCTGGAGCTGCTGGCCGCGGTGGGCGGCGCGGACCTGGCGGCGATGACCGGCTTCCTGCTGCAGTGCGCGGTGCGCCGGCTGCCGGTGATCCTGGACGGCGTGGTCTCGGCGGCCGCGGCCCTGGTCGGCCAGCGGGCCGCGTTCCGGGCGCCGGACTGGTGGCTGGCGGGTCACGTCAGCGGGGAGCCGGCCCAGGCGAAGGCGCTGGACCGGATGGCGCTCAACCCGGTGCTCGACCACGGCGTCATGGTCGGGGAAGGAAGCGGGGCATTGCTCGCACTTCCGTTCGTGCAGGCTGCCGCCGCGCTGGCGGCGGAACTGCCCGAGCGCGCACCGGCCGCCGACGAGGACGACGAGAAGGAAGAGCTGGGGGACGGGGACGACGACGGGAAGGCGGCCGTCGGCGAAGGGGCCAACGAGAGCGAACCGGCCGGGAACTGACGGGAAGCAGCCGGCCGGCCCGGCTGCGGCCGCCGGACACCGGCCGCGACGTGGCCTCTTATGAAGTGCGATGCCCCATATGATCGCTTTTCATGGGAGAGGTCAGATTGGCCAGCGAGGAATCCGGGCGGGGCGCCGTTCCGGCACAGAGCACGGTCCGGTCACGACGCAGCGCGGCCTTCGCCATCTGGTACCTGCGTGTCGTGTCGTTCATCAACTTCCTGAGCGCCGCCTGGGTCACCTTCGGACAGGACCTCCGGCGCCACAACACCGAGAACTACTTCACGCCCTACCTGCTCACCGCGGGCTTCTCGTCCGGGGTGGTGGCGCTCTTCCTCGCGGTCACCATGCGGCGGCGCAAACGCGCCGCGTGGATCGTCAACATGGTGCTGAGCGGGCTCACGCTGCTGCTCTTCGCCGCGGTGATCGGCTTCCCGGAGATCCGCCGGTACCCGCAGAACTGGATCTCGCTGGCGCTGACCGCCTCCTTCGTCCTCGCGCTGGCCCTCGGCCGGCGCGAGTTCTACGCCAAGGGCGACCGGTCCAATCCGAAGCTGGCCGCGCTGGTCGCGGTCGTCGGGCTGCTGGTCACCTCGCTCATCGCGGCGGCCCTGGTCGCCGCCACCAACACCGCGCACGACGAGTCCCGTTCGACGTTCCTGGACCGCTGGCGCTACGGGGCGCTGCGGCTGGTGTCCGTCGCGGACAACGACACCCGGTTCCCCGGCATCACCACGCCCGGCTGGGTCAACGTCGTGATCAACATCATGTCCACGCTGCTGCTGATCGCCGTCGTCTACGCCGCCTTCCGCTCCCGCCGGGCCGTCGACCCGATCAGCCCGCAGGACGAGGAGGCGCTGCGCGTCCTGCTCGACAAGCACGGCGACCGGGACTCGCTCGGGTACTTCGCGCTGCGCCGCGAGAAGAGCGTCATCTGGTCCCCGACCGGGAAGGCGGCCGTCACCTACCGGGTCGTCGGCGGGGTCTCGCTGGCCTCCGGTGACCCGATCGGCGATCCGGAGGCCTGGCCCGGGGCGATCGGCCCCTGGCTGGCCGAGGCCCGCGAGCACGGCTGGACCCCGGCCGCGATGGGCGTGAGCGAGGAGGGCGGCACCGTCTACGCCCGGCACGGGCTCGACGCCCTGGAGCTCGGGGACGAAGCGATCGTGGAGACCGCCGAGTTCACCCTGGAGGGACGGGCGATGCGCACCGTCCGCCAGGCGTACAACCGGGTCAAACGGGCCGGCTACGACGTGACGGTACGCCGGCACCAGGAGATCCCCGAGGACGAGATGGCCGAGCTGGTGCGCCGGGCCGACGACTGGCGCGACGGGGCCACCGAACGCGGCTTCTCGATGGCGCTCGGCCGCCTCGGCGACCCGGCCGACGGCCGCTGCGTGATGCTCGAATGCCGCGACACGGCTCCCGAGGAGGGCGGGCGGGGCGAGCTGCGCGCCGTGCTGAGCTTCGTCCCCTGGGGCCCGAACGGCCTCTCGCTCGACCTGATGCGCCGTGACCGGGACGCCGAGAACGGCCTGATGGAGTTCATGGTCATCGAACTCCTGCAGCGGGCCGAGGAGATCGGCGTCACCCAGGTCTCGCTGAACTTCGCGATGTTCCGCTCGGTCTTCGAGCGCGGCTCCCGGCTCGGCGCCGGGCCGGTGCTCAGACTCTGGCGGTCCCTGCTCAGCTTCTTCTCGCGCTGGTGGCAGATCGAATCGCTCTACCGCGCCAACGCCAAGTACCGGCCGATCTGGGAACCGCGCTTCATGCTCTTCGAGAAGAGCTCCGACCTGCTGCGCATCGGCATCGCCGCGGGACGCGCCGAAGGGTTCCTGGAGGCGCCCGGTCTGCCCAAGTGGCTGCACCGCTCGCACCTCGGACCGCGTGGATGAGACCCGTGCGCGCCCTGGGCCGGGCCGCCCGCCGGGAGTGGGGTCCGCTGTGGGCGACCGTACGGGCCGCACTCGCCGCCGACCGGCTGCGGGCCGTCCCGATGACACTGACGGCGGTCGGTCTCACCGCGGTGCTCCAGGTGGTGCAGAACCGGTCCTGGGGCTTCGGCCCGGTGCAGACGCTCGGTTCGGTGCGGGCCGAGGATCCGCTCTGGGTGGCTCTGCTGCGTACCCCGCTGTCGCTGTTCGTGCCCGCGCTCGATCTGCCGGTCTGGGGCGCGCTGGCGCAGTTGCTGCTGGTGTTCGGGATCGCCGAGATCTGCCTGGGCCGGTGGCGGACGCTGCTGATCGCGTACGTCGCGACGCTGGCCGGGACGCTGTACGCGCGGATCGGGGTCGCGGTCGGCCCCGACGGGTTCCTCGGGCTGCCCGCCTCCGACGCCCTGGTCGTGGACACCGGCCCCTCGGCGGCGGTGGTCGCCCTCGCGGTCTACCTCTGCCACGTCCACCGCGCCCGGTTCACCGGAGCGGTGGTGATCGCGGCGATGGTGGCCGAGGTGGCCGTCAAGGACAACCTGGCGGGCAAGGAGCATCTGGCGGCCATCGTGGCGGCCCTCCTCCTGTGCGCGGTCTCGGGCCGCCGGGACCGGCGCAGGCTGCGCCGCCGTCAGGGTTTGGGCGTGGGCGCCGGGACCCGGTCGGGCGCGCCGCCGATCAGGTCCTGAAACCTGCGGCGCGGGCCGGCCCAGCGGACGTCGTGGTGGTAGGCGCGCAGCACCGCGCGGGAGCGGGCCCGGTGCCGGTTGCGGTAGAACCGCTTCGCCCACGTGGAGGTGGGCCGGGCGAGGCGGATCGCCCCGATGAGGGCGACGAACGGGACGAGAGTGCCCACCACCGCCATCCGCGCCTTGCCCTTGAACAGCGCGATCAGCACGAAGCAGAAGTTGATGACGACCGTGAGCACGGCGCTGAGGCGGCCCTGCTGCTGATCGTCGCTCAGGTCGTTCACGCCGAGCGGCGAGAACCCGCCCAGCACGAGCAGCACCAGAGCCGCGGTGAGCACCACGACCTCCACGCTCTGGCGGCCCTCCTCGGTCCAGTACACGTCGTCCAGGTGCAGGATCAGCGCGAACTCGTCCAGCACCAGCCCCGCGCCCATGCCGAACACCACCGCGCAGATCCCGGCGGTGACACCGTGCCGGTCGCTGGCGACCGCGCCGAAGCCGCCGACCACGCTCAGCACCACCCCGGGCACCACGTGGTGGACATGGACCCCGCCGGGGGTGAAGTTGCCGAAGGGGCCCTTCCCGGCACGGATCATGCGGGTGATGACCCGGGTGATCCCGAAGGTCAGCACGAAGGAGGCCAGCGCCAGGAGCAGGGGCAGCTTCCCCGGCTCGACGACGTTCTGATCGAACCAGTGACCCATGCCACCCACTCCCGATAAACCGCTTTCGCCCCGCTCCGTGACGTTTTGCACAATCTATCGGCCGCGTCCACCGATTAGCCTGCGCGCCGTGACCTCCCTGAACAGCCACGGCATACGTTTCGCCTTCGGCACCCTCACCGTCATCCCCGTCCGCGTCACCCGCTGGGACCGCGAGGCGGCGCGGACGGGGATGCTGTGCGCCCCGCTGGCCGGTCTGGCCGTGGGGGTCCTCGCGGCGGTGCCGGGCAGCCTGCTGCTGCTGTGCGGCTCGGGGGCGCTGCTCGCCGCCGTGGCCAGCGCGGCGGTGCCGGCCGCCCTGACCAGGGGGCTGCACCTGGACGGTCTCGCGGACACGGCCGACGGGCTCGGGAGCGGGAAACCGGCCGAGGACGCGCTGCGGATCATGAAGCAGTCCGACATTGGGCCATTCGGTGTGATCACCCTGCTGTTCGTGCTCCTCGCGCAGGTGGCGGTCCTTCAGCAGCTGTACGCGCAGAGCTGGGTACGGGGCGCGGCCGCCGCCGCCGTGGCCGCCGTCGTCGCCCGGCTCGCCCTCACGCTGGCCTCCCGACGCGGGGTCCCGGCGGCCCGCCCGGAGGGGCTGGGCGCCGCGGTGGCCGGCACGGTCCCGGTCCGGGGCGCGGTGGCGGCCGCGTTGGTGACGGTGGCGGCGTGCGCGGGCGCGGGAGCGTCGTTCGGCGGGTACGGGGCGCTGCGGTACGGTCTGGCCGCCCTGGCCGCTCTCGCGGTCGCCCAGCTGCTCCTGCGGCACTGCGTGCGGCGCTTCGGCGGGGTGACCGGCGACGTGTTCGGGGCACTGGCCGAGACGGCGGCGACCGTGACGCTGGTGGGGCTGGCGCTCGGCTGAGCGAGGACCGGCCGCCCGGTCAGGCCCCGGCCGCCGGGCACCCCCGGCGCCAGACGCCGAGCTCGTACTTCTTGAGCAGCGAGCTGAGCCCCAGCCGCCGGGAGTCCGCGCAGAACCGTGCCACGGGCAACTCGTACTCCACGTGGAAGACCGCCTTGCCCGCCTTCACGAACGGGGTGAGCTCCTCGCACTCCTCGTACTGGGCGCACTGCTCGTTCACCGCGAAGTCGAAGTCCCCCACCAGCTGGGGAATCTGCGGGAGGTCGTTCTTCAGGCCGACGGCGAGGCCGTGGCGGTGCGCGGTGCGGGCGACGATCCGGTTGTAGCGCAGCTGGTCGGCGGCGGTGAGCGGGAAGCCGGACCGGTTGCGGTAGCCGTCCATGTTGTCGGGTTCCACCGCGTCGAAGCCCTTCTTCGCGCACATCGCGATCCGGGTCTCCATCAGCGGCTCCAGCACGTCGGTGCGGCGGATGTCGAGCCACCGCTCCCCCGCCCAGCCGTTGCTTTTGCCGAGGACCGCCGCCGGGAAGTCGTCCGCGTCCGGGCGGAACTCCTCCCAGGCGCCGGTGGAGAGGTAGCAGATCACCTTGCGCCCCTTGCGGTGCAGGCCGGCCACCTGGTCCGCGTCGTGGTCGAAGCCGTCGATGTCGTACACCGGGGCGTCCACGGTGGTGTCCAGCCGGCCGGACAGCTGCCACTGCCAGTCGGTGCCCGGTTCGGGCTGCCAGCGGTCCCCGGCGGACGGGGCGGCGGCCCCGGCGGATTCCGGCGCCGAGGTGCAGCCGGCCAGCACCGCCAGCAGAATCAGTACGGTGACCGGCAGCACCGCCGGCCCCCCGGTCACTCTTGCGGCCAGCCGCTCGCGCATCGTTCTCCCTGCTCACCGGCGTGCGGCCAACACCGCTCCGGTCACGCCCCGTTCCCCCCGGGAAGATCGTCCCGGCAGGACAACCGTACGACTCCCCGGACGCATACCCGCCCCGCCGCCGTGATCCGGCACCAAGGGCGCGCGTAGGCTCATTCCCGGCACATTGCGGCGACGCCTACGATGCGCCGGGCCCGGTCGACCCGCCCTCTCGGCCAGCACAGGCCAACACAGACCGGCACAGAACTCTACGGAAGCGAGATTTCACCACCGTGACTGCTCTCACTCTCAGCACCTCCGGTGCGGCGACGCTGCGCGCCGACGCACTCGTCGTCGGCGTCGCCAAGGGCGCCGGATCCAAGGCCGGCGACCTGGTCCTCGCACCGGGCGCCGAGGCCGTGGACAAGGCGTTCGGCGGAAAGCTCGCCGCCGTCCTGGAGACCCTGGGCGCCAGTGGTGCCGAGGGCGAACTGACCAAGCTCCCCGCGCCCGACGGTCTGAAGGTCCCGGTCGTCATCGCGGCCGGACTCGGCCCGGCCCCGGAGAAGGACGGCGCCTACGACGCCGAGGCGCTGCGCCGGGCCGCGGGCTCCGCCGCCCGCTCGCTCGCCGGCTCGAAGAAGGCCGGCTTCGCGCTGCCCGTCGGTTCCGTCGAGGACGCCGAGGCCGTCGCGGAGGGCGCCCTGCTGGGCGCATACGCCTTCACCGCCTACCAGCGCGGTGAGAACAAGCTGGCCCCCAAGGCATCCAGTGGCGCGAAGCAGCCGCTCGCCGAGGTGGCCGTGCTCGGCGCCAAGCCCCGCGACAAGGCGTTCAAGGCCGCCGCGGAGCGCGCCGTCGCGCTGGTCGAGGAGATCAACCGCGCCCGCGACCTGATCAACACCCCGCCGAACGACCTGTACCCCGAGTCCTTCGCCGCCGTGGCCACCGCCGCCGGCAAGGAGCACGGCATCAAGGTGCAGGTGCTCGACGAGAAGGCCCTGGTCAAGGGCGGCTACGGCGGCCTCCTCGGCGTCGGCCAGGGCGCGGCCCGCGGCCCGCGCCTGGTGAAGCTCGCCTACACGCACCCGAAGGCGGAGAAGACCCTGGCCCTCGTGGGCAAGGGCATCACCTACGACTCGGGCGGCATCTCGCTGAAGCCGGCCGGCCACAACGAGACGATGAAGTGCGACATGGCCGGCGCCGCCGCCGTGTTCGCCTCCGTCGTCGCGGCCGCCCGTCTGGGCCTGCGCGTCAACGTCACCGGCTGGCTCGCGCTGGCCGAGAACATGCCCTCGGGCAGCGCCACCCGCCCCGGTGACGTGCTGAACATGTACAGCGGCAAGACCGTCGAGGTCCTCAACACGGACGCCGAGGGCCGTCTCGTCCTGGCCGACGCGCTGACCCGCGCCTCCGAGGAGAAGCCGGACGCGATCGTCGACGTGGCGACCCTGACCGGCGCGATGGTGCTGGCCCTGGGCAACCGCACTTTCGGCATCATGGCCAACGACGACGCCTTCCGCACCTCGATCCACGAGATCGCCGACGAGGTCGGTGAGGCCTCCTGGCCGATGCCGCTCCCCGCCGACCTGCGCAAGGGCATGGACTCCCCGACCGCCGACATCGCCAACATGGGCGAGCGGATGGGCGGCGGCCTGGTGGCCGGTCTGTTCCTGAAGGAGTTCGTCGGCGAGGGCATCGCCTGGGCGCACCTGGACATCGCGGGCCCCGCCTTCCACGAGGGCGCCCCGTACGGCTACACGCCCAAGGGCGGCACCGGATCCGCGGTCCGCACCCTGGTCAAGCTCGCCGAGCGCACCGCGGCCGGAGACCTGGGCTGAGGTCGTCATCGCTGGTCGGCCCCGGGCATACGTCCGGGGCCGTCCGTGTTCCACCCACGGCACCGCGGCCGGGTCCGGGCGGGTTTCGCTCTCGACGAAACTCGACGAAATCAGCCCCTCCCACGCAGCGGTGACCCGCTGGGACGGACGATCGTCCGTCCCAGACCCGGGCCCCGCGTCCCGCCCACCGTCAACAAGTGCGAAGATGGGTTCTCGGCAGGACAGGGCCCCCACCACAGGGCCGAATGACAAAAGCGGCCGCACACCAGCCGACCGGCCGGTCACACCCCGATGAAGGGGCCCGGCGTACGGCGCACATGCATGGAGGACGTGACGTGGCGAACGACGCCAGCACCGTTTTCGACCTAGTGATCCTCGGCGGTGGCAGCGGCGGTTACGCCGCGGCCCTGCGCGGAGCGCAGCTGGGCCTGGACGTCGCTCTGATCGAGAAGGGCAAGGTCGGCGGCACCTGCCTGCACAACGGCTGTATCCCCACGAAGGCCCTGCTGCACGCCGGTGAGATCGCGGACCAGGCGCGCGAGGCCGACCAGTTCGGTGTCAAGGCCACCTTCGAGGGCATCGACATGGAGGCCGTCCACAAGTACAAGGACGACGTGATCTCGGGCCTGTACAAGGGTCTGCAGGGTCTCATCGCCTCCCGCAAGGTGCACTACATCGAGGGTGAGGGACGGCTCTCCTCCCCCACCTCGGTGGACGTGAACGGCCAGCGCATCCAGGGCCGCCACGTGCTCCTGGCGACCGGCTCCGTGCCGAAGTCGCTCCCGGGCCTGGAGATCGACGGCAACCGCGTCATCTCCTCGGACCACGCACTGAAGCTGGACCGGGTCCCGAAGTCCGCGATCGTGCTGGGCGGCGGCGTCATCGGCGTCGAGTTCGCCTCGGCGTGGAAGTCCTTCGGCACCGACGTCACCATCGTCGAGGGCCTGAAGCACCTGGTCCCGGTCGAGGACGAGAACAGCTCGAAGCTTCTTGAGCGCGCGTTCCGCAAGCGCGGCATCAAGTTCAACCTGGGCACGTTCTTCCAGGGTGTCGAGTACACCCAGGACGGCGTCCGGGTGACCCTCGCCGACGGCAAGACCTTCGACGCCGAGGTGCTGCTGGTCGCCATCGGCCGCGGCCCCGTCTCGCAGGGCCTCGGGTACGAGGAGGCCGGTGTCGCGATGGACCGCGGCTACGTCCTCGTCGACGAGTACATGCGGACGAACGTCGAGACCATCTCCGCCGTGGGCGACCTCGCCCCGACGCTCCAGCTCGCGCACGTCGGCTTCGCCGAGGGCATCCTCGTCGCGGAGCGGCTGGCCGGTCTGAAGACCGTCCCGATCGACTACGACGGTGTCCCGAAGGTGACGTACTGCCACCCCGAGGTCGCCTCCGTCGGCATCACCGAGGCCAAGGCCAAGGAGCTCTACGGAGCGGACAAGGTCGTCGCCCTCAAGTACAACCTCGCGGGCAACGGCAAGAGCAAGATCCTCAAGACCGCGGGCGAGATCAAGCTCGTCCAGGTCAAGGACGGTGCCGTGGTCGGCGTCCACATGGTCGGTGACCGTATGGGCGAGCAGGTCGGCGAAGCCCAGCTGATCTACAACTGGGAGGCGCTGCCGGCCGAGGTCGCGCAGCTCATCCACGCGCACCCCACGCAGAACGAGGCGATGGGCGAGGCCCACCTGGCCCTCGCCGGCAAGCCCCTGCACTCCCACGACTGATCCAGTCGAACGGGCGCGACGACCGACCACTTCCGCATTTTCGTAAGGAGCAACTGAAACCATGTCGGTTTCCGTAACCCTTCCGGCGCTCGGCGAGAGCGTCACCGAGGGCACTGTCACCCGTTGGCTGAAGGCCGAGGGCGAGCGCGTCGAGGCCGACGAGCCGTTGCTCGAGGTATCGACCGACAAGGTCGACACCGAGATCCCGGCTCCCGCCGCCGGCATCCTGGCTTCCATCAAGGTCGCCGAGGACGAGACCGTCGAGGTCGGCGCCGAGCTGGCCATCATCGACGACGGCACCGGCGCGCCGGCCGCCGAGGCTGCTCCGGCCGCCGAGCCCGAGGCCGCCCCGGCCCCGGCACCGGCCGCCGAGGCCCCTGCCGAGGCCCCTGCCGAGGCTCCGGCCCCCGCAGCCGAGGCTCCGGCCGCCGCCCCCGCCGGTGGTGCCTCCGGCACCGACGTCACCCTTCCGGCGCTCGGCGAGAGCGTCACCGAGGGCACCGTCACCCGCTGGCTGAAGGAGGTCGGCGAGGAGGTCACGGAGGACGAGCCCCTCCTCGAGGTCTCCACGGACAAGGTCGACACCGAGATCCCGGCCCCGGTTTCCGGTGTGCTGCTGGAGATCGTCGTCGCCGAGGACGAGACCGCCGAGGTCGGCGCCAAGCTCGCCGTCATCGGTGCCCCCGGCGCCGCTCCGGCCGCTGCTCCGGCTCCGGCCGCAGCTGCCCCGGAGCCCGCCGCCCCGGCTGCCCCGGCAGCTCCCGCCCCGGCACCCGCAGCAGCCCCGGCTCCGGCCGCCCCGGCTCCGGCCGCCCCGGCTCCGGCCCCGGCGGCTCCTGCGGCACCCGCCGCAGCTCCGGCTCCGGCCGCTCCGGCGCCCGCCGCCGCTGCTCCGGCTCCGGCTCCGGCTCCGGTCACCCCGGCGGCTCCGGCCGCTCCGGCCGCGACCTCCGGTGACGACGGCGCGTACGTCACGCCGCTGGTCCGCAAGCTCGCCGCCGAGAACGGCGTCGACCTGGGCGCGGTCAAGGGCACCGGCGTCGGTGGCCGTATCCGCAAGCAGGACGTCGTCGCCGCCGCGGAGGCCGCCAAGGCCGCCGCCGCTCCGGCTCCGGCCGCCGCTGCCCCGGCAGCGTCCAAGGCGCCGAAGCTCGAGGCGTCCCCGCTGCGCGGTCAGACGGTCAAGATGACCCGCATGCGCAAGGTCATCGGCGAGAACATGATGAAGGCGCTGCACTCGCAGGCCCAGCTGACCTCGGTCGTCGAGGTCGACGTCACCAAGCTGATGAAGCTGCGCAACAAGGCGAAGGACGGCTTCGCGGCCCGCGAGGGCGTCAAGCTCTCCCCGATGCCGTTCTACGTCAAGGCCGCCGCCCAGGCGCTGAAGGCCCACCCGGTCGTCAACGCCCGGATCAACGAGGACGAAGGCACGATCACGTACTTCGACTCGGAGAACATCGGCATCGCCGTGGACGCCGAGAAGGGTCTGATGACCCCGGTCATCAAGGGTGCGGGCGACCTCAACATCGCCGGTATCTCGAAGAAGACCGCCGAGCTGGCCGGCAAGGCCCGCGGTGGCGGCCTGACGCCGGACGACATGTCCGGTGCCACCTTCACCATCAGCAACACCGGTTCGCGCGGTGCGCTGTTCGACACCGTCATCGTGCCGCCGAACCAGGCAGCCATCCTGGGCATCGGCGCCACCGTCAAGCGTCCCGCGGTCATCGAGACCGAGGAGGGCACCGTGATCGGTGTCCGCGACATGACGTACCTCTCGCTCTCCTACGACC
This sequence comes from Streptomyces sp. 840.1, assembly GCF_003751445.1. NCBI lineage: Bacteria > Bacillati > Actinomycetota > Actinomycetes > Kitasatosporales > Streptomycetaceae > Streptomyces > Streptomyces sp. 840.1. The sequence continues at coordinate 4,441,911 of NZ_RJUU01000001.1, read as the reverse complement.
ACCGTCTGGTGGACGGCGCGGACGCCGCCCGCTACCTGACCTCGGTCAAGGCGATCCTGGAGGCCGGTGAGTTCGAGGTCGAGCTCGGCCTCTGAGCACCACGGTTGTAACCAGCCTCACCAGCGGCGCCCCCGTCCGGAACACTCCCGGGCGGGGGCGCCGCCGTATTGTCTAGACACCACCGGCCGCTCCGGCAGCCGAGTTGGTGCAGGCAGCACCGGTTTGCCCGAAGGAGCCCCACATGACCCCGCCCGTCGTCCACTCGCTGCGCGAACAGATCCGCGAGCACATCGTGGACGGGATCGTCAGCGGGCGCTGGAAGCCGGGCGAGCGGATCGTGGAGCGTCGCATCGCCACCGAGCTGGAGGTCAGCCAGACACCCGTGCGCGAGGCGCTGCGGGAGCTGGAGACGCTCCGGCTGATCGAGTCGGCGCCCAACAAGGGCGTGCGGGTCCGCAACCTCACGGCGGCCGATCTGGAGGAGAGCTACCCGGTCCGGGCCGGCCTGGAGCAGATCGCCGCGGAGCTCGCGGCGCCCGGCCTCGGCGTGGACTGCTCACGGCTCGCCCCGCACGTCACGGCCCTGTACGAGGCCGACCGGCTGGCCGACGGGGAGGCGCAGGTGCGCCACACGGTCGGCTTCCACCGCGAGCTGGTCCGGGCGGCCGGCAACGCCGTGCTGCTGCACACCTGGGAGGGGCTGGGCATCGAGGTGTTCACCGCCCTGTCGATCCGCTGGCTCGGCACGGTGCAGAAGTCCTACGCCGAGGAGCACGAGGCGCTCATCGAGGCGTTCCTGCGCAACGACCCGGACATCGGCGTGCTGGTCAAGGCGCATGTGCTCGGCTGCGCACCGCGCGCCTGAAGCGACATCGGAGCCCGAAGCACCGGAGGCGTTGCGCATGTGACGCGAGTGGCGCTCTCATGCGCAGTCGGGCGCCCCTTTTAGGCGTTAGATCCCGTCACTCCGTGCCCCGATTCGCGGCACCGCATGCCACTTTCTTCATATCGAGAAGTTTTGCCTTTCATCCTTTGATCGATCATCGATCGGCGACTTACAGTTCACTTCGCGGGCCCACCGGCCCCATCGCCCTGTCCTGCCAGTCAGGGACTTTCTCCACCCCCCTCCTCACCGGAAGGCGGCGAACATGACCGACCCCGTTGGAAAGCTTCCGAGCGAGCTCGACCAGCTCCCGGACCGCGACCCCGAGGAGACCGCCGAATGGGCGGCCTCCCTGGATGCCGTCACCAAGGCCGCAGGCCCGCACCGCGCCGCATACCTGATGCGCCGCTCGCTCCAGCATGCCGAGGGCGCCGGTCTCGCGCTGCCCAAACTGCTGGAGACCGATTACGTCAACTCCATCCCGACCGCCGCGGAGCCCGCCTTCGACGGTGACCTGGAGATGGAGTCGAAGATCACCGCGTGGAACCGCTGGAACGCGGCCGCGATGGTCACCCGTGGCTCCCGGTTCGGCGTCGGCGGCCACATCGCCACCTTCGCCTCGGCAGCCTGGCTGTACGAGACCGGCTTCAACCACTTCTTCCGGGGCAAGGAGGGGGACGGCTCCGGCGACCAGCTCTACATCCAGGGCCACGCCTCCCCCGGCATATACGCCCGCGCCTTCCTGGACGGCCGGCTCAGCGAGCAGCAGCTCGACAACTTCCGCCAGGAGGCGGGCGGCGAGGGTCTGCCCTCCTACCCGCACCCGCGGCGGCTGCCCTGGCTGTGGGAGTTCCCCACCGTGTCGATGGGCCTCGGCCCGCTCTCGGCCGTCTACCAGGCGCGCTTCAACCGCTACCTGAGCAACCGCAACATCAAGGACACGTCGAACTCGCACGTCTGGGCCTTCCTGGGTGACGGCGAGATGGACGAGCCCGAGTCGACCGCCGCCCTCGCCCTCGCGGCCCGTGAGCAGCTCGACAACCTGACCTTCGTCATCAACTGCAACCTGCAGCGCCTCGACGGTCCGGTCCGCGCCAACTTCCGCGTGGTCCAGGAGCTGGAGGGCGCGTTCCGGGGCGCCGGCTGGAACGTCGTCAAGACGCTCTGGGGCAACGCCTGGGACGAGCTGTTCCAGCTCGACACCACGGGTGCGCTGGTGCGCCGGCTCCGGGAGGTCCCGGACGCGCAGTTCCAGACGTACGCCACCCGTGACGTCGCCTACATCCGCGAGCACTTCTTCGGTGCCGAGCCCGCGCTCGCCGAGCTGGCGAAGCTGCTCACGGACGCGAAGATCGCCGAGTGTTTCCACACCTCGCGCGGCGGCCACGAGGCCCGCAAGGTGTACGCGGCGTACAAGGCCGCGGTCGAGCACAAGGGTGCTCCGACCGTGATCCTGGCGCAGACGGTGAAGGGCTACACGCTCGGCCCCGGCTTCGAGTCGCGCAACGCCAACCACCAGATGAAGAAGCTCGACGGCAAGCAGTTCCGCGCGATGCGCGATCTGCTGGAGCTGCCGATCCCGGACTCCAAGCTGGACGAGGGCCTGGTGCCCTACGGCCACCCGGGCGCCGACTCCCCCGAGGTCCGCTACCTCCAGGAGCGCCGGGCCGCCCTCGGCGGTCCCGCCCCGGCCCGCCGGGTGCACGCGGTGGCACTGCCGCAGCCCGAGGAGCGCGCGTTCGCCGCGCTGAAGAAGGGTTCCGGCAAGCAGGAGCTGGCCACCACGATGGCCTTCGTCCGGCTCGCCAAGGACCTGATGCGGGACAAGGAGACCGGCAAGCGCTGGGTTCCGATCGTCCCCGACGAGGCCCGCACCTTCGGTATGGAGGCGCTGTTCCCGTCGGCCGGCATCTACTCGCCGCTGGGCCAGACGTACGACCCGGTCGACCGCGACCAGCTGATGTACTACAAGGAAGCCAAGGACGGCCAGGTCCTCAACGAGGGCATCACCGAGGCCGGCGCCATGGCCGACTTCATCGCCGCCTCCACGTCGTACGCGACGCACGGCGAGCCGATGATCCCGTTCTACATCTTCTACTCGATGTTCGGCTGGCAGCGCACGGGCGACCAGTTCTGGCAGCTGGGCGACCAGCTCGGCCGAGGTTTCGTGGTCGGTGCCACGGCGGGCCGTACGACCCTGACGGGTGAGGGCCTCCAGCACGCGGACGGCCACTCGCACCTGATCGCGTCCACGAACCCGGCGTCGCTCAACTACGACCCGGCGTTCGCGTACGAGATCGCGGTGATCGTCCAGGACGGTCTGCGCCGGATGTACGGCCCCGAGGCCGAGAACGTCTTCTACTACCTGACGGTCTACAACGAGCCGAAGCCGCAGCCCGCGATGCCGGAAGGCGTCGAGGAGGGCATCGTCAAGGGCCTCTACCGGTTCAAGGAGGGCACGCCCGCGAAGGCGGACGCGCCGCGCCTTCAGCTGATGGCCTCCGGTACGGCGATCCACTGGGCCCTGGAGGCCCAGGAGCTGCTGGCCTCGGACTGGGGTGTCACGGCCGACGTCTGGTCCGCCACCTCGTGGGGCGAGCTGCGCCGCGACGCGCTGGAGTGCGACGAGGCGCTGCTCCGCGGTGAGCAGCGGGTGCCGTACGTGACCCAGGCGCTGGAAGGCGCACCGGGTCCGGTCCTCGCGGTCAGCGACTGGATGCGCGCCGTGCCGGACTCGATCAGCCAGTGGGTGGAGCAGGACTGGTCCTCGCTCGGTACGGACGGTTTCGGCCTCTCCGACACCCGCGAGGCGGCCCGTCGCCACTTCGGCGTGGACGCGCAGTCGGTCACCGTCGCGGCACTGGCCCAGCTGGCCCGCCGCGGCGAGGTACCGGCGTCGGCGGTCAAGGATGCCCGCGAGCGGTACGGGCTCTGACAGCAGCCCCCTCGCGCACTCAGGCCCGTCCGGCGGGAGGCACTGTCCTCAATCGCCGGACGGGCTTGGTGTGCCCGGCACAGGCCTTGTCCTCAATCGCCGGACGGGCTTGATTTGCCAGCCCGAGGCACCGTCAAGCCAGGCCGAGGCACCTCCAGCCCGGCCGAGGCACCTCCAGCCCGGCCGAGGCACCTCCAGCCCGGCCGGCGATTGAGGCCATCTTGAAGCCGGGCCGGCGATTGAGGCCACCTTCAAGCCCGTCCGGCGATTGAGGACGTCTTCAAGCCCGGCCGGCGATTGAGGCCACCACCCCGGCCCGCGCCCACCCCCACCCCCGACCGCGGCCACAATGGCCGCATGCGTGCTGCCCGGCTCATCAGAATGGTGCTGCTCCTGCAGTCCCGCCCCGCCATGACCGCCGCCGAGCTCGCCCGGGAGCTGGACGTGTCGGAGCGGACCGTCACCCGGGACGCCCAGGCGCTCTCCGAGGCCGGGGTCCCGGTCTACGCGGAGCGGGGGCGGGCCGGCGGCTACCGGCTCGTCGGCGGCTACCGGACCGGGCTCACCGGCCTCGCCCGGGACGAGGCCGAGGCGCTCTTCCTCTCCGGCCTGCCCTCCGCGCTGCGCGAGATGGGCCTGGCGGACGCCGGGTCGGCCGCGCGGCTGAAGGTGTCCGCCGCGCTGCTGCCCTCCCTGCGGGACGCCTCCACCGGGGTCACCCGGCGCTTCCACCTGGACGCGCCCGGCTGGTACCGGGAGCCGGCCACCCCCGAGCTGCTGCCCGCCGTCGCCGAGGCGGTGTGGGACGACCGGACGGTACTGGCGCGTTACCGCAGGCCCGGCCGGGAGACCGAGGTGGAGCGGGAGCTGTCGCCGTACGGACTCGTGCTCAAGGCCGGGATCTGGTACCTGTGCGCCCGCGCGGCTGACGACTTCCGGGTCTACCGGATCGACCGGTTCACGGCCGTCACCGTGTCGGAGACCCGGTTCGTCCGGGACGAGGGCTTCGACCTGCCGGGGTTCTGGGACGAGCGCGCGGCGCAGTTCGCCCGGTCGATCCTGCGTACCGAGGTGACGCTGCGCCTCTCGGAGGCGGCCGCCGCCCGGCTGCCGAACGCCGTGGACCGCGTCGCCGCCCTGGACGCCCTGGAGGCGGCAGGACCGGCGGAGCCCGACGGGTGGGTGACGGTCACTCTGCCGGTCGAGTCCCTGGACGTGGCGTACGGCCAGTTGCTCGCCCTGGGACCGGAGTTGGAGGTCCTGGCCCCTGCCGAGCTGCGGTCCCGGTTCGCCGCCGCCGCCGAACGGCTGCACACGCTCTACCGGGGGCCCCGCTAGGGCCTGTCTTCAAACTGCCGTCGTCGCCCGAAGGGCGGCCGGGCGGCGTCAGGTGCATGCTCTCGGCATGCCGACCCCGGGCCCCTGTACTGGACGTACCGGGGTCCGGGGCCGGTGCGGCGAGAGTGCGTGCATGGCGCCGCCCGGCAGACGGCAGTTTGAAGACAGGCCCCAGGGCCAGTCCGGCGGACAGGCCTCGGCCCTCACCCTCTCGGGGAGACCGTAAGGCTTCATTTCGGTGTCTCCGCGTGCGTCGCCTGCCGCCAAGGCAGATGCTGGACCCGTGATGGACGAGACGGAATTCTGGGAGATCGTCGACAGCACCCGCGAGGCCGCCGACGGCGACCCCGAGGACCACGCCGACCTGCTGGTCGAACGGCTGGTGCGGCTCGATCCCGATTCCGTGCTGGACTTCGCCCGGCACTTCGAGGCCCGCTACAACCGCGCCTACCGCTGGGAGCTGTGGGGCGCCGCCGCCGTACTGCTCGGCGGGGCGAGCGACGACGCCTTCGACTACTTCCGCTGCTGGCTCATCGGCCAGGGCCGGGAGGTCTTCGAGGGCGCCGTGCACGATCCGGACAGCCTCGCCGAGCTACTCGACGACTTCGACGAGGAGCTGGACGGGGACGCGGAGGAGCTGGGCTACGCCGCCGACGAGGCGTACGAGCAGCTCACCGGGGTGGTCGCGCCGGACCTCGGGCTGCCGCCCCAGCCGGCCGAGCCGGAGGGCACCGCGTTCAGCCTGGAGGACGACGCGGCCCTGGCCGAGCGCTTCCCGTTGCTGCAGGAGCGGTTCGGCGGCGTCTGAGCCCCGCCGCGCGACCGCTCCCGCTCCCCTGCCCCGTCCCGGTCAGTAGTGGGTGCCGCCGTCGATGCGGATCTCCGTACCGGTAATGAACGCGCCGTCCTGCGAACCGAGCATCGCGACGACGCCCGCCACGGTGTCCGGGCTGGCGAAGCCCTCGCCCAGCGCGGGGGCCAGCTTCACGAAGAGGGACATGTCGGCGTCGGCCGGGAGTCCCGGGCCGTTGCCACTGGTCATGTCGGAGGAGATCGAGCCGGGCGCCACGGCGGCGAAGCGCAGCCCCTGCTTGCTGTACTCGGCGGCCAGCGCGTGGGTCATCGACTGGATGCCGCCCTTGCTCGCGGCGTAGGCCGACATGTAGGGGTGCGCGAAGCTCGCGGACGTCGAGGAGAAGTTCACGACGGCCGGCCTGTCGCCCGCCAGCAGTGCGGGTATCGCCTCCCGGATCATCAGGAAGGTGCCGGTGAGGTTGACCGCGATGACCTTGTTGAAGAACTCCAGCGAGGTCTTGTGCGTGTGCTCCGAGCGCAGGATGCCCGCGGCGTTGACCAGCACGTCCAGCCCGCCGAGGGCGGCCACCGCGGCGGCGACACCGGTGCGTACCTCGGTCTCGTCCGAGATGTCGAGGACGGCGGTGGTGAGGCGGCCGGCGGTGCCGTCGGCCTCGGCCGTGGCGTACGTGGCCCGCAGCCCGGCCTCGCTGACATCGGCGGCGACGACGAGGCCGCCCTCCGCGAGGACGCGGTGGACGGTGGCCTGCCCGATGCCGGAGCCCGCGCCGGTGATGAGTACGCGTCGGCCTTCGTAGCGGTTCATATGAGGTCTCCCGATCTCGAATCCCCCGGTGACAGTCAGTTGCCTGTCCACCGTACGCCTAGGTGGCACGTTTTGCCACGACGGCATTGTGTGTACCCAATCGATGCAGGGAGGGCCCGGCCGGGGTAAACTGCGGGGAATGAACCCGCCGCAGCCGTCACTCACCGAACGCCGCAAGGCAGCGACCCAGCTGGACATCGCACGGGCCGCCGCCGCGCTCTTCGCCGAGCGCGGGCCCGACGGCACCACGGCCGAGGACATCGCCCGCCGGGCGGGCGTCGCGCTGCGCACCTTCTACCGCTACTTCCGCTCGAAGCAGGACGCGGTGGGGCCGCTGCTCACCGGCGGCGCCGAGCGCTGGCAGGCGCTGCTCGAAGCGGCGGAGCCGGGCGCCCCGCTCGCCGGGGTCCTGGAGCGGGCGGTGACGGACGCGCTCGGTCCGGGCGACGAGTACGCCGCGGAGCAGCTCGGCCAGACGCGCGGGCTGCTGCGGGCGGCGCAGGACGATCCGGCGCTGCGGGCCGTCTGGTACCGGGTCAACCAGGACTCGGAGGAGCGGCTGCTGCCGGTGCTGACCCGACTGGCGGGCGACGCGGCGGACCCCCTGGAGGTCCGGCTCGCCGCGGCCGCCGCCACGGACGCGGTCCGGGTGGCCCTGGAGACGTGGGCGGGTACGGACGCCCCGGCGACCGGGGCCGGCTCCCCCGCCGACCTCGCGGTGCGCTGCCTGCACCAACTCACCGGCGGAATGCGGCTGTTCAACCGCTGACCGGGCACACCGGCCGGCTCAGGGGGCGAGCGAGCGTCCCATCAGCACGTCGTCGACGTAGCGGCCGGCCAGGTAGAACTCACCGGGCAGCACTCCCTCGACGGCGAACCCCTCCGATTCGTACAGCGCACGCGCGGGCGTGTTGTGCCCGAGCACCCGCAGGGTCATCCGGTTCGCGCCCTGTTCGCGCGCCGCCGCCATCGCCGCCCGCAGCAGCGCCCTGGCGATCCCCCGGCCGCGGGCCCAGTCGGCCACGGCCAGGCCCTGTATCTGGCGTACGTGCGCGTTGCAGGCCAGCGGGGTCGGCGGGACCAGCCTGGTGTACCCGGCCAGCCGTATCCCGCCGGCCGCGTCCCGCACCTCGGCCACCAGGAAGTCCGGCGGCCGGTGGGTGTCGTCGAAGAACGGGTCGTACGGGGGCTGCGGCCGGGGCGACACGGCATGCAGCGTCGACCAGGTGGCGCGGTCGAGTTCGCTGAGGGCGGCCTCGTCGGAGGCGGCCGAGGGGCGGACGGAATGGGCCGGATGGGCGTGGATCTCGGACATGCGGGCCACTGTGCCACGCCCCTTCCGGGCCTCGGGTACGGCAGGATGGCCCCATGCCGCACTCCCGTATCGCCGTCACCGGATCGACCGGACTCATCGGAGCGGCCCTGGTGCGCTCCCTGCGGGCCGACGGGCACGAGGTGGTCCGGCTGGTCCGGCACCCGGCCCGGTCGGGCGACGAGGTGGAGTGGGACCCGAAGCGCAGCTACGTCGACGTGGCCGGGCTGGTGGGCTGCGACGCGGTCGTCCACCTCGCCGGGGCCGGGGTGGGCGACCACCGCTGGACCGAGGCGTACAAGCGGGAGATCCGGGACAGCCGGGTGCTCGGCACCGCCGCGATCGCGGATGCCGTCGCCTCGCTGGACACCCCGCCGAAGGTGCTGCTGGCCGGTTCCGCGATCGGCTTCTACGGCGACACCGGCGACCGGGCGGTCGACGAGAGCGCCCCGCCCGGGGACGGGTTCCTGCCGTCGGTGTGCGTGGAGTGGGAAGAGGCCACGGCCGCCGCCGAGGAGGCGGGGGTACGGACCGTGCACGCCCGCACCGGACTGGTCGTCGCCCGCGAGGGCGGCGCCTGGGGGCGGCTGTTCCCGCTCTTCCGGGCGGGACTCGGCGGGCGGATGGGCAACGGGCGGCAGTACTGGAGCTTCATCGCGCTGCACGACCACATCGCGGCCATGCGGCACATCCTCGACACCCCGGAGCTGTCCGGGGCGGTGAACCTGACCGGCCCCGACCCCGTCACCAACGCCGAGGTGACGGCGGCGATGGGCCGGGTGCTGCGCCGGCCGACGCTCTTCACCGCGCCCGCGCCGGCGCTGCGGATCGCCCTGGGCGACTTCGCCGGGGATGTGCTGGGCAGTCAGCGGGTGCTGCCGGGGCGGCTGCTGGACGCGGGCTTCTCGTTCGCCTTCCCGGGGATCGACGCCGCCATCCGGGCGGCACTGCGCTGATCCGGCCCCGCGCGAACCACGGCGGCGGGCCCGCCGCCGCCCCGGCCGCCGCGGTTCCCGGGCCCCGCGAGCCCCAGCGACGCCAGGGACCCCACCCGTAGACCGATTCAGACGAATGTGCGACCCCGTGCACCGGTGCCCCGGTGCGCGCGACTGCGCCGATAACCGGCCGCGCTTCTAGCCTCATGCCGAACTCGCGCATTGCGGTGGCCTGTTGAGGGCAAAACCCTCCCACCAATCGCGCCGACTCGGGGAGGGCACGTGCTCAGCACGGCACACCACGCGGACGTCGTCATCATCGGGGCCGGGATCGCCGGCCTGGCAGCGGCTCACCAGCTGACCAGCGCGGGAGTGAGCGTCAGCGTTCTGGAGGCCGGCCCCCGGGTCGGCGGCCGGATGATGACCGAGGAGGTGGACGGATTCCGGCTCGACCTCATCGGCCCGCTCCTCAACACCTCCTACCCGGAGCTGTACGCGACACCCGGGCTCGGCGAGCTCGTCCTGCGGAACTTCTCCCCCGGCGTGCTCGTCCACAGCGAGGGCCGCCGCCAGCGCACCGGCGAGATACGGAGCACCCGGGGCGCGCGCAACGCCCGGGGCGCTCTCAAGGCGGCGCGCGCCCTCGCGAGTACCCCCAGGGCGCCGCTCGGCGGGGCCATCACCGGGGCCATGGGCGGCGCGATCGAACAGGCCAGGCTCGGCGCGGCGCTGTCCCGGCTCGCCGCCACCCCCCGGGCCCGCGTGCTGGCCAGGCCCGAACGGACCGCGCTGGAGGCCCTGTCCGGCCGCGGCCTGTCCCCCCGTACGCTCAACGGCTTCGTGCGCCCGCTGCTCACCGCGCTGCTCAGCGACCCCGCGCTCACCACGTCCAGCCGGTGCGCCGATCTCGCGCTGCGCGACTACGCCGGCGGCAGGCTCTGCGTACCGTCGGGGGGTTCGGGCACCCTGCCCGAGCTGCTGGCGGCGGCGCTGCCGCCCGGCACGGTGCGCACGGGCGTGCACGTCACGGCCGCCGACATCACCTCGGTGCGCACCAAGGAGCACGGCGAACTGGGCTGCCGCTCACTGCTGCTGGCCACCGGCGCGGGTGCCGCCGCCGAACTGCTGCCCGGTCTGCGGGTGCCGTCCTTCCACCCGGTGACGGTGCTTCACCACACCGCCCCCGCTCCCCCGCCGACCGGTGCGTCACTGGTGCTGGACGCCGACCGCTCGGGCCCGGTCGCGCACACCGCGGTGATGAGCGAGGTCGACCCGGCGCGCGCCCCGCACGGCCGGACGCTGGTCAGCTCGACGGTGCTCGGCACCCCGCCGCCCGAGTTGGACCGCGCGGTCCTGGCCCACCTCGCCGTGCTGTACGGCACGCCGACCGACGACTGGGAGCTGCTCGCCGTCCACCACGACCCGGAGGCGGTGCCCGCGATGGCGGCCCCGCACGACCCCCACCGCCAGGTCCGGCTGCTCGCGGGGCTGTACGTGTGCGGCGACCACCGCGACACGAGCACGGTCCAGGGCGCGCTGTCCTCGGCCCGCCGGGCGGCCGACGCGATCCTCGCCGACCTGGGTGTACGGCCCGGACACGGAAGCACCGCCGCGCTGCCCGAGGCCGCCTAGGGAGCGGGACGCGCTCACCCGAGCGCGGCGACCCGCTCCCGGTACCCGCGCACCGGGGCGGCGTCCCGGAACGGTTCGAGGCGGCGCTCGAAGTCCCGTACGTACTCGGTGGCGCGCACCGATCGCATCTCGGCGGCCTGCTGGGCGGCCTCCGCGCCCAGCCGGCAGGCCTGGTCGAGCTCTCCGAGCCCGAGCCGCGCGGAGGCCAGCACCACCCGGCAGAACAGCCGGCTGCGGGCGTACGCGGGGGCCCGCAGCTGCAGCGAGCGCTCCGCGTGCTGGGCGGCGGCCCGGTACTGCTGGAGGTCCCGGTGGCAGTGCCCGAACTCGTCGGCGAGCTGGGCCTCGTCGAAGTAGCGCGCCCAGTGCGGCACTTCGTCGCCGGGCCGGGAGACCTCCAGCGCGCGCTCGGCCCGCGCCAGCGACGCCACGCAGGCCTTGGCCTCCCCGAGCACCCCGTGGCCGCGCGCCTCGACCGCGTGCAGCAGGGCCAGTACCGCGTTCGGTGCCGCCGAGCCGATGCCCTGCTGGGCGACGCGCGCCAGCTGCACCGCCTCCCGGCCGTGCCCGAGGTAGACGGCCTGCCGGCTCATGGTGATCAGTACGTAGCTGCCGTAGGCGCGGTCCCCGGCGGCCTGGGCCAGCCGTAAGGACTGCACGAAGTACCGCTGGGCGAGCCCGTGCGCGGCGATGTCGTACGAGGTCCAGCCCGCGAGTCGGGTCAGATCGGCGGCGGCGGCGAACAGCCGCCGGCCGGTGGCCTCGCCGTAGGTGCCGCGCAGCATCGGTTCCGTCTCGTGCTCCAGGTAGCGCACCAGGGCCTGGCGGGCGTGGCCGCCGCCGTAGGCGTTGTCCAGGGTGCGGAAGAGCTCGGCGACCGACCTGAGCGCGGCGACGTCGCCGCTGCTGACCTTCTGGCCCGAGCCCCGGTCGGTCTGCCGCTGCCGGGGGACGCCCGGGGCGCCTGGGCCGCCGCCCGGCGCGTGCGGCGGGACGGGGGCGCCCGGCAGGCCGTGGGCCGCCGGAGGGCCGGGCGGCCGGGGCGGGAGGGGTCCCCGCGGACCGGGGCGGCCGCCGGGGCCGGGGGGCCCGCCCTGCTCGGGGACCGCGCCGAGGGCACCGGCGAGCCCGGCGCCTCCGGGGTGCCCGTTCACTCCTGTGCCGTAGCCGCCGCGCGCCACCCACTCGTCCGCCCGGCCGATCAGCCAGTCCCGGCTGGGGACGACCAGGCCTGCCGGGGTGAAGGCGATCTTCCGCAGCTCCGCATGGCTGCCGGAGTCCTTGCGCCACAGCCCGCTGACGATGTCGACCGCCTCGGCGGGCGTCGCGGCGAACTCCAGGCCCGCGTAGACGGGTGCGCAGGCGTCCAGGCCCAGATCCTGGGCGGAGAGTCTGCGCCCGAGCCGCCGGGTGAAGACCTCCGCGATCAGGGCCGGGGTGGTCCCGCGCGGCTGCTGTCCGCGCAGCCAGCGGGTCACGGAGGTCTTGTCGTACCGCAGGTCCAGGCCGTGTTCGAGGCCGAGCTGGTCCACCCGGCGGGCGAGGCCGGCGTTGGAGAATCCGGCTTCGGTGATGAGCGAGGCGAGTCGGCGGTTGGGCGTGCGCTGCGGAGGTCGTTCCGACATCAGCTGTACGGTCTCCTGCCTTCGGGGCCGGGCGGGCAGCCCTTATGGAACGGCGCGAATTTAGCGGCCTCCGGGGCGACCTCGGCCACCTTCGCTTCACATTCATCCGATCGTGTGAGGATTGCGGAGAAGCTGACGCGAACCACCTGCCCGGCCGCTCCCGGTCGGCCGGTCGTACAGTTGCGGGAGGCGCGATTCGGTGCATGGTGCCGTGGCGACGGGGCACCCCCCGGCTCCCCGGCGCCGCAAGGAGAAAGGCTGCTGCCGTGACTGAGCTTCGGTTCGTCCGTCTGGGATTCGGCGAGGAATCCGTCGACTACCGGGAGGCCTGGCAGAAGCAGCGCGAGGTGCACGCGGCACGGTTCGAGGACACCGTCCCCGATACCTGTCTGCTGCTGGAGCACCCGCCCGTCTACACGGCCGGCCGGCGCACCGCCGACAGTGAGCGCCCCCTGGACGGCACACCGGTCATCGACGTCGACCGCGGCGGCAAGATCACCTGGCACGGGCCGGGCCAGCTGGTCGGCTACCCGATCCAGAAGCTGCCGCGCCCGGTCGACGTCGTCGCGCACGTGCGCCGGCTGGAGGAGGCGCTGATCCGTACGGCCGCCGAGTTCGGGGTGGCGACCAGCCGGGTCGAGGGCCGCAGCGGCGTCTGGGTGCTCGGGGACCCGGTCGAGCAGCGCCCGGCGATCGGCGGCCTCTCGCTCGACTTCGACCCCAGGCTCCAGGACGAGGAGTTCGACGCCCGGCTGAACGGCCCCGAGTACGCCCCGTCCAACGCCGGCCAGCGCCGCGAGGACCGCAAGCTGGCCGCGATCGGCATCCGGGTCGCCAAGGGCGTGACGATGCACGGTTTCGCGCTCAACGTGAACCCGGACAACACCTCGTTCGACCGGATCGTGCCGTGCGGGATCCGGGACGCGGGCGTGACCTCACTGGCCTACGAGCTGGGCCGCGACCTCACGATCACGGACGTGCTCCCGGTCGTCGAGAGGCACCTGCGGGACGTCCTGGAGAACGCCGAGCTCGCTCCGCGCGTCATCGAGCGCCCGGCCGATGCCGTGGCCACGGCATGACGCTCGGAGTACCGCTCCGGGAATAGGCCCTGCCGGCCACAGGTTGGCCAGACGTAAAGCCGTACGAACTACGGGCGTACCCTGGTGTTCGCCGAAGAATCCAATGCAGTGAAAGCAAAGGGGAGTGCCGGAGTGTCCGCTGTCGCACCCGACGGGCGCAAGATGCTGCGCCTTGAGGTCCGGAACAGCCAGACCCCCATCGAGCGGAAGCCCGAGTGGATCAAAACGCGGGCGAAGATGGGCCCCGAGTACAACCAGTTGCAGAAGCTCGTGAAGAGCGAGGGTCTGCACACGGTGTGCCAGGAGGCGGGCTGCCCCAACATCTTCGAATGCTGGGAGGACCGCGAGGCCACCTTCCTCATCGGCGGCGACCAGTGCACCCGGCGCTGCGACTTCTGCCAGATCGACACGGGCAAGCCCCAGGAGCTGGACCGGGACGAGCCCCGTCGCGTCGGTGAGTCCGTCGTCACGATGGACCTGAACTACGCCACCATCACCGGCGTCGCCCGCGACGACCTGGAGGACGGCGGTTCCTGGCTGTACGCGGAGACCGTGCGCCAGATCCACGCGCAGACGGCGGAGCGGGAGGGCGGCCACACCAAGGTGGAGCTGCTGATCCCCGACTTCAACGCCGAGCCCGCGCAGCTCGCCGAGGTCTTCGCCTCGCGCCCCGAGGTGCTGGGGCACAACGTGGAGACGGTGCCGCGGATCTTCAAGCGGATCCGCCCCGGCTTCCGGTACGAGCGCTCCCTGGAGGTCATCACCCGGGCCCGCGAGGCCGGTCTGATCACCAAGTCCAACCTGATCCTCGGCATGGGCGAGACCCGCGAGGAAGTCAGCCAGGCCCTGCGGGACCTGCACGACGCGGGTTGCGAGCTCATCACGATCACCCAGTACCTGCGGCCGACCCCGCGCCACCACCCGGTCGAGCGCTGGGTGAAGCCGCACGAGTTCGTGGAACTCAAGGACGAGGCCGACGCGATCGGCTACTCCGGTGTGATGTCCGGGCCGCTGGTCCGTTCCTCGTACCGCGCGGGCCGGCTCTTCCAGCAGGCGATGGAGCGGCGCGGCGCCGCCGCCGTGCCCACCGCGTAGCCCACGGCCCGTGTGAAACCGGGCACAAGAAGCTACTGAGAAGTAACAGCTGATTCGACGCGGCCCGTCCGCTCCTCGCAGGTCGGAGGCGCGGATGGGCCGCGCCGACGTGCGCGGCGCCGCTATCAAGGTTTCATTGGTGTTTGACCGACCGGTCATGCGCTGGTAACACCGAGCAGTGACCCTGGATGCACGCAGCGCAGTGGTTCAGCCGCCACTGCCCACGCAGCTTCCGTATCCAGTCCGCGCAACACAGTCCGCCCACTGAGCGCCGCTCAGTCCGCGCATCCGTTCCGAGGGGACTTCCACGATGCAGGCCGCGCCGGTACGCGCCACAGCCATTCCGACCGTCACCAATGCCCTCCGCGCCGTCGAGTCGCTGCTGCTGAGCAGCGGCCAGGCCACGGCCCGTCGCAACGCCTGGACGGCCGTCCTGGAGGACCGCCGCCGGGCAAAGGACCGGGTCGAGTCCGAGTCCGTACTGGAGGCCGTGGCCGAGCACCGTTCTTAGGCCACGTAAACTTCATTGCATGGCGAGGAAGGCAAAATCCACTGAAGGCGCGGACAGCGCCGAGAACGCGGGGCGGCTCAAGCAGATCGCCCTGACCTACAAGATGACCAGGCGGACCGACTCCAAGATCGGTCTTGTCGTCGCGGGTGTGGGAATCGTCACCTTCGGTGTCCTCCTCGCGATCGGTTTCTTGATCAACCACCCGATCTACGTGGGCATCCTGGGCTTCGTGCTCGCCCTCCTCGCGATGGCGATCGTCTTCGGACGGCGTGCCGAGCGGGCCGCCTTCGGGCAGATGGAGGGCCAGCCGGGCGCTGCGGCGGCCGTCCTGGACCGCGTGGGCCGAGGGTGGTCCACGACCCCCGCGGTCGCGATGAACCGCAGCCAGGACGTCGTACACCGCGCCGTGGGCAAGGCGGGCATCGTGCTGGTGGCGGAGGGCAACCCGAACCGGGTGAAGTCCCTGCTCGCGGCCGAGAAGAAGAAGATGGCCCGCATCGTGGTCGACGTACCCGTGCACGACATCATCGTCGGCAACGGCGAGGGCCAGGTGCCGCTGAAGAAGGTGCGCACCAAGATGCTGAAGCTGCCGCGCGTCCTGACCGGCCCGCAGGTGACCGCGGCCAACGACCGGCTGCGCGCGATGGGCGACCTGATGAGCAACATGCCGCTGCCGAAGGGCCCGATGCCGAAGGGCATGCGGATGCCGCGCGGCGGAAAGATGCGCTGACGGCGCACGGAGACGGAATACGACGCTCAAGAGGGCGGGTCACGAACCAGGAGTTCGTGACCCGCCCTCTTCGCGTGCGCCGTCCGCGTTGTCTGCCGCCTCAGCCACGGACCTGGACGGCGCGGGCCACCCGGTCGTGCAGCCCCCGCCCGTCGCGGTCCCAGACCAGGGCCGGGATCACCAGGCACAGCAGCACCGTGCGCACCAGCACCCGCCCGAGACCCAGCCGTCCGCCGCCCTCGGCGACGACCCTGATGCCCGTGACGCGCTTGCCGGGCGTGCGGCCGATGGTGCCGACGGTGAGCAGGCTCAGTACGAGGAAGATCCCCACCGCCCAGTTGCCGGCCGCCTGCTGGTCACCGCGAGCGAACAGCCCGTATGCGATCAGCATGCACAGGGCCCAGTCGATGAAGATCGCGCCGAAACGGCGGCCGAGCGGCGCCACGGCCCCCGGCCCCTGCTCGGGAAGCCCGAGCCGCTTGCCCCGGTACCCGAAGTCGGCGCCCATGTCCTCGGCGGCCGCACGCGGCCCGGAGAGCCACGATCCGATTGCTTGCCTGTTGTCCACCCGACCACGGTACTGCGCGCCCCCGAGCCCACTGCCGGGCGGGTGGAACAGCGGCTCTCCGGCGCCGCCGGGAAACCCGTACGAAACCTCCCCAGAACCCGCCCGGAACCAGTCACCGCACGGTCACGAGGCGCTGCTCACACCCGGCCCGGTTAACTTCGGCGAAACAAATGGGTCATGCTTGAGAAATCCGGTCTGCCTATGGTCGGGTCCAGCGTGTGCCACCGCACTGGCCGCACAACGAGCTGCAACCCCGCCCCGCCCGGGTCGGGAGTAGGAGGAGTTGGATGTTCCAGAACGCCGACGACGTGAAGAAGTACATCGCCGACGAAGACGTCAAGTTCATCGACGTCCGGTTCTGCGACCTGCCCGGTGTGATGCAGCACTTCACCATCCCGGCGGCGGTCTTCGACCCGACCGAGGAGCTCGCCTTCGACGGCTCGTCGATCCGCGGCTTCCAGGCCATCCACGAGTCCGACATGGCGCTCCGCGCGGACCTGTCGACCGCCCGTGTCGACCCCTTCCGCCGCGACAAGACCGTCAACATCAACTTCTTCATCCACGACCCGATCACCGGCGAGCAGTACAGCCGTGACCCGCGGAACGTGGCCAAGAAGGCCGAGGCGTACCTGGCCTCCACCGGTCTCGCGGACACCGCGTACTTCGGCCCCGAGGCCGAGTTCTACGTCTTCGACAACGTCCGCTTCCAGACGTCGGCGAACGAGAGCTTCTACCACATCGACTCCGAGGCCGGCGCCTGGAACACCGGGTCGGAGGAGAACAACCGAGGCTACAAGGTCCGCTACAAGGGCGGTTACTTCCCGACCCCGCCGGTGGACCACTTCGCCGACCTGCGTGCCGAGATCTCCCTGGAGCTGGACAAGAACGGCCTCCAGGTCGAGCGCCAGCACCACGAGGTCGGCACGGCCGGCCAGGCCGAGATCAACTACAAGTTCAACACGCTGCTCGCCGCGGCCGACGACCTGATGCTCTTCAAGTACATCGTGAAGAACGTCGCCTGGCGCAACGGCAAGACCGCGACCTTCATGCCGAAGCCGATCTTCGGCGACAACGGCTCGGGCATGCACGTCCACCAGTCCCTGTGGGCCGGCGGCGACCCGCTGTTCTACGACGAGCAGGGCTACGCGGGCCTCTCGGACATGGCGCGCTACTACATCGGCGGCATCCTGAAGCACGCCCCGTCGCTGCTGGCGTTCACCAACCCGACGGTGAACTCCTACCACCGCCTGGTCCCCGGCTTCGAGGCCCCGGTCAACATGGTCTACTCGCAGCGCAACCGCTCCGCCGCGATGCGCATCCCGATCACGGGCTCCAACCCGAAGGCCAAGCGCGTCGAGTTCCGCGCCCCGGACCCGTCGTCCAACCCGTACCTCGCCTTCTCGGCCCTCCTGATGGCCGGCCTGGACGGCGTGAAGAACAAGATCGAGCCGCCGGAGCCGATCGACAAGGACCTCTACGAGCTGGCTCCCGAGGAGCACGCCAACGTCCAGCAGGTCCCGACGTCCCTCCCGGCCGTCCTCGACGCCCTCGAGGCGGACCACGAGTACCTCCTCGCGGGCGGCGTCTTCACGCCCGACCTGATCGAGACGTGGATCGACTTCAAGCGCACGAACGAGATCGCCCCGATCCAACTGCGCCCGCACCCGCACGAGTTCGAGCTGTACTTCGACCTCTAGGCCCAATGCCGTAGTCCGAAAGCAGCGCCGTCACACCCGCAGGGCGGGTGTGACGGCGTCTGCTGTGTGCGATCCCGACAACGCGGCGGGGATGGGGTCTCCCCTGCCCGAGCGAGGCCGAGACCTTGAGGAAGTGCCGGACGCCGCCACGCAGACGGGATTTCTCAAAACCCGCCCCGAGGGCCGGCCCGCCCGGCCGGTTCACTGACTCGATGACAGAAACGCCAAGCGAGGGCCGCTCCCCCAGCTGGGGGAGCGGCCCTCGATGCTGTCCGGCGCCTGCTCCGCCCGATCAGCTCAGCTCCTTCGTCACCCGCTCCATCACACTCTGCCAGTGGGCGCGTTGCTGCTCCCGCTCCTCCGCGTTCGCCAGGTGCTCCTGGTGAAAACGGAGGATGCTTCGGTCACCGGAGCTGGAGACCGCCAGCTGTACCGTCGTCGTGCCGCGGGTGGCCCGGATGCGGTCACCTGGGCGGTAGCTGCGAATCTCCCCGGTCACACCGTCGACCGTCTCGAACTTCGCCCCCTTCGCGGGGGCGGGAGGAAGCTCCGCGCCTTCGCCCAGCCAGAGCTCGATGCCCTCAGGACTCACCATGAAATCCCAGACGACGGAGCGCGGGAAAGGCAGTGTCGCGGAGACGCCGATCTGCCAACCTGCATCTTGAGTGAGTCCTTTGGGCATGACGATGCTCCTTCCGGGCGGCTCACTGCCGCAGGCCGCTTTGGGCAATGTAGTGATTATAAGCGTTGCGCATGATTCTGCAACGGAAAGTCACTGCCGGGGAGACACAAGAGCCTTCTCGGCCAACCTTGTTGAATTAAAGAAGGTGGATCAAGGAAGGAGTCATGATCCATGCACTCCGATCCCCTCCTGATGGGATATCGGCGAGTGGGGAGCTCCCGCCGCCCTGAGCCGCGCGGCTCCACAAGAAGTCACCAGGCGCGGGAGCGAAGGGCACAGGCACTCCTCCAAGGGCCGTCCCGTAATCCCTTGCGGGCGCTCGACGACAGCTACGGCACCTCGCTGCGTTGTCGAAACGCCCGAATACATCCAGTATGCGGACGCTCCTCCGCCTTGCGATGCACCGCATCCGACGCCGAGCGCTGATCCACCAGGGATTACGGGACAGTCCTTAGGCGACGCAGAATTCGTTGCCCTCGGGATCCTGCATCACGGTGCAGTTTCCCGTCGGCTCCCTGACCTCGCGAACCACCTTCGCCCCGGCGTCGACCAGCTTCGACACGTGCTCGGTCAGCTTCGTCACGCCCGCGTCCGGGGTGTGCCTCTCCCCGGCCCGCAGCTGCACATCGATGTGCACCCGATTCTTCACGGCCCTTCCCTCGGGCACCTTCTGGAACAGCACCCGAGGGCCGGCCCCGTCCGGATCGACCGCTGCGGCCATGGAGTCCCAGCGTTCCTGCGGCAACCCGATCGACTGCGCGAACTCCGCCCACGATTCACATCCCGGAGGCGGTGGCTGCACCACGTAGTCGAGAGCGAGCGCCCAGAATTCCGCCTGCCTGGCGGGATTCTCGGCATCGAATGTCACTTGCACACTGATTGCCATAATCGAATCCAGAAATCAACTCAGGAGATGCGGCCCGGCCGCAAGATGTCCGGACGTCAGCACCTAAAACCGGCATGAGCCAAAAGAGTCACGCTTCCACGACTTTCGCATGGTGTACCTGCGCGGCACTCACACAGCCGCATCCATTCACCCATTCGAGGGAAACGAGTGCGGCCGTGACGCAGTATGCGGGGAGTGGAAGGCATGCGCCGATCGGCCAGGCCGTACCTGAGTCCCGTACCGGGAACACCTCCCGGTCAGGGCTTTCGTGCGAGTACCGCGCCGTTCGCCCCCGGGGCGGAGAAGCGAACCGTATGTACTTCGTCGAATCCCGCGGCACGCAGCCACTCGCTGTACTCCGCCGCTGTGTAATTGCGGCCCCACGTCCCGACCAGCATGTTCATGCTCATGAGCGCCGCGTCGAGCGGTCCCGTCTTCTCGTCGTTGACGAGCAGTTCGCTGATCACGAGCCGGCCGCCGCCGGGCAGTGCGCGATAGCACTTGGCGAGGAGTTCCCGGTTACGCGCCTCGCCCCAGTCATGCATGATCATCGACAGCAGAATGGTGTCATGCCCCGTCGGCAGCTCGGGGTCCTCGAAGAAGTCACCCGGGTGCGTACCGATCCTGGCGGAGAGCCCGGCGTCAGCTATTTTCCCAGCGGTGTACGCGCACACGTGCGGCAGGTCGTACACCGTGGCGGCCAGGTGGGGGTATCGCCGGCACAGCTCTATCACGAAGGCACCGCCGCCCCCGCCGACATCGAGGAGCCTGGGTGCCGTGCTGAAATCGACCGCGTCCGCCAGTACACCGGCGGTCATCGAGGACAGCGGACGGAGGCCGTCCCAGAAGGTGCTCGCCCGGTTGCCGGCGTCGAAGATCCTTTCCTGCTGATCCGGGTCCCACCGGCTCGGACTGTCGGACCGGATGGCCTCGGTGACACGCAGCCAGCCGGGCGTGGTGTGGCTCCTCAGCATGTCGATGTAGTCGCCGAAATAGCGGGGCCCGCCACGCACCAGGTACTCCTCGGCCGTCGGCGTATTGACGTATCGCGCATCTGCTCCCGGCGCATCGTCCCGCACCAGCAGTCCGAGCGCGGCACACGCGGTCAGGAGGATCTCGGACGGCCGGCCCGCGATACCGAGCCCCTCCGCCACCTCCGCCGCCGAGGCCCCCTTCTCCGCCGACAGGAAGCCGAACAGGCCGAGGTCGACGGCCCCGCACAGGGTCTGCGAGGCCCACATTCCGCCGGCGATCCTCAGCAGCCCGTCAAGGGCGGGGGCTTCGGGTTCCGGCACGTCACCGCTCCGGCTATCCATGTATCGGCCTTTCTGCGAATCGAATCGGCACGCTGTCAAAAACGATGTGACGCCCGTTCTCGAAGTGGCGGCCCGGTTCTTCCGTGAGGTGGTATACGGGGTGCTGCGCCAGTTCGCCCAGCACCGTCCTGAACTCCATCCTGGCCAGAGCCGCTCCGAGGCAGTGATGGATACCGAATCCGAAGCTGAGATGCTGGTGCGAGTTTCCGCGATCGAGCGAGAAGTCCTCGGGCTCCGGATACTTCGCCGGGTCCCGGTTGGCCGCGTCGAGCAGCAGGACGACCCTGGAGCCGCTGGGAATGGTCGTACCGTCGATCGTCACCTCACGCGTCGTGAAGCGGGTGAAACGGTCGGTCGGGCACCACCGGCGCATCGTCTCGTCGCCCGCGACCGACATGAGCTCGGGTTCCTCCCTGAGCCGCTGCTGGAGACCGGGGTTGCCCGCGAGGTGCCACAGCATGCGGCTGAGCGTGTTCAGGGTGGTCTGGTGTCCCGCTATGCACAACGACACGATGACGGAGTGCAGCCGCTCGTCGGAGATCGGCTTCCCGTCGATCTCCGTGTTGGCCAGCCGGGATATGTAGAAGTCCCCCGGGTGCGCGCGGGCGTTGCGTACCTCGTCGGCGAGCAGTTCGCGGAACTCCGGCCAGAAGCTGTCCGCCTGGCTGTCCTTGGAGAGGTGTTTCCACAGATTGCTCGTGAGTTCGCGCACCTTGAGCTGCGCCGGCTCCGAGAGGCCGATGGTCAGGGCGAGCACCCCGATCGCGAACGGATTCGCCAGCTCGGCGGAGAAATCCCCGTACCCGCGCTCCGCGATCGGTCCGATGAGCTCTGTGGCAAGGGTCCGGATCCGCGGTTCGAGGCGCCGTACCTCCTCGTTGTGCAGGGGCGGCGCCATGAGGGCGCGAAGCTCTCCGTGCTCGGGCGGGTCGAATTCGATCGGGGAGAACTTCGGCATCCCGGCGGCCCTGGGGTAGAAGACCCCGGACCCCGAACTGAAGGTTCGGTGGTCCTTGAGTGCCGCTTTGATGTCGGCGTGGCGCGACAGGATCCACAGCCCACCGTGCGCCTCGGTGTACGTCACAGCCGCCTGCTCGCGCACTTCGCGGTTGACATCCTGCGCCACGTCGGGTGTGTACTCGGGGTCGTGCCAGTCGAAGTTCCGCACGAGCCGGGTGATGAGATCCTGTCGCGCTGTCGCCATTGCTCCTCCGGGGTTTCTTCCGCTTCTTCCGTTGCTCAGGAGTCAGGTCCCTCGGCCTGCGCGCCCGAGGGGCTCACCCCGCCACCGGGACCTCGGGGTCCGTTTCCTCGGCCGCTGCCTGGCCCCGCAGGTCGTCGACCAGGAAATCGGCCAGGGCCGCCACCGTCGGATTGCTCCACAGGATCGTCGGCGGCAGATCGATTCCGAACCTGCGGTTCAGCCTCACGCGCAGCCCCACGGTGAGGACCGAGTCGACGCCGAGGTCGACGAGCGGACGGTTCGGGTCGATGTCCGCGGCCGGCAGGTTGAGCTCGGCGGCCACCTGTTCGTTGACGTCCTGCGCCACCCGGTCCCGCAGCTCCTCCTCCGACAGCTCCAGCCAGTCGGTGACGCTGCCGGCCGGCTCACCCGCGTGATCGGTCTCCATGACGCTCGTCAGCTCGCTGAACACCGGCAGCCGCCGCTCCGGCAGCACGCGCATGACCACGTAGTACGGGCTGTGGAAGCGGTCGCTGAACGACCAGGCGCGGAACGCCTCGGTCATGGAGATGCTGCCCAGCCCGCGTGACTCCGCCTCGATGGTCGTCGTGCCGGCGGTGGTCTCCGCCATGCCCGCTCCACGCCAGGAGGTCCACGCGAGACTGGTCGTCTCCGTGAATCCGCCGGCGTTGCGGTACGCGGCAAGTCCGTCGAGGAACGAGTTGCCCGCCGCGTAACTCGCCTGGCCGGTCAGCCGTGCGAGCTGCCCGCACGAGGAGAACAGCGCGAAGAAGTCGAGCGTTCCCGGCGGGAACATCCGGTGCAGGACCATCGCGCCGCGCATCTTCGGTGCCATCGCATGACGCAGTCCGTCGGGGTCGACGTTGTCGACCAGGGCGTCGGCCACCACACCGGCGGCGTGCACCACACCGCGGATGGGCGGCAGCCCGAGCGCCGAGGGGTCGAGTGCCGCCGCGGACTTGTCGGCGTCCGAGATGTCCAGTGCGAGCACCCGGACCGTCACTCCCAGTGCCTCAAGGGCCAGGACGGCATCGGTCCGGCGCCGGATCGCGCTGTCCTGGATCCCGGCCCACTGGGCCCGCGGCGGCAGTCCGCGCCTGCTGACGAGGACGAGACGGCGGGCGCCCCGGTCCACCAGATGACGGGCCACCTCGAGGCCGAGCGCTCCGACGCCGCCGGTGATCAGGTACGTACCGTCGAGCCGGCACTGCACTCCGCCGGGACCGGCCGCACGGTCGATCCGGGTCAGGCGCGCCACCGAAGCGCCCTCCTTGGTCAGCGAGATGACATCCTCGCTGCCCGGGAAGGCGGACAGGACGCTGAGCAGGCGGTCCGAGGTGTCGCTGTCGAAGGCGGCGAGCTCCGTCCCGACATCGACGACCCCGCCCCACAGGTCGGGGCGCTCGCCCGCGGTGATCCGGGAGACCCCCCAGAGGGGTGCGTGGGCGAGGGCCGACTCGTGTTCCGCGTCGCGTACGCCCTGGGTCAGGCACCAGAGTTTCAGCGGTGATTCGGCGGTGGGGTCCGCCCGCTCGGCAAGGCGGCGGCTCAGCGACTGCACCGCGTCGATCAGCGTCCAGGCGTTGCGCTCCGCGGCGGCCTCGGATGATTCACCGGTGTTCTGCGGCCTCGGCGCCACCAGCAGCACGCCCGGCTCGTCGAGCGGCAGCTTCGCGAGGTCGGCGGCTGATTCGAGGCGGACGCACCGGACGCCGGAACGGCCCAGATGGCCGGCGAGCGCCCCGGTGACGGAGTCGTCGCCCAGCAGCACCAGTTGCCCCGGAGCGGCTCCGGCCTCGAGCTCGACGGACCGCCAGTCGAGCTCGTGCACGAGCTCGCTCGGCGCCATGATGCCGCCCGGCCGGTCCTGCACGATCGTGTAGCGCAGCCCGGTCACCTCGCACACCACCTGGCCGCTCTCGTCGGCCACCAGCACGTCGATGGTGGTGTCGGGATCGGTCGCCGAACGCGTGGTGTGCACCGTGACCCGGCCGGGCGGCGGGCCGCGGAAGACCATCGCCTCGATGTGCGAGGACGTGCGCAGGGTCCTCGCGTCCTCGTTGGTCACCAGCACTCCGCTGACCGTGAGGGCGCCGTCGATGACCGCGGTCCAGCTGCTCGGGTGGAGCTTGGGCTCGTGATCGATGATCACCGTGGCCAGCTGCTCGACCTCGTTGCGGCGCAGTTCCGTGACCACCCACGGGAAGGTGTATCCCTCGACCCCCATGTTCCTGAACATGGTGTCGACCCGGGTCCAGGTCCACTCCTCCGGGCACCGGTCCCTGATGGCCTGGACGTCCTCCATCGGCCGCGTGCCGGCCACCGCCGTCCTGTCGACCGTCGCGGTGGTGTGCGTCAGCCACTCCAGCTCCTGGGTGGCCGTCGAGTCGCCGGCGTCCCGCTGGATGCAGCTCGCCAGGCGCGCCTGGTTCTGGTCGAGTACGACCTGCACCACCCGGGGGGGCAGGGCCGCCAGAGGCGTGCGGAAGACGATGTCCTTCAGTCCCGGAACCGATTCGCCGTGCGTCGCCGCCGTCACGAAGGTGTTGAGGACGACCGAGGCAGGTACCGTCTCGACGCCGACGACCTTGTGGCTCTGCGCGTAGGGGCGGCTGTCCATGTCCAGGTGTGTCTGCCAGACCTGCTGGGCCGGGGCGCCGGCGACGGTCATACGGCCGCCGAGGAGCGTGTGGCTGTCCGGGTCGTGTCCGCGGCCATGGCTCTCGCCCGTCGTCGCGGGGAAGATCCAGTACGGGCGGTGCTGCCATTGAGTCGTGGGCAGCGCCACCAGTGTGCCCTTGTGGTCCTGCCACCCGATGTGCACGCCGTTGCAGTGCAGTTCGGCGAGGTTGCGCAGGAGCTGGCCCGTTTCCGGTACGTCGCGCCGCAGGGAGACGGCTACGCGGATGTCCTCGGCCCCGGCGTCCTCGGCGGTCTCGGTGATGGAGTGCGCGACCACCGGGTGCGAGGAGATCTCCAGGAAGGTGTGCTCACCGTCGTCGAGGGCCGCCCGCACGGCCTGGGTGAACCTGACCGGAGCACGCAGGTTCGTGCGCCAGTACTCCCCGTCTCGCGCCTCGCGGGAACGAGGGTCGGCGAGCGCGCTGCTGTACAAGGTGATCTGCGGCTCCTTCGCGGTCAGCTGCCGGGCTGCGGCCGTGACCTCGTCGAGGACCGCGTCGACGTGCGGGCTGTGGAACGCCACGTCCGTGTCGACCCGTCTGACCTGGATTCCCGCGGAGCCCCACTCGGCGACGAGGTTCTCGACCGCGGCGCGGTCTCCCGAGACGACGGTCGACCGCGGGCTCGCCGAAATCGCGGCGACGATGTCGTCCCAGCCCGCGAGGTGGCGCTCCACATCGGCCAGCGACTCCCCGACCAGTGCCATCCCGCCGAGCCCTGCGACACGTTGCAGTGCCGCGGCGCGGCGGCAGGCGAATCTGGCGGCGTCCTCCACGTCGAGCGCGCCCGCGGTCACCGCGGCCGCGATCTCTCCGACGGAATGCCCGATGACCGCGCTCGGCGTCACGCCCTTGGCGCGCCACGTCTGCGCGAGGCCGATCTGCATGGCGAAGGTCATCGCCTGGACCACGGACACGGTCCACGGCCCTCCGTTGCCGATGACCTCGCGAGGGGTCCAGCCCATCTCCTCGTCGAAGATCTCCGCCAGGGCGTCGATGGACCGGGCGAAGACGGGGTCTTCGCGCAGGAGTTCCTGGCCCATCCCGGTCCACTGCGCCCCGTGCCCCGAGAAGACCCATACCGCCCCCGGGCCCCGTGCGGGCTTGGCGCGTCCGGTGATCAGCTCGGGGGTCCGCTCCCCGGCGGCCAGGGTCTCCAGCCCGGTGAGGAGTTCAGCGGCCGAGCCGGCCACCAGAGCCGCCCTCGTCTCCAGGTGCGAGCGACGGTGGGCCAGGGTGTGCGCGACGGAGTCCAGAGACACACCGGGGTTCTCGCGCAGCCGGCCGGCCGTCGCCCCGGCGAGGGAGCGCAGTCCGGCCTCGGACATCGACGAGAGGGGGAACAGCCGGCGCGTGCCCGCCGGGAAGGCCTCGGCGGCGGGAACCGGGGCCGCTTCCGGCGCCGGGGGCTCCTGCAGGATCAGGTGGGCGATCGTTCCGCCGACGCCGTAGCTCGACACGCCTGCCCGGCGGGGCTGCTCGCCGGGCGGCCAGGGCGTCGTCTCCTTGACCAGGCGCAGACCGCCGCGGTCGAGTTCGAGGTCGGGGCCGGCTTCGGTGTGCAGGCTCGGGGGAAGCTCGCCGTGCTCCATCGCGAGTACGGCCTTGATGGCGCCGGCGATTCCCGAAGCGGCCTCGACATGACCGATGTTGGGCTTGAGACTGCCCAGCATGCAGGGGCCGTCCGCCGGCCGTCCGGCACCGAAGACCCGGGCGAGGGCGCGTACTTCCGCGAGATCACCGACCGGGGTTCCGGTGCCGTGGGCCTCCACGTATCCGACGGAGGCGGGGGCGATGCCGGCCCGGCCGTACACCTGACGGAGCATGTGCTCCTGGGCGTCGGCACTCGGTGCCATCATGCCGTCGGACCTGCCGTCCTGGAACACGCCGCTGCCCATGATCAGCGCACGCACCGGATCCCCGTCCCGGCGGGCGTCCGCGAGCCTCTTGAGCACCATGACGCCGGCGCCCTCGCCGCGTCCGTAGCCGTCGGCCGCCTTGTCGAAGGCCTTGCTCCGCCCGTCGGGCGAGGTCGCACCCGCCGCGTCGAGGGCGACGTTCAGGGCGGGGCTCGCCATGATGTTGATGCCGCCCACGATGGCCACGGGCGTCTCGCCGAGCCGCAGGCTCTGGCAGGCCAGGTGCAGCGAGGTCAGCGATCCGGCGCACGCGGTGTCGACGGCCATGCTGGGGCCGTTGATGTCCAGGAAGTAGGAGATCCGGTTCGCTATGCCGTAGAAGGTCGTGCCGTTGACCGCCCACGCACCCGATCTGGGCAGGTCCTCCAGCAGCCGGCGGCCGTAGTCGTTGGAGTTGGCCGACATGAACACCGATGATTCGGAACCGCTCAGGGCCAGGGGCTGCAGGCCGGAGTCCTCCAGCGCCTCCCAGGCCATCTCCAGCAGGATGCGCTGCTGCGGATCGAGGTACTCCGCCTCGCGCGGGGTGATTTTGAAGAATTCGGCGTCGAATCCCTCGATGTCATCGAGGAACATTCCCTTCCGGGTGGTCCTCCGCAGGATCGCGGTCGCCTCAGGGCTCTGTGCGGCGTACGGCTCCCAGCGCTTGTCGGGCATTTCACTCACCGCACTGCGGCCCTCGACAAGGGTCGCCCACAGCTTTGCGGGCGAGTCAAGGTCGGGCGCGAAACGACAACTCATTCCGATGATGGCAACGGCTTCGTCAGTTTCAGGAACTTGCTGCTCGCCCACAATTCCTCCACTTACCTCGGGTCCCGGGGTCGGCCGATCCACACAACAAGCGGCACGGCTTTTCAGCGCACAAGAATCACCACGTCAGACCGAATTCACGGCGACGTCTCGCGGGAAACCTCTCGCGCCTCGGTCCTGGCGCGCAGGCTCAGCGGGCGCATATCGGTCCATACCTCCGAAATATGCTCCAGACAGGCGTCCTTGGGCCCGCTGAAGCCCGCCTCCGACCAGCCGGCCGGAATGTCTCGATCCGCCAGCCAGATCGAATACTGCTGCTCCGCATTGACGACGACGTGATAGTCGCGCTCCACGTTGCTCATTCTTCTTCCTCCTGACAGAAAACACTACTCAAGAACGTTGTCCACGACAGGAATTCCGGGCCATCTCTTTCACCGGCCCCTCCGCACAATCGGCGGAAGTGTGTCGGAGTCAGATGCGCCGGCGCGCCGCAGCTCCACATGGCCGGCCAGTTCCTCCAGCGTTCCGGCAGACATCAGCTCCCGCAGCGCGACCTTCACTCCGAAAAGGCCGTCGATCCGGCTCTGGAGACGGGCCGCGAGCAGTGAGTCACCTCCGAGCTCGAAGAAGTTGTCGTCCGCTCCCACCCTGTCCACGGCGAGCAATTCCGAGTACAGCCCGGCGAGCCCCCGGGGAATCTCGCCCTGCGGCCGGCGGTACGGCTGCGCGGGCCGCCACTTCCGCCAGTCCGCCGGTGGCAGTGAGAGCCGGTCGGTCTTGTTGGAGGTGTTCACGGGAAGGCGGTCGAGGAGCACGTAGGCGACGGGCACCATGAACTCCTGCAGGTACCGCACCGCGTGGGAGCGCAGTTCGCCGGGCGTGACCGGCCCCCGGGTGACCAGGCAGGCGACCAGCTGGCTCTGCCCCTCGTCCCGCACCCCGACCACGCACACCTGGGCCACGTCCGGGTGACGGCCCAGCGCCCATTCCACTTCGCCCACTTCGACCCGGTGCCCGCGGATCTTGACCACGTCGTCGATGCGCCCCCGGTGCTCCAGCACTCCGTCGGCCCGCAGCCGTCCCGCGTCTCCGGAGCGGTAGAGCCGGCTGCCCGGGGTGCCGAAGGGGTTCGGGCGGAACTTGTCCGCCGTCAGCGCCGGATCCGCCAGGTATCCGAGCGCGAGAGCGGGCGAGTCGACCCACACCTCCCCCATCGTCCCCTCGGCCACCGGAGTCAGATCCTCTTCGAGGAGGTGCACGCGCACCCCGGGCAGCGGCCGGCCCACGGGTGGCGCGGCGGCGCGGTCGGCGGATGTCGCCGTGGCGGGCGTACACCGCGACTCCCATGGGTGCAGCGAGTTGGCGATCTGGAATGCCTCGAGGGAGCCGTAGGACACGGCGACTTCGAACGGAAGGCCCGCCGGTGCCCAGCGGTTCAGCTTGTCCCCGCCGAGGGTCATCAGCCGCAGGGAACAGTCCGCCGGCCAGTCGAGCGACTGCAGCTGCTCGCCCACCGGAGTGATGACGAAGGTCTGGGTGATCCCGTGGGCGAGCAGCCACTCGCGCAGGGCGGGCGGGGAAGCCACCACCTCCGGCTCCGCGATGTGGATACCGGCCCCCGCCCACAGCAGCATGCACACCTCGTGGACGGCGATCCCCGCACCGGCCGGCGCGAGCCAGGACCCGCGGTCGGCCGGACCGGTGCGGTTGACGGCGACGCCATGGGACACCCCGTGGGTCAGCCAGCTGTGCTGCGCCAGAACGATCTTCACCTTGCCCGCGGAGCCCGAGGTGTGCATGGCGAACGCCAGGTCGGCCGGCTCGACCTCGATGCCGAGATCACCGCCGTCCGTGCCCGGCGCCGTCCGCAGCGCCTCCACCACGAGCACCCGGGCCGCCCCCGGTGACAGCTCGGCGGACCGGCTCGCGCTCGTCAGGACGACCGGTGGTCCGGCGAGGGCGATCGCGCGCGCCGTCCGCTCCGAGGGCGCTTTCGGGTCGAGCGACATACAGATGGCGCCCAGCTTCAGGGTGGCCAGCATCGAGACGACCCATTCGATGGACCGCACGAGGTGAACGCCGACCACTTCCTGCCGCCGTACTCCGTTGGCCAGCAGGATCCTCGCCAGCTGATTCGCCCGCTCGTTCAGCTCGGCGTAGGTGACCCGGGCGCCGCCGTGCTCGATCGCGAGCGCGTCGGGTCTCGTCCTCGCGTGGTGCTCCACCACTCCCACCACGGTGGTCATCGGCTTCGTGCTCAAAGGTCCCCCTCGTGTGGGCTCTCCGCCACCGCGGCGAGCATGGCGTCGAGTTCGGCCTCGGAGAGTCCGTCGATCCAGTCCTCGCTCTCCACCGCGAGGCCGGTTTTCTCCGAGATCGCGAGCTCTTCGACGGCGTCGGCCATCGCCTGCAGTTCAGGCTTCAGGAACAGGGTCTCCATCGGAATCTCCCTCCCGAACGCGACGTGAATCCTCGACACGAGCTGCACGACCATGAGGGAGTGCCCGCCGAGCTCGAAGAAGTTGGCCTCGCCGCCGATGCCGCTGACGCCGAGCATCTCTTCCCAGACGGCCGCCAGGGCCTCGGCGACCTCCCCGCTGGGCGGTGTCGAGGGTTCGCTCCGCCGGGCCTCTTCGCGCCGCAGTGCCACCAGCGCTCGCTGGTCCAGCTTTCCGTTGCGCGTGAGCGGGAGCTCGTCCAGCACCAGGACGACTGTAGGAACCATCCAGTCGGGAAGGATCCGCAGCAGCCTGCGCCGAATCTGTGTCGGGGTCGGGGCCGGCTCCGTGGCCGGCACCACGCAGGCGTGGAGGGCCAGGCCGGCGACCCGGTCCTCGGCGACGAACGCCGCGCCCCGGGCCACTTCGTCGAGCCCGAGCAGAGCGGTCTGGACCTCCCCGAGCTCCACCCGGTGTCCGCGGATCTTGTACTGCTGGTCGGCCCGCCCCCGGTAGACCAGCTCACCGTCCCGCCTGCGCAGGGCGAGGTCCCCCGTCCGGTACATGCGCGCGCCGGGCAGGGCGCTGTACGGGTCCGGGAGCATGCGCAGCGCCGTCAGCGCGGGGTCGCCCTGGTAGCGCTGGGCCACCCCGCCACCACCGACGAAGATCTCGCCGGGTATCCCGGGCGGCACGGGCCGCAGTTCGGCATCGAGCACATAGAGGGACAGGTCCGCGAGCGGTTCCCCGATCAGGGAGCCCGTCTCCGCGGTGTCGGCGCGGACGACCCGCCGGAACGTCACGTGCACCGTCGTCTCGGTGATCCCGTACATGTTCACCAGCTCGGGGCCCTGCTCTCCGAAGGCCTCGAACCAGTCGGCCAGTGCGCCGAAGTTCAGCGCCTCGCCCCCGAACACCACGTAGCGCAGGGCGAGACGGGGTTTTCTGGCGAGGGCCACCTCGGCCGTCTGGAGGAAGGCGGACGGGGTCTGGCTGAGGACCGTCACCCCTTCGCGTTCGAGTAGTTCCAGGAAGGCGTCCGGTGCCCTGGTCACCCAGTACGGGACCACGACGAGACGACCGCCGTACAGGAGTGCTCCCCACAGCTCCCACACGGAGAAGTCGAAGGCGGTGGAGTGGAACAGCGTCCACACGTCGTCGCTGCCCAGGCCGAAGACCCGGTCGCCCGCGGTGAACAGCCGCAGCACATTGGCGTGCGAGACCACCACGCCCTTGGGGGAGCCCGTCGAACCCGAGGTGTAGATGACGTAGGCCGGGGACTGGGGCGCCACCACGGCCTCGACCACCTCGTCGGACCCGTCCAGCAATGCGGGTGCGTCCCAGTCGAGCGGGACGACATGCTCCGGCCCCGGCGGCAGCCGGCCGGCGAGACCCGGTGAGGCGATCACGACCGTGACGGCGCAGTCCGCGAACTGGCCGGCGGTCCGGTCGGCCGGGCTGTCCGGGTCGATGGAGAGATAGGCCGCGCCGCACTTGAGGACGGCCAGCACGGCGGTGGGCAGGTCGACGCTCCGCTCGACCATGAGCCCTACCGTCGTCCCCGGACCGGCCCCCCGGCCGAGCAGTACGTGCGCCAGGCGATCGGCGCGCCGGGCGAGCTCGGCGTACGACAGCGTGCACCGTTCGTCGCAGACCGCTGTCGCGTCCGGCTCGCGCGCGGCGCGCTCGCGGAATCGTCCGTGCAGCGTTGTGGCGATGTCGCGGAAGTCGGCAGCGGGAGCGCCGACGAGCTCCGCGTGTTCGGCCGGGGTGATCAGCGGCACGTCGCAGAGCGGCCGGTCGGGCTCCGCGGTGCCCGCGCTCAGGAGGGCGGTCATCCACCGGGCGTAGGAGGCCACCGTCGACTCGTCGAACAGCTCGTCGTCGTACGGGAGATAGCCGACGACGCGGTCGTCCTCGCACCACAGCTCGGCCATCAGGTCGAAGTGCGTCGCACCGCCGTCGAGGTCGGCGAAGCTCACGTCGAGGCCGGGCAGGTCCGGAGGCTTCGGGGCGGCGTCCCGCAGGCTGAATGAGGTCTGGAAGACCGGCGTGATCCCGGGCACCCGGGCCGGCTGAAGCTCGCGCACCAGCATGTCGAAGGGCACGTCCTGGTGGGCGAGCGCCGCGTTGAAGGCATCCCGGGTGCGCCTGACGAGTTGTCGCAGGGAGGGCCGGCCGCTCACATCGACCCGGATCGCCAGCCAGTTCAGGAAGTAGCCGAGCATGTTCTGCAGTTCGGGCCTGGTGCGGCCCGCGACCGGTACACCGACGACCAGTTCCTCGTGCCTGGTCAACCGGGTGAGGAAGCCGAAGTAGAGGGACAGGAAGGCCACATGGAGGGTGGTGGAGTTCTCCTGGGCGAGCCGCCGCATGGCAGCGACGAGGGGCGGGGCGAACTCGACGCGATGGAATCTGCCCTGGCTCGTCCTGATCGCCGGGCGTGGCCGGTCGGTCGGCAGGTCCAGTGCCCCGGGGATGCCGTCCAGGGCCTCTCGCCAGAAGTCGAGCTGCCCTTCCAGGGCCTTGCGGTCGAGGGTCTCGCGCTGCCAGTGGGCGAAGTCGGGGTACTGGAGATCGAGCGGTTCGAGCTCCAGAGGTCCGCCGAGCTCGGCGGCGTAGAGGCTTCCGAGCTCGCTCAGCAGGATCCCGAGCGACCAGTAGTCGGAGACGATGTGGTGCTGGACTATCACGAACAGGTGCTCGTCCTCGCCCAGCTCGTACAGCTCGCAGCGCAGCAGTGGTCCCGTGCTCAGGTCGAACGCCTCCGAGATCGCCCGCGCGGCCCTCGTGCGGGCCTCGCCCACCGGGTCCGGCCCGGTCCCCCGGCCGTGCACCACGAGGGGGATGTCGACGCTCTCGAGGACGACCTGCCGGGGGCCGTCGTCGCCCGCCACGAACACCGTGCGAAGGGCTTCATGACGTGCGGTCAGCCGGGAGAGGGCCCTGCGCAGTGCTTCGACGTGCAGCCGGCCGTCGACCCTGAGCGCCGTCGGCACGTGGAAGATCTCCCCGTGCGCGAGCAGTTCGCTCATGAACCACAGCCGCTCCTGCTCGAAGGACGCGGATATCTCGGTGAGGGCCGGCGGGCGTCGCCGGACACGGGCCGCCGCGTCCGGGTTCCGTTCCATGATCCGCAGCACCAGGTCCCGCTGTGCGGGCGCCAGCGCCGCGAGCCGCTGCTCGAGCGGGTCGGGCCGGCCGGCCCCTTCTCCTTGCTCAGTCACTTCGCTGCTCCCTCTCCCGGATTGCGGTCCGTGCCTCAGCGCGCGGTGAAGCCGCCGTCCACGGCCATCGCGGTGCCCGTGGTGCCTGCTGACTCGGAGCAGGCGAGCCAGAGGCAGGCCGCCGACACCTCCTGCGCGGTCACCAGACGGCCGATCGCGTGATACGAGGAGGAGCCGCGCTCGTAGTCGGCCAAGGTGGCCCCCATGGCCTGGGCCACCGCCGCCGTACTCGTGGTGCCCAGGCTGTCGTCGGCGGCCACCGTGCTCGGGCACACCGCGTTCACCCGGATTCCGGAGCGGCCGTACTCCAGGGCCAGCGCCTTGGTGAGGCCCACGACCGCGTGCTTGGAGGCGACGTAGCTGGAGTACATCTCGTACGCGACGAGGCCGCCGACCGAAGCCGTGTTCACGATCACGCCGGAGCCCTGCGCGACCATCCCCGGCAGCACGGCACGGCAGCAGCGCCACGTCCCGTTGAGGTTGACGTCGATGACCGTGTTCCAGTCCTGCTCGCTCAGTTCGTGCGAACGAACCCCTCCGGGGGCGAGCAGACCGGCGTTGTTGACGAGGATGTCGATCCGGCCGAACCCGTCGAGCCCCGCCGCCACCGCCGCGTCCACCGCCTCCTGGCTCCGGACGTCCGCGACCGCCGTCAGGACCCTGCTGCCGAGACGGCGGCATTCGGCCGCCGTCTCCTCCAGTTCCTTGCGGCTCGAGAGCCGGTAGGGTCCGTCCTCCTCGCACCGGTCGGCCAGCAGGAGATCGGCGCCCTCGCGGGCGAAGGCAAAGGCATGGGAGCGCCCCAGAGCGCGGGCCGCGCCCGTGATCATCGCGATCTGTCCTTCGACGCGCATCGTCTTCCCCTCATCCCGTACCGCTGGAAAGCACTTCTCTCGGCCGGGTGGCATCCGCCGCCCGCTTCTTCAGCAGCGTGGCCAGCCGGGAGAGTGCCGTGTCGAGAACGGCGACCGACCGGTGCAGCTCCGGCAGCACGATGTGCTCGTCGCTCGTGTGGTCCAGATGGGCGTCGCCCGGCCCGTAGGCGACCATCGGCACCCCCCAGCGGTCGGCCACGTTCATGTCCGAGGTGCCGGCCTTCAGTTTCAGGACGGGGTCGCCACCCTGCAGCATGATGGCCGCGCGCATCGCCCGCGCCACCGGATCGCTTCTCGGCCGGCGCACCGCGGCGACCCTCTCGTCGAACTCCACCGTGCCGTCGCTGTGCCGGCGCAGATGCCGCTCGAACGCGTCGAAGTCGAATCCGAGGGGCACCCGGCAGGTGAGTAACGCCTCGGCACGGCTCAGGTCCCCGCGCAGGCTCACCACGGTTCCCGACGCGGCGTCGAACGCGATGGAGTCCGCCGACCCGTACTGGGCCCGCAGGTAGTCCTTCGCGAGTGAGCAGAAGGCGACGGCGGCCTCGACGGCTGTGGGCTCCGGGCTGCTGGTGTGCAGGGGCGGCCTGGTGACCTCGTACTCCACTCCGACCCTGCCCTTGTACCCCAGGCAGACGCCGTCCCAGCCGCTCGGCTCGCCGATCACCACCGCGTCGGGCGGTGCCAGCGTGCGCAGCAGGTGCCGGGCGCCACGGGAGCCCGGCACCTCCTCCCCCACGGCGCCGACCACCACCGCGCGTACGTTCGTCGCCCGAGCCGCGGCCGTGATCAGGGCGGCCATCGGCCCCTTCGCGTCGACCGCGCCCCGGCCGTAGAGCAGGTCTCCCACACGGCAGACGGGGACGGCCCCCGGGACCGTGTCGATGTGCCCGAGCAGCAGCACCGTCGGCGCACCGACGGGTCCCGCGGCGCCGTGCACGTTTCCGGCCGCGTCGATGTGGGTGTCCATCCCGAGGTGTTCCATCTGCTCGGCGAGGAAGGCGGCCAGCCGGCCCTCGTGCCCGGAGACGGACGGGATGGACAGCATCGATCTGAGGAGCCATGTGAGGTGCTCGGCCGGAGGAGTCACGTGCCCACCTGCTGTGTTCCCACGACGACGGTGCCCACGCCGTTGAGTGCCGCGTCCACCGGCCCGTCGATGCCGCCGTGGCCGATGGCCACGTGCCGGACGCCGGCCAGCCGGGCCCGGACCGCGGCGCGCACCTTGTGCCGCATCCGGCCGCTCACGGCGGCCGGTCCGGGGCCGGAGCAGTCGAGCCGGGCGATGAGCGACGCGGGGTCCGGCGGGTCGCTCAGTACTCCGGGGACATCGGTGAGGAGGACGAGCGCGTGGGCGCCCAGTGCCGTGGCGATGGCCGCCGCGACCTGGTCGGCGTCCACGTTGAGCAGTCGCCCCCCTTCGTCGGCCGCCGGCGGGGACACCACGGGGACGAGGCCGCCGGCGAGCAGGGCGCGCAGGATGGCCGGGGCGACGTGTGTGACACGGCCCGCCCTGTCGTCGCGGATCAGCCGGACCCTGCCGTTCTCCCGGCTCCTGATCGCCGTCTTGCGTTCGGCCGTCAGCAGCGCGCCGTCCGCGCCGCACAGTCCGGCCGCGATCACGCCTCGCGCCCGCAGGCCGCCGACGAGTGCGGGTTTGACCCGGCCGAGGAGCGCCATGGCCAGGACGTCGAGCGCCGTGTCGTCCGTTCGTCTGCTGCGGGTGCCGTCGGCTGCCTCGATGGTCTGCACGGGATGTCCCAACTGCCCGGCGAGCAGGTCGGCTTCGGCTCCGCCGCCGTGTACGAGGACCACATCGGTACCCGCGCCGCGCAGAGCCGCGACGTTGTCGAGCGCCCGGCCGGGGTCCAGGCCCCCGCCGAGCTTCACCACCAGTACGCCGTCCATGGATTCCACCGGCCTACACCGGGTGCAATCCGGGAAAGTCCACTCCGGTGCGTTCGGGGATTCCCGCCGCGACGTTCATGCTCTGGACAGCTCCCCCGGCGGCGCCCTTGACGAGATTGTCCAGCGCCGCGACGACGACGACGCGCTCACCGTCGTCATCGACGTCGAAGCCGATGTCCGTGAAGTTGCTCCCGGTCAGGAACTGCGGCTCCGGCAGCCGGTGCAGTCCCGCCCGCCGGGCCACGAGCCGGACGAACGGTTCGCCGTCGTAGCACCGGCGGTACGTCTGCCAGATCTCGGCGCGCGACACCGGCCGGGGCGGTCGTACGTGCGCGATGATCTGAACGCCCCTGACGAGGGGCACGGCGGTCACGGTCATCCGCGCCCGGACCCCGCACATCCGGCTGATCTCCCGTTCGTGCCGGTGTCCGGCCGCCCCGTACACACGCAAGGCGTGCTGTCTCTCCGCGTGGTGGGTCGCCGCCCCCGGTGCCGCTCCCGCGCCGCTGGATCCCGTGCGGGCGTCGACGATGACGTCTCCCGCCACCAGCCCCGCCTCCGCCAGGGGCTTGATGGCCAGGGTGGCCGCCGTCGCCATGCAGCCGGGGACACTGATCCGGTCCGCGCCGACCAGATCGGCCCTGTACAGCTCCGGGAGTCCCGGCACGAAGGGCGCTTCCGTGCTCCTTCCCGGGTCCCTGAAATCCTGCCCCAGGTCCACGAGCAGGGGCGCGGCCCGCGATAACTGGGAGTGCAGGGACAGGGACTCACCCTTGGGCAAGGAGGCGAAGAGGACATCGACCGTTTCGAGGCGGCCGGGCTCCGTGAAAGTGATGTCCGTGTGGTGCCGGAGGTTGGGGTGCACGGCTCCCAGCACGCCGCCCGCGTGGCGTCGTGACGTCACCTGGACGAGATCGAGCTCCGGGTGCCCCAGAGCCAGCCGCACGAGTTCGCCACCGACATAGCCGGATGCGCCTATGACCGAAACCTTCATGAAGTCCCGCCCAATACGTAGTCGATCATCACGTCGGCGACCGGGATCCCTGGATGCGCGGCCGCGAGACCGTGGAACTCCACCCCGCCGTTGACTTCGATCACGAACCGGTCCCCCTGGTCCGTCTCGAGGAGGTCGACGCCGAGGATGCCGCCCCCCACCGCCTCCGCGGCGCGTTCTGCGAGCTCGGTGAGCCCGGGGTCCAGCACGCAGGCCCGCGGCTGCCCGCCCCGGGCGGTGTTGCGCACCCAGTGCTCGCCGGCCCGTTCGATCGCGGCGACCGCCCGGCCACCGACGACCAGCACCCTGATGTCGCGTCCGCGCACGAACTCCTGGGCGTAGACGAGTTTCTGCACCGGCGAGGGCATCTGGTCCCGCAGGCCGATGACGGCCTCGGCCGCATCGGTGTCATTGACCTTGGCAAGGCCTCTCCCCCAGGAACCGACGACGGGCTTGAGCACTGCGGGGAACCCGACTTCGGCGACCGCCGCACCGCCGGCGGCGGCATCGAGAGCGATCGCGGTCGCGGGGGCCGGCAGTCCGGCATGGTGCAGCGCGAGGGAACCGGCTATCTTGCTGCTACAACAAGTCATTGTTGCAAGCGAGTTGAACACCGAGATGCCCAACGCCTCGTACAGTCTGCTTACTTCGAGCCTTCTGGTCGCTGAAATAGCACGGTTGAGAACAGCACGCCATTTGGGCGGCGGTCCACCCACCCGGTAGACCAGAGAGCGGTCGTCCACATGTACGCAGGGCACCGCCCTGCGCCGGAACGCTTCGAGCAACATGCGTTCCTCAGTACGGATACGCGTGGCAATCAGCACTACTGGATACGACGACAGCACTCGCCCCCCGTCCCCCGTCATTCGAACCTGCCAGGCCGCCCGGACCGCCGGTTATTCTCCCCAGTCCTCTTCGGCCTCGGGAGCCAGAGCGAGGATGAGCGGGTCCGCGGACACCACCTCGAGTCCTGCGGAACAATCCACGCAGTCAATGATCTCCGCGATCATCACGTCCGCGTCGGCAGTAATAGTCGCGTGACACTCAGGGCATTCACTGACTGACCCAGCCATTGAGACTTTCCCCTCCCCAGGAGCGCGGATCCTGACATCCAGCGGAAGTAGAACACTGGCATCACAGGGCAGTCAAGAGTAGGCCATGAGAATATTAAGGCTTGCTTCGGTCTGAGTGCGTCGCCTAGCATCCAGCCCCAGTGCAGGCGCTGTCCCAGGTACCCCACATGAATTGATGAGGGTCAAGGAGTGAGCCACTTTCTGCCCGTAGAGACGTCACGTGTCCACACCATGGCAGCGGTCGATCTGGCACCGCATCTCAACAACGTCGCCCTTACCGCGATGCAGAACCTGGGCGACGGCCGGCTAAACGTTTGGGGGAACAGTTTGCAATTCGAAACCATCCCTTCCGGCCGTCTCTCGGTGGATGGGGTCCCCTTCGAAACCTTCAACGAAGTCGACTCCGAGCCGGACAACATCCGCTGCGACGCCCAGTATCTAAAGCTTCCCGAGAGCAAAGCGGACTGGCTCCATCTATTGACGGCCGCAGAGCGGCGCTGCGAGGAGACCGTCCACATCCATTATTCCTCCGGCGCCGTCGACCCTGAATGGATCAGGGTCTCCGATTTCTGGCCGGCGCGGGCGCACTTCGGTGAATCCCTCGCGGCGACATCACCCTCGATGCACTATCCGCACCATCGCCAGGGCAACCTCTCCGGGCAATTATGGGCAGTTCGGATACCCGTGACGCGAAGAGAGCCGGTACGGGCGCTCCGGCTGCCCGACAACCCGGCCCTGCATATATTCGCCCTCACCATGGAGACCGTTCGGTGACCGCCCCGGCAGGGGGCTCTTTTGTTTCCTGGTACGACGATCTGAGCAGTTGTCTGCAGACAGATATCGGTTACGTACTCGAGCGGGCGGGGTGGGATCCTGTCCAGGCGCTCGGCGCCGGCTGGCGTTTTTGCGCACCGACGGGCCCGGTCGAATCCGTGGAATACTTCCATCCGGCCGGCGACCGCGTCGAAGAGTATTTTTGCCTGCACCATCCGGTATCGCTCCGCTGGCACAGTCCTCGCGACGCCGCCGCTGCCCACCACGACGTGGTCGCCTCCCTCGCGCGCGGCGTTCCGCCCGTGGTCGCGGTGAACAACTACCACCTGCCCTTCCGGCCCGCCTACCACGACGTCCACGCGGCCCACCTCATCGTGGTCACGGCGTACGACCCGGAGCGGGACGTCTACCGGATCGCCGACCCCATGCCGCCCGCCCACCGCGGAGACCTCCCACGCTCCGTCCTCGACGAGGCACGCCACCGCCTGGCGGTCGATGACACGAGCGACCCGTTCTTCGCGGGCAGTTCACCGTCCTGGCGCTGGCTGGAGGTGCGCACCACCGGGCCGCAGCCCCTGCCCTCGCTGCCCTGGCTGCGCGAGGTACTGACGGACAACGTGGCCTCGATGCGCGACGCCGCCGCGGCCGGGGGCCCGGCCGTCCTCGTGCGCCTGCTCGACGAACTGCCCGGACGGATCCGTCGCGAGGGCGTGCGGGCCCTCCAGGAGATCTACGTCCTCGGCTGGCCGGCCCAGGCCGAAGCGAGCCTGCACAGCACCTTTCTCACCCGGGCGGGGCTGCACTTCGAGCGGCCCGACCTCGTGGAGGCCGCCCGGTGGGTCGACCTGGTGGCGCACAGCTGGACGGGGCTGCGCGTCGGCGCGGCACACGGAGCCGTCGCGGACTTCCCCGCCGAGCACCGGGTGGCAGCCCTGGGACGGCGGCTGCTGGTGCACTGGGAACAGTGCCTCCAGCGCCTCGAGGACGTACTCACGCACTGGGAAGACAAGCCGGAGGAGACCTGATGGGCAAGCTCGCCATGCTCGGGGGAACACCGGCCGTCCCCTC
The DNA here is from genome assembly GCF_003751445.1 of Streptomyces sp. 840.1. Taxonomy (NCBI): domain Bacteria; kingdom Bacillati; phylum Actinomycetota; class Actinomycetes; order Kitasatosporales; family Streptomycetaceae; genus Streptomyces; species Streptomyces sp. 840.1. The sequence continues at coordinate 4,402,155 of NZ_RJUU01000001.1, read as the reverse complement.
CGGCACCACGTCGGCCGCGACGCTCTGGCCGGTCGTCACGCCCGGGGACGAGCAGGCCGTGTCCCGCGTGCTGCGCGGTGGCCGGCTGACGGCGACAGCGGCCGGGGAGAGCGAGGTCCCGGCGCTGGAGCGGGAATGGGCCGAACACGTCGGAGTGGCCCACTGCGTGGCCGTCAGCTCGGGAACCGCGGCCCTGCGGGTCGCGCTCGGCGCGCTCGGCATCGGCCCCGGCGACGAGGTCGTCGTCCCCGCGCTGACCATGAACGCGACCGCCCACGCGGTGGTGCAGTGCAACGCCACACCGGTGTTCGCCGACATCGATCCCGACACCTACACGCTGGATCCGAAGCGGGCGTCCGAGGTGCTGACAGAGCGGACCGCGGCGCTCCTGCCCGTCCATCTGCACGGTCTGCCGGCCGACATGGACGAGCTGGCCTCCACGGCCGGGGCCGGCGGGCTGGCAGTCGTCGAGGACGCCGCGCAGGCGCACGGCGCCACCTACCGGGGCCGGAGAACCGGAGCGCTCGGCCTGCTCGGTGGCTTCAGCCTCCACCCGAGCAAGAACCTGCCGACCTGCGGGGAAGGCGGACTGATCACCACCGACTCCGGTCCGCTGCACGAGGCCGCGCTCGCGCTGCGGAACTTCGGCGAGCGCGCACCGGCCGGCACCCGGACCTACATCGCGCACCGTGCGGGCGGCAACGCCCGGCTCGGGCCGGTACAAGCAGCCTTCACGCGTTCGCAGCTGACTCGTCTTCCGGCCTACTCGAAGGACCGGGACCTGGCAGTCACCGCCCTGCTCGGCAGGCTCGCGGCGCTGCCCGGACTCCGGGTTCCCCAGGTACCCGAGGACCGCTCGCACGCCTGGCACATCATCCGGCTCCTGCTCGTGCCCGAGGAGATGGACATGGCGGGCATCGCGCCCGCCTCGGTCCGCCGGGCCCTGCACCGCGTACTCAGGGCCGAAGGGGTGCCTGTCTCCCAGTACCAGGTGGCTCCGCTGCCCGCGCACCCGGCCTTCCGCCCCGCCGGCCTGTCGTACGAGGACATCGCCGACCGGTTCCCGTCGTCCTGCCGGGTCATCGACGGCTCGCTCTGTCTGCAGCGGCGCCACCTCAATCCGGCGGCCGCGGACGTACTCCCCCTGTACGCGCGGGGTTTCGAGAAGGCCTGGGAGCACCTCGGCCTGGTCCGCGACATCGCTCGGGCGCAGACCGGCGACGACTGGCGCCGGCACTTCCCGGACGGTGCCCGATGACACGCCACCTCGTGGAACTCGCCCACCGGCTGCGTCGCGACATCGTGGGAATGGCCGCGGGTCCGCAGGGCGCGCACCTGGGCGGCAGCCTCTCCTGCGCGGACATCCTCGCCGTGCTGTACGGCGAAGTCCTGGGCGAGCGGGACGCCTTCATCCTCAGCAAGGGCCATGCCGCACCCGCGCTCTACGCCGCTCTCGCCGCCACCGGACTGCTCGACCCGGAGGAGCTGACCCGATACGCGACACCGGGAAGCCGGCTCTTCGGGCATCCGCCCCGCGGGCTTCCCGGTGTCGAGTTCCCCACCGGCTCACTCGGACACGGACTGAGCCTGGCCTCGGGACTGGCCCTGGCCGAGCGGTTCTCCGGCGGCTCCGGCCGCGTCTATCTGCTGCTCGGTGACGGCGAGTTGCAGGAGGGGACGGTCTGGGAGGCGGCGATGTTCGCCGGGCACCAGCGGTTGAACGGCCTCGTCGCGGTCATCGACCGCAACCGTCTCCAGATCACCGGGTCCACCGAGGACTGCGTGGGCCTTGAGCCCCTCGCTCCGAGGTTCGAGGCATTCGGCTGGGAGACGCGGACGGTCGACGGACACGATGTGGACGCCCTGCGCACGGCGCTGCGCCGTCCCGGCGAGCGTCCCGTCGCGGTGATCGCGCGGACGCTGAAGGGGCGAGGGGTGTCCTTCCTGCAGGGGAAGACGGCGAGCCACTACGTGACACTGCGGCCGGAGTTGCTCAAACGCGCGTACGCGAGCCTGGAAGCGCGGAATCCCTCATGACGGCCGCACCGGACAGGAGGGAGCCGGAGTCCCCCCGGCTCGCATACCGCAGGGCGCTGATCGAGCTGGCCGGCACCGATGAACGCGTCATCTGCCTCGACTCGGACACCGGAGGCCTGGAGAAGACCTTCGGCGCCCGGTTCCCCGGGCGATACGTCAATGTGGGGATCGCGGAGGCAAACATGTTCGGCATCGCCGCCGGACTGGCCTCCCGCGGATACCTGCCCTACGTCCACACCATGGCCACGTTCGCGACGATGCGGGCCGCCGAGCAGCTCAAGGTCGACATCGTCGGCAACGAGCTGCCCGTACGCATCGTCGCGACGCACGCGGGCCTCTCCGCGACGCACTTCGGAACCACCCACTACGGACTCGAGGACCTGGCCGTCGCCAGGGCGCTGATGGATCTGACCGTCGTGGTTCCCGCGGACGCCGAGGAGATCGGTGCGGCGCTGCGTTCCCTGCACTCCCTGCCCGGACCCTCCTACTTGCGCCTCGGACGCTCGGCCACTCCCGCGGTGCACGACGTCGTCCCCCGCTTCGAGCTCGGGCGCATGGTGACCCTGCGGCCGGGCGGCAGTGTCACGCTGATGGCCATGGGGCCGCTGCCCGTACTGATGGCCCTCCAGGCTGCGGACGCGCTCCTGGCCGACGGGGTGCGCTGCCGCGTGGTGCAGGTGCACACACTCTCGCCGCTGGACACCGGGACGGTGGTGCACGCCGCGAGGGCAACCGCCGGGCTGGTGACGGTGGAGGAGCACCGCCCCCGCGGCGGGCTGGGGGACGCCGTCGCGGAGACGCTCGGCGAGCACTGTCCCGTGCCGCATCTGCGGGTCGCCGTACGCGGCCGCGTGGGGACCGTCGTGCAAGGACACCGAGAGGCTCTGGAGGAAGCCGGCGTCAGTGCGGCGGCGATCGGCGCGGCCGCGTTACGTGTCATCGGAAAACCTGAAGCCGAGGGGTGGACGCCTGATGCCTGATCCCACTAGGACGAAGATCGCCGAGATCTACGGACGTGTACTGAAGATCGAGGACGTCCGTGACAGCGACGACTTCTTCACGCTCGGCGGCACCTCGCTGTCGGCGATCGCGCTGCTGGAGGCCATCGACAAGGAATTCGGCGCGCGGCTCACGCCCGGGGTCTTCTACCGGGCCACGGTCGTTTCCGAGCTCGCCCACGAGGTGAATGCCCGGCTCGCGGGCACCGGCGAAGGAGCATGACATGCGGCTTTCCCGACCTCCCTTCGGCCCTGCCGAGTTCAAGGACGCCGATCTGCTCGATTCCACCTACTACGCGGCCGCCGATCCGCACGCGCTCTGGGCTCAGCTGCGGGAGCACGACCCCGCCTACTACTGTGACCCGGCCGACGGACGCGAGGCGTTCTGGGTGCTGACCCGGCACGAGGACGTGTCGATGGTCCTGCGCGACTACGAGTCGTTCACGTCCCGGCGCGGGACCATGCTGTGCATCATCGATCTGAGCATGCCCGACTTCGCCTCCGACGAGATGATGCCCGACACCGATCCGCCCCGGCACCGGATGCTGCGGGAACCGGTGAACCGGGCCCTGACCCCCCGGGCCGTCGCCGCACAGGAGGAGCCGATACGCGCGATCGTCCGCGACCTGCTGCGCCCGGCGCTCGACGGCGGAGTGTTCGACATGGCGCAGGCCGCGCTGCTGTTCCCCATGGCCTTCACCGGAACGCTCATGGGTCTGCCGCAGGAGAACTGGCGCCGCATGTCCGAGCTGACGGCGATGACGATCGCCTATGACGATCCCGACTACTCGGTCGGCGACTCCAGGGCCACGCTCCGCCAGGCACACCATGAGCTGTTCGACTTCTTCCTGAGCGAAGTCCGGCGCCGGCGGCATTCCGGCGCGCACGGCCAGGATCTGCTGAGCATCCTGCGCGCGATGGATGTCGACGGGTCCCCGCTGACCGAGCAGCAGCTCGTCCTCAACTGCTACGCCCTCCTCCTGGGTGCGAACGTCACGACCCCGCACGTCACGTCGACGCTGGTGGCCATGATGGCCGAGCACCCGGGGCAGTTCCGCGAGGTCCGTGACGACGAGAGCCTTCGGCGGCCCTGCGTGCAGGAGGCCCTGCGCTGGTCGTCCCCCGCGAGCCACTTCATGCGCTACGCGCTGCGCGATGTCCAGCTGCACGGCAGGACGCTGCGGGAGGGCGAGCCGGTGAGCGTGTGGCTGGGCTCGGCCAACCGTGACGAGCGGGTCTTCGACCGGCCGTACGAGTTCGACGTGAAGCGGCAGCCGAACAAGCACGTCGCCTTCGGGGTCGGGCCGCACTACTGCATCGGCGCGGGTCTGGCCACGCTCGGCCTGCGCGTCTTCCTGGACGAGCTGATGAACCTGGTGGAGCGGGTCGAGCCGGCCGGCGAGGTGACCCATCTGGCATCGAACCTGGTGGCGGGCTACAAGAACATGCCGGTGCGGCTCACCCCGAGGGCCGGCGTCACCGAACGCACTCTCTCGGGGGCCGCCGGATGACCGGCTCGCCACGCCCCCCGGCCGCGTTCAGGGCCGCGTCCTGGTTCGACGACCGGTTCCGGATCCGCGGCGCATCCGCGAGCCTGTACTGCTTCCCCTTCGCGGGAGGGACGGCAGGCTATTACGCACCCTGGGCCGAGCGCTTCCACGACGCGGTCGAACTCGTTCCCGTCCAGCTCCCCGGCCGGGGCCCCCGGATGGCGGAACCCGGTCCCACCGACATGGCGGGGCTTGCCGACGAGATCGCGGCAGTGATCGCGCGTGCACCGACCCGGCCCCTGCTGTTCGGGCACAGCATGGGGGCGATCATCGCCTTCGAAGTGGCCAGACGTCTTGACCGGCTGGGCAGTCCGGCGGAATTCCTGTTCGTCAGCGGGCGTCCCGCCCCGCCCATCGGCCGCCCCGAGAGCCTCGTGTCGACGCTGCCGAGAGCCGAGTTCGTGCGGGTGCTCCGCGACTACGGGGCCGCCTCGGAGGAGATCCTGGCCCACGAGGAGCTGCTCGACGTGCTGATCCCGATGATGCGTGCCGACTTCGCTCTCATCGAACGGTACGGGTACACGCCGGGCCAGGCCCTGAGCTGCCCCGTTCTCGCCTGGTGCGGCGACGCGGACCCCGACGTGCGGGCCGAGGAGATGCGCGGCTGGGGTGAGATGACCTCGGAGCGGTTCGAGCTGTTCGTCCGGCCGGGCGGACACTTCTTCCTCACCGATCACCGGGCCGAGGTCGCGGTGACGATCCAACAAGCCCTCAAGGTCTGACCGTTACGGGTGTGCCGCGCCCCGGTCGGGGCGCGGCACACCGCGCAGTCAGTCAGCCCCGGCGTCGTCGATGGCCGTGGCGAGCTCCCGGACGGTCGGGTGGACGTACAGCAGCCTGGCCGGGAGCTCGCGCCCGAAGTACTCGCCCAGGCTGCCCGCCATCTGCAGCACCTGGATCGAGTCGCCGCCGAGCGCGAAGACCGAGTCCTCCCGGCCCACCGGCCCCTGCTTCAGCTGTTCCTGGAAGACCCGCGCCACCACCGCCTCCGTCGACCCCTGCGGAGCCACGTACCGCGAGGGCCGGGCCGCGCCGTCACGGTGGGCGAGGATCCGGACGACGTCGGGGCTGCCCCCCGCGTCTCTCGCGATCCGCGGGACAGCCAGGACCTGGGCCAGTACGCCGTGCTCGCTGAGGGCCGCCGCGACGGCGCTCCTGACGGTCTCGGGTTCAGCACAGTCCTCGGGCACCACGGCCACCACGGTGCTGCCGCCGGCGAACTGGTCCGGCGCGAGATGTGCCGCCAGGTGGGGGTTGCCCGGGTCCGGGCCGATCAGCAGATACGGCCGGGGCTGGTTCAGTGCCGCGAGCAGCAGCCCCAGGCCGTCGGAGGGTTCGATCAGGCGCAGTCCGCGACGTTGTGCGGCGGCCACCAGCGGACTGCCGTCGTTCATGCCCACGCCGGCCCACATGCTCCAAGCCAGACAGCGGACGTACCGCCCACCGGCCGCCCAGCGGTGTGCGAAGCCGTCGAGCGCCGCGTTCGCCGCGGCGTAGGCGCCGTAGGCGCTGCCGCCGAGGAATCCGTTGACCGAGGAGAACAGCACCACGCCGGTGTCCGGGTGGCTGTCGAGCAGTTCCTCGACCGCCGCCCCGCCTTCGAGTTTGGAGTGCAGCATGGTCCGCAGCCAGGGAACGCTCTCCCTGCCGAGCTGATGAGCGGAGAGGTCCTCCCACTGCGGGGCCGGGGAGGCGCCCGCGGCGTGGATTACCAGGCCGAGGCGCCGCCCCCAGTGCGCCTCGGCGTCCGCGACGGCTTCGCGCAGTGCGCCGGCGGCGGCGACATCCACTGCCGCGTAGCGCACATCACCCAGGTCGCGCAGATCGCGCAGCACGGCACCGGCATCCGTGCCGGGCAGTTCGGCCTCAGGTGTGCGTCCGGTGATCAGCAGTCGGGCGCCCAGGGCGGCTACCAGGTACTCGGCGACGATCCGGCCGAGACCGCCGAGACCGCCGATGACCAGACAGGTGCCGCCGGGCCGCAGGGCCTCGGGCGGGACGCCGAGCGTGCCGGCTCTGGCCGTCATCCGCAGCCTCGGTGCGTACGCGACGCCGTCCCGGACGGCGACCAGGTCGGTTCCGTACGTGGCCAGCGCGAGCCGTGCGCTCTCGGCCGCGTCGGCCTGCGGGGGCACGTCGACCAGCCCGGCCGAGGCGAGCAGCCCTTCGGTGACGGCGCTGCGCACCAGGCCGGACAGCGCTGCCCGGCCCGGGTCGACCTCGTCGTCCGCCGACACCCCGAGTGCGTGCCGGGTGAGGACGGTGACCTCGGCGTCCGGGTGGGCGCGCGCGAGAGCGCCGAGAGCGACCAGCAGACGGGCCGGCGCGAGGCCGTCCGGTGCCGTCCCGGCCGCTGTCGGCTCACTCCCCCACGCGTACAGCACGCGCGGGGGCTCGCCGAGGCCCCCGGTGAGGTGGGCGAGCGCGAGGTCGTGCTGTTCCGGGTCGAGAGGGTCCACCTCCGCGTGCCTCGGTCCGGGGGCCCGCAACCGCTGTCCGGCCGAGAGCACCCTGACCCGTTCGCCGGACAGGAGCCCGGTGAGTTGTGCCTCCAGGGCGCTGTCGCCCGGCGCATAGAGCAGGACCGGCCGGGCGGGCGGGGTGGCGGCGGCCGCGTCGACGGCTGTCCAGACGCGTTCGAGCAGCCAGTCGTCGTCCGTCGGGTCCGGCGCGGACCTCCGGTCGTACTGCCGTCCGTCGAACCGTCCGTCCGCGTAGGCCTCGGCGAGCTGGTTGCGCTGGATCTTGCCGCTGGCCGTCCTGGGGAACTCGGCGGCGGTCACGGGGACGACCGCCTTCGGGCGCAGGGCGAGGTCGCGGGCGAGCTCCGCCCGGATGGCGGTGACGGTGCCGTCCAGGTCCCCGGCCGCGTCCTCGGCCGGTACGAAGAACACGAGGATCTCACCGGTGTCGGCCTCCTCGTCACGGACGGCGCACACGGCGGCGCAGGCCGGTCGCACCCCCGCGCTCTGTTCGACCACCGCTTCGATGTCGGACACCGGATGGTTGGCGCCGTTGACGATCACCATGTCCTTCTCACGGCCGGTGAGCGTGAGGCGCCCCTGGCGCAGGAACGCGAGATCCCCGGTCTCGAACCAGCCGTCGTCGGTGAAGCTCGCCGCGTTGGCGGCCGCGTTCTCGAAGTAGTCGAGCAGCAGGGTGTCTCCGGTGACCTGGAGGCGTCCGACGCGGCCTTCGGGGAGGACCTCGCCTTCGCGGCCGACGATGCGAAGGCCGACCCCGGGTATCGGGGGCCCGACGTCGGCGAGCACTACGGCGCGAGGTGTGCCGTGCGGAAGGGTGACCAGCCGGCCGTCCAGCGAGGCCGGGTCGAGCGAGACGGTACCCGCGGCGGGGTCCCGCGCGTCCATCGCGGAGTAGGTGACGCCCGAGGAGGTCTCCGACATGCCCCAGCAGGGGACCATGGCGGAGGGCGGCAGACCGTGGGGGGTCAGCAGTTCGAGAAGCCGGTACGCGGTACGCGGCACGACCGCTTCCCCCGCGTTGCAGATGTGGCGCAGCCGCGAGAGGTCCCAGCTGCCCGCCTCGATCTCCGCAGCGTGCTTGTTGACCAGCGCGAACGCGAAGTTGGGCGCCCAGGTGTTGGTGATCTCGAAGCGGTCGCACCAGTCCAGGAGGCTCACCGGACGGCGGACGAGCGAGTCCGTGAGCGCGTTGACGTGCTCGCAGCGCAGCAGGACGTCCCGCACGTTCGACATGACGATGCCCCCGACGTGGTCGAGGGGCATGAAGTTCAGTGTGACCTCGTGCTCGGTGAGACCGTTGGCCTGGGCGGTCGCATAGCTGCGCGCCACGATGGACCTGTGCGCGTGCCGGACGCACTTGGGCGTTCCCGTGCTGCCCGAGGTCAGCAGGTTGAGCACCGGCTGATCCGGGTGGGCGGTCTCGGGCCGGTCGGGTCCGGCGGCCGTCAGCTCCGCCACAGAGCCGGTCCTGAACTGTGCCCCGGCCCCCCAGAGACGGCCCAGACCGGCAACGCCGTCCCGCAGCTCCGTATCGCTCAGCACGAAGGGCCTGCCGAGCAGTTGCCAGGCGGACCGCAGCTTTCGGGTGACGGCGTTGTCCGCCGTGTAGTCGGGCGCGGGCCCCACCGGGGTCGGCAGGAAACCCCCGAGCACACAGGCCCAGAATCCGGTGAGGAAGGCGCGGCTGTCCGCGCACTGGAGGAGCACGGCCTCACCCCGGCCGACGCCTGCCTTCCGCAGCCCGCCCAGCAGCCGCAGCGCCTCGTCCAGCAGCTCCGGGTACGTCTGCCGGTCCGTGCTCCCGTCCCGGAGAACGAAGGTCGTGCCGCGCTCCGGCGCGAGCTCCGCCGCCCGGAGCAGGGCCTCGGTCAGCGTTCCCACGCCGTCGGCGGGAACCCTCGGCACGGGACCGGTGCTGACGGCCGGCCGGTCGTCCGGTACCGGGGTTCCGCTCGCCGCACCCGTCACCGGCGTCCCCGAGGTGGCCCGGTCGCCGGAGGCGGCCGGTGTCCGTACCCGGTGGCGGGTGATCGCGACGGCCTCGCGCACGCCGGGAACAGCTCCCGCGAGACGACCGATCCCCGTCACGTCCGCCGGCGCCGTGCGCGGCGCCCCGCCCTTGTCACTCACCCGTTCTGCCCCTCACTGTCCAGTACCGCGTGGGCGATCGTCCGGGCGGCCGCAGGCGTCATCCGGCTGACGAAGTAGTGGCCGCCGTCGACCTCGTGGTGCTCGTGACCGTGCTCGGTGCACTCCCCCCAGGTCTGCGCCAGGCCGCCGCTCACGACCGTGTCGTCCCGGCCGCGTACGGTCGTCACCGGGCAGGGCAGTGTGGGCCGGCGCTCGTGCTCGTACCGCTCCCACAGCGCGAAATCGGCTCGCAGCATGGGCAGCAGGAACTCCAGCATGGCCGGGTTGGCCAGGAGTGCCTCGGGCAGCCCGCCCCGCAGGCGCACCGCTTCGGTGAACTCCTCGTCGGGGAGTTCGTGCAGCGGGGCCTGAACCGGGGTGACGTACGGGGCCGGCTGGGCCGCCGCGATCAGGCGCCGCGGCCGTACGCCGAAGCGCTCGGCCATCTCCTGGGCCACGTCATGGGCGAGGAGAGCCCCCGCGCAGTGCCCGTACAGCACGTACGGCGTGGTGCAGAAGGGCCGCAGCGCGATGGCGCAGGTACGCACCAGCGTCGGCAGGTCCGCCGGCGCGTCCTCCCGCGCGCGGTCCTCCCGGCCCGGCAGCTGCAGCGCGAGGACCTCGACCGAGTCGGGCAGGAGGCCGGGCCAGTCCCGGTAGACGGACGCGCCGGCGCCCGCGTAGGGCAGACAGATCAGCCGCACCGCGGGCGCGGCACGGGCAGATCTGCGGATCCACGGCGATTCGGCGGTGAACACCGCCCCTGTCATGAGGCGTCACCGAATCTGGTGCGGACGAGCTCCGCGATCTCCTCGTCGCTCCGGCCCTCCACCAGGTCGAGCGCGCTCGCGAGGTGGTCGCGCCGCACGCTCTCCCTGGCGAGTGCGTCGTCGATGATGCGGGCGAGTCCGGTGACGGTCGGCGCGGAGAAGAACTCGGCGATCGGTACGTCGACGCCGAACACGGCCTTCACCCGGGGCGCGATACGGATCGCCTGGAGGCTCGTACCGCCGAGGGCGAAGAAGTTGACATGCCGGGCCACCCTGGTGCCCAGCAGCGTGGCGAAGACCTCGCTCGCCACGGTCCGCTCGGTGGGTGTGCAGTCCTGGAGGTCGCTGTCCGCCGCGCTCTCCAGTCCGGCGAACTCGACCGCGGGGAGTGCTCTGCGGTCGACCTTTCCGCTCCGGGTCAGCGGTACGCCGGACAGCGGCACGAGCACGGTGGGGATCATGGTCGGGGGCAGCCGGTTGCCCAGTGCGGAGCGCACGGCGTCCAGCTGCAGTTCCGTCCCGGCAGCGGGCACCACATAGGCGACGAGGAGCGTGCCGCGGTGCGGGTCGACCGCGATGTCGGCGACAGCCCGCGCGACTCCGGGGACGGCCTGCAGGGCGGCTTCGACCTCGCCCAGTTCGATGCGCACGCCCCTGACCTTGACCTGCCGGTCGGCCCGGCCGAGGAAGGCGAGGTCACCCGTGTCCCGCCAGATCGCGAGGTCCCCTGTCAGGTACATCCGGGAGCCGGGCGGGCCGTACGGATCGGGCCGGAAGCGCTCGGCCGTGAGGTCGGGGCGGCCGAGGTATCCACGCCCCAGTCCCCGCCCCGCTATGGCCAGTTCACCGACGGCGCCGGCCGGCAGCAGTCCCCCGTCCGCGTCCACCACGTAGGCGCGGTGGTTGCTCATGGCCCGGCCCATGGGAGGCGACTCGGCCCATCGTCCCTCGCACTGCTTGGCCAGCACGGTGACCGTCGTCTCGGTGGGGCCGTAGCCGTTGGTGAACGCGCAGTGGCGTGCCCACCGGGTCGTCAGCTCGCCGGAGAACGCCTCTCCGCCGACGAAGGCGACACGCAGGTCCGCATAGCGTTCGGGCGTGAGCAGCTCCATGATCGCCGGCGGGAGGTCGATGACGGTGATCCGCTGGTCGACCATGAGCGCGTCGATGGAGTCGATGGAAGACCGCTCCTCGTCGTCCACCATGTACAGGCGGGCGCCCGACAGCAGCGCGCCGAAGATCTCGAACACGGAGACGTCGAAGCCGACGGACGCGAACTGCAGCATGCGGTCCTGCGGGCCGAGGCCGAACATGTCCCGCACGGTCCGGATGAATCCGGTGGCGTTGCGATGCTCGATGAGGACGCCCTTGGGGACGCCCGTCGACCCGGACGTGTAGATGACGTAGGCCAGTTGCTCGGGTGGCACCTCGACGTCCGGTGCGGTGTCGGGCAGCCCCGACACGTCGTCCTCCATGTACGCCACGCGCACTCCGGCCGCGCCGAGCAGTTCCCCGGCGCCCTCGGAGGCGAGGACGACCCGGGCGCCGCAGTCGGCCACGATGGACCTGACCCGTTCCGCGGGCTGGCCGAGGTCCACCGGCACGTAGGCGGCGCCGGCCTTCAGCACGGCGAGCATCGCCTCGACGACGGGGCTGCCTCGCTTGACCAGGACCGGCACACAGGTCCCCGGCTCCACCCCGAGCTCCAGCAGCCGGTGCGCGCGCCGGTTGGCCCGTGCCTCGAGCTCCGCGTACGTCACCTCCCCGTCCCTCCCGACGAGGGCGACCCGGCCCTTGTGCTCGCGGGCGACGCGCTGGAACACCTGGTGCACCGAATCCTCGGAGTACGGCCCGAGCCGGACGTTCCACTCCTCGAGAACGGACTCCCGCTCGTCCGGGCCCGTGATCGAGAGCTCGGTGAGGGACGCCTCCGGGGACGCGCAGCCGTCCTCGAGCAGGCGCAGATACCGGTGGACGAGCCGCTGCGCGGTGGAGTCCCGGTAGAGCGCTGTCGCGTAACGGACCGTCACCGACGACCCCGGTCCGTCGAGCACGGTCTCCAGGGACAGTTCGTACGGGCTGGCACCCGTGTCGATCTGTTCGGCGGACATGGTCAGCCCGCCCGCCGACGCCGTCACGGGCGCGTGCGTCCGGGCGTCGAAGCCGATCTGCACCAGCGGAAGCCTGGCCGGGTCGGGGTCGAGGTGAAGGCCGTCGAGCACGAGCTTGAAGGGGAGGCTTCCGTGCTTCTCCGCGCCGTCGCGCACGGCACCGGCCCTGCGGACCACTTCGGCGAACGACAGTCCGTCCATCCCTTCGAGGCGCAGCGGCAGGAGGTTGCCGCAGTCGCCGACCAGCAGTCCGGGAGCGAACGGGCCGGGCACGGTGTACCGCATCCCGACCGTCAGATCGGTGGCTGCCGTGTGCCGGGCCAGAGTCGCGTAGAAGGCTCCCAGCAGTACGTCCTCGGCCGGCACCCCGAGGCGCTCGCCGAGTGCCCTGACCGAGGCGGCCAGTTCGGGTTCGAGGGGACTGCTCACCGCGGCGGCGGTCAGGTCGAGAAGACGGGACCGCGGCCGGTCCGCCGGCAGTTCGGTGTTCTCCCAGGCGGCGAGCGTCCGCTGCCAGTACTCGGCGCATTCCCTGGCCTCGTCACCGTCCACCCAGGCGCGCTGCCAGCTCGCGTACTCGCCGAAGTGCGGGCTGTCCCCGGCGAAGGACGGCTCCTGTCCGGCCAGGCGCGCCCGGTAGGCCTCGGCGAGATCGGGCAGCAGCACCTCGATCGACCGGGGGTCCATGACCAGGTGGTGCGTGACGAGGACCAGCACGTGCTCGGTGGCGGACACCCGGAGCAGACGCAGACGCACGGGGCTCTCGGCGTTGAGGTCGAAGCCCTTGCGCAGCTCCGTGCCGACGATCCTCGCCCCGTGTTCCTCCGGGCCCCGCTCTCCGCACGGCTCGCTCTCCAGCGGGACGGGCCGGGGCGGCCGCACGACCTGGACCCCGGTCTCGTGCTCGTGCGGGAATACGGAGCGAAGAACGCTGTGCCTCTCGACGACGTCATTCAGCGCGTGTCCGAGCAGGCGCTCGTCGAGCGGTCCGCGAAGGCGGATCGCGAATCCGATTCCGTACGCCGCGCCGCTGGAGGAAACCTTGTCGAACAGCCACAGCTGTTCCTGCCGGAAGGACAATGGCGCAGTGCGCGCACCTCGCGAGACATTGTCCAGCCGGGAGAGCAGATCTTCTCTTCGGTCCGCCGACATACCACGCAGTCTGCGGAGTAACTCGCTTTGCTGACTCATTTCTCCCCAAGTCCACCAAGAGTGACGGGCAGTTAAACCGGAATGGCGTGTTCGGGTCTTGGGCCTCGCGCTCAGTGCGGTCTTGGGAACCCCAACTCGACCTCACAGCAAGGCATCTGAGAGACAGTCAAAATACTGCGAAGGTTGTGAACGTGTGCCACAGTAGTGTTGCCATCGAGTCTCGACAAGGATCAAGCCATGGATTTCGGCGTCCCTAACAGAACCGTTGACTTCAGACAAGAGCTCAAATCCACCCTGTCGGCCACAGAAACCCGTCGCCTGCTGCACGCGGTACACCAGAGGAACGACGGTATGGACGGCGACGTCCGCGAGCTCTATCGTCATCTCGGGCGCGAGGGTATTCTCGCTCCGTCGTGGCCGGCGGAATACGGAGGCAGGGACGGAGACTTCACCGAGACCGTCGTACTGCTGGAAGAGCTGGTCAGACACGGCATACCCCAGAGCCTCTACTACATCTCCGTGCAGATCGTCGGCTCCCTGATCCTCCAGTCGGGCACCGAGGAGCAGAAACGCACACTCCTGCCGCGGCTCGCCTCCGGGGACCTCACGGCGTGCATCCTCTTCACCGAACCGGAACACGGCTCCGACCTGGCGAGCGTCACCACCCGCGCCGCTCCGGGACCGGGCGGCGAAGGCTGGGTCCTCAACGGGCGCAAGACCTACAACCTGAAGAGCGCCTACGCCGACATCGCCCTGTGCGCCGTCCGGACGGACGTGAGCGAGAGCCGGTACCAGGGGATCAGCCTGTTCCTCGTCCCCATGAGCACGGCCGGGGTCTCCGTACGTCCCCTTCCCAGCCTTGCCGACGAGCAGTTCCACGACATCGCGCTGGTGGACGTGAGTGTCGGGCCCGAGGCACTCTTCGGAGCCGCAGGGCAAGGATGGTCACTCATCACCCGGATGTTCGCCGCGGAACGCAGTGGACTCGACTACTACGCCAGGGCCGGGCACTGGCTCGGCCTCGCGGCGCGGAGCCTCACCGCTCACGACGGGGTGCCGGGTGAAACGCGGGGCGCGGATGTCGCGGAATTCGCGAAACACCGGGCACGGCTCGACGCGAGCCGGCTCCTGACCTGCCGCGCCATGCAGCATCTGCAGGAGGACCGGCCCGACATCAGCGATGCCTCCCTGGCCAAGTGGCACTGCAGTGAGACCGCCCAGGCCATCTCCTGGTGGGCACTCGACACCCTGGGTACCCAGGTCATCGAGTCCGGCTTCGAGACCGGTGGGTCCGCGCTCGAGGCGGCCTATCGCGAGGCTCCAGGACTCACGGTCTCGGGCGGCGCCTCGGAAGTCCTGCTCGACATCGTCACAGGTGCCCGGTTGCTCGAGGACGTGGAGACAGGGGGATAGACCGTGGATCTTCAGATGGACCCCTTTCAGGTCCAGCTCGCCGACGCCGTGGACGCCGCTCTCAGCAGGACGAGCGACGTCCAGGCCGAGCTCGCGGCGATCGGGGTGCCCGAACTCAGCCTTCCGGAGCGGCTCGGCGGGTTCGGACTCGGGCTCAGCGCGGACATCATCGTCAACGTGCAGCTCGGGCGCGGCCTCGTGCCGCTGGCCGCCCACCGGGAGACCATGCTGGCCCTTGAACTCGCGGCAGCCGACCGGCTGCCGGACTCCCTGGTCAAGCAGGTCATCAAAGGCACCGCTCACGCGGTCACGATCGGTGTGCACTGCGCGCCGACCCTGCGCGCCGACGACGAGAACAGGCTCTGGGGCGAGAGCGAGTACCTGCCGGACTGCGAGGTGAGCCTCGCGGTGGTCCGCGCGGTGGCCCAGGGCGGGGACCACCGCTGGTACGTCGTGCGCCCGGACCCCGGCACCTCCAGCTCGCGCGGGAGCGCACTGCTCGGCCTGCCGGGCCGGCGCCTGCAGTTCTCCGGCGCCCCCGCGGCGCCGGCCACCCCGGATGACGGGCAGCTGCGGCGGAGCCTTGACGCGGCGCGCATCAGGCAGGCGGCGCTCCTCCTGGGCGTCGCCGACCGGGCCGTCGATACCGCGCGCGGCCACGTCAACCGCCGTATTCAGTTCGGGCGGCCGCTGGTGGAGCTCCAGACGGTCGCCCACCGGCTCGCCCAGCTGGTCGGGGCGGCGGACGGCTGGCGGCTTCTGCTGCACGAGGCGGCCTGGCGGCACGACCTCGGCCGGGACTGCGCGGCCCACGCCGCACAGGTGCTCGCGGCGGCGACCGAGCATGTCCTCCGGTGCACCCGGCTGGCGATTCAACTGCACGGAGTACGAGGCATGCTGGCGCATTCGACCGTGGCGACGGCCTACCGGATCGCCTCCGTGGAGGGAAGCCGGATGGGCACGGCCCCCCGGCTCTGGAGGGAGGCGGGAGAGGCGCATCTCGCCGCTTCGAGCCCGGCTCCCGGCCTGGCCGAATGAGGCGGTGGATCAGCCGCCCACCAGGTCGGAGCGCAGGCGCTCCATCAACTCCGCCGGTGCGCCGAGGAAGGTGTAGTGCGTGCCGGGGAGGACGATCTTGTCGGCCTCGGCCCACCGCTCCCAGCCGCCCATCAGCTCGTGCGGCACTTCCTGGTCACGGTCCCAGCCCACCACGGTGAGCGGGCAGGGAGCGCGTCCCGCCGCCGGCTTCACGTACCGCCTGTTCGCCTCCAGGTCGGCGGTCATCACCTCGAGGAACATGTCGATCATCTCCGCGGGCGGCTCGGCCGATCCGAGCTCGGCGAACAGGCCGGACAGTTCGGCCCGCAGACCGTCGTCGGACAGGCCGAGGAACCGGCCGTGCGGGCCGTCCTGCGGTGCGACCTGGGAGGAGACGAAACAGCGCGACGGCGGGCGAAGCCCGAGTTCCTGTATGCGCAGCACGGCCTCGAAGGCGGGGAGCGCCCCGCCGCAGTGCCCGAACACCCCGTACGGCCGGTCCAGATACTGCGCCAGCCCGTCGACCACGTCGACTGCGAGCTCTTCGTAGGTCCCGTAGTGCGGCTCCCGCATCCGGTTCTCCCGGCCGGGAAGCTGGAGCGGCACGACCTCGACCGGACCGATCCGGTCCGGCCACTTCACGTACATCGAAGCGCCACAACCCGAGTACGGGAAGCAGAACAGACGGAATTCCGCTTCTTCCGAAGGCAATTTGAGGAACAATCTCGACATCGTCACCGGCTCTTCCCGCCCATTTCCGTCAACTATCCGCGGCATGCACGCGACCGATGCGATCGTAGCGAAGTACGGCACCCACTGCCACTGCCGCGTTCCGTCAACTAACCTACTGGGAAGGCACGTTGTAGTGAGCCTTGATGGGGGACATATGCAGGGGAAGATATCCGGTGTGCCGCTCGCTCCTATCCAACAGCACTTTCTCAACGCCGGTGGTTCCGGCGCGGCCCAGAATGAATGCACCGCTATGCGGATCAGGGGCGCGCTCTCTCCGTCCGCTCTCACCCACGCGGTATCCGCGCTGATAGCCCGGCACGAGATTCTGCGCAGCACGGTGGCCGACTCGGACGGCGAACCGGTCCTTCGTGTGCCGCCCGTCCCCGCCGCACCCCCACTGACCTGGCTCGACCTGAGCGCGGAACCGGCCGGCGGGCGGGAGCCGGCGATGCACGCCGCGACGCGTGCGTTCGCCGCGGCCCCTGTCGACGTGGCGACGGGTCCGCTGTTCGGTCTCCTGGTGGTGAAGCTCACCGAGGACAGCCACGTCCTCGTCCTCTCCGTCCACCACGTGATCGCCGACATCACCGCCGTCCGTGTCATCGTGGACGAGCTGAGCCGGGACTACGCGGCGGCACTCGCCGGGGTCGCCTCCCCCGTGCCGGAACCCGGCCTGCAGTACACGGACTTCGCGCGGTGGGAGCGCGAGGTGCTGCTCCCGGTCGCGGAGCGGACCGACGGGGAGTTCTGGCGGGAGACCCTCGCGGGCGTCCCCAGCGCGCTCGACCTGCGGACCGACCGCCCCCGCCCCGCGCTGAAGGGCACCGAGGGGCGCCGCAGCGAGTTCCGGTTCGCCCAGGCCCTCGGCCCCAGGCTGCTGGCCTTCGCCCGCGAACACCGCACCACGGCCTACACCGTGTCGCTGGCCGGCTTCGCCGCACTGGTCAACAAATCCACCGGGGCCCGCGACTTCGTCCTCGGCGTCCTCGCGGCGAACCGGTCCGCCCCGGGAACGGCAGATCTCGTCGGCCAGTTCGCGAACACGCTGCCCCTGCGCCTCGACGTGGGCGGCGATCCCTCCTTCGAGGTGCTGACCGAACGCTGCGGGAACACCGTGGCGAGCGCCGTGGACCACGAACGGCTGGCGCTGAGCCGCATCCTCGCCCTGGCGAGGCCCGCCCGCGATCCCAGCCGGACCCCGCTCATCCAGCACCTCTTCCTCCCCCGGCTCGACGCACTGGGCACCACCTCGTTCGGCGGACTTCCCGCCGAACCGGTCGAAGTCCACCGGGGACGGGGCCGGTTCGACACCATCGTCGAGTTCGAGGCCACCGCGGAGGTGACCGCGGCCTGGATCGAGTACGACACCGCGATCTACACCGAGCAGGGCATCGCCGAGCTGATGAGGGACTACGAGCTCCTCCTCGGGGCACTGCTCGACGCGCCCCGGGAGCCCCTGTCGGGGCTCGCGTTCGCCTCCGGCCCCGGCGACGACGTACGCCGTGCGGCCCACGAGGCGGGGGCACCCCTCAGGGCGGCCCTGAGCGCCACCGGCGGAAAGCCAGGGTCCGGCGCCCTGACCGTCGTGGACAGCGCGATCCCCGACACCGAACTCGCACGGCTGCGGGAGAGACCCGGGCAGCGCGTCATCCGTATGCTCCCCCTGCCCGGCACGGACACGGTGCTGGCCGTGGATCTCACCGCGCTGCCCCGGGAATGGCCGGTCGTGCTCGCACCCGGCCCCGGCCGGCTGGTGCTCGGCGACGGAGCCCATCCGCTGTCCGCCTACACACCCGCCCCGCTGTCCGTCGTCCACGAGGGCCGCATCGTCCCGACGGGCCTCACCGCGCGTCTGAGCCCGGCCGGCGCCGTGCACCTGGTCTCCGGCGCCGAGTTCGTGACGCACGGCGCCCCGGCGCCCGTCCGCACCGGCGACGACGCCCTGCTGTCCGTGGTGTGCGAACTCTGGGCGGAGACCATGGAGCTGCGGGCGGTGTCCGCCGATGACGACTTCTTCGCCATCGGCGGACACTCGATGCTCGCCGCTCGCCTGGTGGCGAACGTGAGCGAGAGCCTCGACGCGGAGATGGGGATCCGGGTCCTGTTCGAGAACCCGACGCCCGGCATGCTCACGACGGAACTGCGGCGCCGGTATCCGCATCTGGACGACGTACTGCGCCTTGTCGCCTCGGAGCCGGACCCGGACCCGGCTCCGGAGAGCGAGGCCGCCGGGAGACCGGCCCCGGCGCCCCGCCAGGACTCGGGCGAGCGGCTCGTTCCGCTGCTCTCCGCGCAGCAGCAGCTCTGGCTGGCCGAGCAGGTGAACCCGGGGCTCCTCACCCACACCATCCCCCTGCTGCTGCGCCTCGACGGCCCCTTGGACAGCGACGCGCTGCGCGCCGCGGTCGGTGACATCGTCGCCCGGCAGGCCGGGCTGCGCGGCACGTTCGTGGAGATCGACGGCGAACCCATGCAGCGCATCGCGCCGTTCCTCGGATTCGACGTCCCCATGACCGACCTGAGCCACCTGCCGCCGCAGACCCTCCGCAAGCAGAGCCGCGCCCTGGAGGAGGAGACCGCGTACGGGGGCTTCGACATCACGAGCGAGCCCCTGCTGCGCGCGCGCCTGGTACGCCTGGGCGAGCAGGAGCACGTACTGCATCTGCTGTTCCACCACCTCGTCACCGACGAGGTCTCGATGACGGTCTTCATGCGCGAGCTCTCCGCGTTCTACAACGCGCGGACCGGGCAGGGCGCGGTACGGCTGGACGAGCTCGCCCTCGACTTCGCGGAACTGGCTGCGGGTGAGCAGGAGTTGCTGGCGAGCCCGGAGGGCGACCGGCTGCGCCGGTTCTGGAGGGGAACGCTGGCCGGCGCGCCGGAGCTCTGCCTTCCCACCGACCGGCCACGCCCCCCGCGGCCCACCCACGAGGGCGAGTTCCTGGAACGACGTGTGTCCAGGGAACTGGCGGAGGCCATGAGCAGGCTGGCCCGGGAACACCGGGTGACCGCCTATACCGTCTTCCTCACCACGGTCGTCGTCCTGCTGCACCGGCTGAGCGGGCAGAGCGATTTCGTGGTCGGCGTGCCCACGGAGAACCGCTCCAGGAGGGGATCCGAGCAGCTGATGGGCTGCTTCCTCAACGTCGTCCCGGTGCGTGTGGACTGCTCGGGCGACCCCGCATTCGGTGAGCTGCTGGACCGGGTGAGCACGAGTCTGCTGCTGTCCTACGACCATCAGCGGCTGCCGTTCGCCGACATCCTCGACGCGGTCCGGCCGGACCGGCAGGCCGATCGTCATCCGCTCTACCAGGTCACCTGCGAGCTGCAGCTCGCCGACTGGATGCCGCTCGACCTGAACGGCTGCGCGTCCCGCTACGAGCTCCTCTCCCACGGCACCGCCCGGTACGAGCTGTCGTTCCACGGAGTCATCCGCGAGGACGCCTTCCTGGTCATGCTGGAGATCAACACCGGCCTGTGGGAGCGGGAGACAGGTCTGCGGCACATCGATCACGTGGTGGAGCTGCTCACCGAGGTGACGGCCGAACCGCACACGCCGGTCTCCCGGCTCGACATCCGACCTCGCTCACAGGAGTGAACTGTGCATCTGCCGGAGCAGAACGGCCCCCGGATCCTCGCCCTGTGGAGCGCACCGCGCTGCCGGTCGACGGCCTTCATGCGCATGATGGCCGAGCGGGGCGACTTCCTCGTGGTTCACGAACCCTTCTCGCACCTCGCCGACTTCGGGGTGGCCGAGGCCGGTCCGCTGCGGGCCCACAGCGAGGCGGAGCTGATCGCGGCGCTGCGGGAGCTCTCCGAGCAGCGCCCGGTCTTCTTCAAGGACACCACGGACTTCCACTACCCCGGTCTGCTCGCCGACTCCGCGTTCCTCGCCGAGGCGACCCACACCTTCATCATCCGCCATCCCCGGGAGGCGATCGCCTCGCATTTCGCGCTGAATCCCTCGCTGGGACGCGATGAGATCGGGTTCGCCCGGCTGGCCGAGATCTACGACGCGGTCGAGGCGACGGGCCGCGAACCGGTGGTCGTCGACTCCGGCCTCCTGATGGAGCGGCCGGCCGACACCGTCGCCGCGTACTGCGCCGGGGTGGGCATCGCCTACCGGGAAGAGGCCCTGTCCTGGCAGCCCGGGATGCGCGAGGAGTGGCGCAGGACCCAGCGGTGGCACGAGTCGACCAGCCGGACGGACGGCTTCCACAAGGAGGCCTCCCCGTACGGGACCACCCCGGACAACGACGAGACACTCGCGGAGTACCTGCGGTTCCACCTGCCGTTCTACGAGAAGCTGCTGTCACGGCGGATGACGCTCCATCCGTGACAGCGGCTTCCGCGAGGGAGTCAGTACGCCGCGTTCTGCCCTGCTGCCGTGACGGTCTCCGCCATCAGCCGGAGGGCGCGGCGGTCCAGCTTCCCGCTGGGCAGCTGGGGCAGTGACTCGACCGCGGTCAGCGTCGCGGGAACCATGTGGTCGGGCAGCCGTTCCCGCAGTTCCTCGCGTACGACGTCGGCGTCGAGGGACTCCTTCACCAGGACGAAGGCGACAAGTATCCGGTCGATGCCTTCGTCACCCGCCACTGTCGCTCCGCACGCGTTCACACCCGGGTGGTCGCTGACGGCCGCCTCGACCTCCGCGAGCTCGACGCGGAAGCCCCGGACCTTCACCTGGTCGTCGGCTCGCCCGAGGAAGTCGAGCGCGCCGTCGGCGCGCTTGCGCACCAGGTCACCCGTGCGGTACATCCGCTCACCGTGGCCGTCGGGCGCCGGCAGGAAGCGTTCCGCCGTCAGACCGGGACGGTTCCAGTAGCCGTACGCCACCTGCGCACCGGCGACATGGAGCTCGCCGATCCCGCCCACGCCCAGCTCATGGCCGTCGGCGTCGAGAACGTACACGCGGTTGCCGGGGATGGCCGTGCCGATCGGGGGGAGGGCGAGCCACCGGGCCGGATCGGCCTCCAGGGGATGGTGGGTGACGGCGTGCGTCTCGACGGGGCCGTAGTGGTTGAACATGCGGCACCCCGGCAGCCGCGCCATGAGCTCGCGCAGGGCTCGCGTGCACTGCAGCTGCTCGCCTCCGGGAATGATCTCCCGGAGGGACGCCGCCTCCACGTCGACCGCGTCGGCGACCATCACGAGGGACTGCAGTCCGACGTACGGGAGGAAGATCCGCTCCACCCGGGCCGCGATGACCAGCTCCCAGGTGCGGACCGGATTGCGGCGGGTCTCGTGGTCGATGCAGACCAGGGTCCCGCCACTGGCGAAGGTGGAGAAGATCTCCTGGAGGGCCACGTCGAACGAGATCGCCCCGTACTGAAGGGTCCGGCTCCCCGGGCCGCAGTCCGAGGCCTCCGTCTGCCAGCGGACGAGGTTCGCGAGGCCGGCGTGCGGCATCATCACGGCCTTGGGCCCACCGGTGGACCCCGAGGTGTAGAGCAGATAGCAGCCGTCAGCCGGATCCGGTTCCTCCAGCTCCTCACCGGATCTCGTCTCCTCGCCGCTCAGCACCTCCCCCAGCACGAAGGCTTCCCGCCCGTCGGCGGTGAAGGGCCCCAGCGTGTTCTCCTGGCCGACCACCACGGCCGCGCCGCTGTCGTCCAGCATCATCCGCAGCCTGGCGGCCGGATAGGTGACGTCCAGGGGCAGCACCACGGCGCCGGACCGGAGAATGCCGAGCAGCCCGGCCAGGAGGCCGGGCGAGCGCTCGGCGGCCAGCGCGACGATGTCCCCGGTCCGCACACCGCGTGATCGCAGGGCTCGGGCGATCCGGCCCGCGTCGCGCCAGAGTTCCCCGTAGGAGAGGGTGTCCGCCCCGTCGACGACCGCCGGCAGGGTGGCGTACTCGGCGGCCGCCGTACCGATCGCGCCGACGATCGTTGTCGCATCCTGTATCCGCGTCACCCGACCGGTCCCCCTTCCGCGGCGGAGGCGTCCGCAAGGACCCCTTCGAGCTCCGTGAGCACGGCGGCGAGCCCCGGATTGCGCATGATGCTGTAGTGGTCACCCTCGACCCGGGACACGACCAGGCCGGGCACGTACGGGCGCCAGGCCTCAGCCGCGGAGGGCGACTTGGATGCCTGCATGAGGTGCACTCCGCCCGGGTAGGGGGCCGCGGGGCGGTAGCCGGCCAGGTTGCGGATGTGCGAGCGGTAGACGGAGTACTGGCGCATCATCTCCTCCAGGTCGAGGGCCTCGGGCACATCGGGTCCCAGGCGTTCCAGGATGTCGGCGAACACCCTGCGCGGCGGGAGCAGAGCCGTCTCGGGCGAGGCCGGGAGCGCCAGGTCGAAGTCCGCGCGCACCCCTTGCAGATAGCCGTCGAGCAGTCGCGCCTCCGCGTCGGGCGCCGCGGGGTCCCCTTCGAACAGCGCGGAGTCGATCATCGCGAGGGGCACGGCGGGACCGCCGTTCGCGGCGTGCACGCGGGCCATCTCGAACGCCACCACGCCGCCCAGTGACCAGCCGGCGAGGGCGAAGGGGGCATCGGCGATCTCATCGGTCAGCTGTTCGAGATAGTGCTCGGCGAGCGCGGTCAGCGAAGCACCCGGGTGCCGTCCCTCGAAGGCATACACGGTCCGGTTGGTGAGCGCGGTGGCCATCGGTCCGTAGCAGAACACCCCGCCGCCCGCGGGGTGGACCAGGACCAGGGGCAGTGGCGCGGAACCGGACTGCATCCGGACCAGGTTGCCGCCGGCCCCGCCTCCGCTGGAGACGGTGGCGATGCGCGCGGCCAGATCGGCGATCGTGCGGTAGCGGAACAGCACGCTCACGGGCAGATCGACGCGGGTCGCCCGGCGCACGCGGCTCATCAGCTGGATCGCCAGCAGCGAGTGCCCGCCCAGCAGGAAGAAGTTGTCGTGGATCCCGATGTCCGCGACACCGAGCACGGAACGCCAGATCCCGACGAGCAGCCGTTCCGTGGCGGTACGCGGCGCGACGCGTCTCTCCTCGTCCTCCTCGGCACCCTCGATCTCACGCAGAGCCGCCAGGTCGACCGTTCCCCGCCCCGTCAGGGGCAGCTCCTCAAGGAACAGATAGGCGTCGGGCACCAGGACGCCGGGCAGCAGCCGCTGTGCGTGCGCCCGTACCGAGTCGCGAAGCTGTGCGGGCTCCCCCCACGCCCCCGCGGGCGTGAGGCAGGCGGTGAGCCGGGCGGGCCCGCCGTCCTTGCCGTCGGACGCCGACACCACTCTCGCGTCGCCGATGGACCCGTGGCCGGACAGCGTCTCCTCGATCTCGCCCCGCGGCACCCGGACCTGCCGTACGTAGGTCTGGTCCGCCTCGGCGCCGAGCACCTCCAGCGTCCCGTCCTCCCTGAACCGGCCCAGATCGCCGGTCGCGGCTTCGCCGGCCACGCCGGGCCCGGTGCTGACGCATACCCTCCCGGGCGCTCCGATGGGCAGGAGCAGGCCGTCGCCGTCCCGGATCCGTACGGCCAGCCCCGAGCAGACGGTCCCCGCCACGTCGTGGCCCGCCGGGACGTCTCCGGTGCACCTTCGGCTCGCGACATCGCCGATCCCCGCGACCCGGTAGACCGACCAGAACTCGGTGTCCGGCAGGGCCCGCAGGCAACGCTGTTCGAGGCCGAGGCCGAGGGCCTCGCCGGTGACGAGGACCCGGCGCGGTGCCGGCGAGGCCTCGCCCCGCTCCACGGCCCGGATCACCTGGTGCAGCAGTCCGGGCGCGAGGACCAGTGTGTCGACGTCCTCTTCGGCCAGTACCGTCAGCACGGCGTCCAGAAGTCCCTCGGCCGCCTCGACGAGCACCAGCTGCGCGCCCGCGTCGAGCACCCACAGCGCCTCGTCGAGTGCGACGGTCCGGATGTCCGCCGCGATCACCACGACGCCGCCGGCCGGCAGCTCGAAACCGCGTGCGCGCCGGGCAACCGCGCGCCGCAGCGCGGGATCGGAGTCCCTGGCCCGCCATGCGGGGAGCAGCTCGCCGGTAACCCGGCGTTCGGCGTCCGGACTCGACGCCGGGCGGACCCGGACGACCGGCTCGCCCCGCTCCGCCCCGCCCGGCACGGGCCGAGGGTGTTCCTCAGCCGTTCCTCCGACCCGGCCGAACTCGTCGAGATCGGCGCGCTCGAACAGCTCGAGGCCGCTGAGCGGGACGTCGGGCTGTGCGACTGCCGCGGCGAGGAGGCGTTCGAGGAGCCCTGACATCCGGGCGATGGCGGCTGCCGGGAAGAGGTCGCGGTTGTACAGCCAGGAGCCGCCCATCCCGTCTTCCCCAACGAAGGCGTTGAACTCCAGGTCGAACCGCACGATCCCCGTATCGAAAGGCACGAGGACGGCGTCCAGGTTCGGCAGCCGCAGCCTCTCGTTCGACGCCGACTGGAAGTTGAACAGGACCTGGAAGATTGGCGTGACGGTCGGGTTGCGGTCGGGCTGGAGCTCCACCACGAGCTTCTCGAACGGCATGTCCTGATGGGCGAACGCCCCCAGGGCGACTTCGCGTGCCCGGCCGACCGCCTCGTTCAGGCTGGGCCGGCCCTCGAGATTCATGCGCATGACGAGGGTGTTGACGAAGAAGCCGATCATTCCCTGCAGCTCGCTGTGCGTCTGCCCCGCGGCCGGCACGCCCACCACGATGTCGTCCTGGGCGCTGTACCGCTGCAGCAGCGCGGTGAAGCAGGACAGGACCACGGAGAACGGGGTCGTCCTGGCCCGCGCGGCGAACGCGAGGATGTCCTCGCGCAGCCGGTCGGGAAACGCGAACTCGTGGATCCCGCCGTTGGCACGGTGATGGACCGGCCGGGAGGCGTCGAGGGGCAGTTGCAGCAAGCCCGGCGCGCCGTCGAGGCAGTCGCTCCAGTACGCGCTCAGTTCCTTCGCCCGCTCGCCCGACAGGCGGGCACGCTGCCAGAGCGCGAAGTCGATGTACTGCTGCTGTACGGGCGGCAGTTGTGCCTCGGGACCGCCGCGGACCTGTCCGTAGAGCCCGTCCAGCTCCCGGAACAGCGTCACGATCGACCAGCCGTCACAGACGACGTGATGCACGGTCAGACAGATCAGATGGTCCTCGGGGCCCGTCCTGAGGAGCAGGGCGCGAAGCAAGGGCCCCTTCGCGAGGTCGAAGGGCTGCCTGATCGAGGCCTTGACCCGCTGGTCCGCCGCGGCCTGCGGGTCCTGCTCCGTGCTGACATCGCAGACGTCGACCACCGGCTCGTACGGGTCGCACACCCGCTGCACCGGGACGCCGTCATTGCCGAGGAACACCGTGCGCAGCACTTCGTGGCGGCGGATCACCTCGCCCAGCGCCTTCGCCAGCGCGCCGGGGTCCGGAGCGGTGCGGGTCCGCAGGACGATGGGGACGTTGTAGGCGCTGCTGCCCGGCACCAGGCGGTCGAGGATCCACAAGCGCCGTTGCGCGAAGGAAACGGGGCCGGTGCGGGCCGCCGTGCTTCGTCCGGTATCGGCCAACATCGCCGCAAGCCGTCTGCGCTTGGCTGCGAGGCTGTCTGTCGCGTCCTGGTCCTGCATGGCAGCTCATCCCTTCCTACGGTCCTGCACCCGGCTCAGACGGCGACCCGCAACTCCTCGGGCACTTCGTCGAAGAGTGTGTGCACGGAACCCAGGACGATCCAGATCGTCGCGATCCAGGCAAGCGCCGCGGCCACGAAGAAGGTCGCCGCGTTGGAGGAGAACGCCGCGATGCCGCTGCCGAGCAGCGGACCTATCGCATTGGCTCCCCACACGAACGGCAGCGCCACCCCGCCCACACGCCCCATGGCCTGCGGAGGTGTGGCCTTCTGGATGAGGGTCATGATGCCGACGTTCGCGATCGGGGACGTGAACGAGGAAACGAGCTGAGAGATGACGATCACGACGAACGCGAAGGTCGTGCCACCCGTCTGGGCGGTGGGAAGTAGCACGAACGCCACACCGAGCACGAGATGGGTGAAGATCAGGGTCCGCCCCATGCCGTACTTGGCGTTGATCTTCCGGGAGAGCATCGCGCCGGCCACGACGGCGATACCGCCGGCCGCGAGAGCCAGACCCAGCCGTCCCGGACCGAAGTCCAGATCCTTGTACGCGTAAACGATGATCATCGCGAGCGTCATCGAGACCGCCATGTTGCCGAAGGTCGCCATCAGCGTCAGATAGCGCAACAGGCGGTTGCCGAAGGTGAGTTGCACTCCGGCCCGGAGCTCTCCCAGAGTGGCGGCGACTCCGCGCGCCGCGACGGCGGGGGCGGGCTCCTTCGCCTTGATGAACATCAGGGCGATGCTCGAGACCAGATACGAGCCGGCATCGGCCGTGATGGCCTTGGCGGCACCGATGAGCCCGACCAGGCCACCACCGGCGGAACGGCCCAGGACGACCGCCAGCGACCGGCTCAGCTGGGTCTTGGCATTTCCGTCCGCGAAATCCTGCCGTTCCAGCAGGTTCGGCAAATACGCCTGGTACGCGAGTTGGAACACGACGTCGAAAATGCCCTTGACCAGTGCGGCCACATACAGGTGGGTCACGGTGAGATGACCCAGCACCGCGGCCAGCGGCAACGAACCGAGCGTGACAAAACGCCCGATGTTGGCAATGTGCATCAACGGCTTGCGACGGAAACGGTCGGTGAACACACCCAGCAGTGGCGCGAGGAGTACGAACGGTATCCACTGCAGCGCAACGAGGACACCGACACCCAGCGTGCCCTCTCCGAAGACGAGTACAGCCAATGAGGGAAGCGCGATGATGCTGATCTCGCTGCCCAGCAGACTTACCGACTCACCCGACCACAGCAAACCGAAGTCGCGGTTTCGGAAGAGTAATGACTTGGACTTGCCTTCCATAACGTATATCCGACCTTTCCGAGTGAGCATACGCGTCAGGAGTACCGTCTTTTACGGACGAATCCGGCGGCGATTTCAGATGCGCCAACCAGGTTGGCCAGGCTACGAGTTGAGGCCCACCGGAGCAAGTCCCGCCGCTCTGCCGGAAATTACGGCCGACTGACGAATACCGCCTTCATCACCGTTCCGCTCGCCACCGCTTCCAGTGCGGCGCGATGGTCCTCCAAGGGAAAAGCCGTCACCATACTGGCCAAATCGAAGCGGCGGGCAAGGGCGGGCAGCAGTCGTACGTACTCGACGAGGTGCGCGCCGCTGAACGCCCAGGAACCGACGACATCGAGCTGCCGGTAGACGATCTGGTGGGGATTGATCACCGTGTCACCGCTGTCGGTGTACTGGCCGATGACCAGATACGAGCCACCGCGTCGGCAGAACCGCATTCCCTGGCTGATCGCCGCGGGCACCCCGGTACATTCGATGACCAGGTCGGCGCCGAGCCCGCCGGTCAGGCCGAGGACCTTGTCCATGGCGAGGTCCCGGTCCTCCGCCTCGACGAGATTCACGTGGTGGTCGGCGATCCCCGCCTTCGCGGCGAGGCCGAGCCGCTGCTCCGGCCCACCGACGAGGATGACCTTCGACGCTCCGGCGAGCTGCGCCAGCGCGGCCGCGGCGAGTCCGACGGGGCCGCTGCCCTGGACCACCACCACTTCACCGACGCGCACCGGGCGCCGCTCGTACAGCGCGTGCACCATCGTCGGCCCCGCGCAGGCCAGCGACATCGCGGCCGGCCGCCCCACGCCCGCCGGGAGTCTGACGACCGTGGTTCCCTCCCGGAGCACGATGCATTCGGCCCAGGAGCCGGAGAGTGCGGGCTCCGCGGAGGCCGGGCGGTTCACTCCATAGGTCTGCCGGTTCTCGCACAGCGTCGGCTCCCGGTGGACCTGGCAGTAGACGCACTGTCCGCAGGCGATCGAGGAGGCCCACATGACATCGTCACCGACGGCGAGCGGGGAGCCGTGGGCGTCCCGGTCGGCCCCGGGACCCAGCTCGCGCACGGTGCCGAGTCCTTCGTGTCCGAGCACCAGCGGGGTGGGAATGGCCAAGTGGCCTTGCTGCAAGTGGAGATCGGTCCCGCAGATGCCGCCGAAGCGGCTTTCCACGACCAGTCCGCCGGGTGGCGCGGGCGGGACGTCGAACTCGCGGAGTACCAGGGGTTCACCGAACTGTTCCAGCACGACCGCCCTCGCCGTGGCCGGGTACGTGCCGTGTTCCGCGTGATCGCTCACTTCGCCCCACCTCCGGCGAGGGAATCCAGGGGTTCGTCGGCCATCCGCAGGGGCCTCGTGTCACGGCAGATGAGGTACTCGGGCCGTGGTTCCTTCAGGGGGCGGGGCTGATTGGCCACGTGGTTGTAGGTGGCGATCAGCAGTTTGCGCGGGAAGGGCGACATGTTCGGGGCCGAGCCGTGGACGACTTCCGGGTCGAAGAACACGACCGAGCCGGCCCGGCACTTGGGGCTCTGCATTCCGTGTTCCCGCACGAGTGCGGCCATCTCGGACTCGGACAGCCGGATGTCGTCCGGGTCGAGATGCTGCTCGGACCTCCGCTCCCGCCCTCTGCCCTCGCTCACCAGACCGTTGCGGTGCGAACCGGGAATGAAGATCAGCGGGCCGTTGAACTCGGTCACGTCGTCGAGATAGAGACCGACGTTGAGCAGGCGCGGAGCCGGGAGGTTGTCGGCGATCTTCCAGGCGAGGTAGTCCTGGTGCCACGCCCAGAGGTCGCCGGTGAACGGCGGCTTCGCGTTCACCTTGAACTGGTAGAGGTAGAGATCCTCGTGCAGAAGCTGATGTGCGGGACCGAGCAGCCGGGAGGAGCGCACCAGAGCCGCGAACTCGGGCTGTCGCCGGTGTGAGCTGTACACCGCGCGAGCCGTGTCGCCGCGCTCCTCCATGATCCGCTGCTCGCCGGGTATCAGGCTGTCCCGGCGAAAGGCCTCCCGGAGAGCCTCGACCTCTTTCTCGTCGAAGACCGACTCCATCAGCAGAAAACCCTGATCCCGGAACAGGCCCACCTGCTCCTCGTTGAGACGCATATCTCCCCCATTTCGTGGAATGCGGCAGAATCGGCACCAGCACACGGGACGGGTCAGGACCAGATGGCGAGCGGCCCCCGGCCGGTCACCCCGAGGAAGAAGGAGAGGCTCACCCTTCGCCCCTCGCCCTGGGCCGGCTCGACCGCGTGGAGGTTCCGCGAGTCGAAGATGACGGCGTCACCGGCCTCGGGTTTGACGCAGGCTACGGGTTCGCCCCGTACGGCCTCATCCGTGTACCCGTATCCATCCCTGTACTGTTCGTCCGACGGCCGCCACCCGTGGCGGTACACAAAGGTTTCACCGCCGGCCTTCGGCATCGAGAGATACCAGTTGAACGTGAGGAAACTGGCGGGCGGCTCATCGAGAACGCCGGGGAATTCCCGGACGATCTCATCGAAATGGATCTTCGCACCGCTCGCTATTTCGCGAATCATGCCGGCAAAGAGCTCCCGGCCGCCCGACGTCGCGGGAATCAGCTCATCCCCCCAGGCCGCACGGAGCCGCTGCTTCGCGACATCCATGGGATCACCGCCGCGGAGCAAGGTGGCCCGGGTCCCGACAGACTGCTCCGCATGCTCCCAATAGCGCTCGCCGAGACCGTAGTCTCCGTAGAAGTCGTACGCCGCGGGACCCAGCTTCGCGATCCGCGGGAATATCAGCGACTCGTCGTATCCACCCAACTCGCAGGTAGCGAGACTGCTCATCACGTCTTCACAGTCCACCAGTGAGGAGAATCCTCTGATCCGAACGGCGCCGAGCACTCCGACCGCCAGCCGGAGGATATGATCCCGGGTGAGTTCATCAACCGTTTCCGAATCGAATAACGTGAAGATCGGCGAGTTATTGGCACTCGCGTCCTCGAGCACCGCACCATTCTCACCTGACACCGCTTCTCCCCCTCACGAAGAATTCCCGACGAGCATATATTCACTCGATCGAGTCGGGCACTACTTTTCCCAAGATTTCGTCACTCGGCCGGAAGGACGACCGCGGTGGCCGCGATGCCCTCCATGACCAGCCAGCGGCCTTCGAAGGAGTCGGGCATACCGGATGCACGGCACAGCAGTTGCGCGGTGAAGGTGCCTTCGGCCACACCCTGTTCCGGGCGGCGGAAAATGATCTCCGCCTGGTTGAAGTCGAGTTCGAGCCGGGTCAGCGGATACCAGGCCTTGAAGACGCTTTCCTTGGCACTGAAGAGCAGCCGGTCCCAGTGGATGGCGCCGGCCGGCTGCTGGGCGGACATCCACCGGTCCTCCTCGGCAGACGCGACCAACTTGCGTATGTCAGAAGGTAGTTGCACATGCGGTTCGGCGTCGATGCCCAGCGAGCGGATCTCGCGCGCGCTGGCCAGAGCCGCCCCCCGGTAGCCCTGGCAGTGCGTCATGCTCCCGACGAACCCGGCGGGCCACAGCGGGGCGCCCCGCGGGCCGCGCAGGATGGGTACGGGCGCGAGACCGAGGCGGGCCATGGCCCGCCGGGCGCAGCCGCGGACGGAGGCGAACTCGGCTCTGCGGGCAAGCGTGCTCCGGGCCACCTGGGCCGTCTCCTCGGGGAAGAGCGTGTCGGCGGACGGGTGGTCCTCGCGGGAGTGGGCGCAGGAGACCGAGGCGGGGACAAGGCGCTCTATCACGATGCCGTCCCCTGCCGCGTCCCTGCCGTATCCTCGCGGCCCGCCGGCTCCTGCGGCCCTTGTTCGTACGGCAGGATCCGACGCAGCAGTCCGTGGGGGTGACCCCGCTTGCGCCACTCCCGCGGATAGCCGATCGAGACCTCCTCGAAGCGCACTCCGTCGTACCACGTGGTGCGGGGTATGTGGAGGTGCCCGTACACCACTGCCGCGACGTTGAAGCGGCGGTGCCAGTCCGCCGTGAGTTCCGTTCCGCACCACTGGGCGAACTCCGGGTGCCACAGCACCGAGGTGGGTTTCCGTATCAGCGGCCAGTGCCCCACGAGTACCAGTGGGATGTCCGGGTCATGAGCGGCGAGCCGCTGCTCGGTCCGGGCCACCCGGGCCCTGCACCAGTCCTCCCGTGCCGGATACGGGTCGTGGTGCAGCATGTACTCGTCCGTGCAGACGACGCCGGCCTCTTGGGCGCGGGCAAGGGATTCCGCCTTGGTCGCCGCGCCCGGGACCCGGAAGGTGTAGTCGTACAGGAGGAACATCGGCGCGACGGCCACCGGTCCCCCGGGGCCTCGCCACAGCGGAAACGGGTCCTCCGGCGTGCTCACGCCGAGCTTTCCGCACAGCTCGACGAGGCTCTCGTAGCGCGCCTGCCCGGTCAGCCGGACCGGGTCCTTCTGCGTCGTCCACAGCTCGTGGTTGCCGGGGGTCCAGATGACGTGGGCGAACCGCTCCGAGAGCAGCTCGAGCGCCCATTGCACGTCATCCATCCGCTCGGCGACGTCACCCGCGACTATCAGCCAGTCGTGGTCACCGGACGGGCGTAGCGACTCGACGATCGGCCGGTTCTCGGCCATGCCTACGTGCAGGTCACTGACCGCGAGAAGCCGGCCGGGCTCCACTCTCGCCGATGGACCCGGGTCGTTCGGAGGACTCATAGAGACGGTTTCCCGTTCTGACGGCCGATGAGGGGCCCCGCGACGACCATGCGGAGTAGTTCGAAAGCACCGTCTCACGGCCAACTATGCGCTGGCAATGATCAGTTGCTCATCACCCGGTCACACGGGCGCCGGTACCCGGCCGACGCCGGGACGGCACGCGCGGCACTCGATACACGCATATCCGGCGTCGGTGGCGGCCTGAGGGCAGGCCCGTGACCCCAGGCGGGCGCCCGTCGCCGTCAGTGCCGCAGTGCCTTGCCCACCTCGGCCTTGACGTGGCCGTCGAGCTTGCGGTTGCTGCGGGCGGTGGCGTCCTTGGTGGCCCCGGCGGCGACGTCATCGACCGTCACCACGACCGCGTCGAGCAGATTGCCGTGTCCGTCACGGAAGTTGATCTGTACGCCGTAGGACTGTTTCGAGTCGCCGCCGTTGTGGACGGTGACCTTCGAGGTGGCGTGACCCTCCTTGTCGGTGGCCGTCGCACCGGCCTTGACGTCGCCGCTCGCGTTCACGCCGTCCTTGAAGCTGTTCAGCTTGTCCTGGGCGGCGGCCGTCGCCGAGGCGACCGCGTCGGCGCCCCTGGACGCCAGGGAGGAGGCTGCCGACGCTGCCTTGGACGCCGTGCTGGACGCGCTGTCCCCGTCGTCCGAACAGGCTGTCGCCGTCGCCGCCAGGACGGCCGCCACCAGCACGGCACCCGCACCCCGTACACCTCGCCCGGTCATCGCGCCTCCCAGCACTCGTCCACCGTCCCCAGTCAAGGCGGCGGCCGGCGGGGGCGCATGCGGTGGGGGCCGGACGGGTGAGGGGGCGGCGGGGTCGCGGGGCGGGGCCGGAGCGTGGAGGGTGGTGGCATGAGCGAGCAGGAGGCCGGTGACGGGCCGGACGGGCCGCGGCCCTCCCGGCGGCGGTTGTGGCCGTGGGTGGTGCTGATGGTCGTCGTCCTCCTGGCCCTGGCCGCGGGCGGGGTCTCCGCGGTGCTGGCCCGGGGGCTGTCCGAGCAGAGCTCGCAGCGGCTGCGGGTCAGGTACGAGGTCACCGGCACCGCCAAGGACGTGACGCTCACCTACAGCACCTGGCAGGGCGAGGCCCTGTCGACGGGGCGGCTGACCCTGCGCACCCTGCCGTGGGCCGGGGAGCTGGAGACCAGGGGGTTCATGAACAGCGGCTCGTTCGTCGTCAGCCTCGGCAGGTCCGGCGGCGACGTCGCGTGCTCCGTGAAGGTGGACGACATCACCCGGCGGACGGACCGGGCTTCGGGGGCCTTCGCCACCGCCACCTGCGACGGGTACTGAGCGAGGGCCGCGCCCCCGGGATCTCCCGGGGGCGCGGCGGGCGGAGGGGGCCGGCGGTCAGCGGCCGTAGCGGATGAGCGCGCGGACCATGCGGCAGGTGGTGTCGGACGGCGGGTGGATGCCGAGGTGCCCGGCGGTGGTGCGTATCCGGGCGTTGCTCGCGCTGGACGGCTGGTGAACTCCCGTGTCGAGCAGGGCGATCGCCAGCCGCATCGCCTTCAGCCGGCGGTTGTGCGTGACGTACCACTGACGGGGGCGGCCGGCGGGGAGCGGCTTCTTCTTCAGGGGTGTGTGGAGCGGCTCGGTCGTGACTGCGGCAACGGCCATTGGCAACCTCCTGGCGGGGTGGTGGAACCCTCACGAACTACCTCCATTTTACTGCCCGGCACTGACAATCGCCCCTGGCCAGAGGGGTTTTCGCGGGCCCATCCCGTACCGTTGGCCCCATGGAGATCTGGATCAATCCCGCCTGTTCCAAGTGCCGGGGCGCGCTGCACCTGCTCGACGAGGAGGGCGCCGAGTACACCGTCCGCCGCTACCTGGAGGACGTGCCGTCACCGGAGGAGATCCGGGCCGTCCTCGACCGGCTGGGGCTGGAGCCTTGGGAGATCACGCGGACACAGGAGGCGGACGCGAAGGAGCTGGGGCTCAAGGACTGGCCGCGCGACGCGGCCGCCCGGGACCGGTGGATCACGGCGCTCGCCGGGCACCCGAAGCTGATCCAGCGGCCGATCATCACGGCCGAGGACGGCACGGCCGTGGTCGCGCGCACGGACGAGGCGGTGCGGGAGGCGATGGGGCGCTGAGCAGCGGGTCCGGGCGCCAGGAGTGCGCCCGGAGCTTCTGCGTCGGGGCCGCTACTCCCCCGCCTGCGCCTCGGCCTCCGCGAGGAGTTCGGTCAGCCGGAGCCCGAACCGTGCGTCGCAGGGGTGCGCCACTCCCGTGCGCACCGATTCGATGAGCGCGTCCACCGCCGCCGTGTAGGCGCCGACCGCGCCGTCCCACCGGGGCAGCCCGACGGTGCCGTGCTCGCCCCTGAGCTGCACCTCGACGCCGGTCGCCGCCTGGGGGGCGGCCAGGGTGAGCGTCACCGTGCTGGAGGCTCCGGAGGCGTGGCGGAGGATCAGGTGGTGGGTGTCGGCGGGGCCGCGGGCGGCGGTCAGCCGGGTCACCTCGCCCAGCACCGGAATGAGGACGGAGAGCGCGTGCGGGCCGACGTCCCAGAGGCCGCCCTTCTCGTGGCGCCAGGGGGACGCGGCGTACTCGCTGTCCGCGCCGGGTGCCCACAGGGCGCCGATCCAGTGCGCGTGCGCGGTGAACCAGCCGCCCGCCGCGTGCTGTTCCTCGATCCAGGCCGCGGTCTCCGGGGCGAACCGCAGGGTGCAGAAGACGACCGAGGCGACCCGGGCGCGCTCCGCCGCCTCCGCCACCGTGCGCGCCGCCGCGACGCTCGTGGCCACCGGCTTGTCCATCAGCAGATGGCAGCCGGCCGCCGCGGCACGGGCGGCCAGCGGCGCCTGTACGTCCGGCGGCAGGGCGAACGCGACGGCGTCGCTCACGGCGAACAGCTCGTCGAGCCCCGCATCCCCGGTGTACGCCTTGGCACCGTGGGCGTCGGCCACCTCCTGGGCGGCCTCGGCCCGGCGGCCCCACACCCCGCTCAGCACGGCGCCGGGGTGTGCGGCGAGGGCGGGGGCCTGGGTGTTGCGGGCCCAGGGACCGGTCCCGGCCAGGCCGATACGCAGGGGGTTCACGGATGTCGTCATGGCACAAGTGTGCCCGGTGCGGCCATGGACCCGGATCCCCCGAGCCGCTCGGGGACACCGCGATGAACCGGCCCCGGCCGTACGTGCCCCGGTGGTCCGTACGAGCCCTGTATACGGCGCCACAGGCCCGCTCCCGTGCGGGAAACCCCGGTAACACGGGGTTCACACGAGAGCAACGGACGGGAAATCGCGTCTTGCGAAGCTGCGCTGCATAGACCGCAGCACCCCCGAAGGATGGCTTCCGTGACGTTCAAGGCTGAGTACATCTGGATCGACGGCACCGAGCCGACCGCCAAGCTCCGCTCCAAGACGAAGATCATGCCCGGTTCCCCGTCGTCCGACGCGGCCGGGCTGCCCATCTGGGGCTTCGACGGATCGAGCACCAACCAGGCCGAGGGCCACGCCTCCGACCGGGTGCTGAAGCCGGTCTTCACCTGCCCGGACCCGATCCGCGGCGGTGACGACGTCCTGGTCCTGTGCGAGGTCTTCCACATCGACATGACCCCGCACGAGTCCAACACGCGTGCCGGACTGCGCCCGGTCGCCGAGCAGTTCGCGGGTCAGGAGCCGATCTTCGGCATCGAGCAGGAGTACACCTTCTTCGACGGCCACCGGCCGCTCGGCTTCCCCGAGGGCGGCTTCCCGGCAGCGCAGGGCGGCTACTACTGCGGAGTCGGCGCGGACGAGATCTTCGGCCGCGACATCGTCGAGAAGCACCTCGACAACTGCCTGAAGGCGGGCCTGGGCATATCCGGCATCAACGCCGAGGTGATGCCGGGCCAGTGGGAGTTCCAGGTCGGCCCGCTGTCCCCGCTGGAGGTCTCCGACCAGCTGTGGATCGCCCGCTGGCTGCTCTACCGGACCGCCGAGGACTTCGGTGTCTCCGCGACCCTGGACCCGAAGCCGGTCAAGGGCGACTGGAACGGCGCCGGCGCGCACACCAACTTCTCCACCCGGGCGATGCGCGAGGGCTACGACCCGATCATCACCGCGTGCGAGTCGCTGGGTGAGGGCTCGAAGCCGATGGACCACGTCAAGCACTACGGCGCGGGCATCGACGAGCGGCTGACCGGTCTGCACGAGACCGCCCCGTGGAACGAGTACAGCTACGGCGTCTCCGACCGCGGCGCCTCGGTCCGCATCCCGTGGCAGGTCGAGCAGGACCGCAAGGGCTACATCGAGGACCGCCGCCCGAACGCCAACGTCGACCCGTACGTCGTCACGCGGCTGATCGTCGACACCTGCTGCGCCGCGCTGGAGAAGGCCGGCCAGGCCTGATCCCGCGCAACACCCGTACGAGGGGGGCGTGCACCGGTTGTCCGGTGGGCGCCCCCTCCGGCGTGCCCGGACACCGCGGACGGGCCGGACCCGGATTCCGGGTTCACGGTCCCGAGTGAGGAAGGTAACGCAAAGGGTCCGTATCGACGGGTGGGAGGGACCTGCTGCGGCACCGTTTTCTCTGGTTCAATGGGGGCATGGCCAGCATTCAGCACACCTCGTCGGGTCGCAGCGACCTCGAGCCCTTCTGGCCTTCCCGTCAGCATCACGACTTCGACCGGGTGTGTTGCCGCGCGTTGAACGCGCCGGCCCTCTAAAGCCGATCACCCCGGCCTTCGGCCCGCGCGCAGCAAGTCCGTCCACAGACGACTCCTCGCGCGAAAGAGCTGACCTCATGGCGAACACTCGTACCATCTCCGCCGCTTCCGCTGCCACCGCAGCCCAGCCGGCGACCGCTGCGGCCACCACCGCCCGTCCCCTCTCCCCCAACCCCAACCGGCACCGGCTGCGGGCCGTCGCGCCGGACGAGGTCTTCCAGCCGGCCGATGTGGCCGCGTTCCTGGCGCCGGGTGCCACCTGGCTGCCCGCACCGCAGCACACCCTGCCGGCGCTGCCGGGCCGGCCGCCGATGGTCGGCTACCTGGTGCTCGTCCCCGCCGACCAGCAGCCGCCGGCCGCGGCGGTCCGGGCCGGCCAGTACGTGGTGCCGGAGATCCTGGAGGCGCCGGGGGCCGGACCGGTGCGCATCGACCCCGTCCAGCGCACCGCATCGGTGAACGGCGACCGGCTCGACCTCACCTACCTGGAGTTCGAGCTCCTCGCCCATCTGGTGGCGCACCCCAACCGGGTGCACACCCGCGACCAGCTGGTGACCACGGTCTGGGGCTACGGGCACGTGGGCGACGGGCGCACCGTCGATGTCCATGTCGCCCGGCTGCGCCGCAAGCTGGGCGCCGAGCACCGCCGGTCGATCCAGACGGTGCGGCGCGTCGGATACAAGTACACGCCCTGAGCCGCGACGAGGCCGGGCAGGAGCCGCACCGGCTCCTGCCCGGCCTCGTCGTGGGCGGGTCCTGCCCGGTGCCGGGCCGGACCCGCGAACTCCCGCACGGCCGGAGGGCGGAGCTGCTCAGCAAACCTGCTCACCGGCCGTACCCACGCCTGCTTCCCGATCTGCGGTGCCCTGTTAAAGTAACATCAATCAAATTGATTTAGCTTGTGACAGGGAGACACCCATGACTCGTGACCTGGAACCAGGCAGCCGTGCGGGCGGCACGAGCTCAGCGGTGAGCATCGATCTCTCCGCGTCGGCCGAGGGCACCGCGCTCCAGCCGTTCTGGCGCCGCGTGGTAGGTGCGGGACGGGCCAATGAGGGGCTCCGGGCCGACTGGCAGCGCCAGCTCGTAGCGGCCCGGCGGGACTGCGGCTTCGAGTACGTCCGCTTTCACGGGCTGTTCCACGACGACATGTTCGTCTACACCGAGCGCGAGGACGGCGCCCCGGTGTTCAACTTCCAGTACGTGGACGCCCTGTTCGACTTCCTGCTGGACACGGGCGTGCGGCCGTTCGTCGAGTTCGGCTTCAGCCCGCGCGCGCTCGCCCGGGAGACCAGCACCGTCTTCTGGTGGGGCGCGCACGGTGCGCCGCCCGTCGACCTGGACAAGTGGGCCGCGCTCATCGAGGCGACGGTGCGCCACTGGATCGGGCGCTACGGGGCGGACGAGGTGCGCCGCTGGTACTTCGAGGTGTGGAACGAGGCCAACCTCGACGGGTTCTTCAAGGGGACCCGCTCCGAGTACTTCGAGCTGTACCGGGTCACGGCCGGGGCGGTGAAGGCCGTGGACGGTTCGCTGCGCGTGGGCGGCCCCGCCACCTCCAACTTCGTGCCGGACGAGCGGTTCAGCAAGGACGTGGAGGACGTCGCCCTGCGGATCACCGCAGGCCGCGACGACATCGACACCCTCCGCTGGCGGCCCGTGTGGCTGGAGGCGTTCCTGGAGTTCTGCGAGCGCGAGGCACTCCCCGTCGACTTCGTCTCCACGCACCCCTACCCCACGGACTGGGCGCTGGACGAGCACGGCCGGGGCGAGAAGCTCACCCGGTCGAAGGACGCGACCCCCCAGGACCTGGCGCTGCTGCGCGACATGGTCGCCGGCAGCCCGTTC
Source organism: Streptomyces sp. 840.1 (assembly GCF_003751445.1). NCBI lineage: Bacteria > Bacillati > Actinomycetota > Actinomycetes > Kitasatosporales > Streptomycetaceae > Streptomyces > Streptomyces sp. 840.1. The sequence goes on along the minus strand of NZ_RJUU01000001.1, from coordinate 4,363,770 downwards.
CCCGAGGCGGAGATCCACCTCACCGAATGGTCCTCGTCCTCCTCGCCGCGCGACCACACCCACGACACCCTGCCCGCGGCGACGTACGTGGTCCGCTCCGTACTGCACTCCCTCGGGACCGTCGACTCGCTGGCCTACTGGACCTTCACCGACGTCTTCGAGGAGGGCGGCGCCGGCGACGAGCTGTTCCACGGCGGCTTCGGCATGCTCACCCTGCCGGGGATCCCCAAGCCGACGTACCACGCCTACCGGATGCTGAACGCGCTCGGGGACGAGCTGATCGGACAGGGCGAGGACTTCACCGCCACGCGGGACTCCGCCACCGGACGCGTCGGCATCCTGGTGCACCACTACCCGGCGCAGGAGCCCAAGTCGGTACCGGCCTCCTTCGACGACCGCTCGACGGCCAGGTCCACCCAGGCCAAGGGCGAACCGCGCGAGCTCCGGCTGCGGCTGACGGGGCTGGCCCCGGGCGCCTGTTTCGAGGTGGAGAGCCTGGAGCCGGGCCACGGGGACGCGATCGGGGCCTGGCAGGAGCTGGGCGAACCGGGCGCACCGACCCGTGAGCAGCTGGCCCACCTGGACCGGCGGGCGCGGGCGACCAGGCTGGAGACCCTGCGGGCGGACGCGGCGGGTGTGCTCGTACACGAGGCACCACTGCAGCCGTGGTCGATCACGCTGGTACGTCAAGTCCCCTAGGGCGTGTTTCATTCGGATCCGGCCGGTCAACCCGCCGGCCGATCGCCGTGATGCGCCCCGTGGACGCCGCAGCAGGAGAACTATCGTGAGTATGAGCAACACATCGATCAGGCGGGGTACCAACCTGCCACGCATGGGCGACTTCAACGAGTCGGTCGTCCTGGACGCCATCCGGCGCCACCCCAAGGGCCTGAGCCGGGTGGAACTCGCCCATGCCACCGGGCTCTCCGCACAGACGGTCTCCAACATCTGCCGCCGGCTCCTGGACCAGGGGCTGACCCAGGAGTCGGGCAAGCAGTCGTCCGGCGGTGGCGGCAAGCCCCGTACGCTGCTGCGCGTCGTGGCGGGAGCGCGGTACGCGGTCGGGGTGCATCTGGACCCGGCCGTCATCACCTACGTACTGCTCGATCTGCTGGGCACCACCGTCGCCCGGCGCAGCGAATCCACCCCTCTGGGCACCGACACCCACGCGGTCACCGCCGAGATGGTGAGCGCGGTGCGGGCCCTGATCGATGATTCGGGCGTCGAGCCCGAACGGGTTCTCGGCCTGGGCATCGCGGCCCCCGGGCCGCTGGACGCCGGGCACGGAATGGTCGTCGATCCGCCCGAACTGCCGGGCTGGGGAAGCGTTCCGCTGCGTGCCAGGCTCGCCGCCGGAACGGGGCTGCCCACGCTGCTCGACAAGGACGTCATCGCCGCGGCGGTGGCCGAGCGCTGGATGGGGGCCGCCACGGAGACCCGCAACTTCCTGTTCTTCTACCTGGGCACCGGCTCGGGCATGGGGCTCGTCGTGGACGACACGGTCCTGCGCGGCGCCTCCGGGAACGCCGGTGAGGTCGGCGGGCTGGGGGCCGCCTGCTCCACCCGGGCGCTGGTCGACGAGGCGATCCAGATGGGGGCCCTGGGGCACGAGTTCACGCCCACCGGCCCCCAGGACGCCCGGCGCAGTCTGGACGAGCTCGCCCGGCTGGCCCGAGCGGGCGTGCAGCCCGCGGCGGGTGTCGTGGAGCGCTGGGCGATCCGCATCGGCAGGGGGGTGTGCGCGGCGGCCACCCTGCTCGACTCGGACACCATCGTCTTCGGCGGACCGCTCTGGCCGCAGATGTCCGAACCGTTCCTCAGCGTGATCGAACCGATGGTCGCGGCGTCCCCGTACGTGAAGGCGGTCCACCCCACCCGGGTGACCTCGACCCGCATCGGCGAGCACGTCGCCGCTGTGGGCGCCGCCTGTCTGGTCCTGGACCAGACGCTGTCCGCGCAGCCGGGAAGCCTGCTGCTGCACTGAGAGCGCGGCTGTGCGGGGGCCGGAGGGAGATGCCCCTCCCCGCCCCCGCACAGCCGCGCCTCTTCCGTCGCCGGGGCCCCGCGTCAGGGCCGGTGCGCGCTGCCGTCCGCCGCCCGGAGCAGGGCCCACCGGTCGTGCTGGAGCGGTGCGGGGGCGGGGTGGCGCCGGGCGGCCGCCTCGTCGAAGTCGACGCCAAGACCCGGTGCCTCGGAGGGGAAGAGACGGCCGGAGCGCGGTACGGGGGCCCCGGGGAAGACCTCGCGGGTCGCCTCGGTGAAGGAGGCCGCCTCCTGCACGCCGAACGCCGGTGAGCTGATGTCCAGCGCGAGGTTGGCGGCCATGCCGACCGGGCTGACGTCCCCCGGCCCGTGCGGGGCGGTGCGCACGCCGAACAGCTCGCAGGCGGCCACCAGTTTCCGGGTGGGCGTGAGCCCGCCGAGGGTGGGGATGCGGATGCGCGCGAAGTCGATGACCCGCTGCTCCAGGAGCGGCAGGTACGCCTGCGGCTCGGCGTAGAGCTCCCCCACCGCGAGCGGAACCGTACCGGCCGCGCGGAGCTGCGCGAAGTGCGCGGCGTCCTCGGGCGCCAGCGCGTCCTCCAGGAAGAACAGGTCCGCGTCCTGCACCGCGCGCACCAGTTCGCGCGCCTGCGAGGGCGTGAGGCGCTCGTGCACGTCGTGCAGCAGCTCCACGCCGGGGCCGACCCGTTCGCGCACCTCGCGCAGGACGGGCGGCACGTGGCGCAGGTAGCCCAGGGAGTCCCAGCTCCCGGCGCGGCGGGTGCGGCGCTCGGCCTCCTCGGCGTCCCGGGGTGCGGTGCCGTAGGCGTCGGTGCCGGGTACGGCGACCTGGACGCGCACATGCCGGTAGCCGCCATCGGCGGCGGCCAGCACGGCTTCGGCGATCTGCGCGGCGTCGGCTCCGTCGACGTGGGTGTACGCCTCGGCCGACTCCCGGACGCGCCCGCCGAGCAGGGAGAACAGCGGCAGGCCCGCCGACTTGCCCTTGATGTCCCACAGGGCGACGTCCACACCGGCCAGCGCGTTGTGCCCGATGGACCCGCCGCGCCAGTAGCCGCTGTTCAGCAGGAGCCGGTGCAGGTCCTCCACGTCGGCCGGGTCCCGGCCGACCAGGAGCGGTCCGAGGTAGTCGTCGACGACGGCCCGGATCGCCGTCGTGCGCTGGGGGTCGCTGGCGCAGCCGAGGCCGTAGAGGCCCGGCTGGTTGGTCTCCACCCGCACGATCACGTACGGGCAGCCCTGGGGCGCGCACAGGAAGGTCCGGACGGCTGTGATGCGGGTTCCGTCGCCCGACCCGCTCCAGGGGGCGGCGGCGAGTACGGGTGCGGCGGCGCGGGCGGTGCCGGGAGCGGCCGGGTCCGCGATGTCCTGTTCAGTCATGGTGGGCTCCGTACGGGAGAAGACGCGCAGGGTTTCTCGAGTGTTACGACCGTTGACACCGTACATCAAGTCGATTTAGATACCGGTGCTGGCTCCGGCCCGTACCCGCTTCAACACGCGGCCCTCAGCACCCACTTCATCACCCAGCAGGCGAGACACCTGTATCCGCGGGCCCGGGACGCCGTGCGGAATCAGGCCATGGACGCCACAGAGGAAAGGGGGCCGCTTGCATGGAACACAGCCCCGCGTTCCGGCAAGGACGCCGCCGTCTGCTCGCCGCCGCACCGGCCATGGCCCTGCTGGCCGCAGGCTGCGGCCGGTCCGCAGGCGCCGGACGTGATCGTCTGACGATGTGGACCTTCAAGCAGTCACACGTCAAGGCCCTCGACGCGGCCGCCGCCGCGTTCACGGCGCAGACCGGCACCAAGGTCGCGATCCAGGCCATCACGCCCGACGACGCCTTCCTGACCAAGGTGCAGGCCGCCGCTCGCACCAACGATCTCCCCGATGTGATCGAGGTCCACGCCAACGGCGACGACCTGTCCTTCGGGGGCGCCGGCCTCCTGGAGGACCTCGCCGGCACGGTCGGCAGGAGCTGGCTGGACAAGTACCTGCCCCAGGTGCGCAAGGACGGCGCCGTCACCGCCGCCCAGTACCGGGACTCCCTCACCGAGGGGTCCAAGACGATGGGGGTGAAGGAGGGGCAGCGGTTCAGCGTCCCCCTCACCGTCGGCACCTTCGGCATCGTCTACGCGGACCGCCGCCGCCTCGCCTCGGCCGGTGTCACCGAACCGCCCGCCACGTGGGAACAGTTCATCGACGCCCTCGCCGCGGTCCACCGGACCGACCCCAAGCGGGGCGGCATCACCATCGGGGTCCAGCAGCCGTCCACCGCGCTGGAGTGGCTCATGCAGCCCATGGCGTTCGGGATGCTCGGCAAGGAACGCTTCCAGGCCCTCTTCGGCTCCGACCCCTCCAAGGGCTTCGCCTCGGCCGACGGCCAGCGGGTCCTGACGGAGTACGGCAGGGTCACGCCGTACTGGATGCCGGGCACCGCCGCCAAGAGCATCGACGACGCGGACCTCTCCTTCGCCCAGGGCAAGTCGGCGTTCCTGGTCGGCGGGACCTTCACCCTGGCCTTCCTGGCGGCCAACGGCGCCGACCCGGCCAACATCATGACGTTCCCGGTGCCGCCCCCGGCCAGGGCCGCCATCCCCGGCATGCAGCTGTCCCCCTTCGCACTGACCGGGCTCTCGGTGACCCGCACATCGCGGCGGAAGGACGAGGCGATGGCCTGGCTGCGGTTCCTCTCGCAGCCCGATGTGGCCGCCGACTTCGGCCGCGCGGCGCTCGACGTGCCGCCCAACCTGCTCACCGGCGCGGACCGCAAGGCGGTCGGCCCGCTGCTCACCACCATGCTCGACTCGTTCGGCACCGGCGAGAACGCCTACAACGCGGGCGACACCACCTACCGCCCCAGCCTCTACGACCCGGGCAAGGTCGGCGCGGTACTGGCCGGCTACACCCCGCTGAAGTCGACGGGCGCGCGGCAGACCGGCAATCACATCAGCTCCATGATCAAGTCTTACTGGGCGGAGCAGTAGCCATGGCAGCCAATCTCACCGCCGGCACCGACGCCGGCACCCCCGGCCCCGGCAGCGCGGGTACGGCCCGCGCCACCGGAAAGGGCCGTACATCGCCCGCGGGCAGGCCCCGCCGTACCGCCCGGCTACGGGAAGCGCTCTGGGGCTACACCTTCATGGCCCCCGCGCTCGCCCTGTTCGCCGTCATGGGCGTCTACACCATCGTGTACGGCTTCTCGCTGAGCTTCGCCCAGTGGAACGGCTTCTGGCCGCAGTGGCACTGGCGCGGACTGCGCAACTACACCGACCTGCTCGGCGGCAGCCCCACCTACGCCCCGATCGTCAGGACCGCGGCGCTCAACACGCTCTACGTCATGATCGCCGTCCCCGTGCTCACCGTGCTGATCAGCTTCCCGCTGGCGCTGGTGCTCAACTCGATCCGGCGCTTCCAGGGCGTCCTGCGCTCGGTGTACTTCCTGCCCTACGTCACCACCGGCATCGCGGTCTACTTCGCCTGGCAGTACATCCTGGAGCCCGAGGGCGCGATCAACCTGCTGCTGCAGTCGGTCGGCCTGGGGTCCCTCTCCCAGCCCCAGGGCTGGCTGGGCAATCCGGACACCGCGCTGCCCACCCTGATCATGGTGATGGTCTGGTCGGCCGTTCCGGTCTCGATGCTGCTCTACCTCACCGGCCTGCAGTCGCTGGACGGATCGCTCCTGGAGGCCGCCCAGCTCGACGGCGCCGGCCGGGTGCGCACCGCGCTCCACATCATCTGGCCGCTGATGCGCCCCATGACCCTCGTCATCACGCTGCTCAACCTGCGCGACGCGCTCCAGGGCTTCCAGATGTTCCTGATCATGACCAACGGCGGTCCGGGCGACTCGACCTCGGTCCTCGGACTGGAGACCTACCGGCTGGCCTTCCTCTCCGAGCTGTCGCCCACCCTGGGCCTGGCCAGCGCACTGGGCTGGCTGCTGTTCGTCGCGGCCCTGGTGGTCGCGTTCCTCAACCAGCGCGCCACGCGGAGGACGCAATGACCACGACCGCCCAGCTCACTCCCCGGGCGCTTCCGCCCCGCCGCACCCCGCGGTCGCTCGGCGGGATCAGCGCCCGGACCGCGGTGACGGTGGCGCTGGCCGCCTACGCCGTGGTCAGCCTCTACCCCTTCCTGTGGATGGTCTCGGCCGCCTTCAAGACCAACAGCGAGGTCGTCTCCGGCGGCCATCTCATCCCGCACCACCCCACCCTGCAGACGCTGTCCGACACGTGGAACAAGCTCGACTTCTTCGAGTACTTCACCAACAGCCTGAAGGTGACGGTGCTGACCACCGTCCTGGTGGTCGTCGTGTACGCGGCGGCCTCCTACGCCTTCGCGGTTCTCCGCTTCCCCGGCCGGCGCCTCTTCTACCGCCTCTTCCTGGCCCTGCTGTTCGTGCCGGGGGTGGTGACCCTGCTGCCGATCGTGCTGCTGGAGAGCCGGCTCGACATCCTGGGCACCCACTGGGGACTCATCCTCCCCTTCGTCAACGGCAGCGCCCCGCTGGCCGTGCTGATGCTCACCAACGCCTTCAACACCGTCCCCGTCGAACTGCGCGAGGCGGCCCGGATGGACGGGGCGGGCGAGCTGCGCATCTTCGCCCGTATCTACCTTCCGCTGGCCCGTCCGGCGCTGGTCACCATCGCGCTGCTCACGGCGATCCCGACCTGGAACGAGTACCAGCTCACCCGGATCTCGCTCAACGACCCGCACACCTACACCCTGCCGATCGCCCTCCAGGCGATGCAGTCGGAGAGCGTCGTCCAGTACAACTCGCTGATGGCCGCCGCGCTGATCATGGTGGTCCCCGTGATCATCCTGTTCCTCTGCGCCCAGCGCTACTTCGTCAACGGTCTGATGGGAGCGGTCAAGGGATGACCCCGCACGAGAACGCACGCCGCCACTCCGGCACGGTGCTGGTCACCGGCGCCTGCGGCGGCCTGGGCACCGCGGTGACCGCGGACCTGGCCCGCGCGGGCTACCGGGTCGTCGGCGCCGACCGGACCGCCCCCGCCGGCCCGGACGCCTCCGCCCGCCTCGCCGCCTTCGTCACCGGCGACCTGAACGACCCGGCCGTCGTACGCGCCGCCTTCGACGCGGCGGCCGGGCAGGACGGGGAGGCTCCGGCGGCCGTGGTCCACCTCGCCGCGATCCCCGCACCCGGCATCGTGGACGAGTACGAGACGCTGCGCTCCAACGTCATGACCGCCTACACCGTCTTCCAGGAAGCCGGCCGCCGGGGAGTCGCCCGCGTGGTCGGCGCCTCCAGCGCCGCCGCCGTCGGACTGGCCTGGGCGGACCGGGACCAGTCTCCCCAGTACGTTCCGGTCGACGAGGAGCACCCGGATCTGACGGTCGACTCCTACGGGCTGTCGAAGGTGATGAGCGAGAGCGCGGCCGCCTTCACCACCCGGCGATGGCACACCACCACCGTCATGCTGCGCTTCCCCTTCATCGGTGAGGGCGAACGCCTGGCCGGCCGGCTGGCCGAGGTGGCGGCCGATCCCGCCGCCAACCGCCGCGAGCTGTGGGGGTGGGTGCACACACAGGACGCCGCCGGGGCGGTACGCGCCGCGCTCACCGCCCCGCTCACCGGCCACCACGTCATCAACATCGCCGCTCCCGACAGCTCCTGCCGGGTACCGACCCGTGAGCTGCTGGCCGCCCACCACCCCACCGCGACGGTCGTGGACGACATCGCCGAACACGGCTCCCTGTTCGCCACCGGCCGCTCCCGCGCACTGCTCGGCTTCACCGCCCGCCACGGCTGGCGGACCAGCGGCGCCACCGCCGCTCCCCCGGACTGATCGCGGACCGCACGACTCCGGAACCCGTCCGTGGATCACGCACCGCCCCCGTTCCCCGTCCTCACCATGAGAGGCCCCCCACATGACCACATCGCGACGCACGTTCCTGCTGGCGGCGACGGCCGGTGTCACGGCCACCGCTCTGTCCTCCACGCCCGCCGGGGCCCACGCACCGAGCGCCTCGGTCTCCGGCGCGGCGAGCCCCGCCGGAGACGTGGTCGGCAAGGTCACCGTCGGCTATCAGGGCTGGTTCGCGGCGCCGGGCGACGGCGCCCCGATCAACGGCTGGTGGCACTGGAGCCCGGACATGTCGCAGGCCCCCCGCCCCGGTGCGTCCAGTGCCAAGTCCTGGCCCGACGTGAGCGATTACGACCGTACGTACCCGACGGCCATGCCCGACCTGAACGGCGGAGGGGCCGCGGCGCTGTTCTCCTCCTGGGACCAGCAGACCGTCGACACCCACTTCCGCTGGATGCGGGAGAACGGCATCGACACCGCCGCCCTGCAGCGCTTCAACCCCTTCGGCTCCGAGGGCCCCACCCGTGACGGCATGGCCCAGAAGGTGCGCGGCGCCGCCGAGAGCAACGGCCGCAAGTTCTACGTCATGTACGACGTGACCAACTGGACGTCGATGGCGACCGAGATCAAGCAGGACTGGTCGCAGAAGATGTCCGCGCACACCTCGTCCGCCGCCTACGCCCGCCAGAACGGCAAGCCGGTGGTGTGTGTCTGGGGCTTCGGCTTCAGCGACGACGCCCGGCCCTTCGACGCGCCCGAGTGCCTGGACGTCGTCAACTGGTTCAAGCAGCAGGGCTGTTACGTCATCGGAGGCGTGCCCACGCACTGGCGGACGGGGAACGAGGACTCCCGTCCCGGCTTCCGGGACGTCTACCACGCCTTCGACATGCTCTCGCCCTGGATGGTGGGCCGGATCGGCAGCTCCGGTGAGTCGGACTCCTTCTACACCAACGTCAACACCCCCGACCTGGCGGACTGCGCCGCGCACGGCATCGACTACCAGCCGTGTGTCCTGCCGGGTGATCTCCAGGCCGGGCAGCGCGCGCACGGCGACTTCATGTGGCGGCAGTTCTACAACATGGTCCGCCTGGGCGCCCAGGGCATCTACATATCGATGTTCGACGAGTACAACGAGGCGCACCAGATCGCCAAGACGGCGGAGACGGCCGCCGACGTGCCCGCCGGGTCCGGGATCCTCGCTCTCGACGAGGACGGAACCTCCTGTTCCGCGGACTACTACCTGCGGCTGACCGGTGACGGCGGGCGGATGCTCAAGGGGCAGCTGGCCCTGACCGCCGACCGCCCCACCCCGGTGCGTCCCTGAACGACGCGGCGGGCCCCGGCTCCGGTACGTACCGGAGCCGGGGCCCGCCGCGTGCCGCGGCATGTGCCGGGGGTCAGCCGCGCTGTCCCGTCGCCACCGGGCCGACCGCCGGGCCGTGCTCCGGCTCCGGCTCGCTGTGGTCCAGGGCGGGCAGCCGGGACAGTCCGCGCGGGGTCCGCCAGTTGCGTTCACCGAGCAGCGCCATCACGGAGGGCAGCAGCACCATCCGGACGATCGTCGCGTCCAGCAGGACCGCGACGGCCAGGCCGACGCCCATCTGCTGCATGTCCTGCATGGACAGCGTCCCGAAGACCGCGAACACCGCCACCATGATCACGGCCGCGCCGGTCACCGCGCCCGCCGTCCGGCGGATGCCCTCGTCGATCGCGGCCGGGGTGGACAGGCCTCGGCCGTGGGCCTCACGGATCCGGGAGACCACGAAGACGTGGTAGTCCATCGAGAGCCCGAACAGGACGACCAGCACGAAGAGCGGCATCCAGGACTCGATGGCGCCCACGCCCTCCGATCCGATCAGCGAGGCGCCCCAGCCGTGCTGGAAGACGGCGACCATCACTCCGTAGGCGGCGGCCACCGAGAGCAGGTTGAGCAGGATCGCGGTCACGGCGATGACATAGCTGCGGAAGCAGAACAGCATCACCAGGAAGGTCACCGCGGCGATGAAGAGGAAGACGGGCACGATGCCGCTCTTCAGCTGGGCGGTGAAGTCCACGGACCCGGCCGTCTCGCCCGTCACATAGGCGCGGGCGCCCGTCCCGTCGAACGCGGCCGGCAGCCGGTGCTCGCGCAGTTCGCTCAGATCGGCCTTCCCGTGCGGCATCGGGATCTCGATCTCCGCGACGTTCTGCGCCCGGTGGACGGTCACCTTGTCGAAGTCGCCGAGCGCCTTGCGTACGGCGGGGGCCTCGATGTCGTCGGCCTCGACGACCACCTGGGCCGGGGCGGGGCCGCCGGGGAAGGACGCGCTGATGTCGCGGTAGGCGATGGCCAGTTCGGACTGGGAGCCGAACTGTTTCTCCAGACCGAGCTCCTCGGTCTTCATGCCGAGGGCGGGCGCGGCGAGCACGAGCAGTACGACGACCGAGAGGGCGGCGAAGAACTTCGGCCTGGCCAGCACGGGCCGCAGCAGCTTTCCGGCGAACCGGCCGCTCTGCTTCTTCGCGCCCCGCTTGCCGCGCCGGTTGAGCAGCGGCACGCGTCCGGCGTCGATCCGGTCACCCAGCCAGGACAGCAGGGCCGGCAGCACCGTCACGGAGCCCATCATGGCGATGAAGACCACGATGATCGTGGCGACGGCGAAGCCCTTGAAGAGGAGCAGTCCGGACAGGAACATGCCGGCCATGGCGACCATGACGGTCAGCCCGGAGACCAGGACGGACCGGCCGCTGGTCGCCGCCGCGATCCGCAGCGCCGTCTCGGCGTCACGCCCCGCCGCCCGCTCGTCCCGCTCGCGCCGCAGGTAGAAGAGGCAGTAGTCGACGCCGACGGCGAAGCCCATCAGGAACATCACGGAGTACGTGGTCTGGAAGAGGTGCAGCTGGTGGCTGGCGAGCGACAGCAGACCGAAGGCGGCCAGGCAGGCGGTCAGGGCGAGGCCGACGGGCAGCAGGGCCGCGACGACGGCGCCGAAGGCGACCAGCAGGATGCCGAGGGCCAGCGGTACGGCGGTGAACTCGGCCTTCTTGAAGTCGTCGGAGAGCAGGTCACCGAGCCACTTCCCGGCGCTGGCGTCGCCGAACTGGTGGACCGTGACGCCCGGCTGCCCCTTCTGGACCTCCTCGACGGCGTCCAGGACGGGCTGCACCCGGTCGGACGCGGTGGCGGCGTCCCCCTTCATCTCGAAGGTGACCAGCGCGTCCTTGCCGTTCCCGGCGGCGACCGGAGCCTGGAGGCCCGTCACCTCACCGGTCTTCCCGAGGGCGGTGGCCAGCTCCCGCGCCGCGGTCCGCCAGCCGTCGGGTTCGGCCGACGACACCATGACCATCTCGCCCGCCCGGTGGCTGAGACCGGCGTCCGAGAGGATCTGCTCGGCCCGTGCCGAGTCGCCCGCACCGTTCTCCGCGTTGGTCATCTCGACCATGCCCGACGCACCGCCGATGCCCGCGGCGAGCACGACGAAGAGCAGCCAGCCGAGAATGGCCGTCTTTCGGTGGTGTGCGCTCCACACACCGATACGTGCCGCGAGATTGCGCCTCATGGCGTCTTCGCCCCCTGAAATCTTCGTTGGTAGAACCTCGGTCAAGACACCTCGAATCTACGAATCCGCCGCCCGCCGCCCCAGCCGCTGGAACACCCACTCCCCGTGACGTAGGGCGAGGTCGCGGGGGTGATGCTGGGTACACCCCCGCCGGGTGTCGAGACGGCTGACGTCGCGGCCGGCCGAGGCGTCAGACTGTGTGCGGACCGGGGCTGCCACGGGTGCCGGCGAGGGAAGAGGGACCGATATGAACACGCCGCACGGACGGACGAGAGCCGCACTGCTGGCCGCTGGGCGCGGGCTGGTGCTCTCGTTCGCGTCAATCGTGGGGTCGGTCACGCTGTTCGTGCTGGCGGTGGTCTCGATCGCTCTCATCCCGCTGGGCATCGGCCTGGTGACCACCCCCTACGTACTGACGGCGGTCCGCAAGCACGCCAACCAGCGACGGCTGCTGGCGATCACCTGGTCCGACGTCCGGATCCCGGTCCCCTACCGGCCGCTCCCGAAGGACGTCCGCAGCGGGTTCACCGGGCAGGTGGAGCGGACCACGCTGATGCTGAAGGACCCGGCCACCTGGCGGGACATGCAGTGGATGCTGGTCGACATGACGGCCGGCTACGTGGTGTCGATCATGGCGGCGGCGCTGATGATCTACCCGCTGGAGGGGTTCGTCCTGGCGGCGGGGCTGTGGCGGGTCTTCACGGACGACCGGTACTGGTACGGGTTCGTCCCGGTCGACAGCCAGGCCACGGCGCTGGCCGCCGCCGCGCTCGGGGTGGTCCTCTTCGCGGCCGGGGTGCTGCTGAGCGAGCGGCTCCTGCACGCGCACTTCGTGATCGCGCGCTCGGTGCTGGCCCCCACCCATGAGCAGGAGCTGGCGCTGCGCATCGACCGGCTGACCGAGACCCGGCACGAGGCGGTCGACACCGCCGCCACGGAGCTGCGGCGCATCGAGCGGGATCTGCACGACGGTGCGCAGGCCCGGCTGGTCGCCATGGGCATGAACCTGGGCACCATCGAGGCGCTCGTCGAGAAGGACCCGGCGCAGGCGAAGAAGCTCCTGGCGATGGCCCGCGCGTCGTCCGCGGAGGCGCTCACGGAGCTGCGCGACCTGGTGCGTGGCATCCACCCGCCGGTGCTGGCCGAGCGCGGGCTGGGGGACGCGGTCAAGGCACTGGCCCTGCGGATGCCGATCGGGACCGAGGTCGAGGTGGAGCTGAGCGGCCGGGCCGAGGCGCCGGTCGAGTCGGCCGCGTACTTCGCGGTCAGCGAGATCCTGACGAACGCGGCGAAGCACTCGGGCGCGGACCGGATCTGGGTGGACCTGCACCATGGCGACCACATGCTGCGGATCTCCGTGACGGACAACGGCAAGGGCGGTGCGAGCGCCGGTTCGGGCTCGGGCCTGAGCGGAGTCGAACGCCGACTCGGTACATTCGACGGCATCATGGCCGTCAGCAGCCCCGCGGGCGGTCCCACCATGGTGACCATGGAGATCCCTTGCGAGTTGTCCTAGCCGAAGATCTCTTCCTGCTGCGCGACGGCCTGGTGCGCATGCTGGAGGCGTACGACTTCGAGATCGCGGCCGCCGTCGAGACGGGGCCCGAACTGACCAGAGCCCTTGCCGAGTTGAAGCCGGACGTCGCCGTGGTCGACGTCCGGCTTCCGCCGTCCCACACGGACGAGGGGCTGCAGTGCGCGCTTGCCGCCCGGCGGGCCAGACCCGGGCTGCCGGTGCTCGTACTCTCCCAGCACGTCGAGCAGTTGTACGCGCGTGAACTGCTGGCGGACGGCAACGGCGCCATCGGCTATCTGCTCAAGGACCGGGTCTTCGACGCCGAACAGTTCATCGACGCGGTCCGCCGGGTCGCCTCGGGCGGCACCGCGATGGACCCGCAGGTGATCTCGCAGCTGCTGTCGCGGCGCTCGCAGGACAAGCCGATGGGCGGGCTGACACCGCGCGAGAAGGAGGTCATGGAGCAGATGGCGCAGGGCCGTTCGAACGCGGCGATCGCCGCGCACATGGTGATCACGGAGCGGGCGGTGGCCAAGCACACCTCGAACATCTTCGGGAAGCTCGGCCTGCCGCCCTCCGACGACGACAACCGCCGCGTTCTGGCGGTACTGGCCTATCTGGACCGCGGTTAGGGCCTCTCGTTCGGATCATGCCGGACTCGCGGTGTCCGGCCTGATCCAAAACGAAAGACCCTAGCGCGCGGCTGCGAGGTGCAGGGTCGTGGCGCCCAGGTGCGGCTTCGCCCTGGACTCCAGCACCTCGACCCGGACGGCGGACGCGGTGACGGCCGAGGGCAGCGGCAGGATCCGCTCGTGGCCGATGGTGGTGCCCTGCGCGATCCGCTGCCACGCGCCGTCGATCCGGGCCTCCACGGCGAACTTCTCCACCCGCTGCCCGTGCCGGATGTCCTCCCGGACGGCAACCCGGTCGAAGGTGTACGGGCCGGGTCCCTGCTCGCGTACGTCGGTGCCGTAGATCCGGCGCACGTCGGCGCCGTAGGCGGTCAGGGACGCGACGTCCGCGTCGGCGATCCGGCCGTCCGGCGCGGGCGGGACGTTGAGCAGCAGCGAGGCGTTGCGGCCGACGCTCTTCTCGTACAGGTCCATCAACTGCGCCGGGCTCTTGGGCTTTTCGTCGGGGTGGTAGAACCAGCCGGGGCGGTTGGAGACGTCGGCCTCGGCCGGGTACCACTGGAGGTAGTTGACCCCGGGCGCCAGGAGGCGGTCCCTGGAACCGATGTCGGGGTCGGTGGAGTCGTTGGGGAGGCTACCGAGACCCGTCCACGGGTCGGTGGTGTGCGGGGTGACGCTCCACTCGGTCTCGCGGGCGACGCCGGACTCGTTGCCGACCCAGCGGACGCCCTGCGGGCCCTGGAAGACGACGGTGTTCGGCGACAGTGCCCTGACCATGTCGAACCACTGCCTGACGTCGTACTTCTGGGTGATCCCGGAGCCGGACCAGGGGTTGGCGCCGTCCAGCCAGAGTTCCTCGACCGGGCCGTACTGGGTGAAGATCTCGTAGAGCTGGTTGAGGTAGTACGCGTCGTAGTCGTCGGCCTTCACCCTGAAGGTGGGCAGCTTGCCGCTCTTCACCCGGGCCGCCCGGTCGTCGCCGGGGACGAGGGTGGGGATGGTGCGCTCGGTGACGGCGCTGCCGTTGCCGAAGCGGCCCTGTCCGGCGGGGGCGCGGTCGCCGTCCTCCAGGGCCATCTTCTCGGGCAGGCTGAGCGCTTCGCCGTCGGCCTGCTTGGCCCGGATCTTCTCGACCCACTCGGCGTGCCAGGCGTGCGGGAGTTCCGCGCCGTCGGAGGGCGAGAGGTAGAGGCCGACCTTCAGGCCGGCCTTGCGGGCGGCCTTCACGTAGCGGGCGACGACGTCGGGGCTGCCGGGGCTGAGGGCGACCGAGTGGTCGGTGTAGCGGCTCGGGTAGAGGACGAAGCCGTCGTGGTGCTTGACGGTGAGCATGACCTGTTCGGCGCCGGCGGCCTTGTAGGCCCGCATCCACTGGTCGGCGTCGATGCTCCTGGGCGCGAACAGCTTCTCGTCCTCGGTGCCGGAGCCCCATTCACGGCCGGTGAAGGTGTTCATCCCGAAGTGCGTGAAGGCGGTGACCTCTCGCTGCTGCCAGGCCAGCTGGCCCGGAGTGGGGACGGTGTTCGCCGCCTTCTCGATGATCCGGGCGGGGCTGTCGCATGCCTCGACCGTCATCTGCGACGCGGGCCGAACGGGTGCGCCGCAGGGCTTGGCGGGGTGCGCGGGCTGCTGCGCCGTGGCAGTCACGGGGATGAGCGCGGCGGCGGCCGCCAGTGCGAGCGCGCTGAGCACATGGGTGCGTCGTGCCATGGTTCCCTCCCATTCCCGACCACGAGTGGTCGGATCTCTTGGGTACCGACGCGTGCATGCTGCCGCACGGAGTGGCCTGCGGGAAGGGTGCCCACCAGATACGTCCTATCTCTCGTGTGCAAAGTCCAAGTCCGGACCCACCTCCACGCCGCCGCCCTCGGCCCCGTCAGCCGTTGAACCAGCTCGACGCGTCGAGCCGGAAGGCGTCCGCCGCGGCCATGGTGCGCAGGTCGGACTCCAGGGCCGCGACCCGTTCGGCGCCGAGCACCCGGACCCACTGCGCGCGCACCCGGTCGAAGCCCGCCGCCGAGCGTGCCAGTACGTCGATCCCGCGCGGGGAGAGCCGGACCAGTTTGCGGCGGCCGTCCTGCGGATCGTCGGCGCGCTCGACGTAGCCGAGCCCTTCGAGCCGCTCGACGGTCTTGCCCGCGGCCTGCTTGGAGACCCCGAGCCGCCGGCCGAGCTCACTCGCGGTCGCCCCGTCGAGGCCCACCGCCTGGAGCGCGTACCCGTACGCGGGCCGCACCTCGGGGTGGCCCTGCACGGCGAGCTCGCGGTGCATCTCGTCGATGATCGACCGGAAGCCGGCGAACAGCAGCAGCGGCAGCTCGAATCCCGCGCCACCACCGCTCGAAGCGGCATCCCCCGCCCGCTCAGCCATTGCGAAACTCGACAACCTGATTTACCTTTTCGTCAATCACGTTGTCGAGTTTACGTCGTCGCGTTCACGCTGAGACGAGAGGTCCGCCATGTCCACACCCCTGTCCCCGTCCCCCGGGCACATCGCCTGCCACTTCCCCGACCACTCGCCCGAATCCGCTCCCGCCGCCTCCCGCGCCGCGATGGCGGCGGTGACGGCGAAGCAGGGCCACCTGCCCGCCGCCGTCGCCCGGCTCGCCTCGTCGCCCGAGCTGCTCAACGGCTTCCTGAGGACGAGCGCGCTCTTCGAGTCCACCACCCTGGACCAGCTCTCCCGGGAGGTCCTGATCATGACCATGGCCTCCCGCAACGGCTGTCACCTCTGCGTGGCGATGCACACCGCGAAGCTCACCGCCCTCGCGGCGGACGGCGGACTCATCGCCGCCCTGCGCGGCGAGAGCCCCCTGCCGCTCCCCGACGAACGACTGGAGGCCATGAGGCGGTTCACCATCGCCGTGATCGAGGCGAGCGGCGCGGTGGACGACGCCACGCTCCAGTCGTTCCTGGACCGCGGCTACACCGCGCGCAACGCGCTGGAAGTGGTCCTGGGGATCGGCGCCTACACGATGTCGACTCTGGCCAACCGGATGACGGCGGCCCCGATCGATCCCCAACTGGCCCGTTTCGCCTGAGCCTTGGGCCCGGCACGGCATCCCGGGGACACACGGCCCGGGGTGACCATCGCACGATTCGCTCGTTCAGCTGAATGTGCGCCCACTGCCAGAGGTACCGCCAGCCGCCGCCCCGGTCGACGCGGAGCAGGCCGAGGCCTCGCTCGTCGAGCACTACCCGCGACTGGTCCGGCTCGGCTATCTCGTCCTGCCGCCCACACTGAGCCGCTCCCGGCGCGTGCTGGCCTCGCACGCCCTGGCCCAGCGCTCGCTGCAGGCCGCGCGCCGGGCCTGTCCGGCGGACGGTCCGGGCCTCCCGCTGCCGCGCCGCCCCGGCCGTGCGGCGGCGGGAGGCCCCGGATACGCGTACGTCAGGCGCCAGGTGCTGCGCGGCGCCCTGACGGCGGGGCTGCCGCTGCGGCGGCGGTGGTGGCCGGGCCGGGTGCGGCTGCCGTCCGCCCTGCCGCTGGTCTGGGGGCTGCGGCTGTTCCCGCACTCCGGCGGCGCGGACGAACTCGCCCTGGAGCAGCGGCTCTCGGCGGCCGGCGGACCGGCGCGCGCCGCGTTCGTCCTGCGCGGCCTGGAGTCGCTCACGGACTGCGAGGTCCGCCGCGAGCTGGCCGCCGCGGGGGTGGCCGATCCGCACGCGGCCCTGCGGGAGGCGGACGGGGTGGCGGCGCCCCACGCGCTGCTGGCCTCGCCGGAGTTCGATCCGTGCTCCCTGCAGGCCAGGCCGCCGGACCTGCCGCGCCGCCGCAGATACGCGCGCGCCGCGCTGGCCGCCGCCGCGGCGGCCGCGGTGTGCGGGACGCTGCTGGGGCTGCCGGGCGGCGGCTGGGGGCGCGAAGGGCCGGCCGCGCCCCCGTACGCGCGCAACCCGGCCGCCGAGGAGGCCCTGGACCCGGGAGCGCTGCGGATGGTGCCGGCCACGTTCTGGCGCCGCTCGCCGCGTACCGACTTCACCGCGTGGCCCACCCGGGGCGACCGCACCGAGGACACCCGGCTGCTGCGGCGGGCGCTGACGGTGTGGGCGCGGCCGGGCGGCGGGGTACGGACGTCGGCGACGCCCCGCACGCCCATGGGCCCCCCGATGGGAGCCCCGCAGCTGCTGTACGCGGGCGAGGTGGGCGCGTCGGCGGTGGTGCTGTTCTACGACGGACTGCGCGTCGTGCGGTACGCGGAGCCCCGTAACGCCGACCCGTCCGAGGGCGCCGCGCTCGACTTCGCCCGGGTCGACGGGGCGGACGCGGCCTCGGCGGGCGCCCTGGTGGTGGAGCGGGCCGGGGGCCGGGTCCGCTATCTGACGGCGCCCTGGGTGCGGAGCGCGTCGGTGCGGGACCTGCTCGCCCCGGACCGGGCGCCGCGCCCGCTGCACCGCGCCCCGGACGGGGTGACCGACGCGCTGAGCGGTACCGGGTCCGAGGGTGGCTGCCGGACCTGGGACGCGGTCGGGCTGTCCGACGGCACGGCCGACCGGCTGGTGACGGATCTCGGTGAACTCGCCCCGGCCCGGCTGACCTCGGGCCCGCCCGCGGAGCCGCACGACGTGGCGGGGCGCACGGAGCTGGAGAGCTGGGCGCGGACGGCGTGTCTGCTGCCTGCGGTGCGTTCGCACGGGGTGCGCTCGGTGAACTCCTGGGCGTACGCGACGCAGCCGCTGCCCGAGGGCGGCGGCTCGGCCCGGTGGCTGTGCACCAGGGCGGAGACCTGGCGGGGCGCCGGGAGCCGGGTGCTCGCCCAGTTCCAGGCACCGTCCGCGCGGCCGCCGGGGAGCCGTCCGCCGGGGGCCGTCGCGGCGCGCTCCGAGGACTCGCCCGCCTGCGGGGCGAGCGACCCGCAGGTACTGGCGGGCGTGCTGTGGAAGTCGCGCGACGGCCATTGGTACGTGCTCGCGGCGGGCAGCGAGCAGTTCGCCTCACTCACCACGTCGGGCGGGGTGACGGGGAGCTCGCGGGGGCGGCTGCTCGCGGTACCCGCCGGCGCGGGCGACCGGGCGCGGCTGAACGGGCGGCTGAGAGACGGCAGTCGGGTCGGGGCCCTGCGGTGACACCCGGCCGGGAGCGTGCTCAGGAATTCGCCGCAGGCCCCTGTTCCCCGGGCCTACCCCTCAGTACATTGACAACATGTCTAACACGCAGCCAGCGGCGGTCGCGTCCGAGCGGATCGCACTCAAGGCCCGCCGGGTCTCCTTCGCCTGGGACCGGACGCCCCTGCACTGGGTACCGGGCGATCCGTTCACCACGCACACCATCAACGTCCTCCATCTGCTGCTACCGGCCGGGGAACGCTGGTTCATCCACGTCTACCGCCAGGTGCTGCCGTACATACACGACGAGCGGCTGCGCGAGGACGTCATCGGGTTCATCGGCCAGGAGGCGATGCACTCCCAGGCCCATGACGACGTACTCCCGCACCTGAGGGAGCTGGGCCTCGACCCGACCCCGTACACGGCCCAGGTCGACTGGCTCTTCGAGAAGCTGCTCGGGGACCGCACGCTGCCGCCGGGCCGGGCGCGCAAGTGGTGGCTGATGGAACGGGTGGCGACGATAGCCGCCATCGAGCACTACACCGCCTTCCTCGGTGACTGGGTCCTGAACGCCGAGGAGCTGGACCGGCGCGGTGCCGACCCCACCATGCTGGACCTGCTGCGCTGGCACGGCGCGGAGGAGGTCGAACACCGGTCGGTCGCCTTCGACGTGTTCATGCATGTCGACGGCGGATACCGGCGGCGGGTGCGGACCTGGGCGACGGCGTTCTCCGCACTGGCCTTCCTCTGGCAGCGCGGCGCCCGCTTCTTCATGGAGAACGACCCCAGCCTGCTGGACGGCAAGGCCTCGTTCGGGCAGTTCTACCGCAGCGGCAGGCGCGGCACCCTGCCCAGCACACCCTCGATGCTGCGGTCCATACCGCGCTACCTGAGCCGCGGCTACCACCCCTCGCAGGAGGGCAGTACGGCCCAGGCCGTGGACTACCTCAACCGCTCGCCCGCCGCGGTCGCGGCCGAGGCCCGTACGACGGAAGCCGGCTGACCATGCCCCAGCTCCTCCCCCGGCCGCGCACCGTCCTCGCGCTGGCCGCCGCCGCACTGCTCGCCAAGCGGGCGATGCGCCGGCGCATAGAGAAGTCCCCGCTGTGGCCGCTGCCGGCGCTCGACGAGCCCGTGTCCGGTCACTCGCGGCGCCGTTCGACCACCGGCAGGCTGCTGACGGTCACCGAGCGGTCCACCCCTGCGGACGGGGTCGTGCTGCTCCGGCTGAAGGGCTCCGGCCTGCCGCGCTGGCAGCCCGGCGCCCACCTCGACCTGGTGCTGCCGTCCGGGCTCATCCGCCAGTACTCGCTGTGCGGCGACCCGGCCGACCCCGACACCTACACCGTCGCGACCCGGCTCGCCGAGGACGGCCGGGGCGGCTCCCGGGAGGTGCACGAGCGGCTCCGCGTGGGCGACGAGGTCGAGGTCCGCGGCCCGCGCAACCGCTTCCCGCTGGCGGACGCCCCCGCGTACGTGCTGGTCGCGGGCGGCATCGGGATCACGCCGGTGCTGCCGATGCTGCGCCGGCTCGCCGCCGCCGGGGCGGACTGGCGGCTGCTGTACGCAGGGCGCAGCCGGGCGACGATGCCGTTCCTGGCGGAGCTCGCGGAGCTGGACGCGGACGGCGGCCGGGTCACCGTCGTACCGCAGGACGAGGCGGGCCACCCGGACGTCGCCGCAGCGCTGGCGGACGCGGCGCCCGGCACGGCGGTGCACTGCTGCGGCCCGCAGCCCCTGATGGACGCGGTCGCCGCCGCGCTCCCGCCCGGCTGCACCCTGCACCTGGAACGCTTCACCGCGGCGGCCCAGGACGCCACCGGCTCCGCCCCGTTCGAGATGGAACTGCGCCGCTCGGGCCGCACGGTCCGGGTGGCGGCGGGCCAGTCGGCGCTGGCCGCGGTGCGGGCGGAGCTTCCGCACGTCGCGTACTCCTGCGAACAGGGCTTCTGCGGCACGTGCCAGCAGCGCGTCCTGGAGGGCGAGGTGGACCACCGCGACGATCTGCTCGACGACGCGGAGCGGGCGGACTCGATGCTGCTCTGCGTGTCCCGGTGCCGGGGCGAACGGCTGGTGCTGGATCTGTGACGGGCCCGGGGGCCGTGCGTCGGGCCCGCAGGTCGGTACGCTGTTCACCATGACGACCGGGGTGCGGCGCAGGATGGGCGTCGAGGAGCGCAGGCAGCAGCTGATCGGTGTCGCACTGGAGTTGTTCAGCCACCGCTCCCCCGACGAGGTCTCGATCGACGAGATCGCCGCCGCCGCCGGGATCTCGCGGCCGCTGGTCTACCACTACTTCCCGGGTAAGCAGAGCCTGTACGAGGCGGCGCTGCGGCGGGCGGCCGACGAGCTGGCGACCCGGTTCCTGGAGCCGCACGAAGGCCCCCTGGGCGCAAGGCTGTTACGGGTGATGGGGCGGTTCTTCGACTTCGTCGACCAGCACGGACCGGGCTTCGCCGCACTGATGCGGGGCGGCCCGGCCGTGGGCTCGTCGACGGCCAACGCGATGATCGACGGGGTGCGGCAGGCGGCGTGCGAGCAGATCCTGGCCCACCTCGGGGTCGAAAAGCCCCCGGCCCGGCTGGAGTTGGTCGTCCGGTCCTGGGTGTCGCTCGCCGAGTCGACGGCCCTGATCTGGCTGGACGGACGGCACATCCCGCGTGCCGAGCTGGAGTTGCAGCTCGTGCACGACTTCGCGGCGCTGATCGCCGTGAGCGCCGCGTACAACGGGGAGATGGCGGGCATCGTGCTGCGGGTCCTCGCGCAGGAGCCGGCGGACGGGCCGTTCGGCGACCTGCTGGTGCGGCTCTCCGCGCTGGCCCCCGCCGTGCCGGCCGTGCCGCCGCAGCGGCTTCCGTAGGGCCTCAGGCGCTGCGGTAGGACGCGTCGAGGTCACGGGCCTCGACCGAGAGGTGCAGCGTCAGCCCGGCGGCCGGCCCGATGTGGGCGGCCAGCAGCTCCCGTACGGACTCGGTGAGCCGGGCCTTGATCTCGGGGGTGCGGCCGGCGAGCAGCGAGATGTCGATGTGCACGAGCGCGTCGCCGCCGGGCGCGTCCGCCACCACGACCTCCTCGACCCGGCGGAAGCGGGTCTTGCAGGCGGCGATCTTCGTGGTCACCGTCTCGGCGACCAGCGGGTGCAGTGCGCGGGTGAAGCCGGCGCGGTCGAAGGTGTCGTCGAGCTCGGCGGAGTAGTCGACGGTGATCTGCGGCATGGCGGGGCTCCTGGGCGGGGCGGGCGGGACGGTGGGCCCCCACCCTTTCCCGCTCCGGGGAACGCGCACAAGCGGGAATCACTATGTGAGCGGTTCGCCAGGGCCCCACAGCCTTCTGCAACACGCTTCAGGTGAGCAGTTCCCCGTGGAGTGCGAGTGCCAGGCCCGCCTCGGCGCTGTCCGCGCGGCCCCGGTCGAAGGCCCGCTGGTAGGCGGCGTCCCCCACGGACTCGCGGGCCTGGCGCTCGCAGGCCTCGCGCAGCGGGCCCAGCTCCGGGGTGCCGCGCTGCGGGTGGCCGACCATCCGCCAGTAGAGCTGCCCGGTGCCGTACACCCGGGCGGCGTGGGCGCCCTCGCCCTGGGCGGCGACGGCGGCGGCCAGGATGTCCAGGCCGAGCGCGATACCGAAGCTGTCGCGGAGCCGGTGCTTGCCGGTGAGCATGGACCGGGCATGGGTGGCGGCCGCGTCGGCGCGGCCCTGGAGCAGGGCGATCAGGGCGAGCTGGTAGTCGACGTAACTGCGGGTCCAGCACTCGTCCATGGCCTCGCAGGCCGCGCGCAGGACGGCCGCTGCCTCGGCCGCCTCGTCCAGCCGGCCGAGGCCGGTCAGGGCGAAGACGGTGATCAGGTGGCAGCGCAGCCGGTAGGTCGATTCGAGCGGGGTGCCGGCCTCGGTGCTCCGCAGCACGCGGTCCACCTCGCGCAGGCTCAGCTCCGGCCGGCCGACCATCAGGTGAGTGAAGCCGCGCAGGTACGCGGCGGCGAGGACGCCCTCGTCGGCCCCGTCCTCGGCGGCCGCCTTCACGCACTCCTCCCCGATCCGCTCGGCGGCCGGGTAGTCGCCCTGGAGCATCACGCAGATGCCGAGCACCCACAGGGCGCGGGTGCGGTGGGGGCCCTGTGCCGGGCCGACGTCCAGGGCGCGCTGTGCGTAGCCGCGGGTCTGCGGCAGGTGGCCGCAGCAGCACCAGAAGAAGCCGATCCGGCCGGCCATCTCCTGGGCGGCGGCGGTGTCGTGGGTGAGCAGGTGGTCCAGGGCCGCGCACAGGTCGGCGTGTGTGTCGGCGATGCGGTGGTACCAGCTGATCTGGTCGTCGCCGGTCCAGCCCGCGTGGGCGCTGCGGGCCAGCTGGAGGAAGCAGGCGGCGTGCCGGTCGGCCGCGGCCCGTTCCTCCCCGAGCTCGGCCAGCCACATCCGGCCGTAATCGCGGATGGTGTCCAGCATCCGGTGGCGCGCTCCGTCGCGCACGACGACCGATTTGGCCACCAGGCCGCGCAGCGCGGTGCCCACTCCGTCCCCGGTGAGCGGTCCTCCGGCGCAGACCTCGCGGGCGGTGGCCTCGTCGAAGTCGCCGCGCAGCACGGTCACCCTGGCCCAGAGCAGCCGTTCCAGCGGGGTGCACAGCTCGTGGCTCCAGCCGATGGTGGTGCGCAGCGTGCGGTGGCGCTGCGGGCGGATGGACTCGTCGGCGAGCAGGTCGAGGCGGGAGCCGATCCGCTGGGCGATCTGCTCGACGGTCTGCCGGCCGGTGCCCGCGGCGGCGAGTTCGATGGCGAGCGGGATGCCCTCCAGCCGCCGGACGATCTCGGCGGCGGCCTCCGCGGTGCCCGGTTCGTCGAACAGGGTGCCGGGTGCGGCCGTCGCGACCCGGGCCCGGAAGAGGGCGAGGGCGTCGGCCGCCCCGTCGACGGGCAGCGGCTCCACCTCGACCAGCTGTTCGCCCTTGATGCCGAGGGGCTGCCTGCTGGTGGCGAGGACGGTGAGTCCGGGGGAGGTGGTGAGGATCTCCCCGAGGAGGTGGGCGCAGGCGGGGCGCAGGTGTTCGCAGGAGTCCAGGACGAGGAGCAGCTCCTTGTCGGCGAGCCACTCGCAGAGCACGTCCATGGGCATCCGCAGGGTGTGGTCGCTGAGCCCGACCGCGTCGGAGACGGTGGCGAGGAGGAGACCGTCGTCGTGCAGCGGGGCGAGGTCGGCCCACCAGACACCGTCGCGGTATCGGGGCTCCGCGCGGCCGGCCGCGCGGACCGCGAGGCGGGTCTTGCCGACCCCGCCGGAGCCGGTGAGCGTGGTCAGCCGACGGGTGGCAAGGGCATGTTCGATCCGGCCCAGCTCCGTCTTCCGACCGACGAAGCTCGTGGTCTCCTCGGGGATGTAGCTCACCATCGTCACCGTCGCTGAACAGGTGGAGCGGCCGGGCCCCGGACCCCGCGCCCGGTACGGCACCGGCGGGCCGACGGCGCGGCTGGCGGTGCGTACGGGGATCGGGGCCGGGACCGGCCGGGTGGAGTGGGGAGGGCGCGCCCGGGAGTGTGTTGCTGCGGCTCTCCCCGGCGGCTGGCCTCACGGTAGACCTGTTGCGGTCAGCGTGCTGAGAACACCGCCACTGTGCGTCCCGGAACGGTGAAACTTCCCGAACTCCGTCCGTAGACAGACCTCTTGACGGTACTATCCGCGCCCGCCGCCTGGACGGGGTGCAGGGTGTAGTTCCGGCCCGCCAGGGCGGCGACCTTCTGGGTGGTGGTGTCCGGGGTGGCGTTGAGGACGACCACCAGCTTCCCGAGCCGCATGGTGATCACTCCGGGGGTCTCGTCCTTGCCGGAGAGCGGGAAGGACAGGGCGGACTGCACCTGCCCGGCGGTGGCGAGGCCGAAGTCCTTCTCGGTGGCCCGGACGGTGAGCAGGTCCCGGTACGCGGCTGAGGCGCCGTTGATCTGTGCGCAGCCGGGGCTGATCGCCGGATTGGCCAACAGTGGCCTGGCGTAGGGCCACTTGGCCTCGTTGTCGGCGGCGGGCGGAAGGCCTCGGCCGAAGCCGTTGCCCGCGCGGCAGTCCCAGTGCAGGGCGTTGAACCAGTCGCCGCTGTCGAAGGAGTTGCGGTCCAGGGACTTGGAGCGCAGCAGGTCGGTGCCCGCCTGGGAGAGCGAGGGCCCTTGCGAGAGGGTGGCGGTCGCCATGGCCAGGACCTGCATGCGGGCCCGGTCGGCCGCCGGGGTGTGTGCCGGAAGCTTGAAGGCGAGGGTGTCGTAGAGCGTCTCGTTGTCGTGGGCGTCGGCGTAGGCGAGGGCGTCGCCGGGGGCGTCGGCGTATCCGGCCGGGGCCCCGTTGTAGTCGATGTCCGAGCCCTTGACCGTGCTGCCGGAGCTGTCGGTGAAGGTGTACCCGGCGAGGCTGCCGGTGAGCCCGACCTTGATCAGGTCCTGGTAGTGGAGCAGCCGGGCCTTCTGCTCGGCCTTCGTTCCGTTGTGGGTGGAGGTGTTGGGGTCGGTGTAGAGGCCGGTGGCGAAGCCCTGCACGCCGGGGTCCTCGTCGAACGGTGAGCCGCCGCGCACGGCGTCGCGGGCCCGGTCGGAGAAGGTGGCGATGCCGGTGCCGGCCATGTTCTTCTGGGTGGCCTGGACGAAGCGGGCGTCGTCGGCGATCTCACCGAAGTTCCAGCCCTCCCCGTACAGGATGATCTTCTTGCCGTCGACGCCGTCCCTGGCGACGGTCAGCGCGTCCAGGGCCTTGCGGACGGCCAGGATGTTGGCCTTGGGGTGGTGGCCCATGAGGTCGAAGCGGAAGCCGTCGACCTTGTACTCCCTGGCCCAGGTGACGACCGAGTCGACGACGAGCTTGCCCATCATGGTGTTCTCGGGCGCGGTGTTGGCGCAGCAGGTGGACGTGGCGACGGTGCCGTCCTCCAGCAGCCGCTGGTAGTAGCCCGGCACGATCCGGTCGAGGACGGACTTGTCGTCCTGGCCGGAGGCGACCGTGTGGTTGTAGACGACGTCCATGACGGTCCGCAGACCGGCACCGTTGAGGCCCTGCACCATCTGCCGGAACTCGACGGTGCGCTGCGTGCCGTCGGGGTCGGAGGCGTAGCTGCCCTCCGGGACGGTGTAGTGCAGCGGGTCGTAGCCCCAGTTGAAGGCGTCCTTCGCGGCGGTCTTCGCCACGCAGGCCTGCTGCTCGGCGGAGTCGGGGGCGTAGACGGACAGGTCGCAGGCGGGCTTGTGCTGGTCCCTCTTCTTCTCGGGGACGGTGCCGATGTCGAAGGCGGGCAGCAGGTGGACGTAGCCGGTGCCGGAGTCGGCGAGCTGCTTGAGGTGCTTCATCCCGTCGGAGCGGGTGTCGGTGAAGGCGAGGTACTGGCCGGGGTGCCTGGAGGTGGGGTCCGCGATCGAGAAGTCGCGGATCTGGAGTTCCTGGATCTGTGCGTCGCGCAGCGGCACGGCGGCGGGCTTGCGCAGCCCGCTCCAGCCCTTGGGAGCGAGCTTTCCGTCGTCGAGGTCGACGACGAGGCTGCGGGCGGAGTCGGTGGTCAGGGCGGTGGAGTAGGGGTCGGTGACCTTGTTGGTGACGAGCTTTTGGACGGTGGGTGCCCAGACCTTCACCACGTACCGGTAGGGCTTGCCGTTCCAGCTCTTCTTCCCGGTGACCGACCAGACGCCGGTGCGGTCGTCGCGCCGCATCGGCACGGGCCTGCCGTCGAGTTCGAGGGAGACGGTACGGGCGGTGGGCGCCCAGACGGACAGGGTGGGTGTGCCCCGGTGGAAGACCGGGCCGAGCGAGGCGCCACTCGCCCGCTTCCCGTAGAGGTCGTCGAGCACTCCGGCGCTCTGCACCCCGGTGGCGGCGAGCAGGGCGCCGTTGGCCGCGCGCTGGGTGGCGATCAGCTGGCCGCGCAGGGCCTCGCGGACCCGGTCGCGGTCGCGGGCGTCCACGGTGAACGCCGGGTAGTCCTTGAGGTGCGGGTACTTCGCCTTCTGGGCGTCGGTCAGCGCGGCCGGGCCGAGCCGCAGCCACTGGCCCTCGTCGGAGAGCGCGCCGTCGACGACGGAGATCCCGCCGCCCGGTGCGTAGACGAGCTGCTGGCTGGTGGCGTCGGTGGCCTTCACCTTCCAGACGACGGTGTCGGCGTCGATCCACTGCGCCTCGGCCTTGGTGAGGTCGGGGGCGGGCACACCGCCGGTCTGCGGGAGCAGGTAGCCGGCGCTGCCGCCGAGCATCCAGACCTCGTGGCCGTAGCTCGCGATATCGAGCGACTGGTCGCCGGTCAGGTCCTTCTCGTCGCCTCGGTGCAGGATGTAGCTGAGCGAGGTGGCCCCGTCGGTAAGCGGGACCTCGAAGGTGAGGCCCGAGGCGTCCTTCTTCACCGGCTGCAGCGGCTTGGCCCAGTCGGTGGGTTCCTTGGCGCCGGTCCAGGTGTGCAGCCCCCAGCCGTCGTAGTCGCCGTCGGCCCGGTAGTAGTGCAGGACGGCCTTGCCGGTGTCCTGCGGCGGGTAGGCGCCTTCGGGGGCGGTGTCGGCCTGGCCGTCCTCGCCCTGCGCGATCCACACCTGCCCGGTCCTCGCGAGGTCGACGGTGCGCTCGGGCCCGTCCGCGACACCGTCCTTCTCGACGGTGTACGGGACCGAGGAGGCGCCCTCCGGCACCTTGATCCAGGCGAAGGCGCCGTAGGCGTCCCGCCCGGTGAACGCGGCGGTGGTGTCGCCGGACCGGATCCGCCGGCCCTCGTAGTCGCCGTCCGCGCGCTTGTAGTGGACGACGGCGTAGTCGCGCTCCACGGCGACGGGCTTGGCCGGGGCGGGCGCCTGTCCGGCGGTGGACGCGGCGAGCGCGCTCGCGGTGCGCCCGGCGCGGTCGACGACAACGGCCTTGTAGCGCAGGGGCGTTCCGGCGGCCGTGTGTGCGCCGATGGTCTGGGTGACCTTGTACGGGGCGTGGTCGGCGGTGCCGAGGGTGGTCCACTTGCCGTTGCCGGTCTGGGCGGCGAAGACGACCCGGTCGAGGGAGCCGCCGTTCACATCGGCGGTGAGCTCGACGGTGCCGGTGGCTCCGGCGGCCGGTGCCTTCAGCGTGACCGAGGGCTTGGCGGCAGGGGCGGCCAGGGGCTTCGCGGCGCGCAGCACAATGCTGGACAGCGCCGGGACGGTGACGGTGATCTTCTTGTCGGAGCCGCTGCGGACGGTACCGGAACCGCCGTACAGGGTACGGAAGTCCATCCGCGCGGACTCGGTCGGCAGCTCGACGGTCTTCGCGGCCGTGCCGTTGTTGGTGGCGACGACGTACTCGTCGCCGCGCGCCGGTTCCGTACGGGAGAAGGCGTAGACGGAGCCCTCGGCGTACCGCTCGCTCTGCACGCCGTCGCGCAGCGCCGGGTTCCGGGCGGTCAGCTCGGACAGGGCGGCGATCGACCGGTAGAGCGGGTGGCCCGGGTCGTAGGCGTCGGAGGCGTGCGTGCGGTCGGTGCCCAGCTCGTCGTCGTCGAGGTAGTCGGCGGTCTTCGAGGCGAACATGGTCTGGCGGGCGTCCTTGTCGCCACCGGCGCCGGTGAAGCCCTGCTCGTCGCCGTAGTACACGACGGGGTTGCCGCGGCTGAGGAACATCACCTCGTTGGCCAGCCGGGCCCGCTTCACCAGTTCCGCGTCATCGGCCTGCGGGTTGTCCTGCTTCAGGAACGTCCCGATGCGGCCCATGTCGTGGTTGCCGAGGAAGGTCACCTGCTCGTAGGCGTTGGCCTTGTCGGTGGTGTACAGGTAGTCGTCGCCGAAGACGGCGGCGAGCTTCGAGGCCGGGGCGCCCTGCGAGGCGTACTGGCGGGCCGCTTCCTGGAACGGGAAGTCGAGCGTCGCGTCGAGCCGTCCCTGCGTGACGTAGGGCGAGGTGATCGCGGTGTCGGCGGAGTAGACCTCGCCGAACATGAAGAAGTCCTTGCGCCCGTGCCTGGCCGCGTAGGTGTCGAGCGCGGTCGCCCACTGGGTCCAGAAGTCCAGGTCGACGTGTTTGACGGTATCGATCCGGAAGCCGTCGATATCGAAGTCGCGGACCCACTTCTCGTAGATCTTCTCCATCCCGGAGACGACCTCGGGCCGCTCGCTCCACAGGTCGTCGAGCCCGGAGAAGTCGCCGTACGTGGTGGACTCGCCGGCATAGGTCGAGTCGCCGCGGTTGTGGTACATCGTCGGGTCGTTGAGCCAGGCCGGCGTCTTGCCGCCGGTGGTGACCGGCTTGTACGGGAAGGAGTCGGCGTCCACCTTCGCCATGCCCGAGGCGTCGTCGAAGGGGCGGCCGTCGCGGTCGAGGTAGGGGTAGGCGCCCTTGGGCTTGTAGCCGTAGGTCTTCTCGGCGTAGTCGACGGTGTCGGCGGTGTGGTTGGTGATGACGTCGAAGAAGACCTTCATGCCCTTGCCGTGGGCCTTGTCGATCAGCTTCGTCAGGTCGGCGTTGGTGCCGAAGTGCGGGTCGACCTGGGTGAAGTCGGTGATCCAGTAGCCGTGGTACCCGGCCGAGGCGTCCTTGCCGGTGCCCTGGACGGGCCGGTTCCTGAAGATCGGGGCGAGCCAGATGGCGGTGGTGCCGAGCCCCTTGATGTAGTCGAGCCTGCTGGTCAGCCCCTTGAGGTCGCCGCCCTGGTAGAAGCCCTTGTCGGTGGGGTCGTACCCGGTCTCCAGGCGCGAACCGGTCAGCCCGCCCTTGTCGTTGCGGGTGTCGCCGTTGGCGAACCGGTCGGGCATCACGAAGTAGAACTGTTCACGGGTCAGGTCGTGCCGGGCAGGCTCGGCGGCCAGCTTCGCGTCCGAGGGCGCGGCGGGCGGCCTGGCCGCGGCGGCGGGCAGCGCGGGCACGAGGGCCGCGCACAGGGCGGCCGCGACGACGGCGGCGGGCGCCGCTCTTCGCGCGGGCACGCGCGGGTACGGACGTATCACTCGGGTTCTCCTCGAAGGGGTTGTACGGGTACGGGCCGGACGGGCAGGCCGGGCCCGTCCGGCGGGCGGGGCCGGCCGGGGAGGTCAGCTCCGCCAGACGTCACCGGTCAGCGCGACCTTGCCGGAGGAGGGCACGGTGGCCGTGCGGTTGGCACCGTTCTCCCAGGTGACGTTGCCGCTCGCGTCCTTGCGGACGTACTTGTACTCGAACGACGTACCGGCGGGCAGACTCACGTCGAGCTTCCAGACGGGGTACGTGGCCGGGTCCAGCTTCGGTGCGGCGCCGGGGTTCCAGTTGCCGAGGGCGGACTGGTTGCCGGTGACGTAGATGTTCTGGCCGGGCTGAGTGGTGGCGTTGACCCCGAACGAGGCGCCGGAGGTACCGGTCCCCGGGCCGGTCGGGTCCGTCGGGTCGGTGGGGCCACCGGCGCAGGTGCGGGCGTTCGCCTGGAGGGCGAGGGCGGTGTTGGCGCCGAGGGTGGCGGTGAACCGGCCCGAGCCGTCCACGGTGACGCCCTTGCCCGACTGGATGTCGCAGTAGGCGCCGGCGGGCAGCGAGGTCTGGAACGTGCGGGACAGCGAGGAGCCCTCGTGGTTGATCGCGACGTACGCCTTGGAGCCCCGGCCGAAGGCGATCTGATCGCCGCCGTTGTCCCACCAGTTCGTGACGGCCTCGCCGCGGGCGGTGTTGCGGAAGCCGACCATGGAGGCGATCTCGCGCCAGGCGTGCTGGCACTTCCAGCCGTCGCTGTAGCAGGCGTTGACCGTACCGCCGTTGGGCGGGCCGGCGTCCCTGTCGGACCACTCGTAGCCGGAGTGGACGTCGGGCGAACCGTAGGGCCAGGCCAGCATGAACACGCTGGCAAGCATGTAGGTGGCACCGTCCTTGTAGCTCAGCGTGTCGCCGCCGCGCTCGGTGTCGTGGTTGTCCACGAAGACCGCGGCCTTCGAGGAGGCCATGAAGCCCCAGCCCTCGCCGAAGTTCTTCAGGTTGGCGAGGTTCTCGTTGTTGAAGACCTGCTTGAGGCTGCGGGCGTACCGGAATTCCTGGACGTCCCCGGTGCCGGCGTATTCGTCGGGCGAGACGGCCTCACCGGCTCCGTAGATCGCCTCCTGCTTCCAGTACGCGCCGGGGTTGCTCAGCCGGGACTTGATGTCGGCCAGGTCGTCCTCGGGGATGTGCTTCGCCCCGTCGATGCGGAATCCGTCGACGCCGAGCGAGAGCAGGTCGTTGAGGTATCCGGCGACGCGGCCGCGTACGTACTCCTCACCGGTGTCCAGATCGGCCAGGCCGACGAGTTCGCAGTGCTGGACGTTGTAGCGGTCCTGGTAGTTGCTGATCTGCGCGGTGCAGTCGTCCATGTCGGGCGCGGAGTACAGCCCGGGGTAGTTGTACTTCGTGTACGAGGACCCGCCGGTACCGGTGCCGGAGCCCGCCGACATGTGGTTGATGACGGAGTCCGCGACGACCTTGACGCCCGCGCCGTGGCAGGTGGCGACCATGTTGGCGAACGAGGTCCGGTCGCCGAGCCGTCCGGCGATCCTGTAGCTCACCGGCTGGTAGGAGGTCCACCACTGCCCGCCCTGGATGTGCTCCTGGGGCGGCGAGACCTGCACGTACCCGTAACCGGCCGGGCCGAGGGACTCCGTGCACGCCTTGGCTACGGAGTCGAACTTCCACTCGAAGAGAACTGCGGTGACGTCCTTGGTGCCCGGCGCGGCGGCCTGGGCGCTCGTGCCGGGGACCACGAGAGCGGCGGCGCCCGCCATCAGGGCGAGCGCTGCAGACAGGGGTCTGCGTGCCATGTCATTCCTCCTGCGGTGGGGGAAATGCGAGTGACGGCTGTCGGGTTGTCTCGGCCTCATACGGCAACGCACCCTGCCCTCAAGGCCCCTGAAGGTTCTTGCTGCAAGAATGCAAACCTTGCTGCGGGGAGACCGTACGAGCCCGCCAGGTCCCGGTCAACCCTTTGGACACGACCTGCTCACATCCTGCTCACACCCACGAAATGCCGCAGAATTCTTTCTGCAAGCTCTTACGCAAGACATTGCAGCCCTGTTACGTTTCTCCCGACTCCGGTCCGGTCGGCCGGGGGTCCCGTTACCCCGGGCCCCACGCGCCCGTCCGGCCGGGCCGGTCACGGACAAGAGGGGCACCCGGAGTCACACTCCCCGCCGGCCCACCCCGGGCCGACTCCGGGTGCCCCTCCTGCACGCGGGGGCCGACTGCGGTCGCCGGCTTCTCCCAGCGGCACATCACCGGCCATGATGGGCGCCGGGCGGGGCTGCTTCACACCCCGGCCGATGACCGCGTTCGACGTCTTTGGGGGAATGTCATGGTGCGCACCGGGGTCTACCTCGCACATCCGCGGCCCGGGAGTTTCAACCACGCGGTGTTCGACGCCGTGGCGCAGGAGCTCCGCGACCGCGGTTCCGAAGTACTGGCGCACGATCTCTGCGCGGAGGGATTCGCAGCCGGGCTGACCGCCGACGAGACGGAGACGGTGCGGTTCGCCGCGGACACCCCGGACGCACAACTGGCGGCCCACCGGGCGGAAGTGGCCACCCTCGACGCCATGGTGTTCATCCACCCCAATTGGTGGGGCATGCCGCCCGCCGTCCTCACGGGGTGGGTTCAGCGCGTGATGGTGCCCGGCGTCGCCTACAAGCTGGGCACCTCGGACGGGGAGCCGCTGGGGCTGCTGAAGGCCGGCCGGGCCCTGGTCCTGAATACCTCCGACACTCCCGCCGAACGGGAGGCGAGCGAGTTCGGGGATCCGCTCCACAGCATTTGGTCGGCCTGCGTCCTGCCGTACGTGGGAGTCACCGACGTACGCCGGGTCGTCTTCCGGACGGTCGCCGACTCCTCCGACGAGACCCGTGCGTCCTGGCTGCGCGAGGCACGTGAGCACGCCCGCGCACTGCTGACCTGACGCGGCACCGGGATCCTTGTCCCCTGACCACCGGACGGCAACTCCGCACCCGGGAAAGGGTAGCCGTCCTCGTGTGCCCGCCAGGGATCACGGCTCAGCCCTCAGGGACGGGACGGGCCCGGCTTCCGAGGGCATCGAAGGGTGCACTTCTCTGCGAGACCCCGACAGCCCTCGTGGGCACGCGACGGGGCCGGGTCCCCCTCCGGACCCGGCCCCGTGCACACACGTCCTCAGACGCCCCGCACCGCCGCCGTCGATCCCCGTACCACCAGTTCCGGCTGGAACACGTACTCCGTGCGCTGGACGGGGCTGCCGGCTATCTCCTCCAGCAGGGCGCCGACCGCCGCCGCAGCCATCGCCTGGACGGGCTGGCGGACCGTGGTCAGCGGCGGGTCGGTGAACGCGATGAGCTGGGAATCGTCGAAGCCGACCACGGACACCTCGCGCGGCACCGCGAGGCCCCGGTCCCGGGCGGCGCGGACCACGCCCAGGGCCATCAGGTCGCTGCCGCAGACGATGCCCGTGCAGCCCCGGTCGAGCAGGGCGCCCGCCGCCACCTGGCCGCCCTCGACGCTGAACAGCGTCGAGCACACCATGAGTTCGGCCTCGGAGCGGTCCATCCCCAGCAGCGACACCGCCGCGTCCACGAAGCCGTCGCGTTTGCGGCGGGAGGGGACGTAGCGCTGCGGGCCGATCGCCAGGCCGACCTTGCGGTGGCCGAGTTCGGCGAGGTGGCCCACGGCCATCCGGACGGCGGCGGTGTCGTCGGGCGATACGAAGGGGGCGCTGATCCGTTCGTTGTAGCCGTTGATCAGGACGAACGGCACGCCCCGGTCGGTGAGCGCGGCGTAGCGCGCCGGGTCGGCCGAGGTGTCGGCGTGCAGCCCGGAGAGGAACACGATGCCGCCGACGCCGCGTTCGACGAGCTGCTCGACGAGTTCGTCCTCGGTGGCGCCGCCGGGCAGCTGGGTGCAGAGGACCGGCGTGTAGCCGTGGCCCGCCAGGACCTGTTCCACGGACTGCGCGAACGCCGGGAAGATCGGGTTGGTGAGTTCGGGCGTCACCAGCCCGATCAGTCCGGCGCTGCGCTGCCGCAGCCGTACCGGGCGCTCGTAGCCGAGGATGTCGAGCGCCGCGAGCACCCGCTGACGCGTGGTGTCCGCGACGCCCGGCTTGCCGTTGAGCACCCGGCTGACGGTCGCCTCGCTGACCGAGGCCTGTCCGGCGATGTCGGAGAGCCTCAGCGCGCTGCCGGCCCTGGGCGGGGGGACCGTCACACCGTCCACCACACCGTGGTGTCGGCCGGGAGCTCGATCTCGGCGCCGTCGGTGGTGACCGGGGCGCTGGACAGCAGGACGGTTCCGCGTACGGGGATGCGGACCGGGGCGTCCGTGGTGTTGACGGTGCAGACGAAGCCGGGGCGGGCGAAGATCAGCAGGCCCTCGGGGGCCTCCAGCCACTCCACCGCCGTTCCGGCACCGAGCCCCGGGTGCACCCGGCGGGCGGCGATCGCGGCCCGGTACAGCTCCAGGGTGGAGCCGGCCGCGCCGGCCTGGGCCTCGATGCTCAGCTCGCCCCAGCCGGTGGGCTGCGGGAGCCAGCTGCCGCCGTCGCCGAAGCCGCACGAGCTGCCCTCGCGGGTCCACGGGATCGGCACCCGGCAGCCGTCGCGGAAGCCGTCCTGGCCCTCTGCCCGGAAGAACGAGGGGTCCTGGCGGGCCTCGTCGGGGAGGTCGGTGACGTCGGGCAGGCCGAGCTCCTCGCCCTGGTAGACGTAGGCGGAGCCGGGCAGCGCCAGCATCAGCAGGCTGGCCGCGCGGGCCCGGCGCAGGCCCAGCTCGCGGTCGCCCGCGGTACGGATCTGGGTGCCGAGCCCCGGCGGGTTGGCGAACCGGGTGGCGTGCCGGGTGACGTCGTGGTTGGAGAGCACCCAGGTGGTGGGGGCGCCGACCGGGCGCATCGCGTTCAGCGAGGTGTCGATGACGGCGCGCAGCTCGGCGGCGTCCCAGGCGGTGGCCAGGTACTGGAAGTTGAAGGCCTGGTGCATCTCGTCGGGGCGCACGTAGTTGGCGGTGCGCTCGACGGTCGGGGTCCAGGCCTCGGCCACCAGGATCCGCCCGCCCGTCGCCCGCCGCCGCCCCTCTGACGAAGGCCCTTCGGGCCCCATTGCATCGGGGTACTCGTCGAGGATGGTGCGCCAGCTGCGGTAGACCTCGTGTACGCCGTCCTGGTCGAAGAAGGGCATGACATCGTTTCCGAGCAGCTTCAGCTGGTCGTGCGTGCCCAGGTCGGGCAGCCCCTCGGCCTTGACGAGGCCGTGCGCCACGTCGACCCGGAAGCCGTCGACGCCCATGTCGAGCCAGAAGCGCAGGATCGAGCGGAACTCGTCCGCGACGGCCGGGTGCTCCCAGTTGAAGTCGGGCTGTTCGGGCGCGAAGAGGTGGAGGTACCAGTCGCCGGGCGTGCCGTCCGGGTCGGTGGTCCGGGTCCAGGCCGGTCCGCCGAAGATGGACTCCCAGTCGTTGGGCGGGAGTTCGCCGTCCGTGCCCTTTCCGGGGCGGAAGTGGTAGCGGTCGCGCAGGGCGGAGCCGGGGCCATCGGCGAGCGCGCGCTTGAACCACTCGTGCTGGTCGGACGAGTGGTTGGGCACCAGGTCGACGATGATCCGCAGGCCCAGGTCGTGGGCGTCCCGGATCAGCGCGTCGGCGTCCAGCAGGGTGCCGAACATCGGGTCGATGGCCCGGTAGTCGGCGACGTCGTAACCCGCGTCGGCCTGCGGGGAGGCGTAGAAGGGGCTGAGCCACACCGCGTCGACGCCGAGGTCCTTGAGGTACGGGAGCCGGGCGGTGACGCCTGCGAGATCGCCCATGCCGTCGCCGTTGCCGTCGGCGAAACTGCGCGGATAGACCTGGTAGATCACCGCGTCCTGCCACCAGCCGGTGCGGTGGCCCGGGGCGTCGGTGGACGTGCCGGTGGAGGGGGCAGCGAGGTGCTGGGTCATGTCGTCCCTGGGGTGTCTGGGTGGGGGGCGGCGCCGGAACCGGGTCGGGATGCCGGCGCCACCGTGACTTGGTGCGTGCGGGTCGTGCTGCTGCCGTTGGGGACGCTCAGCCCTTGACGGCTCCGGCGGACATGCCGGTGACGAGGTGCTTCTGCGCGAACAGGAAGACCAGGGCCGCGGGTATCGCGATCAGCACGGACGCGGCCGTCATCGGACCCCACTGGGCCCCGTACTGGTTGACGAACAGCTGGAGGCCGCCCGCGAGGGTGAGGTTGTCCTCGCCGACCATGAAGGCGGAGGCGTAGGCCACCTCGCCCCAGGCGGTGATGAAGGAGTAGAAGGCGGTGACGGCGAGGCCGGGCTTGGCCAGCGGCAGGATGAGCCGCCAGAACGTGCCGAACGGGGTGAGGCCGTCGACCTGCCCCGACTCGTCGATCTCGCGCGGGATGGTGTCGAAGAAGCCCTTCATCATCCAGGCGCAGAAGGGCACCGAGATGGTGAGGTAGGTGATGACGAGACCGGCGGGCTTATTGAGCAGCCCCATGCCCGCCATGATGTTGTAGATCGGCACGATGAGGACCGCGACCGGGAACATCTGGGTGACGAGCAGCGTCCACATCAGTCCGCGCTTGCCGGGGAAGCGGAAGCGGCTGACGGCGTAGCCGGTCGAGGCGGAGACGATCACGCCGAGGAGTGTGGTGAACCCGGCGACGAGCACCGAGTTGCCGAACCACGTGAGGAACTTCGTGTTCTGGATCAGGTTCGAGTAGTTCTCGAAGGTCGTCTCTCTGAAGAAGTCCGTCGTCGTCGCGAACTGGGCGGGCTTCAGCGAGGTGAGCAGCACCCACAGCACGGGGAACACGGCGATCACCGAGGCGACGACGAGCGTCAGGTGCAGGGCGGTGGAGGCCAGCGGTGAACGCTCGCCGCGCAGCCGGACCTTGGGCGCGGAGTGCCGCGCGGTGGGGGTGGGGATGGTGGTCACCAGTCGTCTCCCTGGGTGCGCAGGACTCGCCGGTAGATGGCGGCGAAGATCAGCAGGAGTACGAGGATCAGCACACCCCATGTGGAGGACTGCGCGAAGTCGCGCGGGCTGATCTCAAAGGAGAACTTGTACGCCTGCGTCACCAGGATCTGGGTGGCGTCACCGGGTCCGCCCCGGGTCAGCAGGTAGATGACCGGGAACATGTTGAAGGTCCAGATCGTGGAGAGCAGGATCACCGTCGTGGAGACGGGACGCAGTCCCGGCAGCGTGATGTGCCGGAAGCGCTGCCAGGCGGTGGCGCCGTCCATCTCGGCGGCCTCGTAGTGCTCGCTGGGGATGGACTGCAGGCCGCCGAGCAGGGCGACCATCATGAACGGCACACCGAGCCAGACGTTGACGGCGATGACGGCGACCTTCGCCCAGGTCGGGTCGTTCAGCCACGGTATGCCGTCGAAGCCGGCCCCGGAAAGGATCTTGTTGAGCAGCCCGCGGTCCTCGTTGTAGAGGAAGCGCCAGGCGAAGACGGAGACGAAGCCCGGGATGGCCCAGGGCAGGATCAACGCCATCCGGTAGGCGGAGCGCCCCGCGATCCGCCGGTTGAGGATGTTGGCGAGCGCCATCCCCAGGGAGAAGGTGATGGCCACGCAGGAGACCGTCCACACCAGGGTCCAGCCGAGCGTGCCGAGGAACTGATCGCCGGTGAGCGCCTCGGTGTAGTTGTCCAGGCCCACGAACTTGTACGTGGCGGGCAGGTGGTTGACACCGATGGACCGTTCGACGTTGCGCTCGTTGGCGTCGGTCAGCGACAGGTAGATGCCGCGGACCAGCGGATACCCGATGATCACGCCGATCACGGCGACGACCGGGGCGACCATGGTCCAGGCGTACCAGTGGGTCGACAGCGCCCGCCGGATCCGGCCCGGGGGCGTGGGGTTGCCAGTACCGCGGCTCCGGCCGCGGGCGACGGTTTCGTCGCCCGCGGCCTTCGCCACCGACTGGCTGGTGTGGACAGCCATCAGCCGGCCTGCCTTCCTGGGTTACTTCCAGCCCTTGAGGAGCTTGCGGTAGGAGTCGCCGGTCGTCTTGACGGCCTTCTCCGGGGAGGTCTGTCCGGTGAGGACCTTCGTGTACTCGGTGACGAGCGGAGCGAAGAGGCTGCCGGTCTCCGGGATCCACGGGCGCTCGACGGCGCTCTCGACGACGGGCTTGAAGAAGCCGACGATCTCGTTGTCGACGACGCTCTCCTGCGCGTAGGCCGAGGTGCGGGTCGGCAGCAGGTTGAGCTCCTTGGTGACCTGGGCCTGGGTCTTGACGGAGGTCATGTAGTCGACGAAGGCGTAGGAGGCGTCGAGGTTCTTGGAACCGGCGTAGACGGCGAGGTTGTGGCCGCCCTGCGGGGCGCCCTGTGCGGCGGAGCCGGCCGGGACCGGGGCGACGCCCAGGTTGGCCTTGTCCTTGAACTCCTTGCCGGTGTAGGTGTCGGCGACGGCCCACGGGCCGTTGATCATCATCGCGACCTTGCCGTCCTTGAAGGACGACTGCATGTTCTCCCAGCCGTCCGTCGCGTCGGTCTTGGCGGCGCCGGAGTCGACGAGGTCCTTGACGACCTTCATCGCCTTGACGCCGGCCGGGTTGTCGATGGTGACGGACTTGCTGGAGGCGTCGACCATGTCGCCGCCCTCGCCGTACAGGAAGGACAGGAACCAGTACGCGTCGTCGCCGCGCAGGTAGAGACCGGTCTTGCCGGTCTTGTCCTTGATCTTCTTGGATACGGTCTTCAGCTCGTCGACGGTCTTGGGGACCTCGACGCCGGCGTCCTTGAAGATCTTCTTGTTGTAGAAGATGCCCATGGAGTCGATGACCTGCGGCACCGCGTACGTCTTGTCCTTGTACTTGGTGGACGCGGCGGCCTGCTTCAGAAAGTCGTCCGCCTTCTGGAGGGCGGGGGTGCCGTCCAGCGGGGCGAGATAGCCGAGGTCGGCGAACTCGGGCGTCCAGGCGACCTCGGAGCGGATCACGTCGGGGGCACCGGAGCCGGACTGCGCGGCGTTCTTGAACTTGTTCTGCGCGTCACCGAAGGGCACGTTGACGTACTTGACGTCGACCTTCGGGTGTTCCTTCTCGAAGCCCTCGGCGATCTTCTTGAAGACCTTGTCCTCGCTGCCCGCGGTGGAGGTGTCCCACCACGTCACGGTGCCCGAGAGCTCGCCCGAGCTCTTGGAGGTGCCGTTGGAATCGTCGTCATCGCTGCCGCAGGCGGTCGCCGCGAGCGCCAGGGCCGCGACCAGGGCGGTGGCCGTTATGCCACGTCGCATCTGAACTCCTTCAACTGCCGTACCGCTCCGTCGCGGCGCCGGGTCGACGTGAACGTAACAAGGATGAAAGAAGGCCGAAAGAGTTTGCGGAAGATTTCTGCAAGCTCCGGTGATCGTTACATTCGCGTGTCCTCAAGGTTGCCGTCAAGCCCCTTGACGCGGGCCCCTGAACCCTGGCAGGGGCAGGCCACCGCCCATGATTCCGCAGTGCGACGATCTGATCGCAGCCGGCGAACCGGCTTCGCAAGGTCTTGCAAGATATTGCCGAAGCCCTTCGGAAGACCTCCGGAAGACCTTCACGGCCGGAGCAACGGGAGGCGCCCCGGGCCGACCCCGCAGCCGCCGGGGCCCGATTCCTGCGCATGGTGGGCAATCCGACCCGCTCCCGGTACAGTCCAGTCCCATGACCGCACGGCTTGCCGATATCGCAACTCAGGCGGGGGTCAGCGAAGCGACGGTCAGCCGTGTGCTGAACGGCAAGCCCGGGGTTGCCGCTGCCACCCGCGAATCCGTCCTCGCCGCGCTCGACGTCCTGGGCTACGAACGGCCCGTACGGCTGCGCAGGCGCAGCGCGGGTCTGGTCGGTCTGATCACGCCCGAGCTGGAGAACCCCATCTTCCCGGCGCTCGCCCAGGTCATCGGGCAGGCGCTGACCCGGCAGGGCTACACCCCGGTACTGGCGACCCAGACGCCCGGTGGCTCCACCGAGGACGAGCTGACCGAGATGCTGGTGGACCGCGGCGTCTCGGGGATCATCTTCGTCTCCGGGCTGCACGCCGACACCTCGGCCGACATGCAGCGCTACGAGCAACTGCGCGCCCAGGGGGTCCCCTTCGTACTGGTTAACGGTTTCTCGCCCAAGGTGCAGGCGCCGTTCATCTCACCGGACGACCGGGCCGCGATGCGGCTGGCGGTGACGCATCTGGTGTCGCTGGGCCATACCCGGATCGGACTGGCCGTCGGCCCCAAGCGGTTCGTCCCCGTGGTCCGCAAGATCGAGGGCTTCCACGCCACGATGCGGGAGCAGTTGAACCTCACCCCGGACGAGGTGGAGGAGCTGATCCAGCACTCCCTGTACACGCTGGAGGGCGGCCAGGCGGCCGCCTCGGCGCTGATGGAGCGGGGTTGCACGGCGGTGGTGTGCGCGAGCGACATGATGGCGCTGGGTGCCATCCGTGCTGCTCGCAGGCTCTCCAGGGACGTACCGCGCGATCTTTCGGTGGTCGGTTACGACGACTCGCCGCTCATAGCGTTCACCGATCCGCCGCTGACCACGATCCGGCAGCCGGTGACGGCGATGGGCCAGGCCGCGGTGCGCACGCTCCTGGAGGAGATCGGCGGCACTCCCGCCCCGCACAGCGAGTTCGTCTTCATGCCCGAGCTCGTCGTGCGCGGTTCGACGGCCGCGGGCCCCGGCCCGGACACGGCACCTGCCCCGACCGTCCAATAATCCCACGCGCACCCGCAGCCCGCAGGACGTGCGAGCGGCTGGGCCCCACAAGCCCTTCGCGCCGTCCGCAGGACGTGCACGCACCTTCCGACCGGAGGATCATCAGGCGGAGGGGGCAAATCTGGCAGACTCTGTGCCTATGGGTGAATTGAGCGTGAAACCACAGGAAGGCCGCACGGAGGCCACCCCGTCACCCATCGTGAACGAGGCGGCTCCCGAGGCGAACACGAAGCAGGCCGGCAACGTGAACCGGCTGCGCAGACTGCGCGACCGCAGCCTGGCAGGGCTGCGTGCCCCGCGGTCCCCCAGACGGCCACGTCTCTGGTTCGAAATCCTGCTGATCGCGGTCAGTTACTGGCTGTACTCGCTGGTACGGAACGCCGTCCCCGAGCAGAAGGCGGCGGCCCTGGCCAACGCCGACTGGATCTGGTCGGTCGAGCGGTTCATGGGCATCGCCGTCGAACAGTCGGTCAACCACGCGGTCAACTCCGTGACATGGCTGATCGTGTCGATGAACTACTACTACGCGACACTGCACTTCGTCGTCACCATCGGTGTGCTCGTGTGGCTGTTCCGCCGCCACCCAGGACGCTACGCGGCGGCCCGTCTGACCCTGTTCGCGACCACGGCGGCCGCGCTGGCCGGCTACTACCTCTTCCCGCTGGCACCACCCCGCCTGATGAACGGCAGCAAGTTCATCGACACGGTCATGGTCCACCAGACCTGGGGTTCGATGGCCTCGGGCAACTTCAAGGAAATGTCGAACCAGTACGCGGCGATGCCGTCGATGCACATCGGCTGGTCACTGTGGTGCGGCCTGACCGTCTTCGCCCTGGCCTCCGCGCCCTGGGCGAAGATCCTGGGCCTGCTCTACCCGGCGGTCACGCTGATCGTGATCGTGTCGACCGCGAACCACTTCTGGCTGGACGCGGTGGGCGGCATGGCCTGCCTGGCCTTCGGCTACGCGGTGTCGTACGCCTGGTACGGAGCGCTCCCGCACCATCTGCCGAGGCAGATCCCCCGGAAGACGGCCCGGCGCCCACGCCTGTCCGCGCTCTCGGTGCACCGGGCGAAGGCCGCGGTGGGCCGGAACTGACGGACCGGGGCGACGTCAGGCCCCCGCCGCGACTGAGAAGCGGGGTCCGGCGCGGAGCCCCGGAAACCCCGCCGCGACGGCATCCGGCACCGCACCGGCGCCACGCCTCACACCGCCGCCCCGTAGAACAGCTCGTCCACCACCGCCCGCGCGCGCCGGGTGATCCGCCGGTAGTCGTCCAGCATGTCGCCGACGTGTCCTGGCTCGTACCCCAGGTACCGCCCCACCGCCGTCAGCTCCCGGGGCCCGGACGGGAAGGTGTCGCCCGGCCTCCCCCGCACCAGCATCACCGCGTTGCGGACCCGGGTGGCCAGCACCCACGCCTCGTCCAGCGTCTGGGCGTCCTCGGCGGAGATCAGCTCCGCCGCACAGGCCGCCGCCAGCGCCTCGCGGGTCCGGGTGGTCCGCAGCCCCGGCACCTCCCAGCCGTGCTGCATCTGCATCAGCTGGACCGTCCACTCGACGTCGCTCAGCCCGCCCCGGCCCAGCTTGGTGTGGAGCGTCGGGTCCGCCCCGCGCGGCAGCCGCTCGGACTCCATGCGCGCCTTCAGCCGCCGGATCTCGCGGACGGCGTCCTCCCCCAGCCCCTCCGCCGGATAGCGCAGCGGATCGATCAGCTCGATGAAGTCGCTGCCCAGGTCCGCGTCGCCGGCCATCGGCTGGGCGCGCAGCAGTGCCTGGCTCTCCCAGACCAGCGACCAGCGCCGGTAGTACGCCTCGTACGACTTCAGGGTGCGGACCAGGGGCCCGCTCTTGCCCTCGGGGCGCAGATCGGCGTCGATGAGCAGCGGCGGGTCCGCGGTCGGCAGCTGGAGCAGCCTGCGCATCTCGGCCACCACCCGGTTCGCGGCACGGGCCGCCTCCTGCTCGTCGACGCCCTCGCGCGGCGCGTGGACGAACAGGACGTCCGCGTCGGAGCCGTAGGCGAGCTCCTGTCCGCCGAAGCGGCCCATGCCGATGACCGCGAACCGGGTGGGGAGCGTGTCGCCCCACTCGGCGCGTACGGCGGCGCGCAGCGCTCCGGCGATGGTGACGGCGTTGAGGTCGGTGACCGCGGTGCCGACGCGGTCGACGAGCGCGCCCGGGTCCTCTTCCGCAGGGCTGTCCTCGGTGCCGTAGGAGCCGATGAGGTCGGCGGACGTGGTCCGGAACAGTTCGCGCCGCCGCACGCCGCGCACCACCGCCACCGCCGATTCGGCGCCCTCCGAGCGCCCGACCGCGGCCAGCACCTCCTGCTCCAGGGCGTCCCTGCCGCGTGGCTTGAGCCCCTGCGGGTCGCCGAGGATCGCCACCGCCTCCGGGGCGCGCAGCAGCAGGTCCGGGGCGAGCCGGCCGGCCGACAGGACCCGGGCGAGGTTCTCCGCCGCCGCGCCCTCGTCGCGCAGGAGGCGCAGGTACCACGGGGTCTTGCCCAGCGCGTCGGACACCTTGCGGAACCCGAGCAGTCCGGCGTCCGGGTCGGCGGAGTCCGCGAACCAGCCGAGCAGCACCGGCAGCAGGGTGCGCTGGATGGCGGCCTTGCGCGAGACCCCGGACGACAGCGCCTCCAGATGCCGCAGCGCGGCCGCCGGGTCCTCGTAGCCGAGGGCTTCGAGCCGGTGCGCGGCGGCCTTCGTGCTGAGCCGGGACTCGCCGGGGGCGAGCTGGGCGACGGCGTCGAGCAGCGGCCGGTAGAACAGCTTCTCGTGCAGTCGGCGCACCACGGAGGCGTGCCGCTTCCAGGCCTGGTTGAGCTCGGTGACGGGGTCGGTGCGCATGCCGAGGGAGCGGGCGAGGCGCCGCAGGTCCGGTTCGTCCTCCGGCACGAGGTGGGTGCGGCGCAGCCGGTAGAGCTGGATGCGGTGCTCCATCGTGCGCAGGAAGCGGTAGGCGTCGTCCAGCTGTGCGGCGTCCACCCGGCCCACATAGCCGCCCCGGGCGAGCGCGCCCAGGGCCTCCAGGGTGGAGCCGCTGCGCAGGGCGGCGTCGTTGCGGCCGTGCACGAGCTGGAGCAGCTGTACGGCGAACTCGACGTCCCGCAGTCCGCCGGGCCCGAGCTTGATCTCGCGGTCGACCCGGTCGACGGGGATCGTGTCGATGACGCGGCGGCGCATCTTCTGCACGTCGGGGACGAAGTTCTCGCGGTCGGCGGCCTGCCAGACGAGCGGCGAGACGGCCTCGACGTACTCGGCGCCCAGCGCGGGGTCACCGGCCACCGGCCGGGCCTTGAGGAGCGCCTGGAACTCCCAGGTCTTGGCCCAGCGCTGGTAGTAGGCGAGGTGCGAGGACAGGGTGCGCACCAGGGGCCCGTTGCGCCCCTCCGGGCGGAGGTTGGCGTCGACGGGCCAGATGGTGCCCTCGACG
Organism: Streptomyces sp. 840.1; assembly: GCF_003751445.1. NCBI lineage: Bacteria > Bacillati > Actinomycetota > Actinomycetes > Kitasatosporales > Streptomycetaceae > Streptomyces > Streptomyces sp. 840.1. Next base: position 4,320,181 of record NZ_RJUU01000001.1, on the reverse strand, counting down.
GTCGTGTCGGAGCAGATCCGCATCATGTGTGCGGCCAGCCGGGTGGCGGCGGGGATCGCGGCGCTCTCCTCGGCGCCGTCGGCGGGTTCCGCCACGAAGATGACGTCGACGTCGGAGACGTAGTTCAGTTCGTGGCCGCCGCACTTGCCCATCGCGATGACGGCGAGGCGGCACTGCGCGGCGTCCTCGGGCGCCGCCGTACGGGCGATGGCGAGCGCGGCCCGCAGGGTGGCCGTGGCCAGGTCGGCGAGCTCGGCGGCGGTCTGGGCCACGTCCGTCGTACCGCACACGTCCCGGGCCGCTATCGACAGCAGGCACCGGCGGTAGGCGACACGCAGGGCGTCCTGGTCGTCGGCCCCGGCCAGCTCGTGCTCGAACTCGGCCACCCCGGGATGCAGATCGGTGGCCTCGTACGTGACGAGTGCCTGCCAGTCGCGCGGGTGGCGGGCCAGGTGGTCACCGAGCGCCTCGGACGCCCCGAGCACCCCGAGCAGCCGGTCCCGCAGCGGCTTGGCGGTGACGAGGGTGTCCAGCAGGATCTGCCGCTCGTCCTCCTCCTCGGCCTCCACGAGCCGTACGACGCCGCGCAGCGCGAGATCGGGGTCGGCGGTGGCGCCGAGCGCTTCGAGGAGGACGGGGTCGGAGCGTACGGAGGAGAGGTCCGGCAGGTCGAGCAGCCGTTCGGCGGCGGACGGGTCGGTGAATCCGTGCCGCAGCAATCGGGTGAACGTACTGCTCCTGCGCCCCGGCAACGTCGTCATTCCGCGCTCTCTCCTGCTCGCCGCCCGATCACGTTCCAGCATGACGAGCCTAGGGCCTGTCCGGCGGATCAGGGCCGGGAAGGGCGCGGTGTCTGGTGCGGTGCATCGCAAGGCGCCGAAATGTCCTCATCGCGGAGCGATTCGGATGTTTCGGCAACGCGGCGAGGTGCCGTGCCGTGCCAGACACCGTGACCCCGGCCATGATTCGCCTGACGGGCCCTGGTCCCGCACCGATGAGTACGGGGCCGTCGCACAGTCTGTACTTCACCGGCACGTCCCGTTCAGCGCTCTCCTGGAGGCCCGATCATGTCCGCAGCCGAACCGCACGCCGAGCTGGATCCCCGCTACAGCAGCTCCGGCGCCGAGCCCGCCCGCTGGGCCGACGCGCGGGAGCTGCTGTCCGGCGCCGAGCTGTACTGGCTGACGACGGTCCGCCCCGACGGCCGCCCGCACGTCACACCGCTGATCGGGGTCTGGTGGCAGGGTGCGCTGTACTTCTCCACCGGCGCCGAGGAACGCAAGGGCCGCAATCTGGCGGCCAACCCCGAAGTGGTCCTCACGACCGGCAACAACGCCTGGACCGAGGGCTTCGACGTGGTGGTGGAGGGCAGGGCGGACCGGGTGACGGACACGGCCCTGCTGACCGCTCTCGCCCAGGCCTGGGAGGCGAAGTACGGGGAGTTCTGGCACTTCGATGTCGCGGACGGCATGTTCGTGGGCTCCCAGGGCAACCGGGCCGAGGTGTTCGCGGTCCCTCCGCGCACGGTCTTCGGCTTCGGCAAGGGCGAGCGGTTCAGCCAGACCCGGTGGCGTTTCGCCTGAGCCGTCGGGGGGCTCTGCTACCGGGGTCGGGCGGGCATGGTCCCGATCACGACGGTGGCGTACAGCTCGTCGCAGCTGACCACCCGCGGGATCAGCCCGCTGCCGCCGAGGGTCTCCTCAGCGAGGGCGGCCTGCCGTTCGCTCGCCTCGACGAGCAGGCTGCCGCCGGGCGCCAGCCACCTCGGCGCCTCGGCGGCCACCCGCCGCATGACGTCGAGGCCGTCGCCGCCGCCGTCGAGCGCCACCAGCGGCTCGTGCACGCGCGCCTCCGCGGGGAGCAGGGCGACGTCCCCGCTCGGTACGTACGGCACGTTGGCGAGCAGTACGTCGACGCGCCCGCGCAGCGAGCCGGGCAGCGGTGCGAAGAGGTCGCCCTCGTAGACCCGGCCCAGCTCGCCGACGTTGCGCCGGGCGCAGCGCACGGCGGCGGGTTCGACGTCGGAGGCGTGGAGTTCGACGTCCTCCAGAGCTGCGGCGAGCGCGGCGCCGAGCGCGCCCGTGCCGCAGCAGAGGTCGACCACGACGGCGGGTCTCGGGGCGAGTTCCACGGCCTGGCGGATCAGGAACTCGGTGCGGCGACGGGGGACGAAGACCCCGGGGTCCACGGCGATCCGGAGCCCGCTGAACTCGGCCCAGCCCAGGACGTGTTCCAGGGGCAGACCGGCGGCGCGGCGCTCCACCATGGCGGCGAGCGCGGCGGGGTCCCCGGCGGTGGAGGCGATGAGCTCCGCCTCGTCCTCGGCGAATACGCAGCCGGCGGTGCGGAGTGTGGTGATGACGGCGGAGAGGTCGAGCGGTGACAGCGGGACCGGCATGGAGCGGAGCCTTTCGGGAAAACGCCGATGGGTGCTCCGCGGCCGGTTATGTCCGGTCGACCACGCGTTGACGAGGGGCGAGCACCCAGCCTGATACAGCGGTGATGGGTCCCACCTCCTCCGGTACGTCCCCGTGCGGGAACCTTTGCTGCGTCCCCGTGCGGGGATTTCGGTACGTCCCCGTAGAGGGAACTCACTACGTCCCCGTGCGGGGCACGTCACCCTACCCCAGCGCGGACCCGCTCATGCGGACCCTCCGGGCGGGCCGGATCAGCGCCGTCCGGGCCGCCAGTCGTTGCCGCCGTCGAAGAACCGGTTGTGCACGGCGACCGACGTGTTGGCCGCTCGGGTATGCCGCGCCTCGGCGCTGTGCAGCCGCTCGATCTCCTGGCCGTCGAAGTTGTCCGTGGGGCGGCGCCGCTCCTTCAGCATCAGCTTCACGATCAGAAAAACGATCACCGTGAACAGTGCACCGAACAGTACGAATATCTCAGCCATGGCTCCCCGTTCCCCCGCCCACTGCTGCCCTGGCAACCATTGTCAGTGATCGGACAGGTGCGGTCCAGCGGAACAGCGGGCTCCGCAAGCGGGGGGCGGGCCCGGACGCGAAAAGGGCTGACGGTCGCGGTGGCCGTCAGCCCTTCACACGTATCCCGCACGGCACCGGCAGCACCGGTCTCCGGCGGGGTCAGGCGAGCGCCGTCTCGATGGCCTCGAAGATGTCGGCGTCGGTCTCCTGCTGCCAGGAAGGCAGGTCGGGCCAGTCCGCTACGTACCCGGGTTTCGGGTCACCGAAGTGCTTGAACATCTGGGCCGTCCAGCAGGTCGCGACGAATCGGCTCTTCTGCTCGCGGGAAAGACGCGACGCAGCGCCGCCACTGACTTCGACGAACTGCCGCACCTGGTCGTAGACCGATCCTGCGGCCTCACGCTCCCACTGCGGCGTGTCGGCCCACGGAGTCACGTACCCCGCCTTCGGCTCCCCTGGAAAGTGCTTGTGCACTCCGGCGATCCAGGTCTCCCGGAAGAGTCGTGCACCTTCGGTCCGCGGCATGCGTGCCCCTCTCGTCAGAGCGTGCTCAGCGTGGCGATCTCCGCCCTCAGCTCCGCCACACGGTGGTCGCGGTTCAAGGGACCGAACTCCTCGCACAGGGCTCGGAGTCTACGGGCGACGTACCCGGACGATGAGGCTCGGGCGAGGCCGATGGCCTCGTGGCCGTACGACACGACCTGCTCGGCGTCCCGCCGCTTCGCGCCGATGGCCGCCAGGTCGGTGAGCACAGCTCCGCGTCGGCGGTAGGACTGCCCGGGTGCCAGGGCCGACTGCTCCAGCGCCCCTCGCAAAGCCCGCTCCGCCAGGTCGAGGCGGCCGAGCTGCACATAGCGAGATCCCCGTTCCTCGGTCAGACGCGCCCCGTCGAACCGAAGCCAGCCACCGTTGGCGGTGCCCCCGTCGAGGCCGAGGACGGACTCCGCCTGCTCCATCGCGCGTTCGCACGCGTCCAGGTCACCGAGGCCCGCGTACGCCTCGGCCCGGACCGAGGCAACCCACTGCCGGGTCGGGAGGTCGCTGTCGCCACGGTCGGCCAGTCGTGCGGCTGCTCCGAGCATCTGCGTGGCCTGGCCGTAGCGTCGCTCGGACATGTCGACGTAGGCATGACGAACGAGGGCGCAGGCCCACAGGTCGTAGGCCTCGGCGTCCTTGCTGACCGATGCGGCAAGCGAGTACGAAGCTGCGGCGTCCGCGTACCGGCTGCCGTCGAAGGCCACCTCACCGGCCAGCTGGAAGAGGTCAGCCGCCGCGTTCAGCAGAGGGCGGGGGCCGCCACCGTTACCTGCCAGAGCGTCATTGAGCGTCGTCAGCTGATCCCGGACGACCGGGTGGACGGAACCCTTGGAGCGGGCCAGTCGGTAGACCTGCCAGAGATGGCTGTTCATGCGTGCGAAGTCGGCCGGCGTTCCCCTGTGGACTCCCTCGACAAGGGCCTCGGCCTCCTCGGCCGGGAGAACGGTCAACGCCCCGCTGATGGTCAGTATGCGGAGGAATTCGCGGCGGATCATTTCGTCGGGGTCTCCCGCCTTCGAGGGCTCGCCGGGCAGGTGCCCGTCGCTCTCCCGGCCTTCGGCTCGCGACGGCGCCAGGAGGGCGTCCAACTCTTCGAGACTGACTTCGAGGACTCTGGCCAGGCCTCGCCGCTGCACCGGCTGCGGATCGATCCTGCCGCACTCCCAGCGCCCGACCGTTGTGCGGTCCACACCGAGCAACTGGGCCAACTTCTCCTGACTGTAGCCCAGGGTCCGGCGCCGTTTCGCCAGTCCCATGTCGCCCCTCCTTCCCACGACTTCGCCGCTCCCGCGCCTGCGCCCGGATCTGCCTCAAGAGTGACGCATCGATGCCGTGGAGACCTTCGACTCCGAGCGTTTTCCTTGTCGTTGACCCGGAAGAGCGCATGAATACGCGAAGGAGCGAGGCCATGGCCACACAGGAAGAAGCACGGACTCACCGACGGGACCACGGCGTGCAAGAGCGCCCCCTCGGCACCGAACCACGTGTGGCCATGACGCTCAGGGTCTCCCGTGATTCGGGGCGGACATGGGGGCCCCGGACGGAAGTGGCGCCGGGCAGGGGGCCGGTGGCTCCCGCATCCCTCTGCAGGTTTCCACCGTGCGCGTGCCTGCTTTGCACGGGAGGCGGGCGGACCTCCGCAGCTCCTGTCCGGATGGCGCCGTGATGCAGTGCACACGCTGGCACCGGCTGCCGCTGAGGCTGGCAGCGGACGCCCGGGAAAGGTCGGCCTCGGGATGCGTCGACAGCGCCGTTCAGTGCCAGCTGTCCGTCCACAGCGGCGGCCGGCACTACGGCCTTCTCGACGACGTCGAGTACGGCACCGCGATGTGGCTCCGGTGGTACGAGGCCTCTGTGGACCTGGCCGTGCTGCCGGACTGCCCGGCGGTCGCTCCGGGGCCGGATGGCGACGGCTGCTGCCTGTTCGCCGGTCACGACGGACAGCACACCTGGGAAGAGGTCCGGCCCCTGGAGGAGAGGAGCCCTGAACCGGACTAGCCCGGTGTGTTCAGGCCGGTGCGTTCAGGCAGGTGGCGGGCACCGTCGGTTGGGAGAGTCGCGCACCGCCGTTGGTGCGGACTGCGGGCCGCGGTCGCACAACCACCCCTCCTCCAGCCACAACGATTGGTTGTACCTGCCTACGATGACCAGGTGGACACCGAGGCATTGCGATCGTTCGTCCGGGCCGCCGAGCTCGGGCAGCTGCGGCATGCGGCCGACGAGCTGGGCGTGACGCAGCAGGCGGTCTCCAAGCGGATCGCCGCCCTGGAGCGGAAGCTGGAGGTCCGGCTGTTCGCGCGGACCGCCCGGGGGGTGGAGCTGACCCTGGACGGCCGGGCCTTCCTCCCCCACGCCCGGGGCATCGTCGCCGCCGTCGAGCGGGCCGTCGCCTCGGTCAGGCCTGGCTCACGGGCGCTCCGGGTGGACGTACTCGGCCTGCGGAGCGCGCAGGCCCTCGTGCTGCACGACTACTGGCGGTCGCGTCCCGGGTCCGGCCTCGACGTGGTGACCCTGCGGGTCAATGATCCGCGCGTGGCGGCCGCCGCCGTCGCGGCGGGCGATATCGACGCCTCGTTCCGCACCGTCACCGATCCGGACGCGCTGCCGTCCGGTGTGCGGATGCTGCACGCGTTCGACTCCCCGCTGGAACTCCTGGTCGGCCCGGGGCATCCGCTCGCCTCCGCGCCCAGCCTGACACCGGCCCAGTTGCGCAAGCACCGGATCTGGGTGCCGGGCATCGCGCCGCTGAGCGAGTGGTCGGACTTCTACGACCAGCTCGCCGCCGAGTTCGACCTGCGTATCGACGCGGCCGGGCCGCACTTCGGCGACGAGGTGCTCCTCGACACCCTCGCGGAGTCCGGCCAGGTGGCCACCCTCGTCGGAGCGCGCGACCGGTACACCTGGCCGGCCGAGTACGGCCTGCGCCGCATCCCGGTCGTGAATCCGACCCTCGCGTACCCGCTGTCGCTCATCGTCCCCGCGGTGAACCCCCACCCGGGGCTCCGCGGTGTCATCGCCCACCTGGAAGGCCTGCCGGGTCTCCCCGCGCCGGTCTGGCGCCCGACCTGGGCAACGTGAACCGACCGTCGTCCCCGTCACCCGCACACCACCACCGCAAAGGACCCTCGCTTGTCCAACGACCGCCTCATGCGCATCCACAGCCCCGAGTTCCGGGCCATGTCCGAGCGGGTCCTGCGGGCCACCCGGCTCACCTCCCGGCTGAACGTCCTGCCCTTCGATGACGAGAGCGGCAAGGCCGAGCTGTTCGAGCAGATCCTCGGCAGGCCGCTGCCGCCGAAGGTCACCGTCTATCCGCCGTTCTACACGGACCACGGGCTCCGACTGGACCTGGCCGAGCGGGTGTTCATCAACCAGAACTGCACGTTCCTGGATTACGCCGGCATCCGGCTCGGCGAGCGGGTGATGGTCGGCCCCAACGTCATGTTCATCACCGTCGGCCACCCGGTCGATCCCGAGGAGCGACGGGGCTGGCTGACCGGCGCGCCCATCGACGTCGCGGAGAACGTGTGGATCGGCGCCGGTGCCAAGATCCTGCCCGGCGTCAGCATCGGCCGCGACGCCGTGGTCGCCGCCGGCGCGGTCGTGGCCGACGACGTTCCGCCGGCCAGCCTGGTGACCGGCGGCAAGGCTGCGGTGCGAAGGCGGTGGTGACCGGGCCCGGGACGGCTTCGGGCCGACCGTGCGACACGGCCGGCCCGGAGCGTACTCATCAGCTCTGCGCGGAAGTTGGGGAAGTTACAGCACCGGCAGCAGGTTCTTCAGCTCGAAGGCCGTGACCTCGCTGCGGTACTCCTCCCACTCCTGCTTCTTGTTGCGGAGGAAGAAGTCGAAGACGTGCTCGCCGAGCGTCTCCGCGACCAGTTCGCTCTTCTCCATCAGCGAGATCGCCTCACCCAGGTTCTGCGGGAGGGGCTCGATGCCCATCGCGCGGCGTTCGGCGTCGGACAGGGCCCAGACGTCGTCGTCGGCGCCCGCCGGGAGTTCGTAGCCCTCCTCGATGCCCTTGAGGCCGGCGGCCAGCAGGACCGCGTACGTCAGGTACGGGTTGGCGCCGGAGTCGATCGAGCGGACCTCGACGCGGGCCGAGCCGGTCTTGCCGGGCTTGTACATCGGGACCCGGATGAGGGCGGAGCGGTTGTTGTGGCCCCAGCAGATGTACGAGGGGGCCTCGCCGCCGGCGCCCGCGGCGCGGGAGGAGCCGCCCCAGATGCGCTTGTAGGAGTTGACCCACTGGTTGGTCACGGCGGAGATCTCCGCGGCGTGCATCAGCAGGCCCGCGATGAAGGAGCGGCCCACCTTCGACAGCTGGTACTCGGCGCCGGACTCGTAGAACGCGTTGCGGTCGCCCTCGAAGAGGGAGAGGTGGGTGTGCATGCCCGAACCGGGGTACTCCGAGAACGGCTTCGGCATGAACGTCGCCTGCACGCCCTGCTCCAGCGCGACCTGCTTCATGACCAGGCGGAACGTCATGATGTTGTCGGCCGTGGAGAGCGCGTCCGCGTAGCGCAGGTCGATCTCCTGCTGGCCGGGCGCGCCCTCGTGGTGGCTGAACTCGACCGAGATGCCCATCGATTCGAGCATCGTGATCGCCTGGCGGCGGAAGTCCATACCCACGTTCTGCGGGGTGTGGTCGAAGTAGCCGGAGCTGTCCGCCGGGGTGGGGCGGCTGCCGTCGACCGGCTTGTCCTTCAGCAGGAAGAACTCGATCTCGGGGTGGGTGTAGAAGGTGAAGCCGAGGTCGGACGTCTTGGCGAGGATCCGCTTCAGGACGTAGCGCGGGTCCGCGAAGGACGGCGAGCCGTCCGGCATCAGGATGTCGCAGAACATGCGGGCGGTACCCGGGGCCTCCGCGCGCCAGGGCAGGATCTGGAAGGTGCCCGGATCCGGCTTGGCGATCATGTCCGACTCGTAGACCCGGGCGAAGCCCTCGATGGCAGAGCCGTCGAAGCCGATCCCCTCGTCGAACGCCTGCTCCAGCTCGGCAGGGGCGACGGCCACGGACTTGAGGTAACCGAGCACGTCGGTGAACCACAGCCGGACGAACCGGATGTCCCGCTCCTCGAGTGTCCTGAGGACGAATTCCTGCTGCTTGTCCATAGCCACATCCTTGCAGTTCAGACGGTCCGTGCACCACCGCCCGGGGTAGGGGGGAAACTCCAGTATCACGACCCGGGATTTCACCCAGATTACGCACACGACGTGAGATGGAGCACTCGGCCACCCACTACGATCGTCGGCCATGGTGTGCACGGGCTGCGGCGGCCCGGCAACCGCCCTGCGCACACCCGATTTCCGACCCGTTCCAGACCCTCATCGCCCCTTCGCAGAAGGACCTCGACATGAGCCACGAGAGCCACGACCGCAGGACGCGCATAGAGCAGATGCGCAACGCCGACCGCGCGCGGGACCGCCGCAGCCGCGTGGTGGCCATAAGCCTCGGCGCCGTCGTCGTCGCAGGTCTCGTCGCCTTCGGCAGCTACACCCTGCTCGACAGGTCCGAGGCGTCGGCGGACCAGAAGACCTCGGACGCGAAGGCCTCGGAGCAGCCCGGGACGGAGGGGAAGGACGCGGGCGGCGGCGCGATCGAGGGCGAGAAGACGTGGGACGCGAAGAAGCTGACCCGCAACCACGTCACCAAGCCCGTGACGTACCCGATGAAGCCCCCGGTCGGGGGTGACCACGACCCCGTCTGGATGAACTGCGACGGCGAGGTATACAAGGAGCCGGTCCCCGACATGAACGCCGTGCACGCGCTGGAGCACGGTTCGGTGTGGGTGACGTACACGGACAAGGCCCCGGCCGCCGACGTGGCCCAGCTGGCGGACCGGGTCTCGAAGACCCCGTACTCGCTGATGAGCCCGTACAAGGACCAGGCCGGCACGATCATGCTGAGTGCCTGGGGCAAGCAGCTCACGGTGGACGGCGCCGGTGACCCCAGGGTGGCGCAGTTCTTCACCAAGTACGTGCAGGGGCCGCAGACCCCCGAGCCCGGTGCCGCGTGCACCGGCGGGCGGGGGGCCGAATGACGGTTACGGAGCGCACCCGGCGCACCCGCTGGGTGGCCGGTTCCGCCGTGGCGCTCGCGGTGCTGTTCGCGGGGGCCGCGACGGTGGCCTCCGCGCGGGACGACGGGGCCGGCCACCACCCGAGCGCCTCCGGGGCCGCCCAGCGCACGCCCGGCGCGGAGTCGGCGGACGCCGGCTTCGCCCGCGACATGGCGGTCCACCACCAGCAGGCCGTGGAGATGTCCTTCATCGTGCGGGACCGCACGCGGGACGAGGACGTGCGCCGGCTCGCGTACGACATCGCCAACACCCAGGCCAACCAGCGGGGCATGCTGCTCGGCTGGCTGGATCTGTGGGAGCTGCCCAAGGTGGCCGCCGGGCAGGAGCCGATGGCCTGGATGGCCGGTGGTGGACAGAGCGGACATGAGGGCCACGACATGGCGGGGATGCCTGGCATGGACGGGGGCGCCTATCGGGCCCACGACGGGTCCCTGATGCCCGGCATGGCCACCCGCACCGAGCTCGGCCGGCTCCGCGAGGCCAGTGGCAAGCAGGCCGAGGTCCTGTATCTCCAGCTGATGACCGACCACCACAAGGGCGGCATCGACATGGCCCGCGGCTGCGCGGACCTGTGCACCGTCAAGGTGGAGAAGCGGCTGGCCCAGGGCATGGTCGAGGCCCAGCAGTCCGAGCTGGACGCGATGGCCGACCTGCTCGCCGAGCGTGGAGCGAAGCCGAGGGACCACGGCTGAGAGTTCCCCGCGTACCGCAGGTGCACCCGAATGGGTGACAGCGCTCGCGTACCCCGAACGGGCCCACGACGATGGGTTCGCTCGGGGTCGTAGAGCTGTGCCCACCGGCACGCGGGAGGAAAACGCCCATGACCACTGCCAAGGAAATCATGCACACCGGCGTCACCTGGATCCCGGCGCACGAGACCCTCGACCGCGCCGCGCAGCTGATGCGTGAGCACAAGGTCGGCGCGCTGCCCATCTCGGCCGAGGGCGACAAGGACCGGATGATCGGCATCCTCACGGACCGCGACATCGTGGTCGACTGCGTGGCGATGGGCAAGGATCCGTCGAAGGTGACCGCGGGCGACCTCGCGCAGGGCACACCGCGCTGGATCGACGCGGGCGCGGAGGTGGAGGACGTGCTGCAGGAGATGCAGGACCACCGGATCCGGCGGCTCCCCGTCGTCGAGAACAAGCGGCTGATCGGCATGATCAGCGAGGCCGATCTGGCGCAGCACCTCTCCGACGACCAGATCGCCGGCTGGGCGGAGAAGGTCTACTCCCGCAACTGACCGGCACCGCGTACGGCCTGACGGCCCGGCGGCCCGCCCTCCGCCGCGCGCGGGGTGGCGGGCCACCGTCGTTCATATACCCGGTAGGGGTAAGGTGGCCGGCATGTTCGGGACGAGGAGTGCGAGGTACGGGCAGTTGCTGCTGTTCGCCGCGCTGCTCTTCGGGATCTTCACCATGCACACCGTCGGGCACCCGGCGGAACACGGCGGGCCGGGTGGCGGCGCCGCCCCGATGGCCGCCGCACACTCGATGACCGCACCCGGCCCGGCGGCCGGGCAGGTCACCCAGGTCGCCGAGGCCGCTCACCCCGGCATCCGGCACCCCGTCCGTCCGGCGCCGATGCGCGGTATGGACCCGATGGCCGTCTGCCTCGCCGTGCTCACGGTCTGGGGCCTCGCCCTGCTCACCGCGCTCATGGCGGCGCGGCGGCCCGCGAACGGTGTGCCGGGGGCCGCCGGGGCGCGTTCGCCGCGGCTGCCCCGGCCCCCTCCCCCACCACGGCCGCGCAAGGCCCTCCTCACCTCTCTGTCGGTACTGCGGATATAGGCGCGCCCGCGCCCCCGTCCGGGGCAGACCGCGCCCCGTCCGCCCTTCACCACACCGACCACACCTTGAGGTGCACTCAGCCATGCCCGCTCAGCACACCCGACGCGCCGTACTCGGCGCATCGCTCGCCCTCGCCGGTACCGGAGCCCTCGCCGCCTGCTCCGACGGCGGCACGAGCACCGGCCACTCCGGCATGAACCACTCCGCCATGGACGACGCCGGGCCCTCCGGCACGGCGGCCCCCTCGGGATACGTGTCCCCCGACGGCCCCGAGGTCGCGGCGGCCGAGAAGCGGCGGGGTTCCGGACCCGTCCGCGAGGTCTCCCTGACCGCCACCCCGTCCCGGCTCGACCTGGGCGGCGGGCACACCGTCAGCACCTGGGCGTACGGGGACCGGCTGCCCGGCAAGGAGGTGCGGGTCACCGCCGGTGACACGCTCGCCCTCACCCTCGCCAACCACCTCCCGCAGCCGACCTCGATGCACTGGCACGGGCTCGCCCTGCGCAACGACATGGACGGGGTCCCCGGGCTGACCCAGCGGGCCATCGAGCCCGGCAAGGACTTCACCTACCGGTTCGCGGTGCCGGACCCCGGCACGTACTGGTTCCACCCGCACTCCGGCGTCCAGCTGGACCGCGGGCTGTACGCGCCGCTGATCGTCGATGACCCGAAGGAGCCGCTGTCGTACGACAAGGAGTGGGTCGTCGTCCTGGACGACTGGCTCGACGGGGTGGACGGCTCCACCCCGGACGCGGTGCTCCAGGAACTCACCAAGGGCAGCGGGCACAGCGGGCACGCCATGGGCGCGTCGCCCTCTGCGGGCACCGGGACCGGGCCCTCGCGCATGCTCATGGGCGCCACCAGCGAACTGCTGGGCGGCGACGCGGGCGACGTCGGCTACCCGTACTACCTGATCAACGGCCGCACCCCGCAGGACCCGGCCTCCCTCAGCGCCCGGCCCGGCGACCGGATCCGGCTGCGGATCATCAACGCCGGCGGTGACACCGCCTTCCGTATCGCGCTCGGCGGCCACCGGATGACGGTCACGCACACCGACGGCTTCCCGGTCCGGCACACCACGACGGACGCCCTGCTGCTCGGCATGGGCGAGCGGTACGACGTGCTGGTGACCGCCGGGGACGGGGTGTTCCCGCTGACCGCGCTGGCCGAGGGCAAGAAGGCCTCCGCGCTGGCGCTGCTGCGGACCGGGGGCGGGGCGGCGCCCGGCGCCGCCGTGCGGCCCAAGGAGCTGGACGGCTCGCTGGTCACCGCCGACCGGCTCGTTCCGGACGCGTCCGTGGCGCTGCCCGGCCGGACGCCCGACCGGACGGTGCGGATCCGGCTGACCGGCTCCATGGCCGCGTACGACTGGGCCTTCGACGGGAAGCCGTACAGCGCCGATCGGCGCCATCCGGTGCAGGCCGGGGAGCGGGTGCGGATGGAGTTGCGCAACGCGACCTCGATGTGGCACCCGGTCCATCTGCACGGGCACACCTTCGCGCTGGCCGGGAACGCGTCCGGGGCCCGTAAGGACACCGCGATCGTGCTGCCCCGGCAGACGCTCACGGTCGACTTCGACGCAAGCAACCCCGGGCTGTGGATGCTGCACTGCCACAACCTGTACCACGCGGAGGCGGGCATGATGACGGTCCTCGGCTACCGGGGCTGACCGGCTCCCCGGCGGGCCGCACGGCTTTTCGCGCGGCCCGCCAGGACATCGCGTCAGTCAGACGATTACACTGGGCGGCGTGCCTCAACTACGCCTCGCACTGAATCAGATCGACTCGACCGTCGGTGACCTCGCCGGCAACGCCGAGGCGATCCTCCACTGGACCCGGCACGCCGCCGAGCAGGGCGCCCACCTGGTGGCGTTCCCCGAGATGGTGCTGACCGGTTACCCCGTCGAGGACCTGGCCCTGCGGTCGTCCTTCGTCGAGGCGTCGCGGGACGCGCTGCGTGCGCTCGCCGCCCGCCTCGACGAGGAGGGCTTCGGGGAACTGCCGGTCGTCGTCGGATACCTCGACCGCTCCGAGTTCGCCGCGCCGCGCTACGGGCAGCCCGCCGGGTCCCCGCGCAACGCCGCCGCGGTGCTGCACCGCGGCGGGATCGCGCTGAACTTCGCCAAGCACCACCTGCCCAACTACGGCGTCTTCGACGAGTTCCGGTACTTCGTACCGGGCGACTCGATGCCCGTCGTACGGGTGCACGGCATCGACGTCGCGCTCGCCATCTGCGAGGACCTCTGGCAGGACGGCGGCCGGGTGCCGGCCGCGCGGGCCGCCGGGGCCGGGCTGCTGCTCTCGATCAACGCCTCGCCCTACGAGCGGGACAAGGACGACACCCGGCTCGAACTGGTCCGCAAGCGGGCCGAGGAGGCCGGCTGCACGACGGCCTACCTGGCGATGATCGGCGGCCAGGACGAGCTGGTCTTCGACGGCGACTCGATCGTCGTCGACAAGCGGGGCGAGGTCATCGCCCGTGCGCCGCAGTTCGCCGAGGGCAGCGTCATCATCGACCTCGACCTGCCGGCCGCCCCGGCCGACGCGCCGTCGGGCGTGGTGAACGACGGGCTGCGCATCGACCACGTGGTGCTCTCCGAGAAGCCGCTGCCGCCGTACGAGGCGGAACTGGCCGGCGGGTACGCGGACCGGCTCGACGACGACGAGGAGTTGTACTCGGCGCTCGTGGTGGGCCTGCGCGCGTACGCGGCGAAGAACGGCTTCAGCAGTGTGCTGATCGGGCTCTCCGGCGGGATCGACTCCGCGCTGGTCGCCGCCATCGCCTGCGACGCGCTCGGGGCGCAGAACGTCTACGGCATCTCGATGCCGTCGAAGTACTCCTCGGACCACTCCAAGGGCGACGCGGCCGAGCTGGCGCGGCGCACCGGGCTGAACTTCCGGACCGTACCGATCGAGCCGATGTTCGACGCGTACATGGGCTCGCTGGGGCTCACCGGTCTCGCGGAGGAGAACCTCCAGTCGCGGCTGCGCGGCACGATGCTGATGGCCGTCTCCAACCAGGAGGGCCAGATCGTCCTGGCGCCGGGCAACAAGTCGGAGCTGGCGGTCGGCTACTCGACGCTGTACGGCGACTCCGTCGGTGCGTACGGGCCGATCAAGGACGTCTACAAGACGTCGATCTTCCGGCTGGCGAAGTGGCGCAACCGGGCCGCCGAGGAGCGCGGACAGACCCCGCCGATCCCGGAGGCCTCCATCACCAAGCCGCCGAGCGCGGAGCTGCGCCCGGGTCAGGTCGACACGGACTCGCTGCCCGACTACGACGTGCTGGACCGCATCCTGGAGATGTACGTCGACCGGGACCAGGGGCTCGACGCGATCGTCGCGGCCGGGTTCGATCCGGCGCTGGTGGCGAAGACGCTGCGGATGGTGGACACCGCCGAGTACAAGCGGCGGCAGTACCCGCCGGGCACGAAGATCTCGCCCAAGGGCTTCGGCAAGGACCGGCGGCTGCCGATCACGAACCGGTGGCGCGAGTCCGGCTGACGCCGGGGGTACGGGTGGCTGCGGGCCCGTCCGGCCGAGGGGTTGTCCTCACTCGCCGGACGGGCTCGATCTGCTTCGGCTCCGGTGTCCTCACTCGCCGGACGCGCTTGAGGTGGCCGGGCTCCGTTCGGCCATGTCCGTCGCGCGTGCCACCACCCTCGACGGGGTGCGGTCCCGGTCCAGTACGCCCGCCGTGACCGCCACCGCGAGGCCGGCCACGGCCAGGACCGCGCCGACCAGGGCCGGGGACGTCCAGCCCCAGCCCGCCGCGATGGCCACGCCGCCCAGCCAGGCGCCGCCCGCGTTGGCCAGGTTGAACGCGGAGTGGTTGGAGGCGGACGCGAGCGTCGGGGCGTCCTTCGCCTTGTTCATGACGAGCATCTGCAGCGGCGTCGTCGTCATGAACCCGACCCCGCCCAGCAGCACCACCATCACCAGCGCGGCCCACTGCACATGGGCGGCGAACGGGAAGACGACCAGGACCACCGCGAGCGCGCCCAGCGATCCGTACAGCGTGGGACGCAGCGCCCGGTCCGTGAGCGGGCCCGCAGCGAGCGCGCCCAGCGTCATGCCGATGCCGAAGAGCGCCAGCACCAGGGTCACCGAGGACTCCCCGAAGCCCATCGCCTCCGTCGTCATCGCCGAGAGGTAGGAGTACACGGCGAAGACCCCGGCGAAGCCGAAGACGGCGGTGAGCAGTCCGAGCAGCACCTGCCTGTTGCCCATGGCGCGCACCTCGTGGCGGACGCTGCGGTGGGCCTCCACCGGGATCTTCGGGACGAGCCGGGCGAGCGCGGCCATCGCGCACAGGCCGATCACCGCGACGACCAGGAACGTGGCCCGCCAGCCGAGGTGCTGGCCGAGCAGGGTGGCGGCGGGCACTCCGACGATGTTGGCGACGGTCAGGCCGAGGAACATCGTCGCAACGGCCCGCGCCTGGCGCCCGTCGGCCACCAGCCGGGCGGCGACGACCGCGCCGACGCCGAAGAACGCGCCGTGCGGCAGCCCGGCCAGCACACGGCCCGCGATCAGCCAGCCGAAGCCGGGGGCGAGCGCGGAGGCGAGGTTGCCGACGGTGAAGAGCGCCATCAGCAGCAGGAGCATCCGCTTGCGCGGAATGCGGGAGCCGAGGGCGGTGAGCAGCGGGGCGCCGAGCACCACGCCGATCGCATAGGCCGAGACGAGGTAGCCCGCCGTGGGGACGGAGGTGCCGAGATCGTCCGCGACATCGGGCAGCAGGCCCATCATCACGAACTCCGTGGTACCGATGCCGAAGGCGCTCACCGCGAGTGCGAGCAGAGCCAGAGGCATGAGGAGAGACCTTTCCGCAGGGAGGCCCCGCGCGGGGCGGCGGCGTGGGCCGGCCGCGCCACGAGGCGCAGGAGGGAGCCGGGGCATGGCGGCGCTGCCGGGCGTGGGGGCCGGAGCGCACAGCGGCTGACCGGCTCCATCGCCGGTCGGCCTCGGTCCCTGATCGGAACAAATACTCTCAGATGGTTTATGCCGGGAGGTAAACGGACCGTGACGTCAGTGCCTGGCTCGGGCGACGTCAGAGCTTGACGCGGGCGGCGATCGGGAGGTGGTCGCTGTCCGTGGCGGGGAGCGTCCAGGACGACACGGGGTCGACGCCCTTCACCATGATCTGGTCGATCCGGGCCATCGGGAACGACGCGGGCCAGCTGAATCCGAAGCCGTTGCCGGCCGCGCCCTGGGTGGAGCGCATCTGGGAGGTGACCGCGTTGAGCGAGCGGTCGTTCATGGTGCCGTTGAGGTCGCCGAGCAGGACGACCCGGTCGAGCCCCTCGTCGGCGATGGCCTCACCGAGGGCGTCCGCGCTCTGGTCGCGCTGGTTCGCGGTGAACCCGGCGTGCAGCTTGACCCGTACCGAGGGCAGGTGCGCGACGACGAAGCCGACCTTGCCCTCGGGGGTGGCGACGGTGGTCCGCATGGCGCGGACCCAGCCCATCCTGATGTCCACCGGGCGGGTGTCGCTGATCGGGTACTTGCTCCAGAGGCCGACGGTCCCCTGCACCGAGTGGTACGGGAAGCGGCCGTCGAGCGCCGCCTCGTAGGTCTTCACCTGACCGGCGGGCAGCTCCTGGAGGGCGATGACGTCGGCCCCGGAGCCCGCGACCTGCTGGGCGGTGCCGGCGGGGTCGGCGTTGTCCGCGTTGACGTTGTGGGTGGCGACGGTGAGGTCGCCGGCGCCGCCCGACTTGTCGGTGAGCAGACCGCCGAACACGTTGAACCAGACGATGACGGGCAGCAGCAGCGCGATCAGCGCGGTGGCGGAGCGCCGCACCAGGCCCAGGACGAGCAGCACCGGTACGAAGACGGCGATCCAGGGCAGGAAGGTCTCGGTGAGGCTGCCGAGGTTGCCGATGGTGTTCGGGATCTGGGCGTGCAGCAGCATCACGAGGGTCAGCAGGACCGAGCACCCGGCCAGGACCGTCCCGCGCCGCCAGATGCCCGGGTCCCGGGCCAGTCTGTCGCGCAGGTCCCGGAAACGGGATCCGGAGGGCTGCGGTCCTCCGCCGCCGTTCCCGGTGTCCGCCCTGTACGCCTGCACCATCGCGCTGTCCTCACTGCCTTGCCGTACACATCGCCGCGCCAACGACCCTAGGCGATGAGCGACGCGATCCGAGCCGTCGACGACGGCCGTACTGCCACCAGGACGAACGAGCGGGCACGGCGGGTTCCGGCCGGAGGCGGTCTGTGGGGGCTTGTGACAGAACGATCACATGCGCGGGGGGCCGGGCGCGTCAGCCACGACGGGCGGCTCCGCCGGATCCGGTGCCGGGCGGGCGTGCTCCGATGCCGTCGACGAGCAGCCCGATGATGCGGTCGGTGAGGTCCTCGGGCAGCGGCGCGTCCGGCCGGTGGATGGTGCGTACGAGCATGGGGCCGGTGAACAGGTCGTCGATCAGCTCCACGTCCGTGTCGTCGCGCAGTTCACCGGCCTCGACGGCCCGCCGGACGGCCGCGCGCATGGCGACCCGGCGCGGGGCGATCACGGTGGCCTGGTACTCGGCCCAGAGCCGGGGGTGGCTCTTCATCTGGGCGAAGACGTTGTGCAGCAGTACGGAGGAGCGCTGGGCCAGCCCGCGCGTGCGCATCGACTCCAGCATGACGCGCAGATCGCCGAGGCCGGCGGTGCCCGAGACCTCGGGCTCCGGGGGCTCGATGTCACGCAGGACGTCGACGAAGAGGGCTTCCTTGTCGGCCCAGCGCCGGTAGATGGTGGCCTTGCCGACCCCGGCGGTGCGGGCGATCCGCTCGATGGACAGGCCGGCCAGGGGTTCGCCGGCCTCCAGCAGTTCGACGACGGCGTCCAGGATGGCCCGCTCGGCCGCCGCGCTGCGCGGACGGCCGCGGCGGGGCTCCTGATCGTCGCCGGGGCCGCGGTCGCGCTCGTCCGGAGCCCGCTCGGTCCGGTCCGGTGCCTGGTCCTGCACGTGAAACCACCTTTCGCCGCCCCCGATTCTCCCCGACCGGTCCGGTCCCGCCGGCATCCCGTCGGAACCGGACCGCCGGCGTCACCGTGCCGCGGGCGCGCGCACCGCCTGATCGTCCTGGCCTCCGCCCGGGGCGGGCGTCCGCGCGGCGGGCGCCCTGCCGGGCAGGAACAGGGCGACCACGATCGCTCCGAGCAGGGCGACGAGGGCCGAGCTGATGGCCGTGACGTGCATGGCGCCGAGGAAGGCGTCGTTCGCGGCGGCGACGAGCGGGGCGCCCTTGGGCCCCATCTTCTCCGCGATGCCGAGCGTCGCCTCGATCGACTCCGCCGCGGTGTCCCTGGCGGCGGCCGGGAGCGCCCCGAGGTGGCCCTCGATGTCGCTCCGGTAGACGGCGGACAGCACCGATCCGAGCACGGCGATCCCGAGCGCGCCGCCGACCTGCCGGAACGTGTTGTTGACGGCCGAGCCGGAGCCGGCCTTCTCGCGCGGCAGGGCCTGCATGACGGCGACGGTGACCGGCGGCATTACATGGGCCATGCCGGTGCCCTGCACGAAGAAGACCACACACATCAGCCAGACGGGGGTGTCGGCGTCGAACAGCGCGAACGCCGCGAGACCGACCGCGACCATCAGCATGCCGACGGTGCACACGGCACGGGCGCCGAACCGCGCGACCACCAGCCGGGCCCTGGGCGCGAAGACCATCTGGGCGATGGCCAGCGGCAGGATCAGCAGCCCGGACTGCAGGGCGCTCCAGCCCCGCACGCTCTGCATGTAGAAGGCAGAGAAGAACGTCACGCCCATCAGCGCGAAGAAGACCAGCGCGATGGCGGCGACGGCGGCGGAGAAGGCCGGCTTCCTGAAGTACGTGACGTCGATGGCCGGGCTGGCGCTGCGCTTCTCGTGGAGGACGAACCCCACCAGGACGACGAGGCCGCCGATGACCGGCAGGAGTACCGAGACGTCGGTGAAGTCGGCCAGCTCGCCGCCCCGGATGATCCCGTACACCAGCAGCACCAGGCCGATGATGGAGAGCACCACACCGATCGGGTCGAGGCGGCCCGGCTTCGGGTCCCTGGAGTCCGGTACGAGGATCAGCATCGCGATCAGCGCGATGACCACGACGGGCACGTTGACCAGGAAGATCGAGCCCCACCAGAAGTGTTCGAGGAGCAGTCCGCCGGTGATCGGGCCGATCGCGATGCCGAGGCCGACGCTGCCCGCCCAGATGCCGATGGCCTTGGGCTGCTCGTCGCGCTCGAAGACGTTCATCAGGACGGCGAGGGTGGCCGGCATCACGAAGGCGGCGCCGAAGCCCATCACGGCGCGCCAGGTGATGAGTTCGCCGGGCGAGCCGGACATGGCGGCGAAGGCCGAGCCGATGCCGAAGAGCACGATGCCCAGGAGCAGCACCTTCTTGCGCCCGACGCGGTCGCCGAGCAGGCCTGCGGTGAAGAGCAGTCCGGCGAAGACGAGGGTGTAGGAGTTGATCGCCCACTCCAGCTCGCTCTGGGTGGCCCCCAGCCCGGTAGGTGCGGGGGAAGCGATCGTCTTGACGGCGACGTTGAGGATCGAGTTGTCCAGCACCACGATGAGCAGGCTGAACATCAGGACGACGAGGATCGCCCAGCGGCGGCGGTGGACCGCCTCCGGGACCTGGGGCACGACGGCGGGAGCGCCGGACGGTATGGACATGGACGAGAGCCTAACCTCATTTCGATACGAGACCGTCTCGTATTGGAGAGTCTTTACCGGCGGGACCGGGCGATATCCGGCGCCCCGCCGCCCTCGTACTGCCGCCGTCCGGGGGACGTGTGCGGGCCCACTTCCCGTGACGGGCTCCGGGATGCCACCATGGAAGGGATCCGGGGACGCCGTCAGGGCGCCTCGAGATGACGAAGGAGCCGTTGGCAATGTCGCTTCAGGCTGCGCACAACCAGTCCGCCACACCCCCCGCGGGTGCTCCCGCCGACAGCAGCAAGGCGCTGTACGGAGGAAAGAGCAACCGCCGCATCACCGTCCACGACATCGCCGCCGCCACGGAGCGCGGCGAGAAGTGGCCCATGCTCACCGCCTACGACGCGATGACCGCGTCCGTCTTCGACGAGGCCGGCATCCCGGTCATGCTCGTCGGTGACTCGATGGGCAACTGTCACCTCGGCTACGAGACCACCGTGCCCGTCACGATGGACGAGATCGCCATCCTCTCCGCCGCCGTCGTACGGGGCACCAAGCGCGCCCTCGTCGTCGCCGACCTGCCCTTCGGGGCCTACCAGGAGGGCCCTGTCCAGGCCCTTCGCAACGCCACCCGGCTGGTCAAGGAGTCCGGGGTCGGCGCGGTCAAGCTGGAGGGCGGCGAGCGCAGCCACGAGCAGATCAAGCTCCTGGTCGACGCCGGCATCCCGGTCATGGCCCACATCGGCCTGACCCCGCAGTCCGTCAACGCGATGGGCTACCGGGTGCAGGGCCGCGGCGAGGAGGCCGCCCAGCAGATGCTGCGCGACGCCAAGGCCGTGCAGGACGCGGGCGCGTTCGCCGTCGTCCTGGAGCTCGTACCGGCCGAACTGGCCGCCGAGGTCACCCGCACCCTGCACATCCCGACCGTCGGCATCGGCGCCGGTCCGGACACCGACGCCCAGGTGCTGGTCTACACCGACATGGTCGGGCTGACCGGCGGCAAGGTGCCGCGCTTCACCAAGCAGTACGCCGACCTGCGCCAGATCCTCGGTGACGCCGCCAAGGCGTACGCGGACGAGGTCGTGGGCGGCACCTTCCCGGCGCCGGAGCACACCTTCCACTGACCGGGCCCGTCCCGGCCGGACGACCACCGCCGGCACCACCGACAGCCCGCCGACTTCCCCCATCGGCGGGCTGTCGCACTGCTGTCGGCGGCCTGTCGGCGGGTTGTCGGTGGCGGCTGCTCTGATAGTGGACATGACGCGAATCGACAAGAACCCCAGGAACGGCGGGAACGCCGTCGAGGTACGGGGACTGGTCAAGCACTACGGCTCGACCAAAGCTCTGGACGGCGTGGACCTCGATGTGCGCGAGGGCACCGTCCTCGGAGTACTCGGCCCCAACGGAGCCGGCAAGACCACCCTCGTGCGAGTCCTGTCCACCCTCATCCTTCCCGACGCCGGACACGCGGTGGTGGCGGGCCACGACGTGGTGAAGCAGCCCCGCGCGCTGCGCCGCACCATCGGACTGACCGGGCAGTACGCCTCGGTCGACGAGAAGCTCTCCGGCTGGGAGAACCTCTACATGATCGGGCGGCTGCTCGACCTGCCGCGCAAGAAGGCCCGCTCCCGCGCCGACGAGCTGCTGGAGCGCTTCTCGCTCACCGACGCGGCGAAGAAGGCCGCGATGGACTACTCCGGCGGAATGCGCCGCCGGCTGGACCTGGCCGCCTCCATGATCGGCAGCCCGGCCGTGCTGTACCTGGACGAGCCGACGACGGGGCTCGACCCCCGCACCCGTAACGAGGTCTGGGACGAGGTGCAGCGGATGGTCGCGGAGGGGGCGACCGTGCTGCTCACCACCCAGTACATGGAAGAGGCCGAGCAGCTCGCCAGCGAGCTCACCGTCATCGACAAGGGCAGGATCATCGCCCGCGGCGGTGTCGACGAGCTGAAGGCCAAGGTCGGCGGCCGCACCCTGCAGATCCGCCCCTCCGACCCCGCCGAACTGGCGGCGATGGCACAGGCCCTGCGCGAGGCCGGTCTCGACGGGGTCGCGGGCGCGCAGGCGGTCCCGGACGAGGGACTGCTGTACGTACCGATCCTCAGCGACGAGCAGCTCACCGCCGTCATCGGCCTGCTCGGCACCCGGGGCTTCTCGCTGGCGCACGTCGCCACCGCGCTGCCCAGCCTGGACGAGGTGTTCCTCGCCATCACCGGCGGCAAGGCCTCCGTCACCGACACGACTCCCCAGGAGGTCGCGGCATGAGCACGACGACTCTGACGCCCGCCCCCACCGGCACGACACCCGCCGCTCCGGCCACCGCTGTCCACGACGAGGGCGGCATAGGCCTGCGGAACAACCTGCGGCACATCGGGGCGCTGGTGCGGCGCAACCTGCTCCAGATCAAGAAGGATCCGGAGTCGATGTTCGACGCGCTCCTGATGCCGGTGATCTTCGTCCTGCTGTTCGTGTACGTCTTCGGCGGTTCCGTCGGCAGCAGCATGGGCGGCGGCCGGCAGGAGTACCTGAACTACCTGATCCCCGGTCTGATGGCGATGATGGGCATGAACATCGCCATGGCCGTCGGCTCCGGTGTCAACGACGACTTCCGCAAGGGGGTCATGGACCGGTTCCGCACGATGCCGATCGCCCGTTCCTCGGTGCTCATCGCCAAGATCGTGGTCGAACTCGGCCGGATGATGGTCGCCACGCTGATCCTGCTGGGCATGGGCTTCGCGCTCGGCATGCAGCTGCACGGCTCGGTGCTCGGACTGATCGGCGCGATCGGACTGGCGGCCGCGTTCGGCGCCGCCATCATGTGGATCTTCATCCTGCTCGGACTGAGCCTGAAGACGACCCAGGCCGTCCAGGGAATGGGGATGCTCGTCATGATGCCGCTCCAGTTCGGCTCCTCCATCTTCGCCCCGCCCACGACGATGCCCGGCTGGCTCCAGTCGTTCACCGACTACAACCCGCTGTCCAACCTGGCCGACTCGGCCCGCGCCCTGATGATGGGCACCCCGGTCGGCCACTCGGTCTGGCTGACGCTCGGCTGGACCGTGGTCATCACCGCGGTGATGGCCCCGATCGCGGTCTCCAAGTTCCGCAAGAAGTCCTGACGGCAGGGCGGCCGGCGCTCAGTCCCGGTACGCCTCGACGAGGGCGGTGGCCTCCTCAAGGGAGAGGCCGCCGCCCTCGTCGTACCCGGCCTCGTAGCCGGCGTCCCCGAGGGCGGCCCGGACCAGCTCCTCGGCCGCGTCGTAGTTCTCCCGCTCCATGGACGTCGGCATGTGCCCGCTCGGCAGCAGCTCCCGGCAGGTGGCCAGCAGCCGGGCCGCCAGGGCTCCCCGGCGCTCCCCGCCGAGGCCGCCCAGCGCCCGCGCGGCGCTGACGAGGTGGATGACGGCCATGTGCGGCGCCATCATCTGCGACAGCGGGTCGCCGGACCGCGACAGCGCATGCCGGCTCCGGTCGAGGGCGTCCGCGTACAGCCCCTCGATGTTGTCCAGCCAGGCCATACCGCCCACCACGAACGCGTCGAAGACCGCCTGCGTATCCGCCCGGAACTCCTCGCGCAGGGCGGTGAGGTGCGCGCGGGCCTCGACGGTCCGGCCGGAGCGGCCCAGCCACATCGCCAGGAAGAGCCGGGCGAAGGACTTGGCCCCGTGCCCCACGTGCCACGTCTCCAGGAGCACCCCGCGCAGGATGGTCTCACCCTCGGCGCCCCGGCCCAGCTCCGTCAGGACGGAGGCGTACCGGGTGCGGAGCACCGAGACCTGGGCGCGGGCGCCGATCTTCTCCGCGTAGCCGATCGCGGCCAGGTAGTCCTCGGCCGCCTGGTCGAAATCGCCCCGCTTCTCGTCGGCCTCGCCCCGCGAGGAGAGGGCCTCGGCCACGCCCCAGTCGTCGCCGAGACGGATGAAGATCTCCAGGCTCTCGTCGGCGTCGGCACGGGCCTCGCCCGCCCAGTCGAGCCGGTTGGCCAGCACGTTGGCGCGCATCTGGAGCGCCGAGGCCAGCTCCCACTCGTAGCCGAGTCGCCGTGCGGCCGCGACCGTCTCCTCCAGCATCTCGCGCAGCGCGGCCATGTCGCCGGTGACCAGCACCGCGAAGAACCAGAGCGATGCCGGGAAGCGGCAGGTCTGCGGCTGGCCCGCCCGGTAGGTGCTCGCGATGACGCGCAGCTGCGCCAGGCCGTCGGCGTTCGTCCACTCGTCCAGCCCGTCGTCCACGCTGACCAGCTGGACCAGCGCCACCTGCCGCCGTGCCTCCTGGAGCAGCTCGGGGCTCATCGGTGGCGGTGCGTCGATGCAGCGTTCGTGGAGGGAGGGCGCGGGGCTGCCGGGAGGGGCGAACGGGTCGGGGCCGAGGGACGCGGCGGCCCCGGACCACTGCAGGGCGTCGGTGCTCAGATCGCGTATGTGCCAGTACCAGGAGAGCGAGAGCACCATGCAGAGCGCCTCCTGCTCGTCCCGTGCGGCGACGGCGTGCCGCAGGGCGGAGCGGAGGTTCTCGTACTCGCTCTGGAACTGCTCGATCGCGGCCTGCTGTCCGGCGCCCCGGAGCCCGGGGTCGGCGGTACGGGCCAGCTCCCGGAAGAACACCAGGTGCCGGCGTTCGACGGACGCACGCTCCGCCGCCTCGTCGAGCCGTTCGGCCGCGTACTCGCCGACGGTCTCCAGGAGGCGGTAGCGCATCCGGCCGTCCGCGGCGGGCGCGGCGACGACGAGCGATTTGTCGACGAGCGAGCCGAGCAGGGCGGCGACGTCCTGTGCGTCGCCCGGCCGGTCCGCGCAGACCGCCTCGGCGGCAGCCAGGGTCCAGCCGCCGGAGAAGACCGACAGCCGCCGCAGGGCGGTGCGTTCGTCCTCTTCCAGCAGGTCCCAGGACCAGTCGACGACGGCCCGCAGGGTCTGCTGGCGCGGCAGTACGGTCCGGCTGCCGCCGGTCAGCAGGCGGAAGCGGTCGTCCAGCCGGTCGGCGATCTGACGCGGGGTGAGCATCCGGAGCCGGGCGGCGGCCAGCTCGATGGCGAGCGGCAGCCCGTCGAGGCGGCGGCAGATCTCGGCGGTGGCCGCCGCCGTCCGCTCGTCCGCGTCGACCCGGAACCCGGACAGCGCGGCGGCGCCCCGGTCCGCGAACAGACGCAGCGCCATCGGCTCGGGCAGCGGGTCGACGGGCCGGACGAACTCGCCCGGCACACCGAGGGGTTCACGGCTGGTCGCGAGCACGGTGAGCTCGGGGCAGCGGGCCAGCAGGTGGTCGGCGAGGGCGGCCGCGGCCTCGATGACGTGCTCGCAGTTGTCCAGGAGCAGCAGCATGCGGCGCCCGGAGAGGTGTTCGGTGAGCCGGACCAGCGGCTCGCCCCCGCCGCCCCGCTCGACGGCCCGGAGCTCCTCGGCGCCCGCACCGCGCAGCACGGTCTCGCGGCCCCCGAGCGCGGTGAGGACGGCCTCCGGCACCGACTCGGGATCCTCGACCGGTGCCAGCTCCGCCAGCCAGACCCCGTCCGGCCAGGCGGCGGGACCGACGGATTCGGCGGCCTCCTGCGAGAGCCGGGTCTTGCCCGCGCCGCCGGGGCCGAGCAGGGTGACCAGACGGGCACGGGAGAGGTCGCCGCGCAGGGTCTCGATATCGCTCTGCCGGCCGACGAAGCTGGTGAGCCTGGCCCGGAGGTTGCCGGGCGGGGCGGCGGGAACGCGGCGGCCGGAGGCTGCGGCGCGGCCGGCCGGAGCCGCGGGTATGAGCGGCGGCTCCGGCTCCCCACGGAGCAACTCCGCGTGCAGGGACCTCAGTTCGGCGCCGGGATCGGTGCCGAGCCGGTCGGCGAGCACGGTGCGCACCTCCTCGTACGCGGCCAGCGCCTGGGCGGTGCGTCCGGCGTCGCGCAGGGCGCGCAGCCGCAGCGCCTGGAGCGGTTCGTCGAGGGGGTGCTCGCCGCAGAGCGCGGCCAGTTCCGGCAGCACCCGCTCGGCCCGGCCGAGGGCGAGCGAGGCGGTGAGCCGGGTGCGGCGGGCGTCGAGCCGGCGGGCGGTCCAGCGGGCCGCCTCGGCGTGGCGGTCGGGCAGATCGGCGAGCACCTGGCCGCGCCACAGGCCCAGCGCGTCGTCGAGGACGCTCGCGGCCTTGGCCGGGTCACCCTCCTCCAGGGCCCGTGCCCCCTCCCCCGCGAGGCGCTCGAAGCGGTACAGGTCGACGGTGTCCGGTTCGGCGGCCAGCCGGTAGCCGTTCTCCGCCGAGGCGACCGCCGCGTGCCCGAGCGCCCGCCGGAGCCGGCCCACGAGCGCCTGCAGGGCGCCCGGCGCGTCGGCGGGCGGGTCCCCGCCCCACACCTCGTCGACGAGTACGGCGGCGGGCACCGTGCGGCCGGCCCGCAGCGCGAGGACGGTGAGCAGGGCGCGCAGCCGCGCCCCGCCGACGGCGACGGCCGTGCCGTCGTCGCGGTGTGCCTGGGTGGTCCCGAGGATGCTGTAGCGCACCCGCCCATTGTCCGTGACCGGGGCCGGAAGCGAGACCACGGACCGGTCGTGTACGTGCGGGCCGCCCGCCGTGCTGCCTGTCATGCCCCCACCCTTTACGGAACCAGTGGCAGGATGCCAGACGTTTTGGCCGTGTCGCCTGTACGGTCGGGCTCGCCGCCCGCCCGCGCCCGTTTCTCCCGCAGCCACCAGGAGCCGCCGATGACCACCGCAACAGCGCGCAAGGACCGGCGGATCAGCCCGGTCTTCCTCGGGATCGCCGCCGTCGCGGCGGTGTCCGGATGGGCGGTGTGGACGGACTTCGCGGATCAGCCGGGCTTCGCCACGTTCCTCTTCGTCACGGCGGCCTGGATCGTGTCGCTCTGCCTCCACGAGTACGCCCACGCCAGAACCGCGCTGCACAGCGGTGACATCTCCATCGGCGCCAAGGGGTACCTCACGCTCAATCCCCTTCGCTACACGCACGCCCTGCTGAGCATCGTGCTGCCGGTGCTGTTCGTGATCATGGGCGGGATCGGCCTGCCCGGCGGTGCGGTCTTCATCGAGCGCGGCCGGATCCGGGGCCGCTGGCGGCACAGCCTGATCTCGGCGGCGGGCCCGCTGACCAATGTGCTGTTCGCGATCGTGTGCACGGCGCCGTTCTGGCTGGACGCGCTGAGCGGTGTGCCGGCCGCGTTCCGCAACGCGCTGGGCTTCCTGGCGCTGCTCCAGGTGACGGCGGCGATCCTGAACTCCGTGCCGGTGCCGGGCCTGGACGGCTACGGGGTGATCGAGCCCTGGCTCTCCCACTCGGTGCGCCGCCAGGTGGAGCCGTTCGCCCCGTTCGGGCTGATCGCGGTCTTCGCCCTGCTGTGGGTTCCGGGGGTGAACGCGGCGTTCTTCGACATGGTCGACGCGCTGCTGCGGTCGCTCGGCGTCAGCGACTTCGACACGTACTGCGGTCTGGACGCCTACCGGTTCTGGCAGACGCCGAACGACATCTGCTCGATGAACGGCTAAGGGCTGTCCCGTGCCCTACGCGCTCTGCGTGGCGCGCCGGCGGCGCAGGTAGTACCAGGCCATGTTGGACGAGAGGCCGACCAGCAGCACCCAGAGGACCCCGAGGAGCCAGCTGCCCTGCACGAAGGAGATCACGGCAGCCACGACGGCGAGAACGCAGACGACTGCGGCGTAGAGAGCGAGGCGGGGCATGGGGAGGGCTCCTGTCGGGGGGTGGTGCGCGGTCCCCTCCAGTGTCCCCCATGCCCCGGAACGCTCCGAGCGGGGTGCGGGCGCGGCGGCGCGGCTCACACGTCGGTGGTGCGCAGCCCCGCGTGTGCCTTGTAGCGGCGGTTGACCGAGATCAGGTTGGCGACCAGCGACTCGACCTGGTGGGCATTGCGCAACCGTCCCGCGAAAATGCCGCGCATCCCGGGAATCCGGCCGGCCAGCGCCTGGACCAGGTCGGTGTCGGCGCGGGCCTCGCCCAGCACCAGCACATCGGTGTCGATCTCCTCGATCGCCTCGTCCTGGAGCAGCACCGCCGAGAGGTGGTGGAAGGCGGCGGTGACCCGGGAGTCCGGCAGCAGGGCGGCGGCCTGTTCGGCGGCGCTGCCCTCCTGCGGCTTCAGCGCGTAGGCGCCCTTCTTGTCGAAGCCGAGCGGGTTGACGCAGTCGATGACGAGCTTCCCGGCGAGCTCCTCGCGCAGCGACTCCAGGGTCTTGGCGTGCCCGTCCCACGGCACGGCGACGATCACGACGTCGCTGTCGCGGGCGCAGCCGGCGTTGTCCGCGCCCCGGACGCCGTGGCCGATCTCCTCGGCGGCGGTCTGCGCGCGGTCGGCCGCGCGGGAGCCGATGACGACCTGCTGTCCGGCGCGGGCGAACCGGTAGGCCAGTCCGCGGCCCTGCGGGCCGGTGCCGCCGAGCACGCCGACGGTCAGGCCGGACACGTCGGGGAGGTCCCAGGGGTCCTTGGCGGGGGGCTTGGGCGCACTGCCGCTGTCATTCGTAGTCATGGCCCCGACAGTACTTCCAGGCGGCGGAGGGCCGCCCCGCCGCCGACCGCGATCCGGATCACGTTTCCGGCCCCGTTCGGGTGGTCCGCGGCCGTTCCCCCGCGCCGGCCCCGGGATGTGCCGCAGGATCCCGGCCATGGATGCCGTACGTGTGGCGCTGCTGCGTGAGGTGCTCGCCGGGACGGAGTGGCCGGCCGCCACCCGGCGGTTCGCCGGGACGCTGCGCTCGTCCGTCGTCCCGCACGGCGGCGGGCTGCTGCTGGTGGGGACCGAGGAGTACGAGCCGTGGCACCTGGCCGCCCATCTGCTCGACGAGTCCACCTGGGCGGGGCTGCCCGAGCTGGCGCCCACGCTGGTCCGGCACCGGGTGGCGCCCGGGGACCCTGCACAGCTGGCCGTCGGCCTGGGCCGGATCGAGGCGGCGGGCCGGGGCGAGACGCTGCTCGTGGTGGTACCCCGGTCGCCGGGCGAGGGCCTGCTGGAGCGGGTGCACGACGCGCGGCGGGCGGGTGCGACGGTGCTCTCGCTGGACAACGGTGATCCGGAGGTCCGGGGCCTGGCCCATGAGGCGCTGTCCGTGGCGGGCGGCGACGAGGTGGACCTGGACACGGTCCAGCACCTGGTGAGCGCGGCGGCCGGGGAGAACAGCGTGCCCGTGCCGCGTGGCCGGCGGCGCTTCCGCGACCGGCTGTCCCGGCTCGCCGACCAGCTGACGGCTCCCCCGCCGCCGCGCTGGTGAGCCGGGGCGGGCGGTCCTGCGGGGCGGCCGTCCCGCAACCCGGAAATGCGTTTGCGCCGAGCGCCCGTCCCGGCGGACCATGACCCTTCGTGACCTCCCGTCCCTCGCTCGCCGCCAGGCTCTCCGCGCTTCTTCCCGACCTCTCGCCCTGGCGGTCCTCGGCGGACTTCCGGCTGCTGTGGGTGCAGGGGCTCGTCACCTTCTTCGGCAGTTCCATGGCGCTGATCGCGCTGCCGCTCCAGATCAAGCACCTCACCGGCTCGCCCCTCGCGGTCGGCGCGATGGGCGCGGTGGAACTGGTGCCGCTGGTCGTGTTCGGCCTCTACGGCGGTGCGCTGGCCGATGCCGCCGACCGCCGTAAGGTCATCCTGGCCACCGAGGCGGGGCTCGGGCTGCTCGCGCTCGTCCTCCTGGTGAACGCGGCCCTGCCCGACCCGATGCTGTGGCCGCTCTACGTGGTGGCCGGCGGCGTCTCCGCGCTCGCCGGGCTCCAGCGGCCCGCGCTGGACTCGCTGATGGCCCGCATCGTGCCGCACGACCAGCTGGGCGCCGCCGCCGCGCTGAACTCGTTGCGCTGGCAGGCCGGCGCGATCATGGGCCCGGCCCTCGCGGGCCTGGTGGTGGCCTATGCCGGGCACGCCACGGCGTACGCGATCACGGTGGCGACCTTCACCGTGTCCGTGTTCCTGTGCCGCCGCCTCGCGCCCGCGCCGCCCGCCGAGAAGGGGACGAAGCCGTCGCTGCGCGGCATCGCGGAGGGCGCCCGCTACGCCTGGAGCCGGCCGGTGCTGCTGGGGACGTACGCGATCGACATGGCGGCGATGTTCTTCGCCTTCCCGAACACGATCTTCCCGTTCCTCGCCGACGACCTGGACGCGGAGTGGTCGCTGGGCCTGATGTACGCGGCCGGCTCGGTCGGCTCCCTCCTGCTGGGCCTGACCAGCGGCTGGACCTCACGGGTGCGCAGGCACGGGCTGTTCGTGGTGTTCGGCGCGGCCGTCTGGGGGCTGGCCATCGCGGCGGCCGGCTGGTTCGGCAACGTGTGGCTGGTGCTGGGGTGCCTGGCGGTGGCCGGCGCGGGCGACATGCTCAGCGGGCTCGGCCGTTCGACGATCTGGAACCAGACGATCCCGGAGGCGCTGCGGGGCCGCCTCGCGGGCATCGAGGTGCTCTCGTACAGCGTCGGCCCGCAGCTGGGCCAGGTGCGGGCCGGCGGTATGGCGGGGTGGACGGGGACCCGTACCGCCGTCTGGAGCGGCGGGGTGGCCTGTATCGCCTCGGTGGCGCTGCTGGCGGCGGCCCTGCCGAAGCTCCTCACCTACGACTCGGAGACGGACGCGGACGCGCTGCGCAGGCGCGCACAGCGCGAGGAGGGCCTGGAGGCCGCGCCCGCGGGCTGAGCCCGGGGGCGCGGGCCCCGCACCGAGGGGCTCTCAGCCGCTCGCGTTCTCGTCCGGCCCCTGGCGGTCGTGCCATTTGGGGTCGGTCTCCCACTCCAGGTTGCGCTCCTGCGCGGTCTCCATGGCGTGCTGGGCCTCCTGGCGGGAGCCGTACGGGCCGAAGCGGTCCTTGGCGGGGCAGTCGGGACCCTCTTCGACCTTCTTGTGCTCCAGGCAGTAGTACCACTCGCCGGGCTTGCCGACCGTGCGCTTCTTGAACAGGGCCATCGTCGGTTCCTTTCCTCGGTGCCATGCTGCCCCATGCGGGCTGGTCAGGGCCTGCCATTCGGATCAGGCCGGATCAGGGAGCCCGGCATGATCCGAATGGCAGGCCCTACACTCGCTGGCATGTCTGGCCAGTCGCTGCTTGTACCAGGGGAGATCACTCCCGTCCGTTCCGTGCCCGGAAACATCCGGCGCCCCGAGTATGTCGGCAAGCCGGCTCCGACGCCGTACACCGGCCCGGAGGTCCAGGACGCCGACACCGTCGAGCGCATGCGCGTCGCGGGGCGGATCGCCGCGCAGGCGATGGGTGAGGCCGCGAAGCTCATCGCCCCGGGTGTCACGACGGACGAACTCGACCGGGTCGCCCACGAGTTCATGTGCGATCACGGCGCCTATCCGTCCACGCTCGGCTACCGGGGCTTCCCCAAGTCGCTCTGCACCTCGCTCAACGAGGTGATCTGCCACGGCATCCCCGACTCGACGGTGCTGCGCGACGGCGACATCGTGAACCTCGACGTGACGGCGTACATCAACGGGGTGCACGGCGACAACAACGCCACCTACCTCTGCGGCGACGTGGACGAGGAGTCGCGGCTGCTCGTGGAGCGCACCGAGGAGTCGCTGAAGCGGGCGATCAAGGCGGTCCGGCCGGGCCGCCAGGTGAACGTGATCGGGCGGGTCATCGAGTCGTACGCGAAGCGCTTCGGGTACGGGGTGGTGCGGGACTTCACCGGGCACGGGATCAACTCCTCGTTCCACTCCGGGCTGATCATCCCGCACTACGACAGCGAGCACGCCACCACGGTGATGAAGCCCGGCATGACGTTCACCATCGAGCCGATGCTGACGCTCGGGACCCACACCTACGACATGTGGGACGACGGCTGGACCGTGGTGACCAAGGACCGCAAGCGCACCGCGCAGTTCGAGCACACGCTGGTGGTGACGGAGACGGGGGCCGAGATCCTCACGCTCCCGTAGCCCCCCCTTGCCGGGTTACCGAATCGCTGAACGGCCGCCCCTTCCGGGCGGCCGTTTCCCATGCGCCGGATTTTTTACCGACAGGTCGTCGGGAAGCGGTTGACTTAGGTAAGCCTAAGTAGGAAGATCGACCCATCGGCACACGCTGCGGCGCACAGCCTCGGCGAGCCGATATCTCCGTTCTTTCTGGACTTCCCGTCCCCCTCGGTCCCCGGAGGCCCGCCTTGGACGCAACCGCCACCGCCACGTCCTTCTCGACGCTGATCCGCACCGCGTCGCACGAGCAGCACGTCGAGGCGGAGACCTCGACCTTCATGAGCGACCTGCTCGGCGGACGCCTCGGCGTGGACGCGTACACGCGCTACACCGAGCAGCTGTGGTTCGTGTACCGGGCGCTGGAGGACGGCGCCGAGGCGCTGCGCAGCGATCCGGTCGCCGGTCCGTTCATCCAGCCCGAGCTGATGCGCACCGCCGAGCTGGAGCGCGATCTGGCCCATCTGCGGGGTGCGGACTGGCGCGAGGGCCTGGAGCCGCTGCCGGCCACCGCCGCGTACGCCGACCGGGTCGCCGAGTGCGCCCGCACCTGGCCCGCGGGTTACATAGCGCACCACTACACCCGCTACCTGGGCGACCTGTCGGGCGGCCAGATCATCCGCGACAAGGCGGAGCGCACCTGGGGCTTCGAGCGCAAGGGCGACGGAGTGCGGTTCTACGTCTTCGAGGGGATCTCCAACCCCGCCTCGTTCAAACGGGGTTACCGCGAGCTGCTGGACGCGGTGAACGCGGACGACCTGGAGAAGCGGCGGATCGTGGACGAGTGCAAGCGGGCGTTCGCGCTGAACACCGCGGTGTTCCGCGAGCTGGGGGAGGCCTTCCCCCTCGGCGCGTAACGCGGCGCGCCCGGCGGCGCGCCGCGTTCTGCCGTCAGCCCTGGGCCGTGAGGAGGACCCGGCCGCCGATCTCCACCGTGCCGTCCGGCGCGGGGGCCGTGAGGATCTGGGAGCCCCGGCCCTGCCTGATGTTCAGGGCCCGGTTCAGTCGGGTGCTGAGCAGCAGCGCGGCCGCACCCGTCGCCTCGTCCTCAACGGTCTTCTCGTCCCGGCGGGGGAATCCCCGCGCCCTGACCCGGCCGGCCGCCTCGTCCTCCCACGCCCAGGCGTAGAACCGGCCCTCGCCTGGCGGCGGGGCAGGCAGCGCCTCGACCTCGGCCGCCGAGCCGTACCGCTCCAGCGTGTGCGGCGGGACCCACTCGGGGCGGGCGGTGATCCAGCTGAACTCGCCGTCCTGACGGCCGAACACCTCCCCCACCGCCGGCTCCAGGACCTCCAGGTCGAGCAGCCAGGCGGCGCCGACGAGCGCGTTCGTGGCGAACGGCAGCCGCAGGCCCGGGGCGTAGATGTCCAGGTGACCGCGTTCCGGATCGTCCACGAACACGGTCCCGCCGAAGCCGAGCCGCCGGGCCAGTTCCTGGCGCGCGGCCGGCTCGGGGTGGCCGCTCCCCTCGCGCACGACGCCGAGCGCGCTGCCGTGCCGCCCGTCGGGGCCGCAGAACACACGAAGTACGTCGATGCCGGCGGGTACGTCGTAGTCGCTCACGTGCGCATTGAAGCACCGCCCGGGTGCCTGCCCTCCGAGAGGGCCGCTACCCGGGCGGTGCTGTCGCGCGGTGCCGCGGATCAGGCGGTGCGGCGACGGCGGGCCACGACGACCGCGCCGGCGCCGGCCGCCACGATGAGACCCGAGGCGGCGAACAGCGAGCCGGCCGGGACGTCGGAGCCGGTGGAGGCCAGAGCGGCCGAGCCGCCGACCGTACCGCCGCCGCCCACGGTGGCGCCGGTGGTCGGCCCCCCGTTGGCGGAACCGCCGGCTGAGCCCGTTCCGGACGGGAGTTCGGCGTTCTTGTCCAGGGCGACCGCGACGGTCAGCGCGTCGAGCCGCTCACCGGCCCGGTACATGCCGCCGAAGGCCTTGGTGCCGTCGGCGGTGAGGGTGGCCGGAACGGCGGAGAGGGTCACCACGCCGTCCTTGGCGGTGAGTCCGCCGGCGGGCAGCTTCAGGTCGGCGACGGCGAGTCCGGTGTACGTGGCGGCCTTCTTCGTCCCGCGGTCCTTGGTGGACACGTCGGCGATGAGCTTGCCCGTGGTCCCGCGGGCCTGGATCTCCAGGTTGCTCAGCGAGAGGTCGAGCGTGTACGCCCCGTCCTCCTGGTGGCCCAGGAAGCGGACCTTGCCGTCGAAGCCGGCGTTCAGGCTCTGCCCGGCGGCGTCGAAGTGCCCGGTGGCGTCGGGGAACCGGTAGCCGTCACCGGACGTGGTCGCGCCGCCCGTCGTCTCGACCTTGCCGTGGGCGATGGGGCCGGTGACGTATGAACGGAAGGAGGCCTTCACGCCCCAGTTCAGGGTGCCGTCGACGACGGCTCCCTGGCCGGTGGCCGGCCGGCCGGTGGCCGTGACGCTCGGGGAGGGCTTCGGCGTGGGCTGCGTGGGCTGCGTGGTGGGCTTGTCCGTGGGCTGCACGGTCGGCTTGTCGGTGGGCTGGGTGGGCTTCTCGGTCGGCTTGCCGGTCGGCTCGGTGGGCTTCTCGGTCGGCTTCCCCGTCGGGGGCGCGACCGCCTTCACCGTGAGCGTGGCCGGGTCCAGGACCTCCCCCGCCTGATACTGACCGTTGAAGGCCTCGGAGCCCGCCTTCGTCAGCTTCGCGGGGATGTCCTTGAAGACCATCGCCCCGCCCGCGCCCTGACCGGGCTTCACGGCCGACAGGTCGAGGTCCGCGACCGCCACGTCGTTCCGGGTGCCCTGCGGGGTCGCCACGTCGGCGGTGATCGCACCGCCCTTGCCGGCGGTGGACAGCTTGACGTCCGAGAGCGTGATGTCGAGGACGCCGCCGTGGGCGGAGAAGTTGACGCCGCCCTGGAAGGCGGTGTCGGTGCCGTGGGTGGTCATGTCGTACGTGCCCTTGCCGTTGACAAAGGTGAACACACCGTTGCCCGCGGCCTGGGTGGCACCGTCCTTGACCGTGATCTTGCCTGCGGCGCCGATGTACTTGCGGAAGGACTCCTTGAAGCCCCAGTCCAGCGTGCCGTCCTTCAGCTCCATGGCCGGGGCGGCCGCGGTGGCACCGTCCTGGCCGGTCCGGCCGGACTGGCCGGCCGCGAACGCCGGGAGTGCGAAGGCTGTGCCGAGGGCGGCGGCCGTGGCGACGGCTGCGGCGAGAGCTATGGGACGGCGGGTGGCTGCCATGGTCGGTGGGTCTCCTCAGGGATGAACGAAATCAACGGGGGTGGGCGGGGACGGGGGTGGAGCGGGTGGAATGTGGTGCGTGGGGGGACGGGGAGGTCCGGGGTCAGGAGGGGGCGCCCGGCGTGGAGCGGTTGCGGCGCACCAGGAACAGCACGCCGCCCGCCGCCGCGACGAGCACGGCGATGCCGCCGAGGGTCAGGTACAGCCCGGTCGATGAGCCCTCGTCCGTCACCGAGGCCACGGGCGCCGTGGCGGCGGTGGTCCTCGGCCCGGGGGTGTCCGACGGCTGCGCGGCGGGGGCCGGGTCGCTGCCCAGGTCGGGGAGGGCGGGCAGCTTCGCCTTCGCGTCCACGGCAACGGCGAGCGAGACGGGGTCCATCGCGGTGCCCGCCCTGTAGAGGGAGCCGAAGGCCCTGGCGCCGTCGGCGGTCAGCTTCGCGGGGGCCTCGGTGAGGACCGCGAGGCCGTTCTCCGGCGCGAAGTCCCCGGCGGTGAAGGTGATGAGCGGCACGGCCTTCACGGTGTCGCCCCCGGTCCGGACGTCGGCACTGAGCGTGCCCCGGCCCGCCTTCAGCCCCACCGTGAACCGGGAGAGCGTCAGATCGAGGCCGTTCGCCCCGGTGAAGCGGACGCTCCCCGCGAACGCGGCGGTCAGGTTCCGCGCCTTCGCGTCGTACGTGCCCTGCCCCTTCGGGAAGCGGAAGAGCGCTCCGCCGTCCTGGGCGCCCCCGGCCAGGGTCCACTTGCCCTGGCCGATCGAGCCGGTGACGTACTCCCGGAAGGTGCGGCGCACGCCCCAGTCCACGGCGGCGTCCTCGATCCGGCCCGCCGCCTGCTCCTTCGGCTTCGCGCCGGCGGGCTTCTCGGGGGGCTCGGACGCGGCGGGCTTCCCGGCCGGGGCCGAGGTGTCCACGGAGAGGCTGACCCGGTCCAGCGGCGTACCGGCCGTGTAGTAGCCGGCGAAGGACCGCGCGCCCTGCGAAGTCAGCGTCGCCGGGACGTTGTTGAGGGCGACGGGGGTGGAGCCGCCCCGCATGTCGATCCCGGAGAGGCCGAGCGTGGCCAGGGGCACCTGGGCGGCGGAAGTGACCCGGCCGGTCCCCCGGTCCTTGCTGACCATGTCCGCGTACAGGGTGCCGGCGCCGCCCTGGATGCGGACGGCCGGGCGGCTGATCGTGAGGTCCAGCTCGTTGGAGCCGTCGGGCTTCCGGTGGCCTGTGAAGTGGACACCGCCCGAGAAGCCGGCGGTGAGGGCGCCGCCCGCCGGGTCGTAGGAGCCGGTGGCGGAGTGGAAGCGGAACTGGCTGCCGCCGACCGTGGCCGCGCCGCCGGTCAGGTTCCAACTGCCCTGGGCGATGGGGCCCGTGACGTAACTCTGGAAGGAGGACTTGATCCCCCAGTCGAGCCGGCCGCCCTGCACCGTCCGGCTCGCCGCTTGCGCGGCGGTGGCCGGGAGCAGGGCTCCCAGCAGTACCGCGAGAAGCGCGACGACGAGCGCGCGGGCAGGTCTGAACGGCGGCATGAACCCCTCCGAGGTCTAGAAGATAAGGTAAGGCTAACCTAAGCTAAGAACACTGTGTGCCGGTACTCCTTCCGTCACATTCCTCGCATTCCACTCCCAACTGCACGCCGCAGAACGACAGGACGGTGCCCAGTGCGCTTCTCGCAGGACTTCGCCCCGCCGGGCCGGGACACCGGGAGACCCGGGCGGCGGCGCACCGCGCTCGTCACGGCCGCGCTATCCCTGGCGACCGCTCTGCTGCTGGCCGGCTGCGGGGGGCCGGCGGCTCCGGCGGCGAAGGCGGCGGGCACCGGAACCGGCGCGGCCGCCGACGCCGACCGGATCGAGCCGCTGACGACCACGCCCGCACCCCGCCTGCCCGTCACCGTGACGTCGGCGGACGGGAAGCGGACCACGATCACCTCCGCCGACCGGATCGTGCCGCTGACCGGCAGCCTGAGTGAGATCGTCTTCACCCTCGGCCTCGGGAAGCAGGTGGTGGCCCGCGACATCACCGCCACCTTCGAACAGGCCGGGAAGCTCCCGGTGGTGACCCGCGCCCACGACGTGTCGGCCGAGAGCGTGCTGTCCCTGCGGCCCACCGTCGTCCTCGCGGACACCACGACCGGCCCGGCCGAGGCCATCGGCCAGATCCGCGACGCCGGGATCCCGCTCGTGGTCGTCGACCCGGCCACGGAACTCGCCGACGTCGGCCGCCGGATCGAGACGGTCGCGGCGGCCCTGGGCGTACCGAAGTCGGGCGACGAGCTCAGACAGCGCACCCAGGACCGGATCGACGCCGTCCGCAAGTCCGTGCCCGCACCGGCCGGCGGGGCGGAGAAGCCCCGGGTCGCCTTCCTCTACCTGCGCGGCTCCGCCTCCGTCTATCTGCTGGGGGGCCGTGAGTCCGGCGCGAGTTCGCTGCTCGAAGCGGCCGGCGCGGTCGACGCGGGCAAGGCGTCCGGACTGAGGAAGGACTTCACCGCCATCACCAGCGAGGCCCTGGCCAAGGCGGCTCCCGACGCGATCCTGGTGATGACGAAGGGCCTCGAATCGGTCGGCGGTGTCGACGGCCTGGTGAAGATCCCGGGCGTCGCGGAGACCCCGGCCGGCATGGACCGCCGCATCCTCTCCATCGACGACGGGGTGCTGCTGAACTACGGGCCGCGCACCGACCGGGTGCTGAGCGAACTCGTCGCCCAGCTCCACCCGAAGGACGGGGCGGCCAAGTGACCACCTCCTACCGGGAGCACACCGGGCGGACCGGCGCCGATGCCAGTACCGATACCGGTGCCGGTGCCGGTCTGCCCGGCACCGGGGCGGCCCCCGCCCCGCCGCCGGGGGCCCGGCGCTCCACCGCCCTCACACTCACCGTCGGGCTGCTCGCGGCCCTGGTCCTGTGCTCCCTGCTCTCTGCCGGGCTCGGCGCGTACAACATTCCGCTCGGTGACGTCCTCGCCTCCGTACAGCACCGCGTCGGACTCGGCGGACACGCGCTGGACCGGGTCGGGGAGAGCGTCCTGTGGAACGTCCGGCTGCCCAGGGTCGTCCTGGCACTGCTGGTCGGCGCCTCCCTCGGCTGCGCGGGCGCCCTGATGCAGGGGGTGTTCGGCAATCCGCTCGCGGAGCCGGGCGTCATCGGGATCTCGGCGGGCGCGGCGGTCGGCGCGGTCGCCTCGATCGCGCTGGGACTGAGCTTCTTCGGCAACTGGACCATCACCGTCTGCGCGTTCGTCGCCGGTCTGCTGACCGTGCTGCTCGTCTACGCGCTGTCGCGGTCGGGCGGCCGGACGGAGGTGGTGACGCTGATCCTCACGGGCATCGCCGTCAACGCCTTCGCGGGCGCGCTGATCGGGCTGTTCATCTTCTTCGCGGACAACGCGCAGATCAGCCAGATCACCTTCTGGCAGCTCGGCTCACTGGCCCAGGCCACCTGGCCGAAGGTGCTGGCCGTGCTGCCGTGCGCGGCGCTCGGACTGCTCCTCGCACCGTTCTACGCCCGCAAGCTGGACCTGCTGGCGCTCGGTGAACGGCCCGCCCGGCACCTGGGCGTCGATGTGGAGCGGCTCCGGGTGGTGCTGGTGCTGGTCGTGGCGCTGCTGACCGCCGCCGCGGTGGCGGTCGCCGGGATCATCTCGTTCGTGGGGCTGCTGGTGCCGCATCTGCTGCGGATGGCGAACGGCCCCGGCCACCGTTTCCTGGTCCCCGGCAGTGCGCTCGGCGGTGCGCTGGTGCTGGTCGCGGGCGATCTCGCGGCCCGTACCGTCGCGGACCCGGCCGAGCTGCCGCTCGGCGTGCTGACCGCGCTCATCGGCAGCCCGTTCTTCTTCTGGCTGCTGCGCAGGACCCGTCGCAAGCAAGGTGGTTGGGCATGAGATCGCTGCGGAACCTCTTCGCGGTGCGCGACCGGCTGCTGCCCGCCCCGGTCGCCCCCGGCGCCCCGGTCGCGGAGGTGAGCGGGCTGCGGGTCCGGCTGGGCGGGCGCCAGGTGCTCGACTCCGTCGGGCTGACGGTGCACGCGGGCGAGGTGCTGGCGCTCGTCGGCCCGAACGGGGCCGGGAAGTCGACGCTGCTGGCCGCGCTCGCCGCGGACCTGCCCGCCGGGAGCGGCACGGTACGGATCGACGGGCGGCCGGTGGGCGAGTGGTCCGCGCCGGAACTCGCCCTGCGCCGCGCGGTGCTGCCGCAGTCCGCCGCGCTCTCCTTCCCGTTCCCGGTGGCGGACGTCGTACGGATGGGGCGGGCGCCCTGGGCCGGTACGGAGCGCGAGGACGAGGACGGTCCGGCGGTCCGGGCGGCGATGGCGGCCACCGAGGTCACCGAGTTCGCCGCACGCCCCTTCTCCGCACTGTCCGGCGGCGAGCGGGCCCGGGTCGCGCTGGCCCGGGTGCTG
Organism: Streptomyces sp. 840.1; assembly: GCF_003751445.1. Taxonomy (NCBI): domain Bacteria; kingdom Bacillati; phylum Actinomycetota; class Actinomycetes; order Kitasatosporales; family Streptomycetaceae; genus Streptomyces; species Streptomyces sp. 840.1. The sequence continues at coordinate 4,280,704 of NZ_RJUU01000001.1, read as the reverse complement.
GCGCAGCGCGCCCCGCTGCTGCTGCTCGACGAGCCGACCGCGGCGCTGGACCTGCGCCACCAGGAACTCGTGCTGCGGATCTGCCAGGAGCGGGCCGCCGCCGGTGACGCGGTGGTGGTGGTCCTGCACGATCTGGGGCTGGCCGCCGCGTACGCGGACCGGGCCGCCGTGCTGCACGACGGGCGGATCGCGGTGGTGGGGCCGCCCGCCGAGGTGTTCACGGGTGCGTTGCTCGGCGAGGTCTACCGGCAGCCGGTCGAGGTGTTCCCGCATCCGCGCACCGGGGCGCCGCTCGTGGTGCCCGACCGGAGCGCTTGACCAGCTCTTTACCTCGTCCGGGCTCGCCCATGGGTCGGTCGTGATCCCCCCGTTCCCCTGCGGGCGCGGTGAGAGCTGAATCACTGCGCGGGTGGGTATCGGTCAGGTAAGGGTCGGTTAAGTTAGGTCCGCCTCACCTGTCCCGGTCCGTCCCTCTGTCTTCTTCCTTCATCCTCATGTGGAGCCCGTATGCGAGCCGTTCGTCTCTCCGTCGTCACCGCTGCCGCCACCGTGGCCGCCCTGACCGCTGTCACGGGCTGCGCCGAGAAGAGCGACGGCAAGGGGGACGGCGCCGTGCAGGTCGTCGCGAAGGACGACTCCTGCGAGGTGTCGAAGACGAAGCTGCCGGCCGGTCACGTCGAACTGGCCGTCCAGAACAAGGGATCCAAGGTCACCGAGGTCTACGTCCTGTTCCCGGACGACCGCATCGTCGCCGAGCGCGAGAACATCGGCCCCGGCACCAAGGCCACCATCACGGCGGAGATCAAGGCCGGTTCGTACGAGATCGCCTGCAAGCCCGGCATGAAGGGCCACGGCATCCGGCAGAAGCTGGAGATCAGCGGGGGCAGCGCGGCCAAGCGCAGCCCCGAGATGGACAAGGCCGTCGCCGCCTACCGCACCTACGTCCAGGACCAGGCCGACGCGACGCTGCCCAAGGCGAAGGTCTTCACGGACGCGGTCGCCGCCGGGGACATCGAGGCCGCCAAGAAGGCGTACGCCGAATCCCGGCTCGGCTGGGAGCGGACCGAGCCCGTCGCGGAGTCCTTCGGTGACATCGACCCGAAGGTCGACGTCCGCGCGGACGGCCTGGAGGACGGCCAGAAGTGGACCGGCTGGCACCGCCTGGAGAAGGCGCTGTGGCAGGACAAGAAGCTGGGCGCCGAGGAGAAGGCACTCGCCCCGGCCCTCCAGAAGGACCTGCTCGACTGGCAGAAGCGCGTCGGCACGGCGGAGATCACCCCGACCTCGATGGCCAACGGCGCCAAGGAACTCCTCGACGAGGTCGCGACCGGCAAGGTCACCGGCGAGGAGGAGCGCTACAGCCACACCGACCTGATCGACTTCAAGGCCAACGTCGAGGGTGCCGAGAAGTCCTACGAGCTGCTGAAGCCGATCGCCTCGAAGAACGACGCGGCCCTGTCGGCCACCCTGGACAAGCGGTTCGCGGAGCTGAACAAGCTGCTGGACACCTACCGCAAGGACAAGACGTCCTACGAGTTCACCTCGTACGAGAAGGTCGGCAAGGCGGACCGCAAGGACCTGTCCGACGCGGTCAACGCACTGGCCGAGCCGCTCTCCAGGCTCGCCGCCGCGGTCACCAAGTAACGAGGCACAGAAAGGCTCCGGGCATGTCCGAGGACACGCAGAACACGGCCGGCGAGAGCCCGGACCCCGGGTCCCCGGCCACCCCGGGCCCCGGCGGCGCCCCCTCACGGCGGGCGCTGCTCGGCTGGGGCGGCGCCGGACTCGCGCTCGGCGCGGTGGCGGCCGGCGGCGCGGTCGCCGCGGTCCGCTCCGACGACGCACCGGTCCCGGCCGCGGACAGCGGGGCGGCGGTGCCGTTCCACGGTGCGCACCAGGCCGGGATCGCCACCGCCGTCCAGGACCGGCTGCACTTCGCCGCGTTCGACGTGACCACGAAGGACCGGGCCGAACTCGTCGCGCTGCTCAAGGAGTGGACCCGGGCCGCCGAGCGGATGACGGCCGGGCACGCGGTCGGCGACGGTGCGTACGGGGGTCTGGCGGAGGCCCCGCCGGACGACACGGGCGAGGCGCTGGGCCTCAAGCCGTCCCGGCTGACGCTGACCATCGGCTTCGGCCCCACGCTGTTCGCCAAGGGGCGCTTCGGCCTGGAGGACAGGCGGCCCGACGCGCTCGTCGATCTGCCGAAGTTCCCCGGCGACAACCTCGACGCGGCCCGCAGCGGCGGCGATCTGTGCGTCCAGGCCTGCGCGGACGACCCGCAGGTGGCGGTGCACGCCATCCGCAACCTGGCAAGGATCGGCATGGGCCGCACCGCGATCCGCTGGTCCCAGCTGGGCTTCGGCAAGACGTCGTCCACGACGCCCGGCGCCCAGACCCCCCGCAACATGATGGGCTTCAAGGACGGCACCCGGAACATCTCCGGCACCGACACCGCCGCCCTGGACAAGCACGTCTGGGTCGGCGGGAAGGACCGGGCGGGCTGGATGACCGGGGGCTCCTATCTGGTGGCCCGGCGCATCCGGATGCACATCGAGACCTGGGACCGCGCCCCGCTCCAGGAGCAGGAGGACGTCTTCGGCCGCGACAAGGGCGAGGGCGCCCCGGTCGGCAAGGCCAAGGAGCGCGACGAGCCGTTCCTGAAGGCGATGCTGCCGACCGCCCACGTACGGCTCGCGCACCCCGACAGCAACGCAGGGGCGACGATCCTGCGGCGCGGCTACTCCTTCACCGACGGGACGGACGGTCTGGGCCGTCTCGACGCCGGGCTGTTCTTCCTGGCGTACCAACGCGACACCCGGGAGGCGTTCGTGCCGCTCCAGCGCCGCCTGGCGGCGCACGACGCGCTCAACGAGTACATCCAGCACGTGGGTTCGGCGCACTTCGCCGTCCCGCCGGGCGTCCGCGACAAGGACGACTGGTGGGGCCGGACGCTGTTCTCGTAGTCGTTCTCAAGTACCCCGAAGCGGAAAGGGACCCGAATCGTGTTCAGTAACTTCCTGATCGGCCTGCGCGAGGGCCTTGAGGCCAGCCTGGTCGTCTGCATTCTCATCGCCTACCTGGTGAAGACCGGAAACCGGAACAGGCTGAAGCCCATCTGGGTCGGCGTCGGCATCGCGGTCGTCGTCAGCCTGGCGTTCGGCGCGGGGCTCGAATTCGGCTCCCAGGAGATGACGTTCAAGGCGCAGGAGGCGCTCGGCGGCTCGCTGTCGATCCTCTCGGTCGGCCTGGTCACCTGGATGGTCTTCTGGATGCGGCGCACCGCCCGGCACCTGAAGGCGGAGCTGCACGGCAAGCTCGACGCGGCGCTCGCGATGGGCACCGGCGCCCTCGTCGCCACGGCGCTGCTCGCGGTGGGCCGGGAGGGACTTGAGACCTCGCTGTTCGTGTGGCGCGCGGTGCACGCGGCGGACGACGGCTGGCATCCGATGATCGGCGCGGTGCTGGGCATCGCCGCCGCCGTGGTGCTGGGGTGGCTGTTCTACCGGGGCGCGCTGAAGATCAACCTGGCGAAGTTCTTCACCTGGACCGGCGGCATGCTGGTGGTCGTCGCGGCGGGCGTCCTCGCCTACGGGGTGCACGACCTGCAGGAGGCCGAGTTCCTGGGCGGTCTGCAGAACCGGGCGTTCGACATCAGCGCCACGATCCCGCCGGACAGCTGGTACGGCACGCTGCTGAAGGGCACCTTCAACTTCCAGCCCGATCCGACGGTTCTCCAGATCACGGTGTGGGCGCTGTACCTGATCCCCACGCTCGCGCTCTTCCTCGCCCCGGTAGGGTTCGCACGGTCAGTGGGGGCGACGGATCAGAAGGCGCAGAAAGCAACGGATGAGAAGTCTGAGGCCGGTTCGGCTGGCGACGGGGCTCGCGGCGGCGACGGTGCTGAGCATGACGGCGAGCGGATGCGTGACGGTGCACGGCGAGCTGGAAGTCGTGCCGGCGGCGACGGAGTCTGAGGCCGCGCAGGCCCTGAAGACCTTCACCGCCGCGTACAACGCGGCGGACAAGGCCTACGATCCGGCGCTGGACGCCGACGAGATCGGCGGCTCGCTCGGGGCGATCAACCAGGCGGGCCTGACGGCCCGGCACAAGAACAGCCCGGCCGGCAACGCGAACCACCGGCCGCTGGAGCTGACCGACGCGAACTACGTCATCCCCAAGAAGGCGGGCTGGCCGAGGTGGTTCGTCGCGAACACCGACTCCAACCGGGACCAGGACAGCGGCAAGCTGGACACCCGCTGGCTGGTCGTCTTCACCAGGTCCGGCCCCGACGCGGGGTGGAAGGCCGTCTACCTGTCGGTCGTCGCCCCGTCGCGGCTGCCCGGGTTCGCGAAGGACGACGACGGCCGGGCCAAGCCGGTCCCGGCGGACAGCACCCAACTGGCGGTCGCCCCGCAGGAGTTGAGCAGGCAGTACACGGGCTACCTGCAGAAGGGCGCCCCGGACGTCTTCTCCCCCGGCGCCTCCACCTCGCTCTGGCGCACCACGCGCCAGAACACCCGGCGGGCCGGTTTCTCGTACCAGTACATCGACCAGCCGCTGGTCAGCGGCGCGTTCGGACCGCTCGGCCTGGAGACCGAGGACGGCGGGGCGCTGGTCTTCTTCAGCAGCAAGCACTTCGAACGCCAGACCGCGGCGAAGGGCCTGCGCCCGACGGTCAGCCCGGACGTCCAGGCGCTGCTGTCCGGCGAGGTGAAGAGCACCCTCACGAAGGAGCGGGTCTCCAGCCAGCTGGCCTACGTCCCGAAGAAGGGCGCCGGCACGGGCAAGGTAACCGTACTGAACCGCCTCCCGGGCCTGACCTCGGCCAAGGGCTCCTGAGCTCCTGACAAGAGCCAGATCAAGCCCGCCCGGCGCTTGAGGGCGTCCTATCAGCCCGGCCAAAACCAAGCCCGCCCGGCGCTTGAGGGCGTCCTTTCAGCCCGTCCGGCGCTTGAGGACGGAACCGGCCCCCGGGCCGCCCCCGGCCCAGCCGCTCACCCGCCTAGCGGCTGAGCGGCCACGCCACGGACTCGTGATCGACATCGCTCTGCTCCGCCGACCCCACGAACCTCGCGCACGCGTCCGTCAACGTCTCCAGCAGTGTCAACGGGTCCGGCAGCGGATTCTCCGGCCCCCGCACCCACCGCACGTCCAGCTCGCCCGGCAGCCGCGCCGGCGGCAGGAGCACGTAGCTGCCGCGGCAGTGCCAGCGCAGCCCGGGGTGCTCGTCCATCGTCTCGGGGTGGCAGTCCAGCTCGCACGGCCACCACTCGTCCTCGTCCTCCGGCGTGCCCCGCGTCGCCGTGAAGAAGAGCATCCGGTCGTCGCCGGACCGGGCCACCGGGCCCACCTCGATCTCGGCGGCGAGCAGCCGTTCCAGCGCCTGCTCACCCGCCGACAGCGGGACGTCGAGCACGTCGTGGATCATGCCGGTCGCCGTGATGAAGTTCGCCTGCGGCTGGCTGGCGGCCCAGCGCTCGATCTGCGACCGGTCGGTGGTGGACTGCGTCTGCCAGGCGAACGAGATCGGGTGCCTGGCGGGGGTGGGACAGCCCATGCGTTCGCAGGAACATCGGTATCCCACCGGATGGGCCGCGGGTGCGATCGGCATTCCGGCCTCGGCGACAGCCAGGAGCAGTGCCTCCCGTGCGGTGTCGTCGACCTCGCTCTGCTGCGGTTTGGGTCGTCGGCGCAGCCAGTGGGAAAACTTGCTCTCTGAGCCGCGACTACGGCCGAAATCGGCGCCCATCTATCCCCTTACCTCTGCGTTGCCCCTGCCCATCGTCCCACCATCCTGCGCCTCGGGTGGCCAGACTCCGGAAGCGGGGTGCGCGGATCAGCGACACGGGGTGAGCACTATCACACCTCTTGTCATGAAATGACGGATGCGGTTCAGGGGCAGAGCCCCCAGCAGCCGGTCGTGGGTGAGCATGGCGACAAGGCCTTCCGGGGTGATCTGCGGGCCGGTACTCCTCGGGAACCACCCGATCGGTTCACTGTGCGACGGGGCCCGGACGGCGCACCATGGGCACACGCACACACCCGTGCGACGCACCGGCCGCAGCGGCCACCAATGCCGCCGCGACGATTCGTGAGGAGCCCTCGTTGCCTCGTGAAGCCACACCCCGCCGCTACCTGATGTGCGCCCCGGCCCACTTCAGGGTGACCTACTCCATCAACCCGTGGATGGACCCCACCAAGCCGGTGGACCTCCCGCTGGCGCAGACCCAGTGGGAGGACCTGCGCGACCGCTACCGCGCCCTCGGCCACACCGTCGAGCTGCTCACGCCCCACCCCGAGCTGCCCGACATGGTCTTCGCCGCGAACGGGGCCACCGTGGTCGACGGCCGGGTGCTGGGCGCCCGGTTCGCGTACCAGGAAAGGTTCGCCGAGGCGGCCGCCCACCGCGACTGGTTCAGCGAGCACGGCTTCGCGGAGATCCACGAGCCCGACCACGTCAACGAGGGCGAGGGCGACTTCGCGGTGACGTCCTCGTACCTGCTGGCCGGGCGCGGTTTCCGGTCCAGTCCGCTCTCGCACGACGAGGCCCAGGAGTTCTTCGGGCGGCCGGTGATCGGCCTCGACCTGGTCGATCCGCGCTACTACCACCTGGACACGGCACTGAGCGTGCTCGACGAGGCGGCCGACGAGATCATGTACTACCCGGCCGCCTTCTCACCGGGCAGCCGGGCGGTGCTGGCCCGGCTCTTCCCCGACGCGCTGATCGCCGAGGAGGCGGACGCCGCCGCGCTCGGGCTGAACGCGGTGAGCGACGGCCGCAACGTGCTGCTGCCGCAGGCCGCCACGGGCCTGTTCGACCCGCTGCGGGCACGCGGCTTCGAGCCGGTGCCGATGGACCTGAGCGAGCTGCTCAAGGGCGGCGGCAGCGTGAAGTGCTGCACCCAGGAGCTGCGCGGCTAGGGGTTGGGCGGCCAGGCGTCGCCCCAGTCGGTGTCCCGGGCGGCCCGGTACAGCTCGCCGTGCCGCTTGGTGACCGTGGCCCGCTGGAGGCCCTCCTCGCGGGTGCACAGCTCCAGCAGCACCTGGCCCTTGCGGATCTGCGGGCGGCGCGTGACCCGGGCCGCCACCGGCTCCACGGCGAACCGGGTCGCGACGACGTAGCTGAACTTCTCGTCCTCGTACGGCAGCGAGCCGCCCTTCACCTTCCGGTGCAGCGAGGAGCGGCTCACCCGGACCGAGAAGTGGCACCAGTCCGTGCCGGGCTCGATGGGGCAGGCGTCGCTGTGCGGGCAGGGCGCGGCGACGGTGAACCCGGCGGCGGTCAGCCGGTCCCGGGCCTCGATGACGCGGGCGTAGCCGTCGGGGGTGCCGGGTTCGACGATCACCACGGCCTGCGCCGCCCGGCCCGCGGCGTCCACCAGCGCGGTACGGGCCTGCGGCGTCAGCTCGTTGAGCACGTAGGAGACGGTCACCAGGTCGGCGGCGTCGAGTTCGAGGTCCTCGCCGATCCGGGCCCGCTGCCAGCCGACGGCTTCCAGCGCCGGGGTGCCGGAGGCGCCGGCCAGTTCGCGGCCGAGGGCGAGCGCGGGCTCGGCCCAGTCGAGCACGGTGGTCCTGGGCCCCTCCCAGGCCCCGGCGACCGCCCAGCTCGCCGCTCCGGTGCCGCCGCCGACGTCGGTGTGGGTGGCGGGCACCCAGTCCGGGGCGGCCTCGCGCAGGGCGTGCAGGGCGGACCGTACCGCTTCGAAGGTGGCGGGCATCCGGTACGCGGCGTACGCGGCGACGTCCGAGCGGTCGCGGAGCAGCGGGGTGCCGGTGGGAGTGGTCCCCCGGTAGTTGGCGATGAGCCGGTCGACGGCCTGGGCGGCCTGTCGGGGCGGCAGCCCGTCGAGGAGTGCGGCCAGTGCCGCGCGCAGGGTGTCCGCGGTGGGGAGGGAGTCGTTCACCGAGGAAGTGTAGGCGGAGCCCGGCCCCGCTCCGCCCGGCCCGCCGCCGGTCACCGCCGCCCTCCCCCGGGCCCGCCGGCCGTCACGGCCTCGCGGCCACCTGCTGCCAGGGCCGGCACAGCGCCAGGAAGCAGACCATCGCGCCCGCCGCGCACACGAGCTGCACGACGGCCATCGGTACGGCCGTCGCCTCGCCCGCGATACCGACGAGCGGCGAGGCGATGGCGCCGATCAGGAACGACGACGTGCCGAGCAGCGCGGATGCGGACCCGGCGGCGTGCTTGGTCCGCATCAGGGCCTGCGCGTTGGTGTTGGGCATCGCGAGCCCCATCGCGGACATCAGGACGAAGAGTCCGGACGCCACCGGAACGAGTCCGACATCGCCGAAGACCCCGGACGTCATCAGCAGCAGCGCCGTCGCGGCCAGCACGATGACGGAGAGCCCGAAGCCGAGCGCCTTGTCGAGGCTGATCCGGCCGACGAGGATCTTGCCGTTGATCTGGCCCACGACGATCAGGCCGATCGAGTTGATGCCGAAGAGCATGCTGAAGGTCTGCGGCGAGGCGCCGTAGATCTCCTGCACGACGAACGGCGAGGCGCTCACGTACGCGAAGAGGGCGGCGAAGGCGAGGCTGCCGGCGATCATGTAGCCGGTGAAGACGCGGTCGGCGAGCAGCCCGCGCATGGTGTGCAGCGCGTCCTTGATGCCGCCGGTGTGGCGTTCCCCGGGCGGCAGGGTCTCCCGCAGCCACCTCCAGACGACCAGGGTGAGCAGGGTGCCGACCACGGTGAGGACGGCGAAGATGCCCCGCCAGTCCGTGAGCCGCAGCACCTGTCCGCCGATGACGGGGGCGATGACCGGGGCGACGCCGGAGATCAGCATCAGCGTGGAGAAGAACCTGGCCATCTCCATGCCGTCGTACATGTCACGCACGACCGCACGGGCGATGACGATGCCCGCAGCGCCCGCGAGGCCCTGGAGCAGCCGGAAGCCGATGAGGAGTTCGACGGTCGGGGCGAACACGCAGAGCGCGGTGGCGAAGACGTAGATGATCATGCCGAGGAGCAGCGGGCGGCGCCTGCCCCAGCGGTCGCTCATCGGTCCGACGACGACCTGTCCCAGCGCCATGCCGGTGAGGCAGGCGGTGAGGGTGAGCTGGACGGTCGAGGCGGGTGCGTGCAGTGCGTCGGTGACGGCGGGGAGCGCCGGGAGGTACATGTCCATGGACAGCGGCGGCAGCGCGGTCAGGCCGCCGAGTACCAGGGTGACGAGAAGTCCGGTGCGCCGGGCCGCCGCCGTGGCGGCCGGCCGGGGCGGAGAGGTGACGGTCCCCCCGGGAAGCCCGGTTCCGGTCCGGGCCGCGACGCCGGTTCCGGCGCGGGTCTCGGGGGCGGTGTCGGTTATGTGTTCGTGCTGGGCTCGGCTGACGCCGCTCTCCGGCATTCTGATCTCCATTGTTGTTGAATCCGCCTCTATGCTCTCAGCTCAGCCGGAATGGTCGACACCTTTTTGGGAGCGTGCATGAGCAGGACTGTCCGTTGGGGCGTGCTGGCGACCGGTGGTATCGCGGCGACGTTCACCGCCGACCTGCTGGCGATGCCCGATGCGGAGGTGGTGGCGGTCGCCTCCCGTACGGACACCTCGGCGAAGGCGTTCGCCGAACGGTTCGCGATACCCAGGGCCTACGGCAGCTGGGCCGAACTCGTCGCCGACGACGAGGTCGACGTGGTGTACGTGGCCACGCCGCACTCCGCGCACCGGGAGGCGGCCGGGCTCGCGCTGGAGGCCGGAAAGCACGTGCTCTGCGAGAAGGCGTTCACGCTCAACGAGCGCGAGGCGCGGGAGCTGGTGGAACTCGCCCGCGACCGCGGCCTCTTCCTGATGGAGGCCATGTGGACGTACCTCAACCCGGTCATCCGGCGGATGACCGAGCTGGTGCGGGACGGGGCGATCGGCGAGATCCGCACCGTGCAGGCCGACTTCGGCTTCCCGGGCGACTTCGGCCCGGAGCACCGGCTGCGCGATCCCGCGCTGGGCGGCGGTGCGCTGCTGGACCTCGGGGTCTACCCGGTGTCGTTCGCGCAGCTGCTGCTCGGTGAGCCGGACCGGGTGCACGCGGACGCGCTGCTGTCGCCGGAGGGCGTCGACCTGAACACCGGGATGCTGCTGGGCTGGGACTCGGGCGCCACCGCCCTGCTCTCCTGCTCGATCGTCGGGCACCACCCGACGGCCGCGACGGTCATCGGGACGGCCGGACGCATCGACTTCCCGGACAGCTTCTTCTACCCGCAGCGCTTCGTGCTGCACCGGGCGGGCCATGAGCCGGAGGAGGTCGCCTCGGGGCCGGGGCCGCAGGGCCTGTCGGGGATGCAGTTCGAGGCGGCCGAGGTGATGCGGGCGGTCCGGGCGGGCGAGACGCAGTCCCCGCTGGTGCCGCTGGAGGGCTCGCTCGCGGTGATGCGGACGCTCGACGCGGTACGGGACCGCATCGGCGTCCGCTACCCGGCGGACGCGCTCTAGGGTCTTTCGTTTGGATCATGGCGGGCTCGATCCAAACGAAAGACCCTGGCCCTCCGCCCGTCAGGCGGGGGTGAGGCCCTGGTTGCCCACCTCCGTGACGAGCGAGCCGGCCGTCGTGACCGGGGAGCCGGGCTTGGTGACGGCGGCCACCGTGCGGAAGTCGGCCCGCGCCTGGCGCTCCTGGAGGGTGACGACGACGTAGCCCCGGCGCCCGTTGTAGAACTTCAGGTGCGGGTTGGCCTGCATCAGGTTGTTCCAGTTGGAGGGCTTCTCGGAGCCGTCCTTGCCGCTGGTGACGGACGTGGTGACGATCTCGGTGCCGACGGTCCGGGACGAGGGGTCGTCGAAGTCCCGCTTCAGGTCGAAGGCGTAGCTGACGTGGACGTCGCCGGTGAGGACCATCAGGTTGTCCACGCCGACGGCCTCGGCGCCCTTGAGGAGCCGGTCGCGGGAGGCCGGGTAGCCGTCCCAGGAGTCCATGGAGAGCTTGTAGGCGTCGGTCGGCACGTCGCGCCGCTGGGCGAAGGTGACCTGCTGCGGCACGACGTTCCAGGTGGCCCGCGAGCGGCGCCAGCCGTCGACCAGCCAGCGCTCCTGGGCGAAGCCGGGCAGGGTGCGTGCGGGGTCCTCGGACTCGGGTCCGGAGGTCTGCCAGCCGTCGCCGTACGCCTGGTCGCTGCGGTACTGGCGGGTGTCGAGGATGTCGAACTGGGCGAGCCGGCCGAACTGCAGGCGCCGGTAGAGCCTCATGTCCGGGCCGGTCGGCCGCTGCGGGGCGCGCAGCGGCTGGTTCTCCCAGTACGCGCGGTAGGCGGCGGCGCGGCGGATCAGGAACTCCTCCGGCGGCACGTTGTCCTCGGAGGTGTCCCCCGCGTAGTTGTTCTCGGTCTCGTGGTCGTCCCAGGTGACGACGAAGGGGTGCGCGGCGTGGGCGGCGCGCAGGTCGGGGTCGGACTTGTAGAGGGCGTACCGCAGCCGGTAGTCCTCCAGCGTGGCCGTCTCCCGGTTGAAGAGGGCGGGCAGGGTGCGGTCGGTGTACTTGCGGGCACCGCCGGTCGCGGTGACCGCGTACTCGTAGAGGTAGTCCCCGAGGTGGAAGACGACGTCGACGTCCTCCTGGGCGAGGTGCTTGTAGGCGGTGAAGTAGCCGTCGTGGTAGGCCTGGCAGGAGACCGCGGCCAGCCGCAGTTCGCTGTTGCGGGCCCCGGGGGCGGGCGCGGTGCGGGTCCGGCCCACCGGGCTGGTCCACGTGCCGGCGCGGAAGCGGTAGTAGAGGACGCGGTCGGCGTCCAGGCCCCGGACCTCCACGTGGACGCTGTGGTGGAACTCGGGGTGGGCGGTGGTGGAGCCGCGCCGCACGACCCGGGTGAAGCGCTCGTCGCGGGCCAGCTCCCAGCGCACCTCGACGCGGGCGCGGGGCAGTCCGCTGTCGGGCTCGTACGGGCGGGGCGCGAGCCTCGTCCACAGCAGGACGGAGTCGGGCAGCGGGTCGCCGGAGGCGACGCCGAGGGTGAAGGGGTCCTCGTCGATCCGCCGGGCGTCCAGCTCGGCGGCGGCCGCGGAGCCCGCTGCCGGCAGGCCGGCCGAGAAGGCGAGTGCGGCGGCGGCACCGGTGGCGGTGAGAAATCGGCGGCGGCCCGTGTGCCGGGCGGCGTCGCGCAGCTCCTGCTCCTGCTGGTGCGATGAGTGCGTCATCTGTCCCTCCCCTGACTGGTGATGTGAGGGGAAGTCCACCGGTCCAGCACATCCAGCGGTTGTCGTGCCCGCGTCGCGCGGGCGTCGCCGGGATGAGGAATGCGGCAGGAATGGGTCCCCAGGGGCAAACTCCGCATATGCGGCCAGGACCATGATCATTAACTCCGGCCGGGACGGCCCGGGAATCGCCGGTACCCGCGCCGGAATCACCCCCCGGAAGCACGAACCCGCCATCCGGGGGCACCGTTTGAACCGCACCGTTCGAGCCGCACCGTTCGACCCGGCCGGAACGCCGGGCGCAGGGACGGGGGCTCCGCGACGGTCCCGGACCCTGGGCGTACGCTGCCGCACCATGAGCAACAAAGTGTTGAACTCCGCGACGAAGACGGCCGTGGTCACGGGCGCGGGCTCCGGGATCGGCCGCGCGGTGGCTCTCGCCCTGACCGGCGCGGGCTGGTCGGTGGCGCTCGCGGGCCGCCGCCCCGAACCGCTCACCGAAACCGCCGCACTGGCCGGGGAGCACGCCCGCGTGATCACCGTCCCCACCGATGTCTCGCGCCCCGAGGAGGTGGACGCGCTGTTCTCCTCGGTGCACGAGTCCTTCGGCCGCCTCGACCTGCTCTTCAACAACGCGGGCACCTTCGGTCCGGGCGGCGTGCCGGTCGAGGACCTCGGTTACGAGGACTGGCGCACGGTGGTCGACGTGAACCTCACGGGGGCGTTCCTGTGCGCGCAGGCGGCGTACCGCCGGATGAAGGAGCAGGACCCGCAGGGCGGCCGGATCATCAACAACGGCTCGGTCTCGGCACACACCCCGCGCCCGCACTCGGTGGCGTACACGGCGACCAAGCACGCGCTGACCGGACTGACGAAGTCGCTGTCGCTGGACGGACGCCCGTACCGGATCGCCTGCGGGCAGATCGACATCGGCAACGCGGCGACCGAGATGACCGAGCGCATGCGGACCGGAATCCTCCAGGCCAACGGCGAACTGGCCGTGGAGCCGGTGATGGCGGCCGCGGACGTGGCGAGGACCGTGGTCCACATGGCGGAGCTGCCGCTGGAGGCGAACGTCCAGTTCGCCACGGTGCTGGCGACGGCCATGCCGTACGTGGGACGGGGCTGACCCGCCCCGAACGATCAGAACAGGCCTTTGAACGACCAGAACTGACCAACCTTCATACCGGAACGGCCGATGTGCGCCGGAAAGGCGCCCCGGCCGCTCCGGCAAGCGCGTGCTGCCCTTATGCTCAACGTTCTTCACCAGAACTACACACAAGGACCACAGCATGCGCATACGCACCGCGGTGCCCCTCGCCCTGGCGGCCGCCACCGCCCTCGCCGGCTCGCTGCTCGTCGCGGCACCGGCCTCGGCCGCCTCGCACCAGGGCGGGGTGCACCTCGGCAAGATCCAGTACGACAGCCCCGGCAAGGACACCCGGTCCAACACCTCGCTGAACGCCGAGTGGGTCGAGATCCACAACAACACCAAGTCGAAGTTCCAGCTCAAGGGCTACAAGCTGAAGGACAACACCGGGTACACCTACACCTTCGGCAGCTACAAAGTCAGTCCGGGCAAGACCGTCAAGGTCCACACCGGCAAGGGCAGGACCAGCCCCGGCCACGTGTACTGGAACCGCGGTTCGTACGTCTGGAACAACACCGGTGACAAGGCGCGGCTGATCAAGCCGAGCGGCAAGCTGCTGGACTCCTGCTCCTGGACGAAGTCGGGCAAGGGCACCAAGAACTGCCACTGAGCCGGTCCTCGCGGTCCGGGGCCCGGGGGAATGCCCCGGACCGCGACGCGGTTGTGCGGCACATGAATGAGATCTCGCACTCCGCGATCCTGCGCTACACCGCCTTCTCCGCCGACCCGGACGGCGGCAATCCGGCCGGCGTGGTGCTCGACGCGTCCGGTATGGACGAGTCGGAGATGCTCGCCGTGGCGGCGGAGCTCGGTTACAGCGAGTCGGCCTTCCTGACCGGGCGGGCCGAGGCGGAGGCGCCGGGCGCGCGCGGTTACGCGATCCGCTACTTCAGCCCGAAGGCCGAGGTCCCCTTCTGCGGGCACGCCACCGTCGCGGCGGCCCTGGCCCTCGCCGAGCGGGACGGCCCCGGGGACCTGGAGTTCGCCACCGTCGCCGGCCGGGTGCCGGTCACCGTCGCCCGCGAGGGCGCCGAGCTGCGGGCCACCCTGACCAGCGTGGAACCCCACATCACGGACGTCTCCCCGGAGGACCTGGCGGAGGCGCTGGCCGGACTGGACTGGCCGGCCGCCGATCTCGACCCGGCCCTGCCGCCCCGTATCGCCTACGCGGGCGCCAGGCACCTGGTGCTGGCCGCCGCGACCCGGGAGCGGCTGGCCGACCTCGACTACGACTTCGCACGCGTCGAATCGCTCATGCACCGGCTGGAGCTGACCACCCTGCAGCTGGTGTGGCGCGCGTCGGACACCGTCTTCCACGTCCGCGACCCGTTCCCGGTCGGCGGTGTGGTCGAGGACCCGGCGACGGGTGCGGCCGCCGCCGCCCTCGGCGCGTACCTGCGCGCCCTGTCCCTGGTCCCGGACACCGCCGCGCTGACCCTCCACCAGGGTGAGGACATGGGCCGGCCCGGCACGCTCACCGTCACCCTGCGGGCAGGCGACACGCGGGTGCGGGTCAGCGGGACGGGCACCAGGATTCCGGCACCGGCCGGGGCCTGAGGCTCCAGCGACGCGACTCGACGCCTCAGCGGCTGAGGAACTCCCGGTACCAGGGGGCGTGTTCGGCGAACGACGTACGGAAGTCCGGGCCGGGAGGACAGTCGAAGTCCTCCCAGACCCGCTCGTCGGCGAACCAGTGGTCGACGGTGAGCATCTCGAAGTGGTGCTTGGCGTACGGGACACCGGCCAGCCGGGCGCGGGCCTCGTCCAGTCCGATCTCCGTGCTCGCCCACGGCAGGGAGAGTCCGGTGAGGACCGTCGACAGCACCTCCGAGCAGCTCACCGGCTCCGGATGGTTCACGTGGTAGACGCCGGCCGGCTGCTTCGGGGAGAGTGCGGCCCCGAGCAGCGCACGGCCCAGCGTCGCCACGTCGATCATCGAATGGCGGGCGTCGCAGCCGACCGGCCCGGCCGACAGGTACCGCAACAGGGCCACCAGTCCGGGGATCGCCCACCGGTCCCCCGCCCCGTGCACGAGGTGCGGGCGCAGGACGGCCCCGCCGGCCGCGAGCACGTGCTGTTCGGCGGCGGCCCGGGTCAGGCTGACGGCCGAGGCGGGAGCCGGTTCGGCCATTCCGGGGAGCAGCGCCGTGAAGGGGCCCCGGCCGTAGACGGACGCGGTGCTCAGCTGGACGATCCGGCCGACGTCGCTGCGTACGGCCTCGTCGACCAGGGCCCGGGTGCCGAGGTCGTTGACGGTCCGGGCCGCCTGTTCACCCGAGCCGACATGCGAGGCGCAGTGGATCACCGCGTCGACGCCCTCGCAACTGCCGCGCAGCGTCGCGGGATCGGTCAGATCCCCGTACACCGTCTCGAAGCCCGGACCGTCGGCCGTCATGGCCGGGTCGTCGAGCTCGGTGCGGTGCGTCATCAGCCGCAGGCTGACGCCGGGGGTGGAGCGGGCGGCGGCGGCCACCCGGCTGCCGACGAATCCGGTGGCCCCGGTGATGAGGATGCGCGTGGTCATGAGCGGCGGCTCCGGACGTCGCTGAGGCCGGTCTGACGGAGATCCGGCGTACGGAGAGTGCAGGTGAAGGCGGGTTCGTCGTCCTGGACGGCCCGTATGCGGACCCCGGCGGGCGAGGTGCCGACGGCGGGGACGGGCCGGGCGTCGATCCAGCAGGGGCGGTCGAGTTCCACGTACTGGAGGAAGTCGGCCTCTATCGATGTCGGGAGGAAGACACGGCCCGGCGAGGCGGCCTGCGCCGCCTGCCGGGCGGCCTCCAGCAGCAGGATGCCCGGCACATGGTCGTTTGAATGGCTGAACAGCGTCGGGTGCCCGGTGTCGAGCCGCAGTGCCCAGGTGCTGGGGGCGGCCGCGGGCGCCAGGACGACGTCGTGCTCGGAGGTCCTGCCCACGGTCCGGGGTGCGACGGCGGGCAGGAGGGGTATCCGTGCGTCGAGCATGTCGCTGCGGTGGCCTCGCACCCGTTGGTACGCCCTGGCCGAGGTGCAGCTGATCCGCCCGCCGCCGGAGGCCAGCACGGTGCCCCGGCGGTGCAGGAGGAGTTCCAGTTCCATGGAACCGAGGCTCCGGCCGCGGCGCTGTATCCGGGAGCAGGACACGTCCACCGTGATGTCCCAGGGGTCCTCGCCCAGAACGAGGCGCCCGGCGTCGGAGACGTACCGCAGCTCCCACATCACGAACGCGTCCCCGAGGGGCACCCCGAACTCGGAGTGCGCGATCAGCATGGTGGTCTGCCGCATGGTCTCCGCGACGAGCAGCGGGTCCTGGTGGCCCCCGACGGGGGAGAAGAAGCGGTGCGCCCTCGGCCAGTGGGCCGACACCGAGAACTGGGAGTCGGTCAGCCGGGTCAGCCCGGTGGGGAACACGTCCTGCGGATCGGGGCGGTGGACCAGCTGTCTCAGGTGTTCGGAAGAGCTCCTTCTTCGCACCGATTGCTCCATTCCGGCGGCGGTGGCGGAGTCCGGGACTCCGCCCAGGGCCTCGGAGCGACCGGTGTTCCTTCCGGCCCCGGCGCTCCCGACCGAAACCGAAACGCCGCTTGAGGTGATCTGAACCATGAAGTTCCCCCAGGAGGATCCGAGTCACAGAGCCGAGCCGCCCCGCAGTAAGATACTGACAGCCCGGTTTTACTTTCCAGCCAACCCCATGTGACACCACCCCCGCCACCACTAGAGAGAAGCTGATGGCACAACAGGCGCGCGCGATCCAGACCCGCCGGTCGATCCTGGTGGCGGCCGCCGAGGTGTTCGACGAACGCGGCTACAGCAGCGCGACGATCAGCGAGATCCTCACGCGGGCGGGGGCGACCAAGGGCGCGTTGTACTTCCACTTCACCTCGAAGGAGGACCTCGCGCTCGGGGTGATGGACATACAGCTGCACAGCGCACCGCTGCCGCCGCAGCTGACCAAGCTCCAGGAACTGGTGGACCAGGGGATGATCCTCGCCCACCGTCTGCGCCATGAACCGCTGGTCCGGGCCAGTGTGGGCCTGGCCATGGACCAGGCCGTGGAAGGGCTCGACCGGGGCACCCCGTTCCGTGCCTGGATAGACCGGCTCGAACAACTGCTGCGGGCCGCGAAGAGCCAGGGCGAGCTGCTGCCGCACGTCGATCCGGGCGAGACCGCGGAGATGCTGGCCGGATCCTTCTCGGGCATCCAGGTGATGTCGCAGGTCCTGTCCCAGCGCGAGGATCTCGGCCGGCGCATCTCGGTCCTGCTGCACTATGTACTGCCGAGTATCTCGACGCCGGCCATTCTGGCCAGTTTGGATATGGCTGAAGATCGCGGTGAACGTCTGCTCAGCCACCTCGAAACCGTACCGACCCAGGCCGGCGCCTCCAACTGACCACCGGACCGCGCGGCTTGGAAGCCCCAAAGCAGACCCAGCGGTCCGGAACGAGGGGTACGACTCCGAGGCGCGGCCGCACCCCGCGCGTGCGCGCGACACATGCCGACCGACGCCTCCGTGTGGCCCCGTCCCGTCGTGGGCGCGCGGCCCGTACCGTCGCATCCGCCCGGCCCGTAATGTCGGTGACACCGAGTCAGTCACGTGACAGGAGCCGCCGATGTCAGTCCGCCGCGTCGTCCCCAACATCCCCGTCACCGAGAGCACGGCCCCCGATGGCGAGGCCGGCGCCATGCGGGCGAATGCCGCGTTCTACGGGCTGCTGGGCTTCGAGGAGGTCATGAACCAGGGCTGGATCATGACCCTCGCCTCCCCCTCGCAGCCCGCCGCCCAGATCAGCTTCATGAGCGCCGACCTGACCGCACCGCTCACGCCGGACGTCAGCGTGGAGGTGACGGACGTGGACGCGGCACACGCGGCGCTGGTACGCGCGGGCGCGGAGATCGTCTACGGCCCGCACGACGAGGACTGGGGCGTGCGCCGCTTCTTCGTACGCGATCCAGGCGGCCGTGTCGTCAACGTCCTGAGCCATCGCTGACGGCGTCACGGGCCCCGGCGGGAGTGACCGGAGACGGTCTCGTCCTCCCCGCCGTCCCCTGCCATAGTGGACAGCGCAGCTATGG
Source organism: Streptomyces sp. 840.1 (assembly GCF_003751445.1). Taxonomy (NCBI): domain Bacteria; kingdom Bacillati; phylum Actinomycetota; class Actinomycetes; order Kitasatosporales; family Streptomycetaceae; genus Streptomyces; species Streptomyces sp. 840.1. Next base: position 4,262,378 of record NZ_RJUU01000001.1, on the reverse strand, counting down.
GGACATCGGGGGATGAGATGCTGCGTATCGAGTTCGGAACGGAAGACCTCACCCGGCTGCGGCTGGCCGAATCCGTCCATCCGCTGTGGGAGACGGCGCTGAGTCTGCAGCTGTTGCAGAACCGCCACGGCGCGCTGGTCTTCGACCCGTGGCGCCGCAAGGCGCGTGCGGACCTGGACAACAAGGGGCTGACCGGGACGGCGGCCGCGCTGATGCGGATCTGCCCGCACGCGGAGTACTTCCCGGACTTCCTCACGCCGCGCACCGAAGACAACCGCGACAACGGCCTGGAGGCCGGGCTCGACACGGTGCTGTCGACGCCGCGCGCACAACTGGGACGGGAGCTCGGGCGGCTCTACCCGGACCGCTGCATGCCCGCGTCCGTGCGCCGGCTCGCGGAGGGGGACCTGGGGCCTGTCTTCAACCTGCCGTCGTCGCCCGAAGGGCGGCCGGGCGGCGTCAGGTGCGTGCTCTCGGCGTGCCGGCCCCCAGCCCCTGTACTGGACGTACCGGGGTCTGGGGCCGGTGCGGCGAGAGTGCGTGCATGGCGCCGCACGGCAGACGGCAGTTCGACGACAGGCCCCAGGTGCCTTGCACTGGCTGGGCGAGGCGTTGCGACGGTTCCACAGTGTCGCGGTGGCGCCCTACCAGGACGCGATCCGTGCCGAGGTCGCGGCCGATCTGCCGCACCGCTCGCAGGCGGCGCTCGCCTCGGGCGCCGAGGGGCTGCTGGCCAGCTACCAGTCGGAGCTGATCCGGCGGGACGGGGCGCTGGAGTGCGCGTATCCGATCGACTGGGAACTCCCCCTCGAAGGGCGCCCGTTGCACCTGATCCCGTCGTTCTTCTGCACCCGCTGGCCGGTGACGCTCGCGGACCCCGGGCTGCCGCCGGTCCTGGTACTGCCGCTGGCACCCGCGCCGGGCTGGTTCGACCGGTCCCGCCCGCTGTCCGGCACCCTCGACTCCCTGGGCCGGCTGCTCGGCCACACCCGGGCGCAGGTGCTCGACGTCCTGGACCGGCCCATGTCCACCGGCGGGATCGCGGCCCAGCTGTTCCTCGCCCCGGCGAGCGCGAGCCGGCACACGGCGGTGCTGCGTGAGGCGGGCCTGATCAGTTCGCACCGCCGGCGCCACCAGGTGCTGCACCGGCGGACCTCGCTGGGCGAGGCGCTGCTGAACGGAGAGCCGGGCACGGCGGCGTGACCCGGGCCGTGAACCACACGGAACCACCGCGTCCGGCAGGGCGAACTGCGAGAATCCGGCCATGACAGCAACCGCAACGGATCACGTGCTCAAGCGGTTCGTCGCCGACGTACGGCAGTTGGTGCCGACGACAGCCGTCTGGGCGCACGGCTCACTGGCACTCGGCGACTTCCAGGAGGGGCGGAGCGACCTCGACCTCATCGCCGTCGTCGAGAGCCCGCCGGACGCGGCGCAGCGGGAGCGGCTGGCCGGGCTCCACCAGCGGCTCCTGGACGAGGAACCGGCGGCGGCGAAGCTGCACTGCTCGTACATGCCGGCGGAAGCACTGGCGGGCGCCGATACGGACCATGTCACCTGGGCGCACGCGACGATCCAGGAACGCCCGGTCACCCCGGTCACCCGCCGGGAACTACTCGACGGCGGACTCACCCTCCACGGCCCGCCTCCCGGGCAGCTGCTCCCGCCGCTCGCCCCGGGGCAGCTGGAGGACTACATCCGGCGCGACCTCAGGGAGTACTGGCTCCCGGCCACCGACAGGGCCCGGCTCTGGCTCCAGGACATCTGGGTGGACCTCGGCCCGCTGGTGCTGGCCCGCGCCTCGGTCACGCTGCGCGACGGCAGGCTGATCACGAAGGGCGAGGCCCTGACGGAACTGCTGGCCCTCGGCGCACCCGCAGACCTGGTCCGGGACATCCGCGAGCGCCGGTACGCGGACCCCTTGCCGCTCACCGACGCGGAGCGCGTCCGACGGGGCGAGCGGGCACGTGCCTTCCTCCGGGACGGCATCCTGAACACGCTCGGGACGGATGCGGGGACGGATACGGGTACGGCCTCGGGGATCTGAGTCCCGGTCCCGCGGGGCCGTGGTGCGTGCGGCCGGGCGTGCGTGCGTGCGGCCGGCGTGCGTGCGCCCGTGGTGCGTGCGGCCGGCGTGCGTGGCCGGCCCCGGGTCAGGACGCGCTGCGCTTCTCGGCGGCGGTCTTCCCGGCCGTCGTCGTCTTCGCCCGGGACGTCTTCGCCGCGGACTTCTTCGCCGCCGACTTGCCGGCCGCCGTCTTCCTCGCCGGAGTCTTCCTGGCCGGGGCCTTCTTGGCCGGGGCCTTCTTGCTCGGCCGCATGGTGTGCACGGTGGCGTCCCTGCCGTCCGCGCCCCGGCTCTCCTTCGCGGCCTCGACGGAGGCGTTCAGGGCCGCCATCAGGTCCATGATCTTTCCGGACTCCTGCTCCGCGTCCTCGGCCGGCTCGGGAGCCTCCTTGCCCTCGGACTTCGCCTCGATCAGCTGCTCCAGGGCTTCGCGGTAGTGATCCCGGAAGCCGGAGATGTCGTCGGCCGCCATGGTCTCGGTGAGCTGGACGGCCTGCTCGATCTCGTTCTCGTCCAGCTCCACGTCCTTCGGCGCGAGGGACTCCGGGCTGCGGACCTCGTCGGGCCAGTGCATGACGTGCAGCACGATCGCCTCCTCGCGGACCTGGAGCATGCCGAGGCGCTCCCGCCCGTGCCAGGCGAATTTGGCGACGGCGACCTTCTCGGAACGCTCCAGCGCCTGCCGGAGCAGGGTGTAGGGCTTCGCCGCCACCTGGCCGCCGATCGCCAGGTAGTAGGAGTCGGCGATCCGGACCGGGTCGATGCTGTCCGCGTCGACGAACGTGACGATCTCGATCGCCTTCGCGGTCGGCAGCGGCATCTGATCGAGTTCCTCGTCCGAGATCGGGACGGTCTCGTCCTTCGCGACCTCGTAACCCCTGCCGATCTCGTCCTGCGACAGCTCCTCGCCGTCGAGGTCGCACACCTTGCGGGTGCGCACCCGGCCCATGTCCGAGAGATGGAACTGGTGGAAGTGGATCGCGTGGTCCTCGGTCGCGCTGATCATCTTGACCGGGATCGTGACCAGGCCGAAACTGATCGCTCCGCTCCACAGGGGTCGCGGCATCCGTACCTCCAGGCGCGTGGCGGGTGCGGGCCGGATCGACCGGTACGCGCGGTGAACGGCCGAACGGCGCCGGCCGGGCCCGCCGCCGCCCGCACCTCGATCCTGCCGCCGACCCGGCGTGATCGCATGCCGAGCGGGCGCGGTGATCCGGCGTGGCGGTTCAGGGGGGTGGCTGGCGTCCGGGCGCGTTCACCGGGTCAGGGCTCGGCCGCAGGGGGGTGGTCGCAGACGACCGTGCGGCCGGTGGCGGCCCGCCGGGAGGTGCCCGGGTAGCCGCCCGCCCGCAGGACCCTGTCGATCCCGGTGTTGACGCTCTCCGCGCAGCGGGCGGCGGAACGCAGGCCGAGCAGGGCCTTTCGCAGCGCGTTGTTGTCGTGCGCTGCCAGGGCTTGCGTGCAGCCCCGGTTGCCGGTGTCCGCCCAGACGACCATCCGGTGCCAGTCGGCTCGCAGGAGCGGATCGGCCGGTATCCGGAACCAGACCGTCTCGAACCAGGCGGCCCTCCCCCAGCTGGTGCAGACCGGCAGAACCGTCCGGTTCAACGCGGGCCAGGGTTCCCCGGTGGCCTCCGCCGCCCGGATGACGACGCTCAGCTGCCGGTCGTACGACACCGCGAGGTTGATGAGTTCGTCCCCGCTGAGCCGGTACCAGGCCCGGATCTGCCGCACCCGGACGGCGTCCGACAGGTGTGGTTCCGGGAGGCCCCAGTACTGCACCAGCCTGCGCTGGGTGGTGAGCTCGTTGGTCGTGAATCCGAGCCGGTACCTCCCCACCGCACCCTGCGTCGCGGTGCCGGCGAGCGCCACCGCGCACAGCAGCGCCACCGCGGTCCGGGCACGGCGTCCCCACGCCGGGGCGGGGCCGGGGGCGGGAGCCGCCGGCCGCCGTCGACGGCGCGGCAGCGGGAGCGTGGCGGCCGACGTGGTGACGAGCGCGATGAGGAGGGCGGCGAGCGCGGACAGGACCAGGGCGTTGTTCAGCACGAAGTCGAACGGGAACAGCGGCCTGCGCCAGGCCGGCCGCCAGGCGCAGCTGTCCGAGAGGACGTCGAGGGGGGCGATGCAGCCGTCCACCGACACGAGGAGGGTCATGGCGGCGAGACCCAGCAGGGCCGTCGTCTGGGCGGCGATCAGTGCGCCCAGCAGCCGGTAGCGGCGGTCCGCGGTGCTCGCCACCGCCGCGGCCACGGCTGCGGGCAGGCAGAGCGCCGACAGCAGGAGGGCCAGGTAGCGGTAGGCGTAGAGCCCGCCCCGCCCGGCCGGCACCGGCTGCTCGGTGTGCAGGTAGGCCTGGACGCCGGCCACGGCAAGGCAGGCCAGCGCACCGCCCAGCAGTCCGGGCCGCAGGACCTTGCGCAGCGAGGCCGCGGGCGCTTCCGGGCCATCCGTCCGGCCGGGCACCCAGCGGGACGCGCCGGCCGCCGGACGGCTCGCCCAGGCGAACAGCGGAACCACCCACAGCACGGTGACCGCGAGGGCGCCCATCGGTGTCTCGGCGATGCTGTCCAGCTGCGGCTGGACCACGGCGAGGCCGGGGATCGTGCTCAGGTCCCCGGCCGGCGCCCCGGAGGGCAGCCATGCCAGGATCGCCCGCGCCTCCATCCCGGCGCTCGGTGCGGGCCGGTTCAGGTTCGCGGCACCGGCGAACATCCACCACGTGAGCCACGACATCATGGCGAGGGAGGCGGCCGCCACGCAGGACGCGAGCGCGGGACGCAGGGTGCGGCCCCTCGCCGCGCCGGTCCACAGACGCGCGCACTGGGTCACCCACCAGCCGAAGGCCGCCCCCGCCGCCACCGGGACGAGCAGGACCGGCGGGCGCTGCGGCAGCCAGGCCCAGCCCGCGCCGAAGCCGCTCAGGACCAGGCCCGCCGACATCCCGGCGCCCAGGCACCCCCCGACCCAGGCCCCGGAGGGCACTCGGGTACCGGTCAGCACGGCGTAGACCACCGCCCGCCACAGGGCGACCACGACCACCCCCGTCACCAGCGCGCCGGGCACGATCACCAGGACCGTCATCAGGTTGTTGGTGAAGTTGACGCGGTACTGGGCGATCTGCTGGAGCACCTGCGGCACGGCCAGGGCGGGCACCGTACCGATGAGGAGGATCGGCAGGGCCGCGGTGCGGAACAGCGGTGCGGGATCGGCCAGCGCGCCCCGGCGCAGGCCCCATTGCGGATGCGTACGCCACAGTTCGGTGAACGAGTCGAGGGCGCGGCGCACCGGGCCCCCGGGCGTCGGAGCGGTGACGGACCAGCCGTGCGGGTCCGCGCCCCAGCGCACCGCGGTCAGGTCGGCGTAGATCTCCCGGCTCCGCAGCGCGTCGGAGCGGGCGAGGTACAGCTGCGCGACCATGACCAGGACCGAAACCGCCGGCCGGCCCATCCTCGGCACGCCGCCGCCCGCCACCACGCTGTAGACCACGTAGCCGAGGCAGAGCAGGTACGGCAGCAGCACCAGCCCGAGGAAGACCCGCCACAGGGCGACCGTGAGGTAGGTCAGGGTGACGTCACGGTTGGCGATGTGGGCGAGCTCGTGCAGCAGCACCGCCCGGAACCGTTCGGGATCGCTGCGCCGGACGACGAGCAGGCCGCCGTGCAGGCAGACGACCGGCCGGCGAGTACGTCCGAAGACCACCGCGCCGACCGAGGTGGCGGCGGGATCGACCACGAACCGGGGCATCGGCGACACCCCCGCGACGGCGCACAACTCACGTATCAGAGACCCGAGTTCACCGCTCTGATCGACCGCATCCAGCGGGACGACACGGCTCTGCCGGGCCTTCCACCTGGGCAGTACGGCGAAGAGCAGCCCGGCCGCGACCATCAGCACCAGGGGCCAGCCCGCGATCTGCCACCAGGGCGGTGCGGGCGCCCAGAGGGACAGGCAGAAGCGGGCGGCGGTCATCTGGCCGGAGGTGCTGAGCGATGGGTTCCAGTAGCTGCCGTCGCTGAGGTCCACACCTGCGGCGAGGCTGCATCCGTCCTGGTCCCCGTGGGCCAGGACCTGGAACACCGCCAGGATCATGGCGCCGCCCGTGGTCAGCATCAGAAGCAGCAGGGTGACGAAGCGGGGTCCCGTTCCCGCGCCGAGGACCCTCTCGTCGATCCGGGGCCGCGCACCCGGCCCGGGTGCGGCGGCCATTTATGGCCCCTCGCCCTGCCCGGTGCCCGGCCCAGGAGCATCCGGCTCGACCGGCGGACCCGGCTCCGGCTCCGGTGCGGCCGGTGCCGTCAGCTCGTCGGCCAGCACCAGCCGGGCCACGACCGCGTCCGCGATCGCCTCGGCCTGCGCGGCCTCCAGACCGCGCTGTTCGCCCGCCGCCAGGACGAGAGCACGTACCGCCGCCAGTTGTTCCCGCGTCAGCGGCGGGACCCCGGCTGCCGGGGCGGGCCGCCGCCTCGGCACCAGTCGTCGCACCATGGCCGTCATCCCCTCGGAGATACGCGTCGCCGTCGACTCCGCCGTCCGCTGCGCCACGCCGTCGAGCACCAGCCAGACGACGGGCGTCACCAGCGCGGCGACCTCGCCGAACCCGAATCCCAACGGCTCGCGGCGCCCGCCCCTGCGGTTCAGCCGCCGCACCACCGTGGCATCGTCGAAACGGCAGAGCCCGTCCACGAGCGGCAGTTCGTCCGGCGCGAGATCCGCCACGACCGCACGCACCAGATCACGCACCAGCGGGCCGGACCGATCGCCACCGGTCCTGGCAGTTGCGGATTCCACTCGTCCCCCCAGACGTCCCGAGCCTCCCCCGGCCCGCAGCGAACCGGCCTACGACCAAGCACTGTCCCACGCGCCGCGACGGCTCGGCAGAGTTTTCCGCAGGACCGCATATGCGGCCAGGAGCCCAGTCCACGATCCGCTCGATGGTCTCGGCGGTTACCGGCCGCAGCGTCGGAAGAACCTCGTGCCGGAACAGATCGAAGGGAAGCGAGACGAGTCGCGGCTCCAGCAGGGCGGGGTTCACTGCACCTCGCCGGACGGCCCTCTGGGTCCGTGCTGCGCGCTGTTGGCTGAGCCGGGCTCTCGTCGGCCCGGTTCGCGAGCGGGCCCTCGGCTCGATGGGCTCCGCCCCGGGCCGGAGGCCCTTTTCCCAGGCGGAGCCGCAGGTGGCGGCAGACGAGTCGGGCTGTACGCCGGGTTCTGTCGCCCGGTCGCCTCGCGGCGGCCGGGGAGACGGCCATCCATCTAGGACCGGCATTGCTGCCGGTCTCGTGCGGTCTACCCGCGAACTCGGGCGGGCAGCCCTCGGACGTTCGCGCAGGGCCGTCTTGCGACGGCCCCTCTTGACCTTGCTCCGGGTGGGGTTTACCTAGCCGCCTGAGTCACCTCAGGCGCTGGTGGTCTCTTACACCACCGTTTCACCCTTACCGAGGACCGAAGTCCAAGGCGGTCTGTTTTCTGTGGCACTGTCCCGCGGGTCACCCCGGGTGGCCGTTAGCCATCACCCTGCCCTGTGGAGCCCGGACGTTCCTCGGGAGGGTCCGAAGATCCTCACGCGGCCGTCCGCCCGGCTCGTCTGCCGTGGCGCCCATGCTACCTGCCCGGCCGGGGCCGGCCGACAGGGCGAACAGGCGGCTCAGATGAACGAGTCGGTCTCCAGATCGAGCGTGAACGGCGCCGGGAGACGGATCGACTTCCCGAACGGAACCGTGCAGTGCTGGCGGTAGTCGTCCCCCTGCGGGTCGCTGAACAGGGTCACCGAGGACTCTTCGCGATCGACCAGGAGGTAGAGGGGAACGGGGCCCCGGGCATAGCAGTGGCGCTTGCCGGTGCGGTCGGCCGCAGGTTTGGACGAGGTGACCTCGACGACCAGGGCCACCCCCTCGCAGGGCATCCACGGGTCCGCGCCCCGGTACAGACGCAGTTCGGTGGGCGCGAAAGTGCCGTCGGGGATGGCGTGGTTCTTGGGGCACCCGCCACCGCTGCGCAGCTTCAGGCCCTTGTTCCCGGAGAACTGCATCTTGGTTCGGGAACGGGTGATCACCTGCTCAAGAATCAGGCCGATGTAGTCCTCATGATCCCCGTCCGGCGGCGGCGTCACGACAATTTCCCCCTCGATCAGCTCGGCCCGGAAGCCCTCCGGCGTATCCAGCGCCAGGAAGCCCTCAAGCAGGACTTCCGCCTGCGAGAGCGGTTCGTGCGGCATGGCAGACATGTCACGCCCCTTCCTCGGTCGCTCGCCAGAATGGGACATCGGGGAATCCGCCGTCCGTGAGATCGGAAAGTCTCCCCCGATCGTGGCACAGGAGGGCGCGCACGTGTCAGAGGCGGCCCGGGGCGAAGGCCGTGATCCCCGCCGTCCATGCCGCGGCCACCTCGCCTGCGGGGAAGCGGCCGTTCAGTTCCATCGTCACCATGCCGTGGGCGAAGGCCCAGGCCGCGCGGGCGCGGTCGGCGTCGCCCGCCAGGGCCCGGAACAGCGGAGCCGCGGCGCGCTCCTCCAGGTCCTGCGGGAGGGGGCGGCCGGTGGTGAGGCGGTAGAGGTGGGGGTGGGCCAGGGCGTGGGTGCGGTAGGCGTCGGCGAGGGCCGGGAAGGAGCCCGGGGCGGCGGACTCGGCCGCTTCGAGGGCCTCGGCCGTCTCCCGCAGCATCACCCCGGCCAGGGCGTTCACCACCGAGGACTTGTCCGGGAAGTGCTTGTAGAGCGAGGGCGCCGTGATACCCACACGGGCGGCGAGGCGGCGCATGGTGAGCGCCTCCGGGCCCTCCCGCTCCAGGAGCACGCGCGCGGCGGCGAGGATCTCACGGGCGCGGTCGGTGACGGTCGGGGCCGCGAGATCGGTCATGCCGGCTTCCTCTCCTACGGGCTCGGGGTGCGGGGCCGAAGGCGCGATCGTACGAGACGGGGAAGGGCGCGGCAGGTACCAGGGGTGCGTGGCCCGGCGGCTTGACCTTGCCGCAGCGTCAGGGTTTCTACTGGCCCCATGCGCATCGGAGAGATCGCCGCGCTCGTCGGGCTCACCCCCAGGGCCGTGCGGCACTACCACCAGATCGGCCTGCTGGCCGAGCCCGCCTGCCGGGCCAACGGCTACCGCGTCTACACCGTGCGCGACGCCGTGCTCCTGGCCCGGATCCGGCGGCTCAGCGAGCTGGGGCTCGGCCTGGACGAGGTGGCGGAGGTGCTCGCCGGTGACGCCGGGCGGCCGCTCGGGGACGTACTGCGTGAGCTGGACGACGATCTGGCGCGGCAGGAACGGGAGATCCGGGAGCGGCGGCTGCGGCTGACGCGGCTGATGGAGGGGCCCGCGACCGGGGCCGGGCCCGTGTCGCCCGCGCTGGCCGCGCTGCTGGCCGCCGGTCCGGTCACCGACTCACCGGCCGCCGCGAAGGACCGGGAGCATCTGGAGCTGCTGGACTCGGCCGTCGGCGACAGCGGGGTCTTCACCGCGCTGCGCACCCTGGCCGGCGATCCGGCGGTGCTCGCGCTGTACGAGGAACTGGACGCGCTCGACGCGGCCCCCGTGGACGATCCGCGCATCGGGCCGCTGGCCGACCGGATGATCGCGCTCCTGCCGGACGAGGTGCTGGCGGCGATCCCCGGCGACGGGCCGGTGGTGACGGGGTTCGGCGAGGCCCTGCTGGCGGACTACCCGGCCGCGCAGGCCGAGGTGGTGCGCCGGGTGATGGTGGCGCTGGAGGAGCGGATGAAGGGGAGGCCGAAGCGATGAGCGGGGTGCGTGGTGCTCGGCTGGTGGTCGCGGCGGTGCTGCCCGCCGAACTCGCCCTGATGGTGTGCCTGGTCGCCGGGGTGCGGATACCGGGTGCGGTGCTGGCGGGTGCGGAGGGGATCGTTCTGCTGGCCCTCGTGCTGGAGGCCGTCGTGCTGGCGCGGCTCTGGCGGGCGGGGCGCCGGGCGGGTGCGGGACGGCGGGAGGCTGTGCGCGGGGCTCTGCGGACGGTCGTGCCCATGGGGGTGCGGCGGCTGTTCGCGCACGAGCTGCGGGCCCTGCACAGTCTGGGGCTGTGGGTGCTGCGGCGTCGCCACGCCGTACCGGAGTCGGCGCTGGCCGTCCCGTACACCGGGCCGCAGACCGCGATGATGTACGGCCTGGTCTTCGTCTCCGTGGTGGAGACGGTGATGCTGGCGCTGCTGATCCCCTGGCCGGCCGTGCACCGGATCATGCTCGTCGTGGACGTGTACGGGGTGCTGCTGATCCTCGCCATGCATGCCGCCTGCGTGACCCGGCCGCATGTCGTGGACGCCGACGGTTCGCTGCGGATTCGCTACGGGGTCCTCTTCGACCTGCGGATCCCGGCCGCGTCGATCGCGTCGGCGCGGGTGGAACGCCGCTACCCGGAGGGCCGGCTGGTCCAGCTGGGCCCGGACGGGGTGCTCGATCTCGCGGTCGGCTCGCAGACGACGGTGACGGTGGAGCTGACCGCACCGCTCGGCTTCGTACGGCCGCTGGGCGGCCGGGGGCAGGCGGGCACGGTCCGCTTCCACGCCGACGACCCGCGCGCCGCGGTGGCCGCGCTCACGCGGGCGCGAACAGCACCTTCGACGAGCCAGGGTCCGCCTGCGTGAGCCGGACCCGCAGCCGTTCCCCGAGCGGGAGCGAGGTGCTGCCGCCCTCGATGCGGGCGACGATCGCCGGGTCGTCGATGTGGACGGTGCCGGTGGTCGGGTCCTGCTCCTTCACGTCCACCACGTAGGCGTCGAAGACGGCGCCGATCCGGTCCTTGAGCAGGGCGGCCTCCACCAGATCCACGCAGTCGCGCTCCACCGTGTTGGCCCGCCGGGTCCCGTCCGCCATCTCCTTGGGCAGGGCGGGCAGCGCGGCCAGGGCCCATTCGGGCGGCTCGCGGTCCGCGGCCGCTGCCACGCACAGTTCGGCCGCGTACCGGTCGACGAGGCGGCGCAGCGGCGCGGTGCAGTGCGTGTACAGGTCGGCGACGGCGGCGTGCACGGCGGGGGTGGGCAGTTCGCCGTGCTCGAAGACGGTGTACCCGGCGCCGCGCAGCAGCGTGGTGCAGTCCTGGAGGAAGGCGGCGTGGCTGGTGATGCGCGGGTCGAGCGAGCGGACGAGCCGGGCGTACGGGACGTGGTGCGGCCAGTCGATGTGCAGGGCCTCGGCCGAGCGGCGGAGGCGGGCGACGGCGCCGTCCGGGGCGACCGGCAGGGTGCGCAGGATGCCGGTTCCGGTCTCGGTCATCAGGTGGGCCGCGGCCATGCCGGTGAGCAGGGAGATCTGGGCGTTCCAGCCGTCGGCGGGCAGTGGGGCCCGGTATTCGAGGCCGTAGCCGCCGTCGCGCTCGACGATCTCCTGCTCGGGCACGTTGAGGGAGATGCCGCCCCGGGCGACCTCCTGTTCCTCACGGAGGGTGCCGATGTCCCTGAGCAGCGCGAGGGACTCCTCGGCCGTGCCCGCGTCGATCCGCTGCTGCACGCCCGCGTAGTCGAGCTTGGCGCGGCTGCGTACGAGCGCCCGGCGCACCCGGGTGGCGACGGCGCGGCCCTCGGCGTCGAGGTCGATCTCCCACAGCACGGCGGGGCGGGTCCGGCCGGGGAGGAGGCTGGCGGCGCCCTCGGAGAGCGAGGTGGGGTGCAGCGGCACCTTGCCGTCGGGGAAGTAGAGCGTGGTCACCCGCCGGTGGGCCTCGGTGTCGAGGGCGCCGCCGGGGCGGACGAACGCGGCGACGTCGGCGATGGCGTAGTGCACGCGGTAGCCGTGGGGGCGGCGCTCCAGGTGCATCGCCTGGTCGAGGTCGGTGGAGGTGGGCGGGTCGATGGTGAGGAACGGCAGCTGCGTGGCGTCCTCGTGCCCGTCGACCGCCGGGTTCCGTGCGGCCTCGGCCGCTTCGGCGAGCACGTCGGGCGGGAAGCCGTCGGGGAGTGCGAGCTCGGTGCGCAGCCCGCGCAGGGCCGCCCGCAGCGGGGTGCCGGCTGCGCCGGTCATGTGGAGGTGGCGGCGGGGCATGGACCGAGCGTATGGCGGGGCGGGGCGGGCGGCATCCCGGGTGCGGGGAGGGCGGCGGCGGGACTCCCCGTACGCTGGCGCGAGGGGTTTTCACGGACCCGGGCGACGCCGCCGGGAGCCGTGGACCGGTCCGCACCACCGGTCGCGCCCCCTTTTCCGTACGTACGAAGGAGAACCGCCGTGCTCGTGCTGTTGCCGCCCTCCGAAGGAAAGGCCGCCTCGGGGCGGGGAGCGCCGCTGAAGCCGGAGTCGCTGTCGCTGCCGGGCCTGGCCCAGGCGCGGGCCGCCGTGCTGGACACCCTCGTGGAGCTCTCCGTGGCGGACGAGGAGAAGGCCCGCGTGGTGCTGGGGCTGAGCGAGGGCCTGCGCGGCGAGATCGCGAAGAACGTCGAGCTGCGGACCGCGGGCACCCGTCCGGCCGGGGAGATCTACACCGGGGTGCTGTACGACGCGCTGGACCTGGCGTCCCTGGACACCGCCGCCCGCCGCCGGGCCGGGAAGTCGCTGCTGGTGTTCTCCGGGCTGTGGGGCGCGGTGCGGGTGGGCGACCGGATTCCGTCGTACCGCTGCTCGATGGGGGTGAAGCTGCCGGGGCTCGGGGCTCTCGGGGCGTACTGGCGCACGCCGATGGCGGAGGTCATGCCGGAGGCGGCCGGGGACGGGCTGGTGCTGGATCTGCGGTCGTCCGCGTACGCGGCGGCGTGGAAGCCGAAGGGTGAGGTCGCCGAGCGCACGGCGAGCGTGCGGGTGCTGCACTCCCAGCTGGTGGACGGGGTGGAGAAGCGGTCGGTGGTCAGCCACTTCAACAAGGCCACGAAGGGCCGGATGGTCCGCGACCTGCTCCGGTCGGGCGCCGCGCCGAAGGGACCCGCCGAGCTGGTGGGCGTCCTGCGTGACCTCGGGTACGCGGTGGAGGCCGAGGCGCCCGCACGGGCGGGGCGGTCCTGGGAGCTCGATGTCGTGGTGACGGAGATTCACTGACGCCACGGAGATCAGGTGGGCCGAATCCCGCACGCGTTGCAGCATGCGCAACGCGCGTTGCGTGGAGTGCGGTCTTCGCGGCAGGATGAGGGCATGACCTCCTCCGTGCTGGACCTTGCCCCCGTCGTGCCCGTCGTCGTCCTGGAGGACGCCGCCGACGCGGTGCCGCTCGCCCGTGCCCTGGTCGCGGGCGGGCTCCCGGCGATCGAGGTGACCCTGCGGACGGCCGCCGCCCTGGACGCGATCAAGGCCATCGCGGCCGAGGTGCCGGACGCGATGGTCGGCGCCGGCACGGTGATCTCGGCGCGCAACGTCTCCGACACCGTGGCCGCGGGAGCCCGGTTCCTGGTCAGCCCCGGCTGGACGGACACTCTCCTGGACGCGATGAAGGCCTCCGGGGTGCCGTTCCTGCCGGGCGTCTCGACGACGTCCGAGGTGGTCGCGCTGCTGGAGCGCGGGGTCACCGAGATGAAGTTCTTCCCGGCCGAGGCGGCGGGCGGCACGGCCTATCTGAAGGCCCTCTCCGCCCCGCTCCCGCAGGCCCGGTTCTGCCCGACCGGCGGCATCTCGCTCGCCTCGGCGCCGTCCTACCTGGCCCTGCCGAACGTCGGCTGCGTGGGCGGCAGCTGGATGGTGCCCGCCGACGCGGTGGCGTCCGGCGACTGGGCCCGCGTGGAGCGGCTGGCCGCCGAGGCGGCGGCGCTGCGCGGCTGAACACCGCCCGGGACATCTGGCGCGATTTCGCGCGCATGCTCCCCGGCAGCCGGGGCACGAGACCTTCAGGGACACGTGACCCGGACTCCGGGTGACCCGGGTTCCGGCAGGCAATCCCCCGGCCCGCCGGAACCGCCTCGGCCCCATCGGCCTCCCCCCGCCGATGGGGCCGAGTGCCGTCCCGGGGCGGATGAGGTCGGGGTGCGGATGAGGTCCGGGGCGGGGTGCCGCCCGGGTCCGGCCGCTCGCGGCGGTCAGCGCAGGTGGGACGTGTCGTTCAGCAGCCGTACGGAGGCGTTGCCGTCCGCGTAGTACGCCACGGTCGACAGCGAGGCCGCCGACAGCTCCATCCGGAACAGCGACTCCGGCGGTGCGCCGAGCGCCAGCCGGACCAGGGTCTTGATGGGCGTGACATGCGTGACCACGAGCACGGTGCGCCCCGCGTAACGGGTGATCAGGCGGTCGCGGGCGGCGGCGACGCGGCGGGCGACCTCCGCGAAGCTCTCACCGCCACCGGTCGGCGCCGCCTTCGCGGAGGCGAGCCAGGCGTCCAGGTCGGCGCGGTGACGCTCCCTGACCTCACCGAACGTCAGCCCCTCCCAGGCGCCGAAGTCCGTCTCGCGCAGGCCCTCCTCGATCCGGACCTCCAGGCCCAGCCGGGCCGCCACCGCACCGGCCGTCTCGCGGCAGCGGAGCAGCGGGGAGCTGACGATCTCCTGCACCGTGCCCCGGGCGGCGAACGCGTCGGCCGCGTGGGCAGCCTGCTCGCGGCCGGCGGCGGAGAGCTCGGGGTCGGTGCCGCCGCTGCCGGAGAACCGCTTCTGCGGGGTGAGGGCGGTCTCTCCGTGCCGCAGCAGGAGGAAGGTGGCGGGCGCGCCCAGATCGGGAGCGGCGCCCCAGCCGACCTGCGGGGTTCCGCCCGAGGGCTGCGGGGTTGCAGCGGAAGGCTGCGGGGTTGCGCCCGGGGCCTGCGCGGTGTCAGCCGTCTGCGGGGTCGCGGCGGCGGGCCGGTCCAGGGCGGCCGTCGAGGACGACGGCTCCCACTGGCTGCCGCGCCTGCCCGCGTCCATCGCCTCGTTCGCGAGCCGGTCCGCGTGCTTGTTCCGCTCGCGCGGGATCCACTCGTAGGTGACGGCGGACGCCGGAAGGATCCGGGCGGCCTCGGCCGCGAGGGGCTTCATGTCCGGGTGCTTGATCTTCCAGCGCCCCGACATCTGCTCCACGACCAGCTTGGAGTCCATCCGGACGTGCACCTGCGGCCCGCCGTCGGCCCCGGCCTCCGGCGCCAGGGCCTTCGCCGCCCGCAGACCGGCGATGAGGCCCCGGTACTCGGCGACGTTGTTCGTCGCGACGCCGATGTACTCGGCCGCCTCGGCCAGCGTCTCCCCCGTCACCGGGTCGATGACGACCGCACCGTAGCCGGCGGGCCCCGGGTTGCCCCGGGAGCCGCCGTCGGCCTCGATGACGAACCGGCGCGCAGGGGCCACTACAGACCCGAGTCGGCGGTGCGGACCAGGATGCGGTGGCAGTTCTCGCAGCGCAGCACCGTGTCGCGGGAGGCGGCCTTCACGTCGTTCACCTCGGTGATGTTGAGCTCCAGGCGGCAGCCCTCGCAGCGGCGCTGGTAGAGCCGGGCGGCGCCGACCCCGCCCTGCTGGGCGCGGAGCTTGTCGTACAGCTTGAGCAGGTCGGCGGGGACGGAACCGGCGACGACCTCGCGCTCCTTGGTGATCGTCGCGCGCTCCTCGTCGATCTCGTTCGTCGCGGCGTCCCGGCGGGCGGTCGCGTCGTCGACCTTCGCCTGGACGGCGGAGACCCGGTCGGTCAGCTCGGTGACCCGCTCCTGCGCGGACTCCCTGCGCTCCATGACCTCCAGGACGACGTCCTCCAGGTCGCCCTGGCGCTTGGCGAGCGAGACGATCTCCCGCTGCAGGCTCTCCAGGTCCTTGGGCGAGGTGACGCTGCCGGAGTCCATCCGCTGCTGGTCGCGGGCGGCGCGCTGGCGCACCTGGTCCACGTCCTGCTCGGCCTTGATCTGCTCGCGGGCGGTGTCGCTCTCCTCGGTCGTGGAGGCGACGAGGAGGTCGCGGAGTTGGGCGAGGTCGGTCGTGAGCGACTCGATCTCGGCGTGCTCGGGAAGGGTGTCGCGCTTGTGCGCGAGCTGGGAGAGGCGCTGGTCGAGGGCCTGGACGTCGAGGAGTCGGATCTGGTCGGCGGGCGCGGCGTTCAGTTGGGGGCTCCAGAAGAGTGGTGGGTGGTCCAGGGGTCGGTGACCTGCTTCGAGACATGGACCCGCAGGTCCCATCCGTGGCGGTCGGAAATCGCGTCTAGCTGTGCCGCGGCCTGTTCGCACCACGGCCATTCGGTGGCCCAGTGTGCGGCATCGACCAGGCCGAGCGGCGAGTGCTGGACGGCCTCGGAGGCCGGGTGGTGGCGCAGGTCGGCGGTGAGGAAGGCGTCCACACCCGCCGCGCGGACCGCGTCGAAGAGGCTGTCGCCGGACCCGCCGCTCACCGCGACGGTGCGCACGACGGCGTCCGGATCGCCGGCCAGCCGGATGCCCTGCACGGTGGCGGGCAGCCGGGCGGCGGCGCGGGCGGCGAACTCACCGAGGGTCTCGGGGTGGCCGAGCGTGCAGATCCGGCCGAGTCCGCGACGCCCGGCGGGGTCCGTCGGGTCCGGTACGAGGGGCCGCTCGACGTGCAGGTCCAGGGCGCCGGCGAGGGCGTCGGAGACGCCGGGATCCGCGGAGTCGGCGTTGGTGTGGGCCACGTGCAACGCGATGTCGTGCTTGATCAGCGTGTGCACGACCCGGCCCTTGAAGGTGCCGGCCGCGACCGTCGTCGTACCGCGCAGATAGAGCGGGTGGTGGGTGACGATCAGCTGGGCACCGAGCTTCAGCGCCTCGTCGGCGATGTCCTGTACGGGGTCGACCGCGAAGAGCACCCGGTCGACCTCGGCGTCCGGATCACCGCAGACGGTGCCGACCGCGTCCCATCCCTCGGCCCGCTCGGGCGGCCAGAGGGCGTCGAGCTCGGAGATGACTTCAGACAGACGGGGCACGGAGGAAAGGCTACCTGTCCTCCGTGCCCCGCAGTCCATGGCCGCCGCGACCTGTGGGGCCGGACCGGCGGCCGGTCATGAATCGTTACTTCACCAGGTCCGCGCGGAGGTCGTCCAGGACCAGGTTGGCCGCCGTGACGCCGAGACCGAGGTACCAGGTCTCGTCGGAGACGTTCTTGGCCCGCCCCTCCTCGACCGCGGTGAGGTTCTTCCACAGCGGGTTGGACTGGGTGGTGTCGCGCTTGGTGGCCTTCGGCGCGCCGTAGACGCCGGTGAAGATCCAGTCGGCGTCCGCCTCGTCGATCTTCTCCGGGCTGATCTCCGCGGCCAGCTCGTTGATCTGCTGGTTCTTGGGCCTCGGCAGGCCGGCGTCGTCGAGGATCGTGCCGATGAAGGAGGCCTTGGCGTAGAGGCGGATCTTGTCCGGCAGGTAACGGACCATCGAGATGGTCGGCTTCTTCGGGCCGACGTCCTCGCCCAGCTTCTTCGCGTTCGCCTCGTAGGCGCCGAGCTCCGACCTGGCCTTGGCGGTCTTGTCCAGCGCCGCAGCGTTGAGGAGGTAGTTCTCCTTCCAGGTGAAGCCCGGACGGATGGAGAACACGGTCGGCGCGATCTTGGACAGCTCGTCGTACTTGTCGGCCGCGCGCAGCTGGCTGCCGAGGATCAGGTCGGGCTTCAGGCCCGCGATCGCTTCGAGGTTGAGGTTGTTGATCGTGCCGACGCTCGCAGGATTGCCGGCGTCCTTCTTCAGGTACGAGGGAATGGCCGCGTCACCCTCGGCAGGGGCGTAGCCGACCGGCTTCACACCCAGGGACACCACGTTGTCGAACTCGCCGACGTCGAGCACGACGACGCGCTTCGGGGCGGCCTTGAGCTCGGTCTTGCCCATGGCGTGCGTGAGGGTACGGGGGAACGTGCCCGCCGGGGCGTCGGTCCCGTACTCCGCCGTCTTCTTCGCCGCGTCACCGAAGTCCTTGCCGCCCGTCGCGACCGCGGCCTTCTTCTCGCCACCGGCCTCGGACTTGCCCGAGCCGCCCGAGGCGCCGTCGTCGCTTCCGCAGGCCGACAGGGACAGGGCGGCGACAACGGCCAGGCCGACTGCGGCGGTACCGCGGCGACGAAGGGACATCACTTGCTCCAGTTGCGGATTACACAGATAGGACTTAGGGGTGCCTAACCTTAGCCACGTCCCCATCGCGAAGCACACCCACCCCCTCCCTCTCAGGTGAATACGGGCATCGCCACCCATATGTGTGAAGTGGCGGGTCTCGTGTTGTTCGGCAGGAAGTGCGAAAACTAGCTTCGGTGGCCGGAGGTGACGAGTCGATGACTGCCTGTGCCATCGAGGACGGGACCGCGGCGGCGGTCGAAGCCGGCGAGACGGCGGAGACGGTGGAACCGGGGTCCGACGAGACGAACGACGAGACGACCGGGAGCGGGGAGCCCCCGGATCCGGCGACGGACGCGAAGCGCGACGCCGCGGCGGACCCGACGCCGGAAGCGGAAGCACCCGATCCGCCGGACTCTCAGGTCCCACAGATCCCCCAGGCCCTGCCGACCTCTCAGGTCCCGCAGATCCCGTTGGTCCCACCGGTACCGGAGCAACCGCCCGCTGAAACGGTCCTGCCGGCACCCGCGTTCACCATCACGGCGAACGGCGCGTACGCGGCCCGGCTCACCACCGCCCGCGCCGGCACGACCGGAACCGGAGAGGCAGGCGCGCACACCGGCACCGGCATGAGCGCCTGCGCCGACCCGGCCTGGTTCCCGGAGCGCTGGACGCTGGACGGACCCGAGCCGTACGCCGTACCGCTCCCCCTCAACCAGCCGGAGGACGCCGCGTCCCAGGTGCTGCCGCTCGCCGACGGGCGGGTGCTCATCCGGCGCCGGGTCGCGGACGGGCACACCCTCTCGCTGCTCTACCCGACCGGCCCCGGCACCGGTGAACTGCTGCTGGGCGCGGTCGAGTGCGAGGAGCTGACCCTGCTGCCGCCCTCACCGGACGGCGTCAGCGCGTACGCCCTGTCCACCGGCGAGTACTCCACCGGGCTCTGGCTGGTGGCGGGCGGCCCGGCCGGGCCGGAGCAGATCGCGGAGCTGCCGGGACGCTGCTCCGGCGGGGTCTGGCTGGACCGGGCCGGACGGCTGCTGGCCCTGGACCGGGAGCCGGCCGGGGGCGGCCCGGTGAAGGCGGTCGCGGTGGACCTGGGGCGGGGCGCCGAGATGACACCGCTGCTCCAGATCGCGCCGGAGAGCGACGACCGGCTGCTGCTCGCCGATCCGGACAGCGGTCTGCTGCTGATCCGCTCCGACGCGCCGGGGCACGACCGGCTCGGCTGGGGCGTGCTGGGCAGCTGCCTGCCGGTGCGCTTCCCGGAGTGCCTGCGGCTGCCCGATGTCGCGGTGACGCCGTTCGCCGTGCAGCCGGGACAGATGCTGATGCCGGAGAGCTGCGCGGTCGCCCTGCGGATCGACGGGGCGACGGGCAGCTGGCTGGGGGTGTGGCGGCCGGCCGGCCGCCGGCTGCACCAGCTCCCGGTGCCCGGAGGATGGCTGGCCGGCAGCGGCGTCTGGTCCCGGGAGGGCGTACTGGCCCTGCCCTACGCCGACGGGGAGACGGACTGCGCGGTGGCGTTCCTGACGGCACCGGCCGATGTGCACGCCGCCCCGGAAGCGGCCCCGGCAGGACACCCCGGAAGCGGGATGCAACCGTCCGGGGCCGGGGCGCCTCCTTCTGTGTGCAGGCCGGTTCCCCTGGGTCAGGCGCCACTCGTGGGGCGTTCCACCAGTAGTTAGACCCATCGGTCTAAAGTTGGGCCGGGGGCTCACGCATTCGCGCACCGAGGTTGCCGACGGTGACCGCTTCCCGGGTGGCGGTGGCGTGATGACCCCGGAGACAAGCACGTAAGCGATCACAACGGGGTGACTTCCCACATGTCTGAAGCCCGAACCGACACGACCCAGACGCGTCCGCCGGGGGCGGACGCGCAGCGGGCCGAAGCCGGTGGCTCCGGAAAGCACCGAGGGGGTGTGGCGCCGGACGACTCGGCAGCACAGCCGCTCGGCCGCCACCGCCGCACCTCCGAGGAGGAGAGCAGGGCGGCCTGACCGCCGGAAACATCAACGAGGGAAACGGGGAGAGGGAGGGCCCCCGCAGCCGGCCGGCTGCGGGGGCCCTCCCCTGTTCTTCCCCTGCTCTTCCCCCGGCCCGTCAGCCCCGCTTCAGGCCGAGCACCTCCGCCGCCGCGAAGGTCTCGTTCGGCGGGCGGTCCGCGTAGTAAGGCGAGATCAGCTCGTCCAGCTCGTCGAAGGAGAACGTCTCCTTCGACGCGTCGAACTTCGCCGCCACCTTGGGCCGTTCGACGATCGCGACCATCCCGCCGTGCACCACGAGGAGCTGCCCGTTGACCTTGGCGGCCGCCGGGGAGGACAGGTAGCCGACGAGCGGTGAGACGTGCTCGGGTGCGAGCGCGTCCAGTCCCCCGTCCTGCGGTTCCTGGAAGCCCGCGAAGACGTCCTCGGTCATCCGGGTCCGGGCACGCGGGCAGATCACGTTGGCGGTGACGCCGTACTTGGCCAGGGCCAGCGCGGTGGAGGTGGTCAGCCCGACGATGCCGCCCTTGGCCGCCGCGTAGTTGGGCTGGCCCGCCGAACCGGCGAGGAACGCCTCGGACGAGGTGTTGACGATCCGGCCGTAGACCGGTCCACCGGACGCCTTGGACCGGGACCGCCAGTGCGCGGCGGCGAAATGCGTGGTGTTGAAGTGGCCCTTGAGATGCACCCGTATGACCGAGTCCCACTCGTCCTCGGTCATCGAGAAGATCATCCGGTCGCGCAGGATGCCCGCGTTGTTGACCAGGATGTCGAGCTGACCGTGCGCCTCGACGGCCAGCTCGACCAGGGCGCGGGCCTGCTCGTGGTCGGACACGTCACCGAGGTGTGCGACCGCTTGGCCGCCGGCCGCCCGGATCTCCGCCGCGACCTGCTCGGCGGGTGCGGCGGACGCGTCGCCGGAGCCGTCACGGCCCGGCTGCCCGTAGTCGTTGACGACGACGGCCGCGCCGAGCCGCGCCAGTTCCAGCGCTTCGGCGCGTCCGAGGCCTCGGCCGGCGCCGGTGACGATCGCGGACAGTCCGTCCAGGGGAAGTGACATCGGATCTCGGGGTCCTCTCGGGAGGGGGCGGGGCGGTGCCGCAGGGGGTCAGAGTTCGATGCAGGTACGCAGCGACTCGCCGGTCCGCATCTGGTCGAGTGCGTCGTTGATGCCGTCGAGCCTTACCCGGTGGGTGATCATCGATTCGAGGTCGATGCGGCCGGCCCGCCAGAGCGCGATGGCCCGCTCGTACGAGCGGAGCACGTCCCCGCCCCCGTACATGGAGGGCAGGATGCGCTTCTCGTCGAAGAACAGCTCGAACATGTTGACCTGGAAGTTGTCGTCCATGGCGCCCGCGCCGACGACGCAGAGGGTGCCGCCGCGCCGGGTGTTCTCGTACGCGGTGCGGGCGGTGACCGACTTGCCGACGACCTCGAAGACGTAGTCGAAGCCCTCGCCCGCGGTGATCCGCGCCTTGGCGTCGGCGAACGCCTCGGGCGAGACCGCCTCCGTCGCGCCGAACCGCAGCGCGGCCTCACGCCTGGATTCCACCGGGTCCACGGCGACGATCTGGGCGGCGCCCTGCACCCGGGCGCCCTGGATCGCGGAGATGCCGACGCCGCCGCAGCCGATCACGGCCACCGACGAACCGGCCTCCACCTGGGCGGTGTTGATGGCCGCACCCAGTCCGGTGGTGACGCCGCAGCCGATCAGGGCGGCGATCTCGAAGGGCACGTCGTCGGGGATCGGCACCGCGCAGTCCGCGCCGACGACGACCTCCTCGGTGAAGGTGCCGGTGCCGGCGAAGCCGAAGACGTCACCGCCGGGGCGCTTGAAGTTGGGCGTGCCCGCGTTCATGAACCCGGCCAGACACAGGTGGGTCTGGCCCCGCTTGCAGGACGCGCAGGCGCCGCAGGCCGGCAGCCAGCAGACGAGCACCCGGTCACCGGCGCTGAGACCGCTCACCCCGTCGCCGACGTCGAGCACCTCGCCCGCGCCCTCGTGGCCGGGGACGAAGGGGGCGGGCTGCGGCAGCACGCCGTTCATCGCGGAGAGGTCGGAGTGGCACAGCCCGGTGGCCCGGATGCGGAGCCTGACCTTGCCGGGGCCGAAGCCCACCGCCTCGACGTCGTCGAGCACTTCGAGCTTGTCCTGGCCTGTCTCGTGCAGTACGGCTGCGCGCATGGTGCGGCTCCCCTCGGGGTCGGTACGTGCGGTTGGTGCGGTACATGCGTCACGTGGGCTACGTGCAGTACGTGCGTCACGTGCTTCAGGAGTGCTCGACGAGCGTGTCGGCGAGGACCGGCGCGTCGTCGCGTTCGGCGGCGGTCACCAGCGCCTGGACACGGCCGTCACCGGCCCACATCCGGATGCGGAGGGTCTCGCCCGGGAACACGATCCCGGCGAACCGGGTGCGGTAGGAGGCGATGCGGGACACCTCGCCGTCCAGCAGGGTGTCGGCCACCGCCTTGAGCGTCATCCCGTAGGTGCAGAGCCCGTGCAGGATCGGCCGGTCGAAGCCGGCCAGCTTGGCGAACTCCGGATCGGCGTGCAGCGGGTTCCAGTCCCCCGACAGCCGGTAGAGCAGCGCCTGCTCCGGCCGGACGGGCCGCTCCACCACCCGGTCCGGCTCACGGCCGGGCAGTTCGAGCCGCTCCGACGGACCGCGCTCACCGCCGAATCCGCCCTCACCGCGTACGAAGATCTGGGCGTCGTTGGTCCACAGCGGTCCGTCGTCGTCGGTGGCCTCGGTACGCAGGACGAGGACCGCCGCCTTGCCCTTGTCGTACACGGCGGCGACCTTCGAGGTCTGAACGGCGCTTCCCTGTACGGGAATCGGCCGGTGCAGACGTACGGACTGGCCGCCGTGCAGCACAGCGGCGAGGTCGACGTCGACCCCGGGCGCCGCGAGGCCGCCGGCCATCGCGAGGCCGGCGCCCGCGACGGTGGCGAAGCTCGGCAGGACGTGGAGCCGGGACTCCAGGGTGTAGCGCAGCTCGTCCGGGTCGGTGGCGTCGTCGGGCCGGCCGGGGGCCGTACCCGCCCCGAGACCCAGGTGGTAGAGCTGGACGTCCTTGTGGTCCCAGCTGATCGAGGTCGAGCGGGGTTCGGCGGCAACCGCCTCTGCGGCATCAATGGGCATGGGAAAGCTGCTCCTTGATGGTGGGAAGACCTCGGCGCGGCCGTCCGCACCGTCGGCCGCACCGAGGTCGTGCGGGACCGGAAGCCGCGTCCGTTCTAGAACGCGTTCTAGCCGGTGGCCCTATGTATAACGCAGCGCCCAGCAGTTGTGAAGACCACTGACGTAGCGTCAGATCACCTTGTGCCGAAGCGATTCGGCCGACCGATGACATTTGTCATCACTGAGTCCGTACATGCGCCTCTGCCGGGCCGCACCCCCGCTCCGTAGCGTCATGTCCATGAATTCAGCGACGGGGAACGGGACCGCGGTGGTCTTCACGGGGGCGGTCAAGACCTTCGGCCGGGGAGCGCAGAGCGTGCGGGCCGTGGACGGGATCGGGCTGACCGTGGAGCGGGGCGAGACCGTCGCGCTGCTCGGCCGCAACGGCGCCGGGAAGTCCACCGCCATCAGCCTGCTGCTCGGCCTGGACGAGCCCGACTCCGGCAGCGTCCGGGTACTGGGCCGCCCGCCCGGCCAGGCCGTCCGTGCGGGCCTGATCGGGGCGATGCTTCAGGAGGGGCAGCCCATCCCCCGGGTGACCGTTCGCGAACTGATCACCTTCGTCGCCTCCACCTACCCGAGCCCCATGCCGACCGGCGAGGCGCTGGACCTGGCGGGGATCGCGGACTACGCGAAGCGGCGGATCGACAAGCTCTCCGGCGGCCAGCTCCAGCGGGTCCGGTTCGCCGTCGCGCTGGCGGGCAATCCGGAACTCATCGTCCTGGACGAACCGACGGCGGCCCTGGACGTGGAGGCCCGGCGCGGCTTCTGGGGCTCCATGCGGGCCTACGCCGGGCGCGGCAACACGGTGATCTTCTCCACCCACTACCTGGAGGAGGCCGACGCGAACGCCGACCGGATCGTCGTCATCGACCGGGGCCGGATCGTCGCGGACGGCAGCGCCGATTCCATCAAGGAAGCGGCCGGTCTGCACCTGGTCTCGTTCGACCTGGCGGGCGGGTCCACCGAGGGCCTGGACCTGCTGCCCGGCGTCGCGACCGCCGAGGTGACGGGCGACCGGGCACTGCTGCGCACGAACGACTCCGACGCCACCGTCGTCGAGCTCGCGCGGCTGGGCCTGATACGGGGCCTCCAGGTCTCCCCCGCCACGCTGGAGACCGCCTTCCTCTCCCTCACCGCACCGGCCTCAGGGCCGTCCGCCGCGCCGCAGAACCAGAAGGAGACCGCCTGATGTTCCAGTACATCCTGCTCGAAATCCGCCGGACCCTGCGCGACGGCTTCTTCCTGCTCTTCGGGTCCGGGATGCCGGTGATGATGTACCTGCTCTTCACCAACATCGGCGGCGACGGGGGCGACGACGGCTGGAAGACCGCCTCGATGGTCGGCATGGCCGCCTACGGGGCACTCGGCTCCGCGATGTCGATCGGTACGGGCGTGGCCTCCGACAAGTCCCTCGGCTGGCTCCAGCAGTTGCGGGTCACCCCGCTCTCCCCGTCACAGGCCGTCGTGGGCCGTGCGATCAGCGGCTCGGTGACGGTGCTTCCGACCATCCTGACCGTGCTGCTGGCCGGCGGGCTGGTCAACGGAGTCGAACTGACGGCCTGGCAGTGGCTCGCGCTGGTCCTCCTCCTGTGGATCGGCGCGCTGCCCTTCACCATGCTCGGCATCGGCAACGGCTACCGGCTCACCCCGCAGGGCACCGGCGTGGTGAACGTCGCCTGCCTGATGGGCTTCGCGATCGTCGGCGGGCTGTGGTTCCCGCTGGAGCTGCTCCCCCACTGGCTGGGTTCCATCGGCGGATTCACCCCCGCCAACCGGTTCGCGGAACTCGGCTGGGCGGCCACCGAGGGCCACGCGCCCGGCGCCGGCACCATCGGCGTGCTCGCCGCGTGGATGCTGCTGTTCGGTGGATACGCCGTGATCTCATACCGTCGGTCCGCGAGGACCGTGTGACGGGAGTGAACATGTCCAGGAGTGGATCGGAAGCGCGCGAGGCACGGCGCAAGCGGCGTGCGGAGCGACGGGAGTGGCGCAGGGAGCACCGGCGCCCGGGGCCTCCCGGACCCTACGTCCTGCTGCCCTGGCTGCTGCTCGGCCTCGGCGCCTTCTCCAATCTGTTCCAGGGCGACACCCCCAACCCCTGGGTCGGCGGCATCGGCCTCTTCGCCTTCAACTCCCTCTACGTCTCCCTGGTGTTCAGGGGCTTCCACAAGAAGGCACGCGAGGCCCGCGTAACGTACGCGATGCTGGCCGCGCTGACAGCCATCACGGTGGGGCTCGCGGCCGGGTACGGCGGCAGCTGGCTGCTGTTCTTCCCGCTGCTCTCACTGGCCTGCGGAACCATCCTGCGCAAGCAGTGGCTGGCGGTCGCTCTGCTCGTGCTCGCCGTGACCGCGTGCGTGATCTCCGTATGGCGCGAGGACAGCACGTCGACCCCGTGGACGCTGGCATACGGCACCTTCATCTCCGGTGCGGTGACGGCCGCGCTGCTCACCCTGTCGGAGACGGTGATGGAGCTGCGCTCCACCCGGCAGGAACTGGCCCGCAGCGCTGTGGAGAGGGAGCGGCTGCGCTTCTCCCGCGATCTGCACGATCTGCTGGGCCACACGATCTCGGTGATCGTCGTCAAGTCGGAGGCCGCGCGCAGGCTCGCGCCGCACGACATGGACCAGGCACTCCAGCAGGTCTCCGACATCGAGTCGGTGGGCAGGCAGGCGCTCACCGAGATCCGCGAGGCGGTCACCGGCTACCGCGAGGGCAGCCTGGCCACCGAGCTGGACCGGGCCAGGTCCGCGCTGATCGCCGCCGGCATCGAACCCACGGTCCGCCGCTCAGGACCGCCGCTCCCGCCGCAGACCGAGGCGCTGCTGGGCTGGGTGGCCCGGGAGGCGGTCACCAACGTCCTGCGCCACTCCACTGCCACCACCTGCTCCTTCGTGATCGACGGCACCCCCGACCGGGTCCGGCTGACGGTCACCGACGACGGCCGCACCCCGGCCGCACCGCCCACCCCGGGCATCGGCGGCACCGGCCTCAAGGGCCTCACCGAACGGCTCACGGCGGCGGGCGGCTCCCTGGAGGCGGCCCCCGGCCCCGGCGGCGGCTTCGTGGTCACGGCGGAACTCCCGTCGGACCCGGTCGGGGCACCGGACGCGGGCGAGCCCTCCGGGCCATGAGCAGAAGCGGAATGCCGGTGACCGGTCCGCCGGGCACCGAGGTACTACGCCACAAAGCCGATGGCGGACCATTCGTAGCTCCCGCGACGGCCCCCCGGGGTCGTCGGCTCAGGTGACGCCCCCGGTCACCCCCGCCGCCTAGCGTGCTGCGAGTGAACGGAGCCCTCCGGCGGCTCCCCGGAGGCCCGGTCGCACCCTCCAGGCGAAGATCGACTGGGCGGGCATCAGCCTGCTGACCCTCTCCATCACCGCGATCGTCCTGGCCGCCACCTGGGCAGGCACCACGTACGCCTGGGGCGCCTGGCAGATCCTCGCCCTCGGCGCGGTGGCCGTGCTCGGACTGCTCGGCTTCATCACGGTCGAGAAGCGGGTCGGCGAACCGCTGCTGCCGCTGACCGTGTTCACCGGCGCCGGAAACGACCCGGGCGCCCTGCACCACCTGCCCGCCGGGGCCGAGGCCGCCTACCTCGACGCGGTCACGGCCGGCCGCCCGCATCTTCCTGACGGCAGCGGTCCTGTGCGCGCTCGCGTTCCTCGTCGCGCTCTTCGTCATCGAAGTCCCGCTGAAGAAGGCCGGACCGCCCATGTCCCCGGCTGACACCACAACGAACATCCCCGCCGCGAGCACCTGACCGAGGCTCGGGACGCCCCGTCGTGCGCGACACGGTGGGGCTCGGCTCTGAACCGATTACTCAGACGGCGCCGAAATCTCCGGCAATGGATGGCGCCCCGGGTTTTCGCTCTGGCCCGGGAGCCGGTAGCGCGGAAGGATGCGCAGCATGGACATGACGGATCAGCTGGTGCGCTCTGCCGACGACGGCGACGCGGTCTCGGTAGCGCGGCTGCTGAAGCATGTCGCTGCGGTGGACGCAGTCGGCACCGGAGGGCGCACGGCGCTGGATACGGCGGCGGAGCGGGGACATGCCGATGTCGTCCGCCTGCTCCTCGGGGCAGGGGCCGATCCACAGCAACGGGCCGGAGAGCACCAGGAGTCGACGCCACTGTGCCTGGCGGCGAGCCGCGGGCACAGGGCTGTGGTGGAGGTACTGCTCGATGCCGGTGCCCACACGGGAGCCCAGGGCAGAATGAACTGGGTGCCGCTGGTACTGGCCGCCACGGCCGGGGATGAGGGGTTCCCGGAGACGGTGGATCTGTTGCTGGACCGCGGAGCGGACGTGAACGCGGTGATGAAGCGCAAGACCGCTCTCGACTGGGCGACAGGGTTCGGCCACGTACGGATGGTGCGCCACTTGCTCAGCCGCGGTGCCACGGCGTCGAACCGGGGCACCGACCCTCGCGTCTGAGTACGCCGACCGCCTGAGCCGCCCGGTCCAACTTCGCTGTCCCTGGCGCGCAAGGAGAACGGCCGTCCTGCTGTCCCGGGAACGAACCAGAATCAGCGGGTCACGAAAGCCGAGGTCAAACACCACGCTGAGCCCCACCGTGCGGGGCGCGGTGGGGCGGCGCTGAACCAATTGCTCAGACGGTGCCGAAGTCTCCGGCCTTGACGCCCGCCACGAAGGATGTGAACGCGTGGGCCGGGACGTCCAGGACGGGGCCGCGCAGATCCTTGGAGTCGCGGACGGGTACCACGCCGCGCGAGACGGCAAGGTTGGCCGCGACCTCGACGCACGCGCCGCCGTTGCTGCTGTAGGAGGACTTGAACCAGCGGGGGGATTCGGTCGTCACGAGGTGCCCTTTCTTACCTTCTGGATCATGGCCACGGATGCCGCTTGGGACGGCGCTTCGGCCTGTAGTTGATGGTAGGCCGTCAACAGAGGCTGCACGAACCTCATATCGCGCTCCAGTCGACCTTGCTGTGCGGATTCGGCATAGGCGAGCTGAGCCCGGTCCGGCAACGTCAGCAAATGGACCGGCAGGTCGAACGACCGCCGCTCACCAAGATCGAACGGAACGACTTGCACGACGGTGGACGGCAGCTCGGCGAACGCGACGAGCCGGTCGAGCTGTTCCGCCATGACACGGGGGCCGCCCACCACGCGCCGAATGCAGCTCTCGTCGAGGACCACGTACACAAGCGGTGGGGGCGTCCGCTCCAGTGATGCCTGCCGCTTCGCAAGGAGTGTCAGCCGTTCATCCGCCTGCTGCTCCGTGATCGCACCGCGCCGCACCGCGCCCGTAGTGATCGCCGCCGCGTACTCCGGAGTCTGGAGGAGACCCGGAACGATCCCGAGCTCGAACAGCCTGATCTCCGCGGCTCGCACCTCGTGGGTGACGAAGTCCGTGAACCCCTCCAGCAGCGAGGTGTTCAGCAGCGCGCGGGTCATACGCTCGAACTTGTCTCCGGTGCCGAGTGCGCTGTCAGCACTACGCGCGAAGCGTTTAGTTGGTGGGCGGCGACCAGTTTCGACTGCGGAAACATGCGACCCGGTCAGGCCCATGCGCACGCCTAGTTCGTCCTGTGTCCACCCGCGCTCGTCCCGCGCCTGCCGTAAGCGCTGGCCAAATGCCTGCGCCGGCGATGTCTCGGGGTCCAGCGCCTTCCGGTTGACCACGTGCGTTCCTAACTCATCAAGCAAAACAGCCAAGTTGAGGACACTCCAACTCTAGGCCACTCTGGACGCCCTGAGTAGCGAAACCGCTACGGAGAGGAGCGGCGATGAGTGCGCACATCGTTCCCACGGACGGACAGGAACCCACCCCCGCACCCGCCC
The DNA here is from genome assembly GCF_003751445.1 of Streptomyces sp. 840.1. NCBI lineage: Bacteria > Bacillati > Actinomycetota > Actinomycetes > Kitasatosporales > Streptomycetaceae > Streptomyces > Streptomyces sp. 840.1. The sequence continues at coordinate 4,233,476 of NZ_RJUU01000001.1, read as the reverse complement.
CCGGCACACTCATGGTGGACACGGGCCGCGCGAACCGGATCGGGGAGTTCCGAGGGCTTGCCGGCCCGTACTGGTCACTGCGACCGATGTGCGGCGGGCGGGAATGGGAAGCCGAGCCCGAGCACGTGCGTCCCGCGGACCCCATAGAGCGGCTGCGAGCCGAGAACGCCCGGTGCAACGCGCGGAGTCGGGGTGAGGTGCTGTGAGAGTCCCGGCGCACGACCTGGACGCCGAGTTGGACCGCATCGCGTCGGACCCGGAGACCCGCGCGCTGTTCCGCGCCGAGCTGGACCGTGCGATTGCCGAACTCAGCTCGGACGAGGCCGAGTCGGCAGCTTTCACGGAAGCGGCAACCGAAGCGCTGCAAGTCGTGTTCCGGCTACCGGGCGGGGAGCACGCCGCGTGAACGGCGTTCCCTACGTCGCGGAGGTCACCGCGACGAGTGGCGGCAGGGCCGTCTCGCTCGGCCGGGCCGGCCTGCCGAACCGGCGGCTCGCGCTCCGGTGGCTTCGACGGCAGGCGCACCGGCTCGCGGATGGGGTCGGCACCCCTGGGATCCGAACCTCCGGAACGAGCGACGCCCGGCCGATCGGCTTCGGGAGCAACATCATCCCGGACGGCCTCCGGGCGTGGGCGGGCGATCCGGACCAGCAGGACCACGCGATGGCGCGGCTGGAGGCCGGCGGGCCCGACGTGGTCACCGTGCTCGACCCGGCTGCCGGCCTGTTGTTGACGCTCGCCGGGTGGCCCGTCCGCTCGCGCCGCGCTGTGGCCGGGTACGGCGCCCCCGAAGCCCCTCCCCGACCGCGTGCCGCCGTGTGGCGCACGGGCCGGTCCTCTCGTCACCCGAACCGGAGTCCTCGTCGTGATCCACTGCAATTCCCGTACCCGCCCGCCCTGGTTCGAGGCCGCGCAGGCTCATATGCAGGCGGGTAGTGCGGGGCTGCCCGAATGGCTCGTCTGCGAACTGGCCTGGGGACACTCCGACGCACACGCCGACCAGCTGGAGGACATGGGGCGCGGCACCTTCGAGGTATGGGTGCGCTGGGACGGCGGCGACCTCGCCTACGTCTGCGCCGAGCCGTGCGAGACGGTGGACCTCGCGCTCGCCCCGCTGTACCAGCAGGCCTGCACTCTGTTCGTCGGCCATGTGCCGGGCCACTCCTGGGAGTTCGATGACCTTCCGCACGACTGACGCCTCACCACCGCTCGGTCAGATGACGCGCGGGATGGTCTCGTTGCGGTCGGTGGACCAGTTGGTGACGATGGGCTTGTCGACGGTGGCCATGTCGGGGAGTTCGAGCTCGGCGGGGTTGGGGTCGTCCTCGGTCGTCGAGACGATGACGTGGTCGAACTCGGTGCCGCCTTCGCCTCCCGAGGTCTTGGGGTTGATGCCCGCATAGGCGACGGACGTGCCCGAGAGCTTGATGGGGTCCTCGCCGCCCTGTCCGACGGGGGACGCGACGCCGTCGGCGTCGGAGCCGAAGGACACGCTGGGCGTGTTGACGTCGAGGTAGCAGGTGATGCCGGGCTTGGCCTTCGCGGTGACCAGGTAGTAGCTGATCGGCTGGGCCTCCCAGGTGACCGTGAAGTCCAGGTCATTGGTGCCGCAGGACTGCCCGTAGCCGCTCTTGTCGCCGCTGTCGGAGGCGGAATCCGCGGCGGACTCCCCGCTGGACTCGGCGCTGGAGTCACCGGAACCGGAGTCCTCGGTGACCTTGGAGCCGTTGTTCCCGTTGCTGGAGGGGCCGTTGCCGGCGGGGCTCTGGCTGCCGCCGCTGCCCTCGGAGGCCGCGGCGGAGGGGGCCGCGGGGCTGCCGGAGCCCGTGATGTCCTCGGGGCCGCAGGCAGTGGCGGTGGCGGCGAGTGCCGTGACCGCCGCGGCGGCCAGGACGAGACGGGCGGAACGGGTGGCGAGACGCGAGCGCATCATGATCTCCAGCGAGTGTCGGTGCGGTGTTTCCTGCTGACACCGACGACATTAGGGTCGCGCCGATCCTGAAATGATCGCGTGATTGTCCAGGTTCTGTTGCAGCGAATCGGTTCCACCAAGCGGCGACGAATCGGCTTCGTTGCAGCTCAAGCACACTGTCGTTGACGGGTCATCACATCGTCTCCCCCGCAGGGGCGGTGGGCTTCGCGACGGCGGGGCCTCCGTACGGGGCCGCACACGCGTCGCACCGACCCGGCAGCGCACCGGCCCATACCCTGTCCCCGTGAACGAGATGCCGCAGGATCACCGGCCGGTCAAGTCCGTACGAGTGCTGCTCGCCGAGGACCAGGGGATGATGCGGGGCGCGCTCGCCCTGCTGCTCGGGCTCGAACCGGACATCGAGGTGGTCGCCCAGGTGGGGGCCGGGGACGAGATCGTGGCGGCGGCCCTGTCGGCGCGGCCCGACGTGGCGTTGCTGGACATCGAACTGCCGGGGCGCAGCGGGCTGGACGCGGCCGCCGATCTGCGCGAGGAGGTGCCGGACTGCCGGGTGCTGATCCTCACCACGTTCGGGCGGCCCGGGTATCTGCGGCGGGCGATGGAGGCCGGCGCGGCGGGGTTCCTCGTGAAGGACGGGCCGGTCGAGGAGCTGGCCGAGGCGATCCGGCGGGTGCTGGCCGGGGAGACCGTCATCGATCCTGCGCTGGCCGCCGCCGCGCTGAGTGCGGGCCCCAGTCCGCTGACCGCCCGGGAGCGCGATGCGCTGATGGCCTCGGTGGACGGGGCGACGGTCGCGGACATCGCGGTGAAGCTGCATCTGTCGGAGTCGACGGTGCGCAACTACCTCTCGTCCGCGATCGGCAAGACCGCCACCCGCAACCGGATGGAGGCGGTCCGGGCCGCGCGGCAGCAGGGCTGGCTCTGAGGGCCGGTTTGGGAGGGCCGCCCTCAGCTCTGTACGGAACGGTGGCGCGGCAGCCAGAGGATCATCAGCAGCAGGCCGGCCAGCAGGACCCAGCCCGAGGTCCGGAAGGCCAGGGCGTAGCCGGCCGTGAGGTCGGCCGGGGCCGTTCCGCCGTCCGTGCGGGCTGCGGCGACGGTGGAGAGTACGGCCAGGCCGAGTGCGCCGCCCATCGTGCGGGAGGTGTTGACGAGTCCGGAGACCAGGCCCGACTCGCCGGGGGCCGCGCCCGATGTGGCCAGTGAGGCGAGCGGGGTGGACGCGAGGCCGGCGCCCGTCATCATCAGTATGCCGGGCAGGCATATGGAGGTGAGGTAGTCGCCGTCGGCGGTCATCGTGGACTGCCAGCCGAAGCCCGCGGCGGCGAGCACGGTGCCGACGAGCGCCAGGTTCTTCGCGCCGACCCGGGCCATCAGCCGCGGTGCGCTCTTGGAGCCGACGACGATGGCCACCGAGGTCGGCATCAGGGCGAGTCCGGCCTCCAGCGCGCTGTAGCCCAGCACGTTCTGCGCGTACACGGTCATGAAGTACCACATCGAGAACGTGGCCGAGCCGACCACGAACATCGCCACGTTCGCCGAGGCCACCGCCCGTGCACCGAGCACCCGCAGGGGCATCAGCGGCAGCGCCGTACGTGATTCCACCAGGACGAACAGGGCGAGCAGCGCCACTCCGCCGAGCAGCGGGAGCAGGGTCGCGGCCGCGGTCCAGCCCGACTTCTCGGTCTGCACGATGCCGTAGGCGACGGAGGCGAGGCCCGCCGTGACGAGCAGCGCGCCCGGGAAGTCGATCCGGCTGCGCTCCCCGGTCCGGCCCTCGGCCAGGTAGATCGCGGCGCCGGCCAGGACGATGACGCCGACCGGGACGTTGATCAGCAGGACCCACCGCCAGGAGAGCCAGTCGGTGAGCACCCCGCCGATCAGCCCGCCGGCCGCGCCGCCACCGGCGCCGACCGCCATCCAGGTGCCGATGGCCTTCGTCCTGGCGGGTCCTTCGGGGACGGCCGCGGTGAGCAGGGTGAGGGTGGCGGGGGCGAGGACGGCGGCGCCGAGGCCCTGCGCGGCGCGGGCGGCGAGCAACTGCCAGCCCTCCTGGGCGAGTCCGCCGCCCAGCGAGGCGGCGGTGAAGAGGCCGAGGCCGACCAGGAACATCCGCTTGCGGCCGTACAGGTCGGCGGCCCGGCCGCCGAGCAGCATGAACCCGGCGAACGTGATCGAGTAGGCGTTGAGCACCCATTGGAGCCCGGCGGTGCTGAGCCCCAGGTCGGTGCGCATCGAGGGGAGGGCGACGTTGACGACGGACACGTCGAGGACGACGAGGAACTGGCCGACACAGGCGGCGAGCACCACCGCCCAGGTGCGGGTACGGGTCCGGGCGGTACGGCGTGTGGGCGTCGAGACGTCAACCATGACGTCATAGTCGCAGCCGCCCCGCACCCCGTACATCGGTTTCCGGACCGTGCCCGGGTCCGTCCAACGGCGTAGGACCGGGGCGCGGGCGAACCCACGGGGTCAGCGGCGCAGCAGCGTCACCACCGCCGCGCCGCCGAGACCGATGTTGTGGGCGAGTCCGGTGCGGGCGTCCGGCACCTGGCGGGCGCCGGCCTCTCCCCTGAGCTGCCAGGTGAGCTCGGCGGCCTGGGCGATTCCGGTGGCGCCGAGCGGGTGGCCCTTGGAGATCAGGCCGCCGGAGGGGTTGACCACCCAGCTGCCGCCGTGGGTGGTGGCGCCGGACTCGACGAGCGGGCCGGACTCGCCCTCGCCGCACAGCCCGAGCGCCTCGTAGGTGAGGAGTTCGTTGATGGAGAAGCAGTCGTGGAGTTCGATGACGTCGAGGTCGTCGGCGCCGATGCCCGCGCTCTCGTACACCTGCCGGGCCGCCTCCCGCGACATCGGCAGTCCCACCGCGTCGATGCAGGTCCCGGAGGCGAAGGAGTCCTCGGTGTCGGTGGTCATGGCCTGGGCGGCGATCTCGACGGCCCGGTCGCCGAGTCCGTGCTCGTCGACGAAGCGCTCGGAGACGACGACGGCTGCCGCCGCCCCGTCGGAGGTCGGTGAGCACTGGAGCCGGGTCAGGGGATGGTGGATCGGCTTGGCGGCGAGGACCTCGTCGACGGTGTACGGGGCCTGGAACTGGGCGTACGGGTTGCCCGTGGAGTGGCGGTGGTTCTTCGCTGCGACGGCGGCGAGCTGCGCCTCGGTGGTGCCGTAGCGCTTCATGTGCTCGCGGGCCGCGTTGCCGAAGATCTGGGCGGTGGGCGGGGTCATCTCGAAGCCGTGGGCGGCGGCCATGATCCCGTAGTGCCGGGCGACCGGGGACGTCTTGAAGTCGCCCGCGCCGCCGTCGGCCCCGCCGCCGCCGAGCGATCCGCGCGCCATCTTCTCGAAGCCGAGCGCGAGGACGCAGTCGCCGGCGCCGCCCTCGACGAACTGCCGGGCCATCATCAGCGCGGTGGAGCCGGTGGCGCAGTTGTTGTTGACGTTGTAGACGGGTATCCCGCTCAGGCCGAGCTCGTACACGGCGCGCTGTCCGGCGGTGGAGGCCTGGAAGCAGTAGCCGACGGCGGCCTGTTGTACGTCCTCGTACCGGACGCCGGCGTCGGCGAGCGCCGCGGTGCCGGCCTCCCTCGCCATGTCCCAGTACTGCCATTCGCGGGTCTCGGGCTTCTCGAACTTCGTCATCCCGACGCCGACGATGTATGACCTCATCATGGGTTCCCTTCAGTCCCTGGGGAGGCCGAGGATGCGCTCGGCCACGACGTTGAGCTGGACCTGCGTGGTGCCGCCCGCGATGGTCAGGCAGCGGGACATCAGGAAGCCGTGCACGGCCCGCTCCCCGGCTCCTTCGGCGACCGCCCCTGCGGGGCCGAGGAGTTCGAGGGTGAGTTCGGCGACCTTCTGCTGGTGGACGGTCTGGACGAGCTTGCGTACGGAGGCGCCCGCGCCCGGTTCGAGGCCGGAGACCTGTTGCAGCGTGGTGCGCAGCCCGATGCAGGCCAGCGCGTGGGCCTCGGCGGCGAGTGCGCCGATCCGGACCCGGCAGGCGCCGTCGAGTCCGGCGGAGCGCTCGATCAGGGCCTCCAGGCCGGTGTCGAAGGACATCTGGTCGGCCATGTGGACGCGTTCGTTGCCCAGGGTGTTGCGGGCGACCCGCCAGCCGCCGTCGGCCTCGCCCACGAGGGCGTCGGCGGGCAGGATCACGTCGTCGAAGTAGACCTCGTTGAAGAGGGACTCGCCGGTGATCTCCTTCAGCGGGCGGATGTCGATGCCCCGGGCGTTCTTCATGTCGACCAGGAAGTAGCCGAGCCCCCGGTGCTTGGGGGCGTCCGGGTCGGTCCTGGCGAGCAGGATGCCGTGGTCGGCCCACTGGGCGGCGCTCGTCCACACCTTCTGGCCGTTGATCCGCCAGCCTTCGGGGACGCGTTCGGCGCGGGTGCGCAGTGCGGCGAGGTCGGAGCCCGCGCCGGGTTCGGAGAACAGCTGGCACCACTGGAGTTCGCCGCGCAGGGTCGGCAGGAGGTAGCGGTCCTGCTGCTCGGCGGTGCCGTGCGCGATGAGCGACGGGATCACCCAGGTGGCGATGGACAGGTCGCTCAGCTTCACCCCCTGCTCGCGCAACTCCTGCTGTACGGCGAGCTGTTGTACGGGGCCGGCGTCCAGTCCGTAGGGCGCGGGCAGATGCGGGGCGGCGTAGCCGGTGGCGGCGAGGGCGCGGCGGGCGGCTTTCGGGTCCAGGCCCCGGGCGGCGGCGACGGCCTCGCGGGCGGCCGTGCGGTGCGCCTCGGCCTCCGGCGGGAGCTCCAGGGTGAGGCCGCGGCGGGCTCCGGCGGCGGCGAGCCGGACGGCGCGCCGGCGGTGGACGTCGCCGGAGCCGAGCAGCTGCCGTGCGACCAGGGCCCGGCGCAGGTAGAGGTGGGCGTCGTGCTCCCAGGTGAAGCCGATGCCGCCGAGGATCTGGATGGCGTCCTTGGCGCAGGTGTACGCGGCGTCCAGGGCGGCCGACGCGGCGAGGGCCGCGGCCATGGACCGTACCTCCGGGGCCTCGCCGGCCGCGCGGGCGGCGTCCCAGGTGAGCGCGCGGGCCTGTTCGACCCGTACGAGCATGTCCGCGCAGAGGTGTTTGACGCCCTGGAACTGTCCGATGGGGCGACCGAACTGCTCGCGGACCTTGGCGTGTTCGGTGGCGGTCTCCAGGGACCGGGCCGAGGTGCCGCACGCCTCGGCGGCCAGGAGTACGGCGGCGAGGTCGCGGACGAGGCCGGAGTCGGTGGGCAGCAGCCGCCCGGCGGGGACCAGGACGCCGTCGGCCCGGACCTCGGCGGTGGGCCGGGTCGGGTCGGCGCAGCGGTGCGGGCGGACGGTCAGCCCCCGGGTCGCGGTGTCGACGGCGAACCAGCGGGTGCCGGTGACCGAGGCGGCGGGGAGCAGCAGGAGATCGGCGCCGGCGGCGGAGAGGACCGGCGGGAGTTCCCCGTCGAGCAGGTGCCCGTCCCCCTGCTCGACGGCGGTGAGGCCGCCGGGACCGAGGGCGACGGCGCCGGTGCGGCGGCCGGTGGCCAGGCCCCGTACCAGCTCGTCCGTCCCGGGGGTGCGCGGCGCCGACGCGTGCAGCACGGCCGAGGCGAGGGTGCTCGCCAGGAAGGGGCCGGGGAGTGCGGCCCGTCCCGCCTCCTCCAGGACGACGGCGAGGTCGAGCAGTCCGCCGCCCCCTCCCCCGTACTCCTCGGGGAGGTGGATGCCGAGCAGGCCCTGTTCGGCGAGGCCGTCCCAGTACTCGGGGCGTGCGCCGGTTGCGGTGGGGGCGTCCGCGTCAAGAATTTTACGGATCTCCCCGGGCGGTACGGCGCGCGCGAGCCACCCCCGTACGGCCTGCGCGAGCTCCCTGTGTTCTTCGGTGATTCCGATGCCCATGCGGATCCTCGCCGGTCGCAGCCACTGGAACGGCGCAAGAGTAGAACACGTTCCAATCTGACGGAAGGTCAGATGAGCATCTGTTTCCGGCCGGTCGGCCGGGCCGCGGGTGTGTCCTGTTCGCACCTCGTTCACCGGAATACCCCGGACATGCGGAAGGTTTCACCCTGCACACACTTGGCGGGCAGCGCTGCCCGCAGCACGGCCCGCACGCCCTGCCCCCGTACCTCCCTCTTCCGCCGCCCGGAGGCCGCACGTATGCCACAGACGACGCACGAACAGCAGTCCTCGGAGCTCCCTGATCCGCGGACGTCGAAGACGGGCAAGGGGATCGTCCCCGTACTCGCCTTCGCGGGTATCACCGTCGCGGTGATGCAGACCCTGCTCGTCCCCGTCATCAAGGACCTGCCCGCCCTTCTCGACACCGACCCGTCCAACGCCACCTGGGTCATGACGGCGACGCTGCTCGCCGGAGCCGTCTCCACGCCGATCATGGGGCGGCTCGGCGACCTCAACGGCAAGCGGAAGATGCTGCTGGCCAGCCTCGCCGTCATGGTGATCGGCTCCCTGATATGCGCCTTCACCGACGACCTCGTGATCATGATCGTGGGCCGGGCGCTCCAGGGCTTCGCCATGGGCGCCATCCCGCTGGGCATCGGCATCATGCGTGACGAGCTGCCGCGCGAGAAGCTCGGCTCGGCGATGGCCCTGATGAGCTCCTCGATCGGCGTCGGCGGCGGACTGGCACTGCCCGCCGCCGCACTGGTCGCCCAGCACACCGACTGGCACACCCTCTTCTTCGGCTCGGCCGGGCTCGGCGTACTGGCCATGGGGCTCACCGTCCTCGCCGTGCCGGAGCCCGCACTGCGGGCCCCCGGCCGGTTCGACGTCATCGGCGCCCTCGGCCTCTCGGCCGGACTGGTCCTGCTGCTGCTGCCCATCACCAAGGGCAGCGACTGGGGCTGGACCTCCGTCACCACCCTCGGACTGATCGCCGCCGGCCTGGTGGTGCTGCTGCTGTGGGGCGTGTTCGAGCTGCGCAGCGAAGCACCCCTGGTCGACCTGCGCACCACCGCCCGCCGCGAGGTGCTGCTCACCAACCTCGCCTCGATCATGGTCGGGGTCGCCTTCTACGCCGTCTCGCTGGTCCTGCCGCAGCTGCTCCAGCTGCCGCTGTCCACCGGATACGGACTGGGCCAGTCGATGGTGGTCGCCGGACTGTGCGTGGCGCCGCTGGGCCTGACGATGATGCTCGTCGCCCCGCTGTACGCCCGGCTGTCCGCCCGGTACGGCCCCAAGGTCTCACTCATGCTCGGCCTGGCGGTCATCGCGATCGGCTACGGGGCCGGGCTCGGCCTGATGAGCGCCGCCTGGCAGACGATCGTGATCGCGGTGGTGCTCGGCGCGGGCATCGGGCTCGCCTACTCCTCGCTGCCCGCACTGATCATCGGGGCCGTCGACGCCTCGGAGACGGGCGCGGCCACCGGGCTCAACACCCTGATGCGCTCGATCGGCACCTCGGTGTCGAGCGCGGTGATCGGCATGGTGCTGGCGCACACGTCGACCCAGATGGGGCCGGTCGCGGTGCCCACCATGCAGGGGTTCCGCACCTCGTTCATGATCGCGACGGGTGCGGTGCTGATCGGCCTGGTGCTGGCCGCGTTCCTGCCGTCGCAGCGGGCGGCCGCCGCGCCGGTCCTGCTCGCCAGCAGTGCGGGCGACGCCACGGCCCGGCTCTCCGGCCTGCCGCTCCCGCTCCCCGGTTCCGGCTTCCGGGGCCGGGTCACCGAGGCGGACGGCACCCCGGTGGCCGGTGCCAACGTCACCCTGATCGACCGGCAGGGCCGGCAGGCCGGGCTCACCACGACGGACGCGGAGGGCCGGTACGCGCTCGCCGCCCCGGCCGGCGGCAGCTTCGTACTGGCCGGATCGGCCGCCGGATACGCGCCGCGCGCCTACCCGGCGGCGCATCCGGCGAGCGGCCGGCCCGCCGAGACCGATCTGGTGCTGAGCGTCAGCGCACCGGAGCGTCGAACCTCGGTGCGGTCGTGAGCAGATGAGAGACGTCCGTCCCCGCCGGGAGCTCCTGCGGCTGCGCGCCCCGGGCGAACAGCCGTGCGGGGCGGGCGCCCTGGACCCGGGCCTGGCGCCCGTTGACCCGCAGCCATGAGCCCTCGCGCAGGCCGAGCACGGGGACGTCGTTCTCCTCCAGGAACTCGGTGAGCCGTTCCTCGCGGGTCTCGCCCTTGTGGGTGCTGTCCGGGTCCGGGTCCTGGTAGTGCGGGTTGATCTGGAACGGGACGAGGCCGAGCGTCTCGAAGGACGGCGGCTGCACGATGGGCATGTCGTTGGTGGTGCGCAGGGTGGGCGCCGCCATGTTCGTCCCCGCACTGGCCCCCATGTACGGCAGCCCCTCGCGCACCGCCCCGGTCACGGCCTCGCGCAGCCCGGTCCGGTAGAGCGCGCTGAGCAGCCGGAAGGAGTTGCCGCCGCCGATGAACACGGCGTCGGAAGCGGCGAGTTCGGCGACCGGGTCGGCGTTCTCGTGGACGCCGCGGACGCTGATGCCGGCCGGCTCCAGGGCGTCGCGGACCCGGGTGGTGTACGCCGCGTAGTCGGCGAGCGCGTACGGCACGAAGGCGAGGCTGGCGCCGGAGGGCAGGAACGCCTGCACGGTGTCGAGGGCGTGTTCCAGGTAACCGCAGCCGTACTGGGTCGAGTTGGAGAGCAGGAGCAGATTCACGGGGTTCCTCTTGGGTTCTCTTCGGGTCAGGTCGTGCGGGCGGTACGGGTGACTGGTGGTCAGGTCGCCCGGACGGAGCGGGTGTTCACGGTTCAGCCGGTGCGGCGGGACCGGGGCTTCGGACGCTGCGGCGGATGGGTGAGGCGCCGCTCCAGCATTTCGGCCGCCTTCCGCAGGGCTTCGAGCCGGTTCTCCGGCGCCCCCTCGAACCGTTCCTCCGCGCCGCCCAGACTGAGGCTGCCGTACGGTTCGCGTCCCAGGAAGACCGGTACGGCCAGCGTCGCGATTCCCGTGTCGTACTCCCCGACCGTCCAGGCGTACCCCTGGGCGCGCACCTTCAGCAGCTCCGCCTCCAGCAGGTCCGGATCGGTCACCGTCCGGTCGGTGAACCGGGCCATCGGGCGGCCCCGGAACAGCCGGTGGCGCTGCTCGTCCGGCAGATAGGCGTAGTAGGACTTGCTGGTCGCCCCGGCGTGCGCCGGGTAGAGCTCACCGACCAGCGGGTAGTAGCGCAGCGGCCCGGTCTCGCCCTCCTCGGCGGCCACGCACCGCATGTGGAAGCTGTCCGGCAGGCAGAACAGCACGGTGTCCCCGGTGACCCGGCGCAGCTCCTCCAGGACGGGTCCGGCGAGCAGCTCCAGCGAGCCCGAGCGCTCCCAGAGCCTGCCCAGGCGCAGCACGGCGGGGCCGATACGGTAGCGCCGGGTGGCCGGGTCGGAGACCAGGAAGCCGCGCCCCGCGAGGGTGGCGAGCAGCCGCTGGGCCACCGAGGTGTCCCAGCCGAACTCCTCCGCGACTTCGGTGACACCCCAGTCGGGTCTGGTCCGCTCGAACGCGAGCAGCACGAGGAGCGCCCGGTCGACGGTTTGCAGGGCCCCGGCGGGGGTGCGCCGGTCCAGATCGAAGTCCGCCATGTGATCTCACCATTCAGACCTGAGTTGCAGATAACGGGAAATGGTTGCGCTCAACGCTATCCGATCCCGAATCTGCTCTCAGCACCCCGTCCGGCGTCCCACTCCCTGCCGGGCGCCGGACGGGTGTGATGGATGCGCGAGAAAGGCCCCCCATGCTGAAGTACGTACTGGACATCGTCGACCTCCTCGACGACCCGCAGGCCAACGGCAAGACGGTCGTCGAGTACCTCGACTCCGTGGCCGGTGCCGAGGGCTCGTCGGCGGAGGTCACCACGGTCGCCGGCGAGCGGGGCTCGACCGACTTCGTGATGGTCCGCATCCCCGGCTCCCGGGGCCGCACGGCCGGGGGCACCGCCCGCACCCTCGGTGTGGTCGGCCGGCTCGGCGGCATCGGCGCCCGGCCGGAGATGACCGGGCTGGTCTCCGACGCCGACGGGGCCGTCTGTGCCGTCGCCACCGCCGCGAAGCTGCTCGACATGCGCCGCCGCGGCGACGTGCTGCCCGGCGATGTGATCGTCGCCACCCACATCTGCCCGGACGCGCCGACCGAGCCGCACGACCCGGTGCCGTTCATGGGCTCGCCCGTGGACATCGCCACCATGAACCGCCACGAGGTGAGCGACGCCATGGAGGCCGTGCTCTCCGTCGACACGACCAAGGGCAACCGCATCATCAACCACAAGGGCCTCGCCCTGTCGCCCACCGTCAAGGAGGGCTGGGTGCTCCGGGTCAGCGAGCAGCTCGGTGAGCTGCTGGCCGTGGTGACCGGTGAGCCGTTGGTCACGTACCCCGTGACCACACAGGACATCACGCCGTACGGTAATGGGGCACACCACATCAATTCGATCCTCCAGCCCTCCACCGCCACGGCCGCTCCCGTGGTCGGTCTGGCGGTCACCTCGGCCGCCGCGGTGCCGGGCTGCCAGACGGGCGCGAGTCACGAGAGCGACATCGCCTCCGCCGCCCGCTACGCCGTCGAGGTCGCCAAGGCCTTCGGCGCGGGCCACCTGGACTTCCACGACGCGGTGGAGTTCGACAACCTCGTCAACCGCTACGGGTCGCTGTCCCACCTGCAGACCTTCGGCCGCACACCCCAGGAGTCCTGATGGCTGCCGCCCCGCAGGCCGACGCCCCGGTCCACGAGACCAAGAGCATCGGCAGCGACGACTACTCGCTCTCGCGCGTCCCGCGCGACAAGCGGTTCGGCTTCTGGTCCATGCTGCTCCAGTGGCTGGCCCAGTCCGGTTCGATCTCGCAGTTCACGCTGGGCGCCACCATCGGCGTCGGCATGACCTTCGGCAACGCCTTCCTCGCCTTCACGCTCGGCGCGGTGATCCTGGAGATCGTGATCTTCGCGATCGGCCTGGCCGGTATGCGCGAGGGTCTCGCGACCCCGATGCTGACCCGCTGGGTGGGCTTCGGCCGCAACGGCTCCGCGCTGGTCAGCTTCGTCATCGCGGTCAGCCTGGTCGGCTGGTTCGGCGTCCAGAACACGATCTTCGGCAACAGCGTCTCGGAGCTGGTCGGCGGACCGTCCTGGATGTGGTGCGTGCTGGCCGGCATAGCCATCACCGCCCTGGTGATCTTCGGCTTCAAGTACATGGCCAACTTCGCGAAGATCGTCACCCCGCTCTTCTTCGCCATGGTCGCCTTCTCCGTCATCCGCACCCTGAACGACCACTCCTTCAGCGACCTGGTCCACTCGCCGCCGCCCGGCGACACGATCCCGCTGGCCGTCGCCGCCACCGCCATCGCGGGCGGCTACATGACGGGCGCGATCGTCTCCCCCGAGATGACCCGCTACAACCGCAAGGGCTCGCACGTCTTCCTGCAGAGCGCGTCCTCGATGATCCTCTCCGAGTACATCGTCGGCCTGACCGGCGTGCTCCTGGGCCACCTGGTCAAGAGCAACGAGGTCTCGCACATCGTGCTCTCCACCTCCGGCGCCTTCGGCGTCATCGTGGTCCTGATGTCCACGGCGAAGATCAACGACTGGAACCTGTACGGCTCCTCGCTCGGCGTCGTCAACTTCTTCCAGGTCGTCTTCGGCAAGCGGATCCACCGAGGCGCCGTCACCATCGTCCTGGGCATCGCGGGCACGCTCCTGTCCGCGGTCGGGATCATGACCCACTTCACCGAGTTCCTCACGATCCTCGGCGTCGCCATCCCGCCGATCGGCGGCATCATCGTGGCCGAGTACTGGGTCGTGAAGAAGATGCGCAAGCCGCTGGACGAGACCCGCGAGGCCGAGACCCTGCCGGCGACCTCCCCGACCTGGGTGCCGATGTCCATCGTCATCTGGATCGTCGCCTTCTGCGTCGGCAAGTTCTACGACGGCGGCATACCGGCCCTGAACTCGCTGGCCACCGCCTTCGTCCTGTACTGCGTACTCGGCCTGCTGGGCTGGGTGAAGCCGTACGGCACCTCCACCACCCAGGACGACGAGGACAGCGCTGTCCCCGACGCCCGCACCACCACCTCCGTGGGAGCAGCATGAGCACCACCGCACCCCTGGTCCCGGCCTCCGACGAGGCCCAGGCCGAGGTCGTCGACCTCTGCGCCGAACTGATCAGGTTCGACACCTCCAACCCCACCAGCGACGAGCGCGCGAGTGCCGAATGGGTGATGGGCCGCCTCGCGGAGGTGGGCATCGAATCGGAGCTCATCGAGTCCGCGCCGGGCCGGGCCAGCGTCATCGCCAGGATCGCCGGCAGCGACCCGGAGCGGGGCGCCCTGATGGTCCACGGCCATCTGGACGTGGTCCCCGCCGACGCCTCCGAGTGGCAGGTGCCGCCGTTCTCCGGCGAGATCCGGGACGGCTACCTGTGGGGCCGGGGCGCGATCGACATGAAGGACACGGTGGCCGTCATGCTGGCCACCGCCCGGCACTTCGCCCGCACCGGCACCAAGCCCTCGCGCGACCTGGTCCTGGCCTTCCTCGCGGACGAGGAGGCGGGCGGCAAGTTCGGCGCCCACTGGCTGGTCGAGCACCGCCCGGAGCTGTTCGCCGGGGTCACCGAGGCGATCGGCGAGGGCGGCGGGTTCTCCTTCGCCATCGACGACACCCGGCGCCTGTACCCGATCGAGAACGCCCAGCGCGGCATGGCCTGGATGGAGCTCACCGCCACCGGCCGGGCCGGCCACGGCTCGTCCCCCAACGACGAGAACGCGGTCACCGACCTCGCGGAGTCGCTGACCCGGATCGGCCGCGAGACCTTCCCGGTCCGGCTGATCGAACCGGTCCGCGCCCTGCTCGAAGAGGCCGCCCGCCTCTACGGCGTCGAGTTCGACGAGAACGACATCGAGGGCAGCCTCGCGAAGCTCGGCCCGGTCTCCGACTTCATGCAGGTGGTGCTCCGCAACTCCGCGAACCCCACCATGTTCAACGCCGGCTACCAGACCAACGTCATCCCCGGCAAGGCCACCGCCCGCGTCGACGGCCGCTTCCTGCCCGGCCACGAGCAGGAGCTGATCGACACGATCGACCGGCTGCTGCTCCCCTCGATCAGCCGCGAGTGGGTCAACCACGACATCGCGATGGAGACCACGTTCGACGGCCCGCTCGTCGACGCCATGTGCGACGCGGTGCGCGCCGAGGACCCGGACGGCCACCCGGTGCCGTACTGCAACCCCGGCGGTACGGACGCCAAGGCCTTCACCCACCTGGGCATCCGCTGCTTCGGCTTCAAGGGCCTGAAGCTCCCGCACGACCTGGACTACGGCCGCCTCTTCCACGGCGTGGACGAGCGCGTCCCGCTGGAGGGACTGCGCTTCGGCGTCCGCGTCATGACCCGACTCTGGCAGAGCTGCTGACCGCTGCGTCACAGCCCTGCCAGGGGCCCGCCCCGACCCGGGCTCACCCCTCCCGTACGCCCCCGCCGACTCCTTCGGCGGGGGCGTACGGCGTGCGGCGGGGCCGCACCACGGACATTCACGGGCGCTTCACCGGAAGGCCGTCCGGCTCACCCCTCCGGCTGGTCCGCGCTGCCTAACGTCGATGGTTCAGACCGGTTACCGCTCTGTTATCACACCGTCACGCCGTCGCGCAGACAAGGAACCCCCCGTGAGACTCACCCCGCTCGTGATCGCCTCGGCCGCCCTGGCGCTCGCCGCCCCGGCCGTCGTCCCGGCCGCCGCCCAGGCCCGGCCGCACTCCGCCCCGCCGGCCGCACCCGGTGTCAGCGTCCCCGGCGGACGGTACGACCACACGGTGGCCCTGACGTTCCGCGCCGGGCGCGGCGACACCGTCCGCTACACGCTGGACGGTACGACCCCGACCCGGGCGAGCCGGGCCTACTCCCCCGGCCGGCCGCTGCGGATCACCGAGGACACCAACGTGACGGCCGTCGCCTTCCGGGGCGGCCGGGCCAGTGTGGCCGTCGCGTACGGCTACCTGATCAGGACGAAGGAGAAGCCGCTCGCCCGCCTCGTCGTCATGTCGGACGTCCATGTCGGCGACCACGAGCACAACGACAAGAAGTACGAGAGCTTCTTCGACACCATCGGCTCGGTCTTCCCGCACCCGGACGCGATCCTGTCGAACGGCGACATGATCAACGACAACGGCGACGGCAAGGGCCCCGACCACCGGATCGTCTCGGACATCTTCCAGGCGAACCTGAAGCGCAAGGGCATGACCGGCACCCAGGTGCTGCTGTCCAACGGCAACCACGACGACAGCCTCGCCATGATCCGGGCCGGCTACCCGAAGGCCTGGTTCCCCGACTCGGGCGGCGGCTACTACGAGTCCGACGTCAAGGGCGTCCACCTGCTCACGGTGAACACCGAGACCTACGACGGCGACGCCGCGCAGCGCACCTGGCTGAAGAACCGGCTGGCCGCGCTCACCACCGGGCCGGCAGCCTCCCGCAAGCCGGTCCTGGTCCAGGGCCACCGGCCCACGGCCGGCACCACGATGGACGGCCAGCAGGCCAGCAATCCGGGGCTGGCCGCAGACCTGAGCGCCTTCCCGCAGGCGATCCTCTTCTCCGGCCACTCGCACCTCAACGTCAACGACGACCGGTCCGTGCACCAGCGCGACTTCACCTCCGTCAACGACGGCTCGATGTCGTACGTGGAGGTCGACCACGGCTATCAGATGGTGACGGACAACGGGCTCGCGGACCGCTTCGAGGCGCCGACCGCGCAGGCGCTCTTCGTCGAGGTCTACAAGGACCGCACCGAGATCGACCGGATCAACATGGCCGCCGACAAGCACGACATCTACACCGGCGGCCAGTGGTCGGCGAGCTGGCAGCCGCCGTACGCGAGCGCCGGCACACTGGCCGGTCCGGGCTGGACCGTACGCCTGAAGGGCAGCACGAACCAGCAGATCAAGGACAACTTCCGCTACACCGCCGCCCGTCGCAACACGGTGGCCCCGCAGTTCACCACCCGCAGGCCGCTCACACAGGTGCGCCTCACCGGGGGCGGCACGGCGCTGCGGGTCGCGCAGGCCGTGGACGACCAGCTGGTCCACCACTACCGGGTCGACGTCACGGACACGGTGACCGGCGCGAAGGTCCTCTCCTCCAAGGTGCTGTCCGACTACTACTTCATGCCGCGCCCCAACGCCCTGGACATCCCGGTCCCGGACGCGGTGGCGGGCCACCGCTACCGGGCGGAGGCTGTCGCGGTCGACGCCTGCGGGAACGCCTCCCGCCCCGTCTCGCTGACCTTCACCGGCTGAGCCGGCGGACGTGGCCGCGGGGGCACGCCGCCCCCGCGGTGAGCCCCCGCGCGCACCGGCTGCGCGGGCGTGCGGCACGATGGGGCGCCGTTGACATGCCCCGTCCCCGTATCCCGCCCCAACTGGAGGAACCCCGTGGCCGCCGAGCCCAAGCCGGAGATTCTTGCCGCGTTCCAGGCCGCTAAGGGCTTCATGCCGGTAGTGGAGGGGCTGGCCCTGTACGCGGCCGCCGCCGAGGCCGCCGCGCTCGGGCTGCCGCTCCTTGAAGTGGGCACGTACTGCGGGCGCTCCACCATCCTGCTCGCGGACGCCGCCCGCGCCGCGGGGACCACGGCCCTCACCGTCGACCACCACCGGGGCAGCGAGGAACAGCAGCCCGGCTGGGAGTACCACGATCCGACCGTGGTGGACCCGGAGGTCGGCCGGATGGACACCCTGCCCACCTTCCGCCGGACACTGCACGCGGCCGGTCTGGAGGAGCACGTGGTGGCGCTGGTGGGGCGCTCCCCGCAGGTCGCCGCCGTCTGGGGCGGGCCGCTCGGCCTGGTCTTCATCGACGGCGGCCACACCGACGAGCACGCGAACGGCGACTACGAGGGCTGGGCCCCGCATGTGGCCGACGGCGGGCTGCTGGTGATCCACGACGTGTTCCCCGACCCGGCGCACGGCGGCCAGGCCCCCTACCGGATCTATCTGCGGGCGCTGGCCTCCGGGGCGTTCACCGAGGTCTCGGTCACCGACTCGCTGCGCGTCCTGCGGCGGACCGGGCCTGGGATCTGACAGCGGCCCCCGCCGGGGAGGCCGCCGGGCCGCCGGACGCCGGACGGGGCGCCGGATAGCATCGCCGGGTGCGTGACGACGAGAGCGTTCCCCCCACCCCGCGCCGCCCGGCCCTGTTCGCCGCCGCGACGCTGACCGTCATGTGTCTGGGCGCGGCCGGCTGCGGCGCCGGCGACACCGCGCAGGCCCGGCCCGGTGCGGCCGCCGGCTCGCCGTCCGCGGCGACGGCCTCCTCGCCGGTCCCGGCCTCCCCGTCGCCGGTGCGCAGCAGCCCGGCTCCGGCAAAGCACCGGCCCGCCGCGTCGGCTTCGGCGGCAAAGGGCCCGTCCGGGCCGCTGGCGGGCAAGACGGTCGTGATCGACCCCGGGCACAACCCGCGCAACCACCTGCACACCGCCGAGATCGCCCGGCAGGTGGACATCGGCACCACGCACAAGGAGTGCGACACCACCGGGACCTCCACCAACTCCGGTTACGCAGAAGCCGAGTTCACCCTCGACGTGGCGCACCGGATGCGCACACTGCTGCGGGCGCAGGGCGCGAAGGTGGTGCTGAGCCACGACAACGACCGGGCGTTCGGCCCCTGCGTGGACGAACGGGCCCGGATCGGCAACAAGGCCGGGGCCGACGCGGTCGTCTCGGTCCACGCGGACGGCTCGGCGGCCGGCAACCGAGGCTTCCATGTGATTCTTCCCGCACCGGTGCGCAGCGGCATCGCGGACACCACGGAGATCGTCGGCCCGTCGCGCGATCTCGGTACGCGTATCGCCGGACTCTTCGTCCGCACTACCGGAAGTGCGCCTTCCAATTACATCGGCGGCAATACCGGACTGGACACCCGCAAGGATCTGGGTGGACTTAATTTGTCTACCGTGCCCAAAGTCTTCATCGAATGCGGCAATATGCGTGATCCGAAGGACGCGGCCCTGCTCACCAGTGCGGGCTGGCGCCAGAAGGCGGCTCAGGGCATCGCCGACGGCATCAGCAGCTACCTCAACGGGTAGTAAGAGGTGGTTCTGCGATGAATTCGGGAGGATGCCCGACCAACGTCCGGACGGGGGGCACAACCCGCTCGGGCAGACGATAGATTCATCCGTACGATGGGGAGCCGCCCCCGAGCTTCGCGCCGTGCCCGCCGTACCGGTGGCAGCGACGACCGCCCCGACGAGACGACCCACTAAGGACCTTCACGTGAATATCCGCTCCCTCACTCGAGGCGATGGCGTGGTGATCGGAGCAGCGGTCGTGCTGTTCATCGCCTCTTTCCTCGACTACTTCTCCTACGGGAACTCCGACATCGACGCACCGAACTCCTGGGATTCGCTGGGCAATGCGATCGGTGTCTACCTGGTCGGGGTGGCCGGTGCCGCGCTGATCGTGCTCTCCCGCTCGCAGCCCCAGCCGCGCAAGGTCGCCGGCCTGGACCTGGCCCAGTTCGGCGTGGCCGCAACGGTGTTCACCGCGTGGAACCTGTTCTGGACGATCATCGACCTCGGTCAGATCGACGCCGGCGCCGGTCTGATCCTCGGCCTGATCGCCGCTCTGGTGCTGGCCGGCGGCGCGGTCGCGTCGCCGCTGCTTCCGGCGCTGAAGGCCCCGCTCACGGGCGCCCCGAAGCCGCAGGCCGTGCACCCGCCGTACGGCGGTCAGCCGCAGCCCGGCCAGGGTTACGGCTACCCGGGCGCGCAGCAGCCGTCCTTCGGCGGCCAGCAGCCGGGCCAGCCGCAGCCGTACGGCGCCCCGCAGCCCGGTCACCCCGGTCAGCCCGGTCAGCCCGAGCCGCAGCAGGCGGCGCCGGCCCAGCAGGCCCCGGCGGCCGACGCCGCGCCGGCCGGTGACTTCACCCCGTTCTGGTTCGCGGTTCCGGTGGCCCGTCCGCTGTACGGCGAGGACGGTTCGCCGACGCCGATCGCCGAACTGGCTCCGGGTACCTGGTACCTCGCGGTCGAGCAGCGCGGTCCGGGCCTCATCGCCCAGACCCAGGACGGCCGTCGTGGCGTGCTCCAGGACACCACGGGCATCCAGCGCGGCTGATCACCGGCACACGCACCATCGACAGCGGCCCCCCGCCCCCTTCCGGGCGGGGGGCCGCTGTCGTACCCTCCGGCTATATCTGATGCAGCGTCAGAAATGCTGGGAGGCAGCGGAATGCGGCTCGGACTCGCTCTCGGATACTGGGGCCGCGGCCCGAACCCGGCCCACCTCGACCTCGCCCGACAGGCCGAGGACCTCGGCTACTCCTCGGTGTGGACGGCTGAGGCCTGGGGGTCGGACGCCTTCACCCCGCTCACCTGGATCGCCGCCCACACCTCCCGCATCCGCCTCGGCACCGCCATCGCTCAGATGGCGGCCCGCACCCCTACCGCGACCGCGATGCACGCCCTGACCCTGGACCACCTCTCCGGCGGCCGGATGATGCTCGGCCTCGGGCTCTCCGGACCACAGGTCGTCGAGGGCTGGTACGGACGGCCGTTCCCCCGCAGCCCGCTGACCGCGACCCGCGAGTACGTGGACGTGGTGCGTCAGGTGCTGCGCCGCGAGGGACCGGTCGAGCTGGACGGCCGCTTCCACCCGCACCCGTACAACGGCCCGGACGCCACCGGGCTCGGCAAACCGCTCAAGCCGATCACCCATCCGCTGCGGGCCGGGCTTCCGGTGCTGCTCGGCGCGGAGGGCCCGAAGAACATCGCGCAGACCACCGGGATCGCGGACGGCTGGCTGCCGCTGTACTGGTCGCCGCTGCGCACCGATGTGTACGAGGCCTCCCTCACCGGCCTCCGCGACGGGTTCATGATCGCGCCGATGGCCCGCGCCCAGGTCTGCGACGACGTCGCGGAGGGGCTGCTCCCGGTGAAGGCGATGCTCGGCTTCTACATCGGCGGCATGGGCGCCGCCGCCCGCAACTTCCACGCGGATCTGATGGCGCGGATGGGGTTCGAGGAGGAGGCGAGGCACGTCCAGGAACTGTTCCTCCAGGGCCGCAAGCAGGAGGCGGTACTGGCCGTCCCGGACGCGTTCGCCGACGAGATCTCACTGGTCGGCCCCCGCGAACGGATCGCGGAACGGCTTGAGTTGTGGCGCAAGGGCCCTGTCACCGACCTCCTGGTGACCGCCCCGGACCCGCACACCCTGCGGGTGCTGGCGGAGCTCAACCAGTAACCGCCTCCTGAGCCGGACCCCGCCTCGCCCCTACCGCTTGGCGGCCACGAATCCCCACTGGTCGACCGGCTCACCGGCGACGGGCTCATCGGGGCGCCACAGGCTGATCGAGCCGAAGCCCGGCTCCACCAGGTCGAGTCCGTCCGCGAAGGATGCCACGGCCTCCCTGGGGCGCGAGATGTACGGCACGGCACCGCCACTGGCGTACTCCTCGGAACCGGCCTCGGTCTCCGGAGTCCCGATGGTGTCGCACAGCATCAGATGGCTGCCCGCGGGCAGCGCGTCCAGGTAGCCGCGGAGCAGCGCCGCGGCCTCGCCCGAGTCCGCGACGTGGCCCAGCGTCGAGAGCAGCATCACGGCCACCGGCTTGTCGAGGTCCAGTGTCCGGGCGGCCTCCCGCAGCACCGTCTTCGCGTCCGTCAGATCCGCGTGCACATAGTCCGTCGCCCCTTCGGGCCGGCTGGTCAGCAGGGCGCGCGCGTGTGCCAGGACGATCGGGTCGTTGTCCACGTACACGATGCGGGCGGCCGGATCGACGTCCTGGGCGACCTCGTGCGTCGCGTTCGCCGTCGGGAGGCCGGTGCCCAGATCCAGGAACTGCCGCACCCCCGCCTCGGCGGCCAGATAGCGCACCGCTCGCGCCTGGAACGCCCGGGAGGCGCGCGCTATGTCGATGATCTGCGGGTACAGCTCCGCCATCGTCGCCCCGAGGCGGCGGTCCACCTCGTAGTTGTCCTTGCCGCCCAGCCAGTAGTTCCACACCCGCGCCGAATGCGGCGTGCCCGTGTCGATCCCGTCCACCGGCGTCCGGGTGCCCTGCTCGTCAGTCATCGGTCCT
Source organism: Streptomyces sp. 840.1 (assembly GCF_003751445.1). Taxonomy (NCBI): domain Bacteria; kingdom Bacillati; phylum Actinomycetota; class Actinomycetes; order Kitasatosporales; family Streptomycetaceae; genus Streptomyces; species Streptomyces sp. 840.1. The sequence continues at coordinate 4,211,549 of NZ_RJUU01000001.1, read as the reverse complement.
CTTCAGGTCGTACATCGGCCGCGCGGGCGACCCCCGTACCGCGCGTACCCATGCTTCCTCACCAGCAACGTCCGCACCAGCCCGGCGGGCGGTCAACTCCCTTGCGGGACGCGCAGGCTGGAGCGGCCCCGGCGCCAGGCGGAGAGCGTCATGCCGCCCAGCCGCGCGTCCAGCAGGTTCGTCGCCTCGATGCCGAAGGCCACGTCCGCCTCCAGCCAGGGTTCGTCCTCCAGCAGACCACCGACGACCTCGCGGCGGACCACCTGCTCGTGGACGGCGTCGGCCTCCACGTGCTCGGCGTAGAAGTGCACCGCCGCCGCGCCCGCGTCCGCCCTCCGCATCGCCTCCGCCAGCCGCCGGGAGGCCGGGGACGACGTGACCTCGACCGCGGCGAAATGGCCTACCAGGGCGCCCCGGAGCGCCCGGTGCAGGCCGAAGAGCGACATCAGGTTGACACTCGCCAGCATCTCCGCCGCCGCCACGTCCACGTAGCGGCCGTACGTCGTGTCCAGGCCCAGGTCCGTCATCAGGTCCGCGAAGAGCCTGGAATGCATCCGGTCGGCCGCGCCGGCGCCGAACTCGTCGAACTCCACCGCGACCATGCCTGCCTTGGCACGGCCCCGCAGCCGGGGAATCACCCACGCATGCGGGTCGGCCTCCTTGAGGTGGTAGAGCGACCGCTGCGCGGCGTACTCCCGCAGCTGCCACAGCTCGCCCTCGTCCCGGAGGAAGTGGGACAGGCCCTTGCCGTCCGCCGGTTCGACGAGGATCCCGGCGAACGCCTCGTCCACGCTGCGCGGTGCGGCCCCGGTGTCGGTGCGCAGCGCGTCCAGGAAGCGGCGTTCCAGGCCCGCCCGGAGCCCGAGGAGTTCCGGATTCCACTCCCAGCCGGGGTCGGCGCCCTGGAACCCGCGGTAGTGCAGCTCGTAACAGACGTAGAGCGCCAGGTGCAGGTCCTCGCCGTACGGATCGGCCCCGTCGACCGCCCGGCCCGAGGGCAGGGTGTGCTCGCCGCCGGGGCGGGTGCGCAGCGTGCGCAGGACCGCGTGGCTGAGCTCTCCACGGCCTGCCGGGAGAATCGGCCCCGGCCGGTGGGCGGACGCGTTTTCCGCAGTGGTCACGTGCCGGGCTCCTCACCGGGGCCCCGGTGTCCCGTCCGCTCGCCGTCCGGCCCCGGCCGGCTTGCGGTGCGCGGTTCGCGGTCCGCGCGGGCGCCGGCTCTGCGCCGGTGGCTGGTGTCGCACCAGGGGTAGGTGCGGCTGCGCCGGCAGACGCACAGGGCCACGGTGAACCGGTCCGAGGTCACCGTGCTCCCGTCGTCGAGGGTCACCTCGACCGGGCCTTCGAGCAGCACCGGCCCCTCCCGGGTCGGCGTCACTCGCCTGGGCCGGTCACTCGCTGCGTTCGGCACGGATGATCACCAGCTCTTCCTTGTCGTCACCGGGTCCGACCAGGCCACGGTCCAGCAGCCACTGCCGCCGCTCCGCCAGCACGGGCCCGAAGGGCACGGACCGGCGGTCGGTCACCTCGGCGGGCAGGCCCGCCTGCCCCAGCCGGTCCAGCGTCTCGGTTACCCCGCACAGGGCGGAGTGAACCAGCAGCAGCGCCCCGCCGGGCCTGAGCACTCCGGCGGCTCCGGCGCACAGCCGGTCGATGACCAGGCGGCCGTTGTTCCCGGCGTCCCATGCCCGGCTTGAGCCCCGGCGGGGAAGGGCCGGGTCCGGCGCGGGCACGTAGGGCGGATTGCTGAGGATGAGGTCGAACCGCCTGCCGGCCGCCGGGGCCAGCAGGTCGCCCCGGACCGCTTCGGCCCGTACCCCGGCGAGCGCCGCGTTCAGGCGGGTGGCCAGAACCGCGCGGCGGGTGCGGTCCACGGCGGTGACGCGCGCGCCCCGCCGGGCCGCGGCGAGAGCGAGGAAACCCGACCCCGTCCCGACGTCCAGGACCGTCGTCCCGGCGTGGACGGTTTCCCGGGCGAGCGCCTCACGCAGCAGAAGGGTGTCCTCCTGGGGCGCGTAGACGCCCCTCGGCACCATCATCCGGCCGGTGCGGTCGTAGGTACCGAGCAGACCGAGGAATCCGAGCATCGACTCACCTCTCACCACTGCGCGACATACGCACGTCACACTGCAACCATCGCCCAGTACCCCCGGCGGCGCACTTCTCACGCCCTGGTGCCGAGGTGTCGGCCGCAGGACCGCGGTTTAGCTTGGACATGGAGGGAACGTGTTCTGTTCCTGTCCCTGTGTACCGATGTTCAGGAGGACGCGATGGCTGTCGCCACGTTCAGCCTGGTGGCTCTGGACTGCCCGGAGCCGGAACCGCTGGCCCGCTTCTACGCGGATGTGCTCGGGGGCGAGGTGAAGCGCTACACGGAGGACTGGTACGACCTGTACCTGCCCGGTGGCACGCGGCTCGCCTTCCAGCGTGCACCCGGGTACCGGGCGCCGGACTGGCCCCGCGCCGATGACAACTCCCAGCAGGCGCACCTGGACTTCGAGGTCGACGACATGGAAGCGGCCCAGGAGCGGGTGCTCGCGCTGGGCGCCACGGCACTGGATCTGGACGACCGGGGCGGTGAGCGCGGCTTCCGCGTCTTCGCGGACCCGGTCGGACATCCCTTCTGCCTGTGCCGGCGGTAGATCCGCTGTGCCGGGCGACAACGCGCACGGGCGCCAGGAGACCGAGGAGGAGCGGGCCGACCGCAACTGGACGGATCTGCTCCAGGAGCTGCGGGTGGCTCAGACCGGTGTGCAGATCCTCTTCGGATTCCTGCTCACCGTCGTGTTCCAGCAGCGCTTCACGGACCTGTCCGCGACCGACCGCAACATCTACGTGGTCACGGTCATGTTCGGCGCGGCCACGACCGGCGCCCTCATCGGGCCGGTCTCGCTGCACCGCCTGCTCGCGGGCCGCCGGCTGAAGCCCTGGACGGTGAAGTGGGCCTCCCGGCTCACCCTGCTGGGCCTCGGGCTCCTGCTCTGCACCATGGCCCTGGCGCTGCTGCTGATTCTGCGCGTGGCGCTGCACAACTCACTCGCGCTGTGGCTCGTCGGCGCCATGGTGATCTGGTTCTGCGTCTGCTGGTTCGTACTTCCGGCCTGGGCACGCCACCGCGAGTGACCCGGGCCCGCACGTGGGGGGCCACCCGACATCGGAAGGGGACCACTGGTGACGGACAGCCGTGGAACCATGGAGGCCCTGCTCACCGAGCACGGCACGACGTACGCCGCCGAGGCGGGCATCCGGCTGCGCGACACCCCGCAGCCCCTGTACCAGCTGCTGGTGCTCAGTCACCTCCTGAGCGCCCGGATCAGGGCCTCGGTCGCCGTGGCCGCCGCTGAGGCGCTCTTCTTTGACGGCATGCGCACCCCGCGCCGCATGCTCGACAGCACGTGGCAGCAGCGCGTGGACGCCCTCGGGAAGGGGGGCTACCGCCGCTACGACGAGAGGACCGCGGACCAGCTCGGCGAGGGCGCCGGGCTGCTGCTCGACGAGTACGGCGGCGACCTGCGGCGCCTTCGCCGCTCCGCCGACGGCGATCTCGGCGCCCTGCGCGCCGGGCTGCGCCGGACACCGGGCATGGGGCCGGCCGGCGCGGACATCTTCCTGCGCGAGGCGCAGGCGGTGTGGCCCGAGACAGCCCCGTTCCTCGACAAGAAGGCGCTGCAGGGCGCGGAGCGGCTGGGGCTGCCCAGCGCACCGGAGGAACTGGTCCGGCTGGCGGAGCGGGCCCACCCTGCGGGCCGCCACGGGCCCGCGGTCCTCGCGGCGGCGCTGGTACGCGCGGCACTGGACAAGGACATCGTCGCGGACCTGCGGGGGCGTGACTGACGGGTCTGGACGCGCTCAGGGCTTGAGTACGACCTTCGTCCAACCGTCATCGCGGTCGTCGAAGTGGCGGTAGGCGGACGGCGCCTCGTCCAGGGGCAGTTCGTGCGAGACGATGAGCGACGGCTTCGCCCTCCCGTGCCGGATGAGCCGGCCGAGCCGGCGGTTGTACGCCTTCACGTTGGCCTGGCCGGTGCCGATGCGCTGGCCCTTGAACCAGAACTGACCGAAGTCGAAGGGCAGTTTGCCCTCCTGCGCGAGGTCGTTGGGAGCGCCGTCGTCCTGCGGGAGGAACACGCCCACGACGCCGATGGCCCCGGTCGCCCGCACGGAGGCCACCAGGTCGTTCATGGTCGCCTCGGGCCTCTCCTCGCCCTGCGGGTCGTGTGCCTGGTAGCCGACGCACTCGCAGCCCTTGTCGGCGCCGCCCCCGGTCAGTTCCAGGATCCGGTCCACGTGGTCGCCCCCGGAGTCGTCGACCGCGACGGCGCCGGCCTCCTCGGCCAGTCGCAGCCGGTCGGGCTGCCGGTCCACGACCAGGACCTGGCTCGCGCCGCGCAGCCGGGCGGAGTACGCCGCCATCAGGCCGACGGGGCCGCCTCCGTAGACCACCACGGATTCGCCCGGTGACACATCGGCCAGTTCCGTGGCGTGGTAGCCGGTCGGGAAGATGTCCGCCAGCATCACGTAGTCGTTCTCCTTCTCCTCGGCGTCCTCGGGCAGGACCAGGCAGTTGAAGTCGGCCCACGGCACGCGCAGGTACTCGGCCTGGCCGCCCGCGTAGGTCCCCATGGCGGCGAAACCGTAGGCACCACCGGGTGTGTCGGAGTCGACCGAGAGGCAGAAACCGGTGAAGCCGCGCTCACAGTTGGCGCAGAATCCGCACCCGACGTTGAAGGGCAGGCAGACCCGGTCGCCGACCTTCACCCGGTCGACCCCGCTCCCGGTCTCGATCACTTCCCCGAGGTTCTCGTGGCCGAGCGTCCGCCCGGTCTCCATCGTGGTCCGGCCCTCGTACATATGCAGGTCGGAGCCGCAGATATTGGTGGACGTGACTTTCACCAGCGCGTCCGTCGGACGTTCGATCCCCGCGTCGGGGACCTCGACGACCGCGACGTCGCGGGGTCCTTGGTAGACGAGTGCTTTCACACAGCTCACCGCCCTCTCCATCGGAGTGCGGCGCCCCGGGCGGGGTGGCGGCCCGGAGCGCCGGACAAATGTCCCCTCTCCACCATGCGCGCAACGGGCTCCCCGCGCAGCGGGCCGGGCTCCCTGACGCCCCGCGGGGCTCAGGAGCCCACGAGGGCCTTGCCGATCGCGTCGAGGAAGGCGTCGAGGTCCTTGGGCGTCCGGGAGGTGACCAGGGTGCCGCCGCCCTCGCTGTCACTGACGACGGGCTCGTCGACCCAGGACGCTGCGCCGGCGTTGCGGATGTCGGTCCGCAGCGAGGGGTACGACGTGAGGGTCCTGCCCCGGACCAGGTCGGCCTCCACCAGGGCCCAGGGGCCGTGGCAGATGGCCGCGATCGGGCGGCCCGAGGCGGCGAAGGCCCTGACGATGGCGAGGGCCTTGTCGTCGAGGCGCAGCTGGTCGGCGTTCAGGGTGCCGCCGGGAATCAGCAGGAGCTGGCGGTCGCCCGGGTCCACCAGGTCGAACGTGGTGTCCGGGGCGACGCTCTCACCCAGGTCCTTGTCACCCACCAGGGTCTGTACGGGCTCGGCGGACGCGGCCGCGACGGTGACCTCGGCCCCGTCGTCCCGCAGCCGCCGGAGCGGCACCAGCAACTCGTCCTGCTCGACTCCGTAGTTGGTGACGAGGACCAGCACGCGGTGTCCGTTCAGGGGCTTGTCGGTCATGATGCGCTTTCCTCTCGCTCGTGCTTCCGGCGAGACGGCCCGTGCGGGCGTCTCGGTTCTACTGTCCGTCTTCTGTCCCGTTCTGACGTCCCCGGGCGCGGTCCGGGACAGTGCCCGCGCCCGTCCAGGCCAGCAGCTCGTCCGCCGTCCACGTCGTGACGACGCGTTCCGCGGGGACCTCGCACTCCTCGGCGCGGGCGCAGCCGTGGATCTGCCAGTCCAGCTGGCCGGGCGCGTGCGCGTCGGTGTCGAGGGCGAACAGGGCGCCCGCCCCGACGGCCCGGCGCAGCAGCCGGCGGGGCGGGTCGAGGCGCTCGGGTCTGCTGTTGATCTCGACCGCCGTGCCCGCCTCCGCGCAGGCGGCGAAGACCTCGTCCGCGTCGAACCGCGACTCCGGGCGGCCCCGGCCGGTGAGCAGCCGGCCCGTGCAGTGGCCGAGGACGTTCGCCCTCGGGTGGCGGACGGCCGCGAGGAGGCGCCGGGTCATCGGTCCGGGGTCCATCCGCAGCTTGGAGTGGACGGAGACGACCACCAGGTCCAGGCGCGCCAGCAGCTCGTCCTCCTGGTCGAGGGAGCCGTCCGGGTTGATGTCGCACTCGATGCCGGTGAGCAGTCTGAAGGGCGCCCAGCGCTCGTTGAGCGCGGCCACCTCGTCCAGTTGCCGGCGCAGCCGCTCGGGCGAGAGACCGTTGGCCACGGTCAGCCGGGGGGAGTGGTCGGTGAGCACCGCCCAGTCGTGGCCGAGCGCCGCCGCCGTGCGGCCCATCTCCTCGATCGGGCTGCCGCCGTCCGACCAGTCGGAGTGCAGATGGCAGTCGCCGCGCAGCAGTGCGAGCAGCCGCTCACCGCCCTCGGCGAGCGGTCCGCTCTCCTCGGTCTCGGTCTCCAGCCGCTCCAGGTAGCCGGGTACCTCGCCGGCCACCGCCTCCCTGATCACCTGCGCGGTCCTGGGGCCGATGCCCTTGACCCGCTCCAGCGAGCCGTTCGTGACCCGCTGGACGGCCTCCCCGTCGGCCATGGCGGCGACGGTGCGGGCGGCCGTGCGGAAGGCCTGGACGCGGTAGGTGTCCGCGCTGCCGCGCTCCAGCAGGAAGGCGATCCGTTCCAGGGCCCGGACCGGGTCCATCGCCACCTCCTCGCCGGACGGGACGGGCTGCCGTTTCAGCTTGGCGCAGTGCGGCCCGGCCCGCACACCGGCCGGAGTCCGTCCGGTCAGCCGAAGGAGGAGCGCGCCAGCCAGAAGTCCAGCAGCTCCGCGTCGCCCAGGACCTCGACGCGGTCGCTGTCCGGGGCGAGGCGGCGGTTGAAGACCAGCATCAGGTCGGTGAGCGGGCCCCGCAGCGCCACGGTCGCCCTGTCGTGCGCGCGGCGCCAGGTGAAGCCGTCCTCACCGAACTCGATCAGCCACTCGGCGCCGGGGGCGTCGGTGGCGTGCAGGTGGATGGAGCGCCCGGCGCCGCGCAGCTCGGCCGCCTCCGGGTCGTATCCCGAGGAGGCGGAGAAGGCGACGATGTCCAGCCATTCGTCGATGGTGTCCGCCGCCAGATCGGGCGCCATCGCGTAGGGCACCTTCGCGGTCAGGGCGGCGTCCGCCTGGTGCACGACGGTCTCGATCGCCACGCGCCGCGCCCAGAACCCGGCGCTGTGGTCCCAGGACCAGGACCAGACCGGCAGGTCCGGCCCCGCCTCACGCAGTGCCCCGGCGGTCTGCGCCGCCCCCTGGGCCAGCCAGGCGTCCAGCACGGCGGGGTCTTCGCCCTCGGGGGTGAAGTGCGGCACCCGCTCGTTCGGGACCTCCTCGGTGGCCCGGGTGCGCACGATCTCACCGACCCAGCGGTGGGCGCCGCCGACGTGGACGGCGAGGTCGCGCAGCGTCCACTCGGGGCAGGTCGGTACGGTCGCGTCGAGGTCGCCGTCGGCCACAGCGGCCCTCAACGCGTCGGTCCTCAGAACGATTTCGTCGCAGTAGCGCTTATGCGTGAGTTGGCTCATGCCCCGCAGCCTAAGGGCTGCCCCGAGCGCCGTTCCCGGCCTTTATCCGCCGAGCTGCGACGTGGAGGGGACCTTGTCCTTCACCTCGGCGCCCGCGCTCTTCCCGGCGTCCTTGATGCCGCTGATGACGCTCTCGAAGGCGCCGATGTCGCCCGCGCCCGCCTCGCCCTTGCGGAGTTTGGTGGCGAGGCCCTTGAGCGAGGCGATGCCGGCGGTCAGCGGTGCCACGGCCTTCGCGAGCAGCGGGTCGCCCTTGGCGTTCTCGGTGGCGGCCTTGAGCCTGTTGTAGGCGAAGCCGCCCGCGAGTCCGGCCTTGACGAGCGCGAAGGTCCGCCCGTCGGCGCCCTTCTTGAACTTGCCGGCCCGGTACGGCTTGACGACCCACTGGTAGGTGGCGCCCGCGGCGAGCCCCGCGTTGGCGACGAACCGCGTCTTGGCGTACTTCTGGGCCTGGGCGGAGGACGTGCCGGAGGGCGACGCCGAACTGCTGCTCGTCGTGCTGTCGTCGCCGCCGCACGCGGTGGTGCCCATCGTGACGGCGCAGCACAGCAGCAGCGCCGTGAGCAGACGGCGGAGCGGTACGGAACGGGGCACGGCGGGCCTCCCTGGCCGGGCACATCACGACGGGGCGCCGGGGCCCGGCACTCCCCCGCAAGGCTGGCGCCGGCCCGGACGGCCCGCCACCGGGGTACGCCGTCCGGGTTTCACTCAACGGAAAGCGGCAATCCGCAGTCCATGTCGTACTCAAGAGGCAACGGAAGCAGCACCGCAGCACGTGTCATAGCCGTGGTGGCGGACATCATGGCTTTCATCATCATCCTGTGGATCCTGATGTACCTGCTCGATGCCAACCCGGACAACGGCCTGGTCGAGTTCGTACGGCACACCGCCCGCTGGCTCGCCGGCTGGTCGTACGACCTGTTCACCTTCGACGAGGCCTGGGCCAGGGTCGTCGCCGGCTACGGCCTCGCGGCCGTCGTGTACCTGTTCATCGGGCACGCCGTCGCGGGCCGCATCCGCCGCTGAGCCGGTCTGCCGCTCAGCCGCAGCAGTCCGGCTCCAGCCCCTTCGGCAGCCGCTCCCCGCTGAAGACCGCGGTGGTCGCCTCGTCCCCACCGAGCGCGGCCACCGCAAGCAGCAGCGAACCGGCGGTCCAGGCGGTGCGTTCCTCGGGCCAGAACGCCCGGTTGCCCTCGAAGACGTACCCCGTCCAGTACATCCCGTCCCCGGCCCGCAGGTGCTGGATGGACTGCAGGATCTCCAGGGCCCGGTCGGACTCGCCCATCACCCAGAGTGCCAGGGCGAGTTCGCAGCTCTCGCCGCCCGTCACCCAGGGGTTGGGCAGCACGCAGCGCACGCCGAGGTCCGGGACGACGAAGCGGTCCCAGCCCTCCTCGATCCGCCGGGTGGCCGCCGGGCCGTCGAGCGCGCCGCCGAGGACCGGGTAGTACCAGTCCATCGAGTAGTGGCTCTTGTCCAGGAAGCGTTCCGGGTGGCTGCGGATCGCGTGGGCGAGTGCGCCGGTCGCCAACTCCCAGTCGGGCTGCGGCTCCTCGCGGCTTTCCGCGATGGCCAGCGCGCAGCGCAGCGCCTGGTGGATGGAGGAGGAGCCGGTCAGCAGCGCGTCCGTCACCGGGGTGCCGTCGGCCTCCTGCTTCCAGCCGATCTGGCCGCCGGGCTGCTGGAGCCGCAGCACGAACTCGACGGCGGCGAAGACGGTCGGCCACATCCGGTCGACGAAGGCGTCGTCGCCGGTGGCCAGGTAGTGGTGCCAGACGCCGACGGCCACGTAGGCGCAGAAGTTGGTCTCCAGGCCCCGGTCGGTGGGCCTGGACGGATCGCCGTCGTGGTAGGCGGCGTACCAGGAGCCGTCGTCGTTCTGGTGCCGGGCCAGCCACTCGTAGGCGCGTTCCGCGGCCTCGTGCTCACCGGCGGCGTCCAGCGCCATGGCGGCCTCGGTGTGGTCCCACGGGTCGAGGTGGTGCCCCCGGAACCAGGGCAGGGCGCCGTCCTCGCACTGCACGGCGAGCAGCGCGGCGACGGTTTCGGTGGCCTGCCCGGCGGTGAGTACTCCGGGCAGCACGAGGTGTTCGGTGCGCTCGGGAAGTGTCACGCCCCGGCCCCGGCGGCGTCGTCGGCCTGCGCCGGGGCGTCGGTGGCCGCGGTGGCGGGCAGGTGCGGCTTGGTCGCGTAGGCGACGAAGCTCTTGCCGACGACCGGGTTGAGCAGTTGCTCCGCGACCCTGGTCGCCATCGGCTTCTTCATGATGTCCCAGACCAGCAGCTTGTGGTACGCCCGCACCGGCAGTGCCTTGTCGTTGTCGACACCGAAGGCGCACTTGAGCCACCAGTAGGGCGAGTGCAGTGCGTGGGCGTGGTGGGTGCCGTACGGCTTGAGGCCGGCGCCGCGCATCTTGCCGAGCAGCTCGTCGGCCTTGTAGATGCGGATGTGGCCGCCCTCGACCTCGTGGTAGGCGTCGGAGAGGGTCCAGCAGACCTTCTCGGGTCCGTAGCGCGGCACCGTGACGGCGATCCGTCCGCCGGGCCTGAGCACCCGGACCATCTCGGCGAGGACGCCCTTGTCGTCGGGGATGTGCTCCATCACCTCGGAGATGATCACGACGTCGAAGGACTCGTCGGGGAACGGCAGGTTGAGCGCGTCGCCCTCCATCGCGGTGGCGGTGGCGCCCTCCGGGGCCTCGCCCTCCTCCTTCATCGCGGCGAACCACTTCGCGACCTCGCGGATCTCCTCGCCGTTCTGGTCGAGTGCCACCACCTGGGCGCCGCGCCGGTAGCACTCGAAGGCGTGGCGTCCGGCGCCGCACCCCAGGTCGAGCACTCGGTCACCTGCGGCGAGCGGGAAGCGGGTGAAATCCACGGTCAGCACGAATGCCTGCTTTCGCGGTCGGGGTTCGAAGGGGGCGGGACGCGGGGGCGTGCGGAGTCAGCGGCGGCCGTCGGGCCCGGCGGCGGCGCGGGCGGCGATGGCCTCACGGTAGAGCGCGGCGGTGCCGATCGCCGCCTGCTTCCAGGTGAACCGGGCGAGGACCCGGGCGCGGCCCGCCGCCCCGAGCCGCTCGCGCAGCGCGGGATCGCGGAGCAGCCGGCCGAGCGCGTCGGCCAGCGCCCCGGCGTCGGCGGGCGGGACCGCCAGACAGGTCTCGCCGTCCGGGCCGGCGACCTCGGGGATCGCGCCGCCGGTGGTCGCGACGAGCGGGGTGCCGGTGGCCATGGCCTCGGCGGCGGGCAGCGAGAAGCCCTCGTACAGCGAGGGGACGCAGGCGATCTGGGCGCCGCGCACCAGGTCGACGAGTTCGGCGTCGCTGATGCCCTTGACGAACTCGACCGCGTCCCCGAGTCCGTGACGTTCGATGGCCTGCGCGACGGGTCCGTCCTCGGCCCGCCGGCCGACGACCACGAGGTGCGCCTCGGGGTTCTCGGTACGGAGCTTGGCGAGCGCCTCGACGAGGTGGACGAGGCCCTTGAGCGGGACGTCGGCGCTGGAGGTGGTGACGATCCGGCCCTCGACCTCGGGGACGGCGGGATCGGGCGACCACAGGTCGGTGTCGGCGCCGATGTGCACGACGTGGACGCGGCCGGGCTCCACGCCGAGGTGCTCGACGATCTCCTGCTTGGAGGAGCCGGAGACGGTGAGCACGGACGGCAGCCTGCGCGCGACCCGCTTCTGCATCCGAGTGAAGGCGTACCAGCGGCGCACGGAGGCGCGGCGGCGGCGGGTCGGGGCGGCGTCCAGGTCGAGCTTGCGATCGACGGTGATGGGGTGGTGGATCGTGGTGACGAGGGGGGCGCCGAGATCGGCGAGGAGCCCGTAGCCGAGCGTCTGGTTGTCGTGGATGACGTCGAACTCGCCGCTCCTGGCGACGAGATGGCGTCTGGCGCGCAGGCTGAAGGTGAGCGGTTCGGGGAATCCGCCGGTCCACATGGTGGCGACCTCGGCGGCGTCGATCCAGTCCCGGTACTCGCCCCGCTTCGGGGTGCGGAACGGGTCGGGCTGCCGGTAGAGGTCCAGGCTCGGCAGCTCGGTGAGCGGGACGCCCTCGTCGAGCACGGGGTAGGGCTGGGCGCCGATCACCTCGACGCTGTGCCCGAGGCGGGCGAGCTCGCGTGCGAGGTGGCGCACGTAGACGCCCTGGCCGCCGCAGAAGGGGTTGCCCTTGTAGGTGAGGAGTGCGATGCGCAACGGCCGGTCGCCTTCGGTGCCTGCCTCCGTGTCCGACGTACCGACGCCCGTGCGGGGGCCCGACTCTATGGCCTCAGCGGTCACACTCGGCCCCCTTCTCACTGCGTGTTCGCCGGAGCGTAACCGCTCACGCTAATCTAGAACAAGTTATAGACCGGATCGTTCAACAAGCTACGAATCTACCGGCAGGTAGCGACGGTGCAACGGCCGGATCAGGTGATTCGCGCCACGGCACACACCCTGGCATGCTGTGCGCCGCCGGACCGGCCTTCGCGTCCTCGCGGTCGCGGACAGAAGCCACGGGGATGGGACACATGACAGCGGAAGCCAGACCGGCATCGCCGCCCCTGACGGAACGCCAGGAGGCCCGCCGCCGCCGCATCCTGCACGCCAGTGCGCAGCTCGCCAGCAGGGGCGGTTTCGAGGCCGTCCAGATGCGCGAGGTGGCGGAGGCCGCCGGGGTCGCCCTGGGCACCCTGTACCGCTACTTCCCGTCCAAGGTCCACCTGCTGGTCGCCACCATGCAGGACCAGCTCCAGCACATGCACGGCACGCTGCGCAAACGTCCCCCCGCCGGGGCCGACGCCGCGGACCGGGTCGCCGACACCCTGATGCGGGCGTTCCGCGCGCTCCAGCGGGAACCGCATCTGGCGGACGCGATGGTGCGCGCGCTGACCTTCGCGGACCGCAGCGTGAGCCCCGAGGTGGACACCGTCTCGCGGCTCACGACGGCGATCATCCTGGACTCGATGGGCCTTGAGCACCCGACGCCCGAGCAGCTCTCGGCCGTCCGGGTGATCGAGCACACCTGGCACTCGGCGCTGATCACCTGGCTGTCCGGCCGGGCGTCGATCGCACAGGTGAAGATAGACATCGAGACGGTGTGCCGGCTGATCGACGTGACAGCGCCGGATCAGGGCCGCTGAGCGGCCGGGCGCCGCCCATGTGCGGCGCCCACACGCATCGCCGGTCAGGTGAGGTGCCCTGCACCATATCGACGACGGCACGGTGTTCATACGGTTCGGCGACATCACAGGAACACGCCGAGGAGCCGGTCACCATGCGTCGCAGAGCCAGCGGTACGAGCAGAGCCCGCACAACCGGCGGGGCCACCCGCACCGCCCGCCCCGCAGCCCTGCCGGCCGTCGCCGCACTGGCCGCCGCCGGCCTGCTGCTGACCGGGTGCAGCGCCGCCGGGAAGGCGGGCAGCGAGGACGCCGGGGCCGGGAAGTCCGGCGGCGCGTCGAGTGTGAAGGTGGGCCTGGTCTACTCGCGGACCGGGCTGCTCGCGGACTACGGCAAGCAGTACCGGGACGGCTTCATGGCCGGCCTGGACTACGCCACCAAGGGCACCGGCGAGGTCGCGGGCCACCGCATCGAGGTCACCGAGCAGGACGACGCGGGCGACCCCGGCAAGGCCGTCTCGGCGGCGAAGAACCTGATCGGCAAGGGCTACAAGGTGCTGGCCGGCACCACCGACTCCGGCGTCGCCCTCCAGATGGCGCCGCTCGCCGCCCAGAACAAGGTGCTGTACATCAGCGGGCCGGCCGCCACCGACGCGGTGACCGGCATCAACGACTACACCTTCCGCTCGGGCCGCCAGTCCTACCAGGACATCCTCACGGCGGGCGCGATGCTCGGGGACGCCGAGGACAAGAAGGTCACCGTGCTCGCCCAGGACTCCACCTTCGGCCAGGCGAACGTCGCCGCGGTCGAGGCGGTGCTCGGCGCGAAGGGCGCGAAGGTGGGCTCCGTGCTGGCGCCGCCCAGCGCGACGGACCTGACGCCGTTCGCCCGGCAGGTCAAGGCGGGCGGGCCGGATCTGGTCTTCGTGGCCTGGGCCGGCTCCACCGCGCCGGCCCTGTGGACCGCGCTGGACCAGCAGGGTGTGCTGGGCGCGGGCAAGGTCGTCACCGGGCTGGCCGGGACCGCCTCGTACCCGGTGTTCGGGGCGGCCGGGGCCAAGGTGTCGTTCCTGGCGCACTACTTCCCGGGCGCGGGCGGCGGCAACGCGGTGGAGAAGGCGATGCTCGGCTCGGTGCGGAAGGCCGGCGGCACCCCCGACCTGTTCACCCCGGACGGCTTCACCGCGGCCCAGATGGTCGTGCGCGCCGTGGCCGGGGGCAGCGCCACCGACCCGGCCGCGATGGCGAAGGCGCTGGAGGGCTGGACCTTCGACGGGGTGAAGGGCAGGGAGCAGGTCCGGGCCGAGGACCACGCCCTGGTGCAGCCGATGTTCGTGGCCCGGCTGACCGGCAAGGGCGCCGCCGCGAAGCCGGAGCTGCTGGACACCGAGCCGATGGACGCCGTGGCGCCGCCGGTGAAGCCCTCGGCGGGCTGAACCATGACCGCACCGCACCCCCTCGGCCGGCGGGACGGCCGGGCGGACGCCGCGGACTCCACCGGTCCCGTGCTCCGCCTCGACGGGCTGGGCTGGAGCGTCGGTGGCGCGACGATCCTGAAGGACATCACGCTCGACGTCCGCGAGGGCGAGTTCCTCGCCTTCATCGGCCCCAACGGGGCCGGAAAGACCTCCCTGTTCAACCTGATCAGCGGACTCGTCATGCCGACCTCGGGCACGGTCACGCTGGACGGCGCCGACCTGACCGACCGGCCCGCGCACGTCCGCGCCCGGCGCGGCATCGGCCGGACGTTCCAGACGTCCAGCCTCTGGCCCGCGATGACGGTGGCCGGCCACGTCCGGCTGGCCGCGCAGGCCGCCCGGGGCGGCTCGTACCGGTTCTGGCGGCGCGCCGACCCGTTCACCGCCGAGGTGACCGGCGTACTGGAGCGCACCGGTCTCGGCCACCGGGCCGGGGCCACCGCCGCCGAACTGTCGCACGGCGAGAAGCGGAAGCTGGAGCTGGCCGTGCTGCTGGTCGGCGAGCCCCGGCTGATGCTGCTCGACGAGCCGATGGCCGGGGTGAGCGCCGAGGAGGTCCCCGCGCTCACCGAACTGATCCGCACCCTGCACCGGGAGGAGGGGCGCACCGTCCTGATGGTCGAGCACCACATGGACGTGCTCCTCGGTCTGGCCGACCGGCTCGCGGTGATGCACCACGGGCGGCTGCTGGCCCTGGACACCCCGGAGGCCGTCACCGCCGACAGCACCGTCCAACAGGCCTACCTCGGGGAGGGGTTGTGAGCGAGCCGCCCCTGCTCGACGTACGGGACCTGCGGGTCCTGATCGGCGGCAGGCACATCCTGCACGGCGTCGCCCTGGACGCCGCCGCCCACGGCGTGACCGCGCTGCTGGGCCGCAACGGCGCCGGGAAGACCACCACCGTCCGGGGCGTCATGGGCCTCGTCCCGCGCACCGGCAGCGTCCGGCTGGACGGCGAGGAGACCGTGGCACTGCCCACCCACGCCGTGGTGCGGCGGGGCGTGGGCTACGCCCCGGAGGACCGGGGGGTCTTCGCCGGGCTGAGCGTGGCGGAGAACCTGCGGCTGGCCGAACGGCGCGGCGCGGGTGAGCCCGACTACCCCCTTGTCCATGAACTCTTCCCCGAACTCAAGCAGCGAGCAAGGCAGTTGGCCGGGACGCTGTCCGGCGGCCAGCAGCAGATGGTCGCCATCGGCCGCACCCTGCTCAACGCCAACCGGCTGATCATCGCGGACGAGCCGACCAAGGGCCTCGCGCCGAAGGTGGTCACCGAGGTGGCGCGGGTGCTGGAGCGGGCCGCCGAGGCGGTGCCGGTGCTGCTCGTGGAGCAGAACCTCGCCGTGGTACGCCGGCTCGCCGGGCACTGCGTGGTGCTGGCCGACGGCCGTACCGTCCACCGGGGCCCGGCCGTCGAGCTGCTCGGCGACGCGGAGGCGGCCCGCCGGCTGCTCGGCGTGGGACACGGCCCGGCCACCGGAGCACCCTTCATGGAGGCGGATTCCTGATGTCCACCATCGTGCTGCTCACCATGACCGGACTCGGTCTGGGAGCCCTCTACTTCCTCATCGCGTCCGGACTCTCGCTGATCTTCGGCCTGATGGACGTGCTCAACTTCGCGCACGGCGCGCTGCTCTCCATCGGCGCGTACGGCACCTGGTGGGCGGCGTCCGGGAACCTGCCCGGCGCGGGCCCCGGCGGGGCCGGCTTCGTCCTCGCGGTGCTGTTCGGCACGGCGGTGGGCACCGCGGCCGCCGTGCTCCTGGAACTCGCCGTCGTCCGGCCCCTCTACACCCGGCCGCGCGAGCAGGTGCTCGCCACCGTCGGGGTGGGGCTCGCGGTCCCCGCGCTGCTGTCCGGGATCTGGGGCGCGGACGCCCGGACCTTCCCCGGGCCCGAGGCGCTGTCCGGCACCTTCGGGCTGCTGGGCGCGCAGGTCCCGGTCAACCGGCTCGTCCTGGTGGCGGCGGCGGTCGTGGTCCTGGTGGCGCTGCGCCTCTTCCTGGGCCGGACCCGGCACGGCCTCGTCGTACGGGCCGGGGTCGAGGACCGGGCGATGGTCACCGCGCTCGGCATCGACGTCCGCAGGGCATTCACCCTCGTCTTCGCGATCGGGGGCTGCGCCGCCGCGCTGGGCGGGGCGCTCGGCGGGCTGTACTTCGGCTCGGTCGACCCCCGCCAGGGCACCTCGCTGCTGATCTTCGCGTTCGTCGTGGTGGTCACCGGCGGCATGGGCTCGGTGACCGGCGCCGCCGCGGCGTCCGTGGTCATCGGCCTGGTCCAGCAGTTCGCCAACTACTACACCGCGGCGGGATTCGGCGACCTGGCGGTCGTCGTCCTGCTCGCCGCGCTGCTGCTGATCCGCCCGCGCGGACTGACGGGGAGGCTCGCGTGAGCACCGCCATCGAGACACCGGACCGCACCGACGGCCGCTCCCCGGCCGCCCCCGCGCCCCCGGGCCCGCCCCGGCTGCTGCGCTGGTGGCCCGCCGCCGTCCTGCTCCTCCTGGTCGTCGCGCCCTACAGCGCCGTACCCGTACCGGGCCTGCTGGACGGGCCGCTCGGCAGCGCAGGAAGCCTGCAACTCATCGCCACCTGCCTGCTGTTCGGTGCCCTGGCCACCGGCTACGACCTGCTGCTCGGGCGCACCGGACTGCTCTCCTTCGGCCACGCCCTGTACTTCGCGGCGGGCAGCTACGCCACCAACGTGTTCCTGCTGGAGGCGGGGCTCCCCTTCGCGGCCGCCGCGCTCCTCGGGCTCTGCTTCGGGATCGCGCTGGCCCTCGTCCTGGGCTCGGTGAGCCTGCGCGTCACCGGCATCGGCTTCTCCATGGTGACGCTGGCCTTCGCCCAGGCGGGCTCGATCCTGGTCTCCCGCAACCCGGGCGGCATCACCGGCGGCGAGGAGGGCCGGGCGGCACCGGCCGGCCTGCTGCCCTCCTGGCTCGTCGGCATCGACAACACGGCGAACCTGTACTGGATCGCGCTCGCCTACCTCGTCCTCACCCTGGGCGTCGTCCACTGGGCGGTCCGCTCCCCCACCGGGCGTGTCTGGGAGGGCATCAGGGAGAACGAGCGCCGGGTCGAGGTGCTGGGGCTGAAGCCGTACGGGTTCAAGCTGACGGCCTTCGTCCTCGCGGGCGCTCTCGCCGCGCTCGGCGGCATCGTGCACCTGCTGCTGACCGGCGGCTCCACCCCGCAGACGACCACGTCCGACTTCACGCTCTCGCTGCTGGTGATGGTGGTGCTGGGCGGCTCCGGGACCCGCTGGGGCCCGATGGCCGGCGGCATCCTCTACACCTGGGCCGACCACCGGCTCGGCGACCTGGCCGGTTCGGGCGCGGTGGCCGGTCTCCCGGCGGTGCTCCGAATCCCGCTCTCCCAGCCGCTGTTCCTGCTGGGCGTACTGTTCGTGGCCGTGGTACGCCTGCTGCCCGGCGGGCTCGCCCGACTGCCCTCCAGGCTCGCCGCGTCGCGCCGGCGCGGGCCCGCCGAGGAGATCCCGCCCCGCACCCCGCCCCGGAAGGAGAACGGAAACCCGTGATTCCGTACGAAGAGATCAAGGTCCCCGTCACCGGGGGCGAACTGGCGGCCGTGCGCTGGCCGGCCGCCGGGCCGGACGCGCCGGTGGTGGTCGCCCTGCACGGCATCACGGCCAACGCGCTCTCCTGGGGCACGGTGGCCCGGCAGCTGGCCGGTCGCGTCACCCTGGTCGCCCCGGACCTGCGCGGCAGGGCGGGGAGTTCGGGGCTGCCCGGCCCGTACGGCATCGCCGCCCACGCCGACGACACCGCGGCCCTGACCGAGGCGCTGGGCGCGGACCGGGTGGTGCTGGCGGGCCACTCGATGGGGGCGTTCGTCGCGGCGCTCGCCTCGGTGCGCCACCCGGAGCGCTTCGGTCCGCTGCTGCTCGTCGACGGCGGCATCGGCTTCCCGGCGCCCACGCACCTGTCGCCGGACGAGCTGATGACGGCGGTGATCGGCCCGGCGATGGACCGGCTGTCGATGACGTTCGCGGACCGGGCCGCCTACCGGGCCTTCTGGCGGGCGCACCCGGCGTTCGCGGGCGCCTGGTCGGACGAGGTGGACGCCTACATCCAGCGCGACCTGACGGGCGCGGAACCGGCCCTGCGCTCGTCGTGCCGGATCGAGGCGGTCCGCACGGACGGCGTCGGCCTCTTCGACGAGGAGGTGCTCTCGGCGGTACGGAAGCTGCCCGTCGGGGCGACGCTGCTGTGGGCGGCGCGCGGCCTGATGGACGAGGAGCAGGGCCTGTACGACGAGGAGCGCCTCGCGGCGGCGGATCTCGCCGGGACCCGGCTGACGCCGGTGGCGGCGGGGGACGTGAACCACTACACGGTGCTCACCGGCGAGGCGGGCGCGCGCGACATCGCGGACCGGCTGGTGGCGTACGCGCGGGCCTGAACAGGCGTGCGGAGCCCGGCGGTTGCCGGCCGGGCCCCGCCCACCGCACGTGTCAGCCCGCGGTGCAGCCGCTGTCCGCGATCACGAAGTACCCCGCGGGCGACTCCTTGAGCGTGTGGGTGACGAAGACGTTGTACAGGCCCATGTTCGCCCCGGAGCCGTTGGCGTAGACGTACCCGCCGGTGGTGCGGGCCCGGCCCGCGGCCACCTGCGCGTAGTTGGTGGCCGTCCAGCACCGGGCGGGTGCGCTGCCGCCGGTGGTGGTCGCCGTCACCTGCGCCGATGCGGTGCCCGCCGTGCCCCCGGAGTCCACGGCCGCCACGGTGTAGCGGTAGGCGGTCCCGGCGGTGAGGCCGGTGTCCGTGTGGGTCGTGCCGGCCGGCGAGGCGACCTTGGTCCCGTCGCGGTAGAGCGCGTAGGAGGCGGCTCCCCCGACCGCGTTCCAGGACAGGGAGGCGGTGGTGCCGGTGGTGCCGGTGACGGTCACGCCGGCCGGGGCCGGCAGCCCGTCGTCGCCCCCGCCCGGGGTGCCGCCGTCCAGTCCCCAGAAGACGCCCGTGTAGTACGAGGAGCAGATCGCGTTCAGGAAGTACGCGGCCGTCCTCCCGCACTGCTCGGCCCCCGAACCGGGGCTCACCGCAAGGCCGTGGCCCATGCCGGAGACGGTGTACGTCTCCACGGCCGGCCGGCCCGCCGAGTCGTTGTAGACGCTGCGCGTGGTGCTGCCGGGGAGGGTGTCGGTGGCGGACGGGGTCTGGCCGATGCCCCAGACGTCCGTCCACTGGTCGCGCAGGGCCGTGGCGTTGGCCGGGTACACGGTGTAGTCCGAGGTGCCCTGCCAGATCGCCACCCGGGGCCGGGGGCCGCTGTAGCCGGGATAGGCGGCGCGGACCTTGTCGCCCCACTGGGCGGGGCTGAGCTTCTGCGGCCCGGTCTGGCAGCCGGAGGCCGCCGCCTGGCTCGTCGCGCACTGCGCGGGCAGCCCCGAGGCCACCGAGCCGCCCGCGAACACGTCCGGGTAGGCGGCCAGCAGGTCCGCGGTCATGCCGCCGCCCGCCGAGAGACCGGTGACGTACACCCGGCCGGCGTCCGAGCCCCGGCTCTGCTTCGCCTTCTCCACCATCTGCACGACCGAGGCGGCCTCGCCCTTGCCCCGGCTGTCCTCGGCCGGGTCGAACCAGCCGAAGCAGGAGAGCGCGTTGTTCGCGGCCGTGGTCTGCGGGAAGACGACGTCGAAGCCCCACCGGTCGGCCAGCTCCGCCCAGCCGGAGTCGGCGTAGTACGCGTCGGCCGTCTGCGTACAGCCGTGCAGGGCGACGACCAGGGGCGCGTTCGCGGGGAGACCGGCCGGCGTGTACTCGTACATCTGGAGGTTGCCGGGGTTGGAGCCGAAGCCGGTGACCTGCTGGAGGCCCCCGGCCGCGGCGGCCGGCTGGGCGGCCGTGGTGCTCAGCGTGGCCGCGAGCAGGCCGAGGACGGCCGTGGACGCGGCGCGGCGGAAGAGACGTCTCAGGATCGGTGGGCGCACGGGTGCCTCCCTGGTCGGTACGTGCGGGGGTACGGGCTGCTGCCGGAACCTACGAGCAGCGCCCGCCCGCGCCCATGGGACCGGCGGCCACTCCCGGGCCCCGGCTGTGTGCGCCGCCGCCCTTGCGCGGCGGGCCGGACGGGTTGACATCGAGTGCGCTCCAGCACGCAGACTGCCGCCCGACGCCCGTACGGCAACGGGCTGCTGGGGAAGGGACCCGCATGCGCTACCGCACCGTCGGCACCGGTCCGAAGACCCGTCGCGAGGTGAGCGTGCTCAGCCTCGGTGCCATGCGGATGGGCACGCTCACCGACGAGGCGGCCTCGTTCGCGATCCTCGACCGGTACGCCGAGGCCGGCGGCACCTTCGTCGACACGTCCAACAACTACGCGTTCTGGGTCGACGGCACCCGGGGCGGCGAGAGCGAGCGGCTGCTGGGCCGCTGGCGCCGCAGCCGGGGCACGGCCACCGACGGGATCGTCATCGCGACCAAGCTGGGGGCGCGTCCGAACGCCCCGGGCACCGGGTTCACCCGCGATATCGAGGGCCTGTCCGCAAAGGCCGTCCGGGAGTCGGCCGAGCGGAGCCGGGAGAACCTCGGGGTGGAGAAGCTGGGCCTGCTCTACGCCCATGTGCAGGACCGCGGCGTGCCGCCCGAGGAGACCGTCGGGGCGTTCGCGGAGCTGGTCGCGGAGGGCACCGTCGGGCTGCTGGGCGTGAGCAACCACTGGGCGTGGCAGGTCGAGCGGGCGCGGGCGCTCGCGGCGGCCGCCGGTCTGCCCGGGTACGAGGTCCTCCAGTACCACCACAGCTATCTGCGGCAGCGCACGGACCAGCCGAGCCCGCGCTCCCCCGACGGCCAGGAGGGGGTGCTGACGGGCGATCTGCTGAGCTACCTCCGCCAGGAACCGGCCCTGGTCCCGGTCGCCTACTCACCGCTGCTCAACGGCGCGTACGGCCGGGCGGACCGGCCGCTGGGACCGGAGTTCGACCACCCGGGCACGCCCGCCCGGCAGGCGGCGCTGCGGGCGGTGGCCGAGGAGACCGGGGCCACCCCCAACCAGGTGGTGCTGGCCTGGCTCATCGGCGGCGAGGTGCCGGTCGTCCCGCTGGTCGGCGCCTCGTCGGTCGCGCTGCTGGACGAGAGCCTGGCGGCGGTGGACCTGGAGCTGACCCCGGAGCAGCGGGCGGTGCTCGACGCCGCGCACTGACGGCCCCCGGCCGGTCCACGCACCATGTACGCCGCCACCATGCCGGGGCGGGAGGGTGTGTGCACCGACCCCGTGTGACAAGGGCCGCCGCGTACCTACGGTGACGGCCATGGAGACTTCCCGCAGACCCGATCACGAACCCTCCGCGCCCTCCCCCGGCGGCGGACCGGCGCAGGCGCCCCCGGCACCCCCGCAGGCCGGGCGGACCGCGCTGGTGACCGGTGCGGCGAGCGGGATCGGACGGGCCTGTGCGCTGGCGCTCGCGGCGGCCGGCGCCCATGTGCACGTGGTGGACAAGGCCGGTGAGGCGGCCAGGAGCCTGGCCGCGGAGATCGGCGGGACGGCCTGGGTGGTGGACCTGGCCGACCCCTCGGTCGTCGACACGCTGCCGGCCGACGCGGACGTGGTGGTCAACAACGCGGGGCTCCAGCACGTCGCCCCCGTCCACGCGTTCCCGCCGGAGCGCTTCGCGCTGATCCAGCGCGTGATGGTGGAAACCCCGTTCCGCATCTTGCGCCGGACCCTGCCGGGCATGTACGAACGCGGCTGGGGGCGCGTGGTCAACATCTCGTCGGTGCACGGGCTGCGCGCCAGCCCGTACAAGTCGGCCTATGTGACGGCCAAGCACGCACTGGAGGGGCTGAGCAAGGTGGTGGCGCTCGAAGCGGCGGAGCACGGGGTGACGAGCAACTGCGTCTGCCCCGGCTACGTACGCACCCCCCTGGTGGAGGACCAGATCGCGGACCAGGCCCGCAACCACGGCATCTCGGAGGAGGAGGTGGTGGGGCGGGTGATGCTGGAGCGCAGCGCGATCAAGCGGCTGATCGAGCCGGCGGATGTCGCCGAGGCCGTCCTGTGGCTGTGCGGTCCGCGTACCGGCCACATCACCGGCACCTCGCTCTCCATGGACGGCGGCTGGACCGCCAACTGAGCCCTCCCGCCCCCCTGTCTACGAACGGCCGCCATGTCTGAACCGCCCCCCTCCGCCGCACCCCATCTGAGGCACCTGTTCGACCTGCTGAGCGACGACGCACCCGCCGAGGCGCTGGGCGCGGTCCTGGCGACGGCGCGGGCCGACGGGGTGCCGGCGGGCGAGCTGGCCGAGGTGGAGCGGGCCACGGCCACCGCGCTGCGGATCAGGGGCGCCCTGCGCCAGCACCGGCGGCGCGAGCTCCAGCTCACCGCGCTCTTCGACACGGCGGGCGACCTGGCGGCCTCCCGCGATCTGGACGACGTGCTGAAGGCGATCGTGCGGCGGGCCAGGATGCTGCTGGGGACGGACACGGCCTACCTGACCCTCCCGGACGAGGAGGCGGGCGACACCTACATGCGGGTGACCGACGGGTCGGTGTCGCTGCTCTTCCAGCGGCTGCGCCTCGAACTCGGCGAGGGCCTCGGCGGTCTCGTGGCGCAGACGGCGAGCCCGTACGCGACCCCGGACTACCGCACCGACGAGCGCTTCCGCCACACCCGCAACATCAATGCCGGGGTGCTGGACGAGGGCCTGGTCGCCATCCTGGGCGTGCCGCTGCTGCTCGGCTCCAGCCGAGGGGGCGCCGGCAAGGTGATCGGCGTGCTCTTCGCGGCCGACCGGGCACCCCGGGTCTTCAGCCCCGACGAGGTCGCCCTGCTGTGCTCGCTGGCCGCGCACGCCGCGATCGCCATCGACACCGCCCGCGCCCTGGCCGACACCACCTCCGCCCTCGCCGAACTGGCCGGGGCGAACGCGGAGCTGGCCGAGGCCAACGCCTCGGTACGGGCGCACTCGGCGGCCATGCGGCGGGCGGAGGAGTCGCACGACCGGCTGACGGACCTGGTGCTGCGCGGCCGGGACGTCAGGGACGTGGCGGCGGCCGTCGCCGGACTCCTCGACTCCCCCCTGACCATCCACGACCCGGGCGGCCGCCCGCTGGCCGCGGTCCGCCCGGACGGTACGGGCTTCGCCGCCGACAGCATGGACGCCGGCTGGCTGGCGGAGGCGGCCGAGGAGTCCCGCACCGGGGCGCGTGCGGTGCACCGCGACGGGCGGGTGGTCTGCGCGGTGCTCGCCGGACAGGAGCTGCTCGCCGGTCTGGTGCTGCACCGCGGCCGGCACCTCGACGACTCCGACCGCCGGCTGTTCGAGCGGTCGGCGGTGGTCACCGGGCTGCTCCTGCTGCTGCGGCGCACGGTGGCCGAGACCGAGAACCGCATCCGGGGCGAACTGATCGCCGACCTGCTGACGGACACCGGCCGCGACCCGGCCGGCCTCGTCGAGCGCGGCCGCCGTCTCGGCATCGACCTGGACCGCCCGCAGCTGCTGCTGGTCGCGGAGACCGCCGCCCGGGAGCGGCTGGCCCCGGCCGCGACGCGCTATCTGTTCGGCGGGGAGATCCACGGGGTGAGCGCCGAACACGCGGGCGCGGTGGTGCTGTTGATCGAGGCGGGCGGCTCCGGCCCGGCGGCCGGGGCCGTGGCCCGCTCGGCGGCGGCCCAGCTCGGGCAGCTGGCCCAGACGCCGGTCACCGTCGCCGCCGCGGGCCCGGCCAGGGGCGCGCGGGGGCTGGCCGCCGCCTACGCGGAGGCGGCGCGCTGTCTGCGGGCGATGCGGGTGCTGGGGCGCACGGGTGAGGGCGCGTGCGTGGACGAACTGGGCTTCCTGGGCGTGGTGCTGGGCAACGGGCAGGACGTCGGCGGCTTCGTCTCGGCGGCGCTCGGGCCGCTGCTGGAGTACGACGCACAGCGCGGCACCCACCTGGTGCGGACGCTGGGCGCGTACTTCGGCGCGGGCGGCAGCCTGATCCGGGCCAAGGACGAGCTGCACGTACACGTCAACACGGTGGTGCAGCGGCTGGACCGGATACAGGTGCTGCTGGGACGGGACTGGAACGAGCCGGACCGCGCGCTGGAGCTCCAGCTGGCGCTGCGCCTGCACCTGCTGTCGGCAGCCCCGGACCGCTGAGGCCCCGCGCCGGGCCGCCGTGCCGGAGCGCCGCCGGCCTGCGCGCTTATGCTGAGGTCATGGCTGAGTCGCTGCCCTCCGTGGTCGCGGGCCGGTGGCGGCCGGGCGCCGGCCCCGCTGTCCGCGCCGGGCGTCGCACGCTCGTGGAATCCCTCTATCTCCTCACCGCGCCGCTGAGCGCGGCCGCCGGTCTGCTGCTGGTGGCCGGCGGCCTGTGCGCCGCGACGGCCGGTTCGCTGGTGCCGGGCGGGTCGCCCGGCACGGCCCGCGCCCTGGCACTGGCCCGGTGGCCCGGCGATCTGGAGTGGTGGCGGATCGGCGCGGTACGGGCCCGGACCGGCGGGGCGCGCGGTGCGGGCCGGCGGCCGGGGTCGAAGGAGACGGGCGGCGCGGCCGACCCGGAGCTGTGGCTCGACCTGGCGCACGCGGTGCTGGTGCTCCCCGTCGTGCTGGTCACCTGGGTGGTGACGGCACTGTGGTGGTTCGTGGGCCTCGCGACCCTCACGTACCCGCTGCGCAACGAGGTCGCGCCCGGCTCGCTGCGGCCCATGACCCTGTACGCGGGCAGCGACCGGTCCCATGTCGCGCTGAGCCTGGGCCTGACGTCACCGTCCGGGCGGATCGCGTTCGCCCTCTCGGTCGGCGTGCTGGTGCTGGCGGCCCTGCCGCTGGTGACCC
Organism: Streptomyces sp. 840.1; assembly: GCF_003751445.1. Lineage (NCBI taxonomy): Bacteria > Bacillati > Actinomycetota > Actinomycetes > Kitasatosporales > Streptomycetaceae > Streptomyces > Streptomyces sp. 840.1. The sequence goes on along the minus strand of NZ_RJUU01000001.1, from coordinate 4,186,508 downwards.
GGGTGTGCGTCGCCGCCCAGGCCGGTCTCGGGCAGGCGCTCCTGTCGAACATGTCGGCGCTGCACCGCCGGATCAGCGGACTCGAGCAGGAGCGCGACACCGCCCGCGCGCAGGCCGTCGCCGCGGTGACGGCGGAGACCGCCGCGCTGCGGCGGCTGGAGCGCGACATCCACGACGGGCCCCAGCAGCAGCTGGTCCGGCTGGCGATGGAACTGGGCCGCGCCCAGCACCACTTCGACCGCAGGCCGGAACTGGTCAGGGCCGCACTCGCGGACGCGGTCCTGCGGACCCAGGAGGCCCTGGACGAACTGCGGGCCCTGTCCCGGGGCATCGCCCCGCCCGTCCTCACCGACCGGGGGCTCCGGGAGGCGCTGCGCGCCCTGGCCGCGCGCAGCGTCGTCCCCGCCGGGCTCGACGCCGCGCCCCTGAGCGGACGGCTGGAGCCCGGCGTCGAGACGGCCGCGTACTTCGTGGTCGCCGAGGCGCTGACGAACGCGGCCAAGCACAGCCACGCCCGCCGGTGCACGGTCGGGCTGCGCCACACCGGGGGGATCCTGCGGGTCTGGGTGACGGACGACGGCGTGGGCGGTGCCGCGCCGGCCGAGGGGCACGGGCTGTGGGGTCTGGCCGACCGGGCACGGGCGGTCGGCGGCCGGCTGCGGGTGGACAGTCCCGAGGGCGGCCCGACGACGGTCACGGCTGAGCTGCCATGTCCCTGATGGGCGACGGCGCGGCGCCGGGAGCACCGGTGGTCCCCGCCTTCCGGGAGCCGCTGCGGATCGTCGTCGCGGATGACGCGGTGCTGCTGCGCGAGGGGCTGGTCCGGCTGCTCTCGGAGGACGGTCACCAGGTGGTGGCGGCGGTCGGTGACGGCCCCGCCCTGGTCGAGGCGGTGCTCGCGCACCGCCCGGACGTGTCGGTCGTCGATGTGCGGATGCCGCCGACGCACACGGACGAGGGACTGCGGGCGGCGGCCACCGCCCGCAGCCGGCTGCCCGGCGCCCCTGTGCTGGTGCTCAGCCAGTACGTGGAGGTGTCCTACGCCGCCGATCTGCTCGCGGACGGGGCCGGCGCGGTCGGCTACCTGCTGAAGGACCGGGTCGCCAAGGTCGAGGAGTTCCTGGACGCCCTGGTCCGCGTCGCCGGGGGCGCGACGGTGCTCGATCCGCAGGTCGTCGCCCAGCTGCTGGCCCGGCAGCGGCGGGACGACCCGCTGGAGAAGCTGACCGCGCGCGAGAGGCAGTTGCTGGCGCTGATGGCCGAGGGGCATTCCAATACGGCCATCGCCCGGCGCATGGTGCTCTCCGGCAGCGCGGTGGAGAAGCACATCGGCAACGTCTTCGCGAAGCTCGGCCTGCCGCCCGACGACACGCGGCACCGCCGGGTGCTCGCCGTCCTCGCCCACCTCAACGGCTGAGGGCCTCCCCTCACCAGCCGCCTTCGAAGAAGGCCAGGAGCGCGGGGGCCGGGTCGGCCGCGGTCGCCGTGTTCGCCACGGCGATCACGGCGACGGCTGCCGCCAGCAGGGCCCGGAGCAGGCCGGACGACCGGAGCACGCGCCTGGTCCACCGGTCGCGGGCCGCTGCCGCGGCGAACCGCCGCCACGACACCGCGCTCATCGCGGCGGCGGTGAGCGCCACCGCCGTGGCGGCCGCGGCCTGCACGGCGTGGTAACGCCCGAAGTCGCTGACCATCACCTCGACTGGAGGCGAGGTGGCGCCGCCGGCGTCCGGGTATCCGGCCAGTTGCTCCGTGATCCCGGCGATCGTGCCGGCGAGCTCCCCGTGCGGCGCGTGCAGCGGCAGCATCGACAGCAGCGAGGAGAAGGGCGCCAGCGTCCCCTGGACGTTCGCCATCACCAGCGCCAGCGAGAACAGCGCGAGCGCCGTGACGACCGCCCCGGCGGACGCGAGGGCGGCCCGCCTCCCGGCGGTGAGCCCGCCGGCGCGCAGGTACGCCTTGCGGAGCAGCACGCCGAGCGCGAGGAGCACGGCGAGCAGGACCGCGGCGACCACGGCCTTGACCAGGTGATAGCGCGACCAGTAGTCGACGGCGTGCCTCAGGCCCGGGGGAAAGCCCCGCTCACCGGCCGCCCAGTAGTCGGCGAAGGAGGCGGAGAGGTGGTCCTCGAGCCCGCGCCGGCCGTCGTAGCCGCCGCCGGACAGGCTCCCGGCGACCGGAGCGGGGGCGAGCACGAAGGCGGTGCCGAGGGCCACGGCGAGAGCGGTGAGCACGGTGGCCGTGCGGACGGGTACACCCGCGGTGCGGGACGGTCCGGGCCGGGTGGTGGGTGGTGTCGTTGTGGACATGCTGGTGACTCTGTCGCGGCGCCCCCCGCCGGGTCACTGCGGTCCGCCATCCGCCCGGGGTGTGGCAGGCCACACCCCGAGCGGGTGGCGGGGCTCACGGAAGGGCTCTCAGTCCTCCGGCGGGAACACGACCTCCCCCGAGTCGGCCAGGGCCACCGTGATCGCCTCGACCGGGCACCCCTCGGCGGCCGCGAGGACCCGCTCGTTGGCGTCGGTCTCCGGGTCGACGGGATGGGACTGCCGGGCGGAGTCCAGCCGGAAGCCGTCCGGTGCGTGGTTGACGCACATCCCCGACCCGATGCACACGCCCCGGTCGACCTCGACGCTCCAGCGGTCCCCCATCAGGCCGCTCCCCCGTATCCGGCGGGCAGATGGATCATCTTGTGCTCGAAGTACTCCCCGTACCCCTCGGGTCCGAACTCCCTGCCCACACCGGAGTTCTTGTAGCCGCCGAACGGCCCGAGCATGTCGAGGCTGAAGGTGTTCACGCTGTACGTGCCGGTCCTGACCCGGCGGGCGATGTCGATGCCGCGTTCGGTGTCGGCGGTCCAGACGCTGCCGCTGAGCCCGTACTCGGAGTCGTTGGCGATCTTCACGGCCTCGTCCTCGTCGCCGTACGGCAGCAGGCAGATGACCGGGCCGAAGATCTCCTCGCGGGCGATGCGCATGGAGTTGTCGACGTCCCCGAAGAGCGTCGGCTCGACGTACCAGCCGCGCTCCTGGGAGGCCGGGCGCCCGCCGCCGGTGAGGATCTTGGCGCCCTCCTCCTGGCCGATCCGGATGTAGTCGAGGGAGCGCTGCTGCTGGCGCCGCGCGACGAGCGGGCCGAGTTCGGTGGCCGGGTCGAGCGGGTCGCCGACCTTGAGCGCGCCTGCGGCGGCGGCGAAGGCCTCGGCGGTCTCCTCGTACCGGGAGCGCGGCACCAGGATCCGGGTCTGGGCCACGCAGGCCTGCCCGTTGATCATCCAGGCGAAGGGCACGATGCCCGCGACGGCGGTCTCCAGATCGGCGTCGGGGAGGATCACGGCGGCCGACTTCCCGCCCAGTTCCAGGGTGACGCGGGTGAGGTTGCGGGATGCGACCTCCATGACGCGCCGTCCGGCGGCGACGGACCCGGTGAAGGAGACCTTGTCCACGCCCGGGTGCCCGACCAGGTACTCGCTGACCTCGCGGTCGGCGGGCAGGATCGACAGCACGCCTTCGGGCAGCCCGGACTCGGCGGCGATCTCCGCCAGGATGTAGGCGTCGAGCGGTGATTCGGGCGACACCTTCAGGACGGCCGAGCACCCGGCGAGCAGCGCGGGCGCGAGTTTGGCGGCAGCGGTGAACTGCGGCACGTTCCACGGCACGACGGCCGCGACCACCCCGACGGGCTCGCGGCGCACCAGCAGCGGCCCGAGCGCCCCGTCCCTGCGCTCCTCGTAGGGGAAGGTGCGGGCGACGGTGATCGCCGCGTCCCACACCATCATCGCGGCGAGGGCCTGCACCATGACACTGGAGCTGTACGGGGTGCCGTTCTCCGAGCTGATGACGCGGGCGATCTCCTCGTACCGCACGGCGAACGCGTCCTTGATCCGCGTGACGACGGCGATCCGCTCGTCCAGTGTCATCCGGGGCCACGGCCCCTCGTCGAACGCCCGGCGGGCGGCGGCGACGGCCCGGTCCACGTCCCCCTCGGCGGCGTGCGGCACGCGGCCGATGACCTGCTCGGTGTGCGGGGAGATGACCTCGATGACTTCCCGCCCCAGCGGATCGACCAACTCCCCGCCGATGAACAGTTTTCCGTGTTCGACAAGCTCGCTCATGGCTGCTGCCTCCCGCGACGCGGCACGTGACCCGACTCGTTGACTGAACTGTGCGTGCGGTGCCCGACGTGCACCCGAGGTACATCCGACACACATCGGACATGCGGCCGAGTTCGATCTGACTCCATGTCAGAACTGATACCAGTTCCAGTTCCAGGAGTCCACGGCCGGGACACGACCGGCCGTCCCGACCAGATGGTCGACCGGGGCTACCACTGGAACAAGTTCTCGTTACAGTGGACGCGGCGCGTCGTGGCCGGGACCAGCACGCCGCCGAGGCCGCGGAGATTGGGGAGTCCATGACGCAGGTGATGAACCACGGTGGTGGCGTCCACAGCATCAAAGTCCCGATCCCGGACAACCCGTTGGGCCACACGCTGGTCCATGTCCTGGACACCGGCCGGGGTCCGGTCCTGATCGACACCGGCTGGGACGACCCCGAGGCCTGGGAGACCCTGACGGCCGGGCTCACGGCGGTCGGCGTGGACATCGCCGACATCCACGGTGTGGTCATCACCCACCACCACCCCGACCACCACGGCCTGTCGGGGCAGGTGCGCGAGGCGTCCGGGGCCTGGATCGCGATGCACGCCGCCGACACGGCGATCGTCCGCCGGACCCGGGAGTCCGAGCCGGGCACCTGGCTGTCGTACCTCGCGGCGAAACTGGCGACGGTCGGCGCCCCCGAGGACCACATCGCCCCGCTCCTGGCCGCCCGCGAGAAGGGCGGCCGGATGCGCACCCTGCCCGGTCTGCGGGCCGCGCTCCCGGACCGGGAGATCGTGCCCGGCGAGCTCCTCGACCTGGCGGGCCGCCGGCTGCGCGCGATCTGGACCCCGGGCCACACCCCGGGCCATGTCTGCCTGCACCTGGAGGAGGACCACCCGGCCAATCTGCCCGGCCGCGGCCGGCTCTTCTCCGGCGACCACCTGCTCCCCGGCATCAGCCCGCACGTCGGCCTCTACGAGGACCCGGACAGCGCGACGGAGACCGACCCGCTCGGGGACTACCTCGCCTCCCTGGAGCGGATCGAAGCCCTGGGGGTCGCGGAGGTGCTGCCCGCCCACCAGCACGCGTTCGCGGACGCGGCGGGCCGCGTGCAGGAACTCCTCGTCCACCACGAGGAGCGCCTCACCGGCCTGCTGTCCCTGCTGGCCGAACCGCTCACGCCGTGGCAGCTGGCCGAACGGATGGAGTGGAACCGGCCCTGGGAGCAGATCCCCTACGGCTCCCGGAACATCGCGGTCTCGGAGGCCGAGGCGCATGTGCGCCGGCTGGTGAAGCTGGGGCGCGCGGAGGCGGTGGCAGGGAGCGAGCCGGTGACATTCGTCGCCGTGTGAGGCGGCTGTGGGCGACGACAGGCGCGGGACGGGGCGAATCCCTCGGCATGAGGTTCGGCGCGCCGGGCATTACGACGCCGCGCCGTCCCGTGCCGTCGACCGGCTCCTGGCAGCCGTGCGGGCCTTCTTCGCGGGCACCCCGGAACGCGTCGCGGACCCGGGCCCGGCCCCGGTCCCGGTCCCGGTCCCGACCGATGGATGGCTGGTGGCTCAGTCCGCCACGGCGATCCCGGTACCGAGCTCGGCCCCCGACGCGAGCGGCCCTCAGAGCGGACCCGACCGCCTTCCCGGCCCTTCGGCATCCGCGGCCGCGTCCTCACGCAGGCGCGCGCCGGCCGGGGTCAGCAGGCGGGCGAGGAAGGACCGGGTACGGACATGACCCGGCGCGCCGATCACTTGCGCCGGGGTGCCCTCCTCGACGATGACCCCACCGTCCATGAAGACGACACGGTCCGCCACCTCCTCGGCGAAGCTCATCTCGTGGGTGACGACGAGCATGGTCATTCCCTCGTCGGCCAGTGAGCGCATCACCGCCAGGACGTCCCCCACCAGTTCCGGGTCGAGGGCGGAGGTGGGCTCGTCGAAGAGCATCAGCTCCGGGTCCATGGCCAGCGCCCGCGCGATGGCCACCCGCTGCTGCTGGCCGCCGGACAACTGCGCCGGGTAGGCGGACTCCTTGTCGGTCAGGCCCACCCGGGCCAGCCGTTCGCGGGCGACCCGGGCCGCCTCTGCCTTGTCGCGCCCCAGCACCCGTCGCTGCGGAAGCGTCAGGTTCTCCAGCACTGTGAGATGCGGAAAGAGGTTGAACGACTGGAAGACCATGCCGATCCGCCTGCGCACCCTGTCGATGTCCACATCCGGGTCGGTGACTTCGGTGCCGGCCACCGTGATCGTCCCCGAGGTCGGCTCCTCCAGCAGGTTCACACAGCGCAGCAGCGTGGACTTGCCCGAGCCGGACGGGCCGATGACGCACACCACCTCACCCCGGCCGACCGTGAAGTCGATGCCCGCGAGCACCTCCAGCCTGCCGAACGACTTGTGCAGGCCCCGCACTTCGATCGCCGGTGTGTTCGACGCCGCCTCGCCGTCCGCCACAGGAACGTCCTTCATCGCGTTCACCTCGCCCTCGCCGTACGCGCTTCGAGCAGCCGGACCAGATGGCCGAGCGGCAGGGTAATGATCAGATAGCAGAGTCCGGCGATGAGGATCGGGGTCAGGCTGCGATTCTGGTTCAGGGCATCCCGGCCGAACTTCGCCAACTCGTACTGGGAGAGCGACAGGCCCAGCAGATACACCAGGGACGAGTCCTTGGTCAGCAGGATCAGTTCATTGGTGAGCGGGGGCAGAACGATACGCAGGGCCTGCGGAATGATGATGGACACCATGGCCCGGCCCTGCGACATCCCGAGCGAACGCGCCGCCTCCGTCTGCCCCTTGGGGACCGCCTGGATTCCGGCCCGAATCGTCTCCGCCATGTAGGCGGCGCCGACGAGTCCCAGAGCCAGCATCACGGTCACGTACTGGTTGAGCGCCACCTGGAAGGCGAGCGGGACGCCGAATCCGAGGGCGATGAAGACCAGCAGAGTGGGAACCCCGCGGAAGAACTCGATATAGGCAACGGCCAGCCAGCGGTACGGAGGTACGTGCGACAGCCTCATCAGCGCGAGGACGAGTCCGGCAGCCAGCCCGAAACTGAAGCCGAGCAGCGTATAGACGACGGTGTTGACGAGAGCGGTGGTGATGATGTCGGGGAACTGCGCCTTGGCCACGTCCACATCGAAGAACGCCCGCCCGATCTCGCCCCAGTCGGCGGCCAGGGCGACTACGAGCAGGACGGCGGCGAGGACAGCGTACTGAACACCCCGAATGGAGCGGGTCCGTTGTCGGCGTGATATCGGCATCGGTATGCGCTTCCTCACTTCTTGGGAGCGGCGGGGAACCACTTCTTGTAGATGCGGTCGTAGCTGCCGTCGGATTTCGCCTTGCTGATGACCGAGTTGATCTCCTTTCTCAGGGCGTCATTTCCGGTACGGACCCCGATGCCGTACTTCTCGCCCGTGTCGAACTCAGCGGTGACCTCGGTATCCGGGTTCTTCCGTACGTACTCGAAGAGCACACCGTTGTCGCCCACCGCGGCGTCGACCTGTCCGGTCTTCACGGCCGTGAGCATCAGAGCCAGATCCTCGAACTGGACGGCGGTCACCCCCGGCGCGTGCTTCTGCGCGTACGTCTCTCCGGTGGTGCCCTGCTGGACTCCGAGCTTCTTGCCCTTGAGGGCGGCCAGCGAGGTGAGGGAGGAGCCCTTCTTGGCGATCAGGGCCTGCGTGGCGTCGAAGTAGCCGGCGGAGAAGTCCAGGTTCTTCGCACGCACCGGCGTGATCGTCATGCCTGCCGCGGCCAGATCGCATTTGCGGGTGTTGAGGTCCTCCCCACTCTGGATGCCCTCGAAGGGCGTGTCCACGATCTCCTGGGTGACCTTCAGCTTCTTGGCGACCAGGTCCACGAGGTCCACGTCGAACCCGACGATGGCGTTGCCCTTGCGTATCTGGAAGGGCTCATAGGGCAGATGGGTGCAGGTCATGAGCTTGCCGGACTTCACCAACTCCACCTCTGTGCCGCCCGGGGCGGAGGGCTTGGTGCTCGTGCAGCCCGTGAGTACGGCAACGGCGGTCGCGGTGGCCAGAAGGCACAGCATGGAACGTTCGGACACGACATCTCCAAAGGGCGGTCGGCCAACGAACCCACTTCATGAGTGAGTTGAGCCGATCTTGTCACCGGAGGGGCCCGCTGTCGCCTGTTGTTCTCCGGGCCGCCGGCCCGCGGCCCGGACACACCCCGCACGGTCAGGGTCTCCGGCAGCGCCCTGCGGGCCCGGCGGTCTTCCGGGTCCGGGGTGGCCGCCGGGCGGCCGCCGCCCGGCACCAGGTGGCCGGAGCCGGACACGCGGCAGGGGACGGCGCGGATGGCCGCGCGTACGCAGTGTCTGCCCTCGACGGGGGCCGGGACGATGTCACGCGTGCCGGCGGGACGGGCCGAGCGGCGCTGCAGCCACCAGGCGCACAGGGCCCCCAGTGCGAGGGGCAGCGGACGGCGGCCGCCATGACGACGAGAGCGCTGCCCGCCTCGTCCCCGCCCCTGCCCTCCCGGCGGCGTACGGCCGCCCCGCCTCGCGTTCTCCCCCGGCGCCACCGCCCGGCCAGGGCTCCCGACGGGCCCGCCCGGTAGAGTGTGCGAGTCGTCATCATGCCCGTTCAGGGGGAAGCCGGTGCGAATCCGGCACTGGCCGTTCCCCAAGCTCTCGACTTCGCTCGAGCAGGGGACACCCCATCCCGTGACCGCCCCCGGCGGGAGCCGGAATGCCCTGTCCGGGTCGTGACCGGCTCGTGCCATCGGGACCCCGGTGGCCGGCACCGTCGAGGTATACGGAGCCGGAGCCCGGTGCCTGAGTGCGCCTGAGCCCGGTTCCCGCAGGAGAGGCCCCGCCCGCCATGACCGTACGCCGCAGCGCAGCCGCGCTCGCCGCCACCGCTGCCGTGCTCTGCGCGGCCGCAGCCGCAGCCCCGGCCGCGGTCGCCGCACCGTCCCCCTCCCCGTCGGCGGCGCTGCCCTCGGGGCTGTACGGCACGACGGACCCGACGTACGACGGGGTGTGGCGGCAGTCACTGGCCTTCGTGTCGCAGCGGGCCGTGGGCGTCATGCCCGCCGCGAAGGCCGTGGACTGGCTGGTCGGACAGCAGTGCGACAGCGGGGCGTTTCCCGCGTACCGCCCCGACCCCTCCGTGCCGTGCGACGCCAAGACCGTGATCGACACCAACGCGACGGCGGCCGCCGTGCAGGCGCTGCACGAGGTCGGCAAGCACCAGGAGCTCGTCGCCAACGGGCTCGACTGGCTGAAGTCCGTCCAGAACGAGGACGGCGGCTGGGGATACACCGCCGGCGGGCCCAGTGACGCGAACTCCACCTCGATCGTGATCGGCGCCCTCTCCCGCGCCGGCGAGCGGCTCGGGGACATCACGACGCACGGCGGCAAGACCCCCTACAACGCGCTGCTCGGCTTCGCCATCCCCTGCGGCGGCAAGGACGGCGGCGCCTTCGCCTACCAGCCCGACAAGGCCGGCAAGCTCGTCGCCAACGCCGACGCCACCGCCGCAGGCGTCCTCGCCGCGCTCGGCAAGGGGCTCGTCGTCGGCGACACCGCCGCGGCCAAGGCGCCCACCTGCGAGAAGGGCAGCGCCCCGCTCAGGCCGGAGCGGGCCGCCCAGAACGGCGCCCACTACCTCGCCGGGGCCCTCGCGAAGACCGGCCACCTCGACCAGCCGCCGATGCCGGGGGCCGAGGACAGCGCCCCGCAGCCCGACTTCGGCAACACCGCCGACGCGGTCGTCGCCCTGTCCGCCTCCGGGCACAAGGACAAGGCCGCCGCCTCCGTCGACTGGCTGGCGAAGAACTCCGCCGCCTGGGCCGAGCAGAGCGGCCCGGCCGCCTATGCCCAGCTGGTCATGGCCGCCCACTCCACCGGCGCCGACGTGCACGACTTCGGCGGCGCCGACCTCGTCACCCGGCTGAACGCGACCGGGCCGGCCCCCGCCTCCATTTCGACGCCGAAGCCGACCGCCACCGAGGACGAGGAGAAGAAGGACAGCGGCGACGGGGACGGGATCGGCGGTGTCTGGTGGTTCGTCGGGATCGGCCTCGCCGTCGGCGCGGGCGCCGGCTTCCTGATCAGCGGCCGCCGGAAGAACCAGCAGCTGTGAGGGGCTGCCGGACCGCCGTGCTGCTGGTGGTCCTGGGCGCCGTCCTGGCCGTGCTCGGCACGGGTACGGCCCAGGCCGCGGGCTACCGCTACTGGTCCTTCTGGGAGGGCTCCGGCAGCGGGTGGGCGTACGCCACCCAGGGGCCGTCCCTGGTCCGGCCGGACGACGGTTCGGTGCAGGGCTTCCGGTTCGCCGTGAGCGCCGACTCGCAGGACGCGGCGAAGCCGCGCCGCTCCCCCGACTTCGGGGCGATCTGCGCCGGCACCCCGGCCCGGGACAACGCCAAGCGGATCGCACTCGTCATCGACTCCGGCACCGCCGCCGACGCGCCGCAGGGCGAGACCCCGCCCGCGCTGCGCACCGCGTGCGCGCGGGTCCCGAAGGACGCCAGCAGCGCGGAGGCCCTCGCATCGGTGGCCAAGCCGCTGCGCTACGGGAGTGACGCGCTGCTGTGCGCGATCTCCGGCTATCCGGTCGCGGGCTGCGGTGAGCAGGTCTCGGGAACCACCGGCACCGAGAGCGGCCGGGCGACCGCGGACCCGTCCGCACCCGCGTCGGCCTCCTCCGCCGCCGCCCGCAGCGGCGGCTCCGGCGGCGGTCCGTCCGCCGGGGTGCTGTTCGGGGTCGGCGCCGTCCTCCTGCTCGGCATCGCCGCAGTCGCACAGGCCCGCCGCCGCCGCGGATGAACGGCTCGACGGACGGCACCGGGAGCGCCCCGGCGGCCGTCGCCCCGGCCCCGGTCTGGCGCGCCCCCGCCGCGACCCGGAGCAACGCGCTGCCCGCCGGGGCCTGGTGGCTGTGGGCGCTGGGACTCGCCACCGCCGCGTCCCGGACGACCAATCCGCTGCTGCTCGGCCTGCTGGTGGGCGTGGCGGGTTACGTGGTGGCCGCGCGCCGCACGGACGCGCCCTGGGCCCGCTCCTACGCGGCGTTCATCAAGATCGGGCTGTTCGTCATCGGGGTGCGGCTGCTGTTCTCGGTCTTCCTCGGCTCACCGATCCCCGGCACGCACGTGGTGTTCACCCTGCCCGAGGTGCCGCTGCCGGACTGGGCGAAGGGGGTGCGGATCGGCGGCCGGGTCACCGCCGAGCAACTGCTGTTCGCGCTGTACGACGGCGCGAAGCTGGCCACCCTGCTGATCTGCGTCGGCGCGGCGAACTCGCTCGCCAATCCGGCCCGGCTGCTGAAGTCGCTGCCCGGTGCGCTGTACGAGGCCGGGGTGGCGGTCGTCGTCGCGATGACGTTCGCGCCGAACCTGGTCGCCGACGTGGTGCGGCTGCGCACCGCCCGGCGGCTTCGGGGCCGGGCGACCGGCGGGGTCGGGGCCGTGCTCCAGATCGGGCTGCCGGTCCTGGAGGGCGCGCTGGAACGGTCGGTCGCGGTGGCCGCATCGATGGACGCGCGCGGCTACGGGCGTACCGCCCAGGTGCCCGCCGCCGTCCGGCACACCACCAACGTCCTCACCCTCGGCGGGCTGCTCGGGGTCTGCGCCGGCACCTACGGGCTGCTGGCCGCGCAGGGCGCCGTGTACGGGCTGCCGCTGCTGATCGCCGGGCTGGTGGCGGCGATGGCCGGGCTGCGGCTCGGCGGGGCGCGTTCGGTGCGGACCCGCTACCGGCCCGACCGGTGGGGCGTACGGGCCTGGCTGGTCGCGGGTTCCGGTGCGGCGGTCGCGGTGGCGATGATCCGGGCGGGCGCCGTGGATCCGGCGGCGCTGCACCCCGGGGTCGTACCGCTGACCGCACCGGTGCTGCCGCTGTGGCCCGCCGCCGCGGTGCTGATCGGTCTGCTGCCCGCGCTGGTCGCGCCCGTCCCGCCTTCCCCCACAGGCTTCGAGGAGCAGGTGTGATCCGGTTCGACGATGTTTCGGTGCGGTACGAGGGGGCCGGGCGCCCCGCCCTGTCGGGGGTCGACCTGACCGTTCCCGAGGGTGAGCTGGTGCTGCTCGTCGGCCCATCGGGCGTCGGCAAGTCGACATTGCTGGGTGCCGTGTCGGGGCTGGTGCCGCACTTCACCGGGGGCCGGCTGACCGGCCGGGTCACCGTGGACGGGCGCGACACCCGTACGCACAAGCCCCGCGAGCTGGCCGATCTGGTCGGCACGGTGGGCCAGGACCCGCTCTCCCACTTCGTGACCGACACGGTCGAGGACGAGCTGGCGTACGGCATGGAGTCGCTGGGCCTGGCCCCGGACGTGATGCGGCGGCGGGTCGAGGAGACCCTCGACCTGCTGGGCCTGGCCGGGCTGCGGGACCGGCCGATCGCCACGCTCTCCGGCGGCCAGCAGCAGCGGGTCGCGATCGGCTCCGTCCTCACCCCGCACCCCCGGGTGCTGGTCCTGGACGAGCCGACGTCCGCGCTGGACCCGGCGGCGGCCGAGGAGGTCCTCGCGGTGCTCCAGCGGCTCGTCCACGACCTGGGCACGACGGTCCTGATGGCCGAGCACCGGCTGGAGCGCGTCGTGCAGTACGCCGACCAGGTCGTCCTGCTGCCCGCGCCGGGCGCCGCCCCCGTGATGGGCACCCCCGCCGATGTCATGGCCCTCTCGCCGGTGCACCCGCCGGTCGTGGCGCTGGGGCGCCTCGCGGGCTGGGACCCGCTGCCGCTCTCGGTGCGGGACGCCCGGCGGCGGGCCGCCGGCATGCGCGAGGCGCTGGCGGGCGAGCGGCCCGGACCGGTCTCCGGCACGGCCGGGCCCCGGCTGCCGGCCGGGACGGGCCCCGCGCCCCGCCCCGCCGCCCGGCGCTCCGGCCTGGCCAGGCTCCTCGGGCGCGGCCCGCAGGTGACCGCCGCGCCCGGACCGGTCACCGACGCCACCACCCGGATCGAACGCCTGGGGGTGCGGCGCGGCCGGATCGAGGCGCTGCGCCGGGTCACGCTCACCGTCACGCCCGGCGAGACCGTCGCGCTCATGGGACGCAACGGCGCCGGCAAGTCCACCCTGCTCGCCGCCCTCGTGGGCATGGTCGAGCCCACCTCCGGCAGCGTCCTGGTCGGCGGCCGGACCCCGCACCGCACGCCGCCGCGCGAGATGGTGCGCCGGGTCGGCCTCGTACCGCAGGAGCCGCGCGACCTGCTGTACGCGGACACGGTCGCCGCCGAGTGCGCGGCGGCGGACGCCGACGCGGGCGCCGCGCCGGGCAGCTGCCGGGCCCTGGTGTCCGAGCTGCTGCCCGGCGTACCGGACGACACCCACCCCCGTGATCTCTCCGAGGGCCAGCGCCTCGCCCTGGCCCTCGCCCTCGTACTCACCGCCCGGCCCCCGCTGCTCCTCCTGGACGAGCCGACCCGGGGTCTGGACTACGCGGCGAAGGCCCGGCTCGTCGGGGTGCTGCGCGCACTGGCGGCCGAGGGCCACGCGATCGTGCTGGCCACCCATGACGTGGAGCTGGCCGCCGAGCTGGCGCACCGGGTGGTGATCCTGGCCGACGGCGATGTCGTGGCGGACGGGCCGACCCCGGAGGTCGTGGTGTCGTCCCCCGCGTTCGCCCCGCAGATCTCGAAGATCCTCGCCCCGCAGGAGTGGCTCACCGTGTCCCAGGTGGGCGCGGCGCTGGGGGGTGGCGCGTGAGCGGCACGACGGGCCGGGGTGCCCGGCCGGTGCGGCTCGGGCCGCGGGCCGTCGCCGCGCTGGTGCTGATCAGCGCGATCGGCGTGGTCGCCTTCGGCTGGCCGCTGCTGGCCGGGGCCGATTCGGGTCTCGCGCACGCGCAGGACGCGCCGTGGCTGTTCGCCGCGCTGCTGCCGCTGCTGGTCGGGGTGGTGGTCGCGATGATCGCGGACGCCGGGCTGGACGCGAAGGCGGTGGCGATGCTGGGGGTGCTGGCCGCGGTCGGCGCGGCGCTGCGGCCGCTGGGGGCGGGCACGGCGGGGCTGGAGCCGATGTTCTTCCTGATGGTGCTGAGCGGGCGGGTGCTGGGGCCGGGCTTCGGCTTCGTGCTCGGCTCGGTGACGATGTTCGCGTCCGCGCTGCTGACCGGCGGGGTGGGCCCGTGGATGCCGTTCCAGATGCTGTCGATGGGCTGGTTCACGATGGGCGCGGGCCTGCTGCCCGCACCGGACCGGCTGCGCGGGCGGGCCGAGCTGCTGATGCTGGCGGGCTACGGGGCGGTGGCGGCGTTCGCGTACGGGACGGTCATGAATCTGTACGGCTGGACCATCGTGCCGGGCCTCGGTTCGGGAATCTCCTTCCACCCCGGTGACCCGCTGGGCGACAACCTGGTGCGCTTCCTCGCCTACTGCACGGCCACCTCGGCCGGCTGGGACCTGGGCCGGGCCGTGCTCACCGTCGTACTGACGCTGACGGTCGGGGCGGCGCTGCTGAAGGCGCTGCGGCGGGCCACCAGGCGCGCCAACTTCGAGGCCCAGGTCACATTCGACGTCCCGGGCGAGTGAGGGCACCCACAGGACCTTGGTCCTGTACGAAGCGGAATAGGAGCCGTCGCGCAGGTGCTGCGGCCTCCCTGGCATCCCCTCCGACCTGCTATGAAGCGTTTTGGGGTGGTTCGGGACCTTCGGTCCTGGGTGCGATGCGGGGTCGTAACGGGGGTCGTTGCGGTGGCTGAACGGCGCCGCTAACACTGGTTGACGTCGCCGAGCACCGCAGCGTCCACCGGATACGGACAGCGGTCAACGAGCACCGGGCCAGGCAGGATTCGGACCGGCAGGCGGCCCATCCGTTCCCGACGTTAGGTTCAATGTGTCGTTCGCCAGCACCCTTGTCGCCAAGCCCCGCAACGCCCGTCGCAAGACCGTCATGGCCGGCGCCGCCGTCCTCCTGAGCGTCGGCGGTGTGGCCGTGGGCGCGACCTCAGCCATGGCGGCCCCGTCCGCCGCGCCGACGTCCTCCGGCGGCAGTGCCCAGGACACGGCCAGGCAGATGATCGGTGACGAGTCGCAGTTCCAGTGCTTCAGCAACATCGTCAGCCACGAGAGCGGCTGGAACCCGAGCGCGACCAACGCCTCCTCCGGCGCCTACGGCCTGGTCCAGGCCCTGCCCGGTTCGAAGATGGCGTCCGCCGGCTCCGACTGGCAGACCAACGCCTCCACCCAGATCAAGTGGGGCATGGACTACATGAACTCCCGCTACGGCAGCCCGTGCGGCGCCTGGTCGTTCTGGCAGGCCAACAGCTGGTACTGAGCCGGCCCGGACTCCGTCCGCCGGTGAACCCGACAGCCCCGACCGCAACGCGGCCGGGGCTGTCGGCGTGCGCGCCCGGGATCAGTGCCGGGCCGACTCGGCGTCGAACCAGCGCACGATCTGCGGACCCGACTTCAGGTACGTCTCGTTGTGGCCGGCCGGGCCCTGGTCGGTCACGGGCGCCCGGACGCCCCGCTTCGCCAGGTCGGCCGCGCAGTTGCGGGCGTTGGCGATGGGTACGTCGGTGTCGCCCGACGAGGAGTAGAGCCGCACCGGGACGTCCGGCTTCCAGGCGCAGTTGCCGTCCTGTGCGCGGACGGCGGCGAGCAGGGCGCCGGCCGGGTGCCGGATCGCCTCGTAGTAGTCGTCCGTGAGCAGTTCCCTCAGCGTCCCGGGCAGCGACATGAAGATCTCCTCCTCCGTGTGGCCGGAGTCGAAGAGGCCCTCGACGATGTCCGCGTAGGGCTTCCGGAAGGCTTCGGAGGGGTCCTTCCAGAGCGGGTGGATCCGGTTCTGCGCGGTGAGGAAGTACGTCATGTAGAAGAGGGCGCTGGTGTCGTTGATGCTGCCGTCGAAGGTGCCGGGCATCTCGGCGTGCTCGATGTCGTAGGGCCCCGAGACGGGGGCCAGGGCCCGCAGGGTGAAGCGCCGGTCGGCGCCGCCCTCAAGGGCCTTGCCGAGCGCCATGGCGACCTGGCCGCCCTGCGAGAAGCCGCTCGCGTACACGTCGCCGGTGAGCGGCCGGCCCAGCCGCCGGGCGGCGGTGCGCGAGGCGCGGAGCATGTCGAGCGTCGCGGTGACGGCGGACCGGGTGTCCATGTACGGGTGGAATCCGGGTCCCTTGCCGAGCCCCAGGTAGTCCGGCGCGGCGACCGCCCGCCCGGCCGAGGCCTGGAGGTAGGAGGCGTAGCGGCCGGAGTCCTCGCCGACCGAGGGCGCGTAGTCGCGGTGGACCATCGTGCCGTGGGTGTCGGAGACCAGGTCCAGCCGGTGCGCGCCGCCCTCGGGGAGCACGAGGAGGCCGGTGGCGGTGGTGGGAGCGCCCTGCGGGGTGACGGTGCGGTAGGTGAGGCGGTAGGCCAGGACACCGTGCCGGACGGTGGCCGTGTCCATGCCCGCCGTGGCGAGGAAGTCCGCGACGCCCGCCCGGCCGACGCGGGCCACCGGGGTGAGGGCGAGGAGTCCGCCGCGCTCGTCGTGGTGGGCGGCGGCGGGTGCGGGCGTGTGGCGCGCCGGGGCCTGGCGGCCGGACCCGGAGTGCCCGGCCGCCGAGGCGGGAACCGTGCCCAGTGCGGCGAGGACCACCACGGTGGCGGCGGCCAGGAGGCGTCGGGCGGCGGTCGTCCGGGCGGAGTTGCTCGCGTTGTTTTCCATGACCATGAAGTTAGGCAGCCGGGGGCGCCGCCGACATCCGCGTACGCCCCCGCACCGGGGTGCACCTGACCGCACCACCGGGCCGGGGGCCGGCCCCCGCGCGGCCGGGCGCTACAACCGCTGGATGATCGTCCCGGTGGCGAGCGCCCCGCCCGCGCACATGGTGATGAGCGCGAACTCCTTGTCCCTGCGCTCCAGTTCGTGCAGGGCCGTGGTGATCAGCCGGGCCCCGGTGGCGCCGACCGGGTGGCCGAGCGCGATGGCGCCGCCGTTCACGTTGACCTTCGCGAGCCCGTCGAGGTCCCGTTCGAAGACCTGGGCCCAGCTCAGGACCACCGAGGCGAAGGCCTCGTTGATCTCCACGATGTCGATGTCCTTGAGCGACATCCCGGCCTTGCCGAGCACCGCGCGGGTGGCGTCCACGGGGCCGTCGAGGTGGAAGTGCGGGTCGGAGCCGACCAGCGCCTGGGCCACGATCCGGGCCCTCGGCTTGAGCTTGAGGGCCCGCGCCATGCGCTTGGACGCCCACATGATCGCGCAGGCGCCGTCGGATATCTGCGAGGAGTTGCCCGCGGTGTGGATGGCGGTGGGCATCACCGGCTTGAGGCCGGCGAGCCCCTCGGTCGTGGTGTCGCGCAGCCCCTCGTCCCGGTCGACCAGCCGCCACATGCCCTGTCCGGCGGCCTGTTCCGCCTCGGTGGTGGGCACCTGGACGGCGTAGGTCTCGCGTTTGAAGCGCTCCTCGGCCCAGGCGGCGGCCGCCCGCTCCTGGGAGACGAGGCCGAGCGCGTCGACGTCCCCGCGGGTGAGGCCGCGCTTGCGGGCGATGCGCTCGGCGGCCTCGAACTGGTTGGGCAGGTCGACGTTCCACTCGTCGGGCCACGGCTTGCCGGGACCGTGCTTGGAGCCGCTGCCCAGCGGCACCCGCGACATCGCCTCGACCCCGCAGCTGATGCCGACGTCGATGACCCCGGCCGCGATCATGTTGGCGACCATGTGGGAGGCCTGCTGCGAGGAGCCGCACTGGCAGTCCACGGTCGTGGCGGCGGTCTCGTACGGGAGCCCCACGGTGAGCCAGGCGTTGCGCGCGGGGTTCATGGACTGCTCGCCGGCGTGGGTGACGGTGCCGCCGACGATCTGTTCGACGCAGTCGGCGTGGATGCCGGTCCGGCCGAGAAGTTCACGGTAGGTCTCACCCAGCAGATAGGCGGGGTGCAGGTTGGCGAGCGCGCCTCCGCGCCTGCCGATGGGAGTGCGTACGGCTTCGACGATGACGGGTTCCGCGGCCATGAGCTCGTCCTCTCCTCACACTTCCGCAGAGGCGTCCCGGCGCCCACGGAAGGAACTAGTACGCGTTCTAGTTCTTCGTGCAGTCTTATGAGGATTACCCCCGGTACGCAAGGGGCTTGCACGGACCTTGCCCATGCTTCACTGCCAGCACCCACCACAAACCGGCCTGGTTCACGGATGCTTCACGCAACAGATCGGGCCACACCCCTTGTCAGTTGTAGAACTCGTTACTACCTTTCGGGCAACTTCTGATGGGTCGTCAGGCATCGCTCGGGCGGCTCTCGGACCGACCTGGAGTTGCCGATGCCCTGCCCCCATCTGCCCGAAGGGTTCGACTTCACCGATCCCGATCTGCTCCAATCCCGCATCCCGCACCCGGAGTTCGCCCGGATGCGGGAGACCGCGCCGGTCTGGTGGTGCACCCAGCCCGCCGGCATCTCCGGCTTCGACGACGAGGGTTACTGGGCCGTCACCCGGCACGCGGACGTCAAGTACGTGTCGACCCACCCCGAGCTGTTCTCGTCGAACACCAACACCGCGGTCATCCGCTTCAACGAGACGATCAGCCGCGAGCAGATCGACGTCCAGAAGATGATCATGCTGAACATGGACCCGCCCGAGCACACCCGGGTCCGCCAGATCGTCCAGCGGGGCTTCACCCCGCGCGCCGTCCGCTCGCTGGAGCAGGCGCTGCGCAGCCGGGCACGCTCGATCGTCGAGACGGCGCTGGCCGCCTCGGACGACGACGGCTCCTTCGACTTCGTCAACAACATCGCCGTCGAACTGCCGCTCCAGGCCATCGCCGAGCTGATCGGCGTACCGCAGGAGGACCGCAGCCGGATCTTCGACTGGTCCAACAAGATGGCCTCGTACGACGATCCGGAGTACGCGATCACCGAGGAGATCGGCGCCGAGGCGGCCATGGAGCTGGTCTCGTACGCGATGAACCTCGCGGCGGCGCGCAAGGAGTGCCCGGCCAAGGACATCGTCTCCCAGCTGGTCGCCGCGGAGGGCGAGGGCAACCTGCTTTCGGACGAATTCGGCTTCTTCGTCATCCTGCTCGCCGTGGCCGGAAACGAGACCACCCGCAACGCGATCAGCCACGGCATGCACGCCTTCCTCACCCACCCCGAGCAGTGGGAGCTGTACAAGCGCGAGCGGCCCGGGACGACCGCCGAGGAGATCGTCCGCTGGGCCACGCCGGTGGTCTCCTTCCAGCGGACCGCCACCCAGGACCTCGAACTGGGCGGGCAGCAGATCAAGAAGGGCGACCGGGTCGGGATGTTCTACTCCTCGGCCAACAACGACCCCGAGGTCTTCGAGAGCCCGGAGGAGTTCGACATCACCCGCGATCCCAACCCGCACCTCGGCTTCGGCGGCGGCGGTCCGCACTTCTGCCTGGGCAAGTCCCTCGCCGTCATGGAGATCGACCTGATCTTCAACGCCATCGCCGACGTGCTGCCCGGCCTGCGCCTGGTGGGCGATCCGCGACGGCTGCGGTCGGCTTGGCTGAACGGCATCAAGCAGCTCCAGGTGAGCACCACGAACGCCTGAGCTCAGCGGTCCGGGCGCCCCGACCTCCCCGAACGGCCCGGTCAGACCGTCCCGAACGTCCGTCCGCACCCCGCACGGGTGCCGGACGGACGTGACGGGATCATGGCGGGTATGCATGCCCTGCTCTCCGCCTTCGCGCCCATCTGGCTGCTGACCGCCGCCGGTTACGCGGTCGGCCGCAGCAGGCTGCTCGGGGTGCACGCCGAAGCGGTACTCGGCCGGTTCGTCTTCCATGTGGCCATGCCGGCCGCCCTGTTCGGGATGGTGTCGGGTTCCCGGCCCGCCGACTTCGCCCATCTGTCGGTGGTGGCGTTCGGGGCGGCCACCGCGCTGGTGTCCGGCCTGGGGTACGTGGTGGCCCGGCGGCTCTTCGGCCGCGGGCGGGCCGACGGGGCGGTCAGCAGCATGGCCTCCGGCTACGTCAACTCCGCCAACCTCGGCATCCCGGTGGCGGTGCGGGTGCTCGGTGACGCCTCGTTCGTCGCGCAGGTCATCCTGTTCCAGGTGCTGCTGGTCTCACCGGTGATCCTGACCCTGCTGGACTCGGGGACCCGGGCGGCCGGCGGACCGGGCGGCGGGCGTCCCGGCGGCGGTCTGCGGCGGATGCTGACCATGCCGGTCCGCAATCCGGTCATCATGGCGTCGCTGCTCGGGGTCGCCGTCTCCGCCGCCGGGCTGCGGCTGCCGGCCGCCCTCACCCACTCCTGCGACCTGCTGGGTGCCGCCGCCGTGCCGACGGCGCTGGTCACGCTGGGCCTGTCGCTGCACGGCGGCCCCCGAGGCGGGAGCGAAGGGGTGCCGGAGGCGGGCGGACGGGGCTCGGGACGTGCCGAGGTCGGGGTCGCGGTCGCGTTGAAGACGCTGGCGCAGCCCCTGGTCGCCTTCCTCGTCGCCGGTCCCCTGCTGGGGCTGTCGGACCACCAGGTGCTGGCCGTGGTGCTCTGCTCGGCGCTCCCGACGGCTCAGAACGCCTTCATCTACGCCCGGGAGTACGGCCTGGACACCGCGCTCGCCCGCAATGCCGTGGTGGCCTCCACGGTGGTCTCGATGCTCACGCTGTCCTTCGCCGCCTGGGCCCTGGGGCCGGGCCGCTGAGCCGTCCGAGTGGCGGGCGGGCCCGGTGGACGGGTGCAGCTCGCGGTGGCGGGCGGGCCGGGTGGACGGATGCAGCTCGCGGTGGCGGGCGGGCCCGGTGGACGGATGCAGCTCGCGCGACGATCCACCTGCCGAAGGGGCGGCGGGGACGTGTACGTGTCCCCGCCGCCCCTTCGGCCTGCGGTACGGGCGGCCGCCGGTGGCTACGGCTTGCCGGCCACCGCCCCGCCGTCCACCTTCGGCTCCGGGAGCGGTTCCCGTTCCGGGTCCGGTTCCGTCGTCCCGGCCCGTCCCGCCCTCCCGGCGTTCGCCGCCGTCACGGGCTCCTGGAGCCGGCGCGGTCCGGACAGCACGTGGGTCAGCCCGAAGCCGAGCGCGACCACCGCTGCGCCGCCCACCGCGTCGAGCACCCAGTGGTTGCCCGTCGCGATGATCGCGGAGACCGTGAACAGCGGGTGCAGCACCCCGAGGAGCTTCATCCAGGCCTTCGGGGCGAGCATCACGATCACCACACCGCACCACAGCGACCAGCCGAAGTGCAGCGAGGGCATCGCGGCGTACTGGTTGGTCACCCCGGTCAGCGTGCCGTAGTCGGGCTTCGCGAAGTCCTGGACGCCGTGGACGGTGTCGATGAAGCCGAGCCCCGGCATCAGCCTCGGCGGGGCCAGCGGGTAGAGCCAGAACCCGACCAGGGCCAGGACCGTGGCGAACCCGATGGAACTGCGGACCCAGCGGTAGTCCGCGGGGCGGCGCACGTACAGCACGGCGAGGATCGACAGCGGCACGATGAAGTGGAACGTCGAGTAGTAGTAGTCGAAGAAGTCCCGCAGCCAGCCGACCTTGACGACCGCGTGGTTGGCCCAGTGCTCGATGTCGATGTGCAGCCACTGCTCGGCCGTGTGGATCTGCCGGCCGTGGTGCTCGGCGGTGGCGCGGCCGGCCGTCGCGGCCAGCCTGACGTGCTGGTAGGCCGAGTAGACGACCCTGATCAGCAGGAGTTCCAGCAGCAGGTTGGGCCGGCTGAGCACCCGCCGCCAGAACGGCACCAGCGGCACCCGGCTCCAGCGGGCCGGGACCGGGGCCGCGTAGTCGGTCGGGACGGGCTGCTGCCAGTACGGCGAGGTGCGCGGCAGGAACGGGGCGGCGCACGCGGCACCGAGCGCGGCGATCAGCAGCACGTTGTCGCGCACCGGGAACATCGCCTCGATGTTGGGCAGCAGCATCTTGCCGGGCAGCGTGATCACGAGGACCACGACCGCCGGCCACACCATCCGGTCCGAGGCGCGCGTGCCGACCCGGCCGACCACCGCGAGCAGCACCCACAGCAGCTGGTGCTGCCAGGCGGTCGGCGACACGGCGACGGCGACGCAGCCGGTGACGGCCACGGCGAGCAGCAGCTGGCCGTCGTGCGCGTACCGAACGGCGCGGCGCAGACCGACGAAGCAGACGGCCGCCGCCAGGACGAGGAAGAGCGCGATCTCCAGCGGGCCCTCAAGACCGAACCGGAGCAGCGCGCCGTGCAGGGACTGGTTGGCGAGGCTGTCGGCCTGGTCGCCGAGGCCGGCCCCGGCGACGTGGTGCACCCAGTACGTCCACGAGTCGTGCGGCATCGCCGCCCAGGCCAGGGCCGTGCAGGCGGCGAACGCGGCGCCACCGGTCAGGGCGGCCCGGCGTCTGCCGGTCAGCCAGAGCAGCGCGGCGAACAGCAGCACGGTCGGCTGGAGCGCGGCGGCGATGCCGATCAGGACGCCCGAGGCGCGCTCCCCGCGGACCACGAAGCAGCCGACGAGCACCAGGAGGACCGGCAGGATGCTGGTCTGGCCCAGGTAGAGGGTGTTGCGGACCGGCAGCGAGAGCATCAGCAGGGTGATCGCGACGGGCGCCGCGAACAGCGCGGTGCGCCGGTTGACCGGGCCCGGCAGGGCGCGTGCCACGATGACGCCGAGGGCGGCGACGAGGAGCAGCGAGCCGAAGGTCCAGGCGACCCCGAGGCTCTGTTCGGCGCTCCGGGTGAGCGGCTTGAGCACCAGCCCGGCGAAGGGGGTTCCGGTGAACCGGTCGGTGTCGTACAGCGAGCCCGTCACATGAAGCACACCGTTCTCACCGGTCCAGGTCTCCAGATCGGTGAGCCGTTCGCCAGGCTGCTGCCGCAGCACCACCGCCATCTGCCGTACGGCCAACGCGGCCACAACCAGCCAGAGAACCACCCGGGCCGCCCCGGTCCTCGCCTCTGTCGTCGCATCTCCGCGCACACTGTGCTCCGCATTCGCCACGCTGCGCCGACCCTCCCGCCGTCTTGTGCCGGCCCTCGATTCGGGCATGCTGTGAAACCTTCGCATTGCGCTATGAGGTAGACACAATCAACCCCCTCTTCGCCTGACTGTCATCCGGCTTTTGTCCGAAAGAATGCTCGGCGGTCCGGCCGGACCGGTGCCGGGTGGCCGGAACCGGCCCGGCCGCCCCCACGTCTGAGCCCGTATCCAGTGCCTACGGGGGAGGAGCCGGCATGCGGTGGGCGGGGACGGGTCAAGGGGTGCGGGCCGGATCGCGTGCGTGGGCGGTCCGGGCGCTGTCACTGGTCATGATGCTGGTGTCGCTGCAGATCGGCTCGCTGATAGCACCGGCGTACGCCTGCGGCTGCGGGGCGATGGTGGTGGACCGGGACAGTCAGGTCTCGGTCGAGCGGGAGACCTCCGTGGTCAGCTGGTCGGGTGGCGCCGAGCAGATCGTGATGCAGCTCACGGTCCGCGGGAACGCGCCGGACGCGGCGTGGATCATGCCGGTGCCGCACCGCGCCACGGTCGAGCTGGGTGATGCCTCTCTCTTCTCCGAGCTCGAAACCCTCACCGCGCCGGTCCGCGAGACCCGGCACTACTTCTGGCCACACGCCGACGACTGGCCGTTCGGCGGCTCGGGCGACTCCTCCGGGGACTCCGCCGCCCCCTCGGCCGCCGCACCCGTCGGCGTGGTGGGCCGGGAGCGGCTCGGCCCGTTCGACGTGGCCCGGCTGACCGCGACGGATCCCGCGGCCCTGGAGGGCTGGCTGACGGACAACGGCTTCGAGCTCCCGGACCGGCTGTCGACGGCGCTGCGGCCCTACGTCGAGCAGAAGTGGGAGTACGTGGCGATCCGCCTCGCCCCGCAGGAGAAGGGCGGCCCGCTGCTCGGCCGGCTCGACCCACTGCGGCTGCGTTTCGCCAGCGACGAGCCGGTCTACCCGATGCGGCTGTCCCGGCTCGCCACGACGCCGCAGTCGCTGGGGCTCTACGTGCTGGCGGCGCACCGGATGGAGCCGCGCGGCCGGATCGGCGGGCCGGCGCCGCAGGTGACGTACGCGGGACGGGTCGGCGCCGGGCAGGACGGCGGCGATCACCCGGTGCTGGACAGGCTGACGGGCGGGAAACCGGTGTTCCTCACGGCGATCAGCCAGTCCTTCCCCCGGCCCGAGCTGATCGACGGCGACCACCACCTGCGGGCGACGGCCGCCGACACCCCGTACCGGACGACGTACTACCGCGACGAGATGCTGACCGCGGGGCCCGTACCGGCCTGGGTACTGACGCTGCTCGGTGCCGTGGCGGTGGCGGTCGCGGCGGCGGTGCTGGTGGCGCGGGCGCGGCGGCGACGCCCTGTGACACCGCCGCCGCCCGTCCTCGCGCCGCCACCGCTGCGGTGAGCGCGGGGCACCGCCGGGCTCAGTCCTCCTCGGCCGGGATGTCCGCCTGCCAGCCCGTGAACAGCGGGACCTCGCCGCTGCCGTCCAGGACCACGATCCCGAACGGCCGGTCGAAGGCGATGTGCAGGTAGCGCCGCGGCACGGGCGGCGCGCCCCCCGGCGCGGCGATGACGGTCACCGCCGCAGCCTCCACACCTTCCTCCGCGACCTTCACCACGGCCTCCTGCACCACCTGGGAGATCATCAGCGGCTCGGGCGAGATCCACCCGAAATCCGCGAGGGGAGTGGTGGCGACCCGGATCCCGAGCGCCGCCAGCTGCTCGGTCACCTGAACGTTCGTACGCAAGGTGAATCGCGGGACCGCGATACTCAGGACGTCCGTCTCCAGCGGGGTGCGCAGCTCCTGCGGCGCCCAGCCCGCAGGCAGTACGTCCGCCGCGCCCGCGCCCGGCGCCCCCAGCACCAGTCGGACCCGGGCCGGGGCGCCGCCGCTGCGCTCGGTGCGGCAGCGCAGCTCGACGACCTGGGTGCCACGCACCGTCCAGCCGTCCCACGGCGCACGTGTGGTGTACATGGTCGGCACCGCGCGCCGCGCCCCGGCCGCGTCGGTGAACGGCAGGTCGCAGGTCTCCTCGGGATCGAACGGCTCGTCCCACCGCGCCTTCAGCGCCAGTACGTTGGCGAGCACCAGCAGCATCTCGTCGCTGATGTCCAGCGGCAGCCGCTCGATCAGGCCGCCGGTGGCCTCCCGTACCCAGGCGTCGACCCCGGTGGTGTCCATCGGCCCGAAGCCGATGCCGGGCAGCGCCTCCCGGTACTCCCGGTAGACCGGCACCCGGGTCCACACCCGGGTCGCCACCCCCAGCGCGT
Source organism: Streptomyces sp. 840.1 (assembly GCF_003751445.1). Classification (NCBI taxonomy): domain Bacteria; kingdom Bacillati; phylum Actinomycetota; class Actinomycetes; order Kitasatosporales; family Streptomycetaceae; genus Streptomyces; species Streptomyces sp. 840.1. Next base: position 4,161,302 of record NZ_RJUU01000001.1, on the reverse strand, counting down.
CGGTGACCGCCAGCTCGCGCACCCGGGCCGTCACCGCGTCGGCGGCCTGCCGCTCCGCCACCCCCAGCACCGCGCGCAGTTCGTCGGCGGTCTCCCCGCGCGCCCCCGCCGCGACCACGGCCAGGGCCAGCCAGAGCCCGGCCGGCGAGCAGACGAAGCTCCCGCCGCCCGGCCCGGCCAGCTCCCGTATCCACCGCTCGCCGAGCCGCTGGACCGCCCCGGCCCCCGTCGTCGGTCCCGTCTCCTGTGCCACCGATGCCCCCTGCACCAAAATCGCTTCTCCGCACGGTTGTGCGGAAGACAGAATGAACCAATGACGTGGACCGTGACGCCCGAACGCTTCGACTCCCCCGATGCCGCGCTGCTGCGCCGGGACTACTACGACGAGGTCGCCAGCCGTTACTGGGAGCGGCCCGCGACCCCCGACGAGATCGACGAGGGGCTCACCGACGACGGCGCCGAGCTGCTGGTCCCGCCGACCGGTGAGTTCGTCGTGGGCCGCTTCGGCGGGCGGGCGGCCGCCTGCGCCGGGCTGCTCGTGAAGGGCGACGGGGTCGCGGAGCTGACCCGGGTGTTCGTACGGCCGCAGGCGCGCGGCACGGGCGGTGGCGGGCTGCTGCTCGCGGCGGTCGAGAGCCGGGCACGGGCCCTCGGCATCCGGCAGATCCGGCTCGACACCCGCAACGACCTGGTCGAGGCACGCGGGCTGTACGCGAAACACGGCTATCTGGAGGTCCCGGCGTTCCACCACCGCCAGTACGCCGAGCACTGGTTCGCCAAGGAGCTCGGCGCCACCGTGTGACGGGCGCCGGCACTCAGGCCTGGTGGTCGCGCCTCGGCTCGGGGCTGTGCGGCCGCTCCTTGCTCGATCCACTCGTCTCGGCGGTCAGCTCCGACACCAGGGCGACCAGGTCGGTCGGCCGGTCGGGGCCCCACCAGTCGCCCAGCAGCTCGGCCAGGGACTCCTCCCGGGCGTGCGAGAGCTTCACGACGGCCTCCGCGCCGGGTTCGGTGAGCACCAGCTGCACGCCGACCCGGCGGGCCAGCCCGCGTTCCTCCAGCTGCCGGCCCGCCTCGCTGATCACCCGCAGCGGCACCGGAGCGATCTCGGCGAGCCGGGCGGGCTCCACGGTGCCGTGCCGTTTGATACGCAGCAGCATCCAGCTCGCGGCGGGGAGCAGGTCGAGGCCGGCCTTCTCGGTGATCTTCACGTAGACCTCCCGGCGCCCCTCCCTGGTGGCCAGCACCGAGAGCGCGCGGGCGCATTCGTCGTACGAGGAGCGCTCGACCGGGTTGGACGCCAGGGTCTCGCTGGGGTCGGGGGCGGTCACCGATCCCCGCAGCTTGTCCTCCTTGAGCAGCCAGGCGAAGACGAAGGCGATCAGGACGACGGGGGCCGCGTACAGGAACACGTCGGTGATCGACGTCGAGTACGCGTGGATCACCGGTCCCCGGAGCGTGGGGGGCAGCTGGCCGATGGCGCGCGGGTCGGCGGACAGGCTGCCCGCGTCGACCCCGGGCGGCAGGGTGCGGCCGGAGAGCGCCGCTTCGAGCTTGTCGGTGAGCCGGTTGGTGAAGATGGTGCCGAAGATGGCGACGCCGAACGAGGCGCCGATGGAGCGGAAGAAGGTCGCCCCCGAGGTGGCGACGCCGAGGTCCTGGTAGCTCACGGCGTTCTGCACGATCAGGACCAGGACCTGCATCACCAGTCCCAGTCCCGCGCCGAAGACGAAGAAGTAGAGGCTCATCTCCAGGGTGCTGCTGTTCTCCGTGAGCCGGTGCAGGAGCAGCAGGCCGATCGCGGTGATGCCGGTGCCGAGGATCGGGAAGATCTTCCAGCGGCCGGTACGGCTGACGATCTGGCCGGACCCGGTCGAGGTGAGGAGCAGGCCGAACACCATCGGGAGCATGTGGACGCCGGACATCGTCGGCGTGATGGAGTGCACCACCTGGAGGAAGGTCGGCAGGTAGGTCATCGCGCCGAACATCGCGAAGCCGATGACGAAGCTGATCACGGCGACGAGGCTGAAGGTCCTGATCCGGAACAGCTTCAGCGGCAGTACGGGTTCGGCCGCGCGCCGCTCCACGTACACGAAGACGATCAGCAGCAGCACGGCGAGCACGGCGAGGCCGATGATCTGCGCCGAGCCCCAGGGCCAGGTGGTGCCGCCGAGCGAGGCGACCAGGACCAGGCAGGTGGCGACCGAGGCGATGAGGAAGGTGCCGAGGTAGTCGATGGTGTGCTTCGTCCGGCGGACCGGGATGTGCAGCACGGCGGCGATCACGGCGAGGGCGATGACCCCGATGGGCAGGTTGATGTAGAAGACCCAGCGCCAGCTGAGCTGCTCGGTGAAGAAGCCGCCGAGGAGCGGGCCGAGCACACTCGTCGCGCCGAACACGGCACCGAAGAGACCCTGGTACTTGCCTCGTTCGCGCGGCGGGACGATATCGCCGACGATCGCCATCGACAGCACGATCAGACCGCCACCGCCGAGCCCCTGGAGGGCGCGGAAACCGATCAGCTGCGGCATGTTCTGGGCGATGCCGCAGAGCGCGGAGCCGATCAGGAAGATGACGATGGCGATCTGGAAGAGCCGTTTGCGCCCGTACTGGTCACCGAGCTTGCCCCAGAGCGGGGTCGCGGCCGTGGATGCCAGCAGATAGGCCGTGACCACCCACGACAGGTGCTCCAGGCCGCCGAGGTCGCTGACGATGGTCGGCAGCGCGGTGGAGACGATGGTCTGGTCGAGTGCGGCGAGCAGCATGCCGAGAAGCAGGGCACCGATCGCCACCAGGACCGACCGTGTGGAGCGGTTTTCGCCCGGGGCCGGGGCCGGGGGGCTCAACTGCTGGGCCATGAGACATCTCCTCGGATCCGCTGGACACCCATCCTGTCCGGTTTGCTCAGTTATGGCCTGCCGAGGGGCCGCACGATTGGGCTTCCCGGCGGCGGGCTGCATAATCGCAGGCAGTTCAAGGGGAGGGGACCCACAATGACCGGACATATGTGCCCGGAGTGCGGTACGGGCGGCAGACCCGGCGCCGGACCGGGCTGCGGCTGCGCGGAAGGCGCGGCCCGGGGCAGTACCGGGCCGCGGCGGGACGGCGGACAGCGGCACGTCACCGAGGAACAGCGGGTGGCCGAGCGGCACCGCGTCGTCCAGGAGCACCACGCCGGACGGACCGCCGAGTTCGCGGCGGCGGAGGACTTCGACCCGCTGCGCATCCGGCCGTACGTGACGCTGGGCGGCGAGGAGCCGGCGGGGGCCGGGACCGGGACCGGCGGCGAGGGGCCGGCGGCCGGCCGGGACGGCTCGACGGGATACCCGGCGGACGGCCATGCGGGGGACGCGGCCACCACGATGCCCCTGTTCCTGGACCCGGCGGGACCGGCGTCCGGCGGGCCGAATGCGCAGGGCGGGCCGGGTGCGCTGGGCGGGCCGGGCGCTCCGGGTGCTTCAGGTGCTTCAGGTGCTCCCGGCGGCTTCGGCGGTGCGGCCGGCGGGAACGGCCCGGTCGGAGGGGACGGTAGGGACGGCCCGGTCGGCGTTGACGGTCACCCGGGCGCCCCGGTCCTGACGGCGGAGCCGGACCCGGTGCGCCCGCGCCGCCGCAGGCCCTTCGCGGCGCTGGCCGTGGGGGCGGCCGTCGTCGCGGTGGTCGGCACGGCGGCCTTCGTCGGCGGGCTGTTCAACGGGGACAACAACGGGGACGCCGATCTGGACCCGGTCCTGCCCTCCGCGGTGACCAGCCTCCCCGAGGAGAGCGCCCCGCCGTCGGCCTCCACGAAGGCCTCCGCCTCCGCACCGCCCTCCCGGTCCGCCCCGGCGTCCCCGTCCGCCTCATCCGGCGCGTCCGCGTCCGCCTCGGCATCGGCGTCCACGTCACCCTCGGCGAGCACCTCGGCGTCCTCCCCGGCATCCACCGCCGCCTCGGCCCCGGCCGCCGAGTCCTCCCCGGCGTCCACCGCGGGCGCCGAGGACCCGGAGTCGGCGGCCCCGCCCGCACTGGCGGAGGAGGGCGGCACGCTGCGGCGCGGCGACCACGGCCCGGAGGTGGCCGAGCTGCAGCGCCGCCTCCAGGAGATCGGGCTCTTCATGAGCGCCGCCGACGCCGACTACACGGACCGCGTCGAGGACGCCGTGCACCGCTACCAGCGGTACATGTACATCCAGGGCGACGACGACGGGGTCTACGGGCCGAACACCCGGCGGGCGCTGGAGGCGATCACGACGGGCCGGGGACGCTACTGACGCGGCTGCCGCACCCCTGCGTCGCGGCCGCACCGCCGCCTCCGCCAGGGATTCGCTTTCCCCGGCAGGTTTTTGTATCGTGATGAAACAAAGTGGCCCCCAACCGCACTCCCTGACCGGCGGGCGGGGGCCGCTTGATCTCTTTCCCGGGGCCTCACGCGCCCCGCACCGTCACCCCGCCTGGAGCCCGCCCATGCCGGCCACCGTTCTGTCCGCCCGCGCCCTTCTGCTCGACATGGACGGGACCCTGGTGAATTCCGACGCCGTCGTGGAGCGCTGCTGGCGGCGCTGGGCGCTGCGGAACGGGCTGGACCCGGAGGCCGCGCTCAAGGTGGTCCACGGCCGGCAGGGGTACGCCACCATGGCGGTGCTCCTCCCGGACCGCCCGGTGGAGCAGAACTACGCGGACAACCGGGTGATGCTCGCCGAGGAGACCGCCGACACCGAGGGCGTCGTCCCGGTGGGCGGCGCGGGCACCTTCATGGACGCGATCGCCGCGCTGCCGCACGCCCTGGTCACCTCGGCCGACCTGGCACTGGCGCAGGCCCGGATGACCGCGGCCGGGCTGCGGATGCCCGAGCTGAAGGTGACCGCCGAGAGCGTGGGCGCCAGCAAGCCGGACCCGGAGGGCTTCCTCAAGGGCGCCGCCGGGCTGGGCTTCGATCCGGCGGACTGCGTCGTCTTCGAGGACTCCGAAGCGGGCATCGCGGCCGGCCGGGCGGCGGGCATGCGCGTCGTGGGCGTCGGCCCGCGCGCGGCGGCGCTCTCCCCGGACGCGCACGTCGAGGACCTGACACGGATCCGGGTGGAGTCGGCGGCCGACGGATCGGTCCTGCTGCACATCAGCGCCCGGTAGCCGAGGCCCCCACCCCGTCACGGTGCAGGCGCCCGCGCGCCACCAGTTCCAGCACGGTCGCGACGGCCGCCGCCTGCACCGCCATCAGCGCCACCAGCACGAACAGTTGCACGGCGCCCGCCTGTACGGGTGAGGCGCCGCCCAGCAGCATGCCGACGAACGCCCCGGGCAGCGTGACGAGCCCGACCGTCCGGGTCTGGTCGAGCCCCGGCAGCAGCGCGTCCGACGCGGCGGGCCCGGCGATCTCCAGCCGCGCGTCGCGGTCCGGGAAGCCGAGCGCCATCGCCGCCTCCACCTCCCCGTGCCGGGTGGCCAGTTCGTCGAGCGCGCGCCGCCCGCCGAGTACCGTCGCGGTCAGCGCGCCCCCGATCAGGATGCCGGTCACCGGGATGAGCGCGATGCCCCGGACGGGCACCAGGCCGGTGAGCAGCAGCACCGCGACCACCGGCACGACCCCCGCCCCGATCGGCACGGCCACCCACCACCAGGTGCGGTTGCCGGTGACGCGGCGCCCCGCGGTCCACACCGCGACGCCGAACATCAAGGCGATGAACGCGAACGTCGGCGCGAAGGCGTGCACCACCCAGCCGATGAGCGAGGAGACCGCGGCGAGCTGGACCGCCGCCCGCAGCCCGGCCAGGACGATCTGACGCGACCGGCCGAGCGAGGCGGAGGCGGCGATGCCCGCGGCCGCCGCGAGCAGCAGGGCGAGCACGACCCCGAGCGTGATGGTGACCGGTAGCAGCACGCGGCCACCTTAGGCACGCCCCGGGCCCGGCGCGGGCCTGCCGTCTCATCAGTTCCGTACGCCCGCGCACTCACTTGCGCACGCCCCCGCACCCCGACCCTCTTCGTCAGAACCCTTGATGTGACGTGCCCATGTCGCCACTCTGTTACCTGGCGCCCACCCCACGGAAACCTGGCGCCGCCACGATGGCCGGGCCGTTTCGGACGACCCGCCCAAGGTCCCCCCACATCAAGGGAGTTCGCATGTCAGGTATCTACGCGCGTCGCATAGCCGTCCTCGCCGCATCAGCCGCCCTCGCCGCAACCACCGGGCTGCTCACGGCTCCCAGCGCCCAGGCCGCCATGCCCACCCCGGTCGCCGCCTCCACCGCCCGTACCTATCTGAGCGAGCTGACCGTGCAGGCGGAAGGTTCCTCCAGCGGATACAGCAGGGACAAGTTCCCGCACTGGATCACCCAGTCGGGCGCCTGCGACACCCGCGAGGTGGTGCTGAAGCGGGACGGCACGAACGTCTCGCAGAACTCCAGCTGCAGCGCGGTCAGCGGCAGTTGGTACTCGGAGTACGACGGCGCCACCTGGACCGCCGCATCCGACCTGGACATCGACCACATGGTCCCGCTGGCCGAGGCCTGGCGCTCCGGCGCCTCCGGCTGGACCACCGCCCAACGCCAGTCGTACGCCAACGACCTGACCCGCCCCCAGCTCATCGCGGTCACCGACAACGTCAACCAGTCCAAGGGCGACAAGGACCCGGCCAAGTGGCTCCCGTCGCGCGCCGCCTACAAGTGCACGTACGCCCGCGCCTGGGTGCACGTGAAGCACTACTACGACCTGACCGTCGACGCGGCCGAGAAGACCGCACTGCAGTCCGTGCTCAACGGCTGCTGAGACCGGCCGCAGGGGCACGTCGTTCGCGGTCGGCAGCTCACCGCCGATCGCGAACCTGCCACCCGCCGCCGCTCGCAGGCGCCCACCCGACTCCGCGATCTCAGGCCCTTCCCGGCTCTGCCATCGTTCGGGGTTCGCGGGTCAGCGGAAGGCAGTCGGGCAGTCGGCGTCGGTTACTCCCGGCAGCGTGCGGATGATCAGGTCCCGCGTCGCCGGGATTTCCTGCCCCTGGAAGGGGAAGGTCGTAGCGATGAGGTCGCGGTTCGACGGGATCACCATGAGCACGTGGTCGCCCCGGCCATAAGCCTCTGCCGGGTCTCGCACGGCGGGGTCGGCAAGGTCGAGGGTGGTTGTGCCGGGTCCCGTCCCGGGCTTGAGCCATCGGTCCACCGACACAGTCACCCGCACATGCGCCTTGCCTGCGGGACGGACATCCTTCACCGTGCCCTCCACGATGGTTCTCGAGCACGCCACGAGCTCAGGGAATGTCTGTCCACGGGTCGCCCCGTCAGCATCGGGAACGGAGGAGCCGCCGCTCGTTGCTACAGCCACCCCAACAACAAGAGTGGCCGCGCAGGCAGCCGCTGCGGCCAGGAGGGCCGCTCGCCCCCTTCTCCGTTCCCGCCGGGAGTACACGGCTCTGCGCCGTATCGCGCCCTGCCCGGATTCTTCGGCGGACTCCGGGCGGGCCGCCTCTTCGCCGATGAGCGCGAACGCTCGGCGAAGCTGGCTCTCCTCGTCCTCAGTCGGTCGAGTCATCGTGGATCACCTTCGTCTCGCTGAGTTGTGTACGCAGCGCGTCAACGGCCTTGTGCAGACGGCTTTTGACCGTGCCTTCGGGTATGTCCATCACTTCAGCGATGGCACGCACCGTCAGGTCGCTGTAGTAGCGGAGGGTCAACAGTTGTCGTTGCTGGGCGGGCAGACGGGCGAGGCCGGCGGCTACTGCGAGCGCGAGGGTTCGTTGTTCATCCTCCCGCTCCGTTGCCGATTGCCTCGCCCAGCGGGCGGCGAGGCGCTCCTGCAGACCGCCCTCCCGCTTTCCCGAACGGTGCCAGTCAGCTGCGATGCGGGAGGCGACGACGCTGCTCCACGCCGACGGATTGCGCACTGCCGCGCGCCCAGGGTCGGCCTGTTGCTCCAGCATCTTCAGCCGAACCTCCTGCACCCCGTCGTCCAGGTGGCCCCAGGGCACGCCTCCCAGAGCCAGGACCGCCCGCACGCGTGATACGTCAATGTCGTCGCCAGGCGGTTCTGGCCCCTCCGCCGATCGAGCGGCGCCAGCCGTCGCCGGCGTCGAACTCTCAGCGGCATGAGGTGTGCGGCGTCCTCTCATGAACCGTCCCTTCTGAGTGGTCCCGCTATGACGGACGAGCAACCGGAAACGTTCAGGTCGCACTGCAGTCCGTGCTCAACGGCTGCTGAACAATCGCTGAACAGCGGCCGGCCCGCTGCCCCCGGGCCCCGGGCCACCGGCTACAGCTCCCGGAACCGCCCCGCACTCCCCCGTCGTTCCGTACGGTACGAAGCCGCCGCACGAACAACGCGTACGGAACCCTCCGTACGGAACGACGCGAGGAGCACTACATGGCAGCCGGGCTGCGCCTGGGACCGCTACTGCGGTACGTCGACTGGGAGACCGCCTCCACCGCGACCGTCTGGGTCGAGGCGGACCGGCCGTGCACGGCCGTGGTCCGGTGCGCGGACGGGGGGTCGGGCTCGTCCCGGACCTTCGCGGTCGCCGGGCACCACTACGCCCTGGTGGTGGTGACCGGGCTGACCCCCGGCTCCACCACGGCGTACGAGGTACTGCTCGACGACCGCCGGGTGTGGCCGCCCGAGAACCACCGCTTCCCGGCGAGCACGATCACCACACCACCCCTGTCCACCGGCGACGACCCCGACGGCGACGGCCCCGCGCCGGTCCGGGTCGCGTTCGGCTCCTGCCGCTGGGCGGCGCCCCCCGCCGGCGGACACGCCTCGGTGCGGTCCGACCCCGTCGGGCCGGACGCGCTGGACACCCTCGCCGCCCGGCTCGCCGCCGATCCCGACGCCGTACGCCCCGATGTCCTGCTGCTGCTCGGCGATCAGGTGTACGCGGACGAGACCTCGCGGGAGACCCGGCAGCGGCTCGCCGCACGGCGCGATCTGGACGAGCCGCCGGGGGCGGAGGTCGCGGACTACGACGAGTACACCTGCCTGTACGACGAGTCGTGGCGCGACCCCGAGGTCCGCTGGCTGCTCTCGACGGTCCCCAGTTGCATGATCTTCGACGATCACGACGTCATCGACGACTGGAACACCAGCTCCGCCTGGCTCACCGAGATCCGCGCCGAGCCCTGGTGGAACGAGCGGATCGTCAGCGGACTGATGTCGTACTGGGTCTATCAGCACCTGGGCAACCTCTCCCCGGCCGAGCTTGCGGCGGACCCGCTCTACGCGGCGGTGCACGCCACCCCGGACGGCACCGAAGCGGTGCGCCGGTTCGCGGCCGGGGCCGACGCGGACCCCACCTCCGCCCGCTGGAGTTACCGACGCATTTTCGGCCGAGTACGGCTGCTCATGGTCGACAGCCGGGCGGCCCGGGTGCTCGACGAGCCGCAGCGGGCGATGATCCACCCCGAGGAGATGCGGTGGCTGCGCGAGGAACTGCTCTCCGGGCCCGGTTCCTTCGACCATGTCCTGATCGGCACATCGCTCCCGTGGCTGCTGCCTCCATTGGTACACGAAGCGGAGCAGTGGAGTTCGGCACTGTGCCGGGGCGAGCGGGGCGGGCCCGACGGCCGCTGGGCGCGGGTCGGCGAGTACCTGCGACAGCGCGCCGACCTGGAGCATTGGGCCGCCTTTCCCGATTCGTTCGAGGAGTTGACGGAGCTCATTCGGGAGGTGGGCAGCGGCCCGGACGCCCCGGCGACGATATGCGTGCTCTCGGGCGATGTGCACCATGCGTACATCGCGGACGCCGCCTGGCCCGCCGGGACCTCCGGCGGCGGGCCGGACGCGCGCGTCCTGCAACTGACCTGCTCCCCCGTGCACAACTCGATCCCGGGCCCGCTCAAGGCGACCTTCCGTTTCGGCTGGAGCCGGGCGGGGCGGAGGTTCGGACGGCTGCTGGCGCGGCACGGACGCACTGGTACAGCTCCGGTCCAGTGGCAGAAGACGGATGGGCCATGGTTCGGCAATCAGCTGATGACACTTACGTTGCATGGCCGGAAAGCTGCGCTGTCATTGGTTCAGGCCAAGTCAAAGAGGACAGGGGCCCAGCTCCAGAAGGTATTCGATCGCTCGCTGACCAATGACGGGCCATCGACTTTCAGCCAGTCAACTAAACGTTGAACTTGCAAGTACTGATCAGGTCTACCTAACCTATGGCGCTCAGTCGGTTCACGTCCCCACTAGACCGAAGGAGCCTCCCCACATGTACTCACGCCTGAATCAGGCCCAGCCCTACGCTCTCGCGCTCTTCCGAATCGTCGTAGGCCTGCTCTTCGCCTGCCACGGTGCCGCCTCGATCTTCGGCGTCCTGGGCGGCGCCATGGGCGGCGGATCGATACCCGCCGGCACCTGGCCCGGCTGGTACGCCGCGGTCATCCAGCTCGTCGGCGGCGGCCTGGTGGTGCTGGGCCTCGGCACCCGCATCGCCGCGCTGATCTCGTCCGGCTCCATGGCGTACGCGTACTTCAGCGTCCACCAGTCCGGGGCGCTCTTCCCGCTCCAGAACGGCGGCGAGCCCTCGGCCGTCTACAGCTGGGTGTTCCTGCTGCTCGTCTTCACGGGGCCCGGCGCCCTGGCCCTGGACCGGCTGTTCACGCCCCGCACCGCCACCCGCCCTGCCGAGGAGCGCGCACCCGAGCCGGCCGCCCCGGTCGCCGTCTGACCTCTGCGCCGGACGGGCCCGGAACCGCCGGGCCGCCTCGGGTACGCCGGGAATGCCGCTTCCGGGCGTACCCGAGGCGACGGCGCGCTGCCGTCCTCGGATCCACCTCTGCCGGGCCGCGGCTCACCTGCGCGTCGAGGCACACGCAAGAGCCGCACAAGGCTCATGTGACACACCGGTGAGGTGCCCAACATCACGCATGCATATGGATCTCCAGGTGAACGGCAGGCGTACGCTGTACAGCTGGCCCTGCCGCTCCTGCCGCTCCCCTGCGACGTCGCGGCGTTGTCACGAATCGGGGAGTAGAAGTGCTAGAGAGTGTGGGCGCGCTGACCGGCAGCCCATGGATCTACGTTGTGGTCGCCCTCTCGGTGCTTCTTGACGTCTTCCTCCCCGTACTGCCCAGCGGTGTCCTGGTGATCACCGCCGCCACGGCCGCCGCCGCGGGCACCACCACGGTGGCCGCCGACGCCGCGGGCGCCGCCCGTCACGTCACCGAGGTCCCCTCGCTCCTGGCCCTGGTCCTCTGCGCGGCCAGCGCCTCCGTGCTGGGCGACCTCGTCGCATACCGGCTGGCCTGGCGCGGTGGCGCACGCCTGGACGCGGCCATCGCCCGCTCCCGCCGCCTCACCTCCGCCCAGGAGCGCCTCGGCGCCGCGCTGAGCCGAGGCGGCGGCGTCCTCGTCGTCATCGCACGCTTCGCCCCGGCCGGCCGCTCGGTCGTCTCGCTGGGGGCGGGCGCCGCACACCGCAAGGCGAAGGAATTCCTGCCGTGGTCCGCGGTGGCGGGTGTGGCCTGGGCCGGGTACAGCGTGGGGCTCGGCTACTTCGGCGCCCAGTGGCTCGGCGCGAGCTGGCTGGGCACGGCGATCTCGGTCCTCGCGCTGTTCGTCGCCGGAGCGTTCGCCGCGCTGCTCATGCGGCGCCCGGCCGCGGCGGCCGCCGCGGCCGCTGCCACCGCCGCCGGCCCTGCCTCGGTCCCTACGGCGTCCTGACACCTCCCCGCACTTCCAGACCGTCCAGCAGTCCGGCGGTCGACGCGGTGATCTCGTCGACGGCACGGTCGAACACTTCCCTGTTGTGCGCGGCCGGGGCGCGGAAGCCGGACACCTTGCGTACGAACTGCAGGGCGGCGGCGCGGATGTCCTCCTCGGTGGCTTCTTCGGGGAGGGCCGGCGGGCGAAGGGTCTTGATACTGCGGCACATACGTCAAGTGTGGACCGCACCACTGACAACGTCCCGCGCTCACGCCCGGCGACGCCGGTGCCCGCGCGGGCCGGTCAAGCGGGAACGGGGCCCCCGGGCCGGAACCGCTCCACCCCGACGATGTGCCGCACCTTGAGCGGGCGCACGATCACCGCGATCCGGCGCTCCCCCGGCATGGTCCACTCGAACCGCTCGGAGCCCAGGTACTTACGGGCGAGCCGGTCCATCCGCTCGTGCGCCTCGTCGCCCTCCACGAAGCGGACCACCTCGCCGCTGATCTGCACCCGGTCGAAGGGGTCGGCGTGATCCGCGTGCGAGAGGTAGACCCGGGGGTCGCGGCGCAGGTTCTCCTCCTTCACCCGGCCCGCCGAGGTGTTGAACGCCAGCTCACCCTCCCCCTCCAGGTCCACCCACATAGGGCTGACCTGCGGCGCTCCATCGGCGAACACGGTTCCGACGTACCAGATGTTGGCGGCTCGCAGCCGGGCGCGGACGGCTTCTTCCAAGATCACTGTCATCCGTGGAGGCTACCAACCGCGCCCGGCGGCCGTCAGACGACCGGTTTCGAGCGGTCCGTGCACAGGGCCCAGATCACGAAGGTGTCGATGGCGAGCGAGACCACGGCCCAGATCGGCTGGTAGGGCAGCCACATGAAGTTGGCGATCATGTTGAGCGCCGCGAGCCCCACGCCGATCCCGCGCGCCCAGCCGAAGCCCCGGAGGATCCCCCAGCCGACCAGGACGAGGAGGATGCCGAGGGCCAGGTGGATCCAGCCCCAGGTGGTCACGTTGAACTTGAAGACGTAGTTGTTGACCCGTGCGTAGACATCGTCGGTCGCGATCCCGGCGATGCCCTTGATCGCCTCCAGCACACCGTCGACCATGAGCAGGACCCCGGCGAACATGGTCCCGCCGGCCGCCCAGGGGTTGTTGGCGCCCCCCGGGTCGGAGGCGTGCGAACGGGACGTACCCGGATTGGGCGCTGACTCTGCCATGGGAACTCCTTGGCCGGTGGAACTGCACGTCAGACCGACCCTGGTGGGCACGTGCGGGGGCGGCCACCCGGGCGCAGCCGAACGAGTGAGGCCGGGGTGCCGCCCAGGCCGGGAAATCCGCTTGGCAGGGACGCCGGCCGGAAGGAATCCTTGCCCGCCGGAGGTGGTGACGTTGACCGACGTCGTACTGCGACTCGCGGCCCGCGACCTGGTTCCCGGCGATCTGGGGTCCTGCGGGTGGTCGGGCTCCCCGCTCCACGTGGAGAACATCGGCCGACAGCTGGCACGGGCCCGGCGGGGCGAGGTGGACTACCTGGCGGTGTGCCCGCCGTCGGGCGTCCCCGTGGCGATCGGCGGCGTCGACTACGACGCCCTGGAGGGGGCGGGCACGCTGTGGCAACTGGCGGTCCACCCCGCGCTCCAGTCCTGCGGCATCGGCACGTTCCTCATCCGGGCCGCCGAACAGCGGATCACCTCGCGCGGCCTGCGGCGGGCCGAACTCGGCGTGGAGGAGGACAACCCGCGTGCCCGCGCACTGTACGAGCGCCTGGGGTACGTGGCGTACGGCCGGCAGCCCGACTCCTGGGACGAGTTGGCCCCGGACGGCTCCGTCCGCCGGCACGAGACCATGTGCACGCTGATGGCCCGGGGCCTAGGCTCGCCGGCATGATCGAGACGGAGCGACTCACCCTGCGTCCCCTGGCGGCGTCGGACACGGAAGCCTTCGTGGAGCTCCACGCCGATCCGGAGGTCAACCGGTTCGTCGGGGCCTACTCGCCCCAGCAGGCGCTGGAACGGCTCACCGGGATCGAGCGGCAGTGGGCGGAGCGGGGCCACGGCCTGTGCGCGGTGGAGCTCCGTTCCACCGGCGAGTTCATCGGCCGGAGCGGCCTGCAGTACTGGCAGCAGTTCGACGAGGTCGAGGTGGGCTGGACCTTCCGGGCGGAGCACTGGGGGCACGGATACGCGACCGAGGCGGCGCGGGCGTGCCTGGACTGGGGCTTCGCCACGCTGGACGCCGACTACTTCATCGCGCTCATCCGGCCGGGCAACATCCCGTCGGTGAAGGTGGCCGAGCGCCTCGGGTTCGCGCCGCGCAGGCAGGAGGAGCTGAACGGCAACCCCGTCACGGTCTACGCACTGGATCGCCCTGCCGGCGCCCGGTGACTCAGGCCGCGCCCGCGCCCCCGGAGACCGCACCTTCAGAAGCCGCTTCTTCGGAGACCGCGCGTTCGTAGGCCAGGGTGAGCTCGGCCAGTACGCCGTCCGCGCGCTGCGGCCGCCCTTCGAGGTGCATGGCGCGGAGCTCGTCCATGAACCTCTCCCCCATTTCGGGGCCTCCCCGGGCGAGGAGCTGGGCGCGGATCGACAGCTCGGGCACCGTCGGGAGCCACCGCGAGCCCCAGTCGCCCAGTTGTGTCATGAGCGGGACGAGCTGGATCGATGCCTCGGTGAGCCGGTACTCGATCTTCTGCCGGTGGCTCGGGTCGTCGTGCCGGGTGAGCAGTCCGGCGCCCACGAGCTTCGACAGCCGGGCGGCGAGGATGTTCGACGCAATGCCCTCGACCGAGTGAGCGAGGAGCTCCCGGAAGTGCCGGTGGCCGCCGAACATGACGTCCCGCAGCACGACCAGGCTCCACCGGTCTCCCAGCAGTTCGACGGTCTGGTCGTGGCGGACTGCGGTCCCCGCCGGCCCGCCTCGGGGAGTCCCTCCCGGACGAACACCGGTCCGAGGCCGGTCCGGACCAGCCGCCCCGGGGCCAGCATATGCCGGTGAGTGACCTATCATGCGGGCATGAGTGATCGTGCGATGCAGGAACCGACCCTCCTCCTCCTGACCGCCCTCGCGGACGAGCCGCGCCACGGCTACGCGATCGCGCGTGAGGTGGAGAAGATCTCGGACGGGCGGGTCACGATGCGCACCGGCACGTTGTACGGGGGGCTGGAGCGGCTCCTGAACGAGGGGCTGATCGAAGTGCACGCGGAGGAGGTCGTGGACAGCCGGCTGCGGCGCACGTACACCCTCACCGCGGCCGGCCGGGAGAGCCTGGCGGCCGAGGTGCGGCGCATCGCCGCCACCGCGCGCGAGGCCACCCGGCGCCTGGGTGTCCAGGGCAAGCCCGCCACCGCATGACGCCCCCGCTCCTGCGCCTGTACCCGGCCGGATTCCGGCGCGCCTTCGGGGACGAGCTGGCCGAGGCCTACCGCGAGGCGACCGAGGGGGCCGGGCGGGCGGCCCGGTTCCGGGAGGCCTGCGACGTCGTGGCGCATGCGCTCCGCCTCCGCCTGGGACTGGGGTCCGCGCAGCGCGGCGGGCGCCTGTTCGCGGCCGCGGCCCCCTTCGCACTGGCGGCGATCGCCGCGTACGCCGCCTTCGACCTGGTCTCGGTGCTCAGCGACCGGATCGTCAGCGGCGACCCGGACTTCCTGGTCCCGCTCAGCTACGTCCTGGGCGGCTGTGACCTGCTGGCCCTCCTCGGGGCGGTCGTCGCGCTCGGCGGGCGTTACGTGGCCGGGGCGCGGTGCGCGTTCGCCGGAGTGGCGGCGACGGCTGTCGCCCTGCTGGCGGTCCTGCTGCCGGCGGGCGCCTCTCTGGCGCCGGAGTTCCCGGCGTATCTGCTGGCACCGACGGTCGCGGCCGTCGTCCCGCTGGCCTGCCCGCCGGATCTGCGCCCGCCCGGCCGGGCCCGGAGTACGGCGGGGATCGTGGCGCCGGCGCTCTGGGCGCCGCTCGCCGTGGCCGTGCTCGCGGTGACCGACGCGGACGGGCTCGGGTCCGTCCTGCTGTGGCGCCTCGGCGTCCCCCTGGCCGCCGCCCTTCTCCTGGCGGGCCGTCGGGCACTGGCCGGCATCCGGACCGCCGGACAGTTCGTCCTGGCCTCGACGCCGTTCGTCGCCATGGGGTACTCAGCCGGGGTGGTGGACCAGGACACGCTGCCCCCGGTCGCCGTCCTGCTGGCCGGTGCCGCCCTGCTGCTGCACCTGTGGCGCGTGCGCCGCACGGGCTCCGGCCCGGCCGGTACGCGCTGAGGCCGCCACCGCGTGTGCCACCGGGCCGGTCACCTCATCCGGCGGTGACCCGGATCTTGGACTGCCCGTGGCCGAGCTTCTCCCAGTCGTCCATGAACCGCGCGGCCAGCCCGTGGCGGGCGGCGAGGTCGACGAGGGTCTCGGTGCGGTAGTAGAAGTCCTCGCGCAGGACCTGGTGTTCGGCGCCGGTGGTGCGGTCGAAGGTGAAGTCGAAGTGGCCGCCGGGGGCCAGCACCCGGCCGACGTGGGCGAGGCACTCGTCGATGATCTCGATGGGCGAGTGCGAGAACACACTGTGGGCGTGGACGACGTCGAAGTACGCGTCGGGCAGGAAGTCCAGCTTCAGGTCCTTGGTGATGGTCAGGTGCGGCACCTTGGACTGGAGCCCCTGAGTGGCCAGCGTCTGCTTCGCGGCGATCAGGATGTCGGGCGAGATGTCGATGCCGTAGTAGTGACCGGCCTCGAGGTGGTCGATGAAGCGCCAGCCCGCGCGGAGGTTGCCGCAGCCGATGTCCAGCATCCGGGCCCCGGGGGCGAGCCCGTGCCCCAGCAGGTAGTCGAACTGCATCCGGCCCAGGGCCAGCCAGCGCTCATGCGTCTGACTGCCGACGGCTGCCTCGGGGTTGCGGCGGGTGTCCGAGGCCATCACGGCCCGGTAGTAGTTCACATGGCCGGGGTGCTTGAACGCCAGCCAGCGGTCACGGGCCGCCCGCTTCAGATACGGCGCTATGCGGTCCGGCCGGCTCGCGGCGTACCTGACCTTGTGGACCAGGGACTCCCGGTTGACGAGGAGGTTCTTCTTGGTAGCCATGGCTGCTCCAACTCCGTTGCAGGGCACAGCCCCGGCACGGGCGCAGCATCGGCCGGCCCCGGGGCGGACTTCACGGGGCAACTATAGGTCGGTCACCGACATATACAAACCAGGGACCTATGGAGAGAGGACCCCGTTCTTCTCCGCGCCGCTCCTCACTCCCGGCTCACCCGGTTGATCCGGTACACATCGCGCACGCATGCGTTGGCCAGGGTGGCGGCGAGGACGACTCCGGCGCACGCCAGCAGAATGTGCTGACCGGTCCAGTGCTTCGAGGCCACTGCCACCAGCAGGTACGCGATCGGGACGGCGGCCCGTTCGCCGACGGCGTTGAACGCACCCAGGCGCCCCAGCTCCCGATCCGGGACCTGTTGCTGCATGACCGTGGACCAGGACACGATCGCGACGTCCAGCCCGATCCCGGCGAGTACGGCGGCCACGAGCACCCAGCCGAGGGGCAGTTCGAGCCCCAGCGCGGCCAGGGGCAGCATGAGTCCCGCACCGGTCACCACGCAGACGAGCATCAGCCGTCGCGGCTTCCAGGCCAGACAGAGGAACGTACCCGCGAGCAGCCCTGCGGCGAAGGCCCCCTGCACCAGCCCCCACGAACGGGCGCCCGCGTAGCTGCCGGCTGCCACGAGCGGCCCGAGCAGCTGGTAGCCGGCCAGCCAGGCCGCCACCACCGCCGTTCCGGCCACGGTGTAGCTCCACAACCAGCTCCGCGAGCGGAACCCGGACCAGCCCACCCGTAGATCGCTCACCACACCGCCCCCGGAGGCGACCGAGCCGGTGAGCCGCAGCCCGAGCAGGAGGAGAGCGGCGACGACGAACGTGCCCGCGTCCCACCCGAGCGCCCAGGCGGGCCCCGCCAACGCCACGACGAACCCGCCGACGACCGGACCGACGACCCCGACGGCGTTCCCGGGGACCCGGACCAGCGCGTTGGCCTGCTGGAGCCGGTCCTTCGGCACGAGCCGGCTCGCGATCCCCTGGGCGGCGGGCGCGATGAACCCGGCCGACGCCCCGGAGAGACAGGCGCAGACGCTGATCGCGAGCGTCGTCGCCGTACCCGTCGCCACCAGCACGCCGACCGCCGCCTGCGCCAGCCCGGCCCCGAGGTTGCCGAGGAAGAGGATGCGGCTGCGGGACATCCGGTCCGCGAGCACGCCTCCCAGGAGCAGGAGGACCAGGGTCGGCACGGTGTTCGCGGTGAGGACGACACCGAGGGACCGCGCGCCGCCCCCGTGACCGATCACGGCGAACGCGAGCGCCACGGGCGCCATGGCCGAGCCCGTGGCGGACACGAGGTGGGCCAGCAGGAAGCGCCGGAAGGCCGGTATCCGCAGCGGCGACGCGGCGGCGGCGGCCGGGACGGATGCGGTGTCCGTGACCGTGGCGGTGTCCGTGTCCGTGGGCGTGTCCGTGGGCGTGTCCGTGTCCGTGTCCGTGAGCGTGTCCGTGACCACGCCCGTGGCGTTCGTCGGCACTTCGCGCCTGCGGGCCCTCACCGCTGACCCGGGGACCGCACCCATGGCGCGAAGCGCTGACCGGGGGCCGCGTCGTCGCGCCAGTGCCTCAAGACCGCCTCCCGGACGATCTCCAGCCGCTCGGCGGCGATGAGGCACGGGACGGGGTCCCGTCCTCCCGCATCGGCCCCGAAGGCGACCACCACGGGCGGTTCCGCGCCGAAGTGCCGCGCGAGGCGGTGGAGTTCGCCGGACGAGGGTGCGCGGAACACCGGATCATGGAAGCTCGAAGGGCAGTTGACGAAGACCGGGTCGTCGAAGACCAGCTCCAGGCCATGGTGGTAGGTCAGGTCATGGCCGGCGGCGAGCCGGAGCTGTCCGGCGTTCCGGTCGACCACGTCCCAGTCCCACCAGGACCCCTCGGGAAGCCGGAGCCCGGCATGCCGCCCTTCGCCGCCCACACCCTGCCCCTCGGTCGCCCTTCATCGATGCGAACCGGTCGCCGGGCTACCCAGCGCCGCCCGGCCCTACTCCGGCGTCACCGCATAGCCGGGAACGGACGGCCACCGGACCGTCAGCACCACCGACTCCTCCTCGGCGAACCAGGAGTGATCCACTCCGTGCCCCCAGACGACGTAATCGCCCTGTTCCTCCAAGACCACGGTACGACCGGGCAGTTGGACATGGAAGCGGCCACTGATGAGCACCAGCAGCGCGGTCCGCTCCTCGCCCCGCACCCACTGCTTGCGCTCGTCACCAGGCGGGTGAACACCCCATTTGACCTCTACGGCCTCGCTGTGGCGAGGATCGGCCGCGTCCTTGAAGTGCCCGAGCAGCCACCCCCGGTCCAGTGCCGCGTCCTCGCCCGCTCTTCCCACGTACACGCTGTCGTTCATGATCCCGGAAGCTAGCAGCCGCCCGTTGCGCCACCGGCCCCGCCGCCCGATCCACTGCACGTTTCGCTCCCGGAGTTCGCCGCCCGCAGGACCAAAGGCCTCTGCTTCGGCACGGGAAAGGACCGAAAGCCCCTGGCAACATGTCACCAAAGGGCGCAGAGCACCCGATAACGTATCAGGTCTCTCGGATCTGGAATTCATGTTCACTACCGTGGGTTACATGAAGTTCTCCAGCGCCTCCCTGCCCCGCCGTTCCGTCGCCGTCGTCCTGGGGACCCGCCCCGAGCTGGTCAAGCTCGCGGAACTGATCCGTCTCCTGGGCCCGGCGGCCCGGGTCATCCACACCGGACAGCACTACGACGCAGAGCTGTCCCGCGATTTCGCGGACGGGCTGGGCATACCCGAACCGGAACGCATGACCAGCGTCGGCGGCCTGCCACGTGCCGGTCAGATAGCGGTCGCGCTCAACGGCCTGGACGCGCTGTTCGCCGCCGATCCGCCGCGCGCGGTCGTCGTCCAGGGCGACACCAACGCGGCGCTGGCCGGCGCGCTCGCCGCCAACACCCGGGGCCTGCCGCTGGTGCACGTCGAAGCCGGGCTGCGCAGCCACGACCGCGCGATGCCCGAGGAGCACAACCGGGTCCTGATCGACCACGTGGCCGACGTGCTCTGTGCCGCCACACCCGGCAACCGCACCTCGCTGCTCTCCGAGGGTGTCCCGGCGGACCGGGTGCACGTCACCGGCAACACCGTCGTCGAGTCCGTCCGCGACAATCTGCCCCCTGCGGAAGACCGCCGCACCGCCCTGTCCGGGCTGGGGCTGGACCCGGACGGCTTCCTGCTCGCGACGGTGCACCGGCCGGAGAACACCGACGACCCCGCCGCCCTCGCCGTCGTACTGGCGGAGCTCGCCGGCCTGGCCCGCGAACTCCCCGTCGTACTCCCGCTCCACCCCCGCACCAGCGCCCGGATCGACGCCTGCGGCCTTCAGCCGTTGCTGGACGACATCGTCACGCTGCCTCCCGTCGGATACGGGACCTTCCTCGCGCTCGCCCGGCACGCGGCGGTTCTCGTCTCCGACTCCGGAGGCGTGCAGGAGGAGACCACGGTCCTGGGCCGCCCCCTGGTGGTGGTCCGCCGCTCCACCGAACGGCCTGAGGCCATGGCCGAGTTCGCCGAACTCGTCCCGCCGAGCCTGGAGATCGGCGAGGCGGCCCGGCGCCGGCTGGCCGAGGGCCGTCCGGGGCTGCGCCGTCTGGCCTCCGTACCCAGTCCGTTCGGTGACGGCCGCGCAAGCGAACGCATCGCGGGACTGATCGACCGGGCCGCGCGCCCCACCGACTCCCCTTCCCGGCAACGGACTCCGGAGCAGTCCCGGGCTCCTGTCCGCTCCCAGGCTTCGGTCCGTTCCCAGGCTTCGGTCCGCTCCCAGGCTTCGGTCCTGTCCCGGGAGGAGGTGCCGGCACCGGCCGGTGTGTGACCGGCCCACCACCCGTTCGCCGCCCACCGCTTGTGAGGCGCCATGTTGCTCGACTTCGTCCTGTACGTCTTCCCTTTCCTCCTCCTCGCCTGCTTCCTCGTGTACTGGGCAGGGGCCCGGCACGCGTACGCGCGCCGCCGCCCCTCCCGGAACGGCGATCCCGGCGCGTACGACTGGCACTTCCTCGTCCCCTGCCGTGACGAGGAAGCCGTCGTCGCCACCACCGTGAACCGGTTGCGCGCCGACTTCCCCCTGAGCCACGTCTGGGTGATCGACGACGCGAGCGACGACCTCACCGCCCCGATCGTGAGGTCGCTGGCGGGCCGTGACCCCCGCATCCACCTGGTCTCGCGCCTCCTCCCCGACGCCCGTGCCGGGAAGGGCGCCGCGCTCAACGCCGCGTACACCGCGCTCGACGAACGCCTCGGCCCCGCGACGGACCGCTCCCGCGTGATCGTCTGCGTCGTCGACGCCGACGGCCAGGTCTCCCCCGGCGCCCTGACCCGCGTCAGCGGCCCCGACGCCTTCGCCGACCCGGACATCGGCGGGGTCCAGATCGGTGTCCGGATGCGGAACGTCGACGACGAACGTCCGCTGGAGCACCGGGGCCGCCTCGCCAACGCCTACGCCCGCCTCCTCATCCGTATGCAGGACGCCGAGTTCGCCACCTCCAACACCGGGATGCAGATGCTCCGCGTCCGGACCGGCTCCGCCGGCCTCGGCGGCAACGGCCAGTTCACCCGCCTGACCGCCCTGGACCGCATCGCCGCCGCCGAACGCCACCCCTGGCAGCAGGGCGCACTGCTCGAGGACTACGAACTCGGCCTGCACATGCGGCTCGCCGGTTACGATGTCACCCACCTCTGCGACGCCTGGGTCACCCAGGAGGCGCTGCCCCACACCCGCCGCTTCCTCACCCAGCGCACCCGCTGGGCCCAGGGCAACATGACCTGCGTCCGCTACGCCGGCCGGATCGTGTCCTCCCGCCACTACCGGGCCCGCGGCGTCCTGGAGTCGCTGTACACCTTCGTCCAGCCGTTCGCGCACCTCGCGACACTGCTGCTCACGGTGCTGATGACGGCCGCACTGATCATCGGAGACGGCATCATGTTCGCCGCCTGGCCACTGGCACTCTCGCTGGCCCTCGTGTCGATCGTGCCGTTCGTGCTCTGGGGCCCGCTCTACCGGCGGGAGTTCGCCGCGGACCGCTCCCGGTTCAAGGGCCTGCTGTGGGGCGTCGCGCTCTGGCTGTACGCCTACCACCTCTTCGTCGTCTCCGCCCGCGGCTTCGTCCGGCTGCTGCGCGGCCGGACCGGCTGGGCCAAGACCCGGCGCAACGCCGAGACTGCGGGCCCCGGCCCCGTGGCGCGCGAAGCCTGACTCCCCTCCTCCCACCCCACGATCTCTCCCGAGGACCGTCATGCGCCTCTCACTCCGAGCCCGTCCCGAGATCGCCGACAGCCGAGGCGTGTGCGCCGTGCTGGGCGTGGCCCTGCTCGATGCCGTCCTCGGCGAAGAGGTCCGTCTGCCGGCCCTCCTATCGGTCGGCCCGGTACTGGCCTCGGCCCGAGCCGCGCCGCGGGCCGTCATCGGCACCGGAGTGATCGCCGCCGTCGTGGGCGCGCTGGCGGCCCTGAACGACGACGCTCTCGGCACCCGGCGGGCAGCCTCGGGGCTCATCACCATCGCGCTGGTGACCGCGTTCTCGGCCGTGGCCGCGCGGCGCAGGACCCGTCAGGAGTCGAGGCTCGCCGCCACCAGCCGCGTGGCGGACGCCGCCCAGCTGGCCATCGCGCCGTCCTTGCCCACCGCCGAGGGCCCGGTGCGCCTGGCCGCCTCCTACGAATCCGCCGACGCCGGCGCCCGGATAGGCGGCGACTTCTGCGAAGTCGTCCCGGTCAGAGACGGGGTACGCGTGCTCATGGGCGACGTCCAGGGCAAAGGACTCGGGGCCGCCGCGCTCAGCAACGCACTGCTGGGCTCGTTCCGGGACAACGCCCCGACCGAGGCGCACCTGGAGAACGTCGGGCTGCGGATGTCGTGCAGCATGCTCCGCCGGCCGGACGAGGAACGCTTCGTCACGATGACGCTCGCGCAGCTGACCGACAGCGGCGAGCTTACGGTTCTCAACTACGGCCACCCCAGCCCGCTCATCACCCTCGCGGACGGGACAGGCCGGTGGGCCGACCCGCACCGGCCCGGCCTGCCGCTGGGCCTGGCCGCGCTCGCCGACTGCGAACCGGGCTACTACCGGTGCACTCTGCACGCGGGCGACCGCGTCCTGTTCCACACCGACGGTCTGACCGAATCCCGCGACGAGCAGAACCGCTTCTACCCCCTCGATGCCCGCGCCGGCCTCCTGCGCGACGCCGATCCGGCCACCTGCCTCAACCGTCTGCGGGACGACGTCCGTGCCCACGCAGCAGGCGCGGGAGGCGTGGACGACTCCGCGCTCCTGCTGGTCGAGTACCAGGGGCAGCCTGCCGCCAGGGACCGGCCCGCCACCTCGACGCGGACGCCGATGCCGACGCGCGCCCTGCCCCTCCGGCACACGCCCGAGCAACTCGGCTGCCACGTCTGCGCCGTTGCGGACTGCCCCCTGCGTCATGCGCTGGACTCCGGCCCGGCCGGCGAGGACGGCGCCCAGGACCCGGAGCAGCCACGCCGGAGCGACACGGCAACAGGGGACGGCCCGGGGCCTGCTGCGCAATGCGGGCGGGTCGGGCGGCGCAGCGGTCCGCGTTAGTCAAACGTTAGGAGAACGTGAGCGTCGAATGGAATGGTGGAAATCCCCCGGTGGGGGAAGTCAGCCTCTTTCGATTATGGCACGGGCACACTTTCGGGTGGGTCCGTAATCCAGGAAATGGAGCAGTCATGAAGAAGATCAAGGCGCTTGTGCGGAAGTTCAAGAAGGACGAGGACCTCGCCAACCACGCGTGGGTCCTGCACGTCATCTAGTACGCACGTTATCCAGCACACCTTCGCCGGCGGGGGAAGCGCTTATGCCGATTCCCCCGCCGGCGCTCCAGAACCTCGCGGCCCGTTCAATTCCTGGAATTCTCCATCCGCTGCGGGCAACCCGTTCAGTTGCCATTTTCATGGAGGGCGATCCTCGTGGGAGAAACGGCACCGGCGGCAGATCGCGACCATTCCATCGTGTACGCCCCGCGAATTCAGGACCTGCTGGCCAGGGAACAGAAAGTGTTCCGGATCGACGCGACCACGGTCGGCGTCTCCCACTGCGACCTGATGGCCGAAGTCGTCGCGGCGCGCCCCGTTCTGTCGACGGAGCGCTCGGTCTACAAGCCCGCGGCGGGAGCCGAGATCCCCCACGACAGCGCGACGGGCACGATCCGTGCTCTGGGCCAGGACGTCATGGCGGGCATCCGCACTGAGCCGCCCCCTGTGCGCGGGCTGCACGGCGCCTGGCCCTACGCGGCCACCTCGTACCTGCGCGAATGGCTCTTCGCGTCCGACCCGCTGCCGGTCTCCCTGTTGTCGAAGCGCGGCATCACGCGCTCCCCCTCGCTCTCCCGGTTCGTCGACCGCGCCGTCGCCGTCTGGCCGGAGTCCGGGGGCGGGCGCACCGCACTGGCGGAGCAGATCCGCACCGCTTCCGGCACCCAGGAGCGCGGGCAGGCCATCGCGATGTACCGCCGGGCGACGGCCACCCTCTGCGACGGGGTGGCCGCGCTGGCCGGCAACGCGCTGTGGCTCGTGGGGCCTTCGACGCCGGCCCGGGAGGCAGCCCGAGGCGATCTCCCCGCGGTGCTGTGGGAGACGCTGCGGCTGCTCCCGCCCGCGTGGATGCTGTACCGGAAGGGCGGGGACGCGTACGCCGCCCTGCACTCCGAGATCCGCCGCGAGGACAACGTCGCGCTGTTCCCCCTGCTGATGCACCGTCACCCGGACTACTGGGCGGACCCGCTGGAGTTCCGCCCCGAGCGGTGGGCCGGGCAGGCGGATCCCGAGAAGGCGCCCGCGTTCATGCCGTTCGGGTTCGACGGTGCCCGCTGCTGGGCCAAGCACCTGGTCGTACCCCTGGCCGAACGCCTGCTGACCGTCGCTCTCGACAACCGGCTCGCCATCCGCAGCCCGGACCAGGAGAAGCACGTCCCCCTGCGCTCCCTGCTCTCCGTACGGTTCGACGCGGAATCCGGACCATGACGGCACCGCGCCCCGCCGACCGACCACCCTGACACCACGGGAACGCCATGGAATCGCCCACGCTGGCCAACTGGGTCGGCAACGTCGAGAGTTTCACCAGCCACCAGTGGCAGCACGAGCCCGCGGTCTTCACGCCGGAGACACTCGGATCGCCCTTCGACCTCGACGAGTTGGACAGCGCCTTCGAGTCGGGGCTGCTGCGCACGCCCTACCTGGAGATGGTCCGCTCCAACAAGGTCACCGTCCCGGCCGAGGCGTACACCACGTCACGCCTGCTCAACGGCACGACGCACCACGGATTCGCCGACCGTGCGAAGGTCGTCGCACTCCTGCGCGCCGGGGCGACGCTGCTCCTGCGCCATGTCGACCAGTGGCACCTGCCCACAGCTGACCTGGTGACACGGCTGTCCGGCGAGCTGGACCGGCGCGTGGAGGCGTTCTTCTTCGTCACGCCCGCCGACTGCCAAGGCCTCGCGACCCACCGCGACGACGCCGACGTGTTCGCCCTCCAGGTGGCCGGACGCAAGACCTGGTACGTCCACGGCGCGCCGACGACGGCGGACTGGTCGCTGGGCGAGCTCCCGGACGACGAGGACTCGCCCCAACTCCTGCGCAGCGTCCTCGAACCCGGCCACGTCCTCTACATCCCGCGCGGCTTCGCCCACCGCGCGGTGGGCGAGGCCGGTCTCTCCGCCCACCTGTCACTGACGATCCGCGACATCTCCCTGGCGGACCTGCGGACAGCCCTGCAGCAGTGCCTGACCGAAGGCCTGACGGTCCCCGCCCGCCCCCTGGGGGAAGCCGCTATCGCGGAGGCCGCCGCGGCCCTGCTCGGCCACGCCCGTACGAAGCTCGCCACGATCGAACCGCGCGACCTGCTCCTCGCCGCACAAACGGCCCAGACGCGACACCTCGCCGACGCGCCCCGGTCGCAGACGTTCACCGAAACGGCCCGGGACTGGGAGTCCGGCACCCCCCGCACCAAGCGGGCCGGACTGGGCTCGGTCGTACGCACCTGGCGCAGACTCCGCGACGCGACGGATACCGCACCCTGACGTGCCGGGTGCGGCCGTCGAGCGTCATCGGGCCGTGCAACCGGGCCCATCCACCGCACCCCGCGGGCCGATCCGCATCATGACGACGCCGCCGCAACGCCATACGTCCGCCGGCAGCAGACCTGGCGAACGCGAGGACCGGCACGCAGCCGGCAACCGCCGGCGCAACGCGGAACGACGAGCATGCGGCCCCGGTTACGGCAGGGGCGGGAGCCGCCTTCGCGCATCGTCGGCAGCGTCAAGGGCGAGGGCCCACGGGTACCCCTCGGCCCGCCGCTCGCCCGGCCGGTTCGGCACGAAACCGCCCTCGCCGTACAGCACGCGCACACCCATGCTCCGCAGATCTCCGACGCTCCGGTCGAGCGCGCGGTGCCGCGCGTAGGCCGCGTTCACACACGGCATCGTGACCAGCGGGACGGCCTTTCCGATCGCCTCCGCCGCAACGCCCACCACGAACGTCGACGTGAGGCCGAGCGCCCAGGAGTTGATCGTGTTGAAGGTGGCCGGTGCCACGAGGATCACGTCCGCCTTCGGCCACACGTCCGGCTCACCCGGCATCTTGTACTCGGACCTCACCGGGTGCCCGGTCACCTTCTCCAGCTCGGGAAGTTCCCGCTCCAGCCACCGTGCGGCCGACGGCGTCAGGCCGAGGCACACATCCCAGCCGCGGGCCTGGGCGTCCTTCACGACTTGGGACACTTCGAGCACGGGAGGGGCGGCTGAGCCGAACAGGTACAGGGTCGTCATTGCCTCATCCCACCCGTCGGGCCCGGGACATGCAACCACCCCCGAACCGGGTGGAATCGGTGGCGAAGCGGGGTCGGGCGCTCAAGCGCGTGGGTAGCGTTCCGGATGACGAGTCAGGAACGGAGGCCGGCATGGCGACACCGAACGGCGATCACACGGGTGCCCGCATCAGAGAGCAGCGGAAGCTCGCCCGCCTCGGCCAGCGCGAGCTGGCCGCGCGCATCCCGTACTCCTACAGCCTGCTCAACCAGGTGGAGTGCGGAGCCCGCCCGGCCACGGATGCCTTCGTGGCTGCCGTGGCCGCCGCCCTGGGTATCGCCTCCTCCCGCCTTCGGGAACCACTCCGTGCGGCCGACACGCAGTCCGGGCGCCTCGTCGCACTGGTACGTCCCATCCGTGAGGCCCTCGACCTGTACGACCTCGACCCCGAACCCATGACGGACCGGCCGGTCGTGGAGCTCGTGGCCGACGCCGACCGCCTGTGCCGGCAGGTACGGGCAACGCATCTGCGGGCGGCTGCTCGCGAACTCCCCTCCGTCATCTCCGCGCTGACCCGGGCAGCCCGGACCGCACCGACGACGCAGACGTGGCAGGCCCTCGCCTCGACGTACCGCACGGCCCACGACATCGCACTCAAGACCGGCTTCCCCGACCTCGCGATCGTGGCCCTGGACAGGATGGGCTGGGCCGCTGAGCGCGCTTCCGATCCGTGCCTGGCCGCTGTCCGCCACTACAAACGGGCGCTCGGCCACGCCCGGTCGGGACAGGACCTGGGGCGACGGCTCGTCGAAGCCGGGCATGCGCTTGTTGCCGACGAGACCTCGCGGGAAGCGCTGGCGGTCGCCGGGCAGCTGCACCTCGGCGCGTCGGCGGTCGCCGCCCGAGCAGGAGACGGCGACGCCGTCGCACATCACATCGCGGCGGCCCGTGGCCTGGCCGCCCGTCTCGGCGGCGAGGCCCGCGAGGTGCACTGGCTGTCGTTCGGCCAGCTGAACGTGTCGCTTCATGAGATGGGCGCCGCGATCACGATGCGACAGTTCGACGAGGCGCTGCGGCAGGCCCGCGCGATGAAGCTGCCGGCGGCTACGTTGACCTCGCGGCGGGCCCGGTTCCTTGTCGACCGCGCCACCGTCGAGATGCAGACAGGCCACTCTGATGCCGCTCTGCGCCATCTCGTTGAGGCACGCCGGACCGCACCCGAGCAGACCCGCTACCACCCCCGGACCCGCGAGACGGTGAGCGGCCTCCTTCACTCCGCGCGGCGCACGCCGGACGGCCTCGGACTTCTGGCCGCATGGGTCGGTCTGTAGATCCGTTCACGTGCTCACAGATTTGTGAGCATTGAGCCCTCTTCCGCCCTGCATGCTCGTCCCACCAGACCGTCGACGAGCCAGGGGCGCCATGACCGCGAGGGATTTACCACCAGTCGGTTCACTGACCGAGCAACAGCAGCGGGGCTGGCGTTGCGTCTGGTGCGGTCACCCTCTCACGACCGGCCTGGACGTCGACCTGGGTGAGCAGCGCGCGAGGCCGTCCGGCGGAGCCGCGTACAGCTGGTTCCCCCGGGCCTGCGCGGACACCGCGCCGTGCTCGGACCGGACGGCGGAGGTGGGCCGGTGAGCCGGTCGGTCATGCGGTTCGCACAGTGGACCGCCTTGCAAGCGTTGCGGCTGTCCCGGAAGGGGGCGATCAGCCGGAGGAGACCGGCTACGTCTTCACCACCCGCACCGGCCGGCCGACCGAGCCCCGCGAAGGAGCGTCCCGACTGCGGGGAACCAGGCCCTTTGCTGTCAGAAGTAGACGTCAAAGGCCCCCAACCATGATCGGTTGGGGGCCTTTGCACTGGTGGGCGCGGGCAGTTTCGAACTGCCGACATCTGCTTTGTAAGTTCGCTCAGGCATCCCGCTCCCAGGCAACCAGCCCAGACGCCGGCGTTCTGGACGGCCGACCTGTACCGCCTCTGTACGCCATCGTTGATGTCAGTTCTAGATGTCATGTCACCGCGGTACGAACACCGGAGCCGTTGGATCGCGGGAGAACTCAAAGCATCCCTGTCCAACGAGAACGGCGGTAGCGACCATCCGCGACACGGAAAATCCGGACCAGCATTTAGATTTCACTGGGCCAGATAATACTCATCGCGAGCCGCATTCAATAGCTGATCGGAGAATAGATCGATAAGGTATCGAACCGAATCCAGCCGTTCTTCCGCATCTTGACGATCAAATTTCGCCAGTTCTCCGTGAGCTACTTGATTTCGCCCGTATAGCAGCTTTTCATCAATGAAAGCATTGCGGGTTTCGTATTCATCCAAATAATCAAGCCCAAGGCCTTGCACGAGTGCCTTAAATACAACGGATGATAGATTACTCTCAGTATCGAAGCACTTCTCTGGCCTAGCCGAAAAAGTCTTCTTTCTGTCTGCGTCGATACAGTCAAGCAGGTCGCCGAGAAAATAATTCTTAGAGCTGGCCGAAGCCTGCTTGAAGCGCGACGCAACATAAGCCGCCTGGAAAGGGTACTTAAGTCGCCCAACTGGCAACTGGCGGGAATTTATGTGCTTCACATAGAAGGCGCTGCCAGCCTTCACAAATCCCTCCCAGTGCGCATAAGAAATCACTACGGCAGCACGATGCAAGAGTTCCTGATGGGACTGATCCTTCCCTTCCTGGAATAGGATAGAGAATCGCGACAGCTCGACCTTCCGCAAAGACAAATCTCGCTGCACCTTGTCGCTAAATCTTTCCAGATCCACGTGCCCCTCCGGCGCTAGCTGGAAAAGAGTTGGCGTCCGAACGGGATGGTGATCTTCATCCGCTGATCTGCCCTAACGCCGGTAGCGTGACCTGCACTGAAACGGCTATCCGACCAGAGAAGGGATCGCTTTTCCTGAATTTTATCGGAACTTGGCAACTCGCCCGGCAGGTGGAACCCCAGACCTAGAGCAAGCGCCTCAAACGCCGTAAGAGAGAAGGGTCCCTCAGATCGTTCCCGCGCAGCGTTGAAACGCCTCAAGACGTCGGCTCCACCGGCCTCACGCAACGCCTGGAAGGTAGCCCTAAAGGCTTCACTCTCCTCGTCGAGGCGCTGGTCATCATATTCGACCAAGGAGACGATTTCGGAGGTCAAAAAGTCTCCGATGTTGCCCACAGTGGAAAGTCTTTCCCTTGGGAGCTTCCGCAGGAGCACGAACCGCAGAGCGAGTTCCATGTGGTAGCGCTCATTGATCAGCCGTTCCGGCAAATCAACGACTCCAACAAATGACCGATCCTGCGAAATGCCCGCAAGCCATTTGTAATGCTTATCACTGAGACTCACAAGTAGGCAGTTCCGAAGCTCTTGCGGCGTCGCCAGAGAGCCGAATGAATTAAGCCTCTGAAACAGATCGTACTTTGTTCGATTGTCACTTTCTCGCTTGATGATTTTCACATCAATGCGTGCACGCTTAAAGTCAATCCTTTGGGCAGGAGTCAGGTTCCTCTGGGTACCTTCACGCTCCTCATATGCGCAGCCCTCAAGTTGACTCAAAAAAGGTGGCTTAGTACAGACAAGAGGATCGTGAAGATTCCCGTCCTCATCTTTCAAAATACCCATGAATTGGAAAATCGTAGACATGCGCTGGACTCCATCCACAACATCCCAGACACCCTTCTCATTTTGGGCGACAAACATGCTCGGAAGAGGAATTCCAAGGAGAATACTTTCAATTAGACGGCTACTCTGTTCAATCCTCCAGCGAAAAATTCTCTGGAACTCAGGGTGAATGTCAATCTCACCATCTTTGTAGAGGTTTGCCAGCTCACCAATGGACATTGGATAGGAATCCGTTGCGATCCTGCGACGATACTGTTCGATTTCATTTTCAAGCGTCATATCAAGAGGCTAGCAGCTCGCGCGAGCGGCCCGCGGGTCTTCGCAACCATCGCCACCAAGCCCCAGATGGGCGACTATGCCAGTAGCGTTGTGAAGCAACTCTTGGCGGGATCGTCCACTGCGCTTGGCGGACCTCTGGTTCCGACCGCTAACGGAGAATCCTCAGCGTCACACGAAACTTCACCCCTTCCCCACCACCCACCTCAGCTCCCATCCCGTCCGCCTTCGACCCACACGTCGTGGAGCGGTCGTGGTTCAGGGCGTCAAGGTGGAGCGCGCCACTGTACGAACGACCTTGACGCCCTGGGCCGCGACTGCTCGGCTCTGCCTGGGTCGAAGGTGGTCGGGATGGGAGCCTCACGACGCTCGCCCCGCTCCGGCCGGCACTCGCGAACGGTGCCCCGTCCATCCCGGAGTCTGAGCGCCCCCGCCGGAGGCATCGTCGTGAAGCCGCGGGCTTGGTTCTCGTCTCATGCCCCACGGGCCTATCCACTGCGGGCGCGCGTCGGCGGCGGCAGCGCCGAGCGGGCCGAAGGCAGGAGCGCGGGCGCAGCCAGAGCCGGGAAGCGCGCCCGGCGGAGCGGAGCGCAGCCGGGTGCCTTGATGAGGTAGAGAAACCTGTAACAGCTCTCGTTGTCAGGCTGGCGCAACGAAGCAGATGGCGTCGAAGCGCTCGCCGCCGAAGGTGTGGATGGTCTCGCCTCATCGCTGCCAGCCAAGGCGCTCGTACATGCGGATTGCTGCGGCATCCTTCGTCAAGACCTCAAGGGCCAAATGCAGTTCGTTCGCTCTGGCGTAGGCCAATGCTGCGTCCATCAGACGTTTGCCCGTAGAGCCTTTGTGCGCAACGCTGCTGACCGCCGCCTGCGTCCCGCCCCGCGTCGTGATGGAGATCCTCGGGCACAGTCAGATCGCGGTCACGATGAACATCTATGCACACGTCGTCCAGGACACGCAGCGCGAGGCCGTGAGTCACCTGGACCGCATGCTGAAAAGGCAGCGTCCCGACCGTGGGTAACCACACCCATTGATGTCAGAAGTAGACGTCAAAGGCCCCCAACCATGATCGGTTGGGGGCCTTTGCACTGGTGGGCGCGGGCAGTTTCGAACTGCCGACATCTGCTTTGTAAGCCTGGCATCGGCCTCTGAGCCATCACCGCAGCTCAGTCTGTCTGTGCGCTGCGACGGCTGTCACCAGCTGCTGACGCCGGGACGTTCCCCAAATGACCGTGACTGACCGCTCGATCTGGCACGCATCTGGCACGCATGCCTAGAGCTCAACGCGCTCGCTCACAACGTCGTCACCGGGCTCGCCATAGCGCAGCACGACATGGGCCGGCCGAAACGGAAGCATGTGCAACCCGGACTCCATAACCCGGAACAAGGCTTCGGCATCAGGACCATAGGCGTAGATCACAACCTCTCCCCCGCCGAACTCATCGCCTCGACCTCACCAACACCAGCGGCTGCGACCGCGGCACCGATGGACCGCTCGGCTTCAAAGACCAGCGACCTCTGGTCAGGTTCACCGAACTCGTCGCCGCCCAACTGGAAGCGAGCGATCACGGCGTGTTCCGGAGCCTCGTCCGGCAGGTCAAAGAGCACGTTCTGCATGACGGTGCCCTCCCACTGGGGTCTGACAGCCAGTCTCCTGCTGGGCATCTGCTCACTTGCTGTCGCCAATCTCTGCGGAGAGCCGTGCGCCCCTCTATGCGCCGGATGCCCTCTTGCGGTGCCCTCTCCTTCACAGCACGGTTTCGCTGAACGTCGCTCGGCGCTGAGTGCTACAAGGGGGAGGAGCGAGAGGTCATGCGGACAGTGACACCGTGGGCGCAGAAGACCTTCGGAGACACGGCCGGCCAGTTGGCTGACCTGATCCCAGCCAGCTTGGTCCGGGCACACGCCAGGGCCCGCAGTGGTCACGAGGGTGTGCACACCCAGACCTTGGAGGCCTATGGACACGGGCTCTACGCTGCCCAGTACGAGGAACTGGCTGTCAGCCTGGCCTCACTCTCTGATGCTGCGCCGGTGCGCCTACAGAGCCGGACGCTGATGATCATTCGTGACCACCTGATCTATCCGTATTGCTACGCGAAGAAGGATGTTCCCGTCACGGCCGCGCGCCTACGCCGCGCTACCGGCTTCCGCGCAGATCTGATTCGCCGACACGGCCCAGAACCGATGCAGCAGGCCTTCGACTTGGACTTCGATGAGTCCGATGAAGCGGAGGCGCACCCTGACCTCAGCCTCCTACCAGAGGACGTGCGCCTCGTCCTGGTCGCCTATGCGTGCTCCATGAGCCAAGGCGTGATGCGCATCGAATGGGGCTCGGCCGAGCTGCGCCGAGAGGACCGCTACCTCATCTGGCACCGCCACGAGCCTCTGCCTCCTGGTGCCTAGCCAGCAAGAAACACCCCATCTTGCCTGACTGCTACCTCTTGACGGAAACCCGTATCGGCGGGTGGGCCTGACCTGGGCCTTCCGGCCGAGCCCCGGTAGCTGGACTGTCACTGTCGGTCGCTGATTGTCGGCCTTGGGGGACGTCGCACGGCCCACAGACGGCCCGGGGCTGCCGGAGACGCCGCGGCGGAATCACGCGCGAGTCGCCTACGAAGGCTCGTTCCATACGTGCACGACCGGGACGCCTTCCAGCGGGAGACAGTCGCGGTAGTACTCCGATTCGAGCCACTCCTCGATCACGAAAAGCGGCCGCGACAAAAGCACCTCGCTGACCTGCTGAGCCCGCAGAAGCAACCCGAGATCGGTCAAGGCAAGCGAGTCATCGGGCGTGTAGAGCAGGCAGTTTCCGTGCTCAGAGGCGTGATCCAGGAGGAATTGGTGAACCTGCTCGGGATCGCGGCCGGCCAGCGCCACATCTGCGAGGAAGGCCTGAGGGCCCGCAACCGCATCCAAGGACACGCACGCCAGCCCGCCCCCATCGTCGTCATAAAAGACCTTCACCCCGTCGGCGAAGTTCTCCTGCGAGTACGGTCCACCTACCTGTTCCTGCGGGGCGATGGTCTGTAGCGCGACGGCGACGTCGGCCGGACTCATCCCGAACCGCAAGGGCCCCACCCTGACCCCAGGCATCCACTCCCAGCGCTCCCGCTCACTCTTCACAGTCACGGTCCCCACCCTCCCTCGGACAGCTCGCGGCCATCCCCCGTTCCGCTCGGCCCTTGAAGCCCGCTCGGCGTTCGACGCCAACTGAGGCACACAGCCAAGTTGGCGCCCGTCCGAAACCTAGTGACGACTGACCGGGATCTCGTAAACGATCTCGCACAGGGCGGCGGGCACGACGATGTCAGCCGTCTCTACTGGCCGCCCCTGGTCGCTGTAGTACGTCCGCCTGATGTGTGTGACAAGAGCGGCCTTCTGGATGCCGAGGAGAGACGCCTCCTCCGAAGTCGCCTGCCGCGGTTCCGGCTGCTCGACGGCATGGCTGACCGTGATGCCGATCGCAGCCATGCGGTTCACGACGCCTGCCCCGGCGTGCGGCCCTCCCTCGGGAAGGACGACGAGCGTGCCGGCGGTGAGGTCGTACGGCTCCCAGCTCGTCGACAGTTGCAACGGCTTGCCGTCGGCCAGGAACTCGTAAACGGTTCGGACGCACAGATCGCCTTCGGCGACACCGAGCCGCGCCGCGATCTCCGCCGGCGCCGGGACCTTGGCCTCGGTCCGGCTCTCCCAGTCCCCAAGCCTGCCTACAGCCTGCATGTCCGCGCGGAACGGGGAATCGTCCCGGTGCTCGCGTGCCGAGGAACGCACCACCCGGACGCGCCGACGGGGCTCGGCGATATAGGTGCCGGACCCCGCACGGCCTTCCAGGACTCCCTGCGAGATCAGCAGCTCCTGCGCCCGACGGACGACGTTCTCGCCGACGCCGCACTCCTGGCCGATCTGGGCACGTGAGGGCAGCCGGTCTCCTGGCGTCCACTCGCGCTCCGCGATCCGTCGTCGGAGAACGTCCGCGATGCGGAGATAAGGCGGCTGCTCAGGCATATGGAAAATCTAGTCCACTAGCTCTAATCTAGTTAACTAGCTTCACGTAACGTGATCACTCCGCGACGGAGATACCTGTGCCCGCTTCCGAACTGAGCGCCGAGGACATCGCCGCCCGGTTGTCCGCTGCCGGACTGACCACGCGCGTGATGCGGCACGCGCACCGCACATCGATCAGAGCGGAGGTGCCGGACGACTTCCCCGCCGACTCATGGCGGGAGGTCCTGGACGCAGTGGCGACAGCCGATCGATTCGGCCTCGTCGCAAGCAACGTGGACGGCCTCTTCTTATGGGCCGCAGTACGCAAAGAGGTACCCGCGACGGGCACTGTCCGGGGACCTGGCCATCAGCGTTAGGAGCTGATCAGCGTGTTCAGCCGTATCCGTCGCGCCCCCGCGCGTACCAGAGAGCGGTACGCCCAACAGCCCTGCCACCGCGACGCGTTAAAGCCCACCCGCCCGACATGCATCGACCCCAACCCGTCCGAGGCGCTAACGCTGCTCCTTCGACAGCGCCAAGACCGCACGGACGTCCTTCCTGGCGAGGAAACGGTCCTCCCCCGCCCGTACACCCTGGCCAGCGAGCAGCGCACACGGCAGTGCTCGAAGCCCGTCCCGCACCACCTCCTCGCCCACACGTGCTTCACGCCGGCGGAGGCCCACGGATGACGCGCGTCCGTGCAGAGGCGGCCACGCCCTACCAGTCCAGCGCATGTCGGATCGGCACCCACCACGAGTGCGCGCACTCGTGCCCGACGACGGCACCGATCGACATCCCTGTCATCTACGAGGCGTGCGTCTGCCCCTGCCACTCCCCGGCCACGTCATCGGAGGCCGCCTCATGAACGGCTTCCCCTCCGGTGGTGCACTCGCCTCCCCGGTTGAGATCACCTCGGCCACCGTGCAGCGCGGCGACGTCGTCCAGATCGGCGGCCAACCGTGCCGAGTAGCAGACCTCCGCCAACTCCCCGGCGGCGCCAAGCGCCTCCTTTTCGAGTCGGGCGAGTTCCTGACGATGCACACCCGTACGCGCCTGATCGCCGTACGCGTGCTCAAAAGGTGGTGATGGACTCCGTGCTGCCCCTCCGGCACACCATCGCCGACGGCCTCCGAACGCAGATCACCACCGGCCGCCTCAAGGCCGGCGAACGCCTCCCCTCGGAACCGAGTCTCGCCGCCCAGTACAAGGTCAGCACAACGACCCTGCGCAACGCCCTTGCACTCCTCCAGGCCGAGGGCCTGATCGAGAAGGTCCATGGCAAGGGCAACTTTGTCCGTCACCCCCTCCGCAGACTCACGTACACAAGAGGCCGCCTCACCTCGGACGCAGACCTCCGCGTCACGATCCGCACCACCAACCTCCTAGCTCGCGGAGACCTGATCTCCCTGCTCGGAGTCCCCTCGCGCACCCCGCTGACGGAGTTCCTCTGCCTCACCCACCAGGGGGAGAGGCCGCACAGCCTGGCTCGCATCTACGTCCCTCGCGACCTGGCATCGGCCCAGCTACCTTGGCGTAGATCCGGCGTAGAGGAATCCCGAGATCAGATCCGGGCGCGCCCCCCAACCCCGGAGGAAGCGTCATCCCTTCGAATCAGCTCAACACTGGCCGTCCTCTCGATCACGCGCGTGTCGATCGACAACACCGGGCGCGTGGTCGAGGCTGCCCTCCTGTTCCTCCCCGGCGACCGCGCCGAAGCGCTCTTCATCACGCACCACACAGCCAACGCGAAAGGACAGGAAGGATGACACCCCAGAACGAGCTCCGCCTCCTGCCTTGGACGGACCCCAACGGCAAGCCCTGCTACCTGAGCGCCGACAGTCAAGGCAGCCACCTGTCCCGTCTGGCAGACAACATCGAAGCGGTCCAACTCGGCATGGCAAACGAGCTCCTGGAGGAGGCAGCCGAAGCACTCGGAGACAAAGACGCCGAGCCGGAGGAGCTGCGCCACCTGGCAACGACTCTGACTGAAGCCCTCCACGAGGTGCTCCGCGTGGCAACAAGCCGCGGCCACCGCCTACTGACGCCGGTTCCGCCCCATGAAGGAGACGAGCACCCACGGCTCCCGGCAGCAGCCTTCGGCTAAGACCTGTCCCGTAAATGATCTCTGAGGCGTGTGGACGTGGTCGGTAGCGAGTGCGACCGCTTGCCCACCTGGCGAGGTTGAGATTGTGAAGGCGGGCGAGTCAAAGCATGGCGTGGTGGACGCCGTCGCCCTTGAGGCGGCGGTCGCGGAGGATTCTCCAGATCTTCACGCGGGCGAAGACGTGCTCGACGCGGGCGCGGACCCGTTTTGGGACTTGTTGTGGGCCTGCTTCCAGTCGGACAGCTCCTCGCCTCTGCGGCGGCGGAGCATCACGAGCCCGGTGCCCGAATAGCCGCCGTCGGCGATCGTCATGGTCTTGCCGACGGCGGCCTTAGCGCCGGACTCTTCCCACGCCCTACAGTCGTTGCGGTTGACTACTTCGACAGCAGACTTCCCATAGCGCAGCACGAAGCGTGCTAGCCGAAGCGGTAGCGAACTCAACCCAGGCTTCATCGGTTGGAACAGAGCTGCGGCATCGGGGTCATAGACGAAGATCACAACCTCTCGATCGCCTCAACAGCGATCGGCAGAGCTGGCGTTCGTTCGCCGAACCAAGCGACACTCGTAGCGGCACGCCAATGTCCACCACTTAGCACGGCGCCTCTGGACGCATAGGATGAGGGTCCAGCAGGCGTCCGGGGGGACACGGTGGGTGCGCTGAGCCTCCTACCGGGTCGTGGACGCGGTGAAGCAGGGGGACCTATGGGTAAAACAACGTTTCTTCCCGTCAACCGCATGCTCGAGCGGGCAAATCTGGCGCGGGAGGAATCGGATACAGCATACTTCTTCGATCTCCTGTACCTCGGCGAGTTGCTCATCAAAGTGCTGGCCGTGGAGCTACTTGCCGCACTTCAGATAGACCGAGAGCGCCACCGCTACGCAGCCGTCTCAGAACTAGTCAGGGCCGACAGCATCGGAAAATGGGCCGAGCTGCTAGATCAACTGGCATCCGGTCCAGCCAGTCAACACTTCGTTCCCGCCGGCCGGGATTCACAGCGAGCAATCACCATCCCCTTTGGTCCGGACAGCGAAAGTTGGCAACGCAAGGCAGTCGACGCTCTTAACGCCGTGTGCATCTGCCTGGACGCGAATTACGAGGATACGTCCGGAAAAAAGGTGAGCTTCCGCAGGTGGGCCCATGACTTCAGCTGGCTGCGAAACCGAACTCGCGGTCATGGCGCGCCCCGTGGGGCTGCGCTCTCCACCATTTGCCCTCAACTGGCGCAATCGCTCAATGAGATCATCACCAATGCACCGGCCTTCGGCCGCTCATGGGTGCACCTACGGCGCAACCTGTCCGGCAGATATCGCATCAGTCCCTTCGGGAACGGCCAGGAGAACTTCGCGCACTTGGCGCGCGAAAGCGAGCACAGCCTTCCCGACGGCACTTACGTCGATCTTGGCGGCCCACGAGCCTGCGAGCTGCTTTTCACTGACCCTGATCTCACAGACTTCTTCTTGCCTAACGGAAACTTCCGGAATGGGAAGTACGAAACTCTCTCTTACATCAGCGACGAGAGACGTCCCGGGGACGGAAGTCCCTACCTCCTACCGGTAGAAGCGCAGCCGCGTAGCGAGACTGCAGCCCAACCCGACATGGCATATGTGGGAAATCTATTTAGCAATATGCCACCCCTTCCCGAGCACTACGTGCAACGCGCTGAACTTGAGCATCAGCTCACTGAACGCCTCTGCGACGACCGCTACCCAGTCATCACCCTCCAGGGCCGGGGCGGCGTAGGCAAAACATCACTCGCCCTCGAGGTACTGCACAAAATAGCCCATATGGACGAGTTCTTCGGTATCGTCTGGTTCAGCGCCAGGGACATTGACCTACTACCTGAAGGGCCCAAAGTAGTACGTCCCGACGTTCTTTCTACAGACGACATAGCGATGGACTTCTCCCAACTGATGGCTAATTCATCAGCGCGAAAACCAAAGGAATCCCGGACCTATTTTGCCGATTGCCTTTCCGGGAGCACAAACGAGGGGCCTTTCATATTCGTGTTCGACAACTTCGAGACCGTGCGAGAACAAGCCGAGCTGTATCAATTTGTCAGTAATTCAGTAAGGCTCCCAAATAAGGTCCTAATCACTACTCGAACGCGCGATTTCAAGGCCGACTATCCGATTGAAGTCGGCGGAATGCGACGCAGTGAATATTCCCAGCTAGTCGCAACCATCGCTGGCAGACTGGGCATCTCTCCCCTTATCGACGATGATTACGAGGAGTCGCTTTTCCGAGAGTCGGACGGGCACCCCTACATCACAAAAGTGTTGCTGGGTGAGATAGCAGAAGAGGGGCGCAGGGTTGCTGTCAAAAGAGTCATCGCAGCCAAGGACGCCATGCTCGACGCACTATTCGAGCGCTCCTTTGCGTCACTTTCCTCAGCAGCTCAGAGAGTGTTCCTCACACTATGCGGTTGGCGCTCATTGGTTCCTCGCCTAGGACTTGAGGCCGTCCTGCTGCGACCAGAAAACGATCGTCTCGACGTAGAGGGAGCCATAAGCGAGCTGGAAAAGCGGTCTCTAGTCGAGGTGGTGTCATCGCAGGGAACGGGAGATGAGGAGTTTCTCTCCGTGCCGCTCGCGGCTTCGCTATTCGGCAAGAAAAAGCTTGTGACGAGCCCAGCAAGGATTGCCGTTAACTCCGACCTCAAGCTAATTCAGGGTTTTGGTCCGACAACTGATGCCGCTCATGGACTTGCCTCACGAATCGACCGATTGGCCAGGTCGGCCGCGAAGCAGATGGAGGCCGGAAAAGACATCGGCCAAGAACTATCTGTCATCGAATACATGGCAACGGGTTACCCAAAAGCGTGGCTGACGCTAGCAGAATTCCAACGCAATCAGATGTCTGACAATCTTACTGCAATTCGATCCGTCAACCGCTACTTGGAAAATTGTCCCGATGACCAGTACGGATGGAGCCTGCTTATCACGCTTTACCGCGCAACGGATGATCATTTGGCAGAAATGAATGCCCGGCTACGGCTAGCGGAACTCACCGAACCACCGTTCCACGACCTAAGTTCCGCTGCTTCCCGGCTCAACGGACTACTGAGTCGCAGAGAGATCGTGCTGGATGCAGACGAGCGACGTCACATAGTGCGGAGACTGCGCGAGCTCCTCGAAGATCGGCACACCGAAGGCGATGCGACCGACCTATCCCGCCTTGCTTGGCTGTGCATGCACGATGACCAGGACACCGATGCCGCTGACCGCTGGGTGACTGAAGGGCTCCAAAGAGAGTCCACTAACGAGCACTGCTTGCGGTTGAAGCGTCGCCTCGCGGGCAACGGCGCGGAGACCGCGTGAAGAGGATCTCGTGAGTTGCTCCCCTTAGAGCTACGCACTCTTGCGGCAGAACCCTGGGGCCTTGCGTGACACGCTGCGCGTAGCGGAGAGCCACGGTCACCACCTGACCTAAGCTCAGGAAACTCGTGCCGGCGCATTGAAAGGCCCCGAGGCCGCAGCCCTTGGCTGATGAGGGATGCGGCCCCCCTAGCGGCGGCGAGAAGCCCCAGACCCACTCTGGGGCTTCTCTAAATAGGGTCTTGCGGCACGGCGTTTCGGTCAGCTTCAGGGCTGCTTCGCTGCCGCCGGCCTGTCCACTCCTACCCTCTCCACGTCAAAGCGCGGAACGCCTGCACCTGAATCCTGAACGAGATCACTACGCACCGCAACTTGCGCCAGTAGGTACTTTGTCCGCAAGCACACACGGATATTAAGAGAATGTGCCGAAATTTTTGACTTTATGTGCTTGCCGCATCAGGGGAAAGTCCTCGCCGAGAGCTAAGGGGGGCTCCTTCTGGAGAATATTGAATATCTCTAATGTTGGCGTCGCCTACCCACGCCTTGAGTGTCTCCAGAGCATCGTCGGACAACTCAGTCGTAAACAATAGGACTAGGTCCTCTTTAGCTCGTGAGCATGCTACGTAAAATAGGTTGCGCGACTTTTCAAACCGCTTCCTGCTCCCCGGACTCAGGGAGTCTCGTTGGGTGAAATTTGCCAGCATCTCTGGAAAATTGTACTGAGTCCAACCGCCGCCAAATACGGCTAGTACATGAGGGTATTCAGCCCCCTTGACACCGTGCTGAGTTGAAAAGGGAGTGTTCTCTTCAACGTACTCGCGCAGTGCCAGGACCTCGCGATAGCTGACGCTCCTAAACTTTTCGTAGTTCGCCAGACTTCGCGGTTCGACAATCCCCTCGCCGTCCTCCAAATCCTTGCAAGCAAGCTCCCACTTGCGATGTCTGTTAGTAACCGCTTGTGGGAGAGCGAAGCAATTCTGTTCCAAGAGAATGTCCATGACATCTCCGACAGTTCCCGTGCTCCGGGCTGAATTGATCGTGCCAAATAGGCCCGTCCACGCAGTCTTGTCGCTGCGTCTCGTCATGCGTGGTCGGGACCGCTTCAGCAGGTCGAACATTGGGCCGTATTGCTTGTTATCGAAGTAGTCGCAGCAGGGCTCAATGACATCCAGCAGAAAGGCCACGACGTCATCGTTCTTTCGCACGAAGTCCTCGTTGCGGCGGAATGAGCGGTTGATATTGGCAAATCCCAATTCAGAAGCAATAGAGGAGTGAGTTAGCATAAGCACTTTTGAATCACGCTCCGCACCATCTCTTTGCTGCCGGCGTTGCGCATCTTCAACGGTCCAGCGAAGGGTTGCCTTCAGGACGTCGTCCGGAATCTGCCCCTTCTTTGAGTGAGTGCCCCGAGTCCCCGCCCAGCTGTTTGTATGGTAGACGGTTACAGCTCCGATGTGGGCGTTGCTTACAGCAGCTTGAGGCAATTCTGGGCGCATGCCATTAAGGAGGTGGACGACAGCCTGACTCGATCTCCAGTTTGCGCGTTTCTGGATCAGTTTCACCGGTAGATCATCGATAGAGCCGCAAGTCTTGTCATAGATCTGCTGCCAATGGTCACCGAAAAAACCGTAAGCCGATCCAGACCGCGAGTTTGAAGCGTCTCCAATCATCGCTTCAGCCAAGCCCGAGGGAGTATCCTGATATGCGTCAACGAGGATGATTGGAAACCTGTCGGCTATGAGTCTCCGAAACTTCAGGTTAGGGAAAAGCTTGATAGCCAGCGCGGGAATGTCATCGTGATGAAGTCGAATGCCGTTTTCGTGGATTCCGCGAAAGCCGAGATCGTAGGATACGCTGAAGTCCTCCAAGGAATCCTGGTCTTCCAAGAGTGAACCCCAACCAGGCAGCTTGTGCACTTCGCGCAGCAGAGACTTTCTGAATGGAGAGAGGGCTTCCCAAAGAAATCCATGAATGGTCTCGGCGAAGATGTGAGGACTATCGTCGGTGCGACGTATGATCTCGTTTCGAGCAACGTTCGTGTACGTGATACAGGCGACGCGCTGCCCTTCGCGCGGAAGGTATCTAGCCCGAACTCGCAGAATATGCTGAAGGGTGTCAATTAGAGAGTGTGTTTTTCCCGCTCCCGCGCCGGCCTCCATTTTGAAATTTTGCCCGTCACTCAGCGCGGCAAGGATTTTACCCAGCGTATCTCGGCTTTCCTCCTCGGCGGTTCCGACCCGGGCACCCGTTTGGCTCATCGCACAACCACCTGGCCGCTCGAAGGGTTCTGGCTATCGGGTAGCGTCCCCTCACCACCCTCTACCGGCGGCGTTTGGTCGAGAAGCCAATCGAGTCCTCGCGCGATGTAACGCGGAATCCTCCATTCCTGCTGCTCGATGGCGAAGGTTAGAGCGAAATCACTCTTCTTGTACTTCTTTGCCTCCTCTCTAGCATCAAGCTCTCGCTGACCAGTTGCTCTATTTCCGCTGTCACTTAGGTCGAACAATTCTGGGTTGGCAAGGATGAATGCGTCCTCAAATGTACGCCCACACGGGTCAGAGATGTTGCTCTCCGGAATTTGATAGGCGAGACCTCGCCTGCCGGATACTGGAATGCCGTGTTGGGCATCCTTTAGCAGATCGGCTGGTGACAGTTCTTTGTCTCCGAACCATTTCTTGATGGCTTGGTTGGTCGTCGCTGTTCCATCATGAACACAGCAAGCTTCTAGACGCTTCGACTTAGACCCCATTTTCGCCGGGTCCAAGTCAGTAATGACTAGAGTCTGCAATCCAAGAAAGTCAAGAAACGGGTAGAAGATGTGTGCGTGCGCACCACCCACTTCCATGACGCTCACGTATTGACTCGAAAGACCAGCTCCGCCCTCCCTCTGCCTACTCTCGTCGAATGCGGCAATCGCCGCAGGAATGAAGATACGCTCCGTGGTGCCTTCAATGAGGATGGCCTTGTCCGCGAAAAATAGGTCAGCGCGAGTAAGTGTTAGATATTTATGCAAGAACTCCTTGTCAACTCCTGGGGCCTCGGCAAGGTTCAGGACCGTTGAGCTAATGGCCTCGTGTTGGGCGGCGCCTTCGGCCAACCGGAAATATCGAATTGCGGAAAAGCCAGCTCGGTTGGCAATGTGCGCAGAATGGGTCGTCACCAGGAACTGTGCGTTCCAGATTTCCCCTTGACCGTCGGTGCCAGGGAACTTCTCCTTGAACACTCCCAGTTGGTGAATGAATATTTCTTGCATTTGGGGGTGGAGGTGCGCTTCGGGTTCCTCGATGAAGACCAAATGAACGGACGGCCTATTTCCCTGAGCCGAGTATTCACGATAGTAGCTGAAAAGGGTCAGGAGAATTAGCAGGAGGTTCCGTGAGCCAAGACCACTGTAGGACTCGGGCAGCTCCACACCAGCCGACCCCGGGTAGTTGATGCTGGTGAAGTTCGACAGTAGGCGTTTCGAATCCAGCGTGGTTCGTGTCGAGAAATCTCTATTCCCTAGCCCTGGATACCCGAATTCAGAGACGGTCGGAGCCATTTTTCTGTACATCTCCTGCAAATGCGCATTTAGCCTCTCGACAATTTCCTCCAAGGCCTTTTCTGTGCCGTCGGCAAATTCCTTAAGGATGGATCCATCGTCGGCTTTGGCAGCTACCATGAATAGAG
The DNA here is from genome assembly GCF_003751445.1 of Streptomyces sp. 840.1. Classification (NCBI taxonomy): domain Bacteria; kingdom Bacillati; phylum Actinomycetota; class Actinomycetes; order Kitasatosporales; family Streptomycetaceae; genus Streptomyces; species Streptomyces sp. 840.1. The sequence goes on along the minus strand of NZ_RJUU01000001.1, from coordinate 4,117,887 downwards.
ACTCAAGGATTTTGCCGATCTGGTCTTTAGGGCGATCCTTTTCATCGTCCAATCCGCGCTGCGCCTTAACGAAATCCACCTTGATCGCTTTTGCGACGTCTGTCATCGAAATTTCCCGAAAATTGGAATCATCGGTCGGATCGATGGCGAGCACGATGCGTTCGTAGAGGTGCGGAATTCGAGGACCAACAAGGGATAGCAGGAGGGACTCTCCCCATTCTCCTGTCAGCGTTTCTGGCGCATCGCGAAAGAAGTCCCTCATCGATCCGGGTTTGAGCGCGTATCGCACGGTGACGATGGCCTGAGTGCAATCCGGGTCAAGGTCGACGATGAGGGGGCCTAGATTACCGTACTCCCCCAATTCGCTATCGTATTCAAGAAGAATCTTTACCGAAATCTCAGGTAGAAGTTTCCTGGCGCCGGCCTCGTCGTCAGCGGAGAATTTGCGATATGCGTCGGCGAATTCGAAGTACGACTCTGCAGAGAAATCCTCCAGCCTCAGGCTCAGATCGCCTGGGCGCAAGAATCTGCTGAGTACCTCAGCGAGGGAAGTTTTGCCTGTGTTGTTCCTGCCCACGCATACGGTTACGTCTTCATCGAAGGTGACGCTCACGTTCCGCAGAAGGCGAAAGTTTTTGACCTCCACCCTGGTTACGGTGGGCGGCTGCGCCTGTTTTTGAGGCTGTGGTGGCTGCACTACGCTCACGATCGCTCCTGACATACACCTGAGTCCGTGCGAGGTCGCACTTGGCGCAGCCGTGACCCAGAGAGGGTCGGTAGGCGGATAACTAGGGTTTCCGATGGGGCAGTTTGTCACGGAGGGCGACGACAGGTGGCCTCTTTGCGACAAGATCCCGAACCAAGTGTGCACCGCTGGCCCCAGGGATGAGGCCCCGCTACGGCCCGCCTCAATGCAAGGTCGGTGGAGCGGCTTTGGGCTGGAGCTGCTTTGGGGCGAGTGATCATGGCCCCTTAAGCTCCCGGCGAGTCGGGCAGTCTGTGGACCTGCCCGTTGAAGCACGACGTTGGGGCCATGATCTTAGAGGCTCGCCCCAAAGTGGCTGCCTAAAGCCGTGGAGCCGGCCGCCCCAGCCACAGAGGGTGTCTCCCGCTTCATGCCCGCAGCTCGCTAGCGCGCCGCCGGGCGCGGCCAGCCGGGGCGGAGACAGGAGGCAGGCCGCGCCGCTGAGGCGGCGCGCGCCCGCGCCGTGCGCGGGTCTTGATGAAGTAGAGAAAGTCTTACCGCGCTGCTTTGGTCAGAGTGCGAACGGCTTGTAGGCCAACGCTCGATCGATGACCCTGTCCGCGCTTAGGTCGGGATCGAAGTCCCAGTAGATGTACTCGCTGATGTGGGGGCATGCGAGTCCGCGGTGCAGGGCGTCCAGGATCTCGTCGCCTTCCGCTTCGCTGGCAATGTCGCCGCCCAGGAGGCGCTGGACGAGGGGTAGAGCTTCGCCACGGCTCATCCTCTCGTGAGGGCCTGGAGCCGTCACTGTGTCTTGTTCAGCCGATGGCCGTCGTGGCTCCGCACGTGCGGGCCGGCCCCGTCCAGGGCATCGAGCAGGCGGATTGCGTAGACCTCGGACATGCGCTCGGTGATCTGCTCCGGGGTGAGCCAGTCGACCGCGGTTGATTCGGTTGATGTGCGCTCGGTGCCCCCGGAGGGCTTGCACCGGAAGACCATGGCAACGATGCCCCGGGTCGTGTTCTTGTAGACGCCCGTGAGCTCGTCGACCTCGACGCGGATGCCGGTCTCTTCCCAGACCTCGCGGCTGACGCCCTGCTGCGGGGACTCGTCCAACTCCAGGACTCCGCCCGGCAGTTCCCATGTCCCGTTGTCCGCTCGGCAGATCGCTAGGAGCCGGCCGTCCTCGCGCACGACAGCCCCCGCCACGGACACACTGTGCTTCGGCGTTGACGGAGCTTCCTGGGCGCTGTTACTCATGTACAGGAGCATAGGAGAGTGAGTAGGTCGATGGGAACAGCAGTAGGAGGTGACAGGGCCGTACCTCGGTACGTTCAGATCGCCGAGGAGATCGTTCAGCAGATCCGGGCCGGTGTCCTCAAGCCTGGCGACATGGTGCCCAGTGAGTCCGAGCTGGTGGACCGCTACGGCGTCTCCGGCGGGACGATCCGTAAGGCCATGGTGGAGGTCCGTGCGAGCGGCCTGGTGGAGACCCGGCATGGCAAGGGGTCTTTGGTGAAGGCCCGACCCCCGGTGCGTCATCGGTCTTCCGATCGGTTCCGGCGCTCGCATCGCAAGGGTGGCAAGGCCGCGTACCTGGCGGAGTCGGAGCAGGCCGGCGCGACCGCCAAGGTGAGCGTGCTGTTCATCGGCCCAGCCGATGCACCCGCTGACATCGCGGAACGTCTCGGTGTGGACCCCGGAGCCAAGGTGCTGGCCCGCCGCCGCCTCTACTTCCGCAACGGCACTCCGGTCGAGACTGCAACGTCCTACCTACCGTGGGGCGTTGTGAAGGACATCCCGGAGCTGTTCTCCGAGAACCCCGGGCCCGGTGGGATCTACGCCCGGCTTGAAGACGACGGCCATGTCTTCGCGGAGTTCGTCGAGACCCTCCAGGCGCGGCCGGCCTCGAAGGCGGAGTCCTCCGAACTCGCGCTGAGCCCCGGCGCCCCGGTCATTCACCTCATCCGAGATGCCGTGACCGAGGAGGGTCGTGTGGTCGAGGTCTGCGACACCCTCATGGCCGCTGACCAGTTCGTCTTCAGCTACAGGATCCCTGCCACCGACTGACGTCCGCTCAACTCACCCCAGCCCGCTGCGATTTCCTCTTCGTAGCGGGTTGACTCATGTACAGGAGTGATGCACTCTTCTTCATGTTACTCATATACATGAGTGATGGAGTTCAGCACCTACAGAGGAGTGATCTGCTGTGCGTCAGATTCCCGTCGACACCACGAACGCGACCGTGATGGTCGCCAAGGCCCCTCAGCCGAAGGTCAAGGACCGCCGTACCGGTGAGATCGCGCTGGACAAGGACGGCGTGACGCTGATGACGGTGGAGGTCATGTTCTCCACGCCGGATGAGGTGGAGATCCTCAAGCTCACCGTTCCCCAGCCCGGCGTCTCCGAGGACCTGGCCATGGGCACCCCGGTCGCGCTGACCGGCCTGGTCGCTTCGGCGTGGGAGAACGAGTTCAACGGACAGAAGAAACACGGGATCGCGTTCCGCGCGGTCGCTGTCACCTCGCTCGCCGCCGCTGCATCGCAGTCGAAGGCGGCCTGATCATGACCGGCTTCACGGTCGCCCTGGTGCTGGTTGTCGCTGCCGCAGTGATCCTGCGGTGGCGGCGCCCCGCCTGGTACTGGCTGGCCTTCGGCGCTGTCTTAGCCGCTCTACGGGTCTTGGTCCGCTACGTCTCCGTGATGGACGCGTGCGGGCTGACCGTCCCGCCCTCCCGCTGGCGTCTGGCCCTTGCCCGGATCGCGAACCGGCCTGTGCCGGAGTCCCGCGCCCCGCGCATCCTGCGCGTCCACCCCACACGCACCGGCCTGGTGCTACGCCTCAAGCTCCGCCCCGGACAGGACGCGTTCGACGTCTCCGCCGCCTCGGACCGGCTGCGCCACTCCTTCGGCATGTACGGCGTGACCTCTCGCGAACTGCGCTCCGGCGTCGTCGAAGTGCGGATGACCGGATACGACGTGCTCAAGCGGGTGCAGATGCCAGCCAAGACCGATCCTGCACCTATGCGGGTTCCGGTCGCCCTGCGCGAGGACGGGGCCGTCCACTACCGCGACTACCGCAGCGTTCCGCACGGGCTCACCCTCGGCGCCACCGAGTCGGGGAAGTCCGTCTACCAGCGCAACCTGGTGGCCGGCCTCGCGCCCATGGACGTCGCACTGGTCGGAATCGACTGCAAGCAAGGGGTCGAACTCTTCCCGCTAGCACGCAGGTTCAGCGCCCTTGCCGACAACCCTGACACCGCCCTTGAGCTCCTCGAAGCTCTCGTCACACACATGGAGAACGTCTACCAACTGATCCGGGCTGAACAGCGGATCACGGTGAACGTGCCGGACGCGGCAATAGCCGCTGACATCTGGGACCTGCCCGAACACCTGCGCCCGGTGCCAATCGTGGTCCTGGTGGACGAGGTCGCCGAACTCGCCCTGTTCGCGTCCAAGGACGAAGAGAAGCGCCGCGACCGGATCATCACCGCCCTGGTCCGCCTCGCCCAGCTCGGCCGCGCTGCCGGGATCTACCTGGAGATCTGCGGACAGCGCTTCGGCTCCGAACTCGGCAAGGGCATCACCATGCTCCGCGCCCAGCTCACCGGCCGCACCGCCCACCGCGTCAATGACGAGTCCTCCGCCAACATGGCCTTCGGCGACATAGCCCCGGACGCCGTCCTGGCCGCAATCCAGATCCCCACCGAGACACCCGGCATCGCCGTCACCGGCGACTCCTCCGGCGGCTGGGCCCGCATCCGCGCCCCGCACACCTCGCTGCGCCAGGCCGTGAACATCTGCAACCGGCACGCCGACCGCACCCCGGCCCTGCCCGTCCTCGCGGCCTTCCGCCCCATGGTCGGTTCCCTGGCCCCGGCCTCCGAGCCGCTCGCCAAGGCCACCCCCGCCACGGCCTGAGTCCTCCCGCACCCCCGGTCGGCGCGACCGCATCGCGCCAGGTCCCTACCCGCTCCATGCCTGAAGGAAGGGAGACCGACTCCCATGTGTGAGCACATCGAGGACTTCCACCGCACCGTCCTGATGCTCGGCGCTCTGGCCCTGTACGCCGAAATGCCGGGTGCCGACGACACGTTCATCGACTCCATTGGTCCGTCCCTGGCCGTGTCGCTTCCGGAGCCTCCGCCGGGGATGTTCCCGCCCGGCTACGACCCCATCGGCGACACCGACCACCCCGGGGGCGTCTGATGGCCCGCCCCGCCTTCCGCGTGGACGCCGTCCTGGTCCAGGCCGTCATCGCCGGTGCCCTGTCCTTCGCCCACCTGCACGACCTCGCCGACGCCGCTGGGCAGGACGGCTGGAAGGCCTGGGCCTACCCGATCTCGGTGGACCTGCTCTTGGTCGCCGCGTGGCGACGCCTGCGCAGCGAGGGCCCGTCCCGGCTGGCCTGGTGCTGGTTCCTCATCGCGCTGTTCGCCTCGCTGGGTGCCAACGTCGCGACCGCCGGATTCCTCGACCTCACCCACCCGCCGGCCTGGCTGCGGTTCGGCATCGCGGGATGGCCCGCGCTCGCCTTCCTCGGCGGCACCCTCCTTGCCCACTCGCACTCCGCCGAGGAGCCGGAGCCCGTTCCGCCGGCACCCGCAGTCCCGCATTCCGCGACAGAAGTCGAGCGGGAATCCGCCCCCGATCCGGCGCCCGAGCCCGAGCCGATCGCCGCCGCTGCCGAGAACACCCCGGCACTCACCCCCGCCGGTCCGCCGGTCCCGGCCGCGCTGGTCGACCACGCCCGCAAGCTCGCCGCCGACCACCACGCCCGCACCGGCGCCCCGATCGACACCGACACCTTGCGCGCCCGGCTCGGCGTCCCGCCACAGCTCGCCGAGACCATCGCCGCCCAACTCGCCTGACCTGACGGGAGAACCACCGCCATGCCCGCTCGTGACCACTTCCACTCCGTGATGCGGATCGGCCCCGTGCAGATCGGCTCCCACCGCGACCACCGCGGCCAGACCAAGCACGCCGCCGTCTGCAGCGCCGACCGCTGCGGCTGGTCCGCCGACTACTCCAGCCAGAGCGCCGCCCAGCTGGCTGCCCGCACCCACCGCTGCACCGCCCGATAGGAGAACGGCCCCGTGGATGTCCCGCTCTGGTTCGCCCTGATCATCGTCGGCTGGCTCGGCATCAAGCTCATCCGCCCGCCCCTGTGGCTCGTCGCCGTTCTCCTGCTCGGCGGCTACCTCCTCGCCGACAGCCTCCTTGCCCCCGCCATCGACACCGCCGTCAAGTAATCACCCGCCGCGAAGGGAGATCCACCATGTTCAAGCCCAAGGTTCCGACCATGCCCCAGCCCACCGGCCTCATCACCCGACCGACCGTCGTCGAGCCGACAGCCGTGGTCCAGCACACCCCGCCGAGCCCTGCCCCGCTGGCTGTCCCGACCACTGCGGCCAGGCCCACCGTCCAGCTCACGCCCGGCGCCGTCGTCGGACTTGTGGGTGGTGGGACGGCCGTCGTCCTGGTCGTCGGCGCGGTCCTGGTCTCGATGCTCCTCGCGGTCGCCATCACCGGCGCATCCGTCGCCATCTGCGCCCTGGTCATCCGCTCGCTCATCACTTCCGCAGACCAGCACCGCTGACCGGACCCCGGACGGCGCACAAGCCGCCAAGCATAGCCGCCGCCCGGACAGTCCGGCGCCTTCCAACCGCAGTCGAAAGGGCCGCCATCATGGCCCAGCACAGCCCTGCCCCGCCGCGTCTCTGCCCGGACTGCAACGGCTTCCCCGTCGTCGCCATCGACACCGGCACGCTCCTCGACAACGGCACCCGCTCCATCCTCCTGGTCGCCTGCCACCTCTGCCGCGGCACCGGCTCGACCCGCACCGCGACCCGCGCCCCGGTTGTCCAGCGGGAGCACGCGTGACGGACTCGATCCTCGCGAGCCTGGACCCGGCCACCCTCGGCGATCTGCTGCAGGTGGCCGGGTCCACCGGCTTCGACCGCTGGCAGGACCAGATCCGCCGCACCGGCGGCTGCTCCAACCCCATCCACCTCTCCGGCTGGACCCTCACCAAGGACAGGACCACCGGCCAGACCATGCACCGCTACTCCACCAGCACCGAGCCCGGAGGACGGCTCCGCATCGCCTGCGGCAACCGCCGCGCCTCACGCTGCCCTGCCTGCGCCTGGACCTACTCCGCCGACACCTACCACCTGATCCGCGCCGGACTCGCGGGCGACCAGGACAAAGACGTCCCTGCCACCGTCCGCGACCATCCCCGCGTCTTCGCCACGCTCACAGCCCCGTCCTTCGGCCCGGTCCACAACCGTCCCGACTCCGGCCGCTGCCGCTGCGGCACCACCCACAGGCCGGATGACGATGCCCTCGGCACCCCGCTCGACCCCGACACGTACGACTACGCGGGCGCGGTCCTCTTCAACAACCACGCCGGGGACCTCTGGCAACGCTTCGCCAACCGCCTCCGCCGCGAGATCGCCGCCCGCGCCGGCCTCACCCAACGCGAACTCAAAGAAGCGGTACGGGTCTCGTACGGCAAGGTCGCCGAGTTCCAGAAGCGCGGCGCCGTCCACTTCCATGCCGTCATTCGCCTCGACGGCCCCGACGGACCCGACAGCCCGCCGCCCTCCTGGGCTTCCGTGCAGCTGCTCAGCGACTCCATCCGCGCCGCCGCCGTGCACGCGTACACGACTATCACCGTCCCGGCCGCCGCCGGCCAACCCGCCCGCCCACTGCGCTGGGGCACCCAGCTCGACATCCGCCCCATCCGCGCCTTCGACGCCGGGACCGACATCACCGAACGGGCTGTCGCCTCCTACGTCGCCAAGTACGCGACCAAAGCCGCCGAAACGACCGGCACCATCGACCGCCGCATCGGCAACCGCGAGGCCCTGGCCCTCCTCGACGTACCCGACCACCCGCGCCGCCTCATCGAAGCCTGCTTCGACCTCGACCCGCTCTACCCGGATCGGCGACTGCGGGCCTGGGCACACATGCTCGGCTTCCGCGGCCACTTCTCCACCAAGTCCCGCCGCTACTCCACCACCCTCGGCGCACTCCGCCAGATCCGCGCCGACTACCGCGCAGCCCAGCAGCGCGAAGAACTCGGCCTGCCCGACCCGGACCAGGACCCGACCGTCCTCGTCCTCACCGACTGGCAGTACGCCGGACAAGGCCACAGCCCCGGCGAATCCGTCCTCGCCGCCTCTATCGCCAAAGACCTGCAACACAACCGAGAAACCGCCCGCGAAGCCCTCGCCCTGGAAGGAGACATGGCCGCATGACTGACCGACTGCTCACGGTGGAGGAGGCCGCTCAACTCCTCGGTACAACTGCGCGTTTCCCGCGGCGCCTGATCGCCGAACGGCGGATCGTGTTCGTGAAGGTGGGGAGGCATGTCCGCATCCCTGAGAACGCCTTGGCCGACTTCATAGCGGCCCACACCGTCCAGCCGATCGTCACGAGTCTGCGGCGCTTCGGGGCGGTGGCGTGATGGCGAACCAGAAGGGCAAACGCCGCCGCTTCGGTTCGGTCCGCAAGCTGCCGTCCGGCCGCTTTCAGGCCCGGTATCCCGGCCCGGATGGTCTGCTGCGTTCGGCTCCGGCGACCTTCCCCACTCAGACCGACGCTGATCGGTGGCTCGTCCGCAAGGAAGCGGAGATCCTCGACGGCCGGTGGAAGAACCCGGACGACAAGGTCCTCTTCGGGGTCTACGCCGACGCCTGGTTCAAGGAGCGCAACTACGCGGCGACCACCCGCGAGCGCAACGGCAGCGCGCTACGTCTCCACGTCCTGCCTACCTTCGCGAACGTGGTCCTGAGCGAGATCACCACACCGCAGATCCGCCGCTGGCGTGCCGGCCTCCTGGAGTCCGGTGTCGGTGAACCGACGGTCGCCAAGGCGTACCAGATCCTCCGCGCCATCATGAACACCGCAGTCGACGACGAGTTGATCCAGCGGAACCCCTGCCGTATCAAGGGCGCTGGGGCAGCGAAGACAGCCGAACGGCCGTTCCTCGATGTCACGGAGGTCTTCCAGCTCGCCGACGCCGTGCCTGCGCGTTTCCGGGTTTTCATCCTCCTGGCGGCCTTCACCGGCCTCCGCTTCGGGGAGCTCGCCGCGCTCCAGCGCCATGACATCGACCTCGAACGGCGAACCGTCGCCGTGAGGCGTGCCCTGGCCGAGACCCGCTCGGACGGCATCCTGGTCAAGGCACCCAAGAGCGCGGCAGGTGTGCGTACCGTCGCCTTCCCTGCCTCGCTGACGGAGAGCCTGGCTGCTCACCTCGATGTCTACGCCGAGCCGGGTCGCACCGGGCTGGTGTTCACGGGAGCAAGGGGCGGGCAGCTCCGCCGGAACAACTTCCGTCGTCTATGGCTGCGAGCCCTGGTGACGACTGGTCTGGGAGACGTTCACTTCCACGATCTGCGCCACACCGGAAACACCCTCGCCGCGACCGGCGGTGCGACCACACGAGAATTGATGCAGCGGATGGGCCACTCGTCTGTGCGTGCCGCGCTGATCTACCAGCACCTGGTGAACGGCCGCGATCATGCGATCGCCGCTCACGTCGATGAGCAGATCAGAAAGGTCCGGCCGGCAGAGCCCGACGAACCATCTGGCACGTAAGTGGCACGACGCCTCTCCCCCGCCGGAATCGCGGACGAACAAGGCCCAGGCTCTCGGCTTACCGCCGGTGACCTGGGCCTTTTCCGTGTGTCCTACTGGTGGGCGCGGACGGTTTCGAACCGCCGACATCTGCTTTGTAAGGGCTTCTGTCCTGCGGCCTCGGAGATTCCGAGAAGTTCCGAGACCTCCCTGGCGCCGAAAGCGACCCTCGCGCCCCGAGAGCCAGGAAACCCCGAGAGATTCCGAGACCCCCCGAGGGGGGTTTGTGGACTCCTAGTGGACTCACGCCGATTCCTGGTCCGGAACGACCCGGAGTCCACTACGACCGGTCAGCGCCGCCCGCACGACCTCCCGAGCACCCTCGCTCTCATGCGTGTACACCCAGGTCACCTTGCCCGCGCGGTCGTGACCCAACATGGCCTGAGCGTCGGCCTCCGGCACTCCTGCCTGATGCAGCTTGCTGGTCACCCTGTCGCGGTAGTGGTAGATGTCCGGCCACCAGTCGGTCTTCCCGTCCGGCCGCACCACCTTCCGGGACACACCCGCCTGATCGCACGCCTGGCGCCACGGGCGCCTGAGGTTGTTGATGTTCAGCGCGGCGCCCCGGGGGCCCCGAAGCAACAGCTCCTCGACGCGAAGGTCGTACCCGTCGCCGATCGCCGACCGGGTCCGGGCCGGCTTCCACTTCGCTCTCATGACCTGCACCGCGCCCCACGCCCGATCGGTTAGGGGGACGCTCCGGAAACCGGCGTCGGTCTTCGGGGCCGGCTGCCGGACAAGGCGACCGCCGTCGGGGACGAGAATCTCCTTGATGTGCGCGACCCGCTCCTCATCATCGATGCAGTAGTCGCGCAGGCCGGCATACTCGCCGGGGCGCATGCCCGTCTCGTGTGCGAAGTCTCGGAGGATCGCCTGGTAGTACGCCGGCAGCGCGGCGTGGATGAGGTCGTACTGCGCTGTGGTGGGCGGCTTCAGCTCTTCCGGGTGCCGCTTGTTCCGGGTGGCCGTGACTTGCAGCTTGGCCGCGGGGTTCACGGAGATCCGCTCACCGTCTCGGACGGCTTCCTCAAGCAGGGCGATGAGTAGCTCCTTCGCCTTCTTCTGGCTGTCGAATCCCGGAACTTCGCTGCTCAGCCACCGCTGGAGCTCCATGTACTCCACGTCAATGAGGCGGTACCCGCCCCACTTCGGCTGGATGTATTTCCGCCAGATTCCGAGCTTGCGGTTGTTGGTGGTGATGCGGCCCTTCTTCGCCTCGACCTCCCAGAAGGTGTTCCACCAGGTGTTGAGCCGGATCTTCCCGCGGGCCGGGTCCCGGTAGCGGCGTTCCCGTACGTCGGTACGGACTTTGTCGAGAAACGCGTCGGCGTCCGCCTTCTTCGGGAAGTTCTTGGCCTTCTGCTTTCCGGTGGGGTCCCGGTAGCGGGCCTGCCACGAGCCGACGCAGTCGCGCCGGCGCTTCCGCTCGCCGTGGTCCGCCTCGGGGTACGCCTCGATGCACTCGGTGCAGCCGCACGTCTTGCTGCGCATCTGTCTCGGGTTGTTGGTCGCTCTACGCGCCATGGGTCACCGCCTGCTCTCCTGTCCGCTGCTGGGGGATGCGGGGGCTCAGGTCGAGCGATGCCCCGCAGTAGCAGAGTGCACCGAACTGGGGCTGGGGGATGGCGAGTTCGGCGAGAACGGCTCTCACTGCGGTGACAGTGTGCGAGCGGTCAAGGCCGGGCGGAAGGGCGATCGTCTGGGTGGCCGGGTCGAACACCGGAGCCGAGCCGATCGGAGCGAAGCGGACGCGAATGCACATGCGGACCCCCGTGTACGCAGGCGGAACAGGAACCTGCGGTCGATGAGGGGAGGGCATCGGCCGTGCGAACGACCGTACCCCCAACTGGTGGAATATGCGACTACCGTTACGCGTGTTGACGACCAGTCAGACACGTGGAGTGACGGGGTCCATTTAGCTGAGACTCACGACAGGGCGGAACGGTTGTGCTCGTTCAGCGCACGAAGTTGGATCTCCTGCAACTCCTGCTGCTCAGCAGTGAGGCCACGGAAGAGTTCGAGTAGACGTTCTTCCGCCTCGGGCGCCAAGGGTCCGGGGACCTTGCGGCCGGCTGCGGCGAAAACGCGGTCCGCACTGAACTTGGGGTACCGGGATGCGAGCTTGTGAAGAGCCTCGGCGCGCGGCGTTCGTTTGCGGTGCACCCAGGTATTGACGGTGGAGACGGACACACCGATAGCCGCCGCGATCTGGCTGTCGTTCACGCCATACTCGCCCTTCAGGCGTGCAAGCAGCTGCGCGAGGTCTTCGGTGGGGGTCGCATCCTCGTTGTCCACGGCCCCAAGATTGCCCGTGACCTCTACTTTTCGCAAGTAAAAGTAGAAGCATGGCGCGTATTGGTGCAGCGCGTAACCTCCCCGTCACGCGCCCGCGCACTGGCATATGACAACACCATAGAACACACATTCGAGTTACGCAGCCGCTCGGAGATTCTCGGCAGTTCTCGTTGACACGACTGCGACAGCGACTGTAGAATTGTCGCAGCACCTCGCACCGAGGGGCTCACCCGCATCAACCAGCACGAGGTACCCATGCCAAAGCTGCTCCGCAAGGGCGAAGGCCAGCCACTCCGCGACGAGATGAAGCGGCAGGAACTGACCCTCGACGAGCTCGCCGAGAAGACCAAGACGGTCGATCCGGAGGGGCGCGGAGTCAGCCCGGCCACGATCGGCCGGCTCACCGGCCGGGGCCGCACCGCGCGAGATCGATGCGAACTGCACACAGCGTGGCTCATCACCGAAGGGCTCGACGCCCGGATGCACGCGCTGTTCAGCATGCCCCCACATTCGACCGCGACAGTAGAAAGGTCAACCTCCGATGCCGAAGAAGAGTGAGCGCCTCACCGCCCTCCCCGCCGGACTCGTACCTCTCCTGAGCCAGCGCGAGATCGAGACGTACTACGGCGTCTCCGACTGGCAGATCCTCCAGTGGATCAAGCAGGGGATGCCCACCGAGCCGTTCGCCGGCCGTCAGCGTCGGTTCGACATCGGCGAGGTCCGCGAGTGGATGGCCGCGCAGGACGCGGAGTCCTCGCTTGTCGCCGTCCCCGCCTGACCCCAGACACACCACGAGGCGCCGAGCCATGCCGGGCCCGACGCCTCAACGGCCCCTCAACCCCTTCAGAAATCGAGGACACCGTGATTGTGAATCTTATCCGCCCCACGGACTTGCCAGCCGGTCACCGGCGCACCGTCCACGTGGACATCACCCCGCCCCGCCCGACCACGCTGCCCGGCCTGTTCCGTGCCGCGGCCCGCGTCCTCGCCGCGAACGGCCTGCACCAGGGCGACTACTTCCCCGACGCACTGTCCGACGTGCACACCCCGCACACCGCCCGGCCGCTGTCGATCGTGGCTGCGCTGCGGTGCGCGGCGACCGGCGACCCCCGGGCCTACTCGCTCCTCGCGGACGAGGGGCTGATGGAGCTGGCGTTCCGCCTGACGGTGGACGGCGAGGGGCCTGAGCACCTGGACCTGTTCGGTCTGGAGGACCACGTCGACGGCTGGGGCGACGTCGAGGGGCGTACGACGGAGTCGGCGTGCGCGGTGCTGTACGCGGCGGCTGACGCTGCGGCGGTGGCCCTGTGAACGCGCGCCGGGTGTCGGCTGCTGCGGGTGTGGTGTTCGCGGCGATGAAGACGCGGCAGACCGCGACGGGGATCGCGGCGGCGTTGGAGGCGGCGGGCCTGCTCCAGTCCCCGGAGTCGGCGGCCGAGCAGCTGGAGTTGCTGCGGCAGCGGGACGCCTTCCGGGACCAGCGGAACTCTGTCTTCGCGACGAACGAGGAATTGCTGCTCCGGGTGGAGCGGGCGGATCTGGAGCGGCTTCAGACCGAGAACGACAACCGGACGTTGGCCCGACGGATTGCCGAGCTTGAGGCCACGCTGTCCCGGATCGGTGCCCGTGCGGAGCAGCGGCACCTGCTGGACCCGCTGGACCACGTGCTGGAGCACCTCGCGGACGAGCGCCCGGTGTTGACCGAGGAGCAGGCGCGCCGCATCGAGCGCGACCGACCCGAGACGACCACCGCGCACGACTGCACCACGCCGTTGTCCCGGCTGCTCGCCTGTGGCCACTGCCCGCACCAGGTGTGCGAGGACTGCGGCCGCTGCCCGCACACCTGCGGGTGCTCGGTGCTGGCGGTGACGTCGTGACGGTTCTCCGCTTCGCGTGTGGCTCGGTCGCCCTGTACGCGGCGAGCCTCGTGCCCTTCCTCGCTCTGGTGGATGCGGACATGCCGGAGCACGTCCTCCCGGCCTGGGTTCGCACCCTGCCCCTCACCACTGCCGCGCTCCTGATGCTCACCCTCGGAGGCACCAATGCCCGCTGACCAGACCTTCATCCCGCGCACCGAGCGCCAGTACTGGGTGGCCATTGCCGACGCCCTGAACGCCGCCGAGACCGCCGGGATGCCCGTCGGCATCGACCTCGACGGGACCCTCACCGACCACCGCACGTGGTCCGTGGTGTGGAACCGCCAGGCGGTGCGTTGGGAGGTCGCCGGGTACGACGACGACGTCGACATCGACGCCACCGGCGAACCTGTCGCCGATCCGCTGGTCGTGTCTCGGTTCGACGTGGCGATGGAGCCCGCCCCGGAGGACGAGCAGCTGCTCACGGTCGGTTGCATCGCCGCCGACGGCCGTCCGGTGGCGCTGCTGCTGGACGCAGAGACCCGGGCGAAGGTTGCTGGGTGGCTCGTGCCGACCGTTGAGCTCAACGCCATGGAGCGACAGCTCCTCACGTTCGCGCTGAAGCTGGCCGCTGACCAGATGGCTACGCGCGCCGACGAGTTCGACGACGGCGACAGGGGTGCGCTGGAGTACCTGCGCAGTCTGACCGGCCAGCAGCCGCTCCTTGCACCGGACTTCTTCCAGCCCGGCTACACGTACTCGGACACGGACCCCGAGTGGCGGTTCCGCTGCGACACGGTCACCACCCACCCGGATAACGGCGAACTGACTGCCCTGGGCTGGCGGCACTGGCGGGGCGAGTGGGAGCCGTACGCCTACCACGTGGACGACTGGGACCTGGCCAAGTTCGACGGCCGCGCCGCGACGGGCGGTGCCGTGTGAGCGCCGCTGATCGTCTGGCTCTGCTGCGTCGCGCGGTCCGGGACTACGACGGGGTGTGGACGACCCGCATGGTGCAGCAGCTGTACCGGGCGCACGGCTACGCGGCCCCATACCGGCGGACCTCGAAGAACGACCTTGCGCTGCTGGCCCGACAGGGGCTGCTCGTCCTCGACGACACCGACCCCGGCCGCCGCATCTACCACCTCAACCGGGTGGTGCCCCGTGGCTGACCGCGACAGCACGTTCGCGGGGACGTGGCGCCGCCCCCGCCAGGACGGCATGGGCCGCAGCGCCCGCGAGGTTGCCGACCGCCGCTCCTTCGATCAGGAGCCCGCCGCCGGCATGTCCTGCGCCATCACCGCACCCATCCTCCTTGCCGCTGCTGGCGGCCTGTGGTGGGGCCTGTACGAGGGCGGGTCCGCCCTGATCGGAGCCATCGCATGACCACGACCGACATCGCCACGACGGGGGGCGGCAGCCTCGCCATCCGCCCCGAGCAGACCGCATGGACTCCGGACCAGGCTGCGGTCCTCCAGCAGTCCGGCATCGACAACCAGGTGGCCCCCGCCGAACTGTCCGCGTTCCTCCACCTGTGCCAGCGCACCCGCCTGGACCCCTTCTCCCGGCAGATCTACCTCATCGGCCGGTGGAACGGGCAGCAGCAGCGCAAGGTGTACACCCCGCAGACCAGCATCGACGGCTACCGAGTCATCGCGCACCGCGCGGCGGCCGACGCCGGGCACGCCCTCGGCTACGACGACACCCTGTGGTGCGACCCGTCCGGGAAGTGGCGGGACGTGTGGTTGGACGACAAGCCGCCGGCCGCCGCGAAGGTGACGGTGATCCGGAACGGGATGCGGTTCTCCGCTGTGGCCCGGTACTCGGAGTACGTCCAGACGAAGAAGGGCGGGGAGCCGTCGGGACTGTGGGTGAAGATGCCCACGACGATGACGGCGAAGTGCGCCGAGGCGCTCGCGCTGAGGATGGCGTTCCCGCACGACTTGGCCGGGGTGTATACGGCTGAGGAGATGGCGCAGGCGGACAACCCGGCGGACGAGCGGCACCTGCGGAGGGTGAAGCCGGGCGAGGGCGACCCGTGGGCCACGCCGCAGACCGCCGCGCAAGGCCGTGACTATCTCCACGAGGCGTACGGCGCGGCCGACGCCGACGAGGTGCGCCGGATCTACCGCGAGGCCGCGCAGGACGGGGCCGTGCCGGAGTACCTGGCGCAGATCGCTGAGGTCGGGAAGGCCCTGGCCCACCGCAACCCGGCACCCACGCCCGAGCCGACCCTCGAACCGGCTGCCGCCGACGACGGCTACCGCACCGGCCCAACGGACGACGAGGTGGTGGACGGCGAGGTCGTCCCCACCCCCGAGGACGACTACGCCGACGCCGTCGCCGAACTCCGCGCCGCCGCCCAGGCCGCACAGCTGGAGGACTTCGACACCGGCGTCGTGCAGGCCCTCGGCATGCCCCTCGCCGACGCCCCCACCGACGCGATCCGGGCGCTCGCCGCACAGATCCGCCCCGCCGCCTGACACCCGCTACCGGGGGCGCCGCGGCCCGAACCTGCGGCGCCCCACCAAGGAGCATCCCATGAACGACATGCAGCAACTGGCCCTCGAAGAGGCCGCGCTGAAGACCCTCGCCGACACCATCCTCGACCGCCTGAAGGTCGTGAAGGCCGACATGCAGAAAGCCCTCACCGACTCCGGCGCCTCCCGCGTAGAGGCCGAACTCCCCAACGGGAGGAAGGTCGCCACGATCAGCCGCACCACCTCGAAGCCCGCCGCCGTGATCGTCGACCCGGACGCCTTCCTGAAGTGGGTGCAGGTCAACTCCCCGCACAACGCCGTTACCCGCCTCGTCACCGAGGTCCGGCCCGCGTACGCAACCGGGCTCCTCGCTGAGATGACCGCAGCTGGCACGGCCGAGGTGTCCGACAAGGAGACGGGGGTGGTGGAAGCGGTGCCGGGGGTCGAGATCCGGGCGACGCGATCGGTGACGCACTCGGTGCGGCCGACGAAGGACGGGGCCGAGTTGATCGCTGAAGCCTGGCGGTCCGGAGCACTCGGACACCTGTCGCTGCCCGGTACGGGCGTCGCATCCGATGCCGGCCTTCACGCCCGTCTGGCCACGTTGGAGAAGCGGGACGCCTTGCTCAGCGCCATGGAAGCGGCGGGCGTCGACAACTGGCAGGGCATGGAACTCGTGCCGTCGCTCCTCAACGACGACGAGGAGGCGTGATGTTCGGACGGAAGCAGCGCCGCATCACCGAGCTGGAGCAGCTGGCCGCGGGCCGGGCCGCCCGTATCGCCGAGCTCGAGGACGAAGCGCGCGGACTGCGGTACAGCTCCCGGCACAACGCCCAGCTGGCCGACCGCCTCACCGGCCGCGACGAGGACCGGTCCCGCGCGCACGTCCTCGCCGTCATCGGGCAGGCCCGGACGGTGGCCCGCCTCCACCGAGCCCTCCGCGCCTGCGCCCGCTACCGGGACCACGAGGCGCGCCTCGTCGGCCGCCTCGCCCTGCTGCAGGCCGCGTACGACACGGCGGTCGGCCTCGACGATCCGGCGCTGCACCTCGGCGTGCACTGGCAGGAGCGCCGCTCCGACAAGCCCCGCCCGACGGCGGTGGTGAAGCCGTGAAGCTGCTCGCCTTCCTGCGCCGCCGCCCGGCCCCGGCCGCCACCGCGACGTTCACCCCGCACGGCGTCCTCGACGGCGCCCGCTGGCTGGTCTGTGAAACCACCGCGTGCGCCCACCTCACCCGCCGCCACACCCCCGCCGGCCACGGCTGGGAGTGCACCGACTGCCACACCCACAAGGGGGACCAGTGAAGCCCACCACCTGGCACGCGGACGCAGCATGCCGCACCGCCCCCGACCCGGAAATCTTCTTCGCCGTCGGCGAGTACCCGGCCGCACAGCAGCAGACCGCCGACGCCAAGCGGATCTGCCACGCCTGCCCCGTCATGGACCAGTGCCTGTCCTGGGCGCTGGAGACCCGGCAGGACTCCGGGGTGTGGGGCGGCCTCGACGAGCGGGAGCGGCGCCGCATCCACCGCCGCAAGACCACCGGCGGGGCAACCGCCCACCAGCCGCGCACCCTCGCCAGCGTCCTCGCGGAACGCTCCGTGCCCGCCACCGGCGGCCACACCGACTGGACCGGTTCCAGCCCCATCACCATCAACGGCGACTGCTACACGCCCGCCCAACTGGCCTGGCACGTCACCCACGGCAAAGCACCGGACGGCCCGGTGACCGTCGAGTGCGGACACCCGGGCTGCATCACCCCCGGCCACCTCCTCGACGCCGTCGGCCGCCGGCAGCGGCATGGCACCCCGGGTGCGTGGCAGGCCCACAAGCGCCGCGGCGAAGAGCCGTGCGAGGAGTGTCGCGAGGCCCGCGCCGCCTACGCCCGGGAGCTCAGGGCTCCCCAGGACACTGCGGCGCTCGCCTCCGCCTGACCCGCCCGGCCCGGGGCCGCCGCGCCCCGGGCCACCACCCGCACCACCACGACCGGAAGAAGCCGCACATGCCCTGGTTCAAGATCGATGACGCCGCGCACTCGCACCCGAAGTTCATGCGGGCCGGGAACGCTGCGCTCGGTCTCTGGCTGCGGTGCGGCTCGTACTCCGCTCAGCACCTCCTCGAAGGGTTCGTCCCGAAGGACATCGTGAAGCCCTTCAAGGGCACACCGGCCCAGGTGCAGAAGCTGATCGATGCCGGTCTGTGGCACGGCGCCGGACACGACTGCAC
Source organism: Streptomyces sp. 840.1 (assembly GCF_003751445.1). Lineage (NCBI taxonomy): Bacteria > Bacillati > Actinomycetota > Actinomycetes > Kitasatosporales > Streptomycetaceae > Streptomyces > Streptomyces sp. 840.1. Next base: position 4,099,700 of record NZ_RJUU01000001.1, on the reverse strand, counting down.
CCGGTGCCCGCAGCCCGCCGGCGGCTACATGATTCACGACTTCTTCGAGGGCGGCCGCAACACCACCCGGGCCCAGCACGAGGCGAACAAGAAGGGTGCTGCGGAGAGGGCCGCGAAGAGCCGCGAGAGTCGAAAGCGCACCGTTTCCGGTACGGAATCGAACAACATTCAGGATACAAACGGTGCCGAAAACGAACCGAATCCGGTTCGGAATGCACCCGCTTTTTCAGGCTCCGTAGCAGGTCAGAGGGGCCTGTCACACCGCACGCCCGCTGACGGTGCTGCGCTTGCCCAAGCCACATCCACGCCTAGCCAGGTACTTCCTACGGAAGTACCTCCTCCCCCTACCCCCTCGTCGGACACGCCCGACACCGCCCTGGCAACGACGAGCGGACGAGGAGAAGTCCAACCCCTCATCGACGCCATGGCCGCCCGCCAGATGAACGTCAGCTGGTCCTTCCAACCCGCCGACTGGCTCGCCCTCCGCGACGCCGTCCGCCGCGTCGGAGTCCCCGCCCTCGTCGACCACGCCGCCCGCGCCTGGACCGCCGCCAAGAACACCCCTTACAGCGCCCGGTACTTCCTCGCCGGCTGGACCGGCCTTCAGGACGCCCCGCAGTACACCGGCCCCCGCTCCCTCACCGCGGGCCCACCCAGCAAGACCACCTCATACCTCGAATCGATGGCCGCCATCGCCGACGAACTCCGCGCAGGAGGACAGCAGTGAACCCCGACCAGATTCCGCAGCTGATCGCTCAGATCGCGCTCGCTGACCCGCGCATCCGCCGCGACGACCCGACCGAGCAGCGCGCCCAGATCCTCATGTGGGCGGGCATCCTCGCCGACGTCCCGTACGAGTACGCCGTCACCGCCGTGCACCAGCACTACGCCACCTCACAGTGGCCGATCCTCCCCGCGAACATCGCGACCCGGTGGGCCGCCACCGTCCGCGACCGCCTCACCCGGCACACCGGCACGTTCGAACCCACCGAACACCCCGAACTCGACCCCGACGACGAAGCCGGATACCGGCACGCCCTCGCCGTCGAACGCCAGGCCGTAGCTCTCGGCCAGCAGGCACCCACCCCGCTCGCCGCGATCACGTCCGGGCCCGCGGCCGAGGAAGTCACCCGCCGCCTGGCCGCTCTCGGGGACTACCTGCCCACGTCCGTCCGCGACGCGCTCGCCGACTGCCGCCCGGCCGCCGCCGCCCGTGCCACCGCAATTCGGGCCGGCCGACCCGACGCGCTCGCCGTCCCGTGTCCGGTCGAGACATGCCGGGCCGCGGCGAAGGAGTCGTGCACCCGGCCGGGGAAGGGCGGCCGCCGCCACCGCCTCGGCCAGCCTCACCCCTCCCGCACCGACGCAGCCGGGGCCGCCGCGTAACCCGGTGCTGCCGTGTCTGCGGTCGCCTCCTCCGCACCGAGCGGTCCCGAGCCGCTGGTGTCGGCCCCGTCTGCCGCAGAGCCTCCACGGGCCGCACAGCCGCCCGCATCCCCACCCCGCCGCCGGCCGACCACGTACCCGGGCAGACCGAACTCCCGCTCGCCCACCTGCAACCCACCCTCTGGAGCCTCTGATGACCGACCAGCCCACCGCCGCCCGTCTCCCGGCCCTCGCCGTCCCGTGCCCGTCGTGCGGTTCCCAGCCCGGCCAGCTGTGCACCAGCCACTCCGGGACCCGGCCCCGCCGGTCCGACGTCCACCAGACCCGCACCGCCACATGGCGCGCGACCCAGACCACCAGGAGCACCTGATGACGCACACCGAGATCGTCACCATCCTCAGCCCGGCCCCCGTGGGCGCCGTCCCCCACGACTCCGCGTTCAAGCACACCGATGTCGACGGCGACCGACTGCTGATCAGCACCGCCCGCTTCGACGACGGCACCCCGGGCCTGTACTTCCGCACCGACCCGAACGGCAGCAGCCTCCCGCTTGCCGAGCTGCCCGCGCTGATTGCCCGGCTGCAGGTCATCGCCGACGCCGCCACCGCCGAAGCCGCCACCAACCCGTGACCGCGACGTGCCCGACCGGGGGCTATCCGGTCGGGCACGTCGCCAGCATCCCACCCCACCCCGCACCCGAGGAGACCCCAATGCCCCAGCCCGCCGATGAACTCCGCACCGCCGCCACGCTGCTGCGGCAGCTGGCCACGGCCGCATCCACCGACCAGGAGGGCTACCCCACCACCCACTGGGCCGTGCGGTACCAGCCCGGCGTGCTGCCGGGCGACCCGCCCCAGACGGACCGCAGCTGCTACCTCGACGCGGTCGATACCGCAGACGCTGACGGCCGGGGTGGCCGGCGACTGCTGCACGGGTCGCGCGGTGCTCGGACGCGTCCGCCGTCCGTTGACCCGCAGCATGGCCGGTACATCGCCGCGATGGACCCCGGGGTCGGTCTCGCCGTCGCTGACTGGCTGGAGCAGGAGGCGCGCATCTGGGCCCACACCGACGAGCAGATCGTCAAGCACGCGTCGGAGGCCCAGGTGATTGCTCAGCTCAGCACGTTCGATCAGGCCCTGGCAGTGGCCCGGCAGGTCCTCGGCACCACCGAGACGCCCGCCGCCCCGCCTGCCACCGACCGGGCCCCGTCCTGCCGGTGCCACTCCCGCGAGGGGCTCCGCCCCGAGCAGCACGAGAACGACTGCCCGATGGCCGTCCTCCCCGCACCCACCGACCGGTACCGCACCGCATGGCACAACGCCCGCAGCCGGGCGGCAGTTCTGTCCGCCGAGATCACCCGCCGCGCCCCGCTCCTCGGCGAGTACGCGGCCCAGATCAACAACCTCCGCACCATGTACGACGTCGCCGCCGCCCGGACGTCCGACCTCATCGACGAGCGGGACCAGCTGCGGGCCGAGCGCACCGAGCTGATCCGACAGCGCGACCAGGCCGCCATGGACACCATCAAGGCCCTGCCCGAGTTCGAGCTGCGGGGCGACACCGAGATCCGGACCGCCGCACTACGCGAGGGTGCCGACGCGCTCGGCCGCATGGACTACGACGTGGACGCCACCGACTACGGCTGGGACACGTACCGCGATGCCTGGGACACCGGGGTGATGAACGCCGCCGGGCTGCTCCGCCGCCTGGCCGACGAGGCGCAGCAGCCCACCACCGCCGAGGCCGAGGCGCACCGGACGCTCACCGAGTTCATCGCCGAGGTGCTGGAGGACGACGGCATCTGGATGTACCTCGGAGCCGACCCCGACCGCGCCGTCGCCGAGAGGCGCCGCGCGAGCGTCACCCGCCGCTGCCCCGCCGCGGAGACCCGCACCGTCCGGAAGACGACCACGTACACCGTCGCCACCCCCACCAAGGCCGAGCACCTGCCGAAGGGCACCAATGCCGAGGACTGCCCCGCCTGCAAGGGCGCCAACCCGGGCGACCCGTTCCTCTGCCCCGGCCCGGACATGCCCGCCTCGACCGAGGAGCCGAAGCCGTGATCCTCGCCCTCGCCATCCTGGCCGCCCTCGCCGCCGGATACGGGGTCGGCCGCTACCGCCCCGCCCACCGCGCCTCGGACTGGGCGAACTGGCAGAAGTACGGCAAGCGCCCCACCGGGGCCCGGTACTGGGCAATGTTCACGGTTCTGTCCGCCGAGAACATCGGCTGGCTGCTCACCCACCCGGTCCGGGGCTGGGACGCGTGGAAGCACCGCACCGACCCACCGCCCCCGCTGTCGCCGCCGGTCCGCATCCGTACCGACATCGCCGCGACCGAGGAGTCGACCTGATGAGCTGCCCCACCGGGAAGATCCGGTACCGCGACCGCCTTGCCGCCGCAATAGCCCTTGCCAGCACCAGCCGAAGCACCGCAAGCCGCCGCGAAGAAGCCCGGACCTACCGCTGCCGCCAATGCCGAGGCTGGCACCTCACCAGCAAACCCGCCGAGGAGCCGACCGATGTGGCCTGAGCTGATCCGCGACGCCCTCGTCGCCGCCCCACTCGCCACCCTCGCGGGATGGGCCGCCGGGAAAGCGTTCGTCCGCTGGTACCCCCGATGACCGGCCCCAGCGGCACCCCACGCGGTGAGCACGCACCCCGCCCCGGCGTCACCTGGGTGACCACCACCGTCGGATGGACCGGCGAGCAACTGGCCGACGACGACACCCCACCACCCCGCCCCAACCGCGCCACCCGACGAGCAGCAGCACGACGAGCACGCCGCACCACCTGACCCGCCGCCCGGCCGGACCCCACCCGGCCGGGCACCCCGCACACCCCGACCCACCGCACCAAGGAGCCACCGTGACCGCCGCCGCAGACCTCCGCACCATCGCCACCACGTGGGCCGACCTCAACGACGCACTCGGGGCGCCCACCGTCATCGCCGGATTTGGACGCGGCCTCCGTGGCTACCTCGCCGCCATCGAGGACACCGACCCCACCACCGCGGCCGAGCTCCGGGCGCTGGAGCGAGACCCTGCCCAGCTCGGCCAGCGGCCCATCCCGATCCGGCTCCAGGTGTACGCCACCATGCGCACCGTCGAGGCCGCGCTCCTCGGCTGCGCCGCCGCCGTCGCCGAGCACGTTCAGCGCCCCCCGATCTCGATGCCGGCCCCGCGCCGCGCCGCCATCGCCCGCACCCGCGCCGACCGCGTCGCCTGGGCCGACCACGCACGCCGCGTCCAGGCCGCCCAGGACGACGCCGCGGACCGTCGCCGGTGGCGGTGGACCGGCACCCAGCCCACCGCCCCGTACGCGGCGCTGTGGCTCCTCGGCAGGGTCACCTGCGCCCCCGGCCCCTTCCGGCCCCTGGCACCCGCCCAGCAGCAGCACATCACCCACGTCGCCGCCGAGGGGCGCCGCCGCATCGAGCAGATCCTCGACACCGGGTCCGAAACCGCCACCCTCACCACCCCGTGCCCCGACTGCGGCGGCACCATCACCGTCCACGGCGGCGCCGGCGCCTCCCCGCTCGCCAACTGCCGCGGCTGTGGCGGGGTGTGGAGCGAACTGGGCGCCGCCGCCTGACCCCAAGCACGACGAAGCCCCGACCACCTCGGTCGGGGCTTTCGTGCGCACGGGGCTACTCCGCAGCTGGCGGGCGCAGGTCCGTGCGCTGCCCCTGCCTCGACCTCCGGCCGGCGAAGTACGGGGCCGCCACTCGATAGTCGACAGCCTTCGACCGGCCAATCTGTACGACCGGCGGGAACGCCGGGTCCTCCCTCGACAGCTGCGACACGCGCTGGTGCGTCATCCGCTCCACCACCCCGTCAGCCACGAGCCGCCGGACGAGCTCTCTGAACGACACCATGTCTGGCCCTCCTTCTTCGTCGGCCACCGGACCCATCCTCCCCGACTTCCTTGCCATATGGCAATGAGGTCGCTACGGTCGTACTCAACACCACGCACAACGGCCCGGCCAGAGCGCACAGCTCTGGCCGGGCCAGCCATCCCACCTGCATCACCAGGAGGAACGCCATGACGCCTACCGTACGCACTGCACAGTGCGTTACGCAGCACCCCGCCCCCGCCGACAGCGACCCCGACATGGACGAGGCCCTCCGCCGCGCCCGCGCCGGCCGTACGGCGGTGACCCGGTGATGACGACACCCCTCGTCCTCAGCGACGACACCGTCACCCTCCTCGGCCGCCTCGCCGACACCCTCGACACCCGCCGACCCGACGCCCCGATGCACAACGAGATCCGTCTCGCCCGCGCCCTCGTCCTCGCCGAGCAGCTGCACGGCCCCGGCGAGGCCGCGTTCGACGCCGAGCATGACCTGCTCGCCGCCGCCCCGCCCGTCCGCCCCGGCACCACCCGCGGTGAGTACGCCGCGCTCCTCCGGCTCATCGCCCAGGGGGTGTCGCAGTGAAGTTCCTCTACCTCCTCGCCATGATCTGGCCGCTCATCCTCGTCGCCTACCTGATCGGGAGGGCGCTCGGATGAACCGAACCGCCTGGCGCCTGGCCTTGACCGTCGTGTCCCTGGCCGCGCTCGCCACCACCGGCTGGTCCCTCTACGCCGTCGCCCGCCACTACGACGCCCCGCAGCTCATCGCAGTGGCCGTGTTCCTCGTCTTCGACGGCATCGCCTACGCCTGCCTCCACCTCGCATCCGAAGCATCCGCCGCCGGCCGGTCCGCGGTCGGGGCCCGCGCCACCGCCGTCGGCATGGCCGGGGTCAGCGTCTACCTCAACGACTTCCACGCCAACCTCATCCACGGCGGCACCCCGGCCAGCCTGCTCTTCGCGATGCCCACCGTCGGCCTGCTCCTGCTCTCCGAGCTGTCATGGGCCGGGCCCCGGGCCGAAGCACGCGCCGAGCGGGCCGAGCAGCCCTACCGGCTCCCCGCGTTCGGCGGCTGGGCCTGGGCCCTCGCCCCACGCCTCGCCGGCAGCACCGTCAAGGCCCGCGCAATCGCCCACATCGAGCACGGGCCGACCACCACCAGCACGGTCCCCGAGCCCCCGGTGAAGCACACCGCGTCCGAGGTGCTGCGGCGCCGTTTCGCCGAGATGGACCCCGCCGACGCGATCCGCATCGCCCATGATGCGCACCCTGATACGCCCCCCGCCGAACTCGCCTCCATGCTCATCACCTACGGCGTCCACGTCGATGCCGTACAGGTCGCACTCGTCCTCGGCGGCAGGCCCGCCCAGGTCACGGTCGAACGCGGCGATACGGATGATGCGCCCCGTGATGCGCTCGATGATGCGGCTGATGCGCCGCAGGTCAGCACCCCGCTCACCCCGCTGCCCCTCACGAAAACCGACGCCATCATGGCCGCCGCCTCCGCCCTCGGCCCCGGCTTCAAGGCCGCCGACATCGTCGACCGCGTCCAGCGCATCAACCACATCACCACTGATGCGCCCTACGTCCGCGCCGTCCTCAGCCGCGAAGCGAAGAAGGCCAAGCCCGACGGCGACGGACGGCCCATGGAGGGTGGGTTCCTGTGACCGACCGCCCGATCACCCCGACCCGCATCATCCCGGCCGGCGCCCCGCTGCCCGACCGCGGCCCGCTCCCGGGGGAGGCACCCCCGTGGTGGGAGAAGCCCGCCGCTCCGCCACCGCCCCCGCCGCCGGTCGTGCCCCCGGCACCGCCCGCGCCCGAGCCGCCGCCGCTGCCGGCCCCGCAGGTCCACGTCCACGTCGTCATGCCGTACGAGCCCGAGCCCGAGCCCACCCGGCGGGAGCGGCTTTGGGCGTGGGTGCGCGGCTTCGGCCGCCCCTGGCAGATCAGTGGCGCCCTGCTCCTCGCCGTGCTCCCCATCCCCGGCACCGGGTACTCGGCCGCCACCACCTGGGCCTACGCAGTCTCCGAGGCGCGTACCACCTGGGGCCAGGGCAGCGGGTACGCGCTCGCCGTCACCCCGCTCGTCATCGCCCTCATCCGCCTCGTGCATAGCGGCGGCACCCTGCCCCGCCTCCTGCTCCTCACCGTCGCCCTCGTCGGCCTCACCGGCGCCATCCACCTCTACGACCCCGTCACCTGGATCACCGGAGTCCGCCCGTGAACACCACACAGACCGGCGCCACCCTCGCCGCCTGCGCCATCGCCATCGCCATCCTCGGCATCCAGCTCCGCAAGTGGTGGGTCGGCGGACGCGCCTGGAAAGACCTCCTCCACACCGTCCAGGGCTTCATCACCGGCGCCCTCGGCACCGCATGCGCCGGCGGTCTCCTCGGCTGGCTCGCCGGATGCACCCGCCAAGTCGCCAACGGTGGCGGCGGGAAGGCCGTCACCGGCGTCACCGGCGCCGACTCCAGCGCCCCCATTGCCACCGGTTCCATCGGCCAGCTCAGCGAAGAGGGAGGCGTCGTTGTGTTCCTCGTCGCGGTGCTTCTGTTCGTCACCTACAAGGCCGTCGGCAAGGACGAGAAGGGCAAGCTCCTCGGCGCCATGGCCGCCGGATTCATCCTCTGCGCCACCGCCGGAGTCGCCGGAATGCTCCACGGCCTTCCCGAGCTGGTCAACGGCCTCGGTCTCAGCGGCCGCAACATCCTGGAGAGGAACACCTGATGGGCCAGCCCGAAAGCACCGCCGTGCAGCGTCGCGCCCGCACCCTCACCGCCGGGCAACGCCTCCTCGTCCGCCGTCTCACCGAGCGCGCCGCCGCGTGGGTCCGCGCCGGCCGCCGCGATGACCTCGACGGTGTCGCCGCCATCCTCGGCTGTGCCCTCCGCCTCGTGCTCCTCGCCGCCGGGGCGTACGGAGCGTGGTGGCTGATCCGCCGCTGGCCGGTCATTCTCTGGGCCGCCGTACCCCTGTGGTGCTGGGCCGCGATCCGCGCCCTCGACGCTCAGGGCGCCGAGCACCAGCAGGCCCCCGAGGAGCCCGAGCCAGCAGCCTCCCGCGACGCCGTGATCCGGCTCCTCCACGAAGTCCTCGGGGACCGCCCCGCGATGCACCTCTCCGAAGTCCTCCAGCACCTCCAGGAGAAGGGGCACGGGAAGGACTGGAAGGTGGCCGACCTGCGGACCCGGCTGGAGGCCCTCCAGATCCCCATCGAGATGAAGCTCAAGGTGGGCCGGAAGGGGCCGACCCGGGGCATCCTCAAGGCCGCCCTGCCGCCCCTCTCCCAGATCGAGGAGACAGCCCCGTCTCCCACCCCGTCACCCACCGTCTGACCTGCACGTCTACCGCACCGTCTACCAGCATCTACCCACGTCTCCACGCCGATCTACTGGGTCGGCCACCGCCGCTCTACCCGTACGGAAGGATGACCCCATGGACGCCACTGGCATGCTGCACCTACTCGCGGCCGAGCCCACCCTGCTCCCGCCTGCACCGGCCGATGCAGACGGTGGGGCGATCGAAGACCGCCGACGCGAGAACCACGCCTGCCTTCGGTGCGGCGCGCCCGCAGATACGGCCCTGATCGCCGACCTTGGGCAGCACGGCAAGCGGTGGCTGGACCTGTGCTTCAAGCACTTCAACGACGTGCGCAGGGAGGCCTGACCCCATGGACGACCTGACGCAGTTCCTCCGCGCCCGCCTCGACGAGGACGACGCCGCCGCGCGGGCCGCTTCGTGGGACGAGTGGGACAGCGCCCACTGGCACGCCCACCACCGCGCCCAATACGACGGATGCTGGGCCATCATCGACGCCGCCGACGACGGCGTAATCACCACCGTCGATCCGCGAGCATCCGCCGACCCTGGAGTCGCCGCCCACATCGCCCGCCACGACCCGGCCCGCGCCCTCAGCGAGGTTGAGGCCAAGCGGCAGATGGTCAAGCTGCACGCCTGCGCCGCAGGGCACGAGTGCTCGACGCTTGACCGACACGGCGAGATTGACCACTGCACCTGGGTCATGGACAGCGAAGCCTGCACAACGCTGCGCCTCCTTGCCCTGCCCTACGCCGACCACCCCGACTACCGCGACGACTGGCGGCCGTAGCACCCGTTGTCAGTCCCCGCCCGTACCGTCAGGCGGAGTGGCCACCACGGGCCACCACCCGTACGGATCGCGAGCTGGCTGCCGCGCTGCTACGGCCCCGGAGCCCCGCCGACATCCCCCGACGGCGGGGCTCCGGCATGTCCGTTTGTCACAACTCCATCACGCCGCCAACACCCAGCCACCACACCGCGCATGATGCCCCTCACCGCACCGGAACCAAGGGGGCCACCATGTTCAACCGCGACCCAGAGAAGGTTGCCGCCCGCGCCGCCGCCCGCGAACAGAAGCGCGAGGCCAAAGCGCAGGCCGCCGAGGAGCGAGGCGCCGCCCGCCTCGCCCTCAAGGAGTGGCGCCAAGACCACCCCGCCGAGCAGACACTGAACATCGCCGCGACACTCAAGACCTGGCCATCCTCGAAGATGGGCATCACGTCCCTCGGCCCGATCCAGGGAGGATCAGCCGAGTTCGTCAACGCCGGCGCACACAAGGGCTGGACAGCCACCCGCCTCGTCGCCGGAGCCGCAACCCTCGGCGCATCAGCCGCACTCACCGGCCGGAAGAACAAGGGCGCCGCCGTCATCAACGTGACGTTCGGCAACGGAGCGGCACAGACGTACACGGTGCAGCCCGACGCCTCGATCTTGAAGGCGGCAAACCAGTACGTGAACGCCTTCAACGCCCTGGCCGCACAGCTCGCAAGCGAAGCCACCCGCCAGTAACCCGCGGGGGTTGTGCACCTAGTTGCACAACCTCCAGGCCATGCCCCATAGTGGGCCGCAGATCCGGCGTGCCCGGAAACAGACCCAGCCCCTGCCCCCACCGGTCGGGGGCTTCTGCATGAGCCGGAGGCACCCGTGGCCGGCAACCCCCGCAACGGACGCCCCTACCGCACGCTGTGCGTCCAGCAGCGCGCGCTCGGCCTCCCGTGCTGGCTCTGCGGCCGCGACATCGCGTACGAGATCACAGGACCCGACGCCGGGCGGCACCCGCTCGCCTTCACCCTTGACCACTACCTGCCGCTCAGTCGCGGCGGCGATCTCCTCGACCCCGCCAACGCCCGCTCAGCGCACCGCCGCTGCAACAGTGCCCGCGGCAACCGACTCACCACCGCGCAACCCCAAGCCTCACGGAGATGGTGACCATGGCCGTACCGTCCCCCGTTACGCCCTTCATCGTCCGCCTAGCCGACGGCCGCACCTGGAGCGGAGCAGAGTTCCCTGGCGGCTTCGTTTGCGTCCATACCCCCGACGAGTACGGCGCCTGCATCATCGCCACGTCCACCGAGCACCTGCTCGCCGACCGAACGCCGGAAGACCCGCTGCACGGCGCCCGCATCGAGCACTACGAGTAGCGTCGTGCTGTACGTCGTCACCGGCCCGCCGGCCAGCGGCAAGACCAGCTGGATCGCAGCACGCGCCCGACCGTCGGATATCGTGATCGACCTCGACCGCATCACCCAGGCCCTCACCGGCCCCGGCGCACCAGCCTGGTCCCAGGAACCCATCGCCCTCAAGGTCGCCCACCGCGCCCGGTACGCCGCCATCGACGAGGCGCTGAAGCACCTCGACGTCACCGACGTCTACCTCATCCACACCATGCCCACCCCCAAGTGGGTCGCCCGCTACCGCCGCCACGGCGCGGAGATCATCGCCGTCGACCCCGGCCGAGCGATCGTCATGCAACGAATCGCAGACATGAGGGCCCCCGGCCTTCAGGCCGTAGCCACCCGCTGGTACCGCCAGCAAGCCCGACGAACCGGCACCCAGACCACCACCCACCAGCCCTCCCGGGCCTGGTGACCCAACGCCACCACCCCCGCAGCCGGCCCCCGCCACGGCGATCACCGAGCGGCCGGCGCGACAGGGAGGGGGGCCCTTGGTCATCGTGAAATTCGCAGGAGCGGGCGACCTCAACGCCCTTGTCGCCCTGTTTTTTGCGTGGCCATTTTCAAAGCTGATCTTGACCCGAATCCCAACTCTGACCCCAAGATCACCATTACTCACAGTGACGTAACAGAGGGTGATGGGGGTGGGTCATGGTTGAAGATGAGATCAGCGCAGAGCTTGACAAACTAGGCGTGACCAGCGTCGCTCCCGGCCGGGCGGCCGTCGCGCTGAAGCTGGCGCGGGCGCTCGATCAGCTCGAAGCCGGTGACGCTCCGACATCACAGGCCGTCGTCGCCGACAAGCTCGACACGATCATGGCCAAGCTCCGCGCGCTCGCTCCAGTGCAGGCAGAGGAGGGGGACGCGGTCAATGACATCACTGCTCAACGAGAGAAGCGTCAGGCAGAGGCCCGCAAGCAGGCTGCCGGTGACTGACTGCCCGGTGTACGGCTGGCAGGAGCCCCCGATTCAGACCGCGCCCGCGTTCGCGTCCAGCGCCGGTCAGGAGGCCGTCGACCTGGCAGCCCGCGCGGGGCTGACGCTCGACCCGTGGCAGCAGCATGTTCTGCGCGTCGGTATGGGCGAGCGCCCTGACGGCTCGTGGTCGTCGTTCGAGGTCGGCGTGAACGTCCCTCGCCAGAACGGCAAGGGCGGGATCATCGAGGCCCGCGAGCTCTGGGGCCTGTTCATCGGCGGCGAGGAGCTGATTCTTCACAGCGCGCACGAGTTCAAGACGGCGAAGAACGCGTTCCGTCGAATCGAACGCCTGATCCGTGCGTGCCCTGACCTGCATAAACGTGTCAAACGTTACTGGCAGACCACGGGTGAGGAGGCGATCGAGCTCCACACCGGGCAGATGCTCCGCTTCATCGCCCGGTCCAAGGGTTCAGGCCGTGGCTTCAGCGGCCACTGCAACATCATGGACGAGGACATGATCCTCGGGGACAACGAGATGGACGCGCTGCTGCCGACGATGGCGGCCATCCCGGATCCGCAGATCTGGTACCTCGGCAGCGCAGGGATCGGCGGCCCGTCAGTGCAGCTCGGGAGGCTCCGCCGGCGTGCGCTCGCCGCGATCGAAGCGGGCGCCCCGGACCCGTCGTTGGCGTACTTCGAGTGGTCGGCGGACCTGCACGTCAGGGAGTGCCCGCGCGACTGCGACAAGCACGACGATCCGGCGTCGGATGAGGCGGTCCTGAAGTCCAACCCGGCGATCGGCTATCGGCTGTCGCTGCCGAAGGTCGCCAACGAGCGGGCCACGCTCAGCCCGGCCGGGTACGCGCGAGAGAGGCTCGGTGTGGGTGACTACCCGTCGGACGAAGAGGACATCTGGAAGGTCATCCCCAAGGAGACGTGGCAGGCCCTGACGGACGGTGAGAGTCGTGCGGCCGACCCGGTGGCCTTCGCTATCGACGTCGACCCGGAGCGGTCGCACGCGTCGATCTGCGTAGCGGGCCGGAACGGCGAAGCCGTGCACGTCGAAACCATCTTCAACCAGCCAGGTACGGACTGGGTGATCGGGAAGGCCACGGAGCTCACGAAGAAGTGGGCGCCGCGCTGCTGGGTCATGGACCCCGGCAGCCCGGCCGGATCGCTCATCGGCGAACTGCGGGATGCGCTGAAGGTCGACCCGGACGACGACAGCGACGAGCCGCAGCTGATGGCCCCGATCGTCACGACGAAGACTCGCGATGTTGTGCAGGCGGTCGGCCAGTTCTACGACGCGGTCGCGGCCAGCCGAATCGTGCACCGCGACGACGCACCGCTCGCCACGGCCCTGGCCGGGGCAAGGAAACGGGACCTGGGCGAGGCGTGGGCCTGGGCCCGGCGCGGGGTCGGTGTCGACATCACCCCGCTGGTCGCCGTCACGCAGGCGCGGTGGGGCCTCTTCGTGGACATCGAGGAGCCGGACGAGGAGGTAGAGCCATGGGCCGAGTACGGGTGAGTGCACGGACGCGGGCTCGGGCTGGCGTGTTCTCCGGGGGTGCCCTGGTGACTGCCGGCGTCTGGGTGGGCGTCGACCTGGCGGCCGCGCTGATGGTCGCTGGTGTGCTGCTGGTGGCGTACTGCCTGCTGGTGATGGACGTGGACGGGGGTAGCCGGTGACGAGCCTCTGGCAGTCCCGCCGGACCCGTGCTGGCGAGGACCGCTCGCTGGCCACCGTCGAGGACTACGCGGCCGCTCTACAGGAGTCGCTGGGGTACAGCGGGTTCTCGGCGCTGGGCATCACGCAGACGCAGCCCGGCCAGGCCGCCGAACGGGCGCCTGGCGACTTCGTTGGGTACGCGCAGATGTTCGCGACAAACCCGGTGGTCTGGGCGTGCATGGTGGCGAGGATGGCGGTCTTCTCCGCGCCCCGCTTCCAGTGGCAGCGCCTGAACAACGGCCAACCCAGCGAGACGTTCGGAACAGCGGACCTGGCGCCGCTGGAGCGCCCCTGGCTGGGCGGGACCACGCAGGATCTGTTGGCCCGGCAGATCCAGGATGCCGACCTGGCCGGCAACAGCTACTGGACGTTGCAGGGCTCGGAGATGGTACGGCTGCGGCCGGACTGGGTGCAGATCGTGCTGGAGCGCCGCACGCACCCGGACGGCGGCGACTTGGGCTGGAAGCGGTACGGGTACCTGTACCAGGAGCCCGGCTGCGACCCGGTGTTCCTGTGGCCGGACGAGGTCAGCCACTTCGCGCCCACCCCGGACCCGCTGGCCACGTTCCGCGGCATGTCGTGGCTGACACCGGTCATCCGGGAGACACAGAACGACGGGTTGATGGCTCGGCACAAGCAGAAGTTCCTGGAGAACGCCGCGACGCCGAACCTGGTGGTGCGGATGTCGAGGGAGGTTTCTCCCGACGCGTTCGCCAAGTTCAAGGCCAAGATGGACTCGGGCCACCGCGGGGTAGAGAACGCCTACAAGACGCTGTACCTGGGCGGCGGCGCCGACGTGACGGTCGCTGGCAGCGACTTCAAGCAGCTCGACTTCGCGAAGGTCCAGGGCGCTGGTGAGACCCGGATCGCTGCGGCTGCCGGGGTGCCGTCGATCATCGTGGGGCTGTCCGAGGGGTTGCAGGCGGCGACGTACTCCAACTACGGGCAGGCCAGGCGCCGTTTCGCGGACGGGACGATCCATCCGCTGTGGCAGAACAGCGCTGGGTCATTCGAGCACCTGGTGGCGCCGCCGAAGGTCCTGGGCCAGGCCGTGCGGCTCTGGTACGACGCGAACGATGTGCCGTTCCTGCGGGAGGACCGCAAGGACGCGGCCGAGATCCAGGGCATCCAGTCCCGCACCATCCGGGCCCTGGTGGACGCGGGGTACACCCCAGAGTCCGTTCAGCGTGCCGTGCAGGCCGAGGACTGGGCCCTGCTCGTCCACACCGGCCTGTTCTCCGTGCAGCTGCAACGGCCCGGTCAGCGAACCGGCGACACCGCACCCGCAGACGACCCACCGACCGAGGAGGGGGCCTGATGCCCACCCTGCAAAGTGTCCCCCGGGACCTGGAGCGCGCGGCCCCGTTCACTCTGGCCCGCGCCGACGACGACAGCGAGGCGAGCGATGGCCGGACCCTGACCGGGTACGCCGCCCTGTTCGGCGAGGAGACGGAGATCGACTCCTGGGAAGGCCGCTTCACTGAGACGATCCGCAAGGGCGCGTTCAAGAAGACGATCCGCGAGCAGACCCCGGTCATGCAGTTTGACCACGGCCGGCACCCGCTGATCGGATCGATTCCGATCGGGTCGATCGCGGACCTGCGGGAGGACGAGCAGGGCCTCTACGTTGAGGGCCGCATCACGGACAACTGGCTGATGCAGCCGGTCCGTGACGCGATCTCTGAGGGCACCGTCAACGGCATGTCGTTCCGGTTCGAGGTGGTGCGCGAGGAGTGGCGTGACGCGGCCGGGAAGGTCGTCAAGCCAGACGAAGTTCTGGACCTCCTGTGGATGCCCGGCGACCGTGGGCCGCTGCGGCGGGAACTCATCGAGCTGAAGTGCCGCGAGCTTGGCCCTGTGGTGTTCCCGGCCTATGCCGGAACGTCGGTGTCGGTACGGGCCCGCGACATGGCCGATGGTCTGGCGCACGACGACGAGATGACCCGCCGTATCCGTCAGTCCCTCGCCCGCGACGCTGCGGCGCCCCGGGTCCCCGAGGACCCGCAGCTACGGCGCGAGGTCGCGGTGTCGCTGTTGTTCCAGCGGTCGGACACCGAGACCGACCACGGCCACCGCATCGTTGTCGACCTCGTCCAGGGCATGGACCCCCTGGAGGTCGGCCGCTCCGTTGTCGAGCAGATCAACCGTTACCAGGACAGCACCGCGCCGCTCGCACCTGAGCACCCGGGCGTCCCCGAGACCACCACGCAGGGCGCGCCGCTCACCGAGCACCCGCCCACCCCGAGCAGCACCGACGCGCCGCCCGCCGATGGGCACCCGTCGCCATCCCGCACAGAGCGCATGCGCCCGCAGCTCGCCGAGATCGGCCAGCTGATGGACGGCGTCCTGGCGTCCATCGACACCCCGAAGGAGAACCGCTGATGCCTCAGCTTCAGCTTTCGCACCAGCAGGCCGTCATCCGCCTGCGTGACATCCGTGCCGCCCTCGAAGACCTGGAGAAGCGCGACGCGCTCACCGCCGAGGACGAGCAGCAGTTCGACGAGCTCACCCGCGAGTTCGCCGACGTTGACGACCACCGCCGCCAGCTGGAGCGCCGCTCCGCGCTGGAGCGGGTCCGTGCGTCCACCCAGGCCACCGAGCGCCGCCCTGCCGGGCTCTCGGTCGAACGGGGCACCTCGACGGGGTCGGGCAGTTCGTACGACCTCGACCCGGTCCTCAACCCCGACTCGGTCGAGGACCGGCGGTTCCGTAACCCGTGGGACCTCGGCGAGATGCGCACCTTCGGCCGGTCGCCCGAAGAGCTCGGCCAGGAGCTCCGGGCGCGCGCCCTGTGCGCCGTCGAGAAGATGGCGGGCGCGAACGACCGCATCCGATCGACGGCCACCTCGATCATCGAGGCGTGGGACGACAAGCGCGGCAGCATCGCCCGCATGTGCCTCGCGACGTCCAGCCCGGAGTACATGCGGGCCTGGTCGAAGCTCGCCCGCGGCAAGGGCCACATGGTGACCCCGGACGAGCAGCAGGCCCTGGAGCGGGCCATGTCCCTGACGGACAGCTCGGGCGGGTACCTAGTGCCGTTCCAGCTGGACCCGACGGTCATCATCACGTCGAACGGGTCGATCAACCAGATCCGGCAGGTCGCTCGGCAGGTCGTCGCGACCGGCGACGTGTGGAACGGCGTGTCCGCCGGCGCGGTGTCGTGGCGGTGGGCGGCCGAGGGTTCCGAGGCCGGGGACAACGCCCCGACGCTCGGCCAGCCCTCCGTGCCGGTCTGGAAGGCCGACGGCTTCGTTCCGATCAGCATTGAGGCGATGGACGACGCCGACAACGTCACCACCGAGGTCGGGCGCCTGCTCGCCTTCGGGAAGGACACCCTGGAGGCCGCCGCGTTCATCAACGGGTCCGGATCCGGCCAGCCGACCGGCATGGTTACCGCCCTGACCGGCACGTCGTCGGTCGTCACCTCCACCACGACGGACACGTTCGCGTCCGGCGACGTGTACAAGACCGACACCGCGCTGCCGGGCCGGTACCGGCCGAACGCTGCGTGGCTCGGCAACCGCGGGATCTACAACGCGATCCGCCAGTTTGACTCCGCCGGCGGCACGAACCTGTGGGAGCGGATCGGCGCGGACGTCCCCCCGATGCTCCTGGGCCGCAAGGCTCTGGAGGCCGAGGACATGGACGGCACGGTCAACGCCACGCAGGACAACAACGTGCTGGTGTACGGCGACTTCGACAACTACGTCATCGCCGACCGCATCGGCATGTCCATCGAGTTCCTGCCGCACCTCGTCGGCGCGAACCGTCGGCCGACCGGCCAGCGCGGCTGGTACGCCTGGTACCGGGTCGGCGCCGACAGCGTGAACGACGGCGCGTTCCGGATGCTCAACGTCACCTGATCCAGCCCGCCCTGACGGCTGGAGAACCCGCACGGTTCTCCGGCCGCTGGCATTCCCCCGAGGAGTCACCTCATGAGGCAGAGCCTCTACAACGTGGCGCGGGCCAAGCTGGCGCTCACGCTTGCCGTACGTACGAACGGCACGGCCAACGGCACCACCGTGGACCTGCACCAGAACCTGGACGCCAGCCGCTCGGCCATGCTGGTCGTCTACTCCGGGACCATCACGGACGGGTCTCACGCCGTGATCCTTCAGGAGTCCGACAACGGCTCCTCCTGGTCCACCGTCGCCGCGGCCGACCTTCAGGGTGCGGCGCCCACGATCACAGCCACCGACGATGACGCGATGTGGGAGCTGGGTTACACCGGGTCGAAGCGGTACCTGCGTCCGTCCGTCACCACGTCCGGCGCGACGACCGGCGGCACGTTCGGCGCCGTCATCGTCCGTGCGTTTCCGCGCCGTACCCCGATCTCGCACAGCTGAGGAGCATCATGCAGCGCTGCACCCAGTCGTTCAGCATCTGGCGGGACGGGGCCCCCGTGGCGTTCGTGGCCGGCCAACTGATCGACGACAAGCACCCGATCCTCAAAACCCACCGGCACCTCTTCGAGGAGCCGCAGGCCACCCACCCGGGGGCGACGCCGCTGCGGGCCGTGGAGCAGACCACCGCGGAACCCGGCACCGTGCGCACGCTGACCCCGCCTGCGGTCGACAGCGGGCCGTTCAACCCGGGTGAGCACAACGCCAAGGAGGTGCTGGCCTACCTCGACACGGCGTCCGAGGCGGAGGCGCTGCGCGTTCTGGACGTCGAGGCGGCCGCCGACTCGCCGAGGGCCGGCATCACGAAGCTGCGCGAGAAGGCGCTCGCCGACGCCAGAGCCCGCGACGAGCAGGCCTCGGCCGAGTAGGGGGCATCGTGCCGTACGACCTCGGGGCAACCGTCCGCCTGACCGCCGACTGCCAGGACCCGGGCGGCGCCCCCACGACGGCCGACACGGTCACGGTGACGGTCACCCTGCCGGACGGCACCACCGCCACCCCCACCGCGACGGAAACGACCCCAGACACTGGCTCGTACCAGGCTGACTACGTCACCACGGTGCCGGGCCGGCACACGGTCCGGTGGGTATTCACCGGCCCCGCGGATGCGTGGACTGACACCTTCGACGTGCGCCCGGTGGCGCCGCCGACGATCCTGTCGCTGGCCGACGCGAAGAAGCACCTCAAGCTGAAGCCAGCCAGGTCGGACCGGGACGACGAAATCAGGGGGTGGACGGAGTCCATCACCCGGGGCATCGAGGGGCTGTGCGGGCCGGTCGTCGTGAGGACGATCGAGGAGCGGCACGACGTGGGCCGGGCCCGAACCATCGCGCTCAGCCACGTTCCCGCGCTGGAGCTGGTCTCCGTCTCGTCCGTCCTGGCTGGCGGGGCCGCGTACGACGTGGCGAGCCTGGACCTGGACCCGGACACCGGACTGGTCCAGCGGCTCGACGGCGGTACCCTCACGGGCCCGCTCCGGGTCGCCTACACGGCTGGCCGGCCGATCGTCCCGGCGAGCATCACGGCGGCCGTGCGCATCATCCTTCAGCACCTATGGCGCACCACCCAGGGCCCATCCCGTCCCCAGCCTGGCACCGGGGACTTCGATGTCTCCGAGCCCATCAACGGGTTCGGGTACGCCATTCCCAACCGGGCGCTGCAGTTGCTGGAGCCGGAACGGCTTCCCCCGGGGGTGGGTTGATGGCTACCTCCGCGGTACCTGCAGCGATCGCCGCGCTGGTGCAGATTCTGACCGAGGCCCCCGGGCTGGCTGGTGTGGCGGTGATCGACGGGCCGCCGACGGCGGACATGGCCGATGAGGACCTGGTCGCCGTCGGCTGGTCGGTTGGTGATGACCAGGCGTCTGCCGAGTCCACCCAGGACTTCGCGTACGCCGGGGCCAGAACCCGGGACGAGGAGTTCAACATCTCCGGGTGGATCGAGTCGTGGTCCGGTGAAGAGGACTTCGGCGAGCGGCGCCGCCGGGCGTACGAGCTCCTGGCCGTCCTTGAGGACGCGCTGCGTGCGACCGCCGCGCAGCCCGAGGCACCCACCTTGCTCGGCACGGTGCAGTGGGCGCACCTGACCCGCCACCGCCTTCAGCAGCAATTCACCGACAGCGGGGCCCGAGTGGGCATCGCCTGGACGGTCAGCTGCGTCGCCCGCATCTGACCATTCCCACCCCTTGTAGGAGGAGTACGTCATGGCGCGAGTGCGCTACATCGGCGCCGGGCCGGTTTCTGTGCCGGAGCTGGGCAGGACCGTGCAACCGGACGAGCTGGTCGAGGTCCCCGACAGCAGGTTCGAGGGCTACGTCTGCCAGCCCGGCAGCTGGGAGGCCGTCGAGGAGCCGAAGGCGGAGTCCGCCCCGGCCGCGAAGAAGACCACCACCGCGGCGAAGTCCGCGACCACCTCGAAGGAGGTCTGACCCATGGCGATCGGTTCCGGGCTCGGTGCCCAGGTCGGTATCGCGGCCGAGTCGACGTACGGCACGTACGTGGCTCCGACGAAGTTCATCGAGTTCACGAAGGAGGGCCTGGCCCTCAAGAAGACGACGGCTCAGTCTGCCGGGATCGCGGCGGGGCGGCTGTTGCCGTTGTCGTCGCGGCGGGTGGTGACGCAGCGGCAGGCGGCCGGGTCGCTGGACATGGAGGTCACCACGAAGGGTATGGGTGTCCTGCTCCAGACCCTGATGGGTACGACGGTGACGCCGGTGCAGCAGGCGACGACGGACGCCTACCTCCAGACCCACATCCTGGCGGACACGGCGGGCAAGAGCTTGACGGTCCAGAAGGGTGTCCCGCTCACGACGGGGACGGTGACCAGGAAGAACTTTCTGGGCTGCAAGATCATCAGTGCGGAGTTCTCGTGTGAGGTCGGCGGCATGCTGACCGCCAGCTTCGAGATCGACTCGAAGGACTGCGAGGAGACGTCCGTCCTGGCGGCCGCTTCGTACCCGAGCATGTCCCCGTTCCACTTCATGCAGATGGGGCTCAAGACCGGCACATATGGGACTGAGATCGCACGCAGCGGCATCCGCAAGGTGTCGATCAAGATCGAGCGCCCCATGGCCGTGGAACGCTTCTACGCCGGGGCGTCCGGCCTCAAGGCCGAGCCCATCAGCAACGACCAGGTGAAGGTGACCGGCAGCATCGAGATGGACTACGTCGACACCGTCCTCGACGACCTCCACACCAGCGACGCCGCGACGTCTCTCGTCTGGGACTTCTCCGGTGCGGAGATCGCACCGACGTACCCCAGCCGGTTCACGGTCAAGCTGCCCGCGATCCGCTTCGACGAGGCGCCGCCCAGCGTGGAGGGCTTCGATGTCGTCAAGCCGACGCTGTCCTTCACCGGCCTGTACGACGGGACGAACCCGCTGGCCATCGAGTACATGTCCAACGACGTCACCCTCTGACGATGGCTGTCGGCTCGGTCAGGATCCTCGGGACCGGCCAGCTCCTGGAGCTACAGCGGAAGCTGCGGGCGGCCGGTCACGAGAACATCAGGTCGTCGATGCAGCGGCGTATCCGTCGCGCAGCTGAGCCGCTGCGCGACGAGCTGCAGGACACCATCCGCAGCATGCCCATCACCTCGCAAGGCCGCAAGGTCGGAAAGCGCGGCGGGCGGTCGCCCACCAGGCGGCCGCTGCGTGCCTCCATCGCCGCAGCCATTCGGATCAGCGTTCGTACCTCGGGGGCGCCTGGCGCCCGAGTTTGGTTGGACAAGGGCCTGTTGCCCCGGGACCTCCCGATGGGCGTGCCCGCTCAGATCAACGACAAGGGGTTCGTCCGTCACCCCGTCTTCGGCAACCGCAGCCGATGGGCTCGGCAGGACGGCACTGTCCTGTGGTGGGACAGGGTCGTCCGCCGCCACACCCCCCGTATGGAATCCGAAGTGGCGCGCGTCCTGGACGACGTGCGCCGCCGTATCGAGTAGGAGCAGCCCTGTGATCGTGGTCTACACCCCGGCCGGCGGAGAGCCTGAGCAGTACGACGCACGCACGCTGCTGACGTCGGAGGCGTCGATCGTCGCGCGGACGATCGACATGAAGTGGCCGCAGATCAAGGAGGGGCTGAGCGTCGAGGATCTCGACGCGATGCGCGCCGTGACCTGGGTGCTGAAGAAGCGCCACAACCCGTCGCTGAGGTTCGGGGAGTTCGATCCGGGCGTGGACGAGATGGTCACCCGCTGCGACAAGCAGGAGATCGAGAACTGGGTAGACGGCGGATTCCAGCTGAACGCCGCCGATCCGGACCTCAGCCCGGCGGACATCGCCCACGCCCTGCGTGAGGTGCCTGCGGCGGCGATGGATCCGGATCACGCCCGCGCGTACATCGAGCAGTGCCAGGCGGCAGCCGAGGCCGGGGGAAAAGACCTCGCGCCGACGGCGGAGGGAGCTCCCGTGCCGACGAGCTCAGCGCCCTCGACGTCTGCGACGCCCGAGCTCAGTACCTCGGCCTTTTCGCCCACCTCCTGAACATGCCGCCCCACGTCGTCGATGCGCAGCTGGTCGATGACTTCTACGCCCTCGTCCTCTGGATGGACGCCCACCAGCAGGCTCAGCAATCCGGAGGTGAGTGACCGTGGCGAACCGGCTGACGTTCCTGCTCGACGGCCGCGACCACCTGTCTCGCGTCCTCGATGGGGCTGGCCGCCATGCGAACCGGCTGGGTCGGGACCTCCTCGCGGCATCGATCAACGGTGATGCGGCGATGCGGCGTCTGGCGACGAACACGACGACGTCCATGGCGTCGATGCAGCGGGACACCGACCTCGGTGCCAAGGCGGGCGAGGCGCTGAAGGGGACCCTCATCAGTCTGGCGCCGGCGGCGATCCCGGCCGCCGCGTCGCTGGCCCCGCTCGCGGCTGGTGCCGGGGCTGTGGCTGTGGCCACGCTCGCGTTCACCGGTGCTCTGATTCCGCAAATCAGTGCGCTGACCGAGGCGGGCGAGGCGCAGAAGAAGTACGACGACGCGGTAGCGAAGAGCGGCCGTACGTCGGAGGCGGCGATCACGGCGCAGCTGGAGTACCAGCACGTGATGGCGGACCTGCCGCCGGAGACCCGTAAGGCCGCGGTCGCGCTGGGGCTGCTGAAGGACTCAGCCAAGGCCTGGTCCGACTCGCTCGCGGGCGACACGATGCCCGCGTTCACCAAGGGCCTGGCCGTCGCGAACGCACTGCTGCCGAAAACCGAAGGCCTGGTCAAGGGGACCGGGCGTGAGCTCGACCGGATGATGACGGCCCTCGGCGGCGCCATGGAGTCGCCCGGCCTCGACCGGCTCAACAGCAAGTTCACGACGTTCGCGAACACCACCCTGCGCAAGGTCGATGACCAGCTGATCCACCTGATGCGCGTCAGCGACTCGGGGAAGGTTGGCGGCGGGTTCTCGGAGTTTATGGACTACGCCCGCGCGCAGGGCCCGGTCGTAGCCGAGACGGTCAGCAACGTGGCCCGCGCGCTGACGAACCTGCTGCAGGCCGGGTCGGATGTCGGTGTCGGGATGCTCGACATCGTGAACGCCCTGTCGGGGATTGTGTCTGCGGTACCGCCCGATGCGATCGCTGTGATGCTGCAGCTCGCGCTTGCGATCAAGGCCGTGAAGCTCGCGGCCGTAGGAGTGACTGCTGCCCGCACCGCGATGGCCGCCTTCGCCGCACAACTTGTTGCGATGCAAGCTGCTGCTGCTGGTGCGCCGGGGCGGCTGGCTGCGGTGACGGCGGGCATCGGCGCAATGTCGCGCGGCGCGAAGATCGCGGCGGCTGGTACAGGTATCGGGCTCCTCGTCATCGGCCTGATGGAGTTGTCGCAGCAGGGCAAGGCGGCCCCGCCCGACATCGACAAGATGACGAGCAGTCTCGGCCGGTTCGCCGACTCGGGGAAGGTCGCGGGCGAGACCGCCCGCGTCTTCGGTAACGACCTGAGCGGCCTCATGGCCAGCCTCAGCGTCATGGGTGCGAAGAACGCGGACGACTTCTTCAAGCGGTTCGACAAGAACCCTGTCGGCATCAAGGAGGCGAAGAAGGAGATCGAGGCACTCGACAAGAGCCTCGCCGGACTGGTGCAGGGCGGCAAGGCCGACCTTGCCGCAGCCGCTCTGGCGCGTATCAAGAAGCAGATGGGCCAGCAAGGGTTCGAGACGTCGGGCCTGAGTACCAGGCTGACGGAGTACAAGGAGGCGCTGGCCGACGCCGCATTCGAGCAGCAACTCGCAGCTCAGAGCATGGGGCTGTTCGGTACCCAGGCGCTGCAGGTGCAGCAGAAGCTGGATGCGCAGAAGGCCAGCGCGGACGGTCTGCGGCAGTCGATTCAGGCCCTGAACGACGTGAACCGCCAGGGGCTCGGCGGGATGATCGGGTTCGAGGCGGCGATCGACGCGGCCGCGAAGGCGGCGAAGGACAACGCCGGCGCGCTCGACATGACCAACGGTCGGCTGAATCTCAACTCGGAGAAGTCGCGGAACGCCGCGAGTGCGTTGAACGACCTCGCGTCCAAGACGGATGAGGCGACGGCGGCAGCGCGGCAGTCCGGGGCGTCGTGGTCGACGGTCAACGGGATCTATGCCCGAGGCCGCGAGCGCCTGCTCGCGTCGGCGCAGGCGATGGGGCTGACGAAGTCGCAGGCGCAGGCGCTCGCTGCTCAGATCCTGAAAACCCCGGACAAGACGGCGAAACTGAAGGGGAACCTGGAGGATCTCCAGGCGAAGTTGGCTGACGCGAAGAAGCGCCTGGCCGCCGCGCCGTCGTCAAAGACGGCGAAGATCCGGGGCGAGATCTCCGACCTGCGGGCGAAGGTCTCGCAGGCCCGGTACGCCCTGGACACGGTGCACTCCAAGACCGTCAGCGTCATGGTGCAGTACCGGTCCAACAAGAACCCGTCCAGCTTCGCGCAGTCGATCGGCGGGTACGCCTCGGGCGGCAAGCCGCAGCCGGGCGAGCTGGCGTGGGTGGGTGAAGAAGGCCCCGAGCTGATGCGGTTCGGCGGCGGCGGGACGGAGGTCTACTCCCACGGCGACAGCATGGCCATGGTGTCCGACGCCTCGCGCGCCGGCCGGGACGCCGGGCTGGGCCTGCGCGCGGGCATGACCGTGTCCACGGGCGGAGTCGAGGCCGGCGGCCGCGGTCTCGGTGCGGCGGTGCTCTCCGGGATCCGGGACGAGCTGGAGATTCACTCTCCGTCGAAGAAGACGAAGGCGCTCGCGGCCGACGCGGGCAAGGGCCTGATCATCGGGCTCACCGGGTCCAAGGGCAAGATCTCCGCCGTGTCGAGGGATCTGGTCCGGGACATCTGGGCTGCGTGGAGGGGCAGCCGGACCACGAAGGACTCCCGCCTGGTCGCGATGGTCAACACGGACACGCGGCGGTTGCAGGTCCTGGCCAAGAAGCGGGACGACCTCGCGGCGAAGATCGCGACGGCGAAGAAGTACGCGGCCACCGTGAGGACGGCGGCGCGCCAGGAGACGACGCTGGGGCAGCTCGGCATCGCGGACGGTGAGGTGTCGGCCGGCAGCATCAAGGCCGGGCTGCAGCAGAAGCTCGCGCAGATCAAGACCTTCACCAGCTACATCGACACCCTCGCGAAGCGCGGCCTGTCCAAGGGCATGATCCGGCAGATCCTCGACATGGGTCCGGAGCAGGGGTACGCCTACGCGTCGGCTCTGGCCGGCGCGTCGTCATCCACGCTGAAGTCCATCAACGCCACGCAGACGTCGCTCGACACCGCCACGACGTCGCTGGGGCGCGCAGGGGCGGACGCCCTCTACGACAGCGGCACCCAGGCCGGGAAGGGATTCCTGAGGGGGCTGACGTCGCAGCAAGACGCGATCGAAAAGCAGATGACGAAGATCGCGCAGGGCATGCAGAAGGCCATCAAGAAGGCCCTTGGGATCAAGTCCCCGTCCACGGTGATGGCGCAGCTCGGCCGGTACTCCACCGAGGGACTGGCGCGCGGGCTGACCCAGCCGATGCCGGTCCTCGACGCTGCTCTCGGTGTGGTGTCTGGGCGGGTCGCGGGTGTGCGGCCGGTCATCGGCCGGTCGGCTGTGGTGGGTGGCGGTGGCGGGTCTTCGATCACGGTCAACGTCGATGCGCGCGGGGCGATGGATCCGGTCGCGGTCGGCCGGGAAGTGGAGCGAATCATGGTGAAGTTCGGCCGGTCGCAGGGGCGCGCAGTGGCGGTGGCTCGCTGATGCCGACCCTCGTGGAAGTGGGATGGGGCGGTCAGATCCAGGCGCCGTCGGCGATCCGCTGGACGGACCTCACCGCCCGGGTGGACCAGGTGCAGGGAGTACGGATCGACCGGGGCGCGTCGGACGAACTGTCGGAGATCCAGCCCGGCAGCTGCACGATGGTCCTGGACAATGCGGACGGGGCACTGACCCCGGGGAACCCGAACTCGCCGTACTACCCGAACGTGCGGCGCAACGCCCCGATCCGGGTGTCGCAGGCGGTCATCCCTGTCCGGTCTGGGGCGGCCCCGTACTCGCTCAACATGATGGGCGACGCGTTCGACTCCGGCGTGGCGGACCCGTCGATGTGGACGACGGCCAACGGCGCGGTGCAGGTGGGTGGACGGCTGCGGCTGCCCCTCGTCCCGGGGGTGGTGTCCAGGCAGACATCGAACCGGGAATGGTCCCTGGCCGGCGCCGCGCTTTCGGTGAAACTCGCGACCCCGCCTGGGGCGAACGGCAGCTCGTCCACGTCGATGTCGATGTGGGTGTACTCGCAGACGACAGGGACTCGACTGCGCTGGTCGTACAACGCCGTCAACGGACTGCTGCGTGCCGCGTCGGAGGTGAGCTCCGCCGACGCCGGGGCCGTGTCGGTCCCCTACGACCCGATCGCCCACGCCTGGCTCCGGATCCGCGAGACGACCGGTGTCCTGTTCTTCGAGACCAGCCCGGACGGGTGGGACTGGACGATCTGCCGATCGCTCGCCACCCCGGCCTGGGTGAACACCAACACGGTCCAGATCGAGTTCAACGCGACCCGCACTGGCGGGACCGCGGACTACGTGGAGTGGGATCTTCTCGGCGCCCGGGTGCGACCCCGCTTCTACGGCATGGTCAACGAGTGGCCCGTCCAGTGGGAAGGGCTGCTCAGCACGGTCAGCATCAGCGCGACGGACCTCTTCAAGCGGCTGAACCGGCAGCCGCCGTTGCGGTCGATGCTGGGTATGGAGGTGCTGACCCGTGACACCGTGACCGGTACGTTCTCCTTCCCCGCTGCGTACTTCCCGCTGGCGGAGCCGGTTGAGTCGGCGGCTGCCGGATCGGTCGTCGGGGCCGGGATCGGCGCCTTGGCCTCCACTCAAGTCGGGGCGGGCGGGACCTTGGTGTTCGGTGAGGAGGGGGTCCCCGAAACTGGTGAGAGCGCGGTGTCGTTCACCCCCGCGTCAGCGACGGCTGGTCGGTACTTGGTCGGGGATCTCGGCCCGCAGATGGCGGCGGACAGCACTACGTGGGCGATCAACGTTCAGGTGTGGATCAAGACATCGACGGCGGGCAGGGCGATCCTCGGGCTGAGCGACCCGCTGCGGACATCACAGTTGGTGCTCTCCCTGAACAGCAGCGGCGTCTTGACGGTGGAGTCCACGCAGGACGGCACCGCCCTGGTCATCGGTACCAGCAGCAGCGGCAATCTGGCCGACGGAGCCTGGCATCACGTCGTGTACGACGGGTCCGCGAAGCGCGTCTACGTCGATGGTGCGGCGGCGGGCGGCATACTGCCCGCCACGTCGTCACCAGACCTGCGGACCATCTACGTGGGCGGCTACCGGAGCGCCCGCCTGTTCTCCGGGCAGATCGCGCACCTGTCCCTGCACCTCGCGAACGGGCCGGTCGGCTCGGTGTACGCCGTGGCGTCGGACGCACGAACCGGGTTCAGCGGGGAGTCCTCCGACTGGCGGGTCGAGCGCCTGGCCCGGTACGCGGGCCTGGAGTCGGTGACGCTGCTCGGGTCGACTTTCGACCCGGTCGCGTCGCAGGGCCCGACTGGCACGTCGATCGTGGCCCGGCTTCAGGAAGTTGAGGCGACGGAGAGCGGTCGGCTGTACGCCGAGCGGGACTACTACGGGCTGGCGTACCAGTCCCGTGATCTGCGGTACAACCCGAGCGCCGGCGCCGAGGTCTTCGCGATTTCGTACGCGGATGTCGAGCCCGGCATTCAGCTGGCTGACGATGACCAGAAACTCTGCAACCAGGTCGAGGCGTCCCGCCCGAACGGGGCGACGCAGATCGTCACCGACGCTTCGTCCGTCGAGGCGTTCGGCGTGTACGAGCAGCAGCTCACCGTGCTCAAGACGTCGGACAGCTCGGTCGCCGATGCCGCGTCGTGGCTGGTCTCCCGGTACGCCGACCCCGCCCCCGAGCTGCGCGAGGTGCCGATCGAGGCCGCGACGATGGCCACGTTCCTCGACATCCTCGACGCGGACATCAGCTCGTACTTCACGGTGTACGACCTGCCCGCCCAGTCATCGGCACTGGAGATGCGCGTCACTGTCGAGGGCTACACCGAGACGCTCAAAGAGAACAGCCATCTGATCGAGTTCCGCACGAGCGCCAGCGCCCGCGACTCAATCTGGATCCTCGACGACCCGGAGTACTCCGTGCTCGGATCCACCACACGACTCGCCTACTGACCGGAGGAACCATGGCCACAGACGCACTGCCCGCCGACGCGATTGTGCAGGCCGAGACGAACTACCTGCCGCCGCCCCCGCGCCGCGGCCAAACCGCCCAGGACTGGTCGCAGGTCCCCGGTGCTGAGCTGCTGTACCGGTGGGTGGAGACGCGGTTCGGCTGGCGGGTGCCGGTGCCCACCGCGTTCGTCCCCGACGACCCCGGCCTGTACGCGCGGATCGACGACGGCCGCTGGGTGGCCGAGTGCACCTGCGGCGCCGCCTGGATCGTGTCCGTCCTCGACCCCCGGTTCGGGTGCGCGCAGTGCCAGCGCGACTGGGTGCCGCTGATCGTGCCCGACGACATCGCCGCCGCCGAGGCCGAGGCCTTGGCTCTGGTGCGCCGGTTCTGGTTCCACCCCGATGACCCCCGCAATCCCGCTCCGCCCATCCCCGAGGAGCCGGAAGCCCCAGCTGACCCCGCCCCCGAGGAGCAGCCGTGACGTTCGGCCCGAAAACCTGGGTGGTCGGCGAGACCGTAGACGCCGCCCTGCTCAACCAGGAGATCCGCGACCAGTTCAATTCGATGTTCGGGGCGTGGACGCCATACACCCCGATATGGACGGCGACCGGCACGGCCCCGTCCATCGGGAACGGAACTCTCGGCGGCCAGTACATGAAGGTCGGCCGCATGTGCACGGTCGTGATCTACGTCCTGTTCGGCAGCACGACGACGTATGGGTCAGGCAGCTGGCGGCTCAGCCTTCCGTTCCAGGCCGGGTCCATCCCGTCGGGCACCCCGGGTGTCCTCAACTGGACGTACAACACCACCGCCGCCTCGAACTTCATGATGGGCGCCGAGCCCCTCTCGAACAGCTCGACCGGCACCGAGAACATCTGGATGCCGTCCCAGACTCTGCTCGGTGACTGGAACGCCATGACCGAGTCCTCGCCGGTCACCCCTGCGGCCGGCTACTCGCTGCGGGGCTACGGCACCTACCAGACCGCCACCTGACCAGTCCTTCCCGCTCACCTGCCCCGCGCCGACCGGCCGGGGCTTCGTCATGTCTGGAGGTCTCCATGGCCGGTACCGCTGCCGACGTAGCCCGCATCATCAAGGCCGAGGTCGGCTACCAGGAGGGCCGCTCCGGCGGCCACTGGAACAACTACCAGCGCTACAGCCCCGCCGTCCCCGGCCTGGAGTGGTCGCAGAACCAGGCCTGGTGCCAGACGTTCACCACGTGGGCTTTTCAGACGGCCGGGATGCCGAAGGGCTCGTACCCGGTGACCGCGTCGTGCGCGCTCGCGGTGGCGTGGTGGAGGAAGGCCGGCCGGTGGTCGGAGTACCCGGCGATCGGGGCCGCGGTCTTCTTCGGGCCGGGCGGCGGGTCGCACACCGGAATCGTCATCGCCTACGACACGTCCACGATCACCACGATCGAGGGCAACACGAACGTCTCCGGGTCGGCCGAGGGCGACGGGGTGTACCGCAAGGTGCGGCAGCGCCGGGACGCCTACGTGTACGGCTACGGCTACCCCACCTACCCCGGCGGCATCACGTCTGCCGACCCCAACTGGAAGAACCCCACAACCGAGGAGGACCCCATGGCGGGCATTACCAAGCGCGACATCTACGACGCGGTGTGGACGACCGACGCGATCGCCGCTCCGGCCGACGCGAAGGACATCAAGACGAACAAGAGCTGGCAGCCGCAGTCCGTCATCAGGGACGTGCAGGCGCGCATCCGCTCCATGGACAAGCGCCTCGCCGCGCAGACCGCGGCCATCACCGCGCTGGCCAAGCTCGCTGGCAAGGGCGTCGACACCTCGGCGGTCATCGTCGCAGTGGAGGCCGCCATCAAGGACGCCGTCATCACCGTCGACATCAACGGCCAGGAGGCCTGACCCATGGCTGCACCGATCGAGTCCAAGGTGACGGCTGCGACCGTCATGACGTTCGTCGTCGGCCTGGCCGCCGCCGTTCTCAACGCCGTGCAGGCGGACAGTTCGCTGCTCGGCCCGCTGCCCGCGTGGCTACAGGCCCCGCTCCTTTCCCTCGTTCCGGCGGGGCTGGCGTTCCTCGCCGGGTGGAAGGCGAAGCACACGCCGCGCGATGTCGCTGACCCGCTCGCCAAGGGCGTCTGAGCTGCCCACCGAGCACCACGGGAGTACGTATGGACGCTGCCATGGTCGGGGCGCTGGCCGCTGTGCTGGCCTCGCTGTTCGCCGCGGCAGCGGCCGCCTACGGGTCCCGGGGCGCCACGAGAGCGGCCCGGGAGGGCGGAGCGTTGACCGGATACAACAGTCTGACCGACCAGTTGCAGGAGGAGCGGGCTGAGTTGCGCTCAGACCTGGCCACCCTGCGCGCCGAACTGGCGGCTGAGAAGGCGGAGACGACGCGCCTGCGGATGCTGGTTGCCCAGCTCGGGGGGACGCCGTGACGAGAACGGAGAGGTTGCTCTACCGGCGCCGCCGCGGCCTCTGGGTCACGGCGGCGCTGCTGTTCCTGGGCGGCGGCCTGGCGCTGGCCTTCTTGCTGATCGGCCGGGCGCAGGACCGCGCGGACGAGCTGGCCACCGAGGCGGACCGGCGGGGTACCGCGGTCACCACCTTGGCGACGGATGTGCGGACGCTGCGCGCGCAGGTCCAGGCCCGGGGCGGCACCCCGGCGGCCCCGGATCCGGGGGACGCGGTGGAGGATCTGCCCGCGCGGGCCGAGGTGCCGGTGCCGATCCCCGGACCGCCGGGGCCCGTCGGGGAGACGGGCGCCCGCGGTGCGCGTGGCCAGCGCGGTGCGACCGGCGCCTCGGCCACCCCCGCCCCGGGCCCGTCGGGCGCTGCTGGCCGCGAGGGTATGGGCGGCGCACCGGGGGCGGTCGGCCCGGCTGGGCCTGCTGGCCCCGCGGGCGAGCAGGGGCCGGCAGGCGCGCCGGGCCCCGCGGGCAAGGACGGTGCCGCTGGGAAGGACGGGAGCGACGGGGCCAGCGGTCAGACCTGCCCGGCCGGGTACTCGCTCCAGCCCCCGCCGTCGGATCCGGATGCGCTGGTCTGCCGGCGCGACGGGGCCCCGGCCGTACCCAACCCGACGACGTCCCCGGCCGCGTACGCGCTGCTCGACCGTCGCCGCTCATGAACCACAACGCCCCGCCCCGGCTACGGCCGGTGGCGGGGCGCTTTCGTGTGTTCAGGCTCGGGGGCGGTCGGTGCGCGCTCCGCGACCGGGCGCGGACGCTGCCGCCGTGCGAACGTCCGCCGCCCGGTATCGGGCCATCGGTCGACCGGCCACCTCGACGAAATCAACGCGCGGCACCTGGTGCCTGCTGATCCATCGGCGGACGCTGCCGGGGGCGATCCCCAGGTGGGTTGCGATGTCGTCGCGCGTCCACAGCTCAGGGGTGGGGTCGGTCATGATGTGGGTTCCTTCCGTGCCAGTACGGCCCGCCACGGTGGTCCATTCGGTGGCGGGCCGCTGCTGCTGTGGAGGTCAGTCGTTCAGGGCGGCGAGGGTGTTCTCGACCCAGTCCTCGGTTCCGGGGAGCAGGTCGCTGATGGTGTCGTCGTCGAGGCCGTCGACGTGGTGCTCCCCGAAGTAGTCGGACGCCTCTTCGCGGGTGGCTACGACGCTGCTGCGGGGGGCGTGGATTTCGCTGCCGACGGCGAGTTGCCCCGTTTCGTCGATGTACAGAACCGGGCCCCCGGCAGGGCTGTTGAGTAGTTCGCGGACCAGGGCAACGGTGATCTCAGGGTGCTGGGCCATCAGGTGCTCCATTTCCAGTGGTTCGGATTCGGCGGGATCAGGCGACCGGTTCGAACGAGGCGGCGAGCGCGCCCCGGATGTGGTCGGCGGTCTCGTCGGACACGGTGACCCAGTAGTCAACGTCCACGTCGCCGGGGTTGTTCACCAGGAGTTCGGGCCGGGTGGGCTGTCGGTCGAGGATGATGGCCGAGTCGTCGTCGGCGAGGCCCTGCACGAAGGCGCTGATGGCCTCGTGTGCCTCGCGCTGGGTGAGGCCGTACGTCTCCATGGCCTCGTCGCACAGGTCGTAGGAGATGAGTCCGCGGCCGGTCATGCCCTCGAAAATGTCGGTGGTCATGGTGTGCCCCTTCCCTGGTGCCAGGCGGTTGCCCGTGGCGATGACTCAACCTTGCCCCACGTGGGGCGAAGTTGTCAACAAGGCCGCCTTGCCATTTGCCGGACAGCGACCGCCCACCCGGCTACAGTGGTCACATTGCTCCCCGCGGATGCGGGGATGTCCCGTGCATGAACTCGCGTTGCGTACGGACTGGTAGCTGCTCCCCGCCACTGCGGGGATGAACTGAAGCGCCCCCTGTCCCGGCTACGGCCGGTGGCAGGGGGCGCTTCGTCGTGTCCGGGGTCAGTCGGTGCCGGGCTCGGGGTGTCGGACGATGCGCTTCAGCTCCCGCTCGACGTCGTACCTGCCCTGCCCGGTCGCCTCGGCGTACGCCGTGATCGCGGCCTGGACTCGGGCTGCGGTCGCGACCGTCAGCCGTCCCTCTTGCTGCTCGGCCCAGGCCGCGCGCTCCAGCTCGATGAGCTCATCTGTCAGTTCGATTGCCACGGCCGGATCGTACGACGGCGGCTCCCGGAAACCGCGATGGCCCCACCGTCGCGGGGAAGGTGGGGCCATCGGAAGTACCAGCGGCCTCGGCGGCGGGTACCGTTCTGGTGTCGAGTCAGAACGGAGTTCAGTATGCACGCTCTGCCCCATGACCACACCGGCGCACGCATCAAACGGCTGCGCCTTGAACGCCACCTCACGCAGAAAGCCCTGTGCGACCTCGCGCAGATTCCCTACTCCACCCTTACGAAGACCGAGCAGGGCATCCTCCCCCCGTCGCCGCACCTCATCGCGAGCGTGGCCCGCGCGCTGCGAGTCGAAATCGCCACGGTCACCGGCCAGCCCTACGCCACCGAACTCCGAGCCGATCAGCTGGACATACTGATCCAGCCGATCCGCGAGGCACTGGACGTGTACGACCTCGGGCCGGACCCGGAAATCCAACCCCGCCCGCAGCAACTGCTCCAGGACGACGCCGAGCACCTGCTCGTCGCTGTCCGCGCGGCCGAGATCAAGCAGACCGCTACGCAGCTCCCCGGCCTGCTCCTCGAAGCGACGACGGCGGCACACCTGGCCGGCACGTCCGAGGGGTGGCTGCTCCTCGCCTCGTACTACCGCACCGCGTACGACGTCGCGTCGAAGCTGGGCTACGCGGACCTTGCGACGATCGCCCTGTCGCGGATGGAGTGGGCGGCCGAGCGCGGGTCCGGCGCCGTGGTGGGCGGCATGTACCGGTACATGCGCGCGCTCACCTACCTGCGGGCCGGGCAGTACCGCACCGGGGACCGGCTGATCCGGATGGGGCTCGGGATCCTGGAGCAGTCCGACCCGGGCCGGGAGCGGGACGTTCTGACCGGGCAACTCCATCTCGGCGCGGCGGTGATGGCCGGACGGGCACAGGATCGGGCGGCAGCGGACGGCCATCTTGCGGAAGCGGAGCGCATCGCGGCCGCGACGGGCGACGCCTCGGACGTCCACTGGCTGTCCTTCGGCCCGACGAATGTGGCCGTACACCGGGTCAGCGTGCTGGCCGAGCTCGACGAGTACGGGCAGGCCGCACAGATCGGTCAGACCATCACCGTGCCGAAGGCGTGGCCGGCCTCGCGGAAATCGCACCACTTCGCCGAGTTGGCGCGGGCCCAGATGTGGGACGGTTCGCTGGATGATGCGTTCGCGAATCTGCTGCGGGCGAGGCGGGCGGCGCCGCAGCAGGCGAGGTACCACCAGACGGTCCGCGAGACGTACTCAGGACTGGAGGCGGCGAAGCGCCAGCTGCCGGACAGCTTCCTCTCCTACGGCTCCTGGCTGGGCGCCTGACTCTGCGTCAACCCTTGGCCCCGACTATCACCATCCCGTGATAGTCGGGGCCTTGTTGTGCCCCCACCATGGCATCACCAGCCAGTGACGGCGTGATGACCAGGGGCGATGTCGAGATGATGACTCTCAAGGTGTACGAGGTGAGCCGGGCAGGCACCGTCCGTGTGGTACGGCCACAGTCCGAGGTCGCGCCCGTCACGACGGTGGACCGCAGCGCGGCATACCCGGACTGCGAGTGCCCGCGCCACCGGCCGGCAGGAACTGACGCCGCATACAGGGTGTTCCTCGCGCACACCACCCAGTGCGCCGCCTGCCGGGCCGGGGCCGCGTGCCCCACCTCGGCGACGCTCGGCCGCGCCTGGCGGGAGGCCCGCCGATGAGCCGGTCGGTCATGCGGTTCGTGGAGTGGACGATCGGCGCCCCCCGCGGCGAGGCGCCTCGGCCGGTCTGGCGCATCCGCTGCTGCGCCCCCGGATGCGAGGAGGAGTCCGACCCGAGCCCCTCGCACCTCGCCCCGGACAACTGGGCACTCCAGCACGCCGGCCGGACCGGGCATACGGAGTTCGAGGAGCTCGTGCGCTGTCGCCTCGTCGCGACCCCGAAGGAGGCGATCCGGTGATCTGCGACCACTGCGACCAGCTGATGCGCCCGGACGAAGCCGAGCCGATCCCCATGTACGCGGCCACGGGGGCCGGGACCACCATCTACGTCCACAAGGTCCCGTGCACCAAGTCGCGGGCGCACCCGGTGTCGTACCCGACCCGCCGGGCCTAGACCTCCCGCTGCCGCCTGTCCTTCCACAGCAGGCGGCAGCGGGCGCCTATCCGTGTGACGACCCCGCGGATGGGGAGCCCCGGCCCGCAGGGGCGGGCCGGGGCTCCTACCCCCGCACGAGGTCGGCGAGGTCCACGCCGATCGCGTCGGCGATCAGGAGGAGGTGATCGAGCAGCGGAGACGTGTGGCCCTGTTCCAGCCGGTTCACCGTCTTCCGGTCAAGTCCGCATCGGCCGGCCACTTCCTCCTGAGTGAGGCGCGCGGCGACGCGAGCGGCTCGGACGCGGTCCCCGATGGCCCGGCGGCGGGTGGGTACCCAGTCGGGTAGGGGTTCGGTCGGCACCCCGTCAACGCTCTGGCCTGCCGAGATCTATGTCAGTACCATCGATGGTACATATTTGATCATGAACTTTCCGGGCTCTGTCCCGGTCACTACCTGCGCAATGGCGTTCGCGTGTCCGCCAGATTGCGCCGGATGGCGCTATGACTCGGTCAAGGCGCCCCGCCCCGCGCCCAAACGGGCGCGGGGCGGTCTACGTTGGGCAGCAGAAGACCCCCGCCGAGTCTCACGGCGGGGGTCTCGCTTCTGCGGGCCAAGCCTCCCCGCTCGGGCACCGCAGAATCCGGGAGGCGCGTGTCAGGCGCGCGCGGGGAGACACACCTGCCCCTCCCATGCGCCGCACTCTACGGTGTACCGCCCACGTTTCCACTCCCTCTATCGGGTGACGAGAGAGCGCGATCCCGTGGGCACGTGGACTCTTAGTGGACTCTGAGCATGAAGCGGCCCCCCGGTCGCGATCGACCGGGGGGCCAAAGCAGGCTCTCACCTGCGGTTTCTTACTGTGGGCGCGGGCAGTTTCGAACTGCCGACATCTGCTTTGTAAGAGCAGCGCTCTACCCCTGAGCTACGCACCCGTGGATGAGGCAACAGCGTACATGGACTACGGCCCCTGGTCACAAACGGTTGCCGGGGGCAGCGGCCCGGGTGGTCCGGGGCGCTGCCGGGCCGCCGGGCAAGGGCGGGAGTCGGGGGATATCCCCACCCCGCATACGGTAGCGGTCCTGATTCCCCGGGGTGCCGTCGCACCCATACCGTGAGCCGGAACGCAGTACGGCGAACCGGCAGTACGGCGAGCCGACCGGCGCACCATCTGGGGGACGAACACCGTGGCACACCGCATGCGCACCCGCACCCATGCCCGCACACTCATCGCGTCCGGCGGAGCGGTGGTTGCCGCTCTTGTACTCTCCGGCTGCGGCGGGGCGGACACCGACGACGCGCCGGTCGAGCACAAGTCGTTCGCGTTCAGTGGGAGGACGCTGACCATCGAGACGGCCAACACGACGCTGGAACTCGTACCGGCCGACGTGAAGAAGGTCGAGGTGACCCGGCAGGTCGACGGGTGGGTGGTGCTGGGGAGCGGGCCCGATCCGCGCTGGGACATGGACGGCGGCACGTTGTCGCTGAAGGTGAAGTGCAAGGCCCTGATCAGCAACTGCGCGGCCAAGCAGCAGGTGAAGGTGCCGCGCGGGGTGGCGGTCACCGTGCACGGGGACAACGGGAAGATCGTGGCGTCGGGCTTCGACACCGCGCTCGACCTGCGCTCCGACAACGGCGAAGTGACCGTGCGCGACACCAGCGGGCCGCTGAAGCTGAACAGCGACAACGGCGGCATCGTCGCCGAGGGGATCTCCGGCCCGACCGTGCGGGCCGACTCGGACAACGGGGCGGTGCGGCTCGGGTTCACCGCCGTGCCGACGCTGGTGGACACCACCAGTGACAACGGCAGGGTCGTCATCGAGCTGCCGCCCGGCAGCACCTCGTACGCGGTGACCACCAGCGCCGACAACGGGAACACGTCGGTGGAGGTGCCGCGCAGCGGCAACAGCTCCCATGTGGTGAAGGCCCGGAGCGACAACGGCGAAGTCAAGGTGCGAACCGCGAACTAACCGGCCCGTGTGTTCGTCCTTACCTGGTGGGAGAATGTACCGGGCAGGGCGAATCGGCACGGGAGAGGGATGTGACGGCGACACACGCGAAGCCGCAGGCGAGAGCGGGTGCGAGTTCCGCCGTCAGAGACGTCCCTCGGGGCCGTGGGGTCCGTGACGTCCTCGGGTTGATGCTGCTGCCGGTGCCGCTGCTCGCGGGCGTCCTTTCGGGTGCCTTCGCAGGGGGCGGCACGCGGCGCTGGTTCGGCGGGCGCGGGGAGGGGCAGCGGGCGGAGGCCCAGGCGGCGAAGGATGCCGCCGCCGAGGCCTTCTACGAGCTGGACACCGCCCAGCGCGATCTACAGATCTCGATCGAGACGATCACCGCGGTGGACAGCTCTCCGGCCGCGCGCAAGGCAGTGGACGACTTCGCCGCGCTCGGACGGTCCATCGACGCGGCCAGCAGCGCCTACATCACCGCCGTGGACGCGCACGATCTGGACCGCGACGATCTCGAACCGTCGATCGCGACGCAGGCCAAGGCTCAGCTGTCCTCCGCCAAGAACGACCTCGTACGGGTCAAGGGCGAGCTCGACCGGTACGCGGCCGGTCTGGGGCCGCTGCTCGGCAGTGCCGAGACCCAGCTCGCCCGGCTCGCGCCCGCTGTGGAGCGGGCCCGGCAGGCGCTCCTGTCCGCGAGCAATGCTCTCGACGCGGTGCGGGAGTCCGGACTGCGAGCGGATGAGCTCGCCGCCCGGCTTGCCGCCCTCGCCCCCGAGCTGACCAAGCTCAACCAGGGGGCCGGCCGGCACGGCGTGGCCGAGACCCTCCAGCGTGCCGACCGGGTGCTGCGCGACGCCGAGGCGGTGCGGGCCGAGGCGGCCCAGTTGCCCGAGCGGGCCGCCGAGATCGATCGCCGGCTGGTCACGCTGCGTACGCGCGCCGAGGCCCTGACCACCCGGGCCGGCTCCGTCGAGCCCGTGCTCAGCGAGTTGCGGCGGCGGTTCTCGGCCGCCTGCTGGCAGGACCTCCAGCCCGTTCCGGAGCAGGCCGCGATCAATGTCCGCCAGGCCGAGGAGAAGCTGAAGGAGGCCGCGAAGGCGCGCAGCGAGCAGCGCTGGGCCGATGCGACGTCGCGGCTGAGCACGGTACGGGCCCTGCTCAATGCCACCGATGAGGCGGTGTCCGCAGCCGGTGACCGGCTGCACCGGCTGAACGAGGTGGCCAAGGACCCGCAGCAGGAGATCCAGCGGACCCGGTTCGCAATCCGGGACGCCCAGCGGCTGGCCATGGCCGGGCGCAACACTCCCGAGCCGCGCCACGCCCGCCCGCTGGACGACGCCGTGGCCCGGCTCGACCAGGCCGTCAGCGGCCTTGAGGGGCGCCATCCCGACTACTGGCACTTCCTGACCGTCACGGAGGGTGTCCGCAAGACCGCCGCGCACGTGGTCTCCGAGATCCGCGAGGAGCGTGGAGCCGGAAGCTGAGGTCGCTGAAGTAGCTGAGGTAGCTGAGGTAGCCGGAGTAGTTGCAGCAGTTGCAGCAGTTGAGCGCTGCTGTGGGTGCGGTGTGCTGACGCGACGGTCCTGACGTGCGCCGCATCCCTCATGGAGCGATCCTGGTAGTGGCCGAAGGAGGCTCCTCCATGGCGACCCATGCGCCCCATGCGACCCGTGTCCAGCGTCCCGCACGACGGCCCGCCGCTCACCGCAGGGCCACTCGGCTCGATGAGCACCTGCCGGTCGACCACCGCCTCAGCCGCGTCTACCGGGTGGGGGCCGGGCTGATGGGCCTGGTGCTGCTGGCCTTCGGCATCCTCGGGCTGATCGACAAGATCGGCTTCTTCAGCACCGGCGGCGACATGGTCGCCGGCCTCAGCACCAACGGCGCGCTCAGCGTGCTGTCGATCTGCGTCGGACTGCTGCTCTTCATCGGGATGGTGATCAGCGGCAACTTCGCCTCGACCCTCAACATGGTCCTCGGTGTCGCCTTCATCCTCAGCGGCTTCGTGGGCCTCGCGGTGCTGGACACCGGAATGAACTTCCTCGCCTTCCGGATCCAGAACGTGCTGTTCGCCTTCGTCGTCGGGCTGCTGCTGATGATGTTCGGGATGTACGGGCGCGTCAGCGGCGGGCTCCCGCACGACAACCCGTACTGGCGGACCCGCCACCCCGAGGAAGCCGCAGACGAGGAACGCCTCGGTCGGCGGCGGCAGAGTGCGGAGATGCCCGTCGTCGTGCGGCCGTCATCCGCATCCGGGCGGTGGCTGTAGGGCCGGTGCCAGGTACCGGCCCCGCAGCGCGTGCCCGTGACAGCGCCTCTGCCCGGGACCCGGGCTCTGCGGATAACCTGAGCGCATGCCTCGTTACGAGTACCGCTGCCGCTCCTGCGGAGACACGTTCGAACTCAGCCGCCCGATGGCCGAGTCGTCGGCCCCCGCCTCCTGCCCCGCCGGGCACGAGGACACCGTGAAGCTGCTCTCCGCCGTCGCCGTCGGCGGCGCGGCCGGTTCCGGGCCCGCGCCGTCGGGCGGCGGTGGCGGAGGCGGCGGTTGTTGCGGCGGGGGCTGCTGCGGCTGATCCTCCAGCCCCTGCGGCTCGCTACGGCCGCCTACCGCTTGTCTCCGCCCGCTACGGCTACCGCTTGCGCGACAGGGTCAGGCCGTCCGACACCGTGAGCAGCACGCTGTCCATCCGCGCGTCGGCGGAGACGTGGTCGTTGAACTCCTTGATGGCCGCCGCTCCGCCGGTCGCGTCCGGGTCCGTCACGCGGCCGTGGAAGAGCACGTTGTCCGTGGCGATGACGCCGTCCCGGCGCATCCGGGGCACCAGCTCCTCCCAGTAGGGGATGTAGCTGCCCTTGTCCGCGTCGAGGTAGGCGAAGTCGATGTGCGGCTCGGCGGGCATCGCCCGCAGCGTGTCCAGGGCAGGGGCGATCCGCAGGTCGATCCTGTCGGCCACGCCTGCCTTCTCCCATGCCTCGCGGCCGTACGCCGTCCACTCCTCCGAGACGTCGCAGGCGATCAGCTTTCCGTCGGCGGGCATGGCCTGCGCCATCGACAGGGCGGAGAAGCCGGTGAAGGTGCCGACCTCCACGATGTGACGGGCCCCGGTCAGCCGGACGAGGAAGGCCAGCAGCGGGCCCTGCTCCTCGGCCGACTGCATGCCCGCGTGGTCGGGGAGACGGGCGTACGTGGTCTCGACGAGCTCGCGCTGCACCGCGTCCAGCGGCGGATTGTGCGCCAGCATGTACGCGTAGAGCTCGTCAGTGATCTTGGTTTCGTTGCCCTTGGTCATCGCACAACTCCTTGCTCGGCCACGTGCTCCCCCGGCGGGCGGGAACGCGGCGACTGTAGCCGCCGGACGCAGCCGGTTCGAGCCGGTGCGGCGGCGCGGCGGGCGACACGGTCCTCGGTCGGTCAGGCGGCCTGGCCCAGGCTCGACGCGCGCAGGAGGAGGCGCCGCAGGATCTCCTCACCCGCGGCCACGCCCCGCTCCGCCGTCGCCTCCACGTGCGGGGCGCTCCACCCCGCGTCGGCCAGTTCGCCGTGGCCGGGGCGCCAGCCGTGGTCGGCGGCGAGCAGCAGGTCGGCGTCCAGGAGGGAGTCACCGGCGGCGAGCGTGAGCTCGGCGCCCGTACGGCGGGCCACCTCGCGCATCGCCGCGCTCTTGGTGAGCGGCCTCGGCACGACGTAGATCTTGCGGCCCTGGAGCGAGACGGACCAGCCGCGCGGCTCCGCCCACTCGGCCAGCTCCTGGCGCCAGTCCGGGGGCAGCTGGGCCCGGTCGACGACGAGGTAGGCGAAGAGGTCCTCGGCGACCCGCTCCTTGAGCAGCCAGGCGGGGTCGGCCGCGGACACGAGGTGGGCGCGGACCTCGGCGAGCGAGGCGCACTCGTCGGCCAGCCGGCCGGCCACCGTCCGCTGCCAGTCCGGGTCGGACTCGCCGTCCACGAGGATGTGTCCGCCGTTGGCGCAGATCGCGAACCGGGGTGCCGGCCCCGGGAGATGGATGCGGTGGTACTGCTCGCGGGTGCGGGTGGTGGTGGGCACGAAGACCGTGGCGGCGGCCAGTTCGACGAGCAGTTCCGCCGCCGCCTCCGTGACGTACGAGAGCGGTTTGTGGTCGTACACCTCGACGCAGAGGAGCCTGGGGGCCTCCGCGTCCGGCATCGGGAGCTGGAGTGCGGCCGCCGAGTAGATGAGGGTGCGGTCGAGGTCGCTGGCGACCAGCGTCACCGGGGAGGGAGCGTGGGCGCTCACTTGGACTCCACCGCCTTGCCGTCCGCGCCGGTCGCGCCGCGCGTGTACTTGGGGTGGATCAGCCCGACGCAGGTGTACGGGAGTGCG
The DNA here is from genome assembly GCF_003751445.1 of Streptomyces sp. 840.1. Taxonomy (NCBI): domain Bacteria; kingdom Bacillati; phylum Actinomycetota; class Actinomycetes; order Kitasatosporales; family Streptomycetaceae; genus Streptomyces; species Streptomyces sp. 840.1. The sequence goes on along the minus strand of NZ_RJUU01000001.1, from coordinate 4,058,846 downwards.
TCGACCTCCTCGACCGGGACGCCGCGCTGTTCGGCCAGCAGCCTGATGTGCTCCAGGTCCGCACCGGCGCCGCGCTTGGCGAGGATCTTCCAGGGGACCCGGCGCAGCAGGACCCGGGTCGTCTCCCCGACGCCCGGCTTGACCAGGTTCACGTCGTGGATGCCGTACTCCTCGCTGATCCGCTCCACTGCGGCCCAGCCCTCCCAGGTGGGTGCGCGGTCGGCGGTGAGCAGTTCCTTGGCATCGGCATCGACCGCGTCCGCGACCTCGCCGAACCGGTCGGCGATGGTGTCGAGGAAGTGGCCCGAGACATCCGAACCGGCGAGCTCGCGGTAGAACTTCGCGCCGTGGAAGTCGTCCGGTCCGACCAGGTCGGAGCGCAGGACCGTACGGGAGATCAGGCCGGACACCGTGGAGTTGAGGCAGGCCGAGGGGATCAGGAAGTCCTCGCGGGTGCCGTACGTACGGACGCAGCCGCCGGGGTCGGCCAGGACCGCGATCTCCGGGTTGAAGCCCTCGGTTCCGTCGGCTTCCTCGAACTCCGCGATGGCTGCGGCCAGTTCGCGGGTGATGGCGCCCTTGCCCGTCCAGCCGTCGACGAAGACGACATCGGCCGGGTTGTGGTGGGCGGCCAGCCAGCGCAGGGCGTTGGCGTCGATGCCCCGGCCGCGCACGATGGAGACCGCGTAGTGCGGCAGGTCGACGCCGTGCCGGTGGCGGGCCCAGCGGCGCATCAGTACGCCGACGGGCGTACCGGCCCGCGCCAGCGAGACCAGTACGGGGCGGGGGCCGCGCTCGGCGAGGACGGTCTCGGTGACGGCGCCGACAGCGCGGGCGATACGGACGGCCGACAGGTCCAGCGCCGCCTTGAACAGGTCCTGGTAGGCGTCGGACGGCTGGTACTCGACGGGCAGCGACTCGGCGTAGTGCGCGCCACCGCTCTGTATCGCCTCCTCGCGCTCCTCGGTGGGCGCCTCCAGCTCGGTGTCCGAGAGGTCCTGGAGCAGCCAGCCGACCTCGTCGGGCGCGTAGGAGGAGAAGGCGGGGCCGCGGAGGGGCTCGGGCAGCATGCGGGGTTCTTCCTGGCGGTCGGGGGCGTACGACGGAACGGGGGCCGCGGACGGCGCGGGCCGGCCCGCCGCCTCGGGTATCGCCTCTGTCGGTGTCGATGCCGTTATCGGTGTCGGGTGCTGTAGCGATGCCGGTGTCGGGTGCTGTATCGATGCCGGTGTCGGTGTGTACGAGGGCACCACCGCCAGGAGGACCTGGGCCGTGTGCGGGGCGAGCCGCGCCAGCAGTCCGTCGGGGGCGTGCAGTTCCGGCGTGTCCGCGATGGAGTCGACGACGGCCACCACGGCGTCGAACCCGGCGCCCGCGACGTTGTACGCGTACCGGTCACCGGGGCCGTCGGCCGGGTCGTCGTGGGCCGGGAAGACCAGCCGGGTACGTATCGCGTACCCGGGGTCGTCCACCGCGAGGACCGGGGAGCGGGTCGTGGTGGAGTAGCGGACCTCGGCGCCGAGGCGGTCCTCCAGAGCCGTGCCCAGGCGCAGGGGCGCGTACATCAGCTCCTCGAAGCCGAGCACCAGCACACGGCGCACCCCGCCTCCGGCCGGGACCTCGTCCCCCTCCGAGGGCCCGGCCAGCTCCGGCGCCCCGTCCGCCAGAGCTGCGGCGATCCGGTCCGCCATGGCGGGGAGGGCCGCCTCCAGCCGGGCGCGGTGCTCGGGGGTGAAGCCGTGCCTGCCGCCGTCGGGCACACCGGCGGGCCACCGGAGGTCCACCCGGGTACAAGGGCGGGCGGCGCCGGACGCGGGCGGCGGCGCCGCCGTCCCGGCACCCGGTGCCGAGTCCTGTGCCGCCTCCTCCGCCGCGACCAGCGCCTGCCCCTTCTCCAGGACGCCGTCCGGGAGGCGGACCGTGCCCGAGTTCCTCGCCACCAGGTCGACGCGGGCGCCGATCTCCGCCGCGAACTCGGCCAGCCGGCCCCGGTCGGCCGGTGAGCGCATGTCGACCAGGGCGACTATCACGTAGCGGTTGCGCGGGTAGCGCTCGTGCAGGGCACGGATGGTGTTGAGGACGGTGTTGCCCGTGGAGAACTCGTCGTCCACCAGCACGAGCACCGCGTCGGCCGAATCCGACGTACCGGCCGGACCGGGCCCGGCAGCCGCACCCGGCGTGCCGGCCGAACCCGCCGGGTCCGCGTCCCCCGCCAGCAGGTCCGGGTCCTCCGGCAGCAGCAGGTGCGAGGTGGCGTGCGAGTGCGACTCCTCGAAGCCGCCCGCCCGTGCCACGCCCGCCACGGGGCGGCGCGTCGAATGCAGGTACGGTGCCGTGCCGAGCCCGTCGGCGACCGCGTGGCCGAGGCCGGTGGCCGTCTCCGCGTAGCCGAGCACGACCGCGTGCCGCGCCCCGGCCTCCCCGAGCAGGTCCCGGACCTGGCGGCCGAGCTCAAATCCGGCGCCGTAGACCACCGAGGGGTACTGCGGCACATGCTTGCCGAGTACCTGGGACACGAGCAGATGTGCCCGCTTGGGGTTGCGCCGCAGGGCGAGGCCCAGCAGTTCCCGCAGTTCGCCGTCGCCCACGAGCTCGACGCCCAGCCGCTCCGCGACCCAGCTACCCGACCACACCACGTTCGCCGTCTCTTTCCTCAGCCGTGCGCCCGCTCATCGGACCGCACTCGGGGCCACGCCCATCCGTAACCGTCACCGGAACACCGGCACCGGGACCTCCATCACCGTCCCCGTCGCAGGAACACGTCACCGTCGCAGGAACACCGTCACCACCCGGTATGACGTCCCCGGACCAGCCTCACCCGAACAGCCTCATTCCGCGAGGCTCGCGGCCAGCAGATCCACGAAGCCGACGTCTTCCCTGGCCACTCCGAAGACCTCGGCCCGTTGCAGGGTGCGCTCGGCCCAGGCCCGGTGCGGCTTCACTTCGTTCATCTTGTTCGTGTACGCGGACCGCAGCACGCCGCCACCCCCGCTCTCCGGCCGCAGGATGTCCTGGGCGTCGCTGAACTCCTCGTGACTGACCACCGACAGTGCGTGCACGGGTGCGACGTGCGACGGGTGGATGCAGGTCTTGCCGAGCAGGCCGTTGGCCCGGTCCAGCTCGATCTCCCGCAGCAGGCCGTCCAGGTCGTGCTCGATCAGCGCGGTGCGCAGCTCCTCGGCCCGGCCCTCCAGGAAGGGGCTGCGGCGCAGCTGCGGCTTGAACATCCGCTCCTGGAGCCGGAAGTACTCCCACACCGGTCCGGTGATCGTGAAGCCCGTGCCGTCGGCCCGGCCCAGTACGTTGACCACGTCCGCGATGACGTCGCCGACGATCCGCACGTCGTACGCCGTCATGTCGGGCGCCCTGCGCAGTCCGTACGCCGAGCAGAAGTCGGTGACGCCGAGGCGCAGCGCGAGTACCCGGTCCCGGTACGAGCCGACGGTGGCGGCGATCTTGCGGAGGACTTCCCGCCGGGTCTCCAGATGGAGCAGCTCGGGCGATTCGAGCACGGGCATGGCGAAGAGCCGCCGGCCGCCGAGGCTCTCGGCCTTGGCGAGCGCCTCCATGAAGGGCACGCCACGCTCCTGCGTGAACTTCGGAAGTACGAAACCGGACAGAAGACGAGCGGAATCGCCGAGCCTGCGCACCAGGTCGGTGATCTGGTGGGGCTCGCGGACCCGGATGAAGAGCAGCGGCAGTTCACCGCCGCGCGCGGCGAGCTCCGCGAACTGTCCGACCAGGTTCTCCTCGGCGCCGGCCACCTCGGAGTCGTCGATCGAATCCTCCAGGCACAGCACCATGGAGACGACGCCCCGGCCGGCCTGTTTGATGACGTCGTCGGCGAGCTTCGGCCGGGTGGCGGGGCTGTAGAGGGTGGCTCCCAGCGCGGCCGAAAGCGTCCGGGCCGGCGCGTCGGCGTCGAAGGCGCTCGGCTGCCGGAAGAACAGGTCGTCCCTGACAGCCGGCGCAACATGCCCGAAATGACGCATTTGAATCCCCCCGTGCTACCTGACCGATCGGACAACGTGTGGCCGGTAATAGTACGTACGGCCGGGTGTCGGCAGTTCCCTGGCCGCATGAATTCCGGGTAACTCGTCCATTTAGCGATGGTTCCACAGGGTGCGGACGCGGCGCTTCCGCCATTTAGCCGGGACACGGCTCGCGACCCCCGCGTTGTCCACGGGGCCGGCCAGCAGGCAGGATGACCGCCATGACGCACGCGATGGTGAAAGGCTCGAACGTCCCACTCGACGCCATGGCCGTACGGGCCGTGCTGCGCTGGACCCCGGGCTCCGGGGTCCCCGACGTGGACGCCTCCGCCCTGCTGCTCGGCTCCGACGGCCGCGTGCGCTCGGACGAGGACTTCGTCTTCTACAACCAGCCGCGTCACCCCTCCGGCCTGGTACGACGGCTACCGAAGCGGAGTCTCGCCACAGGGCTGACGGACACCGTCGAGGCCGATCTGAACGCGCTCGACCCCACGGTCGACCAGGTGGTCATCGCCGCGTCGTCCGACGGAGCCTCTTTCGAACAGGTGCGCGACCTGTCGATCATGCTCTTCGACGCGGCGGCTGCGGGCGGTGAGCCGCTCGCCGTGTTCGAGATCCGGCCGGAGACCGGCGCGGAGACCGCGATCATCTGCGGCGAGCTGTACCGGCGCGGGGATGGCTGGAAGTTCCGGGCCGTGGGACAGGGCTACCCGACCGGTCTGGTCGGGCTGGCCACCGCGTTCGGCATCTCGGTCGACGAGACTGCCGCGCCGTCCGGGCCCGAGCCGGCCTCGCTGCCGCCCGTGCCGGCCTTCCCGCCCGCACCGGCCCCCGACCCGGACGCGCAGCTCACCGTGCAGCACCAGCAGCCCGCGTACGGCTATCCGCAGCCGGCCACGGCCCCGCCCGTGCCCGCCGCGCCGCAGCCCGCCTACGGCTACCCCCAGCCGGCCTCCTCGCAGCCCGCCTACGGCTATCCGCAGCCCGCGGCGGCGGCAGCACACGCGCCGGACCCGAACTTCGTCCTGCCGCCGCAGGGGCCGCAGTTCATACGCCCCTGAGCAGCGCCGAGTACCGGCAAAGGTCCTACGTCCGGGACTTGTAGCCACGTCCCCACTGCATCCCGTACCCGTACAGCCGGTCCAGCTCCGACTGGAAGCCGTAGACGAACTTCACCTCGCGCCGCACGATCAGTTCGTCCTTGACGTTCTCCACCGTGAACACGGCGCAGGAGCGTGCCTGCGGGGCCCGCTCGTCCAGCTCGATCTCGATCCGCGGCCCGTTGCCCGGGTAGAGCGTCACCTTGGCGTGCGTGCGGTCGAAGGCCGGGGTCTGGTCGTAGATGTAGACGAAGAACAGCAGCCGCTTGATCTGCTCGCGCTGGTCGAGGTTGACGTAGACCGTCTCGCCGGACGGCGCGCCGAAGCGGTCGTCACCGCTGAGCCTGATGTAGGGCGGCGCGTTCAGGTCACCGATCAGGTTGCCGAGCGGCTGCACTACACCCTTGGTGCCGTCCGCCAGCTCGTACATGCAGCCCAGGTCCAGGTCGACGTTGACCACGCCCTGGGTGTGCGCCTGGACCACATCGGGCTTGAAGAGCCTGAGCGGCCGCAGCAGCCGGCCGCTCTGCCGCGACCGGCCCTCGATGTCGGAGGTGCGCATCCGCCAGGAGAGGTTGACCCGGAGGTTGCCGGTCAGCGCGCCCTGTTTGGTCAGCGAGACCGTGGCGTGCCGCCGGGAGAGCACGATCGAATTGGTGGCCGCGCTGCCCGACTCGAACTGTGCTTCCCGCCCCGGCCACAGGTTGTCCCAGAACGCCATCCCCAACCCCCACACATATCGGCCCTGCCGGATATCCGGCCCCGCACCCGCCGCATGCGGCGCACACGACGCACGCACCGCTGCGGGGCGGCTCCGGGCCGGGTCCGGGATCTCCCCGAGGACCTCCGCCGTACGAGCCGCCCCGCAGAGAGCGTTCCTCATTCCCTACCGGGTCACACCCCGGCGGGCACTTCAGACGTGGAACCGCCGTCCCCGCCGCCGCCCCCGCCGCCTTCGGCCTCCAGGGCCTTGTTGCGCCGGACCGAGGACCAGAAGGACCAGCCGATCAGGATGACGCCGACGGAACCGGTGATGAGCTCGTGGATCTCGTACTGGATCGTGACGAGCAGGATGACAGCCAGCGCGCCGATCGCGTAGTGGGCGCCGTGCTCCAGGTAGACGTAGTCGTCCAGGGTGCCCTGGCGGACCAGGTAGACCGTGAGCGAACGGACGTACATGGCGCCGATACCGAGACCCAGGGCCATCAGCACGATCTCGTTGGTGATGGCGAAGGCGCCGATGACGCCGTCGAACGAGAAGGACGCGTCGAGCACTTCCAGGTAGAGGAACATGAAGAACGCGGCCTTGCCGGAGAGAGCGACCGCGGAGAGCTTCTTGCCCGTGCGCTTGGCCTCTTCCTCCTGCTCGTGTTCGCGTTCCTCCTCTTCTTCGAGCTTGTTCTCGAAGTAGCCCGAGAGGCCGCCGACCACGAGATAGGTGATCAGACCGGCGACGCCGGCGAGCAGCACCGTCTCCGCCTTGTCAGCGTGTCCGCCGCCGTGCTGGTGCGCGTTGGCCGCGAACGTCAGGGCCGAGATCAGCAGGACGATCAGCGCGATGCAGACCGACAGCATGTCGACCTTGCCGAGCTTGGCGAGCGGGCGCTCGATCCAGCGCAGCCACTGGATGTCACGGTCCTCGAAAATGAAGTCGAGGAAGATCATCAAAAGGAACATCCCACCGAAGGCGGCAATCGCCGGGTGGGCGTCCGTGACCAGTTCCTTGTAGCGGTCCGGGTCATTGAAGGAGAGATCAATGGCCTCGATCGGTCCCAGCTTGGCGGTGACGGCCACGATCACGACGGGGAACACCAGCCGCATACCGAAGACCGCGATGAGCACACCGACCGTGAGGAAGATCTTCTGCCAGAAGGCACTCATCTTCTTCAGGATTCCGGCGTTGATCACCGCGTTGTCGAAGGACAGCGAGATCTCCAGGACGGTGAGGATCGCCACTACCCCGAAGGCCTCCCACCCCCCGTAGAACCACGCTGCGACCAGGCCGATCGCGGTAATCGCGAGCGACCAGCCGAAGGTTTTCAGAAGCACTGGCTACCCCATCATTTATGTAACGGGTCTCCCCCGGTGTGTACGGGGCTCCCCCGCGCCGAGCGCGGCTTTACGAAACGTTGACCCCGAAGTCTAGAGCGATGCCCCGCAGTCCCGACGCGTACCCCTGCCCCACCGCACGGAACTTCCACTCGCCGCCGTAGCGGTAGAGCTCGCCGAAGATCATCGCGGTCTCCGTCGAGGCGTCCTCGCTCAGGTCGTAGCGCGCGAGTTCCTGGCCGTCGGCCTGGTTCACCACCCGGATGAACGCGTTGCTGATCTGCCCGAAGGTCTGGCCCCGGCTGTCGGCCTCGTGGATCGAGACCGGAAAGACGATCTTGTCGCAGTGGGCCGGCACCTGGGTGAGGTTGACGATGACGGACTCGTCGTCGCCCTCGCCCTCACCCGTGAGGTTGTCACCGGTGTGTTCCACGGAGCCGTCGGGACTCGTGAGGTTGTTGTAGAACACGAACCATTCGTCGCCGAGCACCCGGCCCGACTGGCACAGCAGCGCGCTGGCATCGAGGTCGAAGTCGGCCCCCGTCGTGGATCGTGCGTCCCAGCCGAGCCCGATCAGTACCTGGGTGAGATCGGGTGCGGCCTTGGAGAGGGAGACATTGCCTCCCTTGGCGAGTGTGACGCCCATGGTGTGTGTCCTCCCCGAGTGGATGAACCGTCTGTTGAGCGCGTCCGGCGCCGCACGGGGTGCGGCGCCGGACGGGGACGTGCTGCGGCCCGGAGGGCCTGCTGGGGCCTGTTCTAGACGTTGACGCCGAAGTCCTGCGCGATGCCGCGCAGACCCGAGGCGTAGCCCTGGCCGATGGCACGGAACTTCCACTCCGCACCGTTGCGGTACAGCTCGCCGAAGACCATGGCGGTCTCCGTCGAGGCGTCCTCGCTCAGGTCGTAGCGCGCGAGCTCGCTGTTGTCGGCCTGGTTGACCACGCGGATGTACGCGTTGCGCACCTGGCCGAAGCTCTGCTGGCGCGACTCGGCCTCGTAGATCGAGACCGGGAAGACGATCTTGTCGACGTCGGCGGGGACACCGGCCAGGTTGACCTTGATGACCTCGTCGTCGCCCTCGCCCTCACCGGTGGTGTTGTCACCGGTGTGCTCGACGGAGCCGTCGGGGCTCTTGAGGTTGTTGAAGAAGACGAAATTGCCGTCGTTGCCGACCTTGCCCTCGGCGTTCGTCAGCAGAGCGCTGGCGTCGAGGTCGAAGTCTCCACCGGTGGTGGTACGAGCGTCCCAGCCCAGACCCACGATGACCGCGGTCAGGTTGGGCGCGGCCTTGGTCAGCGAGACGTTGCCGCCCTTGCTGAGGCTGACTCCCACGAGTCCTCCCATTGGTTTCATTGGGGGCCGGCCGGTGCCGGCGCCTCCACGTTGCGTTGGCATCGGATCAACGAGTGGATCCTAGTGACCGGTTCCCGGCCAAAACAGGCTTTTGGCCGGGGGTCGCCACGAGATCCCCCGGATCTCGGATCAGAGAGTGCCCAGCGCCTTGACGTAGTCGTTGAGGTCGCGCGCGTCGGGCAGGCCGTTGACAACGGTCCAGCGCACCACGCCCTCCTTGTCGATGATGAAGGTGCCGCGCACCGCGCAGCCCTTCTCCTCGTCGAAGACGCCGTACGCCCGCGAGGTCTCGCCGTGCGGCCAGAAGTCCGAAAGGAGCGGGTACTCCAGGCCCTCCTGTTCGGCGAAGACGCGCAGGGTGTGGATGGAGTCGTTGGAGACGGCGAGCAGCTGCGTGTCGTCGTTCTCGAACGTGGGGAGCTCGTCGCGCAGGGCGCAGAGCTCACCCGTGCAGACGCCGGTGAAGGCGAACGGGTAGAACAGCAGCACCACGTTCTTGGCGCCGCGAAATTCGGAGAGCTTCACGGTCCGGCCGTGGTTGTCCTTCAGCTCGAAATCCGGGGCCTTGGTGCCGACCTCGATCGCCATGAAACGCGTCCCTTCGCTACGTCGCCGGGCTGGGCTGTCCGGGTGACTCCCACCCTACGCAGAGGCCCGTGGCGGGCGTGCGGCGCCCGCAGGAGCTTCACCCTGCGGGGACCGGTTCCCTCAGGGGGTATACGAAGGCCCCCGGGCGGCGTGCTGCCGCGTCGGGGGCCTTCAGTGGCGAAATGCGGTTCAGCGCTTGGCCTTGGCCACCTTCGGTGTGGCCAGACGGCTGCCCGTCCAGTCCTTGCCCGCACTGATGCTCTTGGTCTGGGCGAGACCGGCCGTCTGGGCGGCCTCGTTGATGTCGCTCGGCTCGACGTATCCGTCACGGCCGGTCTTCGGCGTCATCAGCCAGACCGTACCGCCGTCCTCGAGCAGACCAATGGCATCCACCAGCGCGTCCGTAAGGTCGCCGTCCTCGTCGCGGAACCAGAGCAGGACGACGTCTGCGACGTCGTCGTACTCCTCATCGACGAGTTCCTGGCCGATAGTGGCCTCAATGCCCTCACGGAGCTCCAGCTCGACGTCGTCGTCGTAGCCGATCTCCTGGACCACCTGTCCGGGCTCGAACCCCAGGCGTGCTGCCGGGTTGGTCCGCTCCTCCGCGTGGTCCGCGGTCGCGCTCACGGGTTGCCTCCTGATCATGTTTCGGAAAATGCTGCAGCCACGCGCGTACGCGGGGCGTTGGCCGTAGTCCACACGGGAGCGGCGGATCGCGCAAGTACCCAGCGCACGAGACCGCCTAAACGGTGACGTTTCGTGCCACGTCGCCGCACTGTCGGCGGGTCCGCTGCTGGGGCCTGTACGACCCTCCACACCCTTTACGTCCTTGAACAGCTTATGCCGTTTCGGTCCGGCAATCGGAGTCGAGCAGTGTTTGGGAACACTTGGACGCCTTGGGCGTATGGTTGCGGTTTCTCCCGACCCATCCTGCCCGACCAGCCCTCCCGACGCGTCCTGCCTCCCGGATACCCGCTCCGCCGCAGCCCATCCGGGTCTTGGGCCGTCCGGGAGACGGCACCGCGGAAAGCACCTGGTTACCTTTCGGTAGAGGTGACGTTTGCGCCCTCGCGGTACACGATGGGACGGCGTACGTGTACACATCCCGGGGGCGGGAATCCCTCCACCAGGCCCCGAAGCGCAGCACCGAACAGCGAAGGAACAGCGTGGCTTCCGGATCCGATCGCAACCCGATCATCATTGGCGGCCTTCCGAGTCAGGTCCCGGATTTCGATCCCGAAGAGACCCAGGAATGGCTCGACTCCCTCGACGCCGCCGTCGACGAGCGGGGCCGCGAGCGGGCCCGCTACCTCATGCTCCGGCTCATCGAGCGCGCACGCGAGAAGCGTGTCGCGGTGCCGGAGATGCGTAGCACGGACTACGTGAACACCATCGCCACCAAGGACGAGCCGTTCTTCCCCGGCGACGAGGAGGTCGAGCGCAAGGTCCTCAACGCGACCCGCTGGAACGCGGCCGTGATGGTGTCGCGGGCACAGCGCCCGGGGATCGGCGTCGGCGGTCACATCGCCACGTTCGCCTCCTCCGCCTCGCTGTACGACGTGGGTTTCAACCACTTCTTCCGAGGCAAGGACGACGGCCGGGGCGGCGACCAGATCTTCTTCCAGGGGCACGCCTCCCCCGGGATCTACGCCCGCGCCTTCCTGCTGGACCGGCTGAGCGAGGCGCAGCTCGACGCCTTCCGCCAGGAGAAGTCGAAGGCGCCGAACGGCCTGTCCAGCTACCCGCACCCGCGGCTGATGCCGGACTTCTGGGAGTTCCCGACCGTCTCGATGGGCCTGGGCCCGCTCGGCGCGATCTACCAGGCGCGGATGAACCGCTACATGGAGGCGCGCGGTATCGCGGACACCTCCGATTCGCACGTCTGGGCGTATCTCGGGGACGGCGAGATGGACGAGCCCGAGTCGCTCGGCCAGCTCTCCATCGCCGCCCGTGAGGGCCTGGACAACCTGACGTTCGTCGTCAACTGCAACCTCCAGCGCCTCGACGGCCCGGTGCGCGGCAACGGCAAGATCATCCAGGAGCTGGAGTCGCAGTTCCGCGGTGCCGGCTGGAACGTCATCAAGCTGGTCTGGGACCGTTCCTGGGACCCGCTGCTCGCGCAGGACCGCACGGGCATCCTGGTCAACAAGCTGAACACCACCCCGGACGGCCAGTTCCAGACGTACGCCACCGAGACGGGTGCGTACATCCGTGATCACTTCTTCGGTGACGACGCCCGGCTGCGGGACATGGTCAAGGACATGACCGACCAGCAGATCCTGCACCTGGGCCGGGGCGGTCACGACCACCGCAAGGTCTACGCGGCGTACGCGGCGGCCAAGGCCCACAAGGGCCAGCCGACGGTGATCCTGGCGCAGACCGTCAAGGGCTGGACGCTGGGGCCGAACTTCGAGGGCCGCAACGCGACCCACCAGATGAAGAAGCTCACAGCCGAGGACCTCAAGCGCTTCCGGGACCGGCTGCACATCCCGATCCCGGACAGCCGGCTGGAGGACGGCAACCCGCCGTACTACCACCCGGGCCGCGACTCGGACGAGATCCAGTACATGCACGACCGCCGCAAGGGTCTGGGCGGTTACGTCCCGACCCGGGTGGTGCGGGCGAAGCCGCTGGCGCTGCCCGACGACAAGGCGTACGCGACTGCGAAGAAGGGTTCGGGTCAGCAGTCGATCGCCACCACCATGGCGTTCGTCCGCATCCTGAAGGACCTCATGCGGGACAAGGAGATCGGCAAGCGCTTCGTGCTGATCGCGCCCGACGAGTACCGCACTTTCGGCATGGACGCCTTCTTCCCGAGTGCGAAGATCTACAACCCGCTGGGTCAGCAGTACGAGTCGGTGGACCGCGATCTGCTGCTCGCGTACAAGGAGTCCCCGACCGGCCAGCTGCTGCACGACGGCATCTCCGAGGCGGGCTGCACCGCCTCGCTGATCGCCGCCGGATCTGCCTACGCCACGCACGGCGAGCCGCTGATCCCGGTGTACGTCTTCTACTCGATGTTCGGTTTCCAGCGGACCGGCGACCAGTTCTGGCAGATGGCCGACCAGCTCGCGCGCGGCTTCGTGCTGGGCGCCACCGCCGGCCGTACGACGCTGACCGGTGAGGGCCTCCAGCATGCGGACGGCCACTCGCAGCTGCTCGCCTCGACCAACCCGGGCTGTGTCGCCTACGACCCGGCGTTCGGGTACGAGATCGGGCACATCGTCAAGGACGGTCTGCGCCGGATGTACGGGGGGACGCCCGAGGAGAACGAGGACGTCTTCTACTACCTCACCGTGTACAACGAGCCGATCCAGCACCCGGCCGAGCCCGCCGACGTGGACGTCGAGGGCATCCTGAAGGGCGTCTACCGCTACGGCGTCGGCGAGAAGGGCGAGATCCCCGCCCAGATCATGGCGTCCGGTGTGGCGGTCCCGTGGGCTGTCGAGGCGCAGCGCATCCTCGCGGACGAGTGGAACGTGAAGGCGGACGTCTGGTCGGCGACCTCCTGGAACGAGCTGCGGCGCGAGGCCGTGGACGTGGAGCGGTACAACCTGCTGCACCCGGAGGAGGAGCAGCGCGTCCCGTACGTGACGCGCAAGCTCTCCGGCGCCCAGGGCCCGTTCGTGGCGGTCTCGGACTGGATGCGGTCCGTGCCGGACCAGATCGCGCGCTGGGTGCCCGGTGCGTACCAGTCGCTGGGTGCCGACGGGTTCGGCTTCGCGGACACGCGGGGTGCGGCGCGCCGGTTCTTCCACATCGACGCGCAGTCGATCGTGCTGGCGGTCCTCACCGAGCTGGCGAAGGACGGGAAGATCGACCGTTCGGCGCTGAAGACGGCGGTCGACCGCTATGACCTGCTGGATGTGGCCTCGGCCGATCCGGGGGCCGCGGGCGGCGACGCGTAGCGGAACGCGGCGCGCGGCCGGCGGCCACGGCGTCGGGGGGCGGGGCGGTGGGACCGGAAGGGTCCCGCCGCCCCGCCGCGTTTCCGGGTCAGTTCTCCCAGACCTTGAAGGCGCGGACCTGGTACGGGGAGCGCGGCAGCCAGGTGCCGCCGCCCGGGTAGGTCTCGAACTCGCCGGTCTCGGCGCACTCGGCCGACTGGTAGGTGGTGACCGGGCGGCCGGTGCGGTTGGCGAGTGCCTGGACGGTGGAGCCCGCCCGCAGCGGCACGCAGCTGTCGATGTCGATGGTGGACAGCTCGTGGACCTGCCGGCCGCCGGTGAAATCGGGTTTCGCCCAGAGACAGAGCTGGCCGCTTGCGCAGGCCCCGAGCCGGACGGGCGCGGCCTCGGCCGCCGCCTGCGGGGCCGGAGTGATGGGCAGTGCGGTGACGGCCAGGGCCGCGGCGGCCAGGGCGGCGCCGACAACGGTTGTACGCATGTGAATGAACCCCCGTGCTGAAGCGGATCTGCCGCTATGGATCGCTGATGCCGATCCGCTGATGTGGATCCGCTGATGTGGATCTTCCGCACCCAGCCTGAGCTGCGGGGAGAGGGCACGGGAAGGGGCCGGGGGCCGTTCCACCCTGATAGGCGACAGCCCCGCCGGAACGTTCCGGCGGGGCTGTCGCGCGCACTGTGTTGACGCCTTCCGGCGTCGGGGGCGGGTCGGATCAGATGTGCCCGGCGCCCACACCCGCTTCGGCGTTCGCACCGCGCTTGGTCAGGGTGGCGACCAGTGCCGCGATCACCGCGACGATGCCCGCGACCATGAACGCCGTGCTCATGCCCGACACGAACGTGTCATGGGCGACGTTCGCGATCTTGCCGGCGACCTCGGGCGGGGTGCCCTGGGCGACCGGCGGGATGCCGACCTTGACGGCCTGGGACGCCTGGTCCAGCTGCTCCCCGGACAGCGGGGGCAGCTGCGCGTCCTTCCAGTTGTCGGCCAGCTCGGCATCGACCCTGGCGGCCATGATGGCGCCGAGTACGGCCGTACCGAGGCTGCCGCCGACCTGCATGGCGGCCTGCTGGAGGCCTCCGGCGACACCCGAGAGCTCCATCGGGGCGTTGCCCACGATGACCTCGGTGGCGCCGACCATGACCGGCGCGAGACCGAGGCCGAGCAGGGCGAACCAGACCGACATGGTGACGGTGCCGGTGCCGACGGTCAGCTGGGACATCCCGAAGCACGCGACGGCGGTGCACACCATGCCGCCGACCAGCGGGACCCGCGGACCGAACTTGGTGATCAGGAAGCCGGCCAGCGGCGAGGCGACGATCATCATCGCGGTCAGCGGCAGCAGGTGCAGACCGGCGTCGACGGCCTTCATGCCGTGCACGTTCTGCAGGTAGAAGGTGACGAAGAACAGGCCGCCCATGAAGGCGAAGGCCATCAGCACCATCAGGACCGTACCGGCGGAGAGCGGCACGGAGCGGAACATCGCCAGCGGGATCAGCGGTTCGCTGACGCGCTGCTGGACGAAGGCGAAGCCGGCGAACAGGGCGACGGCGGCGACCAGGAAGCCGATCGTCTTGGGGTCGCCCCAGCCCCACTCCGAGCCCTTGATGAGGGCCCAGATCAGGCAGAACATCGCGCCGGACAGCAACACGATGCCGGCGAAGTCGAAGGAGCGCGGCGCGTTCTCGGCGCGGTGGTCCTTGAGGATCAGCACGCCGAGGACGAGGGCGATCACGCCGACCGGCACGTTGATGAAGAAGACGGACTGCCAGCTGACGTGCTCGACGAGCACGCCGCCCAGGATCGGGCCACCGGCGGTCGAGGCGCCGATCACCATGCCCCAGATGCCGATCGCCATGTTCAGCTTCTCGGCCGGGAAGGTGGCCCGGAGCAGGCCGAGCGCGGCCGGCATCAGCAGGGCGCCGAAGAGGCCCTGGAGCACCCGGAAGGTGATCACGAGGACGACGCTGCTGGAGAGGCCGATGGCGCCGGACGCCGCGGCGAAGCCCACGACGCCTATCAGGAAGGTCTGGCGGTGGCCGAACCGGTCACCGAGCTTGCCCGCGGTGATCAGGGAGACCGCGAGGGCGAGCATGTAGCCGTTGGTGATCCACTGGACGTCCGCGAGCGAGGCGCCGAGGTCCTTCTGGATCGCGGGGTTGGCGATCGCGACGATCGTGCCGTCGAGCGCAACCATCATCACGCCGATGGCCACGGAGAACAGCGTCAGCCAGGGGTGGCCGCGCAGCCCCTTGGCAGGTGCGGGAACAGGGGCATCCCGGGGCTCCCGCGGTGCCTTTTCGACGGTGGTCTGACTAGTCATACCCGGAGATTAGTGTCAGTCGCTGACAGTTGACAAACGATTTCACAAGTCGGTAACTGTCACGTAGCTCACAGGTAAGCTGAGCAGGACAAAGCGGGAAAAGAGGACCAGCTCAGTGACCGACGGGCAACGAGCCGCCGAGTATCCGACCGGGCTGCGCGAGCGCAAGAAGCGCCGCACCCGGGACGCGCTGCTCCATGCCGCCCTCGATCTTTTCACCACCCAGGGGTACGAGGAGACCACCGTCGACGAGATCGTCGACGCGGTGGAGGTCTCCCAGCGCACCTTCTTCCGCTACTTCGCCGGCAAGGAGTCGGCCGCCTTCGCCGTCCAGGAGATGGTGGAGTCGCGCTTCATCGCCGAACTGCGCCAACGCCCCGCGTCGGAGGCCCCCTTCGAGGCCATGCGCCGCGCGGTCCTCTGCGCCTGGAACAGTATCGGGGAGGCCATCGAGGCCCTGATCCCGGTCGAACTCCACATGCGTACCTACCAGATGATCGAATCGACGCCCTCACTGCTCGCCGCCCACCTGCGGCGCAGCAGCGAGCTGGAGAACCAGATCGCCCTGCTGATCGCGGAGCGCGAGGGTCTGGACGTGGAGCTGGACCCGCGCCCGCGCGTCGCCGTGGCCGCGTTCGCGGGGGTCATACGGGTGACCGGCCAGCTGTGGGGGCACGGCCGGGAGACCAGCGTGGACTCGCTGCGGACGCTGACCGAGGCGTATCTCGACCAGTTGGGGCCGGCCCTCGCCGGGGACTGGCACGCGTCCGGACCCGGCCGTGTGCCGCATGTCTCGGACCCGGCGTATGGCCAAGGTCACAACACGCGGGCCACGCCGCCCGGATGCGGAACCTGCGGGATGCCGAGCTCGGCGGAGCGTACGGGCGGCCCGTACGGAGCGTGAGGGAAGAGGGGTTCCATTCCCCACAGTCGGGTGATGTGTGTCACCCGCTTCACGAGCTCGGGCGCGCGTCTCCTAATGTGGGCCGGAGTGACTTCCTTCGATTCCTCCCCGACGCTCACCGCATGGCGCACCCTGCTCGCCATCGCGGTTGTGTTCGTGATGCTGGCGACCACTGGCTGGACCGCCGTGCGTCATCAAAGCTCCGACGAGCCACGCACTGTCGCACTCGCCTCCTGGGCCAAGGGATCGATAGCGGGCCGCGCGCTGCCGCCCGCCGACGCCCGGCCGCACAGACTGGCGCACTTCTTCGCCACGCTCACGGCCGGGCAGCGCGTCCGGCTGGCGGACGAGTACCCGCTGGTGGTGGGCAATCTGAACGGCGCGCCCATCACCCTGCGTTACCGGGCCAACCGGCTCGCGCTCGCGCAGGCGGGCACGGTCGAGGAGCAGCGGGCGCACGACACCAGGCTCTCCCCCGACGGGCGCGCCGAGGCCGCCCGCCGGCTGGACCGCTTCCGGTCGATGCTCGCCCCGGGGCGCCACTTCCTCGCGTTCGACCCGTCGGGCCGGGGCCACGCCGCCGAGGTCTTCGGTGATCTCGACCGGGCCGAGCGGGTCTCGGTGGTCGTACCGGGCGTCGACACCAACCTGCTGACGCTGGAGCGGACCGGGACCAAGACCAACGCCGCCCCGGTCGGCATGGCCAAGTCCCTGTACGCGGCGGAGCGGACGGCGGGCCCCGGCGTACGCACCGCCGTGATCGCCTGGGCCGACTACACCGCGCCCGTGGGCATCGGCATGGACGCCGCCCTCGGGAACCTCGCCCAGCGCGGCGCGGTCCGGCTCGACGCACTGGTCGGCGCGCTCCCGGGCCGGACGCCCGTCTCGCTGTTCTGCCACAGCTACGGCTCCGTCCTGTGCGGCGTGGCCGCCCGCGAACTGCCCGCCCGGGTGACCGACATCGCGGTCGCGGGCAGTCCGGGCATGCGCGCCGACAACGCCCGCGAACTGCACACCCGGGCCAATGTGTGGGCGATGCGGGACCACGACGACTGGATCGCGGACGTACCGAACCTGGAGGTCGCCGGGCTCGGCCACGGGGCCGATCCGGTCGATCCGGCCTTCGGTGCCCGGATCGCGGCCGCAGGTGACGCGATCGGCCACAGCGGCTATTTCGAGCCGGGGACCGAGAGCCTCGGCAACTTCGCCGCGATCGGTGTCGGCACCTACGGTTCCGTGACCTGTGCGCAGGCGGACAGCGGCTGCCACGAACAAATTTCCGGCGACGAGACGGTCTGACGCGCGTAGAGAGCCGTGTCCGATCGCGGATTGCCGTCGGCTCCGAGGGGGGACGTGCGGGCAAGTGCCGCATACGATGAGGCACATGGGTGATGTGCTGGCCGGAATTCAAGCCACCTGGGAGTTCGACACCGACTCCGTGCTCATCCGCTTCGAACGGGGTATCCGAACGCCGAGGCTGTTCCAGAGCCTCCGTGAGCGCCGCGTCCCGCACACGGCGCTGTCGTCGGTGACGCTGACCCCGGGCAAGCGGGGCACGGTGGTGCTGCGTGCCGTGCCGAGGCCCGGCGCCGATCCGCTGCTGGAGGCCGCGGCCGGGCAGCTGAAGGACGGCTGCGACCCCTACCGTCTGGTGCTTCCGGCCGAGCGCGAGACGCTCGCCGAGTACTACGCGGACGAGCTGCGGGCCCGGCTCGGCCCCGACGCCGGTGAACCCGCCGAACGCTTCCTGGTCGCGGCACCCGAGGCGCCGATGCGCTTCAAGGCCTACGACGGCCGGGCCAGCTTCGACGGGGACCGGATCTCCTTCCGGTGGTTCTGGACGGGCGCCTCGTCGCAGAAGTGGAAGGCGGGCGACCAGACGTTCCCGGTCACCGAACTGAGCGGAGTCGAGTGGCGCTCCCCCGAAGCGTTCGAGGGCTATCTGCGGCTGGTGCCCAGAGGGCTGGAGAGCGCGGGTGCGGCCGCCGCCGAGGGCGCAGGTTCCGGCGGCCCGGCGCTGTGTACGGGCACCGCCGGGAGCGTGCAACCGGTGGCCGCCCGGCCCACCCGGGCCGACGAGGACCCCGCCGCGGTGATCTTCGGCCTCGGGTACGGCCCGGTGCACGAGTCGCTGCCGTTCGCCGCTGCCGTACTGGAGTCCGTCCGCAGCAAGCAGTCCGCGCCCGCCGCGACGACGGCCCTGGCGGCTACCGGGCGGCGCGACCCGGCGGACATCGCGGAGCGGATCCACCACCTCGGCGAACTGCACCGGGCGGGTCTGGTGACGGACGAGGAGTTCAGCGCGAAGAAGGCCCAGCTGCTCGCCGAGCTGTAGGGCTCGCGCGCGGGTGCGGGTCATACCCCCGTACGAGCCGGGGGCCTGCGGAACCGGCACTCCGGTATGACGCCGGAGGACGGGCGCGCTGCCTACGCTGAGCAGCCCATGCCGACTTCACCCCAGCCCCCGCCGTCCGCGCCGCAGGCGGCCGACGGGCTGCTCAGCGCCGCCCGCCGCAATCTGCGCGAGATGGCCCACGGACTCTCCCACCCCTCCCATCCGCCGACCCCGCTCCTGGCCGATGCCCCGAGGCGGTGGCAGCGGGTCATGCCCTACATCGTCGTCACCGCACTCGCGGTGCTCTTCGTGCCGGTCACGATCTCGGTCCTGACCAGCCAGTACGGCATGAGCCCCGGGATCGCGGGCGTCCTCGCCGTCGCCCAGGCCGCGCCGCTGCTGATGCTGGCGCACCGGCCGCTGCAGGCCTGGTGGATCATCTTCACGGCCGATGTCGTGGGCGCGCTCGTCATGCTCGAACACCCGGCCGAGGAGTACGACGTGTGGCCGTGGCCGCCGCCCGTACTGTTCGGCTACCTCTTCCTGCTGCTGGCGCTCGCCCTGCGCGAGACCCGGCGCACCCTGGTCTCCGTCTGGCTGGCGACGGGCGCGGTGAGCCTCGTACTGCGCCTGGTCGCGCCCGGACGCGGCAACGGCAGCACGCTGTTGCTGATCATCCTCGGCGCCGTGGTGCTGGTGATCGGTGCGGCGGTACGGGAACGGGGCGTCGCACAGCGCCGGCTCGCCGAGCAGGAGACCATCAGCGAGGCCGAGCGGGCGCAGCGCACCCTGCTGGAGGAGCGCACCAGGATCGCCCGCGAGCTGCACGACGTGGTCGCGCACCACATGTCGGTGATCACGGTGCAGGCGGACTCCGCCCCGTACCGGCTGGGCGGCCTTTCGGACGAGGTCCGCGAGGAGTTCGAGTCGATCGCCGCGAGCGCGCGGGAGTCCCTCGGGGAGATGCGGCGGCTGCTGACGGTGCTGCGCAGCGAGGGCACGGAGGGCGAACGGGCGCCGCAACCGGGCGTGGACCGGCTGCAGCAGCTGGTGGAGGCGACGGTACGGGCCGGGCTCCCGGCCGAACTGTCGCTGCCCGCCGGGCTGACGGGGCTGCCGCAGGCGGTCGACCTGTCCGCGTACCGGATCGTGCAGGAGGCCCTGGCCAATGTGGTCCGGCACGCGCCGGGGGCCCGGACCCGGGTGTCGGTGGCCTCCGACGGCGCGCATCTGACGGTGCTGGTCGTCAACGGCGGGCCGGAGCGGACGGGTTCGCCGCGTGAACCGCTGGAGACGACGGGGACGGGACACGGGCTGGTCGGGATGCGCGAGCGCGTACGGTTGACCGGCGGCACGCTGGACACCGGGCCGTTGCCGGACGGGGGCTTCCGGGTGGCCGCGCGGCTGCCGCTGCCGCCGCGGACGCCACCGGGCGCCGCCTCCGTCCCCTCTCCCGCTACGTCCCCGGAGGACTCTTGACCATCCGTGTGATCATCGTCGACGACCAGGCCATGGTGCGGGCGGGGTTCGCGGCGCTGCTCGCGGCACAGGCCGACATCGATGTGGTCGGTGAGGCGCCGGACGGGCGCCAGGGCATCGACGTCAGCCGCCGGGTCCATCCGGACGTGGTGCTCATGGATGTCCGGATGCCCGAGATGGACGGCCTGGCGGCGGCGCGCGAGCTGCTGGACCCGCCGGTGGGTGTGACGCATGTGCCGAGGGTGCTGATGCTGACCACGTTCGACGTGGACGACTACGTGTACGAGGCGCTGCGCGCCGGGGCGTCCGGTTTCCTGCTGAAGGACGCACCCCCGGCGGACCTGATCTCGGCGGTACGGGTGGTGGCGGCGGGCGACGCGCTGCTCGCCCCGTCGGTGACCCGGCGCCTGATCGCGGACTTCGCCCGCCAGCGGCCCTCGGGTGCCGGTCGCGGCGGGGCCGCGCTGCGGCTGAACGGGCTGACCCCGCGCGAGACGGAGGTGCTGGAGCTGATCGCCCGGGGGCTGTCGAACCAGGAGATAGCCGGGCAGCTGGTGCTGGCGGAGCAGACGGTGAAGACGCACATCGGGCGGATACTCGCGAAGCTGGATCTGCGCGACCGGGCCCAGGCGGTGATCTTCGCGTACGAGGCGGGCGTGGTGGTGGCGGGCGAGGCCTGAGGCCCGCGCGGCCGGACTTGCTACACCCCCTACCCCGGTATCACCCGGCAGTTGGCCCCCGGGTGTGACGCCCCCGCACCCGCTGTCTTCCTACCTTCCTCCCGTCGCGCCGAACGGTGTGACGGGATCCGGCTCAGCCGGAGGGGGAGGGCCGGATGCGCCGTTACGCGAGGACCTTGGTGGCGGTCGCCCTGGCGACCACGGTGGTGGCCGGGACGGCGGGCTGGGCTTCGGGCAACGCCCAGCAGGCGCTGACCGGGCCGCCGCCCGGTGCCGCCGCCTGGCGGGCGGACCAGGTGCTGGGACGGGAGCTGCCGGACCCGGAACGGGACACACCGGCCGAAGTGAGCGCGTTCTTCCGGGGATTGAGTGCGCAGGACCGTCAGACGCTGATCACGCGGCACCCGCTCGTCGTCGGGAACCTCGACGGCGTACCGGTCGAGCTGCGCTACCGGGCCAACGCCCTTGCGCTGAAGGCCGGTCACGACCCCCGGTACGCGCATCTCGCCGCCGACCCGCACCGGCAGATCCTCGCGTTCGACCCGCGCGGCCGGGGTCAGGTGGCGGAGGTCTTCGGCGACTTGAGGGCAGCGCGGCAGGTGTCCGTGGTGGTGCCGGGTTCGGACATCGACGCCGGGACCTTCGACCGCCGGACCGATGTGTACGGCACCCCGGCGGGCATGGCCAGCTCCCTCTACGCGCAGACCGGCCGGGGCAGTGCCGTGATCGCCTGGGCCGGGTACACCACGCCCGTCGGCCTCGGCGTGGACGCGGCGACCGGCTCCCTCGCCAAGGCCGGCGCCGACCGGCTGACCCGGTTCGACGACGGGCTGGCCGCCGACGGACTGCCCACGCCCGCCGTGTTCTGCCACAGCTACGGCTCCGTGGTCTGCGGCCTCGCCGCGTCCCGGCTGCGCGCCACGGATCTGGTCGTCCTCGGGTCGCCCGGGATGCGCGCCGCCAACGTCCGCGCCCTGCACACCGATGCCCGGGTGTGGGCCGCCAAGGACCCCAGCGACTGGATCGACAAGGTGCCCAACGTGGAGTTCGCCGGTCTCGGCCACGGCCCCGATCCGACGTCCGCCGCGTTCGGCGCCCGCCGGGTGCCGGCCGCCGACGCGCACGGGCACACCGGCTACTTCGCTCCCGGGACGCAGTCGCTGCACGCCTTCGCCGCGATCGCCGAAGGCGCGTACGTCAAGGGGCAGTTCACACCCAAGAGCTGATCGCGCCCGGCCGTCCGGGCGCGATCGGCCGGGCCGGTCATTCGCGGGCGGTGGCGGTCGAGCTCATGTCCGGGTAGCGGTCCCCGGCGACCTGGCCGGCGATCGGCTCCAGCTGGGCCAGCTCCTCGGACGTCAGGGTGATCCGGGTGGCGCCGACGTTCTCCAGCAGGCGGCTGCTCTTACGGGTGCCCGGGATCGGCACCACGGTCAGACCGTGCACCTGGGCGCGCTGCTGCACCCAGGCCAGCGCCACCTGGGCAGCGGTCGCCCCGTGAGCGGCGGCGATCTTGCGGACCGGCTCCAGCAGGGCGGCGTTCGTCTTCGCGTTGTCGCCGGTGAAGCGCGGCTGGAACTGCCGGAAGTCGTTCTTCGACAGGTCCTTGCCCGCGTCCGCGAACGCCCCGGTCAAAAAGCCCCGGCCGAGCGGCGAGTACGGCACGACGGTCACGCCGAGCTCGACGGCGGCGGGCACCGCGGTGCGCTCGCTGTCCCGGCTGAAGAGGGACCACTCGGACTGCAGGGCGGCGATCGGGTGCACGGCGTGCGCCTCCCGCAGCTCGGCGCCGGTCACCTCGCTCAGGCCCAGCTGCTTGACCTTGCCCTGCTGGACCAGCTCGGCCATCGCGCCGACGGACTCGGCCAGCGGCACGGCCGGGTCACGGCGGTGCATGTAATAGAGGTCGATCACCTCGGTGTTCAGCCGGCGCAGGCTGTTCTCGACGGCCTGCCGGATGTACGCGGGGTCGTTGCGGATGCCCCGGTAGTGCGGGTCGTCGTCCCGGCGCTCGATGGCGAACTTCGTGGCGAGGGTGATCTCGTCCCGGTGCGCGCCGACGAACGGCGCGATGAACGTCTCGTTGGCGCCGCTGCCATAGATGTCCGCGGTGTCGAAGAGCGTGACGCCGGCCGCCAGGGCGGTCTCCAGCGTCTCGCGTGCGGAGGACTCGTCGGTGTCCCCGTAGAACTCGCTCATGCCCATGCAGCCGAGGCCCTGGACGCCGACCTGCGGTCCGCCCCTGCCGAGCTCCACGGTGGCGATCTTGTTGTCAGTCATCAGGCACTGGGCCTCTCCGGCGCCCGCCGGGCGCCCGCATAGAAGTCGATCTTGTGGTCGAGTACCGCGAGGGTGTCCCGGAGCTCCTCGATCCGCGTCCGTACGTCGCGGCGGGTCGCCTCCAGCAGTTCCTGGCGTTCCTCGAAGGTGTGGTCGCCCTCGCGCAGCAGTTCCGCGTAACGGACCATGTGGGCGACCGGCATCCCGGTCAGCCGCAGCTTGCCGACGAAGTTCAGCCAGTCCAGGTCACGGTTGGTGAAACGGCGCTGTCCTGTGTGTGACCGATCGACGTGCGACATCAGCCCGATCCGCTCGTACCAGCGCAGCGTGTGCGCGGTGAGCCCGGTGAAGGCGACCACCTCGCTGATCGTGTACTGGTCCCGCCCCTCGGGACGCGGATACGCCTTGGGGGCCGATACGCAGATATCGGTCCTCGTCGGGGTCGTCGTGGTATCCATCACCGTCATGCCTCCACGCTAGAACCTTGGAGTGCACTCGAAGCAAGCGCAACCGGAGCCGAGTTTCGGCCGACACCTGACAGACCCCAGGGCCTTTCGTTTGGATCATGCCGGGCTCGCGGTGTCCGGCATGATCCAAACGAAAGGCCCTAGTCTCGTACGCATGCAGAGCCTGGCGATGATCGAGAACTGGCCCGTCCCCACCGCGGCGGCGGCCGTCGTACGAGCGGACGGGACCGTCCTCGGGACGCACGGTCCCACCGCGCACCGCTTCCCGCTCGCCTCCGTCACCAAGCCGCTGGCCGCCTACGCGGCGCTGGTGGCGTACGAGGAGGGCGCGGTCGAGCTCGACGAGCCGGCGGGCCCGGAGGGGTCCACGGTCCGGCACCTGCTCGCCCACACCAGCGGCCTCGCCTTCGACGAGCACCGGGTGACGGCCCCGCCCGGCACCCGGCGGCTGTACTCGAACGCGGGCTTCGAGGTGCTCGGCGACCACATCGCCAAGGCCACCGGCATCCCGTTCCCCGAGTACGCCCGCCAGGCGGTCCTGGAGCCCCTGGGCATGACGGCGACCACCCTGGACGGCTCGCCCGCCCGCGACGGCGTCTCCACCGTCGACGACCTGTCCCGGTTCGCGGCCGAGGTGCAGGCCCCCCGCCTCCTCGACCCGCGCACGGTGCTTGCGGCCCAGAGCGTCGTGCACCCCGGGCTGAAGGGCGTCCTGCCGGGCTACGGCCACCAGAACCCCAACGACTGGGGCCTCGGCTTCGAGATCCGGGACTCCAAGTCCCTGCACTGGACCGGCGCGAACTCCTCCCCCGCGACCTTCGGGCACTTCGGCCAGTCCGGCACGTTCCTGTGGATCGACCCGGCCGCCGGGGCGGCCTGCGTGGCGCTCACCGACCGGGCCTTCGGGCCGTGGGCGGCCGAGGTGTGGCCCCCGTTCACGGACGCGGTGCTGGCCGAGCTGTCGGCGTAACCCGAACGGCATCCGCTGCCGACGCGGCGGCCAGACACTCGAACCACACCGTCTTGCCGCCGCCGTCCCGGCGCACCTCCACGCCCCACTTTTCGGTGAGCGCGTCCACCAGGAGCAGCCCCCGTCCGCCCTCGTCGAGCACATCGCCCTCGACCACGCGAGGCACCTCGGGGCAGCCGTCCGCCACCTCGACGCGGACGCCCTCGCCGCCCGGCAGCCGGAAGATGAACGTCTGGCAGCGGCGGCCCGGCACGTGCCGGACCACATTGGCGATGAGCTCCGTGAACGCGAGCTCCGCCGCGTCGGCCACGCCGATGAGCCCCCACCCCTTGAGGTAGAGGCGCAGGATGCGCCGCAGATGCCGGGCCGAGTGCTCGCCCATGGCGAAGTCGGCCCGGTAGACCGGCTCTTCGGCCCCGGCCTCGGACTCGACCTGGGACTCGACCTGGGACTCGACCTGGGGGGAAATTACGTGATTCATGTCACCATCGTGCGAGCAAGTGACTACGCTCGGCTACCTACGGAACCGAACGCCGCGAGGCGTTGCGCGTCGCGCCTGCACACCGGAGGTCCCCACCGTGGCCAACATCCAGTCGCTCGACCCCTGCGCGTCCCCCCTGGACTACTACGGCTGGGAATTACGCCGCCAGCGCGAGGCGCACGGCCTCAGGCAACAGCAGTTGGGCGAGATCATCTTCTGCACGGGCTCGCTGATCGGCCAGGTCGAGACGACGAAGAAGATCCCCACCCGCGACTTCTCCGAGCGGGTGGACGCCGCCCTGGGCACGGACGGCGTGTTCTCCCGCCTGGTGGGCCTGGTCCTGCGCAGCCAGCTGCCGACCTGGTTCCAGGCGTACGCCGAGATGGAGGCCCGCGCGGAGTACATCTCCACGTACCAGGCGCAGTTGGTGTACGGGCTGTTGCAGACGGAGGACTACGCGCGAGCCGTGCTGGCCACCGGGATGCCCGACGATCTGGAGGGCCTGCTGGCCGCCCGGATGGAGCGCCAGCGCATTCTGGAGCGCGAACGGCCGCCGCTGGCCTGGGCCGTCCTGGACGAGGCCGTACTGCACCGGCCGATCGGCGGCCACGACGTCATGCGGGCCCAACTGACGCGGCTGTTGGACTTCTCCGCCACCCGGTGGATGCGCATCCAGGTGCTGCCCTTCGCGGCAGGTGAACACTCAAGCCTGGCTGGCTCGTTCAACCTACTGCGCTTCGACGACGACCCGGACATCGTCTACACCGAGGACCTCATCTCCGGTCATATGACCGCCAGCCCCGACACGGTCAGAGAGGGCTCGCTCCGATACGCTCATCTGCAGGCCGCAGCCCTCTCCGTGGAGGAGTCGGCGGCTCTGATCGCCCGCGTGATGGAGGAGCGTTATGGAAACCGGCCCCGACCTGAAGAGCGCGCAGTGGCGTAAGTCTTCCTACAGCGGCAGCACCGGCGGCGACTGCGTCGAGTGCACCGTGACCGGCGGCGCCGCCTGGCGTAAGTCTTCCTACAGCGGCAACACCGGCGGCGACTGCGTCGAGGTGGCGACCGGCTGCGCCGCGTCCGTGCCGGTCCGCGACAGCAAGGTCCAGGACGGGCCCGTCCTCGTCATCGCGGCCGACGCCTGGCGCGGCTTCGTGAGCAGCCTTCGCACGACGTGATCGGGGCTGTCGGGCGGGGTTGAGATGGCGCGGCTGCCGGGCGGACGTGCGGCCGAACGGCCGGGGTCGGCGCCGTCGTCGGTATCGATGGCTGTCTTGTGTGTAGCTCTTGCCGCCCTCACGCCGGCCTGGGTCGCATGGCTGGGCGGCGGCCCCTCGCCGGGAGTGGGCGTACTCCTCACGCTGGTGGCCGGACTGCCGGCGCTGTTGGGTGCGAGCGCGTTGCTGACAGCCGTCTACGTCCTGCCGATCGTGGCCCTGGGGCACTGGTTCGGGCGGCTCGCAGGCCACGGAAGGCGGTGGTGGTGGGTGGCGGCCACCACCACACTGGGACTGCTGCCCGCAGCCGCCCTGATCACGATCGCCCACATCCTGGTGAGCGGAAGCCACGCGTGGCAACAACACAGACTGGACGGCCTGCTGTTGGCCGGCACGCTCGGAGCGGCTTCGACGCCGGCCTCCGTCGCCGTCCACATGACCATGCTGCGTGAAGACGCGGGAAGCCCGGTCCGGCCGGTCGGCGACATCCTCCTCTGGGGGAGCCTTGCACTGTCCGCCGAGCTCACAGCGTGCTTGGCATGTCTCTGATGCCAAGCACGCGTCACGTGTGAACGGCGACCCGCCCTATGGGCTCAGACCGTCGCCACGCGCCCCGCATACCGCTGGCTCCAGCCGGTCCCAGTGTCGGCGGTGAGCACGACGTCGTAGTAGCCGTCCTCGGTGGGCCAGTGCACGACGGTCGAGTGGCCGCCGGGGACCGTGTACTTCCGGGTGCCGCCGACGTAGTCGTTGGCCTTCAGGGTGTAACGGACGGGCCGCTTGCCGTCGTTGCGCAGTCTCAGCCTGACCGTGGCGCGTCTGCCGCCGGCCAGCTCCGCCTCGACGCGCGGAATGCCGATGTGCCGCTGGTTGCTCCCGTGCGCGGGAATCAGCTGCCCGGCGAAGGAGCGCAGGAAGCCGTCGGGCCCGTAGACCGAGAAGGCGTACTTGCCGTCGGTCTCCGTCGCGTCCCAGGTGTACGAGCGGGGGGCCGTCCCGGTCACCGTGTACGGCGTGTTGGCGAAGGGGAGGTACTGGTCGGGGAAGACCTGGAGGCTCACCGCCTTGCCCGCCGGACCGCCGGACAGGGTCATGGACGCGGTCACCGTGCCGTCGGCCCGGTTCTCGGTGAGGGTGGTGTGCGGGTGGAAGGAGAGGCCGCGCGGCTTCATCCGGTCCCGCGACGGCTTCGGCGGGGTCCCGGTGACCGGGTCCGCGATGACGACCGGGCCCGGCCACGGGTGCGCGAAGTCGATCGCGCTGGTCAGGTCGCCCGCGATGGAGCGGCGCCACTCGGTGATGTTCGGGCAGGTGAACGGCTTGCCCAGATGGGCGGCCCAGGTCTCCAGGAACTTCACCGTCGAGGTGTGGTCGAACACCTCCGAGGCGACATGGCCGCCCCGGGTCCACGGCGAGACCAGCACCATCGGCACCCGGGGGCCGAAGCCGTACGGGGTAATGCCGGAGAACTCACCGGCCGTGCCCGGCTCCGGGCGCGGGGGCAGGACATGGTCGAACTTTCCGTCGTTCTCGTCGTAGGTGATGATCACCAGGGTGTGGTTCCAGATGTCCTCGTTGCTCTGGAGGGTCTTGAGGACCTTGTTCATGTAGCGCTCGCCGTGCACGGTGTCGAAGCCCGGGTGCTCGCTCCACGCGGCGGGCATCACCACCCAGGAGACCTCGGGGAGCGGATGTTCCGCCCCCGGCTCGCAGGCCGCGATCAGGTCCCGCAGCACGGCGTCGAGGTTTGCCTCGGAGTCGTCGTTGGGCGTGGTGGCGCCCTCGTAGACGAAGGAGTTGGCCTTCCAGATCTTGCCGCTGCCCGGTTCGAGGTCGCTCGGGTCCGCCGTGCGGGGGTCGAAGGAGGCGAAGCTGTTGGTGACGTTGCAGCCGTACTCGCCGACGAAGCCGCTCTGGAGGCTGCCGCGGAGGCCGTTGCCGCTGTTGTCGGAGTAGACCCGCCAGTCGATGCCGGCCTGCTGGAGCTGCTCGGGGACCGTGGTCCAGCTTCGGCTGTAGTCGTTCTGCCTGGCGTTGGTGGTCTCGCCGCCCCCCGAACCGGTCATCAGGTAGTAGCGGTTCGGGATCGTCGGCCCGTGCAGCGAGCAGAAGTTCATGTCGCAGACGGTGTACTGGGAGGCGAGCGAGTACATCCACGGCATGTAGTCGGGCGCGTAGTACCACATGCAGTGGTCGCCCTTGTCCTTCACCCAGGTGTTCCACCGCCCCTCGTTGGCACCGTAGAAGCTGTGGTTGTCGCTCCAGGTGGCGGTGGACACGGCGGGCGGCACGACGGTGCCGTTGGCATCGCGCTGCTGGAAGACGTCGGTGCCGTCCTGGAACCTCAGGACCTGCTTGTCGTGGTGGCCGCGCACACCGGGCAGCTGCCCGAGGTAGTGGTCGAAGGACCGGTTCTCCTGCATCAGGATCACCACGTGCTTCAGGTCGGAGATGTCTCCGTTGAAGCCCTTGGGCAGCCGGTATTCGGCGGCCTCGGCCTGTCTGCCGACGACCGCGTCGGCGACAGGGCCGGCCGCGATCGCGCCGAGGGCCACGGCTGCCGTCTGGAACATCCGGCGCCGCGTGATGTGGAGTTCACCGGCGGGGCTTCCGGTGTCCGCCGCGCCGGTGGCCGGGGCGGTCTCCCGGCTGGCCGGGGGCTCCGGGTGCTCCGGGTCGATGCGGGGGGGCTCGGTGGTGGTGAGAGTCATCAGGGGGACCTCTGGGGGGAGAGTGATTCAGGATGCGAGCGTCGGCGCTATCTGCGAAAACTAGGCCGCCGCGGCGAACGGCGGGCGAACCATGGCCGTACTCCTGAGACACCGGCAGATGATCACTCTCGCCGTTGCGCCGGTCGGGGACTTACCGGGGTGAGGATGCCAACAGGGCAGGCCGCTGCGGTAGTACGAGATCACTATTGGCCGATACCCTCCCCGGCCATGCCCGGCACGGTGCGTGCCGCCGATGTGGCTGATGTGGCGGCGCGAGGCCTCGACAGGCAGTCCGGGCCGTGGAAGCGTTCGCTCTACGGATGCGCTGAGTCGTCCGGACAGTGCGGTGCTCTCAGGGGGTCGGCGTGCGGCGTGTTCAAGCGGTGCGGACACGTGCGGGAGCGGGTGCCGCGGCTGCCGGGCTGGGGGCTTTCTTCACAGTGGTCCTGGGGACCGTTGCCGAGCGCGCGGGTGCGGTGGCACCCGGATGGGCCGACCGCCCCTGGGTGATCTGGACGGTGTTCGGTGTGCTCAGCGTCTTGAGCGCGGGTCTGGCCACCGCGAGCCGCCGGCTCGACGGGCCGGCCGAGGACGGCACCGCCCCGGTATCCGGAGCCCGGCCCGGTTCGCTGCATCCGCCGCATGTGGTCCTTGATCGTGTGCGCGGCCGTGACCGGGAGATCGCCCGGCTCATGGCTCTGCTGAAGAGACCCGACGGCCGGTTCGCCGTGGTGTGCGCAGCAGGAGGCATGGGCAAGACAACGCTCGCGGCAGCACTTGCCGAGCGCGCCCGCCGCGGCGGATACGCGGTGTTCTGGATTCGCCGGCGCGGCCCGGAAACCCTCTCCGACGACTTCGTCCAGGCAGCCGTCGGCTGCGGCCTGCCGCGCAGCGCGGTCAGCGCCGCCCAGTCCGGAAACGACAACCTGCCCGATGCCGTATGGCGGCAACTCGCCAGAACCAAAAAGTGGTTGCTGGTTGTTGACAACGCCGACGAAGCTGAGCAGATCGGTCCGGAGGGTGAACGAGTCGCCGACTACCGCGGCTGGATCCGCCCCTACGGGCGCGGCCTGCTCCTGGTCACCAGCCGGGATACGGCATCCGCCACCTGGGGACACGCCGCGGAGCTGATACGGCTGGAGCCGCTTCCCGCGGCGGCGGGCGGCAGGGTCCTGCTGGACAGTGCGCCCGACGGCGGCACCGCAGTAGAGGCTGAAGCCCTGTCTTCCCGGCTCGGCGGCCTCCCCCTGGCCCTGCAGGCAGCCGGACGCTATGTGACGGGATCCACCAGCAGACACCGTGACTTCGCCGCGTATCAAAGCGCGCTGGAAGAGGAGTTGACCACCTTGGTAGGAGCTGACAACCCGCGTCCTACGGACCCGAACGTGGCCAGGTCCACCGTCCGCCGCACCTGGGAGGTCTCACTCGATCAACTCGACCGCGAAGGCATTCCACTGGCCCGTCCGCTGCTGCGCCAGCTCTCCCTGTTCGCGGAGGCACCAGTGCCCCTGGCCTTCATCACACCGGAACTGCTGACGACGGCCGTCGGCCGGCCCGTCGGCCAGGCCGCCCTGGACCAGGCCCTGGCCGGCCTCGAACGCTACGGCTTGCTCGGCGTACCGGCGGAACAACCGCACGTGCCCGCAGCCGAGTCCCGCGCAGGGGGCAGCGTCACCCTCCACCCGCTCGTCCGCGAGATCACCGCACTGACTCTGGCCACCGATGAACCGGACCGCCTCCACGACTACGAGCAGGCAACCGTCGACGCCCTGCGCGGTGAGGTGACGCGTCTCCGTGCCGCCGGAGCTACGGGCTGGGCCGCCGCACGGTTGCTCGCCCCGCATCTGCCTCTTCTGCTCGACCACCCGGGCCTGGTCCCGGCCGAGGACGCCTGTGCCGCCCTCAACACACTGGCGGATGTGCTGGGCGACGCGGGAAGCTATGCCCTCCAGCTCGGGCTGCGGCAGACCGTACTCGCCCATCGCGTCGAGCTGCTCGGCGACCAGCACCCAGACACCTTCACCGCCCGCAACCACTTCGCCAACAGCCTCCACTGTCTCGGCGGATACGAACGGTCGGAAGAGATCCACCGGCAGAATCTGGCCGACCGGATCCGGGTACTGGGACCGGAGCATCCCGATACGCTCACCAGCCGCAACAACGTCGGATACGTCCTGCAACTCCGCGGTCAGTACGCGGAGGCCGCTTCGCTGCACGCCATGGTGCTCGCAGACCGGACCAGGATCCTGGGAGTCGATCACCTCCTGACCCTGACCAGCCGCGACAACCTCGCCAAGTCGTTCGACCAGCTCGGTGACCACACCGCCGCGGCCACGCTCCACACGCAGAACATCGCAGAATGCTCCCGCGTACTGGGCCCCGATCACCCCCTCACCTTCACCAGCCGCGACAACCTCGCCGCCACGGTCAACCATCGCGGTGATCCGACGCACGCCGCAGAGCTGCACCGGACGGTGTTCGCAGATCGCACCCGCGTCCTCGGCCCGGACCACCCGCATACCTTGACCAGCGGTAACAACCTCGCGGATGCCCTGCATCAGCTGGGCGAACACGCTCAGGCCGCCGAGTTGCTGGAGCAGACGCTCGCCGGTCGCGTGCGCGTCCTGGGCGCCGACCACCCGGACACCCTGGGCACCCGCTCGCAACTGGCTGTCTGCCGGTCCGAGACGGGCCGACGGCGTCGGCGGCAATGAATCCGGCCGGTGATGCCGGGCGTTCGCATGACGGTCACCTCGTCGGCGGCTGGACCGGTTTTGAACGAGAGGTACTGAGACATGGGTGTGTACGACCGGCTGTTCGTGCCCAGCGCCTCCCCCTGCTCGCGGTGCGGTTCACAGGAGGAGCTGGTGATCCAGTTCCACTTCGGGGACGTGTGGCTGCACAAGTTCCGCGTCGGGGACGCGATCACGTGGTCGGACACGGCCAAGGGGTCTGCGCGAACGGGCCGGTTCCGGGTGCCCGGTTACCCGGAATGGTGCAAGGCGTGCGGGCTCGACAACGAGGACTCCTACGTCGTGGAGTTCGACAGTGATGTGATCACCGGCTACCGCGAGGCCACCGAGGACGACATGGAGAGCCTCGACTGGTGACTCCGGTCTCCTGAGCCGGTGTCAGGCGGGCGCGGACGGGGCCCGGGTCGCTCGCGTCGACGCGTCGATGAGGTTGCTGAGCGAGGTGCGCGCCTGTTGCAGATCGGTCATGCGGCTGTCCATCACGTGCAGTTGTGCCCCGACGGCTACTTCCACACCATGGTCAGCCCGTACCCGACACGCAGCGGCAGCTGAAGGCTGTTTCGCCGGATCAGTCCGGCAGCTCCCAGACCAGTACCTCGGCCGGTCCGCCCGCCACCAGTTCCAGGCCCTCTTCGCCGGCGATCCTGGCCGCGTCGCCGGGCGTCAGCTCCTCGTCGCGGACGCGCACGTTCCCGGCCACCACGTGGACGTACACGCGCGGCGAGTCCGGCAGCGCCGTGCGCTCGCCCGCCCCCAGCCGCCGGACATGAAGCATCGCGCCCGCCTCCGGGAGGGCGTACGGCGTGGAGTCGGCGATGCCGGGGACCGTCGTGTACGAGGGCTCGCCGCCCGGCTCCAGGGGCGCCAGCCACATCTGGAGGAAGGTCAGCGGGGTGTCCCCGTCGTTGCGTTCGACGTGCCGGACGCCGCCCGCCGCGCTGAGGTGCTGGACGTCCCCGGCGCGTACGACCGTCGCGTGGCCGGTGGAGTCGCGGTGGGTCAGCTCCCCCTCGACCACCCAGGTCACGATCTCCGTGTGGCTGTGCGGGTGCTCGTCGAAGCCCGCGCCGGGGGCGAGCCGTTCCTCGTTGCAGGCGAGGACCGGGCCGAAGCGGAGGTTGTCCGGATCGTAGAAGGAGCCGAAGGAGAAGGAGTGCCGGGACTCGATCCCGGCCGCCTCGTCCCCGCCCCTGAATCGGTCGCCCGAGCGACGTACGGAAATCACCCGCCCCACGGTAGCCCGCCGGGGCGGAAGGCCGGGGCGGAAGAGGCCCCGGTAGCGGGCCACAACCCGGCGGTACGACCCGCGGGCCGCCCCGCCCCTCCGGGCAGCCGTCCGGATAGGGCAGTCTTGTGTCCGTGCCCCGACCCGATCCTGAGCAGCCCGCCGCGAACGACGCCCATCTCCATGCCGCGACCCTGAAACGGCTGGAGCAGTCCTCCGGCCGGCTGGCCGCGAACGCGATCGCCCGCATGGACGAGTCGCTGCCCTGGTACCGGGCCATGCCACCGGAGAACCGGTCCTGGATCGGCCTGGTCGCCCAGGCCGGGATCGCCGCGTTCACCGAGTGGTTCCGGCATCCGGAGACCCCGCAGGCCATCTCCACCGATGTCTTCGGCACGGCGCCGCGCGAGCTGACCCGGGCGATCACGCTGCGGCAGACCGTCGAGATGGTGCGTACGACCATCGAGGTCATGGAGGCCGCGATCGACGAAGTCGCCGCGCCCGGCGACGAGTCGGTGCTGCGTGAGGCGCTGCTCGTCTACGCCCGCGAGATCGCCTTCGCGACCGCCCAGGTCTACGCCCAGGCCGCCGAGGCCCGGGGTGCCTGGGACGCCCGGCTGGAATCGCTCGTGGTGAACGCGGTGCTGTCCGGGGAGGCCGACGAGGGCGCCGTGTCCCGGGCCGCCGCGCTCGGCTGGAACTCCCCCGAGCACGTCTGCGTGCTCCTTGGGACGGCGCCGGACGGCGACAGCGAGCTGACCGTGGAGGCGATCAGACGGGCCGCCCGGCACGCCAAGCTCCAGGTGCTGACCGGGGTGCTCGGCAGCCGTCTCGTCGTCATCGCGGGCGGCAGCGACAACCCGCTCCAGGTCGCGAAGGCGCTGATCGGCCCCTACGCGGCCGGACCCGTCGTCGCCGGACCCGTGGTGCCGGACCTGCTGGCCGCCACCCGGTCCGCACAGGCGGCGGCCGCCGGGCTCAAGGCCTGCGGTGCCTGGCAGGACGCCCCCCGGCCGGTGCTCGCGGACGATCTGCTGCCGGAGCGCGCGATGGCGGGTGACCCGGCCGCGCGGGACCAGTTGGTAGAGGAGATCTACAGACCGCTCGAAGAAGCGGGTTCCGCCCTGCTGGAAACGCTGAGTGTGTATCTGGAACAGGCGAGCAGCCTCGAAGGGGCTGCCAGGATGCTCTTCGTCCACCCCAACACCGTGCGCTACCGGCTCCGACGTGTGACAGACGTCACCGGGTGGTCGCCATCGGACGTCCGCTCGGCGTTCACGCTGCGGATCGCCCTCATCCTGGGGCGTCTGGCCGACAGGGATCTGCAGTCCTAGACTTTTGTCGGACATCAACAATTCCCCATACGGTTCTTCGTCCCTGTCCCCACGGGTGTTCCGGACCGTTCTCAAGAGAGAGTGTGAGGGTGCTCGTACTCGTCGCTCCCGGCCAAGGCGCTCAGACGCCCGGCTTCCTGACTCCCTGGCTCGACCTCCCCGGTGCCACCGACCGCATCGCGGGCTGGTCCGACGCCATCGGGATCGACCTTGCCCACTACGGCACCAAGGCTGACGCGGACGAGATCCGCGACACCTCGGTGGCCCAGCCGCTGCTGGTCGCCGCCGGTCTGCTGTCCGCTGCCGCCCTCGGCGCTTCTCCGAGTGTCGTCGCAGGTCACAGCGTCGGTGAAATCACCGCTGCCGCTTTCGCCGGAGTCATCGGCGAGGACGCGGCCCTGCGTTTCGTACGCACCCGGGGGCTCGGCATGGCCGAGGCCGCCGCGGTGACCGAGACCGGTATGGCGGCGCTGCTCGGCGGGGACCCCGAGGTCACCGTCGTCCACCTGGAGAAGCTCGGCCTGACCCCGGCGAACGTCAACGGGGCCGGTCAGATCGTCGCCGCAGGCACCGCCGAGCAGATCGCCGCGCTCGTCGAGGACAAGCCCGAGGGAGTGCGCCGCGTGGTGCCCCTGAAGGTCGCCGGCGCGTTCCACACGCACCACATGGCTCCGGCCGTCGAGCGGCTCCGCGAGGCCGCCGTGGCTCTGGAGGTCTCCGACCCGGCCGTGACATATGTCTCGAACGCCGACGGCAGGACCGTCGCCACCGGCGCGGAGGTCATCTCGCGCCTGGTCGGCCAGGTCGCCAACCCGGTGCGCTGGGACCTGTGCATGGAGACCTTCAAGGAACTGGGCGTCACCGCACTGATCGAGGCCTGCCCCGGCGGCACGCTCACCGGTCTCGCCAAGCGCGCCCTCCCGGGCGTGCAGACCCTCGCGCTCAAGACCCCCGACGACCTCGACGCTGCCCGCGCGCTCATCGCTGAGCACGCGGGCGCCTAAGGAGCCCGAGAGCATGTCGAAGATCAAGCCCAGCAAGGGCGCCCCGTACGCGCGGATCATGGGTGTCGGCGGCTACCGTCCGACCCGTGTCGTGCCGAACGAGGTGATCCTCGAAACCATCGACTCGTCCGACGAGTGGATCCGCTCCCGGTCCGGCATCGCCACCCGCCACTGGGCCTCCCCCGAGGAGACCGTGGCCGCGATGTCCGTCGAGGCGTCCGGCAAGGCCATCGCGGACGCCGGGATCGACCCGTCGCAGATCGGCGCGGTCATCGTCTCGACCGTCTCGCACTTCAAGCAGACCCCGGCCATCGCCACCGAGATCGCCCACAAGATCGGCGCGGGCAAGCCCGCCGCCTTCGACATCTCGGCCGGCTGCGCGGGCTTCGGCTACGGCCTGACGCTCGCCAAGGGCATGGTCGTCGAGGGCTCGGCGCAGTACGTGCTCGTGATCGGCGTGGAGCGGCTGAGCGACCTCACCGACCTGAGCGACCGCGCGACGGCGTTCCTGTTCGGTGACGGCGCCGGCGCCGTCGTCGTCGGCCCGGCCGACGTGCCCGCCATCGGCCCCACCGTGTGGGGCTCCGAGGGCGACAAGTCCGAGACGATCAAGCAGACCGTGGCGTGGGACACCTTCCACGCCGACCGGCCGGAGAAGTTCCCGGCCATCACGCAGGAAGGCCAGGCGGTCTTCCGCTGGGCCGTCTTCGAGATGGCGAAGGTCGCCCAGCAGGCGCTGGACGCGGCCGGGATCGCCCCGGAAGACCTGGACGTCTTCATTCCGCACCAGGCCAACATGCGGATCATCGACTCGATGGTGAAGACCCTGAAGCTGCCGGAGCACGTCACGGTCGCCCGTGATGTGGAGACCACCGGCAACACCTCCGCCGCCTCGATTCCGCTCGCTATGGAGCGGCTTCTGGCGACCGGTCAGGCGAAGAGCGGCGACACCGCGCTCGTCATCGGCTTCGGGGCGGGTCTCGTCTACGCCGCGACGGTCGTTACCCTCCCCTAGGCACACCGGGTCTTTTCGACCCGGACACCCGAACCCAGCAGATATACACCGAAGGAGCGCCAACATGGCCGCCACGCAGGAAGAGATCGTCACCGGTCTCGCCGAGATCGTCAACGAGATCGCCGGTATCCCGGTCGAGGACGTCCAGCTGGACAAGTCCTTCACCGACGACCTGGACGTCGACTCGCTGTCCATGGTCGAGGTCGTCGTCGCCGCCGAGGAGCGCTTCGACGTCAAGATCCCCGACGAGGACGTCAAGAACCTCAAGACGGTCGGCGACGCTGCCGACTACATCCTCAAGCACCAGGCCTGATCCAGCCGGTTCGTGTGTCGCCACCCGGCGGTGGCGCCGCTGATTCACGACCCTCTACACGTGGAGAAGATTTTCCAGTGAACTCGACCAATCGCACCGTGGTCGTCACCGGTATCGGCGCAACCACTCCGCTGGGTGGCGATTCCGCATCGACCTGGGAAGGTCTGATGGCCGGCCGGTCCGGCGTCAAGCCTCTTGAGGGCGAACGTTTCGCCGAACTGCCCGTCCGGATCGCGGCCCTCGCGGCCGTCGACCCGGGCGACGTCCTGCCCCGTCCGCTCGCCCGCAAGCTGGACCGCTCGGCGCAGTTCGCGCTGATCGCGGCCCGTGAGGCGTGGGCGGACGCGGGTTTCACCGGCAAGGCCGGTGAGGACGCCAAGATCCAGCCCGAGCGGCTGGGCTCGGTCATCGCCTCCGGTATCGGCGGCGTGATCACCCTGCTCGACCAGTACGACGTGCTGAAGGAGAAGGGCGTACGCCGCGTCTCCCCGCACACCGTGCCCATGCTCATGCCCAACGGCCCGGCCGCCAACGTCGGTATCGAGGTGAACGCCCAGGCGGGCGTCCACACCCCGGTCTCCGCCTGTGCGTCGGGTGCCGAGGCGATCGGGTACGCCGTCGAGATGATCCGCACCGGCCGTGCCGATGTGGTCCTCGCCGGTGGCACCGAGGCGGCCATCCACCCGCTGCCGATCGCCGCGTTCGCCAACATGATGGCGATGTCCAAGAGCAACGACGAGCCCGAGAAGGCCTCGCGCCCCTACGACACCGCCCGTGACGGCTTCGTCCTCGGTGAGGGTGCCGGTGTCGTCGTCCTGGAGTCCGCGGAGCACGCCGCCTCGCGTGGTGCCCGGGTCTACGCCGAGGTGCTGGGCCAGGGGCTGTCCGCGGACGCCCACCACATCGCGCAGCCGGAGCCGACGGGGCGGGGTATCGCCGCGGCGATGCAGAACCTGCTGGACCAGACGGATCTCAAGCCGTCCGAGGTCGTGCACCTGAACGCGCACGCGACGTCGACCCCGCAGGGTGACGTGGCGGAGCTGAGGGCCCTGCGCAAGGTCCTGGGCGACGACCTGGACCACGTCGCGATCTCCGCGACGAAGTCGATGACGGGTCACCTGCTCGGTGGCGCGGGCGGCATCGAGACCGTGGCCACGGTCCTGGCGCTGCACCACCGGATCGCTCCGCCGACCATCAACATCGAGAACCTCGACGACGCGGTCGAGGCGGACATCGTGCGGGACGCGCCCCGGCCGCTGCCGGAGGGGCCGATCGCGGCGATCAACAACTCGTTCGGGTTCGGCGGGCACAACGTGGTGCTGGCGTTCCGTAGCGTGTGACGCTGCCTCATGAAGCCCGCTTCCCCGGCCCGGGGAGGCGGGCTTCCCGCATGCCGCAGGCCGTCCTCGCCAGGCAAATTCCAGCCCCGCCGGCGATTGAGGCGCGGGGGGACGGGCAGAGCCCCGAAACCCAGCCCCGCCGGCGATTGAGGCGCGGGGGACGGGGCGGAGCCCCGGTTGGGCCTCCTGGGGCGGGCCCGGTCACACCACCTGGTGGAGCCAGCGGACCGGGGCGCCCTCGCCCGCGTGGCGGAAGGACTCCAGCTCGTCGTCCCACGGCTTGCCCAGGAGCTTGGCGATCTCCGCCTCCAGGTCCGTCTCCCCCCGCACGGAGCGCGCCAGCGCGGCCCGCAGCCGGTCCTCGGGGACCAGGATGTCGCCGTGCATGCCGGTGACCGCGTGGAAGATGCCCAGCTCGGGCGTGGAGCTGTAGCGCTCGCCCTCCGCGGTGGGCGACGGCTCGGCGGTCACCTCGAAGCGCAGCAGATCCCAGCCCCGCAGGGCCGAGGCGAGCTTCGACGCCGTGCCCGGCCGGGCCTGCCAGGAGAATTCGGACCGCCAGGTGCCGGGCGCGGCCGGCTGTCTGATCCAGTCGAGCTGGACCCGCACACCAAGGACACCCGCCACCGCCCACTCGACGTGTGGGCAGAGCGCGCGCGGTGCGGAGTGAACGTACAGGACTCCACGTGTCGTCACCGGGACCTCCAGTGTGGGACGAGGTTCGCCTACCCCAGCGGCCTCGCGCCCGTACCGCCTCTTTTCAGCCGCTTCCCGAGGTTGTCATCAGTAAACAGCATCGGGAGATAATCTCCGGAAAAGGGACAGCATGTGACGTGATGTGAAGTTCGGAAGCCACCCGAGTGGAGCCGGACGGCCGAGGGAACCACTGGTTCGACGGGGAAAAGCTACCGTGCGGCGGCGTCCGAGGTGTGACGTACCGTCGGTCCTGGGCCCATGATTCGCTCAGCATTCACCCAGCAGGGCGTGGGGGCCCGCCGACCGGTGCCAAGAGGGTTTGCCGGGGGCATTGGACAGGAGGGGACCAGGGATGCCGGATCGCTCCGTACGGCACCGATCGCGCACCGCGCTGGCCGCGCTGGCCGCGTTGTCGTGTCTCGGCACGGCCGTGCTGGCCGGCTGTGACTCCGGGTCGGACAGCACGACGAAGGGCGCTTCGGCCGGGCACCCCTCACGGGCGGCCGCCCCCGTATGGGACCGCAGCCCGGGGTCGGTCGCGGCGGTCGGGGACTCCATCACCCGCGGGTTCGACGCCTGCTCGGTGCTGGCGGACTGCCCCGAGGTCTCCTGGTCCACCGGCACGGACAGCACGGTGAACAGCCTCGCCGTGCGGCTGCTCGGCGCCTCCGGCGCGGCGGACCGCAGCTGGAACCATGCGCAGACGGGCGCCCGGATCGCCCAGCTGCCGGAGCAGATGGCGCTGGCCGCGAAGGAGGACCCCGGTCTGGTCACGGTGATGATCGGCGCCAACGACGCCTGCCGGGACTCGGTGCGGGCCATGACGCCGGTGGCCGATTTCCGTAGGTTGTTCGAAGCGTCGATGCGTCAGCTGCGTGCTGCCTCGCCGAAGGCCCAGGTGTACGTGTCGAGCGTGCCGGACCTGAAGCGGCTCTGGTCGACGGGGCGCGGCAACCAGCTGGGCAAGCAGATCTGGAAGCTGGGCATCTGCAAGTCGATGCTGGGTGACGCGGACAACATGAGCGCCTCGGCGGTCACGCGGCGCTCGGAGGTGCAGGACCGCGTGGTGGCGTACAACGGGGTGCTGCGCGAGGTGTGCGCGAAGGACGTGCGCTGCCGTTACGACGGCGGGGCGGTCTTCGACTTCCGGTTCACCGGCAAGCAGCTGAGCCAGTGGGACTGGTTCCACCCGGGGCGCAACGGGCAGGCCCGGCTGGCGGAGATCGCGTACCGCAACGTCACGGCGGCCCGGCCGCCCGCGTAGGGCGGGGGCCGGTCTACAGTGCGTGATCATGGACACGGGTTCGAACACGGTGACGCGCACGGAAGACTTCGGCACCCTCGCGGACGGCACGGCCGTGCACCGCTGGACGCTGGAGCGCGACGGCACTCGGGTGCGCGTGCTGACGTACGGGGGCATCGTCCAGTCGGTCGAGGTGCCCGGCCGGGACGGCGGGCGGGCCGGTGTGGCGCTCGGGCTGCCGGACCTCGCCTCGTACCTGAAGTACACCGGCCCGTACTTCGGCGCGCTGGTCGGGCGGTACGCGAACCGGATCGGCGGCGCGGCCTTCGAGCTCGACGGACGGACCCACCGCCTCACGCGCAACGAGGGGCGCAACCAGGTGCACGGCGGGGCCCTCGGCTTCGACAAGCGCGTGTGGGACGCCCGGGAGACCCCGGACGGGGTGGAGCTTTCCCTGGTCTCGGCGGACGGCGAGGAGGGCTTCCCGGGACGGCTGGAGCTCTCGGCCTCGTACACGCTGGAGGAGGGCGGGGCGCTGCGGATCGCGTACCGGGCGACGACGGACGCGCCGACCGTGGTGAACCTGACGAACCACACGTACTGGAACCTGGCGGGCGCGAACAGCGGCAGCGCGCTCGGCCAGCGGCTGCGGATCGCGGCCGGGCGGATCACTCCGGCCGACGCGGAGTCGCTGCCGACGGGTGAGTTCCGGCCGGTGGACGGGACCCGGTTCGACTTCCGGGAGCCCCGTCCGGTGACCGGGGAGTTCGACCACAACTACGTGCTGGACGCGGGCGTGCCGGGCCCGGCGGCCGAGCTGTACGACGAGGTGTCAGGGCGCGTGCTGACCGTCACGACCACGGAGCCCGGTCTCCAGCTCTACACGGCGGACCACTTCGACGGGGAGCCGTTCGGGCCGTGCGCCGGAATCGCCCTGGAGACCCAGCACTTCCCCGACTCCCCGAACCAACCAAAGTTCCCGAGCACGGTGCTGCGGCCGGGCGGGGAGTACGTGTCGAGCACGGTGTTCGGGTTCTCGGTGCGCTGAGGCGGCGCTCAGTCGCCGGCGGTTCGCGGCGGGGAGAGCGCCGGTGCTCCCTCGCCGTCCGAGCCTTCGCTGTCCGAACCGTTGCTGTCCGAACCGTCGCTGTCCGAGCCTTCGCCGTCCGGGCCGTCGTCGGACTCGTCGTCGTCCCCCACGAGTTCGCGTGCCAGCAGGGTCGCACCGGCCACGGCCCCCGGCATCAGGAAGACCGCGACGAACGGGACCAGGAAGGCGAGGCCCAGCGGTACGCCGAAGCCGAGGATCAGCAGCCGGCGGCCGCGCAGCAGGGCCAGCCGGTCCTTCAGCACCATGCCCCGGCGCTGGAGCGCGACGGCGGTGAGTTCCTCGGCCAGGAAGTAGCCGGTGACGCAGAAGCCGATCAGCGGGACGACGGTCTGGCCGATGACCGGGACGAATCCGAGGGCGAAGAGCAGTACCGCGTACAGCGAGACGCGCACCAGGATGCGCACGCTGTCGCGGGCGGAGATCCACAGTTCCCGCCAGAGCGGCAGCCCCGATTCGGGTGCCTCGCCGCCCTCGGCCCGGTCGACCTCCTCGGAGAGCGCCTCGTAGAAGGGCTGCCCGACCAGCAGTGTCACCGCGGTGAACGTGATCACCGCCAGGAACAGGCCGAACGCGAAGACGAGCACGGTCAGGGTGTTGCGGAGCAGCCCCAGCCAGGGCGAGGACCAGTCGTCGGCGAAGGGGGTGGCCCAGTCCGCCAGGTCGTCGGCCCCGTAGCCGAGGGCGATGAGCGCGCCCGCGTACACCACCAGGGTGATGAGACCGGGGATCAGGCCTATGCCGAGCCA
Organism: Streptomyces sp. 840.1; assembly: GCF_003751445.1. Lineage (NCBI taxonomy): Bacteria > Bacillati > Actinomycetota > Actinomycetes > Kitasatosporales > Streptomycetaceae > Streptomyces > Streptomyces sp. 840.1. The sequence goes on along the minus strand of NZ_RJUU01000001.1, from coordinate 4,017,228 downwards.
CCGGCCGTGCCGGACGACCCAGCGCTGCCCCTTGATCAGATGACTGAGACCCGCCCCTAGATCACGCATGGCGTCAGCGTAGCGGGCAGCCGTACGGCCTCCGCCGGACGGGCCGAGGGCCGCACCCCGGCTGGGATGCGGCCCTCGGCTCCGGTACGGCTGCGGTCAGGCGACCGACAGCTCGACCTTGATGTTGCCGCGCGTCGCGTTCGAGTACGGGCACACCTGGTGGGCCTTCTCGATGAGCGCCTGCGCGGTGGCCGTGTCGACGTTCGGGATGGTCGCGCTGATCGCGACCTCCAGGCCGAAGCCGCCGGCCTCGGTCTTGCCGATGGAGACCGAGGCGGTCACCGTGGAGCCGGAGATGTCGGCCTTCTCCTGGCGGGCCACGACGCCCAGCGCGCCCTGGAAGCAGGCGCTGTAGCCGGCCGCGAAGAGCTGCTCCGGGTTGGTGCCCGCGCCGCTTCCGCCCATCTCCTTCGGCGGGTTGACGACCACGTCGAGCTTGCCGTCGTCCGAGGAGACGCGGCCGTCACGGCCGTTCTCGGCGGTGGCGACGGCGGTGTACGCGACGGCGATGTCCTGAATGGTCATACCTGTGAATCCTCCTGCTGATGCGCCGCGACTCGCGCCCACGATCGCGACGGCCTGGGATGAGCCTAACGGGTGTGCTGTGGAGCCTGTCAGGCGAGGGAAACGATCATCTTGCCGGTGTTCTCGCCGCGGAGCAGACCGAGGAAGGCCTCGAAGCCGTTTTCGATGCCCTCGACGACGGTCTCGCGGTACTTCAGCTCGCCCGAGGCCAGCCAGCCGGCCACCTCCTGGACGAACTGCCCCTGGAGGGCGGCGTGGTCACCGACGAGCATGCCCTGGAGGCGCAGCCGCTTGCCGATGACGAGGGCGAGGTTGCGCGGGGCGGGGGTGGGCTCGGTCGCGTTGTACTGCGCGATCATGCCGCAGATGGTCGCGCGGCCGTGCACCTTGAGCGAGGAGATCGCCGCTTCGAGGTGCTCGCCGCCGACGTTGTCGAAGTAGACGTCGATGCCGTCGGGGGCGGCCTTGCGCAGCTGCTCGCCGACGGGGCCGTTCTTGTAGTTGAACGCGGCGTCGAAGCCGTACTCCTCGACCAGCAGCTTGACCTTCTCGTCGGAGCCGGCCGAGCCGATGACGCGCGAGGCGCCCCTGAGCTTCGCCAGCTGGCCGACCTGGCTGCCGACCGCGCCGGCCGCGCCGGAGACGAAGACGGCGTCGCCCTCCTTGAAGGCGGCGACGTCGAAGAGGCCCGCGTAGGCGGTGAGCCCGGTCATGCCGAGTACGCCGAGGTAGGCGGAGAGCGGGGCGAGGGAGGCGTCGACCTTCACGGCGTGCTTGGCCGGGACGTCGGCGTACTCGCGCCAGCCGAGGCCGTGCAGGACGTGGTCGCCGACCGCGAAGCCGTCGGCGTTGGACGCGACGACCTCGCCGACCGCGCCGCCCTCCATCGGGTGGTCCAGCTTGAACGGCGGGGTGTAGGACTTCACGTCGTTCATCCGGCCGCGCATGTACGGGTCGACCGAGAAGTACAGGTTGCGGACGAGGACCCGGCCCTCGGCGGGAGCGGTGACCGGTGCCTCACGCAGCGCGAAATCCTCGGCCTTCGGCCAGCCGTTCGGACGGGCTACGAGGTGCCATTCACGGCCGGACGTGGGAAGTGCTGCAGACATGGGCTCGGTGTCTCCTCGGTGTCTCGGGGGATCGGGGGGCGGTGTCGCGGGAAGCCGTTCGGCCGGAGCGGAAAAGCTTCACCATGTGAAACAACCATGCGCCTGGATATTTCATGTTGTCAAGTAACCGGCTATCCTGGGCGCCATGGCCACTCGTACAGACCCACTGACCCTCGAAGTCGTCGAGCTCATCGGCACCGTCGTGGCGCGCTACTACGAGGAGTACGAGCAGGCCGCGGCCACGCACAGCCTCACCGGCGCACAGGCCAGGGTCCTCGGACTGCTCTCCCTGGAGCCGATGCCGATGCGCAGGATCGCGCAGAAGCTGAAGTGCGAGCCGTCCAACGTGACCGGCATCGTGGACCGGCTGGAGGTGCGCGGCCTGGTGGAGCGCCGCCCCGATCCGGCCGACCGGCGGGTGAAGCTGGCCGCGCCCACCGAGAAGGGCACCCGGACGGCACGGCAGCTGCGCGAGTCGCTCGACTTCGCCCGCGAACCGCTGGCCGGCCTCTCCGACGCGGACCGCGCGGTGCTGCGGGACCTGCTGCGCCGGATGCTGGGCATGGAACCGCAGGCCTGAGCCCCCTCGGGGCGGCCCGTGTGGAAGCGTTGGGTCCCATGAGCGCTCCCCCTGCTTTCGGCCCCCGCGAGTTCCAGCTCGTCCTGCTGCGCCGGATGGCCGACCACCAGCCGGATCTCGTCGAGGACGCCCGGCACGAGCTGAGCGCCACGCTCGCGGAGATGCGCGAGGCCAACCGGCGCTGGCAGGCCATGGTGCGGGCGCCGAGGGGGCGGGGGGCGCTGCGCCGCTACCGTTCCGTGCTCGGCGAGCCCGAGACCTCGCTGCGCCGCACGGTCGGTGACCTGGAGTGCGACGCGCTGCTGTGGCCGGTGCCGCTCTGGCCGGATCTGCGGTTCGAGGTGATGGCCGGGCCCGGCGGGGCGGTGTGGAACGAGTGGCTGGTGCGGGCCCCCGGCGCGGCCGCCCCCGACCTCGGCTCGGTGCGGGACCTGCGCCCCTGGTCGTGCACCGTGGACGAGGTGGCGCGGGCCTTCGCCCCGGCCCGCCCGATGGAGGGCAGCGCGCCGACCCGCTGGGCGCTCGCGATCACCGCTCCGGCGACCGCTCCGCCGAGCGCGCGGACGGCCGCCCCGGCCGTCGGCGACCCGTATGTCGCGGAGTTCACCTGGGGCCTGTTCCAGCGGCTGCTGCCGCGCTGAGGCACCTTCGCCGGCCACCGGCCGACGCGCCGTCAGCTCCGTCCCCCCTACGGCGCATCCCAGCGCGCACAACGCCTCCCACCGGCGCACGATACGAGGACAGCCGGCTGCCCGTCGGTACCCCCATCAGCGCTCTCGGGAGACCCGCCGTGACCGTCAGCCTCGATCAGTTGCGCCGTTGCCATGTCGCCGTCGACCTCGGGGCCGCCCGGACCCGGGTGTACGTCAAGGGGCTCGGCCTCGTCGTCGACGAGCCGAGCGCCGCCGCCGTGAACACCCGTACCGGATCGCTCATCGCCGTCGGCGCGCTCGCCGAACAGATGACGGGCCGCACCCCCGAGTACATCCGGGTGGTCCGGCCGGTCTCCGGCGGGACCGTCGTGGACATCGAGATGGCCCAGCGCATGCTGCGCCAGCTGCTGGGCGACAAGCTCCGCCGGCAGCTGCGCCGCAAGCCCCGGCTGCGCGCCGCCGCCTGCACCCCGCACGACAGCGATCCGCTGGCCCAGCGGGCCGCCGTCGAGACCATGGTCGGCCTCGGCGCCCGCCGCGTGGAGCTGGTCGACACCCTGATCGCGGCGGCCGTCGGCTGCGGACTACCGGTCGAACAGCCGACCGCCACCATGATCATGGTGTGCGGGGCCGCGACGACCCAGATCGCGGTGCTCTCGCTCGGCTCGATCGTGACCGCCGTGCGCATCCCCATCGGCGGCGACGCGATCGACCACGCGGTGATCCAGCACCTGCGCCAGTACCACGAGCTGATGCTGCCGAGCCAGTCCGTACGCCCCCTGCAGCTGGCGCTCAGCGGCAACGGCCTGACCCCGCACGGGCCCGCCGTGACCGAGATCCACGGCCGGGACGTGGCGACCGGCCTGGCCCGCTCCGTACAGGTCGACACCGCGGCCGTGCGGCAGGCGATCCACCGCCCGCTGACCTCGGTCCTGGACGGCCTGGGCAAGGTGCTGCGGGACTGCCCGCCCGATCTGGTGGCCGACCTCGCGGACTGCGGGATCATGATGGTCGGCGGCAGCGCCCTGCTGCCCGGCCTCGACCAGATGCTGCGCGACGCGACTGGCATGCCGGTGCGCATCGCCGAGCGGCCCGACGTCTGCTCGGTCCTGGGACTCGGCGCCATGCTGGACGGCAAGATCCGCCCCATGGTCCTCGACCCGCTCGCCTGCTGAGCGCCGCAGGTCTGCGGCGGATGACCGACGAACCACGCGACCCGGCGCCCCGCGGAAGGGTCCCGCAGGCACCCCGGCTGCCGATGCTCCTGGAGGCGGTGCTGAGCGTCGGCACCGATCTCGAACTACGGGCCACCCTCCAGCAGATCATCGACACCGCCGCCGCCCTCACCGGGGCCCGCTACGGCGCGCTGGGCGTACTGGACCCCGCGCGCGGCACCATCCGGGAACTGTTCATCCACGGCCTGACCGACGACGAACAGGCCGCCGTCGGGGACTTCCCGGACGGCCACACGGGCATGCTCGGCGCGCTCATCGAGGAGTCGCGGCCGCTGCGCTCCGACGACCTCACCGCCGACCCGCGCGCCACCGGAATGCCCCCGGGCCACCCCCCGATGCGCTCGTTCCTCGGCGCCCCGATCCTGGTCCACGACGAGGTCTTCGGGAACATCTACCTCACCGAGAAGAGCACCGCGCACTTCACCGAGACCGACGCGGCACTCCTGCGGGTCCTCGCCTCGCAGGCCGGGATCGCGATCGGCAACGCCCGGCTCTACGACACGGTCCGCCGGCGCGAACGCTGGATCGAGGGCGCCGCCGCCGTCACCAACACCCTGCTGACCGGCGAGAACGCGGCCGACGCCCTGATGACCGTGGCGGAACGGGCCAGAATCCTCAGCGACGCGACGGCCGGGGTGATCCTCCAGCCGACCGAGGAGGGCGGCATGGAGATCGTCGCCGCCTCCACGCTGGAGGATCCGGCCGGCCTGGTGGGCACCGCCATCGAACCCGGCTCCCCCGTCCTGGTGCAGCTGCTGGGCGGCGAGCCGGTCTTCCTGGAGGACTCCGCGACCGATCCCCGGATGACCACCCACGTACGGTCCCGCTTCGGCCCCAGCATGATGCTGCCGCTGCAGAGCGGCGGGCGGCTCATCGGCACCCTCGCCCTGCCCCGGCGGCGCGGCGCCCGCCCGTACACGGCGGTGGACCGGCTGCTGGCCTCGCAGTTCGCCTCGCAGGCCGCCCTCGCACTGGTCCTGGCGGACGCGCAGCACGACCGGGAGCAGCTCGCGGTGTACGAGGACCGGGACCGGATCGCCCGCGATCTGCACGATCTCGTCGTCCAGCGGCTGTTCGCCACCGAGATGATGCTGGAGTCGACCCGCCGCCGCGCCGCCACCGGGCAGACCGACGAACTGCTGGGCAGGGCCGTCGACGAGCTGGACTCCACGATCCAGGAGGTCCGCACGACCATCTTCGCCCTCCAGCAGCCCCCCGCCCAGGCCCCCACCACCTTCCGCGGCCAGGTGCTGCGGGAGACCCGGGGCGCGGGCTCGGTGCTCGGCTTCCAGCCGTCGGTGCACTTCACCGGGGCGGTGGACGCCCTCGTGCGGGAGCCGGTGAGCGGGCAGCTGCTGGCCGCGCTGCGCGGAGCGCTGGCGGCCGCGCACCGGCGGTCCGGGGTCTCGGAGATCGAGGTGGTGGTCGACGCGACGGCGGTACTGCCGGACGGCCGGGCCGCCGTCCGGCTGACGGTCCGGGACGACGGGCGGGAGGAGGACGGCACGCGGCCGCCTGCCGTCAGCTGGCAGGCGCCCCTCTGAGCGCGACCCTGGTGCTGGAGTGGGCGACGCCCGCCTCCCGCCGCAGCCTGCGCAGCAGCGCGTCCAGCGCCGCGGTGTCGGCGGCGGTGGCCCGTACGAGGTAGTCGTGCCCGCCCGTCACATGCACCACCTCGGTGATTCCGGGCAGGGTCAGCACGGCCCGCTCGAAGACCTCGTTGGTGGTGTCCATACGCAGGGTGACGTCGATGAAGACGACGAGGCCGGTCCGGGTGTCGGCGGCCGGGTCGATGATCACGGTGAAGCCGCGGATGACGCCGTCCCGGCGCAGCCGCCGCACCCGGTCGGCCGCCGCGTTGGCGCTGAGCCCGACCCGCGCTCCCAGATCGCGGTACGAGATCCGCGCGTCCTCCTGGAGAACGCCGAGGATTTCCCTGTCCAGACGGTCCATACCGCGATTGTCGCAGCTTTCGGACATTCGCGACTTCGGACGGGTCGTTCCCGGCCCCCGGATGGAGCACGCCGACGGGCCGGGGGCATGGCCGCGCCCTTGACTGACTGTGTGGACACAGCCGTCAAGCAGTCACCGGCACCGGCCGCCCCGGGCGCCTCCGGCGCCGCCTATCGCAACCTCGTGATGGCCACGATCGGCTTCGCGCTCACCTTCTGGGCGTGGAACCTGATCGCGCCCATGTCCGACTCCTACAAGGAGCGGCTCGGGCTGAGCTCGTTCCAGCAGTCGCTGCTGGTGGCCGTGCCCGTGCTGGTCGGTTCGCTGGGCCGGATCCCGGTGGGCGCGCTCACCGACAAGTTCGGTGCGCGGCTGATGTTCCCGCTGATCTCGGCGCTCACCATCGTGCCGGTGCTGCTGCTGATCCCGGCGAAGAACTCCTACGGCGCGATGCTGGCGGTGGGCTTCCTGCTGGGCCTGGGCGGTACCACGTTCGCGATCGGTATCCCGCTGGTCAACTCGTGGTTCCCGCCCGCCGAACGGGGCCTGGCCCTCGGGGTGTTCGGCATGGGCATGGGCGGTGTGGCGCTGTCCGGGTACTTCACCCCGCGGATCGCCGAGCACGGTGACAACCTGCCGTTCCTGGTGGTCGCCGGGGCGCTCGTGGTGTACGCGGCGCTGGCGGCGGTGCTGGTCAACGACCGGCCGGGGCGGCAGGTGCCGACGGACACCCTGGCCCACCGGCTGGGTGCGGCGGGGCGGCTGCGGGTGACGTGGGAGCTGTCGGCGCTGTACGCGATCGGCTTCGGCGGCATCGTGGCGTTCGGCGTCTACCTGCCGACGTACCTGAAGACCTGGTACGACCTCTCCCCCACCGACGCCGGTACGAAGGCCGCCGGGTTCGCCCTGGTCACGGTGGTCTTCCGGCCGATCGGCGGCTGGCTCTCGGACCGGATGCACCCGGCGCTGGTCTCCTCGGCGGCGCTCGGGGTGGCCGCCCTGATGGCGATCGTCCAGGCCTTCGACCCGAAGCTGGTGCCCGGCGGGACGGTCGCGCTGCTGATCATGGCCGCCGGTCTCGGTACCGCGAGCGGCAGTGTCTTCGCCCTCGTCTCGCAGGTGACTCCGCAGGCCAAGGTGGGCAGCGTCACCGGGATCGTCGGCGCGATGGGCGGTCTCGGCGGCTTCGTCCCGCCGCTGGTCATGGGCGCGATCTACAGCTCGAAGGGCTCGTACTCGATCGGTTTCATGCTGCTGTCCGATCTGGCGCTGGCCGGCTGTGTGTACGCGTACGGGCGGATGCGGACCATCCAGCGGGACGCCTGAGGGCCCGGGCGCAAGGAGAACGGCAGCGTCCCCGCCGGGACGCTGCCGTTCGTCGTGGGTCCGCTCAGTGCGCGGACGCGGCGGCGGTGCGCTGCTGTTCGAACTTCTGCGCCCAGTACGCCGTCCGGTCGAGGTAGGCCGTCTCGGCGGCGGCCCCCGTCTTCCCGTACGCCCCTTCGTAACTCTGGTAGCCGTGTCCGGCGGGCGGGTTGCCCGACGCGGGTTCGATCGGGCTGCCCTCGTGCCATTCGTTGAAGGAGGTGACGGAGACCCAGGAGGGCGATCCGCCGATGGCCGGGTCGAGCGCGTTGCTCCACTCCAGGTCGTAGGAGGCGCCGTCCTCGCGTCCCAGGGTGGGTGTGGTGTTGCCGGGAACGGCCCGGTCGTCGATGTAGCCGGGGGCGACCGAGGGCGCCCAGACCAGGTTGTTGGCCTCGGCGTACTCCCCCGCCTGCTTCCAGCCTGGGGCGGTGGCACCGGCGATGCCGTCGTAGGTGTAGATCCCGCCGAAGTGCGCGACCTTGGTGGTGTCGGTGGTCTGGGCGAGGACGATGGCGCTGTCGCGCACGGCGTCCAGCGCCGTCCAGTCCTGGATCCTCAGGCTCTCGAAGATGTAGAACGCCGGACGGTTGCCGTGCTCGGCGTCCCGGTAGTAGGCGGGGCTGTCGCCGTACGTGGCGTTCAGATAGGCGATGTCGTCGACCACGGAGGCCGCCGTCCGGTCGCCGTACGGTTCGATGTGCCAGGCGACCTTGATGCCGTGCCGGGCGGCGGCTGCCAGGACTGCCGGGGCGAGCTTGTCCTCGTAGCCGCCCTGTCCCCACCAGCTGTAGACGATGACTCCGGCGCCCGACTGCTCGATCCACTTCATGTGCTGCTCGACGGCCCCGGCGGCGTCGCCGGAGTCGTACGGGCCGAGCTTCGGGTAGAGGTCGGCGCCGATGTCGTCGGGCGGGGTGTGGCCGCCCTGTTCCCAGTGGCGCCAGCTGCCGTTGGTCTCCGGGGTGCCGTACCAGGGGTAGTAGAAGAGGTGCACGTTGGAGGAGCCGGCGGCCTTGGTCCCCTGCTTCCCGGCCAGCGTGAAGCTGTCGATGTCGAAGAGGGAGCCCGCTCCGCCGGTGAACCGGAGGAACAGCGGGCCCGAACCGGCGCCGCTGAGGGCGCCGGTCACCTGGGTGAAGGTCTCCCAGCCGCCGGTCGGGGCGACGTCCACCGAGCCGAGCAGCGCTCCGGTGGCCGAGCCGGAGCGCACCTCGATGGTGCCGCCCGCCCCGGCCGACGAGACCTTGGCGGTGAAGGAGGCGGCCCCGGCCGTGTCGACCGAGGCGTAGCCCGCCCAGTCGCCGTTGTCGATGTAGCCGAGGGTGGCCCCGCCGCCCGCTCCGGCGTGCGCTGCGCTCTGCACGCCGGAGGAGGAGGTGTACGACTCCGCCTCCACGGGGTCGTCACCGGGGTCCGTGGCTCCGGAGCCGCAGTCGGCCTGCACCGCGCCGGCCGCGTACTGGATGCCGCCGAGCAGCAGTTGGCGGAAGTCCGGATCGCTGTAGGACTCGATGGTGTGGCCGAGACCGGTGTAGAAGGACCGCCCCTGCTGCTGCGGGTGGCACCACGTGATCGGGTGGTCGCCGCCCATCTCGCCGCCGGTGTAGCTGCTCTCGTCCAGGGTCTGGAGCACGTGGACGTCGGCGCGCGGGTTGGTGCGGTAGTTGTACAGCTCGTCGGTCCTGGTCCACACGTCGTCCAGGTGCGAGGTCGCCGGGTTGGCGTGGTCCTCGGTGAGGACCTTCGCCTCCTGGATCGCCGGGTGGCTCTTGAACCAGGCGCCGACGAGGTGTTCGTAGGACGGCCAGTCGTACTCGGTGTCGGCGGCCGCGTGGACGCCGACGAATCCGCCGCCGCCGTCCACGTACGCCGACAGGGCGTCCTGCTGCGCGGTGTTCAGGACGTCGCCGGTGGTGGAGAGGAAGACCACCGCCTCGTACCCGGCGAGATTCCCCGGGGTGAAGGCGGCGGCGTCCTCGGTGGCGGTGACGTCGAAGCCGTCCGCCGCGCCCAGTTCCTGGATCGCGGTGATGCCGGCCGGGATGGAGTCGTGCCGGAATCCGGCGGTCTTGGAGAAGACCAGCACGTCGTACGGGTCAGCGGCCGCGGCGGCTCCCGCGGGGGCGGGGGCCAGGAAGGCCGCGCCGAGGGCCAGGGCGGCGGCGCACGCCACATGCCGTGCGCGCCGGGCGAGTTGTCGTCTCATGTGCCGTCACCCCTGCGTCTCGAAGGTGAAGGCGTCCAGGTCGAACAGGTTCCCCTGGCCCGTGGGCCCCTTGAAGACGAGGAAGAGTTCGGTGGTGCCCGCGGGCGCGTTGCTCACGTCCGCCGAGACGTCGGTGAAGGTCTCCCAGCCGCCGGTGGGTGCGACGGTCAGGGTGGAGAGCAGGGTGCCGGTGGGGGAACCCGCGCGCACCTCCAGCGTGCCGCCGGGACCGGCGGAGGAGACCCGGGCCGAGATGCCGGTGGCGTCGGCGAGGGCGTACGGCTCGAAGGAGATCCAGTCGCCGTTGTCGGTGAAGCCGACGGTGGCGCCGCCCTCCGCCGCTCCGTGCTGGGCGGGCTCGATGCCGGACTGGGCGGCGAAGTGCTCGGCCTGCCGGTGGCGGGGCTGGAGGATGCTGTCACCGTGGCCGGTGAGCCCGCCGGCGTCGGTGTACTCGGCGTCGAAGACCCCGTAGATGTTGGCGGCGCTGTCGTGCTCGCCGTCGACGGGTACGTCGATGGTGCCGGAGCAGCCGTTCTTCGAGGTGATCTGGTGGCGGTGGCTGTCGTGGCCCAGGAGGTAGGTCACCTTGACCTTCGAGCAGTCGACGGCCCCGTCCTCGGGATCGGTGACCGTGACGGTGAACGGCACGGAGTCACCGAAGGAGAAGAGCTTCCCGTCGGCAGGGGTGGTGAGGGTGACCGTGGGGGCGGTGTTGCCTGCCGTCACGACGAGGCTGGCGGTGCCGGTGAGTCCGTCGGGGTCGGTGACCGTGAGGGTCGGGTTGAAGGTTCCGGCGGTGGTGTAGGTGTGGTGCGGGTTCGCGTCGGTGGAGGTGGCGCCGTCCCCGAAGTCCCAGGAGTAGCTCAGTGCCCCGCCCTCGGGGTCCGCGCTGCCGGCCGCCGAGAAGGCGACGTCGAGCGGGGTGGGTCCGGAGGTGCGGTCCGCGGCGGCCTTGGCGACCGGGGAGCGGTTGCTGCCCGCCAGGTACTCGACGCGGTACAGCGCCTGGTTGCCGGAGCCGGTGCCGTAGTCCAGGACGTACAGCGCGCCGTCCGGGCCGAACGCGGAGTCCATGACCTGGGTGCCGGTCCACGGGAAGGTGTCGATCGTCCCGGGTGAGCCGTCGGCCTTCACCTCGATCGGCTTGATCCACTTACGGCCGTACTCGGTGGCGAAGAAGCGGCCGTCGAGGGACTCGGGGAACTTCACGCCCGAGTCGAGGTCCGCGTCGTAGTGGTAGACGGGTCCGGCCATCGGCGATTCGGAACCGCCGCCGAACTCGGGCGGAGTGCCCGAGTCACCGCCGTACTTGATCCAGGCGGACTTCACGGCGGGCAGCTTCGGCCGGCCGGTGTTGCGGAAGGAGTTGTTGGCCGGGCCGCCCGCGCAGTCGTACTTCGCACCGGACGGGCCGCTCGGGAAGGTGTACTCGTTGTACGCCTCCGAGGTGGTGTTGGTGCCCGTGCAGTACGGCCAGCCGAAGTTGCCGGGGCCGGTGACGCGGTCGAACTCGACCTGGCCGCCGGGGCCCCGGTTGGCGTCGGTGGTGCCGGCGTCGGGGCCGTAGTCGCCCACGTAGACGGTGCCGGTCGGCTTGTCGACGGACATCCGGAACGGGTTGCGGAAGCCCATCGCGTAGATCTCCGGGCGGGTCTTCTCCGTGCCGGGGGCGAAGAGGTTGCCGGCCGGGACGGTGTAGCCGCCGTCGGCGGTCGGCTTGATCCGCAGCAGCTTGCCGCGCAGGTCGTTGGTGTTGCCGGAGGAGCGCTGGGCGTCGAACTGCGGGTTGCGTTCGGTGCGTTCGTCGATCGGCGCGTAACCGGCCGACTCGAAGGGGTTGGTGTCGTCGCCGGTGGTCAGGTAGAGGTTCCCGGCGGCGTCGAAGTCGATGTCACCGCCGACGTGACAGCACTGGCCCCGGTCGTTGCCGACTTCGAGCAGGACCTTCTCGCTCGCGGTGTCGAGGGTGCCGTCGGCCTTCATCGTGAACCTGGAGAGGTTCAGGTGGCCCTTCCAGGCCTCGAAGTCGGCGGCGGTGCCCGTCACCGGGGCGTCACCGGCCGGGGTGTTCAGCACGGGTGAGTAATAGAGGTAGAGGTAGCGGTTGGTGGCGAAGTCCGGGTCGGCCGCGACGCCCTGCAGCCCCTCCTCGTCATGCGTGTAGACATTGAGCTTGGCGGACGTCTTCGTCGTCCCGGCGGCGTCGGTCAGCCGGACCGTGCCGTCCCGGGCAGTGTGGACGACCGACTTGTCCGGGAGCACGGCAAGAGACATGGCCTCGCCCAACTCGTCAGGCCCGAGGGCCAGTTGGACCTGCTGGTAGTCGGCGGCCGGGATGTCGGCCCGGATGTGCTGCGCGGTGGGCGCCGCAGGCGCGGCCACGGCGGTACCGGCGGCGAGACCACCGGTGGCCACCAGGGTGAGGGCCGTGAGGACCCTGGACCACAGGGGTGGGGACAGAGGCATGAACGCTTCCTTCCTGACGGTGCGTGGGGTTGTCAGGCAAGGCGCTGTCGCGCTTTGCGACGTGCGTGTGCTGCCGGAGGGGCGGCGATGCGAACCGGTTCTTGCTTCGCGCCGCGCCGAGATGCCCTGCCGGAGTGAACTTTTTGCATGCTGGCAACGCAAAATTAATTTGTCAAGGTCGTATCCAAATCCCCGCCGGATGCCCCGTACAGCCATCCGGCACCGGTTGCGGGACACGTTCCGAGGACGGAAGCGCTTCACCTCTCTAGGGTTCGCAGAGTGATGTCACTCTTGCCTGCACTCCAGGACCCCGCCGGTTCGCCGGCCACCCGTGAAGCCGTCCGGTTCGGTGAACAGTCCCTCGGTTACGCCCGGTTGGCCGCAGCGGCGGACGCACTCGCCACCCGGATCGCACAGGCCGGGCGGGTAGCCGTCTGGGCCACCGCGACCCCGGAGACGGTGGTCGCGGTGGTCGCCGCGCTACGGGCGGGCGTGCCCGCCGTACCGCTCAACCCGAAGACGGGCGAGCGGGAGCTGGCCCACATCGTCTCCGACAGCGCGCCCACCACGGTGCTGGCGGCGGCCGGTGACGTACTGCCGCCCGCACTGGCCGCGCTGACCCGGGTCGACGTGGACACGGCCGCCGCACCGCAGCCCCCCGCCGCCTCCTTCCCCGAGCCCTCCCCCGAGTCCCCCGCCCTGATCGTGTACACCTCGGGCACCACCGGCCCGCCCAAGGGCGCGGTCCTGCCGCGCCGGGCCATCGCCGCCACCCTGGACGCGCTGGAGGACGCCTGGCAGTGGACCGGCGACGACGTCCTGGTCCACGCGCTGCCGCTGTTCCACGTGCACGGCCTGATCCTCGGCATCCTGGGCCCGCTGCGGCGGGGCGGTTCGGTGCGCCACCTCGGGCGGTTCTCCACCGAGGGCGTGGCCCGGGAGCTGGAGTCGGGCGGCACGATGCTGTTCGGTGTGCCGACGATGTACCACCGCATCGCGGAAGCGCTTGCCGACCCCACCGCGTCCGGCGGGCTGACGAAGGCCCTCGCGGGCGCCCGGCTCCTGGTCTCCGGCTCGGCGGCGCTCCCGGTCCACGACCACGAGCGGATCGCGGCGGCGACCGGCCGCCGGGTCATCGAGCGGTACGGCATGACGGAGACGCTCATAAACACGGGCGTACGGGCCGACGGCGAACCGCGCCCCGGCACCGTCGGCGGCCCGCTGCGCGGCGTCGAACTCCGCCTGGTCGAGGAGGACGGCAGCGCCCTCACCGACCCCGCGTCCATCGGCGAGATCCAGGTGCGCGGCCCGAACCTGTTCACCGGCTACCTCAACCGCCCCGACGCGACGGCCGCAGCGCTCACCGCCGACGGCTGGTTCCGCACCGGGGACATGGCCACGCTCGACCCCGACGGGTACGTACGGATCGTCGGCCGCAAGGCCACCGACCTGATCAAGAGCGGCGGTTACAAGATCGGCGCGGGCGAGATCGAGAACGCCCTGCTGGACCACCCCGGCGTCCGCGAGGCCGCCGTCACCGGCGAACCCGACCCGGACCTGGGCGAGCGGATCGTCGCCTGGGTGGTCCCGGCCGACCCCGGCTCACCGCCCCCGGCCGACGAACTCGCCGGCCACGTCGCCGCCCAGCTCTCCCCGCACAAGCGGCCGCGCACCGTCCGCTACCTGGACGCGCTGCCGCGCAACGACCTGGGCAAGATCATGAAGCGGTCGCTCCATGGCTGACCGGCGCTCCGCCCGTGCGGCGATCGCCGCCGTCACCGCCGACTTCACCGAGTCCACCGCACCGCGCGAGGACACCTCGGCCGACGGCCCGCTCGACTGGACCGGATACGCGGACTCCCGGGCACGGGCCACCGCCCGCACCGGCGAGCGGGAGTCCGTCGTGCACGGCCTCGCCACCGTCGGCGGCCACCGCTGTGTGCTGGTCTCCTTCGAGTTCGGCTTCCTGGGCGGCTCGCTCGGCCGGCGCACCGGGGACCGGCTGGAGGCGGCCTACGAGGAGGCCGCCTCCCGGCGTCTTCCCCTCGTCTCGCTGATCGCAACGGGCGGCAGCCGGATGCAGGAGGGCATGATCGCGCTCACCCAGCTGCACCGGGTGGCCGCCGCGTCGGCCCGGCTGCGGGCGGCCGGACCGGCGCAGCTCGCGGTCCTGCGCGACCCGACGACGGGTGGTGGCTGGGCGACCCTGGGCGCGGGCGCCGATGTGATCCTGGCGCTGCCCGGGGCGCAGGTCGGCTTCGCGGGCTCCCGGGTGCGGCCGCCCGGCGCGGACCCGGCCGCGTACACCGCAGAGGGCCAGCTGGCGGCTGGCCAGATCGACGCGATCGTCCCGCCGCAGGAGCTGGCCGCGACCCTGGGCCGCTGGCTGGGGGCGCTGACCCGCCCGGCCACCGCGCCCCCGGTACCCGCCCCGGTGCCCGCCGCACTCTCCCGGACCGGGCTCCCGCCCACCGGCTGGGACGCGGTGCTCCGGGCCCGGTCCGCGTCACGGCCGCGCGCCGAGGCGTATCTGGACGCGTACTTCGGTACACGGCTACCGCTCGACGGGGACCGCTGCGGGGGGAGGGACCCCGGGCTGCTCTGCGGCTTCGGACTGCGCGAGGGGAATGAGGGGAATGAGGGAAGTGCGGGGGCCGGGGGCAGCGGGGGGCGGCCCGTCGCGTACGTCGCCCAGTGCGGCACCGCGACCCGCCCGGCCGGCTACCGCACGGCGGCCCGGGTGATCAGGCTGGCCGACCGGCTCGGCATCCCCGTCCTCACCCTGGTCGACACCCCCGGGGCCGCCAACGACGCCGAGGCGGAACGGGCCGGTGCGGGCGCGGCCATCGCGGACGCGTTCGCGGCGATCGCGGCCGCCCGGGTCCCGGTCACGACCCTGGTGATCGGCGAGGGCGGTTCGGGCGGCGCGCTGGCCCTGGCCGCACCGGGCAACACCCACGTCACCGCCGACAGCTACTTCTCGGTGATCGCCCCGGAGCTCGCGGCGGCGATCCTGAAGCGCTCCCCGGACCAGGTGCACGCCACGGCCGACCAGTTGCGGCTGCGCCCGCAGGACCTGGTGGAGCTGGGCGTCGCCCGCTCCGTCGTGAGGCCCGGCCCGCCGCCGGGCGCGGACACGGGCTCGACGCGCACAGGAAGCGAGGGGTAGATAGCGTAATAAAGGGGACAGCCCGCGACGGGCTCAGGAACACGTCTCCGAGTGAGGAAAGAGGCCAGGTCATGGCCGCAGAATCAGAGGGCACTCCGTGCTGGGCCGATGCGACGTTCGGTGACATCGAGGGTGCGAAGCGCTTCTACGGTGAGCTGCTGGGGTGGACCTACGGCGACTCGCTGCCCGAGTTCGGCAACTACACCCAGGCGTACGTGGACGGCAGGGCGGTCGCCGCCCTGATGCCTCCGATGCCCGGCCAGGAGGTACCGGCCGCCTGGACGCTGTACCTCGCCTCGCCGGATGCCGCCGCCACCGCGGCGAAGATCCGCGAGAACGGCGGCGAGGTGCTGGTGGAGCCCATGCAAGTCGGGGAGTTCGGCACGATGGTGCTGGCCCGCGACCCGGGCGGGACGGCGTTCGGCGTGTGGCAGGCGGGCAGCCACGAGGGGTTCGGCGCGCGCAACGTACCGGGCGCCTACAGCTGGGCCGAGGTCTTCACCCGGGAGCCGGAGAAGGCGGACCCCTTCTTCCGTGCCGTGTTCGGGTACGGGGTGAAGCGGGTGGAGGACGACACGGTCGACTTCACGCTCTACGACCTGGGCGCGGACCCGGTGCTGGGCCGGATGAGGATGACGGAGGGCTTCCCCCCGGAGGTGCCTCCGTACCTGAACGTGTACTTCACCGTCGCGGACTGCGACGCGGCGGTGGCGAAGGCCGAGGCGCTCGGGGCCCAGCTCCGGTTCGGCCCGCTCACCATCCCGTTCGGCCGGTTCGCGGCCCTGACCGACCCGCAGGGCGCGCCGTTCTCGCTGATCGACGGGACGACGACGGGCGGCGAGATGCCGAAGGTCACGGACGTGGCCTGAGCGGCGGCCGGTCTGTCTGACCGCCCCGGCTCCGTGAGACGCCTCAGGCCTCGGGACGGTGTGCGTCGTAGCGCGCGAACCGGGGCCACCGCAGGGCCAGCAGCAGCACGCCGGCCACGCATGCGATTCCTCCGCCGGTGACGGCCACACCGGGTGAGACCAGATCGGCGACCGACCCGGCCAGGAAGTCCCCGAGCCGGGGGCCGCCCGCCACGACGACGATGAACACGCCCTGGAGGCGCCCCCGCATGTCGTCCGGCACCGCGGCCTGCAGCATCGTGTTGCGGAAGACCATCGAGGTGGTGTCGGCGGCCCCCGCGAGTGCCAGGAAGACGAGCCCGAGCCAGAGCTGCCGGGTCAGCCCGAACACCGCGATGGCGGTGCCCCAGCTCGCGACCGCGAGGAGCACGGCGAGCCCGTGCCGCCGGATCCGCCCCAGCCAGCCGGAGAACACCCCGCCCAGCAGCGCGCCCAGGGCCGGGGCGGCGACCAGCAGTCCGGTGGTCTTCGCGTCGCCCCCGTACCAGAGGACGGCCACGACGGGGAACAGCGCGCGGGGGTTGGCCAGCACCATGGCGCACATGTCGGTGAAGAAGGTCATCCGCAGGTTGGGCCGGGTGCCCAGGAACCGCAGCCCGTCCAGGACGGATGCCCGCTTCGCGGTCCCGGCGGCGCCCTCGCCCCGGTCCGGCAGCATGGAGGGCAGCCGCCACATCGCGTACAGCGAGGCGGTGAAGGTGACGGCGTCGATGCCGTACGCGGCCCGGTACCCCCACCAGCCGACGATGAGCCCGCCGAGCATCGGTCCGACGAGCCCGCCCGTGGTGCTGGTCATGGAGTTCAGCGCATTGGCGGCGGGCAGCTGTTCGGCCGGCAGGAGCCGGGCGATCATCGAGCTGCGGGCCGGTGAGTTGAGCGCGAAGCAGACGGCCTGGAGCGCGACGACCCCGTACAGGAGCCCCACCCGCTCCACCCCGGCGACGGTGATCGCCACCAGGGCGACGGAGAGCGCGAACGACCCGAAGGCGCTGGCCAGTCCCAGCTTGCGCCGGTCGACGGTGTCCGCGATGGCACCGCCGTACAGTCCGAAGACGACCAGGGGCACCAGCGAGCAGAACCCGATGAGCCCGACGGAGAACGCGGACCCGGTGAGGTCGTACACCTGGAGCGAGACGGCGAGCGCCGTCATCCCCTGCCCGACCCAGGAGACCGTGTTCCCGAACCAGAGCCGCCGGTAGTCGGGGGAGGTCCGCAGCGGGGTCAGGTCGGCGAATATCCGGGCGCGGGGGGCGGGCTCGTCGGCCTCGTCCGTCGTCTCGGTCAGGGAATCGGTCACGGAGAATGGTACCGGCCGGGCCGGCGGGCCGTTTCGGGGCGATGGGCTCAGGCAGGACCGGCTACGGACGCTACGGACGTCCTGCGGGGCCACGCGGTCTGCGGAGCCGGCCGCAAGCCCTGAGCCGGCACCCCGCGAGCGGGGGAGAGGGAAGCGGCGCCGGGCGGCCGGCGGCACACGAATCGTGCGTCAACTTGCCCGTATCCCGGTCGAGTTGGCTTCAGGCAGTGAACGCGGCAAGCACCTTGACGGGGTCGGCCGCCGTGCCCGACAGTCGTTCGCATGGCGGTTGAGAGCGCTCTCAGCCTCCGCTCCCCCCACCCCACGAAAGCAGCCCACATGAACAGGATCGCTTTCTTCGCCCGGCTTCCAGGCTCCTCCACAGCCCCCCGACGCCGCCCCCGACGGCGTCTGCCGGCCGTGCTCGCCGCGCTCTGCCTGCCGCTGGCCGGACTCACGGGTCTGGCGGGCCCCGACTGGCTCTCCGGCACCGCCTCGGCCGACGAACCGGCGGCGGGAACCCGCGCGGCCGCCGACTGGACCACCATGTTCAGGGACGACTTCGACGGCGCGGGCGGAACAGGCCTCGACACGGCCGACTGGCTCTACGACACGGGCACCAGCTACCCCGGCGGCGCGGCCAACTGGGGCACCGGCGAGATCGAGACATCGACGGACTCGACGGAGAACGTCTACCAGGACGGCTCGGGCCACCTGGTGATCAAGCCCGTACGGGACGCATCGGGGCACTGGACGTCCGGCCGGGTGGAGACCCGGCGCACCGACTTCGCGGCACCGGCGGGCGGGCAGATGCAGCTCAGCGCCTCCCTGAAGCAGCCCGACCCGGCCAACGGGCTCGGCTACTGGCCGGCCTTCTGGGCGATGGGCGCCGACGCCCGCCCGGCCGGGGCCACCAACTGGCCGAGCATCGGCGAGCTGGACATCATGGAGGACGTCAACGCGCTCAGCCAGCACTCCACCACCTTCCACTGCGGTCAGTGGGCCGGTGAGTGCCACGATCCCGACGGCATCAGCAGCGGGCTGCAGGCCTGCGACGGCTGCCAGACGGGCTACCACACGTACTCCGTGATCGTCGACCGCAGGGACACGGCGGCCGAGCATCTGCGTTTCTACCTGGACGGTGTCCAGACCTTCGCGGTGAACCAGAACGAGGTGTCCGACGCGACCTGGAAGGCCGCCGTCGACCACGGGTACTTCGCCATCTTCGACGTGGCGATCGGCGGTTCGTATCCGGACAAGGTCTGCGGCTGCACCTCCCCCGGGGCCGACATCACCTCCGGCGCGGGGATGAGCGTGGACTGGTTCTCGGCCGAGGTCAGCCAGTCCTGATCCGCAGGCGTCACTCCTGGCGCCGCGCCACGGTGAAGTGCCTCTGCGCACCGGGGTGTTCGATCTCATCGAGCGCGGCGACAGCGAGATCCTCGGCGCTGATGCGTGAGGTGCCGTCGGGCTCGGTCAGCAGCGTGGTGGTTCCACGGCGGTAGCCGCCGGTACGGGTGCCGGGTTCGAGGACGGCGGGCGGGCTGAGGTAGGCCCAGTCGCCGTTCACGTGCTCGCGGCAGGCCCGCAACTGGGTCGTGCTGGCTGCCGCGACGGCGCGCCAGGCGGCGGGGACGTGGTCCGGGTCGTCGATCACGAGCAGCTCAGGATCGCGCGGCGACCTCAGGGGGCCCGCTCCGCCGATGACGAGCAGCCGGACGCCGGCCCGGCCGGCCGCGTCGAGCACGGCAGAGGTGAGCGGCGCGATCGCGTCCTCGTCCCCGGGCGCCGGCCGGATGGCGAGGAGGACGGCGTCGGCCTTGCCGAGTGCCGCGTCGAGGGCCGCGCCGCGCAACTCCTCGGGGGCCCCGGCATCGACGGTCACGGCTGTAACGGCGGCGGACGAGGTCTCGTCCGGGTGCCGGGAGGCGGCGACCACCTGATGGCCGCGCGAGACGGCTTCGGTGACGAGCCGTGAGCCGACCATTCCGGTGGCGCCGAGGACGGTGATGTTCATGAAGCGGTCCCTTTCCGGGTACGGGGACGGAGTGCGGGAGTGAACTGCCCGGCTGCCAGGGCCGCGAGGGCGAGGGCGAAGCCGGTGATCCGGATGGGATCGAGGCCCTCGCCGGCCAGCAGCACGCCGAGGGAGGCGGCGACCAGGGGCGAGAGCAGCCCGAGGAGGGCGGTCGCGGTGACCGGGAGCGTGCGCAGACCCCTGAACCAGAGGGTGTACGCGATCAGCCCGCCGAACGTGCCCAGCCACAGGTACCCGGCCACGGCCCGGCCGTCCACCCCGCCCGGCACGCCCTCGACGAGCAGCGCGGGAGCCAGCAGCACCAGTCCGCCCGCCGTGAGTTGCCAGCTCGCGAACCCGACCGCGCTGACTCCTTCGGGGCGGCCCCAGCGTTTGGTGAGCACGACGCCACCGGCCATGGCCGCGGCCCCGGCGAGCCCGGCGGTAATCCCGAGGGGGTCGAAGCCCGCACCGGGGCCGAGCACGACGAGCCCGACGCCCGCGACTCCGACGACGCCCCAGGCGAGGCGCCACGGGGAAGGCCGCTCCGAGAGGACCGGGACGGCGAGGAGCGCCACCAGGACCGGCTGGCAGGCCCCGAGGGTCGCGGCCACCCCGCCGGGGAGGCGTTCGGCGGCTATGAACAGCAGCGGGAAGAAGGCCCCGATGTTCAGGGTGCCGAGGAGCGCGGCCTTCCACCACCACGCCCCGCGCGGCAGGGTGCGCGCGATGAGGAGCCCGAGCAGACCGGCCGGCAGTGCGCGCATCAGCGCTGCGAAGAGGGGCGAGCCGGGCGGCAGCAGTTCGGTGGTGACGATGTAGGTCGTACCCCACACCGCCGGTGCGAACGCCGTGGCGATGGTGAGCCCGGCTCGCCGGGCCGGTGGCGCGGATGCCGATCGCGGAAGAACTGTCGTCGTGGTCACCACACCACTCTCGGCCCGCCGCACCCATGAGTCCAACACATGGTTTTCATCGCACCGATCGTGAGGCACGATTGATGGATGGAACTGCGTCAACTGCGATACGTCCTGGCCGTGGCAGAGACCCGGAACTTCACGCGCGCCGCCGAGCAGTGCTACGTGGTCCAGTCGGCGCTGAGCCACCAGATCAAGGCCCTGGAGGACGAGCTCGGGGTGCGCCTGTTCGCGCGTACCAGCAGAAGGGTCGAACTCACGGCGGCGGGCGAGGCGTTCCTGCCGGCCGCGCGGGCGAGCCTGGAGGCCGCCGAGCGCGCGGCCGCCGACGCCGCGGCCGCCGTCGGAGAGCTGCGGGGCCGGGTCGCGCTCGGGATCGTCCCGACGGTCACCGCCCTCGACATCCCCCGGGCGCTGCGCACCTTCCACCGGGCCCACCCGGCCGTCCGCGTCACCCTGCGCACGGCGGGCAGCGACGAGCTCATCTCCGCCGTGGAGGACGGCACGGTGGACCTCGCGGTCCTGGGTCTCCCGGAGAACTCCGCCCCCACCGGCATCCGTACGCTCGAACTGGCCAGAGCCCGGCTCGTCGCCGTCGTCTCCCCCGAGCACCACCTGTCCGGCCGACGCCGCCTGCGCCTGGCCGATCTGTCAGGGGAGACCTTCGCCGACTTCCCGGCCGGCACCCCCGGCCGCGCCCAGAGCGACCTCGCGTTCGAGGCGGCGGGCATCCAGCGGGACGTGACCTTCGAGTCGATGTCCCCCGCCCTGATCCTCGACCTCGTCGGACAGAACCTCGCGGTCGCCCTGCTGCCACCCGCGATCCTGTCCCCGGACGCCCCCACGGCAGCCATCCCCGTCACGGACGGCCCGACCCGGATCGAGTACCTGGCCTGGAGCGACTTCAACCCCGCCCCGGCCGCCACCGCACTGCTGTCGGTGCTGCGCGCCCCGGCCGCCTGACCCGCCGCCCGCGTACCACTGTGGTCAGGCCCCGGACGCGCGGACGGCTGGTACCTCGCCCCCGAGGTACCAGCCGCTCCCGACTGCTGCCGGCCCTCAGGCCGGCTGTTTCTTCAGTGACTTCAGGTGTGCGAAGACGACAACGTTGGCCGAGTAGCCGGATTTCTTGTTGAAGCGTCCGCCGCACGTCATGAGTCTCAGTTCCGGACGCTTGGTGGTTCCGTACACCTTGTCGTCCGGGAACTTGTCCTTCGTGTAGGTCTTCACCTCATCGACGGCGAACACCGCTGTCCGCCGGTCCGCCCGGGTGACCTTCACCGTGTCGCCCCGGTGCAGAGCGTTGAGGTTGAGGAAGATCGCCGGGCCTGTCTCGGTGTCGCGGTGACCGACGATCAGAGAGGTTCCCGCGTCTCCGGGTGACGGGCCGTTCCGGTACCAGCCCACCACCCTCGGCTTGTTCAGGGGCGGGGCACCGAGGTGCCCCTTGCCGTCGAGCCCGAGACCCATGACCGGGGCCTCGATGAAGATGCCGGGTACCGCGATCTTCACCGGTCGTGAGGGCGACAGGGGTGCGTGCGAGACCTGCCGCCCCGGCAGATCGCCGCCGCCTGCGGAGTCGCCCCCGTGAGCGGCGGCCGACGGGTCGTCGGACGAGTCCGAACTCGCCCAGACGATGCCGGTCAGCAGCGAGGAGACCACGCCCAGTGTCATCGTGAGACGGCACGCCCGGCTCGGCCCCCGTCGCCTTCGCCGTCGGCTGCGGGCCCTATGCCTCGTTGCGGGCACGGCGGCGTGCGGCTCGACGGGCCATGATCAGCCCCGCGGCTCCGGCCGTACCGGCAGCCAGCGCGGCGGTGCTCCCCATGTTCCAGTCGCTCTCGGAGCCGGCGTCCATCATGTCCGGCACGCCACCGCCGCCGGCGGGCACCCCACCGGACGGCTTGTCGTAGTTCGACTCGGAGGCGCCGACGGACGATTCACGGCTCTCCTCGTCCGCACGGCCGCCCTTGTTGCCGGGCTTGGAGCAGTCGACCCGGAAGCTCTTCTGCTTCGGGCCCGCCGGGACGATCCACACCAGCTGGTACGTGCCCTCCGGGAGCAGGTACTGCTGGCTGCGCGCCGAGCCGTTCACGAGCGGCAGCGTGCTCTGCAGGGTGTCGCCCGGGGGCACGGTCGGCGGCTGCGCGGTGATCGTCCAGGGAACGGCCGGGAGCGACTCGAAGTTGCTGGCCGAGAGGACGAACTTGCAGACCTCGACTCCGTCACCGCCGCGCGAGTTCCAGCCGACCGAGCGGACATCGAGGTCGCCGCTGTCGCCGGGGATGGCGTAGGCGGCGGACGCTCCAGCCAGCGTCGCTCCGGCGACGGCGACGACGGCGGCCACGGCGCCACCCGCACGGAGACTGCGGGAACGGACGGAAGCGGAAATGCGCATGCTGAACTCCTTCAAACCGGGATGATTGTCGTACTAGTCGGTTGATCGACTAAGAAATGGCATGGATCACCGAAGAAACCCGCCATAACACTCTGAAATATCTGATAAGTACCCTGAGTAGCCGATATCGGGGGCCTGGCGAGGGGGCCCGGTCTGCGCCGGCGCTCCGGAAGCGGGCGGCGAGGGAGTGGCGCGGAACCGCCCCTGCGCCGAAGCCGCGCCACGGGCGACCCCGCCCCGCCGGGAAGGCGAGCACCTGTACGAATCCGGTCGGCCCCGACGATCCCCCGCCACCTCCCGGTACCAGCCGGCTCCTCCCCTGCCGCTTCGGGTGAGCCACGGCCGGGCCAAGGACCTCGAAGGCAGCAAAAAGGCCCCCGCCGGAGCGGGGGCCTAGCTGTTCGTGCTGGTCAATCAGGGGAACCGGTTCTGCACCGTGGTGGGGCGGGTGGGACTCGAACCCAAACGAGTGACGCCTCTCACCTGCGACGATGCCGAAGGATCGGACATATACGCCCGCTTCCATCCGGCTACACCCTCCTCGATCCAGCTCGATCGGGAACGGTTAGGCGTTCGCCGCACGAGTCTCTCGCCGCCCATCACAACCGCCGCCGCTCCCGAGGAGCAAGGGAGCCCGGCATCGAGGACCGACGCATCACCCCTGAGCAGCGACGACCCCACGGGCCTCCAACCTCATCGCTCCCCGACGAACACCGCTACGTTCCGTAGCGGACGACTGCACGGCGGATCCTTCGAGTCGGGTCGGCAACTCGCAATGGTCCGAGCCTCGCTCATACGCCAGACCGACCGTCCGCCAGCGCGCCGAGGTACAACGGGAACATCCAGCCGACACAGGATCGACCAGTAAATAACGGAGCCAGGCGGCTGTCCCGTCGGGGCATGCTCGCAGGGGCGGGGTAAGGGAGTGGGAGAGGCGGACAACAAGGTTCAGTTGGCGCCCGGAAGGGGCCCGCTGCCTTCGGTCCAGTGGCAAAGGCCGGCTCCCATTCCGGTCCGCGTCGCACGGACCGGCAACAGCGAACCATGACGCTTCGCCGCGGCGGAAGCCGCGTGGGGCGGGCAGCGGGCCTCACCCGCGCACCCTCAGGCGCGGGCCGCCGCCGCGGTGACGATCCAGTTCCTGAACTCGACGGCGTAGTGCCGCAGATGGTGGTCCAGGACGTCCTGGGGACACGACGTGGGGAAGTAGACCGTCAGGTTCGCGGTGAAGCCGTCGGCGGTGTCGCCGAACTGGATCAGCGCCCGCCCAACGACTGTGCCGTCCTCCAGGAAGAGGTTGGAAGACATCTTCCTGGGATACTCCGACTCCGGGAGGAGTTCGTCCGCGTCCTCGGCCCAGGCCATCGCGGAGGTGCCCCAGCCACCCATGTAGAAGGAACAGACGTGGGGGCCGATGTTCTCCACCACGCGCGCTCCGATCTCATCGGTACCCATCGCGTAGTGCTCGGGGTGCGCCGCGAGAAGCGGGCGCTCGTCGCCGCCCGCGAACGCCCCGTCCATCCACTCAAGGAACTCGCCCGAGGTCAGGCCACGCGCCTGGAGCACGGTCGTACCGGCGTGGAACTCACCGCAGGAGGTGCGCGCAGCCTCCCGCAGGAAGGCATTGCCCTCCTCGATGTCCGCGGCCAGCAGATCAAGCAGGCCCTGGCGGCCCAGCAGGGTCCGGAAACGGTCCAGGGCGCGGCGCGCGTAGAACAGCTCGAAGTCATCGATGCTTCCGGAGCCGGCGGGTCCTGACGCAAGCGCCACGGTCACGGCCGCAGCTGTCTGGTTGTCGGTCATGGTCGAACCTCCATAGAATGTGAATGTGGCTTCACATTCACATTCTGAGAGTACGCGGGAAAATGCACCACTTGTCAAATGTTCTTGCCGAAACCGCCGCCGATACGATGCGGAACATGACCAACGAGCACGACCGCCCGGCCTCGTATCGGCAACCCCAGCAGGCGCGCAGCGCCGCGACGCTGGCTCGTGTGCTGCAGGCGGCCGAGGACATGGCGTCATCGGTCGGTCTGGATGAAATGACGATCACGGGGGTCGCGGAACGCGCGGGCGTCGCCGTCGGCACGATCTACCGCCGCTTCGAGGACAGAGAGCAGCTGATCAACGCGCTGACGGAGCGGATGCTGGACCGGCGCGAGGAGTATGTGGCCGAGCGGCTGCGCGCGGCGGATCCGTCACTGTCCGGCGTCATGGACGCCTACGCACACGCCCTGTTGCAGTCGTTCGCGGACAGCAGCAGCCTTTTCACCGAACTGCTGCGCGCCCGGGGGGCCAAGCCCTCGGACCGTGGAGCCCGCACCATCACCGAGATCCATCGCCTCCTGCTCGAAGCAGCAGCTCCCTACTCGGACCAGATCCGGCGCTCCGACCCGCAGGGGGCGCTGGACACCGCGGCACGCGCCATCCTGGGTGCCTGCTTCCACAACTCCGTACGCCCCGACCCGGCGACCGGCGACGCGGCCCAGCGACGCTACGCGAACGAACTCAGCGATATGGCGACGGCCTACCTCCTCACACCCGACCACCGGGAGGCCGCCGGCACCTGAACCGGCCGCGGCATCGGTGGCGGCCGCCCACAGCCGGCTGCACCATTTGAAGACGTCCCAAGGGCCCGCTCCGAAACCGATCAGCAAGGCGACGGTGAGCGGGTGCCCCCAAGTCCGGTGCGGCTCGGGCATGTGGTCGAAGATGGACGCGGTCAGGCGCGGGGTGAACAGGATTGCCGCCCACGACGAGATCTTCTTCACCTGCTCACCCTGGGCGAGACTCCCGTTCGACACACGCCGCATTGCCTCGTTCTGATCCATCGCCACCAGCGTGGAGTGCGCGTTCAGCGTGTTCTCAAGCAGAGACCCGGCCCGGATCGTGCGGTCGAGCACGTTGCGTAGCTGGTTCTGCACCTCGTCGTCGGTGCCATGCCGGTCGCCGGCGCGGAGCGGGCCTGCACCATCGCCCCGATCGCGATGCACGTCGATCACCTGGGTGAGCCCAGGTCGTCGGCAGGTCCTGTAAGGACAGGCGCGCGGTGCGGCGCCCTTCGACGTAGACACGGCCGTCGATCGCCATCATGGGCCCGTCCCCTCGTCGTCGGTGGGCAGCGTCGGGACCAGCACGCTCTGCACGGCGGGCCCGACGAGCTTGATCAACTGCTCACGCTCCGCCCCGGTGAGCACGGGGACGCCGACCACTCCTCGCCCCACCACGAGACCGACGAGCATCGACGACACGATTCCGGCACGGAGCATCGCGTCGCCGCCGTCGCGCGAGGTGGCAGGAGGAAATGCGCAACAGCCTCAGCCGCGGGTCGCGTCGAACTCCAGGAAGTCGTCGATGCCGAGCTTGCGCATCATCAACCCCACCGGCGCGGGCAGATCGGCGCGGGCCTCCGGGCCGCGCCGACGGGGCCGGCCGATGGTGTAGCGGCGCCCGCCACGACTGATCTGGCCGCCGCCTGCGGCCAGGATGTTCCTCGCCCAGTTCGCGTCCGGGGTGTAGGCAAGGCCGACGATGAACCCGGTCCGGGTCCGGAAAGCCTGCACGGGGGTGTCGAACGGCCTGCCGCTGCGCCGGCCGCGGTGATGCAGCACCGCCATCGGCGGGACGAACCGGGCCAGCGGCCGCAGCACAGGGTTGAGGTACTTCGGGAGGCCGGAGAAGCGGCTCAAGAAGGGCATGGTCTTCCTTGTCCGGTGGCCCGGCTTCAGGGGATGAGGAGGGTCTTGCCGGGCAGCGTGCCGCTGTCGGCCAGGGCGTGGACGGCAGGCAGCTCGGCCAGCGGGCGCCGCTCGGCGACGTCGAGGCGCAGCGTTCCCGCGGCGGCGCGGTGCAGCAGGTCGGCGAGCTGATCGGTGTCGTTGCGTACGGCCATGCGGACCACTCGCACGCCGCGGCCGGGCTCGGTGGCGGGCTCCGTTGTGGCGGTGACGAACAGTCCGCCGCCGGCGGTCAGCGCGGCCAGGGCGTCGGTGTCCTCAGGGCCCGTCGAGGCCAAGTGGACGACCAGATCGAACGGGCCCTTCGCGGCGTCGGCGACCGGGGTGAGGGTGTGGTCGATGACGTGGTCGGCGCCGTAGGCGTGCACGCGATCGGCGCTGCGCGGGCTCGCGGTGGCGTGGACCTCGGCGCCGGCCTGGTGCGCGAGCTGCACGGCGTAGCCGCCGACCGCGCCACCGGCCCCGTTGATCAGGACGCGCTGCCCGGCGGTGAGGCCGCCGTGCTCGAACAGCGCCTGCCAGGCGGTCAGGCCCGGACCTGGCAGCGCCGCCGCGTCGACCGGGTCGACGCCCTCGGGGACTGCCACCAGCGACTCGGCTGGAGCGAGGACGTACTGCGCGGACGCGCCGGGCAGGTGCAGCGGCAGGAACGCCGCCACCTGGTCGCCTTCCGCCCAGCCGGTCACGCCCTCACCGGTGCCAGCCACCGTGCCGGACACGTCCACGCCCGGGGTGTGCGGTAGCCGGAGCGGCAGCAGTTCCCTCAGGTACCCGGCGCGGATCGCGGCGTCGGCCGGGTTAAACGAGGTGGCGGTGACCTGGACCAGCACCTGGCCCGGACCGGCGACAGGTGTGGGCACCTCGTCGAGCGTGAGGACCGCGTGGTCGCCGTACTGCTGGTAGCGCACTGCCTTCATGGTGATCTCCGCTCCGGGGCCGCACAGGCGACCCGATTTAATGTTTCCAGTCAGAAACACTTCTGGAAGGTAACATGCTTCTAGATCGAAACAAAGAACCGGAGGGGCGATGGCACTCGACGAGCGCCGCACCGCGGCGTACTTCGCGCTGCTGGAGGCCAGCGGTCTGCTGCAGCAGCTCATGGAGGACCAGCTGCGGCGCGACGGCGAGCTGAGCTACCTGCAGTTCTTCCTGCTCGCACGCCTGGCCGAGGCACCCCAGGGCAGCATGCGGATGACCGACCTCGCTGACACCCTCCTCCACAGCCGCAGCGGCCTCAGCTACCAGGCGTCCAAGCTGGAGAGCGCCGGACTGCTGCGCCGCGAGCCCTCTCCCGACGACGAGCGGTCGGTCACAGCCGTCATCACCGACCAGGGACGCGCCAAGCTGGCCGACGTCCTCCCCGGCCACGTCGCCCTCGTCCAGGAGGGCATGTTCGACGCGCTCGACGACCGCCAGGCCGACACACTGGCCGACGCCCTCGACTCAGTCCGCAACCGCCTGCGCGCCCTGGCCCCGTCCTCCGCCGAACGCCGCCGGAACCGAAGCTGAGCACCTTCGCACCCCCTGCCACCCCGCAACCCCCTGGCAGCACGACAACCCGGCCGAGCGGAGCCGTAGCGCCCGTTCGGCGCAGCGTCCAGCGTCTCGGCCAGCTCGAACAGCGGCCCGAACCTGGCGGCCTGGTCGGCGAGACCGGTGAGCTCGGGCAGCTCGGCCAGCGCGGCCCGGATATCGCAGGCCCTGATGTGCGGGAAGGATTTCGCGATCCGGTCCACCTCAGCAGGGGCGATACCCAGGGCGAGTCCGGTGTCACGCAGTGCGTGGCGGGCGCGGTAGGTCTCGGGCATGCCCGTCACCGCGACGCGCTCCAGGCCGAACCGGTCGATGATCCGGTCGTAGACCTCCAGCCGGCGGGCGGACTCCACATCGATGTCGATGTCGGGCAGCGAGGTGCGCCGCTCCGACAGGAACCGCTCGAAAAGCAGCCGGTGGTCGAGGGGGTTCGCGGTGGCGATGTGCAGGGTCTCCCGCACATCGGCGACGACCTGGGCGACCGTGAGGAAACAGGTGTCGTATCCGAGGCGCCCGATCACCTCCAGCTCCCCGTCCAGGCGCTGCGTCGCCGGGGCGTCATGGGCGAGGCCACGGCGGGCCATCCCGGCCTCGCACCGCTCGCGCAGCAGCCGGCCCGCATCCCCAACCTGAGTGGTCGCACCGACCGTGTGCGGTTCGGGAAAACGCGGCCGGCCCAGCCCCAGATCGGCCACCGGGTCAAGGACACACTCATCGCCGGTGCGCACGGTGGCCTCGATGAGCCGGGCAGCCCGCCCGGGTCCGGCGCCGGCGGACCGTGCGACCTGCAGAACCTCCAGGCGCAACGCACCCCCGAACGGCTCCCGCCACGGAGCGAGCGGCTGGCGGGCGGTGTCGGGACGCGCCGCGGACAGGGCGCGCACCGGCTCGCTCGCCGGGCCGAGCAGCACCCTCAGGCCGGGCCCGGCCAGGCGGTGGAGCGCTTCACCGTGGCGACCGGTGTAGGCGCTGGAGACCAGGCGGCACAGCCGCGCCCACCCGGCCTGGTCCTGAGCCAGGGTCGTGACCCGCAGGGGCGCTTCCACGACGTGGGCGCGGGCCGGGGCCCGGCCACGTACCGGCGCGGGGATGACCAAGGGGTCGACGGCGACATCGACGCCGAGGACCGGGCTGATCCCGGCCTTCACGAAGCGCACGGCCCCGGTGACGGTGTCGCGGTCCGTCAGCGCGAGCGTGCCCATCCCCTGCTCGGCGGCCGCGCGGACCAGGTCCCCTCTCCTGGCTCCTCGAAATCGCCGAACGCGCCAGCCACCACGACCCCGCGCCCGACGACCTCGGCGTCCCCATCGCCGCCATCGCGCCGAACTCCTGGAACAGCCCGTCTACGGCGGAGCCTTCGCCCGCGCAGCCGCCCTCGGCCACACCCTCGGCCGACTGCGCCGGCTCGAACACTCGAACCTCACCGTCGCCTGCACCGTCGCCGTGATGTACCTCGAAGCCAGCAACATCCCCGTCACACCCACCCCCGAACAACTCACCACCCTCGCCCGCGAACCGCACGACCCCCACTGCACAGCCGCCCGCATCGCAGAACAACTACGCACCTGGCGCCCATGAACCGGCTGACGAAGTCCGGTACACGGGAACCAGTGACATTTTGACGTCCTACGGAAAGCCGACGGTCCGGCCTGTTCCAGTGGACAACCGGTACAGGGACGAGTCAGAGCACATGACTGACGCCTACGACGTCGGTGTCGGTATCGGTGCAGGGAAGCGCCGGCACGCGTATCAGCAGTACGTGGGAGGACAGCTGAGGGACTGCCCGCTGCCGCCATCGTCACTGGAGGAGCGGTCATAGCCTCCGACGTCGGTCCAGGACGGCCAGCCCATCCAACCTAACCCAAGCGGGCGGGCCCCGGAGGCAGTTCGAATGCCTCCGGGGCCCGCCCGCAACACAACACCGGGACCACACCGATCGGTGAACGAACGCCCGGACCATAGGCACCGGTACAACGGAGAGGGGCAGGCCATGACGCTGGCCGAACGGAAGCAATCCATGCCTTCCACGCCCGCGGTCATGGAAGCGGCCTGAGCCCCCACAGGAAGACCCCGCCGAGCAGGAGGATCAGGCACACAGCGAGGTTGGTCCGCCGGTAGAGGACAAACAGTGCGATGAACTCACGGATCGTCGCGCTGGGCCAGAAGTACGCAGCGGTCGGTGCGCCCACGACATGACCCCGTACCCCCGCTCGACGGGCCGCCACAGCAGCGCGGAAGGCGTGGTAGTTGCTGGTGACGATCACGCACCGGTAGCGCGGACACGCCTTCTCCATGATCGTCGCGCTGAATCGAAGGTTCTCATCGGTGCTCGTCGACCGATCCTCGCGCTCGATCGCGGCTGCCGGGAATCCGCGCTGGACAAGGTAATCAGCCATGGCATGCGACTCAGGAACCTCCTCGTCGGGACCCTGCCCGCCGGAGACGATAAGGAGGGGCTTTCGACCCCGTGCCGCGATCCGCTCATACACCTTGCGGCCCCGGTCGAGCCGGTTCGTCAGCAGGGGCGGCGGCGTCACCCCGCCGACCAAGCCCGATCCGAGGACCACCACATAGTCGGCATTGCGGGGGACGTACAGCCGTCCGTAGACGAACGCGTACCCGAGATAACAGAGGAACAGGAAGCCGATGTAGCCGGCCAGGGCGGCAGCGGTCGCCGCCACAGCCAGCAGGGTGCGCTCCCGCGTGACCGCCGCGGTGACCACAAGAGCCAGCACACACACCAGCGCTGTCCCGGAAAACAGAGACAGCAGATTTCCCGGGCTCGCCCCCTCCTTGCGCACCATGACCACGCCGTTGGACAGCAGGAAACAGGCGAGCGTGACGATGCCCAGCGCCAGCAGAGCCGCCAGCCCGACTGCGACGTCCGTCGCGAGGTCGGGATAGTCACGGGAGAGCTCGACCAGCCACGCCGCAAGAGCGAGGACGAGCACAAGCCCGAGCAGAACACCGTTGCCGATTCGGCGGCGGTCCCCCAGCACCCTGACGCAGAACAGGAGGAAGAGCAGTGCCGCCGGGGCGTAAATCAGCATGTCCCACAGGATATGCAGCGTGAGGAGCCGGCAATGTGCGGGCGGGGCGGGGGCCTGATTGGCAGGCCCCCCCTACGCCCGTAGGGACCATTCTCAGGACTATGGGGACCATCCCCCGAGGGCGCGGGGAGCAGGGCCCAGTCGTGCTCACCTTCTACCGCCGCGCGTGGTGCCCGTACTGCAACCTCGCGCTGCGCGCGCTCCAAGATCACCACACCGGCATCACGGCCCGCGATGCCCAGTTGGTCCCCGTGTCCCCCAAATCCCGGACGAGGCACTCTCCCTGACCGAGAAGCACGAGCTGGACTTCACCGTCCTCAGCGACACCGGCTCAACCACCGCCCAGGCATACGGGCTCACCTTCGACCTGAACGACGACCTCGCCGCCGTCCACGACAAGCTCGGCTTCGACCTCCAGCACGTCAACGGCGGCCACGCGCGGACCCTGCCGCTCCCCGCCACATACGTCATCGACCGAGACGGCATCATCCGCTGGGCCTTCGCCGACACCGACTACACCCGGCGCGCCGAGCCGGCAGACAGCATCGCGGCGCTCGATGCCTTGCGGTGATCTCGACCTCAGCGGCCTCCGTGCCACGCGGCACGAATAAGGGGCGGCGAGGGACTCGTCGGAGAATCCCCGCAGGCGTGGTGCTCGAGGAAGTCGTCTGACCGCCTCGCCCCAACAAGGCCCTCCCGACGCTCAGGCATCGCCCACCCAAGAGTCACCAGCCGGCCCCACGACACAGCAGTCAGCGGCCCACCCCCGAGAGCCCACCCTCCGAAAGCCTCTGAGAGACAGAACTCCCCGGTACGGCGTGGGATCACTCCTCGACGCCCCCACAGAGGACCTCACTACAAAAGACCAGGTCACAGCTCGCGTAAGCTCATCTGCGAAACACAAGGAATCGCGTTCACCGCACCTCCGTGAGGCAAACGCCGCACGCAAAACGACCCACAAAAAACGCGTTTCCCCAGGTCAGAACGATTCTTCCCGAGGTTGCTCGGTGGGGCGGGTGGGACTCGAACCCACGGCCGACGGATTATGAGTCCGCTGCTCTAACCGGCTGAGCTACCGCCCCTTTTCGGCGTGGCGCGTACATGTGTACGCGCCGTCTGCCGCAGCATAGCCGGTCATACGATCTCTCGCTCCGGGTGCCCGGGTACTCGTGACCATGAAGACCGCGCTGCTCCCTGCCCGGTTCCGGGTGACGTGAAGTTGACGCGAAAGAGTCACGCCCGCCTCACACGCACCACGGATGCGGGCACACGAAAAAGGACCCCGCAGGGCCCTCTTCCGTTCCGCTCCCCCGACTGGACTCGAACCAGTAACCCTCCGGTTAACAGCCGAATGCTCTGCCAATTGAGCTACAGGGGATCGCGCTCCCCCGACTGGACTCGAACCAGTAACCTGCCGGTTAACAGCCGGCTGCTCTGCCAATTGAGCTACAGGGGATTGCTGCGTTGCCTCGGACGACACCTGCCTGGCGGATGCCGGGCGGCGGACGTTCGCTGCGACACATACATTAGCGCAAGCAGGGGGGTGCTTTGCCAATCGGTATCGGCCGGGGTGATCTCCGGTGCCTGCGGGTAGGCGAGCAGCACATGTCGCGCGGAGTGAAGGAAGGGTGGCAGCCATGCGGTACCGGCTCACGTTCATCGCCGGAGTGGCCCTCGGTTACGTGCTCGGCACTCGTGCCGGGCGGGAGCGTTACGAGCAGCTGAAGAAGTCCGCACGCCAGGTCGCCCAGAACCCGGCTGTGCGCAACACCTGCGAGTCGGCGGCCCAGAGCGGCCGCGAGTTCGCCGGGAAGGCGGCCCACGCGGTGGGCGAGAAGGTCGGCGACAAGGTGCCGGCGTCGGTAGCGGACCGGGTGCGGTCGCTGCGCGGGCGCGGGGCGAACGGCGAGGACGACTGGGGTACGACCAACACCTGAGGCCCGGACCTCCACGTATCTGCCGCACCGCCGTGCAGGAATGCTCCGGCGGTGCGGCAGAATCTGTGTATGGGCATAGTCGCCGGCTTGGACAGTTCATCCGCCTTCACGCACATCGTGGTCTGCGATACGGACACGGGTGCCGTACTGCGCCAGGGGTACGCCGCACACCCCGTGGAGGCGAAGGCCACGGAGGTCGATCCGCAGGCGTGGCTGCTCTCACTCGGTGAGGCGGCCACCGGCGGGCTGCTCGAAGGTGTGCAGGCCATCGGCGTGTCCGCGCAGCAGCACGGGCTGGTGCCGCTGGACCGCCAGGGCAATCTCGTACGGCCCGCGCTGCTCGGCAACGACAAGCGCGCGCAGGTCGCCGCGGCCGATCTGGTCGACGGGCTGGGCGGGCGGCAGGCCTGGGCCGAGGCGGTCGGGGCGGTGCCGCAGGCGGCGCAGCCGGTCTCGAAGCTGCGCTGGCTGGCGCGGACCGAGCCGGAGATGGCGCAGCGGGTCGCCGCCGTGCTCCAGCCGCACGACTGGCTGGTGTGGCAGCTGCTGGGCCGTCCGGCACGGCGGACCACCGACCGGGGTGCCGCCTCCGGGACGGGTTACTGGTCGGCGGGCAGCGAGTCCTACCGGCCGGATCTGGTGGAGCTGGCGCTGGGCCGGCAGGCGGCGCTGCCCGAGGTGCTCGGGCCGTGCGAGGCGGCCGGGACGACGCCGGAGGGCCTGCTGATCTCGGCGGGTACCGGCGAGACGATGGCGGCGGCGTTCGGCCTCGGGGTCGGGGTCGGGGACGCGGTGGTGTCGCTCGGGGCCTCGGGCTCGGTGATGGCGGTGCACCACGAGGCGCTGGCCGATCCGACCGGGATGATCACCTCGTTCGCGGATGCCACCGGGATGCACCTGCCGGTGGTGCACACCTCCAACGCGGTACGCGCGCTGCGCGGGACCGCCGACATGCTGGGCCTGGACGGGCTGGAGGAGCTGTCGGCGCTGGCGCTGAAGTCGACGCCCGGTGCCTCGGGGCTCGTGCTGCTGCCGTACCTGGAGGGTGAGCGGACTCCGCAGCTGCCGCACACCGCGGGGACGCTGAGCGGGCTGCGGCGCGAGTCGATGAAGCCGGAGCACCTCGCGCGCGCCGCGTTCGAGGGGATGCTCTGCTCGCTGGCCGACGCGCTGAACGTGCTGCGCGGCCGGGGGGTCGAGGTGCGGCGGGTGTTCCTGCTGGGCGCCGCTGCCGAGCTGCCGGCCGTGCAGGCGCTCGCGCCGATGCTGCTCGGGACGCAGGTGGTGGTGCCGGAGCCGGCGCAGTACGCGGCGCTGGGTGCGGCCCGGCAGGCGGCCTGGGCGCTCGGGGTCTCGCAGGGGGCGCTCGATCCGCGCACTCCCCCGGTCTGGCAGGACGCCGCAGCCCAGGTGCTGGATCCCGGCGAGGAGCTGGCGGTCGGCCAGGCGGTGCGTCAGCAGTACGTGGCGACGCGGGACCAGATCCACCCGGGGGCGTTCGACGCAGCGCAGTGAGGCGCCCGCCTCCGGTGACCCGCCCGGATCACCGGAGGACGGCCGGCGGCAAAATTATGGACCGGGTCTGTTTTTTGACCTGGACTTGAATAAAAACGTTCGCGGTCCCGGTGCGCGGTGCCTGAAAATGGGTCGACTCCCGCCCTACGCCGACTCCGAGAGACACGCGTGCTCATAAAACTCCTGCGGGCCTATCTCGGTCCGTACAAGAAGCCGATCGCGCTGCTGGTGGTATTCCAGCTGCTGCAGACCTCCGCCGCCCTCTATCTGCCCACCCTGAACGCCGACATCATTGACAACGGTGTCGTCAAGGGCGACACGGGCTACATCCTCCAGTACGGCGGCGCCATGATCGTCGTCAGCATCGCCCAGGTGGTCTGCAACATCGGGGCCGTTTACATCGGTGCCCGTACCGCGTCCGCGCTCGGGCGCGATGTCCGGGCGTCGGTCTTCGACCGGGTGCAGTCGTTCTCCGCGCGTGAGCTCGGCCGGTTCGGTGCTCCTTCGCTCATCACCCGTACGACCAATGACGTCCAGCAGATCCAGATGCTGGTCCTGATGACGTTCACGCTGATGGTCTCGGCACCGATCATGTGCGTCGGCGGCATCATCATGGCGCTCGGCCAGGACGTGCCGCTGTCCGCGGTGCTCCTCGCGGTGGTGCCGGTCCTCGGGATCTCGGTGAGCCTGATCGTGAAGCGGATGCGTCCGCTGTTCCGGACGATGCAGGAGCGGCTCGACACGGTGAACCGGGTGCTGCGCGAGCAGATCACCGGCAACCGGGTCATCCGCGCCTTCGTCCGTGACGGCTACGAGGAGAAGCGTTTCCGGGGCGCCAACACCGAGCTGACCGATGTGGCGCTGTCCACGGGCCGGCTGATGGCACTGATGTTCCCGACCGTGATGACGGTCGTGAACGTGTCGTCGATCGCCGTCGTCTGGTTCGGTGCGCACCGGATCGACAGCGGCGGGATGCAGATCGGGGCGCTGACCGCGTTCCTCTCCTACCTGATGCAGATCGTCATGTCGGTGATGATGGCCACCTTCATGTTCATGATGGTGCCGCGCGCCGAGGTGTGCGCCGAGCGCATCCAGGAGGTCCTGGAGACCGAGTCCAGCGTGGTGCCGCCGGCCGAGCCGGTGACCGAGCTGCGCGCCCACGGGCACCTGGAGATCCGGGGCGCCGACTTCCGCTACCCCGGCGCCGAGGCGTCGGTGCTGCGGTCGGTGGACCTGGTGGCCCGGCCGGGCGAGACGACCGCGATCATCGGGTCGACGGGCAGCGGCAAGTCGACACTGCTCGGACTCGTACCCCGGCTGTTCGACGTGACGGACGGCCAGGTGCTGGTCGACGGGACGGACGTACGGACGCTGGCCCCGGCGCTGCTGGCGAAGACGGTGAGCCTGGTCC
This sequence comes from Streptomyces sp. 840.1, assembly GCF_003751445.1. Lineage (NCBI taxonomy): Bacteria > Bacillati > Actinomycetota > Actinomycetes > Kitasatosporales > Streptomycetaceae > Streptomyces > Streptomyces sp. 840.1. The sequence goes on along the minus strand of NZ_RJUU01000001.1, from coordinate 3,981,172 downwards.
CGCAGAAGCCGTACCTGTTCTCCGGGACGGTCGCGACCAATCTGCGGTACGGGAACCCGGACGCGAGCGACGAGGAGCTGTGGCACGCGCTGGAGGTCGCCCAGGCCAAGGAGTTCGTCGAGGGTCTGGAACACGGGCTGGACGCGCCGATCGCGCAGGGCGGCACCAATGTCTCCGGCGGGCAGCGGCAGCGCCTCTCGATCGCGCGGACGCTGGTCCAGCAGCCGGAGATCTACCTCTTCGACGACTCGTTCTCCGCGCTGGACTACGCCACGGACGCCGCGCTGCGCGCGGCACTGCTGCGGGAGACCGCCGCAGCGACCGTGGTGATCGTGGCGCAGCGGGTGTCCACCATCCGCGACGCCGACCGGATCCTGGTGATGGACGAGGGCCGGGTCGTCGGCGCCGGCAGCCATCACGAGCTGATGGACGGCAATGAAACATACCGGGAGATCGTGCTCTCCCAGCTGACGGAAGCGGAGGCCGCGTAATGGCCGGGCCTGGCGGACGCATGATGGCGGGCGGGGCGCCGACCGAGCGGTCCATGGACTTCAAGGGCTCCACGAAGCGGCTGCTCAAGCGCTTCGCCGCGGAGCGGACCACGCTGTACGTGATGCTGGTGGCCGGTGCGCTGAGCGTGGCGCTCTCGGTGGTCGGCCCGAAGATCCTCGGCAAGGCCACCGACCTGGTGTTCGCCGGGGTCGTCGGCCGGCAGATGCCGGAGGGGACGACCAAGGAGCAGGCCCTCGCGAACCTGCACAGGAGCAACAGCGGCCTGGCCGACATGCTCTCGAAGGTGGACTTCACCCCGGGCAAGGGCATGGACTTCGACGCGATCGGGCATGTGCTGCTGGCCGCGCTGATCACGTACGTCGGTGCCGGGCTGCTGATGCTGGTGTCGACGCGGCTGTCGATCCGGGTGATCAACCGGGTCGTGTTCCAGATGCGCGAGGACATCCAGACGAAGCTGTCGCGGCTGCCGCTGTCGTACTTCGACCGGGCCAAGCGCGGCGAGGTGCTCAGCCGGGCGACGAACGACATCGACAACATCTCGCAGACGATGCAGCAGACCATGGGCCAGCTCATCAACTCGGTGCTGACCATCATCGGCGTACTGATCATGATGTTCTGGATCTCACCGCTGCTGGCGCTCGTCGCACTGGTGACGGTGCCGCTGTCGGTGGTCGTGGCGACGAAGGTGGGCAAGCGCTCGCAGCCGCAGTTCGTCCAGCAGTGGAAGGTGACGGGCAAGCTCAACGCCCACATCGAGGAGATGTACACCGGGCACACCCTGGTGAAGGTCTTCGGCCGCCAGGAGGAGTCCGCGCGGGACTTCGCCGAGCAGAACGACGCGCTGTACGAGGCCGGGTTCAAGGCCCAGTTCAACAGCGGGATCATGCAGCCGCTGATGATGTTCGTGTCGAACCTGAACTACGTGCTGATCGCCGTGATCGGCGGGCTGCGGGTCGCCTCCGGCGCACTGTCGATCGGTGACGTGCAGGCCTTCATCCAGTACTCCCGGCAGTTCTCCATGCCGCTGACCCAGGTCGCCTCGATGGCGAACCTGGTGCAGTCCGGAGTCGCGTCGGCCGAGCGGATCTTCGAGCTCCTCGACGCCGAGGAGCAGGACGCCGACCCGGCGAAGGGCGAGGGCGCTCACCCGGAGGAGCTGCGCGGCAGCGTCTCGCTGGAGAACGTGTCGTTCCGCTACGACCCGGAGAAGCCGCTCATCGAGAACCTGTCACTGAGTGTCGAGCCGGGCCACACGGTCGCGATCGTCGGACCGACCGGTGCGGGCAAGACCACGCTGGTCAACCTGCTGATGCGGTTCTACGAGGTGACGGGAGGCCGGATCGCCCTGGACGGGGTGGACGTGGCGACGATGTCGCGCGACGACCTGCGGTCGGGGATCGGCATGGTCCTCCAGGACACCTGGCTGTTCGGCGGGACCATCGCGGAGAACATCGCGTACGGCGCGTCGGGCGAGGCCGGCCGGGAGGCGATCGAGGAGGCGGCGCGGGCGGCTCACGCCGACCGCTTCATCCGCACCCTGCCGGACGGCTACGACACGGTGATCGACGACGAGGGCACCGGCGTCAGCGCGGGTGAGAAGCAGCTGATCACCATCGCGCGGGCGTTCCTGTCCGACCCGGTGATACTGGTGCTGGACGAGGCGACCAGCTCGGTCGACACCCGTACCGAGGTGCTGATCCAGAAGGCGATGGCGCAGCTCGCGCACGGCCGTACGAGCTTCGTGATCGCGCACCGGCTCTCCACCATCCGCGACGCCGACGTCATCCTGGTGATGGAGAACGGCTCGATCGTCGAGCAGGGTACGCACGACGAGCTGCTGGAGGCGGACGGCGCGTACGCGCGGCTGTACGCGGCCCAGTTCGCGCAGGCGGTCGCCGAGGTCGACTGACCCCGGACTGTCCCGCCCGGGGCCGGCCGGCCCCGGGCCGTCCGCTCCGCGGCTGCCCCGGCCCGTGCGCTTCGCGTGCGTCAGTCGAGGTAGCCGCGGAGCTGGTCGGCGAAGGCGTGGTCCCGGAGCTTGTTGAGGGTCTTGGACTCGATCTGGCGGATCCGTTCGCGGGTCACGCCGAAGATCCGGCCGATCTCCTCGAGCGTGCGGGGCCGCCCGTCGGCCAGCCCGTACCGCAGCTGGACCACCTTCCGCTCGCGCTCGTTGAGCGTGGAGAGCACCACCTCCAGGTGCTCGCGCAGCAGCAGGAACGCGGCGGACTCCACCGGGGACGCGGCGTCGCCGTCCTCGATCAGGTCGCCGAGCGAGACGTCGTCCTCCTCCCCGACCGGGGCGTGCAGGGAGACGGGTTCCTGGGCCAGGCGCAGCACCTCGCCCACCCGCTCCGGGGTCAGGTCGAGCTGGGCGGCGACCTCCTCGGGCGTCGGTTCGTAGCCGCGTTCCTGGAGCATCCGGCGCTGGACCCGGATGACACGGTTGATCAGTTCGACGACATGGACCGGGACCCTTATGGTGCGTGCCTGGTCGGCCAGCGCGCGGGACATGGCCTGCCGGATCCACCAGGTCGCGTACGTCGAGAACTTGTAACCCCGGGCGTAGTCGAATTTCTCGACGGCCCGGATGAGGCCGAGGTTTCCCTCCTGGACCAGGTCGAGCATGGTCAGCCCTCGGCCGACATAGCGTTTGGCCACGGAGACGACGAGGCGGAGGTTGGCCTCGATGAGGCGGCGTTTGGCCATCCGCCCCATGACGACGAGGCGGTCCAGGTCGACGGCGAGGCGGGTGTCGGGGTCCGGGGTGCGGGCGAGGCGCTCCTCCGCGAACAGCCCGGCCTCGACGCTGCGGGCGAGCTCCACCTCGTCGGCGGCGGTGAGCAGCGGGACGCGGCCGATCTCCCGCAGGTACTGCCGGAACAGGTCGGACGACGGCCCGCCGGTGTCCGGCCGGCCACGCGGCGCCGACGGCTCGGGCAGCTCCGCCGACTCCTCCATGACCGCCTCGGGTGACTCGGACGGCTCGGGCAGCCCGGAGGGCTCGGGCGGTTCGGGCGGCGGGTCCGCCTCGGCCTCCGGATGATGTAGGGCCCGGTGCTGCGCGGGGATCGCCGAGACATGCTCGGTCTTGCTCACGGTCCGGGTCTGCACGGGGGCGACCTCCAGGTGATCGCTGCCGGACCGCGGGGATGGAGGACCACCGGTCGGTGGGCCGGCCGCGCTCCGATGACTCAGGCACCGCCACCCAGTGTGGGGCACGACACACAGCTGCCACGAGGGGCGTGCGGGGACTTTCTGAGTCCGTCCCGTCACCGAGCGGATACGCGGGGCGTTCGCGACGCGCCCACGGCGTGCTCAGAGCGCGTCGGCTCCGCTGTTGCGCAGGGACTGGGCGTACTGCTGGAGGACCCAGACCTCGTTCTGCGCGGCGGCCAGGTGGTCCGGGGCGACATTGCTGCCGAGCCGGGCGAGGCTGCCCTGGACGTCGTCGATCCGGCGGTCGACGGCCCGCAGCCGGACCTTGACCAGGTGCTCGCCCGCGTAGGCCTCGTCGATGGACTTGCCGTGGAAGACCTCGACCGCCAGCTCGGTGACCAGCTTGCGCACCGTTTCGTTGGGGGTCGCGTCGAGCACCTGGACGAGGTACTCGCGGGTCTCGGGGACGCCCAGCTCCGCGCCGCCCGCCTCCGCGATGCACTGGCGGACGGCGGCGTACGGCGGGGCGGTGAACTCGTCCACCCCGTAGGCGTCGAAGGCCGGCGAGACCAGGGCGGGCTTCTGCAGGGCGAGCTTGAGCAGCTCGCGCTCGGTGCGGTGGGCCGGGCTGCGGAGGTTGAGCGCGGGGCCGGAGGGGCCCGAGGGGCCGGTGGGCGGCTGGGTCTGCTGGTGCTGCGCGCCGGCCCGGGAGGAGGAGCGGGCGGGTCCGCGCTGGTCGCCCCGGCCCCGGGCCCACTGGGCGAGCTGGTTGACCCGGTGCACGACGTACTCCTGGTCCAGGATGCCGACGAAGCCGGCCAGCTGGACGGCGACCTCGCGCTGCACGCTGCCCGTCTTGATCTTGGCGACGACGGGGGCGGCCTCGTCGAGCGCGGCGGCGCGGCCGGCCGGGGTCTCCAGGTCGTAGCGGCCGACGATCTGGCGGAGCGCGAACTCGAAGAGCGGGGTGCGGGGTTCGACCAGGTCGCGGACGGCCTCGTCGCCCTTGGCGAGGCGCAGATCGCAGGGGTCCATGTTGTCGGGGGCGATCGCGATGTAGGTCTCGGCGGCGAACTTCTGGTCGTCCTCGAAGGCGCGCAGGGCGGCCTTCTGCCCGGCCGCGTCACCGTCGAAGGTGAAGATCACCCGGGCGCTGCCGTTGTCCATCAGGAGGCGGCGCAGGATCTTGATGTGGTCGCCGCCGAAGGCGGTGCCGCAGGTGGCGATGGCGGTGGTGACCCCGGCGAGGTGGCAGGCCATCACGTCGGTGTAGCCCTCGACGACGACGGCCCGGCTCGCCTTCGCGATGTCCTTCTTGGCCAGGTCGATGCCGTACAGCACCTGGGACTTCTTGTAGATCGCGGTCTCGGGGGTGTTGAGGTACTTCGGGCCGTTGTCGTCGTCGCGCAGCTTGCGGGCGCCGAAGCCGACGATGTCGCCCGCGGTGTCGCTGATCGGCCACATCAGCCGGCCTCGGAAGCGGTCGATGGGGCCGCGCCTGCCGTCCTGGGAGATGCCGGAGGCGATCAGTTCCTTGTCGCTGAAGCCCTTGCCGCGCAGGTAGCGGGTGAGGTGGTCCCAGCCGGCCGGGCTGTAGCCGACACCGAAGTGGGCGGCGGCGGCCTGGTCGAAGCCGCGCTCGGCGAGGAACTTGCGGCCGATCTCGGCCTCGGGGCCGTCCAGCTGCTCGACGTAGAACTGGGCGGCCGCCTTGTGGGCCTCGACCAGCCTGATCCGCTCACCGCGCTGGTGGGAGGGGTTGTACCCGCCCTCCTCGTACCGCAGGGTGATGCCCGCCTTGGCCGCGAGCCGCTCGACCACCTCGGAGAACTGGAGGTGATCGATCTTCATCACGAAGGCGATCGTGTCGCCGCCCTCCTGGCAGCCGAAGCAGTGGAAGAGACCCTTGCTCGGGCTGACCTGGAAGGAGGGGGACTTCTCGTCGTGGAAGGGGCACAGGCCCTTGAGGTTTCCGCCGCCGGCGTTGCGCAGCTGGAGGTACTCGGAAACGACGGCGTCGATCGGGACCGCGTCCCGGACCGCCTTCACGTCGTCGTCATTGATCCTGCCTGCCACGGGTGAAGTCTACGGGTGGGATACGACAACCCTCGGCCGGGCGGGCGCGCGGGGTCGCCGGGCGCCCCTTTCCGGAGCACCCGCGCCCCGGCCGGGGGCCCCGCTCAGATCAGGGAGTCCAGCGGCACGGACGGATCCGCCAGGGCGTCCGGATCGACCGGCTGACCGGCCTTGATGAGTTCCTGCACGGTGTCGGTGACGTCCCACACGTTCACGTTCATCCCGGCGAGCACCTTGCCGTCCTTCAGCCAGAACGCGATGAACTCGCGCTTGCCCGCATCGCCCCGGATCACCACCTGGTCGTAGCTGCCGGGCGGTGCCCAGCCCGAGTACTCCAGGCCCAGGTCGTACTGGTCGGAGAAGAAGTACGGCACCCGGTCGTAGGAGACCTCCTGGCCGAGCATGGCGCGGGCCGCCGCCGGTCCGCCGTTCAGCGCGTTGGCCCAGTGCTCCACCCGCAGCCGGGTGCCGAGCACCGGATGCGCGACGTTGGCGACGTCACCGGCTGCGTAGATGTGCGGGTCGCTGGTGCGCAGCGAGGCGTCCACGGCGATGCCGCCGCCCTGGGCGCGGGGGGCGATGTCGAGGCCGGCCGCCTCGGCGAGGGCGGAGCGCGGGGCGGCCCCGATCGCGGCGAGGACGTCGTGGGCGGGGTGCTCCTCGCCGTCGTCGGTGCGGACCGCGAGGACCATGCCGTCCTGGCCGACGATCTCGGTGAGGCTGCCGCCGAAGTGGAAGCGGACGCCGTGGTCGCTGTGCAGGTCGGTGAAGATCTGGCCGAGCTCGGGGCCGATGACCCGGTGCAGCGGGGTCGCCTCCGGTTCGACGACGGTGACCTCGGCGCCGTATCCGCGGGCCGCGGCCGCGACCTCCAGGCCGATCCAGCCGGCCCCGGCGATCACCAGGTGGCCGTTGTCGCGGCCGAGCGCGGCCAGCACGTTGCGCAGCCGGTCGGAGTGGGCGAGGCGGCGCAGGTGGTGGACGCCGGCCAGGCCGGTGCCCGGGATGTCGAGGCGGCGCGGTTCGGCGCCGGTGGCCAGGAGCAGCTTGTCGTAGTGGATGACGGTGCCGTCACCGAGCTCCACGGAGCGGGCGTCACGGTTCAGTACGGTGACGGGCTGGCCGAGGTGGAGCTCGATGTCGGCCCCCGCGTACCAGGCCGTCTCGTGGACGAAGACGCTGTCGCGTTCCTCCTTGCCGGCCAGGTACCCCTTGGACAGGGGCGGGCGTTCGTAAGGATGGTCGCGCTCATCACCGATCAGGATGACCCGGCCGCTGAATCCCGCCGAGCGGAGCGTCTCCGCCGCCTTCGCTCCGGCCAGTCCTCCGCCGACAATGACGAACGTCCGATGTGCGTCGACCACTTGATGCCTCCTCGGTGCTTGCTGCGCGGCGCCAACTGCGAGCGTCCCGCACGCAGCGTGATGGCGAAAGAGGGTGTGACCCGATCAGGTCACGCCCAGTGGTCGTGGGCCGGTCCGCGGACCGGTGCCGCGCCACGGGGAAAGGGTGGCGGGCACGCGGTGGGACCACGCGGTACGTCCACCCCAGCACACCATCTGTCGCATCGTCGGCGGCGCAGCCGCGCGGGAGGGGTGCGGTGCGGGGTCATCGGCCGGGCGCGGTGAGCGAGTGGTGCAGGGTACGGGCGGAAGCGTCGGTCAGGGCGGCGATCTGGTCGACCAGGACGCGCTTGCGGGACCGGTCGTCGGGCGCGGCCTCGTACAGCGCCCGCAGCTGCGGCTCCAGCCCCTCGGGCGCACGGGCGGTCAGGGCCGCGGCCAGTTCCGCGATGACGATGCGCTGGCCGGCCCGGATCGCCTCCTGCTCGGCGCGCTGCATGACGTAGCGGTCGGCGACCGCCTTGAGCACCGCGCATTCGTTGCGGGCCTCACGGGGCACGACGAGCTCGGCGCCGTACCTGCCGAGCCGGCCGGTGCCGTACGCCTTGCGGGTGCCGGTCTCGGCGGCGAGGCAGAAGCGGCCGATCAGCTGGCTCGTGGCGTCCTTCAGCCGGGCCTGGGCGACGGCCGAACCGTCGTAGCCGTGCGGCCACCAGTCCTGGCCCATGAGCCGGTCCAGGGCGTCGGACAGCTCCTGCGGGTCGGTGTCCGCCGGGACGTACCGTCCGATGGCGACCTGCCAGATCTCCTGCCGCTCCGGCTCGGCGTCCAGGCAGTTGGGGTCGATGTGCCCGGCGTGCAGGCCGTCCTCGAAGTCGTGGACGGAGTACGCCACGTCGTCGGACCAGTCCATCACCTGGGCCTCGAAGCACTTGCGGTCCTGCGGCGCGCCCTTGCGGAACCAGTCGAAGACCGGCACGTCGTCCTCGTAGACCCCGAATTTCGGTGAGCCGGGGTCGGTCGGGTGCGCGCCCCGGGGCCAGGGGTACTTGGTGGCGGCGTCGAGGGCGGCGCGGGTCAGGTTGAGCCCGACGCTGACCAGCTCGCCGGTACGGGGATCGGGTACGAACCGCTTCGGTTCGAGCCGGGTCAGCAGGCGCAGCGACTGGGCGTTCCCCTCGAATCCGCCGCAGTCGGAGGCGAAGTCGTTGAGCGCCTGCTCGCCGTTGTGGCCGAAGGGCGGGTGGCCCATATCGTGGGAGAGGCAGGCCGTCTCGACCAGGTCCGGGTCGCAGCCGAGTGCGGCGCCGAGCTCGCGGCCCACCTGGGCGCACTCCAGGGAGTGGGTGAGCCGGGTGCGGGGGCTGGCGTCCCAGGCGTAGCTGCGGGTGCCGGGGGTGACCACCTGGGTCTTCCCGGCGAGCCTGCGCAGCGCGGCGGAGTGGAGCACCCGGGCGCGGTCGCGCTGGAAGGCGGTGCGGCCGGGCCTCTTGTCCGCCTCGGTGTCCCAGCGCTCGGCGTCGGCGGCGCCGTAGGGTGCGGCGCCCTCAGGTGCCGGGTCCGATCCTGGCGAGTGGTCCGTGCCGTGCCGGTGGTGCGTGCCGTGCGTGCCGTCCATGGGGTCGACATTAATCGGCCGCGCCGACAAGTGTGCTCAGGCGGATGCCAGGAATTGTGTGTTCATCTGAGTTTCGGGTGCCGGGACACCGGCGGCCGCCCGTACCTGGTCGTAGCGGTGCAGCAGCAGCCGCGCCATCGCCGGATGCGCGCCGAGCGGGGCGGCGGCGATCCACGGCGCGGCCCCGGACGCGGCCGAGGCGAAGCGCCCGGGGGCGGTGAAGTACGAGGCGACGGCGACCCGTCGGCGGCCCCGGGCGGCCAGCGCGCGCAAGGCGGCCGGGACGGTGGGCGTCGCGGCGGAGGCGTACGCGGGAACGACCGGCACCCCGCCGAGCCGTTCGCTGAGCAGGTGCGCGGTGCGGCGGGTGTCGGCGGCCGATTCGGGATCGCGCGAACCGGCGGCGGCCAGGACCACCGCGCTGCTGCGGCTCCCGTCGTCCTCGGGCCGCCACCCGGCCTCGGCGAGCCGTCCGTGCAGCGCCTCGACCAGCAACGGGTGCGGCCCGAGCGGCGCGGCGATCAGGGCGCGCAGGGCCGGGGCACCGGCGACGGCTTCCGGGATGTCCTGCTTTACGTGGTACCCGCGGCCCAGCAGCAGCGGCACCAGGACCGCCTCGCCGTCGCCCAGCGCGTGCAGGGTCGCCGGCAGGAGGGGTGCGTTCAGCTCGATGTGCCCGAGCCGGACGTCGAGCCCCGGCCGCAGCTCCCGCACCCGGTCGAGCAGCCGCGTCACGGTGTGCAGCGCCCTCGGGTCCCGGCTGCCGTGCGCGACGGCGACGAGGGCGGGAGCGGGGGCGGCGGTGGCGGGGACCGATGCGCGGGCTCGGCCCGGTGCGGGCCGGTGCCGGGTGCGGTGCATGGGGCGTCGGGTTCCGTTCAGGGAGACCAGGCCGAGCTGGCTGTCGAGCTGCGCGGTGATACGGCTCAGCAGTTGCGCCGTGCTGTCGAGGGGCAGGGATTCCTGCGGGCGTTCCGGTGCCGGCTCCGTCATGGACCGATGGTGCCGGGCGCACGTTGCCGCGTCGTTGCGGGCCGGTCACAGGTGTTTTCCGGCGCCTCACGGCACGGCCCGGGGTGCTGTCGGACGGGATCGGCCGAGGGCGCGGCACCGGCCTGGGCTTCGGCCTCGGCTTCGGCTTCGGCCTGGGCCTGGGCTTCGGCGAGGAGGCGTTCGATGACTTAGGCGACGCCGTCGTCCTCGTTGCTGACCGTGTGCACCGGTACGGCGGCCAGCACGGCCGGGTGCGCGTTGGCCATGGCGTAGCCGGTGCCGGCCCAGTCGAGGACGGTCAGGTCGTTGGGCATGTCCCCGAAGGCGATGACCTCGGCCGCTTCGATGCCCCGCCCCGCGCACAGCAGCGCCAGGGTGCCTGCCTTGGTGACGCCCGGCGCACTGATCTCCAGCAGCCCGCGCCCGCCCGAGTGCGTGAGCTGTACCTCGTCGCCCGCGCCCGGCAGGGCCGCCGCCAGCAGCGTGTCCGCGTCGAGCCGGTCCGACCAGGCGAGCAGCTTGGTGACCGGGGCCTCGGTCAGCCACAGGTCGGCGAGGGACGGTACGGGGAGTTCGGCGCCCTCCTCCTCGGAGAACCGCATCCGGTAGGCCGGTTCGTACAGCACTTGGTTGCCGGTCTCCAGGGCGAAGCCCAGCTCGGGCACCGCGGCGGCCAGTGCGGTGGCCACCCGCCGGGCGGTGATCAGGGGCAGCGGGCGGGAGGAGACGACGGTGCGCGTGGCGATGTCGTACACGAGGGCGCCGTTGCTGCAGACCGCCGTGCCGACGAGTCCGGTGGCGGCCGCGAGCCGGTCGACGAACCTGGGCGGGCGGGCGGTGACTATGACGATCTCCGCACCGGCGCCCTCGGCCGCGCGCAGGGCGCGCAGCGTACGGGCCGAGAGCGTGCCGTCGTTGCGCAGCAGGGTGCCGTCGAGATCTGACGCGATGAGCCGTGGGAGCAGCATCGGCCGATGCTACCGACGGCCCGGCGCGGAGAACCCTTCGGGCCGTTCTGTCGTCAAGTCACAGGGGACGGTTTTGCGGGACGGGCCAGGCACAGCACAGGACAGACAGGAACGGGGGCGCTCCCATGCGGCTGGGACGACGACGAAACGCAGAGGCGGACGGCCGGGGCCGGGCCCTGCCCGGGAGGGCGGCCGCCCGGCTGCGGCCCCGGCTGCCGCGGACCCCGCAGGGGCGGCGCCGGGCGGTGCAGGGGGTGATGGTCGCCTGCGTACTGGGCCTGGCGCCCGCCACCTGGATGCACTCGGTCGCGGACGCCCGGGTCAGGACGGCGGCGGACGCGCCCGCACGGCAGGTCGCCGTGGTGTTCGGGGCGGGGCTGTGGGACGGGAAGCCGTCCCCGTACCTCGCGAACCGGCTGCGGACCGCCGCCGGTCTTTACCGGGACAAGAAGGTGAAGGTCGTCCTGGTGACCGGTGACAACAGCCGGGAGGAGTACGACGAGCCGGACGCGATGCGCACGTTCCTGGTCCGGCACGGGGTCCCGGACAGCAGGATCGTCAGCGACTTCGCCGGCTTCGACACCTGGGACTCCTGCGTCCGGGCCAAGAAGATCTTCGGGGTGGACCGGGCCCTGCTGGTGACCCAGGGCTTTCATGTCCGGCGGGCGATCGCGCTGTGCCGGGCGGCGGGCATCGACGCGTACGGCGTCGGGGTCGACGCCAAGCACGACGCGACCTGGTACTACGGCGGGACGCGCGAGATCGCCGCGGCGGGGAAGGCGGCCCTGGACGCGCTGTTCAAGCCCGACCCGCACTTCCTGGGCCCCCGGGAGCCGGGAGTGGAGACGGCCCTCGCGGCGGACCCCCGGTGAACCCGCCCGGCCCCGGCCCCCTCAGGAGGCGCCCGAGGTGAACGGCGCCGTCTCCGCCGACACCCAGCCGAGGTAGCCGGCGCTGCCCCGCACCACGGGGATCGCGATGATCTCCGGGGTGTCGTAGTCGTGCGCCTCCTGGAGATGGGCCTCCAGTTCGTCGTAGCGCTCAGCGGTCGTCTTGAGGAGCAGCTGCCACTCCTCGGTGGTCTCGATGGCGTTCTCCCACCGGTAGACCGAGATGACGGGTGCGGAGATCTGCACGCAGGCGGCGAGCCGTGCCTCCACCACGCCCTGCGCCAGCAGCCGGGCCTTCTCCTCACTGTCCGTCGTGGTCAGAACGGTCAGCCATGCGGGCGAAGTCACCTTCGGTCTCCTCGGGTTCGGCGGCGGTCCTGCCCCCAATTGTCGGGTACGGGGCCGTACGGCGCCCGGTCAGCTGCCGTACGGCCGAACCTCTTTCGCGTCCCGCAGTGCCCGGCCCCACCAGACCAGCTGGTCGAGCTGGGACTTCACGGCGGCATCGGCATCGGCCGGGTCGCGGTGGTTGCCCTCGTCGTCGAACAGCGCGCCGGCGTTGTGGAAGGAGACGGAGTCGCGGATCGAGACGGCGTGCAGTTCGGCGAAGACCTGCCGCAGGTGTTCGACCGCGCGCAGGCCGCCGGAGACACCGCCGTAGGAGACGAAGGCGACGGGCTTTGCCTGCCACTCGGCGCGGTGCCAGTCGATGAGGTTCTTGAGCGGGGCCGGGTAGGAGTGGTTGTACTCGGGGGTGACGACCACGAAGGCGTCGGCGGAGGCCAACCGGCCCGCGACATCGGCCAGTCGGTCCCGCACCCCGGGTTCGGGGCGGTACGAGTGCACGGTCGGGAGGTCGGCCTCGGCGACATCGACCAGGTCGGTCACGACATCCGGGTGCTCGTCGGCGTGGGAGAGGAACCAGCGGGCGACGACGGGTGCGAAGCGGCCCTCGCGGTTGCTGGCGAGAATGACCGCGACCTTCAGCGGGGCGTCGGCGGTGTCCGTGGTGGCGGCTGTGGTTTCAGCGTGGGTGAGGTCCATGGGACGAGGCTCACGCCTCAACCGTGGTTGAGGTCAAGTGCCGGTCCGCCACCCGCTCCATCCGGCGTGTCGGCATACGGTGGAAGGCATGACGACTCCAGCAGCCGCACCGGTCCCGTACGCCGAGTTCGACGGACATCCGGCCACCGAGGACGATCTGCGGACGGCCGCCTTCTTCAACTACGGCCATTTCACCGCCATGCAGGTCAGGCAGGGCCGGGTCCGCGGACTCGGGCTGCACATGGACCGGCTCGACAGCGCGAACCGGGCACTCTTCGAACTGCCCCTGGACGGCGACTCGGTGCGCGAGCTGATCCGGCACGCGCTGCGGGGCGCGGGGGTCGCGGACGGCTCGGTGCGGGTGCACGGGTTCCTGCCGCCGGGCGCCACCGCGACGACCGTCATGGTCACGGTGCGCGGACCGGTGACGATGTCCGCCGAACCGAGGACCATGATGTCGGTGCCGTACGCCCGCGCCGTGCCGCACCTCAAGCGCCCAGGCGAGTTCGGCCAGACGTACTACGGGAATCTCGCCTCGCGCGCGGGCTTCGACGATGCGGTGCTGACCCTGCCGGACGGCTCGGTGACCGAGGGGGCGGTCACCAACATCGGCTTCTGGGACGGCGAATCGGTCGTCTGGCCGCAGGCTCCCGCGCTGCTCGGTACGACCATGGCGCTGCTGGAGCAGGAGTTCCCCGCCGCGGGTGTCCGGTCTCGGCGGAGTCCGGTGACGCTCGACGGGCTGGGGGCCTTCAGTTCGGCGTTCGTCACCAACTCGCAGGGCATCGCGCCGGTCCGGCGGATCGACGGCACCGAGTTCGTGGTGGACGAGGAGCTGATGGGCCGGCTGGAGGCGGCCTACGCGAGTGCGCCCTGGGACAGCGTCTGAGACACCCGGTGCCCACGGGTCGGGGCGGGGCGGGCCGCAGAGAGGGGACCATGGGGCACATGGAGAACTCCACCGAAGGCCCCCAGTCGCGCATGCAGATCCATATCGAGGGCTCCCGCCTGCCCGGCCGCGCCTGCGGGCCGGGCGGCGACTTCGACGGCTACGAGAACATCCACGTGGGCGTCCAGCGCAAGGACCGGCCCGGCGAACTCCTGGGACTGCTTCCGGGCGACGCCCCGTCCGCCTCCTGGACCCTGGACTGCACGGCCGCCGTCACCGGCCCCGGCGCCGGGCCCGGCCCCGGCGACCCTGTGGGCGCGGTGGAGATCAGCGGGCCGTACGTGCAGAACAGGCTCGGCGGGCGGTTCGTCTACCTGTCGTGGGGCACGGTCGACGATGACGGCCTCTTCTCGATGTTCCGGCGGGCCAAGCTGATGTTCTCCGACATCGGGGAGGACACCCTCCGCGCAGCCGTACGCTCCGGGCACCTCACCGCGCGGCTGCCGCTCTCCGACGCCAAGGGCCAGCCGCTCTGCGCCCGGGTCCGGCCGCCCGTCGTCGAGTGGTCCGCCGCCGGTCCGGAACAGGCACACCGGACGCCGAGAGCCTGAAGCGACAGGCGAGACGAGCGGGACGCCGGACAAGGAGCCGCCCCCATCGGGCCCAGGGGGGGGCGGGTCCGATGAGGGCGACGGCCGGGGGCGACGAGGGGACGCCGTCCCGTGGGGGGTGTGATGCGTGTTCCCCTCGGCCACAAGGTCATGCATGTGATGTGCACCACATTCACTTCGGGGGTCATCACCCGATCGGCACCGGACGCCGAAGAGGGCCGCACCTCCCCCGCCATCACCGCGCTGACCTGCACGCATGACCTATGGCAAGGAGGCTGCGCCGGTCCGGACGGGTGACAGCTGACTCGGTGTCAGCAGGCGTGCGCGGTCGCCCGGCCGTTAGCTCGGAGCCAGGACACACCCGCCAGCGCCCCTTGCTCGGAGGAACCCCCCATGCGCAGTCCTGCTCGCCTCGTGACCGGCACGGCCGCCGCGGCCCTCGCCGCCGCCGCGCTCGGCCTCTGCGCCGCCGCCCCGTCGGCGTACGCGGACGAACCGGTTCCGCTGGAGATCACCCCGGCGAGCGCGGCCCCGGGCACCACGGTCACCGTGAACACCGATGCCTGCGGGAGCGACACCGCGGCGACGGGCGACGCGAGCTCCCTGGAGGCCTCGCGCTTCGCGCTGGCACCGGCCACCCTCAAGGAGGTCCTGGCCGGTTCGTTCCGGGTGCCGGGCAACGTCGAGCCCGGCCCGTACGACATCGACGTGGCCTGCGAGAACGGCAAGGAGGCCAGCGGCGAGATCGAGGTGAAGGCCGCCGGCACCACGGGCGAGGACAGCGCCGCAGCCTCCCGTACGGCCCCGGCCCCGGACGGCTCCGACGACAGCTCTCCCGCGGACGCCGGCGACTCCTCGGCGTACGACTCCGCCACGTACGACTCCACAGGGCTCGACGAGGCCGAGGCGGCCGGTTCCGCCCTCGTGCCGGACGCGCCCACGACTCCGGGCCGGAGCGACTCCAGCGAGCGCCCGAACCCGTCCGGCCACGAGAGCTCGGGCACGCACGACGGCTCAGCGAGCCAGGACAGCTCCGCCGGGCGCGACAGCCGCGAGAGCTCGTCGGACCACGAGACCCCCTCCGGCCACCGCTCCTCGGCCGAACCCACCGCCCCCACGGGGCACGTCAAGACCGGTATCGGCGGCAGCGTCGGGCCGGACACCACCCAGATCGCGGCGGGCGCCGGCGTTCTCGCCGCGACCGCCGTCGGCGGAGCCTGGCTCCTGCGTCGCCGGGCGAGCGGCACGCAGGACGACAGCTGACGGAGGTTCCACCTCTCCGTACCGCCTGGTTTCCGTCCCGGTGGCCCTGCGCCACCGGGACGGGACCGCATCCACCTTCGTTCACCCCGGAGGACGACCGTGTCCCAGAAGGCCAAGGGCTGGCTGCTCGTCGTCGCGGCGCTGGCCGGTGTCTGGCTGATCCGCAACGGCGCCGGCACCCGGCTGACCCCGCCCGGCCCGGCCGCCGCCCAGGCCTTCGCCGCCGGACCGGAACTGCTGCCGGGATCGCCGGTCGCCCAGCCGCTGCGCCCGTCGGCCCCCGTCCGCATCCGGATCCCCGCCATCAGGGTGGACGCCCCGATGATGCGGCTCGGGCTCGGCCCGGACGGCAGCCTCGACGTGCCGCCGGCCGGGAACACCGACATCGTCGGCTGGTACAAGGACGGCACCCCGCCCGGCGCCAAGGGCAGCGCGATCGTCGCCGGTCATGTCGACAACGCCCAGGGCCCGTCCGTCTTCTACGACCTCGGCTCACTGAAGAAGGGCAGCACCGTCGAGGTGGACCGGCAGGACGGGCGCACCGCCGTCTTCGCGCTGGACGCCATCGAGGTCTACGACAGCAAGGACTTCCCCGACAAGCGGGTGTACGGGGCCTCGCCACACGCCTCGCTGCGGCTGATCACCTGCGGCGGCGGATTCTCCGCGTCGACGGGTTACGAGGGCAACGTGGTGGCGTACGCGCACCTCACCTCGGTGCGCTGACCCCGGACGGCGCCGCGGGCCCGGCCGGGGCGTTCACGCGTTCCACTGGTCGAAGGCGAGCTTCGCGACCAGCGAGAACACCACGACCAGCAGCACCCCCCGGACGAACTCGCTGCCCCTGCTCAGCGCCATCCGCGCCCCGATCAGACCGCCCGCCAGGTTGAACACCGCCATCAGGCCGGCCAGCTGCCACATCACGTTGCCCTGGTAGGCGAACATCGCCAGTGCGCCGCCGTTGGTGCAGACGTTGACGATCTTCGCGGTGGCGGAGGCCGTCACCAGATCCAGGTGGAGCACCGCGGTCAGCGCCAGCACCAGGAAGGTGCCGGTGCCCGGTCCGAACAGCCCGTCGTACAGGCCGATGCCGCCGCCCACCAGCACGATCGCGGTGACGGTACGGGCCCGGGTGACCTGCGGAGCCGTACCGTCCTCGGGCGCCCTGCCGAACCGGGGCCGCAGCATCACGAACGCCGCGACGGCCAGCAGCACCACCATGATCACCGGCCGGAGCACCTCACTGCTGATCCCGGCGGCGAAGAAGGCACCGGTCATCGATCCGGCCAGGGCCGCGAGACCGATCCGCAACGCCGTGCCGACCTTCACCGGCGCCTTGCGGGCGTAGGCGACCGCGGCGCCCGACGTACCGACGATGGCGACCGCCTTGTTGGTGCCGAGGATGTGCGCGGCGGGGAGGTTCGGCAGTCCCAGCAGCAGCGCGGGCAGCAGAAGCAGACCGCCGCCGCCGACCACCGCGTCGATCCAGCCGGCCGCGCCCGCGGCGAGGCACAGCACGACCAGGGTGGTCAGGGTTATGTCAGGCATGATCGCGACACTAGGGAAACGGCACGTGTCGCGTCCAACCGTCCGGCCCGTACGGCGAAAAGTTGAGCGAACCCAGAGCTTGCGGCACCCCTCCCTCTCGCTTCTCCCCGCGCCCCCGCTCCCCTCACAGGCCGCTCCCGCCGGCGCTGAGCGCAAGGTTCCCCCCGGGAAACAGCGGGGAACCGGACGGGTAACACCCACCGGACACGCTTCCGTCATGAGCACACGGGCCGAGCTCTCCCGCTCCGGCCGCTCCACCCGCTCACCAACGACGGAGGCTTCCGAGATGCCGGTGTCCACTCCCCCGACCGCCCGCGCCTCCCGCTCCACGACCGCCGTGCCGACCCTCGTGGTCGTCGGGCACGGGATGGTCGGCCAGCGGTTCCTGGAGGCGCTCGCCGACCGGGGGCTGACCCCCTCGGCCGGTACCGCCAGGGTCGTCGTGCTCTGCGAGGAGCCGCGCGCCGCCTACGACCGGGTCCAGCTGACCTCGTACTTCTCCGGGCGCACCCCGGACGAACTGTCGCTCGTCGAGCCCGGCTTCATGGAACGGCACGGCTTCGAGCTGCGCCTGGGTGACCCGGCGCAGTCCGTGGACCGCAGGGCGCGCACGGTCACCGCGCGCTCCGGCGAGACCTTCGTCTACGACGCGCTGGTGCTGGCCACCGGCTCCTACCCGTTCGTCCCGCCGGTGCCGGGCAAGGACACCGAGGGCTGCTTCGTCTACCGCACCATCGAGGACCTGCTCGCGATCGAGGAGTACGCGAGGACGGCGACGACCGGCGCGGTCGTCGGCGGCGGGCTGCTCGGCCTGGAGGCCGCAGGGGCCCTGAAGGGCCTCGGGCTCGACACGCACGTGGTGGAGTTCGCGCCCCGGCTGATGCCGGTGCAGGTGGACGAGGGCGGGGGTGCGGCGCTGCTGCGGACCATCGAGAACATGGGCCTGACCGTGCACACGGGTGTCGGCACCCAGGAGGTGACGGCGGGCGAGGACGGCTCGGTGAACGGGATGTCCCTCTCCGACGGCTCCGCGCTCGCCACGGATCTGGTGGTCTTCTCGGCCGGGGTGCGGCCCCGCGACCAGCTGGCCCGGGACTGCGGCCTCGCGGTCGGGCAGCGCGGCGGCATCGTCGTGGACGAGGAGTGCCGCACCTCGGACCCCGCGGTGTTCGCGATCGGTGAGTGCGCGCTCGCCACGGACGGCCGGGTGTACGGGCTGGTGGCGCCCGGCTACGAGATGGCGCAGACCGCGGCCGGGGTGATCGCGGGCGAGAAGGCCTCGTTCACCGGTGCCGACATGTCGACGAAGCTGAAACTGCTCGGGGTGGACGTGGCCTCGTTCGGTGACGCGCACGGCACCTCGGACGGCTGCCTCGACGTGGTGTACGCGGACTCCCGTTCCGGCGTCTACAAGAAGCTGGTGATCGGGCAGGACGGCACGCTGCTCGGCGGGGTGCTCATCGGGGACGCCGACCAGTACGGCACCCTGCGGCCGATGACGGGCACCGTCCTGCCGGTCGCCCCCGAGCAGCTGGTGCTGCCGGCCGGTACGGGCGGCCCGGCCGTCCTCGGCCCGTCCGCGCTGCCCGACGACGCGGTGATCTGTTCCTGCCACAACGTCACCAAGGGCGCGGTCTGCGAGCACGCCACGCTGCCCGAGGTGAAGAAGTGCACCAAGGCGGGCACCGGCTGCGGCAGTTGCGTCAGGGTCATCGGCCAGCTGCTGCCGCAGAGCCAGGACAGGGGCCTGTGCGGCTGCTTCCCGTACACCCGCAGCGAGCTGTACGAGATCGTCCGCGCCCTGGAGGTCACCTCGTACGCCGGACTGCTCGACTCGCACGGCCGCGAGGAGGCCCGGGGCGGCGACGGCTGCGAGGTCTGCAAGCCGGCGGTCGGTTCGATCATCGCCTCGCTGGCCCCGACGGTCGGCGCGAGCGGCTATGTCCTGGACGGCGAGCAGGCGGCCCTCCAGGACACCAACGACCACTTCCTCGCCAACCTGCAGCGCAACGGCTCGTACTCGGTCGTGCCGCGGATCCCCGGCGGTGAGATCACCCCGGAGAGGCTGATCGTGATCGGCGAGGTGGCCCGGGACTTCGGCCTCTACACCAAGATCACCGGCGGCCAGCGCATCGACCTGTTCGGCGCCCGCGTCGAACAGCTGCCGCTGATCTGGACCCGGCTGGTCGACGCGGGGTTCGAATCGGGGCACGCGTACGGGAAGTCGCTGCGGACGGTCAAGTCCTGTGTGGGGCAGACCTGGTGCCGCTACGGCGTGCAGGACTCGGTGAAGATGGCCATCGACCTGGAGCTGCGGTACCGGGGCCTGCGCTCCCCGCACAAGCTGAAGTCGGCGGTCTCGGGGTGCGCCCGGGAGTGCGCGGAGGCCCGGGGCAAGGACTTCGGGATCATCGCCACCGCCGGCGGCTGGAACCTGTACGTGGGCGGCAACGGCGGGGCCACCCCGCGCCACGCCGACCTGCTCGCCCAGGACCTGTCCAACGCCGAACTGATCCGCCTCATCGACCGGTTCCTGATGTTCTACATCCGCACCGCGGACCGGCTGGAGCGCACCTCCACCTGGCTGGACCGGATCGAGGGCGGCCTGGACCACGTGCGCGACGTCGTCGTGCACGACTCGCTCGGGCTCTGCGACGAGCTGGAGCGGCTGATGGCCGACCATGTCCGCGGCTACCGCGACGAGTGGGCCGAGACCATCAACGACCCGGAGCGGCTGCGCCGCTTCGTCACCTTCGTCAACGCACCCGACGCACCCGACCCCTCGGTGAGGTTCGTCCCGGAACGCGACCAGGTCAAGCCCGACCTGGACGTCCTCGCCGGACCGGTCCTCGCCATCCGCACTCTCGAAGGGACCGCCTCCTGATGACGACCCGGACGATGAACGCCACACCGGAGACCGCGCGGGACACCCGGGTCATCCGGCTCGCCACCGGGGGCAACTGGCTCGCGGTCTGCGACCGTTCGCTCCTCACACCGGGCCGCGGGGTCGCGGCGCTGCTCCCGGACGGCAGGCAGGTCGCGCTGTTCGTGGACCGGTCCGGACGCACGTACGCGATCGACAACCGCGACCCGTTCACCGGGGCCTACGTCCTCTCGCGCGGCCTGGTCGGATCGGACGGCGGGCAGCCGTTCGTCGCCTCCCCGCTGCTGAAGCAGCGCTTCGACCTGGCGACGGGTGCCTGCCTGGACGACGACGAGGTCTCCGTCCCGGTCTTCGAGGTCCGCGCGGACTGAACGGACCGGGAGCGGTGGGGCCCGGCAGGCGGACCGGCCCCTTCCGGCCATCGGGCCGACCGGTCGTACGCTTGATCCATGACGCAGCGCCGGTACGCGAACGACCTTCCCGACCAGAGCGGCCGTACGGCCGTGGTGACGGGAGCCAACAGCGGCATCGGGCTGATCACCGCACGGGAGCTGGCACGACACGGCGCCCGGGTGCTGCTCGCCTGCCGGGACGAGCGGCGCGGCAAGGAGGCGGCGGCCCGCATCCGCAGCGCGGTGCCGGACGCGGACGTGGAGTTCGCCGAGCTGGATCTGGCCGATCTGTCGTCGGTACGGGAGTTCGCCGCCGCGTACACCCCGGACCGGCTCGATCTGCTGATCAACAACGCCGGGGTGATGGCCCTCCCCTACCGTCGCACCGCCGACGGTTTCGAGACCCAGTTCGGTGTGAACCACCTCGGACACTTCGCCCTCACCGGGCTGCTGCTGCCGAAGCTGCTCGCCACCCCGGGCGCCCGGGTGGTGACCGTGTCCAGCGGTCTCCACGTGCTGTCCAACATCGACATGGGCGATCTCAACAGCGAGCGCAACTACCGCCGCTGGATCGCCTACGGCCGCTCGAAGACAGCCAACCTGCTGTTCGTCCACGAGCTGGCCCGGCGGACCGCGTCCGTCGGCAGCGGGCTGGTCGCCGCCGCCGCGCACCCGGGCTACGCGTCGACCAACCTGCAGACGGCGGGCGTCCGGATGGAGAACCGCAGGGTGGCGGAGCGGGTCATCGAGCTCGGCAACAGGATCGTCGCCCAGCCGGCGGCCACGGGCGCCCTGCCCACCCTGTACGCGGCCACCGCGCCCGGCGTCCGGCCCGACTCGTTCACCGGCCCGAGGCTGCTGGGGTGGCGCGGTGCGCCGGCGCCGTCCTGGCGGGCGGGCTGGACGCTCAACGATGTGGCGAGCGAGCGGCTGTGGGTGGCGTCGGAGCAGCTGACCGGGGTCGCGTTCACGGGCCTCGGGGTCTGATCCGGCCGAGGCCCGCTCCCTCCGGCGGCCGCCCGTCTGCCCCGCGGGCTCAGCCCTGGGCCTCGACGGCGGACGGGTCCATCCACACGACCTCCCAGATGTGGTGGTCGGGGTCCTGGAAGGACCGGCCGTACATGAAGCCGAGGTCCTGGGGCTCGTTGGCGGGAGAGCCGCCGGCGGCGAGCGCCGCGTCGGCCAGCTCGTCCACCTTCTCGCGGCTCTCGGCGCTCAGCGCCAGGAGCACCTCGGTGGTCTTCGAGGAATCCGCGATCTCCTTCTTGGTGAACTCCTTGAAGCGCGGCTCGCTGATCAGCATGGCGAAGATCGTGTCGCTGATGACGAGACAGGCAGTGTTGTCGTCGCTGAACTGCGGGTTGAAGGAGAACCCCAGCTTCCCGAAGAATCCCTTGGTCGTCTCCAGGTCCTTGACCGGCAGGTTGACGAAGATCATCTGAGGCATGGCCGTCTCACTCTCTCGGTGGTGAATTCGGTGCGGAACGCGCTGCACGGATGCGCTGCGTGATCCGGTGGGCGATCCGATGGGCGGTCCGGTGGGCGAACCGCCGCGTGCTCCGTGAACTCGTTACGACAGGTAGACGGCGGGGCCGCCGGAAACTCATCGGTGCCCCGACGACCGACCCGCCCCGGCCATCGCGGCCGCCCGCGCGCTACACGGCGAGCGGCGCCCCGCCCCGCAGCAGCGAGCCGCCCAGCGGGGTCACCGTGTGCAGGACCGAGCTGCCGTGGCGCAGGGTGTGCACCAGACCCGCCTCACGCAGCACGCAGGCGTGCTGGCTCGCCGAGGCCAGGGAGACCCCGGCGCGGCGGGCGAGCTCGCTGGTCGTACAGCCGTCCCCGATGGTCCGCAGGACCGTCGACCGGGTGTGGCCGAGGAGCCGGCCGAGCCAGGGGCCCGGCTCGGCGAAGACCGGGGCACTGGGGTGGCCGACGGGGTAGACGAGCACCGGCGGCAGCAGCGGATCGCGCAGGACGACCGGCGCGCCCCGGCAGAAGAACGACGGCTGGAGGAGCAGCCCCCGGCCGTCCAGACGCAGTTCGCGGTCGACCGGGTAATCGGCCTCCAGTACCGGCGCCCGCCAGCGGATCACCGGCGGGAGCGAGGCGAGCAGCTCCTCCGGACCGCCGTCCAGGAGGGCGCGTCCCCGGACGGCGCGGTCGGCCTCGACGCTCGCCTGGATATGCGGCCAGTACGGCTCGACCGCGGCGCGGTGGTAGCCGCGCAGGGCCCCGATGAGGCGGCCCAGGGGCTCGGAGCGCCCTTCCCGCAGCGCGTCCAGCCGCACCGGCCGTACCGCCCGCCGGGCCGTGGCGGTACGGCCGTCGGCGGGTCCCTCGGAGCCCAGCATCGCCAGTTCGGCCCGCAGCCGCTCGGGAGGGGTGTCGCGCAGGGCCTCCGTTCCGGTGCCGAAATCCAGAGGTTCGGAACCTTCCTGAGAAGGCGTCAGGAAGTCGGGGAAATAGCCGCGCGGTGGAACCACGGCGGACAGCAGGCGTACTTCACCATTCAACCGCGGCCGGGTTTCCGTGCGCCATTTCCCGAACACCGTGGAAGCACGCCGGTCCCTCAGTCGATGAAAACTGAGAATGGTCTCCCACAATGCGTCCGGCCCGGTGGCCATCCGCACCTTGGAAAGGTCCCATCCGGATATATGGATACGCAGCACCGAACCCCCACCCGCTTGCACCTGCAATTGCCCCCACGCAAGGGTATGCGAGTCGTCACGCCACGTCACCACGGGGTTTCGGCCAGAGGTGAAACGTCTCGCCCCGACCTGGTGTCAACCGAAAAGCTGTACGACGTCGGGATGCGATTCCAGAGCCACCGGAAGAGCGAGTGAAGGCCGTGGGGGGTTTTGCTCGCTCGGCGGCGGTCGGCAATGGTGCGGCTCCGTACCCGACGGGGGTAAGCGGGGTGCGGTTCATGGGTGGGGATCCATGAACCGCACCCCGGTCCGTTCCGGGCCATCTCTTTGCGCATTAAACGAAGCAATGGGGCGCCGGGAAAGACAGAAAGCGCTCACTGCGCCCGCCGTCCCGCCATGTCCGCAGCCGGGCCCGGGGCCCACGGTCCGCCGGACGTGACGAAGCGGCGGCACCCCCGCACAGGGTGCCGCCGCCTCCGGGGAATTCCGCGCCGGACGCCGGTCCGGTTGAGGGTCGCCCCGACCGGCGGCCTCTGCGGAATCAGTGGTTCTGGTGGATCGGTGGAGCAGTGGTTCAGGTGGAGCAGCGGTTCCGGTGGAGCAGCGGATCCGGTGGGTCAGCGGATCCGGTGGGTCAGCGGATCAGCGGCTGTCGCTGCCGCGCGACTCCGCCGCCGCCCGGCCCGCTTCGAGACGGGCCACCGGAATGCGGAAGGGCGAGCAGGAGACGTAGTCGAGGCCCACCTCGTGGAAGAAGTGCACCGACTCCGGGTCGCCGCCGTGCTCGCCGCAGATGCCGAGCTTCAGGTCCGGGCGGGTGGCCCGGCCGGCCGCGACGGCGCTGCGCACCAGCGAGCCGACGCCGTCCTTGTCGATCGTCTCGAACGGCGACACCCCGAAGATGCCCTTCTCCAGGTAGGCGGTGAAGAACGAGGCCTCCACGTCGTCGCGGGAGAAGCCCCACACCGTCTGGGTCAGGTCGTTGGTGCCGAAGGAGAAGAACTCCGCCGCCTCCGCGATCTGACCGGCGGTCAGCGCGGCGCGCGGCAGCTCGATCATCGTGCCGATCTTCAGCTTGAGGTTCGTGCCCGTGGCGGCCTGGACCTCCGCGATCACCCGGTCCGCCTCGTCGCGGACGATCTCCAGCTCCTGGACCGTGCCGACGAGCGGGATCATGATCTCGGCCCGCGGGTCGCCCTTGGCGTTCTTCCGCTCGGCGGCGGCCTCCGCGATCGCCCGCACCTGCATGGCGAACAGACCCGGGATGACCAGGCCGAGCCGGACCCCGCGCAGACCGAGCATCGGGTTCTGCTCGTGCAGCTTGTGCACGGCCTGGAGGAGCCGGAGGTCGTTCTCGTTGGCGTCCTTGCGGGACTCCGCGAGCGCCACCCGGACCGACAGCTCGGTGATGTCGGGCAGGAACTCGTGCAGCGGCGGGTCGAGCAGCCGCACGGTGACGGGCAGCCCGTCCATCGCCTCGAACAGCTCGATGAAGTCGGCCTTCTGGAGCGGCAGCAGGTGCTCCAGGGCCGTCTCGCGCTCCTGGTCGGTGTCGGCCAGGATCAGCTTCTCGACCATCTCGCGGCGCTCGCCGAGGAACATGTGCTCGGTGCGGCACAGCCCGATGCCCTGGGCACCGAAGCGGCGGGCCCGCAGGGCGTCCTCGGCGTTGTCCGCGTTGGCCCGTACCCGCAGCCGGCGCACCCGGTCCGCGTACGCCATGATCCGGTGCACCGCGGCGACCAGTTCGTCGGCGTCGTCGGCGCCCGCGTGCATCCGGCCCTCGAAGTACTCGACGACCGGCGACGGTACGACGGGTACCTCACCGAGGTAGACCTTGCCGGTCGACCCGTCGACGGAGACGAGGTCGCCCTCCTCCACCACCGTGGTCCCGGCCGTCAGCCGGCGCCGCTTGGTGTCGACCTCGATCTCCTCGGCGCCGCAGACACAGGTCTTGCCCATGCCCCGGGCGACGACGGCGGCGTGCGAGGTCTTGCCGCCGCGCGAGGTCAGGATGCCCTCTGCGGCGATCATGCCGTCGAGGTCGTCGGGGTTGGTCTCGCGGCGGATCAGGATGACCTTCTCGCCGGACCGGGACCACTTGATGGCGGTGTACGAGTCGAAGACGGCCTTGCCGACCGCCGCGCCCGGGGACGCGGCGATGCCCCGGCCGAGCAGCTGCACCTTGGCCTCGTCGTCGAAGCGCGGGAACATCAGCTGCGCCAGCTGCGCGCCGTTGACCCGCTGGAGGGCCTCGGCCTCGTCGATGAGGCCCTGGTCGACGAGCTGGGTGGCGATCCGGAAGGCGGCACCGGCGGTGCGCTTGCCGACCCGGGTCTGCAGCATCCACAGCCGGCCGCGCTCGATGGTGAACTCGATGTCGCAGAGATCCTTGTAGTGGGTCTCCAGCGTCTCCATGATCGCGATGAGCTCGTCGTACGACTTCTTGTCGATGGACTCCAGCTCGGCGAGCGCCACGGTGTTGCGGATACCGGCGACGACGTCCTCGCCCTGCGCGTTCTGCAGGTAGTCGCCGTAGACGCCCTGGTGGCCGCTGGCCGGGTCGCGGGTGAACGCGACGCCCGTGCCGGAGTCGGGGCCGAGGTTGCCGAAGACCATGGAGCAGACGTTGACCGCGGTGCCGAGGTCGCCCGGGATGCGCTCCTGACGGCGGTAGAGCTTGGCCCGGTCGGTGTTCCACGAGTCGAAGACGGCCTTTATGGCCAGGTCCATCTGTTCGCGCGGGTCCTGCGGGAAGTCCCGTCCGGCGTCCCGCGTGACGATCTTCTTGAACTGCTTGACCAGCTTCTTGAGGTCGGCCGCGTCGAGGTCCACGTCGACGCTGACGCCCTTGGCCTCCTTGGCGGCCTCCAGCGCCTCCTCGAAGAGTTCGCCGTCGACGCCGAGGACCGTCTTGCCGAACATCTGGATGAGGCGGCGGTAGGAGTCCCAGGCGAACCGCTCGTCGCCGCTCTGGGTGGCGAGGCCGACGACGGAGGCGTCGGAGAGGCCGATGTTGAGGACCGTGTCCATCATGCCGGGCATCGAGAACTTGGCGCCGGAGCGGACGGAGACCAGCAGCGGGTCGTCGGACTGCCCGAGCTTCTTGGCCATCCGTGTCTCGAGGGCTTCGAGGTGCGCACTCACCTCGTCGCGCAGCGCGGCCGGCTCCTCGCCGCTGCCGAGGTAGACCTTGCACGCCTCGGTGGTGATCGTGAAGCCCGGAGGGACGGGGAGCCCGAGGTTGGTCATCTCGGCGAGGTTGGCACCCTTCCCGCCGAGCAGGTCCTTCAGATCCTTGTTGCCCTCGGTGAAGTCGTAGACGAACTTCTGAGGGTCTTCGTTTTCCGACACGGGTCTCGACTCCTCGACGACGCGGTGGCTGCCCTGACGGCGAGGAACATACCCAGATCGAAGGTGTCTGGGTACGTCCACCTGGCCGTCTTGCGGCCGCAACCACCTGTCCGCCAGCAGATCCAAAGAATCTCCCCGGCGATCAAGCCGAGGCGCCACGTTCGGAGCTTGAAGGCGGCATGGCCATTTCTTGGGCCTCGACGCTCATGTGAGCTGACCTCTTCGCAACTGAGTACACTTCTTGAAGGTTGCCACGTGGCACTGAGTGCCAGATCTTCCAGAAGTGCAGCCATCGCCGATGCGCTCACCTGAGCGCTCCACCGATCAGACGTGGCGCGAATCACGCTGATTTCGGACCCCGGATTTCAGGATCCGGACGCCTCGGGCACTCGCTCAGCACCCCGAGGCCCACCACTTCCAGGCTACGGGCGAACGTCCGCACCTGCCCGGGGACCACCGGCAGCAGCGACGGGACCCACCAGCACCGCGCACCCCGCCGCGTCCGGGGAGCCCTCCACCGCGACAGACGCCGACGGCGCCGCCGCGCCCGCACCCCGGGAGCCGCTCTGCGGCGTCGCGCGAAGGGAGGCCTGGAGCCCGTCGCAGGCCGGGCGTACGGGCCTGAAGCCCGTCGCAGGCCGGGGCGTACAGGCCTGAAGGCGCGGGCCGGGCGGACGGGGCCCGAGCTCAGCCGCCCGAGGTGTCGAGCTCGGCGTCGGCGGAGATGCCCGCGCAGTCGTACGGGTCCTTCAGCCAGCCGTCCGGGAGCACCACCCGGTTGTTGCCCGAGGTGCGGCCGCGCGGGCCGTCGGCGCCGTCCGGCCACGGCTGGTCCAGCCGCAGCTCGTTCAGCTGCGCGCCCAGCTCCTCCAGCGAGGAGGTGACCGCGAGGTTCCGGCGCATCTCGGAGCCGACCGCGAAGCCCTTGAGGTACCAGGCCACGTGCTTACGGAAGTCGATCACGCCCCGGGTCTCGTCACCGATCCACTCACCGAGCAGCGTCGCGTGCCGCAGCATGACGTCGGCGACGGTGCGCAGCGAGGGCGTCTGCCTCGTCTCCGTACCCTCGAACGCGCTCACCAGGTCACCGAAGAGCCAGGGGCGGCCCAGGCAGCCGCGGCCCACGACCACGCCGTCGCAGCCGGTCTCGCGCATCATCCGCAGCGCGTCGTCCGCGCACCAGATGTCGCCGTTGCCGAGGACGGGGATCTCCGGGACGTGCTCCTTCAGCCGGGCGATGGCGTCCCAGTCGGCGGTCCCGCCGTAGTGCTGGGCGGCGGTCCTGCCGTGCAGGGCCATCGCCGTCACGCCCTCCTCGACGGCGATCCGGCCGGCGTCGAGGTAGGTGAGGTGGTCGTCGTCGATGCCCTTGCGCATCTTCATGGTGACCGGCAGGTCGCCCGCGTTGGAGACGGCCTGGTGGAGGATCGCGCGCAGCAGCGGCCGCTTGTACGGGAGCGCCGAGCCGCCGCCCTTGCGGGTGACCTTGGGGACCGGGCAGCCGAAGTTCAGGTCGATGTGGTCGGCGAGGTTCTCGTCGACGATCATGCGGACGGCCTTGCCGACCGTGACCGGGTCCACTCCGTACAGCTGGATGGAGCGCGGCGTCTCGCTCGCGTCGAACCGGATGAGCTGCATGGTCTTCTCGTTGCGCTCGACCAGCGCCCGCGTCGTGATCATCTCGCTGACGAACAGCCCCTTGCCGCCCGAGAACTCCCGGCACAGCGTGCGGAAGGGCGCGTTGGTGATGCCGGCCATGGGGGCGAGGACCACCGGCGGCTGCACGGTGTGCGGGCCGATGCGGAGCAGCTGGGGCGCGGGGGCGAGCGTGGTCATTGCCCCATTGTCGCGCACCCGGAGAACTGCTCCGGGCGCGCGTCCGCCCCCGCTCCGGGACCAGGGCGGCGCGGCTGCGGTGTCGGCGTCAGCGTCAGCGTCAGCGTCAGCGTCAGCGTCAGCGAGGGTCATTAGTTAGTCGTACTATCCATGTATGCCCGAGCTCAGCCACCGGAGACGGATGCTGGTCCTGGCGATCTGCTGCATGAGTCTGCTGATCGTCAGCCTGGACAGCACCGTCCTCAACGTCGCCCTCCCGTCCATGCGCAAGGACCTGCACGCGAGCGTCGCGGGGATGCAGTGGACGATCGACGCGTACACCCTCGTCCTCGCCTCCCTCCTCATGCTCGCCGGATCCACCGCCGACCGGATCGGCCGGCGCAAGGTCTTCATGGCCGGACTCGTCCTCTTCACCCTGGGCTCCGCGCTCTGCTCGGTCGCGCCCAGCCTGGAGACACTGATCGTGTTCCGGATGGTGCAGGCCGTCGGCGGCTCCATGCTCAACCCGGTCGCGATGTCGATCATCACCAACACCTTCACCGACCCGCGCGAACGCGCGCGGGCCATCGGCGCCTGGGGCGGTGTCGTCGGTATCTCGATGGCCGCGGGACCGGTGGTCGGCGGCAGCCTGGTCGATTCGGTCGGCTGGCGGTCGATCTTCTGGATCAATCTGCCGGTCGGCATCGCCGCACTGCTGCTGACCTTGAAGTACGTCCCCGAGTCGCGCGCCGCGAAGGCCCGCCGCCCTGACCCGGTGGGCCAGTTGCTGGTGATCGCGCTGCTGGGCTCGCTGACGTACGCGATCATCGAGGCGCCGCAGAAGGGGTGGACGTCCGCCGAGATCCTGCTGTTCGCCTCGGTCGCGGCGGCCTCGCTGATCGGCCTGCTGGTGTACGAACCCCGGCGCTCCGATCCACTGATCGACCTGCGGTTCTTCCACAGCGCCCCGTTCAGCGGGGCCACCGTCATCGCGGTCAGCGCCTTCGCCGCGCTCGGCGGCTTCCTCTTCGTCAACACGCTCTATCTGCAGGACGTACGCGGGATGAGCGCGCTGGGCGCCGGCCTGTACATGCTCCCGATGGCAGCGGTGGTCTGTGTTCTGCCGCCGCTCTCGGGGCGCGTCGTCGCCACCCGGGGTCCACGCATCCCGCTCCTGGTCGCGGGGGTCGCGATGGCGGCGAGCGGTCTCATGTTCGCGCTGTTCGACGCGGAGACCGACAACGCGCTGATGTTCACCGGCTATGTGCTGTTCGGGCTGGGCTTCGGCGCGGTGAACGCGCCCATCACCAACACCGCCGTCTCGGGCATGCCCCGCTCCCAGGCGGGCGTCGCCGCGGCGGTCGCCTCGACCAGCCGCCAGATCGGGCAGACACTGGGCGTCGCCGTGATCGGCGCCGTACTGGCGGCCGGTGTGTCAGGCGCCGGCTCGTCCGGCGGCATCGGACCGGCCGGCGACTTCGTGGCGGCGAGCAAGCCCGCCTGGTGGATCATCACCGGCTGCGGTGTGTGCGTCCTGGTGGTCGGGGCGCTGAGCAGCGGGCGCTGGGCGCGGGGCACCGCCCGCCGGACCGCGGAACTGCTGGAGGGCGCGGCGACGGCGGGACACGGACCGGCCGCGGGACGGCCGGGGGCCCGGACCGACGGTGAGTCCGGTGGCGGGCCGGGTGGTCGGTCCGGTAACGGGCCGGGTGGTCAGTCCTCGTCCGCGAGCACCAGGGCCTGAAGCCGCTGGAGCCGCTCCTGGGTCTCCTCGTCGCGCGGCACGTAGGTGACCAGGCGCGGGCCGGCCGCCGGGCCGAGCCACAGATCCGAGGTCTCCAGCCGCAGCAGCCCCACGTACCGGTTCCGGAAGACCTTGGACCGGGCGCCGGGGCCGACCACCTCATGCCTCGCCCAGGTCTCCCGGAACTCGGGTGACGCCGACTCCAGCCGCCTGAGCAGGGCCTTCCATGCGGGATCGGCCAGGTGCTCAGCCATCGCGGCACGGAACTTGGCCGTCAGGAAGCGGGTCACCTCGGCGATGTCCATGACGGTGGAACGCCACTGCTCGTTCGTGTAGGCGAGCAGCATGATGTTGCGGTCCTCGGGCGCCACGGCGTCCAGGTCGCAGAGCAGCCGGCCGTAGGTGCGGTTGTGGGCGAGCACGTCGTAACGGCTGTTCTGGACACACGCGGGGATCGGCTCCAGCTGCCGCAGCATCGCGCGCAGCGCCGGGGTGATGCTCGGGCAGTCCGTGCCGGGGGCCGGATCGATGGCCCCGGCGAGCGAGAAGAGGTGGCTGCGCTCGCTGCGGTCGAGCAGCAGCGCACGGGCGAGCGCGTCCAGGACCTGGGGCGAGACCTGGATGTCACGGGCCTGTTCGAGCCACGTGTACCAAGTGACGCCGACGGCGGAGAGCTGCGCCACCTCCTCGCGGCGCAGCCCCGGCGTGCGCCTGCGGCGGCCCCGGACCAGGCCCACCTGCTCGGGGGTGATGCGCTCCCGGCGGCTGCGCAGGAAGTCCGCGAGCTCATGCCGCCGGATGTCGGTCTCGGAGTTCTCGGCGGCCTCGGAGGCCGTGATCGTTCCGGAGGTCCTGGTGGTCACGGTGGTCGCGTTCCCGGCTGCTCGGGTGGTGTCGCGGGCTACGGTCGCCATCGTCGTCATTCCTCCAGCGTGCGGCACGGCCCGGCGCCATGCCGGGTGCTACTTGTACCAGGATAAAGGCACTCTGGTACCAGGCTTCGAGAAGAGCCATCGTCGATGCCGTGAGTGAATCCTCTGTACGGCCGAAGACATCCGCCACCACTGCCACGCCGGTGGTACGGCACGACCACCCCACGCCGGTTCTCGGCGCACTCGGGCTGTTCACCGTGCTGCTCGGTGCGGCGCTCCCCCTGATCGACTTCTTCATCGTGAATGTCGCCCTTCCCACCATCGACCACGACCTGGCCGCGGGACCCGCGCTGCTGGAGCTCGTCGTGGCGGGATACGGGCTCGCGTACGCCGTCCTGCTCGTACTCGGCGGCCGGCTCGGCGACATGGCCGGCCGGCGCCGGCTGTTCCTGCTGGGCATCGCGGCCTTCGGGCTCACCTCGCTGGCCTGCGGGCTCGCGCCGAACGCCTGGACGCTGGTCGGCGCGCGGGTCGCCCAAGGCGCCGCGGCGGCGCTGATGCTGCCGCAGGTGCTCGCCACCATCCAGGCGACCACCTCGGGGCACCGGCGGGCCAGGGCGATGAGCCTGTACGGGGCGACGGCCGGTCTCTCCATGGTCGCCGGCCAGATCCTCGGTGGGGTGCTGGTCGCCGCCGCGCCGCTGTCGTGGGTGTTCGGCGAGAGCGCGGGCTGGCGATCGGTGTTCCTGGTCAACGTCCCGGTGGCGGCGGTGGGGCTGGTACTGGCGGCCCGCTCGGTGCCGGAGACGCGTTCGGAGCGGCCCGCCCCGGTCGACGTACCGGGCACGCTGCTGCTGGCCGCGTCACTGGTCACCCTGCTGGCCCCGCTGACCGAGGGCCGGGCGGCGGGCTGGCCGCTGTGGACCTGGGTCTCGCTGGCGCTGTTCCCGTTCGCGGCGGCCGCCTTCTACCGGGTGGAGCGGAGGGCCGACCGCAACGGCCTGATCCCGCTGGTCCCGCCGAGCCTGCTGCGGCTCGACTCGCTGCGGCGCGGACTGTCGCTGGTGCTGCCGTTCTCGGTGGGCTTCGGCGGCTTCATGTTCGTCATCGCGGTGGCGCTCCAGCAGGGCCTGAAGCTGGGTCCGGCGGCGTCCGGCCTCTCGATGGCCCCGATGGCGGCGGCCTTCTTCGCCGCCTCGCTGGCCGGCCCGGGGCTGGTACGGCGCTACGGCAGCCGGGTCGTGACGGCCGGCGGGCTCATCCAGGCGGCCGGCGTGGTGGTGCTGGCACTCACCGTGTGGCACAGCTGGTCCGGGCTGGGGCTGCTGGGGCTGCTGCCGGGAATGGCGATCGCCGGTCTCGGCCAGGGGCTCCAGCTGCCCGTGCTGTTCCGCATCGTGCTCTCCGACGTGCCGCCGGAGCGGGCCGGGGTCGGCGGCGGAGTCATGACGACGACTCAGCAGGCGGCGCTGGCCCTGGGTGTGGCGACGCTCGGTTCGCTGTTCCTGTCACTGGCGCCGGGGTCGGGGATGCGGGACGCGCTGGTCGTGACGCTGCTGGTGCAGTTGGGCGCGGTGGTGCTGACGACACTGCTGAGCCTGCGGCTGCCGCGCACCGTCGCATGAGCTCGGGGCGTGCGGGGCGTCCGGAACGGCGGTGGCCCGGAACACCTGAGGTGTTCCGGGCCACCGGTCGTACGCGTGGCGCCCTGGGCTCCCGCGCGCGACTTCCTGTTCTGCTGTCCCTACTGACCGGGTTCGGCGAGCAGGGGGTCAGCTCTGCGCCGGGGCGTCCTGCTCAGGTGCGTCCTTGGCGGGTGCGTCCTGGGCCGGGGCGTCCTGCGCGGCGGCGTCGTCCGACGGTGCGTGACCGGCGCGCTCCCGCATCTTGCGCAGCAGCTCCTGCTTCTGGTCGGCCGCCGTCTGCCGGTTGGCGTTGCGCTCGGGGCCTGTGCCCTGCTGCTCGGCACGGGACAGCTTCTTCCGCTGTCCGCCGACGCCGAGGAGGTTGTTACGGCTTTTGGCCACGGGGTTCTCCCATCCTTGGTGAAAGTGAGGTCTGAAACGACCCTGGATCGATCCGGTGGGCGGCGGGTGCTCGGACCCGCCGCGCACTCACTCGTAGATCTGGAAGAACGAAGCCATGCAGGAACGGTACCCCGCGCCGAGCGGCTCCCGCACCGGATTTTCGGCCGACTGGAATCACCCCACCGAGGGAACATGGAATGACAGATATTGAAATCTGTCATCGCCTATGCCAGGGTCGGTATGTACGCATGACGCCTGGCCCCAGCACACCCGGGAGTTCCCTATGACCGCCCTCCGCACCCACCCCCTCGGCTCCACCGGCCCGCAGGTCTCCACGCTCGGCCTCGGCTGCATGGGCATGTCCGCGCTGTACGGCGAGGCCGACCGCACCGAGTCGATCGCCACCGTCCACGCGGCACTCGACGCCGGAATCAACCTGCTCGACACCGGCGACTTCTACGGCATGGGGCACAACGAGCTCCTGATCAACGAGGCCCTGCGCACCGCCCCCGCGCCCGCCCGGGAACGGGCGCTGACCAGCGTGAAGTTCGGCGCGCTGCGGACCGTCGAGGGCGCCTTCACCGGTCACGACGGCCGCCCGGCGGCGGTCAAGAACTTCGCGGCCTACTCGCTCCAGCGGCTGGGGCTCGACCACATCGACGTCTACCGCATGGCCAGGCTCGACCCGGACGTACCGGTCGAGGAGACCGTCGGCGCCATCGCCGAGCTGGTCGAGGCCGGGCACGTCCGGCACATCGGCCTCTCCGAAGTCGGCGCCGAGACCATCCGGCGGGCAGCTTCCGTCGCCCCGATCTCCGATCTGCAGATCGAGTACTCGCTGCTCTCCCGCTCCATCGAGGCGGAGATCCTCCCGGTCTGCCGCGAACTGGGCATCGGCGTCACCGCGTACGGGGTGCTCTCCCGCGGACTGATCAGCGGTCACTTCACCCGCGACCGCGAGCTGGCCGCCGGTGACTTCCGGAGCATGAGCCCGCGCTTCCAGGACGAGAACCTCCGGCACAACCTCGACCTGGTCGAGGCGCTCCGGAAGATCGCCGAGCAGAAGGGCGTCACGGTCGCGCAGATCGCCATCGCCTGGGTCCTGGCCCAGGGCGCGATCCGGGGCACGGACATCGTGCCGCTGGTCGGCGCCCGCAGGACCGACCGCCTGACCGAGGCCCTCGGCTCCCTGGACGTGGAGCTGACCGAGGCCGACCTCGCGGCGATCGAGGAGGCCGTCCCGGCCGGCGCCGCGGCGGGCGCCCGCTACCCCGACAGCCAGATGGCCCACCTGGACAGCGAGCGCTGACCTCCGGGTACGGTCAAAGCCGCCCGACGGCGGCCCGAGCCGCCCGACGCCCCGCCCCGAAAGGCAGCACACCCACCATGACGCCGCCGCCCGACCCGCTGACTCCCGAGCGCATCCTCGAAGCCACCGAGGACGTGCTGCGCCGCTACGGCCCCGCCAAGGCGACCGTGGTCGACGTGGCTCGGGCGCTCGGCGTCAGCCACGGCAGCGTGTACCGCCACTTCCGCACGAAGGCCGCCCTGCGCGAGGCGGTGACCGGCCGCTGGCTGACCCGCACGGAGCTGGCGCTCACCGAGATCCTGCACGCCTCTGCCCAGCCGGCCCCGGCGAAGCTGCGGCAGTGGCTGGAGGCGCTGTTCGAGGCCAAGCGGCACAAGGCGGGCGACGATCCGGAGCTGTTCGCCACCTATGAGGTGCTCATGGGCGAGAGCACGGTGGTGGAGGAACACATCCGCGAACTGGTGGGCCAGCTGCGGGAGATGATCGAGGAGGGGGTGACCGACGGCCAGTTCGCCGTGGCCGACCCCGCGTCGGCCGCCCAGGCCGTCTTCGACGCGACGGCACGCTTCCACGACCCGGCGTATGCCCCCGAATGGCAGAAACCCGCCATCGCCGCCGAGTTCACCGCCGTCACAGACCTGCTGCTGCGCGGCCTGCGCGCCTGAGACCGGGCCCGGACCGGCCGGAACGGGACTGGCGGCTGGACCGGAAGCGGGGCCGGAAGCGGGATCGGGGCGGGCCCCGGAATCGGGGGCCGGGGCTACGTCGCCGTTGGGTCGACCGTCGCCTGGTGCGCCTCCGCGAGGTGTTCCTCGGCCTTGAGCCAGGGCAGGAACTGCACCCCCTTGCGCCAGTCGCAGGTGTCGCAGCTCAACTGCCGCTGCATCCCCGACTTCCTTACGTGGACTATGTGTTCACGGCCGTGCTGGTCCCATCTGCTGACCTTGCTCGTGGTCATGGACGGCATCCGAGCCTCCTGTGGACGATTGTGCCCAGTGTGCACGAAGCCCCCGGTTCCGTTCGGGGAACCGGGGGCTTCGTCCAGCGGATGCGAGGCGTCAGCAGCCGAGCAGCCGTGCGCCCAGGTACGCCTGGATCTGGTCCAGGGAGACGCGCTCCTGCTTCATCGTGTCGCGCTCGCGCACCGTCACCGCGTTGTCGTCGAGGGTGTCGAAGTCGACGGTGACGCAGAACGGCGTACCGATCTCGTCCTGGCGGCGGTAACGGCGGCCGATGGCGCCCGCGTCGTCGAACTCGATGTTCCAGTTCTGCCGCAGGTCGGCCGCGAGGCCCTTGGCCTTCGGCGAGAGCTGCGGGTTGCGGGACAGCGGCAGGACCGCGACCTTCACCGGCGCCAGGCGCGGGTCGAGGCGCATCACGGTGCGCTTCTCCATGACGCCCTTGGCGTTGGGCGCCTCGTCCTCGATGTAGGCGTCCAGCAGGAACGCCAGGACCGAGCGGCCCACACCGGCCGCCGGCTCGATGACGTAGGGGGTCCAGCGCTCGCCGGCCTCCTGGTCGAAGAAGGACAGGTCCGTGCCCGAGGCCTTGGAGTGCGCCTTCAGGTCGTAGTCCGTGCGGTTGGCGACGCCCTCCAGCTCGCCCCACTCGCTGCCGCCGAAGCGGAAGCGGTACTCGATGTCAGCGGTGCGCTTGGAGTAGTGGGAGAGCTTCTCCGCCGGGTGCTCGAACCAGCGCATGTTCTCCTCGCGCATGCCGAGGCCGGTGTACCAGTTCCAGCGCTGCTCCATCCAGTATTCCTGCCACTGCTCGTCCTCGCCCGGCTTGACGAAGAACTCCATCTCCATCTGCTCGAACTCGCGCGTGCGGAAGATGAAGTTGCCCGGAGTGATCTCGTTCCGGAAGGACTTGCCCATCTGCGCGATGCCGAACGGCGGCTTCTTGCGCGAGGTCTGCTGCACCTGGCCGAAGTTGGTGAAGATGCCCTGGGCCGTCTCGGGACGCAGGTAGGCGACCGAGCCGGAGTCCTGGGTCGGGCCGAGGTGCGTGGAGAGCAGGCCGGAGAACTGCTTGGGCTCGGTGAAGGTGCCCTTGTTGCCGCAGTTGGGGCAGTTGAGGTCGGCAAGGCCGTTGACCGGCGGCTTGCCGTGCTTCTCCTCGTACGCCTCCTCCAGGTGGTCCGCGCGGTAGCGCTTGTGGCAGGAGGTGCACTCGGTCAGCGGGTCCGAGAACGTGGCGACGTGACCGGAGGCCACCCACACCTCGGGGGCCAGGATGACCGACGAGTCGAGCCCGACCACGTCCTCGCGCGAAGTGACCATGTAGCGCCACCACTGACGCTTGAGGTTCTCCTTGAGCTCAACGCCCAGCGGTCCGTAGTCCCAGGCGGCGCGCTGACCACCGTAGATCTCACTGCAGGGGAAAACGAAGCCACGGCGCTTGCTCAGGCTGACGATGGAGTCGATCTTGTCGGCGGCCACGGTGCTCTCTTCATTACGACGACGGCGAACGGCGAAGTCCTCAGATTACCGGCGGGCACGCCCCTTCGATCAAATCGGTATCGGACCGGTCCGCCGGGCCGTGTGCCCGAGGTCGCCCCATCGACCTTGTTGACAATCGTTTCCACTTTTGTTGAAAATGACTGTCATGAACAAACGCCGCCGCCTCATACCCACCGCTGTCGCCGCCGGAGCAGTCGTCCTCGGCCTCACCGCGCTCTCCGCCTGTTCGACGTCCGACGCCGCCGACCACAAGAGCGGCGACAAGCTGAACGTGGTGGCGTCGTTCTACCCGATGCAGTTCCTGGCCGAGCGAATAGGCGGCGGCCACGTCTCCGTCTCCACCCTCACCAAGCCGGGCGTGGAGCCGCACGACCTGGAGCTCAGCCCCCGGCAGATCGGCGGCCTCAGCGACGCCGACTACATCCTCTACCTCAAGGGCATCCAGCCCGCGGTGGACGACGCGATCAAGCTCTCCGAGTCCAAGCACACCGTCGACGCCGCGAAGCTGACCACGCTGGAGGACCACGGCGCCGAGGTCGGCGGGGAGGACCACGAGCACGGCCACGAGCACGAGGGCGAGGAAGCCGGCGCCGACCCGCACATCTGGCTCGACCCGGTGAAGTACGCCGAGGTCGCCAAGGGCGTCGGCAAGTCCCTGGAGAAGACCGACCCGGACCACGCCGCGGACTACCGCAAGAACACCGACGCCCTGGTCAAGGAGCTCGGCGCGCTCGACACGGCGTACAAGAAGGGGCTGGCGGACACCGCCACCAAGACGTTCATCACCACCCACTCCGCCTTCGGATACCTGGCCGAGCGCTACGGCCTCACCCAGGAGGGCATCGCCGGCATCGACCCCGAGGCCGAGCCCAGCCCCGCCCGGATCAGCGCCCTGCACTCCATCGCGGAGAAGAAGAAGGTCACCACGGTCTTCTTCGAGACGCTCGCCAGCGACAAGACGGCCAAGACCGTCGCCCGCGACACCGGACTGCGCACCGACGTCCTGGACCCGCTGGAGGGAATCACGGACAGGTCCAAGGGCGATGACTACATCGAGGTCATGAAGTCCAACCTCGCCGCGCTGCAGAAGGCGCTCGGCGCGAAGTGAGCGACGACGACCCCACCGAACCGGCCGACCCGAACCCCGCAGCAGCACCGGAGGCGCTCATGCCCGAGCCCGCGAGCTCCACCCCCGAACCCGTGATCGTCCTGCGCGACGCCACGGCCACCCTCGGAGCGCGCCCCGTCCTGCGCGGCGTCGACCTGACCGTGCACCGCGGCGAGGTCGTCGCGCTGCTCGGCGCCAACGGCTCCGGCAAGTCGACCGCCGTGCGCTCCGCCATCGGCCAGGTCCCCCTCACCGGCGGCGCCGTCGAACTCTTCGGCACCCCGCTGCGCCGGTTCCGCGACTGGGCCCGGGTCGGCTACGTGCCGCAGCGCACCACCGCGGCCGGCGGCGTACCGGCCACCATCCGCGAGGTCGTCTCCTCCGGACGGCTCTCCCGGACCAGGCTCGGCCTGCCCCGCAAGGCCGACCGCGCCGCCGTCGACCGGGCGATCGAACTCGTCGGCCTCACCGACCGCGCCAAGGACTCCGTGAACGCCCTCTCCGGCGGCCAGCACCAGCGCGTCCTGATCGCCCGCGCGCTCGCCGCCGAACCCGAACTGCTGATCATGGACGAGCCGATGGCCGGCGTCGACCTGGCCAGCCAGGAGATCCTCGCCGCGACCCTGCGCGACCAGGTCGCGGCCGGCACCACCGTGCTGCTCGTCCTGCACGAGCTGGGCCCGCTGGAGCCGCTGATCGACCGCGCGGTCGTACTGCGCGACGGCTGCGTGATGCACGACGGACCGCCCCCGAAGGCCCTGGGCCAGCACGCGCTGCCCGGCCACGACCACGTACACCCCCACGCGGCTTCCGAGCCCGTCCGGACGGGACTGCTGAGCTGATCATGGAATTCCTCACCCCTCCCTTCATGCAGCGGGCGCTGATCGCCGCAGTGCTGGTCGGCGTCATCGCCCCCGCCGTCGGCATCTACCTGGTGCAGCGCCGGCAGGCCCTGATGGGCGACGGCATCGGCCACATCGCGATGACCGGTGTCGGCCTCGGCTTCCTGCTCTCCACCAGCCCGGTCTGGATGGCCACCGCCGTCGCCGTCGTCGGCGCGGTCGTCATGGAACTGATCCGCTGGTACGGACGCACCCGGGGCGACATCGCGCTGGCGATGCTCTTCTACGGCGGCATGGCGGGCGGTGTCCTGCTGATCAACCTCTCCGACACCGGTTCCAACGCCAACCTCACCTCGTACCTCTTCGGCTCGCTGTCCACAGTCTCCTCCGAGGACATCACCGCGATCGGCCTGCTGGCGGCGTTCGTGCTGCTGGTGACGGTCGGGCTGCGCAGGCAGCTGTTCGCGGTCAGCCAGGACGAGGAGTTCGCCCGGGTCACCGGACTGCCGGTACGGGTCCTGAACCTGCTGATCGCCGTCACCGCGGCGGTCACCGTCACCGTCGCGATGCGGGTCGTCGGGCTGCTGCTGGTCAGCGCCCTGATGGTGGTCCCGGTCGCCGCCGCGCAGCAGATCAGCCGGTCCTTCAAGGTGACCTTCGTGCTCTCGGTCGTCATCGGGGTGGCGGTGACCCTGGCCGGCACCGTGACCTCGTACTACCAGGACGTACCGCCCGGGGCGACGATCGTGCTGCTGGCCATCGGCGTCTTCATCGCACTGACCCTGCTCGCCGCCCCGCTGGGAAGAAGGCGCGCGCGCATCGGCGAATCGGCCGCCGAGCGGTGCACCCTGGAGGTACCGGCAACCCGCCGCGCCGCGGACGACGTCCGCGTCTGACCCCGCGGCCGGGCCGGGCTGGCACAATGGCCCGACAAACGTACGGGCGACACGAGGAGGCTCCTGTGGCGACGGCGCCGATCAGCGGCACGAGCGCGGCCCCGGTACGCGGCCGCTCGACCCGGCAGCGGACCGCGGTGGCCGCGGCGCTCGACGAGGTGGACGAGTTCCGCAGCGCCCAGGAGCTGCACGACGTGCTCAAGCACCGCGGCGACTCGGTCGGGCTGACCACGGTCTACCGCACCCTGCAGTCCCTCGCGGACGCGGGCGAGGTCGATGTGCTGCGCACCACCGAGGGCGAGTCCGTCTACCGGCGGTGCTCGACCGGCGACCACCACCACCATCTGGTCTGCCGGGTGTGCGGCAAGGCCGTCGAGGTCGAGGGCCCGGCGGTCGAGCAGTGGGCGGAGACGATCGCGGCGCAGCACGGCTACGTCAACGTGGCGCACACGGTGGAGGTCTTCGGCACCTGCGCGGAGTGCGCGAGCGCCGGGAAGTGAGTGATCCTGCGGCTACGGGGGCGGCGCCCCCGTAGCCGTCCTGCTCAGCTGCCGGATTCCGCGGCCTCCACCGCACCGCCGAAGCGCCGGTCGCGCTGGGCGAATTCGAGGCAGGCCCGCCACAGGTCACGCCGGTCGAAGTCCGGCCACAGCACGTCCTGGAAGACCATCTCGGCGTACGCGCTCTGCCAGATCAGGTAGTTGGACGTGCGCTGCTCGCCACTGGGGCGGACGAAGAGGTCGACGTCCGGCATGTCCGGGTAGTAGGTGTACTTCGCGAAGGTCTTCTCGTTGACCTTCGACGGGTCGAGCTTCCCGGCCGCGACGTCCTCGGCGATCCGCTGTGCGGCGTCGGCGATCTCGGCGCGGCCGCCGTAGTTGACGCAGAAGTACAGCGTCATCTTGTCGTTGTCCTTGGTCTGCTCCTGCGCGACCTGGAGCTCCTGGACAACGGACTTCCACAGCTTCGGCATGCGGCCGACCCAGCGGATCCGGATGCCCAGCTCGTCCATCTCGTCACGGCGGCGGCGGATGACGTCCCGGTTGAAGTTCATCAGGAACTTCACCTCGTCCGGGGACCGCTTCCAGTTCTCGGTGGAGAAGGCGTACAGCGAGAGGTTCTTGACGCCCATCTCGATGCAGCCCTTGAGCACGTCCATGACGACGCCCTCGCCGACCTTGTGGCCCTCGGTGCGCGGCAGACCGCGCTCCTTGGCCCAGCGGCCGTTGCCGTCCATCACCACGGCGACGTGCTTGGGCACCAGCTCACCGGGGATCTTCGGGGGCACGGCTCCGGACGGGTGCGGCTCCGGGGCCTTGTAGTCCCGCCGGTTGCGTCCGCCGAGGATTCCGCGTACTGCCATGGGCTTTTCCGTCTCCCTGTGTCTACTTTTCCACGTACCGCAGCGAACGCAGGCCGCGCTCCAGGTGCCAGTGCAGATAGGCGGACACCAGCCCGCTCCCCTCCCTGGCGTGACGCGCCTCGCACGCGTCCGCCGTCTCCCAGTCGCCGGTGAGCAGTGCGCTCAGCAGGGTGACGGCCTCCGCCGAGGGTACGACGCTGCCCGGTACCCGGCAGTCGCCGCATATGACGCCGCCCGCGGCGACGGAGAAGAACCGGTTCGGTCCGGGCATTCCGCACCGGGCGCAGTCGGTGAAGCTGGGTGCGTAGCCGTTGACGGCGAGGGAGCGCAGCAGGAAGGCGTCGAGGATGAGGTGGGGGTCGTGTTCCCCCCGGGAGAGCGTGCGCAGTCCGCCCACCAGGAGCAGGTACTGCTGGACGGCGGGTTCGCCCTCGTGGTCGGTGAAGCGTTCGGCGGTCTCCAGCATCGCGGTGCCCGCGGTGTAGCGCCCGTAGTCGGTGACGATGCCGCCGCCGTAGGGGGCGATCGTCTCGCTCTGGGTGCAGAGCGGCAGGCCGCGTCCGATCAGTTCGCTGCCGCGTGCGAAGAACTGGACGTCCACATGGGAGAACGGTTCGAGGCGGGCGCCGAACTTCGACTTCGTGCGTCGCACGCCGCGTGCGACGGCCCGTACCCGGCCGTGGCCGCGGGTCAGGATCGTGATGATCCGGTCGGCCTCGCCCAGCTTCTGCGTGCGGAGCACCACGCCGTCGTCCCGGAACAAGCTCATGGCTCCATTGTCCGGTACGCGGGCGGCCCGCCGGGGCCGCCCCCCGGACCCGG
Source organism: Streptomyces sp. 840.1 (assembly GCF_003751445.1). Lineage (NCBI taxonomy): Bacteria > Bacillati > Actinomycetota > Actinomycetes > Kitasatosporales > Streptomycetaceae > Streptomyces > Streptomyces sp. 840.1. Next base: position 3,939,719 of record NZ_RJUU01000001.1, on the reverse strand, counting down.
GCGGCTCAGTCTCCGGCCGCACCGCCGCCGGCTGCGACGACCAGCCCGGATTCGTACGCGATGATCACCAGCTGGGCGCGGTCGCGGGCGCCGAGTCTGCCCATGATCCGGCTGACGTGGGTCTTGGCGGTGAGCGGGCTGAGGCCGAGGGTCTCGGCGATCTCGGTGTTGTTCAGGCCGCGCGCGACGAGGCCGAGGACCTGGCGTTCGCGGTCCGAGAGCGCCTCGGGGCCGCCCGTCGCGGAGGCGGTCGGCGCGCTGGGGGTGCTGAGGACCCGGGCGATCAGCCGGGCGGTCGGGCCGGGTGAGAGCAGGGCCTCGCCGGCGGCCACCGTCTTGATGGCGGCGAGCAGGTCGGCGGGCCGGGTGTCCTTGACCAGGAAGCCGGAGGCGCCCGCGCGCAGCGCTTCCACGACGTGCTCGTCGGTGTCGTACGTGGTCAGGACCAGCACCTTCACCCCGGCGAGGTCCTCGTCGGCGGCGATGCGGCGGGTCGCCGCGATGCCGTCGAGTTCGGGCATCCGGATGTCCATGACGACCAGGTCGGCCCGTTCCGATCGGGCGAGCGCGACCGCTTCGAGGCCGGTGGCGGCCTGTCCGACGACCTCCATGTCCGGGTCGGAGCCGACGAGCATCGCGAACGCGGCGCGGACGAGCGTCTGGTCGTCGGCGAGCAGTACGCGGATCATGAGTGGGTCTCCGATTCCTGTTTCTGGAAGGGCAGCAGCGCGGACACCTCGAAGCCGCCGCCGGGGCGGGGGCCGGCGTCCAGGGTGCCGCCGGTGCTGCGGGCGCGCTCGCGCATGCGAGGATGCCGAACCCGGGCCGGGAGCCGTCGTCCACCGGGCCGGTCCCGTCGTCGGTGACGGTGACGCGCAGGGCGCCGGCGGTGGGCTCGACGACGACGCCGACGCGGACGCCGGAGCCGGCGTGCCGTACCGCGTTCGTCAGGGACTCCTGCACGATCCGGTAGGCGGCCGCTCCGGTCGCCGGGGCGAGCCGGCCGTGGGGCGGGCGCACCCGGAGGTCGACCCGTGCCCCGGCCGCCTCCGCGGCGCGTACGAGGCCGGGCAGGGCGGCCAGGCCGGGCAGCGGCCCGTCCGCGTCGTCGCGGCCGGCCTGCCCGGTGTCGCGCAGTACCTGGAGGGTGGTGCGCAGTTCGGCGCGGGCCTCCCGGCAGGTGCCGGCGATGTCGTCCAGCGAGGCGGCGATGGCTTTCCGGTCGAGCCGGTCCGGGTCGACGGTGAGGATGTGCGAGGCCACCGAGGTCTGCACGCCGATGAGGGTGATGCTGTGGGCCAGCAGGTCGTGCAGGTCGCGGGCGATCCGCAGCCGTTCCTCGGCGACCCGCCGCCTGGCCTCCTCCTCCCGGGTGCGCTCGGCCCGTTCGGCGCGCTCCAGCATCGAGGCGACGTACTGGCGGTAGATGCGTACGTCCACCCCGCAGAACAGGACCGCGACGATCCAGCCGGAGATCCGCAGCAGTTCGAGCCCGTCGTGGGCGCTGATGCCGACGACCACGGTCGTCATCACGGCCATCACGCCGATGCCGGTGAGCAGGGTCCGCAGCGGGCGGCCGGTGACGGCCACCGTGTAGAGCGCGATCCAGGTCTGCGGCATCGGGGCCGTGTGGTCGTAGTCGAGGCCGTGGTAGAGGGCCAGCAGCGGGACCATGGCGGCCACCACGAGCACGGGTGCGCGCCGCCGCCACACGAGCGGGAGCACGCCGGTCGCCAGCAGGAGCAGGCCGAGCGCGTCGGGTGTGCGGCCGCCGCCGAACAGGGCGAGGGCGGCGGAGAGCGCACCGGCGCCCACGGCGATGAGGGCGTCGGTGCGCGTCCTGTGCGGCGCGTGCATGGGGTCGCGGTTGACGACGGCCAGGACGCGCTCGCGGCGGCGCGTGGTTCGGGACACGCGGCCATCCTCCGGTACGGGGCGGGGCACTGTCAGGGCGCCCGGACGAGTTCCGGTTCCTGCGGCCCGGGGGCGGCGGGCGGGCGGCTGAGCGCTCCCGGCCACCACATCCGGCGCTGCAGGGCGACGGCGGCCGAGGTGACCAGATAGGTGCGGACGAGGAAGGTGTCGAGGAGCACACCGACGGCGATGACGAAGCCCATCTCCACCAGGGCGGTCAGCGGCATGTTCGTCAGGACGGCGAAGGTGGCGGCGAGCACCAGGCCCGCCGAGGCGATGACGGCGCCGGTGGTGCGCAGGGCGGTGAGCGCGGCGGCGGTCGGCCCGGCGCCGGCCAGGGACTCCTCGCGTACCCGGTGCATCAGGAAGATGCCGTAGTCGACGCCGAGTGCGACCAGGAAGACGAAGGACAGCAGTGGCAGTCCGGGGTCGGTGCCCTTGAGTCCGAGGAGCGGTTCGAAGAGCAGTCCGCCGATGCCGAGCGCGGCGCCCCAGACGGCGACGACGGCCGCGACCAGCAGCAGCGGGGCGACGAGGCCGCGCAGCAGGACGATCAGGACGATCAGGACCGACAGCAGGACGAGCGGGACGACGGTGCGCAGGTCGCGGGAGCTGGAGTGCTCCAGGTCCATCTGCTGGGCGCCGGGGCCGCCGACGTGGGCCCCGTCCAGGTGCGCGCGCAGGGCGTTGACGGTGTCGCGCTCCGCCGCGGACTCGGGTCCGCCCCTGGCGACGACGGACAGTTCGGTCCAGCCGCCGCCGCTGCGGCCGCGTTCGGCGGAGGCGACGCCCTCGGTGGCGCGGGCTCCGGCCAGCACCTGGCCGGCCCGGCCGGTGGGTGCGAGGACGGTGATCGGCTGGCTGGAGCGGCCGGGGTAGGCGCCGGCGAGTGTCTCCATGGCGGCGACCGAGTCCGGCTTGCTGGTGAAGGAGTCCGCCTGTTTGAGGTCGCCGGGCAGGTTGAACACCCCGAGCGACAGCGCGCCGAGCAGTGCCCCGCCGGTCACCAGCACCGCGACGGGACGGCGTCCGGCGGAGCTGCCCACGGCGGCGAGGAGGGAGCGCCGCCGCACGGGTTCGCTGCCGTGGGCGGGGACGATCGGCCAGAACACCCGGCGGCCCAGGAGTACCAGGAGTGCCGGGAGCAGCGTGAGCATGGCCAGGAGGGCGCACAGCACCCCGACAGCGGCGATGGGTCCCATTCCGCGGCTGCTGGTGAGATCGGCCGCCAGGAGGCACAGGAGGCCCGCTGCGACCGTCGCCGAGGAGGCCACGACGGCCGGGCCGCAGCCGCGCAGCGCTGCCGCCATCGCTTCCTGCGGCCGGGCGTGGCGGGTCAGCTCCTCCCGGTAGCGGGAGACGAGCAGCAGGGCGTAGTCGGTGCCGGCGCCGAAGACGAGGATGGTCATCACGGCGGAGCTCTGGCCGGTGACGGTGATGTCGAAGCCCCGGTTGAGTCCGTAGACGACGGCCATCGACAGGGCGTCGGCGACGCCGGCGACGACGAGCGGTACCAGCCACAGCAGCGGGCTGCGGTAGATGAGGATCAGCAGGATCGCGATGACGGCGACGGTCGTGTAGAGCAGGGGTCCGCCGAGCGAGCCGTATACCTTCTGCGCGTCGGTGTTGAGGGCGCCGGGGCCGCCGACCAGGACGCTCAGTCCGTCGCCGCCCTTCGCGGTCTCGCGCACCTCGTCGACGAACGCGGTCCTGGCGTCGTCGTCCTGGCCGGGCCCGGTGGTGGAGACGGGGTACATCAGGGTCGTCCCGTCCTCGGAGGGGACGGCGCGCGGGGGCGCGGTGAGGGGGTGGCCGGCGGCCACCTCGGCGGTCTGCCGGGCTGCGGTGGTCCGGTCGGCCGGGGTCAGCCCGCCCTCGCGGTGGTAGACGAGGACGAGGTCGGTGGACTCGCCGCCGGGCAGGGTCTCCTGGATCTTCGCGGCCTGGGTGGAGTCGGCGCTCGCGGGCAGGTAGTCGACCGCGTGGTTGGCCTGCACGTCCGAGAGTTTCCCGGCGAGGGGGCCGGCGATGGCGATGACGGCGACCCAGAGCGCGACGACCGCCCAGGGCAGCTTGCGCCACCGGCTCCGTGTCCGCCGCTGTGGCTGTGGGCTCGTGTCCTGCGTCGCGGCCCGCATACGGGTCCCCTTCCGTCCGGGTGTCTGGATTCATGTCCAGACTCCCGTCGGGCCGGGGCCGGTTCGTCGCGCCGGAGACCGACATCCCCGTTACTGCCGGGGAGGGTGCGGTGCGCCGGCTTACTCCCGCGGGAGTAGCGGCCGGTGGACCGGGAGCGGGTTCAGGAGGGCGTACGGGCCGCGGCGGCGAGCAGCCGGGCGGTGTCCTCGGCGCGGAGCTGGAGCGCCCCGCCGACCGTGGTCAGCACCTCGCGTTCGGCCTGGCTGTACGGGCCGTCGGCCAGCGCGATCCTGGCGCCCTGGAGCAGAATCGATTCCCGGCCGGCCGGGGCCAGGTGCGGGGCGAGGGGCTCCAGCGCCTCGTGGAGCTCGATGGCGAGGGCCGCGCCGCAGGCCTCGGCGGCCGGGTCGAACGCCGAGCCGTGGCCGATGTCGACGGAGAGGACCTCGACGACGGTGGCGAGCTGTTCCTGCGTGCAGCCGTCGAACCCGGCGCCGCGCACGGTGGCGACGGCGGTCTCCAGGACGGTGCGGGAGGTGGTGCCGCCGGCCGCGAGGACGCCGAGCGCGACCGTGTGGACGCCGTCCTTGAGCATCGCGGAGAACCGGGTGGTGGTGGGGTGGTCGAGCGTGTCGGTGCCGAAGTGGCCGTGGCACGCGGCGCATTCGACGACCGGGCCGACGGTGCCGCGCCGCAGCAGCGGTACGCCCAGGAAGGTGAACCGGCGACGTCCGGTGAGGCGGCGGTAGTTGCGGTCGCCTCCGCAGCCGGTGCAGAAGAACTCGCCGTCCCCGACGGTGTCCCACATCGTGCGGATGCCGCAGATACGCAGCTTCGTTGCGCGTTGTCCCAGGGCTGACCGCACGTCGCACACCTCCGTAACTCCCCCGTAGCCCTGCGGACACGGGAGGTACCCCCACGGCAACATTGCCGTGTTGGACGTGATGTTAACCACATCCACGAAGCGGCGTCAGCACCTCGCCCGTCACAACCGCTCCGAGATGGCCGAACCCCGCCCCCCGGGTGCGGGGGACGGGGTTCGCGGACCGTGTGGATTCATGCCCTTTCGGGCGGGCGCGGGGTCAGCGGGTGGCGCGGTTGACGGCCGAGACGACCGCCTTCAGCGAGGCCCGGGTGGTGTTGGCGTCGATGCCGATGCCCCACAGGACCTTTCCGTCGATCGCGCACTCGATGTACGAGGCGGCCTGCGCGCTCGCGCCCTCGCTCATGGTGTGCTCGGTGTAGTCCAGCAGCCGGGCATCGATGCCGATGGCCTGCAGCGCCTCGAAGAACGCCGAGATCGGACCGTTTCCGGTGCCGGTGAGCACGGTGTCCGCGCCGTCCACCGTCGCCTCGACGGTGATCGTGTCCTGGCCGTCCGAGCCGGTCGTCGTCTGGCCGGAACGGATCTGTACGCGCCCCCACTGGGCCGCGGTGTTCTCGGGGTTGGGCAGGTACTCGTCCTGGAACGTGCTCCAGATCTGCGCCGGCGTGACCTCGCCGCCCTCGGCGTCGGTCTTGGCCTGAATGATCCGGGAGTACTCGATCTGCATCCGGCGCGGCAGGTCCAGCTTGTGGTCGTTCTTCAGGACGTAGGCGATTCCGCCCTTGCCCGACTGGGAGTTGACCCGGATGACCGCCTCGTAGCTGCGGCCGACGTCCTTCGGGTCGATCGGCAGGTAGGGCACCGCCCACTCGATCTCGTCCACCGTCTTGCCCTGGGCGGCCGCGTCGGCCTCCATGGCGTCGAAGCCCTTCTTGATGGCGTCCTGGTGGGAGCCGGAGAAGGCGGTGTAGACCAGGTCGCCCGCGTAGGGGTGGCGCGGGTGGACCTCCATCTGGTTGCAGTACTCGCTGGTGCGGCGGATCTCGTCGATCTGCGAGAAGTCGATCTGCGGGTCGACGCCCTGCGAGAAGAGGTTCATGCCCAGCGTCACCAGGTCGACGTTGCCGGTGCGCTCGCCCTGGCCGAACAGGCAGCCCTCGATCCGGTCGGCGCCTGCCATCAGGGCCAGTTCGGCGGCGGCGACGGCGGTGCCCCGGTCGTTGTGCGGGTGGACGGACAGGCAGACGAACTCGCGGCGCGACAGGTTGCGCGACATCCACTCGAACCGGTCGGCGTGCGTGGACGGCGTCGAACGCTCCACGGTGGCGGGCAGGTTGAGGATGATCTCGCGGCCCGCCTCGGGCTGCCAGACGTCACAGACCGCCTCGCAGACCTCCAGGGCGAAGTCCAGCTCGGTGTCGGTGAAGATCTCCGGGCTGTACTGGTAGCCGAAGATCGTCTCCTCGCCCAGGATCTTCTCGGCGTACTCCATGACCAGCCGGGTGCCGTCCACGGCGATCTGCTTGACCTGTTCCTTGGAGCCCCGGAAGACCACGCGGCGGAAGGTGGGGGCGGTCGCGTTGTACAGGTGGACGGTGGCGCGGTGGGCGCCGCGCAGCGATTCCACGGTGCGCTCGATCAGTTCCTCGCGGGCCTGCGTCAGGACGGAGATCGTCACGTCCTCGGGGATCGCGCCCTCTTCGATGATGGAGCGGACGAACGCGAAGTCGGTCTCGCCGGAGGACGGGAAGCCGACCTCGATCTCCTTGTAGCCCATGCGCACCAGCAGGTCGAACATCTCGCGCTTGCGGGCCGGCGACATCGGGTCGATCAGCGCCTGGTTCCCGTCACGCAGGTCCGTGGAGAGCCAGCGGGGTGCGACCGTGACGCGCTTGTCCGGCCAGGTGCGGTCGGGGATGTCGACGGCCTCGTACTGCCCGTACTTGTTGATCGGCATCCCGGACGGCTTCTGCAGGCCCGTGGTGTTGGTGATCGGCGTGGGGCGGCCGACGGCGTTCTCGAGGGGAGTCTGAGCGGGATTGACTGCGGTCATGGCGTAGGGCTCCTCGGGGTCCGGCAAGGGGAGGCCGACTGTGTCGCTGCAACACAAGACTCCGCGGGGAGGGGGTCGGCCTACGACTACAGACCCTCGCCGCGGCAGCTAAGAAGAAGCAGCCCGAAACGCATGATGCGAAGAGACTAGCCGAGCGACGCCCGAGGCGTCTGTGCCGTATCAGTATGCGGGACCGGACGCCGGTAACGGGTGAACAGTGATCGATCACTCTATTTCGTCAATCCTGGTGGCAACCAGTGACAGGACGATCACACGCTGCCACAGTCGAATACATGCAGCCTCGAACTCAGCACGGGTTCCACCCCGTCTTCTGCACCATCGTGCCGCCCCACGTCCTCGACAAGCTGTCCCAGTCCGACGATCCCGTCCTGGCGGGCCCGGCCCGCCGCACCCTGGAGGCCGACGCCGCCCGGCGCACCCGCCGCCAGGTGACGACCCCCGTCCCGCCGCGCGTCGCCCCGGCCCCCGAGGACGACCGCTCCGGCAAACCCGACCGCACCCTCTACGACTGCCGGCACGGCACCGAGCTGCCCGGCACCAAGGTCCGCGCCGAGGGCGAGGACCCCACGGGCGACGCCAGCGTCAACCGCGCCTACGCAGGCCTCGGCGCCACCTTCGAACTGCTGCTCAAGGCCTACGGGCGGCGTTCGATCGACGGCAAGGGCCTGCCGCTCATCGGCTCCGTGCACTACGACGAGAAGTACAACAACGCCTTCTTCGACGGCGAGCAGATGGTGTTCGGCGACGGGGACGGGGAGATCTTCCTCGACTTCACCGTCGCCATCGACGTCATCGCCCACGAGCTGGCACACGGTCTGACCCAGTACACGGCCAACCTGAGCTACTACGGCCAGTCCGGTGCGCTCAACGAGTCCGTCTCGGACGTGTTCGGCTCACTGGTCAAGCAGTACTCGCTGAACCAGACCGCCGAGCAGGCCGACTGGCTGATCGGCGCGGGCCTGCTGGCACCCCGCGTCCAGGGCGTGGCGCTGCGCTCGATGAAGGCGCCCGGCACCGCGTACGACGACGACGTGCTCGGCAAGGACCCGCAGCCCGCGTCCATGGACGACTACATCCACACCGGCGACGACAACGGCGGTGTGCACCTCAACTCCGGCATCCCGAACCGGGCGTTCTACCTGCTGGCGACCGCGCTCGGCGGCAGTTCCTGGGAGAAGGCCGGACAGCTCTGGTTCGATGTCCTCACGGGTGGTGAACTGGCGGTGGACGCCGACTTCGCGGCCTTCGCCCGGCTGACCGTCGCGGCGGCCCGCAGCCGCTTCGGTGCGGGCGACGAGGTGGAGGCGGTCCTCAAGGCCTGGTCGGAGGTGGGCGTACCGACCGCGTAGGCGGCAGACAGGGCCCGTCCGCAGGGGAAGGACACCGTTATGCGGATCCAGGTGAGCAGGACCGGCGGCTTCGCCGGTATCGCACGCCACCGCGAGATCGACACCTCGGGCCGGGCCGACGCCCGTGAATGGGAGGCCCTGGCCGAATCGGCACTCACCGGCGGCCGGGACACCCCGCCGGCCGGGGTTCCGGACGGCTTCGGCTACCGGATCACGGTCGGCGACCGGACGGTGCACTGCGCGGACCCCCGGCTGACCGACGCCCAGCGCTCACTGGTCTCACGCGTCCTGAAGGAGGGCGCGTGAGACCGGCGCACGGCTGAGGGCCTGCGGACGTCGGAATCCCAGCTTGCGCAGCTGCTTCGGGCCCACTCCCACGGCCGTCCTCGCACCCTTCGGCCCGGGGGCCTCAGCGGCTTCGCACGGCTGCGCCGGCCGCCGGCCGTCGGTGCGTGCTCGCGGTCAGAACCCCAGCTTGCGCAGCTGCTTCGGATCGCGCTGCCAGTCCTTGGCGACCTTCACGTGCAGGTCGAGGAAGACCGGCGTGCCGAGCAGGGCCTCGATGTGCTTGCGGGACTTGGTGCCGACGTCCTTGAGCCGCTTGCCCTTCGGGCCGATGATGATGCCCTTCTGGCTGGGCCGCTCGATGTAGACGTTGGCGTGGATGTCGAGCAGTGGCTTGTCCGCCGGACGGTCCTCGCGCGGCAGCATCTCCTCGACGACGACCGCGATGGAGTGCGGCAGCTCGTCGCGTACGCCTTCGAGCGCGGCCTCCCGGATCAGCTCCGCGACCATGACCATCTCGGGCTCGTCCGTGAGGTCGCCCTCGGGGTAGAGCGGCGGGCTCTCGGGGAGCAGCGGGGCGATCAGGTCGGCGAGCAGGCCGACCTGGTCGTCCTTGACGGCCGAGACCGGGATGATCTCCGCCCACTCGAAGCCGAGCTCCTCGCCGAGGCGGGAGACGGCCAGCAGCTGTTCGGCGAGCTGCTTGGACTCGACCAGGTCGGACTTGGTGATGATCGCGATCTTGGGCGTCTTCTTGATGCCCGCGAGTTCCTTGACGATGTACTTGTCACCGGGGCCGAGCTTCTGGTCGGCGGGCAGGCAGAAGCCGATCACGTCGACCTCCGCCCAGGTGGTGCGTACGACGTCGTTGAGACGCTCGCCCAGCAGGGTGCGCGGCTTGTGGAGGCCGGGGGTGTCGACCAGGATCAGCTGCGCGTCCGGCCGGTGCACGATGCCGCGCACGGTGTGCCGGGTGGTCTGTGGCCGGTTGGACGTGATCGCCACCTTCTGGCCGACCAGAGCGTTCGTAAGGGTGGACTTGCCCGCGTTGGGACGGCCCACGAAGCAGGCGAAGCCGGCCCGGTGCGGGGCGGTGTTCTCTGCCTGCGGCGCAGCAGCTTCTGGGTTAGGTCGAGCGCTCATGGCGCCCATTGTCCCCGATCCCGGCGGCACTGCCGCACCACTACGGCCGGCGGCGGCGCCGGGGCCCTCGTCTCAGGCCGTGCGGCGACGGCTGCGGCGGGCCCGTATCCACAGTCCCGCGCCCCCGGCGAGGACCACCAGCAGCACCCCGGCGACCAGCCAGGGCAGCGCGAAGTACCCGGCGGCGGCGGACTCGCGGGTGTCGCGGGCGCTGGCGGTCAGCCTGACCTCGCCCCACTCCAGCTGCGGCGCGCCCTTCCACTCCTCGGTGAGCCGGACCTCCTGGCGGGGCAGCAGCTCGGCCGGAATCCGTTTCAGGTCACGGGCGAGCAGGGTGCGGCCGAACAGGCCCTCGGCCTTGAGCGCGACCTTGGGGCTGAGGGTGACGTTGCCCCGGTTGTGCAGCGTGTACGAGATGACGGCGCGGGACTTCCCGGTGCCCGGGACCAGTGGCTGGGTGTGCTCGACGCGGACGTCGTCGACGGAGAGCGCGGGCATCGTCGGGCCGTTGATCCGCAGGTAGATGCGGGCGCCGACGGCCTTCTGGATGCCGACGGCCACCGCGCCCGCGTCCGCGGGGTCGATGCGCTCGTCCAGGGCGACGAGGGCGCCGGGGTGGTCGCCCGGTTCGGCGTCCTCGGGGACCTTGATCGTGACGGGTACGGTGACCGAGCCGTGCGGTTTGACCGTGACCCGGTCGCGGTCGGTGGTGGCCCAGGCGCCGACGGAGCGCTGTTTCTCGTTCTGCGCGCGGACCGCGAACCCGCCGTCGCGTTCGGTGTTGTACGCGTCGGCCGCGTACAGCCGGAAGGTCAGCGGGTCGGCGGTCTTGTTCTTGACGGTGACCTTGTCGGTGAGGGTGGCTCCGGGGTCGGCCGAGAGGTAGAAGTACGGCCGGGTGCCGGTGGCGGTGGTGGCCGGGAAGACCGACCAGCTGCCGTTGTCGGCGGCACCGGCCGCGGGGGCGCCCAGCAGGAGCAGGGCGGTGGACAGCAGGGACGACAGGAGAACGGACAGCTTGCGCACGGTGCGGGCCCCCAGGGTGCACGCGTTGGCGGGGTGGGTGGACCGGCCGGGTGCGCGCCCGGCCCACCGGTGGATCACTGCTCACGGGCTCACGTCAGGGTGAGTGTGAGCACTCCGGAGTAGGCGCCGGTCGCGGAGTACGCCGGCACGTCCAGCGACAGCCCGGCGTCGACGGTGAACTCGCCGCCGGTGAAGGCGCCGTTCGGCGTGGAGGCCAGGGTGGCTCCCGCGCTGCCGACCGGACCCTCGGAACCCGCCGCGCAGGTGCTCGGGCTGCCGGCCTTCGCCGCGCAGGCCGGGCTCCAGCCGAGCGCGGAGGCGCCGATGGTGGCACCGGCCGGGCCCTTGAAGTCGGTGACCTTGCCGGTCAGCGACCAGCCTGCGGGGCCGCCTCGGAAGTCCTTGACCGTCACCGTCCGCAGGGCGCCGGTGGATGCGCCGCCCTTGCCGAAGTCGACCGCCGAGAGTTCGACGGAGTCCCCGGCCTGCGTCATGGAGAGCGTGCCCGCCTTGACGGTCGAGGTCAGCCGCTGGCTGCCGTCCGGTGTCTCCCCGCCGCCGGTGACGGTGTAGGCCTGGGGGCCCGCGCCCTTGGCGGCGTCCCAGGCCGCGCCCTCGTAGGCGACGATCCCGGTGGTCGCCGGGTCGTTGACGGTGAGCTGTCCGGTGAAGGCGCCCGAGCCGTCGGCGGTGGCCGTCGCCGTGTCGCCGGTCGGGGCGTCCCCGGCCCGGCCCGCGAGGGTGACGGAGGCGCCCGGGGTGAACTTCGACCCGGTCACGCCGACCTGGTCACCGGCAGCGCCGGAGGCCGCGGCGAGCTGGATGGCGCGTTCGTTGACCTGGCCGCCGCCGTCCGTCGCGATGATCGTCTGGGAGACGGGCGCGGGCGGATCGGTGACCGTGCAGGGCGTGTCCAGCTCCATGATGTAGCTGGTGTGGATGTTGTAGTTGCCGGGCGACAGCGTGATCTGGCCGGGCGCGGTGACCGTGAAGGTGCCGGTCATGGAGAACGACGGGAATTCGCCCTTGCCGGGCACCGGGTCGTTCTTCTTCGGGCCGGCCACCGTGATGTCGGCGGACTGCGCTCCGGCGACGGTGACCTTGCCGGTCGGCGTCATGATGTCGGCGGGCAGCGCCAGATCGACCGGATTGCTCGCGGCCGGTTTGACGACCTTGTACGTCACCGTGACCGTCTCGCCGACCTTCGGGGCCGCGTTGTCGACGCTGATCTGCGCGGACGTCGTCCCGTCGATCGGCGGGATCCCGGCGATGGCGGGCGGGATGCAGTGGGTCGGGAAGTCCACCGCGACGGAGGCCGTCGCCATGGCCTGGGCGGGGCCTGCGAGCAGCCCTCCCCCGGTGACGACGAGCGCGCCCACCCCCAGCGCGGCGGCCCAGCGGCTTCGGCGCCGCGTTCCCGGGCTGTCGGATCTTCGAACGGCTGGACTCATGGAGCCCCCTCCTGCGAAATGTGCGGCGCGGCGGCTCTTCCGCGCCGGCAGGGGGCCATTGATGACTGGGGCCGAAAAGAAGTCAATGGGATCGAAATGCGCTGACTGATGGACCATCAGATGGTGTCAAGATCCATGTTTCCCGCACTTCGTGTGCGAACGCCCGGCGCCGATGGGACGCCGGGCGTTCGCACACGAAGTGCCGGTCCTGCGAAGGTCAGCCCGCCGTCACGGTGAGCCGCAGCACCCCGTCCGGACCGGCGAGCAGCACCGGCGTTCCGGCCCCTCCCAGGTCCCGTACCGCGGCCCGGTCCTCCGGCGAGGGCTCCTCGGCCTCGGAGACGACCGCGGCCGCCTCCAGCGAGGTGGCGCCGCTCGCCACGGCCATGGCGACGGCCGTCCGCAGCGCGCTGAGGCGCAGCGACTCCAGCTCCACCGTGCCCGCCACGTACGTGCGTCCGGTCTCGTCCCGTACGGCCGCGCCCTCCGGCACTCCGTTGCGGGCGCGGGCGCTGCGCGCCAGCGTGACGATCTTGCGGTCCTCGGCGCCGAGTTCGGTGCTATCGCTCATGTGCCGAGCATACGAAGCCGGGGGCCGGGTGCGCGGCACCGGGGCGCCCGGCCCGCTCAGCCCTGGGCCTGGACCTGGTGCATCATGCCCCGGCGGCCCTCCGGGGAGGCCAGCAGGCGGAACTTCTCCTCGGTGCCGGTGCCCGGCCACGGGTTGTGCAGCACGATCACCAGGTCCGGGCGGGCCGGGATGCGCAGCTGGGTGGCCTCCACGACCAGCGAGCCCACCACCGGATGCTGCAGCTCCTTGCGCATCTGACCGCCGGGCGCGATGTCCCGCCGCTCCCAGAGCTCGGCGAACTCGGGGCTGCGCTCACGCGCCTCGGCCACGATCTCCCGGAACCCCTCGTCGTCCGGGCATTCGGAACAGGCGGCCCGGAACTGGGCGACGACCTGCGCCGCGATCTCCTCCCAGTCCTTGCGCCGGGCGCGGTGGACCGGGTCGGTGAAGAAGTCGATCACGCAGTTCTGCGTCCGGCCCGGTCCCATCCCCATCACCGTCGCGGCCGCGTCGTTGTACAGGATGACGTTCCAGTACGCGTCCATGATGTGGGCCGGGAAGGGCATCCAGCGGTCCAGCAGCCGCTGCAGCCCGTCGCACATGTCCGCATGGGCCGGGTCGACCTGCGCGGCGGGCGGGTTGAGTCCGGCGAGCACGTAGAGGTGACGGCGTTCGGCGCTGCTGAGCCGCAGCACCCGCGCCACCGAGTCCAGCACCTGCGGCGACACGGTGATGTCCCGGCCCTGCTCCAGCCACTGGTACCAGGAGACGCCCACTCCGGCGAGGACGGCGACCTCCTCGCGGCGCAGCCCCGGGGTGCGGCGCCTGGCACCGCCGTCCGGGAGGCCCGCGTCGGACGGGCTGACCCGCGCCCGCCGGCTCATCAGGAACTCCCGCAGCTCGCCGAGACGGTGCGCCTTGCCCCTGTCGGCCATGGTCCGGGCCGGTGTGCCCACGTGCTCCCCCTGGTGTCCGGGCCCGCTGCCTGGTGGTGCGGCCAACAGGATAAGTTCCCGCTCCCCACGGATATTCCGGCGGCCGCAGGCTCATGGGCATGGCGATCCATCCCCCGGCTCAAGAAGCTGTCATCCCTCCCGCTCCCACTCCCCCTGCCCAGGACCGGCTCTCCGGCCGGGCCCGGCTGGTCCTCCTCGTCCTGTGCGCCGCCCAGTTCATGGTGTCGCTCGACTTCTCCGTACTGAACGTGGCGCTGCCCGTCCTCGGTGACGACCTCGGCCTCAGCCGGTCCGGTCTGCAGTGGGCGATCACCGCTTTCGCGCTGCCGTCCGGCGGCTTCCTGCTCCTGTTCGGCCGGATCGCCGACCTCTACGGACGCCGCCGGATGTTCCTCACCGGTCTCGCCGTGTTCGGGGCCGCCTCGCTGCTGGCCACCCTCGCCTGGAACCCGGCCGTCTTCCTCACCGGCCGGGCGCTCCAGGGCCTCGGTGCCGCGGTGATCGTGCCGACCGGGATGTCCCTGCTCACGACCACCTTCCCGGAGGGGCCGCTGCGCGACCGCGCGCTCGGCATCAGCGGCACACTGCTCTCCCTCGGCTTCACCGTCGGCATGGTGGCCGGCGGGACCCTCACCGACACCCTGGGCTGGCGCTCCACGATGGGGCTGCTGACGGTGGCCGCGGTGGCGGTGCTCGCGACGGCCCCCGCGCTGCTCACCGAGTCCCGTACGCCCGACCGGCCGAGGCTCGACATCCCTGGTGCGGCGACGGTCACCGGCGGGCTCCTCGCCCTGATCTACGCCCTTTCCACGGCCGCCGAGCACGGGTTCGGGCGCACGGACGTGCAGGTGTCACTGGTGGCCGGCATCGCCCTGCTCGCCGCCTTCGCGGTCGTCGAGTCGCGTACCCCGGCCCCCCTGGTCTCGCTGCCGATGCTCCGCCGCCGCACGGTGGCCTTCGGCAATCTGGGCGGGCTGCTCACCTTCTCGATGATGACCACCGTCGTGTTCGTGCTGACCCTGTACCTCCAGGAAGTGCTCGGCCTGTCGGCGTTCGGGACCGGGCTGGTCTTCGGGGTGCAGGGCATCGCGTCGGTGGCGGCCGGGGTGTACGCCCCGAAGGTGATCGGCCGGATCGGTGCCCGGCGGACCCTGTCCTTCTCGCTGCTGGGCCAGGGGCTGTTCATCGCGGCACTGCTGGGGCTCGGCGCGGACTCGGGCGTCTGGCTGGCGACCCTCGCGGTCTCACTGGCCAGCGTGTGCCACCTGGGCGCGATCATCGCGTACGGGCTGACCGTCACCTCGGGCGTGCCGAACGAGGAGCAGGGCCTGGCGACGGGCCTGGTCACCACGACCCAGCAGGTGGGCCTCACGATCGGCATCCCGCTGCTCGGCGTGGTCGCGACCGCCCGGAGCTCACTGCTGGACGGGGTCCGGACCGTGGTGGCGGCCGCCGCGGTCCTGCTCATCGTCGCGGCGGCAGTGGTGGCCGCGGGCCTCTCGAGCCGCACGCGCAATGCGGACCGGGCGGGCAACTGACGCCTCGCCGGCGATTAAAGCCGCGCGGGCATTGCAGGCCCCTCCGGCGATTGAGGAGCGGGGGCCCGGGGGCACCGCCCCCGAACCCCCGGCCCTACGCCCGGTCCAGCCGCAACCGCTCCGCCCGGGGCAGCCCCGCGACCACCAGGTCGTAGCTGTCCTCGATCAGCTCACGCACCTTCGCGGCCGGCAGCCCCGACACCGTCACCGTGTTCCAGTGCCGCTTGTTCATGTGCCACCCCGGCGCCACGGCCTCGTACTCCTCCCGGAGCCGCACCGCGTCGTCGGGGTCGCACTTGAGGTTCACCGTCAGCGGCCGCGCGTCCAGGGAGCTCAGCGCGAACATCTTGCCGAGCACCTTGAAGACGGACGCCTCCGGCCCGAACGGGAACTCCTCGGTACTCGCGTTGAACCCGAGGCAGAACGCCCTCAGCTCCTTCGGAGTCATGCCGCCGCCTCCTCCTCGGGCGGAGCCACCGGCTCCACCAGCACCGTGACGATCTTGTTCCGGCGGCCCGCCGGGGACTCGGCGGTCAGCAGCAGCCGTCGCCCGTCGGGCAGCTCCACCTGGGAGGACGCACCGGCGATCGGCACCCGGCCCAGCGCCTTCGCGAGCAGCCCGCCGACGGTCTCCACGTCCTCGTCGTCGTACTCGTCGAGGCCGAACAGCCCGCCGAGGTCTCCGATGTCGAGGCGCGCGGTCACCCGGAAGCAGCCGTTCTCCAGCTCTTGGACCGGCGGGAGTTCGCGGTCGTACTCGTCGGTGATCTCGCCGACGATCTCCTCCAGGATGTCCTCGATGGTGACGATGCCCGCCGTACCGCCGTACTCGTCGATGACGACCGCGACGTGGCTGCGGTCCTGCTGCATCTCGCGCAGCAGGTCGCCGGCGTTCTTCGTGTCGGGCACGAACGCCGCGGGGCGCATCGCCGTGGAGACCAGGTCGGCCTCCGATTCCCGGTTGATGTGCGTCTTGCGGACCAGGTCCTTGAGGTAGACGATCCCGACGATGTCGTCCTCGTTCTCCCCGGTGACCGGGATCCGCGAGAAGCCGGAGCGCAGCGCGAGGGTGAGGGCCTGGCGGATGGTCTTGTAGCGCTCGATGCAGACCAGGTCGGTGCGCGGCACCATCACCTCGCGCACGAGGGTGTCACCGAGTTCGAAGACGGAGTGCACCATGCGGCGCTCCTCGTCCTCGATCAGCGACTCCTGCTCCGCGAGGTCGACCATCGCCCGCAGTTCGGCCTCGCTGGCGAACGGCCCCTTGCGGAACCCCTTGCCCGGCGTCAGCGCGTTGCCGATGAGGATGAGCAGCTGCGGGATCGGGCCCATGATCCTGGCCAGCGGAAGCAGGACGTAGGCCGCCGCCGTGGCCGTGTTCAGCGGGTGCTGGCGGCCGATGGTGCGCGGCGAGACCCCGATGGCGACGTAGGAGACGAGGACCATCACCCCCATGGCGACGGCCAGCGCCTCCCAGGTCTCCGGGAGTTCCTTGAGGCAGGCGTAGGTGACCAGCACCCCGGCCGACATCTCACAGGCGACCCGTACCAGCAGGGCGACGTTGAGATAGCGCGTGGGGTCGGCCGCGACCTGTTCCAGCTTCTCGCTGCCGCGCCGGCCCGAGCGGACCGCCTCGGCGGCCCGGAAACTCGACGTCCGCGCGATACCCGCCTCGGCGCAGGCCGCCAGCCAGCCGACGACGACCAGCACCACAGCCCCGAGGACGAGAGGCAGGCTCACGAGACGGTGGGGGCGGGCGACGGGCCGGTGATGCCGCGCTCACCGCGCCAGCCGTCCACGATCGCCGCCTGGAGGCCGAACATCTCGGCCTTCTCGTCCGGCTCCTCGTGGTCGTAGCCGAGCAGGTGCAGCACCCCGTGGACGGTGAGGAGCTGGAGCTCCTCGTCCATGGAGTGCTGCGTCTCGGCGTCCTCGCCCTGCTTCTTGGCGACCTCCGGGCAGAGCACGATGTCACCGAGGAGCCCCTGCGGGGGCTCCTCGTCGTCCTTGGCCGGCGGACGCAGCTCGTCCATCGGGAAGGACATGACATCGGTCGGACCCGTCAGATCCATCCACTGGATGTGGAGCTGTTCCATGGCGTCGGTGTCCACCACGATCACCGAGAGCTCGGAGAGCGGGTGGATCCGCATCCGGGCGAGTGCGTAGCGGGCGATGTCGAGGATCGCCTGCTCGTCGACCTCGGTTCCGGACTCGTTGTTGACGTCGATCGACATGGTGCGCTGTTACTGCTTCCCGTTGTGACGGTCCCGGCCCTTGCCGGCCGGGCCGTTCTGCTCGCCTTGGCTGTCGTACTTCTCGTACGCGTCGACGATACGGCCGACGAGCTTGTGCCGGACGACATCCTGGGAGGTGAGCCGGGAGAAGTGCACGTCGTCGATGCCCTCCAGGATGTCCTGCACCTGGCGCAGACCGCTCTTGGTCCCGTTCGGCAGGTCGACCTGGGTCACGTCACCGGTGACGACGATCTTCGAGTCGAAGCCGAGGCGGGTCAGGAACATCTTCATCTGCTCGGCGCTGGTGTTCTGCGCCTCGTCCAGGATGATGAAGGCGTCATTGAGGGTGCGGCCCCTCATGTAGGCCAGCGGCGCGACCTCGATCGTGCCCGCCGCCATCAGGCGCGGGATCGAGTCGGGGTCGAGCATGTCGTGCAGCGCGTCGTAGAGCGGGCGCAGGTACGGGTCGATCTTGTCGAAGAGGGTGCCGGGCAGGAAGCCGAGCCGCTCGCCCGCCTCGACCGCGGGCCGGGTCAGGATGATCCGGCTGACCTGCTTGGACTGCAGGGCCTGGACCGCCTTGGCCATGGCGAGGTACGTCTTGCCGGTACCGGCGGGGCCGATGCCGAACACGATCGTGTGCTTGTCGATCGCGTCGACGTAGCGCTTCTGGTTGAGGGTCTTGGGGCGGATCGTGCGGCCCCGGCTGGAGAGGATGTTCTGGGTGAGCACCTCGGCCGGGGTCTCCGCGCCGTCCGCCTGGCCGTTGTCACTGGCTCTGAGCATCGCGATCGAACGTTCCACAGCGTCCTCCGTCATCGGCTGACCGGTGCGGAGCACCAGCACCATCTCGTCGAACAGGCGCTGGATCAGGGCGATTTCCGCCGCGTTCCCCGTTGCGCTGATCTCGTTGCCCCGGACGTGGATGTCGGCTGCCGGGAACGCCGCTTCGATCACGCGCAGCAGCGAGTCGCCCGATCCCAGGAGCATCACCATGGGGTGTGCGGCCGGAATCCTGATCTGGGCACGCGCCTGCGGCTGTGTTGGTGTCTGAGTCATGGGCCGGCCCTCGGGCCTGCGCATACCTCCCGTTGCAGGGTTCTCGCTGCTCGACAACCTCTGGAGTACCAAGCCTACGACTCCACCACGACAACACCGAGAGGTTTTCGCGGGCGGAACGCGGCTCGTCCGGTCACGGCCGGAAGCCGATCGTCGGTACGGCCCGGCGCAGCGGCCAGTGGCGGGCCGTCGCCGGCAGCAGGTCCTGGAGGAACGCGTAGCGCTGGAGCGCCGCCGGGTCCTGGTCGGCGCAGGTGCGGACCTGCTGCCACCAGGCGGCGATCTCGGCCCAGCCGGGGGCCGAGAGCGAGCCGCCGAACTCCTGCACGGAGAGGGCGGCGGTGAGCCCGGCGAAGGCGAGCCGGTCGGCGAGCGGCCAGTTGGCCAGGGTGCCGGTGACGAACCCCGCGACGAAGACGTCGCCCGCGCCGGTCGGGTCGAGCGCCTCGACGGCGATCGCGGGGACCTCGGCGGCGGTGCCGGTGGCCGAGTCGACCGCGTAGGCGCCCTCGGCACCGAGGGTGACGACGGCGAGCGGTACGTGCTCGGCGAGGGCGTGCGCGGCGGCGCGGGGGCAGTCGGTGCGGGTGTAGCGCATGGCCTCCTGCGCGTTGGGCAGGAACGCCTGGCAGTGCGACAGGTCGGTCAGCCCCGCCAGGTCCCAGCGGCCCGTCTCGTCCCAGCCGACATCGGCGAAGACCTTGGCGCCGCTGCGGGCGGCGGCGGCGACCCACGGCTCGCTGCGGCCCGGGACGAGCGAGGCGACGGCCGCACGGGCCAGGGGCGGGCACTGCGGGAAGGCGGCGGTGACGGCCGGGCCCGGTGCGGCGGGCGGCGGGGCCTCGTGGCCGTGCGAGACCATCGTGCGCTCGCCCTCGTACGCCATGGAGACGGTCACCGGGGAGTGCCAGCCGCGGACGGTGTGCGACATCGAGAGGTCGATGCCCTCGCCCTGCTCCAGGGCGTCCCAGCAGTACTCGCCGTAGTGGTCGTCGCCGAAGGCCGCCGCCAGTGAGGTGTGCAGGCCGAGCCGGGCCAGCGCGGTGGCCATGTTGGCGACCCCGCCGGGACTGGAGCCCATGCCGCGCGCCCAGGACTCGGTGCCGCGCACGGGGGCGCTGTCCAGGCCGGTGAAGATGATGTCGAGGAAGACCGTGCCGGTGAGGAAGACGTCGCAGTCCGGGTCCTGCGGCGCGCGCAGTCCGTCCAGTGGGTCGATTCCTGGCATCCCAGTGCTCACCTTGCACTCCCCGGTCGTGGCAGTTCCGGCCAGTGTGCCCGATTCACTCCGCCGTTCGGGGGGTCCACGCCGAGTCTGTTCATACAGAGCCTGACCTGCATAAACATGCACCGCTACCCGCATATAAACGCGGCAAACACATAAGTGTCTTAGATCACAGCGAGGCGACTTTCCGTCGGCCGGGAGCGCTTGATACAAATTGGCCCGCGAGCACCGTTGGAGGCGTTTTCCGACGAGTGTGTCGACTTCTTCGCATTTCCTTCGTTTTCTGCGTTTTCGCCTTACCCCCCTCTGTCTTCTCCCGCCTCTTCTGGCATGTCTTCAGGAACGCCCATGTCCTCGCGCCCTCGCGCCGCGTGGCCGCTGGTTGCCGTGTTCACCGCCGGTTACCTCGCCTCATATCTGCTCCCCACCATCGTGGGGAGGCTCTCCGTCTATCTGGGCCTCAGCGCCGCCCAGGCCGGGCTGGTCGGCAGCGCCCTGCTGCTGAGTTCGGCCTGTGCCGGGTTCTGCCTGGCGGGCCGGGTCGAGACGTACGGGCCGCGCAGACCCGCGCGGATCGGACTGACGCTGGCCGCGCTCGGCTACGGCTGCGCGGCGCTGGCCGGTTCCGTACCGCTGGTGGTCATGGGCGTGGCCGTCGGCGGCTTCGGCTCCGGCGCGGCGACCGCGGTCGCCGCGGCGGGCATCGCCGCACAGCGCGATCCGCACCGGACCTCGTCCCTGGGGCTGCTCAGCGTCTCCGCGACCGCCGGCGTCCTCTACTTGACGATCCCTCACCTGGGCGGCGGGCACCGGCTGCCGTTCGCCTCGATCGCCCTGGCCGCGCTCCTCGTCTGGCCCGCCACGTCCCGGCTGGGCGGCGCGGTGCCCGCAGGTCCCGCCGTTCCCGCCGCCGGGCGGCTGCCGCACCGCCGCTCCGGTCTGGTGCTGGCGGGCGGCATGCTCGTCTGGTCGATGGCGCAGAACGCGCTCTGGGGTGTCAGCAGCCGCATCGGGATAGTTCAGGTGGGGCTCTCCGAGGTCTCCATAGGAGCGGTCTTCGCCGTCGCCCTCGGCGCCGGACTGCTCGGGGTGATGGGCGCCGGACTGCTGGGCGCACGGCTCGGACGCGCGGTCCCGATCGGGCTGGGCACCGTGATCATCGCGGCGATGATCGTGCTCAGCTCCTCCGCGGACGGCCTCCGCTCGTTCGCGACCGGCGAGATCGTGTGGAACACCTTCTACCCGGTGGTCCTCTCCTACCTGATCGGTCTGGCCGCGTCACTGGACGTCCGCGGCCGCTGGGCGGTCCTCGCGGGCTCCGCCTCGTCGGTGGGCGTGGCCTGCGGGCCGCTGCTCGGCAGCGTGCTGTCCGAGACGTCCGGCTACCGGGTGATGGGGCTGGTCCTGGGCGCGGTGACCCTGCTGGTCGCGGTCCCGGTGACGGCCGTCGCGCTGCACACCGGTGGCCGTCCGCTGGTGCCTGGATCGGTGCGACGCAGGGGCGGTGCTCCGGCGGCCCTGCTCGCCGTCACCACCGGTGCGGTGCCCGGCGCCGTGCCGAGGCTCGGCGCGCCCGAGCAGGCCGTCACGGAACTCAGCCTGCCCGAGCTGCGCCGCAGGCGCCTGGTCCGGAGCGCGTTCCGGACGGCAGGCCCGGCGGGCGGGGACGGTCAGTCGAACGCGTACGCCTCGACCTCGGACAGGTAGCGCGCCCGGCGCTCCTCGTCGTGGTCGAGGAAGGCCGCCTCGAAGGAGTTGCGGGCCAGGGTGCGCAGCTGTTCGCGCTCCAGGCCGAGCGCCTCGTGCACGGCGTGGAAGGTGTCCCCGACGTACCCGCCGAAGTAGGCGGGGTCGTCGGAGTTCACCGTGCAGAGCAGCCCGGCGTCCATCATGGCCCGCAACGGGTGCTCCTCCAGGGTGTCGATGGCCCGCAGCCGTACGTTGGACAGCGGGCACAGGGTGAGCGGCACCCGGTCCGCGACCAGCCGCTCCACCAGCTCCGGGTCCTCCATGCAGCGCAGCCCGTGGTCGATGCGCTCCACCCCGAGCACGTCCAGGGCCTCCCGGATGTAGGCGGGCGGGCCCTCCTCGCCGGCGTGCGCGACCTTGCGCAGTCCGAGCGCCTCGGCCTCGGCGTACACCTCGCGGAACTTGGCCGGCGGGTGGCCGACCTCGGCGGAGTCCAGGCCGATCGCGCTGATGCGGTGCAGATGCGGCTTGGCGGCCTGGAGGGTCTCCAGCGCCGATTCGGCGGGCCGGTCGCGCAGGAAGCACATGATCAGCTGGGTGGAGACGCCGTGCTTCTCCTCGCTGCGCTCCAGCGCCCGGCCGAGCCCTTCGACGACCGTCCCGATCGGGACGCCGCGCGCGGTGTGCGCCTGCGGGTCGAAGAAGATCTCCGCGTGCCGCACGCCCTGGGCCGAGGCGCGGGCGAGGTAGGCGTCGGCGAGCTCGGTGAAGTCGTCCTCGGTCCGCAACACCGCCATCAGCGCGTAGTACAGGTCGAGGAAGCTCTGCAGATCGTCGAAGAGGTAGGCGGTGCGCAGCTCCTCGGTGTCCGCGTAGGGCAGCCGCACGCCGTTGCGGGCGGCGAGCTCGAAGGCCAGCTCGGGTTCGAGGGTTCCTTCGATGTGGAGGTGGAGTTCTGCTTTGGGGAGGTGCACGGGTGTCTCACTAACGCGTGTGGTGCTGTTGCTTTTACTGGTGCTGCTGTTGCTGGTGGTCCTACTGGTGACGCGTGGGGACCGGGACCGTGATCAGGTCCTGGGCGATGGTCAGTTCGCCCTCGAATCCGGCGGCGCGGGCCTGCGCCTCGAAGGCCTCCGGGTCCGGGTAGCGCTGCGAGAAGTGGGTGAGCACGAGGTGCCGTGCGCCCGCTTCGCGCGCCACCCGGGCCGCCTGGCCGGCGGTCAGGTGGCCGTGGTCGGTGGCGAGCCGTTCGTCCTCGTCGAGGAAGGTCGACTCGATGACCAGCATGTCGCACCCCTCGGCCAGGGCGTACACGCCGTCGCAGAGCCTGGTGTCCATGATGAACGCGAACCGCTGTCCGCGCCTGTGCTCGGAGACGTCGTCGAGGGTGACCCTCCCGAGGGCGCCCTCGCGCTGGAGCCGGCCGATGTCGGGTCCGGCGATGGAGTGCTCCGCGAGCCGGGCGGGCAGCATGCGCCGCCTGTCCGGCTCCACGAGTCGGTAGCCGTAGGACTCGACGGGGTGGGACAGCTTGTGGGCGCTGAGCGTGTACGCGTCCGTGGTGGCCAGCGGCCCGTCGGCGGCGACCGGGGCCTGGTGCAGCTCGACGGACTCGCGGTAGGCGGTGGCGTACCGCAGCCGGTCGAAGAAGTGCTGTCCGCTCGCCGGGTAGTGCGCGGCGACGGGGTGCGGGACCTGGTCGAGGTTGATCCGCTGGATCACCCCGGCCAGGCCCAGCGAGTGGTCGCCGTGGAAGTGCGTGACGCAGATCCGGTTGATGTCGTGCGCGGCGACGCCGGCCCGCAGCATCTGGCGCTGGGTGCCCTCGCCGGGGTCGAAGAGGAGGCCCTCGCCGTCCCAGCGCAGCAGGTAGCCGTTGTGGTTGCGGTGCCGGGTCGGGACCTGGCTGGCGGTGCCCAGGACGACGAGTTCACGTGCGGACACGGTGTGCGGCGGTCCGTTCTAGCCGGGGGGCCACTGGAGGCCGCGGCCGCCCAGGACGTGGGCGTGCGCGTGGAAGACGGTCTGCCCGGCGCCCGCGCCGGTGTTGAACACGACCCGGTAGCCGGTGTCCGCGATCTTCTCGTCGGCGGCGACCTGTCCGGCCTCGCGCAGGACGTCCGCGAGGACCTGCGGTTCGGCGGAGGCGAGGGAGGCGGCGTCCGGGTGGTGGAGGCGCGGGATGACGAGCACGTGCGTGGGCGCCTGGGGGTTGATGTCGCGGAAGGCGATGGTGGTGTCGGTCTCCCGAATGATGGTAGCCGGGATGTCACCCGAGACGATCTTGCAGAACAGGCAGTCGGGCTGGGGTTCTCCCGCCATTTGGTGCTCCTTCGGTCTCGGTGATCCGTCAGGGAGCAGCCTAGCCGGACGGACCGCACCGTTTCCGGGGGCTCCGCGCCTCCGGGCCCCCGCGCCTCGAAGGCGGCAGCGTCCGGCCCGCCGGCGTTCGAGGCGCGGGGTCCGGGGCGGAGCCCCGGACACGGGAAGGGGCGGGACGGGAACAGCCCGGCCGCAGGCGCCCCGGCACCCGCCCCCTCACGTCACCCCGGCAGCGAGGGCGCCGTCTTCGCCGGGGTCCGGGCCAGCGACTCCAGTGCGAGCCGGATCGCCTCGTCCAGCTGCGGATCGCGCCCCGCGGCACGGTCCTGCGGCGTCATGACGACCTCGACGTCCGGGTCGACGCCGTGGTTCTCGACGCCCCAGCCGTACCCGTCCATCCAGAAGGCGTACTTCGGCTGGGTGACCAGGGTGCCGTCCACCAGCCGGTACCGGCTGTCGATGCCCACCACGCCGCCCCAGGTGCGGGCGCCGACCACCGGGCCGATGCCCATCAGCTTGATCGCCGCGTTCACGATGTCGCCGTCCGAACCGGAGAACTCGTCCGCGACCGCGACGACCGGTCCGCGCGGCGCGTCGCCCGGGTAGCTCTGGGGCTGCCTGCCCCGGGGCAGGTCCCAGCCGACGATGCGGCGGCCCAGCTTCTCCACGATCAGCTGTGAGGTGTGGCCGCCCCGGTTCTCCCGGACGTCCACCACCAGCCCCTCGCGGGCGACCTCGGTGCGCAGGTCGCGGTGGATCTGGGCCCAGCCGGGTCCGGCCATGTCGGGGATGTGGACGTAGCCGAGGCGACCGCCGGAGTGCTCGTGGACGTAGGCGCGCCGGTCGGCGACCCAGGCGTGGTAGCGCAGCGGTTCCTCGTCCGCGATCGGTACGACGACGACATGGCGCGGGTCGCCGCCGTCGGCGGGTGCGACGGTCAGCTCGACCGGGTGGCCGGCCGAGCCGGTGAGCAGCGGTCCGGGGCCGGTGACCCGGTCGACGGGGTGTCCGTCGACGGCCAGGATCGCGTCCCCGGCGCGGACGGCGACGCCCGGTGCGGCGAGCGGCGCGCGGGCGGCGGGGTCGGAGGTCTCCGAGGGCAGGATCCGGTCGATGCGCCAGCTGCCGTCGTCGGCGCGTGAGAGGTCGGCGCCGAGCAGTCCCTGGCGGGCGGAGTCGTCGTGCCAGCCGCCGGCCGGCTGTACGTAGGCGTGGGAGGTGCCGAGTTCGCCCTGTACCTCCCACAGCAGGTCGATGAGGTCGTCGTGGGTGGCGACGCGTTCCAGGACCGGCCGGTAGCGGTCCAGGACACCGTTCCAGTCGGTGCCGCCCATGTCGGGGCGCCAGAAGTTGTCCCGCATGATGCGGCCGGCCTCGTCGTACATCTGCCGCCATTCGGCGGCCGGGTCCAGGGTGTGGCGGATCCGGGAGAGGTCGACGGTGACGCCGTCGCCGTCGTGGTCGTCGTCGGAGCCCGCCACCCGGGTGTCGGAGGGTACGACGCGCAGGGCGCCCCGGCTGTGCAGCACCAGCCGCTTGCCGTCGCCGCTGACCGCGAACCGGGTGACGTCGGAGGCGAGTTCCTCGCAGCGCAGCTTCTCCAGGTCGTACCGCTCCAGCACGGTCTCGGGGCGTCGGGCGTCGGGCGTGGCCGCGCTCGTGCCGAGGACCCCGACGACCGGGTGGCGCAGCCAGAGCAGGCCGTCCTTCGCGGCCCGGAGCGAGGAGTAGCTGGCCGCCTCGACGGGCAGGGCGACGATCCGGTCCGCGAGGCCGTCCAGGTCGATGCGGGTGACCGGGAGCGCGGTGGGGTTGTCGTCGCCCTCGCCGCCCTTCTCGCGCTCGGTCGGGCGGCCGTGGAGCTGCGGCCCGAACGGGGAGGGGGTGGTCGCGGCGAGGGTCAGCAGGTGCGGCCGGCAGCCGCCGATGAAGGCGAGGTCGAAGACGTGTGAGTCGTAGACCGGGTCGAAGGCCCGCTCGGAGAGAAAGGCCAGGTGCTTCCCGTCGGCGGTGAATGCGGGTGCGAAGTCCCGGAACCGCAGGGGGGTCGCCTCGGTGACCGTCAGGTCGGCCAGGTGGGCGAGCTTGAGCTGGCTGAGCGGCTCTGGGCCGGGGTGCGACCAGGCGAGCCAGGAGGAGTCGGGTGAGAAGACGAGCCCGGAGGCGTCGCCGTGCTCGCTGCGGTCCACCTCGTGGACCTCGCCGCTCTCCCGTTCGACGATCAGTACGCGTCCGTCGTGGGCGGCGACGGCGAACCGGCTGCCGTCGGGGGCGGGGGCCAGGTCCAGGACCCGGCCGAGCCTCCCGGCGGCGAGGCGGCGCGGTACGGCGTCGGGCGCGGTGCCGGTGGCGGGTGCGCACTCCAGCGCGTCGTCGCCCTCGGCGTCGGTGACCCAGACGACGTGCTGGTCGCCGTCGGCCTGGAAGGTGCGGGGCAGCCTGGCCCGTACGCCGGGTTCGACGGCGAGTGCGCGGGCCGGGCCCTCGCGGTGGGTGACCCAGTGCACGGCACCGCGGGACCCGACCGCGCTGCCGCGTCCGGTGCGGTCCGGGGACGCGGCGCTCAGGTGGCTGCCGGCGTGCACGGGGTGCGGCTGGAGGTCGGCGCGCTGGCCGCCGAGCCGGATGTCGAGCCGGCGGGGCTCGTCCCCGTCCAGACCGTCCAGGAGCCAGAGCTCACCGGCCGCGGCATGCACGACCCGGGTGCCGTCGGTGGCGGCGTGCCGGGCGTAGAAGCCCTCGACGCCGGTGTGCCGGCGCAGTCCGGTGCCGTCGGGGAGGGAGGAGTAGAGGGCTCCGACGCCTTCGTGGTCGGAGAGGAAGGCGATGCGCTCGCCGACCCACATCGGGCACTCGATGTTGCCGTCGAGCTCCTCGTTGACCCGGACGAACTCCTGCGGCTCACCGTCGGCCGCTGCCTCTTCGGCGGCGATCCAGAGCTTGCCGGCCGTGCCGCCCCGGTAGCGCTTCCACTTGGCGGCCTCGCGCCCCATGGTGGCCGAGAGCAGCAGGATCCGGCCACCGGGCCCGTAGGCGAGGGAGCCGACCGGTCCGTACGGCAGGGTGCGCGCGGGGCCTCCGTCGGCCGGCAGGGCGCGGGCCCAGGTGCGGCGCAGCGAGACCTGGCCCTGGGTGCTGAGGACCAGCACCTCGCCCTCGGGTGTCCAGCCGTGCACGGCTGTCTGCGCGTCGCCCCAGTAGGTCAGCCGCTTGGAGGGGCCGCCGTCGACCGGGGCCAGGTGCACCTCGGGTGCCCCGTCCCGGGTGGACGTCCAGGCGACGAGGGTGCCGTCGGGAGAGATCCGCGGCTGGGCGACGGGGCGGTTGTCCGCGCTGACCCGCCAGGCTCGGCCGCCGTCGAGCGGCGCGAGCCAGACGTCGTCCTCGGCGGTGAAGGCGATCAGGTCGCCCTGGACATGGGGATACCGGAGGTAGGAAGGCTGTGTCACAGCGATCACCCTAGGCCGAGGCCGGGCCCGGGGAAACGGAGTTGGCCGGAGTCCGACACAGTCGGTGCCCCGCACACTTACTTGCCCCGGGGCGACTCGGTCACGGTGACCGTGACCGTCACGGTCGGCCGGGCGCCCGGCCCGCCGCCGTCCGCGCCGCCGCCCGCCGGGGGCCGGCGCGGTGCCGACGACGAGGGCGCGGCGTCGCAGTTGCCGAGCATCGTGGCGCGGAAGACGGTCTCGCCGCCCGCCTTCGCGGTCATGTCACCGCTGACGCACCGGCCTTCGACCTCCCGGTCGACCTTGCCGTCCAGGCTGATGTCCTCGCCCTCCTTGGTGCGGCCGTTGCAGTCCACGTCCGCGACCCGGCTGGTGGCGGGGGTGGCCGGACCGGTGCGGGAGCTCGCGCCCCGGCCGGTCCGTGCGGTGCAGGTCAGCCACTGCACGTGCACCCCTTCGTGCTCCAGCGCGCGGGTGGCGGTCCGGTCGGTGGTCACGGCGATGGACGCGGAGTTCAGGCCGTTGACCGGATCGCAGGCGGCCAGTCCCGCGACGACCGTGCCGGTAAGGCAGATCACGGCCGGAAAGCGACGGACCCCTCGACTGCTCCATGCCCTTGTTGTCCCCATACGGGCAGCTTCCCACCGCTCCTGACGGTGCGGTAGACCGCTCGCGGCCACAACCGGCCCGAGTGGCGGAAAACAGCGGGGTTCATGACCAGCGGCCGGTGCGGCCCAGCAGCAGGGCCGTTGCTGCCGTGCCGGCCGTCGAGGTACGCAGCACGGTCGGCCCGAGCCGGCAGGTCCGCGCCCCGGCGGCGGTGAACGCGGCCAGCTCCTCGGGCGAGACGCCGCCTTCCGGTCCGACGACCAGCACGATCTCGCCCGCTTCGGGCAGGGCGACGCCGGCCAGCGGCTCGCTGCCGTACGCGCGGTCCTCGTGCAGCACGGCCGCGAAGTCCGCCTCGGCCAGAAACGCGGCGACCTGCTTGGTCGTCATCGCGTCGGCCACCTCCGGGAACCGCACCCGGCGCGACTGCTTGCCGGCCTCGCGGGCCGTGGCGCGCCATTTCGCCAGGGCCTTGAGGCCCCGCTCGCCCCTCCACTGGGTGATGCAGCGCCCGGCCTGCCACGGCACGATCGCGTCGACCCCGGTCTCCGTCATCGTCTCGACGGCGAGCTCTCCGCGGTCACCCTTGGGCAGCGCCTGGACGACGGTGATGCGGAGCCCCGGGCGGGGTTCCTCGTGGACGGGCTCAAGACCGGTGAGGACCAGCCGGTCCTTGCCCTCGGCGGCGGACACCACGCCCTGCGCCCAGCGGCCCCGGCCGTCGGTCAGGACGACGTCCTCTCCGGCCTGCAGGCGTCGCACCGAGACGGCGTGCCGTCCCTCCGGGCCCTCCAGGACGAAGCCGGGCCCCGTGGGCATCTCCTCGACGACGAAGACGGGTGCCGTCACTGCGTGCTCCTTGTGCTCACTGCCGCGCGTGCGGCGTCCAGTTCCCCGGCGAGCAGGGCGACGAGCCGGCCGGCCGTCAGCTCGCGTGCCATCCGGTGCCCCTGGCCCGCCCACAGCGCCATGCCCTGCGCGTCCCCGGCCTTGGCCGCCGCCTTGCGCAGCGGGGCGGTCAGCTGGTGGATCTGCGGGTAGGCGGCGGGGGCGTACGGCCCGTGCTCGCGGACGAAGCGGTTGACCAGGCCGCGGGCCGGGCGCCCGGAGAAGGCCCGGGTCAGGGTGGTGCGGACGAACAGCGGGTTGGTCAGGGCCTGCTTGTGCAGCAGGTGGGCGCCGGACTCCGGGCAGATCAGGAAGGCGGTGCCGAGCTGCGCCGCGTCGGCGCCGGCCGCGAGCACTGCGGCGATCTGGGAGCCGCGCATCAGCCCGCCGGCGGCGATGACCGGGATCTGCACGGTCTCGCGGACCTGGGCCACCAGGCTGAGCAGCCCGGTCCCGATGCCGTCGGCCTGCGGGTCGTCCCGGTGGGTGGACTGGTGACCGCCCGCCTCGACGCCCTGGGCGCAGACCGCGTCGGCGCCGGCCCACTGCGCGGCCTGGGCCTCCTCGGGCGTGGTGACCGTCACGACGGTGTACGTGCCCACGGCGGCGAACGCGTCGAAGGTGTCGCGGGCCGGGCAGCCGAAGGTGAAGGAGACGACCGGGACCGGGTCCTCCAGCAGGATGGCGAGCTTGGCCTCGTAGCCGTCCCCGCCGTCGGACTCGGTCTCGCCGAGCGGGGTCTCGTACCAGGTGGCCTCGCCCGCGAGCTGATGCCGGTAGACCTCGACGGCGCTCGGGTCGGCGAGGTTGGGCTGGGGCATGAAGAGGTTGACGCCGAAGGGCCGGCCGGTCAGTCCGCGGACCTGCTTGATGTCGTTGTACATGCCGTCCGCGGTCTTGTACCCGGCGGCCAGGAAGCCGAGTCCGCCGGCCTCGGCCACGGCGCCGACGAGCTGCGGGCAGGAGACTCCGCCCGCCATCGGGGCCTGCACGATCGGATACCGGCAGAGATCGGTCAACGCGGATGGCATGACGGCATCGTGTCATGTCCTTCCTGTCCCGGGATGCGCACCCCTGGGCCGCACTGGGCAACGGTTATGTCCGCAAATGCCGTACGGGCCCGGAAACCCGGGCCCGTACGGTGTCGAAGCGTGGGACTAGCGCCCGTTGAAGGCGTCCTTCAGCCGGGAGAACAGGCCCTGCTGACCGGGCTGGAACTGGCCGGTGGGCCGCTCCTCGCCGCGCAGTTTCGCCAGCTCCCGCAGGAGGCGTTCCTGCTCGGGGTCCATCTTCGTCGGGGTCATCACCTCGACGTGCACGATCAGGTCGCCGCGCCCGCCGCCCCGCAGGTGGGTGATGCCGCGCCCGTGCAGCGGCACGGACTGGCCGGACTGGGTGCCCGGCCTGATGTCGACCTCCTCCAGGCCGTCGAGCGTCTCCAGCGGCACCTTGGTGCCGATGGCCGCCGCCGTCATGGGGATGGTGACCGTGCAGTGCAGATCGTCGCCGCGGCGCTGGAACACCGTGTGCGGCAGCTCGTGGATCTCGACGTAGAGATCGCCGGCCGGGCCGCCGCCGGGGCCGACCTCGCCCTCTCCGGCGAGCTGGATGCGGGTGCCGTTGTCGACACCTGCGGGGATCTTCACGGTGAGGGTGCGCCGCGAGCGGATACGGCCGTCGCCGGCGCACTCCGGGCAGGGGGTCGGCACGACCGTGCCGAAGCCCTGGCACTGCGGGCAGGGCCGTGAGGTCATGACCTGGCCGAGGAAGGACCGGGTGACCTGGGAGACCTCGCCCCGGCCGCGGCACATGTCACAGGTCTGGGCCGAGGTGCCGGGTGCGGCGCCCTCTCCGCTGCAGGTCGTGCAGACGACGGCCGTGTCGACCTGGATGTCCTTGGTCGTGCCGAAGGCCGCCTCGGAGAGGTCGATCTCCAGCCGGATCATGGCGTCCTGGCCGCGCCGGGTGCGCGAACGGGGTCCGCGCTGCGACGCCGTGCCGAAGAACGCGTCCATGATGTCGGAGAAGTTGCCGAAGCCGCCCTGTCCGAATCCGCCCGCACCACTTCCGCCCGAGGCGGACAGCGGGTCCCCGCCGAGGTCGTAGACCTGCTTCTTCTGCGCGTCCGAGAGGACCTCGTAAGCGGCGTTGATCTCCTTGAACCGCTCCTGGGTCTTCGGATCGGGGTTGACGTCCGGGTGCAGCTCGCGTGCGAGCCTCCGGAAGGCTTTCTTGATCTCGTCCTGAGAAGCGTCGCGGCGCACGCCGAGTACGGCGTAGTAGTCCGTGGCCACTTACGACTCCGCCAGGATCTGTCCGACGTAACGTGCCACTGCGCGTACCGCTCCCATCGTTCCGGGGTAGTCCATGCGGGTCGGTCCGACCACGCCGAGTTTGGCGACTGCCTCGTCGCCCGAACCGTAGCCGACCGCGACGACGGACGTGGAGTTGAGTCCCTCGTGGGCGTTCTCGTGCCCGATTCGTACGGTCATGCCCGAGTCCTTGGCCTCGCCGAGCAGCTTCAGCAGCACGACCTGCTCCTCCAATGCCTCCAGCACCGGCCGGATCATCACGGGGAAGTCGTGCCCGAAGCGGGTGAGGTTGGAGGTGCCGCCGATCATCAGCCGCTCCTCCGTCTCCTCGACGAGGGTTTCGAGCAGGGTCGAGAGCACGGTGGACACGGTCGCCCGGTCCTCGCTCTCGAAGGATTCCGGCAGGTCCTGCACCAGCTGCGGGACGTCCGCGAACCGGCGTCCCACCACCCGGCTGTTGAGCCGGGCCCGCAGATCGGCGAGAGAGGTCTCGCCGAACGGTGTCTGGCAGTCGACCAGCCGCTGTTCGACCCGGCCGGTGTCCGTGATCAGCACGAGCATCAGCCGGGCGGGTGCCAGCAGCAGCAGTTCCACGTGCCGCACCGTCGAGCGGGTCAGCGAGGGGTACTGCACGACGGCGACCTGCCGGGTCAGCTGCGCGAGCAGCCGTACGGTACGTCCCACGACATCGTCGAGGTCGACCGCGCCGTCGAGGAAATTCTGAATGGCACGGCGCTCCGGCGACGACAGGGGCTTGACGCCCGCAAGCCGGTCGACGAAGAGCCGGTAGCCCTTGTCCGTCGGGATACGTCCCGCACTGGTGTGGGGCTGGGCGATGAAGCCCTCGTCCTCCAGTACCGCCATGTCGTTGCGGACGGTGGCCGGGGAGACCCCCAGCGCGTGCCGCTCCGTGAGCGCCTTGGAGCCGACGGGCTCCTCGGTGCCGACATAGTCCTGGACGATGGCGCGCAGCACTTCGAGTCTGCGTTCGCTGAGCATCGCGCACACCTCCAGCTGTCTACCTCGGTCGATCTCGGGCCGTTCCCGGGACTTCTCCTGGCACTCTGTCCATTCGAGTGCCAGCAATCTCCCCGGTCAGTGTACGGCGACGGGGTGGGCCCCTAGCAAGGGCGACCGGCCACGCTACCGCGAGAGCGCGCAGGTCGTTGCCGATAGCGTCGCCGCATGGACGTCACTTGGGAAGAGTTCGGCTGGGAGCGGTTGGGTGACGGAGTGGGCCGGCGGCGGCTGCCCGGCTGGGACGCGACGGCCGCGCTGGTGGCCGGAGCGGACGGGGCGCTGCTCTGCGACACCGGCTCGACACTCCGGGAGGGCGTCGAGCTGCGCCGGCAGATCCAGGGGCTGACCGGCCGGAGGGTGACACATATCGCACTGAGCCATGCGCACTTCGACCACGTGCTGGGCACGGCCGCCTTCGCCGGGGCCCAGGTGTACGGGGCGGCCGGCCTGGCGGAGCTGCTGAGGACCGGGGCCGACGACCTCCACCGCTCCGCCGTCGCGCACGGGGTCCCGGAGCGGGAGGCGGCGGAGGCCGTGGACGTGCTGGTGGTCCCGCACCACGAGGTGTCCGGGGAGTCGGCGCTGGACCTCGGCGGCGGCCGCCGCGTGCTGCTGGCCGACGTGGGCCCGGGGCACAGCGGGCACGATCTCGCGGTGCTGGTGCCCGGATCGCCCCCGGTCGTCCTCTGCGGCGACCTGGTCGAGGAGTCCGGCGAGCCGCAGGCCGGCCCGGACGCGTGCGTCTCCCGCTGGCCGGCCGCGCTGGACCGGCTGCTGGCGCTGGGCGGCGAGGACGCGCTGTACGTGCCGGGGCACGGAGCGGTGGTGGACGCCGCGTTCGTACGGGCTCAGCGCGACGCGTTGGCGCGGGGCCTCGGCGTGTCGTGAGGCCGGGGCGTCCTATCGTCGTGCGATGCGCAGCTATCAGCCGGACCTGACCCCGCCGTGGAAGAAGTCCGCCCCCGCCCCCGAGGTGCCCGCCGATCCGGATCTGGTCGTGGAGGAGGCGGTCACCGGCTTCTGCGGTGCGGTGATCCGCTGCGAGAAGACGGCCGAGGGGCAGACGGTGACCCTGGAGGACCGGTTCGGCAAGCACCGGGTCTTCCCGCTGGTGCCGCGCGGCTTCCTGCTGGAGGGCCGGGTGGTGACGCTCGTGCGGCCGTCGGCCGGCGGCCCCGTCCGGCCGGCCCGTACGGCCTCGGGCTCGGTGGCGGTCCCCGGGGCGCGGGCCCGGGTGGCGCGGGCCGGGCGGATCTACGTGGAGGGCCGGCACGACGCGGAGCTGGTCGAGCGGGTCTGGGGCGACGACCTCCGGATCGAGGGGGTGGTCGTGGAGTACCTGGAGGGCATCGACGACCTCCCGGCGATCGTGCGCGAGTTCTCCCCGGGCCCGGACGCGCGCCTGGGCGTGCTGGTCGACCATCTGGTGCCGGGTTCCAAGGAGTCCCGTATCGCGGCGCAGATCTCGGACGGGAACGTCCTGGTGGTCGGCCATCCCTACATCGACGTGTGGGAGGCGGTGAAGCCGTCGTCCGTGGGGATCGACGGCTGGCCGGTGGTGCCGCGCGGCCAGGACTGGAAGACGGGGGTGTGCCGTTCACTGGGATGGCCGGAAAACACCGGTGCGGCCTGGCAGCGCATTCTGGCCTCGGTCCGCTCCTACCGGGACCTGGAGCCCGAACTCCTGGGCCGCGTAGAGGAATTGATTGACTTCGTCACGCTTCCCGCCTGATGTCCGGCGGGTCTTCCCGCCAATCCCGGGCTGATCCCTACAATTGCCTGCGCCTCGCACGCATCATCGGTTATTGAGTGTTTCCTGGCTCTTTTCGCGAGGGAAGGCACGGGGCGATGGCGCGCGAGGTATGGCGGGACAGTGCGGACAACGAGGCGGCCTCGGCCGTCTTCCACTTCGTGCAGCAGCTCATCGACCGGTACCGGGACAACCGGCCGGTGATGCCGCTGGTGGTCCTCCAGGCCGCCGACGCCGACGTCCCGCCCGACGTGGATGCCAGGGTCGAGCAGATCGTGCGCCAGATCCACCACGCCAATCAGCTGCGCCGGGTGCCGCTGAAACTGCTCGCCGGCCGTGGCGAGACGCCGTACGAGGCGGCCCTCGACATGGTCCGCACGCTGACCGAGAAGCCGTGGGAGACCCGGAGCAGCTCGCAGTACAAGCCCTTCGCCTTTCCCCGCTCGCGGCTGCTCGGCGCCATCGAGCAGGCCACCGCGTCGGTGATCCGGGAGCCGGACCGGGGCGGCACGCCCGAGGAGCGC
Organism: Streptomyces sp. 840.1; assembly: GCF_003751445.1. NCBI lineage: Bacteria > Bacillati > Actinomycetota > Actinomycetes > Kitasatosporales > Streptomycetaceae > Streptomyces > Streptomyces sp. 840.1. The sequence continues at coordinate 3,905,366 of NZ_RJUU01000001.1, read as the reverse complement.
GAGATACGGATCCTGGAGCAGCTGAGCACGCTGCGCTGGCGGGCCAGCCGGCACGGACCGCGCAACTGGCTGGGCGCGTTCAGGGAGTCGGTGCGGCCGGAGACGTTCCTCGGGGCCGTCGTCATCGCGGTGCTCGGTGTGCTGCTCGGCGAGATCGGCTGGGTGCCCACGACCCTGGTGGCCGTCGCGGCGGTGCTGGGGCTCGCAGTCGTGCGGCTGGTGACGACGTCGGCGCCCCCGCTGCTGTGGCTGCGGCGGGCCAGCAGGTGGTTCGCGACCACCTCATCGCTGGCGGCGGCCAGTACCGGCTACCCGTCCGACGGCTGGTCCCGGTTCTCGCCCAGCGGGTCCTGGCGGGTCATCCGGGTCCGGGCCTCGGTGGTCGCCGGGCGGGTGGCCGACGCCGCGGCGGGCGACGAGCAGTCCCGCCAGTTCCACCTGGAGCTGCGGGTCCAGGCGCTGCTGGAGGACCTGCGGAACAACTACCGCCCCCACGCGCTGGACTGGCGGCGCGGGAAGCGCACCGTACCGCCGGTGGTGTTCCTGCCCACCGCCTGCCAGAGCAACGGCGGCATCCAGCTGGTCAACGCCATCAACAACGTCCGCTCCCGGCGCAGCGAGGTCGATCCGCTGCTGCTCCTGGCCTCGCTGCCGGCGGCCGAGATCCTGCGGCACACCCCGCCGCTGCCCGCCGATCCGCTGCCCACGCACACGGGTGCGGCGCGGGCCCGCTACGACAACTGGATCAGCCATCTCAGCATCGGCCAGTCCCCGACGGCCGCCGCCACCCTCGCCTGGGTGCTGCGGCTGCCGCTCTCGACCGAGCAGCTGACCCATGAGCACGCGCACGCGCAGCTGGTCACGGAGCGCGTGCGCAGGACGTGGGTCTGGTGGGTGATGTCGCGTACGACCCTGGCCTGCCTGCTGGTCGGCGCCCTGCTGGCGACCTTCCTGGTGAGCAGCCGGCTGGCCGACCGGTACTGCCACGGTCCGCTCACCGACGTGAACACCGCCTCGGTGAGGCTCGCGGGCCCCGGCGGCGGGCCGAAGGAGTGCATAGGCGTGTCGACGACCACGCAGGTGCGGTTCGCGAAGGGCAACGACCTGTCGCTGGCCGGCTCCGGCAAGGGCCTCACGTTCGACCGGATCGAGCGGGCGGTGGAGGAGGAGAACGCCGGCATAGCGCCCGGGGACGACTACGTCACCGTCATCTACGCGGGCCCCTTCACCGCCACGTCCACGGAGGGCACCCGCAAGGCCCTGGAGGAGCTGACAGGTGTGTACCTGTACCAGCACCACACCAACAAGCTGGACTTCTCCGTCAAGCTCAAGGTGCTGACCGCCAACGGCGGGCAGGACATGCTCCAGCAGATACCGGCGGTGAGGAAGATCATCGAGGTGGCCGGGGAGGACCCCACGGTCGTCGGTGTGATCGGGCTCGGGCGCGACACGACCGACAGTCCGCTGGCCACCGGGCTGCTCCAGGAGGCCGGTCTCCCGGTGGTGGACACGACCAACTCCGGCGGCTACCTGGCCAGGAGCTACTCGAACTACTTCGGCATCGCTGCGACCGACGAGGAGCAGGCGGACGCGATGGGTCTGGTGGCGCGGCAGGTGGCCGGGAAGTCCGCGCACCCCCGGGCCCTCGTGCTCTCCCGGAAGCTGGGCAACAACGACAAGGACCGCTACACGAAGGAGCAGCGCGAGGTGGGCGACGCGATGCTGAAGAAGGCCGGGTTCAAGCTGTCCGAGCTGGCCGAGTACGGCCTCGGCCGCCGCAACAGCGCCGATCTCGACAAGCCGGTGCAGAAGATCTGCGAGGCGGACCCGGCGCCGGACGCCCTGTACTTCGCCGGCCGGGTCGAGGACGTCAACAACCTGATGGGCCGGCTCGCCCAGGGCTGCGCGGGCAAGCCGATCACGGTCTTCACAGGCGACGATCTGACCAAGGCGCGTTTCGACGACAGCACCGACCTCGCGGAGGACGTCACGCTCTACCACACGGCGCTCGCGCCGATGGGCCGAGGCCGGGCCGGCGGCTTCTACGCGGAGGCGCACCGGACCCTGGAGGGGCTGCTGCCCGCGGGCGGGACCCTGCCCCGGCTGCCGGCCGCCAGGCCGTACGAGGACGGCCTCTTCGCCAGCGGGCAGTCGGTGATCTCGTACAACGCGACGGCCGCCCTGTACGACGCCGCCAGCCACAACGACAAGGTGAACAGCGCCGCCGAGACGTGGGCGAACCTGTACGCGGTGAACCTTCAGTCGATGCCCACCGGCACCGTCACCTTCCGCGGTTTCATCCCGTACGAGGCCCAGGCCGGCCACGGTCTCGACGTCGTCGAGATCACCTATCCGGACGGCCGGATCCACAGCAGGGTGATCTGCGGCCGGCCCGCCGGTGCCGACAAGCTCACCCCGGCCGGCTGCCCGGTGGGGTGAGATCCCGGCCGGGGCCGGCCGGGCCGCGTCAGTCCACCAGGTCCCGCACCACCGCGTCGGCCAGCAGCCGCCCGCGCAGGGTCAGCACGGCCAGGTCGGCCGCGAACGGGCCGGGCTGCAGCAGACCGTCGTCCACGGCCCGCCGGGCGGCCGTGAGCCCCGCCGGGGCCAGCAGGGACAGCGGGCAGCCGTCGGCCAGCCGCAGCTCCAGCAGGATGCGCTCGACGCGGCGGTCCTCCGCGGAGAGGATCTCGCGTCCCGCGCCCGGCGAACGCCCCTCGGCCAGTGCCTGCGCGTACGCCCCCGGGTGCTTCACGTTCCACCAGCGCACGCCGCCGACGTGGCTGTGCGCCCCGGGCCCGGCGCCCCACCAGTCGGCGCCGCGCCAGTACAGCTCGTTGTGCAGGCAGCGGCCCTCGGGTGTGCGGGACCAGTTCGACACCTCGTACCAGGAGAAGCCCGCCGCGGCCATCGCCTCGTCCGCGATGAGGTAGCGGTCGGCGTGCGCGTCGTCGTCCGTCATCGGGATCTCGCCGCGCTTGATCCGGCGGGCCAGCTGGGTGCCCTCCTCGACGATCAGGGCGTACGCGGAGACGTGGTCGGGCCCGGCGCCGATCGCCGCGTCCAGTGAGGCGCGCCAGTCGTCGTCGGACTCGCCGGGGGTGCCGTAGATCAGGTCGAGGTTGACGTGCTCGAAGCCGGCCGCCCGCGCCTCGGCGACACAGGCCTCCGGGCGGCCCGGGGTGTGTGTGCGGTCCAGGATCTTCAGTACGTGCTGCCGGGCGCTCTGCATCCCGAACGAGATCCGGTTGAAGCCGCCCTCGCGCAGCTCGGCCAGGTAGGCCGGGCCGACCGACTCCGGGTTGGCCTCGGTGGTGATCTCGGCGTCGTCCGCCAGGCCGAACTCCTCGCGGATCGCGCCCAGCATGGCGACGAGGTCGGCGGCGGCCAGCAGCGTCGGCGTACCGCCGCCGACGAAGACCGTGCGGACCTGCCGGGGGTCGTCACCGAGGACCTTGCGGGCCTGGCGGACCTCACCGATCAGGTGGGAGGCGTAGTTGTCCCGGGAGGCCAGGGCGCCCCCGGAACCGCGCAGCTCGGTGGCGGTGTAGGTGTTGAAGTCGCAGTAGCCGCAGCGGGTCGCGCAGTACGGCACATGCAGGTAGAAGCCGAGCGGCCGGCCGGCGGCGCCTTCCAGGGCATGGCGGGGCAGCGCCCCGTCGTCGGGCACGGGCTCACCATCGGGCAGTACGGAAGGCATACCGTCCATTGTCGCGCGCCTCCCGGCGACCGGACGCCACCCCGGATTCCTGCCCGGCCCCGGCAGACAGCAGTTTGACGACAGGCCCTAGAGAGCCTGGAGGACCAACAGCGCCAGGTCGTCGTCCGGCGGGCGCTCCGCGAAGGAGTGCACCGCCTGGTTGATGCGGTCCGCGATCCCCTCGGCGGTCAGCCCGGTGCAGTCGGCCAGCGCCTGCGCCAGGCCGTCGCCGTCGTCGAACATCACCGGGCCCGAGCGCCGCTCCGTCACCCCGTCGGTGACGCACAGCAGGCTGTCGCCGGGGGCCAGGTCGAAGCTCTGGCTCTCGTACGTCGCGTCGTCGACGACCCCGAGCAGCAGCTGTGGTTCGGCGGCGATCCGCACCGTGCCGTCGGGGCGCAGCAGCAGCGGCAGCGGGTGGCCCGCGCTCGCCAGGGTGCAGCGCGCGCCCCCGTCCGGCAGCGGTACGAGCTCCCCGTACAGCAGCGAGAGGAAGCGGGGGCCGCTCTCCGCCGACTGCTGGCCGCCCGCGGCGGCGACCATCAGCGCGGCCGCCTCGGCGGCCTCCATCGCGTCGTCGAGGAGCAGCCGGTTGAGCCGGACCAGCACCTCGCCGACCTGGAAGCCCTCGCGGGCCAGCAGGCGCAGCCAGGGACGGGCCAGACCGGTGACGACGGCGGCCTCGGGGCCGCTGCCCTGGACGTCGCCGAGGACGAAGCACCAGCGGTCGTTCGGGCACGGGAAGATGTCGTAGAAATCACCGCCGACCACTCCGTCGTCGCTGGGTTCGTACACCAGCGAGCTGGCCACTCCCGGTATGTCGGCGACCTTGCTGGGCAGCAGTCCGCGCTGCAGGATGCGGCTGATGGTGGCCTGCCGGGTGTAGGCGCGGGCCGCGCCGACGGCGAGACCGACCCGGCGCACGAAGTCCTCTATGAGGGCGGTCACCTCGTCGGGGACCCGGGCGATGCCCTCGCGGCCGACGAGCACGGCGCCCAGGTTGCGGCCGCCGGAGGTGATCCGGTACGCGAGGGCGACGCCGTCGCTGCCGTCCGCCGGCTCGGCGTCCTCCGCGCTGCCGGGCCACGGGATCGAGACGGGTCCGGTGCCGACCCGCTCGGGGAGCCGGAGCGGGTCGCCCTCCAGCACCTCGCGGAGCGGGTCGGTGCGGGTCTCGTCGATGTGCCAGACCTTGGCGAGCCGGGGGACGGCGGCCCGGCCGCCGCTCTCCGGCTCCAGCCAGATCGCGCACCAGTCGGCGAGCCTGGGGACCAGTAACTGTCCGGCGAGCGCGGCGACGATGTCCTCGTCGAGCTGCCCGGCGAGCAGGTCGGAGGCCTCCGCGAGGAACGAGAGCGCGCCGCGACCGGCCCAGTCCGCGTCGTCCCGCAGGGCGCGCCGTGCGGTGGGGGCGAGGAGTTCGGCGGCGCGCAGACCCTGCTGGAAGCCGGGTTCCGTGCGGGCGTCCGCGAAGGGGTTCCAGTCGTCGACGGGGAGCCTGGCCCAGACGGTCTTGAGGCCGGTGCGGTAGGTGATGCCCCAGCGTTCGGAGAGGGTGGCGACCAGTTCCAGTCCGCGCCCGTACTCGGCGGGCTCCCCCGGTCCGCCCGCGCCCTCGGGCCCGGCGTCCCTCTCGCTGCCGTCGCTGCGCACGGCGCGGGCCGGGTGGTGGTCGGAGACCTCCAGCACCAGTGCGGAGGCCTCGTCCTCGGTCGCCTCCTCCAGCCGGAAGAGCAGTTCGACGTTGGTCCCGGCGTGCACGACGGCGTTGGTGACCAGTTCGCTGACGATCACCGCCGCGTCGTCGGACAGCCGGTCGCTGAACCCCACCGCTGCGGGCAGGCCGAGGCCGCTCCACTCGGCGAGCGCCGCCGCGACGAACCGCCGGGCAGCTGCGGGCGCGAGCAGGTTCCCGGGCAGACTCGTACGGGCGACCGGCTGGGTGCCCGTGGACGCGGCACTGGTTCCGGGACGTTGCACGATGTCCCGCTGCAAGGGAATGGACCCCACCGGGCGGCTCCTGACCTGTTCTCGCTCTGCCTGTTCTCGCACTTGCGCCGCTGACGACAAGGGACAGAGTGACAGATCGGCCAACCCCACACGCGCGGAGTTACCGAAGTGAGCGGAGAAGCGAGCGCCGGAGCGCACGCCGGAGCGGGTGCGGTAGCAATGTCCGTGCCCCCGCGCCGGAGCGCGGGGGCCGACCGGCCTGAACCCGGTGCCGGGACGGCCGAAACCCGTCGTCGGGCAGGTGGGAACCCGGCAGGGGCCGGTGCGGAGGCCGCTCTCAGGCCTCGCGGGAGCCCGCGTACATGTCCTCGATCAGGTTCTTGTAGGCGCGCTCGACGACGGGCCGCTTCAGCTTGAGGCTGGGCGTCACCTCACCGTGCTCGATGTCCAGGTCGCGCGGCAGCAGCCGGAACTTCTTGATGGTCTGCCAGCGCTGGAGCCCCTCGTTGAGGCGCTTCACGTAGCCGTCGATGAGCTCGACGGTCTGCGGGGCGGCCACGACGTCCGCGTACGACTTGCCCTCCATGCCGTTCTCGGCGGCCCAGCCCAGGATGGTCGGCTCGTCGAGGGCGATCAGCGCGGTGCAGAAGTTACGGTCCGCGCCGTGCACCAGGATGTTGGAGACGAACGGGCACACCGCCTTGAACTGGCCCTCGACCTCGGCCGGCGCGATGTACTTGCCACCCGACGTCTTGATCAGGTCCTTCTTGCGGTCGGTGATCCGCAGGTAGCCGTCCACGGACAGCTCGCCGATGTCGCCGGTGTGGAACCAGCCGTCGGCCTCCAGCACCTCGGCGGTCTTGTCCGGCAGCCCCTGGTAGCCCTGCATCAGGCCGGGACCGCGCAGCATGATCTCCCCGTCGTCCGCGATCCGGACCTCCGTGCCGGGGAGCGGCTTGCCGACCGTGCCGGTGCGGTAGGACTCGCCCGGGTTGACGAAGGAGGCGGCGCTGGTCTCGGTGAGGCCGTAACCCTCCAGGATGTGGATGCCGGCGCCCGCGAAGAAGAAGCCGATGTCGGGCGCGAGGGCCGCTGAACCGGAGACGCAGGCACGCAGCCGGCCGCCGAAGGCCTCACGGATCTTGGCGAAGACGAGAGCGTCGGCGACCTTGTGCTTGGCACCGAGCGCGAAGGGCACGGAGGCGGTGCCGGTGCGGCGAAAGTTGTCCTGGGAGACCTTCGCGTACTCACGGGCGACCCCGGCCGCCCACTGGAAGATCTTGTACTTGGCCGCCCCGCCGGTGCGGGCCTTGGCCGCGACGCCGTTGTAGACCTTCTCGAAGATGCGGGGGACGGCGGCCATGTACGTCGGCTGGACGACCGGCAGGTTCTCGATGATCTTGTCGACCCGGCCGTCGACGGCGGTGACGTGTCCCACCTCGATCTGGCCGGAGGTGAGGACCTTGCCGAAGACGTGCGCGAGCGGCAGCCAGAGGTACTGGACGTCGTCCTTGGTGATCAGCCCGGTGGAGACGGTGGCCTTGGCCATGTACGACCAGTTGTCGTGCGGCAGCCGCACCCCCTTGGGGCGGCCGGTGGTGCCGGAGGTGTAGATGAGGGTCGCGAGCTGCTCGGCGGTGATCGCGTCGACCCGCTCGGTGATCGCGGCCGGGTTCTTCGCCAGGTGCTCGGTGCCCCGGGCCTCCAGCTCGGCCAGCGTGAGCACCCAGCCCTCGGGGTCGCCCTCGGCGGGTCCGGCGCCCTCGGCGTCGATGACGACGACGTGGGCGAGGTCCGGCAGCTCGGCGCGGCGCTCACGGGCCTTGGCCAGCTGTACGGCGTCCTCGGCGATCAGCACCCGGCTCTGGGAGTCGGAGAGGATGAACGCCGACTCCTCGGCGTTGGTGGAGGGGTAGATCGTGGTGGTCGCGGCGCCCGCGCACATCACGCCGAGGTCGACGAGGATCCACTCGACCCGGGTACTGGCGGCGAGCGCGACGCGCTCCTCCGGCAGCACTCCGAGCGAGATCAGCCCGGCCCCGATGGCGTACACGCGCTCGGCGGCCTGCGCCCAGCTGAGTGACTTCCACTCGTCGGCGCCCCCGCCGCCGGCCGCGGGGACGGGGTAGCGGTAAGCCTCCGCGTCCGGAGTGGCGGCCACCCGGTCGATGAAGAGGGTCGCCACGGACGGCGGACGGTTCTCGATCATGGTCTGTGCGTCGCTCACGACATCCTCCGGGCCTACGGCAGTGCTTCACGACCGGCTGCTGGTTCGCGGTTCGCTCTCCGCGTGTGGGTTTGCTCTCCGCTTGTGTCTGGTGCTTGTTGTGTCTGGTGCTTGATCCTGCTTGTTTAACTCACGAGTAACTACGAAGTCGTGATCAGGGTAGAGCGCCCGCGTCCGCCGCGTAAGGGGCAATCGAACCCCGCTTCATAACGAACGGGCCCCCGCGCCGCAGCGTTCTGCGATGCGGGGGCCCATGGGTCTACCGATCAGTAGGGTCGGCGGGCGCGCGGAAGGGTCACTTCTTGGCCTTGCCGTCCCCGGCGGACTCGTCGGTCGACAGTACGGAGATGAACGCGTCCTGCGGCACCTCCACGTTGCCGACCATCTTCATCCGCTTCTTGCCTTCCTTCTGCTTCTCCAGCAGCTTCCGCTTACGGGAGATGTCACCGCCGTAGCACTTGGCGAGGACGTCCTTGCGGATGGCTCGGACCGTCTCACGGGCGATGACCCGGGAGCCGATGGCCGCCTGGATCGGCACCTCGAAGTTCTGCCGGGGGATGAGCTTCTGCAGCTTGGCGACGAGCCGGACGCCGTACGCGTACGCCTTGTCCTTGTGCGTCACCGCGGAGAACGCGTCGACCTTGTCGCCGTGCAGCAGGATGTCGACCTTGACCAGGTCGGCGGACTGCTCACCAGTGGGCTCGTAGTCGAGCGAGGCGTAGCCGCGGGTCTTGGACTTCAGCTGGTCGAAGAAGTCGAAGACGATCTCCGCGAGCGGCAGGGTGTAGCGGATCTCGACCCGGTCCTCGGAGAGGTAGTCCATGCCGAGGAGGCTGCCGCGGCGCTGCTGGCACAGCTCCATGATCGCGCCGATGAACTCGCTGGGCGCCAGGACCGTGGCCCGGACGACCGGCTCGTGCACCTTGTCGATCTTGCCCTCGGGAAATTCACTCGGGTTGGTGACGGTGTGCTCGCTGCCGTCCTCCATCTCGACCCGGTAGACCACGTTGGGCGCGGTGGCGATGAGGTCGAGGCCGAACTCACGCTCCAGCCGCTCGCGGACCACGTCGAGGTGGAGCAGGCCGAGGAAGCCGACGCGGAAGCCGAAGCCGAGCGCCGCGGAGGTCTCCGGCTCGTACACCAGGGCGGCGTCGTTGAGCTGGAGCTTGTCCAGGGCCTCGCGCAGGTCCGGGTAGTCGGAACCGTCCAGCGGGTAGAGACCCGAGAACACCATCGGCTTGGGGTCCTTGTAGCCGCCCAGCGCCTCGGTCGCGCCCTTGTTCAGGGAGGTGATGGTGTCACCGACCTTGGACTGCCGGACGTCCTTCACGCCGGTGATGATGTAGCCGACCTCACCCACGCCGATGCCGTCGGACGGCGTCATCTCCGGGGAGGAGACGCCGATCTCCAGCAGCTCGTGGGTGGCGCCGGTCGACATCATCCGGATCCGCTCGCGCTTGTTCAGCGAGCCGTCGACGACACGGACGTACGTCACGACACCGCGGTACGAGTCGTAGACCGAGTCGAAGATCATCGCGCGGGCCGGGGCGTCGGCCTTGCCGATCGGCGCCGGGACGTCCCTGACCACGCGGTCCAGCAGCGCGTCCACCCCGACACCGGTCTTGGCGGAGACCTTGAGCACGTCCTCGGGCTGGCAGCCGATGAGGTTGGCCAGCTCCTCGGAGAACTTCTCGGGCTGGGCGGCCGGCAGGTCGATCTTGTTGAGCACCGGCACGATGGTGAGGTCGTTCTCCATCGCCAGGTAGAGGTTGGCGAGGGTCTGGGCCTCGATGCCCTGCGCGGCGTCGACCAGCAGGACCGTGCCCTCGCAGGCCGCGAGCGAGCGCGAGACCTCATAAGTGAAGTCGACGTGCCCCGGGGTGTCGATCATGTTGAGGACGTGGGTGCTGCCCTGGCCCTCGCCGGCGGTGGGCGCCCAGGGCAGCCGTACCGCCTGGGACTTGATGGTGATGCCACGCTCGCGCTCGATGTCCATCCGGTCGAGGTACTGAGCGCGCATCTGCCGCTGGTCGACCACACCGGTCAGCTGGAGCATCCGGTCGGCAAGGGTCGACTTGCCGTGGTCGATGTGCGCGATGATGCAGAAATTGCGGATCAGCGCCGGGTCGGTACGGCTCGGCTCGGGCACGTGGAGAGGAGTCGCGGGCACGCAGGGTCCTGATTCTTGAGACGCCGAACGCCGTGTCTCGGGTCGATGTCGGGTCGGGTCGGATCTGTACTCGGATCTGCACTCGGATCTGTACGTAGCTCCCATCGTCCCACGCCTGCGGAGCGGAGACCGGTTTGGGCCGGTCGGAGCGCGGCTGCTACCGTGGACAGCTGTGCCTCGTGGCTTTCCGGCCGCAGGGCGCACATCGAAGATCCAACGAACCTGAAAAGGCTCTTTCGTGGCGAACATCAAGTCCCAGATCAAGCGGAACAAGACCAACGAGAAGGCGCGCCTGCGCAACAAGGCCGTCAAGTCGTCGCTCAAGACCGCAGTCCGCAAGGCCCGCGAGGCCGTCGTCGCGGGTGACGTCGAGAAGGCCACTGTGGCCGTCCGCGACGCCTCCCGTGCGCTCGACAAGGCTGTCTCGAAGGGTGTCATCCACAAGAACGCCGCCGCCAACAAGAAGTCGGCGCTGGCCACCAAGGTTGCCACCCTCCAGGGCTGAGCATTCTGATGTGATCGCCGGAACGGGACCAAGCGGGCCCTCTCTCCCGCTCCCGACCGGCACCCCGCGCCGCACACCGAACCTGCGTTCGCCACGCGGGTGCGGCGCACCAAGCACAGACCGAAGGCCCCTGTCGTCACCCTCCCCAGGGCGACGACAGGGGCCTTCGTCATGCGGTCGGCAGGCGCGCATCGTGCGCGAGCCTCGTGCGAGCTTCGCGGGGCCTGGCGGGGTCTAGCGCGGGTCTAGCGCGGGCTTCGCGCGGGCAGGATCGAGTCCGTCCGGCGACTGGGGACGATGCGCGAGGCCCGCGCGAGGCCGAGCCGGGCCCATCGCCGCCGCCCCGCCCGACAGCTAGCGCCCCGCCCGTGCGGCCCGTGCCACCGCCACCACGGCCTTCTCCAGCGCGTACGCCGGATCGTCCCCGCCCCCCTTGACCCCCGCGTCCGCCTCCGCGACCGCCCGCAGCGCCACCGCGACCCCGTCCGGTGTCCACCCGCGCATCTGCTGACGCACCCGGTCGATCTTCCACGGCGGCATGCCCAGCTCACGGGCGAGATCCGCCGGCCGGCCCCCGCGTGCCGACGACAGCTTGCCGATCGCCCGCACGCCCTGCGCGAGCGCGCTGGTGATCAGGACGGCCGCCACTCCGGTCGACAGCGACCAGCGCAGGGCCTCCAGCGCCTCCGCCGCCCGGCCCTCGACCGCCCGGTCGGCGACCGTGAAACTCGACGCCTCGGCGCGCCCGGTGTAGTAGCGCGCGACCACGGCTTCGTCGATCGTGCCCTCGACGTCCGCGACGAGCTGCGAGACCGCACTGGCCAGCTCCCGCAGATCGCTGCCGATGGAATCGACCAGCGACTGGCACGCCTCGGGGGTGGCCGAGCGCCCCAGCACCCGGAACTCACCCCGCACGAAGGAGAGCCGCTCCGCCGGCTTGGTGGTCTTCGGGCAGGCGACCTCCCGCGCCCCGGCCTTGCGCGCGGCCTCCAGCAGAGCCTTGCCCTTGGCGCCGCCCGCGTGCAGGAGCACGAGTGTGATCTCCTCGACCGGGTCGTCCAGGTACTTCTTGACGTCCTTGACCGTGTCGGCGGAGAGGTCCTGCGCACCGCGCACGATCACCACCTTGCGCTCGGCGAAGAGCGACGGGCTCGTCAGCTCGGCGAGCGTGCCCGGCTGGAGCTGGTCGGAGGTGAGGTCCCGGACGTCCGTATCGGCGTCGGAGGCGCGGGCCGCGGCCACCACCTGCCGCACGGCGCGGTCCAGGAGCAGGTCCTCCTGGCCCACGGCGAGCGTGAGCGGGGCGAGCGGGTCGTCGGTGGAATTCCTTCTGGTGGCCATCGCCGTCCAGCATCCCACGGGCCACTGACAGCCCGGCCGGCCACTGCCGGGGCACCGCTGCCCATGCCGGAGAATGGGCGGGTGAGCGATGTGAGACATGTACTGGTGCTGCCCGACCGCGACACGGCGCAGGAGGTGGCGGACGAGCTGTCCGACCGGTTCGGGGTCGCCGAGGCGCCGCAGCTCGTGCGCGACGCCCTGGCCGGCGAGGACGACGCCGAGGACGCCCAGTGGCTGGTGGTCGTGGAGGACCCGGACCGACGGCTGGACGCCGCGGCCCTCGACGGGTTCGCCGCGGAGTACGAGGGGTGGCTGGAGACCCCCTAGGGGCGTCGAAGGGGATGCTTCGACGCTTGTGGTCCGCTCTCAACAACTACGCGTGCAGTAACTATGCGTGCGGCTTGACCTCAAGTGCGCTTGATGCTTGAGGGTCAACGTCCATGACACGCTTTCTGGATCTCGTTCGCCCTGCCGCCGGAACAGCTTTGATGAGTGAGTGGCTGACCGGCACCACCGAGCGGTCCCGCTCGGCCGCTGACGCTTTGATGGACGAGTGGGCGGCGGCCAAGACGCCCTCCGGGCGGCTGGCTCAGCACATCTTCCTGTCTACCGATGGCACCGGTCTCCTCTTCTACGCGCAGTGGTCCAGCGATGAGGACCATCTGGCGTGGGCCCGCGCCCACCGTGCCGGAGCAGTCAGCCGCGTCGACACGCTCGTGCCCGGTATCGAGCGCCCCGGGCTGGTCCGGACACGCCTCACCCGCAGCATCGTGCATGACGCGGAACGGCCGGCCGGCCTCTTCGTGGTCAGCACGATGGCGGTGGACGATGTGAACGCCACCGTCCCGCCGACGCCGGGCTTGCTCGCGGAGCACGTCCACCTCACGTCGGACGGTGAGCGAGCAACGGTGGTTGCGGAATGGAACGACGCCGCCTCCCATGAAGCCGCCGCCACCGGAGGCCTCAGCCACAAGCGGTACACGCTTTACCGTTCGCTCTCCGACGACAGGCCCTAGCCTCCTGCGCCCGGAATGCTGACGCGCGGGGCACCAGAACGCAACGGCTTCAAGACACCGGGCTCGGGACGCCGCGCAAGAGGCGCCCCGCACGGGGCATCGGGGGTCAGCCCTTCGGGACGATCTGGATGTCCATGTCGATGGAGATGCTGGGGCCGACAACGGCTATCCCACGGGCCAGCATGGTCTGCCAGGTGAGGGTGAAATCCTCTCGGTGCAGTTCCGTGCTGGCCCGGCAGGCAGCCCGTGTCTCGCCCTCCAGGCCGTTGCCGAGGCCGAGGTACTGGGTGTCCAGCGTGACCGTACGGCTCACGCCGTGCAGGGTGAGCGCGCCGCTCACCCCCCAGCGGGTGCCGCCGCGGTGGACGAAGCGGTCGCTGTAGAACTCCAGGGTCGGGTAGCGGCCGACGTCCAGGAAGTCACCGGAGCGCAGGTGGTCGTCGCGCATCTGGACGTTCGTGTCGATCGAGGCGGCGTCGATGATCACGTGCATGGCCGAGTTCTCCATGCGGTCCGCGATCCGGACCGCACCGGCGAAGGTGTTGAACCGGCCGTGGATCCGGGCCATCCCGATATGCCGGGCCGTGAAGCCGATCTGCGAGTGCATCGGCTCGATCTCCCACTCACCCGCGTCGGGCAACTGCGGGGGCGCGGACGCCTGAAGGGTCACCTCGCCCGGACCCGAGCGCTCGCCTCCGGCCACCGACACCGAACCATGGAAGGGAGTGAAGCCCTCAGCCGTGACAGCCAACCGGTACTCCCCCGCCGGAACCGTGGCGAGGACGTTGCCGTACGGGTCCGTCTCACCGGCGACGATCTTGCGTCCTGAGGCGTCCATGACCCCGAACTCGGCCCGCCGCACAGCCTCACCGACCGGGTCGAGCACCCGGCAGCTGAGGACTCCGGCCGAGTCAGGCAGCGCGAATCCGGCGAGGGTGCTGCCGTGCGCGGCACCCTTCGCTCCCTTGTTTCCGATGCTTCCGAACCAGCGGCCGAACATCTTCACGTACTCCCCGGGGGCACATTCACCTTGGGGCCGGATGGCTGGACTTCGTTGTCGGAGCAGCGGCCCGCCGACGATCACGCATTCGATCACCCTTGTGGCGTTCGAGGCAAACAGAGCATCTCGCCGCCGCTTGGACCGAGGTGTTACCGAAGGTCCGAATTGACCGCCCCGCCCGCGCGCGTCACCCGTCCGACGTGGAAGTGCCGCTCCCGCGGGCCGTGGGCAGCCGGTCGAGGTGCAGCCCGAAATGCTCGCGGTAGGCGGCGAGCACCTCGTCGTCGCTCCCCAGCGGGGTCTCGTGGCGCTCGGCACCGATTGTCGTGACGAGCTGCCGGCCGCTGAGCGTGATCCGGCCGGTGGTGGTGAAGCGGGAGCAGACCGGGGACCGGGTGAAGCCGGAGTCGGGCGAGGTGCGGTGGTACCAGGCGCCGGCCCGGAAGTCCGCCAGCGCCCGGGGCCGCAGGTCCAGCAGGAACTGCGGCGCTCCGTCACGCAGTACCTCGACGTCCCCGTAGTGCTCAGCGCCCTGCGCGGTGGCCTGCCTGATCCGGAAGGTGCCGCGCGGGTCGTCCTGGTCGCTGCGATCGTCGAGTGCGAGCGGCTGCTGGGCGTGGTCACCGAAGCCGACGTCCGCGAGCCACGGGCCGGTTCCGTCGTCCGTCTCCACCCGGAGCGCCAGATGGTCGTAAGGGATGCCGAGCTTCCCGTCCCCGCCGTGGACCCGTGCCTGGAGCAGCGTGACGTCGAAGCCCAGCTGCCGCAGCAACGCGGCGAATGCTCCGTTGAGTTCGTAGCAGAACCCACCGCGGCGCCGGGCCACGACCTTGTCGAGGAGCGACCCTTCCTCCAGCACGATGTCCTCGCCGAGATGAATCGAGAGGTTCTCGAAGGGCACGGCGGTGAGGTGGCGCAGTTGCAGCTCACGGAGTGACGCCGCGTCGGGCCGGCCGGGCCTGGTGGCGCCGATGCGTGCCAGGTAGGAGTCGACGGTGTGCGGCAGGTGCGGGTCCATCCCAGCAGTCTGTCCCGGGGCGCGGCGCCCCGCCATGAGCCGGTGGTCCTAGGTCGTGTCCGTAAAGCCCCGGTACGCCCGGAGGGCCTGGTCCGCGGCGTCTGGTCCGCGGCGTCTGGTCCGCGGCGTCTGGTCCGCGGCGTCTGGTCCGCGGCGTCTGGTGCGTGCAGTCGCAAGGCGGAGCATCGCCCTCGTACTGGGTGTACGAGGGCGAGACCGACAACGCGGCGAGAGGTGGGGCCTCCCCTGCTCGAAAGAAGCCGAGAGCTGGGGGAAGTACCAGGCATCGCGGATGAGGCGGGACTTTGCGGACACGACCTAGGACCGCTGGCCGAGGCGCGGCGCCGGGCACGCTGGTTAGCGTGCCGGACATGACGAAGCACGAGCCGGCCCGCAGCCGGCAGCAACGCAAGCAGGATGTGCTCGACCGCCTGGAGAAGGACGAGGACGCGTGGGTGTCCACCGCCTCGCCGGACGGCATACCGACCCTGGTGCCACTGTGGTTCGTATGGGACCGGGGGACGCTGCTGATGGCCACCCGGCGCACCAACCCCACCGCAGTCAACGTGACACCGGCAGGGCAGGCCCGGATAGCGCTGGGCCACACCCGCGACGTGGTCCTCATCGAGGCGACGGCCGAGGTGATCGAAGGGGCTGACCTCGCCCCGGAGTCGGGCAACGCGTTCGCCGCCAGGTTCGACTGGGACCTGCGCAACAGCCCCGCCTGGGTGTACCTGCGCTTCACCCCGACAGCGGTCAGGGCGTGGCGCGAGGCGAACGAGCAGCGGGGCCGTGACCTGATGGCCGACGGGCAGTGGCTGGACTGAGCGCGGCACGGTGTACCTGCTTCCGGTGAGGGACGGCTGGATTGAGCGCGACACGGTGTACCTGCCACCTGCCTCCGGTGAGGGACGGCTGGACCGCGTGCGCCGCGAACCGGCGCACCGCTGACGGCCGCTGAGCTGTGTGACGGGTCATGAGCGGCCCACCGCCCGGAGCCCCCGCCCGGCGCCCGTCACCGCGATCGCACCGTCCCTGTCGGTACGGAGCACCACCGCTCCCCCGGCTCTGAGCACCTCGACCGTGCCGGCGGCCGGGTGACCGTACGGGTTGTCCCGGCCAACGCTGACCAGGGCGAACCTGGGATGCACGGCCCGCAGCAGGGCTGCGTCCTGATACGCCGAGCCGTGATGGGCGACCTTGAGCACATCCACCTGAGGGAGGGCCGGGTAGCTGCGCAGCAGGCTCTG
This sequence comes from Streptomyces sp. 840.1, assembly GCF_003751445.1. NCBI lineage: Bacteria > Bacillati > Actinomycetota > Actinomycetes > Kitasatosporales > Streptomycetaceae > Streptomyces > Streptomyces sp. 840.1. The sequence continues at coordinate 3,889,189 of NZ_RJUU01000001.1, read as the reverse complement.
CTGAGCCGGGGGTTCGAGGTCGCCGGGGAGCAGCAGGGTGAGTCCGCCTGTCCGCACGAACAGGGTGACGCTGGCATCGTTCGGCCCCTGCGGCAGGGGCCCGGCCGTCCGGCCCGCCGTCGCACTGCCCACCGGCCAGAGCACCTGCCAGTCCAGCGTGCCGATCCGGCGTCGCTCTCCGGGGACGGCCCGCACCACGGGCACCCGGGCCGCGGCTGCGGTTCTCGTGACGAACACGGCCTGTTCGGGCGGTTCGTCCAGGCTCGTCGTCTGGATGGCGCCCACCGCCCTGCCCCGCAGCACACCGGGCAGACCTCGGACGTGGTCGGCGTGAAAATGGGACAGCAGCAGCAACGGGACTCGGGTGATCCCCAGGTCGCGCAGGCATCGGTCGGCGAGCCGGGGATCCGGACCGGCATCGACGACGACGCCCGAGCCGGGCCCCGCCGCGAGCACCAGGGCATCGCCCTGGCCCACGTCGCACATCGCGAACGCCCAGCCGGGCGGCGGCCATCCGGTGAGCACCCGGGTCAGCGGCACCGGCCGCACCACCGCGAGCACCAGGAGCAACGCCGCCGCGCAGCACACCCAGGGCCGGCGTCCGATCCGGCGGGCGAACAACACCAGCAGCCCGGTCAGCGCAGCCAGCAGCAGCGCGCCCGTCCGCCCGTCGGGCCAGCCGATCTCCGCACCGGGCAGCGCCGCCCCGGTCCGGGCCACCGAGGCGATCCACCCGGCCGGCCACCCCGCGACCCGGGCGAGCAGTTCGGCCACCGGCATGGCCACCGGGGCCAGGGCCAGCGCCGCGAACCCGAGCACCGTGGCCGGTGCCACCGCAAACTCGGCCAGCAGGTTGCACGGGATGGCCACCAGGCTCACCCGGGAGGCCAGCAGCACCACAACGGGCGAGCACACCGCCTGCGCCGCCGCCGCGGCAGCCAGCGCCTCGGCCAACCGGGGCGGCACCCGGCGCCGTTGCAGCGCGTCGCTCCACCGCGGAGCGATGGTCAGGAGCGCTCCGGTGGCCAGTACCGACAGGACGAATCCGTAACTGCGCCCCAGCCAGGGGTCGTAGAGCACCAGCAGCAGAACGGAGGCGGCCAGCGCGGGGATCAGTGTTCTGCGCCGCCCGGTGCCGATGGCGAGCAGCGTGATCAGTCCGCAGGCCGCGGCCCGCAGCACACTGGGTTCGGGCCGGCAGACCAGGACGAACGCGAGTGTGAGTCCGCCGCCGAGCAGGGCGGTCATCCGCAACGAGATCCCCAGCCCGGGTGCCAGTCCGCGGCGTTCGGCCCGCAGGGCGCTGCCCGGCGGCCCGATGAGCAGGAAGAGCAGGATCGCCAGGTTGGCGCCGGAGACCGCCATCAGATGGGTGAGGTCGGTCGCCCGGAACGCCTCGTGCAGTTCCGCCGTGACCCGGGTGGTGTCACCGACGACCAGTCCGGGCAGGAGCGCCCGCGCGTCGGGGCCGAGCCCCTCGGTCGCGGTGCGCAGCCCCGCGCGCAGCCCGCCCGCCGTGCGCTGGACGAGCGTGGGCGGGCCGGTGATGCGGGGCGGGCTCTTCCCGGCGGGGCGAAGGACCGCGGCGGCCCGCTCCCCGTCGTGCAGCGGGGGCGCCAGCCTGCCGCTGATCCGTAACCGGGTGGAGGGGAGCAGCCGCTGCCACTGCTCCGCCGCGCCGCCGGGTGTGACGATGACCAGGACCGGCGTGCGCAGCCGGGCGGCCGACCCACCGGGCCCTGTCAGCAGCCGGGTGATCTCGGCGTCCAGGAGCAGGGCGGCGGGAGTGCTGTGGTCGCCGCGTACCCGGGGGAAGGTCTGCCGGGCATCGGAGGTGAGCGTGACCTCCGCCTCGACCCTCGCGAACTGCCGGGCCAGCCCGGGTACCGGCCCCTGCCGCGTGTCTGCGCTGTGCAGCCCGGCCGACGCCGCCCCGGCGGCCGCGCAGAGCAGCACCGCCGCCGCGGCCGTCGCGTGCGGACGCCACCGCCCGTCGCCCGACGTGTGCCCGCGCCGTCGAAGGAGGCCCACGGAACGGAGGGGCGGAGACCACCCCGGCACAGGCGGGCCTCCAGAAACAGGCACTGGTCCACCAAGCGCGAACCGTGGCCCCCCTGGCACGGGCCGTGGTCCACCCGGCACGGGCCGTGGTCCACCCGGCACGGGCCGTGGTCCCGGCACGGGCCGTGGTCCCGGCACGGGCCGTGGTCCCCCTGGCACGGGCCGTGGTCCATCTGGCACGGGCCGTGATCCTCCAGGCACGGACCGTCGTCCTCCAGGCACGGCCAGCAGCACCATGGCTGTTCCGAGGCAGAGGACCGCCCCCACCGCCACCCACCGGCCCGGCGCTCCCACCGTCAACGCGGCCGCCGCCCAGGCCGCGAGGGCCGGGGGAACCAGTCGCAGATCGGGCGGCCCCTCCTGTCGGGGATCGGCGGCCCCGAGCCGCCGCCCCGACGCCGTGTGGACGTCCCCGGCGCTCACGGTCGCACCAGGGGCTGAAGGTCGGCGAACCGGCGGTCGCCGATCCCGGTGACCTCCCGGAGTTCGTCGACGGACCGGAAACCACCGTGCTGGGCGCGGTAGTCGACGATGTGCTGGGCGAGGACGGGTCCTACTCCGGGCAGGGTTTCGAGCTGATCGGCGGTCGCGCTGTTGAGGCTCACCGGTCCGGTGGTGGCGCCCGTGGCCGTCGGACCCGGGCCGGCGCCACCCGTACCGCCTGCGGCGACCGTGCCGGGCGGTACGCCCACCAGGATCTGTTCACCGTCCACGAGCACCCGGGCCCGGTTGAGGCCGTCGAGATCCACGCCGGGCCGGACCCCGCCCGCCGCCTCCAGCGCGTCGGTGACCCGGGAACCCGACGGCAGCCGGTGGATCCCGGGCCGCCGCACCTTCCCGCTCACGTCCACCACGATCCGCCCACCGGCGCCTGCGACGGCGGGCGACCCCGGGGACGGCTCGGGTGTACCGGAACCATCGGTCGCCGGGGCGGCGTCGCCCTGCGGCACCGGCGCGTGCCCGGCCGCGCTGACGGGATCCGGAGCGCGGACGCCCTCGGGGCTCGCGGACCAGAAGTGCATCCCGGCGAAGACCGCAGCCGCCACCAGGACAACGGCGAGTGCGGCGAGGGCCCGTGGTTCCAGACCGCATCTGAGCTGCACCCACATCGGCAGCCGCTCCCGGAGCGCGGGGACCGTGCGCGCCCACCACCCCTCGGGTGCCCTACTCGGCGCCGGCTCGACCGGTGGGTCCGAGGCGGCGGTCTCCACCACGTTGTCGGCCCGGGACTGAGTCGTGGCCGGAGCCGGAGCTGGGCCCAGGTCCGTGCCCACCGCGTGCCGGGCCACCGCGTGCCGGGCGCCCGGCGGCCCGTATCCGCCCGCCATGAGCGCGTCCGCGCGGGAGCGTGAGGCCGCTGCGGCGGCGGACCGGTCCGGTGCGTGTCGCCGCCGGCCCGGTCCGGAACCCGCACTGCTCCGGGCGGCACGCCCGTCCGAGGCGGGAACGCGGCCGGGTCCGCTGATTGCACGATGTGATCGGGAAGCCATGCCTCATGACGCTAGGCACTTCCGCCGGAACCCGCTGAGGGTACCCAATTATGGTGGAAAACCCGCCGGTTGTGGATAACTCCACCACTCCGGACGGTGACACCGGCGCGATGCAACCCGTGCGTGAAACCGGTCCGCTGAACCCCGTACGTGGTGCGGTGAACCCCGTACGTGGTGCGGTGAACCCCGTACGTGGTGCGGTGAACCCCGTACGTGGTGCGGTGAACCCCGTACGTGGTGCGGTGAACCCCGTACGTGGTGCGGTGAACCCCGTGCGTGAAACCGGTGCGGTGACATCCCCCGGGAGACCAGCCACGGTTACCAGCGCGGTGAGATCACTGCTCCCAGCAGTCCAGGACCGGTGTGCGCCCCGATCACCGCGCCCACCTCGCTGACATGCAGATCCACCAGTCCCGGAACCCGCTCGGCCAGCCGCTCAGCCAGCCGCTCCGCCCGTTCCGGGGCCGCCAGGTGGTGCACCGCGATGTCTACCCGCCCGCTGCCCGCCCGCTCGGCGACGATCTCCTCGAGCCGGGCGATGGCCTTCGAGGCCGTCCGGACCTTCTCCAGCAGTTCGATACGGCCGCCGTCCAGCTGGAGCAGCGGCTTCACTGCCAGGGCCGAGCCCAGCAGTGCCTGCGCGGCACCGATCCTGCCGCCGCGGCGCAGATAGTCCAGAGTGTCGACGTAGAAGTACGCGGACGTGGCCTCCGCACGCTTCTCGGCCGCCGCCACCGCATCGTCCAGGCTTCCGCCCGCATCTGCGGATTCCGCCGCTGCCAGCGCGCAGAAGCCGAGGGCCATAGCGACCATCCCGGTGTCGACCACCCGCACCGGCACGGGCGCGTCCTTCGCCGCGAGCACGGCGGCGTCGTACGTGCCGGAGAACTCCCCGGACAGGTGCAGCGAGACGATGCCGGCCGCCCCGGCGCCGGCGGCCGCACGGTAGGTGGCGGCGAACACCTCGGGGCTGGGCCGGGAGGTCGTCACCGGGCGGCGCTTCTGGAGCGCCAGCGCGAGGGAGCGGGCCGAGATCTCGGTGCCCTCCTCCAGCGCCTGGTCACCGAGGACGACGGTCAGCGGCACCGCGGTGATGCCATGCCGTTCCATCGCCTCGGGCGGCAGGTAGGCCGTTGAATCGGTGACGATCGCGACATGGCGGGACATGAGCGGGAGGTTACCTTCCGGGGCGGTGGCTCGGCAGTCCGACCCCGACCGATTGATCAGTTCCGATCGCTTCGAGCCGCATCCTGCCATGCCCGGTCCTGTTCGACGCATCGATCATTCCGTGACCCGCCCCGGCACCGCACAGGTGTGCCGACGCCGGGGACATGCGGCTTCAGTTCGTGGTCTCGGGCCGTGCCGTCTCGGGCCGTGCCGTCTTCTGCCACGGGTATTCGGTCCGCTGCCGCGGGTCCGCAGCCGTGATGGCCTCCGCGATTCCGGCGTCCCCCGTCCCGTTTCCCGTCCCGTTTCCCTGCCCGTTTCCCTGCGCCTGTCCCGGTCCCGGCCAGTGCCCCTGCTGCCGGGCGGCTCCAGGCCCGCCGGGGCCTCCGGGGGCTCCCTGCGTTCCGGCCTGCCCCTGGTGTCCCGGCACGGGCTCCTCCGTCGTCCAGTGCCGCAGGGCACCGGCCTCCACGCCGATCTGCTCGTTCAGCGTGGCGAGATCGTCGTCGGCGAACTGACGGGCCCGGTCACGCGCGGCCCAGCGCAGCGACTCGGCGGAGCCGGTGATCCGCCCGGTGCGCTTCTTCAGTCCCGGCAGCAACGAGGCCACCGTCGTCTTGTCGGGCTCCCGCTCCAGCCTCTTCAGCTCGTCGTCCAGCTCACGGCCGTGCACGCTCAGCCGCTGGAAGAGACCCAGCGACTCGGACAGTGAGGCGTCCTCGGTCACGCCCGTCTGCAGCGCCTCCTGTGTGGCCCGCATCGAGGTGCGCAGGGAGAGGCGCAGCTGTGCCAGTTCTCCGACGACGCCCATCTGTCCGTAGCTCTTGGCCCGCAGTGTGGTGTCCTCCACGGCTCGGCGCGCCTGCGTGATCGTACGGTCCACCCCGCGACTGGCCGCGCGGATGACCTTGACACTCACATAGATGCCCAGGGCCACGAACGCGACGACGAGCAGCCCCAGGATCAGGATCACGGCTTCCATGAGCGCCCCTCGGATGGTGTGACGGCTGCCGACACGTGTTTACCGGCCCTTCCACCGTAAACGGAACAGGCAGGCCGCGGGTTCCATCGGAACCCCCAACCTGCCCGTAGGGGAAAGCCCTCACACCCTCGCCGAGGCGTCCGCAGACCCTAGGCCGGGTCCGCAAAAGTCCCGCCTGGTCCGCGACGCCCTCCGGGCGTACGACGGGACTTTGCGGACACGGCCTAGGCCGGGACGATGTTCACCAGCTTCGGCGCCCGGACGATCACCTTCCGGATGCCTGTCCCGCCCAGCGCGGCGACGACGGCCGGGTCGGCCAGGGCCAGGGTCTCCAGCTCCGCGTCCGTGATCGACGGGGAGATCTCCAGGCGTGCCTTGACCTTGCCCTTGATCTGCACCACGCAGGTCACGGTCTCGTCGATGACATACGCCGGGTCGGCCACCGGGAAGTCCTGGTGCACGACCGAGTCGGTGTGGCCCAGCCGGCGCCACAGCTCCTCGGCGATGTGCGGCGCCAGCGGCGCCACCAGCAGCACCAACGGCTCCGCGACGGAGCGCGGCAGCGGGCCGCCCGCCTTGGTCAGGTGGTTGTTCAGCTCGGTGACCTTGGCGATGGCCGTGTTGAAGCGCATCCCGGCCATGTCGCCGCCGACGCCGTCGATCGCCTTGTGCAGGGCGCGCAGCGTGTCCTCGCCGGGTTCGGCGTCGACGACGGTGACCTCGCCGCTCTCCTCGTCCACGATGTTGCGCCACAGCCGCTGCAGCAGCCGGTACTGGCCGACGACCGCGCGCGTGTCCCAGGGGCGCGACACGTCCAGGGGGCCCATCGCCATCTCGTATAGGCGCAGGGTGTCCGCGCCGTACTCGCCGCAGATCTCGTCGGGCGTCACGGCGTTCTTCAGGGACTTGCCCATCTTGCCCAGGACGCGGGAGACCTTCTCGCCCTCGTAGTAGTACGCCCCGTCGCGCTCCTCGACCTCGGCCGCCGGGACCGCGATGCCGCGGCTGTCCCGGTAGACGAAGGCCTGGATCATGCCCTGGTTGTACAGCTTGTGGAACGGCTCGGCCGACGAGATGTGCCCCAGGTCGTGCAGGACCTTGGACCAGAAGCGGGCGTACAGCAGGTGGAGTACGGCGTGCTCGGCGCCGCCCACGTACAGGTCGACACCGCCGGTCGGCTGTCCCTCGCGCGGGCCCATCCAGTACTGCTCGATCGCCGGGTCGACCAGCTTGTCGCTGTTGTTCGGGTCCAGGTAGCGCAGCTCGTACCAGCAGGAACCGGCCCAGTTGGGCATGGTGTTGGTCTCGCGGCGGTACTTGCGCGGGCCGGCGCCGTCGCCCAGGTCCAGCGTGACGTTGACCCAGTCGGCGTTGCGGGACAGCGGGGTCTCGGGCTGGGTGTCGGCGTCGTCCGGGTCGAAGGTGCGCGGCGAGTAGTCGTCGACCTCCGGCAGTTCCAGGGGCAGCATCGACTCGGGCAGCGGGTGGGCGATGCCGTCCTCGTCGTACACGATCGGGAAGGGCTCGCCCCAGTAGCGCTGGCGGCTGAACAGCCAGTCGCGCAGCCGGAAGTTGACGGTGCCCTCACCGACGCCGTGCTCCTTCAGCCAGTCGGTGATGCGGGCCTTCGCGTCGACGACGCCCAGGCCGTCCAGGGAGATCTCCTCGTTCGCGGAGTTGACCAGCTTCGCTTCGTACGAGGAGAAGGCGTCCTCCCACGTCGAGGCGTCGGTACCGCGGTCGTCCGACGGCTCGACGACACAGCGCATCGGCAGCTCGAAGGCGCGCGCGAAGGCGAAGTCGCGCGCATCGTGCGCCGGTACGGCCATGATCGCGCCGGTGCCGTAGCCCATCAGCACGTAGTCGGCGATGAAGACGGGGACCTGCTCGCCGCTGACCGGGTTGGTCGCGTACGCGCCCGTGAAGACGCCGGTCTTGTCCTTGGCCTCGGCCTGCCGCTCCACGTCGGACTTGGCGGCGGCCTGCTTGCGGTACGCGGTGACGGCCTCGGCCGGGGAGGCATGTCCGCCGGTCCAGACCGGGTGGGTGCCCTCGGGCCAGGCGGCCGGGATGATCCGCTCGACCAGCTCGTGCTCGGGTGCCAGCACCATGTAGGTGGCACCGAACAGGGTGTCCTGGCGGGTGGTGAAGACGGTGATGTCACCGGCGCCGTCGACCGGGAAGTCGACCCGCGCGCCCTCGGAGCGGCCGATCCAGTTGCGCTGCTGCAGCTTGATCGCCTCGGGCCAGTCCAGCCCGTCCAGGTCGTTCAGCAGGCGGTCGGCGTAGGCGGTGATGCGCATGTTCCACTGGCGCAGCTTGGCCTTGAAGACGGGGAAGTTGCCGCGCTCGGAGCGGCCGTCGGCCGTGACCTCCTCGTTGGCCAGGACGGTGCCCAGGCCCGGGGACCAGTTGACGGGCGCGTCGGAGGCGTAGGCGAGGCGGTGGCCGCTCAGCACGTCGGCGCGCTCGGCGGCGCTCAGCGCGTTCCAGTCGCGGCCGTCCGGGGTCGGGCGCTCACCGCTCTCGAACTGGGCGACCAGTTCGGCGATCGGCCGGGCACGGTCCGCCTCGGCGTCGTACCAGGAGTTGAAGATCTGCAGGAAGATCCACTGGGTCCACTTGTAGTACTCGGACTCGATGGTGGCGAACGAGCGGCGCTTGTCGTGGCCCAGGCCCAGCCGGCGCAGCTGCGCCGTCATGTTCTCGATATTGGACTCGGTGGACAGCCGCGGGTGGGTGCCGGTCTGTACGGCGTACTGCTCCGCGGGCAGGCCGAAGGCGTCGAAGCCCAGGGTGTGCAGGACGTTGTGGCCGGTCATCCGCTGGTGACGGGCGAAGACGTCGGTGGCGATGTAGCCCAGCGGGTGGCCGACGTGCAGGCCCGCACCCGAGGGGTACGGGAACATGTCCATGATGAATTTCTTCGGCTTGGCGGCCAGCTCCGGGTTGTCCGCCAGGTCGCCGGACGGGTTCGGCGCCTCGTAGGTGCCCTCGGCGTCCCAGAAGTCCTGCCAGCGTGCCTCGATGTCGGCGGCCATCGCTGCCGTGTAGCGGTGCGGCGCAGCAACGTCGGCTGCGGAATTCGTCTCGCTCATGATCCTCAAAGCTCCATCGATCGTCATCTGCCGGCGCCCACGTCTACGGACACGCGTCTACGGAAACGAAAAATCCCCTCGCACAGGAGGGGACGCCGCGCCGATGCCGACCAGGCATTCTCACCGGTCGGGAGTGATCAGCGCGGCTCGCTAAGCAGAAGGCGTACGGCACGCATGGCGTCAGGGTACCGCAATGGCCCGACAGCGGTGGGCCGGGGCCGCTCGCCGCCGTGACCCGACGCAGACATGAGCACAGACGAGCAGCGGGCCATCCGATCCGGATGGCCCGCTGCTCGATCTTCACTGTGGAGCTAAGGAGAATTGAACTCCTGACCTCCTGCATGCCATGCAGGCGCTCTACCAACTGAGCTATAGCCCCGTGCTGCACCGCCCGGTCTCCCGTGGCGACATCGAGAACATTACCGGTCACCCCGGCCGTCCACCAAATCGTTTCCGGTCCGCCCGGTTCAGCCTCGCCTGCGGGGCCCGGTCAGGCGGTGGCGAAGGAGTAGAAGCGCTTGAGCGTGCAGTGCTCCTCCAGCAGACGGCCGTAGATCGGCTCGCCCTCCAGCTCCCGGTAGGTCTCGATGGGGTCGCCCTTTATGACCAGCGCCCGCGCGCATTCCTCGCACCAGTACTGGTAGTCCGGATTGACCGGATCCATGTCCCTGACGATGGGCGTACCGCTGCCGCACCAGTCGCACTTCCGCCTGTGGGCACCCATGGGTCAGCTCCGGACCGTGGGGGGCGAACCGCCGGCAGGGCGGCCGCCGCGTACGCGGGCCTCTCGACAAGGGGGCAGGTCCGGGACCTCGTGGCGACTCGCAGACATCGCGCACTCCCTCCCGTTCGGTCCGTCGCCCCCTCCGGCGGTCCGATTCTGCCATGGCCCCGCAAGGGGGTCAGCCCTGCCGGGATCCCGTGATCCGCCGACGCCGCACAAGACCCGCCAGCACACCCACCACGGCGGCCGCCGACAGTGCGAGAGCACATACCCACAACGCCTCTCCGGAACCCTGCGCCCCAGGCGTATCAAGGCGGTTGAGATAGAGCGTGCCGAACCCCGCGACGCCGATCAACTGGCCGAGCTGGGTGACGGTGACGAGGACTCCGCTCGCATCGGCGGCATCTTCCGCTCGTACGTTCGCCAGGGCACCCGTGAGAGTGGGACTGAAGCCCAGCGCCATGCCCGCACCGTTGACGACGAAGGCCACGTACAGCCCGGGACCGCCGTCGCCGCCGTCGCGCAGCAGGAGGCCGAGCGCCACCGAACCGACGGCGACGAGCACGAATCCGGCCGGGGCGAGGACTCCCTGCAGCCGGGCCGGCCAACGCCTCCAGGCCAGCCCGACCACGCCGAAGACCACCGCGGTCGGTACGAACATCAGCCCGCAGTGCAGCGCCGTGTACCCGAGACCACCCTGGACGTGCAGCGTCATCACGAAGAGGAAGCCCGCGTTGATCCCCATCACCAGGAGGACGCGCAGCGCCGCCCGCGCGATGCCGGGGACGCGGAGCACCCCGAGTGCGATGAGTGGCGCGCCGCCGCGGGCGGCCAGCCGCGTCTCGTACGCCGCGAAGCCGGCGAAGACCAGCACGGAGCCGAGCAGGCAGATCCAGGTCCAGGCCGGCCAGCCCAGTTCCTGTCCGAGCACGAGCGGGACGGTGAACAGGACGACGGCCGCCGCGAGCATCAACAGCCCCACCAGGTCGAGCCCACGGGCCCGTGCCGCACGCCTGGCCTGCCCGGCACGCGGCTCACCCGGCAGCACCCGGACGCCGAGCACCAGCAGCACCAGCCCGATCGGCACATTGACGAGGAAGACCGGCCGCCAGCCCGTTCCGAACAGGTCCGCGCTGACCAGCACGCCGCCCACCACCTGCCCGGCCGCGGCACCGGTGGCCAGCACCGCGGCGTAGGCGCCCAGCGCGCGGACCCGGGCCTCGCCGCTGAAGTGCTGCTGGATCAGGCTGAGCACCTGCGGGATCATCACCGCGGCGCCGACCCCCTGGATCACCCTGAAGGTGATCAACTGCCCGGTACCCGTGGCGAGTCCGCAGGCGAGCGAGGCGGCGGTGAAGACAGCGAGGCCCACCAGATGGGCGCGGCCGTGCCCGAAGACGCTGCCGAGCCGGGCACCCGTGATGAGCAGGACGGCGTAGGAGACGGTGTACCCCGCCACCACCAGCTGCAACCCGGCACCGGAGGCGCCCAGTTCGGCGCGGATCGTCGGGGCGGCGACGTTGACGATGAAGACGTCGAGCAGCGCCATGAACTGGGCCGCCAGCACCAGGGCGAGCAGCCGTCCGGGGCGACTGTCGGTGGTGGGGTCTTTACTGGGCAGGGAACGTGGAGTTGCCTCGGAGGACGGGTTCGTGGCTGTGGTCGCGGTCATGTCCTCAAGGCTGGCCCCGGTCGAATACGGGTAACGAGAGCCCGTTGATGCTGGTACTGGCAGCACCTGGCAACACGCGGCAGGAGCACCGACGATGGGGGTGTGACGACGGTGACGGCACAACATCGGGCAGCACAGGAACGGCAGACACGACAGGAACGGCAGCATCTGCAGGGGCGGCAGGAGCTCGGCGGGCAGGAGCCCGTGGGGCATGCGCTCAAGGAGCCTGCCCGGCAGCACGGCCGGCGGCCCGAGCTCGCCGACTTCCTGCGCAGCCGCCGGGCCCGGGTGACCCCGGCGGACGTGGGCATGGCCCCGGGGTTCCGGCGCCGCACCCCGGGCCTGCGCCGCGAGGAGGTCGCCCAGCTCTCCGGCGTCGGGGTCACCTGGTACACCTGGCTGGAGCAGGGCCGCCCGATCAACGCCTCCGCGCAGGTCCTGGACGCGGTGGCGCGCACCCTCCGGCTGGATCCGTCGGAGCGGGAGCACCTCTACCACCTGGCCGAGGTCGCGTACATACCGGGCAGACAGGGCGACACGGTCGAGGTCGGCCAGGAGGTACAGGGCATCATCGACGCGCTCGACCCGCACCCGGCAGTCGTCTACAACACGCGTTACGACGTGCTGGCCACCAACCCCGCCTACCGGGATCTCTTCGGCGTACCCGCGATGATGGACACCGGCATCCGCAACGTGCTGTGGGCGCTGTTCACGGTCCCCGAGGAGGACTGTCCGATCGTCCACCGCACCCAGGAGCTGCCGCTCATGGTGGCTACCCTGCGGGGCGGCTACGGACGGCATACGGGCGAGCCCGCCTGGGAGACGTTCGTCGCGGGCCTCTCGGCGGCGAGCCCGTACTTCGCCCAGCTGTGGCGCAGCGGGGACGTCGCTCCGCCCGGCCCCCGGGTGAAGACCTTCCGGCACTACGCGGCGTCCGCCGAGATACGGATGACGTCGGTGTCGCTCTCCGTCAACGGGCTGCCGGAGTGCCGGATCGTCGCCTACACACCGGCCGACCGGGAGAGCGAACGGCAGATGACGATGCTGCGCGGCCGTCGACAAGAAGATCCCGCCCCCTGACGGGGACGGGATCTTGATTGTGGAGCTAAGGAGAATTGAACTCCTGACCTCCTGCATGCCATGCAGGCGCTCTACCAACTGAGCTATAGCCCCGCTGTTCGCTGTGTTTCCCTGCGTTTCCGCGCTGCGAACAAGAAGAACTTTAGCCTGTGACCAGCCGGAAAGTGAAATCCGGCCGATGCCGCCCGGAGGGGCCGTCCGGGCGCCACGCGGGCGCCCGGTCAGTCGTCGTCGCCGAGCACCGGCTCGGGCAGCGTGCCCGCGTTGTGCTCCAGCAGACGCCAGCCGCGCGCGCCCTCGCCCAGCACCGACCAACAGCAGTTGGTCAGCCCGCCGAGCCCTTCCCAGTGGTGCGACTCCAGGCCCAGCAGCCGGCCGATGGTGGTCCGGATGGTGCCACCGTGGCTGACGACGACGAGCGTGCCGTCGTCGGGCAGCTTGTCGGCGTGCGCGAGCACCACGGGAGCGGCCCGGTCGGCGACCTCGGTCTCCAGCTCACCGCCGCCGCGCCGCACCGGCTCACCACGCTTCCAGGCCGCGTACTGCTCGCCGAACCGCCCCACGATCTCCTCGTGGGTGAGGCCCTGCCACGCGCCCGCGTAGGTCTCACGCAGGCCGGGGTCGTGAGCGATAGCGAGACCCGTGATCGCGGCGAGTTCGGCGGCCGTGGCCGCGGCCCTGCGCAGATCGGAGGCAACGATCGCGTCCGGCTTCAGCGAGGCGAGCAGCCGGGCGGCCCGACGGGCCTGCCCGACGCCGGTCTCGGTCAGCTCGATGTCCGTGGAACCCTGGAACCTGCGCTCCAGGTTCCACGCCGTCTGGCCGTGTCGCCAGAGGACGATCCTGCGGCCCCTGCCGCTTCCGCTGCCGTTCAGCTCTGGTCACCTTCCGTGCCGCCGGTGAGCTGTGCGTGCTCCTCGGCCTTGCCGCGGGTCTTCACGGCGTCCTCGGGCAGAGCGATCTCGGGGCAGTCCTTCCAGAGGCGCTCCAGCGCGTAGAAGACGCGCTCCTCGCTGTGCTGGACGTGAATGACGATGTCGACGTAGTCGAGGAGGATCCAGCGGGCGTCGCGGTCACCCTCGCGGCGGACCGGCTTGACGCCGAGCTGCTTCTGGAGCTGCTCCTCGATCTCGTCGACGATCGACTTGACCTGGCGGTCGTTGGGGGCCGAGGCCAGCAGGAAGGCGTCCGTGATCGACAGCACGTCGCTGACGTCGTACGCAATGATGTCGTGCGCGAGCCGGTCGGCGGCCGCCTGAGCGGCAGCGTTGATGAGCTCGATGGAGCGGTCCGTGGCGGTCACAAGCAGGCTTTCGTCGGCGGGCAGATCAACCTCTAGGGTCTCACGGACCGCCGACAGCCCACGCAGCCATTTTCCGAAGATCGTTCCGGGGCCGCCGGCCGTGGTCCCGGAGCCCCCGCGCGGCGGTCCCGGGGCCGCCATGTGGCGCCCCCGGGACCGGCGACGGCGGCTCCCCGCCGGATCGGCCCGGTCCGGCTAGTCGACCTTGTAGTTCTGGCCGAGGACCACGGACACGTCCGCGTTCCCGGTCGGCTTGCCCTGCTTCACCGCGCTCGCCGGCAGGTCGAGGGTCTTGGCGACCTGGGACGCCTTCTCCTTGCCCTCGGCATCCTTGTAGATGACCTCGGAGGAGGCCTCGGCATCGGACTTGCCGCCGTTGACGAAGACATAGCCGCCGTTGACCAGCTTGATCCGCGCGGACTCCGTGCCCCGGTCGCTGCCGGTGGCGTTCTTGATGGCGACCCGGACCGCCGCGTCCGCCGACGGAACCTTGACCGTGCCGCCCAGGATGTCCTTGACCACGCTGTCCGCGGCCGAGTCGGTGAGGCTGCCGTCCTCCTGGACCGGCAGCAGCGCCGTCTTGTAGTCCCCGACCTTGGCGTGCTCGGCCAGCTTGGCCAGCGAGGCGCCGAGGTCCTTCTCGGGAAGCGAGGGGTCGAGGATCTGGGCCAGCGTCTGCACCGTGACGGTGGCGGCCTTCGGATCGTCCGAGATCTTCCGCAGCACTCCGCGCATGACCTGGCCGAACCGCGTCAGCTGCTTGGCCTCGGCCTCGTCGGGACCGCGGTAGGTGGCGTACGCGACGGCCATCGGGCCGCTGAGCGTCTGCGCCGTGCCCTTCTTGACCAGCGGGGAGGCCCCCTTCTTGGTGTCGGGCACATCGGTGTCCGTGTCGATGTCGATGTTGCCGACAAGGTCGACGAGGTTCTCCAGGTACGGGGTGTCGAGCCGCCAGGTGCCGCTGATCTCGGTGCCGAGCAGCGTGTCGATGGACTCACGCGTGCCGGTGGTGCCGTCGTCCTCGACCGACTTGCCGAGCGTGCTCGTGTTGCCGTCCTCGTCGGAGAGCGCGAGGGAGTTGGGAAGCAGGACCGTGGCCCCCTGCTTGGTGGTGACGTTGTCGACGAGCAGCGCCGTGGACGTACCGCCGCCCTTGGTGTTGTGGAGATGGACCACGATGACGTCCCGCCGCTGCGGACCGGTCGCCGCCGTGTCCTCCTTCTCCGAGCCGGAGAAGCCGGGCAGTTTGTCCGCCGACCACAGGTAGCCGACGCCGCCGACCACGACCAGGGCCACCACGACTATCAGCGCGACCATCCGGTTGTGGCCGCGCCGCCGCGCTTCCTCGCGGCGCTCGCTGCGGCTCTCGGTGAACTTGAGCCAGTCGATGACGTCTTCGGAGTCCTCGTCGGGCTCCTCGATGAAGGAGAACTGCTCGGTGCGGTAGTCGCGGTCGCCGCGGCGCTGTCCGGGGACGGCCGCCTCCGGCTCGCCGTCCGGCACAGGGGTGGACTCACGCGGCGGCGGGACAGGAGCGGGGGCGGGAACGGGGGGCGCGCTCTGCTGCGGCACGTTCCACTGGGTGGTGTCGACCGCGGCGGGCTGCTGCCCGGTGTCGTAGCCGTAGCCGTCGTACCCGTAACCCTGCTGGGGGGCCTGGGGCTGCTGCGGGTGAGTCTGGGGCTGCTGGGCGGCGTACGGGTCGTACTGCTGCGGAGGCGAGCCCTGCTGTTGCTGTTGCTGCTGCTGGGCGTACGGGTCGTAGCCGTAACCCTGATCCGTACGGGGTGCTTGCTGAGGCTGCTGAGCCTGTTGCTGTTGTTGCTGTTGTTGCTGCTGCTGTTGTTGCTGGCCGTACGGGTCGTACTGCTGCTGACCGGGCTGCTGGTACACCGGCTGCCCGAACTCGTCGTAGCCGACGATCTGCGGCTGCTGGTAGTACGGGTCGTACGGATTCTGTCGGTCGTTCACCGGTGCCCCTCTCCGTGGCTCACTCGCCGCGGTAAAGCTGGCGCTTGTCGATGTAGCGGACCACTCCGTCCGGCACCAGGTACCAGACCGGATCGCCCGCGGCGACCCTCCCACGACAGTCTGTGGACGAGATCGCCAGCGCGGGAACCTCCACGAGAGAGACACCGCCCTCGGGGAGACCGGCGTCCGTCAGCACATGGCCCGGCCGTGTCACACCGATGAAGTGGGACAGCGAGAACAACTCGTCGGCGTCCCGCCAGGTGAGGATCTGGGACAGCGCGTCGGCGCCGGTGATGAAGAAGAGGTCCGCGTCCCCGTGGGCCGCGCGCAGATCCCGCAGGGTGTCGATCGTGTACGTGGGGCCCTTGCGGTCGATATCGCTGCGGCTGACCGAGAACTGCGGGTTCGACGCCGTCGCGATGACCGTCATCAGATACCGGTCCTCGGCCGCCGACACGTGCTTGTGGCTCTTCTGCCACGGCTGCCCGGTCGGGACGAAGACCACCTCGTCGAGGTGGAACTGGGCGGCCACTTCACTGGCCGCCACCAGGTGTCCATGATGAATCGGGTCAAACGTCCCGCCCATCACGCCGATTCGGCGCTTTCCGGGGCCGGTAGGCACTTCCTGCTCTCCCATGCGTGCAGAGCCTACTGGCACAGCTGTACGCCTCGGTCTCAGCGGTCGCGGTTGAAGCGCGTGGTGATCCACAGAAGGAGGAGAAGCGCGACAAACGCACCGCCACCGGTGAGATACGGGCTGAGGCTTTCGTGATTGCCGCCGTGTTCGGCGCCCTCGGCGGCGACGGTGACCAGCTGGTGTGCGGTGCTCGTGAGGCTCATCTTCGGCAGGACCTATCGATCGGGAGTCGGAGGGAAGACGTCGCGGACATCGTATGCGGCAGCCCCGGGCACGCTCACGCCGACTCAGTCGTTGTTGTCCTTGTTGTCGTCGCTGCGGTATCCGCGCAGCAGGAACCAGGCCAGCAGCGCGGCTCCGACCAGCGAGACGAGCAGCACGATGCGGAGTGTGTTGCCCGGCCCCTGCTCTTCGGATGCGGCGGCGAGCAGAGCAACGGTATGCGGCATGTCGGGCGTCTCCTCAGTTATCCACAGCCCCCCGCACACCGTAGCGCCAGCACCTAGGCTGGGATTTATCAGGGGGCGAGCAACGTCTCGTACGAACAGGGGGCCTATTCATGACCGAGAGCAGCCACGAGAGTCACGAGAACGTGCCGAGCAGGCAGCGCAGGCGCTTTCCGGGAATCTCGTCCCGGGCGTACGAACACCCGGCGGACCGCTCGGCCCTGGTAGCCCTGCGCAAGCTGACCGGTTTCGACACCGTCTTCAAGGCCCTGAGCGGCCTGCTGCCCGAGCGCAGCCTGCGACTGCTCTTCCTGTCCGACTCCGTCCGGGTGAGCGACGCCCAGTTCACCCACCTCAACGGCATGCTTCGGGACGCGTGTTACATCCTGGACCTGGAGAAGGTCCCGCCGATGTACGTGAACCAGGACCCCCAGCCCAACGCCATGTGCATCGGTCTCGACGAGCCGATCATCGTGGTGACGACGGGGCTGGTGGAGTTGCTCGACGAGGAGGAGATGCGGGCGGTCGTCGGCCACGAGGTGGGGCACGCCCTCTCCGGTCACGCCGTGTACCGCACGATCCTGCTCTTCCTCACCAATCTCGCCCTGAAGGTGGCCTGGATCCCGCTCGGCAACGTCGCGATCATGGCGATCGTGACGGCGCTGCGCGAGTGGTTCCGCAAGTCGGAGCTGTCCGCCGACCGGGCCGGGCTGCTGGTCGGCCAGGATCTGCGGGCCTCGATGCGCGGACTCATGAAGATCGCCGGAGGCAACCACCTCCACGAGATGAACGTGGACGCGTTCCTCGCCCAGGCCGACGAGTACGAGAAGGGCGGCGACCTGCGCGACTCCGTCCTCAAGATCCTCAATGTGCTGCCCCGCTCGCACCCGTTCACCACGGTCCGGGCCGCCGAGCTGAAGAAGTGGTCGGAGACCCGCGACTACCAGCGGATCATGGACGGACACTACCCGCGCCGGGACGAGGACAAGGACACCTCGGTCACGGACGCCTTCAAGGAATCCGCCTCGCACTACGCCGATTCGGTGCGTGGCAGCAAGGATCCGCTGATGAAGCTGGTCGGCGACATAGCGGGCGGCGCCGGTGACCTGGGCGGCAAGCTCCGTGACAAGTTCACCGGCGGCGGGGGCGGCGCGGGCACCGGCAAGGGCAGCGCTACGGACGGTTCGCAGGAGCCCCGGAACCCCGAGGACCCTGAGCAGGGGCCTCAGGAGCCCGGGTCGGCTGGGAGCTGACCTCCAGCGTCCCGCACAGCCCCGCGGTGGGCCGGTCCGTCCGGTACGGGTCGGTGCCCGCCGGGCCCCGGGGGGCCGCCCGCCGGCCGGCCAGCAGTGGCCGCAGCGCACCCCTGGCATCGGCCGTGCAGGACTGCGGCCCGGCCTGCACGTAGCTGGTCCGCACCTCCAGCCGGCCCAGCCGCAGGTCCTCCCGGTCGAGCCGGAAGCGCAGCTCCCGCCGCACGGTGAACAGCGAAGCACCGGCATCCTGTTGGGGCCCCGAGACGGTCGGGCGGAGCACGTAGGTGAAGGTGTGGTCGGACGCCACCTCCAGCGCGTCGGTCCCCACCTCGGCGTAGCGCAGCGTGCCCCGGACGCGGACCTCCGGGGCGGGGGTGACCTCGGCCGGGTCGAACCGCACGAGCCAGCCCGTCGCGGCGTGCTGCCCGTCGTCGTACGGCTCGGTCATGCTCCGCTCGAACTGGGCCATCTGGTCCGGGTCGAGCAGTGACTCCACCGGCCGCACCGTGTTCCCGCCGAGGACGTCGGGGTCGAGCGAGGAGGCGACCAGGTAGTTCTTGACGGTGGCCAGGGCGGCGACGACCTGGCTCTCCGAGAAGTTGTCCGTCCGCCGGGCCACCGGCGGGCTGATGCCCTGGGCGCCGTTCGGGTAGTCGGCGGCGGGGCTGCTCGCGAAGAGGGCGGCCGGCGTGCCCGGGGGTACCGCTCCGCGCGGGGCCAACGGGACGAAGATCATCCGCAGCGGCTCGGCCCGTCTGCCCAAGGGGGCCTGGTAAGGGTGGCGGAAACCCATGAAGACGGCCGTGCCGAAGGCCAGGGCGATCAGGACGACCAGGGCGAGCGCGGCCCGGGAGCCGGTGCGCACGGCCCGGCCCGGCAGGCTCCGCACGGCACGGGCGTGCTCCCCCATCCGCTCCTGCGCGGAGAACTCCTGGAGCCGGGCGGCCCGGACGAAGGATTCGTCGAAGACGAGCGACCGGTACTCGTCCTCGCCGCCGCTCGCGCTGTTCTCCGCCGGGCCTTCGGGTGGATCTCCGTGGTCTGCCATGCCGTCTCCCGACTCCACGTCACCGACCGGAGGCCGGTGCGGTGCGCCCCCGCCCCGGCCGGACGGCCTGGGCAGGGCCTGTCCGCCATGCGGGAGCATGCGCGGACAAGTGAGGAGCCCCCTCTTCGAGCAGGTGAGGGGTCATACCTTGAGAGTAGGTCGATTACGGCGAACGTAAACGCGGAGACGGGCGGAGAACCGCCTCGGGGGCACGCGGGCAGGCGTGACGGGCCGGAGTCCCGGGGCCGGCGGGACAGGGCTGCGTCAGGGGGTGCGCGGGGCCATGGAGACCACCGGACGCAGGTAGCTGCCCGGAACGGACGGAACCATGGAGGGGACCGCGGACGGAACAGCGGAGGGCGCCGGTGCGCTGTCCACCCCGGTACTGGCCGGTGGCGGGACCTGGTCCTGCCGGTCGCCCGAGCTGTTGCGGTAGACGGCGCTGAAGGCCAGCGCGACCATGCCGATGCCCATCACCAGGGCGAGCAACCAGGCCACCGGCCGGTGCCAGCGGGCCGCGCCCCGGTAGGGGCGCAGGGCGCCCCCGTGGCGCCCGTAGGGGCCGTCGTAGTAGTCGTCGTCCGCGCCGGGCCGGTCGTCGTAGGCGCTGCCCCGGCCGTAACCGGCGCCCGGCCCGTAGCCGTCGTCGTACAGCTCGTCGTCCAGCGGTCCACCGCCGGACCGGGCCCGGAAGGCCTCCGCGTCGGCGCGCGCCTCGGCAGCGGCCGACAGACGCTCGACAGCGGTCGGTTCATGGAAGGTGGCGGCCTGTACGAAGTCCTCGTCGAACACCACGGAGGCGAAGTCCTTGTCCGCGCCCCCGCGGTCGTCGTCGGGCTCCCAGCCGTTCGGGAACGGCCTGCCCCCCACGTCGTCCGGCACGGCTTCAGCCTAGCCCCGGAGGGTCGGTTTGGGCAGGGAGACCGCACATCCGGCGCAATCCGAGCTCACCTCACATGGCCGTCGCCGGTCACGATGTACTTCGTGGAGGTCAGCTCCGGAAGCCCCATCGGACCCCTGGCGTGCAGCTTCTGGGTGGAGATACCGATCTCGGCACCGAAGCCGAACTGGCCGCCGTCGGTGAAACGCGTCGAGGCGTTCACAGTCACCGTCGTCGAATCCACCAACTGGGTGAAACGGCGGGCCGCGGCCTGCGAGGTGGTCACGATCGCCTCGGTGTGTCCGGAGGACCAGAGCCGGATGTGTGCCACGGCCGCGTCCAGCGACTCCACGACGGCGGCCGCGATGTCGTACGAGAGGTACTCGGTCTCCCAGTCCTCCGGCGTCGCCGCCACCAGGGTGGCCTTGGACCCCTCGGCGTACTCCATGACCCGCTCGTCGCCGTGCACGGTCACACCGGCCTCGGCCAGGGCGTCCAGGGCCCGGGGCAGGAATGCCCCGGCGATGTCCTTGTGGACCAGGAGTGTCTCGGCGGCGTTGCAGACGCTCGGGCGCTGGGCCTTGGAGTTGACCAGGATGTCGACGGCCATGTCGAGGTCGGTCAGCGCGTCCACGTAGACGTGGCAGTTGCCGGTGCCGGTCTCGATCACCGGGACGGTGGACTCCTCGACGACCGTGCGGATCAGGGAGGCGCCGCCGCGCGGGATGAGCACGTCGACCAGGCCCCGGGCCCGCATGAGCTCCCGCACGGAGTCACGGTTCTCACCCGGCACCAGCTGGACCGCGTCGGCCGGCAGGCCTGAGCCGCCGACCGCGTCGCGCAGGACCCGCACCAGTGCGGTGTTGGAGGAGCGGGCCGAGGACGAGCCGCGCAGCAGGACCGCGTTGCCCGACTTGAGGCATAGGGCCGCGGCGTCCACCGTCACGTTCGGCCGGGCCTCGTAGATGATCCCGACCACGCCGAGCGGCACCCGGACCTGGCGCAGGTCGATGCCGTTGGGCAGGGTGGAGCCGCGCACCACCTCACCGACCGGGTCGGGCAGCGCCGCGACGTCCCGCACATCGGCGGCGATGGCGCGGATCCGCTCGGGGGTGAGCGTGAGCCGGTCGACGACCGACTCGCCGGTGCCGGCCTCGCGGGCACGCGCCACGTCCTCGGCGTTGGCCGCGATGATGTCGCTCGTCCGTACCTCGAGCGCGTCCGCGATCGCCAGCAGCGCGTCGTCCTTGGCCGCGCGCGGAAGCGGCGCGATATCAGCGGCTGCGGCCCGTGCGCGGTAGGCGGCCTGGGCGACCGGGGACATGTTGTCGTACGGCGAAAGCGTGGTCATGCCCGCAGAGTAGTGCGCACACTGCGGGCATCCGTCACGTATCCCGTGATGCGAGACGGCCGCCGGCCGCCGCGTCAGTACGGGTGCACACCGACCGGGGCAGCGGGCGGCGGCCCGTACCCCTCGGCGATGCGCTGGTGGTACGTCTCGCGGTCGATGACCTCCAGGCCGACGATCTCCCAGGGCGGCAGGCCGGCGCTGGAACGGTGCTCACCCCACAGCCTCAGGGCGACCGCCGCCGCGTCGTGCAGGTCGCGGGCCTCTTCCCAGTACCGGATCTCCGCGTGGTCGTTGGCATACCTGCTCGTCAGCAGGAAGGGGTGGTCGTGCGCGAGTTGTTCGAGGCCGCGTCTGACCTCGTTCAGCGGCGTCTCAGTACCTGAGACGCAGAGCGTGATGTGCCACAGCTTCGACTGGATGAGCTCCTGGCCCACCGCCGTCTGTTCGGCCCCGGCCGGCCGCTCGTCCCTCCGGTCCGCAGACCTCCTCCCGTCGAATTCGGCACCTGCTCCGACGCTGGTCAGGGCGCGGCCACCCGTTCCTCGGGGCGGCGCCCCCGGGCGCGCTCGTCTCACCGGCGGCCTCCTGTGAATGTGTTGCTGTGCGGTGTCCCCCGCAGTGTCCCTGCTACAAAGTGGACCAGTCCGCGGCCCGGCGTGGGGCGGTTTTCGTGAAGGTCTCTGCCCGAAGGCTGGACTTTCAGCCGTTTCAGGGGTCTGTCAGCTGTACAGAACTACAAGATCGTCCCTGTGTACGACCTCGCGCTCGTAGGCCGGGCCCAGTTCGCGTGCCAGATCGCGGGTGGACCGGCCGAGGAGCTGCGGGATCTCCTTCGCGTCGAAGTTGACGAGCCCCCGGGCCACCGGCCGGCCGCGCAGATCGCGCAGCTCCACCGGGTCGCCCGCGGCGAACTCGCCCTCGACCGAGGCGATCCCGGCCGGCAGCAGCGAGCTGTGGCGCTCGACGACCGCCTGCACGGCACCGTCGTCCAGCGTCAGCGCACCCTGCGGGGTGGAGGCGTGGGCCAGCCACAGCAGCCGGTCCGCGCTGCGGCGTCCGGTGCGGTGGAAGTACGTACCGGTGTCGCGGCCCGCCAGCGCGTCCGCGGCGTGGCTGGCCGAGGTCAGCACGACCGGGACGCCTGCGGCGGTGGCGATCCGGGCCGCCTCCACCTTGGTGACCATGCCGCCGGTCCCGACGCCGGCCTTGCCCGCGCTGCCGATGCTGACCCCGGCCAGATCGGCGGGGCCGGTGATCTCAGCGATGCGGGTGGTGCCGGGGATGCTCGGGTCGCCGTCGTAGAGGCCGTCCACGTCCGAGAGCAGGATCAGCAGATCGGCGCGGACCAGGTGGGCGACGAGGGCGGCGAGCCGGTCGTTGTCGCCGAACCGGATCTCGTCGGTGGCGACGGTGTCGTTCTCGTTGACGATCGGCAGCGCGCCCATGTCCAGGAGCTGGTCCAGGGTGCGGTAGGCGTTGCGGTAGTTGGCGCGGCGGCTGGTGTCGTTGCTGGTGAGCAGCACCTGGCCGACGCGAACGCCGTAGCGGGCGAAGGAGGCGGTGTAGCGGGCGACGAGCAGTCCCTGGCCGACGCTGGCGGCGGCCTGCTGCCTGGCCAGGTCCTTGGGCCTGCGGTGCAGGCCGAGCGGGGCGAGCCCGGCCGCGATGGCGCCGCTGGAGACCAGGACGACCTCGCGTTCACCGCCGTCGCGCACCTTGGCCAGGACGTCGACGAGCGCGTCGACGCGGTCCGCGTCGAGGCCGCCCGCGGCGGTGGTGAGGGAGGAGGAACCGACCTTGACGACGATCCTGCGGGCCTCCGTGACGCCCTGCCTTGCCCCTGACACGCGTATCCCCCGTGGTTCGCCCTCGACCGGAATCCGCAATCTACGCGAGCGGCGGAATCGGCGCGTGGGCGTTCCGCCCCGTGGACCCCGGTTCATCCTGATCCGTGCCGCTCCGTGTCCGAAATGCCCCGCTTCTCGTTGCAGGAGTTGTCGGCAGCACGGTCGGCGGATTCGGGAATCTCCAGGAACAAGGACGTGATCGCATGCGCCAGCTCTCCATTCCAGGGGCCTGGGTGCACGAGCCCGAGGTCCTCACGGACGGCCGAGGCAGCTTCCACGAGTGGTTCAGGGCCTCGGATCTCGATGCGGCGCAGGGGCACACGCTGGGGCTCGCGCAGGCCAACTTCTCCAGTTCCGCCCGGGGCACGCTGCGCGGGATCCACTTCGCCGATGTGCCGCCGGGCCAGGCGAAGTACGTGAAGTGCGTGCGCGGCGCGGTGCTGGACGTGGTGGTGGACATCCGGGCCGGCTCGCCCACGTACAAGCGGTGGGAGGCGGTGCGCCTCGACGACAGCGCCCACCGGGCGGTCTATCTCGCGGAGGGGCTCGGCCACGCCTTCATGGCGCTGACCGACGACGCGTGCGTCCTGTATCTCTGCTCGCAGGGTTACGCGCCGGCGCGCGAGCACGGCATCGATCCGCTCGATCCGGAGCTGGGCATCGACTGGCCGCTGGATGTGGCCCCGCTGCTGTCCGGGAAGGACGCGTCGGCCCCTTCGCTGGCCGAGGCCGAGGAGCAGGGGCTGCTCCCCTCGTACGCGCAGTGCGAGGCGTACTACGCGCGGCTGCGGACGGCCGGTCCGCCGCCCATCGGCCTGCGGGCGGACGGCGGACCGCTGCTCAGCACCGCGGGGCGCTGAGTCGGGGGCGTCCCGGTACGCGGCGCGACAGGGGCCCGGTCAGGGGCGTTCCGCTGCGAGCAGCGCCGGGAACGCCTCGCCCAGGGCGGTGCGCCAGTCCCGGATCGGCTCGATGCCGGCCGCCGCGAAGCGGCTCTGCGCCAGCACGCTGAACGCCGGGCGCGGGGCGGGCCGGACGAAGGCCTCGCTGGTGGCCGGGCGCACCCGGGCCGGGTCGGCGCCGAGCAGCCGGAAGATTTCCTGGGTGAAGCCGAACCAGGTCGTCTCGCCCCCGCTGGTGCCGTGGTAGACGCCCGCCGGGGCGGTGCCCTCCAGGGCGGCAAGGCCGAGCCGGACCAGCCGGGCGGCCAGGTCGACGGTCCAGGTGGGCTGGCCGCGCTGGTCGTCCACCACGTCGAGGGTCTCCCTGGCGCCCTCCAGCCTGATCATCGTCCGGACGAAGTTGCCGCCGCCGGCCCCGTAGAGCCAGGCGGTGCGGACCACGTAGCCGGTGTCGGGGAGGGTCTCCAGGACGGCGCGTTCGCCCGCGAGCTTGGTGCGTCCGTAGGCGCTGCGCGGGCCGGTGGGGGCGTCCTCCCCGTACGGCCGGGCGCCGTCCCCGGCGAACACGTAGTCCGTGGAGACGTGGAGCAGGACGGCGCCGTGCTCGCGGCAGGCGCGCGCGAGGACCGCGGGGCCGGTGCCGTTGACGCGCAGCGCGTCCTCCTCCCGGGTCTCGGCGTCGTCCACGGCGGTCCAGGCGGCGCAGTTCACCACGACGGCGGGACCGTGGGCGGCGAACGCCTCGCGGACGCGGTCCGGGTCGGCGATGTCCAGGGCCTCGCGGTCCGTGGCGACGGTGGTGACGTCTTCGGCCGCGAGGGCCGCCAGCAGGTCCTGGGCCAGCATTCCGGCCGCTCCGGTGACCAGCCAGACCGGGCTCACAGCGCCGCCCTCTCCTTGAGCGGCTCCCACCAGGCGCTGTTCTCGCGGTACCAGCGCACGGTCTCCGCGAGGCCCTTGCGGAAGTCCTTGCGCGGTTCGTAACCGAGCTCCTCGCGGATCTTGGTGCAGTCCACCGAGTAGCGCCGGTCGTGGCCCTTGCGGTCCTCGACATGGGTGACGTCCGTGTCCCAGTCGGCGCCGCAGGCCTCCAGCAGCAGTCCGGTGAGTTCCTTGTTGGACAGCTCGGTGCCGCCGCCGATGTTGTAGACCTCGCCCGCCCGTCCCCGGGTGCGGACGAGTTCGATGCCCTGGACGTGGTCGTCGATGTGCAGCCAGTCGCGGACGTGGGCGCCGTCGCCGTACAGCGGGACCGGCCGGCCCTCCAGGAGGTTGGTGACGAAGAGCGGGATGACCTTCTCGGGGAAGTGGTGGTGCCCGTAGTTGTTGGAGCAGCGGGTCACCCGCACGTCGAGTCCGTGGGTGCGGTGGTACGAGAGCGCGATCAGGTCGCTGGACGCCTTGGAGGCGGAGTACGGGGAGTTGGGCGCGAGGGGTTCGCTCTCGGTCCAGGAGCCCTCGTCGATCGATCCGTAGACCTCGTCGGTGGAGATGTGGACGAAGACCGAGACACCCGCCAGGTGCGCGGCGTGGACGAGGGTGTGCGTTCCCACGACGTTGGTACGGACGAAGGCGGCGCCGCCGTCGATGGAGCGGTCCACGTGCGATTCGGCGGCGAAGTGCACCACCTGGTCGTGCCCGGCCATCAGACCGCCGACCAGTTCCGCGTCGCAGATGTCGCCCTGGACGAAGGAGAAGCCGGGGTGGTCGCGGACGGCGTCGAGGTTGGCCGGGTTGCCGGCGTAGGTGAGCTTGTCGAGGACCGTGACGGCCACGTCGCCCGGTCCCTCGGGGCCCAGCAGCGTGCGGACGTAGTGCGAGCCGATGAAGCCGGCGCCACCGGTCACCAGGATGCGCGTCGTCGTGCGGGGCGTGATGGGGTCCGCCGTGGGGTTCGTCGTGGGATTCGTCATGAGGAGATCTGCACCTTGCTGTGGTCGCCGAGGACGAGACGGTGGGCCGAGGGGCTGCGGGGGGCCGGGGTCACCTCGACCTCGTGGCCGATGAGGGAGGCCTCCACGCGGCGGACGCCGTCGATCGAGGCGCCCCGCAGGACGATGGAGTACTCGATCTCGCTGTCCTCGATCCGGCACTCCTGGGCGACCGAGGTGAACGGTCCCACGTAGGCGTCGCTGATCACCGAGCGGGCGCCGATGATGGCGGGGCCGACGATCCGGCTGCGGGTGACCCGGGCGCCCTGCTCGATCCGCACCCGGCCGATGATCTCGCTCTCGTCGTCGACGTGGGCGCCCTCGGTGGACGGTTCGATGGTCTCCAGGACGGTCCGGTTGACCTCCAGCATGTCGGTGACGTTGCCGGTGTCCTTCCAGTACCCGCGGATCATGGTGGAGCGGACGTCGCGCTCCTGGTCGATCAGCCACTGGATGGCGTGGGTGATCTCCAGTTCACCGCGCCAGGACGGGCGGATGGACCGGACCGCCTCGTGGATGACCCGGGTGAAGAGGTAGACGCCGACGAGTGCCAGGTCGCTCTTGGGCTCCCTGGGCTTCTCCTCCAGGGCCACCACCCTGCCGTCCCCGTCGAGCTCCGCGACGCCGAACGAGGTCGGGTCCGGCACCTGGGTGAGCAGGATCTGCGCGTCGGGCCGGTCGGTCCGGAATCCCTCGACCAGACCGGCGATACCGCCGATGATGAAGTTGTCACCGAGGTACATGACGAAGTCCTCGTCACCGAGGAAGCGCTGCGCGATCAGGACCGCGTGGGCGAGGCCGAGCGGCTCGGCCTGCGGGATGTAGGTGACGTCGATGCCGAACCGGGAACCGTCCCCGACCGCCGCGCGGATCTCCTCCTCGGTGTCCCCCACGATGATGCCGACCTCGGTGATGCCCGCTTCCGCGATGGCTTCCAGGCCGTAGAACAGCACCGGCTTGTTCGCCACGGGGACCAGCTGCTTGGCAGAGGTGTGGGTGATGGGACGGAGCCGGGTGCCTGCCCCACCGGAAAGTACGAGAGCCTTCACTGTTTCTGCCCCCACGATGAGATGGCGGTCCTGTCGCGGCTGCGACCTGTCGGGCGACCATACTTAGATTCGCTGTCCCATCTGCGGCAAAACAGCCCTCATGACCGATTGCCGACACATCCGGACGAAATCCGACGGACACCCGTAACCGCCGACCGCCTTCCGGGCCCGCCCGGCCCGGAATGCAGCTCCGCATTTCATTACATCGAACTGAATAACGAATGCGTCGGTTCCCGGGATTCGCCCCCTGGGCGGGTGCGCGGAGCATTGGGCGCAGCCCGTACGGCGAGAACGGCGAGGCCCGCACTTCCGGGGCAGCGTTGGAGGAGGCCGAAGCGGCGGGCAGGGAAAACCTGGACCGCACCCGGGGCGTGGGCCCGGCGGCCGGGCTACGGGTGGCGCAGGCGCCAGCCCTGCCAGGCGGAGTCGATCATCTCGTCCAGGCCGAACCGGGCCGACCAGCCCAGCTCCGCCCGGATCCGGTCGGCGGCCGCGACCACGCGCGCGGGGTCACCGGGCCGGCGGGCGGTCACCTCGGGGACGGTGTCCGCGTGGTCCGTGACCTTGAGGATGCGGTCGACCATCTCCCGTACGGAGCTGCCCTCGCCGCGTCCGATGTTGAGCGTGAGATCCGTACCGCGCTCCGCGTCGTCGAGCCGGTGCGCGGCCGCGAGGTGGGCGGAGGCGATGTCCTCGACGTGGATGTAGTCGCGGACGCAGGTGCCGTCGGGCGTCGCGTAGTCGTCGCCGAAGATCCGCGGGCCCAGGCCGGCCTCGAGGCGCTCGAAGACCATCGGGATGAGGTTGAACACCCCGGCGTCGGCCAGTTCGGGCGACGCCGCGCCGGCCACGTTGAAATAGCGGAGCGAGGCGCAGCGCAGCCCGTGGGCGCGGGCGGCGGCGTGGATCAGCCACTCCCCGACGAGCTTGGTCTCGCCGTACGGGCTCATCGGCGCGCACGGGGTGTCCTCGGTGACGAGGGTGACGTCGGGCATGCCGTAGACGGCGGCGGACGAGGAGAACACCAGCCGGTCGACACCCGCGTCGACCATGCTCTCCAGCAGCACCTCCAGGCCCGTCACGTTCTCCCGGTAGTAGTGCAGGGGCCGCTCGACGGACTCACCGACCTGCTTCTTGCCCGCGATGTGCACCACACCGGTCACCCCGTGGTCGCGGATCGCCGCGCCCAGCGCCGGACGGTCCAGGACGCTGCCGGTCACCAGAGGCACCCCTTCGGGTACCTTCTCGGCGCTGCCGGTCGACAGGTCGTCGTACACGACGACCCGCTGACCGCCCGCGAGCATCGCGCGCACGACGTGTGCGCCGATGTATCCCGCCCCGCCCGTAACCATCCAGGTCATGCCGTGCGTCTCCGTGTCCGATTCTTCGCGCATCCGGTTCACTCTACGTGCACATGAAGGGGGACCGGCGAACCCGCTCCTGCCCCTCAAAGAGGGCTGACAGCAATCAATTACGCTGTCCGGGTGCTGGACACCCCCGCACTGTTCAACGGTGCGCACCGCGTACCTCGCACACCCCCCTCGGACAGCTCTCAGGACTGGTGGACGATGCCTCGACTGACACTCATCGTGCCTGCGTACAACGTGCAGGGGTACATCGGAGAGTGTCTCGACTCCGTGCTCCAGCAGGACTTCACCGACTTCGAGATCATCGGCGTCGACGACTGCTCGCCGGACGGCTCCGGCGCGATCCTGGACACATACGCGAAACGCGATTCCCGCGTCCGTGTGCTCCACCTCACGGAGAACGTGGGTCTGGGACATGCCCGCAACGCGGGTATCGACGAGGCGACCGGTGACTATCTGCTCTTCCTGGACAGCGACGACACCCTGGCCCCGGGCTCGCTGGCGGCCATCGCGGCGCGCCTCGACGCGACGGACGACCCCGACGTCCTGGTCTACGACTACACCCGCACCTACTGGGACGGGCGGCTCCTGCGCAACAGGCGCGTGGAGCTGCTGGACGAGAGCGGTCCCGACGTCTTCGCGCTCGCCGACCGGCCTCAGCTGCTCGACCTGCTGCAGATCGTGTGGAACAAGGCCTACCGCCGCGACTTCGTCAGCCGGCACGGCTTCCGGTTCCCGGTCGGCTACTACGAGGACGCGCCCTGGACGTTCTCCTCGCTGATCACGGCGGAGACCATCGCCGTCCTGGACCGCTCCTGCGTGCTGTACCGGCAGCGGCGGGAGGGCGGGAACATCCTCCGCACGGTCAGCCGCAAGCACTTCGACGTCTTCGACCAGTACGACCGCGTCTTCGCCTATGTGGACGCGCGCCCGGAGCTGGAGATCTGGCGCCCGGCGCTCTTCGGGAAGATGGCCGACCACTTCCTGACCATCCTGGAGAAGCCGGGCCGGCTTCCGCAGAACGCGCGGGCCGAGTTCTTCCACCGCGCGGCCAAGGACTACCGGAGCCGGCTGCCGGAGGGCTTCCAGCGGCCGCCGGGCGGCAAGGGTTACAAGTACGCCCTGCTCGGCCTCGGTTCCTATCCGACGTTCGTCGGCATCACCCGGGTCAACAACGTGCGCAACCGGGCCAGGCTGGGCGTCCGGGCCCGCGCCGGCCGGGCCAAGCGCGCCGTGCTCGGCGTGTTCTACAAGTCCCAGCTGCGCATGCCGCTGGACGAGAACCTCGCGGTGTTCTCCGCGTACTGGGGCCGCGGCTACTCCTGCAACCCCGCGGCCATCGAGGCGGAGCTGGGCCGGCTGGCCCCGGGCATGCGCCGGGTCTGGGCGGTCAGGTCCGAGCACCGCGACCGGGTCCCCGAGGGCGTCGAGGCGGTGGTGGTCGGCTCCCGCGAGTACTGGTCGGTGATGGCCCGCGCGAAGTACCTCACGAACAACGTGAACTTCGGCGACACCGTGATCAAGCGCGAGGGCCAGATCCATCTGCAGACCCATCACGGCACACCGCTGAAGACGATGGGCCTCGACCAGGCCCAGTACCCCGCGTCCACCAGCATGGACATGGAGAAACTGCTGCGCCGGTGCGACCGCTGGGACTACAGCCTGGCCGCCAACCGCTTCTCCACCACCGTGTGGGAGCGGGTGTACCCCTGCCGGTACAAGTCGCTGGAGACCGGCTACCCGCGCAACGACATCCTGCTCAACGCCACCGCGGCCGACGTCTCGCGGGCCCGGCGCGAACTCGGCCTGGCCGACGGCTCGACGGCGTTCCTCTACGCCCCGACCCACCGCGAGTACCAGAAGTCCTTCACGCCCCGGCTCGACCTGCCGAAGCTGGCCGAGGAGCTGGGCCCCGACGTCACCCTGCTGGTGCGCGGCCACTACTTCTACAAGGCGTCCGGCCGGCTCGCCGATCTCCAGGCCAGCGGCCGGATCATCGACGTCTCCTCGCACGGGAACGTCGAGCAGCTCTACCTCGCGGCGGACGCCCTCGTCACGGACTACTCCTCGGCGATGTTCGACTACGCCAACCTGGACCGGCCGATCGTGATCTACGCCGACGACTGGGACACCTACCGGGCCGTGCGCGGCACCTACTTCGACCTGATGGCGGAGCCCCCGGGCGCCGTGGCCACCAGCCAGGAGCAGCTGGCCTCGGTGCTGGGTTCCCAGGAGTGGCGGAGCGAGAGGTCGGCGGGGCTGCGCAAGGCGTTCCGGGAGCGCTTCTGCGACTACGACGACGGCCGCGCCGCGGAGCGCGTCGTGCGCCGGGTGTTCCTGGGCGAGAAGACGATGCTCCCGTACCTCCCGCTCGACGAGCGCACCCCGGCGCCCTCCCCCGCAGAAGCGCTGGAGCGGTCCGGCCGGTCCTGAGAGCCGGGCGCCGCGGAACGCACGCGGTCCCGGCTCCCCCACCGGGGGAACCGGGACCGCGGAGGTCTCCCGTCGCCTACGCGAACGGGTCGAACTCCTGGTACTCCTTGCTGACGTCGTCGCGCTCGTCCTCGCGGTCGCGGCGGCGCTGGGCGGCCGGACGCGGCTCCTCCAGGCGGTGGTCCTCGCCACGGCGGCCGAGCATCTCGGCGCCGGCCGTCACGGTCGGCTCCCAGTCGAAGACGACGGCGTTGTCCTCGGCACCGATCGCCACTCCGTCGCCCGCACGGGCGCCGGCCTTGCGCAGCGCGTCCTCGACCCCGAGCCGGTTCAGCCGGTCCGCGAGGTAGCCGACGGCCTCGTCGTTGTTGAAGTCGGTCTGGCGCACCCAGCGCTCCGGCTTCTCGCCGCGCACCCGGTAGATGCCGTCGTCCTCCAGGACCACGGTGAACCCGGCGTCGTCCACGGCCTTGGGCCGGATGACGATACGGGTCGCCTCCTCCACCGGCTTGGCGGCGCGCGCCTCGGCGATGACACCGGCCAGCGCGAAGGACAGCTCCTTGAGCCCGGTGCGCGCCACTGCGGACACCTCGAAGACGCGGTAGCCGCGGGCCTCCAGATCCGGACGGATCATCTCCGCCAGGTCCAGGCCGTCCGGGATGTCGATCTTGTTGAGGACGACGATCCGGGGCCGGTCCTCCAGACCGCCGTACAGCTTCAGCTCCTTCTCGATCATGTCGAGGTCGGAGAGCGGGTCGCGGTCGGACTCCAGCGTCGCGGTGTCCAGTACGTGCACGAGGACCGAGCAGCGCTCGACGTGGCGCAGGAACTCCAGGCCGAGGCCCTTGCCCTGGCTGGCGCCCGGGATCAGGCCCGGGACGTCCGCGATGGTGTAGACGGTGGAGCCCGCGGTGACCACGCCGAGGTTCGGGACCAGGGTCGTGAACGGGTAGTCCGCGATCTTCGGCTTGGCGGCCGACAGGACCGAGATCAGCGAGGACTTGCCGGCGCTCGGGTAGCCCACCAGAGCCACGTCGGCGACGGTCTTCAGCTCCAGGACGATGTCCCGGCTCTCACCGGGCTCACCGAGCAGCGCGAAGCCGGGGGCCTTGCGGCGGGCGGAGGCCAGCGCGCCGTTGCCGAGGCCGCCTCGGCCGCCCTGGCCGGCGACGAACATGGTGCCCTGGCCGACCAGGTCGGCGAGCACGTTGCCGTCGGTGTCGAGCACGACGGTGCCGTCCGGCACGGGCAGGATCAGGTCCTGGCCCTCCTTGCCGGTGCGGTTGTCACCAGCACCGGGCTGGCCGTTGGTGGCCTTGCGGTGGGGGTGGTGGTGATAGTCGAGGAGCGTGGTGACGGCCTGGTCGACGATCAGGGTCACATCGCCGCCGCGGCCGCCGTTGCCGCCGTCCGGGCCGCCGAGCGGCTTGAACTTCTCACGGTGAACGGAGGCGCAGCCGTGGCCCCCGTTACCCGCGGCGGCATGCAGCTCGACGCGGTCCACGAAGGTGGTCATGGTTGGAACCTCCAGTTACATACGTGCAGAAAAGTCTCGCTCGTGCCCCTGTAGGAGCAACACGCGAAAGGCGGACCCACTTCCCGTAACAGGAAGTGAGGTCCGCCTCCACGTCAAACCGTTCTACGAGCGCCGGGAATCAGCCGGCGATCGGAACGATGTTCACGACCTTGCGGCCACGGTGCGTGCCGAACTCGACCGCACCGGCGGCGAGGGCGAACAGCGTGTCGTCGCCGCCACGGCCGACGCCCGTGCCCGGGTGGAAGTGGGTGCCGCGCTGGCGGACCAGGATCTCACCGGCGTTGACGGCCTGACCGCCGAAGCGCTTCACGCCGAGCCGCTGGGCATTGGAGTCGCGCCCGTTACGGGTGGACGATGCGCCCTTCTTATGTGCCATGTCTCCTCAGTCCCTTACTTCGCAGCCGCGGGGATACCGGTGACCTTGATCGCCGTGTACTGCTGGCGGTGACCCTGGCGACGGCGGTAGCCGGTCTTGTTCTTGTAGCGAAGGATGTCGATCTTCGCGCCCTTGTGGTGGTCCACGATCTCGGCCTGGACCTTGATGCCGTCAAGCACCCACGGGTCGCTGGTCACGGCGTCGCCGTCGACAACGAGCAGGGTAGAGAGCTCTACCGTGTCGCCAACACTGGCGGTGGGAATCTTGTCAACCTCAACGATGTCGCCGACAGCAACCTTGTGCTGGCGACCACCGCTGCGCACGATGGCGTACACGCGGATCTCACTCTCACTCGAAGACGAAACCCCTGAAGCCAGCCGCTCACACGGGTCCGGGGACCCGTGATGATCCGGATTGGACGAGCGGCCTCTCCCGAACGAGCGGGAGGTCAGTGCTCAGAGGTGTGGCGAAACAAACGCCGAGGGTCAAGATTACGGGGCCCGGGACACCCCGGTCAAACCGGGCCCCGTTTCAGGACCCGGCCGCCCTGACGTAGTCGGCGTAGGCGTCCCTGACCCCGTCCGGGGACAGGTTCAGGTGTTCCAGGATGGTGTACCGGCCCGGCCTGGTCCGGGGTGCGAACTCGACCACCGAGACGAACTCGTCCACGCTGAAACCGATCTCCTGCGCGGTGACCGGCAGGCCGTGGCGCCGCAGTGTCGCGGCCATCCGCGCGGACTCCTGGTGAGCGCCGCGCAGATGCATCGCGAAGGCCGCGCCCAGACCGCACTGCTCCCCGTGGCTGGCCGCCCGCCGGGGAAAGAGCAGGTCGAAGGCGTGGTTGATCTCGTGGCAGGCGCCGGAGGCGGGCCGGCTGTCGCCCGCGACCGACATCGAGATCCCGGTGAGCACCAGCCCCTCCGCCAGCACCTGGAGGAACCGGTCCTCGTCCAGCGAACCGGGGTGACGCAGCACGGCCTCACCGGCCTGCCGGGCCATCGCCGCGGCCAGCCCGTCGATGTCCTCGCCGTTGACCTGGTGCGCGAGCTCCCAGTCCGCCACGGCGGAGATGTTCGAGAGCGCGTCCCCGATCCCGGACCGCACGAAGCGGACCGGGGCCTCACGGATGATGTCGAGGTCGATGACGACGGCGATCGGGTTCGGGACACCGTACGAGCCCCGGCCCGCGTCGTTGTCCAGCGTGGCCACCGGTGAGCACAGACCGTCGTGCGACAGGTTCGTCGCCACGGCGACCAGCGGCAGCCCGATGCGCGCCGCGGCGAACTTGGCGCAGTCGATGATCTTGCCGCCGCCGAGGCCGACCACGGCGTCGTACCGCCCGGACTTCATGTCCTCGGCCAGCTTGACGGCGTCGTTCAGCGTGCCGCCGCCGACCTCGAACCAGGAGGCGCCGGGCAGGCTGTCCGAGAGCCGCTCCCGCAGCGCCCGGCCGGAGCCCCCGCTTATCGCGACCGCCAGCTTCCCCGAGCCGGAGATCCGCTGATCGGCGAGGACACCCGCCAGATCCGCGAGAGCTCCGGCCCGGATGTCGACGACGACCGGTGCGGGGATCAGCCGGGTCAGTACTGGCACGCGATGGTCCTGCCCTTGGCCAGGTCCTCGTGGTTGTCGATCTCCACCCACTTGATGTCGCCGATCGGCTCCACGTCGACCTTGAAGCCTCGGTTGACGAGCTCCTGGTAGCCGTCCTCGTAGTAGAGGTCCGGGTCGCGCTCGAACGTGGTCTTCAGCGCGTCGGCCAGTTCCTCGGCCGCCTCGCCCTCGATGAGCGTGACACCGATGTACTCGCCGGTGGCCTCGGCCGGGTCCATCAGCTTGGTGATCCGCCGGACACCCTTGCCGTCCTCGACGACGACCTTCATCTCCTCGTCGGCGAGCTTCTTCACCGTGTCGAGGGCGAGGATGATCTTCTTGCCGTCGCCCCGGGCGGCCAGCAGCGTCTTCTCGACGGAGACGGGGTGCACGGTGTCGCCGTTGGCGAGGATCACGCCGTCCTTGAGGGCGTCACGGCCGCACCAGAGGGAGTAGGCGTTGTTCCACTCCTCGGCCTTGTCGTTGTCGATCAGGGTGAGGGTGACCCCGTACTTGGCCTCCAGGGCGGCCTTGCGCTCGTACAGGGCCTCCTTGCGGTAGCCCACGATGATCGCGACCTCGGTCAGGCCGACCTCGGCGAAGTTGCCCAGCGTCAGGTCGACGACGGTGAGGCTCTCCTCGTTCCCCTCGGGGCCGACCGGCACCAGGGCCTTGGGCAGCGTGTCGGTGTAGGGGCGCAGACGACGGCCTGCGCCGGCCGCCAGAATCATGCCGATCATGAGGGTTCTCCTTGGTCCTTGGTGCGTGTGTCCCGGGTGGTGGGTCCGGGTGCCGTACGGGATGGGCCCCGACAGCCTCTCAGAGCTCGGCCGCCACGTAACCGCGCAGCCAGTCGCGGAAGTCGGGGCCCAGGTCCTCTCGCTCACAGGCGAGTCTGACGATGGCGCGCAGATAGTCGCCCCGGTCACCGGTGTCGTAGCGGCGGCCCCGGAAGACGACGCCGTGGACCGGGCCGCCGAGCTTCTCGTCGGCGGCCAGTTCCTGGAGCGCGTCCGTCAGCTGGATCTCGCCGCCCCGGCCCGGCTCCGTCTCACGCAGCACGCCGAAGACCGCGGGGTCCAGTACGTAGCGTCCGATGACGGCGAGGTTGCTGGGCGCATCGCCCGGCTCCGGCTTCTCGACCAGCCCGGTGACCCGGACGACGTCGCCCAGGGACGTGGGCTCCACCGCGGCGCAGCCGTACATGTGGATCTGCTCGGGGGCCACCTCCATCAGCGCGACGACGCTGCCGCCCTCGCGCTCCTGGATCTCCACCATGCGGGCCAGCAGCGGGTCGCGCGGGTCGATCAGGTCGTCGCCCAGAAGCACGGCGAACGGCTCGTCGCCCACATGGGGCTCCGCGCACAGGACGGCGTGGCCCAGGCCGCGCGGGTCACCCTGGCGGACGTAGTGCATGGTCGCCAGGTCGCTCGACTCCTGGACCCTGCGCAGCCGTTCGGCGTCGCCCTTACGGGTGAGCGCCGACTCCAGCTCGTAATTCCGGTCGAAGTGGTCCTCCAGGGCACGCTTGTTGCGCCCGGTGATCATCAGGACGTCGCTCAGTCCCGCGGCGGCGGCCTCCTCCACGACGTACTGGATCGCGGGCTTGTCGACCACCGGCAGCATCTCCTTGGGAGTCGCCTTGGTCGCCGGCAGGAACCGGGTACCGAGCCCGGCGGCCGGTATGACGGCCTTCTGGATCTTGCGCATGTGCTCAGACTCCCGTGTCCGCGGGGAAGGTTTCGGTGCGGCGGGGGCGGCAGTACGCAGCCGGGCCGGTTCCTGTGACGGAACCGGTCCGGCTGTGTACGGGCGCACGGTGCGGGGTCGCTCAGACCTCGTCCGCCGAAGCCGTGACGGAGGAGGGGCTCTGCTGCTCCGCCGCCACCGTCTTCTTCGCTGCCGCCTTCTTGGCCGTCGTCTTCTTCGCGGCGGTCTTCTTGGCGGCGGTCTTCGTGGCGGTCGCCTTCTTGGTGGCCGCCTTCTTGGCCGTGGCCTTCTTGGCGGTCTTGCGGGCCGCCTTCTTGGCCGGCGCGGCCTCGGACCCGGCGTCGGCGTCCGCTGCGGACTCCGGCGCCTGCCCGTCCTCGGTGGAGGCGGTCACCACGACGGTCGCGGCCTCGTCCGTACCGGCCGGGGAGCCGGCGGGCGCGGTGGCCTTGCGGGTGGCGCGGCGCCGGGCACGCGGCGGTGCGGCCGGCTCCTCGGCCGGGACCTCCACGTGCGGGGCCTCGGCCACCGGGTCCTCCGCGGCGACCGGGTCGGCGTCGGAGACCGGCGCCTCGGCGGCCGGGGCGGGCGCCGCCGGAGCGGGCTCGGCCACTACCGGCTCGGCCACTACCGCTTCGGCCTGGGCCGGCGAACCGGCCGGGGCTGTCGCCTTGCGGGTCGCACGACGGCGCGTGCGGCCCTGGGGCGCCTCGGCGGCGGGGGTCTCGGCAACCGGCTCCACGACGGGCTCCGGCTCCACGACCGGCTCCGGCTCGGCCACCGGAGCGGGCGCGGACGCCTGCTTCGGGGCACCGGCCGGGGCGGACGCCTTACGGGTCGCCCGGCGACGGCCACGGCCTCGGCCTGCCGCAGCCTCGGCCTCGGCCGCGCTGCTGTACAGCTCCTCGTCCGGGACGAATTCCGGCTCGGGCAGCGCCAGCGGGGCGGCGACCTCGGCCGCGACCTCCGCCTCGGTCTCGACCTCGTTGTCGCCGTCGTGCTCGTGGTCGTGATCGTGCTCGTGGCTGTGGTCCTGCTCGTGGTCCTGGCCGGAACCGCCGCGGCGCTTCTTGGACCGCTTGCCGTTGCCACCGCCACCGCCCACCGAGGTGGGCTGCTCCATGTGCACGATCACGCCGCGCCCGTTGCAGTGGACACAGGTCTCCGAGAAGGACTCCAGCAGACCCTGTCCGACCCGCTTGCGGGTCATCTGGACCAGGCCGAGCGAGGTGACCTCGGCGACCTGGTGCTTCGTACGGTCGCGTCCCAGGCACTCCAGGAGACGCCGCAGCACCAGGTCCCGGTTGGACTCCAGCACCATGTCGATGAAGTCGACGACGACGATGCCACCGAGGTCGCGCAGCCGCAGCTGGCGCACGATCTCCTCGGCCGCCTCCAGGTTGTTCTTGGTGACGGTCTCCTCGAGGTTGCCGCCCTGACCGGTGAACTTGCCGGTGTTGACGTCGACGACGACCATCGCCTCGGTCTTGTCGATCACCAGCGAGCCGCCGCTCGGCAGGTAGACCTTGCGGTCCAGCGCCTTCATGAGCTGCTCGTCGATCCGGTACGTCGCGAAGATGTCGACCTCGGAGGTCCACCGCGACAGCCGGTCCGTCAGGTCGGGCGCCACGTGCGAGACGTAGCCGTGGATGGTGTCCCACGCCTCGTTGCCGCTGACGATGACCTTGGAGAAGTCCTCGTTGAAGATGTCGCGGACGACCCGGACGGTCATGTCCGGCTCGCCGTAGAGCAGCGTCGGCGCGTTGGAGCTGCCGCTGCTCTTCGACTTCTTCTGGATGTCCTCCCACTGCTGCTGGAGCCGCTCGACGTCGCGGCGCAGCTCGTCCTCGCTCGCGCCCTCCGCCGCGGTGCGGACGATGACGCCCGCGTCCTCGGGGACGATCTTCTTGAGGATGGTCTTGAGCCGGGCGCGCTCGGTGTCGGGCAGCTTGCGGCTGATCCCGGTCATCGAGCCCTCGGGCACGTAGACCAGGTAACGGCCGGGCAGCGAGACCTGGCTGGTCAGGCGGGCGCCCTTGTGGCCGATCGGGTCCTTCGTCACCTGGACGAGGACGGACTGGCCGGACTTGAGCGCGGTCTCGATGCGGCGCGGCCCGTGGGCCATGCCGAGCGCCTCGAAGTTGACCTCCCCGGCGTACAGGACGGCGTTGCGGCCCTTGCCGATGTCGACGAAGGCGGCCTCCATGGACGGCAGGACGTTCTGGACCTTGCCCAGGTAGACGTTGCCGACGTAGCTGGTGGCCTGCTCCTTGTTGACGTAGTGCTCGACGAGCACGTTGTCCTCGAGGACGCCGATCTGGGTGCGCTCGCCGTTCTGGCGGACGACCATCACGCGCTCGACGGCCTCGCGGCGGGCCAGGAACTCCGCCTCGGTGATGATCGGGACCCGGCGGCGGCCCTGCTCGCGGCCCTCGCGACGGCGCTGCTTCTTGGCCTCCATACGCGTCGAGCCCTTGATGGACTGGACCTCGTCGAAGCCGGTGCCGGGCTCGCGCTCGGCTTCCTTCTTGCGGGGCTCGCGGACCTTGACGACCGTGCGCTCCGGGTCGTCCGTGCCGTTCTCGGCGTCGGACGAGGAGTCACCGCTGCGACGGCGGCGGCGACGGCGACGGCGGCTGCTGCTCGAACCGGCGGCGCCGGAGTCGCTGTCGTCGTCGTTGTCCTCGTCGCCCTCGTCCTCGGACTCGTGGGCGCGTTCCTGCTCGTCGTCGGAGCGGTGGTCGGCGGTGTCGTCGCTGTGCTGCTCCGTGCTCTCGTCCTCGGCGGACTCGCCACGGCGGCGGCGACGGCCCCCACGACGGCGGCGGCGCGAGGGCCGGTCACCGTACTCGTCGGTGTCCTCGCCGTCGTGCTCGGCGTCGCTCTCGCTGTCACCCGAGGGGTCGTGGTCCTCCTCGGCCTGCTCCTCCACCGGGGCGGCGGCCGGCGCGGGTGCGGCGGCGGGCTCGGCCTCGGCGGTCTCACCGCGACGGCGGCGACGGCGGCGCGAACCGCCCTGCGGGGCCTCGGCGGGGGCGGGTGCCTCGGCGGCCGGGGTCTGCTCCTCGGCCGTCCCGATCTCGTCCTCGGGCTCCTCGTCCTGCGTACCGGTGCCTGCGGCGGCGGCCGCCGCGGCGGTCTCCGGGGTCTGGAACATCGGCTCGGAGAAGACCGGGGCCTGGAACACGGCGACGGCGGGGCGCGCCGCGCCACGGCTCCGGCGCGCGGGCTCCTCGACCTTGCCGGTGAACTCGGGCCGGCCGGCGGCCGCGGTGGCGCGGCGGCGCTGACGGCCGCGCGGGGCGGCCTCCTCGACCTCGGCGGTCTCGGCTGCCAGCTCCTCGACGGCTGCCTCGGGCAGGCTCTCGCCGCTCTGGGCCTCGTTGCGCTCCTCGGCGGCCTGCGGGGCGCCGGCGGGGGAGGTGGCCTTGCGGACCGCGCGACGGCGGCCGCGCGGGGCCTCGGCCGGCTCGGCCTGCTCGGCGGGAGCCGGGGCGGCCTCTACGGGCTCGGCGGCGGCGACGGGCTCTGCGGTCTCGGTGCGGGCGGCCTGCGGCGCACCGGCGGGGGCGGAGGCCCTGCGGCGGGCACGGCCGCGCGGCGCCTCGGCGGCGGGCTCGGGGCTCGCCGGGGCGGCGGGCTCCTCGACGGCCTCGATGATCTCCACGGCCTCGGCGGCCTGCGGAGCGCCCGCGGGGGCGGTGGCCTTGCGGGAGGCACGGCGACGCGCACGCGGCGCCTCGACCGGCTCGGCCTCCTCGACCGGCGCCTCGGCGACGGGCTCGGGGGCCGCGGTGGGCTCCTCGACGATCTCCACGGCCTCGGCGGCCTGCGGAGCGCCCGCCGGGGCGGTGGCCTTGCGCGAGGCACGGCGACGCGCACGCGGCGCCTCGACCGGCTCGGCCTGCCCGGCCGGCTCCTCGGCGACGGGCTCGGGGGCCGCGGTGGGCTCCACGGCCTCGGCGGCCTGCGGGGCACCCGCCGGGGCGGTGGCCTTGCGGACCGCGCGGCGGCGGGCCCGGACGGGCGGGGCGGCCTCGGCCTCGGTGGTGGGGTCCGACTCTCCGGCGTCAACGGCCGGTATGGCCGGCGCGTCCGCCGCGCCCTGCGCGCCGCCCGAGGGCGGGCCGGCCGGGCGGGACGCCGCGCGGCGCCTGCGGCGCGGCGGCAGCTTGTCCCCGGGGGTGTTGCTGTCTTCTGCGTTCCCGGTCGTGCCGGGTTCGGTGGGCTCGAGCATGCGGGCGGTTCTCCCGTCGGGCTCCCGGGCGCCGCGTCTGTTTCCGGTCCGGCACGGTCCGCTCATGTACGCGGTACCGCCGTCCGGGGCGCGGGCGCCGCACGGGGGCTGAATGTCTGGCTCGCCGGTTCCGTACACGGTGTGCGCACGGCCTGGCGAAAGTCTTATGGGTCTGCGCGCGGCCCGGACCAGGTGGCTCCCGAGTCCGAGGGCTGCGCTACAACGACCGCCTTACGCGGTGCCCGCACCTTCAGGCGCCGTCGCGGCGGCGGTCCCGGTGGCCGTGGGTAGCGCGGCCGGGGCTGCCTCGCGGTCAGGCGCGAGCGGGTCGGTCACCGTGCCGGACTCCTCGTCGAAGAGCCCCTGCGCCAGCCTGGTCACCGCTGCGGGGACCGGCGGCGCCAGGTCGGCCACAACGTGGAGACCGGACAGGACGTCGTCAGGTCGTACGGCAGGTGTCACGTGCCGAACAACCAGCCGCAGTATCGCACAGGCCTTGACCTCGGGCCTATCAGGCTGTTGATCAAGGGCTTGCAGGTCCACCACGGCGGACCTGGCGTCGAAGCTGCGGATGCCGTTCTTCGTGCGGCGCTGGACCTCGACGGTCTCGGCCGCGTTGAAGGCTGCCACGGCCTTCTCGGCCTCCTCGGCCGAGACCCCGTCCAGCCGCATCTCCCAGATGGAGGCGGTCAGCCGGTCGGCGAGGCCCGAGGTGCGGGCCTCCACGGCGTCCGTGATGTCGAGCCCGTCCGGTAGCGAGTCGTTCAGCAGCTCGCGCAGGACATCGGGGTCACGCGCCTCGCTGAGGGCGATCTCCAGGAACTCGGCCTCGCTGCCCGTGCCGGTGGGAGCGGCATTGGCGTAGGACACCTTGGGGTGCGGGGTGAAGCCCGCCGAGTAGGCCATGGGCACCTCGGAGCGGCGCAGCGCCCGCTCGAAAGCACGCTGGAAGTCACGGTGACTGGTGAACCGGAGGCGGCCGCGCTTGGTGTAACGCAGACGGATGCGCTGCACTGTGGGTGCGGGCGGCGGGCCTTCGGGCTGTCGCTTGCCCAGTGGTTCTTCTCCTCGGTGCGGGGCGGACGCGGTGGCGCACCGCCCACGAAATACGGGTGGCCCGGGGTGTCCGCTCCGGCTCACCCCCGCTGGGCGGCTTTCCCGCCGTGCAGGGAGATCTCTGGTTCGGGCGCCGCGCTGGGCACAATCGTTGTACTACCCAGAGTACGCGCAACCCGCCTGTCGAGTTCCCGGGGCTCGGTCACGCGCGGCCCGCCGACCAGTGCCCGCCACGTGTCGCGGCGCGCCTGCCGTACGGCCTCGCGGGCGGTGCGCATCGTGTCCCGGGCCGTCCGGCCGGCCGCGACGGCCGCCCGCCGGGCCGGGGCCCACACGGCGTCGCGCACGAAATGCCCGACGGGGGTGCAGACCGTGCGGTAGGCCCAGGCCACCGGCGCCCCGACCAGGTGCCATGCCAGCCAGGCCAGCGCCCGGCCGACGGCCCGCGAGACGAATCCGGCGGCGCGCCACGCGAATCCGAACGCGGCCGCGACCTCCCGGCCCACGGGGGCGAGCACCCGCTGGTACCCCCAGACCAGCGGAGTGACGAGAAGCACCGAAACGAGCAGGCACAGACCGGCCCACAGCCCCCGGAAGCCGACGGCGACGCCTCGGCCCAGCAGGTCGAGGAGCCGGGCGGTGCCGTGCCCCAGCGGGGTGAGCAGTTCCCGGTACGTCCACCGGGCGGGCACGACGACCAGGTAGCGGACCACCCAGGCGGCGGCCAGCCCCAGCGGCACCAGCACATACCGCCACACGCCCACGGCCGGCAGCACGAGCACGGCCCTGAGCAGCCATCCGACCCCGGTGAGGAGTCCGCGTCCGGCGGGTGCGAGCAGCCTCAGGTACGCCCACCGCAGCCCGCGTCCGAGCGGGGTGAGGACCTCGCGGTACATCCAGCGGGCCGGGACCGCGATCCCGTACCGCGCCCCGGGCACCACGACGTACCGCCACAGCGCGGTCCACGGCAGGACGAGCAGCGCCCACGCCAGCCACCGCGCCGCGCGGCCCGCCGGGGTCAGTACCCAGGTCCACAGCCATCCGGCCGGGGTGACCACGAGCACCTGGAACAGCCGGGCCAGGCCCCGCCCCAGCGGCCTGAGCAGGGTCCGGTCGACGGCGCGGGCGCAGGCGGCGAGCGCGTCCCAGACCATCCGGAGCGGCAGGACGAGCACGAGGACCACGATCCGCACCGGGATCCGGACCAGGGTGGTCAGACAGCCGTCGCCGCTCTCGTACCGCGCGGGGGCCTGGTGCTCTGCGTTGTCCATGCACTCCATGACGCGAAGGCCCGGTCCGGGGGTTTCCCGGACCGGGCCTTCGTCATCGAGCTGTCACCCGGCCGGAGCCGGACGGTGTCAC
Source organism: Streptomyces sp. 840.1 (assembly GCF_003751445.1). Lineage (NCBI taxonomy): Bacteria > Bacillati > Actinomycetota > Actinomycetes > Kitasatosporales > Streptomycetaceae > Streptomyces > Streptomyces sp. 840.1. Next base: position 3,846,623 of record NZ_RJUU01000001.1, on the reverse strand, counting down.
TTCACGACCGTCAGCGGGAGGAGCTTCTTGCCCGTCGGGCCGATCTGGATGTCGAGGTCGAGCTGCGGGCACACCCCGCAGTCGAAGCACGGCGTCCAGCGGCAGTCCTCGACCTCGGTCTCGTCGAGCGAGTCCTGCCAGTCCTCCCAGAGCCAGTCCTTGTCGAGGCCGGAGTCCAGGTGGTCCCAGGGCAGGACCTCCTCGTACGTCCGCTCCCGGGTGGTGTACCAGTCGACGTCCACGCCGAAGCCGGGCAGCGTCTTCTCGGCGCTCTTCATCCACAGGTCGTAGCTGAAGTGCTCGCGCCAGCCGTCGAATCGGCCACCGGCCTCGTAGACGGCGCGGATGACCGAGCCGACCCGGCGGTCGCCCCGGGAGAGCAGGCCCTCGACGATGCCGGGCTTGCCGTCGTGGTAGCGGAAGCCGATCGAGCGGCCGTACTTCTTGTCGCCGCGGATCTTGTCCCGGAGCTTGGCGAGCCGGGCGTCGGTCTCCTCGACGCCGAGCTGCGGCGCCCACTGGAACGGGGTGTGCGGCTTGGGCACGAAGCCGCCGATGGAGACGGTGCAGCGGATGTCGTTCTGGCCGGAGACCTCGCGGCCCTTGGCGATGACGTTGACCGCCATGTCACCGATCTGCAGGACGTCCTCGTCGGTCTCGGTGGGCAGACCGCACATGAAGTACAGCTTCACCTGCCGCCAGCCGTTGCCGTACGCGGTGGAGACGGTCCGGATCAGGTCCTCCTCCGAGACCATCTTGTTGATGACCTTGCGCATGCGCTCGGAGCCGCCCTCGGGGGCGAAGGTGAGACCGGAGCGGCGGCCGTTGCGGGTCAGCTCGTTGGCCAGGTCCACGTTGAACGCGTCGACGCGGGTGGAGGGCAGCGAGAGCCCGATCTTGTCGTCCGTGTAGCGGTCGGCCAGGCCCTTGGCGATGTCACCGATCTCGGAGTGGTCGGCGGAGGAGAGCGAGAGCAGGCCGACCTCCTCGAAGCCGGTCGCCTTGAGACCCTTCTCCACCATTTCGCCGATGCCGGTGATGCTTCGCTCCCGCACGGGGCGCGTGATCATGCCGGCCTGGCAGAAACGGCAGCCGCGTGTGCAGCCCCGGAAGATCTCGACGGACATCCGCTCGTGGACGGTCTCGGCGAGCGGGACGAGGGGCTGCTTCGGGTAGGGCCACTCGTCGAGGTCCATGACGGTGTGCTTGGACACCCGCCACGGCACGCCCGACTTGTTCGGCACGACGCGGCCGATGCGGCCGTCCGGGAGGTACTCGACGTCGTAGAAGCCGGGGACGTAGACGCCACCGGTCTTCGCGAGGCGGAAGAGCACCTCCTCGCGGCCGCCGGGGCGGCCCTCGGCCTTCCAGGCCCTGATGATCTCGGTGATCTCCAGGACGGCCTGCTCGCCGTCGCCGATGACCGCGCAGTCGATGAACTCCGCGATCGGCTCGGGGTTGAACGCGGCGTGGCCGCCGGCGAGCACGATCGGGTCGTCCAGGCCCCGGTCCTTGGCGGCCAGCGGAATGCCGGCCAGGTCCAGGGCGGTGAGCATGTTGGTGTAGCCGAGTTCGGTGGAGAAGCTGAGCCCGAAGACATCGAACGCCTTGACCGGGCGGTGTCCGTCCACCGTGAACTGGGGCACCTTGTGCTCGCGCATCAGCTCCTCCAGGTCCGGCCAGACGCTGTAGGTGCGCTCCGCGAGGACGCCCTGGCGCTCGTTGAGCACCTCGTAGAGGATCATGACGCCCTGGTTGGGGAGCCCCACCTCGTACGCGTCCGGGTACATCAGGGCCCAGCGGACGTCGCACTCGTCCCACGGCTTGACGGTGGAGTTGAGCTCACCGCCGACGTACTGGATGGGCTTCTGCACATGCGGGAGCAGAGCTTCGAGCTGTGGGAAGACCGAATCGACAGACATCGCGAACTTTCGAGAGCCGGCAAGGATGACCATCCAGCGTACCCCGGCGCTCAGCGTTCCGGAGCCGCCCGGCCCAGCGCCCGGGACGCCCCGGCCCACACCCCGGGCAGCTCCTCCTCGCGTGCCGCCGCCGTGCGCTCCTCCTGGCCGTACAGCAGTCCCCAGGTGAACGACGGCTCGCCGGACAGCTGTGCCTGGACGGCGAGGGCGCGCAGGGCCTCGCGGGCCACCACGCTGTCCTGGTGGTCGCCCAGCACGCTCTGTACGGCCTTCAGCCGCTTGGCGGACTTCCCGGCGGGTTTCCCGAGTGCGGGGCGGGCGGCCTCGGACGCGTAGCGTGCGCGCTTCGCCGCTTTGCGGGCATGGTGCAGGGCGAGGTCGCGCTCCGGTCCCGGTGGCAGTTCCAGGGCGTGGGCGATGCGGTGCGCGAGGCGCCGGTGGTCCTTGCGCAGGGCGCGCGGCAGCGCCTTTCCGGGCGGCTTCGCCGCGGCGGGCAGGAGGGGCGGGCCGGCGAGGAGGGCGTCCAGGGCGGCGAGCAGCGTCAGGTAGCGGCTGCCGTCGAGTACGGCGACGGTGCGGTGGCGGAAGCTGGTGCTGCGGGCCACCGACCAGGTCCGGAGCCGGCCGCTGGCCGGGCCGATGACCAGGGCGCGGGGCAGTGCGTCGAGCCGGGTGCGCAGCCGTTCGCCGAGGACCTCCTGGTCGCGGTCGGCGCCGAGTTCGGCGGCGAGCCACTTCAGCTCCCCGGTCACCGGTCCGGTGACGGCGGGGTCGAGGATCTTGCCGTAGGTCCGCAACGCGCTGCGCAGTCTGCGGGTGGCGACCCGCATCCGGTGCACGGAGTCGGGCAGGCCCCGGCGCACGGCCGGGTCGAGGGCGACGATCGCGGTGATCTGGTGGCGTACGTAGGCGAGGACGTGGTCGCCGTCGGTGCGCGGCCCGGGGCTCCCGGCCGGCCGTTTGTGCTCCTTCCCGCCGGTTCCGGTCTCGGCCAGGGCCCGGGAGAGTTTGGACGGCGATGCCGAGGGCCGTACCCCGGCCTTGCGGAGCCGGCGTTCGACGGCGTCGAGGAAGGCCGGGTCGCCGCCGTCGGCGAGTTCGGCCTCGATCTCGGTCCAGGAGGCGGTGCCGCTGCCGCCGTGCAGCCGCTCGGCCCGGACCCGGTCCACGCTGACCTCGGCGAGCAGCCCGCCGCCGGGGCCGGTCAGGTGGTGGACGTCGCGCGCGGAGCGGAGCCGGACGACGGGGACGACCTCGGCTTCCCGGACCCGGGAGCGGATCAGCGCGGCCAGTTCGGGCGGCAGGGTGTCGGAGAGCGGGGCCCTGATCTCGTCGCGGATGCCGGTGGCGACCGGGAACTTGAGGTGCCAGCCGGCGTCGTCCCCGCCGGTTCGGCGGCGCAGGGTGAGGGAGCCGGCCGCGAGCCGCAGGTCCTCGGTGTCGTAGTAGACGGCGTCGAGTTCGCTGACGCCCGGGTGGTCGACGGCCGAGACGCCAGCCACCCGGCTCAGGTCGGGCAGCCGGGTGGCGTCGGTGGCTTCGTATTTCCGCTCGATCTCACGCTTCGAGTCCGCCATACATCGAATCTAGACGTGATGTGCCCGGCTGGGCAGGGTGCTCGCCGGAGCGGACCCGGGGCTCAGGCCGTTATCGGCCGTTGCACCCTGATCGACTGGAGCAGTCCGATGGCCACCCAGATGGCGAACATCGAGGACCCTCCGTAGGAGACGAAGGGCAGTGGCAGTCCGGCGACCGGCATGATGCCGAGCGTCATGCCGATGTTCTCGAAGGCCTGGAAGGCGAACCAGGCGATGATTCCGGCGGCGACGATCGTGCCGTAGAGCTCGGTGGTCTCGCGGGCGATGCGGCAGGCGCGCCACAGGATGATGCCGAGCAGGACGAGGATCAGTCCGGCGCCGAGGAAGCCGAGCTCCTCGCCCGCGACGGTGAAGACGAAGTCGGTCTGCTGCTCGGGGACGAACTGGCCGGTGGTCTGGGTGCCCTGGAAGAGGCCGGTGCCGGAGAGGCCGCCGGAGCCGATGGCGATACGGGCCTGGTTGGTGTTGTAGCCGACGCCCGCCGGGTCGAGCGCCGGGTTGGCGAAGGCCGCGAACCGGGCGATCTGGTAGTCGTCGAGGAGCCCGAGCTGCCAGATGGCAACGGCGCCCGCGGTGCCCGCGCCGATGAGTCCGAAGATCCAGCGGTTCGATGCCCCCGAGGCCAGCAGTACGCCGAGCACGATGACGGCCATGACCATCACCGACCCGAGGTCCGGCATGCCCATCACGACCGCCATCGGAATCGCCGCGAGGCCGAGGGCCTTGGCGACGGTCCGGTGGTCGGGGTGCGCCTGGTCGCCCGCGTCGACGCGGGCGGCGAGCAGCATCGCCATACCGAGAATGATCGTGATCTTGGTGAACTCGGAGGGCTGGAGGGAGAAGCCGCCGCCGATGATGATCCAGGCGTGGGCGCCGTTGACGGTGGCCCCGAGCGGGGTGAGGACGGCCAGGACCAGGAGTACGGACAGGCCGTACAGGATCGGCACCGCGCCGCGCAGGGTGCGGTGGCCGAGCCAGATCGTGCCGACCATCAGGGCGAAGCCGATGCCGGTGTTGAGGGCGTGCCGGAAGAGGAAGTAGTACGGGTCGCCGTGGGTGAGCGAGTCCCGTCCCCGGGTGGCCGAGTAGACCAGCATCGAGCCGATCAGGGAGAGCGCGACCGCGGACCCGAGCAGCGGCCAGTCGAGCCGGCGGACCACGGAGTCCCGGGCGGTGAACCGGCCCCAGGCCGAGCGCTCGGGGGCGTACCGCTGGACGGAGAAACCGGCCATCAGTCGCGCCTCCCCACGATCGCGGCGAGCGTCTGCTCGGCCGGCGGCTTCTGCGAGTTCGGGTCGTACGGCTTGATCTTCGGGGTGTCGATGGTGCCGTCCTGCTGGATCTTCGGCAGGGACTTCTGCGGCTGCGGCAGCAGCGCCTTCTTGAGGTCCTGCTTGCCCGAGGCGTCGAGACCGTAGATCGCGTTGTAGATGTTGCGCACGGCGGGCCCGGAGGCGCCGGAGCCCGTACCGCCCTGGGAGATCGTCATGACGACCGTGTAGTCCTTGGTGTAAGTGGCGAACCAGGAGGTCGTCTGCTTGCCGTAGACCTCGGCCGTACCCGTCTTGGCGTGCATCGGGATCTTGTCCTGCGGCCAGCCGCCGAACCGCCAGGCGGCGGAGCCCCGGGTCGCGACGCCCGCGAGGGCGCCGTCGATCTCGTTGCGGGTCTTCTGGGTGAAGGGCAGCTTGCCGTGCGACTTGGGCTCGATCTCCTGGACGCTCTTGCCGTCGCCGCTGACGATCGCCTTGCCGACGGTGGGGTTGTAGAGGGTGCCGCCGTTGGAGATGGCCGAGTAGATCGTCGCCATCTGGATCGGGGTGACGAGGGTGTCGCCCTGGCCGATCGAGTAGTTGACGGAGTCACCGGCACGCATCTTGTCGCCTTCGAGGCAGTTCTCGTAGGCGATCTTCTCGACGTACGTGCCGTCCTTCTTGCCCTGCTTGCACCACGAGTCGTGGTTGGCCTTGGCGAAGTTCTGCTTCCACTGGCGGTCGGGGACCCGGCCGCTGACCTCGTTGGGGAGGTCGATGCCGGTCTCCTTGCCGAGGCCGAACTGGTGGGCGGTCTTGTAGAACCAGTCGTTGGGCTTCTTCTTCGGGTTGTTGCCGCCGTCCTTCTGCCACTCCTTGTGCGCGATGCCGTAGTACACGGTGTCGCAGGAGACTTCGAGGGCGCGGCCGATGGTGATGTCGCCGTAGCCCTGGGACTCGAAGTTCTTGAAGGTCTGGCCGCCGATGGAGTACGAGCTCGGGCAGGGGTAGTTGCCGTTGAAGGGGTATCCGGCGTTGACCGCGGCGGTCGAGGAGATGACCTTGAAGATGGAGCCGGGGGCGGCCTGGCCCTGGATGGCCCGGTTCAGCAGCGGGAAGTTCGAGTTCTTGCCGGTGAGTTTGGCGTAGTCCTTGCCGGAGATGCCGCCGACCCAGGCGTTGGGGTCGTAGTTGGGCAGCGAGGCCATCGAGACGACGCGGCCGGTCTTGGCCTCCATCACGACGACGGCGCCGGAGTCGGCCTTGTAGTTCTCGCCGGTGTTGGTGTCGAACTCGGTGCGGGCCGTCTTCATGGCCTGGTTGAGCTCGTACTCGGCGACGGCCTGGACCCGGGCGTCGATCGAGGTGACGACGCTGGAGCCGGCCTCCGCCTCGTCGTTCTTCGCCTGGCCGATGACCCGGCCGAGGTTGTCGACCTCGTAGCGGGTGACGCCCGCCTTGCCGCGCAGCTCCTTGTCGTAGGTGCGCTCCAGGCCGGAGCGGCCGACCTGGTCGGAGCGCAGGTACGGCGAGTCGCTGTCCTGTGCCTTGGTGATCTCGTCGTCGGTGACGGGCGAGAGGTAGCCGAGGACCTGGGCGGTGTTGGCCTTGCCGGGTGCGGCGTAGCGGCGTACGGCGGTGGGCTCTGCGGTGATGCCGGGGAAGTCCTCGGCGCGCTCGCGAATCGTCAGGGCCTGCTGGGTGGTGGCCTCGTCGGTGACCGGGATCGGCTGGTAGGGCGATCCGTTCCAGCAGGGCTGCGGGGTCTTCGCGTCGCAGAGCCGGACCTTGTCGATGACGTCCTTGGGCTTCATGCCGAGCACGTCCGCGAGCCGGGTCAGCACGCTCCTGCCGTCGTCGTCCGTCTTCAGCAGCTCGGTGCGGCTGGCGGAGACGACGAGGCGGGTCTCGTTGTCGGCCAGCGGCACACCGCGGGCGTCGAGGATGGAGCCCCGGGCGGCGGGCTGGACGACCTGCTGGACGTGGTTGTTCTTCGCCTCGTCGGAGTACTCCTGACCGTTGCGGATCTGGAGGTACCAGAGGCGGCCGCCGAGGGTGAGCAGCAGGGAGAAGACGAGGACCTGGATGACGACGAGGCGGATCTGGACCCGCTGGGTCCGGCCCGTCTCGGGGATGTTGGTCACGGGGCGCCCCCGGTGGTGGTCGGGTGGGGGGCGCGGTGGGCGGTCCCCGGGAATTGCGGGCTCACAGTCGCTTGACTCCCTTGATCCGTCCGGCGCGCGCCGCCCGGTTCCGGGCGGCCTTGACGCGCAGTCCGCCGCGCTGGCTGCCGATCCGCAGTCCGGTGCCCGCCGCGAGCCAGCCGGCGGTGGCGTCCTTGCCGCCGGAGGAGGACTCGGTGAGCGGGTCGTTCACGGTGCGTCTGGCCATCGCCATGATCAGGGGCACGGTGAACGGCGCGAGCAGCAGGTCGTAGACGGCCGCGGTGAACAGCAGGCTGCCGAGCCCCACATGTCGGGCGGCCGTGTCGCCGACGAGCGCGCCGACCCCCGCGTACAGCAGGGTCGATCCGATCGCCGCCGCGACCACCACGGCCATCGGCATCAGGGCCGACTTGAGCTGGCCGTTCTCCGGCTTGGCCAGTCCGGCGAGGTAGCCGATGACGCAGAGGACCAGGGCGTACCGGCCGGCCGCGTGGTCGGCCGGCGGCGCCAGGTCCGCGAGCAGTCCCGCGCCGAAGCCGATGAGGGCGCCGCTGACGTGGCCGTAGACGAAGGCCAGTCCGAGGACGACCATCAGGAGCAGATCGGGCACCGCGCCGGGCAGCTGGAGCCGGGCGAGTACGGAGACCTGGACGACGAGGGCGAGCACGACCAGGGCGATGGAGAGCAGAGTCCGGTTGACGTGCATGGGGATCAGCTCTACCTCTGTTCGTTTACCGCGTTGTCGGCGTTCGGTGTGGCGTTCCCGCTGGGGCTGGGGTCCGGGTTGCCGCTGGGGTCCGCGCTCTCGTGGATGTTCCCGACGACGTTGCCGCCGGTGTCCACGATGTCGCCGTTGGGCGAGATGGTGACGGTGACCGTCGGGGTGGGCTTCGGCTTGGCGGGCTTGGCCGGCTTCTTCGGCAGGACCGTGTCGCGGGGGTCCTCGCGCGGGGCCTGGACGACGATGCCGACGATGTCGAGCTTGGTGAAGCCGACGTACGGGCGGACGTAGACCGTACGGGTCAGGTCACCGCCGGACGGGTCGACCCGGACGACCTCGCCGACCGGGACGCCGGGCACGAACGGCTTGTCCTTGCTGGAGCCGAAGGTGACGAGCCGGTCGCCCTTCTTGACCTTCGCCTTGCCGTTCAGGAACTGGACGGCCATCGGGCGCGAGCCCTGGCCGGTGGCGAAGCCGAGTTCGTCGGTGGACTCCATCCGGGTACCGACGGTGAAATCGGGGTCGTTGGCCAGGAGCACCGTCGCGGTGTCCGGGCCGACGGTGGTGACCCTGCCGACGAGTCCGTCGCCGTTGAGGACGGTCATGTCGCGCTTGAGACCGTCCTTGGAGCCCGCGTCGATGGTGACCGTCCAGGAGAAGCCCTGGGCCGCTCCTATGGCGATGACCTCGGCGGCCTTGATGCCGTACTGTCCGGCGCCCGACTTCTTCAGCATCTTGTCGAGTTCGCGGACCCTGCTGCGGTTCTGGTCGTCGCTGCCGAGCTTGGCCTTCAGCGCGGCGTTCTGCTGCTCCAGCGCGGCGATCTTGTCGTGCCGGGCGCCGGAGGCGCGTACCGCCCCTATGGCGTTGCCCACCGGGTCGACGGCTGCCGCGACCCCGTTCTCAACCGGTCCGAAGACCGTGGAGGCGGCCTGCCGGGCGCCGTCCACCGGCGACGCCTCGCCACCGCGGATGTCCACCGTGATCAGTGCGAACGCGATGGCGATCAGCAGCACCAGGAGCAGCCGGCTCTCTCGTGTGTCCCTCACGTGCGGCGGCCGTGCCTTCCTCGTAGGAATGTTCGTGCCTGTATATCAACGATCCTCCGCGCGGAGCGGCAGCGTCCGCGCGGAGGGCCACTTGAGTTTCTACCGTCGGGGCTGGGCGTCCAGCACCTGCTGGAGCGCCTCGAACTCCTCGACGCACTTGCCGGATCCGAGCGCGACGGAGTCCAGCGGGTCCTCGGCGATGTGGATCGGCATGCCCGTCTCGTGCCGGAGCCGCTCGTCCAGTCCGCGCAGCAGCGCGCCGCCGCCGGTGAGGACGATGCCCCGGTCCATGACGTCGCCGGAGAGCTCCGGCGGGCACTTGTCGAGCGTCGTCTTGACCGCGTCGACGATCGCGTTGACCGGCTCCTCGATCGCCTTGCGGACCTCGGTCGCGGAGATGACCACGGTCTTGGGCAGGCCCGAGACGAGGTCACGGCCGCGGATCTCGGTGTGCTCGTCCTTCTCCAGCTCGAACGCCGACCCGATGGTGATCTTGATCTGTTCGGCGGTGCGCTCACCGAGGAGGAGCGAGTACTCCTTCTTGATGTGCTGGATGATCGCGTTGTCCAGCTCGTCACCGGCGACCCGGATCGACTGGGCGGTGACGATCCCGCCGAGCGAGATGACCGCGACCTCGGTGGTGCCGCCGCCGATGTCCACGACCATGTTGCCGGTGGCCTCGTGGACCGGGAGACCGGAGCCGATGGCCGCCGCCATGGGCTCCTCGATGATGTGCACCTGGCGCGCGCCGGCCTGCGTCGACGCCTCGATGACGGCGCGTCGCTCGACCCCTGTGATGCCGGAGGGCACACAGACGACGACGCGCGGGCGGGCCAGGTAGCGGCGCTTGTGGATCTTCAGGATGAAGTAGCGGAGCATCCGCTCCGTGATCTCGAAGTCGGCGATCACGCCGTCCTTCAGTGGCCGTACGGCAACGATGTTGCCCGGTGTACGGCCGATCATCTTCTTGGCCTCGGCGCCGACCGCCAGGATGCCGCCGGTGTTGGTGTTGATGGCCACGACGGACGGCTCGTTAAGAACGATGCCGCGCCCCCTGACGTACACCAGCGTGTTGGCAGTCCCGAGGTCGATAGCCATGTCACGGCCGATGAACGACATTGAGTTCCCCTTGTTCCCCATGAGGATGCGTCGGGCCTTCCCAAGCGAAAGCGATGGCTTGTTTTGGTAGGCGAGATGAGCGCTGCGGGCGTGGAAGCTTCCATCGTAGTGCCGGACACGCCGACACAGCGCGAGGGTCCTTCGCCATGCTGAGCAGAACGGGTGGCCGTCCCACTCATGGTGACGTTACGTCGGGGGGATGCGTTCCCGCGATCGGTGGCCCTATGCCGAAGGGCGACCGAATTACTTCGGTCGCCCCAGGTCATGAGCGCTGTTTGGCGGAGCGAAGTTCAGGAAAGTCCCGGAAAGAAGAGCTTCATTTCTCGCTCTGCGGACTCCTCGGAGTCCGAGGCGTGGATGAGGTTCTCCCGGGTGATCGTGCCGAAGTCACCGCGGATCGAGCCGGGCGCGGCGGCGATCGGGTCGGTCGGGCCGGCCAGGGCACGGACGCCCTCGATCACCCGCTCGCCCTCCGCCACCAGAGCGACGACCGGACCGGACTGCATGAACTCGACGAGCGGCTCGTAGAACGGCCGGCCCACGTGCTCGGCGTAGTGCTGCTCCAGGGTGGCCCGGTCGAGGGTACGCAGCTCCAGCGCGGTGATCTTCCAGCCGGCCTTGCGCTCGATGCGGCCGACGATCTCGCCGACCAGACCGCGACGGACGGCGTCGGGCTTCAGAAGAACGAGGGTGCGCTGGGTCATGTGCGGCTCCTTGCAGACATACGGGTCAGGCATACGGGTGCGGTGAGGCGAGATTACAGGGGCCCGCTGAACGCCCCTCGGCCGGGTTTGACCGCGCGGGGACGAGCTCCCCCGCTCAGGTACCGGCCGGGGCCTGCGCCGCCTCCTGCGCGGCCCACCGGGCCTTCACCTCGTCGATCTTGCGGCCGTAGTGCACCGAGGCCCACCACAGACCGCCGAAGACCACCCCGAGGATGAACATCATCGGCACCACGAAGCCGCTGGCGACCAGCGCGACCTGGAGCGCCCAGCCGAGGTGCACACCACCGGGACGGGTGATCACCCCGCAGAGCAGCACGGAGAGCAGCATGCCGACACCGCAGACCGTCCACACCGTCGCGGACGACAGGTCGTCGGACTTCATCGCGACGAGTCCGGCGAAGCCGATCACGAAGAACTCACCGATCAGCGTCGATGCACAGAGCGTACGCACGTGGGTCAGCGCCTTCCCAGAAGCAGCCGGGCCTCGCCGACCGTGATCACGGATCCGGTCACCAGCACCCCGGCGCCCGCGTACTCGTCCTCTTCCTCGGCGAGGGTGATCGCCGCCTCCAGCGCGTCGTCGAGACGGGGTTCGACCTGCACCCGCTCGTTGCCGAAGACCTCGACGGCGACGCCGGCCAGCTCGTCCGCGTCCATCGCGCGGCCGCTGGAGTTCTGGGTGATGACGACCTCGGCGAAGATCGACTCGAAGGCCTCCAGGAGCCCCCGCACGTCCTTGTCGCCGCTGGCCCCGACCACGCCGATCAGCCGGGAGAAGCCGAACGCCTCGGAGAGCCCCTCGGCGGCGGCGCGGGCGCCGGCCGGGTTGTGGGCGGCGTCCAGGACGACGGTCGGGCTGGAGCGGACGACCTCCAGGCGGCCGGGCGAGATCACCGCGGCGAAGGCCTTGCGGACGATGTCGGCGTCGAGCGATCCGGCCTGCTCTGCGCCGATCCCGAAGAACGCCTCCACGGCACAGAGCGCCACCACGGCGTTGTGCGCCTGGTGGGCGCCGTACAGCGGGAGGAAGATGTTGTCGTACTCGCCGCCCAGGCCGCGCAGCGTCAGCAGCTGCCCGCCGACCGCGACCTCCCGGGAGACGACCCCGAACTCCATGCCCTCGCGGGCCACCGTGGCGTCCGCCGCGACAGCCTTCTTCAGCATCACCTGAGCGGCGTCCACCGGCTGCTGCGCCAGGATGACCGTCGCGCCCTGCTTGATGATCCCGGACTTCTCCACCGCGATCTCGCCGGGCGTGGAGCCCAGCCGGTCGGTGTGGTCCAGGGAGATCGGGGTGACGACCGCGACCGTCGCGTCGATCACGTTCGTCGCGTCCCAGCTGCCGCCCATGCCGACCTCGACGACGGCGACGTCGACCGGCGCGTCGGCGAATGCCGCGTACGCCATGCCGGTGAGCACCTCGAAGAAGGAGAGCCGGTAGGGCTGCTGCGCGTCGACCATCTCGACGTACGGCTTGATGTCCTGGTACGTCTCGACGAACCGCTCGGCGTCCATCGGCGCGCCGTCCAGGCTGATCCGCTCGGTGATCGACTGGACGTGCGGCGAGGTGTAGCGGCCGGTGCGCAGCTCGAAGGCGCCGAGCAGGCCTTCGATCATGCGGGCCGTGCTCGTCTTGCCGTTGGTACCGGTGATGTGGATGGAGGGGTAGGCGCGCTGCGGGTCACCGAGCGTGTCCATCAGCGCGGCGATGCGCGCCACGGACGGCTCCAGCTTCGTCTCCCCCCAGCGCCCGGCGAGCTCCTGCTCCACCGCGCGCAGCGCCTTGTCCACCTCCGGATCGGCGGGGCGGGCGGGGACCTCGTCGCCCTGCGGCGGACCGGAGGCGGCGCGCAGTGTGCGGCTCCCGGCCTCGATCACCGCCAGGTCGGGGTCGCGCTGGGTCTCTTCGTCGACGATCTCCGCGAAGGTGTCGTCGGGATCGGACGCGTCGTGCCGGTCTGAAGGGCGGGGCTCACTCACAGGACCAGTCTACGGATGGGCACCGACATCGCGCGCAGCGCCCGGCGGCCCGGGTACGGCGGAGCCCCCGCGCTCCCGGCAGGCCGGGTTCGCGGGGGCTCCGTGCTCGGACCGTCAGCCCTTGGGCAGGGCGTCGAGCTGGCTGGTGATCCGCTCGATGTCGGTCTCGGCCTTGGTGAGCCGGCCACGGATCTTGTCGACCACGTTGTCCGGGGCCTTGGCCAGGAACGCCTCGTTGCCGAGCTTCCCGGTGGCCTGCGCCTTCTCCTTGCGGGCCGCCTCCAGGTCCTTCGTCAGCCGCTTGCGCTCGGCCTCGATGTCGATCGTGCCGGACAGGTCGAGCGCGACCGTGGCGCCCGCGACGGGCAGCGACGCGGTGGCGTGGAAGCCGTCCCCGGCCGGCTGCAGGCGCAGCAGCTGGCGGATGGCCGCCTCGTGCGGGGCGAGCGGCGTGCCGGTCAGGGTGAGCTCGGCCGGAACCTTCTGGCCGGGCTGCAGGCCCTGGTCGGAGCGGAAGCGGCGGACCTCGGTGACGACCTGCTGGACGAGCTCGATCTCCTTCTCGGCCGCGTCGTCGCGGAAGCCGCTGTCCTGCGGCCACTCGGCGATGACGACCGACTCGCGGCCGGTGAGCGCGGTCCAGAGCGTCTCCGTGACGAACGGGACGACCGGGTGCAGCAGGCGCAGCATCACGTCGAGGACCTCGCCCAGGACCCGGCCCGAGACCTCGGCCGGACGGCCGCCGCCGAAGAACGTGGTCTTGGACAGCTCGACGTACCAGTCGAAGACCTCGTCCCAGGCGAAGTGCCGGAGGGACTCGCTGAGCTTGGAGAACTGGTAGTCGTCGTAGAACGCGTCGACTTCGGCGACCGTCTTGTTGAGGCGGGACAGGATCCAGCGGTCGGTCACCGACATCTCGTCGGCGGACGGCAGCTCGCCCTCGATCGTCGCGCCGTTCATCAGCGCGAAGCGGGTGGCGTTCCAGATCTTGTTGGAGAACTTGGCGGAACCCTGGACCCACTCCTCGCCGATCGGCACGTCCGTACCCGGGTTGGCGCCGCGCGCCAGGGTGAAACGGAGCGCATCGGAGCCGTACTTGTCCATCCAGTCCAGCGGGTTGACCACGTTGCCGAAGGACTTCGACATCTTCTTGCCGTGCTCGTCGCGGACCATGCCGTGCAGGACGATCGTCCCGAACGGCGGGACGCCGTCGTTGACGTACAGGCCGAACATCATCATCCGGGCGACCCAGAAGAAGAGGATGTCGTAGCCGGTGACCAGGACGGAGTTCGGGTAGAACTTCGCGAGGCTGTCGGTCTGTTCGGGCCAGCCGAGCGTGGAGAACGGCCACAGGCCGGAGGAGAACCAGGTGTCCAGGACATCGCTGTCCTGGGTCCAGCCCTCGCCGGTGGGCGCCTCGTCGTCCGGCCCGACGCAGACGACCTCGCCGTTCGGGCCGTACCAGACGGGAATGCGGTGGCCCCACCAGAGCTGGCGCGAGATCGTCCAGTCGTGGAGGTTGTCGACCCAGTCGAAGTACCGCTTCTCCATCTCCTGCGGGTGGATCTTGACCTTGCCGTCGCGGACGGCGTCACCGGCCGCCTTGGCGAGCGGTTCGACCTTGACCCACCACTGGAGGGAGAGGCGCGGCTCGATGGTCGTCTTGCAGCGCGAGCAGTGCCCGACGGAGTGGACGTAGGGTCGCTTCTCGGCGACGATCCGGCCGTCGGCGCGCAGGGCGGCGACGATGGCGGAGCGGGCCTCCAGCCGGTCCAGACCCTGGAACGGGCCGGGGACGGTGATCACGGCGCGCTCGTCCAGGACGGTGAGGAACGGCAGGTCGTGGCGCTTGCCGATCTCGAAGTCGTTCGGGTCGTGCGCGGGGGTCACCTTGACGGCGCCGGTGCCGAACTCGGGGTCGACGTGGTGGTCGGCGACGACCGGGATCGTGCGGTCGGTCAGCGGCAGCTTGATCTGCCGGCCGACCAGGTGCTTGTAGCGCTCGTCGTCGGGGTGGACGGCGACGGCGGTGTCACCGAGCATCGTCTCGGCACGGGTGGTGGCGACGACGATGGTCTCGTCGCCCTCGCCGTACTTCATGGAGACGAGCTCGCCGTCGTCCTCCTGGTACTCGACCTCGATGTCGGAGATCGCGGTGAGGCAGCGCGGACACCAGTTGATGATGCGCTCGGCGCGGTAGATCAGCCCGTCGTCGTACATCCGCTTGAAGACGGTCTGGACGGCCTTGGACAGGCCCTCGTCCATGGTGAACCGCTCGCGGGACCAGGCGACGCCCTCGCCCAGGCGGCGCATCTGGCCGGAGATCTGGCCGCCGGACTCGTCCTTCCACTGCCAGACGCGCTCGACGAAGGCCTCGCGGCCCAGGTCGTGGCGGGACTTGCCCTCCTTGCCGAGCTCGCGCTCGACGACGTTCTGGGTGGCGATGCCGGCGTGGTCCATGCCCGGCTGGTAGAGCGCCTCGAAGCCCTGCATCCGCTTGCGGCGGACCAGCGCGTCGATCAGCGTGTGCTCGAAGGCGTGCCCGAGGTGCAGGGAGCCGGTGACGTTGGGCGGCGGGATGACGATGGAGTACGGGGGCTTGTCGCTGTTCTCGTCCGCCTCGAAGTAACCACGTTCTACCCAGCGCTCGTACAGCTTCCCCTCTACCTCGGCCGGCGTGTACTGGGTCGGCAGTTCGGGGTTGCTGGCTGGCTGCTGCGCTGCGTTCTCGGTCACGCGACACAGTTTAGGGCCGTCACAGTCGTGCGCTGAAACCGGTTTGTTCGGTAACGGTGTGCCTCCCGGTGCCCCACGTACGCGGGACGTCCGTCAGGATGTTCGGAACGCATAAGAACGCTTGAGCTTCACGAACAGGGGAATCCGCAGATGAGCTTCAACCAGCCGGGCCCGTACGACGGACAGCAGCCCCAGGGCCAGCCCGGCCCGTACGGCCAGCAGCCTGGTCCCTACGGTGGCCCGCCGCCGCAGGGCCAGCCGCCGCAGGGCCAGCCCGGTTACGGGTACCCGCAGCAGGCCCCCCAGGGCGTCCCGCCGCAGCAGCAGCCCCCGCAGCCGGGCTACGGCTACCCCCAGGCCCAGCAGCCCGGCCCGTACGGCCAGCAGCCCCCCACTCCCCCGTACGGCGGCCAGCCGGTCTACGGCCAGCAGCCCGGGTTCCCCCCGGCCCAGCCGCCGAAGAAGAAGACCGGCCTGATCATCGGCGGCGTGATCGTGGCGCTCGCGGTCATAGGCGGCGGCGTGTACTTCCTGACGTCGGGCGGCGGCGCGAGCAACAGCGACGTGGCGGACTCCACGAAGGGGTACAAGCTGACGCCTTCGGCGACGCTGGACGGTTACAAGAAGGGCGACGCCGGCGGGACACCTTCGGGGCCGGCCACCGGCAAGAACAAGACCACGCTGGAGGATCTGGGCGTCAAGGACCCCCAGCAGGTCGGGGCCACTTACCAGGCCGGCTCCGAGGACAATCCCACCGCCGGGCTCAAGTCCATCACGCTCTCGGGCTTCTGGGGCGATGTCACCGATCCCGCGAAGGTCATCGACAACGCCTTCAACGACGCGGAGGACTCCTTCAAGAAGGGCTCCGACGGGATGGAAATACAGCGCGTCGGCAGCCCCAAGGCCGTCAGTCCAGCCGGCTTCAAGGGCGCCCTCATGAAGTGCCAGGACCTGAAGGTGCTGAACAAGGAAGGCGACGGCACCGCCGAAAAGGGACCCAAGGAATTCACCATCCCGACGTGCGTCTGGGCGGACTACAGCACGGTGGGCACAGTGATCGGGGTCGATGTCGCTCTGTCCATGACCGGCAAGGGGATGCCCCAGGACGAGGTCGCGGGCCTCACCGCCAAGCTCTACAACACCTCCCGCACCAAGGTCTGATCCAGCGCACCGCAACGCGAAGGGGCGCCCAGCCAGTTCACCTGGCCGGGCGCCCCTTCGCGTACGTGTCTACGGCGCAGCCGTCACGCCGACTTCTCGTGCCGCCCGTCGTCGCCCTTGCCGATCGTCCGCGGCTCGCGCGGGACCAGGGTCGGGTTGACGTTGTTGCGGACCACGTCCGCCGTGATGACGACCCGGGCGACGTCCTTGCGGGACGGCACCTCGTACATCACGGACTGGAGGACCTCCTCCATGATGGCGCGCAGACCGCGCGCGCCGGTCTGGCGCAGGATCGCCTGGTCGGCGATGGCCTCCAGGGCCTCGCGCTCGAACTCCAGCTCCACACCGTCGAGTTCGAACAACCGCTGGTACTGCTTCACCAGCGCGTTGCGCGGCTCGATGAGGATCTGGAGCAGGGCCTCGCGGTCCAGGTTGTGGACCGAGGTCAGGACCGGGAGGCGGCCGATGAACTCGGGGATCATCCCGAACTTCACCAGGTCCTCCGGCATGACCTCCTGGAACTGGTCGCTCGCCTGGATCTCCAGCTTGGAGCGGATCGTGGCGCCGAAGCCGATGCCCTTGGCGCCGGCCCGGGACTCGATGATCTTCTCCAGGCCGGAGAACGCGCCGCCCACGATGAACAGCACGTTCGTCGTGTCGATCTGGATGAACTCCTGGTGCGGGTGCTTCCGGCCGCCCTGCGGCGGTACGGAGGCGGTGGTGCCCTCCAGGATCTTCAGCAGGGCCTGCTGGACGCCCTCGCCCGATACATCGCGGGTGATCGACGGGTTCTCGCTCTTGCGGGCGACCTTGTCGATCTCGTCGATGTAGATGATCCCGGTCTCGGCCTTCTTGACGTCGTAGTCAGCGGCCTGGATGAGCTTCAGCAGGATGTTCTCGACGTCCTCGCCGACATAGCCGGCCTCCGTCAGTGCCGTCGCGTCCGCGATGGCGAACGGGACGTTGAGCATGCGGGCCAGTGTCTGCGCGAGGAGGGTCTTGCCCGAACCCGTGGGGCCCAGCAGCAGGATGTTGGACTTGGCGAGCTCGATCGCGTCGTCACGGCTCGCCCCGCCGCCGTTCTCCCCGGCCTGGACCCGCTTGTAGTGGTTGTACACAGCGACCGAGAGAGCCTTCTTCGCGGGCTCCTGGCCTACGACGTACCCCTCGAGGAACTCGTAGATCTCGCGCGGCTTGGGAAGTTCCTCCCACCGCACCTCGGAGGTCTCCGCGAGCTCCTCCTCGATGATCTCGTTGCAGAGATCAATGCACTCGTCGCAGATGTACACACCGGGTCCCGCGATGAGCTTCTTCACCTGCTTCTGGCTCTTTCCGCAGAACGAGCACTTGAGCAGGTCGCCGCCATCACCGATGCGTGCCACGAGGTGCTTCCCCTTCGCCTGGGAGACGCCTGGTTCAGCGGCTCCTGGTGCCTCTATCCGACGGTACCTTGCCTGGCCCCCCGTTCGGGCCCCCCTTGGCACGGTTCACACGGCCGGGGCCGGGTGACCCTGCCGTACCAAGGGGTAAAGGCCGACGTCAGGCGGCCGCTCCGGCCGCGCTCTTGCGGGTTGCGACGATCTGGTCGACCAGACCGTAGGCCAAGGCGTCGTCGGCGGTCAGGATCTTGTCGCGCTCGATGTCGTCGCGGATCTTCTCGATCGGCGTGGTGGAGTGCTTGGCCAGCAGCTCCTCCAGCTGGGTCCGCATCCGCAGGATCTCGTTGGCCGCGATCTCCAGGTCGGAGAGCTGCTCACGGCCGGTCTGCGAGGACGGCTGGTGGATCAGGATACGCGCGTTCGGCAGCGCCAGGCGCTTGCCCGGGGTGCCGGCGGCGAGCAGCACGGCCGCGGCGGAGGCCGCCTGGCCCATGCAGACCGTCTGGATGTCCGGCTTCACGAACTGCATCGTGTCGTAGATCGCGGTGAGCGCGGTGAACGAGCCGCCGGGGCTGTTGATGTAGATCGAGATGTCCCGGTCCGGGTCCATCGACTCCAGGCACAGCAGCTGCGCCATGACGTCGTTGGCGGAGGCGTCGTCGATCTGCACTCCGAGGAAGATCACGCGCTCCTCGAAGAGCTTCGCGTACGGGTCGTACTCACGCACGCCCTGCGAGGTGCGCTCCACGAAGCGCGGCACGATGTAGCGGTTGTCCACCTGCGGGCCGGTGTAGAGGCCGCTCGCGGAGGCGCCGGAGAAGTTGTTCATGTGGGTGTTCACCA
Source organism: Streptomyces sp. 840.1 (assembly GCF_003751445.1). Classification (NCBI taxonomy): domain Bacteria; kingdom Bacillati; phylum Actinomycetota; class Actinomycetes; order Kitasatosporales; family Streptomycetaceae; genus Streptomyces; species Streptomyces sp. 840.1. The sequence continues at coordinate 3,827,972 of NZ_RJUU01000001.1, read as the reverse complement.
TCCTGGTGGCGTTCTGTGGGCTGGGTGTCTCGGCGTACGAGAGATGCGGTGCGGTAGGGCGCGGTCCGGTGGGAGCCGGATCAGGCGCCGGTGCCGCCGCCGCCCGGAACGCCCGACGCGATCGTGATGATCTCGTCGATGAGGCCGTAGTCCTTGGCCTCCTCCGCGGTGTACCAGCGGTCGCGGTCGCCGTCGCGGATGATCGTCTCCACGGTCTGGCCGGAGTGGCGGGCGGTGATCTCCGCCATCCGCTGCTTGGTGCGCAGCAGGTACTGGGCCTGGATCTTGATGTCCGAGGCCGTACCGCCGATACCGGCCGAACCCTGGTGCATGAGGATGTCGGTGTTCGGGAGCGCGAAGCGCTTGCCGGCGGTGCCGCCGGTGAGCAGGAACTGGCCCATCGAGGCCGCCATGCCCATACCGATGGTGACCACGTCGTTCGGGATGTACTGCATGGTGTCGTAGACCGCCATGCCGGCCGTCACCGAACCACCGGGGCTGTTGATGTAGAGGTAGATGTCCTTGTCGGGGTCGGCGGCAAGGAGAAGCAGCTGCGCGGTGATCTTGTTGGCGATGTCATCGTCGACCTGCTGGCCGAGGAAGATGATGCGCTCGCCGAGCAGTCGGCTGTAGACCTGGTCACCGAGGCCTCCACCGAGGGACGGCTCTCCGGCGGCGTAGGGCATCAGATTCGTCACGTATCCACCTGCTCGTCTCTGACGGCTCCGGCCGTCTCAGCGTCTTCGTACCGGGTGGGCCGGGACTCCCCGACCCTTCCTATTCATGGACCCTAACGCGCAGGTGGGACAACGCCATCCCGCTTCCCCAACTGTTCGCTGGGAGCGCAAGCTCCGCAGTCCGCACACGGGTTGTGGGGAGTGTCCACCGATACGACGACGGGCCCCGGACGCGATTGCGTCCGGAGCCCGTCTGCGGGTTCAGCGCGAGGCTCAGGCCTCGGTCTTCTCCGCGGCCTCGCCGGCCTCGGCGTCGGTGGTGCCCTCGACCGCCTCGGTGCCCTCCTCCTCGTCGTCCTCCAGCTCGACGACCTCGCCATTGGTGTCGACGACCTTGGCGGCCTCGACGACCACGGCCAGCGCCTTGCCGCGGGCGACCTCGCCGACGAGCATCGGCACCTGGCCGCCCTCGACGACGGCCTGGGCGAACTGGTCGGGGCTCATGCCGGAGGACTGCGCACGCCGCATGAGGTGCTCGGTGAGCTCCTCCTGGTTGACGTTCAGCTTCTCCTTGTTGACGAGCTCGTCAAGGATGAACTGGGTCTTGATGCCCTTGACGGCCTGCTCGGACGTCTCCGCCTCGAACTCCTCGAGGGTCTTGCCCTGGATCTCCAGGTACTTCTCCAGGTCGAGACCCATCTGGCCGAGCTGGTGGTGCTCCAGGTTGTGCTTGCGGGTCTGGACCTCGTCCGCGAGCAGCTTCTCGGGGATCGGGACCTCGGCGAGCTTCAGGAGCTCCTCCAGGACCCGCTCCTGGGCCTGGGTGGCCTGGTCGTACTGCTTGGTGCTCTCCAGCCGCTTGCGGCTGTCGGCCTTGAGCTCGTCGAGCGTGTCGAACTCGCTCGCCATCTGGGCGAACTCGTCGTCCAGCTCCGGAAGCTCACGGGCGGCGACCGCGGTGACCTTGACGGTGACCTCGGCCTCCTTGCCCTCGGCCGAGCCGCCCTTCAGCTCGGAGGTGAAGGTGGCCTCGCCACCCGCCTCCAGGCCGGTCACGGCGGCGTCGATGCCCTCGAGGAGCTCGCCGGAACCGATGGTGTACGAGACACCCTCGGCCACGCCGTCCTCCAGGACCTCGCCCTCGACCTTGGCGGTCAGGTCGATCGTCACGACGTCGCCTTCGGCGGCGGCGCGCTCGACCGGGTTGGTCGAGGCGAAGCGCTCACGGAGCTGCTCCACGGCCTTCTCGATGTCCTCGTCGCTGACCTCGAGGGCGTCGACGGTGACCTCGATGCCGGAGTAGTCCGGAATCTCGATCTCGGGGCGTACGTCAACCTCGGCGGTGAAGGCCAGCAGTTCGCCGTCCTTCAGCTCCGTGATGTCGACCTCCGGCTGGCCGAGGACGTTGAGCTCTCCCTCGTTGACGGCCTCGGTGTAGAACTTCGGGAGCGCGTCGTTGACGGCCTCCTCCAGCACAGCACCACGGCCGAACCGCTGGTCGATGACCCGGTTGGGGATCTTGCCCTTGCGGAACCCCTTCACCGTGACCTGCTGGTTGATCTTCTTGTACGCCGCGTCGAGGCTGTCCTTGAGCTCCTCGAAGGGCACCTCAATGCTGAGCCGAACCCGGGTCGGGTTCAGGGTCTCCACGGCGCTCTTCACGGTTCGGTCTCCTTGTGGCTGACTTCTTGGGGTTCTGCTCCACCGCACACGAGGCGGCTTCGCGGACCGAGCCCGGTACATCAGACACACGGGCACGCATTTTGCATAGTAACGGCAAGGTGGAGAACTCCCACAATGCGATCTTGCCGGTGGTCGGGGTGGCCGGATTCGAACCGACGACCTTCCGCTCCCAAAGCGGACGCGCTACCAAGCTGCGCCACACCCCGTCGGTGCGACACGTAGGGTACATGCAGACCGGCAGTACATCGGCCGCTTTTCCAAGTGCGTCGCCCGATACGACACCGGGTGCGGGATCGGGTGTGCGGGCAGCGCCCGCGACCCGCTACGATGCTTCTCGTGCCGCGGTCCTCGTGACCTGCGGTGCGGTGCATGCGGGCGTAGCTCAATGGTAGAGCACTAGTCTTCCAAACTAGCTACGCGGGTTCGATTCCCGTCGCCCGCTCCATGGCTCGGGCCCGGCCCGGCGTCATCCTCTTCGGATGGCTGCCGGACCGGGCCTTTTGCGTTCACCTGGCTTCCCGCGCAGGCGCGCGCATGCGCGCGCCCCGGAGTTCCCCGCACCGCGCCCCGGGCCGGCGTGCGGGCCGGGACGCGGTGCGGGGTCAGAAGCTGATCTGGTTGATGCTCTGCGCTATCGAGTCCATGAACTTCTGGATCGACGGCGCCATGCCGGTCGATGCCAGGAAGAAGCCGAAGAGCACCGCGACGAGCGCGGGTCCGGCCTTGATGGAGCCGCCTCGGATCAGGACCACCAGGATGATCGCCAAAAGAAGCACCACAGACAGTGAAATGGCCACGACTGATCACACCCTCGGTCGGTCCGCCTTGCCGGCCCGGAAGCGTGCGGCCGCGCACACCTCCGTTGTCGTCCATCGTGCCACCAACTCCCCTGTGGTCGCTGCCGCCTGACGAAGCGACCAGTCGGTATCGCGCCATCTTGCGCCGGTTGTGCACCGGCTCACGGCGCCCGGGGGCGGCCGCCGGTCCAGTGCCCGCACGGCGGGAGCGGGAAACGTGCGAAGTAATGATCCGATGAACGGAAATGATCTGCGACGGTGATCGTTTCCTTACCCACACACTTTATTCACAGGCAATTTCCGGGACCGATTGCGACGTAATTCACTGTCGCCAACTGCCTGCCGATATGCACCATTTAAGGAGGATTAACACACCCATACCGGGCAAAAAAGAAAGGTTTGCCTTTTCGGCGAACGGGAACACGCGATATCCGATGGCAGTTTTACGAAATGCAATCGAGACGTCTAGGGTGTTTGAGATGTTCCACGCTCCGAACGCATTCCAGAGGGCCCCGCTCCCCCCGGCGACCCGGGAGTCGGAGCCCAGACCCCAAGAGCCGGGCCGGACCCCGGACGCATCCTCCTCGGTGGCGGTGGCGGAACGGCCCGTACAGGCCCCGCCCGCCAAGAAGCGTGACGCCTACTTCGACAACGCCAAGTACCTGGCCATCGTGCTCGTCGCGGTGGCCCACTCATGGGTGCCGGTCATGGAGGGCAGCAGAGCGGCGCGGGCGCTCTACATGGTCACGTACACCTTCCACATGCCGGCCTTCATCATCATTTCCGGTTATTTCTCGCGTTCGTTCAGCCTGACCCCCGCCAAGGTGAAGCGCCTGGTGACGGGGGTCGCCGTGCCGTACATCGTGTTCGAGACGGCGTACTCGCTGTTCCGCCGGTACGCGAACGACTCGCCCGACGTGGCGATCAGCCTGCTCGAGCCCTGGTACCTCACCTGGTTCCTGGCCGCGCTGTTCATCTGGCGACTCACCACGCCGATCTGGCAGAACCTGCGCCACCCGCTGGCGGTCTCGCTCGTGATCGCGGTCCTCGCCTCGTTCGCACCCAGCATCGGCGACGACCTCGACCTGCCGCGCGTCCTGCAGTTCCTGCCGTTCTTCGTACTCGGGCTCCAGCTCAAGCCCGAACACTTCCGGATGGTCAAGCGCCGCGAGGTGCGGCTGCTCGCCCTGCCCCTGTTCGCCGCCGCCGCGGTGTTCGCCTACTGGGCCGCGCCCCGGATGCAGCTGGGCTGGTTCCTGCGTGACTCCAGCGCCCAGGACATGGACGCCCCGTGGTGGTCCGGGGCCGTGATGACCCTCGCCCTGTTCGGCTGCGCGACGCTGCTCACCATCGGCTTCCTGGCCCTGGTGCCGCGCCGCCACATGTGGTTCACGGTGCTGGGCGCCGGGACGATCTGCGGCTATCTGCTGCACGGGTTCCTGGTGAAGGGCGCCGACTACGCGGGCCTCTTCGACAACAACGACTGGCTAATCTCGCCGACCGGTCTCGTGCTCGTCACCGTGGCCGCCTCGGCCGGGGTGACGCTGCTGTGCACGCCGCCGGTGCGGCGGGTCATGCGCTGTGTGACCGAACCGGACATGAACTGGGCGTTCCGACGGGACGCCGCCAAGATCTGAGACGGCGGGATTGAGCCAACACGGCGGAGCCGGACCCGGCCGGGTCCGGCTCCGCCGTGTTGGCTCAATCCCGCCGTTCGGTGGGTGATTCCGGTGCGGTGAGTCCGAGCAGGCTCCGCACCTGCGCATACTTCTTTGCCAGCCGGGTACGGGCCGCCGGCTCCAGCACCGCGAGGCGGGCCGGGTCCGCGTTGTGCGCGAGGTCGGACTCCTTGATCAGCAGTGCCCCCGGGGTGGCCAGGATGCGGCGGGCGTACGCCGGCAGCTCCTCGCCCTCGCGCTTGCTGACCGCGAGGACCATGTCCTTGACCTGCTGCGGCAGCGCGGCCGCCGCCAGCCAGTCCTGCGACAGAGCGTCGTCCTCGACCGCGTCGTGCAGCCAGGCGGCGGCGATCTGGTCGTCGCTGCCGCCCCGGGCCCGTACGCCGTCGGCGACGGCCGCGAGGTGTTCGGCGTACGGGCGGCCCGCCTTGTCGCGTTGGCCCTCGTGCGCCGCACGGGCGATGCGCTCGACTTCGGCCAGGGTCAGTGGTGCGCGGGGTGGCGTCATGGCCCGACTCTACGGACGGGCCGCGGCCCGGCTCAGGGCGGCGCGGGCCGGCACCAGGGCAGCGGCGAGGCCGAGGCCCACGGTGGCCGCCAGGAACGATCCGTACAGCACCGGCGGGATGTACGGGGACTCGCCGGTCAGGCCCCTCATCATCGGGACAAGCGTGGCCAGCGCGATGGCCGTGCCGAGCGCGGCCCCGGCCACGGTGACCAGCAGGGCCTCCCAGCGGATCATGCGCATGACCTGGCGGCGGGTGGAGCCGACGAGCCGGAGCATGATCAGTTCCCCTCGGCGGTCCAGGACGGTCATCACCAGCGTGTTGACCGCGGCAACGGCGGCGAATCCGCCGAGGACCGCGGCCATGACGGTGTTGGCCCAGGCGTTCAGCTCGCGGTCCCGGCTCTGCGCGGTGGCGTAGCCGGCGGCGTCGGTGACGGTGCCGAGTGCGACGAGCCGCTCCGCGCCCGCCGGATTGGCCCGTACGAGTACGTCCGATGCGTACGGCGAGGTGACGTGGCCCCGCAGATCGGCGGCGGGCAGGGTGACGAGGCCGGTCCCCAGGCCCCTGCCGTAGACCGCGACGATCCTCGGCGACGCCCTGGTGCCGTCCGGCAGGCGCAGCGCGAGGCGGTCGCCGGTGTGCAGCTTCACCGATCCCGCCAGCGTGGTGTCGATCGCGACGGTGCCGGGGGCCAGGGCGTCGAGCGATCCGGTGCGGACGTCGAGGTCCTGGACCTCGGCCAGTTCACGCCCTGAGCCGATGACTCCCTGCGCGGGGGCGCTCTGCAGCCAGGTGTCGCCGCCCGATCCGGCGGGGACGAGCACGGAGGTGCCCAGCAGTCCGACCGCGGTGGAGACGCCGGGGGTCGCGGCGGCGCGCTCGGTGGCGTCGGAGGCGAGGCCGCCCGGAGCGGAGACGATGCGGTCGGCGGTGATGGCGTCCCGCTGCTGGTGCTCGGTCGCCCGGTCCTCGCTGGTGTGCATGAAGACCAGGGTCGAGGAGAAGGCCATGGCGAGCACGATCGGTGTGATCGCGGAGGCCATCCGCCGGGAGTTGGCACGGGAGTTGGCCGCGGCCAGCGACGCCGACGGGCCGCCGGCCCGTAGCGGGAGGCCGAGCACCGAGGCGCAGATCCGGGCGATCAGCGGGCCGAGCAGGCCGACCGCGAGCATGAAGAGCATCACCACACCGAGTGCGGCGTTGGCCGCGTCCTCGCCGGTCTGCGAGGCGGCGACGCCCGCGAAGACACCGCCGCCGGCCAGCGCGGCGATGCCCAGCGGGGTGCGAATCCAGCCGAACGGCGGGCGCTCCACGGCGGACTGGGCGAGCGCGAGGCCCGGCTTCGTCCTCGCCGGGCGGCGCGCGGCGATGTATCCGGCGCCCAGCGCGGTGAGCATCGTGGCGGCGACGGCGATCGTCAGCGGCAGCCAGGAGATCCGCAGCCCGACGGCCTCCGGGACGGCGCCCTTCTCCTTGAGCTGCCCGAACCACCAGTCGGCCAGGGCGATTCCGGGCAGGCAGCCGAGCGCCGCGGCGAGCGGTGCGACGAGCAGCGACTCGGTGGCGACGGTGCGGCGCAGCTGGCGCGGGGTGGCGCCGATCGCGCGCAGCAGGGCGAACTCGCGGCTGCGCTGGCCGACGGAGAGGGCGACCGTGCCGGCGGCGGTGAAGACGGCGACCATCGTGGCGATGCCGCCGAAGGATCCGCCGAGCCCGGTGAGGAGTTCCCGGGCGTCCGCGAGGCCCGGGTCCTCGACCGCGCCCCGGTCGTTCCCGGTGCTGACCCGCACGCCCGGGGCGTGACCGACCGCGTCGGCGACCTGGCGGGCCAGGACGGACGGGCCGGTGCCTTCGGCGGCGAGCACGGCGACGGCGTCGACCCGGCCGGGGTGGCCGGAGAGCGCCACGGCCTCGCGGTCGGTGAACCACACGGTGGCGTCGTCGGTGGCGGTGCCGGAGACCCGGAAGTCCTTCGGGCCCGCCGGGGTGTCCAGCGTGACGCGGTCGCCGGGGCGGGCCTCGTGGTTGCCGGCCCCGTTGCCGGTCCTGGCGCCGGCGCCCTGGCCGGCCGAGACGACGACCTCGCCGGTGCGCGGCGCGTCGCCGGACGCGAGCCGGGTGCCGGTGAGGGCGGCGGAGCCCCAGCCGTGCGCGGTGAGGGGTGCGGCGCCCCGGTGCACGGGGTAGCCGACGTCGCCGATCGCGGTGGCGGCGCCGGGGGCGGAGGCGGCCTTCGCGACCAGCGCGTCGGGCAGCCGGGCGGTGTCCGGCAGCGCACTGGCCTCCTCGTGCCGGTCGTCCCCGCTGCCGACGGTCAGCCGGGCCTGCTGGTCGGCGGCGACGATCACCGGCGCCTCGGCGTAGCGGTCGGGCGGTACGGACGCGCGCAGGCCGGTCTCCAGCAGGATGCCGCAGGCGGAGACGATGGCCGCGGCGAGCAGGAGGGCGACGAAGGTGCCCGCGAACGACGCGGGCTTGAAGCGCACGGCCGCGCGGGCCAGGCCGTTCGGGGTGAACATCAGGCGGCGGCCCTTGCGTGGTCGGGGGCGGTGAGTGCGGCCATCCGCGCGGCGATCCGGCCGGCGCCGGCGCGGGGCAGGCTGTCCGCGATCTCGCCGTCGGCGAGGAAGAGCACGTTGTCGGCGTAGGCGGCGGCCGCCGGGTCGTGGGTGACCATCACGACGGTCGCGCCGAGGGTGTCGACCGCGTGCCGGAGCAGCTGGAGGATCTCGGCGGCGGTGGTGGTGTCGAGGGCGCCGGTCGGTTCGTCGGCGAAGATCACGTCGGGCCGGGTGACCAGTGCGCGGGCGACGGCGACGCGCTGCTGCTGGCCGCCGGAGAGCTGGCCGGGGCGCCGGCTTCCCTTGTCGCCGAGGCCGACCCGGGTGAGCATCGCGGCGGCCTCACGGCGGCTGCGGGCGGAGCCGGTGCGCTGCCCGGCCAGGCGCATGGGCAGGACGACGTTCTGCTCGACCGTGAGGGACGGGAGCAGGTTGAACGCCTGGAAGACGAAGCCGAGCCGGGTGCGGCGCAGTTCGGTGAGCTTGTTCTCGCTCATGCCGGTGATCTCCGTGCCGCCGAGGCTGACCGAGCCCGCGGTGGGGCGGTCGAGTCCGGCCGCGCACTGGAGGAAGGTGGACTTCCCGGAACCGGAGGGGCCCATCACCGCGGTGAAGCTGCCACGCGGCAGGGCGAGGTCGATGCCGCGCAGTGCGTGGACGGCCGAGCCGCCCCGGCCGTACTGCCGCCGGACACCGCGCAGTTCGACGGCCAGGTCCGCCGGGGCGGGGCCCCGGTAGCTCTGCGCCGTGCGGGACTCGCGTGCCGCCCGCACGCTCTCCCGCGCTCCCTGCCTGGTGCGCCGAAGCCCCATGCCGTCCGCCTTCCGTAGTCATCCGAGGTCATCCGTGACCGGTACCTCGAACGTACGGATCAGCGCGCCTCCGGGGCCATGGCGGCTGCTGGCGGATCGGGGGTGGGGGAAACCCCAGGGTGGACCGGAGGTGGGCCGGGGGGCTTCGCAGGTGCTCCGGAAGTGCACTGGGGGCGTCTCTGTGGTGAGCCCCCGGAAGGGCCCTGATACTTGCAACGTCAATCATTCGGTAAACTAATTACTGACGATTTCTTGACGCTCTCTTGACCAAGCGAAGGACTGGGCTCATCGGACACGCAGACACGCTCATCGCCATGGGCGGCGCCTTCCTCGCCGCCGCCGTTCTCGCCCGCGTCGGCAGCCGCATCGGGCTGCCGACCATCCCCCTGTTCATCCTGGCCGGGATCCTGCTCGGCCCGCACACCCCCGGCATCGTCCTTGTCGCCGACCCGCACGACCTGGAGATGCTCTCCGCGCTCGGCCTGGTGCTGCTGCTCTTCTACCTCGGCCTGGAGTTCCACCTCGACGACCTCAAGGCGGGCGGTCGCCGGATGGCGCTCGCCGGGGGCGCCTACCTCGCCCTGAACGTCGGCGCCGGGCTCGGCTTCGGCTTCGCGCTCGGCTGGGGCACGTCGGAGGCGCTGGTGCTGGCCGGGGTGCTCGGCATCTCCTCGTCGGCCATCGTGACCAAGGTGCTGGTCGACCTGGGCCGGATCGGCAATCCGGAGACCAAGCCGATCCTCGGCATCATCGTCGTCGAGGACGTGTTCCTCGCGCTGTACCTGGCCGCCCTCCAGCCCATCCTCTCGGGCGCGGACAGCCTCGCGGCGGCGGCGGCCGACGGCGGAAAGGCCTTCGGCTTCCTGCTGGCGCTGGCCCTGGCCGCCCGCTTCGGCACCAGGCTCATCAGCAAGCTGATCAACACCAAGGACGACGAACTCCTCGTCATCTCCTTCCTCGGCGCCGCGGTCCTGGTGGCCGGCATCTCGGAGTGGTTCGGGGTCGCGGACGCCATCGGCGCCTTCATGGTGGGCCTGATGCTCGGCAGCACGTCATCCGGTGAGCGCATCCTCAAACTGGTCCACCCGCTGCGGGACGCCTTCGGCGCGATCTTCTTCTTCGCCTTCGGCCTCTCCATCAACCCCGGCGATCTGCCGGTCGTGCTGTGGGCGGTGCTGGCCGCCGTCGCGGTGACCCTCGCCATGAACGTCCTCGCGGGAATCGCCGCGGCCAAGCTGTACGGGTTCGGACCGCAGGCCACGGCGAACATCTCCACCACCCTGGTGGCGCGCGGCGAGTTCGCGCTGATCCTCGCGACGATGGCGGCGGGCGCCGGGCTCGACGAGCGGCTCGCGCCGTTCATCGCCGGTTACGTACTCGTCCTCGCGGTCCTGGCCCCCCTGGTGGCCGGACGGTCGCACTGGCTGGCCAGGATCCTGCCGGGCGGGCGCGACACCGCACCGCTCCCGATCCGGTGACGGACCGGAAGCCGTTGACGTACGCCCGGTTCGGGCCGGTTGCGCACGGTTCAGGATTTACGTGACAGCAGAAGGAGTGCCCGGTCGTCGTTGACGTCCTTGGCACAGGCCTCGATGAGGTGCCAGGCGGCGCCCTCGAAGCCCGTCGAGACATAGCGGTCGGCCTCGCCGGTGAGCCGGTCGATGCCCTCCGCCATGTCCCGTTCGGACGTCTCGACCAGTCCGTCGGTGAACAGCATCAGCACGTCGCCGGGGGCCAGCGAGCCCTTCACGGCGTCGAACTGCGCCCCGTCGTACACCCCGAGCAGGGGGCCCTCCGCGGCCTTCTCCTCCCACCTGCCGCTGCCGGCGTGGAGCTGGAGCGCGGGGGGATGGCCGGCCGAGAGGAGTTCGTAGTCGCCGGATTCGAGGTCCAGGACCAGATGGATCGAGGTCGCGAAGCCCTCGTCCCAGTCCTGGCGCAGCAGATAGCCGTTGGCCGCGGGCAGGAAACCGTGCGGCGGCAGCGATCCGAGGAGCCCGCCGAAGGCACCGGAGAGCAGCAGGGCGCGGGAGCCCGCGTCCATGCCCTTGCCTGAGACGTCGGTGAGCACGGCCTCCAGGGTGCGGCCGCCGTTGGTCCTGGCCGCCACGACGAAGTCGCCGGAGAAGGACTGCCCGCCCGCCGGGCGCAGCGACATCTCCCGGTGCCAGCCCTGCGGGAGCCGGGGCAGCGCGCTCTGGACCCGGATGCGTTCGCGCAGGTCGAAGAGCATCGTGCCGCCGCGCCGCCACGGCACGCCGACCCTGGCCCGGAACTGGGCGAGCACCAGCCCGAAGAAGCCGCAGGCCGCGACCGTCAGCACGGTTCCGGGGGTGACCCCCACCGTGCCGTCCCTGAACGGGCCGAGCCAGATGGACTCGACGATCAGAGCCGCGGCGGCCGCCGCGTACAGGCCGAGCAGGCTGGCGGGCCGCAGGACCAGGCCGCCGGCGACGATCGGCAGCACGAGCGCCGTCGGTGAACACCACACCGGGTTCAGCAGGGTGCCGCAGGTGATGGCCGGGATGACCAGCAACAGGGCGGCCAGGGCGATCCAGTCGGAGCCGTCACCCCGGAAGTAGTCGACGCCGGATCTGCGCAGCGTGCTGCGCACCCGGTGCGCCGATTTCCTCAATCGGGCCGGGTAGGTGTCTGCTCCTGCGCGTCGGGCCATTGCGGGGACCTTATCCACCCGACGGCCTCCGGTGCAGGGGGACCCCTGTGACAATGCGTTCGAAATCGGGTCGCCTGTCCGTCGCGCCCCTGGTAGGCATGGCATATGACTACAGAGCTCCGCGTATTGCGGCCGTCCGAATGGAACACATGGTTCGAGTGCCTGGAACTCGCCTTCGGAGGCGTCGCGGAACCGCCCGAGCAACGCGAGCTGGACGAGTCACTGACCGAGCACGGGCGTTCGCTCGGGATCTGGGACGGCTCCGATGTGGTCGCCACCTCGGGGGCGTTCAGCTTCCGGCTGGCCGTTCCGGGCGGTGCGCTGGTGCCGGCCGCGGGCGTGACGATGGTCAGTGTCGCGGCCACCCACCGCAGGCGCGGGCTGCTGACCTCGATGATGCGCCGGCAGCTCGACGACGTACGGGCGCTGGGGGAACCGCTCGCCGTGCTCACGGCGTCGGAGCCGGTGATCTACGGCCGCTACGGGTACGGGGCGGCGAGCCGCCAGATGACGCTGTCGATCGATACGGACCGGGTGCGGCTGGACGTCCCCGAGGGCACGGACGGGGTCCGGCTGCGGCACGCGAAGAAGGACGAGGCGGTCGCGGCCTGCGAGGGCGTGTACGCCCGCCTGGTGCCGGGCCGCCCCGGCACCCCGGCCCACGGTCCGGGCTGGGAGCGCAAGTCGCTCGTCGATCCGGTGAGTTCCCGGCAGGGCGGTTCGGCGCTGCAGTGCGTGCTCGCCGAGCGGGACGGCGAAGTGGTGGGTTATACGACGTACCACATCAAACCGGACTGGGAGTTGTCGGGACCCAAGGGGCAGGTCTCGGTGAACGATCTGGCGGCGCTCGACCCGGCCGCGTACGCGGCGCTGTGGCGGTTCCTCTTCGGCATCGACCTGACGTCCACCGTCGAGGCGCGGAACCGGCCGGTGGACGACGCGGTGCTGCACCTGGTGTCGGACGTGCGGCGGTGCGAGATCCGGGTCCGGGACTCGCTGTACGTGCGGCTGGTGGACGTGGGCGCGGCGCTGGAGGCGCGGAGCTACTGGGGGCCGGTGGACGTGGTGTTCGAGGTCGAGGACGCGTTCTGCCCCTGGAACGCGGGGCGTTGGCGGCTGACGGCCGACGCGAAGGGGGGCGCGTCGTGCAAGCGCACCGAGGACGCGGCGGACCTGGCCCTGTCCGTGCGGGAGTTGGGCTCGGCGTACCTGGGCGGCGAGTCGCTGCGCGCGCTGGCCCTGGCCGGGCGGGTACGGGAGCTGCGGGCGGGTGCGGTGGCGGAGGCGTCGTCGGCGTTCCTGGCGGACGTGGCCCCGTGGCTGCCCCGGGGGTTCTAGCCGCCGGGTGCGACCGGCGGCCCGGCGCCGCCTCGGTCAGCGGGACTGGCAGGCCGGGCACCAGAACAGGTTCCTGGCCGACAGCTCCGCCGCCCGGATCTCCGTGCCGCAGATGTGGCAGGCCTGGCGCGCGCGGCGGTAGACGTAGACCTCGCCGCCGTGGTCGTCCACCCTCGGCGGGCGCCCCATCGCCTCGGGCAGGTGTTCGGGGCGGACCGTGTCGATGCGGTTGTTGCGCACTCCCTCGCGCATCAGCTCGCCCAGGTCCGCCCAGATCGCGTCCCACTCGCGCCGCGTGAGGTCCTTGCCGGCGCGGTACGGGTCGATGCCGTGCCGGAACAGCACCTCCGCCCGGTACACGTTGCCGACGCCCGCGACGACCTTCTGGTCCATCAGCAGGGCGGCCACGGTGATCCGGCTCCGGGAGATCCGCAGCCAGGCACGCTCGCCGTCCTCGCCGGAGCGCAGCGGGTCGGGGCCGAGCCGGTCGTGTATCGCCTGCTTCTCGGCGCCGGTGATGAGGGCGCACGTGGTGGGGCCGCGCAGGTCCGCGTAGTGCTCGTCGTTCAGCAGGCGGAGCCGGACCGTGTCGGTGGGCGGCGGGGCCGGGGCCGTACCGAATCCGAGCTTGCCGAACAGGCCGAGGTGGATGTGGACCCAGCCGGTGCGCTCGAAGCCGAGGAAGAGGTGCTTGCCGTGCGCGTCCACGCCGTCCAGCACCCGGCCGTCGAGCAGGGCGGCGCTGCCGGAGAACTTCCCCTGCGGGCTGCTCGCCCGCACCGGCCGTCCGGCGAACCGGTCCAGGTGGTCCGCCGCGAGGCGGTGGATCGTGTGGCCCTCGGGCACGGTGGCGGCCCTCCTGGATGAGGCGGTGGTGCGGACATGGCTGTGCCGCCGGGGGCTCCGGCGGCACGGCGGGGGCGGTGGGGCGGTCAGCCCTGCTGCGGGTGGTGGGCCGGGACCGGGGGGAGCTCGCCGGTGTTCTCGTACGCCGTGAGCATCGCGATGCGGCGGCTGTGCCGCTCCTCGCCGGAGTACGGGGTGGCCAGGAAGATCTCGACGAACTTCACGCACTCCTCCTCGGTGTGCATCCGGCCGCCGATGGAGATCACGTTGGCGTCGTTGTGCTCGCGGCCCAGCGCGGCGGTCTGCTCACTCCAGGCGAGTGCGGCGCGGACGCCCTTGACCTTGTTCGCGGCCATCTGCTCGCCGTTGCCGGAGCCGCCGATGACGATCCCGAGGCTGTCGGGGTCCGCGGCCGTCTTCTCGGCGGCACGCAGGCAGAACGGCGGATAGTCGTCCTGGGCGTCGTAGATGTGGGGACCACAGTCGACGGCCTCGTGGCCTTGGGCCTTGAGCCACTCGACGAGGTGGTTCTTGAGTTCGTAACCGGCATGGTCGGAGCCGAGGTACACGCGCATGGGAGGAGTGTGGCACGAGCTTCGCCGGGTAACCGACGACGGGGTGCGGTGTGGCCCTGATGTGCGGACCCTGTGTACGGCGAAGCCTCGGAGACAACGATCGTGTCAACGATGTGGATGCAGGGGTTCCGCTTTCAGGGTGCACCGGGCTTCAATGCAACGCTCGCCGCTCACCACCGTGCCGCGGCGGGCACGCACCGAGTGATCCGAAAACGTGAGGATTCGATCCATGACGTCGCAGACGACTCTGGCCGGACCGGGCCAACAGCCCGACGGGCCGGACCGCAAGGGCCCCGAGGACGGGCTCCAGGCCGGGCTCAAGAACCGTCACCTCTCGATGATCGCCATCGGCGGCGTGATCGGCGCCGGCCTGTTCGTGGGGTCGAGCGCGGGCATCGCGGCCGCCGGACCGGCCATCCTGCTGTCGTACGCACTGGTCGGCCTGATGGTCGTCTTCGTGATGCGGATGCTCGGTGAGATGGCCGCCGCCCGTCCGGCGTCGGGCTCCTTCTCCGCCTACGCCGACCAGGCGCTGGGCCGCTGGGCCGGATTCTCGATCGGCTGGCTCTACTGGTTCTTCTGGGTCGTGGTGCTCGCCGTCGAGGCCACGGCGGGTGCCAAGATCCTGGAGAACTGGGTGCCGGGCGTCCCGCAGTGGGCCTGGGCGCTGATCGTGATGCTGGTGCTGACCGCGACGAACCTGGTCTCGGTCGGCTCGTACGGAGAGTTCGAGTTCTGGTTCGCCGGGATCAAGGTCGTCGCGATCGGCGCCTTCGTGATCATCGGGCTGCTCGCGGTCTTCGGCATACTGCCGGGTTCGGACAACGCCGGCTCGGGGCTGGCGCACCTCACCGACACCGGCGGCTTCTTCCCCAAGGGGCCGGGCGCCATCCTCACCGGGGTGCTGATGGTCGTCTTCTCCTTCATGGGCAGCGAGATCGTGACGCTGGCGGCCGGCGAGTCCGAGAACCCGCAGCGCGCCGTCCAGAAGGCCACCAACAGCGTGATCTGGCGGATCGCGGTCTTCTACCTGGGCTCGATCTTCGTCGTGCTGACGCTGCTGCCGTGGAACGACGCCTCGATCATGGAGAAGGGCAGCTACGTCGCCGCGCTCGACTCGATCGGCATCCCCCACGCCGGACAGGTGATGGACGTCATCGTGCTGACGGCCGTGCTGTCCTGCCTCAACTCCGGCCTCTACACGGCCTCCCGGATGGCCTTCTCGCTCGGCGGCCGAGGTGACGCGCCGAAGGCCTTCGCCCGGACCAACAAGCGGGGCGTGCCGCAGGCGGCCATCCTGTCCTCGGTCGTCTTCGGCTTCGTCGCGGTCTTCTTCAACTACCAGTGGCCGGACACCGTCTTCGCCTTCCTGCTGAACTCCTCCGGCGCGGTCGCCCTGTTCGTCTGGCTGGTCATCTGCTTCACCCAGCTGCGGATGCGCGGCATCATCCTGCGCGAGTCGCCCGAGAAGCTGGTCGTACGGATGTGGCTCTTCCCGTACCTGACCTGGGCGACCATCGCGATGATCTCGTTCGTGCTGGTCTACATGCTGACCGACGACGCGGGACGCGAGCAGGTGCTGCTCTCGCTGCTGGTCGCGGTCCTGGTGGTGGCCGTCTCGCTGGTACGGGAGGTGCGCGGGCGTCGCCGCGGCGCCCCGGCCGACACCTCCGCCGAATGAGCGCGCACACCTGAACGCGTGCGCATACCTGACGGAAACTGTCAGGTATAGCGGGGAGGCTCTCCCTCGTAAGCCATCGAGCGAGCGAGTGGAGAGCCTCCGCCATGACTGCCTCACCCACCGGTCCCCCGTCCGGATTCCAGACCGGCTTCCCCGTCCGCCCGGACCTCGTCGTCGGGGCCGCCGGACCCGACGACGTGCGCGAGGCCGTGGCCCGCGCCGGCTCGGACGGGCTCCGGGTCGCCGTCCACGCCACCGGGCACGGGCTCGCGGGTGCCGTGGAGGGCGGGGTCCTGATCGACACCAGCCGGATGGACTCCGTACGGATCGACCCGGTGCGCCGCACCGCCGCCATCGGGGCGGGCACCACCTGGGGGCAGGTGGCCGAGGCAGCCGCCGCGCACGGCCTCGCCCCGCTGAACGGCTCCGCGCCCGGCGTGGGCGCCGTCTCGTACACGCTGGGCGGCGGGCTGGGCATCCTGGGCCGGGAGTTCGGGTACGCCGCCGACCACGTGCGGTCGCTCGACGTGGTGACGGGCGACGGCGCGGCCCGCCACGTCACCCCGCAGGACGAGCCCGAGCTGTTCTGGGGGCTGCGCGGCGGCGGGCACCGGCTGGGCGTGGTGACCGGGCTGGAGACCGGCCTCGTCCCGGTGGACCGGCTGTACGGCGGTTCGCTCGCCTTCGACGGGGACGGCGGGACGGCCGCGCGGGTGGTCCGGCGCTACCTGGAGTGGGTCCGGACCGTGCCCGACGCGCTGACGTCGTCGGTGGCCGCACTCGTCTACCCGGACATCCCGCAGGTGCCGGAGGCGATGCGGGGACGGTACGTCGTCTCGGTGCGGGTCGCGTACAGCGGCACCCCGGCCGAGGGCGGGCGGCTGGTCGCGCCGCTGCGGGCGATCGGGCCCGCACTGGCGGACTCGCTGCGGGAGATGCCGTACAGCGACAGCCCCGCCATCCACAACGATCCGCCGTTCCCGCACGCGTACTACGGCGACGGGCTGATGCTGAGCGGGCTGGACCCCGAGCGTGCGGCGCGGGTGCTGGAGCTGACCGGCCGAGGGGCCCCGATGATGACCGTGGTCCAGCTCAACCACCTGGGCGGCGCCCTGGCCACCGCCCCGGCGGCGGGCAACGCGGTGCCGTTCCGCGAGGCGGGGTTCCTGCTCCGGCTGCTGTCACCGCTGGACGGTACGGACGTGGCCTCGGTCCGGGCGCTGTACGAGGAGGTGGCCGGGGGCCTCGCCCCGCTCGCCGTGGGCCGTTCGCTGAACTTCTCCTTCGGCGGCGGGGACCGCACGGAGGGCTTCCACGACGCCCGGACACGCGAGAGGCTCGCCGGTCTGGTGTCGCGTTACGACCCGGCGAGCCTCTTCGGTGGCGCCTACGGCGTCAGCCGCGACGGCCGATGAGCTTCCAGGACGCGGGCAGCGCGCCCATCGCGAGCGCCGCCTTGAGCGCGTCGCCGAGCAGGAACGGCGTCAGGCCGGCCGCGATCGCGGCGCTCGCCGACATGCCGGTGGACAGCGCCAGGTAGGGCACGCCGACCGAGTAGATGATGGCCGAGCCGAGCACCATGGTGCCCGCCGTGCGCAGCGCCGAGCGGTCGCCGCCCCGGCGGGCCAGGGCGCCGACCACGGTCGCGGCGAGCAGCATGCCGAGCACGTAGCCGAAGGAGGCGCCGCCGGGGCCGGAGCTGCCGGCCGAGAACCACGGCATGCCCGCCATGCCGACGAGCGCGTACACGGCGAGCGCGAGGAAGCCGCGGCGGGCGCCGAGCGCGGTGCCGACCAGGAGCGCGGCGAAGGTCTGGCCGGTGACCGGGACCGGCGAACCGGGGACCGGCACGGCGATCTGGGCGGCTATGCCGGTGAGCGCGGCGCCGCCGAGCACCAGGGCGGTGTCCACGGCGTAGCGGTGCCGGGCGGCGGGCAGCAGGTCGGCGAGGACCGCTCCGGTGCGGACGGGGGCGGCGGCAGCAGTACTCATCGGGACTCCGCGGGTGAGGGCAGGTGGGTGGAGGGCTGAGCCTGACGCTATCCGACGGAGCGACACTGGATCACCGTCAGCGGCCCACAAAGGGGCGGTTGAAGGCTTGGTGGGATTCGCACAAAGCACGACACACAATCACCCCTGCGCGTGATGCTCATCACGGAGGTCGCGGCGGATCAACCGCCCCTCGGCGGGGAGGTGCGGCGGGAGTCGACTGTCGACTCCCTCTAAACGGCGAACCCCTGAAGGAAGTTCGGCACCGGGCCGCCCCCGGCAGCGCGGTGCGCATCGTGTGTGAGCACGGTGACCGTATAGCGGACATCCGTTCCGCATGAACGGTGCGCGCGTCCAGACTGGGACACGTCCCCCCGTCTCACCGACCGAACAGAGCTCGTCCATGCCTCGGACCACCGTGCCTCCCCCCGCCGGCACCCCTGCGGTCACCTCCGGCCACGGGACCGACTCGGCCCTCACCCACGGGCTCAAGCAGCGCCACCTGTCGATGATCGCCCTCGGCGGGGTCATCGGCGCCGGGCTGTTCGTCGGTTCCGGCGCCGGAATCGCCGCGGCCGGCCCCTCGATCGTCATCGCCTACGCCTGCTCCGGGCTGCTGGTCATGCTCGTGATGCGGATGCTCGGCGAGATGTCGGCCGCCAATCCGGCGTCCGGCTCCTTCTCCGTGCACGCCGAGCGGGCGATCGGCCCCTGGGCCGGGTTCACGGCGGGCTGGGCGTTCTGGGTGCTGCTCTGCGTCGCCGTCGGCCTCGAGGGGATCGGTGCGGCGAAGATCGTCACCGGCTGGCTGCCCGGGACGCCGGAGTGGGCCTGGGTGGCGCTGTTCATGGTGGTGTTCCTGGGGACGAACCTCGCCTCGGTGACGAAGTTCGGTGAGTTCGAGTTCTGGTTCGCCGCGCTCAAGGTCGTCGCGATCACGCTGTTCCTGGTGCTGGGCGTGCTGGCGATCCTGGGCGTGCTCCCGGACACGGACGCGCCCGGCACCGCCAACCTCAGCGGCGAGGGCGGCTTCATGCCGAACGGCTCCGAGGGGCTGGTCATCGGGCTGCTCGCCTCCGTGTTCGCGTACGGCGGTCTGGAGACGGTCACGATCGCGGCGGCCGAGTCCGAGAACCCGGTGCGGGGTGTCGCGAAGGCCGTGCGGACGGCGATGTGGCGGATCGCGCTGTTCTACGTCGGCTCGATGGCGGTCATCGTCACGCTGGTCCCGTGGGACGACCCGAAGGTCGTATCGGTCGGCCCCTTCTACGCGGCCCTGGACCACCTCGGCATCAGCGGCGCCGCGGAGATCATGAACGTGGTCATCCTGATCGCGCTGCTCTCCGCGATGAACGCGAACATCTACGGCGCCTCGCGCATGGCCTGTTCGCTGGTGGCCCGGGGCCAGGGCCCGAAGCGGCTGGGCCGGATCTCGTCCGGTGTGCCGCGCCGCGCGGTACTGGTCTCCTCCGTGTTCGGCTTCCTGTGCGTGCTGCTGAGCTACTGGCGGCCCGACGACGTGTTCCCCTGGCTGCTCAACATGACCGGTGCGGTGATCCTGGTCGTCTGGATCTTCATCGCCGTCTCCCAGCTGATCCTGCGCGCCCGGCTGGAGCGCGAGGAGCCGCAGAAGCTGGTGGTCCGGATGTGGCTGTTCCCGGTCCTGACGGTGGTGGCGCTGCTGGCCATGGTGGGCATCTTCGTCCTGATGCTCCGCCAGCCCGACACCCGCGACCAGCTGCTGGCGACGGGCGCGCTGACGGTGGTCCTGATCGTCATCGGCGCCGTACGCCAGCGGCGGTCGGCGGGCACGGCCGGCTGAGCGGCCGGCCCAGCCGCCCCGCCCTGCCGGCGGGGTCAGTTGGTGATACGGACGGCCAGGACCGCCACGTCGTCCCGATGAGGGGTGTCCTGCGTCTCCCGGGACAGCGTCTGCAGCAGCAGGGACAGCGGGCGCTCACCGTGCCGGGCCACGGCGAGCGCCGCCTGCTCGACCCGTGCGTCGATGTCGCTGTCCCGACGCTCCACCAGTCCGTCGGTGTACAGGACGAGCACACTGCCCGGGGGCAGCTCGTACGTGTGGTCGTGGCGGCCGTGGCCGCTCAGCGAGCCGAGCAGGAGCAGATCGTGTTCCCGCAGGGTCTCCACGCGGCCGTCGGGCAGGCGTAGCAGCGGCGGCGGGTGCCCGGCGTTGGACCAGGTCAGCCGCCAGTGACCGGCGCCCGGGTCCAGACGGGCGTGCACGGCGGTGCCGCCCGGCCCCAGCGGCAGTACGGCGAAGCTGTGGTCGACGGCCGCCAGCGCGGCGGCGGGCGAGTGGCCGGGGTGCCCCAGGGTGGCCTGGCGGAGCATGCTGCGGACCTGGCCCATCACGGCGGCGGCGGCCATGTCGTGCCCGATGACGTCTCCGATGGACAGCATCAGCCCACCCGGTCCGCCGTCCGGGGAGGCCGGAAGCCGGTAGGCGTCGTACCAGTCGCCGCCCACCATGTCCTGGTCGGCGGCGGGCAGATACAGGGCGGCGATCTCCAGTCCGGGCACGGCGGGAAGCTCGGTGAGCATGGCGGCCTGGAGCTGCTCGGCGGCGCTGAGCCGGTTCTCGACGAACAGAGTGCGCTCCACCGCCTGCCCGGCGTACCCGGCGACGGCCGTGAGGACCGCGCGCTCGGTCACGCCGAGGACGTGGGAGTCGGCCCAGCACCACAGCAGCACCCCCCGCTCGTTGGCCAGCGGCACGCACAGGGCGGATTCGAGCGACAGCGAGTCGTACCCGGCGACGGCCTCGGGACCGTAGTCGGCGAGCAGGGCGGCCCGGTCGGGGACGAAGACGGTCCGCTGCTCCGCCATCGCCCGCAGGCTGGGAAATCCGCGGCCTTCCTCGAAGCGGTGGAGCCTGCTCTCCACCGGCTCCACGCACTCCGGGTCGATCACCCGTCGCAGCCCCCGGCCCTCGGCGAGAAGCAGCCCCACGAACTTCGGCTGGTCCGGGCCCTCGAACAGCCCGCGCAGCCGGCGCACGATGTCGGTCAGGTCATGCCCGTGGGCCAGTTCGACCGAGGCACGCAGCAGCAGGTCGGCAAGGTCGCGATCACGCCGGATCTGTTCGCTGGCGATGCGCAGCCGCAGCTCCACGGAGCACGCGGCGGTGAGGTCGTCGAGGTCGCGCAGCTCGGCCTCGGTCCACTCACGGGGCCGGTGGTCGATGGCGCACAGCGACCCCAGTACCTGCCCGTCGGCGTCGGTCAGCGGCATACCCGCGTAGGCGATCACCTGAAGGTCGGGGATGGCCAGGCTGGTACAGGTGAGCGGGTACTGCCGCGAGTCGCCGAGGATCAGGGGCTCGCCGCTGGCGACGACGTGCTGGCAGAAGGAGTGGGTCAGCGGGGTCTGCCGCCGCCCCGCCCAGGGCTCCTGGAGACCGACCATGCCCGGGAAGACCTGCCGGTCCGTCTCCAGCAGCGACACGAGCGCCACTGGGACGCGCAGGAACCGGGCGACCAGCCCTGCGAACCGGTCCATGCCGGGGTCGGCCGCCGCCGTCAGCCCGGCCAGCCGCAGCGCCTCCAGCCTGCCCAGTTCGCCGGTCAAGGACTCGGCCCTCCGTCGGTCGATTGCGGAACGCGGGGTGCGGGTGCGCAAACATCACCTTAGGCAGAATGGTAGGGCGAAATGCCCCATACCGTACCCCGGAGCCGCCGTGCAGCCCCGCCCGCTCAGCCGGAGGGACCCGGCACCCGTCCGGACGGACCCGCCGGACCGGAACGGAGACCCGGCCCGGTCCGGACGCAGACCCGACCCCTCTCCGGCCGCAGACCCGACCCCTCTCCGGCCGGAGACCTGACCCCTCTCGGACCGGAGACCTGGTCCGAAGGACTGATCAACTCCACACGCTCCTGCTGTTAGCCTGCTCTTGCATATAGGTTGCAATAACAACAGGACAGCAGCTGGAGGCTACAAACCATGGCCACGTACACGCTCCCGGAACTCCCCTACGACTACGCGGCGCTCGAACCGGTCATCAATCCGCAGATCATCGAGCTCCACCACGACAAGCACCACGCCGCGTACGTCAAGGGCGCGAACGACACCCTGGAGCAGCTGGAGGAAGCGCGCGACAAGGAGGCCTGGGGAGCGATCAACGGGCTCCAGAAGAACCTCGCGTTCCACCTCTCCGGCCACATCCTGCACTCGATCTACTGGCACAACATGACCGGTGACGGCGGCGGCGAGCCGCTGGCCGCCGACGGTGTCGGCGGCCTCGCGGACGCGATCACCGAGTCCTTCGGCTCCTTCGCGGGCTTCAAGTCCCAGCTGACGAAGGCCGCGGCCACCACGCAGGGCTCCGGCTGGGGCGTCCTCGCGTACGAGCCGGTCAGCGGCAAGCTGATCGTCGAGCAGGTCTACGACCACCAGGGCAACGTGGGCCAGGGCTCGGTCCCGGTCCTCGTCTTCGACGCCTGGGAGCACGCCTTCTACCTGCAGTACAAGAACCAGAAGGTCGACTTCATCGAGGCGATGTGGCGCGTCGTCAACTGGCAGGACGTGGCGAAGCGGTACGCGGCCGCGAAGGAGCGCGCGGACGTACTGCTGCTCGCCCCCTGACCCCAGGAGCGCCGTGAACGCCCTGCCTCGTGATCGTCTTCTCAACCTTCACCGGGCAGGCGGATGAACGAAGGGCCCCCGCGAGGACATGACTCGCGGGGGCCCTTCCATGCCCGCGCGGCGCGGGCGGCGGTCGGCGGCTACTCCGTGACCAGGGCCATCAGCAGGCCGTCGTAGCCCTTGGTGCCGACGGTCTGGAGCGCGGTCGCGGTCAGGGTCGGCTCGGCGGCGACGAGTTCGGTGAACCGGCGCACGCCCCGCACCTTCGGGTCCTCGCTGGCCTCGTCGGCCACCTCTCCGTCGCGCACGACGTTGTCCGCGACGATCAGGCTCCCGGGCCGGGTCAGCTTCAGGGACCAGGCCAGGTAGTCGGGGTTGCTCGGCTTGTCGGCGTCGATGAACACGACGTCGAACGGCCCGTACCCCTGCTCCGCGAGGGCCGGCAGCGTGTCGAGGGCCAGGCCGACCCGGATCTCCACGACATCCGCGAGCCCGGCGCGCTCGATGTTCCGGCGCGCCACCTCGGCGCACTCCGGATCGGCTTCGAGCGTGACGACCCTCCCGCCCTCGGGGAGCGCGCGGGCCAGCCAGATGGTGCTGTACCCGCCCAGGGTGCCGATCTCCAGCACGGTGCGCGCCCCCTGGAGCCGGGCCAGCAGGTTCAGCAGCTTGCCCTGGTTGGCCGCGACCTGGATCGCCGGCAGCCCGGCCTTCTCGCTGGCCTCCACGGCCGCGTCCAGGGCCTCGTCCGAACCCACCAGCAGAGCGTTGAAGTAGTCGTCGACCTCGGCCCACAGCGCCTGCGTCATGGCATGTCCCCTCTCCGTACCACTTAAGTTCCCAAAGGGAACTTACCTCATGCCGAGCGAATGGGATGATGGCGGCCCCAGCGTTTTCCCCGGAGAGGACATCATGACGATCACCGTGCGAGAGCTGGTGTACTACCCGGTCAAGGGCTGCGCGGGGACCGCCACCGACTCCGCGCGGGTCCTCGGGGCCGGCCTCGAACACGACCGGACCTTCATGGTGGTGGACGCCGGCGAAGGCGCCTTCCGGAGCCAGCGCACCCACCCGGCGATGGCCGCCATCAAGGTCGCCGTCCTGCGGTCCGGGGCGGCGCTGGCACTCTCGGCCGAGGGCGTCGAGCCGCTGCTCCTGGACGTCGACCGGGACGGCCCGCGCCGCGACGTCAGCATGTTCGACCGCCCCCTCGGCGCGGCCGTCGATCAGGGGGACGCGGTCGCGGAGTGGTTCTCCGACGTGCTCGGCGCCAAGTCCCGCCTGGTGCGGGCGGCCCCCGGCTTCGACCGGGACGGCTGGGGCGAGACCCCCGGCAAGGTCAACTTCGCGGACGCGCACGCGGTACTGGTGACCTCGACGGCCTCCCTGGACGACCTCAACTCCCGTATCTCCGCCCGGGGCGACGCGGCAGCCGTCCCGATGGACCGCTTCCGCCCCAACATCGTGCTGACCGGCAAGGACGAACCGCACTTCGAGGACCGGGTGCGCCGGATGACCCTGGGCTCCGTCGAACTGGCCCACTCGGTACGGGCGACGCGGTGCAGCGTCCCGCTCGTCGACCAGGTCACCGGCCTGCGCCGGGGTCCGGAGCCGGTCCGGACCCTGGCGACGTACCGCCGCGAGGCGGAGTACGGGAACCGGGTCAGCTTCGGCGTGAAGAACGCGGTGGTCTGCGAGGGCGCGGTGAGCGTGGGCGACCCGGTCACGGTCCAGAGCCTGGTCACCCCGTAGGCCCTGGGCACCGCTCCCCCGCCGGGCGCACCGAAACCCAGCTGCCCCCGGCGCACGGGTCGCCTATCGTCAGCTTCGATTGCCGGTGAGGAGCCACGGCCCCGCACCGGCCCCGGACGATCACCTGGAGGATGGCTGTGCGCTACCGCGAGCTGGGCCGCAGCGGAATGTCCGTGTCCGAGATCGGCTACGGCGCCTGGGGCATCGGCGAGTCCAGCTGGGTGGGCGCGACGGAGGACGAATCCCTGCGCGCCCTCCACCGGGCCGTCGACCTCGGGGTGAACTTCATCGACACGGCACGCGGCTACGGCGAGAGCGAGCGCATCGTCGGTCAGATGGTGCGGGAGCGGGCCGGGGACGAGGTACTGGTCGCGACCAAGGTGCCGCCGAAGAACGGCGTCTGGCCCCCGGCCGACGGCACGGACCCGGCAGAGGCCTTCCCGGGCGAGTACATCCGCGCGAGCCTGGAGACCAGTCTGCGCGCGTCCGGCCTGGACCACTTCGACGTGCTCCAGTTCCACGTCTGGCACGACGAGTGGGTGGGGCGCGGGGACTGGCTGGAGACGGTCACCGAGCTGAAGCGCGAGGGGAAGATCCGCCTGTTCGGCGTCTCCGTCAACGACCACCGGCCCGGGAGCGCGCTCGCGCTGGTCCGCAGCGGCGCGGTGGACAGCGTGCAGGTCATCTACAACGTGTTCGACCAGTCACCGGCCGACGAACTGCTGCCCGCCTGCGAGGAGCACGGTGTCGGGGTCGTCGTCCGGGTGGCCCTGGACGAGGGCGGGCTGACCGGCCGGATCACCGCGGACACGACGTTCCCCGAGGGCGACTGGCGCAACCGCTACTTCCGCGACGACCGCCCGGCCCAGGTCGAGCGCCGGGTGGCGGCGATCGTCGCGGACCTGGGCATCGAACCGGACGCCGTCGCGGAGCACGCGCTGCGGTTCGTACTGAGCTCGCCCACGGTCTCCACCGTCATCCCCGGGATGCGCAGCGTCCGCAACGTGGAGCGCAACACCGCCCTGAGCGACGGCCACCCGCTCACCCCGGACCAGCTCGCCGTGCTGGCGAAGCACCGGTGGCAGCGGGACTTCTACGCCTGAGCCGGGGTCCGGAAGAGGGGCCGGGGCGAGGAGCGCCCTCCTGGGCCGCCCCCCGCCCGCTCGCCGCCCCTCAGATCCGGAACACCGACCCCACGAACTCCGCGAGCAGCCGTTCCTTCAGCGGTCCCGGCAGGGCGTCCAGGAGGATCAGGACCGGGGCCATGCGGGTGGGCAGGCCGCCCTCGCCGGTGAGGCCCGCGAAGGCGAGTACCGCCTCGATCTCGTCCGGGCCGAGCTTCGACGGGTCGAGGCCGGCGGCCAGTTCGGCCAGGGCCGGGTCCACCGTGACCGGGGGCAGGGCGCGGGCGGCGTGCAGCGCCGTGTCCAGGTCGCGGAGCAGGGCGTCCACCTGGCCGACCGTTGCGGGGGTCAGGGTGAGGTGGAGGTTGGGCGGCAGTCCGTCGAAGGAGAGCTGCGGCTGGAGGTACCAGCCGCGCCCGCGCATCTCGTCCGCGAGGTGCAGCAGCAGGCTCAGGTCCGGGGCGCCGTCCGGCCCGGCCAGGACCGTGAAGGCGACGAGTCCCGCCGAGGGGTCGCCGAGCACCCGGACGTCCGCCGTCGCGCGCAGCCCCGCGAGCAGCCGGCCCGAGGCCTCGGCGACCCGGGCGGCCAGGGCGGTGTAGCCGTCGTCGCCGACGTACCGCAGGACCGCCCACGCCTGCGCCAGCAGCCCCGCCGACTTGGTTCCCTGGACGGTCGGGTTGACGACCGGGTAGCCGGGCCAGCCCGCGTGGGCGAAGTACTGGTGGCGGCGGAGTTCCGCGTCCCGGTAGAGCACCACGGAGGCGCCCTTGTCGGCGTAGCCGTATTTGTGCAGGTCGACGGAGAGCGAGGTGACGCCGGGTACGGAGAGGTCGAACGGCGGTATCTCCTGTCCCGCGCGCCGCAGATGGGGCAGCAGCCAGCCGCCGATGCAGGCGTCCACGTGGCACAGCACACCCCGCGCGGCGGCGGCCGAGGCGATCTCGGGGACCGGGTCGAGGACCCCGTGGGCGTACGAGGGTGCCGAGGCGACGACGAGGGCGGTGCGCGGGGTGATCGCGGCGGCCATGGCGGCGGCGTCGGCCCGGTAGGTGGAACGGTCCACGGGCACCACGACCGGTTCCAGGCCCAGGTAGGCGGCCGCCTTGTGGAAGGCGGCGTGGGCGGTGGACGCCAGCACCAACTGGGGTTCACTCACTCCGCGTTCGGCCTTCGCGTGGTCGCGGGCGGTCTTCACCGCCAGCAGGATCGACTCCGTGCCGCCGCTGGTGAACGTGCCCTGCGCGCCGGTCCCGCCCAGCAGCGCGGCCGCCGCGCCCACCACGTCGTTCTCCAGCCGGGCGACGCTCGGGAAGACCGTGGGGTCCAGGCCGTTGACGGTCGCGTACGCCGAGTACGCGGCGGCCGCCAGCTCGTCGAGGCCCGCCAGCCCCGCGTCGTAGACGTAGGCGAAGGTCCGGCCGCCCCGGGTGGGGGCGTCGGCGCCGCGCAGGGCGGCGAGTTCGGCCAGTACGTCAGTGGCGGGGACGGCGGGTGCGGGGTCAGTCGGCATGGGCGGGCTCTTCCTGGAGTGGGTCTCGGTAGCGGTGCAGCATCCACAGGCTCGCGGCGGCCAGGACGGCGGGCAGCACGCTCATGCCCAGGGCGATCCCGTCCAGCGCCGCGCCGGGCTGCTCCACCCGGTGGCCCGCGTCGGAGGAGCGGAACCCGGTCGCGGCCAGGACGAGCGCGAACAGCCCGGCGCCCAGCGCGAAGGCCAGGGTCTCGGCGGCGGTCCAGAGCCCGGTGAACGTCGCGGCGCGCCGCTTCCCGGTGCGCGCCGCATCGTCGGCGATGGTGTCCGCCAGCATGGTGAGCGGCAGCAGCTGGAGCCCGGCGTAGGCGATGCCGATGACGGCGGTGGCCGCATAGCCGAGGGCCGGTCCGCCCTGCCGGGTGAAGGCGAGCGCGACCGCTCCGGCGAGGTAGAGCGCCGAGGCGCACCCCTGGGCGTACTTCGTGCCGCGCAGCCGGGCCAGCCGGTTCCACAGGGGCATGAACAGCACGAGCGGGCCGATCAGGCAGGCGAAGAGCGGGGTGACGGCACCGGGTGAGCCGAGGGTGTACGTGGCGAAGTACTGGACGCCCGCGAGCATCACCCCGATCGCCAGGGCCTGGAGCGTCCACATGGCGGCGAGGTGGCGGAACGGTCCGCTGGCGCGGACGGCGGCGAGCTGGGCCCGCAGCGAGGGTTCGGCCTCGCTGCGGGCGACGGCCGGGGCCCGGCGGGTGGTGAACCAGGCACCGAACATGCCGGCGGCGAGCAGCGCGGCGACCGCGAGGCCCATCAGCCGGTAGCTCTCCGGGGTGTCGCCGTCGGCGTGCGCGATGGCCGGGGCGAGTGCGCCGGACAGCAGGATGGCGACGCCGAGGAAGGTGACCCGCCAGCCGAGCACCCGGCGGCGTTCGCCCGGGTCCTCGGTCATCTCGGCGGGCATCGTCACGTACGGCACCTGGAAGACGGCGTAGGCGGTCGCGGCCAGCAGGAACAGGGCGGCGACGTACCCGGCGGCGGCCGCGCCGCGCAGCGGCGGTGCGGCGAAGATCAGCGCGAAGAGCGGCGGCAGGGTGCAGGCGCCGGTCAGCAGGAACGGCCGGCGCGGTCCGCCGCGCAGCCGGCTGCGGTCGGACAGGGCGCCGACGAGCGGATTGATCAGGACGTCCCAGGCCTTGGGCAGGAACACGGCGGCGCCCGCGACGGCGGCGGGCACGGCCAGGACGTCGGTGAGGTAGTAGAGCAGGATCAGTCCGGGCACGGTGGCGAACGTGCCGGTGCACAGCGAGCCGAGCCCATATCCGATCCGGACCTGTCGCGGCAGGCGCGGGCCCGGTACGGGATCCGGGTCCGGTGTCACGTCGGTACGGACGTCGGCTGGCATGCCGCCGATCATGAACGAGAGTTCGAGCCCCCGGCAAGAGTTCGGCGTGACGCGAGTGTGAACTCCAGCAGCGGCAGTTCGCGGCCCGGGATCGATCCGGACGGCGTCGCGCCGATGCGGACCGCGCCCATGGCCCGGTAGAACGGTTCGGCGTTCGGGTCGGCGTCGATCGTGAACCGGGCGAACCCGAGCCTGCGGGCCTCGGTGACGACGTGCCCGAAGAGCAGCCGGCCCACCCCGCGCCCGACCACCTCCGGCTCGGCGAACATCATGCCGAGCACCCCGGCGGGCGGCTCGCCCTCCAGGGTGGTGAAGCCGAGGATGCGGCCGTCCTCCTCGGCGACCACGGTCCGGCGGGGGCCGATGTCGTCCGGAGTCATGGTGAGTTCGGCACGGCAGGCGGCGATGAACGCCTCGTCGTATCCCCAGTACGCCTTGGAGCGCAGGGCGAGTTCGGTCAGTGCCCCGGCTTCGCAGGGGCGTGCGGGCCGTGTTCTCATGCGGTACTCCGTCTCCCGGGCCGGGCGGCCCGGTGGCGGCGGGCCGTTCGGGGCCCGGTGGTGTCAGACCCCTCCGTCATGCTTCCCATCATGGACTCCAAGGACTTCTGGAAGCTGATCGACGACGCCCGCGCCCTGGTCAGGGACCCGGCGGACGCGGATGGCGTGGCCGACCGGATCTCGGATCTGCTCACCGGGCGGCCGGCACACGAGATCGTCGCGGCGCAGCAGTTGCTGTGGGACCTGATGGCGGCCTCCTACCGGGCGCCGCTGTGGGCGGCCGCGTACCTGGTGAACGGCGGCTGCTCGGACGACGGGTTCGACTACTTCCGGGGCTGGCTCATGACGCAGGGCCGGGAGGTGTTCGAGCGGGTGGTCGCGGATCCGGACGCGCTGGCGGAGCTGCCGGTGGTCAAGGAGGCCTCGGCCGAGTACGAGGAGCTGGAGTGCGAGCGGATGCTCGGGGTCGCGTGGGACGCCTACCGGCGGGTGACGGGCGAGCAGCTGCCCCGCGGGGCGTTCACCGTCGATCTCCCGGACCTGGACCCCGCGTGGGACTTCGACTTCGACGACGAGGAGGAGCTGGCGGAGCGGCTGCCTGGGCTGGACGCGCTGTACGGCTGAGGCCGCCGGTTGCGGGCCCCGTGTCGCACGGGGCCCGCACCTCGGGCTCAGGAGAAGTCGGGCCCGGCGGTCCGGGTCCGCTTGATCTCGTAGAAGCCGGGGATCGAGGCGACGAGCAGGGTGCCGTCCCACAGCTTCGCCGCGTCCTCGCCCTTCGGGGCGGGGGTCACGACGGGGCCGAAGAAGGCGATCTGCTCGCCGTCCGCGCCGGGCACGGCGATGACGGGCGTGCCGACGTCTTGGCCGACCATGTCGATGCCCTTCTTGTGGGAGGCGCGCAGCTCCGTGTCGTACTCGTCGGAGTCCGCGTGGTCAGCGAGCTCGGCGGGCAGGCCGACGTCCTCCAGAGCGCCCACGATCGCCTCGCGGGTCGGCCCCTCGCCCCGGTTGTGGAAGCGGGTGCCGAGCGCGGTGTAGAGCGGGCCGACGATGTCGTCGCCGTGCTTCTGCCGAGCGGCGATCACCACCCGGACCGGGCCCCAGGCCTTGTTCTCCAGGAGGTCGCGGTACTCGTCGGGCAGCTCGTCCAGCCGGTCCTCGTTGAGTACGGCCAGGCTCATCACGTGCCAGCGGACCTCGACGTCGCGGACCTTCTCCACCTCCAGCATCCAGCGGGAGGTCATCCAGGCCCAGGGGCAGAGCGGGTCGAACCAGAAATCGGCGGGGATCTTGCGGGTTGCCGTGCTGTTCTCAGACATGTCTCTCCTCAGGCGGACCGATCTCCATCTGTGCGCGAGAACGCCCCGGGACGCTCCGGCCATTCCCGCACGCCCGGCCGGGAAGCGGCGTGGGAGGATCAAAGTATTCGAACGTGACACAAAGGAGTGTGATCGTGCCCGGTGAAAACCTGTCCCGCGACGAGGCCCGCGAGCGGGCCGAGCTGATGACCGTCGACGGTTACGACGTCGAGCTCGACGTCCGCTCCGCCATCGGTGAGCCCGGCGGGGACGGCGGCCCGGACTCCGGCCCCCGGACGTTCCGCTCGGTGACCACGATCCGGTTCCGCACGGCGCGCGCCGGTGCGTCGACCTTCGCCGATCTGATCGCCCCGGCCGTGAACGCGGTGACGCTGGACGGCACGGTGCTGGACCCGGCGGCCGTCTTCGACGGGACGCGGGTGACGCTGGCGGATCTGGCGGAGGGCGAGCACGTCCTGGTGGTGGACGCGCAGTGCGCGTACAGCCGCACCGGTGAGGGCATGCACCGCTTCGTCGACCCGGAGGACGGCGAGGTCTACCTCTACACGCAGTACGAGCCGGCGGACTCGCGGCGGGTCTTCGCCAACTTCGAGCAGCCCGACCTGAAGGCTCCCTTCCGCTTCCGGGTGACGGCGCCCGAGGCGTGGACGGTGTGGAGCAACGGGGCCGAGGAGTCCCGGGACGGCGGGGTCTGGCGGTTCGCCGAGACGAAGCCGATCTCCACGTACATCACGGCGGTCGTGGCCGGTCCGTACCACTACGTGACCGACTCCTACAGCCGTACCTTCGACGACGGCACGAAGCTGGAGATCCCGCTCGGCGCGCTGTGCCGCAAGGGGCTCGCCCGGCACTTCGACGCCGACGACGTCTTCCTGATCACCAAGCAGGGCCTGGACTTCTTCCACGACAACTTCGACTACCCGTACCCGTTCGGGAAGTACGACCAGGCGTTCGTGCCCGAGTACAACCTCGGCGCGATGGAGAACCCGGGCTGTGTCACGTTCCGCGAGGAGTACATCTTCCGCGGGAAGGTGACGCGGGCGTCGTACGAGGGCCGGGCCAACGTCATCCTGCACGAGATGGCGCACATGTGGTTCGGGGACCTCGTCACCATGCAGTGGTGGGACGACCTGTGGCTCAAGGAGTCGTTCGCGGACTTCATGGGCGTCTTCGCCATGGTGGAGTCGACCCGGTTCGAGGACGGCTGGATCACCTTCGCCAACAACCGCAAGTCCTGGGCCTACCGCGCCGACCAGCTGCCGTCCACCCACCCGATCACGGCCGACATCCGTGACCTGGAGGACGCCAAGCTCAACTTCGACGGCATCACCTACGCCAAGGGCGCCTCGGTGCTCAAGCAGCTGGTGGCGTACGTGGGACGGGACGCGTTCCTGGAGGGTGCCCGGCGCTACTTCAAGAAGCACGCGTACGGCAACACCCAGCTGGGCGACCTGCTGTCGGTGCTGGCCGAGACCTCCGGGCGGGACATGACCGGCTGGTCCCGCTCCTGGCTGCAGACGGCGGGCGTCAACTCGCTGACCCCGCTGGTGACGTACGACGCGGCGGACCGGATCACCGAACTCGCGGTCCTCCAGGAGGCGGCCGAATCGCACCCGGAGCTGCGCCCGCACCGGGTCGCGGTCGGCCTGTACCGGCGCGACGCGGAAGGCGCCCTGGTGCGTTACGCACGGGCCGAGGCGGACGTGGCGGGGCCGCGCACGGTGATCGGGGAGCTGGCCGGGGCCGAGCGGCCCGAGCTGGTCCTGGTCAACGATGACGACCTGACGTACTGCAAGGTCCGCTTCGACGAGGTGTCGCTGACCACGCTGCGTTCGCACCTCGGTGACATCACGGACCCGCTCGCACGGGCGCTGTGCTGGTCCGCGCTGTGGAACCTGACCCGGGACGCGCTGATGCCGGCCCGCGACTTCGTCTCGCTGGTGCTGGACTTCTCCGGCCGCGAGACGGACATCGGCGTCCTGCAGATGCTGCACGCCTGGACCCGGACCGCCCTGGTGCACTACGCGGCGCCGGACTGGCGCGAGGAGGGCGGCAGGGCGCTCGCCGAGGGCGCGCTGCGCGAGCTGCGGCTCGCGGCTCCGGGCAGCGAGCACCAGCTGGCCTGGGCCCGGTTCTTCGCGGCGGTCGCCGCCTCGGACGCGGACTTCCAGCTGCTGTCGGGGCTGCTCGACGGCACGGCCCGGATCGACGGGCTCGACGTCGACCAGGAACTGCGGTGGGCGTTCCTGTCCCCGCTGGCCTCGCACGGTCTGGCCGACGAGTCGGTGATCGGCGCCGAGCTGGCCCGCGACGACACCGCGTCCGGCAAGCGCCACCAGGTGCGCTGCCTGGCCTCGCGTCCTTCGGCCGCGGTCAAGGCGCAGGCCTGGGCGGGCGTCGTGGAGTCGGACACGCTGTCCAACGCGCTGGTGGAGGCCACCATCCTGGGCTTCGCGCAGTCCTCCCAGCGGGAGTTGCTGGAGCCGTACGGCGCCAAGTACTTCGAGGCGATCGAGCGGGTGTGGGCCGAGCGGTCGATCCAGATCGGGATGGCCGTGGTCAAGGGCCTGTTCCCGGCGCTCCAGGGCGACGCGTCCACGCTGGCGGCGGCGGACGCGTGGCTCTCCGCGCACGCGGACGCGGCGCCCGCGCTGCGGCGGCTGGTGCTGGAGGCCCGCGACGACCTCGACCGGGGTCTGCGTGCGCAGGCGTGCGACGGCGGAGCCGTCTGAGCCGGTCCGCCCTGCATGAGGCCCTCGCCGGGGTGCCCGGCACCCCGGCGAGGGCTCCGTCCTGGAACGCCGCACGGGCCGGGGCCCGCCGGGTGCGGGCCGGACGCGACGTGCGCGCCAGGCGCTCGGCGGCGCCGGTGCGCTCCCCCCGGAGCGTTCACAATCCCCGGCGGGACGGGCCTTTTCGGCAGTCGAACATCCGTACTTTAGGACGGCGTTGTCCTGGTATGTCGACGGACTTGTAACAGGGGTTACGGGCCCGGCTGCGCGCGGGATACCCCGGAGCATGACCCAGAACACCCCGCTCCCTCCCTGCCACCTCCGCATCACCTCCGATGTACGGCAACGCGTATTTTCCGCCGCCCAGTTGAAGGCCCGGGGCGTCTCCGCCGCACAGGCCGCCGGCCAGTGCCGGCCCGGTGGTCCGTGGCAGCAGCCGCTGCCCGGTGTCTATGTGCTGCACCCGGGACCGCTCAGCGGCCGGGAGCGGCTGCGGTCCGCCCTGCTGCACGCGGGACGCCCGCCCGTCTCGGGGCGGCGGACGACTCCGGCGCGGACCGGCGGCGCCGACCCCGCGTACGGCGAGGCGATGGTCACCGGGCTGGCCGCACTCGCGCTGCACGGCTTCGCCGCCGCGCCGCCCGCCGTCTCGCTGGACCGGATCGACGTACTGGTGCCGCGGGTCCGCCGGCTGCGGTCGGTCCGGTACGCGCACCTGGTGCGGACGCCCGAGCTGCCGGAGGCCGAGGTGCTGGACGGGCTGCCGGTGGCGCCGGTGGCCCGCGCGCTGGCCGACGCCGTCACCGGGCTCACCGACGCCTTCGCCGTGCGCCGGCTGCTCACCGAGGCGGTCCGCGACGGCCACTGCGAACCGGCCGTCGTGGTCGGTGAGCTGAACCGGGCCAAGGTCCTGGGCCGCCCCCAGGTGGCGGACGCGGTGGACTCGCTGCTGGCCGAGGGCCGGGCGCTGGCGGAGGACCGGCTGTACGACCTGGTGCGCGCGCACGGGCTGCCGGAACCACTGTGGAACGTGGACCTGCGGCTGCCCGGCGGACCGCACCTGGGCGGGGTCGACGCCTACTGGCCCGAGGCGGCGGTCGCGCTCGAACTGGACACCAGAGCCCCGCGCCACAGCCGGCTCGACGACGACCGCCGGCAGGAGGAGCACGAGGCGGAGTGGTCCGCGTACGCCACCCGGCGCGAGCAGCTGGAGCGGCTGGGCGTCACCGTCGTCCACCTCTCCCCGCGCAAGCTGCGCGACGCGCTGGAACAGCAGGCGGTCGTGGTGCGGACGGCGCTGATGGCGGCGGCCGCGCGGGAGCCGGCCGCGTACGTGATGGTTCTGCCCAGGTGAGCGCCCCAGCAGTCACGTATCCACCTTTTCGTCCCGGGTGACGCATCGGCACCAGTGGCGGAATTCCGCCATGTACACAACTCACCCACCCCAACTCTCCACAAACCCCTGTCATTTACGAAAGGGTGAGCGGTCATCCGGTACCGATTTCCGGACTCTCTCTTTCACATACAGGGATGCTGATGACCTCCGAATCCCCCGGTTACATACCCGGAGCGAGACGCGTGGCCCGAGTCGCGGCCGCCGCCGGCCTGGTGGCCGCACTGGCCGCCACCGGCGTCGCCCCCGTCTTCGCCGCCGACGACCCGGCCAACGCCCCCGTCAAGGCCGCCACCGGCGACGCCTCGGCGGACAAGCTCGGCACGGCCGACGCCGATGTGCTCGCCCAGGCGCGGGCCAAGGGCGAGAAGAACGTCACGATGATGGTCGCCACCGCACCCGGTGCGACCGAGCAGGTCAGCAAGCAACTGGGCGCCGTCAAGGGCTCCGTGCTGGGGCGTGCGTACGACAGGCTCGGCTACGTACGGGCGACCGTGCCGACCGCGAGCGCCGAGGCCACCATCAAGGCGGCGTCGAAGCTGACCTCCGTCCACGGCATCGATCTCAAGCAGGAGATCATGCTGGACGACCCGACCCCCGCGGCCGACCGGGCGACCGGCAGCAAGGCCAAGGCGAAGTCGACGGGCAGCTACGCGGCGCCGGGCAGGAAGACCCCGGCGAAGAACCCGTACAACCCCTCGTTCGAGACGGGTGCGGTCGACTTCGTCAAGCAGAACCCGAAGGCCGACGGCCGAGGCGTCACCATCGGCGTCCTGGACGCGGGTGTCGACCTCGGTCACCCCGCGCTCCAGAAGACCAGCACCGGTGAGCGCAAGATCACCGACTGGGTGACGGCCACCGACCCGGTCAGTGACGACGACGGCACCTGGCTGCGGATGACGGACGCCGTGTCCGGCCCGACGTTCACGTACAAGGGCCGCACCTACTCTGCGCCCGAGGGCTCGTACAGGATCAGCCTGTTCGCCGAGGCCGCCACCAAGGGCGGCGACATGGCGGGCGACCTGAACCGCGACGGCGACACCACCGACGTGTGGGCCGTGCTGTACGACCCGGTCACCGGCGCCACCCGGGTCGACCTGAACAACAACGCGGACTTCCGCGACGACACCGCCATGAAGCCCTACAAGGAGAAGCACCAGGTCTCCTACTTCGGCAAGGACGACCCGCGCACCGACGTCGTCGAGCGCATCCCGTTCGTCGTGGAGAACCGCAAGGGCGTCGTCTACAACGCCGCCGGCGACACCTCCGACTACGTCTCCATCGGCGTCATCGAGTCCGAGCACGGCACGCACGTCGCGGGCATCACCGCCGCGAACGGCCTGTTCGGCGGCAAGATGAACGGTGCCGCGCCGGGAGCGAAGATCGTCTCCTCGCGTGCCTGCACCTGGTCCGGCGGCTGCACCAACATCGCGCTCACCGAGGGCATGATCGACCTCGTCGTGAACCGGGGCGTCGACGTCGTCAACATGTCGATCGGCGGCCTGCCGCCGCTCAACGACGGCAACAACGCCCGCTCGGAGCTGTACAAGCGGCTCATCGACATCTACGGCGTCCAGCTGGTCATCTCGGCAGGCAACGACGGTCCGGGCGTCAACACCATCGGTGACCCCGGCCTCGCCGACCACGTCATCTCGGTCGGCGCCTCCATCTCCAAGGAGACCTGGGCCGCGAACTACGGCTCCAACGTCACCAGGAAGTACGACATGCTGCCCTTCTCCTCGCGCGGTCCGCGCGAGGACGGCGGCTTCACGCCGACGCTGACGGCGCCCGGCGCGTCGATCAACTCGACGCAGACCTGGCTGCCCGGTTCGCCGGTCAAGGAGTCGGGCTACTCCCTCCCGGCCGGCTACTCCATGCTCCAGGGCACGTCGATGGCCTCACCGCAGGCCGCCGGCGCGACCGCGCTGCTGCTGTCCGCCGCGAAGCAGAAGCACATCGAGCTGCCCCCGGCCGACCTGCGCACCGCGCTGACCAGCACCGCCACCCAGATCAAGGGAGTGCCCGCGCACGCCCAGGGTGCCGGTCTGATCAACATCGTCGACGCCTGGAAGCAGATCAAGAAGCAGGGCGCCCCGGCGCACGAGTACACGGTCAAGGCCCCCGTCGACACCGCGATCGACTTCGCGCTGAAGACCCCGGGCTTCGGCACCGGCCTGTACGACCGCGAGGGCGGCCTCAAGGCCGGCCAGAAGAAGTCGTACGACGTCACGGTCACCCGCACCACGGGCCCGGACAAGAAGGTCGAGCACAAGCTGTCCTGGAAGTACAACGACGGCACCTTCTCGCTGACCGGTCCCAAGACCGTCTCGCTGCCCCTCGGCAAGCCGGTGACGGTCAAGGTCCAGGCGAAGCCGGGCAGCGCGGGCGTGCACAGCGCGATCCTCCAGGTCGACGACGCGAAGACCTCCGGTGTCGACCAGCAGATCCTGGCCACGGTCGTCGTCGCCAAGGACCTGGTGAAGCCCGGCTACGCGTACAAGGCGTCCGGCTCGGTGCAGCGCAACGGCACCACGTCGTACTTCGTGAACGTGCCGGAGGGCGCCAAGACCCTTGAGGTCGCGATGAGCGCCCTGCGCTCGGGCAGCCAGACCCGCTTCATCTCCATCCACCCGTACGGGGTCGCGGTGGAGGACAGCGGGACGCCGTTCTGCTACCCGAACTACGACAACCCGGCCAACACCTGCCGCCCCGACGTGCGCTCGTACGCCGACCCGCAGGCCGGTGTCTGGGAGATCGAGGTCGAGGCCCGGCGTACGTCGCCGCTGCTGGACAACCCGTACAAGCTGGATGTCTCGCTGCTCGGCGCCACCTTCGACCCGGCGGTGCAGACCATCCCCGAGGCGAAGATCGGCACCCCGGCCAAGGTGGACTGGACCGTCACCAACAACGCGGGGACCCTGGAGGGCAAGCTCAAGGGCGGCTCGCTGGGCTCGGCCGACGTCGAGCGTCCGTCGATCTCCACGGGCGGCGAGTACGTCAAGGAGGTCACCATCGGTGAGGGCGTCGAGAAGCTCGACGTCGCCATCGGGAACACCTCGGACGCCAACGCCGACCTCGACCTGTACGTCTACAAGGGCGCAGCCCAGGTGGGTGCCTCCACCACGGCCGGCTCCGAGGAGGCCGTCAGTCTGGTGAAGCCCGCCGCGGGCACGTACCAGGTCGTCATCCAGGGCTACGACGTCCCGGCCGGCACGACCGAGTACGACTACCGCGACGTGTACTACTCGCCGTCGCTCGGCGCGATCAACGTCGACGAGTCGAAGGCCGTGAACCTGGCCGCCGGCGCGTCGGCACAGGTCAGCGCCGAGGTCGCGGTCGCCGGAGCGGCTCCCGAGGGCCGGCAGTTCTTCGGTGAGGTCCAGCTGGTGAACGCGCGGGGCACCGCCGCGGGCACCGGCAGCGTCGTGATCGAGAAGGTCACGCCGTAACCACATGTGATCCGTACGACAGTGGGGCGGGCGCTCACCGGGCGCCCGCCCCACTGCGCTGTGCGCACCCTGTCCGCCCCCCGGACAATGGATTGGACAAGGAAGCCGTGGACATACGCATCATGGAGCGGCAACCGTGCCGTTCGTACGCTTGAAGGAGTTCCTGTGAAGGTCGGAATCGTCGGCGCCACCGGTCAGGTCGGCACAGTCATGCGCAGGATCCTGGCCGAGCGGAAGTTCCCGGCCGACGAGCTGCGGCTGTTCGCCTCCCCGCGCTCCGCGGGCTCCACGATCGAGTGGGAGGGCCGCAGCATCACCGTCGAGGACGCCTCCACCGCCGACTACACCGGCCTGGACATCGTGCTGTTCTCGGCCGGTGGCGCGACCTCGAAGGCGCTCGCCGAGAAGGTCGCCGCACAGGGCGCCGTCGTGATCGACAACTCCTCCGCCTGGCGCAAGGACCCCCAGGTCCCGCTGGTCGTCTCCGAGGTCAACCCGCACGCGATCGCGGACCGCCCCAAGGGCATCATCGCCAACCCGAACTGCACCACGATGGCCGCCATGCCGGTGCTGCGCCCGCTGCACGACGAGGCCGGCCTGGAAGCGCTGACCGTCGCCACGTACCAGGCCGTGTCCGGCTCCGGGCTGGCGGGCGTGGCCGAGCTGCACGGCCAGGTCTCCAAGGTCGTCGCCGACGCCGACAAGCTCACCCACGACGGCGGCGCCGTCGACTTCCCCGAGCCGGACATCTACAAGCGTCCGATCGCCTTCAACGTGCTGCCGCTGGCCGGCGCCATCGTCGACGACGGCTCCTTCGAGACGGACGAGGAGCAGAAGCTCCGCAACGAGTCCCGCAAGATCCTGGAGATCCCGGAGCTGAAGGTGTCCGGCACCTGTGTCCGGGTCCCGGTCTTCTCCGGCCACTCGCTCCAGGTCAACGCCCGCTTCGCGCGGCCGATCGGCGTCGAGCGCGCCTACGAGCTGCTCGGGGCCGCCCCGGGCGTCGAGATCTCGGAGATCCCCACCCCGCTGCAGGCCGCCGGGCAGGACGCGTCCTTCGTCGGGCGGATCCGGGCCGACGAGACCGTGGAGCACGGTCTCGCGCTGTTCGTCTCCAACGACAACCTGCGCAAGGGCGCGGCGCTGAACGCGGTGCAGATCGCGGAGCTGGTCGCGGCGGAGCTGAAGGGCTGAGCGCGCTCAGCCTCCGCGGGGGTCCGGGGGCTCCGTCCCCGGACCCCCGCTCCTCAATCGCCGCAGGGGCTTGAATCCGGGCGGCGGACCTCGAAGTGCCAGCAGCCGTACTCCACGGCCCGCACGTGCACCAGCGCCACCTCCGGGTCCGCGAAGGCCTCCGCGATGGCCTCGTCGAAGCCCCGCTCCTCGTCCGCCGGGATCTCCAGCAGCCGGCCGCCCACGATGTGCCCGTCCCCGTCGTACCGCCGCACGGTGCGCAGCGCCCCCGCCCGCGAGAACGGGTAGCCGGGGCGGCCGGTGTCCGGGCCCTCGCACTCCTCGGCGTGGATGAAGACGGGGCCCTGCTCGTCGTACGCCCCGGGCCTCGCCCAGGCCGCCGCCGCCCAGCGGCGCAGCGGCGCGTAGGAGACGAGGGCGATCCGCTCCCCCGTCTCGTTGCCCCGCAGGCAGCAGCGCAGCGGGCTGCCCGCGTCCGTGGCGGTGTACGGGACGCAGGGGCGTCCCGCGTCGTCGGTCTCCCGGAGTTCCCTGAGCGCGGCCCCGTCGATCGCGCGTGCCTCGTAGCTCGTCATACGACGAGAGTGGCCCGCCCCACCTGCACGGTCCGGCGGAAAACGGACATCGCGTTGGGTACGGGTCACGTGGAAGGATGACCGGAAACATCACACATCAAGGAGATGACCGCGTGCCTGGCACGAATCTGACCCGCGAAGAGGCACAGGAGCGGGCGCGCCTGCTGACCGTGGACGCGTACGAGATCGATCTCGACCTCTCCGGAGCGCAGGAGGGCGGGACCTACCGGTCCGTCACCACCGTGCGCTTCGACTCCGCCGAGGCGGGGGCGCAGACCTTCATCGATCTGGTAGCCCCGGCCGTGCACGAGGTCGAGCTGAACGGCAAGACCCTGGACGTCGCGGCGGTGTTCCGCGATTCGCGCATCACCCTGCCGCACCTGGCGGCGGGCTCCAACGAGTTGAAGGTCGTCGCGGACTGCTCGTACACCAACACGGGCGAGGGCCTCCACCGGTTCGTCGACCCGGTCGACCAGCAGGCGTACCTCTACACCCAGTTCGAGGTGCCGGACGCGCGCCGCGTCTTCGCGAGCTTCGAGCAGCCCGATCTGAAGGCGACCTTCCGGTTCACCGTGAAGGCCCCCTCCGGCTGGACCGTCATCTCCAACTCTCCGACGCCGGAGCCCGCGGACGACGTCTGGTCCTTCGAGCCGACGCCGCGCATCTCCACGTACATCACCGCGCTGATCGCCGGCCCGTACCACTCGGTGCACAGCAGCTACGAGAAGGACGGCCAGTCCGTCCCGCTGGGCATCTACTGCCGCCCGTCGCTCGCCGAGTACCTCGACGCGGACGCGATCTTCGACGTGACCCGGCTGGGCTTCGAGTGGTTCCAGGAGAAGTTCGACTACGCGTACCCCTTCGCCAAGTACGACCAGCTGTTCGTCCCGGAGTTCAACGCGGGCGCGATGGAGAACGCGGGCGCGGTCACCATCCGTGACCAGTACGTGTTCCGTTCCAAGGTGACGGACGCGGCGTACGAGACGCGGGCCGAGACGATCCTGCACGAGCTGGCCCACATGTGGTTCGGCGACCTCGTGACCATGGAGTGGTGGAACGACCTGTGGCTGAACGAGTCGTTCGCCACCTACACCTCGATCGCCTGCCTGTCGTACGCCGAGGGCTCGCAGTGGCCGCACTCCTGGACCACGTTCGCCAACTCCATGAAGACGTGGGCGTACCGGCAGGACCAGCTGCCCTCGACGCACCCGATCATGGCCGACATCAGTGACCTGGACGACGTCCTGGTCAACTTCGACGGCATCACGTACGCCAAGGGCGCCTCGGTCCTGAAGCAGCTGGTGGCGTACGTCGGCATGGACGAGTTCTTCAAGGGTGTCCAGGCCTACTTCAAGGCGCACGCCTTCGGCAACACCCGGCTCTCCGACCTGCTGGGCGCGCTGGAGGAGACCTCCGGCCGCGATCTGAAGACCTGGTCGAAGGCATGGCTGGAGACGGCCGGCATCAACATCCTGCGCCCGGAGATCGAGACGGACGGCGAGGGCAGGGTCACCTCGTTCGCCGTGCTCCAGGAGGCGCCCGCGCTGCCCGCCGGGGCGAAGGGCGAGCCGACGCTGCGGCCGCACCGGATCGCGATCGGCTGCTACGACCTCGACGAGAGCGGCAAGCTGGTCCGTACGGACCGGATCGAGCTGGACGTCGACGGCGAGCGCACCGTCGTGCCGTTCCCGGCCGGGACCGCGCGTCCCGCCGTGGTGCTGCTCAACGACGACGACCTGTCGTACGCGAAGGTCCGTCTCGACGAGGAGTCGCTGCGGGTCGTCACGGAGCACCTGGGCGACTTCGCCGAGTCGCTCCCGCGCGCCCTGTGCTGGGCCTCCGCCTGGGACATGACGCGCGACGGCGAGCTGGCCACCCGGGACTACCTCTCGCTCGTCCTGTCCGGGGTCGGCAAGGAGTCGGACATCGGCGTCGTCCAGTCGCTGCACCGCCAGGTGAAGATGGCGCTGGACCTGTACTCGGCGCCCGAGTGGCGCGAGGCGGGCCTTACGCAGTGGACCGAGGCGACGCTCGCGCACCTGCGCGCGGCGGAGCCGGGCAGTGACCACCAGCTGGCCTGGGCGCGTGCGTTCGCGGCCACGGCGCGCAACCCGCAGCAGCTCGACCTGCTGCGGTCGCTGCTCGACGGCAGCGAGGCGATCGAGGGCCTGGCCGTCGACACCGAGCTGCGCTGGGCCTTCGTGCAGCGGATGGCCGCCACGGGGCTGCTGGACGAGGACGAGATCGCCGCCGAGTACGAGCGCGACCGGACGGCGGCGGGCGAGCGCCACGCGGCTGCGGCGCGTGCGGCGCGTCCCTCCGAGGAGGCGAAGGCGGAGGCATGGGCCTCGGTCGTCGAGTCCGACAAGCTGCCGAACTCGCTCCAGGAGGCGGTCATCGGCGGGTTCGTCCAGACCGACCAGCACGAGCTGCTGGCGCCTTACACGGAGCGGTTCTTCGCCGCGGTGAAGGACGTGTGGGACTCGCGCAGCCACGAGATGGCCCAGCAGGTCGCCATCGGTCTGTACCCGGCGCTCCAGGTCTCGCAGGAGACCCTGGACGCCACGGACGCCTGGCTGGCCTCGGCGGAGCCGAGCGCGGCCCTGCGCCGACTGATGTCGGAGTCCCGTTCGGGTGTGGAGCGGGCGCTGCGGGCCCGTGCGGCGGACGCGGCGGCGGCGACCGCCTGACCCTCGCGCACCACATGGAAACCGCCCGGCGGGCAGGCGCAGAAGCGCAGCCGTCCGCCGGGCGGGAGCATGTTCTGCCGGAGCGGTGTTACGCGCCCGACTCCTCGTAGCGGGCGGCCAGGGCGGCCGCTCCGGACTCGGTCAGCGAGCCGTGCAGGCGCATCCGCGCGACGCCGCCGTCGGGGAAGGCGTCGAGCCGGACGTGGGTGACCACGGCCTGGGCGCGGAGCGGGAAGCGGTGCAGGGTGTCGGGCTGGAGGCGGGTGCGGGGGATGATCTCGAACCACTCGCCCGTCTCGCCGTTGCGGCCCTGGAGGGCGATCCAGCCGGCCGCGTTGCCCTTGAGGTAGGCGGTGTCGATCTCGACCGCGCGGACGGCGCCCTGGGCGGGCAGCCGGAAGCGCACCCAGTCGTTGGTGTCGCGGACCCGGCGGCGGCGGTTCTCCCAGCCGTCGTCCATCTTGCGGGAGGTGCCGGGCAGGATGATCTGGGTCGGCGAGGAGTAGAAGCGGTCGGAGGCGTCCTCGTAGCTGCCGCCGTTCAGGACCGAGATCAGGTCGAAGGTGCCGAGCGCCGCGAGCCAGGACGGGTCGGGGACGACCTCGCCGTGCACGCGCAGGCGGGCGATGCCGCCGTCGGGGTGCTGGCAGAGGCGGATGTGGGTGTAACGGCGGTCGCCGGTGATCTCGAAGCCGTTGGCGGCGTGGCCGCGTACGGGGGTCGGCGGGACGATCTCGTCCCACTTGACGTCGTCCGCGAGGAGGGCTTCGGGGCTGGGCGAGCCGGGTACCGATGTCGCCTGGACCGAGACGCGCTGCGGGTAGTTGCCCCGGAAGTGGGCGGTGTCGATGACGAGGCCGCGGATGATGCCGGGGGCGCCGAGCCGGATCAGGGCCCAGTCGTGCTCGCCGGGGGCGGGGAAGGGGTGGGCCGCGTCCGCGCCGCGGCGGCGGCGGGTCTCCCAGCCGTCCATGATCTTGCCCTTGTGGCCGAAGTGCTCGGGGTCGAAGACCGCGCGCTCCCTGAGCAGGAGGTTCTCGCGCTGGGCGAAGAACTCGTCATTGGCGGCGATCACGCCCGCGCCGAGGCGCCGGTCCGCGAGGTCGACGAGCTCGGTGAAGGGCAGGTCGGTGGTGAGGTAGTCGGCGTACGGGTCACCACCGCCGTAGGGGGCCGCGTCATTGGCGTGGGGGTCGTTGTCCAGGGCGGGGGTCTCGCTCGCGTCGAAGGTCATGTACCCACTGTCCAACAGACCCATCGATCAGGTCCATCGAAAGTTTTCGCACATTTCATTCAGCTCAGCTGAACGATGCTTCGCGCGCGGCGCTGACCTCCTTGAGCGCGGCCAGTACCCGGGCCACCGCCGGACCGGTCTCGGCCCCCTGCCGCACCGCCGCCACCACGTGGCGCCGGGGCAGATCGGCGTCCAGGACGCGCAGGGCCACCCCCTTGCGGCGCTCCGCCGACGCCATGCGGGGGATCAGCGCGACGCCCATGCCGGCCTCCACCATGGCCAGGATCGCGGTCCACCCGGAGGCGCTGTGGGCCTGCTCCGGG
This sequence comes from Streptomyces sp. 840.1, assembly GCF_003751445.1. Taxonomy (NCBI): domain Bacteria; kingdom Bacillati; phylum Actinomycetota; class Actinomycetes; order Kitasatosporales; family Streptomycetaceae; genus Streptomyces; species Streptomyces sp. 840.1. Next base: position 3,784,382 of record NZ_RJUU01000001.1, on the reverse strand, counting down.
ACGAACCCGGCGGCCTCGCAGGCGGCGGTGGTGATCTCCGACCACGGGCCCGAGCCGCCGAAGATCCACGGCTCGGCGGCGAGGTCGGCCAGCCGGAGTCCGGGGGCGCCGGCGAGCCGGTGCCCGATGGGGAGGGCGACGTCGAGCGGGTCCGCGAGCAGCGGCAGCAGGGCGAACCGGGTGTCGCGTGCCGTGGGGGCGTGCGCGGCGAGGGAGAGCGCGAGGTCGACGTCACCGGCCGCGAGGAGCTCGTACGCCTCTGCGGCCTCCGCCTCCCGCACCCGCACCCCGGGCCCGGGGCGGCCGTCGGCGCCCAGCAGCTGGACGGCCGGTACGACGAGGGCGGGCACCGCGGTCGAGAACGCGCCGACCCGCACCTCCCCCGCCTCTCCCCGCAGATATCCGGTCAGCTCGGCCTCGGCGCGCTCCAGCTGGGCGAACACCACCTCGGCGTGGCGCAGTACGAGGTACGCGGCGTCGGTGAGCCGGACCCGCCTGCCCTGTGCCTCCAGCAGCGGCACCCCGAGCTGCCGGCCCAGGTTCGACAGCTGCTGGGACACCGCGGAGGGGGTCATCAGCAGCGCCTCGGCCGTCGCCGTGACGGTCCCGCGTTCGCTCAGCACCCGCAGGATCCGGAGCTTCTTGATGTCCCACTCGGTCATGTCCGCACATTAGCCGCCGGCCGCTCCCGGACCCGGCCCGCCCCCAGCGCCACTCCGCCCAGGATCAGGACCAGGCAGAGGATCTGGACCGGCCCCGTCGACTCGCCCAGCAGGGCGAAGGAGAGCCCGGCCACGCAGACCGGCTGGAGGTAGTAGACGATTCCGGTGCGCGTCGCGCCGATCAGCGCGACGGCCCGGTTCCAGGCGAAGAACGCGAGCGCCGACGAGAGGACACCGACGTACAGCAGCGGCCCGACGGTGCCGGCCGTCGGCTCGAAGCCGCCCTGGACGGCGACGCTGACCGCGAAGGCCGGCGCCAGCATCAGCGCGCCCAGCACGAACGTGGCGAGCAGGAAGGCCAGTTGGCCGATCTCCGCCGGACGGCGGCGCAGCAGCGCGCTGTACGAGGCGAAGCTGAGCATCGCGGCGAACATCCACAGGTCGCCGGGGGCGAAGTGCAGGGCCAGGGAGCCGTTGCCGACCAGCAGCAGAACTCCGGTGCAGGCGATGGCCATTCCGGCGATGCGCCGCCCGCCGAGCCGCCGGCCGCCGAGGCGTTCGTACACCGCCATCACCACCGGCGACGCGGCCATGATCATGCCCATCTGGCCGGCCGATGTGGACATGCCCGCCTGGTTGACCAGGGTGTTGTAGACGGTGATCCCGAGCAGCGCGGCGAGGGTGACGAAGCCCAGGTGCCGGCGGATCAGCGCGCGCTGCCGCCAGGTCTCCCGCGCCGCGAGGGGTGCGACCGCGGCGACGGCGACGATCCAGCGCCAGAAGGCCGCCTGGACGGGCGGGACGGTGTGGTGCAGGGCGCGCGCGGAGACGAAGCTGCCGGACCAGACGACGGTCGCGACGAGGGCGAGCAGCAGCCCGGTCCCGGAGGCCCACCGGGCTGCTCCTGCCGGGCCTGCCGCTTTCGGGGGAACCTCTTTGACGTCGGTCACGGGGCCACCGTCACACCGGCAGAGCATTCAGGTCCATCGAATACTTTCGATGACTCCCTGAAGCAGAACTTAACGATGACGGAAGTGAACGGCTCACGGACGCGCGACAGGGCGCCCCGGCGCGCTTGCGCACGTCGGGACGCCCTGGGGCGGAGCTATGGGTGCCGAGCGGGCCCGGTGTGCCCGCTCAGTCCTGGTGTCAGGCCTGCTTCTTGGACTTGTCGAGGACCATGACCAGGCCGGCGATGATCCCGAACAGCACCAGCGGGGCCAGCACGAACAGGCCGATCGTGTCGATCACGCTCAGGCCGGGACCCGGGTCGTCGCCGTCGTCGCGGGTGAGCGCGAGCGCGGGGGACGTCATGAGCAGCATCATCAGCGTCGTTCCGGCGGCGACGGCACCGGCGCGCATAGCGTTCTTCTTGTCCACGGTGCAAACGTAGCGAACGGCTACCGGGGCCGCGCGCCCGGGGGTGCCGTACGGGTCCCAGGCGGCTCCTGACGGGGGCTGAGCACCTCCATCAGCCGGTGCAGCCGGGGCGAGGCGGCCAGCTCCTCCAGGGTGACGGGCTGCCCCTCGGCATCGGCGATGGGCAGCCGCCAGTTGGGGTACTCGTCCCAGGTGCCCGGCAGGTTCTGCGGGCGGCGGTCGCCGATCGTGTCGGGCAGCCAGACCCCGGCCATCCGGGCCGGGGTGCGCAGCAGGAAGCGGTGGACGGCGCGGACGGCCGCCTCCTCGTCACCGCCGCCCTCGGGGAGCAGGCCGAGCCGGGAGAGCAGGCCGAGCCACTCCGCGGTGTCGGCGCCGTCCTCGGTGCGCTCCTGCTCCAGGGGGCGGGTGAGCAGGCCGAGGCGGTGGCGCAGCGTCACATGGTCGCCGGTCAGCCGGGCGGCGGTGGAGGGCAGGTCGTGGGTGGTGGCGGTGGCCAGGCAGTCCTCGCGCCACTCCTCGGGGGCCAGCGGGCGGCCGGTGCCCGACCAGTCCCGTTCGAACCAGAGGACGGAGGTGCCGAGGACGCCCCGTCGGGCGAGCGCCTCGCGGACGCCGGGTTCGACGGTGCCGAGGTCCTCGCCCATGACGACGGCGCCCGCCCGGTGGGCCTCCAGGACGAGGACGGCGAGCATCGCCTCGGCGTCCTGGCTGACGTAGGTGCCCTCGGTCGGCGGACGCCCCTCGGGCACCCACCAGAGCCGGAACAGGCCCATCACGTGGTCGATGCGCAGGGCGCCGGCCCGGCCGAGGATCCCGCGCAGCAGGCCCCGGAACGGGGCGTAGCCGGAGGCGGCCAGCGCGTCGGGGCGCCAGGGCGGCAGCCCCCAGTCCTGGCCGCGCGCGTTGAACGCGTCCGGGGGCGCGCCGACGGACATGCCGTGCGCGAAGGCGTCCTGCTGGGCCCAGGTGTCGGCGCCGCCGGGGTGCACGCCGACGGCGAGGTCGTGGACGATCCCGACGGCCATCCCGGCGTCCCGGGCGGCGCGCTGGGCCTCGGCGAGCTGAGTGTCGGTCAGCCAGGCGAGCCGGCAGTGGAAGTCGACCCGGTCGAGCAGTTCGCCGCGGGCGCGGGCGGTCTCCCGGGAGCGGGGGTCGCGCAGGCCGGCCGGCCAGGTGTGCCAGTCGGAGCCGTGCACCTCGGCCAGGGCGCACCACAGGGCGTGGTCCTCCAGGGCCGGTCCCTGCCGGGCGAGGAAGTCGCAGTAGTCGGCGCGGCGGCCGGGGGTGAGGGGGACGTCGACGAGGATGGCGAGGGCCTGGCGCTTGAGCTCCCAGACGGCGTCGCGGTCGATCAGGGCGCCCTTGCTGAGCACACCGTCGCTGAGCTCTGCGGCCCGGCGGCGCAGCTCGTCGAGCGCGGCCCGGTCGGAGGCGTGCCCGTACTCCGGGACCGACTCGACGCGCAGGTGCACGGGGTCGGGGAAGCGCCGCGAGGAGGGGCGGTAGGGCGAGGGGTCGGTGGGGGTGCCCAGGACCGCCGCGTGCAGCGGGTTCACCTGGACGAAGCCGGTCCCGAGGCAACGCCCGGACCAGGACGCGAGGTCGGCGAGGTCACCGAGGTCGCCCATGCCCCAGGAGCGGGCGGAGAGCAGCGAGTAGAGCTGTACGAGGAAGCCGTGGCTGCGGGGCGGCGGCTGCGGGACGCGGGCCGGGGCGACGATCAGCGTGCAGGACTCGGCGGGCCGCTCCGGCGCGAGGGCGGTCAGCCGGTGCACCCCGGGCGGGGGTTCGGTCCACCAGCCGGGCGCGGGCGCACCGGGCGCCGCGTCGCCCGTTCGGCGGGGCGCGCGGGAAACGGCCGGAACCGTATCCCCGGCGGGGGTCCGCATCCGGGCCGGGCGGACGGGGCCGGGCTCCTCGGGCCGGACGGTCAGCTCCGTGCCCGGGGGCAGCGCGGTCAGCGCCGGGGGCAGCGGCTCCCCGGTCCACACCACGATCGTGGGCGGGAGCAGCCGGGAGCCGGCCGCGGACTCGGCGGCGGCGAGCGCCTCCTGGACCGCCTCGGGCGTGGCCGCGTCGACACCGAGCGCGGCGAGCACCGCGACGACCGTGCCGTCGGGGACGGCCACCGTGACGTCGGCGGACGGGGAGTACGAGGTGGCGACGCCGTGCAGTGCGGCGAGCCGGGACAGGCCCATTCAGACTCCTGGGGACTCCATGCCCCAAGCGCTGCCGGACGAAGCCGGTTCGCTGGTCAGCGGGGCGAGGACGGCGAGCGGGGGCTCACTGGTCAGGGGCGTGGCGTCGGCGAGCGGGGGCTCGCTGGTCAGGGGTATGGCGTCGGCGAGCGGCGCCTCGCTGGTGAGCGGGCCGGGGGCGGTGGCGGGGCACGCACTGATCATCGGAGCGGGTCCCGGCACCTGTTTGGTCAGGGCGGAGAGCAGGAGCTGCGCGGCAGCGGGCATGGTGGCCTCCTGGCCGTGGAGAGCAGGACACAGCAGACCTACCCAGCGGACGCGTCCGCAGACGTAGGCGTTACGACAACGAGTTCAACGTGCTCTGGGTCACAATCCGTTCCCCGGAGGCCGGTTCTCCGCAAGACGTCCGTCGTTTTCGGCCATTCGGCGCCGTCTTTCGCGTGACGCGACGTCAGCCACACGCGCCCCGCCCCATCCTTCACACCGGGCATTTGCACCACAACGACCACGCACATTGACACCCTCGCGCGCGGGTGGTGGGCTCGGAGCCCACCAGTGGGAGCGAGGGGAGAACGGGCATGCGGCTCAGGGGCAGGAAGCAGGCCGCGGCGGTCGCGGTGGCCGTGCTCGGCGGACTCCTCTCCACCGGAGCCCCGGCCGCCTTCGCCGCTCCCGTACCGCCCGGAACGCCCGGAACATCCGTCGCCGACACCCCCGACCGCGCGGACGAGGGCGCGCTGCCCGCCGTGTGGCCCCGGCCGCAGAGCATCAAGGCCTCCGGCTCCTCGGTGCCCCTGTCCGGCGAGGTCACGCTCGTGGCCGATGCGCAGGCCGACCCGTACGCCGTCGCCGCGCTCCGCCAGGTCCTGCGCGACGCGGGTGTGCGGACCGTCCACGAGAGTCTGCCGGGGCGGGGCCCCGTCATCAGGTTCGGCGGCAACGGGGCCCTGGACGCACTGCGCACACTGCGCGCCCCCGACCGGGGCGATCTGCCCGCCGGCGGCTACCGGATCGCGGCCGGCCACGCCGCCGGCCGCGACACCGTCGCCGTGGACGGCCTGGGCGAAGACGGGCTGTTCCACGCGGTGCAGACCCTGCGTCAGCTGATCCGGGGCGGCACCGTCGCCGGGGCCACCGTCCGCGACTGGCCCTCCAGTGCCGTGCGCGGGATGACCGAGGGCTTCTACGGGCAGCCCTGGACCCAGGCCGAACGCCTGTCCCAGCTCGGCTTCATGGGGCGCACGAAGCAGAACCGGTACCTCTACGCGGCGGGCGACGACCCCTACCGGCAGGCCCGCTGGCGCGACCCGTACCCCGCCGACCGGCGCGCCGACTTCCGCGCGCTGGCCGAGCGGGCCGGGGCCGAACACGTGACGCTCGGCTGGGCCGTGGCGCCCGGCCAGTCGATGTGCCTCTCGTCGGACCGCGATGTGAAGGCGCTGACCAGGAAGGTCGACGCGATGTGGGCCCTGGGGGTGCGGGCCTTCCAGGTGCAGTTCCAGGACGTCAGCTACAGCGAATGGCACTGCTCGGCCGACGCCGACGCCTTCGGTGACGGTCCCGAGGCGGCGGCCAGGGCGCAGGCCCGCGTCGTGAGCGCGGTCGCCCAGCACCTCGCGGACCGCCATCCGGGCTCGCAGCCGCTGTCGATGATGCCGACGGAGTTCTACCAGGACGGGGCGACCGACTACCGCACGGCGCTCGCCAGGGAGCTCGACGACCGGGTGCAGGTCGCCTGGACCGGCGTCGGCGTGGTGCCCAGGACCATCACCGGCGGCGAACTGGCCGGTGCGCGCGCCACGTTCCGCCATCCGCTGGTCACGATGGACAACTACCCGGTCAACGACTACGCGCAGGACCGGATCTTCCTCGGTCCGTACACCGGCCGCGACCCGGCGGTCGCCATCGGCTCGGCGGCGCTGCTGGCCAACGCCATGGAGCAGCCGTCCGCCTCCCGGATCCCGCTGTTCACCGCCGCCGACTTCGCCTGGAACCCGAAGGGGTACCAGCCGCAGGAGTCCTGGCAGGCGGCCATCGACGACCTCGCGGGCGCGGACCCCGGCAGCCGGGACGCGCTGCGCGCGCTGGCCGGGAACAGCGCGGCCTCCGTGCTGGGCGGCGACGAGTCGGCGTACCTGAAGCCGCTGCTCGCCGCGTTCTGGAAGGCTCGCGGCGGTACGGACGCCGGGGCGCGCGACAAGGCGGCGACCCGGCTGCGTGCCGCGTTCACCGTGATGCGCGAGACCCCGCAGCGGCTGGCCGGACTGGCCGACGGGCGGCTCGACGACGAGGTGCGGCCGTGGACCGAGCAGCTGTCCCGGTACGGCAGGGCCGGTGAGCTGGCCGTCGATCTGCTCCAGGCCCAGGCCCGCGAGGACGGGCCGGCCGCCTGGCGGGCGTCGCTGGCCCTGGAGCCGGTGAGCAGGTCCGTGAAGGCGAGCGGCGCGACGGTCGGCAAGGGGGTACTCGGCCCGTTCCTGGACCGGGCGCGCAAGGAGGCCGACGCCTGGACCGGGACGGACCGCGACAACGGCACGGTGACCGAGGCGCAGGGCAGTTACACGGTCCGTCTGGACCGGGTCCGTCCGCTGGAGGCCGTCACCGCGACGGCCGTGCCGGGCGGCGGCGCCACCCCGGCGGACGCGACGGTCCAGGCGCACGTACCCGGCGAGGGCTGGCACAGCCTTGGCCCGCTCTCGTCGAGCGGCTGGACCCAGACCGGGGGCCGGGGCCTGCGGGCCGACGCGGTCCGGATCAGCTGGCCGACCGCCACCCCGTCGGTCACCGGCGCACCGCCCCTGATCATCCCTCCGCTCGCGGGCGCGGCCCCGTCCGCCGGGACGGCACCCCGGGTGCGCTCGCTGGTGCCGTGGTTCGGCGACGAGCCCGCCGCCCGCCTCGACCTCGCGCACGGCGAGACGGACGCGGAGATCGGCGGCAGGCCGCAGCGGGTCGAGGCGCGGCTCTCGCCCGGCCGTCCGGCCGAGGTGAAGGGCGCGCTCAAGGCGAAGGCCCCCAAGGGCATCAAGGTGCGGCTTCCCAAGCAGACGACCGTCCAGCGCGGCTCCCGCACGGACGTGCCCGTGGAGATCACCGTGCCCGCGGACACCCCGGCGGGCGAGTACGAGGTGCCGTTCTCCTTCGGCGCCGAGGAGACCACCCTGACCGTCCGGGCCTTCCCGCGCACCGCGGGCCCCGATCTGCTGCGCACGGCCACCGCCTCCTCCTCGGGCGACGAGACCCCGGACTTCCCCGCCGCCGCCGCGTCGGACGGCGCCCCGGAGACCCGCTGGTCGTCCCCGGCCGAGGACGACGCCTGGTGGCAGGCCGAGCTGTCCGCCCCGGCCCGGGTCGGACAGGTGGTCCTGGACTGGCAGGACGCGTACGCCTCCGGCTACCGCGTACAGGTCTCGGCGGACGGCCGCACCTGGCGCACCGCGGCCACCGTCCGCAACGGCCGCGGCGGGCACGAGGCGGTCCGGATGGACGAGAAGGACACCCGGTTCATCCGGGTCCAGGGCGACGGACGGGCCACCGAGTACGGCTACTCGCTCTGGTCGGTCCAGGCGTACGCCGTGGCCGAGTAGCTCCGCCCGCAGGGCGCCGCGCCCTGGGCAACTCCCCCTGAGCGGCCGGGAGTCCACGCCGCACACCCCCCTCCGCAGCACCTCCCGAGGTGCCTCGTGTCCCACTATTCACTCAGTACATATATTGAGTATATAGTCGCCGCCATGAGCATCCGTCACGTACTCCTCGGGCTGCTTGCCGGGGGTTCCAACCACGGTTACGAACTGAAACGGCGGTACGACGAACTCTTCCCGCAGGCCCGCCCCCTGGCGTACGGCCAGGTCTACACGACCCTGCAACGCCTGGTGCGGGACGAACTGGCGGCGGTCGAGGGCACCGATTCCGACGGCGGTCCCGAGCGCACCCTCTACCGCTCCACGGACGAAGGCGCACGCGAACTCGCCCGGTGGGCGGGCGAGACCGCGCCGCCCGCGCCCTTCGTGACGAACGAGATCTTCGCCAAGGTCGTCACCTCGATCCTCGTCGCGGCGGCCGCCGGTGGTGACCGCACCGCTGACGCGGCCGGCTACCTCCAGGCCCAGCGCGCCGCCCACATGGCGCGGATGCACGAACTGACCAAGCTCAAGACCACCCCCGGGGCCGGCCTCAGCACGGTGCTCTCGGCCGACTACGCCCTGAACCACCTGGACGCCGATGTCCGGTGGATGGCCACCACGGCGACCCGTCTCGCCACTCTGACCGCGGAGGTCCAGCCGACATGAGTACCCGAGCCGACCGGCCCACGTCGTCGGCCCCACTGATCACCGCCACCGGCCTGACGAAACGGTACGGACGCACGGAGGCGCTGCGCGGCGCCTCGGTCGAACTCCACGCCGGTGAGATCCTCGCCGTCACCGGTACCAGCGGCAGCGGCAAGTCCACGCTGCTGCACTGCCTCGCGGGCATCGTCCGCCCCGACGCAGGCACGGTCACCTACGCCGGGGAGCACCTCGGCGAGCTGTCCGAGGCGCGCCTCAGCGAGCTGCGGCGTACCGACTTCGGCGTGGTGTTCCAGTTCGGGCAGCTGATCCCCGAACTCACCGCGCTCGACAACGTGGCCCTGCCGCTCCTGCTCGCGGGAGCCGGCCGCGCCGAGGCGCGGCGGCAGGCGGACTCCTGGCTGGAACGCTTCGGCGTACGCGGCCAGGCCGAGCTGCGGCCCGGCGAGCTGAGCGGCGGGCAGAGCCAGCGGATCGCCCTGGCACGGGCGTTGATCACCGGGCCGAAGGCCGTCTTCGCGGACGAGCCGACCGGCGCCCTCGACTCCCTCTCCGGCGAACAGGTGATGACCGCTCTGGTGCACGCCTCCCGCGAGTCCGGCACCGCGGTCCTGCTCATCACGCACGACGCGCAGATCGCCGCGTACGCGGACCGGGAGGTGTGGCTGCGCGACGGGGCCGTCCACTCGTCCGCGACGCGGTTCACCATCCAGGAGGCGGCCCGCCATGAGGACTGACGCACGCATCGCCTGGACCCTGACCCGCGGTTCGGACCGCCGCGAGTGGTGGCGGATCGCGCTCACCGCGGCCGGCGCGCTGCTCGCCACGGGCCTGGCACTCGCGGCGGTCACGGTGTCCGCGGTCTCGGGGCAGGCGTCCATCGCGTTCGGACACGGCCTGCTGAACCAGCCCGGCCAGCGAACCGGCGTGGTGGCCACGCTCCTGCTCCTGCTCATCCCCGTCTTCGGCTTCCTGGGCCAGTGCGCCCGGCTCGGCGCCGTCCACCGGGACCGGCGGATGGCGGCGCTGCGGCTCGCCGGGGCGTCGCCCCGGCAGGTGCGGCGCATCGCCGCCCTGGAGACCGCTCCCGCGTGCCTGGTGGGCGCGGTCGCCGGCTTCGCCGTGTTCGCCGCGGTTCTCGCCGGCTCCGGCCGTACGCCGCCGCCCGGGGCCTGGGCGGGCTTCGTGGTGGTCGTGGTTGCCGTGCCGGCGGTCGCCGCGCTGGTGAGCGGGTTCGCGCTGCGCAAGGTGATCGCGGAACCGCTCGGCCGGCTGCGCCGGACGGGGCACCGGCCGGACCGGCGGACGTCCCTCGCGTTCGCGCTCCCGGCCATCGGGGTGGCCGCGGCGGCCGCCGTCCTCCGGCGCTCGGACGGCAGCTCCGGCGGCGACACGTTCGCGCCGCTGGTGCTCCTCCTGGTGCTCCTCTTCTCGGCGGGCGCGCTCTGGGCAGCCGGGGCCTCGGCCGCCTTCATGGGCCGCCGCCTGACGGCCGGTGCGAGGAGCCCCGCGGTGCTGATCGCCGCGAGCCGGCTGCGGGAGGACCCGTGGGCCGCAGCGCGTGCCCACGCCGCACTGCTCCTGGTGACCGTCGTCGGCACGGGCTTCGTGGGAGTCCGGGAGGTCATACTCGCCGCGCTGCGCGAGCGGGGCGGCTACTCAAGCGCTGACCTCGACTTCTACACCACCGGTCTCGACCTGACCGGGGCCGCCGTCCTGGTCGCCCTGTTCGTCGGCCTCTGCGGGCTGGCCGTGGGCGCCGCGGAGTCCCTCGCCACCCGCCGCAGGGGGCTGGCCGCCCAGGCCGCGGCCGGGGTGCCGCGAGCGGTGCTGACCAGGGCCCTCTTGCTGGAGACCGCGCTCCCGCTGGCCCCTGCGACACTGCTGGCGGGCGTCGGCGGCATGACGGTGCACCTCGCGTACGCCGTCGTCGTCACCCCGGACAGCTTCCCGTCGATGCTCCCGCTCCTGGTGCCCGTGGGGGTGTACGCCGCCTGCCTGCTGGCCGCCGCGACGTCACTGCCGCTGCTGCGGCGCATGGCGCACCCCGCGGAGCTGCGGTTCACCTAGTGGGGCTTCGTTAGGTGGTGTCGCAGGGCTGCCATGGGGTGGGTTGCCGACAGGTCGGGCAGGGCGCTCAGGCGGAGATGCCATCGATCCGGGCCATCGCGTCGTCCGCCCCGAACGGCTGCAGATAGGGCAGCCAGCGCGGATCGCGGTGGCCCGTGCCGATGATCCGCCAGGCGAGCCCGGTCGGCGGGGCGGGCGGCTGGTGGAGCCGCCAGCCGAGCTCGGGCAGATGCCGGTCGGCCTTGACGTGGTTGCAGCGGCGGCAGGCCGCCACCACGTTCTCCCAGGCGTGCTGTCCGCCCCGGCTGCGCGGGATGACGTGGTCGACGCTGGTCGCGGCGGCGCCGCAGTACATGCAGCGCCCGCCGTCCCTGGCGAAGAGTGCCCGGCGGGTCAGCGGGACGGGCCCCCGGTAGGGGACGCGCACGAACCGCTTCAGGCGGACGACGCTGGGGGCCGGGACGGCACGGGTGGCACTGTGCATGAAGGCGCCGGATTCCTCGAGGCAGATGGCCTTGTTCTCCAGGACGAGGACGAGCGCGCGGCGGAGCGGTACGACGCCGAGCGGCTCGTACGACGCGTTGAGAACCAGGACATGCGGCACGGTTGATGCCTCCTTGTACGCCGGCGGCGCGTGGCTCGCGCCGGGACGATCCGATCTCAGTCTCCCCTCCTGCCTGGTCAAAGCGCCACCACGGCCGGGTAACGGGCCGGAAGGGTTTTTCCTCCGCCCGCACCGTCCGTACGACACGAACGCACCGGAACAGGCGCTTCGGGGCCCTGCCGCCCACCGCCGCGCCCGATGTGCGATCGGCCACACGCGGTACTGCCGGCCGGGTCCCTTACCTGCTCCATATCCCCGGGTGAGACGCGTCTCTCCCCCGGATCACGGCAACGGAGCACGCCCGATGCCCCGTTAGTGTGGTTGGTCAGCGCTCGCCCACCTGGAGGTTTCGCCGTGCCCCTGTCCGCCCTGTTGGCCGCAGCACAGTCTCCCGAGCCCGGGGGCTCGCTGGACGAAGCCGCCAAGCAGGCAGGCAACGCCGCGGGCTGGGTGGAGCAGAACTGGTCCACCTGGCTGAACACCGGTCTGCGGATCGTGCTCATCGCCGCCATCGCGATCGTGTTGCGCATAGCGATCCGCCGTGCTCTGACCAAGCTCATCGAACGTATGAACCGCAGCGCCCAGGCGGTGGAGGGCACGGCGCTGGGCGGTCTGCTGGTCAACGCGGAGCGCCGCCGCCAGCGCTCGGAGGCGATCGGCTCGGTACTCCGTTCGGTGGCCTCGTTCCTGATCCTCGGCACCGCCGCCCTGATGATCCTGGGCGCCTTCCAGATCAACCTGGCCCCGCTGCTGGCCTCCGCCGGGGTCGCCGGGGTGGCGCTCGGCTTCGGTGCCCGCAACCTGGTCACCGACTTCCTCTCCGGCGTCTTCATGATCCTGGAGGACCAGTACGGCGTCGGCGACACCATCGACGCGGGCGTCGCCTCCGGCGAGGTCATCGAGGTCGGCCTGCGGGTGACCAAGCTGCGCGGCGACAACGGTGCGATCTGGTACGTCCGCAACGGCGAGGTGAAGCGGATCGGCAACCTCAGCCAGGGCTGGTCCACCGCGGGCGTCGATGTGATGGTGCGCCCCACCGAGGACCTGGAACAGGTCGGTACGGTCATCACCGAGGCCGCCCAGCAGATGGCCAAGGAGGACCCGTGGACCGAGCGTCTGTGGGGTCCGGTGGAGATCCTGGGCCTGGACACGGTGCTGCTGGACTCGATGACGGTCCGGGTCACCGCCAAGACGATGCCGGGCCAGGCCCTGGGCGTGGAGCGCGAGCTGCGCTGGCGGATCAAGCGCGCCTTCGACGAGGCGGGCATCCGGATGATCGGCGAGATCCCGGCGCAGGCGGCCGAGGCCTCGGCCGCCGACCCGACGGCCGGGATGGCCGCCCCCTCGGCGTACGCCTCGGCCACCTCGCCGCAGTCGCTGGCGGCTACCCCGATCGTGCAGCCCCCGAACATCTCCAAGTAGCGGGCGGCCGCACGCCGCACGGTCAGGGGCGCCCCGCGAGTTCTGCGGGGCGCCCCCCGCCGTTCCCCGGCCGGGTGGCCCGCGTGCGATGGATACGGGCCAAATCGGTTCACCGGCTGCCCTGTTGGGAATGCACCCCGGCGGGGTGCCGGTGGGGCACCGGACCGCCGGGGGCGTCGCCCGCCACCGCCCAGGTAACGCTTTGGTTGCCACAGCGGTGCAGACCATTGACGCCCAGGTGACGTGCGCCCTACGGTCCTCTCACCGAATAGGAAACTTTCCTAACAGAGGGCAGGTGCAGTGATCATGGCCGGAACCACGCCGGGTACCCCCCGCGTTCTGCGGGCCATGAACGACCGGGCCGCCCTCGACCTGCTGCTGGAGCACGGACCCCTCTCGCGGACCAGGATCGGGAAGCTGACGGGCCTGTCCAAGCCCACCGCCTCCCAGCTGCTCGCCCGGCTGGAGGCGGCCGGCCTGGTCGTCGCCACCGGGACCGCGGCCGGGCGCCCCGGCCCCAACGCACAGCTGTACACCGTCAACGCCTCGGCCGCGCATGTGGCCGGGCTCGACGTGAACGCCCAGCGCATCCTCGCCGCCGTCGCCGACGTGACGGGTGAGACGGTCGGGGAGTTCGAGCTGCGGACCCCGGGGCGGCGCGCCGACAGCGTGGTGCGCCAGGTGGCGGACGCGCTGGACGGGGCGGTGAAGGACGCCGGGCTGACCCGCTCCGACGTGCACCGGCTCGTCATCGGCACGCCGGGCGCCTTCGACCCGGGCACGGGCAGGCTGCGGTACGCCTCGCACCTGCCGGGCTGGCACTCCCCGACCCTGCTGGACGAGCTGGCCGCCTTCCTGCCGATGCCCGTGGAGTACGAGAACGACGTGAACCTCGTCGCGGTGGCCGAACAACGGCTCGGCGCGGCCCGGGGCCACGAGGACTTCGTCCTGCTGTGGAACGAGGAGGGCCTCGGCGCCGCCCTCGTCATCAACGGCCGGCTGCACCGGGGCTTCACCGGCGGCGCCGGCGAGGTCGGCTTCCTGCCGGTGCCGGGCGCGCCGCTGGTCCGGCAGGTCACCAAGGCCAACTCGGGCGGCTTCCAGGAGCTGGCCGGTGCCCAGGTGCTCGCCCGGCTAGCCCGTGAGCTGGGCATCGACGACGAGGCGGTGCGCGGTCCGGGCACCCACCACGAGATCGCGGCCGCACTGGTGGGCCGGGCGGCGGAGTCCGCGGAGCGGGGCGAGGGCGGGCCGCAGGGCCGGCTGCTCGATCTGTTCGCCACCGGCCTGGCCACCGGTCTCGCCTCCATGCTCGCCGTGCTCGACCCCGAGGTCGTCGTGCTCTCGGGTGAGCTGATCTCGCGCGGCGGGGAACCGCTGCGCGGCCGGGTGGCCGCCGAACTGGCCGAGCTCGCGGCGTCCCGGCCCCGGCTGATCGCCGGCGAGGTGACGCACCGGCCCGTGCTGCGCGGCGCGCTGGAGAGCGCACTGGCCACCACGCGCGACGAAGTGTTCGACACCTCGCGCTGAACCCCCGCTCCTCCCCCGGCACCCCCCTTCACCACCCCCTCTGCCACCTCTCTGCTGCCACCTCCTGAAGTACCCCGCCTTCCCCTTCCCTGTCCCAACCCTTCATCGGGAGACACCACCATGTCCGGAAACCGCCGGAAGCCGGCCGTCGCACTCGCCGCGACCGCCGCGATCGCCCTGTTCGCCTCCGCCTGTACCGGGCAGAGCAGCTCCGGTGCCAAGGATGATGCGTCCAAGGAGACGACCATCAACTTCTGGCACGGCTGGAGTGCCCCGAACGAGGTCAAGGGAATTCAGGACACGGTCGACGCCTTCGAGAAGGCGCACCCCAACATCCACGTGAAGATCGTCGGCAACATGACCGACGACAAGATCAACCAGGCGCTGCGCGCGGGCGGTTCGAAGGCCCCGGACGTCGTCTCGTCGTTCACCACGAACAACGTCGGCAAGTTCTGCAAGTCGAAGGCCTTCGTCGACCTCAACCCGTTCCTGAGGAAGGACGGGATCGACGCGGACGCGACGTTCCCGAAGGCGATGAACGAGTACACCCAGTACGACGGCGTGCGCTGCACGGTGCCGCTGCTCGGTGACGCCTACGGCCTCTACTACAACAAGGACGCGTTCAAGGCGGCCGGGATCACCAGCCCGCCGAAGACCTGGTCCGAGCTGGCCGCCGACGCGAAGAAGCTGACGAAGCCGAAGGGCGACTCGTACGAGCAGCTCGGCTTCATGCCGAACTACCACGGCTACGAGACGACCACCGAGCACTACCTCGGGAGCTGGGACCCGACGTACTTCGACGCCGACGGCAAGTCGAACATCGCCAAGGACCCGTCCTTCGCCGCGATGCTCACCGGTCAGAAGAAGCTGGTCGACTCGCTGGGCGGGTACCAGAAGCTGGAGAAGTTCCGTACCCGCTTCGGTGACGAGTGGGGCGCCAAGCACCCGTTCCACACCGGCCAGGTGGCCATGCAGCTGGACGGCGAATGGCGTCTGGGCATGGCCGAGGACACGAAGCCGAAGTTCGAGATCGGTGTGGCCCCGATGCCCGTCGCGGACGACCAGGCCGACACGTACGGCAAGGGCTACCTGACCGGGACGATCGCCGGTATCGCCGCCACCTCCTCCAAGCAGAACGCCGCCTGGGAGCTGGTGAAGTTCATGACCACCGACACCGACGCGGTGGTGAACTTCGCCAACGCCATCCACAACGTGCCGTCCACGCTGGCCGCGCTGAAGTCGCCGAAGCTGAAGTACGACCCGCGTTTCAAGACCTTCCTGGACATCGCCGCCAACCCGAAGTCCACCACCACCCCGCCCTCGGTGAACGGCGGCGCGTTCCTGACGTCCCTGCAGAACCTCGGCTTCGACGTCGAGAAGGGCGAGCAGACGGACATCAAGGCGGGCCTGGAGAAGACCGCCAAGGAAATCGACGCCGCGATCGACCAGGCGAAGTAGAGCCGACGCGATGAGCACGTACACACTCCGCTCGAAGCGCCGCCGGTCGGCGCTCCGGACGGCGGCCTTCATGTCGCCGTGGCTGATCGGGTTCTGCGTCTTCTTCGCCTACCCGCTGATCTCCACGCTCTATTTCTCCTTCACCAGCTACGACGGTTTCTCGGCCCCCGAGTTCAGCGGGCTGAAGAACTGGTCGTTCGTCTTCAACGACTACCCGCTGTTCTGGCCGGCGCTGCGCAACACGCTCTGGCTGGTCCTGGTCATGGTGACCTGCCGGGTGGTGTTCGGTCTCGGCATCGGCATGCTGATCACCAGGATCAAGACGGGCACCGGGGTCTTCCGGACACTCTTCTACCTGCCCTACCTCGCGCCGCCGGTCGCCGCGACGCTGGGCTTCGTGTTCCTGCTCAACCCGGGGACCGGACCGGTCAACTCGATCCTGGGCGAGCTGGGGCTGCCGACGCCCGGCTGGTTCACCGACGCCACCTGGTCCAAGCCCGCGCTGACCGCGCTGGCGGTCTGGGGGGTGGGCGACCTGATGGTGATCTTCATGGCCGCACTCCTGGACGTCCCCAAGGAGCAGTACGAGGCCGCGGAGCTGGACGGGGCGTCCGCCTACCAGCGGTTCCGCTTCGTCACCCTGCCGAACATCTCGCCGATCATCATGTTCGCCGTGGTCACCGGCATCATCCAGACGATGCAGTACTACACCCAGCCACTCGTGGCCGGGAAGGTCGCATCGGGTGTGATGGGCGGCTCCGGGCAGCAGTTCGAGCCGGGCTATCCCGACAAGTCGACACTGACGCTTCCGCAGCTCGTCTACAACCTCGGCTTCCAGCGCTTCGACTACGGCTCCGCCTGTGTGGTCGCGCTCGTTCTCTTCGTCCTCGCCATGGCGTTCACCGCACTGCTGATGCGGCGCCGCAGCGGACTGATCCAGGCAGGTGAGTGACATGGCGCAGGTTCTCGACACCCCGAAGGCCGGCGGCCCGGTGAGTGACTCCGTCACCCCGGCCGAGCGGGTGGCGCGCCGCAAGGCGCTGCTGCACTGGATCGGTGTGCACTCGCTCGGCGTCGCGGCCGCGCTCTTCTTCGTGCTGCCCTTCGTCTTCCTCCTCCTCACCTCGCTGATGAGCGACCAGCAGGCACTGACCCGTGACCTGTGGCCGCACCCCTTCGAGTGGAGCAACTACAAGGACGTGTTCAACACCCCGGGCTTCCTGACCTGGTGGAGGAACACCCTGCTGTACGCGGGCCTGGGCACCGTCCTCACGGTGGTGTCCTCACTGCCCGTGGCGTACGCGCTCGCCAAGTTCCGCTTCCGCGGACGGCATCTGTCGCTGATGCTCGTCATCTCGATGATGATGCTGCCGCCGCAGGTCGTCGTCATCCCGATGTACCTGTTCTGGGCCAAGCAGCTGGACATGTCCGGCACGCTCTGGCCGCTGATCATCCCGATGGCGTTCGGCGACGCGTTCTCCATCTTCCTGCTGCGGCAGTTCCTGCTGACCATTCCGAACGAGTACCTCGACGCGGCGAAGGTCGACGGCTGCGGCGAGTTCCGCACCCTGCTGCGCGTCGTGATCCCGATGGCCAAGCCCGGCATCGCCGCCGTCGCCCTCTTCCAGTTCTTCTACGCCTGGAACGACTACTTCGGACCGCAGATCTACGCCTCCGAGAACCCGGGGGCCTGGACGCTGAGTTATGGACTGGAGTCCTTCAAGGGCGCACACCACACCGACTGGAACCTGACCATGGCCGCGACCGTTCTGGTCATGGCCCCTGTGATCGTCGTCTTCTTCTTCGCACAGAAGGCCTTTGTCGAGGGCGTCACACTGACCGGAGTAAAGGGCTGATTCATGAAGCTCGCAGTAGTGGGTGGCGGGTCCACCTACACACCTGAACTGATCGACGGATTCGCACGGCTGCGGGACACCCTGCCGGTCGAGGAGCTGGTGCTCGTCGACCCGGCGGCCGACCGGCTCGAACTCGTCGGGGGCCTCGCGCGGCGGATCTTCGCCAAGCAGGGCCACCCCGGCCGGATCGTCACCACCACCGACATCGACGCGGGCGTCGCCGACGCGGACGCGGTGCTGCTCCAGCTCCGGGTGGGCGGCCAGGCCGCCCGCGCCAAGGACGAGGCATGGCCGCTGGAGTGCGGCTGCGTCGGCCAGGAGACCACCGGCGCCGGCGGCCTCGCCAAGGCGATGCGCACCGTCCCGGTCGTCCTGGACATCGCGGAGCGCGTCCGGCGCACCAACCCGAACGCGTGGATCATCGACTTCACCAACCCCGTCGGCATCGTGACCCGGGCGCTGCTCCAGGCCGGTCACAAGACCGTCGGCCTGTGCAACGTGGCGATCGGCTTCCAGCGCAAGTTCGCCCGCCTGCTGGACGTGACCCCCGGTGAGGTGCACCTCGACCACGTCGGGCTGAACCACCTGACCTGGGAGACCGGGGTGCGCCTCGGCGGCCCCGAGGGCGAGAACGTACTGCCGAGGCTGCTCGCCGAGCACGGCGACGCGATCGCGGACGACCTGCACATGCCCCGGGCGATCGTGGACCGCCTCGGCGTCGTCCCCTCGTACTACCTGCGCTACTTCTACGCGCACGACGAGGTCGTGCGCGAGCTGGGCACCAAGCCCTCGCGGGCCGTCGAGGTCGCCGCGATGGAGAAGGAACTGCTCGCCATGTACGGCGATCCGGCGCTGGACGAGAAGCCCGCGCTGCTCGCCAAGCGCGGCGGCGCCTTCTACTCGGAGGCTGCCGTCGACCTGGCCGCCTCGCTGCTGGGCGGCGGCGGCTCCGCCCACCAGGTGGTCAACACCTACAACAACGGCACGCTGCCCTTCCTGCCGGACGACGCGGTGATCGAGGTGCAGGCCTCGGTGGACCGCACGGGTGCGGCACCGCTCGCCGTCGCGCCGCTCGACCCGCTCTACGCCGGGCTGATCGCCCATGTGACGGCGTACGAGGACCTCGCGCTGGAGGCCGCGCTGCGCGGGGGCCGCGACCGGGTGTTCAAGGCCCTGCTCGCGCACCCCCTGATCGGCCAGTTCGAGTACGCGGAAGCACTCACCGACAAGCTGATCGCGCACAACCGGGAGCACCTCCCGTGGGCGTGAACGGTTCGGTCCTCGCGATCGACGCGGGGAACAGCAAGACCGATGTGGCACTCATAGGTGCGGACGGCACGGTGCTGTCCACGGCCCGCGGCGGCGGCTTCCAGCCCCCCGTGGTCGGCATCGGCACGGCCGTGGACGCGCTCGGTTCCGCGGTGGAGCAGGCGCTGGCCTCGGCCGGCACGGGGGTGGAGGACGTCGCACATGTGTCGGCCTGCCTCGCCAACGCCGATCTGCCCGTCGAGGAGGAACAGTTGACCGAGGCCCTGGGCGACCGGGGCTGGGGCCGGACGGTGGAGGTGCGCAACGACACCTTCGCGATCCTGCGGGCCGGGGTCGACGAGCCGCGCGGGGTGGCGGTGGTGTGCGGCGCGGGAATCAACTGCGTCGGCATGGTGCCCGACGGGCGCACCGCTCGGTTTCCCGCGATCGGCCGGATATCCGGTGACTGGGGCGGGGGTTCGGGGCTGGCCGAGGAGGCGCTCTGGTGCGCCTCGCGGGCCGAGGACGGCCGGGGCGGGCCCACCGAGCTGGCCCGTGCGCTGCCCGCTCACTTCGGGCTCGGCTCGATGTACGCGCTGATCGAGGCGCTGCATCTGGGCCGGATCGAGTTCGAGCGGCGGCACGAGCTGACGCCGGTGCTCTTCGCGGTCTCCGCCGCCGGTGACCCGGTGGCGCGCTCCCTCGTGGACCGGCTGGCGGAGGAGGTCGTGGCGATGGCCTCGGTCGCGCTCACCCGGCTCGGCCTGCTGGACGAGCCGGCCCCGGTGGTGCTGGGCGGCAGCGTGCTGGCGGCCCGCCATCCGCAGCTGGACGACCGGATCGCCGAACTCCTCGCGGTGCGGGCCCCGAAGGCGGTGGTCCGGGTGGTGGCGGAGTCCCCGGTGCTGGGCGCCGGGCTGCTGGGCCTGGACCACACGGGCGCGGCGCCCGGGGTGCACGCGAGGCTGCGGGCGCAGTACGCCTGACCCGGTGTGACCTCAGGGGGTACCGGGGCGTCCCGTAGCATTCGTGCTGCGGGGCGCCTCTTCGGCCGGGGAACCGATCGGCCGTCCCGAACGTGTTCCTTGTCGGGGAGATCGGTACGACTTCGGGGGATTGCGCCGTCGATCGTCTTGATCGGCGGCGTCCGTCTTGATCGAATGCTGTTGACTGCAGTTGTCTGCTTTCAGGACCGGTGCGGGATAAGGGCGTTCATTGTGTGGACGCCGCTCCCTGCGGCCATACTTCTGGCCGGGTACCAGTCCCCCGATCGGCCGGGGGGCGGGCCACCGTCAGTGACCGAGGGGGAGGTCAAGTGACATACCCGCCGAGTGTGCGCCCTGCGCCGCCGAGACGCGCGCCGGAGCAGCCGCCCGCTGCCGTGCCGCCGCAGCGCAGTGGGCGTGCGGTGGTCACCGACCGGCTGCGTGCCGCCGCAACGACCGAACCGGGCCGGCTCCAGATCATCGGGGCCGTACTGGCCCTGCTCGTCGTCGCGTTCGGGGCCGTGACGGCGTTCGAGGTGTCCGGCCGCGCGGCCTCCGCCGACGACGTGGTGCGGCGCAGCCAGCCGCTCAGCGCGGACGCGGCGGACATCTACCGCTCGCTGGCCGATGCCGACGCCGCGGCGGCGAGCGGCTTCCTGGCCGGTCCGCAGGAGCCGCGCCAGGTCCACGAGCAGTACGTGGCGGACATCGAGGAGGCCTCCCGGCTGCTGGTGAAGGCCGCGGCCAACACGGACGCCTCGACGGAGTCCGGCCACGAGATCACCACGCTCAACGAGGAACTCCCGCGCTACACCGGGCTGATCGAGCGCGCCCGCGCGAGCAACCGGCAGGGGCTGCCGCTGGGCGGCGCCTATCTCCGGTACGCGAACCAGAAGATGGCCAAGGACATGCTGCCGGCCGCCGAGCGGCTGTACACGGCGGAGACCGGCCGGCTCGGCGAGGACTACGACTCCGCGCGCACCTGGCCGTTCTTCTCGCTCGGTATCGGTGTGATCGCGCTGATCGTGCTGCTGTGGGCCCAGCGGCGCAACTTCCACCGGACCAACCGGGTGCTCAACCACGGTCTGCTGGCCGCGACCGCGGCCTCGGTCGTGGTCCTGCTGTGGCTGGCGGTGGGGCATTCGGTGGCCCGCTCCGACCTGTCGGACGCCGACACCCGGGGGCAGCAGTCCCTGGACGTGCTCAACCACGCGCGCATCGACTCGCTGAAGGCGCGCGCCAACGAGACCCTCACCGTGGTCGCCCGTGGTGCGGTGCTCACGGCGGACGGCAGGAACGACAAGTACGAGACGGACTACGGCACGGGCATGAAGGCCCTCGTCGAGGAGCTGGACAAGGCGGCGAAGCTCGCCGACGACACCCACGACACCGTGGGGGGCGAGCCGGTGGCCGACGCCATCAAGGGGGTCACCGAGTGGCAGAGCCGCCACCGGACCGCCCGCAAGACCGACGACAGCGGCGACTACGACACCGCGCTGACCCAGATCATCGGGACGGCCGACTCGACCAAGGGGTCGACCGGTGAGTCGTTCAACCGGGTGGACAAGGCGCTGAGGCAGGCGCTCGCCCATGAGCAGGACGAGTTCACCCGGGCTGCGGAGGACGGGCGCGGTGCGCTGGGCGGGCTGCCGATAGGCGCGGCGGCCCTCGCCGTACTGGGCGCGGTCGCCGCGATCGTCGGGGTCAACCGCAGGCTCTCGGAGTTCCGGTGACAGGGGGAGCGATGACAGGGAAGGACGAGCCCAGGACGGGGCCCGCGGGCCCGCTGCGCAGGCTGCGCGGCTGGGGCGGTGTGACCGCCATGGCCGCGGCGTGCGCGGTGACGGCGGCACTGACCCTGCTGCCGCTCTCCCACCGGGGCGGCGCCGCATTCGGCGACGAGGTCTCGGGGGCGGGCACGGCACGGGCCGTGCAGACGCGGGCCGACGACTGCACCGACCCGGATGCCAGCCTGGCGCCGTCCGTCTCCGGCGGCCGGACCATCGACCGCATCAAGGCGCGCGGCAAGCTGATCGCGGGCGTCGACCAGAACAGCTTCCAGTGGGGGTACCGCAACCCGGAGTCCCAAGACCTGGAAGGCTTCGACATCGATCTGGTGCGGGCCATCGCCAAGGACATCCTGGGTGACCCGAACGCCGTGATCTTCCGGGCGATCCCCACCAACCAGCGCATCGCCGCCCTGGAGAACGACAAGGTCGATGTCGTCGTGCGGACGATGACGATCAACTGCGCCCGGCTCGACCAGGTCTCGTTCTCCACCGCCTACTTCCAGGCCGGGCAGCAGGTCCTCGCGCCCAAGGACTCCACGATCACGGGTTACAACTCCTCGCTGGCCGGCAAGCGGGTCTGCACCGCGGAGGGATCCACGGCGTACGAGGCGCTGGAGAAGCAGTCGTTCGGCTCGGTCTTCAAGGACAAGCACGACGGCACCGAAGCCGACGAGGACCTGCTCACCGTCCCCAACCAGCTGGACTGCCTGGTGCGGCTCCAGATGGGCGAGGTCGACGCGATCGTCACGGACAACGCCCTCGCGGCCGGCCAGGCCGCCCAGGACCCGGCCGTGGAGCTCAAGGGCGACAAGCCCTTCACCACCGAGTACTACGGCGTGGCCACGAAGAAGGGCGCGGACGACCTGGTGGCCCGGGTCAACCAGGTGCTGGTCGACTACCGGGCCGGCGGCAAGGACAGCGCCTGGATGCGGTCCTACCGCACCTGGCTGCAGGACGGCCTGCCCGGAATCACGGCGCCGCCGGTGCCCAAGTACCGCAGTAACTAAGGCCTGTCCTTCGGATCAGGCGGATCCTGCCGGGCCCCGCCCGGCAGGGAGAGCGGAGAGGTGATCGATGGGCGTCGCGGGCCCCTTCCCCAGCTACGCGGCCCGGCCCCCCGGCCCGGTCATGGACCGGGACGAGGCGGACCGTGCGCTGGCCCGGCTCGGCGCGGAGCACGAGGCGATCGAGACCTCGCTGCTCGCCCTTCAGGACCACGCCGGGCGCCGGCTCCTGGAGGGCGCCGAGCTCACCGGTGTCACCAGGGAGCGCTGGAGCGTCACCGAGCAGTCGATCACGCTGCTGTGGGGGTATTTCGACGCCTACGCCGGGGTGCTGCACCAGGCCCGCGAGGTGCGGGCCCGGCGGCGTCACCCGAACCGGGACGACCTGACGGCCCTGACCGAACTGCTGCGCGGCGAGGGCGTCACGGTGGCGCATGCCGCGGCCCGGCCCGATCCGTCGATCACCGGCCCGGCCCGGCTCTCCGAGCGGTTCACGCTGGCGGAGCTGGTCAACCGGATGAACGAGCTGTACGCGCGCTCGCTGGACATGGTCGTCGCCTCCGACTCCGTGTGGTCGGCGATGCCCGCCCGGATAGATCTGCTCGCCGCCGAACTGCGCCGCACCAGCTCGCTGGCGCACTCGGTCGGGGTGCGCCCCGGCGAACACCCCTCGGGGGACGATCTGGAGTCGATCACGCAGGAGCTGACGACGCTGCGGGTCCAGGTGATCTCCGACCCGCTGGCGTTCTGGCTGCCGGGGCCGGGCAGTTCGGCGCCGGGCGGCGGCCGGCCCGACACCACGCGCTACGACCGGGCGGCCCGAGCGCTGGACGAGGTGCGGCGGGAGATCGAGGCGGTGCTCGCGGTCCGGCAGGACGCCGAGCAGCGGCTGGTCCAGCTGCGCGACGTGCTCTCCCGGGCGGACCGCACCCTGGCCGAGGCCAGGTCGGCGCGCGGCGAGGTGCTGGCGAAGATCGCCGCGTCCGAGGTCCCCGCGGTCAACGGCCCGCCCACCGCGCTCCAGGAGCGCCTCGCCGCCGCCTCGGAGTACCGCAGGCACGCCCAGTGGCACCGGCTCTCGCCGCTCCTGGAGACCCTGGAGCGGCAGGCCGAGGAGGAGTTGCTGAGGGCCAGGGAGCAGCTGACGGCGGTCACCGCTCCGCTGGCCGTGCGGGCGGAGCTGCGCGGCCGCCTCGACGCGTACAAGGCGAAGGTGGCCCGGCACGGTCTCTCCGAGGACCCGGTCCTGATCGAGCGCTACGACGCGGCGCGCCGGATGCTGTGGAGCGCGCCCTGCGATCTGAGGGTCGCCGCGCAGGCGGTGCAGCGTTATCAGGACGCGGCGCTGGAACTGCTGGGGCAGCGGCGCGCGTCGGGACCAGAAGACCGGCGGGGACAGTGACAAGGCAGCTGACGGGGCGACCGGAGCCCGATGGGCATCCGCCGGGCGGGACGGACGGCAGCCGGACGGACATGTGTCGGACAGGCAGTATCAGCAGGACATGGCCGCTGCGGCGGCGGGGCGAACAGGGGGAATGACCATGAGTACGCAGTGCCAGCGCCCCGCGTGCGAGGGCAGTTACGAGGACATGGGCGGCGGTGAGCTGTACTGCGACACCTGCGGTCTGGCTCCGGTCGTCTCGCCGACGGGAATGCTGAGCTCGCCTCCGACCGGGATCACCGGCGGCGGCCGCAGCAGCAGCAGCTCCTCGGCGCGCGGCAGTTCGCGGGCTTCCTCGCGCTCCTCCTCGCGTTCGTCGACGTCGCGGCGGTCGGTGTCGGGGCGGCTCTCGCGCGCGGTGTCCGCGAGCGGGTCCGCCCGTTCGGTCTCGGTGCGCTCCTCGGGTTCCTCGACCGGGGTCTCCGGCCGGAACCGGCTGGGCGCCGGGCTGGTGCTCGTGCCGGACGTGCCGCGTCCCGATCCGCGTACCGCCGTGATGGAGAACCCGGAGGTGCCCGAGCGCAAGCGGTTCTGCTCGCGTTCGGACTGCGGGGCGCCGGTGGGCCGGGCCAGGGGTGCGCAGCCGGGGCGTACGGAGGGTTTCTGCACCAAGTGCGGGCACCCGTACTCCTTCACGCCCAAGCTCCAGGGCGGCGACGTCGTGCACGGTCAGTACGAGGTCGCGGGCTGTCTGGCGCACGGCGGGCTCGGCTGGGTCTACCTGGCGGTGGACCGCGCGGTCTCCGACCGCTGGGTGGTGCTCAAGGGCCTGCTCGACACCGGTGACCAGGACGCCATGGCGGCCGCCATCTCCGAGCGCCGCTTCCTCGCCGAGATCGAGCACTCCAACATCGTCCGCATCTACAACTTCGTCGAGCACCTCGACCAGCGCACCGGTTCGCTGGACGGCTACATAGTGATGGAGTACGTGGGCGGCAAGGCCCTCAAGGAGATCGCCAACGAGCGGCGCACCCCGGCCGGGAAGCGCGACCCGCTGCCGGTCGAGCAGGCGTGCGCGTTCGGCATCGAGGCGCTGGAGGCGCTGGGACATCTGCACAGCCGCAACCTCCTGTACTGCGACTTCAAGGTCGACAACGCGATCCAGACCGAGGACCAGCTGAAGCTGATCGACATGGGCGCGGTCCGCCGGATGGACGACGACGAGTCGGCCATCTACGGCACGGTGGGCTACCAGGCGCCGGAGGTCGCGGAGGTCGGCCCGTCGGTCGCCTCCGACCTGTACACGGTCGCGCGGACGCTCGCGGTGCTCACCTTCGACTTCCAGGGCTACACGAACGTCTTCGTGGACTCGCTGCCGGACCCGGACAACATCGAGGTGTTCCGCTCCTACGAGTCGTTCTACCGGCTGCTGGTACGGGCCACCGACCCGGATCCGGCCCGGCGGTTCGCCTCCGCGTCCGAGATGGCGGAGCAGCTGATGGGCGTGTTGCGGGAGGTGGTGTCGCTCCAGACGGGGCGCCCGCGTCCGGCGCTGTCGACGCTGTTCGGTGCGGAGATGCGGGTCACCGACACGGAGTTGTTCACGCTCATGACCGGCGAGGTGTCCCGCCTCGGGGTGCGGAGTGCGGCCACGCGCGGGTCCGGGCGCTTCGGCCGGCGCAAGGGCGCTCCGGCGCTCCCGGTGGCGCCGGCCCTGACGCCGGCCGCGGTCGCCCCGCCGGGCGGTGTCCCGGGCGCGCTGCCCGCCGGACCGCCTCCCGGGTTCGCGGCGGGCGCCGGCCCGGTGTCCTCGCCGGCCACCCACGTCAGCGGGGCCGGGCCCGGCCACCCGCAGCCTCGGCCCGCCGTCCCGGCTCCCCGGTCCCCGGCCGCGATCGCCGGCGCGGGTCCGGCGGCGCACAGCACGGGCGGGCTACGGCCGGCCGAGCTCGACGCGCGAGGTACGTCGCTGGCGCTGCCGGTCCCCCGGGTCGACGCGAACGACCCCAACGCGGGTTTCCTCGCCGGGTTGATGGCTTCCGCGCCCGCCGAGCTGATCGCCGCTCTGCAGGCCGTACCGGCCGCCTCGCTGGAGACCAGGCTGCGCGAGCTGCGTGCCTCCCTGGAGATGAACGACCTGGATGGCGCGCAGGAGACCCTGACCACCCTCGAGGTGAAGCACCCGGACGACTGGCGGGTGGTCTGGTACCGCGGCGTCACCTCCCTGGTGACCGGCGACAACGAGAACGCGGCGCTGTCCTTCGACGCGGTCTACGACGCGTTTCCCGGGGAGCCCGCGCCGAAGCTGGCGCTGGGTGTCTGTGCGGAGGTGCTGGGCCAGCTGGACAACGCCGCCGAGTACTACCGGCTGGTGTGGGCGACCGACCCCAGTTTCGTGAGCGCCGCGTTCGGCCTGGCCCGGGTGCAGATCGCCGCCGGGGACCGGGCCGGGGCCGTCAGGTCGCTGGAGTCGGTGCCCGAGGCGTCGATCCACTTCACGGCGGCCCGGGTCGCGGCGGTACGGGCCCGGCTGCGCGGACGGGCCCCGGACGAGCCGCTGATCACCGATCTGCTGGCGGCCTCGGTCCAGGTCTCGGGCCTGGCCGGGCTGGGGCTGGACGCGGTGCGCCGGGAGCAGTTGTCGACCGAGGTGCTGGGGACGGCGCTCGACTGGGTACTCTCCGGGAGTCCCGCTCCCCGTTCGGCGGCCCCGCAGCCTCCCGCGAGCGGCGGGGCACAGGGGACGGGGACGGGGACGCTGCTCGGCAGTGAGTTGAACGAGCGGGGCCTGCGGTTCGGGCTCGAGCGTTCGTACCGGATGCTCGCCAGGCTTGCGGAGCCCGGTGCCGAGAGGATCGAACTGGTGGAGCGGGCCAACCGTTTCCGCCCCCGAACGTGGGTGTGAAGATGTCGCAGAACGACCAGGAGACTGCCTTGTCGAGGTGCCCCGGCTGCCAGGAGCCGCTGGAGCCGGGGGATCTGTTCTGCGGTGCGTGCGGGTACGACCTGTCGGCCGTGCCCGAGCCGCCGCGGGACCACCCGACGATCGCCATGGGCACCGCGGCGCTCGCCCCCGCGGCCCCCGCCGCCGGGCCCGTCGCCACACCCTCGTCAGCCGCCTCCGGCGACTTCGAGCTGGCGGCGCCGACGGCTGCCCCTGAGGGCGTGGCGCCCGACCCCCGGGCCGTCGCGGAGCCCGCCCCGGCCCCGGCGGCCGGCGGCAAGGTGTGCGTGGCCTGCCGGGCCGGCCGTGTCGACCTCGACGGCTACTGCGAGAACTGCGGCCACGCCCAGCCCCGCGAGCGCGATCACATGGAGCAGGAGCTCGGTTCGGTGGCCGCGGTCACCGACCGCGGGCTGCGCCACCACCGCAACGAGGACTCGTTCGCGATCTCCACGACCGCGCTGCCCGACGGCACCCCGGCCGTGGTGGCGATCGTCTGCGACGGGGTTTCGTCGGCCAGCCGGCCGGACGAGGCGTCCGCCGCCGCGACGACCGCGGCCAACGAGGCGCTGCTGGAGTCGCTGCCACGCGGAACGCATCCGCAGCAGGCGATGCACGAGGCGATCGTGGCGGCCTCCGAGTCGGTCAACCGGCTTGCCCAGGAGCCCGGCAAGAGTGCGGAGCGCGATCCGCACCGCCACCAGAACGCCCCGGCGTGCACCCTGGTCGGCGCGATCATGGCCAACGGGCTGCTGATCGTCGGCTGGGTCGGTGACAGCAGGGTGTACTGGGTGCCCGAGGACCGGAGCAGCCCGCCGGCCCGGCTCACAGAGGACGATTCCTGGGCCGCGCAGATGGTCGCGGCGGGCCTGATGAACGAGGCGGAGGCGTACGCCGACGAGCGGGCCCACGCCATCACGGGCTGGCTGGGCGCCGACTCCTACGAACTGGAGCCGCACACCGCCTCGTTCAAGCCGGACCGGCCGGGTGTCGCGGTGATCTGCACGGACGGCCTGTGGAACTACGCCGAGTCCGCTGCCGAGATGTCCGCCGCGGTGCCGGCGGACGCGCACGAACGGCCGCTGCACGGCGCCCAGGTACTGGTGGGCCACGCGCTGGACGGCGGGGGCCACGACAACGTAACAGTGGCACTGCTGCCGTTCGCCGTACCGGCGCAAGGGGCAGGATCCGCCCCGAGCGGCGCTTGAGAACCGCCGCCCCGGCCCCACGCGCCTCGCATCTCCGATGACTCTGTCCGTAAATCTGTCTTCATCTGACACATGGAGCCTCAAGGAGCCGATCAGATGGCCAACTTCTCCAAGTCGAACGTGCCGCAGTTCTCCGTCGAGGTGTACCAGAACGAATATCTGCCCGAGGGCGGCCGCGAGGTCAACGGCATCATCACCGTCACCTCGACCGGCGGCGGCACGACGGGCGGGGTCCCGCTGACGGGCGCCGCCCACTCGTCCTCGCACCTGCCGGGGCAGGCGCCGACCGCCGCTGTGGTGATCATGGTGGACTGCTCGGGTTCGATGGACTACCCGCCCACCAAGATGCGCAACGCCCGCGATGCGACGGCGGCGGCCATCGACACCCTGCGCGACGGCACCTCCTTCGCCGTGATCGACGGCACCCACATCGCCAGGGAGGTCTACCCGGGCAACGGGCGGCTCGCCACGGCAGGTCCGCAGACCAGGGCCCAGGCGAAGGAGGCCCTGCGCCGGCTGAGCGCGGGCGGCGGTACGGCGATCGGGACGTGGCTCCGGCTGGCCGACCGGCTGCTGGGCTCCGCGGAGGTGAGCATCCGGCACGGCATCCTGCTGACCGACGGGCGCAACGAGCACGAGGCACCGGAGGACCTGCGGGCCGCGCTCGACGCCTGTGCGGGGCGTTTCACCTGCGACGTCCGCGGTGTCGGCACCGACTGGGAAGTGAAAGAAGTCACAGCGATCGCCTCCGCGCTGCTCGGCACCGCCGACATCGTCGCCGATCCCACGGGGCTGGCCGCGGACTTCACACAGATGATGGAGAACGCGATGGGCAAGGAGGTCGCGGACGTCGCGCTGCGGCTCTGGACCCCGGTCGGCGTGGAGATCAAGTTCGTGAAGCAGGTCGCGCCGACGGTCGCGGACCTGACCGACCGCCGTACCGAGGCGGGTCCGCGCGCCGGTGACTACCCCACCGGCTCCTGGGGCGACGAGTCCCGCGACTACCACGTGTGCGTGCAGGTACCGCAGGCCGGTATCGGCCAGGAGATGCTGGCGGCCCGGGTCTCGCTGATCCTCCCCGACCCCTCGGGCGGCGCGCCCCAGACCCTTTCGCAGGGTCTGGTGCGGGCGGTGTGGACGGACGACATGGTGGCCTCGACCTCGATCAATCCGCAGGTCGCGCACTACACGGGTCAGGCGGAACTGGCACAAGTCATCCAGCAGGGGCTCGATGCCCGCAAGTCGGGAGACTTCGACGGCGCGACGGCCAAACTGGGCCGCGCGGTGCAGCTGGCGTCGGCGTCCGGGAACGCGGACACTGCGAAACTGCTTTCGAAGGTGGTAGACGTCGTCGACGCGGCGACAGGTACTGTGCGACTGAAGGCGAAGGTCGCGGAAGCGGACGAGATGACACTCGAAACGCGCTCCACGAAGACCGTCCGCGTCAAGAAGTGACCACGTATCCGCACTGATGAGCCGCCCGGCCGGACCTGTCCGCCGGGCGGCGAAGCAAGAAAAATGACGGCCCCCTGGGCCGGACGAGGAGAGGGGGAAGCGCCGACATGCCGACCTGCCCGAACGGACACCAGTCGGGTTCCGAGGACTGGTGCGAGGTCTGCGGCCATCGCGTGGCCGGGGCCGCTGTTCCCCCGCCGCCTCCCCCGCCGCCCGCGCCCGGTTACGGCTACCCGCCGAGCCCCGGCCCGGACGCGACCGCCCAGGCCGAGATCTGCCCCCAGTGCCGCACCCCTCGGGAGGCCATGGCGCCGTTCTGCGAGGAATGCCGCTGGAACTTCCTCACGAACACCGCGACCTCGTACACCCCGCTCGCCCCGCAGCACGGCGGCCCGAGCGGACCGGCGGGTCCCGGCGGCCCCGGCCCGCAGCCGGGCTTCCCGGCCCAGCAGCCGCCGCCCGGAGCGCCGCAGCCCCGCGATCCGTTCGAGTACCAGGGCTCGCGCCCCTCGCAGGTGAACCGGCCGGCCGAGCCGCTCTCCTCGGGCCCGGGACAGCACGGCCAGCCCGGCGGGCCGGGGCCCGGTCTGCCGCCGTTCCCAGGACAGCACGGCCAGCAGGGCCCGCCACCGCCCCCGCCGTTCCAGCAGGGCCAGCAGGATCCGCAGGGCCGGCCGGGGTTCCCCCAGGGCCAGCCCGATCCGCAGAGCCGGCCGGGCTTCCCGCAAGGTCAGCAGGGCTTTCCGCAGGGTCAGCAGGGGTTCCCGCAGGGTCAGCAGCACGCCCAGCAGCAGGGCTCGTCGCAGGGCTCGCCCCCGCCGCCGTCGTTCCAGCAGCAGAGTGCCGCGCCCCCGTTCCAGCAGACGGCTCCCCCGGTCTTCGAGCAGTCCGGTCCGCCGGCCCCGCCGCAGCCGCAGACCGCGCAGCCCGGCAACGACGACTGGCTGCTGTCGCCGCCCGCGCAGCCCCAGGCTCCGCAGCCGCCCATGCAGCAGCAGCCCTACCCCGGGCAGAACCAGGGCCCCGGCACGGGCCAGGCCCAGGGACCGGGCCAGGGACCGGGCCAGGCACCGGGCCAGGCACCGGCGTCCACGAGCTGGGCGGCGGTCGTCGCTCCGGACCGTGACTACTTCCTGGCGATGATGCAGCGCAGCGGCCCCGAGGCCACCGGGCTCAACCTGCCCGCGTACTCCCCGGAGCAGCACCTTCCGCTGACCGGCACCCAGATCACCATCGGCCGCCGCCGGCACAGCACGGGCGAGTCACCCGACATCGATCTGTCCGTGCCCCCGGAGGACCCGGGCGTCTCGCACCAGCACGCGGTGCTGGTGCAGCAGCCGGACAGCAGCTGGGCCGTGGTCGACCAGAACTCCACCAACGGCACCACGCTCAACGGCGCCGAGGACCCGATCCAGCCCTATGTCCCCGTTCCGCTCCAGGACGGCGACCAGGTGCACGTCGGGGCGTGGACGACGATCACGATCCGCCGGGGCTGACGGCTCCGGCGCGGTGCGCGGCCGGCGGGGGACATCCCTCGCCGGCCTCGCACCGCTGTTCCCGGCCGGCTTGATCACCCGGACCCACCCGGGGGCCCTGTTTCCCGCCGGAGCGTCTGCGACGATGGACAGGTGACTGAGAACCCGCGCGACACGGTGCAGGAGCTGACCTTCTACGAGCTGGTCGGCGGCGAGGAGACCTTCCGGCGTCTGGTCCACCGCTTCTACGAGGGTGTGGCCGGGGACCCGCTGCTGCGGCCGATGTACCCGGAGGAGGATCTCGGCCCGGCCGAGGAGCGGTTCACGCTGTTCCTGATCCAGTACTGGGGTGGCCCGCGCACCTACAGTGACCAGCGCGGACATCCCCGGCTGCGGATGCGGCACGTGCCGTTCCGGGTGGACCGGGCCGCGCACGACGCCTGGCTGAGCCATATGCGGGTGGCGCTCGACGAGCTCGGGCTGGCCCCGGAGCACGAGCGTCAGCTGTGGGACTACCTCACCTACGCGGCCGCCTCGATGGTGAACACCGAGGGCTGAATCCGGTCGGGAGGCGTCGGACGTGTGCGGAATCCGGTACTCCGCCGCCGGATAACGGTCACGATCCCATCAAGGTGTGGCCATGGGCGGTATACCGCGACAGGTCCACTCTGAAAGCATCCATGCAACGCCGGGGGGCGTGTTTCATGAGATGAGGGTGGGGCCGGGTGACGGGGTTCGTTCTTCTGCGGGTGAGGGCGCACCGGCTCCTGCTCGCGGCGGCAGTGCTGGCCGTGCTGCTCACCACCTCCGTCCTGGCCGCGCTCACCGCCTTCTCCGGCTCCATCGGCGACGCCGCACTGCGCCACACCCTCACCCACCGGTCCGCCGCCGACGCCTCGCTCCTCATATCGGCGCAGGTCGATCCCGAGCAGCGGGACGCCGCCGACGCCTCGGCGCGCAAGGCCGCCCGCACCACGTTCGACGGGCTCCCGGTGACCGTGCGGAGGCTGGAGGCGTCGGGTCCGTACGCGCTGCCGCGCGAGCTGCAGACCCCGGCCGCCCGCCGCGGCGACCCCGACCTCACCCACTTCGCCTCGCTCGACCGCAGCCGGGTCCGGCTCACCGACGGCCGGATGCCCCGGGCCGGGGCGGGGAAGCCCGGCGACCCGGTCCAGGTCGCGCTGCCGGGCACCGCCGCCGAGGCCCTCGGGCTGAAGCCGGGCGCCCGGCTGACGCTCACCGACCGGCTGAGCGACACGCACGAGAAGATCCTGATCACCGGCCTCTACGAGGCCTCGGACCAGGCCGATCCGTACTGGCAGCTGGACGCGGCCGGCGGGCGCGGCGTCCGCCGGGTCGTCTTCACGACGTACGGGCCGCTGCTCACCGACCCCGCGGTGCTCGGCTCCGGCCGGACCAGTTCAGGCGAGGTCTCCTATCTGGCGTCGGCCGACTTCCGCGCCCTCACCACGGACCGGATGGCCTCGCTGCGCCACGCGGCGACCGAGGGGCCCAAGCAGTTGCTGGCCGCCCCGGAGTTCAAGAACGGGGCGAGCGCCCGGACCCAGCTGCCCACCGTTCTCGACCAGATCGACCGGGGGCTGCTCGTCTCCCGCTCGACGCTGATGATCGTGGCGGTGCAGCTGGTGCTGCTGGCCGGCTACACGCTGCTGCTGGTGGCCAGGCTGCTGAGCAGTGAGCGCGGCGGCGAGACCGAACTGCTGCGTGCGCGCGGCGGGTCGCGCGGCCGGATCACCTCGCTCGCCGCGATCGAGGCGCTGCTGCTGGCGCTGCCCGCCGCCGTTCTCGCCCCGCTGCTCAGCGAACCGCTGACCCGGCTGCTGGCCGACCGGGGTGAGCTGTCCCGGATCGGGCTGCGGCTCGGCGGGACCGCCACCGGCACCGTGTGGCTGGTGGCCGCCGTGACCGCGCTGGCCTGCGCGCTCGCCGTGGTGGCGCCCGCGCTCGCCGCGAGCGCCGGCGGCCGCCGCTCCACCCGCGCCGCCGCGCTGCCCGCGCCGGTGCGCGCGGGCGCGGACCTCGGGCTCCTCGCGGTCGCGGGGGTAGCGTACTGGCAGCTCGACCGGCAGACCGGGGGCGCGGGCAGCGGTGCGCTCAGCGGTGACCGCTCGGGCGGGCTCGGCATCGATCCGCTGCTGGTCGTGGCGCCCGCCCTGGCGCTGCTCGCGGGCACCGTGGTGACGCTGCGGCTGCTGCCGCCCGCCGCCCGGCTCGCCGAGCGGCGGGCGGCCGGGGGCCGGGGGCTGGTCACGGCGCTGGCCGGCTGGCAGTTCAGCCGCCGGCCGCTGCGCGGCGCCGGTCCGGTACTGCTGCTGGTGCTGTCGGTCGCGATGGGCATGCTGGCGATCGGCCAGAGCGCCTCGTGGGACCGCTCGCAGCAGGACCAGGCGGACTTCAGGTCCGGCGCCCAGGTCCGGATGCTGGGCGGCGTCAACGCGGACCCGGCGCGCTCGGGCGCGTACGCGCGGCTGGCGGGGGTACGGAACGCGGCGCCCGCGTTCCGCACGACGGTGGAGCTCTCCGGCAGCCGTACGGCCGAGGTGCTGGCCCTGGACACCGCGCACGCCGACGAGCGGATGCTGATGCGCGGGGACCTCGCCGACGGGGCCCGGGGCCGGCTGTTCGACTCCCTGGCA
Organism: Streptomyces sp. 840.1; assembly: GCF_003751445.1. Taxonomy (NCBI): domain Bacteria; kingdom Bacillati; phylum Actinomycetota; class Actinomycetes; order Kitasatosporales; family Streptomycetaceae; genus Streptomyces; species Streptomyces sp. 840.1. The sequence continues at coordinate 3,750,765 of NZ_RJUU01000001.1, read as the reverse complement.
CCGCCCCGCACCGCACGGGCGGGGCTGCCGCTGCCGCCCGGCAGCACCCGGCTCCGCCTCGGCCTGCGGATCTCGTCCGGGACGAAGGCCGCGGGCCGCTCGCCCTCCGGCACGAGCCCGGTGGTCACCGTGCTGCTGGAGGACCGCTACGGCATTCCGTACCGGGTGATCGCCGGTTCCGTGCCGGTGGACGGGAAGGCGCATCCGCTCTCGCTGAAGGTGGACCCGGCCGGCGGACTGGCGGTGACCGGGTTCGAGCTGGACAGCGCCCAGCCGGTCGGGCGGGACGAGTCGCACCGGCTCACCGTGAGCGGGCTGCGGACCGTGACCGGGGACGGCGACGAGCTGCCGGTCCCGGTGCCCGGCGGATTCCGCTGGCAGGCGGCCCAGAGCACCGACGGGATCACTGCGGCCCGGCCCCCGGCGGCCACGCTGAACGGGGTGGCGACGGACGCCTACCTGAAGGCTTCCGGCGCGAGGACCGGCCAGAGCGTGGACGTGACGCTGGCCGGTGAGACGGTCCGGGTGAAGATCGTGCGGACCGTCCACGCGCTCCCGACGACCGGCCCCGGCTCCGCCGCCTCGCTGTCCTCCGCCTCGTTGTCCTCCGGGCAGTCGCAGGCGGCCCGGGACGGCGGCGCCCTGCTGCTCGACCTCAGGGCCGTCAGCGGGGTGTTCGCGCAACGCCCCAGCGCCGTGCTCACCGCCACCGAGTGGTGGCTGAGCACCGCTCCCGGCCGCAGCGCCGAGGTCGCGGCCGCGCTCCGCGCCCGGCCCGACACCGATCCGGCGCAGGTGCAGGTCCGGGACGAGGTCGCGGACGAGCTGGTGAGCGATCCGCTGGGGGCGGGCCCGCAGTCCGCGCTGCTCGCGGTGGCGGTCGTCGCTGCGGCGCTCGCCGGGGTCGGCTTCGCCGTGACGGCGGTCGGCTCGCGGCGCGAGCGCTCCGCGGAGTTCGCCGTCCTGCGCGCGCTGGGGGCGCCGCGCCGGCGGCTGGCCCGCATGATCGCCGCCGAGCAGGGGGTGCTGATCGCCATCGGGCTGCTGGTGGGTGCGGTCCTGGGGGCCGTACTGACCCGGGCGGTGGTGCCGCTCATCGTGCTGACCGGACAGGCCGCCCGGCCCGTACCCGCCGTATCGGTGCAACTGCCCGCCGGACAGATCGCGGTGCTGCTCGCCGCCTTCGCCGCCCTGCCGCTGCTGATCGTCGCGGTCCTCGCGCTCCGGCGCACCGACCCGGCCATCTCGCTGCGCCACCAGGGAGACAACTGACATGAGCACGCGTTCGATGTTCTTCCGCACGACGGCCGCCTGCGCGCCCTGGGTACGGACCCGGCTGCGCACCGCTCCCGGCGCGGCCTGCGCGCTCGGGCTGCTGGTACTGCTGACGGCGTTCCTGGCCGCTGCGTTCCCGCGCGCCGTCGACCGGTACGAGGGCGAGGGGCTGCGCCACGATCTCGGCGCCGCCTCCCCCAGGCGCAGCATCCTGGAGGTCAGCAGCCAGCCGCCGGGGCTCGAGGTGCCCGAGGCTGCGCGCGAGGAAGCGGTGCGGGACGCGTCGGTGGGCTCCGTGCACCGGACGCTGCTGGCCGGACTGCCCGGCCCGCTGCGGGCGGACACCGCCCAGTCCGCGTACGGCCTCCGGACGACGGACCCGATCCCCGCGCAGGAGCCCTGGTTCCCCCGCCCGTACGGCATCGACCCGGAGCTGACGTACACGACACAGTCGGCGCTGCCCGACCACGCGACACTGCGCGCCGGCAGGTGGCCGGCCGTCCGCGGCCAGGTCACCGCCACCACCGACGAGGTCGAGGCGGCGGTCACCGAGGAGACCGCGAAGGCGCTCCGCTTCAAGGTGGGCTCGGCCGTTTCCGTCCCGGTCGCCAGGGGCGGGCAGTTCACGGTACGGATCACCGGCATCGTCCGCCCGCTGCGCCCCGGGGCCGCCTACTGGTCGGCCGAGCAGCTGCTGCGCACCCCGTCGCTGGTGGCCAAACCGACCAGGACCGAGCCGCGTTACTACTGGACGGCGGCGCTGCTGCTGCCCCCGGACGCGGCGCCGGCGCTGCTCGCGACGACGGGCCAGCCGGAGGCGTACTGGCGGATCATGCCGGACGTATCGCGGCTGACCACCCTGGACGTGGACCGGCTCCGCTCGTCCGTGGCCTCCCTGGAGGGCGGCCCCGGGCTGCTGAAGGTGCGCGCCTCGGCCGGTGCGACCGCGACGGTGACGACCGACCTGGACGAGATCGTGAGCGCGTACGAGGGGATGCGGCAGGCGATCCGCCCTGTCGTCACCGTCGCCGCCGTCGGTATCGGGGCCGTCGCCGCCATCGTGCTGCTGATGACGGGCGGGCTGATCGCCGGCCGCCGCCACGACGAACTCGCCCTGCTCCGGGCCCGTGGCGGCTCGCTGCGGTCCATCGGGGGCCGGCTGCTCGCCGAGACCGCGGTGACGGCCGTGCCCGCCGCCGCGCTCGGGCTGCTGCTCGCGGTGCTGGTGACCGACGGGGGCCGGCTGTGGCCCTCGGCCGCCGGCGCGGCGGCGGTCGGCGCGCTGGTCTGCGCCGCGCTTCCGGTCCGTACCGTGCTGCTGCACCGCAGACCGAGTCTGCACGGCGGCCGCGAGGACCTGGTGAGCGTCCGGCCCTCCCCGCGGCGTACCGTCGCCGAACTGACCCTGCTGGTGCTGGCCGTCGGCGCGGTGGTCGCCCTGCGCAGGCGCGGTACCGGCGGCGAAGGCGGCACCGACCTCCTGGTCAGCGCGGCCCCCGTGCTGGTCGCGCTGATCGCGGCCCTGGTCCTCGTCCGGCTCTACCCGCTGCCGCTGCGGTTCGCGCTGCGTTCCGTGGCGCGGCTGCGCGGCGCCATCGGCTTCCTGGCGCTGGCCCGTGCCGGGCGCTCCTCGGCCGCCGGGACGCTGCCGCTGCTCGCGCTGCTGGTCGCGCTGACGACGGCGGCGTTCGGCGGCTCGGTCCTCGCGGGGGTCGCGACCGCCCGGGACACCGCGGCGGTCCTCGCGACCGGCGCGGACGCCCGGATCAGCGGCCAGGCCGACTCCGCGCCGCTGTCGGACGCCCTGGCACGGACGGTGTCCGGGGCCGACGGCGTACGGGAGGTGGCGCGCGTGCAGATCGAGTACGGCGTCTCGCTGCCGCCGCCCGAGCACGGCTTCGAGGACGCGCAGGGCACCACCCTGATCGGCGTCGACCCGGTCACCTACGCCCGGCTGGCACGGTCCACCGGAATCGGTGCCTTCTCCGCCGACAGGCTGACGTACACCGGCCCGAAGACGCCGGAGGGCACGATGCCCTCCAGGGACCGGGTGCTGCCCGTCCTCGCCTCGCCGTCCGTAGCCGAGCGGCTCGGGGAACGGCCGCGCGATCTCCAGTCGATGGCCGGGGACTTCAAGGTCCGGGTGGCGGGCACGGTGGCGCACACGCCCGCCGTCACCGACACCTCCTTCATGGTCGTCGACGCCGCCGCCCTCACCCACCGGCAGACCACCGCGCTGCTGCTCACCGGCGACCGGCTGGACGCGAAGGCGCTGCGCGCTGCGGCCCACCACGCGGACAAGAACCTCACCGTGCGGCTGCGCTCCGAGGCGCGCGCCGCCTATGTGGACACCCCCATGCAGGTGGGCGCCGAGCGGATCTACACGGCGGCGATCGCGGCCGGCGCGGGCTACGCCCTGCTCGCCGTGCTCCTCTCGCTGCTCCGGACAGCGCCCGAGCGCACCACGCTGCTGGCGCGGCTGCGCACCATGGGCATCGGCACCCGGCAGGGCGGACGCCTGCTGGGCTACGAGGCCATGCCGCAGGCGCTGCTGGCCGCCGCGGGCGGCCTGCTCGTCGGCCGGGCCACCATCGCGCTGCTGGCACCCGGCGTCGATCTGGCGCACCTCGCACTCGCGACCGCCGCGGGCTCCGGTCCGCTCGACGAGGCACCGCTGCGGGCGGATCCGTGGTCCATGGTCCTGCCGGCGATCGGCGTGATCGTCCTCACCGCCGCGGTGGCCGGTGTACAGGCCTGGTGGACCGGCCGCCGCGGCTCGATCACCGAACTCAGGGCAGGAGACTCCCGATGACGACGCCGTCGACCGATTCCACACTGGCGGAGCTCGAACAGCGGGCCGCCGCACGCCGCGACCGGCCCTCGTACGGGCACGACGCGCTGATCTCCTGCGACCGGCTGGTGCGCATCTTCACCACGGACGGGGTGGAGGTGCAGGCCCTTCAGGGTCTCGATCTGCTGGTCGAGGAGGGTGAGTTGCTGGCGCTGGTCGGCGCGTCCGGGAGCGGCAAGTCGACGCTGATGAACATCCTGGCGGGCCTGGACGTGCCCACGGCCGGGGCGGCGAAGGTGGCGGGCTGCGATCTGCTGTCGATGGGGCAGAAGGAGCGGCTGCGCTACCGGCGGGACGTCGTCGGGTTCGTCTGGCAGCAGACCTCCCGCAATCTCCTGCCCTATCTGACGGCGATCCAGAACGTCACGCTGCCGATGCAGCTGCGCGGCCGTGGGCGCAATCGTGAACGGGCCGCGCGCGCCGAGTCGTTGCTCGCGATGCTGGAGGTGGCGGACTGCCGCGACCGGCGCCCGCAGCAGATGTCGGGCGGGCAGCAGCAGCGGGTGGCGATCGCGGTGTCGCTGGCCAACTCCCCCTCGGTGCTGCTCGCGGACGAGCCGACGGGTGAGCTGGACTCGGCCACCGGCGAGCAGGTCTTCGCGGCCTTCCGCCGCGCCAACGAGGAGTTGGGCACGACGATCGTGATCGTCACGCACGACCAGGCGGTCGCGAACGAGGTCCGCCGCACGGTCGCCATCCGTGACGGCCGCACCTCGTTCGAGGTGCTGCGCCGTACCGAGGTCGACGCGGCGACGGGCCAGGAGTCCCAGGTGGCACGCGAGTACGCGATGCTCGACCGGGCGGGCCGGCTGCAACTGCCCGCGGACTACACGGAGTCGCTGGGCATGGAGCACCGCGTGATGCTGGAGCTGGAACAGGACCACATCGGCGTCTGGCCGGACAGCCCGCGCCCGGACACCCCGGCCGGACGGAACGCGGATCCGGCCCCGGAATCGGACCCGGGCTCGGATCGGGCCTGATCCGACGGCCCGGCCGGAACCTGACGAAGCGCTACTGGCCGCCCACGGAGAGGCCGAGCATCCCCAGGCCGCCCCCCGCACCGGCGCGCCGCAGGGCGACCGCGCCGAACGGGGTGCGCAGCCGCAGCCACGACCCCGCCGTGAGCAGCGCGACGGGGAAGTCCGGCGCGGACCGGAGGAAGCCGAGGGCCTGCGCCGCGTGCACGGCGCGCAGCGGGAGCTCGGTGCCTCCGATGGTCCGGGACCAGATGTCGCGTCCGATGAGGTCCCGTTCCGCCCGCGTACGCCGGTCCTCGGGGAGCGCCTCGTCGCGCGCCCGGAATTCCGCCACGGCGGCGGTCAGCGCCGCGCGCAGGTCGACGGGGTCCGGCAGGCCGTCGCACTCCTGCCAGCCGCCGCGCGGGGGCAGCACGCCCGTCCACGGCGGTCCGGTCACCGGCTGGGGCAGTGCTCCCGCGCCGGCGTCCGGCCCCTCGGTTTCCAGCGATTCGAGCAGCTCACCGGCCGACACCGTGACGTCGAAGTCATGGGTGTCCGCGAGCCGCACCGCCCGGATCGCCAGGACCTCGAACGACGGGGGCCGGCCGAACACGGCGAGCGCCCCGCCGCCCGCCTGGAGGCGCACGGCGGCGGCCCGGTCGTAGTGGAGCAGCCGGCCGAGGAAGGCCGCGAGATCCGCGGCCTCCCTCGCGTCGGCGAACAGCAGCGACTGAACGGGCACGCTCATGCCGCGGCGGGCTCCTCGGCCAGGTACTTCTGGAGGAAGAGCTTCTCCTCGGCGGAGATCCGCCGCGGTCGTTCCTCGGCCAGGTCGTACGGCACGACGATGGTCGACGCCCGTACGTAGACCTGATCGGGGTCCTTGATCTCGTAGGCGATCGTCAGCGACGCGGCACCGATCTTCGTGACCCAGGACTCGACGGTCACCGGCGTGTGCCGGTGGACCAGCGGCCGGACGTAGTCGATCTCGTGCCGGGCGACGACGGAGCCGCCCGCGAACGACGGCGAGCCGTCCCCCGGCGCCAGCCGGAACATGAAGTCGATGCGCGCCTCCTCCAGGTAGCGGAGGAAGACCACGTTGTTGACGTGGCCGAAGGCGTCCATGTCCGACCAGCGCAGCGGGCAGCTGTAGATGTGACGTGCCAAGACGATCAGCCTCGCGTGAGCTTCTTGTACGTGGCACGGTGCGGACGGGCCGCGTCCGCACCGAGGCGCTCGACCTTGTTCTTCTCGTACGACTCGAAGTTGCCCTCGAACCAGTACCACTTGGAGTCGCCCTCGTACGCCAGGATGTGCGTGGCGACGCGGTCCAGGAACCAGCGGTCGTGGGAGATGACCACGGCCGCACCCGGGAACTCCAGGAGTGCGTTCTCCAGCGAAGAGAGGGTCTCGACGTCGAGGTCGTTGGTGGGCTCGTCGAGGAGCAGCAGGTTGCCGCCCTCCTTGAGCGTCAGCGCCAGGTTGAGGCGGTTGCGCTCACCACCGGAGAGCACACCGGCCGGCTTCTGCTGGTCCGGGCCCTTGAAGCCGAACGCGGAGACGTACGCCCGCGAGGGCATCTCGACCTGGCCGACGTTGATGTAGTCCAGCTCGTCCGACACGACGGCCCAGAGGGTCTTCTTCGGGTCGATGCTGGCGCGGGACTGGTCGACGTAGGAGATCTTGACCGTGTCGCCGACCTTGATGGAGCCGGCGTCCGGCGTCTCCAGGCCCTGGATCATCTTGAACAGCGTGGTCTTGCCCGCGCCGTTCGGGCCGATGATGCCGACGATGCCGTTGCGCGGCAGCGTGAACGACAGGTCGTCGATGAGGACCTTGTCACCGAAGGCCTTCGAGAGGTTCTCGACCTCGACCACGATGGAACCGAGCCGCGGGCCCGGCGGGATCTGGATCTCCTCGAAGTCCAGCTTCCGCATCTTGTCCGCCTCGGCCGCCATCTCCTCGTACCGGGCGAGACGTGCCTTGGACTTGGTCTGGCGGCCCTTGGCGTTGGAGCGGACCCACTCCAGCTCCTCCTTGAGGCGCTTCTGGCGCTTCTCGTCCTTGCGGCCCTCGACCTTGAGGCGGGTGGCCTTCTTCTCCAGGTACGTGGAGTAGTTGCCCTCGTAGGGGATGGCGCGGCCGCGGTCGAGTTCGAGGATCCACTCGGCGACGTTGTTCAGGAAGTACCGGTCGTGGGTCACGGCCACCACGGCGCCCGCGTACTTCGAGAGGTGCTGCTCCAGCCAGTTCACCGACTCGGCGTCCAGGTGGTTGGTGGGCTCGTCGAGCAGCAGCAGGTCCGGCGCCTCGATGAGCAGCTTGCAGAGCGCGACCCGGCGCTTCTCGCCACCGGAGAGGTTGACGACGGGCCAGTCGCCGGGCGGGCAGCCCAGGGCGTCCATGGCCTGCTCCAGCTGGGCGTCCAGGTCCCACGCGTTGGCGTGGTCCAGGTCCTCCTGGAGCTTGCCCATCTCGTCCATGAGCGCGTCGGTGTAGTCGGTCGCCATTTCCTCGGCGACCTCGTTGAACCGCTTCAGCTTGCCCATGATCTCGGCGGCGCCGTCCTGCACGTTCTGCAGCACGGTCTTCGACTCGTCGAGGTGGGGCTCCTGCATGAGGATGCCGACACTGAACCCGGGCGACAGGAAGGCGTCACCGTTGGACGGCTGCTCCAGGCCCGCCATGATCTTCAGCACCGTGGACTTACCGGCACCGTTGGGACCCACCACACCGATCTTCGCGCCGGGCAGGAAGCTCAGCGTGACGTCGTCAAGGATGACCTTGTCGCCGTGCGCCTTGCGTGTCTTGCGCATCGTGTAGATGTACTCAGCCAAGAGAAACCGTCCGGCAATCGATGAGTGGGCAGATACACCCATCTTGCCTGACGTCCGTACCCGGATGGAAACCAGTACTGCCCGCGGTGCACACCTTCCCGGCCCCGGCAACGGCCCGGCCCGGCCCCCCGGTACGCGACAGCCCCGGGTCGCGGCCGCGTCCCGGGGCTGTCATCAGCACATCGTCACCGTGTGCCTGCCGCTCGTCACTCGCCGGAGGTCTGTCCCTTGCGCCGGCGGAGGAAGAAGACCGCGCCGCCGCCGATGACGACGAGGCCGATCGCGATTCCCGCGATGACGGGGGTGGCGTTGGAGCTTCCGGTCTCCGCGAGGTTGCCCTCGGCGCCCGTGGAGCTGCCGCCCGCGGTGGCGGTGGTCGTGTTGGGCTGGTCGACGGTCTGGGTGTCGAGGCCGCCGGTGGTGGTCGCGGTGCTGCCGCTGGTCTCGCAGTCCAGCACGCCGGTGAACGTCCTGCTGAAACCGCCCGGCCCGGTGATCGTGAAGTCGTACGCCTGGTCCTCGGCGACCGGCACGGTCACGGTCGCGGACTTGCCCGCCGCGACGGTGTGCTTCGCCCCGGCCAGCTCGAAGGTGAAGGCCTCGTCGCCCTTGTTGCTCGCGGTGACGTCCACGCCGCCCTTGGCGCAGTTCTTCTTCGCGGTGAGCGCGGGCATCGCGCCCTTCTTGGCCCAGGTCGCCGTGGCGCTCGCGGAGACCGTGGACTCGCTGGAGCCGGCCAGGATCTGGGTCTGGCTCCTGGTCACCCCGGCGAAGGCCCGGCCGACGGGCACCGAGGTGGTGGCCTGGACGGTCAGTGCGGCCGAACCGTCGGCGGCACCGGACGGGACGTCGAAGTAGAGCTCGGAGCCGTTGGCCGCGGTGGTGACGGCCTTGCCCTTCTTGTCGGTGACCTTGACGCCGCTGGCGGAGTCGGCGGGCGGGGCCACCGAGACCTGGCCGGCGTTGGTGCGGACGGTGACCGGGCCCAGCAGCTCACCGGACCGGCCGGACACCGCGGCGGAGTCCAGGGAGAGGGACGCCTTGGGCTCGGCCGTGTCGGTCGCGGACTTCTGCAGCCAGTCGGCGAGCTTCTCCGCCTGGCGGTCCGAGGCGTCGACGTCGGCGTTGTCCGAGAAGCGCCAGATGGCGACCTGGGTACCCGCCGCCGCGGTCTTCTCGGTGAGCGGCCCGGTGCCCGCCGCCTCGGCCAGTGCCGAGAGGTCATCGACCTGCGGGTAGGAGTGCTCCAGGATCCAGCGGATCCGGCCCGCGTTCTTGTTGCCGCCCAGCGAGGTCTGGGCCCAGGGGGTCTCCAGGTACTTCGCCTGGTCCTGGGTGGGGTTGTGGATGTCGATGCAGTACGTCTTGAGCTTGCCGCCGCCGTCGACGGTCATCTCGAAGAGACCCGCCGGCAGCTTCTGGTCCTTGCCGTCCGCGTGCAGCACCGCGACGTCGTACGTCTTCAACCCGTCCAGTACCGCGCTCGCGCCGCCCTGGTGCTGCGGCGCCTCGTCGGCAGCCGCGCCGCCCGCGCCGGCGAGGGTGCCGGCGATGACCAGACCGGATGCCACCACCGACGCCGCCAGGCGGGATATGCCCCGGAACCGTCGGGAATTGACCGTCGTCACGGATGACGAGGCGGTCGCTGAAGAAGCAAAAAACACAGAATTCCCCTCCGGGCGAGACCCTCGCGCCTGGTGCGCGTGTGGGGAATGTCCCGCCTGCCGACTCAAGTGCCCTGTGAGTACTGGGAAATCCTAAGTAAGAAGCGAAGCACAGTCCCCCGTCATACCCTCGGATAACCATTCCGACTCGGAATCGTTATCCCCGGTAACGCTTGGGCCAGAGGTGGTTGGCCCGCGTTCGGCCCCGGCCGGCGCCGGCCGGTCATGGTGCGGAGACGAGTTCGGTCCCGCGTTTCCGGCGAACCACCCGCCGCCCGGCCGCCGGACGCTCCGCCCGATCCTGGGCCTTCACCCGCTCCGGCTGATCCGCCCGGTCCAACTGATCCGGCTGCTCCGCCCGGCCCAACTGATCCAACTGGTCCAGTTGATCCAGCTGATCGGCTTGCCACCCCGTCTGTTCAGGCCGATCCTGCCGATTCGCCTGTTCGTCACGCTGATCAGGCTGATCAGCGGGCTCCTCCCGCTGATCCGCCCGGTCCGACTCGCCCGGCTGCTCGCCCCGTTCCCTCGGCGGTGGCGCCGCCGGCCGGTCCCGCCCTGACGCCTCGCGCACCGCCCACCGGTCCGGCTCGGCCGCATCCGCGCCGCCGGTGCGCGACACCAGCCCCGGCTCGGCCCTGACCACCCGCCGGAAGGCCGACGTCCCCCTGGTCAGATCGTGGCCCACCGCCGTCGCCTCGATGTCCACGAACGTCCGCCGCTGCCCGTCCCGTTCCTCCTCACGCACCTTCAGCCTGCCGTGCACCACCAGGGGTTCCCCCACGGAAACGGAACCGGTCAGATTCGACGCCAGGGCCCGCCACGCCCACACGGTGTAGAAGCTGGTGTGCCCGTCCGCCCAGAGCTGTTTCCCCCGGTCCCACCGTCGCGGCGTCACCGCGAACCGGAATCGCGCCATTCCGCCGCTCGCGGTCTCCCGGAACTCCACACCGGTGGCCGCATTGCCCACCAGCGTCACCAAGGTCTCGTTCATGACTCCGCCTCCCCCTCGCACTGGATTCAGTGACCGCGTCCTTGCGTCCGGTCACTGATCCCATGCTGAAGGGGAGGCGGAATTCCTGCGGGCGCCTGTGGACTAACGGCCCGTTGTGGAAAACTCCGTCACCGCCACAAAGCGCTCGCGCACCTCTCGATAGCGCACCAGTTCCGCCGACACCGGATCGAGCACCCGGGCCCGGCCGCAGGCGGCCGCCGCCTCGCGCAGCCGGCGTTCGGCCTCCTGGCCGTACCGCCGCGCGGGCCCCCGGGCCGCCGCCGCGCACGACCACTCCACCAGCGGACCGCCGACGATCCCCGCCAGCATCACCAGGGCGGGCGTCAGGAGCCCCGGTTCGAGTACGCCGACGATCTGGCCGATCAGCCACAGGCCGCCGAAGATCTGCAGCAGCGTCATCGCCACCTGCGCCAGCACGGCCGCGGGCCACCAGGCCGGGCGGGGCGGCCTGACACCGGCCCGCCCCCGGTGCGCCCCGGCCCGCGCCCCGGGTTCCGCCGGCTCGCCGCCGTCGTTCTCCGCGCCCTTCACCGGCGCGGCGCCGGCGCGCTCGGCCAGCTCGTCGAGGGCCTCGGGCAGCCCCTGCGCCCCGTGCACAGCGGCCTCGCGCACCGCTTGCGCCCACGGTCCCGGCAGCCCGTCCACGGCCTCGTCCGCGACCGTGCGCACCGCCTGCTCGACGCGCTGACGTGCGGTGAGCTGTTCCTCGGGCGGTGCGGTGAGCGCCGTCCGGTCCAGGAGCCGGGGCTGCCTGGTGGACTCGTACCAGCGCCACAGGCGCAGCCACGGCGTCCCGCACGCCCGGCCCGCGTTGCGGCGCCATTCGCGCTCCGCCGCCTGGCCCGCCGCGGCGGCGCCGACGGCTTCCGCGAGCCGGCCGGCGAACTCCTCCCGGGCCCGCTCCCCCAGCCCGGTGCGCCCCTCGGCCACGTACACCGGGCGCAGCCTGGCGGCGGCGGCGTCCACATCGGCGGAGAGGCGGCGCGTCGCGGCCGAGCGCTCCTGGACGAACCGGCCCAGGAGTTCACGCAGTTCGCCGACCCCGTCGCCGGTGAGCGCGGACAGGGACAGGACGGTGGCGCCCGGTTCGCCGTGTTCGCCCAGGGCCATGCCGTCCTCGTCGAGCAGCCGGCGCAGGTCGTCCAGGACCTGGTCGGCGGCCTCGCCCGGCAGCCGGTCGATCTGGTTGAGGACGACGAAGGTGACCTCGGCGTGCCCGGCGAGCGGCCGCAGGTAGCGCTCGTGCAGTGCGGCGTCCGCGTACTTCTCCGGGTCCACGACCCAGACCACCGCGTCGACCAGCGCCAGTACCCGGTCCACCTGTTCCCGGTGTCCGGCCGCCGCCGAGTCGTGGTCGGGCAGGTCGACCAGGACGAGCCCCTGGAGCGCCTCGTCGGCCCCCGCGCCGCCCGGCTGCGGGCGGCGCCTGAGCCGCCCCGGGATGGCCAGCCGGTCCAGCAGCCCCGCGGCGCCGTCCGTCCACGAGCAGGCGATGGGCGCGGCGGTGGTCGGCCTGCGCAGCCCGGCCTCGGAGATCTGTGCGCCCGCCAGGGAGTTGAAGAGCGTCGACTTGCCGCTGCCGCTGGCTCCGGCGATGGCGACGACGGTGTGCCGCGACGAGAGCCGCTGCCGGGCGGCCGCCTCGTCGAGCACCCGGCCCGCCTCCACGAGGTCGGCCCGGTCGAGCCGGGCCCTGGAGAGCCCGACGAGTTCGCGCAGTGCGTCCAGCCGGGGGCTGAGCGGGCTGCCGGAGGGGACGTACGCCTCGACCTGGGGGCGGGCGTCCTCGTCCGGGGCGGCTTCCGGCGCCTGCCGGGGGGCGGCCCCGGCGGCGGCGCGACGGGCGATGAGGCCGTCGTCCCAGCCGCCGCCCGGCCGGCCGCGCTCCTCGGCTCCATCCTTCGCCCGCTCGCTCGACCGGTCCTTCGCCCGGTCCTTCCCGCGCCCGCTCGGCCGGTCCTCGGCCTGGTCGCCCGCCCGGTTCTCGCTGTGGGCCGCCTCCTCGTCCGGGCGGCGCCCCGGCTGCGGACCCGACTCCGGCCGCAACTCCGGCTCCGGCTCCTGCTGCGGTCCTTGTCCCCGGCCCGGACCCTCGTCAGTGACGGCAGTCATCGCTGCCACCTCTCCTTCTGCAGTACGGACAGCGCCGCGATCAGTTCGGCCTGCGGCTCGGGTGCCACGTCGAGTGCGTCCAGCGGGGCGAGGCGCCGGTCGCGCTCGCCGCCCAGCACCTGGTCGAGATAGCTGGTGAGCAGTGCCCCGCCCTTGTCGCACAGCCTCAGCGCGCCCTGGGCGCCGATGCGTTCGGCCAGCTGCTCGCCGGCGTTACGGGCCCGGCGGCCGCCGAGCAGGGCGGCGGCGAGCAGGGTGGTGACGGTCTCCGCGTCGGGCGCGGCGTTGCGTTCCATGAGGCGCACCTCCTCCTCGGCCAGCTCCTCCAGGACCCTGCGCCAGCGCCGTACGGTCATGGCGATCCGGCCCCGGATGTCTTCCGGCGGGCCCCAGCCGCCCTCTTCCCGGCCGACCGTCTCGAAGCCGAACACCGCCGCTGCGGGCTCCCGGCGCCAGGTCGTCCGGATCTGTTCGTCGGCGGCCGCCACCGCGCACTCCAGGAGTGCGGCGAGGCTCTCCACCAGGGCTTCGAGGACTTCCTCCGTGGTGCTGTACAGCGGGTAGCCGCGCCACCGGGTGCGGGCGTCGCCGGCCAGCGCGCCGCCGTTCTGCAGCCGCCGCCGGACCCGTGCGCCCTCCTTGCGGTACGCGTCCTCGACCACCCCGGTCAGCCGCACGGCGGCCGCGTACTGGGCCGCGACGGCCCCGGCGAGCGCGGGCAGCCGGACGTCGAGTGAGTCGATGACCCCGGCCGCCGTACGTCCGACCGCCTGCTGACGGGCCGCCGGGTCCTGGGCGCGGTGGGTGAGCCAGGCGCGCAGCGGGGCGACCGCCGTGGTGGGCAGCAGCCCGCTGCCGCCGCCCGCCGACTCGGGCAGCTCGGGGATGGTGAAGCGGGGCACCTCGCCGAGACCGGCCTTGGTGAGCAGCGCCCCGTACTGCCGCGACACCTCGGCGATCACCTGGTGCGGCACCCGGTCCAGGACGGTGACGAGCGAGGCGTCGTACTCCTTGGCGGTGCGCAGCAGGTGCCAGGGCACGGCGTCGGCGTAGCGGGCGGCGGTGGTCACCATCACCCAGACGTCGGCGGCGCAGACGAGTTCGGCGGCCAGCACCCGGTTGCGCACGACGAGCGAGTCGATGTCGGGGGCGTCCAGCAGGGCGAGCCCGCGCGGCAGCCCGGCGGCGGTCTCGACGCGGAGCGCGGTCCCTTCCTCGGCCGCGTGCCCGTCGGGTCCTTCGAGGTCGTCGCACTGGCCGGGGTTGGCGGACTCCTCGGGCGAGAGCCAGACCCGGGTCAGCTGCGGGAGCACCCGGATGTCCGCGAACCAGTGATGATCGTCCGGATGGCAGACCAGTACCGGGGTGCGGGTGGTCGGCCGGAGCACCCCGGCCTCGCTGACCCGGCGCCCCACCAGGGAGTTGACGAGCGTCGACTTGCCGGCGCCGGTGGATCCGCCGATGACCGCGAGCAGGGGTGCCTCGGGGTCCTTGAGGCGGGGCAGCAGATAGTCGTCGAGCTGGGCGAGCAGCTCGATCCGGGTCTGCCTGGCGCGTGGAGCGCCCGGCAGCGGGAGTGGAAGACGCACGGCAGCGACACGGTCGCGCAGGGCGGAAAGTGCGTCGATGAGCTGAGGCCGTACGTCCAAGGTCACCACATGCGAAGAATGCCCAATTTTGGCGCCTTTTTGAAGCGTATAGCCCCCTCTGCGCGGCGGTTCCTCCTCAGGACAGAGGGGACGAGTGGGGCGCAGGCATAACGAGTGCACAACGCCCGGGGCGTGAGGCGCCAAAAGCTATGCATGAATCGCACCTACCTGCGATTATCGTTTCGCTTCACCGAACCTCCACATCGTGCCACGCAGGTGAAGCAACCGGGTCCAGGCGATCGGAGCCCTATCCTTGTCCCGGCAGGTCACGGACCGCCCGGGTCCCAGGGCTCCAGGTCACCGAGTCCACCACCCGGCCCCCGTAGCTCAGTGGATAGAGCAGGCGCCTTCTAAGCGCTTGGCCGCAGGTTCGAGTCCTGCCGGGGGCGCTTCAGCCCAGCCGATGTCGGGCCCTCCCACCGGGAGGGCCTTTTTGCTGGTCGGAGGGGTGCCGAGGCCTCTTGTTCGGATCAGGCGAAAGACGCTAGCGGGCCCCGCGTAGTGACGGCGTAAGGCCTGACGCGCGGCCGGACGCGCGGTCGGCGGGCGCGGAGCCGGTTCCTCGACGGGGCCCGCAGCCGATGACTTAGTTCGTATGCAGAGCTAAAATGGAGCGGTGAAGACGAGTGAGCTGTCCGACGAACTCGCCGGACTTCTGCCCCGTATCCAGCGGCTCGCCCGGCGCAGGCTGTGGAGCGGGCTGTCCGCTCCCCGGCTGCGCGGGGCGCACGCCGAGCTGTTGCGGCTGGTGGTCGGTGAGCCCGGCGTACGCGTCTCGACGGCCGCACGGAGCCTCTGCCTGGCGGCCAACTCGGTCAGCACGCTGGTCAACCATCTGGTCGCCGAGGGGCTGCTGCGGCGGGAGAAGGACCCCGGGGACGGCCGCGCGGCGCTGCTGTACCCCACCCCCGCCGGGGCGGAGACGCTGCATGAGTGGCACGCCCGCCGTGCGGCGCTCTTCCGCCGCCATCTGGCCGGGCTGGACGCCGAGGACCGTGCGGCGCTCACCGCCGCGCTCCCGGCCCTGCACCGACTCGCCGCTTCCATGCGTGAGGGGGATGAGACCGAGTGACCACAGAAGCCGTACCCGCCGTCCGGTGCACCGGCCTGACCTACAGCTTCGGCGACTCCAGGGCCGTCGACGGCCTGGACCTGCTGGTCCGGCCCGGGGAGGTGTTCGGGCTGCTCGGCCCGAACGGCGCGGGCAAGACCACCACGATGCGCGCCATCACCACCCTGCTGCCCGTGCCGAGCGGGGTCGTCGAGGTGTTCGGCCACGACGCGGCCCGGGAGCGGATGGCGGTGCGGCGCCTGCTCGGCTACGTACCGCAGCAGTTGTCGGCCGACGCCGGGCTCACCGGCCTGGAGAACGTCCAGCTGTTCGCCCGGGTGTACGACGTGCCGCGCCGTGAGCGCGCGGCACGGGTCGCCCAGGCCCTGGACGCCGTCGGGCTGGGCGATGTCGCGGGCCGGCTCGCCGCCACGTACTCCGGCGGCATGGTCCGCCGCCTCGAACTGGCCCAGGCCCTCGTCAGCGCGCCCCGGCTGCTGATCCTGGACGAGCCGACGATCGGCCTGGACCCGATCGCCCGGGACAGCGTCTGGGACCGCATCAACGAGATCCGGACCGGCACCGGGATGACCGTCCTGGTGACCACGCACTCCATGGACGAGGCCGACCGCCGCTGCGACCGGCTCGCCCTGATGCACCTCGGCAGGCTCCGCGCACTCGGCACCCCCGCCGAGCTGAAGGGCGAACTGGTCGCCCACCGCCGGGAATCCGGCGAACCCGCCGCCCCGCCGCCGTCCCTGGAGGACGTCTTCCGGCACCACTCCGGAAGCGGCCTGGACGACCCCGGGTCCGAGGCGGAGAAGGGAGCGTTCAACGATGTCCGCCGCACCCGTCGCACCGCAACCCGGCGCGGCTGAGCCCGATCCGCGCTTCGCCCTGCTGCTCACCCCGCCACCGCCGCGCACCGGCTGGCGGGTCGTACCGGCCCGGGTCGGCGCGATGTGCGCCGTCGAACTGCAGAAGCTGATGCACGACCGGACCGAGATCTACACCCGCGCCGTCCAGCCCGCGCTCTGGCTGCTGATCTTCGGTACGACGTTCTCCCGCATCCACGCCATCCCCACCGGCGGCGTCCCCTATCTCGACTTCCTGGCGCCCGGGATCATCGCCCAGTCGGCCATGTTCATCGCGATCTTCTACGGCATCATGATCATCTGGGAGCGCGACTCCGGCGTCCTCACCAAACTCATGGTCACCCCGACCCCGCGCTCGGCCCTCGTGACCGGCAAGGCGTTCGCCGCCGGCGTGAAGGCCGTGATCCAGGCCGTCGTCGTCATCGTGATCGCCGCGCTGCTCGGCGTCGGCATGAGCTGGAACCCGCTGCATCTGCTCGGTGTGGCCGTGGTCGTGGTGCTCGGTTCGGCGTTCTTCTCCTGCCTGTCGATGTCGATCGCCGGGATCGTGCTCACCCGGGACCGGCTGATGGGCATCGGCCAGGCCATCACGATGCCGCTCTTCTTCGCCTCCAACGCGCTCTACCCCGTCGCCCTGATGCCCGGCTGGCTCCAGGCGATCAGCAAGGTGAACCCCCTGAGCTACCAGGTCGACGCACTGCGCGGGCTGCTCATCGGCACTCCCTCCCATCTCGGCCTGGACTTCGGGGTGCTGGCCTTCGCCGCCGCCGTCGGCATCACGGCCGCCGGTTCCCTCCTCGGCCGGCTCGCCCGCTGACACCGGCGCACCCACCCACATCGGCCGGCCCGTTGGCACCCGGCCGACGGGTGCGGTGACAGGGGGACGCCGCACTCGCGGCCGCACCGGAACCCGCGTATGTCCCGCGCGAGCACCAACCACGTATGTGAATCGATTCACCACAGCGGCGAACTTCCGTCTCATCAAGGCCCCGTCGAGGATCCGCGCCCCCGCGAGCCGGCGGCGGCCATTTCCCCTTCACGCCTCCCCCCAACCTGAGCAGATTCCCACGGCGCACCCATTGACTACGCGCACGCACCCCGTCTAGCTTCCGAGGAGCCCGATTGAAACCTTTCACGACGTGTGGGCCCCTACGGCCTTCCGCCGGCTCGGTCCACCGCTCAGGAGCCCCTCATGAACAAGTCCGCCAAGGGCCCGGACTCGGCCCCGGAGCCGGCCCCGGTGCTGGCGCTGAAGGGTGTGAGCAAATCCTTCGGTGCCGTACGGGCCCTGCAGGACGTGTCCCTCGAACTCTTCCCCGGTGAGGCGCACGCACTCGCCGGGGAGAACGGCGCGGGAAAGTCCACCCTCATCAAGGCACTCGCCGGGGTGCACCGCCCTGACAACGGTGTCGTGCTGCTCGACGGCAAGCCCGTCGTCTTCAACGGCCCCGCCGCCGCCCGCGACGCCGGAATCGCCGTCATCTACCAGGAGCCGACGCTCTTCCCCGATCTGTCGATCGCGGAGAACATCTTCATGGGGCGTCAGCCCCGGCGTTCCCTCGGCCGGATCGACCGCAGGGCCGTGCACGAAACGACCGGGGCTCTGATGCGCCGGCTCGGTGTCGATCTGGCCCCCGACCGGCCGGCCCGCGGACTGTCCATCGCCGACCAGCAGATCGTGGAGATCGCCAAGGCGCTCTCCTTCGAGGCCCGCGTCCTGATCATGGACGAGCCGACCGCCGCGCTCACCGGCAGCGAGACGGCCCGGCTGTTCTCGGTCGTACGGGCGCTGCGCGCCGAGGGTGCGGCCGTGCTGTTCATCTCGCACCGGCTGGACGAGATATTCGAGCTGTGCCAGCGCGTCACCACCCTGCGCGACGGCCGGTGGATCTCCTCGGAGCCACTGGAGGGGCTCACCCAGGACGGTCTCGTGCGGCGCATGGTCGGCCGCGATCTCGACGACCTCTACCCGAAGCAGGACGCCGCCGTCGGGGAAGTCGCGCTCTCCGTACGGCGCCTGACGCGGGAAGGCGTCTTCCACGACGTGTCGTTCGAGGTACGCCGGGGCGAGATCGTCGCGCTGGCCGGGCTCGTCGGGGCCGGCCGCACCGAGGTGGCACAGGCCGTCTTCGGCGTCGACCGCGCCGACGCGGGCGAGGTACGGGTGAACGGCACCGCGCTGCGCGCCGGTTCGCCCACCGCGGCGATGGCCGCCGGGCTCGCCCTCGTACCCGAGGACCGCCGCCAGCGCGGCCTCGTCATGGAGATGTCGATCGAGCGCAACATCGGCCTCACCGGGCTCGGCAGGGTGCGCCGCGGCGGGCTGGTCAGCCGGGCCCTGGAGCACGACCGGGCCGCCGACTGGGCGCTGCGCCTGCAGCTCAAGTACAACCGGCTGGCCGACACCGTCGGGGTGCTCTCCGGCGGCAACCAGCAGAAGGTCGTGCTGGCCAAGTGGCTGGCGACCGAACCCTCCGTGCTCATCGTCGACGAGCCGACCCGGGGCATCGACGTCGGCACCAAGGCCGAGGTCCACCGGCTGCTCTCCGCACTGGCCGCCGAAGGGCTCGCCGTGCTGATGATCTCCTCCGACCTGCCCGAAGTGATCGGCATGGCCGACCGGGTGCTCGTCATGCACGAGGGCCGGCTCGCCGCCGAACTCCCACGCGAGGACGCCACCGAGGAGACGGTCATGGCGGCGGCGACCGGACTCGGTGAAAGGACAGCGGCATGACCACCACCGTCGCAAGCCCGCCGGACAGCGGTCCGAAGGCGCCGGCCCGCAGCGCGGCCTCGCTCGTGGACACCGTCTTCCGGGCCCGCGAGATCTCCATCGCCGGGGCGCTGATCCTGCTGATCCTCGGCACCTACCTGGCCAATCCGCGCTTCCTGTCCGACCAGGGCATCAAGGACCTGCTGCTCAACTCCTCCATCCTGGTGCTGCTCGCGGTCGGCCAGTCGGCCGTCGTGATCACCCGCAACATCGACCTGTCGGTCGGCTCCGTCGTCGGGCTCTCGGCCTTCGCCTGCGGCAAGTTCGTCGCCGGGACCGGCCACGGCGTGCTCACCGTCATGCTGCTGGGCATCGCCATCGGGGTGGTGTGCGGGCTGGTCTCCGGCGCGCTCGTCAGCTTCGGCAAGGTGCCGGCCCTCGTCGTCACGCTCGGCATGCTCTACATCATCCAGGGCGTCGACTACTGGTGGGCGCAGGGCGACCAGATCGGCGCAGCCGAGGTCCCCGACCAGATCCTCGGCCTCGGCAGCGGGAGCCTGCTGGGCGTGCCGTACCTGCCGCTGATCACCGTGGTGCTGCTGGCGGCGACCGCGTACTTCCTGCGCAGCTACCGCTCGGGGCGCGAGCTGTACGCGATCGGGTCGAGCCCGGAGGCCGCCGTACTCGCCGGGGTGCCGATCCGGCGCCGGATCCTGGCCGCGTACGCCTTCTCGGGGGCCGTCGCCGGTTTCGCGGGCACCCTGTGGCTCGCCCGGTTCGGCACGGTCGTCGCGGACAACGCGCACGGCTGGGAGCTGACCGTCGTGAGCGCCGTCGTCGTCGGCGGCGTCGCCATCACCGGCGGCACCGGAACGGTCTGGGGCGCCGCGCTGGGCGCCCTGCTGCTCACCACCATCGGCAGCGTGCTGGTGGTCCTGAAGGTCGACTCGTTCTGGCAGGGCGCCATCACCGGCGCGCTGCTCCTCCTGGCCATCAGCATCGACCGAATAGTGAACCTGCGGATGACCACCGCACTGAGGAAGAGGAGCGCCCGGCATGGCAACGGCGCCTGAGACCGAGAAGGCGGTGCCGGCCGCTCCGAAGGGCCCGGCCAGGACGAAGGGTTCGCTGCGCGGCCTGGCGCTGCGCTGGGACAGTGCGGTCGGGGCGCTCCTGGTGGCGGTCGTCGTCGTCGGGCTCGCCACCACGGACGGCTTCGGCTCCGGCGAGAACCTCGCGTTCGCGTTCAACGACATCGTGGAAGTCGCCCTCATCGCACTGCCGATGACGCTGCTGGTGGTCGCCGGGCAGGTCGACCTGTCGGTGGCCTCGATGCTGGGCCTGGGCAGTGCGCTGACCGGTGCGCTGTGGGACGCGGGGTGGGCGTTCGAGACGATCGTGCCGGTGGTGCTGCTGGTGGGCGTCGCCGGAGGGCTCCTCAACGGCTGGCTGGTCACCAGGGTCGGGCTCCCGTCGCTGGCCGTCACCATCGGTACGCTCGCCCTCTACCGGGGCCTGGCCTCGGTGGCGCTCGGCAGCGACGCGGTGACCGACTTCCCGCAGACGTACGCCGACTGGGCCGTCGACACCACCACGGTGCCCGGTACCTTCCTCACCTACCCCGTGCTGCTGTTCATCGTGCTGGCCGCGGTCACCGCGATCGTGCTGCACGCGACCGGCCTGGGGCGTTCGCTGTTCGCGATCGGGGCGCAGGAGGAGGCCGCGTACTTCGCGGGCATCCGGGTCAAGCGGATCAAGCTGCTGCTGTTCGTCGTCACCGGACTCTTCTCCGCCTTCGCGGGGATCGTCTTCACCCTCCGCTACGGGAGTGCCCGAGCCGACAACGGGCTCGGCTTCGAAATGCTCGTCATCGCCTCCGTGCTGCTCGGCGGCATCGACTTCGACGGCGGAAAGGGCACGCTCTTCGGCGCGGTCGCCGGGGTGCTGCTCATCGGTGTCCTGAAGAACCTGCTGACCCTCAACGACATCGCCAACGAGGTGCAGGTCATCGTGACCGGGCTGCTCCTCGTGGCGTCCGTCCTCACCCCGCGCGTCATCGCGACCGTGGTCGAACGACGACACCGGCGCGCCGCCGGCACCCGCCCCTGACCCGCCCCCTCCCGCCCCTCCGCCTCGTCCTCGTAAGCACTCCTCGAAAGGCACACCGCCGCCATGATGCTCCGCACCGCCGCCGGTCGTCGCGCCGTCGCCACCGCCACGGGCGCGCTCTCGCTCGCCCTCGCCCTCAGCGCCTGTTCCGGCACCACGAAGGACAGTTCCGACAAGGAGTCCACGAAGGCCGGGGCCACGGCGAAGGCCGATCCGGGCGCTGCGCTGAAGAAGGGGCTGAAGCTCGCCTTCCTGCCCAAGCAGATCAACAACCCGTACGAGAAGATCGTCGACGACGCGGGGATCGAGGCGGCCAAGGAGTACGGCGGCACAGGCAAGGAGGTCGGCCCGTCCGACGCCAGCGCCTCCTCCCAGGTCAGCTACATCAACACGCTGATCCAGCAGCGCCAGGACGCGATCCTGGTCGCCGCCAACGACCCCAACGCGGTGTGCGGCCCGCTGAAGCAGGCCATGAAGAAGAACATCAAGGTGGTGGCGTACGACTCCGACACCGCGAAGGAGTGCCGTCAGCTCTTCATCAACCAGGCGAGCTCCGAGGAGATCGGCCGCAGCCTGGTGCAGCACCTCGGGGAGCAGATCGGCTACAAGGGCAAGGTCGCGATCCTCTCGGCCACCCAGAACGCGACGAACCAGAACACCTGGATCGAGTTCATGAAGGACGAGCTGAAGCTGCCCAAGTACAAGGACATGAAGCTGGTGAAGGTGGCGTACGGGGACGACGCGGACCAGAAGTCGTTCCAGCAGACCCAGGGCCTGATGCAGGCCTACCCCGACCTGAAGGGGATCATCTCGCCCACCACCGTCGGCATCGCGGCCGCCGCACGCTACCTGAGCGACTCCTCGTACAAGGGCAAGGTCGTGCTCAACGGCCTCGGCACACCGAACCAGATGCGCAAGTACGTCAAGGACGACACCGTCGAGCAGTTCTCGCTGTGGAACCCGGAGGAGCTCGGGTACCTCGGTTCGTACGCGGCTGCGGCGCTGGCGTCCGGTCAGATCACCGGCGCCGAGGGCGAGAAGTTCAAGGCGGGCAAGCTCGGTGAGTACACGATCGGCAAGGACGGCGAGGTCATCCTCGGCAAGCCGACCGTCTTCGACAAGAAGAACATCGACAAGTTCGACTTCTGAGCCGCCACTACACAGGTACGAGGGAGGCCTTGCCGTGCAGCGTGTCTGCTTCCTGCTGAACGTACGCGAGGACCGGATCGACGAGTACCGCGAGCGGCATGCCGAGGTCTGGCCGGACATGCTCCACGCGCTGTCCGAGGCCGGCTGGCACAACTACTCGCTCTTCCTGCGCGAGGACGGGCTGCTGGTCGGCTATCTGGAGACGGAGGACTTCGGCGCGGCGCGCGAGGCGATGGCCGCCACCGAGGTCAACGGACGGTGGCAGCGGGACATGGCGGACTACTTCGAGCAGTCGGAGACGGCGGACGACGCGATGGTGCCGCTCGCCGAGGTCTTCCACCTGGGATGAGAGACCGTGGCGGGCCCGGATTCCCAGGGGATCCGGGCCCGCTGTCTGTCCGGACAAGCCCGGTCACCGATGTCCGTACCATCACCCTTCGGAATTTTGTTCACCCATTACGGAACGCGGCGTAGGATCCGGGCGAATCGACACCACCGGAAACACCGCGACGGGCGGCGCGCATCACCGGGCCCGGGGCCCGAAGGGGGAACCGTGGCACACAGAGACAATCCGGTGCGGCCGAGACGTGCGACCTGGTGGTGCCGCGTCACCGGAACCGCGGCACTGGTGACGGGCGCCGTCACGGCACTGACCCTGCTCTTCCCGACCCCGGACAACGCGCCGCTGGGCGACAGTTCGGTCGTCTACGCGGCCCTGACGGCGCTGCTGACCGTCCTGTGGTGGGCCGGCGCGGCGCTCGCCCCGCCGCTGACTGCCCCGCCGCAGCCGCACGGCACGGGCTTCGTCCCCGTCCCGGCCCAGCTGCCCCGCCGCCGGCTGACCCGGGCGACGCTCATGCCCTCGCTGTTCATGGCCGTGTTCCCGCTCGTCGTGGTGCGCACGATCGGCGCCCACGCGGGGCCGCTGGACCCGGTGATGCCGCTGCTCATCGCGGTCGCCGCGCTGCTCTCGCTGCTGCTGCTGCGCGGTTGGCTGTCCGGCCTGACCGGCGGATCGGCCCACTCCGGGCCGGCCGAGCTGCGCCGGGACGCCGCCGCCGGTGAAGTCGCGGCCCGCCGGGTACGGGTGGGCCCGGCCGTCTGGGTCGGCGAGGGCGACGGGCGCTGGAGTGCGTCGCGCCGGCTGATGGTGGTGGCCGAGGACCGGCAGATCGCGTTGCGGACCCCGGACGAGGAGAGCCCGCAGTTCCCCTGGCTGGACCTGGAGTCGGCCGCCGTCCTGGAGGGCCGGGAGGGGTGGCTGTGCTGGGCGGCCGCCGGCGGTTCCTGGGGCGATCCGGTGGAGCAGATGGGCGCCGCGCTGGTCACCGATGACGGCTACGTGGTCTGGGGGTCCACCGACCGCCATGCCGCCGAGGCGGCGTACGCGCCGGAGCACGCCTTCCCCACGGCGCCCCGACGCGTCCGCCGCGCTCCGCGCGCCTCCCTCTACCGCCCGGACGTGCACGGCTACGCGCTGGCCATGGCCGCGGTGACCCTCATCGCCCTCGTCCTCGCCGAACGCGGCCCGGGGCCGGACGCGTTGTCCTGGTGCCTGGCCCTGGTAGCCGCGTTCACCGGCGTCCGGGGGGTGTACGGGTACACCCGGCGGCTCGCCTACCAGCCGGGTCCTGGCTGGGCGCCCCCGGAGTCCGGCGGGCGGCGCGGACGCCGGGGCCCCGGGCGGGCACCGGCCGACAGGAGCTAGTGGCTCAGCTCGAATCGTTGGCGGGCACCGGACCTCTCTGGGATTTTCGATTCCGCCAGGTGCTGCGGAGAAATGCCGCGGCGGATCTTGCGGGTCGTGTCAGTGTGAGGGCGTGGCGACGAGCGAGATGACAGATGTGTTGGAGACCGGACGCCGCGGTGGAACTGAGCGTCTCTATGCGTACCGGGTGCGTGGGCGCGGGCGCAGTGCGGTAGTTCTGTGGATCGGCGGGCGGGGCGACGAACCCGATCAGGTGTATGCGTTGGCAGAAGCTGGTCGCTCGCGAGTGCCGGTGTTCGTGACTGTTCGGCAGGCGCGGGTGTATGTGAGCCGGCGGGGGCTGAGGCCGGCCACTTCTGAGGCCGACACGCTGGAGCTCGTCCGTGTCCAGCACTGGCTGGAGGATCCGGTGCGCCGGAAGGTCCCGTCGGGTTCGGTGCTGGAGACGTGGAACTTCTTCGAGGATCTGGCCCGCGGCCTCGACGCGGTCCAGCGGCTGCCCCAGCAGGAAGCGGTGCATAACAGCGCCTACGAGAAGCTGTTCGGAGGAGAGTCCGCTGCGTGGACTCCCGACGAACAACGCGCGGTACTGGAGCTGATCACAGCCGGGGTGGAGCTGTGGAACTCTTGCCCAGTGACCGTAAATCCCTGCTCGCTGATCGTCCGGGGCGGTGAACTGGGCACCCCCGGGGTCTGGTGATCCGTGCACCGGTCGGCTCACTGAGGCGCTTTCATAAGGACCCATCACCCAGCCATGGATCCGAGACGCGTCACTAAGGTCTGTCGCGAAAGTGGATCTTGAGTCGCGATGATCATGGTGTGGCGCGATGGGCTCTGACAGACCGACAGTGGGCTGTGTTGGAGCCGTTGCTGCCGCCGGGGAAGAAAGCGGGCAGGCCGCGGACGTGGACACGTCGGCAGCTGATCGAAGGCATACGGAGGGGGACCCGAACGGGCACCCCCTGGCGGGACATCCCCGAGCGATACGGGCCCATGGGGCCGGATCCACGGCCTGTTCCGCCGGTGGCAGCGCGACGGCACCTGGAAGCGGATCCTGGAGCAACTCCAGATAAAAGGGATCCGCAGCGCGAGCCGCCCGGCGGGATCGACACCGAGCCCGACGACCATCGCCTCGGACGCTCCCGAGGCGGCCCAGCCACCAAGATCCACCGGCACGATCGCCGAGGTCAAGCGGGCGCGAGAAAATTCGGAGCGCGCCGGGCTCGGCCCTGCGCGAGGAGGAGGCGCGGCGCGGTGGTGGAGCCGAGCGGAGCGGCAATGCTCTCGCTGGTCCATGCGACGCATTGCGGCCCCTACCAGGGAGAGCTAGCGTTGCATACATAGATCAATTGCGTGTCGCTGGTTTCTCGCGGCACGAATGCGCGCAGTGGGCGCAGGCTCGCCCATCACAGCACATCTATTCCCCATTTCGGGTTTACGGTGGCCCGTGAGGTCGCCAGCGCAGATCCATGCCCTCCGCAGATTCGGACCAAGGCGACTGGAGGCCACCCACGTGAGCGGAAAGAAGACTCCCGAAGACGCGATTCCGACCGCACCCGCGACGGCACCCACGCCGTCGTATTACGCGCAGAACGCGCCGTTCCCGCCCGAAAACCCGTGGTGGCCGGACAAGACCCAGAACGAGTACGCGATGACGTTCGTCAACAGCTCGGGGGAGAGCGCGTTCGGGCCCTGGAGCTCCTGGGGCGGCAGCGGCTACGCACTGGCCTATCTCGTCGACCTGGCGACCGATCCCGAGGGTACGGCGACCCAGCGCAACATCTACCGGCGCTCGCAGACCGAGGGGTGCGACGTCCAGCCCGCCGTTCTCGTCGGCACCCTGGACGACAACACCACGACGGATTTCCAGGAGGAAGAGCCGCCGCCCCCCACCGCGGCCCAGGTGGCTCTGGCGATCACGAACATCGAGAACGAGATGGACTGGCTGACGAACCTCCACAGCTACTTTCAGGACATCATCCAGGACGTCTACTCCCACCTGTCCGAGGACGGGTCGACCGACCCGGGCGAGTCTTTCGTCGCCAATCTGATCGACGACGCGCTCTGGGGCATCGGCGGCGTGGATTTCAAAGGCAACGCCTTCTTCTCGGCGGCGGTGGCGAACATCTTCTGGGGGTATGTCACCGAAACTCCGCCGACCCTCCAAGGAGTCATGGGCGGTGTGTGGGACCGGTTCTACCAGAGCTTCCTCCAGGCGGAGCACGACCTCTCCGTGATCCACGACGACGTGGCCGGGAACTGGAGCACGACCTGGACGAACCCGAACACCGGGGAGACGGCCACGGCCTGGACGATGGCCTCGCCCGAACTCGCCGTGCCTGACAAGTACAGCGAGGCATTCCAGGACATGACCGACGATGCGGTCGCGGCCTACAAGGTGTCGCTCACCAAGACCTTGCTGCCCGTGAGGTGGTTCGTGCTTCTCGCCGACGTCAGTCAATTCGTCGAGAGCGGCGACTACACATCGCCCGCCGACTACATCGAGAACATGCTCAGCCAGAGCGGAGACACCTTCGACGCCTACTACCTCACCTGGCAGACGGACACGGACACGGTCTATTCACAGAAAGGCATCGACATCTGCGAGAACTACCTCGGAACCGGTCCGGACGACTGGTACACCGCCGAGAAGGCTCCCGACGATCTGAGCAACTGGCTGTTCCAGGACGACGGCTACGGCCGGATCACCAACCCGCTCGGCGTAGCCACCCGTCACGACGTGTTCTGCAACTGGGGTCTCCAGAACAGTCTGCCGACGTCGGCTCCGAACTGTGGCCCATTCGGTTCGGGGGCACAGACGGGACATATGCAAATCGCCGACATCGACGCGGAGCGGCGCAAGGCCCAAGAATGGCACAAGCTGTTCAAGCACACGGACAGGCAGCTCATCGAGCGCCGGCTGATCGATCGGGCCCAGGCCGACCCGGCGTTCCTCCGCGCGTTGGTGAGGGAGCCCAAGGAGACCATCGAGGCCTTCCTCGGGCTGCCGATCCCGGCCGGCGTCGAGTTCGAGGTGGTTCAGGAGAGGCCGGGCCGCTTCCGGATGGTGCTGCCGTTGCGGTTCTCCCTGGAGGGGTCCCTTGCGGATTCCGCTCACGAGACCAGGGCAGCATAGGGGCGGGCCGGCCGCAATGGAGTCGGCGGCGCAGCGGGAGAGCCACGCGGGCGCACCCGGGCGTCGCCGTCCGCACCGACCTTCACCATCCAACTACGCAGTTGGTTAAGGATTTCGACTGCTGAAGGTCGTGCGCGAGCGGGGAAACCGCCGCTTCTCGGCGAACGTGCAGTTCATCATCGATGCCGACACCGAACCCGTCGCCGCACGTCCCGGATGCGGAATCCGAGTCTGCCGCTACGCGGTTGTGGCGATGCCGCCGTCGACAGGGATGACGGCACCCGTCAGGTATGCGCCTGCCCGGCCGGCGAGGAACACGGCGACACCCGCCATGTCGTCGTCGCGGCCGATCCTGCGCAGCGGGGCCGCCGCCGCGATCGCCTCGCCGAGCTCATCGAGGGTCGCGGCCATCATCGAGGACGGGAACGGCCCCGGCGCCACGGCGTTCACGCTGACGTGCTGCGGACCCAGTTCCTTGGCGAGCACTCGGGTGAGCTGGTGCAGTGCGGCCTTGCTGCTGGAGTACGAGTAGTTGGGCCGCTGGGGGATGTGGATGGCGGCGATGCTGCCGATGTTGATGATCCGCGCCGGATCGTCGACGGTGCCCGCCCGGCGAAGTGCGGGCAGCAGCGCCTGGACCAGCCAGAACGGAGACTTCAGGTTGAGGTCGACGACCGTGTCCCAGGCCGCGTCCGGGAACGTCTCCAGCGGCTCGTCCCACATGGCGCCCGCGTTGTTGACGAGGATGTCGAGGCGCTCCGAGCCGGCGGTGACGAGGCTCGACAGCCGCCGGCACTCGTCGTGGCGGGACAGGTCCGCTGGAACGGCCCGCACCTCACCGAACGCGGACAGTTGTTCCTGGGCCTGGGCGCACGCTTCCGCGTCGCGTGAGCTGATGACCACACGGGCACCCGCCTGAAGCAGGCCACGCGCGATCATCATCCCGATGCCTCTGGTGCCACCGGTGACGAGCGCGCGCTTTCCGCTCAGATCGAAGAGTTCCGCATGTGAGGTGAATTGCTTGTCTGCCATTGGAAGCCTTGCCGTTCGGTCGTGCGGGACGGTGCGTCGGACTGCTGGGCAGGCCGATGTGAGGCTGCTCCGCCTTGCTGAGTCCCTCCATGGAACCCGCATGCGTGCGCGGGTGGGAGTCACCGCTCTTCCGGGTAACGGCAGTACCTCCCAGCACATCGCGGCACGGCCTACGGTGGTGCTGTGACCGACAGGGAGAGGAATGAGCAGGCCGACGAGGTGCGGGAGTTCCTCAGCACCCGCCGCGCCCGCATCACGCCCCAGCGGGCCGGGCTGCCCGTCTTCGGTGGCAATCGCCGTGTGACCGGGCTGCGCCGGGAGGAGGTGGCGCTGCTGGCCGGGATGAGCGTCGACTACTACATCCGCCTCGAACGCGGGAACCTTCGGGGCGCCTCGGACTCGGTGCTGGACTCCCTGTCCCGCGCACTTCAGCTCGACGACGCCGAGCGGGCCCACCTCTACGACCTGGCCCGCGCGGCCACGGCGTCAGAGCGTCGGCCACCTGCTGTGACGGGGCGGATCCGGCCGGTGGTGCTGCGGATGCTCGACGCGATGACCGACCAGCCCGCCTACATCCGCAACGGGCGGTTCGACATCCTCGCCGCCAACCCGCTCGGCCGGGCGCTGTACGCCCCGGTCTACGACTCCCCGTTGTTCGCGCAGCGTGGTCCGGTCAACACCGCGCGGTTCCTGTTCCTCGACCCCGGTTCCGCCGGCTTCTGGCCCGAACGGGAGAAGGCCGCCGGCGACTCGGTCGCCCTGCTGCGCACCGAGACCGGCCGCTCCCCGGGGGACAAGGGCCTGATGGACCTGATCGGCGAGCTCTGCACGAAGAGCGACGAGTTCGCCCGTCGTTGGGCCCGGCACGACGTGAGGTTCCACCACTCCGGCGTGAAGCAACTCCGCCACCCGCTCGTCGGGGACCTGACCCTGCCCTACGAAGCGCTCGACCTGCCCGCTGACCCCGGGCTCCGTATCACCGTCTACGCGCCCGAGCCCGGCTCACCCGGGCGCCAGGCACTCGATCTGCTGGCCGGCCGGGTCCCGAGCCCTACGGGTCAATACGCCTAAGGCCTGTCCGGCGGATCTTCGCGGGCCCGCGGCGTCTGGAAGATCCGCCGGACAGGCCTTAGTTGGCGGCGAAGACCAGCAGGATGAACGCGGCGAGCGAGAGCGCCGTCCGGACCTGGTGAAGGATGTTCCAGCGGGCCTCGAACGCGGTACGGGCCGCGCTGTCGGCCTTCTCGCCGGCCTCGGCAACCGCTCCGCCCTCGCCCGGGGCCGCAGCGACCGGTACTGACACCGAGGCGGGCGCCGGCACCGGCCCGGACACCGGCTCCGCCGCGGCGAGCGCCTTGTTGAGCGGGATGTTGCCCGCGATCGTGACCGCGTGGGAGAGGACGGCGCAGGCCAGCGCCCCGGCCACCAGCGGCCATCCCCAGCCGCTCTTCCCGGTGACGAGCGTGGCGACGGGGAAGGCGATCACGCCGAGGAAGACGACCAGGAACCCGGGTCCGGGGACCTTCTCGTTGAAGCGGCGCATCGCAGCCGTGAATCCGTCGTCCGGCAGGACCGCGAGACCGGGCATGACGACGACCAGGAACGTCAGCAGGAAGCCCGCGTACAGGCCGGTCGTGATCACGGCGAGAGCGAGGAACAGGGAGGCCATGGGCTCATCATGGCCCAGCACCCCCGGCCGCACATCCGTAATTCGCATGAACGTGCGACCGGAGGTGCTCCCCCTGCGCTACGCCGAGTTCAACCCGGTCCCGCCCCGGCCACCGCCCACCGTCCGGCCCCGGTGCGGACCCGCCCCCGTCAGTCCATCTCCCCCTCTCCCGTATCCGCGCCGGTGTCGCCCCGGCCGCCCCTGAGCCGGTCCGCGGCGCCGATCGCCGCGGCCAGCTTCGACACGGAGTCGTCCTCCGTCTCCTCGGCCAGCGTCTTCGCCCGGGAGGCGAGTGCACCGAGACCGGGCGCGCCCGGCAGTTCGCCGCCGCGCAGTTGCTCCGCGAAGTAGACGGCCACCGCAGCCACTTGGAGCCGGGTGCTGCGACCGCCCCAGAGCCGCCCCCCGAGCGCCCCGGTCTCCACCTCGCCCGTCTCCTCGTGCGCGGCACGGCTCTCGGGGTCCAGCCAGCGCACCGTGGCGGTGGCCACGTGGCCCGAGGCACCGTCCCGCAGGCGTACGGCGTACAGCGCGGTCACCGTATGTCCGGGGCCGACCTCGCCGCCGTCCACCCGGTCGTCGCGGAAGCCGTCGTCGGCCACCTTGCGGTCCTCGTAGCCGATCAGCCTGAACTTCTCGACGGTCTCCGGGTCGAAGGCCACCTGTGCCTTCGCGTCGCGCGCCGTCAGTTCGAGGTGCGCGGGCAACTGGTCGACGAAGACCTTGCGAGCCTGCTCCTCGTCGGCGATGTACGTGGTGTGCCCGTCGCCCTTGTCGGTGAGCCGTTCCATCAGCGCGTCGCCGTAGTCGCTGCCGACCCCGACCCCGAAGAGGGTGATGCCGTACTCGCGGCGGGCGGAGCCGATCCGTTCGAGGATCGCGTCGGCGTCGGTCTCACCGGTGTTGGCGAGCGCGTCGGAGAGCAGGACCACGCGGTTGCCGGCGCCCTCGCGGTGGCCGTCGACCGCCTCCTCGTAACCGCGCCGGACGCCTGCCGCCACGTTGGTGGAGTCGGTGGGCTCCATGGAGTCGACCGCGTCGTGGATCTTCTCCCGGTGGTCGCGCAGCCGGGTCATCGGCAGAAGGGTCTGCGCCTTGTCGCTGAAGGTGACCAGGGAGACGGAATCGTCGTCGCGCAGTTCGTCGGTGAGGGTGGCAAGGGAACTCTTCACCAGGCCGAGCCGGTCGGCGGAGTCCATCGATCCGGAGATGTCGACGACGAACGTGAGGGCGGCGGGCGGCCGTTCGGCGGCGGGCGGTGCGGCTCTGGTCGCCAGACCGACCCGGACCAGCGACCAGCCGCCGCCCTCGGCGCCGGCCCGTGCCCCGTCGACGGAGACGCTGAAGCCGTTGCCCTTCGGGCGTCGGTAGCCCTGGCGGAAGCTGTTCACGAACTCCTCGGGGCGTACGGTCCCGGGGTCGGGCAGGCTGCCGCCGGCGAGTGTGCGGCGCGCGTATCCGTAGGAGGCGGTGTCCACGTCCAGGGCGAAGGTGGACAGGTAGTCGGGCGCCACCGACTTCTCCGCCCCGTCCTCCTTCTTCGTCCCGTCCTCCTTCTTCGTCCCGCCCCTCTCCCGCGCGCCGTTCTCCGCACCGCCCTTCGCGCCGTTCCCGGTGGCGGCCGGGGCGGGCGCTCCCCGGCGGTCCGCGGTGGAACTCTTGGTTTCGCTGCCCTCCCCCGAGCAGCCCGTGAGCAGCACCCCGCCCGCCAGCAGCAGCCCCAGCGCCCCTCGGTACATCCGTTTCCCGCTGTGTGCGCGTGTTCCGCGTGCCATCCCCGTACCCCCTGCTTCCGTCGTGTCCCGTGTGTGGGTGTGACGTGCGAGCGGGGTACGGGGAGCCGGTGAGCAGGTTGCGGATGAATCTCGATGCGGCAACGTCCGGGGCGGGTCCGGCGGAGTGCCGGGCTCAGGACACGATGTCCTTGCGGCTGAATCCTCGGAAGGCGAGGGCGAAGAGGATCAGGGCGTACGCCACCGAGACCGAGGCGCCCTTCACCATGCCGCCCCACTCAAGGTCGGGCTGGAGCGCGTCCGCCCAGGCGAACTGCCAGTGCGCCGGCAGGAAGTCGCGCCAGGAGCCGAGCGCGGTGACGGCGTCCAGCACATTGCCGACGATGGTGAGCCCGACCGCGCCGCCGACCGCGCCCAGCGGGGCGTCCGTCCTGGTCGACAGCCAGAACGCCAGCCCGGCGGTGACGAGCTGCGAGACGAAGATGAACGCGACGACGAGTGCGAGCCGGGGCACCGTGTCCCCGGTGGCGAGCGCACCGCCGGTGGGCAGTTCGAGCGGCCCCCAGCCGTACGCGGCGGCTCCCGCGGCCAGCGCGACGAGCGGCAGCAGCACCATCGCGGCCAGGCTGAAGCCCAGCGCCACGACGAGCTTGCTCCACAGCAGCCGCGCCCGGGGCACGGGCGCGGCCAGCAGATAGCGCAGCGAGGACCAGCTGGCCTCGGAGGCGACGGTGTCCCCGCAGAACAGTGCGACCGGGACCACGAGCAGGAAGCCGGCCGAGACGAACAGGCAGGTCGCGGCGAAGTTCGCGGCGGACGCGGTCGCGGTGTCCATCAGGGTGAGCCGGCTGCCGCCGCCGGGCCCGCCGCCCGGGGTGCCGCCGATCGCGAACGCGATAATCAGGATGAACGGCAGGGCGGCCAGCACTCCGCCCATGAGCAGGGTGCGCCGCCTGCGCAGCTGCCTGGCGGCCTCCACGCGCAGCGGCAGGGTGTGCCGGGCGCGGTATCCGGGCGCCTGTGGTGCTTCGGTGACTTCGGCTGCGGTACTCATGCGGAGCCTCCGGAGATCAGGGTGAGGAACGCGTCCTCCAGGCGGCGGTGCGGCCCGACGCCGGTCAACGGGACGTCGAGGCGGACCAGTTCCGCGATCAGCTGCGAGGACGTCGCCCCGTCGAGCCGGACCAGGAGTCCGTGCCCGTCGTCGGTGCGGACGGCGGAGCCGATGCCGGGGAGCGCGGCGATCTTCTCCACGACGGGTTCGGTGAGCTTCTCCGCCGCGGTGACGAGGAGCATGTCGCCGGAGCCGGTGATCTCGGCGACCGGGCCCGCCTGGACGAGGCGGCCCCGGTCCATGACCACCAGGTGGGTGCAGGACTGTTCGACCTCGGACAGGAGGTGGCTGGAGACGATGACGGTCCGGCCGCCGGCCGCGTACCGGATCATGACGTCGCGCATCTCGCGGATCTGGGGCGGGTCGAGGCCGTTGGTCGGCTCGTCGAGGATGAGGAGGTCCGGCATGCCCAGCATGGCCTGGGCGATGGCGAGCCGCTGCCGCATGCCCTGCGAGTACGTGCGGACCGCGCGGGCCAGCGCGTCACCGAGCCCGGCGATCTCCAGGGCCTCGTCGATGTACGAGTCGGCTGCGGGCCGCCCGGTGGCCTGCCAGTACAGCTCCAGGTTGGCGCGGCCGGACAGGTGCGGCAGGAATCCGGCCCCCTCGACGAAGGCGCCGACCCGGGACAGGACGGGCGCGCCTGGGCGGATGGCACGCCCGAAGACCCGGATCTCCCCGTCGTCGGGGGTGATGAGCCCCATGAGCATGCGCAGCGTGGTGGTCTTCCCCGCTCCGTTGGGTCCGAGCAGCCCGAGCACCTGGCCCTTCTCGACCCGGAAGGACAGCTCGCGGACGGCGTACCTGTCGGCGGACCTGGCGTACTTCTTCGACAGGCCGGTGATCTGGAGCGGTACGTCGGTGAGCGCGGGGTCGGGAGCGGGGGTCGTGGTCCGGCGCCGCATGGTGAGCAGCAGGACGGCGGCGATCAGGACGGCGGCGGCCGGGAGCGCCCAGGTCCACCGGGGCAGCCCGGCGGCGGCGGTCGTGAGGCCGGGCGCGGTGGGGATGGTGAGGGGGCCGTCGACGGAGACGGTGTACGTGGCCGGTGCGGCCGGGGAGGCGTAGCCGAGGTCGGTGGCGGCCAGGACGAGCCGGAGCCGGTGGCCGGAGTCGAATTCGTGGTCGACGGCAGGCAGGTTCAGCGTGAGGGGCTTGCCCTGCTGGTCCGGGGTGATCCGGTAGGGGGTGACGAGCTGCGAGGGCAGCGCCTGCTGCTTGCCGTCCGGCGATACGTCGTACACCTTGCCGAACAGCACCGCGTCGCCCTTGCCCGCCTTCACGTTCACGCTGACCGTCGGGGATCCGGTGACCCGGCGCGCGGTCTTGAGCGGGGCGGATTCGAAGCGGGCGTTCTGCCCGGGGAAGTCGACGGAGAGCCCGCCGCCGAAGTTGGACAGCTGGGCGAGGCCGCCGCCGAGGCCGGGAACGGCGGAGATGGCGGGCGGGGAGCCCCCGGCCGGGTTGTTGAACGTCTGCGCCCGGCCGCGCAGCTCGATCTGTTCCCCGCCGCTGTGCAGCCCGGGGTAGGTGTTGCCGCTCGCGCCGCGGGTGAGGGCGGCCCCGTCGGTGGAGTCGATGCCGCCGGTCCGGGTGACGCGGAACGCCGGTCCGGTGTCGGTGCCCTTGTCGTCCTTCAGGTAGCGGTCGAACCAGTTGGTGACCCGCTGCCGTACCCGCTGGGACTCCTTGTCGCCGCCGTCGTGCCCGCCGGCGATCCAGTCGACGGAGACGGGCGCGCCGTTCGCCTTGATGGCCTTCGCCATGGCGTCGGCCTCGCCGAGCGGGAAGAGGGAGTCGGCCTGTCCCTGCATGATCAGCGCGGGCACCTTGATGCGGTCGGCCACGGCGCTCGGTGACCGTTCGGTGAGCAGTGCGCGGGCTGCGGCGTCGGGCTTCCCGCTGACGGCGACCCGCTGGTACATCTCGCAGAGCTGCTTGTCGAGGTTGTCGCAGCCGCCGCCGGTGGTCAGGAAGATCCCGGCCCAGAGCTTCTTGAACACCCCGTCGGGGAACAGCGCGTCCGCGAGGTTCCAGTACGTCATCTCCGGGGCGATGGCGTCGACGCGCCGGTCGTACCCGGCGGCGAGGAGCGAGATCGCTCCGCCGTAGGAGGCGCCGGTGACGCCGACCCTCGGGTCGCCCGCGGCGTCCAGCTGTACCTCGGGCCGCCCGGCCAGCCAGTCGATGAGCCGGGAGACGTCCTTCACCTCGGCGTCGGGCGCGTTGAGGGAGGTCTTCCCGCCGGACTTGCCGAAGCCCCGGGCGGACCAGGTCAGCACGGCGTATCCGTCGCGGGCCAGTTGCTGCGCCTGGGACCGGGCGTTGTCCTTGCTGCCGCCGTAGCCGTGGCCGATGAGCACGGCGGGCCGTCGCTGCGAGCCGCCGGTGGTGAGGTACGAGGTGTCGATGGACACCCCGTCGATGCGCATCATCCGGTCCTGGCGGTGCACGGCCGGCGCGCTGTCGTCGGCCACGGCGGTCCAGGTGCCCGCACCGGCCAGCACGACGAGTGCGGCGATACCGGCGGCCCACCGGCCGCGGCTGCGGGGCAGCAGGCGCCGCCACCGGGGCGTACGCGCGTGAGGGGTCTCCATGTGTCGAGCCTAAGCGGGACGCCGGCGGGTCCGGGCAGCCGCCAGGGGGAGGTGCCCGGCCTCCTCAGGAGGTACGGAGCTCCGCCGGTGTACTACGCCTGCGGTATGCCCGCCGGGCGGGCCGTCACCGAACCGCCCGGCGGGCCCGTGACCGAACCGCCCGGCGGCGCAGACGAACCGTTCTCCGCGGGGGTTACGCCGTGGGCAGTTTGCCGCTCTTGGTGTGCACCTCGTCGAGGAAGTCGACGTCCTTCGAATTCATCCGGTACACGTTGATCCGGACCTTGTGGCCCTCGGTGATGCCGAACGCGCAGGACTTGAAGCTGCTCGTCTGGCAGGTGCCCTTCTTCTTCCCCGCCGTGACGTCGTAGACCTCGGTCCAGATGTAGTGGTTGTCCGCCCGGAGGTCGTCGACGACCACTCGCTCGGCGTCCTTGGCCGAGTCGCGCGGCTCGAAGACGACCATGGCCACCTTCTTGCCGCCCGCGTAGAAGTAGTCGACCGTGTTGGGCTTGGCCGCGGCGCTGGACGTGCCGGCACCGGCGGTGAGGGTGAGCCCCAGAGCGGTCACCACCGTGGCGCCCATGCGAACGAGGTTGCGCTTGTCCATGTGGTTCCTCCGTGCTCATGTACCGCTGTGAACCGGCGCGGCGCGCGCCGGCAGTGATCTTCCTACCAGGGGGCGGGAGCGGCCGGTCAAGGCGCTTTCGCAGGGTCTCCACCCCATGGCTCCGGCGTGGAGAGACGGCCCCGGGCCCCCGCCGGAGCTTCACGGTCCGGCCGGACGATACGAGGGAGAACTTTTCGAATCCGCAGCCAACTCGACCAATCCGCAGCGCCGTTGGTCTCGAACGAAGAGATGGGGAGGGGTGGCCGGGCCAGTTTCCGGTCTGCGCCGCGCGGGCGCGGCACGTACCCCGGCATACGGATCAACCTGCCGGCAGGACGCCGGGCGGGCCGAACCGCGAGAGGCCAGGGGTGGGCATGCGCAGGGAAACGGTGCACCAGGACATGAGAGGCGACAGGGCAGTTCGCGAGGAACGTGACCGTGACCGTGCCACTGTCCCGCCGGTGGCCGGTACCGGCGAACCCGCCGGGCCGGCGGTGCGCGGCAGCGGCCCGGTCGCGCGCGGCAGCGGTCCGGTCTTCGTCGACGCGACCGGGCGTCGCAGCCGCACCTGGCGCCGCGCCGGGGTGATCACGGCGCTCGTCTGCTCCTGCTACGCCACCACCGTGGTCGCCACACTCATCGGCGGGGACTCCAGCGCGCCCTTCCTCGAACTGCCCCGCGCGATGGGCATGACACGCGAGGAGGCGTCGCCCCCGGCCCCCGCCCCGGAGTCGGTCGGCGGCGTGTCCGACGCCGCGCCCCAGGACGGGGTGACGCGGCGGATACCGTACGGAGAGTGGCCGAAGGCCACCGGGTGGACGCCCGAGCCCGACGCGACCACCGCCGGCAGCCCGGCCAGACCCTCCGCCGAAGGCAGGCGCCCCGCCCGTCCCGCCGCGAACGCGCCCACCGCGGCCGGCGAGGAGAGCCCGGCCGCCGCACCCACGCCCTCCGAGGCGGCCGTCCCCTCCGTACCGCCCGCCTCCGCGACCCCGCCCGGCGCCGGGCAGAGCGCACCGCCCAGGACCGGTGGCGCGGCGCCCGGGTCCGCCACCGCTCCGGCCGGAGACGGCGGTCCCGAGGAAGAGGCGCCTTCCGGCGGCGGAGCACCGGCGGCCGGCCCGGCCCGCTCAGCCGGATCGTCGGCGGGCTGCTCGGGGCGCTGCTGGGGCCCTGACGGCGGCATCCGGCGGACCGGAACCCCGGGTGCGTGCGGGCGGGGTCAGCCGGCCGACGGGAGCGCGGCCGGGGACAGTGCGTACGACGGGCCGGGGTACGGCGTCTCCCCCGGCAGCAGCCGGGCCGCCTCGTCGTCCCGGCCGGCCCGCGCCAGCCCGTGGATCTCCCGGGCCAGCGGGGTGACGTCGCGGACGGACACCGTCCACTCGTCCGCGTAACGCCGCGCCGCCTCGCCCGCGAGGCCGAGCTGGAGCGACCGGTACGGGAGCCGGTTCAGGTGCAGATCGCGCTCGGGGTCCCACTGGACGCGCGCCGGGGCACCGCGCAGGGTGCGCTGCCAGGCGGCGTGGTCGGGGTGCACGCCCCGCTCGTAGTGTGAGAGTTCGGCGTTGGAGAGCGCCCAGTCGAAGCCCTCGCGGGTGATCTCGACGGCCAGGACGGTCTCCTGGCCCTCCTTCGTGGCCCAGCCGCAGCGGTACATCATCCACAGGAAACTCGGCTTGATCCATGTCATGCGGTCCCGCTTCCAGGCGGACGGGAAGCGTCCGTCGCGGGCGGCGGGGAGGCCGAGGGCAGGCGGGTAGGCCTGGTAGACGGTGACGGTGGTATCGGTGTGGAGTGCGCGGATCTCACGCTGCGGCGGGGTCGGTGCGGTCATCGCCTCATCACAGCACCCCCGTACGGCGGCGGCCAACGCATTTGCGTACAGCCCTGCTCAGCAGGGTTCCTGACCATCCATCAACTGCACCCGTCAGGCACGGCCCCTGACATTCGTCATACGGAGGTCAGCCCTCCCGGCTCTGCCGCGCACCGGGGCCCAGCGGCCAGTGTGTACGTATCGGAAGCGGGAGCCGCGAGGGCGCCGCCGATACGGGAGGAACCCCATGAGCAGCCCGGCCGCTACTGCCGCCCATGCCCTAGCCGACACCCGGCAGGACGCCCCGCCGCGTTCTCGCCGCGCAGGGCCCTGCTGGACAGTCTGACGCCGCTGCCGGTGGATGTGGCGGTGCCGCTGGTCTCGTACTACCTGTCGGCCTGGTGGCCCTGGTGTCCCCGCTGCGGGGCCGGCCGATGATGTCGGCGGGGCTGCGGCCCTGGCTGACCCGGGGCGAGGCGGCCGAATCCGCACCGGATACTCCGCAGGGCCGCTCCGGGGGGAGCGGCCCTGCGGTTCGTGCGCGTCCGGTCAGTGGTTGCTGGGGAAGCCCAGGTCCACGCCGGCCGGGGCGTCGGCCGGGTCCGGCCAGCGGGTGGTGGTGACCTTGCCGCGGGTGTAGAAGTGCACGCCGTCGTTGCCGTAGATGTGGTGGTCGCCGAAGAGCGAGTCCTTCCAGCCGCCGAAGGAGTGGTAGCCCACCGGCACCGGGATCGGGACGTTGATGCCGACCATGCCGGCCTCGATCTCCAGCTGGAAGCGGCGAGCGGCGCCGCCGTCACGGGTGAAGATCGCGGTGCCGTTGCCGAACGGCGAGGCGTTCATCAGCGCGACGCCCTCCTCGTACGTGCCGACGCGCAGCACGCACAGGACCGGGCCGAAGATCTCGTCCTTGTAGGCGTCCGAGTCCGTGGAGACGTTGTCGAGGAGGGAGAGGCCGATCCAGTGGCCGTCGGCGAAGCCCTCGACCGTGTGGCCGGTGCCGTCGAGAACGACGTCGGCGCCCTGGGCGGCCGCGCCGGTGACGTAGGAGGCGACCTTGTCGCGGTGGGCGGCGGTGATCAGCGGGCCCATCTCGGACGCCGGGTCGTTGCCGGGGCCGATCTTGATCTTCTCGGCGCGGTCCTTGATCCGGGCGACGAGGTCGTCCGCGATCGCGCCGACGGCGACGACCGCGGAGATCGCCATGCAGCGCTCACCGGCGGAGCCGTACGCGGCCGACACGGCGGCGTCGGCGGCGGCGTCGAGGTCCGCGTCGGGCAGCACCAGCATGTGGTTCTTCGCGCCGCCGAGCGCCTGGACCCGCTTGCCGTTGGCCGTGGCGGTGGCGTGGATGTAGCGGGCGATCGGGGTCGAGCCGACGAACGAGACGACGGAGACGTCCGGGTGGTTCAGCAGTCCGTCGACGGCGACCTTGTCACCGTGCAGGACGTTCAGCACACCGTCCGGCAGGCCGGCCTCGGAGGCCAGCTCGGCGAGGAGGTTGGCGGCCGACGGGTCCTTCTCGCTCGGCTTGAGCACGAAGGTGTTGCCGCAGGCGATGGCGATCGGGAACATCCACATCGGCACCATGGCCGGGAAGTTGAACGGCGTGATGCCGGCGACGACCCCGATCGACTGGCGGATCGAGGAGACGTCGACCCGGTTGGACACCTGGGTCGACAGCTCGCCCTTCAGCTGCGTGGTGATGCCGCAGGCCAGCTCGACGATCTCCAGGCCGCGGGCCACCTCGCCCAGCGCGTCGGAGTGCACCTTGCCGTGCTCGGCGGTGATCAGCGCGGCGATCTCGTCGCGGTGGGAGTCCAGCAGCGCGCGGTAGCGGAACAGGATCGCGGTACGGGCGGACAGCGAGGAGGTGCCCCACGTCGCGTACGCGTCCTTCGCGGCGGCCACCGCGGCGTCGACCTCGTCCGGGGAGGCGAGCGCGACCTGGGTGGTGACGGCTCCGGTGGCCGGGTCGGTGACCGGGCCGTAGTTGCCCGACGCGCCCTCGACGGTCTTGCCACCGATCCAGTGGTTGACGGTCTTCATGCTGTGACTCCTTCAGAGGTGGCTGCGTCGGTCGGTGACGTGACGTTCGTACTCTTCCCGGGCTCTTGCCGCCGACGGGCGAGTGGCCGTCTCGGCCACGGGAACATCCCACCACGCCTGTGCCGGAGGGGGGCCCGACACTGTGTCTGCCGTTTCGGTCTCGACGTAGACACAAGTGGGGCGGTCCTCGGCACGCGCCACCGCGAGGGCTTCCCGCAGCTCACGCACGGTCCCGGCGCGCAGCACCCGCATCCCGAGCGAGGCCGCGTTCGCCGCCAGGTCGACGGGGAGCGGCGGGCCGGTGAAGGCGCCGTCAGCGGCCCGCCGGCGGTAGGCCGTGCCGAAGCGTTCGCCGCCGACGGACTCGGAGAGGCCGCCGATCGACGCGTACCCGTGGTTCTGCAGGACGACCAGTTTGACGGGCAGCTCCTGCTGGACCGCGGTGACGATCTCGGTGGGGTTCATCAGGTACGTGCCGTCGCCGACGAGCGCCCAGACCGGGCTGCCGGGGGCGGCCAGCTGGACCCCGATCGCGGCGGGGATCTCGTAGCCCATGCAGGAGTAGCCGTACTCGACGTGGTACTGGTGCGGCGATCTGGTCCGCCAGAGTTTGTGCAGGTCGCCGGGGAGCGAACCGGCCGCGTTGATCAGGACGTCGTCGTCGGTGACGAGTTCGTCGAGGAGGCCGAGCACCTGGGCCTGGGTGGGGCGGGCGGCCGGGTCAGGGGTGGCGTAGGCGGCGTCGACGCGCTTCTCCCAGGCGGCCTTTGCCTCGGTGTACTCGCTCTCGTAGGCGGCACCGGCCCGGTGGCCGTCGCCGCCTGCCAGGGCAGCGGTGAGGGCTTCGAGTGCGGTGCGGGCGTCGGCCACGAGCGGGAGGGCGCCGAGCTTGTGGGCGTCGAATCCGGTGATGTTCAGGTTGAGGAAGCGGACGGCCGGGTCGGCGAAGAGGGTGGCGGACGCGGTGGTGAAGTCCGAGTAGCGGGTGCCGACCCCGATGACCAGGTCGGCGGTGCGCGCCAGTTCGTCGGCGGTCCCGGTGCCGGTGTGGCCGATGCCGCCGACGTCGGCGGGGTGGTCGTGGCGCAGGGCGCCCTTGCCCGCCTGGGTGGTGGCGACGGGGATGCCGGTGGCCGCGGCGAACGCGGCCAGGGCCTCCTCGGCGGCACTGTGGTGGACCCCGCCGCCGGCCACGACGAGCGGCCGGCGGGCGGCCCGCACCGCGCGTACCGCCCGGTCGAGCTCCTGCGGGTCGGGGGCGGGTCTGCGTACGTGCCAGACGCGTTCCGCGAAGAACTCCTCCGGCCAGTCGTACGCCTCGGCCTGGACGTCCTGCGGCAGCGCGAGCGTGACGGCGCCGGTCTCCGCCGGGTCGGTGAGGACCCGCACGGCCCGGAGCGCGGCCGGGATCAGCGCCTCGGGACGGTTGATCCGGTCGAAGTAGCGCGAGACGGGGCGCAGGCAGTCGTTGACCGAGATGTCGCCCTGCCCCGGGACCTCCAGCTGCTGGAGCACGGGCTCGGCGGGGCGGGTCGCGAAGGTGTCGCCGGGCAGCAGCAGGACCGGGAGGTGGTTGATGGTGGCGAGCGCGGCCCCGGTGACGAGATTGGTGGCGCCCGGACCGATGGACGTGGTGACGGCGTGCGCGGAGAGCCGGCCGGACCGGCGGGCGTATCCGACGGCCGCGTGCACCATGGCCTGCTCGTTGCGGCCCTGGAGGTAGGGCATCGCGGGCCCGGCCTCCAGGAGCGCCTGGCCGACGCCTGCGACGTTGCCGTGTCCGAAGATGCCCCAGGTGGCGCCGATCAGCCGGTGGTGGCCGCCGTCGCGTTCCGTGTACTGCACGGCGAGGAAGTCCACCAGTGCCTGGGCGGTGGTGAGGCGGCGGGTGGTGGCGCTGCTGCTCACGCGTGGTCCTCCGGTCCGTAGAACGGGAGCCTCGCGTCCATGGGCACGGATGACCAGGTGTCGCGGATCCAGCCGTGGTCGGGGTGGTCGCGGATCAGCCACTGCCGCTCCGCGCCCGGCCCCGCCATCACGTTCAGGTAGTACAGGGTGCGGCCGGGCGCGGCGATGGACGGGCCGTGCCAGCCGTCCGGGATCAGGACCGCGTCGCCGCTGCGGACCTCGGCCAGCACGTCCGTACCGCCGGGTCGGGACGGGGACACCCGGTGGTAGCCCAGGCCGTCGTCCGCCACCTCGAAGTAGTAGATCTCCTCGAGGACGGACTCCTCGCCTGGGTGGTCCTCGTCGTGCTTGTGCGGCGGGTAGGAGGACCAGTTGCCGCCGGGGGTGAGGACCTCGACGGCGATCAGCCGGTCGCAGTCGAAGGTGTCGG
Organism: Streptomyces sp. 840.1; assembly: GCF_003751445.1. NCBI lineage: Bacteria > Bacillati > Actinomycetota > Actinomycetes > Kitasatosporales > Streptomycetaceae > Streptomyces > Streptomyces sp. 840.1. The sequence goes on along the minus strand of NZ_RJUU01000001.1, from coordinate 3,708,704 downwards.
CGGCGGCGAAGTTGTTGACCTGGCGGGAGCAGTTGCCGGAGCCGCGCAGCTCGACGGGTACCTCCGGCGCGGGGCCGTAGCGAGCGGGGAGTCGTCGCTCGCACTTCGCTCCTGCCAGGGCGAAGCGGCCGCCTGCGCCGGAGGCGATCTGTGCATGGGCGTCACGCGGTACGTACGCGAAGTCGGATACCCCGCTGAACACGCTTCTCCGGCCCAGCAGTTCAAAGATCTCATCTGAGACGTGCACCGTACAGGCACCCGTCAACGGCAGCACGATCCACTCGCTCTCCCCGGTGACAAGTGTGTGAACACCTCCCGGTTCCAGCTCCACCACGCGCAGGCTCGACCGGTCCCAGCCGGCCTGCTCGGGCCCGATGTCGAGGGCGTAGGGACCGCGCGCCGCGCTCCCCGCGGGCAGGTGGCGCCTCGGTTCTGTGTGCATCGTCATGCTCCTTCCCTACCCGTCGCGCCCGGTTCGAGCAGCGATACGGCCGTGTCGACCGCGCCGCCCACATCCCCGTCGGACGGGTAGAGCAGCGACCGCCCCACCACCAGCCCCCGGACGGTCGGCAGCCGCAGCGCGGTGCGCCACCTCTCGTACGCGCCGTCCTGGTCCTCGCCCACCTCGCCGCCCAGCAGCACGGCGGGCAGCGTGGAGCTCTCCATGACCTGCGCCATGTCCTCGGGCTTCTCGGTGACGGGGACCTTGAGCCAGGTGTACGCGGAGGTGCCGGCCAGCCCCGAGGCGATGGCGATGGAGGTGCTCACCGCCGCCGCGCTCAGGTCGTTGCGGACCTTGCCGCCGGCGCGGCGGCAGAGGAAGGGTTCGACGAAGACCGGCAGCCGGTAAGCGGCCATGGCGTCGATAGCGCGGGCGGTGCTGTGCATCGTGTCGAGGGAGCCGGGGTCGTCGTAGTCGATCCGCAGCAGGAGCTTGCCCGCGTCGAAGCCGAGCCGGTCGAGGTCCTCGGGGCGGTGGCCGGTGAACCGGTCGTCCAGTTCGAAGGCGGCACCGGCCAGACCGCCCCGGTTCATCGAGCCGATGACGACCTTGTCCTCCAGGGCGCCCAGGAGCAGCAGGTCGTCGAGGATGTCGGCGGTGGCGAGGACTCCGTCGACGCCGGGTCTGGAGAGCGCCAGACAGAGCCGGTCCAGCAGTTCGAACCGGTTGGCCATGGCGAGTTCCCGCTCTCCGACGGCGAGCGAGCCACGGGCCGGGTGGTCGGCCGCGATGATCATCAGCCGCCCGCCGCTGCCGACGAGCGGCCGCCTGCGCCGCCGCGCGGCAGCCTCCGCGACGGCTTCCGGGTGGTGCATGCGCAGGTGGACGAGGTCGGAGAGGGAAGCAGCCGGGGCCGTCATGACGCCGCTCCGGATTCGGTGGGGGTGGGGGTGGGGGTGAGGCCCGGGTCCGTCGCGGCCTTCGTGGCGGCTTGCGTCGCGGCTTCCGTCGCGGTCACGGAGCCTGCGGCGAGCGCTTCCTCGACCTCCTGCGGGAACGGCATCGCGGAGGAGCAGGCGAGCCTGGAGGCGACGATGGCGCCCGCGGCGTTGGCGTACCGCATGATGCGGGCGGTGTCCCAGCCGGCGAGCAGGCCGTGGCAGAGCGCGCCGCCGAACGCGTCACCGGCGCCCAGGCCGTTGACCACCTCCACCGGGAGCGGCGGCACGTCGGCCACGGTGCCGTCGCGGTGGACCGCGAGGACGCCGCCGGGGCCCTGCTTCACGACGGCCAGCTCGACCCCGGCGGCGAGCAGGGCGCGCGCGGCGGCGTGCGGTTCGCGCTCGCCGGTCGCGATCTCGCACTCGTCGAGGTTGCCCACGGCGACGGTGGCGTGGGCGAGGGCCTCGCGGTACCGGGCGGAGGCGGCGGGGTGGGGCGAGCGGTGGTGCGGGCCACCGGGTGCGGCGTCCGGCGATGTGTCTGACGCGGGGTCCGGCGGGGTGTCCCAGAACATGGGGCGCCAGTCGAGGTCGAAGACCGTGATGCCCGAACGGTTCCTGGCCCGCAGCGCGGCGAGCGTCGCGGAACAGCTGGGTTCGGCGCAGAGTCCGGTGCCGGTCATCCAGAAGACCCGGGCGGACCGCACCGCCGCCAGATCCAGTTCCGCCGGGTGGATCTCCAGGTCCGGGGCCTTGGGCATGCGGTAGAAGTAGAGCGGGAAGTCGTCGGGCGGGAAGATCTCGCAGAAGGTGACCGGCGTCGGGTACGCGTCGACCGGCGTCACCCACCGGTCGTCCACCCCGAACTCCCTGAGCTGCTGGTGGAGGTACTCCCCGAACGCGTCCCGCCCCGTCCGGGTCACCACCGCACTGCGCCTGCCCAGCCGGGCCGCCGCGACGGCGACGTTGGTGGGCGAGCCGCCGAGGAACTTCCCGAACGCGTCCACCCGGGCCAGCGGCAGGCCCGTCTGCAGCGGGTAGAGATCCACTCCGATCCGGCCCATGGTGATCACGTCGTACGGCTCAGGCATCTGTGTCCCTTCGACGGCCGGTGCGGCAGCTGGCGGACGCAACTGCCGTCCCCGGTCTAACTCCTCCCCCGAATGCTGTCAATGATTGGTCCGGACATACGGACTAATGCTTGACACTCATCTCCCCGGACGGTGAGGCTGGAGCGCATGACCCCCTCCGCATCCCCTCCGGCCCGCATCCGTATCGGCTCCGCGCCCGACTCCTGGGGGGTGTGGTTCCCCGACGATCCGCAGCAGGTGCCCTGGCACCGCTTCCTCGACGAGGTCTCCACCGCCGGTTACGAGTGGATCGAGCTCGGCCCGTACGGCTACCTCCCGACCGATCCGGCCCGTCTCACCGACGAGACCCGCAGCCGCGGGCTCAGCGTTTCGGCGGGCACCGTTTTCACCGGATTGCACCACGGTCCGGGCGTCTGGGAACGGACCTGGGCGCATGTCGCCGACATCGCGGAACTCACCCGGGCGATGGGCGCCGACCATCTCGTGGTCATCCCGTCGTTCTGGCGCGACGACAAGACGGGCGAGGTACTGGAGGACCGCACGCTCACGGCGGAACAGTGGAGCGACCTCACCACCCAGACGGAGCGGCTGGGGCGCGAGGTGCAGGACCGCTTCGGTCTGCGCATCGTCGTCCACCCGCACGCCGACACCCACATCGACAGCGAGGAGAACGTCAGCCGGTTCCTCGACGCCACCGATCCCGCGCTGGTCTCGCTCTGCCTCGACACCGGGCACTACGCCTACTGCGGCGGCGACAGCGTCAAACTGATCGAGACCTACGGCGAACGGATCGGCTATCTCCACCTCAAGCAGGTCGACCCGGAGATCCTGGCCGAAGTGGTGGCGAACGAGGTGCCGTTCGGTCCCGCCGTGGCGCGCGGGGTGATGTGCGAACCGCCGGGCGGGGTGCCCGCCCTGGCACCGGTGCTGGACGCCGCGCGACGGCTGGACGTCGACCTGTTCGCGATCGTCGAGCAGGACATGTACCCGTGCCCGCCCGACGCGCCGTTCCCGATCGCCCGCCGCACCCGGGAGTTCCTTCGCTCCTGCGGCAGCCCGGAGCGGGCCGCCCGACACGCCGAGCGGCCCGGAACGTGACGTGACGGCGGTACGCGGTGTTGTCCTCGGTGAGAGAGCCGGGGCGCGGTCACCATCGCGTCCCGCAACCGCCCCCGCACCCCTTCAGGAGCAACTCACCGTGATCCGCCAAACGCTGCCGTCCCGCCGGACGGCCGGGGCCTCGGCCCTCGCCGCGCTCGCCCTGGCCACCGCGCTCGCCGCCGCCCCCGGCGCCTCGGCCGACGAGAGCAACGCCCCGCCGGCCGGCTCCAGCCCCGTCTGCGCCTTCTACGACGGCGCCGCGCCGACCGTCTTCGGCGAACAGGGCGACCGTGTCTCCCAGGTTCAGTGCATGCTCGCCAACCGGCGCTACCTGCCGTGGGAGGCGGTGAACGGCACGTTCGACACGCGGACCCTCACTGCCGTCCAGCGCTTCCAGGCCGATCACCCGCCCCTCGTACCGGACGGCCTCGTCGGCCCGCAGACCTGGTCGGCGCTCTGGCGCGCGTGACGCGTGACGCGACAGCCGACCACCGACCACCGATAGCCGCAGCCTCCCGCGCCCTTCTGACCCTTCAGACGGTCAGGGTGATGCGGTGCGGTCCGGGGCGCCGAAGCGGGCCAGGCAGTGCCAGACCCTCTTCAGCGACTGTGCCTCGTAACGGCCGGTGCGGGCGGCCTCTCCGATGATCCGGGGATCGAGCAGCCCGCCCCGGGAGATCTCCGCGCCGAGGTCGACGAACTCCTGGCCCCGGTAGTCCGGGTGGCGGCGCAGCTCAGCCACGGTCAGCCGGAAGCCGCCGTGCCACTCCGTACGGCAGGGCAGCCGTCGCGCGGCCTCCTCCACGGCGGTGCCCCGGAAACTCGGGTCGAGGACCAGTGCCTCCAGATGGCGGTCGAGCAGGACCGGGCCGTGCACCTGCGCCTCGATGTAGTCGTCGAGCGCGTCCCGGCTGTCGGACTCGGCGAGTTCGATGAGGCCCATCCGGCCGGCGACGCCGAAGTCCGAGGGCTCGGCGGCGCTGTCCGGGTAGCAGAAGGTGGCCCGCTCCAGCGTCTGCGCGGTCAGCCTGAAGTGCGCCGAACCGAACCGGGGCGCGGCCCCGGTCGCCAGCCGCCGGAAGTTCAACGCCCCGTACACCGGCCGTTGTTCGCCCGGCCCGCTGTCGTAGGCGCCGCCGAAGATCCGGCTCTCCCAGCGCCACCGGTCACCGCCCGGATGCGCCGTCAGCCCGCCGTTGCTGGTACCGGTGACGAACTGCGACCGGTAGACGCCGTCCTGCGCAAGCCCCGCCAGGATGGGGCGTCCGCCCGCCGTCCGGTCCGGGTGGAAGTTCAGCGTGAGCGGTACGGCGCGGTCCAGCGGCCGCCCGGAGGAGAGTGCGGCCACATGGCTCAGAGCACGCGCCTGCGCCGAGCCCAGCGGCGAGGAGGAGAGGGAGGACGGGGAGGAGCGCGCGGAGAGAGCGGAGGCGGAGGAGGAGGATGGGGAGGAAGGCGTGGTGGGCAGCGGGGGCGAGGGCGGGGAGTCAGCGGTCACCGGCGCAGTCTCGCGCGGGGCGGCCCACCCGTGCCTCCGGTTTACCGGGCCTCCGGTTTACCGGGCCTCCGGCTCCGCAGCCCGCCCGGCATCCGCCTCCTCACGCGTCACGCACCGTCCTTCGCTTCCTCCTGCGCGTCCTCCTTCGCGCCCATCGTGACGGCCTCCGCGTCCTTCGACAGGTTCACCGCCTGGAGCAGGCTCAGGCTCCGCTCGGCCGTACGCAGCGCCTTGACCGCGGCGACCGCGCGGGGCGGCCCCTCGTACCCGGCCGATGCCATCCTGCGCAGGGCCCAGCGGCCGCGCAGCTCCGCGTCCGGAACGGCACCGGCCTCGGCGGTGAGCGCCATGGCCCTTTCCAGCCCCGGGCGTTCCTCGGCGGGCGCGGTGTCCAGGGCCCGCCGGAGCAGGGTGGTGATGTCATCCGCCTCGCGCAGTACGAGGACGGCCATGTTCTGCTTACCAAAACCAGTCATGGGACAAGCGTGCCCGGAGTCGGTCCCGGTATCACCACAGTTGAGGCACATCTGAGGTGCAGAGGCCGAGGGCGGACACCCCCACGGGCTCGTAACCCCCTTTGCCCCAGTGCACTCCTTCCGTCACAGAGATCACTTCCTCGTCACACATATCTCCATTACGCGCGATTTATGTCACAGGCACTCGACAGCCCCTCCCCGTCCCTCAACGTCCTCGTTCACCGGACACAGACCGAGTGATCGTCGGCGTCGGTGCGGCCGCAGCACCCCCGACGACCTCCGGGCTGCCGCTGCGGTAGAGAGAGGTGTTACCCATGACGGACAGAAGGCTCTGGTCCTACAAGGACATTGCCGCTCACATCCGGGTGCAGCCGGACACCGTCCGCTCCTACCGGAAACACGGTCTCCTTCCGCCACCGGATCACGTGGAGGGCGGCAAGCCGTACTGGTACGCGGACACCATCCGTACCTGGGTCACCACCCGCCCCGGCAACCGGGGCCGCCGGGACTGAGCGGGGGCCGGGGCGGCGGGGTGGCAGCCCCGCCGTCGCGCTCGCCGCCGGGCCCGCCGCCGGGCGCGACTGAGTCACCACCCCGCCCACCCCTCCCCCTCAGCGGCTACGTCCCGCTGGTGACTCTGTCGCGCTCGCGCTCGGCGGCGGGCCCCGATATCTCCCGGGCCACCGGCCGCACGGACTCCCCTTCGCTCAGGCCGAATCGGCGGTGGAAGGCCCTCAGTGGTGCCGGGGCCCACCAGGAGACCCGGCCCATCAGCTTCATCACGGACGGGACCAGCAGGCTGCGCACGACCATGGCGTCCACCAGCACGGCCAGGGCGATGCCCAGGCCGAGCATCTTGGTGTTGGTCACCCGCGACGTGCCGATCGCGACCATCACCACCGCGAGGATCACAGCCGCCGCGGTGATCAGACCGCCGGTGTGCCGCAGCCCGAACGCGACCGAGTGCTCGTGGTCGCCGGTCCTGTCGTACTCCTCCTTGATCCTGGAAAGCAGGAACACCCCGTAGTCCATGGAGAGTCCGAAGGCGACGCAGAACATCAGCACCGGCAGTGTCGTCTCTATGTCCCCGGTGCTGGTGAAGGCGAGCAGCCCGGACAGATGCCCGTCCTGGAACACCCAGACGACGGCTCCGAACATCGCCGTGAGGCTCAGGGCATTGAGCACGACGGCCTGGAGGGGAATCAGCACGCTTCCGGTGAGCAGGAAGACCAGCAGCAGGGTCACCACGACGATGATGCCCACCGCCCAGGGCAGCCGGTCCGCGATGGCGGCCTTCGAATCGACCAGCGCGGCTGCGGTACCGGCCACCGAGGTGTCGAAGGGCGCGGGCTCGGCCCGGAGGTCCTTCACCAGGGCCTGCGACTCCTCCCCCACGGACTCCTCCTTCGGTAGCACGCTGAAGTAGGCCGAGCTCCCCTCGACGACCGGGCCGTCGACCCGCAGGGCGCCCGGGAGCGCCGCGATCCGGCTGCGGTACTCGGCGTACTGGGCCGGGGTCGCGGCGCCTTCCGCGAGGACTTCGAGGCCGCCGCCGGGGCTGCCGGGGAACCCGTCCCTGATGTGCTCCTGGACCACACGTGACTCGGCGGAGGCCGGCAACTGGCGATCGTCCGCCGTGCCGAACCTCACCCCGAGGAACGGCAGCCCGAGCAGCACCAGCCCCACACTCGTGACGACCGCGAAGAGCGGCGCCCTGCGCAGCACCAGCGCGGCGAACCGCCCCCACCCCCTGCCTGACCCGGTCGCAGCCGACGGCACCGCACGCCCCCGGCGCAGCACCTTTCGCAGATCCAGGGAGTTGACCCGGGGGCCGAGCAGCATCAGCGCGGCCGGCAGGAGCACCAGCGCGGCCGTGGCGGCCAGCACCACGACGGCGATGCCCGCGTAGGCGAACGAGCGGAGGAAGTACTGCGGGAAGACCAGCATCGCCGCGAGCGAGACCGCGACGGTGAGCGCGGAGAACAGGACGGTCCGCCCCGCCGTGCGCAAGGTCGTCCCCACCGCCTCGCGCGTCTGCGCACCGGCCGCCAGCTCCTCGCGGAACCGGCGCACGATGAACAGGGCGTAGTCGATGGCGAGTCCCAGGCCGAGCGCGGTGGTGAGGTTCTGGGCGAAGACCGAGACATCGGTGAATTCGGTGATGCCACGCAGCACGGCGTTGGTGCCCAGGATGGCGACGATGCCCACCCCCAGCGGCAGCAGGGCGGCGATCGCGCTGCCGAAGACCATGACGAGCAGCACGAGCGTGACCGGCAGGGCGATCATCTCGGCCCGCAGCAGGTCGTCCTGGATGATCGTCTGCATCTCGTGGCGCACGGCGACCGGCCCCCCGACCGAGACGTCCACCGGCCCGTGCGCACCTCGGTAGCGCGGGGCCAGCCGGTCCAGGACCTCGCCCACCGCCTTCTCGTCGCCCTCGATCCGGGCCGCGATCAGCGCCTCCCGCCCGTCCTCGGCGCGGAGTGCGGGCGCCTTGCTCTGCCAGTACGAGCCGACGCCCGTGACGTCCTTCTCGCCGGCCAGCCGCTCGGTGAGGCGCGCCGCCTCGGCGGCCACCGCGGGATCGTCGACGGATACGCCGCCGCTGTCGACGAGCAGCAGCAGATTCGGCTGGGACGCCGGGAACTCGCGCTCCAGCGCCTTGGTCGTATAGGTCGATTCGGCGCTCGGGGGCTCCCAGCCACCACTGCCCATCCGGTCCGCGACCCCGCTGCCGGCGAAGACCGCGAGCGCCGTGATCACGAGGGCCGCCAGCAGGGCGAGCCTCGGCCGCGCGGTGACGAAACGGGTCCAGCCCCCGATGCGCTCCGAACCGTTGACTTGAGGCATGGTGCGGTGTCCTCTTTTCCCCCGGATCCAGGCACCCGGGCGGCAGCGCGAAGCGGCTGCGCAGGGCAGCATGGATCAGTCGTTGCCACATACACTGGCAAACACGAGTCATCACTCGCGTTTCACAAAAATGCGAGCGGCCACTCGTGTTTGTCAACCGCACACGAAAGCTGGGGATACACCGTGTCGGAGTCCGGACCCGCCGCCGCCCGCCCGCGCCGCCGCCAGGCCCGCGGCGAGGCCCGCATCGCCCAGCTCCTCAGGGCCGCCTCCAGCGTCTTCTGCGCGAGCGGCTACACCGCGGCGAGCACCAATGCCATCGCCCGCGAGGCCGGGGTCTCGCCGGGCACGCTCTACCAGTTCTTCCCAAACAAGGAAGCCATCGCGGTCGAGCTGGGTGACCAGCTCCTGAACCGCTGGCAGGAGACATACGGAGCCGCGTTCCTCCCGAACCACTTCGAACTCCCGCTGGACCAGCTGCTCGACGCCACCCTCGACCCGCTCATCGAGTTCAACTGCGAGAACCCGGCCTTCACGGTCCTGATGCACGGCTCCGAGATCCCCGGCACGATCACGCAGGACCACGACGCCATCCACACGGCGATGCTCACCAGGGTCGAAACCATCCTCGCCGGCTACCTTCCGGGCACCCCCGCCGCCGACCTCACCCGCGTCGCCGCGATGATCTTCGCCCTGTTCAAGGCGGGGCTGGATGTGATCATGGCGCACGAGGGGGCGGAGCGGGAGGCGTACACCAAGGAGCTCAAGACGGCCCTCTTCCGCTATCTCGAACCGATGATGTGCGAGGCCGAGCCCGTCACCACCCCCTCCACTCCCTCCACTCCCTCCACTCCCCCGAATGGCCGCTAGCCGCTCACGCCGCTCGCATTCATACCCCCTAGGGGTATAGTGTGTTGAGTGTGGAGGCACACCGGCCTTCCCGGACCCCTCCCGGGCGCCCGCCTCCGCACCCATATGTGCCCGTCGAAGAGGAGAAAACGATGACCGCCGAGACGCAGCTCCCCCAGGCGAACGACCGGGCGACCGGCTCCTGCTGCTCGCCCAGCGGCTCCTGCCACGACGGTGCGAGCGCCGAAGCGAAGCAGGGCGGCGTGACCACGGTCTACCAGGTGACCGGCATGACCTGCGGACACTGCGAGGGCGCCGTTTCCGAGGAGATCTCCGGCATCGCGGGCGTCACCTCGGTGAAGGCGGTCGCGTCCACCGGCCAGGTGACGGTGACCTCTCAGGCCCCGCTGGACGAGGAGGCAGTCCGCGCCGCCGTCGACGAGGCCGGATACGAGCTCGCCGGCCGGGCCTGAACGCGCCGGGAACCCCGGATCCACACCACTCGCATCCCACCCGCATCACCCCTTCGCCGCCGGGCCGGACCGACCAGCAGATACTGGTGGGGTACGGCCCGGTCGGCGTTTCAGGAGTTCGGACATGCACAGCGCGACAGAGACCGAAGCCCCGGCAGCGGAGAGCTCGGAGGCCGAGTTCACGATCGGCGGGATGACCTGCGCCTCCTGCGCGGCCCGCGTCGAGAAGAAGCTGAACCGGATGGACGGGGTCACCGCCACCGTCAACTACGCCACTGAGAAGGCCCGGGTCCTCTTCGGCCCCGGGACCGGTGTCGCGGATCTGATCGCGACCGTCCAGAAGACGGGCTACACCGCAGAACCGGTCCGCCGCCCCGCACCGGACAGAGCCGTACCGAACAGAGCCGTACCCAACAAAGCCGCACCGGACAGAGCCGCACCCGCAGCCTCGGCCGCCGAAGCCGGCAAGGCACCCACCCCGCCCGCAACCGCCCCCGGCGGCCCCGACAACTCCACCGACTCCACCGACAAGGACACCGCCCTCGCCTCGCTGCGTCAGCGGCTCATCGTGTCGGCCGTCCTCGCCGCCCCCGTCGTTCTGCTGGCGATGATCCCGGCGCTCCAGTTCGACAACTGGCAGTGGCTCTCGCTCACCCTGGCCGCCCCCGCCGTCGTCTGGGGCGGACTGCCCTTCCACCGGGCGACCTGGACCAATCTCCGGCACGGCGCGGCCACCATGGACACCCTGGTCTCGGTCGGCACCCTCGCCGCCTTCGGCTGGTCGCTCTGGGCCCTGTTCCTCGGTGACGCCGGAATGCCCGGCATGCGGCACGGCTTCGACCTCACGGTCTCGCGTACGGCGGGCTCCTCCACGATCTATCTGGAGGTGGCCGCCGGCGTCGTCACGTTCCTCCTGCTGGGCCGCTACCTGGAGGCGAAGTCCAAGCGGAAGGCAGGTTCCGCGCTGCGCGCCCTGATGCATCTGGGCGCCAAGGACGTCGCGGTGCTGCGCGACGGCACCGAGGTACGCGTCCCGGTCGGCCGGCTCGCCGTCGGAGACCGCTTCGTGGTCCGGCCCGGCGAGAAGATCGCCACCGACGGCACCGTCGTCGAGGGCAACTCGGCGGTGGACGCCTCCATGCTCACCGGCGAGTCCGTCCCGGTCGACGTGGCTGCCGGGGACGCCGTCACCGGCGCCACCGTGAACGTCTCCGGCCGGCTCGTCGTCGAGGCGACCCGGATCGGCTCCGACACCCAGCTGGCCCGGATGGCGAAGCTGGTCGAGGACGCGCAGAACGGCAAGGCCGAGGTGCAGCGGCTCGCGGACCGGATCTCGGCGGTCTTCGTCCCCGTGGTGATCCTGATCGCCCTCGCCACCCTGGTCGCCTGGCTGCTGGCCACGGACGACGTGACGGCCGCGTTCACCGCAGCCGTCGCCGTACTGATCATCGCCTGCCCCTGCGCCCTGGGCCTCGCCACACCCACCGCCCTCATGGTCGGCACCGGACGCGGCGCGCAGCTCGGCATCCTGATCAAGGGCCCGGAAGTCCTGGAGACCACCCGCCGCGTCGACACGATCGTCCTCGACAAGACCGGCACCGTCACCACCGGCAAAATGACCCTCCAGGCCGTCCACACCACCCCCGGCACCACCGAAACCGACGTCCTGCGCCTCGCCGGCGCCCTGGAACACGCCTCCGAACACCCCATCGCCCAGGCCGTCGCCACCGGAGCCACCGAACGCACCACCACTCCCCTCCCCACCCCCGAGGACTTCACCAACGTCCCCGGACTCGGCGTCCAGGGCGTCGTCGACGGTTGCAAGGTGCTCGTCGGCCGCCCCCGGTTGCTGACCGAAGCCGGAATCGGCATTCCGGATGTGCTCACCGCGGCCCTGACCGAATCTGCCGCCCAGGGACGTACCGCGATCGCGGTCGCCTGGGACGGTGAGGCGCGGGGCGTCCTCGAAGTCGCCGACGCGGTCAAGGACTCCAGCGCGGCGGCCGTCGCGGACCTCCGCGCGCTGGGTCTGACACCGATCCTGCTGACCGGTGACAACCGGGCGGTGGCGGAGTCCGTGGCCCGCGCGGTCGGCATCGACGAGGTCAGGGCCGAGGTGCTCCCGGAGGAAAAGGCGCACGTCATCGCGGGGTTGCAGGCCGAGGGACGTGCGGTCGCGATGGTCGGGGACGGGGTCAACGACGCCGCCGCCCTGGCCACCGCCGATCTCGGTCTGGCCATGGGCACCGGCACCGACGCGGCGATCGAGGCGAGCGATCTGACGCTGGTTCGTGGAGATCTCAAGGTGGCCGCCGACGCGATCCGGCTGTCCAGGCGTACCTTGGGCACGATCAAGGGCAACCTTTTCTGGGCATTCGGTTACAACGTTGCTGCTCTACCCCTTGCGGCATTTGGCCTGCTCAACCCTATGATTGCGGGAGCGGCGATGGCGTTCTCATCGGTCTTCGTCGTAACGAACAGTCTGCGCTTGAGGTCCTTCACGTAACTTACACAAAGAGACCTAGATCACACCGGTTGAGGGGTAACCATTCGGTGGGTTCGCGAGTCTAAGAGTGCGATGCCAATGGATGTCTTGGGGGACATCCGACGGAGGGTCTTGGGGGACGCTCCAGGCAAGCGTTGCCGGGGCACGTGCACCGGGGAGCTTTGAGCGGCCCTCCCGTCGGTACGTACCCCGGCAGACCGCCGGCCGGCAGGTTGTACGAGGAGACAGGCGCAGTACAGGCAGTACACGCAGTACCCGAGGAACCCAGGAGCTTCGGCTCCCACTGAACGCCCGGCCGGATCCCGTGGGGGGAATCCGCTCCGGGATATGGGAAGCGCCTCGTTGTCGGCCCGTGGGGGGATCGACGACGGGGCGCTTCTCGCATGTACGGCGCCCCGCGCTGAACGCACCACGCCCCCGCACGGATCGCGGCACAACCACGCACGGAGCGCGTCCGGGCAAGCAAATCGCCCCGGACACCGCGCTCTGTGCGAAAGCGCGGCAGTCGGGGCGAAGGCAACCGGCCGCGAGGGCCGGGGGTGAGGCAGGGGTCAGGCGGGGTGGTCCGGGGTTCAGCGACCCTCGACCGGGACGAAGTCGCGCAGGACCTCGCCGGTGTAGATCTGGCGCGGGCGGCCGATGCGGGAACCCGGCTCCTTGATCATCTCGTGCCACTGGGCGATCCAGCCCGGAAGCCGGCCGATCGCGAAGAGCACGGTGAACATCTCGCTCGGGAAGCCCATGGCCCGGTAGATCAGACCGGTGTAGAAGTCCACGTTGGGGTAGAGGTTGCGCGAGACGAAGTACTCGTCGGAGAGCGCGTGCTCCTCCAGCTTGAGCGCGATGTCGAGCAGCTCGTCGGACTTGCCGAGCGAGGACAGCACATCGTGGGCCGCAGCCTTGATGATCTTGGCGCGCGGGTCGAAGGACTTGTACACCCGGTGGCCGAAGCCCATCAGGCGGACGCCGTCCTCCTTGTTCTTCACCTTGCTGATGAAGGAGTCGACGTCGCCACCGTTGGCCTGGATGCCCTCGAGCATCTCCAGCACCGACTGGTTGGCGCCACCGTGCAGGGGGCCCCACAGCGCCGAGATACCGGCGGAGATCGAGGCGAACATGTTCGCCTGCGAGGAGCCGACCAGACGCACGGTGGAGGTCGAACAGTTCTGCTCGTGGTCCGCGTGCAGGATGAGCAGCTTCTCCAGCGCCGAGACGACGACCGGGTCCGGCACGTACTCCTGGGCGGGGACCGAGAAGGTCATGCGCAGGAAGTTCTCGACGTAACCGAGGTCGTTGCGCGGGTAGACGAACGGGTGACCGATCGACTTCTTGTACGCGTACGCCGCGATGGTCGGCAGCTTGGCCAGCAGCCGGATCGTCGAGAGGTGACGCTGCTCCTCGTCGAACGGGTTGTGGCTGTCCTGGTAGAACGTGGACAGCGCGCTGACGACCGAGGACAGCATGGCCATCGGGTGGGCGTCACGCGGGAAGCCGTCGAAGAACCGCTTGACGTCCTCGTGCAGCAGCGTGTGCTGGGTGATCTCGTTCTTGAAGGTCGAAAGCTCGTCGACCTTCGGAAGCTCACCGTTGATGAGCGTGTACGCGACCTCGAGGAACGTCGATTGCTCGGCGAGCTGCTCGATCGGGTAGCCGCGGTACCGCAGGATGCCCTGCTCGCCATCGAGGTAGGTGATGGCGGATTTATACGCAGCGGTGTTGCCGTATCCGCTGTCCAGCGTCACCAGGCCGGTGTTCGCCCGGAGCTTCCCGATGTCGAAGCCCTTGTCGCCGACGGTGCTGTCGATCACCGGGTAGGTGTACTCGTCATCGCCGTACCGCAGTACTACAGAGTTGTCGCTCACGTCATCCCTCACCGACGTAGTGCCTCTTCTTCGAGGTTCCCTGACTGTCTCCACCCTCCCCCATTTGGCTCAGGAGAGTGCACTCGGGGTCGTCCATTGGACCTACTCGCGGCACTGAGTGCCGCGAACTTATTCATCCTGCCCCCTTGACTGCGGTTCCGGAAGACCTCCGTGATGTTTCCCACCGATTTGATCGATCATTTTTTCGGCAGATCCTCCTTCCACACCTCCCCGCAGCCGGTAATCCAGCGCCGTGCAACGTCTGCCTGCGGAAACCGTGCGGACCGCCTGCCCGATCGCCTGCCGCGAGCCGACCAGCACGACAAGCTTCTTCGCCCTCGTCACAGCCGTGTAGAGCAGGTTCCGCTGGAGCATCATCCAAGCGCTCCTGGTCACCGGGATGACGACGGCCGGGTACTCACTGCCCTGGGAACGGTGGATCGTCATGGCGTAGGCGTGGGACAGCTCGTCGAGCTCGTCGAAGTCGTAGCCGATCTCCTCGTCCTCGTCCGTGAGGACGGTCAGCTTCTGCTCGTCGAGGTCGAGAGCGGTGACCACGCCGACGGTGCCGTTGAAGACACCGTTCTCACCCTTGTCATAGTTGTTACGGATCTGGGTGACCTTGTCCCCGACGCGGAAGACCCGGCCACCGAACCGCTTCTCGGGCAGGTCGGGGCGGGCGGGGGTGATGGCCTGCTGGAGCAGCCCGTTGAGATGGCCGGCACCGGCCGGGCCCCGGTGCATCGGAGCGAGTACCTGCACGTCACGGCGGGGGTTCAGGCCGAACTTGGCGGGGATGCGGCGGGCCGCGACATCGACCGCGAGCACCCCGGCGTCCTCCGTCTCGTCCTCCACGAAGAGGAAGAAGTCGCTCAGCCCCTGGGTGAGCGGCGGGACACCGGAGTTGATCCGGTGCGCGTTGGTGACGACGCCGGACTTCTGGGCCTGGCGGAAAATGGTGGTGAGCCGGACCGCCGGGACGGGTCCGCCGTCGGCCAGCAGATCCCGCAGCACCTCCCCCGCGCCGACCGACGGCAGCTGGTCGACGTCCCCGACGAGCAGCAGGTGGGCACCGGGTGCCACCGCCTTCACCAGCTTGTTGGCGAGCAGCAGATCGAGCATCGACGCCTCGTCCACGACCACCAGATCGGCGTCCAGCGGGCGGTCCCGGTCGTACGCGGCGTCGCCCCCCGGCTTCAGTTCGAGCAGCCGGTGCACGGTGGAGGCCTCGGCCCCCGTCAGCTCCGAGAGCCGCTTGGCCGCCCGCCCGGTGGGCGCGGCCAGCACCACCTTGGCCTTCTTGGCGCGCGCCAGCTCCACGATGGACCGCACGGTGAACGACTTCCCGCAGCCGGGCCCGCCCGTCAGCACGGCGACCTTCCGGCTGAGCGCGAGCCGCACGGCGGCCTCCTGCTCGGGGGCCAGGGTCGCACCGGTACGGCCCGCGAGCCACTTCAGGGCCTTGTCCCAGTCCACGCCCCCGAAGGCCGGCATCCGCTCCTCCGGCGTCCGCAGCAGCCGTCGCACCTGGGCGGCGAGCGCGATCTCGGCCCGGTGGAAGGGCACCAGATACACGGCGGTGACCGGCTCACCGCCTTCGGGCGAGGGCACCTTCTCCCGTACGACGCCCTCCGGGTCCTCGGCCAGTTCGGCGAGGCACTCGATGACCAGCCCGGTGTCCACCTGGAGCAGCTTCACCGCGTCCGCGATCAGCCGCTCCTCGGGCAGGTAGCAGTGGCCCTGGTCGGTGGACTGCGACAGCGCGTACTGAAGCCCGGCCTTGACCCGCTCCGGGCTGTCGTGCGGGATGCCGACCGCCTGGGCGATCTTGTCGGCGGTGAGGAAGCCGATGCCCCAGACGTCGGCGGCCAGCCGGTAGGGCTCGTTCTTCACGACGGAGATGGAGGCGTCGTCGTACTTCTTGTAGATGCGGACGGCGATCGACGTGGAGACCCCGACGCCCTGGAGGAAGACCATGACCTCCTTGATCGCCTTCTGCTCCTCCCAGGCGGCGGCGATCATCTTCGTCCGCTTCGGCCCGAGCCCCGGCACCTCCACGAGCCGCTTCGGCTGCTGCTCGATGATGTCGAGGGTGTCGACGCCGAAGTGGGTGGTGATCCGGTCGGCCATGACGGGGCCGATGCCCTTGATCAGACCGGAGCCGAGGTAGCGGCGGATGCCCTGGATGGTGGCCGGGAGAATCGTCGTGTAGTTCTCGACGGTGAACTGCTTGCCGTACTGCGAGTGCGAGCCCCAACGCCCCTCCATCCGCAGCGACTCGCCGGGTTGCGCACCGAGCAGCGAGCCGACGACGGTGAGCAGATCGTTGGCTCCGCGCCCGGTGTCGACGCGAGCGACCGTGTACCCGTTCTCCTCGTTGGCGTAGGTGATCCGCTCCAGGACACCTTCGAGGACGGCCATGTTGGACATGTGCCGACGCTACCGGTTGCCTCGGACAGACGGTCCGGGCCGGGCGCCCTTGTCAGGGGCGCCCGGCCCTTCCCGGCGTCCTCCTTACGGACGTCGCCCCTTCGTTTCCACCACGGCCCGTTCGAGAACGGCGGAGGTGGACAGGACCTGCCCCGCCTCGATGCTGTCGGTGGCCCGCGTCGCGACGCTGCGGCTGCCGATGAGCCGCAGGCTCCCACTGTCGAAGATCAACTCGTCACGGAGTCCCGGGTTGTACGCGTCGTAGCGGGCGACGGCCACACCGTGCCGCCCGTCGGCATTCACGGCGTCGGGCACCACGACCACCCCCTTGATCCTCGCGGCGGCGCGGAACAGTGCGGCGCCGACGTCCGGCGGCATCAGGGACTCCTTGAGGAGGTTCCCGACGAGCACGAAGGCGTCTTGGTCGGGATTGCGCTTGCTGCCCCCCGAGCCCCCCTGGGCGCGGAGCCACTTCAGCATGGCGTCCGTGTCGGTGGGCAGGGTCTGGAGGTGCCGGTAGTTGGCGCTCTGCCCGTAGCCGGGCTCGCCCGGAGCGGGGTCGCGCTCAAGCGCCTGACTGCCCAGGTGGCCGCCCGGTTCGCGGAGCAGGCCGGGGCGGGTCCCGTCGACGGAGAGCCACACCTCACGCCGGTGCGGGGCGGCGAGCTTCGTCTCGATGCCCTCCCCCACGGTCGCGGCGGACACCGTGCTGCGGACGTAGACGAACTGGTCGTCGCGGACGGTGCCGCCCGCAGGTGAACGCGCCGCGACCGTCGCGATGCGGTCGAGCAGTCCGGCCGCGCCGCCGGTGGTGTCGCCGTTCACCTCGGGGGCGAAGGCGTACGTGGCTCTGCCCTCCCGTCCCACCGGTGTCGCGGAACCGTCCGACCCGGTCATCGCGATTCCCGCGACGACCGCGAGTGCCAGCGCGCCCGCGAGTGCCGGTCCGGCGACGGCGGGCCGCAGCCACTTCCGGCGGCGGCCGCTCTTCGCCTGCCCTTCCTCCGGGACGGGGATCTGCCGGATCTCTCGCATCAGGTGCTCCTTGAGATGACTGTGGCGGCCCGGCGGAAGGTCCTTCTCGGGGAGCGACGTGGTGTCGTTCATCGGTTTCCCTCCTGAATGGGCTGGGCCGCGTTGGTGCGGCCATCTCTTGTCTGTCGCGGGCGGCAGTGGAGTTCCCTGCTCCGGGCGGCGGTCTCAAGTTTCTTCCGGGCCCTGGAGAGCCGGGAGCGGACCGTGCCCAGCGGGATGCCGAGCGCCTCGGCGGCGGCCGCGTAGTCGAAGCCGGACCACACGCAGAGCGCGAGCACCTCGCGTTCGCCGCGCCGCAGGGTCTCCAGCGCCAGCCGTACCGCGTCGAGCAGTTCGGCGTCGTCGACCCGGCTCGCGACCTCGTCGGCGAAGTCGCTCACCGGGCTTCCCGGGGGCATTCGCGCCATCGCTGCGGCGTGCCGGCCGGCGGCGCGCCGGGTGTTGCGTACGACGTTCGTCGCGACGCCCAGCAGCCAGGGGCGCACCGAGCCGCCTTCGGCGTCCACCCGGCCCCGCAGCCGCCAGGCCTCCAGGAACGTCAGCGAGACCACGTCCTGGGCGGTCGACCAGTCCCCCGTCAGCCGGAACGCGTGGTTGTAGACGGAGCGCGCGTACCGGTCGAACAGCTCCGCGAAAGCATCGTGGTCCCCGTCCCTGATCCGGGCCCGTAGTTGTGTCTCCATGACCTTTGACCTGTCCGGGAGTTCAGAGTCGGTTCCCGTGAGCCGCGTCACAGCGGTGCCTGCGCACAACGTACGAGCCCGACGAAGCGATGGGCGCCCCACCGGGACGTGGGCCCTCACCATCAGAGCCGTCACCCAGATGCTTTTAGGCCGAAGTGAGATGGAATGACTATCAATTCCCCCACATGTCTGCCCGGTTGCGAGGGAATGCCTTGCCCACGAGACACATCGCATCGAGGCGATGGTCAGGGGAGGGGAACCCATGCGCGTATCACGCTCGTTGACTGCCGCTGCCGCCGCCGCGTCGTCCGTCCTTCTTGTCTGTACCGGTACGGCGGTTGCCGCACCGAGTCACTTCGACGACGGCAGTTTCGAGTACCCCGTCTCCACACCGGGCGGCTTCAGGGACCTCGTGGCGGGCCAGTCCATCGGGCCGTGGCAGGTCACCAGCGGCTCGGTGGACCACATGGGCGCGGGGTCCTGGCAAGCGGCCGAGGGCGACCAGTCGGTGGACCTCAGCGGTGTCAACGCGGGTACGGTGGCTCAGACCTTCACCACCGTCCCCGGCAGGAAGTACTCGGTCACGTACGCGCTGGCCGGCAACCCCGCCGGTCCACCCGTGGTGAAGTCCGGCAAGGTCCTCGTCAACGGCCAGAACTTCCAGGACTTCACCTTCGACATCACCGGCAGGACGACCAGGAACATGGGTTACGTCTACCGGCAGGTGAATTTCGTCGCCACGAACTCCACCACGACGCTGGGCTTCGCCAGTTCCGTCAACACGGCCTATGGGCCGGTGGTTGACGATGTCACCGTCGTCGCCTGCCCACCGTGCCCCACCTGCGGATGAGATCACGGCGACCGGCCGCCGGCCGGTCGCCCCAGCAGCCTCAGGCCGCGACGGCCACCAGCGAACGGTGATGCTTCGGGGTCTCGGTCTCGTCCACCAGGGCCACCGCCAGATCCGCGTACGAGAACCCTTCCGCACCCCCGTCCCCGGCCGGCAGCACCTGCCCACCGCCGGTACGGTAGCGGCCGGTCCGGGCCGCCTCGTTGTCCAGGACCACGGGCGGCGGGGCGATCACCAGCCAGTCGATCCCGCTCCCGGCGGCGCGGAGCACGTCGAGTTCGGCGGCGTGCCCGAGGGAGAAGTTCCGGGCCGCCTCCGGGAATCCGGGCGCGTCATGCACCATCACGCCCGGCGCCGTCTCCAGCGTGCTGCCGATCCCGACCAGCACCAGCCGCCCGACCCCGGCCCGCTCCAGCCCGTCCAGCAGCGCGTGTGCCGCGCCCACGTAGAACTCCGACGCGTCCATGTCCATACGGCCCGCCGCGCTGATCGCCCCGTCGTGCCCGGCGGCGACCGTCGCGACGCTCTCCGCGTCGGTGACGTCCCCCGAGACCACGCTCACGCCCGCCCCCGCCAGATCCTGGTACGACGCCGAATTCCGCACCACCGCCGTGACCTGATGCCCGCGGGACACGGCCTCGGCCACCGCACGGCGGCCGGCGCGGCCACCCGCTCCGAAGATGACGATGCTGATGCTGCTGCCGCTCATGAGCGTCCCCTCCACAGGGCCGGCGGACGGCCGGCCGATGCAGCGGACGCTAGCCCCGCACCCCATGGTTTCCGCAACGATAGTTACGTACGCTGGCCAGGGTGAGCCAACCACTTGATCCCGAAATGTTCACCGGGTGCTCCCACACGGCTTCGCCGTTCCGGATCGGCGGCAAATGGACCGCACAGATCATCAGGTGCCTGGAGCCCGGCCCGCGCCGCTTCTCCGAGCTGGAGATCCCGCTGCGCTCCATCACCCCCAAGGTCCTCACCGAGACCCTGCGCGCGATGGAACGGGACGCGCTGATCACCCGCACCGTCCACACGGGCGCCCCCGCTCCGGCCCCGGTCACCTACGAACTGACCCCGCTCGGCCGCACCCTGCTCGCCCCGATGGCCGCCTGCTGCGCGTGGGCGGCGGAGCACCTGCCGACACTCCTGGACGCCAGGGACGCCCACGGCTCCCCCGGCCCATCAGTCGTCGATGCCGGGGTCGGCCACCGCCACCCCCAGCCGTGAGCCCCGGCTCTCCGCCACCCGCTTGACCGTCCGCAGCGACTCGGTCAACCGACTCGCGAGGAAGTGGAGTTCCGTCCCGGTGACCTTCCGGTCCGCCAGGAGTTCGTTGGCGTGCCCGATCAGATCACCCGCCATGCCGAGCTGGATGTTCTCGATGCCGTCCGCCATCCGCGACACGTACCCGTTGCCGTCCCCGATGACGTAACACGGCTTGCCGTCCTGCCCCGTCCAGGGCAGCTGCCTGATCCCGGCGGCCTCGCGCCCGTTGTGCTTCATGTCGGCCCTCTTCTCCCGATTCCGATCCCGGTGACGAGTTCACCGCGCTCTGTAGCGAACCCATCACAGAGTGGGGTCGTGAGTGGCTACGCTGCCAGGGGTTGCGGGATGACAGCGCGCAGGTCAGGTCAGGTCAGGTCAGGTCAGGGAGTCGAGGCCGCATGGAGATCAACCGAAAGCCGCGTACACCACGGGAGAAGTACGGGGAGGAGCTGAGGTTACGGCGGATCGCCGCCGGGCTGACGCAGGAGGCCCTGAGCGAGCAGGTGGTCTGTTCCCCCACGTTGATCAGCCACTGGGAAGCGGGACGGCGGCTGCCGAAGCCGGATGACGCCCGGCGCATCGACATCGCGCTGAATACCGACGGATTCTTTGTCAGGTGGCTGGCCGACCTGGACTCCAAGTTCGCGCGCTACTTCGCAGCAGTGGCCGAGTTGGAGCAGGAGGCTTCGGAGATCAGGCAGTACGGCGCTCAGCTCGTCCCCGGACTCCTCCAGACCCCTGAGTACGCCCGTGCCGTGTTCCGCTCGGCTCGCACGAACTTCACCCAGGAAGTCCTGGACAGAGCGGTGACGAATCGCATGGAGCGCGGACGCCTGCTCCAGGAGCCCGCCGGCCCTGTCGCGTGGACGCTGCTTGACGAAGCGGTACTCAGACGCCGCATCGGCGGGCCGCAGGTGATGGCGGAACAGCTGCGCAAGATCGCGGACATGGCCGAGAGCGGACGCCTCCGCCTCCACGTACTGACCTTCGAGACCGGCGCGCACGCCTTGCTGGAGGGCATGCTCTACCTGCTGAACTTCAAGGACGCGGCACCGGTCGCCTACGTGGAAGGCCTCTACACCGGCAATCTGCTCGATGATCCGGCCCTGGTTGCGGCCTGCGGCACGGACTACGCTCTCGCCCTGGGCGATGCGATCTCGCATCTGGATTCAGTGGCTCTGGTCAGAGCCATCTCGGAGGAACACGAACATGCACAACGCTGAGCACTGCTTCACCGGCTGGTACAAGTCCAGCTACAGCGGCGCCAATCAGGGCGAGTGCCTTGAAGTCGCGGGTGGCTACGCCTCCGTCCCCGTACGCGACAGCAAGACAGGCCCCGCCGGGCCCGTCGCCGTCTTCTCCGCGGACGGCTGGGCCTCCTTCGTCACGGCGGTCAAGGAAGACCGGTTCGCGGGCTGAACCCTGGCCCTGGCCCACGTAGGAAACCGGGGGCCTGACGCCACCCCAGGACGGTGTCCAGCCCTCCTCTGCCGAGGCGTTCGCCGTCGCAGACTCATGACCGGGGTTCACGACTACACCGGTCAGGAGTCAGGCACATGACGCGACACACACGACGCAACGTACTGCGCGGGGCGGCGGCGCTGGCCGCCGCGGGCGGGTTCGTCGCCGCCGGGCCCGGTCCGCAGCGGGAGGCCGTCGCCGCGGAGTCACAAGGGGCGGCGGGTACGCGGCACTTCCCGTTCCTGGAGGGGGCGTTCGAGCCGGTCACCGAGGAGCTGACCGCGTTCGACCTGCCGGTGACCGGGCGCATCCCGCGCGAGCTGAACGGGCGCTACCTGCGCAACGGGCCCAATGTGCTCGGCCTGGAGGACCCGCGTGCCCATCACTGGATGCTCGGCGCCGGCATGGTGCACGGGGTACGGCTGCGCGACGGGCGCGCCGAGTGGTACCGCAACCGGTGGGTGCGCTCCTCGCAGGTCGCGCGGCAGCTCGGGGAGCCGTATCCGGGGCCGGTGCCGCCGGACGACTTCTCCTGCAACACCCATGTCATCCCGTACCGGGGCCGGATTCTCGCACTCCAGGAGAGCGGGCCGAGGCCGTACGTGCTGGACGACGAGCTGAACACCGTGGGCACCCATGACTTCCGGGGGACGCTGGAGGGGGCGTTCACGGCCCACACCAAGTTCGACGCGCACGCCGGTGAGCTACACGCGATCACGTACTACCCGACCTGGGACCACGTACGGCATCTGGTCGTGGATCCGTCCGGGCGGGTCTCGCGCACCACCCCGATTCCGGTGGCGGACGCGCCGATGATCCACGACTTCGCGCTGACCGAGAACCACGTGGTGGTCTTCGACATGCCGGTCACCTTCGACCCTGCGGGGGCGGAGCGCGGCGACGCGGTGCCGTACGTCTGGAACCGGAGGCACCCGGCGCGGGTCGGGGTCCTGCCGCGTGCGGGCGGCGCGGTCAGGTGGTTCGAGGTGGACCCGGTCTTCTACTCGCACACCCTGAACGCGTACGAGGAGGGGTCGGACATCGTCATCGACCTGACGACCTTCCCGGCGCCCTTCCTCGTCGCGGGCAACGGCTCGGGCGGGCCGTACGGGGCGGGCACCGGGCGGCTCGAACGGTGGACGGTCGGCCTCGGTGACGGCAGGGTCCGGACGCGGACAGTGGACGACCGACCGCAGGAGTTCCCGCGCGTCAACGAGGCGCTGGTGTCGCGCCGGCACCGCTACGGCTACTCGGCGGCCGCCGGGGAGATGACGCTGGCCTACCTGACGGCCGACGGCGGCGACCCGCCCGACCGGGCGTTCGGCAACGCCCTCTACAAGCACGACCTGTCGCGCGGCACCTCGCAGGTCCACCGGCTGCCCCGGGACGCGGCGGCGAGCGAGGCGGTGTTCGTGCCGTCCGACCCGTGCGCCCGGAAGGCGGCGGAGGACGACGGGTACGCGATCGCGTACGTGCACAATCCGGATCGCGGGGCCTCGGACCTGCTGATCCTCGCCGCCCAGGACTTCACGGGCGAGCCGGTCGCCCGGATCGAGCTGCCGGGACGGGTGCCGCTCGGCTTTCACGGGAGCTGGATTCCGGACGCCTGACCCGGCAGGGCTTGCAGGGGTGGTGGCCCATACGAAACGGGGCCCGGTCTCCCGACCGGACCCCACTCGTTTTCCCCCTCGCCGGAGCTTCCCAATCCCCCCGGATCCCTCCCCGGAAGCGTCCGACGGCAGATATGACCCGCCGGGGGGCCGAAGGGTTGTACGCCTGGGCAATCTTTCTGCCTCAGCGGCCAGGACACCCCGGATACGGGTTCAGCAGGCGTGTTCCAGGTAGCGGGCGGCGACCTCGGCCAGCACCTCGGAGCCGTCGCGCGCCCACAGACCCTCGTTGAAGATCTCCACCTCGATCGGCCCGTCGAAGCCCGTCGCCTCGACCGCCGTGCGGAAGGCGCGGAAGTCGACGCAGCCGTCGCCCAGTTGGCCCCGGCCGACCAGCACGCCGGCCGGCAGCGGGGTGATCCAGTCCGCGAGCTGGAAGGAGTGGATGCGGCCGCCCGCGCCCGCGCGGGCGATCTGGGCCGGTGCCTGGTCGTCCCACCAGAGGTGGTACGTGTCGACGACGATCCCGACCTGGTCCGCCGGGAAGCGTTCCGCGAGGTCCAAGGCCTGGGACAGGGTGGAGACCACGCAGCGGTCCGAGGCGAACATCGGGTGCAGCGGTTCGATCGCCAGGCGGACGTCGCGTTCCGCCGCGTACGGGGCCAGTTCGGCCAGCGCGTCCGCGATGCGTTCGCGGGCGCCGTACAGATCCTTGCTTCCGGCCGGGAGGCCGCCCGAGACCAGCACCAGGGTGTCCGTGGACAGGCCCGCCGCCTCGTCGAGCGCCGCGCGGTTGTCGTCCAGGGCGCGGGCCCGCTCGGCCGGGTCGGTGGCGGTGAGGAAGCCGCCCCGGCACAGGCTGGTGACGGACAGGCCCGCGTCGGACAGGAGCCGGGCCGTGCGCTCGACGCCGTACTCCTGGACCGGGGCGCGCCACAGGCCGACCTTGTCGATGCCCGCCTTCACGCAGCCCTCGGTCAGCTCGGGCAGCGACCACTGCTTGATGGTCTCCTGGTTGACGGAGAGACGGCCGTCGCTCATCGGGTGCCTCCGTTGACCGTGAGGAGCGCGCGCATCCGGGACTCGGCCAGCTCGGGATCGGGGAACAGGCCCAGCCGGTCCGCCAGTTCGTAGGCCTTCGCCAGATGCGGCAGCGAGCGGGCCGACTGCAGGCCGCCCACCATCGTGAAGTGGTCCTGGTGACCGGCCAGCCAGGCGAGGAAGACCACGCCCGTCTTGTAGTAGCGGGTCGGTGCCTGGAAGAGGTGCCTGGACAACTCGATGGTCGGGTCGAGGAGTTCGCGGAAGCCCTTGGTGTCGCCGGTGTCCAGGACCCGTACCGCGTGCGCGGCCAGCGGGCCGAGCGGGTCGAAGATGCCGAGCAGTGCGTGGCTGAAACCCCGGTCGTCGCCCGCGATCAGCTCGGGGTAGTTGAAGTCGTCGCCCGTGTAGCAGCGCACGCCGCTCGGCAGGCGGCGGCGCACGTCGATCTCGCGCTCCGCGTCGAGGAGGGAGATCTTGATGCCGTCGACCTTGTCCGGGTGTTCCGCGATGACCTGGAGGAAGGTGTCGGTCGCCGCGTCGAGGTCGGCGGAGCCCCAGTAGCCGTCCAGCGCCGGGTCGAACATCGGGCCCAGCCAGTGGAGCACGACCGGTTCGGTGGCCTGGCGCAGCAGGTGGGCGTAGGTCTCCAGGTAGTCCTGCGGGCCGTTCGCCGCGGCGGCGAGTGCGCGGGAGGCCATCAGGATGGCCTGCGCCCCGCTCCCCTCGACCAGGGCGAGCTGCTCCTCGTACGCGGACCGGACCTCGGCCAGCGAGGCCGGGCCGGGCGGGAGCTGGTCGGTGCCGACGCCGCACGCGATCGCGCCGCCGACGGACCTGGCCTCGGCGGCGGAGCGGGTGATCAGTTCGGCGGCGCCCGCCCAGTCCAGGCCCATGCCGCGCTGGGCGGTGTCCATGGCCTCCGCGACGCCGAGGCCGTGCGACCAGAGGTGGCGGCGGAAGGCGAGGGTGGCGTCCCAGTCGACGGCCGCCGGGGAGTCGGGGCCGGCGTCCGCGTAGGGGTCGGCGACCACATGGGCGGCGGAGAAGACCGTGCGGGAGGTCAGGGGCGCCCCGCCGGGGGCGAGGTCGAGCGGGGTGGTGCGGGGCTCGTACGGGCCCCGCGGGAGGTGGATGGTCACTGGGTCAACTCCGGTGCGCACTGCGGGCAGTGGGTGATCACAGGGTCAGTTCCGGGACGTCGAAGCGACGGCCGTCGGCGGAGGACTTGAGGCCGAGCTCGGCGAGCTGGACGCCTCGGGCGCCGGCCATCAGGTCCCAGGTGTAGGGCTCGTCCAGCACGATGTGGCGGAGGAACAGCTCCCACTGGGCCTTGAAGCCGTTGTCGAAGACCGCGTTGTCGGGGACTTCCTGCCACTGGTCGCGGAAGGACTCGGTGGCCGGGAGGTCCGGGTTCCAGACCGGCTTGGGGGTGGCCGAGCGGTGCTGGACGCGGCAGTTGCGGAGCCCCGCGACGGCGGAGCCGTGGGTGCCGTCGACCTGGAACTCCACGAGTTCGTCGCGGTTGACGCGGACCGTCCAGGAGGAGTTGATCTGCGCGACGGCGCCGCCCTCCAGCTGGAAGATGCCGTACGCGGCGTCGTCGGCGGTCGCGGCGTACGGCTTGCCGTGCTCGTCCCAGCGCTCGGGGATGTGCGTCTGGACATGGGCCTGGACGGTGGTGACGCGGCCGAACAGCTCGTGGAGCACGTACTCCCAGTGCGGGAACATGTCGACGACGATGCCGCCGCCGTCCTCGGAGCGGTAGTTCCAGGACGGGCGCTGCGCCTCCTGCCAGTCGCCCTCGAAGACCCAGTAGCCGAACTCGCCGCGCACGGAGAGGATCTCGCCGAAGAAGCCGCCGTCGATGAGGCGCTTCAGCTTCAGCAGGCCGGGCAGGAAGATCTTGTCCTGGACGACGCCGTGCTTGATCCCGGCCTCGCGGGCGAGCCGGGCCAGCTCCAGGGCGCCCTCGACATCGGTGGCGGTGGGCTTCTCGGTGTAGATGTGCTTGCCCGCCGCGATGGCCTTCTTGATCGCGTCCACCCGGGCCGAGGTGACCTGGGCGTCGAAGTAGATGTCGATGGTCTCGTCCGCGAGGACCGCGTCGAGGTCGGTCGACCACTCGGTCAGGCCGTGCTGCTCGGCGAGCGCCTCCAGCGCATGGGCCCGGCGGCCGACGAGGACCGGCTCGGGCCACAGCACGTCGCCGTTGCCCAGGTCGAGGCCGCCCTGCTCGCGGATCGCCAGGACCGAGCGCACCAGGTGCTGCCGGTATCCCATGCGACCCGTGACGCCGTTCATGGCGATGCGCACTGTCCTGCGTGTCACGAAAGATCCTCCATACAGCGGTAGCAAGCGCTTTCTATCAAGGTTGACGCTAGCCTGCCGACAGCGGCCCGGACAAGAGGGGGCACGCTGATCGGCCCCTCTCCCCTCATCACTCCTCGGAGGAATGCGATGACAGTCACCCTGGCGGACGTGGCGGCGCGCGCCCGGGTGTCCCCGGCCACGGTGTCCCGCGTGCTGAACGGCAACTACCCGGTGGCCGCGTCCACTCGGGAGCGGGTGCTGCGCGCGGTGGACGATCTGGACTACGTGCTGAACGGGCCCGCCAGCTCACTCGCGGCCGCCACCTCCGACCTGATCGGCATCCTGGTCAACGACATCGCGGACCCCTTCTTCGGGATCATGGCGGGCGCGGCGCAGACGGAGATCGGCGGTCCCGGTGACGGTTCGGGCCGGGCGGGCGGCGAGAAGCTCGCGATCGTCTGCAACACCGGCGGCACCCCGGAACGCGAGCTCACCTACCTGACGCTGCTCCAGCGCCAGCGCGCCGCAGCCGTCGTCCTCACCGGCGGCGCGGTCGAGGACCCGGCGCACCGGGCGGCCGTCTCCGCGAAGCTGGCGAAGCTCGCGGACGCCGGAACCAAGGTGGTCCTGTGCGGGCGGCCCCCGCTGCCGGACGGCGAATCGGTCCTGGCCGCGCTCGCCTTCGACAACCGGGGCGGCGGCCGGCGGCTGACCGAGCACCTGATCTCGCTGGGCCACCGCACCATCGGCTACGCGGCGGGACCGCTGGAGCGGACCACGACCCGCCACCGCCTGGAGGGCCACCGCGAGGCGCTCAAGGCGGAGGGGCTCGCCGGCGACGAGGAGCGGCTCACCGTGCACGGCTCCTACGACCGCGGCTCCGGCTACGACGCCACCGTCGAACTCCTGCGCCGCGAACCGGGGATCACGGCCGTCGTCGCCGCGAACGACACGGTGGCCCTGGGCGCCGCCGCGGCGATCCGCGACCGGGGGCTGCGCATCCCCGAGGACATCTCGGTGGCCGGCTTCGACGATCTGCCGTTCTCGGTGGACGTGGTCCCGGCCCTGACGACCGTACGGCTGCCGCTGTTCGAGGCGGGGGCGCGGGCGGGCCGGCTGGCCATGGGCAAGGAGACCCCGCCGCCCGGCGGCATCGCGACGATCCCGGCCGAGCTGATGGTCCGCGGGTCGACGGCGGCGCCTCGGGGGTGACCCGCGTCCCCTCGTCTCCGCGTCCCCGCGTCCCCGCGTCCCCGCGTCCCCGCGTCCCCTGATCTCCGCGTCTCCGCGTCTCCGCGTCCCGTGACCGGTACCGCAGGGAGGTGACGTGGCTCGCCGTGACCGGTTCCGCAGGGGATGACTTGGTTCGCCGTGTCCGGGGCATCCGTCAGTCAGGCCGTGAGCCGGTGATGTGCCGGCCGCCGACCGGACCGTACGGTGCGGGGGCACGCAGGTACCGATGGAAGGACACGCACGTGAAGCTCGCTTTCTCCACACTCGGGGTGCCGGGGCTGCCGATATCCGAGGTCGTCCGGCTGGCCGCCGAGCACGGCTACCAGGGCGTGGAGCTGCGCGCCCATCCGGAGGAGCCGGTGCACCCGGGGCTCTCGATGCTCGAACGCGCCGATGTGGTCGAGGAGTTCAAGCGGGGCGGGATCGAGATCCTGACCGTGGCCGGCTATGTGCGGGCCGCGTCCGAGGGCGAGGACCAGCCGGTGCTGGACGAGCTGGCCGGCCTGGTGGAGCTGGCCCGGGACCTGGGGGCGCGCAACGTCCGGGTCTTCCCCGGCGGCGGCGACCAGGGCCCCGACGCTGCGGACGCGACCGCTGCCCGCAGGCTGGCCGCCGCCGCTCCGTACGCCGCGGACATGGGCGTGCGCATCCTGCTGGAGACCCACGACTCGCACCGCGCCGGAGCCGCCGTGGCCCGGGTGGTGGGGACGGTGGGGCACGGGAGCATCGGCGCCCTGTGGGACATCATGCACACCTGGCTGGCCGGTGAGGAGCCGGTCGCGAGCCATGCCGTGCTGGCCCCGCACCTGGGCTACGTCCAGGTGAAGGACATCGCGTCGGCCGAGGACACCGAGCCCCTCGCCCTGGGCGCCGGGGTGCTGCCGCTGCGGGCCTGCCTGGACACCCTGGACGCGGACAGCTGGGTCTGCTGGGAGTACGAGAAGCGCTGGCACCCGGAGGCGGCGGACCTGCCGGGGCTGCTGAGCGCGGGGCGCGAGCACCTGCTCCGGCTGGGCGCGCCGAAGCAGTAGCGGCCGCACCCGCGACGTGCCGCGACCCGGCGACAGTCGTGGGTGGGTTCGCAGGGCGCTCAGGCGGCCCCCGCGACCTGCGGCTCCGCAAGCTCCGGGGCGGCGGGGCGGGGGCGCCGCGCCCCGGCGAGCGAGGTCAGGGCCACCCCGCCGACCAACAGCGCCGCCGCGCACCACCGCAGCGGGCTCACCGACTCGTCGAGCAGCAGGGCGGCCGAGGACATCCCGAAGACGGGCACCAGCAGGGTGAACGGGGCCACCGAGGATGCGGGGTACCGGCTCAGCAAGAAGCCCCAGGCCCCGAAGCCGAACACCGTGGTGATCCAGGCGACGTAGACGATGATCCCGGCGCCGCTCCAGTCGAGCGCGGCCAGTGCCTCCGTATCGCGGTCCCAGCCCTCGAAGAGGAGCGAGAGCCCGAGCAGCGGCAGCACGGGCACAGTGGAGACCCAGACCATGAAGTTGAGGGCGTCGGGCGGGGCGGCCTTGCGGGTCAGCACGTTGGACACGCCCCAGCAGGCCGCCGCCGCGATCACCAGGACAAAGGCGAGCACCGGACCGCTCGCGCCCTCGTCGACCGCGGCGACCCCGATGCCGGCGAGGGCCACCGACATCCCCAGCGCCCTTACGCGTCCCGGGCGTTCGCCCAGCGCGAGCGCCGCGAAGAGGGCGGTGAAGACGGCCTGGACCTGGAGGACCAGGGAGGAGAGTCCGGCGCCCATGCCCCGGTCCATGCCGATGAACAGCAGCCCGAACTTGGCCATGCCCAGGACCAGTCCGACCCCCACCACCCACTTCCAGGCGACCTTCGGGCGGCCGACGAAGAAGACCGCGGGCAGTGCCGCGACCAGGAAGCGCAGTGCGGAGAAGAGCAGGGGCGGGAAGTGGGCGAGGCCCAGTTCGATGACGACGAAGTTGACACCCCAGACGGCAGCCACCACGGCGGCCAGGGCGATGTGAGGGGGACGCATGCCCCGAGGATCACCCGCACCGACCGTTTAGCACCAGCGCGGATTTCTTCATGGTGAAATTGAGCGACGCTAATGATTCCCGAGGCTCCCGGAGGCTCCGGTGCTCGATCTCTCCCGGCTGCGCGCGCTGCACGCCATCTCCGTGCACGGATCCGTCGCGGGTGCGGCCGCCGCGCTCGGCTACACCCCGTCGGCGGTCTCGCAGCAGATCACCAAGCTGGAGCGGGAGACCCGTACGACGCTCCTTGAGCGCCGCGGACGCGGGGTCGCGCTCACCGAGGAGGCGCTCCATCTCGCTGCGACGGCCCAGCAGTTGCTGGCGATCGTGGAGCGGGCGGAGACGACGCTGGAGGAGCGCAGGGGGCTGCCGACGGGGCGGCTGTCGATCGGCGCGTTCGCCTCGGCGGCGCGCGGACTGCTGCCCGGGGTGCTGGCCGAGCTGGACCGTGAGCACCCGGCCCTGGACGTGCGGATGACCGAGGTCGATCCGCACCTCTCGGTCGATCTGGTGACCAAGGGCGTGATCGACCTCGCCGTCGCACACGACTGGGACATCGCCCCACTGCCCGCCCCGGAGGGCGTGGCGCAGGCGGTGATCGGGAGGGACCACTGCGATCTGCTGGTGCCCGCAGGCCACCGGCTGGCGGGGCGCAGCGGGGTGCGGCGCGAGGAGCTGGCGCGGGAGCGGTGGATCTGCCAGCCGCCCGGGACGGTCTGCCACGACTGGCTGGTGCGGACGCTGCGCACGGCGGGCTACGAGCCGGACATCCGGCACCAGGCCGAGGAGAACCACACCCAACTGGCCCTGCTCGCCGCCGGTCTGGGGGTCGCGATGATGCCCAGGCTGGGGCGCGGGCCGCTGCCGGACGGGGTGGCGGCGGTGCAGATCGAGCCGGTGCCGGTGCGCCGGCTGTACGCGCTGTGGCGCACGGAGGCGGCCCGCCGTCCCGCGATCACGGCGGCGGTCGCGGCCCTCCAGGCGCACGGCGCGGGCGCGGGGCTGCGGTAGCTGGGCGGCCCCGCCCGGGGCGAGGTGGGACGAGGTGAGCAGGGGTGGGGGATTCATCCCCCCTCCACCGCCCGTGCGGGACGCGCTCGAACGGTCGGGACCCTTGACCGGAAGTTATTTTCTGGATATCCGTGATCCTTGGAAGTTTCTTTCACCATCACCTCGTCACCGAGTACGGCCGAAGGAGCTCACGTGCACCACCGCCCCTCCAGACGCACCCTCCTCACCGCCACCGCCGCCACCGCTGTCGTCGCCGCGACGGGTACGGCACTCGCCCCCGGCGCCGTCGCCGCCCCGAGGTCCGCGGGCGGCAGCCACAACTCCGCAGCCACCACCCGGCGGCTGAAGCGGCTCATCTCCCGGATGAGCCTGGAGGAGAAGGTCGGCCAGCTGTTCGTCATGCGGGTCTACGGGCACTCCGCCACCGACCCCGACCAGGCCGACATCGACGCCAACCTCGCCGAGATCGGTGTGCGCACCGCGGCGGAGATGATCGCCAAGTACCACGTCGGCGGCATCATCTACTTCACCTGGGCGCACAACACCCGTGACCCGCACCAGATCGCGGAGCTCTCCAACGGCATCCAGCGGGCCGGTCTGGCGGGTCCGACTCCGCTGCCCCTCCTCGTCTCGACGGACCAGGAGCACGGCATCGTCTGCCGGGTCGGCGAGCCCGCCACGCTGATGCCGGGCGCGATGGCGCTCGGCGCGGGCCGTTCGCGCTCCGACGCCCGCGAGGCGGGGCGGATCGCGGGCGCCGAACTGGCCGCGATCGGCATCTGCCAGAACTACGCCCCGGACGCGGACGTCAACGTCAACCCGGCCAACCCGGTGATCGGGGTGCGCTCCTTCGGCTCCGACCCGCAGTCGGTGGCCGCGATGGTCGCCGCCCAGGTGAAGGGGTACCAGAGTTCCGGGATCGCCTCCACGGCCAAGCACTTCCCCGGCCACGGCGACACCAGCACCGACAGCCACACCGGTCTGCCGGTCATCACCCACACCCGCGAGCAGTGGGCCGAGCTGGACGAGCCGCCGTTCCGGGCCGCGATCGCCGCCGGTATCGACTCGATCATGACCGCGCACATCGTGGTGCCCGCGCTCGACCCGGCCGAGGACCCGGCGACCCTGTCCCGGCCCATCCTCACCGGCATCCTGCGCGAGGAGCTGGGCTACGACGGCGTCGTGGTCACCGACTCGCTCGGCATGGAGGGCGTGCGGACCAAGTACGGCGACGAGCGCGTGCCGGTGCTGGCCGTGCAGGCGGGCGTCGACCAGCTGCTCAACCCGCCGGACCTCGACGTCTCGTGGAACGCCCTGCTGGCGGCCGTCAGGAGCGGCGAGGTCAGTGAGGCCCGGATCGAGGAATCGATCCTGCGCATCCTGCGGCTGAAGACGAAGCTCGGGCTGTTCGATGACCCGTTCGTGAGCGGCCGGGGCGTGGACCGTACGGTCGGCACCCGCTCGCACCTGGCCGCCGCCGACCGGATCGCGGAGCGCACCACCACGCTGCTGGCCAACGAGGGTTCACTGCTGCCGCTCTCGCGCCGCTCCCACCGCGAGCTGCTGGTGGTGGGGGCCGATCCGGCCTCCCCGTCCGGCACGACGGGCCCGCCGACCACCACCCTGGCCGCCGAGTTCAAGGAGCTGGGGTACGTGGCGACCGCCCTGTCCACCGGGACCGCGCCGGCCAAGGCGGACATCGACGCGGCGGTGGCTGCGGCGCGGGGCAAGGACGCGGTGGTGGTGGGGACGTACAACGTCACGGCGACCAGTTCGCAGCGCACCCTGGTGAGCGCGCTGGCCGCGACGGGCGTCCCGGTGATCACCCTCGCGATCCGCAATCCGTACGACATCGCCCAGCTGGCCGGAACGGGGCACGCGGCGAGCCTCGCCGCGTACTCCTGGACCGATGTCGAACTGCGGGCGGCGGCCCGGGTGATCGCCGGCCGCGCGGAGCCGCGCGGCGCCCTGCCGGTGCCGGTCCAGCGCGCGGACGACCCGGCGCGGGTGCTGTACCCGGTGGGCTACGGGCTGTCCTACTAGACACGGCCCAGCAGGTGTCCGGCGGCCGCCCGGGGTGGGCGGCCGCCGGACCGGTCACGCTACGGGCGCCGGTGGCCGAGCCGGTGCTCGGTCGTCAGGTCCCGCTTGTCGAGCACCGCGTCGAACTTCGCGAGCGGCTTCGCCTTCGCCGGGTCCGCCTGGACGGCCGTCGGGGCGACGCCCGCCCAGCGCAGGATGGCGGCGGTGGCCGTGGCGTTCTCGGACGGGATCAGCCCCGCGACGTTCGAGCCGTGGTTGCCGCCGGGCTGGGTGAAGACGTAGCTGTCACGGGCGCCCGCGCCGAGCCGGAAGCGCTCCGCACCCCACGGGTCGTTCTGCCCGTACACGTACAGCATGTGGTCGGCGTGGTGCCTGACCCAGTTGTCGACGTCCCGCATCACCGAGGGCTGGGCCTTCATGGGGATGGAGCGGGGCACGAAGGTGCGCGGCGGCTGGTAGCCGTACCGGCTGAGCTTGCCGAGCCAGGGCTGCTTGATGTCGGGTGAACCGAGCTGGGTGCCCGCCTGGTAGTAGTACGGCGTGTACGTCTCCAGGCCCTGGTCGGCGTAGGCGGAGAAGCCGGAGATCGAGTCGATGGAGTCCCAGATCGCCTGGTCGGTGGCGTTCTTGGCGTCGGCCGGGATCGATTCGCAGTCGGCGAGCAGGCTGTACTGCCAGAACGCCCAGATGTAGTCCATGACGACGGCCTCGTAGGCCTTGTCGAGGGTGCCGACGGTGTTGAAGGTGTAGCCGTTGTCGGCGGCGTACTGCCGGTACTTCTTCTCCAGCGGCTTCCGGCGGACGAGCGCCTCGCGCTGCACACCGTTCAGCTTGTCGCGGCACTCCTTGGTGCCGACACCGGCCAGGAACCGGTCGTACGCCGAGTCCTCCTTGTTGACCACGTCGTTGGGCGCGACGTACGCGACGACGCCGTCCATGTCCTTCGGGTAGTAGCGCTCGAAGTACGTGGCCGTCATGCCGCCCTTGGAACCGCCGGTGGTCAGCCAGTTCTTCGAGTAGATCCGCTTCAGCGCGGTGAAGACCCGGTGCTGGTCACTGGCGGCCTGCCAGATGTCGAGCTTGGACCAGTCGGCGGGCGACGGGCGGGACGGGGTGAAGAACCGGTACTCCAGCGAGACCTGGTTGCCGTCCACGATGCGGGTCGGCTCGGAGCGGCTGGGGTTGGTCGAGACGTTGTACCCGCTGGTGAAGAACACCGTCGGCCGGGAGGTGTCCTTGTGCAGCAGGGTGATCCGCTGCTGGAACGTGCCCTTGGACGGGTGCCGGTGGTCGACCGGCTGGGTGTAGTTGAGGACGAAGTAGCGGTAGCCCGGATAGGGCTTCTCCTCGATCAGACTCATTCCCGGGATGGCCAGGATGCGGTCCTTGATGTCCGTGCTCGTACCGCTGTCACCTACGGCGGAACGGAGCGCGGCCGGTTCGGCGGCGGTGGCCGCCCCGGCGGAGGCACCCGTCGCACTCACTGTGCCGATGAGCATCGCGAGCGACAGGAAACCTCTGAGCGCCTTGCGCATACACCCTCCCCTTGATTCACGACAGACCACGTGAACCTAGCGGGGCAACACCCGTGCCGCCAGACCTCATTGCCGCCGGGCCCGGACAGATCACCCGGTCAGCACAGATTCCGGCCCGGTCAGCACAGAATCCAGCCCGTGGTGCCCGTCCGGCCGGAGATGGTGCCGGAGACCCGGACGCACCGGTTCAGCGCGTGGACCGTCACCGGTCCGGCCTGCCGGGTGAAGTTCCCGCTGTCGACGACGGGGTGGCCGCCGCGCGGCTGGATCTGTACGGACATCTTGCGACGCGCGCCGGGCTTGGCGGCCACCGCGAGGGCGCAGGCGTAGGAGCGGTTCTTGTAGACGCGCAGCTCGCCGGTGCCGAACTTCAGGGTCTTCGCCGGGCGTCCGGCGCAGACCGACGCGGCGCTCGCCCCGGTCGCCCCGATCCCGCCGATGAGCAGTCCGAGGGCAGTGGTCAGGACCAGCGCCAGCAGCCGCACGGAGCTCCCGCGCCCCGTGCGTCCGTGCGGCCCCTCGGTCCGCCCGATCGTCACTCTGTTCACCAGCCACCCCATCGCCTCATCGAACACATGCACCACTATCCGCCGCATGTGTGTATCTGCGTACGACGCGGGAGCCCATCCGGAGGTTGCACCCGGCGTGCTCCACATTCCGGGCAACCAAATCGCCACACGATGGCTCCAACAGGACAGAGCCATACGAAAGGAAGGCACCGTCATGACCCGACTCCGCACCACCCAGCACTCCCGCGGCCGCCGCATCATCGGCCGCACACTGCTCGCGGCCACGCTCCTGACCGCGGTCGCCGCCGTTCCGGCCGCCGCGGCCGTGGCACCGCAGCGGGCGTCCGCCTCGGCACCGGCGCGCGACGACGTCGCCGAGGCCGAGGCCCAGGAGGTCGCCCACTTCTACGGCTCGTACCTCGACGCAGTCGCCGCCGAGGACGGGGCCAAGCTCGCCGGCGCGCTCCGCGGCTTCTACCTCACGCCCGAGCTGCGCCAGGAGCTGCGCGCCTGGGAGAAGGCCAACCACGCGGACGGCGTGCTGCGCGCCCAGGACGTCCCGGCCGCCTTCCGTGTCACCGCGGGCGGCAGCGGCGCCGGTCACGCCTGGACGCACGTCCGGCTCACCTGGGGCTCGGTCGCCCACCCGACGTACACCGAGCTGACGGTGCAGTCGGCGACGGGCACCGGGAAGATCACCGGCATCCGCGGCTAGGGTCTTTCCGGCGGACCATGGCCGGGGGCGCCACGTCCGCCGCCTCTCACACCCCGGCAGGCTCGTCCTCCCCTATGAAGGTGCGCCACAGCACGGCGTACTTCCCGTCCAGGGCGAGGAGTTCGTCGTGCGTGCCGTCCTCGACGACCCGGCCGTGGTCCATCACCACGACCCGGTCGGCGCGGGCGGCGGTGGTGAGGCGGTGGGCGACGACCAGTGTGGTGCGCCGGCCCGCGAGGCGGTCGGTCGCCTGGTTGACCAGTGCCTCGCTGGCCAGGTCCAGGGACGCGGTGGCCTCGTCGAGCAGCAGGATGTCCGGGTCGACGAGTTCGGCGCGGGCGAGCGCGATCAGCTGCCGCTGTCCGGCGGAGAGGTTGCGGCCGCGCTCGGCGACCTCGTGCAGGTAGCCGCCGTCCAGCGTGGCGATCATGTCGTGCGCGCCGACCGCCCTGGACGCCGCCTCCACCTGCGCGTCGGTGGCATCGGGCCGCCCGTACGCGATGGCGTCGCGGACCGTGCCCGCGAAGAGGTACGCCTCCTGCGGGACGACGCCGAGCCGGTGCCGGTACGACGTGAGACCGAGGCTGCGCAGATCGGTGCCGTCCGCCGTGACGCGGCCGTCCGTCGGGTCGTAGAACCGGGCGACGAGCTTGACCAGGGTGGACTTGCCCGCACCCGTCTCGCCGACGAACGCGACCGTCTGACCGGCCGGGATCCGCAGGTCGACGCCGGTGAGCGCGGCCTCCTCGCCGGTGTAGGCGAAGGACACGTTCTCGAAGGCGATCTCGCCGCGCAGTGACAGCACGTCCAGCGGTTCGTCCTGGTCGGCGGTGGACGTCGGCTCCTGGAGGAGCTCCTGGATCCGGCCGAGCGAGACGGTGGCCTGCTGGTAGCCGTCGAAGACCTGCGAGAGCTGCTGCACGGGTGCGAAGAACAGATCGATGTAGAGCAGGTAGGCGACCAGCGCGCCCGTGGTGAGCGTGCCGTTGTCGACCCGGCCGGCGCCGACGATCAGCACGGCCGCCGCGGCCACCGACGACAGCAGCTGGACGAACGGGAAGTAGACCGAGATCAGCCACTGGCCGCGGACCCGGGCCTCGCGGTAGTAGTCGCTGCGCCCGGCGAACCGCTCGGCGCCGTCCCCCTCGCGGCGGAAGGCCTGCACGATCCGGAGCCCGGACACGGACTCCTGGAGGTCGGCGTTGACGGCGCTGATGCGCTCACGGGCCAGCTCGTACGCCTTGACGCTTCTGCGGCGGAAGAAGACCGTGCCGATGATCAGCACCGGCAGGGTCGCGAAGACCACCAGCGCCAGTTCGACGTCCAGGACCAGCAGCGCCACCATGATCCCGAAGAAGGTGACGACGGAGACGAAGGCGGTGACCAGGCCAGTCTGCAGGAACGTGGACAACGCGTCCACGTCCGTCGTCATCCGGGTCATGATCCGGCCGGTCAGCTCGCGCTCGTAGTAGTCGAGGCCGAGGCGCTGGAGCTGCGCGAAGATCTTCAGCCGCAGCGAGTAGAGCACCCGCTCGCCGGTGCGGCCCGTCATCCGGGTCTCACCGATCTGGGCCGCCCACTGCACCAGTACGACGACGAGGCCGAGGGCGGAGGCCGCCCAGACCGCGCCGAGCGCCAGCTGGGTGACGCCCTCGTCGATGCCGTTCCTGATCAGCACCGGCAGCAGGAGTCCCGCTCCGGCGTCCACGGCGACCAGCGCGAGGCTCACCAGCAGCGGGAGCCCGAAGCCGCGCAGCAGCCGGCGCAGCCCGTAGGACTCCTCGGCGTGCACGGCGCGGGCCTCGTCCACGTCCGGGGTGTCGGTCGCCGGGGGCAGGGCGTCGACCTGGGCGAGGAGTTCGGGGGTGGCGGGCGTGCCGGCCGCGTCGGCCTCCCGGGCCTCCTCCTTGCGGACCCACAGCTCGGGGGTGATGCCGCGCTCGGCGTCGAACTCGGCGTCCAGCTCCTCCTGGAGCGCGCGGTCGTCCGCAGGGTCGGCCGCAGGGCCGGCCGGCCGGTGTCCGGGCGAGGTGCCGCCTAGCTCGTCCGGGTCGGTGAGCAGCCGCCGGTAGAGCGGGGAGCGGCGCTCCAGCTCCTCGTGCGTGCCGATGTCCGCGAGCCGGCCGTGCTCCAGGACGGCGATGCGGTCCGCGAGGTTGAGCGTGGAGCGGCGGTGGGCGATCAGCAGCGTCGTGCGGCCCGCCATCACCTCGCGCAGCGCCTCGTGGATCTCGTGCTCGACCCGGGCGTCGACCGCTGAGGTGGCGTCGTCCAGGAGGAGGAGGCGGGGGTCGGTGAGGATGGCGCGGGCGAGCGCGACGCGCTGGCGCTGGCCGCCGGAGAGGGTCAGCCCGTGCTCGCCGACCTCGGTGCCGTACCCCTTGGGGAGCTCGGCGATGAAGCGGTGGGCCTGGGCGGCGCGGGCGGCCTGCTCGATCTGGTCGTCGGTGGCGTCCGGGAGCCCGTAGGCGATGTTGGCGCGGATGGTGTCGGAGAACAGGAAGCTGTCCTCCGGTACGAGGCCGATGGCGGCCCGCAGCGAGTCGAAGGTCAGCTCGCGGACGTCGTGGCCGCCGATCAGGACGGCGCCGTGCGTCACGTCGTAGAAGCGCGGGAGGAGCATCGAGACGGTGGACTTGCCGCTGCCGGACGCGCCGACGAGGGCGACGGTCTCGCCGGGCTCGATGGTCAGCGAGAAGCCGTCGAGGACGGGGCGGTCGTCGTCGTAGCCGAAGCGGACGTCCTCGAACTCGACGCTGGCCGGGGCGTCGGTGGGGAGCTGCTTGGTGCCGTCCTGCATCGAGGGCTCGGTGTCGATGAGCTCCAGCACGCGTTCCACACCGGCGCGGGCCTGCTGTCCCACGGTGAGGACCATGGCGAGCATCCGGACCGGGCCGACGAGCTGGGCGAGGTAGGTGGAGAACGCGACGAACGTGCCGAGGGTGATCTCGCCCCGGGTGGCGAGCCAGCCGCCGAGGGCCAGCATGGCGACCTGGCCGAGCGCGGGGACGGCCTGGAGGGCGGGGGTGTAGCGGGAGTTCAGCCGGATGGTGCGCAGCCGCCCGGCGAAGAGCTTGCGCCCGACCTCGCGCAGTTTGCCGGTCTCCTGGTCCTCCTGCCCGAACCCCTTGACGACGCGGACGCCGGAGACGGCGCCGTCGACGACCCCGGCGACTGCCGCGGCCTGCGACTGGGCGTACCAGGTGGCGGGGAAGAGCCGGGTGCGGGAGCGGCGGGCGATGAACCAGAGGGCGGGGGCGACGGCGACGGCGACGAGGGTCAGCAGCGGCGAGAGCCAAGCCATGATCACCAGCGAGAGCAGGAAGAGCAGCACGTTCCCGATGGTCATCGGGAGCATGAACAGCAGCCCCTGGATCAGCTGGAGGTCGCTGGTGGCGCGCCCGACGACCTGCCCGGTGGACAGCTCGTCCTGCCGCTTGCCGTCGAGGCGGGTGATCGTCCCGTAGATCTCGGTCCGCAGGTCGTGCTGGACGTCCAGGGCGAGCCGGCCGCCGTAGTAGCGGCGGATGTACGTGGATACGTACACCAGCGCGGCGGCCCCTATCAGCAGCCCCGTCCAGACGGCCAGGGAACGGGTGTGGTTGCCCACCACATCGTCGATGATCACCTTGGTGATCAGCGGGACCAGGGCCATCACCGCCATTCCGGCGAGCGACGAGCCGAGGGCCAGCAGCACATTGCGCCGGTACCGCCAGGCGTAACCGCTCAGCCTGCGCGCCCAGCCACGGGGCTGCCGCCCCTCACCCGTCTCCCCTGCGTCCGACACCCGGTGCCTCCCGTTCGACCTGCTCTTCCGGAAGGCACCAACGTGGTGGGCGGCGGATTTCATCCCTCCGCAACAAATACCCGACCTTCGGCCTAGGTCTTGGGCGGATGCCTCAGTGCGCTTCCTCGGTGAGGCGGGAGTTGGTGAGGGAGAGCGCGCCGCCGGCGGCGATCAGGCCCACGACGACCGCGAGCACCGCGTAGGTGATCCGCTCGCCGTGGAAGAACGATGCCACCAGGGCGTGGCTCCAGGTGCCCGCGGGCAGCTGGGTGGTGACCAGTGCGGCGATCATCGTGCCGACCACGGCGGTGCCGATGCTGCTGCCGACCTCCTGGGCGGTGTCGTTGAGCGCGGTGCCGATCGAGGTGCGGTTGGACGGCATGGCGTCGACGAGGGCGATGGCGCAGATCGTCATGACGGTGCGCAGCCCGATGGTCATCACGACCATGCAGAGCGCGATGACGCCGTACCCGTGGTCGACGCCCCAGGACAGTCCGGCCAGCGAGCCGGCCAGGCAGGCGGCACCGACCAGGCAGGCGATGCGGTGGCCGAAGCGGGCCGCGAGCCATTCGGACAGGGGGGTCGCCAGGATCATGGTCACGATGAGCGGCAGGTTCGCCAGGCCGGCCCGTACGGGGCTCCATCCGTAGGCGTACTGGAAGTGGAGGATCAGGCCGAACATCACGGCGGCCATCGCGATGGCCGTGCCGATCTGGGCGATGGCGGCGCCCCGGACGGTGCCGTCGGAGAAGAAGCGGAGGTCCAGCATCGGCGATGCGCTGCGGCGCTCGTGCCATACGAACGCGACCCCTGCGGCGAGGGCGCCCAGGACCGAGGCGAGGGTGGCCGCGGAGAGCCAGCCGTGCTCGACGCCGCTGGTCAGGGAGTAGCAGGCGAGGCCGATGGTGAGGACGCTGAGGACGGCGCCCGGCAGGTCGAGCTTGTCGCGGGTCAGGTCCTGCGGCCGGTCGGCGGGGACGCCGAGGCGGACGCCGATGGCCGCGATCAGGGCGATCGGGGCGTTGATGAGCAGCAGCCACTGCCACCGCACGTGGGCCAGGGCGGTGCCGCCCAGCAGCGGGCCGAGGACGAAGCCGGACATGCCGACGATGATCATCAGGGTCATGGCGCGCATCCGCAGCGCCTTGTCGTCGAACAGCCGGAAGACCAGCGAGTTGGTGATGGGGGCCATCGCCGCGGCGGCGATGCCCAGGCCGGCCCGCAGGGTGATGAGCTCCCCCGCGGTGCTGACGGCGGCGACGCCCAGGCTGAGCAGGCCGAAGACCGCGAGGCCGACCAGCAGCACGCGTCTGCGCCCGAGCCGGTCGGCCATCGATCCGGCGGTCAGCAGCAGTCCGCCGAAGGTCAGTGAGTAGGCGCCGGTGACCCACTGCAGCGAGGTCGTGCCGCTGTGGAGGTCCCGGCCGATCGTGGGCAGCGCGATGGACAGCAGCGTGTTGTCGACCATCTCGACGAAGAAGGCCAGACAGAGCGCGGCCAGCGGGATCCATGCGGCGCGCAGCGACGGATAGGTGCGTGGCGCGGCGGGCGCGGTGGCGGTGGTGGTCATGACGGGCCTCCTTCCGGAACGTCGACGAGTATCGAACGACGTTCTACAATAGAACGTGGTTCGACCATAGAACCTAGTTCGATAAACGCGCAAGCTGTGATTGGATGGGAGTCATGACAGGCCCGCGACCACGACCCGCCGACCGTCCTTCCCGAGGACGTCAGCGCGGCTCGCACTCCATCGAGGCCGTCCTCTCCGCAGCCGTGGCCCTGCTCGACGAGGCGGGCGCGCCGGCGCTGACGCTGCGCGCCCTCGCGGCCCGGCTCGGCACGGGCGTCGGCAGCATCTACTGGTACGTCTCGGGCAAGGACGACCTGCTCGACCGCGCGGTCGAGCACGTGCTCGGCGGGGTGCTGGCCACCGTCGAGAAGCAGAGCGGCAGCGGCGACCCGATCGAGGACCTGCGCGTGATGGCCATCACCCTGTTCGACGCGGTCGTGGACCGGCCGTGGCTGGGCGCGCACTTCATGCAGAACATCGACGTCGAGGGCAACGCGCTGCGGCTCTACGAGGAGCTCGGGGAGAAGACGCTGCGGCTCGACCTCACGCCCCGGCAGCGGTTCCACGCCGTGACGGCGATCGTGGGTGTCGTCGTCGCCAACGCCGCCGACATGGGGCAGGAGCCGCCGCAGGAGGTGGTCGACGGCCTCGTGGGCCGCGAGGAGTTCCTCGGCCGCTACGCCGCGACGTGGCGCACGCTCGACGCCGGGACGTACCCGTTCCTGCACGACATCGTCGACGAGTTCGACGGGCACGACGACAAGGAGCAGTTCCTCTCCGGCCTCGAACTGACCCTGGCCGGTCTGCGCCTCCAGGCCGGGGCGGCGCCCGGCCGGCTCCCGTCCGGGGCCTGAGCGCCTACCGCGGGTGGCCGGCCGTGCGCGAGTTCAGATCCCTGTGCACGGCACGGGCGACGGCCTGGACGGTGCCGATGCCGGTGTTCATCGTCGCGTTGTCCTGGGTGAGCACCGAGAGCGCGTAGTCGTGGCCCTTTCCCGTGAAGGCGCCGACGCTGTGCACCCGCCAGCCGTGGGTGGCCCGCTGCAGCCAGCCGTTCTTGAGCTGGACCGTGGCCGAGGCCGGGGCCCCGGCGGGCGTTCCCCAGCGCTGTGAGGGGACGACCCGGTGCATCAGCCCGAGCTCGTAGGAACGCGCGCTGTCGCTGAGCACGGAGTTCTTCGCGGTGAGCAGGGTCAGCAGCCGCTGCTCGTCCTGCGCGGTGATCCGGGTGAGCCCCCAGTAGCCGCCGGCCCCGGGCACGGTGTGTGTCATCCCGGCCGCCTTGAGGAACGCCTTGACCTTGGTGGCGCCGAGCTGCTTCCACAGGCTGGTGGTGGCGTTGTTGTCGGACTTGGTGATCATGGCGGTGCTGAGGTCGGTCTCGCGGCGCGTGAGGGGGCGGTGGTGCTGGGCGCTGTCCCGCAGGAGCGTGGCCAGCACGGTCGCCTTCACGACGCTCGCGGAGTCGTACGCCGATGTGGCGCGCAGGGTGCACGCCGTCTTCGTGGTCCGGTCGTACAGCGCCACCGCGGTGGTGGACTTGCGCCCCTTGAGCGCCGCGGTGATGTCCCTGGACAGCTTGGCGGCGAGCCCCGCCCTGGCGGAGGCGCAGCTCACCGCGGGCGCCGCGGCGGCGGCGGGCACCGCGCCGAGCGCCACGGGCGCCAGCACCCCGGCGGCCAGGGCGGTGGCCAGCGCGCGCCGGGCGCGGCGGGATATGCGGGATGTGGTCATGATGCGTTCCGGTCCCCTGGGTGGTCCTGCGGGCGCGCCCCTGGCGCCCCGCACGAAAGACTCCCGGACAACCGGAGAGTTGTATGTGACGGAAGCCCCATTCGTCGCGACTGTGACGGGAACAACGCAGCGCCCCCGGAGCCGTAACGGCTCCGGGGGCGACTCGGTCCGATGTCAGCCCTGAAGGTGCGTCGGCTCGAACATCCTGAGCAGTGCCGGGAGCACGACGACCGAGGGGCCGGGCTGCGCGAAGGACTTGGCCAGGTCGCCGGCGAGCGTCTCGGGGCTCGTACGGACGGCCGGGACGCCGAAGGACTCGGCCAGGGCGACGAAGTCCGGGCGGGACAGCT
This sequence comes from Streptomyces sp. 840.1, assembly GCF_003751445.1. Classification (NCBI taxonomy): domain Bacteria; kingdom Bacillati; phylum Actinomycetota; class Actinomycetes; order Kitasatosporales; family Streptomycetaceae; genus Streptomyces; species Streptomyces sp. 840.1. Next base: position 3,665,439 of record NZ_RJUU01000001.1, on the reverse strand, counting down.
CCGTGCCGGTGCTCTCACCGAAGGCGTCGGTCATGTACTCGCGCAGGATGCCGTAGCCGCCGTCGTCCACGATCAGCCAGGTGACCGGGAGGTCGTACTGGCGGGCGGTGGCGAGCTCCGCGATGGAGTACATCGCGCCGCCGTCGCCGGAGACCGCCAGGACCGGCTTCGTGCGGTCGGCCGCCGCAGCGCCGATGGCCGCCGGGAACCCGTAGCCGAGGCCGCCCGCGCCCTGCGCCGAGTGCATGGTGTTGGGGTGGCGGGCGTCGAAGGCGGACCAGGCCCAGTAGGCGAGGATCGTCATGTCCCAGAAGCTGGGGGACGTGTCGGGCAGGGCCGACCGGATCTCGCCGAGCAGGTGCTGCTCCAGGGTGCGTCCCTGGGCGTCGATCCGCTCCCGTACCCGGCCGAGCACCTCACGGACGCGCTCGGCGGCGGCCGGGTCCTCGCGCGGGGTGACCGCTTCGAGGAGGTCGGCCAGGGCGTCCCGGGCGTCGGCGTGGATGCCGAGCGCCGGGTGGTTGGACTCCAGCTTGCCGGCGTCGGCCTCGATCTGGACGACCCGGCCGCGCGGGGCGAACGTGTAGTAGTTCGAGGAGAGTTCACCGAGTCCGGAGCCGACGACCAGCAGTACGTCGGCGTCCTCCAGGAAGTCCGTCGTGTGCCGGTCCTCCAGCCAGGACTGCAGCGAGAGCGGGTGCTCCCACGGGAAGGCGCCCTTGCCCCCGAAGGTGGTGACGACCGGTGCGGCTACCTTCTCCGCGAGCGCCCGGAGCTTGCCGGAGGCGTCGGAGCGTACGACGCCTCCGCCCGCGATGATCGCGGGCCGCTCGGCGTTCGACAGCAGGTGGGCCGCCACCGCGATGAGCTCGGGGCGCGCGTGCAGTTCGCCCGGGGTGGCGTCCATCGCGGTGACGACGGGCAGCGTCGTGCCGGCGAGGAGCACGTCCTGCGGGATCTCGACCCAGACCGGGCCGTGCGGGGCCGTCAGCGCGGACTCCCAGGCGGCGGCGATCGCGGACGGGATCTGGGAGGCGGTGCGAACCGTGTGGACGGACTTCACGATGTCGCGGAACGACGCCTTCTGGTCGCGCAGCTCGTGCAGGTAGCCGTGGCGTCCGCCGCCGAGCCCCGCGCTCGGGATCTGGCTGGAGATCGCCAGCACGGGCGCGGAGGCGCTGGCCGCCTCCTGGAGCGCGGCGAGCGAGGTGAGCGCGCCGGGTCCGGTGGACAGCAGGAGCGGGGCGACCTCACCGGTGATGCGCCCGTAGGCGTCGGCGGCGAAGCCCGCGTTGTTCTCGACGCGCAGGCCGATGTAGCCGAGCGACGAGCGGCGCAGCGCGTCGAACATGCCCAGCGCGTGCTGTCCGGGCAGCCCGAAGACGGTGGTCGCGCCGAGCCCCTGGAGCGTCTCGACGACGAGGTCGCCGCCGTTGCGGCCGGGCGGGGGGTTCAGCGCGGCGGCGATCTGCTCGGGCGTGAGCTCGGGGCGCTCGTCGTGGTGGTCGTGACTCACTTCGTCCGGGCCTCTGCAATCTGGCGGGTCATGATCGTCGTCAGCTCGTACGCGGTGTGGGAGGCGGCGACGGAGGTGATTTCGGCGTGATCGTACGCGGGGGCGACCTCGACCAGGTCGGCGGAGACCAGGTTGCAGGAGGAGAGACCGCGCACGATTTCGAGCAGCTCACGGGAGGTGAGGCCGCCGGCCTCGGGGGTGCCGGTGCCGGGGGCGTGCGCCGGGTCCAGGACGTCGATGTCGATGGAAATGTAGAGCGGGCGGTCGCCGATGCGCTGACGGAGCTGGTCGGCGATCTCGTCGACGCCGCGTCGCATGACGTCGGCGGAGGTCACGATCCCGAAGCCCATCTTGGCGTCGTCGGTGAGGTCCTGCTTGCCGTACAGCGGGCCTCGGGTGCCGACGTGGGAGAGCGCGGAGGTGTCGAGGATGCCCTCCTCGACGGCCCGGCGGAACGGGGTGCCGTGGGTGTACTCGGCGCCGAAGTAGGTGTCCCAGGTGTCGAGGTGCGCGTCGAAGTGGAGCAGTGCGACGGGGCCGTGCTTCTTGGCCACGGAACGCAGCAGGGGCAGTGCGATGGTGTGGTCGCCGCCGAGCGTCATCAGCCGGGCACCGGTGGAGAGCAGGTCGTCGGCCGCTGCCTCGATCGTCTCGACGGCCTCGTTGATGTCGAAGGGGTTGGCCGCGATGTCACCGGCGTCCGCGACCTGCGCGAGGGCGAACGGCGAGGCGTCCTGCGCCGGGTTGTACGGGCGGAGCAGCCGCGAGGCCTCCCGGATCGCGTTGCCGCCGAAGCGGGCGCCGGGCCGGTAGGAGACCCCGGCGTCGAAGGGCACGCCGACCACGGCGACATCCGTCGTGCCGACCTCGTCGAGGCGGGGCAGCCGGGCGAACGTCGCGGGCCCGGCGTACCGCGGGACGCGGGAGGAGTCGACGGGGCCGCGCGGCGATTCGGTGCTGCTCATGGGTGGGTGGCCTTTCCTTCGATTACGCGCTGCTCGGAGTGTGCCGGATCTCCCGCAACGGCACGGAAGCACTCATACGGGTCTGCCGATGACGCTAGGCGGCGCGGAGTCAACCCTGAAGTGTACGTTTCATCCATTCTCGCCGCAGGAGACGGACGGTTCGTCCATACCGGCTTCCGGGACCGGCCGGACGCCCCTGCCCCGCGCCCCGGAGATCAGGCCGCGGCCGGCCACTGCGCCCGAGCGAGCGAGGTGAGGGTGCGCAGTGCGGACGTGGGGTGACGGTCCTTGTGGACGACGAGGTAGATGCCGAGGACGGGGCGGTGCGCCCATTCCAGGGCGCTGAGCTCCCCCCTGGCGATCTCGTCGGCAACGGCGACCGTCGGCAGCAGCGCCACACCGAGTCCGGCCGCGGCGCAGCGCTTGAGTGCCTCCGTGCTGACGAACTCCATGGTCGCGGGCCGGATCGCGGCCCGCCTGAGCTCGCGGTCCATCACCTCACGCTGTGCGCAGCCCTTCTCGATGAGCAGCAGGGTCTCCCCGGCCAGGTCCTCGGTGCGGACCAGGCCGCCGAGTGCCAGCCGGTGCCGAGGACGGGCGACCAGGCTCAGCTCCTCCTCCGCCAGCCTCTCGGCGGTCACGTTCGGCCCGGCCACCTCTTCCTCGAGCAGGAATCCGGCGTCCAGACTGCCTTCGCCGAGCGCGTTCATCAGAGCGGTCCTGCCGGCCGCGCCGAAGGCCACCTGGAGGTAGGGGAAGCGGTCCTTCAGGGCTCCCAGGACGGTGGGCAGCCGGTGTGCGCACAGGCTCTCCGGTGCGGCGATGCGCAGCGTCCCCCGCACGCGCCGGGGGTCGCCGCTCGCGCCCCGTACCGCTTCGGTCGCCCGCTCCGCGTGGTTGAGGAGCGTCTGGGCGTGGCCTCGCAGCTCACGGCCGGCGTCGGTGAGGGTGACCCGGCGGCCGAGGCGTTCGAAGAGGGGGACTCCGAGATCCGTTTCGAGCGCCTTGATGTGTGCGGTGACGCTGGACTGTACGTACCCCAGCTCCTCGGCGGCACGGGTGAAACTCAGCCGCCGGGCGACCACGACGAACGTAGCGAGATGCTTCAGCTCCACCCATCGATCGTAATCATCGATCGAAACCATTGCAATCATTCGTTGGACGCGATGGGCGAGGAGTCCCCAGACTTCACACATGGCCTTCTCCCCGACAAGGCGCCACCGAGGCTCCGCCGAGGGCAACCGCACCGGTCCTGCCGGGCGCGACTTCCTTCTGCTCCTCGCCGCGACTCTGGGCACCTTCTCCAACTACGCACCACTGCTGTCGGTCGCGCCGCTCTGGTCCGCCGAGGGCGGCTCGGGCTACACGGCCGTCGGCGCCGCGACCGGTGTGACGATGGCGACGACCGTGGGTGTGCAGCTGTGCATGTCATGGCTGCTGAAGCGGGTGAGCCTGCGCCGGATGCTGATCATCGGATCGCTCCTCCTCGGCCTGCCCACCTTCGCCTACCCGGTCTCGGCGGCCATGGACTGGGTGCTGGCCGTCTCCGCCGTGCGAGGTGCCGGCTTCGGAATGGTCGCGGTGGCCGGCAGTGCGCTCGTCGCCGAGCTGATCCCGGCCGACAGCAGGGGCAGGGCCGTGGGGTTGTACGGCATCGCCGTCGGTCTGCCCCAGGTGGCGTGTCTTCCCCTGGGGGTGTGGGCCGCCGAACACCTCGGCTTCACCGCGGTGTTCGTCACCGCGGGCGCCCTGAGCGTGCTGGCGGCGCCCCTCGCCGCCGCGATCAGGGTGCCCGCCCCCGCCGGCCCCGGCCGCCCGCGGCCCCGGTCCAGGACGGGCCCGGCCCAGCTGCGGGCGGTCAGCAGGCCGTTCACCGTCCTGATCACGACCGCCTGCGCGCTGGGCGCCGTCACGTCCTTCCTCCCCCTCGCACTGGCTCAGCCGTCCTCGGCCACGCCCGCGCTGTTCCTCCTGACAGGCGCGGTCATCGTCGGCCGCTGGGTCGCCGGCATCGTCAGCGACCGTTCGGGCGTGGGCCGGCTGATGGGGCCGAGCGTGCTGGCCTGCGCCGCGGGCATGGGCGGCTTCGGACTCGCCGCGGCCAACGGCGCGGCGGCGCTGTCGGGCGCGGCAGCCGTGCTCTACGGCCTGGGCTTCGGCGCGCTCCAGAACGACACGCTGGTGCTGATGTTCCAACGCTCCGGCCCCGACGGCCACGGCATGGCCAGCACCCTGTGGAACATGGCCTACGACGCGGGCACCGGAGCCGGCGCCGTGGCGGTCGGCCTGACCTCCTACGCACTGGGCATCGACGGCGCCTTCGCCGCGGCGGCCACCCTGATTCTTCTGGTGGTCCCCCTCGCGTTCCGCGACGCCCGCTCAGGCCGCCTCCCGGACGCGGCCCCCGCCCAGAACCATCCAGCCGAAACCGCCGCACGCAAGCCGCACGGCCACGCCGCCTGACCGGAACGGGCAGCGCACAGGGCCGTCACGGAACGGGCCGCCGGAGCATCCGGCGGCCCGTTCCGGACGGTCAGCCCCCGACCCGCTCCCCCACCGGCTCCGCCGGCTCCGGCTCGCTGCCGCGTCCGGCCAGCCGTTCGCGCCAGGCGGCCAGGACGGCCGCGTCCGTGGGCTTCGTCGCCAGGGACACCACGACGTAGACCGCCAGCGAGGCCAGCAGGCCGTAGTAGACCGGTTCGTTCGCGAGGATTCCGTACCCCGCCATCAGGCCGACCACCGCGAGGCCGCCCACCGCGACGGCGGCCAGCGCCCCGGCCGCCGTGCCCCGGCGCCACAGCAGGCCGCCCAGGATCGGCACCAGGAGTCCGCCGACGAGCAGGTTGTACGCGACGGTCAGGGCCTCGACCACGTTGTTCAGCGCGATGGCGATGAGGATCACGGCGATGCCCATGATCAGGATGAAGGCGCGGTTGCCCTTCACCTCGTCGTGCTCGGCACCGTCCCCCTCGCGCCTGACCGCGCCCTTGATCCGCGACCAGATGTCGTTGTTGGCGACCGTCGCGCAGGCGATCAGCGCACCGGAGGACGTGGACATCACGGCGGCGAGCGCGGCGGCCAGGACCAGACCCCGCACGCCCACCGGGAGTTCGTCCTTGACGATGGTCGCGAAGGCGGCGTCCGCGGTCGGCAGCTTCGGGTACATGACCTTGGCCGCCGTGCCGATGACCGCTCCCGCGACCGCGTACACCAGGCAGTACGTACCGGCGACGGTGCCGCCCAGGCGGGCCACGCGGTCGCTGCGGGCGGTGAACACCCGCTGCCAGATGTCCTGGCCGATCAGCATGCCGAAGGTGTAGATCAGCACGTACGTGAAGATCGTCTCGCCGCCGATGCCCAGCGGGTCGAAGTACTCGGTGGGCAGCTTGGCCTTCATCTCACTGAAGCCGCCCGCCTTGATCACCGCGATGGGCAGCAGGAGCAGCAGCACGCCGATGGTCTTGACGACGAACTGGACCATGTCCGTGAGCGTGATCGACCACATGCCGCCGAGCGTCGAGTACGCGACGACGATGGCGCCGCCGAGGATGATCGCGACGGTCCGGTTCATGTCGAAGAGGACGTCGAAGATGGTGGCGTACGCGATGGTCGAGGTGACCGCGAGCATCAGCGTGTAGGCCCACATGACGATGCCCGAGATGAGCCCGGCCCGGCCGCCGTAGCGCAGGTCGAGCATCTCGGAGACGGTGTAGACCTTCAGCCGGGCGATGCGGGCGGAGAAGAACACGGAGAGGGCGAGCAGCCCGAGCCCGATGGTGAACACCATCCAGGCACCGGAGAGCCCGTACTGGTAGCCGAGGCCGACCCCGCCGATCGTCGAGGCGCCGCCGAGGACGATGGCGGCCATGGTGCCGGAGTACATCCAGGGGCCGAGCCGGCGGCCCGCCACCAGGAATTCGCTCTTGGACTTGGCGCGGCGCATGCCCCACCAGCCCATGGCGAGCATGCCGGCCAGATAGACGACGATCACGGCGTAGTCGACTGCCATGGGCTTCCCTCCGTCTCGATCACAAGGTTCGTGGGTTCGGTTGTCGTGAAGACGGTAGGTGGCCCGGAAGCGACGCTGAAGTGTACGTTTCATCCATTCTCACCGCACCGAACGGATGAACCCTCCATGCCGGAATCCCCCGCCGGACCGACGGCACCGACCGTCCCTGCCGCACCGGCCGCTCCGCCGACCCCGCCCATCGCGCTGACCGAGCTGCTGGCCAGGGAGGAGCTGGGGCTGCGCCGCATCGCGGGACCCGCCGAGGCGGAGCTGCTGTGGGTGCACACCTCGGAGATGGCCGACCCGTACCCGTACCTGCTCGGCGGCGAGCTGCTGCTGAGCGCCGGGGTGCTGCTCGCGGACCCGGACACCTATGTGTCCCGGCTGGTCGAGGCGGGGGCCGCGGCGCTCGGTTTCGGGGTGCGGCCGGTGCATGACACGGTGCCAGCAGAGCTGATCGCCGCGTGCGAACGGTACGGGCTGCCGCTGATCGAGGTGCCGCCCGAGACCCCGTTCACGGCGATCGCCCGCGCGGTGTGGCAGCTGATGGCCCAGGCCCGGGTGCGCGAGCTGCGCCGGGTGACGCGCGCCCAGCAGGCCCTGGCGACGGCGGCGGCCAGGACCGACCCGGTGCCGGCCGTGCTGCACCAGCTGGCGGCCCAGCTGGAGGGGCGGGCGGTACTGCTCACGGCCGACGGCGAGGAACTGCACGCGGCCGGCCGGACGCCGGCCCCCGACGTCCGGGCCGCGCTCACCCGGCTCGCCCGGGTGGTCGCGCCGGTCCTGCGCCCCGCACCCGCATCGGCCACCGACACCCTGGACACCACCCACCTCGCCGCGTACGCGCTGGGCGGCGGGCAGGGGCTCGTCCTGACCCTGGCGTCGAAGCGGCGCGAGGCGGGCGACCACACCATCGCCGGGGTCGCGGTCGTCCTGCTCTCCCTGCTGGCCGCCCCCCATCAGGGCGCCGACGCCGCAGGCCGCTCGGCGGCCCTGGTCCGGCTGCTGCTGGGCGCGGACCCGGCGGGCGTCGCCCCGCTGCTGGGCGGCGCGCAGCGGTGGACGGTGGTGCACGCCCGCCGCAGCGGCGGCGACCCGGTGGACCCGCTCACGGCCGGGGCGCTCGGCGCGGCCCTGGGCTCGGCGCTGGTCGACGCGGGCCGGGGCGGCGCGGCGGTACGGGTGCTGGTGCCCGGCGACGACCGGATCACCCCGCAGCCCGGCTGGACGCTCGGCGCGTCGGCGCCCGCCGCGATCACCGAGCTGGACGTGGCCGACGCCCGCGCGGCCCGTGCGCTGGGCCGCGCGGAGGCGACCCGCACCCCTCTGGCCCACCACCGCACGGACACCGGCCGCGGCCTCGCCTCCCTGGTGCCCCCCGAGGCGGCCGAGGCCCACGCCCGCGCCCTGCTGGCCCCGCTCACCGAACCCCTCGCCGAGACACTGCGCTGCTGGCTGAGCCTGCACGGCAGCTGGGACCGCACGGCGACCGCCCTGCGGGTCCACCGCAACACGGTCCGCCAGCGCATCGGGCGGTGCGCGACGCTGCTGGGGGTGGACCTGGACGACATGGACGTACGGACGGAGCTGTGGTTCGCGCTGCGGCAGGGATGAGCGCCTGCGCAGGACGGCCGGTTCCGGCGGGCTGAGCGGTCCCTGCCACCACCCCCCGGCGTGGGCAGGGTCCCCGGCCCTGCCCCCGGTCGCGCCTGTCCCGAACGCCTGCGGTCTTGCTACGTGTCAGCCGTCCCCGTCCCCGACCCCAAACCCCCCCGGCCGCCCGGTCACTTCTCCCGCAACGGCACCTCCCGCATCAGCCAGGCCGCCAGGAAGATCACGGCCCCGAGCAGCGCGGCGCCCGCCAGCACCCCGTGCAGGCCCTCGGTGACCGCCGTCCGCACCGCGTCCCGGACCCCCTCCGGCATCCCACGCACCGCCTCGGGCGTCCAGGCCGTGCCGCCGTCCGGCATTCCGGCCGGGCGGAGCCGGCTCGTGTAGACGGCGCCGAGCACCGCGACACCCAGGGAGCTGCCGATCGTACGGACGAGGGTGGCGGTTCCCGTCGCGGCGCCCATGTCGCGCGGTGTCGCACTGTTGATGGTGACAAGCAGCGTGCTCTGCATCAGCAGGCCCATGCCCGTGCCCAGCACGAGGGTCAGTGCGGAGGTCAGCGCCGTGGGGGTCCCGGTGTCCACTGTCAGCAGGACGAGTGCGCCCGTGGCCGTCAGCGCCCCGCCGATGATGGGGTAGGGGCGGTAGCGGCCACCGCCCGCGAGGAGCCTGCCGACCAGGAGCTGGGCGCCGAACATTCCCGCCATCAGCGGGAGCAGCAGCATGCCGCTGGCCGTCGATGACGCGCCGCGTACGAACTGCATGTACTGCGGCAGGTAGGTGGACGTCCCGACCATGGCGGCGCCCACCAGGAACGTCAGCACCTGGGCGAGCGTGAAGTTGCGGTCGGCGAACAGGCGTGGCGGGATGATCGGTTCGGCCGCCCGTCGCTCGACCCGGGCGAACCAGGCCAGGGCGAGAGCGCCCGTCGCCGCGAGGCCGGTGATCTGCGGCGACAGCCAGGCGTACCGCGTACCGCCCCAGCTGCCCACCAGGGCGAGGGCCAGGATCGCGGCGCAGAGCAGACCCGCGCCGGCGTAGTCGATCCGTGCCGTGACCCGCTCGGTGCGCAGGCGCAGGCGCAGGCCGACGACGAGCAGGGCGAGCGCGCCGATGGGGACGTTGACGTAGAAGACCCAGCGCCAGTTCAGCTGGTCGGTGAGGAAGCCGCCGAGCAGCGGCCCGCCGACCAGGGCGAGGGGCATCATGGCCCCGATCATCGCCTGCGAGCGGCCGGCCCGGGAGGGCGGCAGCATGACGCCGATGATGGAGATGGCGCCGACCATCAGGCCGCCCGCGCCGAGTCCCTGGACGGCGCGGAAGGCGATGAGCTGCCCCATGTCCTGGGCGAGGCCGGAGAGTACAGATCCGGCGAGGAACACCACGACCGCCCACATGAAGCTCCCCTTGCGCCCGTACAGGTCGCCGAGCTTGCCCCAGACGGGGGTGGTGAGGGAGGCGGTGAGCAGGTAGGCGGTCACCACCCAGGACAGATGGCCGAGGCCGCCCAGATCGCTGACGATCGTGGGCAGGGCCGTGCCGACGATCGTGCCGTCGAGCAGGCCGAGCACCAGGCCGAGGAGGAGGCCGAACAGGACGAGTTTCGACGGGCCGTCCTCTTCGTCGGCGGGTGGCCGTGCGGCGCCGGCGCCCGGCCGGTCGTGCGTGGACTGACTCATGGTCGCTCCCAGGTCGGTGGTGTCCCGTCAGGCGGCGTACGGGGTGGCGGCCCTGGCGTCCCGCAGCGCGTGCGCCCACCAGGCGAGCTGGTCCAGCAGCGCCTTGGCCGCCGCATCGACCTGGGGGTCCTCGACGGTGCCGTCCGCGGCGAACCGGCCGTAGGCGTTGTGGAAGCTGACCGTGTTGCGGATGGTCGTGGCGTTCAGCTCCGCCATCACGACCCGGAGCTGCTCCACGGCACGCAGGCCGCCGGAGAGGCCGCCGTAGGAGACGAAGGCGACCGGCTTGGCGTGCCACTGCTCGTTGTGCCAGTCGACGGCGTTCTTCAGGGACGCGGGAAAGCTGTGGTTGTACTCCGGCGTGACGAAGACGAACGCGTCGGCTGCCGCGAGGCGCGGCGACACCAGGGCGAGGGCCTCCTCCGTGCCCGGCGCGGGCGGCTGCCCGAACGCGGGCAGGACCGTGGGCAGCGGGGTCTCCGCGAGGTCGACGACGTCCGTGGTCATGTCGCCGCGCTGAGACAGGTGCCCCTTCAGCCACTGGGTGACGACGGGCGCGAAGCGGCCTTCGCGGGTGCTGCCGACGACGACGGCGATGCGGAGCTGCGGGCGGGTGCCGGGCATGGGTTCCCCCTGGAATCCTGGAAGCAGTGGATGTGTACAACGTATTTTTCTGCGTACAACGTATCCAGCGATGTGTACGTTGTCTACCTACAGATACGTCGTATACCCACGGATACGCCGTACGCCAGCCCGTTGTAGGCTGGCCGCCCAGCGAGAGGAGTCCGCCCGTGGCCGGTCAGAAGAAGGACAGCAGCAAGGACAGCGGCGGGAGCAAGGACGCCGGGACGGGGCCGGACGCTCCGCTCTCCCTCTGGCAGCGCCTGGACCAGCCCGCGACCGCACCCCGCACCGCGCTGACCCTGGAGCGCATCGGCACCGTCGCCGTGGGCATCGCCGACGCGGAGGGCTTCGCCGCCGTCACCATGCGCAGGCTCGCCACGGAGCTGGGCGTCGCCCCCATGGCCGCCTACCGGCACGTCTCCGGCAAGGACGACCTGTGGGCACTGATGGCCGAGCTGGTGACCGCGGAGATGCGGATCCCCGACGAGGTGACCGAATGGCGCGAGGTGCTGCGCACCTTCGGCCGGCTGACCCGGGAAATGATGCTGCGGCACCCCTGGGCGGGGCAGCTGCCCACCCATCTCTTCGTGCTGACGCCCGGCCGGCTGGCCATCGCCGAACGGCAGCTGGCGGCGCTCGACGGACTCGGCCTCGACGAGGACACGATGATGGCCGTGTTCCGCACCGTCAGCGCCTTCGCCCACGGCGCGGCACAGTCGGAAGTGGCCCTGCGGGAGTGGTCGGAGTCGGCAGGCTGGTCGTCCGGCGACGAGACACGGCTGGGCCTTGCTCCGCAGATGACGTACCTGATGAGCACCGGCCGCTATCCCACGTACCGGCGCTACGGGCTGCGGGCCACCCGCAAGGACGACGCGACCTGGTCGTTCGAGACGGGCCTGGACTGCGTACTGGACGGGATCTCCGCACGGTTCGGCATCTGAGGCGGCGCCGGGCGCACACCACCGGCGCCCGGCGCACGCGTACCGCCTCCGGCGTGCTCAGCATCACCCTGGACAGCGCCGGTGACTGCCGGGTAACTTTTAATAGTACTGAGCAAGCGCTTAGCCAGCCCGCCCGCAGCTGATAGAGGAGGCACCCCGTGCGCCGTACGGTATTCAACGAGGACCACGAGGCGTTCCGGGAGACCATCCGCGCCTTCATCGCGGCCGAGGTCGTGCCGGTCTACGACGAGTGGTTCGCCGCCGGGCAGGCACCGCGCGACTTCTACCTCAAGCTCGGCGAGCTGGGCGTCTTCGGGATCAACGTCGACGAGGAGTACGACGGCGCGGGCATCGACTCGCACAAGTACGAGGCCGTCATCTACGAGGAGACCGCCCGCGCCGGTGTGTCCTTCGGCGGCTCCGGGGTGCACACCCTGCTCGGGCTGCCCTACGTCAAGATGCTCGCCACCGACGAGCAGAAGAAGCGCTGGCTGCCGAAGTTCACCACCGGCGAGGAGATGTGGGCCCTCGCGATGACCGAGCCGGGCACCGGTTCCGACGTCGCGGGCATGAAGACCACCGCCAAGCTCTCCGAGGACGGCACGCACTACGTCCTCAACGGCGCCAAGACCTTCATCACCGGTGGCGTGCACGCGGACCGCGTGATCGTCTGCGCCCGCACCTCCGCCCCGCGCGAGGACGACCGCCGCTTCGGCATCTCGCTCTTCGCCGTCGACACCAAGTCCGAGGGCTACTCGGTCGGCCGCAAGCTCGACAAGCTGGGCCTGAAGGTCTCCGACACCGCCGAGCTGGCGTTCGTCGACGTCAAGGTCCCGGCCGAGGACCTCCTCGGCGAGGAGAACAAGGGCTTCGGCTACCTCGGCACCAACCTGGCCTCCGAGCGCTGGGGCATCGCCTTCGGGGCGTACGCCCAGGCCGCGGCGGCCGTCCGGTTCGCCAAGGAGTACGTGCTGGAGCGCACCGTCTTCGGCAAGACCGTCGCCTCGTTCCAGAACACCAAGTTCGAGCTGGCCGCCTGCCAGGCCGAGGTGGACGCGGCCCAGGCCGTCGCCGACCGGGCGCTGGAGGCGCTGGACGCCGGTGAGCTGACCGCCGCCGAGGCCGCGTCCGCGAAGCTGTTCTGCACCGAGGTCGCCCACCGCGTCATCGACCGCTGCCTCCAGCTGCACGGCGGCTACGGCTTCATGAACGAGTACCCGATCGCCCGCCTCTACGCGGACAACCGGGTCAACCGGATCTACGGCGGCACCAGCGAGGTCATGAAGTCGATCATCGCCAAGTCCATGGGTCTGTAGAGCGGCTACGTTCTCTCCATGAGCACAGCAAACGACCCCCTGCTCGATCTGCTCCAGCTCCTTGACCTGGAGCAGATCGAGCGGGACATCTTCCGGGGCACGAGCCGTTCGGCGCTCGTGCCCCGCGTCTTCGGCGGACAGGTCGCCGCCCAGGCACTGGTCGCCGCGGGCCGCACCGTCCCGGCCGACCGGAGCGCCCACTCGCTGCATTCGTACTTCCTGCGGGCGGGCGACCCCGGCGCGCCGATCGTCTACACCGTCGACCGCATCAGGGACGGGCGCTCCTTCACCACCCGGCGGGTCGTCGCCGTCCAGCACGGGCAGCCGGTCTTCCACCTCTCCGCGTCCTTCCAGACGTACGAGGCGGGCCTGGAGCACCAGGCGCCCATGCCGGCCGCGCCCGACCCGGAGACGCTGCCCACGGCCGCCGAGATGCTGCCGCGCCACGCGGACCGGTTCAGCGACCCCGGCGTCGTCGACCGGCTGATCGAGGCACGGGCCGCGGTCGACCTGCGGTACGTGGACGCCCCGCCGTTCGGCACCGTCGGGGAGTCGCGCGAGCCCCGCTCGCAGGTGTGGTTCCGCACCAACGGCAAGCTGGCGGACGATCCCCTGCTGCACGTCTGCATGGCGACGTACGTCTCCGACATGACGCTGCTCGACTCGGTGCTGCTGGCCCACGGGCGCGGCGGCTGGGCCGTCGGTGACGTGGTGGGCGCGAGCCTGGACCACGCGATGTGGTTCCACCGGCCCTTCCGGGCCGACGAGTGGCTGCTGTACGACCAGGAGTCGCCGTCCGCGTCCGGCGGGCGCGGGCTGGGCCAGGCCCGTATCTACACGCAGGACGGCCGCCTCGCGATCACCGTCATCCAGGAGGGCGTCGTCCGGGTCCCCCGGAAGGACTGACCGGAACCCGTGGCCGCGCGTGGGACATGCCCGCCCCGGCTGCGGACATACTCCCCACCATGAGTGACGAGAAATCATCGGGCGGGGAGTCCACGTTCACGGTCGTGGTCGCCGCGGCGGCCAACCTCGGCGTCGCCGTGGCGAAGGCCGTCGCGGGACTGATCAGCGGATCGAGCGCGATGCTCTCCGAGGCAGCGCACTCGGTCGCCGACACCGTCACCGAGGTACTGCTGCTCACCTCGCTCAAACGCAGCGAGAAGCCGGCCGACGAGGACCACCCGCTGGGCTACGGCCCGGAACGCTACATCTGGGCGATGCTCGCCTCCGTCGCCACGTTCGTCGGCGGTGCGGTCTTCTCCCTGTACGACGGCGTCCACACCCTCATGGCGGGCGAGGACCTCGGTGATCCGCTGGTCTCGTACATCGTGCTCGGCATCGCCTTCCTGCTGGAGGGCTACTCCCTGCGCACCGGGCTGCGCCAGGTCCGCGGCGAGGCGGCGCGGATCGGCGCGGACCCCTCCCGCTACTTCCGCCGCACGCCCGACACCGCGGTGAAGGCCGTGGTGATGGAGGACTCGGCGGCCCTGGTCGGACTGCTGCTGGCCGCGGGCGGGCTGCTCGGCGGCCAGCTGACGGGTTCCGGCGTCTATGACGGGATCGCGTCGATCCTGATCGGGGTGCTGCTCGTGTACGTGGCCTGGGTGCTCGGCCGCTCGAACGCCCAGCTGCTGATCGGCCGCCCGGTACCGCAGTCGATGCGGACGGGGGTGCGCGAGGAACTGCTCTCCGTGTCACACATCATCGAGGTGCTGGAGCTGACCACCCTCATCCAGGGACCGTCCGAGGTCATGATCGCGGCGAAGGTCGACTTCCGGGACGTCGTCAGTGCCGAGCAGGTGGAGTGGGCCTGTGAGGAGGCGGAACAGCAGCTGCGCGAGCGGTACCCGTCGATCAAGCGCGTGTACCTGGACCCGACCCCGGGGATGGCCCAGCGCCGCCGTGCCCGCGCCGCCGGGACGGAACCGGTCGGGCCCGGCGACGGGGAGGGCAACGGGGACGGCGGGGGGCTGTTCACCGACCGGCAGGAGGACTGAGGCACCGGCGGATCCGGCCGGGCGGCCGCGGGCCCTGCCCGGTCACCGTGTCGTGGCGAGCCAGGCGGCCGCCCCGGCGAGCACGGTGAGTGCGGCGTTCAGACCGGTGTCCTTCGCCTCGCCCCGGGACAGGTGCAGGCCCGCCGCCAGTACCTGGAGCACGGCGAGGCCGATCGCGGCCGCTGTCGCGAGGCCGGGCGCGATACCGGTGAGCGGCGGCAGTACGAGGCCGGCGGCCCCGAGTATCTCGACGGCGCCGATGGCCCGGACCGCCCCCATCGGGACCGTGTCCACCCAGCCCATCATGGGCGCCAGCCGCTCCTTGGACTGCACGGCCTTCTTGCCGCCGGCGTACAGGTAGAAAGCGCCCAGGAGCCCGGCGACGATCCAGTAGGCGATGTCCATCCGTGTCCTCCGTCATGGCCGGGGCCGTCATGGTTACGACTTGTCCGTAACCACATGGTCGGTCAGGATGGAGGCGCTTACAAAAGGCACACCGGTGTGCGTTGCGAACAGGGGACGCCATGTCGAAGTACCGCACCACCTGCCTCATCCGCGGCGACGGCGGCCGGGCGATCCGGGGCATCCTGGACCGCATCGGCGACAAGTGGACGCTGCTCGTGGTGGCCACCCTGGACGGCGAGCGGATGCGGTTCACCGAGCTCCAGCAGCGCATCCCGGGCATCTCGCAGCGCATGCTCACACGTACCGTCCGGCACCTGGAGCGCGACGGCCTGGTGACCCGCACGGCGTTTCCCGAGGTCCCGCCGCGCGTCGAGTACGAGCTGACCGCGACGGGGCGGACCCTGATCGGGCCCGCCGTGAAGCTGGCCGAGTGGGCGGTCGACAACAACCCCGGCATCGAGCGGAGCCAGGCCGCCTACGACTCCGAGCACCCCTGAGCCGTTCGCCGTCGCCCGGCACCGCTACCGGATCGTCAGAGCAGCCCGGCCGCGTCCAGCAGGTAATCCGTCATCGGGTCGTAGAACCTCGGGTCCAGCACGTGGTCGTCCAGCGGGACGGCCACCTGGAGGGTGCCCTCGGCCTCTCCCAGGAACAGCGCCGGGTCGTTGCAGTCCGCGTAGCCGATGGCGTCAAGACCCCGCTGCGCCGCGCATCCCGCCCAGCCGTGGTCGGCGACGACCAGGTCGGGCATGGGGCGCCCCTCCCGCTCCAGGCCGTCCAGGATCGCCGCCATCGGGGCCGGCGAGTGGGTGTGCCAGAGGGTCGCGCCGCGCTCCTGGACGGCGACGTCCGCGAACTGGAAGACCATGCCCTCGTCCGCCATCAGCCCGGACGGGATCCGGACGATCTCGCAGCCGGCTGCCCGCAGCGCGGCCGCGGTCTGCCGGTGGACGTCCAGCAGGCCGCCCGGGTGACCGGTGGCGAACAGCACGCGCTCGGAGCCGTCCGCCGCCTTGCGCAGCCGGGCTGCCGCCCGGTCCAGGGCGTCGACGGTGAGCTCGGGGTCGATGGTGTCCTGGCCGAACCGGTGCTCCGGGTCGTCGCTGACCCCGCACCGCTCGGCCATCACGGCCAGCACGTCCTGCTCGTCGCGCCAGCGGTCGCCCAGCTCCAGGCCCAGCCAGAAGTGGCGGTCGCCGTTGGCTAGCTTGCGGTAGTGGGAGAGGTTGTTGTCGCGCGGGGTCGCGACGTCTCCGGCTATTCGCGTACGGACGAGTTGTTCGACGAGGGCGGCACGGCTGGGTATCGGCATGAACCCATTGTGCCGTCAGGTGTGCGCAGTGTGCCGTTCACATGGCGCAGTAGGTGTTCCCCGGCCCCGGAACAGGGGCCCGGGAACGGGTGGGGAGGTCAGCGGGCCGGACCGGGGAGCGGCCGGGTCGAGTAGGTGATCCGCTTCAGGTGGTAGTACTGCGCGGTGCAGGGGGCCGGCCACACGCTGCGGCCGTGGTTGCCGAACGGGTCGCGCATCTGCCCCACCGAGGCCGGTACGTACGGCAGGACCTCGGCGCCGGCCGCCGCCTTCTCGCGCAGCCACCGGTCCTGGCGGTCCCAGTGCCGGGCCCGTACGTCCATGTCGTGGGCCAGCCCGGCCAGCGGCACGGCCAGCCCCACGCAGACCGCCGCGCAGAGCACCGCCGCCGCACCCGTGGCGAGAGGGACGGCCGCGGTGCCCCGGGCACGGGTGCGCAGGGCGTCGCCGAGCAGGGCGCCGAGTGCGGCGAGCAGCAGCACGAGCAGGAAGAGGTAGTCGTTCCAGGTGCGGGTGCCATACGTCAGCATGTTGTGCTCGAAGGCCGGGAGGGTGACGAGCGTGCAGAGGTACCCGGACACCAGGAAGGCCGCCACCACGGCCAGGGCCGGAACCATCGGCCGGCCGCGCAGGGGCCCGTCACCGGCCGGGCCGCGCTCGCGCAGGAGCAGGCCCAGCAGGACGCCGACGGCGAGTGCGCCGAGGTAGGTCCAGGTGGTGAGGACGGTTCCCAGGATGTCACCGAAGGTTCGCAGCGCGTCGGCCAGCGATCCGGCGTCGAGGACGGACGTGGCGCCGGTGCCGAAGCGGTCCCGGCGGTGGAGGGAACCCGGCGAGGTGTAGATGATGACCAGCCCTGCCACCAGGGCGGCCAGCGCGACGCCGCACCAGAGCCGGGTGCGGGCACGGGCGGGGCCCGGCCGCGACCGGAGGCTGAGCAGCAGCGCGGTGCAGAGCAGGACGCCCGAGACGATCGACGTGCCCTCCGAGAGGGTCCCGATGAACAGCCCCGCCACGGCGGCGACGCACAGCGCGAGAATCCGCCCCCGGTGCGACCGGGCCCGCAGCAGCGGGATGACCGCCGCCGCGGCCAGGACCGGGGCGACGGTGTGCGAGACGGACGAGGCGGGCCAGTAGAACGTCTTGTACGTGTTGGGGCTGGCGAAGAAGAACACCGCGGCGCTCATCGACGCGACGAGCAGCGGCACTCCGCGCGGTACGGTGCGCCCGGTACGGCTCAGCGCGGCCGGGACCAGCGCCCAGAGCACCGCCAGGATCAGCAGCCCGCTGATGACGGCGTACCACTGATGGCCGGCCACTCCCCCGGCCCCGTAGACGGCGACCATCAGGGCGTTGGCGATGCGGCCGTTGTCGTGCAGGTAGAACTTCCCGATCATGCCGGAGACGCCGTCGTCGCGCAGCACGGGCAGGAAGCACCAGTCGTCGCCGCCCGGCCGCACCAGCCTGCCGATCCAGAAGGACGCGGCGAGCAGGGCCAGCGGGAAGACGGTGAGCACGGCCGCCCAGACCGGCGTCCGGGGCCTCGGGGGCTTCGGCGCCGTGGGCGGGCGGTTGGCGCCTGCCGCCGCCGGTGGGGTGTCCGCCGTTCCCGGTGGTTGCGCGGTCATGGATGTGCCGGTGCCCTTCGTGCGGTGCCGCTGCCTGGGGTGTGCGTACTCGTGCCGTACAGGGGTGCCGCGCAGGGTCAGTCGCCGGGACGGCCGGTCCGGCCCGGCAGCGGTTCCGGCTGCGGGGTGACGGCCGCGCCGGAGGTGATGGCCCACCGGGCGATCAGGAAGGAGAACGGGGTGGCGAGAATTCCGGCGATCAGCGCGGCAATGTTCTTTCCCATGCCCAGATGACTCACCCCGACATAGAGCAGCGCCCCGGAAAGGACGAGATTGACGAGGCTCGACAGCGGAAAGCGGACGAAGGCCCGCCACGTCGGACTCGTACGGCAGGTGATGTAGGAGTTGAGCAGGAAGGAGCCCACAATGCTGACGCAATAGCCGATGACATGGGCGGTCAGATAGGGAATCCAGCGGTTGAGTGTCGCGTAGACGCTCAGATAGACCGCTGTGTTGACGACGCCGATCATGGCGAAGGTGATGAATTGGCGCACGGTCCGGGAACGGCCGTTCCCGAAGGCGCTCGCGCCGCCGCCTCTCACCCGTAACGCCCGTTCGGGTGCGGCGGGAGGGGCGGGTGCGGGCTGCTCGCTGGTCTCGCGGATCAGGTAGTGCGGGCGGTTCTTCGTCTCGCAGTAGATCCGGCCGACGTACTCACCGACGACGCCGAGTGTGGCCAGCTGGATACCGCCGAGTGCCACGACGGCGGTGAGCAGGGTGGTGTAGCCGGGCACCCCCACGCCGTGGCGCGCCACCTCCACGATGATCCACAGGGCGTATCCCGTCGCGGCCAGGGCCATCAGGAGGCCGGCGTAGATGGCGAGCCGCAGGGGGCGGTTGTTGAAGGAGATCAGTCCGTCGATGCCGTAGTTGAGCAGCCGTCTGCTGCCCCACTTCGAGCGTCCGGCCACCCGCTGGGCGTTGTGGTAAGTGAAGCTGGTGGTGTCGAAGCCGATCCAGGAGAAGATCCCCTTGGAGAACCGGTTGGACTCCGGGAGCGCGAGCACGCTGTCGACCGCGCGCCGGGACAGCAGCCGGAAGTCCCCCTCGCCGTCGACCACCGACACGTCCATGAAGTGCCCCATGGCGCGGTAGTAGGAGCGGCTGACGAACGAGCGCAGGGCGCCCTCGCCCTCGCGGTCGCGCCGGGCGATCACCTGGTCGTAGCCCTGCCCGCTCAACTCCATCATGCGGGGCAGGAGTTCCGGCGGGTGCTGGAGGTCGGCGTCCATGAGCACCACGGATTCGCCGCAGGACATGCGCAGTCCGGCGAGCATCGCGGCCTCCTTGCCGAAATTACGGCTGAAGGCGGCGTACCGGACCCGTTCGTCGACGGCTGCCAGGTGGATCAGTTCGGCGCGGGTGAGGTCCTCGCTGCCGTCGTCGACATAGCAGACCTCGAAACTCTTCCCGGTCGGTTCGAGGGCGGCGACCAGAGCGCGGTGAAACGCCGTGACAGCCTCGTCCTCGTTATAACAGGGGACGACGATCGATACCTGGCAGTTTTTCATTCAATTCCCCATCAGGCGCGGACGCGACCGCTCCGAAGCCTATGTCCGCACGCTGCCGAAACAACTCAGGCGAAAGGGATTCGCGGGGAAAAGTCGCGGGGGAAGCGCCGCTACTCGGGAATTCCGCTCCGGGCGCCGCCCGCCGCGTCGAAGGCGCCCCGGGCCAGCCGGTGCAGCAGCGCCGCGGTGTCCGCGCGGTCGGGCAGGGCGCCGGGGCGGCCCAGGTGCGGGGTGGAGTTCAGCAGCCCGAAGACGGCGTGCACCGCGGCGCGGGCCTCGTGCTCGGGGAGGTCCGGGTAGAGGCCGCGGACGACGCCGACCCACACCTCGACGTACTGCCGCTGGAGCCGGCGGACCCGCTTGCGGTCGGTGTCGCGCAGGCGTTCCAGCTCCCGGTCGTGCAGGGTGATCAGGGGGCGGTCGTCGAGGGCGAAGTCGATGTGGCCCTCGATGAGCGCGTCCAGCAGCGCTTCCCGCGACCCGTCGGCCGAGGCCGCGTCCTCGGAGACGCGCAGCTCCCCGCCGGCCAGCAGCCGCTCGCTGATACCGACCAGCAGTTCCGCCAGCATCGCGTCCTTGCCGGGGAAGTGGCGGTAGAGGCCGGGGCCGCTGATACCGACGGCGGCCCCTATCTCGTCGACGCCGACTCCGTGGAAGCCGCGCTCGGCAAAGAGGCGGGCGGCCTCCTTGAGGATCTGCTCACGGCGGGTGGGAGCCGCGACGCGGGCGGCGGCATGGGTGCTCATGACCAATCATTCTAGACAGGCGCGTTAGCGGTCGTTAACCTGTGGCTGACGTTAACGCTCACTAACACAGCGGCACGGGCAAGGGGGCTCGACAGGATGCAGCAGGCACCGGTGCTGGCGAGCGCGGCCGATCCCGCCTCCGAGGCCTGGCAGGCCAACGAGGCGGCTCATCACGCGCTCACCGACGAGCTGCGCAAGCGGCTCGCCACGGCCAGGCTCGGCGGGGGTGAGAAGGCCCGCGCCCGGCATGTCTCGCGCGGCAAGCTGCTGCCCCGGGAGCGGGTGGACACCCTGCTCGATCCGGGCTCGCCCTTCCTGGAGCTGGCCCCGCTGGCGGCCGAGGGGCTGTACGGGGGCGCGGCTCCGGCCGCCGGGGTGATCGCCGGGATCGGCCGGGTCAGCGGCCGGGAGTGCGTGATCGTCGCCAATGACGCGACCGTCAAGGGCGGCACGTACTACCCGATGACCGTGAAGAAGCACCTGCGGGCCCAGGAGGTGGCGCTGGAGAACCGGCTCCCCTGCCTGTACCTGGTGGACTCGGGCGGCGCCTTCCTGCCGATGCAGGACGAGGTGTTCCCGGACCGGGAGCACTTCGGGCGGATCTTCTACAACCAGGCCCGGATGTCCGGGGCCGGCATCCCGCAGATCGCGGCGGTACTGGGCTCCTGCACGGCCGGCGGGGCGTACGTCCCCGCGATGAGCGACGAGGCCGTGATCGTCCGGAACCAGGGCACGATCTTCCTGGGCGGGCCGCCGCTGGTGAAGGCGGCGACGGGTGAGGTCGTCACGGCGGAGGAGCTGGGCGGCGGCGAGGTCCACTCCCGTACGTCCGGGGTCACCGACCACCTCGCCGAGGACGACGCCCACGCGCTGCGGATCGTGCGCGACATCGTGGCCACCCTGCCGGACCGGGGCCCGCTGCCCTGGTCGGTACGGGCGGCCGACGAGCCGAAGGTCGATCCCGCCGGGCTGTACGGGGCGGTGCCCGTCGACTCGCGCACGCCCTACGACGTGCGCGAGGTGATCGCCCGGGTCGTCGACGGATCGCGGTTCGCGGAATTCAAGGCCGAGTACGGGACGACGCTGATCACCGGCTTCGCCCACATCCACGGCCACCCGGTCGGGATCGTCGCCAACAACGGCATCCTGTTCTCCGAGTCGGCGCAGAAGGGCGCGCACTTCATCGAGCTGTGCGACCAGCGCGGCATCCCGCTGGTCTTCCTGCAGAACATCTCCGGCTTCATGGTCGGCCGCGACTACGAGGCCGGCGGCATCGCCAAGCACGGCGCGAAGATGGTCACCGCCGTCGCCTGCACCCGGGTGCCGAAGCTGACCGTGGTGGTCGGCGGCTCCTACGGCGCGGGCAACTACTCGATGTGCGGCCGGGCCTACAGTCCCCGCTTCCTGTGGATGTGGCCCAACGCGAAGATCTCCGTCATGGGCGGCGAGCAGGCCGCGTCCGTCCTCGCCACGGTCAAGCGCGACCAACTGGGCGACGACTGGAGCGCCGAGGACGAGGAGTCCTTCAAGGCCCCGATCCGCGAACAGTACGAGACCCAGGGCAACGCGTACTACGCCACCGCCCGGCTGTGGGACGACGGCGTGATCGACCCGATGGAGACCCGGCAGGTGCTGGGGCTCGCCCTGACCGCCTGCGCCAACGCCCCGCTGGGCGATGCCGGTTTCGGCGTCTTCCGGATGTGAGGAAGAGATGACGATGTTCGACACTGTCCTCGTCGCCAACCGCGGCGAGATCGCGGTCCGGGTCATCCGGACGCTGCGCGAGCTGGGGGTGCGCTCGGTCGCCGTCTTCAGCGACGCGGACGCCGACGCCCGGCACGTGCGGGAGGCCGACACGGCGGTACGGATCGGCCCCGCACCCGCCGCCGAGAGCTATCTGAGCGTGGACCGGCTGCTGGAGGCGGCCCGCCGCAGCGGTGCGCAGGCCGTCCACCCCGGCTACGGCTTCCTCGCGGAGAACGCGGGCTTCGCCCAGGCGTGCGCGGACGCGGGCCTGGTCTTCATCGGGCCGCCCGCCGCCGCCATCGCGCTGATGGGCGACAAGATCCGGGCCAAGGAGACGGTCTCCGCCGCCGGTGTCCCGGTCGTCCCCGGCTCCACCGGGAGCGGCCTCACCGACGGACAACTGGCCGACGCGGCACGCGAGATCGGCATGCCGGTGCTGCTGAAGCCCTCGGCGGGCGGCGGCGGCAAGGGCATGCGGCTGGTCCGCGACGCGGCGCTGCTCACCGACGAGATCGCCTCGGCCAGGCGAGAGGCGCGGGCCTCCTTCGGGGACGACACGCTGCTCGTGGAGCGGTGGATCGACCGGCCGCGCCACATCGAGATCCAGGTCCTGGCGGACGGGCACGGCAACGTGGTGCACCTCGGTGAGCGCGAGTGCTCGCTCCAGCGCCGCCACCAGAAGATCATCGAGGAGGCGCCCTCGGTCCTGCTCGACGAGGGCACCCGTGCGGCGATGGGCGAGGCGGCCGTCCAGGCCGCCCGCTCCTGCGGGTATGTCGGCGCGGGCACGGTGGAGTTCATCGTCCCGGGCAACGACCCGGCCTCGTACTACTTCATGGAGATGAACACCCGCCTCCAGGTCGAGCACCCGGTGACCGAGCTGATCACCGGCCTCGACCTGGTGGAGTGGCAGCTGCGGGTAGCGTCCGGCGAGCAACTCCCCCACTCCCAGAAGGACATCACCCTCACCGGGCACGCGGTCGAGGCCCGGGTCTGCGCCGAGGACCCGGCCCGCGGCTTCCTGCCCTCGGGCGGCGCCGTGCTGGCGCTGGACGAGCCGCAGGGCGGCGGGGTGCGGACGGACTCGGGGCTCAGCGAGGGCGGCGAGGTCGGCAGCCTCTACGACCCGATGCTGTCCAAGGTGATCGCGTACGGCCCCGACCGGGCCACGGCCCTGCGCCGGCTGCGGGCTGCGCTCGCGGACACGGTGGTGCTGGGCGTCCCGACCAACGCGGGCTTCCTTCGCCGCCTCCTCGGCCACCCGGCGGTGGTGGCGGGCGACCTCGACACCGGTCTGGTGGAGCGCGAGGTGGACACGCTGGTGCCGGACGGGGTGCCGGAGGAGGTGTACGCGGCCGCCGCGCTGCTGCGGCAGCACGCCCCGGGGCCGGCCCGCCCGGACGTCTGGGCCGACCCCTTCTCGGCCGGTGACGGCTGGCGCCTCGGCGGCACCCCGGCCCGGACGGTGCGGCACTTCCGGATCCCCGGGCACGAACCGGTCCAGGTGGGGCTGCGCCCGTGCGGCGCGGCCACCGAGCTGACCTTCGGCCATGTCGGCGAGGGCGCGCGGCCGCCGGCCCCGGACTCGGGCAGCTGCGGTCCGCTGGGCCCGCTGCCCGGCGGCGCCGAGACGGCCCGGATCATCGCGGCGGACGAGCGCCGGGTCACCCTCGAACTGGCCGGTGTCACCCACTCGTTCGCCCACGCCGCGTCCCCGGAGGGCCGCTGGCTGGGCCGGGACGGCGACACCTGGCACGTCCGCGACCACGACCCGGTGGAGGCGTCGCTGACCGGCGCCGCCCGCTCCGGGGCCGACACCCTGGCCGCGCCGATGCCCGGCACCGTCACGGTGGTGAAGGTGGCCGTCGGCGACGACGTCGCGGCCGGGCAGAGCCTGCTGGTGGTGGAGGCGATGAAGATGGAGCACGTCATCTCGGCCCCGCACGCCGGCACCGTCACCGAACTCGACGTCACCGCCGGGACGACGGTCGCCATGGACCAGGTACTGGCCGTGGTCACCCCGGCCGCCACCACCGGGGAGGAAGCATGACGGACGGCCGCACCCTGCCGATGACCGTGGCCGCACCCGGGCTGCCCGCCCGGGTCCGTATCCACGAGGTCGGCGCCCGCGACGGGCTGCAGAACGAGAAGACGGTCGTGCCGACCGCAGTGAAGGCGGAGTTCATCCGCCGGCTGGCGGTCGCCGGCCTGACCACGATCGAGGCGACGAGCTTCGTCCACCCCAAGTGGGTACCCCAACTGGCCGACGCCGAGGACCTCTTCCCTCTCCTCGGTGACATCGCGGACGTGGGCGACGTGGCGCTCCCGGTCCTGGTGCCGAACGAACGGGGGCTGGACCGGGCGCTCGCGCTCGGGGCCCGCCGGATCGCCGTCTTCGGCTCCGCGACGGAAGAGTTCGCCTCCCGCAACCTCAACCGCACCGTCGACGAGTCGCTCGCCATGTTCGAGCCCGTCGTGGCCCGCGCCAAGGCTGACCGGGTGCATGTGCGCGGCTACCTCTCGATGTGCTTCGGCGACCCGTGGGAGGGGGCCGTCCCGGTCCACCAGGTCGTCCGGGTCGCGAAGGCGCTGATGGACCTCGGCTGCGACGAGCTGTCGCTCGGCGACACGATCGGCGTCGCGACGCCCGGCCACGTGCAGACCCTGCTGTCGGCGCTGAACGCGGCGGGGGTGGCCACCGCCACGATCGGGGTGCACTTCCACGACACCTACGGGCAGGCCCTGTCCAACACCCTGGCCGCCCTCCAGCACGGCGTCACCACCGTGGACGCCTCCGCGGGCGGCCTCGGCGGCTGCCCGTACGCGAAGAGCGCGACCGGGAACCTCGCCACCGAGGACCTGGTCTGGATGCTCGACGGCCTCGGCATCGAGACCGGCGTCGACCTCGACGAGCTCACCGCCACCAGCATGTGGCTCGCCGAACGACTGGGCCGACCCAGCCCGTCCCGTACCGTCCGCGCCCTGTCCCACAAGGAGCAGTGATTTCCCCATGTCCCTGGACCACCGGCTGACCGCCGAGCACGAGGAACTCCGACGCACCGTCGCGGAGTTCGCCCACGACGTGGTCGCGCCGAAGATCGGCGACTTCTACGAGCGCCACGAGTTCCCGTACGAGATCGTGCGCGAGATGGGGCGGATGGGCCTGTTCGGGCTGCCGTTCCCGGAGGAGTACGGCGGGATGGGCGGCGACTACCTCGCCCTCGGCATCGCCCTGGAGGAGCTGGCCCGGGTCGACTCCTCGGTGGCGATCACCCTGGAGGCCGGGGTCTCGCTCGGCGCGATGCCGGTGTTCCGCTTCGGCACCGAGGAGCAGAAGCGGCGCTGGCTGCCGAGGCTCTGCTCGGGCGAGGCGCTCGGCGCGTTCGGCCTGACCGAGCCGGACGCCGGCTCGGACGCGGGCGGCACCCGGACGACGGCCGTGCGCGACGAGGTGAGCGGCGAGTGGGTGATCAACGGCTCCAAGTGCTTCATCACCAACTCCGGTACGGACATCACCGAACTGGTGACGGTCACCGCGGTGACCGGCCGCAAGGAGAACGGCGCCCCGCGCATCTCCTCGATCATCGTCCCGTCCGGCACCCCCGGCTTCACGGTCGCCGCCCCGTACTCCAAGGTCGGCTGGAACGCCTCGGACACCCGCGAGCTCTCCTTCACCGACGTCCGCGTCCCGCTGGAGAACCTGCTGGGCGAGGAGGGCCGCGGCTACGCGCAGTTCCTGCGCATCCTGGACGAGGGCCGGATCGCCATCGCGGCCCTGTCCACGGGCCTCGCACAGGGCTGCGTGGACGAGTCGGTGAAGTACGCTGCCGAGCGCCACGCCTTCGGCAAGCCGATCGGCGCCAACCAGGCGATCCAGTTCAAGATCGCTGACATGGAGACGCGCGCCCACATGGCCCGCATCGGCTGGCGCGACGCGGCCTCGCGGCTGCTGGCGGACGAGCCGTTCAAGAAGGAGGCCGCGATCGCCAAGCTGTACTCCTCGACCGTGGCGGTGGACAACGCCCGCGAGGCGACCCAGATCCACGGCGGCTACGGCTTCATGAACGAGTACCCGGTGGCGCGGATGTGGCGCGACTCCAAGATCCTGGAGATCGGCGAGGGCACCAGCGAGGTCCAGCGGATGCTGATCGCCCGGGAGCTGGGCCTGCCGGCCTGAGCCCGGAGAGTCCAGTGCGGACGGGCGGGCCCGGGTTCCGGGCCCGCCCGTCCGCGCTTCCTTCCTCTTCAGACCGGTCAGCGGTTCAGACCCTTGTGCCGCTGCCTGTGCAGCGCGGCGATCGCCTGCAACTGTCGGCACTCGTAGGCCGTGCCGGGTCGCACGGAAGCCGAACGGCTCTGCCAGGTGAGACCGGTGGGGCGCGACAACATGACGATGGAACCGCCAAGCTGGTCAACGACACCCACCATGTCGTGAGCCCGGTCGAAGACGACTATCCCGATCCGGATTCCCGGCGGCACCGGCCGAACTCTCATTCCACGCCCTCCAGAACGACATAGTCGGGACACAGCGAATGCCCGCACTCGCATGGCGGCCGGCGAAGGGCGGCGCCGGGAACGAGGTCGGCACCCTCCTCTCTGGAGCCTGCCTTCGGGACGATGAGAACACCATCCGTTCCCCATCGCTCCGTCAACCGCGACAGGCCCTGCCGAGCCTTACTGCTGCCCGTCATTCCACGACACCTCTCAGGTAACCCGCGCGAAGCCGCATCACGAGACCCGCAGTCCTGGGATTGCGCACCCTCGAACCCGATAATGGAGCACAGTCCTAGGACTGTCTCAGGACTGTGCCTGCCTGCCCCTTGAGGCAGGGCGAGAGGAGTTGCGCATGGCACCCAAGTGGCGAGAGCTGGCGGACAAACTGGCCGACCGGATCCGGATCGGCACCTATTCAGCGGGGGAGCAACTGCCTCACATCAGGGACCTGGTCGAGGCCGGTGAGGGCTCCAAGTCCACGGTCCACGCGGCGTACAGAGCGCTGGAGGCGGAAGGGCTGGTCACGTCGTCGCGCGGGCACGGCACCGTCGTACGGCAGAGCCCGCCTCTCAAGCGCCTCGGCATCGACCGGTACGACAAGGCCAAGTGGCGCGACGGCGACGAGGTGGCCTTCATCGCCGATCACATGGCCTCCGGGCGCAGCCACAGCCGCGGCGATCAGACACAGACGGTCAATCGCGTCGAGGCTCCGCCCGCCGCCGCTGCAGCGCACGGACTGGCGCCCGGTTCCCTCGTGTACGCCCGCGCGCGACTCGTGAAGGAGGCCGGGCAGCCGACCCATGCACTGACCAGCTACTACCGCCCCGAGCATGTCGAGGGCACGCGCATCGTCGACCCGGCCCCGGGCCCCGCAGGGCGCGGTGGCGGCTTCCGCGTGCTGTACGACGCGGGTTACGAGATCGACCACATGCGGGAGGAACTGTTCGCGCGCGCCTCGACTCCCGAGGAGACGAAACTACTCATGCTGCCCAGCGGCGAACCGGTGGTCGAACTGCACAGGACCGCGTACACGGCCGACGGAACCGTCGTCGAGTTCGCGATAGGCGTGCACGCGGCCTCTCGATTCAGATGGTCGTACGACTTCGACGTTCCGGACTCTGCGCACGGCAATGGCGGCCCGCGATGATCTCCCACCGGTCCTGGTCCGACGCCCAAATCCTCTGGGACCACCACCTGATGCACCACGACCCACGCCCCTGCTCGGTGGCGATCGGGCTCGGGAGCCATGACCTCGGGGTCGCCGACGCGGCCGTGAGCCTCTACCGGCGCGGCATGATGCCCCTCATCGTCTTCACCGGCGCCACCAGCCGGACCACACGGGCGCGCATGCCGCGCGGTGAGGCCGTGCACTACCGGGAGCGGGCGCTCGAACTCGGCGTCCCCGCAAGCGCCGTGCTCGTGGAACCGCGCGCCCGCAACACGGGCGAGAACATCCGCTTCTCCCGGGCGCTGCTCGAAGAGACCGGTGCCGGCGTCTCGTCCGTGCTCCTGATCAGCAAGCCGTACGAGGAACGGCGCGCCCACGCCACTGCGCGCAAGCTGTGGCCGGGGGTCTCGTTCGTGAGCGCGTCGGAACCGATCACGTTCGAGGAGTACCTCGCCTCCATCCAGGACGACCGCATGGTCATCGACATGCTGGTCGGTACGTTGCAGCGGCTGCTGATCTACCCGGCCCAGGGCTTCATGGCCGCCGATCCGGTTCCCGGCGAGGTGGCCGCCGCCTATGAGCGGCTGCGCCGGGCGGGCTTCACGAGCCGGCTCATGGCGGGCGAAACCGGCGCCGACGGTTGAGGCATCGCCGGGGCACCCGTCCACGGCGTCCCGAGCCGCGACGGACGGGACGGACCGAAACGGGCCGCCCGCGAGGGGGCCCGCCGCACCCGCTGCCCCGCAATTCGTTCGACACCCCCCACCCCGCCCCGGCAGTGTTCGTCCATGAAACAGCAGCACTGGCCCCTGTACGGGCTCCGCGTCCGCACCCCTCGTCTGGAGCTGCGCCTCCCGGACCTGGAGTTGCTGGACGCGCTGGCCTCGGTCGCCGCCGACGGAGTTCACGCCCCCGACACCATGCCGTTCACCGTGCCCTGGACCGACGGTTCGCCCGCCGAGAACGGCCGGGCGGTGTTCCAGCACGTACTGGCCACCGTCGCCAACTGGTCCGCCGACAACTGGGCGTTGAGCCTCGCGGTGCTGCACGAGGGCCGGGTGGTCGGGCGGCAGGACGTGATGGGGAAGGACTTCGCGGTGACCGGCGAGGTGAGCACCGGGTCCTGGCTGGGGCTCGCGTACCAGGGGCGGGGCATCGGCACCGAGATGCGGGCCGGTGCGCTCCATCTCGCCTTCGCCGGGCTCGGGGCCCGTACGGCGGTCTCGTCCGCGATGACGGACAACCCGCGCTCGCTCGGCGTCTCGCGGCGGCTCGGCTACCTCCCCGACGGGCTGGAGACCGCCGCCCTGCGGGGTGGGCCCGTCACGCTGCAACGGCTGCGGCTGGAGCGGGCACGCTGGGAGGAGCGCCGCACGGTCGACGTCACGGTGGAGGGGCTCGACGCGTGCCGTGCGGAGTTCGGCGGGTGAGTGCTCCGGCGGGGCGCTGAACGGGGCGGGCGCCGGTCGGGCCGGATTCACAGAAGGTTAGGCTAACCTTCCTCCGGACCGGCTCAAGGCCGGTCTCCGGCCCGTACGAAAGTGGACTCCGTCATGCGCACTGCCCGAGCGACCCGCCCCACCCGCCGTGGCCTGCTGGCCATGGGCGGCGCCGTAGGACTCGGTGCCGTCCTCGCCGCCTGCGGCGACAGCGACGGGAAGGACGCGGGTTCCGGCGGCTCCAAGAGCGCCGGCGACGGGCCGTGGAGCTTCAAGGACGACCGGGGGAAGACCGTCGAGGCCAAGTCCGTCCCGAAGAACATCGTCGCCTTCACCGGTGTGGCCGCAGCCCTCCACGACTACGGCATCGAGGTCAAGGCCGTCTTCGGTCCGACGAAGACCAAGGACGGCAAGGCCGATGTGCAGGCCGGCGACCTGGACGTCAGCAAGGTCGAGATCCTCGGCAACGTCTGGGGCGAGTTCAACGTCGAGAAGTACGCGGCGCTCGGCCCGGAGCTGCTGGTCACCGCGATGTGGGAGAAGGACGCCCTCTGGTACGTGCCGGACCAGTCCAAGGACAAGATCCTGAAGCTGGCCCCGAGCGTCGCGCTGTGGGCCGCCCGGACCACGATCCCCAAGGCCATCCAGCGCCACGAGGACCTCGCCGAATCGCTCGGCGCCGACCTCAAGGCCAAGGCCGTCACGGACGCGAAGGCCCGCTTCGAGAAGGCCGCGGCCCGGCTGCGCGCCGCCGCGAAGTCCAAGCCGAACATCAAGGTCCTGATCGGCTCGGCCAGCCAGGACCTCTTCTACGTCACACTCGCGAAGACCGCCGCCGATACGCTGTACTTCCAGGAGCTGGGCGTGAAGTTCGTCGAGCCGAAGGTGAACTCGGCGGGCTTCTTCGAGGAGCTGAGCTGGGAGAACGTCGACAAGTACCAGGCCGACGTCATCATGATGGACAACCGGTCCTCGGCCCTCCAGCCCGACGCGCTCACCTCCAAGCCGACCTGGACGCAACTGCCCGCCGTCAAGGCCGGCCAGGTCATCCCCCGCACCACCGAGCCGATCTTCAGCTACGACAAGTGCGCGCCGATCCTCGAGGACCTCGCGAAGGCCATCGAGGACGCCAAGAAGGCCGCCTGACCATGGCGGCCGCCGCTGCCGCCGCCCCGGGGCAGCCGGAACCAGTCGTTCCGGTCGACAACGAGGGCGACTGATGCGCCGTCCGGCGGGCACGTCCGGCCGGCGTAAGGGCCGTGCCGCGCTCGTACCCGGTCCGCAGCCGCGCTCCCGCACTCCGAGGACAGGCCCCGCAAGCCCGTCCGGCGGCCGAGGACAAGGTCCCCGGCCGCCGGACGGTCGCTCACCTCACGTCACCCGGCCGAAGCCGGCTCCGCCGGCCACGGCACCTGCGGCGACCGGTAGTAGTCGATCCCCATCGCCGTGAACCTCGGCCCGAGCGCCGCCAGCCGCAGCTTGTACGTGTCCCAGTCGTGCGTCGCCGCCGGGGACCAGCCCAGCTCCGCCGCCCCGGGCAGCCTCGGGAACGCCATCGCGTCGATGTCGTCGCTGTCCGTCAGGGTCTCCGCCCAGATCGGCGCCTCGACACCCAGCACCGCGTCCTTCGGGGCGCCCGTGAGGTACGTCGCCGGGTCCCAGTCGTAGGAGCGCTGGACCTCGACGAGACCGGCCCACTTCAGGCCCAGTACGGTCTGCTCGTTGTACTTCATGTCCAGGTACACCCGGTCCGCCGGCGACAGCACCAGCCTGGTGCCCTTCTTCGCGGCGTCCACCACCTGCTGCCGGTCAGCGGCGGAGGTCTTGTCGTAGCCCCAGTACTGGGCGACCGCGCCCTTGACCGGATCGGCGCCGGTGATCTGGTGCCAGCCCATCACGGTCTTGCCGTACTTGCCGACGGTGGCCTGCGCGTGGTTCATGATCTTGGCGTAGTCCTCGTGGCTGGTGGAGTGCGCCTCGTCACCGCCGATGTGTAGGTACCTGCCCGGGGTCAGCGCGGCCATCTCGCCGATGACGTCGTCGATGAAGTCGTACGTCACGTCCTTGCCGGCGCACAGCGAGCTGAAGCCGACCTCGATGCCGGTGTACAGCGGCGGCGCGACACCGTCGCAGTTCAGCTCGGCGTACGAGGCGAGAGCCGCGTTGGTGTGGCTGGGCATGTCGATCTCCGGCACCACCTCCAGGTAGCGGGAGGCCGCGTACTTCACGATCTCCTTGTACTGGCTCTTGGTGTAGTAGCCGCCGGTCCCGCCGCCGACCTCCGTCGAGCCGCCGTGGGTGGCCAGCTTCGGCCAGGAGTCGATGGCGATCCGCCAGCCCTGGTCGTCGGAGAGGTGCAGATGGAACGTGTTGATCTTGTACAGCGCCATCTGGTCGATGTACCGCTTCACCTCGGCGACCGAGAAGAAGTGCCGCGAGACGTCGAGCATCGCGCCCCGGTAGCCGTAGCGCGGCGAGTCGGTCAGGCTGCCGCCCGCGACGCTCCACGGCCCCTTCTGGCGGCTGTCGGCCTCGATCCGGGCCGGGAGCAGCTGACGCAGCGTCTGGACGCCGTGGAAGAGGCCTGCCGGCTTCCGGGCGCTGATGGTGACGGCGCCGCGTCCGGAGGTGAGGGTGTACCCCTCCGCGCCCAGCTTGCTGTCGCGCGAGCCCAGCCGGAGCCGGATGCCGTCGGAGCCGTCCTTGGTGGTGACCGGCAGGGCGAGACCGGTGGACGGCCGCAGCACGCCCGCCAGGTACTCGCCGATCTTGCGGGCCTCGCCGGACGAGCCGTCGACCCGGATCCGGGTGCCGTCGCCGAGGGAGTACGGGGTGCCGCCCGGTCTCACCGAGACGGGGGCCGGAACGACCTGGCCGAGCGGCCGGGGCGCCAGGGTGGCCGGTGCGCCACCGGCCACCGCGGACGCCGTGGGCGCCGCGCACGCGGTGGAGACGCCGGCCGCGGTGATGAGTAGCAGCGAGCCGAGAAGACGGGGTAGAGCACGGGGAAGAGCACTGCGCCGCGCGGTGTGCAGTCTCACAAGCCGGGTCCCTTTCTACGGGTTCACATCTGCGGATCTCCTGACCAACCGATCGCCATGCGTACCGCTTACCCAATGGATGGTCAAGGTGTAGACCACTTCCCCGCGTTGCCCGCGCCGGAACGTGGCCGACGGCCCGGGGCTTATGGCCGAATTCATCCCGGCGGCCCCGTCCGTCACGCGAACCGCCGGGTGTCACGAGGAACCGGCCGGAGGAGCCCCGATCCCGCGCGGATCACAGAAACGGAGCCACTTCAGCTGACTCCTGCCCGATATCGGGCAGAATTGTTGCGCTGGACTCCCTTCCATCGCAGTATCGACGAGTGCTCGAACGCCGCTCGTCGTACGACGACCTCATTGACCACCTGGTGCGCAGCACCGCGCTCCAGCGCGGTGAAGCCTCCCGGGTGATCCTCGACGTGCTGGCGTACTTCGACGAGACGACCGAGGACTTCGTCCGCCGCCGCCACCGCGAACTGCAGTCCGGTGGCCTGGTCAACGCGGAGATCTTCGAACGGATCGCGGCCGAACTGCCGCACCGGGCGGTCGCGCCGCCGGAGCTCTCGCTCCGGCAGCTGCGCCGCATCGTCTACGGCTGAGACCGGCCCGGGACCGGGCACCCACCTGCTTGTACGGCCACTTGCACGGCCACCTGTACGGCTACTTGTACGTCGACGGATTGACGGAGGGGCAGAGACGCCATGTGCGGAATCGTCGGTTATATCGGAAAGCGTGATGTCGCTCCGCTGCTGCTGGAAGGGCTGCAGCGGCTGGAGTACCGCGGTTACGACTCCGCGGGCATCGTGATCACCGGCAAGCCGGCGGCCGGCAAGCCCGCCGCGCTGAAGATGGTCAAGGCCAAGGGCCGGGTCCGCGAGCTGGAGGCCCGGGTCCCCAAGCGGTTCACCGGCACCACCGGCATCGCCCACACCCGCTGGGCCACCCACGGCGCCCCGAGCGACGAGAACGCCCACCCGCACCTGGACGCGGGCGGCAAGGTCGCCGTCGTCCACAACGGGATCATCGACAACGCCTCCGAGCTGCGCCCCCGCCTGGAGGCCGAGGGCGTCGTCTTCCTCTCCGAGACCGACACCGAGGTGCTGGTCCACCTGATCGCCCGCTCGGAGGCGGACACCCTGGAGGAGAAGGTCCGCGAGGCCCTGCGTTCGGTCGAGGGCACGTACGGCATCGCCGTCATGCACGCCGACTTCAACGACCGCATCGTCGTCGCCCGCAACGGCTCCCCGGTCGTCCTGGGCATCGGCGAGAAGGAGATGTTCGTCGCCTCGGACGTCGCCGCCCTGGTCACCCACACCCGCCAGGTCGTCACCCTCGGGGACGGCGAGATGGCCACCCTCAAGGCCGACGACTTCCGTACGTACACGACGGAGGGCTCGACCACGACGGCCACGCCGACCACCGTGGAGTGGGAGGCCGAGTCGTACGACATGGGCGGCCACGACACGTACATGCACAAGGAGATCTCGGAGCAGGCCGAGGCCGTCGACCGGGTGCTGCGCGGCCGGATCGACGACCGCTTCGCCACCGTCCACCTGGGCGGTCTCAACCTGGACGCCCGTGAGGCGCGCGGGGTCCGCCGGATCAAGATCCTGGGCTGCGGCACCTCGTACCACGCGGGCCAGATCGGCGCCCAGCTGATCGAGGAGCTGGCCCGCATCCCCGCGGACGCCGAGCCGGCCTCCGAGTTCCGCTACCGCAACCCGGTGGTGGACCCGGACACGCTCTACGTCGCGGTCTCCCAGTCCGGCGAGACGTACGACGTGCTGGCCGCGGTCCAGGAGCTCAAGCGCAAGGGCGCGCGGGTGCTGGGCGTGGTCAACGTGGTCGGTTCCGCGATCGCCCGGGAGGCCGACGGCGGTACGTACGTGCACGCCGGGCCCGAGGTCTGCGTCGTCTCGACGAAGTGCTTCACCAACACCGTCGTCGCGTTCGCGCTGCTCGCCCTGCACCTGGGCCGCATCCGGGACCTCTCGGTCGCCGACGGCAAGCGGATCATCGAGGGCCTGCGCAAGCTGCCCGGCCAGATCAGCGAGATCCTGGAGACCGAGGACGAGATCAAGAAGCTCGCCGCGGAGTACGCGGACGCGAAGTCGATGATGTTCATCGGCCGGGTGCGCGGCTACCCCGTGGCCCGGGAGGCCTCGCTGAAGCTCAAGGAGGTCTCGTACATCCACGCCGAGGCCTACCCCGCCTCCGAGCTGAAGCACGGACCGCTCGCGCTGATCGAGCCCGCGATGCCGACCGTGGCGATCGTGCCGGACGACGACCTGCTGGAGAAGAACCGCGCCGCGATGGAGGAGATCAAGGCCCGCAGCGGCCGCATCCTCGCCATCGCGCACCAGGTGCAGGAGAAGGCCGACCACACCATCGTCGTGCCGAAGAACGAGAACGAGCTGGACCCGATCCTGATGGGCATCCCGCTCCAGCTGTTCGCGTACCACACGGCGCTGGCCATGGGCCGGGACATCGACAAGCCGCGCAACCTGGCGAAGTCCGTCACCGTCGAGTAGCCACGCCGCCCCGGCCGGCAGCGGCCCCGGACCCCCCACGCCGCGGGGGTCCGGGGCCGCTCCGCTCCCCCAGCGCGGCGGGCCGCTCGCCGCCCCGGTTCACATGCAATCGCACCGTTCCCCAACGGCTCTTATCCGCCCCTCACAACTGCACAATCCTCTTTTTCGGCTCTGCGGTTTGTTTCACCCCGCTGTTTTGGTAGTCGAGTTGACGCCACGACCCGGCAGCGGAGCCCGAAACGAGACCGCCCGTCCCGGAAGCCGGGACGAGGGTCGCGCGGAGCGCCCTCGGAGGAGCGAGGGGGACGAACGAGGGGGGAGGAACCGGGGTGAAGGAACGGGGAAGCCGCTACGGGATGACCACGACCGGGCGCTGCGCGCGCCGCGCCAGCCGGCCCGCCACCGAGCCGAAGATCCGGCCGACGATGCCCTGGGTGGAGCCGACCACGATCGCGTCGGCCGAGTACTCCCGGCCGACCTCCTCCAGCTCGTGGCAGATGTCCCCGCCGCGCTCGACGAGCACCCACGGGACCTCGGTGAGGTAGTCCGCGCAGGCGAGCTCCAGGCCGAGGACCTCGGTCCGGTGATCGGGCACATCGACGAAGACGGGCGGCTCGCAGCCTGCCCAGACCGTGGTCGGCAGCCGATTGGCGACATGGACGATGATCAGGCCGGAGCCCGATCTTCGGGCCATGCCGATGGCGTAGGCGAGGGCTCGTTCGCTGGAGGTCGAGCCGTCGAAGCCGACGACGACCCCGTGCCGGAACGCGGGATCGCAGGAGTGACGTGCTTCTTCGACCGCCTGGGGTCCCGACTCTGGGTCGGCTACCTGCTTGCGGTCCGCGGGTTCAGGGATTTCGTGACCGGCCATCGGTGTCTCGGCGAAGAGAGTCCTCGTGAGGAGAGCGACTTGGGGAGCTGCGTCAGAGCGGTGTAAGAGCTGCGTCAGAGCTGCGTCAGTGGGCGGTGTGGCGGTGTCCGGGAATCATCTTCCCAACCCCTTACCCCCAAGGGTACGGCGCCACTCCTCCACGGCCCAGACCCGCGCAAAGCGTGCGCGACGTTTCACGGAGCATGCCCGAGACCGCCCCGTATGGCAATGCCGGTTGCCCCGTACACCGACGTCACGGGAGCCGGACGGCCGCGACCTGCGGCCACCGCCGGCCCGCCGCCGGGCGCACGGGAGCCGCCGCCGGGTCGCCGCCGGATCACCCGCCGGGTCCCCGTCGGTCCGTCGTCGCGGTGTCCGACCGCTCGGTACCGACCTTCGCGCCCCCCGGCGGACCGGAATGGCGGTCCGGAACCCGGACCGGCGGACCCCCGCCCGTCCGGAACGCGCCGCGCGGCCGGCCGCCGATACGGCCTCCGGCCGGCATCCGGACATCCCGCCGACACCGTCCGCCCCTCTCCGGACCGGCCGTGGGGGCGCATGGAGGCGGCCACCCCTGCGGGGCGTACGCCGGTTGAACGGATGATTTCCGCACACGCGACCGTATGTTTTCAGCCAACTTCACTCCCCAGCCAATCCCTTGCCGAAATGGCCGATCAACCCCCTTGCCAGCAGGCAGAAGGAGACCGCGCGGTACGCTTCCACCCAATGGGGACGGGCCATGAACGTCAGGCGCACTTCCCTGCACGACTCACGAGTGAAACGCTTCGTGATCGAATGCTTCCCGCCAGGTTGCCTTGTCGACATAAAGCCGGTTGGTGAACTTGTCACGACGGCACCACGGGACGCAGTAGATTCGATCTTGGGTGTCGAAGGCTGGGGACTCGTGCACGACCGAGGGGACAAGTGCAGGTGCGACAGGCCCGTAAGGACCAGGAAGACGCGAACACCGAGGGGGGCTTAGCGTCATGAGCCAGGACTCCGCCACCGCAACGGAGGCTGTACGGAAGCTGAGCGGGCGCCGGCGCCGGGAGGTCGTGGCCGTACTGCTGTTCAGCGGCGGCCCCATCTTCGAGAGCTCCATCCCGCTCTCCGTGTTCGGTATCGACCGCCAGGACGCGGGAGTTCCGCGCTACCGGCTTCTCGTGTGCAGCGGCGAAGAGGGACCGCTGCGCACCACAGGGGGACTCGAACTCACCGCGCCCTACGGGCTGGAGGCGATCAGCAGGGCCGGCACCGTCGTGGTGCCCGCCTGGCGCTCGATCACCTCGCCACCACCCGTGGAGGCACTGGACGCGCTGCGCCGCGCCCACGAGGAAGGGGCCAGAATCGTCGGCCTGTGCACGGGGGCCTTCGTCCTCGCCGCAGCCGGCCTGCTCGACGGCCGTCCGGCGACCACGCACTGGATGTACGCACCGACGCTGGCCAAGCGCTACCCGTCGGTCCACGTGGATCCGCGTGAGCTGTTCGTCGACGACGGCGACGTGCTCACGTCGGCGGGCACAGCGGCAGGCATCGACCTCTGTCTGCACATAGTGCGCTCGGACCACGGCACGGAGGCCGCCGGGGCGCTCGCCCGCCGGCTCGTCGTGCCACCGCGACGCAGTGGCGGCCAGGAGCGCTACCTGGACAGGTCTTTACCGGAGGAGATCGGCTCCGACCCGCTCGCCGAGGTCGTGGCCTGGGCACTGGAGCATCTGCACGAGCAGTTCGACGTGGAGACGCTCGCGGCGCGCGCCTACATGAGCCGGCGGACCTTCGACCGGAGGTTCCGCTCGCTCACCGGCAGCGCACCGCTCCAGTGGCTGATCACCCAGCGGGTGCTGCAGGCGCAGCGGCTGCTGGAGACGTCCGACTACTCGGTCGACGAGGTCGCGGGCCGCTGCGGCTTCCGCTCGCCGGTCGCGCTGCGCGGGCACTTCCGGCGTCAGCTGGGCTCCTCCCCCGCCGCGTACCGGGCCGCCTACCGGGCCCGCCGTCCGCAGGGCGGGGGTCCCGAGCCGGCCGGCCAGGTCACCGAGCAGGTGGTGCCCGCGCAGGCCGGTCCCGGCAGCCGTCGTGCCGTGCCGGCTCCCGCTCCCGGGGGCCAGCCGGCCGCTGCCTCGGCAGCGCTGGATCCGGGCCGCTCCGAACAGGGGAGGCCGGGCTCCGACGCGTACGCGGCAGGGCGCCCGGCCCTGCCGGGGCAGCGGAGTGCCCCGTAGGGTGGGGCGCATGAACGACCGCATGGTGTGGATCGACTGCGAGATGACCGGGCTCTCGTTGACGGAAGACGCACTCATCGAGGTGGCCGCACTGGTCACCGACTCGGAGTTGAACGTGCTCGGCGACGGGGTGGACATCGTGATCCGCCCTCCGGACGCGGCCCTGGAGACCATGCCCGAGGTGGTGCGGCAGATGCACACCGCCTCGGGCCTGCTCGACGAGCTGGCCGGGGGTACCACCCTGGCCGACGCCGAGGAGCGGGTCCTTTCCTACGTGCGCGAGCACGTGAAGGAGCCCGGCAAGGCCCCGCTCTGCGGAAACACGGTCGGCACCGACCGGGGCTTCCTGCTGCGGGACATGCCGTCGCTGGAGGGTTACCTCCACTACCGCATCGTCGATGTCTCGTCGGTCAAGGAACTGGCCCGCCGCTGGTTCCCGAGGGCGTATTTCAACAGCCCCGAGAAGAACGGCAACCACCGGGCGCTCGCGGACATCCGCGACTCCATCACGGAGCTGCGCTACTACCGCGAGGCGGTCTTCGTACCGCAGCCGGGACCGGACTCCGAGCGCGCGAAGTCGATCGCGGCGCGGGTGTCGTCGCCCTCGGTCTAGGTTCGGTGGAAAGCCGCTGGTCACGGCCCTTCCGAGGGCTGTGACCGACGGCAGAACAATGAGGGCGCGAGCACCCTCCAAGACCCTGTACACTTCTTCTCGGCCGGTCGGAAAGACGACCGGACGTGGTGGGTATAGCTCAGACGGTAGAGCACCTGGTTGTGGTCCAGGATGTCGCGGGTTCGAGTCCCGTTACTCACCCTGAATGACGAAGGGCCGATTCGTTCTCACGGATCGGCCCTTTCTCATGCCCCCCTGCCGCGCCCGCGCCTCTGCGGGACTCCTAGGGTGGCGTCGCGTCGACGGGCGCCCGTGCCTGCCCGGCCGTGTCCGCCGCGCGACTCCCCGACGCCCGCCGCGCAACGCCGGAGCCGGGTACCGAGCAGTCGACGAGAGGAACGTTCATGCGCGCCCGGAGTATCGGTGCGGCCGCCGCAGCAGCATTGGCGCTGGTGGCTGCCCGCGACCTCGTCCAGAAGAAGCACGCTCTGCTCAGGAACTTCCCGGTGATCGGACACGCCCGGTACCTGCTGGAGACGATCGGGCCGGAGCTGCGGCAGTACGTCGTGACGTCCAACGAGGAGGAGCGCCCCTTCAGCCGTGACCAGCGCACCTGGATCTACGCGTCCGCGAAGGAGGAGAACAACTACTTCGGGTTCGGTACGGACATGGACGTCGAGCACGTGCAGGGGCACGCGTACGTGAAGCAGCGCACGTTCGCCCGCGCGCTGCCCGATCTGCACGACCCGCAGGCCCCGCTGCCCTCGGCCAAGGTGCTGGGCGGCCCCCGCGGGCGCGCCAAGGCGTTCCGGCCCGCGAGCGTCGTGAACATCTCGGCGATGAGCTTCGGATCGCTGTCCGGCGCGGCCGTCACGGCGCTCAACAAGGGCGCACAGCTCGCCGGCGCGATGCAGAACACGGGCGAGGGCGGCCTCTCGCCGTACCACCGCAACGGCGGTGACCTCATCCTGCAGATAGGGACCTCGTACTTCGGCTGCCGTAACGAGGACGGCACCTTCAGCCTCGACAAGCTCAAGGACGTGGTCGCGGGCGCCCCGGTCAGGGCGATAGAGATCAAGCTCTCGCAGGGCGCGAAGCCGGGGCTCGGCGGGCTGCTGCCGGGCGCGAAGGTGACGCCCGAGATCGCCGGGATCCGCGGCATACCGGCGGGCAAGGACTGCGCCTCGCCCTCGCGGCACACCGCGTTCCACGACGTCGACTCGATGCTCGACTTCGTGGAGCTGCTCGCCGACGCTACCGGTCTGCCGGTCGGGATCAAGAGCGCCGTGGGCGAGATGAGCTTCTGGGAGGAGCTGGCCACCCTGATGGCACGGGGTGACCGCGGGGTCGACTTCGTGACCGTCGACGGAGGCGAGGGCGGCACGGGGGCCGCTCCCCTCATCTTCACCGACTCGGTGTCGCTGCCGTTCCGTATGGGCTTCTCCCGCGTCTTCGCCACGTTCGCCGAGCGGGGCCTGACGGACGACATCACCTTCATCGGTTCCGGCAAGCTCGGCCTGCCGGAGAACGCCGTCGTCGCGTTCGCCCTGGGCGCCGACATGATCAACGTCGCCCGCGAGGCGATGCTGTCCATCGGCTGCATCCAGGCGCAGAAGTGCCACACCGACAAGTGCCCCACCGGCATCGCCACCCAGGACCCGTGGCTGGTGCGCGGCGTGGACGCACCGTCGAAGGCCCGTCGGGCCGCGGTCTATCTGCGCACTCTCCGCAAGGAGCTGCTGAAGGTCTCCAGCGCCGTCGGCGTCGCCCACCCGGGGCTCATCACCACCGGCGACATCGAGATCATGAACGGCGACTACGAGGCCCGCAGCCTGGCGAGCGTCTACGGCTACAAGGACGGCTGGGGCGAGCTCGGCCCGGAACTCGCCCAGGAGATCACCACGTTGCTCGCCCCCGGCCCGACGCCTGCCGGGGAGCCCGCAGCCGACGTGTGAGGCGGCGCCCCGTGCCCGTACCCGATCTGCGGGACCGGGGGCGCCTCACGACGAGTCCCGGACCACCAGTTCCGTCGGGAGCACGATCTGCGGCCGCTCGTCGCTCTCGCCCGCGATCAGGTCGAGGAGCACCCGGGTCATCGTGCGGCCCATCTCCTCGATCGGCTGGCGCACGCTCGTCAGGGCCGGGTCCATGTGGCGGGCCACGGCCGAGTCGTCGAAGCCGATGAGGGCCACGTCGTCCGGGATGCGCCGGCCGGCCTCACGGAGCACCTGGCGGGCGCCCGCGGCCATCAGGTCGGACGCGGCGAAGACCGCGTCCACGTCCGGGCGGCGGGCGAGCAGCTCGCGCATGGCCCGGACGCCGCCCTCCTCGGAGAAGTCGGCCGGGGCGATCAGCTGTTCGTCGGGCTCCAGGCCCGCGTCGGCCACGGCCTTGCGGTAGCCGTCCAGGCGTCGCTGGGAGGCGTACACGTCGAGGCGTCCGGTGATCGTGGCGATGGCGCGGCGGCCCCGTGAGGCGAGGTGCTCGACGGCGCCCCGGGCGCCCTCGAAGTTGTCGGAGTCCACCGAGGGCAGCGGCTCGGCGGCCGACCTGCGGCCGTTCATCACGGCCGGCATGCCCAGCTGCTCCAGCAGGTCGGGCAGCGGGTCGTCGGCGTGCACGGAGACCAGGAGCACGCCGTCCACGCGGTGCGCGGTCAGGTACTGGGCCAGCCTGCGGCGTTCGCGGTCGCTGCCGACGAGGGTGAGCAGCAGCTGCATCTCGGTGTCGGCCAGGGCGGCGCCGACCCCTCGGACGATGTCGGAGAAGTAGGGCTCCGCGAAGAAGCGGCTCTCCGACTCCGGCACCACCAGGGCGATGGCGTCCGTGCGGTTGCCGGCCAGGGCGCGGGCGGCGCGGTTGGGCACGTAGCCCAGCTCGGCGACGGCCGCCTCCACCGCCTCCCGGGTGTGCGCGCTGACCCGCGGTGAGCCGTTGATGACGCGTGAGGCCGTGCCCCGGCCCACTCCCGCCCGTGCCGCGACTTCCTCCAGCGTGGGCCGCCCCCCGCTACGTACTCGCGCTGCCGTCATGGCTGCCTCCCGTTCGCGGTCAATTTCTCACAGTCGGATAACCAAACCAAGTCCTGGTGTTGGCTCTCTTGACACTCGACGGGACCGGTCGGCCGCTCCCCCGCCCCCATTCATGGGAGCGCTCCCACTCTACGCGCGTGGTCAAGCGGCTCAGACGGGCCGGGGTGGGGACGGGCGCAGCCCGCCCCCGGACACGGCGGAGACCCGGCGCGGGGCCGGGTCTCCGGGGTGGCTCATGATCGGGCAGGAGCGGTCAGCCTCCGCTCATTCAGCGGCGGTTGACCTGATCGACGTCAGGAGGGGCCGGTCGGCGGCAGGGCGTGCCGGCGGATCACGTCGGCGTACCAGTGGGCGCTGGACTTGGGGATGCGGCGCTGGGAGGCGTAGTCGACGTACACGGCGCCGAAGCGCTTCGAATAGCCGTACGCCCACTCGAAGTTGTCCATCAGCGACCAGAGGAAGTAGCCGCGGACGTCCGCTCCGTCGGCCACCGCCCGCTGGACCGCGTCGAGGTGGCCGTGCAGGTAAGCGATCCGCTCGGGGTCCTCCACCCGGCCCTCGGGCGAGACGTAGTCGTCGAAGGCGGCGCCGTTCTCGGTGACCATCAGGGGCAGCCCCGGGTGGTCGCGGGTGACGTCCATGAGGAGGCTGTAGAGCCCGTTGGGGTCGATCGACCAGTTCATCGCGGTG
The DNA here is from genome assembly GCF_003751445.1 of Streptomyces sp. 840.1. Lineage (NCBI taxonomy): Bacteria > Bacillati > Actinomycetota > Actinomycetes > Kitasatosporales > Streptomycetaceae > Streptomyces > Streptomyces sp. 840.1. The sequence continues at coordinate 3,623,329 of NZ_RJUU01000001.1, read as the reverse complement.
CGCTCCTTCCCCTCGGCCAGGTGGAAGGCGACGTGCTCGGAGCCGGGCCACGGGGAGTGGTCGCTGGCGCCGTGGCCGTCGTTGCGGGTGTCGCCGGCGCCCTCGGCGGGCGTGGAGACGAGCGTCGGCGTGTAGTAGTTGACGCCGAGCACGTCGACCGGGCGGGAGATGGCGGCCAGGTCGCCGTCCTGGACCAGCGTCGACCAGTCGACCAGGTGCCGGGTGTCCGCGATCAGGTCCTCGGGGTACTCGCCGCGCAGCATCGGACCGGTGAAGATCCGGTTGCCCACCGCGTCGATCCGGCGGGCGGCGTCGGCGTCCGCCGCGCTCGCGGTGAGCGGGCGGACCTGGTGGAGGTTGAGGGTGACCGAGGTCTGCACGGCAGCGGGGAGTTGGCCGCGCAGGACCTCGATCGCCCGGCCATGGGCGAGGTTGAGGTGATGGGCCGCCCGCAGGGCGGAGGCGGGCTCGGTGCGGCCGGGAGCGTGCACTCCGGAGCCGTAGCCGAGGAAGGCCGAGCACCAGGGCTCGTTGAAGGTGGTCCACGTCCCCACGCGGTCGCCGAGGGCGCCCGCCATGATCGCGGCGTAGTCCGCGAAGCGGTCGGCGGTCACCCGCTGCGGCCAGCCGCCGGCGTCCTCCAGCTCCTGGGGCAGGTCCCAGTGGTAGAGGGTGGCGACCGGGGTGATGCCCGCTTCGAGCAGCTCGTCGACGAGCTTGCGGTAGAAGTCCAGGCCGCGTTCGACGGCGGGGCCGCGCCCGGTGGGCTGCACCCGGGACCAGGAGACGGAGAAGCGGTACGCCTTCAGCCCCAGCCGCTTCATCAGTGCCACGTCGTCGCGGTACAGGTGGTAGTGGTCGGCGGCGATGTCTCCGGTGTCGCCGTTGCGGACCTTGCCCGGCGTACGGCTGAAGGTGTCCCAGATGGAGGGGGTGCGGCCGTCCTCGGCCGCGGCACCCTCGACCTGGTAGGCGGCGGTGGCCGCCCCCCAGACGAAGCCTGTCGGAAAACTCGTCGCCTCGGGCGCCTGCTTAGGGGCGATGTCGGGTCGTACAGCAGTCATGCGGGAGCGCTCCCAGGAGTGGACGGACAGGGGCGGGAAGGGGTGGTGCTCCGGAATCCGTACGGCCCTCGGTCGGGTGCGGGCCGTACGGGTCTTCCGGTGGCGGTCATCGGCGGGGCGTGATCGGCGGAGCGTGATCGCGCGACGTGGTGGGCGGGTCGTGGCCGGCGGGGCGTGTCAGCCCTTGACGGCGCCGGACATGATGCCGCCGACGATCCGCTTCCCGAAGATCACGAACACGACGAGCAGCGGCAGCGTGCTGATCAGCGCGCCCGCCATCACGATGCTCTGGTCGGGGGTGTAGGAGGCGCTCAGCTGGCCGAGGGCCACCTGGAGCGTGGGGTTCTGCTGGTTCAGCGCGAGGTAGGGCCAGAAGAAGTCGTTCCACGCCTGGACGAAGGTGAGCATGCCGAGCACCATCATCGCGGGGCGGGCCACCGGGAGCACGATGCTCAGGACGATGCGGAAGTTGTTCGCGCCGTCGATCTTCGCGGCCTCGATGAGCTCGTACGGCAGTGCCTCGCTCAGGTACTGCCGCATGAAGAACACGCCGAACGCGCTGACCAGGGTCGGGAAGATCACCGACTCCAGCTTTCCGCCCCAGCCGAGGTCGGACATCATCATGAACAGCGGGACGACGCTGAGCTGCGGCGGGATCGTCAGGGTCAGGATGACCCCGGTCATCAGGCCGCCCCTGCCCCGGAACCGCATCTTGGCGAAGGCGTAGCCGGCCAGGGTGCAGAAGAAGAGCGTCGCCGCCGTGATGCAGGACGAGACGACGAAGCTGTTGACGATCGCCTTGCCCAGGTGGGCCTGGTTCCAGGCGGCGTCGAGGTTGTGCATCAGCCGTCCGCCCGGCAGGAACGGCGGGGTGCTGGCGAGCACTTCGTCCTGGGTGTGGGAGGCGGCCACCAGGGTCCAGTAGAGCGGCAGCAGCGAGCCGATACCGACGACTGCCAGCGCGATGTACGCGAACGGGCCGCCCTGCAGCTGCTTGCCGGCACCGGGTTTGAAGCGGCTCGGGCCCTTCGGGGCGCGGTGGGCGGTACGTGCCGGGAGGCCGAGCTCCGGAGCTTGGGTGGGGCTGGTCATGGTCATGGAATTCGCTCCCGGTCAGACCGCGGATTTGCGTACGAAGCGGCCGATGAGCCAGTTGACCGCGGCAATGATCAGCAGGAGGGCGAGCATCGCCCAGGCCACTGCGGCGGCCGGACCGAGATGCCCGAGGTGCCAGCCGTAGTTGTAGAGGTAGACGCTGAGGGTCTCGTACTGATTCTCGGTTCCGCCGGTCGCGCCGATCGCGCCACCCTCCAGCAGCAGCGGTTCACCGAACAACTGCATGGCACCGATGGTCGAGATGACGATGGTGAACAGGATCGTGGGCCGCAGCGAGGGGATGGTCACCTTGCGGAACTGCTGCCAGCGCGAGGCGCCGTCGAGCGAGGCGGCCTCGTACAGATCCGACGGCACGGCCTGCATGGCCGCCAGGTAGATCAGGGTGTTGTAGCCGGTCCAGCGCCAGATCACGATGACCGAGATGGCGATCTTCGACGTCCACTCGCCGTTGGCCCAGTTCGTGTGCCCGAGGCCGACGAAGTGCAGCACCCAGTTCAGCAGACCGCCGTCGGCCCGGAAGACCAGGGCGAAGACGAGGGCGGCGGAGGCCACCGAGGTGGCGTACGGGGTGAGGATGACCGTCCGCCAGAAGGTGCTGGCGCGCAGCTTGTAGTTCAGCAGGTGGGCCAGGCCCAGTGCGACGAGCAGCTGCGGAACCGTCGATATGACACCGATCACGAACGTGTTGGTGACGGCGGTCCAGAACTCCGCGTCGTGCAGGATCCGGTCGAAGTTGTCCCAGCCGACCCACTCCATCTGGTCCAGGCCGGTCATCTCCACCCGGTGCAGGGCGATCCAGCCGGTGTAGATCAGCGGATAGAGCCCGAAGGCGCCGAAGACGAGGAAGAACGGGGCTATGTAGGCGTACGGCGACGCCTTGTCGTCGAACCGCCAGAGCCGGCTCCGCCACATCTGCCGGCGGGCGTTCACCGGCGTCTGCTGGGAGCCGCGCGGTGGCGGCACGTATGCGTCCCGGGTGGGAGTCGAGGTGGCCACGAGCGGGATTCCTTCCCTGGATTGCTTGGTTACCCGGGTACGGGCGGCGGCGTCCGGCGGTGGGCTTCCGCGGGGCGGCCGGATACCTACCCGGCCGCCCCGCGGAAGCCCGCCGGGAGACGGCCGCCCCGGCGCGGGATGGGGACACGCAGGCGCGGGCGGCCCTGGGGCCGCCCGCCGCCGCGACCGTCAGCCGATCACCTTGTCGACCTTGTCGACCGCTGCGTCCCAGGCCTTGTCAGGGCTGGTGCCGCGCTGCTCCATGTTGTTGATCTGGGTGGAGATGGCGTCCTTGATGTCGGCGTCCTTCGGGCCGAGAACGGTCTCGGGGATGGACTTGGCCTCGTCCGCGTAGATCTCACCGATCGGCGCGTCGTTGAAGTACGGGAGCTTGCCGGTCTTCACGTCGGCCAGGTCGTAGGCGCCCTTGTTGGACGGGAAGAGTCCGGTCGCCTTGAAGACGGCGGCCTGCTGCTCGGGGGCGGTCAGCCACTTGACGAGCTCACCGGCCTCCTTGACGTGCTTGCCGGCCGTCGGAACACCGAGGAAGGAGCCGCCCCAGTTGGACGCGGTCTCACCCGGGGCGGTGGTGATGTCCCACTTGCCCTTGTTGCCTTCACCGGCGGCGTCCGAGATCTGGGCGGCCATCCAGGCAGGGCAGACCACGGTGGCCATGGTGCTCTTGCGCAGCGCGGCCTTCCACGGGTCGCCGAACTGGGCGAGGCCCTGGGTCAGCTTCTTGTCCGCGGCCTCGGCGGCGAGGTTCCAACCCTGCTTGACGCTGGGGCTGTCCTTGTAGATCGCCTTGCCCGACTCGTCGTAGTACTGCTTGGCGTTCGAGCTGACCACGGCGTTGAACATGGCGCTCGCGGAGTCCATGAAGTACGTGCCCGCAGGCGCATTCTTCTGGTACTCCTCACCGAGCTTGAGGTAGTCCTCCCAGCCCCCGGCGAACTTGGCCGCGACGGCCTTGCGGTCGGTCGGCAGGCCGGCCTTCTTGAACAGCTCGGAGTTGTAGCAGAGCGACATCGGGCCGATGTCGGTGCCCGCGCCGATCACCTTGCCGTCCTTGGTGGTGGCCTGCTTCTCCTTCCAGGACACCCAGTCGTTGACGTCGATCGACTTGCTGAGGTCGGCGAACTGGTCCGCCTTGGTGTCGACGATCTCCTTGATCCGGCCGACCTCGATGCCCTGGACGTCGGCCAGTCCGCTGCCCGCGCTCAGCTGCTGGAGCAGCTTCGGGTAGTAGTTCTTCTCCTCGGCGGTGGTGTCTTCCTTCACCGTGATGTTCGGGTGCAGCTCGTGGTACTTCGCGAAGAGGCCGGCTTCCTTGTAGCCGAACTGCCCGAAGTCGGCGACGGTCAGCGTGATCTTCCCGTTCGCATCGGAGCTCTCGTCCGATGAGTCCGAGTCGCTGCTGCAGCCGGTCAGCAACAGGGCCGAGGCTGTCAGGCCCGTGGTGACCAGAACCGCGGCTCTGCGGCTTCGGCCGGCGACGGTGCGGGTGATACGCATTCCACTACTCCTTGTTCCAGGGTGGGACTGGCGTTCTGACTGCGTGGCATTCGCGCTGGTGGGTGCGGGTGCCAGGTGGTTCAGGGGGGAGGACACGGGCAGTGCCGTTCGCACGAGAAATCCTCCTGCGATGTGGGAGCGCTCCCATGCGTCGATGTCGGAAGGTTCCTGCCTGGGAGGGGTGGGTGTCAAGAGTTGAAGACGCTTCCGTTGCGCGAGCGTGTCCTGCAAGTCACGAGACCGTGTCCCGCCAGGGGCTTGCCAAAGGGAACGGGCGAGGAGTCGGAAGGCCGTCAAATCCGAATCGCCCCAGGTAGGGGGTGTGTTGGGGCTGGATCGGTGCGTGCTCGGCAGGCGACCGGCCCCGTCGGGCCGGATTTCCGGGGCCGTCCGGAAACCGCCGCCGCCACCCCCGGCCGGGCCACGGGAGCCCGACGGAAGGTGAACGGGACACCGCGTCACGGGGGTGACCTGGGGGGTCCTCGCGTTCTTTCCCCGAATCCGACGGGCGGCGCGCCGGGGTGCGCGGCCGATGGGTGTCCGATGGGCGGCCGACGAGCAGTCGACGGACGGCCGATGAGCGGCCGACATACGGACAACTCGGTGAAAATGCCTCACACCTCACACCCTGTTAAATTCACCACTATGTACCTATTGATCCTTTATATTCGCTCGGGTGGGTGAGGCCGAATGGGAGTCGTCCGGGACCATCCCGAGCTCGCGCTCTTCCTCTGCCTGTCCCTCGGCTACCTGGTCGGCAAGATTCGCGTCGGCCCGATCACCCTCGGCGGCATCTGCGGGACACTGATCGTCGCGCTGCTGATCGGCACCCGGCACGTCAGCGTCAACGACGACGTCAAGACGGTCTTCTTCGCGCTCTTCATCTTCTCGCTGGGCTACCTGGCCGGGCCGCAGTTCTTCGCCAACCTCAACCGCAAGAGCCTGCGCTTCTTCGCGCTCTGCCTGATCGAGCTGGTCTGCGTCCTCGGGATCGCCTTCGGCATCGCCAAGGCCTTCGACCTCGACGTGGGCACCGCGTCGGGCATCCTGGCCGGTGCGGCGACCGAGTCCGCGGTCGTCGGTACGGCCACCGAGGCAATCGGCAAGCTCGATGACCTGACCCAGAGCCAGATCACCCAGTACCAGGGGCACGTCGCCACCGCCTACACCGTCTGCTACCTCTTCGGCCTGATCACCATCGTGCTGTTCACCAGCCAGATCATGCCGATGCTGCTCCGCATCAACCTCGCCGACGCCTCGCGCGAGCTGTGGGAGAAGATGCGCGGCGGGGCCGCCGGCCTGGAGGACGACGAGCGGGAGGCGCTGCCCCGGACGGTCGGCCGCACCTTCCTGGTGACCCTCGCGGACGGCCGCCGGATCGGTGAGCTGGAGGCGGGGCTCGGCAACGCCATCACCGTCGAGGGCGTCAAGCGCGGCAGCAAGGTGCTCGACCCGTCGCCCGACCTGGAACTGACCCTCAGCGACCTGGTCCAGGTCGTCGGACGGCGCTCCGCGATCATCACGGCCGGCCGGGAGATCGGCCCGGAGACACCGGCGGTGCCGGGGCTCGACACCCCCCTGGCCACCACCCAGGTCGCGGTGACCGAGAAGGCCACCGCAGGGTCGACCATCGCCCATCTGGAGCAGACCCACCCCGAGTTCCGCAAGGACGGGGTCTACATCACCGACGTGCTGCGCAACGACCAGCACCTGCCCGCATCGGCCGAGACCACGGTCCAGCGCGGCGACGTACTGACGCTGGTCGGCGCCCGCGCCGGGCTCAACCGGCTCGTCGCGAAGATCGGTGCCGTCGTCAAGAACGACACGACCGACTACATCTACCTGGGCTTCGGCATCGTGGCCGGCTCGCTGCTCGGCCAGATCGTCGTGCGGATCGGCGACATCCCGCTGTCGCTCGGCACCGGCGGCGGCTGTCTGGTCACCGGGCTGCTCTTCGGCTGGTTCCGCTCCCGCAAGCAGACCTTCGGGGCCTTCCCGCCGCAGGCCGCGAACACCCTGAAGGACCTGGGCCTGGCCGTCTTCATCGCCTGCACCGGGCTGACCGCCGGACCGCAGGCCTGGCCGCTGCTGAAGGAGTACGGCGCGCTGCTGCCGTTCGCCGGCATCGCCATGGTGCTGATCCCCGCGTCCATCTCACTGATCGTCGGGGTGAAACTCCTGCACATCGAGAAACCGCTGCTCATCGGGGCCATCGCGGGACAGCAGTGCTCGACCCCTGCGATCACCTCCATCACCCAGGTGGCGCAGAGCTCCGTACCGCTGCTCGGCTACACGATCACGTACGCGCTCTCCAACTTCCTGCTGCCACTGACCGGACCGATCCTCGTCGGGGTCCTGGGGGCCTAGGGGGCCTGAATGATCGATTTCCTGAACCGCAACATCTTCACTCCCCATCCCGAGCTGCTGGTCTTCCTGGTCGTCGCGTTCGGCTTCCTGATCGGGAAGATCCGTTACAAGGCCATCGCGCTCGGCGCGGTGACCGGCTGCCTGGTCGCCGGGCTGGTGCTGGGCGCGCAGTTCAAGGTCCAGATCGACGGGACCGTGAAGAACCTCTTCTTCATCATGTTCCTGTTCGCCCTCGGCTACCGGGTGGGACCGCAGTTCTTCCGCGGGCTGCGGAAGGACGGACTGCCGCAGGTCGTCAACGCGGTCGTCGTCTGCGTCACCGGCCTGCTGGTCTCCTGGCTGTTCGCCGTCATGCTCGGCTACGGACCCGGGCTCGGCGCCGGCCTGATGAGCGGCGCGCTCACGCAGTCCGCGGCCATCGGTGTCGCCCAGGACGCCATCGGCACCCTGCCGGGGCTCTCCTCCGCGCAGGTGAAGTCCGAACAGAACCTGGTGGCGGTCGGCTACGCGGTGACGTATCCGCTCGGCACCATCCTGTGCGCGATGCTGCTCGCCAACGTGCTGCCGAGGCTCTACCGCAAGAACCTCGCCCGGGAGAGCGCCGAGCTGGCCGCCGAACTGGACGCGCCGGACGACAACCCGGACGAGGGCGAGGGCTACTACGAGACGGTGCTGCGCGCCTACCGGGTCGAGCGCCCCGACCTCGTCGGCCGCAGCATCGACGACTTCGAGAGCCAGCAGCAGGCACTCGGCCGGCGCGTCTACATCACCCAGGTCCGGCGTGAGGGAACGGTCCTGCCTCAGGCCCAGACGCTGGTGCTGCGGGACGGCGACACCGTCGCGATCAGCGCGCTGCGGCACGACCTGGTGGACTTCGACGCCCGTACCCACGTGGGCGCCGAGGCCGACGACGTGGCGCTGCTCGGCTACCGCACGGAGACCATGCACGTGGTGGCCTCCGAGAAGGCCCAGCTGGGGCGGACGGTGGCGGAACTGCGCCGGGAGCCGTTCATGGCCGGTGTCTACATCGAGAAGATCTACCGGGCCGGCGCCGAGTTCCCCTTCCGGCTCTCCACCCCGGTCGAGCGCGGCGACACCCTGGTGCTGACCGGCCCCGAGCGGCTGGTCGGGCCGGCCGGGCGGGAGCTCGGCAAGCCCGTGCCGACGAGCTTCGCCACCGACATGATCTGGGTCGGCCTCGGCATCTTCCTCGGCGGCTGCATCGGCATCCCCGCGCTGACGGCCGGCGGCGTGCCGATCTCGCTCTCCACCTCCGGCGGCGGCCTCATCATGGGCCTGGTCTTCGGCTGGATCCGCGGCAAGTACCCGACGTACGGGAACGTGCCGCCGGGCGCCCAGTGGTTCATGGACACCCTCGGGCTGTGCATGTTCGTGGCGGTGGTCGGCATCAACGCCGGTCCCAGCTTCACCAGCGGGCTGTCCTCGGCGGGCTGGGGGCTGCTGCTCCTCGGCGCCGTCGCCACCGTCGTACCGCTGCTCGTCGGCTTCCTGGTGGGCCACTACATCCAGAAGATCAGATTCCCGATCCTGATGGGCGTGCTGGCCGGCGGCCAGACCACCACGGCGGCGATCGGCGCCATCAACGAGACCTCGAAGTCGCAGATCCCCACGCTCGGCTACACGATCCCGTACGCCGTCGGCAACGTGCTGCTGACCGTGTGGGGCGCCGTGATCGTGATCCTCAACCACTGAACGTGATCGTGATCCACCACCACCGAACCTGAACACGGGAGCGCAGACATGCCCAAGGCCACCCTCAGCCGTGCCGAGATCCGGTCGTTCGCCCAGCTCAGCCCGTTCGAGCTGAAGGACAAGTTCATCACCATCGCCCAGTCGGCACAGAGCGACAAGCCCGGCCAGAAGGGCAAGGCGATGCGGGCCATGCTCAACGCGGGCCGCGGCAACCCCAACTGGATCGCCACCGGTCCCCGGGAGGCGTACCACGCGCTCGGCTACTTCGCGCTCTCCGAGTCCCGGCGGGTCTGGACGGCGGACAACCTGGGCGGGATGCCCGAGGAGACCGGCTGCGCGGAGCGCTTCGCCACCTTCGTCCGCACGCATCCGGAACTGCCCGGGATCGAGCTGCTCAAGGCGAGCATCGATCTGGCGGTCAAGCGGTTCGGCTTCGTGCCGGACGCCTTCGTCCACGAGCTGGCGGACTCCTCGATCGGGGACAACTACCCGGTGCCGGGGCGCATCCTGACCCATGTCGAGCAGGTCGTGCGCGGGTACGTGGCCGACGAGATGTTCGACCACCGGCCGCCGGAGGGGCAGACGCTGAGCCTGTTCGCGACCGAGGGCGGCACGGCGGCGATGTGCTACATCTTCGACTCGCTGATGAAGAACGGAATCCTGCACAAGGGCGACCGGATCGCCCTGATGGTGCCGGTGTTCACGCCGTACCTGGAGATCCCCGAGCTCGACACGTACGGCTTCGACGTCGTCCGCGTCGAGGCGAACCTGTTCACCGAGACCGGCGTGCGGCAGTGGCGCTATCCGCCGGAGGAGATCGACAAGCTGGCCGATCCCTCGGTCAAGCTGGTCTGCTGCGTCAACCCGAGCAACCCGCCCTCGCTCGCGCTCGCACCGAAGGTGGCCGAGCAGATCGTGGGAATCGTCGCGGACCGCAACCCGAACCTGATCGTGGTGACGGACGACGTCTACGGGACCTTCGTCGAGGGCTTCCGCTCGCTCGCCGCCGACCTGCCGCGCAACGCGCTGCTCGTGTACTCCTACTCCAAGCACTACGGCGCAACCGGCTGGCGGCTCGGCGTCATCGGGCTGCACGACGACAACGTCATCGACGACATGCTGCGGGCCCAGGACGCGGCGCAGAAGGCGCGGCTGAACAGCAGGTACGGGACGCTCTCGCTGGAGCCGGAGAAGATCCGGTTCATCGACCGGCTGGTCGCGGACTCCCGGCAGGTGGCGCTGAACCACACGGCGGGCCTGTCGCTGCCGCAGCAGGTGATGATGACGCTGTTCTCGCTGTTCGACATGCTGGACGAGGGCCAGGCGTACAAGGCCCGGATCCGCTCGATCGTGCAGCAGCGCCTCGAACTCCTCCTGGAGGGCGCGCACATGAAGATCTCCGAGGACCCCAAGCGGGCCTCGTACTACATCGAACTCGACCTGCTGGCCGAGGCGGAGCGCACCCTGGGCCTGGAGTTCGCCCACTATCTGGAGCAGAACTACGAGCCCGTCGACCCGCTGTTCCGGCTGGCCGAGCAGACCTCCGTGGTGCTGCTGAACGGCGGCGGGTTCGACGGCCCCGAGTGGTCGGTCCGGGTCTCGCTGGCCAATCTGGACGACCTGGACTACCTGAAGATCGGGCACCAGCTGCGGGCGATCTTCGACGAGTACGCGCAGGAGTGGCGGGAGTCGGGGGCGGGCGCGGCGTAGGGCCCGGGGCTCAGGTGGCGCGCAGGCGGGCCAGGGTGTCTTCCAGCTCCGCCTGCGCGGCCCGGCCCGCCGACTCCGCGTCGCCCGCCACGACCGCGGTGACCAGCGCCCGGTGCTGCGCGTGGCCGTGGTTCGGGTCGGCGCGGCGCAGTCCGAGCAGGTCCACCAGGTCGATCAGGGCCTGGCGCAGCGCGGGGGCGAACTCGCCGAAGAGATCGGTCAGTACGGGGTTGTGGGCGGCGGCCACGACCGTCCGGTGCAGGGCGATGTCCGCGTCCACGAAGCCGGCGTCGGGGCCGCTGCCCGCGGCCAGCCGGGCGGTGAGCGCGGCGTCCAGGGCGATCAGGTCCTCGTCGGTGCGGCGGCCGGCGGCGAGCCGGGCGGCCTGGACCTCGATGAGCATGCGGACCTCGTAGACGTCGGTGACAGCGGCCCGGCGCAGCCTGACCGGCCAGTCCTCGGCCGCGTGGTCGGCGATGACGAAGACGCCGGCGCCCTGCCGGGACTGGAGCAGCCCGAGGGCGGCGAGCGTGCGCACGGCCTCGCGGACGGTGGAGCGGCCCACGCCCAGCGTCCTGGCGAGGGTGGTCTCGCCGGGGATCTTCGTGCCGACCGGCCAGTGCCCCTCGGTGATCTGCGCGCGCAGATGGCTCGTGGCCTGTTCGACCAGGGGGCTGGGGCGGAGCGGGCCGAGCGAGGACACGGATTCACCTGTCAGGTTGTCTGAGGACTTGGTTTCTGGCTACTGTACCGGCCATGACGTACCGCGGTCTCCTTCTTCTCGGCTGCCGCGGCGGGGCCTGAAGCGATCGGCACCCCGCCGCGGGGTGCCGTGCTGTGCCGGTCGCGTCCGGCGATGCGAGAAGAGACCCCGTTCATGCCCGAGTCCCTGCCCGAGAACCCACCGGCCGCCACGTCCGCCGCCGCGTCCGGCACCCTGCCGCCGGCGCACGGCTTTCCCACGATCTGCACGCCGCGCGGACCGGTGCCCGAGTCCGCGCCCCGCTGGAACCGGCAGCGCGCCGGCTCGATGCCGTCGCACCGCTACCGGTCCGCCTTCGACCGGGTCGAGATCCCGCTGACCGGGCGCACCTGGCCGCAGGCCCGGACCGAGCGGGCCCCGCTCTGGGTCCCGGTCGACCTGCGGGACGGCAACCAGGCGCTGGCCGAGCCGATGGACACCCCGCGCAAGCGCCGGATGTTCGATCTGCTCGTCGCGATGGGCTTCAAGGAGATCGAGATCGGTTACCCGTCCGCGAGCCGTACCGACTTCGGCTTCGTACGGCACCTGGCCACGAGCGGGGCGGTGCCGGACGACGTGACGGTGGTCGTCTTCACCCCGGCCAGGGCCGATCTGATCGAGCGGACCTTCGAGTCCGTCGTGGGGATGGACCGGGTGGTCGTGCACCTCTACATCCCGACCGCCCCCGTCTGGCGTGACGTCGTCCTGGGACGCGACCGGGCCGGGGTGCACGGGGTGGTGCTGGACGCCGCGCGGCTGATGGACCGCCTCGCGCGGGCCAGGCCAGGCGCGGACATCCGGTTCGAGTTCTCGCCGGAGGTCTTCGTCCTCACCGAGCCGGACTACGTACTGGAGAACTGCAACAGCCTCACCGAGCTGTGGGACGCCTCACCGGACCGCCCGGTGATCCACAACCTGCCCGCCACGGTGGAGATCGCGACGCCGAACGTCTACGCGGACCAGATCGAGTACATGCACCGCCATCTGGACCGGCGCGACTCGGTGATCCTCTCCGTCCACCCGCACAACGACCGGGGTACGGGGGTGGCGTGCGCGGAGCTGGCGGTGCTGGCGGGGGCGCAGCGCGTGGAGGGGTGCCTGTTCGGCAACGGGGAGCGCACCGGCAACGTCGACCTGGTCAACCTGGCGCTGAACCTGCACGCCCAGGGCGTCGACCCGATGATCGACTTCTCGGACATCGACGAGATCCGCCGCACGGTCGAGCACTGCAACCGGCTGCCGGTGCCGCCGCGCCACCCGTACGGCGGCGACCTGGTGTACACCGCGTTCTCCGGCACCCACCAGGACGCGATCAGCAAGGGGTTCGCCCACCGCGCCGACAGCGGCTCCGAGGTGTGGTCGGTGCCGTACCTGCCGATCGACCCGGCGGACGTGGGGCGCAGCTACGAGGCGGTGATCCGGGTCAACAGCCAGTCCGGGAAGGGCGGCATCGCCCATCTGCTGCGCGGCGGCTACGGGGTCGACCTGCCGGCCCGGATGCGGGCGGACTTCTCCCGTACGGTGCAGGACGCGACGGACGACAGCGGCGCCGAGGCCACGCCGAAGGACCTGTGGGAGCTGTTCGAGGCGACGTACCTGGTCCCCGGACGGGACGGGGAGATCGCCCTGACGTCCTGGACCGCGGAGCGCGATCCGGCCGGTGGCCGCCGGTTCGTCTGCACGCTGCGGGTGGACGGGCGGGAGGGCGACTACGAGGGTACGGGCGCCGGCACGGTGTCCGCGTTCACGGACGCGCTGGCGGCCGCCGGGGTGGCGGTGACGGTCCTCGACTTCTCGGAGCACGGGGCTGACGCGGCCCGGTCCACGGTGACGTCGTACGCGGAGTGCCGGGTGGACGGCGAGGTCCGCTGGGGGGCGGGCCAGGACGCCTCCGCGCTCGCGTCGTCGGTGGCGGCGGTGCTGTCGGCGGTCAACCGGGCGCGGTAGCCGCACGGGGTGGGGGCGCACCCCGGCCGGGTGTGGGGGGCGTGGGGACCGGCCGGGATGCGCGGGGGGGGTGGTGGCTATTCGTAGGCGGCGAAGGCCTTCGTGAAGGCGAGCGGCTCCTGGGTGATCGAGCTGCACGAGGCGTCGGCGGTCGGCTTCGCGCCGCCGGCGCACTCCTTGTCGCGGGTGCCCGACCACATGGCGAGCCAGGCGAGGCCCTTCTCCTTGGCGAACGCGACCAGCTGGGTGGCGTCCTCGACCTTGAAGATCTCGGTGCTGACGTCGTTCACGCCGATCATCGGGGTGACCGCGACGGCCTTCCAGGCGTCCGCGTCGGAGAGCCCGAGCACGCCCTTGATCTGGGCCTGGGTGGCGGTGGCCGCCTGGATCGCATACCCGCCCATGTCGCCGCTGTACGAGGCGCCGTAGTCCATCGCCATGATGTTGACGGCCCCGACGTCGACGCCGTTCTTCTTCGCGTCGGCGACCAGGTCGACGCCGGGCTGGGTCAGCCCCTCGGGCATCACCGGCAGGGTGAAGGAGACGTCCAGGCCGGGGTGGTCCTTCTGGAGCTGGGCGATGGCCTGGGAGCGGCGGGAGTTGGCCGCGGTGTCGGGGAGCGCGCCGCCCTCGATGTCGAAGTCGACCTCGGTCAGCTTGTACGCGTCCACGACCTTGCCGTAGGCCGCGGCCAGGTCGGCCGCCGAGGTGCAGTTCAGGGCCAGCTCGGAGCCGGATGCGCCGCCGAAGGAGACCCGGACGTCGCCGCCCGCCGCGCGCAGGCCGTCGATCTGCGAGGCGACCTGGTCGTCGCCGAGGCCGGTGACGCCGCCCCAGAGCGGGGCGCAGCTGCCACCGGAGGTGATGAAGGCGAGGTTGTACTGCTTGACGCCGGTCTTGGCGGCGGTGCCGGTGAGGTCGAACGCGGGGTAGAGGGAGGTGTCGACGTACGGGGCGAAGCCCGCGCCGCTCGCCGTACCGCCGCTGCCGCCGCCCGTGCCGGTCTTCGTGGGGGTCGGTGTGGGAGTGCCGGCCGGCGGCTTCGTGGCGGTGGCGGACCCGGTGGGGGCGGGGGCCGCGGTGTCGGTGGGGCGGCCGCTGGGCTCCGGGGTGGCGCCGGTGTCGACGGAGCACTTGGCGTCGTCGATGAGGCAGCCGGTGGGGTCGGCCGCCTTGTCGTCCGAGGCGGTGACGAAGCCGACGGTGACGGACTTGCCGGGGGCCAGTTCCTTGTTCCAGCTCGTCGGGGTGACGGTGACGTGGTTGCCGCTGACGGTGTGTTCGCCGTTCCACAGCGAGCTGATCCTGGTGCCCGCCGGCAGGTCGAACTCCAGCGTCCAGCCGGACTTGGCGCTGTCGGTGTCGTTGGTGACGACGTACTGCGCGGTGTAGCCGCCCGTCCAGCCGCTGGTCCTGGTGTAGGCGGCGCCGACCGCCGATGCCTGCGCCGTGCCGGTGAGGGCGAAGACCGTCCCGCCGATCACGGCCGCGGCGACGACCGCGCCGATCGCCTTGGTCCTGGTGCTCGCCGTGCGCCGGTGCGTGCTGGTGCCCATCGCGTTCCTGCCTCGTCATACGGAAGTGGGGGGGTGCGAGAACAAGCTAGCGGCGCCGAATCCCGCATATGCCGCATTCGGGGCCCTCGTTGATGTTCTTAGGGTGGGCTTAAGGAGCCCATCGGCCGGTCTAAAGGTTCGGGCCCGCTCCGGACCGGAACCGGGCCCCCGCGCCCCGCCGGTTCACCGCGCGCCGCTGCCGCCCGACCCGGTGCCCGCGCCGCTGCGGCCGCTGCCCGCCGAGCCCGATCCAGATGCGCACCTCCGTGCCGCCGAGCACCGAGCGCCCGATCCGCACATCGCCGCCGGTGGACTCCGCGACCCGGCGGACGATGTCGAGGCCGAGCCCGGTCGAGCCCACCGCGCCCTTCGCGCCGCCGCCGCGCGCCATCGCCGCCCTGGGGTCCGCGATGCCGCCGCCCGCGTCCGAGACCAGCACGATCACCGCGTCGCCGCTGTGGTGCACGTCCACGGCGAAGGCGGTGCCCTCGGGGGTGTGCCGGAAGACGTTGCCGAGCAACGCGTCCAGCGCCGCCGCCAGTTCGGGGCGGGCCACCGGAATGCGCACCGTACGGTCCACCCCGGCCAGGCGTACCTCGCGGCCCTCGTCCTCGGCCAGCGCGGACCAGAAGGCCATGCGTTCGCGGATCACCTCGGAGGCGTCGCAGCCGGCTCCCGGACCGCCCCCCTGGCCCTGGGTCTGCGGGCGCTGCTCCCGGGCGGTCCTGATGATCGTGTCGACCTCGCGCTCCAGCTGCTCGACGGCCGCCCGGGTCTGCTCGGCCGCCGGGCCGTCGCCGAGCGAGGCGGCGTTGAGCCGAAGCACGGTGAGCGGGGTGCGCAGCCGGTGCGAGAGGTCGGCGGCCAGCTCCCGCTCGTTGGCGAGGAGCTGGACGACCTGGTCGGCCATGGAGTTGAACGCGACGGCGGCCGAGTGCAGTTCGGTCGGGCCCTCCTCCGGCACCCTGGTCCCGAGCCGCCCCTCCCCCAGGTCCTGCGCCGCCCCCGCGAGCCGCCGGGCGGGCTCCACCATGCGTACGCCGAGCCGGTCGGCCACCGCGACCGAGCCGACGATCAGCGCGATGCCGACGCCCGCGAGCACCAGCCAGGCGGTGGTGACCCCGTTGGTGACCTCGTCCTGGGGGACGAACACCTCGACGACGGCGGTGCCGCCGGAGCCGAGCGCGGTGGGCTGGAGCAGCGCCGAGCCGCCGGGCACCTCGGAGATGGAGGCGCGCCCCGAGGCCCGTACGGTCTCCAGGTCCTTGCGGGTGGCGCGCCGGGTGCCGATCTCGACCGCCCGCCGGTCGGCCTCGGCGGCGGCGGGCACGTGGACGGCCATCCGGTCGTCGGCGCCGGGTTCGGTGGTGAGCACGGCCTTCAGGAGTTCGGCGCGGTCGGTGGTGATGGAGAGCGTCGGGGCGATCGTCGCGGCCTGCCGTTCGGCGTCGGAGAAGGCCCGGTCGCGGGCCATCTCCTTGATGACGAGGCCGAGGGGTACGGCGAACGCGATCACGACCATCGCGGTGACGGCCAGACAGACCTTGACCAGGGCCCACCTCATGCGGGCTGCTCCGGGGGCGCGGCGGGCGGCTGCAGTTTCACGCCGACACCGCGCAGGGTGTGCAGATAGCGGGGCCTGGCGGCCGTCTCGCCCAGTTTCCGGCGGAGCCAGGAGAGGTGGACGTCGATGGTCTGGTCGTCCCCGTACGACTGCTGCCACACCTCGGCGAGGAGTTCCTTGCGCGCGACGACGACGCCCGGCCGGCCGGCCAGGAAGGTCAGCAGGTCGAACTCCCGCCGGGTGAGATCGAGGTCGGTGCCGTCGAGTTCGGCCCGGCGCCGCAGCGGGTCGATGGAGAGCCCGCCGACCCGGATCACCCTCGGGGAGGCGGACCGGCCCTCGGAGGCGCGCGAGCGGCGCAGCACGGCGGCCATCCGCGCCGCGAGGTGCTCCACGGAGAACGGCTTGGTCAGGTAGTCGTCCGCACCGTCGTTGAGCAGCCGGACGATCTCGCTCTCGTCGTCCCGGGCGGTCGCGATGATGACGGGCACGTCGGTGATGCCGCGCAGCATCTTGAGCGCCTCCGAACCGTCGAGATCGGGCAGCCCGAGATCGAGGATGACCACGTCGAACCGGAAGTGCGCGACCTCGCGCAGCGCTTCGAGCGCGGTTCCGACACTCCGTACGGTGTGGGAGGCCTCGGTCAGGTGCCGGATGAGGGCGGAACGTACGAACTGGTCGTCCTCGACCACGAGCACACTTGGCATGGGCGGCACCGTACGCCATCCGGCAGCCGGCGACAGGTCCCAGGGCCTTTCGCCCGGACGAGGGCCCCCATGGTGCAGGATGTGCCGGATGCGACGAGGACTCGTACACGGGCTCGCGTGGTCGCTCGCCACCGGCGCGGCGGTCACGCTGTCGTGGTGGGGCGTACACACCGTGATGGCGGGGACGGCGTACGACCCGCCGCGGGCGGTGCCGATCTCCGCGAGCGCGAGCGCGCGGGCGGCCACGGAGACCCTGTCGTCCTCGACGCACCGCCCGGAGCCGTCCGCGTCGCCTGGCGCCGGCAGGCCCCGCCCCGCCCCGAAGGCGTCCGTGAGCACCTCCCCCGCCCGTTCGCACACCCCGGCGGGCACGCCCCGGCCCACCCCGTCGGCCACGGCCGGCCCGGCCGGTACGGCGCGGAGTTACGCGACGGACGGCGGACGGGTCGTCTTCGAGCTGGGCGCGGCCAGCGCGAAGCTCGTGTCGGCGACGCCGGAGCAGGGCTGGTCGATGCGGGTCTGGACGGAGCCGTCCTGGATCCGGGTGAACTTCGCCCGGGACGACGGGACGACGGTCTCGGTGTTCTGCACCTGGAACGGCTACCCGCCGAAGGTCGAGATCGTGACCTGACGGCGCTGCGGGGGCCTGCGGCGGGCGCTCAGTCGAAGGCGGCGGCGGGCGGCAGCGGTGAGGGCCGGGCGCCGGCGTCGTGGACCGGGGCCGCGCCGCCGGTGAAGTCCGCGAGCGCCCGCCCGTGTTCGACGCGCCCCGGATGCGGATCGGTCGCCACCCGGCGGGTCAGCTCGGCGACCCTGGGCGGCACGTCCGAGGCGAGCAGTACGGCGTTGCCGAAGCGCCGGCCCCGGAACACGGTCGGGTCGGCGGCCAGCGCCAGCTCGGGGAAGACGGTCGCGGCGGTGGCGATCTGGCCGCGCAGATGGGCCAGCGGGGGGCCGTCCGCGAGGTTGGCCACATAGCTCCCGCCGGGCTTCAGGACGCGGCGGACCTCCGCGAGGAACTCGGTGCTGGTGAGGTGGGCGGGGGTCCGGGCCCCGCTGAAGACGTCCGCGATGACCAGGTCGGCCCAGTCGTCCTGGATCCTGCCGAGCCCGGCGCGGGCGTCGGTGGACCGGACCCTGATCCTGGCCTGCGGGTCCAGCGGCAGCTCCCGGCGCACCAGCGCGACGAGCGCCGCGTCCACCTCGACGATCTGCTGGGTGGAGCGGGGCCGGGTCGCCGCGATGTAGCGGGCCAGCGTGAAGGCCCCACCGCCCAGGTGCACGACGTGCAGCGGCTGCCCGGCGGGCGCGGCCAGGTCCGCGATGTGGCCGATCCGGCGCTGGTACTCGAAGGAGAGGTACCCCGGGTCGTCGAGGTCCACGTGGGACTGCGGCGCGCCGTCGATGGTCAGCGTCCAGGCGCGCCTGCGCTCCCGGTCGGGCACCAGCTCGGCGAGGCCGCCGTCCACCGGTTCCGAGACGTTGCCCCCGGTGCGCCCGGAGCCCCGGGCCGCCTTGCGGTCGGCCCCCCGGTCCGTGCGCTGTTTGCGGTCGCCCGCTCCGCCGGAGGCTCCTCGACGTGCCACTGCCGCTCGTACCCGCTCACTGCTCATCGGTCAGGGACCGGCCGGGACCGGCCGTGCCGGGGCGGTGGTGCGCACCGCCCCTGCGGACATTATGGCCGGACAGGCCCTAGCGGCAGTTGTCGGCCGCCTCGATCATCCGGGCGGCCTGGTCGAGCGCGGCCCGCAGCGCGGCCGGGTCGGTGACCGAGGTGTCGTCGGCGGGCGGCAGCAGCCAGCCGCTGCCGGGGACGGGCGGTTCGGCGGGGACGCGGAACCCCCGGCCGTCGGACTGCGTACAGGCACTGCCCGGTACGTCCCAGGCCTCGGCGGTGCCGGACGGCACCAGGAAGCCGAGGGTGGCACAGGTCCCGTCGTGCAGGACCGGGCCGACGGCCTCCTGGTCGGCGCCCCGGCGCAGGATGTCCACTGCCTCCAGGCCCTGCCGGGCGGGAACGGTCACCACGTCGCAGGGTTCCGCGCCCGGGAGCGAGCCGGACGCGGCCGCCTCCTCGGCGGGTGCCATGGGGCCGGTCGTCGCGGTCGGTGCGGCCGTCGTCGCGGTCGTCCGCGAGCCGGTCGCCATGTCGGTGTGCAACAAGGGACCTCTCCTCTCATCGCCGGGCGGAGCCGGACTCCGTCGCCACATGGACCAACGCGCCGACCGCGTCAAGGGCTACGGCCCCACACCGCCGCAAAGGGTGGCAGTTCATGGCGGATCGTGGGCGAGATACCCGTTTTGTCAGTAAACGCAGCGTGTGTGAGTTGTCACAGCAGGTACGTTCTTGCTCCGCCGGGACACCGGAAACAAACGCCCGGCTCGCACCTGAGAGGGCCCCGCCATGGTGTCGACACGGGCAGTTCCCAACCTCGCCTTCCGGCGGCTGCGTGGACAGCGCTCCGCCGGGGAGTTCGCTGCCGCGGTACGCAGGTCCGCCCGCGAGATCGGCGAGCAGGTCGCGTGCGACGCCCGGTACATCGGCCGCGTGGAGTCCGGCGAGATCCGTTGCCCCAACTACGCGTACGAGCGGGTCTTCCTGCACATGTTCCCCGGGGCGAACCTGGCGGACCTGGGCTTCTCGCCGCGTGAATCGGTACGCGGCCGGGGGGCGCGGCCCGCCGCGGACGCCCCTTCGTCCCCGACTTCGCCGCTGCCCGGCAGCGACACCGACGAGGAGTGCGACGTGCTGCGTCGCGTATTCATGACAAGCGGCTCCACCACGATGGCGGCCGCGTCCCTGAGCCTGGGCCTCGGCGGCGGCATCGCCGCCTCCGTGTCCCTGCCCGCACAGCGCCGGGTCGGCGAGGCGGAGGTGAACGCCGTCGAGAAGGCGGTGCGGCAGATCCGTCTGCTGGACGACCGGCACGGGGGTGACGGCCTGTACCGGCGGGCCTCGCAGCCGCTGCGGGCGGCGTACGCGCTGCTCGACTCCGGGACCGCGACGCGGCGCTCCACGGCGGACCGGCTGCACACCGGGGCCGGTGAGCTGGCGATCTCGGTGGGCTGGCTGGCCCATGACTCGGGCCGGTTCGAGGACGCCCGCTCGCACTACGCGGAGGCGCTGGCCACGGCCCGGGTGGCCGGGGACCACGCG
The DNA here is from genome assembly GCF_003751445.1 of Streptomyces sp. 840.1. Lineage (NCBI taxonomy): Bacteria > Bacillati > Actinomycetota > Actinomycetes > Kitasatosporales > Streptomycetaceae > Streptomyces > Streptomyces sp. 840.1. The sequence goes on along the minus strand of NZ_RJUU01000001.1, from coordinate 3,603,175 downwards.
CTGGAGGCGCACGCCTTCTGCAACGCCTCGTTCCTGGCCCGGGACACCGGGCGCTCGCGGGAGTCCGTGCGGGCCGCAGAGGCGGGGCAGCGGGCGGCGCGGCCGCTGGGCTCACCGCGGCTGATGGCGCTGCTCTCGCTGCGGGAGGCGGGGGGCCGGGCCGGGCTCGGTGACCGCACCGGCTGCGAGCGGGCGCTCGGCCGGGCGCACACCGCGTTCGGGCGGGGGCCGTCACCGTCGGACCCGGAGTGGATGAGCTTCTTCCGGGAGGCGGAGCTGGAGATACTGGAGGCGCAGTGCTGGTCGGCGCTGGGCGACTGGTCGCGGGCGGCCCGGCACGCGCGGCGCGCGACGCGGCTGCAGGACCCGCACTTCACCCGGAACCTGGCGCTGTACCGGGCCGAGCTGACCACGGACCTGGCCCACGCGGGCCTCGCGGAGGAGGCGGCGGCCACGGGTCACCAGGTGCTCGACCTGCTGGACCAGGTCCGGTCCTCCCGGATCAGGACGATGCTGGCGGGCGCGGTGGCGGTACTGAGGCCTCGCGGCCGGGGATCGGTCGACATCACGGACTTCCTCGACCGCCACGGAGCGTCCGCCCCGACGCCGTAGCTGCGGGGCGCCTGCAGGCCAGTGCGGGGCCCTCACATGGCCGTCCCAGCCCGTCCGGCGTTTGAGGACGGAACCCTGTGCCCCGGCCACCCCCAGCCCGTCCGGCGTTTGAGGACGGAACCCTGTGCCTCGGTCCGGGGGCACGGTCCTGCCCTCAGGCGCCGGGCGGGCTGGTTTTCGCGCCCCGGCTCCGGGCGGAGGGTTCCGTCCTCAAACGCCGGACGGGCTTGGTTGACCGGAATCGGGCTTGAGTTGCCGGACCGGCACGGGTTGCCCGGAACCAAGCTCGGGTTGCCCGAACCGGCTCGAGTTACCCGGAACCAAGCTCGGGTTGCCCGAACCGGCTCGGGTTACCCAGAACCAGGCTCAGGTTGCCCGAACCGGCCGGGTTACCCGGACCGAACTGAATAGGTGCGGGGGCGTCCGAAGACGCGCGTACCCGGGTGTTACCGCTCCAGGTGGCCCGTGTCGTTCCAGCGTTCCAGGGCCCGTGCCCCGTAGGCCCAGCCCAGGACGGACAGCGACGTCGGCTCCAGCCGGATGCGCGCGGCGAACGACACGTCCTCGCCCAGCCACCGCGCGCCAAGCGCCCGCAGGATGTGGCCGTGGGCGAAGACCAGCACGTCGCGGTCGGCGGAGAGGGCCCACTCGATGACCTCGTCGGCTCGGGCCGACAGCTCGGCCAGGGTCTCCCCCTCCGGCACCCCGTCACGCCAGATGAACCAGTCCGGGCGGGCCGCCTTGATCGCGGCCGGCGTCATCCCCTCGTACGCCCCGTAGTCCCACTCCATCAGCGCGTCCCACGGCTCGGCCACCTCGCCGAAGCCCGCGAGCTCGCAGGTCTCCGAGGCCCGCACCAGCGGGCTGGTCCGGACCTCGAGACCGGGCAGGTCCACCCACGGGCCGCGGTGCAGCCGCTCCCCGAGCAGCTTGGCCCCCTCGCGCCCGGTGTCGAGCAGGGGGATATCCGTCCTGCCGGTGTGATTGCCGTTGACGGACCATTCCGTCTGGCCGTGCCGGGCAAGCAGGATTCGCGGTGCCATGTGACGGCTCTCCCTGAAACTGAGACCTCTGATCCTGGATCTGAGATCTTGGACATCGACGGGGACACAACCGTCCGACACGCTACGGATGAACGGTGGGAACGGAACGTCCGGATTTCCATCATCTCGCACACGCACCTGACGCAACCCGGGGGGCCGCATCGGCGTCCCACTCATCGCAGACCGAACAGAGCGGCTGAGGGGCGCCGAGGGCACCCCTGGGGGATTCCCGGCCGCACCGCACCGTACGGTTGAACGTCCGCCGTCGGCCGCATGAACACATGATGGAGAACTTCCGGATGCCGCATGCCACCACCGCGCCCGCGCCGCGCCCCCGGCCCCGCTGGTGGACCGAGCTCCCGCTGCTCGCCCTGGTGTATGCGGCGTACTCGGGCGGCAGACTGCTGGTACGCGGCGACGTCTCGACGGCCGTGGACCACGGGCTGCGCATCCTGAACCTGGAACAGACGCTCCGCATCAACTTCGAGCACCCCCTGAACCGGCTGCTCACCGCGCACTCGTGGATCGGGATACCCGCCGACTTCGCGTACGCGTCGCTGCACTACCTGATAACCCCCGCCGTCCTCATATGGATGTTCCGGCGACACTCGCAGGCCTACCGCAGGGCCCGCACCTGGCTGATGACGTCCACCATGCTCGGCCTGATCGGCTTCACGCTGATGCCGACCTGCCCGCCCCGGCTGCTGGCCGCGGGACACGGCTTCGTGGACACGATGGCGCAGTACAGCTCGCACGGCTGGTGGGGCACCGAGGCGAGCGCCCCGCGCGGCATGGGCGGAATGACCAACCAGTACGCGGCGATGCCGAGTCTGCACGTCGGCTGGGCGCTGTGGTGCGGAATCCTCATCTGGCGCCACGGGCGGCATCCGCTCGTCCGGGCGGCGGGCATCGCGTACCCCCTGATCACCGTCTTCGTGGTGATGGGCACGGCCAACCACTACTTCCTCGACGCGGTGGCCGGCGCCGCCGTGATGGGCTTCGGAGCCCTGCTGGCCCGGCCCGTGACCCGGCTCGCCAACAAGGTCGCCGACGCGGCCAAGGCCCGCTTCGTACGGGTGAGCCCGGCCACGGACTCCCCGGATGTCAGTGCCGGATGCAAGACTTCCGCGGGTGAGCGAATCCCCGGCCAGCGGACCTCCTCCGCAGATCCCACCGATGCCGCAGCACCGGCAGGTCCACCTGCCCCGGCCGACGTCCCCGCCCCGGCCGGAAGCGCGGCAGGACGGGCCGCCGGCGGTGACACTGCGGCGGCGGCTCGCTGAGCTGAGGGGCCCGGCCGTGGCGCCCCGTCCGCTGGACGCCCGCGCACTGGCCGCCCTGGCCGCCAACCCCGGCTGCAAGCGGCGCGCCCTGCTCGACGGGGCCGGTGTCGACAAGACGGCCCTGGCCACCGCGCTCGGTTCACCGGCCCCCTTCGGCCAGTCCCAGTTCGCCTTCATGCGGGGCAACGCCTTCGAGGCCAAGGTCAAGGCCGACGGCGGTACGGAGCTGATGCGGCTGCTGCACGAGCGGCTCGGCGGCCCCGGCGAACCGCCGCGCGACGTCGCGGTGCCCGATCTCAGCGCCGCCGGTCCCGAGGGCCGCGCCGCGCGCACCGCGCTGGCCCTGCGGGAGGCGACCCGATCGGGCGGCTGGGCGCTCCTCGACCACCCGATGCTGGCCCTGGAGGTGGCGGGCTCGCCCGCCTATCTGGAACCGGACGCGGTGGTGGTGCACCCCGACGGCACCTGGACCGTCGTCGAGATCAAGTCCTTCCCGATGATCGACGGTTCCGCCGACGCGGCGAAGGTCGGCGCGGCCGCCCGTCAGTCCGCGGTCTACGTGCTGGCGCTGGAGCGGATCGCCGCCGCCACCGACGGGGCGGAGGTCGGCCACCGGGTGCTGCTGGTCTGCCCCAAGGACTTCTCCAACCTGCCCGCCGCGTCCGTCGTGGACGTGCGCAAGCAGCGTGCGGTCACCCGCCGCCAGCTGACCCGGCTCACCCGGATCGAGGACATCGCGGCGGCCCTGCCCGAGGGCACCACCTTCGACCCGGAGCGCTCCCCCGAGGACCTGGACCGCGCCGTCGAGTCGGTCGCCGCGGCGTACGCGCCGGAGTGCCTGGCCGCCTGCGAACTGGCCTTCCACTGCCGGGGCCGGGCCCGCGCCGAGGGCGCCGTGGAGGCGCTGGGGCGCAGCGTGCGCGGTGAGCTCGGCGGGCTGACCACGGTCGGCGCGGTGCTGGCCGCGGCGGCCGGCAAGGAGGGCGATCCGGCCGATCCGACGGTCTCGGCGCTGCGCCGCGCCGCCGCGCTGCGCGCCGAGGCGCTGGAGAGCGGGTCCTCGTGCCACTGATCTCCACCCTGGCCAGGCTGGAGGCCGTGGAGAGCGGCCGCGCGCAGCCGCTGGCCACGGTCCGCCACCGCCGCCTCACCGACCGGCCGCTGGTCCTGGTGCCGCTGACCACCGCGGGCGAGGCGGGCGCCCCGCTCGGCGCGCTCGTCGGCACCGACCGGGACGCGCCCCGGCTGCTGATCGTGGCCCAGCCGCGCGACCGGGACCTGCGGTTCGCCTTCCTCGCGGAGCTGGCCGAGGCGGTCCTGCCGCACATCGAGTCGTACGCCGATGTGGTCGAGCCCGCCGAACGGAGCGAGAGCGACCCCGCGACCGGCAAGAAGGTCAAGGTCGAGACCGAGCTGTGCACGGACGCCGCGCAGCTGATCGTGCCGAGCCGGGCGGGCATCGAGTTCATCCGGCTGCTCGGCCGCTCGATGCGGTTCCGGCGCACCGCCGAGGACGACCCGGACACCCCGTATCCGGCGCCCGCCCGTGTCCCGCTGCTCGGCCGCTGGCTCACGCACTACGGCGAGCGCGCCCGGGTGCCGGGCTCCTCGCTGCTGCTGGCCTGCACCGATCTGCTCAACCGGCACTGGGCGAGCGGCCAGTCCAGCCTGGAGGACCAGCATCTGGGCGCCCTGCTCGCCTGGGTCGACCCGCCCGCCGACGGGTCCGGGGCGGAGGCGGCGCTCCGGGCCGAGCTGGCCCGGGACGGCGCGGGGCAGCTGCTGTGCCCGCCCGCCGGGCCGGCCACCGATCCGGACTTCGACAACCGGCTGCTGGCCCCCGCTATCGAGCGGTACGACCGGGCGCGCACCGCGCTGGCCGCCGCCGAGGACGGGCTGGCGGCCGATGCCGGGCTCGCCGCGCTGACGGCGGCCGAGCGGGAGATCAGGGCGCTGCTGGGGGGTGTGCTGCGGCCGACCTGGGACGCCGTGTGGCGGGGCCTGGACCTGCTGCGGGAGCTGCCCGAGGGGTCCAGGACCGAGGACCGCTGGTCGCGTGACCGCTGGTCGTTCACCGGTCACCGCGACCGGGTGCGGTCCGGGGAGCCGCCGCAGCCGCGCCGGGACGACGCGGTGACGGCGGCCCGCAAGCTCGCGTCCCGCGAGACCGCCCAGGCGCAGCTGGAGGCCCAGGAGGCGCTGGACGATCCGCTGGTGCTGGCCGGCCGGCGCCTCGCGGGCGAGGCGTTCCTCGGGGAGGTGACGGGGGTGGAGATGACGTACACCGAGTCCAAGCGGCCCTCGCCGCGCCCGCTGGTCACCGTCCGCACGGGCGAGCAGCCGCAGCTGGCCGACGGTGTGAAGGTCTACCGCTCGCTGGACGGCAAGCCGCAGACGGCCGAGTTCGCCGGGTACGGGCCGGTGGAGGCGGGCGAGCCGCCCCTGCTGGTGCTACGGATCACCGACCGGATGGGCCGGAGCAGGGAGCCGGCCCCGGGTTCGGTGCCGGAGCCGGGTGACCGGATCGCCTGGACGCTGTTCGAGCACGACCAGCGCGGCGGCCCGAAGCTGCCCGATCCGGAGGAGACGCCATGGACCCACGGCGGCCCGCCGGGCTCCGGCGCGGCTGCGGAAATCCCCGACCCCGTGACCCCGGAGGACGTGCTGTGAGCAACCTGGACCCGGGGGCGGCGGCGGGCCGGGCGACCGCCCAGATCCTGGACGACACGCTGAACGGCACCGCGCGCGGCATCGTGGTGGACTCCCCGCCGGGCGCGGGCAAGTCGACCCTGGTGGTGCGTGCCGCGCTCGAACTCGCCGCGGCCGGGCGCCCGCTGATGGTCGTCGCGCAGACGAACGCGCAGGTGGACGACCTGGTGGTGCGGCTGGCCGAGAAGGACCCCGGGCTGCCCGTCGGCCGGCTGCACAGCAGTGACTCCGACCCGTACGACAAGGTGCTCGACGGGCTGGAGAACGTCCGCAAGTCGGCGAAGGCGGCGGATCTGGCCGGGCTCGACATCGTCATCTCGACGGCGGCCAAGTGGGCCCATGTGAAGAACGTCGAGCCTTGGGGCCACGCGATCGTCGACGAGGCGTACCAGATGCGTTCGGACGCGCTGCTGGCCGTCGCCGGGCTCTTCGAACGGGCGCTGTTCGTGGGCGATCCGGGCCAGCTGGACCCGTTCTCGATCGTCGGCGCGGACCAGTGGGCGGGGCTGAGCTACGACCCGTCCGCGAGCGCGGTCTCCACCCTGCTGGCGCACAATCCGGAGCTGCCGCAGCGCCGGCTGCCGGTCTCCTGGCGGCTGCCCGCGTCGGCCGCGCAGCTGGTGTCGGACGCGTTCTACCCGTACACCCCGTTCCGCAGCGGTACGGACCACGGGGACCGGCTGCTGTCGTTCGGTGTCGGGTCCGACGGTTCGGCGGCGGACCGGGTGCTGGACGAGGCGGCGGAGTCCGGCTGGGGGCTGTTGGAACTGCCGGCCCGGCACACCCCGCGCACGGACCCCGAGGCGGTCCGGGCGGTGGCCACGGTGGTGCGCCGGCTGCTGGACCGGGGCGGCGCGGCCACCAGCGAGCGCTCCCCCGACCCGGCCCCGGTGACGGCGGACCGGGTCGCGGTCGGCACGGCCCACCGCGACCAGGCGGCGGCGGTGCGGGCGGCGCTCGCGGAGCTGGGGGTGACGGGCGTGGCGGTGGACACCGCGAACCGGCTCCAGGGCCGCGAGTTCGACGTGACGGTGGTCCTGCACCCGCTGTCCGGCCGGCCGGACGCCACCGCGTTCCACCTGGAGACGGGCCGGCTGTGCGTACTGGCCTCGCGCCACCGGCACGCCTGCATCGTGGTGTGCCGCGCGGGCGTCGCGGAGCTCCTCGACGAGCACCCGTCGACGGAGCCGGTCCAGCTGGGCGTCACGGTGAAGTTCCCGGACGGCTGGGAGGCGAACCACCGGGTGCTGGCGCACCTGGCGGAACACCGCGTGCGCTGGGGGCGTTGAGCCCGGGGGCGCGGGAAGCGGTCCGGCGCACGCCCCCGGGCGCCCTTGCGGCGGGCTGGACAATAGAGGGTGGCCGTCGGGCCCACCGGAGGAGGAACACCCACATGGCACAACCCGAGCGGAACGAGCGGCAGCGGCTGCGCCCCGCACCCCTGCTCTTCGAGCCGTCGGCGTCGGTCGCCGATCCGGAGCACTTCTTCGACCTGGAGTCGATGGAGGATCCGAAGGAGCTGCTGAGCCGTTCCACCGAGCTGGCCCTGGCGTTCCGCGCCGCGACCGATCGGGCCGTCGAGTTCCAGGCGGTCGCGGCCGCCCAGCTGGCCGACCCGCGCCGGTTCGACCGGCTCACCACGGCGGAGATCGCCCAGCGGGCGGAGTGGACCGAGGACTACGCGACGAAGATGGTCGAGTTCGGCAGGAGCCTGCTGAACGACCCCAGGCCCTGAGCCGCCGAGGTGCCGGCGTACGGACCCGGCGCCCGGCCTGCTCGCCGGCTCCGGCGTGCTGCCCGCCGCCTCCCGTCCAGTGCCGGCTCCGGGTAGAACCGCTGGCATATGCCCGGGGGCAAGATACTCCTCGCCACCCCGACCTGTCCCGGTTTCCGGCAACTCTCGGAATCCGCTTGATCACTCCCGGTAGACCTGTGTGCATGACCGCATGGCTGCCAGACGAAACGACCCTGCATCACGGCAACGGCCCCTACCGGGAGGACCGGGCCGCTGACGTATTCGCCGTCCTGCGCGAGCAGGCCGGTAACCAGACGGCTCAGGTGACCGCGGCCGGGGCCGCCTGGCTGGCCGGCGCCGCCGCGTATCCGCGCAGCGCCCTGAGCCAGTGGGAGTCGCACCCGTCCGCCCCGGGCGTGCTGCCGTGCGGTTCGGCCTTCGACGTGGTGAACGTCCCCACGCTCTTCGGACGCCGGATGCTCGAACACCTCTGGGCGGACGGTCCGGGCTCCGGGCCGGTCGCCCTGCACCGGGGCCGGATGCTGCTGTTCGCCTCCCCCGGGACCGCCCAGCGGCTGCCCTCGCTGCTGGACTGGGAGGAGTGGGGCGGGGGCCCCGCGTCCCGGTCCGAGGGAGACGCGGCGGGCGAGGAGGAGAGCGGCCGGAAGGTACCTCCGCTGCTCTGTCACGGCACCGGGGACGCGGTGACCGTACCGCCCCTGACCTGCGGGGCGAATGCCTCGGGCCCCCGCTGGGTGGTCGCCCCCGACACCCGCAGCCCGTGGCTGCCGGGGCCCGACGTACTGCTCTGGGCCTGTGTGCGGGTGGCCCGGTCGGTGCCCTCATCGGGGCCTCGTATTTCGATTTTTCCTCCCGCCGATCAGGGTGCTAAGGTCTACGACGTCAGCAGGCGCCGCTAGCTCAGTTGGTTAGAGCAGCTGACTCTTAATCAGCGGGTCCGGGGTTCGAGTCCCTGGCGGCGCACAGACGGGAAAAGCCCCCTCGCGAGAGCGAGGGGGCTTTTTCGTATGGGCCGGACCGCTTACGTTCCGGTGGTGATCCGGACGGTCCAGGCGCCGGACGGGGTCCGGTCGGCGACCTCGATCGTGGTGTGCCCACCGGGGACGGAGAACGTCTCCCCGACCCGCAGCGGTGCGTCCGCGAGCGGTGGGTAGACCGACTGGTCCCAGCAGGCGTCGGTGCCGGGGTGGGTGTCGATGACGTCGACCGGCCCGCCGCCCGACGGGGTCTCGTTGCGGATGCGGTAGAGCAGCACGCCCTCGCTGCACGTCGACCGGTCGTTGCCGGTGGCGCTGCGGGCCTCGATCCCCACGGCGCTGCCCTCGCCGGTCCTGATCACCGCGAGCCGGGTCCCGATGGACGCGCCGGGCACCGGCACGGCCGCCATCGGTTCCAGGGTCACCACCCGGTCGCTCTGGACGCAGACCACCTGCCGGTCGTCCAGCCAGCCGAGCTTCCACTTGTGCCAGCCGAAGAGATCGGGCGCGAGCCCGAACTGGCTGCCCATCACGTCCCAGTCGCCGACGTAGGTGTCCCAGTCACCCTTGCCGTCCTGCGGCCGGTGGTAGAGGTCGGGCAGGTCGAAGACGTGACCGGTCTCGTGGGCCAGCACGTTGTGGTCCGGCGGGTGCTGTTCGAAGACGGTGACGACGCGCCTGATGTCCGTACCGTCGGCGTGCAGCGGCCGGTCGAAGTTGACGACCTTGGTGGCGTCGGAGTCGACGCCCGGAGCGTCCGGGTCGGCGACGAGGTAGACGATGTCGTACTTCGAGAAGTCCACCTCGGGGTCGGCCGCGGCGATCGCGTCGCGCAGGTAGGCGCTGCGCCGGTCGCCGGCCCAGTCACGCTTTATGCCGTAGCGGACCGACGGCTCGGGCATCTGGATCCACCGCTTCAGCGGGTGCGGGCGCAGGGTGAACTTCCCGTACGAGGCGCGCTGGAAGAACCGGGTGGTGGCGGGGAAGTAGTCGGAGGTGAGCTCGGCGGGGGTGGTGAGCGGCCGGGAGTCCGGGAACGACAGGAAGACCATGACCGCGTCGAGCGGATGGTCGGGGCGCGGGTAGGCGCCGTTCCACTCGTCGAGGCCCAGCGAGTGGTGGGCCTCGGTCCGCGGCAGCGCGCAGGCGGCGGCCGCACCGGTGGCGGCCGCGGCGGGCCCCGCGACGAGGGAGGTGGCGGCCACCGCCAGCAGGGAGATCAGGCCGGCCGTCACGGCACGCGGACTCGGCCTCACCACTCCTCCGGGTCCGTGCTGACGCGGCACATCTACCTCCGGGTGCGGGGTGCGGACGCCTGGGATCTTCAGCACCCTCCCGACCACCCTGTGGCGGTTCGGGCGTTACGTCCTGTTGAGCTGCCCCAGTCGGGTCAGTGGTCAGGCCACGTACTCCCTTCACGGAAAGTCACAATCGATCACCGATACAACCGGAGAGAACAGAGCCGCGCAGAAACGATCAGGTGTGGGCAAACCGGATCTGCGCGCGAATGGCCCATGCATATCGGTTGCGCACTCCGGAACGGTCGGGGCGCTGGAACGGCCGAGCCGCCAGCCTCTATGCTTCACCTCGCTTTCCTCCGCGATTTCCGCCCCTGACAACGGCGCTCCACGCGGCGGGCCAGTCCGACCAGACCTGTCCGGGACAGAACTGCATGGCGGGAGCGAACGGTGAGCGCAACCTCCGATGGGGCGAGGCCCCCGGCAGGCACAGCGGCCTCTTCCCCACGACCACCGGTCACGGAGCGTCATGACTCTTGGCCCGTCGAGGGGGCCGGGGCGGAGCGCGCCGGGGAGACGGCGGTGTCCGGGCCGCACGACTACCGGGCCGCCTTCCTCGCCGCCACCCTCCCGATGGCCGTCGTCGACCACGAGGGCCTGATCGTCACCGCGAACGAGGCCCTCGCCGCCCTGGTCGGCATCGCCGGGCCCGCGCTCACCGCCCAGTCCGCCTCCGATCTGGTCGACCTCGCGGCGGACGGCCGCACCTGGCACGCCTACCGCGAGGTGCTGCACGGCAGGCGCTCCCGCTTCCGCTGCACCCGCCGGCTCAAGCACCCCGACGGGCGCTCCCTGTGGGCCGAGATCACCGTCGTGCCGATGCCGGGTGCGCAGACGCCGGAGCCCGGCGCCGCGCCCGGCCAGGTGCTGCTCTCGGTCGCGGACGTCAGCGACCGGCGCGAGCTGCAGAAGCGGCTGCGCCACCTGCAGATGCACGACCCGGTGACCCGGCTGCCCAACCGCACCCTGTTCTTCGAGCGGCTCTCGGCGGTCCTGGAGACCCCGCCCTTCCAGGACGACACCCGTCCCGGACGCGGCCGGATCGGGCTCTGCTACCTCGACCTGGACGGATTCAAGGCCGTCAACGACACCCTGGGGCACCGGACCGGGGACCGGCTGCTCGCCGCCGTCGCCGCCCGGCTCACCGACTGCGCCGAGCAGGAGGGCCCGCACCCCAGCGGCGCCCCCCTGGTGGCGCGTCTGGGCGGCGACGAGTTCGCGATCCTGGTCGAGGAGTCCACGGGCACCCGGCAGCTGACCGAGCTCGCCCGCACCGTGCTCGCCGCGCTCCAGAAGCCCTTCGACCTGGCCGGGCAGCGGCTCTCCGTCTCGGCGTCGATCGGCGTGGTGGAGCGGCCCGTGGCGGGCACCTCGGCCACCGGTCTCATGCAGGCCGCCGACACGACGCTGTACTGGGCCAAGGCGGACGGCAAATCCCGCTGGACCCTCTTCGACCCGGAGCGCAACGCGCACCGGATGACACGTCAAGCGCTCTCCTCCAACCTCCGCCCCGCCGTGGAGCGCGGCGAGTTCACCATCGAGTACCAGCCGCTGGTCGGCATGGCCGACGGGGTCGTGCGCGGGGTGGAGGCGCTGGTGCGCTGGAACCACCCGCAGTTCGGGATGCTCTCGCCCAACCGGTTCGTCGCCATCGCGGAGGAGGACGGCTCGATCGTGCAGCTCGGCCGCTGGGTGCTGCGGGCGGCGTGCCGTCAGGCCCGGCGCTGGCAGCTCGACCACCCGGCCGAGCCGCCGCTGTTCATCAGCGTCAACGTCGCGGTCCGCCAGGTCTGGGACTCCGACCTGGTCACCGACGTGGCGGAGATCCTCGCGGAGACCGGCCTGGCCCCGGCGCTGCTGCAGCTGGAGCTGACCGAGTCCGCGGTGATGGGTTCGGCGGGCCGCCCGCTCCAGTCCCTCCAGGCGCTCAGCGACATGGGCGTCCGCATCGCCATCGACGACTTCGGCACCGGCTACTCCAACCTCGCCTACCTGAGCCGCCTGCCGGTCTCCGTACTGAAGCTGGACGGCGCCTTCGTGCGCGGCTTCCGGTACGAGGACGGCACGCATCCCAGCCCCGCCGACGAGACGATCGTCGAAGCGATGGTCCAGCTGGCGCACCGGCTGGGCCTGACCGTCACCGCGGAGTGTGTGGAGACGGCCGGCCAGGCGGAGCGGCTGCGCCGGATCGGCTGCGACACCGGGCAGGGCTGGCTCTACTCGCGCGCGGTCGCCCCGGAGCGCATCGCCGAACTGCTGGGCGCCCGCGCGCTGGAGGCCTGAGCCGGCGGTGGTCCCGGCGCTCAGCCGCCTTCCACGTCCGGCCGCAGCTCCAGGCAGCTGCGCACGAAGTCCCGCACCGCGGCGGGGACCACGGGCGTACGGGGCCAGGCGACCCCCACCCGGGACGGGCTGACCCCGCTGACCGGTCGGTAGACCACGTCGGGGCGCTGGTAGAAGCGAGCCGTGGCCTGCGGGGTGAGGCTGACGCCGTCGCCGTTGGCGATCGCGTTCAGCCACTCGTCGGGGTTGTGCGCGACCGCCCCGACCGTCACCGGCCGGCCGCCCCGCTCGTCCGAGGCCAGCCAGTACTCGCGCCACCAGCCCGAGGCCTGCGGGGTGGCGACGAACGGCTCGTCGAAGAGGTCCGCGAACGCGATCACCTCCTGACCGGCCAGCCGGTGCCCTGCGGGCAGGGCCACCCACCGGTCCTCGGTGATCAGCACCTCGACGTCCAGCGCCTCCTCACCGGGGAACGGCAGCCGCAGCAGCGCGGCATCGGCGTCCCCGGACGCGAGACCCGCCGTCGGGTCGTCCCAGGGGGTCTGGTGCAGCTGGACCCGCCAGCCCGGCCGCCGCCGGACGAAGTCCGCGATGATCCGCTGCGTCAGCTCGTTGGCCCCGCTGGCGACGAAGCCGACCCGCAGCACCCGGTCCGCGCGGCTGGCGGCGCCCTTGGCCGTCCGGAGGGCGGAGTCCCAGGAGTCGAGCACGGCCGGGACCGTAGCCGCGAGCGCCGTCCCCGCATCGGTGAGTGCCATACCGGCCCTGGACCGGGTGAACAGCGTGACGCCGAGCAGCGTTTCGAGCTGCTTGATCTGCTTGGTCAGGGCGGGCTGCGAGATGAACAGCCGCTCGGCCGACCGGGTCAGATGACCCTCCTCGGCGACGACGGCGAAGTAGCGGAGCAGCCTGGTGTCGACATCCATGCCCCCAGGTTATGGAAGCGGGTATTGGACCGGCCGGGCGGTGCGGGCCGAAGCTCGTATCCGTAACCACCGCGCCGCACCGGGAAGTTGGCAGCGGATCGCCGGGCACCTGGCTGATCAGCGCCTTCGGGGCGGGCGACGCGGCCGGCAACGCACGGCACGACCTGGCGGCCGGCACCAGACTTCCGAACCGCTGAGAGGCTCCCGATGACCACCGTCACCTCACCGCCGTCCGAGGACACCCGGTCCGGCGGCCCCGGGGCCGCCGCGCTCGGGCTGCGCGGACTGCTGATCCTGATCACCCTGTGCGGGGCCACGTTCATGACCGGCCTCGACTACTCGATCATCACCGTCGCGCTGCCGGAGATCGGGCGGGATCTCGGCTTCGCCTCCACGGGCGACCTGCAGTGGGTGGCCACCGCCTGCCTGCTGCCCACCGCCGGGCTGCTGCCGCTCTTCGGCCGGCTCTCCGACCTGGTCGGCCGGCGCAGGCTCTTCGTCCTGGGCGCCGCGCTGTTCACCGCGCTCTCGCTGCTGGCCGCCGCCGCCACCGGTCCGGCGCTGCTGATCACCGCACGGGCCGGGCAGGGCATCGCCGCCGCGATGATCGGACCGACCGCGCTCGCCCTGATGACCGCCTCGTTCCCCGAAGGGCCGCAGCGCACCAAGGCGCTGGGGATCAACGGAGCACTGCTCTCGCTCGGTTTCGTGACCGGCACCATCGGCGGCGGGCTCATCACCAGCGGACTCGACTGGCGCTGGACGATGCTGCTGCTGGTGCTGATCGGCTCGGCCGTCCTCGTCGGCGCGCTGACCGTGCTCCCCGCCTCCGCCGACACCCGCCGCGCGGGCCGTCTCGACGTGCCGGGCGCCCTGCTCTCCGGCGGAGGCCTGTTCGCCCTGGTGTACGCCATCTCGACCGGCGCCGACGCCGGCTGGACGAGTGCGCCGACGCTGACCGCACTGACCGGTGCGGTGGTGCTGCTCGCGGCCTTCCTCGTCACGGAGTCCCGGCACAGCGCGCCGCTGGTTCCGCTCGGGCTGCTGGGCCGCCGCACGGTCAAGTGGAGCGCACTGGTCGGGCTGATCACCTTCTCGATGTGCGGCGGCGCGACGCTGCTGCTGAGCCTGTACATGCAGGACGTGCTCGGCTGGTCGCCGCTAGCCACCGGCTTCGGCTTCCTCGCCGAGGGTGTGGCCGCGCTGGTGGCCGGCACCCTGGCCTCCCGGGTGATCGCGGCCCGGGGCACGACGGCCACCATGGCGACCGGTCTGCTGGTCCAGGCGGTGGGCACGGGCGCGATGGTCCTGCTGCCGGCCCACGGCAGCCTTCCGCTGCTGCTGGTCACGTCGGGACTCATGGGATTCGGCCATGTCCTCGCCGTGGTCGCGTTCATCTCGACGCTGACCTCGGGGCTGCGGGACGACGAGCAGGGCGTGGCGGGCAGCCTGGCCCAGATGCCGCAGTTCGTGGGCGCCATCGGTGTCGCGGGGCTGGCCGCCGTCGCCGGCTCGGGCAGCACGCTGCTGGCCGGGCTGCACGCGGCGCTGCTCGTGGCGGGCGGCACGCTGCTGGCCGGGGTGCTGGTGGCGGCGGTCTTCCTGCGCCGCGGGCCGCGGAGCTGACCGGATGCCCCGGGACACGGGCCCGGACCGGGGCCCGGGTACGACTGCGGACCCGGACACGCCGAAGCCGGTCCGGCCCCCTCGTCGCGGGCGCGAGAGGGGGCCGGACCGGCTTTTCCGGTGCGGCTCGGGTCAGGCTCCCGGCAGCCCGTACGCGTCCGCGATCAGCCCGTAACTGCGCAGCCGGGCCTCCCCGCCGTGGGCGTTGGCGGTGATCATCAGCTCGTCGGCGCCGGTGCGCTTGGCCAGGTCGTCGAGGCCGGTGCGGACCTCGTCCGGGGTGCCGTGCACGATGTTGACGAGCCAGCTGTCGACGAACTCGCGCTCCATCGGGGTGAAGGCGTACGCCTCCGCCTCCTCCGGCGTCGGGACAAGGCCGGGGCGGCCGGAGCGCAGCCGGAGCATCGACAGGGCGCCGGTCAGCACCTGGCGGCGGGCCTCACGTTCGTCCTCGGCGGCCAGGGCCGCGACGCCGATCAGGGCGTACGGGGCGTCCAGGACCGCGGACGGCCTGAAGGACTCCCGGTACAGCTCCAGGGCCGGGATGGTGTTCTGGGCCGAGAAGTGGTGGGCGAAGGCGAAGGGCAGGCCGAGCATGCCGGCCAGCCGGGCGCTGAAGCCGGAGGAGCCGAGCAGCCACAGGGGCGGGCGCCCCGGGGACTGGACGCCGCCCTCGGCGGTGGCCTGGACGGGGCCGGGGACCGCGTGGATGCGGGCGTAGGGGTGGCCGTCGGGGAAGTCGTCGTCCAGGAAGCGGGTCAGCTCGGCCAACTGCTGCGGGAAGTCGTCGGCGCCTTCGTTGAGCCGTTCCGTGCGGCGCAGCGCGGCGGCGGTGGCGCCGTCGGTGCCGGGGGCTCGGCCGAGGCCCAGGTCGACGCGGCCGGGTGCCATGGCCTCCAGGGTGCCGAACTGCTCGGCGATGACGAGCGGGGCGTGGTTGGGCAGCATGACGCCGCCGGAGCCGAGCCGGATGCGTTCGGTGTGGGCGGCGGTGTGGGCCAGGATCACGGCCGGTGAGGAGGAGGCGACGCCGGGCATCGAGTGGTGTTCCGCGACCCAGTAGCGGTGGAAGCCGCGCCGCTCGGCGAGCTGCGCGATCTCGACCCCGGTGCGCAGGGCCTGGCTCGCGGTGCCGCCCTGGCCCACGGTCACCAGATCGAGCACGGAGAGCGGAACGGGTGCCGTTCCCTCCGCCTTGCCACGGATCTCGTCGCCTCGAATCTCGTCCACGTCCTGACCTCTCCGATGGTGCTCGTCTATCCCTCGTACGTCTGGAGAGGAAAAACAGGAGGATGACTCCGTTTATTCCGGGACCCGGCTGCCCGGGGGCCCGCCGTTATTCCCGGGTCCGGCCGGAGCCCCCGCCGTGGGCGTACGAGCGGCCGCTCCCCCAGACCCGCCGGGCCGGCGGTTCGGCCGGGGCGGGCGGCGCCTCACGGGCCGCGAAGAGCGTGCCCAGCTGGGCGCCCCAGGCGGGGCGGTCGGCGAGGCGCAGGGCCTCCCGGACGGCGACCTGGTTCGCGGTGAGGACGGGCTTGCCGAGCAGCTCCTCCAGTTCCGCGAGGTGGCCGACCGTGTGCAGGGCGGTGTCCGGAAGCAGTACCGCGTCCGCGTCCGGGCGGTCTGCGGCGGTGGCCAGCTCCCTGATCCGGTCCGGTCCCCACTCCGCGGCCTCGGCGGCCGTGGCGGCACCGGCCGCGTGGGTGGCGAGGACCTCGATGCCCTCCTCCTCCAGGAACGCGGTGAAGCGCGCGGCGATCTCCTCGGGGTACGTCGCGGCCACCGCGACCCGGGCGGCGCCCAGCTTCCGTACCGCGTGGGCGTAGCCGATGGAGGTGCTGGAGACGGGGACGCCCAGCGCGCGGGCCACGCCCGCGGCCTGGTCGCGGGCGCCCTGCGGGCCGTACAGGAAGCTGCCGGCGTCGCAGGCCCACACGACGGACTCGACCCCGGAGCGCTGCAGCTCCTCGGCGCCGGCCGCGAGCCTCTCGGGGGCGCCCAGGGCCCGCAGGGCGTCCTCGCGGTAGGCGTCGTCGGGGCACTCGGTGTGGTTGATGACGAGTCTGATGGTGCTGTCGAGCAGGATTTCCATCCGCGGGAAGTCGTCCGCGGCGAAATGGCCCGGGTAGAGGAATCCGACGGTCGTCATGTCCACCCTTCCTGTGCGCCGGCTGCTGTCCGGCTGCCTTCCGACTGCCGTCCGGCTGTCTTCTGGAGCTCCCCCGTCTCCGTTCAAGTATTCCCCCATCCGCCCCGGTCATCGCCCCGACCTGTTGACGGGGCCCGGGGCGGCTGCGAGCGTGGGGACGGAGCCCGCCCAGGGCCTCTCGGCCGACGCGGGAGGAACCGTCCCCCATGCCGGAGCCCGTCCTGCTCGTACTGGACGCCGATCCACCGCCCCGGCTCGGCCGGCTGGCCGGACGGGTCCGGGTACGGCACGTGGATGCGGCCGGACTGGCCGCGCAGCTCCCCCACGCCGATGTCCTGCTGGTCTGGGACTTCACCTCCGACGCGGTGCGGGAGGCCTGGCCGGGTGACGGACCGCGACCGGCCTGGGTGCACACGGCGAGCGCGGGCGTGGACCGGCTGCTCTGCCCGGAGCTGGTGGCCGGCGACACCGTGGTGACCAACGCGCGGGGCGTCTTCGAGCAGCCGATCGCCGAATACGTGGCGGGGCTGGTGCTGGCGTTCGCGAAGGACCTCCCCACCACCCTGGAGCTCCAGCGCGCGCGGCGGTGGCGGCACCGCGAGAGCGTCCAGGTCGCGGGTTCACGTGCCGTGGTCGTGGGGGCAGGGCCTGTCGGGCGGGCGATCACCCGGCTGCTGATGGCCCTGGGCGTCGAGGTGGCGCTGGTGGGCCGCACGGCCCGGCGCACGATCCACGGGGCGGCGGACCTGGACCCGCTGGCGGCGCGGGCCGACTGGGTGATCTGCGCGGCCCCGCTGACCCCCCGCACACACGGGATGTTCGACACCAGGTTCTTCGGGCTGATGCAGCCGTCGGCCCGGTTCATCAACGTGGGGCGCGGCCCGATGGTCGTCGAGGCCGATCTGGTGGACGCGCTGCGCAAGCGGTGGATCGCCGGTGCGGCCCTCGACGTCTTCGCGACGGAACCGCTCGGCCCGCGGAGCCCGCTGTGGGACGTGCCCGGTCTGATCGTGTCGCCCCACATGAGCGGCGACACGTTGGGCTGGCGGGACCGGCTGGGCGAGCAGTTCGTCACGATGTATGAACTGCGGGCCGCCGGGCAGCCGTTGCCGAACGTCGTGGACAAGGGGCTCGGATACATCCCGGGGACGGATCTGGACGAGTGACCCCAACCCGACCCGTTCAATGCCGACTTCATTACCCCATTGCGGACATCTACTGATAACACCCCGTCATCCGCCGCATCCCACAAGGAAGTACACCCTGCGCACATCTCGTCGCGCTCCGCCCAACTTCGGACACGGGAAGGTCACCCTCCGGCCACCGTTCGGTTACATGCGATCTCCCGCTGCATAGACGTACGGGAGCGGGCAGGCGTTCACCCTGTCCGGACTGTTCGACCTTCCAGGAGACTGCGAACCATGGCTGATTTCCCGAACCTGTCCCGCCGGGGCTTTCTCAACCGATCGGCAGCCGTGGGCGGTCTGCTCGTCGTCCCCGGCCTGCTCACCGCTTGCAGCAAGACCGGCGCCGACTCCGCGGACGGCGAGGGAGCCCTCGACAAGCTCCGCAAGCAGGGCTTCGTCCGGGTGGCGTACGCCGACGAGGCCCCGTACGGCTACATGGAGGGCAAGGAGCTCAAGGGCGAGGCGCCCACCCTGCACCGGGAGATCTTCAAGGCCCTGGGCGTCGACGAGCTGCGGCCCACCCTCTCCGAGTGGGACGGACTGATCCCCGGTCTGCAGGCCAGCAAGTACGACGTGGTCAGCGCCGGCATGGCGATCACCCCGGAGCGCTGCGCCAACGCGCTGTTCTCTGAGCCCGAGTTCATCTCGCCGACCGCGATGATGGTGAAGAAGGGCAACCCGAAGAAGATCACCGACCTGGCCTCCGCGAAGGCGGCCGGGATCACCATCGGCGTGATGGCGGGTGCGGTCGAGGGCTCGTACGCCGAGGGCGCGGGCATATCCAAGGACAGGATCAAGACCCTGCAGAAGCCGCAGGACGGCGCGGACGCGGTCAAGGGCGGCCGCGTCGACGCGTTCCTGCTGACCGGCATCTCGCTGCGCTGGCTCGCCAAGACCAACGCGGGCACCGAGGTCACCGACGCCTTCCTGCCGGAGCTCAAGGGGAAGAAGCAGTACAGCCCCGGCGGCGCGGTCTTCCGCAAGGGCAACGAGGAGCTGCGGGACGCCTTCAACCGCGAGCTGAAGAAGATCGTCGCGGACAGGTCACGTTATGTGGAGCTGCTGCGGGACTACGGCTTCGGGGCCTCCGAGCTGCCGCCGGCCACGCTGAAGACGGCCGATCTGTGCAAGGGCTGACAGGGACGGAACGGAACCCACCGCATGAGTGATTTCTTCTCCGCCTTCATGGACGACCTCCCACAGTTGCGCTCGGGCCTGTGGGTGACGCTGGAGGCCACGGTCCTCGGCGCGCTGATGGCCCTGCTGCTGTCGTTCGTCCTCGGACTGATGTCGATCAGCCGGCTGCTGCTGTCGCGCGGCGTCTCCCGCGTGGTCGTGGAGTTCTTCCGCGGCACCTCGCTGTACGTCCAGCTGTTCTGGCTGTACTACGCGATGCCGACGCTGACGGGCTACGACCTGTCGCCGCTGCTCTGCGGCGTCCTCGCCTTCGGCCTCAACTACGGTGCGTACGGCGCCGAGGTGGTGCGCGGGGCGATCAACTCCGTGCCGCGCGCCCAGTACGAGGCGACGGTCGCGCTCAACATGACGCCGCTGCACCGGATGCGCAAGGTGATCCTGCCGCAGGCGTGGGTGCAGATGATCCCGTCCTTCACCAACCTGCTGATCCAGCTGCTGAAGTGCACGCCGCTGCTGTGGCTCATCTCGGCGGCCGACCTGATGACCGCCGTGGAGAAACTGCGCAGCCGCACGGGTGAGACCCTCACGGCCTATCTGACGTTGCTGGTCTGCTACTTCGTGATGGCGTACGCGCTGACCCTGCTGATGAACCTGCTGGAGCGGTCCGCCAAGCGCAGGCTCGGCCTGGAGACCGGCGGGCGCAGCCTGCTGAAGTCCCGCAGCGCCGTGACCGCCCAGACTGCCGGAGGTGCGCGGTGAACCAGGGATTCGACTGGGGTGCGGTCGGCGAGGCGCTGCCGCTGCTCCTCGACGGCTTCAAGATCACCCTCCTGGCCACCGTGCTCGGCACGCTGGTCGCCGCGGTGCTCGGGCTGGTCATCGCGGTCGCCGGACGGGCCCCGAGCCGGCTGGTGACCGTCCCGGTGCGGGTCGTGATGGAGTTCATCCGCTCCACCCCGCTGCTGGTCCAGCTGGTCGGCGCCGCCGCCGTGTTCAGCACGGTGGAGCCGCTGTACGTCGGCATCGTGGTGCTGGGCATCCACTACGCCACGTACACCTCCGAGGTGTACCGCGCCGGGATCGACGGGGTGCCGAAGGGCCAGTGGGAGGCCTGCCGGGCGCTGTCCATGTCGTCCCGGCGGACCTGGCAGGCCGTGATCCTGCCGCAGGCGGTGCGCAACGTGCTGCCCGCCCTCGGGAACTACGCGATCTCGATGTTCAAGGAAACCCCGTTCCTGGCCGTGATCACCGTCCAGGAGATGGTCTTCCAGGCCCGCGACTACGGAACCAAACACTTCGAGTACACCGAGGCGTTCACCCTTGCCGGCCTGATCTTCCTGGTCGCGAGCTACCCGACCTCACTGCTGATGAGAAAGCTGGAGAAGCGCCTTGGCCACTGAACCTCTCCCCCTGCAGAAGACCGCGGCCACGGCCCCCGAGGACGTCGTGCCGGTCTCCGCCTCCAAGGACACCGGGCACCCGCTGGTCCGCTTCGACAAGGTGGTCAAGCAGTACGGCGACCATGTCGTCCTCGATCAGCTGGACTTCACGGTCGAGCGCGGCGAGCACGTCACCCTGATCGGGCCCAGCGGTTCGGGCAAGACCACCATCCTGCGACTGCTGATGACCCTGGAGAAGGTCAGCGACGGCGTGATCCGGATCAACGGCGATCCGCTGACGCACATGACGGCGGCGGACGGTTCGCTGAAGCCGGCCTCCGAGAAACACCTGCGCGAGGCGCGGAAGAAGATCGGGATGGTCTTCCAGCAGTTCAACCTCTTCCCGAACATGAAGGTGCTGCAGAACATCACCGAGGCGCCGGTCAACGTCCTGGGCATGGACCGCGACAAGGCGGAGACCCGGGCCCGGGAGCTGCTCGACCTGGTCGGGCTCTCCGCGAAGGTCGACGCCCACCCCTCCCAGCTCTCCGGCGGCCAGCAGCAGCGGGTCGCGATCGCGCGGGCGCTGGCGATGGAGCCGGAGATCCTGCTCCTGGACGAGGTGACGTCGGCGCTCGACCCGGAGCTGGTGGCCGGCGTCCTGGAGCTGCTGAGCGACATCGCCCGCAACACCGACATCACCATGCTCTGCGTGACCCACGAGATGAACTTCGCCCGGGACGTCTCGGAGAAGGTGCTGATGTTCGACGCCGGACGGGTCGTGGAGTCCGGTTCGCCGGAAAAAATCTTCACGGATCCAGAGCACGAACGCACGCGCGAATTCCTCAACGCGGTGCTGTGACCTCGGCATCCGTCGCTCGCCATTGACTCTGGCATATGCCAGGCGGGTGCGCCCCAGCTCGCAGAGCCGGGGCGCACCGCCGAGTCGTCAACACCAGCCCCTGAACAGGGCTTTGGCGGCTATCGTGAGGGCAGAGCTTGCGGTCACAACCTGGTAGGGGGAAACCGTGGCGTTGAAGCCCGAACCGACCGCGCCGTTCCATTCGGTGCAGTACGCCCTTCGTGTTCTCGAAACCGTCTCCAAACACGGCAACGGTGTGACGGACACCCAGATCGCCCGGGAGACGGGGCTGCCCGTCGGGCACCTCGCCTCCCTGCTGCTGATGCTGCGCCGCGAGGGGTACGTCGAGCAGATCACCGACGGCGCGTACGTGATCGGCGCCTCGCTGCTGCTGCTCGGCTCCGGCGCGGCCCGCAGACAGGCCGTGGAGGTCCGGCTCCAGCAGGCCCTGGTGCAGCTGCGCGACTCGGTCGGCGCGGCGGTCTACATCAGCCGGTACGTGGACGGCGAGATCCGGGTCACCCAGTACGCCGACGGTCCGCACACCCCGGCGGTCAACGAGTGGGTGGACTTCCGGTCCGCGGCGCACGCCTCGGCCATCGGCAAGTGCCTGCTGACCCAGCTGGACCAGAACGGCCGCCGCGACCACATCTCGCGGCACAAGACCGCGCGGCTGACCTCGCGGACGATCACCAGCGAGCAGGTCCTCTTCTCCAAGCTGGACAGCCAGCCGGCGACGGTCCCGGTGCTCGACCTCCAGGAGTACGCGGTCGGCACGGTGTGCGCGGCGGTGCCGCTGACCGCCGGGGCGTCGGCCGGATGCCTGGCGCTCTCACTGCCCGTCGAGGACGCCCACCGGCTGCGCGAGGCGGCGGACACCCTGAACCGGCGCGCGGCACCGGTACTGCTGTCCCTGGCCCTCTAGGCTCTGTCCGGCGGATCCAACCGCCGACGACGCGGCAGCAAGGGCGGCCGGCCCACTGGCTTCGACGGCGAGGTGTACGAGCGCCGCAACGAGGTCGAGCGGCCAGTCAACAGCCTAGGGATGCGCTGCTTCCCGCACCATGGCGGCGAAGTCGGGGTGAGGCTCGGGGTCGTCACCGTCGCCGGGCCACCACACATACGCGGTCCACTCGCCGTTGTCCCCGATGCTGTCGGCGTGCAGCAGCCAGTAGCAGCCGCTACCGCCGTCGTCGTCGCCGACCAGCAGGCATCGCCTGAGTACGGTGAGCTGCTCCTCGAAGCTGTCGAGGTCCGACCACTCTTCGAAGAGCTCGGCGTCGAGGTCGGCAAACCAGCCGATCGTGCCGACCTGGAACAGGTTGACAGACCCGATGTCTTCCCAGCCGTCGCTGACATGGAGGAAGTTTCGGTACGAGGGAGGAAACCTCACCCCGAGCCGCTCCTCGGCGGCCACGATCGCTTGCTCGCCCGCCGGTTCGGCACCGGCCCACCCGGCCTCCAGCCGCTCCTTGCTGATGACCTGCCGATGCTCCTCGATGGCCTCACGGACCTCGTCCGAGTTGATGTGCCTGGCGTTGTAGTCGCTGAGGAACACGCGCCATTCCGCGACCGTCATGGGCGAAGGGGTCGTCATACCTGAACTCCGGTGATTCGTACGGTGGGTCTCGGACAGCCTCACACGACCCACTGACAATCGAAGCGTGTGCCGGCCCGGCAGCGACCTGGCCCCTGGAGCCGCCGCTCGGGACGCGGCGCGGCCTGTCGGCAGACGCTTCACGGATTGGCCGGGAAGTCGCGAGGAGCCGGCTCTGCTGCTCGACACAGCTCCGACCGCGATCCGCCGGACAGAACCTGGGGCCTGTCCGGCTGGGGGCCTGCGGCCCGGGTCCGCCGGGGGTTGTCATTCGCACCCCTGAGGACCAGGTATTATTTTCGAGTCAGCAGGCGCCGCTAGCTCAGTTGGTTAGAGCAGCTGACTCTTAATCAGCGGGTCCGGGGTTCGAGTCCCTGGCGGCGCACAGACAACGCACGAGGCGGTCTCCGGTCAACGGGGCCGCCTCGTGCGTTTCCGGCGTGCTCCGAGCTCGCCTGCGGACATCTCCTCGGCACAAGATCCGTACTTTCCGTAGGAGCGGACAGGCTCTGTCCGCTATCTCCGCCATCGTGGCGTGCGCACCGGTCACGTACAGCAGCTCACGGAAGCGGGTCACCATGCGGAAGCGGAAACCTGAGAACACCACGCCCGTCCTCGACAACCGCGCCCTCAACCGCGCCACCCTCGCCCGTCAGCACCTGCTCGCCCGCAGCGACGCGTCCGTCCCCGAGGCGGTGGCCCACCTGTGCGGACTGCAGGCGCAGGAGCCCCAGGAACCGTTCACCGGGCTGTGGTCCCGGCTGACCGGGTTCCGGCCGGAGCACCTGGACGACGCGCTGACCGGCCGCGCGGTGGTGCGCACCCACCTGATGCGCCGCACCGTCCACCTCCTCTCCCGCGACGACGCCCTCGCCTGGCGGGCCCGGCACGACGCCATGCTGCGCCAGCGCATGCTGGGCACCTACCGGAGCGAGCTGGCCGGGATCGACCTGGACGAGCTCGCCGCAGCCGGCCGCGCCGTGATGGCCGACCGGCAGCCCCGCACCATGGCCGAACTCGTCCAGGAGGTCCGGAACCGCTGGCCCGGTCCACCGCGCCGCGTCCTGGGCGAACTGCTCGTCGCCGCGCTCGTCCCGATGGCCCAGCTCCCGCCCCGGGGCCTGTGGCACCGGACCTCCGGGGTGCGCAACCTGCCGCTGGCCGCCTGGCTGGAGCAGGACATCACCCCGCTGCCCGCCGGGGAGGCCGGGGACGGCGACCCCGTGGGGCAGCAGCTGCTGCGCCGCTACCTCGCCGCCCACGGGCCCGCCGCGAGCGCGGACCTGCGCGCCTGGTGCGGCCTCGCCGGCCTGCCCGCCGCCGTCAAGGCCGTCCGGGAGGAGCTCGTCGCCTTCCGGGACGAGCGCGGCCGCGAGCTGCTCGACCTGCCGGACGCGCCCCGGCCCGACCCCGACACCCCGGCCCCCGTCCGCTTCCTGCCCGCCTTCGACAACGCGATCCTCGGCTACCACGACCGCAGCCGCATCATCGACGCCCCTCACCTCGGCCTGTCCGTCGCGGGCCACCGCGCGGTCCTCGTCGACGGCCGCGTCGCCGCCACCTGGTCCGTGCGCGAGCACCGGCTCCACGTCAGCCCGTTCCGCGCCCTCACCACCCAGGAGCGGGAGGCGGTCCACGCCGAGGCACAGGACCTGTCCGTCTTCCTGGACGAAGGCATCGAGCAGGTACGGCTCGACACCGCCGGCTGACGAGCCCGGCGCGACCGCCCAGCCCCACCGGTCCCGCCCAACCGGCCTCCTCCGAGGCCGGTTTCGTGCTGCCCGCGATGATGTACGAGCGTTTTACACATCCGTACTAGACAAGCGTTTCATACGCTTGTACATTTCCTGGCATGACAACACCTTCGAGCACCACCACGGCTCCCGGCGAGCGCGCCGGCCGCAAGGAATGGACCGCCTTCGTGGTCCTGCTGCTCCCCCTCCTGCTCGTCTCGATGGACGTCTCCGTCCTCTTCTTCGCGATCCCGTCCATCGACCGGGACCTCGCTCCCAGCGCCACCCAGCAGCTCTGGATCTTCGACGTCTACGGCTTCGCCCTCTCCGGCCTGCTCATCACGATGGGCTCGCTCGGCGACCGGATCGGCCGCCGCAAGCTGCTGATGATCGGCGCCCTCGCCTTCAGCACGGCCTCGGTCGGCGCCGCCTACGCCACCACCCCGGAGATGCTCATCGCGGCCCGCGCCCTGCTGGGCATCGGCGGTGCGACCCTGATGCCGTCGACGATGGGCCTGGTGCGCAACATGTTCCGCGACGCGGGGCAGCGCAGCCGGGCCGTCGGCATCTGGTCCGGGGCCATGGCGGGCGGGATCGCCCTGGGCTCGGTGCTCAGCGGCGTCATGCTGGAGCACTTCTGGTGGGGCTCGGTCTTCCTGATCAACGTGCCGGCGATGGTGCTGCTGCTGATCCTGGTGCCGGTGCTGGTCCCGGAGTTCAAGGACCCGAAGCCGGGCCGCTTCGACTTCCTCAGCGTGCCGCTGTCGATGGGCTCGGTGCTGCCGGTCATCTACGGGATCAAGGAGACCGCCGCCCACGGTATGGACACGCGCAACGCGGTGCTCATCGTCGCCGGGCTCGTCATCGGCTGGTTCTTCGTCCGCCGGCAGCGCGGCCGCGACGACGCGATGATCAGCCGGGAGCTGTTCCGGGGCCGCGGCTTCGCCGCCGGGATCGGTCTGAACGCGCTGGCCTCCTTCGCGATGATGGGTTCCGCCTTCTTCACCACCCAGTACCTCCAGTCGGTGCTCGGCATGAGCACGATGGAGGCCTCGCTGTGGAGCCTGGCCCCGTCGCTGGCGGTCGGCGCGGCCGCACCCGCCGCCACGGCCGTCGCCCAGCGGGTCGAGCGGAGCCGGGTCATCTGCGCCGGCTTCGTCATCGCGGCGGCCGGCTTCGGCGTCCTCGCCCTGTCCGGCACCGACTCCCTGTGGCTGCTGCTCGTCGGATCGGCCGTGATGAGCAGTGGGATCGTGACCGTCATGGCGCTCGTCTCGGACCTGGCCCTGTCCACCAGCCCGCCGGAGAAGGCGAGTTCGGCCGCCTCCCTGCTGGAGACCGGGCAGGAGTTCGGCGGGGCGATGGGGATGGCCCTCCTCGGCGCGGTGGCGACCGCGGTGTACGCCGCCCAGATGCCGGACTCCGCGCCGGACGTGGCCCGCAAGACGCTGCCGGGGGCGCTGTCCACCGGTGACGGTTCACTGATCTCGCTCGGCCGGGAGGCCTTCGTGCACAGCATGAGTTACGCCTCGGTGGCGGGGGCGCTGCTCCTGCTGGCGGGTGCCGTCCTCGCGGTGACGCGGCTGCGGCAGTCGGTCCTCTCAGACCCGTCCGGCGTCCGATGACAGCAGTCCGGCCCGACCGTGCTCCTCGAACTCAACTGTGAGGGCAGTCAGTTGTTTCTCCCCGAACGGTACGTAGACACCCTCCCGGTCCCGGCACCACACATCGGCCCCGGCCCGGAACCCCTCCAGGCGCAGCCCGACCCGGTGCACCTTGTTCGTCGCGGTCACGGGCATCGTGGGCACGATCCGTACGAACCGGGGCGCCATCTTCGTACCGAGGTCGGGCTGGTCGCGGAGGAAGGCGGCGAAGGCGGCCGGATCGAACCGGGCCCCCTCGCGCAGTGCCAGCGCCGCCATGACCTGGTCCCCCGCGACCGGGTCGGGCACCGCGTAGACCGCCACGGCCGCCGCGTCCGCCCAGCGGGCGAGGATGTTCTCGATCATCGCGGCGGCCAGGTTCTCGCTGTCGACGCGGAGCCGGTCCTCGGTGCGGCCGGCGAAGTAGAGGAAGCCGTCGGGGTCGCGGAAGAAGAGGTCGCCGGTCCAGTACCAGCCGCCGCGCACCCGGGCGGCGTCCGCCTCCTCGTTGCGCCAGTAGCCCTCGAAGGGGGTCCGGCCCCGGTTGACGAGTTCCCCTATCGCGGCGGCGCCGTTGAGCAGCTTCCCGCCCTCGTCGAAGACCGCGGCGACCCGCTCCCGGCCGGTCACGGGGTCGACGACCGCGAGGTCGTCCCGGTCCGCGGCCCGGCCGATCGCGCCGGGCGGGGTGTCCGGGGTCCGCTGGATCGCGGCGCCGCCCTCCGAGGAGCCGTAGCCCTCGACCAGCCGCACCCCGAACCGCTCCCGGAACCGGGCGGCGTCCACCGCGCTCGCCTCGGTGCCGAAGCCGATCCGAAGCGGGTGCTCGCGGTCGTCGGGGCGCTCGGGGGTGGCGAGCAGGTACTGCACGGCGCGGCCGACATAGGTGAAGTAGGTGGCGCCGTGGGCGCGTACGTCGGAGAGGAAGGCGGATGCCGAGAAGCGGCGGCGCAGGGCCACGGCGGCTCCGCCGGCCAGTGCGGGCGCCCAGTCGGCGATCACCGCGTTGCCGTGGAACATCGGCATGCAGATGTAGTGGACGTCCTCGCGGCCCGTCCCGAAGTGCTCGACGAGCGAGTGCCCGGCCGCGGCGAGGCGCCCCTGGGTGCAGAGCGCGGCCTTGGGGGCGCCGGTGGAGCCGGAGGTGAAGTAGAGCAGCATCCGGGTTCCGGGCCCGGGGCGGGCGATGACCGTGTCGCCCGGCTCGGCCCCGGCGTAGGGGGCGAGCAGCGCGGCGTACGCCTCGGTGTCGGTGACCAGCACCCGTACGCCCGGCAGTTCCAGGCCGTCGAGCAGCGGGAGGCGGGAGCGCTCGGTGATCAGCACCCGGCATTCGGTGTGCGTGATGTCGCGGGCCAGTTCGGCGCCGCGACGGGTGGGGTTGATGCCGGCGACGGCGGCCCCGGCCAGGGCCGCCGCGCTCAGCCAGAGCGGGAACTCCGGGGTGTTGTCGAGCAGCACCCCGAGGTGCGGTTCGCTGCCCGCCGGCAGCAGATCCGCCAGGAGCGCAGCCCGTGCGGCAGCGCCCGAGGCGACCTGATGATGACTGAGGACGGTGTCCTCGTGCCTCAGTCCCGGCCGGTGGTCGCCCCATTGGCGCTGTACGAGCTCCGCGACGGTGCCTGCGCTCCTCATGGCGCCGCACGGTAACTGACTAAGCGTCAGAATTGAACATCGGAGCACGAGTAGAACGCGTTGGCCGTGTCCGCGATGTTCCAGACGCTCAGGATGATGTGCTTCCCGGTCTTCTGGGTGGGGATGGTGCCCTGCTGGGTCAGCGTGGCGGGCGGCTGCTGGTTGTTGTACGGCACCGTCATGAAGGGCTGCGACTCCAGGTCGGAGCGCTTGAGCGGCTTGGTGGGGTCCCAGCCGTTCTTGGTGATGTAGTAGCGGAAGTCCGTGGTGGCGTGGCGGGCGGTGAACTGCCAGCGGAAGCTGAAGCCCTGACCTGCGGTGACGTGGGTGGCGGGCCAGTTGCCGCCGCGCGGGTCGTCGAGCTGCGCGAACTCGCCGTGGCCACCGGAACAGATCGCACCGTCGGCGGGGCCGGCCGCCGGGAAGCCCTTGGGGCCCTCGACGCTCTGCGGCTCCCACTGGATGTTGCCGCAGCCGGTCACCGTGCCGTTGGCACAGAGCTTCTGACGGCTGATGGGGTTGTCGGTGTAGCCGTGGCTGCTGGCGCTGCTCGTCGCGAACATCGAGACGCCCGCCACCGCGAGGCTCACCAGGGCCACACCTGTCTTCTTACGCATTGCTGACGCTCCTCGGATACGTGGGGGAGGTTCCATGAGCACTGCTGCGCGCGTGTCGTGCGGTCTAGACCAAGGCCTAGATTATTGACGGATCATGAACATGTCCAGACCAATGGGAGTTGGATTCCGGTTCGCTCCGCACGGCGCTGCGGACCGCTTCAGGCGCTGTCCCCACCACCGCGTCCGGTGTAGAAGGCAACGGTCAAGTCCTTCACCAGTGACTTCCGTTCGTAGTCGTCGAGCTCCACAAGACCCCGGGCGGTCAGCCGGCTGACGGTGTCGTCCACCGCGTCCACCACCGAAGTCAGCACGCTGTCGCGGTGTTTGGCGTCGATGGCCGCGATCCGGCGCCGCTGCATGGCCGCGGCCACCTCCGGCGCGTACTCGATCCCGGTCGGCTGCGCCGAGTACACCTCGATGCCGACCGGCTCGCAGTCCGCCTTCAGCATCCTGGTCAGCGCGTCCCCGACGGCCTCGGCGTTGCGCAGGGTGTGGGCGTCCTCGTGGAAGGCGTCGGCGGGGAGCTGGGACAGCACCCGGGCCATCGCCGCCTCGACCTGCTCCCGCAGGTACTCCTCGTGGTCCGCGATGCCCAGGGTCGCCCGCACGGTGTCCTCGACCCGCCACACGACGAGGACGACGACCCGCAGGGCCGTGCCGTTCGCGTCCACCGCGGGCAGCGGTTCACTGCGCCAGTGCCGCAGCCGTACGTCGACCCGGCGGCGCAGCAGCAGCGGGCTGACCCACATCAGCCCGGTGCGCCGCACGCTGCCCCGGTACTGGCCGAAGAGGGTGAGCACCCAGGCGTACCCGACCCGGCCCCGGGTCAGCCCGCCGAGCGCGAAGAGCACCCCGGTGAGCAGCAGCGCGAGCGCCGCCCAGGCGTCGAGGCCGATGCCGTCGTAGGGGCGCGGGCCGAGCCCGAACCGGGACAGCACCCCGCCCGGCAGCGCGCCCGTCCACCACAGGACCCCGCCCGCCGCGGCGAGTCCGCCGAGAGCGGCGAGCAGCGCGGCCCAGCCCGGCAGCGCGGGGCCGGGCCGTTCGTTCAGCCTCGGGTCCGCGACCGGCGCGGGCCTGGTGGAGGGCCGCACCTGCGGGGACCTGGGCACCGGCGGCCGCCGGACACCGGCCGGCTGCTCGCTCCCGGCCGCCCTGCGCACGACGGCGGCGGGCAGTGCGGCGGCGTCCGAGGCGGCCTCGGGGTCGTCGCGGAAGAGCAGGTGCACGGGGATCGAGGCGGTGCGCTCGTTGGCGATGACCGAGTGCCGGCGCCCGGTGTCCACCCGCACCTCGGTGTGCAGCTCGCCCGTGTCGCCGTCGCCGAAGGACAGCGAGAGGGAGGGCCCGAGGTCCCGGCGGGCCGGGGCGAGCCCGGGGCCGGGAAGGAACGGGCTCACCGCGAGGGCCGGCTGCCCGGACTCCCCCTGATCGCGTACGTCCTCGCGCCGCTCCGGACCGGCGGCCGCCCCCGAAGGCGGCGCCGGGGCCGCGCCCGGGACCGACACCGATGCCGAGGTGGCGCCGAAGGCCGAGCCCCCGCGTTCGCCCGTGCCGGGCGTCAGGTCGAGTACCAGGTCGACCACGGAGTCCGGCCCGGACCGGGCGACAGGACCGGCCCGGCCGTCCGCCCCCGCCCCCTCGCCCTCTCTCGCTCGCGGAGCCGGTTCCGGCGCCGACCAGTCGTAGGGCCCGGCCTCGGCCGGCGCCCCGTCCGGCGCGGCCCACTCCCGCACCGGGAGCGCCCCGTACCTCTCCTCGCCGTACTCCGGACTGTCCGGGGCCCCGTTCTGTCCGCTCTGTCCGTGTCCCTGGTTCCCGGAGCTGTCCGGCACCGTGGATCGCATTCCCGCCTCCGTCATGTGCGTCGTGTCACGCGAAGAGTCGCCGCCAGGTCTCCGGACCCGGATAGCCGTCGGCCTGCGCACCCCGCCAGCCCTGGGCCTTCTGGAAGGCCTCGACATTGCGCCGGTCCGCCTCGGTCCACCGGGGTCCGGGGCCCGACAGGTAGTACTTGCCGTATCCCTTCTTCACCAACTGTTTCCCGAGCCTGTCGACATGGCTGTTGGACTGACCCGACCGGAAATAGCCCCGGCCGGGGAAGGCGGGCACCGCCTTCGAGCCGCCCCGGCCGCTTCCGCCGGCCGCCGGGATGTCATGGCCGGTGCCGCCGGTCAGCAGGCGCCAGGTGTCGGGTCCCGGGATGCCGTCGGCCTCCTTGCCCTTCCAGCCCTGGGCCTTCTGGAACGCCTCGGTCGCCTGCCGGTCGGCGCTGCCCCAGGCGGGCCCGGGGCCGACCTTGTAGAAGCGCTTGCCGCCCCGGGCGACGAGCAGTCTGCCGAGCTGGGTGACGTAGGCGTTGTCGGCACCCGGGCCGAACTTCCCGGCCCCCGGGAACGTCGTCGTCGAGCCGCTGCCGCCGGTCCCGGTGCTCAGCCCCTTGTACCGGTAGGCGACGTAGCTGCCCGAGTTGGACCAGTACGCCATGGGCGTCGTCTGCTTGCGGGTGTGCGGCGTGGTCTGCTCGTACGCCGTGTAATGGGTGTGGGTGTAGTCCGACCAGCCGCCGAAGATCGTGACGTGCGAGCCCTTCGAGGGGTCGGCCGGGTTGTGGAAGAGCAGGATGTCGCCGGGCTGGAGATCCTCCCGGGCGATCCGCGTCCCGTACGAGGCGAGGCTGCCGGTCCACTCGTTCCCCGGCAGGTTCCAGGCCATCGACACATAGCCGGAGCAGTCCTGCCGGTACCCGTCCGACCAGTACTTGCTCATGCTGTACGGGACCTGCGCGCCGATCCACTTCTTCGCGCGGTTGATGATGTCGGCCCGGCTGGTCTTGCGCAGCGCGGGCGTGCCCGTCTGGGAGGCGGGCGGGCCGGAGGCCCCCGCCCCCTGCAACGGGCCGGGCCCGCCCTGCGGACTCTCCGGTCCGGGGTCGGCCGGATCGGCCGCGTCCCCCGGCTCGGCCAGGGCCGCCTCCACCGGCACCGCCCCGGCGGCCGGAGCCGGACCGGCCCCCGGTTCCGGGTCGGCCGGCAGGGCCGGATCGGTCACCGGGGCGGGGTCGGCCGCCGCCGTCGCGGCTTCCGCCAGGCCGGCGCTCAGCACCACCCCGGCGGCGGTGACCAGCACCAGCGCGCGCCGCGCGCCGTGCGCGGCCGGATGTCCTCCCTGCCGCGTCGGCAGCGCCGAGGCCGCGGTTCGTCGTTGTACGGCGCACCCCGCACAGGTGCAGTCGATGGCGGGCACGTACTCCTCGAAGGCCGGCACAGTCATGCGATTCCCTCCGCAGTTGTCAAGATCTTTGGGAGCATCTGTACGGGCGTCAGTGTCTCAACTCTCCTGACATATCGCATTTTGACGGATAGAAGAGAAAAAACGACCATCCGACAGGCCGGGACGGGCCGGAAATGGTCGGGAGCACCACCCCGGATCGGGTAGAGTTCTCCAGGTCAGCAGGCGCCGCTAGCTCAGTTGGTTAGAGCAGCTGACTCTTAATCAGCGGGTCCGGGGTTCGAGTCCCTGGCGGCGCACGCAAAGTCAAGGCCCCCTCACCACGCGTGAGGGGGCCTTGACTGTTCCCGGCCCAACCCCCGGCCCGTTCTCCGGCATCTCGCACAGGTGCCGCACAGTGAATTCTTTGCTCACGCACAGTCTGCCCATGCCCGACGCACAGTAATCAGTTGGTCACCGGGAGGCGCGGGCCCCCTTTGCGGGCACCCCAATTACCCCCTGCTACGCCCCCGCATTCTCTCGCCGCAAGGGCCCCTCAAATCGTGCGTATGAGCGGTTAATAGTCTGTTTCACCCTTGCGGTCACGAGCCGTGTCGGCCAACCTGTCTGAGGGTCGTCGGTACCAACCACACCGACGAACCGGGCAGTTGGGGGCATTAGAGGGGGATGTTCCGGTTGTGTGCGGTGCGAGGTGGGGGCCTCGCACATGAGCAAACGCCGGGCAGGCATCATGCAACCGGAAGGGCGCCGTTCCGTGTCTCTGGAAGGGTGGCCCACCACTGAGCCGTCGGTCGCGTTCCAGGGGGGCACGCGGCAGGCGAAAGGACCGACCGACCGCGCAGCCCCGCCTGCGTGCAGGGGGATGACCCATGACGTCGACGCCGCCAGGCGCCCGGCCGAACAACGACGACCCTTCCCGGACCACGCAGCTTCGGATACCCCCGAAGCTCCGGACCGGGGGCTACAGCCGGCGTCCGAAGAAGGCGCTGCCACGCTACGACTACGAGCACTACAGCCGGCTCGCCGGGCCACTGACCCAGCCCGATCCGGCCAAGCCGTACACCGTCCGCTACCGCTCGCTCCTCTCCCAGGAGCCGCACCGGATACGCGCGGCGCTCCTGCTGGGCGCCGCACCGCTCGTCTCGCTCGGCCTGTTCGCCTGGCTGATGCAGCCGGAGCACTGGACGCAGCGCGACCCGAACCTCAGAAACGACACGCTGCTGATCCTCGACATCGTGATGCTGGTGTCGATCGGCCTGATCGAGCTGTTCCGCACCCTGAACGTGCTGTCCAACGCACACGCCACCCTGGTCGCGCGCGATCCGGTGCCGGTCGTGCCGGAGAACGGCACCAGGGTCGCCTTCCTCACCTCCTTCGTCCCGGGCAAGGAACCCCTGGAGATGGTGACGAAGACGCTGGAGGCCGCCGTCCGCATCCGCCACCGCGGCCTGATGCACGTCTGGCTGCTCGACGAGGGCGACGACCCGGCCGTCAAGGAGGTCTGCCGGCGCCTCGGGGTGCACCACTTCTCCCGCAAGGGCGTGGCGCACTGGAACCAGGCCAAGGGCCCGCACCGGGCGAAGACCAAGCACGGCAACTACAACGCCTGGCTCGACGCGCACGGTGACGGTTACGACTTCTTCGCATCGGTCGACACCGACCACGTACCCATGCCCAACTACCTGGAGCGGATGCTCGGCTACTTCCGCGACCCGGACGTCGGCTTCGTCATCGGCCCGCAGGTGTACGGCAACTACGACACCTTCGTCACCAAGGCCGCCGAGTCCCAGCAGTTCCTCTTCCACGCGCTGATCCAGCGCGCGGGCAACCGCTACGGCGCCCCGATGTTCGTCGGCACCAGCAACGCGGTGCGGATCTCGGCCCTCAAGCAGATCGGCGGCCTGTACGACTCGATCACCGAGGACATGGCGACCGGCTTCGAGATGCACCGCGCCCGCAACCCGCGCACCGGCCGCAAGTGGCGCTCGGTGTACACCCCGGACGTACTGGCCGTGGGCGAGGGCCCGACCGCGTGGACCGACTTCTTCACCCAGCAGCTGCGCTGGTCGCGCGGGACGTACGAGACGATCCTCAAGCAGTACTGGAAGGGCTTCTTCTCGCTGCCCGCGGGCAAGCTCTTCAACTACACCATGATGATCATCTTCTACCCGATGTCCGCCATGAACTGGATCCTGGCGGCCCTCAGTTGCGCCCTGTTCCTGGGCATGGGCGCCTCGGGCGTGCAGATCGACCCGGTCGTCTGGATGATGCTGTACGGCAACGCCTCCGCGCTCCAGATCGGGCTGTACATCTGGAACCGCCGGCACAACGTCTCGCCGCACGAGCCCGAGGGCTCCGGCGGGCTGGCAGGCATGATGATGTCGGCGCTCTCCGCGCCGATCTACGCCCGCTCGCTGATGGACGCCGTGCTGCGCCGCAAGAGCTCGTTCGTGGTCACGCCCAAGGGCGACTCCTCCAGCCCGGACACCCTCTTCGGGACCTTCCGCATCCACCTCTTCTTCATCCTGGTCTTCGCCGGTTCGATCGTGGCGTCCTTCGTCCTCGGCCACAGCCATCCCGCGATGCTCACCTGGGCGGCACTGGCGCTGCTGATCACCGCGGCGCCGGTCTTCGGCTGGCGGTACACCGTACGGGCGGAGAAGAAGAAGCGCCGTGCGGAGCCACCGCCGCCGAGCGGCCCGCCCGCCGGGCACCAGGACGCCCGCCAGGAGAACACCGGCTGGGCCGGGAACGAACAGACCATGCAGATCGCCCTTGGGGGACGTAAACCATGAAGTACCGTCCGAGCCGCCGTACCCGCCGCATGGCGATCAGTACGGCGGTCGTCCTCGCGCTCGCGGGAGCGAACGGGCCGTGGCTGTACCGCTTCAGCACCGACCGCTACCACGACTACAAGATCAACCAGGCCGGCTACAAGGCCACCAACGGCCACTGGGACTTCCTGGACATCCCCTCCGAGTACAAGATCAACACGATCCACGCGGCGCTGCTGCACACCGGCAAGGTGCTGCTGGTCGCGGGCTCGGGCAACAACCAGAAGAACTTCGACGCGAAGAGCTTCCGCTCGGTGCTGTGGGACCCCAAGACCAACGCGTTCAAGAACATACCGACGCCCAAGGACATGTTCTGCGCCGGTCACACCCAGCTCCCGGACGGCAAGCTGCTCATAGCCGGCGGCACGAAGCAGTACGAGAAGCTCAAGGGCGACGTCACCAAGGCCGGCGGCCTGATGATCGTCCACAACGAGGACCCGGACAAGCCGATCACGCTTCCGGCGGGCACCAGATTCACCGGCAAGACCAACGGGAAGACCTTCGTCACCAAGGACCCCGTGCTGGTGGAGAAGGCCAAGAAGGTCTTCGACAAGAACACCGGAGCCTTCCTGCGCAACGACCCCGGGCTCGGCCGGATCTACGTCGAGGCGCAGAAGTCCGGTACGAAGTACGAAACGGGCACCGAGGACAACTACCGGATAGCCGGCCTGTCCGGCTCGGACACCCGCAACGTGTACGGGATCGCCCAGAAGCTCGCCCTGGACAAGAAGGACTTCCAGGGCATCCGGGAGGCCTTCGAATTCGATCCGGTGGCGGAGAAGTACATCACCGTCGACCCGATGAACGAGGCCCGCTGGTACCCGACGCTGACCACGCTCAAGGACGGCAAGGTCCTCGCCATGTCCGGCCTGGACGAGATCGGCCAGATCGTGCCCGGCAAGGACGAGGTCTACGACCCGAAGACCAGGAAGTGGTCGTACACCGGCATCGTCCGGAAGTTCCCCACCTATCCGGCGGTCTTCCTCCTCAACGACGGCAAGCTCTTCTACTCCGGCTCGAACGCGGGCTACGGCCCCGCCACCGTCGGCCGCGCGCCCGGCGTCTGGGACCTGGCGACGAACAAGTTCACCAAGATCCCCGGCCTGAGCGACCCGGACCAGATGGAGACCTCGACGACCGTGCGGCTGCCCCCGGCCCAGGACGAGAAGTTCATGGTGATCGGCGGCGGCGGCGTCGGTGAGTCCGACAAGTCCAGCGAGAAGTCCCGGCTGGTCGACCTCCAGGACGCCGAC
Source organism: Streptomyces sp. 840.1 (assembly GCF_003751445.1). Lineage (NCBI taxonomy): Bacteria > Bacillati > Actinomycetota > Actinomycetes > Kitasatosporales > Streptomycetaceae > Streptomyces > Streptomyces sp. 840.1. The sequence goes on along the minus strand of NZ_RJUU01000001.1, from coordinate 3,567,405 downwards.
CCGAAGTTCAAGGACGGCGCGTCCCTGGACGAAGGCACCCGCTACCCCAGCGCGTCCCTGCTCCCGGACGACTCGCTGCTGGTCACCGGCGGCTCCAACGACTACCGGGGCCGCGGCGGCTCCAACGTCCTGCAGGCGCGGCTCTACGACGCCAAGACGGACACGTACGAGCGGGTCGCGGACCCGGCGGTGGGCCGCAACTACCACTCCGGCTCGGTGCTCCTGCCCGACGGCCGGGTGATGATCTTCGGCTCGGACTCGCTCTACTCCGACAAGGCGAACACCCGGCCCGGCGTCTTCGAGCAGCGCATCGAGATCTACACCCCGCCCTACCTCTACCGCGACTCGCGTCCCGAACTGACCGCCGGGCCCAAGGAGATCAAGCGCGGCGGTACGGCGATGTTCACCACGAACCAGGCGGCGGACATCAAGTCCGCGAAGCTGATGCGGCCGAGCGCGGTCACCCACGTCACGGACACGGACCAGCGGTCGGTGGCCCTGGACCTGAAGAAGACGGACGGCGGGATCTCGGTGACGGTGCCGGAGAACCGGGCGCTGGTGCCGTCCGGCTGGTACATGCTCTTCGTCACCGACGGCAAGGGCACGCCGTCCGAGGGGACGTGGGTCGAGGTGCCGTAGGCGCCCGACGCGGCACCGGACGGGGGCGGTCCGCTCCTATCCGGTGCTGCGGGCCAGGCCCAGCGCGTACTCGGGCCACCAGTCGCCGGCCTTCGGGCCGCCCCGGCAGTCGCCGTCGGACTCCCCCGGGCGCTTGATCCAGAGGTAGGCGTCGACCAGTTCGTCGCCCGTGGACGTCGTCGGCGTCTCACCCAGGGCCCGTCCCGGCGGGTTGCACCAGCTCTTCGCGGGATCGCCGCCGGTGTACGGCCCGTTGCCGTTGCGGCTGGTGTCGATGACGAACGGCTTGCCGCCCACCTTCGCGGACAGCCGCTTGCCGAAGTCCTTGCTGACGTCGGTGGTCTGGAAGTTGGAGACGTTCACCGCGAAGCCGTCGGCCTTGTCGATGCCCGCCCGGCGCAGGGGCTGGAAGAGCGCGTCCGGCGTGTGCCAGCCCGCGTTGCCCGCGTCCAGGTAGACCTTGGTGCCGGCCAGCTTCTTCAGCCGCTCCACCGCGCCCTTGAGCAGGTCGTAGCGCTCCTCGTGGAACTCCTGCGGGGTGCACCCGTCGACCAGGTGCAGCACCGCGTCCGGCTCCAGGATCACCGTGGCGCCCCGGTCGCCGATGCCCTTGGCGACGCCCTCCAGCCAGGCCCGGTAGGCGTCGCCGTCGGCGGCGCCGCCCTTGGAGAACTGTCCGCAGTCGCGGTGCGGGATGTTGTAGAGGACCAGCAGCGCCTCGCGGTCGGCCTTCGCCGCGGCCTCCGTGAAACCCTTGGCCTCGGCCTCCGGGCTGTCCGGGCCGATCCACTCGCCGACCGGCTGCCCCGCGATCTTCCGGACCAGGCCGGCGTCCTTCGCGTTGCCGTCCCCGGTGTACCGGGCGACCTGCCGGGCGGCGTTCCCGTCGGGGTTGACCCAGTACGGGTCGGTGCCCTTGGGCTGCTGGCCGACGGCCGCCGGGTTCTTCCCGCCGGAACCCTGCTCGTCCCCGCCGTCACCGGAGGACGAACATCCGGCGAGCAGCAGCGCCGCGCCGAGCACGGCCGCACCCGCTCCCCGCATACCGAACCGGCCGTTGTGGCTGCCGTACATCCACTCCCCTTAGTTCCAGTCCGGCGTTCCCCGTCGCATCGCCGCCCATCCTGGCACAGCGCCCGGGAGCGGCCCGGCCCCGCACCACATCACCGACGAGCCGTTACGGCGGGTTCACCACGCTCTGCCCGACTTGGCCGGGCGCGGAGCGTGACTGGTTATCGACGTACCGTCAGAAAGCAGCTGGGCGAGTCGAGTTCGGCGTCCTACAGTGGACGTGCGGCGGACGTGGACGCCACCGACCTCCCGTGTCCGCGCCGGGCCACTCCCGCGGCCCGCGCCCCGCGGTCGAGGACCGGCCCGGCCGGCGCCCGGAACACCGGGCGGCCGGCCGGGCCGTGTACCCCCGGGACCACGGGCCCGCCCCGCTACGCCGGCTCCTTCGCGGCCTTCTCGGCTTTCTCCGCAGCCTTCTCCGCCGACTCCTCGCCGGTCAGATACGCCGAGACGACCACGTTCGCGGTGTACGAGTGCGAGGCGCGGTCGTAGGTGCCGCCGCAGGTGATCAGCCGGAGTTCGGCCCGGCCGTCCTTGCGGGGCCCGTAGGCCTTCTGGGCGTTGAAGCGGGCCCGGGTGAAGACCTGGACGTCGTCGATGGTGAACTCCGCGACGGTGCCGTCGGTCCGGGTCACCTCGACCTTGGCGCCGGGGCGGGCCGCGCTGAGCCCGTAGAAGACGGCCGGCTTGGTCTCGGTGTCGACGTGGCCGACGAACAGCGCCGGCCCCTTGGCGCCGGGCTCGGTGCCGCTGCCGTACCAGCCGACGGTCTGGGGCGTGTCGAACGACGGCGGTTCGATCGCGCCGTCCCCGTCCAGGCCCCGGGAGACAACGGGGGCCCGGATGCCGATCGACGGGATCTCCACGCTCCGCGGCGTCACGCCCTTGATCGGGTCGTGCGCGGGGGGCAGCGGCACGCCGAGCGGGCGTCCGACCGCGGCGACGTCCCCGGTGGTCGGGGCGGAGCCGATGCCGGAGCCGTCGGTGATGCCCCGGCCCCAGAGCCACAGGCCCAGCAGGAGCACGGCCCAGGCCACTCCGGTGAGCAGCCTGCCGTGCCCCGTCGAGCGGTCCGAGGACGACATGTCAGTCGACGGCCGGGCGGCGGCGGCGCGCGCTGCGGAAGGCGACCGCGACGGCGGCCACGGCGGCCAGGGCGAGGCCGACCAGCGCGTGGACGGTGCCGGGGCCCTCCTGCTGGGCAGCCTGGTCGGCGAGCACGGCGGTGCCGCCGCCGCCCGCGCGGACGGGGGCGACCGGCATGGGCCGGTTGCGGTGGACGACGGTGACGACGCCGGACACCTTGGTGTGCCGGTCGTCCTTGCACACCACCTGGATGTCGTACTCGCCGGGCTCGGCGTCGGAGCGGATCCGGGCCTCCGCGAAGAGCGTCCGGTCGTCACCGGGCGAGAAGCGCGCCTCGGAGACGAAGGCTTCGGAGTTCCCCTTGGCCTCCTTGCCCTTGCAGCCGCCGACCTCCAGGTCGACCTCGCCGCCCGGAGCGATGGAGGACGGGGAGACCGAGAGGGTGGCCCGGGACCGCGAGTCCTGGTCGTGGTCCGAACCGGAATTGGCCAGTGCGGCGGAAGCGGGCATCAGGGTCGCCGCAGCAGCTGCGGCGGCACAGAACGTGAGGGGTATTGAACGCATCGTGAACCTCCTTATGGAAGGTTCACGCGTGCGGCGCGTTTCCGCATCCGCAGGGGTCCCGGCACTGGGCCGGTCGGGTGTGCGGGGGGACGGGGCCGCAGCGCCGTCCCCCCGCCCGTGATCAGCCCAGGTCGACGAGGTTCACGAGGTCGGCGATGGAGTCGACGACGGTGGACGGCCGGAACGGATACCTGTCGATGTCCGCGACCGTGGTGAGCCCGGTGAGCACCAGGAACGTCTGCATGCCCGCCTCCAGACCGGCCAGCACGTCGGTGTCCATCCGGTCGCCGATCATGGCACTGGACTCGGAGTGGGCGCCGATCGCGTTGAGCCCGGTGCGCATCATCAGCGGGTTGGGCTTGCCCGCGAAGTACGGGGCCTTGCCGGTGGCCTTGGTGATGAGGGCGGCGACGGACCCGGTGGCGGGCAGCGGGCCCTCGGCGGACGGGCCCGTCTCGTCCGGGTTGGTGCAGATGAAGCGGGCGCCGCCGTTGATCAGCCGGATGGCCTTGGTGAGCGCCTCGAAGGAGTAGGTACGGGTCTCCCCGAGCACCACGTAGTCGGGCTCGTGGTCGGTGAGGACGTAGCCGATGTCGTGCAGTGCGGTGGTCAGCCCGGCCTCACCGATGACGTACGCCGTACCGCCGGGCCGCTGGTCGTCCAGGAACTGGGCGGTGGCGAGCGCGGAGGTCCAGATGTTCTCGACGGGCACGTCGAGGCCCATCCGGTTGAGCCGGGCGTGCAGGTCGCGCGCGGTGTAGATGGAGTTGTTGGTGAGGACCAGGAAGGGCAGCCCGGATTCGCGCAGCCGCTTGATGAAGGCGTCCGCGCCGGGGATCGGGGTCCCCTCGTGGATGAGGACTCCGTCCATGTCGGTGAGCCAGGACGAGATCGGCTTGCGCTCTGCCATGCGGGACTCCTGATGTGCCGTACGCCGGGTGCGGGGCGCCGGCGGCACCGCGTTGTGCAGCGCCGGCGTACCCGATTTTAGGGGGTCCTTCCTCAGAGGTCCGGCCGCGGCCGCGGATCAGCCGGACGTGATCCTCACACCGTCGACCGCCCAGAACCAGTTGTTTCCCCCTGTGTACCGGAATCGGACCTGCGCGGTGGAGGCTCCGGCCGGGACCTGGAGGGCGAGCGACTCGCTCCTGGAGACGGTGTCCGAGGTGTAGGTCTTCACGGCGACGGGTGCGGCGCCGTCGTAGGAGACGAGCACCTCGCCCTTCTGCGGGGCCTCCTGGCGGTAGTGGGTGGTGTAGGCGAGGGTGGCGGTGCGGCCGCCGGTGACCGGCCAGGCGGGGCTGATCAGGGTGGAGTCGAAGGTGCCGGTGTAGCTCTTGTCGACCCATTCGTCGCCGTCGGCGACCGCGAAGACGTTCCGGGCCCGGACGTTGTTCTCGCGCCACTGGCCGCGTTCGGCGGCGGTCCAGAACTCGTCGGTGGTGAAGGTCCAGCCGCGCCATTCGGTGACGCCGCCGGTGCCCATCGCGCTGTTGTCGACCGTCCACCCGGCGGGCGGGGTGTGGGTGAAGCCGAGGACGGAGGCTCCGATGCCCGTCTCGTCGGCCCGGGTCCGCAGCTGCGGGCGCAGCGCGTCGAAGGCGTCGGGGGACGGCTGCTGGAGCGGCCGCCCGTCGAGCCCCCAGGCCGGGTCGACGGCTATGCCGAGGTGGGCGAGGGCGGAGACCGCGACGTCGGGCATCTTGATGTCGTAGCGGGTCGAGCCTGCGGTGATGCCGCCGCCGGCCGCGATGAGGAAGGTCTGCCGCTCGGCCGCGCTGGCCCCGCCGTGGCCGCCGGCGTCGGTGTGGCCGTGGTCCGCGGTGATCATGATGAGCCAGTCCTCGGAGCCGTAGCCGGCCCGGCCCTTCACCGCCGCGACCAGTTGGCCGACCTGGGTGTCGACGCCGTGGATCGCGTCCAGGTACTGGGTGCTGGCGGCGCCGTAGCTGTGGCCGGCGTGGTCGACGTTGTCGAGGTGGACGAAGACCGCGTCCCGGTTGCCGCCGGAGAGCTCGGCGGCGGCCCGGCTGGTGGTGCCGGTGTCGTACTCGGCGTCCGGGGTGGAGACGCGGGTGTCGACCTTCGCGGAGAAGATCGTGTCGGTGACCGGGTTCCAGGAGGCCACGGCGTACGTGGAGAGCGCGGGCTTCGCCGTCTCGATCCGGGTGAGGAAGTCGGGGTAGCGCGCGAAGTCGTTGCCGGTGAAGGCGTTGTCCTTGACGCGGTGCTTGTCGGGCCAGACGCCCGTGATGACCGTGGACCAGCCGGGGCCGGACAGGGTGGGTGCCATCGGGTCGGCGTAGAGCGGGCTGACGGAGGTGAGTCCGGCCGCCATCAGTGCGTCGAGGTGGGGTGCGTCAGCGTCCTTGATCCTGTTCAGCAGGGCGCCGTCCAGGCCGATGACCAGGACCTTGGGGGTGCGGGCCGCCGCGCGGGCGGTCGCCGCGGTGGCGAGCGGCGCTGCGGCGGCGATGGCGGCCGCGCTCATGAGGAGCGTGCGGCGGGACATGGCTGAGCTCACGGGAATCCTCCGTCGAAGTGGTGGGGGCACACGGGGAAGGCGTTCGACTCCCCGCCGGATTGCGCGGAGTCGAACGTGGGTCCAGACCCGTTATCTTTTCGCGATAATCCATCGGAGGTCCAGACCCCGGGGGTGAACCGTCCCGGAACGGTCAGCTGCCGGTGGCCGACTTCCACGCGTCCACGTACGAGTCGAGGTCGGCCGCGATGTCCGACCAGTCCGGCTCGAAGACCTCGACCCCCTCCATCAGCTTCGCCAGCGCGACCGCGTTGGCGTCGGTCGCCTCGATGTCCTTGCGGGCGGAGAAGCCGCCGCCGACCGCGCTGACGTCCTTCTGGGCCTGCTCGGCGAGCATGAAGTCGAGCAGCTTCTTGCCGTTGGCGCTGTGCGGGGCCTTGCTGACCAGGCCGGCGGCGTAGGGAAGGGCGAAGGTGGTGGGCTTCGAACCGGCCTTCGCGGGGAACCAGATGCCGAGGTTGGGCATGTCCTTGGACTGGGCGTAGTTCATCTGGACGTCGCCGTTGGCGGCCAGCAGTTCGCCCTTGTCGACCTTGGGCGCGAGCTTGCCGGTGGAGGCGGACGGGCCGACGTTGTTGGCCTGGAGCTTCTTCAGGTAGGCCATCGCCGGCTCCTTGCCGCCGAAGTCGTGCATGGCCTTGATGAGTACGGCGGTGCCGTCACCGGCGACGCCGGGGGTGGAGTACTGGACCTTCTCCTTGTACTTCCCGTCGAGCAGTTCCTCCCAGGTGGCGGGCGGGGTCTTCAGCTCCTTGGTGTTGTGGATGAAGCCGAAGTAGTTGTTGACGACGGAGGTCCACTTGGCGTCGGCCGCCTTGTCGGCGCTCGCCACCTGGTCGGAACCGGCCGGCTCGTACGCCTGGAGGAGGCCCTTGGAGTCGGCCTGCTGGATGAACGGCGGGAGGGTGACCAGTACGTCGGCCTGGGTGTTGGTCTTCTCGCGGACGGCGCGCTGCACCATCTCGCCGGAGCCGCCCTCCACGTACTCGACCTTGATGCCGGTCTTCTTCTCGAAGTCCTTGAAGACCTTGTCGTACCAGCCGTCGCCGTTCTCGCCCTTGAGCCCGTCGGCGCTGTAGACGGTGACGGTCTTCTCGTCGGAGGCGGCCGACGAGCCGCCGCAGGCGGACAGCGAGGCGGTGAGGGCGAGCGCGCCCGTGACGGCGGCCATCGGCGTGAGGTGCTTCTTGCGCATGGGAGTCGTATCTCCTGGAAGACGTGTCGGAGCGGGGGAGGTCAGCGGTAGGAGGCCCTGGTGCGGATGCGGGAGACCGCGAACAGCACGAGCAGGGTCGTCGCCATCAGGACCACGGCGACGGCGGCCCCGGTGAAGAGCGAGCCGCGGTCGGTGGCCGCGAAGATCTGCACCGGAAGGGGCGTCCAGTCCGGCGGGTAGAGCATCATCGTGGCGCTCAGCTCGCCCATGGACAGGGCGAAGCAGAGCCCGGCGGCCGCCGTGAGGGACGGCAGCAGGAGCGGCAGCCTGATGCGCCACAGGACGTATCCGGGGCGGGCACCGAGACTGGCGGCCGCCTGTTCGTACATCGGGTCGAGACGTACTGTCGCGGCCGAAACCGACGAATAGGCGAACGCCGTGACAAGAACGGTGTGCGCGAGGATCACGATCCAGCGCGTTCCGTTGAGCAGCATCGGCGGCTTGCTGAAGGCGACGAGCACGGCGAGCCCGACGACGACGGACGGCACGGCGACCGGCAGCATGAACAACGCGTCCAGGAACCGCTTCCCGCGCCGCCCGAGCGAGGCCGCGGCGAGCGCCGCCCAGGAGCCGACGATCAGCGCGAGGAGGCTCGCGGTGACGGCGGTGACCAGGCTGGTGGTGAGGGCCTGGAGGGAGTCGCCCGCGGTGGCCGCGCCGTAGTGCTCCAGGGTCGGCCCGGAGGGGAGGGCGCCGGACCAGTTCGTGGCGAACGAGGCGGCGAGCACGACCAGCAGCGGCACCGCGAACAGCGGGACGAACAGCAGCAGGAAGACGGCCCAGGCGGCCCACTTCCCGGTACGGCTATGCACCAGCACGGCGGCTCACCACCCGGTACAGGCTGTAGAGGCCGACGGAGATCGCGATGTTGACGACGGCCACGACGCAGGCGGCCGGGTAGTCGGACTCCAGGATCGCCTTGCTGTAGACGAGCATCGGCAGGGTGGTGACGCCCTTCGCGCCGGTGAACAGCACGATGCCGAACTCGTTGAGGCACATGACCAGGACGAGGCTGCCGCCCGCCGCGAGCGCCGGGAGCGCCTCGGGGAGGATCACCTGCCGCACGATGCGGGCCGGTCCGGCGCCGAGCGAGGACGCCACCTCCAGTTGCGCGGTGTCCAGCTGGGAGAAGGCGGCGAGCAGCGGGCGCATCACGAACGGGGTGAAGTAGGTGATCTCGGCGAGCAGGACGCCCCAGGGGGTGGTGAGGAAGTGGAAGGGCCCGTCGGCCGCCCCGGTGGCCCCCGTCCACAGGCCGTTGGCCATCCCGGCGTTGCCGTAGATGAACAGCAGGGCCAGCGTGATCAGGAAGGACGGGAAGGAGAGGAAGACGTCGACGAACCGGGCGACGGCCCTGCCGCCGGGGAACGGTACGAAGGCGATGACCATCGCGAGGACGAAGCCGAGGAGCAGGCACCCGGCCGTCGCGCCGACCGCGAGCCAGACGGTGGTGGTGAGCGCCGAGCGGAAGGACGCGGAGGCGAAGACCTCGGTGTACGGGGCGGTGGAGGTACCGCCCTCGTCGGGGCTGAAGGACTGCTGGACGACGAGGAGCAGCGGGTAGAGGAAGACGACGGCAAGCACGGCGACGGGGGGCAGGGCCCAGAGGTTCCGGCCCCTGCGGCGCCCGGAGGCGGCGTCCCCGGCGGCGGCGGCCGGCCTGATGTCACCGGTGACGGCGCTAGCCATGGGAGGCCCCAGCCCCGGCGGGCAGGCCATGGGAGGCCCCCGCCCCGGCAGGCAGCAGCACCGCGTCGGCGGCGGCGAAGTGCAGCGTCGCCGGGTCCCCCAGTACGGGCGTCTCCCGCAGCTCCCGGACGTCCGCCTTGATGCGGTGCCCGTCGACGTCGACGTACAGCCGGTGGGTGGAGCCGCGCCACTGGACCTCGGAGATCGTGCCGGTCAGCGCGTTGGGCCCGGCCCCGAGCCCGACCAGGTGCGGCCGGACGCAGAGCGTGGCGGTGACGCCCCCGGCCACCTGGCCGGTCGGTACGGCGAGTGTGTGCCCGGCGAAGTCCACCGTGTCGGCGGGCCCGGCGACGGTGACCGGCAGCAGGTTGGCATTGCCGACGAACGAGGCGGTGAACTCGGTGCGCGGGCGCCGGTAGAGCTCCTGCGGGGTGTCGCAGTCCCGCAGCCGGGCCCGGTCCATGACGGCGATCCGGTCCGCGAGGGTGAGCGCCTCGACCTGGTCGTGGGTGACGTACAGGATGGAGACGTCGGGCAGTTCCCGGTGCAGCCTGGCCAGTTCGGTGAGCATCCCGGAGCGCAGCTGGGCGTCGAGCGCGGAGAGCGGTTCGTCGAGCAGCAGGACGCCGGGGCGGATGGCAAGCGCGCGGGCGATGGCGACGCGCTGCTGCTGTCCGCCGGAGAGCTCGCGCGGGTAGCGGCGGGCGAAGGCGGCCATGCCGACGAGTTCGAGCGCCTCGGCGACCCGGCCCGGGATCTCGGCCCTGTCCGTCTTCTGCGCCTTCAGGCCGAAGGCCACGTTGTCCTGGACCCGCAGGTGCGGGAAGAGGGCGTAGCTCTGGACGACCATGCCGATGCCCCGCTTGTGCGGCGGCAGGGCGGTGACGTCGCGGTCGCCGATGAAGACCCGTCCGGAGGCGGGCCGGACGAATCCGGCGACGGCGCGCAGGGCGGTCGTCTTGCCGGATCCGGAAGGCCCGAGCAGGGCCATGACCTCGCCGGGTTCCACGGTGAGATCGAGCCCGTCCAGGACCACGTTCCCGCCGTACGCGACGCTGACCCGGTCGAACCTGATGCCGCTGCGGACGGCCGGGGCCCCGCCCGTCATGCCTCGGCCCGCGCGATCAGGGCGGGCAGTTCGGCGACGGAGCCCAGCACGTGGGTGGCGCCGCTGCGGGTGAGCCGGTCCTTGTCGTGGGCGCCGGTGAGGACGCCCGCGACGATCCCGGCCCCGGAGCGCACCCCGCTGAGCATGTCGTACGAGGTGTCCCCCGCGACGACGGTCCGGCGGACGTCGTCCACCGCGCCGGTGCGCAGGAGTGCGGCCAGGACCATGTCCGGGTAGGGGCGGCCCCGGCCGCCCGCGTCGGCGGGGCAGAGGGTCAGCTCGACGAGGTCCTGCCAGCCGAGTGCGGTGAGGATCGCGTCCTGGGTGGTGCGGGCGAACCCGGTGGACAGGACGACGGTGCGGCCCTCGGCCCGGAGCCGCTCGATGGCCTCGCGGGCGCCGGGGACGGGGGTGATGAGGCCGCCGTCGACCAGTTGTCCGTACGCCTCCTCGAAGGCGGTGTTGGCACGCTGGGCCAGGGTCTCCTCGCCGAACAGGTGGCGGAAGACGGTGATCTTGGATTCGCCCATGGTGGCGCGGACGTAGTCGAGCTTCTCGGTGTGGTCGGCGGAGCCGGGCTCCACGCCGAGGTGTCCGGCGGCGGCGGAGAAGGCCCGCTCGACGAGGCCGCCGTCGGCGACGGTGGTGCCGGCCATGTCGAGGACGATCAGGTTGTGGGTGTTGTCCGTGGTCAACTTCTTCACCAGCCCAGTTCGTTGGCGGTCGTCTCGGCGATGGCGGGCGAGCAGGTCATGCCCCGGCCGCCCGGTCCGGTGACCAGCCAGACGCCGTCGCGCACCTGCTGGCGGTGGACGACGCGGCCGGTGTCGGTGCACTGGGCGTAGACCCCGGCCCAGCGGTGGCGGATCCGCGGCAGCGGACGGCCGAGGAAGGCCTCGACGACGCCGGCGAGGTGCTCGTACGGCTCCTCGACGGTGTCGAAGGAGAAGGGGTGCTCGTACTCGTGGGTGTCGCCGATGGTCAGTCCGCCGTCGCGGCGCTGCACCATCAGGAGCTGCATCCGGTGTTCCGAGGCGGTGGCGGCCTGCGGCTGTCCGGCGTTGAGGGCGTCGAGCGCCTCACCCCGGTAGGCGGGGTAGTAGCGGAAGCTGTCGGCGTCCGCTACGGAGGTGGTGAGCCTCTCCCCGAGCGCGTCGGTCTGCATCATCTGGAGGCGGACCCGGCGCACCGGCAGGTCGGGCCCGGCCAGTTCGCGGACGAGCCCGCCGAGCCAGGCGCCGGTGGCCAGGACGACGGCGTCGCCCGTGTGCACGTCGCCGTGGTCGTCGCGGACGGACGCGGCGCCGACGACCTCGCGCACCTCGCGGCCGCCGAGGTAGGTGTACCGGCCGGAGGCCAGCAGTTCCCGCTTCAGGGCGAGCTGGGCGATGCGGGGCTCCACGGCCGCGTCCCGCTCGCACCACAGCGCCGCGTGGAAGTCGCCGCGCAGGGCCGGGTTGACCGCGCGGGCCTCGGCGGCGGTGAGCAGCTTGTAGCCGCGGGCCGCCGCGTCGGGGCGGGCGACGGCCGCCTCGGCGACCGCGGTCTCCCGTTCGGTCCGCAGCGGCGTGAGCGAACCGCAGGCACGGAAGCCCAGGTCCGGCACCCGCTCGCCGATGGACTCCCACAGCTCACGGGCGCGGAGCGCGGTCTCCAGCTCCTCGCCGCCGGCCCGGCCGCTGACCCATATCTGTCCGAAATTACGGAGTGACGCCCCGCGTGCCTCGCTCTCGCGCTCGATCTGTACGACCTCGTGGCCGCGGTTCACTGCGTGCCAGGCGTGCATGGTTCCCACCACGCCGGCTCCTACGACGATGACTCTCACGAGGGCAACGCTCCTCGGGACGGGTGACCCGCACGGATCGGTACGGCAACGGGAGGGTGAACTGGACCCCAAACCTGGACTAGACCCGTTACTCTTCCGTTACCGGACTCGCCCGCGCGAGTCCGGTAACGGGCCGCCCGGACCGAGGGGGTCAGGCGGGCTGCGGGGTCCGTGGGGCCGCCTGCGCGACGGCGGCCCCACGGGTCTCACGCAACATCAGCGGGCCGTTGACCACCATCAGCGTCGCGGACGGCACTGTGCGCCTCGACCATGCTGGGGCTCGCGCTGACGCGCTACGTGCTGCGGTTCCCGGCGAGCATGGCGCTCGGCCGCGAGGAGATCGTGGACTGGCCCGGACCCACGATCCAGCGGCCCCGCCGGCCCCGGACGGCGCGTCCTTCAGGAAGTGGGCGCGGACGGCCTCAGCCGCGGCCGTTCAGGTGGGCGGTGAACGAGAACCGGTCACCCCGGAACAGGGTCCGCACCCGCTCCAGCGGCCGGCCGCCCGCGTCCCGCGAAACCCGGTGGATCAGCAGCATGGGCAGCGCGGGCGGCGTACCGATGAGCAGCGCCTCGCGCGGGGTGGCCAGCACGGTCTCGATCCGCTCGTCCGCGTCACCGAAGGAGATCCCGAGCCGGTCGCGCAGGTAGGCGTAGAACGAGGAGTCGGGGTCGAACTCCCCCGCCAGGTCCGGCACCCGGGCCACGCTGACGTAGGTGCTCTCCAGGCCGACCCGGTCGTCGTCGGCGAGCAGCACCCGCTCCAGGTGCCAGACCGGCTCCCCGCGCTCGGCCCCGATCTCGGCGGCGAGCGCCTCGGGGCACGGGAAGCGTTCCAGCCCGATGAGATGGCGCCCCGGAGTGCGCCCCTGCCGGCGTACGCCCTCCGTGTAGCTGGCGAGGGAGAGCGGCTGCTCCAGCTTGGGGCCCGCGACCACCGTGCCCCGGCCCTGCCGGGCGAGGCGCCCCTCCAGGAGCAGTTCGCGCAGCGCCTGGCGCACGGTCTCGCGCGACACCTCGTAGCGCAGGGCGAGGTCCCGTTCCGGCGGGAGCATGCCGCCCTCACCCAACTCCTCGATGAGGACGGAGACATGGGCCTTCACGGCGTAGTACTTGGGAATACGGCCGTGCTCCGGGATGCCGGAGCGGATCGGTGCGCCAGGTGCCTGGTCGTGCGGGTAGTCCACGGCCCGATGGTTGCAGACGGACATGAACACGGGTGGGCGCCCCGGTGCGCGGTCGGCCGGAAGTCAGCGACGCGCGTGGCGGGTCGGGCGGGACGTCACCGGCTTGCCCGGCGGCTCCGGCAGGACGTCACCGACGCGCTCGGCGGCTCCGGCAGGACGTCACCGACGCGCTCGGCGGCTCCGGCGGGACCAGACCACCACGGCTCCGCCGCCGATCAGGAAGCCCGAGACGGTCAGGACCGGCCGGGGCAGCGGCACGGTGATGCCGGTCCTGGCCAGCTCCGGGACCCCGGCCGGGTCCCGGCCCGGTGCGACGGGGCGCGGGGTGCCGGTTGCCCTGCCGCTGGGCCGGGTGCCGTCGGGGAGGCGGCCGGGCCGCTCGGCCGTGCCGTCGGGGAGGCGGCCGGTGCCTTCGCTCTCGTGGCCCTTGCCGACCTCGCCGGTGCCCATCTCGTTCTCCTTGCCGGTACCTGTGCCGGTGCCGGTGTCGGTGTCGTCGCCGTCCGGGCCCGTCCCGGCCTCGTCCTCGATCACGGTGAACAGATAGTCATCGGACTCGCCGACCCACTCCCCGTCGCTGCCCTTCGGTGCCGTACCGCTGTCGCTCCTGCCGTTCGCCGGGTGCTTGCGCTGGACGATCGCGGCGTTGGCGGTGATCCGGCCGGGGCTGGTGTCGGAGGTGAACGCGAGCCGGACCTGGACGGTGACGGTGCGCCCCGCAGGCACGGTGAATCCCGCGAAGGCGTCGTCGCCGGCGCCGCCGAAGACGCCGATGTGCTCGTCCCGGTCGGTCGTCTCCCAGGTGACGCGGTGCTCCACGTCCGGATGGGCGCGCTCGGAGAACTTCAGCTGGATCTGGTCCGAGGTCAGCCTGCGGTCCTCGTCGGTGAGGACCAGGACCGGGTGGATGGACCGGCAGGCATGTGCGGTGGTGTTGGTCAGGTCCAGGAACCAGGTGCCGTAACCGCCGCCGGACGCGTAGGTGTCGGGGCCGCCGTGGATCCGGGTGTCGATCGGGAACTCGGCCGCCTCCGGGTCACCGCAGGCGGGCTGCTGCTCGGCGCCGACGGCGAGCGGTGCGGATACCGCCACCGGCACCGCCGACACCGCCGGAGCGGAAGCCGCCAGGGCCGAGGTCGTCGGGGCGGCCGGGGTGGCGGCCGGATTGCGCTGCGGCGCCGCCGACGCGTTCGCCGCTCCGCCGAGCACGACGGCGGGGACGACACTGGCGGCGGCCAGCCCGAGCGCGAGCCCGTGCCGGGGCCGCCCGGTGAGTGCGGGCGGGGGCGGCGGCACGGGGTGCTCCGGGGGCGTGGCGGGCGGGGGCGGTGTGGGGGGCATGAGGGCGGCCTTCGCTGCTCGCGGAAACAGTCGGCTCGCCCCGGACCCGGAGTTCACCGGTATGGACCCGCGACGCTGCCACGCGCCCCGGGGCACCCGCGCGCAGACATGCCGCGAGGCCGCCCGGCCGGCGGCGCGGAACCCCTCGATCAGCCGAGCCGCGACGCGGACACAGCCCGGGGCCGCTGCCCGTGCCTGTGCCCGTACCTGCGCCTGCGTCTATGCCCGTACCTGTACCTGTGTCTATGCCCGTACCTGTACCTGTACCTGTACCTGTACCTGCTCTTGCTGCCGCTCCTGCTCCTGCTCCTGCTCCTGCTCGGGCTGTGTCGCCGCGACCGCCTGGGTCAGGCGCCCCAGCCCCCGTCCCGGTCCGCGTCCTCGCCGCCCACGCGGCCGAACAGCGGGGCCAGGACCAGCTGCGCCGCCCCTTCGGCCACCGGCCGGTCGCCGCCGGCGGTGACGTCCACCGCCGGCCCCCCGCCCGCGCCCCCACGCCGGGCCCGCTCGTCGAGCACCGCGCGCACCCCGCGGACGTATGCGCCGGGGTCGGCCGCGACGGTGCGCCCGCCCAGCACCACCCGGTCGATGTCGAGCAGCGCGACCAGGTTCGCGGCGCCGGTGCCGAGCACCCGCGCGGCCTCGGCCACATCGCCCCGGGCCACCGCCGCCAGGCAGAGCGCCTCCAGGCAGCCGCGCCCGCCGCAGCCGCACCGGACCCCGTCCAGCTGCACGGTCTGATGGCCGAACTCACCGGCTCCGGTACGGGCCCCGCGGTGCAGCGCACCGCCGAGGACCAGTCCCGCGCCGAGCCCGGTCCCGAGGTGGAGGTAGGCGAAGTCGGCCGGCCCCGGCGTCTGGAGGGCGAGCCCGAGGGCGGCCGCGTTGGTGTCCTTGTCGATGGCGACGGGCAGCCCGGTCCGCCCGGCGAGCGCGTCCCCGAGCCGGTAGCCGTCCCACTGCGGGAATCCGGTGACGCGGTGCAGCACTCCGTCGCGGTGGTCGAGCGGCCCCGGCACCGCCGCGCCCACGCCGAGCACCGGCCGGGCCCCGTCGCCGCGCACCTCCGCCACCGCCACGGCGGCGGCCGCGACCACCTCGTCGGCCGGGGCGCCGAAGTCCAGCGGAGCCGTACGGCTGCTGACCACCGTGCCCGCGAGGTCGACGAGCACCACGGTCAGCCCGTCGCGGTCCAGGTGGAGCCCCACCGCGTGGCCGGCTTCCGGCACCAGCCGCAGCACGGTCCGGGGCTTGCCGCCCGTGGAGGCGCGGCGGCCCGCCTCGGCGGCCAGCCCCTCGGCCCGCAGCCGGGCGGTGATCTTGCTGACGGCCTGCGGGGTGAGCCCCGTCCGCTCGGCCAGTTCGATCCGGCTGATCCCGCGCTCGCCCGCGACCCGCAGCAGGTCCAGCACGAGCGCCGCGTTGTGGCCGCGCAGCGTCGGCAGATTGGCGCCGGTATTACTCCTGTTCACGGACCCATTGTCGCTGCCGCTTGCACTTTGGCAACAGCGTTGCCAAAGTGGAGTGCATGACTGCCCACGCGACTCACGAGACCTCCGGCCCGTCCGGGACCCCCCTGCGCGTCGGACTCGTCGGCTACGGCCTGGCGGGCTCCGTCTTCCACGCCCCGCTGATCGCCGCGACCGACGGCCTCGTCCTGGACACGGTCGTCACCTCGAACGAGGAGCGGCGCGAGCAGGCCCGCGCCGAATTCCCCGGCGTACGGTTCGCCGCCTCGCCGGACGAGTTGTGGCAGCGCGCGGACGAGCTCGATCTGATCGTGATCGCGTCACCGAACAAGACGCACGTGCCGATCGCCGCCGCCGCGATCAGGGCCGGTCTGCCGGTGGTCGTGGACAAGCCGATCGCCGGTTCGGCCGCCGAGGCCCGGGATCTGGCGGCGCTGGCCGAGGAGCACGGGGTGCTGCTCTCGGTCTTCCAGAACCGCCGCTGGGACAACGACTTCCTCACCCTGCGCTCGCTGATCGCGGACGGCGGGCTGGGCGAGGTGCAGCGCTTCGAGTCCCGCTTCGAGCGGTGGCGCCCGCAGCCGAAGGGCGGCTGGCGCGAGTCGGGCGACCCGCAGGAGATCGGCGGGCTGCTGTTCGACCTGGGCAGTCATGTCGTCGACCAGGCGCTGGTCCTGTTCGGCCCGGCGGTGCGGGTGTACGCGGAGTCGGACGTGCGCCGGCCGGGTGCGGCGGCCGACGACGACACGTTCCTGGCGATCACCCACGAGAGCGGGGTCCGCTCGCACCTGTACGTCAGCGCGACGACGGCCCAGCTCGGCCCGCGTTTCCGGGTGCTCGGCTCGGCCGCCGGCTATGTGAAGTACGGCCTCGACCCCCAGGAGGCCGCCCTGCGCGAGGGTGCCCGCCCCTCGAAGGGCGAACCGTGGGGCGAGGAGGCCGAGGAGCTGTGGGGCCGGCTCGGCTCGGGCGAGTCCCCGCTCACGGGCGGCGGCGCCCCGGTCCGTACCCGGCCGGGCGACTACCCCGCGTACTACGCGGCGGTCGTCGACGCGCTGCGCGGGAAGGGCGAGAACCCGGTGACCGCCCTGCAGGCCGCGGCCGCCCTGGACGTCCTGGAGGCCGCCCGCCGCTCGGCGCGCGACGGCGTTACGGTCACCCTGCCCACAACCCCCGCACCCGCCACCGAGGAGCAGTCCGCATGAACCCCACCGCTCCGACCATCTCCGAGCTGATCGCTCAGGAGCGCCGGCTGACGCTGCCGCATTTCGGCTACGACGACGCGTACGCGCTCGGCGGGCTGCTCGTCTCCCTGGCCCGGGAGCGGCACGCACCGGTGGCGATCGACATCCGGCGCGGCACGCAGCAGCTGTTCCACGCCGCACTGCCCGGTTCGAGTGCGGACAACGACGCCTGGATCGACCGCAAGCGCAGGGTCGTCGAGCGCTACGGAGAGAGCTCCTACCTGGTCGGGACCAGGTTCCGGGCCAAGGGGACGACGTTCGAGGACGCGTCGCGCCTGGACCTGGACCGGTACGCCGCGCACGGCGGCTCGTTCCCGATCTCGGTCGAGGGCGCGGGCGTCATCGGCTCGGTCACGGTCTCGGGCCTGCCCCAGGCGGAGGACCACGCGCTGGCGGTCGAGGCCCTGGAACAGTTCGCGACGATGATCGGCAACTGACACCCCGGTGACACACCGGAGGGGTGGTCCCTGTCACCAACAGGGCCCACCCCTCCGATCTTTACCGGTACGAATCAGGGTTACCAGGACGCACCCGGACCCTGAGCCCCCTCACCCCTACGCCCCCTTCAACTCCTGCCGCTGCCGCCCCAGCCCCTCGATCTCCAGCTCGACGACGTCTCCCGCCCGGAGGTACGGCTTCGGCTCGGGCTGCCCCATCGCCACGCCGGCCGGCGTGCCGGTGTTGATGACGTCGCCCGGGTACAGGGTCATGAAGTGGCTCAGGTAGCGCACGACCTCGCCGACCGGGAAGATCTGCTCGGCCGTCGTGCCGTCCTGCTTCAGCTCGCCGTTCACCCAGAGCTTCAGCGGCAGCGCCTGCGGGTCGGCCACCTCGTCGGCCGTCACCAGCCACGGCCCCAGCGGGTTGAACGTCTCGCAGTTCTTGCCCTTGTCCCAGGTGCCGCCGCGCTCGATCTGGAACTCGCGCTCGGAGACGTCGTGCGCGACCGCGTAGCCGGCGACGTGGGCGAGGCCCTCCTCGGCCGAGTCCAGGTACCGGGCGGTGCGGCCGATGACGACCGCGAGCTCGACCTCCCAGTCGGTCTTCACGCTGCCGCGCGGCACGAGCACGGTGTCCTCGGGCCCGACGACGGTGTCCGGCGCCTTGAAGAACAGGATCGGCTCCGCCGGTATCTGCGCGCCGGTCTCCGTGGCGTGGTCGTGGTAGTTCAGCCCGATGCACACGATCTTGCCGATCCGGGCGAGCGGCGGACCCACCCGCAGCTCCTCGGCGTCGAGCACCGGCAGCTCGCCGGGCGCGGCGGCGGCGGCCCGGACCCGGGCCAGCGCGTCCTCGTCGGCGAGCAGTGCGCTGTCGATGTCGGTGACGACTCCCGACAGGTCACGCAGGGTCCCGTCATCGTCCAGCAGTGCCGGACGTTCCGCGCCTGCCGTACCCACACGAAGCAACTTCAACGGTCTGTCTCCCTCGGTCGAGATCGGGCCCGTCGGATGGGTTGCGGCCATCGCAGGCTTGTCCGATCCTCCAAGACATCCGATCACTCCGCAAGACCCTGTTCACACACTGGACCGGCGCACTCACGTCTTCGATTACGCCGCGGTGGCCATGGCGGCACCGGCGGCCGGCATGTCGCGGTACAGGTAGGCCCGCTCGATCGCGGTCCAGGTGGTGCTGGTGACGACGTACAGCGCGGCGGCCAGCGGCACGAAGGCGACGGTGAAGAGGGTGAAGAAGGACATCAGCGGCATCACCTTGTTCATCGCACCCATGCCGGGTACCGGCTGTCCGTCCGGACCGGCGGCCGGGGTGACGGGGTTCGCGGCCATCTGCCGCTTCGTCCGCCCGTAGTTGAACGTGGCGACCGCGGCGACGATCACGAACAGCCCCACGTACACGATGCCCTGCGCCCCGAACATCCCGCCGTGCGCGATCGCGTCGTGCCAGCGCTCCCCGAGCGGGGCGCCGAACAGCTGGTGGCCGAGGAGTTCGTTCGCGTCGTCACCGATCTTCTGGCTGGAGAAGACGTGGTAGAGCAGGAAGAAGGCGGGCATCTGGAGCAGGCTGGGCAGGCAGCCGGAGAGCGGCGAGACCTTCTCCTCCTTGTGCAGCTCCATGATCGCCTTCTGCATCCGCTCGGGGTTCTTCTTGTGCTTCTTGCGCAGCTCGGCGATCTGCGGCTGGAGCCGGCGCTGCGCCTTCTGCCCCCGTGCCGCGGCGCGTGACAGAGGGTGCACGGCGAGCCGTACGAGCGCGGTGAACAGCACGATCGCGGCGGCGGTGGACGCGTTCTGGAAGAACGGGTCCAGCAGATCGGCGAAGGCGCCGACCAGGCTGGCGAAAGCGGACATCAGGGCGGACATGGATGAGCCCTCCGGGGGTCTCGTCGTGCCGGGAAGTGGATCAGCTTCGGCATGACGATCCGCGCGGGCGCCCGCATGCACGCACACGGCGTACGCACCTGGACGAAAGAGGCAGGAAGAGGGAGCCCTACGCGGCCGTCAGGAGGACACGGCCGGGAGCTCGGGGCCGCCTGCGCCCCTTGGCGTCGGGGTCTCGTTGCGGAAGGAACGCGGTGCGTTTCTCCCGGTCGCGCATGGCGGTACGGACCCTGGTCCGGGGCACCGGGACGGCGCAGCGAGCGCTGATCACCGAGCAGGCGACGAGCGCCGTACCGGCGGCCGCGGTGGCGGCGAGCGCGACGGCGGCGGAGAGGCTGCCGCCCTCCGCGAGCAGGACCTCGGTGAGGAAGAAGAGCAGCAGCCCGGCGGGACGGAGCAGCCGGGCGAGGCCACCGCGCATGCGGTTCATGGCACGTGCGCCCATGGGCCCTCCCCCTCTCGCGCTCCTGCGGCCGCATCGTAAAGCGGCACTTCAACCTTTAACCGTTATACACGATCGCTGTCGCCCGGCCCCATACCCGATACGTGGGACACCGGGCACCCGCTCCCCTCGCCGCCGCCCGGTCTCACGCCACCGCCGCCGGGGACACCGCCTCGTCGCTCTCGATCTCGTCGCGCGCCAGCACGTCCTCGTCCGGCCGTTCGTCGCGCTCGCGCGGGCCCGCGTACGTCACGGCCAGCGCGACGGCCAGGTTCGCGCCGAGGGCGACGATGCCGGCGTTCACGCCCCACACCGGATCGTTCTCCGTGAAGACGAACCCGCACACCACCGCCACCCCGACGGCCAGCCCGCTCATCGCCCCGAGCAGGGTGAGGCGTCGCCACATCAGCCCGAGCAGCACCATGGGGAGCAGCTGCGCCATCCCCTCGTACGAGATCAGCGAGAGCCGGACCAGGGTGTTCGGGGCCGTGTACGTGAGCAGCAGGGCCAGGCCGCCCGCGATGACGACGACCACCTGGGCCGCGCCCTTCTGCCGCTGTTCCCAGCGCGGCACGAGCGAGAGCACGCTGCGTCCCCACATCGTGCCGATGACCAGCATGAAGACGGCCATCGGCACGATCGAGGAGAGTGCGGCGGCGACGCCGATGACGCCGACCGACCAGGCCGGCAGCGAGTCCACGACCAGTTTGAAGAGGGCCAGGTTCGACTCGGCCCCGACCAGGCCCGGGACGACGAACAGGGCCGCCATGCCGAGCAGCATCGGGACGAACAGCAGGACGTTGTAGGCGGGCAGCCACATCGCGTTGCGGCGCAGCACGTCGGCGTTCCTCGCGCCGAGGTAGCCGGCGACGGTCGTCGGGAAGATCACGACGGTGAGGGAGTTGAGGAAGGAGGTGGTGATGAACCAGGCCTGCCCGAGGCCGCTGTCGCCGTGCCCGGGGAAGGTCAGCCACTCGCTCTTCTCGGTGACGAGGCGGTCGAGGAAGGGCCCGTAGCCGTCGAAGTAGTGCATCGGTACGTAGACGGCGAGGAAGCCGAGCGTGGCGATCACCATGACGTCCTTCAGCACCGACACCCACGCGCTGCCGCGCAGCCCGCTGACGACGACGAAGCCGGTGGTGACGGCGAAGGCGATGAAGTAGGCCCAGTTCAGGCTGATGGCACCGTAGGAGATGGTCGAGACGACGACGCCCATGCCGGTGATCTGGAGCTGGATGTAGGGGAGCAGGAAGACGGTCGCGAGGACGGCGACGAGCGCGCCGAGCCAGGGCCGGCCGAAGCGGTGCGCCACCATGTCGGTGATCCCGACGAGGCCGTGCTTGCGCGCGTAGGCCCAGAGCATCGGCCCGACGACGTAGCCGACGGCGTACCCGCAGGACATGTACGCCACCACGTACAGGACCGGCGCCCCGTAGTTGTAGCCCCAGCCCGCGGCGCCGAGGTAGCTGAAGCTGGTGTAGCCCTCGCCGGCCATCAGGACCCAGATGAAGACGGTGCCGAGGCTGCGCCCGCCCACCGACCATTCGGCGAGCCCGCCGCCCTCGCCCCGGCCGCGCCGCCCCCGCACGGCGAACAGTCCGAGGGCCACCGTGGCAACCATGAAGACCCCGAAGACGGAGGTCGCGACGGCGGCGTTCACCGGCGGTCCCCCCGCCGGGTCAGCCAGACGGCGACAGGGGTCAGGACGGTCGCCCCGAGCAGCCAGAAGAAGAGGAACGGCAGTCCGAGAACGACGGGACGGACCCGGTTCACGAACGGCAGCGCCCCCAGGTAGAGCACGTAGGGAACCAGCAACCACAGCAACTGCGGACGTCGTCTGAGCACGTCAGCGACCCTAGTGACACGGCCCGCCCCGGACACCATCGCCCCGGCGGCCCTCCCGGTATCCCCTCTCCCTCTACCTCCCCCGCACATCCGTCAGCTTCCCCCACACCACCAGCCGGTAGCGGGAGGTGAACTCGGGCGTGCACGTCGTCAACGTCACGTAGGACCCGGCGGCCCGGTACCCGACGTACGGCTTCACGTTGCTGCGCGGGACGGCGGCCACCACCCCGCCGTCCCCCGCACCGGTCTGCGGGAGCGTCTTGTCGACGGTGTACGTGTAGACGGTGTCCCGGGTCTCGACGGTGACGCGGTCGCCGCGGCGCAGCCGGTTGATGTAGCGGAACGGTTCGCCGTGGGTGTTGCGGTGGGCGGCGAGCGCGAAGTTCCCGGCGCCGCCGGGCTGCGCGGTGCCGGGGTAGTGGCCGACGTACCCCTTGTCCAGGACGCCGCTCCGGCTGATGCCCTGGGCGACGGGCGCGGTGAGGCCGATGCGAGGAATCCGGATGACGGCGTAGGCCTGGGACCGGCGGGGCGCGTCGGTGGCGGGGGCGGCGCCGCCCGGCCCGTCCTTCCCGTCCCCGGTGTTCCCGGTGTCCCCCGCGCCCCCCGTGTCCCCCGCAGACACGGCGGGGCTGTCCGGCGTGCCCGACGGGGCGGGCGCCGGGTCCGACCAGTCCCGCTGGAGGGCCTGCACGGTGTGCGCGGCGCCCGCGCGGGCCTGCCGGTTGGTCCACCACAGCTGATGGGCGACGAGCAGCAGCAGGACGACGCCGAGGGTGACCACCACTTCGGCGCTCGTCCACAGCCCGCGCACAGCGGCCCGCCGCCCCCGCGAGTTCCGCTGCACCACCACAGGTATCCGCTTGGCCACGGCCCGCACGATAGGGCCAAGCCCCGTAACTCTCCAGAGCCCGAACAACTCTCCGCCTCGCGGCCCTACCGCAGTACGGTGTGGTTCATGCGCCCCGACACGCCTGCCGACCACATCACCGAAGCCGAGCGCCTGCTGCGCACCGCGGCGCGGTATCCCGAGGACCACGAGCCGCTGCTCCTCCAGGCCGCAGCCCATCTGGAGCTGGCCGGTGAGCGCGCCCGCGCCACGACGCTCTACGACGAACTGCTCAGCGCACCCGGAACCGAGCACCCGCACCTGGTCAAGGCGCTCAACGCCGCCAACCTGTGGGAGTACGGCCACGAGGCCGAGGCCCGCGCGATCATCGACGGCATCCGCACGGCGGGCCCGCTGGAGGCGGCCCCCTGGGAGATCGCGGCGGAGACCCTGGAGGCCCACGACGAGCTGGAGGCGGCCCACGACTTCTTCTCCACGGCCCTCACCCTGCTCATCGCGCCGGGCGAGGAAGTCCCGTACGCCACGCAGTCGTTGCTGACCGGCCGCCACCGGGTCCGCCGGCTGATGGGGGTGCGGCACGACGCCTGGGACGAGCTGGCCGACACCCTGCACACGGCGGCCGTCCCGCTGGACGAGCTCCACGACCCGAAGCGGCTGTGGGCCCTGGGCTCCTCGGACCCGGGCGAGCTGCGCGCCGAGATCACCCGCCTTCGCGCCGAACTCGGCACCTACCGCACCGCGCTCTCCCGCCCCTTCCCGGTGGCGGTGCTGCACTGGCCGCAGGCCGAACTGGACGAGCTCCTCACCGCGTACCCGGGCCTGGGCAGCGAGTACGCCTCCCACCCGGACCACCTGGCCCGCCTGGAGGCGGCCCTGCGCGACCTCCATGCGACGGGCACCCCGAACCTCGGCATCGTGACGGGCACGGTCCCGTCGTACGAGGCGTTCGCCGCCTCCGAGGCCGCCTCCCCGGCCGACCCGGACCTGCTCCCCCAGTACGCCACCACCCTCGCCGCCCGGGGCCGCGCCGTCCCCTGGCCGCCGGCGCGGAGCGCTGCCTGCTGGTGCGGCACGGGCCGCCCGTACCGGGACTGCCACGGGGGCGCCCTGTAGCGCGGAATACCGGATGCCGGGGGGTGCCCGGCGTTGCGGAATACCGGATGCCGGGGCGGCGCCGGCCCCGGTACGGTCCCGCCATGCCCGAACTCCAACGGCTGCGCGCCGACCATGCCCCGGCCCTCCTCGCGTTCGAGCAGGAGAACCGCGCCTTCTTCGCCGCCTCGATACCCGACCGGGGCGACGACTACTTCGCCCGCTTCGCCGCCCGCCACGAGGCCCTGCTCACCGAGCAGGCGGCCGGCGTCTGCCACTTCCACCTCCTGGTGGCGGGCGACGGCGAGATCCTGGGCCGCTTCAACCTGGTCGACGCGGCGGACGGCTCGGCCGATCTGGGCTTCCGCCTGGCCGAGAAGGCCACGGGCCGAGGCCTGGCCACGGCGGCGGTCCACGACCTCTTCGCCCTGTGCACCGCCACGTACGCCCTGACCACGCTGCGGGCGGCGGCCACCGTCACCAACACCGCCTCCCGCTCAGTCCTGACCAGGACCGGCTTCGTCCGTACGGGCGAGGAGGTGCTGCTGAACGGGCGGCGGGGGCTGGCGTACGTACGGCGGCTGTCCGGCGAGCGGACCACTGACGCCGGCGCCCGGTAGCGCAACGGAACGGCGCACCGGCCCGTTCAGGACAGGCGCCGCAGGACCTCTCCGAGCACCGCCACGCCCTCGCTGATGGCGGCGGGCGTGCTCGCCGCGTAGCCGAGGACCACCCCGGGCCGTCGTGCGTCCTGGCTGTGCCATGAGAGCGGGTGGACCTTGACGCCGCGCGCGAGGGCGGCGGCGGCGAGCCCGGTGTCGTCGAACTCGGCGTCGAAGGTGATCATCAGGTGCAGGCCCGCTGCGGCCCCGTGCACGACCGCCTCCGGGAGATGGGTCCTGATCGCGTCGACCATGGCGTCCCGGCGGCGGCAGTGCCGGGTGCGCAGCAGCCGCAACTGGCGTTCCATCTGCCCCGACTCCATGAGCCGGGCCAGCACCTGCTGCGGCAGTGCGGCGTTGCCCAGGTCGGCGAACCGCTTGGCGTCGACGAGGGCGTCGCGGTACTTCGGCGGCGCCAGGACCCAGCCGATCCGCAGGGCGGGGGCGAGGAGCTTGGAAACGCTTCCGGCGTAGCAGACGTGGTGAGGGAGTACGGAGCGCAGGGCGGGGACCGGAGGCCGGTCGTAGCGGTGCTCGGCGTCGTAGTCGTCCTCGATGATCAGTCCGTCGCTCTCCGACGCCCAGGACATCAGCTCCCGGCGCCGTGCCCCGCTGAGCACCACACCGGTCGGGAACTGGTGCGCGGGGGTCAGCAGGACCGCTCGGGCGGCCAGGTCACGCAGTACGTCGATGCGCGCGCCCTGCGCGTCCACCGGCACCGGCGGGGTGTCCAGCCCCTGGTGGCGCAGGTGCTGCCGCGCCCCGAGCGACCCCGGGTCCTCCACGGCGACCGCCGGGATCCCGTCGTCGCGCAGCACCCGTCCGAGCAGGCTCAGGGTCTGTGCGGTGCCGGCGACGATGAGGATGCCGTCGGGGTCCGCCCTGATCGCGCGGTAGCGGGCGAGCCAGTTGGCGATGGCGTGCCGCAGCGCGGGGGTTCCGCGCGGGTCTCCGTAGCCGAGGCCGGACGTGGAGAGGCTCGCCAGTGCGGCACGCTCGGCGCGCATCCAGGCCGCTCGCGGAAACGCGGCGAGGTCCGGGGTGCCGGGCGACAGGTCGATCCGGGCGGGCGTCGCCCGCATCCGGTCGAAGATGTCCGGGCCGGGCAGTGCGGCGAACAGCCCGCCGGGCGAAGGAGCAGCGGCCGGTGCGGCCGAGGGCGCCTGGGCGGGCGCGGTGGGAGCGGTGGGCGCGGCGACGATGATCGTTCCGTTGCGCCCGTGTCCCGCCGCGTGCCCGTCCTCGATCAGCCGCTGGTACGCCTCCGTGACCACACCGCGCGACACCCGCAGCTCGCCGGCCAGCACGCGGGTGGCCGGCAGCTTGCTCCCGACCGGCAGCCTGCGGTCCTGGATCGCGAGCCTGAGCTGCTGGGCCAGCCAGGCGGACCGGCCGCC
This sequence comes from Streptomyces sp. 840.1, assembly GCF_003751445.1. Lineage (NCBI taxonomy): Bacteria > Bacillati > Actinomycetota > Actinomycetes > Kitasatosporales > Streptomycetaceae > Streptomyces > Streptomyces sp. 840.1. Next base: position 3,541,797 of record NZ_RJUU01000001.1, on the reverse strand, counting down.
GGCCGGCGCGTCGAGGATGTTCAGCTGCAGGAAATCGGACCCGGCAACTATGGACCTGTCGACGGCGTCTCGATTGGACCTGTTCATCGGACCATAATCCCAGCAGGGTTTGGTGCATGAACAGAGCGATGTCATCTCCTTCCGCCGTCGCGACGGCCGACTACGTACACGGCTACTCCGAACGCGAGACGGCCCGGCTCGGCGACCAGGCGGACACCCTGGCGGCACTGCTGCACACGGGAACCGCCTATCCGGCCGGCAGCCGGGTCCTGGAGATGGGCTGCGGGGTCGGCGCCCAGACCGTCCACCTCGCCCGGTCCGGCCCGGGGGCCCGGATCACCGCCGTCGACCACAGCGCGGACTCCCTTGCGCAGGCCCGCGCCCGGATCGCGGCCCACGCACCGGAGGCGGACGTGGAGTGGTGCCACGCCGATCTGTTCGATCTCCCCTTCTCCCCGGCGGAGTTCGACCACGTCTTCGTCTGCTTCCTCCTGGAGCACCTCCCGGACCCCCGGCGGGCGCTGGCCGTACTGCGGCGCTTACTCCGCCCCGGCGGGACCATCACCGTGGTCGAAGGGGACCACGGCTCGGCCCTGTTCCACCCCGCCAGCGCCCACGCCCGCGCCGTGATCGACTGCCAGGTCCGACTGCAGTCGGCCGCCGGCGGAAACGCCCTGATCGGCCGCCAGTTGCACCCACTGCTGGCCAGGGCCGGATACGACGACATCGCGGTCCGCCCCCGCACGGTGTACGCCGACCGGTCCCGCCCGACGCTGGTCGACGGCTTCACCCGCAACACGTTCATCGCCATGGTCGAAGCCGTCCGCGACGAGGCACTGGCCGCCGGGCTCATGACCGAGGCCGACTGGGACCGGGGAATCACGGACCTGCACCGCACGGCCCTGGCCGAGGGGACCTTCCACTACACGTTCTTCAAGGCGGTCGCCGTGAACCGGGCCGACACGGGCCTGCCCGCGCCTGGCCGGTAGTCACGGCGCCACGTCCTGCCGGAGAGTCGGAGTTGTTCAGCGGGCAGGAAGTCTGGCCTGGGCAGCATGATCAGGATTTGTCAGACCTCCTTTGACCTCCTTGATACAACTGCGTAGATAGGTATGGCGATGAGGGGGGCTCGGTCATGTCCAGCCAAGCTGCGCGGGAAGCGGCACCAGTTGCCGGGCTGTACGAAACGTTGATCACCCGACGTCTCGAAGAGCGTATGAAACAGCTCGATGCCGCGGGCTGGCACGCCATCGACGAAGTGGTAGGGGGCGAGTCCACGTCTCACGTCCTCTCCCGCCACATCGCGAGCACAGTGCGCCGAGTGCTTCAGGGGCTCACACCGGCGGAGCAGGTACTCACCGCCAACCACATCCTGGAGTCGCTCAACACGCTGGAAGGCGCCTCCGAGTGGGTCGACCTGGTCGTCGAAGGGCCTCGACAGCTTCTCGCAGTCGCGGAACAGGAAGCTCCTGGCGTCTACGCCATCCGTCCCGCCACTCCGCTCTCTGAGACCGCGCTCATCACCAACTCACCCGAAGATCCAAGCTTGGGTTTCGAGCTACGGGCCGAACTGGCGACGGCGGACCGTGTGGACCTGCTGTGCGCCTTCGTGAAGTGGCACGGTCTGCGCGTACTGGAACAGTCGTTGATGTCCGCTCGGGACCGCGGCGTCCCTATCAGAGTTCTGACGACGACATATATCGGTGCCACAGAGCGTCGCGCGCTCGACCGGCTGGTTCGTGAGTTTGGCGCTGAAGTAAAGGTCAACTACGAGCTCCGCTCGACGCGCCTGCACGCCAAGGCATGGCTCTTTCGCCGCGAGAGCGGCTTCGACACCGCGTACGTCGGCAGCTCCAACCTGTCGAAGGCTGCGCTCCTCGACGGCCTCGAGTGGAACGTACGCCTGTCGTCGGTCGCGACCCCGTCGGTCCTTCGCAAGTTCGAGGCAACTTTCGACGCCTACTGGAGCGAGCGCTCCTTCGAGACGTACGACCCCGACAATGACGCACAGCGACTGGATGAAGCCCTCTCCCACGCCAGTGGGTCCTCCGGTCCGCAGGGGCGCAACATCATCACCCTCTCTGGCTTGGACGTCCGCCCATACCCCCACCAGCGCGACATGCTGGAACGTCTCGAAGTCGAGCGCACTGTCCACGGGCGGAATCGCAATCTGCTCGTCGCGGCCACCGGAACGGGCAAGACGGTGATGGCTGCCCTGGACTACAAGCACTTGCGGCAGAAACTCGGGCGGGACCCCCGGCTGCTCTTCGTGGCTCATCGCAAGGAGATCCTGGAACAGTCACTTCGCGTCTACCAGAACGTACTGGTCGATGCGAACTTCGGTGAGCTCTTCTACAGCGGCGAAGTACCAGCCGCTTGGAACCATGTCTTCGCGAGCGTCCAGTCGCTCAACGCGCGTGCTCTGGAGCGCCTCGCCCCGGACCACTTCGACGTCATCGTGATCGATGAGTTCCATCACGGCACGTCCCCGACCTATCGACGCATCGTGGACCACTTCACCCCGCAAGAACTACTCGGTCTCACTGCCACCCCCGAGCGGATGGACGGGCTGAATGTTCAGGATGAGTTCTTTGACGGCCGAATCGCAGCAGAGATGCGGCTCTGGGAGGCACTTGAGAACGAGCTCCTGAGCCCGTTCCACTACTTCGGCATCACAGACAACACCGATATGAGCGCGGTCACTTGGAAACGGGGCGCGTACGACGTTGGCGCGCTCAGCAATCTCTTCACGGGAAACGACGCGCGCGCCCGCCTCGTCGTCAAGGCCGTAATGGACAAGGTTACTGACCCTGGAGCGATGCGAGCTCTGGGATTTTGCGTCTCGGTCTCGCATGCACAGTTCATGGCCGACTACTTCCAACGCGCAGGCCTCAACGCCGTAGCCCTGTCCGGTGAATCTCCCACCCATGAGCGGAAGGCTGCGCTCGACGATCTTCGCGCCGGCGCCCTTCACATCATTTTCTCCGTCGACCTGTTCAACGAAGGCCTCGATATCCCTGATGTCGACACCCTGCTCCTCCTCCGCCCCACCTCAAGTGCCACCGTCTTCCTCCAGCAGTTGGGGCGCGGTCTCCGCCGGACTGAGGGCAAGGCAGTCCTCACCGTCCTCGATTTCATTGGCCAACACCGCAAGGAATTTCGCTTCGAGGAGCAGTTCCGCGCCCTCACCAATCTGACGCGAAACCGCCTGCTGTCAAATATCGAGCAGGACTTTCCCCAACTGCCCTCTGGCTGTCAGATCATCCTTGAGTCCAAAGCAAAGTCTCTGATCATCGACAACATCCGCAACCAGATCAGTGTCAACGTCACCCAGCTCGCTCGCGAGGTAGCCGCGTATGCGGAGCCTCGGCTTGCGGACTATCTCAGGGAGAGCGGTCGAGAGCTCAAGGAGCTCTACCGCGGCAACGGAAACTCATGGACGGGCCTTCTCCGCCGAGCCAGACTCCTCGATCCGACAGGGCCTGACGGCGAGGTAGCACTTCTGAAGCGGGTATCCGCGTTCCTCCACGTCGATGACCCGAGTCGCGTCTCCGCCTACAGCAAGCTGCTCAGCGACGTCGCCCCCACGTACGACCAACTGACAGCCCAGGAACAGCTGTACGCCCGAATGTTCTTCTTCTCCCTCTGGCCCCTGGGAGGCGATTTCACAAGCTACCAGGAGGGCTTCGACACCCTCCGGGCTCAAACCGCTTTCCGAGACGAGCTGCGCCAGGTCCTGGCCCACGCTCTCGACCTGGCTGACCACCTACCGGTCCCTCTCCTCGGCGCGCACGCTGGCTTGCCCCTGTCCGTGCACGCCTCATACAGCCGAGAAGAAATCCTCCCCGCTCTGGGCCAGTCCACCGTGGACAGCTTCATGCCAGGACACTTCCGCGAGGGCGTGAAGTGGTGCGAGAACATCCAAACGGACGCGCTTCTCATCACCCTGGAAAAGGATGAGAAGGACTTCTCCCCCGAGACCCGCTACAAGGACTACGCCTTGAACGAGTCCCGGTTCCACTGGGAGTCACAGAACCAGACATCGGAGACATCACCAACAGGCATCCGCTACCAGGCCCACAAGGAGAATGGCACCCACGTTCTCCTTTTTGTGCGACGCTACAAGAAGACGGACATCGGAGGCCCGCAACCCTGGATGCTGCTGGGTCCCGCTGAATACGTCGAGCACAAGGGCAGCAAGCCGATGGCAATCACCTGGCTACTGGCAAACGAAATGCCGGCAGATGTCCAAACATACTCCGCAATCGCGGCTGGCTAACAGGCCACCAAACAATCCTAGTTATCCTGAACATCTTGCACCACGGCGGCAATCTCCCTCACGAGATTGCCGCCGGTCTCGATCGACTCCTGCACAACTGGCACACCTGCATTAAATGCGAGACAAGCAGCGACCAGGGAAACGCAGGCGCTTTTCCACTTTCCCGCACTAGAAGGATCCCTATGCGCCACCACTCCACTCGCCTGAACAAGCGAACCAATGACTCGGCTCGTTTCACCCGAGACTCTCGCCTCACCAAACAGATCAACATGCTCAATCAGCCAAATCACATGCCTTAGCTGAGAAACCAACTGTCCCTTCAGGGGTTCACCAATAGTCGCTTCATCCAAACCTAGGATCAATTCGATCCACTCTTCACACTGTCGCGATATGCCATCCAGTCCGCTACCAGACGGGGCATCACCAGAACCCCTGAGACTAGTAGAAATAATGTCGGCAGCAGATTCGAGATGATCAAGAATATCCAAGGAAGCGACGTTGGTAGCCGCCCGCCCGTTGTCGGCCCAATTGACCTTTGGCTGAATCACGGCGTTCCACCAGGCCGGCACATATCTCATGAAACGCTCACGGGATCGCTCCGGAAGAGCTTGCAGTTGCTGGACCGTGAGAGACAATAGGTTAACTACTTCCGCATGCCTCTTGCTGAACTCTATCGAACCCAATTCCGCCTCAAGCGCCACTGCCCAACCTTCAGAATATTGACTCTGTCCAGAATTACGAACTTGAGTCAAAATTGAATGGAGATGGTGTGGGGCAGTGCTCTGGTTCATGAAGTCCACCAATGTCCGTCCGTCTCAAGGGGCCGTTTGCAACCCGAGTCAATGAAAACCTAGCACCCACCCCTCTATCATGGAAACGTTTCTTCACAAATGGGATTTCTATAGACGAATCTGTACAGTCACCTCGTTCCTGTTGCCCACGGACTGGCCTCTTGTCGACTCCCCTTGCACACGAGAGCTATCGTCAGACGGTCATCACTCGTTACCTAGGGAGCCTTCATGGCCATTATCAAGCAGGCAGCTCGGCAGACTCTGGGACAACTCATCGGCGCGAACAACCCTGCCGTAACGGTGCCTGATGACAGCCAGAGGCAGTACGCGTGGACCAAGAAAGAAGTAGACGTCTACTGGGCGGATATCAAGAAGTTTAAAACTGCGCGTGATAGCGGAAGAGATTCAGCTTCCGAGTACTTCATAGGACCAATCGTGACGATCACCGACAAAAAAGTGAGCACGAGATCCCTTCTTGACGGGCAGCAACGTCTAACGACTTCCACAATCCTTATTGCCGCGATTCGTGACGCATTGTGGAACATGGGATCCACAGAGGGAACTTCGACTGCAAATAACTTGCATCGCGACTACATTGCGCGGAAGGCCGGACGCCGCGAGCCGATGGAGTATTTCCTCGTCCTTTCACTATTTGATCGTGACTTTTTTCGCGACTACATACAGGACTGGAATGAGTCCACAGGTAGGTGCCCTGGGATCGAACGCCCCACGCGCCCCTCGCACAAACTGATTAGCGAAGCCTACTCAAATTTCTCAAGCAAGATATCGATGGAACTCTCCTCCTATTCTGATGACGAGGAGCGGCTCGATTGGCTTGACGGTCTACGCGAATGCCTAATAAATGGCCTAGTCTTTGTGGAAATCCAAACCCCTACCTCCAGTGACGCCAACGAGGTCTTCGAAACGATTAATTCGCGTGGGAAAGATCTTTCCACAGTCGATCTGGTACGCAATTTCTTGATGGAGAAAAGTAGGAGCGAAGCAGAGAAGCAGCGAGTCAATGACGCATGGCGCATAATCCTAGACGGTTTCGAAAAGCGCGAAGAAATCGAAAGGTTCTTGCGTCACTTCTGGGTCTCCAGGCATGGGGACGTGAAATCTCATAGCCTGTATTCAACTATCAGGCAGACCCTGAGTGACGATTTCAACAAAATCCCGCAGATCTACGGCGTCGGCGCCTTTGCCGCCGAGCTTGAAGCCGCTTCTACTCGCTACATAGATCTCATCAATTGCAGCACTGGCAACAACGAATTCGACGCCTCACTCTCTGAGATTAAGAGCCTGAGCGCAGATGCCCTTTACCCTCTCTTGCTTGCCGCATCAGAGAAAACGAATTATGCAGAATTGCAGGACCTCATAGAGGCTTCGATAAGCTACTATGTGCGCTGGACAGTTGTGGGACGCCGTGAATCCACTCTCCTCGAGGAGAAAATATTTGGCGCCGCGAAGAGTATGTCAACGAGTGCACGAATGGACTTCACTCTTCGCCAAATATGTGACTGGATTCCAGACGATGAAGTCTTCCATGCCGACTTCACAGAAGCTTCCACCCCGAAAACCTCGCAATCGCGATACCTCCTCGGAAAAATCGAGGAGGCCCTGCGCGTCCGTGCCGGCGTCGACGAAGTCGTTGTAGCCAACTCATCCGTGGTGCACGTAGAGCACATATACCCACAGAAGCCGTCTCTCGAAACTCGGCTAGACGAGCATGATGCATGGGTAAACCGGATCGGAAATTTGACTCTCTTGAATGGGAAGAAAAACCAGTCGATATCAAACCTTTCCTATTCGCATAAATCTTCCATATACGAAGAATCCATGTTGCTCGTAGCATCAACGACAGGAACATCTCGAATATGGGACGTCGAAAAGGATTGGTGGCGAGTCGAAGGAATCGCCGAGAGGCAAAGGGACCTGGCGGACCTGGCGTTGTCTATTTGGCCTAGCGGGAAGCAGTGGAGTTGAGAGAGCGAGCCCTTTCCATCTTGATCAGGTAGCGAGTTCGAGAGTGACGATGCCATGTTCGCCGAGGCTGCTTATCTTGGCGTGATCGCCGTTGTGACGCCGACGCCATCCGTGCAGCCTCTTACCTCGGAATGGGACGCGGACTGCCTGGCCTGCGCCCTGATACGCCTTAGAGCTCGTAACACGATCTTGCTGAAGTGCGCTGGTGGGGCGTAACCGGTGTGACGATTCGGCCGTTCGTGAGGGTGTGGGTACTCGACCGTGGATCGTGGACGATGAGTTGTGGGCGTTGATCGAGCCGTTGCTGCCGCCATGGCCGGATCGTTCGCCGGGACCGCGGCCGGTGTCGGACCGACTCTGCCTGCAAGGCATCCTGTTCGTCCTCTACAGCGACATAGCCTGGCAACTGCTGCCGCTGGAGCTGGGGTTCGGCTCGGGACAGACATGCTGGCGGCGGCTGGACCGATGGCAGAAGGCAGGAGTTTTCGACCGGCTGCACCGTGTCCTGCTCGCCGAACTGAACGCGGCCGGCGAGCTCGACTGGTCGCGGGCGTGCGTGGATGGTTCCCACGTCCGCGCGAAAAAGGGGGACCCGACACCGGTCCGTCGCCGGTCGACCGGCGGAAGACGGGCAGCAAGCACCACCTGATCTGCGACGGACGCGGCACCCCGCTCAAAGTCATCACGACCGCGGCCAACGTCAACGACGTCACCCAGACCCTCGCCCTGGTCGACGGCATCCCACCCGTCGCGGGTCGCCCCGGCCGGCCCCGCCGACGCCCCGACGCCCTGCTCGGCGACAAGGGCTACGACTCCAACGCACACCGCGACGAGCTGCGTCAGCGCCGGATCCTACCCGTCATCTCCCGCAAGGGATCACCCAACATCAAGGGCATCGGCAAGCTCCGCTACGTCGTCGAGCAGACCTTCGCCCTGCTCCACCACTTCAAACGCCTCGCAGTCCGCTGGGAACGCCGCACCGAACTCCACGACGCCTTCATCTCGCTCGCCTGCAGCCTCATCTGCTGGAGACGACTCAAGAAGGCCCGATCATGATCGTGTTACGAGCTCTTAGCCTCGATCTTTCGTGACGGCCCGTCGGATTATCCGGCGGGCCGTTTCAGCGTCGCGGCTGGCTGCGGGTGCGTTGAGGGCCGGGCTGTCGCGTCGGGTGGGCGCCGGGTTCCACGATTTCCGGTGGGGTGATCAGGTTTGTTGGGACGGGTGACGCTGCTGGTCAGCCGGGGTTCGGGAGAGCCGAGTCGCTGGACCGCGTTGGTGTGCCGGGTGGAACCTCGGGAAGGCGGTGGCGGACGCTCGCGGGCACCGCGTCAAGTCCGTCTCGTACGTGGACGCGAGTGAGCTGCGGCGTTCCGTGCTCCACACCTCCAACTGGAAGGTGTGCACGCAGCACCCGTCCGCCGGCAGCTACAGCACCTCCACCAAGCTCTCGTTCAAGATCGTGGAGGCGAACGAGTCGTGTGCGCACCCTCCGCGCGCCGCCTCCAGCAGTGCGTCCAGCAGCGGCGGTTCGTCCTCGTCCGGCGGCAGCAGCAGCAGCAGTAACGGCGGCAGCTCCAGCTCGGGCGGGAGTACGGCGTCGGGCGGCGGTGGCTCCACCACGACGCAGGTGTGCAGCATTCGGTCCAACGCCGGTAATTGCTACCGCGCCGGGCAGTTCTGCAGGAATGCCGATGTCGGGGCGACGACCACCGACGCGGCCGGACGGAAGATCACGTGCGGCTATCAGTCAAGCGCGAACCGGTGGCATTACTGAGGGGCCAAAAGGCCCTAGTAGTGCGATGCCGTAGTAGTACGCGGCGACCGTAGCCGCGCGCACAACGGCTACGCCGACCAGTGCGCAGCCGAGCGCTCCGGCCGAGCCGGCGATCGCCGCCGAGGCCAACCGTGGCGCTCGCTTGGCGCGTTGAACTTCGTCGTGGTACTCGCTGTCGTCGTCCCAGTCTGGTCAGTCATGATCCCCCGTTGAGGATCCACAGCCGGACGGGATTCTCGGCGCGCCCCCCCCGATTCGCCCTTCGCCCCGGCTCAAGCGTTCTTCGGCCGGTCGAACCACATCGTCGCCAGGGCCGGCGCCAGGCCCGCCCAGAAGAGTACGAGGGGGATCGTGCGGTCCGTCCAGGGGATCTGGGTGATCAGGAGCGCGCAGAGCATGGCCCACGCCGCCTGGCCGAGGACGATGCGGGACCAGGGGAGGCGGCGGATGAGGGAGTGCAGGTTGACCCTGATGCCGGCGCGCAGGCGGCGGTAGCGCAGCAGGGCGCCCAGGGCCCAGATGGCTGCCATCGGAACGAGGTCCCACAGGCGCTGGCCCAGGGGCAGTGGCAGGTGGCGCTGGGTGTCGCCGTCCGTCGCGAAGAGGTCGATGCCGGTGGCGGCGAGGGCCAGGCAGAGCAGGGCGAGCCAGCGGAGGCCGCGCAGGAGGCGGTAGGAGGCGGCGTCCAGTCCGCGCTGCATCGGGGCGGAGTCCGGGGTGGAGGCCAGCGCGTCGGCGTACAGGGTGGCCGCTTCCGCCGCCTTGACGCCGGGGGCGGTCGCGGCGCTCTTCGTCCGGCGGGCCAGGGCCTGTTCGTGCTGCGGGTCCAGGCGGAGGATGGCCTCGTCCATCCGGGCGGCGACGACGCCGTCGGCGGACATGTCGGCTATGAGCCATGCCACTTCGTAGGCGTACACCTGCTCGGGGCCCAGCCTGATGGCTTCCTGGGCTATGAGGTCGGCCTCCCGCAGTGCGGCGTCGTGGTCCTCGCGCCGGACCTCGTTGCCGTTGGTGCGTGCGGAGCTGATGATTCTGATGCGCCACAGCCAGTCGGCGAGCCGGGCGTACGTGTACCAGTAGTCGGGGGCCAGGCGGATCGCCTCGCGCAGCACGCCCTCGGTCTCCGGGAAGCGGCCGTTCACCCGCAGGGCGCTCGCGTACATGAGGAGCGCGCCGATGTCCTCGGCGTTCAGGGCCAGTGCCCGCTCGGTCGCCTCCAGGGCCTCGGGGGCGTTCGGGCTGTCCCCGAGGTGGCTGCGGGCGAGTTCGACCCAGGCCCGGATGTCGTCGGGGTCCTCCGCGAGCCGCTGGGCCAGCAGTTCCCTGGCCTCCTCGTACCGCTTGAGGTCGATGAGCAGGTCGGCCCGCTCCACCGAGGGGTGCAGGGTCGTCGTCACAGCTTGCGCCTCTTCTTCAGGTACGTCACCAGGTCGTCGTACATGCCGCCCTCGTTGGCGAACATCGCCACGTTCCGGGCGGAGGAGAACCACGGTTCGGCGGACGGCACGACCTCGTTCGCGGCGGCCAGCAGGTCCTTCATGCCGATCATCCGTACGGTTTTGGTGCGCACCGAGTCCAGCAGCGCGCGCTCCGCCGCCGCCTCGCAGACGTGGGCCAGGTCCGCGCCGGAGAGTCCCTCGGTGATCTTGACCAGCTTGCCGAGTCCGACGTTCTCGATGGGCCGGTCCCGCAGGTGGTAGCGGAGGATCGCCTCGCGGGCGGGCCCGTCGGGCGGCAGGACGAGGATCGTCCGGTCCAGGCGGCCGGGGCGGCGCAGGGCGTTGTCCACGTCCCAGGGCACGTTGGTGGCGGCGAGTACGAACACGCCTTCGTTCGCCGCCGAGTCGATGCCGTCCAACTCGCTGAGCAGTTGGTTGACGACGTTCCGCATGCCGCTGTGGCCGGTGCGGCTGCGCTTGGCGCCGAGGGCGTCCAGCTCGTCCAGGAAGACGACGCAGGGTGCCTGCCGGCGAGCGGTCTCGAAGACCTCGTGCATGTTGCGTTCGGAGTTGCCGATCCACATGTCGAGGACGTCGTTCACGGACACCGACAGGAACGCGGCGCCGAGTTCACCCGCCACCGCCCGCGCGATGAACGTCTTGCCGCAGCCGGGCGGGCCGTACAGGAGCAGGCCGCCGCGCAGGCTCTTGCCGTACAGCTTGCGCAGTTCGGGGTTGCGCAGCGGGGCGAGGAAGGCGGCGTCCAGGCGGTCCTTCACGTCCTGCATGCCGCCGACGTCGGCCAGCCGTACGGTGCCGGGATCCTCCACGTCCCACGCGTCCGCGCCCGCGGGGTCGTCCAGTCCGTCCGCGCGGACCGGCGCCTCGACGAACCTCGGCGGGACGGCGTCCCCGACCTGGTCCTCGGCGGCCTTCCAGTCGAACCCGGCGCGCGGGCGCGGGGGTTGGGCCGGAGCCGGGGGCGGCGCACCCATCGCCCGAGCCATCAGGTCCCGGGCCTGGGCGTCGCCCGGCGCGTGCTGAAGCGCCACGGCCGCCTCGGTCACGGCCTCGTCCGAGCGGTCCGCGTCCAGCAGGAGCTGGGCCAGGTGGAGCCGCAGGGGTACGTCGGCGGGCGCGGCCGCGACCGCGGCGCGCAGGCTCTGTATGAGAGGGGGTCGTCCGGCATGATCCACAGCCTAGTGCTGCCGTACGACGCCCTCAGGCGGTGTCCTCGGTGGGTAGTCCGGTGGTCTCAGGCGCGGCCGCCGCGCTGCGCATGCCGCCCCGGCGGCCGGCCCGCGAAACCTGCTGGCCCCTCCCCCGGCGCGCCTGCTCTACTGTTCGGGCTCGGGCCGGTGGGGTCCACGAGGACGAGTCGGTTCTCGCGGTCATGGATCTCCCGTCCGTGAACCCCGGCTTCGCCGCCGATCCGTTTCCCGTACAGGCCGAATGGCATGCCCGTGAGCGTGAGCAACTCGACCGTTCCGCTGCCGCCGTCCGTCGCGGACTCGCCGCACTGAACGGCCCGCAGGCCCGCAGACCTGAGGACGTGGGGCCCGGCGACTGCACGGCGACGGCGCGGCACGAACCCCTGCCCCCCCATGCCCTGGAGGCCCGTATGTCCTGGTCCGAACGCACGGTGATCCGGGACGGTGTCCGGCTGGTCTGCCGGGACTGGGGCGGACCGGGCCGGCCCGCCATCCTGCTGCACGGGCTGGCGGGCCACGCCGGTGAATGGGACGCGGTGGCCCGGTCCCTGAGCCCCGCGCTCCGGATCGTCGCGGTCGACCAGCGCGGGCACGGCGCCGCCGAGCGTCGTCCGCAGGATGTGTCCCGCGCCGCCTACGTGTCCGATGTCGTCGCCGTGGCCGATCAGCTCGGCCTGCGACGGCCCGTCCTCATCGGCCAGTCCCTGGGCGCCCACACCGCCATGCTCACCGCCGCCGCCCACCCCGGGCACGTGGGCGCACTCGTCCTCGTCGAGGCGGGCCCGGCTGTCGCGGACCCGAACACGCCGTCCAAGATCGGCAGTTGGCTGGACTCCTGGCCGACGCCGTTCGCCTCGCGCGAAGCCGCCGTCAGCTTCTTCGGCGGCGGACCGCTCGGCGAGGGCTGGGCCGGCGGGCTGGAGGAACGCGGTGGCGGCTGGTGGCCCCGGTTCGACCGGGACGTGATGGTCGGCGCGATCTCGGAGAACGCCCGGCGCCACTTCTGGGGCGAGTGGGACGCCGTTGCCTGCCCGGCCCTGCTCGTCCTGGGCCAGACCGGTTTCGTCCCGCCCCAGGAGGTCGAGGAGATGCTGCGCCGGCGCCCCGCCACCGAGGCCGTCGGCCTCCCCGGGACCGGCCACGACCTGCACCTGGAGCGTCCCGCGACGCTGTGCGGCCTCATCTCCGGGTTCCTGGCGGAATCGGCTGAGGAGCGGGGTCGGCCCCTCAGTCCGTGACCGAGATGATCATGGTGGTGGTGGCACAGTCGTACGTCAGGAACAACGCCCCGCTGTCCAGGACCCTGTGATCCGTGAGCGTCCACGCGTTCGGGTCGAACGTGGCCCTGTCGGAGAAGAGCGGGATGCCGGCGCCGAACGTCAGCGGGCTCAGCTTGACGATCAGCGTGTCGATCTCGGAGTACAGGGCGCCCGCGAGCTCACCGCCGCCGACCAGCCAGATGTCCTTGCCCGCCTCCCGTTTCAGCCCCCTGACCCGCGCCACCGGGTCGTCCGCCACGACCTCCACGGCGGGGTCGGGGCTCTCGCCGAGCGTGCGGGAGAACACGAGGTGCCGCAGATGCGGATAGGCGTCGGTCACCCCTGCCCGGAGGCCGGTCTCGTAGGACCTGCGCCCTTCCAGAACGGTGTCGAAGCGGGTGCCGGGAGCCGAGACGGACAGCGCGGTACGGGCCGGGCCGGGCAGGGTTTCCGGGTACTCGGCGATGATGTGCCCGATGTAGTCGTCCGGGAGCGGCCAGAACCCGTCCGGGCCGGTGAGGTCGGCGCCGTCCGGGCCGGCGATGAAACCGTCCAGGGTTGAGCCGATGCAGTACACGAGCTTGCGCACGGAGCCCCCTTCGTCCACGGCGGCCGCCACGGGACGGGCGGACCTGCGAGGTCATGGTCAGGCAGGCCCACCCGCCACGCAACGGGAATCGCGGCTTCCGTGCGCACCCGCGTCGCGGGACGCGGGACGCCGTCAGCAGTGCGGGAGGCCGGGTGCCGGGTCCACGCTGGTGAAGACGCGGGACGCCGGGATGTAGCCGTAACTCCCGTGGTCGTCACCGTTGGTGTAGTACCAGACGGTGTTGCCGCCGCTGTGCTTCTCGCCGCGCACGTAGCACTTGAACCAGCTGTACGTGGAACGCAGCGTGTCGACCTGGTTGATCCGGTTGCCGCAGGTGGACGACGGCTCGAAGCAGGGGTGGTTCATCAGTGCGGTCGGGGCGTAGTTGCCGCAGTTCATTCCCGAACTGCCCCCGGAGCAGCCGGCGGCGTGGGCCGCCGGGGATCCGAGTACGAGTGTGCCGGCGATCAGCGCGGAGCCGGCGACGAGCCGGCCGAGGTTCTTGAGCGTGAGCATGGTGTCCCCCATGTGCTCGGGTCGGTCAGTGACTCGTCCACCCTGGGGCCGCCGCCGCGCCCTCGGCCCGTGTTTCGACGAGCGTGCAATAAGAGCGGTGGATTCCGGACAGGGCTGCACAGGGATGGACAGGGCGGGCAGGGGCGACGGGAGCGGACAGCAGTGGCCAGGAGTGGACAGGAGTGGTCGTTCAGGACTCCTGTCGTCCTCGCGCGCCGTCCAGCGCCGGGTTGATCACCGCGAACGCCCGGTCGATGAGGTCGGCCGGGTCCTCCGCGCCGTCGCTCGCGCTCCACCGGTGCAGTACGGCATCGAAGGCGTTCAGTGCCATTCCCGCGGCCAGCCTCGGATAGAGGTCGGACTCCGCCTCCGGCCACGGACGCCGGGCCAGCTCCTCCGCCAGGTCGTCCCGCCACTGCGCCTGGCGCTCCAGGAAGCGGGCGAGCAGGGCGGGGGTGCGCAGGATCAGCTGCACGACGCGCAGCGCCCTGTCCGATTCGGAGTGGCCGGAGCAGACAGCGAGCGGGACTCGGACGGCGTGCAGCAGCGCGACGGAGGGCGGTTCCCCGGCGGGGCGCGCCGCGAGCTCCGCGCGGATGCCGGTGCCCATGTCGGCCAGGAACCGGACGACGACGTCCTCCTTGGACGCGAAGTACCGGAAGAACGTCCGCTTGGACACGCCCGCAGCGCTCACGATCTCGTCGATCGTGACCGCTTCGAACCCCTTCGACGCCATCAACTGCAGCGCTGCTTCGGTCAGTTCGTCGGAGACCAGCTGACGCTTGCGCTGGGCCATCGTCACTTCGGGGCGGTTGCTCACCCACTCAGGGTACTTCATGCCCCCAATGGCACTCAGTAGCGTCTTGACACCGAGTGCCATCAGAGGCAGCCTGTGCCGCATGACACAGCGGCAGGAGCGGGACCAGCAGCCCGAGCGGAACCAGCAGGAGCAGAAGAAGCAGGACGGGCAGAGGCAGGACGAGCAGGAGCGGGACGGGCACGGGCAGGACGGGCAGGACGGGCACGGGCAGGGGCGGCGGACGCGTTGGGCCTCCGGGCAGATGCCGGACCAGACCGGGCGGGTCTTCGTCGTCACCGGTGCCAACAGCGGGCTCGGCCTGGCCACCACCCGCGCGGTCGCACGCCGGGGAGCGCACGTGATCCTCGCCGTCCGCGACGAGGACAAGGGCCGCCGGGCAGCCGCCGCGATCACCGCCGAGCACCCGGGCGCGAGCCTGGAAGTGCAACGCCTCGACCTCGCCGACCTCGACTCGGTGCGCACCTTCGCCGGTGCGGTGCGCGCCGTTCACCCGCGGCTGGACGTGCTCGTCAACAACGCCGGTGTGATGGCACCGCCCCGGTCGCTGAGCCCGCAGGGCCACGAGCTGCAGTTCGCGTCCAACCATCTCGGCCACTTCGCGCTGACCGGGCTGCTCCTCGATCTGCTGACTCCGGGCACCGACCCCGTCGTCGTCACGGTGAGTTCGGCCAACCACCGCAAGGCGCGGCTCTTCTTCGACGACATCACGGGCGAGCGCCGCTACTCACCGATGGGGTACTACAACCAGTCGAAGCTCGCCAACGCGGTCTTCGGCCACGTGCTCCACCGCCGGCTGAGCGAAGCCGGCAGCCCGGTCCGCAGCGTGCTCGCCCACCCCGGCTACGCCGCGACCGGCCTCCAGACGGACGGGCCCGTCGGCATGGTGAAGCTGCTGTTCGGCCACCTCCTCACCCCTCTCGCCCAGAACCCGGACCGGGGCGCGCTGCCGCAGTTGTACGCGGCGACGGAACCGGGCGTGCGGAGCGGCGAGTTCATCGGGCCGGACGGCATGGCGGAGCTGCGGGGCGGTCCGACGCGGGTGGAGCTCTCCGCCGGAGCGGCCGACGCCGCGACCGGCCGGCGGCTGTGGGAACTCTCGGAGCAGGCGACGGGCGTGCGGTACGTGTTCCCCACGCCTGCGTGACGCAGCTGGGCCCGAGTCGCCTCACGCGGGCGTGGCCGCTTCGGGCCCCTCCGGGGTGTTTCCCGCCCGGCGCGGGCCCTGACCGCGCAGAGTAGTGCGTATGACGACACCCGCGGAGCTGCTCCGCTCCTTCGCCCGCACCCGCGCCTCGCTCGACGGCGAGGAGGTCACGTACTGGTGGTCCGGCGACGTGTACGCCTGGTCCCCCGACGAGCCCTACCAGCGCGTCTTCGGCTTCGAGGGGCTCAACGTCTCCCGGCTGGTCCAGGATGCCGAGGCCGGGCCGGACGCCTACCAACTGCTCACCCGTGAGGCCGCCTTCTACCTCGACCCCGCGAGCCGCGAGATCCTGGAGACCTGGCAGGACCAGCCCGTGGTGCACGTCTGGAACGACCCGGCGAACCAGAAGTGGCGCCCCTTCCCGATCCCGACGACCGAACTCGGCGGGCAGGTCTGCTTCAGCCTGGAGATCCCGCTCGCCTACCCCTCACCGCTGCCGGTGGCCCAGTACCCCGTGCACTCGGCCGGTGACACGTACAAGGCCCTGGAGCTCTTCCAGTTCTTCGCCGACCGGGCCGACCTGGCCGGCCCGGCGCCCAGTGTCCCGGCCACCATGTCGTGGACCCGGATGTCCCCGTGGCTCCCGTGGATGGCACGCGGTCAGCGGCCGGGCGGGCTCACCTTCCACTGCCGGGGCCGCAAGCTCGGCTCGTACGACGAGGTCCCCGAGCGCACCCGGGCCTACATCGCCGCCCACCAGCCGGAGTTCGCCCGCGCCCCGGAGAAGTGGAGCGAGCCGAACGAGACCAGCTGGACGTACTTCCGCAAGCTCAACCCGCCGGAGTAGCCGCCGGCCCGGCCCCGGACCCGGACCGGGGTTCGAAGCCGGCCTTGACCGCCACCCGGCAGGACGCGTGGTTGGCGCTCGCGTGCTCCAGCTCGACGCGGTGGAAGCCGCACTCGTACAGCGCCCAGCGGGTGGCCACCATGGCCGCCCGGGGACACAGGCCCCGGCCGCGCGCCGACGGGACGATCCAGTAGGCGAGTTCGGCCGTGCCGCCCTGGAGGTCGAAGGACTTCAGGGCGACCCTGCCCAGCAGCGCGTCGCTCTGCGCGTCGGCCAACGCCCAGTGGGCGCCCTTCCCGGCGGGCCGTTCAGGGTGGGCCGGCCGGTCACGGCCAGTGCGCCGGCGGGTATCGCGGGAGCAACCAGGTACGGCATGAGGCGAATTGTCACAGACGGGGTCCGGCCGCACCGGGCCGGCCGGGAAGCTCCGGCGCCACCCGGCCCGGATTTGGATAAGGTGCCGTTTCGACAGCAGCGCTCTGCGGGGGAGATACGAGTTCATGAGCGGTCAGCAGCCAAGCGGGGGCAGCGCCTCCCAGGTCTTTCAGCCACTATCCGCCGACGACCCGGCCACCATCGCCGGATACCGGCTGGCCGCCAAGCTCGGTGCGGGCGGCATGGGCAAGGTGTACCTGTCGTACACGCCCGGCGGGCGGCCCGTGGCCATCAAGGTGATCCGGCCGGAGTTCGGTGAGGACCCCGAGTTCCGGCGGCGGTTCGCCCAGGAGGTGCAGTCCGCGCAGCGCGTGCAGGGGCTGTTCACCGCGCCGGTCATCGACGCGGACACCAAGGGCGCGCAGCCGTGGCTGGCCACCGCCTATGTGCCCGGACCCTCGCTCGCCGACGCGGTCGTCGCGCACGGGGCGCTGCCGGTCGAGGCCGTCCTGCTGCTGATCGCGGGCATGGCCGAGGCACTGCACGTCATCCACGGCGCGGGCATCGTGCACCGCGACCTCAAGCCGTCCAACGTGCTGCTCGCCGCGGACGGCCCCCGCGTCATCGACTTCGGCATCGCGTACGCGGCCGACGCGACCTCGCTCACCGGCAGCGGCGTCACCATCGGCACCCCGTCGTTCATGGCACCGGAGCAGGCCGCCGGGCGCCGGGTCACCCCGGCCACCGACATCTTCGCCCTCGGCCAGGTCGCGGCGTTCGCGGCGGCGGGGGCGCCCGCCTTCGGGGAGGGGACCTCGCACGGGGTGCTCTACCGCATCGTCCACGAGGAGCCCGACCTCAGCCGCGTTCCGGAACGGCTGATGGAGCTGGTCAGCCGGTGCCTGGCCAAGGACCCGGAGGCCCGGCCGTCGGTCGCCGAGGTGATCGAGCTCTGCCAGACCGCGAACGCGGAGACGGTGCTGCGCCGCCCCGAGGACTGGCTGCCGAGCCCGGTCGCCGCCGACATCACCGTACGAGCGGCGGCCCCGGCCCCCGCCCAGACCCCGCCGCCTCCGACCACCGCCCCGACCGCGGCTCCCGGCCCGGCCGCGTACTCACCGACCACTCCGGCGGCACCGAGCACCCCGCCTCCGGGCTTCGGCCCGGCTCCGACCCCGCCGCCCGGCCAGTACGCCGACACGTCCCAGACCGGCTACCCCCTCCAGGCACCGCACGCGCAGCCGACCCAGCCCGCCCACCCCGGCCGGCAGTACCCCTCGGGTCCTCAGCCGCAGGTCCAGCACCAGAACCCGGCCCACACGTCGGGCCAGTTCCCCGTCCAGGCGCAGACCCACCCCGGGCACGTGCCGCCCCCGGGGCAGCAGACCCACCTCACTCCCACGCCCCCGAAGCGCCGTGGCGGCCGCATCGCCGCCATCGCCATCGCCGCCGCGCTGGTCTTCGCCATCGCGGGCGCCGGAGCCGCGTACTACGTGCTCAAGGACGACGGGAAGGAGACGCAGAACAACGCCTCCCCGACGAACAGCACCTCCCCCAAGGCCGAGACCTCGCCGGACGCCGCCGATACGCCGTCGGCCGATGACAAGGGCGGCGAGCCCGCTGCCGAGCCGACCCCGCAGGCCGACCCGGAACCCGCCGAGTACAAGTCCATCAATCTCACCGAGGGCTACCACCTGACGCTCGGCGACGAGGACCTCCGGCCGCAGGACGGCGAGGACCAGGGGTACGAACTGTCCTACGACAGCGGCGGTTACCTCGACGCGGAGAGCGAAGGGGGGAAGCTGGTCCTGCTCGATCCGGGACAGGCGGGCTCGCTGGCCGCCTGCCGCGCGGAGACCCGGTTCGCGCAGAACATCCCCGTGGAAAAGCTCTCCAAGGGGCGCCAGGTCTGCATCACCACGGGCACGGGCCACATGGGCCTGCTGACGTACCAGGGCCACTCGTCCGAGGACTCACCCAGCACGTACATGACGGTGGACGTGACCGTCTGGCGCAACGCGACGGGCTGAACGGCCGGGCCCGGATCGGGGTGCGGCGGATACGGGGAGTGCAAGAGGAAATGACCGCGGTCGAACGCCTGTGGGCGGGCCACGGCCTTCCCGTCGCGGATGCACTCCACGACGCCGAGGGGCGCTCCGACGGTGTCGCCCTCGACGTCACCGCGCCGAGCGGCTTCTCGGTGCTCTCCCCGTTCGACCGGATCCGGGTGTCGGGGCGCGTCGCTGCGTTCCACTCGACCGCGGAGTTCGACATCACGGCCGACGTCGGCGATCCCCGGACTCCGGTTCGCGAAGTACGTCCCCGTGGACCCGTACGTACATGACGGTGGACGTGGCCCTCCGGCGCAACGCGGGCCGCTGAGGCGGAAGCCGCGCGGGTGAGGGGCGACAGGGCGGATGCTCCCTCTCACACCCTCACCCGCGGTGCCGGCCGCTACCCCCGCGCCCCGCCCAACAACTCCCGCTCCACATGGGCCGACACGACCCAGTTCGGCGCGTCCACGATCTCGGAGATCTTCAGGTCGGCCGCCACGCTCGCCAGCAGATAGGCGTCCTCCGGGACGAGGCCCGTCCGGGCCGAGATCTCGTCGATCAGCGCGCGCACCGCGTCCTTCGCCGCCGCCATCAGATCCGGCCCGATGCCCGTCGTGGCCAGGGCCGCGCCGGTCCTGGCGCTCACCGGGTCCGTCTCGATCACCGGGGTGCGGGGCGCCGCGCCCTTGCGGACGTCCACCCGCAGCCGCACCGTCGCCGCCGTCTCCACGCCCGTACCGCAGACCTCGCCGTCGCCCATCGCGGCGTGCGCGTCGCCCGCCGAGAGCAGGGCGCCCGCCACCCCGACGGGCAGGATGAGCCGGGCGCCGGGGCCGATGTGGCGGATGTCCATGTTGCCGCCCCAGCGGCGGGGCGGGATGACCGAGTGCGGTCCCGGTTCGGGCGGGGCCACGCCGATCGTCCCGATCATCGGCACCACCGGGATGCGCAGTCCGGGCAGCAGTTCGGCGTATCCACCGGTGATCGTCGAGACGCGCAGGTACGGGTCCGGGAAGTCGTCCGTGAGGAGCCCGAACCCGGGCAGGCAGGCCGTCCAGCCCCACTCCCCGACCTGTACGTCGAGGATGTCGACGACCAGCGCGTCACCGGGCTCGGCCCCGGTCACGTACAGGGGACCGGTGACGGGATTGAGGGTGCCGAAGTCCAGCTCGGCGAGGTCTGCGGCGGTCGACGCGGCGGTCAGCTGACCGCCACCCGCGTCCTGGAACTCCAGGACCGCCTCGTCGCCGGGGGCGAGCGTGGCGACGGGCTTGACCGTCCGGTCCCAGGCGTGGTGCACCTGTCCGCGGTGGATGCTGAAATCACTCATGAACGGCGGGGCCTCCAGGTCGGATTCGGTGTGGCGTGCGCGGTTGCCGCAGCTCCGCCGATCCTGACGCGGCCGTGCGGGTTGCACAACACGGCCGGGCCCACGGGCTGCCGGTCGGAACGCGTGACCCAGATGGCCGTCGGCGAACCGATTCGGCGGTTCCCGTTCGGGTGAGCCGTACAGCGACCGAGTGAATCAGCGGCCCGGCGGGGCCGGTGCCGGGACAGACTCGGGGCGGAACGATCTTGCTTCGTTCCGCCCCGGCCGCGAAACGGCCCGAACGGCCCGAACAACCCGAGCGGCTCGAACGAACCGCACGGCGAACCCCACAAGGAGTGCTCCCACCATGCGACTTCGTACCACTGCGGCAGCCGCCCTCGGCGCCCTCGCGCTCGTCGTCAGCCTCCCCGGCTCCGCCAGCGCGGCCGAAGGCGAGTTCGCCTACACGTACACCACCCCGCTCGGGCACCGGCAGGCGGTCGCCCTGCTCGCGCCGCCCAGCCGGGACTGCGTCACCCTGCCCGGAGTCGCGGACCCGGACACCTCGGGCCCCGCCGACAAGCCCTGGAACAACACCGATGCGACCGCGACGGTCTTCACCGGCCCGGACTGCACCGGCGACCACTACACCCTGCGCCCCAACGGGGGCAACGCCTCCAGCCGGCTCAAGCTCCGGTCGGTCGTCTTCAGCTGATCCGGCTCCGGGCGGTACGGGGACGGGGGCGGTGCGGCCGATATCCGCAGGTGCTGGGCCGGCCGCGCAGGTAGGTTGCGGGGATGTCCTCGTCACCCCGTCTCACCAGCGTCACCTCGGACAACGTCGAGGAAGCCTGCGCCCTGCGGGTCCGCCCCGACCAGGACGGGCTCGTGAAGCCGGTCGCCTGGTCGCTCGCCCAGGCCTACGCCTCGCCCGAGACCGCGTGGCCCCGGCTGATCGTGGACGGCGAGCGGATCGTGGGCTTCGTGATGGCCTTCCTCGACGTGCGCTTCCACCCCGGGCAGCCCGGCGACCGGCCCCGCTCCGGGCTCTGGCGGCTGAACATCGACGCCGGTCAACAGGCCCGGGGCTACGGGCGTTTCGCGGTGGAGGCCGTCAACGACGAGCTGCGGCGCCGCGGACAGACACGTACGACCGTCACGTACGTGCCCGGCGCGCACGGGCCCGAGGAGTTCTACCGGAAGCTGGGATTCCGGACGACCGGTGAGCTGAGCGGCGACCAGGTGGTCGCCGAACTGGAGCAGGAGCCACTCCCGGCCCCGGCTCGGTGTCGTCAGTCCGGGACCGGCCCGCGCAGGTACGGGAATGAGCGGCCGGGTCCGGCCGGTTGTGCGGGCATGCCGACGCCACGTGTGATCCTTCTGCTGTCCGGAAGCCTGCGGTCCGGTTCCTCCAACGAGACGGTGCTGCGCACCGCGCGGGCCGTGACGCCCACAGGGGTGCGGACCGTGCTCCACGAGGGGCCCGCCGCCCTTCCGCACTTCAACCCCGATGACGACGTCGAGCCGCTGCCGGAGCCGGTGGCCCGGCTGCGCGCGGCGATCGACGCGGCCGACGCCCTGCTGATCTGCACCCCGGAGTACGCGGGGACCCTACCGGGGGCGTTCAAGAACCTCCTCGACTGGACGGTGGGCGGTACCGAGATCTGCGACAAGCCGGTCGCCTGGGTCAGCGCGGCCGCGCCGGGTCGCGGCCTGGGCGCGGAGGCGACGCTGCGCACCGTGCTCGGCTACACGGGCGCCGCCGTCGTCGTGGACGCCTGCGTGCGGGTTCCGGTGGACCGGCAGGCGGTCGGCCCGGACGGGATCATCACGGAGGCGGGCGCGCGGGAGCGGCTCGCGAAGGTGCTCGCGGTGCTGGCGGAATCCGCTTCGGACGCGGACTCGGACACGGGGGCCGGGGCGGGGACCGAGTAGTCCTCAGCCCGTCAGGCCGGCTGCGGGCGGCCCGGGTTGTCGGCCAGCAGGGGAAACAGCCTGGTGACCGCCGCCACGGCCACGGCGTCTGCGGGGCGCGCCCCTGGATGGTCCTCGCGCTCGCGGTAGACCGCCAGCAAGTCCCGTACGGATGCGGCGAATTCTGCCGCCTCGGCGGGGGTGAGGTGGACGACGGCGCTGAAGGACTCGTCCTGCCGCCACTCGGCCGGCGCGCGATCGCGGTGGCTCAGCCAGTGCCGGTAGCTCTCGTCCTCCAGCCCGCGCGCGAGCACGTCGAACTCCGCCACCCCCTCCCGGTCCCGCGGCTCACCCGCGGGCTCCCAGCGCAGCCGCCACGGCCGCACCCGGCCGCCCTTGTGCGGCGCCTCCTCGATGAGGCCGTGCGCGGCGAGTTGGCGCAGATGGAACGAGCAGAGGCCGGAGCTGTGGCCGAGGCGGGCGGCGGCCTCGGTGGACGTCACCGTGCCCACCTCCGCGAGCAGGTCGAGCAAGGCTACGCGGACGGGGTGGTCCGGGAGCGGTTTGCGGGCCCGGTACGGCAGTGGGCCGGTGGACGCCGCTTG
The DNA here is from genome assembly GCF_003751445.1 of Streptomyces sp. 840.1. Classification (NCBI taxonomy): domain Bacteria; kingdom Bacillati; phylum Actinomycetota; class Actinomycetes; order Kitasatosporales; family Streptomycetaceae; genus Streptomyces; species Streptomyces sp. 840.1. The sequence goes on along the minus strand of NZ_RJUU01000001.1, from coordinate 3,518,882 downwards.
ACGCTTCTCATCGCTCATTTTGCAAAGAGTGCTACTTTGCAAAGCGTTCGGTCAAACCGGCCGCCCTGCGGCCGACTCCCTTGTGCGCGGAAGGCGTTGATCACCCCCATGGCCGCTCGCTTCGACGACACCTCGCGGGACCGCCGGGTACACGTGCAGGGCGTACCCGTCGACTCCTTCCCACGGTTCGCGCCGGAGACCGAGCGGGGCTCGGTGCGCCGGATCACCGTCGTCGGGGAGGAGGTCCTGCGCCGCCCGTGCCGGGAGGTCACCGAGTTCGGCTCCGCCGAACTCTCGCGGCTGGTCGACGACATGTTCGCCACCAACCAGGTCGCTGAGGGCGCCGGGCTCGCCGCCAACCAGGTCGATGTGGACCTGCGGCTGTTCATGTGGGACATCACGGACGACTGGGGGGTGCGCCATGTCGGGCACATCGCCAATCCGGTCCTGGACGAGGTACCGCCCGGGGAGCGCAGGCTGGTCGAGGAGTCCGAGGGGTGCCTTTCCGTCCCCGGCCCCTACCGGATGGTGGCCCGGCTGGACCGTACGGTCGTACGCGGCCGGGACAAGGACGGCAATCCGCTGGTGATCGAGGGCCGGGGCTACTTCGCCCGCTGCCTCCAGCACGAGACGGACCACCTGCGCGGCCACCTCTATCTGGACCGGCTGGCGCAGCGGGAGCGGAAGACGGCCCTGCGTGAGATGGCCGCCGCCAGGGACGAGACGTTCGCCCGGCGGGCCGCGCTGGCCGCGAAGCTGGGCAAGTGACCGCCCGGCCCGGGGTCCGGGCCGCTCAGCGGGAGTCCTCCGGGTGGTCCTGCATCCAGGTGCTGATGCGGTCGCGGGCGCCGACCAGGTCCTTGACGTGCTTCTCCAGGCCGGCCGTGGAGGTGTCACCGGCCAGCGCGGTGCGGAGCTTCGCCGTCCACTCCAGGGGCTCCTCCGAACCGCTCAGCCCGTGATCAGCTTCTGGAGCGCGGGTGCGTAGAGGTCGGCGATGCGTTCCGGGGTGGCCAGGGCACCGGCTCCCTCGCGGTGCAGGCTGAGGGTGGCGCCGAGGCCGAGCAGGTGTCCGGCCAGGAGCTCGGCGCGCAGGGTCCGGTCCGGGCCGGAGAGCCGGGCGGTCAGGGCGTCGGTGACCTGTTCGTGGAACCGGTCGCGCAGCAGTGAGCGTTCGTCCTGGTTGCCGAGGGAGAACACCACGCGCAGGAGCGGGTCGGACTTGAGCTCGCGGCGCCGGACCACCAGCGTGACGACCATGTGGCGGCCCAGCAGGGCGAGCGGCGCGTCGAACAGTTCGGCGGCGGCCGGGCCGAAGTCGGCCACGGTGTTGAACAGCTCCTCCTTGCGGCCGAAGTGCTTGACCACCAGGGCGGGGCTCACCCCGGCGTCCGCGGCGATCTGGCGGATCGTCACCTCGGCGTACGGGCGCTGCGTGAACGCCCGCCGGGCCGCGCGCAGGATCGCGCCCCTGCCGGTGCCCGCTTCCGCGGACCCGGTGGCCGGTGCGGTGGCCTGGCCGCCGGTCATGCGCCCTCCTGGGTCTGTGCTGTCCGTACACCGCCTTCGCGGATGTCCGGCGCCTTGCGGCTCTCCTTGACCGTACCCGCCCCCGCCTGCCCGTGGCCCGGCAGGAACAGCGTGACGACCAGGGCGGCGAGCGCCGCCCCCGCCGCGATCACGAAGACCAGCTGGTACGCGTGCAGGGTCGGAGCCGTCCGGCCCCCCGCCCGGAAGGTGATGTTGGCCAGGACCGCGGCGACGGTCGCACTGCAGAAGGCCTGGCCGATCGACCGCATGAGGGTGTTGAGCCCGTTGGCCGCCCCGGTCTCGCTGACCGGGACCCCGCGCATCACCAGGGCGGGCAGGGCCGAGTAGGCGATCGCCGTGCCCGAGGCGACGACGGTGGCCCCGGCGACGATCAGCCACAGGCTGTGGCTGGTGAAGTAGCGCACCCCGTACCCGACGGCGATGATCCCGGCCGCCAGCGCGAGACTGACCTTCGGGCCGCGCCTGGCCGATATCCGCGCCGATACGGGCGAGAGCGCCACCATCGCCACACCGCCGGGCAGCAGGCACAGCCCGCTGACGACGAGCGAGGCGCCGAGCCCGTAACCGGTGGCCTTCGGCTCCTGCACCATCTGGGCGGTGACCAGCGAGTTCGCGTAGAACGCGAATCCGATCAGCAGCGCGGCAATGTTGGTGAGCAGTACGGCCGGGCGGGCGGAGACCCTCAGGTCGACCATGGGCGTCGCGACGCGGAGCTCGTACGCGCCCCACAGCAGTGCCACCACGACGGCCGTCACGAGCAGGCCGACCGTCCGGACCGAGCCCCAGCCCCAGTCGGCGCCCTGGGTGACCGCGAGCAGCAGGCAGACCAGCGCGGCGGACAGGCCGAGCGCGCCGACCGCGTCGAAGCGGCCCCGGCTGCGCAGCGGGGATTCCGGTACACAGCGCAGGACCAGCGCGATGTCGATGAGTCCGATCACGCCGGAGACCCAGAACATCGTGTGCCATTCGAAGTTCTCGATGACCACGGCGGCGACCGGCAGCCCGACCGCGGCGCCGATCCCGAGCGTGGAGCTCATCAGCGCGACGGCGGACAGCACGCGCTCGGGCGGGAGCTCGTCGCGCAGGATGCTGATGCCCAGCGGGACGACGGCGATCGCCGCACCCTGCAGGGCGCGCCCGGTGATCAGGACCCCGATGTGCGAGCTGACCGCGCAGAGCACCGAGCCCGCCACCAGCACCGCGAGCGAGGCGACGAGCACCCGCCGCTTGCCGTACATGTCACCGACCCGGCCCAGGACCGGGGTGAAGACCGCGCCGGTGAGGAGCGTGACGGTGACCAGCCAGCTCGCCGCGGCGGGGGTGGCTCCGGTCAGCTGGGGGATGTGCGGGAGCAGCGGGACGACGATCGTCTGCATGACCGCGACCACGACGCCGCAGAACGCCAGCACCCCGACGGCGAAGCGGGGGTGCGGGGCCTGGACTGCGGGGGGCGCGGCGTCGGCTGGGACGGGTATGTCCGCGGGCATGGCTCTCCGTACGGTGCTCGGCGGCAAGGCAGGGGTGTACGTGCGTTCACCCCCGGACTCCTAGGGTAAACGCACGTACACCCCCTCGGCGACGGGTCGCCCGAAAGCCGCGTTAGCCTCGGTTCCGGTATCCGGGCCCGAGAAGCGGTACCGGACGACGGACCCGAAGGTGGAGGTGGCCGCGATGGCGAGGATTCCGGCAACGGCAGTGGCGGCGGGCGGACTGGTCGGCGGGTACGCCGTCGCGCGGTGGACCAGGAAGCGTCCGCTGGGCGGCGTCGCCCTCGCCGCCGCGGGCACCGCTGCGGCGTACGAGTGGAACCGGCGGGCCGGGGCGCGGGCCGCCGCCGGGCTGACCACCGCCTATGTCGCCGCCTTCGCGGGATCGCACCCGCTCGCCAAGCGGATCGGGGCGTGGCCCGCGGTCTTCACCGCGGCGGGGACGGTGGCCGCCGCGTCCTGGGCGGTCACGCGACGCGCGGCCTGACCCCGGGGCGCGGGTGCGCCCGGGGCGCGCCCGGACCGGGCGAGGCGCGGGCGCACCCCCGGGCGCCGTCGGTCCTCAATCGCCGGACGGGCCCGAAATTGCCGGGCCGGCCGCCCGGGTCAGCCTCCCAGCGCCCGCGACACCGTGTAGATCGCCAGTCCGGCCAGCGCGCCCACCACCGTGCCGTTGATGCGGATGAACTGCAGGTCGCGGCCGATGTGGGCCTCGATCTTCTTCGAGGTCTGGTCCGCGTCCCAGCCGGCCACCGTGTCGCTGATCAGCGACGTGATCTCCGTCCGGTACGTCGTCACGACGTACACCGCCGCGTCCTCCAGCCAGCCCTCCAGCTTCGCCTGGAGGCGGCCGTCCGTCGCCAGCCTGGCGCCCAGGGACATCAAGGAGGCGCGGGCGCGCAGGCGCAGTTCGCTCTGCTCGTCCTCGGCCGCCGCGATGACCATCGTGCGGACCGAGGACCAGGCGGACGCGATGACGTCCTGCACCTCACCGCGCCCCAGCACCTCCGACTTCAGCCGCTCCACCCGGGCCCGGGTCTCCGAGTCGGTCTGGAGGTCGGCGGCGAAGTCCGTCAGGAACGTGTCGATCGAGCCGCGCGCCGGGTGCCCCGGCATGTCGCGCATCTCCGTGAGGAAGCGCAGCAGCTCCTTGTAGACCCGCTCCCCCACCCGCTTGTCCACGAACCGGGGCGTCCAGCCCGGCGCACCGCCCTGCACCGCGTCCATCACCGAATCGCCGTGCATCACCAGCCAGTCGTGAGCCCGGACACACACCAGGTCCACCACCCTGCGGTGCCCGCCGTCGGCGACGACCTTCTCCAGCATCTTGCCGAGGCTCGGGCCGACCTCCGCCGCGTTCGCCCGCCGGGTGATCGCCTCACCCACCACGGCCTGCACATCCGAGTCGCGCAGCACGGTCAGCGCACCGCGCAGCGCGGTCGCCAGCTCGGCCGTGACCCGGTCCGCGTGCTCCGGTTCCGCGAGCCACGCCCCGACCTTGCCGCCGATGCCGAGGGAGTGAATCCGCTCCCGTACGACATCGCCCGACAGAAAGTTCTCGCCCACGAAGGAACCGAGAGAGGCCCCGAGCTGGTCCTTCTTCGTGGGAATGATGGCGGTGTGCGGAATCGGCAGGCCGAGCGGACGCTTGAAGAGTGCCGTGACGGCGAACCAGTCGGCCAGCGCACCCACCATGCCCGCCTCGGCGGCCGCGGCGACGAAGCCCGGCCAGCCGCCCACCCCCTCGTTCTTCGCCCAGGTGGCGAGGACGTACACGAGCGCGACCAGCAGAAGGAGGCCCGTGGCCGTGGTCTTCATACGGCGTACGCCGCGACGCTTCTCCTCGTCCGCCGCCGTGTACGCGAACGAGGCCAGGGAGGCGGGGCGGCGGGTCCCCGCGCTCCTGCCGCCCGTGCTCGAAGCCGCGCCTTCGGCCGCCGCCGTACCGGTGTCCCGCTCGCCGGTTCCGGTGCCTTCGATCCGTTCCATCCGCTCCACCCGTCCGCGTACGCATCGTCCCCCGACGCCCCGTACGCATTGTCCTTACCCGACCTACTCCCGGGCCGCACGTTGAGTTCCCCGCGCCCTGCCGCATCATGGAACCGGCCCGCCAACAAAGGAGACACACCGCCCATGCCCAGGCGCCAGGGGTACGCCCTGCTCATAGCTCTCGTGACCGGCACCGCCGCGCTCGCCGCCGTCGTGGCGTTCGCCGGCTCGATGCTGTTCTCCGGGCCCCGGGCGAAGGCCTCCGCGTCCGCCGCACCGCAGAGCACGGCCCGGCCGCCGGCGGCTCCGGCGCACTCCACCGGGCTCTGGCTCGCCACCTGGGCGGCCGCACCCGTCCTCGGAGCCACCGACCCGACCCACGACCAGGACCTGACCCACCGCACCATCCGCAATGTCGTGCACACCAGCGTCGGCGGCAACGCCGCCCGCATCACCCTCTCCAACCTCTTCGGTACGCGTCCGCTGCTGGTCGACGACGTCACCGTCAACACCCGCCCGGTGACGTTCCGGGGCGCCCCGGCCACCACCATCGGCGTGGGCGGGAAGATCGTCAGCGACCCCGTCGTCGTCCCGGTCGCCGCCGACTCCGACCTCGTCGTCACCCTGCGCACCCCCACCGCCCGGGGCCCGATCACCGTGCACCCCAACAGCCACCAGAGCTCCTACGTGGAGACCGCGCAGGGCACCTGGCGCAGCACCGTCTGGCGCTACCTCACGGCCGTGGACGTGCGCAGCACGACCGCCGCCGGGACCGTCGTCGCGCTCGGTGACTCGCTCACCGCCGGCACCGGTTCCACCACCGACGCGAACAGCCGCTGGCCCGACGTCCTGGCCGACCGGATGAACGGCCGGTACGCGGTCGTGAACCAGGGCATCGGCGGCAACCGCATCCTGCACGACGGCATCGGGCCGCGCGCCCTCGACCGCTTCCGGCGCGATGTGCTGGACGTCAGCGGCGCGAAGACCGTCATCATCGCCCTCGGCGTCAACGACGTGCAGGGCTTCCCCCAGCAGACCGACCCGCAGCGGATCACGGACGCCCTGCGCACCATGACGCAGCAGGCCCACGCGCACGGGATGCGGGTCGTCGGCGCCACCCTGATGCCGTACGACGGCTACCGCAGCTGGACCCCCGCGCAGGACGCCGTACGCAACCGGGTCAACGAGACGATCCGGGCCGGCGGGGTCTTCGACCAGGTCCTGGACTTCGACCGCGAGATGCGCGACCCGGTCCACCCGTACCGGCTCAACCCCGCCTACGACTGCGGTGACCATCTCCACCTGAACGACGCGGGCTACCAGCGCCTGGGCTCCCTGGTGAACCCGGCCGACCTGGTACGCGTCCGGCCGTCGTCCGACGCGCTCTGAGGAACGGCGGGGCGGCGGGACAGCGGGGCGGCGACAGCGGGAGAGGGCGCGGGGCGGGGGCTACCGGTCGCCCGCCCCGGTCCCCCCGTCGCCCTTCTCCAGCCGGCCGCGTGAGCGCTCCGCGTCCCGCAGCCGCTGCTTCTCCGCCCTGCTCCGCTTGCGCTCCACGCCGACGCCGCCCATCAGCGCGAAGCCGGTGATCCGCACCCGGGGAGAGTCCGGGGCCGGGACGCCCTCATCCTTCGTGCTCTCCCCGAAGCCGCCCATGACTCCGATGCCCCGGACCTCGACGTTCAGGTCCGGCGGAACCGTCACCTGCATACCGCCCATGATTGTGAAGCAGCGGATGACCACCTCACGGTCCTCGAAGTTCGCCTCGCGCAGATCGATCTCACCGCCGCCCCACATCGCGAAGGCGGTGAACTTCCGGCCGACGGTCCAGTTGCCCCGGCGGCGGAACCCGCCCCAGAACGCGAAGGCACCGCCCGACGTCGCGGGCTTGCCCACCCGGTCCGACCAGCGCGCCATCGAACCGGTCAGGACCTGCCCCGCGGGCGCCACCGGCGCCACCGCCGCGCCGACGGCCGGGAGGTCGCGGACGATCGGCTCCAACTCCCCGTGCGTACGGGCCTTGTAGGCCGCTTCGAGGCGCTGCTCGAACTCCTCCATCTCCAGCCGGCCCTCGGCCACCGCCTCGCGCAGAATCTCGGCGATACGCTCACGCTCGGCGTCGGAGGCACGCATGTCCGGAAGTTCGCTAGTCATAGCGCGCAGCCTATTGAAAGCCCGGACTTCCGTCACCGGACTACCTGCCCGCAGCCCCCGTGGCCGTCGCCGCATCCGGCCCCGCGGCCGGAGCCTTGGCCGAGGCGTACATTTTCGCGATCACGGCCTCGATGTCGGGTTCCCGCACCGAGAGATCCACCATCGGGTACTCCGCGGCGATCCGCGCCACCAGGGGCGCCGCCGACGCGGACGCCGGGAACGCCAGCCACTGCCGCGGCCCCTCCACCTTCACCGTGCGCACGGCGGGCTCCGACTCAAGCCGGATCGGCGGGAGTTCGCGCTCCAGATCGACCACCAGCGTCCGCTCGCTCTCCCCCACCTCGTGCAGCCCGGACAACGCCCCGTCGTACATCAGACGGCCGTGGTCGATCACCATCACCCGCCTGCACAACTGCTCGATGTCCGTCAGATCGTGGGTGGTGAGCAGCACCGTCGTACCGCGCTCCGCGTTCAGGTCCCGCAGGAATCCACGCACCTTGGCCTTCGACACCACGTCGAGACCGATCGTCGGCTCGTCGAGGTACAGCACCTCCGGATCGTGCAGCAGGGCCGCCGCGATGTCGCCGCGCATCCGCTGCCCCAGCGAGAGCTGCCGCACCGGGACGTCCAACAGCTCCTCCAGGTCGAGGAGTTCGACGCAACGCTCCAGATTGGCCCGGAAGCGGGCGTCGGGCACCCGGTACATCCGGTGGACCAGCCGGTACGAGTCCCGCAGCGGCAGGTCCCACCAGAGCGTGGTGCGCTGCCCGAAGACCACCCCGATCCGGTGCGCCAGCCTCGTCCGCTCCCGGGAGGGGTCGATGCCCGCCACCCGCAGCGAGCCGCCGCTCGGGGTGAGAATGCCCGTCAGCATCTTGATCGTCGTCGACTTCCCCGCCCCGTTCGGGCCGATGTAGCCGACCATCTCACCGCGCGCCACCCGGAAGCTGATGCCGTCGACGGCCCGCACCTCGCGGCGTTCGCTGCGCAGGAAGCCCGTGCGGCGGCGGACGTCGAAGACCTTCTCCAGGCCGTCCAGTTCGATGAAGCTGCTGTCCGTGCTCATGTCCGATGCCCCGCCCCGCTCGATGTCCGTCAACTTCCCGTACTCCGGTACGCCCGCAGGCCCGCGCGCCAGGCCAGCCCCGCGACCACCCAGCACAGCGCCGCCACCACCGGCGGCAGGAACGCCACCCAGTCCGGCAGGTCCAGCGGATAGTCCCGGCCCAGGACGTACAGGGCCGGCAGCCAGTTCACGAACGCCAGCGGCACGACGAACGTGACCCCGCGCACCAGATCCGTCGCGAAGACCGTCGGCGGGTACTGGAGCAGCGTGTTGCCCCCGTACGTGAAGGAGTTCTGCACCTCCGAGGCGTCCTGCGCGAAGAACTGGAACGCCGCCCCGGCCACGAACACCGCCCCGAAGATCGCCGCCCCGCTCAGCAGCATCAGGGGCACCATCAGCACCCGCGCAACGGTCCATTCGATGTCCAGGGTCACCAGCGCGTAGCCCAGCACCAGCGCCCCCTGCGTGATCCGCCCCAGCCTGCGCAGCGCGAAGCGGTCCGCCGCCACCTGCGCGATCACCGGGACCGGCCGCACCAGCAGCGTGTCCAGCGTCCCGTCCCTCACCCGCCGGCCCAGCCGGTCCATCGACCCCATCACCAGGTCCGCCAGGCCGAACGCCGTACCTGCGGCCCCGTACAACAGGGCGATCTCCGGCAGCGTGTATCCGCCCAGCACGTCCACGTGCGAGAACATCAGCATGATCGCGACGAAGTCGAACGCCGTCGCCGCGAAGTTGCCGAACGCCGTCATCACGAACGACGCCCGGTACGCCATCGTCGAGCGCAGCCACATCGCGGCGATCAGCCCGTACGCCCTGACCCCCTCGGCCAATCGCGACCGGGGCTCGAACACCGCGGCGGGCGCCTCCGTCCCGACCGCCTCCAGCGCCTCAGCCACCCTGGACCACCACCCTCCGCGTCGCCGCCGACTGCATCAGCCGCCCCACCATCAACAGCGCCAGCGCCCAGCCGGCCTGGAACCCGTACGCCCGCACCAGACCCCACCCCGTGCGCTTCCCCAGGAAGACATCGGCGGGCACCTGGAGCAGCGCCGACCACGGCAACGCCCGCGCCACCTCGCCCAGCAGTCCCGGGAACAGGTTCAGCGGCAGCAGCAGCCCGGAGAAGAACATCCCCGCCAGGAACGCGATCTGCGCCGCCCCCGCCCCGTCCATCAGCCAGAACGCGGACAGCGCCACCAGATAGCGGATCGCGAAGCTCACCACGACCCCCAGCCCCACCGAGACCAGGAACGCCGGCCAGATCCCCGGCGAGGTGGGCAGCGCCAGATCGAAGGCCATCGCCCCCAGCAGCATCGGCACGATCCCGCGCCCCAGCAGATGGAACGAGGCACGCCCCAGATCCCCTGCCAGCCACCACAGTTGGAGATCGATCGGCCGGTAGAGGTCGACCGCGACATCCCCGGTACGGATCCGCTCCATCAGTTCGTCCTCGAAACCGCCGCCCATCATCGCGCAGGTCATCAGCAGGGCCTGGCCCAGCCACACGTACGTGAGCGCCTGCGACATGTCGTAGCCGCCGAGGTGCGGCCGCTCGTCCCACAGCGCCACATAGGTGTACGCCATGATGAAACCGAAGACGGTGTTGGTGAAGATCCCCGCGACCGTCGCAATCCGGTACGTGGCATAGCGCCGGAACCCGCCCGCCGCCACCACCGCATAGAGCCGCACCGCACCCCACCCCCGTCGATCGGACGCCGCCCGGCACGCGGCACCAAAGCGCACGAGCCTAGTCCAGCCGGGGCAGCCGCCGCGACCGCTTTTCGGGGACAGATCCGGTGGATATACCGGAGCAAAGGGCAGTATGGGAGAACTGACCGCGGCCGAGGAGTCTGCACCGACATGAGCGACGAGCCACAGCAGCAGAACGGGGACCCCGACCCCAGGGGCTGGCGCCCCAGAGACCTGCCTGCCGACGCTGCCGCCCCCGGAGACGAGCCCGGCCGGAACGGAAGCGACAGGAGCGGGGAGGCAGGAGGGACGGGAGCGACCGGGGAGAGCGCGGCGACCGGCGGGACCGCGGCATCCGGCGCCAAGCAGAAGAAGCCCAAACGCCCCAAGCGCACGGGCTGGCGCCGCGCACTGCCCACCTGGCGGATGGTGCTCGGCGGCATCCTTCTCATCGCCCTGGTCCTGATCGGCGGCTTCATCGCCGGCTACCAGCTCGTCGACATCCCCTCCGCCAACGCCAGCGCCACCGCCCAGTCCAACGTCTACCTCTACAAGGACGGCAGCGTCATCGCCCGTGACGGCGAGGTCAACCGGGAGAACATCAAACTCGCCCAGGTCCCCCGCCCCGTCCAGCACGCCGTCCTCGCCGCCGAGGACCGCGACTTCTACTCCGAACGCGCCGTCGACATCAAGGCGATGTTCCGGGCCGGCTGGAACACCCTGACCGGCAAGGGCAAACAGGGCGGCTCGACCATCACCCAGCAGTACGTCAAGAACTACTACCTGGGCCAGGAACAGACCGTCGGCCGCAAGATCAAGGAATTCTTCATCGCGATCAAGCTCAACCGCGAGGAATCCAAGAACCAGATCTTCGAGGGCTACCTCAACACCAGCTACTTCGGCCGCAACGCCTACGGCATCCAGGCCGCCGCCCAGGCCTACTACAGCAAGGACATCGGCGACGTCACCACCGCCGAGGGCGCCTACCTCGCCTCCCTGCTCAACGCGCCCAGCGCGTACGACGTCATCACCCACCCCGAGAACAAGGGCGCCGCCGTCGCCCGCTGGAACTACGTACTCGACGGCATGGTCAAGGAGGACTGGCTCGGCGCCGCCGAACGCGCCGCCATGACCTTCCCCCCGCCCGGCCGGGTCAAGCCCGCCAACAGCCTCTCCGGACAGCGCGGCTACATCATCCAGGCCGTCGAGGACTACCTCGTCCGCAACGACATCCTCGACGAGAAGACCCTCGCCACCCGCGGCTACCGGATCACCACCACGCTGGAGAAGAAGAAGCAGGACGCCCTCGTCGAAGCCGTCGACGACAACGTCATGTCCAAGACGAGCAAGGAGCGCAAGGCCGACCGCAACGTCCGCGTCGGCGGCGCCTCCATCGACCCCGCGACCGGCCGCGTCGTCGCCATGTACGGCGGCATCGACTACACCAGGCAGTACGTCAACAACGCGACCCGCACCGACTACCAGGTCGGCTCCACCTTCAAGCCGTTCGTCTTCACCTCAGCCGTCGCCAACGGCTCCACCACCCAGGACGGCCGGCGCATCACGCCCACCACCCTCTACGACGGCACCAACAAGCGCATGGTCCAGGGCCCCGACGGACCCACCGGCTACGCCCCCGCCAACGAGGACGACAAGAGCTACGGGCCCATCACCGTCAGCACCGCCACCGACAAGTCCGTCAACGCCGTCTACGCCCAGATGGCCGAGGACGTCGGCCCCGGCAAGGTCCGCCAGACCGCCGTCGGCCTCGGCATCCCCAAGGACACCCCCGACCTCACGGCGTCCCCGTCGATCGCGCTCGGCCCCTCGACCGCCAGCGTCCTGGACATGACCGACGCCTACGCCACGCTCGCCGGCCACGGCAGACACGGCGCCCACGTCCTCGTCGACAAGGTCACCAAGGACGGCGTGGCCGTCAAGCTCCCGGACCGGAGCACCGAACAGGCCGTCAGCCGCCAGGCGGCCGACACCACCACCTCGATCCTGCGGAGCGTCGTCGACGGCGGCACCGGAACCGCCGCCCAGGGCGCGGGCCGTCCCGCCGCCGGCAAGACCGGCACCGCCGAGGAGGACAAGGCCGCCTGGTTCGCCGGCTACACACCCGAACTGGCCACCGTCATCGCCGTCATGGGCCAGGACCCCACCACCGGCGTGCAGAAGCCGCTCTACGGCGCACTCGGGCTGCCCCGCATCAACGGCGGCGGCGCCCCGGCCGAGACCTGGGCCCAGTACACCGGCGCCGCCCTGCGCGGCACCCCCGTCCAGGACTTCACGCTCGACCTGGAGAGCGGCACCGACGAGACCGAACTGCCCAGCACGCAGAGCAGCGCACCCGGCAACACCGGTCAGCCGTCCCGAACCCCCTCCGGCGCCACCTCGAAACCCCCGTCCAGCACGCCGCCCACCACCCCGTCCACCCCGCAGAGCCCGCCCGCCACCACCGGCACACCCACCGGCGGCACCGATGCCGGAGGCACCGACACCGGAGGCGGCACGGACGGCGGGACCGACGGGGGCACGGACACCGGGGGCGGCGACAGCGGCGGCGGGGACAACGGCGGAACGGACAACGGCACGGGCACCGCCGGCGGCCTCCTGGAAGGCGCCCGGGGCACCCGCGCCCCCGGCCGCCTCTAGGGCCTGTCCCCGCGAAAGCCCGGCGGGACCCGTCAGCGGACCGAAGGCCCGGCGGGACCCGTCAGTGACCCGACGTCGCCTTCAGCCCCACGACGGCCACCAGCAGCAGACACACGAAGAAGATCCGGGCAGCCGTCACCGGCTCATGCAGCACCACCATGCCCAGCACCGCGGCACCGGCCGCGCCGATACCCACCCACACGCCGTACGCCGTACCGATGGGCAGCGTCCGCGCCGCATGGGACAGCAACACCATGCTCGCCACGATCCCGAGCCCCGTGAACACACTCGGCCACAGCCGGGTGAACCCCTCGGTGTACTTCATCCCGATCGACCAGGCCACTTCCAGCAGACCGGCGATCACCAGCAGAACCCACGCCATGACAGAACCTCCGACGACACGAACACGCGAACAACACGGATGCGTCGTCTTTGCGAAGCCCGGTACGGCGCGTCTCGTCGGGGTCCCACCACCGTAGCAAAGAACAGGCAAAAGGCCTGGTGACAACGGTCACCAGGCCTTGCACACCACAATCGGGGCTACAGATACAGGCCGGTCGAATCCACCGAGCCCTCGAACCGGTCCGCCGCCACCGCGTGCAGATCGCGCTCCCGCATCAGCACGTACGCCACCCCCCGCACCTCGACCTCGGCCCGGTCCTCGGGGTCGTACAGCACCCGGTCACCCGGCTCCACCGACCGCACGTTCTGCCCCACCGCCACCACCACGGCCCACGCCAGACGGCGGCCGACCGCGGCCGTCGCCGGAATCAGGATGCCCCCGCCGGAACGGCGCTCGCCCTCGGGCGAATCGGACCGGACCAGCACACGGTCGTGCAGCATCCGGATGGGCAGCTTGTCGTCCGCGTTCTCGCTCACGCCCCGCAACCTACCTGGCCGACCCGCCGCCGCACGCCCGAGGGGGCACCCCGGCCGCGCCCCGCTCCCTCTACTTCCCGCGCCGTCTACTTCTTGCGCCGCCGCGTAGACACCGTGAGCAGACCCACCACACCCACCGCGAGCAGCGCCGCCGGAACGACCCGCTCCAGCCGCGGCCTGCCGTCCTCCGTCACGAACTGGGCCTTCACGTCCGACACCGTCCGGTTCACCGCGACGAACGCCCGCCCGGCCGTCCGGTCCACGGCCTCGGCGGCCTTCGCCTTCGCGTCGCCCATGATCGTCTTCGGGTGCACCCGCACCCCGATCTCATCGAGCACCACCGCGAGCTGCTCACGCCTGGTGATGATGTCCGCCTCGATCTGCGCAGGGCTCCTGGCATCCGACACTGCGCCGCCTCCGTGGTCCTCGTCCGGTAAACCTTCATCGACAGTCTGTCAGCTCGGCCGCCCCCGCACCCGGCGGCACCCCTATTACTCTCGGTCCCGTACACCCCACGTACCAACGAGGAGAACCATGAGCGAGCGACTGAAGACCGGCGACACCGCCCCCGCCTTCACCCTTCCGGACGCCGACGGCAACGACATCGCGCTCGCAGACCACAAGGGCCGCAAAGTCATCGTCTACTTCTACCCGGCGGCTCTTACCCCCGGCTGCACCAAGCAGGCCTGCGACTTCACCGACAACCTCGACCTGCTGGCCGGCGCCGGATACGACGTCATCGGCGTCTCCCCCGACAAGCCCGAGAAGCTCGCCAAGTTCCGCGAGAAGGAGAACCTCAAGGTCACCCTGGTCGGGGACCCGTCCAAGGAGACCCTGGAGGCCTACGGCGCCTTCGGCGAGAAGAAGCTCTACGGCAAAACGGTGACGGGCGTCATCCGCTCCACGGTCGTCGTCGACGAAGAGGGCAAGATCGAGCATGCCTTCTACAACGTCAAGGCCACCGGTCACGTCGCGAAGATCATCAGGGACCTGGGGATCTGACACCGGCAGCCGGCGGCCGGAGGTTGGGCCGAATGGCCGAAAAAGTGTGATGGACATCCCAATCTCTCGCCGATTCGGTTTGCGACCGCCATGACCGCGCAGAAGCCTTCCCTGGAACACCCACCGAGGAAAGGACCCGGCCATGGCGGCCTCCGACCCCCATCAGGCGGCCGACCCCGAAGCGGTCAAACGGCATCCCGCCCTCTTCCGCGCCATCCGCAAACGGCAGAATCCCAAGCTGCGGCGGACGGACATCACGATCACGGACGACCAGGCGGTCAAGCGCGCCGTGAAGGCGGCGTCGCTCGGCAACGCCATGGAGTGGTTCGACTTCGGCATCTACTCCTACATGGCCGCGACCCTGGGTCACGTCTTCTTCCCGGGAGGGAGCGACACCACCCAGCTCCTGTCCTCCTTCGCGACCTTCGCCGTCGCCTTCCTCGTGCGCCCCCTCGGTGGCATGTTCTTCGGCCCCATGGGCGACAAGGTCGGCCGCAAGAAGATCCTCGCCCTCACCATGATCATGATGGCGATCGGCACCTTCGCGATCGGCCTCATTCCCTCGCACGGCTCCATCGGCCTCTGGTCGCCCGTCCTGCTCATCTTCTTCCGGATGCTCCAGGGCTTCTCGACCGGTGGTGAGTACGGCGGCGCCTCCACCTTCATCGCCGAGTACGCCCCCGACAAGCGACGCGGTTACTTCGGCAGCTTCCTCGAATTCGGCACGCTCGCCGGCTACGTCGGGGCCTCCGGTCTGGTCACGCTGCTGTACGCGCTCCTCAACGACACCCAGATGGAGTCCTGGGGCTGGCGCATCCCGTTCCTCGTCGCCGGCCCGCTCGGCCTCGTGGGCCTCTACCTGCGACTGCGCCTGGACGAGACCCCGGCCTTCCAGAAGCTGGAGGGCGGCACCGCACACGCCACCGAGGCCGCGGACGGCGTCGAGGTGACCGCGAAGGGCGACCTCGCCAAGATCTTCCGCGACTACTGGCCGACGCTGATCCTCTGCATCTGCCTGGTCGGCGCGTACAACATCACCGACTACATGCTGCTGTCGTACATGCCGACGTACCTCTCCGACGAGCTCGGCTACAGCGAGACCCACGGACTGCTCATCCTGCTCGGCGTCATGGTCTTCCTGATGCTGATCATCAGCCAGGTCGGCAAGCTCTCCGACCACTTCGGCCGCAAGCCGCTCCTGATGACGGGCATGCTGGGCTTCCTGATCTTCTCCCTGCCCGCCTTCCTGCTCATCCGGCAGGGCAGCATCCCGGCCGTCTCCCTCGGCATGCTGATGCTGGGCCTCTCCCTGGTCTGCATGCTCGGCACCATGTCCGCCGCCCTCCCGGCCCTGTTCCCCACCCAGGTCCGCTACGGCTCCCTGTCGGTCGGCTACAACCTGTCGGCGTCGATCTTCGGCGGTACGACGCCGTTCGTCATCACGGCCCTGATCAGCGTCTCGGGCACCAACCTGATGCCGGCGTACTACGCGATGGGCGCGGCCGTGGTCGGCGTCATCGCCGTGGCCTGCATGAAGGAAACGGCCAACAAGCCCCTGGACGGCTCGCCGCCCTCGGTGGAGACGACCGCCGAGGCGGAGGAACTGGTGCACTCCCAGACCCCGGACCCGAAGTTCTGACCCCACGCCTGCACGGAATGGCCCGCCCCGCTTCGGACATCACCGAAGCGGGGCGGGCCATTCCGCATCTTGCCGGATATCGGACGCGACTCCCCGATAATCGGTTCGTTGATCCGTACGAGGCCGCCGAAAAGCGCAGGCATAGAACTCGCCTGCCGGCGCCCGGTAGCATGTCAGGCGTCCGGCGGCGGTGGTGCAGAGGTGACACAGCAGATTTAGGATCTGTGGCCCGTGAAACGGCTTGAGGGTTCGAATCCCTTCCGCCGCACTGAGCGAAACGGCCTGCGCCCCGACAGTCGGAGCGCAGGCCGTTCGCGTATCCGAGAACTCACCCCACCAGATCCCGCACCACCGGTACCAGTGCCCGGAAGGCCAGGCCGCGGTGGCTGATCGCGTTCTTCTCCGCCGGGGTCAGCTCCGCGCAGGTGCGGGTCTCACCCTCCGGCTGGAGGATCGGGTCGTAGCCGAAGCCGTGGGTGCCGGACGGGGTGTGGCGCAGGGTGCCGGACAGGCGGCCCTCGACCACGCGTTCCGTGCCGTCGGGGAGCGCGAGGGCGGCGGCGCAGGCGAAGTGGGCGGCGCGGTGCGGGGCGTCGATGTCGGAGAGCTGGGCGAGGAGCAGGTCGAGGTTGGCCCGGTCGTCGCCGTGGGTGCCGGCCCAGCGGGCGGAGAAGATGCCGGGGGCGCCGCCGAGTACGTCCACACAGAGGCCGGAGTCGTCGGCGATGGCGGGGTGGCCGGTGGCCTGGGCCAGGGCGTGCGCCTTGAGGAGGGCGTTCTCCGCGAAGGTGACGCCGGTTTCCTTGACGTCGGGGATCTCGGGGTACGCGTCCGCGCCGACGAGTTCGTGGGTGAGGCCTGCGTCGGCGAGGATCGCGTGGAGTTCGGTGATCTTCCCGGCGTTGCGGGTGGCGAGGATGAGGCGGGTCATGCGTCGATTATCGCCGCCTCGGGCATAGGCCGATTACGGGGTGCAGACCTTGCCGATCTCCTTTGCCGCGTCGGTGACCGGGGTGATGTCGGGGGTCTCGTCGCCCTTGTCGATGGAGGCGCGGACGTTTCCGACGC
The DNA here is from genome assembly GCF_003751445.1 of Streptomyces sp. 840.1. NCBI lineage: Bacteria > Bacillati > Actinomycetota > Actinomycetes > Kitasatosporales > Streptomycetaceae > Streptomyces > Streptomyces sp. 840.1. The sequence continues at coordinate 3,501,697 of NZ_RJUU01000001.1, read as the reverse complement.
CGTCACGGAGGTCGTCGACGGCCTTGCTGAGGTCGGCGTTGTCGGTCTTGTCCCCGAGGCTGCCGAGTTCCTTCTCGATGTCGTCGAGGGCTTCGGAGGCCTGACTGGGGTCGTTCGAGGCGTTGCTGACGGCCTGCTGGAGGTTGTTCACACTGGTGGCGATGGCGTCGGCGGTCTGTACGCAGTCCATCGCCTTGTCGAGGGCGCCGCAGCCGGCTGCCGCGGTGGCGGTGAGCAGTACGGCGGTGACGGCCAGTGCGGTGCGGTGGCGTCGGTGGCGCGCGGCCATGGTGTGGTCCCTCCCCGGGTGCGGATACGCGGACGGGCGCACGGTTCGACCCGTGCGCCCGTACCCGTATCGACGCTGTGCGTGGGGACTTGGTTGCTTCTTTACCTGACCTGGTGGCTATGCGCCGAGGGTGCGGGTGAGTGCGTCGTTCTGGAACGCGGTGAGGTCGACGCAGCCGGCGGTGGCGAGGTCGAGGAGGGCATTCAGCTCGTCGCGGTCGAAGGGTTCGGCCTCGGCGGTTCCCTGGACCTCGACGAAGCGGCCGTCGCCGGTGCAGACGACGTTCATGTCGGTCTCGGCGCGGACGTCCTCCTCGTAGCAGAGGTCGAGTAGGGGGGTGCCGTCGACGATGCCGACGCTGATGGCGGAGACGGTGCCGGTCAGCGGCTTGCGGCCGTGCTTGATGATCTTCTTGCTCTGGCCCCAGGCGACGGCGTCCGCGAGCGCGACGTAGGCGCCGGTGATGGCGGCGGTGCGGGTGCCGCCGTCGGCCTGGAGGACGTCGCAGTCCAGGACGATGGTGTTCTCGCCGAGTGCCTTGTAGTCGATGACCGCGCGCAGCGAGCGGCCGATGAGGCGGCTGATCTCGTGGGTGCGGCCGCCGATCTTGCCGCGTACGGATTCGCGGTCGCCGCGGGTGTTGGTGGAGCGGGGCAGCATGGAGTACTCGGCGGTGACCCAGCCTTCGCCGCTGCCCTTGCGCCAGCGCGGGACGCCTTCGGTGACGGAGGCGGTGCAGAAGACTTTGGTGTCGCCGAAGGAGATGAGTACGGATCCTTCGGCGTGCTTGCTCCATCCGCGTTCGATGGTGACGGGGCGGAGCTGGTCAGGGGTGCGGCCGTCGATACGAGACATGGCGTCGACTTTATCGGGTGCGCGGGGCGGGCCGTTCGCGGTGCGAGGGGGGCGTGGGCCGGCCGCGGCCGGTGCCGGGCGCACCGCAGGCCCCGTCCTGGTGGGGCGGGGCCTGCGGGTGTCGGGCCCGGGGGCCCGTACGGGTTCAGCGGTGGGTCACATCATGTCTTCGATGTCGGCGGCGATGGGGTCCGCGTCGGTGCCGATGACGACCTGGATCGCGGTGCCCATCTTGACGACGCCGTGGGCTCCGGCGGCCTTGAGCGCGGCTTCGTCGACCTTGCTCGGGTCGATGACCTCGGTGCGGAGGCGGGTGATGCAGCCTTCGACCTCTTCGATGTTGTCGATTCCGCCGAGCCCGGCGACGATCTTCTCAGCCTTGCTGGCCATGGCCTTCTCCCTGGTTCTTCACGTACATGTGACGGCCCACCATGGGTCCGTTTCGTCACGGTAACGCACGGTTGGCCCAACTTCGCGGGCGGGCAGCCGAGCCATCGCCAATGATGACGATCACCGGCGCCCTGTCTTCCGGGCGGGCTCCGCACCGTACCGCAACTGGTCTACACCAGTGTGCAACAACCCCCAATTGTGCCGTGTTCCGGGAGGACGCCGATGAGCTCGAGCAGCGCAGCGATCCCACAGAAGCAGTGGTGGAGCGGTCTGTTCCAGGGCCTGCAGAAGATGGGGCGCAGCCTTCAGCTGCCGATCGCCGTGCTCCCGGCGGCGGGCATTCTCAACCGGCTCGGCCAGCCGGACGTGTTCGGTGACGACGGTCTGGGCTGGACCAATCTCGCCAAGGTGTTCGCGGCGGCCGGTGGTGCGCTGCTCGACTCGGGGCTCGGTCTTCCGCTGCTGTTCTGTGTCGGTGTGGCGATCGGGATGGCGAAGAAGGCGGACGGTTCGACGGCGCTGGCGGCGGTGACGGGCTTCCTCGTCTACTACGCGGTGCTGCACGCCTTCCCGGTGGACTGCGACGAGGGTTCGACGTTCGTGTCGGGCGGTGTCTGGTTCGGTACGTGTGTCACGGGCGACGCGCAGGTGACGGCGGCCGCGTACCAGAACCCGGGGGTGTTCGGCGGGATCGTGATGGGGCTGATGGCGGCCTGGTTCTGGCAGCGGTACCACCGGGTCAAGCTGGTGGACTGGCTGGGCTTCTTCAACGGCCGGCGTCTCGTCCCGATCATCATGGCGTTCGTCGGCCTGCTCTTCGCGGCGTTGTGCGCGTGGCTGTGGCAGCCGATCGGCGACGGTCTGACGAGCTTCTCGAAGTGGCTGGTGGATCTGGACTGGCTGGGGTCGGGCATCTTCGGTGTGGCCAACCGCGCCCTGCTCGTGATCGGTATGCACCAGTTCCTGAACACGTTCGTCTGGTTCCAGTTCGGTGACTTCACGAAGCCGGACGGGACTGTCGTGCACGGTGACATCAACCGGTTCCTCGCGGGCGACCCGACGGCCGGTCAGTTCACCACGGGGTTCTTCCCGATCATGATGTTCGCGCTGCCGGCGGCGGCGCTGGCGATCTACCACTGCGCGAAGCCGCATCGCCGCAAGGCGGTCGGCGGCCTGATGGTGTCGGTCGGCCTGACGTCGTTCGTGACGGGAATCACGGAGCCGATCGAGTACTCGTTCCTGTTCGTGGCACCGCTGCTGTACGCGATCCACGCGGTGCTGACGGGTGTGTCGATGGCGCTCTCGTGGGCGCTGGGAGTGAAGGACGGGTTCAGCTTCTCGGCGGGCCTGATCGACTACGTCATCAACTGGAGTCTGGCCACCAAGCCATGGCTGATCATCCCGATCGGCCTCGGGTTCGCGGTGGTGTACTACGTGATCTTCCGGTTCGCTATCACCAGGTTCAACCTCCAGACCCCGGGTCGGGAGCCCGACGAGGTGGAGGAAGAGATCGAGAGCAACCTCACGAAATAGCCGCTGGACAGGGGCCGTAGCCCCTCCCGCCAAGGCCCCCGGACCACTCGGTCCGGGGGCCTTCGGCATGTCACGGTGCGTGCGCGATGGCTACTGCGAAGTAGTCGGAAATTGCAGGTTCCTTATCTAACCCTCACCGTGCTAAAACTGGTCTACACCACTGAGTGGTCCAGACCACGTGGCGTTCTGCCGCGTTTCTTGAGTCGTCGCCCACCAAAAAAACCTGTCCCTGGCGGCGCCTTGCCTACTGGAGGAAGTTGATGAGTACGGCCACCGCCACGGCGGCCCCCGCGAAGAAGCGGGGCTCCGGCCTGTTCCAGGGCCTGCAGAAGGTAGGACGCAGCCTCCAGCTGCCGATCGCCGTGCTGCCGGCCGCGGGCATTCTGCTCCGCCTCGGCCAGCCCGACGTCTTCGGTGACGACGGACTCGGCTGGCACAAAGTCGCCTCCGTGTTCGCCACCGCGGGTGCGGCGGTCTTCGACAACCTGCCGCTGCTCTTCTGCATCGGTGTCGCGATCGGCTTCGCCAAGAAGTCGGACGGCTCCACCGCCCTGGCAGGCCTCGTCGGCTTCCTGGTCTACAGCAACGTCCTCAAGGCCTTCCCGGTCACCGAAGCGGTGATCCAGAAGGGCGCGGACACCGCGGCGACGTACAACAACCCGGGTGTCCTCGGCGGCATCCTGATGGGTCTCGTCACCGCGGTCCTGTGGCAGAAGCTCCACCGCACCAAGCTGGTCGACTGGCTCGGCTTCTTCAACGGCCGCCGTCTCGTCCCGATCGTCATGGCCTTCGTCGGTGTGATCTTCGGTGTGTTCTTCGGTCTGGTCTGGGAGCCGATCGGCGACCTCATAGCCGACTTCGGCGAGTGGATGACGGGCCTCGGCTCCTTCGGTGCCGGACTCTTCGGCCTGATCAACCGCGCGCTGCTGCCCGTGGGCATGCACCAGTTCGTCAACACCGTCTCGTGGTTCCAGCTGGGTGACTTCACCGACGCCACGGGCGCCGTCGTGCACGGTGACCTGAACCGCTTCTTCGCCGGTGACCCGACCGCCGGTCAGTTCATGTCGGGCTTCTTCCCGATCATGATGTTCGGCCTCCCGGCCGCCGCCATCGCCATCGCTCACGCCGCTCGCCCCGAGCGCCGCAAGGCCGTGATGGGCATGATGGTCTCCCTCGCGCTGACCTCGTTCGTCACCGGTGTGACCGAGCCGATTGAGTTCTCGTTCATGTTCATCGCGCCGGTGCTCTACGCGATCCACGCCGTCCTGACCGCCATCTCGATGGCCGTCACCTGGGCGCTCGGCGTGCACGCCGGGTTCACGTTCTCGGCGGGCTTCATCGACTACGCGCTGAACTGGAACCTGGCGACCAAGCCGTGGATGATCATCCCGATCGGTCTCGTCTTCGGAGCGCTCTACTACGTGCTCTTCCGCTTCGCGATCACCAAGTTCAACCTCACCACCCCGGGCCGTGAGCCCGAGGAAGAGGTCGAGGACCTGACCAAGGCGTAAGCCCGGTCGGCCCCGTACATACGAAGAGGCCCTCACCTTCCCGGCGGAAGGTGAGGGCCTCTTCGTGCGTACGGGGCCGGCTTCGCCCCGCGTACGGGACCGGCGCCGTCAGATCTCGTAGACCGCGCCCGGGACCGCCAGCTCGGTCGGGCCGTCGAAGACCTCGCGGGCGTCGGACAGGTTGCGTCCGGCGTCGGTCCACGGCGGGATGTGGGTGAGGACCAGGCGCCCCACCCCGGCGCGGGCGGCGAGCTCGCCGGCCTGGCGGCCGTTGAGGTGGAGGTCCGGGATGTCCTCCTTGCCGTGCACGAACGACGCCTCGCAGAGGAAGAGGTCGGCGCCCTCGGCCAGCTCGTCCAGGGACTCGCAGGTGCCGGTGTCGCCGGAGTACGTGAGCGCGCTGCCGCCGTGCTCGACGCGGATGCCGAAGGTCTCGACGGGGTGGCGGAGCTTCTCCGTACGGACCGAGAAGGGGCCGATCTCGAACGAGCCCGGCTTCAGCGTGTGGAAGTCGAAGACCTCGCCCATCGCGTGCTCGGACGGGGTGTCCGCGTGGGCGGTGGTGAGCCGCTGCTCGGTGCCGTCGGGGCCGTAGACCGGGATCGGGGCCAGGCGTCCGCCCTCGTGCGGGTAGTAGCGGACGACGAAGTACGCGCACATGTCGATGCAGTGATCGGCATGGAGGTGGCTGAGGAAGATGGCGTCGAGGTCGTAGAGACCGACGTGGCGCTGCAGCTCGCCGAGGGCGCCGTTGCCCATGTCGAGGAGCAGCCTGAAGCCGTCGGCCTCTACGAGGTAGCTCGAGCAGGCCGATCCCGCGGACGGGAACGAGCCGGAGCATCCGACGACGGTGAGCTTCATGGAGCGTGAACCTCCGAGAGTGGGAACGGGGAGGGTTCGTGCGGTTCGTGCGGTTCGTACGTGTGCGTTGAGCGGTTTGTTGAGCGTAAGGCGCGAAAGAGGCGGTCGCTCCTTCGAGGAGTGTCGTTGTGGGGGAACTCACCTGTGCTGTCACCGGTTCGATGGAAGCGCCGGCCCTGGCGGTACCTTCGGGACATGAATATGACCGGCTGGTGGATCGCGTTCGCCCTCGTCCTCCTGCTCGGGCTCGTCGCGGCGCTGAACGACGGGCGCAAGCGTGGCGGGCGGCGGCCGCAGGGGCGCTCCGGAGGACGGTCGCGGCCGCCGGCGGGTCCGGGGCGCGGCAAGAGGCCGGCAGTCGGCGGAAAGCCGAGGGCCGGTGAGATCTGGTGGGCCGAGGTGCCGTTCGAGGACGGGCCGGGATCGAAGGACCGGCCGTGTCTCGTGATGTCGGTACGGGGCGGGGTCGCTCACGTCGCGAAGATCACGAGCAAGGACCACGGGGAGCGTCCCGGGGTCATCGCGCTTCCCCGGGGCACGGTCGGCGACGCGCGGGGGCGGGACAGTTTCCTGGAGACGGACGAGCTGCGCCGGGTGGCCGTGCGGGACTTCCGGCGACGGGTCGGCGAGCTGGACCCGCAGGTGTGGGAGCGGGTACGAGGTGGCCGCCGGGCGTAGGGCGTGAACGGCGGAGGGCGGACCGGGGTCCCGGTCCGCCCTCCGTGTGTGAGTGCGCTGTCGTGCGTCGTTCGTGCTACGCCCAGAGCTGGCCCTGGAGCGTTTCGATCGCGGCTTCCGTCGTGGGCGCGGTGTAGACGCCCGTCGACAGGTACTTCCAGCCGCCGTCCGCGACGACGAAGACGATGTCGGCGCGCTCACCGGCCTTGACCGCCTTGTTGCCCACGCCGATCGCGGCGTGCAGCGCGGCTCCCGTGGAGACGCCCGCGAAGATGCCCTCCTGCTGGAGGAGTTCGCGGGTGCGGGTGACGGCGTCGGCGGACCCGACGGAGAAGCGGGTGGTGAGGACCGAGGCGTCGTACAGCTCGGGGACGAAGCCCTCGTCTAGGTTGCGCAGGCCGTAGACCAGGTCGTCGTAGCGCGGCTCGGCGGCGACGATCCTGATGCCCTCGACGTTCTCGCGGAGGTAGCGGCCGACGCCCATGAGGGTGCCCGTGGTGCCGAGGCCGGCCACGAAGTGGGTGATCGAGGGGAGGTCGGTGAGGATCTCCGGGCCGGTGGTGGCGTAGTGGGCGCCGGCGTTGTCGGGGTTGCCGTACTGGTAGAGCATCACCCAGTCCGGGTGCTCCGCCGCGAGCTCCTTGGCGACGCGGACGGCGGTGTTGGAGCCGCCCGCCGCCGGGGAGGCGATGATCTCGGCGCCCCACATGGTGAGGAGGTCGCGCCGTTCCTGCGAGGTGTTCTCGGGCATGACGCAGACGATGCGGTAGCCCTTGAGCCTCGCCGCCATGGCGAGCGAGATGCCGGTGTTTCCGCTGGTGGGTTCGAGGATGGTGCAGCCGGGGGTGAGCCGGCCGTCCTTCTCGGCCTGCTCGACCATGTGGAGCGCGGGGCGGTCCTTGATCGAGCCGGTGGGGTTGCGGTCCTCCAGCTTGGCCCAGATGCGGACGTCGTCCGACGGTGACAGCCGCGGCAGGCGGACGAGCGGGGTGTTGCCCACTGCGGCGAGCGGGCTGTCGTAGCGCATCAGTTCATGCCGCCGGCGACGGCCGGGAGGATGGTGATGCTGTCGCCGTCACTGAGCTTGGTGGAGATGCCGTCGAGGAAGCGGACGTCCTCGTCGTTGAGGTACACGTTCACGAAGCGGCGCAGCTGGTCACCGTCGACGATGCGCTCGCGGATGCCGGTGTGGCGGGTCTCCAGGTCCGTGAAGAGGTCGGCGAGGGTCTCTCCGCTGGCCTCGACGGCCTTGGCGCCGTCGGTGTAGGTGCGGAGGATGGTCGGGATGCGGACCTCGATGGCCATGGCGTGGGCTCCTGTCGAAGCGGAGTGGTGACGGTGGGCATGGGGCGCGCGGCTCTGCCCCCGCGCGGGGTGGAACGTGTGTCGTGGTGCGGGTGCGGGTGGTGCCCGGCCGGGCGGCGCCTGCCCTCGGCCCGGCTCAGGCCTCGCGGCCGGCGGGCCGGCGGTTCGTACAGATCGCGCTGGAAAGTCGGCACAGATCGACGTGCAGGCGCGCCACGAGCAGCGTGCCCGGCGTCTTGTCGCTCACGTCATGGAGAACCATGGGCTCATCGTATCGATTCCCGGTCCGGAATCTGGAATGTGATCTCACCTGGTGGATGGTGGGCGTTCGACAGGTGGACAGGGCCGGTTCGGCGGCCCTGTCCTGCCGGTGGCGCGGGGGTCAGGCGGCGTCGGGGGCGCCGGTGACCTCGACGTCCTCCTCGGTGATCTCGCCGTCCACGATGCGGTAGGAGCGGAACTGGAAGGGCCCGGCCCCGTCGGCGTCGGCGGTCGACACCAGGACGTAGTGGGCGCCCGGTTCGTTGGCGTAGGTGACGTCGGTGCGCGAGGGGTAGGCCTCGGTCGCCGTGTGCGAGTGGTAGACGATCACGGGCTCCTCGTCGCGGTCGTCCATGTCGCGGTAGAGCTTGAGCAGATCCGCCGAGTCGAACTCGTAGAACGTGGGCGAGCGGGCCGCGTTGAGCATGGGGATGAAGCGTTCGGCGCGGCCCGTTCCGGCCGGACCGGCGACCACGCCGCACGCCTCGTCGGGGTGGTCGGCGCGGGAGTGCGCGACGATCTGGTCGTACAGCGCCTGGGTGATGGTCAGCATGGCGCCCAGGATAGGACGACGGGCCGCCGCGTACCGAGGAGTGGTACGCGGCGGCCCGCATCATGGACACGACCCTTGGGGCGGTTGCCCGCACCGGGGTTGTGCCGGTGTTCTCAGCGGCCGGTGAAGGCCTTGTTCCCGGGGTTGCGTGCCTTGAGGACCAGGTAGGAGACGCCCAGGATCAGGGCCCACAGGGGGGCGCAGTACAGCGAGATCCGGGCGTCCTTGTCGATGCCCATCATGACGATGACCATGCCGATGAAGGCGAGCGCGAAGACGCTGGTGTACGGGGCGCCGGGGGCCCGGAAGCTGGACTGCGGGAGCACTCCGCGGTCGGCCAGCCGGCGGTAGCGGATCTGGCTGATCAGGATCATGATCCAGGCCCACATGCCGGAGATGGTGGCGAAGGAGACGACGTAGGTGAAGGCGTCTCCGGGCCACTGGTAGTTGATCCAGACGCCGACGAGCATGAGGGCGGCCGAGACGGTGGTGCCGACGAGCGGGGTGCCGCTCCTGGTCAGCCGGGTGAAGAACTTCGGTCCCTGGCCGTTGAGCGCGAGGTCGCGCAGCATCCGGCCGGTCGAGTACATGCCGGAGTTGCAGGAGGACAGCGCGGCGGTCAGGACGACGAAGTTGACGATGCCCGCTCCGACGCCGAGGCCCATCTTCTTGAAGGCCTCGACGAACGGGGAGACGTCCGGCGAGAACTCGGTCCAGGGGACCACCGAGAGGATCATGACGAGCGCGCCGACGTAGAAGACGGCGATGCGCCAGGGCACGGTGTTGATGGCCTTGGGCAGGACGGTCTTGGGGTCCTTGGACTCGCCCGCGGTGACACCGACCAGCTCGACGGCGAGGAAGGCGAACATCACGATCTGCAGGGTCATCAGGGTGCCCTTGATGCCGTGCGGGAAGAAGCCGCCGTCGGCCCAGAGGTGGGTGACGGACGCGGTGTCGCCGGCGTCGGAGAAGCCGAGGGTGAGGATTCCGGCACAGATGAGGATCATGCCGACGATGGCGGTGACCTTGACCATCGAGAACCAGAATTCGAGCTCACCGAAGAGCTTCACGGAAATCAGGTTCACGCCGTACAGAATGATAGTGAATACCAGCGCGGAGACCCATTGCGGAATGTCGAACCAGAACGTCATGTACTGGGCCGCAGCGGTGACTTCGGTGATTCCGGTGACCACCCAGAAAAGCCAGTAGGTCCAGCCGGTGACGAATCCCGCGAAGGGCCCGATGAATTCGCGGGCGTACTCGGAGAACGAACCCGAGACCGGGCGGTACATGAGGAGTTCGCCCAGTGCCCGCATGATGAAGAAGATCACCAGGCCCGCGATGGCGTAGGCCAGGACGAGGCTGGGTCCGGCCTTGGCGATGGCCTTGCCGGCGCCGAGGAAAAGGCCGGTGCCGATGGCCCCGCCGATGGCGATCATCTGGATCTGGCGTGCTCCGAGGGCGCGCTGGTAGCCCTCGGCCGAGGTTGCGTCCGCAGCTGTGGCCTGCGGCTCTTCCTGTCCCTCTTCGACCTTCGCCGATGTCATGTGGTGCGCCCTTTCTCCACGCTGATCCGCGCCTTGCGGCTGCGGATCAGGTCCTGATCCCCCCGGATATGGATGGAGTGCCGCCGGTGGTCACCGGCCGATAGCGCCCTCGGGAACAGGGGTGGCGTCCCCGAGTGGTCGTGAAGATTTATCACGGGCACAACGGTGATCCACCGGACATTATGTGGCGCATGCCACAGGAAAAAGGGGACAACGGGGTTCAGCTCACTGCAAAAAAGGCCGAACAGGTGACGTGATCGTTATTAGGATTTGAGCGTCCTCTGAGCGAACACGCCGGGTTCGGCCGGTGCGCCGCGTTACGGAATCAGGGTCTCGATGAGCGTTTCCTGGAGGCCGCCCAGCCAGAGGTAGGCCATGACCATGGGCTTGCGCGGGTCGCTGTCGGGCAGCCGGTAGAGCGAGCCCTCCTCCCCGCCGTCCTCGTCGGAGACCTCCAGGCGGGCGCCGATGGTCAGGCGCAGGTCGTTGAGGGACCCCAGCCAGCTGCGGCATTCGGCGGCGTCGAGCCTGAGCACGGCGCCGCCGTCCCCGACGGGCGCGAGTCCGTCCAGGGTGCGCACGACGACCAGGGCGTCGTCCCGCTTGCGGGTGCGCAGGTCGTTCTCGGTGAAGCGGCGGAACTCGGAAGAGGCGGCGCGCAGTTCGTCGTCCCCGTCGCCGTAGGCCTCGGGGAAGAGCCGGGCCAGGGCGGGGTCGCTGGGCGGTTCGCTGGGGCCCTCGGCGAAGAGCGCGGCGAGCGGGTCCTCGCCCTCGGCGGGTTCGTCGCCGGGGCCGATGAGCTCCAGCAGCTGGACGGCGAGGGAGCGCAGGATCGCGACCTCCACCTCGTCGAGCGCGACGGCCGCGCCGCCGCCGGGGGTGGCCTCGAAGTGGCCGGCCATGGGTTCTCTCCGATGGTGGTCGGGCGTGCGGGGCGGGACAGGGCAGGGCGGAGGGCGTGCGGTGCTAGTTGCGGTCCTGGGTGAGTGTGGCCCAGAGCCCGTAACCGTGCATCGCCTGGACGTCGCGCTCCATCTCCTCGCGGCTTCCGCTGGAGACGACGGCGCGGCCCTTCTGGTGGACGTCGAGCATGAGCTTGTGGGCCTTGTCCTTCGAATAGCCGAAGTAGGCCTGGAAGACATAGCTGACGTAGCTCATGAGGTTGACCGGGTCGTTGTGGACCAGCGTCACCCAGGGGACGTCGGGCTCGGGGACAACGAGGTTCTCCTCGGCCGATTCGGGACGTTCGATCTCTACGGGGGCGACGCTCACCTACCCCATGCTGCCACTCGGGAGGGGGCATCGCACAAACGGCCCCGGCACCGCGCCGGTCACGGCACCCCCATCTCGTCACTTTGACGAAATAGGGGTAGCATCCCCGGCATGAACTCTGCGGACCTTGGGCGACGGGTCGGTGTGCCCTCGACAGCGCTCTTCACCGACCAGTACGAGCTCACGATGGTGCAGGCCGCGCTGAAGGCCGGCACCGCCGACCGGCGCTCGGTCTTCGAGGCGTTCACCCGCCGGCTGCCCGAGGGGCGGCGCTACGGCGTCGTCGCGGGCACCGGGCGGGTCCTGGACGCGGTCGAGAACTTCCACTTCGACGACGAGATGCTCGCCTTCCTGCGCGACCAGAACGTGGTCGACGGGCCGACGCTCGACTATCTGGCCGATTTCCGCTTCAGCGGGGACATCTGGGGCTACCCGGAGGGCGAGGTGTACTTCCCCGGCTCGCCGATCCTGCGGGCCGAGGGCTCCTTCGCCGAGTGCGTGCTGCTGGAGACGGTGATCCTGTCGATCCTCAACCACGACTCGGCGATCGCCGCCGCGGCCTCGCGGATGTCGTCGGCCGCGGGCGGGCGCGGGCTGATCGAGATGGGCGCGCGCCGCACTCACGAGCTGTCGGCGGTGGCCTCGGCCCGTGCCGCGTACGTCGGCGGCTTCGACACCACCTCCGACCTGGCCGCGGGCTTCCGCTACAACATCCCGACCGTCGGGACGAGCGCCCACGCCTTCACGCTGCTGCACGACTCCGAGCGCGACGCGTTCCGGGCCCAGGTCGACTCGCTGGGGCGCGACACGACGCTGCTGGTCGACACGTACGACGTGACGGCGGCGGTCCGTACGGCGGTGGAGGTCGCCGGGAAGGAGCTGGGCGCGGTCCGGATCGACTCCGGTGACCTGCTGCTGGTCGCACACCGGGTGCGCCAGCAGCTGGACGAGCTGGGCGCCACGGGCACGAAGATCGTGGTGACCTCGGACCTGGACGAGTACGCCATCGCCTCGCTGGCCGCCGCGCCGGTGGACGCGTACGGGGTCGGCACCCAGCTGGTGACCGGCAGCGGGCAGCCGACCTGCTCGATGGTCTACAAGCTGGTGGCGCGGGCCGCCTCCGCCGATCCGGCGGACCCGCTGCGGCCGGTGGCGAAGAAGTCGCTGGGCGCGAAGACCTCCATCGGCGGCCGCAAGTGGGCGGCGCGCCGGCTGGACGAGGACGGGGTGGCCGAGGCCGAGGTGATCGGCACCGGCCCGGTGCCGCCGGAGCTGGCGGACCGGCAGCTGCTGGTGGAGCTGGTCCGGGGCGGCGAGGTGGTCGCCCGTGAGCCGCTGGACGCGGCCCGGGAGCGGCACATCGCCGCGCGGGCCGGGCTGCCGATGTCCGCGATGCAGCTGTCGCGGGGCGAGCCGGTGATTCCCACCGAGTACCTGTGAAGGGGTGAGCGGCTGCCGGGGCGACCCGGCAGCCGCGGGGTCCCGGATCTCCCCCGAAGCCCGAAGCGCATGGGATGCGCCCCCCGCCGGGCTTGATTGTGCGCCCCGAGTCTCTAGGCTCGGGGCCATCCCCGTAACCGTCACACTCCCCGTAAGCGTCACACCCCCTCTCCCCCACCGAAGGACACCCGCCATGCACCGCGCCTTGATCGTCGTGGACGTTCAGAACGACTTCTGTGAGGGCGGGAGCCTCGCGGTGGCGGGGGGTGCCGATGTCGCCGCCGCCATCACGGACCTGATCGGTGAGGCCCAGCCCGGCTACCGGCACGTGGTGGCCACCCGTGACCACCACATCGCCCCGGGCGATCACTTCTCCTCGGCACCGGACTTCGAGCACTCCTGGCCGCCGCACTGCGTGGCCGGTACGGAAGGGGTCGGCTTCCACCCCAATTTCGCGCCCGCGGTGGCCTCCGGGGCCATCGACGCGGTCTTCGACAAGGGTGCGTACGCCGCGGCGTACAGCGGCTTCGAGGGCCTGGACGAGAACGGTGTGGGGCTGGCCGAGTGGCTGCGCGACCGGGGGGTCGACTCGGTCGACGTGGTCGGCATCGCCACCGACCACTGCGTCCGGGCCACCGCGCTGGACGCCGCCCGTGAGGGCTTCACCACGCACGTACTGCTCGATCTGACCGCGGGCGTCGCGCCGGCGACCACGGAGCGGGCCCTGGCGGAGCTGCGGGAGGCGGGCGTGGCGCTCGCCGGCAAGCCGGTGGTGTAGGCGCTCGCCGGCAAGCCGGTGGTGCGGCGGGCCGGAGCCGGTCAGCTCTGCCGGGCCGGCAGGGCGGGCCTCAGGAGCGCCCGGATCGGGTGCCAGAGTTCCTGGGCCCGCTCGGGTCTCGCGCGCCACAGGACGCCGTCGGGATGGTGCAGGACGGCGGTGATCTCGTCCGGCGTGGGCGGCTCGGCGTTGCCCCGGAGGTAGACGGCGCGCAGTCCCAGATTGCGCAGCCGGGTCAGTGCGCGGGCCCGGTTCGCCGCGTGCACCAGGACGCGGACCGGGGTGTCAGGACCCACGCTCTGGGCCGGGCTCGCCAAGGTGATCGCGACGACCACGCTCCCGTTCGGCAACTTGCTGAATCCTCCGCCGGCCATACTCCGCACTCCCCCGTGAGACGTCGTGTCAATAAGAAACTGAACAAGAGGCACCTAAACACGATCGGCCGCCGCCCGCTAGAGGGCGACGGCCGATCATGCTCTGACCTGCGGTGATACCGGATTACTTGTGCGAGGCACCAACCCGGACGGTCATCGTGGAGCCGCTGAGCGGCTCGCTGATGATCGAGATCCTGGTGTTGGTGTCAGCGACCTGCACGCTTCCGGTCTTGTTCTCCTTGTACCAGTAGGTTCCCTTGTGGTCGTCGAAGACCGGCACGCCGAACTGCGGCTTGATCTTCGTGGCCACGTCACCGTTGTGGAGCGTGAATCCGTCGGTGGGGTACCAGCTGAACGGTGCGTCGAAGGGCTGGATCTTGTTGCGGATGACCGTGCCGTCAGCCCACTTCAGCGGCTTGGCGTGCGCGTCGACCGGCAGGATCAGGCCCTTGCCCGGGTGGACCGAGACGTTGTTGTCCTTCTGGGAGGTGTCCCAGAGCCAGATCAGCAGACCGTTCTGGTACGGGTAGTGCTCGACCCAGTCCGGACGGGTCTTGGAGAAGCCGAAGTTGTACGGGCCGACCTTGAGGGTCTGGTCGTAGCTGACGTACTGGCGGTTCTCCGCGAGGTAGTACTGCGGGTAGTCCTTGGTGAACGACGTGCCGACCCGCGAGAAGCCCTTGGCGGTCCAGCCGTTGTCGTCGCCCTCGGCGTTGTCCGTGAAGAGCGCGGCACCGTCGGCGTTGACCGCGATGGTGTCGGCCGCGAAGCCCACACCGCCCGCGCCGCCGTCGGTGGCGTAGCGGAAGCGGACGTCGATCTTCTTGCCCGCGTAGGCGTCCAGCGAGTACGAGAGCTTCTGGTACTTGCCCGAGACGTCGGTCAGGGCCGGCTTGTCACTGGCGTCGCGCGGGATGGCCTTGCCGTCGGCGGTGCCGTCGATCGCGGTCCAGCTGGTGCCGCCGTTGTCGGAGACCTCGGTGTAGAGGTAGTCGTAGTCCGCCTCGATGTCCCACCAGCCGGCGAGGTCGAGGGAGGCCTTGGACTTGCCGGTGAGGTCGACCGGGCGGGACAGGGTGTTGTTGAGGTTGTCACCCATGTCGCTCCACCACTGCTTGGCACCCTCGGCGGGCGCCGTGACGGCGGTGGTGACTTCCTTGTCGGGCAGCGTGACGACGAGCGCCTGCTTGTCCTTGGTGTTGTACTCGGACACGCCCAGCTTGTGGGTGGACTTCGTCGCGGCCTTGGCCTCGCCGTAGTTGAGCCAGCCCAGCTGGAGCTTGTCCCAGGCGGTCATGTCACCGGGCAGGTCACCGATGCTGTTCTTACCGGTGCCGAGCCAGGATCCCGCCGACATCAGGGACCAGAAACCGACCGAGTTCTCGGCGGTGTTGGTGGTGTCGTAGAGGTCCGGGAGACCGAGGTCGTGGCCGTACTCGTGGGCGAAGACGCCCAGGCCGCCGTTCTCGGGCTGCGCGGTGTAGTCGCCGACCCAGATGCCGGTGTCACCGATCTGGGTGCCGCCGGCCTTGTTGTCGGACGGGCCGGTCGCGCCGGCGTCCGTGCCGTAGGCGTACCAGCGGTGCGCCCAGATGGCGTTGGTGCCCTCGACGCCGCCACCGGCGGACTCGTCCTCGCCGGCGTGCACGATCTGGAAGTGATCGATGTAGCCGTCGGGCTCGTTGAAGTTGCCGTCACCGTCGAAGTCGTAACGGTCCCACTGGTCGTACTGCGCGAGATCCGCCTTGATCTGCGCGGGTGTACGGCCCTTGGCCTTCTGATCGGCGGCCCAGGCGTTGGTGCCGTCCTTGATCATGTCCCAGGCGTTGGCGCAGTTGGTCGATCCGCAGTAGTTCGAGCCGTAACGGGCCTCGTTGTACGGGACCTTGACCCAGTCGGAGACCTCGCCGTCCACCGAGTAGCGCCCGGAGGACGTCTTCTCGTAGTACGTCTTGAGCGAGTTCTTGCCCGCGCCCGTGCCGAAGTACAGGTCCTGGAAGTGGGCCTGGTTGTAGTCGGCCTGCCAGGCGGTGCTGTTGTCCTTCTTGGGGTCCGGCTTGGCTATCTTGTTGTGCGCCGGTCCCGGCGTGCCGCCGTACTTCGGGACGGCGGGCTTGGGGCCGTCGCCGTCCGGGTCGAACATGGTCGTGTTGTCGACCTTGTCGCCGAACTCCACCAGGATGGTGAAGATCTTGTCGGTCTTCTCGCGGCCGAGCTCGACGTACTTCTTGTCGTCGAGCTTGACGACGTTGGAACCGCCGCGCGTCGAGACCTTCTTGTCGCCGGATATGACCTGTTCGAGCGCGGCCTGACGCTGAGCGTCCTGCTGCTTGCTGAACGGGCCCTCCAGGTTGTGCGCGTTGCCCTCGTTCGACCCCGGGTCCCGGCGGTCGACGGCGGAGGCAGTGGTGCCCGACGCCTTTTCATCAGCCTGAGCGGTGGCGAAGGCGGATGCGGTGGCAGCGGTCGCGGCCATGGCCACGACAACCGCTCCGGTACGAAGCGCCCGTCTCTTAATGATCACGTGATGCAGTCCTCCCCGGCGCCCGCGACTGCGACCTGGGGGTGTGAGAGGGCCGCGCGCGGAAACGCGTCACAAGTGACGACATTTGACCGGAGTTACGCGAGAAAAGACAGACCTTGACTTGAACAGACCAAGTGCACTATGCAGGAGCACATTTCCGCTATCCGGACGACTGCTCCGCAGCCAACCGGCGCGCCGATGGCCATGATTGGCGGAGAGAATGACTCCGTGCGCCCCCCGTGCACCGGCACTGTGGGTTAGGTCATGCTTACTACCCGTTCCGCGAGGGCATCCACCGTCGTAGAGTCGCTTGACAGTGCGACCGTGTTGAGAGACCGCCCATCCGACGCCCCGAGGACGGATAACGCCATGCCGCGTCCTACTGCTGCACAGCTCTCCTACGGTTCGGTCACCGTTGTCTTCTCGACCCTCGCCATGTTGCTGCTGTCCCGGACGAGTTCGGACCTCGGCATCGCCGTGATCGCCGCGGCCGGGCTCGCGCTCGGGCTGCTGGTGGCCGTCAGGGTGCCCGCGCCGACGCACCGCCGCACCGCGCCGTCCGGTACCTCGGTCTCCGCCCACCGGGAAGCCGGCCCCGCCCACGAGGCCGAGGGCCACGACCTGGGCCGCGTACAGCGCACGATCCCGGCCGCACGCGCCTCCGCGCAGGTGGGCGAGCATTCGCTGCGGCGCTGACGGGCTGACGGCCCGCCCGGTTCGGCTCAGGCGGTGTTCCGGCCGTTGGTGGTGACCACCACCGTCTTGCCCGCCTTGTCCTGCAGTGCCTGCCGGTACGGCTTGTCCGTGAACATCAGCACGATGTTGATCAGCCACCACAGGCACGGGCAGCACAGCAGCGCCGGCAGCCACAGCACCACGGCCCGCAGGAAGGAACTCCCGGTGTCCGGCACGCTGCCGTCGTTGAGCATCGCGACCCGCAGCTTCAGCAGCCGCTTGCCGGGCGTGCGGCCGTCCTTGTGCGTGAAGTACGTGTCGTAGCCGACGTAGATCACCAGGCCGATCAGCGACCAGAGCAGCTGATGGCCGCTGTACGTCTGGGCGAAGATGTCGCCGACGCCGTCGTTCCCGTTGTTGTCGTTCGAGACCTCCACCGCGCCGCCCCAGGGCAGGGAGATCAGATACAGCGGGATCGAGATGATCAGGAAGTCGATCAGCCGGGCCAGGATGCGCTTGCCGGGTTCCGCGAGCGGCGGCATGCCCGCCAGCGGATCGGCGGCCCCGAACTGGCCTCCGCCGTGGGGGCCGGGGCCGTACGGCGGGGGCGGCGGCGCGCTGTCGTAGGGCGAGCCCGACGGCGGCTGGGGCTCCTGCGGCTTCTTGAGGAACGGGTCGTCCTCGGGCGGCTGACCGGACGTCGGCTGATCGTTGCTCATGGGGGCAGTGCACCCCGCCGCAGGGGCGCCCGCAACGGCTCAGGTGCTTTCGGGGGAACGGAGACCGCCCGACGGCCCATCACCCGATGAGCCGTCAGCCGTGCGGGTCTGTGGGCCGTGCCGGTCTCTCGGCCGTACGGTTCCTCAGCCGGCCACGAAGGTGCGGGCCGCCTTGTCGTGCCAGCACTGGCGCCACGGCCGGTCGAACAGGCACCACAGCACGTTGAGCACGCCGATGGCCAGGAGCCCCAGCACGCCGTACACCAGCCAGCGGCGCAGGGCGGCACCGAAGGTGGGCGACGAACCGGACTCGATGTCCCGTACGCCGAGCCCGCAGAGCTTCTTCCCGAGCGTACGGCCCCACTTCGCGGTCGGCACGGCCTCCAGGAGCACGCCCAGCACCAGGAACGCGACGAGGACCCCGCCGGCCAGGCCGGCCGTGGTGGAGTCCAGCAGCCAGACGGTGACGGTCTCACCGGACAGCTTGGCCGCGTCGATCTTCTCGTTGATGTGGTCCGTGGCCCGGGTCGCGAGGGGGAAGGCCACGGCGCCGACGAGCGCGGCCAGCACCACGGTGTCGATGAGCCGGGCGGCGAACCGCTTGCCCAGCGCGGCCGGACGGGCGGCCGACTGCGCCGCCGCCAACTGCTGGAAGTGGTCGTTCACCGGCGGCTTCCAGGGCACGACGGGCTGGTCGGGCCCCTGGGCCTGGTGTTCCTGGCGTTCCTGGTGTGATGCCTGAGGCTGTGGGGTCTGGTGGGCTTGGTTGGACTGGTTCGGCTGACGGGTCTGGCTGGGCTGGCGGATCTGGCTGGGCTGCTGGGGGGCCTGGGGCTGGTGGGGCGCCTGAGCCTGCCGAGGTGTCTGGATCTGCTGAGGCGCCTGAGCCTGCTGCGGTGCCTGAGCCTGCTGAGGGAACGCGGGCCCCTGCTGCCCCGCGGGGCCCGGTGCGACCGGTGCGACCGGTGCGGCCGGCCCCGGGGCCTGTGGGGCTGTCGGGGTGGCAGGCGTGGCCGGGCCGATCGCGCGGATCGTCATCGTGCCCTCGGCGGGCGGCTCCTGCGCATCGCGGTTCCCGCGACCCGGGCGGCCGGACTGTCCGGACCGGCCGGAGCGGGCGACCCGGATGGCGACGGTGTTCTCCGCCCGGTCACCGCCGTCCCGCATGCCCGGCAGCGCACCGGCGGCCGGGGCCGGGCCCGGGGCCGGGGCCTGGGGCACGGGCAGGCGCGGGTCCGCAGGTACGACGTCGGCACGCGGGCGGAGGGCCGGTGAACGGTCACCTGAGGAACGGAGCGCCGGGGAGCGGTCCCCGGGCGTGTCGGCCACCGGCGAACTGCCCTCGGGCGAACGCGGATCGGGACCCGGCTCCGGCCGGCCGCCCTGCTGCGCGGGCTGCCCGCCGCCCCAGGAGACCCGGCGGTCGCGCTCGCCGCCGAAGCCGTTCTGCCGGGAGACGTCGGCCTGCCAGGCGGGCGAGGGTTCGGACCGGACGTCGGCCGGCGGATCCTCGTCGAAGAACATCGGGCCGGTCTCGTCCACCGGCGCGGGGCCCGGCCGTTGCGGTTCGGCCGGCTCCGGGGCGGGCCCCGAAGGCATCGCCTCGCCGCTCTGCGGGGCGGGCCTGCTCGTACCGGGCACCCAGGAGGCGCCGTTCCAGTACCGGACGTATCCGGGAATGGACGGATCGGGGTAGTAGCCCTCGCGGGGGCTTTCGTCACCGGGTGCCGGGGTTGGGGCGCTCATCACCGTGGTCCCGTATCTCTTCGAGTCTCAGTACAGGGGTCCACATCTACCAGACACCCGCGTACCCCCGTGCCGGTCCGGGTGTTTGGGCCACTTTCCGGTCACGCCAAACTTTTTTCCCCGAAGTCGCGTAATGGATGGCGGGGAGGGCGCTCTCTCCCTGTGAAGGCCGGTCGCGGGACCGGCTCACAGGTCTCGAAAGGACGCCTCATGCACACCGTCGTGGAACGCGAGCTGGAGCTCAAGCTGGTCCTGTCGCCCGAGCGCAGCATCCCCGTGCCGGCCAGGCTGACGTATCGCACCCAGGACCCGTACGCCGTGCACATCACCTTTCACATCGGCTCGGACGCCCCCGTGTACTGGACTTTCGCCCGCGATCTGCTGGTGGAGGGCGTGTTCCGGCCGTGCGGGCACGGGGACGTACGGATCTGGCCGACCAAGATCGAGGGGCGCGGCATCATCTGCGTGGCGCTGACCTCTCCGGACGGCAACGCGCTGCTGGAGGTGCCGTCCGCCGCGGTGGCCGCCTGGGTGGAGCGGACGCTGCGGGTGGTCCCGCCCGGCACGGAGTCCGAGCGGCTCGGCATCGACGAGGGGCTCGCCGAGCTGCTCGCGCCGCTGCCGGCCGACGACCTGTGGATGAGTGATCCCTGGCCGTCGGACGACGCGCAGGACGGGGAGAGTTGAGGGGGCGGGCCGAGGAGGCGGCGGCCGCGTGGGCCGGGGTTCCGCGCTCAGAACACCTTGCCGGGGTTGAGGAGTCCCAGCGGGTCGAAGGCCTGCTTGATGCCCCTGTGCAGCTCCACGCTCACCTCGCCGAGCTCCCGGGCGAGCCACTCCTTCTTGAGTACGCCCACGCCGTGTTCGCCGGTGATCGTGCCGCCGAGTTCGAGGCCGAGCGCCATGATCTCGTCGAAGGACTCGCGGGCCCGCCGGGACTCGTCGGCGTCGGCCTGGTCGAAACAGACGACGGGGTGGGTGTTGCCGTCGCCCGCGTGGGCGCAGACACCGATGGTGAGGCCGTACTTCTCAGCGATGGCGGCGGTGCCCTCCAGCATGGCCCCGAGCTTGGAGCGCGGTACGCACACGTCGTCGATCATCGTGGCGGACTTGATGGTCTCCAGCGCGGTCAGCGACATCCGCCGGGCCTGGAGCAGCATTTCGGACTCGGCCGCGTCCTCCGCCGGGACGACCTCGGTGGCGCCGGCGGCCGTGCAGAGCTCCGCGACGGCGGCCAGATCGGCGGCAGGGTCGGGTGTGTCGAAGGCGGCGAGCAGGAGCGCCTCGGTGGAGTCGGGGAGGCCCATGTTCGCCATCTTGTTGACGGCTCGGACTGTCGTACGGTCCATCAGTTCGAGGAGTGACGGAGTGTGACCCCGTTCCATGATCGCGCAGATGGCCTCGCAGGCGGCGGCCGCGGTGGGGAACTCGGCGGCCAGGGCGAGCTGCCTGGGCGGCTTCGGCTTGAGCGCGAGCACGGCTTTGACAACGATGCCGAGGCTGCCCTCGGAGCCGACCAGGAGCCGGGTGAGGTCGTATCCCGCGACGCCCTTCGCGGTGCGGCGGCCGGTGCTGAGGAGGCGTCCGTCCGCGAGGACGACGTCGAGGCCGAGGACGTATTCGGCGGTGACCCCGTACTTGACGCAGCACAGCCCGCCCGAGGCGGTCCCGATGTTGCCGCCGATGGTGCACATCTCCCAGCTGGAGGGGTCCGGCGGGTAGTAGAGACCGTGCTCGTCGACCGCGCGGGACAGCACCGCGTTGACGACGCCCGGCTCCACCACGGCGATCCGGTCGACCGGGCTGATCTCCAGGATGCGGTCCATCTTGATCAGGGAGAGCACGATGCAGCCGTCGGAGGCGTTGGCGGCGCCCGACAGGCCCGTGCGGGCGCCCTGCGGAACGACCGGGACGCGCAGCGCCGTCGCGGTGCGCATGATGTGCTGGACCTGCTCGACATTGCGTGGGAGCGCGACGACGGCCGGGGTGCCCGCGTCGCAGAAGCTCGCCATGTCGTTGGCGTAGGAGGCGGTGATGTCCGGGTCGGTGATCAGGGCCTCGGCCGGGAGCCCCGCACGCAGTAGTTCGAGAAGATCGTCCATGATCCAAGACTCGCACCCGGGCCCATTGGTGTGAACCCGTATGCGCCTGCCATCACAAGACGCGGTGCGATCTTCGTACTGACGCAGAGTGATCGGCATGGACGTCACTCCGCAGCAGCCCTCGGCGGCCCCCGGGCCGGACCGCCTCCCCGAGACCCCCGAGACCGCCTACGCCCCGCCCTGTGAATCCCCTCCGGCCCTGCCGCCGGACCCCGCGTCCCTGGCCGAGCCGCCGCCCGCCACGCTGCGCACGACGCTGCGCCGGGCCGCGTTCGGCGTGGTGGCGGGTGCGGTGCTGGTGACGGGTGCGGTGGTCGCCGTGCCCGACGAGGACAAGGACGCGGCGCCGCCGGTGTCCGGCCCGGTGTCGCGGGCGATGACCGCGACGGCGGCCGGCTCCCCCGCCTCGCTCTCCGACCTGACGGCGCTCATCGGGGACCGGCAGGCGTGGGTGGGCACCCATCCCTCGGACGCGCAGTCGTGGGCGGTGCTGGGCTCGGCGTACGTGGAGTGGGGGCGGCGGGCGGCGGACCCGGCGTACTACACCCGGGCCGAGCAGGCGCTGAAGCGCTCGCTGAACGTACAGCCGGGCGACCGGGGCAACGAGGCGGCGTGGGTGGGGCTCGCCTCGCTCGCCAACGCCCGGCACGACTACGTGACGGCGAAGAAGTGGGGCGAGACGGTACGGGCCCGGCAGCCGAAGCAGTGGACGGTGTACCCGGAGCTGATCGACGCGTACAACGGCCTCGGCGACCAGAAGTCGGCGATCACGGCGGTGGAGAAGTACACGGCGCTGCGGGCCGGGGTGCCCGCGCTGGGCCGGACGGCCGAGATGTACCGCGACCGGGGCTGGCGCGAGGACGCGCTCGCCACCGCGCAGGACGCCGCGAGCCGGGCCAAGTCGCCTGCGGAGAAGGCGGCCTGCCTCTCCCGGCTGGGCGATCTGGCCTGGGAGCGGGGCGAGCCGAAGGAGGCCGTGGCCCAGTACGGGGCGGCGCTGCGCACCGACCGCGCCCACCACGCCTCCCTCGCGGGCCGGGCACGGGCGCTGGCGGCGCTCGGCCGCACCGACGAGGCGCAGCGGGACTACCAGGCGGCCCTGGCCAGGTCCCCTCGGCCCGAGTACCTGCTGGAGCTGGGCGAGTTGTACGAGTCGCTCGGCCTGGACGGGGACTCCGTCAACCAGTACACGCGGCTGCGCAAGGCGCTGTCCCGGGCCCGGACCCAGGGCGTGGACGAGGCCCTGCTCCTCGGCCGCTTCGAGGCCGCCCACGGCGACGCGGACGCGGCGGCGGAGCAACTGCGCGCGGAGTGGGACCTCGGGCACCGCAGCGCGGCGGTGGCCGATGCGCTGGGCTGGGCGCTGCACCGCTCGGGCGATTCGGACTCGGCGCTGGAGTACGCGCAGAAGGCGGTCGACACGGGCGGCCAGAACGCGTCGTACGCGTACCACCTGGGCATGGTCCAGAGCGCGTTGCGCGACTTCGGTCCGGCCCGCCGCAACCTGGAGGGGGCGCTGCGCACCAACCCGCAGTTCTCGCCGCTGGATGCCCCGAGGGCCCAGGAGGCCCTGGACACCATGGGCATGCCGCCCTCGGGCGGCCCCCAGGACATGCAGCCCGCTCCCCCGCCCGCACCGCCGCAGGCCCCGGCCCCCGCGCCGGAACCGCAGCCGTCACGGTCCGCCCCGCCGCAGGCCCCGGCCCCGTCCCCCGCGCCCCCGAAGCAGGGCGCGGCCGGCCCCCCGGGGGCATCGGCGAAGCCCTCGGCGCCGGGGGCGCCGTCGGGGCACTGACGCCCCTCCCGGGCCCGCCCCCGGGGGCGGGCCCGGGAAACGGCACGGGCTTGCCGCCCTGCGCTTGCGCCGCGGTCGGGGAGTACGTCCCGAACAGGCCCTAGGCTCGGCCCATGACCGCGTTCGACGACCTCACCCGCCTCGTACCTCCGCCGTCGCAGCCCCGGTGGGGAACGGGCGACTGGGACGGGGTGGAGGCGGCTCTGGCCCTGGAACTCCCCTCCGAATTCAAGCGGTTGGCCGAGACGTACGGGGCCTACCACTTCTCCGAGTTCCTGACACCGCTTGCGCCCTTCGGCAGGCGGGACCTGCTCGTCGGCCCGGCGAAGCGGCTGCTGGACCAGGAGCGCGGCTTCCGGAAGCGGAACCCCGAGAAGTGTCCGTACCCCTTCTACCCGGAGCCGGGCGGGCTCCTGCCGTGGGCGGGGACCGACAACGGGGACCGGGTGTGCTGGCTCACCGACGGGAAGCCGGACGAGTGGACGGTCGTCTGCTGGAACCCGCGGGGCTGGTACTACGACGCCCATCCGGTGGGCGCGGTCGAGTTCCTGGTCGGCTGGCTGTCGGGTGACATCAGCACCGGCGTCTTCCCCGATGCGGCCGAGTTCGCGGGAGACGACGAGGACGATTCCGAAGAGTCCGCCGCCACTGGGCACTGACCAGCTGCTCGCCGGCCAATGAGGCGGAGCAGAGCCGCACGGACCGGGTAGTGGACCGGTCCGCTACCTGCCGCGTGTCCCGTTGAGCCCTTCGAGCTGCTCGATGCCCGCGTTGAGCTCGACCAGCAGGGCCACGAAACGATCGGCCGTCCCATCGGCCCACCCGGTCGCCTCGATGAGGCGCGTGGTCCCTTCGAGACTGATCTCCCGGTCCGCCTTCAGCCGCTCCAGCCCGGAAGCGGTGGGCCGGTACTTGCGCGCCATGCCGCCGTCGGGATCCGGGATGCGCTCCACCAGGCCGTTCCTCAGCATGGGGCTGACCTGACGGTTGATGGTGGAGACGTCCACGTGGAACGTATGGGCCAGCTCCTTGAGGGTGAGCGGACCGCCGTCCTCCAGTCGGGTGAGCAGGACGTAGGCGGAACGTTCGAGGCTCTGGCCGATGCGGGGACCGCGCGAGGCGACGAAGTGGCGCGACAGGAGGGTCAGCTCCCGTTCGAGATCACGCAGCCGACGCTCGGCCTCGTCCATGGTCCTGCCCTTCCGTAGCAACGCCTCGCCTCATCATCCCGCATGCCCGACGCCACCCCGACAGTTTGTGCACAGTGCACATCATGTGTACTTTGAACTAGGCGTGCATAGCGCACACTGCCGCCCCGAGGCCGTGCCCCGCATCTGCGGCACCGAGGCCCGAGGCGGAGTCCGGGGCATGAGGCCGCACCGGTCACGGCCGCCTCGACGGGGCGCCGCACGCACCGCGAGCCCCGCAAGCACACCCAGGGACAGGAAGACGAACATGAACCGCCTGCACGAGAAAGTGGCCGTCATCACCGGAGCCGGAAGCGGCATCGGCCGCGCCGCCGCCCAGCTCATGAGCAAGGAGGGCGCCCGCGTCGTCGTCGCCGACCACGACACCCGGGCCGCCGACGAGACCGCCGCCCTCATCACCGCGGCGGGCGGCGAGGCGCTGCCGCTCGCGGTGAACGTCCTGGAGGAGGACTCCATCGCGGACATGATCAGCGCCACGGTGAACGAGTACGGCGCCCTCCACGTCCTGTGCAACCACGTCGGCGGCACCAACCCGCGCACCGACCTCGACGTGCTCCGTATGGACATGGACGAGTTCGACCGCGCCGTCGCCCTCAACACGCGCAGCACCCTCATCGGCTCCCGGCACGCGATCCCCCACATGATCCGCGCGGGCGGCGGCTCGATCATCAACACCGCCTCCGTCGCGGCACTCGTCGGCGACGTACTCCAGACCTCCTACGGCGCCGTGAAGGCGGCGGTGGTCAGCATCACCAAGTCCGTCGCCACCCAGTACGGTCCGCAGAACATCCGCTGCAACGCCGTCGCCCCCGGCGCGGTGATGACCCCCGCCCTGGAGAACAACCTCCCCCAGGAGGTGGTCGACAGCCTCAGGCGGGGCAACGCCCTCCCCTACCTCGGCACTCCCGAGGACATCGGCCACACCATGGTCTTCCTCGCCTCGGACGAGTCCCGCTACCTCACCGGCCAGCTCCTCGTGGTGGACGGCGGCATGACGGCACAGTCCTCCGCCGCCCCCGGACGCCGCGCGATGCTCCCGGCGTAGCGCCCCGGGAGAGCCGCCCCGACCCGGGCACGCGCATGTGGTGCGGGACGGCGGGGACGTGGACCGGCCCGCGTGACCCCACAGGGAGCCCACCCACCGCGCGGGCCGCACACTCCACGCCCCTGCCCGTCAGGGTGACCGCTGCCATGACCGTCGGACAGGGCAACCGCACGCCTTGTGCGTCGGCCGCCTCGCGCCTCACGGGACCGTCTCCGCGAGCCGAAAAGCGTCGGCCGTGACATCCGAAGAAGTCACCACGGTGCGCCGGGAGGCGGCTCGACGCGTGCCAGCCAGGCGGTGAGCAGTGTTTCCAGACGTGCGGCCTCATCGGGGTCGAGCTCGTCGAGCATGCGGCGTTCGTTACTCATGTGGTCGGCGAAGGCCCGGTCGATGAGCTCCCGTCCCGCCGGGGTGAGCGCGACCACGCGCCCCCGGCCGTCCTCGGCGGACCGGCGGCGTGTGACCAGCCCGTCGCGTTCGAGCCGGTCGATGCGCTTGGTCATCGCGCCCGTGGTGACCATGGTGAACGCGGCCAGCTCGCCCGGAGCGCGCTCGAAGGGGTCCCCGGCCCGCCGCAGCGCCGCCAGGACGTCGAACTCTCCCTCGTTCAGCCCGTAACGCCGGTAGACCAGGCACAACTGCTCGGTCAGAAGACCGGCGAGGCGGTGGAGCCGGCCGATCACGCCCTGGGGGCTCACATCCACATCCGGGCGCTCGCGAGCCCACTCGGCCTGGATGCGGGCAACGTGATCCTCGTAGTCGTTCACGGCTTCATCATAGCTTCCGAGGAAGCTATATTGCTTCCGTGGAAGCTACTATGCGATGGACGCTCGTGACGGCGATTGCCCCCGTCGCCTGGGGGACGAACTACTTCGTCACCCACGAATACCTGCCCACGGACCACCCGCTCTACGGATCAGCGATCAGGGCCCTGCCCGCAGGGGCCATGCTGCTGGCGTTGTGCCGGCAGATCCCTCACGGGGCGTGGTGGTGGAAGTCGCTCGTTCTCGGCACCCTCAACGTGGGGTCCTTCTTCGCCCTGGTCTACCTCGCGGCCCAATTGCTGCCGACGAGCATCGCCTCCACCGTCATGGCGGCCTCACCGGTGGTCCTGATGCTGCTCGCCTGGGCCGTGATCGCGGAACGCCCCCGCGGCCTCCCGCTGCTGGGCGGCGGCATCGGTATCGCAGGCGTCTGCCTGATGCTGCTCACCGGCACCGTGACCCTGAACGCACTCGGCGTCCTGGCATCGGCCACAGCGATGGTGACGTCCTCCTGCGGCTACGTGCTCGCGAAGCGGTGGAGCGCCGAGGTCGACGTCCTCGCCTCGACCTCGTGGCAGCTCATCGCCGGAGGCCTGGTCGTGCTGCCGTTGGCCGTCGTCCGCGAAGGCGCACCGCCCGCGCTCAGTGCGGGCGCGGCCCTCGGGTTCGCCTACGTCAGCGTCGTCGCGACCGCGGTCGCCTTCGCCGCCTGGTTCGCCGGCCTGCGTCGGCTGCCGACGGCCACTGTCGGCCTGGTCGGACTGCTGAACCCGGTCACCGGCGTACTGCTCGGCACCGTCATCACCAAAGAGACCCTCACTCTGCAACAGACATGCGGACTGATCCTCGTCCTGCTCGGGATCGTGCTCGGGCAGCCCATCGCCATCACGGCCGCCGCTCGCGTCAGGTCCCGGGTAACCGGAGCGGGCTCCCGTCGCGGCCCGTCTGCCGGCCGGACCAGTCGTCTCGGCCGAGGAGACGGCACATGCCTTACGGGGAAAGACTGTTGACCGATACAGACCCACTCGGCGACCGGGACTGGGGCCTCCGTCACCGGGGCGAAGCAGAGTTCCTGAGCACACCTCACAACCGCGACGGGCGGGCCGGAAACCTCCGGCCCGCCCGTCGCGGTCGCCCCGCAGCCGGGTGCCCCGGCCCCGTACCCCTCAGAGGTTGCCGCGGCGCTCCTGCTCGCGCTCGATCGCCTCGAAGAGGGCCTTGAAGTTGCCCTTGCCGAAGCCCATCGAGCCGTGGCGCTCGATCATCTCGAAGAAGACCGTCGGCCGGTCCTGGACCGGCTTGGTGAAGATCTGGAGCAGGTAGCCGTCCTCGTCGCGGTCCACGAGGATCTTCTCCTCGCGCAGGGTCTCCACGGGCACCCGGGTCTCGCCCGCCCACTCGCCCAGGGTGTCGTAGTACGAGTCCGGGGTGTCCAGGAACTGGACGCCGGCCGCGCGCATCGCGCGCACCGAGGCGACGATGTCGTTCGTGGCGAGCGCGATGTGCTGGACACCGGCGCTGCCGTAGAACTCCAGGTACTCGTCGATCTGGGACTTCTTCTTGGCGACGGCCGGCTCGTTGATCGGGAACTTGACCTTCAGCGTGCCGTCCGCGACCACCTTGGACATGAGGGCGGAGTACTCGGTGGCGATGTCGTCGCCCACGAACTCCTTCATGTTGGTGAAGCCCATGACCTTGTTGTAGAACCCGACCCACTCGTTCATCCGGCCGAGCTCGACGTTACCGACGCAGTGGTCGATGGCCTGGAACGTGCGCTTGGCGGGCGGCTCGACGATGGGGTCGGCCGAGGCGTAGCCGGGGAGGTACGGGCCGTCGTAGCCGCCGCGCTCCACCAGGGTGTGGCGGGTCTTGCCGTACGTGGCGATGGCGGCCAGGACGACCGTGCCGTGCTCGTCCTTCACCTCGTGCGGCTCGGTCAGGCCGAGGGCGCCGTGCTCGACCGCGTAGGCGTACGCGGCCCGCGCGTCCGGGACCTCGATGGCCAGGTCGACGACGCCGTCGCCGTGCTCGGTGACGTGGTCGGCGAGGAAGCGGCCGTGGTCGGTGGCCGGCTTGATGACGGAGGTGAAGACGAAGCGGGCGGAGCCGGCCGTCAGGACGTAACTGGCCGTCTCGCGGCTGCCGTTCTCCGGTCCGGAGTAGGCGACCAGCTTCATGCCGAAGGCGGTCGAGTAGTAGTGCGCGGCCTGCTTGGCGTTGCCGACGGCGAAGACGACGGCGTCCATTCCCTTGACCGGGAAGGGGTCGGCCTGCCGGGCACTGTCGGGGGTGCTGTGCATCGTCTCAGTCATGTCCGAAGGTTCTCCCCGCTTCGCAAGATGCGCAACAGTTCGCGAATTCACTGGGCAGTCTGTTCAGTGGGTGGCCATGATGGGCGGACTATCTGTACACACTGACCATCGTTGCGACGTCCCGGAGGCAGACCTTGGCGATCGACCGGCTGGACGGGCGGCTCATCGTGCTGCTGGCGCGTGAGCCCAGGATCGGCGTACTGGAGGCTTCACGCCGGCTCGGCGTGGCGCGCGGGACGGTGCAGGCACGCCTGGACCGTCTTCAGTCGAATGGCGTCATCCGCGGATTCGGCCCGGACGTGGACCCGGCCGCCCTCGGCTACCCGGTCACCGCTTTCGCGACGCTGGAGATCAAGCAGGGTCAAGGGGCCGACGTACGGGCGCACTTGGGCGGCGTACCGGAGGTGCTCGAACTGCACACCACCACCGGGCACGGCGATATGTTCTGCCGGCTCGTGGCCCGTTCCAACGCGGATCTCCAACGGGTGATCGACCTTGTTGTCGGATTTGATGGCATTGTCCGGGCCTCCACGGCCATCGTCATGGAGAACCCCGTACCCCTGCGCATCATCCCCCTCGTCGAACAGGCGGCGGAGGACATCGACTGAGCCGAGGAGTGCCGAGTTGAGCTTCTGGGAGTATCTGGACAGTCGGCACCAGCAACTGCTCACCGACGCCTTCCAGCACGTCAGCGCGGTGTTCCAGTGCATGGTCATCGCGACGGTGCTGGGCGTCCTGATCGGCGTGGTCAGCTATCGCAGCGGCTGGGGCGGATCGCTGGCGATCACCTCGACGGCGGCGATCCTGACCATTCCGTCGCTCGCCGCGATCGGTCTGCTGATCCCGCTGGTCGGACTCGGTGTGGCGCCGACCGTGATCACGCTGACGCTGTACGGACTGCTGCCCATCGTCCGGAACTCCATCGTCGGGCTGCGCGGCGTCGACCCGGCGCTCGTGGACGCGGCGAAGGGCATCGGGATGTCTCGAATCACCCGGCTCCGCAAGGTGGAGCTGCCGCTCGCCTGGCCGCCGATCCTCACCGGCATCCGGGTCTCCACCCAGATGCTGATGGGCATCGCCGCCATCGCCGCGTACGCCTCCGGGCCCGGACTCGGCAACGAGATCTTCCGCGGGATCGCCTCGCTGGGCAGCGCCAACGCGATCAACCAGGTGCTCGCCGGCACGCTCGGCATCGTCGTACTCGCCCTGCTCTTCGACGCCGCGTACGTACTGCTGGGGCGGCTCACCATCCCGAGGGGGATCCGTGTCTGAGACCGCGGCGGAAGCCGGACAGAAACCCGCCGTGAACGCCACCTCCGGTGCCACCATCCAGCTGGAGAACCTGAGCAAGCGCTACCCGGGCAACCCGAGCCCGGCCGTGGACAACGTCTCGATGGACATCAAGGCAGGCGAGACCGTGATCCTCGTCGGCCCGTCCGGCTGCGGGAAGTCGACGACGCTGAAGATGATCAACCGGCTGATCGAGCCGACCTCCGGCCGGATCAGGATCGGCGACGAGGACGTCACCGACATCGACCCGGTGAAGTTGCGCCGCAAGATCGGGTACGCGATCCAGTCGTCCGGGCTCTTCCCGCACATGACGGTCGCGGAGAACATCGCCCTGGTCCCGAAGATGATCGGCTGGTCGAAGCCGAAGGTGAAGGACCGGGTCGAGGAGATGCTCGATCTGGTCGGGCTCGACCCACGCGAGTTCCACGGCCGCTATCCGCGCGCCCTCTCCGGCGGCCAGCAGCAGCGGGTGGGCGTGGCGCGGGCGCTGGCCGCCGATCCGCCGGTGCTGCTGATGGACGAGCCGTTCGGCGCGGTCGACCCGATCACCCGCGACCACCTCCAGGACGAGCTGATCCGGCTCCAGCACGAACTGCACAAGACCATCGTCTTCGTCACCCACGACTTCGACGAGGCGATCAAGCTCGGTGACCGGATCGCCGTACTGCGCGAGCACTCGCACATCGCGCAGTTCGACACCCCCGAGGCCATCCTGACCAACCCGACGGACGACTTCGTCTCGGGCTTCGTCGGGGCCGGTGCGGCGCTGAAGCGGCTCAACCTCACCCGGGTGCGGGACGTGGAGATGGCTGAGTTCCCGACGGTCTCGGTCGACGACCCGCTCCAGTCGATCTTCAACAAGCTGGGCAGCGGCCCGCACAACGAGCTGCTGATGCTGGACCGCAGGAGCCGCCCCTACAAGTGGCTGCGGCGCGGCGACCTGATGCGGGCCCGGGGTTCACTGGCGCGGGCCGGGCAGCTGGTGCACGACACGGTGACCAGGGACGCGACGCTGCACGACGCGCTGGAGGCAGTGCTCACCGACAGCGGCGGCCGGGTCGCGGTGACCGGGCGGCGCGGCGAGTTCATCGGGGTCGTCGACATGCACACCCTGATGAACTCCGTGCACGAGCTGCTGGAGGCCGACCGGCTCACCGCCATCGAGCACCAGCACGAGCTCCAGGAGCTGCGCAGCCACGAGACCGTGCAGGAGCTGGAGGGCGGTGCGGACGTATGACTCCCAGCTCTCGCTCCCCCTCCCCTTCCAGCTCCGGCCCCACCGGCCCGGTCCCCGCGTCCGACCGGGACCGCCCGCCGGGCGAGCACGACGTCAAGGGCCACGCCTTCCGCGACCAGGAGGAGGAACCGCCCCCTCCCCCCGGCCGGCCTGCCCGCCGGATCACCTGGCGCAAGCTGGTGACGGTGCCCGCCGCGCTCGCGGTGGTCCTGATCGTCACCTACGTGTGGATCAACAACGTCCACCTCGACGCCATCGCGGAGAACTCACTCGCGGGCGACACGGTCCAGCTGCGCTGGTGGCAGCACGTCAGGCTGACCGCCATCTCGACCTTCTGGGTACTGATCATCGCCATTCCGCTGGGCATCGCGCTGACCCGGCGGGGGCTGAACAAGGCCGCCCCGGTGGTCACGGCGATCGCCAACATCGGGCAGGCGACCCCGGCGATCGGGCTGCTGGCGCTGCTGGTGATCTGGCTGGGCATCGGCCCGTCGACGGCGATCACCGGCATGGTGATCTACGCGGTGCTGCCGGTGCTCTCCAACACGGTCGCCGGTCTGAAGGCGATCGAGCCGACCCTGGTGGAGGCCTCGCGCGGCATCGGGATGTCGGCCATGGGGACGCTCTCCAAGGTCGAACTGCCGCTCGCGGTGCCGCTGATCCTGGCCGGTGTACGGACCGCCCTGGTCCTCAACGTGGGCACGGCGACCCTGGCGACGTTCGGGGGCGGCGGCGGCCTGGGGGACCTGATCACCTCGGGCATCCAGACCCAGCGGATGCCGGTGCTGGTGCTCGGTTCCGTCCTGACGGTGGTGCTGGCACTGCTGGTGGACTGGCTGGCCTCGCTGGTCGAGGTGGCGCTGACGCCGCGCGGACTGGAGGCGGGGTGATGGGCCCGGTGGGACAGAAACGTACGGGTTACGGGGTACGGACGAGCGACGGGGTGCGGGCCGGTCAGCGGGTGCGGGCCGGGCTGGTGGGGGCGGTGGCGCTGGCCCTCGTGCTCTCCGGATGCGGCCTCAAGAGCGGGTCCCCGATGGTCGACGACGTGAAGCCCGGGTCCGTGGGTGCGGGCAAGCCGCTGGACGGCGCCTCGCTGACCGTCACCTCGAAGAACTTCAGCGAGAACATCATCCTGGGCCAGATGATCGGCCTGATCTTCAAGGCCGCCGGGGCCGAGGTGCTCGACCGGACGAACCTGCCCGGATCGATCAGCGCGCGCGAGGCCATCCGCCAGGGCGACGCCGATGCGATGTACGAGTACACGGGCACCGCCTGGATCACCTATCTGGGCCACTCGAAGCCGATCATCAGCCCGCTGAAGCAGTGGGAGGCGGTACGCGACGCGGACCGGAAGAACGGGGTGACGTGGCTGCCGCAGTCCACTCTCAACAACACCTACGCGCTCGCCATCAGCACGAAGAACAACGCGAAGTACCACCTCAAGACGCTCTCCGACGTCGCCGCGCTGGCGAAGAAGAACCCCTCGGCCGTGACGATCTGCGTGGAGAACGAGTTCGCCTCCCGCAACGACGGGCTGCCGGGCATGGAGAAGGCGTACGGGATGTCGATCCCGGGCGGCAACATCAAGAAGATGGACGCCGGGATCGTCTACACGCAGGTGTCGAAGTCCAACTCCTGCCTGCTGGGCGAGGTGTTCACCACCGACGGCCGGATCAAGGCGATGAACCTCGACGTGCTGACGGACAACAAGCACTTCTTCCCCAACTACAACGCGGCGCCCGTCATCCACACCCCGACCTTCGAGAAGTACCCGGTGATCGCTGCCCTGCTGGACCCGCTCAGCGCGCGGCTGACCACAGAGGTGGCGCAGGAGCTGAACGCCAAGGTGGACGTCGACGGGGACGACCCGCACGAGGTGGCGAAGGACTGGCTGGTCGCGGAGGGGTTCATCAAGGAGGGCTGACCGCCGCGGGAGCGGGTGGCGAGCAAGCACCGGGCGAACGTCGGGGCAAGCGCCCGGCGAACGCGGGGGCGAGTTCCAAAGAAGATGTTGCAAAGAGCCTGTTGCAAAGGTCTCTTTGTAACTCTATGGTTGAGGCATGGCAGACAACGAGGCCGGCCCCGACGGCAGCCCGGACAGCGCTCCGACAGGCACCCCGAACATCCACATGGTCAACGCCCGCACCCTGCGGGGGCTGGCACACCCCCTGCGGCTGCGACTGCTGAACAACCTCCGGGAGTTCGGCCCGGCCACCGCGTCCGGCCTCGCGGACCGGCTCGGCGAGTCGAGCGGCGCCACCAGCTACCACCTGCGCCAGCTCGCCACGTACGGCTTCGTGGAGGACGACCCGGAGCGCGGCAAGGGCCGCGAGCGCTGGTGGAAGGCCGTCCACCTGGGCACCGCCTTCGACAGCACCGCGGACTTCCTCCACGACCCCGACCCGGAGATCCGCGGCGCCATGGGGGTCGTGCTGCACGAGGTCGCCACCGTGCACACCCAGGAGCTGAACACCTGGCTCGGCACCATGCACGACTGGCCCGAGGAGTGGCTCCGCTCCTACGACCTCAGCGACTTCAAGGTGCGCCTCACGCCCGAACTCTCCCTGGAAATGGCGGAGGCGATCCACGACCTCGTCGACAGCTACCGGGACCGGGTCCCGGAGGGCACCGAGGGATCCGCCGTGGTCCGCACCCACCTGCACGTCTTCCCCCGTCCCACCGAGTGACCGCACGCCGGACCGCACGAGCGACCGCGCACCCGGCCCACCGACCGACTGGCCTGACCGACCGAGGGGACCACCGAGTCATGCATCCCGAGACGCACCTCCAGCTGCACGCCATCCGTTCCGCCGAACTCCAGCGCCACGCAGCGGAGTTCCGCCGCGCCCACCCCCGTACCGGCATCGACACCGAGGCCGCCCCTCCCGCCCCGCGCATGGACATGCGGTCCCGGCTGGGCTGGACCATGGTCGAGTTGGGCCTGCGCCTGCTACCGGAGCAGTCCGGCTCGCCATCCCGCACCCCTCGCCCGGCGTAGTCCATGGACGGGGGGAAGAACACACACAACCGCCTGCCGCTCGTCGCGGTGCTGGCCGCCAACTCCATATCCACCGCCGGTACTTCACTCACCCTGATCGGCGTCCCGTGGTTCGTCCTCGAAACCACGGGCAGCGCCGGCCGGGCCGGGGTCGTCGCCTTCTGCGCGACCCTCCCGATCGTCGTGTCCGCCCTGGTCGGCGGGCCCGTCATCGACCGGATCGGCCGGCGCCGGGTCTCCGTCGCCTCCGACACGGTGTGCGGACTCGCCGTCGCGGCGGTGCCGTTGCTCCACTACGCCGACGCGCTCGCCTTCTGGATGCTCTGCGCCCTGATGGCCGTCAACGGGCTGTTCCACACGCCCGGCAACACCGCCCGCTACGTCCTGGTCCCCGACCTCGCCGAACACGCCGGCACCACGCTCCCCCGCGCCGCCAGCCTCTTCGACGCGGTCTCGCGCGGGGCCAGGATGGTCGGCGCGGCGCTGGCCGGGGTACTGATCGCGCTGGTCGGCGCGGAGACCGTACTGCTGCTGGACGCGGCCACCTTCCTCACCTCGGCCGCGCTCATCGCGGCGGGGCTGCGGGGCGTGCGCGCGGCCGAGCCGGTCACGACCGCCGAACCGGTCTCGCTGCCCACCTACAAGCGTGAACTGCGGGAGGGCTACGCCTACTTGTTCGGGAACCGGCTGCTGCTGGGCGTCGTGGTGATGGTTCTGTTCATGAACGGGACCGACCAGGGCTGGAACGCCGTACTGCTGCCGGTGCACGCCTCGGACGAACTGGGCGGGGCCCGGGACCTGGGACTGCTCACCGCGCTGTTCGGGGCGGGCGGCCTGACCGGTGCGCTGCTGTACGGGGCGGTGGGACACCGCTACTCGCGGCGGGCCGTGTTCAGCGTCTGCGTGATCCTGTGCGGGGCGCCGAGGTTCCTGGTCGCGGCGCTGACCGGCACGACGTTGCCGCTGGCCGTGACGATGGTGCTGAGCGGGGTCGCGGGCGGCGTCCTGAACCCGATCCTGACGACGGTGATCTACGGCAGCGTCCCCGACGCGCTGCGCAGCCGGGTCTCCGGGGCGATCACCGCCGGCTGCGAGCTGGCCATGCCGGTCGGCGGCCTCGCGGCCGGGCTGCTGGTGGAGAGCGCGGGCGCCTCGGGCGCGCTGCTGGCGATGGGCGGGTGCTACCTGCTCGCGACGCTGAGCCCGCTGGTCTTCCCGGCCTGGCGGACGATGGACGACGAACCGGGCGCGGGGACGGACGGGCCCCCGGGCTCTGCGGAGCCGCCGGTCAGCAGCTCGGGACCTCGCCCCCGTGATCCAGTGCCCGCAACGAGGAAACCGCGCCCTTCAGGGTCGTGACCGGGATCAGCCGGAGCCCGTCGGGGAGCTCGGCGTGCGCCTCCTTGCACTCCGCCTTCGGTACGAGGAAGACGCTCGCCCCGTCCCGGCGGGCCGCCTGGGTCTTCAGGGAGACGCCGCCGACCGCGCCGACCTTGCCGTCCGCCTGGATGGTGCCGGTGCCGGAGATGTTGCGGCCGCCGGTGAGGTCGCCCCCGGAGCCGTCGCCGTCGAGCTTGTCGACGATCCCGAGCGCGAAGAACAGGCCCGCGCTGGGACCGCCCACATCGGCGAGGTGCAGGGTGACGTCGACGGAGCCGGGCTTCCTGCCGAGGTAGTTCAGCGCCGCGTCCACGGCCGAGTCCTGCGACTGCACCATGTCGTCGAGGTTGTGCTTCTCGATCTCCTTCTCGGAGCCGCCGGTCGGGTACACGGAGTCGCGGGGCATGACCGCCCGGTCCGTACGGAACCAGCTGTCGATCACGTCACTGATCCCGACTTCGGCGTCGGGCCCGGTCGCCACGATCGTCGTCATCCGCAGCTGGCCCTTGGTGGGCCGGGTCGGGGTGCCCTCGATGGTGATCACCGGTGCGCCGTGATCGTCCCCGAGCACGTTCGCCGTCGTACCGGGCTGCGCCAGCGTGAACGGCAGCGGCGCGAAGGCGGCCACGCCGAAGAGGGCGAGCACGGGCAGGGCGCAGAGGGCGAGGGTGCGGGGGCGCGAAAGACGTGTGAGCACCCGCCCAATCTAACCGGCCCCACCTGTGTGAGGTGACCCGCGCCGCTCAAGCCCGCCCGGCGACCGAGGACGGAGCCCGGCGCGCCACATCGAGCCCGTCCGACGATCCAGGACGGAACCCCGCGCGCCACATCAAGCCCGTCCGGCGCTTGAGGACGGAACCCCGCACAAACCCAGCCCGTCCGGCGCTTGAGGACGGAACCCCGCGCCCCGGACCCGGGCAAGGCCAAGGACCGGGCCCACGCCAGGCACCCGCACCCCGCCGCCCGCGCTAGCGAAGCGCGTCAGCGACCTCCCGGGCCGCGTCCACCACCCGCGGCCCGACCCGTTCCGGGACCGCGTCGGCGAGCATCACCACGCCCACGCTGCCCTCGACCCCCGTCACCCCCATCAGCGCGGCCGCCGCCCCGCTCGCCCCGGCCTCCAGCTCACCGTGGGTGAGGGTGAACGCGGTCTCGCCCACCGGCTTCTGCCGGGCCGCGAGGATCGCCCGTCCCGCGGCGCCCCGGTCGAGCGGGTGACGGAAGCCGGCCCGGTACGCCACGTGGTAGTCCGTCCAGGTCGGTTCGACCACCGCGACGGCCAGCGCGTCCGTGCCGTCCACGAGCGTGAGGTGGGCCGTGGCCCCTATGTCCTCCGCCAGGGAGCGCAGCGCGGGCAGCGCGGCTTCCCGGACGAGCGGGTGCACCTGCCGGCCCAGCCGCAGCACGCCCAGGCCGACTCTGGCCCGGCCGCCCAAGTCGCGTCGGATCAGGGTGTGTTGCTCCAGGGTGGCGAGCAGACGGTAGACCACTGTGCGGTTGACGCCGAGTTTGTTGGACAACTCGGTGACCGTCAGTCCGTGGTCGGTGTCGGCAAGCAGTTTGAGGACACGCAGTCCTCGGTCGAGCGTCTGCGAGGTCTCCGCGGTCACGACGCCCTCTCCTCTTTGGTGAGCGGCGGCGGCTGGTTCCCACGGATTGTGCGTCACCGGTCCCAGCGGCGACGCACGGAGAGGCCGCCGGCCTGGCCAAGGCACCGGCTGCGCTCCGCGGCGGCGTTGCCACGGGGCGTTCACATTTTTGGGACAGTAGCGAGCCAGTCCGCTCAGCGGAAGACCTCGTCCAGAATCCGGGCGCCTGCGGAAAAGCGCTTGTGCCTCGCGAGCATAAGTGCCGGTCAGCGGGGCGTCGGCCGGATGGCGCGCATCTACGCGCGTCCATGTCGGCCGACTCCCTCGCGACGCTCCGTACACCAGAGGTGAACCAGCGTTAACTCACCGTGAACAATTGCTGCACGGTTTTACCGTTCACGAGCACTTCGCAGGCCCGGATCGACTTCGTCGCCGGGTCCCGGACGGTGAAGTTGAGGGCGAAGGTGCCGTCGAGGCCGATGATCCGGGTGACGTAGGAGTCGGAGGTCTGCCTGCCGTCCGCGGTGCGTCCGGTCACGGAGACCGTGGCGACGGGCGCGAAGCCTCGGCCGGTCACCTGGACCACCGTGCCGACCGGTCCCTCGGGCGGCGAGAGCGCGAACGACGGCCCGGCCGGGACCGTGCCGTCCTGGACGGTGAAGGCGGCCGTCTCGGTGCGCGGGTTGACGAGGACCTCGCGGACCCGGATCGCGACGGTGTCGGCCGCGTTCACGGTGAACGTCTGCGAGAACGCCCCGTCGAGGCCGACCACCTTGGTCCGCACCGGGTCGGAGGTCTGCGAGCCGTTCGCCCGCAGCCCGACGATCGACACGGTCGCCACCTTCGCAAAGCCCTGTCCCAGGACGGTGACCGAGGTGCCCTTCGGGCCGGCCGCCGGGGTGAGGACGAGATACGTCGGCGAGACGGTCAGCTGGGTGAGGGCCTCCGCGTTGCCGGCGGTGACACGGAGCGCGTACACGGCGCGCGGGGTGGACCCGGCGACGGTGACCGTGCCGGTGAGCTTGCCGTCGGCGGTGATCCGGAGGGTGGAGCCGCTGATCCGGGCCGCGTCGCAGCCGCTGCCGTCGGTGGCGCACAACGCGGCGGCCGGGGTGACGCCGGACGGCCAGCCGTCGCCGGAGACGCCGATGGACCCGCCGGGCTTGACCTTGGCCGCGCCCGCGGAGAGCGTCGCGGTGGCCTCGGTCACGGTGAACGGCGTGGTCAGCACGGTCGCCGGGTCGTTGCCCTCGTCGACCTGGACCGAGGCGATCGCGGGGTCCGAGACGGTGAAGTCGACGCTGAACTTCCCGTCGGGCCCGCTCTTCACGTAGACGGCGGTGTCGTCGAGGGTGGCCCCGCTCGCGTCGAGGCCGACGGTGTTGATCCACCGGTCCTGGAAGTAGTTGGTCCCGGTGACGGCGATGACGCTGCCGACCGGTCCGCTGTTCCGGGACAGCGCGATCGCGCGGGGCCCGTCGGGCACGTAGGCCCGGACGGTCAGGGGCGCGGTCGCCTCCTTCGTACCGTCGCCGACCTTCACGAGGTACGAGCCGTCCGGCACGCCGCCGGCCCCGGCGAGCACGGCGTTGCCGGTCAGCTGTCCGGAGCCGTCGATCGCGAGGGTGGAGCCGGCGAACTTCGCGGGGTCGCAGCCGCCGCCGTCCGCCGCGCAGAGCGACGGTACGGGGGTGGCGGACGGAGTCCACCGGCTGCCCGCCAGGGTGACCGGTGTGGACGGCCGCACCGGGGCGGCCGGCGCGATGAGCGTGGCCGGCTGTCCGGCGCTGCCCTCCACGGTGACGGTGCCGACGGATCCGCCGCCCGCGGTCACGACGCACGGGGTCTCGTAGGTGCCGCCGAGCACCTTCGTACGCGTGAGATTGCGCAGCGGGGTGAAGGAGACCGGGCCGCTCGCGTTGGCGGGGACGATGAAGTCGCCTTCGTACGGCGGGATCTCGATCGGTTTGCCGGACGGGATGTCGAGGGAGACCTGGGGCCCGGTGACGGTCACCGTGCCGGTGGCGCCGCCGGACATGGCGAGGTCCAGGCTCGGGGTGGTGGGTACGTCGCTGAGGCTGAGCCCGCTGGTGGCGGGGGACGGGCCGAGCGTCACCTTGGCGTGGACCTTGCCGCCCGGGTCGACGACGTCGGGGGTGAGTTCGACGTTCATCTGCTGCGGCCCGGTGGCCTCGCCCTGGCCGGCCGGCAGGGTGCAGTGCACGGTCGGGGTGACCGTACCGGCGTGCGCGAGGGGGGCCAGGGCGGCGGATCCGCCGGTCCAGACGAGCAGGGTCGTGGCGCCGAGTGCGACGGCACGGCGTAATGCCGGGCCGCCCGGTCTTCTTGTGGCGGCGGATCTGCGATGGGCGAACATACGGCTCCTCCAAAGGAAGCGGAATGCGAATGATCCGAATGATGAGAAAGTGAGCACGAACGCGAAGGCGGGACACGAAGACGGACACGGACACGAATGCGGATACGGTGCGGAACGGGAAACGCCCGTCCGCTCCATTGCCGTATGGAGCAGACGGGCGTCCGGAAGGGCTTTCCCGGCGACTCCCGTTACAACAGGGTCAGGGTCAGGGTGGCGCTGTAATCTCCGGGCCGGGTGAATTCGGGAACGGTGAGGGTGAGACCGGCATCGGCGTCGAACCGGCCGCCGGTGAACGGACGTGATCCGTCCGGACTCATCCGGCAGAGGCTCGCCGCCTCGCTCCCCAGCGCGGCGGGCGATCCGGCCACCGGCGCCCCCACGCTCCCCGCCCGCGCGGTGCAGGCGGGGGTCCACCGCACGGCGTCGGCCGGGATGGTGTTGCCGTCGGCGCTCCTGAAGCCGGTGAGGGTGGCGGTCAGCGACCATCCACTGTTGACGCCTCTGGCGTCCTCCACCTCGACCCGGTTGAGCCGGGCCTGCTGCGTACCGGTGTCCGTGCCCAGCACCGTGGTGCCGAAGTCGACGGTGTCACCGGCCTGGGTCATGGACAGCGTCCCGGCCCTGACCTCGGTGGTCAGCCGCTGCTCGGCCGTGCCGCCGCCGCCGCCGCCCTCGGTGGTCACCGTGAACGGCAGCGTGCGCACGGTCGCCGGGTCGTTGCCCTCGTCGGCCTGGACGGCGGCCACGGCGTCGGAGATGACGGTGAACTCGACGGCGAAGGTGCCGTCCGCGCCGCTCTTGACGTAGACCGCGCTGTCGTCGAGCCCGGTGCCCGCCGCGTCGAGGCCGATGATGTTGATCCAGCGGTCCGGATTGTAGTTGCGGCCGCTGACGGTGATCACGCTGCCGACCGGCCCGCTGTCCGACGACAGCGAGATCTCCCGGTTCCCGGCCGCGACTGCCTTGACGGTGAGGGGGGCGGTGGCCTCCTTCGTACCGTCGTTGACCTTCACCTGGTAACCGCCGTCGGGCACCGCCCCGGCCTCGCCGAGGGTCGCGGTGCCGGTGAGCGTGCCGTAGGAGTCGATCCGCAGGGTGTTCGAGGTGAACTTCAGCGGATCGCAGCCGCCACCGCCCGCCGCGCAGAGCGACGGCACGGGGGTGGCGCCCGGGGTCCACCGCGAACCGCGCAGCTTGACCGAGGTGTTGGGCCGCACCGGATCGGCCGGGGCGGTCAGGGTGGCGGGCTCGGAGGTGGTGCCCTCCGCCGTGACGGTCCCCACGCTGCCCACGTCACCGACGACGTCGCACGGTGTCTCGAAGACCGATCCGAGGACCTTGGTCTGGGTGAGGGTGCGGACGGGGGCGAGCGAGATCTCTCCCGAGGCGTCCACCGGGACCAGGAAGTCGCCCTCGTACGCGGGAATCTCGATGGGTTGCCCGGCCGGCACGTCCATGGTGAACTCGGCGCCCCGCACGGTCACGGTGCCGGTGGCCCCGCCGGACATCGCGAGGTCGAGGCTCGGGATGGTCGGCACGTCGTCCAGGGCGATGGCGCTGGTGGCGGGGGACGCCCCGAGCGTCACCCTGGCGTGCACCTTGCCGCCCGGGGCGACGACCGGGGGCGACAGTTCGACGTTCATCTCCTGCGGCCCGGTGGCCTCGCCCTGGCCCGCGGGCAGGGTGCAGTGGACGGTCGGGGTCACCGTGCCGGCCGCGGCCGCTGCAGCCTTCGCGTGGTACGGCGGAAGCGGCGCGGCGGCCCCGACACAGCCCAGCGACAGTACGAAGCAGGCTGCGAGCAGACCGGTCACCCCGGGTCTTCGTCGTCGGATCACCTGACACCCTTTCATGGCCCATTGATTGCGCACATTGAGGAGGTCAGGTGCAGAGAAGTCAAGAGAGACCGAATTGATCCTTTCGGAAATGCCCGAAAAGCATTTCGGCACGCGTTTCCCGCGCATCCGTTGACATCTTCGAAGATCACCGTTTCACTGCACCCGACATGCCGGGCCCGGCACGCAGATCCGCAGGCTGGTACCACTACAGCGCATCTGCGGAATTCAACCGGAAGGAGTTCCACCCGTCATGTCGATCTCCTCACGCCACACCCCGAGCCGAAGACGCCTGCCGCTGGTGGTGGGCACGGTGTCCGCCGTCGGCGCGATGCTCGCGCTGTCGTCCCCGACGGCCTCGGCCGTCACCCCGCTCACCGCCACGGCGAGCTACGACTGCGGCTCCTGGGGCGCCGGCGTCGCCACCCTGACCGCCGCCGACTCGGGCACGAACAAGACCATCAAGATCACCTCAACGGCGATCACCATGCCGGCCGGCACGAGCGCCGACCCGAACAGCATCACCACGACGCTGAGCCTGACCAAGACCTCGGGCGGCGTCACCAGTCAGGTCCAGTTCTCCGCGAAGACCAACCCCGGCCTGAGCGGCGGCAACCCGATCACCCTCGGCCCGCTGAAGCTCACTTCGGGCACCCTCGCGGCCGGGAACAGCACCAATTCCACGGTGCTGCCCTCTCCCCCGACCACCTCCAACTGGTCACTGCGGATCGTGGCCTCGTCCCCGACGTCGGCCACCGTGCCGTGCGTGGCGACGACCAGCCAGTCCGCACCGTTCGTCTGGTGACGGCGACCGTCGTCCGGTGACCACGACCCGTTCATGACACCGGTATCCACCTCATGACACCGGCCCGCTCATGACACCGGCCCGGGACCGATGACACCGGCCCGGGTCTCATGACACCGGCCCGGGGCGAGGACGGCTGTCCTGCGCCCCGGGCCGGTACCCATGCGCTCCGGTCTCCGGCGGGCCGGGCTCACGTCATGCGGGTGGCCCACTCCTGGACCTTCTTGATCCGCTGCTCGATCTGCCCGGCCGTGGCCTCCGCGCTCGGCGGCCCGCCGCAGACCCGCCGCAGCTCGGTGTGGATGACCCCGTGAGGCTTGCCGCTCTGGTGCGTGTAGGCGGACACCATCGTGTTCAGCTGCTTGCGCAGCCCCAGCAGCTGCTTGTGCGTGACCACCGGCCGGTCACCGGCCGGCTTCTCCAGCAGATCGGCCTCGGAGGCCGGCTTCTGGCGGCTGTGCGCGATCTGCCGCGTCTGCCGCTTCTGGAGCAGCAGCTGCACCTGGTCGGGCTCCAGCAGGCCCGGGATGCCGAGGTAGTCCTGCTCCTCCTCGCTGCCCGGGTGCGCCTGCATGCCGAACTCGGCACCGTCGTACAGCACCCGGTCGAAGACCGCGTCGGATTCGAGGGCCTCGAAGGGCAGCTGCTCCTCGGTCTCCTCGTCCTCCAGCTTCTCGGCGTCGGCGAGGAGCTTGTCCTCCTCCGAGAACGGGTTCTCCTCGTCGCTGCCCTTCTTGGGCTTGTCGAGGACGTGGTCCCGTTCGACCTCCATCTCGTTGGCGAAGTCGAGCAGCATCGGGATCGTCGGCACGAAGACCGAGGCGGTCTCGCCGCGCCTGCGGGAGCGCACGAAGCGGCCGACGGCCTGGGCGAAGAAGAGCGGCGTCGAGATGGTGGTGGCGTACACGCCGACCGCCAGGCGCGGCACGTCGACGCCCTCGGACACCATCCGGACCGCGACCATCCAGCGCGATCCGTCCTCGGTGAAGGCGTCGATCCGCTTGGACGCCGCCTTCTCGTCGGACAGGACGACGGTGGCCTTCTCGCCCGTGACCTTCTTGAGGATCTTGGCGTACTCGCGGGCCGATTCCTGGTCGGTCGCGATGACCAGGCCGCCCGCGTCCGGGATGCCCTTGCGGACCTCGGTCAGCCGCTTGTCGGCGGCGCTGAGCACATTGGGGATCCAGTCGCCGGTGGGCGACAGCGCGGTACGCCAGGCCTGCCCGATGGCGTCCTTGGTCATCGGCTCGCCGAGCCGGGCGGCGATCTCGTCACCGGCCTTGGTGCGCCAGCGCATGTTGCCGCTGTAGCTGAGGAAGATCACCGGCCGGACGACGCCGTCGGCGAGCGCGTTGCCGTAGCCGTAGGTGTAGTCGGCCGAGGAACGCCGGATACCGTCGTTGCCCTCCTCGTACGCGACGAACGGGATCGGGTTGGTGTCCGAGCGGAACGGCGTGCCGGTGAGGGCGAGCCGCCGGGTCGCCGGGTCGAACGCCTCCTGGCAGGCCTCACCCCAGGACTTCGAGTCACCGGCGTGGTGGATCTCGTCGAGGATCACCAGGGTCTTGCGCTGCTCGCAGCGGTTGCGGTGCAGCATCGGGCGGACGCCGACGCCCGCGTACGTGACCGCGACCCCGTGGTAGTCCTTGCTCACGGGGCCGGCGCTGTAGTCGGGGTCGAGCTTGATCCCTATCCGGGCGGCGGCCTCCGCCCACTGCTTCTTGAGGTGCTCGGTCGGCGCCACGACGGTGACCTGCTGCACGACGTGGTGGTGCAGCAGCCACGACGCGAGGGTCAGCGCGAAGGTGGTCTTGCCTGCGCCGGGGGTCGCGACCGCGAGGAAGTCGCGCGGCTGCT
This sequence comes from Streptomyces sp. 840.1, assembly GCF_003751445.1. NCBI lineage: Bacteria > Bacillati > Actinomycetota > Actinomycetes > Kitasatosporales > Streptomycetaceae > Streptomyces > Streptomyces sp. 840.1. The sequence goes on along the minus strand of NZ_RJUU01000001.1, from coordinate 3,457,789 downwards.
CCTGGATGTACCTCTCGAGGGCGCCCTGCTGCCAGGCTCGCAGCTTGCCGGCCGTACCCCAGGGGGCGCGGCCGGGAAAGGCGGGTGAGAGGTGGTGGGAGGCGGTAGTAGTCACGGTCTCCGGTTCGGGTCTCTCGGGTACGTGGGGTGCTGTCCGCACGGACCGGGACGGGCCCGCACGCGATACGACAACCGGGCCACCCTACCGGGGGGCGGGGTGCGATCCACCCTGGGCTCCGCCGCCCCGGGGCGAATTGGGACGGCTCTCACACGTGGTCGTCGATCAGGTCGCGAAGCCCCTGGGAGATGACCTTGACCTCGTCGGCCTCACCTGTGGCGACCGCGATGACCAGGCGTTCCGCCGCGTCGATGTCCGGCCGGAGATCGACGCCGTTCATCGCGAGAAAGGTCGTGCACGACAGCCAGGCGGTGCGCTTGTTGCCGTCGAAGAGCGGACGGCTGATCGCCAGCGACTGGAGCAGGGCGGCCGCCTTGTCCACGACGTCCGGAACGGTACCGTCGCATGGGGCCAGATCGGTACCGGCGTCAGGGCCGGACCGGCAGCACTCACTTCTCCCGTACCCGCGTAGCCACCCACGCCCCCACCAGCGCGACCCCCGCCATCGGCAGGAACACCACCACGAACGCCCCCGGGTGCGAGCCGGAGGCGCCCGCCTCGACGGCCTCGTGCACGGCCCCCACCGCTCCGCCGCCGAGCGCCCCGAACGCCGCGCCGCCGGCGGCCAGCAGCAGGGCGTTGGAGAGGCCGTCGGAGATCTGCAGGGCCGCGGAGTTCGCCCCCGCCTCATGCGGGGCGGACAGCTTCAGCAGCAGCACGCTGGTCGACGCGGTCACCGTGCCCATGCCGAGGCAGCCGACCGCCCAGGCCACGGCGACCGTCCAGACCGGCACCCCGTCGATCAGTACGGTGGGCGCCCCCGCGATCGCCACGGCGACCAGCACCATGCCGGCCACCATCAGCCGCTCGCGGTGCGGCTCCAGACGGGGCCGGGACTGCAGGAACGAACCCAGTGCCCACGTCCCGCCACCGGCCGCGAGCGAGAGCCCGGCCAGCGTCGGGGACAGGCCGCGCTCGGTGACCAGCATCAGGGGCACGAACGACTCGGCGGCGATGAACGACCCGGCCGCCACCCCGCGCAGCAGCACCACCGAGGGCAGCCCGCGCGCCGCCCGCCCGGTTCCCCGGGGCAGCAGGCCGCGGACGGCCGGGACGAGCAGGGCGATCCCCGCGGCGGCCGGCAACAGCGAGAACCAGTTCCGCTCCTGCCCGGCGTACTGGAGCAGCCCGGCGCCCAGCGAGATGCCCAGCGCGAGGGCGATGCGCCGGCGGTCGAACGGCTCGACGGGCGCCGCCGGGTCGGCGGGCCCGGCGGCCATCCGCCGGATCGCGGGCAGCGCGAGCGCCAGCGGGAAGACCACCAGGACCGGGATGCCGACGAAGACCCAGCGCCAGCCCAGGTGCTCGGTCACGCTCCCGGAGGCCAGGGGACCGACGACGGACGGGATCACCCAGCTCGCGGCGAACCCGGCCATGATGGCGGGCCGCAGCGGCTCCGGGTAGGCCCGGCTGACCACCACGTACAGCGCGACGATCACCAGCCCGCCGCCGAGCCCCTGCACGGCCCGCCCCGCGACGAACATCCACATGGTGCCCGCGGTCCCGGACAGCAGCAGGCCCGCCCCGAAGGCGGTGATCCCGGCGGCGAGGGGCCCCAGCGGCCCGCGCCGGTCCGCCCACTGGCCGGAGAGCACCATGGCGAAGAGGCTGGTGGTGAAGTACGCGGAGAACGCGAACGCGTACAGCGGGATGCCGTGCAGTTCGCGGGCGGCGACCGGCATCGCGGTCCCCACGGCGGTGGCCTCGAAGGCGATCAGGAACACGACGGAGACGATGCCGATGCTGAGCGCCCGGTAGGTCCGCCCCAGGACCCCTTCCACCGCCGTGACGGCAACGGCTCTGTGCAGGTCAGCAGTGTCTTCGTGGCCGGCCGAGATCTCGGCGTCAGGCGGTTCCAGGGCGGTCATGAACCCTAGAGTAAGGGGCAAAATCCCCCCTGACCCCTGTCCTGAGTCGCTCCCGTTCTGGTCCCTTGGTCGTAGGACCGGGCGGCCTTTCATGAACGCGGTATGGCAGTCGCGTTGCGGGACGGCCCGTGCTCTTGGCGGCCGTGGCCGGCGGCGCCTACGGTCGGGACCAGAACAACGCACGGCCGTGTGCCCGAGAGGCTCAGGGGCTCGACTGCAACTCGAGTTACACCGGTTCGATTCCGGTCACGGCCTCGGTATACGCAACCGCCCGCTCCCTCGTCCTGAAGACGCGGGGGCGGGCGGTTCCATGTGCCGGGTCAGCCGGTGACCGCTGCGTCCGGCACCGGACGGCTGCCGCGCGCCCTGCGCACCGCGTACGCGACGAGGACGACGGCGAGGCTGCCGAGGCTGGTGAACAGCTGGGTGCGCTGGTCGCCGATGACGGCCATGGCCACCAGCACCGCGGCGAAGCCGGCCATCACCACCCAGGTCAGGTACGGGAACAGCCACATGCGCAGGGTCAGCCGCTCGGGTGCCTCGCGCTCGAGCCGGCGCCGCATGCGCAGCTGGGAGACGCCGATCATGAGGTACATGAAGATGGCGATCGCGCCCGAGGAGTTCACCAGGTAGGTGAAGACGGTGTCCGGGGACAGGTAGGCGAGCAGTACGGAGATCCAGCCGACCACGGTTCCGGCGAGGATCGCGCGGGCCGGGACCTGGCGCTTGTTCGTCGCCACCAGCCAGGTGGGGGCGTCGCCGTGGGTGGCGAGCGCCCTCAGCATCCGCGAGGAGACGTAGACCGAGGAGTTGAGCACGCTCAGCACCGCTGTGAGGATCACGATGTCCATCACGAGGCCCGCGCCCGGCAGCCCGATGATCTTCCAGGCGGCGACGTACGGGCTGGCCAGGACCTTGGCGCTGTCCCACGGCACGATGGTGACGACGAGGACGATGGAGCCGACGTAGAAGAGGATGATCCGCCAGATGATCCCGGTGGTGGCGCGGGCCACCGAACGCTCGGGCTCCTTGCTCTCGGCGGCGGCGATGGTGACGATCTCGGCCCCGCCGAACGCGAAGATGACCACGACGATCGCGGAGAAGATCGCGGTGAAGCCGTTCGGCGCGAAGCCGCCGTGCGCGGTCAGGTTGGAGAAGTCGAAGGACGAGCCCGGCCAGCCGCCGAAGACGTAGAGGCCGCCGACGATCAGGAAGGCCACGATCGCGGCGACCTTGACGGAGGAGAACCAGAACTCGAACTCACCGAAGGACTTCACGGAGAGGAGGTTGGTCGCGGTCATCACGACCATCAGGCCCATGGCCAGCGCCCAGAGCGGCAGCCCTATCCACGCGTGCAGGATCGCCGCACCCGCGACGGCCTCCACGGCCACGATGATGACGTAGTAGTACCAGTACAGCCATCCGATGGTGAAGCCCGCCCACGGCCCGATGGCGGTACGGGCGTAGTCGGCGAAGGAACCCGAGGAGGGCCTCGCCACGACCATCTCACCGAGCATCCGCATGGTGCACAGCACGAGCGCGCCGGCCAGGCAGTAGGACACGATCGCGGCCGGCCCGGCGGTCTTGATCACCGAGCCGCTGCCGACGAACAGCCCGGCACCGATCGCACCGCCGATCGCGATCATGGACATGTGGCGGTTGCGCAGCGAGCGGCTGAGTTCCGGCTGCGGGCTCTGTCGCGTGTTCTGCGGAGTTCTCTGCGGTACGGGGGAAGTCATGGAAGCTCCAGGTCATGGGCAGACGTCGTACAGGGCGGGGGCGGGGGCGTGCGCGCCGTCGGAGCGGCGTTCGGGCGGCGCCGGGCCGCCGGACCGCTCGTTCCTCAGGTCCAGTCGCCCTCGCGACCGCCGCCGATCACCCAGGTGAGCGCCCGGAAGCGGCGCAGCGCCGTCATGGCGTCGGGGGTGTCCATGCGGACGGTCCTGGGGCCGGAGGGTTCGACTCCGGACAGGGCGCTCGCGCGGTCCGCGAGGTGCGGGCTGTCCACGTCGACCTCCACCACGTGCGGGGCGGGGCGCGCGGTGGGGCGGGGCGGCGGGGCAGAGAGGGCCGCCTCGGCCTCGCGGCGGATGTCGGCGCCCGTGACGGCCGGGGTACGGCAGACGGCGGCGTGCCGGGAGATCGCCCGCTTCACGGTGACGGTCCGGCAGCCGGGCGCGTACGCGGCGGCCTCGCGGCAGGTCACGTCGTCGCCGGTGACCAGGACGACGGGGACGCCGGCCTCGGCGGCGACGAGGGCGTTGAACCCGCCCTCTCCGACGGGCTCGCCGTCTACGCGGACGCCGAGGATGCTGTGCGAGAGGTAGGTGTGCGCGAGGACGCCCTGTTCGCCGGCGCCGGTGTGGTAGCCGACGAACGCGACCGCGTCGAGCCCCTCCTCCAGGCCTTCGAGCATGCCGAGCGGCTTGTGGCGGCCCACGATCAGGACGGCGCGCGGGTCGAGTTCCTCGATGAGCACGTTGTCCATGCCGCAGTGCGCGTCGTTGACGACGATCCCCTCCGCGCCGGCGTCCGCGAATCCGGCGACAGCGGCGTTGACGTCCTGGGTGAGCAGCCGGCGGAAGCGTTCGTAGCGCGGTGTCCCGGCCTTGACGTCCGCCGGAGAGACGGTGCCCGTCGCCCCTTCCATGTCGGCGGATATGAGGACGCGCTTCATCCCGCCACCTGCTTCTGCGGTCATTGCTCCGGCCCCCGCGCGCACAGGGCGACGAGCGCGTCCACGTGAACGAGGCCGCTCTCCTGGACGACTTCGCGCACGCTCTGCGCCTCGCGGACCATGGCGAGGCGGACCTGTCCGGCGGAATCCGTGCGGTAGCCGTACACGGCGGGTCTGGGCAGGGAGTTGTAGGAGAAGTGGGACGAGAAGTAGTACGCCCCGGTGTCGTACAGCGCCACCAGGTCCCCGGGCTCGACGGCCGGGAGTTCGCGGGCGCTCGCGGTGAGGTCACCGGCGAAGCAGCACGGTCCGGCGATGTCCACGACCTGGAGCGGCCCTTCCTTGGGGCGCCCCGCCGCGTCGAACACGCCGGCGCGCAGGGGCCAGGAGTCCGGCATGAAGACGGTGCGGGTGGCCACCTGGGCACCGGCGTGGGTGACCGCGATCCGCCGCCCGCCGGCCGACTTGGTGTACTCGACGACCGAGGCGATGGTGCCGCTCTTCGCGAGCAGCGAGCGGCCGAACTCGGTGACGAGGGTGTAGCGGCCGTCGAAGAGGCCGGGGGCGGCGGCGCGCAGTTCGCTGACGTAGTCGGTATAGGTGGGGCGGTCGTCCTCGCTGTCGAAGTTGACGGGCAGGCCGCCGCCGATGTCCAGGCCGGTGATCCTGGCCTGCCCCAGCTGCTTGTTGATCCGCTCCGCCAGTTCGTACGCGGCGCCGACGCCCCGGGCGATGAGTGGCAGCGGGCAGCCCTGGGAACCGACGTGTGCGTGCAGGCGGTTGAGCCAGGGGCGCGTGGTGAAGGCGTCGATCACCGCGTCGACGGCTCCCGGGTCGCGCAGCGCGACGCCGAACTTGGACGTCGCGGTGGCCGTGCTCATCGCGCCGATGGCACCGGCCCCGACCTGGGGATTCACCCGCAGTCCGATGGGCCCGGCGGGCTCGCGGCCGGCCAGCAGCCGGTCGACGCGTGCGAGCTCCTGGAAGTTGTCCAGGTTGATCGCGATGCCGTGCTCCAGGGCGAACTCCAGCTCCTCGACCGTCTTCGCGGGGCTGTCGAAGACCAGCCGGTCGAAACCGAATCCCGCGGCGAGTGCCTGCTCCAGCTCGCCGGGCGAGGCCACCTCGCAGCCCATACCGGCCTCGGCGAGCAGCCGGAGCACCGGCACCAGGCCGCAGGCCTTGGCCGCGAACGTGTGGTGGACGGTGGCCGGCCCCTCGAACGCCTCGTTCAGCGCGTCGACCGCGGCCAGCACCCCGTCGACGTCGAGCAGGCCGACCAGGGGCGTACCGGGGCCGAGCAGTCCGTCCTCGACGGCACGGGCGAGCGCCGCCTCACGGGCGCGCTTGCGCTGGGGGGCCGGACCGGAAGTCACCTGAACCACACTCCTACGTGATGGGTCGCTCATGCACCGCCCCCGTCGGACCGCGGGCTGTTGTGCCCAGCTTCGGGGTGCGGAGCCCGGCATGTCTTCGTCGTCCGGCACCAGGACCGACCGGTCTCCCTGTCCAGTCCGACAAGTAAACGATCATGATGACGAGGCCCCCCGTCACCCGCCGGGCCGGAACCGGAACGGGAACCGGAACCGGAACGGGAACAGGAACGGGAACAGGGAGCCCGGACCAGGATCCGGACCAGGCCCCGGGTCAGGACCGTGGCCGGGTGGGCCCGAGGCGCAGTCCGATCTCCGCCAGGAGCCGCACGGCCGGGTCGGCCAGGTCGACGCCGAACAGCTCCCGGGCCCTGCGCAGCCGGTACCGCAGCGTATTGGGGTGCACGTTGAGGTGTCGCGCGGCGGCGGCCGTGTCGCCGAAGGCGTCGAGGTACGCGGCGACGGACTCGCCGTAACACGCCCCGTGCGACCGGTCGTGCTCCAGCATCGCGTGCACCGGCCCCGCCGTCTTCTCCCACAGCGGCTCCACCCGGTCGAGCAGCCGCAGCACCGCGGCCTCGGCCGCGACCTCCTCGTACGACGCCACCGCCGACCCGGCCCCGGCAGGGGGCAGGCGCGCGGCGCGCTCCCGGAGCACTCGCACCACCAGCTCCGCGGCGTCCCGGGACGCGGGCAGTTCCGCCAGGTCCGGCACCACGGGCCCGGCTCCGGCGAACACCACGCCCCGGGGCACCGAACGGGCCGTCGCCAGCAGGGTGCGGGCGGGGTCCCGCTCGCCGTCCGAGGCCGGGACCAGGACGTACAGCCGCTGCCCGGACCTGGCGGTCACACACCCCGGGCGGTAGGCGGCGGCCCGCAGCGCCAGTACGTCGAGGACCCGCTGCACCCGCTGCCCGGTGTCACCCGGCGCGGGTTCCGGGCCGTCGTGGGCCTCCGCCACCATCACGGCGTACGGCCGGCCCCGCACGATCCCCACGTCGTGCGCCGGCTGCCCGCTGCCCGCCAGGAGCGCGTGCACCGAACCCTCGCGCGCCCACGCCGCCGCCCGGCCCCAGGTCCGGTGGTGCGACAGGTGCGGGACCGCGGCGCGGGCGGCCGTGCGCAGCGCCGCCACCGCGTCCTCGGCCAGCGGCCGCCCGTCGGCCGCCGCCCAGATCGAGCCGAGCACCTCGGAGCCGTGCCGCACCGCGACGGCCAGCCGTTCGGCGTACCGCTCGTCGGCGGGGAGCCGCACCACGTCGTCGGTGTTCCACAGCGCCTGGAAGAAGCCGCTCTCGCGCAGTTCGACGACCCGCCAGCGGGGCACCTCCTGGCCGAGGATCGTGAGCCGGCGCATCGGATCGGGCTCGTGGTCCATCCGCGAGTAGGCCAGCACCCGCGACTGCGGGTCCTCGATGGTGATCGCGCCTCCGACGAGGTCCGCCACGGTGTTGGCGAGACCCGACAGGTCCCCCAGCCGCAGCCCGTCCACCCCGGCCGCGCCCCCGGACCGGTCCGGGACGCTGTGCACCAGCGCCGTCCGCAACTGCCCGAGCACCTCGGTCCAGCCCTGCCCGGCCCGCCGGGTCAGCAACGCCGTACGCCCGCGCCCGGCCGCCTCCAGCAACGCCGCCCGGGGCCCCCGCGCACCGCGCCGCATCACCACGGCCGCCGCCCCGGCACGGTCGGCGGCACGCAGCACGTCGACCGCCTCGGGCGAGGCGGCCTCCACCCCGACCGCGAGCAGCACCAGTCCGGCGGCCGCCCAGGCGTCCTCGTCCCCCTCCTCACCGGGGTCGTGCAGCACCACGTCGGACACGGGTACGCCGGTGCCGAGGGGTGCCACGACGACATCGAGCGTCCCGGCGGCGATCAGCGCGAGGAGCTGCGCCAGCGTGGGGCCGCCCTGGTCGGCGGCGCGTTCCGTCTCGGAGATGTGCATCCGCCCATGGTCGCCCCACGCCGCCGGGGCCTGCCAGGTCCCCGGTCACCGGTGGGCCGGGGACGGCATCAGGACCTGGTCGCCGCCACCGCTGCCTGGGGCCTGATCGGGAGGCGGTTGACGGGGCGGCCGGTGGCCGAGCGGACCGCGGCGGCCACGGCCGCCGGTGAGGTCACCACGGGGACCGCCGAGGCGGGCTTGGCGCCGAACGGGGCCACCACGTCGCGTTCCTCGATGAGTCTGACGATGCGGATGTCCGGCGCGTCCAGGGAGGTCGGCAGGGCGTAGCCGGTGAGGTCGGGGTGGCGGATCAGGCCGCGGGCGGTGCGGAGGTTCTCCGTCAGGGCGGTGCCGATGCCCTGGGTGATGCCCGCCTCGATCCGGGTCGCCAGCTGGGACGGGTTGAGGATCCGGCCGACGTCCTGGGCCACGGCCATCTCCACGACGCGGACCGAGCCGAGCTCGATGTCGACGTCGACGACCGCACGGATCGCGCAGAAGGCGAGGCCCACGAAGGCGTCGCCCTGGCCGGACTCGTCGAGCGGCTCGGTGGGGTGCGGGCGGCACTGGGCGGTGGCCCAGAGTTCCTTGCCGTCCATCGCCTCGGTGACGGTCGTGGAGAGCACTCCGTCGTAGCTGGTGATCTTGCCGTCGGCGATCTGGAGCAGTTCGGTGGACATGCCGAACTTGTGGGCCAGCGGCTGGAGCAGCTGGGTGCGGACCATCTTCGCCGCGCGTTCGACCGCTCCGGCGGAGACCCAGGTGTGCCGGCCGTGCGTGGCCGGTCCCGCAGGGGGCTGGTCGGTGTCGACGGAGGCCACGTGGACCTCCTCGATGCCCAGGGTCTCCTGGACGACCTGGCGGGCCAGCGTGGAGAAGCCCTGCCCCGTCTCGACCGCGGCACAGATGACGGTGGCGACCCCGTCGTGGACCCGGACGGTGGCGGTGGAGACCTCGTCGGTGCCCTCGGCGCCGAGCATGTGGACCATGCCCAGCGCGTAGCCGACCCCGCGCCGCACCGCGCCGGGTTCGCCCGCGCCCTCCGGGCCGCCCGGGAGCAGCCAGTCGTCCTCCGGGGAGTCCTTGGGGAGCGAGGGCAGCGGGAAGTCCCGCACCGAGCACAGGAGTTCGGTTACGGGGGCCGGGCAGGTCACGGTCTGTCCGGTGGGCAGGATGTCGCCGGTGGACAGGGCGTTGCGCAGCCGCAGTTCGGCCGGGTCGATGCCGAGCTTGCCGGCCAGCTTGTCCATCTGGCCCTCGTACGCGGCACAGACCTGCATCGCGCCCTCGCCCCGGACATGGCCGGACGGCGGGTTGTTCGTACGGACGGCCCAGCCCTCGATGAAGGCGTGCGGGACGACGTAGGGGCCGCAGGCGAACGCGACGGCGGCGGCCAGCGACTCGGACGAGTCGTCGGCGTACGCGCCCGCGTCGAGGAGGATCTGCGCCTCGACCTTCACCAGGCGGCCCTCGGCGTCCGCGTGGTGGCGGTAGCGGAGCAGCGTCGGGTGGCGGTGCGCGTGGCCGAGGAAGGACTCCTCGCGGGTGGCGGCCAGTTTGACCGGGCAGCCGGTGCGCAGGGCGAGCAGCCCCAGCGGGAGCTGGAATCCGGGGTCCTCGCGGTCGCCGGTGGCGCCGGGGACGCCGGTCACGACGACCTTCACCCGGTCCGGTTCGAGGCCGAAGCAGGCGGCGGCGAGGTCGCGGTCGGTGTGCGGGTCGGTGGAGGCGGTGTAGATCTCGACGCCGCCGTCGGGGCGGGGTACGGCGAGCCCGGCCTCGGCGCCGATGGGCGCCGGGTCCTGGCGGCCGATGCGGTACAGGCCCTCGACGATGACCTCGCCCACGATCTCCGGGTCGCCGTAGCGCAGCGGGATGTGGCGGATCAGGTTGCCGTCGGGGTGCAGGGGTTCGGCGGCGAAGGCCTTCTCCGGGTCGGTGACCGGTTCCAGTACCTCGTACTCGACGGCGATGGCGGCGGCGGCCAGCCGGGCCGTGTCGGGGTGGTCGGCGGCGACGGCGGCGATCGGCTCGCCGTGGTGGCGGACCAGGTCGGAGGCGAAGACGGGGCGGTCCACGACGCGGCGTCCGTAGGAGCTCTCGCCGGGGACGTCCTCGTGGGTGACGACCGCGCGCACGCCCGGCATTTCGAGGGCGGCCGAGGTGTCGATCGACAGGATGCGGGCATGGGGGTGCGGGGAGCGGAGGACCGCCGCCCAGAGCAGTCCCTCGGCCCACAGGTCGGCGGCGTACGGGAAGGTGCCCTCGGTCTTGGGGCGGGCGTCGGCCGGCGGCAGCGAGGCGCCGAGGCCGAACATCGGCTGCTCGCCCTCGGGGCCGTCGGGGCCGTCCAGCGAGGGGATGCTGATCGCCGTGTGGGTCGCGCCGGCCGCGGTGGCTGCGTCGTTGCTCACGCCATGCCTCCGTCCTGCAGATGGGCCTGCACACTACCCGCACCGGGGGCTGCCTGGTGCGGGATGCGGGCCCCGTCCTGTTCCGCGTCGTGCTCCGCGGGCGCGGAGGCCGCCTCGCGGCCCGCGATGACCTCGTTCACGGCGTCGAGCACGCCCCGGTAGCCGGAGCAGCGGCAGAGGTTGCCGCAGAGCGCCTGGCGGGTCTCCAGTTCGCTGGGGGCGTGGTTGCCCTCCAGCAGGTCATGGACGGTCATCGCCATTCCGGGGATGCAGAAGCCGCACTGGACGGCGCCGCAGTCGGCCAGGGCCCGCTGGACGTCGGACGGTTCGCCGTCGACGGCCAGGCCCTCGACGGTACGGACCTCGCTGCCCGCCGCGGTGGCCGCGGGGACCAGGCAGGAGGCGACGAGCCGGCCGTCCACCTGGACGTTGCAGGCACCGCACTCGCCCTGCGAGCAGCCGTCCTTGGCCCCGGCGAGGCCGAGGCGCTCGCGCAGCACGTAGAGCAGCGACTCGCCGATCCAGGCGTCGGTGACGGGCCGGTCGACGCCGTTCACGTGCAGCGCGTACGAGGCGGAGGGGTGCTCGCTGGGCAGGTCCAGCCGGGGGGCCGGAGCCGCGTCGGTGGGGTCGGGGCCGGTGTCGGGTGCGGGTGCGTCGGGACCGGTTTCCGGGGCGAGGCCGGTGACGCCGAGGTCCGTGGCGCCGACGGCCGTGTCCGCGTCCGTCGCGTCGGGGTCCGTCGCGGCATCGTCCGTGGCCGCGGTGTCCGGCGCCTCCTCGGCGACCGGCCCGGCGACCGGCTCGGCGTCCGGTCCGGCGTCCGGTCCGGCCGTACCGGGGTGCTCCATGGCGGGCGCGTCGGAAACGGCGGGAGCGTCGGAGACGGCCGGAGTGTCGGAGACGGCGGGGATGTCGGGGCCGGCAGGCTGCGAGGCGTCCTGGTGGGATGCGTCCGGCGGGACCTCGTGCGTGTCCTCGGGCCCGTCCTCCGCCGCCGCGGTGTCCGGCGCTTCCGGTGCCGTGCCGTGGTCCGTCCCCTGCGGCGGGGCGCTGTCCCCGGCCCCGGGCTCCGGCTCGCGCGTCGCCCAGGGGGCGGGCGCGCCACCGGGCAGGGTGGCCGGCGGGGTCCGGTCCGCGTACCAGCCGGCGGCAAGCGCGGAGGCCGAGAACTCGCCGGACTCCTCCGGGAGATCGCCGTCGGCGACCGGGATCTGCCACTGGCCGGTGTGCCCGGCAGGTTCCGCGGACTCGGCGGACTCTGCGAAGTTCCACTGGCCGGTCTCGGCCCGGTCCTCGCGGTACCGGTCCGGGTACTGCTCCCCGGGCGGCTGCGGCTGGTACGGGGTCTGCGGGTATCCGTACGGCGCCTGCTGCTGGTTCGGGTCGGGCCAGTGCACCGCCTCGGGGGCGGGCTGCTCCGCGTCGGTGCCGTGGTCCGGCCGGTCCTGCCGGCTCGGCGTCTGCACGACCCAGTTGCCGGTGGCCGCGGGATCGAGCCCGGCGGCCGGGGTCAGCGGGAGGATCATCGGCGGCACGTAGCCCTGGCCGGGGGCGGCCAGCGGGATGTTCGCCAGGTCCTCCGGCGGCAGGTGGACGAAGGCGGTCGCCTCGGCGTCGTAGTCGCCGCTCTGGGGGATCGGCTCCCATCCCCCGTGCTGTTCGGTGTGGTCCTCGTTGCTCACGACAGTGCCCTCCCCAGCGCGCGTCGGGCCAGCGCGGCGACGGTGCGCCGCAGGTGCAGTACTGCGGGGGACAGCGGTGGCGCCTCTCCCCCGTCGGCGGGCGGTGGCTCGTCCGGGATGCACGCCGCGGCGACGTACTCGCCGAAGGCGGCCAGCGCGTCGGGCGCCAGGCCCCGTTCGCCGTCCCAGTCGATCAGCGAGGCGATCCAGCGTTCCGCCTCCAGCGGCCGCAGCGGCATCGGCGCGATGGCGCCGACCGCGCAGCGCACGCCGCGCCGGGCCGGGTCGAGGACGATCGCGACGGAGGCGGTGGCGCGGCCGGGGCCGGTGCGCCCGGTGGCCTTGAGGAAGACCTGCGGGGCGTGCAGCAGCGGGACGCGGACGAAACCGATGAGTTCGGCGGGCTCCAGCATCTCGCGGCCGGCCAGCAGGTGCGAGACCGGGATCTCGCGGCGGGCGCCGTCCGGGCCCGCGATGACCAGCTCGGCCTCCAGCGCGGCCAGGACCGGCAGCGCGTCACCGGTCGGGGCCGCGGTGGCGATGTTGCCGCCGAGCGTCCCGGCGTTGCGGATCTGGGGCGGCCCCGCGGCGCGCGCGGAGGCGGCCAGGGCCGGGATGAGTGCGGCGAAGTCGGGGCGCCCCATGCGGGCGTGGGTGAGACCGGCGCCCAGGAGGGCGTGGCCGTCCTGGTAGTGCCAGCCGCGGAGTTCACTGATCCGGCCGAGGCCGACCAGCCCCGAGGGGCGCAGGAGGCCCTTGTTGACGGCCGACATCAGGTCCGTGCCGCCCGCCACGGGGACGGCGGCAGGCATGGCGCCCAGTGCCGCCACTGCCTCGTCCAGCGAGGCGGGCAGCGTGACGGACTGCGTCGCCTGCGGTGCTTGCGTGGTCAACCCAGCTGCCCCTTCCCGGTGTCCCGGCTGTCCCGTCTGTTTCGCCGTACGGTACGTGCTCAAAGCCTGGACGTGGCAACTCTGGCACATCTTCGGACCGGCCCGACGCGAGGGTCCGCGAAGGGAGTATCCGTCCCTGGCCAGGGGGATGATCCCGATTCGCACCTCTTCGGAGCAGAGTGCGAATTGCCACTATTCAGCGAGCTTGTACGACTTATTCCGTTCCACGGGAGGTTGAACGGACGAGTCGGACGGGAGGGTCCGGGAGGACCGGGAAGGGGGAGGCCCTACTTGTTCGGCGGCGCGCCCTCCAGCGGACGGCCGAGGATGCCGGGCCGCCGCTGCCACGGCAACGGACCGCCCGCCGGCCGGTAGTCGACGCCCAGCGCGTCCAGCCGCGCGTAGTGCGCGGCCATCCGGCGCTCGAAGTCGGCGAAGTCCCGTTCCGCGGAGGGGGGCAGGGCCGACCAGGCGACCTCCGCGAAGGCGGCCAGGCGCGGGAAGACCTGGTAGTCGACCCGGGCCCGGTTCTGCATGACCTCGGTCCAGACGTTGGCCTGGGTGCCGAGGACGTGCCGGGCCGCCTCGTCGGAGAGGCCCGGCGGCACGGGTTCGAAGCGGTAGACGTCCTCCAGGGTGCGGACGTACCCGATCGGCATCGGCTCGTCGGGGCCGCCGTGCTGACGGTGGTCCAGGTAGACCTGCTGCTCGGGGCACATGACGACGTCGTGGCCGGCCTCGGCGGCGGTGATGCCGCCCGCGTAGCCGCGCCACGAGGAGACGGCCGCGCCCTCGGCGAGCCCGCCCTCCAGGATCTCGTCCCAGCCGATGAGACGGCGCCCCCGCGCGGTGAGCCAGCCGTCGAAGTGCCGGATGAACCAGGACTGCAGCTCGTCCTCGTCGGCCAGGCCCAGTTCCTTGATGCGGGCCTGGGCGGCGGGCGACGCCTTCCACTGGTCCTTGGGGCACTCGTCGCCGCCGACGTGGATGAACGGCGAGGTGGCGGCCGGGAAGAGTTCGAGTACCTCCTCGAAGACGCCCTCGAAGAAGCGCAGGGCCTGCTCCGTGGGGGCGAGCACGTTCGGGCTGACTCCCCAGTCGCCCCAGACGGAGAGGGACCCGGTGTCGATGACGTCGGTGTTGCCGAGCTCCGGGTAGGCGGTGATGGTCGCCTGCGAGTGGCCCGGGATGTCGATCTCGGGGACGACCCGGATGTGCCGGGCCGCGGCGTACGCCACGATCTCGCGGATGTCGTCCTGGGTGTAGAAGCCGCCGTGCGGGGTCTCGTCCCAGAGTTCGGAGGCCCGGTGCCCGTGCTTGGTGCGCGAGCGCCAGGAGGCGGTCTCGGTCAGGCGCGGGTAGCGCTTGATCTCGACGCGCCAGCCCTGGTCGTCGGTGAGGTGGAAGTGGAAGACGTTCAGCTTGTGCGCGGCGAGGAGGTCAAGGTAGCGCAGGACGTCGGTCTTGGGCATGAAGTGCCGTGCCACGTCGAGCATCATGCCGCGCCACGGGAAGCGCGGGCCGTCCTCGATGTCGGTGAACCCGAAGCCGGGCAGGGCTCCCTCGCCGACGGGCGCCCGGCGGAACGCCTGCGGGCCCAGCAGCTGACGCAGCGTCTGGGCGCCCCAGAAGACCCCGGCGGGGCTGCCGCCGGTGATGGCGACGCTGTTGCCCGGCAGGGTGGTCAGCCGGTACTCCTCGGGCTCCAGGGCCGGGTCGGTCAGCAGCCGGACGGACTGCTCGGCGCCCTCGGCGCTGGGCGCGAGGGACAGGCCGAAGGCGGCGCCGAGGGTGGCGCGCAGCCAGCGTTCGGTGGTCTCGGTGCCGGGGCCCGCCGTGATGGCGGTGGCCGGATCCAGGACGAATCCGCACCTGCCCCGGTCGCCGGCGCGCACGGGTGCCGGGATCAGTTCCATGTCCATGACGTCAGTCCTTAACCGCTCCGCCCAGCCCCGAGACCAGACGTCGCTGTACGAGTACGAAGAAGACCAGCACGGGAACGGTCATCACCGTCGAGGCTGCCATGATCCCTCCCCAGTCGTTCTCATCGGGTTTGAAGAAGACCAGCAGCGCCATCGGGAGCGTCGACTGGGAGGTGTCGCTGATGATGAACGACTTCGCGAAGAGGAAGTCGTTCCAGGTCGAGATGAACGAGAAGACGCTGGTCGCCACCAGTCCCGGGAAGACCAGCGGGAAGAGGATCTGCCACAGGAAGCGGGCCCGGCTCGCGCCGTCGATGTACGCGGCCTCCTCCAGCGCGTCCGGGACGGCCTTGACGAAGCCGCGCAGCATCCAGATCGCGAACGGCAGCGAGAACGCCAGGTGCGGCAGGATCAGCGAACCGAGCGTGTTCAGCTGGCCGAAGTCCCGCATCAGGAAGAACAGCGGGATCGTCAGCGCCTCGACCGGCACCATCTGCGCGACCAGGAACATGATCAGCAGGGTGGTGCGGAAGCGGAACCGGAACCGGGTCACCGCCGTCGCCGCCAGGAAGGCGATCAGCGCGGAGACGATGACGACCGTGCCGGCGACGAGCAGGCTGTTGAGGAAGTAGCGCCCGAAGTCCTGCTGCTGGAAGACCCGGCGGAAGGAGTCCAGGGACGGCGACAGCGTCCAGGGCCTGGGGTGCGCGGACTGGACCTCACCGGCCGGCTTGAAGGCCGAGAGCACCATCCAGTACAGCGGGAAGGCCACGGCGGCGGCGATCAGCAGCGCCGCGGCCTCGGCGGCGAGCCGGCCGGGCCGGCGGACGCGCGACAGGGACGGCAGGCTCACAGTTCCTCCCCCTGGCGCCTCACCAGGCGCAGATAGACCAGCGTGACCGCCAGCAGGATCACCAGCATCACGACGCCGATGGCCGAGCCGAGGCTGTACTGCGAGGACGCGAACGCCTTCTGGTAGGCGTACACGTTGAGCACCAGGTTCTGGCCGGCGATGCCGCCGCCGTTGGTCATGACGTAGATCTGCGTGAAGACCTTGAAGTCCCAGATGATCGACTGGATGGTGACGACGATCAGGATCGGCCGCAGCATCGGCGCCATGACCGACCGCCAGATCCGCCACTGCGAGGCGCCGTCCAGCGCCGCCGCCTCCAGCACCTCGGTGGGGATCGCCCGGATGCCCGCGTACACGGTGACCATCACGAACGGGAACGAGCACCACAGCACTTCGAGGAGCACCAGCGCGAAGGCGCTGTAGCGCCCGTACGTCCAGGAGAAGTCACCGAGCCCCAGCACCCGGTTGACGGGTCCGAAGTCGGCGTCGAAGAGGAAGACCCAGACGGTCGATCCGGTGATCGCCGGGGTTGCCCAGGCGCCGAGCGCGGCCATCATCAGGGCGAGCCTCGGCAGGGCCCTGACCCGGGTCAGCAGGACGGCCAGCGCGCAGCCGACCAGCAGGGTGGCCAGCACGCACAGGCCCGCGAAGACCACGGTGGCCGCGAGGACCTGCCAGAACTGGCTGTCGTGGAAGAGCGTCGCGTAGTTGCCGAAGCCCTGGAAGGTGGTCGGTTCGCCGCCGCTGACCTGGGCCTGGGTGTACTCCAGGAAGGAGATCAGGCCGAGTTGGTAGATCGGGTAGACCAGCAGCCCGCCCAGCAGGACGAGCGCGGGCAGCAGGTAGAGCCAGGGGGTCCAGCCGGACCGCCGGGCCGGGGAGACCGACGGGCGGCGCCGGCGCGGACGGGAGGCGACCCCGCCCGCACCGGGTGCGCCGGGCGCCTTGTACGCCGTGCTGTTCGCCGTCATCGTCAGCCCGCGGCGGCGAACGCGGCGTCCATCTTCTTCGCCGCGTCGTCCGAGGCGCCGGCCACGTCCTTACGGCCGCTGACGATCTCCTGGAACATCGTCGGCAGGATCAGCGAGGAGTCGATCTGGCCCCAGGCCGCCGACGCGGGGACGAACTTGGCGCCCGCGCCGAGCGTCTTGACGAAGGGTTCGACGAACGGCTCCTTCTTCGCGGCCGCGTCCAGCACGTCCGTGTAGGTGGGCAGGAAGCCCATCGCGTCGAACATCTTCGCCTGGGTCTCCTTGCCGGTCAGCGACTCCATCAGGTCGACGGCGAGGGTGCGGTGCTTGCTGCTCTTGAGCACGCCGATGTTGTTGCCGCCCGCGAACGCCGGGGCGATGGAGCCCTCGGCGACGCCGGGCAGCGGCACGACCGCGTACTTGCCCTTCACGGTGCCCGCCTCGACGGCCGCGTGGCTGAAGTCGCCGCCGATGGCCATGGCGGCCTTGCCGGAGGCGAAGGCGGTGACGGTCGCGTTGCCGCCCATGGCCGCGCACTTGGCGGCCGGGCAGTTGGTGTCGCCGAAGAGCGAGGTGTAGGCGGCGATGCCCTTGCGGGCCTTCTCGCTGTTGATGGCCGCCTTGTACGAGGCCCCGCCGCCCTCGGCGAGTTCGCCGCCGTTGGCCCAGATGAACGGCATGGCGCCGTAGGTGTACGCGCCGCCCACCGCGAGGCCGTAGAGGTCCGGCTTCTTCTTGTGGATCTTCTTGGCGGTGGAGATCAGCTCCGCCTGGGACTTGGGAGCCTCGATGCCGAGGTCCTTGAAGACGTCGGTGCGGTAGTACAGCGCCCGGACGCCGACGAAGAGCGGGGCGCCGTAGATCTTGCCGTCGACGGTCACCGACTGCCTGGCCGTCGGGTCGGTGTCCTTGGCGTCCGCCCAGGCGGCGAACTCCTCGCTGACATCGGCCAGTCCGCCGTCCTTCACGTAGCCGGCGGTGTCGGTGTTGCCGTACTCGATCAGGTCGGGGGCGCTCTCGGGGTCGTTGAACGCGGCCTTGACGCGCTGGGCGCGGGTGTCGACGGGTATGTACTCGATCTCGACCTTCGCGCCTTCGTGGGCCTTGCGGAAGTCCGCGACCGCGGCGTCGACGACCTTCTCCTTGGGCTTGTTGCCCACCTCCTGGAACAGCCAGACGCGCAGTGTGCCGGTCTTCTCGTCCCCCTTGGCACCGGTGTCGGAGGTCTGCGGCGCGCAGGCGGTGGCGGTGAGTCCCGCCAGCACAAGCGCCGCAGCCGGGGCGGCAATTCGGGCAGAAAGCTTCATCCGGGACCCCTACCGGTAAGCGTTGCAGCATGCGCAACGCGCGTTTCGTTCTGCACAACTTGCAGGAGGGTAGGTCTAGACGAAGTCGCCGACAAGTGGTCTCAACCACTCTGTGACCCGGGGAAGCAGCCCGTGCAACGCGTCCGGCCACCGCGGGCGCGCCCGGACGGCAGAGAACCCCCGGGGCACGCGGCAGCGTGCCCCGGGGGTTCTTCCGGGCAGGTCGGTTCTGCTGGTACGGACTACTTCTTGTCCTTGCCGCCCTTGCCCTTGTCCTTGTCCTTGTCGCCGCCGGCGCCCATGGATTCGTAGATCTCCTTGCACATGGGGCACACCGGGTACTTCTTGGGGTCGCGCCCCGGTACCCAGACCTTGCCGCACAGCGCCACCACGGGGGTGCCCTCCAGGGCACTCGCCATGATCTTGTCCTTCTGGACGTAATGGGCGTAGCGCTCGTGGTCGCCGTCGCCGTTCGACACCTGTGGCGTCGGCTCCACGAGGGTTCCCGTACCTGCCCCGCGATCGGGCTCAAGAGTGCTCATAACCGCCAAGCCTACTGAAAGCCCGGGGGATCAGTTCAGCGAAGGGTCGTCCGGGTACGTGGCGACCATGGCCAGTTCGCTGCGCTGACGGCGCAGGACGGCCCTCCAGAGGCTCTCCGGGCGCGGGGACGAGACATCCCCGGGCTCCGACTCGACGACGTACCAGGCGCCCTCGGAGAGTTCCGCCTCCAGCTGTCCGGGTCCCCAGCCGGCGTATCCGGCGAAGATCCGCAGCGAGCCCAGGGCCGGGGCCAGCAGTTCGGGCGGCGCCTCCAGGTCCACCAGGCCGATCGCCCCGTACACCCGGCGCCAGCCGAGCGGGCCCTCCTCGCCGGGGATCACCGCGACGCCCAGCGCGGAGTCCAGGGAGACCGGGCCGCCCTGGAAGACGACGCCGGGTTCACCGGCCAGACCGGCCCAGGAGGTGAGGATGTCGGCGACGCCGACCGGGGTCGGGCGGTTGAGGACAACACCGAGGGAGCCCTCCTCGTCGTGGTCGAGGAGCAGCACCACCGCGCGGTCGAAATTCGGGTCCGCCAGGGCGGGTGCGGCCACGAGCAGCCGCCCTGTGAGCGAGGACACCTCGGTCATGCCAGAAATGATCCCGCATCTTCGCCTTTCGCGGGGGCCAAGTGGCCCGGCCGCCGCCCCGGCTGCCCGAGCGCAGCTCAGGGCGCACGGGGGCACGGGGAGCGCACGGCCGGGCACCCATCCGGACGGTGACCCTCCGCAAGATCCAGGAAGCGGAGCGTGTTGTGGCGGATCCATGACGTTCGCGCACCCCCCGCCTTCTTACGGAAGGGGGGTGCGCGGCCATTACCCTTTCGATTGGCCCCCTGCCCGACCACTCCGGAACGCGAGATTCATGACCGGCACAGACGATGTCCTGCTTGTCCACGGCGGAACCCCGCTGGAGGGCGAGATCCGCGTCCGAGGCGCCAAGAACCTGGTGCCGAAGGCAATGGTCGCCGCGCTGCTCGGCAGCGGGCCCAGCCGACTGCGCAACGTCCCCGACATCCGCGACGTGCGGGTGGTGCGCGGACTCCTCCAGCTGCACGGCGTGACCGTCCGTCCGGGTGACGAACCGGGCGAGCTCATCCTTGACCCCACCCACGTCGAGAGCGCGAACGTCGCCGACATCGACGCCCACGCGGGCTCGTCGCGCATCCCGATCCTCTTCTGCGGCCCGCTGCTGCACCGGCTGGGCCACGCGTTCATTCCCGGGCTCGGCGGCTGCGACATCGGCGGCCGGCCCATCGACTTCCACTTCGACGTGCTGCGCCAGTTCGGCGCCACGATCGAGAAGCGCGCCGACGGGCAGTACCTGGAGGCCCCGCAGCGGCTGCGCGGCACCAAGATCCGGCTGCCGTACCCGTCGGTGGGCTCCACCGAGCAGGTGCTGCTGACGGCCGTGCTGGCCGAGGGCGTCACCGAGCTGTCCAACGCGGCCGTGGAACCGGAGATCGAGGACCTCATCTGCGTACTGCAGAAGATGGGCGCGATCATCTCCATGGACACCGACCGGACCATCCGGATCACGGGTGTGGACCGCCTGGAGGGCTACACCCACCGGGCCATCCCGGACCGCCTGGAGGCCGCCTCCTGGGCGTCCGCGGCGCTGGCGACCGAGGGCAACATCTACGTCCACGGGGCGCAGCAGCGCTCGATGATGACGTTCCTGAACACCTTCCGCCGGGTCGGCGGGGCCTTCGAGATCGACGACGAGGGCATCCGGTTCTGGCATCCGGGCGGCGCGCTGAACGCCATCGCGCTGGAGACGGACGTGCACCCCGGTTTCCAGACCGACTGGCAGCAGCCGCTGGTCGTGGCGCTGACGCAGGCCGCCGGCCTGTCGATCGTCCACGAGACGGTGTACGAGTCGCGGCTCGGCTTCACCTCCGCGCTGAACCAGATGGGCGCGCACATCCAGCTCTACCGCGAGTGCCTGGGCGGCTCCGACTGCCGCTTCGGCCAGCGCAACTTCCTGCACTCCGCGGTCGTCTCCGGCCCGACGAAGCTCCAGGGCGCGGATCTGGTCATCCCGGACCTGCGCGGCGGTTTCTCGTACCTGATCGCCGCCCTGGCGGCGCAGGGGACGTCCCGGGTGCACGGGATCGACCTGATCAACCGCGGCTACGAGAACTTCATGGACAAGCTGGAGAAGCTCGGCGCGAAGGTCGAGCTGCCGGGCGGTTCACTCGTCTGAGCGGCGCGGCAGGGCACGGCCGGGGCCGGTTCCCGGGGGCGAAGGCCTCCGGGAACCGGCCCCGGTGCGTTCGGGCGGCGGCCGGACGGCGCGCACGGACGCCTGTGGACCCGGACGGAATCGGCCCGTGTGCCCCAGAAGGCACAGAACGGCCCTTCTGCGGCGCGTACGCCGAAGGGCGGCCACCCTTGGTCGGGGTGACCGCCCTGCGTCGTGCAAAGGGGTGTTACTTGCCCTTGGCGGCTTCCTTGAGCTTCGAGCCCGCGGAGACCTTCACGCTGTAGCCGGCCGGGATGTTGATCGGGTCGCCGGTCTGCGGGTTACGAGCGGTGCGAGCGGCACGGTGGGTGCGCTCGAAGGTCAGGAAACCGGGGATGGTGACCTTCTCGTCGCCCTTGGCGACGATCTCACCGACGGTCTCGGCGAGCGCGGCCAGCACTGCGTCGGCGTCCTTGCGAGTCACCTCGGCGCGGTCGGCCAGGGCGGCCACCAGCTCACTGCGGTTCATGTTGTTACTCCCGTGTTCTTCTTGCCTGTGAGGCGTGAGATCGAAGCCGATGCTGCCAGGGCACTCGGACAGTCCCCGACTCGGGTCCGTGTGAGAACCCTCGCGCCCCGTGGGGTCTCCCCCCGGACCAAGTCCTTGGGAAAGCATCCTGCCCCCACCTGCGGCGGGAAAGCCAATCCGGCACCCTCCGGAGTCACACGAAAAGCGCCACTGCCTCGTCGTGGTGACGTTCCGTCGACTCCCCGAAAGCGGTCCGCAGCGGGTGCGGGACTCTGCGGGACGCGTCGCCCGCCCACCCTAAAGGGGCGTTTGGGGCGCCGCGACCCGCGACGCGCCGGACATCAGGCGGACGTGGGACCCGTCACAGCCGCGCCGGCCGCCTTGGCGGCGTCCCGGACGGCTCCGGCGACCGCTCCGGCGACCTTGTCGTTGAAGACCGACGGGATGATGTAGTTCGCGTTCACCTCGTCCTCGGCGACGACATCGGCGAGGGCGCGCGCGGCGGCGAGCATCATCTCCGTGTTGACGGTGCGGGACTGGGCGTCCAGCAGTCCGCGGAAGACGCCGGGGAAGACCAGGACGTTGTTGATCTGGTTGGGGAAGTCGGAGCGGCCGGTGGCCACGACGGCCGCCGTCTCGCGGGCGACCGAGGGGTCGACCTCGGGGTCCGGGTTCGCGAGCGCGAACACGATCGCGCCGTCCGCCATGGCCGCCACGTCGGTCCCGTCCAGGACGTTCGGGGCCGAGACGCCGATGAAGACGTCGGCGCCGACGACGGCCTCCTTGAGGGTGCCGGTGACGGACTCCGGGTTGGTGTTGTCCGCGATCCAGCGCAGCGGCGAGTCGGCGTCGGCGGAGACGAGGTCCTCACGGCCGGCGTGCACCACTCCGTGGATGTCGGCGACGACCGCGTGCTTGACGCCCGCGGCGAGCAGGAGCTTCAGGATGGCCGTACCGGCCGCCCCGGCGCCGGACATGACGACCCGTACGTCCCCGATGGCCTTGCCCACCACGCGCAGCGCGTTGGTCAGCGAGGCGAGCACGACGATGGCGGTGCCGTGCTGGTCGTCGTGGAAGACCGGGATGTCCAGGGCCTCGCGCAGCCGGGCCTCGATCTCGAAGCAGCGCGGTGCGGAGATGTCCTCCAGGTTGATGCCCGCGAAGCCGGGGGCGATCGCCTTGACGATCTCGACGATCGCGTCGGTGTCCTGAGTGTCCAGGCAGATCGGCCAGGCGTCGATGCCGGCGAACCGCTTGAAGAGGGCCGCCTTGCCCTCCATCACCGGGAGCGCGGCCATCGGGCCGATGTTGCCGAGGCCGAGCACCGCGGAGCCGTCCGTCACGACTGCGACGGAGTTGCGCTTGATGGTGAGCCGGCGGGCGTCCTCGGGGTTCTCCGCGATCGCCATGCAGACCCGGGCCACACCGGGGGTGTAGATCATCGAGAGGTCGTCACGGTTGCGGATGGGGTGCTTGGACGCCATCTCGATCTTGCCGCCGAGGTGCATCAGGAACGTACGGTCGGACACCTTGCCGAGGACGACGCCGTCGATGTCGCGCAGGCCTTCGACGATCTCGTCGGCGTGCGAGGTGGAGGAGGCCGCGATCGTGACGTCGATCCGGAGCTTGTCGTGGCCGGAAGCGGTCACGTCGAGGCCGGTGACCGAGCCACCGGAGGACTCCACGGCCGTGGTGAGCTGGGAGACCGCTGTGCCGCTCGCGGGCACCTCCAGCCTGACCGTCATCGAGTACGAGACGCTGGGCGCCGTTGCCATGGCCGAGTCCTTCGCTTTCCTTAGCTTCATTGCTACGCGGCCGGGTCCGTCAACAGGAACAGTCCCGCACACGCCTTCAGATATTCGCACCTACCGGTGGGTAGCCGGTAATGACTGCCGCACTTCGGAAAGTAGTTTCCACCATACGAGATATGAGGGCTCCAGCGGAACCCCTCACGGCTCACCGCCGGCGGCGGCCGCCTCCCGGAGCACCGGCCCCGTGAAGAGACCCCGTGGCCCCGTAAACAGAAACAGACCCGCGCCACCGGGGGGTGACGCGGGTCTGTCTTCTTCGGTTGAGCGGCACCGGCCCGCCATGCTCGCCTCGCGGCAAGTGGTCGCTCGAAGCGACTAAGGTTGGGCCCGGGGGCTTGGATCGAGCCGATGCCGACTCCAGGCTAACAAACACCCCGGAGAAGTGATTCCCGCAGTGCGGGTTGACCCGGAAAAGGCTCCCGGCCCGCAGCCGCGGCGGCGGTGCGTCAGTCCCTCAGCAGGTCCGGCACCCCGTCCTCGTCGGGCAGGTCCCGCTCCCCCGAGACGACCGTGAGCTGCTGCGTCGCCCGCGTCAACGCGACGTACAGCACCCGCAGCCCCGCCGGGGACTCGTCCGCGATCTCCGCGGGCGAGACGACCACCGTGGCGTCGTACTCCAGCCCCTTGGCCTCCAGGCTGCCGAGCGCGACCACCCGCTCACCGAGCTCCGCGAGCCACTTGCGGGCCTGCGCACGCCGGTTCATCGCGACGACGACGCCGACGGTGCCGTCCACCTCACCCAGCAGCCGCCGCGCCTCCTCGCGCACGGTTTCGGCCAGATCGCCGTCCCGTACGGTCTCGAAGCGCGGCCGGACGCCCGTGGAGCGGACGGCGGCCGGTGACTCCATGCCGGGCATCGCGAGCGCGAGGACCTTGGCGGCGAGTTCGGCGATCTCCGCCGGGTTGCGGTAGTTGACGGTCAGGGTGAAGCGGCGGCGCGGCCGGCTGCCGAGCGCCTCGTCACGCGCGGCGGCCGCCTCGTCCGGGTCGGACCAGGAGGACTGCGCGGGGTCCCCGACGATCGTCCAGGTGGCGTGCCGGCCCCGGCGGCCGACCATCCGCCACTGCATGGGCGTGAGGTCCTGCGCCTCGTCGACGATGACGTGCGCGTACTCCGTGCGCTCCGCCGCCAGCCGCTCGGCCCGCTCCCACTGGGTCTCCTCCCGGTGCGGCATCAGCTCCTCCAGACCGGTGAGCTGGTCCAGCGGGTCGAACTCCCGTTTGCGCTTGGGCCGGTTCGGGGTGCCGATCAGATGCTGCAACTCGTCCAGCATCGCCACGTCGTGGACGGACAGCGGCCCGCTCCCCGCGCTGTCGAGGCGCTTCAGGGAGCGCGCGAGCCGGCGCACCTCACCCTGATTGAGGGTCCGGCGAGCCCAGCGGGCGAGCCGCTTCTCGTCGGCCATCGCGGCGAGCACCCCGCGCGGGGTGAGCTCGGGCCACCAGGCGTTCAGGAACTCGATGAACGGCGTCTCGGTGGAGACGTCCTCGTCGAACGACGAGCGCAGCTCGGCGGCCAGCTCCTGATCGGTGTAGCGGCCCCGGCCGGACGACCTGCTCCACAGCGCGTCCAGCAGCAGTTTGCGGGCGCGCGGGCGCAGCAGGTTGACCGGTGCGGTTCCGCTGAGGACGTTGTTCCGGATGCGCCGGAGCTCGTCCTCGTTCAGCTCGACCCGGGCGCCGAAGGCGACCACCCGCAGCCGGGTGGGCGTGGCGGCCTCCTGCGGGGCCTCCTCCGCGTCCCCGAACGCCAGCTGGCCCGCGTCCTCGGCGGGCGGCCGGACCACCGGCTGCTCCAGCGCCCCGCGGGCCGCCTTGCGCAGCACGTGCAGGATCCGGGAGGAGCCCTTGATCCGGGCGACGGCCGGTTCGTCGTAGGTGGTGGCGCCCTCGATGCCCGCCGCCTCGTCGGACAGCGAGCCGACCGCGCGGATCGCGACCTGGCCCTCCTCGCCGAGCGAGGGCAGCACCCCTTCGGTGTAGGCGACCAGCAGCGGCGTCGGGGAGACGACGAGGATGCCGCCCGCGTACCGCCGCCGGTCCTGGTAGAGCAGGTAGGCGGCGCGGTGCAGGGCGACCGCGGTCTTGCCCGTGCCGGGGCCGCCGGAGACCTCGGTGACGGAGGCGGCGGGCGCTCGGATCACCAGGTCCTGCTCGGCCTGGATGGAGGAGACGATGTCCCGCATGGTGTGGCTGCGGGCCTGCCCGAGCGCGGCCATCAGCGCCCCGTCCCCGACGACGGCGAGCTTCTCGCCGCCCAGGTGCCCGGTCAGCTCGGGGCGCATCAGGTCGTCCTCGACGCCCAGGACCCGGCGGCCCTTGGAGCGGATGACCCGGCGGCGTACCACCCGGCCCGGTTCCTTCGGCGTGGACCGGTAGAAGGGTGCGGCGGCCGGCGCCCGCCAGTCGATGACCAGTGGCGCGTAGTCGGAGTCGAGGACCCCGATCCGGCCGATGTGCAGCGTCTCCGCGATATCGGCGGTGCTGTCCTCCCGTACTGCGTCGTCGGCCGGCTCCACGGAGGTGAACGCGCCGTCGGGGCCGCGCTCACCGTCCTTGCCGAGCAGCAGGTCGATCCTTCCGAAGAGGAAGTCCTCGAACTCGCTGTTCAGCCGGTTGAGGTGGATTCCGGCCCGGAACACCTGGGCGTCGCGTTCGGCGAGTGCCCCCGGTGTCCCGACCTGGCCGCGTTTGACGGCATCACTCATGAGAAATTCCGCCTCGTGGATCTTCTCCTCAAGGCGGTGGTACACACGGTCGAGATGTTCCTGCTCGACACCGATTTCCCGGTCCCGCAACGAATCGACAGCGGCATCCTGCGCGGCCACCGAGACCCCCTTCTGACGTGCATTGGGCAGCCGTCAACCCTATGCGACGCGGGGCCCGTCGCGCACCTGCCACGAGCATGTGATCTTGCCGGGGCCCGGGGCGGGCCCGCCGGGCCCGCGCGCCCGCGCCGGCGCCGCGAGGCCGGGGCGGTCCGGCCGGGCCCCGGGAGGTCAGGGCGCCACGGGCCGCCCGGCCGGGTCCGCGTGGCGCCGCCGGTGCCGGGCGACCCGTTCGCGGTTGCCGCACACCTCGCTGGAGCACCAGCGCCGGCGCCGCCCGCGCGAGGTGTCCAGGTAGATCCGGCGGCAGTTGTCGCCCTCGCAGCGGCGCAGCCCGCCCAGCGCCACCGGGTCGGTCAGCAGCTCCACCGCGTCGCGGGCCACGGTGGCGAGCAGTGCCCGGCAGTCGGGTTCGGCGCTGAGCCCGCGCACCAGGGCGCCGCTCCCGGTGCGCACGGCGCGCACTCCGGGCGGCGCCCCTGCGGCGAGCGCGTTGACGCGCTCCAGGGCGCCCTCGGCCGCCCGGCCGCCGAGCTGCGCGGTCAGCAGCCGGTCGACGGCGGTCCTCAGCTGACGGAAGAGCAGCAGCCAGCTGTGGTCCACGGTGGCGAGCCTGGTGCCCTGCGGTACGGCTCCGGAGGCCGTCAGCCAGTGGACGAGCCGCTCGGGCCGGTCCAGCGGGTCGGGGGCGTCGGCGCTGCCGGCCCCGGTCGCCACCAGGTCGAGGCAGAGCCGCCCGGCGTCGAACCGCCAGTCGCACGATCCCTTGCGCGTTGCCATGCGCATGCCACCGCCTTGGGTCCGGCCGACGTCCACCCAAGAGTGCCCGTCCCGCACCCCGCCCGTAACCCCCGCCGCCGCCCGGACACCGCGCGGGCGGCCGGGGCGCTCAGGCGCCGGCGGCGGACGGTGCCCCGGTGACCGGGCCGTCGTGCAGGATGCGCTGGAAGAGCCGGTGGTCGCGCCAGTCGCCGTTGATGTGCATGTAGCGCGGGGCCAGCGCGAACTGCTCGAAGCCGCATTTGGCGAGCACCCGCTGCGACGCGACGTTGTCCAGCAGCGTTCCCGCCTGGACCCGGTGCAGCCCCAGCTCGTCCCGGGCCAGGTCGCAGATGAGCCGCACCGCGGTGGTGGCCAGGCCCCGGCCCGCGTACTCGACGCCCACCCAGTAGCCGAGCGAGGCGCTGCGGAACGACCCGAGCACGATGGCGTCGAGGGTGAATCCGCCGACCGCCCGGTCCTCCTCGTCCGCCAGCACCCAGGGCATCACGCGCCCCGCCCCACGGTCGGCCAGCAGCCCGGCCAGCCGCTCGCGCTGCCCCTGCTCGGTGTAGAAGGCGTCGGGACGCCGGGGCTCCCAGGCGCTCATGTAGGTACGGCTGCGGGTCAGCGCCGCGGCGAGGGAGGCGGCGTCGGACCCGGTGGCGGGACGGAGCCGTATCCCCGTGTCGAGCCGGTGGATTTCATTGATCATCCCAGCACGGTAACCCGGCACCGCCGCAGCCGTCCCGGGGCCTCGCACCGCCTTTGGACGCCCGCGTATGGAGCTGCGCGCCTGAGCGATGGAGCGGGGGCCGCCGGACGAATTGACTGGTGCCATGACAACCAGCCAGGCCCACCGGCCCCACCACGCCCTCCGCCATCTCGTCATCGGTGGCGCCGCCGTCACCACCGGACTCGTCGCGGGCACGTTCTACGTCTTCTCCTGCGCGGTCATGCCCGCCCTCGGCCGCAGCGACGACCGGACCTTCATCGAGGTCATGCAGAACATCAACGACGTCATAGAGAACCCGGTGTTCTTCGCCGGCTTCTTGGGCGCACTGATCCTCACCGCGGTGGCCGCCTGGCAGCAGCGCCGCTCCCCCGGCCCGCGCGGCTGGCTCTTCGCCGCGCTCGCGGTGTACGCCGTCGCCTTCCTGCTCACCTCGGGCGTCAACGTCCCGCTCAACGACGAGCTCGCGCGGGCCGGCGACCCGGCGCGCATCGCCGGCCCGGCCGCCGTACGGGACCGGTTCGAGGACGCGTGGGTCGCCTGGAACGCCGTGCGCGCGGTCCTGTGCACCGCCGCGCTCGCCCTCCTGCTGCGGGCCGCCCACCTGACGGGACGGCAGCTGCCTCAGGAGTCCGCGTACTTGGCGTCCGCCGCCGGGTCCAGGGCCAGCCGGTAGCCGCGCTTGACGACCGTCTGGACGATCCTGGGCACCCCGAGCGCGGTGCGCAGCCGGGCCATGGCCGTCTCCACCGCGTGCTCGTCCGTGCCGCTGCCGGGCAGGGCGCGCAGCAGGTCGGCGCGGGCCACCACCCAGCCCGGCCGGCGCGCCAGGGTGTGCAGCAGGGCCATCCCGGCCGGCGGCACCGGGCGCAGCTCGTCGTCGACCAGAACGGCGTGGCCCCGGATCTCGACCCGGTGTCCGGCGACGGGCAACGTACGCGCACGGCCCGGAAGTTCACGGCAGAGGATCTGGACGAGCGGGCCGAGCCGGAAGCGCTCGGGCTGGACGGTGTCGAGCCCGTGGGCCTGCAACGGCAGGGCGGTGACCGGCCCTACGCAGGCCGATACGACGTCGTCCCGCAGGGCGCCCAGGAGTTCGGGAAGCATGCCGCGCTCCTCGGCGCGGCGCAGCAGCGAGGCCGCGGCGGGGGCGCTGGTGAAGGTGAGCGCGTCCAGGCCGCGTGCGGCGGTGAGGTCGAGGAGCCGGTCGAGCGGGGCGATGTCCTCGGGCGGCATCCAGCGGTAGACGGGTACGCCGATGACCTCGGCGCCCGCCGCCCGCAGCGACTCGACGAAGCCGGGGAGCGGTTCGCCGTGCAGCTGGAGGGCGATGCGACGGCCCTCGACGCCCTCGGCGAGGAGCCGTTCCAGCACTTCCGCCATGGACTCGGAGGCGGGTGACCACGCCTCGGTGAGCCCGGCGGCGCGGACCGCGCCCTTGACCTTGGGTCCGCGCGCCAGCAGTTCGACGCCGCGCAGCCGCTCCAGCAGCTGGGCACCGATCCCCCAGCCGTCGGCCGCCTCGATCCAGCCCCGGAAGCCGATCGCGGTGGTGGCGATGACCACGTCGGGGACGCTGTCGAGGAGTTCCTTGGTGGCGGTGAGGAGTTCGCTGTCGTCGGCGAGCGGCACGATCCGCAGGGCGGGGGCGTGCACCACGGTGGCGCCGCGCCGCCGCAGCAGCGCGGCGAGTTCGTCCGCCCTGCGCGCGGCGGTGACGCCGACCGTGAAGCCGGCGAGGGGCCCGTGCTGTTCGTCGTCGTGCATATGGTCTACCCGGCTCTCGTCCCGCTGCTCGATGGTGCGGAGTACCGAGACTGCCAACGCTGCGTGACAGGCTCGGTTCGCCCGTATTTCCCGCCCGTTACGTCACCCGACACGGCAGGGCCATCATCACACCTCGGCGTAGCTGAGCTGCGGCTTCGCCGGGAGGGGCGCGGTGGGGCGAAGGTATACCGCCCAGGTGAGCACGGAGCACACCCCGTAGAAGGCCAGGAAGGACCAGAAGGCCGCCGTCCCGGTGCCCGCGGTCTGGAAGGACTGCCGGAAGGCCAGGTTGATGGCCAGCCCGCCGAGTGCGCCGACCGCGCCGATGAGGCCCATGGCCGCCCCGGACAGCCGCCGCCCGTGCGCCGCGGCCTGCTCGCCGCGCAGTCCCAGGGCGATCGCCTTGGCGTGGAAGATGCCGGGGATCATCTTGTACGTCGAGCCGTTGCCGAGCCCGCTCAGGACGAAGAGCGCGGTGAAGCCGGTCAGGAAGACGGGCAGCGACTTTGTGCCGGAGGCGTATACGACGACGCCGGTCGCCACCGCCATCGCCACGAAGTTCCCCATGGTGATGCGGGCGCCGCCGTACCGGTCGGCCAGCCGGCCGCCGACCGGCCGGATCAGGGAGCCGAGCAGCGGGCCGATGAAGGTGAGCGAGGCGGCCTCCAGCGGGGTCCGGCCGAACTGGGTCTGGAGCACCAGGCCGAAGGCGAAGCTGTAGCCGATGAAGGAGCCGAAGGTGCCGATGTAGAGCACCGCCATGATCCAGGTGTGCGGGTCGCGGACGGCCTTCCCGGCGGCCCCGGTGTCGTTCTGCACGGGCGCCAGGTTGTCCATGAAGTGCGCGGCGCACAGCGCGGCGACGACGATCAGCGGGATGTACGCGCCGAGCACGATCCTCGGATGCGCGGCACCCGCCGTCCCGATCACCAGCAGCCCGGCGAGCTGTACGACGGGCACCCCGACGTTGCCGCCGCCCGCGTTGAGCCCGAGCGCCCAGCCCTTCTCGCGCAGCGGGAAGAAGGCGTTGATGTTCGTCATCGAGGAGGCGAAGTTGCCGCCGCCGATACCGGTCAGTGCCGCTACCACCAGGAACGTGGTGTACGAGGTCCCGGGCTCCATCACCACCCAGGCGGCGACGGTCGGCACCAGCAGGGCGAACGCGCTGAACACGGTCCAGTTACGGCCGCCGAACCGGGCCACCGCGAAGGTGTACGGCACCCGCACGACCGCGCCGACCAGTGTCGCGGTCGAGATCAGGAAGAACTTCCCGGCCGGGTCCACCCCGTACTCCGGTCCCATGAACAGGACCATCACCGACCACAGGGTCCAGATGGAGAAACCGATGTGCTCGGAGAGGACGGAGAACCACAGATTCCGGCGGGCGATCCGCTCGCCCTTCTCCCGCCAGAACGTCTCGTCCTCCGGTTCCCACTGCTCGATCCAACGGCCAGCCATCACGCGCCTCCACGGGTCGGGGTGTCGTCCCCGACCCTAGGGAGCGCGCGTTTCGTCGTGGTGCCGTGAGGTGACCGGTGCGCAACCTTGCTCTCACCGGGGCGCGGACGCCCCGGTGAGGGCGGTCGTCGCCGGCCGCTCGTCCGCTTCGGGGCGCCGTTGGGCCAGAGCCGGGGCCGCCGCTTCGCCGCCACGTCCTCGACCCAGCCGACCGCGACGATCATCACCCCGATCAGGGGCCAGATCAGGATCAGCATCAGTACGTTGTACGAGGCGTCGATGTACGTACCGAGGTGGTCACCGACCCAGGGGACGTTCCACAGCTGGTCGATGATCGGCATCGTCGCCATGAACAGCAGGTTGTGCCAGAGGTAGATCGTCACGGCCCGGTTGTTGGCCAGGGTGATCGGGCTGTCCCAGCCGGCCAGCCTGCCGGGCAGTTCCCGCCACGAGGGCGCGTACTGGAGCAGGATCGCGCAGAAGCCGAGCGACCAGGTGGCCTGGGCGAGCGGGATCTCGTCGAGGTTCCAGCCCTCCTCGGTGAGGTGTCCGGACGCCCACCAGAGGCCGAAGGCCATGAAGATCGCGGCCGAGGAGACCGAGATGTAGCGCGGGACCTTCTTCAGCAGCCCGTCGTTGTGGGCGAAGCCCAGGATCCAGCAGGCGCCGAAGGTGCCGAAGTCGACGAGCGCCTCGCCCGTCGCCCCCTCCACGGTGACCAGGCCGGTGCCGACGACGGCGGTGAGGGCGACCGGCGCGAGCATCGTCGCCCAGGGCAGTCTGCGGAACGCCTTCAGGAGCAGCGGTGAGGCCAGCACGAACCACAGGTAGGCACGGATGTACCAGAGCGGACCCACCGCCTGCTCGGCCCACGACTGCTCCAGGAACCCGCTCTCGGACCCGCTCTCCCAGGGGAACGGCGGCGAGCCGACCGGCAGGATGTAGCAGCCGAGCTTCAGGAACCACCAGATGCCCTCGTCCCGCACCGGTTTGAGGCCCATCACGAACATCATCGGTACGACGAGTGCGGCGAACGCCCACATCGGCGGCAGCAGCCTGCGCAGCCGGCCGCGCACGACGCTCCAGGCGGGCCGGGCCAGCGACCGGGCCATCAGGGAGCCGGCCAGCGCGAACATCACGCCCATGGACGGGAAGAGGATGGTCAGCCAGGCCCAGCCGAAGAGGTGGAAGACGACGACGCGGACCAGCGCGACGGCCCGGAGCAGGTCGAGGTAGCGGTCGCGGCCGCCCGCCTTCGGTGCGGCGGCCTCCTTCGCTGCGGGGGCCTCCTTCGCTGCGGGGGCCGGCACCGCGGCCCCCTTCTCGGGCGGCAGCGCGGACGGGACACCGGCGGGCGGGTACGGGTACGGCGCCTGCCCGGTGGAGGCGTACGGGGTCTGCGCCGGGAACGGCACCGTGTGCGGCTCCCCGGGCGGCTGCTGCGGGTAGGCCGAGGGGTGGCTCGGGTGGGTCATGCGACGGGCCTCCGGTCGTTGCTGCTGCCGCGCCGCTGGCTGGGCATGGAGCCGGGCGCCTCCACGACGCCGGTGCGGCGCAGCTTCTGCCAGCGCAGCCGGCCGCCGGTGAGAGCGGTGATCCAGGACTGGAGCAGCACCACGTACATGAGCTGCCGGTAGAGGATCTGCTGGAGGGGCAGCGAGATCAGATGCGTCATGCGTTCCCGGTCGAGCCGGAAGGCGTACGCGGCGCAGACCGCCTGTACGGCGAGGACGCCGAGCCAGGCGACGATCGTCTTCTGGGTGGGCCCGAAGACGATTCCGTACAGCAGGAAGACGTCGATGAGGGGGGCGAGCAGCGGGGCGACGACCATGAACAGGGCGACGAACGGCAGCCCGACGCGCCCGAATCGGCCGGAGGGTCCGCGCTCGACGACCGCGCGGCGGTGCTTCCAGATGGCCTGCATCGTGCCGTACGACCAGCGGTAGCGCTGCGACCACAACTGCTGCACGGTCTCCGGCGCCTCGGTCCAGGCACGGGCGTTCTCCGCGTACACGACGCGCCAGCCGTCCCGGTGCAGGGCCATGGTGACGTCGGTGTCCTCGGCGAGGGTGTCCTCGCTCATGCCGCCGATCCGGTCCAGCGCGTCCCGGCGGAACGCCCCGACGGCGCCGGGGATGGTGGGCATGCAGCGCAGCAGGTCGTACATCCTGCGGTCGAGGTTGAAGCCCATCACGTACTCGATGTGCTGCCAGGCCCCGATCATCGAGTCCCGGTTGCCGACCTTGGCGTTGCCCGCGACGGCCCCGACCCTCGGGTCGGCGAAGGGCTGCACGAGCTCGCGGACGGTGGACGGCTCGAAGACGGTGTCGCCGTCCATCATCACGATGATGTCGTGGCGGGCGTGCGCGATGCCGTTGTTGAGGGCCGCGGGCTTTCCTGCGTTGCGCTGGCGCACCACCCGGACGTCTCGCAGCCACATCGCCTCGACGATGTCGGCGGTGCCGTCGGTGGAGCCGTCGTCGATCACGATGACTTCGACCGGATAGTCACTTGCCACCAGGGAGCGCACCGTGTTGGCGATGCACTCGCGTTCGTTGTACGCGGGCACCAGGACGGTCACCGGGCGGGTGACGGGTTCGCCCCAGCCGAAGCCCCGTCTGCGGACCCGGCGGGCGTGCGCGAAGGAGAGCAGCAGCATCAGCCCGAAGCGGGAGATGACCAGTACACCGATGACGGCGAGACCGGCCACCATGACATCGGTGATGTGGTCCGAGACGCCGACCGCGTAGACGAACGCCCTGCCCTTCCACAGCGCGAGACCGGTGACCGGGGTGTGCGCGCTGGGGGCGCCGAGGGCGTCGGTGAGGTTGGCGAACTCGTAGCCCTTCGCCTGCATCTTGGGCAGGAAGTGGCCGAGCGCCGCCACGGTCTGGGAGCGGTCGCCGCCCGAGTCGTGCATCAGGACGATGGCGCCCTTGCCCTGCTTCGGTGTGGCGTTCTTGCTGATGACACCGACGCCGGGGCGCTTCCAGTCCTCGCTGTCGGTGTTGTTGACGACGGTGAGGTAGCCGCGGCTGCCGATGTACTGGGTGACCGGCCACGACTTGTCGTCCATGGCGTCGGCGAACGAGGAGTACGGCGGCCGGAACAGCGAGGTGCGGATTCCGGCCGCACCGGCCAGCACCAGCTGGTTCTGCGAGAGCTCCCAGTCGATGCGGGTGTGCGACTGGTAGGAGAGGTCGGGGTGGTTGAAGGTGTGCAGCCCGACCTCGTGCCCCTCCTTGACCATGCGCTCCACGAGCTCGGGGTAGCGCGAGGCCATGGTGCCGGTGACGAAGAAGACGGCGTGCGCGTCGTACTCCTTGAGCTTGTCGAGCACGCGCGGCGTCCACTCCGGGTCCGGGCCGTCGTCGAAGGTCAGCACGATGCGGTGGTCGGGGATGCGCAGGGTCTTGGCCGGTTCGGTCGCGCTGCGCGCGTCGATGACCGGTCCGCCTTCGAGCACCTGCTCGGGAACCTGGTCGGTCGCCGCCGGTGGCTGGATCCGGTGGTCGGCAAGGATTTCGCTGTGCACGTAACCGCGCAGCATCAGCATGGCGAGCAGGGCGACGAGGAGCAGGAACGGCAGCAGATAACGCATGGGAAGCCTGCGCCGCCGGGTCTGCTTCTTGCGGTTGTGCCTGCCCCGTGTGACGGGGGTGGTCATTTACTGGACGCCTTCTTGCTCTTCCACAGGGGGCTGCGAGGACTCGGCGGGGGGCGGTGTCGTGGGGTCCGACGGCGGTGCCTCGGTATCGGCGGGAGGCGGTGCGGTGTCGTCGGTGGCCGGGGCGGATGCCGTGGTGCCGGAGGACGGCGCGGTGCCACCGGCGGCGGACTCGGACCGGTTCCCGGCCGGTACGACGGCGTCCGGTGCCGAGGAGCCGGTGCCGGACGCCGGGGCGCCGGCGTCGGCGGAACTGCCCGGCACCACGGGGGCATTGCTTCCGGCCACCGGTGCGGACGGCGAGGAGCCGGCCGTCGTGCCGGGTGTCACCGGGGCGCTCACGCTCGCGTCCGGCACGGGCGAGACCTGGACCTCGTCCGCCGTCTTGTGCTCCTCCTGGCCGGAGAGCGGCAGGAACGGAGCGCTGGAGTTGCCGCCGAGCACGGTGGCGACAAGCGTCGCCGCGAAGCAGACGCAGATCGCCGCGATCACCCAGCCGAAGCGCCGGAGTGTCTTGCTCCGGCGCCCGCTCTCGTCGACGAAGACAGGGCCGTCGGAGCCTTCCGGAGCGCCGGGTTCCGGGAGCAGCTCGGAGAGCTGGCGTCCCAGACCGTCAAGTTGGATGGTGACTTCATTCGGCTCGTGTGTGTGCCCCGCATGGGCACCTTCACGCCAAGTTTCCACTGTTGTACGCACTTCCCCCACTCAAGATCGGGTGCGCGCAACTGACCGGTTATATGCCGCCGGACCGGGCCCCCACCCTGTCCACGCGCCCCCACCACAGTGCACCCGGACGATGAATGTAGCGCACGCCGAGGACGCCGCGACCCTACTGTCCGGTGTTGTTCATCGTGAGGGGTGCACCTGTTCTACCTCGCACTCCGCCGCACTCCGGAACGCGCGCCCCCGCGCGCCGGTCGTGGCCTGCGGGCCTTCCGGACAGCCAAAAACGAGGACCCCGTTGCCGGTGGCAACGGGGTCCTCGTTCACATGGGAATTGTGGAGATGGCGGGAATCGAACCCGCGTCCAACGGTGCGGAATCAGGGCTTCTCCGAGTGCAGTTCGCTGCGCTTTTCTCGGCCCCGGAGGTCACGCGAACAAGCCTCCGACAGGCCCAGTCACTGTTTGATTTCCTTCAGGGCCCCGTGACCGGGCCTAGAAGTTTAGATCCCTTAATGATGCCAGGATCCGGGTCGGGATCACCCCCGGGCTGACACTCCGCAGAGTCTTCGCTTAGCTGCTAATTAGGCAGCGAGGGCGAAGGCGGAGGAATCGCGCTTGGAATTGGCGATTATTGGTTGCGACATATGGTTAACGAGATCATTGCCGCTTCCTCGACTCGCTTCCCCTGCTTCGACATCCGCTGTCGAAACCGATCATCCCCATGTTGATTTTTCAAAGGTGGTACACACCCCGTGGGGTGCAGTGCCATCGTACGTGACCAACGTGCGCCGATGCCAGCGTATTCCTGGCGGACCGGCCGCCGGCCCCGTGTCCGGCCCGGTCAGGCGGCCCGCTGGCGGCGGCGCGCCGCCGAGATCGCCCGGTTCGTCTCCCTGGTGTCCTGCTTCTCGCGCAGCGTCTGGCGCTTGTCGTACTCCTTCTTGCCCTTCGCCAGCGCGATCTCGACCTTGACCCGGCCGCTGCGGAAGTACAGGGCGAGCGGCACGATCGTGTGCCCGGTCTCCTGGGACTTCGACTCCAGCTTGTCGATCTCGGCCCGGTGCATCAGCAGCTTGCGCTTGCGCTTGGCGGAGTGGTTGGTCCAGGTGCCCTGGACGTACTCGGGGACGTGGATGTTGTGCAGCCACGCCTCGCCGCCTTCGATCTGCACGAAGCCGTCCACCAGGGAGGCCCGGCCCATGCGCAGCGATTTGACCTCGGTACCCATGAGCACGAGGCCGCACTCGTAGGTGTCGAGGATGGTGTAGTCGTGGCGCGCCTTCTTGTTCTGCGCGATGATCTTGCGCTCTGGGTCCTTTTCCTTAGCCATAGTGCGGCCATTTTCGCACTACGACCCACCCCCGAGGCCACTCAATACCGTCTCGGCCCTCTTCTGGGCCCCCGAGCTCACCGCGAGGTCCGGTGTGATGCCCCGGTC
Organism: Streptomyces sp. 840.1; assembly: GCF_003751445.1. NCBI lineage: Bacteria > Bacillati > Actinomycetota > Actinomycetes > Kitasatosporales > Streptomycetaceae > Streptomyces > Streptomyces sp. 840.1. The sequence goes on along the minus strand of NZ_RJUU01000001.1, from coordinate 3,421,325 downwards.
GTCGACGCTGCGGCCCGCCGGAGTGCGGTAGTGGCCCACGGTCAGCTCGGCCACCGAACCGCCCGCGAGCTTGCTCGGCATCTGCACGGAGCCCTTGCCGAAGGTGCGCGAGCCGACCGTGACCGCGCGGCCCCGGTCCTGCAGCGCGCCGGTCAGCAGCTCGGCCGCGCTCATCGTGCCGCCGTCGATCAGGACGACGACGGGGCGCGCGGTGTCGCCCCCGCCGTCCGCGTACAGGGCTCGCTGCTCCCCGTGCACGTCGTAGGTGGCGACCAGGCCGCCGTCCAGGAAGGCGGAGGCCGCGGTGACCGCCTCGGTGACCAGGCCGCCGGAGTTGCCGCGCAGGTCCAGCAGCACCCCGGCGCCCGCCGGTGCGTCCCGGACCGCGTCACGGACCCGGGCGCCCGACCCCTTGGTGAACGAGCCGACCTCGATCAGGACGGCCGCGCCGGCACCGGTCCGGGCAGGGCCGAGCCGCCGCACGGTGACGGTCTCGGTGGTGAGCCGGGCCCGGCGCAGCGTCTCGGTCCGGCTGACGGATCCCCGCTGCACCCCCAGCACGACGGGGCTCCCGGCGGCGGCGCCCGTACGGTCACCGCGCAGCAGGGCCACCACGTCGGAGACCGGGCGCCGGTCGACCCGGCTGCCGTCGACCGTGCGGATCAGGTCGCCCGAGCGGACACCGGCCCGGTCGGCGGGGCTGCCCGGCTGGACCCGGGCGACGGCGACCAGCCCGTCGGCGGAGCGTCTGGCGGCGATCCCGACGCCCGTGTACGAGCCGTCGAGGGCCTGCTCGAACTCCTGGTACGCCCGCTCGTCGTAGACCGCGCCCCAGCGGTCACCGCTGCGGCTGACGACCTCCTCGGCCGCCTCCGTACCGGACTTGCCGTCCGCCACCGCCTCGGCCGCTGCGTCGGCCACCGCGTCGCGGTCGGCGACGGAGGCGACGGGCCGGGTGCCGGTGTCCCGGCCCCGCCCGTCGCCGCGGGGCAGCGCACCGGTGGCGGCGCCGGTGGCGAGCACACTCGCGAAAACCAATGTCAGGGCCGCCCCGCGGCAGAGTCCGCGGGGCCCTACACGGTGAACAGGGCCAGACATGGCGCCGAGTCTAGGACAAGCGCCCCGGGGCGCACGGGCTGTTGGCCGCGCGCCGCACGGGGCGCACGTCACACCTTGAGGTACTTGCGGAGCGCGAAGAGCGCGGCAACGGCGGGCATCAGCAGGCCGATCGCCAGTACCAGCGGCAGCTTGGTGAGGACCGCGTCCCAGCCGATGAAGTCGATCAGGTTCAGCTTGTCCTGCAGCGCGAGACCGCCGTCGATCAGGAAGTAGCGCCCGGCCAGCAGCATCACGCAGGCCAGCACGCCGCCGATCAGGCCGGCGAACGCGGCCTCCATGATGAACGGCATCTGGATGTAGAAGCCGGAGGCGCCGACGAGCCGCATGATGCCCGTCTCACGCCGTCGGCTGAACGCGGACACCCGGACCGTGTTCACGATCAGCATCAGCGCGATGACCAGCATCAGCGCCATCACGAACAGCGCGGCGACGTTCATGCCGTTCATCAGCCCGAAGAGGTTGTCCAGGATGCTTCTCTGGTCCTGGACGGACTGCACCCCGTTGCGGCCGGCGAAGGCGGTGGCGACGACCTTGTACTTCGTCGGGTCGTGCAGCTTGACCCGGAACGACTCCGGCATCTGGTCCGGCGTGATGTTGCCGGCCATCGGGGAGTCGCCGAACTCCTCCTGGTAGTGCTTGTACGCCTCGTCGGACGACTCGTACGTCACCGTCTCGACGACGTCCATCTTATTGAGATCGCCCTCGATCTCCTTCTTCTGCTGCGCGGTGACAGCACCCTTGGCGCACTGCACCACCGTCTCCGCATCACCCTTGCCGCACAGGTAGATGGAGACGTTGACCTTGTCGTACCAGTAGTCCTTCATCGTGCTGACCTGCTCGCGCATGAGCAGCGCGCCGCCGAACAGGGCAAGCGAGAGGGCGACGGAGACGACGACGGCGAAGGTCATCGTGAGGTTGCGACGGAGGCCGACGCCGATCTCCGACAGGACGAACTGGGCGCGCATGGCGTCCTTTCAGTGCTGGGTGCTCAGTGCTGGTAGCCGTAGACGCCGCGCGCCTGGTCGCGTACGAGACGGCCCTGCTCGAGCTCGATGACGCGTTTGCGCATCTGGTCGACGATGTTCTGGTCATGGGTCGCCATGATCACGGTGGTGCCGGTCCGGTTGATCCGGTCCAGCAGCTTCATGATGCCGACCGAGGTCTGCGGGTCGAGGTTGCCGGTCGGCTCGTCCGCGATCAGCAGCATGGGCCGGTTCACGAAGGCCCGCGCGATCGCCACGCGCTGCTGCTCACCACCGGAGAGCTCACCGGGCATCCGGTCCTCCTTGCCGCCGAGACCGACGAGGTCGAGGACCTGCGGGACCGCCTTGCGGATCTCGCCGCGCGGCTTGCCGATCACTTCCTGGGCGAACGCCACGTTCTCCGCGACGGTCTTGTTGGGAAGCAGCCGGAAGTCCTGGAATACGGTGCCCAGCTGGCGGCGCATGTGCGGCACCTTCCAGTTGGACATGCGCGCGAGGTCCTTGCCCAGGACGTGGACCATGCCCTGACTGGCGCGCTCCTCACGGAGGATGAGTCGCATGAAGGTGGACTTGCCGGAGCCGGAGGAGCCCACCAGGAAGACGAACTCGCCCTTCTCGATATCGAGAGACACATCCCGTAGAGCGGGACGGCTCTGCTTGGGGTAGGTCTTGGAGACGTTGTCGAATCGGATCACGGATGCACCACGGTCGGCCGGGAGTAGGTGAGCGTGACCATACGCGAACCGGACTGACGCGTGCAGGCGCGCGTACCGGGATGGGCGATTTATGGCGGAACGCAAGCGAGCGCGAACCGGGAGCTTCCGTGACCTGTCCGGCGGGCCGCGCCGAAATCCTCGCGAGCTGGCACAGTGGTAGGGGGAACGGTCGCGTTTCCGTGAGCGTTGTGCGGAGAGAAGGCTTGTGCGGCTCCGCCGCGCGGGAGGAGGAAAGCGCATGACCTATGACCGATTGGTGTGCGCGAACTGTGCGGCGCCCGTGGCCGAGGGCCGCTGCCCCGTGTGCCGGGCCAGCCGTGCGCGGCTGGAGGAGCAGGGACAGGGCCAGGGCCCCTTCGGCGGGATGAACCCCATGATGCTGATCGCCCTGCTGGTGGTGCTGCTGTGCGCGCTGGCGCTGCTCGCCCACCAGGCGGCGTGACCGGGAGCGACCGAGCCGCTGCCTGAACCCCGCGGTGGCCGGGCCACCGCATGCTCCCGTCGCCCCGGGACGCCCCTTGCTGCCGGTTCCCGCAGCGGGACGGCGCCCGGTGGGCGATCTCCTACGGCAGAGCACGCCCGAGGGCTCTCAGGCGGCACGGAGGGCCTGCGGCACGCAAGCGGGCCCAGTGACACGCACAGGGACCCGGCCCGCCGAGGCGGACCGGGTCCCTGTGGTCGTTCACGTACCGCTCAGTGCCGTCAGGCGGCCGTGCGGCCGTTCACCAGGCGCGGGAGGATCCGGAAGCCGATGCCTCCGGCGATCATCGTCGCGGCGCCGACGAGCAGGAACGTGGTCTCGGCCGCACCGGTCTCGGCGAGCTCGTCCTTGCCCTTGCCCTGCTCGGCCGGCTGGTTGCCGACCGAGTCGGTGTCGGTGTTGTCGGCGCACTCGGCACCGTTGAGGTCGACGGTGCAGGTGCCCGCGTCCCCGGTGGAACCGGTGGAACCCGCGGAACCCGTCGTGGAGCCCGTGGATCCGGTGGAACCGCTGGAACCGGTGGTCGAGCCCGTGGTGGAACCGGTGCTCGAACCGTTGGTCGAGCCGTTGCTGGAGCCGTTGGTCGAGCTTCCGGCATCCGTACCGGCGTCGGTGCCAGCGTCGGTCCCGGCGTCCGTACCCGCATCGGTACCGGCGTCGGTCCCGGCATCCGTACCCGCATCGGTACCGGCGTCGGTGCCAGCGTCCGTACCCGCATCGGTACCGGCGTCAGTCCCGGCATCCGTACCGGCGTCCGTACCCGCATCGGTACCGGCGTCGGTCCCGGCGTCGGTACCGGCGTCCGTGCCAGCGTCGGTACCGGCGTCCGTGCCTGCATCGGTACCGGCGTCGGTCCCGGCATCCGTACCAGCGTCGGTACCGGCGTCAGTCCCGGCATCCGTACCAGCGTCCGTGCCGGCGTCGGTACCGGCATCCGTACCGGCGTCCACGCCGCCGAGCAGGCCGCCGAGCAGGCCGCCGTCATCGCCTTCGGCGTCCTTCGTACTCACACCGGCGTGGTCGCCCCCGCCGGTGAAGGCCTGCGCCGCACCGGCGGCGGTGAGCGAGGCACCTGCGGCAATGACCGCACTCGCGGCTATCCGCGCGACGCGTACGCGCGTCTTCTTCGTCATGTGCTGCTACCCCCAGTAGCTGTTCTCGTCAATGGAGCAGCCATATGCGGGGCCACGGCCCTGCGGGGTTTGCTCCGAACGCCGGCCGGCGTAGTACCGCGGCCGTGCCGCCCGCCCCCGATCACACCCGTCCCAGACATACGCATGCTGCTCCAGCAGCCTGTCCAGAGTTAAGGACTACGTCAAGGCCGATCCAGGCAATGTGCGGCGTTTTGGAGCCAATTGACCTTCATTCGGCATCCGGACTGTGACGCACTCACCACGCCATCCCCTCAACTCCCCGCCCGGAACGCGAAGGAGCCCGGACGGTGATGACCGTCCGGGCTCAACTGCTCAGCGAGTGAGGCTACTTCTCGTTCTGCTTGCGCCAGCGGATGCCCGCCTCGACGAAACCGTCGATCTCGCCGTTGAAGACCGCTTCCGGGTTGCCCATCTCGAACTCCGTACGCAGGTCCTTGACCATCTGGTACGGGTGCAGGACGTAGGAGCGCATCTGGTTGCCCCAGGAGTTGCCGCCGTCACCCTTGAGCGCGTTCATCTTCGCCTGCTCCTCCTGGCGGCGGCGCTCGAGGAGCTTCGCCTGGAGGACGTTCATCGCGGACGCCTTGTTCTGGATCTGCGAGCGCTCGTTCTGGCAGGAGACGACGATACCGGTCGGCAGGTGGGTCAGCCGGACCGCGGAGTCCGTGGTGTTGACGCCCTGGCCGCCGGGGCCGGAGGAGCGGTACACGTCGACGCGGAGCTCGGACTCGTCGATCTCGACGTGGTCCGTCTGCTCGACGACCGGCAGCACCTCGACGCCCGCGAAGGACGTCTGGCGGCGGCCCTGGTTGTCGAAGGGCGAGATCCGGACGAGCCGGTGGGTGCCCTGCTCGACGGAGAGCGTGCCGTAGGCGTACGGCACCTCCACGGCGAAGGTGGTCGACTTGATGCCGGCCTCCTCGGCGTACGCCGTCTCGTAGACCTCGGTCTTGTAGTTGTGCCGCTCGGCCCAGCGCAGGTACATGCGCTGGAGCTTCTCCGCGAAGTCGGCGGCGTCGACGCCACCGGCCTCGGCACGGATCGTGACGAGCGCCTCGCGGGCGTCGTACTCGCCGGAGAGGAGGGTGCGGACCTCCATCTCGTCGAGCGCCTTCTTCACGGAGGTCAGCTCGGACTCGGCCTCCGCGAGCGCGTCGGCGTCGCCCTCGTCCTCGGCGAGCTCGAAGAGGACTTCGAGATCGTCGATGCGGCCGCGCAGGGCCTCCGTCTTACGGACCTCGGCCTGGATGTGCGAAAGCTTGCTGGTGATCTTCTGCGCCGCCTCCGGGTCATCCCAGAGAGACGGCGCCGCCGCCTGCTCCTCGAGCGCGGCGATGTCCGCCCTCAGCGCATCCAGGTCCAGGACGGCCTCGATCGACCCCATGGTCGAGGAGAGGGACTTCAGCTCTTCGGAAATATCGACGACTGCCACGGGTCCAGCGTAACGGCTGTCGGCGCGGACGTTCCTCGGGCCGCGTCATCGCCACCCCGCCACCCCTTCGCTCAGGGCGTGCCGGGGGCCGAATTCCGGGTGTCCTGGGGGTTCGCCCCCGCGTCGTCGCCGCTCATCGCCAGCCAGCCGCCGACACCTAGTGCCGCGACGAGTATCAGTGCCGCCGCACCCAGGGTGATCCGGCGCTTGCGGATGGCCGCCGACTTGTTGCGGGCCGAGCCGGGGCGGGGCCGGCCGGGGGCGCGTGGGGCGCGGGCGGTGCCGCGGGGGCCGCCGGAGAGCTCGTCCGGGGCCGGGACGCGCATGCTCGTGTGGGTGTCCCGGTTGGAGTCGGGGGACGAGCCGGGGACCAGCGGGACGGCGCCCCGGCGGCGGGGCTCCTCGGCTGCCGGGGTGTACTGCTGCTCGTCGTAGCCCTGCCCGTGCTGCTGGGGCTCGGGCTCGTCGTCCGGCTCGTCCACGTCCAGCGGCGGGATGCCGGCGAGGTGCGGGAGCTGTTCGCGCAGCCGGGCGGCCAGCTCGGAGGCGCGCAGCCGGGAGGCCGGGGCCTTGGCCAGGCACTGGACCAGCAGCTGCCACAGCTCGTCGGGGATGCCGGGGAGCGGGACGACGGTCTCGGTGACGTGGCGGCGCAGTACGGCGCCGGGGTGGCCGCCGCCGAAGGGCGTGAAGCCGGCGAGGAGCTCGTACAGCACCGTCGCGAGGGCGTAGATGTCGACGGCGGCGCGCGGCGGGAGGCCCTCGACGATCTCGGGGGCCAGGTAGTCCGGCGTCCCGATGATCTTGGTGGCCTTGGTGCGGCGCGGGGTGTCGATCAGCTTGGCCACACCGAAGTCGGTGAGCAGCGCGGGGTGGGAGTTGCCGGGCCCGAGCGGGCCCTCCATGTCGAGCAGGATGTTCTCCGGCTTGACGTCGCGGTGGACCACCCCGGCGGCGTGCGCGGCGGCGAGGCCGTCCGCGACGTCGGCGACGATCGCGACGGCGGCCTCCGGTGCCAGCCTGCGCTCGCGGTCGAGCCGGGTGCGCAGGTCCGTGCCGCGCACCAGGTCCATGACCAGCGCCAGGTCGTTGCCGTCCACCACGAGGTCGCGGACGGCGACGATGTGCGGATGGTCCAGGCCGAGCAGGGCGGTGCGCTCCTGGACGAACCGGCCGACGAGTTCCTGGTCGGACGCGAGGTCCTCGCGGAGCAGCTTGATGGCGACGGGCCCCTCGGGGCCGTCGCCGAGCCACACCGTGCCGGCGCTGCCGCGCCCCAGGATCTGGTGGGCGGTGTACCGGCTGCCGATATTCCGTGCCAAGACTGCTCCCTCAGCGGCTGGCGATTGGGCCCTCGCGCAACAACCCCCGGTCGACAAAGTTACGCGGCGATCGGGGGGTTGCGTGCCCTGGATGGCGCCAACCTTCACTTCTGCGTACGAATTGCCGTGGATTTGGTTCGCAGAAGTCGATATAGCTACAGAATTGACGGGACGTCCAGCCCGGATCGGCGGCGCCCCGTCCTGTCCCGTCAGTTGCCGCTGCCACCCAGTGCCGAGACCCAGTCGCTGACCTGGCTCGCGGCGTCGCTGATCGCGTGCCAGTAGCTCTCACCCTGGCCGATCCAGTCCTTCAGCGGGGTGAGTTCCCAGATCAGCCAGCTCGCGACGACGAGCAGGACCAGCGTGAACAGGCAGCCCTTGAGGCAGCCGAGGCCGGGGATCTTCATCGGGTTGGCGCTGCGCTGCCTGGGCTCGCGGGGCGGGCGCTGAGCAGGCTGCTGGGGTTGCTGAGGCTGCTGCGGCGGCGCGTACTGCTGACGCTGCTGCTGCGGCTGGTACTGCTGTTGCTGAGGCTGGTATTGCTGCTGCGGCTGGTACTGCTGCTGAGACTGCTGCCGGTTCTGCGGCGGGTACTGCTGCTGGCGGCCCTGCTGCTGCTGTTGCTGCTGCGGCTGGCGCTGGGGGCGGCGGCGCAGCGGGTCCTGGCTCGGGTCGAGGTACTGGACCTGCGTCTGGTCGTTGCGGTCGCGGGCGGCCTGCAGCTGGGACTGCCACGGGTGCGGCCCGTCGGGCTGCGGGGCGCCCTCGGGCTGCGTCGGGACGGGCGGCATGACCGCGGTGGGATCGGCGTGGCCGCCGCCCTGGCCGGCGTTGTGCTGCATGACGCTGGTGGCCGCGTTCGGGTCGTACGAGCCGGCGTTGCTCGGCAGCACCTGCGTCGGGTCCGCCGCGCCGGGCGTCTCCGGGACGGCGGTGGGCGCCGGGTCGGGCGCGAGCAGGACGGCCACCCCGTCGGCGGCGGCGATCTGCGCCGAGTTCGCGTGCACGCCGATACCGGCGGCCACGGTGCGCAGCGCGCGGGCCAGGTTCTCGGCGCTGGGACGTCGGTCCGGGTCCTTGCTCAGGCAGCGCTCTATGACCGTCCACAGGGGCGCGGGGACCGTGCTGGGGCGGCGCGGCTCCTCGCTGAGGTGGCGCTGCAGGACTTCGAGGGCGGTGCCCCCGGCGAACGGCGGGCGGCCGGTGAGCAGCTCGTAGAGCAGGATCCCGGCACCGTAGATGTCGACGGCGGAGGTCTGCGGGCGGCCCTCGGCGGACTCGGGCGCCACGTAGGCCGGGGTGCCGACGAACTCGTGCGTCCGGGTCAGCCCCGGGGAGTCCGCGAGCCGGGCGATGCCGAAGTCGGTGAGCATCGGGTGCATCTCGCCGTCGCGCTCGGAGACCAGCACGTTGGCGGGCTTCAGGTCGCGGTGGACGACGCCGTCGGCGTGACTGGCGGCGAGCGCGTCCGCGATCTGCGCGGTGAGCAGCGAGGCTGCGACCGGGGAGAGCGGGCCGTTGTCGCGGAGGTAGCGGTGCAGGTCGGGGCCGTCGATCAGGTCCATCACCAGGGCGAGGAGGTCTCCCTCCACGACCAGGTCACGGGTGCGCACGATGTTCTCGTGGGTCAGCCGCAGCAGCACGGAGCGCTCGCGCAGGAACCGCATCACGACATCCGCGTCGTTGGCGAGCTCCTCCTTGAGGACCTTGATCGCGACGAGCTCGCCGGGCTGGCCTGTGACGGCCGCCTCGGCTCCCGCGGCCTCGCGCTGGCGGGCGCGCCAGACGGTGCCCGTGGCGCCGCGTCCCAGCGGCTCCTCGAGCAGGTACTTGCTGCCTACCGGCCGCACGTCATGCGCTCCCTGCTGATCGTGGTGCTTGCGGTCCCCCGGATTCCTCCAGGAGTTTCCGGCCCACTCTAGAGCCTGCCCGGGGGTGGGTGACCGACTCCGCCCGGTTGCCGGTTTGTCCGTAATTCCCCGAGGGGCCGGGTCTCCGCGCCCGGGGTGCACCGGTTGCGGAGGAAGACGCTCAGTTCGTCACGATGGTTGCCGCGGCGAGGGGGGCGCGACATCTGCGGGCGCCGGCCCGGACCGTGTCGGAGGGGGCGGGGAACGGTTCAAGCAGGCACTTTTGTGCGCACAGCAGACCTTTCAAGATCACTTAGCGGTGGCCCCCGGGCGTGTTGTCAGCGGCAGGTGCGAGGATGCCCCCAGCACGGAACCGTGGGGTCGGGAGCCCTGCGGTACGTGACGAACCTGTACCGGACGACGCGTCCGTGCCGGGTGGGGGGAATCACAGGGCTTTTCCCCTGCCGGGCACCCCGCGCAGAAGGGACCGCTGACGGCGATGCAGATCCGGCTGACCGTCCTCGCGCCGCGCAGCGGCCAGACCCCGGCGCGCGCCTGCGACGTGCTGGTCACCGCCCCCGCGGGGACGGCGCTGGCCACCGTGGCATCCGGCCTGGCCGCGGCCGTCTCCGGGCCCGACGGCTCCCTCGGCAGCGGCGCGGTCGTGCTGTTCGCCGGGCGGGAGCGGCTCGACGCGCAGCGCAGCGCCCTCGGTGAGCCGCCGCTGATCGACGGGGCGGTGCTCTCGCTCCAGGCCCCGGGCGAGGACGAGTCGACGGACGACGCCGTTCCGGCGCAGCTGCACGTGGTCGCCGGACCGGACGCGGGCGGGGTCCACCTGCTGCACGGCGGGCAGATCCGGATCGGCCGCTCGGCCGAGGCCGATGTCCCGCTCGACGACCCCGACGTCTCGCGGCTGCACTGCGCGGTGACCGTCTCGGACGACGGCCGGGTCTCGGTGGCCGACCTGGGCTCCACCAACGGCACCTCGCTGGACGGCGAGGAGGTCCGCGACCGGCCGGTCCGGCTGAAGCCCGGCGCGCTGCTGCGGCTGGGCGAGTCGACGCTCCGGCTGACCTCGGGGGCGCGCACCCCGACGCTGGAAACGGCGCCGGACGGCGAGGGCCATCTGCGGGTGACCAGGGCCCCGGCCGACCCGGGCCCCGGCTACGGGGACGGTTCGGGCCACGCGTACAGCGCGGCCGCTCCGCCCGGACCCGGCGCCCAGACCGAACCCGGCTTCCACGAACACGAACACGGACACGGGCACGGGCACGGATACGGCCACAGCCACGAGCACGGCCCGGACGACGAACCGGGCGGGCAGGCCACGGCCAGGCCCGGCCCCGGGCACCCCGGCCGCCGCCTCGACGAGGAGGCGCCCCGGCGCGGCATAGGCGCCTGGGCCCGGCGGCTCGCGGGCGGCAAGGGCGATCCGGTGCACGAGAGCGCGCCCGACGAGACGGCCGCGCCGGCCCCGGCCCCCGCCACCTTCACCGCACTGCCCACCGCCCCTGAGGGCACCTGGCCCGACCCGGCCGCCGTCCTGCTGACCGCGCTCGGCCCCGGCCCCCGGCTGTGGGAGCGCGGTATCGCGCATCCGGAGGCGCTGGTCGTCCGGCTGGGCACGACCGAGCGGGCCGAGCTGCCCGCCGTGCCGGTGACCGTGGGACTGCGCGAGGCGGGCTCACTGGGCCTCGCCGGACCACGGGACCGGCTGACGGGCCTCGCCCGCTCGGCCGTGGCGCAGCTCGCCGCCCTGCACTCCCCCGCCGATCTGGAGATCGTGCTGATCAGCACGGACCGGGCCCGCGGTCTGGACGAGCGCAGGCGCGAGTGGTCCTGGCTCGGCTGGCTGCCGCATCTGCGCCCGATGCACGGCCAGGACTGCCGGCTGCTCCTCGCGTACGACCGTGAGCAGGCCGTCGCCAGGACCACGGAACTGGTGCGCCGGCTGGACGACGGGCCGCTGGGCCCCGGCTGGGCGAGCCTGGACCGGGCGACGGTAGCCGAGGCCGCCCGGCACTACGAGGGCCCGTTCACCGTGGTGATCGTGGACGGCGACCCGGGCTCCTCGGCGCTGCGCGAGGACACCGCCCGGCTGGCCTCGGCCGGCGCGGCGGCGGGCATCCATCTGATCTGTCTGGCCGAGACCCCGGCCGCCACCCCCACTTCGCCGGTCGCCGCGACCTACGAGGCGGCGTGCCACGCCTCCATCGCGTTCCGGGAGTGCGGGGCGGTGGCGATGCTCAGCGGGGACGTGGCGACGGCCCTGCGGCTGCTGCGCACGGCGGGCGGCCGGGCCGCGGGCCACGGCACGGTCGCCGCGGTGGACGCGGTGTCGGCGCACTGGGCGCAACGATTCGGCCGGGCGCTGGCCCCGCTGCGCGCGGAGGGCCCGTCGGGGCTGCCGGGCCGGCCGGCCGCGGTGGCGCTCCCGCCCTCCGCCCGCCTGCTGGACGAGCTGGGCCTGGCCCGCGCCACCCCGGCCTCCCTGATGGCCCGCTGGGCCTCGACGGCGGCGGACCAGCCGGGCGCGACGGTGCGCGGTTCGGGCAGCTGGACGGGCGGCGCGGGCGACGGCGCCCCGGGACCGCGCGTGGGGGCGCAGCGCACGAGCGCCGAGCCCCGCGCGGAGGGGCCGGGCTCGGGCCGTACCCCCTACCCCGACCGGCAGGGCGCGTACGAAGGCGGCGGCTCGGGCCGTACCCCCTACGCCGGCCGTGCGGGCGCGTACGAGCGCGCCGGCGGATCCGCCTCCGGCCGCACCCCGCATCCCCGGGTGGGCGGGCAGCGGCAGGAGGCGGGGACCGGGGAGCCGCAGAGTTCGCGCACCCTGCCCGGCTCCGACACCCGCGCCTGGGACGGGTCCGCGGATGTGCGGGACAGCGACAGCCTGCGGTCGGCCGGTTCGGGGCGCTCCTCGGGCCGGGTCAGCGGTCCGCGCCAGGGCGACGCCCCTCGGATCGCCACCGCGGACACCGGGCCGCACCCGGCGGTCCGCGGCGACGAGGGCGCCGCCTTCGCGGGGCGGCCCGTCGTGGTCCTCGGGGCCGGTCCGCGGGGCCCGGTGAGTGTGGATCTCGCCGACGAGGGGCCGCACCTCCTGATCGAGGGGCCCGGCGGCAGCGGGCGCACCGAGCTGCTGAGGGCCGTCGCCGCGTCGCTGGCGGCCGCCGCCCGGCCCGACCGGCTCGGCATCCTGCTGGTCGACGGCGCCGGTGGCGAGCGCGGCGAGAGCCTGCGCCCGTGCACCGAACTCCCCCACGCTTTCACCCACTTGGTGGCCTCCGACCCAGTCAGGATGCGGGAGTTCGCGCAGGCGCTGGGCGCCGAGGTGAAGCGGCGGGCCGAGCTGCTCGGCGGGCTCGGCTTCGCCGAGTGGCACGACCGGGCCGACGCGGCCCGGCGGGCGGCCGGTCAGCGGCAGCCGAGCGCCCCCGGCGGACAGCACGGTGACGTGGAGTCGCAGATGGGCGGCACCCTGCAGCTGCGGCCGATGGCCCGGCAGCCGGAGCCCGGCCCGTCACCGCTGCCCAGGCTCGTCGTGCTCGTGGACGACTTCGACGCGCTGATCGCCCCGGCACTCGGCAGTCCCGGCCGGCCGGCCGCCGGTTCGGTCGTCAGGGCGCTGGAGACGGTGGCCAGGGAGGGCGGCAGGCTCGGCGTCCACCTGGTCGCGACGTCCGCGCGCCCGGACCGCACGGAGGACACCGACCTGGCGCGCGGGGCCCGGCTGCGGGTCGTGCTCGACCAGCCCCGTTCCGGCCCGGTCCCGCCGTCGCCGGACGATCCGGCGCCGGGACGGGGCCGTCTCGGCCATCCGGACGGGCGGGTGACGCCGTTCCAGGGCGGCCGGGTCACGGGCCGCATCCCGCGTACGGCGACGCTGCGGCCCACGGTCGTACCGCTGGAGTGGGAGCGGATGGGCGACCCGCCCACCCGTCGCCCGGTGCGCGAACTGGGCAACGGGCCGACCGACCTGGCGCTGCTGGCCAGCGCCCTCGAGCGCGCGGCGCGTTCGGTCAACGCGGCGCCGCTCGCGCCGCTCGCACCCGCTCATCCCTGAGGGGCGACGGGCCCGGAGGTACGGGCCGGTCGTCCCCAATCTCCGTATACCGTCACTGACTTGACGTCACGAGCCCATCACGATCATCGAGTTGGGCCCGATTCCGGTATTGCGGCACCCGAGTGCCGGGCGTAGGACTGTGCGCACACGACCAAGTGAAGAATGACCGGCACCGTCGGGAGTCCGGCGGTGCCGGTCGGTGCACGCGCACAGGAGAGACGGGGCAGGGATGCGCACAACGCTTCGGATTCGCAGGGCCGCCATGGTCTTCACAGCCATCGGAGCACTGGCACTCACCGGTTGCGGTGACGACGGTGACGGCGGAAAGGGCAAGGCCGACGGGGGCGGCTCCGAAGGCAGCAAGGACAGCACGTCGAGCGTCGCACTGCCGAAACTGAACGGCGAGAAGATCTCCGTCGCGGCGGTCTGGACGGGTCCGGAACAAGCCAACTTCGTCAAGGTCCTGAAGGAGTTCGAGAAGCGTACGGGAGCGACGGTCACCTTCGTCCCGGCGCAGGACCCCATCGTCAACTTCCTCGGTACGAAGATCGCGGGCGGCCAGCCGCCGGACGTCGCGATGATCCCGCAGGTCGGCGCGATCCAGCAGGCCGTCGCGAAGAAGTGGGCGAAGCCCGCCGGAGCCGAGGCCAAGGCCCAGCTGGCCAAGAACTACTCCAAGGTCTGGCAGGACCTGGGCGCGGTGGACGGCGCCCAGTACGGCGTGTACTTCAAGGCCGCCAACAAGTCGCTGGTCTGGTACAACGCCAAGGCCTTCGAGAACGCCGGGGCGTCCGAGCCGAAGACCTGGAAGGACTTCATGGCCACCGCCGAGACGGTGTCCGCCTCGGGCGTCACCCCCGTCTCGGTCGCCGGCGCGGACGGCTGGACGCTCACCGACTGGTTCGAGAACATCTACCTCTCCCAGGCGGGCCCGGAGAAGTACGACCAGCTGGCCCAGCACAAGATCAAGTGGACGGACCCGTCCGTCAAGGACGCGCTGACCACGCTCGGTCAGCTGTTCGGGAAGCCCGCCCTGATCGCGGGCGGCGCCGACGGCGCGCTCCAGACGGAGTTCCCGGCCTCGGTCACCCAGACCTTCACCGGCGGTGACCAGCCCAAGGGTGCGATGGTCTTCGAGGGCGACTTCGTCGGCGTCAACATCGCGCAGACCAAGGCCAAGATCGGTACGGACGCCAAGGTGTTCCCGTTCCCCGCGGTCGGCGCCGATTCGCCCGTGGTGACCGGCGGGGACGCGGCAGTCGCGCTCAAGGACAGCAAGGGCGCCCAGGCCCTGCTGACCTGGCTGGCCTCCGCCGACGCCGCGAAGATCGCGGCCGAGCAGGGCGGGTTCATCTCGCCCAACAAGACCCTGGACGTGGCCGCGTACCCCAACGAGGTGCAGCGCACGATGGCGAAGGCACTGATCGCGGCCGGTGACGCCGTCCGGTTCGACATGTCCGACCAGGCCCCGCAGTCGTTCGGCGGGACGCCCGGCAAGGGTGAGTGGAAGAGCCTCCAGGACTTCCTGAAGAACCCGAAGGACATCGCGGGGACCCAGGCCAAACTGGAGTCCGACGCGGCCAAGGCGTACAAGAGCTGACGGGATGACGACAGCCGCAGCGGGGGGCGCCGACAAGGCGCCCTCCGCCGACACCGGATCCCGCGGCGGGACCTCGGTACCCGCCCCCAGGAAGCCCGGCTCCGGGCAGCCGCCCGTACGCCGGGTGCCCGGCCGCAGAAGCGTGACCGGTACCCGAAGGGTCATCGCGGCGCTCTTTCTGCTGCCCGCGCTGGTGCTGCTCGGCGCGCTCGTGGTGTATCCGATCGTGTACTCCGTCTACCGGTCGTTCTTCGACCAGGCGGGGACCGGATTCGCCGGGCTCGACAACTACAAGGCCCTGTTCACCGACGACACCATCCTCACCGCGATCAAGAACAACGCGATCTGGGTCGTCCTCGCTCCGACCGTCTCCACGGTGCTCGGCCTGATCTTCGCCGTGCTGACCGAACGGATCCGCTGGGGCACGGCGTTCAAGCTGATCGTCTTCATGCCGATGGCGATCTCGATGCTCGCCGCGGGCATCATCTTCCGGCTGGTGTACGACCAGGCGCCGGAGCGCGGGGTCGCCAACGCCGTGGCGGTGGGCGTGCACGACACGTTCTCCGCCTCGACGGGGTTCCCCAAGGCGCATCCGCTGCCCGTCCACCCGCTGAAGGCGGCCGGCGGCGGTTCCTTCGTGACCAAGGCGCCGGTCCGGGCCGGGGAGCCGGTCCAGCTGCCCCTGGTCGGGGTGGCGCCCGCGAAGATGCCCGGCGACGCGAAGCCCGCCCGGACCCCCGCGAAGGCGGCCGACGGGAAGATCACCGGCACCGCCTGGCTGGACTTCACCAAGGGCGGCGGCGGCAAGCCCAACGTCATCGACCCCAAGGAGCTGGGGCTCAAGGGCATCAAGGTCGAGGCCGTCAGGGACGGCGACGTGGTCGCCTCGGCAACGGCCGGCGCCGACGGCACGTTCACCCTGCCCGCGGCGGCGGACGGCGCCGAACTCCGGCTCCCGGCCTCCAACTTCAGGGAGCCGTACAACGGCGTCGACTGGCTCGGACCGAGCCTGGTGACGCCCGGCATCATCGGCAGCTACGTCTGGATGTGGGCGGGCTTCGCCATGGTGCTGATCGCGGCCGGCCTGGCGGGCCTGCCGCGCGAACTCCTCGAAGCGGCCCGGGTCGACGGGGCGAACGAGTGGCAGGTGTTCCGCCGGATCACGGTGCCGATGCTCGCCCCGGTCCTCGCGGTGGTGCTGGTGACGCTGATGATCAACGTCCTGAAGGTCTTCGACCTGGTCTTCATCATCGCGCCCGGCTCCTCGCAGGACGACGCGAACGTGCTGGCGCTCCAGCTCTACCGGTCCTCGTTCGGCACGGACGCGGACCTCGGGATCGGCAGCGCCATCGCCGTACTCCTGCTGCTGCTGGTGGTCCCGGTGATGCTCTTCAACATCAGGCGGATACGGAAGGAGGGGCGCCGATGACGGCACCCACGGCCACGGCCCCGCCCGCCGGGGCGGGCGACGCCCCGGACACCGGCACGGCGAAGGGCGGACGGTCGCTCGGCGCCCGGATCGCGGCACGGGCCGGCGGCGGCGTGATGCGGGTCGTCCTGATCCTGGTGGCCCTGTTCTGGCTGATGCCCACCATCGGGCTGCTGCTGTCCTCGCTGCGCAGCGCGGACAAGATCGCGGCGACCGGCTGGTGGAAGGTCTTCACCGTCCCGTCCGAGCTGACCTTCGACAACTACCAGCGGCTGCTGGACAATTCGACGATCACCGATTCGCTGTTCAGCACCGTTATGATCACCGTCCCGTCGACCGTGCTGGTCGTGGTGATCGGCTCGCTGGCCGGATACGCCTTCGCCTGGATGGAGTTCCCGGGCCGCGACTGGTGGTTCCTGGTCGTGGTCGGGTTGTTGGTCGTCCCGGTGCAGGTGGCGCTGATCCCCGTCTCCAAACTCTTCGGGGCGGTCGGCATCTTCGAGACGACCTTCGGTGTGATCATCTTCCACACCGCCTTCGGACTGCCCTTCGCCATCTTCCTGTTGCGCAACTTCTTCGCGGAGATCCCGCGAGAACTGCTGGAGGCGGCGCGGCTCGACGGGGCGGGCGAGATCCGGCTCTTCACCCGGGTCGTGATGCCGCTGGGCGGTCCGGCGATCGCCTCGCTCGGCATCTTCCAGTTCCTCTGGGTGTGGAACGACATGCTGGTCGCGCTGATCTTCGCGGACTCCGGCTCGCCGCCGATCACGGTGGCACTCCAGCAGCAGGTAAGGCAGTTCGGCAACAACATCGACGTGCTGGCGCCCGGCGCCTTCGTCTCGATGGTGATTCCGCTCGCGGTGTTCTTCGCCTTCCAGCGCCAGTTCGTCTCCGGCGTCATGGCGGGTGCGGTCAAGTAGCCGCCGGGCGTGATCCACGCCCTCCCGGGGGTATGCGCGTCAACCTCCCGGGGGCAGTAAGCGCGTCAACGCGGGGCAGTCCGACCGGTCACCATGGACTGCCCCGTACGCACGCCCGGGGCGCCTGGGCCCACCCGCGGTTCCGTGGTCCACGGGGCGGCGACGCCGCGATTCCGCCGCCCCGTGCGCCGCAAGAGGTCCAAGGTTCACTTAAGGGTGTGCGTAGTATGATAAGTGGGGCCTTCATCTGGCCGCGCGGCCGAGCACCGCAGCCGCCCACCGGGACCAGACCCTCCCGCCTCCCCGCCATCGCACCGTTGCCAGCCCCCTGCCCGTCCTGCTGGGCGCTCCGCAGTAACCTGTTTGCGCCCCAGTACGCACAGTCCGAGAAAGAGTCTGTATGCCCCGGCTGAGTGTCATCATCCCCGTCCGCCGCGCCCGAGGAAGCCTGCGCGAGTGCCTGGAGTCGGTGCTCTCGCAGTCCTTCACGGACATCGAGGTGATCGGTGTGGATGACGGCGCTCCGGACGGCTCGGGACTCGTGCTGGACGAGTTCGCCGCACTCGACAGCCGGGTCCAGGCAATCCACCTGCCCGGCGGCTCGGGGGCCCACGGCCGGCGCAACGCGGGCGCCGAGCGGGCCACCGGCGACTACCTCCTGTTCCTGGAGGGTCACTACATCTACCTGCCGGACGCGCTGCGGGAGATCGTGGACCGGCTGGACTCCACCGGTGACCCCGACGTGCTGGTCTTCGGCCACCGCAAGCGCCCGTTCCGGGGCAAGACCCGGGCGACCCGGTCCCTGGAGCTGCTGAGCGGCATGCCTGCGGGCCCGCACACCCTGGCCGCGCGCAAGGACCTCCTGGACATCGCGCCCGTCTCCTGGAACCGGGCGGTCCGCCGTTCCGTCGCCGAGCGCGAGAGCCTGGCCTTTGGGCCCGGCCCGCACGGTGAGCGCATGTACGCGCTCCTGACGCTCGCCGTGGCCGGTTCCGTCGCCACGCTGGGCACCGCCTGTGTCGAGCACCGCCAGCAGCGCTACCTGCCCGGCCTCGCGGACGAGGGGGAGCCCACAGCCGGCTCGACGCCGCTGGAGCTGGTCGACGCCTACGCGGACCTGATGAAGGCCGTCGAGGCCCGCCCGGCCCTGAAGCCGGTGCGCGGGCTGCTCTTCGACCGCGCCGTCCAGGAGCTGCTGTCCGCGTACCCGGCGGTGACCAAGCGCCGCAGGCAGTACGTCAGCGCCGTCGCCGCGTTCCACAGCGCCCACCGCCCCGACGGGTTCAAGTTCCCCGGCGGCGCGAAGGGGCTCCGGCCGCAGCTGCTGAGCGGCGGGAAGTACGCCGCGCTCGGCGCCCTGGACACCGCGCTGGCCACCCGCCGGAGCCTGCGCTCCGCGCCCACCACCGCGCGGGCGAAGGCGAAGAAGTCGTTCACCGCGCGCTACTACAAGGCGCAGCGCAAGCTTCCGCTGGACCCGAAGCTCGCCGTCTACGCGGCCTACTGGAACCGCGGCGTGAGCTGCAACCCCGAGGCGATCTTCCGCAAGGCCCAGGAGCTGGCCCCCGATGTGCACGGGGTCTGGGTGGTGTCGAAGAACCAGGTGGACTCGCTGCCGAAGGGCATCGACTACGTGGTTCCGGGCACCCGCCGCTACTGGTCGGTGCTGGCCCGTGCCACGTACTTCTTCAACAACGTCAACTTCGCCGACCACCTGGTCAAGCGCCCCGGTCAGATCCATGTGATGACGCACCACGGCACCCCGCTCAAGATCATGGGGATGGACCAGCAGAACTACCCGGCCGCCGCCCAGGGGCTCAACTTCGACCGGCTGCTCAAGCGGGTCGACCGGTGGGACTGGAGCGTCTCCGCCAACCCGCACTCGACCGAGGTGTGGTCCCGCGCCTACCCGAGCGCCGCGCGCTCGCTGGAGACGGGCTACCCCCGCAACGACGTCTTCGCGACGGCGACGCAGGAGCAGATCGACACGATCCGCGAGGGCCTCGGCATCCGTCCGGGGCAGCGCGCCCTGCTGTACGCGCCCACCCACCGCGACTACGAGGCCGGCTTCACCAGCCGTCTCGACCTGGCGCGGTTCTGCGAGGCCGTGGGCCCGGACACCGTGGTGATGGTGCGCGCGCACTACTTCTACGGCGGCGCCGGTCTCCCGGAGAACGCGCAGATCATCGACGTCAGCGACCACCCGAGGATCGAGGACCTCTGCCTCGCGGCCGACGCCCTGGTCACGGACTACTCGTCGGTGATGTTCGACTACGCCCACCTGAACCGCCCGATCGTGGTGCACGCCCCGGACTGGGAGACGTACCGCACGGTCCGCGGCGTCGTCTTCGACCTGCTGTCCGGCAAGCCCGGCGAGACCCCGGGCGCCGTCGCGACGACCACGGACGAGCTGGCCCTCGCGTTCACCGACGGCAGCTGGAACAGCCCGGCGAACGAGGCGCTGCTGAAGGCGTTCCGGGAGCGGTTCTGCCCGTACGACGACGGCCGCGCCGCCGAGCGCGTGGTGCGCCGGGTGATCCTGGGCGAGGAGCCCCCGGCGGCCGAAGCCGCCTGACCCCGCCCTCGTACGGCGAAGGGCCCGCCACCGGAGCGTTCCGGAGGCGGGCCCTTCGCGTGGTGCGCGGGCTCAGCCCTGCTGGCCCGCCATGACGGTGGCGAGGCCGACGACCACGAGCAGCGAGCCGCCCCAGGTCCACATCGAGGTCCGCTCGTGCAGCACGGTCGCCCCGGCCAGCACGATCAGCAGGTAGCCGAGCGCGTTGAACGGGTACGCGATGGAGAGCGGCACCTTGGCCAGCGTGGACATCCAGGCGAGGGCGGAGACCGCGAAGATCACCAGCCCGACGACCACCCAGGGGCTGGTGGCGGCCCGCAGGGCGACGGAGCCGCCGTGCTGCCCGGCGGCGGCCGCGGCGCCCTTCATCCCGTGCTTGAGCATGATCTGGCCGCCCGCCGACGAGAACACGGCGAACAGCAGCAGCAGCAGACTGGGAACGGTCAAGACCTTGCTCCTGACGGGGGCGGCCGGGTTCTCGGACACGTGGGCCGGGGTGGGTGGGGGGACGGTCGCCTCAGACGCCGACCCGGTCGGCAGGGACGTACTGTCGGTTGAGGATGTCCTGTACATCGACGTGCTCTCCAGCGATGATCGTCTCGGCCGCATGCGGGGTGAGCAGTGCGACGTGCTGATAGCCGAACAGCGTCGGCCGGATCCGGGTCAGCAGCCTCGACAGCCCGCCGAGTACCGACGCGAGCGGGCCGCGCCCGAGCAGCGACCAGAACGGCGCCCCCGTCGAGGCGAGGTCCAGGACGTCGTAGCCCGCGTTGCGTACGGTGCGGCGCAGGCTGGCCCGGGTGAAGAAGCGCAGATGCGTTTCGTCGAGGATGCCCCGGCGGTCATAACCGAAGGCCCCGACCGCGACCCGCATCCGTGAGTACCAGTGGCTGAAGTTCGGCACGGACAGCAGCACCTGGCCGCCGGGCCGGAGCACGGTGGCGACCTCGCTGAGCACCCGCTCGGGGCGTGAGAGGTGCTCGATGACGTCCCCGGCGACGACGTAGTCGAAGTCCACGCCGACCTCGGGCGGCAGGCCCTCCTCCAGGTTGGCGAGGTGGAAGTAGGTGCACTTCTCGCGCACCCCGGGCACCTCGACGAAGTCCACCCCGGTCACCTCGTGGCCGAGTGCCTCCAGGCGTTCGGCGAACAGACCGCCGGAGCAGCCGAGGTCCAGGACCCGGCCGGGCGGCAGCTTGCGCATCTTCTCCAGGATGACCGCGTGCGAGGAGCCGTCGCCCTCCTTGAAGGCGTACTCGACGGGCTTCGGGATCCAGGCACAGGTGCCGAACCCCTTGACCGCCAGGCGGTATTCGATGACGTCCTTGACGACGTCCTTGGCGTACTTCATGCCGTTGACGTAGCAGATCTCGTCGCCGTAGTACGTGGGCACCGGGATCTCCTTGATCCGCATTCCCGCGTCGAGCAGCTGGACGATGATCTGGGTGTCGAAGTCGAAGGCGTCGGTGTTCCGGTCGACCGGCAGCTGCTTCAGCGCCTCGACGCTGTAGGCGCGGTACCCGGAGTGGAATTCGGTCAGCCGCGAACCGAGGAGGCCGTTCTCCAGCCGGGTGAGAACGCGGTTGCCGAGCCATTTGTAGAACGGCATACCGCCCTTGAGCGCCTGCCCGGACTTCATCATCCGGGACCCGAACACCGCCTCGCACTCGCCGCGTTCGATGGGCGCGACCATTTCGGGGAGCAGTTCCGGGGCGTACTGTCCGTCGCCGTGCAGGAGCACGATGATGTCCAGTCCGTGAGCGGCCGCCAGCGCGTATCCGGCTTTCTGGTTCCCGCCGTATCCGAGGTTCTTGGTGTGCCGCATCACCACGGTCCGCGGCATTCCCTCCGACTGCGACCAGCGGCAGCCGGCGGTGAAGGTCGCGTCGTGACTCGCGTCGTCGAGAATGAGAATCTCGTCGACCCGGGACCGGAAATCCTCCGGAATCCGGTCGAGGGTCTTCTCCAGCGTTGTCTCCGCGTTGTACGCGACCACCAGGATGCCGATCCTGGGACTCGGGCTTTCCTTCACGGGGGGTTCTCCAGTTGCGCTCGATGCTCGGTGCTGGGGTCGGGAACAGGTCAGTGGGGGTGCGGTCCGGGTACGCGCGGTCAGTTGACGGCGGAGCCGGAACACTGCGAGGTACGGGGGGCGGCGAGCCGGGAGGGCCCGGCGGGGGGCCCCGGGGGTGCGTCAGGACGGCTCGCGAGGATGCGGCGGACGCCGGTGGCGAGGCCGGCCGCGAGGACGATCCAGCCGACGGCGCCCAGCTCCAGGACCGGCTCGCTCCAGCGCACGGCGGAGCGCCCGCTGTAGCCGAGTACGGCCGTCAGCCCGACCACACAGCTGTACGCGAGCCCTTCCCAGAACCCGAGGACGAACGTTCCGGCGGCCGCCCAGGTCAGGTACTGGAGGGCGGAGGCGGTGGACAGGAGCAGCAGCAGGCCCAGCGTGACGGCGACGACGCCGGGCAGCTGCGCGGGCCGCAGCCACGCGAGCCAGACCCCGGCGGCCACGCAGACCAGCACGAAGAGGAAGTGGCCGCCGCCCTGCATGAACGTGATGACGGACTCCGGCAGCCCGAGTACGTCGGCGAACCGGACGAGCCCCCAGAGCCGGTAACTGCCGCCCGCGTACTCCAGGACGTTCTCCTCGAGGTGCTGCGGCACGGTCGCCAGGACCGGCCCCCAGACCAGTGCGAACAGTGCGCCGAAGCCGGCGGCGAAGCGGACCAGGGCGGGCCGGCCGCCGCGCAGCGCGGCGACGAACAGCGCCGGGATCACCACGACCGGAATGAACTTGACGCTGATCGAGAGCGCCGCGGCCACCCCGGCGGCCAGCGGCGACTTCCGGTCGGCCAGCAGATGCGCGGCGGCCAGGGCGAACACGATGGCGACGGCGTCGGTGTTGCCGTGATAGCCGGAGGTGGCGATCAGGACCGGGCTGACGGCGACTCCGACACCGCACAGCAGCGCCGTCCACTGGGTGGAGCGCCTGCGGACGATCTCGAAGACGAGAATCGCGCAGCAGAAATCGGCGAGGGAGGCGGGTGCCCGGATGAGGGTGGCGAAGGACATTCCGAGTTCGGAAAGGCCGTTCAGTCCGAGCAGCATCCAGCCGGCCAGTGGCGGGTGGTTGTAGACGGGAAGTCCGGGCAGCGGGTGTTCGTAGATCCGGACGGGCCCGTACACGGTGACCGCCTTGGCGAATCCCGCGAAGATCCGGACATCGGCCGGGCCCGGCGAATTCGCCGCGATGACCATGCGAGTCAGGAGGCCGGCGGCCGCGGCAATGAGCACAACGGCTCTTGCGCGTCGCACGTCCCAGGATTCGCACCGCATTCGGATACCCATGAAAGCAGAACGTAGCAACCCGGCGACGCTATGCAACGCACCGATGAGCACACTTTTCCGGCTCCCGGCCCGGATGTGCGGCGAGAAGGCGCAAACACCGAATGCGTCGAATCACTCGAACGGTTCACGCGGTTCGTACAGTCCGTACGTCAGTTTCCGTCCACCGCGGTGCCGCCCCGGGGTTCGTCACATGCCGGTGCCCGGCCGGTACGGGTACCGGCCGGGCACGGGTGCCCCTGCGGGGGCGGCGTTTCGCGCGGGGAGCGGGCTACAGCATCCGGTCGACCACCCGGGCGGTCGCGCGGCCGTCGTCGAGGTCGCAGAAGTCGCGCCGAAATGCCTCGTAGGCTTCCGCGTGTCCCGCGATGGCCCGGACCGGGTCGCGCAGGGCGTCGATCAGGTCGTCGGAGCCCGGGATCAGCGGGCCGGGGGCCCGCGTCTCGAAGTCGAAGCTGAATCCGCGCAGCGTGTCGCGGTAGTGCTCCAGGTCGTAGGTGTGGAACAGCATCGGGCGGCCGGTCTGGGCGAAGTCGAACATCAGCGAGGAGTAGTCGGTGACCAGCGCGTCGCTGATCAGCATCAGCTCGCCGACGTCCGGGTAGCGCGAGACGTCCCGGACGAATCCGGTGCCGCTGTCCGGCAGGCGGTCGGTGACCATGTAGTGACGGCGCACCAGCAGCACGGTGTCCGCGCCGAGTTCGCGTTCGGCGGCGGCCAGGTCGAGCTGGAGGCCGAGCGAGTAGCGCCCGCCGCCCAGCTGCTGGTCCTCGCGCCAGGTCGGCGCGTACAGCACGACCCGCTTGCCCTTGGGGATCCCGAGCCGCTCCCGTACCGTCTCGGCGACCTTCGTGCGGTCGGCGGCGTGGAAGAGGTCGTTACGGGGATAGCCGCACTCCAGGACCTCGCCCTCGAAGCCGAACGAGCGGCGCAGGACGGGGGTGGAGAAGGTGTTCGGGGAGACCAGGAAGCTCCACTGGCGGGCGCGTTCCCTGAGCGTGCCGATGTAGGCGGCGTTCGCCTGGGCCGTACCGGCGAGCTCCAGACCGATCCGCTTGAGCGGGGTGCCGTGCCAGGTCTGGACGACGGTCTGGTCCTCGCGCCGCACGAACCACTCGGGCAGCTGGGTGTTGGTGACGACGTACCGGCTGCGGGCCAGCGCCTCGTGCCAGGCGGCCGAGCCGTGCTCCACGGCGGTGGCGCCCGCGGGGATGACGGCCTGCTGGTCGCGCACCACCCACAGGTGTTCCAGCTCGGTGCCCCTGGAGACCAGTTCCTCGTAGACCGCGCGCGGCGAGTCGGAGAACTGGCGGCCGTCGAAGGTGCTGTAGAGCGCTGCCTGACGCAGCGGCGCGGTGCGCTGTACGGCGTAGGCGTCGCTCAGCCGCTTCTTGGCGCGCAGACCGCGCTCGGAGGCGGTGAGCACCGGGGCGGAGACGACCAGGAGCTGGTCGCCGAAGCGCCGCGCGATGGTGTAGTCGCGGCCGGTGAGGGTGCGGGTGGCGGGCAGGGTGCGGAAGGCGGAGGCGGGGATGCGCAGCGCGGTGTCGCCGCTCTCGTCGCCCGCGCCCTTCTCGCGGAAGAAGAAGTACCAGTTGCCCTCGCCCAGCGGGAGCGGGCCACCGGGTCCCTCGACGGCGTCGGGGCGCAGTGCGGCGCGGAAGCGCCGGGCGTCGTCGTCGCCGGAGAACTCGACCGGGAAGGTCGTCTCCTCGCGGTGGGCGCTGTTCTGGACCACCAGCTCGACGGGGTGTTCGGGGTCCTCGGGGTAGCTGCCCTCCAGGAAGAGCTGTCCGTCGTCGGTCCAGCCCGCCAGCTCGACGAAGGGCTGCACGGTGCGGTCGCCGATCAGCAGGTTCCCGCGTGCGCTCGTGACGAAGGCGAGCTCGCGGCGCACGCCGGCCTCGCCGTCACCGAGCGGGTAGCGGCCGGGCAGCACCGGGCCGGGCACGTCGATCGGCGTCCTCTGGTCGTTGGGGCCGACGAGGTGGACGCTGTAGCCGAGGCTCTTCGGCGTGTCGTCGGCCGGGCGGGCCTCGGTAAGGGCCGCGAGCGGGAGTTCGGCGGTGAAACGGCGCCACCCCGCCGCCGAGGACTCGGTGCCCCCGCCGACCGTGACGGGGACGTCGTAGGCGGCGCCGGTGGCCTTGTGGGTGAGGCCGAGCCGCAGTTCGTCCTTGGCGAGGCGGTCGCGCACCATGCCGGACACCACGACGGTGCCGGCGGTGTCGCCCGCGCGGTGGGTCTCGAACCGGGCGTCGATCCGCTCGGCGTGCAGCACCAGCTTGTCGCCGTCGAAGGCCGGGGCGATGCGGTGGTCCCCGTCCGGCCGGTAGACGGGCGGCGCCACGGTGGCCTCGCGCACGGAGGGGAAGGAGCGGCGCAGCAGGCCGTTCCTGGCGATGCCGATCTCCAGGTTCCAGCTGCGCTGCTTGGGGGTGCCGTCGGCGGCGATGCGGAGCTTCGCCGGGTCGATGACCGCCTCGAAGCCCGCCCGGTCGTAGTCGTGCAGGCTCTGGCGGGAGCGCGCGGTGGCCTCCGGCTCGTCGGTCCTGCGCAGCCGCAGCGGCACCACGTGGCGCCGGCCGGCCCGCAGCCAGCCGATCCGGAGCTCGCTCGGGCCCGAACTCACGGGCAGGTTACGGATGTAGGCGTATCCCGTGAGGTGTAGCTTGCCGTCGCGCCACTGCGCGTCCCGCAGCCGGGCGGCGAGCGGGAGGTCGCGGTCGGCCACGCGCAGCACCTGGGCCGGGACCGGCTGCTTCAGCACCGGGTACCCGGCCTGCCGGCGGCGCACGCCGCGTACGGCGAACGCGCCGGGCTCGCGCTTGTCGTAGGCGAGGAGCGCGAGCAGTTCCGCCATGCGGTGTTCGCGCACCAGGTACCACATCAGGCGCAGCCGCAGCGGGAGTCCGTCCAGGACCTTCGGGTCGACCTGGTCGATGAACGCGTTGCAGTGCGTCAGGAAGGCCTCGCGGTACTCCTCGTCGCCGTCGGGGAGCACCTCCATGAAGTACCAGAGGTCGTTGGCGAGGGCGTGCGCCTCGTAGTGGTTCTTGTCGGCGGCCGGGCGGTTCTCCGCGAGGAAGGTGGAGACCCCCTGTACGTGCGCGACCCGGTCGCGGACGCCGCGCACGACGGCCCGGCTGGTGGTGATCGACCCCGGCCGGTCCCGCCAGTGGTAGACGGGGTCCTTCACGATGTCGACGGAACCGGCCAGGAAGTGGGCCGGCAGCACGACGGGGATGTCCTCGTAGAGCGCGCCGACCGGGAAGGCGAACTCGTGCTTGTCCCAGAAGGAGCGGCGGAAGACCTTGTTGCAGGCGATCCGGTCCCCGAGGAGCTCCAGGTCGCGGGAGACGTGGGTGCGCATCCGGGTCGTCGCCATCGGCTTGCGGAACATCGGCGACTGCTGGAGCTTGCCGCCGGCGCGCAGCCGCAGCACGTTGCCGGACGCGAGGTCGGAGCCGGTCTCCTCCAGCGCTCCGACGAGCAGTTCGTACGCGTTCGGCGGGATGATGTCGTCGCTGTCGACGAAGGCCAGGTAGCGGCTCTCCGGATCGCAGTTGCGGACACCGGTGTTACGGGCGTGCCCCAGCCCGCCGTTCTGCTGGCTCACCAGCCGGAAGCGGTCGTCCTGCGCGGCGAACTCCGCGGCCAGCGCCGCACTGCCGTCGGTGGACCCGTCATCGACCATCACCACCTCGAGGTCGGTCATGGTCTGCTCCGCGAGGGACTTCAGACAGTCCGTCAGGAAGAGTTCCACGTTGTAGACGGGGACAACGACACTGAGCCGTGGCGGCATGTTGAGCACGTCCGTTCATCGGGGGCCTGGCTGTCCGTATGGCTCAACCGTGAATACGGTCGGGGGTCACCGGTTACGGTCCCGAACGAGTGACTACGCCTGCCCCGTGCTCACCCCGTGGGCAACGCCGCTCGGAGGGGGTGACGGCAGTGCCTGGGGCTTCGCCCGGACGGTCCTGGCGCACGCTCGGCGCATGCTCCGGACGGCCCGGTGGGCGGCCCGCCGACCACAGTAGCGGATGCCCGGGGACCCCCGAAAAACGCGCTCGGACGCCTCTGTGCGGGACATCACCCCGGTGTACGGAATCGGCCGGGGGCGCGCGCTCAGCGGGTGAGCGCCGCCACGGCCGAGGCCGCCAGGTCGTCCAGGTACCCCGGCGGCAGCTCGCCCCGGACCACCGCGAGGCGCCAGTAGAGCGGGCCGACGATCAGGTCGAGGGCGCGGTCGGGGTCGCTGCCCTCCGGCAGTTCCCCGCGCGCCACGGCGTCCCGTACGACGACGGCGGCGATGCCCAGCTGCGGGTCCAGGAGCGCGGCCTTGATGGTGTCGGAGATCTCCGGGTTCCGGGCCGCCTCGACGAGCAGGTCCGGGATGACCTGGGAGGCGAGCGGGTGGCGCAGGGCGTAGGCGGCCAGTTCGAGCACGGCGCGCACGTCTCCGTACAGCGAGCCGGTGGCCGGGGCGGGCATGCCCTGCACGGCGACGGCGGAGACCAGGTCGAGGACCAGGTGCAGCTTGGACTTCCAGCGACGGTAGACCGCGGTCTTGCCGACGCCGGCGCGGCGGGCGATGCCCTCGATGGACATCCGGGCGAAGCCGACCGAGGCCAGCTCCTCGAAGACCGCGCTGCGGATCGCATCGGTGACGTCCTCGCGCAGCACGGCGGCTCCGGCGGGGGCACGGCGGCGGCTTCCGGGGTCGGTGGTCATGGCCAGAATCATAGACCGTCACGACGAAACGGTTGCGTTGCGACGTACTGACGTCCTACCCTCGGCGTTGCGACGATACGGTCCCGTCCCGTCGCTCGTGTGTGTTCCCGCCCCTCGACGAAAGCGATCGTGGTGAGCCAGACAACAGCCCCGGCGGCCCCGGCGACGACGGTGGTCACCCCGCCGGCCACGTCCCCTCCCGTGTACGCGCCGGGAGAGCTCGCAGCCCTGGCCGCCCGGCACGGGCTGACCGTGAGCGGGGCCCGGCCGGCCCTTCCCGCGTACGTACGACAGCTGTGGGGGCGGCGGCACTTCATCACGGCGTTCGCCACCGCCAAGCTGACCGCCCAGTACAGCCAGGCGAAGCTCGGCCAGATCTGGCAGATCATGACCCCGCTGCTCAACGCGACGGTCTACTACTTCATCTTCGGCGTCCTGATGAAGACGAAGCACGGCGTCCCGGACTACGTACCGTTCCTGGTCACCGGCGTCTTCATCTGGACCTTCACCAGCAGCTCGATCACCGCGGGCACCCGCGCGATCAGCGGCAACATCGGGCTCGTACGTGCCCTGCACTTCCCGCGCGCCTCACTGCCGGTCGCACTGGCCCTGCAACAGCTCCAGCAGCTGGTCTTCTCACTGGGCGCGCTGGTGGTGATCCTCCTGGTGTTCGGCCAGTACCCGCAGCCCTCCTGGCTGCTGGCCCTGCCGGCCCTGGCCCTGCAGGCCGTCTTCAACACCGGCATCTCGATGGTCATGGCCCGCCTCGCCGCGCGCACCCCGGACATCGCCCAGCTGACCCCGTTCATCCTGCGCACCTGGATGTACGCGTCGGGCGTCATGTGGAGCATCGGCACGATGCTCCAGGGCGACCGGGTGCCGCACGCGGTGAAGCTGGCGCTGGAGATCAATCCGGCCGCCGTCTTCATCGACCTGATGCGGTTCGCCCTCATCGACAGCTTCGACGGCGGACAGCTGCCCCCGCACGTGTGGCTCATCGCCACCGGCTGGGCACTGGTGTGCGGCGTCGGCGGATTCATCTACTTCTGGCAGGCCGAGGAGAGTTACGGACGTGGCTGACAGCACTTCGCCCGGAGTACCGACGGTCGTCGTCGACGACGTCCACATCACGTACAAGGTCAACGGCGCCCGCGCCGGCAAGGGCAGCGCCACCTCCGCCCTCAGCCGGCTCGCCTCGCGCCGGCAGTCCCCCGGGGTGCGGGAGGTGCACGCCGTGAAGGGGGTCAGCTTCGCCGCGTACAAGGGGGAGGCGATCGGGCTGATCGGCTCCAACGGCTCGGGGAAGTCGACGCTGCTGAAGGCCATCGCCGGTCTGCTGCCCGCCACCAGGGGACGCGTCCACACGCAGGGCCAGCCCTCGCTGCTCGGGGTGAACGCCGCGCTCATGAGCGATCTGACCGGCGAGCGCAACGTCGTGCTCGGCGGCCTCGCGATGGGCATGACCCGCGCCGAGATCCGCGAGCGCTACGAGGAGATCGTCGAGTTCTCCGGCATCAACGAGAAGGGCGACTTCATCACCCTGCCGATGCGCACCTACTCCTCCGGCATGGGCGCCCGGCTGCGCTTCTCGATCGCCGCCGCCAAGAACCACGACGTCCTGCTGATCGACGAGGCGCTGTCCACCGGCGACGCCAAGTTCCAGCGCCGTAGCAAGGACCGGATCATCGAACTGCGCGAGCAGGCCGGCACGGTCTTCCTGGTCAGCCACCACAACAAGTCGATCACCGAGACCTGTGACCGGGCGATCTGGCTGGAGGCGGGCACGCTGCGGATGGACGGCCCGGCGAAGGAAGTGGTCGCGGCCTACGAGAAGTTCACCAAGAAGAAGTAACCGGAAGAAGCAAGAGGACGAGGCGGCCGCCGGGCGCACCCGGCAATCGCCTCGTCCTCAGCACCTACACCGCTACACGTGCGTACGCAGCAGCGTCCGCATCGTCCGCATGGCCACCGACAGGTTCGCCAGGTCGAACGCGTCCGACCCCTGGATCTCCTCCAGCGTGGAGCGCGACCGCGTCAGGATCGCCGCGTTCTTCTCCTCCCACGCCTCGAACCGCTCCTGCGGTGTCGCGGTGGCGCCGCCCACACTCAGCACGTCACCCGTGAGCGCCGCGTGCGCGGCGTACAGGTCCTCGCGGATGGAGGCACGGGCCATCGACTGCCAGCGGTCGGCCCTCGGCAGCTCGATGATCCGGTCCATCAGCTGGGTGATGGACAGCCGGTCGGCGAGGTCGTAGTAGACCTCGGCGACGGCCAGCGGCTCCGTGCCGGTACGGTCCGCGATCGCCACGATGTCGAGCGCCGGGAAGGCGGACGAGAATCCGGCGACGCGCTGTGCCAGCTCGTCGGGGACGCCCGCCTCGGTGAGCTCGTCCAGGATCGACTGGTACCACTCCTGGTCGGCGCCCATCAGCATCTTGGGCAGCTCGGCCCAGACCTGCTCGACCCCGGCCCGGAAGAAGTCGATCGTCCCGGCGATCTCCAGCGGCTGCGGCCGGTTGCCGAGCAGCCAGCGCGAACCGCGCTCCACGAGCCGCCGCGAGTGCAGCCGGATCCGGGTCTGCACATCGGCGGACACCCGGTTGTCGAGCGCCTCCACGGCATCCCACACCTTGGCCAGCCCGAAGATCTCGCGGGCCGCGACCTGCGCCCGCACGATCTCCTCGATCGAGGCGCCGGTCTCCTCCCGGAGCCGGTGCAGGAACGTCGATCCGCCGCTGTTGACCGTGTCGTTGACCAGCACCGTGGTGATGATCTCGCGCCGCAGCGCGTGCCCGTCGACCGCCTCGGGGAACCGCTCGCGCAGCTGCCTCGGGAAGTAGGCGTGCAGCAGCTTCTGCAGGTACTCGTCGTCCGGCAGGCTGGTGCCGATCAGCTCCTGCGCCGCGGTGATCTTCGTGTAGGCGAGCAGCACGGCCAGCTCGGGCTGGCTGAGCCCCTTGCCGGCGCTGAGCAGCTCGCGGATCTGCCGGTCGGTGGGCAGGAACTCGAGCGCCCGGTCGAGATGGCCGTCGCGGCCCAGCCGGCGCATGAAGCGCTGGTGGGCGTGGAGCAGCGAGGGCGCCTGGGCCACGGCGTTGGCGAGAGCGGTGTTCTGCGCGTAGTTGTTGCGCAGCACCAGATGGCCGATCTCCTCGGTCATCTCGGCCAGCAGCTTGTTGCGCTGCTTGACGGTCATGTCGCCGTCCCGCACCAGCCCGTTGAGCAGGATCTTGATGTTCACCTCGTGGTCGGAGGTGTCGACACCGGCGCTGTTGTCGATCGCGTCGGTGTTGATCCGGCCGCCGGTACGGGCGAACTCGATCCGGCCGAGCTGGGTGGCGCCGAGGTTGCCGCCCTCACCGACGACCCTGGCCCGCAGGTCCTCGCCGTTGACGCGGATCGCGTCGTTGGCCTTGTCGCCGACGTCCGCGTTCGACTCGGCGGAGGACTTGATGTACGTACCGATGCCGCCGTTCCACAGCAGGTCGACGCGGGCCTGGAGGATCGTCCGCATCAGGTCGGCGGGCGTCATCTTGGTGACCCCCGACTCGATGCCGAGCGCCTCGCGGATGTGCGCGTTGACGGGGATCGACTTGGCGCTGCGCGGGTGGATGCCACCGCCCGCGGAGATCAGCTCCTTCTTGTAGTCGGCCCAGGAGCTGCGCGGCAGGTCGAAGAGGCGGCGCCGCTCGGCGTACGAGACGGCGGCGTCCGGCTTCGGGTCGATGAAGATGTGCCGGTGGTCGAAGGCGGCGACGAGCCGGATGTGCTCGGAGAGCAGCATGCCGTTGCCGAACACGTCACCCGACATGTCACCGACGCCGACGACGGTGAAGTCCTCGGTCTGGGTGTCGTGGCCGAGCTCCCGGAAGTGCCGCTTGACGGACTCCCAGGCGCCGCGGGCGGTGATGCCCATGTCCTTGTGGTCGTAGCCGGCCGAGCCGCCGGAGGCGAACGCGTCACCCAGCCAGAAGCCGTACGCGACGGCGACCTCGTTGGCGATGTCGGAGAACTTCGCGGTGCCCTTGTCGGCCGCGACGACGAGGTAGGTGTCGTCCTCGTCGTGCCGGACGACGCCCTTGGGGTGCACGACCTCGCCGGCCACCATGTTGTCGGTGATGTCGAGCAGCGCCGAGATGAAGGTCCGGTAGGAGGCGATGCCCTCGGCCAGCCAGGCGTCACGGTCGGCGGCCGGGTCGGGAAGCTGCTTGGCGACGAAGCCGCCCTTGGCGCCGACCGGGACGATGACGGTGTTCTTCACCATCTGCGCCTTGACCAGGCCGAGGATCTCCGTACGGAAGTCCTCGCGCCGGTCGGACCAGCGCAGACCGCCGCGGGCGACCTTGCCGAAGCGCAGGTGGACGCCCTCGACCCGGGGCGAGTAGACCCAGATCTCGAACGCCGGGCGCGGGGCCGGGAGGTCCGGGATGGACTGCGGGTCGAATTTCATCGACACGTAGCTGTGCGGCTTGCCGCTGTCCGCGCGCTGGAAGAAGTTGGTGCGCAGGGTGGCCTTGATGACGGTGAGGAAGGACCGCAGGATGCGGTCCTCGTCGAGCGAGGCGACCTGGTCCAGGGCCCCGTCGAGCTCTTCGAGGAGCCCGTCGGTCAGCTCCGTGCCCGCGCTCTGGCGCTCCGGGGACATCCGGGCCTCGAAGAGCGAGACCAGCAGCCGGGTGGTGTGGACGTTGTTCTGGAGAGTGCTCTCCATGTAGTCCTGGCTGAAGGTCGATCCGGCCTGGCGCAGGTACTTCGCGTAGGCGCGCAGCACCATCGCCTGGCGCCAGTTCAGACCGGCGCTGAGCACCAGGGCGTTGAAGCCGTCGTTCTCGGCCTCACCGGTCCAGACGGCGGCGAAGGTCTCCTGGAACCGCTCGCGGGCGTCGTCGGCCAGGTAGCCGCCGTTGCCCGTGCCCTGCGGCATCCGCAGCCCGAAGTCGTAGATCCAGGCGTGCGTACGGTCCGCGCAGCGCAGCTCGTACGGGCGCTCGTCGACGACCTCGACGCCGAGGCGCTGGAGCGCCGGCAGGACGGCGGACAGGGAGACCTGCTCACCGGTCCGGTAGATCTTGAAGCGGCGCTCGCCGGGGACGGAGCCGACCGGCTCGTACAGGCTGAGGGCGAAGTCCCGCTCGTTCTCCTTGAGGGCTTCGAGGTGGACCAGGTCGGCCACGGCGGCACGCGCCGAGTGGTCGGCCTTGTAACCCTCGGGGAACGAGTGCCCGTACTGGCGCAGCAGTTCGGCCGCGCGCTCCTCGCCGCACTCGGCGTTCAGCGCCTCCTGGAATCCGTCGGCCCAGGAGCGGGCGGCCTCGACGAGCCGGGCCTCGATGCGGTCGGCCTCGGCGTCGGTGAGGGCGGTCAGCTCGCTGCCGGGGGCGACGCGGACAACGAAGTGCAGCCTGGAGAGGATCGATTCGGTGTTCCAGGCGGTGAAGTCGACGCTGGTGCCGTTCAGCTCCTCCTTGAGGATGTCGATCAGCCGCAGGCGTACGCCGGTGGTGTACCGGTCGCGCGGCAGGTAGACGATCGCGGAGTAGTAGCGCCCGTACTCGTCCTGGCGCAGGTAGAGCCGGAGCCGGCGCCGCTCCTGGAGGTAGAGCACCGAGGTGACGATGGAGCGCAGCTGGTCGGGCGGCGTCTGGAACAGCTCGTCGCGCGGGTACGTCTCCAGGATCTGCAGCAGGTCCCGGCCATCGTGGCTGTTGTACGTGAAGCCCGCGCCCTCCAGCACCTCGGCCACCTTGCGGCGGACGACGGGCACCCGGCGCACGGACTCGGTGTAGGCGGCGGACGAGAACAGTCCCAGGAAGCGGCGCTCACCGATGACGTTGCCCTCGGCGTCGAACTTCTTCACGCCGACGTAGTCGAGGTAGCTGGGGCGGTGCACGGTCGCCCGGCTGTTGGCCTTGGTCAGGATGAGGAGCTTGTGCTCCCGGGCCTTGGCGCGGGCGTCGGCGGGCAGCCGGTCGAAGGACGGGCTGACCGGGTGCGCCTCGTCCTCGGTGTGGTGCGGGTCGGAGCGCAGGATGCCGAGGCCGGTGCCGGGTACGGCGGCCAGCGCGTCGGAGTCCTTCAGCTCGTACTCGCGGTAGCCGAGGAAGGTGAAGTGGTCGGCCGCGAGCCAGCGCAGCAGCTCCCTGGCCTCGTTCACCTCGTCGTCGGCGAGGTCGTCGAGCGGTTCGCCGGGCAGGTCGTCGGCGATGCGCAGCGCGGCGTCGCGCATCTTCTCCCAGTCCTCGACGGTCTCCCGTACGTCGGACAGCACGCGCAGCAGGTCGGCCTGCATCTGCTTGAGATCGGCGCGGTCGGACTCGCGGTCGATCTCGACGTGGATCCAGGACTCGACGAGCGCGTCGTGCGGGAGCTCGGCCTTGGCGTCCTTGGCCCCCTTGGCGTTCTTGCGCCCGTTCTGCGGACCGGTCGAGATGCCGGCGCCGTCGGTGAGGACCTCGATCAGCTTGCCGGCCACATCGCGCCGGACGATGACCTGCGGGTGGATCACGACGTGGATGCCGCGCCCCTGGCGGGACAGCTCATTGGTGACGGAGTCGACCAGGAAGGGCATGTCGTCCGTGACGACCTCGACGACCGTGTGCGTGCACGTCCAGCCGTTCTCCTCGACGGTCGGGGTGTGCACCCGGACGTTCGCCGTGCCCTGCGGGCGGTTCTCCGCGAGGCGGTAGTGCGAGGAGGCGGCGCCGAAGACGTCAACCGGGTCCCGGCCGCCGATGTCCTCCGGAGCGGTGTGGAGGTAGTAGCGCTGGAGGTAGGCGAGCAGTACGTCCTGGCCCGGACGCTCCTGCCCGGCCCCGTCGCCGTTGTCGGCCCCGGTGGCCGCAACGCGCACCCGGGGGGCACCGCCCGGCCCGCCGACACCACCGCCCGGACTGTTGTCAGCTACCTTGGCGGCCCGTGCGAGCAGCTCGGCCTTGGCTTCGTCCAGCTTGGTCTGCATGTCCTCTGGCTCCTGTCGCGCGCCGTTGCGTGACGTAGGTGTAAAAGACGACGTACCGCCACGACACGGGGTTTCCGGTCCGAGACCGACCGTCACATGGGAGGGCGGCGTCGCGGGGCTCGGCACGCGCATCTGCGGCGTTGTCGTCAATCACCATGGCTCCGCCATGCCTCAATCCTCCGCCGTGCAGCTGCACGCACCCAGCCCCGCTTCTTCTCCCACCCCCCATGTGACGGTCGGTCTGCGTCGACGCTATGCCGCAATGAGAGATGCCCGGGACCTTATTAGCCATTTTTGGCAGTCGGACCGGGCTGGGGGGATCAGTCGGAGCCCGGGTGCTGTGGCACTCCGGGCGCAGGCCGGGGGCTTCGCTGCCCCCGAGGGCTATCGCGCTGATCACGGGGTCCAGGCTATCTCCCCCGCCCCGGTAACCGTCACGAGCCGTATGTGTACAAAAGAAAGCCCCGGACTTTGACACTCTGGACAGCGCGCGGAGCCGTGCTGCCGCACTCTGGTATCCGGCCCGGTAGCCGGAACCGGCACCCGGAACCGCTGATCCACAACTGGCCGACGAACCGTGGGAGCCCCGCCATGGCACCGAAGATCCTCATCGTCACCGGCGACGCCGCCGAGTCCCTGGAAGTCCTCTACCCGTACCAGCGGCTCCTGGAGGAGGGGTACGAGGTCCACATCGCCGCCCCCGCCCGCAAGACGCTCCGCTTCGTGGTCCACGACTTCGAGCCCGGTTTCGACACGTACACGGAGAAGCCCGGCTACACCTGGCCCGCCGACCTGGCGTTCGACGAGGTCGACCCGGACGACTACGCGGCCCTGGTCGTCCCGGGCGGGCGCGCCCCCGAGTACCTCCGCAACGACGCCCGGCTGCGCGAGATCCTCAAGGCGTTCTTCGACACGGAGCGCCCGGTGGCCCAGATCTGCCACGGCCCGCTGATGACCGCCGCGGCGGGCGCGCTGAAGGGCCGCCGGGTCACGGCCTACCCCGCGCTGGAACCGGACATGGAGTCGGCCGGAGCCGACTTCCAGGACAACGAGGTCGTGGTGGACGGCTCCCTGGTCTCGTCCCGCGCCTGGCCGGACCACTCGGCCTGGATGCGGGAGTTCCTGACCGTGCTCCGCGCGAAGGCCCCGGTCACCTGACGACCGGGCCCGGCCGCCGGCGCTCCCGCCGCTACGCGGCGAGCTGCAGGGCCAGGTCCGCCGCTTCGGCCAGGGTGTCCACGACGGGCACCCCGGCCGCCTCCAGGCTGGCCCGGCTGTGCGAACCACCGGTGTAGAGCACCGCCCTCGCGCCGACGTGGGCGGCCGCCACCGCGTCGTCCACGGCGTCACCGATGATCACCGCGTGCTCTGCGGATATCCCGTCCAGTGCCGCGAAATGCCGCTCCATGTGCTGAGCCTTGCTGCCGCCGGAGCGCCCGGTGCGGCCGTCGACGCGTACGAAATGCCGCTCTATGCCGTATCCGCGCACCACGGGGACCAGCTCGTCGTGCCCGTACATGCTCAGCAGGGACTGGCTCCGGCCGGCCTGCTGCCACTGCGCGAGCAGTTCCGCGGCGCCCGCGGTCAGCCCGCAGCTCCCGCGCTGCTCGGTGTAGTGGCGGTGGAAGACCAGGTCCATCTGGTCCCACTCGGCCTCGGTGGGCAGCCGGCCCATCAGCCGTTCGTAGAACCGGGGTATCGGTATGCAGTACATCTCCCGGTACTGCCCCAGGCTGATCGGCGCCACGCCGACCTCCCCGAACGCGGCGTTCGTCGCGCCGACGACCGCGGTGTTGTCGTCGAGCAGCGTGCCGTTCCAGTCCCAGACCAGATGTGTGCGGTACTTCCCCTGCGTCCCCATGCCAAGAAAAATACCCGCAGCCACTGACAGACGACGAGGCGACGGCCCTCAGCCGATCAGGTTCGGGATCTCCTGGATGCCGAACCACAGCAGCTCGTGGTCCTCGGCGCCGTCCACGGTGAACTGCGCGTCGTCGTCGCCGAGGTCCGCCGCCCCCAGCGCGGCCGCGGCCGCCGTGACGTCCTTGTCCGCCTCGTCCGCGTCGACGTGCACCGCGGCCGCCTTCGCCAGCGCCACCGCGGAGGCGATCGTGACCTCACCGAGCGAGGAGGCGTCCAGGATGTGGTCCGGGTCGGCGACCGCGTCCCCGTCCGGCACATCGACCGCGACGACGACGCGACGGCGGGCGGCGCCGGGATCCCCGGCGATCAGCCGCAGCGACGCGGAGGCGGCCCGGTTGAGCGCCGCGTACTCCAGCTCCTCGATGTCGTCGGAGACGTACCACTCGCGCAGTCCGGGGGTCACCGCGTAGGCGGTGAGCGGGCCGGGGCCCAGTTCGCCCGCCCGGTGCGCCGCTGCGAGCCCGGAGAGGGTCAGGGGGACGTACACGCGCATGGCTTGGCCGCTTTCGTAGTCGGAGACGCCCTCAGGATACGTGCGGCGTCCCCCTTTGGGGTTACGTGTCCCGCCCCCGCCCCGTCCACCCGGCAACCGCCCCTCACCCTGCCCACCCCGCCCCCGCACCCCTCTCCGGACCCGGTCCACCACCCGGATAGGTGAATTCCGGGCCCGCTCCCCCGGCCCCAGGGGCGCTTGCGGCCGGTCCGCCACCCCCGTAGAAGATCCACAGCAGAAGTTACCGCCCGGTATTTGCCGGGCCTCTGAGCACGGGGGCGATGAGCAGTGACCATGAACAGGACCCGGCCCGCCGGACGGCACGACGCACGCAGGCCCGAGACCGTCCCCTCGCAACGCCTCCGGACACCCCGGCGCGTCCGCCCCCACCAGTGGTTCGCGGAACGCCTCCTGGCCGTACTCAGCGGCCAGCGCCCCGTCCACTGGATGCTCGGCCACACCATCGGCGAGGCCTACGACCAGCTCGCCGAACTGGCCCCCGCCACCCCGCTCCGGAGCCGCGGCGCCCGCCCGGTGATCCGCATGTGCCGCGGCGCCCAGCCGGCCCCCGGCGTGGTCGAGGCCTGCGCGAGCATCGCGGCGGGCGAACAGGTCCGGGCCATGGCCTTCCGCCTGGAACAGGGCCCCGACCTCCGCTGGCGCTGCGCGGCGGTGGAACTGGGCAGCACCCCGGCCCGCCACCCCTGACCGAAGCAGTGCCGGGCTCGCCCCAACCCAGGGGCCAAGCCCGCCACCCCTGACCGAAGCAGTGCCGGGCTCGCCCCAACCCAGGGGCCGAGCCCAGCACCACTCCCCACGACGCACGCAGACCGGCAGACCGGCAGACCGATGCCAACCTCCAGCGGACCGACAACCGACCCAAGCCCCCCGTCGGCCCCCACAAGCCCGACCGCAGCCCAAACCACCCAATCCCTCACCCCACCCACCCACAGGCCCCCACAACCGCACACAGCCCCTTCCAGTGCCTACGCCCACCCTGCGCGGACCCTCCGAACCCGCCATCCCTGCCCGGGAGCTCTCCCCAGCCCTACCGGCCACACCTCTCCGGCCCAGCCCTCCTGGGCCGCCCCTCTCTGGCCCAGCCCTACCGGCCACCCGTACCGGCCCGCTCTTCTCCCTTTCCGGCCCAGCCCCTCCTCGGCCCTCCCGGCTACCCGTACCGGCCACACCTCTCCGGCCCAGCCCTCCCGGCCCGCCCTTCTCCGGCCCACCCCCTCCCCGGTCCTCCCGGCCACCCCGCTCCGGTCCACCCCTGCCGGCCCGCCGTCCGTCCCCCTCCGACCACTTCCCAACCCACCACGCGCCCCCTCCGCCCTGCCCCCTTCCAGCCCGCCCCCCGCGTACTCCCAGCCCCTCCGGCGATTGAGGAGCGGGGTCCGGGGCGGAGCCCCGGTTACGGGAAGGGGCGGGTAGGGGACAACGCCCGCCGCAGGCGCACCCCACCCGCGCCCCACTACCCGCAGCACACCCCAGCCCCCACCGCACCCCCACCCCACCCCACCCCAAACAACGGCCGGGGCCGGACACCCAAACGGTGCCCGGCCCCGGCCGTGATCCAGCGATCAGCGCGCGCTACTTCTTGCGGCGCCGCCCACCGCCCCCACTCTTCTGCGCCTTGCGCCGCTCAGCCCGGGTGAGCCCGTCGGACTCCGCACCCGCTCCGACCGCGTCACCGTCGACGTTGGAGAAGTCGCCCTCGACGACACCGCCCTCCCCGTCCACCGTGGGAGCGGAGAAGTGCAGCCGGTCCGGACGCTGCGGAGCGTCGAGCCCCTTCGCCCGGATCTCCGGACGCGCGGCCGGAACGGCGTCCTCCTTGGTGAGCGAGGTCTCCGAGTCCTGCACCGGCACCTCCTCGACCTGCTGCTCGACCTGGACCTCCAGGTTGAAGAGGTAGCCGACGGACTCCTCCTTGATGCCCTCCATCATGGCGTTGAACATGTCGAAGCCCTCGCGCTGGTACTCGACCAGCGGGTCCTTCTGCGCCATGGCCCGCAGGCCGATGCCCTCCTGGAGATAGTCCATCTCGTAGAGGTGCTCACGCCACTTGCGGTCCAGCACGGACAGCACCACGCGCCGCTCCAGCTCACGCATGATGTCGGAGCCGAGCGTCTTCTCACGCTCGTCGTACTGCTCGTGGATGTCGTCCTTGACGGAATCCGCGATGAACTCCGCGGTGACCCCGGCGAGATCCCCGGCGGCCTCCTCCAGCTCGACGACCGTGACCTTCACCGGGTAGAGCTGCTTGAACGCGCCCCACAGCCGGTCCAGGTCCCACTCCTCGGCGAACCCTTCCGCCGTCTCCTGGCGGATGTAGTCGTCGATCGTGTCGTCCATGAAGTGACGGATCTGGTCCTGGAGGTCCTCGCCCTCGAGCACCCGGCGCCGCTCGCCGTAGATGACCTCACGCTGCCGGT
This sequence comes from Streptomyces sp. 840.1, assembly GCF_003751445.1. Lineage (NCBI taxonomy): Bacteria > Bacillati > Actinomycetota > Actinomycetes > Kitasatosporales > Streptomycetaceae > Streptomyces > Streptomyces sp. 840.1. The sequence continues at coordinate 3,381,778 of NZ_RJUU01000001.1, read as the reverse complement.
TGAGCACCTCGTCGTACTTCAGGACGTTCTTACGCGTCTCGAAGTTCTGCTGCTCGACCTGCGACTGGGCCGACGCGATCGCCCGCGTCACCATCTTGTTCTCGATCGGGACGTCGTCCGGCACGTTGGCCATCGACATCACGCGCTCGACCATCTGCGCCTTGAACAGGCGCATCAGGTCGTCGCCCAGCGACAGGTAGAAGCGGGACTCGCCCGGGTCGCCCTGACGGCCGGAACGACCGCGCAGCTGATTGTCGATACGGCGCGACTCGTGCCGCTCGGTGCCCAGGACGTAGAGCCCGCCGAGGTCCTTGACCTCGTCGTGCTCGGCCTTCACCGCCTGCTCGGCCTTCTCCAGCGCCGCGGGCAGCGCGGCCGCCCACTCCTCGACGTGCTCGACCGGGTCGAGTCCGCGCTGACGCAGATCGGCCTCGGCCAGGTCGTCGGGGTTGCCGCCCAGCTTGATGTCGGTACCGCGGCCCGCCATGTTCGTCGCGACCGTGACGGCGCCCTTGCGGCCGGCCTGCGCGATGATCGGCGCCTCCCGGTCGTGCTGCTTGGCGTTGAGGACCTCGTGTTGCACGCCACGCTTGGAGAGCTGCTGCGAGAGGTACTCGGACTTCTCGACCGAGGTGGTGCCGACCAGGATCGGCTGGCCCTTCTCGTGCTTCTCCGCGATGTCGTCGACGACGGCGGCGAACTTCGCGACCTCGGTGCGGTAGATCAGGTCCGACTGGTCGGCCCGGACCATCGGCCGGTTGGTCGGGATCGGCACCACGCCGAGCTTGTAGATCTGGTGGAACTCGGCGGCCTCGGTCATCGCCGTACCGGTCATGCCGGAGAGCTTGCCGTAGAGGCGGAAGAAGTTCTGCAGGGTGATCGTGGCGAGCGTCTGGTTCTCGTCCTTGATGTCCACCCCTTCCTTCGCCTCGATCGCCTGGTGCATGCCCTCGTTGTAGCGGCGGCCGGCGAGGATACGGCCGGTGTGCTCGTCGACGATCATGACTTCGCCGTCGATGACGACGTAGTCCTTGTCCTTCTTGAAGAGTTCCTTGGCCTTGATGGCGTTGTTGAGGTACCCGACGAGGGGAGTGTTCACCGACTCGTAGAGGTTCTCGATGCCGAGCCAGTCCTCCACCTTCGCGACACCGGGCTCGTGGATCGCGACGGTCCGCTTCTTCTCGTCGACCTCGTAGTCGCCGGTCTCCTCGATGCCCTTGAGCGGGTTGCCCGCCTCGCCCTTGGTCAGCCGGGTGACCAGCTTGGCGAAGTCGCCGTACCACTTGGTGGCCTGGTCGGCGGGACCGGAGATAATCAGCGGGGTACGGGCCTCGTCGACCAGGATCGAGTCGACCTCGTCGACGATCGCGAAGTTGTGGCCACGCTGGACGAGCTCGTCCTGCGACCACGCCATGTTGTCGCGGAGGTAGTCGAAACCGAACTCGTTGTTCGTGCCGTACGTGATGTCGCAGCCGTACTGCTCACGGCGCTGGGCCGGCGTCATGTTGGCGATGATGCAGCCGACGTCCAGTCCGAGGAACTTGTGGACCCGGCCCATCATCTCCGAGTCACGCTCGGCCAGATAATCGTTGACCGTGATCAGGTGCACGCCCTTGCCGGAGAGCGCGTTGAGATACGCGGGCAGCGTGCCGACCAGGGTCTTGCCCTCACCGGTCTTCATCTCGGCCACATAGCCGAGGTGCAGGGCTGCGCCGCCCATCATCTGAACGTCGTAGTGGCGCTGTCCGAGGACTCGCTTGGCGGCCTCACGGACGGTCGCGAATGCTTCGGGAAGCAGGTCGTCCAGGCTCTCGCCGTCCGCGTACCGTTCCTTGTACTCGTCGGTGAGCGCCCGCAGCTCGGCGTCGGAGAGGTTGACGAAGTCCTCTTCGATGGAGCTGACCTGGTCCGCGATGCGGTGCAGTTTGCGCAGGATCTTGCCTTCGCCTGCACGCATGAGCTTGTTGAAGACGGACACTGAGGCTGGTCTCCTTGCCGGTCGGGCCTGGCACTGGGTCGTGTTATGGACTCTGGCGCGGGCACGGCAGGTGGGCCCCACCGCAACGGCCATCGTAAGCGAGGACCCCGCCGCGCCGGGAGGGCTGCCACTGCCTTGAGCTCGCAGTGCCCTGCCGGATCAACGGACGAAGGGCGCCGAAGGTGCCGGGAAGCCCGAAAAGTGCTCGCCCCGTTCCCCGCCCGGTCAGCACAATCCGTACATGGAACCGATCACCCTCGCCACCGACCGCCTGCTGCTGCGCCCCTTCGCCCCGGACGACGCGGACGAGGTGTACGCCGCCTGTCAGGACCCCGGCATCCAGCGCTGGACGGTCGTCCCCTCGCCCTACAGCCGCACCGACGCGGAGCTCTTCACCAGGCAGTTCTCGCCCGACGGCTGGCAGGACGACTCCATGTACAACTTCGCCGTCGTACTGCGTGACGGCGGGGCCCTGACCGGTGCACTGGGCATCAACCGCCGCAACCAGCCGGGCACCTACGAGGTGGGTTTCTGGACCGCCGGCGAGCACCGCGGCCGCGGCTACATGACGGAAGCGGTCTGCCGCGCCGCGCACTGGACCTTCACTTCTCTGGGCGGGGACCGGCTGGAGTGGCGGGCCGAGACCGGCAACATCCCCTCCCGGGCGGTGGCCCTTCGGGCCGGCTTCCGTATGGAGGGCGACCAGCGCTCCGGACTGCTCAACAAGGGAGTGCGCCGCGATACGTGGACCGGTGCGCTGCTCCCGTCCGACCTCGGCCTGCCGGGGACCTGCGCCTACCTCCCGGCGAGCGGCCCCGTCCGCCCCTGAATATCGCGAAGGCCCGGCCGGACTGTCAGTGCCGCCCTCTAGGGTTCGAGGCATGACGCCTGTGCAGCCTCCCGCAGTCGAACTCTCCGCCGACCAGGCCCGCAGGATCGCCCTGCGCGCTCAGGGCTTCCTCGGTGCCCCGGACCGCCGGGCCGGGGTGCCGGGCGTACTGCGGCATCTCGGCGCCGTCCAGCTCGACACGATCTCGGTGCTCGCCCGGTCGCACGAGCTGATCCCGTACGCGCGCCTCGGCGCGGTAGGCCGCCGCCCGGTCGAGGACGCCTACTGGTCGGGGGGCCGCGCCTTCGAGTACTGGTCGCACGCGGCGTGCGTCCTGCCGGTCGAGGAGTGGCCGCACTTCGCCTTCCGCCGCCGCGCCTACCGCTCCCGCCCGCAGTGGCACCACGACCTGCCGGACGGCGTGTACGACAAGGTCATCAAGCAGCTGAGCGCCGAGGGCCCGCTGACGGCGACGGAGCTGGGCGGCGCGAAGAACGGCGGGGAGTGGTGGGACTGGTCGGCGTCGAAGGTCGCCGTCGAGCGGGCCCTGATGTACGGCGAGGTCGTGTGCACCGAGCGGCGCGGCTGGAAGAGGGTCTACGACCTGGCGGAGCGCGCCCTGCCCGCCTCGGTGCTCCACGACGATCTGGACGACGCGGAGTGCGTGCGCCGGCTGGTGGCACTCGCCGGGCAGTCGCTGGGCGTGGGCACGCGCGCGGACATCGCCGATTACCACCGGCTCAGGGCCGAGCAGTTCGACGCGGTGGTCGCGGACTCCGGCCTGGTGCCGGTGACGGTGCGCGGCTGGACGAAGCCGGCCTGGGCCGACCCGGCGGCGCTGGCCTCGGAGCCGCGCGGCCGGCACCGTACGACGCTGCTGTCGCCGTTCGACTCGCTGGTCTGGGAGCGGGCCCGGACCGAGCGGATCTTCGGCTTCACCCACCGGCTGGAGGCCTACGTTCCCAAGCCCAAGCGGGTCCACGGCTACTTCGCGATGCCCCTGCTGGCGGGCGGCAGGCTTCAGGGCCGGGTCGACCCGGCCCGCGAGGGGACGACGCTGGTCGCCCGGCAGGCCTCCCTGGCGGGCCCGAAGGCCGTGCCGCCGATGGCGGAGGCGCTGGTCGAGGCGGCGTCCTGGGTCGGCTGCACGGATGTCCGGCTGGAGCGGGTCGACGCACCGGAGCTGCGCGGACCGCTCACCCGGGAAATCGCCCGCCTCCTGGCATGACCCCAGGCATTCCCAGGGCTTTACCCGGCCCGGTCACCTGATCTCAAGGATTTTCTCCCGCATGGCATAGACCACGGCTTCCATCCTGGAGTGCAGCTGGAGCTTCTCCAGAATGTTGCGGACGTGGTTCTTCACGGTGTTCTCGGAAATGAACAGCTCCTTCGCGATATCGCGATTGTTCATGCCCGTGGCAACCAGTTTGAGGACTTCGAGCTCACGCTCCGTGAGCCGGGGCGCCGGCACCAGCCGGCGTTCGTCGGTCCGCTGGATCATCGACTTGAACTCGGTGAGCAGTTTCGACGCCATGGACGGGCTGATCTGGGACTGCCCGTCCGCGACCGCGCGGATCGCGGTGGCGACCTCGTCCGTGGAGATCTCCTTGAGGAGGTAGCCGGTGGCGCCCGCCTTGATGGCATCGTAGAGGTCGGCCTCCTCGTCGCTGATCGTCAGCATGATGATCTTCGCGCTGGGGGCCACCTCCTTGATGGCGGTACAGGCCTCGATGCCGCCGCGTTTGGGCATCCGTACATCCATCAGCACGATGTCGGGCAGCAGATCGGCGGCCTTGTCCACCGCTTCCGACCCGTCCCCGGCCTCACCGACGACCTGGATGTCCTCCTCCTGCGCGAGGACGATCTCCAGCCCCCTGCGGAAGAGGGCGTGGTCGTCGACCACGAGGACCCGGATCGGCTCCTTGCGGGAACCACTGTCATCGTCCGTTCCGGTGCGGGCACCGGAAGCAGCGCCGGCATCATTCGCATCGCGCACGGGCCCGAAGGTGTCCGCCATCGTTCCTCCCCCTGAAGGCCACGGCCTGAAGTTCACAAACTGTCCGCCAACGGCAGTTCACAGAGCACCGATTGGCTTGGGCTGCCATGATTTCATGCCTGGACGTCAGAGCGGTGATCCAGTGGTCGCACGCGGGTGCCCCTGGGGGCGCACAAGGCGCTCCAGGGGCACCACGGAGCGGTGGTGTCAGCCGCCGAGCGCCCCGCCCGCGCCGCCCGCCTCGTCGGCGGCCAGCGGGTCGGTCCTCAGGTGGATGACGCCGTAGTCGTACGCGTGCCGCCGGTAGACGACACTCGGCTCCTTCGTGTCGGAGTCGACGAACAGATAGAAGTCGTGTCCGACCAGTTCCATCTCGTAGAGCGCCTGGTCGAGCGACATGGGTGCCGCGACGTGCGTCTTCTCGCGCATCACCAGCGGTCCTTCGCCCTGCACCTCGAGCGAGCCGATCCTGGTGGTGGGCACGGGCTTCGTCACTTCGTCGGCGATCAGCTCGCCGTCGCCGTTGAACGAAGCCGCTTCCGGCACTACTTCGGCGACCTCAGCGGCCGGGGTACGGCCCGAACCGCGACGGCTGTAGCGCTTGTCGTGCTGCTTGCGCAGCCTGGCCTCCAGCTTGCCGGTGGCCAGATCCAGCGCTGCGTACGGGTCGCCTGCGGCCGCTTCCGCCCTGATGACCGGTCCACGCGAGCGGAGCGTGATCTCCACCCGGTCGGAACGGTCGGCCTGACGGGGATTCGGCTCCTTGGACACCTCCACGTCGAGGCTGATCACCTTGCCGTCGAACTTCTGGATCTTGTCCAGCTTCAGCTTCTCGGCCACGTGCTTGCGGAACCGCTCGGGCACCTCGGTCTTGCGGCCCTTGACGACGATGTCCACGCAGAACTCCGTTCCCGGATCGCTCCGCTCAGCGGCGGAGCATCTCCCTTTTGCACCAGGCCCCGGTGGTAACCGGAGCCGCGGACTCGGTGGGTTCCACCTCCTCCTCCCCCGGCGGCGAGGTCTGCACCCCACCGAATTTCCGGATTCTGAACTGCTGGTGGGTCACCTGCCCGAAACCTGGTGGTGCATTCGCCGAGGTCTGGCATTCACCATTCCTCACAACCGAACATAGCCTGCTCGGCCACCTGTCGGCACCCGCTACTCGCACGTACCTCCGTTCAGGTCCTTTTACCCACTCACTACCTGCAACGATGCAAGTTCACTTCCAGTTCCGGTTTATTTCGAAGGCGGACGGAGATACTGCGACAACGGCCGCGCGGCACGCTCCCGGACCGGTGCGCGCCTGCCCGCCTGCGCGGCCGATCGCCCGTGCCGCCTCGGCCAGCGAGGCCCCCGTCGTGAGCAGGTCGTCGACCAGCACCACCCGCCCGTCGGACAGCAGCCGCGCACCCCCGGCCACCACCTGCAGCGCCCCCGCGAGATTGGCCAGGCGGTCCCCGGCCCCGAGCCCCGACTGGTCGGCCACCGGACGCCGCTGCCGCAGCACCGCGGCCACTCTGGCCGGGGTGCCCGCACGCCGCAGTTCCGCCGCGGCCGCCAGGGCGATCCGGCGGGTCGGATCGTGTCCTCGGGCCGCCACGGCCCGGCGCGAGGAGGGCACGGGCACGAGCAGCAGCGGTCCGCCACCGGACGGTGGCCCCGCCCCGGCCCGCACGGCGCCCGCCAGCGCCTTGCCGAGTGCCCCGGCCAGGCCCAGCGCACCTCGCTCCTTGTGGGCCAGCAGCAGCGCCCGTACCGCGTTCTCGTAGCCGGCGGCTGCGTGCACCGCGGGCAGACCGGCCGGCTCCGGGTCAGGTCTCACCCGGCGGGGCGGCCCGCCGTGGAGCTGTGCGGCACACTCCTCGCACAGCTCGGTCCGCGGTCTGCCGCAGCCCCCACAGGCCACTGGCAGGACCAGTCCGGTGATCTCCCGCCACCACCCGCGCATGACTCCACTGTGCCCCCGACGGAGCCGCCCGACCACCCCTGTGGAAAACCTGTCCGGGGCCCGCGCCGGCGGCGGACGCGCTCGGCCGGACGGGCCCGGACGCGTTCCGGGCGTCAGCCCGGGTAGACCAGCGCCGAGCCCTCCTTGAGGACCGTCTGCCAGTTGTCCCCGGGCAGCAGTTTCACTATCCCGTCGCCCTGCGTGTCCGCCATCAGCGGCAACTGCTCGTCGTCCGCCGCGGCGATCGCCCGCACCTGGTTCACCCCGGGCAGCACGCCCGAGGAGGGGGTCGAGCCGTCCGCCTGCACATAGCGGACCTGCTGCACGCCGCCCTGCTCCTTGCCGACCACCACGAGACGGCTGCCGCCCGACCACGACATCGCGGTCACGTCCGCGAGCTGCGGCGCGGCCTGGCGCAGGTCCACCACGGAGATCTGCTGCTTGTCCTGCGGGCCATGGCGCTCGATCCGGCCGATCTTCAGCGTCGTGTGGCCGTCGCTCGTCAGCAGCAGCGCGATACGCACTCCGTCCGAGGACAGCCGCAGCCCCTTGATCCGGCTGCCGTTCAGACTGGGCACCGTGACCTCCTGCGGCTTGCCCGCACCACCGGCCAGCCGCAGCAGCCTGGGGTTGTCCGGGTCCCGGTCGGCGACCCAGAGGTCGCCCCTGCCGTCCCAGCTGGGCGCCGTCAGACGGTCCGCCGCACCACTGGCCGTACTCGTCACCGCCGGGGCAGGCAGCTGGCCGTCCTCGGTGATGGAGGCCACGTAGAGCGCGTCACGGTTCTGCGAGAGCGCCGCGGCCAACTGCTCGTCGCGGGCCACGCCCACCTCGCTCACCCGCGCCGCACCGGAACCGAACGGGCCTGGCACCGCCTCCGGTTCTCCGCTGCCCTTGGTGCTCCCCGGAATGCGCTGCACATGCCCCTTGGCGTCGACGAAGTACTGGCTGTCGGGCCCGCCGGACGAGCCGTCGGGGGCGTACTCCTCCGCCTGGTCCGAGCCGAGCACGCACAACGGCGAACCGTCCGAGCGCTGCAGCTCCACCTGCTCGACCCGCGCCGAGGTCAGGTCCCGGAGAGTGAAGAGCACCTGGGAGGCCATCATCCGGCAGGAGCGCTGGCCGGTCCCGTCCGCCTTCTTGTTGAGCGGGACCTTCAGTACGTTGCGGTCGTCGGGCGTCAGCGAGATGACGTCCTTGCGCAGCGCCGTCCCGGCGGGGAAGCGTGATGCGACCACCGGCCGCAGCCAGTCGGTCGGGCCCCCCAGGAGGCTGCGGACCGCCTGCGTCACGGTGTCCATGCCGGTGGTGGGGTCCGTCCGGTTACGGATGTAGACGGGGTCGGCGACGAGTGTGGACTTCGCCTCGGACAGCCCGGTGGCGAAGTAGAACTTGTTGACGGAACGGTAGAGCCGCTTGAAGTCCGACTGCCCGAGCACCAGGCCGTCCGGCACGGTGTCGATGCGCCACTCCTTGCCGTCCGGGCCGTTGCGCCGCACCAGATGGAGGGTGCTGGCGTAGTCCACCGGAGCCAGCGGCTGGTACGCCTTCTGCTCGTCGACCGTCGCCACCTTCTCGCCGGACAGCGTGTAGCTGACCTCGGTGGTGCTGCGGTCGCTCTCGTGGACCGGGCGGTCGCTCCGGTTCGGCGCCTTGGCCAGCACGGTGGTGAGCGCACTCGGCTTCCAGGACTTCGACGCCTCCGGGGTGAGGTATTTGCGCGTCGTCCGGAAATCGGAGTCATCACTGGTCATCGACTCCAGGAAACCGTCGACCACCTCGTTCGGAGTGGCACCGTCACGCGGCGCGACCGCGTACACCTGCACCTGGGAGTCGCCGGGCTGCGAGGCGTCCACGGCCTTGACGTCCCCGGTGACGGGCATCGAACCGCACGCGGTGAGCAGCAGTGCGCCGCAGCCCAGCAGCACGGTCAGCCCCGCCGCACGTCCGGGGCCGCCCTGATGACGGTCAGTGCCCACGAGTCGTGTCCTCCCGCCCGGGATCCTGTCCCGGGGAGTCGTTGGAGCCGGGGCGCTCCCCGGCGGGTCGCGGCACCACCCGCGCGCCGTTGCCCGGCAGTGCCGCCGGGTGCACCGAGACCGGTGCGGTCCGGGCGTTCGCGGGTGCGTGGGCAGGCAGCGATGAGCGGTCGGCGCCGGCCGGCTGGGAGGGCACGGCCATCAGCCGGTGCTCGCTGCCCGTGGCCTGCGCGGGGGCCGCGGCCGCTCGCTCCCGGCTCTCCCGGTTGCGCCGCGAGTCCTCGGGCTCCAGCGGTATCGGTGAACCTCTCAGCGGCTCGTCCGCGGTACGCGGCAGTGTCAGCCGGAACTGTGAGCCGCCGCCGGGTTCGCCCCAGGCCTGGAGCCAGCCGCCGTGCAGCCGGGCGTCCTCGACGGCGATCGACAGCCCGAGGCCGGTGCCGCCGGTCGTGCGTGCACGGGCCGGGTCGGCCCGCCAGAAACGGTTGAACACCCGGGTCGCCTCGCCGGGCTTCAGGCCCACCCCGTAGTCCCGGACGGCTACCGCGACCGCGCCGCCGGCCACCCCCATCCGCACCACGACATCGCGGCCCTCACCGTGCTCGACGGCGTTGACGACCAGGTTGCGCAGGACCCGCTCGACGCGTCGTGCGTCGGCCTCCGCTATCACCGGCTGCTCGTCACCGGCCACCCTGATCCGGGTGCCCTTGCGCTCGGCCAGCGGCTCGGCGCCACCGATCACCCGCCGCACGACCTGTCGCAGGTCTATCGGCTCGGCCTCCAGTGCCGCGGCTCCCGCGTCGAACCGGCTGATCTCCAGCAGATCGGAGAGCAGCGACTCGAACCGGTCGAGCTGATCACCGAGCAGCTCCGCGGAGCGCGCCGTGACGGGGTCGAAGTCGACGCGTGCCTCATGGATGACATCGGCGGCCATCCGTACCGTCGTCAGGGGTGTGCGCAGCTCGTGCGAGACGTCCGAGACGAACCGCCGCTGCATCCGGGAGAGCTCCTCCAGCTGCTGGATCTTCAGCTGAAGGCTCTGGGCCATCTTGTTGAAGGCCTCGCCGAGGCGGGCGATGTCGTCCTCGCCGGTGACCTTCATCCGTTCCTGGAGCCGGCCTGCGGAGAGCCGTTCGGCGATTCCGGCCGCCATGCGGACGGGCGTGACGACCTGGCGCACCACGAACCAGGCGATGGCCCCGAGCAGCACGACCACGAACAGACCAGCGGTGGCCAGGGTGCCCTTGACCAGGGTCAGCGACTTCTCCTCCTGCGTCAGCGGGAAGAGGTAGTACAGCTGGTAGGGGTTGCGGTCGATGTCGTACAGCCGCTTGCCCACGACGAGACCGGGCTGCGACTCCTGTCCGTTCGCGTAACGGATCAGGGAGTACGTCTGGAACGCTCCGGGGCCCTTGTTCACGGACTCGCGGAGGCTCTGCGGGATGCTCGCCGCCTCGACGCTGCCCGAGCCTCTGGGCGCACGGGAGCCCTCGTCGGCGCTGAGCGCCACGACATTGAAGGCGTTCTTCCCGCCACTGGCGAGCTGGTCGACCAGCTCGGTCCGCCAGGAGTTGTTGGCCGTCGTGCCGTCCGCGGCATCGCCGCCCTGCCCGGGAGCAGGGGTGACCGGCGCGTTGGCCTTCTCCTGGGCGGCCGCGAACCCGCCCGCCGCCTGTGTCTGCGCGGCCTTGCCCTTCGCGTCCAGCAGGCCGTTGCGCACCTGCCCGATCACGACCAGGCCCAGCAGCAGCACCACACCGAGCGACATCAGCAGCGTGCCCGCGACGACCCGCAGCTGGAGGTTGCGCCGCCACAGCCGCACCGCCGGCAGCAGCGGACGCCGCACCCAGCGCATCAGCAGTCGCGGCACCGGCCCGCCGGGCGCCCGGTTCTGGAACAACCGGCCGCCCTGCAGGAAGAGCCCGACGTGGGACGGCGTGTGCCCTGGGCCGGCAGCCCGCTCCGCACGGACTCCCGGCTCCCCGGGCTTCGGAGCAGCGCTACCCAGGGACATGTCAGCTCGGTCCGGCCTTGTAGCCGACGCCGCGGACCGTCACCACGATCTCCGGCCGCTCCGGGTCCTTCTCGACCTTGGAGCGCAGACGCTGGACATGGACGTTCACCAGCCGGGTGTCAGCGGCATGGCGGTATCCCCACACCTGCTCAAGCAGTACCTCACGGGTGAAGACCTGCCACGGCTTACGAGCGAGCGCGACCAGCAGGTCGAACTCCAGCGGGGTCAGGGCGATGGACTGCCCGTCCCGCTTCACCGAGTGCCCGGCCACGTCTATGACCAGATCACCAATGGTGAGCTGCTCCGGTGCCGGCTCCTCGGACCTCCGCAAACGTGCCCTGATCCGGGCAACCAACTCCTTAGGTTTGAACGGTTTGACGATGTAGTCGTCGGCCCCGGACTCCAGGCCCACCACCACGTCAACCGTGTCGCTCTTGGCAGTGAGCATGACGATCGGCACACCCGACTCGGCCCTGATCAGCCTGCAGACCTCGATGCCGTCCCTACCGGGCAGCATGAGATCGAGCAGAACCAGGTCCGGCTTCGCCTCACGAAATGCAGCAAGTGCCTTGTCGCCGTCCGCTACGAACGACGGCTCGAACCCCTCACCACGCAGCACAATGCCGAGCATCTCGGCCAGTGCGGTGTCGTCGTCGACGACAAGGACGCGTCCCTTCATAATCGACATCATCCCATTAGCTAATCGTTATCTGCGATGACCTGGCACACAGCTCTGCCAGCCCGACCCCTGTGACCGGGGAGATTACGCCCTCCTCCGTGACGATCGCCGTGACCAGCTCCGGCGGTGTGATGTCGAAGGCGGGGTTGTACGCCGGGGATCCCTGTGGTGCCACGATCACGCCACCCGTTTCCCGGCCGGCCGCCCCGAAGCGGGAAAATGTGACCTCAGTCACTTCCCGTTCGGATCTCTGCTCCACGGTGATCGACTCCCCGTCCGCGGTGGCCAGATCCACGGTCGTGGTCGGGGCCACCACGATGAACGGTACGTGGTGATACTTCGCGAGCACCGCCAGCGGATAACTCCCCACCTTGTTGGCCACGGAGCCGTCCGCGGCGATCCGGTCCGCCCCGATGAGTACGGCGTCCACCTCACCCGCCGCGAACAGTGACCCCGCGGCGTTGTCCGTGAGCACGCTGTACGCCATGCCGTTGCGAGCCGCCTCGTACGCGGTCAGCCTGGCCCCCTGGAGCAGCGGGCGGGTCTCGTCGACCCACAGCCGCCTCAGCCGGCCCGCCCGGTGCAAGCCGAGCGCCACCGCGAAGGCCGTTCCCTCGCCTCCCGAGACAAGCGCCCCCGTGTTGCAGTGGGTCAGCAGCTGATGCCCGCCGTCGGGCAGCAGCTCGTCCAGGAGGGCGAGCCCGAACCTCGCCATGCGGCCGCTCGCCTCGGCGTCCTCCCGGTGCAGGGCCCTCGCCTCCATCAGCGCCCCCGCCGCCGCCTGCTCGGGACCTGCCCCCTTCCCGATCGCCGTGCGGTACGCCCCGGCGGCCCGCCGTACGCCGTAGCCGAGGTTCACCGCGGTGGGCCGCGCCTGCTCCAGCAGCTCCGCGGCAGCGTCCACGTCCTGACCCCGTACCGCGGCGAGAGCCACGCCGTAAGCCCCCGCGATACCCAGCAGCGGTGCTCCCCGCACCGCCAGTGTCCGGATCGCCTCCACCAGCGCGGGCACATCGGCACACACCAGCTCGGCCTCTTCCGCGGGCAACCGCGTCTGGTCGAGGAGCACCACCGCAGGACTTTCCGGGGGCTCGTCCCAGCGGAGTACGGAAAGCGCGGAGGGAGCGGTGCCCACCGGCGGTTGCGCGTCCTGATCAGCCATCCGCCCAGTCTGCCCGGTGAGCCGCCCACAAATGAAGGGACGAAGGAGATGGAGCACCAGGACCGGACCGGTGCAACGCGTGGCACGATGGCTGCCAACCTGCCGCCCCGATGAGCGGACGGGACCGTTAAGGAGCGAGAATGAACGACTCTCCGGGCTGGGCCTCGCCCGGATCTGCCCCCTCCGACGGCCAGGAGGCGGGAATTCCCCGGCCCTCCGAACCGGTCGACGGCAGCGGACCTGCGGGAAACTGGTCTTCCACGCAGCCGCCCGCCGGGCAGTGGTCCCCACCGAGCAGTCCCGGCCCCGGCGCCCCGCCTCCGGCCCCCGGCTGGGGCGGCAGGCCGCCAGGGCCCGGCTGGGGCCGGCCGCACGCGGCACGTCCCGGCGTCATCCCGCTCCGGCCACTGGGCGTCGGCGAGATCCTCGACGGCGCCGTATCCACCATGCGCGCCCACTGGCGCACGGTCCTCGGCCTCACGCTCGCCGTTTCCGTGGTCGCCCAGACCGCGCTCATCCTCATACAGCGCTATCTGCTGCCCGACCCGCCTTCGATCGACGCGAACGCCACGGGCTCGGAGGCCCTGCGTCAGGCAGCCGACTCGCTCCGGTCCAGCCTGCTGGACCTTGCCCCGTCCCTGCTCATCACGATGCTCGCCACGATCTTCACCACAGCGGTGCTGACCGTGGTGATCAGCCGCTCGGTGCTCGGCCGCCCCGTCACCCTCTCCGACGCGTGGGCCGAGGCCCGGCCCCGGCTGCTGCCGCTGCTGGGCCTGACGCTGCTGCTGGCTGTCATGACCGTGGCCATCATGGCCGTCGGGCTCCTCCCCGGCTACCTGCTCGGTGACACGGCAGGTATGGGGCTCGCCTTCCTCGGTCTGCTCGCCGCCTGTGTCGTACTGGCGTGGCTCCTGGTCCGCTTCTGCCTTGCCTCCCCCGCACTGATGCTGGAACGGCAGTCGATCACCGCCTCGATGCGACGCTCCGCCAAACTGGTCCGGGGCGCGTGGTGGCGGACGTTCGGAATCCTGGCCCTCACGTGGCTGCTGACTCTCATCGTGACCGTGGTGATCGGCATTCCGTTCGGCATCATCGCGATCCTCGTGGACGGCGGCGGTATGAGCGCGTTCCTCTCCGACGGCCCCAACAGTTTCGGCTGGGCGTTCCTGATCATCTCCGGAATCGGTGACGTGATCGTCGCGACGATCACCTATCCGCTCTCCGCGGGCGTCACCGCGCTGCTCTACGTGGACCAGCGCATCCGACGCGAGGCACTCGACCTCGAACTCGCCAGGGCAGCGGGCCTGCCGGGCTACGACAACAGGAGCTGACGCCGTGTCGGGGGCGGGCGGCACAGCGGTGGCACAACTGTTGGTCAGGGCGAGCGGCGGCATACCCGTGGACACCCCACGGGTGCCCGCCCGCGAGGCGGCACGGCACGAACTGTCCAAATCGATGTACCACGAGAACGACCCGAACTTCCTCCAACGCGCTCTCGACCAGCTGTGGAAATGGGTCGGTGACCTCCTCTCGTCCGCCTCCGGCGCCGCCATCGGCGGTCCGGCCGGACTGGTCGTACTGGTACTGATCGTCCTCGCCCTGGCCACCGCACTCTGGTGGCGGCTGGGTACTCCGCAACGCGGTCCCGGGCCGGCGGACGCCCTCTTCGAAACCGGTCCCCGCGGTGCTGCGGAACACCGCACCGCTGCCGGGGCACACGCAGCCGCCGGCCGCTGGAACCAGGCGGTCCAGGAGCGGATGCGCGCCATCGTCCGCTCCCTCGAAGAACGCGCCCTGCTGGAACCGCGCCCCGGCCGCACAGCAGACGAAGCCGCCGCGGAGGCCGGCCGGACGCTCCCCGCGCACGCCACACGCCTGCGTACGGCCGCCCGGCAGTTCGACGACGTCACATACGGTGGCCGCACCGCCGGCCAGCAGGCGTACCAAACCGTGCTCGCCCTGGACCTGGAGCTCGAGTCCGCCAAGCCCGAACTAACCGGCGCACTTCCCGGAGCTGCCGGATGAGCGTGGTCACCACGGCTTCCTCCTCGGTCTCCCCGACTCCTCGTCAGGTCTGGACCCGCACACGCGGGCTGCTGCTCGCCGTCCTCGTGCTCGTCGCCGCCGGAATCACCCTGGCGGCCACCCACTCCAGCGACCGGCACGGCCGTCTCGATCCCCGCTCCGCAGACCGCTACGGCAGCCGGGCCGTCGCCGAGCTCCTCAAGGACCGAGGCGTATCCGTCCGTGTCGTCACCACGCTCAAGGACGCCACGTCCGCAGCCGGTCCGGACACCACGCTGCTCGTCACCGCCCCCAACCTGCTGACGCCCCATCAACAGCACACGCTCCACTCGGCGACCACCGACAAGGCCGGCCGGACCGTGCTCCTCGCCGCGGGACCTCTCTCCGTGGACGCACTGGCCCCCGGCGTCCGGGCGGAGTCCTCCGCACCGGTGACCACACGCGCGCCCCGGTGCTCCCTGGACGCGGCCCGCCAGGCCGGCGAAGCGGAGACGGGCGGTCTGCGATACGCAGCGGACAACCTCGACACACTCGCCTGCTACCCGGCCGACGGCCTGCCCACCGTGCTGCTCCTCCGGCACCCGGCAGGGGGCGACACCGTCCTCCTCGGTTCCGCCGACATCCTGTACAACGACCGTCTGGACAGTCAGGGCAACGCCTCGCTGGCCCTTCAACTCCTCGGCTCCCGCTCGCATCTGGTCTGGTACCTCCCCTCGCTCGAAGACAGTTCCACCGCAAGCAGCGGTGAGCACAATGACGGCGGCACGGGAGACGGGGGCGCGGGTGGCGAGAGCAGCTTCACGGATCTGATCCCCTCGGGCTGGCTGTGGGGCACCCTGCAACTCGCCCTCGCCGCCGTACTCGCCGCCGTCTGGCGGGCGCGCCGCCTGGGCCCCGTAATCGCCGAACGGCTGCCTGTGGCCATCCGCGCCTCCGAGTCCACCGAGGGCCGCGCCCGCCTCCACCGCAAGACCAACGCACGCGACCGGGCAGCCGACTCACTGCGTCACGCCTCGCGCACCCGCATCGCCCCCCTCGTAGGCGTCTCCCCGCAGGATGCCCATTCCCCCGCTGCCCTCCTCCCCGCCGTCTCCGCACGTCTCAGCACGACCGACAGCGGCCTTCGAGAACTGATCTTCGGCTCGGCTCCTTCCGACGATGCCGCGCTCGTCCGTCTGGCAGACCAACTCGACTCCCTCGAAAGGGAGGTTCGTACCTCATGACCGCCCCGCCCCCCGTTCCCGCCGGGACAGCCGACACCACCCGGAGCGACGACACGGCCCGTGCTTCCCTGGAAGCCCTCCGCTCCGAGATCGCCAAGGCCGTGGTCGGACAGGATCCGGCGGTCACCGGGCTTGTCGTCGCACTGCTCTGCCGAGGTCACGTCCTGCTCGAAGGTGTCCCGGGCGTGGCCAAGACCCTCCTGGTCCGGGCTCTCGCGGCCTCACTCGAACTCGACACCAAGCGCGTCCAGTTCACCCCCGACCTGATGCCGAGCGACGTCACCGGGTCCCTCGTCTACGACTCCCGCACCGCCGAGTTCTCCTTCCAGCAGGGACCGGTCTTCACCAACCTCCTGCTCGCCGACGAGATCAACCGGACCCCGCCCAAGACCCAGTCCTCACTCCTGGAGGCGATGGAGGAGCGTCAGGTCACGGTCGACGGAACCCCCCGCCTCCTCCCCGACCCCTTCCTCGTCGCAGCCACTCAGAACCCGGTGGAATACGAGGGCACATACCCGCTCCCCGAAGCCCAGTTGGACCGTTTCCTCCTCAAGCTGACGGTGCCTCTTCCGTCCCGCGCGGACGAGATCGACGTCCTGACCCGCCATGCAGACGGCTTCAACCCCCGTGACCTCAAGGCAGCGGGCATACGCCCGGTCGCAGGACCAGCCGATCTGGAGGCCGCTCGCACCGCTGTCGCCAGGACCAGCGTCTCGCCCGAGATCGCCGGCTACGTCGTAGATATCTGTCGTGCCACGCGTGATTCCCCCTCGCTCTCCCTCGGAGTCTCACCCCGAGGTACCACCGCTCTGCTCTCCACCGCCCGAGCCTGGGCCTGGCTCACGGGCCGCGACTACGTGATCCCCGACGACGTGAAGGCTTTGGCCCTTCCCACGCTCCGCCACCGCGTCCAGCTCCGGCCCGAGGCCGAGATGGAAGGCGTCACCCCCGACTCCGTCATCACCGCAGTTCTCGCCCAAGTCCCCGTACCCCGATGAGGCGGTGAATTGTGGCCCTCACCGGACGCACTGCACTGCTCGCCGCTCTGGGGTCACTCCCAGTAGGCATCCTGGCCCCGAGCTGGACGGGCATGCTCGCGGTCAACGCCCCGTTGTCTCTAGCAATTCTGTGCGACTACGCCCTGGCTGCGCCAGTGCGTCCGCTCCAGTTCACCCGATCTGGTGATACAACCGTTCGACTCGGTGACAGGGCGGAAGTGCAACTCACCGTAGTCAATCGTTCCCGCCGGCGACTGCGTGCACACCTGCGTGATGCCTGGCCGCCCAGCAGTTGGCAACGCGATGCGGAACAGTCCGCGTCCCGACACAGACTGTCGATCCCACCGGGCGAACGTCGCCGCGTCACCACACTGCTGCGTCCCACCCGCCGCGGTGATCGACGTGCCGAGCAGATCACTGTCCGCTCGTACGGACCGCTGGGCCTCGTGGCACGCCAGGGCAGTCATCGAGTTCCTTGGACAGTCCGCGTCCTGCCGCCCTTCACCAGCCGCAAACACCTGCCGTCCCGTCTCGCCAGACTGCGGGAACTGGACGGCCGCACCAGCGTCCTGACCCGCGGCGAGGGTACGGAGTTCGACAGTCTTCGCGCCTACGTACCGGGCGACGACACCCGCTCGATCGACTGGCGGGCCACTGCCCGGCAGTCTGCGGTCGCCGTGCGGACGTGGCGCCCCGAGCGCGACCGCCACATCCTCGTCATCCTCGATACGGGCCGGACGTCGGCAGGGCGGGTAGGTGATGTCCCTCGCCTCGACGCGGCGATGGACGCGACCCTGCTCCTGACCGCGCTGGCCACCCGGGCGGGCGACCGGGTTGAGCTGCTCGCCTACGACCGGCGTGTGCGGGCACGCGTTCAGCGCCGGGCCGCGGGGGAGGTCCTGCCGGCCATGGTGGATGCGATGGCTCCGCTCGAACCGGAGCTCCTGGAAACGGATGCGCGGGGCCTCAGTGCGACGGCGCTGGCGAGCGCACCTCGCCGTTCCTTGATCGTGCTGCTGACCAGTCTCGACGCGGCCCCCGTCGAGGAGGGACTGCTGCCGGTCCTGTCCCGCCTGACCCAGCGGCACACTGTGCTGCTGGCGGCGGTCAGCGACCCGCACATCGAGGAGATGGCCGGCGCGAGAGGCACAGTGGACGCGGTTTACGAGGCGGCTGCCGCCGCCCAGGCCAAGGCGCGGCGCCGCCGAACTGCGGACCAGCTCCAGCGGCGCGGCGTCGTTGTCGTCGACGCCACTCCCGACACGCTCGCGCCGGCTCTCGCCGACGCCTACCTGGCTCTCAAGGCAGCGGGTCGTTTGTAGCAGGGCCACGGCCGCGTCTGATCGGGATCTGTGCGGAGTACGTCTGGAATGGACGGCGGACTCCGCACAGATCCCGATCCGGACCGGTTCTGGTCGGGAACGCAGAAAAGCCCCGTGCCACAAGGGCACGGGGCTTAACTATTTTAAAAGGAGTTCGGCGGCGTCCTACTCTCCCACAGGGTCCCCCCTGCAGTACCATCGGCGCTGAAAGGCTTAGCTTCCGGGTTCGGAATGTAACCGGGCGTTTCCCTAACGCAATGACCACCGAAACACTATGAAATTAACCAACACCGGAACACAACACGGCCGTTCGTTATTTCAGAACTAACACAGTGGACGCGAGCAACTGAGGACAAGCCCTCGGCCTATTAGTACCAGTCAGCTCCACCCGTTACCGGGCTTCCACATCTGGCCTATCAACCCAGTCGTCTACTGGGAGCCTTAACCCTTCAAGAGGGTGGGAATACTCATCTCGAAGCAGGCTTCCCGCTTAGATGCTTTCAGCGGTTATCCTTTCCGAACGTAGCCAACCAGCCATGCCCTTGGCAGGACAACTGGCACACCAGAGGTTCGTCCGTCCCGGTCCTCTCGTACTAGGGACAGCCCTTCTCAATATTCCTACGCGCACAGCGGATAGGGACCGAACTGTCTCACGACGTTCTAAACCCAGCTCGCGTACCGCTTTAATGGGCGAACAGCCCAACCCTTGGGACCGACTCCAGCCCCAGGATGCGACGAGCCGACATCGAGGTGCCAAACCATCCCGTCGATATGGACTCTTGGGGAAGATCAGCCTGTTATCCCCGGGGTACCTTTTATCCGTTGAGCGACAGCGCTTCCACAAGCCACTGCCGGATCACTAGTCCCGACTTTCGTCCCTGCTCGACCCGTCGGTCTCACAGTCAAGCTCCCTTGTGCACTTACACTCAACACCTGATTGCCAACCAGGCTGAGGGAACCTTTGGGCGCCTCCGTTACTCTTTAGGAGGCAACCGCCCCAGTTAAACTACCCATCAGACACTGTCCCTGATCCGGATCACGGACCCAGGTTAGACATCCAGCACGACCAGAGTGGTATTTCAACGACGACTCCACAACCACTGGCGTGGCCGCTTCAAAGTCTCCCACCTATCCTACACAAGCCGAACCGAACACCAATATCAAACTATAGTAAAGGTCCCGGGGTCTTTCCGTCCTGCTGCGCGAAACGAGCATCTTTACTCGTAGTGCAATTTCACCGGGCCTATGGTTGAGACAGTCGAGAAGTCGTTACGCCATTCGTGCAGGTCGGAACTTACCCGACAAGGAATTTCGCTACCTTAGGATGGTTATAGTTACCACCGCCGTTTACTGGCGCTTAAGTTCTCAGCTTCGCCGACCCGAAAGTCAGCTAACCGGTCCCCTTAACGTTCCAGCACCGGGCAGGCGTCAGTCCGTATACATCGCCTTACGGCTTCGCACGGACCTGTGTTTTTAGTAAACAGTCGCTTCTCGCTGGTCTCTGCGGCCACCCCCAGCTCACGGAGTAAATCCGATCACCAGTGATGGCCCCCCTTCTCCCGAAGTTACGGGGGCATTTTGCCGAGTTCCTTAACCATAGTTCACCCGAACGCCTCGGTATTCTCTACCTGACCACCTGAGTCGGTTTAGGGTACGGGCCGCCATGAAACTCGCTAGAGGCTTTTCTCGACAGCATAGGATCATCCACTTCACCACAATCGGCTCGGCATCAGGTCTCAGCCTTAATGTGTGACGGATTTACCTACCACACGGCCTACACCCTTACCCCGGGAACTACCACCGCCCGGGTTGGACTACCTTCCTGCGTCACCCCATCGCTTACCTAGTACAAGTCTGGTTCGTCGGCTCCACCACTACCCTCAACTCCGAAGAGATCGGGCCGGCTTCACGGACTTAGCATCGCCTGATTCAGTATTGGGCGTTTCAAAGCGGGTACCGGAATATCAACCGGTTGTCCATCGACTACGCCTGTCGGCCTCGCCTTAGGTCCCGACTTACCCTGGGCAGATCAGCTTGACCCAGGAACCCTTAGTCAATCGGCGCACACGTTTCTCACGTGTGTATCGCTACTCATGCCTGCATTCTCACTCGTGAACCGTCCACAACTCGCTTCCGCGGCTGCTTCACCCGGCACACGACGCTCCCCTACCCATCCCAGCCCCCGTTGGGGGTATGTGCTGGAATGACACGACTTCGGCGGTACGCTTGAGCCCCGCTACATTGTCGGCGCGGAATCACTTGACCAGTGAGCTATTACGCACTCTTTCAAGGGTGGCTGCTTCTAAGCCAACCTCCTGGTTGTCTCTGCGACTCCACATCCTTTCCCACTTAGCGTACGCTTAGGGGCCTTAGTCGATGCTCTGGGCTGTTTCCCTCTCGACCATGGAGCTTATCCCCCACAGTCTCACTGCCGTGCTCTCACTTACCGGCATTCGGAGTTTGGCTAAGGTCAGTAACCCGGTAGGGCCCATCGCCTATCCAGTGCTCTACCTCCGGCAAGAAACACACGACGCTGCACCTAAATGCATTTCGGGGAGAACCAGCTATCACGGAGTTTGATTGGCCTTTCACCCCTAACCACAGGTCATCCCCCAGGTTTTCAACCCTGGTGGGTTCGGTCCTCCACGAAGTCTTACCTCCGCTTCAACCTGCCCATGGCTAGATCACTCCGCTTCGGGTCTTGAGCGCGCTACTAAATCGCCCTATTCGGACTCGCTTTCGCTACGGCTTCCCCACACGGGTTAACCTCGCAACACACCGCAAACTCGCAGGCTCATTCTTCAAAAGGCACGCAGTCACGACTGCATGTGCAAGCACATACAGCGACGCTCCCACGGCTTGTAGGCACACGGTTTCAGGTACTATTTCACTCCGCTCCCGCGGTACTTTTCACCATTCCCTCACGGTACTATCCGCTATCGGTCACCAGGGAATATTTAGGCTTAACGGGTGGTCCCGCCAGATTCACACGGGATTTCTCGGGCCCCGTGCTACTTGGGTGTCTCTTAAACGAGCCGTTGATGTTTCAGCTACGGGGGTCTTACCCTCTACGCCGGACCTTTCGCATGTCCTTCGCCTACATCAACGGTTTCTGACTCGTCTCACAGCCGGCAGACCGTGAAAAAGAGATCCCACAACCCCGCATGCGCAACCCCTGCCGGGTATCACACGCATACGGTTTGGCCTGATCCAGTTTCGCTCGCCACTACTCCCGGAATCACGGTTGTTTTCTCTTCCTGAGGGTACTGAGATGTTTCACTTCCCCTCGTTCCCTCCACACTGCCTATGTGTTCAGCAGCGGGTGACAGCCCATGACGACTGCCGGGTTTCCCCATTCGGACACCCCCGGATCAAAGCTTGGTTGACAGCTCCCCGGGGCCTATCGTGGCCTCCCACGTCCTTCATCGGTTCCTGGTGCCAAGGCATCCACCGTGCGCCCTTAAAAACTTGGCCACAGATGCTCGCGTCCACTGTGCAGTTCTCAAACAACGACCAGCCACCCATCACCCCACCCTTACCGGGCGAGTTCACTGGGGCCGGCAACCGAAGGACGACCATGACGGCCGTACCTTCAGATACCCAACAGCGTGCCCGACCCGACCGATCCCCTCCCACATTCCACGCCGAAGCAGTACTAGTGAGAAACAACCTGTCGTGCCGAATAGTCAACGTTCCACCCATGAGCTAACCACCGTCGATCATTTGCCGACGTAGTGGCTCTGGATTCCTTGCGGAATCTAGATGCTCCTTAGAAAGGAGGTGATCCAGCCGCACCTTCCGGTACGGCTACCTTGTTACGACTTCGTCCCAATCGCCAGTCCCACCTTCGACAGCTCCCTCCCACAAGGGGTTGGGCCACCGGCTTCGGGTGTTACCGACTTTCGTGACGTGACGGGCGGTGTGTACAAGGCCCGGGAACGTATTCACCGCAGCAATGCTGATCTGCGATTACTAGCAACTCCGACTTCATGGGGTCGAGTTGCAGACCCCAATCCGAACTGAGACCGGCTTTTTGAGATTCGCTCCGCCTCGCGGCATCGCAGCTCATTGTACCGGCCATTGTAGCACGTGTGCAGCCCAAGACATAAGGGGCATGATGACTTGACGTCGTCCCCACCTTCCTCCGAGTTGACCCCGGCAGTCTCCTGTGAGTCCCCATCACCCCGAAGGGCATGCTGGCAACACAGAACAAGGGTTGCGCTCGTTGCGGGACTTAACCCAACATCTCACGACACGAGCTGACGACAGCCATGCACCACCTGTATACCGACCACAAGGGGGGCACCATCTCTGATGCTTTCCGGTATATGTCAAGCCTTGGTAAGGTTCTTCGCGTTGCGTCGAATTAAGCCACATGCTCCGCTGCTTGTGCGGGCCCCCGTCAATTCCTTTGAGTTTTAGCCTTGCGGCCGTACTCCCCAGGCGGGGAACTTAATGCGTTAGCTGCGGCACCGACGACGTGGAATGTCGCCAACACCTAGTTCCCAACGTTTACGGCGTGGACTACCAGGGTATCTAATCCTGTTCGCTCCCCACGCTTTCGCTCCTCAGCGTCAGTAATGGCCCAGAGATCCGCCTTCGCCACCGGTGTTCCTCCTGATATCTGCGCATTTCACCGCTACACCAGGAATTCCGATCTCCCCTACCACACTCTAGCCTGCCCGTATCGACTGCAGACCCGGGGTTAAGCCCCGGGCTTTCACAACCGACGCAACAAGCCGCCTACGAGCTCTTTACGCCCAATAATTCCGGACAACGCTTGCGCCCTACGTATTACCGCGGCTGCTGGCACGTAGTTAGCCGGCGCTTCTTCTGCAGGTACCGTCACTTTCGCTTCTTCCCTGCTGAAAGAGGTTTACAACCCGAAGGCCGTCATCCCTCACGCGGCGTCGCTGCATCAGGCTTTCGCCCATTGTGCAATATTCCCCACTGCTGCCTCCCGTAGGAGTCTGGGCCGTGTCTCAGTCCCAGTGTGGCCGGTCGCCCTCTCAGGCCGGCTACCCGTCGTCGCCTTGGTAGGCCATTACCCCACCAACTAGCTGATAGGCCGCGGGCTCATCCTTCACCGCCGGAGCTTTTAACCTTCCCCCATGAGAGGGAAAGTATTATCCGGTATTAGACCCCGTTTCCAGGGCTTGTCCCAGAGTGAAGGGCAGATTGCCCACGTGTTACTCACCCGTTCGCCACTAATCCACCCCGAAGGGCTTCATCGTTCGACTTGCATGTGTTAAGCACGCCGCCAGCGTTCGTCCTGAGCCAGGATCAAACTCTCCGTGAATGTTTTCCCGTAATCGGGACCACACCACGAGAGCGGAACAGTCGAGTCGGAATAAGACCGACTGTTCACTATGTCCTCGCTATGTGCATTGCCTGGTAGAACCACTAGTGTGGTCTGCCAGGACTTTCAAAGGAACCTCGAACCTACCGAAGTAGGTCGGGGTATCAACGTATCTGGCGTTGACTTTTGGCACGCTGTTGAGTTCTCAAGGAACGGACGCTTCCTTTGTACTCACCGCAGAACATTTTCTGCGACTTTCCTCCGGGCGCTTCCCTTCGGTCTTGCGTTTCCGACTCTATCAGACTCTTTCGTGTCCGATTCCCGGTCGAAGCGGGCCTCGCATTTTCGCTTTCCAGTTCTTCGCTTTCGCGTTTCCCTTTCCGGCGGTTCCAACCTTACCAGACTCGATTTCGTTCCGTTTCCGGTTCGAATTTGATTTCCGGTGGCCGTTGAAGTGGCCTTGCCTTTCGGCTGATCCGACTTTATCAGAAACATTTGGGCCGAACTGATCGGCTTCGTGATCCAGAGAGTGGGAATCAATTGGCTCTGCGGAAATTCAATTTCCGGTGAGAGCGAGATGACACTAACTGCTGGGCCCGAACTTGTCCAGTTCGAGGCAACCGTTCGAATCTACCTCCCCCAGTCCTCCGTGTCAACGGTTTTCTGGGGCGAGGAGGAGACTAGCAGGTCAGGAGAGGCCTACGCACATCAGGCGGCCACCGGGAGTTCGGCGCTCCGTTCGGCTTCGGAAATGTCGCCGGCCTCGCCGGTTCGGGCGGCTCGGCCGCCCAGGATGTAGACGTACGCGAGGAAGGCCAGCTCGGCGGCGATTCCGATGGCGATGCGGGTCCAGGTCGGCAGGCCGGAGGGGGTGACGAAGCCTTCGATGACGCCCGAGACGAAGAGGATCAGGGCGAGGCCGATGGCCATGCCGATCGCGGCGCGGCCCTGTTGCGCCAGTGCTGTGCGCCGGGTCTGGGGGCCGGGATCGATGACCGTCCAGCCCAGGCGGAGGCCGGTTCCCGCCGCGACGAAGACGGCGGTGAGTTCGAGCAGGCCGTGCGGGAGGATCAGGCCGAGGAAGGTGTCGAGCCGGCCGGCCGAGGACATCAGGCCGATACCTATGCCGAGGTTGAGCACGTTGAGGAAGAGGATCCAGATCACCGGGACGCAGAGGAATGCGCCCAGCACCAGGCACATGGCAGCGGCCTGGGCGTTGTTCGTCCAGACCTGGGCGGCGAACGAGGCCGCGGGGTGGCTCGAGTAGTAGGTCTCGTACTCGCCGCCTGGGCTGGTCATGCGGCGCAGGTCGTCCGGGGCGGCAATGGCCGACTGGACCTCCGGATGGGCGGCGATCCACCAGCCGATGAGCGCGGCCAGGAGCACGGAGAGAACCGCTGTGGGTATCCACCAGTGCCGGGCCCGGTAGACCGCCGCGGGAAAACCCGCGGTGAGGAATCGCGCCGCGTCCCGCCACGAGGCTCGGCGGGTGCCGGTCACCGTGGCGCGGGCGCGGGCCACCAGTTGGGTCAGGCGCGCGATGAGCAGTGGGTCCGGGGCGCCGGACTGGATCAGGGAGAGGTGAGTCGCCGTGCGCTGGTAGAGGTCGACGAGCTCGTCGGCTTCCGCGCCTGTGAGCTTGCGTCCGCGGTGCAGGAGGTGGTCCAGGCGGTCCCACTCGCTGCGGTGGGCGTTGACGAAGACGTCGAGGTCCATGGGCGGCTGCTGCTCCAGGCATGGGTGCGTACGGGTCCGTACTACTGCGGCGCGTTTGCGGGTCAGCTTGGCAGACTGTGGCCCCGTGGGGCAGGGCTGGACGGCGAAGGGTGGGCGGGGATGAGTGAGCTCGTGACCGGGGACGCGGTCGTGCTGGGGCTGCGGCCGGCGAAACTGCCGAGCCGCGCGCTGGCGCTGGCCATCGATCTGGTTGTGGTGGGGACGGCGTTCGTCCTGGTGTCGGTCGGGCTGGCCGTGGCGACGGCCGGACTGGACGAGGCGGCGTTCGCCGCCGTCTCCGTGGCGACGTTCCTGCTGGTACTGGTCGGCGCCCCGATCGCGGTGGAGACGCTCAGCCACGGCCGTTCGCTGGGGAAGCTGGCGTGCGGGCTGCGGGTGGTGCGGGACGACGGGGGGCCGATCCGCTTCCGGCACGCACTGGTGCGCGGGGCGATGGGCGTGGTGGAGATCCTCATGACGCTCGGGGTCGTGGCTGCCGTCGCCTCGCTGGTTTCGGCGCGTGGGAGACGGCTCGGGGATGTCTTCGCGGGGACGCTCGTCGTCCGCGAGCGGCTGCCGGCGGGCCGGTCCGCCACTGTCCCGCCCCCGCCGCCCTGGCTGGTGGGGCGATTCGCCGGACTGGATCTGTCGGCGGTCCCGGACGAACTGTGGCTGGCCGTACGGCAGTACCTGACGCGGATGCATCAACTGGACGCAGACGTGGGGCGGGCCATGGCCGGCCGGCTGGCGGGAGAGCTTTCCGGGTGGACCGGGGTCCCGGCACCCGTGGGCGTGCCCGCCGCCGCGTACCTGGCAGCCGTGGTGAACGAGCGGCAGACCCGGGACGCGCACCGGATGTTCGCCGCCTCCCGGGCCGCTTCGGGCGGCTCCGGCAGCCAGGGACCGCAGGCGGGGCTTCCGCCCGGCCCCGGTCCGGCGGGCGGGGGCACCGGTGTGAGCGAGCAGCCGTGGGGCTCGGGGGCTGCGCCCGGGGTCCCTGCCACCCACCCCGTCTCCGTATCGCCTGTGCGGCCTGCGGCGGCCGGGGGTGCGACGGCTCCCGGGGCGGATCCCGCGCCGCCGCCCGCCACCGGGTTCGCGCCACCCGCGTAGGGCGCTTCGCCCGTCCTGGTCCGGCGGGACGCCCTAACGGGCCGAGGGCGGGGACTCCAGCTCTTCGAGCTCGATGCCCGGGGCCGAGAGGACCACGTCGCCGGCCAGGTGGATGGTGTGCTGCTCGCCGGTGTCCAGGGCGTTGACCTGGTACTCGTCCACGATCAGCGGCCCGTTGTCAGTGGCGTGCGCTTCACTGTTCAGCAGGGCCCAGGACTGGTCGACGGTACGGGGGGCGAGGACCGGGTCCGTGAAGGCGACGACGCGGACCCGGGTCGCGGGGGAATCGGGGGTGAGGCGGAGCAGACGGGCGGTCGCGACGAGGAAGGCGGGCGAAGTGCCGGTGAAGGTGTGGGCCCGGACGTTGCCTTCGCTGGCGTGAGTGCCGGTCGGATCGGTGCGGACCCAGGTGACGCCTTCGAGGGCGGCGCCGCGTACCTGCCAGCTCGCGGCGTGGAGTTCGAGACGGATGGGGCGGCCGAGTTCGTCCAGAGTGAGATCGATGGATCCGAGATGGTCGCCGGACGGGGCGGTCGTCTGGGAGACATAGCGCCAGCCGGAGGGGCCGGGGGCGCAGTGGAAGTGCTCTTCACCGAGGGGGGTGTGGTCGTGAAGATCGTGGAGCGAATACCGGCCGCGGGGCATGGGGTCCTTCGGGTTCCTCGGGCTGTGCGGGTGCGGTACGACGCAGGCCCCCGACACGGGGGTGCGGGGGCCTGCGTTCGTAGCGGATGCGCTGCGGCGCCTTGCCGCTGAGTCACCGGGCTGCTGGACGCTGTCGCGTCTGCGGGCTCCGGGTCCGGGGCCGCGGGGCCTGCCGGTGGCCGGTCGTCGCCGACCGGTGGTGACTGTGCCGGTCACCGGCAGGCCGTCGCGGTTTCGGGATCAGTAGCGGTAGTGGTCGGACTTGTACGGGCCGTCGACCTCGACACCGATGTACGCCGCCTGCTCCGGGCGTAGCGTCGTGAGCCGCACGCCGAGTGCGGCGAGGTGGAGGCGGGCGACCTTCTCGTCGAGGTGCTTGGGCAGCACGTAGACGTCGGTCGGGTACTCCTCGGGCTTGGTGAACAGCTCGATCTGGGCCAGCGTCTGGTCCGCGAAGCTGTTCGACATCACGAACGAGGGGTGGCCGGTCGCGTTGCCCAGGTTCAGCAGGCGGCCCTCGGACAGCACGATCAGGACCCTGCCGTCCGGGAACGTCCAGGTGTGGACCTGCGGCTTGACCTCGTCCTTGACGATCCCGTCGATCTTCGCGAGACCCGCCATGTCGATCTCGTTGTCGAAGTGACCGATGTTCCCGACGATCGCCTGGTGCTTCATCCGGGCCATGTCGGAGG
Organism: Streptomyces sp. 840.1; assembly: GCF_003751445.1. Classification (NCBI taxonomy): domain Bacteria; kingdom Bacillati; phylum Actinomycetota; class Actinomycetes; order Kitasatosporales; family Streptomycetaceae; genus Streptomyces; species Streptomyces sp. 840.1. The sequence continues at coordinate 3,354,157 of NZ_RJUU01000001.1, read as the reverse complement.
CCATGATGATGTCCTTGTTGCCCGTCGTCGTGACGAAGATGTCCGCCTGCTCCACCACATCATCGAGCGTGGCGACCTGGTAACCGTCCATCGCCGCCTGCAGCGCGCAGATCGGGTCGATCTCCGTGATGATCACCCGGGCACCCTGACCCCGCAGCGACTCCGCACACCCCTTGCCCACATCGCCGTAACCACACACCACGGCCGTCTTGCCACCGATCAGCACGTCCGTGGCCCGGTTGATGCCGTCGATCAGCGAGTGCCGGCACCCGTACTTGTTGTCGAACTTCGACTTCGTGACCGCGTCATTCACATTGATCGCCGGGAACAGCAGAGTCCCGTCGCGGTGCATCTCGTACAGCCGGTGCACACCCGTCGTGGTCTCCTCCGTGACACCACGGATCTCCGACGCCAGCTGCGTCCACTTCTGCGGGGACTCACCGAGCGTACGGTTCAGCGTCGCGAGGATATGGGCGTACTCCTCACTGTCCGCGGTCGACGGATCCGGAGCCGCCCCCTCCTTCTCGAACTCGACGCCCTTGTGGACGAGGAGAGTGGCGTCACCACCGTCGTCGAGAATCATGTTCGGACCACCGGTAGGGGTGTTCGGCCAGGTCAAAGCCTGCTCCGTGCACCACCAGTACTCCTCCAGCGACTCACCCTTCCAGGCGAAGACCGGGACACCCGCAGGGGCGTCCGGGGTGCCGGTCGGACCGACCGCGATGGCCGCGGCCGCGTGGTCCTGGGTCGAGAAGATGTTGCAGGAGGCCCAGCGGACCTCGGCGCCGAGGGCGACCAGGGTCTCGATCAGCACCGCCGTCTGCACAGTCATGTGCAGCGAACCGGTGATACGGGCACCGGCCAGCGGCTGCGCGGCGGCGTACTCCCTGCGGATCGACATCAGACCGGGCATCTCGTGCTCGGCCAGCGTGATCTCCTTGCGGCCGAACGCCGCGAGGGAGAGGTCGGCGACCTTGAAGTCCTGTCGATTGGCGACCGTCGTCATAACGGGCTGCTCCTCAGATGGTTCGAGGGTGGATGGGCGGCTCTGCGGCCCCGGGCACACGAATGCCCGAGCGGCTCGCAGCGCAGTCCGTCGGAGGCCCTCTCTCCCTCGGCCGGTCCGTCGTACGGACCGATCGACCGCCATCAGCAGCGACGTCTGGCACTGCCGTCGAATCTACACCGAACGGCCCAGCCGCTCCCAGCCCGCCGGGTCCGGAAGCGGCCGCGAAGGCGAGTACGGCGCGTTCAGTGGCTGGTTTCCGTCGGATCGGCCGGGGTGTCGGGGTCTTCGTCGGGGACGGGAGCGGGGGCGGGTGCGGCCGCTGTGGGTGCTGTGGTCGCGGCGGTTGATCCGGCCGGGTCCGTGGTCGAGTCCTTGGCCGGGTTGGTGCCGGAGCGGGCCGCGGACTCGTTGTAGATGTCCGGTTCCAGGTAGATGACCCGGGCGATCGGGACCGCCTCGCGGATGCGGGACTCTGCGGCGTTGATGGCGTTGGCGACCTCGGTGGCCGTGTCGTCGTGCTGGACCGCGATCTTGGCGGCGACCAGCAGTTCTTCCGGGCCGAGGTGGAGCGTACGCATGTGGATGATGCCGGTGACGGTGTCGCCGTCCACGACCGCGGCCTTGATCTTCTCGACCTGGTCGGTGCCGGCGGCCTCGCCGAGCAGCAGGGACTTGGTCTCGGCGGCCAGGACGATCGCGATCGCGATCAGCAGGATGCCGATGCAGAGGGTGCCGATGCCGTCCCAGACGCCGTCGCCGGTGCCGATGGCGAGGCCGACGCCGGCGAGGGCGAGAACAAGACCGATGAGCGCGCCGAAGTCCTCCAGCAGCACCACGGGGAGTTCGGGGGCCTTCGCGCGGCGGATGAACTGGGTCCAGGACAGTGCGCCGCGGGTCTCGTTGGACTCCTTGATGGCCGTACGGAAGGAGAAGCCCTCGGCGACGATCGCGAAGACCAGGACGCCGACCGGCCAGTACCAGGCCTCGATCTCGTGCGGGTGCTTGATCTTCTCGTAGCCCTCGTACACCGCGAACATGCCACCCACCGAGAACAGCACGATGGAGACGAGGAAGGCGTAGATGTAACGCTCGCGCCCGTACCCGAAGGGGTGCTGGGGGGTGGCTTCGCGCTTGGCCTTCTTCCCGCCGAGCAGCAGCAGCCCCTGGTTGCCCGAGTCGGCGAGCGAGTGGACGCTCTCCGCGAGCATCGACGACGAGCCACTGAACAGGAACGCCACGAATTTGGCCACTGCGATCGCGAGGTTGGCGCCGAGCGCCGCCACAATCGCCTTGGTTCCGCCTGACGCACTCATGGGTGCCTGGTGTCCCTTCGTTCGGTGCTTGCGGCTCCGGTGGCCGCGCTACGGCCGGACATTGTTGCAGTCCGCGGTGCGGACGGTACGTCAGGCCACCACAGTGGCACGGAACAGCGTGCCCGTACCGGACACTTCGGCCTTCTCCCCTGCCGGTACGAAGACCGAGTCGCCGGGTACGAGGCCGAGGTCGCCGGCCCGGGGAGCGCCCGCCGTGCAGAGCAGGATCTGGGGCGTGGCCGCGGTCAGGTCGACGGGGTCGCCGCCGGCCGAGAGGTCGAAGCGGGAGAGCCGGAACTCGTCGACCGGGGTCTCGTACACCTCCTCGCCGGACGGGGACGCCTCGGGGCGCAGGATTCCGGGATCGGTCGCCTCGAAGCGGACGATGCGCAGGAGTTCGGGCACGTCGATGTGCTTGGGCGTCAGTCCGCAGCGCAGCACGTTGTCCGAGTTCGCCATGATTTCGACGCCGAGGCCGTCGAGGTAGGCGTGCGGAACTCCGGCGCCGAGGAACAGGGCCTCGCCGGGCTGGAGTTGTACGTAGTTCAGCAGCATGGCCGCGATGACGCCCGCGTCGCCCGGGAAGTGGTGGGCGATGCGCGCGTACGGGGCGTACGCGCCGCCGAGCCGTTCCGCCGCGGCGGCCGCGGCGGTCACCGTCTCCGTCATCTGTGCCGGGTCCGCGGTGAGGATCGCCGTGAGGACCTCGCGCAGGGCGGCCTCTTCGGGGTGGGCGCGCAGCAGATCGGCGTACGGCTTGAGCGAGTCGACGCCCAGCGCCTCCATCGCCTCGGCCGCCTCGATGGGCCGGCGGAAGCCGCACAGGCCGTCGAAGGGGGTGAGCGCGCAGATCAGTTCGGGCTTGTGGTTGGCGTCCTTGTACGTGCGGTGGGCGGCGTCGATCGGGACGGACCGGCGCTCCTCGTCCGCGTAGCCCTGCTGTGCCTGGGCGAGGTCGGGGTGGACCTGGAGGGAGAGCGGTGCGCCGGCGGCGAGCAGCTTGAGGAGGAAGGGGAGCCGGGGGCCGAACTTCTCGACTGCGGCCTGGCCGAGCTCGCCCACGGGGTCGGCGGCGATGACCTCGGTGAGGGGCTGCTCGGCGGGGGGCTGCGGGGTGGAGGGAGCCGCGTCGGGTGCGGTGGCGGGGCCGGTGCGGGTTATCCGGGAGGGGGCTCCGGGGTGGGCGCCCATCCACATCTCGGCCTGGGGCTCGCCGGTGGGGGCGACACCCAGCAGGGCGGGGATGGCTGTGGTGGAGCCCCAGGCGTACGGGCGCACGGTGTTGGAGAGCCGGTCCATGGGTTTCGTCCTCGTGCTGTGGTGGGTGCGTGGCGCTTGGCCGGGTGCGGGGTGCTGTGGTGCGTGCGGGGTGCTGTGGTGTCGGGTGCGCTGTGGTGTGTGGTGGTGCGTGCGCGTGGTGTGGTGCGTGGGTGGTGCTGTGGTGCGTGCGTGGGCGTTCAGGCGCGGGCTTCCGAGGCGAGTGCCAGGTAGACCGCGGCGAAGTCGGTGACCGCGAGGAGTTCGGCGAGGGCTTCGAGCCTGCCGCCCTCCTCCGGTTCGAGTTCGCTGATCGGCGTCTCGTGGCCCAGGGCGAGTTCGCGGGCCGCCGGCGCCGCGCTCAGACCGCCCGTGGGCCGGTCCCTGAGCAGGACGACCCGAGCGCGCAGGGCCTCCGGCTCGTCGACCCGGTCGCGGAAGAACTCGTCCGGGTCCGCTCCGGCCGCGAAGGCCCCGGCCAGCAGGCCCCCGTGGACGGGAAGCGCCTCGGGGAGTTCGGCCGCGAGGGCCGGGCGGCCCGAGAGCTCCGCCAGGACCGCGGCGAAGCGGCGTCCGACCGGGGCGGCGGCCTCGCCCTCGGTCCAGACGAGGGGAAGGCTGTCCGCGAGTTCGGCGGCCAGGGTCTTGGCCGGATTGCTGTACGTGGCAATGGCCGGTCCACAGCGTTCCGCCGTGCGGTCCAGGCGGTCGGCGACGCTCTGCAGCGTCTCCGGGGTCGCGGTGACCAGGCCGACGCGGTCGAGCAGCGCGAGCAGCGGCGTGAACAGTGCCCACAGGGTGCCGGGGCCGGCGGCCGACGTCTCGGCGTCGTACTCCCCGTGCGGGGCGGAGGCCATCGGCACGACGAGGCCGTGCACGCCGTCCACCGCCTCGCGCAGCGGGGACTGCCCGGGGGCGACGGCCACCACGCTGCAGCCTCGGCGGTACGCCTGTTCCGCGACGAGCGCCAGGCCGGGCTCCGAGCCGTCCGCGGTGGCGATGAGCAGCAGGTCCAGGGAGCCGGCCCAGCCGGGCAGCGTCCAGCGCATCGCGCCTGCGGCGGGCGCGACGCCGGTCGGGTGGATGCGCGTGACGGGCGCGGAGGCCCCGGCGAGCGCCGCGATCAGGTCCGCGACGCCGGATGCGGCGGTGCCGGAGCCGGCGACCAGGACGGCGCGCGGGCGGCCCTCCGGGTTCAGCGCGGGGATCCCGGCCTCCGTCGCGTGCCGGGCCGCGGTACGGACCCTTGCCCCGGCCTCGGCGGCGCCGCGCAGCAGACCACGGCGGTCGGCTCGGGCCAGGGCTTCCGGGGCGTCGAGCAACGACTCGTCGAGCATGGGGACGGTCCTCCGATCACGTGCTGATCACCCGGGGTGTGGGCCTTTACGCGGGGCGGCGGGCCTCGTCGACGAGGAGGACGGGGATGCCGTCCCGTACCGGGTAGGCCAGTCCGCAGCCCTTGCCCGTGCAGACCAGTTCGGGGCTGTCGGCCGCCGACCGGTCTTCGAGGGGTGCGTGACAGGCCGGACAGGCCAGGATCTCCAGAAGGCCGGCTTCGAGCGGCATGGGGTGGGTCCCTTCGGGCGGGCGCGAGTGCGTGTTCTTGTTCATGGATCGGGCGACGTCAGCCTACCGCTGGGGTGACGGGGGCGCGGCCTGGCCGGGGGGGTTGTTGAGGGGATGCGGCGGTGGGGTGGGTGGGGTGTGCGGTGCGGTGCGTGGGGTGGGGGGTGCGGGCGGGGGGCGGGGGTGTGTGCGGGTGCGCCTGCGGCGGGCGTTGTCCCCTACCCGCCCCTTCCCGTAACCGGGGCTCCGCCCCGGACCCCGCTCCTCAAACGCCGGAGGGGCTGGAATGGGACAGGGAAGGGTGGGTCAGGGAGTCGCGGCGGATGCGGGGTGGGAGGGGCGGATCAGGGTCAGGGCCTCGTCGCGTACTGCCTTCATCGTTGCTTCGTCGCGGGCCTCGACGTTCAGGCGCAGAAGCGGTTCGGTGTTGGAGGCGCGGAGGTTGAACCACCAGTCCGGGGCCGTGACCGTGAGGCCGTCCAGGTCGTCGGTGGTCACGCCCTCGCGGTGCGCGAACGCGGCCCGGACGTCGGCCGTGCGGGCCGGCTGGTCGTCGACCGTGGAGTTGATCTCGCCGGAGCCGGCGTAGCGGTCGTACTGGGAGACCAGGGTGGAGAGAGGGTCCGGCCCGCCGCCGAGGGCCGCCAGGACGTGGAGGGCGGCGAGCATGCCCGTATCCGCGTTCCAGAAGTCGCGGAAGTAGTAGTGCGCCGAGTGCTCACCGCCGAAGATCGCCCCGTGTGCGGCCATCTCCGCCTTGATGAAGGAGTGGCCGACCCTGGTGCGGACCGGGGTGCCGCCGTTCTCGCGGACGACCTCCGGGACCGAGTGCGAGGTGATCAGGTTGTGGATGACCGTGCCGCTGCCGCCGTTGCGCGCCAGTTCGCGGGCGGCGACCAGGGCGGTGATCGCTGACGGGGAGACTCCCTCGCCCCGCTCGTCCACGACGAAGCAGCGGTCCGCGTCGCCGTCGAAGGCCAGGCCCAGATCGGCGCCCTCGGCGACCACCCTGGCCTGGAGGTCGACGATGTTCTTGGGGTCGAGCGGGTTGGCCTCGTGGTTCGGGAACGTGCCGTCCAGCTCGAAGTACATCGGGACGAGGTCGACGGGCAGGCCCGCGAAGACCGTGGGGACCGTGTGGCCGCCCATGCCGTTGCCCGCGTCCACGACCACCTTCAGCGGGCGGATCGCGGAGAGGTCCACCAACGACAGGAGATACGCGGCGTAGTCGGTCAGCGTGTCCTGCTCGGTGACGGTGCCGGGAGTGGCGGCGGGCTGCGGGGCGCCGGTCGTGGACCACTCCTCGACCAGGGTGCGGATCTCGGCGAGGCCGGTGTCCTGGCCGACCGGTGCCGCGCCCGCACGGCACATCTTGATGCCGTTGTACTGAGCCGGGTTGTGCGAGGCGGTGAACATCGCGCCCGGCAGGTCCATCGCCCCCGACGCGTAGTACAGCTGGTCCGTCGAGCAGAGGCCGATCATCGTGACGTCCGCGCCGCGGGCCGCCGCGCCCCTGGCGAAGGCTCCCGACAGGGCGGGGGACGTGGGGCGCATGTCGTGGCCGATCACGATCGCGGCCGCGGCCGTCACCTCGACGAACGCCGCTCCGAACCGCTCGGCCAGGGCCTCGTCCCACTGGTCGGGCACGACTCCGCGAACGTCGTACGCCTTCACGAGCTGCGACAGGTCTGCAGTCACGGGACGGTCCTCCTGAGGGTTTCTTCGGACCGCCAAACTACCCGGCGGCCCAGAACCCCCTGTGCGCCGGGCGTACCGGCGTCCGCTCAGGACTCGGGCGAGCGCAGTACCCGGAGGTGGCCCCGGCGGGCGACCTCCGCCGGATCGGCGCTGCGACGGCCGCCGCCGCCCCTGGGCCCGTCGCCCCGGTCCTGCGGACGCGCCGCTTCCCGGACGGCGTTGGCGAGCGCTTCGAGGTCGTCGCCGCTGGGGCGCACGGGCGCGGAGGGGTCGGAGAGCCGGACGACCTCCCAGCCGCGTGGCGCGGTCAGCCGCTCACTGTGCTCGGCACAGAGGTCGTAACAGTGGGGCTCGGCGTAGGTGGCGAGCGGGCCGAGGACCGCAGTCGAGTCGGCATAGACGTACGTCAGTGTCGCGACGGCAGGGCGGCCGCACGCGGTGCGCGAACAGCGACGTACAGGGCTCACGATGTTGGACGCTACCGCACTCTTGAGCGGGCTGCGACGACTCTCCCTCAGCTCACCCCACCGTGTCGCCCTGTGACCCCGGGTACGGCCGCCCCCGGCGCAACTCTCCTGACCTGCGCGGCAGGAGAAGGAAGCAGGTCATGAGGGTGCGGTTTCCGGTCATCGCTCGCCCCGGAAGCGTGCACGGGGCAGCTGCGGAACGGTCACGACCGGGGCCGGAAACGGGCTCCCCCGTGGCCGGAATGTTCAGGAGCGGACAGGCCGGTTTCGTCCCCGCGCAGCCGCCGTCCACTCGCCGCGCGGAGCGTTACGCTGCGTCGGTGATGGACAGTCCCGTACCGCCCCACCCGTCCGAGCCGCGACCGCGGCGCCGAGACCGACACGGCCGAGGCATGCGCGGGCCCGTCGCCCCGCCCCAGGTGCCGCTCTCGGCCAGCCGGGCGGACAGCTTCCGTGATCTCGTGCAGGACTCCGTGGAGCGGCTGGAACGGCGCTGGCCGCAGCTGGCCGAGGTCGACTTCGTGGTCCTCGACGTGCCGAGCACCGGGGAGGACACCGTTCCGCTGGGCAACGCGTTGTCCGCCGAGAAGGGGCAGCCGGCGCAGATCGTCGTCTACCGGCGCCCCGTCGAGATCCGCACCAAGAACCGCGACGAGCGGGCGCTGCTGGTGCACGAGGTCGTGGTGGAGCAGGTCGCGGAGCTGCTCGGGCTCGCGCCGGAGTCGGTCGACCCGCGCTACGGGCAGGAGTAGCGGACCGGGCGGGAGTCGTGGGACGGGCGGCGGGGGCCCGATTCCCGCCGCCCCCGCCGCCCGTTCGCCTTCAGCCGCTTCAGCTGCTGCGGCCGCTTCAGTCGTCCAGGACCGACAGGTCCTGTTCGGCCGCCGGCACCTCGACCGTTCCGCCGTCGTCCGACAGGGTCTGCACCGTGAACATCGGAATGCCGTCCTGCGGCAGCGCCAGCGTGCGGGCGGCGTGGACCGGGCCGCCCGACTGGGTCTGCACCGTCAGCGCGTACGTGCCCTTGAGGCCGGACGGGGCCGGCGGGGTGACCGCGAGCGTCGTGCCCGCCGCGACCTTGTACGTCTTGCTGACCGGGGTGCCGCCCTTGCTGCCGGCGGACGCCGTGACCTTCACCGTGCCGGCCGCGCCCGGAGCGGTCAGCGAGAGGGTCGAGCCCTTCGACCGGTTGTCGGCCGCGGTCGCCTGCGCGCCCACCGGCCCCGTCGCCGGGATGTAGCCGACCTCCTGCTTGGCGCCCTTGCCCCGGACCACCCGCAGCGCGGCCACGACCGGGGTGGCCCTGTCCTTCTGGGAGGGGGTCAGCAGCAGGGATCCCGCCTCGCCGCGGGTGAGGTTCTTCAGGTCGACCCCGGCGGTCATCCGCGACTTGACGTGGAGATCCTCGTTGCCGACCGGGGCGAACGGCCCCGTCTTGCCGAGCAGCTGCACCTTCAGGTCCGCGTCGTCCTCGCCGGGGGCGAAGGCCACCAGCCGGACCGAGGTCGCGTCCGCCGGGATGCCGGGCAGCACCAGGGTGCCCGCCGGAGCGGCGGAGGCGGTGAGCCAGTCGCTGCCTGTCTTGCTGTCCGCAGCCCGGACGACCGCACCGACCCGCCCGGTACGCGTGGTGACGTGGACGGTCACATCGTCGGCCGCCTTGCTGGTCAGCGTCGAGATCAGGACCCGGACGCCGGATCCGGCGGGGACCGTGATGCCCTCGCCGACATCGGACTTCAGCGTGCCGTCCGGACCGTACAGCTCGATGTCGGCCACCGCGGCGGTGTCGTCCGGATTGGTGAGGTTGACGTAGTCCTCGCGGGTCTTCGCGGTGCTCGCGGCCGGGATCCAGAAGTCGGTGTCGGGTGCCGTGCAGCTGACCCCGAGCACGCCCCGTCCGTCGCCGGCCTCGACGGTGGTGGTCTGCTGGGCGCTCCAGCCGGGCGCGAGCCGGCCGGTGGCGGTACCGACGAGAGCGGGGGCGTCGGAGCCGGACACGTCGGCGGTGACCGGCTTGCCGGGCTCCTTGAGGGCAACGACAGGCTTGTCCGAATCGGCCGCCTTGTCCTTTTCCTTGTCCTTGCTCTTCTTGTCCGACTTGGACTTGTCCTTGTCGTCCTTCTTGTCTGTCGCGGGTGACTTCAGTTCGGCCGTACCGGCTTCGCCGCCGCCGGCTCCGGGCGGGGTGAAGGACGTGTACGCCGTCTCCGCGAGATCCGAGAGGCCGGGTGCCGGGCAGAGCAGGCTGGACCGTTCCACGGGCAGCCGGGAGGCCGCCCCGGCCGCCGTCGCGGTGTCGTCCCCGGGCACGGTGAGCGCGGCGAACCCGGTGACGGCGGCGAGGGCGACGGCCCCCGCGATGAGGGACAGGCTGGTGGACTTCACTCGGACTCGCCTCGCGATGCGTTACCGGTCGGCCACGGGTTCTGGCCCGGGGCGGGGTTCTCGTCGGGGTTCTGTTCGGGGTTGTGGCCGGGGTGCTGGTTCTGCGGGTCGTACGCCTGCTGGTCGCCGTACTGGCCGCCGCCGTACTGGGCATTGGGGTCGTACTGCGCGTTCGGGTCGTACTGCCCGTTGGCGTCGTACTGGCCGTTCGCGTCGTACTGCGTGTTGCCGTACTGATCGCCGCCCGTGCCGTACTGGGCGTTGGGGTCGTGCTGCGGGTTCGCCGCGTCGTACGGGGCGTTGGCGTACTGGCCCTGGTCGTACGCCGTGTAGTCGCCCTGCTGCTGCGGATACCCGTACTGGTCGTAGCCGGCGGCGGGCTGCTGCCCGGCCCCGTACTGGTCGCCCTGGTACTGGCCCTCCTGATACTGCGGGTAGTCGGCGCCCTGGTACTGCTGGGCGTCCCACTCCCCGTAGCCCTGCTGCGGCACCGCCGCGTACTGGCCCGTGTCGGCCTCGGCCTGATGCGGCACGAAGACCTCCTGGCCGTCGTCGGCCTGCGGTTCCGGTTCGGTGGTCGGCGGCTGGGAGGCGGCGTACTGGGACTGCTCCCCCGTTTCGGCGTCCTCGTCGCCCTCCTCGGGCTCCTCGCCCTCCGCCTGGGCGGCGGCACGCAGCCTGCGGGCCCGGCGGCCCTCCCCCGCTACCGGCTCGGCGGGAACCGGCACGGTCTCGTCGGGCAGGTCGTCGTCGATCTCCCGGCGGCGGCCCGGAAGGGCCAGCACCAGCAGGACGACGCCGAACGCGGCCTGGGCCCAGATCCACGCGGAGTGCGTGATGGACGTCTCATAGGTGAGGTCCAGCGAACCGCCCCCGGTGGGGAGCTCGAAGCCCTGGGCCCAGCCGTCGACGGTCTTGCGGGTCAGCGGCTGCCCGTCCAGCGTGGCCTGCCAGCCGGGGTCGGCGGCATCCGCGATCCGCAGCACCCGGCCCGCGCCGCCCGCCGGGATGTCCGTGTGCGCCTCGACCGGGCTGGAGCCGACCGGCAGCGGCTCGTCTCCGGCGGCGGACGGGACGATCATGATCCGGGCGACCTGGCGGTCGACGCGCCAGAGCGCGCTGCCGTCCAGCTGGCTGAGCCGGCTCAGGCCGGGCGTCGCGTCGAGCACCCGGCTCATCTGCTTCGGCGCGCCGTCCCGCACGAGGACGTAACGGATCGCGAAGCCGCTGAGCTGGCTGCCCTGGTCGGCGCCGGAGCCCGCGACCAGGTTGGCGACGACCTTGTCGAGGTGGCTGTTGCCGCCCCCTGCCTCGGCCAGTTCGCCGTCACCGAGGCGCGCGCCCGAGCCCCGGACCAGGGTGTACGCGACCGAGGAGGGCGATGTCCCCCCGAGCACCAGGGTGCGCGGCTGGTCACGGGTGCCGCTCTCCTCCGCGACGAACGCCGGCACCTGCACCGGGTCGCGCCGCTCCAGCGGGCCGGCGGCGCCCCCGATCATCCAGCCGACGGCGGCCAGCACGGGAGCGATGCCGGCGGCGAGCGCGATGAGGACGGCGACGGGCTGTCGCCAGCCGAAGCTGAGCTCCGCGACGCGGATGCGCGCGCCGTCCGCGCCGATCAGCGCGGCGGAGATGAGCGCGGCGCCGTAGACGAGGGTGGCCGGTCCCGCCCAGCCCGAACCGTTGGCGAGTCCGGCGAAGGCCAGGCCGACCAGGGCCACGGCCCAGGAGGCCCGGACCGCGAACTGCCGCTCCCCGCGCAGCAGCGCGGCCAGCGCCGCGAGCACGATGCCGAGCAGCAGGACGCCGCCCGCCGCCTTGGGCCCGCCGGGGCTGATCCCGAGCAGGTCGAGGGCGGAGGCCGATCCCGTACCGGCCTCCAGGCCCGCTTCCTTCAGGAAGGACGAGGGGCTGGTCAGCAGGGACAGCGACCAGGGCGCCAGGACGAGCAGCGGGGTGCCGACGGCGGCGAGGAAACGGAGCCCGTAGGCGGTGATGTCGTTGCGGCGCAGCGCCAGGACACCCACGCCGAGCACCGCGGCGAGCGGCCACACGATGGGCGTGAACGCCATCGTGAGGGTGAGGAGCAGGGTGTACGCCCAGGTGGCGCGCCAGCTGCCCCGGCTGTCGCCGCTGCCGCGCATCCCGTGCGCCGAGACGGCCGCGCGGGCGATCAGGGGCAGCAGGACGAGCAGCACGGCGGTGCCGAGGCGGCCGGTCGCCAGGGCTCCGGTCGCGGCGGGCAGGAAGGCGTACGCGATGCTCGCCCAGGCCCGCAGCAGCCGCGAGGGGATCAGCGGACGGGAGACGAAGTACGCGGTGAGTCCGGCGAGCGGGACCGAGCAGACCAGCAGCAGGGTGAGCGCGAATCCGGTGGAGCCGAGGAACAGTGCGGACAGCGCGGAGATCATGCCGAGGTAGGGCGGTGCGGTCTGGGTGCCGCCGGTGCCGATGGTGTGCCAGCCGTCCGCGTACCGGCCCCACAGCTCGGAGACGTCGCCGGGTGCGGGCAGCAGGGCGCCGCCGGCCAGTGCGCCGCCGCCGATGAGGCTGCGGCAGGCGACGAGGGAGACCAGGAGCAGGACGGCGAAGAGCACCGGTCCGGGCTTCCGGCCGACCCGCTTCAACTTGGCGAACTGGTCGATCTCCAGGAAGTCGGCGTCGTCGCCGCCCGGTCCGGACTCGACGGCGCCGTGCCGCGAGCCGCCGGACTCGGCCTCCGTGGAGCCGCCGAAGTTCCCGGCGACCTGTTCCACGGTGGCGCGGACGGTGGCGCCGGGGGCGGGGAAGAGCCCGCGCAGCTCGGCCGGGTCGATGACCCCCTTGCCGCGTTGGCGGCGGGCCGCGAGGATCCTGCCCGGCCGCAGCAGGGTGCCCAGGAGTCCGGCGACCTCGTCGAGCGCCTGTCCCGGCACCTTGCCGACGAGGTAGGCGAGCGTACGGAGCAGGGTGCCGAGGACGAGCCGGAGCAGCGCCCAGGGCAGTAGCTTGCCCCGGGCGTTGACGAGCATCGTGTAGACGGCGCCTGCCTTGTCGACGCGGTGCGGGCTGGCGACGGACCGCCCGGCGCAGTCGATGGGGCGCCGTTCGCGTGCGGACGCCTCGGCGTGCCGCAGGACGGCGTCGGGGGCGATCAGCACCCGGTGCCCGGCCATGTGGGCACGCCAGCACAGGTCGACGTCGTCGCGCATCAGGGGGAGCCTGCGGTCGAAGCCGCCGAGCTCCTCCCACACGTCACGGCGGATCAGCATGCCGGCGGTGGAGACGGACAGCACGGTGCGGACCTGGTCGTGCTGGCCCTGGTCCTGCTCGCGCCGGTCGAGGCCGGTCCAGCGGCGCCCGCTGTTGGCGATGGAGACGCCGACTTCGAGGAGCTGCCTGCGGTCGTACCAGCCGCGGAGTTTGGGGCCGACGATCGCGGCGTGCTGGTCGTTGTCGACGACGCGGAGCATCTCGGCGAGTGCGTCGGGCTCGGGCGCGCAGTCGTCGTGCAGCAGCCAGAGCCACTGCACCGGTTCGCCGTGCGGCAGTTCGGGCAGGTCGTAGGCGTCGTCGCGCCAGGTCCTGGTGACCGGGTCCCAGCTGCTGGGGCGCTTCAGGTACGGCAGGTCGTCCGGGGTGAGGACACCGGCGGTGCGGCTCGCCTCCTCGACTGCGGTGCCGAAGCTCGTACGTCGCGCGAGGTGCAGGACGCGGTCGGCGCCGAGCGCCTCGGTGACCAGGCGCGCGGAGTCGTCGGCGCTGCCGGTGTCGGCGGCGACGACGCTCTGTACGGGGCGGTCCTGCCCGAGCAGCCCGGCGAGCGCGTCGGGCAGCCAGCGTGCGCCGTCGTGGGAGACGAGCACGGCGGTGACGACATGCCGGGGGAACTCTGGGGCGGCGGCGGCCGCGTACGGCGCCGTCGAATGGCTGTGCACGGACATCGAGGTACGGGCCCTCCGGCCGGGTCCGGGGGAACGTACCCCCGGGGGCTGCATCGGTGTACACGCGCGCCCTGTCGGGTCGTTGGCGCGTCTCGGACGGGGCCCCACACTAACGGTACGGATAACCGGGGTGGCGCGGAGCGGTTGAACGAGGGCGGCCGGGGCGGCGCGCCGGGCACGGCAATGGCCCGCCGCCTGCGGGCAGGGTGCAGGCGGCGGGCCATGGGCGGCCGGGGCCGGTGGCGGGGCCGGGGAGCGGTCCACTCCCCGGAGTCCGGCTTCTCCGGCGCGGGCTCAGGGTCTTCGGCTCAGGCGCTCGGGCCGGGTGGTTCACATGGCGGCCTTGTTCACATGGCGCCCTGTCCGGATCGCGGCGTTGTTCAGATCGCGGCCTTCTTCAGACGTCGTCGCTCGCGCTCGGAAAGACCGCCCCAGATGCCGAATCGCTCGTCTTTGGAGAGTGCGTACTCAAGGCATTCGGACCGGACCTCACAGGCGAGGCAGACCTTCTTCGCCTCGCGGGTGGATCCGCCCTTCTCAGGAAAAAAGGACTCAGGGTCGGTCTGGGCGCACAGCGCGCGCTCCTGCCAGCCGAGTTCCTCGTCCGCGTCCTCGACCAGCAGTTGCTGGAACAGCTCGGTCATGTGCGCCCCTCGTCTGTCTCTTGCGTCCCCGTGATGCGGCCGTTATCGAATCGGCCGAACGACACGAGTGAAATTACAAGTGTGTAGCTTCGTGCCAGTCAAGCGCAGATCTGCTATTGGGCCCGGTATTCACTCTGCGGCACCAAGCCTATGCGGTAAGTGTTCAAATAACCAAAAACCTGACATATGCCATGGGCCTCCTCACTCACCCGTCACGCATCCACCCGTCACAGACAGGAACTCCACGGAGGGTGGACACGTTGCGATTCGATCACTGAAGCGATCAAGATCACAGTCGGGTCACGGGACCGCAACCACGTTTGCGGGTGCTTCTGTTGCGCCACATCTCCCCGAAGTGCGCTGCACAAACCTTTCTCCGCTCGGAGCAACCGGATGAGGTGAAACATTAGCCTCAAATCGGGCATCGGGTTGACAGCCGGAGGTTCTCCGGCTGTCCTTGATGTCATGCCAGTGACCTCAGCGATGCACGTCACCCACGTCCGTGGGTTCCGCAGCGCTGTTCAGGCTCGCTGTTGCTGTTCCAGCTGTCTCAGCTGTTGAAGCCCTCGCGCTCCAGCCCGACACAGCTCGTCCCGGACCCCCGGACCCTCCCCTGCGGCCTGCACGGCGCGTAGCCCGGTCCCGCCGGTCCCCGCGACGCCCCTGCACCCAGCCCGCACCCGCACTCGCGTGCACTCCTGCCGAGGAACCACCGCACCCATGAACAGCGACAGCGACCTCCAGATCGCCGGCGACCTCCTCGAGGTCCAGCACCTCCTGCGTCCCGCCCGTGAGCACCCCGCCACGGTGGCGGAGTTCGCCGGGCTCGCCCGCTCCATCGCGGCCGACCGCTCCCGGTGGGCCCCGCTGGTCCAGTACGACGCCACCACCCGCTGGTACCACCGCCTCCTCAGCCTTCCCGGGTACGACGCCTGGCTGCTCAGCTGGGTCCCGGGCCAGGGCAGCGGGCTGCACGACCACGGCCCGTCCTCCGGCGTACTGACCGTGCTGGACGGCGAACTGACAGAACGCACGGACCGCGGGAAGCGGACGCTGGGCTCCGGCGCCCAGCGCGTCTTCGCGCCCGGCTACGTCCACGAGGTGGTCAACGACTCCCTCGAACCGGCCGTCAGCCTGCACATCTACTACCCCGGCCTGACCGACATGCCGATGCACTCCGCCCAGTGCGCCGCGGCCTCGGCCTCGGCCACTGCCACCGCCTGACAGCCCGCCACTGCCGGCCCGTCGGTGGCCCACTGCCGGGCAGCGCTCCTCGCCTGACAAACTGTCCGCATGCGCATTGTGGTTCTGGCCGGCGGTATCGGTGGTGCTCGTTTTCTGCGTGGCCTCAAAGAGGCCACGCCCGACGCGGACATCACGGTGATCGGCAACACCGGTGACGACATCCATCTGTTCGGGCTCAAGGTCTGCCCCGACCTCGACACCGTGATGTACACCCTCGGCGGTGGCATCAACGAGGACCAGGGCTGGGGCCGTACCGACGAGACTTTCCACGTCAAGGAGGAACTCGCGGCCTACGGCGTCGGGCCGGAGTGGTTCGGGCTCGGTGACCGTGACTTCGCGACCCACATCGTCCGTACGCAGATGCTCGGCGCGGGCTATCCGCTGAGCGCCGTCACGGAGGCCCTCTGTGCGCGCTGGAAGCCGGGGGTCCGGCTGCTGCCGATGTCCGACGACCGGGTCGAGACGCATGTGGCGGTCGACTCCGACGGCGAGAGCCGGGCCATTCACTTCCAGGAGTACTGGGTGAAGCTGCGCGCCTCCGTCCCGGCGCAGGCCATCGTGCCCGTCGGTGCCGAGCAGGCCAAGCCGGCGCCCGGTGTACTGGAGGCGATCGCCTCGGCGGACGTCATCCTCTTCCCGCCGTCGAATCCCGTCGTGTCCATCGGGACGATCCTCGCCGTACCCGGTATCCGCGAAGCCATCGCCGAGGCGGGGGTGCCGGTCGTCGGCCTCTCCCCCATCGTCGGTGACGCGCCGGTGCGCGGGATGGCCGACAAGGTGCTCGCCGCGGTGGGCGTCGAGTCGACGGCCGCGGCGGTCGCACAGCACTACGGCTCCGGGCTGCTCGACGGCTGGCTCGTCGACACCGTGGACGCGGGTGCGGTGGACGAGGTGGAGTCCGCGGGCATCCGCTGCCGTTCCGTACCGCTGATGATGACCGATGTCGCCGCCACCGCCGAGATGGCCCGGCAGGCGCTGGTCCTCGCGGAAGAGGTACGGGCATGAGCGCGGCCCCGGACGCCGCGCCCGCGTTCCGGGTGTGGGCGCTGCCCGGGATGCCCGAGGTGCGGGCCGGGGACGACCTCGCGAAGCTGATCGCCGCCAC
The DNA here is from genome assembly GCF_003751445.1 of Streptomyces sp. 840.1. Lineage (NCBI taxonomy): Bacteria > Bacillati > Actinomycetota > Actinomycetes > Kitasatosporales > Streptomycetaceae > Streptomyces > Streptomyces sp. 840.1. The sequence goes on along the minus strand of NZ_RJUU01000001.1, from coordinate 3,337,545 downwards.
CGGGCCCGGTCTCGCCGACGGTGACGTACTGCTCGTCACCTCGAAGATCGTCTCCAAGGCGGAGGGCCGGATCGTCGAGGCCACCGACCGGGAGGCGGCGATCGACGCCGAGACGGTACGGGTGGTGGCCCGGCGCGGCACGCTGCGGATCGTGGAGAACCGGCAGGGCCTGGTCATGGCCGCGGCCGGGGTCGACGCCTCCAACACCCCCGCCGGAACGGTCCTGCTGCTGCCCGAGGACGCCGACGCCTCGGCGCGGGCGATCCGGGACGGGCTGCGGGACACCCTCGGCCTCGAGGTCGGCGTCGTCGTCACGGACACCTTCGGACGCCCGTGGCGCAACGGGCTGACCGATGTCGCGATCGGAGCGGCCGGGGTGCGGGTCCTGGACGATCTGCGCGGCGGGAGCGACGCGCACGGAAATCCGCTGAGCGCGACCGTGGTCGCCACCGCCGACGAGCTGGCCTCCGCCGGTGACCTGGTCAAGGGCAAGGCGAACGGGCTGCCGGTGGCGGTGGTGCGCGGGCTCGGCCATGTCGTGGACCCGGCCGAGGACGGCGGTGCGCGGGCGATGGTGCGGGTCGCGGCCGATGACATGTTCCGGCTGGGCACGTCCGAGGCGGTACGGGAGGCGATGACCCAGCGGCGCACGGTGCGCGAGTTCACCGACGAGCCGGTGGACCCGGGTGCGGTGCGGCGGGCCGTGGCCGCGGCGGTGACGGCGCCCGCGCCGCATCACACGACGCCGTGGCGGTTCGTGCTGCTGGAGTCCCCCGAGTCGCGGACCCGGCTGCTGGACGCGATGCGGGACGCGTGGATCGCGGATCTGCGGCGTGACGGGAAGAGCGAGGAGTCGGTCGCCAAGCGGGTGCGGCGGGGCGATGTGCTGCGCCGGGCGCCGTATCTGGTGGTGCCGTGCCTGGTGATGGACGGCTCCCACACGTACGGGGACGAGCGGCGGGACATGGCCGAGCGCGAGATGTTCGTGGTCGCCGCGGGGGCCGGGATCCAGAACTTCCTGGTCGCGCTGGCGGGTGAGCAGCTGGGGTCGGCGTGGGTGTCCTCGACGATGTTCTGCCGCGATGTCGTCCGGGAGGTGCTGTCGCTGCCGGCGTCGTGGGATCCGCTGGGCGCGGTGGCGGTGGGACGGGCCGCGGGGGCGCCTCCGGCGCGGGGGGTTCGGGACGCGGAGGCGTTTGTCGCCGTGCGGTGAGGCGGTGGCCGTTCCGGGGGGGGGGCGGTGTGTGCGGGTGCGGGGTGCGGGTCCGCCTCGGCGGGGGTGGCTTCGGGGCTCTGCCCCGGACCCCGGTCCTCAATCGCCGGACGGGCTTGAATTCGCTGGGCCCCGTACGGACACGCGACACCTGGCGGGCTTGAATTGGCAAGGCCCCATACGGACACGCGGCACCGGACGGGCTTGAACTGGCAAGGCCCGGTACGGACGCACGGCACGCTTGAAATGGCCGGGTCTACAGGCGGGCGATGTCGCCTCTTGTCATTCTTGGGGCGTGGCGGGGTGGGGTGTTGCCGGAGAGCATGATCAGGCGGGTGGCCCGGTGGCGCTGGCCCTCGTACGGGGACAGCAGGGTCAGCATCTCCTCGTCGTCGGCGTTCCGGTTGCCGGCCAGCGCGTGGCCGACGATGCCGGGCAGGTGGAGGTCCCCGACCGTCACCGCGTCCGGGTCGCCGTTGGAGCGTTGCAGCGTCTCGGCGGCCGTCCAGGGCCCGATGCCCGGGATCACCTGGAGGCGGGCCATCGCCTCGGTCAGCTCCATGGCGGCGGCCTCCTCCATGCGGCGGGCCACCCGGACCGCGCGCAGGATCGTCGCCGAGCGCTTGCTGTCCACGCCCGCTCGGTGCCACTCCCAGGACGGGATCAGTGACCAGGTGCGGGCGTCCGGCATGACGTAGAGGCCGTACTCCTGCGGCCCCGGCGCGGGCTCGCCGTACTTGCGGACCAGGAGCCGCCACGCGCGGTACGCCTCGTCCGTGGTGACCTTCTGTTCCAGGACCGACGGGATCAGGGACTCCATCACCAGGCCGGTGCGCAGCAGCCGCAGGCCAGGGCGCCGGTGGTGGGTCACCGCGAGCAGCCGGTGGCGCGGGGTGAAGGCCTCCGGTTCGTCGGACGCGCCCAGCAGCGTCGGCAGCTGGTCGAGGAGCCAGGCCGCGCCGGGCCCCCAGGCGGCCGCCTCGATCCGTCCTTCGCGGGCGACGACGTGGAGGGTGCCGGGGCCTGCCGGGGTGCGGCTGGCGCGGCGGACGGAGCCGTCGGCCGACATCCGGAAGGTGGGGTCGGCGGGGCCCCGGCGCAGCGGGCCGAGGACGAGCCGCAGGTCGAACGGGCCCGGCGGCGTCCAGTCGCGGGTCAGCGCCGCCGGTTCGGGCGTCGTCACCTGGCGTGGTACGGCCGCGTGGGGGGCGCTGCGGGGAGCGAATCGTCCTGCCACGGGTGAGGTCCTCGGTAGTCGGGGGTGCCTGTCGAGGGTACGGCTGATTCCGGCCATTCGGGGTGTGCTGGGAGAGCGGCTCGCCCCGGTCATTCGTCCGAGGAGAAGCGGACCGACGCGGCGGGCAGATGTGCCCCGCACCAGATCCGGACTCCGTCGCGCAGTTCGTTGTCGGCGCCGACCTTGGCCCCGTCGCCGACGACCGCGCCGGCCAGCACCGTACGGCTGCCGATCCTGGCGCCCGCGCCGACCAGGGAGTCGGTGATCACCGCGCCCGGTTCGACGATCGCGCCCGCCAGCACGGCGGAGCCCTCGATCCTGGCGCCCGCGCCGATGACCGCGTCGGCGCCGATGACCGTGCCGCCGGTGAGTTTGGCGTCGGGAGCGACGGTGGCGGTCGGCAGCACGAGCCGGTCGCCGCACCGGCCGGGGACGGCCGGGGAGGGCGCGCGGCCGAGCACCAGGTCGGCGGAGCCGCGTATGAAGGCCTGCGGGGTGCCCAGATCCAGCCAGTACGTGGAGTCGACCATGCCCTGGAGATGTGCGCCGGAGGCGAGCAGTCCGGGGAAGGTCTCGCGCTCCACGGAGACCGGCCGGCCGGCCGGGATGGTGTCGATGACCGACCGGCGGAAGATGTACGCGCCCGCGTTCACCTGGTCGGTGACGATCTCCTCGGGGGTCTGCGGCTTCTCCAGGAACGCGGTGACCCTGCCCGTGCCGTCGGTCGGTACGAGGCCGAAGGCGCGCGGGTCCTCGACCCGGGTGAGGTGGAGCGAGACGTCCGCCCCGGAGTCGGCGTGCGAGGTGACCAGCGCCCGGATGTCGAGGCCGGTGAGGATGTCGCCGTTGAAGATGAGGACCGGTTCGTCCGGGCCTGAGGTGAGCCGCGCAGCGACGTTGCGGATGGCGCCGCCGGTGCCGAGCGGTTCGCGTTCGGTGACGTACTCGATGTGGAGGCCGAGCTCGGAACCGTCGCCGAAGTGCGGCTCGAAGACCTCCGCCAGGTACGACGTCGCGAGGACGATGTGCTCGACCCCGGCGGCCCGTGCACGCGCCAGCTGGTGCGTGAGGAAGGGGACGCCCGCTGCCGGAACCATGGGTTTCGGGGTGTGCACCGTGAGCGGGCGCAGCCGGGTTCCCTTGCCGCCGACCAGGAGAATCGCTTCTTTTGCCTCTGTCACAGCACTGTCTCTGCTTCCTGCTGGGGCCGGGCCGGGTGAGAAGCCGGTGTCCGATCCCCACCCGGGCCCAGCGGGGATCGGACACCGGCTTCTTCGGCTGGCCAGTGTATGCAGACCGGACGGGGTGTCCTCGGTCAGCAGCCCGCAGCAGGCCCCGGGCGCGGTCGGTGCCCCGGCTCCTTCCGGGTCAGCGGCCCTGGAGCCGGGCCGAGCTGGTCCGGGCCGTGCCGAGCTTCTTGTAGAGACGCGCTCCGGGGCATTCGGTTGCGAAACCGTCCCGGTGGCCTGAGATGACGTTGAGTTTGACCTTCTTTCCCTTCTTGTACTTGTTGCTTCCGCCCGAGACCAGCGTCACCTTGCCCTTCGGGTTGGCCTTGAAGAGGCCGAGTTTCCAGGCGGTGAGCTTGGCGACGGCGTTGACCGAAGCGGCGGGCGGGTTGGTGCCGCTGAAGCTCCCGAGCACCACGATGCCCATGGTGTTGGTGTTGAAGCCGAGGGTGTGCGCGCCCATGACGGCCTTCGTCACGCCGCCGGCCCGGCCCTCGTAGATGTTTCCGCACTTGTCGACGGCGAAGTTGTAGCCGATGTCGCGCCAGCCGTTGCTCTTGACGTGGTAGCGGTAGATGCCGCGCAGCACCGAGGGCGCCTGGGAGCAGCTGTAGTTGTTGCCGGTGGCGCTGTGGTGGACGAAGGCCGCCTTGACGGTGTTGGTGTACGCGAAGGCCTTCTCGCGGATCTTCTCGTCGGCGCCCCAGCCCTTGCGGGTGATGATGCGCGGGCGGGGTCCGATGTACGGCTTGGCGCCCGGGGCGTAGCCGGCGGCCGCGTCGGTCGCGGACCTGCTCAGGGCGGGGAGCGCGGTGGCGCCCTGGACCGCGGCGCGGTCGGCGCCCGCGGCACCGGTGGCGGGGAGCTCCTGCGGGTCCTCGCCGGGGTCGACGAGTTCGAGGTGCAGCCCGGCGGGCAGCGGTACGGGGGCGGCGGAGGCACCACGGCTGCCGGCCGTGTCCGGGGCGCCGGGGTCCACCCGGACCTCGACGCCGTCGGACGCGCCGACCCAGAGCGGGGCGGTGGCTCCCCGGACGGCGCTCGACGCGCGTTCGGCGGTGCCGGGGTCGGCGGAGTGCTCGGCGTTGTGCGTCTCCAGGTCCTGCCACCCGGACCACCGGCCGGTGCCGGTGGAGCGGGTACGGACCTGGGCGGTGCCGTGGAGTTCGGTGTCCACGTCGTCCCAGACGACGCCGACCATGGAGAACGGGTGGACGTCGCGCTCGGTCAGCCCTTGTCCGCCCGCCACCGGCACGGGTTCACCGGGGGCCCGCGCGGAGGCGGTGGACAGCGGGGAGAGGGCGAGCGACTGCGTCGAACCGGCCAGTGCGGCGGGTTCTGACGCCTCGGCGGGCACGGAGCCCGTGGTGGTCGAGTGGGCGGGGGTGTCGGAGGCGGCGCCGGCGGGCGCGGCAAGCGGCAGCGCGAGAGCTGCCGCACAGGTGACACCGATGGAGGATGCAATGAAGGCACGCATACAGATGATCCTTGGCACAACCGGACATCTCCGGCGACCGGTGTTTCTCCCGGCAATTGACGGCCCGTCTGCCGAACCGGTGTACGGGCCACCCGCGGCGCCCCGCCCGGCCCGCCACCGCCACGTACCCTTGCGCGGATGAACGCCAGCGACCGCACCCCTGCCGACCTGCTGCGTTCCGCGCTTGCCGCGGACCCGGCCCGCCCCATGGTCACTTTCTACGACGACGCCACCGGAGAACGCGTGGAACTGTCGGTGGCCACCTTCGCCAATTGGGTGGCCAAGACCGCCAACCTGCTGCAGGGCGATCTCGCCGCCGAGCCCGGCGACCGGCTCGCCCTGCTGCTCCCCGCGCACTGGCAGTCCGCGGTCTGGCTGCTCGCCTGCTCCTCGGCCGGCGTCGTCGCGGAGGTGGGCGGCGACCCGGCCGCCGCCGATCTCGTCGTCACCGGACCGGACACCCTGGACGTGGCGCGGGCCTGCCGCGGCGAGCGGATCGCACTGGCGCTGCGCCCGATGGGCGGCAGGTTCCCGCAGCCGCCCGAGGGCTTCGCGGACTACGCGGTGGAGGTGCCCGGACAGGGCGACCGGTTCGCCCCGTTCGCCCCGGTGGACCCGGACGCGCCGGCGCTGACCGTGGGCGACATGGCGCTCAGTTCGGCGGAGCTGGTCGCGCGGGCTCGCGCGGACGGTGCGGGGCTGGGCCTGGGTGCCGGATCGCGGCTTCTCTCGGGGCGCACGTACGACACCTGGGACGGCCTCAGTGCCGGGCTCTTCGCTCCGCTGGCGACCGGGGGTTCCGTGGTGCTGTGCCGGCACCTCGGGGAGCTGGGCGCGGACGGGCTGGCGCAGCGCGTCGAGAGCGAGCGGGTCACCCTGACGGTGTGACGGCGGCCGGTACGGCGGCGCTCCGCGCGGGAGACGCGGGAGACGGGGCGCCGCGGTACGACAAGCGGTCCGAGGGTCACCCGTCCGGCCCACCGTGGGCCGAGCCCTCCGGGCGATACGTCAACTCCGGTACATGATCTGCGGTACAGACCACTCAAGGCACAACCAAGCGTGAGGTTCAGCCGTCTACTTCTGCAACCGGCGGCCCATCGCGCCGCCGAACGTGAAGGATGGACGCAGACGTGACCGAAAGTGCCGGCACTCCGGCCGACCCCGACGACTCGGCCGCGGGCGAGGACCAGACGCCGGACGGGTCGCCCGGCGCGGAGCGCGGCGGGAAGCCCGCGCCGGAGAACCCCTCGGACAGGAACACTTCGGGGGACGCTCCCGGGAACCCGGGGAACACCTCCGACCGCCGCTCGGAGAGCACCCCCGGGAGCACCCCGGGCGGCGAGACCCGCAGCGGCTCGGGCAGCGGGACCGGGGGCGGCTCGGGCGGCGGGTCCGGCGCCGGGGCCTCGGACGGGTCCCCGTCCGAGGGGCCGGGGGCCGGCCCGACCCTCGACATCACCGTCAAGCGCAAGCGGCACTGGCTGCGCTGGACCGCGCTCGGGGCCTCGTTCGTCGTCCTCGTCGCGGCGGGCACCGGCTGGTGGCTGTACAAGAAGCTCGACGGCAACATCAGGACGGACACCTCCGCGGCCGCCGAGCTCAAGGCGTACGAGAAGGAGCGCCCCGCGTCCGTCGTCCATGACGCGGAGAACATCCTGCTCATCGGCTCCGACAGCCGCGCCGGGGACAACCGCAAGTACGGCCGCGACGACGGCGGCAGCCAGCGTTCGGACACCACGATCCTGCTGCACCTGGCCGCGAACCGGAAAAGCGCCACCGCGATGTCCATCCCGCGCGACCTGATGGCGAACATCCCGGCCTGCCACAAGCAGGACAAAACTGCCAGCAGACCGCAATTCGCCCAGTTCAATTGGGCTTTCGAGTTCGGTGGAACCGCCTGCACCATCCGTACCGTCGAAAAGATGACGGGCGTCCGCCTCGATCACTACATGGTCGTCGACTTCAACGGCTTCAAGGACATGGTCGACGCGGTGAACGGCGTGGAGATCTGTCTCAAGGACCCGATCAACGACAGCGCGGCCCACCTCAAGCTCCCTGCGGGCCGCCAGAAGCTCAGCGGCGAGCAGGCGCTGGGCTACGTACGGGTGCGCAAGTCGATCGGCAACGGCAGTGACACCGAACGGATGGACCGCCAGCAGCAGTTCCTGGGCGCGCTCGTCAACAAGGTGCAGAGCAACGGCGTACTGCTCAACCCGACCCGGCTCTACCCGGTCCTGGACGCGGCGACGAAGGCGCTGACCACGGACCCGGGGCTGGACACCCTGAAGGACCTGTACGAACTGGTACGCGGCATGCGCAACGTACCGACCGACAAGGTTCAGTTCCTGACCGTTCCGAGGCAGCCGTACGCCGCCAACCGGAACCGGGACGAACTGGTACAGCCCGACGCGGACAGGCTCTTCAAGCAACTGCGCGACGACAAGCCGCTCACCGTGGTGCCCGCAGATCAGCTCAACGGCGACGACGGCGGGAACAGCGGCCACGGGGAGGGTTCGGAACATTCACAGGATGAAGACAGCAAGAACCGGTCGGGCGAACCTGCGGACGGGGCATCGGGCACTCGGAACCCAAGCCCCACACCCACCTATTCGGGTAACAACGCCGCGACCGACCTGTGCAAGCAGTAAAGCAATTACCAAGCAGACATCAACGTTCGGCGTGCAATGGGAAGAATGCCCGGTTGTAAGGGCCGTGGAATATGTCACGCCCATCGCTCGGCGCCGAACCGGACGGATAGTGTGACGCGATCCGGTTGCTCCGGGCCCTCGGGCCGAGCACTTCCGGAGCGAAAGATTGAGCGCCTTATCGGGGGAGGCGCCTCGCGTGGCACCGACGGAGGACTCAAGCAACCGTGGATGCACAAGGCCGTGGGCGGGCGGAAGACATCGATCCCGCAGACCAATGGGTCCTCAACCCGGACACCGGCGACTACGAACTGCGACTGCACCAATCCGGAGGGGATTCGGGCGGCGCCCCGACCACTCCGGCACCTCGTGGCGCCCGGCGCAGAGACGCCGGCCGCGAGGGCACCGGCCGTGACGACGTGGGCCGGCGACGGGACTCCCCGCGCGAGGGCGGCGGACGCGGTGCCGGTCCGGGCCGCGAAGTGCCCAGGCAGGGCGGCCGGCGCTCGGCCCGCGGGCAGGACAGCCGCGGCCAGGAGTCGCGCGGCCAGGAGAGCGCGGGACCGTCCTCGAACGAGAACGGCGCCGGCCGCCGCAAGCGCAAGGCCCCCAAGGCCCGCCGCAAGAAGGCGCTGCTCTGGACGGGCGGCGTGATGGCCTTCCTGCTCGTCGGAGTCTCGATCAGCGGTTACTGGCTGTACCAGCACTTCAGCGGCAACCTGAACACCGTGGACATCGGCGACGCCGGCAACAAGGACGTCGTCACCGCCAACGCGCCGCTCAACATATTGGTCATCGGCACGGACAAGCGCACCGGCAAGGGCAACGAGGGCTACGGCGACAAGGGCAGTACCGGCCATGCCGATACCAACATCCTGTTCCACGTCTCCAAGGACCGCACCAACGCCACGGCGCTGAGCATCCCCCGCGACCTCGTCACCAACATCCCCGAATGCAAGTCCAGGCAGCCGGACGGCTCGGACAAGGTCATCCCGGGCACCGAGAACATCCGGTTCAACGTCAGCCTCGGCCAGGAGGGCCGCGACCCGGGCTGCACGATGGAGACAGTCAAGGAGCTCACCGGCCTCAAGGTCGACCACTTCATGATGGTCGACTTCAACGCGGTCAAGCAGCTGTCCACCGCGGTCGGCGGCGTCAAGATCTGCCTCGCCAAGCCGGTCAAGGACGCCGACTCGCATCTGGACCTCTCGGAGGGCGAGCACACCATCGAGGGCGAGCAGGCGCTGGCGTTCGTACGGACCCGGCACAGCTTCGCCAACGGCAGTGACCTGGACCGGATCAAGGTCCAGCAGCAGTTCATCGGCTCGATGATCCGGCAGATGAAGTCGGACGACACCCTGACCAGCCCGACGAAGCTGTTCAAGCTCGCGGACGCGGCGACGAAGGCCCTGACGGTCGACAAGGCCATCGGCTCGCCGTCGAAGCTGACCTCGCTGGCCAAGGAGCTCACGAAGATCGACACGAAGAACATCAGCTTCGTGACGCTTCCGGTCATCGACAACCCGGCCGAGCCCAAGCCGATCACCGTCGTGGTGGACCCGGTGAAGGCTCCGCAGCTGTTCTCGATGATGCAGGCCGACACCTCGCTGACCGAGGTGGCCGCGCAGAAGAAGGCGGCCAAGGGCAAGCAGGACGCGCTCCTCAAGGGCACCAAGGCCGCAGCCGGCGACGTACGCGTCGACGTCTACAACGGCGGCGGGGTCCCCGGAGCCGCTCAGCAGACCGTGACCTGGCTGCAGAACGAGCAGGGCGTCCTCAAGTCCACGAACAAGGCCAACGCCCCGGCGAAGACAGCCAAGACGACGCTGGCGTACGCCCCGAACCAGGCGGACCAGGCGCGGGCGCTCGCCGCGATGATGGGGCTCCCGGGATCGGCGCTCAAGAAGGGCACCACCGATGCCGAGGGGCTCCAGGCGATGGTGCTGACACTGGGGGCGGACTTCAAGGCCGCAGGCACCCCCATCACCGGCCCGGCCAAGATCGACATTCCGAAGGCCAGTGCCGACAAGGCAGAGTGCGCCAAGTGACACCGGGTCACTGCGCGATATCGCGAGTCTGAGCAGCAGGGGGGTCCCGGTGGGACGGAGCAGCACGCCAGGGGAGGGAACGCGGCCACGGGTCCGGCATGCCGGTCAACTCGGCTGGGACGACGCTCTCTACGAGGACGGGAAGAGCGACGCCCCGGAGCCCGAGGGCGAAGGCGGCGGCAGCCGCCGGGCCGGGAGGGGCGACGGCGGGGGCGGCAGCCGCCGCGCCGGCGGCCACGGCGGGCGCCGCGGGGGTTCCCGCCGCGCCGGCCGGACGAAGAAGCGGCGGGTGCTGCGCTGGATCGCCTTCTCCCTCGCCTTCGTCATACTCGGCACCGGCGCGGCCGGTTATCTCTGGTACGAGCACCTGAACGGCAACCTCCGCAAGGGGGCGCGCAGCGCGGGCAACAGCGCGGCGAAGAAGACCGCGCCGAACGCCGCGGGCCAGACCCCGCTGAACCTCCTGCTGATCGGCTCCGACAGCCGCAACAGCAAGGAGAACCTCAAGCTCGGCGGGTCGAAGGAGAGCGTGGGCGGCACACCGCTGGCCGACGTGCAGATGCTGCTCCACGTCTCGGCCGACCGGAAGAACGCCTCGGTCGTCAGCATCCCGCGCGACACCCGCGTCGACATCCCCGCCTGCGAGAACCCCGACACCCACCAGAAGTACCCCGCCAGCAACGGCATCATCAACGAGACGCTGCGCGGCGGCCCCGGCTGCACGCTGGACACCTGGGAGAAGCTCACCGGGGTCTACATCGACCACTGGATGATGGTCGACTTCGCGGGTGTGGTGGACATGGCGGATGCCGTGGGCGGCGCCTGGGTCTGTGTGAAGCAGAACGTCAACGACGTGTCCAAGCCCGGTGTGCCCGGTGGCTCCCACCTGCGGCTGACGGCGGGCCGGCACAAGATCAAGGGCGAGGACGCGCTGAAGTGGCTGCGTACCCGGCATGCCTTCGAGAGCGACATCGGCCGGTCCAAGGCGCAGCACATGTACCTGAACTCGGTCCTGCGTGAGCTGAAGAGCCAGAACGCGTTCACGGACACCGGACGGCTGATGAACCTCGCCGAGACCGGGACGAAGTCGCTCCAGGTCTCCGAGGAGATCGGCACGGTGAAGAAGCTGTTCGACCTCGGCATGCAGCTGAAGAACGTGCCGCTGGACAAGATGAACATGCTGACGATGCCCCGGATCCAGGACCCCGAGGACCCCGAGGCCCACGTGCTGCCGAAGCCGGGCTCCGCGGACAAGCTCTGGGGGCTGATCCGGGACGACCAGTCGCTCGACCCGAAGGACCGCGCCAAGGCGAAGAAGAAGGCGGCGGCCGGACCGAAGGCCGGCGCTCCCGCCTCCCTCGGGGTGACGGTCGTCAACGGCACCTCCGGCGACGGGCAGGCGGCCACCGACGGCCGTGCCGGGGTCGTCCGGGACCTGCTGAAGGCCAAGGGCTTCACCGAGGCGGACGCCTCGACCGATCCCGGCTCGGCCCGGACGACCGAGGTGACCTATCCGAAGAGCTCCGGCGCACAGGGCAGGTCGGACGCGCTGTCGCTCGCCAAGGCGCTCTCGATGCCGACGAACGCCGTGAAGGAGACCCCGGACGGGGCCGGGCTGACGCTCACGGTCGGCTCGGACTGGCGGACGGGTTCCACGTTCCCGGAGGCCGCGGCGGACGACAGTGACCCGCTGGAGGACACCGAGTCGGTCAACGGGGCCAAGACGGACGAGTGCATGGACGTGTACTGGCCCTACCGCCAGATGTAGCGGTCCGTCCGCGAGTCCGCGGGAACGAACGTGGGAGGGGGCGCCCGGCCGGACCGGGCGCCCCCTCCCACGTCTGTGCGGCCGTGCTCAGGCCACCGGTGTGCCCGGCTCGCTGACCGCCGGGCGGCGGCTGGCGATGACGCGCTTCGCCAGCGAGCGCGGGCTGGTCAGGAAGCCGTACCCCCACGACATGTGCATGGTGGCCAGCGCCACCGGGATCTGCGCCCGCGCCTTCAGCGGCAGTCCCCTGCCGGCCGGGACCGATCCGGCGGCGATGGCCGCGACGTACCCGGCCGGGACGAGCAGCGCCCACGGGGTGACGGCGGCGCCGACGACGATGCCCGCCGCGATGGCGACGACGGCGGTCGGCGGGGCCAGGTAGCGCAGGTTGATCGAGCCGGAGTGGTAGCGGGCGACGACGTGGCGCCAGCGGCCGTAGTCCTTGTACTGCTTGGCCAGCGCCCGGACGGAGGGGCGGGGGCGGTACTGGACCCGCAGCTCGGGGGAGAACCAGATCAGGCCGCCGGCCTCCCGGATGCGGAAGTTCAGCTCCCAGTCCTGGGCGCGGATGAACTCGATGTTGTACCCGTCTGCCTTCTCCAGGGCCTCCCGGCGGAAGACGCCCAGGAACACGGTCTCGGCCGGCCCGGCCTGGCCGCCGGTGTGGAAGGCCGCGTTGCCGACGCCGATCTTCGAGGTCATGGCCGCGGCGACGGCGTCCTCCCAGGCGTTCTCGCCCTCGGCCTGCATGATGCCGCCGACGTTCTGCGCGCCCGTCTCGTCCAGGAGCCGGACGGCGGTCGCGATGTAGTTCGGCGAAAGCATCCCGTGCCCGTCGACGCGCACCACGACCGGATGGCTGGAGGCCTTGATCGCGGCGTTGAGCGCGGCGGGGGTGCGGCCGGTCGGGTTCGGCACGGTGTGGACCCGGGGGTCCTCCGCGACCAGTTCGGCGGCGATCTCGTCGGTGCGGTCCGTGGACGGGCCGAGCGCGATCACCACCTCCATCTCACCGTCGTACTCCTGCTCCAGGATGTGCCGGACGGAGTTCCTGAGATGGCGCTCCTCATTGAGCACCGGCATGATCACGGAGACGGCGGGGTGCTGCGCGGCAGACATGTGGTCCTCGGGGGGTCCTCGGGGGCGCCGGGGGTCCGAACCCCACCAGGCGGCGATATTCGGCCGCCACGTTACCGCGAATGGGGGAACCCGGTGCGCGCCGCCGGGTCGCGGGCCGGGATGCAGATCGTATGGGCCTACCGTGCGACAGGTCCCCCTTGCACCGCGGAGGTGTCCCCCGTGCCCACGCCGCACCGCTCCCCCCGTCCGCCCCGGCCGCGCGCCGCTCCCCCGCAGCGCAGGCGGCCAAGAAAGCAGGACGAGAGACCACGCTGGGGCATGCGGATGGCGACCGGCCTCTCCGTGCTGGTCCTCGGGGCCGGTGGCATCGGCCATGCCGTCGTGACGAACCTGGAGAACGGGATCGACCGGATCGACCCGTTCAAGGACATGAAGAACCGGCCTGCGGGCGGTCACGGCATGAACCTGCTGCTGGTCGGCACGGACGGCCGTGACCGGATCACCAAGGAGGAGAAGGCGAAGTACCGGCTGGGCGGTGCGCCCTGCCACTGCACCGACACGATCATGCTGGTGCACCTGTCGGCGGACAAGAAGCGCGCCAGCATCGTCAGCCTGCCCCGCGACAGCTACGCCGAGATCCCCGAGCACCGGGACCAGAACACCGGCGAGGAGCACGCGGCCCATCCGGTGAAGCTGAACGCCGCCTACGCCGAGGGCGGGCCCGGTCTGACCGTGCGGACGGTCGAGCACATGACGGGCGTCAAGGTCGACCACTACCTGGAGGTCGACTTCACCAGCTTCATGACGACGGTCGACACCCTGGGCGGGGTGCAGATCTGCACCACCCGGCCGATGAAGGACTCCTACACGGGTCTCGACCTCGCGGCCGGCACCCATGACCTGGACGGTGGCCAGGCCCTCCAGTACGTCCGCTCCCGGCACATCGACGGCGCCGCCGACCTGGGCCGCATGCAGCGCCAGCAGAAGTTCATGGCCTCGCTGATCAAGCAGGCGACCAGCAGCGGGGTGCTGCTGAACCCGGTGAAGTTCCGCGAGGTCGCCTCGTCGATGCTGAAGTCGGTACGGGCCGACAAGGGCTTCGACACGCAGCAGATGCTCGACCTCGGCCAGGCGATGCGGGGCTTCTCCGCCTCCTCCTCCGAGTTCACCTCGGTGCCGATGAGCGATGTCGCCTTCCCGGTCAAGGGCATCGGCTCGACGGTGAAGTGGGACCCCAAGAAGTCGAAGCAGCTGTTCCAGGCGCTGCGCGAGGACCGGCCGCTCACGGTGAAGCGGCCCGAGCCGGCCCCGGCGAAGAAGGTGGACGTGCCGCCGCAGCAGATCCGGGTCCAGGTCTACAACGGGACCCCGAAGGACGGCCTCGGCGGCACCGTCGACACCGCGCTGCACGGCACCGGCTTCGACACCACCAGGGCCCCGCTCAACGGGGAGCTGCGCGATCTCAAGCACACCCTGGTCACGTACGACCCGCGCTGGGACCGGTCCGCGAAGTCGCTGGCGGCGGCGCTGCCGGGGGCGGAGCTGAAGGCGGTGAAGGGCCAGGGCCCCACGATGAAGGTGACCGCGGGCGCGGACTACGCCAAGGTGGAGCGGGTCCGGGCCGAGGAGCCCGATCCGGGCAGGTTCGGGGCCGTCACGGGCGACGAGGTGACGTGCCCGTGAGCAGCCCCCGTACGCAGAGGGCGTGACGTGCCCGTGAGCCCGGGTATGTAACAGCGGCGCGAGCCCCGGGGCCTCGGCCCCTGGGCCCCCTCAGTCCTCGATGCCGTCGGCGGCGCGCTTCTCGCGCAGTTCCCGGATCGCGCGGCGCCGGGCCAGCCGGTGCGTGCGGCGGATCTGCGCCTCCTGGTAGCGGCGGTTGTCGCGCTCGGTCTCCGGGATCACCGGCGGTACGGCGCGGGGGCGGCCGTCCGCATCGACCGCAGCGAACACCAGGTAGGCGCTGCCGACCTGCTGCGCCGGGGTCGACTCGTTCCAGCGCTCGGCCATGACGCGGACGCCGACCTCCATGGAGGAGCGGCCGGTCCAGTTCACCTGGGCGCGGACGTGAACAAGGTCACCGACGCGGACCGGCTCCAGGAAGACCATCTCGTCCATCGAGGCCGTCACGGCGGGGCCGCCGGAATGCCGGCCCGCGACGGCGCCCGCCGCGTCGTCGACGAGCTTCATGATCACGCCACCGTGCACCGTGCCCAGCAGATTCGTGTCGTTGCCGGTCATGATGTGGCTGAGGGTGGTCCGGGAGGCCGCGGTCGGCTTGCCCGGAATGTCGCCCTCCGGGCGCGGGGCCTGATCTGTCATGCCCTCCACCTTATGCGGGGGCTTCGGGGCCGTCGCAATGCATCAGCTTCGCAACAGCCCAGGTCCGATTTCCCTTACACCCTGTAATAGCAGTGGGCTCGGCCTGCACACTGGACGGCATGAACGATTGGCCCGAGGGCTGGAACGACGACAACCGCGGCGGCAACCGCTACGGGCAGGGAAGCGCGAGCGACCGGCCCGAGAGCGCCCGCGCGATGCCGCACGTCCAGCGCCCCGTCCCGCCCCAGCAGCCCGCTCCCTCGCAGCGGCGTTCCGCGCCGCCGAGACAGCGGCAGGTACCGCAGCAGCCCGGCGGCTACGACGACGGCCCGCAGTACGACAGCGGCTACAGCACGGGCCACGTCTACGGCGGCGGCAACGGCGGCGGGCGCGGGGGCCAGGGCGGTGGTCCCGGCGACGGCGGATACGTCCAGGGGCGCCCGGCGGCCGCGCCGGACTGGCGCCGCCGGATCAAGATCGGCGCGCTGGTCCTGGTGGTCCTGGTGCTCGGCGTCTCCATCGGTACGTACTTCTGGGCCGACTCCAAGCTGAAGCGCGACGTCGACCTCTCCAAGGTCATCGAGCGGCCGAAGGCGGGCGACGGCACGAACTACCTGATCGTCGGCTCGGACAGCCGCGAGGGCATGACCGCCGAGGACAAGAAGAAGCTGCACACCGGCTCCGCCGAGGGCAAGCGGACCGACTCGATGATGATCCTGCACGACGGCGGCGACGGCCCGACGCTGGTCTCGCTGCCGCGTGACTCGAACGTCGAGATCCCCTCGTTCATCGGCTCCGACTCCGGCAAGAAGTACGAGGGCAAGGGCCGCACGACCAAGCTGAACGCCGCGTACGCCGAGGACGGACCCGAACTGCTCGTCCGCACCGTCGAGTTCAACACCGGCCTGCACATCGACCACTACGTCGAGATCGGCTTCGGCGGTTTCGCCCAGATCGTGGACGCGATCGGCGGGGTCGAGCTCGACATCCCGAAGGCGTTCAAGGACAAGAACTCGGGCGCTGACTTCAAGGCGGGCAAGCAGACGCTGAACGGCGAGCAGTCCCTCGCCTTCGTCCGGACCCGGTACGCCTTCGCGGCCAGCGACCTGGACCGTACGAAGAACCAGCAGAAGTTCCTCGCGGCGCTGGCGAACCAGACGGCCACGCCGTCGACGATCCTCAACCCGTTCAAGCTGTACCCGACGATGGGCGCCGGTCTGGACACGCTCGTCGTCGACAAGGACATGTCGCTCTGGGACCTGGGCCAGATGTTCTTCGCCATGAAGGGCGTCACGGGCGGCGACGGCAAGTCGATGAACATGCCGATCTCCGGCTCCACGGGCGGCAACCTGGTCTGGGACAAGGCCAAGGTCAAGCAGCTGGTCGAGCAGCTCAACAACGACGAGAAGGTCACCGTCTCCAGCGACTGAGCCGGACACGAAGCGAACGGCCCCGCCCCTCCGGGCGGGGCCGTTCGCCGTCCCGGCCGCCAGGGGCTTGTGAGGGGCTCGCGTCAGCAGCTCGCATCGGGGGCTTGCTCGAATATGCAGATCGGTCTACTTTTACCCCATGGGACAGAAGGGCGCCGAGACGCGGGAACGACTGCTGGACGCGACACAGGAGCTGATCGAGTCCGGGGGCTACTACGGCGCCGGGCTGAACAGGGTGATCGCGGCCAGCGGCGCGCCCCGGGGTTCGCTCTACTTCCACTTCCCCGAGGGCAAGGACCAGATGGTCGGCGAGTCGGTCCGGCGGGCCGGCCGGACCATCGCCGGCACGCTCGGCGCACTGGCCGAATCCGGGCTGCCGGCAGCCGAGTTCGTGGTCGTGGCCCTGAGACACCTGGGTGACAGGCTGGAGGCGTCGGACTGGCACAAGGGGTGCCCGGTGGCCGCCGTGGCCCTGGAGACGGCCGCCGCCAACGACGCGCTCCAGCAGGCCTGTTCGGACGTGTACGCATCCTGGGAGGACGCGCTGCGCACCCAGCTGGCCGGCCGCCCGGACGCCGACGACCTCGCGGTCACGATTCTGGCCCTGATCGAGGGGGCGCTCCTGCTGGCCCGCACACACCGCAGCAGGAAGCCGCTGGACAGCGTCGCGCGGCAGGTCCGCGCACTGCTGGGCTGAAGATCCGGCCCGCCGTGACCGGCGGGCCCTTTCTGTCTTCAAAAAATATGCAGACCGATCTATTACCGCACGCTGAAGGAGAACCATGGACGCGATCGTCTTCGGTGCGACCGGCTTCATCGGCCGCTCCCTCGTCGCCGAGCTGCTCACCCGGGGCCTGCGGGTGGCGGCAGCCGTACGCCACGACACCCTCACCCCGTGGCTGGCCTCCCAGGGCGTCGACACCGCCCGGCTGGACGTCGTGACCGCCGACATCACGCGCCCGCTCCCGGAACTGCCCGAGGCGCGCGACGTCTACAACGCCGCCGCCCGGTACGCGTTCGGCCTCGGCATCCAGGAGGCGCGGGCGGTCAACGTCACCGGGGCGCTCCACGTGGCCGAGTGGGCCGCAGCGCTGCCCGGCCTGCGCCGGCTGGTGCACATCAGCGGTTACCGGGTGGGCTCGGCGGCCGACGCCGCTGCGGGCCACCCGGCAACGGGCGCCTACGAGGCGTCGAAGACGGAAGGGCATCTCGCGGTGCTGGACCGCGCGCTCGCCCTGGGCGTCCCGCTGAACGTCGTCAATCCCAGCACCGTGATCGGGCCGGGCCAGTACCTCGGTCTCGGCTCGCTCGTCCAGGACCTGTGGAACGGCCGGCTCCCCGCGGTGCCCGGCGGCCCCGGCACCTTCCTGCCCATCGTGACGGTCGGCCACTTCGCGCGGTTCCTGGCCGAGGTCCCCGAGGCGCCGGCGGGCGAGCACTACTGGGTGCTCGACGACACCACCCCGCTCCTGCCCGAACTGCTCGGCACGGTCGCCCGCCACACCGGGGTCCGGGCGCCCCGCCGGGCCGTTCCCGTCGGCGTGCTGCGACGCCTGCCGCGCCGGCTGACCGGGGCCGACCCCGAGACCCTGTCGTTCCTGTCCGCCGACCGGTACCCGACGGACTCCGCCCACGCGCTCGCCGCGAGAGCCGGTCTGCGGATGCCTCCGGCGGCCGAGGCCCTCGGCACCTGGGCGGATGACCTGGTGGCCGCCCGGTTCGGTGCCGCCTCGCCCTGGCTGCGCCCGTACGGCTTCCGTTCGGTGGCGGGCAGCCGCACCTGGGTGGCCGGCGAGCGCCGCAGTCCCGCCCACGTCCTGCTGCACGGGCTGCCCATGAACGCCGACCTCTGGGCGCCCCTCGCCGGCCACCTGCCCGGCCCGGTCCTGGCGGCCGACCTGCCGGGCCTCGGCCGCTCGGCCGCCACGGACCGCTCCATGGACGCCTGGCTGGACGGCCTGATGGAGCCGGTCCGCACCCGCCCGGCGCTGGTCGCGCACTCCTTGGCCTGCGGGCCCGCTCTGCGCTTCGCCGTCGACCATCCGGACCGCGTCAGCGAACTCGTCCTCGTGTCACCCGCGTTCCTCCAGGCGCCCCCGCCCCGGCTCACCCGCTCGGCACTCGCCGTACCGCTGCTGCGCCGGGTGTCCGCCGCCCGGCTGGCCCGGTTCCTCGGCGTCCCCGCCGGACCGGCGGCCGAGAGCGCGGCGGCGGACCTGCGCCGCCGCGGGGTGGCGCGGCGAGTGGTGGCGGCCATGCGTACGGGGACGGCCGCGCGCGGCACGTCACGGGCCCTGCTGGACCGGGTGACCGTCCCGGTCCGGATCATCGTGGGTTCGGCCGACCCGCTGACCGCCGCCACGGTCCACCCGGTGACCGAACTCGCCGGGGCCGGGCACTACCCCCAGCTGACGCACCCTGCCGAAGTGGCCCGCCACCTCAGCGGCGCCGCCACGGCCGGCGAACGCCCCTGACGGACAAGGGGGGAGGCCGGCCGGTCCTCGGGCGCCGGACCGGCCGGGCAGGGGCTCCGGCGGCCCGCCGCCGCTACACCCTCCCCTGGGCCAGCAGCGCGAGGTGCGGCAGGACCAGGTCGCCGCCCTCCGACGCGAACTCCTTGCTCAGCACGTCGTACTCGCGCTTCGCCGCCGCCACGCCCTCCGGTCCCCGGCTGTTGACCAGCTGCCCGATCGCGGCGACCCCGGCGGCGGGGCCCGCCCACCACTCCTCCGGGTCGGTCCGGTGCTCCCAGGCCAGCGATTCGCTGCGTACGTCCCTGAGTCCGGCCGCCGTGAGCAGCGCCGCCAGCCCGGGTGCGGTGCGCGGGAAGTTGTGTTCCTCATCGACGGTGGCCAGCCATTCGGGCCGGACCAGTCCGGCCGCCTCGGCCGCCCTGCCGACCAGTTCCCGGCCGGCACCCCCGGGCATCTGCCAGATGGTCACGGCGACCCTGCCGCCGGGGCGGGTGATCCGGCGCAGTTCGACGAGCGCATCCAGCGGCCGGCCCACGTGGTTGAGCACGAAGTTGGCCACGGCCGCGTCGAACTCGCCGTCGGGGTAAGGGAGCTGGGGCAGTGTCCCGATGCGCACCTCCACCCCGGGCGCCGCCCGCCGGGTGGCCTCGGCCATGCCGCGTTCGGCGTCCACGGCCCGTACGACCGCACCCCGGCCGACGGCGGCGACCGTCACGCTGCCGCTGCCGCACCCCACGTCGAGCAGCCGGGTCCCGGAGCCGACGGCGGCGGCGTCCAGCAGGGCGGGCACCGTATGGGCGCAGAGACGGGCGAAGGTCCGGGCGTAGCTCTCGGCCCGACCCTCCCAGATCCGCCGCTCACTCACGTCGAACGCGGTCATGCGATACCTCCGGCCGGGCCTTGCGGCTCCGCTTCGTCCAGATCCTCGTGGAGCGCGCGCAGAACCCGCCCCGTGGGCCGCCCGTCGGGCGACAGTTCGGCCAGGCACCAGCCGGGCAGCCGGGCCTCGGTCGCGGGCGGCAGATCGCCGTCCGTCGGCCCGGCCAGCCCGTGGAGCAGACCGAACGCGGTCTCCTTCGCTATCTCCCGGGCTATCTCGCCCAGTTCGGCCGGGGTCAGCCCGAGCCGCAGCGCCCGTTCGACGGCCGCGCCCGCAGGGCCGTCCTCCCGGCGGGCCTCGGCCCAGCCGGGCGCCGCCGCGCTCCAGGCGTCGATGTCCTGCCAGACCATGCGCAGGAACCGGAACCGGGCCAGCTGAGGAATGTCCTCCTCGGCCTCCGACTCCGCCCAGCCCACCGCGTCCCCGGCACCCAGCGCCTCGAACAGCCCGACCAACTCGGCCGGTCCGGGCGGCTCGTAGATGTCCGTCATGGGTAGGGAAGGTACGCCACCGCCCCCGGGGCGGTTGAACCGCACCCGCCCCGGGGCCGTACGTCCGGACCGGACCGCGTCCGCCGTTGTCTGCCACACTGTCGAGGTGATCGTCGCACTCGCCGGCAGGCGGAGAGGACCGGCGGTCCTCGCCGCCCTGATGCTGGCGGCGTTCACGTTCAACACGGCGGAGAACCTGCCGATCGGCCTCCTGGAGCTCATCGCGGACGGCCTGCACGTGTCGCTGCCCTCCGTCGGCTACCTGGTCACCGGTTACGGCGTGACGGTCGCCGTCGCGTCCCTGCCGCTGGCGCACTTCACCCGGGCGATGCCCCGGCGCCACGTGCTCACGGCCCTGCTGAGCGCACTGGTCGTGTCCAGCCTGGTGGCGGCCTCGGCCTCCTCCTACTGGCCGCTGCTCGCGGCCCGGCTGGTGACGGCGCTGGCCCAGGCGCTGTTCTGGGCGGTGATGGGACCGGTCGCGGTGGGCCTGTTCCGGCCGGGGCTGCGGGGGCGGGTGGTCGGGGCGCTGTCCGTGGCCGGTTCACTCGCCCTGGTGTTCGGGGTGCCCGCCGGGACGTGGCTGGGCCGGCAGAGCGGCTGGCAGGTGCCGGTCGCGGTGGTGGCGGCCCTGGGGTCCGTCTCCCTGGTGACGATCGCCGTCCTGCTCCCGACCTCCCGCCCGGACGAGGGGCACGCGGCGTACGGGAGCCACCCCGACGCGCGCCGCTTCGGCACGGTGCTGGCGGCCGGAGCCCTCTCCGCCACCGGCGCGTTCGCGGGCTACACGTACGTCGTGAAGTTCCTGGGCGACGTGAGCGGCTTCTCCGGGGGCGCGGTCAACCTCCTGCTCCTGGTGTTCGGCCTCGCCTGCCTGGCCGGAGTGGGCGTCACCGGGCTGCTGCTGGACCGCTTCCCGCAGACGGTGACGGCCGCCGCGGTCGCCACGCAGGCGGTGGGCATGCTCGGCCTGTACGCGACGGGCGGCGAACAGGTGGCGGCGGTGGTCTTCCTGACACTGACGGGCGGCGCGCTCGGCCCCATCTTCATGGCCACGCAGAACGAGATGCTGCGCTGCGCACCCGGCCGCACCGACATGGCCCTGGCGGCCAACTCCGGCGGCTACAACGCCGGTATCGCGGCGGGCGCCGCGCTCGGCGGCCTGGTCCTGACGCACTCCGGCGTACGGGGCACCTTCCTGCTGGGCGGCCTGCTGACGGTCGCGGCCTGGGCGGTCCTGCTGGGCGGGCGGCTGCTGCCCTCGGGCGCCGCCGGCAGCCCGCGCCCCCGGGAAGACGCGACGCGCGGCTGACAGCGGTCCCGGGACGCCCGGGGAAGCTCCCTCAGCCGCGCGTGCTGCGGACGAGCCAGGGGCTGAGCATGGTCCGCGCGATGAGCTCCTTGTACGTCTCGTCCCCCGGCAGCGGCACGACGAGCCAGCGGCCGGGCGGGAAACGCTTCCCCTTCACGTGGGCCGTCCCGCCGTACACGGAACGCAGGAAAGCGGGCACGGAGTCGCGGGGGACGTCGTTGAACTCCACCCCGTCCACGGTGATCTTCGCGTCGTCCTCGGGGAACACCTGAACGGTGACGGCGGGCGTACCGCCCAGCTCCACGAACGCCTCGTGCGGCAGCGCCCCGTCCGCGTCGACCACGGCGAAGGCACCCGCCGAGGAGCGCCGGGAGGTCTGGTCCGCCCCGATGTCGTCGGTGACCTCCACCTCCAGGTTGTACGCGCGCGCGACCTCGCGCACAGCGGCGACGGCGGCCTCGGTTGTCGGCAGATGAGGGTGTCCCATGGCCACGATCATGCCGCAGTGTCCTCGGCCCCGGAACAACGGCGTACGCGCGAGCGTCGGTCCCGCTCCCCTGCCCGCTCATCACTCGCATGGGTGAACAGGGCCAGGCCCAAGGTCGGGCGCAGAGCCTCCTGCTGATCCTCGAAGTCCGCGGCGTCGTCGTCACCGACGAGATGCGCGAGAAGATCACCGACTGCACCGGACCCGGGCGCCTGAGCGAGTGGCTGCAACGGGCCGCCACGGCCTCCTCCGCGGAAGACGTGTTCGGGCCGCCGACCGGGCGGTAGCGTGATCGGCGTGGCGGTCGGGAGTGAGCCGGCGGACGGCGAGCCGCTGGCCGGCGGCATGGTGAACGTGGGCGCGGTCTTCCGTCGTGGTGCGGTGGTGGAGCGGCCCGCGCCGCGCACCGCGCGCGCCCTGCACGCCCACCTCGCCGCCCTCGGTGAGCAGGGCTTCGACGCGGCGCCGACCCCGGTCGCCCTCACCTCGGACGGCCGCGAGCGGCTGACGTACCTCCCCGGTGACGTGGCCCTGCCGCCGTTCCCGCGCTGGGCGATGACCGAGGCGGCGCTGAGCTCGGTGGGGAGCCTGCTGCGGCGGCTGCACGAGGCCTGCGCGCGCATCCCGGTCGACAGGAGCGCCGAGTGGCCCCGGGCGCTGTCCGATCCGGCGGGCGGCACGGTGCTGTGCCACAACGATGTGTGCCCGGAGAACGTCGTGTTCCGCGACGGCCGGGCCGCCGCGCTGATCGACTTCGACCTGGCGGCCCCCGGCCGGCCGCTGTGGGACGTCGCCATGACCGCCCGCTACTGGGTTCCGATGCTCGATCCCACGTCCGCGTCGGCCCTGTACCCCGCCGGGCTGGACGTCATGGCGCGCCTGCGCGTCCTGGCCGACGGCTACGGCCTCTCGTCACAGGAACGCGCCGAACTGCCCGAGGTCATCGAACAGGCGACCGCGGCCTGCCGGGCCTTCGTCGCCGGCCGCGTGGCGGAAGGTGACCCCGGCTACCTCCGGGCGCTGTCCGACCGTGGCGGCTGGGAACGCTGGGACCGCGTCCAGGAATGGCTCACGGCCCACCGCGGGAGGTTCGCAGCCGCCCTGCTGCCCTGACCGGCCCTCCGGCCGCACGGCGACGCGCCCCGCGCCGGTCTGCTGACCCGGCTGCGAGGCGCGTGAGCGTGGCAGGTAACCCGTGGTGCGGGGTGTGTCGTTACGGGAGGTTTCGCGCCATGACGATCCGCTGGACCTGGTTCGTGCCCTCGTAGATCTGGGTGATCTTGGCGTCGCGCATCATCCGCTCCACCGGGTAGTCCCGCGTGTAGCCGTAGCCGCCGAGCAGCTGGACCGCGTCCGTGGTGACCTCCATCGCGACGTCGGACGCGAAGCACTTGGCCGCGGCGCCGAAGAAGGTGAGGTCGCCGTCGAGGCGCTCGGACTTGGCGGCGGCCGAGTACGTGAGCTGGCGGGCCGCCTCGAGCTTCATGGCCATGTCCGCGAGCATGAACTGGATGCCCTGGAAGTCACCGATCGGCTTGCCGAACTGCTTGCGCTCCTGGACGTAACCCTTGGCGTAGTCCAGCGCGCCCTGGGCGACGCCGAGGGCCTGGGCGGCGATCGTGATGCGGGTGTGGTCCAGGGTCTTCATCGCCGTGGCGAAGCCGGTGCCCTCCTCGCCGATCATGCGGTCGGCGGGGATGCGGACGTTGTCGAAGTAGACCTCACGGGTCGGGGAGCCCTTGATGCCGAGCTTCTTCTCCGGGGCGCCGAAGGAGACGCCTTCGTCCGACTTCTCGACGACGAAGGCCGAGATGCCCTTGGAGCGCTTGGCCGGGTCGGTGACCGCCATGACCGTGTAGTACTCGGAGACGCCCGCGTTGGTGATCCAGCGCTTCACGCCGTTGAGGACCCAGAAGTCGCCGTCGCGGACGGCCTTGGTCTTCATGCCGGCGGCGTCGGAGCCCGCGTCGGGCTCGGAGAGGGCGTACGAGAACATCGCGTCGCCCTTGGCCAGCGGGCCCAGGTACTTCTTCTTCAGGTCCTCGGAGCCGGAGAGGATCACCGGGAGCGAGCCGAGCTTGTTCACGGCCGGGATGAGGGAAGAGGAGACGCAGGCGCGGGCCACCTCCTCGATCACGATGACCGTGGCGAGCGCGTCGGCGCCGGCGCCGCCGTACTCCTCGGGTACGTGGACGGCGTGCAGGTCGGCGGCGGTGAGGGCGTCCAGCGCCTCCTGCGGGAAGCGGGCCTCCTCGTCGACCGCGGCCGCGTGCGGGGCGATCTTCGCCTCGGCGAGCGCACGCACCGTCTCACGGAGCATCTCGTGCTCCTCGGCCGGACGGTACAGGTCGAAATCGGTCGAACCCGCCAAGACTCTCACTCCCCAGGATGCAGCTAACTACCGTTAAGTAACCTAATTTTAGGCGCCCGCCCCCGCAATGGCATACGCGCTGGGGCCGTGAGCTTCGCGACAGCCGGAATGGAGCGATTCAGGGGCACGACTATGCTCGTTCACCGCACGTCTGCCCGCATCTCACAGGAGCACTACATGGCCCTCAGGATCACTGTGATCGGCACCGGCTACCTCGGCGCCACCCACGCCGCGGCCATGGCCGAACTGGGCTTCGAGGTGCTCGGGCTCGACGTCGTGCCCGAGAAGATCGAGATGCTCTCGGCCGGCCGGGTCCCGATGTACGAGCCGGGGCTGGAAGAGATCCTGAAGAAGCATGTCGCGGGCATCGAGGGCGCCAGCGGGCGGCTGCGCTTCACCACCTCGTGGGAAGAGGTGGCGGAATTCGGCGATGTGCACTTCGTCTGCGTGAACACCCCGCAGAAGCACGGCGAGTACGCCTGCGACATGAGCTACGTGGACAGCGCCTTCGAATCGCTCGCGCCGCTTCTGACCAGGCCGGCCCTGGTCGTCGGCAAGTCCACGGTGCCGGTCGGCTCCGCTGCCCGGCTCGCCGCGCGGCTCACCGAGCTCGCACCCGCGGGCGACGGCGCCGAGCTGGCGTGGAACCCCGAGTTCCTCCGCGAGGGCTTCGCCGTCAAGGACACCCTGCACCCGGACCGGATCGTCGTCGGCGTGGAGAGCGAGCGGGCCGAGAAGCTGCTGCGCGAGGTCTACGCCGGGCCGGTCGCGGAGGGGTCCCCGTTCGTGGTGACGGACTTCCCGACCGCCGAACTGGTGAAGACCTCGGCCAACTCCTTCCTGGCCACCAAGATCTCCTTCATCAACGCCATGGCGGAGGTCTGCGAGGCCGCCGACGGCGACGTCGTCAAGCTGGCCGAGGCGATCGGCCACGACGAGCGGATCGGGAAGAAGTTCCTGCGCGCGGGCATCGGCTTCGGCGGCGGCTGCCTGCCCAAGGACATCCGCGCCTTCATGGCGCGCGCCGGTGAACTGGGCGCCGACCAGGCGCTGACCTTCCTGCGCGAGGTCGACTCGATCAACATGCGGCGCCGCGGCCACATGGTGGAGCTGGCCAGGGAGGCCGTCGGCGGCGACTCGTTCCTCGGCAAGCGGGTGGGCGTCCTGGGCGCCACCTTCAAGCCCGACTCGGACGACGTACGCGATTCGCCCGCGCTGAACGTCGCCGGGCAGATCCACCTCCAGGGCGGCCAGGTCACCGTCTTCGACCCGAAGGGCATGGACAACGCCCGCCGCCTCTTCCCCACGCTCGGTTACGCGGACAGCGCCCTGGACGCGGTGCGCGGCGCCGACGTCGTGCTGCACCTGACGGAGTGGAGCGAGTTCCGCGAGCTGGACCCGGCGGCGCTGGGCGAGGCCGCAGGCCGCAAGCTCATCCTGGACGGGCGCAACGCGCTGGACCCGGTGGTGTGGCGCGAGGCCGGGTGGACGTTCCGGGCGATGGGACGCCCGAAGGCCTAGGCCCGGGGGCGGGGACGGAAGCGCTGCGTCCGGGTCTGCCCCTCCTCAGCCGCGCTTCGCGCGGTACGTGCGCATCTTCGCGCGGGCGCCGCACACCGACATGGAGCACCAGCGGCGCCGCCCCGCCGGGCTGCGGTCGTAATAGGCCCAGCGGCAGTCCGCCGCCTCGCACACCTTGAGCCGGTCCCAGGTCCCGTCCGCCGATGCCGCGGCGATGGCCGTCGCGACCCGGGCGGTCAGTCCGGGCGGCTCCTCGACCGCGCGCAGCACCGCCGCGCCCTCCTCGTCCACGCGGACCCGCAGCGGCGCGCCGGCCAGCAGCCGGTCCAGCAGGGACACCGACTCACCCTCGGGCGGACGGTGGCCCGCGTGGGCCAGGCAGACGGCGCGCAGGGCCTCGCGGAGCGTGCGGGCCGCCGGGACGTCCGGCTCGGCGAGGGCCAGACCGGCGCGTCCTTCGGCCGTGTCGAGGGTGTCCGCGCCGGTCTCCACGTTCAGGGTGTTGACCAGGGCCTCGATCAGCGCGAGTCCGCCGGGCGCGGAGTCCCTCTCAATCATGGTTGCGACGTTACCCCCATTGCGGGAGCATGCAGTAACGGTTACTGGTTGAGCGCCTTTACCAGTAACCCCCTGTCCGCATCTGCCCGAGGAGGAAGCGTCATGGCTGTTGCCGTACTGGGTGCCGTCGTTCTGGACTGCCCCGATCCCGTCGCCCTGGCCGGTTTCTACGCCGGACTGCTCGGCGGAAAGATCGAGGAGCACGAGGACTGGGTGGATCTCACGGGAGGCACCGGCACTCCGCTCGCCTTCCAGGCCGCGCCCGGCTTCGTCCCGCCGAAGTGGCCGCGTCCGGAGGGTTCGCAGCAGTTCCATCTGGATCTGACCGTGCCCGATCTGGACGCGGCCGAGCGGGAGGCGCTGGCGCTGGGTGCGACGGTGCTCGAAGCGGATGACCGGGAGCGGACCTTCCGGGTGTACGCCGATCCCGCAGGTCACCCGTTCTGTCTCTGCGCCGGCTAGAGAGAACGGGAGAGAAGCGGGGCGCCGGGCGCCCCGGTCCCGGCTCAGGCAGTCGGGTCCGGGGCGTCCAGCTGTTCGATCGTGGCGTGGGACGGGCCCCGGCGGGCGGACAGCTCGCGCGACACGTCCTCGGCCGCGCGCAGCACCCGTACCGCGTTCTGCCAGGTGAGCCTGGCCAGGTCGGCGGCGGACCAGCCCCGTCCGAGCAGCTCCGCGATCAGGTTCGGGTAGCCCGCGACGTCCTGGAGGCCCTGCGGGAGGAACGCGGTGCCGTCGTAGTCGCCGCCGATGCCGATGTGGTCGATCCCGGCGACCTCGCGCATGTGGTCGAGGTGGTCCGCGATCGTCGCCACGGTCGCCATCGGGCGGGGGTTCGCCGCCTCGAACGCGGCGTGGACCTTCATGCCCCGCTCGGTGGTGTCCAGGTGGTGCAGGCCCTGGGCGCGCATGTTCTCGTCGGCGGACGTCGTCCAGGCGACGGCCTCAGGCAGGACGAACTTCGGCACGAACGTCGCCATGGCGATGCCGCCGTTGGCCGGGAGCTGGGCAAGGACGTCGTCGGGGATGTTGCGCGGGTGGTCGCAGATCGCGCGCGCCGAGGAGTGCGAGAACATCACCGGCGCGGTGGACGTGCGCAGGGCGTCGCGCATCGTCGTGGCCGCCACGTGCGAGAGGTCGACCAGCATCCCGGTGCGGTTCATCTCCCGTACGACCTCGTGGCCGAACGGGGAGAGCCCGCCGACGCCCGGCTCGTCGGTCGCGGAGTCGGCCCAGGCGATGTTGTCGTTGTGGGTCAGCGTCATGTAGCGGACGCCGAGGGTGTGCAGGGCGCGCAGGGTGCCCAGCGAGTTGTTGATGGAGTGGCCGCCCTCGGCGCCCATCAGGGAGGCGATACGGCCCTCGGCACGGGCCGCCTCCATGTCGTCGGCGCTCAGCGCGCGGCGCAGGTCGCCGGGGTGGCGGGCCAGCAGCTCGGCGACCACGTCGATCTGTTCCAGGGTGGCACTGACGGCGTCCTCGCCCGCCATGTCCGACCGTACGTAGACGGACCAGAACTGGGCTCCGACGCCGCCCGCGCGCAGCCTGGGGATGTCGGTGTGCAGATGGGCCGACTGGTCGGTGGCGATGTCGCGGGCGGCCAGGTCGTAGTTGACCTGTTCGCGCAGCGCCCACGG
Source organism: Streptomyces sp. 840.1 (assembly GCF_003751445.1). Taxonomy (NCBI): domain Bacteria; kingdom Bacillati; phylum Actinomycetota; class Actinomycetes; order Kitasatosporales; family Streptomycetaceae; genus Streptomyces; species Streptomyces sp. 840.1. Next base: position 3,309,365 of record NZ_RJUU01000001.1, on the reverse strand, counting down.
CAGGTCGTTGTGGCCGTCCACGACGGGGTGCTCCGCGAGGAGTTCCCGGGCCCGCTCCAGCTGGTCCATCGCTGTCCTACTTTCCGAAGCCGAAGGAATCGGCGCCCTGCACCTTGGTGCGCAGCCGCTTGCCCTTCTCGGTGGCCTGGTCGTTCAGGTCCGAGAGGAACTCCGTCATGCGGGTCCGCAGCTCCGCGTCCTGGGCCGCGAGGATGCGGACGGCCAGCAGGCCGGCGTTGCGCGCCCCCGCGATGGAGACGGTGGCGACCGGGATGCCGGCGGGCATCTGCACGATGGACATGAGGCTGTCCATGCCGTCCAGGTACTTCAGCGGCACCGGTACGCCGATGACCGGCAGCGGGGTGACCGAGGCGAGCATGCCGGGCAGGTGGGCCGCGCCGCCCGCCCCCGCGATGACCGCCTGCAGGCCGCGGCCCGCCGCGTTCTCGCCGTACGCGATCATCTCGCGCGGCATGCGGTGGGCGGAGACGACGTCGACCTCGTAGGGGATCTCGAACTCGTCGAGCGCCTTGGCCGCTGCTTCCATGACGGGCCAGTCGGAGTCGGAGCCCATGACGATGCCGACGACCGGTGCGGCGGAGGCGGGGGAAGTCATTCGGTGATCGTTCCTCGCAGGTAGTCGGCCGCGTGCCGGGCGCGCTCGCGCACGTCCGCCAGATCGTCGCCGTAGGTGTTGACGTGGCCGACCTTGCGGCCGGGCTTCACGTCCTTTCCGTACATGTGGATCTTGAGCTGCGGGTCACGGGCCATGCAGTGCAGGTACGCCTGGTACATGTCCGGGTAGTCACCGCCCAGGACGTTGCTCATGACCGTCCAGGCGGCGCGCGGGCGCGGGTCTCCGAGCGGGAGGTCCAGGACGGCCCGTACGTGGTTGGCGAACTGCGAGGTGATCGCGCCGTCCTGCGTCCAGTGCCCGGAGTTGTGCGGGCGCATCGCCAGCTCGTTGACGAGGATGTGCCCGTCGCGGGTCTCGAAGAGCTCGACGGCGAGGTGCCCGACGACGCCCAGCTCGGCCGCGATCCGCAGCGCGAGCTGCTGGGCCTCGCCGGCGAGGCGCTCGTCCAGCTCGGGGGCCGGGGCGATCACCGTGTCGCAGACGCCGTCCACCTGGATGGACTCGACGACCGGGTAGGCGACGGCCTGGCCGTGCGGCGAGCGGACGATGTTGGCCGCCAGCTCCCGTACGAAGTCGACCTTCTCCTCCGCGAGGACCGGGACACCGGCCCGGAAGGCGTCTGCGGCGTCCGCCTCGGAGCGGACCACCCAGACACCCTTGCCGTCGTAGCCGCCGCGCACGGTCTTGAGGATGACGGGGAAGCCTCCCGACCCGTCGCCCGGCCACCGCCCCTCACCGAGGCGCTGCGCGCCGCCCCCGCTGATTTCGTGCGCGAAGGCCGCGGCGTCGGCCGGGTCCTCCACGATGCGGTGGCGGGGGCAGGGCGCGCCGATCTCGGTGAGCCTGGCGCGCATCACCCCCTTGTCCTGGGCGTGCACCAGCGCGTCGGGGCCGGGGCGCACGGGGATGCCGTCCGCCTCCAGGGCCCGCAGGTGCTCGGTCGGCACGTGTTCGTGATCGAAGGTGATCACGTCACAGCCGCGCGCGAAGGCGCGCAGCGTGTCCAGGTCGCGATAGTCGCCCACGACGACTTCATTCACGACCAGGGCCGCCGAGTCCTGAGCGGTGTCGCTGAGGAGCTTGAACTTGATGCCGAGGGGGATGCCCGCCTCGTGGGTCATACGGGCGAGCTGACCGCCACCGACCATGCCGACTACCGGGAACGTCACTCCTCCAGGGTATCCGCCCGCCCAGGAGTCGCCGTACGGGCGTCACGGCCTCGCCACACCCGTACCGGTACTCCTGGGCGGGCGGTCGGCGGGCTGGTTAGCATGGCGGGGTTGACGGAACCTGAAGACGAACCGACAGACGGGCTGAGCAATCACCATGAGTGAACGGGGCGCACCAGGTCCTGTCTGGAGTTCCAGCGCGGGAGAAGGATCGGAGTCCGGTGCCGTCGAATCCGAGGCGGAGGACGGAGCGACGGCGGGTGGGGCCTCCCCTGCTCGAGCGAAGCCGAGAGCTCGGGGAACATCGCGACTGACGACAACGCCGGAGGCGGCGGTGCCGGACTCCGCGACGCCGCGGGGGAACTCCGGACAGGGCCTGCGGGTCCGGCTGGATCTCCTGGGCCGGGAGATCGCCAAGTTCGGCGCGGTCGGCGCGGTCGGTCTGGTCGTCAATATCGCCGTGTCCAACCTGCTGTGGCGGTACACGGACATCCCGACCGTGCGGGCCGGCCTGCTCGCCACGTTCGTCGCCATCCTGTGCAACTACGTCGGCTTCCGCTACTGGACCTACCGGGACCGCGACAAGAGCGGACGGACCCGCGAGCTGACACTGTTCCTGCTGTTCAGCGCGGTGGGTGCGGTCATCGAGATGGGTGTGCTGTACGCGGCGACGTACGGGTTCGGCTGGGACACCCCGGTGCAGAGCAATGTCTTCAAGATCCTCGGTATCGGGATCGCGACGCTGTTCCGCTTCTGGTCGTACCGGAGCTGGGTGTTCAAGGCGCTGCCTGACAAAGAGTCCGTACTGAGTGAGGCGGAGGCGGCGGCTGCGGTTTCGGTGCCCGTGCCTGTCGTGCCCGCGCCCGCGGCCGCCGTTCGGGTCGAGGCGGACACGGCTCGGCGGTAGCGCCGGGGCGTCCGGACGCACGCCTTGCCCTCACTCGCCGGAGGGGCTCGAGCCGGCCGCGCGTGGCACGATGCGGACCGCACGGGCCGTCATCGCACCGGGCGTTCCGGTTCTTTTCTGTTCAGGGCGACCCGGCTGAGGAACAGGGCGAAGACCGGGGGCTGCTGCTGGAGCAGTTCGAGGCGGCCGCCGTCCGCCTCCGCCAGGTCCCGGGCGACCGCGAGGCCGATCCCCGTGGAGTTGCGGCCGCTGATGGTCCGCTCGAAGATCCGGGCGCCCAGGTCCGCAGGGACGCCGGCGCCCTCGTCCGTCACCTCGATGACCGCCTGGTTGCCGGTGACCCGGGTACGCAGGGCGACCGTGCCGCCACCGTGCATCAGCGAGTTCTCGATCAGCGCGGCCAGCACCTGCGCGACCGCGCCCGGGGTGCCGACGGCCCGCAGCCCCTGCTTGCCGGAGCGGACGATCGCACGGCCCTCGCCCCGGTAGGCCGGGCGCCACTCCTCGATCTGCTGCTTGACCACCTCGTCGAGATCGAAGACGACCGCAGAGCCGGTCCGCGGGTCGCGGGCGTTGGTCAGGAGCCGCTGGACCACGTCCGTGAGGCGCTCGACCTGGGTGAGGGCGATGTTCGCCTCCTCCTTGACCGTCTCCGGGTCGTCGGTGACCGAGATCTCCTCGATCCGCATGGAGAGCGCGGTCAGCGGCGTACGGAGCTGGTGGGAGGCGTCGGCGGCGAGCCGGCGCTCGGCAGTCAGCATCCGGGCGATCCGTTCGGCGGAGGCGTCGAGCACGTCGGCGACCCGGTCCAGCTCCGGCACCCCGTACCGCTTGTGGCGCGGGCGCGGGTCCCCCGAGCCGAGGCGCTCCGCGGTCTCGGCCAGGTCGGTGAGGGGCGAGGCCAGCTTGTTGGCCTGGCGCACGGCCAGCAGGACGGCGGAGACGATGGCGAGAAGCGCCACCGCGCCGATGATCATCAGGGTGCGGCCGACCTCGCGGGTGACGGCGGAGCGGGACTCCTCGATGGTGACCTTCTCGCCGTGCTCCCCCACCTCGGTGGCGCTGATCACACTGCCGCTCGGGCGCTCGCCCACCTCGATGGGTTCGCGGCCGACCATCTTGACCAGGGCGTAGCGCTTGTCGTCGACCTGTTCGGCCAGCACCCCGGGGTTGATCCGCTCGGAGCCCAGGAGCCGGCTCTCGATGACACTGATCACGCGCAGCGCCTCGGAGTCGACGCTCTCCTGGGCGCTGCTGCTGATGGTGCGGGCCTCGACGATGACGAGGGAGACGCCGAAGACGGCGATCACCACGAGCACCACGGCGAGGGTGGAGTTGATCAGTCTTCGGCGCATGAGTGTTTCTGTACGTCAGCTCTTCTCGAAGCGGAAGCCGACGCCCCGGACGGTGGCGATGTAGCGCGGATTGGCGGCGTCGTCCCCGAGCTTCTTGCGGAGCCAGGAGATGTGCATGTCGAGGGTCTTGGTCGAGGACCACCAGGTGGTGTCCCAGACCTCGCGCATCAGCTGGTCGCGGGTGACGACCCGGCCCGCGTCACGGACCAGGACCCGCAGCAGGTCGAACTCCTTGGCGGTGAGCTGGAGTTCCTCGTCGCCCATCCAGGCCCGGTGCGACTCGACGTCGATCCTGACCCCGTGGGTGGCGGGCTGCGGGGCGGGCTCGGTGGCGCCCCGGCGCAGCAGGGCCCGGACCCGGGCGAGGAGTTCGGCGAGGCGGAAGGGCTTGGTGACGTAGTCGTCGGCGCCGGCGTCGAGGCCGACGACCGTGTCGACCTCGTCGGCGCGGGCGGTCAGCACCAGCACCGGCACGGAGTGGCCCTCGGCACGGAGCCTGCGGGCGACTTCGAGGCCGTCCATTCCGGGCAGCCCCAGGTCGAGTACGACCAGGTCGATGCCGCCCTGGAGGCCGGCGTCGAGAGCGGTCGGACCGTCTTCGCGGACCTCGACCTCGTAACCCTCCCGACGCAGGGCGCGGGCCAATGGCTCCGAGATGGATGCGTCGTCCTCGGCGAGCAGTACACGGGTCATGGAGTGATGGTAGTCCGCGCAGCGGACAAGGAGTGAGGTGATCCAAAAGCCCTGCGGGTCTGCGCCCCGTTCAGGTCCAGACCTTCGAATATGGGAGTGTGGTTGCACTCCTGCCTGTGATCCATGTCTCAAGTCCTTTCATATCGGCTTCTGTCGTGTCGTATGGTGTCTCAACGCCTGTTGCACTACTCAAAGACCTTTGGGCAGCTATTAGCGCCCAGGGTCTCTTTTGTGTGCGGGGCTGGTACCCGCCAGCCCGGAAGTCCAGTGAATGACCTGTGGGCCGGGCCCGGAACGCCAACGAAGGCACCGGGCGTGGATCCCGACGTGGTGGGCGTACCCGCGTCGGTGCCGGCCTCCCCCCACCGGGCGCGTACCGCTTCACGAGGCGCCGCGTCCCGAGCAAGCAAGGATCGACCATGGCGTCCAGCCTGACGAAGGACCCTGCCAGCCCCTCTGGCGTAGAGAAGACCTTCCTCGGCCACCCCCGGGGCCTGGCCACGCTCTTCATGACCGAGATGTGGGAGCGTTACAGCTTCTACGGCATGAAGGCACTGCTCCCGCTGTACCTGATCGCGCCCGGCGGCATGCACATGAGTGCCACCACGGCGACGGCGATCTACTCCGTCTACATGGCGATGGTCTACCTGCTCGCCATGCCCGGCGGCTGGATGGCCGACCGCTTCTGGGGGCCGCGCAAGACGGTCGCCATCGGTGGCGGTGTGGTCATCCTGGGTCACATCACGCTCGCCGTGCCCAATTCCGCGACCTTCTTCGCGGGACTCGTGCTCGTCGCGCTCGGCTCCGGTCTGCTGAAGGCCAACATCTCCACGATGGTCGGCCACCTCTACGACGGCCCGGAGGACCCGCGCCGTGACGGTGGCTTCACGCTCTTCTACATCGGGATCAACCTCGGCGCCTTCCTCGCCCCGCTGACCATCGGCACCGTCGGCGAGAACGTCAACTGGCACTTCGGCTTCGCGCTCGCCGCGATCGGCATGGCGCTGGGTCTGGCCCAGTTCATGCTCGGCACCCGCACCCTGAGCCCGGAGAGCGATGTCGTCTCCACTCCGGCGACGGAGCAGGAGAAGCGCTCGGTCCTGCGCAAGGGCCTGATCTGGCTGATCGTCGCGGTGGTCTTCTACGGCCTGCTCGGCATGACCGGCAACTTCGCCGACTGGGCGCTGCTGCCGATCACCATCGCCGGGCTGATCATCCCGGTCGCGGTCCTGGTACGGATGAAGCGCGACAAGGAGCTGACGAACACCGAGCAGTCCAAGCTGTCGGGTTACATCTGGTTCTTCGTGGTCGCCGCCGTCTTCTGGATGATCTACGACCAGAACGGATCGACCCTGTCGATCTTCGGCGAGAACTCGACGACGAACAGCCTGTTCGGGTTCGACTTCCCCACGTCCTGGTACCAGTCGCTGAACCCGATCTTCATCATGGCGATCGCCCCCGTGGTCGCCTCGGGCTGGCTGTGGCTGAACAGGCGCGGCAAGGAGCCGAGCACCGCCGTCAAGTTCGCGTCCAGCCTCGTGCTGATCGGCATCTCCTTCGTCGTCTTCATGATCCCGCTGATCGACACCGCCGCCAACGGCGGCCGGGTCAGCCCGATGTGGCTGGTGGCGATCTACTTCATCCAGACCGTCGCGGAGCTCTGCCTCTCGCCGGTCGGCCTGTCGGTCACCACGAAGATGGCCCCGGCGAAGTACAGCTCCCAGATGATGGGTGTCTGGTTCCTCGCCGTCACCGCGGGCGACTCGGTGACCGGTCTGCTCACCTCCCCGCAGCTGGGCGTCGACCTGAACACCACCGGGGCCGTCGCCTTCGAGGCCGTCCTCGCGGTCATCGCCGGTGTCGGCATCTGGATGTACCGCAGGAAGGTCACGCAGCACATGGGCGACGCGAGCTGACCTCACCGCTCCACAGGCAGGGGCCGCCGCACCGATTCCACGGGTGCGGCGGCCCCTGCCGTATGTCCGCCTCAGCTCACCGGCCGGAGCGCAGCCTGCGCCACGGGGTGAACGTGAACACCGCGCCGCCCAGCAGGATCGCCGTACCGGCGACCAGGCCGAGTGCGCGCAGGGCGCCGTTGTCCTCGGCACCGGTGGCCGCGAGACCGCCGCCGGAGGCCGTACCGCCGCCCGCCGCGGCAGCGGCTCCGCCGGAGCCGCTGGTGTCACCGCCGGAGGCGCCGCCCTGCTGGGCGGTGGTGTCGAGTTCGAGCGACGCCTTGGTGGCGCCCTTGACCGTGCACGGAATGTTGATCTTCGAGGCGCCGAGCGTGACGTCGATCGTCAGGGTGCCCGGGGTGAGGGTGGACTTGCCGGAGGCACCCGGCTTGTAGGTGCCGGACATGTCGGGCAGGTCGACCGGCTTGCCCGTCTTCAGGGGGTCGGGGTTGCCGGGCCCGGTGACCTTCACGGAGCCCTTGTCGGCCCCGCCGATGACGATCTGCATGGACGGCTTGAGCGCACCGGCCGGCAGGTCCGCAGGGCTGTTCATGACGCCCTTGGCGGTCTTGACCGTGAGCCCGTAGCTGCCGCCGCTCTTCTTCGCGTTGATCGTCACCTTGCCCGCGATGTCGGGCGGCCCCGGCGACTTGCAGGTGAAGTTGACGGCGACCTCCTTCCCCGGGAAGTCGGTGGCCCCGCCGGTCCCGCCGGAACCCGAGGTGGCGCCGCCGGCGTCAGAGCCGCCGGTGTCGGTGCCGCCCGCGTCCGTACCACCGGCGTTCGTGCCGCCGTCGGTGGTGCCACCGGCGTCGGTGCCACCGGCGTCGGTGCCACCGGCGTCGGTGCCGCCGTCGGTGGTGCCTCCGTCGGTGGTGCCACCGGCGTCCGTACCGCCGTCCGTGGTGCCGCCGCCGCCGTCCGTGACCTTGATCGTCGCGCCCGGCTTCACCGTCTCCTTGGGGGTGCACTTGGTGTCGGTGGAGATGGGCTTGGAGACGTTGATGTTGTACGCGTCCGGCGTCAGCGTCAGGTCACCCGCCTTCTCCAGCTTCAGCGAGCCCTTCATGTCCGAAAGGATCATCGCGGAGTTCTTGGGGATCGCCGGGTTCTGCCTCGGTCCCTCCATCTTCAGATCGCCGGTGGCGGCGCCGCCCAGCTTGATCGTGCCGGTCGGCTGGACCGTGTCCTTGTCCAGGTCGAGGACATCGGGGTTCTTGGAGGCGGCCGCGACCGTCTTCCACACCACCTCGACGGTGTCCCCGACCTTCGCCTCGGCGGGTGCGGTCAGCTGGACCTGTGTGGTGCCCTCCACCGGCGGCAGTCCGGAGATGGCCGGCGGGATGCACTCCGTCTTGTACGAGATGTCGGCGGCCTGGGCAGGGCTCGCGGCCAGCAGCATGCCCGCCCCGCCGATCATCATCGCGACTCCCGCCGCGACCGTCCTGCGTTGCGTACTCACGAATGTCCCTTCGTCGTCGGTCTGTGCTCTGACGGTGCGGAATCAGGGGTGAACCACGGCAGCGCGGCCGTGGTGGAGCCCGCGCCCGCCGAGGGCGCGGGGCCCTCGGACGGTGCGGGTGTCCGCCGCAGCCCCGGCAGCCGGGCCGTCACATCGGCGAACCGGTCCGGGCGCCGGCGCGGCCGGGCCGCCGCGTGCGCGGAGCGCGGCCGTACCTTGTCGACGACCGCCATGCCGATGCGGAACACGGCGGCGGGCACGACGAGGCAGAGCAGGATCCAGAAGAGCGTCACGCCCCAGGGCCGGCCGACCCCCCACGGCTGTTCGGCCAGCACCTTGGTGCCGTACTTCAGCGAGACCTGGTAGTCCCCGTGGGCGCCGGCGGTCAGCTCGACGGGCAGCTCGATCCGCGCCTTGCGGCCGGGCTCGATGGTGCCGCGCCACTGCCGCTCCTCCCATTGCGGGGCGTAGACGCCGTGCGCGGTGCCGACCTGGAAGACCGGGTCCTTGACCGCGGCGGAGCCCAGATTGCCGACGGTGAGCACGAGGCGGCGGGACGGCGGGGCGCCGAACCAGGTGAGGATCCCGCTGTCGCCCTCCAGCCGGGTGGTGGCGAGGACGGCGAGCTTGCCGTTCCCGTCCTCCTTGGGCAGGGCGGCGACGGGGTGTCCGGCGACGACGAACACGGCGTCGGCCACGGACTGGTCCCCGGTGACGGTGGCGACGTGCACCACGCAGGGGCACGGCACGGGCGGCTCCGCGACCGGCAGCTTCTTGCTGAACGCGCCCTTGGAGTCGGTGGTGACGGCCCGGCCGTCGGCGTTGGCACAGGAGTTGGTGCCGCCGATCACCCCGCGCGCGGGGCTGGACTGCCCGCAGACCAGCATCATCAGCAGGGTGTCCGCCCGCCAGCCGGTGCCCTTGACCGTGATCTCGCCGCCCTTGCCCGCCTGCTTCCCGGAGAGCGTGACCGCCGGTTTCGGGTCCGCCGCACTGCGGCCGGCGGCGTGGGCGCCGGCCGCGGTCAGCAGCAGGGCGGGCAGTATCGCGGCCAGCAACGCGGCGAGCAGGGCGGCAGGCAGCGGGGCCGCCCGCCCGCGGCCGTCGCTCCGGAGTGCCGCCGGTCCGGTCCGTCCAGTCACGATTCCGCTCCCGCCTTCACCAAGTGCCTCTCGTCGGAGTGCTGTTGCAGGTCAGGGGACGGCGCGGCCCCGGCGTCGGGCCCGCCGCGCCGTGCCGCCCGCCGCCGGTAGGCGTACGCGGCCGCTGCGGCCCCGGCCAGGAGCAGCAGCCCGCCCCCGGTGACCGGCACCCACGGGACGAAGAGCGCCGGGGCCGTCGCCTCGTCGTGCGCGCCGCCCGCCGCGCTCACGCGCAGCCGGACGGTGGCGGAGTCGAGGGCGGGGGTGTCCCGCCACGGTTCGGTGAGCCGGGCCCGCTGACCGGGCAGCAGCTCGACGGGCAGCGTGCGGGCGTCGCGCCGCAGCAGCGTGCCGAACACCCCGTCGGCGCTGACCGCGAGCCGGGGCGCGAGGACCGCGTTGCCCCGGTTGACCAGCGTGTAGTGGATGGTGCCGCCGGACACCGAGACGTCCTCGACCGTGAGCGCTGCCAGCGTCGGCCCGCCGACCCGCAGCTGGACCCGGACGCCCACCGAGCGGCCGCCGCTCTCGGCGACGATCGCGCCCGGGTGGTCACCGGGCAGCGCGTCGCCGGGCACCGTGACGGACACGGGCACCTCGGCGCGGGTCCGGCCGGGCACGGTCACCTTGTCGGTGGCCGTCCGCAGCCAGGCCCCGGTGCCGGTGGAACCGTGCGCGCCGCGTACCGCGAAGCCGCCCTTCGCGGTGTTGTACGCGTCGGCGCCGCGCAGCCGTACGGTCAGCGGGTCCGGGCCCGGGTTGGTGACCGAGAGACGGTCCTGGAGGACGCTGCCGGGCAGGCCCTCCAGGTAGAAGTACGGTCTGCCGCCGTCCCGGCCGGCGCCGTTGGCCGAGGGCTGCGCCGTCCACGCCGGGGCGGCCGGGTGCTCGGTCGCACCGGCCGGCCCGGTCGTGGCGTCGGTCCACCACAGGGCGGCGAGCAGCGGTACGGCGAGCGCGTGTGCCAGTCGTCGGCGCGATGACGGGACTTCGCGGACACGCCCTGGGGCGAAGCGGGTGAGATGACCGGTCAACGGCGGCATGGGCGGCTCCCTGGTGCGTGACGGCGGCTGCGGTTCGCGGGGAGTCAGCCCGCGGCCCGCTGCCCGCGCCTGGTCAGCCAGAGCACCCCGGCGGCGCCGGTCAGCAGCACCGTCCCGCCGAGCGTGCCGAGCGCGACCGCCGAGTCGAGCGGTCCGGTCTTCGGCAGGGAGCTCCCGCCGTCCGGCGTGCTCTGCCCGCCGCCGCCCCCGCTTCCGCCCGCGGCCTTGACGTCGAGGGAGAGCGAGGGGCCCGGGTTGTTGGACGGGGTGCAGGTCGTCGTCGTACCGAGTGCCTTGATGGTGAGCACTCCGGCGGTGAAGTCGACCTTGCCGCTCTTCTTCGGGGTGTAGGTGCCCGACAGGTCACTGATCTTGATGGGGCTGTTGGCCGGGATCGCGGCGGAGTTGGCCGCTCCGGCCACCTGGACCTGGCCGGGGTCGGCGCCGCCCACCTTGATCACCGCGCTGGGGTTCATCGCGCCCTTGCCCAGTTCGACCGGGCTGGAGGAGACGCCCTTCTGGAAGGACATGGTGAGCTTGTAGCCGCCGCCGCTCTTGACGCTCTTGATGTCGATGGGCGACACGGCGGCCTTGTCCCCGATCGGGGTCTTGCACTTGTAGTTGACGTCGACGACCGTCGCGTGGGCGGCGGGCGCGGCCATCAGCACCACCGCCCCCGCCAGCCCGGACGCCAGCGCGAGAGCTGTTCGCTTCTGGTACGACACCTCGAATTCCCCTCATGCCGGGAGTCGCCGTGCGCCGCTTCCGTGCGGCCCAAATAGCTGACGACACATCAGATTTGGCGCTCAAGGTACGCCCGGGGCCTTGTGGAGGGAAGACAAAGAGCGCGCCGATCCGGCGCGCTCTTCGAGGTGCGTGGGGCCCAGGGGGTACAGCCCTGGGCGGACGGGGAGACCCGCGTCGGCTATGCGGGGGCGGCCAGCTCCGCCCAGACGGTCTTGCCGGGTTCGCCCGGCACCCGTACGACTCCCCAGTCCAGGCAGAGCCGCTGCACGATGAACATGCCGTGCCCGCCGGGCCGGCCGGCCCGGTGCGGGGTGCGCGGGGCGGGCTGTCCCGCGCCGCCGTCGACGACCTCGACGCGCAACGCCTTGGGCGTGCAGCCGATACGCAGCTCGTCGGGGCCCTCCGCGTGCAGGCACGCGTTGGTGACCAGCTCGGAGACGACCAGCAGGACGTCCTCGGCGGCCGCCCGGCGGTCGGCGCTCGATGCGGGCAGCCAGCCCCATTCCTGGAGCGCCGTACGGGCGAAATCGCGGGCCGTCGGCACGATGCCGCTGACCTGCCGCAGGGACAGCGTGCGCCACTGCCGCTCGCCCGGACGGGCCGCGCCCTCGGAGGAAGCGCCGACGCCCTCGTCCGCACGGGAGCCCGCGTCGGCACGCGCACCCTCGCCGGCGCCCTCCGGCTCGCGGCCGAGGTCGCCCGGCGGATGCTGCCGGGTGGTGCTCATCAGCGCTTCACCTCACCGATTCACCATGTCGCCATTGAACAGATACAGATACGAATACACATACGAACTCAGACAGAGACGCCGATACGGACACGGAACGTGTGGTTCGCCGGGATGACTCACCGGGGTGTCTCCTGCCCGGGGGAATCGTGACAACACCCACTTCGGCTACGCGGATCGCGTGACACGAGCAACACGCGGGACGTACGGGGAGTCGAAACGCACCGCGGTCAGTCTTCCAGGGCCTCTTCGAGGGAGCCGTGAACGGTGAAAACCGCCTCGGCCCCGGTGATCTCGAATACGCGCGCCACCACCGGCTGCATTCCGGCCAAATGGACCCCTCCCCCGGCCGCCTCCGCCTTGAGGCGGGCACCGAGCAGCACGTTCAGCCCGGTGGAATCACAGAAATCGAGTCCCGAGCAGTCCACCACCAGGCGCGCGCGCCCTTGCTCGACCGCGCTCTCCAGGGGCTCGCGCAGCAGGTCGGCCGTGTGGTGATCGAGCTCACCCACCGGCGTCACAACCTCACTGCGGCCCACCGTGCGGGCATCGACCTGAAGCCGACCCCGGTTCGCACTGCCGACCGTCCCGCGGTCCATGCCCGTCCCTCTTTACCGATCGTCACTGTCTGCATCAATGTGCATGCAGATGCGTTGCAGCTGTCGCTGACGTTCTTGAAACAGTACGCGTTCCGTGCGCCACGCGGTAGCCGAAGACCTCAACAAACCGGACATTTAGCGGTAATTGGAGCTTGTAACGACCCATACGGACCGGGTAAGGGTAGGGGACACCAAAAAACATGGCCGGCTTTGGAGGCGCCGCTTCACCGCAGGAACACGTATGGGCATCGGCAGCCATATGCCGAGAACGATGGAGGAGACCATGTCACCCCGGCTCGACGAACCGCGTACCCGCAACGCGACGTCAGCATGTCCTCAGGGACTGACCGAATCCGACTCCCCTGCCGCGGCCGTCCCGGACGGCACGCGCTCGAGCACCACCCGCACCACCAGCACCACCCGCAGTGAGTACGGCGTTACCGGGAGCACCACCGGCGGACTCGTGGACCTTCCCGAGATCCCGCCCGCATCCGAGATGGGCGCGCTGGACGCCAGGGCGCTCTCCAAGACGCTCTTCGCCCGGCTCGAGTCCCTCGAAGAGGGCACCCACGAGTACTCCTACGTACGCAACACGCTCGTCGAGCTGAACATGGCCCTGGTCAAGTTCGCCGCCTCCCGGTTCCGCTCCCGCAGCGAACCGATGGAGGACATCGTCCAGGTCGGCACCATCGGCCTGATCAAGGCGATCGACCGCTTCGAGCTGAGCCGGGGCGTCGAGTTCCCGACCTTCGCGATGCCGACGATCGTCGGTGAGATCAAGCGCTTCTTCCGCGACACCAGCTGGTCCGTGCGCGTGCCGCGCCGCCTGCAGGAGCTGCGGCTCGACCTGGCCAAGGCGGGCGACGAGCTCGCCCAGCAGCTGGACCGAGCGCCCACCGTGGGCGAGCTCGCCGACCGCCTGGGCATCAGCAACGAAGAAGTCGTCGAGGGCATGGCCGCGAGCAACGCGTACACCGCGAGCTCGCTGGACGCCAAGCCCGAGGAGGACGAGAACGACGGCGCGCTGGCCGACCGGATCGGTTACGAGGACCACGGACTCGAAGGCATCGAGTACGTCGAGTCCCTGAAGCCGCTGATCGCCTCGCTGCCCGGCCGCGACCGGACCATCCTCTCGCTCCGGTTCGTCGCCAACATGACGCAGTCGGAGATCGGCGAGGAGCTCGGCATCTCGCAGATGCACGTCTCGCGGCTGCTCTCCCGCACCCTGGTCAAGCTCCGCAAGGGCCTGACCCTGGAGGAATGAGCGGGCACCTCACGGCGCGCCCGTGAGGACTGCCGGACAAAGGACCTGCCCCGGTCAAGGGGCAGGTCCTTCCGCGTTGCTGAGCCCGTATCAGCCGGCGTGGCGCGGGCCGGTGCGCTCGCCGCGCCGCCAGACCTGGTGCACCAGCGGCACGCCGGGCCGGTAGGCGAGGTGGACGTGGCTGGGCGCGTCCAGCACCACCAGGTCCGCGCGGGCCCCGGGGACGATGCGCCCGATGTCGGTACGCCGCAGGGCCGCGGCACCGCCCGCGGTGGCCGACCAGAGGGCCTCGTCGGGGGTCATGCCCATGTCGCGCACGGCGAGCGCGACGCAGAACGGCATGGACGAGGTGAACGAGGAGCCCGGGTTGCAGTCCGTGGAGAGGGCGACGGTGGCGCCCGCGTCGAGGATGCGGCGCGCGTCGGGCCAGGCGGCGCGGGTGGAGAACTCGGCGCCGGGCAGCAGCGTGGCGACGGTGGCGGACTGGGCCAGGGCGTCGATGTCCGCGTCGGTGAGGTGGGTGCAGTGGTCGGCGGAGGCCGCGTCGAGTTCCACCGCGAGCTGGACACCCGGTCCGTGGCCGAGCTGGTTGGCGTGGACGCGGGGGTGCAGGCCCTTGGCGCGGCCGGCGGTGAGGACGGCTCGGGCCTGGTCGCCGTCGAAGGCGCCCCGCTCGCAGAAGACGTCGATCCAGCGGGCGTACGGAGCGCAGGCGTCGAGCATCGGGCCGGTGACCAGGTCGACGTAGCCGGCCGGGTCGTCGGCGTAGTCCGGGGAGACGATGTGGGCGCCCAGGAAGGTGACCTCGTCGGTGTGGCGGGCCGCGATGCGCAGGGCGCGGGCCTCGTCCTCGACGGTGAGGCCGTAGCCGGACTTGGTCTCGAAGGTCGTGGTGCCCTGGCGCAGCGCCTCGGCGAGGTAGCGGGCGACGTTGGCGTCGAGTTCCTCGTCGGTGGCGGCGCGGGTGGCGGCGACGGTGGTGCGGATGCCGCCCGCGCTGTAGGCCCGCCCTGACATCCGGGCGTTGAACTCCTGGGTCCGGTCGCCCGCGAAGAGGAGGTGCGAGTGGGAGTCGACGAAGCCGGGGATCACGGCCCGGCCGGCCGCGTCGACGGCGTTGTCAGTGGCGGGTGCTTTGCTGGATTCACCGGTCCAGACGACCCGGTCGCCCTCGATGACGACGGCCGCGTCCTGGATCAGTCCGAGGGGGGAACCGTCACCGAGGGAGGGGTCGTTGGTGACCAGTGCGGAGATGTGGGTGAGGGCGGTCGTCGTCATCGGGGGGCTGCTCTCCTTGCGTGGGGGCGGGGTGCTGCGCGCCGCGCTGCTCAGTGGTGCAGGGCCGCGACGGCTTTCGCGAGCGCTCCGGGTACGTCGTCGACCAGCGTGTGGTGTCCGTCGCGCACGATGTGACGGCCGGCGACCACCGTATGGCGCACATCGGCCGCGGAGGCGGCGAATACGGCCGTCTCGGCAGCCAGCCTCGGCACCGGCCCCGCTGTTCTGACGGAGTCCAGGGCGACGGTCGCCAGATCTGCGGGCGCGCCCGGTTCGAGGATGCCCGCCTCGGGCCGGCCGAGGGCGGCGTGGCCGTCGGCGGAGGCGGCCCGCAGCAGCGCGGCCGCGGTCCAGTGGCCGCGGGTCCGGGTGCGCAGCCGTTCGTTGAGTTCCATCGCGCGGGCCTCCTCGAAGAGGTCGATCACGGCATGACTGTCGCTGCCGAGCGAGAGCGGGGAGCCGGCGCGCTGGAGGGCGACGGCGGGGCCGATGCCGTCGGCGAGGTCGCGTTCGGTGGTCGGGCACATGCAGGTGCCGGTGGCCGTGGAGCCGATCAGCGCGATGTCCTCGTCGGTGAGGTGGGTGTTGTGCACGCCGGTGGTGCGCGGGCCGAGCACCCCGTGGTCGGCGAGGAGCCGGGTGGGGGTGCGGCCGTGGGCGGCGAGGCAGGCGTCGTTCTCCGCGGTCTGCTCGGAGAGGTGGACATGGAGGGGCGCCCGCCTCTCCTGGGCCCAGGCCGCGACGGTGGCGAGCTGGTCGGCGGGCACGGCGCGCACGGAGTGGACGGCCGCCCCGATCAGGGCGTGTTCGTCGCCCTTGAGGAGGGAGGCGCGCTCGGCCCAGGCATCGGCGGTGGTGTCGGAGAAGCGCAGTTGGTGCCGGTCCGGCTTCAGGTACTGGGAGGGGCGGCGGCCGAACCCGGCGGCGAGGTAGGCGGTGTCCAGCAAGGTGATTCGGATGCCCGCCTCGCGCGCGGCCTCGATCAGGGCCACGCCCATCGCGTTCGGGTCGCTGTAGGGGGTGCCGCCGGGCGCGTGGTGCAGATAGTGGAATTCACCGACCGCGGTGATGCCTGCCAGCGCCATTTCGGCGTACACCGCGCGGGCCAGTTCGTAGTACGTCTCGGGGGTGAGCCGGGCCGCTACCTGGTACATGGTCTCGCGCCAGGTCCAGAAGGTGCCGGAGCCGACCTGGACGGTCGAGCGCAGGGCGCGGTGGAAGGCGTGCGAGTGGGTGTTGGCGAGACCGGGCAGGGTGAGGCCGCGCAGCACGGTGGCGCCGGGCGGCGGGGAGTCGACTCCCGTCCGCACCCCGGCGATCAGGCCGTCGGACACCTCCAGGACCACGCCCGGCTCGACATGCGTGCCGAGCCAGGCGTGCGAGAGCCAGTACGTCGCGGTGACGGGCCGGCCCGTCGGCTGCGCAGTGGGCTGCGTCGTGGACTCCGTCGTCATCGGCACGCGAGACCTTCCAGTACATCGGCGAGTGCGATCACCCCGGCCACGCAGTCGTCCTCGGCGGCGTACTCGGCCGGCGAGTGCGAGATCCCGGTGGGGTTGCGGACGAACAGCATGGCGGTAGGGGCCGAAGCGGACAAAATACCCGCATCGTGTCCCGCTCCGGTGCCGAGCACGGGGGCGGCGCCGCCGTTGCCCCGGGCGGCGCCCTTCAGGATCGTGCCCAGTTCGTCGCGCAGGGCGTGCTGGAACTCCACCACGGGCGTGAAGGACTCCCGTACGACGTCGAGATCGATTCCGGCCCGTTCGGCGTGTTCCCGGGCCGCCCGTTCGATCCCGGTGACGACGGTGTCCAGGGTGTCCTGGTCGGCGGCCCGGGAGTCGAGCCAGCCGCGCACGAGGGAGGGGATGGCGTTGACGCCGTTCGGCTCGACGGCGATCTTGCCGAAGGTGGCGAGGGCGCCGGCCAGCTCCGCCTCCCGGCGGGCGGCGAGCACCGTCTCGGCGTACGTGAGCATCGGGTCGCGCCGGTCGGCGAGCCGGGTGGTGCCCGCGTGGTTGGCCTCGCCCCGGAAGTCGAACCGCCAGCGGCCGTGCGGCCAGATCGCGGAGGCGATGCCGACGGGGTCACCGGTGAGGTCCAGGGCGCGGCCCTGCTCGACGTGGAGTTCGACGAACGCGCCGATACGGGCGAGCCGTTCGGGGTCGGGGCCGATGGCGTCGGGGTCGTGTCCGGCCGCCTCCATGGCCTGCGGGAGTGTGACGCCGTCCCCGTCCCGGAGCCGGTGCGCGGCCTCGACGGTCAGCTGTCCGGCGGCGAGCCGGGAGCCGACGCAGGCGAGGCCGAACCGGGCGCCCTCCTCGTCACCGAAGTTGGTGATGGCCAGCGGCCGGGTGAACTCCACACCCCTGTCGCGGAGTTCATCGAGCGCGGCGAAGGAGGAGACGACGCCGAGGGGTCCGTCGAAGGCGCCGCCGTCCGGTACCGAGTCGAGGTGCGAGCCGGTGACGACGGCGTCCCCGGCCAGCGGGTCGCCGAGCCAGGCCCACTGGTTGCCGTTGCGGTCGGTCTCCAGGGCCAGCCCGCGGGCCTCGGCCTGCGCCCGGAACCACGCGCGGCAGTCGGTGTCGGCGGCGGTCCAGGCGTAACGGCGGTAGCCGCCGCTGTCCGGGTGCCGTCCGATCGGAGCGAGCTCCCGCCACATGTCCTGGAAGGACAGGGTGGGCCGAGGTCCGCCCGTGGCCGTCACGCCTCGCCCTCCCGCATCGGCACCCGCACGCCCTTGTCCGAGGCGACCGAATCCGCGATGTCGTACCCCGCGTCCACGTGCCGGATGACGCCCATGCCCGGGTCGTTCGTCAGCACCCGCCGGATCTTCTCGCCGGCCAGCTTCGTACCGTCGGCCACCGACACCTGGCCCGCGTGGATGGAGCGGCCCATGCCCACGCCGCCGCCGTGGTGGATGGAGACCCAGGAGGCGCCGGACGCCACGTTCACCATCGCGTTCAGCAGCGGCCAGTCCGCGATCGCGTCGGAGCCGTCGAGCATCGCCTCGGTCTCCCGGTACGGGGAGGCCACCGAGCCGCAGTCCAGGTGGTCGCGGCCGATGGCCAGCGGCGCGGCCAGCTCACCGCTCGCCACCATGTCGTTGAACCGCTCGCCGGCCCGGTCCCGCTCGCCGTAGCCGAGCCAGCAGATGCGGGCGGGCAGCCCCTGGAACTGGACGCGCTCGCCGGCCATCTTGATCCAGCGGTGCAGCGACTCGTTCTCCGGGAAGAGTTCGAGCAGCGCCTTGTCGGTCTTGCGGATGTCGGAGGCCTCGCCGGACAGCGCGGCCCAGCGGAACGGGCCCTTGCCCTCGCAGAAGAGCGGCCGGATGTACGCGGGCACGAAGCCCGGGAAGTCGAAGGCCCGCCCGTAGCCCGCGAGCTGGGCCTCGCCCCGGATCGAGTTGCCGTAGTCGAAGACCTCGGCGCCCGCGTCCATGAAGCCGACCATCGCCTCGACGTGCTTCGCCATCGACTCACGGGCGCGCACGGTGAAGTCGGCGGGCTTCTCGGCGGCGTAGTGGGCCATGTCGTCGAAGTCGACCCCGGCCGGCAGGTAGGCGAGGGGGTCGTGCGCGCTGGTCTGGTCGGTGACGATGTCGACCGGGGCGCCCTCCGCGAGCATCCGGGGCAGCAGCTCCGCGGCGTTGCCGAGCAGGCCGATGGAGAGCGGCTTGCGGGCGTCCCGCGCCTCGACGGCGAGCTGCAGCGCGTGCTCCAGCGAGTCGGCGCGCACGTCCAGGAAGCGGTGCTCGATGCGGCGCTCGATGGCGCGCGGGTCCACGTCGATACAGATCGCGACGCCGTCGTTCATCGTGACGGCGAGCGGCTGGGCGCCTCCCATGCCGCCGAGTCCGGCGGTCAGCGTGATCGTCCCGGCCAGCGTGCCGCCGAACTTCTTGGCGGCGACCGCGGCGAAGGTCTCGTAGGTGCCCTGAAGGATGCCCTGGGTGCCGATGTAGATCCACGATCCGGCGGTCATCTGGCCGTACATGGTGAGCCCGAGCGCCTCCAGGCGGCGAAACTCCTCCCAGTTCGCCCAGTCGCCCACCAGGTTGGAGTTGGCGATGAGCACGCGCGGAGCCCACTCGTGCGTCTGCATGACGCCGACCGGCCGCCCGGACTGCACGAGCATCGTCTCGTCCTGTTTGAGCGTCCGCAGCGTGCGCACCATCGCGTCGAACGAGCGCCAGTCGCGGGCCGCCTTGCCCGTGCCGCCGTAGACGACGAGCTTGTCGGGGTGCTCGGCGACCTCGGGGTCCAGGTTGTTCTGCAGCATCCGCAGCGCGGCTTCCTGCTGCCATCCCAGGGCGCTCAGCTCGGTACCGCGCGGTGCCCGTACGGGGCGGGGTCCTGACATGGCAATGCCTCCTCGCGACTGTGAATTTTCTATTCACATATTGATCGGCTGAATAGCTCCAGTCAACAGCGGGACGCGGCCGGTCTTCGCGGGCCCCGCCGCCCCGCGCCCCAGGGACCCGGACCCGGCGCCCGGAGGCCCGTATCCGGCGTCCGGAGGGTCTCCGTCCGGTGTGCGGCGGGGCATTTTCCACCGGCCACCTGCATGTACCTGTGGAAAATGCCAGAACCTCCACCAGGCCTGAGCACGTTGCGTAACCTCTGGGTCACAGCCGCACGCAGCGTCGGAAGGGAGTCCGCGTGCCCGGAATCGACGAGTGCCTGCTCGATGTGATGAGACTGCCCGGTGCCCGTGGTGCCGCCGTGGTCGACTGGACCAGCGGTCTCGCCCTCGGCACCATCGGCGACTCGCCCAACGGCGATCACGAGGCCACCGCCGCCGAAACGGCCGAGGTGGCCCGGATGGCGGCCGAACAGCCCGCCTTCGCCTCCGGCGCGCCCCGGCCGCCGGCCACGGCCGACGGCACGGGAGTCACGGGTACCGAGTCGCCGGTCGAGGACGTCATCGTCACCACCCGGGCCGGGTACCACATCCTCCGGTTCGTCGAGACGGACTTCGACAGCAGCGTCTTCCTCCACCTGTGGCTGGACCGGGCGGAGGGGAATCTCGCCCTGGCCCGGATACGGCTGGGCGAGATGGCCGAGCGGCTGGTCCTGGCATGACGACCGCCCCCGCGCCCGCCCCCTCCCCCGCCGCCGCGCTCTCGCCGATGCTTCAGCGCCTCGCGGCCGAACGGGCCACCGGCGCCCTGATGCGCGACCGGGGCACCCTCTACCTCGCGGACGGCGAGGTGGTGCACGCCGAGAGCCCGGCCACGCCCGGGATCGACGTCCTGCTCACCCGGGGCGGCGCGCTGCACCGCGACGGCTGGTGGGACGCGGTCGCCCAGGCGGGCGCCCACCGGCGGGTGGGCCGCTACCTCGTGGACAGCGGCCGGGTGGCGGGCGGCGCGCTGGAGCTGTGCCACCTGGGGGCGTTGTACGACGCGGCGTTCTTCGCCCTCGCCCCGACCCGGACCCCGGCCCGCTTCCGTTACGGGGTCGCCCACTGGATCGGCCCGGTCCGCCCGGTGCCCGTGCACGCCGTGCAGCGCGAGACGCTGCGGCGCCGGGAGCTGCTGGACCGGATCTGGCCCGAGGCGGCGGGCGACAGCGCCCCGCTGTTACGGACCGGCCGCCCGGTCGACGCCCCCGTGCCGCCGCGCCAGCAGCGGGTGCTGGAGCAGGTGGACGGGGTGCGCACCGCGACGGACATCGCCCAGGAGCTGGGCCGCTCGGCGTTCCACACCCTGGTCGACCTGCGCCGGCTGGCCGCCTCCGGACTGGTGGAGGCGGCCGGCCCGCAGCCGACGGGTCCGGCCGCCTCCGCGAGCCCCCGGATCGAGCTGCCCGAGGTCACGGCCGACCCCGACGTCGCCCTGTTGCGCCGGCTCCGAGACGCATTGGAGGCCCTGTGATACGCGCGCTCAGACAGCGTGCCGGGAGGAGACAGCTGATGGTGCCCGAGGCCGAAGTGCGTGACGTCCTGGCCGAACTCCAGCGGCTGCGGGCGCGGGTACCGCTTCTCGCCGGCGCCCTCGCGGCCAGCACCGACGGCCTCGTTCTCGCCCATGACACCCCGGGGGTGGAGGCCGAGGGCGTCGCCGCACTGACCGCGGCCGCGCTCGGCGTCTCGATCCGGATGACGGAGGCGACCGGCCGGGGCGGCTTCCGGGAACTCCTCGTCCGGGGCGAGACGGGCTACATCGCGGCGTACGCCGCAGGGTCGTCGGCCGTCCTGACCCTGCTGGCCGAGGACCGGATCAACGTCGGCAGGCTCCATCTGGAGGGCCGCCGTGCCGGTGCCAGGATCGGCCGTCTCGTCGACGACGCGCTGGAACGCACCCCGCAGCAGCCCGCTCCCGGCGCGCGCTCACCCGCGCCGCGCCCCCCGCAGCAGCCCGGTCCGCTGCCCCACCGCTCGACATGACCCCCCAGCTCTCGCACCCAGGAAACGGAACCGGCCGTCGCGGCCGGTCAGGGAAAGGAAACAAGCACTCATGGCGAACACCGAAGCGTCACTGAAGGAAGCGATGACGTCCATCGAGGGCACCACCGGTGTCGCCCTCGTCGACTACACGAGCGGCATGGCGCTGGGCACCCTCGGCGGCGGCAAGGAGTTCAACCTGGAGGTCGCGGCGGCGGGCAACACCGACGTCGTACGGGCCAAGCTCCGCACCATGGAACACCTGGGCATCCAGGACGAGATCGAGGACATCCTGATCACCCTGGGCACCCAGTACCACCTGATCCGGCTGCTCAGGACCCGTGGCAACAACGGCCTGTTCCTCTACCTGGTGCTGGACTCCAGCCGCGCCAACCTGGCCATGGCCCGCCATCAGCTGAAGAGGATCGAGGCGGAGCTGGAGGTCTGAGGACCGGCCGGCCGACGGAGCCCCGCGCCCACTGGGTGCGGGGTTGCGTCCTCACCGGCCCCGGCCGCCGTCACTCCACGAAGAGGCTCCGCGCCGCCGCCCTCGCGTCGAACTCCTCCAGGCGCGCCTGTGCGTCCGGCAGGGCGTCGCACATCGACTCCAGGAGCACCCGCCCGAGCAGCATCGGCGCGCACGCCGTGTCGAAGGCGAGCCCGGTCCCGACGGCGGCCGGGATCAGCAGATCGCTGTGGGCGGCCACCGGGGCGAACGCGGAGTCCGCGACCGACACCACGGTCAGCCCCTGCTCCCGCGCGTACGCGAGCGCGTCCACGACCTCCCGGGGGTGGCGCGGCAGCGCGAAGCAGATCAGTGCGGTGGCCCCGGCCCGGCGGGCGGCGTCGATCCGGTCGTGCAGCATGCTGCCGCCCTCGTCGAGCACCCGGACATCGGGGTGGACCTTGGCGGCGAAGTACCCGAAGCCCCGGGCCTGCGAGGATGCGGCGCGCAGCCCGAGCACGGGCAGCGGGCGCGAGGCGGCGAGCAGTCGCCCGGCCCGCTCGACGGGGCCCGGGTCCGCGAGCAGCTCCGCGAGGTGACGCAGGTTCTCGATCTCGCCGAGCACCGCCTGCTGGTACTCGTTGTACGTGTCGTCCCCGTCTCCCGCGGCGGACCCGGACGGGGAGACCTCGCGCAGGTGTCTGCGCAGCGCGGGGTAGCCGTCGAAGCCCAGCGCCACGGCGAACCGGGTGACGGAGGGCTGGCTCACTCCGGCCAGTTCGGCCAGTTCGACGCTGGACAGGAACGGCGCGTCCCCGGCCCTGCGCACCATCGAGTGCGCGATGCGCCGCTGGGTGGGGGTGAGCCTGCGCCCCTCGAACAGCTGCTGCAACCTGGCGGCCGGGCTGCTCCCGCTCATCCTGTCCCCTCGGTAGATCCGTCGCGGCGCGGTCCGGCACCGACGAATCCATTCAGCCAGCAAGGCGTCTGCATGTCCATATGCAGATGCGTCGTCGGCCACCCCTGCGGACGCGGCGGTCCACTACGGTTCGCGTATTCCTGTCCGCCTCCCCGTCCAGTTTTCGTTTGGTCTCCGTCCCATTCCCGTCCAGTTCCCGTCCACAGAGCCTCGCCGAACACGGTGACCTCTCGCAGTGAAGCAGAGCGAGTACGTCACTGGCCTGCGCCGTTATCTGTGAATGACGACCGGCCGGCTGGCTGGCGCGATACGTGGCTGGGGAGGCGCGTGGGACCGCACTGCCGGTGGGCACTGCCAGGATGGCGGGCATGACGATCAAGGAAGTGACACGTCACGCAGTCGCCGAACAGCGGATCGAGCAGGCCCTTGAGGACATGTGGGGTCGGGCCTTCGGCCGGTGGCACGACATGCGCTACGGCGACATGCCGCTGCGCCGCGGGCTCAGGGAACTCGGCGAGGAGTTGGCCGACCACGTCGCCGCGCGTACTGTGCCTGACCCCGCCCTGCGTACGCCCGACTCGCGCACCGCACTGATCACAGCCGCTGAGTGCGCCATGGGCGTGCTGAGCCTCGCATGCTTTCCCGACGGTGACTTTTCGGTATCCCTCCCGCTCGTGATGGAGACGCTCAGCAGCGAGGAGCTGGACTACGAGGAGACGGGGGAGCCGACCAACCCGGTGACCTCGGCGCGGACGTGGACGGAAGCGTTCGCATGGTGCGTGATCAGCGGACTGATATGGGATCGGAACCGGGTCATTGGCCCTCTGCTGCGCGAGGACTATGCACCCGCCATCGGTGACGGCGTTCCGTACTCGAAGCGGAGGTCGGTGTCCGACCCGGCCGACATCGCAGAGATGGACGCGTTGTGCGGCTACCTGACCGTCGTCCAGGGGCACTATCCCGGCGTACTCGCCGGCCCGGTGCCGCTCGGTAAGCCGGACACCGCCGAGAGGGCGCGTACGGCCGAGCAGTTCGATACGGCCGGGACGCTGACGCCGGACCAGCGGCTGTTGCGCGTCCTGCTCGACGACGACCAGGCCGCGTTCGAGCAGGCCCTTCAGGAACGACTCGTGGCGCATCGCGAGAGCGTCGGATCCGACCCGGCGGCCAGGAGCCTGCTGCCCGTGGGGGCCGCCACGCTGGCCAGCCTCGCCTGTCAGGCGCACGGCTGGGAGTTGGGCACCCGGTCCGCCTATCTGCCTGAAACGCTGGTGAGCGTCGCGCAGCAGTAAACGGCCGGCGGCCCGCGCCGACGCCGGCCTGGTGCGGCCCGCAGTCACGAACGTCTCGCCCACACTCACTTTGCCCTGAGTGCCTCGCGAGCCTCGGAGACTGACGGCAATCACGACCCTGGACAGGGCGGACGCACGTCGGTCCGGGCCACGGTCACCGGGGCCCGCGTCTCGCGCTCCAAGCCCGACCGCGGGCTGGTGCACACCGGTGTGGAGGTGCTCAACCAGCACGGCGAGACGGTGCTGACGATGACCATCATGAACATGCTGCGCCGCCGGCCCTAAGTGTATTGATCACGAGCGTTGTTGACACGGGGGTCTTGATCAAAGGCGAAGACCTCCGGTGTGGTGGAGCTGTCTAGGAACACACCACACGGAGGTCTTCGTGTCCCACCGTAATGCCCGGCTGACGGTCTTCGGGAGGCGTCTGCTGGTCGAACGAGTCACGTCCGGCCGTCCCGTCGCCCATGTCGCTGCCGAGATGGGCATCTCGAGGGCGACCGCCCATAAGTGGGTGCGGCGGTGGCGGGCCGAGGGCGAGGCGGGCCTGGCCGACCGCTCCAGCAGGCCAGGGACGACACCGCACCGCACTCCGGCCGCGATCGAGGCCCGCGTCTGCGACCTGCGCCGGTCCCGCAAACTCGGACCCGCACGGATCGGCCCGGTCCTCGGCCTTCCCGCCTCAACCGTCCACCGGATCCTGACCCGTCACGGACTGAACCGCCTCGCCTGGATGGACCGGCCAACCGGCTCGGTGATCCGCCGCTACGAACGCGAGCGTCCCGGTGAGCTCGTCCACGTCGACGTCAAGAAACTGGGCCGGATACCCGACGGCGGCGGCCACAAGGTCCTGGGCCGCCAGGCCGGCCGCGCCACCCGCAGCAACATGGGCTTCGACTACCTCCACTCCGCGGTCGACGACCACTCCCGCCTCGCCTACACGGAAATCCATGGCGACGAGAGGGTCGCGACCTGCGCAGCCTTCCTGACCCGGGCCGCCGCGTTCTTCGCCGACCTGGGCATCACCCGGATCGAACGCGTGCTGACGGACAACGCCTGGGCCTACCGCAAGGGGCTGGCCTGGAAACAGGCCTTGGGCGACATCGGCGCGACCGGCAAACTCACCCGCCCCTACCGACCACAGACCAACGGCAAAGTCGAACGCTTCAACCGCACCCTCGCCGACGAGTGGGCCTACC
This sequence comes from Streptomyces sp. 840.1, assembly GCF_003751445.1. Classification (NCBI taxonomy): domain Bacteria; kingdom Bacillati; phylum Actinomycetota; class Actinomycetes; order Kitasatosporales; family Streptomycetaceae; genus Streptomyces; species Streptomyces sp. 840.1. Next base: position 3,284,142 of record NZ_RJUU01000001.1, on the reverse strand, counting down.
TGCGGCCCTACACCTCCAACGACGAGCGAACAGCCGCCCTGGCAGACTTCCTCCACACCTACAACCACCACCGCTGCCACACCGCCCTCGGAGGCCAGCCCCCGATCAGCCGTGTCAACAACGCTGCGGGTCAATACACCTAAGGCCTGTCCGGCTGTCCGGCTATCCGGCTATCCGGCTATCCGGCTATCCGGGCAGCCCCGCCCGCGCGGCCAGTACGGCGAGGGTCTGGCGCAGGTTCGCGCGGAAGGTGTCGTCGAGCCCGGCCGTCAGCTCCTCGTCGATGGCGTCCGCCGTCTGCGTACAGAGGGCGAGCAGTTCGCGGCCCCGGTCGGTGAGGGTGAGGATCTGGCGGCGGCGGTCGGCGGGGTCGCGCTCCCGGCCGACCGCGCCCAGCTCCTCCAGGTGATCGGCGAGGCCGACCACCAGGCTCGGCGTCACCCGCATCGTGCGGGCGATGTCCTGCTGCGAGGCCGCCGCGCCACTGGCCAGCAGAGCGAGCAGCCCGGCGTGCTTGGGCTTCAGCTCGTGGACGGCGAGCCGCTCGGCGAACAGTTCGGCGGTGATCGCGCCGAGCGTGCCGAGCCGGAAGGCCGTGGTGCCGGTGAGCGTTTCCTGCTTGACATCCTTCACGTTCGGCACCGTATCATCAGCAAATCATTCAGAGTGTTAATGATTCACGAGGTGACGAAATGCGACGCTCACTGGCCGGAATCAACGTGGCCATGGCGGCGGGCTCGGCGGTCGCGGCCGTGATCGCGGTGGCACGCCCCACGCTCCTGCTGCCGGCCGGCACCGGTCCGACGGCCGGGCTCCAGGTGTACGCCGAGGCGTACGCGGTCCGCGCGGTCCCGCTCGCCGCCGCGCTGGTGTACCTGCTGAAGCGGGAACACCGCGCGCTGGTACCGGTCCTGGCGGTGGCCGGGGCGGCGCAGCTGGGCGACGCGTGCATCGGCGTCAGCCGGGGGGTCACCGGCATGGCGGTCGGCGGGACGCTCGCGGCGGCCACCCACCTCGGCACCGCCTGGTTCCTGGTGCGCCGCACCGGCGCGCCCGTCCCGGGGGAGGCGGCATGAAGTCGGTCAACCTGCTGGTCGTCTTCCTGTCGGAGCTCGCCGTCATCGCATCCGTGGGCACCTGGGGTTTCACTCTCGGCACGGGGTGGACGCTGCGGCTGCTCGCGGGCATCGGCGGACCGGTCGTGATGATCGCGCTGTGGTGGCTGTTCGGGGCGCCGGACGCACCCCACAAGGTGCACGGCGCGATACGGGTGGCCTTCGAGGCCTGCTGGTTCGGTGCGGGTGCCGTGGCCCTGGCGCTGGCCGGCTACGTCGTTGCGGCCCTGGTCCTCGCCGGCGTCATGGCGCTCAGCAAGGGCCTCGCGGTGGCCTGGCGCCAGTGAGGGCGGCGCGGTCCCGGCGCCCGTCCGCCGTGTGAAACAGGGGGGTTAGCCCCACTGACCCGGCCGCCCCGGCTTCGTAACGTAGGACCATGGACGCACCCGACACGGAGCTCAAGAAGGAGCTCGACGCCACCCTTCAGGCCCGCAGCGAGCTGGGCACCGAGTACGAGTCCGCGCTCGTCGAGTCGTTTCTGGAGAAGGTCGAGCAGCGGCTCGACGGCACGCTCGACCGGCGGGTCAGGCGTCATCTCGCGGAGCAGCAGATCGTCGTCGCCAGGGGGGCACGCCCGCCGGAGCGTGCTCCCGGGCACTTCGCCGAGCAGTACGGATTCGCGATCGTCTCGCTGGTCCTGGCCATCCCGCTGTCCGCCATCGGGGTGGCGAACGCGGGCATCCAGGGGCTGGTCGTGGCCTGGCTCGGGATCGTCGGCGTCAACGCCTTCCAGGCCGCCCGCGGAGGGCGCCTCTTCCGGCGCCGGGAGGACGAGCGCCAGAAGTCCGACTGGGAGGACTGAACGACGCCACCCGGGCGGGGCCTCACGCCTGACGGGTCGGCAGCACGACCAGCTGGCGCAGGTTGATGTGGCGGGCGCGGCTGGTCGTGTACGCGATGAGGTCGGCGATCTCGTCGCTGGAGAGGCCGCCGAGCGCGTCGAACATGCCGTCGAGCTCGCCGCTGAGCGCCGCGTTGTCGACGTGCCCCGCCAGTTCCGAGTCGGTGAGGCCCGGCTCGATGTTCGTGACGCGGACGTCGCGCGGGCCGAGTTCGGTGCGCAGCGAGGCCGAGAGGTAGGTGAGCGCGGCCTTCGTCGCGCCGTACACCGCGTAGTTGGGGAACGTGATGTGCGCGCCGATCGAGGAGATGTTGACCAGGTCGGCGGTCCGGCCCTCGGCGGCGGCCGCCACCAGGTCCGCGGTGAAGGCCCGGATGATGCGCAGGACGCCCGACACGTTGGTGTCCAGCATCCGCTGCCACTCGTCGGTACGGCCCTCGTCCACCGGGTTGGGCAGCATCACTCCGGCGGCGTTGACCACCAGGTCCACCCGGCCGAACCCGGCGTGCACCCGCTCGGCGGCGGCGTCCACGGACGCCTGGTCGGTGACGTCGGCGACGACGGCGAGTGCCTGGCCGCCGTCGGCGGTGATCCTGCCGGCCAGCTCCGCCAGCCGCTCCCCCCGGCGGGCCAGCAGCGCCACCCTGACCCCCTGGGCGGCGAGCAGCCGGGCGGTGGCCTCGCCCATGCCGCTGGCGGCTCCGGTGACGACTGCGGTGCGGCCTGCGAGTGTCCCGTACGACATGTCCGTACTCCCTGGTTCTGCGGGCCGGGGCGTCTCCCCGGCTCGGGAACGACTCTGCCGCCGCGGAAGGCCGTTACCCAGGGATGCGTCTTTCCTGGGTCCGCCAGTACCAGGCTGGGCGGCGGCCGGGGTCTTCTACCATCGCGGCATGGACGGCGACCTCGGAGACTTCCTCCGCTCACGACGTGCCCGCATACAGCCCGGTGACGTCGGGCTGAACTCGTACGGCCGCAGGCGCGTTCCGGGCCTGCGGCGCGAGGAGGTGGCGCAGCTCGCGGGGGTGAGCGTGGACTACTACATCCGGCTGGAACAGGGGCGCGGCCCGAGCGTCTCGGACGCCGTGCTGGACGCGGTGGCCCGGGTACTCGGGCTGGACGAGACGGAACACGCCCATCTGCGCACGGTGGCCCGCCCGAAGCCGCGCACGGCCGCCCCGGCGGCCGCCCAGCGGGTGCGGCCGGGGCTGCGGCTGCTGCTGGACACCCTGGGCGGGGCACCGGCGTTCGTCCTGGGCCGCCGGATGGACGTACTCGCGTGGAACGCGGCGGCGGACGCCGTCCTCGGCTTCTCGGAGCTCGCCCCGGACGCGCGCAACGTCCCGCGCCAGGTGTTCCTGGACCCCGGTGCCCGCGCGTTCTACCCGGACTGGGCGGCCGTGGCCACGGAGACGGTCGCCCACCTGCGCCTGGACGCGGGCCTCCACCCGCACGACAAGCAACTGGCGGCACTGGTGGGCGAGTTGTCGATGAGCAGCGAGGACTTCCGCCGGCTGTGGGCGGACCACCAGGTGAAGGCGAAGGCGTACGGCGTCAAGCGGATCGACCACCCGGCCGCAGGCGCGCTGACGCTCCCGTACGAGACGCTCGACGTGCCCGGGGATCCCGATCAGTGCCTCGTGGTCTACACCCCGGAGCCGGGTACGGAGTCGGCGGAGCGCCTCGCGCTGCTGACGGCGGGGGCCGTCGCACCGGCCGGCTGAGCGGCCGTCGGGGGCCCGCGCACAGGTATGTCGCGGGGACCGCCGCACCCCCGGTTGCCCGGAGGGCGGGACGACGGCGGTCCCCGCGAAGGACGCGGTCCGGGTCAGGGCCGGTCGCGCATCCTGACGACAGTGGAGGTCCGGGAGCCGCTCCGTAGTCCGTGTCGCCGTTTCGGTGCCGGCGGGTTTCCCTGCCGACACCCATCAATCTGCCCGACCCGTGTTAAGCCGGTGCTGCGGGTACGTGTCGCGCTCGTACCGTTTTCGCGAAGCCCCCGGTCCGGTCCGGTTCGGGCCGGTCCGGGTGGCCACGGCTCGTCCGGGTGGCTACGGCTTGGTGACCGCCGCCGCGTCCTTGGCGAGGAACGCCAGCAGGTCCTGCCTGCTGACCACGCCCTTGGGCTTGCCCTCGACCAGCACAATCGCCGCGTCCGCCGCGCCGGCGCCGCCGAGCACCGCCATCAGGTCCTCGACCGGTTCGCCGGAGCCGACCTGCGGCAGCGGCGACGACATGTGCTTCTCCAGCGGGTCGGAGAGCGAGGCGCGCTGGGCGAAGAGCGCGTTCAGCAGCTCGCGCTCGACCACCGAGCCGATGACCTCGGCGGCCATCACGTCCGGGTGGCCGGCGCCCGGCTTCACGATCGGCATCTGCGAGACGCCGTACTCGCGCAGGACGTCGATCGCCTCGCCGACGGTCTCCTCCGGGTGCATGTGGACGAGCGTCGGGATCGGGCCCTCCTTGTAGTCGAGGACGTCCGCGACGCGTGCGGAGGGACCGGTGTTCTCCAGGAAGCCGTAGTCCGCCATCCACTCGTCGTTGAAGATCTTGCTCAGGTAGCCGCGCCCGCTGTCCGGGAGCAGGACGACGACCACGTCGTCCGGGCCCAGCTGCTTCGCGACCTCCAGGGCGCCCACGACCGCCATCCCGCAGGAGCCGCCGACCAGCAGGCCCTCCTCCTTGGCGAGCCGGCGGGTCATCTGGAAGGAGTCCTTGTCGGACACGGCGACGATCTCGTCGGTGACCGCACGGTCGTACGCCGTCGGCCAGAAGTCCTCGCCGACGCCCTCGACCAGATACGGCCGCCCCGAGCCGCCCGAGTAGACCGAGCCCTCCGGGTCCGCGCCGATGATCCTGACGGCGCCCTCGCTGACGTCCTTCAGATAGCGGCCGGTGCCGCTGATCGTCCCGCCGGTGCCGACGCCCGCCACGAAATGGGTGATCTTCCCGTCCGTCTGCTCCCACAGTTCGGGACCGGTGGTCTCGTAGTGGGAGCGCGGGTTGTTCGGGTTGGAGTACTGGTCGGGCTTCCACGCTCCGGGCGTCTCACGGACCAGCCGGTCGGAGACGTTGTAGTAGGAGTCCGGGTGTTCGGGGTCGACCGCCGTCGGGCAGACGACGACCTCGGCGCCGTAGGCGCGCAGCACGTTGATCTTGTCCGTGGACACCTTGTCCGGGCAGACGAAGATGCACTTGTAGCCCTTCTGCTGCGCGACGATCGCCAGGCCCACGCCCGTGTTGCCGCTCGTCGGCTCGACGATCGTGCCGCCGGGCAGCAGCTCACCGCTCTGTTCGGCGGCCTCGATCATGCGAAGGGCGATCCGGTCCTTGACCGAGCCGCCGGGGTTGAAGTACTCGACCTTGGCCAGGACCGTCGCCTGGATGCCGGCCGTCACACTGCGCAGCCTCACCAGCGGGGTGTTGCCAACGAGGCTGATCATCGAATCGTGGAATTGCACCGTGTACTCCGGGGTCTCCGTGATGGTGCGGCAAGAGTATGCGCACGGGGACCGGATTGGGCGAAGCGATTGAACGACGCCCTCTTGGGGGCAGTTAGCTCTGTGTACGGCGGTGACGACCTCACCGCGACGGCCCGCGACACCGCCGGCCGCCGCGGACGGGGCGTGAAGGCAACGAGGAGGTGGACCGGACTGTGTCGAGAGCGAGGGTGGCACGGCGGATCGCGGCGGGCGCGGCCTACGGCGGCGGCAGCGTCGGACTGCTGGGCGCCGCGGCGGTAGGCGTCCTGCTGGCGGAGGTCCAGCTGGCGAAGCGGCTGGTGGGCGGCGGGGTCGCCCCGGTCCCGCCGAGCGCGGACGGGCGGTACGGGGTGGCGTTCGCCGGGCCGTCGGACCCGCTGCGGCTGGGGCTGCTGGGGGATTCCACGGCGGCCGGGCAGGGCGTGCGGCGGGCCGGACAGACCCCGGGCGCGCTGCTGGCCTCGGGGCTGGCGGCGGTCTCGGAGCGGCCGGTGGACCTGCGCAATGTCGCGCAGCCGGGGGCCAGGTCGGACGATCTGGAGCGGCAGGTCTCGCTGCTGCTCGCGGACCCGTCCGGGGCCCCGGACGTCTGCGTGATCATGATCGGGGCGAACGATGTGACGCACCGGATGCCCGCGACCCAGTCGGTGCGCTGTCTGACCACGGCGGTGCGCAGGCTGCGGACGGCGGGCGCCGAGGTGGTGGTCGGCACCTGCCCGGACCTGGGCACGATCGAGCCGGTGTACCAGCCGCTGCGGTGGCTGGCCCGGCGGGTGAGCCGCCAGCTGGCGGCGGCGCAGACGATCGGTTCGGTGGAGCAGGGCGGGCGCACGGTGTCGTTGGGCGACCTGCTGGGCCCGGAGTTCGAGGCGAACCCGCGGGAGCTGTTCGGACCGGACAACTACCACCCCTCGGCCGAGGGGTACGCGACCGCGGCGATGGCGGTGCTGCCGACGCTCTGCGCGGTGCTGGGGCTGTGGCCGGAGTCCGACCATCTGGACGGCGCCCGGCGCGAGGACATGCTGCCGGTGGCCAAGGCGGCCTCCCAGGCGGCCAGGGAGGCCGGTACGGAGGTCACCGGGGCCCGCGCGCCCTGGGCACTCCTCAAGCACCGCAGGCGGCGGCGCCTGCCCGCGGCCACGGAGCCGCATCCGCACCCCCATCCGCACCGGCACCGTCATCCGCGTCACGGCGGCCACGGGGAGCAGGGAGAACAGGGGGAACACCGGGAGCAGGGTGGCTCCACCCGGGTGGAGCGGCGTCCGGGCACCGACACGGGCACCCCGGCCGCCGGCTGACTGAGCGGTCGCTTAGAAAAGAGGCCCGCATCACATGCCGGTCCGGGTGACCTCAGCAGTACGTCCGGGTAACTTCCAGAGCAGTCCGCCAGCCAGCCTTCCAGCCCTCATGGAGCCGCGTGATGCCCGAAGCCGTGATCGTCTCTGCTGCCCGTTCCCCCATCGGCCGGGCCTTCAAGGGCTCGCTGAAGGACCTGCGGGCGGACGACCTGACCGCCACGATCATCCAGACCGCACTGGCCAAGGTCCCCGAGCTGGACCCCAGGGACATCGACGACCTGATGCTCGGCTGCGGCCTGCCCGGCGGCGAGCAGGGCAACAACCTGGGCCGCATCATCGCCGTACAGATGGGGATGGACCACCTTCCCGGCTGTACGGTCACCCGCTACTGCTCCTCGTCCCTGCAGACCAGCCGCATGGCGCTGCACGCCATCAAGGCCGGCGAGGGCGACGTCTTCATCTCGGCCGGCGTCGAGATGGTGTCCCGGTTCGCCAAGGGCAACTCCGACAGCTGGCCGGACACCCACAACCCGCTGTTCGCGGACGCCGAGGCCCGCACCGCGGCCCGCGCCGAGGAGTCCGGTGCGAGCTGGCACGACCCGCGCGAGGACGGCCTGGTGCCGGACGCGTACATCTCGATGGGGCAGACCGCGGAGAACCTGGCCCGGACCAAGGGGGTCACCCGCCAGGACATGGACGAGTTCGGCGTCCGGTCGCAGAACCTCGCCGAGGAAGCCCTCAAGAACGGCTTCTGGGAGCGCGAGATCACCCCGGTGACGACGCCTGACGGCACCGTGGTCGCCAAGGACGACGGTCCGCGTGCGGGCGTCACCCTGGAGGGCGTGCAGGGCCTGAAGCCGGTCTTCCGCCCCGACGGCCTGGTCACCGCGGGCAACTGCTGCCCGCTCAACGACGGCGCCGCGGCGCTCGTGATCATGTCCGACACCAAGGCGCGCGAGCTGGGCCTGACCCCGCTGGCCCGGATCGTCTCCACCGGCGTCAGTGGCCTCTCCCCCGAGATCATGGGCTACGGACCCGTCGAGGCGAGCAAGCAGGCGCTGAAGCGCGCCGGGCTGAGCGTCGGCGACATCGACCTGGCCGAGATCAACGAGGCCTTCGCCGCCCAGGTGATCCCGTCCTACCGGGACCTCGGCCTGCCGCTGGACAAGGTCAACGTCAACGGCGGCGCCATCGCGGTGGGCCACCCCTTCGGCATGACCGGCGCGCGGATCACCGGCACGCTGATCAACAGCCTCCAGTTCCACGACAAGCAGTTCGGCCTGGAGACGATGTGCGTGGGCGGCGGCCAGGGCATGGCGATGGTCATCGAGCGCCTGAGCTGAGCCGGAACCGGCCCCTCCGCGCCCCGTCCCGAGGCCCTCGGGGCGGGCCCGGTGGCCGGTTCCGAGCCCCGACCGTGACCGAATCTCCCCCAGGATGTGACCTATCTCCTGGGGGAGAGTCATTCCCGCAGGTCACACCAGCATCAGGGTTAAACCCCGGGCACAAAGACCTGTCCAATTCGTGACGTAATGCACTGACACATGGTGCCGGTAGAGGCCAAGCTGATGTAGGAAGTCGGGGGATCGATTGAAATCGGGAGTAAGTCAGTGAGCGCCATGCCTCTTGCCCTGTTGCTGACCACCGCCGCTGCCACGGCCGTGGGCGCTGCTGCTCTGCACGCCGCTCACGGGCTGCGTAAGCAGGTATCGGCCCTTCGAAGGGAGCTGGCCGACGGCCGCGCCCAGGCCGCCACGGTCCCCGCCCAGAGCCGTAACGACGCCACACCTGCCGCGGAGATACGCGCGGCGGTGGCCGAGGCGCTGGCCGAGGAGCGGGAACGCGAACTCGCCGAGGCGCGGGCCTTCTGGGCCACGCAGGAAGCGCGCGACGCCGCCGATGCCCCGTCCCTGCTGGGCGGGCTGGCCGGGGTCGGCGAGGACGCCCCGTTCTTCATGCCGCGCCAGGCCGATTTCGCCGGCCTGGAGGCGATGGACCTCGACGCCACCGAGGCGCTGGAGGAGCTGACGGAACTGGCCGAGCTCGCCGACATCACCGAGCTCCCGGAGATCGCGGAGTTCGCGGAGGACTCCCCCGAGCTGGCCGCGGCCCGTCGCCGCCACCCCTCGCACCCCGACTTCGTGCCGGTGCAGACACCCGTCGTCACCGACCACGAGCGCACGGTGAACCGCCTGGAGGAGCTGGCCGACAGCCGTACGGAACTCTCCGACGTGCGACCCGGCCCGCTCGGCACGCTCGACGTCTACGTCTTCGCCGACGGCACCACGCTCTGCATGACGCCCGGCCACCGCGAGACGGCGGAGCGGCTGGCCGAGTCCCTGCGGTCCGGTGAGCACCCGGTGCTGCTGGGCGGCTCCGGCGTCTCCGGTGCGTACGCGCTGACGTTCTCGTGCGGCCGGGAGAACGTGTACATACTGGCCGACCGCGTCATCGCGAGCTTCTAGCCCGCGGACCGGTCGTCCGGCCCCTCCCCCACGCCCCCACGGCACAGCGGCCCTCGCCGGCCGCTGCCGCGCGCGTACCGCCTAGGCGAAGGCCCGGACGGTCGCTTCCTCGACGAATCGCACGGCCTCGTCCAGCTCAGCCGACGGGGCCGTTTCCAGTGCCACGGCCAGATCCCGCCCCGCGACCGCGAGTTGGTCACCGATCGCGAAGAGCCCGGCGTCCGGCATGGTCCTCGGCTCCCGGTCCGGCGCCTCGACGCGCTGGGCCCGCACCGCCAACTGCCTGGCCACGGCCAGTCCCTCGGCCGCCGCTCCCCGCTGCAGTCTGCTCTGCGGGGCGGCACGCAGCCGGTCGGCGAATCGGTCCACGGCGATGATCAGGGGCGTCGTATCGAGCACCCCGCGACCCTACGCGCCCCCGCCCGGATGGTTGCCAACGGCCCGGCCCTCAGGCACGGTGTCGGGAAGGACCAGTACCGCGCACAACGCGTCGGAGGCGCCATGTCCCAAGTCCTGTCCGAAGAGACCCACCGCAATCTGCTCGCCAGAATCCCGCACTGCACCGGTCGTGAGATCTCCGACTGGCTCCGCACCGTCGAGGACGGCCCCGCTCTCCGCTTCGAGGAGAAGGTCAGCTGGCTGCGGAGCGAGCACGACCTCGCCTACGGGCACGCGAAGGCGCTCATCCACGAGTACGACCTGCGAAGAGCAGCCCGCAAGCTCCTGTAGCCCCGCCCCGTCCCCGCGGAAGCACGGAAACGGCCCGCAGGCTCCTGCGAAGGAGCCTGCGGGCCGTTCTGCCGACCGGTGTTCAGCCGTCCTAGTCGTCGCCGCTCAGGATCGAGAGCAGACGCAGCATCTCCAGGTAGATCCACACCAGGGTCATGGTGAGGCCGAAGGCCGCCAGCCAGGACTCCTCGCGGGGAGCGCCGAACGCGACGCCGTCCTCGACCTGCTTGAAGTCCAGGGCCAGGAAGCAGGCGCCGAGGATGATGCCGACGACACCAAAGAGGATGCCGAGGCCACCGCTGCGGAAGCCGAGGCCGTCACCGCCACCGAAGGCTGCGAACAGCAGGTTGACCACCATCAGGAGCATGAAGCCCATGGCGGCGGCCATCACGAAGCCGTAGAACCGGCGGGTGACGCGGATCCAGCGCATCTTGTACGCGAACAGCACACCGGCGAAGACACACATGGTGCCCATCACCGCCTGCATCACGACACCCGGTGAGATGTACGTGCTCACCGCGCTGGAGATGACCCCGAGGAAGACACCCTCGAAGGCCGCGTACGCGATGATCAGCGCGGGAACCGGCTTGCGCTTGAAGGACTGGACGAGCGACAGCACGAAGGCGATCAGCGCGGCGCCGATCGCGATGCCGTACGACTTGTTGAGGTTCGCCTCGTCGACCGGGAGCAGGGCCCAGGCGACCGCGGCACCCGCCACGACCGTGCCCAGCGTCAGCGCCGTACGGGTGACGACATCGTCGATCGTCATCACACCGGAACGCGCCGGCGCCTGCGGGGCGCCGTACTGGGCGTCCGGCTGGGCATAGGGGTTGGTGGCGTACGGGTTGGCACCCGCTACGGGGGCCCCGGCCTGCGGTGCCGCGTTGACGTTCGCGTAACCGTTGTCGCGGCTGAAGCCCCGTCGCGAGAAGACCGGGTTGCTGCTCCTCATCTCACTCCTCCATGGCCACCCAGCGCGGCCTTGGAACAAGAGTAATGGGTAGGCAAAACAAACTCCCTAGTGCCAGGGGAGGATCTTTCGGCGCCCGTACTGTCGCGGCGGTCACACTGATTCCGTTGGCCGCCGCGGCAGCCGTCAGGCAGGTGCGTCCCCGGCGAGGGCGTCGCCGGCCCCGGTACGCCGGTAGACGACCCGCCGGCCGACCCTCGTGCCCGTGACCAGGCCCGCGTCGCGCAGGACCGCCAGATGCCCGCCGACAGTGCCGAGCGACTGGCCGAAGTGGCGGGCGAGTTCGGTGCTGGTGGCGGGACGTTCCAGTTCGTGGAGCACGGCGGCGCGGCCGGTGCCGATCAGCCGCTCCAGCGCGCGGGCGGGCCTGGGTCCGCCGGTGGCTTCGGCGGCGGACCCGCGCGCCGGATAGACCAGGGCGTACCGGGCGGGGGGTTCCTCGGCGAGCCAGGTGCCGCTCGTCACACAGACCGGCACGAACAGCATTCCGTCCTCGCCGACGACACGGTCCGGTCCCGGCTGGTGGCTGAAGCGGATCGCGTCCGCGCCGACCCAGGCGCTCCGGCGGTTCATCTGCTGGAGGGCGCGGGGCCAGCCGTAGGCGGCCAGCAGTCCCGCCCGGTGGCTGACGTCCCGCTCCAGCAGCGCCCGGCGGCGCGGCCAGTCCGCGAGGATGTGCGCCTCCCACGTGTACCGGAACAGACCGGCCGTACGGGCTCCCCAGCCGTGCCCGGTCAGCCACCCCAGGTCGTGCCGCTTCCAGCTGTGCGCCACCGCTGCTTCGAGGTCGGCGCGCACGGCCGCGTCGGAGGCGGCGGCGACGGGGGCCAGCTCGTCGTCCAGGGCGGTACGCATCCCGCCGGACGGCGGCAGGGTGATGTAGCCGGGGAGGTACTTGGTCGAGGAGATCAGCTCGACCAGGCCCCTGGCGAAGGAATCGGCGTCGAGGACGGCGAGGAAGGCGGCGCGGTGCCGGCCGTACCAGGGACCGAGCCACGGATCGGAGCACGGCTTGACCAGCACGCTCATCGACCCCAGCGTCTCGGCCAGCGGCGACAGCGCGAACCTGGACCGGGACAGGGCCATCGAGCTCAGCCGCAGCATCACCATCTTTCGCCTCCTGCCGAAACGTTAGCGCGCACCGGGGCCGTCTCCGCAGAATCCTGCCGGTGCACCCACCTCCCGCGCCTCCGCCGCCCCCTTTGTCCGCTACTCCGTCCGCCACTCCGTCCCTTCTCCGGCAGCCGGGGTTCCGCGCGTTCTACGCCGGGCGGCTGGTGTCGCTGCTCGGCAGCTCGATGGCCCCGGTCGCGCTGGCCTTCGCGGTCCTGGACGCCTCCGGCAGCACCGGGGACCTCGGCTTCGTGCTGGCCGCCCGCATGCTGCCGCTGCTGGCGCTGCTCCTGGTGGGCGGGGCGGTGGCCGACCGCGCCTCGCGCCGCAACGTACTGGTCGCCGTCCATCTGGGCGCGGCGCTCACCCAGGGCGGGGTCGCGGCGCTCCTGCTGACCGGCCACTACGCGCCGGCCCCGGTGGCCGTGCTGGAGTTCCTGAACGGCGCGCTGGGCGCGTTCACGGCCCCGGCCCTGCGCGGGGTCCTGCCGCAGCTGGTCGACCGGGCCCGGCTCAAGCAGGCGAACTCCCTGCTGGGCACGGCCCGCAACGCCACGAAGATCCTCGGGCCGAGCCTGGCCGGTGTGCTCGTCGTGGCGGCGGGCAGCGGCCCGGCCATCGCCTTCGACGCGTTCACCTACCTGCTGGCGGCGGGTTTCCTCGCGCGGCTCACGTTCGCCGGCGCCCCGGACGCACCCCGGCGGACGACCACCCTGGCCGCCGACATCCGCGACGGGTGGACCGAGTTCCGCGCGATCCGCTGGGTGTGGATCGGCACGCTGTCGTTCTGCCTGATGAATCTGGCCCTGACCGGCACCTGGCAGATCCTGGGCCCCCAGCTCACCCGGCAGCTCAGCGGTGAGGCGGCCTGGGGCCTGGTGCTCAGCGCCCGTGGCATCGGGCTGCTGGTGTCCGGCCTGCTGATGTACCGGCTGGTCGTACGGCACCTGCTCCGCCTCGGACAGCTGACGAGCGCCCTCGCCGCGCTCCCGCTGCTCGCCCTGGGCGCCCGTCTGCACATCCCGTGGCTGCTGGCCGCCGCGTTCGTCGCGGGGCTGGGCTCCGCCGTCACGGCCGTCGCCTGGGACACCTCGATGCAGGAGCACGTTCCGCCACAGGTGCTCTCGCGCGTCGCTTCGTACGACGAGCTGCTCTCGTACATCGCGATCCCGGCCGGCCAGCTGTGCGTCGGCCCGCTGGCCCAGGCGTACGGCGCGTTCCGCGTCGCGGCGGCCGCCGGGGTGATCTCGGCGGCCGCGGCCACGCTCCCCCTGGCCTCCCGCGCCGTACGCCGCCTGCCCCACGCCGCAGGGCCGGTTCCCGCTGCGGCTGCGGCCTCGGGGCCGGGTCCGACTCCTGCTCCGGGGGCGCGGGGCGCGGCGTAGGCAGGGGCGCGCGGCGTAGTCACGGGCGAGGCGTAGTCACGGGCGCGGCGTCAACGCGTCCGGGGCCTCCCGGGCCGCGCGCTCCACCCGGTCCCGGTGGCTCGCCCACCAGGCCGCGTCGCCGGAGGCCATGTTGTCGCTCCCGGCCCGCAGGCCCGTGGTCCCGTCGACGAGTTCCCGGACGATGTCGGCGTGCCCGGCGTGCCGTTGGGTCTCGGCGACCATGTGGACGAGGATCCGGTGGAGCGTCAGCTCGGTCCCCGCTTCCCCGGGGAGCCGGCCGACGGCGTCCAGGTCCAGCGCGTCGATCGTCGCGTCCGAGTGGGCCCACACCCGGCGGTACCCGGCGACGATCTCCGCACGTGTCTCGTCGGCGGTGGCCCACAGGTCCGCGTTCGGCTCGGCGTCCCCGGCGATCCAGAGATCCGGCGCCTCGACGGGCCGCCCGAAGGCGGCGCCGAAGTAGAACGCCTCGGCTCCGGTCACGTGCTTGACCAGCCCCAGCAGGTTGGTGCCGGTCGGGGTCAGCGGGCGCCGGATGTCGTACTCGGACGCTCCTTCGAGCTTCCAGAGGAAGGTGTCGCGGGCATCCTGCAGATAGAGGCGGAGGTCTCGCTTGTGGCCGGTCGTGGTCGCGGTCATGAACCCGAATCTGTCAGGCGCGCGCCCCGCGTCCAACGGCTTATCGCGCGCGGGCCACGAGCAGCGGCTGGAAGAAACCGGACTCGTCGGGCATCCGCCACTGCGGCCCGGCGAACCCGGCCCCGGCGGCGAACGAGGCGAGCCGGTCCCTGCCCAGCGCCCAGTAGGTGGCGCGGCGGACCCGGACGCGCCACTCCGCCTGCGGGGCCGCCGCCAGGAGCTGGAAGTGCTCGAGGTCGTAGTGCTCGCCGTCCTCGTGCCAGTGCCAGAGCTGGAAGGTGACGTTCCGTTCCTCGTCGTCGTCGGCGGGGTGGGCCTGGGGAGCCGTGGAAACGGGGCGCTCGCGCAGCAGTTCGTCGTAGGGGCGGGTGCTGACCAGCAGCAGACCGCCCGGCCGCAGCACGCGGCGCATCTCCGCCAGCGCGGCGTGCACGTCCTGCGCGGTCAGCAGGTGCGGCAGTGAGTTGTCGGCGCAGACGACGACGTCGAACCGGCCGTCGGGAAACGGCAGGCACCGCATGTCGGCGGCGGCCGTACGCAGGCCGAGCCCTCGGCGCTCGGCCTCACGGGCGGCGCGTGCGGCGGCGCGGGGGCTGAGGTCGGTCCCGGTGACGTCGTGCCCGCGCAGCGCGAGGCCGATGGCCTGGGTGCCGATGCCGCAGGAGCAGTCGAGCACCTCGGCCCGCTCCCGGCCGATCAACGCGTCCAGGGCGGCGCCCTGGCGGCGGATGCCGGCGTCCCAGTCCGCGTAGACGAGGTGGTAGTCGCCGGCCAGTGCGTCGTAGAAGTCGGCCACCGATGCCGATGACGGTGCAGAGGCCGATGCCGATGACCGTGCCGGTACCCGTGGCGACGACGACTGAGACATGGCGCGACAGTACCGTGCGTAACTCCCCTCTTCAGAAAGGCCGTTGTGACGTCCGGCCCGGTCCGCGACCACGGGCCCTTCCTGCCCGCCGCCGCACCGGCGCACAATCTCCCGCCATGGAGAGCACCTGGATGACCACAGCCGTCGCGGTCGGCGGCACCCTGCTCGGCAGCGGACTGACGGCGCTCGCGGCCGCGCGGACCGAGCGCCGCAAGGACGAGGCACTGGGGCGGCAGCAGCAGCGCCAGGAGGCCGCGGACGACCGCGCCCGGCGCCGCGATCTGCGGGTCGAGCACCGTAAATGGCGCAGGGACAGCAGGCAGGCCGCCTACCAGGGGCTGATGGACGCCGCGTACGAGGCGCACGGGGCGGTCTGGCAGCTGGCCCGGCTGACGTCGGACCCCTACGACCGGCATCGGTACGACACCAGACGCGGCCTCGCCATCGACGCCGTACGGGCCACTCGGCAGGCGGCCAACCGGGTCCAGCTCGAAGGTCCCGCCCCGGTGGCGCAAGCGGCCGCCGACTGGGCCGAGGCCGTGGACGGGCACATTCACCCGCCCATCGAGTACCTGATGGAACTGGGCGAGGGACCGCCGAGCGAGGAGCGGACGGAGCGCTACCGCTCCGCCGCGGCGGAGACGGGCCGCCTCGTGGAGGCCATGCAGCGGCGCTTTGTCCCCCTCGCGCGAGAGGCCCTGGACGAGCTGATGGACGAGGTGAGAGCCGGGACGGCGGGCGCTCCCCGACGCCCCGGTGAGTGAGCGACCGCGTCGCGAAACGGGGGCCGGGAGGCGGGTGGGAGCGCGAGCCGCGACAGTGAGACGCGGGTCACATCCAGGGCTGTCACATTTTGCCGGCCTGATCGGTCAGAGAGATACAGGCACCGAAACCTCAAGGGAGTGCACCATGAACGCCCGCTTGAAGCCCTTCGACAGCCCGGTCGCGGCCAAGTCCCTCAAGCACATCATCGCGGCAGGCAACGCGCTCAAGGAGTCGACGCTGCCGCTCGCGACGCAGGAGCTGGTCAGGATCCGCGCCAGCCAGATCAACGGCTGCGCCGGCTGCCTCGACATGCACACCAAGGAGGCCGCGCACGCCGGGGAGAGCGCGGTGCGCATCAACCTGGTCGCGACCTGGCGGGAGGCCACCGTCTTCACCGACGCCGAGCGCGCCGCCCTGGAGCTGACCGAGCAGGGCACCCGTATCGCGGACGCGGCCGGCGGCGTCCCGGACGAGGTCTGGGCGAACGCCGCCAAGTACTACGACGACGACCAGCTCGCCGCCCTGGTGTGCGCCATCGCCGTGATCAACACCTTCAACCGCCTGAACGTGATCGTCCAGCAGCCCGCCGGCGACTACCAGGTCGGCATGCACGGATAGCGGCAGGCACCGTCCGGCGCGCGGGCGCGGGAGGCCCCCGGGCCTTCCGCGCCCGTCAGGAGAACGGGTTCTCCGGGAAGCCGCACACCCGGACGCGGCGCGGAGCCGCCAGAGCGCGCTCCGCGCGGTTGCCGGGCGGTCCGCCCCAGCGGACTGAGTGCCACCAGGGCGAACACACCGATGAGCAGGCAGGACGTGTTCACGGATTCCCCGGTCGGGAAATCAGCACACGGCCGGACGACTTACATCCCCGGGCGCGGCGCGGTACTGCGCGACGCCATC
The DNA here is from genome assembly GCF_003751445.1 of Streptomyces sp. 840.1. Lineage (NCBI taxonomy): Bacteria > Bacillati > Actinomycetota > Actinomycetes > Kitasatosporales > Streptomycetaceae > Streptomyces > Streptomyces sp. 840.1. The sequence goes on along the minus strand of NZ_RJUU01000001.1, from coordinate 3,267,569 downwards.
GCCAGTGCCACGACCCAGCCCACCAGGGTCCAGCCGAGAAACAGATTCAGCACGAGTACGGAGCCGCTGTTCGACACCCCTCGCGCGAAGGCGACGATGGTCGGCAGGAAATAGGCCAGCAGGATGACGACTATCAGTGCTAACCAGCCGATTGACATAACGCTCATGCAGCCCCCCAGTACGAACAGATGTGGAGGTCAATTCTCCACAGCCGCCCTTCGATGTCCACAGTGCGTCAGTCAAGATCATCGGAGGGTGACCGACGCCGGGCCCCGGCTTCGTCGAGCGCCCCGATTCCGGCGCAGAGCAGCCGGACGCTGCGGACGAACTTCTCGTCCTGGTCCTGCCCGGACGCCGCGGCCACGGTGAGCGGGAAGCGCCGGTGGAGCTCGGCGACGTCCTCGGCGTCGGCCTCGACGGCGGGGGGCTCGCCCTGCTCCTGGAGCACGTAGCCGGTGATGTGGCTGAGCACCGTGTCACCGGCGATGCCCAGGTGCTCGTCCCGGACGCCGGTGTCCTTCAGCGTCCGCAGCAGCCGCTCCATCAGGGACAGCGCTCCGGTGCTGAGCACCTTCGGGCTGTCGGCGAACATGACCGCGCCGCCGGGGTGCCTCAGCAGGCTCCGCCGGAGCGAGACGGCCTGGGCCTCGACCCGCTCCGGCCAGCCGGCCGCGTCGGGCAGGGCGGCCAGGGCGGCCGTGCCCGCGTCGTACGCCTGCTGAGCCAGCCGGTCGGCCATCAGCTGGAGCAGGGCGCTCTTGTTGGGCACGTGGTAGTACATGCTGCCGGCGTGCGCGTCGAGCCGCTTCGCCACCTGGCGCATGGACAGCCCGTGGTAGCCCGCTTCGGCGAACACCGCCATGCCCGCGTCGATGATCCGGTCCGTGCTCAGCTTCATGGGCCCCACTGTAGCCGACTTTCAAACACCGTTTGAAAACTGCGGCAGACGCGTCTACTGTCGTCACCGACGGGATTCAAACAGCGTTTGAAGGGGGGTGGTGACGATGGGCGGACTGCTGTTCAACGTGACCACGGCGGCACTGATGATGTTGATGCTCAACGGCGGACTGACCCTGCTCGGCCAGGACACCCTGCGAGGGCGGCGCGTCCCGTGGGCGGCGGTGGGGCTGACCTCGCTCGCCGTCGCCGGGGTGGTCACCCAGCTCTGCTGGTCGGGCGCGATGGACGCCCTCGACAGCGACCCGGCCAGGTCCGGCTGGTGGCGGACCCTCACCTCGACGTTCCTGCAGAACGGCGGCCCGCTCGGCGGGGCGTGGAACCTCGCCACCCTCGCCGTCATCGCCGCCCTGGCCAACTGGTTCTGGGGCGCGCCCCTCACGCTGGGCCTGTTCCTCGCCGGCATCCTCCTGCCCGGCTACGTCGACGCGCTGTTCGGCGAGCACGGGCACAGCACCGACCCCCGCAACTTCGCCGGAAGCTCCGGCGCCACGTACTTCCTCGCCGCGACCCTGTCGGCGGCGCTGCTCCTGCGCACACTGCACACACGCCGGCCCGGCCGGGAGCGCCCGAAGGAGATCCTGCTGGCGGCCGGCGTGCCCGTGCTCGGCCTGGTGGTCTGGTTCGCCCAGTCGAACGGCCACGGCCTGGTGTCCGTCTACGGTTTCGTCCTGGGCTGCGCCGTCCACGCACTCACCCGCCGCGCCCCGGACCGCCCCGCACCCGACGCCCTCGCGGGGGACCTGCCGAATCGGCCGCGTCGGCACTCGATCCATGTCGCGGATTGAGTGCCCGGAACCGGACTTGAACCGGTACGCCCCCGAGGGGCAGCGAGGTTTAAGCTCGCCGTGTCTGCATTCCACCATCCGGGCTTGGCGCGGCTCCGCGTTGGCACATGACCCTATCCGGGGGGCTCCCCCGATCGGCCGAACAGTGGCTCGATGTTGTCTTATTTTATTGACCGCTTGAGGGTGCGTCAGCACACCCGAGAGGCATAGTCACACGCCTGACAGGGTTGTGGGCGTGACAAGCGGCAATCCGAATTGACGTGAATTCGCCGCACCCACACAGCCGATTCGCCAGGGGCGCGCCACGGATCGCCAGGGGCGCGCCACCCCTGCCGGCCGACGGAGCCGTCAGCCCGGCCCAAAACCGGCTGCCCGACCGGGTTCTCCGGGGCGCCAGGACCGCGCCTGTGATCATGAACACGGGGCGTTTCCCCTGGCAGCGAGGGCACGAACACGGCGGCCGCGCAAGGCCGGGCGGACCACGGGCGGCGTCAGCCGTCTCGGGGGCGGTGTCATACCGCAGGAGGACGCGAGCGCCCGTCGGTGCGACTCAAGGCGGCCCCGGGAACGGGCACCGGGACTGACGATCCGCGGCGGATCGGCGGAGACGATGGAGCAGTGCCGTCGAGGAGGACGCCGCGTCATGCGGCGCCCTCCTGCCGGCGGACCCGAAGGTCCTCCCGCCCCGTACGAACCCGACCCTGGAGCCTCCCGTGACCACCATGACCACCGCTCACCGCGCCACCGCGGTGGCTGCACGCGCCACGGAACTGTCGAAGGTCTACGGAGAGGGCGAGACCAAGGTGACCGCGCTGGACCGGGTCACCGTGGACTTCCCGCAGGGCGAGTTCACCGCGATCATGGGCCCGTCGGGTTCCGGCAAGTCCACGCTGATGCACTGCGTGGCCGGTCTCGACAGCTTCAGCAGCGGCTCGGTGCGGATCGGGGAGACGGAGCTGGGCTCCCTCAAGGACAAGCAGCTCACCCAGTTGCGACGGGACAAGATCGGATTCATCTTCCAGGCGTTCAACCTGCTGCCGACGCTGACGGCGCTGGAGAACATCACGCTGCCGATGGACATCGCCGGCCGCAAGCCCGACCAGGCGTGGCTGCACAAGGTCATCGAGATGGTGGGCCTCACCGACCGCCTGAAGCACCGGCCCACGGAGCTCTCCGGCGGCCAGCAGCAGCGCGTCGCGGTGGCTCGCGCCCTGGCCTCGCAGCCGGAGATCATCTTCGGTGACGAGCCGACCGGCAACCTGGACTCGCGCTCCGGCGCCGAGGTCCTCGGCTTCCTCCGCAACTCGGTGCGCGAGCTGGGCCAGACCGTGGTCATGGTGACCCACGACCCGGCGGCCGCCTCCTACGCGGACCGGGTCATCTTCCTCGCGGACGGGGCGATCGTGGACCAGATGATGCACCCCACCGCGGACGGGGTGCTGGACCGGATGAAGGCATTCGACGCCAAGGGCCGCACCAGCTGAGCCGAGCCCCCAGGCCGCCGCCCCGGCCCCTGCGTCGCGCCGCCCCGTGCCGCGCGACGCCCGATCCATGCCTCTTTCCGGAACCCCCTCCCCTCCAGGACACAGCCATGTTCCGTACCGCCCTGCGCAATGTGCTCTCGCACAAGGCCAGGCTGCTGATGACCGTCCTCGCCGTGATGCTCGGCGTGGCCTTCGTCTCCGGCACTCTGGTCTTCACCGACACCCTCGGAAACGCCTTCCGCAACCAGTCGGCGAAGAACTACGACGACGTCGCCGTCGCGGTCACCACCTACGCCGACCAGCGCGACGCCGAGACGCCCGGCGTCGACGCCGCCACCCTGAAGAAGATCCGCGCCCTGGACGGGGTGGCGAGCGCCACCGGCCGGGTCTCCGGCTTCGCCGGGGTCGCCGGCACGGACGGCAAGCTGATCGGCAACGGCTGGACCAACACCGGCGGCAACTTCGCCCCGGGCAAGGGCGGCAAGGACGCGCAGTACGACTTCACCGACGGCACGGGCCCCACCGCCGACGGCCGGATCGCCCTGGACCGGGACACCGCGGAGAAGGGCGAGTACAAGGTCGGCGACAAGGTACGGGTCGCCACGAACGGACCGGTGAAGGAGTACACCCTGTCCGGGGTCTTCACCACCGAGGACGGCGCGGTCAACGCCGGCGGCAGCCTGGTGCTCTTCGACTCCGACGTCGCCCAGAAGCTGTTCCTGCGGCCCGGCGAGTTCCAGGACGTCTCCGTCACCGCCGCACCCGGCACCTCCGACCAGCAGGTGCTGGCCGCGGTGAAGCCGCTGCTGCCCAAGGACGCGGAGGCCAAGACCGGCAAGGTCCGCGCCGACGAGCAGGCCAAGCAGATCGAGTCCAGCCTGGGCAGCCTCAACAAGCTGCTGCTCGCCTTCGCGGGAATCGCCCTCTTCGTCGGCGTCTTCCTGATCGCCAACACCTTCACCATGCTGGTCGCGCAGCGCACCAAGGAGCTGGCGCTGCTGCGTGCCGTCGGCGCCTCGCGCCGCCAGGTCAAGCGCTCGGTGCTGCTCGAAGCCGCCGTGGTCGGTCTGGTCGCCTCCGTCATCGGCTTCGCGGTGGGCCTCGGTCTGGCCGTCGGGCTGCGCTCCGCGATGAGCCTGATCGGCGGCAAGATCCCGGCCGGTCCGCTGGTGGTCGCGCCGACCACGATCATCGCCGCCCTCGCGGTCGGCGTCCTGATCACCGTGCTGGCCGCCTGGCTGCCCGCCCGCCGGGCCGCGAAGATCCCGCCGGTCGCGGCGATGAACAGCATGTACTCGGTGGCCTCCGTGAAGTCCCTGGTGGTGCGCAACTCGATCGGCGCGGTCATCACGCTGCTCGGCGCGGCGACGGTCGTGGCCGGTGCGGCACGGTCCGGAAACTCTGCCCAGGCGGCCATCGCGGCCGGTGCCTTCCTGGCACTGATCGGCATCATCATCCTCATCCCGCTGCTGTCCCGCCCGGTGATCGCCCTGCTCCGCCCGATGCTGCAGAGGCTGTTCGGGGTCTCCGGCAAGCTGGCCGCGCAGAACGCGGTGCGCAACCCCCGGCGTACCGGCGCCACCGCCTCGGCGCTGGCGATCGGTCTCACCCTCGTCACCGGCATCTCGGTCCTGGGCGTCACCCTCGGCCAGGCGGTCGACCGGATGACCACGGACAACATCAAGGCCGACTACATGGTGTCGATGGCGAGCGGGGACTCGCTCGACGAGTCGGCGCTCACGGCCCTGGAGAAGGCCGACGGCGTCACCGCCGTCTCACCCACGCAGTCCGTCTGGCTGTCGGTCGGGAAGGCGAACCTGTCGGCGTCCGGCGTCACCCCCGGCGACGTGCAGAAGGTCCTCAGCGTCGACACCCTCTCGGGCTCGATGGACTCCCTGGGCAGCGGCGCGATCGCCGTCTCGGAAAAGACCGCGAAGTCCAACGGCTGGAAGACCGGGGACAGCGTCCCGGTCACCTACGAGGACGACAAGAAGGAGAACCTGAGGATCGGGGCGCTCTACAAGGACAACGAGTTCCTGTCGCCGGTCGTGATCCCCCGCGACAAGGTGGCCCCGCACGAGGGCCGTGCGGACATCCGCGAGATCTGGGTCAAGACGGACGGCGGTTCGAGCACGGCCAACGAGCAGGCCGTGGTGAACGCCCTCGGTGACAACCCGGGCATGAGCGTCATGGACCGCCAGGACATCCGGGACATGTTCGGCGGCACCATCAACCTGATGATGAACATCATGTACGGGCTGCTGGGGATGGCCCTGATCATCGCGGTGCTCGGCGTCGTCAACACGCTGGCCATGTCGGTGTTCGAGCGGCAGCAGGAGATCGGCATGCTGCGGGCGATCGGCCTGGACCGGCGCAAGGTCAAGCGCATGATCCGTCTGGAGGCCGTGGTCATCTCGGTGTTCGGCGCGCTGGTCGGGATCGGGCTGGGCCTGTTCCTGGGCTGGGCGATCGGCCAGGCGGCCTCGTCCCAGATCCCGCAGTACGCCCTGGTCGTGCCGTGGGGCAGGATCGCGCTCTTCCTGCTGCTGGCCGCACTGGTGGGGGTGCTGGCCGCGATGTGGCCGGCCCGCAACGCCGCGAAGCTCAACATGCTGACGGCGATCAAGACCGAGTAGCGCCGGACGGCACACGTGAGAGGGCCGGTGTCCGTGGTCACGGACACCGGCCCTCTCACGTGTGCACGGTTCAGCCGGTCGCGGACGCCTTCCAGTCCCGGGCGCGCAGCGGCATCCGGGCGGTTCCGCCCTCCGCCGGCCGGACGGCCAGGATCTGGTTGACACCGATCTTGTTGTGCTCGAAGGAGAGCGCGGAGGCGGCCATGTACAGGCGCCAGACCCTGGCCCGGCCGGGCGAGGTCATCCTCACCGCGAGGTTCCAGTCCTTCTCCAGGTTGGCGACCCAGCGGCGCAGGGTCAGCGCGTAGTGCTCGCGGAGCGACTCGACGTCGCGGGCCTCGAAACCGGCTTCCTCAAGGGTCGCGACGGTCCGGCCCAGCGGCGCCAGCTCACCGTCCGGGAAGACGTAGGCGTCGATGAACTCGTCCACGTGGTAGGCGGACTCGTCCTTCTCCGGGCGGCGGGCGATCTGGTGGTTGAGGAGGCGCCCGCCGGGCTTGAGGAGTGCGTAGACGTCGTCGGCGTACTCGCGGTAGCGGACCGATCCGACGTGTTCCGCCATCCCGATGGAGGAGATGGCGTCGTACGGGCCGTCCCTGACGTCCCGGTAGTCCTGGACCCGGATCTCGATCCGGTCGGTCAGGCCCTCCTCGGCGATGCGCTTCCTGGCGAAGGCCGCCTGTTCGGTGGAGAGGGTCACACCGGTGACCCGGGCGCCGTACTCGCGGGCCGCGTGGATCGCCATGGACCCCCAGCCGCAGCCGACGTCCAGGAGGCGGTCCCCCTCCTTCAGGGCGAGCTTGCGGCAGACCAGGTCGAGCTTGTCGCGCTGGGCGTCCTCAAGGGTTCCGCCGTCCTCCCAGTAGGCGCAGGAGTAGACCATGGACGGGCCGAGGACCAGTTCGTAGAAGTCATTGCCCACGTCGTAGTGGTGGCTGATGGCCTCCTTGTCGCGGCGCTTGGTGTGCAGGGCCCCGGTGCGGCGGCGCACCTCCTCCGGTGGCGGCGGGGGCGGCGGCCAGGGGCCGGCGAGCTGCAGCAGCCCCTTGGCGGCCGCCCGGATCTTCGGGTCGCGGACCGGGTGGATGCTGTCCTTCGCCTCCGCCCCGCGGTCCCAGATCAGCCCGGCCACCAGGTCCAGGGCCTCGTACAGATCGCCTTCGATGTCGAGTTCCCCGGCCACCCAGGCGCGGGCGAGGCCCAGTTCGCCCGGCTTCCACAGCAGCCGGCGCAGGGCGCGACGGCTCCTGATGACGAGGGCGGGGGCCTCGGGCGGTCCGGATTCGCTGCCGTCCCAGGCCCGGATCCGGACCGGTAGGGGTTCTCCCAGCAACTCCTGGGCGAGAGCGGTCAGCCGCAACGCGGCGTCTGCCATGGCGCACACCTCCGTGATGGTGTTTCCCAACGTGCCCAGACATGCCCACACATGTCTCGGACCACGCCGCGGCACCCGTTGGCGCCGTGACGAGGTACACCCCCCTCAACAGTTTCCGGCGGCCGTGCCATCCCGCTACCGCGCAATGGAACGGCAAAATACCTGTATGAACCATGCATCCGCCGGGTCACTGGCCCCGCTCCCCCTGTACGGTGCCCCGCCCCGCCCCGTGCCGATACGCCGAAGGGGCCGCCCGCACCACGGATGGCGGACGGCCCCTTCGGGCGTCGTACGACTGCGTTCCGTGCGGATACGGGTATCCGCACGCGGACCGGGAGGTACTGGGCCCCCGGCCCGGGGTGCGCTAGGAGGCCTTGGCCTTCTCGCCCACCGGCTGGGCGGCGGCGGGGGCCGGGGCCGGCTTGGCGGCCTCGTAGAACTCCTCGCGCGGAGTCTCCATGGCGCCGAGCGAGACGACCTCGCGCTTGAGGAACATCGCCAGGGTCCAGTCGGCGAAGATCCGGATCTTGCGGTTCCAGGTCGGCATCGCCACGCCGTGGTAGCCACGGTGCATGTACCAGGCGAGACGGCCCTTGAGCTTGATCTTCACCTTGCCCACGACGATCATCGCGACGCCCTTGTGCAGGCCCAGACCGGCGACCGCACCCTTGTTGGCGTGGCTGTACTCGCCCTGCGGGAAGCCGCGCATCCCGGAGATGACGTTGTCGCCGAGGACCTTGGCCTGACGCAGCGCGTGCTGGGCGTTCGGCGGGCACCAGGCGTTCGGGTTGCCGGCCTTGCGGCCGACCATGTCCGGGACCTGGGCGTTGTCGCCCGCGGCCCAGATGTAGTCGGTGCCCTGCACCTGGAGCTTCTCGGTGGTGTCCACGTGACCGCGCGGACCGAGCGGCAGGCCGAAGCGGGCCAGCGCCGGGTTCGGCTTCACGCCGGCCGTCCACACGATGGTGTTGGAGTCGACCTCGAGGCCGTTCTTCAGCACCACGTGACCGTCGACGCAGGAGTCCATGGAGGTCGAGAGGAAGACCTCGACACCACGGGACTCCAGGTGCTCCCGGCCCCAGGTGCCCAGCTTCGGACCGACCTCGGGAAGGATCTTGTCGGCGGCGTCGACGAGCACGAAGCGCATGTCCTCGCGCTTCACGTTCGTGTAGTACTTCGCCGCGTCGCGGGCCATGTCCTCGACCTCGCCGATGGTCTCCGCACCGGCGAAGCCGCCGCCCACGAAGACGAAGGTGAGCGCCCTGCGGCGGACATCCTCATCGGTCGTCGAGTCAGCCTTGTCCAGCTGCTCCAGTACGTGGTTGCGCAGGCCGATGGCCTCCTCGATGCCCTTCATGCCGATGCCCTGTTCGGCCAGGCCGGGGATCGGGAAGGTGCGCGAGACGGCGCCCATCGCGATGACCAGGTAGTCGAAGGGCAGCTCGTAGGCCTCGCCGACGAGCGGCGCGACCGTGGCGACCTTGCGGTCCTGGTCAATGGTCGTGACGCGGCCGGTGAGAACCTCGGCCTTCGGCAGCACGCGTCGCAGCGGGACGACGACGTGCCGGGGCGAGATGCTGCCGGCAGCAGCTTCGGGGAGGAAGGGCTGGTAGGTCATGTACGACCGGGGGTCGACGACCGTGACGGTCGCCTCTCCGTAGCGCATCTTCTTCAGAATGCGCCGAGCTGCGTACAGGCCTACGTACCCACCGCCTACTACGAGGATCCTGGGACGCTCCGTGGTGCTCATGCCATCGAGTATCCACCCCTCCCGGGGGGCGAGCTCGTGAGCCCCTTCACAAGGTATGGCCCACCCTCTGCTACACTTCGCCGCCCACGTGACCCAGGTCATGGCCCCGGCAGGGAACCACAGCGCCGTGGCGAACGTTGTTCACCGCTTGTGAGCTGGCCCTTGAGTCACCGGGCGAGGTGGACCACCCGCCCGGTTCACACTCCCGCAACACTCCCGGAACCACTCCGTTCACGCCGCGAGTGACCCCGCACACGCTCCTGCGGGCCCGTCCGGAGCAGAAGTCCGCCCCCACGGACCCAATTCCTTGTGAAGAAGTTCACGAAGTTCGTCGCGGCGTGTCCCCGAAGGGCTCCCCGGGGTGACCCTCAGCGGCTCAAAGGTGCAGGCAGGAATGCGTATGAGCAAGGTTTGTGCACCCACCGGCACCCCGCCCTCCCAGGCCCCGCGCGCAGGCCTCAGGAGGGCGCTCAGCGGCCCGCCCGCCGGACAGGCCCTACGCGACGGACCAGCCGATCCCGTCGAGGATGTCGTGCTCGCTGACGACCACCTCGTGGGCCCCGGTCCGCTCCATGACGGCCAGCAGGATCAGCGCCCCGGAGGCGATCACGTCGACCCGTCCCGGGTGCATCGCGCCGATCGCGGCACGCTCGGCGTGGGTCGAGGAGAGCAGCCGCCCGGTGATCTCCCGGACCTGCTCCAGGGAGACCCGTGAGTGGTGGATCGCCGCCGAGTCGTACTCCTCCAGGCCCAGTGCGATCGCGGCCACCGTGGTGACCGTGCCGGCCAGGCCCACGAGCGTGCCGGCCCCGGTGAGCGGGACGCTGCGCCCGGCCAGGTCCAGCGCGGCGGCGACGTCCGCGCGGATCGCGTCGGCCGCCTCCGGCGTGGGCGGGTCGACGACCGCGCCGTCCCGCGAGAGATGGCGCTCGGTCATCCGCACGCAGCCGATGTCCACGGACCGGGCCGCCCGCACCCGGTCGTCGCCGACGACGAACTCGGTCGAGCCGCCGCCGATGTCCACGACGAGGTACGGCTTCGCCAGGTCGTCGCGCCCGGCGAGCTCCTTGGTGGCCCCGTCGAAGGAGAACTCCGCCTCCTGGTCACCACTGATCACCTCGGGCTCGACGCCCAGGATGTCCAGCACCCCCCGGACGAAGTCGTCCCGGTTCTCCGCGTCCCGGGAGGCCGAGGTGGCGACGAAGCGGACCCTCTCGGCGCCGTGCTCCTTGATCACCGCCGCGTACTGCCGGCACGCGGCGAACGTCCGCTCCAGCGCCTCGGGGGCGAGCCGCCCGGTCCGGTCGACGCCCTGGCCGAGCCGGACGATCTCCATCCGCCGGTCGAGCTCGGTGAACTCCCCGGTTGCGGGGTCGGCGTCCGCCACCAGCAGACGGATCGAGTTGGTACCGCAGTCGATGGCGGCCACACGCGTCATGTCTTCAAGCCTCTCCGGCGTTTGAGGATCGGGGTACGGGGGCGGAGCCCCCGGGTCAGCCCTCGTCCGAGTCCGGCCCGCCGCACGGCGACACGCACGGGCCCTTGCGCCACCACTCCGGCAGCATCGCGATCGCCTCGTCCCCCAGCGGGTTCACCCCCGGCCCCGCGGCCAGCGAGTGCCCCACGAGCACGTGCAGGCACTTCACCCGGTCCGGCATGCCCCCCGCGCTCGGGAAGCCCTCCAACACCTCGATGGCGTCACGCCGCGCGATGTAGTCCTCGTGCGCGGCCCGGTACGCGGCCGCCAGCGCGGGATCCGTACCGAGGCGCTCGGTCATCTCCCGCATGACCCCGTTCGCCTCCAGCGTGCCGATCGCGGACGCCGCACGCGGGCACGTCAGGTAGTACGTCGTGGGGAACGGCGTACCGTCCTCCAGCCGGGGCTGCGTCTCGACCACGTCCGGGTTGCCGCACGGGCAGCGGTGCGCGATGGCGCGCAGCCCACGCGGCGGGCGCCCCAGCTGCTGCTGGAACGCGGCGATGTCCGCGTCGGTGGGCGCGGTGGACTCGGTCTGGGGAGGGGGCGTTTCCATGCCTGCCTAGGTTCTGATCGGGCCCCTTGAACTGCGGTACCGCAGACGAACGGGGAAATGCGAAATGACGGGAACGCGGGTCAGCCACGGTCGGCGCTGTCGACGCCGTCCCACAGGTTGGAGTGCCACGGTCGGCCGGACTCGTCCGGCTCTCCGTTGCGCTCCTTGACCGCGTCGGGATCGACCACGGTGTAGCCGGTCTCCCCCGGAAGAAGGTAGTGCAGGTGCTCACGGGCCAGCCGCTTGATGTAGGCGTCGTCCTGGAGGCGCGCCTTCTCGTCGCGCAGCTCCTCGGTGCGTGCCTCGGCCTCCTGCGCGAGCCGCTCCTGATCCGCGATCTCGTCGCGCTGCGACACGTACTGCCGCATCGGGTACGCGAGGGCGACGATCAGGGAGCAGACGACCAGGGCCAGGAAGGCCGCCCGGCCGGTGAGGCGGGAGCGGCGGGCCTGGCGCTTGCTCTGGGAACGGTAGACGCGGGCTGCGGTCTGCTCACCGAGCAGCCTCAGCCGGGTCGCGGTGGAGAACCGGTCCCGGTCCTTCGCGGCCATGTCTCCGCCTCCCCATTACGCACGTCCGTCCCCGCACACGGTACGGGACCGAGTGCGGGGACGGACGGAGGCCGGGTCGCTGGACCCGGTCGGGCTTGTCAGCCCTTGAACCGCGGGAACGCCGAGCGGCCCGCGTACACCGCGGCGTCGTCGAGGATCTCCTCGATGCGCAGCAGCTGGTTGTACTTGGCGACACGGTCCGAGCGGGCCGGGGCGCCGGTCTTGATCTGGCCGCAGTTCACGGCGACCGCGAGGTCGGCGATGGTGACGTCCTCGGTCTCGCCGGAGCGGTGGGACATCATGCACTTGAAGCCGTTGCGCTGGGCCAGCTCGACGGCGTCCAGGGTCTCGGTCAGCGAACCGATCTGGTTGACCTTGACGAGCAGGGCGTTGGCCGAGCCCTCCTCGATGCCCCGGGCCAGGCGCTCCGGGTTGGTGACGAAGAGGTCGTCGCCGACGATCTGCACCTTGGCGCCGATCTTGTCGGTGATGACCTTCCAGCCGGCCCAGTCGTCCTCGTACAGCGGGTCCTCGATGGAGACCAGCGGGTACGCGGAGACGAGCTCCTCGTAGTACTCGGTCATCTCGGCGGCCGAGCGGGACTTGCCCTCGAACTCGTACGTGCCGTCCTTGTAGAACTCGGACGCGGCGACGTCGAGCGCGAGCGCGATGTCCTTGCCGGGGGCGTAACCGGCTTCCTTGATCGCCTCGACGATGAGGTCGAGCGCGGCGCGGTTGGACTCCAGGTTCGGCGCGAAGCCGCCCTCGTCACCGAGTCCGGTGGACAGGCCCTTGGTCTTCAGGACCTTCTTCAGGGTGTGGTAGACCTCGGCGCCCCAGCGCAGGGCCTCGGAGAAGGACTCCGCGCCGATCGGGGCGATCATGAACTCCTGGATGTCCACGTTGGAGTCGGCGTGCGACCCACCGTTGAGGATGTTCATCATCGGGACGGGCAGCAGGTGCGCGTTCGGGCCACCGAGGTAGCGGAACAGCGGCAGGTCCGAGGCCTCGGACGCGGCGTGGGCGACGGCGAGCGAGACGCCGAGGATGGCGTTGGCGCCGAGCGAGCCCTTGTTCTCGGTGGCGTCCAGGTCGAACATGGCCTGGTCGATCAGCCGCTGCTCGGTCGCGTCGTAGCCGACGAGCTCCGGGCCGATCTGCTCGATCACGGCGAGGACCGCCTTCTCGACGCCCTTCCCGTGGTAGCGGTTGGGGTCACCGTCGCGAAGCTCAATGGCCTCGAACGCACCGGTGGAGGCTCCGGACGGAACGGCAGCACGACCCGTGCTGCCGTCGTCGAGGCCAACCTCGACCTCGACCGTGGGGTTGCCCCGGGAGTCGAGGATTTCCCGGGCTACGACGACGTCGATGGACGGCACGAGGCATCTCCTTCTGGGATATGACGCTGGTTGTGCAGGGTCACTTTGGCCTTGCGACAAGAGCCTAACCGGCCCGGCCGTCTCAGTCGGCCGCCCGCCCGTCCCCTGGGACGAAAAAGGACCCAAGAGCGGTCATAGCGGGGCGAACAGCCAGAAATTTACTGACCAGTAACTACAACAGTTGAACAATCGGCCCGGAGATTCCCGGGCCGCCGAGCCCGCGGACCGGCGACCGACGGACCCCGGCCCGGCACGCGTGGAGGGGAAGACGCGGGCCGGGCCGGGCGATCGGCGAGGAGAGTGCCGAACTACTTCACCAGGTGCAGCTGCTGACCCGGGAAGATCATGTCGGCGTCCTTGACGATGTCCTTGTTCAGCTTGAACAGCTGCTCCCAGCCGCCCTTGACGTCGTGGTCGGCCGCGATCTTGCTCAGCGAGTCGCCGGTGACGACCTTGTACTCGCCGTCACCCTTCTTGACCTTCTCGCCGGTCGGGGTGGTCACGGTCTTCTTCTGCTCGGCCTTGGGGGCGGTCGAGCGCTCCGAGCGGTTGGTGGCCGGGGCCTCGGTGCGCTCGGCCTTCTTCGGCTCGGCCTGCTGGGCCGGGGCGGACTCCTGCTTGGGAGCGGACTCCTGCTTGGGGGCGGACTCCTGCTTGGGGGCGGCGGAGCCGGTGTCGACGCCCGGGTCCACACCGTCGTTGCTCAGGTTGCCGGCACCGGCGCAGGACCAGGCGCCCGGTCCCTGCATGTCGAGGAGCTTCTCGGCCACGGCGATCTGCTGGGACTTGCTGGCGAGGTCGGCGCGGGCCGCGTACTGCGTACCGCCGGCGGCGGCCCAGCTGGACTGCGAGAACTGCAGACCGCCGTAGTAGCCGTTGCCGGTGTTGATGGACCAGTTGCCGCCGGACTCGCACTGGGCGACCGCGTCCCACGTGGAGACGGAGGCGGCGGAGGCGCCGGTGGCACCCATCAGGGGCACGGCGATGGCGGCACCGGTCACACCGGCGAGGGTGGCGATACGGACGGCCTTGGACGGGCGGCGGTGCTTGTTGCCCTTGCTGTTAAGCAGCATCGAGACTTCTCCTCACCGACGCCTGCGAGGTGAGCTGTCGGGTTCGGGCCAAGTGAGTTGCCCGGTCGCGCGTCCTAGCGCACGACTTAACCCCAAGCCGGTCCTGATCCGTCCTGCGACGATCGGGCCCGGCACTTACCTGGGTCCCCCGCTCCTGCCTACGGCGCTTTACGCGTCTGTTCCCTTCGACCGACGGCAGGATTCGGCGTGACGGTCGACGGGGCCCGCGGTGCGAGCGGTTCTGACCGTAAACACACGCAACCCCTACATTCAAAGAAGGACATACCGGATAAACAGCCCTTCCTTGCATCGGATAAACGCCTGTTTGCGCAGGTCGGAACGGATGCGGAGGGAGCTCACGGACAAGACGCGCCAGTTCACGCAAAGAGACCCATGTCTCACTTAGTTCAAAGTGGGACATAGGCCTCTTAAGTACCCCGGATCCGAGGTGTTTTCAGCTGTTGATCAGACCGTTCCCACGGTCGTTTCCGCGACGGCTCCCAGGGCGGCCCTGACTGGGCCTCAGCCGGTCGCCCCCAGCCGCTTTCAGCCGGTCTTCACGCCGAGGTCGAGGTGCTGACCGGGCAGGATGAGGTCCGGGTCGGAGCCGACGGCCGCCTTGTTGGCCTCGTACAGCCCGGTCCAGCCGCCGGGCAGCTCCTGCGCGTCGGCGATCGCCCAGAGGTTGTCGCCGGGCCGGACGGTGTAGGTGCCGTCGGCGGCAGGCGCACCCTCGGCGCGCCCGGCACCCTCGCCGCGCGAGGCGTGCCGCCCCGAGTCCCGCCCGTCGCCGGTCCGCTCCGGGGCCGGGGCGCCGCGGTGCTTGCCGCCCGCCTCGGCGTCCGGGGAGGCCTCGTCCCGGCCGTCTGCGGGGCCGGTCGCGCCGGAGGAGCCGGAGGAGCCGGAAGCCGGAGGCGTGGCGTCCGGGGAGGCCGAGGCGTCCGGCTTGCGGTCCTTGCTGCCGGCCGGGTCGGCCGTGGTGTCGTCCGACGGGGCCTTCGTCCTGTCCTCGGCCGCGTCGTCCGACGGGTCGGCGCTCTTCGACGGGTCAGCACTCTTCGACGGGTCGGCACTCGCGGACGGGTCCGCGCTCTTTGACGGGTCGGCGGCCGGGGTGGCGGCCGGATCGACGCCCGGGTCGACGCCCGGCATGGATCCGTCCGCGGCGAGGCCGGAGAGGACGGCGCAGCTGGGCCACGCCTTCGGCCCCTGGTCGTCCAGCACCTTCTCCGCCACGGCGATCTGCTGCGAGCGGCTGGCGAGGTCCGCGCGCGGGGCGTACGCATCGCCGCCGTAGGACTTCCAGACCTCCTGCGAGAACTGCAGGCCGCCGTAGAAACCGTTGCCGAGGTCGGCACTCCACATGCCGCCGCTCTCGCACTCCGCGACCCGGTCCCAGGTCGAGGCGTCGGCGGCGTGCGCACCTGCCGCACCGAGCAGCGGGATGGCGATGGCCGATCCGGTCACGCCTGCGGCGACGATGATCGCGGGTGCCTGCCGAGGGCGACGGTGTCTGCCGTTCGCGGAGCCCATGGGAATGCCTTCCGTGTGACTGACAAGTGACTGGTGAGTCGAACGGTGAACCTAGCGGGACTCGAACGTGTGTCACAAGTCGATGCAGCGGAGATCACGCGAAAGTCACAATGTTGACAGAGTGTCACCTTCACCGGCGACGGCCCCGGGGGTGAACTCCACCGGGAGCGTGCGCAGTCCACGCATGATGAGCCCGCCACGCCAGCGCAAATCGGCAGCTTCCCCCGCAAGTCGCAGGTCCGGAAGGCGTTTCAACAGCGTGGCCAGCGCGGCCTGTCCCTCCAGCCGGGCGAGCGGTGCTCCCAGGCAGTAATGGATGCCGTGTCCGTAGCCGAGGTGCTGATTGTCACGCCGTGAGAGGTCGAGCGTGTCCGGGCCGTCGAAGCGCTCCGGGTCCCGGTCGGCGGCGGCGAGCACCACGAGCACGGGGTCGCCCGCGTCGACCCGCTGCCCGCCGATGGTCAGCGGCTCCGTGGCGTAGCGCCAGGTCGCGAGCTCCACCGGGCCGTCGAACCGCAGCAGTTCCTCGACCCCGGTGGCCAGCAGCCCCGTCTCCCCCTCGGCCAGGGACCGCTGGAGCCGCTCGCGCTGCTCCGGGTGACCCAGCAGGGTGTGTACGCCGTTGCCGATGAGGTTCACTGTCGTCTCAAAACCGGCAAACAGGATGATAAAGGCCATCGCGGCGGCCTCGTTCTCGGTCAGGTGCTCACCGTGGTCGCTCGCCCGGATGAGCCCCGAGATCAGGTCGTCCCCGGGGTTCTCGCGCTTGCGGTGGATGAGTTCGAGCAGATATCCGCGCATCTTCTTCACGGAGCGGGCCACCCCGCCGCGCGGGCCGCCGCCGTGGCGGATCATCATGCCCGCCCAGTCCCGGAAGTCGTCCTGGTCCTCGGGCGGGACGCCCAGCAGGTCGCAGATCGCGTAGATGGGGAGAGGGAAGGCGAACTCGTGGATGAGGTCCGCCTCCCCCTTCTCGGCGAAGGAGTCGATGAGGCGGTCCGTCAGCTCCTGCACGCGCGGCGCGAACTCCGCGATGCGCCGGGGCGTGAACGCCTTGGACACCAGACGCCGCAGCCGGGTGTGGTCGGGCGGGTCGATGTTCAGCAGATGCGTCATCAGCTCCGCCTTGCGCTCGCCCGGGATCCCCGTCTTCCCCTTGGCGTGCGCGGACTCGGCGTGGTGGGCCGGGTTCTTGGACAGCCGGGCGTCGGCGAGGGCCTGCCTGGCGTCCGCGTACCGCGTCACCAGCCAGGCCTCGACCCCGCTGGGCAGCGTGGTGCGGTGGACGGGGCTGTGCTCGCGCAGCCAGGCGTACGCGGGGTACGGGTCGGTGGCGAACTCCCACGTGAAGAGTTCGGGGGCGGGCGGCACGGCGTCGGCCGGGTGGGCGGGGCCGGTGTCGGCGGGGCTGTCGTTCACCCCCCGACGTTATCCGTTGCCCTCCGCCGTCCTGATGGCGTCCCGGTAGGCGCGGCCGGCGGCGCGCAGGGCGGCTTCCGGGTCGGTGCCGTCCTCCTGGGCGCGGACGGCCAGGGCGAGGAGGCGGTAGCCGATGTCGCCGGCCTCGCCCTCGGGGAGCGGCACGTCGAGTCCGGCGGTGGCGGCGCGGCCGGCCAGCTTCGCGGCGAGTGCCAGGGCGGGCTGGCCGAGGGGGACGCCGTCGGTGACGGACTCGCGCTGCTTCTCGATCGCCTTGGTCCGCAGCCAGTGTGCGTGGACGTCCTCCGGGGTCTCGGCGGTCTCGTCGCCGAAGACGTGCGGGTGGCGGTGGATCAGCTTCTCGACGAGGGTGGCGGCGACGTCGTCCACCGAGAACGGCTCCTGCTCGTCCTCCTCGGCGATGCGCGCGTGGAAGACGACCTGGAGCAGTACGTCGCCGAGCTCCTCGCGCAGCTCCTCGCGGTCGCCGTCCTCGATCGCCTCGACGAGCTCGTACGCCTCCTCGATGGCGTACTTGGCGAGGCCCTTGTGGGTCTTCTGCGAGGTCCAGGGGCACTCGATCCGGATCCGGTCCATGACCTGGACGAGATCGAGGAGGCGTGCGCCCGGCAGGTCGTAGGAACCGGGCAGCAGCTCCAGGTCCGGCATCTGCACCCGCCCCGAACCGGCCAGCCGTGCCAGCCCGTCGGTCAGCGGCTGGTTGCCCTCGCCGCCGGTGAGGACCACCACGGTCCGGCCCCCCGCGCAGGAGGCGACGAGCTCCTCGGCGTCGGGAACGGCCGGCTCGACGGTGATGCCCGCCTCGCGCAGGTACGGCAGCTGCGGCTGGCCGGGCTCCCCGCAGAGCACCCGGTCGGCGGCGTGCAGCGTCTGCCAGGCGGGCCAGGACAGCAGTCCGGGCGCGACGCGGTGGCTGGCGGTGAGCAGGACGATACGGCCGGGGTCTTCAGCGTTCACGCTGCGAATCTACCCGGCCGCGCGGCCGCTGTTACGCCCCGGCCTCCGCCGTGGTCGGCTCGGGCTTGGTCACCTGGTTGATCCAGGGGGCCTTGTAGTCGCCGAGCTGGATCTGCTTGTTGTCCCAGCTGCCGTAGCGCGGGTTGACGTCGACCGCGAGGGCCTTGGAGGCCTTCGTCAGGGTGTCGCCGAGTACCTTCGTGCCGGCCGGGGTCGACGGGTCCGCGCCGAGTGCCTGGGAGAGCTTGGTCAGCTGGATCTGCTCGCGCAGGAAGGCGTCGATCTGGCCGGGCGCGAGCCAGCGCTCCTGGAGCACCGCGGCCTGCAGCCCCTTCTCCCCCTTGTACTGGGCGACGGCCGACTGGCGCATCTGCTGGATCTCCGCGCGGCTGACGGTGACCCCGGCGTCCGCCGAGGCCCGGTCCAGGACCCGGTCCAGGATGATCCCGTGCAGCTTGGCGCGGACGAGCTGGCCGGACTGGTCGGTGGCCTGCACCGCCTGCGCGGAGTTGCCCTGCGCGTCGCGCACGTCCGCCACCTGGGCCTGCACGGTGGACACCGCGATCCGGTCGCCGCCCACGACGGCTGCAGCGCCGGGGTGGGCCTGGCTGCCGCAGGCGGAGAGGAGGGGCGCTGCGACGAGGGTCACGGCGGAGACGGTGAGCGCGGTGCGACGGCGGCGGTGCAAAGGAGCCTCCCGAGGAGATTGTGCGGCGATGCACAAAGCCTTGCGGTGATCGATGTTAGGCAGTGGAACGGGTCTGGGCCACTGATTCGACCAACGAGTCGGGAGGAGTTGGGGATGTGGGGTCCCGGGCCGGCCTGTCAGCGCACCGGTACGGGGGGTTTCGGTGGTGTGTCCGGTCGCAGCATGATCGTGCGCGAGACCACGAAGGTGATCGGGATGGCGGCCGCCGCCGCGACCAGCGGGGCGTAGCGGCTGCTGAAGCCGGCCAGGTCGACCAGCAGGTAGACGCCGCCGGTGGTGATGACGAAGTTGGCGGCGTTGGTGAGCGGGAAGAGCAGGAACTTCCGCCAGGTGGGTCTGGTCCGGTAGGTGAACCAGGAGTTGAGGAAGAACGAACCGGCCATGCTGAGCGCGAAGGCGACCGCGTGCGCGGCTATGTAGGGGAGCCGGGTGAGCAGGGCGAGGTAGCAGCCGTAGTACGTGCCGGTGTTCACGACGCCCACGAGGGCGAAGCGGACCAGCTGTCCTTTGACCGTCATCGGCGTACGAACTCCAGGGGTTCCGGTGCCGCTTCCGGGCGGCGGAGCCGGGTGTTGGTGTCCTGCACCAGGTAGTGCGGGCGGCGCTTCACCTCGTAGTAGATCCGGCCGACGTACTCCCCGACCACCCCGACCATCACCATCTGGACGCCGGCGAGTGCGGTGACGACGACGAGGAGGGTGACGTATCCGGGGGTGTCGACGCCCTTCACCAGGGCGACGCCGACGATCCAGCCGGAGTAGACGAGGGCGAGGGACAGCAGCAGCAGGCCGAGGTAGAGCGCGGCGCGCAGGGGCTTGTTGTTGAAGGAGAGGAGTCCGTCGAGCCCGTAGTTGAGGAGTTTCCCGAAGGTCCAGGCGGACCGGCCCTCTTCGCGGACGGCGTTCTCGTAGCTGAAGGTGGTGGTGGGGAAGCCGACCCAGGCGAAGAGTCCTTTGGAGAACCGGTTGTACTCGGTGAGTTCGAGTACGGCGTCGGCGGCCAGGCGGGAGAGCAGCCGGAAGTCTCCTACGCCGTCGACGAGTTCGACGTCGACGAGGCGGTTGATCAGCCAGTAGTAGGCGCGCGCGGTGAGCGTCCGGGTGACGCGGTCGCCCTTGCGGGTGCGCCGGGCGATGACCTGGTCGTAGCCGTGCGCGTGCTCTTCGAGCATGCGGCCGACGAGTTCCGGCGGGTGCTGGAGGTCGGCGTCCATGATGACGACGGCGTCGCCCTCGGCGTGCTGGAGGCCGGCCAGCATGGCGGCCTCCTTGCCGAAGTTGCGGCTGAAGGAGACGTAGCGGGCCCGTGGGTCGGCGGCGGCGAGCTGCCGCAGGATCGGCAGGGTCCGGTCCGCGCTCCCGTCGTCGACGTACACGAGCTGGAAGTCATGACCCAGCCGGGTCATCTCATCCGTCACGCGTTCATGGAAGCGTTCGAGTATCTCTTGCTCGTTGAAGCAAGGCACCACCAGCGAGATCAGCACGAATGTACATCAGCCGGTCAATATGTCGGGAGCGGATGCCGGGTGTGGCCGGTGGGCGACCATTGGGTGAACTGGCCCGTGACCGCCGGGGTTCAGCCGCCGCGGACCTGCAGCTGGCGTGCCAGCTGGCGGCGGAGTTCGACGGGCAGCGGGTGGTGCGGCCCGTATCTGTGCTCGGTGTCGTACAGCAGTGACCGCAGCCCGGCGATGGCCGCGGTGTGGTCGCCGAGGGCGAGCAGGAGCTGGCCGATGCGGTGGCGGATCTCGAAGGAGCGGGCCGGGTCGTCGCCGGTGGCGTACCGGTTCTCGTAGTACGGGAGGACGGCGCGGTACTCCGCGAGCGCGGCGGCGGGCTCGCCCAGTTGCTCCAGGCACTGTGCGGTGTCCTGGCGGAACTGGAGGGTCTGCGGGTCGGCCGGTCCGGCCTCGGCCGCGCGGTCGTCGGCGAGCCGGCGCAGCTCGGGCAGGGCGCGGCGGTACTGGCCGTCGTCCATGAGCGTGGCGGCGTACTGCTTGCGCAGGATGCGGACGACGGGGGAGCTCTCGCCGTGCTGTTCGGCGGCGGCGGGCAGGATGCCGCCGAGGAGGTCGACGGCGTGGGTGATCCGGCCTTCGCCGAGCAGCTTCTTGACCTCGTCGACGGCGGCGGCGACATCGGGCCGGGCGGGCAGTGCGGGCACCGGTGCGGGCCGGGCGGCGGGCGGGGTGGTCACGCGGTCGGGCCACGGGGCGTGGGGGCGCAGGAAGGGGCGGGTCGGGTCGAGCGGTCCGCCGGGCAGTCCGGCACCTCGGGCGGGGAGCAGGGGGGCGAGGCTCTCGTAGACCTCCTGGGCGCCGGAGGGGCGGTGCTGCGGGTCCTTGGCGAGCAGCCGCAGTACGAGCGCCTCGAGCGCCTCGGGGATGTCGCCCCGGATCTGCCGGACGGGCACGGGTGCCTCGTAGAGGTGGCGGTGCAGTACGCCGAGCGCGGTGGAGCCGGCGAACGGGACGTCTCCGCTGAGGAGTTCGTGCAGCAGGATGCCGAGTGCGTACAGGTCGGTGTACGGGCCGACGGCGCCGCCCATGGCCTGCTCGGGGGCCATGTAGGCGGGTGAGCCGATGGGTGTGCCGGTGTGGGTGAGGCGGGTGGTGTCGGTGTCCAGGACGGAGGCGACTCCGAGGTCCAGGACGAGGACGGTGCCTTCGGGGCGCACCATCACGTTGCGGGGCTTCAGGTCGCGGTGGACGATCGGCACCGCGTGGACGGCGCTCAGGACGGCGCAGAGCTGGGCGGCGACGGCGACGGACCACTGCCAGGGGTACGGGGTGTGCTCGGTGAGGTGGTCGGCGAGGTCGGCGCCCTCGACGTACTGCATGACGAGGAAGAGTTCGTCGCCGTCGCTGCCCGCGTCGTGGACGGTGACCAGGCCGGGGTGGTCGACCTGGGCGGTGACGCGGCACTCGCGGACGAAGCGGCGCCGCAGTTCGCCTGCCGCGTCGCTGCCCATGGGGCCGGTGACCTTGTCGGGGCGCACCAGCTTGACCGCGACGCGGCGGTCCAGGCGCTGGTCGTAGGCCGTCCAGACCTGGCCCATGCCGCCCTGGCCGAGGATCGTGGCCAGTTGGTATCGCCCGTCGATGAGGCGGCCGTTCACCGGCCTTCCTCCTTGCGCAGGTAGTCGCTGAGCTCGTCCAGTTCGGCGCGGACCTGGTCGATGCGCTGGGGGTGGGCGTGGGGTGTCCGGTGCGGCTGGGGGGTGGACGGCTGCGGTGCGCGGTGGGGCTGCTGGTACGGCTGCGGCGGGTAGGACTGCGGGGCCGGGGGCTGCTGTCCGGTCGGCTGCATCGGTGCCCGCACCGGTGTCTGCATGGGCACCGTGGGCGCGTACGGGTAGCCGGGCATGGGCGGCATGGCGCCGTTCATGCCGTTCTGCCGCGCGTAGTGGCGGATGTCCGCGACGATGAAGTGCGTGGGGGCGGCCACCATGGCGAGCAGCAGCAGCGGGATGAGGACGTAGTCGACGCCGTGGGCGTCGGTGTCGCTGCCGTCCCTGCCGATGATCGGCAGCAGCACGCAGACGAGCACGAAGCCGGCCCCGGCCGTCCACCAGTCGAAGGCCCTGCGGCGCACGATCGCCAGCCGGAGCAGAGGCGTCCACAGGAGCAGGCCGCAGGAGAACACCGAGAGCACGCTGAACAGCACGCGCATCGAGACGATCCAGGCCCTGCTGGGGACTGTGCGCGGCGCCGTCGGCGGTTGGCCCGGGGCGTACATGGCTGCTCCTGGAATACCTGGTCATGGGACATCCGCGCGCACCTGGACGTGCGCGCAGAACCGAGCGTAAGGGGCGGCACCGGCAAGGGGCCCCGAGTTGTACGGAACCGTTGTCGTTCCGCTCACTTCGGTGTGACCGTTCCATCCGTCAGTCCGTCGTACATCCCCTGGACGAGCCGTCCGCCGAGTTGGCCGGCGAGGCGTAGCGCGTCCTCGAAGGCGGACAGTGCGCGGAAGCGTTCGCCGTACCGCTGCTGCTCGGCCAGCGGCAGCCGGGGCAGTTGGAGGCGTCGGGCGTCGAGCCGGGTCGCGGTGGAGGCGTGGCTACTGGCCTGACGGTTGTTGGCGGTGCCGCGCAGGAAGCCGGCGAGGAACCAGGGGTCGAGTGCGGCCGGATCGGGGCGCAGCAGCTGGAGGTTCCGGCCGAGTGCGGCGCCCGCCGTGGCGTCGTCGATGACGCGGGCGACGGAGCCGCCGCCGAGTACGGGGACGACGACGTCCCCCGGTTCGACGAGCACGGGCTCCTCGTGCGGCCCGTCGGCGGGCAGGCTCCCCGACGGGGCGGTGGAGCCGAGGACGTCGTACTCGGTGAGCACGGGCCCGGTGCCGGTGCCGGAGCCGCCGGTGCGGAGCTGGAGGGCGCCGGCACGGGCGAGTTCGCCCACGGTGGTGAGCGGCCAGCGGGCGGGGGCGGAGACCTCGACGGGCGGCGGGGTGAGGCGGCCCGCGAGCACCAGACTCTTCGTCAGCCGATCCCGTACGCCGATCAGCTCGGCGGGTCCGTCAGCCGCGGCCGCGGCGGGCAGATGGCGGGCGGGAGCCAGGTCGATGTCGTCGTCGAGGAGTTCGATGACCGGGACGACGCGGCTGGTGCCGAGCCGGAAGCGGACGCTCTCCCCTGTCGCACCGGTTTCCCCGGTCCCGCCGGTCTCACTGGGCCCACTGGTCTCACTGGCCCCATCGGTCTCACCAGCTGCATTGGCCTTACCAGCTCCATTGGTCTCACTGGTCTCACCGCTTTCACCTGGCTCACCGCTGAACGGTCGCCAGGCGTCGAGCACGGCGGCGTGCAGGGCCGGCCAGTCGAGCCGGTCGCGGCCGCTCTGGGAGGAGGCAGGTTCGGCGGTGTCGGCGGTGTCGACCAGGAGGATTTCGGGCGTGGGGTGCGGCCCGGCGTCCGGCTTGCGCAGGACCCACAGGTGGAGCGGGATGCCGTAGGGGGGTGCGGCGCCGGCCGGCAGCGCGATGACGGCCCGCAGGGCGCCGCGCCGCAGCAGATCGGCGCGGATGCGGCGGCCGGAGCGGCGTGACGCGGCGGCGGGCGGCATCAGCAGGACCGCGGTGCCACCCTCGCGCAGATGGGCCAGCGCATGCTGCACCCAGGCGAGTTCGGACTCCGTGCGGGCGGGGAAGCCGTACTCCCAGCGCGGGTCGTAGGCGAGCTCGTCGTGCCCCCAGTTGCGCTCGTTGAACGGCGGATGGCAGAGCACGGCGTCGACGGTGAGGCCGGGAAAGGCGTCGGCGCGCAGGGTGTCGCCGGTTCGCACGGCGAGCGCGCACCCGGCGGAATCGGTGTGCAGGGCGAGCCGGAGTGCGGTGAGTGCCGCGAGGTCCGGATCGCTCTCCTGCGCGTACAGCGCGTCCGGCCGCGAGACGGCGCCCAGCAGGGCCCCGGTGCCCGCCGCCGGATCGAGGACGGTGCGCGCGGGCCGGCCGCCGGTGCCCGCCAGCGCGGCCATCAGCTCCGCGAGGCCGGGCGGGGTGAGCGTGTACTGGCGCGGGTTGGCGTCGAGCTGGCGCCCGAGCAGGAACTCGAACGTCTCCCTGACCCCGGCGGCAGCAGCGAGCTCCGCGGCGCCCCGCAGCAGCGGGACGGACGGCAGGAGCTCGGAGCCGTCCGGGCTGTGAACCGCGCGGCCGGCCTCGGAAGCCGGTCCGAACCGGGCGGCGAGCACCTCGTTCAGGGCGAGGGAGAGCACGCCCGCCATCCGCGCGTCGGACACCCCCGTGATCTCCCGCCAGGCGGAGGGCCGCTCGCGCACGAGGAGCAGGGCGCATCCGACGTGGAACAGGGCGGGGACGGCTCCGGCGGGGTGTCCGGCCAGTTGTTGCCAGACGCGCTCGCGGAGCGGGACCTCGGCGAGTTTGCCCTGGTCGCGCAGCCACTGTTCAACCTCGGGCAGGGCGAACGACGGACTCGTCTCGGTGCCGCCCACGGGCTTGGGGAAGTCGGCGTGCCGACGGCGCCAGTTACTGACGGCGGCGCGCCCCACCCCTGCCAGCCGGGCGATGCCTGCGGCGGTCACCTCTGTCACGTTCTCCGGCACTTGCTGTCTCCCTGGTGCTCGTACCGCTGCTGCCCGCCCGTGCCCCCTGTTGTGTCGGCGAGCATACCGACCTGTTCACACCACCCGATTCACAGTGCAAACTCTTTTGAACCGCGTAAACCATGTTGACTCGGTTCACAGGAGATGATGTCATTGACCTGTCGCTGCACAAGGCGGCGCGTGGAACCGCTCACCACTCAACTCCGCACCTGCCGAAGGGCACAGCCATGTCCCAGTACACCCAGCCGCAGCAGCCGTACATCCCCGCCCAGACACCCGGTCTGCGCCCCGCACGCAACGGGCTCGGCGTCGCGGCGCTGATCCTCGGTCTCATCGGCGCGGTCTCGGGTCTGATCCCGTTCCTCTTCTGGCTGGCAGGCATCCTCGGCCTGATCGCGCTGATCCTGGGCCTGGTGGGCCGCGGTCGCGCCAAGAGGGGCGAGGCGACGAACAAGCGCATGGCCACGTTCGGCGCGGCCCTCGGCCTGATCGCGCTGATCCTCTCGGTGGTCGGCGCCGTGATCACGTTCAAGGCGGTCGACGACGCGGTGAGCGACCTGAACAAGGCGGTGTCGGACACAACGGCCTCAGCGAAGCCGAAGGCGGGCGGGGACACCGGCAAGAACGCGGACACCGGGGCCCAGGGCAAGAAGGAGGGCACCGCCGGGGCCCTGGAGGCCGGCGACTCGGCGGTCTACGACGACGACCTCACGGTCACGGTCGGCGACGCGACCTCGTACTCCGCGAGCTCGTTCGCCGCCGGTCACACCAGGGGCAACAAGGCCTACCGCGTGGCCGTCGTCATCGAGAACGCGGGCAAGGACAAGTTCGACTCCGCGCTCGTCAGCGTCGAGGCGCGCGCCGGGAAGGACGGGGTCGACGCCGAGCAGATCTTCGACGACAAGGTCGGCGAGGGCTTCAGCGGTACGGTCCTGCCGGGCAAGAAGGTCACGGTCCTCTACGCCTTCGACGCCCCTGCGGACGCGAAGAGCCTGACCGTGGAGGTCAACCCCGGCTTCACGTACGACGCCACCCAGTGGGACCTGAAGCTCTGACTCGCGCCGAAGCACCCGCAGGACACCGGCAGGGCCTGCTGAACAGCCATAGGGCTCCGGCCACCCCTGGGGGGGGTGGCCGGAGCCCTATGGCTGTTGACCGGTGGGTCGCGGCTGGTGACCGGTAGGTCAGCCCAGCGCCTTCAGTGTTCTCCAGTCCACCGACAGGACCACCCTGACCGGCGCGTTGGTGTTGGTCCGGGACGGGAAGTAGATCCGCGTCTGCCCGTCGGCGCCGGAGCGGGACCAGATGTCGGGGATGCCGTCGCCGCTGACGTCGGGGATGCCGATCGCGGTCGCGACGTTCGCCTCCGTCCAACTCGTGCCGTACGGCTCGTCCTTCCCGGTGAGGGAGTCGGCCGCCACCTTCAACGACGCCACGTCCACACTGCCGGCGACCGTGCCGGGCCTCCCCTGGCGGAGGTACATGTTGCCGTTGTCCAGGTTGCGCCACAGCAGGTCGGGCGTCTTGTCGCCGCTGATGTCGGTGACGTTGACGATGTCGCGGCGGCCCCACGCGTCGTCGTTCATCAGCGTGGCCGTCCGGAACGTGGCGCCGGTGTAGCCGGACAGGAGCCAGAACTGGGTACCGGAGCGCAGCACCAGGTCGGGCAGCTTGTCACCGGTGATGTCGCCGATGGCCCTGATCTGCGTCCAGGTCGACGGCGCCGGAGTGTTCGAGGGCAGGCGGACCTCCAGGCGCCGGGTGACGTCGAAGCTGCCGTAGCCGTCGCCCGGGTAGAGCCGGAAGCGGCCGTCCGGATTGACCGCGAACAGGTCGGTGGAACCGTCGCCCGGGTAGGTGTCCTGGTAGTGGCTGATCAGCGCCGCCTTGCCGGTGGCCGGGTCGTACCAGTGGCCCTGCGGATCGGGCTTCTTGTCCGCGTCGTAGGAGGCGGCCAGACAGCCGTACAGGTCACCCTCGGGTCCGCCGACGCAGTTACGGAGGTTGCCGTTGGCATCCACGATCAACAGGTCGGGGATGCCGTCGCCGCCCGTATCGAAGGGGCCGTCCGCCTTGTCCCGCGGCGGGACGTAGAAGTTGTAGTCGGTGCGCATGCTCGGGTTGCCGAGCGCGTCGTAGGCGTACACCTGGAGCCAGTTGGGACCGGCGTGGGACGGGGCGAAGCCGGTGAGTGTGTAGGTGCCGTTGGTGGCGGTCACGTCCTTGGGGTTCACCCCCTCTATGGACCACCGGAACTTGGCGGCCCCTTCGGAGGTGAAGGTGACGGGGCCGGTCTTGCCGAAGTTGACCGTGGCCCAGGTCTGGCCGTCGGGCGTGGCCTCGGGAAAGACGTCGCTCTCCACGGTGGGCGGCGGCGGCCCCGAGCCGTCGACGGTCAGGGTGCAGCGGTTGCCGCTGGTCGGGTAGTACGCCGATACCTTGCCGCCGGAGTCCTCCGCACGCACGTCCCAGTAGTAGACGCCCTTGTCCACCAAGGTGGTCGCGGCGACGGTGAGTGTGGCCTTGCCGCTGGAGAGGCTGGTGACCAGAGTGCCCGACGGGGTGGTGGCGCCCTTCTTCCAGAACCGGAACCGCAGGCCCTTGAGGTTGCCGTCGGGGTCGGTGGACTTCGCCGACAGGACCAGGTTCGTCTTGCCGATCGTGGCACCGGCCGTGGCCTGGTTGCAGGTGCCGCCCGGAATGCTGGAGACGCCGGAAGGTGTGGTGGGCGGCCGGTTGTAGACCACTTCCATCGCGGCGCTGGTGGCCTTGAACTTGCGCCACGTCTGACTGTCGGACTCGCTGGTCGCGCGCATGCCGAAGGTGATGTTCGACCAGCCGCTGTCCGCGCCCTTCTGAGCGGCCGACTTGACGTCGAACGCCTCGTAGTCGTCCGGGCAGGAGGACGAGGACCATCCGTGGGCGAACGACTTGCGCTGGATCTCCGTCGCCCAGCTCGGCTGCTTGTTCCATGTCGTGCCGGAGGAGATCCCCCCCGTCAGCCAGAACTGGAACTCACGGGTGGTGCAGGACCAGGAGTGGTTGTTGAGCACCTTGAAGCTCGCCGAGGTGATGGTCGCGCCCTTCAGACTGGCGCTGTAGTTCATCCGCCAGAAGGAGCGGGCCGTGCCGTTGGTTTCGCTTTCGTGGCCGACGCGGGCGTCCGAGGTGCCGGAGCTGAAGTTGGTGCCGTTCCAGAAGCTGGTGTTCGGGTGCGGCTTGTAGGCGACGGTCCACGCCAGCCAGCCGCTGTTGAGCGTCGGGTCGACATACACCGGGTAGCGCACATCGGGGTCGGTGAACAGTCCGGCCCGCGCAGCGTGCAGGTCGAGCCGGGCAGCGCCGGTTCCGTCGCCCTTCAACTCGACCGGCATCGGGGCCTGGTGCGCACCCGGCTCGATGCCGCTCAGCCCGGACAGCTTCAGCACGTCCGCCGGCGTGTCGACCGAGGTGCGCGTCGTGGAGCGGCCGTCGCCCAGCTCCGGGTCACGGCCGTCGGAGTCCCAGGCGAAGGGCGTCGGAATCGAGCCGACCTCCTTGCCGGAGCGGTCCTGGACGACCACGCGTCCGCTGTCCTCGTCGTGATGGAACACCGCGGTCTTCGAGCGCAGCCCGTACGCCACCGTGGCCAGCGCCTTGCTCTGCGCGGCCTCGCGGTTCTTGACGATCAGCAACTGGGCGAAGCCCCCGTCCTCGCGGGCGACCAGCAACAGGTCTACGCCCGGCAGCACTTCGGGGTACAGCGCGCGCGGACCGTCGAGCACCGGCTCGGGCAACGGGCCGGGCCAGGTGTAGGCCACGGTGTGCCCGTCGATGTCCACCTCGGCCAGCACCGTCTCCGACGACGCCTCAGGGCCCTCGGCCGGCGACAGCCGGGTGAGGGAGCGGTCGGCACGGTCGGCCCCGTGGCCCGGCGTGCCGCCGGAGAAGCGGACGGGCTGCGCGGGGTTGACCGGCTGGACGCCCAGCCCGCGGGCGGCGCCCTTCACCCGCCGCAGCCGGTTGTCGACCGGGGCCCAGGCGCCGGTGGCGGTCTTCGCCCGGGACGGGAGCGCGGTCGTGCGGGTGCGCAGCAGGCCGTCCGGCCGGGCCCAGGTCTGGGAGGTGGCAGTGGTGGCCGTGTCCACGAGCACTTGCTTGTGGGTGCGCACGGCCTCCGCCTGGGCGGCGGCCTCATCGCGTGGGCCGGTCGACACCTTCCGTGCCTGAGTGGCCTTCTTCGACAGAGGCGGTGAGGCCTCGTCAGCGCTCCACCACGGCAACAGTGCGGCGGTCAGGGCGACGAGGACGAGGCCGAGTGTGAGGGACAACCTGGTGCGCGTGCGCACGAAGGGGCTGAGGAAACGATGCGGCGCGGACACGGCGGCGGTCTACTCCCGTGTGGGACCAGGTGAACGGGCATGGGCGCGCACACCATCACACGAAATCCATATGCGATCTACATATGGAGAATTTATGAAGTCGTGACGAATGAATGGTGCGCACGTGACCGGCCTTTGACCGTGCGTGATGTGCGGCTTTTGATCACCCGAAGTGAGGCGGTAGGCAGGGCTTCTCGACATTTTATCGACTTATCCGCAACGTTGACGGTATGTCAGTGCATGACGCATGACGCAGATCACACGGACCCGTTCGCACCCCTCTCGGCCGATCTTGAAATCTGCGGGGTTCATGACAGAGGGTTCGGGCGCTATCTGTTGTTCTTCGCATGCCTTGGGTGGGGTCGACGCGTATGCGTGCTCAAAGTCCGCCGTCGTGGCTGGGGCGCTCACGCCCGGTCGGGACGAAGTCACAACGACGTCGCCACCGGCAGAGCCGAGTGGCCACCGTCCTACTTCTGGCGCTGTCCCTTTCGATGGGCAGCCTCAGCGCCGAGGCATGGGCGATACCCGGCCCCGGCATGAGCCGCGAGGAGGTCAAGCTCCCCGACCTCCCCGAGAGCACCGCGCTCGATGGGGACGAGGAAGCCGAGAAGAACCTCACCACCGCGGACGAAGTACCCGTCGATCCGTACCAGCCGACCGCCGTCACACCCTGGTCGCCCGACGAGGGTGTCGCCACGCTGACAGCGGACACCGCGCCCGGTACGACGGTCGCCGTCGACGACCTCCCCATCGCCGTCGGCGTGCCCGAGGGCACCGACCCGGCCGCGATCGCCGGCGACTGGAAGGTCGGCCTGGCAGCGCCGAGCACGTCCCAGGACGCGGGCGTCTCCGGAATGATCATGAGGGTCACGCCGCCGGCCGGTGCCGACCCCGCGGCGCAGGTCTCCATCGCCGTCGACACCACCGGATTCGCCGACCTCTACGGCCCGCAGGCCGCCGACCGCTTCGGCCTGGTCCTGCTGCCGGACTGCGTCCTCGACGCACCCGACACCGGCGACTGCGCCACCGACGACGGCGTGACGACCATGTCCGGCCAGGCCGACAAGCAGCCCGAGCGGCTGCGCAGTTCGGTCGAGGTGGTCCCCGCCGCGAAGGCGCCCACCCGGACCGGGGCAGCGAAGAAGTCGGCCACCCGCAAGATCCTCACCGGCTCCGTCCCGGTCTCCGGCCTGCTGGGCGGTGACGCGGGTTCGACGACGTCGGGCGCGAGCGTCCGCTCCGCGTCCTACCGCGACAGCGACGTCCTGCCGGCCGTGGACGCCTCCGGCCCGCAGGTCATCGGCGCGATGGACACCGGCGCCTCGGCCTCGGGCGACTTCACCGCTACCCCGCTGCTGTCGTCCGGCGCCTGGTCGGCCGGTTCCTCCTCGGGCGCCTTCACGTACTCCTACGACGTACAGGTGCCGGAGAGCGCCGGCGGGCTGTCGCCCAAGATCTCCCTGGGCTACTCCTCGCAGTCGGTCGACGGACGCACGTCCTCCACCAACAACCAGGCCTCCTGGATCGGCGACGGCTGGGACTACAACCCGGGATCGATCACCCGGACGTACGCCAACTGCCGCGAGGACTCCAAGAAGGAGGGCTCCAACAACAAGACGCACCGCACCGCGGACCTGTGCTGGGGCTCCGACAACGCCACCCTGTCGCTCGGCGGCATGACCACCGAGCTGGTCTGGGACAAGGACCAGGGCACGTGGTTCACGGCCAACGGCGACGGCTCCCGGGTGGAGCGGCTGACCGACGCGGACAACGCCAACGGCGCCAAGGACGGCGAGTACTGGGTCGTCACCACACGTGACGGCACCCGCTACTGGTTCGGCCGGAACAAGCTGCCCGGCTGGACCTCCGGCCAGCCGGTCACCGACTCGGTGCTGACCGTCCCCGTGTACGGCAACCACGCGGGCGAGGACTGCTACAAGGCCGGCGACTGGGCCCACTCCTCGTGCACCCAGGGCTGGCGCTGGAGCCTCGACTACGTCGAGGACATCCATGAGAACGCCATGTCCTTCTGGTGGAAGAAGGCGCAGAACTACTACGCCCGCAACTTCGACTTCAAGGCCCCGGTCGTCTACGACCGCGACGGCTGGCTCGACCACATCGACTACGGCCAGCGCAAGAACACCCTGTTCACGGCCGTCGCCCCGGCCCGCGTCAACTTCACCGTCACCGAGCGCTGCCTCGCCGAAGGCAGTCTGACCTGCTCGGACGCGAACTTCGAGGACAAGGACCCGGGCAAGTACCGCATCTGGTACGACACGCCGGCCGACCTGGACTGCCGGAAGGTCACCTCCAGTTACAAGACGAAATGCTGGAACGCCGGGCCCTCCTTCTGGAGCCGCAAGCGCCTGGTGCAGATCCAGACCTCGGCGCAGCGCCGGACGGACACCACCGCGCGTCAGGTGGTCGACCGGTTCACGCTGACGCAGAACTTCCCGGTCCTGAAGACCGGCCCGAACACGGCCCTGTGGCTGGAGTCGGTGCAGCGCACCGGATACGCCCGCAACGGCAGCACCGACAAGAACGTCCCCATGAACGCGGTGCGCTTCGAGTCCAACGCCGAGGACATGCCGAACCGGGTGAAGCGCCCGAACGACCCGCGGCCAGGCTTCTCGCGGCTGCGCATCGGGCGCGTCATCAACGAGTACGGCGGCGAGACCGTCGTCACCTACAAGGAGCCCGCCGGTGACTGCGCCACCGGAACCGGCCTGCCCGGCAAGTCCGACAAGACGGCGCTGAAGTCCAACACCCGTCTGTGCTACCCGTCGTTCTGGCATCCCGACCCCGAGGTCGAGGACATCGACTGGTTCCACAAGTACGTGGTGGGAACGATCGAGGAACTCCCCAACGTCAACGGGGCGTACACGACGCAGACCGAGTACCAGTACAAGAACGCGGGCTGGAAGCTCGCCGAGGGCGAGTTCACCAAGAAGTCCACCCGCACCTACTCGCAGTTCGCCGGGTTCGAGCAGACCTCGGTGATCACCGGTGCCGACGACAAGACGATCGGCTCCACGCGCTCCAAGTCCGTCACCCGCTTCTTCCGCGGCATGGGTGACGACGTCTCGGTGAAGGACATCGAGGGCGCCGAGATCGCCAAGGACAGAGAACCGTTCGCCGGCCGTATCGCCGAGGAACTCGACTACGAGGAGGCGGACGACGCCGACACGGACTGGGTGTCCCGCTCCCTCACCGTCCCGGCCGCCACCGAACTCGCCCACCGCAACCGCGACGACGGCCTGGACCCGCTGCGCGCCTGGCGGGTGACCGAACCCGACGAGATCGCGTACACCAGGTCCTCCGGCAAGAACAGTGACGACCCCCGCACCGAGCGGACGGTGAAGACGCACACGACCTACGATTCGGTCTACGGCCTGCCCGTCCAGGTGGAGTCGCTCGGCGACACGGGCAAGTCCGGCGACGAGTCCTGCACCAAGTCGGAGTACGTCCACAACACCGCGAAGAACCTCATCGGCCTGTCCAAGCAGGTCCTGATCTCCCCGACCACCTGCGCCGCGGCCGACTTCGCCACCCTGTCGACGCTGAACGGCGGCACCAGGACCGCGTACGACGGCCAGGCCTACGGTGCGGCGCTCGCGTCCACCACGAAGGGCGAGGCGTCCCGGACCTGGTCGGTCAACGGCACCGGAACCGGCTGGCAGTCCGACGGCAGCACCGCGTTCGACGCGGTCGGCCGTGTGGTGAGCGCGACCGACCAGGACGACAAGCCCGCCGGCTCGATCACCTACGAGCCGGACACCGGCCAGGTCTTCAAGGTCACCCAGACCAACGCCGCAGGACACTCCGAGATCCGTGAGGTCGAGCCCGGTCGCGGTACCACCCTGAAGACGACCGACGCGAACAACCACGTCAGCCAGGCCGAGTTCGACCCACTGGGCCGGCTCGAGAAGGCCTGGGCCGCCGACCGGACCCCCTCCGACACGGCCGTGCCGGACTTCAGGGCGGTCTACTCGGTACCGGAGTACAAGGCGGGCGAGGACCGCAAGCCCTCCTACGTCACCACCTACACGCGTGGCCACGACAACCGCATCGAGACCTCCGTCACGCTCTACGACGGCCTCGGCCGCGAGCGGCAGACGCAGGAGCAGGCGGACGGCGGCGGACGGCTCATCACCGACACGCTGTACAACAGCTCCGGTGAGGTGTGGCAGACCAACAACGCCTACCTGACCAACGAGGCCACAGCGGGCGAGCTGTTCACCCCGGTCAGCGACACAGCCATCCCGAACATCACGCGCTACGCCTACGACGGTTCCGGCCGCGTGCTCAAGGAGACGCCCTTCCTCAAGGTCGAGGACCCGCTGACCCACGAGTCGTCGTCCCAGCCGGTCGAGGAGCGGGCCACCCGCTACGAGTACGGCCTGGACTGGTCGAAGGTCATCAACCCGCAGGGCGCCTCGTCCTACCAGGTCTACACCGACGCCCTCGGCCGCACGTCCCGCGTGGACACCCTCAACCCGGCCGCGCCCGACGGCATGACGTCGATGCGCTACCGGTACGACACCCGCGGACAGCTGGTCCAGGCGGTCAACTCCGCCGACACCGCCCACCCGTGGACCTGGACGTACGACAGCCGGGGCCGTCAGGAGACCGCCACCGACCCGGACACGGGCACGACGCGGAACACCTACGACAACCACGACCGCGTCCTCACCACGAAGAACGCCCGCGGCATCACCGTCTGGAACGGCTACGACCAGTTGTCGCGGCCCACCCAGCAGCGGCTGAACGACGCGAGCGGCACCCTCCTGGCCGACTACGGCTACGACCTGGCCCCCGGCGGCAAGGGCCTGCCCTCCACCGCCACCCGCTACACCGACGGCCAGGCCTACACGCAGAAGGTCGACGGCTACACCAAGGACTACCAGCCGACGTCCACCACGCTGAGCCTGCCGGCCACGCTGGCCGACACGTGGGGCCTGGACAAGTCGTACACGTACTCCTACGACTACGCCGCCGACGGCGTACTGGAGAGCTCCACGCTGCCGAAGGTCGGCGCGTTCGACGCGGAGAAGCTCGTCGTCCGCTACAACGAGGACGGCAAGCCGCTGTCGGTCTCCGGCAAGGACTGGTACGGCGCCGAAACGGTCTACGACCCCTACGGCCAGGTGCTGCGCTCCACGCTTGGCGCCCAGCCCTACCGGGTGTGGACGCAGTCGACGTTCGACGAGTCGAGTGGCGAGCTGAAGGACCAGCAGGTCTACCGCGAGCAGAGCGGCGACCAGTCGGTGGTCCCCGGCAATCTCGTCTCCAAGCGCTCGTACACCTACGACCCGGCCGGAAACGTCACCTCGATCCAGGAGGCGGCGACCGGCATCGACGAACGGCAGTGCTTCGTCTACGACCCGCTGGGCCAGCTGAAGACCGCCTGGACCGCCAAGGACCAGAGCGCCTGCACCGGCCCGAAGGACAGCGCCGGATCGGTCGCCGTGGCCGCCGGCAAGGACGGTTCCGGCTACTGGCAGGAGTACGAGTACGACCTGCTCGGCAACCGCACCAAGCTGACCGAGAAGGACCTCACCGGCGACACCGGCAAGGACGCCACCAGCACCTATACCTACGGCAAGGCGGACGGCACCCAGCCGCACACGCTGGCCAAGGTGTCGAAGACCTACACCACACCGGCCGGCGCCCAGGTCAAGGCCGAGGCGGAGCGGCTGTACGAGCTGACCGGTGAGACCAAGTCCGTCACGTCCCTGGAGAACGG
Source organism: Streptomyces sp. 840.1 (assembly GCF_003751445.1). Taxonomy (NCBI): domain Bacteria; kingdom Bacillati; phylum Actinomycetota; class Actinomycetes; order Kitasatosporales; family Streptomycetaceae; genus Streptomyces; species Streptomyces sp. 840.1. Next base: position 3,232,730 of record NZ_RJUU01000001.1, on the reverse strand, counting down.
TGACAAGCAGGACCTGACCTGGACGTACGACGGCAAGGTCGACCGCATCAAGGGCGCGGGCGCCGGCGGCAAGACCCCGTACGTGGGCCTCGCCGACAAGTGTCTCGACCTCACCAACAGTGCCGCGGTGGCGGGGACGCCGGTCGAGTTGTACTCCTGCAACTCCTCCCAGGCGCAGGACTGGCGCTTCACCCCCACCCCGGGGAAGGCACCGACCGACCCCGACCGGGGCACGCTCGACATCTACGGCAAGTGGTGTGTCCAGCCCACCGGCACCACCGCCGGGTCCGCGGTCCAGATCCAGAAGTGCGACGGCTCGGCCGGCCAGGAACTGAAGCGGAACGCCTCCGGCCAGCTCATCCACGTCGCCTCGGCACTGTGCCTGTCCGTCAAGAACGCCGACTCGGCCGATACCACCGCCGTCGTACTGGCCTCCTGCGACAGCACGAAGGCCGAACAGCTGTGGGCGCCGCAGAACGACACCCGTCACATCTACGGCCCCGACGGCTCCCGCCTGCTGACGATCAAGGGGAAGCAGGCCACGCTGTACCTGGGCGAGGCCGAGGTCACCGTCCAGCAGGGCGGCGTCCTGGTCACCACCCAGCGCACCTACGCCGCTCCCGGCGGCGCGGTCATGCGCTACGCCAACGGCCACAGCGCCGACCGGCTCGTCGCCCAGACCGGTGACCACCAGGGCAGCACCTATGCCGAGGTCGCCCTGGACGGCGGAATGCAGGTACGGATCCGCAAACAGGACCCGTTCGGCAACCAGCGCGGCGCGGACACGGTCGGCGCCGGCCTCCGGGCGCACACCGGCTTCCTGGGCGCCTCCGAGGACAACGCGTCCGGCTTCGTCCCACTGGGCGCCCGCCTCTACGACCCGGTGGTGGGACGCTTCCTGTCCGCCGACCCGGTGGTGGACCTCAACGACGTACTGCAGTCCAACGGGTACGCCTACGCGCACAACAACCCGGTGACGATGTCCGACCCCACGGGTCTGGCCATCTCTCTCTCGGCGACCGAACGGGCCGCGGCGCTGGCCGGCGCGGGCCTGTCAGCGGCACAGGTCGCGCAGGCGCAGTCGATGATGGGCAAGTCCATGACCTCGGTGATCCTCGCCGTGGCATGGGAGACGCTGAAGGACTTCATCGGCATCAACGACGCCATGGCCTGCTTCGGCGGTGACATGTGGTCGTGCGTCAGCATCGCGGTCGACGCCATCCCCTGGACGAAGCTCGGCAAGATCCCCTCGGTGATCAAGGCGGTCAAGCGCACGATCAAGGCCGTCGAGTCGTTCCAGGCGGCGAAGAAGGCAGCCCAGATCGTCCTCAAGGCGGCGAAGGCCGCCGAGGCGGCGGCGCTACGGGCGAAGAAGCTGGCGATCGAGCGGGCCAAGAAGCTGGCGGCGCAGCGAGCCAAGAAGAAGGCGGCCGAGGCGGCGAAGAGAACCGCCGACAAGGCACTCGCGGCCGCGAAGAAGACCGGCAACCCGGTCCAGAAGAGGGCCCAGGCCAAGGCTGCCCCGAAGGTGTCGGCCCACGGCGGCGGCGGTGGCAAGGGCGGCGGTGGCAGCGGCGGCTCGAAGCCGGGCGGCAAGTCCGGCGGATCCACCAAGAGCAGCGGCGGATCCAGTGGCGGCGGCGGCTCGGGCAAGGCCGAGGCATCGGGCGAGTCCGGCGGGACGTGCAACAGCTTCGTGCCGGGGACCAAGGTCCTGATGGCCGACGGCTCGACGAAGCCGATCGAGAAGGTCAGGGCCGGCGACAAGGTCGTCACGACCGACCCGGCAACCGGTGAGACCCGGACCGAGACGGTCACGGCCGAGATCAAGGGCCAGGGCCTGAAGCACCTGGTCAGGGTCACGATCGACACCGACGGCAAGAAGGGCACCAGAACGGCCCAGGTCACCGCGACCGACGGCCACCCCTTCTGGGTCCCCGAACTGAACGCCTGGATCAAGGCCACGGACCTCAAGCCCGGCGAATGGCTCCGCACCAGCGCGGGGACGCACGTCCAGATCACGGCGATCGCCCGCTGGACGGTCCAGGACACCACCGTCCACAACATGACCGTCGGCAACGTCCACACCTACTATGTTGTGGCGAGGGCCACATCGATCCTCGTTCACAACTGCAACGAGAACATAATCTCCAACGCGGACGGGTTCGATAACTCGGCAGAACTCTCCCAGGCTGCAACAGGGGACGTTTACAGTGGAGTCTACGACCCAAATGACGGAGTGTTTTATGCCCGCCTGAGCATTGACGACAAGGATCCCTCGAGATTCCCGAATGCCGTCCTGTCGCAAGGAGGGCACGGGGAAGTCAACTTCTGGCACTTCAGGGGCTCCAGGGACACGGTCGCATTCAATATATTCCTTGAGGAGGACGGCATATCCGTGGCCTGGTTCTCACGAAGTGTGAATCGAAGAAACCATGGCGATCCCGTGGCCCCTCTCGAGGGAAGACAGGCGATAATGGATGCGATAGCCGGCGCCACGGGCAGGCAGGTGAGGTCCAGATGAACGGCGAAGCAGAATTCAGCGAGTCGGTATTCAGCCTGCCTCTCCCTGCCTGCCTGGTCGAATCAATCAAGAATGGCAGCTGGGCGGATCTGGCCAACTCCCCACGAATCGAGGCGGTGTTTGGCCAGGCCCCCGTCCGCCCCCGCTTCCATTCGATTTCCCAGATGACCGGGATGACCACATGGTGGCGCGAAGAGCTCGATGAAGAGACTTTGCAATGCTATCTCGGCACATCCGAGGCGCGCCCGATGCCAGGCACCATGTCGCGGCTGAATACTGTAATAATCGGGAACCTCGGACCCGATCTTCCCTTCGTGCTGGATTACAGGGGATCCTTCACCAATCCAAGCGTGCACTTTCTGGGAGAAGGGGATTCCTGGAAGAGAATTTCCGATAACGTGTGTGCCCTGATCCACGCGCTGCGACCCGCAGCAGAGAGATCCATGACCTCGGATGAAGACCATTGAGGCATGATTCAGATGAGGCGCTTTACATTTCCGGAAATCGAGGTGGGCAGATATTGCCACCCGCCAGGCGGCCCGAAGTGAACGAAGTATCCGCCAGGTAGGAAAATCCGCACAGCGCCCCGGCGGCCCCACAGGAATCAGATCCGGTGGGGCCGCCGAGCTTTCGCCCAGAGGTTTTCGCACGGCCCTCAGCCGCCGCACAGCTCCAGCATGACCTTCTTGTCGGCGGTGGTGACCGGGAGTTCGTACTTCAGCGAGACCTGCGCGAACCGCAGCGCGTACGAGCATCGCACCGGCTTGTACGGCGGCAGCCAGGACGCCGGGCCCGAGTCGCGCTTGGCGTTGTTGGCCGGGCCGTCCACCGGGATGAGGTTGAGCGGGTCGTTGGCGATCTGCTGCCGCTTGGACTCGTTCCAGTGGGCGGCGCCCATCTGCCAGTCGTACGACAGCGGCATGACGTGGTCGATCTGGACCTTGGTGGCCTGCTGCTTGCGCCACTCGATGGTCTTGCCGGTGTACGGGTCCTTGAGGGTCATCGAGGCGACCACGCACTTCGAACCCGACCTGAACTCGACCTTCTTGCCGTCCCGGGCCAGCAGGTCGTTGCGGGTGTCGCAGCCGTTGTGGGACAGCGGCACGTGGTCGACGGAGTCCTTCCAGGCGTACCCGAACTTGTCGCGCTCGTAGCCGGTCTTCGGGCCGCGCCCCTTGGTGGCGACCTTCTCGATGACCTTGCGGGCCGCCGCCCGGTCCTTGTCGGAGGTGAGGGGCGCCAGGCCGGCCTTCGTGCCGTCGGCGTTGTCGAGCGGCCTGGCGCCGAAGGCGGTGACCGGGCCGCCGCCGTTCGAGCCGGCGCCCGGCGACTCGGCACCGGACGTGACCTTCTCGGGGTCGCAGCCCGCCAGGGCCAGCACGGCGGCCACTCCGAGGGCGGGCACCATCACTCGGTATGTGCGGGGAGATATCACTCGAAGCCGTCCTGACGGGGAGAAAGCCGAATCAACTCGGTTATTCTACGGATGTATTCCCCGCTAGGACGTGTTCATGACCGCCCTGCGCCCCGGATGCGCTCCGGATCACACCTTCCCGATGCCCAGCGTCGTCTCGGAGGGCAGCATCCCAGACCCGATCGCCGCCACCCACAACGGGCCGAGCAACTCCACGAGCCGCTCCCGCTCCTGACTCCCGAGCACCCGCCAGGGGGCGGCGGCCGCCTCGTCCGTACGCCGCTCGACCTCGCCGCGCAGCGCCCGTCCCGCCTCCGTAGCCGTACCGTCAGGCGTCAACAGCCCCCGCTTCAGAAGCCTCTGACGGGCCGCCTCCCACTCCTGATCGCTCCACCCCCGGCTCGCGAACACCTCGGGTGCCGCCGCGCCGACAGCCGCGAAGGAGACCAGTAACTCGACCGGGTCGAGCCCGGCGCCGGCGAGCGCCGCGAGGTGGCCGTCGCCGCGGTGCTCGCGCAGGACGGTCGCCGCACGCCAGAGCGCGAGGTGGGGTTCGTCCGGCCGGGGCAGGGCGGCGTTGGCCGCGGCGAGCGGGCGGCCCGTCGTGTCGGCGGCGTCCGTGACGCGGCGCAGGAGCTCGACGGCCTCGACGGTGTCCGGAGCGTCGCACGCCTCCCCCAGCAGGGTCCGGTACGTGCGGTCGACGGCCCTGGTGCGGGCCGCGAGCACGGCGGCGGACGGGGCGACGGACCAGACGGCGGGCACGTATTCGTCCACCATGGCCGGGCTGAAGCTGTAGAAGGTCCCGGCGACCCGGGCCGCGTCCGCGTCCCCGAGCGGCGCGGCCCGCCAGGCGAAGTAGCTCGGCCAGCGCTCGTCGGTCCGGTAGCCGAGCGCGGCGGCCTCCTCGAAGGCCTCCGGCGCGTAGTAGACAACAGCGTGCAGGGGCTCCAGGAGGTGCCACATCTGCCGTGCGCGACCCAGCTCGTCGGACATGTCTCCGCCTTCCGTGACACGAATCTTGCCAGTGACTAGATGCCCACAGTGCGCCCCGCCCCCTAACTTGTCAATGCCTAGATTCCGCGTAATCTGCTGTCATGACGAGCACCGGCACCTATCACCACGGCGATCTGCGGCGGGCCGTCCTCACCGCCGCGCTCGACGTCATCCGCACCGAGGGCCCCGGCGCGCTGAGCCTGCGCGACCTGGCCCGCCGGGCCGGCGTCTCCCACGCCGCCCCCGCCCACCACTTCAAGGACCGCACGGGCCTGCTCACCGCCATCGCCGCCGAGGGCTACGAGCTCTTCGCCGACGCCCTGGCCGACGCCCCGGACCTGCGCGAGCGCGGGGTGCGGTACGTGCGGTTCGCCACCGGGCACCCGGCGCACTTCCAGGTCATGTTCCAGCCGGAGCTCTGCCGCGAGGACGACCCGGACCTGGTGGCCGCGAAGCTCCGGGCCTCGGTCGAACTGCGAACGGGCGTCAGCACACTCCCCGCCGCCCGCCGCGGCGGGGACCCCCGGCTCACGGGCACCGCCGCCTGGTCCCTGGCCCACGGCTTCGCAACCCTGCTGCTGAGCGGCAACCTGGGCGGCGCGGTGGGCGACCGGGACCCGGAGGAGGTGTTCCGGTCGCTGGCCGCGTCGATGTTCGAGGCGGACGGGGCCGGCTGACTCCCGCCCGGGAAGAGCCCCTGCCCCTCATCGGCAAGCCGGCCCCGCTCACTCCGCCGTGAACTCGTACTGCAGCTCGTACAGATGGCCGGCCTTCACCATGACGGTCACTTCGATGGGCCGTGCGGCCTCGCTGTAGACAACGCGCAGCGTTCGCAGGACCGGGAGCCCACCGGGCAGCCGGAGCGCCTGGTACTGATCCTGCGTAGGCACCCGCGCCGAGACCCGGTCCACGCTGAGCCGCGGCGGGTGGCCCAGCTCCGCGAGCAGCGTGGGTGTCCCGCCCGGGATCTTCCGGCGCACCGTCATCGCCGTGCCGGCGACGATGTCCAGCGGGTAGTACGACGCCACGAGTTCGACCGGTTCGCCGTCGACCACGAGGAGCTGACGCCGCAGGAGCGCGGTGCCGCCCTCCGGCAGGCGAAGGGCCTCCGCAACATCTGCGGGAGGTTCGCACTCGGCCACCTCAAGCAGTGTGCTGTGCGCACGGGAGCCCGCCCTGGTCGCCTCGGCCAGCCAGCGGTACGGCTCCCCCGAACCTGCCGGTGCCATGTACGAGGCCGGGCGGACGGTTCGCTGGCGATGCTCGCGGACCGTTACCGCGGCACCGGCCTTGCCGATTACCAATTGTTCTTCTTTGAGTAGCAGCAGGGCCTTCTGCACGGTGGCGTTCGAGGCGTTGAACCGTTCCTTGAGGTGCACGGTGGACGGCAGGCGGGCGCCGGGAGCGAGATCTCCGCCCATGATCTGGTCCCTGAGGTCGGCCGCGATCCGTTCGTGCAGTGAACGGCGGTCGACGGCATCCGCTTCGGTTCTGGGCACAGTCATCCGATCCTGATCTCGTACCGCAGCTTCTGGCGTCGCGGCGGCATCGCCATGACGTCTGCCTGAATGGCCCTGCCAGAGTCGTCCAGAGTGAGCCGGGTGAGTTGCAGCACGGGTTCCCCTTCCGCCAGGCACAGTTGTTCCCGCTCCTGCCCGGTCGCCGGGCGCGCGGTCACTTCCTCTCGCACGCGGACTCCCACGTGACCCAGGTCCGCGAGCAGCCTGATCGCCCCGCCCGCGATCTTCCGGACGCCGGCCAGACCCGTGCCGCCCGCGATGTCCACGGGATAGTACGTGTCCGTCAACTCGCACGGCTCACCGTCGAGATACATGATCCTGCGCCGGGCGACGACGCGCTGCCCGGCGGGCAGCCCCAGCAGCTCAGCGACATGTTCCGGTGCCTCCACTTCGCCCGCCTGAACAATGCGCTGGCTGCCACGACGCCCCTCGGCGGCGGCCTCCGCACCCCACGCGTCACCTGGAGCCCCGGAAGTCGCGGCGAGGTAGGGCACCGAAGCGCTGATCCATTCACTGTCGCCCATGCCGTTCTCCTCCGCAGCCATCACCAACGCCAACACCGGCCTGCCGCATCACACGGTAGGCGACTCGGGCGCTCCCGGCACCAGTCAAATCTTGCCGCTTTTCATGAATAGCAGTACAGTCACCGCTACGTTACGTTCCGCGAGCAAGGCGGTGAAACACCGTGTCCCTGTCTCAGCAACGACGCTTTTCCCGCAGGCGCACCTCCGTTGGTGCCTCACGCGACTTCGTCACCGGCGTCCTTCTCCAGTGGGATCTCCGCCCCTTGGTCGAGGACATACGGCTGTGCGTGTCAGAGCTCGCCACCAACGCGTTGCTTCACGGGGCACCGGCCGGCCGCGAGTTCAGCGTCGAAATCCACCGGACCGAGGAACTGGTGCGGCTGGAGGTCCGCGACAGCGGGCCCGGCCGTCCGGTGGTGCAGCACCCCGACGACGACTCCTGCTCAGGGCGCGGGTTACACCTCGTGCGCGGTCTCGCCGATGACTTCGGCGTCGTTGATCACATCGTCGGCAAGACCGTGTGGCTGGCCTTCAAGACCCCGCCCGCGCCGGGGCCAAGCCCCCGCACCGAGCCGGCGGGCCTGCGACCGGAGCCGGACCCGCAGTCGGCAGGCCCCGTGACCGGTGGCTCAAGGGGACGCCCGCCGGCTGCCGTCATCCGCGTTCCCGATCACGCCCGCAAGCGCCCCCGGGTCCAGTGAACGGATCCGGGGGATCGGGGACGGCAGCAGCCAGAGCAGCGACAGGGCTCCCCCGACGGCGGCCACCAGGAGTGTCGGTCGCAACCCGACGAGCGTGGCGAGCACGCCGCCGACGATGGCGCCGACGGGGCGCGTCCCGTAATTGACCGTGCTGTACGCACCCGCGACCCGGCTGCGCATGTGATCGGGGATGACTGCGGCCTGGAGGGAGTTGAGGTTGACGTCGAACAGCATGACGCCGAAGCCGGCGAGGAACTGCGACGCGGCGAGCGCCCCCGCGCGGAGCCAGAGCGGGCCGTCCGCCGCGGCGGCGATGGCGATCGGTGCGGGGAAGAGCACGGCGCCCACGGCGATGCTGCGCCCCATGCCGAGCCGTCGTGAGATCGCGGGTGCACACACCGCGCCGAGCAGGCCTCCGGTCGCGCCGGCCCCGAGGGCGAGGCCGATCACGCCTGCCGACAGTCCGAGGCTCCGGCTGGCGAACAGCACGAGCAGGCCGCTGCCTCCGACGAAGGTGAAGAAGTTGACGGTGGCCGCGCAGCCGAGGCTCGCCCGCAGCACCGGGTGACGGACGACGAACGCCAGGCCCTCCCTGGACCGCCGCAGCAGGGAGGTCCCGGATGCGCCCCGGGTGGCCGCCGGCGGTTCCTCGACCCGGACCCGGCCGATCAGGACCGCCGACACCAGGAAGGTCAGGGCGTCCACCACGAGGGCGACGGGTGCGGTAAGCGCCTGGACCAGCGCGCCGCCGATCGCGGGACCTGCGACGTAGGAGGCCGAACGGCTGGCGCTGAGCTTGCTGTTCGCGTCCACATAGGAGGCGCGCGGCACGAGCCGCACGAAGAACGGCGGATAGGCGGTGTTGAACAGCACCCCGGCGGCGCCCGTCAGCAAGGCCGCGGCATACAGGTGCGTGAGCGTCACCGCCCCCAGCAGCTGAGCCGCCGGCAGGCTCAGCAGCACCGCGGCGCGCACGAGGTCGGCGAGGATCATCAGGCGGCGTTTGTGTGCCTGGTGGTCCACCCAGGCGCCCAGGAGGATCGCGAGCAGGTTGGGGGTCCAGATGAGCGCGGTCAGCCACGCCACCTGGTTGGCCGAGGCGTCCAGCGCGCCGATCGCGATCAGGGGCAGGGCCAGCTCGGTGATCCGGTCGCCGAACTGCGAGACCGAGTTGCCGGCCCAGAAGCGGGCGAACCGGCGATCGCGCCACAGGGATATCGCGGGCGGCAGGCCCTCGTCGCTCATGGCTTCCGCCGCCCTGCCCGGCGGTCCGCCTGCCGCTCTTCCCGGCGGTCCGCTCCCTGTGTCCGGCGGTCCGCCTGCCGTACCTCTCCGTGGTCCACCTGCCGGTCCGCCTCCGCCTGGCTCTGCTCTCCGGCTGCTTCCGGCAGGACGTAGCGCATCAGCCGTACGCCACGGCTTCCGGCGGGCCGGTCGGCCGGGTCGCGCGTGACGTACGGCGCGAGAATCCGCTCGATCCCGTCCTGGATGGCCGCGAGTTCCTCGGCCGAGACCGTGACACGGGTGTCGGCCAGCCCGGCCGGACCGCGCCACGCCGGATCGAGTACGGGCTCGACCTCATCGACCCAGCGGGCCGGGGCGTCCGCGTGACGCAGAAACATCTGCCGCGACAGTTCGCGCGCCGCCGACCGGCCCTCGACGTCCGCCGGGTCCTGCGGCTCCTCGAACCGGAAGCCCCGCGCCACCGCCTCCCATCGTCGCTGCCGGCGGTCCGGGCCGGGTTCGGCGTCGCGGACCAGCCCGAAGCTCGCGAGGTGGCGCAGATGCCAGCTGGTCACCGACGGGGTCGCCCCCACGTCCGGTGCGAGTTCGGTCGCGGTGGCCGGCCCGTCCCGGCGTAGGTGATCGAGGATCGCCAGCCGCACCGGATGCGCCAGTGCCCGCATCGCCTGCGGGTCGGTGATCTCGATATCGCCCATGCGGTTACTGGAGTCCATGACGTGAGAGCATCCTCTCACAATGTGTGAGAGTCAACTCTCACATCGCTGAGTACGGCATCGTCACCCCCGCCGCATCGGGGAAGCGCGTGCTCCCTCTCGGCTCCGTCAAGTGGCGTGAGGCCAAGCGCTTCAGCGACCGTGAGCTGTCCGGGCTCGCCGAGGCCCGGACAGCCGTGCCGGGTACGCCGGCGGCCCCTGTGCCGGCCGTGTGCCCGGCGGGCGCCGAAGAGGGCGCCCGCGCCCGGACCTGACGCTCACTCCTGCGGATCTGCCGGCCGCCCGGCGCACCTGAGGAACCCCCTCCGGGACTCCCGCCCCGCGGCCCGCCCCCTCACGACCCCAGGATCGTCGTCAGGAACTCCCCCGTCCACGCCAGGAGTTCGCGGCCCACCACCGGCTTGCCGCCGATCCGGCCGGCCGTCGGGCGCGGGACCAGGATCTGGTGGAGGGCCGGCTTGATGATCGTCTTGGGGTGGAGGCGCTTCAGGCGGAGCTCCTGCGACTCGCGCAGTTCCACCGGGGCGAAGCGGATGTTCTGGCCCTGGAGCACGATGTCGCTGACGCCGCAGGCGCGGGCCAGCATGCGCAGGCCGGCCACCAGGAGGAGGTTCTCGACCGCTTCCGGGAGCTTGCCGTAGCGGTCGGTGAGCTCCTCGCGGACCGCCCGGATGTCCTCCTCCGAGGTGGCCGAGGCGATCGAGCGGTAGGCCTGCAGGCGGAGCCGCTCGCCCGGGGCGTAGTCGTGCGGGATGTGCGCGTCGACCGGGAGCTCGATCTTGACCTCCAGCGGCGCTTCCTCCTCCTCGCCGCCGCCCTCCAGCGCGGTCCGGTAGCCGGCGACCGCCTCGCCGACCATGCGGATGTACAGGTCGAAGCCGACGCCCGCGATGTGGCCCGACTGCTCGCCGCCCAGGAGGTTTCCGGCGCCGCGGATCTCCAGGTCCTTCATGGCCACGTACATGCCCGCGCCCATCTCGGTGTGCTGGGCGATCGTGGCGAGGCGCTCGTGGGCCGTCTCGGTGAGCGGCTTCTCCGGCGGGTAGAGGAAGTAGGCGTAGCCGCGGTCCCGGCCCCGGCCCACCCGGCCGCGCAGCTGGTGGAGCTGGGAAAGGCCGAAGTTGTCGCCGCGCTCCACGATCAGGGTGTTGGCGTTGGAGATGTCGATGCCGGACTCGACGATCGTGGTGGAGACCAGGACGTCGAACTTCTTCTCCCAGAAGTCCACCACCACCTGCTCCAGGGCCTGTTCGGACATCTGACCATGTGCTGTGGCGATCCGCGCCTCGGGGACGATCTCGCGCAGCCGGGCGGCGGCCCGGTCGATCGACTCGACGCGGTTGTGGATGTAGAACGCCTGGCCCTCGCGGAGCAGTTCGCGGCGGATGGCCGCGCCGATCTGCTTCTCCTCGTAGGGGCCGACGAAGGTGAGGACGGGGTGGCGCTCCTCGGGCGGGGTGGTGATCGTCGACATCTCGCGGATGCCGGTCACCGCCATTTCGAGCGTACGGGGGATGGGCGTCGCGGACATGGTGAGGACGTCCACGTTGGCGCGGAGCTTCTTCAGCTGCTCCTTGTGCTCGACGCCGAAGCGCTGTTCCTCGTCAACGATGACCAGGCCGAGGTCCTTGAACTTCGTCTCGGAGGAGAACAGCCGGTGGGTGCCGATGACCAGGTCGACGGAGCCCTCGCGCAGCCCTTCGAGCGTCGACTTGGACTGGGCCTCGGACTGGAAGCGGCTCAGCGCCCGCACGTTGACGGGGAACTGGGCGTACCGCTCGGTGAACGTGCCGAAGTGCTGCTGGACCAGGAGGGTCGTGGGGACGAGGACGGCGACCTGCTTGCCGTCCTGGACCGCCTTGAAGGCCGCGCGCACCGCGATCTCCGTCTTGCCGTAGCCGACGTCGCCGCAGATCAGCCGGTCCATGGGGACGGACTTCTCCATGTCCTCCTTGACCTCGGCGATGGTGGAGAGCTGGTCGGGCGTCTCCGCGTGCGGGAAGGCGTCCTCCAGTTCGCGCTGCCAGGGGGTGTCCGGGCCGAAGACGTGACCGGGGGCCGCCATCCGGGCCGCGTAGAGCTTGATCAGGTCGCCGGCGATCTCCTTGACGGCCTTCTTGGCGCGGGCCTTCGTCTTGGTCCAGTCGGCGCCGCCGAGCCGGTGCAGCGTGGGCGCCTCACCGCCGACGTACTTGGTGACCTGTTCCAGCTGGTCGGTCGGGATGTAGAGCCGGTCGCCGGGCTGGCCGCGCTTGGCGGGGGCGTACTCGACCAGGAGGTACTCGCGGGTGGCGCCCTGCACCGTGCGCTGCACCATCTCGATGTAGCGGCCCACGCCGTGCTGCTCGTGGACGATGTAGTCGCCCGTCTCCAGCGTCAGCGGGTCGATGCTCTTGCGGCGGCGGGCCGGCATCCGGCCCAGGTCCTTGATGGCGGTGCGCTGGCCGGTCAGGTCCGTCTCGGTCAGGACGGCGAGCTTCAGTTCCGGGTCGACGAGCCCGTGGTCGATGGCGCCGCAGGAGACGTGGACCAGGGACGGCGAGATCTCGCCCAGGTCGGCGTCCAGACGGGCCGGGATGCCCTCGCCGCCCAGCACCTCCACCGTGCGCGAGGCGAGGCCCTGGCCCTCGGTGACGTACACCGTGCGCCAGCCGTCGGCCAGCCAGCCCTTGGTGTCCGCGAGGGCGCGGGCGGTGTCGCCCCGGTACGCCTCCGGGGCGTGCATCCGGAGCTTGAGGGTGTCCCCCGCCGTGCCGGCGGCATATGTCTGCGTCAGGTCCTCGTCGGCGGCGAACGGGGAGATCGACCACCACATCATCTCCAGCTCGCGGGCCCGGTCGCGGACGTCCGCGATGCCGCGCAGCGAGGCCGCGCCGACGTCGATCGGGGCCTCGCCGCCGCCCGCGGTGGCCGCCCAGGAGGCCTCCAGGAACTCCTGGCTGGTGGCGACCAGGTCCGCGGCCCGGGTGCGGACCCGCTCGGGGTCGCAGACCACGGCCATCGAGCCCTCGGGCAGCACGTCGATCAGCAGTTCCATGTCGTCGACGAGGACCGGGGCGAGCGATTCCATGCCCTCCACCGCGATGCCCTCGGCGATCTTGTTGAGGAGTTCGCCCAGCTCGGGGTGTTGCTCCGCGAGTGCGGCGGCCCGCTCGCGGACCTGGTCGGTCAGCAGCAGCTCGCGGCAGGGCGGCGCCCACAGCCCGTGGTCGGCGATCTCCAGGGACCGCTGGTCGGCGATCTTGAAGTAGCGGATCTCCTCGACGTCGTCGCCCCAGAACTCCACCCGGAGCGGGTGTTCCTCGGTCGGCGGGAAGACGTCCAGGATGCCGCCGCGCACCGCGAACTCGCCGCGCTTCTCGACCAGCTCGACCCGGGAGTACGCGGCGGCGGCGAGCGCCTCGACCGTCTCCCCCAGGTCGGCGCTCTGGCCGATCCGCAGCGCCACGGGCTCCAGGTCACCGAGCCCCTTGACCTGCGGCTGGAGCACGGAACGCACCGGCGCGACGACGACGGAGACCGGCCCGGTCTCCGGGTCGTCCTGCCTGGGGTGCGCCAGGCGCCGCAGCACGGCGAGGCGGCGCCCCACGGTGTCGGAGCGCGGCGAGAGCCGCTCGTGGGGCAGCGTCTCCCAGGACGGGTACTCCGCGACCGTGTCCGGCGGCAGCAGCGTGCGCAGCGCCGCCGCGAGGTCCTCGGCCTCGCGTCCGGTCGCGGTGACGGCGAGCACGGTCCGTCCGGCGTCCCTGGCCAGCGCGGCGACCGCGAAGGGCCTGGCGGCCGGCGGTCCCACCAGGTCGATGTGCATCCGGTGGCCGTCGCCGGCGGCCTGCACCGCTTCGGACAGTGCCGGGTCACGTACGACGACATCCAGCAGACCGTGCAGGCTCATGAAGGGCTTCCGTCCGGGTAACGAGGGCGAGGGTCCGGCAGCCGGCTGCTGCCAGGGGGCAACGCGAAGGGCCCGACACGTGCGGGGGGTGGATTCCGGGCTGATCCAGGAACCGCCCCCCGGGCGGGCCGGGGTGCTCTCCAGCGTACGACTCCGCTCGGACAGCCGCTCCCGCGATCGGTGCGGAGCGCCCCGTACGGCCTGATTCCGTGCCCGGGACGGGCCGCGCGCGGCGGCCGTGGAGACGGGTCCGGCCCCGGGGCGCTGGAGGAGCGTCCCGGGGCCGGCGGTGTCTCAGTGCGGGGTGAGCTCCTCCTCACCCGTCCGTGGCGATGGCGTTCAGGACGTTCATCCGGCCGGCCCGGAACGCGGGGACCAGGGCGGCGAACAGTCCGACGAAGGCCGAGGCGACGAAGACCGTGATGATGGTCGGCCACGGGATCTCCAGGACGCCGAGGCCCTCCAGGGCCAGCAGCTTCTGGGCCGAGGTGCCCCAGCCCATCCCGAGCCCGAGGCCGAGCAGGGCGCCGAACAGGGCGATGACCACGGATTCCAGTCTGATCATCCGGCGCAGCTGGCGGCGGGAGAGGCCGATGGCGCGCATCAGGCCGATCTCGCGGGTCCGCTCGACGACCGAGAGGGCCAGGGTGTTCACGACACCGAGGACCGCGACGATGATCGCCAGGGCGAGCAGGCCGTACACGATGTTCAGGAGCTGGCCGATCTGGTCCTTCAGGTCCTGCTTGAAGTCGGCCTGGTTCTGCACCTTGTACTGCGGGTACTGGGCGAGCGAGGTCTTGAGGGCGGCGTAGGCCTCCTTCTCCTTGCCGTCCTGCGCCTTGGCGAACATGATCACGTTCTTGGGCATCTTGTCGGCGGGGACGTACCGCTGGGCCGTCGCGGTGTTCATGTACATCGCGCCCTGGTCCACGCTCGTGTCGTCCGAGGTGATCGCGGCGACCTTCAGCTTCGCCGGTTCGCCTGCCTTGAACGCGACGGTGATCGTGTCGCCGACCTTGATGCCGTGGGCGGTGGCGTACTCGTCCCCGACCGACATCGCGTTCCTGCCGTAGGCCGCGGACAGCTCACCGGCGACGGTCTCGCGCCGCAGGTCCTGCGGGTACGTCGGGTCGGCGGCGGTGACGTGCTCGTCCGTCGTCGAACCGTCGGGGTTGGTGAGCTTCGCGCCGAGGACCTTGTAGTTCGTGACGTGCTCGATGCCGGGTGCGGTCGTCAGGGCCTTCGCGGCCTGCGGGACGATCAGCTGGCCGGTGGAGGACTTCACGATGAAGTCGGCGCCCACGGACTTGTCCAGCTCGTCGGTGGCCGAGGCGACCATGGAGGAGCCCACCACCGAGAGGCAGGCCACCAGGGCGAGGCCGATCATCAGGGCGGCGCCGGTGGCTCCGGTGCGGCGCGGGTTGCGCAGCGCGTTGCGCTCCGCCAGCCGGCCGACCGGGCCGAACAGCCGCAGTACGACGACGCCGAGCGCGCGCACCACGACACCGGCGAGCAGCGGGCCGATCACGATGAAGCCGATGAGGGTGAGGACCACGCCCAGGCCGAGGAGGAGCGAGCCGTCGCTCGACTTGTCCGCCTGGGTGGTCGCCCACAGCGCCGCCGCGCCCCCGCCGGTGAGGACCAGGCCGATGCCGGCCCTGATCCAGCCGGACTTGGCGTCGGCCGGGGTCCCGGAGTCGCGCAGGGCGGCCATCGGGGAGACCTTGCCGGCCCGGCGGGCCGGGATGTAGGCGGCGAACACGGTGACGATGATGCCGAGCGCGAGGCCGGTCACCGGGGTGGTCCAGGCGATGGTGAGGTCCTGGGTGGACAGCTCCATGCCCACCGCGCCCATGACCTTCATCAGGCCGACGGCGAGGCCGACCCCGGCGGCGACGCCGAGGACCGAGCCGACGATGCCGAGCAGCACCGCCTCCAGGAGCACGGAGCGGTTGACCTGCTTGCGGCTGGAGCCGATGGCCCGCATCAGGCCGATCTCGCGGGTGCGCTGGGCCACCAGCATCGAGAAGGTGTTGACGATCAGGAAGATGCCGACGAGGAAGGCGATCCCGGCGAAGCCGAGCATCGCGTACTTCATGACGTCGAGGAACGAGCCCATGGAGTCCTTGTTGGAATCCGCGGCCTCCTTCTGGGTCTGGAGCTTGTAAGCGGCCGAACCGTTCAGGGCGGTGGCGACATTCTGCTTCAACCGGGTGTCGTTGACGCCCGGTTCGGCGGTGACGGAGATCTGGGTGAAGACGTCGCGGGCGCCGAGCAGCTTCTGCTGGGCGGTGGCGGTGTCGAGGTAGACGATCGCCGCACCGGGGTTGGTGACCTTGAAGGCGGCGATGCCGCTGATCCTGGCCCGGACGTCGCCGGTGACGGCGATGGTGCGCAGCTCGTCACCGATCTTCAGGTGGTGCTTGTCCGCGGTATCGGCGTCGACCATCACCTCGGTCGGGCCGCGCGGTGCGTGGCCGGAGGTGATCTCCATGGAACGCAGGTCGTTGCGCGTCCAGTTGCCGGCGATGGTGGGGGCGCCGCCGTCGGAGCCCATGTTCTTGTTGTGGCTGTCGACGACCGTGACGGCCATGCTGGAGACGGCGCCCTCGGCCTCCTTCACCCCGTCGGCCTTCGCGACCCGCGCGACGACGGAGGCGGGCAGTGATTCGGGCTTGCCGTTCTCGGGGGTGTCGTCGACCTTGGCGGTCTTGGGGCTGACGGTGACGTCGGCCGATGTCGCGGCGAAGAGCTTGTCGAACGTGGTGTTCATCGTGTCGGTGAAGACGAGCGTGCCGCACACGAACGCCACCGAGAGCAGGACGGCTACGGCGGAGAGCGCCATCCGCCCCTTGTGCGCGAAGAAGTTGCGCATCGAGGTCTTCCAGACGGTCATGAGGTCCGCCCGCGCGCGTCGAAGTCCTTCATCCGGTCCAGCACCTGGTCGGCGGTGGGGTTGAGCATCTCGTCGACGATGCGTCCGTCGGCGAGATAGAGCACCCGGTCCGCGTAGGAGGCGGCGACCGGGTCGTGGGTGACCATGACGATGGTCTGGCCGAGCTCGTCCACGGACTTGCGCAGGAAGTCGAGCACCTCGGCGCCGGCCCGCGAGTCCAGGTTCCCGGTCGGCTCGTCACCGAAGATGATCTCCGGCTGGGCGGCGAGTGCCCGCGCCACCGCGACGCGCTGCTGCTGGCCGCCGGAGAGCTCGGTCGGCCGGTGCTTGAGCCGCTCGGAGAGGCCCACGGTCTCCACGACCTGGCGCAGCCAGGCGGCGTCCGGCTTGCGGCCGGCGATGTCCATCGGCAGCGTGATGTTCTCCAGCGCGTTCAGCGTCGGCAGGAGGTTGAAGGCCTGGAAGATGAACCCGATCCGGTCCCGCCGGAGCTGGGTGAGCTTCTTGTCCTTGAGGCCGGTGATCTCGGTCTCCGAGAGGTGGATCTGCCCGGAGGTCACGGTGTCCAGACCGGCCAGGCAGTGCATCAGCGTCGACTTGCCGGAGCCGGACGGGCCCATGATCGCGGTGAACTGGCCGCGTGCGATGTCCACATCGACGTGGTCGAGGGCGACGACCCGGGTCTCTCCGGCCCCGTACGCCTTGACGACCTGCCGCGCCCGCGCAGCAACAGCCGTACGCCCTCCAGTGCCTTCGTGCCTGGGAATGGTCACAGCCGTTGTCACGGTTTATCTCCTATGTCGGTCAGCGCCGAACGGTCGCTGTCTGCCCTGAAGTCTGTCGGCCCGAGGGGGTCCGGCGCGCTGGTGCCCAGCGCAGTCTTCGGGTGGGGTTTTCCCCACCCCGCCCCCTGCGGCCAACCGCCCCCGCGGTGTGTGAAACACGCTACGGAGAGGGCCCGGCCGGGCACGTCGTCCGCCGGGAGGAACGGTCCCTGCACAGAAGTAGGGAGCTCCCCCTAGGGGTCTCGGCCCCCGGGTGGAGAGGTCTCTCAGGGGCCCCGCCCACGGGTCCACGCCTCCGGGTGGAGGCCACCGGCCCGCGCATGCCGGGCTGTTGCCCTCTGCCCGGGGGGACGCCGCAGGTGAGACAGCGTCGGAATGTACGTGCATGGGGAAGGGAACCTGGTGAGCGGCGCGGGTGGCGGCACGGAAGCGATATCGGGGCCGGGGCGGGGCGGCTCCGGGCCCTCCCCCGCGAGACCGCGCGGACGCGGCCCCGTCGTCGCGGCCCTGATGCTGTGCGTTGGCGCCCGACGGGCGGCCGCGCGGTGTCAGGTGCGTGCTCTCGGCGGGGCGGCCTCAGGCCCCATGGACTGGACGTGGGGCCGGTGCGGCGAGAGTGCGTGCATGGCGTCGCCCTGCAGACGGCAGTCCGAAGACAGGCCCTGGGCGCCGCGCTCGGTCTCTTCCGGCTCCCGCTGATCGTCGGCGTCCAGTCGACCGCCGGCTGGGCCGAACGCGGTACGACGACGGCGTCCGTGCTCTTCTGCCGGCAGCTGGGCCAGAGCATCGGCGCCGCGCTCTTCGGGGCGGTGGCCAACGGCGTTCTGGCCGCCCGGCTCGCCGCGGCGCCCGTCCCCGGACTGCCCGGCGGCCTGGACTCCGTCTCGCATGCCCCGGACGACCCGGGGGCGATGGGCGCGGCGGCGACGGACTGCCTGCGGCGGGCGGTCGACGCCGCGGTGGACCGGGTCTGCCCCGGTGCGGCGGCCGCCGCCGTCGTCGCCCCGCTGGTCCTGGTGTTCGTGGCCCCGCGCCGCTTCCCGGTCCTCACCGAGGAGCCGGACGGCGCTCCTCGGTGAGCCGGGCGTGCGGCGGGCCCCCGGACGGCTGTGCCGGGGTCAGCCCCTGGGGCGGGCTCCCGGACGGCTGTGCCGGGGTCAGCCCCTGGCCGGCGCCACCTCGGGCGCGGCGACCGCGTCGGCCTTCTCGCCGGCGGCCGGGCCGCGAACGGCCGGGATGAACGCCGAGATCACCGCGGCGACGACGGCGACACCGCAGCCGAACATCAGGCCGGTACGGAACCCGGCCTCGGAGGTGAAGCTGAAGCCGCCCGCCTCCGTCGTCATCTGCGAGAGGACCGCGCCGATGACCGCGGCGCCGATCGAGGTGCCGAGCGCGCGCATGAGGGTGTTGAACCCGTTGGCGGCGGCGGTCTCGGACGCCGGGACAGCGCTCATGATCAGCGCGGGCATCGCGCCGTAGGCGAGGCCGACACCGCTGCTGCTGACCATCAGGAAGAGCATCAGACCCCAGGCGGAGCCCATCAGGAGGATGCCCAGGCCGTAGGCCGCGGCGATGACCACAACTCCGGAGATCAGGGTGAACTTGGGGCCGCGCGCGTCGGTGAGCTTCCCGCCGAACGGGGACACGATCATCATCATGACGCCGCCGGGCGCCATCCACAGGCCCGCCGCGAGCATCGACTGGCCGAGCCCGTAGCCGGTGGCCTCGGGGAACTGCAGCAGCTGAGGCGCGATCAGCATGCCCGCGTACATGCCGAAACCGACGAAGAGCGAGGCGAGGTTGGTGATGAGCACCCGGGGGCGGGCGGTGGTGCGCAGGTCGACCAGCGGGTCCTTGGTCCGCAGTTCCCAGAAGCCCCAGCCGATGAGAACGACGACGGCGGCGACGAAGAGACCGACCGTCGTCGTGGAGGTCCAGCCCCACTCGGCGCCCTTGGAGACGGCGAGGAGCAGGCAGACCAGGCCGACCGCCAGGCCGAGGGCGCCGGGCACGTCGAAGCGCTGGCCCTTGGCACCGGCCGGGACGTCCGGGATCAGGAACCAGATCAGTGCGGAGATGGCGAGGGCCAGCACCGCGGAGCCCCAGAACAGCACCCGCCAGCTCGCGTACTGGGCGACCGCCGAGGCGATCGGCAGGCCGAGGGCGCCGCCGATGCCGAGCGAGGCGCTCACCAGGGCGATGGAGGAGCTCAGCTTCTCCTTCGGCACCACGTCACGCAGCAGGGCGATGCCGAGCGGCACCATGCCCATGCCCACCCCCTGCAGACCGCGCCCGATGATCATCGGTACGACGGAGGACGCGAGGGCACACACCACGGAGCCGACGAACAGCGGCACCGCGCACACCAGCAGCATCCGGCGCTTGCCCAGCAGGTCGCCCAGCCGTCCGGAGACCGGCACGCACACCGCCGAGACCAGCAGGGTGACGGTGATCACCCAAGTGGCGTTGGAGGAGGACGTGTTGAGGAGCTGCGGCAGCTCCGCGATGAGCGGCGTGACCAGGGTCTGCATGACCGCCGCCACGGTGCCGGCGAACGCGAGCGTCGCGACCACACCGCCCGTTCTGGCTGTCGGCTGGGGGGCATCCATGAGGAGGAACTCCTAGGGGGTCGTCGTCCGGTCCGCCGGGCTGTTCGCCGGACAGTTCACTGGACTGTGCGCAGGACGGCCCGCCGGACAGTTCGCCGGACAGTCCGCCTGATAACGATGTGCATCGTACATGCCTAATGTGTCATACACACTACGTGTTAGATGCATGCCGCATGAGAACATGAGCCGGCGCCCACCGTTCGTGCGTACGACATCCGAGCGCACGCCGCTTGAGCGCGAGCTGTATCCGGCCCGCGAACCGACCCCGGCACAGGAGAACAGGAGGCCGCAGCGACATGGCCAGGCCCACGGACGAAGTGGAGTACGAGCAGATGCTGCTCGCGCGGCACGACCTCGCCCACCACCGGGGCGGACGGCACAAATACGCCCTCATGGAGCGCAGCGCCTACATCCTGCTGAGCCGCATCCGGATCCAGGGCCCCATGTCCAACGGCGAACTGAGCGAGGCCTTCGGCCTCGACACATCGACCCTCAACCGCCAGACCGCGGCGGCCACCCGCGCCGGACTGGCCGAACGCATCGCCGACCCCGACGGCGGCATGGCCCGCAAATTCCGGATCACCGACAAGGGCGCCGCCCTCCTGGACCAGGAGCGCGAACGGGTCGTACGCGCCCTGGACCAGATCATGGACGACTGGCCGGACGAGGACATCGCGGCCTTCGCCGGCTACCTCAAACGCTTCAACAGCGGTATCGAGAACCTCTCCAAACAGCCCTGGCCGCGCCCCTGAACGGGCCCGGCCCGAGCAAAGCCCCTCAGTCCCCCGCCGGGGTCACCCGCCCGGTGAGCGCCGCCAGCGAATTACGTACGTGCGCCATGTGCGCCTGCACCTCCTCGCGGCCCTCCTCGTGCTCGCGCAGCACCCGCTCCGTCTCCCGCGCCACCCGCTCCGCGCGGACCCGGGCGGCCGCGACCAGCTCGGCGCCCCGGGCCTCGGCGTCCTCCTGACCGTGCCTCGCGGCCTCCTCCTCCTCGGCCAGCGCCCGCCGCGCCTCGGAAAGCACGGCGTCCGCCCGCCCGGTCAGCTCCGTGTGCCGCGCCGACTGCTCCGCCTCGGCGTCCGCGAGCTCCTGCCCGGCCGCCTTCCACCGCTCCGCGTGCTCCTGCTCCTGATGCGCCAGCACACTGGCCGTCCGGCTGCGGGTCGCCTCCATCGCGGCATCCGCCTCCTCGCGCACCCCCGCCGCCTCCAGCCGGGCCGCCGCGAGCGCCTCACCGGCCGCACCCTCCGCCTGCGTGATCACCCGCTCCGCGTACTCCACCGCGGCCGCCCGCATCGCCTCCGCGTCCGCACGGGCCGACTCGCGCAGGGCCCGCGCCGCCGCGTCCGCCGCGTCCCACGAGGAGTGCGATTCCTCCAGCGCGGCCCCCCGCACCGTCTCCGCCTCGCCCTCGGCGAGCGCCAGGATCTGCTGCGCCCGCTCGCCCAGCGACGCGTAGTCCTGCGGCGCCAGCGCGGCGACGGCCTCGTCCAGCCGGGCGGACTCCGCGATGAGCGCCTCCGCCAGCGCCGTCAGCCGCGCCACCTGCTCCTGGGCCCCGTCCCGCTCGGCGGACAGCTCCGCCACCATGCGGTCCACCTGCTCCGGACGGTAGCCACGTCCGCGCACGCCGACGAAACCGTGCGCGGACACCGGTGCAGAACTCATCCTTGACGCCTCTTTCCGACTCTCCGGGCCCGACCATCGAGCAATAGGTCAAGGATGCGGCAATTGGCTGAGAAGTCGGAATCCTTTCGACGCTTTCCGGACGGAAGCGATGGGCATCACAGACGACGAAGGCGTGGTGTCCCGCTCCCAGCAGGGATCCTGCCGGGAGCGGGGCACCACGCCCCATGACGCACTACGGATGTTCGACGATCAGATCAAGCCGTCCCACATCTGCTCCAGCAGCACCGACCACCAGCTCTCCGGCGACGCGAGCGCCGCCGGGTCCAGTGCGACGAGCTGCGCCTGGAAGTCGACCGTCCACCGGCCGGCCTGCTCCGGATTGAGCCCGTACCGCAGCCGCCACATCCGGCCCAGCAGGGCCAGCGACCGGGTGAACTCCGGCAGCCCGGTGTTCACGAACTGCGGCGCGACCGACTGACCGCCGGGCCCCGCCTCCACCGGCACGGCCACGATGTTCGCCGTCCCGTACTGCACACAGATCGCCCGGCCGAAGTCCGAACCCATCACGAGGTACGAGCCCGCGTCGGACGCGGGCTGCACCTGACGCTGCGCGGCCAGCTCGGCCAGCGTCGGCACCACGGGCTGACCCGGCTGCGCCCAGAAGAACGGCCCGAAGTCGGCGGGCAGCCCCGCCCAGACCAGGGTCCGTGCCACGACCTCGGGCACCCCCTGCCGGGACACCGCACGCTGATCGAAGCGCAGCACCCCCTGCGGGCCGAAGGTCTGCAGCAGCTCCTCCGCCACGGCCTCCGGCGGCACCGGCATCGCCGGCGGCAGCTGCGGCAACGGCGCCCGGACCGGCGCCGGCCGCGCCGGACCGTCCGCGACCTGGTGCAGCTCGCCCTGATGGGTGAGCAGATGCTGCATGCCCTGCTGCCGGCTCGCGTGATCGGTGCCGTACGGGGCGACGCTCGTGATCCGCACCTGCGGCCAGGTCTCCCGGATCATCCGGGCACAGTAACCACCGGGCAGCTCACAGGACTCCAGCTCCGTGTGCAGCTCGATGACCTGCTGCGGCGGTACGTTCATCGCCCGCAGCTCGTGCAGCATCTGCCACTCCGGGTGCGGGGTGCCCGGTGCCGACCGGCGGATCAGCTGCTGCTCGCTGCCGTCCGGACCCCGGTAGCGAAGCACGGCCTGGTAGCCGGGGCCCACGGTCGGCTGCCCGGCCGGCGCCTGCGGATACCCGTACGCCGCCGGCGGCGGGGTGTGACCGGGCGGCGGGAGCTGGCCGGGGACGCCCCCCATCGAACCGCCGGGCGGACCGGGCGGACCCGGCGGCCGCGGAGCGGACGGGCCCATCTGCGCCGGACCCGCCAGCATCGTCGCCGCGTGGTGCACACCGGCACCGGGCGGCGGCGTCGCACCAGGAGGACCGGGCGGACCGGGCGCACCGGGCGGACCGGGCGGCTGCGGAGCACCGGGCGGGCCCATCTGCGCCGGGCCCGCGAGCATCGTCGCCGCGTGATGCGCACCGGCACCGGGCGGCGGCGTCGCACCAGGAGGACCGGGCGGGCCGGGGGGCTGCGGCGCGCCGGGAACGCCGGGCGGACCCGGCGGCTGCGGGACCGGCGGACCCACCTGTCCCGGGGACGCGAACATCGTGGCCGCCTGATGCACGTCACCGCCGGGCGGCGGCGTCGCCCCGGGCGGAGCGGGCGGGCCGGGAGGGCCGGGAGGCTGCGGAGCACCGGGCGGGCCCTGCTGCGGCGCGAGCTGCGTCGGCATGTACCCGCCCGCCGGGGCGCCGGGCGCACCCGGTCCCGAGGGCGGCGGAAACTGCGCACCCGGAACACCGGGGGCACCGGGCGGCGGCGGGGTCGTCGAACCCCCACCGCGCGCACCGCGCGGCGAGACGGCCGCCTTGCTGGTCGCCTCCTGCGAGATGTCCGCCGCACCGGGCACGCCGGGCACACCCGGAGTACGGGGAGCGCCCGGAGCGCCAGGCCCCTGGGGCGCGGAGCTCTGCGGGTCGAGACCGGGCACGATCGCCGTCCGGGGCAGCCGGCTGCCCCCGGACATCAGCGCGGTCGGCGCCTCGGCCGACACCACCCTGGGCGGCTCCTCCTCGTCGTCCGCACCCGAGAGCGGCGGCGCGAACACCGTGGCGGGCAGCGCCACCTCCCCCTCGTCGGACCCGGCGTTGGTATCGGTCCCGGCCCATGGGGTGGCCCCCACCGGCGGCTGCGGCGAGGACGCCGGAACCCCCGAATACGCGGTGGGCTCGTACGCGCCCCGCCCGTCCGACGGAGAAGAAGGGGAGGGAGCGGCAGAAGGAGAAGGAGCGGGCGTCGGAGCAGAAGGGGAAGGAGGCGCGGGGGCGGCCGCCTGCGGCTCCACCCGGTCCCCGGCACCTTCCGCACGCCGGTCGGGAATGCCGAGCTTGTCCGCCGCGTCCTGGAGCCACTCCGGCGGGCTCAACAGGAACGACGTCTGATTCAGATCGATGCGCTGCGGCGGCTCCGGGGCGGCCTGCGCCACGTCCGTGGCGCCGTACTCCTCCTCGTACCGCCGGATCACCTCGCCGACCGGCAGGCCGGGCCACAGCGTCGCCTCACCGCTGTCCCGGGCGATCACCAGCCGCTGCCGGCCGCCGTCCGACACGGGACCGTTCGCCCGGTCCTCGGCCCACACCACGAAACCCAGCTCGAACTCACGCACCCGCACCTCACGGTGCTGATAGCCCGGAACGTCGCCGTTGACCCACTCGTCCGCGCGCTCCTGCGCCTGCGCAAAGGTCACCATCGCGCTCACCCCTCCACCGGGACAGCGCGCGCGAAGCCGCCGTCCACCATCAGGTTCGCCACCGTCTCCAGCTCCGGCGGATTGCCCGCGAGACGCTGCAGAAAGGCATCGAAGTCCGCACCGCACGGCAGCAGCAGCCGGTCCACCCGCTCCTGGACGCTCCAGCCGTCCTGGTCCCGCGCGTCGTCGTACGCGCAGAACCAGACCGAACCGATGCCCTGGCCGCGGACCTTCACCGCGAGGATGCCGCCCTGGACGAAACCGACGCCCAGGTAGTCCTTGGTCAGATGGTCCCGCAGGCACTTGTTCACGTAGACCAGGTCGTTCACGGCGGCCTCGTCCCGCACCGTGAAGAACGGCTGGTCGACCAGCAGCCCCAACTCCGCGTCGAGCGCCGCACCCACCGGGGCCGAGCCACCGGCAGCCTTCAGGAACGAACGGTAGGCGCCCGGCAGCCGGTAGCCGAGATCCTCCTCGACGCCCTGAATCTGCTGCTCGCTCACCGCCACGGCCCCCTTCGGGAGCCGGAAGTGCGCGGGCCTGGTCTCCTGCAGCGGCCGCGTACCCCTCTTGTTCTGGTCCACCGCGGTCGTCGCCAGCCCGCCGTGATGCCGCAGCAGCGCCTTCACCTCGACCGGGACCAGCTCCATCCGCCGGCCGCCCGGCACGTGGTGCCAGGTCCAGCCGTGCGGGGTGGCCACCGCCGGAATCGTGTCCCACAGCTCATGGCCGGTGGCCGCCAGCGCCGCGTTCGCCGACACGTAGTCCGTGAGCCGCAGTTCGTCGACGCCGAAACCCTGCGGGGGTTCGGCGATCTCCGCGGCGGCGCGCGCGTACGGCCCGAACTCCGGACAGCCGTTCCCGTCCATGCGCACACCTCTGGGGTGGCGGGACGCCCGGACAGGATCCGGGAAGTGCACGAGCTGCCCGGCGTAGGCCCCGTTCGGTGGCGCGGCTTGCTGCCCGAGCCGACCTGTCGTCATGGCGGTTGCCCCCTGCTGCGTCTGGCTGATGAGGACCGACCTGCCCATGGGGGCGGTCCAGCCACAGCCTATGCGGTGCCGCAAGGCCGGGTCCCGCCCCACCGGCACCCGGCCACTTCCGTCACGAACCGTCACAACGCGGTGCCGGATGAGCGACGGTCACGCCACCATCGGGCGACACGCACACACCTTTTCCCGACCCAGCTTTCACACGACCCGACACATTTGGCAGGCTGTCACCCGCATACACGGGGGGCGTGCACATTCGGCAGCGGCCGCTGCGGGCACGGGAGGGACAACGCACCATGCACACCGCACACTCTGCACACACCGTCACATCCGGGGACCCACGACTCAGCTGGAGCAGCACCGAAACCAGCCAGGCACCTCGCCTCACCCACCGCCGCGACGGCATCCTGCCCGCCGTGGCCGCAGCCCTGTCCGTCCGCGGTGAGACCCTCACCTGCACCGCGGGCAAGGGCGACCAGCCCCCCGTACTGCACCACCTCGTCCAGGACTTCCTCGACACCCTCACCAGCGGGCAGCGGGAACGCTTCACCGGCCGCTGCCCCGAAGCGATACTGCTCTCCCGGCACCTCACCGCCGCCGAGACCGGCCGCTCCAAGCGCGCCCAGCGCAAGCCCCTCACCAACGGCGAGGCCCGTCGCGCGCTCAAGCACGCCCGCATCACCGCACGCCGCATCCGCGAGGACGGCGACCCCATGCACGGCAGCTACGCACCGCCCTGCCGATCCTGCTCGGTGATGCTCGCCCACTTCGGCGTACGACCCGTCGACCTCACCACGACCGGAACGGCGACCGCCGCCGAGAAGGGCTGACCGCGCCCCCATGGCCGACCGACACGACCTCCCCGAACAGACGGGCCCGGCGAACCACGACCGCCAGACGTCCACCCGCTTCCCCGTCGCCGTCGACGCCGCCCTGCGCACCGCCGGCTGGCAGCCCGGCCGCTGGGACATCCGGCAGGCCGAGGAGTGGGCCGACGCGCTGCGCTCCCACGCCTCACCGGCCGGCCACCTGCACGCCGTCTTCCCGGCGGCCGTGGAGGCCTGGGCCGAGTTCGGCGGGCTGCACCTCGCCCCCACCGCGCCCGGCCGCCAGATCACGCCGGCGACCGTACGCATCGACCCCCTGCGCGGGCTGCACCTGGCCAGGACGCTGGCGGATCTGGGGCGCGCCCTGGAGACCGAGGTGGCCCCGCTCGGTGAGGAGGGGGACGGGCAGGCGGTGCTCGCGATCGACACCGAGGGACGGGTCTACAGCATCGACCACACCGGCGACTGGTACCTCGGACCGGACATCGACCAGGCCCTGTCCACGCTGGTCACGGGCGCCCAGCCGGAACGCCTCACCTCGGCCTGACCCGGGCACGGGCCCGTTCCGGCGGGCCCGTCCTCGGACTCCTCAGACCCCGGGCGGGCCGGAGTCCGCCGCCGGCGCCCCGGCGCGCGGCAGCACCGCCGACACCCGGAAGCCGCCCGCGTCCGTCGGCCCGGAGACGAAGACCCCGCCCAGACCGAGCACCCGCTCGCGCATGCCCACCAGCCCGTTGCCGCCGCTGGGCAGCCCGGCGTCCGCCGTGGCCGAGTCCGAGGGGCCGTTCTCCACCTGCATGGCGACCTCCGCGCCCCGGTGCGCCAGCCGCACCCACGTCTTCGCCCCGGCCGCGTGCTTGTGCACGTTGGTGAGGGCCTCCTGCACGACCCGGTACGCCGTCTGCTCGACCTCGGGCGGGTACGGACGCGTCTCGCCCTCCACCGAGAGCTCGACCGTCATCCCCGCCGCCCGCGACTCCCCCACCAGCGTCTCCACCTCGTGCAGCCGGGGCCCGTCCTCCGTGGCGACCACGGCGACCCGGCCGACCGAGGCCAGCGGCACCTTCGTCACCCGCGCCACCATCGGCTCCCCGGTGCGCAGCACCCCGAGCATCTCGCGCAGCTCGGTCAGCGCCTGGCGCCCCATGTCACCGACCAGCGCCGCGTTGCGCACCGCCTTCGCCGGGTCCTTGGGCGCGACGGCCTGGAGCGCCGCGGCGTGGACCACCATCAGGCTCACCCGGTGGGCGACCACGTCGTGCATCTCGCGGGCGATCCGGGTCCGTTCCTCCGTACGCGCCCACTCGGCCCGCTCCTCGGCCCGGTCCGCGAGCAGCGACAGCTCCCGCTCCAGCGAGTCCGCCCGCTCCCGCAGGCTCTCCATCAGCCGGCGCCTGGCCCCTATGTAGAGGCCGAACAGCACGGGCGGCGCGGTGAGCCCCACCGCCATGAAGAGGGAGAGCATCGGGACGTACCAGTCGCCCGGCCCGAAGTCGGCGCTGGCCGAGACGCCCTGCCGCAGCCGTACGTAGGTGACGATGAACGTGCCCACCAGCGACATGCTCATGAGCACCACGGTGATCCGCCGCGGCACGTCGGACGCGGCCAGCGTGTACAGGCCGACCAGGCCCATCAGGAAGCCCATCTCGGCCGGTGTCGTCGCGACGGACACCAGCACCACGGCGATCGGCCACCGCCGGCGCACCAGCAGCACGGCCCCCGCGAAGAACCCGAAAACCACCCCCAGGGCCACCGGCAGCCCGGTGTCCCCCGCGAATTCCACCCCTTCCAACGCACATTCCAGCGCCGAGAACAGCGCCAGTCCCACATCCAGTGCGACACTCCGTCGCCGTTCCCACCACCAGTAGCCGCGGGTGGTCGGTCCCGCCGCTTCCCGGTCTGCCCCCGTTGCGGTCATGGCATCCAGCGTACGGGCGGGCGCACCTCATTTTCGGGTGACCTGAACAGCACGTCGCGCAGAGGTCCGCCCGCGGTGACGCCCGTGTCACCCGCCGCGCCGCCCGCGTGAGCGGGTGCGGGTGCGGGTGAAACAGCCGTCGCGTGGAAGGGGCTTGGTACGGCATAGTGTTGGGTGCCGATCCGGCGACCCGGCCCACCGTCCGGTTCAGTCGGGATTGATCCCCCATGGTGTAATTGGCAGCACAGTAGCTTTTGGTGCTATTTGTCCGGGTTCGAGTCCTGGTGGGGGAGCTCACGTCACGGGCCCCGACCCAACCGGTCGGGGCCCGCACTCATGCCCGCTCCAACGCCCCCCGGTATCCTGCGGATGTCCACCACCCGAAGCCGAAGGGCATATCCGTGAGCTCCGAACGCCCGGCAGCCGTCGTCGTCCTCGCAGCGGGTGAGGGCACCCGCATGAAGTCGAAGACCCCCAAGGTTCTGCACGAGATCTCCGGGCGCTCGCTCGTCGGACATGTCGTCGCCGCCTCCCGTGAGCTGGAGCCCCAGCACCTCGTCGTGGTCGTCGGCCACGCGAGCGAGCAGGTCACCGCTCACCTCACCGCAGCGGACGCCCAGGTGCGCACCGCTTTCCAGGCCGAGCAGAAGGGCACCGGGAACGCGGTGCGCGTCGGGCTCGACGAGCTGGGCGGCAGCGTCGCGGGCACCGTCATCGTGGTCTGCGGGGACACCCCGCTGCTGTCCGGCGGGACGCTGGCCGCGCTCGCCGCCACCCACAGCGCCGACGGCAACGCCGTCACCGTGCTGAGCGCCGAGGTCCCCGACTCGACCGGCTACGGCCGGATCGTGCGCGACGCGGCGACGGGCTCGGTCACCGAGATCGTCGAGCACAAGGACGCCACCGAGGCACAGCGGTCGATCCGGGAGATCAACTCCGGGGTGTTCGCGTTCGACGGGCAGCTGCTGACGGACGCGCTCGGCAAGGTCCGCACCGACAACAGCCAGGGCGAGGAGTACCTCACCGACGTGCTGTCGATCCTGCGCGAGGCGGGGCACCGCGTGGGCGCCTCGGTCGCCGCCGACCACCGGGAGATCCTCGGGATCAACAACCGGGTGCAGCTGGCGGAGGCCCGCCGGCTGCTGAACCAGCGGCTGCTGGAGCGCGCGATGACGGCCGGGGTCACCGTGGTCGACCCGGCGTCGACGCTGATCGACGTGACCGTGACGTACGAGCGGGACGCGATCGTGCACCCGGGTACGCAGTTGCTGGGCGCGACGCATCTCGGCGAGGACGCCGAGGTCGGCCCGAACTCACGGCTGACGGACACGGTCGTGCACGCGGGCGCGCGGGTGGACAACACCGTGGCGGACGGGGCGCAGGTGGGCGCGGGTGCGCTGGTGGGCCCGTACGCCTATCTGCGGCCGGGTACGAAGCTGGGCGCGAAGGCCAAGGCCGGTACGTACGTGGAGATGAAGAACGCCACGATCGGCGAGGGGACGAAGGTCCCGCACCTGTCGTACGTCGGTGACGCGACGATCGGCGACCACACCAACATCGGTGCCGCGAGCGTGTTCGTGAACTACGACGGTGTGGCCAAGCACCACACGACGATCGGCTCTCACTGCCGTACCGGATCGGACAATATGTTTGTGGCTCCCGTCACGGTCGGGGACGGTGTCTACACCGCGGCCGGG
This sequence comes from Streptomyces sp. 840.1, assembly GCF_003751445.1. Lineage (NCBI taxonomy): Bacteria > Bacillati > Actinomycetota > Actinomycetes > Kitasatosporales > Streptomycetaceae > Streptomyces > Streptomyces sp. 840.1. The sequence continues at coordinate 3,203,037 of NZ_RJUU01000001.1, read as the reverse complement.
TCGGTCATCACGAAGGACGTGCCGTCCGGTTCGCTGGCCGTGGCCCGTGGCCAGCAAAGGAATATCGAGGGTTGGGTGGCCCGGAAGCGTCCGGGCAGCGCGGCCGCACAGGCGGCTCAGGCCGCGTCGGAGGAGGCCGGCGGCGAAAGCTGACCGGAATCAGGTGCGTCGCGCACGGCGTACCGTGATAGATGCTCACCCCATTTCGGCTGGCTCGTTGCACATCGGGACATCTGCGTGCAGCGCCAGGAACACGTCTGAGGAGACTGTGCTGTGACCGGGATCAAGACGACCGGCGAGAAGAAACTGATGTTCTTCTCCGGCCGCGCCCACCCCGAGCTGGCCGAGGAGGTTGCGCACCAGTTGGGTGTCGGCCTCGTGCCGACGAAGGCCTTCGATTTCGCCAACGGTGAGATCTACGTCCGCTTCCAGGAGTCCGCTCGCGGCGCCGACTGCTTCCTGATCCAGAGCCACACGGCTCCGATCAACAAGTGGATCATGGAGCAGCTGATCATGCTGGACGCGCTGAAGCGCGCGTCGGCCCGTTCGATCACGGTGATCGTGCCGTTCTACGGCTACGCCCGCCAGGACAAGAAGCACCGCGGCCGCGAGCCGATCTCGGCCCGTCTGATCGCGGACCTGATGAAGACGGCGGGTGCGGACCGCATCCTCACCGTCGACCTGCACACCGACCAGATCCAGGGCTTCTTCGACGGTCCGGTCGACCACCTTTTCGCGCTGCCGATCCTGGCCGACTACGTCGGTGCGAAGGTCGACCGCTCGAAGCTGACGATCGTGTCGCCGGACGCCGGCCGGGTCCGGGTCGCCGACCGCTGGTGCGACCGTCTGGACGCGCCGCTGGCGATCGTGCACAAGCGCCGCGACAAGGACGTGCCGAACCAGGTCAGCGTCCACGAGGTCGTGGGCAACGTCGAGGGCCGGGTCTGCGTCCTGGTCGACGACATGATCGACACGGGTGGCACGATCTGTGCCGCAGCGGACGCCCTGTTCGCGCACGGTGCCGAGGACGTCATAGTGACGGCGACGCACGGTGTTCTCTCGGGCCCGGCCGCCGACCGGCTGAAGAACTCGAAGGTCAGCGAGTTCGTGTTCACGGACACCCTGCCGACCCCGGGTGAACTGGAGCTCGACAAGATCACGGTGCTGTCGATCGCGCCGACCATCGCGCGCGCTGTGCGCGAGGTCTTCGAGGACGGTTCGGTCACGAGCCTCTTCGAGGAGCAGTAGGCGCCTCCCCTCCGGGGAAGACGTCACAGAAGATCCTTTTGGGTGCGGCCTCCGCGCCGGGTAGACTCAGCGAGTTGCTCGGCGAGGGAGGCCGTACTCATAGGTACGGCGGTCCGTTATCGACGCGCTCTTCGTAGCAGGCCTGTCGTGGGCCGGGTGACCATCCGCAGTTTTGTCACCTTACGAGGAGTGCAGTCATGGCCGAGATCAAGCTCAACGCCGAGGTCCGTTCCGAGTTCGGCAAGGGCGCTGCCCGCCGCACCCGTCGCGCCAACCTCGTCCCCGCCGTCATCTACGGCCACGGCGCCGAAGCGGTTCACATCACGCTGCCGGCCCACGAGCTGCAGCTCGCGCTCCGTACCGCCAACGTGCTGATCGGTCTGGAGATCGACGGCAAGGACGCGCTGGTCATCCCGAAGGCCGTACAGCGCAACGCCATCAAGGGCAACATCGAGCACGTCGACCTGCTGACCGTGAAGCGCGGCGAGAAGGTCAACGTCGAGGTCGCGGTGCACGTCGAGGGCGAGCTGGCCCCGGGCGGCAACCTGCTGGAGTACGTCCAGAACACCCTGCTCGTCGAGGCCGAGGCCACCCACATCCCGAACTCCGTGACGGTCTCCATCGCGGGCCTGGACGCCGGTGCCTCCATCCTCGCCAAGGACATCCCGCTGCCCAAGGGCTCCGTGCTGGCCGAGGCCGACCCGGAAGCGGTCGTCCTCGCGGTCGTCGCCGCCCAGGCCGAGGAGCCGTCCTCGGACGCCGCCGAGGCCGAGGGCGCCGAGGCCTGAGTCTCGTCCCACCTGCTTGACTGACGGGGTGGCGGTTTCCGGGAGGGGACCGCTGCCCCGTTTTCGCTTGTCCGTACCCCTGTGTTCCGCCCGTACGCGAGGAGACCCAGCGCGATGTCCGACGCCACCGACCCCTGGCTGATCGTGGGCCTGGGCAATCCCGGTCCCGAGTACGCGGCGAACCGGCACAACGTGGGCTTCATGGTCGCTGACCTGCTCGCGGAGCGGATCGGCGGGAAGTTCAAGCGGGCGTCGAAGGCCCAGGCGCAGGTGCTGGAGGGCCGGATGGGTCCGCCGGGACCGCTGAGTCGCCGGGTGGTGCTGGCGAAGCCGATGTCGTACATGAACCTGTCCGGTGGTCCGGTGACGGCGCTGCGCGACTTCTACAAGGTGCCGCTCGACCACGTCGTGGCGGTCCATGACGAACTGGACATCGACTACGGATCGCTGCGGCTGAAGCTGGGCGGTGGCGACAACGGCCACAACGGGCTGAAGTCGATGACGAAGTCGATGGGTCCCGACTACCACCGGATCCGGTTCGGGATCGGGCGCCCGCCGGGCCGGATGCAGGTCGCCGACTTCGTGCTCAAGGACTTCTCGTCCACGGAGCGCAAGGAGCTGGGTTTCCTGGTGGACCGGGCGGCGGATTCGGTGGAGTGTCTGCTGGCGGAGGGCCTGGAGCGCGCGCAGAGCACGTACAACTCCTGAGCCGTCCGCTGGGCCGGGAGCCGGGTTCCGGTGGCCGCGAATCCCGACATACCTGCTGGTAACCATGCTGTTTTCAGCCACGGCTTGACCGGGCGTGGGGCGCTGGCCAAGGATCGGCCCCCATGAAGCCCAGCTCCTCCCAACGTGCCCTGCACCACGGCCGCACCGCCGCGCTCGGCTGTGTCGTCCTGCTGCTGCTGGTGGCGGGTGTGCTGTCCTCGTGGGACTCGGCGCAGCACATCGTGCTGGCCAAGGGACGCGAGCACGGCACGATGACGGTCACCGGGTGCGGCGACGAGGTCTGCACGGGGCCGTATGCGCCCACCGACGGCGGGTCCGGGCGTTCGCGGGTGTCGGTCGACAAGTCCGTGGCGGCGAAGAAGGGTGACCACTTCCCCGTCGTCGTGAAGCCGGGCACGTTCGAGGTCGTGCGGACGGGTACGCCGGGTTTTCTGCACGCGTGGGTACCGCTGGGCGGCGCGCTGGTGCTCGCGGCGCTGGTGATCGGCGGCGGGATGCGGCTGCCCCGGATCGCGTGGGGTGCCGGGATCGCGGGTGCGGTCCTGCTGGTGGCGACGTTCTTCGCCCTCTGACGGGACCGCACCCGCGGCGGCTGTGATCAGCCGGTGTTGCGCAGTCCGGCGGCAACCCCGTTGACGGTGAGCAGCAGGGCGCGGGCGAGCAGCGGGTCGGGCTCCTCGCCGCGTTCGACGGCCTGGCGCTGGCGGGCCAGCAGGGACACCTGGAGGTAGGAGATCGGGTCCAGGTAGGCGTCACGGATGGCGAAGGTCTGCTGGAGCACCGGGCTGGTGCCGAGCAGTTCCGTGTTGCCGGTGATCTTGAGGACTTCGCTGACGGTCAGCGCGTGTTCGGCCTCGATCTCGGCGAACACGTGCTTGAGCTCGTCGGGGACGAGCGTGTCGACGTAGTGGCGGGCGATGCGCAGGTCGGTCTTGGCCAGGGTCATCTCGACGTTGGAGAGGAAGTTCTGGAAGAAGTGCCACTGTTCGTGCATCTCGTCCAGGACGGTGTCCAGGCCCGCCTCGCGCAGCGCCTTGAGGCCGGAGCCGACGCCGTACCAGCCGGGGACGATCTGGCGGGACTGGGTCCAGCCGAACACCCACGGGATGGCGCGCAGGCCGTCGAGCGAGACGCCCGAGCCGGGGCGGCGCGAGGGACGCGAGCCCAGGTGCAGGTCGGCGAGCTGGTCGACGGGGGTGGAGGCCAGGAAGTACGCGGGCAGGTCCGGGTCCTCGACGAGCTTGCGGTAGGCGTTGTGCGCCGCGTCGGAGACGGTGTCCATGGCCGCGTCCCAGCGGGCCAGGGCCTCGTCGGACTGGCGGGGTGCGGTGTGCAGGGCGGAGGCCTGGAGGGTGGCCGCGACGGTCAGTTCCAGGTTCTCGCGGGCGAGCGCGGGGATGAGGTACTTGTCGGAGATGACCTCGCCCTGCTCGGTCACCTTGATCTCGCCCTCCAGCGTGCCCCAGGGCTGCGCGAGGATCGCGTCGTGCGAGGGGCCGCCGCCCCGGCCGACGGTGCCGCCCCGGCCGTGGAAGAGGCGCAGCCGTACGCCGTAGCGGTGGGCGACGTCGCGCAGCCGGCGCTGGGCGCGGTGGATCTCCCACTGCGAGGTGGTGATGCCGCCGAACTTGGAGGAGTCGGAGTAGCCGAGCATGACCTCCTGGACGTCGCCGCGCAGTGAGACGAGGCGTCGGTAGGAGGGGTCGGCGAGCATCTCGTCGAGGATGACGTCGGCGGCCTTGAGCTCGTCGGTGGTCTCCAGGAGGGGGACGATGCCGATCTTGGCCCAGCCGCTGTGCAGGTCGAGCAGGCCTGCCTCGCGGGCGAGGACGGCGGCGGCGAAGACGTCGTCGGCGCCCTGGCACATCGAGATGATGTAGGACTCGATGACTTCGGGGCCGAAGCGCTCGAAGGCCTGGCTGATGGTGTGGAAGACGCCGAGGGTCTTCTCGCCGGCGGCGTCGAGCGGGGCCGGGGTCGGGGCGAGCGGCCGGCGGGAGCGGAGCTCCTTGGCGAGGAGCTTCTGCCGGTAGTCGCGCGGCATGTCGGCGTAGCGCCAGGACTCCTCGCCCAGGCGGTCGAAGAGCTGTCCGAGCGCGTGGTGGTGGGCGTCGGCGTGCTCGCGTACGTCCATGGTGGCGAGCTGGAGGCCGAAGGCGGACAGCGTGCGGATGGTGCGGTCCATCCGCCCGTCGGCCACGATGCCGCCGCGGTGCTCGCGCAGCGAGGTCTGGATGAGGGCCAGGTCGGCGATGAGCTCGGCGGTGCCGAGGTAGTCGCAGCCGGGGCGGTGCGGGGTGCCGGAGGCGAGGCGCTCGCGGGTGTTGACGAGCTTCTGCCGGATGCAGGTGGCCTTGAGGCGGTAGGGCTCCTCGGCGTTCAGCCGCTTGTAGCGGGGGCTGATCTCGGGGAGGCGTTCCAGGTCGGCCTGGAGGGAGCTGAGGAGCTCGTCGGTGGCTCCGGTGTAGCGGATCGAGTTGGAGAGCAGTCCGCGCAGCTGGTCGACCAGTTCGAGGGCGTCGGTGATGCCGTGCTCGTGCTGGAGGATCAGCACGTCCCAGGTGACGGCGGGCGTCACGTTGGGGTTGCCGTCGCGGTCGCCGCCGATCCAGGTGCCGAAGGTGAGGGGGCGGGTGCCGGCGGGCAGTTCGACGCCGACGCGCTCCAGTTCGGCGGCCAGGTCCTCCAGGACGTCACCCACGGCGTTGGCGTGGAGTTCGTCGAGGTAGTAGATGGCGTTGCGGGCTTCGTCGGCGGGCTCGGGGCGCACGACGCGGAGCTCGTCGGTCTGCCAGATGAGGTCGATGTTCTCGGCGAGCCGGATGTCCTGGCGGCGCCGGTCGGCCTCGATGACCGGGGTCTCCAGCAGTGCGGCGATGCGGCGGAGCTTGTTCAGTACGGAGCGCCGCGCGGCCTCGGTGGGGTGCGCGGTGAAGACGGGCCGTACGTTGAGGTTCTTGACGGTGGCCCGCAGGTGCTCCGGGTCGGCGTCCTTGAGCCGGTCGGCGGTGCGGGCGAGGAGCCCGCCCTCGGCGGCGCGCCGGTCGCGCATCTCGTGGGCGCGGTGGACCTGCTCGGTCACGTTGGCGAGGTGGAAGTAGGTGGAGAAGGCGCGCACGAGCTGCGCGGCGGTCTCCAGGTCCGTGTCGCCGAGGAGTTCGGCTGCGGCTTCGCCGTCGGTGCGGGTCAGGGCGCGGACCCGTTCGACGAGGTCGAGAAGCTCAGGGCCCTCTTGTCGTACGAGGGTCTCGCCCAGCAGGTCGCCGAGGCGGCGGACGTCGGCGCGCAGCTCGGGGCTGGCGGCAGGGGTCTGGTCGGCACTGCTCACAGTGTGCGGCTCCTTGCAGTGGTTGAGCACGGGATCCGGGGCCCGCGGCTGGCAGCGGGTGCCACGCCACCCCCGGGAAAGCAGAGTGCGGACCGCGCTGTCCGACCTCTCCAGGATAGGTGTCCGTGCTTTCGGCGCTGTTCGCGCCCCGAAAGGTGTCCGCCGTGGGCCGCGGGTGCCTCCGGGGTACGCGGTGTGTCCCCTACCCCGTATGGCGCCACACCGTGCCGGGTCGGCCGCTCCCTCTTGTGGCGGGGCTCCGCACTGCCATACTTACGACGCCGTAGGTTACGGATGCGTAGCCAAGGCTTTCCCTAGCGTTCTCACCCCACAGGGGACTCCCCATGAAGACCAGCCCCGATGTGATCGAGGCCGCTCCGGCGGCCGACAGTCCTTCCTCCGCCACGCTCGGCGGGGACAACAAGCGGTCGATCGAGCAGTTCGCGCTCCTGGCGTTCATCGTCGTGCCCTTCCTGGCTCTGGCCGCGGCGGTGCCGCTGGCCTGGGGCCGCGGTGTCAGCTGGCTCGATCTGGGTCTGCTGGTGGCGATGTACTTCATCGGCTGCCACGGCATCACGATCGGCTTCCACCGCTACTTCACCCATGGCTCGTTCAAGGCGAAGCGTCCGCTCCGTATCGCCCTGGCCGTGGCCGGCTCCCTCGCGGTGGAGGGTCCCCTGGTGCGCTGGGTGGCCGATCACCGCAAGCACCACCGCTACTCGGACGCCGAGGGCGATCCGCACTCCCCGTGGCGTTTCGGTGAGACGCTGCCGGCCCTGATGAAGGGCCTGTGGTGGGCGCATATCGCCTGGATGTTCGACGAGGAGCGGACGCCGCAGCAGAAGTACGCGCCCGACCTGATCAGGGACCCCGCCATCCGTGGGATCTCCCGGCACTTCCTGTCCTTCACGATCGTGTCGCTGGCGATCCCGCCGCTGGTCGGCGGGCTGGTCACGATGTCGTGGTGGGGTGCGGCGACGGCGTTCTTCTGGGGCTCCCTGGTCCGGGTCGCGCTGCTGCACCACGTGACGTGGTCGATCAACTCGATCTGCCACGCGGTCGGCAAGCGTCCGTTCAAGTCCCGTGACAAGTCCGGCAACGTCTGGTGGCTGGCGGTCCTCTCCTGCGGCGAGTCCTGGCACAACCTGCACCACGCGGACCCGACGAGCGCCCGCCACGGCGTGATGAAGGGTCAGATCGATTCGAGTGCGCGGCTGATCCGCTGGTTCGAGAAGCTGGGCTGGGCCACAGATGTGCGCTGGCCCGACTCCGCCCGTATCGAGTCCCGGCGCCACCCGGCGGAGGCCGACGCGGCATGATTGACGATGTGGCGACCGACGGAAGCACAGGCAGCGAGAAATCCCGCGCACCCTCCACCCGGCGGGCCCGCCGGGTGCGGATGACGGGCAAGGAACGCCGCGAGCAACTGCTGGACATCGGTCGCACCCTCTTCGCCGACAAGGGTTTCGAGGGCACTTCGGTGGAGGAGATCGCGGCCCGTGCCGGGGTCTCCAAACCGGTGGTCTACGAACACTTCGGCGGCAAGGAGGGGCTGTACGCGGTGGTGGTGGACCGGGAGATGCGCCAGCTCCTGGACATGGTGACCAGTGCGCTGACGGCCGGGCACCCGCGTGAGCTGCTGGAGCAGGCGGCGTTCGCGCTGCTGGACTACATCGAGACCTACACGGACGGGTTCCGGATCCTGGTGCGCGATTCGCCGGTCGCCCAGTCGACCGGCACGTTCGCCTCGCTCATCAGCGACATCGCCACCCAGGTGGAGGACATCCTGGGGCTGGAGTTCAAGGCCCGGGGCTTCGATCCGAAGCTGGCCCCGCTGTACGCGCAGGCGCTGGTCGGCATGGTGGCGCTGACGGGCCAGTGGTGGGTGAACGCCCGCAAGCCGAAGAAGGCCGAGGTGGCGGCGCATCTGGTGAATCTGGCCTGGCACGGGCTGGAGAACCTGGAGTCGAAGCCTCGGCTGATCGGCCACCGCAAGAACTGACGCCGCAGGCCGGCTGTGGTGTCCCGGCCGAAATCTTGATCCATTGCTAAACCACTTCAGACCCCGGGACCACGGTTGTAGAGTCTGTGGCTGTCCCGGGAACACTTCGCCCTGCGTGTGATGCACCTGTGAAGTCGTTTCTCCCGGTTCCACCACGTACCCCTGGGGGGGCTTTGTCTTCTGTGGAACCCGGTCGTGCCGTGCCCGCGCGCTCGAAGCGCGCGCGGCGGATCGCGACCTGCACCGCCATCGTTCTCTCGGCCGGCATGCTGCTGGCCGCTCCCGCCTCGGCCGATGACCTGTCGCCCGCGCCGCACCGCGCCACCGGGCCCCGCGTGCCGGCCGTCGACGTACAGCCCTCGCTGACACTGCCGAAGCACCCGGCCAAGAAGAAGTCACCGGCCTTTGCCGCACCGGGTGCCAAGGCCGCGGCCGTACCCGCCGGGCCGCGTTTCGACGTGGACGGCGACGGCTACAGCGACACCCTCTACCGCGCGATCGACGACAAGTACTACGTCGTTCCGACGAACGGCGGGAACACCCGCGAGTTCGCCCTGAACCCCGCCGACCCGAACGAGAAGTTCAAGGACGTCATCACGCCGGGCGACCTGAACGGCGACGGCAGCCCCGAGCTGCTCACCCTGTCGGCCACCGGCAAGCTCTCGCTCCACCGGGTGCGGAGCGCCGCCGGCGCCGGCTCCACCGTCTGGTCCGGCACCGGCTGGCAGCGGTTCAACAAGATCCTCTCCGCCGGCGACCTGACCGGCGACGGCCGGGGCGACCTGCTCGCCCGCACCCCGTCCGGCGACATCTACCTGTACGCGGGCACCGGGAGCGCCACCGGCACCCCCTTCAAGGCCGGCCTCAAGGTGGGCTACGGCTGGGGCTCCTACGACCAGATCGTCGGCGCGAACGACGTGAACGGTGACGGGACCGGCGACCTCTACGCCCGTACGCCCGCCGGCGCCCTGTACTACTACGCGGGCACCGGAAGCGCCTCGGCGCCGTACAGGGCACGCGTCAAGGTCACCGACGGCTTCGACACGTACAACCAGATCATCGCGACCGACGACGCCACCGGCGACGGGCTCGGCGACCTGATGGCCCGTACGCCGGGCGGCACGCTGTACGCCTACGACGCCACCGGCAAGGGCACCTTCCTCAAGCGGACCCAGATCGGCACCGGCTGGAACACCGTGTCGCTCTTCACCGGCCAGGGCGGCAACCCGGACTTCGGCAAGAACGAGCTGATGGCCCGCACCACGGGCGGCACGCTCTACTGGTACTACGCGAAGAACAACGGCAAGCTCAGCGCCCGCATCAAGGCCAGTGACAGCGGCGGCTGGGCCGGCGCCAGCATCGGCTTCCCTTCGTCGCTCGACAACGACGGCTACGCGGACCTGCTGGAGAACTACAAGGGCACCCTCTACAACGAGGGCTCGCGCCTCAGCAGCGGCTGGAGCTCCTACAACACCCTCATCGGCCCCGGCGACCTGAGCGGCGACGGCAAGGGCGACCTGATCGCCCGCAACACCGCCGGCGACCTGCACCTCTACCAGGGCACCGGCGCGGGCACCGGCTTCATCTCCAAGATCAAGATCGGCTACGGCTACAAGTCGTACACGATCATCGGCGCCGGCGACGTCAGCGGCGACGGCCTGGCCGACATGGTGGCCCGCAAGTCGGACGGCACGCTCTACCTGTACAAGGGCACCGGCTCGGCCGCCAAGCCCTTCAAGGCGCAGGTCAAGATCGGCACCGGCTTCAACACCTACAAGAAGCTGGTCGCGCCGGGCGACCTCAACGGTGACGGCAAGGCCGACCTGATCGGCGTCGACGGCAAGGGCGACGTGTACCTCTACATGGCCACCGGCACCGGGACGATCGCCAAGCGGGTCAAGATCGGCTACGGCTGGGACATCTACAACAACCTGTACTGAGCCTCCCGCCCGGTCCGCACGACGGGCACCGGCCGCACGACAGACACCGAAGCGCCCCGTCCCCGGCCCCCCCGGGGGCGGGGCGCTTCCGCGTCCCCCCGTGCCCGTTCCCGGGCTTTCAGCCGGTCTCCGGGTGGGCGGGCGCAGCGATCACCGGTTCTCCCGGTGGGTGACGGCGAAGATGCGGCGGAACGGGAAGACGGTGCCGTGCGGGCCCGCCGGGTACGCGCTGCGCAGCAGGTCGCGGTACTCGGCGAGGAACGCGCTCTGTGCCTCCTCGTCATCGGCGAGGGCGGTGAGGACGGGGCGCAGGCCGGTGCCCTTCACCCAGTCCAGGACGGCGTCCTCGCCGGGCAGCAGGTGCAGATAGGTGGTCTCCCAGACGTCGGCGGTGCGGCCGGGGCCGGTGAGCCGGTCCAGGTAGCCGGCCGGGCTCAGCACGGCGTCGGCGTGGCGCAGCAGGCCGCCCAGCCGGGAGCGCCAGCGCGGGGAGCCGGCCAGTTCGCGCATCAGGACGTGGCTGGGCTGCTCGAAGTTGCCGGGGACCTGGAGGGCGAGGGTGCCGCCGGGAGCGAGGCCGTCCAGCCAGACCGGGAAGCGGTCGGCGTGCCGGGGCACCCACTGGAGCAGGGCGTTGGAGACGATGAGGTCGTACGGCTCTGCGGGGGTCCAGACCGAGGCGTCGGCCTCGGCGAAGTCCAGCAGGCCGGTGGCGTGGGCTCGGGCCCGCTCCAGCATCTGCGGGGAGTTGTCGTAGCCGGTGATCCGGGCCCCGGGCCAGCGTTCGGCCAGCAGGGCGGTGACGTTGCCGGCTCCGCAGCCGAGGTCGGCGATCCGGTGGGCGGGTGCGCCCGGGAGCGGGGGGACGCGGGCCAGCAGATCGTGGAAGGGGCGGGTGCGGTGGTCCGCGTGGCGCAGATACTGCTGCGGATCCCAGATCGGTGCGGTCATGGGGACCAGGATCATCCCGAAAGTATCTTGATGTCAAGACACTCGCGCTCAAGAGACTCGAATTCAAGAGACTTCATGTCGACAGACCCTCTACACTGATCCACATGGAGGACGAGGTCGACCGGCTGGTCGCTGCATGGCGCCGAGAGCGCCCCGACCTCGACGTGGAACCACTCGAGGTCCTCAGTCGCGTCTCCCGGCTGGCCCGCCACCTCGACCGGGCCCGCAGGATCGCCTTCTCCGAGCACAGCCTGGAGCCGTGGGAGTTCGACGTCCTCACGTCGCTGCGCCGCGCCGGCGATCCTTACCAGCTCTCCCCCGGCCAGCTGCTCACCCAGACCCTGGTCACCTCGGGCACGATGACCAACCGTATCGACCGGCTGACCAAGAAGAACCTCGTCGAGCGGCTCCCCGACCCCAGCGACCGCCGTGGGGTACTGGTCCGGCTCACCGCCGAGGGCCGCGACAAGGCCGACCAGTCACTGGCCGGCCTGCTCGCCCAGGAGCGCGCCATCCTCGGCGAGCTCTCCCGCCACCAGCGCGGCGAACTGGCCGGGCTGCTGCGGCAGTTGACCGCCCCTTTCGACAACATCCCCGGCTGAGAACCACCCACCGGCCGGCCGGGGCGCCAGCCCCCGCCGGCCGGCGCCGTGTCACGCGGCAGCGCAGGCCGCGCCGCTGAGGGTGAACGCGGCCGGGGGCGTGTTCGTGCCGCCCCGGTTACCGGTGAAGCCCACGGTCACCGTGCCGTTCGGAGCGATCGCAGAGGTGTACGAGGCCGGCGTGACGCTCACCGAGCCGCCCGTCTGCCGGGGCGTACCGCCCCACATGTTGCTGATCGTCTGGCCGTCGGCGAAGGCGAAGCCGAGCGTCCAGCCGTCGATGGCGGCGGTGCCGGTGTTGCGGATGGTGATCTCGCCCTGGAAGCCGCCCTGCCACTCGCCGACCACCTCGTAGCCGACCGAGCACGTGCCGGCCGGTGCGGTGGAGCCCGAGTCCGTGGTGAGGCCCACGGCGGCCGACCGCGCCGAGCGGTTGCCGGCCGCGTCCCGCGCGTAGACCGCGAAGGAGTACGCGGTGCCGGCGCTCAGGCCCGTGACGGTGACGCTCCCGGTGGCCGACGAGGCGGCCGCGGTCTCCGTGGCGCCGTCGACCCGGACGACGTCGTAGCCGGCGACGGCCACGTTGTCCGAGGACGCGGCCCACGTCAGGGTGGCCGAGGTGTCGGTGACGGCGGAGGCGGCCGGGGCGCCGGGAGCCGTCGGGGCCTCGGTGTCCGACGGGGCACCGCCGTAGACCGCGGCCTCGCGGGACGTCTGCGCGATGCCGTCGGCGCCGTGGAGGACGCGCTCGCCCCAGGGGCTGAGCCGCGCCGGGTCGAAGCCGACGGCCAGGTCGAGGACCGGGTCGGTGTTGCCGCTCCACGACCAGGCGATCCAGCCGAGCCCGAGCCGCTGGGCCTCGGACATCATGGTGTCCTCGTCCGGGTCGCCGTACTGGTCGGCCGGTCCGCCGAACTCGCCGATGACCAGGGGCAGTCCGGCGTCCACGAAGGCGTTCAGGTAGTCGGTGACCTTCTGGGCGGTGTTGTAGACGCTGTACATGTGGATCGAGAAGAGCAGGTTCCCGGCCGGGTCGGCGTCGTACACCGCCTGGGCGTTGTCCCGCATGACGTTCTGCCAGTCCTGGCCCCAGTTGGGCGCGTCCACCATGATCGTGTGCGCGAGACCGGCGGCGCGCAGCTTCTTGACCGCGGCGGTGGTGGGGGCGGTCCAGCCGGCCGGATCGGTGTTGCCCCAGGGCTCGTTGCCGATGTTGATGACGACGTAGTCCTCCTGGCCGGCGAGGACGTCCTTCAGCCCGATCCAGTAGTCGGCCGCGTGGTCCAGCGTGCCGGCGGCGGAGTCCTCCCCGTACCCGGTGGTGTCGTGCACCTCCAGCACGCAGATGAGCCGGTTCGCCCTGCACCGGGCAATGACGGCGGCGACGTCGTCGGGCCCGTTCCTGCTCCACCGGTCGCCGTCGGAGAGCACGACCCGGACGGTGTTGGCGCCGGTCGCCTTGATGTCGGCCGTCGACCCGGTCTCGCCCGGGTACCAGGTGTGCGCGTGATTGACCCCGCGCATGATGAAGTCGTCGCCGTTGCCCTCGACCAGGCGGCCGTCGCTGATGTGCAGGCCGGCGCCTGCGGCGGCCGCCTGCGCCGGAGCGAGGCCGCCCAGCGCGAGGAGACCGAGCAGGGTGGCCAGGACGGTGAGGATGACGGTGACGGGACTCTTCGCCGTGTGTCTCGCTGTACTCACTGCGGCTCCAGATGAGGGAGGAGGAGGGCGGACCACCGATGTGGGAGCGCTCCCACACCGGTGCGCATCCATGAAGCCATTCGGTCAGGGGCACGTCAAGAGCGCGGGCGGACCCGGGTGAGTGGGAGCTGTCGCCCGAACTCTTCCCGTCGGGCTGTCGGATTCGGCGGACGCGGTTCGTCGTCTTCATGAGACGTTCGCAACGGCAGCAAGGAGAACGGTCATGAAGTACGTGTTGTTCATCGCCACGGACCCCGACGGAGAGCGCACCGACGAGAACCCACAGGCGTGGGCCGAGAGGTGGAACGGGCGCGGCGTCCGGCTGGAGGGGATGCCGCTCAAGCCGGTCGAGGAGACGCGCACGGTCCGCGTCCGCGGGGACCACGTGCTGGTCACGGACGGCCCGTTCGCCGAGACGGCCGAGTGGATCGCAGGGTACGACCTCCTGGAGGCCGCGGACCTGGACGAGGCGATCGAGGTCGCCGCCTCGCACCCGATGGTGACCGCCGGGCGCATCGAGATCCGCCCGGTCGAACCGGCCGGCCACGGTCCGGGCACGGACAACCTCCCGCACGAGGGCGACGCCCCCGCCTCCCGCTTCCTCGCGATCATGCGGACCGACCCGGGCGCGCCGCCCTTCACCCCCGAACCCGCCGCGGTGGCCGAGTGGGTACGCGAGGGCCTGGCGTCCGGCCGCTACCTCGGCGGCGAGCACCTGCGCCCCGTCGAGGACGCCACGCTCGTACGCCGACGAGGGGGCGAACTCCTCATCACGGACGGGGCGTACACGCAGGCGCCGGAGTGGGTCGCGGGCCTCGCCTTCGTCGACGGCGACCGCGAACAGGTGCTGGAGTACGTCCGGCGCTGCCCGATGGCCCGGACCGGGGTGGTGGAACTGCGCGAGTTCTGGAGGGACTTCGGGTGAGTGAAGGGGCGGGCGAGACGCTCGCCGGGCGCACCGCTGCGGCGGACGTGCGCGCGGCGCTCGCCGCGGCCCACCGCGCCGAGTGGGGCGTCGTCTTCGGCACGCTCGTCCGCCTCACCGGCGACTGGGAGCTGGCCGAGGACTGCGCGCAGGACGCGTTCGCCCGCGCCCTGCCGGCCTGGGAACGGGACGGGGTGCCGCGCTCGCCGGGCGCGTGGCTGGTGACCACCGCCCGGCGCCGCGCCGTCGACGTACTGCGCCGCCGCACGGCGGAGCGCGACAGGGTCGTGGAGGCGGCGGCGCTGGAGGAGGGTTACGAACCGGCGCCGCCCGGCGACGAGCGGCTGCGGCTCATCTTCACCTGCTGCCACCCGGCGCTCCCGCTGGAAGCCCGGGTGGCCCTCACCCTGCGCGCGGTCGGCGGGCTCACCACACGCGAGATCGCCCGCGCGTTCCTGGCCGGCGACGACACCGTCTCGCAGCGCATCCTGCGCGCCAAGCGGAAGATCGCGGCGGCCGGCATCCCGTACCGCGTCCCGCCGCCCGGCGACCGCGCCGAACGGCTGGGCGGGGTCCTCGCGGTGCTCTACCTGATCTTCACCGAGGGCTACGCGCCGAGCGACGGCAGCACCACCCGCGACCGGCTCGCCGACGAGGCGATCCGGCTGGCCCGGCTGGTCACGGCCGAGGCCCCGGACGAGCCGGAGGCGCGCGGGCTCCTCGCCCTGCTCCTGCTCCAGCACTCCCGCCGCGCCACCCGGCTCGACGCGGAGGGCGGCCTGGTCACGCTGGAGCACCAGGACCGGTCGCGGTGGGACCACGCGCTGATCAGCGAAGGCGCGGCCCTGGCCCGCGAGGCGCTCCCGGCGGGCGGGCCCTACGCCCTCCAGGCCGCGATCGCCGCCGAGCACGCCCTCGCCCCGGACGCCGCCGCGACGGGCTGGGCGGCGATCGTGGCCCTGTACGACCGCCTCCTCGCCCTGCGTACGAACCCGGTCGTCGCCCTCAACCGGGCCGTCGCCCTCGGCGGGCGCGACGGCCCGCAGGCCCAGCTCGACGCCGTCGACGCGCTCGGTACGCCGAGGGAACTGGCCGGCCACCACGCCCTGGCCGCCGTCCGCGCGGACGCGCTGCGCCGCCTCGGCCGTACGCGGGAGGCGGCGGCGATGTACGAGGAAGCGAGGACGGCGGCCCCGAACGGGGCGATCGCCCAGGAGTACGCTCACCGGCTCGCCGAGCTGGGACACCGGACGAAGGGAACACCGCACCATGGCTGACGCCGACCACGACGAGATACGCGCCCGGATCGCCAAGGGGCTCGTCTACACCGAGTCCGAGGCGGGCTTCCTGGCCCCCCGCCGCCGCGCGGACGAGATCTTCGCGTACAACCACACGCCCCCCGGCCAGAAGGAGCGGCGCCGCGAGCTCCTCGCCGGGATCCTCGGCTCCGTCGGCGAACGTGCCATCCTCCAGGCCCCGTTCCACGCCGCGTTCGGCAGCAACGTGCACATCGGCGACGGCTTCTTCGGCAACGTGAACCTGACGTTCATCGACGACGTCGACATCCGTATCGGCAACGACGTCATGATCGCCCCGAGCGTCACCCTGACGACGACCGGACACCCCCTGCACCCCGCGCGCCGGGCGGACTTCGGCCGGTTCTCCGAGCCGATCGTGATCGAGGACAAGGTGTGGATCGGCAGCAACGTCGTGGTCCTGCCCGGCGTCCGGATCGGCTACGGATCGGTGATCGGCGCGGGCAGCGTGGTCAGCCGCAGCATCCCCGCGATGAGCGTCGCGCTCGGTACGCCCTGCCGGGTGGTCCGGCCCATCACGGACGCGGACCTCGCCACCGAGGAGCAGCCGGCCGGAAACGTCACATGAGCTGCTGGACAGGCCCTGGACCGGGCTCCTGGGGCGCCATCGGATCGGCCGGGCCCACGCCCGCCCGTCTCGCCAGCGCGACCGCGGCCAGTGTCGAGTGCACCCCCAGCTTGCCCAGCACGTTCTGCATGTGGGTACGGACCGTGTGCGGGGAGAGGAACAGCCGCTCCGCCACCGCCTTGCGGCCGAGCCCGGCCACCATGCAGCGCAGCACCTCGCGCTCGCGCGGGGTCAGCGACTCGACGAGCTGCTCGCTCTCGCTGCGGTGCTTGCGGTCGGCCAGCAGCTCCCGCAGGACCCCGGTGAGCAGCGCGGGAGGCAGATGCGTCTCGTCGCGCAGCACCCCCCGGACGACCGCCAGCAGCCGCTGCAGCGAACAGTCCTTGGCGACCCAGCCGCAGGCCCCGGCCTGCAGCGCGAGGGCGGCCCGGCGCGGGTCGTCCTTCTCCGCGAGCACCACCGTGCGCACCGAGGGCCGGTTCGCGCGGACCCCGGCGACCAGCGAGATGCCGTCGGCCTGCCCGTCTCCCCCGGCGGCCCGGACGGGCACCGCCACCGGGCCGGTGGTCCTGCGGCCGCCCGCCGGGGCCAGGATGCCCAGCTCGGCGTCGACCAGCATCACGTCGTACCCGCGCCCCTCGGCGGCCGCGCGCTCCAGGCAGCGCAGGGCGGCCGGGCCGCTGCCCGCCGCCGCGACGTCGACGTCGGGTTCGGCAGCGAGCGCCGCGGCGAGCGATTCGGCGAAAATGCGGTGGTCGTCGACCACGAGAACCCGGATACGGACCACAGGCACCCCCATGCTGTGCGTTCTGGGGCGCCCCGTAGCGTGCGCCCCCCGTCAGCGACGGACAGGCACGGGTGCGACACCCGGAACGGGGAACCGGACCGCGGTGCCACGGCCGCCGCCGTGCACCGACTGCCACCCCCCACCCGGGTGTCGCACCCGGCTGTCTCGTACCCCTGAATCAGCACCGGCCCCCACCGGTGCTGTGCCTCAGCGTACGGGCGGCCGACCGGAGCGGGAGGCGATTCGCAGAAGTGGGGGCTCAGACAGACCTAGGGTGTTGTGCATGTTCCGTTTTGAGACAGAAGTGGACAGGGAACGACGTCAGTTGCTGAGCAGGCGGCTCCGCGAGGACAACACGGCCGGCTCCGCGGAGATCCGCGCGCTGCGCACCGGTCCCGCCGGGCGCGAACTCCCGCTGGAGGTATGGGCGCTGGACGAGCGGGGGCAGGTCGCCGCCGGGCTGACCGGGCGGACCTGGGCGCACTGGCTCCATGTGGACCTGCTCTGGGTCGACGCGGAGCACCGGGGTCTCGGCCTCGGTTCACGGCTGCTCGCCGAGGCGGAACGGGTGGCCCGCACCGACCGGGACTGCACCCGCTCCCGG
Source organism: Streptomyces sp. 840.1 (assembly GCF_003751445.1). Taxonomy (NCBI): domain Bacteria; kingdom Bacillati; phylum Actinomycetota; class Actinomycetes; order Kitasatosporales; family Streptomycetaceae; genus Streptomyces; species Streptomyces sp. 840.1. The sequence goes on along the minus strand of NZ_RJUU01000001.1, from coordinate 3,185,548 downwards.
CTGGAGACCTGGGACTTCCAGGCTCCGGACTTCTACCGGGAGCGGGGTTACGAGGTGACCGGGCGGGTCGAGGACTACCCGCCGGGCGTCACGGAGTTCACCCTCACCAAGCGGCTCGGCTAAGGCCTTTCGTCCGGATCAGACGATCCGGTGGGCGCCCGCCGACGGGACGGCGGGGAAGACGCGGGGGGCCGCGTAACCCGCCGAAGTGAACGCCTCCTGAACCGACTTGGTGACGGTGTCCGCCTGCGCCTCCTCCAGGAGCACGATCGCGGAGCCGCCGAAGCCGCCGCCGGTCATCCGCGCACCGAGCGCCCCGGCCGCGTTCGCCGCCTCGACCACCAGGTCCAGCTCCACGCAGGAGACCCGCAGATCGTCCCGGAGGGAGACGTGGCCCTGTGTGAGGACCGGGCCGGCCGCGCGCACGTCACCCGCGTCGAGCAGCGCGATGACCTGCTCGACGCGCTGGTTGTCGCTGACCACGTGGCGCACGCAGCGCACGACGGCCTCGTCCGCGCCGGCGGCGGCCAGCGTGTCGAGCCCGGCGCCCAGCCCCTCGTACGGGAGCTCGCGCAGCGTGCCGATGCCGAGCAGCCGGGCGCCCTCCTCGCAGGCCGCGCGCCGCTCCGCGTAGGCGCCGTCACCGAGCGCGTGCTTGACGCGGGTGTCGACGACGAGGAGCTGGAGGCCGTGGGCGGCCAGGTCGAAGGGGATCTGGCGCTGGGTGAGGTCGCGGGCGTCCAGGTGCAGGGCGTGGCCCTCGGTGCAGCAGGCCGAGGCCATCTGGTCCATGACCCCGCAGGGGACGCCGACGAAGGCGTTCTCCGCGCGCTGGGCCAGCACCGCCAGTTCGGCGTGGCTGAGCCCGAGCCCGAACAGGTCGTTCAGGGCGAGGCCGGTGACCACTTCGAGGGCGGCGGACGAGGAGAGCCCGGCGCCGGTGGGGACGGTGGAGGTCAGCTGGATGTCGGCGCCGGTGACCGGGTGGCCGGCCTCGCGCAGCGCCCAGAGCACGCCGGCCGGGTAGGCGGCCCAGCCGTGGCCGGAATGCGGGGCCAGCTCGTCGACGCGGAGCTGGACGACGCCGCCCGGCACATCGGTGGAGTGCAGCCGCAGCACACCGTCGGTGCGCCGCGCGACGGCGGCCCGCGCGGTGTGCGGCAGGGCGAGCGGCATCACGAAGCCGTCGTTGAAGTCGGTGTACTCACCGATCAGGTTGACCCGGCCGGGGGCGGCCCAGATCCCCTCGGGGGCGGTGCCGTACAGCTCGGTGAAGGAGGCGGTGAGCTCGGCGGATGACTCGGCCGGCTCGGTGGCGACGGTGGGCTCAGCGGTGTCGGTCATGGTGCGGTGGGCTCCTCTCGGCGGGCGAACGTCCAGGCGTCGGAGACGATTCCGGCCAGGTCGGCGCGGACCGGCTGCCAGCCGAGGCGCTCCCTGGCGGTGGCGGCGGAGGCGACGAGGACGGCCGGGTCGCCGCCGCGGCGCGGGGCCGGGGTCTCGGGGACCGGGTGGCCGGTGACCTCACGGACCGTCTCGATGACCTCGCGGACCGAGAAGCCGTTGCCGTTGCCGAGGTTGCAGATCAGGTGCTCGCCCGCGGTGGCGGCTTCGAGGGCGAGCAGGTGCGCCTCGGCCAGGTCGGCGACGTGGATGTAGTCGCGGACGCAGGTGCCGTCGGGGGTGGGGTAGTCGTCGCCGTACACGGAGATCGACTCGCGCTGCCCGAGGGCGACCTGGAGGACCAGCGGGATCAGGTGGGACTCGGGGCTGTGCCGTTCGCCGCAGCTGCCGTAGGCCCCGGCCACGTTGAAGTAGCGCAGCGAGACAGCGGCGAGCCCGTGGGCGGCCGCCTCGCCGGTGATCATGTGGTCGACGGCGAGCTTGGTGGCGCCGTAGGGGCTGGTCGGGGCCGTGGGGTCGGTCTCCGTGATGGGGCTGGAGACCGGCTCGCCGTAGGTGGCGGCGGTGGAGGAGAAGACCAGGGTGCGCACCCCGGCCCCGCGCATGGCGGCGAGCAGGGCGGTGGAGCCGCCGACGTTGTTGACCCAGTACTTCTCCGGGTCGGCGACGGACTCGCCGACCTGGGAGTACGCGGCGAAGTGCAGCACCCCGTCGTAGGAGGGGTCCAGCCACTTCGCGGCGTCCTGGACGCGGCCCTCGACGAACTCGGCGCCGGCCGGGACGCCCGCGCGGAATCCGGTGGAGAGGTCGTCGAGGACGGTGACGGTGTGCCCGGCCTCCAGCAGGTGCTGGGCGACCACGCTGCCCACGTATCCCGCGCCGCCGGTCACCAGGTACTTCTTGGGGGTCTTACTCACTCGCTCGCTACCTCTCGCAGTCGCGCGGCCGCAGCCTCCGGCGGCACATCGTTGATGAACACACTCATGCCGGATTCGGAACCCGCGAGGAACTTCAGCTTGCTGGTGGTCCGTCGCACGGTGAAGAGCTCGAGGTGGAGCGCGAACTCCTCCCGGTCGGGGATGCCGAAGGGTGCCTGGTGCCAGGCCGAGATGTAGGGCGTCGGGGGCCGGCCGGGGCCGAATATCCGGTCGAACCGCCTCAAGAGTTCCAGATAGATCTGTGCGAACTCTGTGCGCTCGGCGTCGTCGAGCTCCCGCAGGTCGGGGACGCGGCGCAGCGGGTAGAGGTGGACCTCGTAGGGCCAGTGGGCCGCGTACGGCACGAAGGCGACCCAGTGCTCGCCGGAGATCACGATCCGGTCGCCGTCGGTCAGCTCGCGGGCGACGAGGTCGTCGAAGAGGTTGCCGCCGGTCTCCGCTCGGTGCTTCTCCATCGAGCGGAGCATCAGCTCGGTGCGCGGGGTGACGAACGGGTAGCCGTAGATCTGCCCGTGCGGGTGGCCGAGCGTGACGCCGATCTCGGCGCCCCGGTTCTCGAAGCAGAACACCTGCTCGACCTGGTCGAGCCCGGCGAACTCGGCGGTGCGGTCGGTCCAGGCCTCCAGCACCAGGCCGGCCTGCTCCTCGCTGAGACCGGCGAACGACGAGTCGTGGTCGGAGGTGAAGCAGACGACCTCGCAGCGGCCGGAGTCACCGGCGAGCGAGGGGAAGCGGTTCTCGAAGACGACGACGTCGTAGTGGTCGTCGGGGATCTCGCTGAGCCGTCCCTCCTGGGAGGGGCAGAGCGGGCACTCGTCGGCCGGCGGGTGGTACGGGCGGCCCTGACGGTGCGAGGCGACGGCGACGCTGTCCCCCAGCAGGGGGTCCCGGCGGATCTCGGAGGAAGTCGCGACGGCGTCGAGCGGCCGCCGGTCGACGGCGTCCCTGACCACGTCGTCGCGGCTGTCGAAATAGAGCAGCTCCCGGCCGTCGGCGAGCGTCGTAACCGTCTTCTTCACCAGACTCCTCCCAAACATAACCCAACACAATGAACCACAAATCAACAGACACGTCAATGAGCCGACGCCCGCCGAGTGCGGCCGGATGTGATCTGGGTCTCGCGCGGCTTTCGCGTGACTTACGCGCGATTCCCGCCGGGTTCCGCCCCGTTCCTGTGGGGTTCCCATGGGTTGAGGCCGGGTTTCCGGGCCATACGATCACAATCAAACAAAGAACCTCAATGGAACTGTTCATTTTCTGAACACAAGGGCGTAGTTTCCTTCGGGTTCAGTACACGCAACGAAGCGAGTTCCCCCCATGCACTCTCTGGCATCCGGGCTCCGGCTCCCCACGAACGGGCTCGATTACACGATCCTGGCGATCTACTTCGTCGTCGTTCTCGGCATCGGCTTCGCCGCTCGCGCGAGCGTGAAGACGAGCCTCGACTTCTTCCTCTCCGGACGGTCACTGCCCGCATGGGTGACCGGTCTGGCCTTCGTGGCGGCCAACCTCGGCGCCACCGAGATCCTCGGCATGGCGGCAACCGGCGCTCAGTACGGCGTCGCGGTCGTCCACTGGTACTGGATCGGCGCCATCCCGGCCATGGTCTTCCTGGGCCTCGTGATGATGCCCTTCTACTACAAGTCCAAGGTCCGCTCCGTACCGGAGTTCCTGCTCCACCGCTTCGACAAGTCGGCACACCTGCTGAGCTCCATACTCTTCGCCTTCTCGGCGGTCCTGATCGCGGGCGTCAACCTGTACGCCCTGTCGATCGTGGTGGAGGCTCTCCTCGGCTGGCCGCAGTGGGTCGCGATCGTCGTCGCGGGCCTCTTCGTCCTGATCTACATCACCATCGGCGGGCTCTCCTCCGCCATCTACAACGAGGTACTGCAGTTCTTCGTCATCCTCGCCGCGCTGATCCCGCTGACGATCCTGGGTCTCAAGCGCGTCGGCGGCTGGGACGGGCTGAGCGACTCGCTGACCTCCAGCCACGGCTCGAACTTCATGAGCGCCTGGGGCGGCACCGGCATCGGTGACGCCAACCCGCTCGGCGCCAACTGGCTGACGATCGTCCTCGGCCTGGGCTTCGTGCTCTCGTTCGGCTACTGGACGACGAACTTCGCCGAGGTGCAGCGCGCGCTGTCCGCGAAGAACCTCTCGGCCGCCCAGCGCACCCCGCTGATCGCCGCGTTCCCGAAGATGTTCATCGTCTTCCTCGTGATGATCCCCGGCCTGGTCGCCGCCGTGATCGTGCCGAACATCGGCACCGCGGGCTCGGGCACCACGTACAACGACGCGATCCCGCTGCTGATGCGGGAGCTGCTGCCCAACGGTGTCCTCGGCATCGCGGTGACCGGTCTGCTGGCCGCGTTCATGGCGGGCATGGCCGCCAACGTCTCCTCGTTCAACACCGTGTTCACCACGGACATCTGGGCGCGGTACGTGAAGAAGGACCAGTCGGACGCGTACTACCTGCGCTTCGGCCGGGGGATCACGGTCGTCGGGGTGCTGGCCTCCATCGGCACCGCGTTCATCGCCGCCAGCTTCTCCAACATCATGAGCTACCTCCAGACGCTGTTCTCCTTCTTCAACGTCCCGCTGTTCGTGGTCTTCATCATCGGGATGTTCTGGAAGCGCGCCTCGATGAAGTCCGGTGTCTGGGGCCTGCTGGCCGGTACCACGGCCGCGATGGTCAACTACTTCGTCATCTACAAGCAGGGCATCATCGACATCCCGAGCGACCAGGGCGCCAACTTCGTCTCCGCGATCGTCGGGTTCGTCGCCGGTGCGGTCGTGATGATCGTCGTCACGCTGTTCACCGCCCCCAAGCCGGAGGCCGAACTGGCCGGTCTCGTATACGGAACCGAGTCGCCGGGCCTCGAAGAGGCGCCTGCGGAGGGCGACGACGCCTGGTACCGCAAGCCGGCCCTGCTGGGCTGGGGCGCGATCGTGCTCGCCGCCCTGTGCTACGTCCCCTACTCGTTCTGATCGGAGTAACTCACCATGTCCGAACTGCACAAGGAAGTCTCCGAGCTGGAGAAGAAGTCGGCCACGGCGGCCCGCCTCTTCGACATCCGGACGATCATCGGCGGTCTCTTCGTGGTCTACGGAGTCATCGTCACCATCGCGGGAATCAGCCCGTCCGACGCCGACCTGAAGAAGGCAGAGGGCGTCCACATCAACCTGTGGACCGGCCTGGCCATGCTGGCGCTGGGGCTGTTCTTCCTGGTCTGGATGAAGCTGCGGCCGGTCCAGGCGCCCGTCCCGCCGTCGGACGCGGCCCAGGACACCACGGGCACGCCCGGCAGCTGATCCGCCGCCGCGCAGTCACCGCCGGGAGGGGCCGGACACCGTCAGCCGACGGGGTCCGGCCCCTCCCGCGTACCGGCGGCCCGGTCCAGCAGCCCGGTGCGGGCGGCCAGCGCCGCCGCCTCCAGCCGGGAGCCGACGCCCAGCTTCATCAGGACCCGCTGCACATGGGTACGGGCGGTGCTCGGGGCGATCCGCATGCCGGCCGCGATCAGCCGGGTGCCCTCGCCCTCCGCGACCCGGACCAGGACCTCGACCTCGCGCGGGGTGAGCAGCTGGAGCAGCCGCTGCCCCTCGTCGTCCGGCTGGACCGCCGGGTTGAGCAGCTCCGCGAAAGCGCCCTGGAGCAGTTGCGGCGCGACCGCCGCCTCGCCCGCCCGCGCCTTGACGATGGCCCGCTCGACGCCCTCGATGCGCTCGTCGTGGCGGACGTAGCCGGCGGCGCCCGCCGCGAAGGCGGCCGCGATGCCCAGCGGGCTGGGCACCGGACCGAGCACCACCACGGCGATCTGCGGGCGCTCGCGCCTGATCCGCACGATCGGGTCGAAGGCGCCCGGGGCGGCGGGCGCGGCGGTGCCGTAGAGGCAGACCTCCGGGGCCCGGCCGACCACCAGGTCCGCCGCTCCCGAGGTGGGCGCGGCGGCGGCGAGCACCCGGTGACCGCGTAGTTTGAGCGCCGAGGCGAGCGCCTCGGCGAGCAGTCGGTGGTCATCGACCACCATCAGCCGCACGCTCATCGAGCAAACCCCCGTAGCACTGGCGCCGGGCCCCCGGACTTCTAGTGCCGTGCACTAGACCCGGCAAGTTACACGGATGTTCGACGCCGCGTGCGTCTTAGCCGCAGAAGGCCCGTGGAATGGCCATGGATTACCCAATCGTGTTCTGTTCCGGCCCACTTGAGGGTCATAACCTGACTGCGCAAACGCGGCCGGCCCTGCCGGTCGACTGATCGACCGGCAGGGCCGGGGGGTGTGCTGACGTCCGGTCAGTTCGCACCGAACGCGACGACGAGGTACTCCTTGTCGTCCAGCGAGCTCTCTCCCGACTTGCTGATCATCGTCTCGGAGATGAACAACCGCCCACCGCTGTAACGGTATTCGGCGTACTCCGGGGAGAAGCTGGTCTCCGCGTCCCGGATCGTCTCGTCGCTCGGGTTCTCCATCAGCACGGTCTGCTTGAAGGTGCTGCCGTCGATGGAGACGACCTGGCCGCCCTTGTCGTACGGGGGCTCCTTGTAGGCGATGATGTTGCCGCCGTCCATGCGGACCGGGAACAGCGTGTAGTCGTCGCCCGCGTCGGCCCGGTCGCCGGTCTGCTTGCCGGTGGCCAGGTCGAAGGAGACGATCTCGTTGGTGTCGCCGGCGGAGTCGTTGCTGCCGTCGTGCTCCTCGGTGGGCACGTAGATGCGGTTGTTGCCGACCGCGACCTGCTGGCAGCTCTCGACCTCGGTGGAGCGGCAGCTGGCCGCGTACTTCTCCCCGTCGGCCGGAATCCGGGCCAGCAGCTTGCCGGTGGCGGCGTCGATCGAGAAGAAGTCGGAGATCCCGCTGCCGTCACCCGCGGTGTCGCCGACGTCCGCCGCGACCACCAGGGGCTTGGTGGAGACGATGCTCGCGTACTCGACACCGGGCGGCATCTTGTACGAGGAGAGCGGAGCGCCCGAGGTCGGGTTCAGCGCCTGGATGGTGAGCTGGGGGTCGTCGTACGCGCCGCACTTGCGGACCACGGCGAGTGCGTCGCCGCCGCCGTACCCGCTGTCGTAGCAGCGGTCGGTGCTCACCTTGGGCTTCCAGCGCTCGGCGCCGGTGTTCAGGTCGAAGGCGGCGCCGCCGTCGGTGCCGGCCGCGGCGACCGTGGTGCCGCTGAGGGTGATCTCGGCGAAGCGGACGGGTTCGTCACCGCCGGTGGCGGCGGTGACCGACTTGCTCCACATGAGCTTGCCGGTGCTGAGGTCCAGGGCGCCCACGTGGTCGCAGCTCTGGTACTTCTTCGCGGCGGTGCGCTTGGCCCCCTCGAAGGCGACGGCCGTCTTGAAGTCCTTGCTCATGTGCCGGGAGGCGGCGCAGAGCTGGCCGGGCAGCGGGATCGACCAGAGCTTGGTGCCCTTGGCCGGGTCGTAGCCGATGATCTCGTTGACGCCCGTCTTCACGTACGCCTTGTCCGTCAGCCAGGAGCCGTCGACCGTGGTGACGTCGGTGACCTTGGGCTGCGGCAGCTGGAAGGCGACCATGCTCCTGGTGTTCGCCGGGACCTTCTCCTTGCCGCTGCCGCCGCCGAGGTCCTTGCCGTCGCCACCCTTGTTCTCGCCGTCGGCGCCGGCGGAGGTGGACGCCTCGTCCTTCTTGTCGTCGCCGTCGCCGCCGCTGGAGGCGTACCAGACGCCGCCGCCGACGATCAGCACCACGGCGACCACCGCGGCCACGATGATCTGTGCCTGGGTGGAGAACTTCTTGGGGCCGTTCCCGTTCTGCGGCGGCTGACCCGGCTGCTGCATCGGGGCGGTCGGGTACCCGTAGCCCTGCGGCGGCTGGCCCTGCTGCGGGTAGCCGTAACCGGGCTGCTGCTGCGGCTGGCCGGGCGGGAAGCCGTAACCGGGCTGCTGCGGCTGGCCCTGCGGGAAGCCGTAGCCGGGCTGCTGCGGCGGCTGGCCGGGCGGGGGCGTCTGCGGGTAGCCGTAGCCCGGCTGCTGCTGCGGCGGGCCGGCGGGCGGCGGGGTGCCGTACCCGCTTTGCGGCGGGGTGGCCGGCGGACCGGCCGGCGGCTTGCCGAACGGGTCGGCGGGCGGCGGCGTCGGTGCGCCGAAACCGCCGGGCGGCGGGTCCTGCGGTGCGCCGAACCCGCCCTGCGGCGGTTCGTTGGGCGGCGGCTGGGGCGGCTGCGTCATGGCGTTGGGTACCTCTGGGAGAAGGAGAGTCAGTCGGGGGGGGCCTGAGCCGGCCGCGGACGGTTCTGCTGCCGTCCGCCGGCCGGCGGGTTCCTGCGGGTGCCGCGGTGAGCCGCTACTTGCCGAAGGCCATCATGGTCTTCGTCTCCAGCTCTTCCTTGTCGTTGCTGGCGCTGACCCGCCCGCTCGTGACGAACGAACGGCCGCCCGCGTAGAGGATCTTCTCGTTGTAGAAGGAGCTCTCGATCTCCGAGGTGGAGTCCGGGTGCTGCAGCACCATCTGCGGGGTGCCGCCGGTCGGGGCCAGGCTGGCGATCCCGCCGCCCTTGCCGTAGCCGGCGTCGACGTAGAGCAGCAGGTTGCCGCCCTCCATGCGCATCGGCTGCATCGTCTGCTCGGCCGGGGCGTTCGCCTTCCACTTGGTCTTGCCGGTGTTCAGGTTGAACGCGACGACCTTGTTGGTCCTGGCGGTGCCGCTGGTGTCGTCCTGCGTCGCCATGTAGAGCGTGTTGGGGTCGGTCGCGACTCCCGCGCAGCCGTCGACGGACTTGCCGAAGATGGCGAAGGTGCCGCCGCAGTTGGTCGCGAACGAGTCGCCCTTGTCACTGATGACCTGGGAGCGGAGCGAGCCGTTCTCCTTGAGCGCGAGGATGCTCCACTTCTTGGCGTCGCCGCTGCCCTTGGTCAGCGAGACGATGAGCGGGCTCACCGAGTAAAACCGGTCGATCTCCCAGCCGCGCGCGGGCTTGTACGTCCACTTGGGCTTCCCGGTGACCGGGTCGATCTCCTCGACCTCCTGCTGCGGGTTCTCGACGTCCTCGGTGCGGCAGTTGGTCGCGGCGATCAGCTTGGCGCCGCCCGCGAAGGAGAACGGCTGGCAGTTGCCGGCGCGCTTGCCGAACAGTGCCTTGCCGTCGCTCACCCGGAAGGCGTTGGAGGCGCCGGTGCGGCCGACCGTCACGGTGTCGCCGCTGATCGCGAGGGAGATGTCCGACAGCATGTCGAACAGCCCGCTGCTCTTGATCGACTTCTTCCAGCCGGCCTTGCCGGTGTTGAGGTCGATCAGCTGGAGGTCCGCGCAGTCCGCCTTGTCGGTGGTGCCGTCCTTCACCCCGATGACGATCTTGCCGTCGGTGGTGGTCTGCGCCGGTGCGGAGCAGATGTCCGTGCCCAGCTTCAGCGTCCACTTCTGCTTGCCGTCGGCCACCGAGTAGCCGGAGACGGTGCGGTACATGCCCTTGACGATGGTGTCGCCGACTATCCACGGGCCGTACACGTCGGTGCCGTTGCGCGGGAGGTCGACGTCGTTCTTCTGGAGCCAGAGGACCTTGGCCTCGCCGGCCTTGCGCCCGGCGTTCAGGTCGTCGTTGCCCTCACGGCCCGTCCCGTTGCCGTCGCCCTCGTCCACGGAGGGCGAGACGGACGGCTTCGGGTCGCTGGTGCTCCCCTTCGCGACGGGCTTCTTGTCGTCGTCGCCGCCGCTCGTGGCCAGGTAGACACCGCCGCCGACCACCAGCAGCACGGCGACCGCGGCACCGATGATCATCGCGGGCTTCCCCTTGAAGGGGCTGCGTCCGCCGGGACCACCCGGACCGCCGGGGAGCGGCGCGGTGGGGTACTGCTGCTGCGGGTAGCCGTACCCGGGCTGCTGCTGCCCGTACGGGCCCGGCTGCTGCGGCTGGCCGTAGGGACCGGGCTGCTGGGCGTAGGGGCCCGGCTGCTGCTGGCCGTACGGGCCGGGCTGCTGCGGCGGCTGCTGGCCGTAGGGACCGGGCTGCTGACCGTACGGGGGCTGCTGCGGCTGACCCGGCTGCTGCGGGTAGCCGTACCCCGGCTGCGCGGCCGGCGGGCCCGGCGGGGTGGCCGGCGCCTGGGGCGGCTGCGCGGGGGGCGGCGGCGTCTGCGGCGGGCCCTGGGGCGGCTGCGGGACCCCGTGCGGCGGCTCCTTCGGAGCGCCGAAGCCTCCCTGCGGCGGTTGCTGGCTGGGCGGCTGGGTCATCAGCACGTCCCCCTTCGTGCGGTCCGGTGCCCGTTCCGGACTCCCCCGCGATCTCGCCGGGGCTCCCGGGAGTCGGACAAGACCCCCTGAATCTCCAGCGAAATGGAGCGAATCGGGCATGGATCCCGCAGTGTTACGACAGTCGAGCGGGGCTTCTTTCTACCACCCGCCCCAGCACGGGCCCCGGTTCGGTCCACCCCTGTGCCCAAGGGAGAACCGGGCCGTGATGCTGCCGTTACGCCTACGGTCCGTCAGCTCCCGAAGGCGACCATCGACCGCTCCTCGATCTCGTCCCCGTCCTCGATGCCGCTGATCCTCGCTTGCGTGAGGTAGGAGCGTCCGCCCACGTAGGTGATGCGCGAGAGGGAGAAGCCGCGCTCGGTGGGCACGCCCGACACCGGATGCCGCAGCACCATGCCCCAACTTCCCCCGGTGCTCGGTACGGAGGCGATGCCGCCGCCCTTGTTCTTGGCGGCGCCGAGGTACATCAGCAGCTTGCCGCCCTCCGTCCGCAGCGGGGTCAGGGACTGCTCGGCCGGGGACCGGACCGACCACTTGTACTTGCCGGTGTTCAGGTCGAAGGCGGCGACCTTGTTGCCGTCGCCGACCTTGAGGTCGACGGCCTTGGTCGCCATGTAGAAGGTGTTCGCGTCGGCGGCCACCCCGAGGCAGTTGTCGAGGTTGGGCCCCTTGACGATCAGGTCCGCGTCACACGCGACCTGGTAGTCGCCCGGTCCGCCGGAGAGCTGGGTGCGGTAGGTGCCGTCGGCGTTGAGGACGAGGATGGCCCACTTCTGCGACTGCTCCAGCGAGACGACTATGGGGTCGGCGGAGTAGATCTGCGCGACCTGCCAGCCCTTCTTGACCTTGTACGTCCACAGCCGCTTGCCGGTCGCGGGGTCGATCCGCTGTACCTGGTGTTCCTTGTGGTCGTCGGCGGCGGTCTGGCAACTGGCCGCCGCGATGGCCATGTCACCGCTGGCGAACCCGAACGGCTGGCAGTTTCCCGGCAGTTTGCCGAACACCGCCTTTCCGTCGCTGACCCGGAAGGCGTCGCTCCTGGAGGTGCGCCCCACGGTCACGGTGTCGCCGTTGGTGGACATCCTGAGGTCGGAGAGCCCGTCCCAGATGCCCTGGCGGACGTACGTCTTGTGCCAGCCGGCCTTCCCCGTGTCCAGGTCGACCATCTGGAGGCCGTTGCACTCCGAGTCGCCGGCGGTGGTCCGCTTGACGCCCAGGACGATCTTGCCGTCGGCGGTGGGCTGCGAGGGCGCTGCGCACGCGGTGGTGCTGAGCCGCAGGCTCCACTTGCGTGAGCCGTCCTTGATGTCGTACCCGGTGACGGTGCGGTACACCGCGGTGACGACGGTGTCGCCGGAGAACCACGGGCCGTACACGTCCTCGCCGCCCTGGGGCAGATCGACGCCGCCCTTCTGCAGCCAGAGCATCCTCGCCTCGCCCGGCTTGCGCTTCGCGTTGACGGCGGCCGTCTCCTCGGCGGGGCTGATCAGGTCCTCGTCCCCGCCCTTGCTCACGGTCGGCGAGGGGGACGGGGAGGTGTCCGGCTGCCCCGAGCTGTGCGCCGGTCCGGCCGTGGGCTTCCCACTCCCGCCGTCCCCGTCGAGCGCGAACCAGATGCCGCCGCCGGCCAGCAGCGCCACCGCGAGCACGGCACCGACGATCGTCCGGGTCCCGCCGCGGAAACGCCCGCCGCCGGACCCGCCGGGCCGGGGCGGCTGCGGCGGTGGCTGCTGCGCCGGGAAGCCGTAACCGGGCTGGGTGGGCTGCGCGTGCGGGCCGGGCTGCGCCGGGTAGCCGTAACCGGGCGCGGGCTGCGGCGGGTACCCGTAACCGGGCGCGGGCTGCGCGGGTGGTGCGTAGGGGCCGGGCTGCGCGGGTGGTGTGTACGGGCCGGGCTGCGCGGGCGCCGCGTAGGGGCCGGACGGCTGCGCCGTGCCTTGGCCCGGGGGCGGGAACGACTCGGGCGGCGGGCCGTACGGGGCTCCGAACTCACCCTGCGGCGGCTGCTGTCCGGGCGGCTGGCTCATCGGCCCGTCCCCCTGTTCCTGGTGTCACCTGCGGTGTGGCACGGTCCGGCTACCGCGCGCGGGCAAGATCTCTTTCTACCATCCGCCCCACGAGCCCCACAGACCCCCATCGACCACACCGGCCGCACCAGCCGCCCGGGTTGTGCGGCGGTGCGGCTCAGCGGTCAGGCGTCCTCGGCCAGTTCCAGCCAGCGCATCTCCAGCACATCGCGCTCCGCGACCAGTTCACGCAGCTCGGCGTCCAGCTTCGCCACCTTCTCGAAGTCCGTCGCGTTGTCGGCGATCTGCGCGTGCAGCGTCGTCTCGCGGGTCGACATCTTGTCGAGCTGCCGCTCCACCTTCTGCAGTTCCTTCTTCGCCGCACGCGCCTCCTGCGGCGAAACGCCCGGCGCCGGTGCTGCGGCGGGCTGCGAGGACGTCGTGGGCGCCACCGCGGCCGGGGTGCCGGCCGCCGCCATCTGCCGCCTGCGCTCCAGGTACTCGTCGATGCCGCGCGGCAGCATCCGAAGCGAGCGGTCGCCGAGCAGCGCCAGCACCCGGTCCGTGGTCCGCTCGATGAAGAACCGGTCGTGGGAGATCACGATCATCGACCCGGGCCAGCCGTCGAGCAGGTCCTCCAGCTGGGTCAGGGTCTCGATGTCGAGGTCGTTGGTGGGCTCGTCGAGGAAGAGGACGTTGGGCTCGTCCATCAGCAGCCGCAGGATCTGCAGCCGGCGCCGCTCACCGCCCGACAGGTCGCCGACCGGGGTCCACTGCTTCTCCTTCGTGAAGCCGAACTGCTCGCAGAGCTGCCCCGCCGTCATCTCCCGGCCCTTGCCGAGGTCGACCCGGTCGCGCACCTGCTGCACCGCTTCGAGCACCCGCAGGTTCGGGTTCAGCTCGGAGACCTCCTGCGAGAGGTAGGCGAGCTTGACCGTCTTGCCGACGACGACCTTCCCGGCCGCAGGCTGCTCCTCGCCCTGGGTGCGGGCGGCCTCGGCCAGGGCCCGCAGCAGCGAGGTCTTGCCCGCGCCGTTGACGCCGACCAGGCCGATCCGGTCGCCGGGGCCGAGCTGCCAGGTGAGGTGGGTGAGCAGCGTCTTGGGCCCGGCCTGGACGGTCACGTCCTCCAGGTCGAAGACGGTCTTGCCGAGCCTGGCGTTGGCGAACTTCATCAGCGCGCTGGTGTCACGGGGCGGCGGCACGTCCGCGATCAGCTCGTTGGCCGCCTCGATGCGGTAGCGCGGCTTGGAGGTGCGGGCGGGGGCGCCGCGCCGCAGCCAGGCCAGCTCCTTGCGCATGAGGTTCTGCCGCTTGCCCTCCTCGGTGGCGGCGATCCGCTCCCGTTCGGCGCGGGCGAAGACGTAGTCGCTGTAGCCGCCCTCGTACTCGTGGACGGTGCCGCGCTGGACGTCCCACATGCGTGTGCAGACCTGGTCGAGGAACCAGCGGTCGTGGGTGACGCAGACGAGCGCGGAGCGGCGGGCGCGCAGATGGCCGGCCAGCCAGGAGATGCCCTCGACGTCGAGGTGGTTGGTCGGCTCGTCGAGGACGATCAGGTCCTGTTCCGCGATGAGCAGCTTGGCGAGCGCGATGCGGCGGCGCTCACCGCCGGAGAGCGGGGCGATGACGGTGTCCAGGCCGTGCTCGAAGCCCGGCAGGTCCAGGCCGCCGAACAGGCCGGTGAGCACGTCGCGGATCTTGGCGCTGCCCGCCCACTCGTGGTCGGCCAGATCGCCGATGACCTCGTGGCGGACCGTCGCCTTCGGGTCGAGGGAGTCGTGCTGGGTCAGGACACCGAGGCGCAGCCCGCCGTTGTGGGTGACGCGTCCGGTGTCGGCGTCCTCCAGTTTGGCGAGCATCCGGATGAGCGTCGTCTTGCCGTCTCCGTTACGACCGACGACACCGATCCGGTCCCCCTCGGACACACCGAGGGACACACCGTCGAGCAGCGCACGGGTGCCGTACACCTTGCTGACCTGCTCGACATTGACGAGGTTGACGGCCACAAACGCTCCAGCTCGAAGGGAGAACACTGAACCTTCAGCGTAGTCGCCGCGGCGCGGAGCTCCTTACGAGCGCCCGCTCACCCCGGATTCCTGCGGTACGTTGCCCGGATTGATCAAGATCCGGGCGGGTTCCCGGGTCTCACCGGGGTGGGGAACTTCATGACACGACGTACGGTTCACGGGCCTGCGCCCGTCCTGCTGGCATCCGTGGCGCTGCTGGCCGCCATCGCACTGACCGGCTGCTCCTCAGGGTCGGGCGGCGGTACGGAGGCGGGCCCGAAGCCCGGCGGCGAGGTCGCGGCCAAGGGCAGCGAGGCCGCCGCCAAGGGCGGCACGGTGGGAGGCTCCGGTTCCGGCTGCGAGCTGCCCGTCGTCTTCGACCTGGCGCAGCGCTGGAAGGCGAAGGCCGTGGTGCCCGACGAGCCGGGCTCGGAGTTCGCCGCGCTCAGCCGGCAGGGCCCGGTCGCCATGGTGTGCGAGATCGACGCGAAGCCGGCCGGGCACATCGGATTCCTGCGGGTGTGGCAGGGCGACGGCAAGTCCGGCACCCCGCGCCAGGCGCTGGAGGGCTTCGTGAAGGCCGACGAGAACGCCTCGAAGATCACGTACACCACGTCCACCGCCGGGAAGCTGTCCGTGGCCGAGGCCCGCTACACCGTCCACAGCAAGGTCATGGACGAGTCCCGCCCGGCCCGCGCCTTCGCCGTCGCCACCCCGGACGGGCCGGTGGTGGTGCACCTGGGCGGGCTGGACGCGCAGGAGCACGCGGGGATGCTGCCGGCGTTCGAACTGGCGAAGCGGAGCGTCCGGCTGGGCTGAGCGGGGCAGGATCGTCACTGCCCTCGGACATCCCACGCGGCCCGGTACGCCGAAACCCTCGACGCGGTGGTCGACGACCGCGAAGAGGTCATAGTGACGCGGGCCGGCCATGAGCCCGCGGTGATCGTGGCGCTCGATGAGTACCGGCTCATCTACCGCGTGGCCGAGGACGAGGTCCGCGTCGTCTCCTGCCGCTACCGCTACGGCCGCTGAACCACCGTGGCCCCCGGCGCCGGGGACACCGCCACCCGGGCGGTGCGGCAGGTCGCGGAGGCGGTCAGGGCGTCCGCGATCTTCCTGGCCGACGCCTCGTCCCCGGCCAGGAACGCGGTGGTCGGGCCGGAGCCGGAGACCAGCGCGGCCAGGGCGCCCGCGGTGGTGCCCGCCGCGAGGGTGTCGGCCAGTGAGGGGCGCAGCGACAGCGCCGCGGGCTGGAGGCCGTTGCCGAGGGCGGCGGCGAGGGCGTTGGCGTCGCCGGTCCGCAGGGCGTCCAGGAGTGCGGGGGAGGCTGCGGGCTCGGGCACCCGTGTGCCGGCCGTGAGCCGGTCGAACTCGCGGTAGACGGCCGGGGTGGAGAGGCCGCCGTCCGCGACGGCGAAGACCCAGTGGAAGGTGCCGCCGGTCTCGACCGGGGTCAGCTGCTCGCCCCGGCCCACGCCGAGGGCCGCGCCGCCGACCAGGCTGAACGGGACGTCGCTGCCCAGTTCCGCGCAGATGGCGAGGAGTTCCTCGCGGGTTGCGCCGGTGGACCAGAGCGCGTCGCAGGCCAGCAGGGCGCCGGCCCCGTCGGCGCTGCCGCCCGCCATTCCGCCGGCGACCGGGATGTCCTTGTCGATGTGGATGTGCACCAGGGGCTCGATGCCGTGCCGTGCGGCCAGGGCGATCGCGGCGCGGGCGGCGAGGTTGGTGGCGTCCAGCGGGACCTGGGCGGCGTCCGGCCCCGAGCAGGTGACGCGGAGCTCGTCGGCGGGGGTGACGGTGACCTCGTCGTACAGGCCGACGGCGAGGAAGACGTTGGCCAGGTCGTGGAAGCCGTCGGGGCGGGCGGCGCCGACGGCGAGCTGGACGTTGACCTTGGCGGGTACCCGGACGGTGACGCGCTCGCTCATGCGGACTGCTCCGGCTCGTTGTCGGCGGGCTTGTTCTCGGCGATGGCGGCGAACTCCTCGACGGTCAGCGCCTCGCCGCGGGCCTGCGGCGAGATCCCGGCCGCGACGAGCGCGGCCTCGGCGGCGGGCGCGGAGCCCGCCCAGCCGGACAGGGCCGCGCGCAGGGTCTTGCGGCGCTGGGCGAAGGCGGCGTCGACGACCGCGAAGACCTCGGCCTTGCTCGCCGTGGTCGCGACGGGCTCGGCCCGGCGCACCAGGGACACGAGCCCGGAGTCGACGTTCGGGGCGGGCCAGAAGACCTTGCGGCCGATGGAGCCGGCGCGCTTGACGTCGGTGTACCAGTTGGCCTTGACCGACGGCACTCCGTAGACCTTGTTGCCCGGCCGCGCGGCCAGCCGGTCGGCGACCTCGGCCTGGACCATGACCAGGGTCCGCTCGATGGTCGGGAAGCGGTCGAGCATGGTGAGCAGCACCGGCACGGCGACGTTGTACGGGAGGTTGGCGACCAGTGCGGTGGGCGGCGGTCCCGGCAGTTCCCGTACCAGCATGGCGTCCGAGTGGACGAGGGCGAAGCGGTCCGCGCGTCCCGGCATCCGGGCAGTGACCGTGGCGGGCAGGGCGGCGGCGAGCACGTCGTCGATCTCCACGGCGACGACCCGGCCGGCCGCCTCCAGAAGCGCCAGGGTCAGCGAGCCGAGACCGGGGCCGACCTCGACCACCACGTCGTCCGGACGGACCTCGGCGGTCCGCACGATCCGGCGGACGGTGTTGGCGTCGATGACGAAGTTCTGGCCGCGCTGCTTGGTGGGGCGTACGCCCAGCGTCGCGGCCAGCTCGCGGATGTCTGCGGGGCCCAGGAGGGCGTCGGGCTCTGTGGTGCTCACCCGTTAAGCCTACGGCCGGGCGGCGCCGGATCTCGCGCCCGCCGCCGGCGGGTGCGGGGCCTCAGCGCGGGTTCCCGGCCGCACGCGGCCCGGTGCCGGCCCTGACGACCTGGCTGACCGGCTCCCGTACGACCTCGGCGTCGATCTTCCGGGGCCGCTGCCGGACGCCGTTCACGGTCCGCAGGAGGTACATGACCCGGCGCGCGCCGTCGCGCCCCTCCCGTTCGACCACTTCCGTGCCGGCGGCCGGCGAGCCGTCCCCGGACCGTTCGACGGCGTACGGCAGCGGCTCCTGCCGGTCCGGCGGGTGGTGGTGATCCGCAGGACCGAGACGGTCTGGCCCTCGCGATTCCGTTGGCGCCCGGGACGACAGGAGCGGATGTGACTCTCCAAAGCGGCGCGACCACCCGCTGTCGCGACGGCCCGGCCGGTACCCGTCAGTAGTCGAACGCGCGAGCCGTGTTGCCGGCGATCGCCGAAGCCAGCGTGTCCTCGTCGACGCCCTTCACCTCGGCCATGGCGCGCAGCGTGACCGGAATCAGATACGGCGCGTTGGGCCGTCCGCGGTACGGGGCGGGGGTGAGGAAGGGCGCGTCGGTCTCGACCAGCACCAGCTCCAGGGGCGCCACGGCGAGCGCGTCGCGCAGCGGCTGGGCGTTCTTGAACGTCATGTTGCCCGCGAAGGACATGAAGTACCCGGCGTCCGCGCAGATCCGGGCCATGTCCGCGTCGCCGGAGTAGCAGTGGAAGACGGTCCGCTCGGGGGCGCCCGCGTCGGCCAGGATGCGCAGCACATCGGCGTGCGCCTCGCGATCGTGGATGACGAGCGCCTTGCCGTGCCGTTTGGCGATCTCGATGTGGGCCCGGAAGGACTCCTCCTGGGCCGCCATGCCCTCGGGGCCGGTCCGGAAGTAGTCGAGCCCGGTCTCCCCGACGCCGCGTACGTGGTCGAGGGCGGCCAGCGCGTCGATCTCGGCGAGCGCCTCGTGGAGCGCCGCCGTGCCGCCGCCCTCGCGGGCCCCCTGCCGCGACCAGTTGTCCGGATCCCCGTGCACGATCCGGGGGGCCTCGTTGGGGTGCAGGGCGACCGCCGCGTGCACGCTCGGGTGGGCGGCCGCGGTCTCGGCGGCCCAGCGCGAGCCCTTCACGTCGCAGCCCACCTGGATCACGGTGGTCACGTTCACCGCGGCGGCCCTGGCCAGGCCCTCCTCCACGGTGCCGTCCTGCATGTCCAGGTGGGTGTGCGAGTCAGCGACCGGGACCCCGAGGGGTTCGGGCAGCGGCGGGGCTTCGGTACGGCTCATGGCCACGATCGTACGAGGACCGCGGCCTGCGGCTCATGTGCGGTGGGCGCTCACTTGCGGTGGAAGGGGTGCAGCAGGTCCGCGAGGTGCCAGTGGTGCTCGCCCGCCGGCACGGCGGTGGCGGCGACGGCCTCGGCCTTGCGGTCCCGGGCGTCGTCGGCGAGGCCGGCGTCGTCGGCAGGGGTGCCGGCCGGGGTCCCGGCGGGGTGGTTTCCGGCGGGCAGGCGGTTCTGCATCAGCTGCTGAACGGTCGAGACCCGGCCGGACCGCATGATGCGCACGACGTGCCCGCCGCAGTTGGTGCAGGTGGGCGTCGAAAGGGGGGAGGGAACGCGTTGGCCGTCCGCCTTGTAGACCACGAAGGCGTGGCCCGAGGCGTCGACGTGGTGCTCTATCTCGTAGGCCTGTTCCCAGCCGTGTCCGCACCTCATGCAGGCGAAGGAATACGCCTCGTGCACGGTGGCTGCTGCGATCTCGCTCATGCCTGCTCCTCTTGTCCGCCGGACAAGCACTCCGGAGAATGCGTCCTGTTATCCAGTGGACGCCTTTACCGGCGGGAGCGCACCAGCCCCTGTCGAGTGTTTGAGCGGTCTTGGCCTTCTCGTGGCAAAAGGGGCCGGTACGCGGCTTTCGCTTTGCCTTTCACGATAGTCCTTTGCCCTCCGACGGGCCGGTCCGAGCCGCGTTCTTTGCTGCCACCACCGCGTCGAACACCTCGCGTTTGGGCAGGCCGGCGTCGGCGGCGACGGCGGCGATCGCCTCCTTGCGCCGCTCCCCCGCCTCCTCTCGCACCTGCACCCTGCGCACCAGCTCCGCGGCGTCCAGTTCCTCGGCCCCGGAGTCGGCCGCGCCCTCGACGACGACGGTGATCTCGCCGCGTACGCCCTCGGCCGCCCAGGCCGCCAGTTCGCCCAGCGGACCGCGCTTCACTTCCTCGTAGGTCTTGGTCAGCTCCCGGCAGACGGCGGCGCGCCGGTCGGCCCCGAAGACCTCGGCCATCGCGGCCAGGGTGTCGTCGAGCCGGTGCGGGGCCTCGAAGAAGACCATGGTGCGGCGCTCGCCCGCGACCTCGCGCAGCTTGCCGAGGCGCTCGCCGCCCTTGCGCGGCAGGAAGCCCTCGAAGCAGAACCGGTCCACCGGCAGCCCGGACAGCGCGAGCGCCGTGAGCACGGCGGACGGTCCGGGCACCGCGGTGACCTTGATGTCCTGCTCCACGGCTGCGGCGACGAGCCGGTAGCCGGGGTCGGAGACGGACGGCATCCCGGCGTCCGTGACCAGCAGCACGCGGGCCCCGCCGGTCAGCGCCTCGACGAGTTCCGGCGTGCGCGCCGACTCGTTGCCCTCGAAGTAGGACACGACACGCCCCGTGGTGTGGATGCCCAGCGCCTGGGTCAGCCGGCGCAGCCGGCGGGTGTCCTCGGCGGCGACGACGTCGGCCGTCTCCAGTTCGGCGGCGAGGCGTGGCGGGGCGTCCGCCACATCGCCGATGGGGGTCCCTGCGAGTACCAGCGTTCCAGTCGTCTCCGTCACAACGTCCATCCTCCCAGCACGGGCGGCACCACTCGCACAGATGCGTTCCCTACGATGGCGCGGTGACGAGTACAGCGCCCGATGCCCGGCAGGGCCAAGACGCCGGGGATCAGTACGGCCCGGAGCCGACTTCCTGGCAGCAGCGGCTGCGCCGCTTCGGCCATTCACCGCGCCCCGGTATCGGGTTGCGGGAACGGCTGGTTCCGCCGTACACCCGCCCCGGGAGCCGGCTGTGGGCGGTACTCGGGGTGCCCCCGGTGCTCGCGGACCGGCTGCTGCGCTGGTCGGCCTGGGGCGGTCCGCTGCTGGTGGCGCTCGTCGCCGGGGTGCTGCGGTTCTGGAACCTGGGCAGCCCGCACGCGGTGATATTCGATGAGACGTACTACGCCAAGGACTCCTGGGCGCTGGTCAACCAGGGCTACGAGGGGGCCTGGCCCAAGGACGTCGACAAGCTGATCCTCGCCGACCCGTCCAAGGTGAACATCCCGGTCGACCCCGGCTATGTGGTGCATCCGCCGGTCGGCAAGTGGATCATCGGGATCGGCGAGCAGATCTTCGGCTTCACGCCGTTCGGCTGGCGGTTCATGGTCGCGGTGCTCGGCACCCTGTCGGTGCTGATGCTGTGCCGGATCGGCCGCAGGCTGTTCCGCTCGACGTTCCTGGGGTGTCTGGCGGGGGCGCTGCTCACGGTGGACGGGCTGCACTTCGTGATGAGCCGCACCGCGCTGCTCGACCTGGTGCTGATGTTCTTCGTGCTGGCCTCGTTCGGCTGTCTGCTGATCGACCGGGACTGGGCGCGGCGCCGGCTCGCAGCCGCGCTGCCGGTCGACGCGGACGGGGTGCTGCGGCCGGACGTCGCCGTGGCGGAGCGGCTGCGGCTCGGCTGGCGGCCGTGGCGGATCGCGGCCGGGCTCATGCTCGGACTGGCCTCCGCCACCAAGTGGAACGGGCTGTACGTCCTGGTCGCGTTCGGCCTGCTGACGGTCCTGTGGGACGTGGGCGCGCGGCGTACGGCGGGCGCCATGCGGCCGTACCTGGCGGTGCTGAAGCGGGACCTGGTCCCGGCGTTCGTCTCCACGGTGCCGGTGGCGATCCTGACCTACGTGGCCTCGTGGACCGGCTGGATCATCCAGAACTCCCCCGCCCGGCACGGCTACTACCGGGACTGGGCGGCGACCGACGGCAAGGGCGGCAGCTGGACCTGGCTGCCGGACTGGGTGCGCAGCCTGTGGCACTACGAGTACCAGGTCTACGAGTTCCACGTGAACCTGACGTCCGGGCACACCTACCAGTCCAATCCGTGGAGCTGGATCGTGATGGGCCGCCCGGTCTCGTACTTCTACGAGGAGCAGAACGGCTGCGCCGCGTCGGAGACCGGCAAGTGCGCCCGCGAGGTGCTGGCACTCGGCACACCGCTGCTGTGGTGGGCCTCATGCTTCGCGCTGGTGTACGTGCTGTGGCGCTGGGTCTTCCGCCGCGACTGGCGGGCGGGCGCGATCGCGTGCGGCGTCGCGGCGGGCTGGGCGCCGTGGTTCCTGTACCAGGAGCGCACCATCTTCGTCTTCTACGCGGTGGTGTTCGTGCCGTTCCTGTGCCTCGCGGTGGCGATGATGATCGGCGCGATGCTGGGGCCGGCGGCGGGTACCGGAACCAGACACGAACTGGGCCTGTCCACCGGCGACCCCTCGGGCGAACGGCGCCGCACGCTGGGGGCGGTCGCGGCGGGCGTGCTGGTCCTGCTGATCGTCTGGAACTTCATCTATTTCTGGCCGCTGTACACGGGGACCCCGATTCCGGAGAACTCCTGGCGCGACCGGATGTGGCTGGACACCTGGATCTAGGGCCTTTTGTTTGCATCAGGCCGGATCACGGATCGCATTCCGATAACAACCGTCTCCGCTGTCTCAGCGTTCCCGTAGGGTGCCGGGAAAGCCTCCTTGAACACGTTCAAGGAGGCCTCCTGGGGAGGGGGACTGCAGGAATGCGCAGTGGAGCGAAGGTAGGAATAATCGGCGGGGTGTTCGCCGTAGTGGTCGGCGGGGTCGGCTACGGGGCGTACAACATCCTGGACGGGCTCGGGGACAGCGGCGTCGGGGGCGGTACGGAGACCACGGCCTCGTCGGACGAGGTGCGGACCGGCCCGGTCACCAAGCAGGAGACAGCCGAGACGTCGAAGAAGTTTCTCGCGGCGTGGGCGAAGGGCGACGCGGACATCGCGTCCCAGCTCACCAACAACCCGGCCGACGCCGGACCGCTCCTGACGCAGTACAGCGAGTCCGCGCACGTCACCAAGGCCGTGATCACCCCCGGCACGGCAACCGGCGCGAAGGTCCCGTACACGGTCAGGGCGACGGTCTCCTACAAGGGGAAGACGAAGCCCTGGTCGTACGAGTCCGAACTGACCGTGGTGCGCGGGGTGTCCACCGGCCACGCGCTCGTCGACTGGAAGCCCTCCGTCGTCCACCCGCAGCTGAAGAAGGGCGAGACGCTGGAGACGGGCGAGGCCTCGACCGCGTCGATCGAGGCGGTCGACCGCAACGGCCAGGTGCTCACCAAGGAGAAGTACCCCTCGCTCGGCGGCATCCTGGACGAACTGCGCAAGAAGTACGGCGAGAAGGCCGGCGGCACCGCGGGCATCGAGACCTGGATCAACAGCGAGAACGCGGACGCCCCGGACACGACGCTGCTGACCCTGACGAAGGGGAAGCCGGGCAGGGTGCAGACCACGCTGGACGCGCGCATCCAGGCGGCGGCCGAGCGGGGCGTGAAGAAGTTCGACCAGTCGTCCGTGGCGGCCGTCGAACCGTCGACCGGCGCGATCCGGGCCATCGCCAACAACCGGTCGGACGGCTACGACGCGGCACGGAAGGGCTCGGTGGCCCCCGGCTCGACGATGAAGATCGTGACCGCCGCGATGATCATCCAGCACGGTCTCGGCAGCGCGAACGGGGCGGTCGAGTGCCCGTCCTCGCTGACCTGGGAGGGCGTGACGTTCAACAACCTGGACGGCTTCTCCATGACGGACGGCCCCACGTTGAAGCGGGCCTTCGCCAGGTCCTGCAACACCGCTTTCATCAAGCCGATACTCCCGCTGGGGAGCGGCAAGCGGGACACCGCGCTCCGTGAGGAGGCCGGTGAGTACTTCGGAATCGGCCAGGTCTGGCGGACCGGCATCGCGACGTTCGACGGCAAGGTGCCGCTCTCCGAAGGCGCGGAGACGGCCGCGTCGTTCATCGGCCAGGGCAAGATCCAGATGAACCCGCTGAACATGGCGTCGGTCACCGCCACGGCCGTGGGGGGCCGGTTCCGGCAGCCCTACATCGTCCCGCAGAACCTGGACAACCGGGTCTTCGCCACGGCGAACCCGCTGCCGGGCGGAGTCTCGGCGCAGCTGAAGGAGATGCTGCACTACACCGCGACGGCCCCGGAGGGCACCGCGACCCAGGCCATGGCGAACGTCGGCGGTGACAAGGGCGCCAAGACGGGCTCGGCGGAGATCGACGGCCACGCCACGTCCGACAGCTGGTTCACCGGCTACAGCAACGACCTCGCCGCGGCGGCCCTCGTCCAGTCCGGCGGCCACGGCGGCGACGCGGCCGGCCCGGTCGTCGCGGAGGTCCTGCGCGCGGGACCGTGACGGCGGGGGGCGGGAAGCGAGGTGCGGGGAGCCGTCCCGTCCGGCCGGGCGGAACGGCCGCCGCGACCGCTGCGCGAATCCGGCTCGCACGCCCGCGACCACGGCCGATAGCGTGCGGGGCATGAGCACTTCCGACACCAACGCACCGGCGGGCGGCAGCACCGCCGCCGCCCATCCCCGATTCGCCGAGGCACTGCGCGAGCTGGGTCTCGAGGTCGAGATCCGCCGCTTCCCGGAGGCCACCCGGACCGCCGCCGAGGCGGCCGCCGCGGTCGGCTGCGCGCTGAGCGAGATCGTCAAGTCGCTGATCTTCGAGGCCGACGGGGTGCCGGTCCTGGTCCTGATGGACGGCTCCTCGCGGGTCGACATGGAGCGGCTGCGGGCGGAGTTGGGCGCGGTGAAGGTCCGCCGGCCCGGCGCCGACGTGGTGCGCGAGGCGACCGGGTACGCGATCGGCGGGGTTCCGCCGTTCGGGCACCGGACCAGGACCCGGGTGCTGGCCGACCGGGGGCTCCTCGCGCACGAGGTGGTCTGGGCGGCGGCCGGCACCCCGTACACGGTCTTCCCGCTCGATCCGGCGACGCTGATCGAGCACGCGGGCGGCACGGTGGTGGACGTGCGCGAGCAGACCGCATGACGCCGCTGGTCGCCATAGCCGTCCTGACGGCCGCGTTCACGCACGCCGGCTGGAACGCCATCGCACACGCGATCAAGGACCAGTTGGTCTCGTTCACCCTGATCTCCGGCGGCGGGCTGCTGATCGGCGCGGCCGCGGCGGGCTTCGTCCCGTTCCCGGCCGCGGAGGCCTGGCCGTACCTGGCCTTCTCCGCCGCCCTGCACGTCACGTACATGCTGCTGCTGATGCGCTCGTTCACCCTGGGCGACTTCGGGCAGATGTACCCGATCGCCCGGGGCACCGCCCCGCTCGTCGTCACCGTGCTGGCCGCCGTCTTCGTGGGCGAGCGCCCGGACGGCTGGGCCACGGCGGGCGTCGCGGTGGCCTCGGCGGGGCTGGTCGGGCTGGCCCTGTGGGGTATCCGGGGCTCCGGCAAGCGCCCGCACTGGCCCGCGATCCTCGCCGCGCTGGCGACCGGTCTCGCCATCGCCGGCTACACGACGGTCGACGGCGTGGGCGTACGGGCCTCGGGCAGTTCGCTCGGGTACATCGCCTGGCTGATGATCCTGGAGGGCATCGCGATCCCCGCGTACGCCCTGTACCGCCGCCGCTCCGCCCTGACCGCCCAGCTCCGCCCCTACGCGGTACGCGGACTGCTCGGCGCGGCCCTGTCGGTGGTGGCGTACGGGCTCGTGCTGTGGGCGCAGACGCGGGCGGCGCTGGCCCCGGTCGCCGCCCTGCGCGAGTCCTCGATCATCGTCGGCGCGGCCATCGGCACCGTGTTCTTCAAGGAACGGTTCGGCGCCCCGCGCGTCGCGGCGGCCGGGCTGATGGTGGTCGGCATCGGGCTGATGCTGCACACGAGTTGAGGGCCAGGGCCCTTCGTCCCCCGCGGGGTCCGCTGCCCGCGTGCTGTACTGCCGCCCGTACGAACCGACTCCCCCGGAGGCTCCCCATGGCCCGGCTCCATGTGTGTACCGGCATCGACCCCGACGAACCGGATGCGCCCGCCGCCGTCCTCATCGTCGATCCCGAGGGCGGCCCGGGGGAGCGCGCCCTGGTCCGGCTCGGCGACTGCTGTCACGAGGCGAACGGGTGGGCGTACCTGCTGCAGACCGACGGCTGGGCCGAACACACCCGCGACGGCGGCGGACTGACGGTCGACGTCGCCGTCCACCCGGCCGGGCTGCGGGCGGTCGGTGTGGACCCCGACGGGTTTCCCGGCCGCTCGGCCGCCGACCCGGAGGCCGTGGTGATCCTGCGCGTGCGGACAGCGGACGCCCCGAAGGCGCCGCTGCCGCTGTCCGGGGGCACCGCCGTCTACGTGGCGGGCCCGGACGTCGCACCGGACGCACTGCTCGCGGACTACGACGGCTGGCCGATGGTCCTCATGCCGCCGCCCGAGGGCTGAGCCCCGTCCTCGGCGTCCCGCGTCAGGTCCATCACCATCACCGAGCCCCAGTCCTGCCGGTCCGCCTCCGTGAAGCCCATCCGGAGGTAGAACGCGTGCGCCCCCGGGTTGCCGCCGCCGACGCCCAGGTGCAGTCCCCGCACCCCGCGCTCGCGCAGGGCCGCCAGCAGGGCGTCCATCAGCCGGCGGCCGAGCCCCGCGCCCTGGCCGCGCGGCAGGATGTCGATGTGGAGGTGGGCCGGGTAGCGCTCGTACACCGCGTCCGGCTCCGGCGGTCCGGGGCGGTGGATGCGCTCCACGCAACTCCGGTCCCGCGTGCCGTCGCCGGGGCCTGCGGCCGGCCGGTGCGGGTAGCGGCGGCGCAGCGGCGGCCACCAGTGCTCCTCCAGCCAGCCGTCGAAGGCATGGGTGTCGGCGGTCGCCACGACGTAGCCGAGCACCCCCTGCTCGTCGGCGGCGACGAAGGTGAGGCCGGGGTCGGCGGCCGGGTAGGGGCCCGCGTAGATGTGCGGGAGCAGATCGGGGTCGCCGTAGAGCCCGCTCGCGTCCCGGCCGGAGTCGCCGGTGCGCAGGCACACCCGGTACATGCCGGGCAGGTCGAAGGGCCCGAAGGGCCGTACGTCGATGCTCATCGTGCCGCCGGCATCGCGAGCGGGAACCACGCCGAACGCGGGGTCCGCTGCCCGGTCCGGCGCCGGCCGTCACCGGTCTCCCGGTGCGGCTGGTCATCAGCCGGCCGCAGCAGTCGCTGCCGCAGTCCGGTTTCGCACGCACGTGGTTCGGCCGTCATCCCGGCAGCGTACGCAACCGGGCGGAGGCCGGCGCACGGCGAGGGTGCCGACCGGTGAAGTGTGCCGTCCGCCCTCAGGAACCACCTGCCCGACACCACCCCGGAACCCGTCTGTCACACAGGTGAAGTCCGGCGCCCGGCCCCATAGACCGGCCGATCCGCAATCCGGCCCAGGCCACAGCCTGTTACCAGAAGTAACCCGCCGCACCCCGGCAACTCCGGGCGGGTCGGCGGTCGTTCACCAACTATTGACACGCTCTTGTCAGGAGCGGAACACTCCGGAATGGGAGAGCGCTCTCCCACCTTCATGCACCCCCACCCACGCAGCAGGAGGTCTCCATGCCACGGAGGTCGAGAACACTCACCGGACTGCTCTTGTTCACCTCGCTGACCCTCACCACGGCAGGGGTCGCCGGGATCGCCGCGACAGCGAACGCGTCCACCGACAAGCCGGTCGCGGCGGCGGGCACGCATGCCGGGCACGCCGCGTACTCCATGCCGGGCATGCCCGGGATGGCCGCCTCCACCAAGGCATCGGGCGACGACCCGGACGGCGACGGCTACATCATGGCCGACCCGCCGGTCACCGGGGTGACCCCCTCGATGGAGGTGCCGCCGTCGGCGTACTTCCACGAGTTCCAGGCCAAGTGCGCCCCGACGCACACGGCCCCGGACGACCCGATCGTCTACCCGGGCCAGCCCGGCAAGTCCCACGACCACACGTTCATGGGCAACACCACGACCAACGCCTACACCACCGCCGCATCGCTGGAGACCGGCGACACGACGTGCCTGGCGCCCGGTGACAAGTCCGGGTACTGGATGCCGAGCCTCTTCAACGGGGAGCAGAAGATCCTCCCCGAGGGCGTCCAGACCATCTACTACAAGTCGGGAGTCACCGACTACCGGAGCGTGCGCCCCTTCCCGAAGGGACTGCGGTACGTCGTCGGCAGCCCGATGCAGACCCAGGACGAGTTCAAGAACCTCAAGGGCACCGTCGAGGGCTGGGAGTGCGGTGAGTCGTTCAAGAACTACGACTTCCCGGCCAGCTGCCCGACCAGCCGGGACACCTACCTCAACCTGCGCCTCCAGGCGCCGAGTTGCTGGGACGGCATCCACCTGGACACGCCCGACCACAAGAGCCACATGGCGTACCCGGTCGCCGGAGGCGCCAACTACAACTCGTGCCCGGCCGACCACCCCGTCGCCCTGCCGATGATCGAGTTCAAGATGGCCTGGCCGGTCAACGGCAACATGTCGCAGGTGAAACTGGCCAGCGGCAAGGGCTTCTCGTTCCACTACGACTTCATGAACGGGTGGGACGCCGCCACGCTCGACGCGATGGTCACCCACTGCGTCAAGGGCGGGCTCCAGTGCGACCCGCACGGCTATGACGAGAACCACCCCGAGAAGGGCGCCGTGCTCAACGGGGACTACGAACTCCCGTAGCCCGCACGGCCGGACGGTCGCGCGACCGGTCGGCCGAACCCCGGGTGGGGGGTCTTTTTTCGGCCCATCTTGGAGAGCGCTCTCCAAGATCACCCGGGGTCACTCCGCCCCCATCTGTCTCGCCACCAGCCACTTTCCCCACGTACCCCGCCCCCCACTTGCCCCATCTTCGCCACCCGCCTCCTTCCCCACCCTCAAGGAGAGTCACATGCACCATCCCCCCACTCGTACGGCCAAGCGCCTCGTAGCCCCCTTCGCGGCGGCGGCCATGCTGGCCGGCGCGATGGTCGCCCTCCAGGCACCCGCCGCCCAGGCGGCCGGCAGCGTCGTCAAGGTCACCGGTTCACAGGGCGCCTGGCAGCTGACCGTCGACGGTTCGCCGTACACCGTCAAGGGCCTGACCTGGGGCCCATCGGTCGCCGACGCCGAGAAGTACATGCCGGACGTGGCGTCCATGGGCGTCAACACGATCCGCACCTGGGGCACCGACGCCACCAGCAAGCCGCTCTTCGACACGGCGGCCGCCAACGGCGTCAAGGTGATCGCCGGATTCTGGCTCCAGCCGGGCGGCGGGCCGGGCAGTGGTGGCTGCGTCAACTACCTGACGGACACCCAGTACAAGAACGACATGCTCGCGGAGTTCCCCAAGTGGGTGGACACCTACAAGGACAACCCCGGCGTGCTGATGTGGAACGTCGGCAACGAGTCGACGCTCGGCCTGCAGAACTGCTACGGCGGTGACGAGCTGGAGGCCCAGCGCAACGCCTACACCACCTTCGTGAACGACATCGCGAAGAAGATCCACACGGTGGACCCCAACCACCCGGTCACCTCGACCGACGCCTGGACGGGCGCCTGGCCGTACTACAAGAGGAACGCGCCGGACCTCGACCTGTACGCCGTCAACGCCTACAACGCGGTGTGCAACGTCAAGTCCGACTGGGAGCAGGGCGGTTACGACAAGCCCTACATCGTCACCGAGACGGGCCCGGCCGGTGAGTGGGAGGTCGACGACGACGCGAACGGCGTGCCGACCGAGCCGGCCGACGTCGCCAAGGCCGAGGGTTACACCAAGGCGTGGGGCTGCATCACCGGCCACACCGGGGTGGCGCTGGGCGCCACGATGTTCCACTACGGCACCGAGGACGACTTCGGCGGCGTCTGGTTCAACCTGCTGCCCGGCGGCGAGAAGAGGCTCTCGTACTACGCCGTGAAGAAGGCGTACGGCGCCGGCACCTCGGGCGACAACACCCCGCCGGTGATCACGGACATGGCCGTGGACAACGCCACCACCGGTGTACCCACCGGCGGCGACGTGCGGATCAGCACGAAGGCGTCCGACCCGGACGGCGACGCGATCAGCTACCAGGTGCTGTTCAGCAGCAACTACATCGACCAGAACAAGGCACTCGTCCCGGCCGAGACCAAGGACAACGGCGACGGCACCCTGACCGCGAAGGCGCCGGGCAGGACGGGCGTCTACAAGGTCTACGTGAAGGCCACGGACGGCAAGGGCAACGAGGGCATCGAGACCAAGTCCGTCAAGGTGATCCCGCCGAAGGTGGACGGGACGAACGTGTCCCAGGGCAAGACCGCCACGGCGTCCTCGTTCCAGACCGACCCGACCGGCGGCTGCCCCTGCGCGGCGGCCAACGCGGTGGACGGCAAGTTCGACACCCGCTGGGCCAGTGACTGGAGCGACCCGCAGTGGGTCCAGGTCGACCTGGGCGCCTCCACGACCTTCAAGCACGTGCAGCTCGCCTGGGACCCCGCGTACGCCAAGGCCTACGACATCCAGACGTCCGAGGACGGTCAGAGCTGGACGACGGTGAAGTCGGTGACCGACGGCAACGGCGACATCGACGACGTCGACGTGAACGGCACGGGCCGCTACGTGCGGATCAACGGTACGGCGCGTGGCTCCGGCTACGGCTACTCGCTCTACGAGTTCGGCGTCTACAGCTGACAGGAGAACGGCCTCATGATGATCAATAACCTGGGGCGGGCACAGCCCTACGCACTCAGCCTGTTCCGCATCGTCATCGGGCTGCTGTTCACCTGCCACGGGACCGCCTCGCTGTTCGGGCTCCTGGGCGGTGCGCAGGTGCCTGCGGGCACCTGGCCGGGCTGGTACGCGGCCGTCATCCAGCTGGCCGGGGGCGCCCTGGTGCTCCTCGGTCTCGGTACCAGAACGGCCGCTCTGGTGGGCTCCGGCTCCATGGCGTTCGCGTACTTCGACGTGCACCAGCAGCGGGGCCTGCTCCCGATGGAGAACGGCGGCGAGGCCGCGGTCTTCTTCTGCTGGACCCTGCTGCTGATCGTCTTCTCCGGACCGGGCCCGCTGGCCGCCGACCGGCTGTTCTCCTCCCGCGGAGCCTCCCGGGACGAGACGGAGGTCCGGCGCGAGCGGCGCCTGCGGGTACCCGCCTGAGGGGACGGGTACCCCGCACACCGGCCTCCCGGGACTGCCCCCGGGGGGCCGGTGTCGCACTGTGCGCGGCCCGGGGCCTCAGCGGGTGCTGTTCGCCGGGCCCGCGTGCAGGTAGGTGTCCCGCTGGCTGGTGTGGTGGTCTTCGCCGCCCGGGGTGTAGTTGCGTTCGAGGAGCCGGCCGTCCGAAGGCTTCATGATCCAGTGCGGATTGTGGTCGCTGTGCTCGCGGGAGTTCTGCGTCCACTTCCAGAAGACCTCGGTGCCGGTCCGGCCCGCCCCGTCCTTCACCCCTTCGGTCACCCGGGCGCCCGGAGTGCCCGCGAGCACCCGGTAGAGCGCGGCCCGCAGGCCGGGCGGGACGGGGGCGTCGGTCAGCAGCTGCCCGGCCTGCATGACGGTCTGCTCGGCGGCGGCTTCCTCTCCCCCCGCACCGGCCGCCAGGGCCCGGCGCAGGGCGTCCGGCCGGGTGGGCAGAGCGCCGAGGCCGTCCCAGCCCACCTCCCGGTCCCCGACGAGCCAACTGGTGCCCGCCGGGTTCTCCTTGATGACGGTCTTACCGTTCTGCATCCGGATGAAGACGCCGTCGCGGCTCAGATAGGTGTCGTCGGTGTGGACCCCGTTGCCCTCCACCCACCGCCGCACGGTGGTCTTCCAGTACGGGGCGTCGCTCGCTCGGCCGGCGGCGGCCCGGTCGGCCATGGCGGTGAACACCTCGGACGCCGATGCGGTGGCCGTGGGCTCGTCCCCGGTGACCGGGAACACGGCGACTGCCGCCGCGACGGCGGCGACCGCGGCGGCGCAGACGAGCATCCGGCGGCGACCGGGCCGGGGGCCGGCCGCGGGGGCGGAAGCCGCAGGGGCCCCGGTCTCCGCGGCGATCGCTCCGAGGACGAGGGAGTGGGCCCGCGCCTGCACGGCGGGGTCCAGCGGTTCGATCCGTCCGGAACGCTCAAGGGCGGCGGCGCCGGGGAAGTCGAGCAGATCGGTGTGGCGGTCCGTGTGTGTCATGCGAAGTCTCCCATCAGGGTGGTGCGGGCCGGGCCGGAGAGTCCGTCGCGCAGCCGGGTGCGGGCCCGGTGCAGCCGGGAGCGGGCCGTGCCCGTGGGTATGCCGACGGCGGCGGCCGCCTCGGCTGGGGTCAGCTGCTCCCACGCCACCAGGAGCAGCAGCTCTCGCTCCGTCTCGGGCAGTTCAGCGAGTCGGTCGCGCAGCTCCTCGCCCACCGCAGCGGCGTCGAGCCGCTGGTCGACGGCCTGCCACGGGTCGCCCACGGTGGCGTCGGCGGACACCTGCGGGCGGGTGGCGGCACGGGCCACGGTCTGCCGGTGCCGGGCCAGGACGTTCCTGGCGACGCCGAACAGCCAGCCCCTGGCGGAGCCGCGTACCGCGTCGTAGGTGCGGCGGTGGGCGTAGGCCTGGAGCCATACCTCGGAGAGCAGGTCGTCGGCGGCCGCGGGTGCCCGGCGTACGAGATAGCCGTGCAGGGCGGCCGAGTGCCGGGCGACCAGCGGTTCGAAGGCCGTCGGCTCCCGTGCGGCGCGACTGAGCAGATCCTCGTCCGGATCCATGGAGTCTCCTGTCCGATCCCGCCCGGGGTGGCGGTCTCACCCCGTACTTGCACAGGAGCGGGGCGGGCGTTCGCGGCGGCCCGCTACTCCTTGGTGAGCGCCTGCCGGAAGCCGGTGTTCACCGCGGTCAGCCCGCCGTCCACGCACAGCGTCGTGCCGGTGACCCAGGCCGCGTCGCGGGAGGCGAGGAAGGCGACCGCGGCGGCGATGTCCTCGGGCTCGCCGACCCGGCCGAGGGGGTAGAGGCCGCCGACCCGGGAGAGTTCGCCCTCGCGGCCGGACCAGGCGTCGGTACGGACCGTGCCGGGCGCGACGAGGTTGACCCGCACGCCGCGCGGTCCGGCGTGGCCGGCGAGGGTCCGGGTGAGGCTCGTCAGGCCCGCCTTGGCCGCGCTGTAGGCGTGGTTGCCGAAGTCCTGGATTCCGTTGACGGACCCGATGCTGACGATCGCGCCCCGGCCGGACGCCGCGAGGTGCGGCAGCGCGGCGCGTGCGCACCGGTAGGCGCCGCTGAGGGTGACGTCGAGGTCCCGTTCCCAGACGTCGTCCGGCTCGTCCTCGAACAGCGCCTGGTCGGGGGCGCACGAGTAGGCGTTGTTCACCAGCACGTCGAGCGCGCCGAACTCCGCGACCGCGTACGCAACCGCCGCCTCGACCGCCGCCCGGTCCGTCACGTCGCAGGCCAGCGACCGCGCCCGGCCGCCCGCCTCGGCTATGTCCGCGGCCACCCGCGCGGCCCGGTCCGGGTCCAGGTCGGTGACCAGGACCCGGGCGCCCTCGGCCGCGAGGCGTCGGGCCGTGGCGGCGCCGATGCCCTGGCCCGCACCGGTGATGAGGACGCCGTATCCGTCGAATCGCGTGAGCGTGGCAGAAGTCATAGCGCCGACCGTACTGCCCGGACCAGTGCCTGGGCGCGGGGGTCGGCGGTGACTCCCTTCTGCAGACCGTTCGTCACATAGCCGAGCGCGATGCCCGATTCGGGGTCCGCGAAGCCGAGCGAACCGCCCCGGCCCGGGTGGCCGAAGGAGCCCGGGGCCAGCAGCGGGGAGGCCGGTCCGTGGAGCATGTAGCCCAGCCCGAAACGGGTGTTGACGACCAGCACCCGGTCCGGGCCGGCGGACTCCTCGGTGCGGGCCAGGGTCAGGGTGGCGGGGGCGAACAGCCGGTGGCCGTCGACCGGGCCGATCATCGCGGCGTAGCAGCGGGCCAGGCCCCGGGCGGTGGCGATGCCGTTGGAGGCGGGGAGTTCGGCGGCCCGGTAGCCGGGTTCGTTCTCGTCGGGGAACGGGTCGATGGCGCCGAACGCCCGGCGGGTCAGTGAGTCCGGGTCGCGGTAGGCGTCGACGACCGAGCGCTTGGGGCGCATCCGCAGCGCGCCCGTGCCCTCGCCCGCAGGTGCCTCGACGGGGCCGATCCGGCCGACCCGGTGGGCCTCGTCCGCGGGGAGGCCGAACCAGAAGTCCAGGCCGAGCGGGCGGGCGATCTCCTCGGCGACCCAGCGGCCCACGGTGCGCCCGGTGACGCGTCGCACCAGTTCGCCGACGAGCCAGCTGTAGGTCTGCGCGTGGTAGCCGTGGTCGGTGCCGGGCTCCCACTGGGGGCGCTGGGCGGCGACCGCCTGCGGCCCGCTCACCCCGTCGGCCGCCTCGTCGGGGGTCAGCGCCCGGTCCAGGGCGGGGATGCCGGCCCGGTGGGCGAGGAGATCGCGGACGAGGACGCGCTCCTTGCCGTTGGCCTTGAACTCCGGCCAGTAGGTGCCGACGGGGGCGTGCAGATCGATCTGGCCGCGCTGGTGCAGCAGCAGCGGGACGGCGGCGGCGATGCCCTTGCCGGCCGAGCGGACGACCTGCACGGTGTCCACGGCCCAGGGTTCGGCGCCGTCGACGTCCCTGGTCCCGGCCCACAGGTCGACGACCTTGTGCCCGTGCCGGTAGACGGTGACCGCTGCCCCTCGGTCGCCGCGCTGTTCGAAGTTACGGATGAAAGCATCCCGGACCGGTTCGAATCCGGGCACCACTGCGCCCCGTACGTCCACGCCTGTTCCCGCGCTCCCGCTCATCCCTCCATGGTGCATTGCGCCGCAGGTCGCAGGAGGGGCGGGTTACCCGATGTTCACCGTCACGGAGCGCGGGTCGAACCCGAAGGGGAGCTCCAGCCGGTGGGCGCGCATCAGTTCCTCGTCGCAGAGGAGGTTCTGGGTGCGGTCGTCGGCGGCGATGACGCCCTCGCTGAGGATGACGGCCCGGCCGCACAGCTCCAGGGCGTACGGCAGATCGTGCGTGACCATCAGCACGGTCACGTCCAAGGAGCGCAGGATGTCGGCCAGTTCGCGGCGGGAGGCCGGGTCCAGGTTGGAGGAGGGCTCGTCCAGGACGAGGATCTCCGGCCGCATCGCGAGGACCGTGGCGACGGCGACGCGGCGGCGCTGGCCGAAGGAGAGGTGGTGCGGGGGCCGGTTGAGGAACTCCTCCATGCCGACCTGCTTCAGCGCGTCGGTGACCCGTTCCTCCAGTTCGGCGCCGCGCAGTCCGCCGGACGCGGGCCCGAAGGCGACGTCCTCGCGGACGGTGGGCATGAAGAGCTGGTCGTCAGGGTCCTGGAAGACGATGCCGACGCGGCGCCGGATCTCGGCCAGGTTGCGCTTCTCGACCGGCAGCCCGGCGACCCGGACACTGCCGGCGCCCGCGTCGAGGATGCCGTTGAGGTGCAGGACGAGGGTGGTCTTGCCGGCGCCGTTCGGGCCGAGCAGGGCGACGCGCTCGCCGCGGGCGACGGTCAGGTCGACGCCGAAGAGCGCCTGGTGGCCGTCGGGGTAGGCGTAGGCGAGGCCGCTGACTTCGAGGGAGGGCGGTACGGGGTCGGGATCGGGGCTCATACGGTCCATCCCAGCAGACACACGACGAGGGCGAGCAGGGGGAGTGCCGAGGCGTACGCCCACTGGGTGCGCGAGGCGGTCACCTCGTCGATGACCGGCATGGTGCCGGTGTAGCCGCGGCTGACCATCGCGAGGTGGACGCGCTCCCCGCGCTCGTAGGACCGGATGAACAGCGCGCCCGCCGATTTGGCCAGCACGCCCCACTGCCGCACCCCGCGCGCCTCGAAGCCGCGCGAGCGGCGGGCGATGGACATCCGCCGCATCTCGTCGGTGATCACATCGCCGTACCGGATCATGAAGGAGGCGATCTGGACGAGCAGCGGCGGCAGCCTGAGGCGTTGCAGACCGAGCAGCAGCGAGCGCAGTTCGGTGGTGGAGGCGAGGAGTACGGAGGCGGCGACGCCGAGGGTGCCCTTGGCGAGCACGTTCCAGGCGCCCCAGAGGCCGGGGACGCTGACGGAGAGGCCGAGCACGTGGGTCTGCTCGCCAGGCACCACGAACGGCATGAGCAGCGCGAACGCCACGAACGGGACCTCGATCAGCAGCCGCTTGAGGAGGAAGCCGGCCGGAATGCGGGCCAGCACGGTGACGCCCGCGATGAGCAGCGCGTACAGCCCGAAGGCCCACACCGCCTCGCGCGGGGTGGTGACGACGACCACGACGAAGCAGAAGACTGCGGCAAGCTTGCAGTGCGGCGGCAGGTCGTGGACCGGCGAGTGCCCGTGCCGGTAGAGCTTGTGGGCGTGCCCCGCGCCCATCAGACCTTCTCGTCGGTGCGGGAGTCGCTGCCGGCCGGTTCGTCGCCCTTGCGACGGCGGCGGGTGACGACGTAGAACGCGCCGCTGCCGACGACGAGGGTGGCGCCGACGCCGATCACGCCGGCCAGGCCGCCGGAGATCCGGGCGTCGGAGACGTCCTTGACGCCGTAGTCGGCGAGCGGGGAGTCCTTGGACGCGTGCTCCTCGGCCTTCTTGTCGATGCCCTGGTCGGTGGCGACCTTCTCCAGGCCGTCGGGGTTGGCGGAGGCGTAGAAGGAGACGAAGCCGGCCAGGACCAGCGCGGTGACCAGGCCGGTGGCCCACAGGCCCCGGTTGGAGCGGGCGGCGGGTGCGGCGGCGACGGGCTCGCGGGCGGGTGCGTCGACGAGTTCGCCGTCGATGCGGAGCTTGAGCGGGGCGGTGAGTCCGCGGGCGCCGTGGACGAGGTCGGGGCGTACGGCGATGACGGCGCCGACGGTCAGCGCGGTGATCACGGCCTCGCCGATGCCGATCAGGACGTGGACGCCGACCATCGCGGTGAAGACCTTGCCGATCGGGATGTCGGTGGTGCCGCCGATCCAGTACATCAGCGTGAAGGCGCAGGCCGCGGCCGGTACGGAGACGAGCGCGGCGACGAAGGCGGCGGCGGTCATCGAGCGGCGGGTGCGCGGCAGCAGGCCGGTGAGGCCGCGGAAGAGGGCGTACGCGACGACGGTGGTCACGATGCCCATGTCCAGGATGTTCACGCCGAGCGCGGTGAGCCCGCCGTCGGCGAACAGGATGCCCTGCATCAGCAGGACGACGGAGATACAGAGGATTCCGGTGTACGGCCCGACCAGGATGGCGGCCAGCGCCCCGCCCAGCAGGTGGCCGCTGGTACCGGCGGCCACCGGGAAGTTCAGCATCTGCACGGCGAAGATGAACGCGGCGACCAGCCCGGCCAGCGGCGCGGTCCTCTCGTCCAGCTCCCGGCGGGCCCCCTTCAGGCTGACGGCCACGGCACCGGCGGCCACGACTCCGGCTACGGCGGAGACGGGGGCGTTGATGAATCCGTCGGGTACATGCATGGGGGAGGCTCCGCTTCCTGCGTTACTGCGTTGCTGCGCGGGGTCATGAACCTCTCAATAATAGAGCGCTGTTGCGAACCGTTCGCAAGAGCGTTGCCGTCACAACTACCCAAGGCCCTCACAGTGCTCTTTTCGTAAAATATGGGACATTGGAGGACGAAGACGTACAGAAAAGGCGTATGTACAGGAGGAGCCGGCCCATGTCCCCCGTGATCAGAGAACATGCCCGAGCCCGGCTCGTCACAGACGCCCGCGACCTGCCCGTGGTCCCGGTCGAGCTGCGTTACGACACCGCCGACGATCCGCATACGATCCGGGTCGCCTTCCCCGGCGGCACCGAGTGGGCCCTCGAACGCGAACTGCTGGAGCGCGGGCTGCGCGCCCCGGTCGAGCACGACAGCTACCGGATCTGGCCGTGCGGCCGGGCCCAGCTGGTCGTCGAGCTCCATTCGGCGGCCGGCGTCGAGGTGGTCCAGTTCGACAGCGCCCCCCTGATCCGCTTCCTGCGGCGCACCCACACCGGGGCCAGGGCCGAAACCCCCGGAGCCAGGTCCGAGGCCGCTCCCGCCTGACCCGCGCCGGGAGCGGGCTCAAGCGCTCACGGAACCACCACGCCGCCGGGGCGCGCGCCGGCGGCCCGGACGACCTTGTCGATCGTGAGGATGGGCAGGACGGTGGCGGCGCCTCCGGCCACGCCGATCCACAGGGTGGGGACGACGCCGATCGCCGTGCCCAGCCAGCCCGCCGCGAGCGCCGCGAGCGGCATGCTGCCCCACACGACGAAGCGGATGGAAGCGTTCATCCGGCCGAGCAGGTTCCTGGGGCAGAGCTGCTGCCGCAGGCTGACCTGGGTCACGTTGTAGAGCAGCGCCCCGGCCGTGAGCCCGAACTCCCCGACCAGCAGGACCGCTGCGGCCAGGGCCCGGTCGGATTCGCCGGCCAGGGCCGCGAGGGGGCTGGCCGCGGTGAAGAACGCGGCGGTGAGCAGTCCAGCCGACATGATCGCGCCGGCCCCGTGCCGCCGCCGGGCCCGGGGGGCGAGCACCGCTCC
Source organism: Streptomyces sp. 840.1 (assembly GCF_003751445.1). Lineage (NCBI taxonomy): Bacteria > Bacillati > Actinomycetota > Actinomycetes > Kitasatosporales > Streptomycetaceae > Streptomyces > Streptomyces sp. 840.1. The sequence continues at coordinate 3,147,679 of NZ_RJUU01000001.1, read as the reverse complement.
CAGCACTCCGCCGACGGCGCCGCAGCTCATGACGAGCCCGAGCATGAACGCGTCGAAGCCGATCGTGCGCATGACCAGTACGGGGACCAGGGTGGCCACCATCGTGGCGAAGAAGTTGGACACGCCCATGGACACCGCGAGCCGCCGGATCACCGGCTGGTCCCGGACGAAGCGCAGCCCTTCCGCGATGTCCGCCCCCAGCCGCCCCCTGGTCCGGGGAGCCAGGTCGGACCTCTGCTCACCGTCCTCGGTCACCGCCAGGCACAGGAAGCCGGCGAGGTAGGCGAAGGCGTCCACGAGCAGGACGACGGGCGCGCTCACGGCCCGCATGAGCAGCCCCGCCAGCGCGGGTCCGGCCAGGGTGGACACCTGCGCCGTCGATTCCAGGCGCGCGTTGGCCGGGGCGATGTCGCGCCCGGGTACGAGGACGGGGACGTAGGACTGGTAGCCGACGTCGAAGAAGACCGTGACCACGCCGACGACCAGCGCGACCGCGTACAGCGCCCCCATCCCCAGGTCGCCCGTGCACCACAGGACGGGGATGACGAGTACGGCCAGGGCGCGGGCGAGGGCGGCCCACATCATCGTCCGGCGCTTGAACATCCGGTCCACCCACACGCCTGCGGGCAGGCCGATCAGGAGGTAGCAGACGGTGGACGCGGCGCCGAGCAGGCCCACCTCCCGGCTGCCGGCATGCAGGAGCTCGACAGCCGTGACGGACAGTGCGAGCGTGCCGACGCGCGTCCCCAACTGGGAGAGCGTCTGCCCGAACCAGAACCGCCTGAAGTTCGTCGAGGCCACGGAGTACGTGCTCACGCGACGTACCGTACTCGGCGCCGCCCCGGCCGCACCGGCGCCCCCGGACCCGCCGAAAGCCCGGCGGAAGGGGGCGTCCCACGACGCCCCAGGCCCGCCCCGTGGCATGCCGAGAGCCCCCGTGCACACCAGGTGCACGGGGGCTCTCGTCGCTCCGGTCCCCCGTCCCCACAGGTAACCGGCGCTTCCGGGGCCGCGCTCCGCTCAGACGCGGCTCCGGAGGTCAGCGGCTCTCGGTGAGAGGCTCAGACGCGGGTCAGCTCGCGCTCGCCGCCGTGGTCGGGACCGGCGCCGTCGTCGGCGGAGGCGCCGAGCTCCTTGCGCAGCCCCTCACCCTCCACGTCGACGTTGGGCAGCACCCGGTCCAGCCAGCGCGGCAGCCACCAGGCCCGCTTGCCGAGCAGGGCGAGGACCGCGGGCACGATGGCCATCCGGACGATGAACGCGTCGAAGAAGACGGCGATGGCCAGGGAGAAGCCGATCATCTTGATCATCTGCTCGCTGGAGCCGATGAATCCGGAGAAGACGGCCATCATGATCACGGCTGCGGCCGTGACCACCCGGGCACCGTGCTTGAAGCCGGTGACGATCGCCTGGCCGGGCTTCTCGCCGTGGACGTACGCCTCCCGCATCCGGGTCACGAGGAAGACCTCGTAGTCCATCGCGAGACCGAAGACGACACCCACCATGAAGATCGGCATCATCGACATGATCGGACCGGTCTGCTCGACCCCGAAGAGCGAGCCGAGCCAGCCCCACTGGAAGACCGCGACGACCGCGCCCAGGGCCGCGACGACCGAGAGCAGGAAGCCGAGCGCCGCCTTCAGCGGTACCAGGATCGACCGGAAGACCACCATCAGCAGCAGGAAGGCGAGGCCGACGACGAGGGCCAGGTAGGGCAGCAGCGCGTCGTTCATCTTCTGCGAGAAGTCGATGTTCATCGCGGTGGCACCGGTGACCAGGACCTGGGACCCGGTGTCGGCCTTGATGTCCGTACCCGCGTCGCGGATCGCGTGGACCACGTTCTCGGTCTCGACCGAGCTCGGCCGGTCCTTCGGGACGACGGTGATCATCGCCGCGTCGCCGGCCTTGTTGAAGTGGGCCGGGGTGACGGCGACGACACCCTTCATCTCGGAGATCTCGTCACCGACCCGCTTGGCCGCCGCCTTGCCGTCGGAGCTGTTCTCGGTGTCGACGACGACCATCAGCGGGCCGTTGAAGCCGGGGCCGAAGCCGTCGGAAAGCAGGTCGTAGGCGCGGCGCTGGGTGGTGCTGGTGGGCTGGGAGCCGTCGTCCGGCAGGCCCATCTCCAGCGAGGCGGCCGGGATCGCGATGGCGCCCAGGCCGAGGACGCCGACGAGCAGCACCCACACGGGCTTGCGCAGCACGAACCGTGCCCAGCGGGTGCCCATGTTCGGCTTGGCCTCGGGCCGGTTCTCGGCCTCGGCGGCCTTGCGCGCCTTGCGCCCCATGACCCGCTTGCCCGCGAAGCCCAGCATGGCCGGGACGAGGGTGAGCGCGATGAGGACGGCGATGGCGACCGTGCCGGCGGCGGCGAAGCCCATCTTCGACAGCATCGGGATGTTGACGACGGCCAGTCCGACCAGGGCGATGACCACGGTGAGCCCGGCGAAGACGACCGCGGAGCCGGCCGTGCCGACCGCCCGTCCCGCCGCTTCCTCGCGTTCCCGGCCCTCGGCCAGTTCGGCGCGGTAGCGGGAGACGATGAACAGCGCGTAGTCGATGCCGACCGCGAGGCCGATCATCATCGCGAGGGTCGAGGTGGTGGAGCCGAGGTCCAGCACATTGGCCAGCGCGGTGATCGTCGAGACGCCGATGCCGACACCGATCAGCGCGGTGAGCAGTGGCAGCCCCGCCGCGATGAGCGAGCCGAAGGTGATGACGAGCACCACCGCGGCCAGCGCGATGCCGATGACCTCGGTGGCACCGGTCTCCGGCATCACCTGGAGCGCGTCACCGCCGATCTCCACGGTCATCCCGGTCTTCTGGGCCGCTTCGCCCGCGTCCTCCAGGGCGTCCCTGGTGGCGTCGGTCAGCTCCATCGAGTTGACCTTGTAGGTCACCGAGACGTACGCGGTCGAGCCGTTCTTGGAGACGGCGTCACCGGTGTACGGGTCGGCGACCGAGGCCACCTGGTCCGAGCCGGACTTCAGCTGCGCGGTGATCTTCTTGACGTCGGCCTTGTTGGCCGGGTCCGTCATCTTCTCGTTCGCGGGTGCCTTGAAGACGATGCGCGCGGTCGCGCCGTCGGCGCTGGCCTCGGGGAATCGCTGTTCCAGCAGGTCGAAGGCCTTCTGCGCCTCCGTGCCCGGGATCGAGAAGGAGCTGGAGGTGGCGGTGGACGCGGAGGCCGCGCCGAATCCGGCGAGCGCCAGCAGGGCCACCCAGATCAGGGCGACATAGCGGCGGCGCCGGAAGGCGAGCCGCCCGATTTTGTAGAGGAATGTGGCCACGGAGGCGTACTCCCGGTCAGGTCGTTGAGTGGAAAAAGGCGTGAGGAACCAGCCCGACGACGAGAGCGGCGTGTCAGGTGGGGCTTTTGGGGAGAGGGCCGTGCGGGTGCCGTGGGGACGGCTGTCAGACTCCGAGAGCGGGGAGAATCACGGAATCGACGTAGTCGGTGAGGAAGGCGTGGTCTACAGCGCGGTCCTCGATCAGTTGCCGAGCGGTGAAAGCACCGATCAGCATGTGCGGTACGTACTTCAGCGCCGGATTGTCCGGACGCAGCTCACCCCGGTCCAGAGCTCGGTTCAGCAGCACTTCGAGACCGGAGAGCTCCGGCTCGACCAGCAGTGCGCGCAGGGCCTGGAGCAGGTCGGGGTTGTCGTGGACGGCATGGCTCAGACCCCGCATCAGCGCGGCGTCCTTCTCCATCTGACAGTCATCGGTACGGCTCAGGACGGCGTAGAAGTCACCGCGCAGCGAGCCGGTGTCGACTTCGCCGAGGGAGACGGGCTTGTTGTGCCGCAGAGCCGTGACGACGAGCTCGGGCTTGCTCCCCCACTGGCGGTAGAGGGTGGCCTTGCTGGAACGGGTGCGTGCGGCGACGGCGTCCATGGTCAGGGCGTCGTAGCCGACCTCGCGGAGCAGGTCGAGCACAGCTGCGTACAGCTCGCTCTCGCGTTCGGGCGTGAGCCGTGTGCGTGCCATGTGCCAACCCCCGTTCCCGAGCTCGTGCGATGTGTACGTCACTCGATCGAACGTGAGTCAATCGAACGAAACTGTTTCGTACACCTCGACGGTACCCCGGGCGCCCAGCGAAACGAAATCGTTTCGCTTGTGTTCCGCACCACAAGTTGCCGCGGCCCGCTCACGCGGAAAGCATTGGGGGGTGAGTGACGACGTCTCGTATCTCCGGTTCCCGCACCTCCACGAGGATCTCCTCTGCTTCGCGGCGGAGGACGATCTCTGGGTCGCTCCCCTCGCCCCCGAGGGCGAGACCCCGGGACGCGCCTGGCGGGTGACGGTCGACCGCACCCGGGTCAGCCATCCGCGCTTCTCACCCGACGGGACCCGGATCGCGTACACGACCTGGCGCAGCCTCGACCCGGAGATCCACCTCGCCCCGGTCACCGGCGGCCCGGCCCGCCGGCTCACCCACTGGGGGTCGACGGACGCCCGGGTCTGCGGCTGGACCCCGGACGCCGGGGACGCCGCGCAGATCCTCGCCGTCTCCTCGCACGGGCAGCCGTTCTCGTACTTCTCCTGGGCCTACAGCGTGCCCACGGACGGCAGCCCCGGGGGCCGGCTGCCCTGGGGGCCGGTCTCCGACATCGCCGTCGCGGACATCGGCGGGGAGCGCCGCACCCTGCTGCTCTCCGGCACCCCGCCGCACGAGCCCGCCGCCTGGAAGCGCTACCGGGGCGGGGCTACGGGGCGCCTGTGGCTGCACGGCGAGCGGCTGCTCCCGGACATCGGCGGGCACCTCGGCTCACCGATGTTCGTGGCCGGCCGGATCGCCTTCCTCTCCGACCACGAGGGCGTCGGCAACCTCTACTCCTGCCTGCCCGACGGCACCGGCCTGCGCCGCCACAGCGACCACGACGCGTTCTACGCCCGGCACGCCTCCAGCGACGGGCACCGGGTCGTCTACCAGTGCGCGGGCGAGCTGTGGCTGGCCGACGACCTGGAATCGCCCGACGCCCTCCCGCGCAGGCTGGAGGTACGGCTCGGCGGCCCCCGGGCCGGCCGGCGCGCCTACCAGGTGCCCGCCTCCAGCCACGTCGACTCGCTCTCCGTGGACGAGACCGGCCGGGCCAGCGCCGTATCGGTGCGCGGCAGCCTGTACTGGCTCACCCACCGCGACGGCCCCGCCCGCACCATCGCGGACACCCCCGGCGTCCGGGTCCGGCTCCCGGAGATGCTCGGCAGCGGCGGCCAGGTGGTGTACGTGACGGACGCGGAGGGCGAGGACGCGATCGAGATCGCCTCCCTGCCGCGCGCCAGCGGCGACCGCGCCCCGCGCCGGCTCGCCTCCGGCCGGGTGGGCCGGGTCCAGGAGCTGATCGCCGACCCGGACGGCGAGATCCTCGCGATGGCCTCGCACGACGGGCGCCTCCTCCTCCTGGACACCGACGAGGACGCCGACGGCGAACCCGTCGAACTGATCCGCTCGGTCAACGGCCCGGTCCGCGACCTGGCGTTCTCCCCGGACGGGGCCTGGCTGACCTGGTCGCACCCCGGCATCGGCCGCTCCCTGCGCCAGATCAAGCTCGCGCGCATCACGGGCGCGGGATCACCCGTGATCGTCGATGTCACCAACGGCCGCTTCGAGGACGAGAACCCCGTCTTCACCCTCGACGGCCGCTACCTCGCGTTCCTGTCCTGGCGCGGCTTCGACCCGGTGTACGACGTGCACACCGGCGACCTGTCCTTCCCGCTCGGCTGCCGCCCCTACCTGGTCCCGCTCTCCTCCGCGACGCCCTCGCCCTTCGCGCTCTCCCCCGACGGCCGCCCGGCCGCAGGCGGCCTCGACCCGCTGGACTCCGACGAGGCGGGCGCGGCCGAGGGGTCCACGGTCACCGTCGAGTTCGAGGGCCTGGAGAGCCGGGTCACGCCGTTCCCGGTCGCCGCCTCCAAGTACTCGGCGCTCTACCCGGTCAGTGGCGGCGGCCTCGTCTGGCTGCGCTGGCCGATCTCCGGCGCGCTCGGGGAGACCTTCGCCAACCCGGCGGACATGTCGGGGCGCCCGACCCTGGAGCACTTCAGCATCGCCAAGGCGAAGAAGACCGAACTCGTCGGCCACCTCGACTGGTTCGCCGTCAGCGGCGACGCCTCCCGGCTGGTGGTGATGGACGACGGTGAGCTGCGCGCCGTCCCGGCGACCGAGCCCGGCGACAACGACTCCACGGTCTACCTGGACCTGCGGCGCATCCTGCACGACGTCGACCCGGCGGCGGAGTGGCGGGGCGCCTACGCCGAGGCGGGCCGCATCATCCGCTCCTACTTCTGGGAGCCGGACATGTGCGGCATCGACTGGGACGCGATCCTGGACCAGTACCGTCCGCTGGTCGAACGGGTCGCCACGCCGGACGAGTTCGCGGACCTGCTGCGCGAGGTCCTGGGCGAACTGGGCACCTCGCACGCCTACGTCGCCCCCGCCCGCCGCAACGAGGGCCCGCCGCACTACCAGCGGGCGATGGGCCTGCTCGGCGCCAACCTGGTGTGCCGGGACGGCGACTGGACCGTCCAGCGCATCCTGCCCGGCGACTCCTCGGACTCCAAGGCCCGCTCCCCGCTCGCCGGTACGGGCATCAGGGAGGGCGCGGTCCTCACCCACGTGGACGGCCGCCCGGTCGACCCGGTCACCGGCCCCTACCCGCTGCTCTCCGCGGCGGGCGGCACCACGGTCGAGCTGACCTTCACCCCGGCCGGCGGCGAGGGCCGCTCCCGCCGGGTCGCGATCGTCCCGCTGGTCGACGAGCGCCCGCTGCGCTACCAGGACTGGGTGGCCAAACGCCGCCAGGTCGTAAGGGAGTTGAGCGACGGCCGCTGCGGCTACCTGCACATCCCCGACCTGGGCGGCTCGGGCTGGGCCCAGTTCAACCGCGATCTGCGCCTGGAGGTCTCCCGCCAGGCCCTGATCGTGGACGTGCGCGGCAACGCGGGCGGCAACATCAGCGAACTCGTCATCGAGAAGCTCACCCGCACGATCCTCGGCTGGGACCTCACCCGTGACGCCCAACCGGTGTCGTACGCCTCCAACGCCCCACGCGGCCCGGTGGTCGCGCTGGCCGACGAGGCGACGTCATCGGACGGCGACATGATCACCGCCGCGTTCCGGCTGCTGAAGCTGGGCCCTGTGGTGGGCCAGCGCACCTGGGGCGGCGTCGTCGGCATGACCGGCCGCCACCGGCTGGGCGACGGCACGGTGATCACGGTCCCGATGAACGCCGCGTGGTTCGACGCCTACGGCTGGTCGGTGGAGAACCACGGCGTCTCCCCCGACGTGGAGGCCCTGCGCACCCCCCTTGACTGGGCGGAGGGCCGGCACGCGGTCCTGGACGACGCGGTCTGGATGGCCCTGGACCTCCTCACAGCGACCCCGCCCGCGACACCGCCGACCTACGACGCGGTCCCGGACCGGAGGCGTCCGCCGCTGCCGCCGCGCGGGTCCGGCGCCGCGGACGGAGGCCCGTCACCGCGGACATCCTGAACGCCCGCCCGTCCGCGTCGCGACCCCCGATATCGCTTGCCATTCGCGGAAGCAACCTTGTAGCTTTCCTCAAGCAAAGCCTTGAGGGTGCTGCAACCTCTTGAGGTGACAAGCGACTTGGGGGGTTGCCCGGTGTCCGATTCACATGAGTACGTTCACGTTCCGGAACATCTCCTGTTCGGACGCAACCACACCGGCACGCTCGGCGGCGCCCGACCCTACGACCGGCCGTGGCCCGACGGCACCGTCCGGGCGAGCCGCCACCACACCCTCGTGTGCCTGGAAGGCGACTACGCCGACGGTCGCGGGGACAGCGCACTGGCGGACCTCCGCAGGGTGTACCCCTGGCGGCACGTCACCCGGTGCCGGAACACGATCGTGGTGTGGCCGGTCGGCACGGTGTGGGTCTCCCACCAGCCGGGCGCGGTCATCCTGCGCGGCGACATCGACGGCCTGGACCGGGCCGCCGTCCAGGCCATGTACCCGGGCCGGACGGTCAGTTGCGACGGATCGCAGCTGACCGTCTGGCCACCCGCCCCCGCGGCAGGCTGAGGCGCCCGGCCCGAACCGACGACCGGGAGCGCGCAGCTCGCACCACACCGTCTTCACGTACGGCCCCTGCTCCACGCCCCACCGCAGCGCGAACGCGTCCAGCAGCAACAGCCCGCACCCGGTCTCCGCATCACCCGCCGCGAACCGCATCGCCGGCCACACCCCCGGCGCGGGATCACTCAGTTCGACCCGGATGCGCCCGGACCCCGTAGCGCTGATCCGCAACGTGACCGGCACCCCCGCCCCCACGTGCACGATCACATTGGTAAGCAACTCGCTGACGCAGAGCAGCAGATCGGGCACCTCTACCTCCCCGAACCGCCACCGCAGCATCCGCCGCACCTCCGGTACGGCCTCCGGCACGGCGAGGAGCTCCACCGTGAACGGCAGCACGCTCATCCCCCGGCCCCCGCACGCAGCGCCTCGGCCAGCCGCCGCGCGGTCACCACCGTGCAGTTGCCGAGCGCGACCAGCGGCGGGTGCTTCGTCCACCCGGCGAGCGTCAGCGGATCGACGCCGAGGGACGGCAGGGTGATGCCGTGCGCGGCGAGCGCGGCGCGCAGCACGTCGATGTCCTCGACGATGTCGTACGTGGGTGAGTCGGGCCGGTCCTGCGTCACGTCGTCCATGAGGAGCCGTACACCTTTCGTTGCTGACTGTGACGAACACCTCACACGCTGCCGCATGCGCCTCTACGGTGGAAGGCGATTTCGCTCCACAGAGCGCAGCGCGAAAGGCGGTCAGCGGTGGCCACACGCAAGGAAATCGACGGCTCGGCGGGAGTCCCGCAGTTCTACGGGAACGAGCTCCGCTTCAAACGGGAGGAAGCGGGCCTGACCCTGGAGAAGCTGGTGGACGGCAGCTTCTTCGGCATCACGTACCTGAGCGAGATCGAGCACGGGCACCGTCGCATGCCGGTGGAGCTGGCGCAGCACGTGGACCGGGTGCTGAAGACGGACGGGTTCTTCCAGCGGCGTTGTGAAGACGTGCGGAAGGCGAGGCGCAAGGGGCACGCGGACTACTTCGAGCGTGTGCTGGAGGCGGAGAAACACGCGTCATCCATTGAGCAATGGTCACCAGGAGTCTTCCCCGGCCTGCTCCAGACGGCAGCGTACGCACGAGCCGTGATCTGCGCCGAGCGTATGCCTGAACTCCAGGAGGAAACCGACGCGAAGGTCAACGCTCGGCTTGCGCGGGCAAGTCTCTTCGATGCAAGCCATCAGACACCGCAGTACTGGGCGATTCTGCCGGAAACCCTGCTACGGCTGCCGATCGTGTCGCCGCAGCACATGGCGGAGCAGCTCGACCACATCACCGCTCTCACCAGGCGCGGCCGAATCATTACGCAGATCCTCCCGTGGAACTCAGGGCCGCACCCGCTCATGCTGAGCAACGCGATGGTGCTGGACTTCGCGGACGCTCCTCCGCTGGTGTACATGGAGGGCCAGCACCACGGAAACACCGTCGACGATCCGGGCCTCGTGAAGCAGTATCGGAGGTCGTACGATCTTCTGAGGGCCGCCGCCTCGCCGCCGGATGCGTCCCTCACCATGATCGAGGAAGCGGCAGAGGACTACCGAAATGGCGTTCAGCCAGCACGACTTGACCGCCGCCACTTGGCGTAGGAGCAGCTACAGCAACAGCAGCGGCGGTGACTGCCTGGAGGTAGCAGACGGGCTCCCTGGCCTCGTCCCCGTACGCGACTCCAAGCGCCCCGACGGCCCCGCGCTCATCGTGCACGCGGCCGCCTGGACTCCGTTCATCGAGTCCGTCAAGGCGTCCTGAGCCCCCTGGCGGGCCGCAGCGACCGGTTCGCAGTCATGCCGCGTAGATCTCGGCGAGCTGCGCGATGAGGGTGTGGAGGACGTCGGGCCCGTCAGGTTGAAGACGGCTCAGTGGCCGACGATGTCCAGGTTGTCGACGTGCCAGGTGCCGATTCCCTTGGAAGTCAGGGCGCAGACGTAGTTCTTGCGGACCTTGCCGCCGGAGGAGTCATGGTCGTAGACGACGCCGGTGCCCCTGTACTGCTTGGTGTCACTGTTGAAAGTGGTCGCGGCAGGACCGCTTTCCCGCGCAGTGGGGAACTCGGTGCCCAGAGGTGACTTGAACTTGCCCGAGACAGCGAACTCGCAGAACCGCTCGGCAGCTGACGCCGGGGCACCGATTGGCTGCGGGCGTAGGTCAGGCTCTCCCCGCCGTCGTCCTTCGCTCTGCGCAGGGCGCCGTTCGACAGCAGCCTGAGCGTGATGTATTTGCCCGGCTTGCAGGAGGAAGCCGGCTCGGCGACCACTTCGGTGGTCGGGTCGATGTGCACCCAACCGTTGGAGCTCGGCGCGTGCGCCAGGGCGCCTTTGAAGACGCAGTGGTAGGTGCCTTTGCCGTCCTTCTGGGGGCCGGGCAGCCACGGCTCGGGAACCGGCCGTCGGCGACCGTGTCCTGCACTCCTGTGCACCACAGGGCCTCCGCGAGACCGGGGCGCGCGGCGGGTTCCTTCCGTATGCAGTCGCGTACGAGACTCGCGAGGGCCCCCCGGGACGCCCTCCAGGTCGGGCTCCTCCTCCGCGACGCGGAACATGAGCACGTGTGGTCCGGTCTGGGTGGTAGCGAAGGGCATCCGGCCGGTGGCCGCGTAGACCAGGACCGAGCCGATGCCCGCATGGCCAGGTCGGAGAGGGTCAAGCCAGCCAGTCCGAGAGGACCAGGGCCTCGTCGGGGGTGAACTTGATCGTGATGTCACCGTTCTCCATGACCGGAATCCAATTAGTCGCGCTTGGGCCAGATCGGGCCCTGCTCGGTCCATATGACGCCCTTGTTGCGGCACAGGCAAAAGGGGTGGCCGATCGGGTCGGTGTAGACCTGCCAGCCGTAGCCGTTGGGGCCGATGAAGTCCTGCCTCAGCGTCGCGCCGAGGTCGAGGACGCGACGCTGCTCGGACTCGATCTCGTCCACTTCGAAGTCGAGGTGGAACTGCTTGGGGTGCTCGCTGTCGGGCCACTGCGGAGCGCGGTAGTCGTCCACCCGGATGAATGCCAGCTCGATCTCGCCGAACTGGATGCCAGTCCAGTCCTCGGAGCCGCCTTCCTTGATTGGACGGCCCGTCACCTCGGAGTAGAAAGCGGCCAGCTTCATCGTGTCCGGGCAGTCGATAATGAAATCGGTGAGTCGCAGCATCTCGCGATCTTGTCACAAGCTGACACCAGGCTTCGGGCAGGCCCAACGCCGCCGCTCAGCACGCACCTCAGTGAGAATCCGACAGAACGAACGAGAACGGGTGGGAATCCGACAGCTTCAATGCGACGGGACATCACTTCACAAAGCAACCACAGGGTGACATCAGCGTCGTTTGCCAACAAGCGCGCTGATTTGCCAACTGTGCTGCGCCGTCACAGTGGACCCGTCCATCGAGTTGAACGGGGCAAAGCAGTGAGACAGCATGTCCCATATGCTCATTTCGGTCCTGGAGGCCCTCCAAACCGGATCGGCACTCACGACCGGCAGCGGCGTCAAGGCTGTACCCCGCATCGAGGAACCTGCGGACGCCTTGCCGGTCCGGGGCAGTGAACCCACTGGTCAGGTAGCGCGCGGGATCCGTGAGGCTTCAACCGACGACCGTGCCGTCCTGGATGAGGAGCGCCGTGCCGGTGGCGATGCCGATGCGGGCCTCCAGCGGCTCGTCGAGCACATCGAGGTCGCACAGAAACGTCAGTACGGCGTCCCCGGGAGCGCGGCACAGCTCCGTGGTCGTATCCATGCGGAAGTCCCGAACCTCATCCGCACGAAGCCCGCCCGGCCGAACGGCGGGTGTGACGGGTACGCGACCGCTGTCCTCGCCGTCCGCAGCCCCATCGGGGAGGCGGAACTCCGCGCCGACCAGTTGCCGGCTCTCCCGGTCGAAGCGGAGCTCGTCAGGGGTGTCCCACAGCCATTCCGTACTGCCGAAGGTGTCGAGCTGGAACTGCGAGCGCTCCTCAGCGTCCGCGTAAGTCCCGATGTGCACACGGAAGTCCCGGAAGTCGAAGCGCGGTACGACCGCCAAGGGCTCGCCCGCCACGGTCGCGGTCCAGTCGCCATTGATGGTGACTTTCACGGTGGTGGCTCCTCACCGGAGGGGGTCTGGGCGGGTCTCACCACCGGCCCGCCCCTGGGGCCACCTTGCTCACGAACACCACCGACCGGTTCGCGATCAGGCCGCGTAGATCTCGACAAGTTCCGCGATGAACGTGCGGAGGGCGTCGGCCCGGTGGCGGTCCTCGCGCTGGTTGCGCAGGGCGTCGTCGAGCGTCCTGAGCCTGGCCAGGGCGGCCGGGTCGGACTCCTCCACGTCACTGATCACCGGCTGAGTGATCAGGTCCAGGCACTCGGTGAGCAGCCGACGCGTGGTCAAGGACGGCGGGTCGGCGTCGGGCGCGGCAAACGGGGTGGTCAGGTACCGCGCAGGATCCGTGAGGCTCCACCCCACGACGGCGCCGTGCTGGACCAGAAGCGCCACATCGGGTGCGATGCCGATGCGGGCATCCAGTGGCTCGTCGAGGACGTCGAGGTCACGCAGGCACGTCAGCACGGCGTCCTCAGGAGCACGGCAGAGCACCGTGCACGCACTGTGGCGGAAGTTCCGGGCCTCGTCCGCGCGAAGCCCGCCCGGCCGCACCGCAGGCGTGGTCGGGACGCGGGCGGCGTCCTCGGCGAAAGCAGAGTTGTCAGGCAGATAGAGATCGACACCGACCAGTTGCCGGCCGTCCGGCGCGAACCGGAATTCGTCGGAGACGTCCCACAAGAATTCCTGACTGCCGAACGTGTTCAGGAGGAATATGCCCCGCTCCGTCTCACCCGTGTAGGGCACTACGCGCACAGAGGTGCCCGCGAAGCGGGGAAGGAGGAGGAGCGGATCCTCTGCGACCGTCGCGCGCCAGCCGTTGCTGAAAGTCAGTTTCATGATGTACTTCGCCCCGTTCCGGCCAACGATCTCCGACCCCGTCGGTGGCCACTCTGAACCTCGAAGTTACCTCGCAGACAGCGTTGTTGGCGGCCGCCGGGAGGTTCCACGTGCCGCCGGCCCCCTCGACCGAGACCGGGCGGAGACCCGGGCCGTCTCCGCCATTGCTGAAGCCATTTGGTGGACTCGCTCCTCACCATCGCGAGACGGTTCGGAGATCATCGAATCCTGCCATGTTCGTGAGCCGCCACGACGAAAGCTGCCGCTCGATCAAGAGCCCTACAACGGCTATCGCCATGAGCGGATCTGTCGGTGGGTGATGAGGCAGCAGGCGAGTTTGAGGAAGGCTTCGTGGATGTCGGCTCGGCGTTCCCAGCGGATGCGGAGGCGTTTGAAGCCGTGGAGCCAGGCGAAGCTGCGTTCGACGACCCAGCGGGAGGTGCCCAGTCCGGTGCCGTGGAGGGTGCCGCGGCGTGCGATGGCCGGAACGATGCGGCGTTGGCGGACCTGGTCGCGGTAGATGTCGTGGTCGTATCCGCGGTCGGCGAAGAGTGAGTCCGGCTTGGGTCGCGGGTGCCCGATCCTGCCTCTGATGGGTGGGATGGCCTCATTGCGATAGCCGTCGTTAGTGGTCCTTGGTCCGCGCAGGACTTGCCGCCGTACTCGCCCCTGCACGACAGCCGAGAACAGGCCCTGGAGCGGTTCCGCCTTCTACCTATCAGCGGGCCACCGCGTCGCCGCGAGCCGCGGTGTCGATCAGCAGATCGGTGGCGACTTCGTATGCACTCTCCGAGCGGGCCGGTTCGCTCCCGTTTGCTCCGCCCCGCACCCCGCCCGCGCGGAGGTGGGCGGCACTTCACCTCACGCCCCCTCCCTCCGACTGGAGCCTCACTCTGATTAGCTAAAGCTAGCGTCCAGTGAGGAGCTTCGCTCCAAAAGGGACGGCAGGACGCGTTGGACCGGACATGGAGAGGTGCGAACGTATGGGTGCCAGTGACGTCGTCGACGAGAACGGGGCTGGAAGGGGTGACCCGGCAGAGGTGTCGGTTCCCGCGTCGGACGCAAGCGAGGGAGGCGTCTCGGGGGAGCGCCTGGTCCTCTTCACCGACGCGGTGACCGCGATCTCCATCACCCTGCTGGTCCTGCCGCTGGTGGAGCTCGTCCCGGAAGTCGCGTCCGCCCACAAGCCCGCCAGCGACGTGATCACCGGCCACGTCAGCCAGATCTGGAGCTTCCTGCTCAGCTTCGTGGTCATCGCGAACATCTGGCGAGAGCACCACCGGGCCTTCTCGACGGTCAAGACGGCCACCCGCACCCTGACGGTTTGGAATATGGGGTGGCTGCTCTCCGTCGTCGTCATTCCCCTCCCGACGGAGATGATCGGTACCTTCGGGGGCCACGACCGGTTCGTGGGGGCGTTCTACTACGCGGCGCTCCTGGCCGGGATGGTGTGCCGGGTGGCCATGCTGAGGATCCTGAAGTCCAACCCGGGGATAGTCGAGGGGGACAGCGAAGGGACCCGCCTAAGGACCGCGAACCTCTACACCGAGAGCTTCGTCAACGCCCTCACCGTGGTCGTCGCGTTCGCCATCGCGCTCGCCGTGCCCGTCCTGCAGTACTACAGCCTTCTGCTGCTGATCGTGGCGGGGCGGTTGCCCTTCACGCGCTGGCGCGCCGCTCACTGACCACTGGAAGACCGGCGCGCGGCCCGCGCCGGGCGTGGGTCACCGCGAAGGCCGTTCCCAGCCGTCCCCGTCGATCAGGTGAACGTGGTGGGGACGGCGTGGCGAAGAAGACGAGCGAGAAGAAGCCGGCACAAGCCTCGTCCCGAGGTACGGAGGTGCGGGCCAGTAACGACGGCTATCGCAATGAGGTGGATCGGTGCTGTTGGCCGTCTCCGCGTCAGGAGTTGGGCGTTGGCCGGGCATGGGGACTTCGCCGTGGATCATGTCGGATGAACTGTGGGAGCGGATACAGCCGCTGCTGCCGCGCAAGGAACGCCGGTTCCGGCACCCGGGCCGGAAGCCGCTGCCGGACCGGCAGGTGCTGTGCGGCATCCTCTTCGTGCTGCACACGGGCATCCAATGGGAGTACCTGCCACAAGAGTTGGGCTTCGGGTCGGGCATGACGTGCTGGCGGAGGCTGCGGGACTGGAACGAGGCCGGCGTCTGGCAGCAGCTGCACGAAGTGCTGCCGGCCGAGCTCAACGCCGCGGCCCGCCTCGACTGGTCGCGGGCGGTGGCCGACTCCAGCCACGCATCCGCTGGGAACGCCGAGCCGACATCCACGAAGCCTTCCTCAACTCGTCTGCTGCCTCATCACCCACCGACAGATCCGCTCATTGCGATAGCCGTTGTTAGTCCTTCAGGTAGGTGGTGACAAGACCGCGCAGGACTTCGGCCCGGTGCCGGTCTTCTCGTTGGCCAAAGCCAGTGCTCACTACCGAAGGAGTTAGCGAAGAACCTCACCCGCTCCGCCCTGTCCGTGCAGGGCGCCACCTCCACGGAGCCACCCGTGAAGCGGGGGGTGATGTGCAGCGGGCCATCCGTGACCGTCGCGTGCCAGTCGCCACCGAATGACAGTTTCATGGTCATCCTCACCTTCACGGCGCTACGGGTGGGGTGATGAACTCCAGCGCGTTGCCGGTGAAGCGCTCTCCGCAGGCCGGGCACTCGTTGCGGTACGCGTGGGCGCGTGAGCGTTCGAGGCTGTCGGAGAACAGCGGAACGGCCGTGGTCAGTTCGATCACCCGGAACCTCGCACCGCAGGCTGGATGCGAGGTGCTGTACGGCTCACCGACGACGGCCCCGGCGAAGTCCGCTTCGGTCGCTGTCCCGGCGGCGACCCGCCTGTCGAGGCATTCCAGGTCGGTGCCATCGCTCCAGTGCAGGTAGTAGCGGTGCAACGGCCGGCCGGGACGGAGGCGGAACACGATCCTGCGCATGCGGGGACGGTCCGCGAGCAGGCGGTCCTCCAGTTCGTCGAAACCGGCGATCGGCTCGTCGGCCGTGACCGGTTCTCCTGCCGGGAAGTACTGCGTCTCCCACTTGCGGAATCTCACTGTCAGCCCGCCCACGGGTCCACCTTGCCCCCGGGCATTCTGTTCATGAACCATCATTCGCGGAAGAGGTAAGGGTCAGACCTCTCACCAGAAGACTCACACCGTCTCCCGACAGCTGGACCAAGGCACTACAGGGCGGATAGAGAGAGTCCGTAACCCTTTCATAGAGTTTGATCCAGTCGAGGCTCAGGGTTACCGGGTCGCCTGTTGTGACATCGTTCAGGCGAAGCCTGAACGGCCGGCCGGTGCGCACCACTCCCCCTACGCAGCGAATGGCGCACGTTGCGGTCGCAGCGCTCCTCTCCTCCACCGAGTAGATCTGGATCTCACCGCCAGCGTCGTCATCCATGCTCATACGCATCAATGCGGGGCGTCGGAGAAGGGATGGGCGATATCCCCCCACGTGAATGCGAAATTTCTTTGTGAAGCCTCGTAAGTGACGGCAGCACCTGAACTCTCCATATCGAACTGCTCATGAAGCCACCCGTCCATGGCCAACGCCGCCACCTCGGACTGATAGTCACTGAGGGGATAATCGAGTGAAGCTGTTCGAATGAAAACTCCAGCGGGAAGAAGTTCGCTCAGGGCGGGTGCATTGATGGCGACCCCGAAGGCCAGCCAGGCGGCGTCTTTCCAGTGCAGGCCGGATGCGGGTAGGCCGAGCCAGACTTTTTTGTGGATCTGCATGCTGTGCGGCGGAACCACGTCTTCGAGCGGAGCGGTTTCGGCCCGCAGGTCCACTGCGAGCCCACCCCTGCCCCCTGCTACTCGATATCGGAACTTGAATACTTGGGTCACGATGTCCTTCAGTCCCCGAAGTTGAGGCGATCGAAAACGCGCCTGTGAAAGTAGTGCTCGTCGCCCATTCCTGTGTGGCCTCGGATGTAGTCGAAGTCGTGAGGATTTCCGTCTCCGTAGAGACGGCTGTAGTTGTCCATGAACGATTCTGCTTCGGCGGGAGACATCTCCACGACGTCGGCTTTGTGCAAGGATGAGAAATCGGAATCGGATATTCTGAATTTCAGGACTTCGACGTCGACTCCACGGCCACGGAGCCGTTCCGCGTAGCGTGCTGCCTCCTCCGGCGTCTTCCATGAGTAGACGCCTTCTCCGTATTGTCCACGAATGTCTTCTGTTGGCCAGGGCGTTCCGTCTCCCCGCAGACGAGTCGCGTTCGCGGCGTCCTGGACGGTGTGGAACTCGTGGTAGTCGGGAGCGAGCCCAAGCGGGTCCACCCAGGTGTGAGGGTTGTGTACGTACACCACCGGGTTGGGTGCTGGAGCCAGCCCGAGGGGGTCGGGGGAGGCGTAACGGCCCGTCTCCGGGTCGTAGTGGCGGAAGAGGTTGTAGTGGAGGCCGGTTTCGGGGTCGTAGTACTGGCCGGGGAAGCGGAGCGGGGTGTAGGTGCCGCTGTTGCGGGACCAGGCAGTGGTGCCCCAGAGGGTGGAGCGGGAGCGCCAGGCGATGTCGCCGGTCTCGTCGATGAGTTCGGTGGGGGTGCCGATGAGGTCGGTGGCGATGGCGAAGAATCGGCGGTCGATCTCGGTCTGGCGGTCGTCGTCGGTGAGGATGCGTTCGGTCTGGGCCAGCGGCGTGTGGCCGCGGTGGTCCCAGGTGAGGGCGACCGTGTTCGGGGCGTCCGGGTGGTGGGTGGTCTGTTCGCAGAGCGTCAGGCCGTCCCAGGTGAACCGGATCTCCTCTGCCACGCTTTCGCCGTCGGCGGCGAGTCGTTGCTTCGTGGTGCGGCGGCCCAGGGGGTCGTAGCGGTAGCGCCAGTGGGTCCCGTCGGGCGTGGTGGCGGCGGTGAGGCGGTTCTCCGCGTCCCAGGTGTAGTGCCAGACGTCGGGTTTGCGGGAGAGGCGGGTCTTGCGGCGCTGGGTGATCCGGCCGAGTGCGTCGTGTGTGAAGCGGACGTCTCCGGCGCGGGTGATGGAGGTGCCGTTGTAGGTGCGGGAACCGGTTGCCTCGCTGCTGGGGTGGCGGTCCGGCCAGGATGCCGAGGTCTGGTTGCCGGCGTCGTCGTAGGCGTAGCGCTCGGTCCAGTTCTTGGCGTGGACGGTGGTGACGCGGCCCGCGCGGTCGAGGTCGAAGGTCCGGGTGCCCGAGAGCTGGTCGGCCACGGAGGCCAGATGGCCGTCGGCGCGGTAGGCGTACGTGCGGCTGTTGACGGGGCGTGCTCCGGCGGTGATGTGGTGCGCCGAAAGCCGCCCGGCCTCGTCCCAGGCCGACGTCATCGTGATCGTGTCGCCGAAGGCGCGGGTGAGCTCCCGGCCCGCGGCGTCGTGGGTGAAGTCGATCCGGTGATCGCCGCTGCTCAGGTGCTGGGGCCGGCCGTCGCTGCCGTAGGTGTAGGAGGTGACGTGGCCGGTGGGTGTGGTGCGGCGGGTACGACGGCCCAGGGCGTCGTACGCATAGGAGACCGGTCGGCCGTCGACCAGTTCGGTCTTGACCTTCCCCCGGCGGTCGTACTGATAGCGGAGTTGGCTGTCCGGGCCCGCAGCTTCCAGCAGGCGTCCGGCCCGGTCGTAGACGTACGTCGTCGCCTGCCCGTCGACGTCCTTGCCGACCACCTGACCGAGCTGGTCGCGCTCGAACGTAATGGTCCCACCGAGTGCGTCGGTGCGGGTGGCGACCTGGCCTGCGGCATCCAACCCGTAGGTGAGGGTACGGCCGTCGAAGTCGGTCTCGGAGACGACGTTGCCGGCCGCGTCGTACTCGTAGGCCCAGGAGAGGCCTTGGGGGTTGGTGACGCGGGTGAGGCGCAGTTTGTTGTCGTGCTCGAACTCGTAGCGGGCGCCGTCGGGTCCGGTGCGGGCGACCAGCAGGTCGAAGTGGGTGTATTCGGAGCGGGAGGTGCCACCGGTCGAGTCGGAGTGGCTGAGGGTGTTGCCCTCGCCGTCGTACGTCCAGGACTCGGTGGCGCCGTCGGGGCCGGTGCGTCGGGCGAGTTGGCCGTCGGCGTGCCACTCCAGGCGGGTGACACCGCCCAGCGGATCGGTGATGCGGACCGGCCTGCCAAGGGCGTCCCGCTCCGTGCGGGTGACGGCACCGTCCTGGTCCGTCACCTCCATGGGCAGGCCCGCCGCGTCGCACACGACATGGCTCGTGGCGCCGAGGACGTTGGTGACCGACGTGAGCCGGCCGGCCCGGTCGTAGGTGTAGCGGGTTGTGGCGCCGGCCGGGTCGGTGGCCGCCGTGCGGTTGCCGCGTTCGTCGAACTCGTTGAGCACGCGGTTGCCGTCCGGGCCCACGACCTCCACCGGCAGACCGGACGGGCCTCGCACGGTGCGCAGTTCGCCCCCGTCGGGGCCGGTGGTGCAGACGCGCCGGTCGTTCTCGTCGTAGGCAAAGGCGGTGGTGCGGCCCAGTGGGTCGGTGCGGGTGGTGAGGTTGCCGCGCGGGTCGTAGTGGAACCGGGTGGTGTGGCCGAGCGGGTCGGTGACGGCCAGCGGGAGGCAGCCGGGGCCGAAAACATGGCGGGTGGCGTGCCCGTCGGCGGTGGTGAGGGTGGTGGTGCGGTGGCCCGTCTCCGGGTCGGGTTCGGTGTAGGCCAGGGTGATGTGGACGTGGCCGGCCTCACCGCCCTCGGATATCACCCGGTCCTGGTCGTCGTAGACGTAGTCGTAGCGGCTGCCGTTCGAGTCGATCCAGGCGATGACGCGGTGGCGGTGGTCGTGCAGGAAGGTGGTCGTGGCGCCCGAGGGCTTGGTGACCGTGGTCAGGACACCGTCCCGGTAGCCGTAGCCCATCAGCGGCAGATCCGTGCCGCCCTCGCCCGCCCCGGCCAGGGACAGGGCGGTGACCAGGCCGCCTGTGGTGGACAGGTTGAGCTGGTGGCCCGCCGAGTGGGCCAGGGCCAGCGGCACACCGTCCTCGTCGCGGTCGATCGCGATCGTGTGGCCGTTGCGGTCGCTGATCTCCGACAGCCAGGCCACGCCGTCGCCCCCCGGTTCGGCGCCGGCCGGGGCGTTGAAGTCGAGGACGAGGCCGCTGTCGGGGTCGGTGAGGGTGTAGTCGCCGTTGCCGTCGCGGGCCAGCAGGGTGCGGGACGCGCCCGACTCCGGCGTGGTGGGGGTGCCGGGGACCGGGTGCGGGTAGCGGATCAGGAGTCCGTCGGCTGTGATGTGGAGGATGCCGATGGCGTCGACTTGCAGGCGTTCGTCGACGGTAGAGGTCCAGGACGGGCCCAGGAACCGGCCGATGGCCAGACCGGACTCGGTACGGCGGCTGAAGACCAGCGGCAGGATCCCGGGGATCGCCACATCGGTCTGCGGGAGATACATCCGGCCCGTGGCCAGGTCGACCGGGTCGGTGTCCTTGCTGACCCGCTTCGCGTCCGTCCGGCCGTGGGTGCCCTCCGGGGCGTCATCGACCAGCCGGCGCAGCCGGGCGGCCTCGGCGGCCTCGTCGGCGACGCGGACGCCCTTCACCGCGGCGCCGCCGCCACCGGTGGCGATCGTCATCGCGATATCGGGGATCAGCCGCCCGAAGCCCTCGGCCGGGTCCTTCATGAAGTCCTTGGCCATCTGAATGCCCGTGCCGGTCGGGTCGTTCGCGGCGACCACCAGGCCTGCGGCCAGACTGTTCAGGGACGTGACGTACTCGGCCGGATGCGTCAGGTTGTACGGATCCATCGGGTTCACACTGCGAACGAAGTTCAGCGTGCCCGCAGTGGCCTTGATGATCCCGCCGTCTATATGCATCCCCATGATCTGCGCCTCGTCGAACCCGTCACGCAACTGCTCGGAGTACGAGGGCTTCTTCGGGGCCATGTCGCGGGCCGCGCTGATCGCGGTGCGGGCGGTCTGCGCCGCCGAGTTCCGCTGCTCACGCGCCTCGGCCAGGATGTCCTGCGCATCCTTCATCAGCTTCTTGCCCGGGTCCTCGAACGTCGAGGCGGGCCGGGGCGGCAGCTCGGACGGATCACGCTTGTCGGACGGCTTGGCGTTGTAGCGGTCGACCGCCTTGTTGAAGTCGTCGACCTTCTTACGGTGCGCGTCGGCGGCGGTCTCGGACGCCTTGACGCCCTCTTTCCACTTGTCGATCGCCGTCTGCGCCTGGCCCTGCGCCCAGCTCACCGTGGAAGAGAACGAATCCAGCGCCCCGAGCGCCTTCGTCGTCGCGTCGGCGGCCGCGTACCACTTCGGCGGCTGCGTACTCACCGCCGTGCGCAGCGCATTGGCCGTCTCACCCTTGAGCTGCCCGGAATCCAGCCCCTTCAGACCGTCACCGGTCCCGTCGAACGCCGCCTGGAAGGCGCGGAGCTTGGTGACGGTGGCATTGAGCTTGCTGACGCTGCCGTAGATCAGCTTCGTCTTGTCCTCGGTCTGCCCGAGGTCCATCTCGTCGACCTCGGCACCCATCCGGTTGGCGACCGAACGCGACTGCTCCCGCACCCAGTCCGCACCGGACTCCCAGCCGACGTCATCCAGCCGGTCGGCCGTCCAGTTCCCGACGTCCTCGACCCGGTCACCGGCCCACTCGACACCGTCCTCGATCGCGTCCTCGACCGAATCAGGCGTGATATCGCTGATGAAGTCGCCTATACCCACGGTCAGTTACCCCCCGACTCACCCTGCTGCTGCGCCTGCTGGGCGCGTTCCTCCGGCGACGGCCCCAGCGTGTCGTCCAGGCTCTGGTCGAACTGCTCGTCGGAGATGCCGAGCGCACTGTTGAACATGTCCGACTGCCGCCCGCCATACCCTTCGGTCAACACGGTGCGGCCGGTGTCCTTCCAGGTCTGCCCCATGTCCTGACCGGCCTTCTCGAACGACTCCGGGCTGAAGTCCGGGTCCAGGTAGTCCGGCGTGAAGATGTCGCCCCAGTTCTGCTTGGCGATCTCCTCCTCACTCGCATGCGGATTCCCGCCGAACACGGCATTGGCACCCACCTTCAGCGTGCCCGCGAGGTACTGGTCGTTCTCCCACTGCGTGCCCGCCGCCAGACCCAGCCGGTCCGCGAGCCCACTGGCATCGCGCACCAGCGCCCGCACCCCCCACTCCCAGCGCTCACAGAAGTCCTCGAAATCGACCGAGACACCGTGGTGCCCGGCCTCCATCCCCGTGATCGCCAGCGACGAGAAGCCCTTCCCCATCACCGAACCCGTCGCACCACCCAGATCGCCCAGCTCATCGATCGTCGAGTTCAGCCCCTTGGTGAACTTGGTGACCGACTCCTTGTCCAGATGCAGATCCGCCCCGTCACCACTCACCGCCCGTTCCCCGCTTCACCCGCACCGGCATCCACAACCGGACCCGCCGGCTCACCCACCAGCGCCCTGGGATCCACGACCCCCCGATGCCGCTCGGTGATCCACTCGGCCGACACCGTCCCCGCCCTACCCATGTCTCTCCCCCGTCGTAGGTGACTGAAAGCACCGTAGAACAGGACGCGCGACAGGACACGACCGGTTCTCCACGGGACCCAGAGGGGCCGAGCACCCGCTGGGATGCCGCAACCTGCGGATCAGCGATGCGCTCGCCTCCGGACCGCCCGGCGCGGGTCATGGGATGCCGATGACCGCGAGACGGTCCCCGGGAGACGCGGCCAATGTCTCGACTACCGGCCATCGCCTGGCAATTTGGCTTCTTCTCGTCTGCCTCGCAGCCGCCCCCGGGCGCTTAATGGTGCTTCCGCTGCATGCGGGTGGGACCGACTGACCACACGGGGGAGCCATGGGCGACACAGGAACACCCGGCACATCACCGCCCGAGCCGCCGCCCCAAGCTGCGCCACGGCCGCCGGCTCCCCCACTGCCGCCGCAGGCGCGGCCTCTCCACCCCGGCTCTGCGGTACCTGGACGCCTCAACAACCCCGGGGCGCAGAACCAGTCCACCCGCAAGGGAGACCCCCTGGTCCTCCGGGTCACCCGCCGCACGCTGTGGGTCGGGTCGGCTGCCGTACCGCTGCACAACATCAGCTGGGTCGACGCGTTCAAGCTCGGCTACAACTGGGGCAGGGCCTTCAGCCGCCTCGTGCAATGGCTGGTCGTCGCCGTCCTGCTCTACGCCGCGGTCAACTACGCGAGCGGGAGCGGGAACGGGGACGAGGGTGACGTCGGGGAGAACGGGTACGGCAGTCTCCTGCTCATCGTCCTCGGGGTCTGCCTGGTCGTCGTCATCAGGGAACTGATCGCGTCCGCGAAGCCGGTGCTGGTCGTCGAGATGAACAGCGGCTCCAGGGTGGTCGTGACCCTGCCCAGCATGGACGAACTGCGCGAGATCGCCGGACGGATCGTGCAGGCGATCGACAACCCGGAGGCCGAGTTCACCGCGATCGTGCGGCAGTTCCACAACAACAGCACCAACAACTACGGCCCTGTCGTCAACATGCACAACGGCCGGGGAAACACGGGGTTCAAACTGTGAGTGACGCGTCGAACTACTACGGCCCCGTGGTCAACATGCACGGCGGCCGCCAGAACATCGGCATCAACCACGGCACTGTCGGCGGTCCCGCCCAGGACGTCGAACTGCGTGCCGCCGTCGAGGACCTCACCCGCCTCCTGCGGGAGCTGCGTCCGCACCTCGCCCCGGACCAGGCCCGGACCGTCGAGGGCACGCTGCCCGAGCTCACTCCCGACCGGGGCGCCCTGCGGGAGCGCGGCCTCGCCCTGGCGTCCGTCGCGCAGATCGCGGCCACGGTCGGCGAGGTGGGCCGGCCCGTCGTGGAGGCGGTGGGGCGGCTGGTCACGCTGCTGAGCTGACGGCCTCGCCCGTGAGCGTCAACGGGTGGACCGTGGCGCGCGGGCGCGTCGTTTGTGCCGCCCCGGGCGGGCGGCCTCGCCGCGTCGGCGCGCCCGCCACCGGGCCCCGTAGGCCGCGATGAACGCGAGGGCCAGGAGCGGCAGGGCGACGGAGGCCATCACGGCCATCGGCCAGACCAGTTCCTTGCCGTACAGCTTCCCGAGCATCTGGACGGTCAGGCAGATGCCGAGCACGGCATAGGCGGTGCCCCAGGCTCGGGCGCCCCACGCGGGGCCCGCGAACGGCTCCGGCGACCGGTGCGGCCGGAACAGGGTCCGGCCTCCCCACGCCGCACAGCCCAGCCCCACGACCGCCGCGAACAGCGCTCCGAACGTGTCCAGCGCATCGGTCTGGATGCCGGGCATCCGCGCCTCGCTCTCCTGCTTCACGCTTCACGCGGTCCTCGACGCCAAGGGCCGTCCCGGCCCGAATGATCGCCCGCCCGGACGTCGCACGTCATCTGCGGAGCACGGCAGTCGGCGGGCCGGGCAGTCTTCCGGATTCCGGCAATGCGCACGCGAAAGGGGCGCACCCGGAACGAATCCGGGCACGCCCCTCGATACACGTCACTCATGCGCGACCGCGGTCAGCGGTCGAACGTCTCGCGAACGTCGTCCGCCGCGCCCCGGGCCCTGTCGCGACCCTGCTCCGACGCGTCGGAGGTCCGTTCGGACGCGTCCTGCGACCGGTCCTGGCCCTCGCCCTTGCCGTCCTTCATCTTCTTCTGCGCCTGGTCGGCAAGATCCTGCGCCTTGTCCTTGAACTGGTCGGCGATGCCCATGCTGTTCACTCCTCGGTGGGGTGCGTGGGGGATGGCCCCGTGGGGCCTCGACCAGACTTACACGACCGGGCATTCATCGCATTTCGATCATTCACGCTATGTGCGCGAGGACCGTTCGTGCTGGTCAGCGGCGCCTCCCGCACCGACGAGGCCCTTGCTGACACCTTCGAGCCGCGAGCCGAACCTCTTCATCTCGCGCTGGCCGCCGACCCCGATCAGGGAGGGCAGGTAGCCGCGTACCGACTGCATGCCGCGCAGCCACCACTGTGCGTACACATGCGGTGAACGGCGCTCGATGCCGGCCACTATCCGGTCGACCGCCGGGCCGAGCGGGTACGTGCGGTTCATCGGCCAGGGCAGCCGCTGGCGCAGTTCGCGCATGACGTCGTCCTCGTCGGCGCCGCGCACCATGTCGGTGTCGGTCCAGGAGAGGTAGCCGACGCCGACCTTCACTCCCTGGTAGCCGACCTCGGCACGCAGGCTGTGGGCGAAGGCCTCGACGCCTGATTTGGAGGCGCAGTAGGCGGTCATCATCGGGGCGGGCGTGATCGCGGCGAGGGAGGCGATCTGGAGGAAGTAGCCTCGGCTCTCCATCAGGACCGGCAGGAACGCCCGGCCGGTGACCGCGCCGCCGATGAGGTTGACCTCGATGACCCGGCGCCAGGCCACGGGGTCGGAGTCGACGAACGGTCCGCCGGAGGCGACGCCCGCGTTGGCGACGACGACGTCGATCTTGCCGAAGCGCTCCTTGACCTCCTGGGCGACGCGGGCCATCGCCTCGTGGTCAGTGACGTCGGCGTGCCAGTGCTCGCTGTCGCCGTGCAGCCGCTCCGAGACCTTCTTCAGCTCGTCCGGCTCCAGGCCGACCAGCGCGAGCTTCGCGCCGCGTGCCGAGAGCTTGCGGGCCAGCAGCTCGCCCACACCGCGCGCCGCGCCCGTGACGACGACGACCTGTCCTTCGAGACCGTGCCTGCCGCTCATGCGACCCCCTCCTCTTCCTTGCTCTCGACTACTGCCGTTCCGCGTACCTGGAGGCACCCGGTCACCAGTTCCCGTATTTTCGCCGTGACGGCCTCCGGCGCCTCCACCGGCGTCATGTGTCCCATGCCCGCCAGTTCGGTGAGGCCGAGGCAGTCGGGGAGCGCCGCCGCTATGGCGCGGGCGTGGACGGGCGGCGTCAGCCGGTCCTCCGTACCCGCGATCACCGCGGTGGGCACCCGCAGCTCCCGTACGCCCTCGTCGAGGTCGAGCTCCGCGAGGACGTGGCCCCAGGCGAACCTGGGGGTACGGGGGCAGGCGTGCACGATCCGGGCACAGGTGTCGACCCGGTCCGGCGCGGAACCCGGCCCCATCGTCGCGTACTTGAGGATGCGGCGGGAGAGCGGAGTGACGGGCCCGAGGGGCGCGCGGGCGCCGAGGATGGCGCGGGTGAGCCGGGTGCGCACGGCGCCCGCCCGCATCGGCACGACCCGTGATTCGGCGAGCAGCCCCGAACTGCCCGTGCTGCACAGCAGTATGGCGGCGGCGTGTTCGCGAAGACCGGCCCGGCGGGCGGCGGCCATGATGGTCATGCCGCCCATGGAGTGCCCGGCCAGCACGGCCTTCTCGCCCGGTTCCAGTGTGGCGGCGAGCACCGCTTCGAGGTCGTCGGCCAGCGCCTCGGTGGTGTATCCGGCGGGGCGGGCGGCGGGTGAGGTGCCGTGGCCGCGCTGGTCGTAGGCGATGACCCGGTGGTCGACGGAGAGGTCCCGGATCTGGGCGTCCCAGAAGCCGGTGTTGCAGGTCCAGCCGTGGGCGAGGACCACCGCCGGGGCGCCGTCCGGTCCGTGCACCTCGACGTGGACGCGGGAGCCGTCGGCGGAGACGGCCATGAGTTCGCGTACGGGCACCGGGCGGGTGCTGCCGGTGCGGGTCGGGCGGCTCATCCGGCGACCTCCTCGGAGAGGGCCTGCTCCGCGCCGCGCTGCGCGGGTACGCGGACGACCTGGTACTCGGATATGTCGACCGTCCGGGTCACCTTGCGGAACTCGGCGGTGGTGCCGGGCCAGACGGTGGTGTTGCGCCCGTTGGCGTCCAGGTACCAGCTGGTGCAGCCGCCGGTGTTCCAGACGGTGCGCTTCATCCGTTCCTGGACGCGGCGGTTCCAGGCGCCGACGGCCGAGGGGCGGGCGTCGAGTGCGACCCGCCCGCCGAGCACGTCCAGTTGGCGGAGGTAGTCGGCCATGTAGTTGAGCTGGGCCTCGATCATCAGGATCATCGAGGAGTTCCCCAGGCCCGTGTTGGGCCCGATGATCGTCATCCAGTTGGGGAAGCCGGCCGCGCTCGCGCCGCGGAGCGCCTGCATGCCGCCCTTCCAGGACTCCGCGAGGGTGTTCCCCTCCGCGCCGACGACGCGGTCCGCGATCGGCATGTCGGTCACGTGGAAGCCGGTGCCGAGGACGATCGCGTCGACCTCGGCCTCCGTGCCGTCGGAGGCGACGACCGTGGAGCCGCGCACCTCGCTCAGGCCGGAGGCGACGACGTCCACATTGGGCTGGGCGAGCGCCGGGTAGTAGGCGCTGGAGAGCAGGATGCGCTTGCAGCCGATGCGGTACGAGGGGGTCAGCTTGGCGCGCAGCGCCGGGTCCTTGATGGAGCGGGCCATGTTGGACTTGGCTATCCGCTCGACCAGGCCGAGCTGGTCCGGGTGCTTGGTGAAGGCGCTGACCTGCAACTCCCTTATGCCCCAGAGCAGTCCGCGGCGTGCGGTGCCGGTGAGGGGGAGCGTGCGGTGCAGCCAGCGTTCGGCGCCGCTGATCCGGCGGTCCATCCTCGGCATGACCCAGGGCGGGGTGCGCTGGAACAGGGTGAGCTTCGCGGCCTTCGGCTGGATCGACGGCACGATCTGGATGGCGGAGGCGCCGGTGCCGACCATCGCGACGCGCTTGCCGGTCAGGTCGGCGTCGTGGTCCCAGCGGGCGGAGTGGAACACCTTGCCGGGGAACTCCGCGAGCCCGGGGATGTCGGGCAGCTTCGGGTCGGAGAGCGGCCCGGTCGCGGAGACGACGACATCGGCCACCACGGTCGTGCCGTTCGCGCTCTCGATGACCCAGTGCAGCTCGTCGCCGTCCCAGCGCATCATCGTCACCTCGTGGTCCAGCCTGAGGTGCGGGCGCAGCCCGAAGGTGTCCGCGACGTGCTCCAGATAGGCGCGGATGTGCTCCTGCCCGGAGAAGGTGCGCGGCCACTCGGGGTTGGGGGCGAACGAGAACGAGTAGAGGTGGGACGGTACGTCGCAGGCGCAGCCCGGATAGCTGTTGTCGCGCCAGGTCCCTCCCACCGAGCCGGCGCGCTCCAGGATCACGAAATCGGTGATGCCTTCGCGGCGGAGCCGGACAGCGGCTCCGAGGCCCCCGAATCCGGATCCGATCACCGCCACTCGTACGTGTTCGTGCTGGGCCATGCTGCCGCCTCCCCGCGGTACGTCACACGACTCTGCCAGCAATCACTGGCACTGTTGGGAGACTAGAGCAGCCCCGTACCGATGGGTAGGGGTGCGGCGAGGGAAAGTTACCGGCGGTTCAACAAGCGGCCCGCGCCCCGGACCGGCCGGTAGGGTGCGGGGGTGGCTGACGGACACGAGCACCGCGAATACCGCATGGAGGAGCTGGCCAAGGAAGCCGGCATCCCCGTCCGGACCCTGCGCTTCTACCGGGAACGCGGCCTGATCTCACCGCCGCGCCGCGAGGGCCGCATCGCCTGGTACGACGACCACCACCTCGCCCGGCTGCGCACGATCACCGGTCTGCTGGAGCGCGGCCACACCCTGACCGGCATCGCCGACCTGGCCCGCACCTTCGAGAGCGGCCGCGACGTGGCCGAGGTGCTGGGCCTGGGCGAACCGACCGAGGAGACGCCGGTCCGGCTCACGCCCGAGCAGCTCGCGGACTACTTCGAGGGCGAGTCCACGCCGGAGAACCTGGCGGCCGCGATGGAGCTGGGCTACCTCGGCACGGACGGCGACGAGATCGTGCACATCAGCCGCCGCCTCCTGGAGGTCTCCGCCGAACTGGTGCGGGAGGGCGTCCCGCTCGCCACCGTCCTCGCCTCCGGCCGCCGGGTCCGCGAACACGCGGACGCCCTGGCCGACCTCTTCGTCTCGACCCTGCGCGATCACAGCACACAGGATGAGCCTCCCCAGCTGCGGCCGCTGGCACGCGCGGTGGTCGACGCGGAGCTCTCGATGGCCCTGGACCGGCGACTGCGCCGCGACGCGGAGGCGGCGCAGTAGCGCCCGTACGCCCTACTGCTCGTACACCACCGTCACGGGCGCGTGGTCGCTCCAGCGCTCCTCGTGCGTGGCGGCCCGCTCCACGTACGCCTTGGCGGCGCGCGCGGCCAGCCCCGGGGTGGCCACCTGGTAGTCGATCCGCCATCCCGTGTCGTTGTCGAAGGTGCGGCCCCGGTAGGACCACCACGAGTACGGGCCCTCGACGTCCGGGTGCAGCGCCCGTACGACATCGACGTACGCGGCCTCATCGAAGACCCGGGTCAGCCAGGCCCGCTCCTCGGGGAGGAAGCCGGCGTTCTTCTTGTTGCCCTTCCAGTTCTTGAGGTCGGCCTCCTGGTGGGCGATGTTCCAGTCACCGCAGACCACCACCTCGCGGCCGTCGGCGGCGGCCCGCGCCTTCAGCCCGGCCAGGTAGGGGAGGAAGGCCGCCATGAAGCGCTCCTTCTCCTCCTGCCGCTCCGTGCCGACCTCGCCGGAGGGCAGGTACAGGCTCGCGACCGTGACACCCGGCAGGTCGATCTCGACGTACCGGCCGCTCGCGTCGAACTCCTCCGCCCCGGGGACCCCGAAGCCGCCGAAGCCGGTCTGCACCCGCTCGGGCGCCCGGCGGGAGTAGAGCGAGACCCCGGCCCTGCCCTTGGCGGCAGCCGGGGCGTGAACGGTGTGCCACCCCTCGGGCTCGCGCACGTGCTCGGCCAGCTGCTGCGCCTCGGCCCGCACCTCCTGGAGGCAGATCACATCGGCGTCGGTCTGCGCCAGCCACTCGACGAAGCCCTTCTTGGCGGCGGCGCGGAGACCGTTCACATTTACTGTGGTCACAGTGAGCATCCCGGCACGATACCGGCCCAGCTGAACGCATACATGTACCATCATTCGCATGAATATCCAGCCGCGGCCCTACGATCACCCCGACGCCGTCAAACTCAACGACCAGGTGCAGCTCGAATACGCCGAGCGCTACGGGGACGAGGGCGACATCACACCGCTGGACGCCACGATGTTCGACCCGCCGCGCGGCCTGTACCTGCTCGCCTACGACGCGTCGGACCGCCCGGTTGCGACCGGCGGCTGGCGCGCGCAGGAGCGCAACGACGAGGGCTACTCGGACGGTGACGCCGAGCTCAAGCGGATGTTCGTGATACCCGAGGGGCGCGGCCACGGCCTGGCCCGCCGCATCCTGGCCGCCCTGGAGGCCGACGCCCGAGCGGCGGGCCGCACCCGCATGGTCCTGGAGACCGGCGACAAGCAGCCCGAGGCGATCGCACTGTACCTCTCCAGCGGCTACGAGCCCTGCGAGAAGTTCGGCCACTACCGGACGTACGAGAGCAGCCGCTGCTTCGCGAAGCCACTGCGGGGCGCGACGGCCTGAGCCCAGCGGGCCGCGAGGCATGCCCGAGCGGCCGCAAGGCTGTAATATTGAAGATCAAATCAGAGAACTTAAGTTTTTGACGTTGACTCCTTGAAGAACTCAATATAGAACTGGCTACGAGCACATCATCGAGTGCAGAGGAGCCGAAGGTGGACTGGCAGGAACTGACGGACCTGACCCAGGGCCGGCCGTTCGTCGTCGAGCGGGTCCGGCTCACCGACAGCGGCGTCGCGGTCGAGGGGGAGTTCGAGCCGCCGCAGCTGGCGCGGCTCACCGCCGACGACCAGGTGTTCGTCGCCGCGTTCGTCCGGTCGCACGGCTCGATCAAGGAGATGGAGCGGGTCTTCGGGGTGAGCTACCCGACGGTCAAGGCCCGGCTGAAGCGGATCGCGGAGGGCCTCGACTTCGTCGACACCGACCCGGCGCCCGCCGGAGCCGATGTCGTCGACCGCCTCCAGCGCGGGGAGATCAGCGCCCAGGAGGCGCTGGACGAGCTGGAGCGGCCCCGGTGATCCCGCAACTGGTGACGGTGGGCTACCGCCGCACCAACGGCAGCCGCCGCCGGCTGCACATCCCGCTCCTGCCGGTCGCCCTGCTGCTGTCGCCGCTGCTGCTGCTCGCCGTACCGGCCGGGCTGATCGCGTGCCGCCGGCGCTTCCGGCTGAGCCCGGTGAGCGTGCTGCGCGCCGCCTGGCAGCTGCTGTGGGCACTGCCCGGCACCCGGTTCGAGATCGAACACGGCCCCATGGCCTTTCGGATAAGCGTCAGATGACTCACAGGTCCCAGAGGGGGAGAACCACGATGAACGAGCAACGCCGACAGATCCTGCAGATGCTGGCAGAGGGCAAGATCACCGCGGACGAGGCGGAGCGGCTGATCGACGCCCTCCAGCGCCAGCAGCCCGAGCCGGCCGCGGGAGCCACGCCCCGCCCGAAGTCCCGGGCCAAGTACCTGCGCGTGATGGTCAACTCGGAGGACGACGGCACCGGCGAGGGGCCGAGCCGGGTCAACATCCAGGTGCCGCTCCAGCTGCTGCGCGCGGGCGTCCGCATCGCCAGCCTCCTCCCGCCGCAGGCCCTCACCCGGGCCAACACGGAACTGCGCAGGTCGGGCGTCCCGATCGATCTCACCGAACTCAAGCCCGAGCACCTGGAGGAGCTCGTCGAACAGCTCGACGAGGTCACCGTCGACGTCGACGACCCCAGCGGCCAGGTGCGGATCTTCTGCGAGTAGGGCCGCCGCACCCCCCGCGCCCGTGCCCTGCCGGGCCGGCTTCGCGGGCCCCGGGCTCAGCGGAGGGCGCGGCGGTCAGACCTCCGACCGCCGCGCGTCACTTGACCGCACCGGCCGTCAGTCCGGCGACCAGGTAGCGCTGGAGCAGCAGGAATCCGGCGACCACGGGGATGCTCACGACGAGCGAGGCGGCCATGATCTGGTTCCAGTACACGTCGTTCTGGGTGGAGTAGCCCTGCAGACCGACGGCGAGGGTGCGGGTGGTCTCCGTGGTCATCACGGAGGCGAACAGCACCTCGCCCCAGGCCGTCATGAACGCGTAGACGGCCACCGCGACGATGCCCGGCGTCGCGGCCGGCACCACCACCCGGAACAGGGCCTTGAGCGGGCCGCAGCCGTCCACCATGGCGGCCTCGTCCAGCTCCCTGGGCACCGACTCGAAGTACCCGATGAGCATCCAGATCGAGAACGGCAGCGAGAACGTGAGGTAGGTGAGGATCAGACCGCCGCGCGAGCCGAACAGCTCGATGCCGGTGGCGTCGCCGATGTTCACGTAGATGAGGAACAGCGGCAGCAGGAAGAGGATGCCGGGGAACATCTGGGTGGACAGCACCGTGACGGTGAAGACCCGCTTGCCGCGGAACGTGTAGCGGCTGACGGCGTAGGCGGCGAACACCGCGATGATCACGGACAGTACGGTCGCCGAGCCCGCCACGATCAGGGAGTTGGCGAAGTACCGGCCGAGCGGAACGGTCTTCCAGATGTCGAAGTACGGCCGGATCGTCAGCCCGGTGGGCAGCCACTGGAACTTGCCCGACACGTCCTCCAGCGGCTTGAGGGAGCTGGAGACCATGACGTAGACGGGCAGCAGGACGAAGCCCGCGAGCAGGGTCAGGAAGACCCGCCGGGCCCAGACGAATGAGCGCGGGGAGGCCATCGGCGAGCGCGGGGCACGGGCCCCCGGGACGGTGTGGCTAGCCACGTGAGGCCTTCCTCCCACGAGAGGTGAGCAGCAGGTAGACCGCCGTCACCAGCAGCAGGAACAGCAGCAGGAGGACCGACATCGCGGCTCCGGTGCCGAAGTTCCAGGTAGCGAACGACGATTGGTAGATGTGTACGGAGATGAGGTCGGCCGACTCCGGTGCGGACTTGCCGAACAGCACGAACGGCGTGTTGAAGTCGTTGAACGTCCACAGGAACAGCACGAGGATCAGTACCTGGTTGACCGGCCGCAGCGACGGCAGGGTGATGCGGCGGATCTGCTGCCACATGCCGGCACCGTCCAGCGCGGCCGCCTCGTACAGGTCCTTGGGGATGTTCTGCAGTCCCGCCATCACGATCAGGAAGGCGAAGGGCCAGCCCTTCCAGACCGAGACGATCAGCAGGGTGTAGAAGGCGTTGTCACCGATCAGCCAGAAGGGCAGCCCGTCGGTGAGCCCGAGCTGGTCGTGCAGCACGTGGTTCACCAGGCCGTTGTCCCGCTGGAACATGAACGCCCAGGTGATGACGGCCGCGTAGACGGGCAACGCGTACGGCACGAGGAACAGCGTCCGCAGGAAGCCCCGTCCGGCGAAGGCCTCCTGCATGAAGATGCTCGCCGCGACGCCCAGCAGCCAGCACAGGGCGACCGCGAGCAGGGTGAAGAGACAGGTGACCCAGAACGAGTGCAGCAGCGCCTTGCCGACGGGCGCGTCGAAGTCGACGGCGATACGGAAGTTCTCCATGCCGCGCCAGGGAGCGTTGGACCAGTCACGCAGATAGAACTGCGTGAGCTCCTTGAACGCCATGATGAAGCCGAAGGCGATCGGCACCAGGTGGACGAGGAGTTCCAGCACGACCGCGGGGAGCAGGAGCAGGTAGGGAAGGCTGAGGCGGCGCAGGCGCCCGGGGCGGCGCTGCTTGCGCGGCGCCTCCCCGGGAGTGTCCTTGCGCACCGCCGGGTCCCCCTGCACGGGGTTCACGATGGTGGTCATGGACGAATCACTCACTGACTGGCCATCTGCTGCTCAGCCTTGGTGAGCTCGGCCTTGACGTCCGCCGTGCTGATCGACGCACCGCCGGCGGCCTTGGCGAACAGGGACTTGACCGCGGTACCGACCGACGTCTCGAACTGCGACTCGTTGGGGACCTGCGGCAGCGCCGAGGCGCTGGTGGCGAGGGTGTTCTTCAGGACCTGGAGCTCGGGCCGGTTGAACGCCGCGTCGCCCTGGGCGGCCTTCACCGGCGGGATCGAGCCGTACGTCTTACAGAGCAGCTTCTGCTCCTCGTCGCTCGTCATGAACTTGACGAACTTCGTGGCGCCGTCGAGGTTCTTGCTGTTCTTGAAGACGGCGATGTTGATGCCGGCGACCATCGAGTTGATCTGCTCGCCCTGGCCCGGCTTCCCGGACTGGACCGGCACCGGTGCGACGCCCCAGTCGGAGTCCTTCATGCCCTGGGACTTGAACGTGGTGGCCGCGGCCTGCCACAGCACCATGGCCGTCTTGTTCTTGGAGAAGTCGCTGAGCGACTGGTTCTGCGCGTACTCGGCATTGCCGGGCGCGACGATCTTGTCCTTGGCCATCATGTCGACGTACTGCTTGACCGCCGCGACGACCTTGTCGTCGGTGAAGTTCGGCTTGCCCTCGGAGTCGAAGAAGTCCGCGCCGTGCTGCTTGGCCAGGACGAACACCTGGTGGATGTTGTTGGAGAGGTTCGAGCCCTCGGCCCCGAGGCCCCACTTGCCGTCCTTCGACAGCTTCTTGCCGGTCTCGGCGACCTCGGCCCAGGTGGCCGGCGGCTTCTCGATGCCGGCCTCCTTGAACATCGCCTTGTTGTAGTAGAGGGCGTACGCCATGGAGTAGAGCGGCAGCGCGGCCGGGTCCTTGCCCTGCGCACCGGTCGAGCCGAGCGCCGACTCCACGAAGCGGTCGCGGCCGCCGACCTTGGCGAAGTTCGCGTCGTCCCAGGGCAGCAGCGCGCCGGTCGCCTGGAGCGAGGAGGACCAGGTGTTGCCGATGTTCAGCACATCGGGGCCCTTGCCGGAGGTCGTCGCCGTGAGGATGCGCGTGAGCAGGTCCGACCAGGGAACGACTTCCAGCTTGACCTTGATGCCGGTCTGCTTCTCGAACTTCTTCAGTTCGGGAGTGAGGATCTTCTTGTCGGCCTCAAGGCTGGGTCCCTGGTTGGAGGCCCAGTAGGTGAGCGTCTTCGGCGAGCTGGACCCGCCGCCCGCGGACTCTCCGCCACCACACGCGGTCGCGGCGGCGAGCAGGGAGATGACTGCCGCACTGCTGGCGACTACTCGGATACTTCGCATGGCTCCAGGTGTCCCTTCCTGAGGAGCGTCCAAGCCGGACGTGCCGAGTCCGCGACCGGAACCCGGCGAGCGGCCACGCAACCCCCATGGCTTAATTTATGGCGTGAGTTAAGCCTCATGAGAAGGTCGCGTCAAGAGCCGGAGGCGCGGTAGCGTGCCTGCCGAGCGAGCGGGGAAGGAGCCCAGATGGCCCAGCGGACCAGACGTACGGTGCGTGACCTGCGCCGGAGCAGCCGTGCGGCCGTATTGCAACATTTGTATTTCGATGGGCCGATGAGCCGCCCGGAGCTGGGCACCGCCACCGGTCTCAGCTCGGGTTCCGTCAGCAACGTGGTCACCGAACTCGTCGCCGATGACCTGGTGGAGGAGGCCGGCAGCGTGGAGTCGGACGGCGGGCGCCCGCGCGCCCTGCTCCGGGTCAACCCAGGTCACGGCCATCTGATCGGCATCGACGTCGGGGAGACCCGGGTGCGTGTCGCGGCCCTCGACTTCACCCTGGCCGAACTCGCCCGCACCGAAAGGCCGCTGGCGGCGAACGTATACGAAGTGGACCAGATCGTGGACCACATCCGCAGCGGCATCGACGAGGTGCTGGCGACGGCCGGGCTCGGGGCGGAGGGTCTCATCGGCGTCGGCATCGGCGTCCCCGGCGTCGTGGAGCACGATCCGGTGCGGGGCGCCATCGTGCACGGCCAGACCATCGGCTGGGACGCGGTCCCCCTGGAGACGCTGCTGCGCGAGGCCGGCAGCCTCCCGCACTCCGTGCCCTACGTCATCGACAACGGGGCCAAGACGCTCGGCCGGGCCGAGATGTGGTTCGGGGCCGGCCGGGGTGCGCACAGCGCCGTGGCGATCCTCTTCGGCTCCGGCGTCAGCGCGTGCCTCTTCGCGGAGGACGCCCCCCAGGGTCGGGCCCTGGAATGGGGCCATCTGACCGTGCGGGTGGGCGGCCGGCAGTGCCGTTGCGGCTCATCGGGATGCCTGGAGGCGTACGCGGGCGCGGAGGCCCTCGTGCAGCGTTGGCAGGAGGTCGGCGGGCACCCTCCGGAAGGCGTCGACCAGGAGACCCGCCTCACCGCGCTGCTCGCCGCGGCCGCCCCGGACGACGGCACCCGGCCCGACCCCGTGGCCCGCGCGCTGGTCCGGGAGACCGCCGAGTACCTGGGCGCCGGGGTGGCGGGTCTCATCAACCTCCTCCAGCCCGACCGCGTCCTGATCGGCGGCTGGGCGGGGCTGCAGTTCGGGGCCCGCCACCTCGACGAGGTCCGGGCCCACGCCGTGGCCTACTCCCTGTCCCACCCGGCCTCGAAGGTCACCGTGGAGCTGGGCAGGCTGGGCCCCGACGCGGTCACCGTGGGCGCCGCGTCCCTGCCGCTGTCGGACTTCCTGAGCCGGGGCGGACGCGGCAGCGCACCGGCGCGCGAGACGGTCCTCCCGGCCTGGCGCACCGCTCTGGAGGACCGGATCAAGAACTGACCGGGGGCGCGCCGGGCCGCCCAACCGGTGCGCCGGGCGCACCTCTTGCGGCTGGTCTGCGGGGACCGGCCGGCCGGCGTGCGCAGGAACTCCTCCCCCGGACCACCGTCCCGCGCCCTGTCCAGCCGTTCGGTGAACTCTGCGGAAGGAATGCCGCGCCCTGCGACCGAGGCAGGTCGGCCGTGCGGCCGAGCAGGGCGACAACGGCCACGACCGGAAACAGAGAGACGAAGGGACGGGACGGGACGGGTCGGGTCGGGAAGCGAAGGGTCAGCGGCGGACCGCCAACGGATGCGCGCCCTCTCAGTCGCTGTCAGTGGCGCCGCGGATGATCGGGCGCATGACACATGGTTCCCGGGATGCCCTTCGCTCCCTTGCCTTGCAGCATCTGTCGCCCGGGGATGCCGACAGGTGGATTGGTCTGCTTCGCCCTGGCGTGCGCCTTGACGTAGCAACTGGCTCTGACGACGTGACGGGTCGACTAGGGCGTGTGTCGGAAGTGCTCTAGGTTGGCTGACGTGACTGGGCGGGGGCGGAGTTATCGATATGTCGGACCGGTCGAGCTGAAGGCCGCGGTCCGGCCTGGTGACGGCGGGCGTCGTATCGGCTCGGCGGCTGACTTCGACGGCTGGATTGTGGAGCAGTCGGCGGTCGAGCTGGCCGAACCGTTCACCTTCGTGGTCGGCGTGGACGGTGTGCTTCGGCTGGCGGCGCGCCGGAGCGAGCACGTGGCCTGTGCTGGCGGAGACATGGTCCTGAGCGCATGTGAGATCAGCTTCATGCGCGAGGCAGACCGGTGGACCGTGAGCGAGGTCAGCAACCAGTCCACCGGCTACTGCCCAGATGTCACCTCCTGGGCGGAAGTCGCCCGCGCCCTGGACGCTGCAGAGCTCCAGCGGCCCTCCGGCTTCACCCACGAGGTGATGTTCCGGCGATGCCCTGACTGTCAGGAGCGCAACATCGTCCGTGAGGACGACTTCGTCTGCGTCTTCTGCGGCAGCGATCTGCCCACGGCATGGAACGTGGATCCCACCACGTGACGGCCCAAGGTCACAGCCACTCGCTGATGGCTGCGACCAGCACGGTCGCCTCGTAGCGGACAGCGAGCTTGTCGTATCGCGTGGCGACCGCACGGTGTCTCTTGAGCCGGTTGATCCCACACTCGACCGCATGGCGCTCGCGGTAGTCGACCGGGTCGAAGCGTGGCGGCCGGCCACCGCGGGAGCCGAGCTTCTGGCGGTTGCGGGCCTGGTCGGCCTTGTCCGGGATGGTGCAGCGGATCCCGCGGCGGCGCAGGTAGGCGCGGTTCCTGCGGGAGGCGTACGCCTTGTCAGCCCGCACCCGATCGTGCACCGGCAGCTGGACGTCATCGGCTCCTGGGCCTTCACCGGAGCCCATCTCGTCGAGTACGTATGCCTGTTGCCCGCGCTCACCGCCCGCTTCGACCTGGCGAGCCTGGTCACGCCGTTCCCGCTGGAGCGGCACGCCGACGCGCTCGGGGCGGTCGCGGACGGGTCGGTGATGAAGGCGGTGCTCACCTCCTGAGCGGGTCGCGCACCTGAGGGCGGGGGGGCGGTCGCCCTGGCCCGCCCCTCCTCGCCCCGCCGCCCCGCGTGCCGTCGGTACGCGGGGCGGCGCCGCACCCCGCTCAGCGGCCCGGCGCCCCCAGCGTTCCCAGGGCCTGTTGCGTCGCCGGGTCGTCGGGCAGGTAGGCGAGCAGATGGTGGCCCGGCTCGTCGACGGCGGCGAGCTTGACGTAGCGCAGCCGCAGATCGCCGGCGGCCGGATGCCGGAAGTGGCGTACGGCGGGATGGAACGCCGAGGTCTCCCGGCGGCCGTACCAGCGCGCCGCGTCCGGGTCGGCGAGCAGTTCCGCGGTGATCTCGACGTACCGGCCGTCCTCGGGATGTCGGGCCGCCTTCGCCCGGAACTGACCCAACAGGCTCCGCGCCTCGGGCTCCCAACTGGCCAGCAGCGTACGGGCGGGCGCCCAGCGGAACACCAGCCACAGCAGGTTGCGCTGCTTGGGCGCGAGCCTGGCCGGATCGGTGAGCAGGGCTGCGTACCCCGAGTTCCAGGCCAGCAGGTCCCAGTGCGGGTCGAGCACCACGGCCGGGTTGGGCGTCAGTGCCTCCACCAGGGTCAGCAGGTTGCGCGAGACCCATCCCGGCGGGTGTTCGTCCGGCGCGGCGTGCTCCAGGAACGACAGCACGTGCGCGGTCTCGTCCGCGTCCAGGCGCAGCGCCCGCGCCACCGCCCGGAGCACCTGTTCCGACGTGCGCACCCGGCCCTGCTCCAGCCACGCGTACCAGGAGCTGCTGATCCCGGCGAGCTCCGCGACCTCCTCGCGCCGCAGCCCCGGGGTGCGCCGCCGTGCGGACCCGGGCAGCCCCAGCTCGGCGGGCGTCAGCCGCTCACGCCGCGAGCGCAGGAACGCGCCCAGTTCCCGGTCCCGGACGCTGCCCGCGCCGCCGTTCATGATCCCTCCTCGCCCCGCACTCCCAGGGTGTGAGCAAGGGTAATCGGCTGCGGGGCCGCGCCGCTCACCGGCGGTGATGGGGTGGAACCACCAGCCAGGCCGGGTCTGGTGCGGGACTGAGCGACCACCGCAGGATTGCCACAAAGGAGAGCCGTCATGGACGCCCATACGGAAACCACCGACTCAGCGGGGCCCGCCGGCCCGGCGAGGCCCGCGGACTCGGCCGGGTCCGCGGACTCGGCCGGGTCAGCCGCCGCATCCGGGCCCGCCGCCCCGTCCGGGTCAGCCGCCGCATCCGGGCCCGCCGTCCCGTCCGGGTCCGCCGAGGGAGCCGGGCACGCCGCCGCCCCTTCGGCGGCGCGTGGCGCGGCAGCCCCTGCGCCCGGGGAGGCTCCCGTATCGCCGCCGGAGGCACCCGCGCTGCCCGTGCCGCCCGCGCTGCCGGCCCTGCCTGCCGCCTCGTTACGGCTGCTGCGGGCCGCCGGGTTTGTCAGCAACTTCGACCGCTTCTGCATCACCCCGATGCTGCTGCTCATCGGCGCCCAGCTGGGCGTAGCGCTGCCGACGGTGATGCTCGCGGCC
This sequence comes from Streptomyces sp. 840.1, assembly GCF_003751445.1. Lineage (NCBI taxonomy): Bacteria > Bacillati > Actinomycetota > Actinomycetes > Kitasatosporales > Streptomycetaceae > Streptomyces > Streptomyces sp. 840.1. The sequence continues at coordinate 3,108,408 of NZ_RJUU01000001.1, read as the reverse complement.
AGCGGCTACTTCCTCGCCTACGGTCTAATGCAGCCGGTGTGGGGACTGGCCAGCGACCGGCTCGGCCGGGTGCGCGTCATGCGGATCTCCCTGGCCGGCGCCGCGGTCGCCGCGCTCTGCTCGGTGCTCGCGCCCGACGCGACGGTGCTGATCGTGGCGCGGGCCGCGGCCGGCGCGTTCTTCGCGGCGTCCATCGCCGCGTCCATCACCTACATCGGGGACACCGTGCCCGCGGCGGTCCGCCAGCGCCCGCTGAGCGAGCTGATGACCGCGTTCGCCCTGGGCACGGCCGTGGCGACCGTCGCCGCCGGCGCCCTGGCGCACTTCGTGAGCTGGCGTCTCGTCTTCGCGCTGCCCGGCGTAATCGCCGCCTACCTGGCCGTCGCCCTGCGCCGCCTGCCGGAGCCGCCGCGTGCGGCGCCGGGGGCGCTGCTCACCCCGTTCAAGGTCGTCCTGCGCTCGCGCTGGCAGTGGTACGTGATGGCGGTGGCCATGCTCGAAGGCGCGGTCCTGCTGGGCTTTTTGACGTACATCGCGCCCGCCCTGGAGGCCCAGGGGGCGTCGGCGATGCTGGCCGGCGCGGTGTCCGCGCTGTACGGGGTGGGCTCCATGGCTGCGGCCCAGACGGTGAAGCGGCTGGTGGGGCGCTGGACGCCGGTGCGGCTGATGGTGGTCGGCGGGGTGCAGATGGCCCTGGCCTTCGGCCTCGCGGCGGCCAGCCGGTCGGTGCCCGCGCTGGTGGTGTGCACGCTGCTGCTCGGCGGCGGCTGGTCGTTCATGCACTCCACGATCCAGTCCTGGGCCACCGGCCTGTCCCCGGCGGCCCGCGCCACCGGTGTGGCGATGTTCGGCCTGGCCCTTTACGTCGGCAGCGCCCTGGCGAGCGCCATCGCCGCCGGCCCCGCGGAACACCACGCGTACAGGGGCCTGTTCCTGACGGCCGCCCTCCTCACGATCCCGCTGACGGTCGCGGCGGGGGTGGGGCGGGCGCGCTATGACCGGGTGACGCGTCCGGACCGGGGCTGACGCCCGCGCCGTTTCGGTGGCGGTCGTAGCTTCTGCTCCGTCGGCCCGCCAGTCCGCCGCGCTTCGTCCGGCAGCGTCCAGCACTTTCGACTGGGCGTTGACGAGGTCGCTCAGACCACCCGAACACAAGCGACCGGCACCTCCCACGAAGTCGCCGCGCTGGCTGGATCGGCATCCACGCCCCCCGACGCGGCCGGGCTGCCCCGCCCACAGGGCCGGAGATCCACGAGGCCATCTGAAACCCCAGCAGCTCCAGCCGGGATCACGCATGCCCGCCGACAGCCCAGAAACGACTCACGCACCCGAACCACCCCGAAAGATCAGGTCGACGACCGCCAAGCAACCGCGTCCGGCACCGATCGCGTTCGGACATCGCCTCGAACAGACCCCGGAAACGCCAAGATCCCGCCCGATCAATCAGATCGGACGGGATCTCGTGTGTGCGGTGGACCTGTGGGGATTTGAACCCCAGACCCCCTCGATGCGAACGAGGTGCGCTACCAGACTGCGCCACAGGCCCTTGCAACGAGTGAAACTTTAGCACCCTCAACGGGGTGCTCGGAAATCGGTTAGGTGCTGGTCAGCCGAGTCGGCGTCCCCGGGTGGGGCGGAGGCCTCACTCGTTGGCCGCGCGGGGGCGGTCGTCCTCGTCGTACTGGTCGAAGAGGGGGGTCCGGCCCCGGTCGCGGGAGCGGCGGGACTGGTTGGTGCGCTGGCGCGGGGCGGGGTCCACGGGGGGTGCCGGGGGCTGCGTGGGTTCGGCGGTGCTGGAGCGGGCCGCGCTCCAGGTCTCCGGGTTGCCGACCTCGACGCCGCCCGAGGCGCGCGGGGCGACCGGGGCCGTGACGTAGGTCGGCAGCGGGACCGGGACCGGCTCCCAGCTGTCGCCCTGGACCCGGCCGCGTTCGCGCTGCTGGTCCACCCACTCCGCGTGGTCCGTCTGCTCGACCAGGGCGCGGCGGCCGGCCTCCTGCGGGGAGACCGTGGGGGTGGGCTCGGGGGCGGGGTGACGCGCTTCGGGGTCCTCGTCGGACTCCGCGGGGGCCGTCGCGGCGGGCTGGTGCCTGCGCGTGCGGCTCTCGCGCAGGTGCTGCGCCGCCACCTCGGCCCGTCGCCGGTCCATGGTGAAGGCGAACCTGCGCCGCTCCTGGGCGCGCAGATGCACGATGTACGTGCTCAGCAGCACCGCGGGAGCGGCGGGGGCCCAGAGGAAGCCTAGGCCGCCGACCGCCGCGACGACCGCGCCGAGCGTGAAGGCGAGGAAGAGGACGACGGTGGTGCGGCGACGGCGTGCGAGGACCTGCGTGCGCTGCGCGCGCCGGGCTCGTTCGGCGTCGATCCCGCCGGGGCGCGGTCGAGCGCGCCGTGCGGGTACGGGTGCCGGGTCGGTGGGGGATGCCGGGCGTTCCCGGGCCGGGCGCTGCTTCGGTGCACGCTCCGGGGCACGAGCCGGGTCGTGGACCCGGGCCTCGGTGTGCGCCGGAGGCGCGGAGAAGTTCCGGACGTCGACGGAATCCATTCGATCCGTGCTCACGTCCGGCTCGGCGCCGGGCGCCGCCTCATCGTCGGTGCGCTCCTGCAGCCCCTTGGCATACCGGCGCTCCATCGCCGCCCGTCCGGACAGCAGCCGGATGGCGGTGCTGAAGCGTTCCGTCGGACGGGCTTCGTTGAGCTCGTCCTGCCTGCGGAGCCACATCGGCACCAAGTAGGCGGCCCAGGCCCCGACGATGACTGCGTAGATGAGGCCGCTGCTGCTCACATCTCACACCGTAGAGGGGTTTGCCTGGAGGCATCCGCCAATTGGCGCGGTGTGTCGCACGATCCTGCTGATATCACGGACTTTTTTTGTGATTGTTCGGATCAACAGTCGGCGCTTGCTCGTCCGTTAGCAGTCAAACAGCGATCAATTTCGAACACATATTTCATTTAGTGCGATGTTCAGGCTTCTCCGGCCTGGCCCGCTGCCACCTCCGGAGCAGCCCGTCGGGCACCTCCTCGGCCGTGAGCGCGTAGATCAGGTGGTCGCGCCAGGCGCCGTCGATGTGCAGATAGCGGGGCCGGATCCCTTCCTCACGGAATCCGAGTTTCGCCACCACCCGACGGCTGGGGGCGTTCTCCGGGCGAATGCACACCTCGATCCGGTGCAGTCCGACCGTGCGGAAACAGTGGTCGACGGCGAGTGCGACCGCGGTCGGCATCACCCCTCGGCCGGCCACGTCCTGGTCGACCCAGTAGCCGACATGGCCCGAACACATCGAACCCCAGGTGATTCCGGCGACGGTCAGCTGGCCGACCAGCCGGCCCCGGTACTCGATGGCGAACGGCAGCATCCGGCCGGCGTGGGCCTCGGAGCGCAGATGGCGGATCATCTGCCGGTACGTGGGGCGCTGGGCCACCGGACCGCCGGGGGCGGGCGGCGGCACGGTCGCCTCCCAGGGGCGCAGCCAGTCCCGGTTGCGCCGGTTGACCTCGCGCCACGTGGTCTGGTCGCGCAGCTTTATCGGCCGGAGGGTGACGTCGCCGTCCACCAGGGTCACCGGCCAGGTCGGGACGTTCAGCTCGGGCTCCCGGGTCGGGGGTGATCGCCGCCGCGGAGCTGGTCGACGGCGTGCACCAGGAGCCGGGTCAGGACCGCGAGCCCGTCGCGCACCCCGCCGGTGGAGCCGGGCAGATTGACGACGAGCGTGCGGCCGGCCACGCCCGCGACACCGCGCGAGAGCGCGGCCGTGGGGACCTTGTCGCGGCCCTCGGCACGGATCGCCTCGGGGATGCCGGGGACCTCGTGGTCCAGGACCCGGCGGGTCGCCTCGGGGGTGCGGTCGGTGGGCGAGATGCCCGTGCCGCCGGTGGTCACGATGACGTCGTACGCGGCAGCCACCCCGTCCCGCAGCGCCTGCTCGACCGGATCGCCGTCGGGGACGACCTGCGGGCCGTCCACGGTGAAGCCGAGCCCGGTCAGCGCCTCGGCGATCAGCGGGCCGCCCTTGTCGGCGTAGACCCCGACGGCGGCCCGGTTGGACGCGGTCACCACGAGGGCGCGGTAGCCGGCGGAGGGCCCGGGGGCGCTCACGCGTCCGCTCCGGCGGGTGCGGTGCGGACGTACTCGCCGGACTTGCCGCCCGACTTCGCCTCGACCCGGATGTCGGTGATGACCGCGGCCTTGTCGACCGCCTTGATCATGTCGACCACGGTGAGCGCGGCGACCGACACCGCGGTCAGGGCCTCCATCTCCACGCCCGTGCGGTCCGTGGTCTTCACGGTCGCGAGGATCTCCACCGCGTCGTCGGCCACGCTCAGGTCGACCTTGACACCGGAGACGGCGAGCGGGTGACAGAGGGGGATCAGGTCGGGGGTGCGCTTGGCCCCCATGATCCCGGCGATGCGCGCGGTGGCGAGGGCGTCGCCCTTGGGGACCCCTTCGCCCCGGAGCAGTTCGATGACGCGGGGCGAGACGAGGACCCGGCCGCTGGCACGGGCGACGCGCGCGGTGACGTCCTTCTCGGAGACGTCGACCATGCGGGCGGCGCCCGCCTCGTCGATATGCGTCAGCCTGTTCTGCGTACTCAACTAACTCCGCCTAGCGGTAGGGCGCCGGATGCCCCTGAGCCGCACCGGGGTGCGGGCCCGGGGTCCGGGGGGTGTCCCCCGGAAGGCACAGCGGCAGATACCGTACCGCCACCCGGCGCCGCTCAGCGGATCAGGATCACCTCGACGTCCGCGTCGGGCTCCGCGGAGGTGACGTCCTCGGGCAGCACGATCAGCGCGTCCGCCTGGGCGAGAGCCGCGATCAGATGCGATCCGGAACCGCCCACGGGCGTGACGGTGCCCGCCTCGGCGTCGTACGTCCCGCGCAGGAACTGCCGCCTGCCGTCGGGCGAGGACAGCGCCTTGTCGCAGACCAGGGTGGCCCTGGCGGTGGGGCGGTGCACGTCCGGCAGGCCCATCAGGGTCCGGATCGCGGGCCGTACGAACAGCTCGAACGAGACGTAGCTGGAGACCGGGTTGCCCGGCAGGGCCAGCAGCGGGGTGTGCTCCGGGCCGATGGAGCCGAAGCCCTGCGGCTTGCCCGGCTGCATGGCCAGCTTGCGGAAGTCGATGCCGCTGCCCGGCTCGTCCTCATCGCCCACCGAGGACAGCGCTTCCTTGACCACGTCGTACGCGCCGACGCTGACGCCGCCGGTGGTGACGACGATGTCGGCGCGGATCAGCTGGTCCTCGATCGTGGCGCGCAGCGTCTCCGCGTCGTCGGTGACGGCGCCGACCCGGTAGGCGATCGCTCCGGCGTCGCGCGCGGCGGCGGTCAGCGCGAAGCTGTTCGAGTCGTAGATCTGGCCGCCGGTCAGCTCCTCGCCGGGCTGGACCAGTTCGCTGCCGGTCGAGATGACGACGACGCGCGGCCGGGGCCGCACCTTCACCGTCGAGCGGCCGATCGCCGCGAGCAGGCCGATCTGCGGCGGTCCGACCACCGAGCCGGCGCGCAGGGCCAGATCGCCCGGCCGGACATCGCTGCCCCGGTCCCTGACGTGGGCACGGGCCTCGGCCGGGCGGTGGACGCGGACCTCACCGCGCGCGCCCTCCGGGGCGTCGCTGTGGGAGCGCATCGAGGCGGCGGGGCCCTCGCCCGTACCGCCGTCGGTCCACTCGACCGGGACCACGGCCTCCGCACCGGCCGGCAGCGGGGCGCCGGTCATGATGCGGGCGGCCTCGCCCGGCCCCACCCGCTGGTCGCCGAGGAGCCCGGCGTCGCCCGCCGCGACGTCACCGATGACCGTGAGGACAGCGGGGAACTCCTCGGTGGCGCCCTCCACATCGGAGACGCGGACCGCGTAGCCGTCCATCGAGCTGTTGTCGAAGGGCGGCAGGGCGATCTCCACCACGACGTCCTCGACCAGGACGCAGCCCTGTGCGTCGGGCAGTTGCAGCTCGATGGGTTCGAGCGGCTTCACAGCGGCGAGGATGTCTTCCAGGTGCTCGTCCACCGACCAGATCGTGCTGCTCAAGGTCTTACATCTCCTCGGTGACGTAACTGCGGAGCCAGGTCCGGAACTCCGGGCCCAGGTCTTCACGTTCGCACGCGAGTCTGACAATGGCACGGAGGTAGTCGCTCCGGTCGCCGGTGTCATAGCGGCGGCCCTTGAAGACGACCCCGTGCACCGGGCCGCCGGTCTTCTCGTCCTCGGCCAGCAGTTGCAGGGCGTCGGTCAGCTGGATCTCGTCACCGCGGCCGGGCTCGGTCCGGCGCAGTATCCCGAAGACCGCGGGGTCCAGGACGTAGCGGCCGATGATGGCGAGGTTGCTGGGCGCGTCGGCCGGTTCCGGCTTCTCGACCAGGCCGGTGATCCGCATCACATCGCCCTCGGCGGTGGGCTCGACGGCCGCGCAGCCGTACTGGTGGATCAGCTCGGTGGGGACCTCCATGAGCGCGATGACACTGCCGCCCTCGCGCTCCTGGATCTCCACCATGCGGGCCAGCAGCGGGTCGCGCGGGTCGATCAGGTCGTCGCCCAGAAGCACGGCGAACGGCTCGTCGCCCACATGGGGCTCCGCGCACAGGACGGCGTGGCCCAGGCCGCGCGGGTCACCCTGGCGCACGTAGTGCATGGTCGCGAGGTCGCTCGACTCCTGGACCCTGCGCAGCCGTTCGGCGTCGCCCTTACGGGTGAGCGCCGACTCCAGCTCGTAATTCCGGTCGAAGTGGTCCTCCAGAGGACGCTTGTTGCGACCGGTGATCATCAGTACGTCGGAGAGACCGGCGGCCACCGCCTCTTCGACGACGTACTGGATGGCAGGCTTGTCGACGACAGGCAGCATCTCTTTGGGAGTGGCTTTGGTGGCCGGCAGGAAGCGGGTACCGAGGCCCGCCGCCGGAATGACAGCCTTGCTGATCCTGGGGTTCGACTGAGTCATGCGCAGAACCTTAACCGGCGCACATGGGCGGAAGATGATCCTCCGGTTAACTTTGTACTCATATATGCCAGTACGAGAGATCTGTGGGTGCCCCGTTGAACACCGACATGTCCGCAAAGGCACTGCTGCGGCGTGAACTGCTCGCAGCACGACGCCTCCTGACCGATGAGGACGTCGAACGGGCCGCCGCGGTTCTCGCCCGTCACGCGCTCGCGCTCCCCGAGCTCTCCCGGGCCCGTACCGTCGCCGCGTACGTCTCGGTGGGGCGCGAACCGGGCACCCGTGCCCTGCTGGACGCCCTGCGCGCCCGGGGCGTCCGGGTGCTGCTGCCGGTGCTCCTGCCGGACAACGACCTGGACTGGGCGCCGTACGAGGGTCCCGGGAGCCTCGGGAAGGCCGGCCGAGGGCTGCTGGAGCCGGCCGGCGAGCGGCTCGGCCCCGACGCCGTCCTGGACGCCGGGGCGGTGCTGCTGCCGGGCCTGGCTGTGGACGGGCGCGGGATGCGGCTGGGCCGGGGCGGCGGCAGCTACGACCGGGTGCTGGCCCGGCTCTCGGCGGCCGGGGCGCACCCCGCCCTGGTCGTCCTGCTGTACGACGACGAGGTGACCGCGCGGGTCCCGGCGGAACCGCACGACCACCCCGTGGACGCGGTCGTGACACCGACGGGATCGCGGCGCTTCGGCGGCGCCGGCTGACAACACCGCGGGCCCGCCCCCGAAGACTCCAGGAACGGGCCCGCACTCACGGCTTCAGGATCAGCGCACCCCTCACGGCTTCAGGGTCAGCGTGTCCGTCGTCGACCCGGTGACCGCGTTCGTCCCGTAGGACCAGTCGAGCAGCTCGCCGTTGACCCACTTGTCCGTCTGGTCGGTGTAGTGCGCGCTGAACGCGTGCCCGGAGGCGCCGGTGAGGTTGATCCAGCGGGACTTGTCCCAGTCCCCCACGTTGACGACCATCCGCATCGACGGGACCCACACGACCTCGTAGCCGCCTGCGGCGTTCCAGCCGGTGGCGTCCACCGCGGCCTCGCCGCCGCCCAGGTTCCACGGGCCGCGGTTGAGCACCCGCTGGAGCAGTCCGGGCCCCTCCGTACCGAGGGTCTGGTTCTTCAGGGTCAGCTGGTGCAGCCGGCCCCAGTTCCAGGTGGTGATGTCCTTGCCGAGCTTGGCCGTCAGCTCCCAGCGGGCGTCCTCCATGGCGCGGGCGAACAGCTCCTCACGGTTGCCGGTCGCCTTGTCCTTGCGGTTCGCCGGCGCCTTCCACCAGTCGCTGTCCGGCTTGTCCATGAGGTTCTCGACGACCTGGTACCAGCGGTCGCCGCCGTCCGGCTGCGCCGAGTCGGGGGCGCGCTGGCCGCATTCGCGTACCAGCCTGTCCTGCTCGTCGACCGGGCCCGAGCTCTTGGCCGGCGGCACGTTCAGGCATTCGCCCTTGACGCGCATCTCCTTGGGCAGCTTGTCGCCGAAGGCCAGCTTGAGGATGTTGCGCCAGACCGCGTTGAAGTACGCGGCGGCCGCCGAGTCGGACTCCTGGGTGTAGTCCCAGCCCTCCAGCAGCTTCTGCGCCTCCCGGACGTCCTTGTCCGAGATGTTGATCTTCATCAGTTCGGGCACCAGCAGCGCGGCGATCTCGCTGGTGTTGTCCATCTGCATCTTCTGCATGTCATCGGTCGAGATCTTCCCGCCACCCTTGATCTTCGACTGGATGAGGTCGTTGATCCGCTGGCTGCGGGTGCCGTAGCCCCAGTCCTTGGTGAGCATGTACGGGTACTTGGCCTCGTCGACGACCGCCTGGTTGGCGGTGACGATGTACCCGCGCTTCGGGTCGTACTCGTACGGCAGCTGGTCGAACGGAATCGGGTCCTTCTTCCAGCCGTACTCCGAGGACCAGCCGGGGCTGGGCATCGTGCCGTCACCGGACTTGCGCTGCGGGATCTTCCCCGGCGCCTGGTAGCCGATGTGGCCCTTGGTGTCGGCGTAGATCAGGTTCTGCGAGGGGACCTCGAAGTGCTCAGCCGCCGCCCGGAAGGTCGTGAAGTCCTTGGCGCGGTTGAGCTCGAAGACGGCGTCCATGGAGTGGCCGGGCTCCAGCGCGGTCCACTTCAGCGCCACCCCGTAGCCGTCCGCACGGTCGGGGGCGGCGTTGGTCACGGGCGCCTTCTGGCCGACCTTCTCCAGCTCGCTGCTGCGGTCGGAGACCAGCGGGCCGTTGTTCGTCTCACGGACGGTGATGTGCCGGTCCTTGCCGCCGGCGACCTTGATGGTCTCCTCGCGGGTGGTGAAGGGCTTCACCTTGCCGTCGTACTGGTAGCCGTCGGCGGAGACCTTCTCGAGGAAGAGGTCGGTGACGTCCGCGCCCAGGTTGGTGAAGCCCCAGGCGACGTCCTGGTTGTGGCCGATGATCACGCCCGGCATGCCGGAGAACGTGTAGCCGGCGGTGTCGTACTTGCAGGTGGCCGAGACGCTGCGGCAGTGCAGCCCCATCTGGTACCAGAGCGAGGGCAGCTGCGGCGCGAGGTGCGGGTCGTTGGCGAGCAGCGGCTTGTTGGTCGTCGTGTACTTGCCCGAGACCACCCAGGAGTTCGACCCGATGCCGGTGCCGTTCGGACCGAGCAGCGAGGGGATCTTGTCGAGGGTGTCGGAGAGCGCGCCGAGCTGGGTGTTGAGCCCCTCGGTGGCGCCCTGCACGGTCGACGAGCCGAGGCTGTCGGACGGCGTCGCCTGCGGGTCGTACTTCCCGGTGGCCGGGGAGATCCCGCCCTCGGAGACGATCGGCTTGTGCTTGTCGTACGGGTACGGCGGGTACAGGTCCTCGATCTGCTTCGCGTCGAGCCTGCTGGTCATCAGCGAACGGTCGATCTCGTCCTGCATGTTGCCGCGCAGGTCCCAGGCCATGGCCTTGAGCCAGGCGACCGAGTCGACCGGGGTCCACTTCGTCGGCTTGTAGTCGTTGGTGAGGCCCAGAGCCGCGTACTCGACGGAGATGTCCTTGCCGTCGCGGCCCTTGAGGTAGGCGTTCACGCCGTCCGCGTACGACTGGAGGTTCTTCTTGGTCTCCGCGGACAGGACGTGGTCGTACTCCTCCTGGGCGACCTTGCGCCAGCCCAGGGTGCGCAGGAAGGAGTCCGTCTCGACCTGGCCGGAGCCGAACATCTCGGAGAGCCGGCCGGCCGTCATGTGACGGCGGACGTCCATCTCCCAGAAGCGGTCCTGCGCCTGGACGAATCCCTGGGCGCGGAACAGGTCGGCGTCGGAGTCTGCGTAGATCTGCGGAATGCCGTAGCTGTCGCGCTTGACCTCGACGTTGCTGTCGAGGCCGGCGAGCTGGGCGGTCCCGTTGGTCTGCGGGTACGAGGCCCGCACGGTCGATACGGACCAGTACGTGCCGAATCCGATACCCGCGACAAGCGCCAGCACCAGGACGATCACGATTTTGCGGGCGCGTCGCCCCTTCTTCTTGCGCGACCCGCCACCGGCGGTACCGGTGGAGCCGGAAGAGGCGGTTGTGTTGGCGGGCATCGCTGTCCTTCGAGGGGCAGGGTGGTCCTGGGAGTGCAGGAGCAACCATAGGCGCAGCGCTGAGGCCCCTCTGACGCGGTATCGGGATGGTTCGAATTGCGTAGCGATCGCACGAGTACTCGAACGCATCAAGAAAACGTTAAAGATTAGGTAAGGTAACGAAGTACCGGCCGCCGGAACACGATCCGGCAGGCGCTCGCAGGGAAGGACCGGCCACTGACTGTCCACGCGCTCAACGAGCTCCTGCTCGTCTGCTCACTTGTCCTGCTCGTCGCGGTGGCGGCGGTCCGGATCTCGTCGCGCAGCGGGCTCCCGAGCCTGCTCCTGTACCTCGGCATCGGCGTCGTCATGGGGCAGGACGGGCTCTTCGACGTCAAGTTCGACAACGCGGAACTGACGCAGGTCATCGGGTACGCGGCCCTGGTCGTGATCCTCGCCGAGGGCGGCCTCGGCACGAAGTGGAAAGAGGTCAGACCCGCGCTGCCGGCGGCTGCGATGCTTTCCACCGTCGGCGTCGCGGTGAGCGTGGGCGTGACCGCCGCCGGGGCGCACTACCTGGTCGGCCTGGAGTGGCGGCAGGCGCTGATCATCGGCGCGGTCGTCTCCTCGACGGACGCCGCCGCGGTCTTCTCCGTCCTGCGCAAGGTGCCGTTGCCCGCCCGGATCACCGGTGTCCTGGAGGCCGAGTCCGGCTTCAACGACGCCCCCGTGGTGATCCTGGTGGTGGCCTTCTCGACCGTCGGCCCGGTGGACCACTGGTACGTGCTGGTCGGCGAGATAGCACTGGAGCTGGCGATCGGCGCGGCCGTCGGCATCGCGGTCGGCTGGCTCGGCTCGTTCGGGCTGCGGCACGTGGCGCTGCCCGCCTCCGGCCTCTACCCCATCGCCGTGATGGCGATCGCGGTGTCCGCGTACGCGGCGGGCGCCATGGTGCACGGCAGTGGCTTCCTCGCCGTCTACCTCGCGGCGATGATCCTCGGCAACGCCAAGCTCCCGCACTGGCCCGCCACCCGAGGATTCGCCGACGGGCTCGGCTGGCTGGCCCAGATCGGCATGTTCGTGCTGCTCGGCCTGCTGGTCACCCCGCACGAACTGGTCGACGACTTCTGGCCCGCCGTCGTCGTGGGCCTGGTGCTCACCGTGGTGGCCCGGCCGCTGGAGGTCTTCCTGGCGCTGGCCCCGTTCCGGCTGCCTTGGCAGGAGAAGGCCCTGATGTCCTGGGCGGGGCTGCGCGGTGCCGTACCCATCGTCCTGGCGACCATTCCGATGGTGTCCGGCATCGATGGTTCCACCCGGGTCTTCAACATCGTCTTCGTCCTCGTCATCGTCTACACCCTCATCCAGGGCCCGACGCTGCCGTGGCTCGCGAAGGCCCTCAAGATCGGCCAGGCCCCGTCCGAGGCGGCCGACCTGGGCATCGAGTCGGCGCCCCTGGAGCGACTGCGCGGACATCTGCTGTCGGTGGCCATCCCGGCCAAGTCGAAGATGCACGGCGTCGAGGTCGGTGAACTGCGACTGCCATCGGGCGCCGCCGTGACCCTCGTCGTACGCGACGACAAGAGCTTCGTCCCCACCCCGCCGACGGTGCTGCGCCGGGGCGACGAACTGCTGGTGGTCACCACCGATCCGGTGCGCGACGCAACGGAGGCCCGGCTGCGCGCGGTCGGCGAGGGCGGCAAGCTGGCGAGCTGGCTGGGCACCGACGGGAACCCCGGCACGGAGCCCTTCACCGGGCCGCACGTCTCCAACGCGCTCAAGGCGGTGAAGAAGCTCGGCCGGACACCGGACGAGACGAAGCCGCACGAGGCGCCGCCCCGGGAGATGAAGACCCGCGGCGCGAAGGTGCGCGAGGCGAGGGCCCGCGAGGCAGGGGACCGTGAGGCGAAGGAACGTGACGCACGAGACGCGAAGGAACGCGAAGCGAAGGCCCACCAGTGAGGGGGCGCCCGCGTTCGCAGGTTACGGAGGGTGACTAGCGCACAATCGCAGGTACGCAGCGAAACCTGCCTGTACGATGAAGGAAATCTGCCGATGCCCCGTAGGCGTACGGCCGTGACGCGCACCACCGCGGCCGGCCCGGTCGCCGGACCCGGCGCCGCCTCCCGGCGGCCGGCCGCAGGCATCCGGCAGTGAACGACCCACCCGCATTTCAGACCAACCGACAATCAACGATCGACCCATCAACGATCGACACCCAACGATCTTGATCGACCAACTCTGCCTGACGCAGAGCTGGCGCGACCGTATGGCGGTCGTGGCGTCCTCCGCCTCTGCTGTGAGCGCCCGGCATCTACCGCAGTCCCGCGCGAAGAGGACAGCTCTCGGCAGCCCCTGACCGGGCCCGCACCCCAGGTGCCGGCCCGTACCGCAGGAGCATGGCCACCAGGCGGCAGAAAGGCATGGACCGTGGTGTCCACGGTCTCCGACCGCCCCGGATACGGGCAGTTGCTACGCACTCCGGGTGCGTGGACCTTCCTCCTGCCGGGCTTCGCCGCACGGCAGCCGTTCGCCATGCTGACCATCGGCATCGTCCTGCTGGTCCAGCACACCACCGGCTCCTACGGCAGCGCCGGCGCCGTCGCCGCCGTGAGCGGCGTCTCCATGGCACTGTTCGCGCCGCAGACCGGCAAGCTCGCCGACCGCTTCGGACAGCGGGCGGTCCTGCTGCCCGGCGTCCTGGTGCACGCGGCGTCCGTGGGCGCGCTGACGGCGCTCGCGCTGGCGGACGCGCCGATCTGGGCGCTGTTCCTGGCCGCTGTGCCGACGGGCGCCTCCATCCCGCAGATCGGCCCGATGGTGCGTGCCCGCTGGGCTGCCGTGCTCGGGGCCGCGCCGGGCCGCGAGGCCTCGCCCCTGATGTCCACCGCCGCCGCCTTCGAGTCGGTGACGGACGAGTTCACCTTCGTCATCGGCCCGGTCATCGCCACCGCGCTGTGCACCGGGGTGCACCCGGCGGCGGGGCTCATCGCGGAAGCCGCGCTGACGCTGGTCGGCGGACTGTTCTTCGCCGCGCAGCGCGCCACCCAGCCGTCCGTGCGCGACACCGGACCCGCCGGCGGCTCCCCGCGGCACGCCTCCGCCCTGTCGGTGCCGGGCGTGCGCGTGCTCGCGGTGGCCTTCCTCGGGATCGGCGCGGTCTTCGGCGGCATGCAGGTCTCGCTGACCGCCTTCGCCGAGGAGATCGGCAGCCCCGGTTCGAACGGGGTGCTCTACGGAATCTTCGCGGCCGGCAACATGCTGGCCGGGATCGCCTGCGGTGCCATCGCCTGGAAGAGCGGGCCGAGGCGCCGGCTGATCGCCGGGTACGCGGGGCTGACCCTGACCGCGTCGGGCCTGTGGGCGGTGCACTCCGTGCCCCTGCTGGCCGCGCTCGGGCTGCTGGTGGGCCTCTGCATCGCCCCGGCCCTGATCAGCGGCTACACGCTGGTCGAGGCGCTGGTTCCCGCCTCCGCCAGGACCGAGGCGTTCACCTGGCTGACGGGTGCGGTCGCGCTCGGGCAGGCGGCGGCCGTGACGGTCGCCGGTCAGCTCGCGGACGCCCACGGCGCGAGCACCGGATTCCTGGTGCCGCTGGTGGGTACGGTGCTGGCTCTGGTGACCCTGCTGGCACTGCGGTCCAGGCTCCTGCCGAGCACCTCGGGGCGGACCGTGGCACGTGGGATCGGTCACCGCGGGCCGGTCACGGTGGACTGATCCAGCGGAATACGTCACTATGGAGCGTCGTTAGCACTCATTGAGTCAGAGTGCCAGGAGGAACAAGTGCCGACCTATCAGTACCAGTGCACCGAGTGTGGCGAGGGCCTCGAAGCGGTGCAGAAGTTCACCGATGACGCCCTGACGGTGTGCCCGAACTGCGAAGGACGCCTCAAGAAGGTGTTCTCGGCGGTCGGCATTGTCTTCAAGGGCTCCGGCTTCTACCGGAACGACAGCCGCGGCTCCTCGTCGAGCAGCACGCCGGCCCCGGCCGCCGCGAAGGCCGCCGGTTCCGGATCGTCCTCGACGGGGTCGGACACCAAGTCCTCGGCCTCTTCGTCCTCGTCGACGTCCTCCTCTTCGGGATCTTCGTCCTCGAGTTCGTCAAGTTCTTCGGGCTCGTCGTCGAGCTCCTCGAGCGGTACGTCGGCTGCCTGAGCCGCCGCCCCACCTGCTTCGCCCGTGACCCCGCTGATCCAACTCGGCGGGGTCACCCGCGTTTGCGGTCCCGCCAGGGCCTGTCGTCACACTGCCGTCGTCGCCCGGAGGGCGGCCGCGCTGTGCGTGCTCGCGGCGTGCCGGCCTCAGGCCCCTGTACTGGACGTACCGGGGTCCGGGGCCGGTGCGGCGGGAGTGCGTGCATGGCGCCGCGCGGCAGACGGCCGTTTGACGACAGGCCCTAGGGTGAACGCATGGCAAACGCAGAGATCGGCGTGATCGGCGGCTCGGGGCTGTACTCCTTCCTGGAGGACGTCACCGAGGTCCGCGTGGACACCCCTTACGGACAGCCGAGCGACTCCGTGTTCCTCGGTGAGATCGGGGGCCGCCGGGTCGCCTTCCTCCCCCGGCACGGCCGCAGCCATCACGTGCCGCCGCACCGCATCAACTACCGCGCCAATCTGTGGGCGCTGCGCTCGGTCGGGGTTCGCCAGGTGCTCGGCCCGTGCGCGGTCGGCGGGCTCCGGCCGGACTACGGACCGGGAACGCTGATCGTGCCCGACCAGCTGGTGGACCGTACGAAGACCCGTACCCAGACCTTCTACGACGGGGAGACCCGAGCGGACGGCGTGGTGCCGAACGTGGTGCACCTGGGCTTCGCCGACCCGTACTGCCCCAAGGGCCGCAAGGCCGCGCTGGCGGCGGCCCGGGGCCGCGACTGGGAGGCCGTGGACGGCGGGACGCTGGTGGTCGTCGAGGGACCGCGCTTCTCGACCCGGGCAGAATCGCGCTGGCACGCGGCGATGGGCTGGTCGGTGGTCGGCATGACCGGGCACCCGGAAGCCGTCCTCGCCCGCGAACTGGGGCTCTGCTACACGACGATGACGCTGGTGACGGACCTAGACGCGGGCGCCGAGACCGGCGAGGGCGTCTCCCACGCCGAAGTGCTCAAGGTGTTCGCGGCCAACGTCGACCGGCTGCGCTCGGTCCTCTTCGACGCGGTGGGCGAGCTGCCCGCGGAGGCGGACCGCGACTGCCCGTGCGCGCACGCGCTGGACGGAATCGACACGGGGATCGAGCTGCCGTAGGGCGTGCGGGCGCGGCTTGTGCGCGCCGCCTCGTGGGGGGCCGGTGCGCTGGCCTCGTGGGCGGGGCCGGTGCGCTGGCCTCGTGGGGGCTTCGTGGGCGTGCCTCGCCGGCGGGGCTTGCGGGTGGGCTTGCGGGCCGGGCTCGCGGGTGGGCTTGCGGGCCGGGCTCGCGGGCGGGTGAGGGAGTTTTCCACATCCGGTGAGCCGTCCACAGGGCTCGGCGGGAATCTCGTGAATGCCGGATCGTGGGGCCTGTTCATCCGGGGCCGCTCGGTTCCGCGTCCTCAACTCCCTCGCCCCAGGCGGTGTTCGTCATGCGCTCACCCGGCTCACCCAGTTCGATCGGCTCACACGGTCCGTTCGGCTCACCCAGCTCACCCGGTTCGTTCGGCCCACCCAGCTCACCCGCCTCACCCGCCTCGTCCTTGTCTCCTGGGTCCGCCCCCACCGGCTTCTCCGGCTCGCCCTTGATGTGCGCGCCCGCTCCCCCGCCCTGCGGGGTGCCCGCGTTCCCGCCGTTGCGGGTGCGCGGGGGTGGCGGGCACCGGATGTGCCGGGCCGCGTGGCGCCGGCGGCGGGCGATGGCCGCCGGGCTGGCGTTGACCGCTGCCGTGCTGGCCGTCTCGGGGTTCGGCGGCAGCGGGAGCCGGGGCGGGGACGGTGTTACGGGACCCGGCGGGGCCGGTGCCGCGGCGGGCGCGGCACCGGCGGCCGGGACGGCGCGGGAGCGGGCTTCGCCGCCGGTCCGGCGGCTGGTCTCGGCGCCGGTGCGGATCGCGGACGCGGCGACCGTGCGGCTGCTGCGGCCCGGGGACCGCGTCGATGTGATCGCGTCCGAGGGGCCCGGAACCGATGCCCGGGTCATGGCGAAGAGCGCGCGAGTCGCCCAGGTGCCCCAGACGTCTACCGAGGGCCCGACGGAGAACGGGGCGCTCATCGTGCTGTCCGTGCCCCGGGCCGCGGCAGCGAAGCTGGCGGGCGCGGGAGTGTCGGCGGGACTTGCGGTTATCCTGTGCTGATTCGAACTGACGCCTCATCATGCCACTTGAGGACAGTGCCGAATTGGGTTGTTCCGCCTTGTACTGCCGTAAGTTGCGGAGGAGTTCACTCCGCTTACGGCACAGACGAAGGACGGCTCACCCTTGAGCGAGAAGAAGAAGGCCAATCTGCTGGACGGCTTCAAGGCCTTCCTGATGCGTGGCAATGTGATCGACCTGGCGGTCGCCGTCGTCATCGGCGCCGCGTTCACCAACATCGTGAACGCCATCGTGAAGGGCGTCATCAATCCGCTCGTCGGTGCGTTCGGCACCAAGGATCTGGCGAACTACAGCTCCTGTCTCAAGGGCCCGTGCACGACGGACCCGAAGACGGGCGAGGCGACCGAGGGAATCCGCATCCTGTGGGGATCGGTGCTGAGCGCCACCCTCAGCTTCCTCATCACCGCCGCCGTCGTCTACTTCCTGATGGTCCTGCCGATGGCGAAGTACCTCGCCAGGCGTGCGGCCATGCTGGCGGCGAAGGAGGGCGTGCAGGAGACGCTGGAGGTCAGCGAGCTGGAGGTGCTGAAGGAGATCCGCGACGCGCTGGTCTCGCAGCGCGTCGGCCCGGCGGACGGGAGCCCCGGGGCAGCGGGCTCCGGGAACGGCGACTCCGGTCCGGGCGGCCGGGAGTAACCGGCTGCTCAGATGTGGTGGGGCGGCTTCTCGTCGAGGAAGCGGGCCAGGTCGGCGGCGCTGCTGCCGGACGGGGACCGCTCGCCCCAGCCCCGGTCCGTGTCGTCCGAGGACTGCTGGTCCAGCGGATCGTCGAAGACCAGAGCCGGCTTCGGCCGGCCCTTGGGCTCGGGCCGGTCCGGCCGCTGCGAGGGGTCCGGCGGGCCCGGTTCGGGATCACGCGGGCCGGGGGCGGGGGCGGTACTCATACCCCCAGGGTACGGCCGCCCTCCGGTACCGGGCCGAGCTCAGGTGTCCGGCAGCCCTGCGGGGTACGACCGCCCTCCGGTGCCGGGCGGTGCTCAGCGGTCCTTCGGGTCCAGCGCCCAGAGGCCGAGCACCACGAGGAACGACAGGCACAGGAATCCGGCCCCCCACCAGGCGGTACCGGAGTTGCCCTCCATCCATTCGTCGATGATCACGGTCAGTCCCCAGAGCTGCCCGATGACCACGGTCATGGCGAGGGTCAGTCGGGCGGTGAGCTTCGAGGAGCGTTCCGGCTCCTGGTCCGTGCCGGCTCCCGGCCCCGGCCCGGTGTGGCGGACGCGGGGGTCGCCGTATCCGCTGGTGGGCCGGATCTGGGGGTAGCGCTCGTGGACGGGCCGGTTGAGTTCGGGCCGGGCGCTGCCCGGGTGGTAGTCCGGATAGTGCGGGCCGGGCTCGGGCTGCTGGGCGTCGCTCATGTCCGGCTGCCGGAGGTCCGGGCGCCGGAGGTCCGGTCGTCAGGAGTCTGGTCGTCAGGGGTCTGGGGGGCAGCGGGCCGGGAGCCGGTGGCATGCGGGGCGCCCGCGCCGGTCGCCGCGGGGGCCTCGGCGCCCCGCTTGGCTCCGGGGCAGCCGATCCGGGACGCGAGGTCCGGGCGGTCGTCGCCGAGCCGGCGGCAGAGGCCGTGCTCGATGCTCTCGCCCGAGTGCGTGGTGCCCAGCGCCCAGATACTGCCGTCGGGCTGCTCGGTGAGGGCCACCTTGGGCAGTCCGCGGGGCGGCGGTCCTGCGGTGACCTCGCCGGTTCGCGCGTCGAAGACACCCTCGTGGCAGGGGCAGTACAGCTCACCCTCGGAGCCCCGGTCCTTCCGCCAGAGCACGGCGCAGGCGAGGTGGGTGCAGATGGCCGAGTAGCCGACGAGGGTCCCGTCGTTGAGCCGGACGGCGACCGCGCGGTCCTCCTCGTCCGGGTAGCGGAAGGCGACGGACTCCCCGGGCAGCAGCTGGGTGCTGACCCTCTTCGGCTCGGGTGCCTTCGCGTCGTCGGGGTCGCCGTGACGCGGGAGGATGCCGGCGGCGACGCCGAGACCGCCGACGGCGAGTCCGCCGGAGACGGTGGCGACGATCCGCAGGTAGTCGCGCCGGGTGGTCAGGGAATCCGCGGCGATCCGGTCGTGCAGGGCCTCGCGCGGGTCCCCGGCGGGCGGCTGGGAGGGCGGCGGCTGGTCGGTGACGCTCATCGGCGGACGTCCTTCCCGTTGATCTCCACGACGGGCAGACCGCCGGGCACCGGCCACTGGAGCTTGTCGGCGGGGACGACCATGGCGACGCCGGTGCGGACCTCGCTCTCGCCGAAGACGAAGGTGTCGGCGACCTGGACGCCGGGGCGTTCGGCCTGGAGCTCCTCGACGGTTCCGTAGAAGAGGGCCCCCGTCGGGCAGACGGTGGCGCACATGGGGGCGAGGCCGTAGGCGGTGCGGTCGTAGCAGAGGTTGCACTTCAGCTGCAGCTTGGCCTGGAGGTCGATCTTCGGGACACCGAAGGGGCAGGCGTTGACGCAGTTGGCGCAGCCGATGCAGCGGGTGGTGTCCGCCTGCTGCACCACCCCGTCCGCGGTCACCAGGATCGCGTCGGCGGGACAGACCTCGGCGCACGGGGCGACGGGGTCCTCGCAGTGCATGCAGACGGTGGGAAGGGAGGCGACGGACTGGCCCTCGTCGGTGTAGTCGAGGTGGATCATCGACTTGCCGCGGTGCGAGTCGCATTCCCGGCAGGCGGAGACACAGGCCTGGCAGCCGATGCAGCGCCCCGGGTCGATAAAGATCGTTCTGCCCATCATGCGGGCATCAGCTCCTCTCCGAGGTGCCACGGCCCTGCGGGGTCGTGGGCGGCAACGGGTCGGTACGGGAGACCTGGGCCTCCGGGTAGGCGTGGCGGCCCGGCGCGACGGGGGGCGCGGGTACCTCGTCGATCGTCGCGGCGTGCTCGATGCGGCAGGCGCAGACCTTGTACTCGGGGATCTTGGAGCGGGGGTCCAGGGCGTCGATGGTCAGCGCGTTGGCGGCGGTGGGGACGGGCCAGTGGTACGGGATGAAGACGGTGTCGGGGCGGATCGCCTCGGTGACCAGGGCGGGGAACACCTCGCTGCCGCGCCGGGTGACGACCCGGACCGGTTCGCCGTTGCGGAAGCCGTGGGAGGGGTGGATCTCGGCCCAGGGGCGCGGGGTCTGTTCGACGAGGGCGCCGAGCCGGCGGGTCTGGTTGCCGGAGAGGAAGTGCGCGACGGTGCGTCCGGTGGTGAGGGACATCGGGTGCTCGTCGTCGTACGGGTCCATGGGCGGGTGCCAGTCGACGACCTGCAGATGGATCTTTTCGTCGGGGTGGTAGGTCCTGCCGTCCTCGAAGAGGCGGGGGGTGCCGGGGTGGTCGGTGGAGGGGCAGGGCCAGGCGATTCCGCCCGTCTCCTCCAGCCGTTCGTAGGTGATGCCGTAGTAGTCGTTGACGGTGCCGGCGGAGGCGATCCGCAGTTCGTCGAAGACCTCGCGGGAGTCGGCGAAGGCGAACTTGTCGCCCACGCCCAGGCGCTTGGCGAGTTCGCACATCACCCAGGTGTCGGTCCGTACGCCGGGGGGCGGGTCCTGGGCCTTGTTGTGCTTGACCACCCGGGCCTCGGCGTTGGCCATCACTCCGTCGTCCTCGGCCCAGCTGGTGACGGGGAAGACGACATGCGCGTTGGCAGCGGTCTCGGAAAGGAAGAAGTCGAATTGAGCGTGGAACTCAGTCGTGTCGTACCCCTCCTTGACCACCTTGTAGTTGGGGAGGGAGACGAACGGGTTGTTGCAGATGCCGATCAGCCCGCGGATCTCTCGGCGCTGCATCTGCCAGACCATTTCCATCATCGACGTTCCGGCGGGCGGGAGTTCGGACTCCTCGATCCCCCAGATCTCGCAGATCTGCCGTCGGTGCTCCTCGTTCATGATCGAGCGCCCGCCCGGCAGGAGGTCGGACTTCTGGCCGTGTTCGCGGCCGCCCTGGCCGTTGCCCTGGCCGGTGAGGGTTCCGTATCCGGCGCCGGGTTTGCCGATGTGTCCGGTGGCGGTGCAGAGGTTGATCACGGTGAGGCAGTTCTCGACGCCCTGCGAGTGGTGCTCGATACCGCGGGCGTGCCAGGCCATGGCCCTGGGGGCGCGAGCGAAGACGCGGGCGACCTGGACGACCTGTTCGGCCGGGATGCCGCAGACCTCCGCGGCCCTGGACGGCGGGTACTCGGCGGCCTTGGCCTTCACCTCCGCCCAGCCGGTGGCGTGGGCGGCGAGGTAGTTCTCGTCGGTGAGCCCTTCCTCGATCACCACGTTCAAAACGGCGTTGAAGAACACCGAGTCCGTGCCGGGTTTCAGGGCGACATGGATGTCGGCGGTGCGGGCGACGGCCGTCTCGCGCGGGTCGATGACGATCAGGCTGGCCCCGCGGTCCCGCGCACCCCATACGTACTGGGTCAGCACGGGGAAGCACTCGCCGACATTGGAGCCCGCGATCAGCAGGCAGTCGGTGAGCAGGATGTCGGAGAAGGGGTTGCCGGCCCGGTCGATGCCGAAGGCGAGCTTGTTGGCGCCGGCGGCGCTGACCATGCAGAGCCGGCCGTTGTAGTCGACGTGCCGGGACTTGAGGGCGACCCGGGCGAACTTGCCGACCAGGTAGGTCTTCTCGGAGAACAGGCTGGCCCCGCCGAGCAGCCCGAACGCGTCGTTGCCGTGGGTCTGCTGGATCCGCTTGATCTCGGCGACGGTGAAGTCGAGGGCCTCGTCCCAGGAGACCTCCCGGAACTCCTCGTCACGGGAGCGGCGCATGAGCGGGGCGGTGAGCCGGTCGGGGTGGTTGACCTGCTGGTAGGCGTTGATGCCCTTGGGGCACAGGCGCATCCGGTTGATGTCGTGGTTGCGGGGTTCGACACCGAAGACCTTGCCGCCGCGGTCGACACGCAGATACATCCCGCATTGGACGCCGCAGAAGCAGCAGTGGGTGGGGACGAGCGTCTCGCCGTTCTGGTCGGCGTGCCACTGGTCGGCGGGGATACCGCCCGCGTCCCGGAAGGCGCGGGTGCCCGGCGGCGCGAGGGAGGGGTCGAGGGGCACGATCGCCCGGGGGTCGGCCGCTCGGGGGTCCGCGGTCACTTGAAGCCCTTCTTCACCTGGGAGAGATAGGCACTACCGCGCAGCACCCGCTTGCAGCGCGGGCAGTACTCGGCCCACGCGTCGAAGTCGAGGCTGAGGTCGCGCATGGTGCCGCGGAGGTTCTCGACATACGAGGCGGTGTCGATGGGCTCCTCGCAGCGGCGGCAGCTGAAGACCTCCTGGTCCTGCCGGCCGGTGTACTTGAACAGCTGCATGCCGACCGCGGCGGGCCGCTGCACGATGTGGAAGAACTTCCCGAACGGGATGTAGATGAGGGTGAAGACCACCGACACCATGTGGAGGATCGCCAGGAACTCGTAGCCGCCGCCGTGCAGGAAGATCGAGGAGAAGGTGAGCAGCAGGCCGGTGACGGCGATGACGAGCAGCGCGATCAGCGGCACCAGGTCGTAGGCGAACCGCTGGCCGGTGATGGCGCCCCGGTCCTTCATCCGGCGCCACAGGAAATAGGAGGCGCCCGGGATGACGAGTACGGCGGCGATGTCCAGGCCGTGGAACATCAGCCAGCCGAGGATGTCCAGGGAGTCGAATCCGATGATCTTGAAGCCCCAGATACGCATCTCGTAGCCGGGCCCGGTGCCACTGCCGGAGGTGAAGGTGAACCAGCCCCAGGTCAGCGGGAAGGTGATCAGGGAGGCGAGGATGCAGCCCCAGAAGATCAGCTGGTGGGCGGCCCAGCGGGCGTGGGAGCGGGCGCCGAGGAACTTCTGGAAGCCGAGGTACGTGGCGATCATCTTCGGCAGGGCGGTGGGGGCCCTGCGGAAGTTGGCGACCGAGAAGAGGCTCCCCCAGCCCTTCTTGAACAGCCGCTTGGCGCCGGGTGCGGAGACCCAGACCGTGTACCGGTAGGCCACTCCGAAGGCGAGGAAGACCGTGGCCACGGCATAGGGCAGGAGGGCCGAGTCGAAGTTCTCCAGAAGCCTGCTGCCGAGCACGATCGCGACGACGAGCAGGAGGGAGACGATGACGCCGGCCGCGGTCGCGCGGGCGGTGACGGACCGGGTGCCCGTGGGCGCGAGGCGGGCGGACCTGTCGGCAGACGGCTCTGGTGGCTCGGTCACCCCGTCACCGTAGGGCTGTATGGGGAGGTTAGTCCTGTTTTACGGCTCTACGGGGTGAGCGCGTCGTGGCGGGACGACGTCCGGACGACCAGGTGGGCGTACCGGCCGCACGGACGTGCGGTGCGGGCCGCGGGCTCGCTCCTCAGACGGCGTGTAAGCCGTGCGCGGCGAAGATCTCCCTGGCGGCGACCTGTCCGGGGGTGGGTGACGGGGTGTCGTGCAGGGCGAACGGCGCATCCAGGGCCCGCGCTTCGCCTCGCCGAGCTTGTGGAACGGGAGTACGTCGACGTGCGAGACGTTGCCGAGGGAGGCGGCGAAGCGGGTGCCGGGGCCGTCGACGCCGGTCGAGAGGTCCCAGGAGTGGACGGAGCCGGAGACCGTCCTGCGGGTGACCGCCGCAGCCGGGGTGCCCGGGGCCCGGCCCGGCGCAGGAGACGAGGCAGGTATGAGGGATGGGGTGGGTGTGCGGGAGGGGATAGGCGTGCGGGACGCAGTGGGGGTGAGGGACGCGGCCATGGCGGGGCCTCCGGTGCGGATGGCGTCAGAGCGAGTCGCGGAACGTGCGGTTGATGACGTCGAGCTGCTGCTCACGGCTCAGCCGGGTGAAGTTGACCGCGTATCCGGAGACCCTGATGGTCAGCTGCGGGTACCTCTCCGGGTGCTCCATGGCGTCCTGGCCGGCCGGTCGAGCATCGCGTCGTACCGCTCGGCGACGGTGTCGTAGTCCAGGTAGTCGCCGGTGACCGGCTCGAAGCCGCTCACCACGAGCTTGCCGGTGCGCTCGTCGCGGCCGCCGTTGATCGCGTACAGCAGCGCCTTGGCGACGTTGACGCGGGCGCCGAAGAACTGCATCTGCCTGCCCGTGGCCATCGCGGATACGCCGCAGGCGATGGCCGCGTCGTCCCCGTACTTCGGGCGCATCAGCTCGTCGGACTCGAACTGGAGGGCCGAGGTGTCGATGGCGACCCGCGAGGCGAACTCCTTGAACCCGGCGCCGCCCGCCGCCCCCTGCTCCTGCCCTTCCTCTGCCGTGGCCCCTCCCGCTTCTCCCGCCCGCGCGCGGGTAGGTTCGCCCTGTGCCGCCCACCACGCACAACCCGGACCCCGACCCCGACCCCGATTGCCACGGCCCCGACCCCGAGGAGCACCGGATGGACGCCCTGACCGATGTCGCCGGAATCCGGGTCGGGCACGCCTCGCTCGCGGGCAGGGGCGCGCTCAGCGGCACCACCGTGGTCCTCGCCCCCGAGGGCGGTGCGGTCGCCGCCGTCGATGTGCGTGGCGGCGGCCCCGGCACCAGGGAGACGGACGCGCTCGACCCGCGCAACCTGGTGCAGCGCATCGACGCCGTGGTGCTGACCGGGGGCAGCGCGTTCGGGCTGGACGCGGCGTCCGGGGTGATGGCCTGGCTGGAGGAGCAGGGGCGCGGCGTGCGGGTCGGGGCCGATCCGGCGCAGGTCGTTCCGGTGGTCCCGGCGGCCTGCCTCTTCGACCTGGGCCGGGGCGGCGACTGGCGGGCCCGCCCGGACGCGTCGACCGGCCGGGCCGCCGTGGAGGACGCCGCGCGCACGGAGCCGGGGGCGGCGGTCGCCGAGGGATGCGTCGGCGCGGGCACGGGCGCGGTCGCCGGGCAGCTGAAGGGCGGGGTGGGCACCGCGAGCGTCCTGCTGCCGTCCGGGATCACGGTGGGTGCGCTGGTCGTGGTGAACGCGGCGGGCTCGGTGCTCGATCCCCGTACCGGGGTGCTGTACGGGGAGTACGGGGCCGCCGAGCCGGCGGTCGCCCCCGCGCCCGAGGTCCACCGCACGGCGCGACAGCGCCTGGCGCAGGCGCACGACGGGAATGCGCGCCCCCTGCTCAACACCACGCTCGCCGTCGTCGCCACGGACGCCGACCTCGGCCGGGCACAGGCCCAGAAGCTCGCCGGCACGGCCCACGACGGGCTGGCGCGCGCCATCCGTCCCGTACACCTGCTGACCGACGGGGACACCGTTTTCGCCCTGGCCACCGGCGAACGGACACTGGACCCGGCGAACCCGATCGCCCTCAACGACCTGCTCGCGGCGGGTGCGGAGGCCGTGGCCCGCGCCATCGTGAAGGCCGCACGGGCGGCGACAGGCGTCAACGGCCGCGAGGGCGGCGGCACCTATCCCTCGTACGGCGAGCTCTACGGCATGCACCCCCGCCCGGGGCGGCCTACGGACGACGAGGGACCCATGGCCGACTCGCCCTCCGCATAAGGAAGTTCGGGCAAAACGCCGGGAACCTTCTGCGTGCGTCGTACGTTTTGCTGAACCCCGGTCACGATGTCAGACCCAGGGACTACGTTAAGCACGCATCGGGTAACACGCGGCGACGGCCTGGAGAAGCACCTTGAGCGATCCGTACGAGACAACCGAGCAGCACCTCGAACGACTCCTGCGACGGGCTCTCAACTCGTTCGACCTGCCCGACAGTACGGTGGAGCGGCTCGGCACAGCCCTCGCCCACAGCAGCTCCCTGCACTCCTCGCACCACAGCGCGACGCTGCACCGCGAGACCTACCGGCACACGTATCTGCTGTGCGACGGCAGCCCGTTAACGCTCTGGGAGCTGGTGCACTGCGGCCAGCGGGATCCGGAGGGCCCGCGCTGCGGCTCGCAGCCCGGCGACCGGCAGCACGAGCTGTACGACGACGAGGCCGATGCGCATATCGCCGCAGCCCGGCTCGCGGGCGGCTTCTGCGACGCCCCGGTCTTCGGGGACGAGGGCCCGCAGGGTGACCTGGAGATCCTCACGGCCCTGATGGCCGCGCCGCCGGCCCCGCTGCCCCGGATGTACGCCCCGGACAACTCCGCGGACCACGCCCGCCGCGTGCTGCGCCGCGCGGAGAACGGGGACGTCCCCGGTGAGGAGACGGCCCACCTCCTGCGGGCGGCCTTCGCCCACCACATCACGCAGATCTTCGGGCGCCAGTGCCAGGTGGACGGGCGGGACGCCGGCTTCACGCTGTACGAGCACGCCTTCCTGCTGCTGGACGGCAGCGAGACGAGCCTGTGGGAGGTCGAGCACACGGCGACGCCCGACGGCCGCCACATGTGCGAGGTGTACGGCGACGAGGAGACCGCGCGCGGTGCGATGGAGAGCCGTACGCGCATCTGCTGACGGCACGGCGCGCCTCGCGACGGACGTGGTGACGGAGACGGGACGGACGTGAGGACGGGGACGCGAAGGAGAGCGGAGACGGGACAAGCGTAAGGACGGGTGCGGGGACGCGACGGAGCCGCGACCCCCGTGCGCCGCTCTCCGTCGCGTCCCCGTAGCCGTCGCGTCCCCGTCTCTGCCCCCGTCTTCTTCTTCGTCCCCGTACCTCGTCGCCTCAGTGCGTGAGCACGGACTCAGTGGTGGCTTCCCCACTGATGGGACCCTCGCTGCCGGGCTCCTCGGTGGCATCGGTGACACCGTCGGCACCACCGGCATCGTCACCCCCGCCCTCCACGTGCTGCTTCGGGTGGGCCGGCAGCGCGAACATCAGCAGGAAGATGGCCGCGAGCACTCCGACCACCCACCACAGCGAGTGCTCGAAGGCGTTCGCGAACGCCGGGCCCACCTGCGCGAGCGTGAGCCGGTCACCGATCGCCCCGAAGAAGATGACCGAGACGAGCGCGAGCCCCAGGGCGTTGCCCATCTGCTGGACGGTGTTGAAGAGGCCGGAGGCGGAGCCGGAGTGCTCCTTCGGCACCTCGGACAGCACCGCGTCGGCCAGCGGGGCCACGATGAGCCCCATCCCGAGGCCCATGACCACCAGCGGCAGCGCCATCTGCCAGGAGGTGATGCCCATGCCGTAGCGGTCGGACTCCCAGATGTAGATCAGCAGACCTGCGGCCATCAGCAGCGCACCCGCCTGGAGGACCTTGCGGCCGAAGCGCGGCACCAGCTTCTGTACGGAGATCCCGGCGGCGACGGAGACGGCGACCGAGAACGGGATTCCGGTCGTGCCGGCCCGCAGCGCGCTCCAGCCGAGCCCCTCCTGCATGTAGAGCGTCCAGACCAGGAAGAAGATGCCGAGGCCGACGCCGAAGGTCAGCTGCACGGCGATACCGGCGGCGAAGCTCTTGACCCGGAACAGCGACAGCTCGACCAGCGGCGAGCCGTCCCGGCGCGCCTTGCGCTGCTCGAAGATCACCAGGACCAGGAACACCACCAGGCTGCCGGCCATCGACAGGTAGCCCCACAGCGGCCAGTCCAGCTCCTCGCCACGGGTGAGGGGGTAGATCAGCATGAGCATCGCGGCCGTCACCAGCACCACACCGACCAGGTCGAGGCGCAGCGCCTTCGGCGCCTTCGACTCGGTGATGAACTTGCGGCCCAGGATCAGCCCCGCGATGCCGACCGGCAGGTTGATCAGGAAGATCGGGCGCCATTCGAGACCGGCGATGTTCCACTCGGTGAGCAGCGCACCCAGCAGCGGCCCGGACACGGCGCCGAGTCCGACGATCGCGCCGAAGAGGCCGAAGACCTTGCCACGCTCGTGCGCCGGGAAGGTGGCGTGCACGATCGACAGCACCTGCGGGACCATCAGCGCGGCCGTGCCGCCCTGGAGGATGCGCGAGGCGACCAGCATCTCCGGGTTGGCGGCGAATCCGCACAGTGCGGAGGCGAGGGTGAAGCCGCCGATCCCGATGAGGAACAGCCGCTTGCGGCCGTAGATGTCACCGAGCCGGCCGCCGGTGATCAGCCCGGCGGCGAAGGCCAGGGCGTATCCGGCGGTGATCCACTGGATCGAACCGAACGTGGCGCCGGTATCCCGCTGAATGCTCGGGATGGCGATGTTGACGATCGTGACGTCGACGAGGTCCATGAAGGCCGCGGTCATCACGATGGCCAGCGCGAACCACCGGCGGCGGTCCGATGCGTCCGAGGACACCGCGGCGGCGGCCGTCCCGGACGGCTGGGGTGCGGAAGAAGTCATATGAAGAAGTTAAGGGCCCATTAGGTCAGTTCATGACCCAATGGGTGGGCATCCTGGGTGACATGACCGACACCCCGGCACGACTGCTGAATCTGCTGTCACTGCTCCAGACGCCGCGCGAGTGGCCGGGCAGTGAACTCGCGGAACGACTCGACGTCAGTCCCCGCACCATCCGCCGGGACATCGACCGCCTCCGCGACCTGGGGTACCCGGTCGAGGCGTCACGCGGCGCGGTCGGCGGCTACCGGCTGGTGGCCGGCGCGGCCATGCCACCGCTGCTGCTGGACGACGAGGAGGCGGTGGCCATCGCGGTGGGGCTGCGGGCCGGGGCGGGCCACGCCATCGAGGGCGTCGACGAGGCCTCCGTGCGGGCGCTGGCCAAGCTGGAGCAGGTGCTGCCCTCGCGGCTGCGCCACCGGGTCTCCGTCCTCCAGAACGCCACGGTGCCGCTGGCGCGCGGGGACGGGGCGATGATCGACCCGCAGACGCTGACCGTGATGGCGTCGGCGGTCACGGGGCGGGAGCGGCTGCGGTTCGCCTACCGGGCGGGGGACGGCGCCGAGACGCGGCGGCAGGTCGAGCCGTACCGCCTGGTCAGCACCGGGTGGCGCTGGTACCTGGTCGCGTACGACCTGGAGCGGGCGGCATGGCGCACCTTCCGGGTCGACCGGGTGAGCGAACCGTTCGCGACGGGCTCCCGCTTCGTGCCCCGGGAGCTGCCGACGGGCGACGCGGCGGAGTTCCTGACCAGATCCATGGCGCGCGTCAAGCCGGAGCTGGCGATCGATGTGAGCTTCGCGGCCCCGGCGGAGTTCGTCACCTCGCGGCTGCCCGCCTCGATCGGCCCGCTGGAGGCGACCGGTGAGCACAGCTGCCGGCTGCGGGCGGCGCTGTCGGACTCCCTGGAGTGGGTGGCGGTGCGGCTGGCGATGGTCGACTGCGAATTCACCGCGTACGGGCCGCCGCAGCTGGTGGCGTATCTGAACGACCTGGGCGGCAGGCTCACCCGCGCGGCGGCGTCGTCTGCCGCGCAGCAGGCGGCGCGAGGGGGCGGGCCCCCGGAGAAGACATGAAGGAAAAAGCATGAGGAAAAAGGGATGAGCCCCGGCGCCAGGGGGGGGTGGGCGCCGGGACTCAGCTCAGGGGGGCCGATATGAAGCGGCCCAATTCGGAGGTTACTGGACTTGGGCTCAGGCCGCAGCGTCAAAGCCCGTGTCGTGAGCCATTCGCTTCAGTTCGAGCAGTGCGTGCTTCTCGATCTGGCGGATTCGCTCCCTGGTGAGCCCGTGCTGCTTGCCCACTTCGGTCAGCGTCCGCTCACGGCCGTCCTCGATTCCGTACCGCATCCGGATGATGGAGGCGGTGCGGTTGTCGAGCCTGCCGATCAGCTCCTCCAGTTCCTCGCTGCGCAGCAGTGTCATCACCGACTGCTCGGGGGACACCGCGGAGGTGTCCTCCAGGAGGTCTCCGAACTGCGTGTCGCCGTCGTCGTCGACCGACATGTTGAGGCTGACCGGGTCACGGGCCCAGTCCAGCACGTCGCCGACTCGCGAGGTG
Source organism: Streptomyces sp. 840.1 (assembly GCF_003751445.1). Taxonomy (NCBI): domain Bacteria; kingdom Bacillati; phylum Actinomycetota; class Actinomycetes; order Kitasatosporales; family Streptomycetaceae; genus Streptomyces; species Streptomyces sp. 840.1. The sequence continues at coordinate 3,079,064 of NZ_RJUU01000001.1, read as the reverse complement.
GTGGAATCCAGCTCGGCGGCGATCTCCGCATGCTCCGGGTCGCGCCCGTGCTCGCGGTTGAACTCGCGCTGCACCCGGCGGATCCGGCCGAGCTCCTCCACCAGGTGGACGGGGAGCCGGATGGTGCGTGACTGGTCGGCTATCGAGCGGGTGATGGCCTGCCGGATCCACCACGTCGCATACGTGGAGAACTTGAAGCCCTTGGCGTAGTCGAACTTCTCGACCGCCCGCACCAGGCCCGCGTTGCCCTCCTGGATCAGGTCGAGCAGGGGAAGCCCGGCCCGCGGGTACCGGCGGGCCACGGCTACCACGAGTCGGAGGTTGGACCGGATGAATACGTCCTTGGCGCGCTCGCCGTCGGCGACCAGCGCCTCCAGCTCCTCGCGCGAGGCCCCGCCGGCATCGCTCTCCACCACGCCGTCGAGTATCCGCTGCGCGAAGACGCCCGCCTCGACGGTCTGCGACAGCTCGACCTCCTTGGCGGCATCGAGCAGCGGCGTGCGCGCGATCTCATCCAGATACATGCCGACCAGGTCGCGATCGGCGATCTCCCCGCCCACGGCGCGAACACTGCTTGCCCGGTTGGTCCCGCCGGTGGAGGACGAACGTCGGGCGACGGCACGGGTTGCCATGCGTGCTCCTTGCTGAGTAGGTCGCGACACCCTTTCGGGTGCCCAGCTTCCGATGGAAACAACGACTGGAATCCGGACAGAATTCCCATGCCTGGCATTCATTTTCGCGATCATGCAGTACCCTGTCGCGCCACCCAGGGAGGGCACATGACACAGCCGGGCACGGAGGCGCAGGTCAGGCCAGGTATCGAGAGGGATCTGGAGTCCCTCACGGACATCTACAACCACTACGTGCGTGAGACCGCCCTCACATTCGACACTGCGCCCTTCACCCCGGAGCAGCGTCTGCCCTGGTTGCGCTCCCACCCTGTAGACGGCCCGCACCGGCTCCTGGTTGCTCAGGATGTCCGTAATGTCGATGGACCGGCTCCCCGGCTCCTGGGCTACGCCACCAGCAGCGCCTTCCGGCCCAAAGCGGCGTACTCCACCTCCGTCGAGGTGAGCGCGTACTGCGCCCCCGGCGCCGCCGGGCGCGGCATCGGCACCCTCCTGTACGCGGCGCTCTTCGAGGCCCTGGCCGGCGAGGACCTGCACCGGGCGTACGCGGGCATCGCCCAGCCGAACGAGGCCTCGGTCCGGCTGCACGAACGCTTCGGCTTCCGGCACCTCGGCACGTACGCGGAGGTCGGCCGGAAGTTCGGCCGGTACTGGGACGTCGCGTGGTACGAGAAACACCTGGGGACCAGGACCGCTCGCGTATCTCCCTAGGACCGGAGCAGGGCCCGCCCTAGGACCGGAGTCGGGGCCCGCCCTAGGACCGCAGCCGGGACCCTCCCTAGGACCGCAGCCCGTTACGGAGAGCGGTCGCGGTCCCTAGCGTGATGCGGCATGGACGACACGACGCACAACTCACCCGACACCTCCGGCACGCTCGACGAGGCACTGGAACGGCTTCACTCCTTCGGCCCCGAGCGGGACGGCTGGCTGAGCAATCACGCCCCGATGGCGGTCGAGGCACTGGTGCACCACGGCCAGGCGCCCGGCGTGCACCGGTGGCTGGACCACTACCGGGCGAAACTGGAGGACATGCCGGACCGGTTCGCCGAGGTGACCCCGGACAACTGGCGCGAGGCCCTGGGCGACCCGCGCCGGATCGCCGACTGGACGGCGTACTTCGAGCGGGAGACCGCCGACCGGCCCTGGCGCGAGGTCCTCGCGGAGTGGTGGCCGCGGCTGCTCCCCGGCATCGCGGCCGGCGCCACCCACCCGGTGATCCGGGTCGGCCACTGCGTACGCACCCTGCTGGCCTCCGACGGGAACGGCGAGAAGAGCGGGAACGCGCCCCGTATCGCGGAACTCGCCCACGGCCTCGGCTACTGGGCCGCCCGCCACCAGCCGCTCCCCCCGCTGGCCCCGCTCGCCCCGGCATCCGGCGCGGCGGCCGCGCTGGACGCGGTGGACCGGGTGCCGGACCAGAGCGGCGGCATCCGGGAACGGCTCGGGCAGCTCACCGCGTTCCCGCTCTGGCCGCCGCAGCCGGTGACCGACGCCGGCCTCGCCCGGACCCGGCTGGAGGAGCTGGTGCGTGCCGCGACCCACCGCTACGCGGCGTACGCGCACGGCTCGCCGGTGATGCTGGTGCACGCCGCGACCGCGCCCAACGCCGTACTGCGTACGCTGCCGGCGCTCCCCCGGGAGCTGTGGGCGCCGAGCCTGGACGCCGCGTGGGCGGCCAGTGCGGCGGTCACCGCCGCGTACTCCCCGGCCCGGCCCGCCGATCACCCGGCCGCGCCCGCCGGGCTGACCCCCGAGGAGGTCTTCGCGCGGGCCGCCGCCCACGGAGACGACCACACCATCAAGTTCACCGACACCGCACTGGACGTCGGTGGCCCGCTCGCGCTGGCCGCCGCGCTCCGCTCGATCGAACTGAACCCGCCGGTGCTCTGATCCCAGCGGTGCTCCGAACCCTCCAGCTCCCTGATCCCATGGCACGGAGCGGGGCCTGCCCGGCCGGCGAACAAGCCGCCCGGACAGGCCCGCTTCCGTTCGGCCCGATCCGAGCGGAGGACAGCCCTCAGCCGTACTGCAGCGAGCGCTTGGCCAGCCCCATCCAGAATCCGTCGATCACGCTGCGCCCCCGGTCGAGCTCCCCCTCCGCCGCGCCCAGCGTCACGAAGAGCGGGGCGAAGTGCTCGGTACGGGGATGGGCGAGGCGGCCCGCCGGGGACTTGTTCTCGAAGTCCAGCAGGGCGTCGATGTCCTGCGCCCGGAGCGCGTGGCTCCCCCAGTCGTCGAACTCCGCCGACCAGCCGGGGGTACCGCCGCCCGGGTGCCGCAGCGCGGCCAGGTTGTGGGTGAAGAATCCGCTGCCGACGATCAGGACGCCCTCGTCGCGCAGCGGCGCGAGCTTGCGGCCGATCTCCATCAGCTTCTGCGGGTCCAGCGTCGGCATGGAGATCTGCAGCACCGGTATGTCGGCCTCCGGGAACATCTCCACCAGCGGGACGTACGCCCCGTGGTCGAGGCCCCGGTCCGGGATGTCCTGGACCGGCGTACCGGCGCCGCGCAGCAGCTTGCGCACGCTCTCGGCCAGCCGGGGTGCACCCGGCGCGGCGTACCGCACCTGGTAGTAGTGCTCGGGGAAGCCCCAGAAGTCGTAGACGAGCGGAATCGTCTCGGTGGCGCCGAGGGCGAGCGGGGCCTCCTCCCAGTGGGCCGAGACCATCAGGACGGCCGTGGGCCTCGGCAGCCCGGCGGACCAGGCGGCCAGCTCGCCGGGCCAGACCGGGTCGTCGGCCAGCGGCGGGGCGCCGTGGGAGAGGTAGAGGGCGGGCATGCGCTCCGCGGTGACTGTCATGGCACTCCCCATCCGCTGCTGCTCAAGGTAAGTCTTCTACTGGAACCTTCAGAAGGAACACTTCTTTAACCTTCAAGTTCCTACCCTCGGAGACCTTAGCTCTATCTAGTTCAACTTTCAAGAAAAGGTCGTACAGTGGAGTACATGACCACGGCATCCACCGGTGCGCCGCGCTGGCTCACCGACGAAGAACAGAGCGTGTGGCGGGCGTACCTCCACGCCACCACGCTCCTGGAGGATCACCTCGACCGCCAGTTGCAGCGCGATGCCGGCATGCCGCACATCTATTACGGACTGCTCGTCCAGCTCTCCCAGGCACCTCGCCGGCAGAAGCGGATGACGGAGCTGGCCAAGGACGCCAAGATCACCCGCTCCCGGCTCTCGCACGCCGTCGCCCGGCTGGAGAAGAGCGGCTGGGTGCGCCGCGAGGACTGCCCGTCCGACAAGCGCGGCCAGAACGCGGTCCTCACCGAAGAGGGCCACGAGATGCTCCGCCGCTCGGCACCGGGCCACGTCAGCGCCGTACGCCAGGCCTTGTTCGACCGGCTCACCCCCGAGCAGATGCGCTCGCTCGGGGAGATCATGCAGGTCGTCGCGGCCGGACTGCAGCCGGAGGGCACGAACGCCGACCTGCCCTGGCTCCGCTGACCGTCCCGCTCCGCCGGCACACCGCCCAACGCCGTACCCCGAACGCACCGCACCCCGGACACACCGCTGTCCCGGACACACCGCTGCCCCGGTTCCGCAGAACGGAACCGGGGCAGCGGTCGCTTCACTTCACGGGACGTCGCGTCACGAGGACGCCGCCGTCACGAGGACGTCGCGGTCGGCGGCTCAGTGGGCGACGACCGGGATCCTGACCTCGTCCTCGACACCGTCGGCGGATCCGGAACCGGAACCCGTGCCACCGGACGTCGTGGTCATCGAGGGACGGCCGGCGTTGACGAAGGTCGCCGCGATCGCGGAGGCCACCACCAGGATGCCGACGGCCCACCAGATGGCGCCGGTGAAGCCGTGCACCATCGACTGGAGCTTCAGCTGCTCCGGGTCAGTGGCACCGAGCGCGGCGTGCGAGGTGGCGTACGCCGTGGCGGCGGAGGCGGCGATGGTGTTGAGCAGCGCCGTACCGATCGCCCCGCCGACCTGCTGCGAGGTGTTGATCATCGCGGAGGCGACACCGGCGTCACGCGGCTCGATGCCGTGCGTGGCCAGCGACATGGCGGGCATGAACGCCGTACCCATGCCGAGACCCATCAGGAGCTGGCCCGGCAGGATGACCGCCGCGTAGGACGAGTCGACCTGCAGCTGGGTGAGCACCAGCATGCCGACGGCAGCGGTCAGGAAGCCGGGACCCATCAGCATCCGGGCCGGGACCCGGGTCATCAGCCGGGCACCGATCTGCGTCGAACCGGTGATCATGCCCGCGATCATCGGGAGGAAGGCGAAGCCCGTCTTGATCGGCGAGAAGCCCTGGACGACCTGGAGGTAGTACGTGAGGAAGAGGAACAGGCCGAACATCGCGATGACGCCGAGGCCCAGCGAGAGGTAGACGCCACCTCGGTTGCGGTCCATCAGGACGCGCAGCGGGAGCAGCGGCGACTTGACCTTGGACTCGGTGAGTACGAAGGCGAGCAGCAGCAGGCCCGAGGCGACGAACGTGCCGATGGTCAGCGCGTCCGACCAGCCGCTGGACTCGGCGCGGGTGAATCCGTACACCAGCGAGACCAGACCCAGCGCGGACAGGACGACGCCCGGGATGTCGAGCGCGGAACGGTTGCGGCTGCCGGACGGCTCGCGGATCACGAAGTACGCACCGGCCGCGGCGACGATCGCGAAGGGGATGTTGACGAAGAACGTCCAGCGCCAGTTCAGCGTCTGGGTGAGGAATCCGCCGAGGATCAGGCCGACGGCGCCGCCGCCACCGGCGATCGCACCGTAGATGCCGAACGCCTTGGCGCGCTCCTTGGCATCGGTGAACATCACCGCGAGCAGCGAGAGGGCCGCGGGGGCGAGCAGGGCGCCGAAGACACCCTGGAGTGCGCGCGAGCCGAAGAGCATGCCCTGGTTCTGGGCCGCTCCGCCGAGCGCGGAGGCCAGCGCGAAGCCGATCAGTCCGACCACGAAGGTGCGCTTACGGCCCCAGAGGTCGGCGATGCGGCCTCCGAAGAGCAGCAGTCCGCCGAAGGCGAGGGCGTAGGCCGTGATGACCCACTGCTTGTTGGCATCCGTGATGCCCAGGTCCGTCTGGGCGTGCGGCAGCGCGATGTTCACGATCGTGGCGTCGAGCACGACCATCAACTGAGCGAGCGCGATGAACGCCAGTGCTTTCCAGCGACTCGGGTCAGGGAGTCGGATATCAGCTGTTTTTGACATGGGAGTAGCCACCTAAGGGCGCGTTTCGGGCGCGTTCGGGCGCGCGAAGTCGTGAACCGTGAACCGTGAATCGGGCCGTGAACCGTGGATGCGGCGAAGGCTCGTGAAGGCGTGGGTCGGGCGTGGATCAGGGGTGGGAAAGGGTGGTCGAGGCGGGGCGGACGCGCGGCGGGGCAGCCGATTCAGCGGCCCGGAGCGCTGGTCAGGTCCGGCTCCGCAGGTCCTCCAAGGTCGCCGCCGTTCCGGGCAGGACGGACCGGGCCGGGGCCTCCAGTCCGTCCAGGAACAGCTGGATGTGGCGGTGGGTGAACCGGTCGATGTTCATGCAGGCGATGCCTGGCAGCGGCCGGGTGAGCTGGGAGAGGGCGACCAGTACGTCACCGACGGCGATGTCGGTACGCAGCCGCCCCGCGGACATGGCACGCCCGACGAGTCCTTCGACGGCCTCTTCGAGGCGCCGGCGCTCGGCGAGCAGTTCGGGGTGGTCCTTGTCGAAGCCGCCGGACAGCATCGGGCACAGGGCGCCGATCCGTTCGTCGGCCGCCGCGTGCACGAAGCGGGTGAGCGCGACGAAGGGGTCTCCCTCTTCGTTCGCGGCCTCCTCGGCGCGGTCGGTGGTGCGGGAGGTGACCGCGAGGACGACCTCGTGGGTCAGCGCGGCCCGGTCGGGGAAGTTCCGGTAGAGCGTGGCGTTGCCGACACCTGCGCGGCGGGCGACCTCGTCGAGCGGCACGTCCGGCCCGAACTCGACGAACATCTCGCGCGCGGCCGTCACGATCCGCTCCCGGTTGCGCAGCGCGTCGGCCCGCGGGCGGGGCGTACGCGGCTGCGCGGTTCCGGGGGCGGTACGGGCGACGGTGTCCACGGCGGCACTCCTTCTCTTCCTGATCCTGCGGCCTGTGCTGTTCGTAGGTGCGTTACTCGCGTTACTCGGGCGGCCTCTCCGCTTAACCGGGGAGCGCCTCCCCGGTTTCACGGGGACACGAGTTCAAACGGGGAAACGGTCCCCGGTTATTTCCCGCCCTCATGTGACCTGAGTCACACCCCCGTGAATCGGCAGAATCCCACCCCTTCGGCGCACCCAACGCGCGGCGCCGCACCACCCGACACAGGCTGATCCGCAGAGCGCAGTCAGGGTCGGCCGACTGCCGCGGCCCCGAAGGCGCCTTCATGCAGCAGCCCCGCCACCGGATACGCAAGCACCGCCACCCGGTCGTCCTTGGCGCGGCAACAGCCCTGGTCATCGCGGCACTGGCCTCGGCCAGCACCACGCTCCACCTTCCCAGCCGGGCGTCCGCCGGACCGGTGTCCAGCACCGGGACGGCCGGGATCGGCCCCTGCCGGATATCGGCGGCCATGGGCGTACAGATGTCGGAGGGCATGCCGACACAGCCGGGCTACGCCCGCTCCACCGGCCAGATCCACGCACTCAACCTGATGGTCGACTTCCCGGACGCGCCGGGCACCGAGCCCGCCATGGACCGCCTCGCGGAGTTCTTCCCGCAGACCACCGACTGGTTCCGCACCAGCTCCTACGGGCGGCTCACCTACGTACCGGAAGCCCCGGTGAAGTCCTGGCTGCGGATGCCACTGCCGTTCTCGGGCTACGGGATCGAGCGCGGCTCACCGTACGAACCGGGCTACCGCCACCTCGTCCAGGACATCGTCGCCGCCGCCGACCCGAAGGTGGACTTCAGCGCGTACGACCTGGTCAACATCCTCGTCAGCCCGAACGCCGGGCCCTCCGCCCTGGACACCGTGCTGTCGGTGACCTTCTCGGGCAACGACGACGCGCCCTACGCGGACGGGGTGCCGCTCGCCAACACGTCCTTCGTCTACAGCCGGCAGGACGACGGCTCGGGCTCGTACGCCCAGACCGGATACCGGGTCCTGCCCCACGAGAACGGCCACGTCTTCGGCCTCCCCGACCTGTACACGATGGAGGGCGGCGGCTCGGTCGGGCACTGGGACATCATGTCCGAGGACTGGGGTGCCAATAACGACCTGCTCGGCTGGCACAAGTGGAAGCTCGGCTGGCTGGACAACAACCAGATCAGCTGCGCCTCGCAGACCGGCACCAGCGACCACGTACTGGAGCCGCTGGCCACCCGCGGCGGCACGAAGCTGGCGTTCGTGCCGCTCAGCGCGGAGTCCGGTTACGCGGTGGAGGTACGGACCCAGTCGGGCAACGACCAGGCCGTCTGCCGGCCCGGCGTACTGATCTACAAGGTGAGCTCGGACGTCGACACCGGCCAGGGGCCCATCTCCGTCGCGGACAGCACCAAGGACAGCAGCGGCTGCACCCGGCTGCCCAATGTGCACGCGGAGCTCTCCGACGCCCCGTTCCAGCCCGGCCAGACCTTCACCGACCGGGCCACCGGGATACGCATATCGGTGGTCGACAAGGACTCCAAGGGGGACTACCGGGTACGCGTCACCCGCCCCTGACCCCTCCCGGTCTCCCTAAGCGCTGTCCCGTACCTCCTTTTCGACGGGCCCGCGCAGCTCGCGCTTGAGGATCTTCCCGGTGGCGTTGCGGGGCAGCGGCTCCCCGGAGAGCAGCACATGGGCCGGGACCTTGAACGCGGCCAGGCTGCGCGCCACGTGCGCCCGCAGGTCATCGGCCGTGGCGACGGCCCCGGCGCGGAGCCGGACGACCGCGGCGACCTCCTCGCCCAGCACCGGGTGGGGCACGCCCAGGACCGCCGCGTCCTGGACATCCGGATGGCCGTGCAGCACGCCCTCGACCTCGACGCAGTACACGTTCTCGCCGCCCCGGATCACCATGTCCTTGATCCGGTCGACGACAGCGACCCGTCCCTCGTGGACCACGGCGAGGTCCCCGGTACGGAACCAGCCGCCGCTGAACGCCCCCGCCGTCGCCGCCTCGTCCTGCCAGTAGCCCCGCACCAGCGCCTGCCCGCGCAGCCACAGCTCGCCGACCTCGCCCTCGGCCAGCTCCTCCCCCGCCGGACCCGAGATCCGCACCTCCGTGGTGGGGGTCGGGCGGCCGACGCTGCCGGGATGCGCGCGGTACTCGGCGCCGAAGTTCGCCAGGACGCCGCCGCTGGTCTCGGTCAGCCCGTATCCGTTGCGCGGCTCGATCCGCTCCCCGTAGCGGGCGGTCAGCCGGGCCACCAGATCCGGCGGGGCGGCGGCCCCGCCGGTATTGAGCATCCGGAGCCCGCCCAGCGCGTCCTGCTCCCCTTCGTCGCCCTCCTGCCCGTCCTGCTTCCGGGCGGCTGCGGCGAGGAGTTGGAGCGCGGTGGCCGGCACCCCGGCGTAGTGCGTCACGCCGTGCTCGCGGATCAGCCGCAGCGCCTCCTCCGCGTCCCACTTGTGCATCAGGACGAGGGCACCGCCCGCCGACATCGCGGCGTAGAAGCTGGTGAACGCGGCGACGTGGAAGAACGGGAACGTAAGCAGCGCGACGGGCGCCGGCCCCTGTCCCGGGATGACCCCCCGGCCGAGCGCGGAGGCCGCCGCGTGGAACCCGGGGTTGCGCGCGGCACCGGCCTGCGCGAGATGCGTGGCGACGGCCCCCTTGGGCCTGCCGGTGGTCCCGGAGGTGTAGATGATCGTCGCGTCGTCCTCGGGCCGGATCTCGACGTCGGGCGGTGCGGCGTACGGATCGGGCGCGGGCAGGTCCTCGTACCACTCGACCGCGCCGGACGGCTGCGCCCCGCGCTCCTCGTCACGGAAGACCATCACCCGCGCCCCGGCGGTCCGGGCCCAGTCGGCGACCAGCGGCAACCGCTCCCCGTCGACGAGGAGTACCCGGGGCCCGCAGTCGTCGAGCGCGTACGTGAACTCGTCCCCGGTCCACCAGGCGTTCAGCGGTACGGCGACGAGACCGGCCAGCTGGGCGGCCCAGAAGGCGATCTGCCACTCGGGATGATTGCGCATCGCCACCACGGCCCGGTCCCCCGGCCGCAGCCCGTACTCCCCGGTCAACCGGCACGCCAGCGCGGAGGCCGCTGCGAAGAACTCCCCGTACGTGTAGTGGCGCTCGCCCGAGATCAGGAACGGCTGGTCCCCGAACGCCCAGGTGGTCTCCACGAACTCCCGCAGCGTCCGGGGCCCGTCCACGTAGACGAGCGAACCGGCCGACGGCCCGTCCTCGGAACGCACGACGGCGAACGGAGCCCCGGGCCCGGCCAGCGCGGCCACCACGCCGGCGGCTGCGGATGCGGCTGTACCGGGGGGCTCGGGAGCGGATGTGGCTGGGGTCGGGTCGGTGTGCGGCACGAACGACCTTTCTAAGCGCTTGCTCAGGGCATTCGCGACGCTATGCCCGGACCTGCCCTCCGTCAAGAGAGCCAACCGCACGGCTACGGCCCACGGCCACCCGCAACGTCACGCCGGCCGCGACCCCGGCCACCGGACCGCAGACCGGAGCCACCGAAACACCCGCCCCGAGCCCGGCGAACAGCTGCAACAGCCCCGCGCCCAGATCCGCCCCATCCGTCAGCACCCGAAGCAACTGCCCCGCGATCAGCCCGAGAACAGTCGCACACACCGCCCCGACAGCCATGGCGGGCACGACGGACACCATCCGGCCGACACCTCGATCACACCAGCTCCAGCCCCACGCACCCCGCGGGCAATCCCCAGCTCAGAGGCCCCGTCCGCAAGCCCACCGCGAGGCGTGCCAGGAACGGGGGCGACCGCCGGAACCCCTATCCGCTAGGCTGTCAGCGGTCGGTCGACCTTCGGTACGGCTGCCTGGGAAATCGTCCTCCGGACCCTCATCCCGGCACCACCGCAAGAGAGCCTGACCAGGGCGTTTGTCTCAACTCACCCGGCATCCCCTCTGGGGTTCCGAGAGAGCCTTCAACAAGCCCCGCCTCCGTAGCTCAGGGGATAGAGCACCGCTCTCCTAAAGCGGGTGTCGCAGGTTCGAATCCTGCCGGGGGCACAACGCGTTACCGCTCTGGCCTGCGGATTCTCCCCCCAGGGAGGGGCCTTATTCGGCCTCGGACTTCCCGTCCGGGGCCGTTTGCGTGAGCGGACAGAGAGTTGATCTCCGGAATTCCTCCCAACGGATCAGTATCGTCCGGCACGAGGATCGTGGCGCAGCCGGGCCGGGCAGCGTGCAGGCGGATCACCCGGAGGCCGACGGTTTCGGCAATCCGGGTGATTGGACGGGACACCGTTCGCGAGTGACGGCCGAACGTGGCGAGCGTCGTGGGCTCCCCTTCCGGCCACCCTCGCTCCAGGGGAAGCCGAGCAGATTCGGCCCAGGGCGGACGAGGGGGGGGAGCTGAGGTGAGTGGTGGTTCAGGACCGCTTCAGAACACGGGTGGTATCACACTCAAGTCTTCGCCACCGTAAAGGGATTCGTAACGAATCTCGATCACCAGGCGTCGGGTGATGAGATCCCAGAACCAGCCGTGCTCGTCATCGCTGAACTCATCCAGGGACAACAAGAAGACGGTCTGCCCGGCTAACACCACGGCACCCGGGCGTAAGAGTGTGCCTTCGGTCGCATCGGGAACGAGCCCAATATGCGTTGCTGCGTGTGGTAGTTCCACTGTCCAACGGCCTCTCCGTCCAACCGCACCACCGAACTCGTCACAATGGCCGGCCCAAGACCAGCATTGACGACGTTGAGCCCCGCTTCAGTGCCTTCGTACTCCGTGACGCGGCGCATCTGGAGCATCGGCCTCACCGACTGGCGGCTATGTCGCCTGCTGTCCCTGGCCTGTGTGTAGCTGACCCAAAGAGAGCCGAGCGCTATGGCTGTCGCTGCAACAGCGGTGACCGTGTCTGAGTTCATATGGCTGCCCCCGTACGACACCGTGAATGTGATCGGTTCCTCCCCACCTGACCGCTGTTCCAGTCGGCAACCGACGGGTCTGCTGGGCCAGAGGGCGCCCGCGCCCCGTCCCTGCCCGATCAGCCGGGAACTGACGGGGAACGTCGGACAGGACGCACAGGAACGGCCCCCGACCGATTCACCTGGTCAGGGGCCGTTCGCCTGCGGCGGGTGTGGGATCTGAACTTCACGGTGGCATCGCTGCCCCGACGGCTTCAAGATCACTGCCGAGTTGAGTCGGCACTTGTCTTCACAGAGGCGATCACGGCCGAAGCGACACCTGTCACGGCAAGGCTCCCCACCATGACCATGCCTACGCCGACCATGAACAGGCCGCTGGAGTCGTCCGACCAGTCGTAGTAGGCGGCAACAGTCAGGCCGGCTGTGACGCCGAGCACGGCGCCTGCGATGTAGCGCCGGGATGCCGCCCAGTACACCGGCGCCAGCAGAGTCAGCACCAGCCCGATCACCTGCCACGCCTCGTACGGCCCGGTCTCCGAACCATCAGGTTGCACGTCACGGTGCTGGTCCCAGCCCAGCCAGGCAGCCCACACCGCTAGCGCTACCACGGCCAGCCCGAGGATCGCCATCAGCTGGGGAAAGAGTTTCAGAGGTCGTTGTGGCATGACTCAAGCTTTCCCGCTGCCCCTGGAACTGGCCTGAGTTCCAGTACTCACCTCTGCTTGAGTAATGCGACCATCGATCACATATTCCCCGTGTCACAACCGCGCCAGACCGGTCGGGGACTCACGGGGCACTGCGGCTGCCGGCGGAGCGCACAGGCAGCAGGTACCGAGATCCGCGTTCCGCAGGTCAGCCTCCAACTCGCCTTACCTCGCTCGTGAAGCGGTGAGTCTCTTCGTACGACTGACCCGCATCAAACAGGCCACCGATGAGGCGGCTACCCCTGCACGGGAAGATCAGGATGGGTGGCCAGAAAGATCATGTAGGCGATCGCCGCGGCCCCCAGAGGGACAACACAGCACCCACCACGGCTCGCGTCCTGTTCGCTCGCCCCGACCTTGATGCGCGGTACTCGGCAAAGGCCCGCACCAGGCCGACGAGCGCCAGAGACAGCGCGACAAAACTGATCAGTATCCAGAACGGACAGCAGAACCAGAACGCCAAGGATGCTCCGCCGAACCAGACCGCAAGCTCTGCCTTCTCTTGCGTCTCGTCCGGTGTGCCGACAGAGTCACGGGCCAATGCAAGCAGCGCCCTTCCGCACGGGCCCGCGCGGGCGTGACCTCGCCCGCGGCCGTCGCCGTGCGGCCGCGAGCGGGAGTCAGTGGGCGCGGCGATCCGGACACAGGTACGACGGCGGGTGGGCCCGCGATCTGGTGCACGGAACCTTGTGGACGTAGACCGTGGACCCGGCTTCAGTGGCCACGTAGTTGGGGATCGATTCGGCTTCGTCCGGGCGCATCAGCCGCTCGCAGCGGTCCCAACTCACCGGGTGGCCCCAGCTGACCCCGGACACGACGGAGCGTCCCCTGCCTCCGGCCGTAGCCGGGGCAGGGGCAGGGGCAGGGGGCGCTGGTGGCGCATCAGTCGGCGTCGGCGCCCGTGGCGGTGGCGGTGGCCGCGTCCGTCCTGGCCAGGAAGGTCAGTATCCGGTCGTTGACCTCGTCGGCGTGGTCGATCTGTGGTCCGTGTCCGGTGGCGCCGATGATCTCGGCCGTCGCCGTCGGCACCAGGCGCGGGACGCGCTCCGCCTGGCGGCGCGGGTGCACCAGCAGGCTCCGCTTGCCCAGGAGCAGGTAGAGCGGCGTGCGGATGGTGCGCAGTTCGTCCTCGGTGAGGGGCAGCGGGGCCGGGCGGCGTACACGGTAGGCGCGGACGCTCGCCCTGATCATCGCGCGCAGTTCCGGCACGACCAGCACCGGTTGGGCCAGCCAGGCCGCCAGGCGGGGGCGCAGGGCCTTGGGGGCGGAGGTCGCGAGGAGGCTGACGAAGATCCAGGCGAAGAAGCGGAGGCCGACCTTCTCCAGCCCGCCCGGGTCCAGCAGGGTGGCCGACGCGAGGCGGCCGGGGCGGAGATGGGCCTGGTTCAGGGTGAGCCAGCCGCCGTACGAGGAGCCGATGAGGTGTACGCGGTCCAGGCCCAGGCCGGACAGCGCCTCGTCCAGCCACTGCGCCGCGCGTTCGGGCTGGTGGATGGGCGCGCGCTGCACGCTGCGTCCCGGATCGCCGGGGGTGTCGATCGCGTAGACCGGGCGTTCGGCGCTGAGCGAGGCGGTGTTCGGGTACCACATGGCGGAGCAGGAGCCGGCCCCGTGCACCAGGACGACCGGGGTGCGGGATGCGGCGGCGGGGTCCGTGGGACCGTACCGGTACACGTGGGTCGTCCCGAAGCGGGTCTCCACGTCGAGCTCCGCCCGCACGGGGGCGCCCAGCGCGTACAGCGCGTCGCAGGCCTCGAAGTACCGGTCGCGCAAGGCGTCGTTCACGTAGCGGCCGATGTCGGCCGGGGGACGGTTGCGGGTCCTGGCATCGGACACGGTGGGCCACCTCCTGGAGCAGCTCGTTTTTATGATACGACCGTACCATGTTCGTGGTACGGCGGTACCATGTCGAAGGCCCGGTCAGGGCTGACGAGTCGTACAGACGGGTGGAGATCCGGCCGATGCCAAAGCGCGTGGACCACGACGAGCGGCGCACCGAGATCGGCCGGGCCCTGGTCCGGGTCGCGGGGAGACTGGGACTGCACGCCGTGGGGATGCGGGACGTGGCCGCAGAGGCCGGGGTGTCACTGCGGCTGGTGCAGTACTACTTCCAGACCAAGGAGAAGCTGCTGCTCTACGGGCTCCAGCAACTGGCCGAGGAGTTCGGCGCGCGGGTCACCGCCCGGGTCCGGGCCGCCGGCGACACCCCGGGACCGCGCGCGACGGTCGAGGCCCTGCTCCTGGCCTCGCTGCCCATCGACGAGGAGAGCCGCGCCTTCCACCTCGTCTACACCTCGTACGCCGTGCTCGCCGTGACGGACGAGGTGCTCGCCGCGCAGCCGTTCCTCCAGAACCCCGACGCCGCCGAGGACGCCGTGGCCGGCCTGCTCGCACAGGCGCAGGACGCCGGTCTCGTCGGGCCCGACGTGGACGTACGGACCGAGGCCGTCGTCCTCCTCGCCACGGCGGCGGGGCTCGGGATCAGCGTTCTGACCGGGCAGCGCAGTGCCGAGGCCGCCGTCGCCGTCCTTCGTCACTGCCTCGACAAGCTCTTCCCGGGCCCGTCACTCGGGTGACGGCACCGGGTGCCCGGCCGGTCCGGCGGGTTCCCGGGCGTCCCCGCCCGCACTCCGGGCCGTGGCCACGATGTCCTGAAGCGCCGCGATGTGCCCCGCCAGGGCCTGTTGACCGGCGGACGTGAGAGACAGCCAGGTCCGAGGGCGCTTGCCCACGTGCCCCTTGCGGACGTTCAGGTAGCCGGCAGCCTCCAGCGCAGACGAGGCCTTGCTGAGGACCGAGTCGGACACCTGACAGCCGTCGCGGACGGCGGCGAAATCCGCCTCGTCGCACGCGGAGAGGAACGCGACCACGGCCAGCCGGGTCGGATGGTGGATGGCCTCGTCCAGCGCGGCCCGCCCCCGTCCCGGCGGATCGCCCTTCACGCGAGTTGCCCCAGCGCGCGGTCGATCGCCGCGTTACGGACGAGGCACACGCCCCACACGCCGAGCCCCCATACGGCGAACGCCGTGATCCGGGTCGCACCCTCCCCGGCCCCCGCCGCCCAGCAGCACGCTCCCGCCGCCAGTCCCGCCGCCAGGACGGCCGGAAGCGCGGTCCGGCTCCGGGTCAGACGCGAGGGCAGGGAACGCTCCACCCGCACCCCAGCCGTCCGCCTCGCCGCCCGGACGAGCGCGAACACGGCCGCCAGCCCCAGGAGCGACACGAGGAGCGCCAACGGCGTCGCCCAGCCACCCCGGGTCCGGCTCCAGACCTGCACCGCGCTCGGCAGCACCAGTGCCACCGCCACGGCCGGGCCGTACCACGCGGGAGCCCGCCCGGCCTGGAGACGAGCCCGCTCCCTGGCCCTCTCCACGCCCTTCAGCGCGTCCTCGGCGTGCACGGTCGCCCGGCCGCCACCGTTCCCCGAAAGCGCGGAACTGTTCTCCTGCGACGACTTCTCCTGCGACGACATGAGCACACCGATTCCTTCCCGAGGGCACCCGACCGGCCCGATACTTGCCATCATGGCATTTACTTTCCAGCATGGAAAGTGGCCACCATCCCAGCCCGCCGCTCCAGCCCGCCGCCCCCGTCGGCGCAGCTCGTCCGGGCACGGTGTGCCCGGCGACAGCTGGTTCGGGGCGCCGAGCCGGTACACACCGGTGCGGCCGTCTTCGGCCATCTCGTCGAAGCGGCCGTGGAAGTCGTGGCGATGCCCCACGAGACAGCGAACCGGACCGCGTACGAGGCGGCGAGCGCCGAGCTGCTGCGCCGTGCGGATCGTCTTGTCGTCAGGGGCCGTCGGGCGCGGCTGACCCCGCACGCGCGAAAGCGTCCCCTGCCGCCGGCCGGAGCCGGGGCAGGGGCGCTGTGGTTCATGAGCGACGGTGGCCGGTATCGGGCGTACGGAGCAGCCCCTGAACCTTGCGGAGCCGGGCAGTTGCACCGCCCGCACCAGCGCGGAGGGCAGCCCCGCCGGAACGGTGACCGTGCGTTCCCCGGAACGGAGCCGTGAAAGATCCGGTGCCGGTGCAGGTCATCTCCCGGCCGAACGCCCTTGCCGGCCCCGGGCGTTCGCCGGCCCACGTGCAGAAGCCCACCCGCGACGGGCCGCCGCGCTCAACAGCCGGGGCCGGTTACGCCTCTTGGTGTGACACTCCACGCTTCACGGACGCAGGATGCATGAGGCCATCAAGGCGACTTGTGGTGCTCACGTGACCACGAACAGAACAAATGGGGTGGGGAATTGAGCACGAGCAGAGAGTATTCGTCCAGGCCGCTGGGCGGCCTGCGGAGACGGGCGCTCCTGACCGTCGGCGTCGTCGTCCTGAGCGGGGTGGGAACAGCGACCTACGCGGTCGCCGGTCCGGCCGGCAACGGCACGGCGGGCGAGCACAAGGGGCGGGCCGCGGCCGTGCGTACGGTCGAGCTCGCCGGTCAGGGGGCCGGTCGCAAGGGGCTGCCGAGGCAGGACACCAAGGAGTACAGCGCCGCCCTGCTGACCTGGTCGGACCCGGCCGCCAAGCTCGGGGGAACGGCACAGATACGTTCGAAGCAGGTCGGGACCGGTAAGTGGTCGGGCTGGCAGGCGCTGCCGGACGACCCCTTCTCCGCCGACGGCAAGGAGGCCGAGGACGCGGCGACCCGCGGCGGCACCTCCGCGGTGTGGACCGGGCCCTCGGACGGCGTCGAGGTGCGGGTGGTCGCCGCCGACGGCTCCGCCTCCGCGCTCCCGTCCGGCATGGACGTGAAACTCCTCGACCCGGGCACCGACCCGACCGGCACCCCGAAGCCCGTCGCGTACGCGAAGGACGCCGCGCCGACCCCGTCGGCCACGCCCACCGACGCGGCCACCACGCCTTCGCCCACCGACCCCGCGACCCCGACCCCGACGGCGACGGCCTCCCCGTCACCGACCGTCCCGGCTCCCCTGCCCTCGACCGTCGTCAAGCCGCCGGTCATCACCCAGGCCCAGTGGGGTGCCTCAACGGACTACAACGGCACGCCCGAATACGGTCAGGAGATCAAGGCCGCCGTCATCCATCACACCGGCGTCGACCAGGACAACGGCGTCCCGTGCAGTCAGTCGATGGCCCGGATGCGCACCATCCAGCAGGAGCACTTCGCCCGCGGGTACTACGACATCGGCTACAACTTCGTCGTCGACCGCTGCGGTCAGATCTTCGAGGGCCGCAGCGGCGGCATGGACCTCCCGGTGACCGGCGCCCACGACGTCGGCTTCAACACCAACACCGTGGGCATCTCGTACATCGGCAACACGATGACGCTGAAGCCGACCCGGGCCGGCCTGGAGGCCATTTCCCGGGTCGTCGCCTGGAAGTTCGGCATGTACGGCATCAGCCCGAGCTCCGACGTGACCCTGGTGTCCGGTTCGCCGCTCGGCCAGGACGGCAACAAGGTCCCCGAGGGCGACTCGATCACGCTGCCCCGGGTCTTCGGCCACCGCGACACCAACGCCACGCTGTGCCCCGGCGACGCGCTGTACGGCAAGCTGCCGCTCATCCGTACCCTCGCCGCCTCGCCCGGCGTCTCGCACGCCCTCACCCGCTCGGACTTCGACGGTGACGGCGTGACCGACCTGGTCGCGGGCACCCCGCAGGCGGGCGGCAACGCCGGTTCGCTCACGGTCGTCCCGGGCGGCGACGACGGCCCGGTCGCCTCGGCCGGGAAGATCATCGACCAGAACAGCCCCGGCGTCCCCGGCAGCAGCGAGTCCGGTGACCTCTTCGGCGCGTCGAACGCGTACGGCGATGTCAACGGGGACGGATACGGCGACCTGGTCATCGGCTCACCCGGCGAGGACGACACCAGCGGCCACGCCGACTCGGGCCTGATCTCCGTGATGTACGGCCCCGCGCTCAACACCGGCACGTCGTACGGAACCGCGACCGCGACCCGCGCCGTCGGTGAGGAGCTCGGCACCTCCGTCGCCACCGGTGACTTCAACGCGGACGGCAAGTCCGACATCTTCTCCGTCGCGCCCGGCGAGCCCGGCCGCTGGTGGTCGTACGACTCCGGCACCGGCGCGGCCACGTCCGGGTACCTGAACACCACCGCCTACACCGCGGCCGTCTCCTACGCGGCCGTCGCCACGGGCGACTTCAACCGGGACGGTTACGCGGACGCCGCCGTCAACTTCCGTGACCCGGGCGGCATTTCCCGTGTCCTGTGGCTGAAGGGCTCGTCCGGCGGGCTGCAGCGCGTCGGGATCCTCTCCGCGAAGGGCGGCCGTTCCCTGGCCGCCGGCGACGTCACCGGCGACGGTATCGACGACCTCGTCGTCGGCCAGCCGGGCACGACCGAGTCCGGTACGACCGCCAAGGGCGGCACGGTCACCCTGCTCAAGGGCACGACGACCGGCCTCACCGCGACCGGCGCGATCACTCTCGGACAGGATTCCGCCGATGTGCCGGGCGGCGGCGAGACGGGCGACGACCTCGGCGCCTCCGTCGCCGTCGGCGACTGCGACCTCGACGGGTACGCGGACGTCATGGCCGGATCCCCGAACGAGGACATCACCCGTGCCGATGTGAGCCGGGTGGACGCCGGCGCGGTGATCCTCTTCAAGGGCACCTCCACCGGCATCTCCGGTGCCGGCTCGGTCACCTACAGCCAGGACACGGCCGACGTCTCCGGTGACACGGAGTCCGGTGACCGGATGGGTTCCTCCGTCCTCCTCCAGGACCTGTCCGGCTACGGCCGTGCGGACCTGGCGATCGGCGCGGACGGCGAGAACGCCGGCGACGGCGTCTTCCTCCAGCTGGACAGCGGCAGCGCGGGCATCTCCGCCAAGAGCGCCCTCTACTACGGCCGCTCCAACCTCGGCACCCCGGCGGCGGCCCACCTCGGCCAGACGCTGGCGCCGTGATGCGGGGGCCGTCGCGCCGAGGCCCTGACAACGCGGGCGGGTGACGGAAGGGCCGGTGCCCGGCGGACAACCGCTGGGCACCGGCCCCTCACACGACCCCAGCGCGGCGTCTTCGCCGTCTCCGTCGTCTCCGTCGTCTCCGCAGGGGAGGGATCGTCGGAATCGGTCCGGCCGGTCCCCGCGCCTCTGCGCGGAACCTGCCCCGGTCGTCAGCGCAGTTCGTCCGGGCACGGTGTGCCCGGCGACAGCTGGTACGGGGCGCCGAGCCGGTACACGCCTGCGTGCGGGGCGAGCAGTTCCGTCCACTCGTCGCCGTACTGGTCCTCCTCCAGCTTGATCAGGCAGCCGTTCGTGTTGACGAAGTCCTTGGGGATGTCCTGGTCCTCACGCTGCTTGGACTCCTCGGTCTCCTGGGGGCGCTTCACACTGCGGCCCTCCTCGTCGAGCAGGGCGAGCCAGCGCGAGTACGGGATGCGGATCAGTACCCGGCCCGGCTCCTTCACATGGATGGTCAGCTCCCCCGCGCCGGCCTCGTCCACCGTCGCCGGCGGATCGGCCAGCGGCACCGGGCTGTCCACCGAGTAGAGCCGCCAGTCGGAGTTGGACCAGATCGGCTTCAGGTACGGCAGCCCCTTGCTGACCAGCTCCGTCTCCTGCACCGCACCGCTGGAGTCGGGGGAACCCTGAGGGAGCACCACGTAGTGCACGGCCCAGCGGTCGAGCCACTGCCGGTAGTTGACGGAGTTCAGGGTGTCGTCGTAGAAGAGCGGGTTGCGCTCCATGTCGGCCTGACGGTTCCAGCCGCGGGCCAGGTTCACCACCGGGGCCAGCGCGGACGCCTCCCGGTGGCTGCTCGGTGGGATCACCTCGACGCGGCCGCGCTCGGCATCGACCTTCTGCAACTCGTTGACCAGCGGAGCCAGCGACCGCGTCCAGGACGCGGTCGGCGCGGTCCGGACGACGTCGTCCACACCCTTGAACCCGATCCAGAAGTTGAGCCCGGCGAACGCGAGGACCAGCGCGTACCACCGCCGGGAGCGCGGCTCCGCGTACGGCAGCGCGGCCAGCAGCACCACACCGGCGAACAGCATCGCCATCCGCGACACGTTCGAGCCGATCTGCGAGTCCACGACGTACGTCAGCAGCGTCCCGATGCCGTACACCGCGGCCGCCGTCCGTACCGTCTTCCAGTCGCGCGGTACGAGGAAGAAGACCAGGACCGCGAAGACGAACGGCAGTGACAGCGTCGCGATCGACATCGGCTGCGTACCGGAGAACGGGAACAGCCACGCCGACAGCGCCACCACCACGACCGGTGCCAGTCCCAGCGCATACGCCCCCGGGCGGCGTTTGTTCAGGAACAGGGCGGCGGCGACCACGCCGAGGAAGAGCCCCGCCACCGGGCTGCCGGCGGTCGCGAGCCCGGCGAGCGGAGCGGCCACGGCCGCCTTCGCCCACCGCTTGTACCGCCAGCGGTACGGCCAGCAGAACACCGCCGCCACCGCGCCGAGCGCGAACATCATGCCGAGGCCGAACGTCACCCGGCCCGACAGCGCGTTGCACAGGTACGCGAAGACGCCGGCCAGCGAGCACGCGATGGGATTGCGGACCGCCCGCACCCTGACCAGGATCAGCGCGGTCAGCGCCGCCGAGACCGTACCGACGATCATCATCGTCGTACGGACACCGAGCACCGACATCAGGTACGGCGACACGACGCTGTACGAGACGGGGTGCATCCCCCCGTACCAGGCCAGGTTGTACGCGGTACCGGGGTGCCGGCCGACGAACTCGGCCCAGGCGTCCTGGGCCGCGATGTCGCCGCCGCTGTTCGCGAAGAAGAAGAACCAGAGAACGTGCGTGACAGCCGCAGCCGCCGTCGCGATGGTCACCGGGTGCCGCAGCCACTTCATGGTGCGGTTCTGTACGGGTGCGCCGACATCGGGCTCGGAGGCACGCGGGGCAGGCACTTCGATCCGCATGCTGGTGTCGCTTCCCCTCGCGCCTCTGCTGTCGGCCACCTCGCGGCCGGACTTCGGCTCCGCGGTGGTCACTACGGCTCTCCCTGTCTCCCCGAGCCCCGTCACCGGGCCCCGTCCGGGCTTCATGCGCAGTGC
Organism: Streptomyces sp. 840.1; assembly: GCF_003751445.1. Lineage (NCBI taxonomy): Bacteria > Bacillati > Actinomycetota > Actinomycetes > Kitasatosporales > Streptomycetaceae > Streptomyces > Streptomyces sp. 840.1. Next base: position 3,057,773 of record NZ_RJUU01000001.1, on the reverse strand, counting down.
ACCGTTCGCCGTTCACCTGTGCAGACGCCGTCCCCGCGTCCTCGGGTTGTTCCGGGACGCTAACACGTACGCGAGCGGGGGAAGGGGCGCCGTTTCGGGCGCCCCTCACCCACCCCGTGTTCCGCCTTTTCGGACGCTGTCCGGCCGGTGGAACCGCTGGTCAGCTCCTGCCGGAACCGGTCAGCTCCTGCTGGAGCCGGTCAGCCGATCCTGGTCAGCTTCTCGCCGGCCCCCGGTTCCGTCAGGTCGCTCTGGAGCGCGACCGCCACCTGCACCTGGCTCGCACCCTCACCCACGGTGAGGGTGCCGACGTGCGTACCGGCTGCCGCCGAGTGCGGGATGGTCCTGCCGTCGTCGGTGATTTCGAGCTTGATCGTGAGACCCGACCAGCCGACCGCCTTCACGTCCTTGGTCGCGACGACGGGGACGGTGCCGCCCATACCGTCGTCGACCGTGCCGACGACATCACCCTTCTTGACGATCTTGGCGCCCTCCAGCAGGTCCAGCGTGGCCAGCATGACCTTCTTGCTGGCCGCGTTCACCGCGTCGATGATCGAGTCGCTGTCGTACTGCCCGAGCACCGCCCCGACGATGAGCTGGTCCGTGCCGTCGACCATCTTGTGCGCGGCGAAGAGCAGGTTGCCGCCCGCCTTGGTGGTGGAGCCGGTCTTGATGCCCAGGGCGTTGTCGTAGGGCACGAGCGTGTTGTAGTTCCGCCAGGTCTTGCCCGACGGGTCCTTCCACTCCGGCAGCTTGGTGATGTCCATCAGCGCCGGGAACTCGACGAGCTTCTCCCCCAGCTTCACCAGGTCCTCGGCGGTGCTCACGGTCGAGGCCGTGAGCCCGGAGGGGTCGGTGTAGGTGGTGTTCGTCATGCCCAGCTCGTCCGCGGTCGCGTTCATCTTCTCGACGAACGCCTTCTCCGATCCCGCGTCCCAGCGCGCCAGCAGCCGGGCGATGTTGTTCGCCGACGGGATCATGAGAGCGGCGAGCGCGTCGCGCTCGGAGAGCACGTCGCCCTTCTTCACCGTGTCCAGGGTGGACTCGCCCTCGCTGGAGAGCTTGCCGTCCGACTCCGCCTTGGCGTCGACCGGGATGCCCGGACCCTTCTCACCGCGCTTCAGCGGGTGGTCCTTGAGCACGAGGTACGCGGTCATCGCCTTGGCGACACTCGCGATCGGCACCGGCTTCTGCTTGCCGAACGAGCCGACCTTGCCGAGGCCGGTCGCCGCCATGTAGCCCTGGCCCTGGTCGGGCCACGGCAGGGACGGCTGAGCGCCGTCGAAGGTGTACGTCGGCTTCGCCGACAGCGTGAGCGAGGGGTCGGGCAGCGGACGCACCATCTGCACGATTGCAAACGCGATCAGCAGCAGGAGGACCAGCGGCGTCCAGATCTTGACCCGCCGCACCGCGGTGCGCACCGGGGTCTCCGGCGGCGGCGGGGTGTTCGTCAGCTCGGCCAGCAGGTCGAGCGGCGGCCTGGGCGGCATCGGCTGCTGCCGGGTCCGCTCGGCGCCGCTGAGTGACGCGTCGGGCGGCAGCTGGGCGGCCCACGCGGGGCCGGTCCCGCTCTCGGACCGGCCCGGTCCCGACGCCGGGGCAGGGGTCTCGGGGGCGCGCGGCGCGGGGGCCTGCCGTACGTCGTCGGCCCGCAGCGGTACGAACTTGCTGGTCCGCTCGGCTGCGGACTCGGGCTCGGACCCGGTCCCGCCTCCGGTCCCGGGCTTCGGCTTCCCGGCCGACGGCGGGGTGATCTTCAGCGCCGTCGTCGGCTGGTCGACGCGTGGCAGCTTCGGCGCCTTGAACACGGCGGTCGCCTGGTCGATGCCGGTCTTCGCGGCGGCCGGGCCGTCGACGTCTCCGTCGACATCTCCGTCGGGCGCCGCGCCGGAGCCGCTGTCCGAGTCGCCTTCGGAGCCGCTGCCGGAGTCTTCTCCCAGCTCAGGCTCAGGCTCCGGCTCCGGGACTGCCTTGGACTTCGCGCCGGACTTCGCGTCGGATTCTGCACCGTCCGGCTTCGTGTCCGGGTCAGTGTCTGCGTTCGCGTCCGGCTTCGGCTCAGAGTCCGCGTCCGGCTTCGGCTCAGAGCTTTCCTCGGACTTCGCCCCAGAATCCGGCCCGGAATCCGGCCCGGAGCCCTCGTCGGCCCCTGAGCTGGAGTTCTCGTCGGACTCCTCACGGGTCCGAGGCACCCTGGCTTCGCTCTCCGCGGTCGCGTCGGACCGCCCGGCCGGCTCGTCGGCCGACGGCTCGGCCGGCTCATCGGACGGCTTCCCGGATTCCGCCGCAGGCTTCTCGCCGCCGGCGTCCCCGTCGTCCCCGTCCTGCGCCTCGCCGTCCGTCGACACCCAGGCGGCCACGGCAGCGCGCAGCCGCACATCGCCCTCCTCGGGCTCGGCCGCGTCGCCGTCGGCCTCGGCCGCCGCGCTCTCCGGCGCCTCCGCCGGATCCGCCGCATCGGCCTCCGCCGCGTCCGCCGCCCCAGCGGGCTCCTCGCCCTCCGCGGGCCCTGCGGGCTCCCGGGGCTCCCCGGACTCCTCCGGGGCGTCCGACGCGGCCCCAGGGGCCTTCACCGGGCTCTGAGGGCCTTCAGGGGTCTCCGCCGCGGCGGCTGCGGACCCGGCCGCAGGCTCACCGTCGGCCGCCGACTCGGACCGCTGCGTACCGAAGACGGCCGTCGCCGTGTCCGTCCTGCCGCCGGACTCCGCCGGTGAGGCGGGTTCGCGGAACACCGAGAGCCGCGGATCGTGCTCGCTCCGAGCCGTTCCCGACGACTTCTGCTGCTCCGACTTGTCGGGGGACTCGCCCGCCACCGATGCCTCCTCCATGCGGCACGGGGACATCCCCGCGCTGTCCGAACCATCTACCAGTGTCCCGTGTGAACCCTCGGCTGAGCTGCTAGACGAGAACGACATACCTACTGGTTCCAGTACAAAGCACCCAGGCACCCTCGACAGACAGATGTGAGAGGGGTCACCCTGTCACTCATCCACGCGGGGAGGCATGGATGGGCAGGAGCCGCAGAACAATTCCGGAGGAGCTTCTGCTGCTCGCTCTGGACCCGACCACGGGTACCACAGCGCAGCCGCAGTCGCTCGACCTCGGCCTCGCCGGAGCACAGCTAGTAGAGCTGGCTCTGGCAGGACGGATAGCCCCTGACGGGGATCGTATCGCCGTGGTGATGCCACGGCCGACAGGAGATCCGACTCTGGACTCCGCACTGGAACTGCTGCGCAGACGCGGCAGCCCGGTTCGGGCCGTCCACTGGATAGGCGGACCCCGACTGGGGCTTCGCCAGATCTACCTCGCCCATCTGGAGCGGTGCGGCATGGTGCATGCCGTGGCGGGCCAGATGTGCGGAGTGCTGCCGACAACTCGCTACCAGGCGACGGACACGGCAATAAGCCGGGACATCAAGGCCCGGCTGGACAGCGCGATCCGCACCGGCGTACCGCCGGACCCGCGGACCGCGGCGCTCGCCGCACTGGCCCACGCGGTCGGACTCGGCAAGCACCTGTACCCCGGGAACGAGGGGCGCTCATCGCGCTCCCGGCTCCGGGACCTGATCAGACACGACCCGATGGGCGGCCTCGTGGCGCATGCCGTCATGGATGTCCAGAACGGGGCGGTCGCACAACCGCGCCGCAACCAGGCGGCCGGCGTGCCGTTGCAACCGCAAGCCCAGTCGCAGTCACGTCGCGACAGCATGGCGCACACAGCGGCCCACTAGGGCGGCACGAGCGCCGACGCAGCACCCGCACAGCAGCACCGCACCACGGCGTCACCGCAGCACTGCAGCACCGCAACAACCGAATACCGCCGCACCGTCGTCCCCAAAGACCCGGTTCGGGAGCCGCACCAAGCGCGGGGCAGCCGGTACCACCGGCTGCCCCGCGCCGCTGCGTGTGGGCGTTTTCCAGCGCGGCCGGGGGCGAGGGTGGCAATCTGCTGAGCAGTAGATACGCACAGCTACATAGCCGGAGGTGCCGTTTCCGTGCCGTCCAACGTCAATCCCACCGTCAGACGACGCCGGTTGGGTCAGGAATTGCGCCGCCTGCGCGAGATCAAGGGCATGACCGCCGAGGAGGTCGCGGAGCGGCTCCTCGTATCGCAGTCGAAGATCAGCCGCCTGGAGAACGGCCGCCGTTCCATCAGCCAGCGCGATGTCCGCGATCTCTGCGGGGTGTACGAGGTCGAGGACCTCCGGATCGTCGACTCGCTCATGCAGATGGCCAAGGACTCCCGCCAGCAGGGCTGGTGGCACGCCTTCGGCGACATCCCGTACAGCGTGTACATCGGTCTGGAGACGGACGCCGAGTCACTGCGGGTGTACGAACCCCAGGTGATCCCGGGCCTGCTGCAGACCCGGCAGTACGCCGAGGCCCTGATCAAGGGCGCGCTGCCGGAGGCGCCGCAGACCGATATCGACAAGCGCGTGAGCGTCCGCTCGCGACGCCAGGACCGGATCAACGCCCCCGAGCACCCGCTGCGGATGTGGGCGGTGATCGACGAGTCGGCGCTGCGCCGGCTGGTCGGCGACAAACAGGTGATGATCGAGCAGCTGGAGCGCCTGGTCGAGCTGTCGCACCTGCCTCATGTGACCGTCCAGGTACTGCCGTTCGAGATGGGCGCCCACCCCGGGATCAACGGGCAGTACGCCATCCTGGAATTCCCGGACGCCGCGGATTCCAGCGTCGTCTACATCGAGGGAGTCACCAGCGACCTCTACCTGGAGAAGGCGAACGACGTCCAGCGGTACAGCGTCATGTACGAGCACCTGCGGGCACAGGCCCTGAATGTGGAGCAGACCCGGATTTTCATCGACGGGATCGCGAAGGGCTACACCCGGTTGAACTCGGAGTGAATCCAGGCCGGACGGGCGATTGAGCCGACCGGCCCACGTAGTCCGTAATGAGAGAAAAGAAGCGATGTTACGAGTGGGCGGCGGCACGGTACACCGCCGCCGCCTCGTAATGGAAGACCCGCATGGTATATGCCATCCGGTCGAGTGAATGGCCCCTTCACACAAGGAGCTTGGCGAGTAGCGTCGATCACGCCAGCTGAACACCGTTGGCGCCACTCACACAACTCTTTGAACCGGAGTGAACATGGCCATTCGTCAGGGTGCTACGGATAAGTGGACGAAGTCGTCGTATTCCGGGGGCAACGGCGCCTGCGTCGAAGTCAGGTCCCCTCTCGTGCGCGAGATTGCCGTACGTGACTCGAAGGTGCCCGAGGGCCCTTCGATCGGTTTCGTCCCCGGTGCCTGGAACGCGTTCGTGCGCGATGTCGCCAAGGGCGCCCTCGACGCCTGACCGATGATTTCCCACGCCTTGTCGCAGCACCCGACCAGGTGCTGTGGGTAGCCCTCTCGCCCGGTTCGCCGTCCTGGCCGAGGGGGCTCACCGCGAGGCCGCCGCAGTGCGGCGCACCCACGGGCCGCCCCACAGGCGTCAGCGCAGCTGATCGACGTAACGGTCCGTGCCCGGCACGGTCGGGATGAAGGGTGCCACCAGCTCCACCCGCCCCAGTCCTGATTCCGCGACCGCCGCGTCGAGTCCGGTGAAGTGTTCGTCCCAGCACTGCCGCGGGTCCTCCTGGAGGAACCAGAGCAGGGTCAGCCTGGTGTCGACGCCCTCGACCTGCTTCACATACGTCATCCGGTCGCCCGGCAACGGGGTGGGGCGGAACACCGTCACCATCGCCGCGGGCGATCCGCTCAGCAGCTTCGGCAGGTGCCGTGAGCGCAGCCACTCCAGCAACTCGGCCCGCTGCAAAGGCCCTTCCGCATCGATCACCTCCAGGACGAGCCCGCTGTAGGGGTGGTCAAGGGCGTGGAAGTCACGGGGGCCCGCAGCGCCGTCCCGGTAGACCGTCGCCTCGTGGTCCTGGAACGCCGTGAAGACGTGGGTGCGGTCCTGGTAGACCCGGCCGTCCCGGTTCAGCCGCTTGTTGATCCCGACGGTCCACTTCATGTGGTCGTCGTAGCGCCCCTCCGTCACCCAGTACGTGGACAGGTAGCAGCCGGCGCCGACCGGTGTCGCGATCGCGGACTTCTCCGGGTACCGCAGCGCCTGGAGCTCCCGGGTGGCCACCCAGCGCCGTCCGGCGGCCATCCAGGGCATCGCCATCGCGCCCGCGTAGTAGTGGTCGTCCTCGTACCAGCGGTTGTACGCGTACTCGTGGCCCGGGTGCGGTTCCACCATGGTGATCAGCGCGTGGCCGGGGCGGACCCCGTACGGTCCCAGCGCGGCCAGTTCGGCGTAGGTGTCGCTCCGCGTCCCGCCGTCCCGCGCCGCGCCGCCCGCCGCCCTGTCCACTGCCTCGTCCCGTGCTTCCTCGCTCATGCCGTTCCCCTTCCGTACTCCGCCGGAGCCACCTACTCTGACGCCCCGTCAGAAGAACTGCCAGGGCCGGGAGGCACCGATGTTGCTCACGGGGAAGACCGTCATCGTTTCCGGAGTGGGCGCCGGGCTCGGGCACCGGATCGCGGCCACCGTCGTGCGGGACGGCGGCAACGCGGTCCTGGGGGCGCGCACCGGGGCCAACCTCGCCAAGTCGGCCGCCGAGATCGATCCCGAGGGGCTGCACACCGCGTACCTGCCCACCGACATCACCGACGAGGCGCAGTGCGAGGCGCTCGCGGCGCTGGCCGTCGAGCGGTTCGGGCGGATCGACGCGGTGGTCCATGTCGCCGCCTGGGACAGCTACTTCGGCGGGGTGGAGGACGCCGACCTGGACACCTGGAAGTCGGTCATCGACGTCAATCTGCTCGGCACCCTGCGGATGACACGCGCCTGCCTGCCCGCCCTGAGGGAGCGCGGCGGATCGGTCGTCGTCATCGGCACGCAGTCGGCGGTGGCCGCGCCGTCCCAGGTACGGCAGGCGGCGTACGCGGCCTCCAAGGGCGCGCTGACCTCCGCGATGTACTCCATGGCCCGGGAGTTCGGCCCGCACCGGATCCGGGTCAACACGGTGCTGCCGGGCTGGATGTGGGGGCCGCCGGTACAGGCCTACGTACAGCTCACCGCCCGCACCGAGGGGGTGCCCGAGGCCGAGGTGCTGGGGAGGCTCTCCAAGCGCATGGCGCTTCCGGAGCTGGCCACGGACGGCGACGTGGCGGAGGCCGCGGTGTTCCTGGCCTCCGACCGGGCGCGGGCGATCACCGGGCAGTCCCTGCTGGTCAACGCCGGTGAGCTCATGCGCTGACGCGCCCACGCGCCGGCATACCGACGCCTCGACAGGGGGAACAGGAAGCCGGGCAGCGTCAGTTCTCCTCCTTCTCGGCCGCACGGGACCCGCATCCCGTGCGGTCTCTCTGCGTTCTTCGGCGTTCCTGGACGTGTCCTCGTTGTCTGCACAGCCTGACGAAGTGCCTGCTCATGGTGTGGCCGCCGTCACGTTCGCTACAACGCCCCCGCGAGTCAAGAACACGTAAAATCGTTCGCCTTACTGATCCGCGTTCACATCCCTGATCGCCGGAGACCTTGACCGGGAGCCCGGACAGACGGTTCAATCCCCGATGTCCCCGCTCCCGCACGGGGGCCCCGCTGAACGGCCGTGCTGACGAAGTGCGTACTCGTTCACAAGGCGGACCCCAGGAGGGGGCACATGAACAGTCTCGACTGGGTCGTGCTCATCGGCTACTTCGGCGTGATGATCGCGATCGGGCTCTGGTCCCACAAGCGTGTCGACAACGTCAGCGACTTCTTCACGGCCGGCGGCAAGATGCCGTGGTGGCTGTCCGGCATCTCGCACCACATGTCCGGCTACAGCGCGGTGATGTTCACCGGCTACGCCGGTATCGCCTACCAGTACGGCGTCACGTCCTTCGTGACGTGGTCCCTGCCGATCGCCATCGGCATCGGCATCGGCGCCAAGCTCTTCGCGCCCCGCCTCAACCGGCTGCGCTCGCGGCTGCACGTCGCCTCACCGCTCGAGTACCTCAAGAACCGCTACAACATCCAGACCCAGCAGGCGCTCGCCTGGTCCGGTCTGCTGCTGAAGATCGTGGACGTCGGCGCCAAGTGGGCGGCCATCGCCACCCTGCTCTCCGTCTTCACCGGCATCACCCTCACCCAGGGCATCTTCATCACCGGCATCATCACGGCCGTCTACTGCACGGTCGGCGGCCTGTGGGCCGACGCGCTCACCGAGCTGGGCCAGTTCATCATCCAGCTGTTCGCCGGTGTCGCGATGCTGGTCACCGCGATGAGCAAACTGGACGGCTTCAGCACGCTGTGGACGGTCTGGGACAAGCTGCCCGAGGGCCACACGGACCCGACGGCCGGTCCGTACACCGTGACCTTCCTGCTGGCGTACCTGTTCATCAAGACCTTCGAGTACAACGGCGGCATGTGGAACCAGGCCCAGCGCTACATGGCCACCGACTCCGCAGCCTCCGCGACCCGCTCGGCGCGGCTCTCCGCCATCCTGTGGCTGGTCTGGCCGACGGTCCTGTTCTTCCCGATGTGGTGCGCACCGCTGCTGGTCCACGCACAGAAGCCGGACGCCTCCGACAGCTACGCGCTGATGACCGAGCAGCTGCTGCCGCACGGGCTGCTGGGTCTGGTCGTCGTCGGGTTCTTCTCGCACACGATGGCCATGTGCTCCTCGGACGCCAACGCCATCGCGGCGGTCTTCACCCGCGACATCGCCCCGGTCTTCTCCAAGGCCGCCCGCACCTGGAGCGCCCGCGCGGGCCTGCTGGCGGCCCGGCTCTCCACGCTGGGCTTCCTGGGCCTGTCGATGGCGCTGGCGACACAGATCAACTCGCCCACGTTCAAGGACATCATCTCCGTCGTCATCAAGTGGGTCGCCGGTCTGATGGGGCCGATCGCGATCCCGTTCATGCTGGGCCTGCTGCGCCGGTTCCGTAAGTCCGGACCGACGGCAGCACTCGTCAGCTGGGCGGCCGGTCTGCTGGCCTTCTTCTTCACCAACTACAACCTCGACGGTTCGACGAAGACGGACGTGGCGCTGCAGTACCAGGTGGCGCTGCCGCTGGCGATCTCGCTGGTGCTCTACATCGTCATCGGCTTCATCAAGCCCGAGGACACTCCGGAGCGCGACGCGGTCATCGAGATGATCAACACGGACGGCGACGGCACGGGTATCGGCGCGGCCGTGCCGGCACAGGGCGGCCCGCAGGACGTGGCGCTCGCCGAGGAGACGAAGAACGTGCGGGGCGGAACCGGCGCGAACGGCGCGAAGGACTGACCCGCACGGTTCTACGGAACGGGGGTGCGGGGTGGGTTACGGGATGCGGCGGCGTGCCGTAACCCGCCCCGCACCCCTTCTTCGCGCTCCGCCGGCCCCCTTCGGCCCTCAGCCGCGCGGGTAGCGGGCCAGCCAGCCGGCCGCGACGGCCACCGGGCTGTGCAGGGCGGCGCCCTGGGTCATCTCCATCGCGAAGTCGTCGGCGAGTTCGAGCAGCGTCGCCCGGCCCTCCAGCTCGGCGAGCCAGGCCGGCGGCAGCGCGGTCTCGCCGTGCAGCGCGCCGAGCAGCGCCCCGCACAGGGTCCCGGTCGCCGACGACGGCCCGCCGTGGTTCACGGCCAGCCGCAGGCCGTGCCGGACGTCCTCGCCCACCAGCGCGCAGTACACCGCCACGGCGAGCACGTCCTCGGCGGAGTCCGTGGCGCCGAGGGACTCTATGAGGGCGGGCCCGGGTATCCCCTGGCGCACGGTACCGAGCGCCTGCTGGAGCGCCCCGGTGACGGGTTCGTGGCCCGGACGCTCGGCGAGCAGGGCGAGGGCCTGCTGCACGGAACCGTCCAGCGTCTCGCCGCGCGCCAGCCCGTGCACCATCACGGCGAGGGCGCCTGCGGAGAGCAGGGCGACGGGGTGGCCGTGGGTCTGCGCGGCGCACTCGACGGCCAGTTGGAGGACGAGCTCCGGCTCCCAGCCGACCAGCAGCCCGAACGGGGCGGAGCGGGTGAGCGCCGCCGAGTCGTGCGCTGCGGGGTTCTTGGGCTGTTCGAGGGTGCCCATGACGGTGTCGCCAAGCCCGTTGAGGCACTCCCGGGTGGGCGAGCGGCGGGCGTAGAGCCACTCCTGCCCGGCAAGCCAGCCGTTGTCCTTGCGGCGTTCGTCGGGCCCCCAGTCGTGCTGCGTCGCGGCCCACCGCAGATGCGCCTGGTGCACATCGGTGGGCGGGTGCCAGGCGCCGATGTCGCGGCGGACCTGGGCGCGGATCAGCCCGTCCACGGTGAACAGGTTGAGCTGCGTGACGGAGGTGACGAGGCCGCGTCCGCCGTGCGCGGGAACGAAGTCGGTGACGGCGTCGGCGCCGTGCGCCTCGCGGATCTCCTCCAGCGAGAGCCCGCTGACGCCCGCGCCGAGCGCGTCACCGATGGCGCCGCCGAGCAGCGCGCCACGTACCCGGCTGCGGAAGTCCTGCTGCTCGGCACGGCCCCAGACAGCCGTGGTCCCTGTGCTCACCGTGCCCCTCCCCCTCGTACCGCCGGATACGACCGGTTCCGCCTGCGTATGACGGGTTCCGCCCAAGTGCGACCGCGCCGTAACCACTTGGTGACTGCGAAGCACTGTAATCGAATGACCCTGTGGTCAATGGGGCGGAACAGTATGTACGAAGTGGCGGTTCGGTTCAGTTTTGCGCGGCATTCTCCGGGGATTCCCGACCCATCCGGAGCCCCCTGCTGTGCGCGATCCGCAGCACGTCCCCGAGCGACTCCGAAGTCCGGGCGAGCGCGGACCGCACCGCCCACTCCCCCGCCGCCCGGTCCGCCAGCACGGCCCGCGAACCGGCCCACACCTGCTCGCCGCACTCGATCTGCTCGTCCTCCATGTCATCGGCCAGCCGCGACATCCGGCTGTCGGGATCGTCGGTACTGAGCCAGCACGGATTGCCCTCCGGGGAGAGCCAGGGAAGGAGACGGGGAGGAAGACCGGAAGACATGACTGCTCCTGACGGGCGGGGGCACGGGGCGGCGGGGGCACGGGGCGTCCCACCACCGGGTGACGATGACGGATCGTGACCCGATGATTACGCCCGCGCCGTACGCTCGGACAGGGACACACGCTTGCCCGCGCACTGGACAACGGAGGGCGCCAGATGGACGAACCCGGCACCACGGACGAGGAGTCGGGCCGGGCAGCGCTCGGCCGGGCACTGCGCTACTTACGGGAGAAGTCGGGCCGGTCGCTCGGGCAGCTCGCCGAGGAGACCCGCTACGACAAGAGCTACCTCTACCGCCTGGAGGTGAGCCAGCGCCTCTCCAAGCTCGCGGTGATGGAGGACCTGGACCGGTTCTACGACTCCGGGGGGCTGCTGGTGCAGCTCTGGAAGGTGGCGCGCAAGGAGGTCTTCAAGGACCGGTACAAGGAGTTCATGCGGCTGGAGCCGACGGCTCGCATCATGCACCTGTTCACCCTCGGCATCCCGGGTCTGTTCCAGACGGAGGAGGTGGCGCGGGCTTTGCTGTCCGGTGCCCAGGAGACCGACACCGAGGGCGAGTTGGTGGAGGAGCAGGTGATAGCCCGCATGGGCCGCCAGCAGCTGCTGCACCGCAAGCCGGCTCCGTCCGTACGGATCATCATGGACGAGTACGCGCTCCGGCGGCCGGTCACTGACGCCAAGGCGTGGGACGAGCAGCTGGCGCACCTCCTCGACATGAGCGAGGTGACCTCCATGGCCCTACAGGTCCTCCCCTTCGCCGTCGGAGCACACCACTTGATGGACGGCTCCCTGACATTGCTGTGGCAGGACGACACGTCCGCCGTTGCCTACACGGAAGGCAACGGATGCGCCGAGTTGATCGAGGATCCGGCTGCCGTGACGCGCTACCGGCTGTCCTACGATCGGCTCCGGGATCTGGCGCTGCCCCCGTCGGAGTCCACCGCGTTCATCAGGGGTGTCCTGGAGGAGCACAGATCATGAGCCGTACCCCCGACCTCTCCACCGCCATTTGGCGCAAGTCCAGCTACAGCGACGGCGGAGCCAACAACTGCGTCGAGGTGTCGGACACCTTCCCCGGCCTCGTCCCCGTACGCGACAGCAAGACCCCCGCCGGCCCCGCGCTGGTCATCGGGCCCGCGGCCTGGTCCGCGTTCGTGGGGTTCGCTGCGGGGCGCTGAGGCGGCCCGCACGACGGCCCCGCAACGCGTTCGCTGCGGGGCCGTCCTGTCGGGCGCCCCGTCGACGGGCCCGGCACCGGCTGTCCAGGCGGCTCCGCTCGGCCTGCCGGTCGACGACGCCGGGCGGGCGGCCGCCTACTCGCCGCCGAAGACGTCCTCGGCCGCCCCGGCGGTGGGGGCGCGCAGAAGCCAGCGGTTCAGGGCGTCCCGATCACCACAGGTGGTGATCCGTTCGCGCACCTCGTCCGGTACGTCGATGCCCGCCTGCGCGAGGAGGAGAAGGATGCTCTGGGCGATGCCCTCCGTACGGCCTTCCGTCCGGCCCTCGTCCCGGATCTCCTCTGCCATGAAGGACTTGTAGAAAGAGAGGTCCACGGCCACCAGGTTCCTCCACTGTTGTGCGGCCGGGCGGTTGCCCAGGCCTTGTGCGGTGAGTTCGACAAGGGGATCGGCGATGGTTTCCGGTACGTCCCGGAGAGCGGTGCAGAGCGTCTTCAGTATGGCACCGATGTCCGGATCGGCGGCATGTGTGATGGCCGCCAGCGTGGTGAGCGCCAAGTCCTTGCGGGCCTCGGCAACACTCGTGATCACCGGCATGTTGTGCGGGCCCGCGACGAGCGGACGCAGAGTGAGCGAAGGCCACTGACGGGGCCCGATGGGGACCGGGCAAGAGGCCCATTCCGCAGTCGCACGGTCCTGGCAGACGACTAGCAGCAGCGGCGGGAGCCGGTAATTCGTGTACAGGTAGGACAGGTAGTAGGCCCAGCTCGCCGGCTTGTCGGGGTCCTTCCTGCCCTGGGCCTCGACGGCCAGGAGAAGCGGCTCGTCGTTCTCCGTGTCCAGGCGTAACAGGGTGTCCACACGGCGTTCGACGGGGCGGTTCTCGGTCAGGTCGGTAGGCATCACGGTGACCGAGACCGGCGGGGGGATCGTGATTCCCAGTACCTCCGAGACACGGGAGAACAGGCCCGGGTTCTCCTGGAAGATGCGGTGCATCGCCTCATGGGGCGAACTGACCATGCGGGACTCCTGCGAGTGCGGCGATCTGTATCGATCTGTACTGATACGCGGTGACCTGTGGTGATGTGCGTGCCCACGTGCCCCCGAGCACAAGGTCGTTATTGCCAGGAGCATATGTCCGGAGATAGTGCACGGAGTCGTCCCAAGCATCACGTCACCCAAGTGAGTGACCTACTCACCAGGGGAGTTGAAAGCCAACCCTCACGAAGTCCCGGCCTGTGCGAAACGGTCGGCCGCCCTCAGCGAGGGCGGCCCCGGCGTGCCGCCGATATCTCGTTGCGCTGCCCGGACACCGGCGCGATGATCGCCGGATGGCATCCCCCCACCCCGACGGCCGCGCCGGAATCGACGCCGCGCTCGTGAAGCGCCTGATCGACGCCCAGTTCCCCCGGTGGAGCGGCCTCCCGGTGACGCCCGTGGCGGTGGACGGCTGGGACAACCGGACGTACCGCCTGGGCGACGCGATGACCGTGCGCCTGCCCACGGCCGCCGGTTACGTCCCCGCCGTGACGAAGGAGCACCACTGGCTGCCGAGGCTGGCGCCCTCGCTTCCGGTCTCCGTTCCCCCGGTGCTCGCCCTGGGCGATCCGGGCGAGGGCTATCCGTATCCGTGGTCGGTCCGCCGCTGGCTGCGCGGTGAGACGGCGGCCCTCGACCGCATCGACGACGTTCCGCGGTTCGCGCGCGCCGTGGCGGACTTCATCCTCGCCCTCCAGCGCTGCGACGCGTCCGACGGGCCGCTCGCCGGGGAGCACAGCTGGTACCGGGGCGCCTCGCCCGGCCACTACGACGCGGAGACCCGGCGCTGCCTCGCCGCGTTGGAGGGCCACGTGGACACCGGGCGGGCCCGCGCGGTCTGGGAGGCGGCGCTCGCCGCACCCTGGCGCGGGGAGCCGGTGTGGTTCCACGGCGACATCGCCTCCGGCAACCTGCTCGTCGCCGACGGGGAGCTGACGGCCGTCATCGACTTCGGCACCTCGGGGGTCGGTGACCCGGCCTGCGATCTGGTGATCGCGTGGGGGCTGTTCTCCGGGGAGAGCCGGGAGGCGTTCCGGCAGGCCGTCGGCCAGGACGCCGGCACCTGGGCACGGGCCCGCGGGTGGTCGCTGTGGAAGTCGCTGCTGAACCTGACGAAGAGCGTCGGTACGGACCCGGCCCGCACCGCGCAGGAACTGCGCGTGGTCGGAGCGGTGTTGGCCGACCACGAACGGTTCGGCTGAGGCTCTCCCGGGGAGCCTGCGTGGGGCCGCCCCGCCGGCTCTCAGCCGATCTCGCGCAGGCTGGTGGTGCGGGAGGGCCTGCTCAGCGCCTTGACCGCCTCGCTCATGCCTGACCCCGCGGCGTACTCCATGCGCGCGCTGAAGGCTTCCTCGTTCTCCGGTTCCTGGATCGCGAAGGACGTCCCGGGCCCGCCGGCGTCGGCGAACTGCCGCGGGCTGATCATCCCCGGCTTCGCCGAGGCCGAGATGGCGTGCGGTAGTGCGTCACGAGCTTGCTGCTCCCGCCCCTCATCCGCATGAATCTCACGTCCTGGCGGGAAGCTGCACCACCAACGGGGGGTCGCGGTCGATCAGTCCGAGCACGGCGGCGCCGCCCGGTGAACCGAGGTCCTGGAAGAATTCCACATTCGCTCCGGAGTAGTCCTTCCACTCCTCCGGGACGTCGTCCTCGTAGAAGATGGCCTCGACCGGGCAGACCGGCTCACAGGCACCGCAGTCAACGCACTCGTCCGGATGGATGTACAGCGACCGGGCGCCCTCGTAGATGCAGTCGACGGGGCATTCCTCTATGCACGACTTGTCCTTCACGTCGGCGCAGGGCTGCGCGATGACATACGTCATGAGTATCTCCATGAATGGGACGGGACGATGAAGCGGCGGGGGCCCGCCGGGTGTGAGCAGCCAGCCGGTCAGCGGCCGGCATCGCCGTATTGCGCCGGCCCGGCGGGACTCCGGCGGGCGCCCTTGACGGTCACCGCCGTCACAGCACGATGATCGCGGTGATCAGCGCGAGCGTGTACCACTGCTCGAACCTCCGGTAGGTCACGTGGTCCTCCTCCGGTGCCCGTCGGGTGACGACCCGCACGGCCACGAGCCAGCTGATGGCAGCGAGGACCGCGTCCAGCGGCAGCCCCCATGACGACCGGCCGGGAGCCACCAGCAGCAGGTGCACGACCACTGGCAGCAGTGCGAAGCCGGTGGCCAGATAGACGCGGGTGAACCGCTCGCCGAGAGCGATCGGGAAGGTCTTGCGGTCGTTGACCAGATCGCCCTTCACGTCACGCAGGTCCTGCAGCGGGATGAGCAGCCAGATGGACACGGCGAGTGTCATCACCCATCGCCAGGCGAGCGGGGTGAGCGGAGTGACGATCGACCAGGCCGCAGCGAGCTGGACCGTCACGCCGATACCCATCGAGAGGTTCTTCAGGAACCAATGCCGTTCCCAGCGCGCCACATTGGTCAGCAGATACGTCGCTTCCCATGCCAGGGCCCAGAACAGGACTCCGAACCACCAGGCGACAACCGGAAAGAGCAACAGCACTACTAAGGCCCGGCGTTGTGCGCCGCGGTAGCTGGACCGGCCGGTGACCAGCGGCCGGAAGGGTTTGTTGACGCGGTCCTCCTCCACCCCGTACAGCTGGTTGGTGAGGGTGAACCCGTAGATGTAGAGCCAGAAGTACAGCGCCCCACACAGGAAATCCACGGCGATCCGACCACCGGAGTGTCCGCTGTGGCGTCCTGCCGCAAGGACGAACGCGGTGGCCGGCAGCACTGTGGTCCACACGTCGTTGCTGATGAAACGGCAACTGATCTGTATCTCGTTGACGACGGCGCGGCACGCGGACGCCAGCGGCCGGGACAGCGGAGCCGGACGTGCCGGACCGAGGGGGGCGCTCACGAGGACCTCGCCGTCGCCGCTCGCGCGATCTCCTGGAGTGCCGCCGTGACCGCGGTCGGGAATCCCACGCTGCCCAGCGCCCGCATGGCCTGCTCGTAGCGGCTCGCGATCATCTCCTCGACCCGCCGCCGGGCTCCGGTCTCCTCCAGTACTCGCCGCACGGAAGCGGCGCCCTCCGCATCGAGGTCCTGCCTGCCCAGCAGGCCCTTCAGCACGGACAGCTGGCGTTCGTCGGCCCGCTGGACGGCCAGGGCCACCAGAGGCGTGCGCTTGCCTTCGCGCAGATCGTCGAGATCCGACTTGCCGGTGATCAGCGGATCACCGAAGACACCCAGCAGGTCGTCCCGGAGCTGGAATGCCTCACCGACCGGAATGGCGTACGCGCTGCACGCCTCCAGGTCGGCCGTCCGCCCGCCGGCCAGCACGGCGCCCACGTGGAGCGGCCGCTCGATGGTGTACTTGGCGGTCTTGTACCGCACGACGTCCATGGCCTCCTTGAGGTCACCGGTCACCTGGCCGGTGCCGAGGAGATCCAGGTACTGACCAAGCATCACCTCGCTGCGCATCGCGTCGAGGACCGGGCGGAGCGCCTGGTGCTGCTGCGCCGACATGGCTGCGGTGGTGAGGATCTCGTCCGACCACACCAGCGCCAGATCACCCAGGAGGATCGCGCCGCTCACACCGAACCACTCCGTGGACGCGCAGTCCCCGCCTGCCCGTGTGGCCTCCAGGGCCCGGTGAGCGCTGGGATGCCCCCGGCGGGTGTCGGAGCCGTCCATCACATCGTCATGGATGAGAGCGAAGGCGTGGAAGAGTTCGAGCGAGGCGGCCGCGCGCAGCGCCACACCGGCTTCCGGACCGCCACCGGCCGCGTACCAGCCGCACACGCAGAGCAGGGGGCGCAGTCGCTTGCCCCCGGCGGTGACGAACCTGCTCAGCACATCGATGAGTTCGGGCAGCGCGGCGGAGTCGGCGGACTCCGCCTTGGCGGACAGGAATTCGGTCAGAGTCCTGTCGACGGCCTGCCGGACTGCGGCGAGGTCGAGGGGTCCCGCTACGGCGGTGGCTGTTGTCATGACGACTTCTCCTCACCGGTCAGCTGCAGCTCTTCGGCCAGCTTCATGGCCTCTTCCACCAAGGTCTCCACGATGCGGGACTCCGGCACGGTCTTGATCACTTCTCCGCGCACGAAGATCTGGCCCTTCCCGTTACCCGACGCGACACCGATGTCCGCCTCACGCGCCTCGCCCGGACCGTTGACGACGCAGCCCATGACCGCGACCCGCAGCGGGTACGGGAAGCCGTCCAGCGCGGCGGTCACCTGTTCGGCGAGACGGTAGACGTCCACCTGGGCACGGCCGCAGGAGGGGCAGGAGACGATCTCCAGCCGGCGTTCCTTCAATCCGAGTGACTGGAGGATCGCCGTGGCGACCTTGACCTCCTCCACCGGCGGCGCCGAGAGCGAGACCCGCACGGTGTCGCCGATGCCCTCCGCCAGAAGCGCACCGAAGGCCACTGCCGACTTGACGGTGCCCTGGAAGGCCGGGCCGGCTTCCGTCACGCCCAGGTGCAGTGGGTAGTCGCACTTCTCGGAGAGCAGCCGATACGCATTGATCATGACCACTGGGTCGTGGTGCTTGACGGAGATCTTGATGTCCTGAAAACCGTGCTCCTCGAAGAGGGAGCACTCCCAGAGCGCGGACTCGACGAGGGCCTCGGGGGTGGCCTTGCCGTACTTCCGGAGCAGACGATCGTCCAGGGAGCCCGCGTTGACGCCGATCCTGATCGGCACGGCGGCGTCGGACGCGGCTCGCGCGATCTCCTTGACCCGGTCGTCGAACCGGCGGATGTTGCCGGGATTCACACGCACCGCGGCACAGCCGGCGTCGATCGCGGCGAAGACGTATTTCGGCTGGAAGTGGATGTCGGCGATCACGGGGATGGGCGATTTCGCGGCTATGGCGGGAAGCGCGTCGGCGTCGTCCTGGCTCGGGACGGCGACCCTCACGATCTGGCAGCCGCTCGCGGTGAGCTCGGCGATCTGTTGGAGCGTCGCGTTGACGTCGGCGGTGAGCGTGGTCGTCATGGACTGGATGGACACGGGTGCGCCGCCGCCCACCGGCACGGCTCGCTCCTCGTGACCGACCACGATCTGCCGGGTGGCGCGCCGCGCGCGGAGTCGGGGTGTCACTGTGGGAATCGGGAGTGCGACTGTCCCGGTCATCGGTCTGTCCCCTCGTCGAGAGTGCCGTGGCCGCCGAGACGGTCGAGTACCGCGGTCACGATGGCGGAGCCGTCCAGTCCCTTGCTGCGCAGGATGGCGCCGCGGGAATCGTGGGCGACGAACTCGGCGGGCAGTGCGAGTGTGCAGTTGCGCGGTGCGCCGGGGATGTCCGACAGTGCGTGGGCCACCCTGCTGCCCAGGCCGGCGACTTCGATGTTGTCCTCGACGGTGACGACCAGCCGGTGACGCAGTGCCATCCGTACGAGAGACGGGTCCAGCGGTGACACCCAGCGCGGGTCGGCCACCGTCACGCCGACGCCGTGTTCGCCCAGTGTGCGGGCGGCTTCCAGGGCGTCGAGGGCGAGCGGCCCCGCGGCGACGACGAGGACTTCACTGCCCGTTGCTCGGTGCAGTACGTCGGTCGCACCGACCCGTTCCAGGGACGGGATGTCCGGCCCCGCCGACGCCTTCGGAAAGCGGATGGCCGTCGGTCCGTCCGAGACGGCCACCGCCTCACGCAGCAGTTCCCGCAGCCGTGCGGGATCGCGGGGTGCGGCCAGGCGCAGTCCGGGGACGAGGGAGAGGAGCGATGAGTCCCACAGGCCGTGGTGGCTGGCTCCGTCCGGGCCCGTGACACCGGCACGGTCGAGGACGAAGGTGACGGGGAGGCCGTGCAGGGCCACGTCCATGAGGACTTGGTCGAAGGCACGGTTGAGGAAGGTCGCGTAGACGGCCACCACCGGGTGCAGGCCCGAGGTCGCGAGCCCGGCCGCACTGGTGACGGCGTGCTGCTCGGCGAGGCCCACGTCGAAGACCCGGTCCGGGTGCGCGTCGGAGAACGGCAGCAGACCCGTGGGCCGCAGCATGGCGGCGGTGAGACACACGATGTCCTGGCGCTCGGCCCCGATGTCCTTCATCTCGTCGCCGAAGACCGTGGTCCAGGTGGGTGCGGTGCGGTAGTGCGGCCTGCCTGTGTCGCGGTCGACCACTCCGACGGCGTGCAGGCGGTCGGCCTCGTCCGCCTCTGCCGGGGGATAGCCTTTCCCCTTGACCGTGCGGCAGTGCACGACCGTCGGCCTGTGTGCCGAATCCGCCTTGCGCAGAGCGGCTTCGACCGCCTCGATGTCGTGGCCGTCCACCGGGCCGATGTAGTCGAGGCCGATGGACACGAAGAGGGCGGCCACCGCGTCGGCGCCCGGGTCACCGCTGGTGTGCCCTGCCGAGTGGGCGGGTACTCGGCCGAAGAGACCGACGGTCGGGTCGTAGGACCGCCCGTTGTCGTTGAGCACGACCGTCACCGGGCGCTCCGGGGCCGCGCCGATGTTGTTCAGCGCCTCCCAGGACATTCCCCCGGTGAGCGAACCGTCACCGACCACGGCGACGACCCTCCGCTCCGGCGTACCGGCCAGCGCGTGCGCCTTGGCGAGCCCGTCCGCGTACGACAGCGCCGTGGAGGCGTGGGAGTTCTCGATGATGTCGTGGACGGACTCCCGCCGGGAGGGGTAGCCGGAGATCCCGTCCTTCTGCCGCAGCCTGTCGAAGGCCGACCGGCGCCCGGTGAGCAGCTTGTGGATGTACGTCTGATGTCCGGTGTCGAAAAGCATGACGTCGCGGGGCGATTCGAAGACCCGGTGCAGGGCGAGGGTCAGTTCCACCACGCCGAGATTGGGACCGAGATGCCCGCCCGTGCCGGTGACGGTGTCGATCAGGAAGGTACGGATCTCCTCGGCCAGTTCCTCCAGCCGGTCCGCGGGAAGGGCACGCAGGTCGTCGGGGGAATCGATGGTGTCCAGCAGGGCGGTCGAACGCCGCTCGGGGGTCTTCACACTCATCGGGCGCCCACCGCCCTGGGCAGTGCGAAATGCACGTTCTCTCGGGTCACTTCTCGCTCCTTCACCGTCACTGCTCCGAGGCCGGCCAGCACGTCGACCACTTCTTCCACCAGTTCGGGCGGCGCCGACGCCCCTGCGGTGAGGCCTACGACTGCGGCCTCCCGGAGGTGGGCGGGATCGATCTCCGAAGCGTCGTCGATCAGCTGGGCCGTGGTGCCCTGGCGAGTGCTCAGTTCCACCAGGCGTTGTGAGTTGGACGAGTTGACCGACCCCACGACGAGCACCAGGTCCGAGGCGGCCGCGACGGCGCGCAGCGCTTCCTGCCGGTTGGTCGTCGCGTAGCAGATGTCTTCCGAGCGGGGGGCCCGTAGTGCCGGAAAGCGTTCCGTCAGTGCGGACACGATTCCGGCCGTCTCGTCGACGGCCAGGGTCGTCTGGGTCAGATAGGAGACCCGGTCCGGATCGGGGACGCTCAGGGCCGCCACGTCGGCCACGCTCTCCACCAGCACCATGCTGTCCGGTGCCTCTCCGAGGGTTCCCTCCGTCTCCTCGTGGCCCGCGTGCCCGATGAAGACCACGGTGTCGCCGTGCTGGGCGAACCGCCGTGCCTCCGCGTGGACCTTCGTGACCAAGGGGCAGGTCGCGTCGATGACGTCGAGGCGGCGTGCGTCCGCGTGTTCGCGGACCTCCGGGGAGACACCGTGGGCGGAGAACACGAGGGTCGCGCCGGCGGGCACCTCGTCGAGGTCGTCGACGAACACGGCGCCCCGTCGCTCCAGGCTCCGTACGACGTGGATGTTGTGCACGATCTGCTTGCGGACGTAGACGGGGCTGCCGCGGTCGGCCAGTACCCGTTCCACTATCTCGATGGCACGGTCGACACCCGCGCAGAACGACCTGGGTGAGGCGAGCAGCACGGTGCGCGGCCGGAACGCGGCCTCCAGTTGTCCGAACACGTCCCGCACCGCAGCGGCCGCCGTCTCGTCACCCGGGGCGGTGACCACGCCGAGCACCTGCTTCCCCGCCCCCGGCGGGGTGCATCGGGCCAGGTGAAGTACGGGATGACCGGGAGTTGCTGTACCCGTGGCGCACAGCGGGCCGGTGCGCACGTGGAAGCCCCGACGCCGCAGCTCTCCTCGCAGAAGCAGAGAGATTCCGGACCGGGGGAAGTCCTGCGGGTCCTCCCCCTTGATTCCATCGGCCACCATCACTTCACCGGATGCGAGGGACAGGTCGACGGACCGCACAGCCAGAGTTTCTGTCTGTATGTAGGCGTTCACTGATGAACCTTCCCGTTTCCACCGAGGGGCTGTGTCTCCAGGAAAGCCGATCAGCGCGTCCGGAATGACAAATTCATTTGCCCCTTTCCTTCGGCCGCAGAATTGGCTCGACCATGGAAAAGAAAACAGCGCGTTATCCCGAAGAGCTTCGGGATAACGCGCTGCCGTGGAGGGGAGTTATGTGTGTCGCGCTCCGGAACCGGGCACCCGTCGGGCCGGCCTGCCCGGAGCCACAGTTCACGGCTTCAAAATCGCCACCGCCGTGTAGGGCGTGGTCGGTGTGGGCGTAGTCGTCGTGCGCGCGTTCGGAAGGTAGAGGAGATCTCCGTCCGCCGCGATGCGGGTCGGGATGTCGAAGCGAGGGTCCGTGGTGCGCCGGACGACTTCGCCGTGCAGTCCGGCATCGTCGATCTTCAGCGACGCGACCTCGTTCATGCGGTTCTCGGCCACATGGAGAGTGTGGCCGACCAGAAGCATTCCGTCGGGATTGGTCAGTGTCTCGGACCCGGTGTCCACGGTGTGAGTCGCTCCGCTGGCCGTGTTCACCTCGAAGAGCTTCCCGGTGTTGATCTGAGCGATCAGCAGGCCTTTTCCGTCGGGTGTGGGCGCGATGCCGCTCACGTTGAACCCGTCCAGGTACTGGAGATCGCCGGTGAGCGGCAGGGTGACCAGCTCACTCTGCGCGGGCAGCGAGCCGTCCGCGTGCAGCGGGAGTTTGTACAGGACGGGGTTGAACGAGTCCGTGAACCATGCGGCGTCCTTGGTCAGGACGACATCGTTGATGAAGCCGGTGGTGGCCGGCAACTTGTAGTCGGCCAGCACTTTCCCGCTCCCGCTGTCCACGATCCGGCCGTCGCCCACCGACCCGCCCGCGACATACAGCTTGTGGCCCTCGCCGAGCTTCATGCCGGTGGCCATTCCGCCCGTCCCCGGGGTGAGTAAGCCACCCTGGCCGGTGGACAGGTCGACCCGGTAGACAGCACCGTCGTTCAGCGAACCGAAGTACGCACGGTGCTCCTGCGGGCAGATGGCGATGCCGTCCGGGTGGAAGCCGTCCGGCAGTTGAAGTGTGGTGGGTCCTGCCGGCACGGGCGTCCGAGCGGCCGCACTCGACGTCCCGGTGACTCCGAGCGTGGCTGTCGCCATCGCCACGAAAGATATGACCAGCCTGCGGAACATGATTTCCCCGTTTCTTCTTTCTTTTCGTTCAATGACTGTCAGCGGCCGTTCATATGCATGACAGCTTCTGGGTAGCGGGTTCCCGCCACCGCCTCCGGAGGCAGCGCCTCGTCCAGCCGCTGGTGGTCCTCGGCGTCGAGCGCCACGTCCACGGCCGCGAGGTTCTCCTCCAGCGTGACCCTGCGCTTGGTTCCGGGAATGGGCACGATGTCTTCGCCCCGGTGGAGCAGCCACGCGAGGGCGATCTGGGCCGGTGTCGCCCCGTGCTTCGTGGCCACTTCGCGCACCACCGATGCCGCCACCGAGTTGGCGGTGAAGTTGTCCCCCTGGAACCGGGGGTCGTAGCGGCGGTAGTCCGACTCCGGATACTCCTCCGCCGGCAGCGCCGTACCGGTCAGGAACCCACGCCCCAGGGGCGAGTAGGCCACGAGACCGATTCCCCGCTCCCGGACCGCCGGCAGAATCTCCCGCTCGATGTGGCGCTCCCAGAGCGAGTACTCCGTCTGGAGCAGGGCCACGGGACAGACCTCGTGGGCGCGGGCGATCGTTCCGGCGCCGGCCTCCGACAGGCCGAAGTGGAGCACCTTTCCCTCTTGGATGAGCTCGCGGACCGTGCCGGCCACTTCCTCGATCGGGACTTCCAGGTCCACGCGGTGCTGATAGAGGACGTCGATCCGGTCGGTCTCCAGCCGCCTCAGGCATTCGTCGACCACTTTGCGAATGTGCTCGGGCTTGCTGTTCAGCTCTCCGCGTCGTGTTCCCTCGTACTCCCACCCGAACTTCGTCGCGATGACCGCCTCGTCCCGGCGGCCACGGAGCGCGCGGCCCAGAAGTTCTTCATTGACGAAGGGGCCATACGACTCTGCGGTGTCGAAGAAGAAGCAGCCTCGTTCGAGTGCCCGATGGATCGTCGCAATCGACTCCTTGTCGTCCGGAACTCCATAAGTCTGACTCATTCCCATGCAGCCGAGTCCCAACGCGGAGACTTCAAGGCCGGCGCTTCCCGGCCGACGCCGCGGAATCAGTGACGAGTTCAAATCCAGGGCCCTTCCCTCAGGTTCCCGTGGTTGTCTTCCCGGCCCTCGGATCCGTTTTCCTTCTGCGCATCCTAGAATCCGGACATTCGATCCCGGCCGAACTTACGGAACCAACTCCCCGCTTGTCAACGGCAATCACCACGGAGAACACGCATGAACATGGACATTAGCGCGCAAGATCTGCACCCCGAGGAAGAAGAAGCGGAACCAACGTCCCGCTTCGGGCCGGCACTGCGTTCGGACGCCCGGCGCAACCGTGCCCGGGTGCTGGAGGCCGCCCAGGAGGCGTTCGCCTCGGAGGGTCTCGGCGTGCCCCTGGACGAGATCGCCCGGCGCGCGGGTGTGGGTTCCGGCACCATCTACCGGCACTTCACGAGCAAGGAAGCGCTGTTCGAAACGATCGTGCTGGGCCGCCTGGAGCAACTCGTCGACCATGCGGAGAAGTTGGCGGACTCGGACGACCCCGCTGAGGCGTTCTTCCAGTTCCTCTCCCTGACCATCGAGGAAGGCAGCGTCCGCAGGGACATGGTCGACGCCCTCGCCGGGGAGGACGTCGACGCTTCCGCCGCCGTGCCCCGGGCGAGGCGGCGCCTTCGGCGGGGCATCGGCAAGCTGCTCTTCAACACGCAGCAGGCGGGGGCCGTCCGCGACGACATCAGTGTCGCCGACCTGATGGCCCTGATCACCGGGCTGATACTGGCCCGCAACCGCAACGACGGTGGCGCGGCCGTGCCACAACGGGTACTGAGTGTGGTGTGCGACGGTCTACGGCACGGCTGCGCGAACAGCGTCACAGCAGACCCGCCCGTTCGGCCAGACGGTACAGGTCGTGGCGAACGGTGACGCTGTCCTGGCCGATCGCCTGCTTGAGAAGGTGCTGCGCGTAGACGTTGAACCGGACCTCCTCGGGCGAGGCCCGGTCCGCCTGCATGAGTGCCAGCACCGCGCCCGGCTGATTACGCTGATGCAGGTGGGCCCGTGCCAGGGTCAGATAGAACCGGGCCCGGCCCTCACGGTCCAGCGTGTCCACACTGCCGACGTGTTCGGCCAGCCGCAGCGCCTTGCCCGAACGGCCGAGCACGACCTCGACCCGGACACGGTAGATCGCCACGTCCACCGGCCGGGCGGGCGCCGTCGTCCCCGGGGGCACGGGACTGGGCACCGACGTCATGTCCTGTGCGTCCTGGACCAGCATGGCGGCCCGGTCGAGCAACCGCTCGGCGCCGTGGTGGTCGCGGGCGAACGCCGCCGCCTCGGCCGCGGTGAGGTACAGCCGTACGCGGGCCGCGGTGGTCTCGCAGGCGGGGGAACCGTCGTACAGCTCCAGGGCGTCGGCCGCCGTGACGCACATCTCGCAGGCCTCGGCCGGCGCCTGAAGACGCAGCAGTACATCGCCGAAGCCCTGAAGGCATGCCGCCTCGGTCAGGGGCGCCGAGGCCAGCCTGGCTTCGGCCAGCGCCCGGTCCGTCGCCAGCAGGGCCAGGGACAGGTCCCCCGAACTGTGCAGGTAGGCGGCGGCCAGCCGATGTGTTTCGGCGCTCAGTCGGAGTGCTTCGGGGGCCGCACGGTCGATGTGCGGTCCGCAGACCCGTTCCAGCAGTCCCGGCAGGCTCGTTCGCACGGCGGACCAGCGTCTCGCGGACTGCCGCCACCACGTCCAGGCCTCGGTCACCTCCGAGGCCAGCCGGTCGATGTCGCCCGGCCGGTGGCCACCCGCGCGGACCGCCGCGCGGTGGCCGAGGAGCGCCGCCCGTATGTCCGGCGCCGCTCCGAACGTCGGCTCGTCGACCCGCCGGCCCGGCACTGCGACCCCCATGAAGGCCGCGACGTCCTTCACTTGAAGGACCTCGGCGAGCCGCAGGAGGGTCGACAGCCGGTCCACCCCCCGCCCCTTGCGCTCCACCTGCCGCAGCCACTCGGAGCTGTGTCCGACCAACGAGGCAAGGGTCTGCCGGGAGAGTCCTCGTCGGCGCCTGAGCAGTTCGATCCGTTCCCCGATCGTCTCTTGCGCGACTGTCGTCATCCCGCCGAACGCCTCCCGGTACGCGGACGGCCCACGGGGTCCGAGCCGATGATCTCGTCGCTGTAGCCAGTGAGTCCGGTGAATCCTCCGTTCACATAGACAACGTCTCCGGTCGAGTAGCCGGACGCATCCGACGCCAGGTAGATCGCCGCGCCGACAACCTCGTCCGCACGTCCGCCCCGGCCCATGGGGGTCGCCTTGCGGAGCTCCTCCGTGCGCGCGACGCCGTCCGGTGAAATGGTCCCGGGGCACAGCCCGTTGACCCTGATGCGCGGGGCGCAGTCCTTGGCGAAACACCGGGTGAGCATCCACAGGGCCGCCTTCGACATGCTGTACGGCGCTGCCAGCGGAACCGGTGCGAACCCGGCTCCCGAGAGGAGGTTGATGATGGTGCCCGGACCGCCCTTCACCAACGTGTTGACGAACAGCGACGAGAGTCTCGCCGGGGCCAGCACATTGACGTCGAGCGCGTCCTGCCACTGCGCCGTCGACACATCGGCGCTGTGCGTACCGGTGGCCCCGAAGGCCAGCGCGCCGTTGACCAGGATGTCCACCGCGTCGAAGTGCGCCTCTGCCGCGCCGGCCACCTGGTCGACGATGTCGGCGGCGCCGACATCGCGGTGCACGGTGGCCACGACGCGTCCGGTCGAGGCGCGGATGGACTCGGCGACGTCTTCCACCGCTTCCTTGTCACGGTCGACGAGGAGGAGGTCGGCGCCGGCCTGAGCGTAGCCCGACGCGATGGCAGCACCGATGTTCCGGCCCGCCCCGGTGATCAGAGCGGTACGTCCGGTCAGCCGGAATCGTTCGAGGGCATCAGGCTGGTTCACTGGAGTCCTTTCTCTCGGATGGCTCGGGCAGGAGCAGCGCGAGCACTGCGACGGCGGCCAGCAGCAGAGCGTCGGTCCGGAAGATCCGGTCCACTCCCCCGGGCCGCTGCCCGGCGACGGCGGCCAGCGCCGCGACGCCCATGGCACCGCCCAGATGGCGTGAGGTGTTGACGAGCCCGGAGGCGGTGCCGGCCCGGTCCGCCGCCACCCCACTGGTCGCCGCCAGGGTCAGAGGGGTGCTCGCCAGCCCGAGGGCCAGGGTGACGAGGAGACCGGGCAGCAGGATGTGTACGGGGAACGGGCTGTGCGGACCCGCAGCGGACAGCCAGGCGAAGCCGGCCGACTGGAGCAGCGCCGCGATCGCCAGCATCCGCTTGGCTCCGTACGCCGGCAGCAGGCGGGCGGCCAGCTGCGCTCCCGCCACGATGGCCAGGTACTGCGGGAGGAAGGCCGCGCCGGTTTCGAGCGGGCTGAATCCGCGCTGGTTCTGGAGATGGAGCGAGAGGAAGAACCACATCGAGAAGGTGGCCGCAGCGGTCAGGAACATCCCCACGTTCGCGACGGAAACGGACCGGCTGCGGAGCACGGGGATCGGCAGCAGCGGCTCACGGGCCCCCCGGGCCTCCCACACCGCGAAGAAGGCGAGCAGCGCCAGCCCCGCACCGAGCACCGGTCGGCGTCCCGGCTCGACGCCGTAGACACAGGCGACCAGGCCCGCCGTCACAGCCAGGGCCCCCACGATGTCCGGGGTGCGCCACGCCGCGCCCCGTGTCCGGCCGGCCACAGTGCCCCGGGCCAGCACGAGGACGAGAAGCGCGATCGGCACGTTGATGAGCATCGTCCAGCGCCAGTTCAGGTACTGCGTGACGAGTCCGCCCACGAAGACACCGGCCGCGCCCGCCGCGGCGGCCACCCCGCCCCAGGCCGCGAGTGCCCTCGCCCTGAGATTCGCGTCGTGGAACTCGCTGGTGAGCAGGGTCAGCGAGACGGGGGACAGCACCGCGGCCCCGATGCCCTGAACGGCGCGGGCGGAGATCAGCACCCCCGGCCCCCAGGCCAGGCCGGCGACGAGACTCGCGGTGGCGAAGAGGGCCATTCCACCCAGCAGCGCGCGCTGTTGGCCGATCAGATCCGCGAGCCTGCCGCCCAGCAGCAGCGACCCGCCGAACGCCAGCATGTAGGCGGTGACGACCCATTGGAGCCCCTCGGTGGAGAACCCGAGGTCTTGACGGACCGAAGGCAGTGCCACATGGACGACGGAGACGTCCAGCACCACGACGAACTGCGTCGTGCACGCCACGGTCATCAACCGCCGGGGAAGCCGGTCCCCGGGTCGCCGGGCCGTCACCGGGTCAGACATGAAGCACGACCGGGACGCGTTCGTAGCCGTTGAGCATGGGGCTGCGGGTGCGCTCCACGGGTCCGGCCGCCGAGATGCCGCGGTAGCGGACGGCGAGTTCCTCCAGCAGGATCCGCAGTTCGAGCCGGGCGAGCTGGGAACCGACGCAGAAGTGGGTGGCGTGGCCGAACGAGAGGTGCAGCCGGCTGCTGTCACGTCCGATGTCGAAGCGGTAGGGGTCGGGGAACACCCGGCTGTCGCGGTTGCCCGCGCTGTAGAGCATCAACACGTATTCGCCGGCGTGCAGTTGTCGTCCAGCCAGTCGCACCGGACGCACCACGGTGCGGCCGCCGTATCGCGCGGGTGTGGTCCAGCGCAGTATCTCCTCGGTGGCCGTCTCGGCGATTCCCGGCTCCTGGGTCAGCCGCCGGTACTCGCCGGGGTGTCCGGTGAACGCCTCGATGCCACCGGAGATGGCGTTGCGCGCGGTCTCGTTGCCCGCCACGAGCGCCGTCCATATGTGCATGAGGAGCTCCGGGTGGGAGAGCTTCTCACCCTCGACCTCGGCGAACGCCAGGGAGGTGATCAGGTCGTCCCGGGGACAGCGGCGCCGTTCGGCGATGAGGATGTCCAGGTAGTCGAAGAATTCGGACAGCACCTCCTGTCGTGGTCGCGCGCCCTCGGCGTCCGAGGTGGCGGCGAGCTCGTCGGACCAGCCGCGCAGCAGCGGCAGGTCGGCGAACGGCACACCCAGCAGTTCGGCGATCACCCGTAGCGGTACGGCCGCCGCGAAGGCGCTCACGGCATCGATCTCCTCGTTGCCGGGCACAGCGCCGAGAACCCGCGTGATCACTTTGCGTACGGCCGGTTCGAGCCCGACCACCCTGCGCGCGGTGAGGCTGCGACTGATCAGCTTGCGGTGTTTGTCGTGCTCCGGTGGATCGATGTTGTGCAGCAGGGGTGTGTCCTGTCTGCTGTCGGCCGGCCGGTCGCCGTGGCCGGCGCGGGGCTGGTCGATCATGTGCCCGCGTCCGCTGCTGAACTGTGCGGGGGATGCCGACACCTGGCGCACGTCTGCCCATCGGGAGACCACGTACATCGGCCTGCCTTTGGCCGACACCCAGGGATGGACCGGGCTGTGCTCCTGCAGCCACCCGAACGCGCGCTCCGGTTCCCGGTAGAAGTCGGGGTCGTCGGGTGCGATGGGTGGCAGGGCCGGGGCCTGTGCCGAGGGCTTCACCGCGCCTCCCGCACGGCCGTCGGCTCGAAGAGCACGGGGAGGGAACGGGTACTGCGGACGAGGCCCGGGGGCTGCTCGATCCGCGCGCCCGGACGCAGTCGAAGACCGGGCATCCGTGCGTGGATCTCGGTCGCCGCCACCTTGAGCATGAGCCGCGCGAAATGGGCCCCCATGCAACGGTGCGGTCCCGCCCCGAACGCCAGATGAGGGTTGGGGGCGCGGGACGGGTCGAAGCTCTCCGGGTCGGGGAAGACGCGGCGGTCCCGGTTGGCGCCCGCCCACAGCAGGAACACGCGCTCGCCCTGCGGTATCCGGCAGCCGGCGACCACCGTCTCCCTGGTGGTCACCCTGGACAGCCCGAAGGAGACCGAACCGTGGCGCAGCATTTCCTCGACGATCTGTTCCACGGAGTGCTCGTTGTCGCGGAACAGCTCGGTCAGGGCGGGGTCGTCGATCAGGTGCAGCGCCAGGTCACCGATGCTGTTGGATGTGGTGTCCATTCCCGCGACGATCAGCAGGATCATCGCGCGCACCATCTCCTCCCGGGTGAGAGGACGGCCTCGCATCTCCCCCCGCAGCAGCGCGTCGACGACGTCGCCGCGCTCCGGCTGCGTCTCGCGCCAGTCCAGGTACCGCAGCGACCAGTCGCTCAGGTCGGCGAACGCCTGGTTCTGCTCCTCCTGCGTAGTGCCGTGCGACACGATGCGGTGTGCGAGCTCCCGGGTGTGCGGAACCTCCTGCGGGGCGACTCCGAGGAGCAGCTGGAAGAGGGCCGCCGGAACGAACTTCCAGGCGAAGTCGACGGCCAGGTCACACTGGCCCGCTGCCACGAACTCGTCCATCAGGTCCGATGCGATGCGCCGCATGGCGGGCTCGTGACGGGCCACCGTCGGCGGCGACATGAGCGGGTTGAGGAGACGTCGCCAGTCGCGGTGCTCCGGCGGGTCGACCTCGATGGGGGCCAGCAGCGGGGCGCCGGGATTGTGCGGCAGGGACACGCCCTGGGCGGAGGAGAACGTCTCCCAGTCCTTGTTGGCGGCGAGCACTTCCTCATGGGTGGTGATGATCCAGAACCCGCCGTAGGCGCTGCTGCGGAGCACCGGCCCACGATCCCGCAGGCCGTTCATCACCGCCCAGAAGTCTTGGTCCTCCCCGGCGAGGCGGGGACTCCAGGGGTCGAAATCCACTTCGATGGGCTGGGTCTCGGTCGTCATTTCCACTCCGGACAAGGTTGGGTCACCGCCCGCCGGCGACTGTGAACTTCTCCCAGGTCAGCGCGGCGTAGGCGGGAGATGGGCGGCGCTCGGCGACTTCGTAGTGCGGCCAGCGGTCGAGGAAGGCGTTGATGGCGTGCCGGATCTCCATCCGGGCGAGCTGCGCACCCAGACACAGGTGCGGCCCCTGCCCGAACGTCAGATGAGGGTTGGGGTTCCTGGTGATGTCGTACCGGTCCGGCTCTCCGAAGCGGGCCGGATCCCGGTTGGCGGCGATGACCAGTGCCCAGACGACGTCTCCGTCGGCGAGCCGTTGTCCGCCGAGTTCGACGTCTCCGAGCACCTTTCTGAAGTTCACCCGGGCCGTCGGCTCGAAGCGCAGGGTCTCCTCTATGCCCGTCGGCACGAGCACCCGGTCCTCGATCACGCGCCGGCGCTGTTCGGGGTGGCTCGCCAGCAGGGACAGCATGGTGGTCGTCGTGGACGACGTCGTGTCGGATCCGGCGACGAGCAGCGTGACGCAGGTCGCGGCGAGCTCGTCGTCCGACAGTGCCCCGTCGGTGTTCTGCTGCACGAGACGGCCGATGAGGTCGTCGGTGGTACCGCTCCTGCGCCGGGCGGTGATCTCCGCCTGGAGATAGGCGAGCATGTCCCGGCCGCTGGTGACCGCGGCATCGATGTGTGCCTGCGGTACCAGGCGCGGGTCGGCCATGATGCAGCGCATCATGGCCTCCGCCCACTGGTAGAAGAGTTTGCGGTCACTGCTGGGGATGCCCAGCAGTTCGGAGATGACGGTCGTGGGCAGGGCGCTGATGAACTGGCCAAGCACATCCACCGGTTCGCCGGACGCCATGCCCGTCACGAACTCCGGCGCGTCGAGCAGTTCCCGGACGATCTCCGCGATCCGGGGCTCCAGTTGCTGGACCGAGCGGTACGTGAACGCCTTCTGCACCATCGAGCGCAGCCGCGTGTGGTCCGGCGGGTCGGTGTGGACCATGGTGTCCGTGCCCTCGAACCACGGTCCGAAGTCGGTGGACGCGAAGACGGTGTTCGAGAACCGCGTGGGGTCCAGGAGAACCTCCCGGCAGTGCTCGTAGGAGGAGACGAGCCAGACGCCGCCCATCGCCTCGCTGCGGACGACGGGCCCGGTCTCCCGCAGCCGGTCGAGCAACGGCCAGGGGTCCAGAACCGATTCGGGCGTCACGATGTTGATGTCCATGTCCCGTCCTTCAGTCGATCGTCAGCTGCTGGTCGAGCAGGGGGGCGAGCCCCCGCTGGTTCGCGCTCAGGGCGAACCGGAAGGTCTCCTGGTCGATCTCACGGCCCGCCGGCGACTGCCCCCGGACCGCTTCCCAGTGCTGGGTGATGTCCTCGGCGGTGGGTTCTCTCGTCCCGGCCCACCCCTCGCTGTGGGCGGTCCAGTACCGGTGGAACCAGCCGCCGGCCGCGCCGTACGTCTCCGCGGTCACCGGGCAGCTCGGATGCGCCAGCACCAGGGCCATCGGGGCCACCCGGTCGGCGGTGAGCAGCTTCATCTCCTCGCCCGGTTCGACGTCCGGGGCCGGCCGGCCCGGCAGCAGGGCGCCGGTGGCGTTGAACGCCTCGGACTGCCGGGTGTCCAGTGCGCCGGGCGCGAGCAGGTTGGCCTTGATCCCGTACTTCTGCCCCTCCCAGGCCACGGCCTTGGTGAGACCCACGAGCCCTGCCTTGGAGGCGGAGTAGTTGGCGCCTCCGTACGAGCCGCACAGTCCGGCCACGGAGGTCACCGCGACGATGTTGCCGTGGCCCTGTTCCGCCATGGCCCGGAAGGCCGGCTGCATGACACAGAAGGCACCGCGCAGGTTCACGGCGACCACATCGTCGAAGTCCTCGGGCAGCATCCGGGTGAAGAGGCTGTCCCGCAGGATGGCGGCGTTCGCGATGAGCGCGTCGATCCGTCCCCAGGCATCGAGCGCCGTACGGATGATCGCCTCGCCCCCCTCTGGCGTGGCCACGGTGTGGGTGGAGGCGATCGCCTCGCCCCCCGCTTCACGGATCTCCCGCACGACGGTTCGAGCCAGTTCCGCCCTGGGGGTGTCTCCTCCGGTCGGCGGGCCTCCGAGGTCGTTGACGACCACCCGGGCACCGCGGCGGGCGAAGGCCAGAGCCATGGCCCGTCCGATGCCGCCCCCAGCGCCGGTGACCACCACCACAAGGTCGTCGAACCGTACGTCCGGCACCATGCACCCACCCTCTCCCCAGCCAACGGGCGCCGCTCCCCCATCCGGAACGGGCACCCCGATTAACCGCGAAGCTATGTGCTTCACTCGCACCCCACCACCCCTCACCAACCCCTAGTGGCTCCTTGAATTCCTATGAAATGGCAGCTCAGAGCATGCGTAGGGGATCTGGTCCCGCAGGGGTCTCCTGACCGTTGGCTGAGATCCACCCTCGTAAGGGGAGCGATGACCTACAGTTCCAAAGGCTCAGGCCACCATGTGATGCCACGAGGCCTCGGGGAGGGCACATGCACCTGGTCGAGCGGGACAGTCAGTGGGCGGCGCTCGGAGGCCTGTTCTCCGCAGCTGTCCGCCGCGAGGGGGGCACGGCGGTAATCCACGGTCCCCCCGGGTGCGGCAGGAGCGAGCTCCTGTCGGCGTTCTCCGAGCGCCTGGCGCAGGAGGCGGGCGCGGTGGTCCTGAGAGCCGTCGGCACTCCGGCGGAGAGCCACGTGCCCGGCGGGATGCTGCGTCAGCTGTTCGCGGGCCCGCACCGGATCGCGACCGAGCTCCGGGAACGGGCCGGCGCGCTGCTCGGCGCCGCCCCGGCGGCGGACGCCGGGTCGACACCCGGCGGGCCGGCTCTCCCCTCCTGGGTGACTGCGGAACTGTGCGCGCTCATCGATGCCGCGTCGTCACACGATCCCCTGCTCATCGCGGTCGACGACCTTCATCACGCGGACGAGACCTCATATCGGTTCCTGCTCCGGCTGATGCATACCGCCCGGACCTCCCGCGTCCTCGTGGTGGTGACCGAACGCACGTCGGTTCCGGCCGAACGCCCCTTACCGGACATGGACTTACTGGCTCTTCAGCATGCTCACCGGATCTCGCTGCCCATGCTGTCGCCCGCCGGGGTCCGCCGGATTCTCGCCGATCGCCTCGCACCGGACGAAGCGGACCACCACGCGGAGAGGATCCATCGGGCCAGCGGCGGCAGTCCTCTGCTCGTACGGGCTCTGATGGCGGAGCTGCCGGACATGGCCACCGGACTGGCCGCCGATGGTCAGACGGCGGGCCGGACCGGCACGGAATCGCTCGCGGCGACGGCTTCGTTCGCCCGGACCGCCCTGTCCCTGCTCCACCGCAGCGGCCCGACGATCCTGAACGCCGCCCGCGCCGCCGCCGTCCTCGGTCCGTCATCAAGCGAGTTCAACGTCAGCAGGGTTCTCGGACTGGACCGGGGCGAGGGCTCGGCGGCGCTGGAGGCCCTCGGCACCATGGGTGTGTTCCAGGATGACCGGTTCGCGCATCCGGTGGTGGGGACCGCCGTTCTGCAGGACCCTTCCTTCGTGGAACGGGACGCGATGGCCCTGGCCGCCGCACGGGTGCTGTACGAGTGCGGGGCCGCGGACATCGATGTCGCCCAGCGTGTCGTCGCGGCCGGCCGGGCCGAACCGTGGGCACGTCTGCCCTTGATCCACGCCGCCGAGGAGATGCTTCGCACCGGGCACGCGGGGTCGGCCGTGCGCTGCCTGGAACTGGCCCACGCGGTCGGCCCGACCGACGAGGACCGGGCGAGGACCATGGCGTATCTCGCGCATGCCACCGGGCGGGACAATCCGTCCGAGCAGACCATGTACAACGATCCCCTGCTCGGCCACGTGCGCGACGGCTCCCTGACCGGCCGGTGCGCACTCACTCTCGTACGCCATCTGCTGCGGGACGGACGCGAACAGGACGCCGTCGAGGTCATCCAGAGGGTCGGGGCCGGCCGGTCGAAACTGGATTCCGAGACCACGACGGCGCTGGAACAGACCCGGCAGTTCCTCCGTGTCTACTACCCGTCGACGCCGTGGCCCCTGCCCGACGTCCGGACACACTTCGGCAGCAGGCATGCGCAACGGCGTGCCACCGGCCGCACCTTCACCGGCAGCAGCCCCCAGCACGGAGCCGTCCTCCTGAAGCTGGTCCTCGACGAGGGACCGCAGGACGTCGTCGTCCAGTGGGGCAGGCAGATACTGGAGGCCATAAGTCCGGACGAGCGCTCGCTGGAGACCGCGGTGGCGGTGCTCCAGGCGCTCACCTATTCCGAGCACTACGAACTCGCCGAGCAGTGGGGCGCGCGGCTCCAGGCCGTCGCGTCGGATCACGGCATTCCCCGGTGGAGCTCGATCCTGACCGCGGTGCGCGCGGAGACGGCGATACGGCGGGGCGACCCTCCGGCCTCGCTCACCATGGCGGAGTCGGCGCTCAAGGCACTGTCTCCGGAGCTGTGGGGGGTGGGGGTCGGGCTTCCGGTGGCCACGCTCCTCCAGGCATACACGGACACGGGGCGACACGACGAGGCCCAGGCACTTCTGCTGCACCAGCGACTGCCGGGTGTGGCCAGAACCCGGTTCGGCCTTGTGTACCAGCACGCCCGCGGCCGTCACTACCTGGGGACGGGCCGGCACTACGCGGCGCTCGACGCGTTTCTGGCCTGTGGCGAGACGGCGAGGTCGTGGGGGTTCGATGTCCCGACCTTTCTTCCCTGGCGCAGTGATGCGGCATTCGCGCTCCTGGAGATGGGAGAGGCGGACGAGGCTCGTCGTCTGATACACGAACAGGAACAGCGTCCGGGCGGCGCCTCGTCCACCCTCCGGGGCATCGGCCTGCGGGCTCTGGCCAGGGCCGGCCGGGCCGGTGACCGTCTGGCACTGCTACGGGAATCGGCCACGCACCTCAGTAACAGCGGCAACGAACTGGAACTGGCACGGACCCTGGTGGCACTCGCCCACAGCTACCGGCGCGCCGGGGACTACTCCAAAGCGGAGATGGTGGCCCATCAGGCCCGCTTCAGGGCGAGCGAGTGCAGCGCGAGCCCACTGCTCGGTGAGCTGGACGCCGCCTCGGAGTCCGGGCCCGCGCTCCGCGCGCCCCTGGTGCGTGACTCGACGGACAGCGAGCTGCTCACCGATGCCGAGCGGCGGGTTGCCGAACTGGCGGCGCTGGGCAGCTCGAACCGCGAAATCGCTCGCAAGCTGCATGTCACGGTGAGCACCGTCGAACAGCACCTCACGCGGATCTACCGAAAGTTGTGCATCAAGCGCCGCTCGGAACTTCCTCGCCGGCTCACCCTCAACAGGTTCGCGCAGGACACGGGCAGGTTCCCCAAGGCAGTCAGCTGACACCCCCTGGCGCCGGGGGGGGTCTTCCCGCGCAGACGGGCTGCCACCTGTGGAACCGGCTTTGCCCCTGATGCCCGTCTGCTGCGCGACGACGGATAAATGCTCCGTCCGGCTACGGGGTGAGGTGCCGCAGCTGTCGTCGTGCACCCGCCATCAATTACGGGACAGCCCTTAGCTCGTCATCCCGCGTGCCGAGGAGTACACGTCCAGTACGGCCAGACACAGGGGAACGAGCGCGAGGAGGAGGACCACCTCGGCCAGGTCGGAGAGGCGGCCCCAGAAGGGGGAGAGCCCCTTCTTCGGGATGATCAGCGCGATAGCGACCAGCAGCGCGGCTCCGGCCGTGACGGCCGCGGCGAGCCACAGGGTGCGGATGTCGAGCGGTCCCCGGTCCTGTTCCGTCAGGAGCTTGATGACGGCGTCGGCCGGCGGGTTGAGCGACAGGCCCAGGACCAGCAGGCCCAGGGCGGCGAGGCCGGCGCCGAGGACGGCGACGACCTGGGCGGTGTAGCGGAAGAGGCGCGCCCGCAGCAGCATGGCCAGGCCCGCGACCAGCGCGAGGGTCTGGCCCCAGACGTTGCTGGAGAAGCCCAGGACGGCGGCGGCCGCGACCACCACGACGCAGCAGCCCCCGACGAGGCCCAGCAGCAGCTCGTGCCCGCGCCGGGCCTGGGCCGCGATGCGTTCGGCGTCGACGGGGTCGGCCTCGCCGAGGACACCCGTCTCGTTGTCGAGGTCGGCGTCGGTCGTGGGGCGCGGGGCGGCGTAGCCGATCGGCAGGTGGGCCACCCGCGCGGAGAGGCCGGGCAGGAAGGCGATGGCGCCGATCGCGACGACCGCGCAGACGGCTGCGGTCTCGCTGGGACTGGAATCGGTGAGGATCGCGCAGAACGTGGCGAGGGTGCCGACCGCCGAGGCGAAGACGATGGCGACGAAGGGGGCGTCGCCGGTCGGCATCGCGGCGACGAGCCCGGTCGAGACGAGGAGCACCGCGGCGCAGCCCAGCAGGAACTGCAGTCGCCCGATGCCGGTGCCCGGGTCGAGCGCGAGGAGCCCGGACCCGGCGATCATCAGGTGCGGCAGCGCGGCGAGGCCGAGCGCGACCGCCGAGGCCCGGTCCCCGTAACTGCGTGCCCTGATGCCCGCCAGTGTGACGAGCAGTACGCCGACTGCGGCCGCGACGATGCCCGGAAGGCCGTGCATGTCGTGCTTGACCGGGTCCGCGAACCAGAGCACGAAGCCCATGAGTACGAGAAGGAGCGCACCGCCGAACAGGCCGGAGACGCCGAACAGCTGGTCGCTCCAGAGCGCGCGGTCCCGGCGGACGGCGGACGCGACGGCGTCGGCCACGTCGTCGAAGACGGCCGGGGGCAGCGATTCAGCGAAGGGCCGCAGCCGCAGGACGTCACCGTCCAGAACGCGCTGGACGGACAGCGGGTGGGTGGCGTCCAGGAGGGTGCCGTCGCGGCGGGCCAGATGGTAGCCGGGAGGCGCTCCCGGCGGTGTGACCTGTCCGGTCAGCCGCAGGATCTCCGGCAGGAGGTCCGCGACGGCTACGTCGTCCGGGAGGGCGACATCGATACGGCTGTCCGGCGCCACGACCGTTACGCGGCAAAAACCGGTTGTCAGGGTCGAACTCACCTGATGGATCCCCTCGTTCGCTGTACACCACGCTCCAGGCCAAGGGCGCCACCCTATCGGGGTCCCTCCCATGGCCTACACGTAGGATTGTCGGCGCGCGGAGGTAGGTCGCTGCCACGGGGGTGCCGGCCCGCAACTCTCCGGGCCGCACTGAGGGATTGATTCGCCGGTGACCCAGATTGTCGTGAAGCGCCAGCCCCGAGCCATGCCACCGGAGACATCGACGGCCGAACTACGGCTCGAATCGCCTCCCGAACTGCCGCGCGGGCAGCAAGAGGGTATGGCGATGCAGCTGCTGCCGATGCTCGGCATGGGCTCGTCGGTGGTGTTCTTCTTCATGCCCGGCTCGCAGCCCTTCATGAAGATCATGGGCGTCATGATGCTGCTGTCGACCGTGGCCATGGCGATCGCGCAGGTGATGCGGGCCCGCAAGGGAAGCCAGGGCGAGGCCTCGGAGGGCCGCCGGGACTACCTGAAGTACCTCGCGCAGACCCGTCGCAAGGTGCGCCGCACCGCGCGGGCCCAGCGCGACGCACAGTTCTATCTGCACCCCGATCCGGACCAGCTGTGGTCGCTGGTCGCCGAGGGCGGCCGGCTCTGGGAGCGGCGGATCGCCGACAAGGACTTCGGGCAGGTCCGCATCGGTCTGGGCCCGCAGCAGCTGTGGACACCGCTGGTCGCTCCGAGCACCGCACCGCTGGACGAGCTGGAGCCCCTGTCGGCCGGTGCCATGCACCAGTTCCTGGCCACGCACGGCTCGCTCGACCGGCTCCCCATGGCGGTGTCGCTGCGCGCCTTCTACCACGTCGTGGTGTCGGGCGACCCGGGTTCGGTACGCGATTCCGCCCGCGCGATGGTGGGCGGACTGGTCGCGCTGCACTCGCCCGAGGACCTCATGGTCGCGGTCGTGGCATCCCGGGACGTCACCGACCAGTGGGACTGGACGAAGTGGCTGCCGCACACCCAGGTGCCGGGGTCGTCCGACGGGGCCGGCACGAAGCGGCTGTTCGGCGACAACCTGATGGAAGTCGAGGCACTGCTCGAGAACACCCTGTCGGGCCGGTCGAGGTTCAACCGCGAGGGGGCGCCGCTCCTGGACCAGCCGCACGTCGTCGTCGTACTGGACGGCACCTTCGTACCGGCGGAGTCGCTGCTCGCCTCCCCGGAGGGGCTGCAGGGCGTGACCGTCGTGGAGATCGTCCCGGAGGAGCTGGACGAGCCCCGCGGCGGGCTGAACATAGCGGTACGGCCCGGCCGGCTGAGGCTGGAGTCGGCGGCGGCCACCTATCACGGCACGCCCGACCTGCTGCCGGTCGCGACCGCGGAGGCCCTGGGCCGTCAGCTCGCCCCGCTGCGGATGGGCGCCGGCGCCGAGGACGACGAGCCGCTGCTCGCCAACCTGGACTTCACGGACCTGCTGGGGATCGGTGACCCGGCTGCGGTCGACACCGCGACCGTCTGGCGGCCGCGTTCGACGGCCGACCGGCTGCGGGTCCCGATCGGGATCGGGGAGGACGGCTCGCCCGTCATGCTCGACCTCAAGGAGGCCGCACAGGAGGGCATGGGGCCGCACGGGCTGTGCGTGGGAGCGACCGGTTCCGGCAAGTCCGAGCTGCTGCGCACCCTGGTGCTGGGCCTGGCGGTCACGCACTCCTCCGAGACGCTCAACTTCGTCCTGGCCGACTTCAAGGGCGGCGCGACGTTCGCCGGGATGTCCGAGCTCCCGCACGTCGCCGCGGTGATCACCAACCTGTCGGACGACCTCACCCTGGTCGACCGCATGCGGGACTCCATCACCGGTGAGCTGCAGCGCCGCCAGGAGCTCCTGCGCTCCTCGGGCAACTACGCGAACCTCACCGACTACGAGAAGGCGCGCGCCGCCGGCGCCCCGCTGGAGCCGCTGGCCTCCCTGGTCCTGGTGATCGACGAGTTCAGCGAGCTCCTCACCGCGAAGCCCGACTTCATCGACATGTTCATCCAGATCGGCCGCATCGGGCGGTCCCTGGGCGTGCACCTGCTGCTGGCCTCGCAGCGCCTGGAGGAAGGCCGTCTGCGCGGCCTGGACACGTACCTGTCCTACCGGATCGGCCTGCGTACGTTCTCCGCCGCGGAGTCCCGGACGGCCCTGGGTGTGCCGGACGCGTACCACCTGCCCTCGGTCCCCGGCTCCGGGTTCCTGAAGTTCGGCACGGAGGGGATGACCCGCTTCAAGGCCGCCTATGTGTCGGGCACCTACCGGCCGGGCGTCGCCCCGACCACCGGCACCGGGGAGCTCCCCATCGACCGGCGCCCCGTACTGTTCACCGCGACCCCGGTGGCGGTCCACTACCCGGAGCCCGATCCGGACTTCTCCCTGGCGCCCGGACAGCGGACCGCCGACGCGCTGGCGGACACCGTCCTCGACGTCATCGCCCGCCGCCTGGAGGGTCAGGGGCCCCTCGCCCACCAGGTGTGGCTGCCGCCGCTCACCGAGGCGCCGTCCCTCGACCAGATGCTGCCGCCGCTGGCGGTGACACCCGAGCGCGGACTCCACGCCCCGCAGTACGGGCAGAACGGCAACCTGGTCGTTCCGTTCGGCCTGGTCGACAAGCCGTTCGAGCAGCGGCGCGACCCGCTGGTGCGGGACTTCTCCGGCGCCGCCGGTCACATGCTGATCGTCGGCGGCCCCCGCTCCGGCAAGTCCACCCTGCTGCGTGCCCTCATCGGCTCCTTCGCCCTCACGCACACACCGCACGAGGTGCAGTTCTACGGGATGGACTTCGGCGGCGGCGGCATGATCGCCGTCGACGGCCTGCCGCACGTCGGCGGGGTGGCCTCCCGGCTCGACCCGGAGAAGATCCGCCGCACGGTCGCCGAGGTCTCCGGCATCCTCAACCGGCGCGAGGAGTTCTTCCGGGACAACAACATCGACTCGATCACCACCTACCGCCAGCTCCGCGCCGCCGGCCGGCTGCCCGGCGAGCCGTGGGGCGACGTCTTCCTGGTCATCGACGGCTGGCAGTCCTTCAAGACGGACTACGAGTTCCTGGAGCCGGTCGTCGCGGACATCGCCGCACGGGGCCTCGGCCTGGGCGTGCACCTGGTCGTCACCGTCGCCCGGTACATGGAGATGCGGGCGGCGCTCAAGGACCAGCTCCTCAACCGGCTGGAGCTGCGCCTCGGCGACCCGACCGACTCCGAGCTGGACCGCAAGGTCGCGGTGAACGTCCCCGTCGGCGCACCCGGCCGAGGCCTGACGGCGGAGAAGCTCCACTTCATGGGCGCGCTGCCGCGCATCGACGACTCCGCGGGCGCCGGCGACGACCTGTCCGAGGCCACCACCGCCTTCGTCCGGGCCGCGTCCGACAACTGGCCCGGCCCGCACGCCCCGCAGGTCCGCATGCTGCCCAGGAAGCTGTCCGCGCGGGAGCTGCCGAGCGGCCCGGAGCGGTCGAGCGGTGGCATCGCGATCGGCATCGACGAGATGAACCTCGCACCGGTCCTGGTCGACTTCGACACCGACCCGCTGTTCGCGGTCTTCGGGGAGTCGGAGTCCGGGAAGACCGCCCTGCTGCGGCTGCTCATCAAGCAGATCACCGAGCGCTACACCCCGGAGGAGGCGCTGATCTGCGTCGGTGACTACCGGCGCAGCCTGCTGGAGTGCGTGCCCGAGCCGTACCTGGTCGGATACGCGACGACGCAGAACGCGTTCGAGACGTACCTCAACGACATGAACACCCTCATCACCAGCCGCATCCCCGGCCCCGACGTGACCCCGCAGCAACTGCGCACGCGCAGCTGGTGGCGCGGGCCCCGGGCGTTCATCATCGTCGACGACTACGACCTGGTCGCCACGTCCTCCGGCAACCCCATGGCGCAGCTGGTCGACAACCTCCCCTACGCCCGCGACGCCGGGGTGAACTTCATCATCGCCCGCAGCAGCGCGGGCGCCGGCCGCTCCTCGTACGAGCAGTTCATCCAGCGCTTCAAGGAGCTCGGCGCCCAGGGCGTCGTCCTGTCCGGCCACCCCGGCGAGGGCGAACTCCTCGGCGACGTGAAGGCCCGCCCGCTGCCCCCGGGCCGCGGCCTGTTCGTCTCCCGCCGCAGCGCGCCCTCGCTGATCCAGACGGGCTGGCTGCCGACGGACCTGGACTGAGCGGGGCACTGTCGAGTACGGCGGAGGGGGCCGGCCCGGTCACGGGGCCGGCCCCCTCCGCCGTGTCCGCACCTACAATGGACCATCTGGTCCATTACGGTCGTGGAGGTGGCTCGTGCCCGGGAAGCTGACGGCGAAGGGGAAGGCGACGCGGAGCCGCATCGTCGAGGGGGCCGCGGCGGTGGTGCGGGAGAGAGGCGTCGCCTGGGCGACCCTGGACGACATCATGGCGCGGACCGGCACCAGCAAGAGCCAGCTCTTCCACTACTTCCCGGCAGGCAAGGACGAACTCCTTGTCGCCGTAGCCCAGTTCGAGGCGGACCAGGTCCTGGAGGACCAGCAGCCCTACCTGGGCCGCCTCGACTCGTGGGAGTCCTGGGAACAGTGGCGCGACGCGGTGGTCAGGCGCTACGAGGCGCAGGGCGACCAGTGTCCGCTCGGCTCGCTGTTCCTCCAGATCGGGCGCTCGACTCCCGGGGCGCGGGCGATCGTGGTCGAGCTGCTGCGCCGCTGGCAGGAGAGCCTCGCGGCGGGGATCCGGGCGCTGCGGGCAGCCGGTGAGCTGCCCGCGGACGTCGATGCCGATACGAGGGCGGCGGCGCTGCTGGCCGGGATCCAGGGGGGCGTGTCGATCCTGCTGTCGACGGGCCGGTCCACGCACTTGCGCGCCGCCCTCGACCAGGGGATCGCGGACCTGCGCCGCGCGGGCGGCGCCGCGGCGTGAGCTGGGCGGCCGCCCCGGAGCGCCGATGCTCCCGAGGCAGACTTCCGCCGTATCAGCCGGCGATGACGGCGACCGTGGTGCGGCCGCCATCCACGTCGAGCACGGTGCCGTGCACGAACGAGGACTCGTCACTGGCGAGGTACACGGCGGCGTTCGCGATGGCCTCCGGGGTGCCCATCTCCCCTGAGGGGGTGCCCTTCATCATGATCTCGCCGGGGTGGGTCTCGCCGGGTGCGGGCGTCTGGACCACGCCCGGGGAGATCGCGTTGACCCTGACCCCCTGCGGCCCGAACTCCGCGGCCCAGGCCCGGGTCAGCGTCTCCATCGCCCCCTTGGTGGAGCTGTACAGGGCGCCGGGGATGCCAAGCCGCGCGATCCAGGAACCCAGGTTGACGATGACCCCGCCCCCGGCCTCCGCCATGGCGGGCGCGACAGCGGCGGTCAGGAAGAACGGGGCCTTCACGTTGACTCCGTAGACCTGGTCGAAGGTCTTCTCGTCAACGGTGACCGTGGTGTTGCGGGGGTAGATGCCGGCGTTGTTGACCAGGACATCGATGCGCCCGCCGAGCACCCGCGTGGCCTCCCGGGCGAGCGCCTGCGAGGCGTCGGCGCTGCCGTCCAGGTCGGCCCGCACGAACTCCGCGCGGCCACCGCGCGCACGAATCCCGTCGACGACCTCCGCGCCGCGCTCGGCGCTGCGGCCCGAGACGACGACGTACGCCCCCTCGGCGGCGAAGGCCTCCGCGATGGCCCGCCCGAGGTTGCTGGTCGCTCCGGTGACAAGGGCGGTCTTACCCGCAAGCCGCACAGACATGGTTCTCTCCATTTCGTGGTTCGCCGCTGCGCAACCGCACGGCCGGACCGCCGGCGGCGTTCGACCGGACGGGTCGCCCCATCACGATCAGGGCGTACAGCCACTGTGCGACGACAAAAATGGACCCGCAAGTCCAGACCTGGGGGGCTCCGGACTGCCCATACCTCGGCTACCGCGAGGCACCCGCACCGTTCGCGCGGCCCTTGCCCGGGTTCCAGGGGTCAGTGAACTTTCCGGGGGCGAACCGCTCGACCGCGTCAATGATCAGGTCAGGGTGCGTCGGCCTCCGGTGGTTCCAGAAGGAGTGTCCGAGCGAATAAATCAGAATCACTCGCTCCCCGCCGACGCCGTTCGGCGACTCCGGGTACACGCCCGGCTTCGGCACCAACAGCAGGTAGCTCCGCCTGCTGTTGAACCGGACCTTGTCGATGACCGCCCACGGCACGGTCTGGGTGCGGTCACTCCACACTTTGCTCACACCTGACGAATCGATGCGCAGCCCCGAGCGCCGGCGCATGAGCACGATCAGCCACAACACGGCCACTACTGCCGCGGGCACCGGTATTTCCGCATACCCAAGGACTCCCAGCGAGCCCACCGCATCCATGACGTCATCCGCGACCAGGAGGGCGACCACAAATGCCGTCAGCACTTCCAGGAGAATCAGGCACAGCATCCCGGCGAGGACCAAGCCGACGTAGAACCAGCCCCGCCGTGCCCGCTCGGCGGGGAGCGAGAGCACCCCGGCAGCATCTCTCAAAGGCGTGAACACGACGCTCTCCTTCATTGAGTCCCGGACGGCCGGCACACGGCGCTCAACTCTCCGGCGGCGACGCGTGAACGGATCACCCAGAGTGGGCGTACGAGAACGGGCCGGCCTACTGTGCGGGCACACGACTCCTTGACCCCGCCATCAGCGCACGGAGCTGGGCCCTTGCCGGGGCATGGCCGGTTACAGCGACTGAACCAGCTTCAGGGCTTCGGGCAAGGGGCACCGAGGAAATTGGCGCCTGAACCGGCGTGCGGCCACCAGCACGCCCTTCTCGTCGCGGATCCGGCGAAGTTCCGCCTCGTCCGTCACGATCGACCG
The DNA here is from genome assembly GCF_003751445.1 of Streptomyces sp. 840.1. Lineage (NCBI taxonomy): Bacteria > Bacillati > Actinomycetota > Actinomycetes > Kitasatosporales > Streptomycetaceae > Streptomyces > Streptomyces sp. 840.1. The sequence continues at coordinate 3,013,786 of NZ_RJUU01000001.1, read as the reverse complement.
CAATGCATCGATGGACCCGAACTGTCCGTACCAGTCCTTCCGGCGCCGCCGCTGCAAGTAGCTCTCGCCCCAGAATGGGACGAGAAATCCCACAGGACAGAGGAGAAACACCAACAGCGAGTCCATAAGGAGATGAAAGGAAAAGATCATCACGTAAAGACTGGCTAGTGCGGCACACCAAAGCGGTACTCGAATCCACTTCACGCTGGACCACCACCTGTCATGTCGAGGGCCCTGCCTTCCCTGACACCAACAAGCACTCAGGGAAGGCACGCCGCCTCGCAGCACATTCTCCCGCTCCGGACCCGCCTGCGGCCTGCGAACTCACAGGGCTTTGACCAGGTTTGCTGCCACGTCCAACGGAAGCCGGGGAAACTGGCGCTTGACCTCCCGTACCGCGTTGGCAGACCCCTTCTCGTCGCGGATGCGGCGCAGGGCCGGCTCATCGACGGCCGCCCGCAGCACGTCGATCGAACCGAAGCTCTGGGCGTACCAGTCCTGCTGTTCCATCTGGCGGGCACCCTGCTTCCGCCATGCCGCATGGCTCTCGGCCGCCACCGGGCATGCGATGGCCGTAACCATGCAGAGAACGACGACCGCCTTGGGGAGGTCCGATCTCATCACGAAGAAGGAACTCCCCAAGGCCACCATGCCGATGACCCAGAGAACTACCCGCAATCCGTACATGAAGTGCACCTGCCTGTTGATGCGGGAGATTCACACGTCCAGTACCGCACCGGCCATTGGTCCGGCGTCGGACGAACGCCGGACTTCACGGTGCCGCGACGGGCCAGTGACCGTGGGGGTAAGCGGTCATGTCACGCGCTTCCCCCTCGATGGCAGCCATCTGCTGGGCCTGAGCGCCAAGCAGTGCCAGCAGAGCGGTGACGGCGGTGATGATGAGGCCGGCGCTCACCGAAGTGTCTCCGACGATGACGGCCGCACCCGCCCAGGAAAAGACAACGGAACCCAGCGCCGCGATCGCGGCGATCATGGTCACGATGTACTGAGCCAGGATGACGCCTACGGCCACGTAGAACGCGAGTCCGGCGGTCGCGCACAGAGCCAGACCCGTGGCCACCTTGTCCGCGCTGGTGCCGATCTTGGCGGCGGCGATGGGCTGGGCCTTCACTGCCGTCGTGTAGGAGGTGGCGGCGTCACCAGTCCAGTGCTTGAGGGACTCGAGCTGGTCGGCCGTGGTGCTGCCGGCGACTCCGGTGGCCTTACCGCGGATGTCCGACTGCCAGTCCCAGACGTGCATGGCCAGGTAGACGGGCGCCGCTATCCCTTCCAGGAGCTCCTTGATCTTGTTGAGCACCCAGGAGGCGGCCTCGATCACCTTGTTCGCAGCCCAGATGAGGGCCTTCGCCACGAAGTCAGGGACGTACCAGTGGTTCGCGGTGGATTCCGCCTTCGGACCGACCTCGTTCAGCTTCGTCGAGAGTGTCTGAATCCCGGCGGTCAGTTTCTGAGAGGTCGCTTCGTATTGTGCCGCGTTGAAAGCCATTCGATTCCCCGTCTAGTAAGCGTGCTTTACGTGCTTCTTCGTATCGGCCTCGTGATCGTCGTAGGCCTTCGCGTTCTTGTACAACGCCGAAGCGACTGCTGCCATCTGTGTCGCGCCTTCAGTGCTGCGCTGAGAGACCTGATCGACGACAGCTCCGTAGGCTGAAACCAGAAGCTGGAACACACCGGCCTGAAGGTGGTTCATGCGCGTTCCCTCGACCGCGGTATGAACTGCCTTCATCTCGCCACTCTGTAGATCCCACATCGCCGCGTCGGTACGCAGCCCGTCGGTGATTACCTTGAGGTCTGGGTCGCCCAATGTCCTCAATCCCTTCAGGAGTTATTCGGCAAGTCGCCGAGGGTCGCTCAGAATGGCCAGTGCCTCGTTCAGCAGGCCGCCGAGCTGCAGATTGGCCACCCCGTCCCCGGAGGCGGCATCGGCGGCGCCGAGCTTCCCGCGAGCGTCGGCCAGTGCCTCTTCGAACGCCTGGTTGAGCCCGATGGACGACTGCTTCGACGCCCACTGAGGATCCACCTCGCAGGAGACCAGGCCGCCCTTCGCCACAGTGAGAACGACTCGGTGGGCCGAGGAATTACCGGTGGCCTGCACCGGCTCCGAGGGCGCCGCCGCGAGCTGCTCCACCGCACCGAACGCCGAGAGCATGTCCTCGGTCACCTCGTCGAGACTCCGCGGGACGACATATCGCAGATCCGGTTCGGGGAACTCGTGCGCTGCTGTGGACGCGGCCGCCGCTCCGGAAGGGCCGGGTGCGGCGAGCAAGTCGTCCATCCGGTCGGCCTTGGACTGCCAGTCCGACTCTTCGAGGGAGCGCGACAAGCCCTCCATCTGCGCACTCATCGCCGCCCCGTACGCCTCCACGACGACAGCGCCGATGGCCTCGGGCGGCTGCCTGCGCTGCCAGTCCGAGGCGGCCTTGATGACTTCCGGAAGCCCGTCCGATGCCAACCGGACGGTCACGGCGCCCTGTGCGTCAGTTCCTTCGACGCCTTGGGGCATCTGGTTCTGCAGGCCCGCCATCATGTTCTGCAGGTTCAGCGCCTGCTGCTGGAACTGCTGCAGGCCCTGTATGAATTCCTCGTTCACGATGCCTCCTCATGGCCTGTCTATGTACAGGTGAGTTCGATTCGGGTGGGGGGAGCTACGAAGCGGGTTCAGCGCCGGAGGCCGGCGGCTCTCCGGCGCAACACAAACACCGCGCCCACAACGACGGCCACGCCGGCTCCGACGATGATCCAGACGATCGCGCCACCGCCCTTGCCGTCCTCCGAGGTGTCCGAGGCGGCGGAGGATGCCGGCTGCTTCGAGGCGTTCGAGGAGCCGGAACCCCCGGCTTCCGACGCAGACGCCGAGGGCGACGGGGACTTCTTGGGGGTCCGGGCGGCCACCAGAGGGTTCACGTCTGCGGGGCCCGGGTCTCCGGGGTCCCCGAGGACGGCCAGCCGGGGGCGGACCGTGCCGTAGCCGATGTAGCGGCTGGGGATCTTGCCCTTGGTCGGCTTGCCCGCGGTGTTCATCAGGACGCGGAGGACCTGGTTGCCGGTCCAGGAGGGGTGCTTGGACCAGATGAGGGCGGCGGAGGCGGAGGCGATGGCGGTTGCCTGGCTGGTGCCGTTGCTCTTGCAGTACCCGGGCATGTCACCGCCACAGAGGATCGGGATTTCGTCACCTGGAGCAGCAAGCGCCACCTGAGGCCCCGACACCGAGAACTTCGTTACCGAGGATGTCTTGTCGACGGCCCCGATGCCGGCTACGCCAAGGTTTCCCGAGGGGTACGAGACGCCGTTGTCCTTGTCGCCTCTGTTGCCGGTCGCTGCCAGAAGCAGCTTCCCACGCCCCACGGCGTAATCCACTGCCTCTTGGATCTGACCCTTCTCGCCCCCCTCGAGAGCGAAGTCCTCGAAGCCCAAGGACATGTTGATGATCTTTGCTTCGCTATCGGCAGCATATCGGATGGCTGCGATGACAGCAGGAACGCTGTTGGTGCCCGATTCCTTAGTGGACCCGAAAACGGTCAGAGGGAGAATGCGCGCGTCCGGCGCGAGGCCCTTCACGCCCTGACCGTTCACTCCGTTCCCGGCAATGAGCATCGCCATGGCGGTGCCGTGCCCGTCCACGTCGATATGCGCACCCAGTTTCGGATCGACGAAGTTCTTACCCGGGAGGACTTTTCCTCCCGTCAGTTCGGAAACGGAAGGAATCACACCGGTATCGAGTACAGCGACAGTGACCCCTTTACCGGTGCTGACTTTCCACATCTCCTCGGCCTGCATCCGGTCCAGATACCACTCGCGGTCGCGCATGGTGTCCGCGGACGCGGCCGGGGCGATGGCGCCGCCGAGGAGGAGCAGGGAACCCAGCGCTGACACCACCACCGACGCACGCCTGCGGTGCCACCTGACCGTTGACCTCATGCCACCCACTCGTTCTCTGTCCGCCGCCGGGCTTCGCTGCTCCGGAACCGGTTCTAGTCGATCACGGGAGGAACAACACCGTCGTCCCCCGCGCCCCAGGTCTCTTCGTCCTCGGCAAGATAGTCCGGGATCTCCCCGTCACGCCGCTGAGGACGTCGTCGTTTGGCCTGGGACCCGCCCATTGCGCCACCCATCGAGCCCATCGTCCCGCCCGATCGCGGCGACTCACGGACAAGCCCGGTGCCGCCCGGGGTGAACTCGCGTCCCGCCCCCGACTCCGCGCCGCGAGGCGCCCGCACCGTGCCACCCGGCTCATTGACCAGGCGCGGCGAGCCACCGCCCATGCCCGGCGCACCGGACCTCCCGGCGGGCCGCCCACCGGAGATTCCGGAGACCCCACCGGAGCGGCCCTGCATCATTCCCTGGCTGGTCGGCTTCTCTCCGCCGATGACCGTTCCGCGCGCGGTGCCCCGGGCAGGGCCCACCCCGCCCCGGCCGCCCTGAGCCGGCGTACCGCCGTGGATGCCGGTGTCAGACCGGGTGTTCATGGGCGGACGGACTCCATCGACGCCGCCCCGGCCGGGAGTGCCCATAGGAGGCCTGTTGGCTTCCCAGCCACCCCTGGAGGGGTTGCCCGTCGGAGGCACACCGCCCCTGTCGGGGTTGATCGTCGGGGGCCGGACATGTCCGACGTCACCCTTTCCGCCCGGCCCGTAACGCCCGGGACCGCCACCCGGACCGAGCGGTCCCGGGCGCGTGGGCATCACCACGGGCGGAGGAGTCGTCTGGTACCCGCCGCCGTTCGGGCCCTGCGGGGGCAGTCCGGGCGTGGGCGGAACGTTGGTGTGCGTCGGGGTCTGCGGCATCGTCACCGTGTCGATGTTCGTCCCCGTGTTGTCCGGAGCCCCCGGTACCGCAGAGACGTGCTGCGGCGTGTGGGTGACGGGTGTGCCGTCCGGGGAGGACGGGCTGACACCATCAGGGTCCACGGTGGAGTAATGGCGGTCGGCGCTCGACGCATTACCGGTCTGCGAACCTGTTACCGAGTCCGTATTGCCGGAATTACTTCCAGGAGAGCCGTAGCTCGTTTTCTCATTGTCGTACGGGCTCTTCGGCAGCGCCGCATCCGGCAACGGCTTGAAGTTCGGCTCCTCCTGCGAGGAGATCGACTGCTGGGCCATCAGGTAGTACGAGGCGAGCTTGTTCATCTGCGGAATGGCTTCGTTCCGCGCCGTCTCGACGGCCTTGATCCGGGCCTTTTCCTTCGCCTCGTCCGCGTAGCACATCGCCACGGCGTCAGGGTGCCCCTGAACGACCTTGGCCACCTCACTGAGGGCCTGGCCGGCCGTCTGCAGCGAGGTGCCCGCGGTGCCCGCGTAGTCGGCCAGTTTCAGGGTCTCCTTGGCCAGATCGTCGCCCCACTCGCGGAAGGCGTCACCGCCCGCACCCTTCCAGCCGGTGGTACGACCGACGTGCTCCTTGAGCTCGGTGCCGATCTTCTCGATCTCGGTCTGCGCGTCGACGAGGGCGGTGCCCCGAGCCATGATCGCCGTGGCGTTGACGCCGGTGACCATGTTGAGCATTTCCTGGTACGACGCGTTCTCGAAGTTGCTGGTGTTGTAGCAGGCGTTGAGTGGTGGCAGCTTCTCGCCCATGGTTATCCCTGTCCCCCGTTCACTTCAGGTGTTACAAGCCGTCGTTACCGCTGGACGAACCGTCGCCGGGCTTGTCCTTGCCCTCTGCAGGCGCACCGGAGCCCTTGTCGGTTTCCGGCTTCCTGTAGTAGATCTCCGTGCGCTGCTGGATGGCGTGCAGCCGCTCGGAGTGCTCCTGATCGACGTTCTTGTACCCGCGGTCCGCCAGGTCGACCGTGATGCCCATCGCCTCCAGCTGATCACCGAGCGTCTTGGACAGCAGCGCCAGGCGCGCGTGCACCATGTCGTAGGCGCTGGACAGCCCCATGGCCTCCGGGAACCCGTTGCCGTACGAGGCGGGGGTGACCTTCTGTTCGGTGATGCGGCTGTGCGCGGCCGGTGAGCCGTCGAGCTTCGTCAGCAGCGTGTCCACGCGAATCTTGAACTTCTGCAGAGACTCGCTGGGCGTCGCCAGATCGGGCGCGGGTGATCCGTCGCCCGGAAGTTCAGGTCTCATGCGAGCACCTCCCCTAAAGTGCCGCGGAACCGCAGGCATGGGTGTGGGATGCGTCGGCCGCATCCCACACCCACATCGTGCCGGTTCCGTCGTGAGTCATCTGAGCCTGGGTCAGCCCTGGAAGCGCCGGGACTGGGCCAGGTCGTTCGCCCGGTAGCCCTCGGTGGCTTCCATGAGCCTCGTCGAAATCGACAGCAGCGTCTCGTGCATGTGGTTGACCTTGACGTCCCAACCGCGGTGACGGTCGTAGAACGCGCGCTGCGTCTCACCGTCCCAGGTGGCGACGACTGCCTTGACCTTGGTGTTCAGGTCGTCGAGCTGACCCTTGATGGTGTTGGCGGTCGACTTGACCTGGTTCGAGGCTTCTACAACCCCTGAGTACGTAATCTCCATGGAACGGTCTCCTGATGCGAAGCGAGTTGAGGGCAGGTTGCGAGGGCGGGTTACTAGGAGACCTGGAAGCGGTCCAGGACCCCGTTGCTGCCCGTGTTGCCGACGCCGTCGACGCCCTTGAACTTGTTGAGCTGCTCCACTTCCTCCGCGTCGAAGCCGTCCTTGCTCATCCGGACGGCCTCCTGGGTGAAGTCGAGGAGGTCCTTCAGGTCGCGCACATCGAGGTTGACCTGCGTCTGGAGGCCGTTGTACGCGTTGGCCGCGACACCCTTCCAGTGGCCCTCCACGGCGTCGATGACCCCGTTGAGGTGAGTGATCCTGCCCTGGAGCGTGTCGTGCATGTGGCCGAGTTCGCGGATGAGACTGTCAATTTGATCAGCTGAGTGCTTGAGCTTGTCTGACATAACGCACCTTCCCCCATGAATCGGATGTCGCGGGCTGCTTACCTGTCGCTACCACGCGTACATCGGACCAAAGTTGTCAATTATCAGTTTAGCTGCGGCCGCCACGCATTCCAACAGCCTTAGTCTTGAACTGAGTTGTTGGATATTCACCTAATTACTCGGCTGCGACGGTCACGCAACACGATCGCGACGCCCGCGATCACTGCCACGAGTAGACCCGTGGTAGCCAACACGTAGATCGAGATCCGGGAGATCCGCTCCTTCCTTGTTTCACCCATCTGGAGCGCGATTGGTTCCGGGCCGGCGGGACCATTTGACACCGCCCGGTCCGGGGTCGGGGCGTTCAGGGGATGTTCGTCGTCGTTGAGGGCGCGCACCGGGTCGACCACTCCCCACCCGACGAACTCGTCCCGGCCGTTGACCGCGCGTTCCGCCGTCTGCTCGATCTGGGCCACCACCTGGTACTGCTTCCAGCCCGGGTGCTTGGCCCGCAGGAGCGCGGCGACCCCGGCGACGTACGGGGCCGAGAAGCTCGTGCCGTTGTCGACGCACTGGCCGCCCTTGGGGACGGTGGACACCATGTCGACGCCCGGCGCCGCCACCCCGACGAAGTCGCCGGTCTGGGAGAACGGCGCCCGCTCGTCGTTGCGGTCCGAGGCGGCCACCGCCAGGACGCCCTTGTAGGCCGCCGGGTACGTCACCTTGACGTTTCCGGCGAGGCCGTCGTTGCCGGCGGACGCGACCACGACGATGTCCCTGTTCAGGGCCTCGCGTACCGCGAGCTCCAGGTCCGAGTCCGCCCGCAGGGGCTTGGCGGTGTCCTGGGAGATGTTGATGACCTGGGCCTTCTTCGCGATGGCGTGCCGGATGGCCGCGGCCATCGTCGTCGCGGTGCCGGTGCTCTTGTCGTCGTTCTGCCGGATGGGGATGATCGTCGCTTCCGGGGCGAGACCGACGAAGCCCGTGCCCGCGCGCGGGCGGGCCGCGATGATGCCGGCGACCTTGGTGCCGTGGCCGATGGGATCGACGGTCCCGTCACCACCGCTCGGCTTGCCCTTGCCCTTGCCCTTCGCGGCCGGGTCCTGGGAGCCGTCCTTGGGCGGCGGCAGCAGATCGGTCCCGGCCGCGCGGTCGACGGCGGACGTCAGCTGCGGATTCGTGTCGTCGACACCGGTGTCGATCACCGCGACCCGGACGCCCTTGCCCTTGGTGTCCTGCCAGAGCTGGTCGAAGACCAGCCGCTGGAGCGCCCAGGGGCGGCCCTGGATCTGCTTCTTCATGGGGAAGGTGCACTCACCGCTGGCCTCCGAACCCGATTGCGGGTCGGAGTCGTCCGCGGCCGCGAGCCCCGGCAGGCCGGCGCCCGCCGCGACCGCCAGGAGCAGCACGACTGCCGAGGAACGGACTCCGGTAAGAGAGTTGCGAATATTGAGGGTGTTAAGGGTGTTAGGGGTTCTGTGGGTGATACGGGTGTTTTGAGTCTTGCTAGTGGTCATCACGGGCCTCCTCCTCCCCGTCCTCAGGAACTCTGCGGCTGTTTGGCACTGTTCGTGTCGAGCCGTGGCCCCTTGGGCAGGAGGTTGGACCAGTTGTCCGGCACCGGCAGCGGCTTGACGTTCGCGTAGCCGAGCCTGGTCTGGGCCTGGTTGACCTGGGCGGCCTGTTCCTCCGGCGTCGTGGGCTTGCCGGTGGCACCGATCTTCGAGGGGTCCGCGCTGCTGTCGTTGTTCGTCTGTACGGCGTAACGCAGCCCGGTGTCCGTCACCAGGAAGAGTGAGCCGGTGGTGGGGGACGCACCGTTGAACTGCCGGTACAGCACACCGCTGCCCGGCGTGACGTACGCGCTGGTGGCCCCGTCCAGGAAGCGGACCGGGTATCCGGAACCGGCCCAGGTCGTCAGTTTCGGGACGCCTGTCCGGGTGACACCGTGCAGCACGTTGCAGACGGTTCCGGTCGGGGAGGCGGTGTCGTTGGCCTGCGTCGGGACGCTCCTCGGCCAGCCGTACTTCGCGTAGAACTCGTCCGGGGACGAGGTGAAGGACTGCGGCCCCACCTCGGTGGCCTGCGCCTTCTGGCCCAGCACCGCCGCCTCCGGGCTCGTCAGGAGGAGCCTGGCGACGAGGTCGGACACGGGCGCGACCGAGCCCGGCAGGACGACGTACTGCTGCATGCCGTTGCCGGCCACGGCCTTGAGCACCGTGCCCACCTTGTTCAGGCGGGGGTCCAGGCCGCTGACGCCGGCCGGGGCGCCGGCCTTGCCGGGCAGCTTCGGGAAGTCGATGGGGGCGCCGGCGTGCAGGGTGCCGAGCCAGTCCTTGGTGACCTTCTGGGGCCGGGCGCCCTCGCTGAACAGCGAGCGGCGCAGCACCTCGTCGCGGGCGGAGGGCTTGTCGCCGCCGGTGGTCCCGATGACGTGCTGGGTGCCGTCCGCGTCCACCAGGTACCTGGTGCCGTTGGCGCCGTCCGCCTCGACGTAGAGGGCCTGGCCGCCGTGGAGCTGCTTCTTGCCGCCGACCTTCTCCGCGTCGCGGTCGGCGAGCAGGAAGACCGCCTTCTGCACGGCCCCGCCGGACCCGGCGCCGGGCTGCTCGCAGACGACCCACAGCTTGTTGCGGCCGGCGTCCTCCTCGCTGGGCAGCCGGTCGGGTGCGTACGGTATGCCGAGCATCGGACCGCGCTGCAGCTTCCCGCTGTCCAGCTCGGACTCCTTCACCTGGAGCACCGAGGAGGCGCCCGGGTCCAGGAGGAGCTTCGCGGAGGAGAAGTTCAGCACCGGGTGCAGGCGCTTGACGCCCTTGGTCTCCAGGACGACGTAGCGCGTCGTCGACTCACTGCCGACGATGACATGGGCACCGGGCTTGTCCCAGCCCTCGGGCACCTTGGGCTTGAAGATCCCCCAGGCCCCGAAGCCCGCGAGCAGCAGGGCGCCCACCACCACTCCCGGCACCAGCGCGCGCAGCGGGCGCGGCGCCGCCTCGTCCGTACCGGCTGCGGAGGGCTGCAGAAAGGCGGCGACCAGCCGCTTCTTCGCGAAGGTGTAGGCGTTGAGTTCGTCCCGCCGTGATGCCATCTGCCCGAATTCTCCCCGTGGTTGTTGATGCCTCGCGAACCGCCACCACTATGCCCGCCGACCCTCGTCCGCCGCCGTGCGGGTACATGATTCAGGGAGTCTGCCAAACGCTCCCGTCCGGCCGCGGGCCCCGAGCCCCCATTCGAACGCCTCGACGCCGGGCGTGGGACAGTTGGCGGTCGCGGGCCCGTGTGCGAATCGCGCCGGTCCGGCTCGCACACGCCGTAGTGCCGTGACACGGAGGGACATACCGGGGGATGAGCAGCGCGACGACCGCAGTGATGAGCGTGCACCCGAAGCCAGGACGCATCGGTGGGGTTCGGCTGCACCAGGTGGTGTTGATGGAGGTCGCCGGCGCGCTGATGCTGATCGCGTGGGTGACGAACAGGGTCATGCTGGTGCCGATGGGCCTGGTCGCGGCGGTGCTGGTGCTACTGGCGGTCGTGCGGCGGCGGGGACGCCCGGTGGTGGAGTGGCTCAACGCGGTCATGGCGCTGCGCGGGCGGCTGCGCGCCGCCCGGCAGCCATGGTCCGCGGACGGGCTGGACCCGGCGCTCGCGCCGGTCGTCGAGTGCGACGCGGCGCTGCGGACCTACACCTACACCGACCGGCAGCGTGAGCGCTCCATCGGGATGGTGGGCGACGGGACGTTCCTGACGGCGCTGCTGCTCGTGCAGCCGCGCGACGAACCGCTGCGGTCGGCGCGGGACGCCCGGCCGCTGGAGCTCGGTCTGCTGCACGACGCACTCGAGGTGGACGACATCCGGCTGGAGTCGGTGCAGGTCGTCCAGCACACGCAGCCCGCGCCCGGACCGCATCTGCCGGAGCAGGCCGCGGCGGCCCGTTCGTACGCGCCGCTCCAGGCCCAGGCCGGCACCCCCGCGATCCGGCTGACGTGGATCGCGCTGAAGCTCGCCCCCGAGCTGTGCCCGGAGGCGGTACGCGCCCGCGGTGGCGGGATCGGCGGAGCGCAGCGGGCGCTGCTGCGCGCCACGGACCAGCTGGCGAGCCGGCTGACCGGGGCGGGGTTCGACGCGTCGGTCATGACCGAGGCGCAGGTGACATCCGCGCTCGCGACGTCGGCCGGGGTGAGCCCGCAGGCCAGTGCGCTGGCGGTGCGGGCGGACGCCCCGCTGCGGCGCACCACGGAGTCCACCCGCGCCTGGCGCTGCGACGACCGCTGGCACACCACGTACTGGGTCGGCCGCTGGCCGCACCTGGGCGCGGGTGCGGCGCCCACGGCGCAGCTGGTGGCGCTGCTCACCTCGATGCCGGCGCTGGCCAGCACGTTCAGCCTGGCGGTGTCGCGCGGGACCGGTGGCGCTCCGGCCGTCAGCGGACACGTCCGGCTCACGGCGCGCGGCAGTAACGAACTCGTTTCGGTAAGGCGGCAGTTGGAGCGTGCCGCGCGAGGCGTGAAGGTCAGCCTCGTACGGCTGGACCGCGAGCAGCTGCCCGGTGTGCTGGCCACCCTGCCCCTCGGAGGTACCCGTTGAGCCCCCGTCGTACGACGACCGCCGGCCCCACCGGCCCGGCTCCGTCCGGTCCGATGCCCGGCGTCCCGGGTCCTTCCGCCCCGGCCCGTTCCGCTCCGCAGGCGGCCGGGCGGAGCAGGCCCGGGTTCGGGCTGCTCGGGCCGCGCCGCGACCGGCACGTACTGCCCGTGGAGCAGCTCGCCGCGCTGAGGCTTCCGCTCGGCGACGACGGGGTCGTGGCGGGCGTCGACGCCAAGGGGCAGCCTGCGGTGCTCGGCCTGTTCCGCCCCACGCAGCTCGATGTCGTGGTCATCGGCAGCGTGTGGACGGCGCAGGTGCTGGCGCTGCGCACGGCCGGTACCGGTGCGCGCGTCGCCGTCGAGACGGCCAGGCCGCAGGCCTGGACGGGGCTCGCGCAGGCGGCGGGCGGCGGCCAGCAGTGCATGACGGTGCACGACGTGAAGCAGGTGGGCCCGCAGGGCGCTTCGGTCACCAGCCCCGTCCTCGTCGTACGGGACTGCGGTATGCGCCCGCCCCGCAGCCGGCTGGCGACGGGGCCCTGGCAGTCCGTGCTGACGCTGATGCCGTTCCTGGGTCCGACGGCGCCGAAGCTGATCGAGAACGCGGGGCTCGTCGGGATCCAGCGGGTCTCCCCGGAGGAGGCCGCGGTCCTGGGCCGGCTCCTGCGGCTGCCGCAGGTGCAGGCAGAGGCGCTGCCCTCGCTCGGTGACGACATGGTGCTGTGGTGCACGACCCAGCACCGCAAGCTCGTCAAGCTGCAGCCGACCGACATCGAGGCGGGGCTCCTCGGAGTCCCGCGCCGCCTGGACTGAGCCGGCCCCGGGCTTACCCGTCGTGGTGAGTCCCGGATCCTGGTCACCGCGCGGACGCCGTTGTTGATCCGGTCCACCCTCGTCCCGTCGACCGGCTGGTCGACGGGACGAATCGCCGCGCGGTGGCCCGTGGCACGGAACACCGCCGCACGAGCACAGGCCCGATTCTCCAGGAGCGCAGTCCCGGACGCCGGTCACGCACGTCGCGGCGGAGCACGGTCGGGACCGGTCCGCTGAGGCAACTCCCCTACCTCGAAGCAGATTTCCCTCGGCAGCGGTCGCCACAGGAAAGCACCCCGACTGGGCGTGAGGTCCTTGGGACGGCAATTGCCACTCGTTCCCTGCGTGTTCACCTTCTCGCGTCTGTACCCGCCTCATGGGCTCCCTAAGGTCGTGGAGCCTGCGAGAGAGAGGTGCCCCCGTGAAGAGGCCGGACAGACCAGCCGGGTCGGACGGACCCGACGGGCCGGACGGACCCGACGGGCCGGACGGACCCGACGGGCCGGACGGGCCGGACGGATGGAGCGGACCGGACGGCCCGCTCGCCGTACGGGCCTGCGGCATCACCAGGACCTTCGGCGACGTCATCGCGCTCGACGGGGTGGACCTGGAGGTGGGGCGGGGCCGGATCCACGGCCTTGCCGGGCCGAACGGCGCCGGCAAGACGACACTGCTGGGCCTGCTCCTCGGCCTGGGCGTCGCGGACGGCGGCACCCTGGACATCCTCGGAACGACCGTCGGACGGGCTCTCGCACCGCCCGAGGGCGTCGCCGGATTCGTGGACGGCCCCGGCCTGTACCCCTCGCTCACCGCCCGCCAGAACCTCGCGGCGCTCGCCGCGCTGCACGGCCGCGACGCGCGCACGCCCAGGATCGACGACGTACTCGACCAGGTCGGCCTCACCGACGTCGCCGACGACCGCACCCGCGGCTTCTCGCTCGGCATGCGCCAGCGCCTCGGTCTCGCCGCCGCGCTGCTCACCGAGCCCCGGCTGCTGATCCTCGACGAACCCGCGAACGGCCTGGACCCGGCGGGCGCCCGCCACGTGCACCGCGTCCTGACCCGGCTCGCGGCGGGCGGCACCGCCGTCGTCATGTCCAGCCATCGCATGGACGACCTGGAAGCGCTCTGCTCCGACGTCACCATCCTCGCCACGGGCCGGGTCCTGTTCTCCGGACCGCTGAGCGACCTGGCCGCCCCGCACCGGGAACTCGACTACCGGCTGCTGGCCTCGCCCGCCGAGGCGGCGCGCGGGATCGCCGCCGACACCCCCGGCGTGCACGTCGTGGACGCCGCGCAGCCGCGCCCCGGCCGTGCCGCGCTCGTCGTGCGCGCGCTCCCGCCCGCGCTCGACACCCTGGTCAGCCGACTGGTGACAGCGGGCATCGCACTGCGCGAACTGACCCCGGTGGTCTCGCCGTTGGAGTCGGCGTTCCTCGCGCTCACCGGGCAACGGGCCGCCGGGCCAGACGACGAGCCGGACGGGCGGGCACACGTCGAGCCGGCCGGCACGCGCCGGGACGGGCACGGCCCGGAGCACACCCCCTCCCTGGAGACCGCGCGATGACGGCGACCCACACCCTCGACAACGTTGCCACGCCCCGGCCGGTCCCGGTGGCCAGGGCCCTGCGCTTCGAGGTCGTCAAACTCGTGTCGCAGTGGCGGATCCGGCTGCTGGTGCTGGTGTGCTGGGTGGTGCCCGCGCTGTTCGTCGCGGCGGTCAGCCGGCAGAGTTCGCTGCCCGTCGACACGCTCTTCGGACGATGGATGCACGCCACCGGCTGGGCGGGGCCGCTCGTCATGCTCGGCTTCGCGGGCAGCTGGGCGCTGCCCCTGGTGACATCGGTGGTCGCGGGAGACGTGTTCGCGGCGGAGGACCGGCTCGGCACCTGGCGGCATCTGCTGGTGGCCGTGCGCTCACCGGGGCGGATCTTCGTGGCGAAGACGCTGGCCAGCCTCGGCGTCATCCTGGTGCTGGTGGCGGGGCTCATGGTGTCCAGCACACTGGGCGGCCTCGCGACCGTGGGGAACCACCCGCTGGCCGGCCTCGACGGGCACCTCCTCACGGCCTCGGACGCCGCCCGGAAGGTGCTGCTCGCCTGGGCCTGCGCCCTCGCCCCGACCCTCGCCCTCTCCGCGATCGGACTGCTCGGATCCGTCGCGCTCGGGCGCTCGCCGATGGGGCTGCTGCTGCCGGCCGTCGTGGCACTCGTGATGCAGCTCGCGCAGATGCTGCCGCTGCCCGTCGCGCTGCGGGTGGCCCTGCCCGGCTACGCCTTCATCTCCTGGAACGGCCTCTTCGCCGAGCCGCAGCAACTGGGGCCGCTCCTGCTCGGCGTCGCGGTCTCCCTCGTGTGGGCGGTGGCCGCGACCTGGCTGGCGTACGCCCTGTTCGTGAGGCGCGACTTCACCAACCTCGCCACCGACGGATCGGGGCGCCGTGCCCTCACCGTCGGAGCGCTGCCGCTGCTCGGCATCGGCGCCGTGACGGTCGTGCTCGTCGCCGTCGCGTCGCCGTCTCCGGTGAGCGGGTCCGGGATCACGCAGGTCAAGGTGGAGCGCGCCGTGGCCACCGCCTTCGCCCACCTCTACGTCGTCCAGACCGGTGAGCTGAACCGGCCCGCCGTCACCGAGGCCCAGCTGCGCGCCACGGCGGCGTGCGACAAGGGCAGCATCCGGGTCGACGCGGAAGGGCCGGGCAACGACTGGCGCTGCGTCGTCTCGTGGCACCTGCCCGGCATCGACGCCACCGGCCAGGCCGTCTACCAGCTCGACGTCACGACCGACGGACGCTTCGTGGCGGACGGCGACGGACCGAAGGAGGTCAACGGCTACTTCCTGGTGCGCACGCCGACCGGTGACGGCCCCAATCCGCTGTGGCAGTTCGACGCCAACGTCGAACTGCTGTCGAGTACTTCGAAAGGATCAAACCCATGCAGGTGACACGCCGCAGGCGTGACGAGACGGCCTCGACCGGCCGCTTCGCGAGACACGTCGGCCGTCGCAAACCCCTGATCGTCACGGGCGTCACGGCGCTCGCCCTGACCGCCGCGGGCGCCGCGTTCGCCAGTACCGACCAGTTCGGTCACCAGCAGGTGGGCCAGGTCACCCGGCATGGCCAGGTGATTTCCAGCGACCAGTACATCGCCCCGTACGGCGACCGGCTCGTCCTGAACAGCGGCAAGATCATGTCGTCGTCGGTCAGCCCCGACGGCACCCACCTCGCCGCTTCGGTCACCGACGGCGGGGCCGCACTGTCCATCGTGGACCTGAGGACCTGGAAGGAGCAGCAGCTCGTCGGCAGCGCCGCGACGTCCACCCCGCGCATCAGCGGCAACGCCGTGGGCCAGGAGGGCCCGACGTACTCGCCCGACGGCACGCAGCTGTGGCTCGGCCAGACCGACGGCTACACCCGCTTCACCGTCAACGCCGACGGCAGCGTCGCGAACCCGACGACCGTGAAGATCGCGGCGGACGGCCCCAAGCACGCGCTCGTGGGCGAACCGGTGTTCTCGTCCGACGGCGCCACGGTGTACGCGGCCGTCAACGGCCAGAACCGGGTGGTCGCGCTCGACGCGGCCACCGGAGCGGTCAAGCGGAGCTGGGCGGTCGGCAACGCCCCGCGTGACATGGCCCAGGTCGGTGACAAGCTCTACGTCAGCAACGAGGGCGGACGTCCCGCCGAGCCCGGTGACACCACGATCAACTCGTACAACACGCAGGTCCCCGCCGACCCGGTCACCGCGGCCACCACCACCGGCACGGTCAGCGTCATCGACCTGGCGAAGCCGGACGCCGCACCCGCGAGCATCGGGGTCGGCCTGCACCCGACGGCCCTGTACGCCCGGAACGGCGCGCTGTTCGTCACCAACACCGCCACCAACGACGTATCGGTCATCGACACCGCCAAGGGCAAGGTCGTCCAGACCATCTCCACCCAGCCCTGGCCCGACGCCTCGGTGGGCTACGAGCCCGACGCGGTGACGCTCACCGACGACGGGCACCTCCTGGTCACGCTCGGCCGCGCCAACGCCGTCGCCGTGTACCGCTACCACTCGGCGCAGGAGCCGGTGAGCTACGTCGGTCTGCTGCCGACGGACTACTTCCCCTCGGAGATCGCGACCGTGGGCAAGCAGATCGTGGTCTCCAACACGCGCGGCGTGGACGCCCGCCGCCCCACCACGAAGGCCGGGCACGCCACCCACGACACGACGTCGAGCGTGCAGCACTTCACGCTGCCGAGCGACCGCACCGTCCGCTCCCTGACGTCCAAGGTCTTCCAGCAGAACGGCTGGACCCGCGGCGCGGTCGAGAAGGCGAACAGCAAGGGCCACCGGGCCAAGGCGGTGCCGGTCCCGGCGCGGCTCGGCGACCCGTCGACGATCAGGCACGTCTTCCTGATCGTCAAGGAGAACCGGACCTACGACCAGCTGTTCGGCGACATGCCGCAGGGCGACGGCGACCCGGCGCTGGCCGAGTTCGGCGAGAACGTGACACCCAACCAGCATGCTCTGGCGCGGCAGTTCGGCCTCTACGACAACACCTACGACATCGGCACGAACTCGGCCGAGGGTCACAACTGGCTGATGCAGTCGGACGATCCGGAGTACACCGAATCGTCTGCCGGTGAGTACGCGCGCAGTTACGACACCGAGGACGACGCGCTCGGTCACCAGCGCACGGGCTTCCTGTGGACCGGTGCGCAGGCCGCCGACAAGTCCGTACGGGACTTCGGGGAGTTCCAGCAGTTCCTGACCAAGCCGGCCGACGCCAGCTGGCAGAACCTGTACTGCGACGCCAAGGACATGCGCTCCACCGGTCAGGACACCGCCTACGACCTGGTCTCGTCCTCGCCCATCCCCTCGCTCAACAAGGTGTCGGTGCCCGGCTTCGCGAAGTTCGACACGAGCGTCCCGGACATCTACCGCTCCGAGATCTGGAAGCAGGACTTCGAGAAGAACGGCCCGGCGAACCTGAACATGTTCTGGCTCTCCAGCGACCACACCGGCGGCCCGGCGACCGCGCCCGCGCAGGTCGCGGACAACGACCTGGCGACCGGCCGGATCGTGGACACGATCTCGCACAGCAAGTACTGGAAGGACTCCGCGATCTTCGTGGTCGAGGACGACTCCCAGGCGGGTCTCGACCACATCGACGGCCACCGCGCGCCGATCCAGATCATCAGCCCCTGGGCGAAGCACGCGACGGTCGACAGCCACTACTACTCACAGATCACGATGATCCGCACCATCGAGCAGATCCTCGGGATCCACCCGATGAACCAGAAGGACAGCGCGGCGACGCCGATGGCGGCGGCCTTCACCAAGAAGGCCGACTTCACGCCGTTCACCGCACTGCCCAACCGCACCGCGCTCACCGACGGGCTGAAGACACCGCCGGCCTGCGGGGTGGACACTCCGGCGGCGCAGGACCCGGCCGCGGCGGCCGTGCCGTCGACCGAGGTCCCGGCGGCGCAGCGCGAACTGGCGGCGCAGTGGGACACCTGGAAGTCGAAGCAGCGTCTGACGGGCCCGAACGCCAGGCCCGACTTCGCCAACCCCGCGCAGATGAACCACTTCACGTGGTACGAGACGCACGGCTGGACGAAGGCGTACCCGGGTGAGAAGAAGCTCTTCGCACCGAAGGACGTCCCGGGGGCCTTCATCCCGTCCGCCGAGAACGACGGCTGACCTCACCCCGCACCGGCTGTTTGCCGTGCCCCGGCAGGCGATCGCGCCCGCCGGGGCACACTGCCGCGCCCCGCCCTCCCAGGGCGGAACGCTTAGGGCCTCTCGTTTGGATCATGCCGGGCTCGCGGTGTCCGGCACGCACATCTGCGGCGTTGTCGTCGGTCGCCAATGCTCCGCATTTACTCCCTCCTCCGCCTTGCAGCCGCACGCACCGGACACCGCTCCCTGATCCGGCCTGATCCAAACGAAAGACCCTAGGGCAGCACCGGCAGCAGCTCCGGCAGGTGGCCGTCCGACGCGGCCGCGGCGGCCACCCGCTCCTCGGGCACCTCCCCGTACAGCGTCGTACGCGGCTTCGCCGGCCGGCCCGCGAGCTCCGCGATGGCGACCAGGTCCTGGACGGACCGGTAGGAGCCGTAACCGGAGCCCGCCATCCGGGAGATGGTCTCCTCCATCAGCGTGCCGCCGAGGTCGTTCGCGCCCGAGCGCAGCATCTCGGCCGCGCCCTCCGTGCCGAGCTTCACCCAGCTGGTCTGGATGTTGGTGATGTGCGGGTGCAGCAGGAGACGGGCCATCGCCGTCACCGCGCGGTTGTCGCGGTCGGTCGGGCCGGGGCGAGCGATGCCGGCCAGGTAGACGGGGGCGTTGGTGTGGATGAAGGGCAGCGTCACGAACTCGGTGAGGCCGCCGGTCTCCTGCTGGAGGTTGGCCAGGGTCCGCAGGTGGCCGAGCCAGTGGCGGGGCTGGTCGACGTGGCCGTACATCATCGTGGACGAGGAGCACAGGCCCACCTCGTGGGCGGTCTTGATGACCTCCAGCCAGGTCGCCGTGGGCAGCTTGCCCTTGGTGAGGACCCAGCGGACCTCGTCGTCCAGGATCTCGGCCGCCGTGCCGGGGATCGAGTCGAGTCCGGCCTCCTTCGCGGCGGTCAGCCAGTCGCGGATCGACATGCCGGTGCGGGTCGCGCCGTTGACGACCTCCATCGGTGAGAACGCGTGGACGTGCATGCCCGGCACACGTTCCTTGACCGCCCGCGCGATGTCGAAGTAGGCGGTGCCGGGCAGGTCCGGGTGGATGCCGCCCTGCATGCAGACCTCGACCGCGCCGACGTCCCAGGCCTGCGCGGCGCGGTCCGCGACCTGGTCCAGGGAGAGGGTGTACGCGTCGGCGTCGGTGCGACGTTGCGCGAAGGCGCAGAAGCGGCAGCCGGTGTAGCAGACGTTGGTGAAGTTGATGTTGCGCGTCACGATGTACGTGACGTCGTCGCCGACCACGTCACGGCGCAGGGCGTCCGCGATCCGGCACAGCTCGTCCAGCGCCGGACCGTCCGCGTGCAGCAGGGTGAGCGCCTGCTCGTCGGTGAGCCCGGTCGGGTCGTCGGCGGCCTGGCTCAGGGCGGCCTTCACATCGCCGTCGATGCGGGACGGGACCATGCCGGGCGCCGCTGCCTCGCGGAGCGCCTCCCAGTCCCCGTACACCTCGTCGAAGTCGTCGCGGCGGTCGGCGGTGCGGCCCTCGGTGTCGATGGTGTGGTGCAGGTCGGTGCGGCCGGAGGCGTTGAAGCCCTCGTCGGGCTCCTGCCAGGGCAGTCCGGCGGGGATCGCCCCCTCCTTCGCGAGCCCGGTCTCCGGGTCCGCGAGCGCGCGGACGTGCGGGAGCAGGCGCGGGTCCAGCCAGGGTTCGCCGCGCTGGATGAACTCCGGGTAGATGGTGAGCCGTTCGCGCAGCGTGAAGCCGCTCTCCGCGGTCTTCGCGGCCAGCTCGTCGATGTGCGGCCAGGGGCGCTCGGGGTTCACGTGGTCGGGCGTGAGCGGCGAGACCCCGCCCCAGTCGTCGATCCCGGCGCCGACGATCAGCGCGTACTCGGCGTCCACCAGGTTCGGCGGGGCCTGGATGCGGGCCGACGGGCCGAGGATGTGGCGCGCCACGGCGATGGCCGCGGCCAGCTCCTCCAGCTCCGCGTCCGGCATTCCGCGCATCGCGGTGTCGGGCTTGGCGCGGAAGTTCTGGACGATGACTTCCTGGATGCCGTGGTAGGCGCGGGCGGTCTTGCGCAGCTCGAAGAGGGAGTCGGCGCGCTCCTCGTAGGACTCCCCGATGCCGATCAGGATGCCGGTGGTGAACGGGACGTTGGAGCGGCCCGCGTCCTCCAGCACGCGCAGCCGTACGGCCGGTTCCTTGTCCGGTGAGCCGTGGTGCGGGCCGCCGGGCTCGGACCACAGGCGGGTCGCGGTCGTCTCCAGCATCATGCCCATGGACGGGGCCACGGGCTTGAGCCGCTGGACGTCGGTCCAGGTCAGCACCCCGGGGTTGAGGTGCGGGAGGAGACCGGTCTCCTCAAGAACCCGGATCGCCATGGCGCGTACGTAGGCGAGGGTGTCGTCGTACCCCTCGGCCTCCAGCCACTCGCGCGCCTCCGGCCAGCGGTCCTCGGGCCGGTCGCCCAGCGTGAACAGCGCTTCCTTGCAGCCCATCGCCGCACCCTTGCGGGCGATGTCGAGGACCTCGTCGGGCGAGAGGAACATGCCGTGGCCCTCGCGGCGGAGCTTGCCGGGCACGGTGACGAAGGTGCAGTAGTGGCACTTGTCGCGGCAGAGCCGGGTGAGCGGGATGAAGACCTTGCGGGAGTACGTGATGACGCCCGGCCGGCCCGCCGCGTCCAGGCCCGCGTCCCGGACCCGGGCGGCGGAGGCGGCGAGATCCGTCAGATCGTCGCCACGCGCCTGGAGCAGGACGGCGGCCTCGGTCACATCGAGGGCGACACCGTCGCGGGCCCGCCGCAGGGCACGGCGCATGGAATTGGTGGTGGGGCGTCCGCTCTGGGGATCGGTCATGAACCGAGCATACGAGCGAGTAGCCGGCCGGTGACCGGCTGGATCTCCCGCAGGCCACACCCGCCCCCGGCGTCCCGGCGCTCGCAGGCCGCCCCCGCCCCTGGCGCCTCGGCCGTACAGCGGTCCGCGCCCCGTAGGGTCGGCACGGTGATGGAAACGATCGTCTTCGACATCGGCGAGACACTCATCCGCGACGACCGCTACTGGGCCTCCTGGGCCAACTGGCTCGGTGTCCCGCCGCACACACTGAGTGCGCTGGTCGGTGCTGCGGTCGCCCAGGGGCGGGACAGCGCCGACGCGCTGAGCCTGCTGCGCCCCGACATAGACATCAACGAGGCCTCGCTCGCCCGGACCGCCGCCGGGCGCGGCGAGCACCTGGCCGAGCCGGACCTGTACCCGGACGTGCGGCCGGTACTGGCGGAGCTGCGCGCCCTGGGCGTACGGGTGGTGGTCGCGGGCAACGGGACGGTCCTGGCGGGGGAGCTCCTGCGGGCGCTGGACCTGCCCGCTGACCTCGTCGTCACCTCGGACGAGTGGGGCGTCGCCAAGCCGGACCCGGAGTTCTTCGCGCGGGTGCTCGAGGTGTCCGGCGCGGCCCCGGGTTCGACGCTGTACGTGGGCGACCACCCGGCCGGCGACCTGTTCCCGGCCAAGTCGTGCGGGCTGCTCGCCGCACACATCCGGCGCGGTGCCTGCGGGTACTGGTGGGCGGACCACCCCGATGTCGTCGCCGCCGCCGACTTCCGCATCGACGCGCTGACGGACCTCCCGGCGCTGCTGGACAAGGCGCCGGAGCCGCCCCGCCCGAGGGCCCTGCGCGCCCTGTAGACGGGAGCGGGCGCGCCCCTGCCCGCCGCACGTCCGCCCCGGCCGGGGCGGTGCGGCTCCAGGGCATCCTGGCGCAGCAGATCACGGCCGGTAGCGCGGCCGTGGTCCAGATGCTCCGCAGCGCCGACCGCTTGGGCGCACAGCACCAGCACCGGCACGGGCACGGGCACGAACACGCTGCCGGACCGGCCCCGCCCGTCAGACCGTGTGCACCAGCCGGAAGCGCTGGGCCAGCACGCGGGTGTCGTCGTCGACGGTGAAACCGGGGTCCCCCAGTTCCTCGCGCGACTCGGGGCTGTGCCAGAACTCCTCGTGCCCGGCCCGCCACTGCGCGACCGACTCGTCGCCCTCGCCCTCGTCGACGACGTGCCGCAGATCGATGTCGGCGAGCCGGACCACCCGGACCTCGGTCATTTCGATCACCGCGACCCGTCGCCCCTCGGAGTCGACCACTGCCGACCGCAGGCCGGCCTCGGGCACCGGCTCGTTGTCCCGCTCGTATCCCAGTACCAGGGCCGAGGTCGAGGTCTTGGCTCCGGAGAGGATGGCGGCGACGAGCTGGTCCCGCAGCGGTCCGGGGAACGCGAACTCCGCCAGGGGCAGATCGTTGATGTCCATGCCGCAGGCTACCGAGGCCGCGGCCTGCGAACCCAGGCTTTTTCAGCCGCCCGGTTCTGTCAGCCCTCGTAGCCGTTCAGTCCTCGTGGCAGTTCAGCCCTCGTAGCCGTTGGCGGCGAGGATCGGATGGCCGGAAGGGCGATGGGTCAGCCCAGGAACAGGGGAAACCGCAGGGCGAGTTCGCCCAGCTCCGCCTTCTCCGGCTCCGTCGGGGCGCGGCGTCCGGTGCCGATGAGCAGGGCGTCCCGGTCGGAGAACGACGACGGAATCGCGGTCCCGGCGATCGCCTCCAGAAGCTCGCGGGCGCGGGCCATGCCTTCGGCGGGCGGCGGCGGGGCCGCCGGGAGGTGTGCGATCAGGTCGAGGTGGTGCAGCGTGCTCTCCAGTACGTACACGGAGAGGTAGTCGGCCACCGCGAACACCTCGTCCCGGGTGCCGACCCGAAGTCCCGGGCCGGCGAGCCCGGCCGCCCGGCCCGCCGCGCCGCCGACGTCGTCGAGGTGGAACTTGAGCAGCCACGGCTCCCCGTAGGCGGCGGCCAGCCGGACGGTCAGCGCGTCGAGCGGGTCCTCGCCGGTCGGGGGCGTACCGGTGACGTCCCAGTACGTCACGGCGTCCCGGGTCGGCTCGTCGGTGGCGGGAGTGGCGAGGGTGATCAGGATGTCCTGGGCGTCGATGACGAGATGGCACACCAGGTCCCGTACGAGCCACCCGGTGCAGCCGGACGGCCGCGCGAAGTCCGCGTCGGCGAGTCCGGCCACCGCTGCGAGCAGTGCTGTCCAGGAGCGGGAGAAGTCGTCCATGGCCGCAAGCTAGTGCATGTCCCGGGTTCAGCCGCTCGGAGCGTCGTCCACCTTGAAGTTCATCTTGACCTGGCCGCCGACGACGGATGTCGCGGTGGCCGTGACGCCGTACTGCTTGCCGCCCGCGCCCAGTTGGCAGCGGACCTCGGCGTTCACCCGGGCCGGAAGGTCCTCGGGGCAGGTGAAGGTGTCGGGCTCCTGGCCCACCTGCGCCGCCAGCGCGGCCTTGCCCTGGCGGGCGACCTCCGCCTTGTCGACGGCCTTCGCCCCGCTGCCACCGTCGTCGGGAGCGTCGTCCACCTTGAAGTCCATCTTCACGTTGTCGCCGTCGACCGACTTCGCGGTGACCGTCATGCCCTGCTTCTTGCCGTCCGCGGTGAGCGTGCAGCGGACGGTCTCGCCCACCTTGGCCTTGAGGTCGTGCTCGCAGGTGACGCTGTCGGGCTCCCGGCCGACCTCCTTGCTCAGGCCGGCCTTGGCCTGCTTCGCGACCTCTTCCTTGCTCACCGCCTTCGATCCGACGCTCGCCGAACAGCCCGCGGCGCACAGCACCACAAGTGCCCCCGCCGCCGCTCGAATCGCTATTCGGCTCCGCCCCGACTTCCGCATGGGTCCCCCTTGATCAAACACGCGCGTCCAAAACTTGGCGCGCCAAGCTATCACCGCGGCTCTCGCCGCCCACCGCGATCTGATCCGCACCCGGACCGGAAACCGCGACCCGGTAAATCCACGAGCCGCGACCCGGTTCCCCGCGTCGCGGTGATCCGCGACGTAAAAGGCTTTAAAGCACTTGGGTAAAGAAATTTCACCAACCCGACCCCACCCGGCGGGCCCGTCACTCTCCCGGGTGAGGTTTCCCAACTGAGCTGGATTTCGCCCGGGTTGCCTGGCATATGCTCGCCGCACCAAACTTCAGACATGAGTCGGCCCCCGGCGGGACAGCAATCCCGAACGAGGGCCTGACCAGCGAGGAAGAGACACCTTCTCGATGGATACCCCGCAGATTATCGCGCCCTCCCACGCCCTGTCCGCTGGTGTGGTGCATGTCAATCTTCGCCACACGACCGGTTTCACGATCGTGGGCAATCACCTCAGCCAGCACGACGAGCTCTCCCTCGCCGCCAGGGGCCTGGCCGTGCACATCCAGTCGCTGCCGCCCGGAGCCAGGGTCGGCATCAAGGCCCTCGTCGAGCGGCTGCCGGACAGTGAGCACCGCATCGCCGCCGCCCTGCGCGAGCTGGAGGAGTTCGGGTACCTGAAGCGCACCCGGCAGCGCGGACGGGACGGCCGGGTCCACACCCGCACGGTGTCCTACAACCACCCCGACGCCGCCTCACTCGGCAAGGAGCAGCCGCGCAGGAACCCGGCCCCGGCCCCGGCTCCGGCCATGGCCCCAACTCCGGCCCCCGCAGCACCGGTCCAGCCTCCGGCGCCAGCACCCGCACCGGCGCCCGCACCGGCACCCCAGCCGCAGCCGCAGCCGCCCGCAGAGGTCATCGCGCCCCGGCTCGTGCCCGTACCCACGGCGCAGAAGCCGCCGCCTCCGCCTCTTCCGGCGCCCCGGAACCCCACGCCCCAGCTCATGCACGCCGCTGCGGCGCTGCTCACGGGGCTCCGGCAGCAGGCCGCCCAACTCACCCTGACCGAGGCGGACATCGCGTTTCTGGCGCCTGCGGTGGCGGCCTGGTTCGAGCGGGACGCCTCGCCCGCCTCCGTACGACACTCCCTCACGGCGGATCTGCCGCATCCGCTGAGGTTCCCGGCGAAACTGCTGCGGCACCGGCTCACGGCGCTGCTCCCGTCGGGGCGTACGCTCCCCGCCGCATTCAGAGCCGAGCCGCTCCAGAACTGCGACGGCTGCGACCGCGCGTTCAGGGCGCCCGAACCCGGCCACTGCGGTGAATGCGCGGCGTTCGGCAGCCGTTCCGTATCGGCCTGAGGCCGGACGGCCCCCGGACGGCCCCCGGACGCGGCCTGCCCGCCGTGACCAGTGGTCGACGGCGGGCAGGAAAGGCGTTACGGGGCACGGAAGTTCGCCCGGCAGGGCGTGATCAGATGCGCACCGCGCCGAAGACGGAGCCGATGGTGCTCATCGACTCGTAGCGGACGAAGGCGCCCGGGTACGGGGCGTGGAGCACGCTGCCGCCGCCCGCGTAGAGCCCCACGTGCGAGTTGCCGTTGAAGAACACCAGGTCGCCCGGCTTCAGCTGGCTCGTCGAGATGCGGGTGCCCTGGTTGATCTGGGTGTACGTGGTGCGGGTGATCTCGGCGCCGGCCTGGTGGTACGCCCACTGGGTCAGGCCCGAGCAGTCGAAGGCGCCGGGTCCGGTGGCACGTGCCTGATACGGCATGCCGATCCGCGAGGCGGCGGCCTGGAGGGCCGACGCACCGAGGGCGGACCCGGGGGCCTCCTTGCCGAGTTCGACCCGGTCACCGGCGCCCCGGCTGGCGCGCACCTTGTCGGCGGCGGCATTGCTGGCGCGCGCGTCGTCCTCGCGCATCTTGGCGCGCTCGGCGGCGGTAAGGGTGTTGAGCACCTTCTGGGCCGCAGCGAGCTTGCCCTGCTGCTCCTTCTTCTTCGAACCGAGCGTCTCGCGGACGTCCGCCAGGTCGCTCAGCTTGTCCTGGGCCTCCTTGCGCTCCTGCGCGAGGGTCCGCTGCTTGCCCTGGATCTTCGTCAGCGACTCGGTCTGCTTCGCCGTCAACTGGTCGAGCGCGGAGGCCTGGTCGAGGAAGCTGTCCGGGTCCGAGGCGAGGAAGAGCTGCACCGAGGGGTCGATGCCGCCGGAGCGGTACTGCGCGGCGGCGAGCGAACCGAGGCCGGCGCGAAGGGAATTGAGCTCCTGCTGGCCGCGCGCCACCTTGTCCTGCAGCGCGCCGACCTGCTTTTCGAGCTTCTCCTGCTTCTGCTTGGCCTCGTTGTAGTGCTCGTTGGCGACCTCTGCCTCGTGGTAGAGCTTGTCGACCTGCGCCTTGACCTCGTTCTTGGTCGGCTTGGGGTCGGCGTGAGCGGCCTGAGAGGTCAGGGCCACGGCCGCAGCGGCAGTCGCGGTGAGCACGGTCACACGGGCGCGGCTCGGGTTCTTGGGACGACGGTGGGACGCCACGAAGGCGAGCTCCTTCTTCCTCGAGCCGCCTACCGGGCTATGGGGGGACGGGAATCCCCGGCTCCGTGGATGTCACGGAATCGGCGGTTCCTTCGCTGCCACCCCGGATGGGTGATCAACCGTGCGAAGGTTCGAGGCCCAACCATAGTGACCATCTCGTAATCAGTTCAATCGGCGGAGGCGTAATCTCTGCACACGAGTCACATATTCCGGTCACATCACACCGCGTGTAGTCGTAGTCTGACAGCCCGTTCCGGAATCGTGACCTCCGCCCCGCCGGTTCGCGATTCAGCGGCAGGTTCGTACGCGGCGGCGTGTCGTCACTCCCAGTCCTCCGGTTCCCAGGCGAGGAGCAGGTCGAGCAGCTGCGGGTCGCCGTCGAGTTGCAGGGAGTCCACCGAAACGCGGTTGTACAGCCAGAGGACCAGATCACTGGCCGTGCCGCTGATGGAGAGTCCAGCCGCGTCGGGGTCCTCGTCGGCAGTGGGCAGCCGGGTGGTCCGTGCACCGTCACCGTCGACCGTGAGGCGCCAGGAACGGCCCTCGGTGGCGTGAAGGTCGAAGGCGGTGGGCTTGTGCGGCCAGGCGCTCGTCGTGAAGCTGGCGATGAGCAGGTTCTCCTCGACACCGTCGAGCGCCACCTCGACAGGCAGTGGGGCCGGCTCGCCCACGGTGAGCTGGGCGTCGTAGGCGTGCACCGCGATCTCCTGGACCTGGTGCCGGGCGACGCCACCGGCGGTGTGCGGCGTCTGAGTGTTGCCCCAGCCGGTGAAGCAGCCCTGGTCCGGGCCGGCCTCCCGCAGGGCCGCCAGCATCAGCTCGGTCGAGGCGGCCAGCCAGGCCTGCACGGCCTCGGGCTCCTGCGGCGCGACCGCGTCACCCTGCGCCGGGGTCCTGGCCGTGGCGTCCGGCCCTGCCGCGACGGTGGCGGCCCAGCGGCGACGGCCCTCGCCGATGTGCTGCACCAGGTCGGACAACGTCCACCCGGGGCAGGTCGGCACGGGCAGATCGAGGCTGGGCGCGGCAGCGATCGCGGCGCGGAAGGCGGTTGCACGTTCGTCGATCAGCCGCAGCAGGTCGGGAAACTCCAGAGTCTTGTGCACGGCGGCAGTTCTACCACCTCGATTCTTTCGCCCGACAACGGTTTTCCCAGCCGGTCCGGCGGGGAACTCCGGCCTGCGGGAGCCCGCGCTCCGGCTTCCGCAGCGCCACAACCCAGCCTTGTGCTCCCGCTGTTCGGCGCTCGACGCAAAGGCCGGGGCCCCTTGGAACCAATCATCTAGGGTCGTGCCCCATGACCGAATCCCCCTCCTACCTCCGCGCGACAGCGGAGGCCTACGACGCCATGGCGGTCGTCTACGCCGACTTCGCCCGTGGCAGCCTCGACGCCCTCCCCTTGGACCGCGCGATGCTCGCCGCCTTCGCCGACCTCGTACGGGCGGAGACCACCGGGCAGGTCGCGGAGCTGGGTTGCGGGCCCGGGTACCTCACGGCGCACCTGCGGGGGCTGGGACTGGACGCGTTCGGGCTCGACCTGTCGCCGGTGATGATCGACCTGGCCCGCGAGGCGTACCCGGACGTGCGGTTCGAGGTCGGGTCGATGGACGCGGTGGACCGGGCCGACGGCGAGCTGGGCGGGATCGTGTCCTGGTACTCGGTCATCCACACCCCGCCGACGGAGCTTCCGCCCTACTTCGCCGAGTTCCGTCGCCTGCTGTCCCCGGGCGGCGTCCTCCTGTTCGCCTTCTTCGAGGCCGGTGACGGGCCGCTGGCGGCCTTCGACCACAAGGTGACGACGGCATACCGGTGGCCGATCGACGACCTCGCCGCGCTCGCCCGCGATGCCGGGTTCACCGAGGCCGGCCGGATGCTGCGCGAGCCCCTCGAAGGGGAGCGGTTCCGGCGGGGGCACCTGCTGATGCGCGCGGCGCAGGACGGGCCGGGCCCGGCGTGACGGGAGAACTGACGGCCCCCGCCTTCTCCCTCGCGGGTGTCGTGCTCGGTGGCCTGCTGACGGCGTTCACACAGCGCGCCACCCAGCGGTCGGCCGAACGGACCGAGGAGCGGCGCCAGGCGGCAGCGACCGCCGAGGCGCGCCGGGCCGAGCAGCTGCTGGCGATACAGCGGTTCCTCGAATGCGCCCAGGAGGCCGAGCGTGCCGCCTACCGCCGCCCCGAGCCGTGGGGCGACGACGAGGACGGCTGGATGACCCGGACCGGTGACATCATGACGAAGCTCTGGACCGCGGATCGCAACGTCGTTCTGCTCTGCGCCCCGGCCCTGGAAGGCATAGCCCGCTCCTACGGGCACGCGCTCAACCAGGCGGTGTGGCGGGAGATCGGTGACACGGAGGTCAACGAGCACGTGGAGGAGTGCAAGCAAGCCTTCATGACAGCGGCCCGCACGAGCCTCGGCTCCCACTGAGAACCCGTCCCGGCTCACATCAGGCTCCACGGGCTTCGCGGCCCACCGCCGCGCCCGCGGCGCCGTGGGCCCGACGTCGGTCCTGGGGCCTGTCCGGGCCCCGGACAGGAACCAGGACCGACAGACGCCTAGAGGTACTCCGCGTACGCGTCCAGCGTCCGCAGCACTTCCGCCTCGCCCGCCGGGGGCAGTTGGAGCACGACCTCCTCGATGCCCAGGTCCGCGTAGTGCGCCAGCTTGCCCGCGTCCGGCTGGACCGCGTACGGGATCACCCGCAGGTCCTTCGGGTCGCGGCCCGCTGATTCCCAGGCGGCACGGAGCCGGGGGATGGACTCCGTCAGGCCTCCGCCGCCGATCGGCATCCAGCCGTCGGCGTACTCCGCGATGCTCGCGAACAGCTTCGGTCCGGCCGCACCGCCGATCAGGGTGCGCGGGCCGACCACCGGGCCCCGGGGCTGCTGGAACGGTTTCGGGTACGCGTAGCTCGCCTGGACCGAGCCGAACTCGCCCTCGTACGACGTCGGTTCCGCCGACCAGAGCGCACGCATCAGCGCCATCCGGTCCCGGCCGAGGTCGCGGCGGGTGCGCCAGTCCACGCCGTGGTCGGCGGCCTCCTCGACGTTCCAGCCGAAGCCGAGCCCCAGGGTGAAGCGGCCGCCGGAGAGGTGGTCGAGGGTGGCAATCTGCTTGGCCAGGTCGATCGGGTCGTGCTGGGCGACCAGGGTGATGCCGGTGCCGAGCGTGAGGCGTTCGGTGACTGCGGCGGCCTGTCCGAGCGCCACGAAGGGGTCCAGGGTGCGACCGTACTCGGGCGGCAGCTCGCCGCCCTGCGGGTACGGGGTCTTCCTGCTCACCGGAATGTGGGTGTGCTCCGGCAGGTAGAGCCCGTCGAACCCCCGCTGTTCGAGCTGGCGGGCGAGCCGTACCGGTGTGATCGTCTCGTCGGTGAGGAAGATCGTGGTACCGATCCGCATGCGAGAACACCTCCGTCGTCGTCGAATGACGGGCCAAAGGTATGCCGTCCGGTGCACAAAACCGAGCCTCTCGCACCCAGGCACCCACGCAGGAGCGGCCGTGATGGCACCGGGGCCGGGCCGCGTCCTTGCCACGCCCCAGGCGCCGGTGCGGTCGGCATCCGGCTACGGCGAGATCGTCCGTTCGTCGGCCCTGAGCCCGCGCAGTGTCCAGAGTCCGTACAGAGCCAGCAGGGGTTTGGCGAGCACGTACTCGCCGAGCCGGTAGTCGTCCGCACGCACGAGCTTCGCGGCCAGATCGGGGCGCTGTCGCCGCAGGTACGCACGGGCCTTGAGCGCGTGAGCCGGCTGGGAGGCGATCTTGATGCGGTCGACGTCCTCGATCAGCGGGATCACGTTCGTGATGTTCTCCCAGGTCGTCGTACTCCGGTCCTCCAGGAGAACGGTGCCGTCGAACTCCTGCACCGACCCGGCGTAGTCGGCCATCAGCCGGGCTTCCGAGGCGCCGCCGCTGGTCACACCACCGCTGAAGATCACCTGGGTGTCTCGCGCGTTACCGGCGGCGACGGAGCGGACTCCGGCACGGACCCGCCGGCGGTTGATGAGGTTCGCCTTCGGCCCGGGGTTGCGATAGCCCAGCACGACCACCGCTTCGGACGTGCCCCCGACGGCCCCCACGAGGGCCCGGGACCAACGCCAGTTCAACCACTCGCCCCAGACCAGGGCCGCTGCCCCGGCCATCGCAAGTCCTGTCCTTGGTCGCATGCGGCGACCCTAGGGCACCGCGTGGCCGGCATGCTCCGTGCGCGGGCTCGGGCTCCTACGGCCGAGCAGGCGCTCGCAGCCGAAGTCGAACTGGTCCAGGAGCGGAACCAGGCGTACGGGAACGGTGTGCTGCCCGCCCATCACTCCTCCTTCGTCCCCGCGAGGCGCGAATCCCGCAGGTGCCGGCGACATCGGCAGCCACCGTACCGAGCGGGCGGCAGAGGCGGGGGCGCGGCGGGACGGCGCCGGATGCGCCCTGGTTCGGGCCGGGTGGCGCTGCCATCATGAGGACGTGACCCAACTCCAGCTTTCCGGGGCCGCGTTGGCGGTCGCCGCAGGCATTTACGGGGTACTGGCCGTCCTGTGGCTGGTGCGGAACCGGTCCGACCTGGCCGCCGCCTCCTCGCTAGGGCGCCTGGACATCGATCCCTACCACGCCGTCGCCACGGCGGGTGAGGCTCACGACGCCGACGGGCACGCGGCCGCCGTCCTGATCCTCGACGGACGCCTGACGATAGACGCCGAGGGCCGGCTGCGCGTGACGGACGGCGGCGCCACCGGCACTCCCCGGCACCCCGTCGCCGCCGCCCTGCTGGACGCCGTACGGCGGCAGGGGCCGGTCACGCTGCGGCGGCTGCGCGACGATCCAGGGCTGCGCGAGGCGCGGGCCGGATTCCTGCGCGAGCAGGACGCCCGGGTGCCGCGCTGGTCGGGCCGCAGGGACGACGGCCTCGGGACGGCGGCCTGCGTGACCGCGCTCGCGCTGGCCTTCTTCTTCCCCGTGCAGCGGGTGTTCCTGGGTGACGACACACCGGACGGGGCCGGGGACCTCCTCTTCGGGCTGTTCCTCGTCGTGGTCACGGGGCTGATGCTCGCCGTCCCGCTGGTCTGGCTCGCCCTGCGCTTCTGGCCCGACCGCCGCGACCCCTTCCGCGCGCACTGCGCCTGCCTCCCCGACCCGCAGCCGGCGGCGCTCGACGAGGAGCGGCGCGAGCGGCTGCGCACGAGCCGCCGCCCCGAGCGCAGGGAGCAGGGGCCGCGCGAGGACGTCTCCTGGGTGGACAGCGGAGGAGCCTTCTAGCGCGTGTTCCGAACGTCCCGTCGGCAGTTCGTCGGCGTCCGGTCGACGCTTCCTCGGAGCGTCCGGTCGACGCTTCCTCGGAGCGCGCGGTCAATACCCCTGTGACAGAACGAGAACGTCGCTGAAGACCGCCTGTAACTCGGTGCGAGATACAAATATTTCTGACCACATGCACCGCGCTCGTTCTGGGGGAACACAGTGAAGTACAACCGCATCGCAGCCATCGCCGCCATCGGAGTCGCCGCCACCCTCTCGCTCACCGCCTGCAACGGGGACGACACCGGAGCGGCCTCGTCGTCCCAGGGCTCCTCGTCCTCCGCGTCCTCCTCTTCCTCCTCGTCCTCGGGCGGTGGCTCGAAGCAGGACGGCGGCTCGGAGAGCAGCTCGGAGAGCGGTAACGCGCAGTCGGGGTCCGGCGACAGCACCGGGGCCCCGGACGACGCCGCGAACGGCGCGACGGAGACCGGCGACAAGGTCACGTTCTGCAAGACGGAGGACCTGGCCATCGACGCCATGGACACCGCGCCCGACGCGCAGACCGGCAACATCGACATCACCATGATCAACCGGGGTTCGACCACCTGCTCGGCAACGGGCTTCGCCGGCGTCGACATCAAGGACACCGACAACACCTCGAACCCCATCGAGCGGGGCCACGCCCAGCCGCGTATCACCACTCTGAAGCCGGGCGACGCCGCCGTCTTCAACCTCTCGTACACCATCGACAGCAGCGGCAACAGCCTCTCGCACCCGACCAACATCCTGGTGACGCCGCCGAACGAGACCCACACCCTGAGCCTGAAGTGGCCCGAGGGCGCGGCGGACATCAAGGGCGCCTACACCGACGTGCAGGTCTACCCCACGCACACGACCAAGTAGGAACGAACTACCCGCGTTCACACGGCATTCACCGCTCTCCACCACGATGCACCGGTACGCAGACCTCGTCTCGTCCACCACATCCCGGGGAGCGCCCGATGCCCGATCCGACTGCTGCACCGACTCCCGCACACCGCCCGATCGCCAGGCGTGGCCTTCTCGTCGGAACCGCCGCCACCGCCCTAACGTTGGGGACCGTGAGCTTCGCCGCCGCCGACGAGGGCGGTACCCGGTCCAGCACCGTGCGCGGCGTCCTGCCGCCCGGGGCCCCCGACTACGTGTACCTGCCGGTCGAGGTCCCGCGCGGGGTCGCCGAGATCGCCGTCTCGTACACGTACGAGAAGACGCCCGTCCCGGCGGGGACGCAGGGCAACGCCCTGGACATCGGGATCTTCGACGAGCGCGGTACGGAGCCGGGCGGGCCGGGGTTCCGGGGGTGGTCCGGCGGGGCGCGCGGCAGCTTCTTCATCCGGGGCGACGAGGCGACGCCCGGCTACCTCGCGGGGCCGGTGCGGGCCGGGACCTGGCACATCGCCCTCGGTCCGTACACCGTCGCCCCGCAGGGTCTGCCGTACGAGGTGACGGTCACCCTGCGCACCGGGCCCACCGCGCCCACCCCGCGTCCCGGGTATCCGCCGCAGCGCGCGAAGGGGCGCGGGCGCGCCTGGTACCGCGGGGACTGCCACCTGCACTCCGTGCACTCGGACGGCGGGCGGACCCCGGCCGAGATCGCCGCCGGGGCCCGCGCCGCCGGGCTCGACTTCATCAACAGCAGTGAGCACAACACCACCTCCGCGCACGGTGCGTGGGGCGGGCTGTGGGGTGACGACCTGCTCGTCCTGACGGGCGAGGAGATCACCACCCGCAACGGGCACGTGCTCGCGCTCGCCACCGATCCGGGCACGTTCGTCGACTGGCGCTACCGGGCCCGGGACAACCGCTTCGGGCACTACGCGAAGGCCGTGCGCCGGGCCGGCGGGCTGGTCGTGCCCGCGCATCCGCACGCCACCTGCATCGGCTGCCGGTGGAAGTTCGGCCTCGGCGAGGCGGACGCGGTGGAAGTGTGGAACGGGGCGTACACCCCGGAGGACGAGATCGCGCTGGCCGACTGGGACAACTCGCTTGTCGCGTCCACCCGTTCGTCGAAACCGTGGGTTCCGGCGATGGGCAACAGCGACGCGCACCGGGAGCCGGACCGGATCGGGCTCCCGCAGACCGTCGTCCTGGCCGACGACCTGTCGCGCGAGGCGATCGTGGCGGGCATCCGGGCCGGGCACTCCTACATCGCCGAGTCGTCGGCCGTCAGCCTCTCCTTCGGCGTCTCGGACGGGCGCGGGCGCCACGCCGGAATCGGTGAGCGGCTGCGGGCAGCGGGGGACGCCACCCCGGTCACCGTACGGCTGGAGGTCGGCGGGGCCCCGGGCTGCACGGCGCACTTCGTCACCGACCAGGGGGCCCTGTTCACCTCGACGCTCCCGAAGTCGGGTACGGGGGCGGTGGAGTGGCGCACGACGCCCGCGAACGCCGCCTATGTGCGGGCCGAGGTCCGGCATCCGGCGACGGTACCGGGGCTGCCCGGAGCGTTGGCGGCGCTGACCAACCCGGTGTTCCTGGAGGGCTGAGGCCGCGCCGCCCCCGGATCAGGTCGTGCTCTCCTGCACCTTGGACCACGCCGCCTTCGGGGTGTACACAGTGTTCCTCGGCTTGGCAGCCGCCGCGGGCGTCCGCAGGTCCGAGCTGTCCCAGGTGGACCGGGCAGTGTACCGGAGCGGTCCGGCCGCCGCGGTCAGGCCGAGGGCGCTCAGCTCCGACTGCGGGTCGGTGGTGCGGCTGAACAGGCCGCCCGCCGATACCGCCCCGCCGCGCTGGAACCCCATGGCCGTCGGAGCCTGGTTCGTGGCGAAGAAGTGCGCCTCGCCGCTGATCGTGAAGCTTCCCCGCGTGGTGTTATGGATCTGCCCCGCGTTCTGGATCAGCGAGGTCATGCCGAAGGTGTCGTCGCCCCCGTCGTTGATCGTGCCGTCCGCGTTGACCACCCACAGCTCCCAGTACTGGAGCTCGCTCCCGTTGGCCGTCCCCCCGGCCGCCGACACATAGGCGTCCAGTCCGGGGCCGTCGATCGGGGCCCAGCCCTGGCCGGTGTGCCGCTCCACGGCGAAGTGCCTGGTCACCTGCTGGATGATCACCCCTTGCTGCGGGTTGGCGAGCTGCCATTCCCGTACCCGGGAGAAGTTGCCGCAGAGCCCTTCCTCGTTGTAGGCGCCCTGGACCGGGGCGCTGAGGACCGGTGCGGCCCCGGCGGGGGCCGGGGCCCGCTGCACGGCGTGGTCATGTGCCGCGCTCGCGCTGCCGTGCCGCAACCCGGTCTCCCCGGCGTCGTGCGCGTGCGGTGCGGCCATGACGCGGTGCGCGTTGGCCTCGGCCGCGCGCTCGAAGCGGTCGGAGGGGTCCGAGACCTTCAGCCCGGTCCCGTCGTCCGTTCCCGCCACCGGGCCCTGGCGCTGCTGGACCACATGGGTCAGTTCGTGGGCCAGGGTGTGTGCGTCGGTCGTCGCGCCGCCCAGGACGATGTGGTTGCCGGACGTGTACGCGCGGGCGCCGATCTCGGCGGCGGAGCGCTGGGCGGTGGCGTCCGTGTGCAGCCGGACATCGGAGAAGTCCGTGCCGAACCTGGCCTCCATGTCCTCGCGCACCGGCTGTTCGAGCGGGCGGCCCGTCGCGCCCAGCACCTCGCGCACCGCCGAGCGCTGCACCGGCTGCTCCCGGTCCCGGCCCTGCGCCTGCTCCCGGTCCTGCTCCCGGTCCGCGAGCATGCGCGCGACGGCCGCGTTGCCCACGGTCCGCTGGAGCACCGCCAGTTCGGCGGGGGCGCCCGGCGCTGCGTCCCGGCCCGGCGGGCGGTCCGACTCGCGGTCCTGTGCGCGTGGACGCTGGGCGCGGGTGGTACGGCGTTCCTGCTCGTGCGCGGGCATGGGGCCTCCAGCCATCGGTCCCTGCCATTGATACCGCGTCGCGCCCGCCCCGCCAATGGACGCCGGGGTCGGTCCCGGGGCACCGCCGCTGCACTCGCCGGACACCGCCCCGCCCGGCCGCCCGCTATTCCGGTCCGACCGGTGCGGCGGCCCGCGCGCGGTCCGGGACGGGTTGCGCGAGGGCGCGGAACCGCTGGGCGCAGGAGCGCCGTTGGACGACGGCGAGGCCCGCGATCACCGTGCCGAGCACCAGCCACCCCGCCGGCCCTGCGGCCATCACCACGCCGGTCAGCAGCGGGGGCCCGGCGGACTTCTGGATGGACTGCGACATGCCCGCCACCCCGAGGTAGGAGGCCCTCGCTTCCGGGGGCGCCAGCAGGACGGCCAGCTCCCAGGAGCTCACCGAGCGCATCAGCTCCGCCAGGGTGACCAGCACCGCCGCACCGAGCAGGACCGCCGCGGCCGTCCAGGTCCCGCACCGGACGGCGCCGGCCAGGAGCGCGCAGCACACGAACATCAGGCCGCCGTACAGCAGCAGCGCCCGGACCGTCCGGCGCGGGCCCTCGGCCCTTCTGGAGACGCTCAGTTGGAGCACCACGACCAGCACGGTGTTGATGACCAGGAAGGCCGGCACGAGCGCGTGCGGCGCGGAGGTGCGGTTGACCAGCCACAGCGGCAGGCCGACGCCGAGGACCGAGTCGTCGAGGTTCATCGGGATGTCGAGCAGGACGAACCTGAGGTAACCACGGTCCCGCCAGGGGCTCTTCGGCCGCCCGGAGGTGCGCCCGGCGGCAGGCTCCGACGCCGCCCCGGGCCCCGCCGTCGACCGTGCCACCTCGACCGTCGTCTCCCGCAGCTCGCCGGTGCGCCACACCAGCACCGCCGCGACGACGAAGGACAGCGCGTTGCCGAGGATCAGGGCGCGGTAGGCACCCGTGGTGCCCACGGCCAGCCCGACGGCCGCGATCCCGGCGCCGACTCCGTACCCCGCGTTGGCCGCGCTGCGGGACAACGCCTGGTATGCGGAACGCCGTTCGCCGGCCGCGCGGGTGGCGAACAGCATCTCCAGCGTCTTGGCCGCCCTGTCCCCCAGGTAGGTCGCGGCGACGACGGGCAGCAGCGCCTCGAAGCCCGTGCACAGCAGCACCAGGGTCAGGGTCACCAGCCGCAGCAGATGGCAGCCGATCAGCAGCGGACGCAGCGGAAAGCGCCCGGCCAGCCGCCCGGCCAGCGGCGAACCGACGATGCCCGCCACTCCGGCCACGCCCAGCAGCACCCCGACCTGCTGAGCGCTCAGATGCGTGACGAAGGTGAGGTACAGAACCGAGGACGCGGCCCACAGCCCCGATCCGGTGCGGTCGACCGACAGGGCGAGCAGCATGATCCGGGCGTTCCGGCCGCCGGGCGGGTTGCGCAACTGCGCCAGCAGCCCCGGCCCGCCTTCCGGGCCCCGGTCGCCTCGGCTCCTCGTAGTACGTCGTCGCACCTTCCACCCCCGAATATCTCAGCAACAAGAGATCGCTGGACCGGGGGCAGCCTGCCGAGAAATAATCTCGATGTCAAGATACTTGATGGCGAGATATTTTGCGGGCGTCGGCGAGGTCATCCATCAGGACGGCGATTGGAAGGTCAGGGTCGTCGGCCAGCAGGGCGGCTGCGATCGTCGAGGCCGGCGGCAGCCGACCGCAGTACTTGACCACTGGCTGGTGTGCGCAGATACCTGGCGACCTCGCGTGGGCCGTAGGACATCAAGGCCCACAAGGCGCTGATCTCTCGGGCGCCGGTCCATGGCCCGCCGTCGGTCGGGATACGGAAGGGCGCCACCTCGATGGCGCGTTCCCGGAACGCCTCGGGCTGCAGATAGTGCATCCCGCCGGTACCGCAGAGGTAGACGACCGCGCCGGTCGCTCCCGCGAGGTCGGCGAGTCGCTCCGAGCGTCCGGAGCGCGAGGGGAGCGTACTGCTACGAACCACACAGCCGCGCCAGCCGAGCAGGTCGAGAAGCAAACGCGTGGAGGTCTCGGCGATCGTGTCTGCGTGGTCGGTCTCCTGCATGAGGTCGAGAAGCGCTCGCAGCGCCTCGCGGAAACAGGGCCAGAACGGGCTGGCCCCGTAGTACTGCCGAAGCAGCAGCGCCACCTTTCGACGTGACTTCGCGGGGTCGACGAGCCGTGCCTCGTGGATGAGTGTCGGCCGTCCGCGTGGCAGGTGCGTGGGAAGCGTGAGCCACTGCCGTTGCCGCTGGTCCGGGAGCGAGCCGAGAAGGGCTCTGTGCTGGTAGTCGCGGCGGGCGAACTGCACGTCGTCCAGGACAACCCAGCAGTCGGCCGCGTAAAGCTTGGCAAGGGTCGAGAGCCGGGGGAAGAGGTTGGGCTGATGGATAGCGCAGAGCCCGCCCTTCCCGCGGTCGGGTGGGCGTTCAGTCGCGGAGTAGCCAGCCATCGTAGCCCCGTTCGCGCAGCCGCTCGAAGGAGTCACGGACATGCTCCGGAACCTCCTGCTCGATGGCGAAGCCTCGGCGCGGGTACTCCATCACGCGGTGCGTATCGCCCATCATCATGGCGATGAACTCCTCCTCGTCATCCTGTGTCTTGGCATACTCGTCGAAGGTGATCTCCTGGGAGGCGCAGACGGGTTCCACCTGGGGCCACTGCCGGCGGCAGGTGGCGTACGCCCGCCGCTGCATGTAGGGCATGGTCACCATCAGGACGGAGTACAGCGCCTGGCCCGTGCCCTCCAGCACTTCGCGAGCGAAGCTGATGTTCTGCCCGGTATTGGTCGCGCGGGTCTCCAGGAGGATCGCCTGATCCGGCATCCCCAGAGCGAGCGCTTCCGCCCGGAAGTGGACGGCCTCGCCGCGCGGGAAGCGTCCGCGAGTGGCGGGCGTGATGCCGCCGGTGAAGACCACGGTCGGAAAGAGACGCGCACGGTAGAGCTCTGCCACGGCGGCGACGACGCCGAGGTCGCAACCGCCCAGGGCTACGGCGGCCGAGACGGGACGGACGGGATGGTGCATGAGGTTGAAGTCCCACAGCCTCCGGGCGTCCTCCCGGTCGGCGTCGGTGATCGGCTTCATGCGTGGTCCTCGTTGTCGCGGATGCTGGTGATGCTGCGCAGTTGATGCTTCAGCCCATGTTGCCCGGCGGTGACAGCGGCTCGCGCAAGAGTCTTTCTGCCCTCGTCGGCGGTCGCGGGATCGGACAACAGGATGTGCGCGTGCGCGGTGTCGAGCTGTACGTGCTCAAGTGGGGAATTAGGAAGTCCGGCGGACCGGGCTGTCGCGATGTGGCGCAGCGCGTGTGTGAGGTCTCCCGCGCCTCGGTGAGCGAGTGCGAGCTTCTGCTGGGACACTGCCCAGTCCTCGGGCTCCACTAAATCGTAGAAGTCCCGCGCGGCCGCATGCATGAGCTCGATGGCCGAGCGATTGTGGCCTTGCTTCGCCAGGGCGGTGCCGACCCACAGCCGGGCCCTCACCCTGTCGCGCCGGTTCAGCCGCTCGTCAGCGGCAAGGGATTCGTACCGGGAGGCGGCGGGCGTGAGCCGGCCCGACATCTCGGCGACGACGGCAAGCGAGAGCTCTAGCTGGGCTGCCCTGCGCGGGATGCCGAGCGCGGTGAACATGCTGTGTGCGTCGCCGTAGAGCGAGGTCGCGGTGAGGAGATCGCGGACCGTGCCTTGCAGCCGTCGCATGTCACCGTTGAGTGTGAGCGACCGCGCATAGAGGTACAGCCCCTGGTCGTCCAGCTCACGCGGTGGAACACGGCGCAGCCAACGTTCGAGCAACGTGCCTGCGAAGCCGAAGTCCTGGCGGCTCAGGCAGACTGCGGCGCGTTCCAGGTCTTCTGCCCACGTCTCGTACTCTGCAACGGTCGGCGCCGCGGGACCGAGGTTTCGCGGCGCGGCCTCCTGTTCGGCCAGCCGATGTGCGAAACGCGCCGTAGCATCGGCGTCCGCGCGGGCGAGCACGGTGTCGAGCATGGCCTGGCTGTCGGACTGCGGCGTCGTATCGCCGAGCAGCTTCTCCCATTTGGAGACGGTGTTGACCGCGACCCCCAGGTGCTCGGCGAAGCCCCGGACACTCTTGCGCAGGGCCAGCCGCAAAGCTCTTGCTTCCAGGCCGGTCCAGTTGAGCACAGTCGCCACTTCTCGCTCCTCTCCGGTGGTCATGGAAGCACGGGCACAGAGGGAAGGAGGGCGGTAGTGGGACAGAAGTGGGACAGCGGTTGGTTCCATGGCCCGGCCGCAGAAGCCAGGCTCAAGGGGCCGGCCTCACCCAGGTCTCCGGAGGACCGGTTTCCGGTCTCCATGAACGAGGTGTGCCATGACGAATGCGCTGCACAACTACTTCGAAGCCAGGCGTTCCTCGGTCTGCCTGGCCCGCCGGTTCGTTCTCACCACGCTGGCGTCGTGGGGGATCTCCGGCGAGTCGGCCGAAGACATTCGTCTGTGCGTATCGGAGTTGGTCACCAACGCTCTGGTACACGGGACCCGCCGCGGTCA
This sequence comes from Streptomyces sp. 840.1, assembly GCF_003751445.1. Lineage (NCBI taxonomy): Bacteria > Bacillati > Actinomycetota > Actinomycetes > Kitasatosporales > Streptomycetaceae > Streptomyces > Streptomyces sp. 840.1. The sequence goes on along the minus strand of NZ_RJUU01000001.1, from coordinate 2,974,046 downwards.
TGGCTTCCTGGTACGCCTCTGCGCCGACGGGGACGGCGTACGCCTGGAGGTCCACGACAGCCGCGACGCAGGCCCCGGGTCCCTCCCCTGTGTGCATACGGCCTCCGACACGGACATCACGGGGCGCGGACTATGGATTGTCCGATCGCTCGCCGACGACTGGGGGGTGGAGAACCGGGCCCCCTACGGAAAGGTCGTGTGGTCGCGCTTCAAGGCCGTACCCGAGATGCAGCCTGCCGATCAACCCGCGTCGCGGACCGAATGTGAGGGAGAACAGCCATGGAAACTTTCGAACGTGCCCGACTGGACGCCTATTTCGCGAACATCGTCGGCCGCTTCCTCCCCGAGGAACGTGCCTCGTCGTTCCTGATCACACATCTTCTGCCCGAGCGCCCTGGCTTCGTCCGCGCTGTCGCCGCCCTGAGCGACCTGCGTGCGGTGCTTCCCAAGCCCAAGTCGGTCAGCGAGAGCGCGCGCAGAGAGGTCGAGCGCTGCATTGCTGTCGACGCCCTCTCCCGGGGCCTCTTCGCCGACCCGGACAGTGCACTGGACTACATCGAGTCCCGAGCAGGCGGAGAACGGATCGTCCTGCTGGACGTCGGAGGCTACTTCGCTCCCGCACTCACCGACCTGCACGACCGGTTCTCCGGGCAGTTGGCAGGCGTCATCGAGGACACGGAGAACGGCCACCGACGTTACGCCGGTATCGACAAGCTCCCCTGCCCGGTGATCTCGGTCGCTCGTTCGCCTCTCAAAGACCCGGAAGACTTCCTCGTCGGCCAGTCCGTCGTCTTCTCCACCGAGGCGGTCATGCGCGGCCGGGGGGACATTCTTCACGGTCGTCCCGCCCTGGTGATCGGTTTCGGCAAGCTCGGCAGCTCCATCGCCCGACTGCTGCACGCCAAAGGCGTCCAGGTCACCGTCTTCGATATCGATCCCGTCCGTCGCGCACAGGCACTCGCCCAGGGCTTCGCCGTTGCCCGGGACCGGGAGAGCGCCCTGACCGGCGCCGGCCTCGTTCTGTGCGCCACCGGCTCGGTCTCGCTGCGTGGCGAGGACTTCGGCAACCTCCGCAACGGCGCGTACGTCGCCACAGTCACCAGCAGCGAGGACGAACTCGAACTCGGCACCCTCCCCGAGGTCTACACCCGTACGAAGGTCGGCGATCACGTCACCCGCTACCAGACCACCGGTCACTACTTCTATCTGGCGAACGGCGGCAACGCCGTGAACTTCCTCCACGGGGCCAGCGTTGGACCGTTCATCTTCCTGGTTCAGGCAGAGATCCTCTCCGCGATCAGGATGCTCACCCGAGACGACCTCGCCCCCGGCCTCCATGAGGTCGCCGCAGCCGACCGGGCCGCCATCGCGGCGACCTGGCTCTCCTACTTCAACAGGTGATCTCCGTGCCAATCAGTGCAGACCAAATCCGCAGGACCCTGATCGCCTACCTCGGAACGCATCCGAAGGAAATGCCCGGCCTCAGAACCGTACTCAACCTCCTCGACCGTGGTGTCGATCTCACGTCCCGCACGGAGTTCCCGGTCCACGCCACCGCGGGCGCGATCCTCGTGCGCCCGGACAGCCGCATCCTCCACGTCCACCACCTCGCCCTGGACAAGTGGCTCCTGCCTGGCGGCCATCTGGAACCCGAGGACGAGAACCTTCAGGCTGCCGCCCTGCGCGAGCTCACCGAAGAGACGGGCATGGAAACCTCAGCCATCGAGGTGCCGGCGGGCGTCCCCCTCCATATCGATGTGCACGTCATCCCGGCCAACGATGCCAAGGGCGAGCCGGAACACCGGCACGTCGACTTCCGGTATCTCTTCCGGACCGTGAACAGCGGGATCAGTGCGCTCCAGACCGAGGAGGTCAGCGATGCCACCTGGCTGGGCCCAGACGCCATCGTGTCTGCGTCGCTACGTCGACGGGTGGCGGCCGCACTGCGCTGACTTCACAGGCCGGTGCGGCTGCCCCTCGAAGCGGCCTTCCACAAGCTGTGGTTCAGCGGCCGCCCCGCCTCAGCCCGGCCAGACGATCGCCTGGAGTTCGCTGTACGCGTGCAGGGCGTACGAGCCGACGTCCCGGCCGACCCCGCTGCGCTTGAACCCGCCGAACGGGGCCTCCATGTTCCGGCCGATGGTGTTCACCCCGACCCCGCCGGCCCGCAGCCTGCGGGCGACGCGGAAGGCGCGGGCCACATCGCCGGACCAGACGTAGTCGATCAGCCCGTAGTCGCTGTCGTTGGCCAGCGCGATGCCCTCCTCCTCGTCGTCGAAGGGCACCACCACCACGACCGGGCCGAAGATCTCCTCCCGCACGACCCGCATGTCGGGGGTGCAGTCGGCCAGGAGCGTCGGCGCGACGTAGAAACCCCGGCCGGTGGGGGCGGGGCGTTCGCCGCCCGTGACGATCCGGGCTCCTTCCTTGCGGCCCAGTTCGACGTACGACTCGACGCGGTCGCGGTGGGCGGCGGAGATGACCGGGCCGACGACCGTGCCCTTCGCCGTCGGGTCCCCGACGGGCAGGTACCCGGCGTACGCCGTGAGCTTCTCGACCAGGGCGTCGTGCGCGGCCCGCTGGACCAGGACGCGGGTCGGAGCCGTACAGATCTGTCCGCTGTAGAACGAGAACGTGGTGCCGATGCCCGCCACCGCCGAATCGAGGTCGGCGTCGTCGAGCACCACGGCTGCGCCCTTTCCGCCCAGCTCCATCAACTGCCGTTTCATGGAACGGCCGCAGACCTCCGCGATGCGCTGCCCGACCGAGGTGGAGCCGGTGAAGCTCACCATGTCCACATCGGGCGAGTCGACGGCCGCCTCGCCCGCCTCCGCCCCCGAACCGCTGACGACGTTGACGACGCCCGGCGGAACGCCCGCCTCCGCGAGGGCCTCGGCCATCCGGTAGACGGAGAGCGGGTCCTGCGGGGCCGGTTTCACGAGGACCGTGTTGCCCATCGCGAGCGCGGGCGCGATCTTGCCCGCCGGGTTGGCCCAGGGGTTGTTGTACGAGGTGATGCAGGTGACCACGCCCACCGGCTGGCGGACCGCGAGTGCCCCGAAGATCCCGGCCCGGCCCATCGGACCGGCCTCGTTGATCTGCGGCGGGACCGCCTCCTCGGCCGGTTCCAGGGCGCCCTTCGCGTACCGCCGGAACCGGGCCGCGCCCACGGCGACCTGCATGCCCCGGGCCGTTCCCGTGGTGGCGCCGCTCTCCGCCTGGGCGAGTGCGGCGTTGGCGGCGAAGTCGCGCTGCATCAGGTCGGCGGCGCGGTCGAGGATCGCGGCGCGCTCCTCGGGGCGGGTCAGCGACCAGCTCGCGAAGGCCTCGCGGGCCGACGCGGCCGCCTCGTACACCTGCGCGCGGCTCGCCTCGGGGGCGAGGCCGACGATCTCCTCGGTCGCCGGGTTGATCACCTCGTAGTGGCCGCTCGCGGGCTCGGTCCACTCGCCGCCGATGAAGAGGCGCTGGGGAGAGCGCTGGGGAGTCGTGGTCACTGCGTGCTCACCGTCCGGGTGTCGCGTCCGGAGCGCAGCACCGTGCCGGGGACCGCGCCGGTCACCTTGTCGTCGCGCAGCGTCTCCACCCCGTTGACCCGGACCGACACGATGCCGAGCGCCTTGGAGTCGAGCCGGGGGCTGTCGCCCGGCAGGTCGTGGACGAGGGTGGCCGGGCCCGCGTCGATGCGTTCGGGGTCGAAGAGGACGAGGTCGGCGTGGTAGCCCTCCGCGATCCTGCCCCTCTCGCGCAGGCCGAAGAGGCGCGCGGGGTCGTCGGTGAGCATCTTCACGGCTGCTTCGAGCGGCATGAGCCTGCGGCCGCGCAGGCAGTCGCCGATGAACCGGGTGGTGTACGGGGCTCCGCACATCCGGTCCAGGTGGGCGCCCGCGTCGGAGCCGCCGAGCATCACGTCCTCGTGTTCCCAGGTCCGCTGCCGCAGCGCCCAGGAGTCGGGGTCGTTGTCGGTGGGCATCGGCCACAGGACCGTGCGCAGTTCGTCGGCCGCGCAGATCTCGACGAGGCATTCGAAGGGGTCCTGGCCGCGCTCGGCGGCGATGTCGTTGACCACGCGGCCGCTGAGGCCCTCGTTCGCCGCGCTGTAGGTGTCGCCGATGACGTACCGCCCGAAGTTCGCCAGGCGGCGGAAGACGCCGGCCTCCTTGCTGTTGGCGCGGCGCAGCATCTCGGTGCGGGTGCCGGCGTCCCGCAGCCGCTCGATGCGCTCGGGGACGGGCAGGGACAGGATGTCGCCCCAGCCGGGGATCAGGTTGAGCGCGCAGAACGTGCCGAGCGACATGTTCATCGGGGTGAGGATCGGCATCGTCAGCGCGACGATCCGGCCGCCCGCGCGGCGGGCGCGTTCGCTGGGGACCAGCTGGCGCGGCACGCGTTCGGGTACGGCGGCGTCGATGGTCAGGACGTTCCAGTTCAGCGGGCGTCCGGCGGCCGCCGTCATGTCGACGAACAGGTCGATCTCGTCGTCGGAGAACTGGTCGAGGCAGCCCGCGACGATCGCCTCGATCTGGGTGCCCTCGTGCTCGCCGACCGCGCGGGACAGGGCGAGGAGTTCCTCGGGCAGCGCGTGCCGGGAGGCGACGGGCTGCCCGTCGCCGTCGGCGTGGGTGGAGGACTGGGTGGTGGACAGGCCCCAGGCCCCGGCGTCCATCGCGTCGTGGAACAGGGCCAGCATGGCGTCCATCTGGGCGGGCGTCGGCTGTCCGCCGACCGCGTCGGCGCCCATGACGTGGCGGCGCAGCGCGCAGTGCCCGACCATGAACCCGGCGTTGACGGCGATCCGCCCGTCGAGCGCGTCCAGGTACTCGCGGAAGCTGGACCAGGTCCAGTCCACGCCCTCCTCCAGGGCCTTGAGCGCCATGCCCTCGACCCGCGACATCATCCGCCGGGTGTAGTCGGCGTCCTCGGGGCGGTCCGGGTGGAGCGGGGCGAGGGTGAAACCGCAGTTGCCCCCGGCGACGGTGGTCACGCCGTGGTTCATCGACGGGGTGGCGTAGGGGTCCCAGAACAGCTGGGCGTCGTAGTGGGTGTGCGGGTCGACGAAGCCGGGCGCCAGGACGAGGCCGGTGGCGTCCTCGGTGGTCGCGGCGGGCCCGGGGGCCGTGCCGGGTTCCGCGATGACGGCGATCCGGCCGTCACGGATGCCGATGTCCGCCAGGTAGGAGGGTCCGCCGGTGCCGTCCACGACGGTCGCTCCGCGGATGAGGTGGTCGAGCATGACGGGGTCCCTTTCTCCGTGGTGGTGAGGGGAGTTCATGTGGTGCTGGTGCTGGTGGTGATGCTGGTGCTGGTGGTGGTGATGCCGGTGATGCTGTGCGGTGGTGGCGCTGTGCTGGTGGTGGTGCGCCGGGGTGCGTACGGCCGCGGTACGCACCCCGGCTCGCGGAGCGGCGGTCCGGGAAGACGCCGCTCGTTCCTGGGCCCCGCCGGGAGAACCAAGCCCCTTGGGGGTCCCCCCGGACGTAGTCCGGGGGGGTACGGGGGCAGCGCCCCCGGAAGCCCGCGCCTCGAACGCCGGCGCGGCCCGCCTCACGCCGCGTCGCGGAACCGTGTCGTCCGGTGCACCGGATCCGTGTCGATCTCCGGGATCACGTGCTCGCCGATCAGCTTGATCGAGTTCAGGGTGTCCTCGGGGCTGATCCCGATCGGCAGCCCGAAGCTCAGCTGGTCCGCGCCCGCCCGCTCCCAGCGCCGGCACTGTGCCAGCACCTCGTCCGGGTCGCCGCAGATCATCAGCTCCTCGGCGATGAGGAGTTCGATGATCTCCTCGGAGTACTCGGGCAGCAGCTCGGGCCACTGCGGGATGCCCTCGGGGCGCGGGAACGTGTCGTGGTAGCGGAACAGCAGCGACTGGAGGTAGTTCAGCCCGCCGCCCACCGCGATCTCGACGGCCTTGGCGTGGGTCTCGGCGCAGATCGCCGTCGAGGTGACCATCACGTTGTCGTTGACGAAGTCACCGATCGGCTCGGCATCCTTGACGGCTGTCTTGTAGGAGTCGACCACCCACTCCATGTCGGAGACCTTCTGCACGCTGAAGCCCAGCACTCCGAGCCCCTTGCTGCCCGCCATGGCGTACGAGGACGGCGAGCCGGCCGCGTACCACATCGCCGGGTGCGACTTCCCGTACGGCTTGGGCAGGATCTTGCGCGGCGGCAGCGACCAGCTCTTGCCCTGGAAGCCGACGTACTCGTCCTGGAGCCACATCTTCGGGAACTCCGAGATGGTCTCCTCCCAGAGGTCCTTGGTGTGGTTCATGTCGGTGATGCCCGGCATGAACCCGAGGATCTCGTGGCTGCCCGCCCCGCGCCCGGAGCCGAACTCGAAGCGCCCCTCGGACAGGTGGTCCATCATGGCGACCTTCTCGGCCACCTTCACCGGGTGGTTCACCGGGGCCAGCGGGTTGAAGATGCCGGAGCCGAGGTGAATGCGGTCCGTGGCGTGGGCGAGGTAGCCGAGGTAGACGTCGTTGGCCGAGATGTGCGAGTACTCCTCCAGGAAGTGGTGCTCGGAGGCCCAGGCGTACTTGAATCCGGACTTGTCCGCCTGGATGACGTACTCGGTCTCCTCGATCAGCGCCTTGTGCTCTGCCCCGGGATCCACCCTGGACCGAGCGGCTGGCACGTACCCCTGCACAAAGAGCCCGAATTCCAAGGGGGTTCACCGTCCTCAATCGTTTCTGACGATCCGTCAGATTCTGATGTGCCCGACTGTTCCACCGACACCCCGACCCGTCAATACCTGACGACCCGTCAGACACCATGCGGAGCATGGTCAGAAGAGGCTGACCCCGGCCAGCCACCCGCCGTCGATGACGAACGGCTGCCCGGTGATGTACGAGGAGTCGTCCGAGGTCAGGAACAGGGCGAGCGCCGCGACCTCCTCGGGCCTGCCGATCCGGCCGAGGGGGACGAGCTTGCGGTACAGCCCGTCCACGGCCTCCTTCGACGCCACCTGGTCGGCGTCCGGGTCCAGCGCCGCAGGATTGGACATCGCCGTGTCCACGGCCCCGGGGCACACGGCGTTGACCCTGACCCCCTTCGCCGCCAGCTCCACGGCGGCCACCTTGGTCAGGCCGAGGACGGCGTGCTTGGTCGCCGCGTACGCGCCGACGAACGCCATACCGGTGAGCCCGGTGTATGAGGAGGTGTTGACGATCGTCCCGCCTCCCGCCGCCACGATCTCCGGTGCCACGGTCCGTATCCCCAGGAAGGCCCCCACCTGGTTGACCTGCACCACCTGCTGGAACTCCTCCAGCGGCGTGGTCACCAGCTCGTTGAACCGCAGGATCCCCGCGTTGTTGACCAGCCCGTCGATCCGCCCGAAGGCGGCCTTCGCCGCGACGACCGCCGCCTGCCAGTCCGCCTCCCGGCTGACGTCCAGGTGGACGAAGAGCGCGGACTCCTCCCCCAGCTCCTTCGCGAGTGCCGCGCCCTGCTCGTCGAGCACATCGGCGATCACCACCCGGGCGCCCTCGGCGGCGAACAGCCGCGCCTCCTGCTCGCCCTGCCCGCGCGCCGCACCGCTGATCAGCACGGTGCGCCCGTCCAGCTTGCCCATGACCTGACTCCTACCTGTCGAGGTGAGGTGCGACATCGGCGGCGAACGCCGCCATCTGATCGGTCAGTTCGGCCCGGCTGCGGCTGCGGAACCGCACCTGGATCTGGTGCACGCCCATCGCCACGTACTCCCGCAGCGACTCGGCGAGGGCCTCCGGCTTCCCGCTGAGGGTGCGCCGCCCCACGGACCAGTCCGGCTCACCCACGTACAGCGGCTCGGTGATGGCCCCGACGACGATCGGCTCGGCGACCCCGGCCGCATCGCGCAGCGCGCGCAGCCGGGCGATCTGCTCCGGCAGCTTCTCCCTCGGGTCGCCCTGCGGGAGCCAGCCGTCGCCGCGCACGGCGGCCCTGCGCACCGCGGCGGGCGAGGAGCCGCCCACCCAGACCGGCACCCGCTCCTGGGCGGGCCTGGGCAGCTGGCCGAGACCGCTGAAGGAGAACCGCTCCCCCGCGAACTCCGGGTACTCCTCGGGCCCGAGCGCGGCCTTCAGCGCGTCGATCGTCTCGTCGAGCACTGCGCCGCGCCCGTCGAAGTCCGCCCCGAGCGCCTCGAACTCCTCGCGCACGTGCCCGGCCCCGACCCCGAGGACCAGCCGGCCGCCGCTGAGGTGGTCGAGGGTCGCGTACTGCTTGGCGGTGGCCAGCGGGTGCCGCAGCCCGACGACGGCGACATGGCTCATCAGCAGCACGCGCTCGGTGACCCCGGCGAGGAACCCGAGCGTGGCCACCGGGTCGTACCAGACGGTGCTCATGCCGTCCGCGAGCCGGCGCGGAATGGCGACGTGGTCGCAGCTCGCGATGTACGCGAACCCGGTGCGGTCGGCGGTGCGGGCGATCTCGGCGAGGTCGGCCGGGGTGGCCCCGGCCTCCCACGGCTCTGCGTAGATCGCGCTCTGCGACTGGATCGGGAGCTGCATCCCGTACGACAGCGGCCCGGCGGGCGTGATCGGCACCGTCCGGCCTCCTTCCCCTGGACCATATCTGACGCCTCGTCACTTGACGGCGCGCGGGGCCATCGTCGTACCTGACGCCGCATCAGACAAGGGGAAGGGAGGGCTCAGTGCGACCTCGGCGGCGAAACCCCCGTCGGCACCCCGCAGCAGGCGCTTCGGGCTCAGCGCAGCGCCCGTGCCGGGCGCACCGCCGCCACCGCCGCGGCCAGCAGCGCCAGGGCGCCCGTCGCGAACACCGCGTTGCCGATCAGGCCGGTGGCGCGGGACACGTCCAGGTACCGCGCCTGCTCGAACCCCACCCAGGCATAGGTGAGCAGCGCACCCCCGGCGAGCCCGAGCCGGTGCGCCCCGGTCCACCGCTCGCTGCGCGCCCAGCGGACGCACGGCACCAGCACCGCCGCCACGAGCAGCGCCCAGCCGAGGACGGGCACCGCCGGGGGCACCCCGTCCGGCAGGTACTCACGGCCCCAGTACGCGCTGGTGGCGGCGAACGACAGCGCACCGACCACCCAGGGGGAGGGCGGCGGCCGGCCGGTCGTGTGCCGCGCCCGCGGCGGGCGGCAGAGGAAGGCCGCGGTGATCAGTACGGCGATGAGCACGCCCGCCGCGGTGAACTGCTCCGGCGCGGCCACGAAGTCCTCGGACCGCACCTGCGCCAGGGCGAGGAAGCCCGAACCGGCGGTGAACACGAGGGCGGTCGCCGAGAGGCCGGGGAGACCGAGCCAGGGGCGGGTGCGGTCGCCGTCCCCGGCGAAGGCCTCGACGAGCGCGATGGGCACGCAGATGCTCCACACGGTGTGCAGCGTCAGCACGTCCTGGAGCAGCTGGACACCGGTGTCCAGCAGGGGCACCCGCATGCCCGCGTACGCGGCGCCCAGGTCGAAGCCGCCGTAGTGCGGGTTCCACAGCATCTGGTCGACCGGGCCCTCCTCGATGAGTGCGTAGGCCGCGCCGAGCAGGATCATGGTGGGCCAGCCGCGCCCGGCGCGCCTGGTCGCCTCCCGGACCAGCAACGCGCCGCCCCCGTACAGGGGCGCGAGCAGGAACACCGAGGGGAGCGCCGTGATCGGCTGGTTGCCCAGCAGGAACTCCCCGATCAGCGGTGCCAGCAGGAAGAGGGCGAGCACCGACCGGAGGCGGTGATGGCGTGCGCGTTCGGTGGCCATGCCTCCGAAGCTAGAGGGGCCGCCCCGGGGCGGGCATCGGCCGATGGGCCAGGCCGGGGGGACGAAAGTAGCCGGCCGGATGACGAAGGTCGCCCCCAGGGCTCCCGTGGTCCTCATCGTCCCCCTGGGCCGCGTCGTCCCTCGGACCGCATCGTCCCCATGGCCCGGGGCGGGTCCACCGGGCCCGCCCCCGGCCCCGCCGCCGTGCCCGCCACCGGGCCGGAGCACGGTCGGCGGGCACGCCGGCTCACTTGCGGTACAGCTCCTCGATCTCCGCCGAGAAGTCCCGCGTGATCGCGTCCCGCTTCAGTTTCAGCGAGGGCGTGAGATGGCCGCGCTCCTCGGTGAAGTCGACCGGCAGCACGGTGAACTTCCGGATCGACTCGGCGCGGGACACGAGCCGGTTGGCCTCGTCGACCGCGCGTTGCAGCGTGGTGTGCAGCTCCTCGTCGTGGATCAGCTCGTGCAGCGGGACGCCCTCCTTCTTCTTCATCCGGCGCCAGTGGGACAGCCCGTCCGGCTCCAGGGTGATCAGGGCGGTGATGAACGAGCGGTTGTCGCCGACCACCATGCACTGGCTGACCAGCGGATGGGCGCGCAGCCAGTCCTCCAGCGGGGCCGGGGTGACGTTCTTGCCGCCCGAGGTGATGATGATGTCCTTCTTGCGGCCGGTGATCGTGAGGTAGCCGTCCTCGTCGAGCGCGCCCAGGTCCCCGGTGGCGAACCAGCCGCCGTCCAGCGCGGGCACCGCCTCGCCGCGTTCGGCGTCCCAGTAGCCCTGGAACACCTGGCCGCCGCTGAGCAGCACCTCGCCGTCGCCCGCGATGCGGACGGCGGTGCCCGGCATCGGCCAGCCGACCGTGCCCAGGCGCGGTCTGAGGGGCGGGGTGACGGTGGCGGCGGCGGTGGTCTCCGTCAGGCCGTACCCCTCGAAGATCTCGATGCCGGCGCCCGCGTAGAACGCGGCGAGCCGGCTGCCCAGCGGGGAGCCGCCGCAGATCGCGTACCGGACCTGGCCGCCGAGCGCGGCCCGGATGCGGCGGTAGACCAGCGGGTCGTACAGTGCGCGGGCCGCCCGCAGGCCGAGTCCGGGGCCGGGGCCCGTGCCGTGTTCGGCGGCCTCGACGGCCTGGCCGTAGCGCTGGGCGATCCGGGCGGCCCGGTCGAAGGACGAGGCACGGCCCATCTTCTCGGCGGTGGCCCGGCCGGTGTTGTACACCTTCTCCAGCACGTACGGGATGGCCAGCAGGAACGAGGGCCTGAAGCCCGCCAGGTCCGCGAGCAGGTCCTCGGTCCTGATGGACGGCGCGTGGCCGAGCCTGACCCTCGCGCGCAGACAGCCGATCGCGACCATCCGGCCGAAGACGTGCGACAGCGGCAGGAACAGCAGGGTGGACGCCGGGTACTTGCTGACCGACTTGAAGACCGGGTGCAGGAGCTCGATGGCGTTGTCGACCTCGGCGAAGAAGTTGCCGTGGGTCAGCACGCAGCCCTTGGGACGGCCGGTGGTACCCGAGGTGTAGATGAGGGTGGCGGGGGTCTGTGGTTCCAGCGTGGCGCGGCGGGCCGCGACGGCGTCGTCGGGGATGGCCCGGCCGGCCGACTTCAGCCGTCCCAGTACGCCCGTGTCGAACTGCCAGAGGTGGGTGAGGCCGCCGAGCTGCTTGCGTTCCTGGCTGATGACGCGGCCCTGTTCGGCCGTCTCGACCGCGCAGGCGACGGCGCCGGAGTCCTGGAGTATCCAGCGGGCCTGGAAGGCGGACGAGGTCGGGTAGATGGGGACGGTGACCAGTCCGGCGGCCCACGACGCGAAGTCCAGCAGCGTCCACTCGTACGTCGTGCGGGCCATGATCGCGATGCGGTCGCCGCCCCGCAGCCCTTCGGCGATCAGGCCCTTGGCGACGGCGAGCACCTCGCCCGCGAACTCCGCCGCCGTCACGTCCAGCCAGCTGCCGTCGGGCTGCTTGCGGCTGAGGACGGCGTCGGCCGGGGCCTCGCGGGCGTTGTCGAAGGGGATCTCCGCGAGTGAGCCGCGACGGACGGGCGGGGCGAACGCCGGTACGGAGACCTGCTGGACGCTTCCGTCGGCGGCCCTGACCCTGGTCGGCTCGACCAGGACGGGCGCGGTGGTGGTGGCGGGTGGCGTGGACACGTGCGGCTCCTCGGGCATCGGGGTCGGGGTCAAGCCACGTGCGGTCCGGCCGGCTCATGGTCCGGCCGGGTCACTGATCAGGCGCGTTCGAGGATCGCGGTGACGCCCTGGCCGCCGGCCGCGCAGATCGAGATCAGTCCCCGGCCGGGGGCGTCGCGTTCCGCGAGGAGCTTGGCGAGGGTGGCGACGATCCTCGCGCCGGTCGCGGCGAACGGGTGCCCCGTGGCGAGCGAGGAGCCGGCCACGTTGAGCTTCGCCCGGTCGACGGGAGCGAGGCCCGCCTTCTCCCAGGCGGCCAGCGTGGCGAGCACCTGGGAGGCGAATGCCTCGTGGACCTCGAAGAGGTCGAAGTCCCCGACCGTCAGCCCGGCCCGCTCCAGCAGGCGCGGTACGGCGTACGCGGGCGCCATCAGCAGACCGTCCTCGCCGCCCACGTAGTCGACCGCGGCGCTCTCGTACAGCGAGAGGTAGGCCAGCGGTTCGTGCCCGTGCCGCTCGGCCCACTCCTCGCTCGCCAGCAGCACGGTCGCGGCGCCGTCCGTCAGCGGGGTGGAGTTGCCCGCGGTCATCGTCGCGTCCGGGTGGTCCGCGCCGAACACCGGCTTGAGGGTGGCGAGTTTCTCCACCGTGGAGCCGGGGCGCAGGTTCTGGTCCCGGTCCAGGCCGAGGTACGGGACGACGAGGTCGTCCAGGAACCCGCGCTCGTACGCGGCCGCGAGGCGCTGGTGGCTGGTGGCGGCGAGCAGGTCCTGGTCCGCGCGGGCGATGTCCCACCGCCGGGCGGTGAGCGCCGCGTGGTCGCCCATCGAAAGACCGGTGCGGGGTTCGGCGTTGCGCGGGATGTCCGGGACGAGGTGGCGGGGACGTACCCCCGCCAGAGCCTTTGCCCGGCCGCCCGCCGACTTCGCGCGCCGGGCGGACAGCAGCAGCCGGCGCAGTTCGTCGTTGACGCCGAGGGGCGCGTCGCTGGTGGTGTCCGCGCCGCCCGCGACCGCGGAGTCGATCGCACCGAGCATGATCTTGTTGGCGGCGGCGATGACGGCCTGGAGGCCGGTGCCGCAGGCCTGCTGGACGTCGTACGCGGGCGTGCGCGGGTCGAGCCGTGAGCCGAGCACGGTCTCCCGGGCCAGGTTGAAGTCCCGGCTGTGCTTGAGGACCGCGCCGGCGGCGAACTCCCCGACCCGCTGCCCCTGGAGCCCGAACCGCTCGACCAGACCGTCCAGTGCGGCGGTGAGCATCTGCTGGTTGGAGGCCTGCGCGTACGGCCCGTCCGAGCGGGCGAAGGGGATACGGCTGCCGCCGATGACCGCGACCCTGCGGGGCTGCGGGAGTGCGAGGGGGATCAACTCGACCAACTCATCTCGACCAACTCCTGACTCTTGAGTAACCTTACTCTGGAGTAAATCTAAGACCGAGCAGGGAGTCTGGACAATGGCCGACCGCTATCTGTACTTCTCCGGCACAGCGACCGGCCGGTTCCTGACCCGGCGGACCGGGCTTCCGCAGCCCGCGACGCTGCGCCGCTGGACGCTGGAGACCCCGTCGCTGACCGGCCCCGTCCTGCACCTCACCGCCGGGGACTCCACCGTGACCGAGGAGCTCGGCGCGGTCCTCACCGCGACCGGCCTCCAGGTGCGGGCGAGCGCCGAACGGCCCGCCGCGATCGTCCTGGACGCCACGGCCGTCGACACCGCCGCCGGGCTCGGGGACGTGCACGCCGCGCTGCACCCCGTCGTGCGCTCCCTCGCACCCGGCGGCCGCGTCGTCGTCGTCGGAGTGCGCCCGTCCCCGGACGACCACCACCAGGCCGCCGCCCAGCAGGCCCTCGAAGGCTTCGTGCGCTCACTGGGCAAGGAGATCGGCAGGGGCTCGACCGCGCAGCTCGTACGCGTCGAACCCGGCGCGGTCGCGGGCGCCGAGTCCACCCTGCGCTTCCTGCTGTCGCCCCGGTCCGCCTACATCAGCGGCCAGGTCATCGAGGTGACCTCGGCCGCCCCCGACCCCGTCGGCGACTGGGCCGCCCCGCTGGCCGGACGCATCGCGCTGGTCACCGGCGCGGCGCGCGGCATCGGCGCCTCGGTCGCATCGGTGCTCGCCCGGGACGGCGCCCACGTCATCTGCCTGGACGTCCCGCAGGCCCGGGAGGACCTGCTGCGCACCGCCGACCGGCTCGGCGCGAGCGCCCTGCCGCTGGACATCACCGCGTCCGACGCGGCGGCCCGGATCACCGCCGCCGCCCCGGACGGCCTCGACATCCTCGTCCACAACGCCGGCATCACCCGGGACCGGCGGCTCGCCAACATGGCCGCCGACCGCTGGGCCCCGGTCATCGACGTCAACCTCGACAGCGTCCTGCGCACCACGGACGCACTGCTGAAGACCGGCACCGTCAACCGGGGCGGCCGGATCGTCGCCACCGCCTCCATCGCGGGCATCGCCGGCAACAACGGCCAGACCAACTACGCGGCCAGCAAGGCCGGCATCATCGGCCTGGTCCGCTCGCTCGCCCCGCGCGCCGCCGCCGACCACGGCGTCACGGTCAACGCGGTGGCCCCCGGGTTCATCGAGACGAAGATGACCGCCGCCGTCCCGCTGTTCATCCGCGAGGCGGGCCGCCGGATGAACTCCCTCTCGCAGGGCGGGCTCCCGGTCGACGTGGCCGAGACCACCGCCTGGTTCGCCCAGCCCGCCTCCAGCGCCGTCAACGGCCAGGTCGTCCGGGTCTGCGGCCAGAGCCTGCTGGGGGCGTGAACCGGTGCCGAGCCTGATCCTCTCGCTGGCGCGCGGAGCCGCCACGTCCCCGTTCAAACGGCCGGGCCGGCCGGACGCCGTACTGCCAGCCGACCGCGCGAGCAGCCCGGCCGCGCCCCTCGCGGCCGGTCCGCTGGCCGCGTACCGCAGGATCTGCGGCTTCGCGGACCCGGACGCCCTGCCGGTCACCTACCCGCACGTCCTGGCCTTCCCGCTCGCCATGCGGCTGATGACCCGGCGCCGCTTCCCGCTGCCGGTCACCGGACTCGTCCACACCTGGATCGAGATCACCGCACACCGGGAGCTGCGCCCCTCGGACGCGCTCGAACTGACGGTGTACGCAGACGGGTTGGCCCCGCACCGGCGCGGCACGGAGGTCACCGTGGTCACCGAGGCCCGGCTCTCGGGCGAGCTGGTGTGGGAGTCCCGCAGCGGCTACCTGTCCCGGCACGCGACGCGTACCGCCGCCGAACAGGCGCGCCCCGCACCGGAACCGGACCTCCCCGCCGTCGCGGAGTGGCGGCTGCCCGCCGACCTCGGCCGGCGCTACGGCGCCGCGTCGGGCGACCGCAACCCCATCCACCTGTACCCGCTGACGGCACGGCTGTTCGGCTTCCCGCGTGCCATCGCGCACGGCATGTGGACCGTGGCCCGCTGCCTCGCGGAAGCCCCTCGGCCCGACCTGATCCACACGGTACGGGCGGACTTCAGGGCGCCCGTCCTGCTGCCCGGCACCGTCACCTACGCGTCCGACGGCGCCGCCTTCCAGCTGCGCGGCGGCGAGCGCGTCCACCTCACCGGGACTACCACGCACCGGAGTTGACCGCAGACGGCCGCTCCGGTGCGGCGGGTTCAGCGGACGTGGGGCGTCCGCCGTCCTCCTGACCGCCCCCGGCCACCCGAAGGTGCGGGCCCTCTACGAAACGTGGGGATATACCGGGGTCGGCAAGCGGCAGCCGTTCCCCGACTCCCCCGCCTTCACGGTCATGCTCCGCGACCTGCGCGGCCTGCCTGCCCGCGCGCTCGGCCCCGAAGCGCCCGAAGGCCCCTGAGGGCGTCCGCGCCGCCCGTCACGCCGGACGCCCGCGCCCCGCCCCCCGCGGCTGCCAGGGGTGGCCGTTCATCAGGTTCTCCAGGCCGGCCCAGGAGAAGTTCATCAGGGTGGCCGCCGCCTCCTTCGCCGAGACGCCCGGGGTCTCGTTGGCCCAGCCGGCGAGCGACTCGGCGGCGCCCACCAGCGCCTGGGCGAGGCCTGTCACGTCGCGGTCGGGGAGGGCCGGGTCGTGGTGGGCCTCGCGGGCCGCGGCGCCGATCAGACCCGTGACGAACGCGACGATCTCGTCGCGCATCACGCTCACCTCGGTGGCGAACGGCTCCCCGTGCGTACGCGCCTGGCGGTAGAGCACCGCCCAGCCGTCCGGGTTCTCCGCGGTGTGGGTGAAGAACGCCTGGAGCCCGGACCAGAGTTGCCGGTCGGCGGGGAGTCCCGGTTCCGCGCCCGCCTGGACGGCGGCGAGCAGTTCCCGCGCCTCTCGGCGGATGCACGCGGTGAACAGTTCGTCCTTTGAATTCAGGTACAGGTACACCAGTGGCTTGGACACTCCGGCCAGCTCGGCGATCTCGTCCATGGAGGCGGCCCGGTAGCCGCGCCGCCCGAACGTCTGGACCGCGGCGTCCATCATCTGCTGCTCGCGCACGGCGCGCGGCATCCGTTTGCCCTTCACAGCACCCATGCCGGACTCCTCCCGCCCCCGATGCACTACTCCCCGGTAAGAGTACGGCGCCCGACGGCACGGGCGGTGCGGCGTCCACGCGTGGGCGCACCGTCAGACGACAGGCTGCCGTCGCAGTCGCAACGGCCCCCCGGCACGAGTGGCGTACAGCGTCCCGGCACGGGCGGCCAGCCCCTCGCAGCCGCCGCTCGGCCCCGGCGCCGCGCAGGGCGCGAAGGGGGTGGCGTCGGCCGAGGGCAGCCGGGTGAGGAGTGCCCCCTGTGCGGTCACCGCCCAGAGCCGGCTGTTCATCGTGGTGAGCGCGACGGCTCCGCCCGCCGGCCCCAGCGCCTGCCAGGGCGCGTCCACGTCGAGGGCGGACAGGTGGTGCAGTGTGTCGTCGTGCGGGGTGATCGCGAAGGCCCCGGCGTCGCACAGCGCCAGCGCCGCCGTGCCCGCCGGGACCGTGGTGACCCGGTGCCATTCGGCCGGGCCGGGAACCGGGTCGCGGCGCAGCAGCCGTCCGTCGTCGGTGGCCGCGTACAGCTCCAGCGGGAACGCGCCCGACGCCTCGCGGGACGAGGCCAGGGCCCGTACTCCCGGCGCGTCGCCGATCCGGCGCCAGGGCAGGTTCTGGCCGGACGGCTCGCGGCACAGCAGCGCGCCCTGCGCGTCCGCGCCGAAGAGGATCCCCTCGCAGACCGCGAGTGCGCGCACCCCGTCGGCGGCGGACGCCACCTCCCAGGCGTCGCCGGGCACCGCACCCGCAAGGCGGTCCAGGACGTTGCGCGTGATGCGGTCGACAACCGGGTCATCCGCCAGGACGCTGCCCCAGTTGATGGTGCCCGCGTTGAACACCGTGCCCGCGCCCAGCCGGAACGTCCCCATCGTGGCGGCGCCGCCCTGGCCGTAGTCGCGCCAGTGCCGCAGGTCCGCGGTGGCGAGGACGACGAAGGAGGACGGGGTGCCGTCGGTGCCGGTGGCCCGGGGGACGTCCCCGGTCCACTCCAGGTCGCAGGCGTCGGTCTCGTACCCGAGTGCGCCCCGGGCGAACGACTCGCCCTGGGACAGTCCCGTCCCCTCGAAGACCCAGTGCCCGGCGAACCGTGCGGTGTACGCGTCCTTGAGCATCACCTTCATGCCCTCGCCCCAGGCTCCCGCGCCCCGGCGGAAGCTGAGCCCGGTCATGGAGTTCTCCGGACGGTCGACCGGGGAGCTCGACCACTCGACGGTGACCCGCCTCGGGTCGGTCGCGGTCATCGGGTCGGTGACCGCGTCCCGGTGGCAGACCATCGTGCTCAGGCCGTCCTCCAGCCGCATCTGCCACCACGCGGTGTTGGCCGCGAAGAACGCGAGGTTGCCGCCGCGCCGGGCGAACGCCTCGACGCTGTCGCGCATCTCCATCGTCCAGTACTCGTCGTGGCCGTTGACGACCAGCAGCCGGTAGTGGGAGAGGAGTTCGTCGCCCTCGTGCAGGTCGAGGCCCGAACAGAAGTCGACCCGGTACCCGGCGCGCGGCAGCCAGCGCAGCAGCCCCTCCTCCCAGCGCTCGGGGGGCGGGCCGCCACCGGGCGAGGCGAAGGAGACCCGGGCCGCCCGGCCGGGCTGCTCGGTGTAGTAGAGGCCCCGGCCGGGCCGGCCGCTGTGGGTGTACGCCCGCCAGGTGGCGAACGGGACGGAGACGAGGATCGGCGAACCGGTGCCCGGCCGGGCGGCCCGGACGACGAACCACACCTCGTGCTCCGCCTCGTGGTCCGCCTCGTGCTCCGCCTCGTCGAGGGGGCCGCCGTCCGGGAGCGGTTCGAACGTGGCCCGGTACAGGGAGCTGGGCCAGTCCCCCGGGATCCGCAGGGTCCAGTCCTGGCCGGTGACCGGTGCGGTGAGCCGTACCTCGCCGCCGACCGCGTCGGTGACGACGACCCGGGCGGGCCCGCCGGTTCGGTGGAAGGCCAGGGTGCCGCCCTGCACGGCGGACGTCCGCTCGGCCCAGGCGCGGATCACGGCCGGCGCACCGGGCTCCGTCCCGCCGCCGGTCGCGCGGGTGTTGTGGGTCATGGCCGCTCGTCCCCCCACGATCGCCTCAGCAGCTCCGGCAGTTCACCGAGGGACGGCGCATCGCCCGTCGCGCTCGCGACGATCAGGTGCTCCATGGCGTACAGGTGGCCGCGGATGGCGTCCGGTGGCAGATACGCGGTGTCCGCGGTGAGCGTCACGGCGAGGGCCGGCCCCACCCCCGTGATGTGCAGGCAGTAGCGGCACGCCACCCGTTCCTGGGTGGCGGGGAAGTCGAACCGGGTCGACCCGCGCGCCTCCGCGAGCTCCTCCCGGGTGGGCGCCGGTCCGGCGGGCCCGTGCCGGTCCACCAGCCGCATGTCGTTGAAGCAGCAGTACGGGTGGACCTCGGTCCCCCGCTCCCGGCTCATCCGCTCGCCGAGCCCGTCCCACTCCACCGGGTCGTACACGGCGGCCCGGTAGGTGCGCAGCGCGGTCCGGTAGGCGTCCGGGAGCAGATCGGTGAACCGGCCGTCCGCGCCCACCGCCCCCGGGTCGAGGACGAACAGCCCGTCCTGGGAGAGGGTCGAGACGAGGTCGCGCAGACCGGGGGCGGTCCGGTTCCCGACGATGGGCATCACGGCGGCGGTGCGGTGGCCCTGGTCCGCGGCCACCAGGGCGGCGGACGCGGCGAGCAGCACGGTGGAGCCGCTGACCCGGTGGGCGGCCGCGACGGCTCCGACGGAGCGGGCCATCGCCGCGGAGACGATCCGCCCGGTCCAGAAGCGCGGGCTGCGGGGCTCGGCGACCTCGGTGGGGAACATCGTCGGCGGCGCCGACCGGTACCCCCGTTCCCAGTGGTCGAGGGCCGCCGCGCCGCGTCGCCTGCCCCGTTCGCCGTGCTGCTCGCGCGCCAGGTCGAGCGGGCCGGTGGCGGGCGGCCGCCCTGCGGAGCCGCGCAGGGCCAGCAGGCGCAGGTCCCGTACGAGGACCTCGGCGCCGTGCCCGTCCGCGGCCAGGTGGCACAGGACCAGCACCGCGTGGGTGACCAGGCCGTCCACGGTGACGAGTGCGACGCGCAGCGGCCACTCGCCGGTGTAGTCGAAGCGGGTGCCGGACAGCCGGTCCAGGAGTTCGTCCGCGGCCCGCGACGCGGCGTCGGCGTCCGGTGCCGGCGCGAGGGTCACCGGCAGCGTCCCGTCGGCGAAGAGCGACTGCTCCGCACGGCCGTCGTCGTCCACCAGCCTTGTACGCAAGGACTCGTGACGAGCCATCAGTGCACTGAGTGCGGTCAGGGCCACAGGCACGGTGACGGACCTTCCGCGCGAACCGAGGGGCAGGACGCGGCCCAGGTTGAAGTAGTGGTCGTTGGGGACGGTGCGCAGCACGGCGTGCCAGATCGCCCGCTGCCCCCAGGTCAGCGGGGCCCGCCCGGACCGCTCGCCGCAGAAGGCCACCTCCACGACGCCGGAACCGTCGTCGCACGGGTACGGGTCCGCCGGGGCGCCCTGGGCCGCCCGGCCGGTGCCCGGGGCGTCGGCCGTGACGGTGTCAGCCATGTCCGCCTCCCCCGTCCGGTGCGGCCAGCCGGTCCGCGAGCGCGTCGAAGTCGTCCAGCTGCCGGAACGATCCGTCGGGGTCGATCAGCACACCGAACTCCTCCTCCAGGGCGTCGATCAGCCGCAGCATGGCCAGCGAGGTGACCCCGATCGCGGTGAGGGAACCCCCCTCGGCCAGGACGTGCGCCGCGGCGATCTCGCCGTCGGTCGCCGCCTCGACGAGTCCGGCCAGCCGCTCCCGCACGGCGGTCACCGCGCGCCCGTCGCGGCCTCGGCCAGCCGGCGGCGCAGGCTCAGCGGCCGGATGTCCTCCCACACCTCGTCGACGTGCGCCATGCACGCCTCCTGCGAACCGGTGAAGCCCTCGGCCCGCCACCCGGCGGGGAGTTCGCCACCGGCGGGCCACAGCGCGTGCTGCTCCTCGTCGTTGACGACGACCTGGTACGACGCCTGCTCGCTCATCGCTGTTCCTCCTGCTGAAGTAGGGCCACCTCGGCCGCTACGCCGTTGATCGTGGGGGTGTCGAAGAAGACGTCGAGCGGTACGTCGACGCCGAGTTCCCGGCGGATCCGGCCGGCGATGGCGGTGACCGTCAGGGAGTGCCCGCCGAGGTCGAAGAGGTCCTCGTCGAGACCGATGTCGTCGAGCCGCAGCACGTGCTGCCAGATGTCACGGACCACCGAGGTGACCCGGTCCGTCCCGCCGTCCGCCGCGCTCCCGCCCTGCGCACCGGACACCGGCGCCACCGGCTGCTCCCGGGTGCGCGGCGGTGCGGGCAGGCGGCCCCGGTCGAGCTTGCCGTTCGGGGTGAGGGGGAACGCGTCGAGGGACACCCAGACCCCCGGCGTCATCGCCGCCGGGAGGGCCGCTGCCACATGGGCGCGCAGCGCCTCGGGCGAGGCGGGGGCGCCCGGCGCGGCCGCCGGGACGGTGTAGGCGACCAGCCGGGCCTGCCCGCCGTCCGGATCGTCCGTGCCCCCGTCGAGGACGACGGCCGCCTGGGCCACCGCCGGGTGCTCCCCGATCCGCGCCTCGATCTCGCCGAGTTCGATGCGGTGGCCGCGCAGCTTGATCTGGGTGTCGGCGCGTCCGGCGAACTCCAGCAGGCCGTCCCGCGTCCGTCGTACGAGGTCGCCGGTGCGGTACAGCCGCGAGCCGGGCGGCCCGTACGGGTCGGGGACGAAGCGCTGCGCGGTGAGTCCGGGACGCCCCCGGTAGCCGTGCGCGACACCCGCGCCGCCCAGATACAGCTCGCCGGTGATGCCGTCCGGCACCGGTGCGCCGTAAGCGTCGAGCACCTGGACGGAGGTGGCGGCGAGCGGGCCGCCGATGGTGACGGGCCCGCCTGCGGCGAGTTCGGCCAGGGTCGACCAGACGGTGGTCTCGGTGGGCCCGTACACGTTGACGAGCCTGCCCGTGGCGTCCGTGAGACCGCGTGCCAGCGGGCCCGGCAGTTCCTCACCACCGGCGACGGCGACCAGGTCAGGCCGGTGCAGCCCGGCGGCGAGCATCAGCCGCCAGCTGCTCGGCGTCGCCTGCACATGGGTCACCTGCTGCGCGTCGATCAGCTTCAGCAGGGCCGCGCCGTCGCGCTGGTGCGCCTCGGGGACCAGGACCACGCGGGCCCCGGCGGTGAGGGGGAGCAGCAGCTCCACGGTGGAGATGTCGAACGACAGGGTGGTCAGTCCGAGCCAGCGGTCGGCCGCGCCCGTCCCCAGCCGCTCGGACATCGTGGCGAGGAGGTTGGCGAGCGCCCGGTGCGGGACCTCGACACCCTTGGGGGTTCCGGTCGAGCCCGAGGTGTAGATGACGTAGGCGGGGTCGCCGGCCTCCGGCGGTGCGGGTTCGGCGGCGGCCGGGGCGGCGGGTCCGGCGACGGTGAGCACGGGCACGCCGGCCGGGAGCCCTGCGGGGGCGTCGCCCTCGGTGACCAGGGCGGCCGGTGCGGCGTCGCCCAGGACGAGGGCGAGCCGCTCGGCCGGGTGCTCCGGGTCCAGCGGGAGGTAGGCGGCGCCCGCCGTCAGCACGCCGAGCACGGCCACCAGCTGGTCGACGGAGCGGGGCAGCAGGACACCCACCAGGTCGCCGGCGCCCAGCCCGCGCGCGCCGAGCCGGGCGGCGAACGCGGCTGCCGAGACGTGCAGTTCGCGATACGTCAGCTCCTCGCCGTCGGTTCCGGTCACGGCGACCGAGTCCGGGGTCCGGCCGGCCTGCGCGGTGAACATGCCGACGACCGTGGCCCCGGGCGGGCAGGCGGCGGGTCCGGCGGCGGCGGCGGAGTCCAGGACCCGCCGCCGCTCGTCCCCGGTCAGCAGGGGGAGTCCGGCGAGCGGGGTGCGCGGTGCGGCGAGCGCCGCGTCGAGCAGCGTGAGGAAGTGGCCGGCGATGCGTTCCGGGGCGCCGGGGGCGAAGGCGTCGGCGCGGTACTGGAGCGAGCCGTCGATCCGGCCGGGGCCGTCGACGAGCTGGAGGTGCAGCAGGTTGCGGACGGTGTGGGTGAAGCCCGTCCAGTCCACCGCGGCGACGCGTCCGAAGCCGAACTCCGGCAGCTCCGCATCCCCGCGGCGCCGGTAGCTGACCGAGACCGGGGTGAGCGCGGTGCGCGGGGTGAGCCCGCGCACCGCACGGGCCAGCGGGACGGTGCGGTGCGCGTACAGGGCCCGCAGTTCGGTCCGTACGTCCTGGACGAACAGGGCGAAGGGCCGCTGCGGGTCCGGGTGGGTGAGGACCGGCAGTTCGTTGACGTACAGGCCGATGTGCCCGGTGTCCTCGGGTCGGCGGGTGCTCAGCTCCAGCGCTGTGGCGGGCGCCGTGCTGCCGTAGCGCAGGAGCAGGGTGTGCCAGGCGGCGAGCAGCACCTCGAAGGGGGTGGCGCCCAGGTCTGCGGCGGCCCGGGTGAGGCGGTCGCGCAGCGCGGTGTCCAGGGCGAAGGGCACGGACGCGCCGGGCGCGGGCGCGCACGTGTCCTTCGGCGCGGCGGACAGTCCGGGAAGGGCCGGGGTGCCGGTGCCGTGGTCGCGGCCCGACCAGAACGCGGCCGCCGCGGCGACGGCGGACTCCCCCGGCACCGGGGGCGGCCCCGGCCGCGCGGCGGGCGCGGGGGCGCCGCCCAGCGCGGCCAGCAGGACGTCCTTGGACGTGCCGTCGAACACCAGGTGGTGGGCGACGACGTGGAGCTGCTGCCCGTCCTGGCCGCCGTCCACGAGTGCGAACCGCACCAGTGGTCCCCCGGCGAGATCGAAGGGGCGCACGGTCTCCGCGTGCAGCACCGCCGCCACCTCCTGCGGGGCGCAGCTGAGCCGGCGCAGCTCCGCACCGGCGACGCCCGGTTCGAGGGCGGGGCCGGCCGGGTCGAGGCGCGCCGTCAGCACCGGGTGGAGGCGGGTGACGCGCGCGCAGGCGGCGGCGAGCGCTGCGGCGTCCGGCGGCCCGGTGAAGCGGACGGTGAGGGACAGGTGGTGGGCCGAACCGGCGTGCAGCACCTGTTCGGTGACCCACATGCCGTGCTGGGCCGGGCTGAGGCCCTGGGGGGCGGTATTCGTCATCGCGGTGCCTCGTCGTCCAGGAGCAGGCGCAGTTCGCGCTTGAGGATCTTGCCGCCCTCGTTGCGGGGCAGGCCGGAACGGAAGAGCAGCCGGGCCGGAAGCTCGTGCGGGGCCAGCCGGTCCAGCAGGAAGGTGCGCAGCTCCGGCACCGTCACCTCGCCGCGTGGCACGACGACGGCGGCGACCACGGATCCGAGCACGGGGTGCGGCACTCCGAGGGCGGCGGCGTCGGCCACGGCCGGGTGGGCGTGCAGCGCGTTCTCCACCTGGAGGGTGGACACCTTGTGGGCACCGGACTTGACCACGTCCCGTTCGCGGTCGAGCAGATGCAGGTAGCCCTCGTCGTCGAGCCGGCCGAGGTCTCCCATCCGGACCCAGCGGCCCTGGAACACCTCGGCGCCCGCCTCCGGGTCCCCGAGGTAGGTGCGCGGGGACGCGGGGGTCCGCAGCCACACCTCGCCGGGTTCCCCGGCCGGCAGCGGGGTGCCGTCGGCGGCGGTGATCCGCAGCTCGCTCACGGATGCGGGGCGGCCCGGCGACTCGGGCCGTTCGGGGTCGAACAGGAGGGTGACCTGTGCGGGGGCCGCCTCGGTCGAGGTGTAGTAGTTGACGATCTGGGCCCGGGGGAAGGCGTCCGCGAGTGCGACGGCGACGGGCTGCGGAAGGGCGGCCGCGGTCGAGCCGACCAGCCGGACGCTGTCGGTGGAGAACCGCCGCGCGGGGCCCGAGCCGAGCAGTTCGATGGCCATGGCCGGGACGAGGAAGACGCTGCCCACCGCGTGCTCCTCGATGAGGCGGGCGAAGCGGGCGGGCGTGAACCGGGGTGCGGCGATCCCGGCCGCCGCCGAGTCCAGCGCGTTGACCAGCATCGTCTGTCCCGCGTTCGTCCCCACCGGGAAGGCGTGCAGGAAGTACGCGGAGTGCCGCAGCGGACGGCGGCGTTCGTCGAGGGTGCAGCCGTGCGCCAGGTTGCCGTGGGTGGCGGTGACCCCCTTGGGCACTCCGGTGGTGCCGGAGGTGTAGAGGATCTGGGCGAGCGCGCCGGGGGCGGGGAGCGGGAGCGCCCCGGCGCCCGGGTCACCGGCCGTCGTGACCTCGGCGACGGTCGCCGTACGGACCGGCGGGGCCGAGCCGTCCGGTTCCGGCCGGACCGGCGGGGGCTCCCCGGCCGCGTGCAGCACCAGGGCGGCCCCGCTGTCGCGCAGCACGTGGGCGAAGACCGCCGGGGCCTGACGGTCCGACACCGGGACGGCCACGCAGCCGGCCATCAGGAC
Organism: Streptomyces sp. 840.1; assembly: GCF_003751445.1. NCBI lineage: Bacteria > Bacillati > Actinomycetota > Actinomycetes > Kitasatosporales > Streptomycetaceae > Streptomyces > Streptomyces sp. 840.1. Next base: position 2,949,368 of record NZ_RJUU01000001.1, on the reverse strand, counting down.
CCCGCAGTAGGCGACCGCGTACTCGGCCCAGTCGGCGCTCCCGTAGCGCAGCGCCACCCGGTCGCCTGCCGCGCGTCCCCCGGCCCGCAGCCCGGACGCCAGCGCCCGCGCCCGGTCGTGCCACTGGCCGAAGGTCAGCCGGTGGGGACCGCAGAGCAGCGCCGGGCGGTCGGGGCCGGTGGCGGCGCGGTGCTCCAGCAGGGCCGGCAGGCTCGTGGGACCGGCGGGCCGCACCCGCCGTGCCGTGGCGGCGCTCATGCCTCGTCCCGCGAACGGCCTGCGGAGCCTGCCGGTCCGGTGGTGACGAGGCCGCCGCCCCCGGCCCCGGCCTTCGCCTTCCCGGTGCGCGCCCCGGCCATCCGGCGTTCGAGTTCCTGGATTCCCACCAGGTCGTCCGGGAGCGCGTCGGGGACGTCCAGGTCGAAGCGGGACAGCACCCGCATCCGCAGGCCCACCGCGACCAGGACCAGCATCGCGGCGCCGAACAGCACGTACATGAAGCCGATGCCCCGGCCCGGCCCGGTGCCGATGACGGCGCCGACCGTGGACGCGAGTGGTCCGTCGTCCTCCAGCAGCGGCCCGAACAGCGCGGAACCGGCCGGGGCGATGATCCCGTGCCCGATCGGCAGGGTCGACCAGGCGACCATGGTGTTGAGAGCGAACACCCGGCCGTGGAAGCGCTGCGGGACCTTGATCTGGACGATCGTCGTGTAGACGCCGTTGACCATGGACAGGGCGAAGGACATCCCGAACGCCCCGGCCCCGATCACCCACAGGTCGGCCCGGACGCCCACCAGGGCGCAGGCCACCGCCAGCAGCGCTGCGAGGCCGAGCATGCCGCGCAGCCGGTGGCGTACCGGTCCGCCCCAGAAGCCCATCGCGATGCCGCCGAGGATCGCTCCGGCGCCGCCTGCCACCGCGACGCGGGCCGCCGCCGCCAGCGAGTCGAAGGACAGCACCAGCGGGGTGAGCAGCAGGAAGAGCGGCGAGAGGAAGAGGTTCAGTCCGGCGAACCAGAGCAGCATCGCGCGAAAGCCCCGGTTGTGCCAGGAGTGCTGGAAGCCGTGCTTGATCTCGGCGATCAGGGACTCGCGGCGGCTCCAGGCCATCGTGACGGGGAACCGCACGCACAGCAGCACACCGATGGCGACCGCGTAGCTCGCCACGTCCAGGACGAGGATGCCCTTCAGTCCGATCGCCGCCATCAGGGCGACCGCGACCAGCGGGACGACGAACTGCGCGACACCGAAGGCCATCTGGACGATGCCGTTGGCGTGGCCGAGGTACTGCTTGGGCACCAGTTGCGGCACCGCCGATGCGTAGGCCAGGCGCTGGAAGGTCAGCGCCATCGACAGCACGGCGAGCAGTACGTAGATGTGCCAGGAGTGCAGGTGTCCGGAGAGCAGCAGGGTGAGGAGCGCTGCCTGGGTGACGGCGGCGACCACGTCGCTGACCAGCATCACCCGGCGGCGGTCTAGCCGGTCCACGATCGCCCCCGCCACCGGGCCGATCAGGATGCCGGGCAGCATCCCGATCACGGCGTACAGCGCGTACCGGCCCATCGAGCCGGTCTCCAGGTAGATCCAGACGGGCAGCGCGAACTCGGTGAGCGCGGAGCCGGTGATGGACAGCAGCTGGCCGAGGGCGACCAGCAGGAAGCGCACCATGCTGGGGGCCGGGCCGCTCTCCGGCGGCGGCGGGGTGCCCGGCGGTGCCTGCCCGGTCCCGGTCCCGGCCTCCGTTCCGTCCGGGCCGGCCGGGACGCGGTCGCTGACGCCGTGGAACCACCACGAGCCGTCGTCGGCCCGCGCGGGCAGCTCGTCGGCCGCGGTCCCGGCCACGAGGGCGGGGTGGGTACGGGTGACGATCTCGGCGAGCTCGGCGGCACGGTACTTCAGGAAGAAGTGCCCGCCCTCGTCGAGCACCGTGACGGCGGAGCGTTCGGCGAGCATCTGCCACTCGCGGTAGCGCTCCTGGTAGAAGTCGGTGGCCGGGTCGCGGTTGCCGATGACGGAGATCACCGGTGCCCGCAGCCGGTCGCCGCCCCGCTCGACCTCGTCGAGCACCGAGGTGAAGTACTCCTCGGCGGCCTTGGAGTCGCTGCGCATGTTGCCGATGATGAACCGCGTCTGGGTCTCGTCGAGTTCACCGACCTCTGCGCCCATGGAGCGCAGCCAGTTGACGTACACCCGGTCGCCCAGCAGCGGTTCGAGGGCGGAGATCCGGCTGAGCGCTCCGAGCACCTTGCTGCGGGGGCGGGCGAAGGGGAACTGCGCGCCGATGTAGACGGCTTCCAGCTCCCGGCCGGAGCGTTCCAGGAGCCGGGCCACCGCCACGGTCAGGGCGCTGCCGACGCCGCAGTGCCCGTAGAGGGCGATCGGTCCGCCGACCCGTTCGGCCACCTCGGCGGCGATGCCCTCGGCGAGTTCGCCGAACGGCAGGTGGCGTTCGGTGACCCCGATGTCGTGCCCGGGAATGGCGACCGACCACAGGTCGTAGCCGTCGGGCAGTTCGTCGGCGACCGGCTGGTAGACGACCGCGCTGCCACCGCCGTAGGGCACGCAGACCAGCGACAGGGTGCGGGTGGCCTCGGGGGCCGGCCTCGTGAGCCGGTGCAGCAGCCGGCTGGGGCCGCGCTCGGACTCGTCGAGGTCGGCGAGGGCGGCCAGTTCGCGCACCGTGCGGCAGGTGAACAGGTCCATCACGCTGACCGGCCGGGCGCCCACGCCCGGCAGCCGTTTGCGGGCCCGCGCCACCACCTGGGTGGCGAGCAGCGAGTGGCCGCCGAGGTCGAAGAAGTCGTCGTCGATGCCGACCTCGGGCAGGGTCAGCACCTCGGCCCAGATGTCCGCGAGGACCCGCTCGGTCCCGGTCCCGGGTGCGACGGGCGCGTCGCCGCCGGACCGGCGGATCTGCGGGGCGGGCAGGGCGCGGCGGTCGAGCTTGCCGTTCGGGGAGAGCGGCAGCGCGGCCAGGCCGACGAACGCGGCCGGCACCATGTAGTCGGGGAGGGTGCGCCGCAGCGCGGTCCGCAGCGCCTTCGTGTCGGGCTCGGGGGCCTCCCCCGCTGCGGGGGTGAGGTCCGGCCGGGTCACCACGTACGCGACCAGCCGCTTGTCCCCCGGGTTGTCCTCGCGCACGACGACCGCGGCGGCGGCCACCTCGGGTTCGGCGCACAGCGCGGCCTCGATCTCGCCGGGTTCGATGCGCATGCCGCGCAGCTTGACCTGCTGGTCGATCCTGCCGAGGTGCTCCAGCTGCCCGTCCGCGCGCCAGCGGGCCAGGTCACCGGTCCGGTAGAGCCGGGAGCCGGGCTCACCGAAGGGGTCGGGGACGTAGCGGGCGGCCGTCAGCCCGGGTCTGCGGTGGTAGCCGAGCGAGACCTGTACGCCGCCGATGTGCAGCTCGCCCGGGGTGCCGACGGGGGCGGGGCGCAGGTCCGCGTCCAGGACGTACAGCCGGGTGTTGTCGACGGGCGCGCCGATCGGCACGGTCTCCAGCGGGCCCGCGCACTCCCAGCTGCTGACGTCGATGGCGGCCTCGGTCGGGCCGTACAGGTTCGCGAGCCCGCAGTGCGGCAGCCGGGCGGTGAACTCCCGTGCGGTACGCGGCGGGAGCTCCTCACCGCTGCACACGACCTGGCGCAGCCCCGCGCAGCGCTCGATGCCGTCCTCGGCGAGGAACATGTCGAGCATCGAGGGCACGAAGTGGGCGAGGGTGACGCCCCGGTCGGCGATGGTGTCCCGCAGGTGGGCGGCGTCCTTGTGACCGCCCGGCCTGGTGACGACCAGGCGGGCCCCGGACAGCAGCGGCAGGAACAGCTCCCACACCGAGACGTCGAAGCCGGTCGGGGTCTTGTGCAGCACCGCGTCGTCCGGCCCCACTCCGTAGGTGCGGCGCATCCACAGCAGCCGGTTGACGAGGGCACGGTGGGTGTTGGGCACCCCCTTGGGCCGGCCGGTCGAGCCGGAGGTGTAGATCATGTACGCGGTGTCGTCGGCGGCGGGCCCCCCGGGCAGCGGTCCGTCGTCGGGCCAGGACGCCGACTCGTCCAGCAGCAGGACGCGCGCGGCGCACTCCTCGGGGGCGGGCAGACGGGCCTGTGTGAGCAGCACCCCGGCACCGCTGTCGGCCAGCATCGACGCGAGGCGCCCGGCCGGGTACTCCGGGTCGAGCGGGGTGTAGCCGGCTCCGGTCCGCAGCACGCCGAGGAGCCCGGCGACGAGCTCCGGTGAGCGTTCCGCGCTGACCGCGACGAGCGAGCCGGGCCCCACGCCCTCGGCGTGCAGCCGCCGGGCGACCCGGGCGGCGGCCCGGTCGAGCTCCGCGTACGTGAGGGTGGCGCCCTCGAAGTCGACGGCGACGGCGTCCGGGGTGGCGGCGGTCTGCGCGGCGACGAGCCCGGGGAGGGTGGCGTCGTCCGGGAAGGCGCGCGCGGTGTCGTTCCACTCGACGACCACCTGCTCCCGTTCCTCGGGGGCGAGGAGGTCCAGCGTGGACAGGGGCACGTCGGGACGGTCGGCGACGGCCCGCAGCAGCCGGCCGAGGCTGCCGCCGATCCGGGCGACGTCCGCCTCGTCGAACAGGTCGGTGTTGTAGTTGAAGGCGCCGTGCAGTCCGTCGGGCCATTCCATCAGGAAGAGCTCGATGTCGAACCGGGTGCCAGCGGCGCGCAGCCCGAACGCCTCCACGTCCAGGTCCGCCCGCTCACCGGCCCCGTCGCCGCGCACCGCGTAGTTCTGGATGGCGAGCACCGCCTGGAACACCGGGGAGCGCGAGACGTCGCGTTCCACCTTGAGCTCCGACACCAGCTGGGCGAAGGGCAGTTCCTGGTGCGCGTAGGCCTCCAGACAGGTCTCCCTGGTCCGGGCGACGAGTTCGGTGAAGGTGGGGTCGCCGTCCAGCCGGGCGCGGAAGGCCAGGACGTTGACGAACATCCCCACCAGGCCCTCCAGTTCCGGCTCGGGACGGCCGGCGACCGGTGAGCCGACGGCGAAGTCCCGCTGTCCGCTGAACCGGGCGAGCACCAGCTGGAACGCGGCGAGGAGCACCATGTGCGCGGTCGCGCCGTGGGCCCGGCCGAGCTCGGTGAGCCGGTCCAGCAGCTCACGGCCGACGTCGAAGCCGTAGCCGGCTCCGTCGAAGGTCTGCCGCTCGGGGCGGGGGCGTGCGCGGGGCAGCTCCAGGGGCTGGACGCCGGCGAGCTCCTCCTGCCAGTACGCGACCTCCCCGGCGAGCCGCGCGCCGGTGAGCCGTTCGCGTTGCCAGACGGCGAAATCACCGTACTGGATGGGCAGTTCGGGCAGTGGGTCGGGCCGGCCCGAGGCGTAGGCGGTGTAGCCGCGCAGGATCTCGGAGACCAGCACCTCGCTGGACCAGCCGTCGCTGACGCTGTGGTGCACGACCAGGAGCAGGACGTGGTCGTCGTCGGCCAGCCGGATCAGGGCCGCGTTGATCAGCGGGCCGGTGACCAGGTCGAAGGGTTCCGCCGCCAGCTCGTCCACCAGCCGGCCGGCCTCCTCGGCGCTCCCGGCGTCGGCGGTGCGCAGCGCGAACGGGCCCGGTTCGGCGATCTCCAGGACCGGGCGCCCGTCGTCGGTGGACGGGTAGCGGGAGCGCAGGGTCTCGTGCCGGGCGGTCACCGCGTCCAGCGCCCGCTGGAGCGCGGGACGGTCCAGCGGGCCGCGCAGCCGCCGGGCGACGGGGATGTTGTACGCGGCGGTGCCGGGCGCGAACTGCTCCATGAACCAGAGCCGCTCCTGCGCGAAGGAGAGCGGTGGCACGCTTCCGGCGGCGCGGGCGGGGATCGCACCTGCGGTGCGGTCCCGGCCTCGCAGCCGCCGGGCGAGCAGCGCGCGCTTGGCCTCGGAGAGCGCGGCCGCCGACGGTCTGCCGGGGGTCCCGGCCGGCTCCGGTGTCCCGGCGGGCTCCGTCGCGGTGGTCCCCGCGTCCGGTCCCGGCGCGTCCGTGCCGGATATCGCTTCGGTGCTGCTCACGCCGTGGTTCCGTTTCTTTCCGGTGCGGCCGGGGCCGCGAGGAGTTCCTCAGCGTCCGCTTCGGACAGGGCGTCGATCTCCGCCAGCAGGAGGTCTTCCACCGCGACGGCGAAGGCCTGGGCGGTCCGGTGGGCGAACAGCACCCGCAGCGGGACCGTGAGACCGGCCGCCGCGCGGATGCGGGCGACCACCCGGGTGGCGAGCAGTGAATGCCCGCCGAGGTCGAAGAAGTCGTCCAGGGCCCCGACCCGGTCGAGGCCCAGGACCTCCGCCCAGACGTCGGCGACCAGGGACTCGGCGTCGGTACGCGGGGCCACGTAGCCGCCCCCGAGTTCGGGCCGCCGTTCGGGGGCGGGCAGCGCCTGCCGGTCCAGCTTGCCGTTCGGGGTGAGCGGCAGACCGTCCAGCACGACCAGCGAGTTCGGCACCAGATGGGCCGGCAGGGTCTCGGCGAGGGCGGCCCGCAGCGACGCGGGCCGGAGCGCCTCGCCCCGGTGGTCCGCCGCCGCGACGACATAGCCGACCAGTGCCTCGTCGCGGACCACGACAGCGGCACGGCCCACGCCGGGCAGGCCCAGCAGCGCCGCCTCGACCTCCCCGGGCTCCACCCGGAAGCCGCGTACCTTGATCTGCGCGTCGATCCGGCCCAGGAACTCCAACTGCCCGTCGGACCGCCACCGCACCAGGTCCCCGGTCCGGTAGCGCAGCGCGCCCGGCGGCCCCCACGGGTCGGGCACGAAGGCTCGGGCGGTGGCACCGGGGCGGCCCCGGTAGCCGTACGTCACCCCGGCGCCGCCGATCAGCAGCTCACCGGCGGCGCCGCGCGGCAGAAGCCGGCCCCGCGCGTCGCACACCGCCAGGGTCGTTCCGTCGAGCGGGCGTCCGACGGGGGGCCGGCGCGTCGCGTCGGCCGGGCCCAGGTCCGCCGCACTGGCGATCACCGTGGTCTCGGTCGGGCCGTAGGAGTTGACGACGCGGACCCGCTCCCCGAAGTGCGCCCGCCAGGCGGCGACCGCCGCGGGGGAGACCTGGTCGGCGCCGAGGATCAGCAGCCGCAGTCCGGGCGGCCAGGCCACGGTGTCGACGGTGTCGACCAGCTGGTGCCAGTACGGGGTGGGCAGGTCCAGCACCGTCACCTCCCGCCCCTGCCCGCCGGCGAGCAGGTCCGGCAGGGTGTCGCCGGTCTCCGCGACGACGAGGCGGGCCCCCGCGGTGAGCGCGGGGTAGATCTCCTCCGCGTGGGTGTCGAAGCTGAGCGAGGCGAACTGGAGGATCCGGTCCCCGGGCGTGATCCCGTAGTCCCGGCGCATCCCGGCGACCCGGGCCGCCAGCGCGCGGTGCGGCACCACCACGCCCTTGGGGGTGCCGGTGGAGCCGGAGGTGTGGATCAGGTAGGCGGCGTCGTCCGGCCCGGCCTGCCAGGCGGGGTCGGGGGTGCCGGGCTCCCCGGACCGCTCCTCACCGAGTACGGCGACCCCGTCGGGGAGCCAGGGCGCGGTGCCGGGGGCGGGCCCGACCACGACGCGGATGCCCGCGTCCCGGACCATGAACTCCAGCCGGGGCGCCGGGTAGGCCAGGTCGAGCGGCAGATACGCGGCGCCTGCCCGCCACGCGCCCAGCATCGCCGTGACGGCCGCCGCACCACGCGGCAGGCAGACCCCGACGACATCGCCGCGCCGCACCCCGGCCCCGTGCAGCCGCACGGCCAGCGCCCCGGCCGCGTCCCACAGCGCCCGGTGGGTCAGCGTGGCGTCCGGCCCCCGCACGGCGACCGACCCGCCGTGCTCCCCGGCCGCCACCCCGGCCAGTACCCGGGGCAGCGCGACGGCGTCGGCTGCGGGCGCCTCGGGGCCGGTGCCCAGCGTGCGCAGTTCCTCGCGCTCCCGCCCGGTGAGGACGGGCAGTTCGGGCAGCGGGGTGTCCGGCGCGTCGAGCGCGCCGCGCAGCAGCGTCTCGAAGTTCCCGGCGAGGACGGCCACCCGGTCCGCGTCCAGCAGGCCGGTGCGGTAGCCGAAGACGGTGACCAGGTCGGCGCCCTCGCGGCGGATGTCCAGCATCAGTTCGAACTTGCTCGCCGCATGCCCGCCGTCGGCCTCCTCGCACCGCAGACCGGCGAACGTCCGCTCGCCGCCCTCGCCCTCGTCCTGAGTGTGGACCGTGAGCAGGGTCTGGAACAGCGGGCTGCCTCCAAGGCTGCGCTCGACGCCCAGTTCGTCGATGAGGCGCTCGAACGGCACCCGGTCGTGGGCGAAGGCGCCCAGCGCGGACCTGCGCACGCGCCGCAGCAGTTCGCCGAAGGCCGGTCCGTCCGCCAGCTCCGCCCGCAGGACGAGCGTGGTGGAGAAGTAGCCGATCAGCTCCTCCAGTTCGGGTTCGCCCCGGCCTGCCGCCGGTACGCCCACGCAGAAGTCGTCCTGCCCGGTCCACCGGTGCAGCAGGCACTGGTAGGCGGCCAGCAGCACCATGAACGGCGTACAGCGGCGCTCCTTGGCGAGCGCCGCCACCCCGGCCGCCGCTCCGTCCAGCCGCCGGGTGTGGAAGGCACCTTGTCCGCCCAGTCCGCCCGGCCCCTCCGGCCCCCCGGCCCCGTCTCCGGAGTGCAGGTCCAGCACCGGGGCACCGGCCAGCCGCTCCCGCCAGTACTCCAGCGCCCGCTGCGCCTCGGGGCCCTGCGCGGACTCCCGCTCGCGGGCCGCGTGCACGGTGTACGGCAGGACGTCCGGCAGCTCGACGGCGCGGCCGTCCAGGCATGCGGCGTAGCGGGTGGCCAGCTCCGTGCGGAGCAGGTTCAGCGACCAGCCGTCGGCGACGATGTGGTGGAGCACCACGCACAGCAGGTGTTCCTCGTCGGCGGTGCGCAGCAGGGTGACGCGCAGCAGTGGGCCGCCCGCGAGGTCGAACGCGCCGTTGGTCCGGGCGGCGAGGATGGCGTCGGCCCGTCCCGCCGCGCCGCCGGCCCGCAGGTCGAGGAACTCGACGGGGAAGGCGGCTGCCGGTTCGACGACCGCGACGGGGCGGCCGTCCGCGTCGGGGAACCTGGTGCGCAGTGCCTCGTGCCGGGCCACGGTCCCGTCGAACGCGGTCCGCAGCGCCTCCACGGACAGGGCGCCGGACAGCCGGAGCACCAGTGGGATGTTGTAGGAGGCGTCCCCCGGGTCCAGCTGGTCCAGGAACCAGAGCCTTTCCTGCCCGTGGCTCAGCGGCAGACCGCCGCCGCCCGTGAAGTCCGTACCGGTAGTGCCCCTCATGTGCCGTGCCCCCCGTGTGCCCGCGCGGCACGGACCCCGAGGATGACGGGGCCCACGCCGCAGGAATCCGCCGACGGGCCGTCATATTCCTTGACAGGTAAGGGAGTTGCGCTTCCCAGAGCCCCCGTCCGGCATCGGCCTCGCGGCAACCGCAACGCTAGAAGGCGACCCCCCGCAAGTCAATGGTATGGACCATTCGGTCTGGCTGATTCCGATGAGTTCAGCCGTCGCGAATCACCCGTTACGCGACATCAGGAGCAACGCGCGTGACCGAAACAGGCTCTCTGCGGGCCACCGGCCACGAACGGCCCGGGAACGCGAAATGGGCCCCTCCCCCACCAGGGGGGAGAGGCCCACACGCGAACGACGGGCGGAAGCCGGTCAGACGGCGACGGGCACCCGGTCCGGCTCGCTGTCCCGGACCTCGGCTTCGGCCTCGTCGACCGGAGAGGCCGAGGCCGAGTTGTACATGTCGTGGTCGAGGATCTTCTCGCGGGCCGAGACCAGCACCGGGACGAGCGCCTGGCCGGCCACGTTGGTGGCGGTCCGCATCATGTCCAGGATCGGGTCGATGGCCATCAGCAGGCCGACGCCCTCCAGCGGGAGGCCCAGGGTCGACAGGGTCAGCGTCAGCATGACCGTGGCGCCGGTGAGGCCGGCGGTGGCCGCCGAGCCGATCACGGAGACGAACGCGATCAGGATGTAGTCACCGACACCCAGCTGGACGTCGAAGATCTGCGCGATGAAGATCGCGGCCAGTGCCGGGTAGATCGCGGCGCAGCCGTCCATCTTGGTCGTCGCACCGAACGGGACCGAGAAGGAGGCGTACTCCTTCGGGACGCCGAGGCGCTCGGTGACCTGCTGGGTGACCGGCATGGTGCCGACCGAGGAGCGCGAGACGAACGCGAGCTGGATCGCGGGCCAGGCGCCCTTGAAGAACTGGAGCGGGCTGACCTTGGCGACGGTGGCCAGGAGCAGCGGGTAGACGCCGAACATGACCAGGGCGCAGCCGATGTAGACGTCGGCGGTGAAGGTGGCGTACTTGCCGATCAGGTCCCAGCCGTAGTCCGCGATGGCGTAGCCGATGAGGCCGATGGTGCCGATCGGGGCGAGGCGGATGACCCACCACAGGGCCTTCTGGAGGAGCTCCAGGATGGCTTCGCTGAGGTTGAGGATCGGCTGGGCCCTGTCACCGAGCTGCAGGGCGGCGATGCCGGCGACGGCGGCCATGAAGACGATCTGAAGGACGTTCAGGTCGGTGAACGGGGTGATCACGTTCTCCGGGATGATGCCGGTCAGGAAGTCGAGCCAGGAGCCCGCGTGCTCGGGGGCCTTGCCGTCCTTCGGTGTGAGGCCGGTGCCGGAGCCCGGGTTGGTGATCAGACCGATCGCGAGGCCGATGGCGACCGCGATCAGCGAGGTGATCATGAACCAGAGGACGGTGCGGCCGGCCAGCCGGGCGGCGTTGTTGACCTTGCGCAGGTTGGTGATCGACACCAGGATCGCGAAGAAGACGAGGGGCGCGACGGCCAGCTTCAGCAGCTGGACGAAGATGTGGCCGACCTTGTCGAGCGTGGTGTAGAGCCAGCCGATGTCCTGGCTGCGGGCGAGCCAGCCGAGCAGTACGCCGAGGACGAGACCGGCGACTATCTGGGCCCAGAACGGGACCTTGGGTATGCGGAAACCGGAGCCGGAGGGCTCTTCGGTGGTGGCGGACGCGGGGTTCGCGGACACGGACACACTCCAGATGTGACGCATCGGGACGCACGGGGACGGTGTGCGGAGGGGACGGGGGGTGCGGCGCCCGCGTCAGAGGCGGCGCCGCTGCATGATGCCGTTCAGACGTTGCGGCAACAGACCGCGGACATACAGCGGCAGAGATCGACATGCAGGCGCGCCACGAGCGGGATGCTCGGGGCAGGTCGGAGGCGCACAGCTGTCTTCATGCCGAACACGTTAACACTTGAACTTTGAGAACCTCAAAGGTCTTCTTTGATGTGAGACTGCGCCCCGACGCCCGGCGTCACCCGGCGGTGCTCCCCAACTGGCCCCGGGGAACGCGAAAACCCCAGTACCGGAGCGTTCGCTCCGGCGCTGGGGTTTCGGGAAGAATGGGTGCGGGTGTGAGGCAGCTTACATTTTCCCTACTGGGTGACGCTGTCCTCGCGGGTCCGGTTCGCCTCCAGGCGCGCCTTGGTGCGGTCGACCTTGGAGACGATCTGCTCGGACATCTCGTCGCGCTGCTTGCGCAGCAGAACGTAGCTGAGCGGTGCGGAGAGCACGAGGGCGAGCAGGATGACCCAGATGATGTTCGAGCCGCCCGCCCCGGACGGCAGCAGCCCGTAGTTGACGGCCACGGCGGCGAGCGCGAAGCAGCCGACGAAGATACTGAGACGCATCGCGGTGTACCGGATCATTGCGCTCGGCTTTGCAGCGGACACAGCTCGCCTTCTCTCTACGTGACAGTCCTGCCCGTCCAGTGAAGCATGCCCCGTAATCGAGCGGTTCGCAGGGCTCCGCACAAGGGCTCAGCCGAGCGGCAGCAGCATGATGATGTCGTCGCGGTCGTCCCCGTCGGCCACCCGGATCGCGTCCGGCACCCGCCCGACCTCCTTGTAGCCGCAGGCGGCGTAGAAGCGGTCGGCGCCCGTGCCGCCCCGGCAGGTGAGCCGGATGGCCTCGATGCCCTCGATGGAGCGCGCGGCGTCGGCGGCCGCGGCCATCAGGTCGCGTCCGTAACCCCGGCCCTGGTGGCGGGGGTGGACCATCACCGTGTAGAGCCAGACCCAGTGCGTCATCAGCCGGTGGCTGTTGCGGGTCAGGAAGGCGGTGGCGGCAACGACGCCGTCCTCGTCGCGGCCGACCAGCAGCCGGGTGCGCTCCTCGGTCATGGCGACGAGGTGCTTGACCAGCTCGGGCCGGACGTCCTCGACCGTGACGGGCGGCACAAAGCCCACCGCGCCGCCCGCGTTGGACACATCGGCCCAGAGTGCGGCGATGCCGTCCCGCAGAGGCCTGTCGAAGGGCGGGTCCCACTCAAACGTAAGTGCCATACAGGCAGATTAACCATTACGGGCGCTGCCCTCAAACCCTGTCCGGAACGCGAGAGAGCTCCGGCCGGGGACGGCGGCCGGAGCTCTCGCAGGGCGTTGCGCGCGCCCGGGGCGCGCGCCGGGGTTCAGACCCGCATGGGCTGCGGCGACTCGCGCCGGTCCGCGTCCGGGCCCGGGTACTCACGGAGGATCTCGTACCGGGTGTTGCGCTCGACGGGCCGGAAGCCCGCGTCGCGGATCAGGTCCAGCAGGTCCTCGCGGCCGAGCTTGTTCGGCGTGCCGTAGTTGTCCGCGTCGTGCGTGATCTTGTACTCGACGACCGAGCCGTCCATGTCGTCCGCGCCGTGCTGCAGCGCGAGCTGGGCGGTCTGCACACCGTGCATCACCCAGAACACCTTGACGTGCGGGACGTTGTCGAAGAGCAGCCGGGAGACCGCGAAGGTCTTCAGCGCCTCCGCGCCGGTCGCCATCGTCGTGCGCGCCTGGAGCTTGTTGCGGACCTTGCCGTCCTTCATGTCCACGAAGTCGTGCTGGTAGCGCAGCGGGATGAAGACCTGGAAGCCGCCGGTCTCGTCCTGGAGCTCACGCAGCCGCAGCACGTGGTCGACGCGGTGGCGGGGCTCCTCGATGTGCCCGTACAGCATCGTCGCCGGGGTCTTGAGACCCTTCTCGTGCGCGAGCCGGTGGATGCGCGACCAGTCCTCCCAGTGGGTGGCGTGGTCGACGATGTGCTGACGGACCTCCCAGTCGAAGATCTCCGCGCCGCCGCCGGTCAGCGACTCCAGGCCGGCGTCGATCAGCTCGTCGAGGATCTCGGAGGCGGAGAGCCCGGAGATGGTCTCGAAGTGGTGGATCTCGGTGGCGGTGAACGCCTTGAGGGAGACCTCCGGCAGCGCTTCCTTCAGCGCGCTCAGCGAACGCGGGTAGTAGCGCCACGGCAGGGTGGGGTGCAGCCCGTTGACGATGTGCAGCTCGGTGAGGTTCTCGCCCTGCATCGCCTTCGCGAGGCGCACGGCCTCCTCGATGCGCATCGTGTACGCGTCCTTCTCGCCCGGCTTGCGCTGGAACGAGCAGTACGCGCAGGACGCGGTGCACACGTTCGTCATGTTGAGGTGGCGGTTGACGTTGAAGTGGACGACGTCGCCGTTCTTCCGCGTACGCACCTCATGGGCCAGACCGCCGAGCCAGGCCAGGTCGTCGGACTCGTAGAGCGCGATCCCGTCCTCGCGGGTCAGCCGCTCGCCGGCCCGGACCTTCTGCTCCAGCTCGCGCTTGAGTCCCGCGTCCACTAGGGCGCCTCCCATTTCTCTACGTAACAGACTTCGCTCACCGTACTCCCCCGCCCGGAGCGGCCGGGGGACCCCCCGTCAGCCCTCTTCGGGCAGCTCGCCGACGCGGTTCTCCCACTTGGTGGACAGCACGATCGTGGTGCGGGTGCGCGAGACGCCCCGGGTGCCGCTGAGGCGGCGGATGGTCTTCTCCAGGCCGTCCACGTCACCGACGCGCACCTTGAGCATGTAGGAGTCGTCGCCCGCGATGAACCAGGCGTCCTCGATCTCGGCGAGGTCCTTCAGCCGGTGCGCGACGTCCTCGTGGTCGGCGGCGTCGGAGAGCGAGATGCCGATCAGGGCCGTGACGCCGAGCCCGAGGGAGGCCGCGTCGACGGTGGCGCGGTAGCCGGTGATGACCCCGGCGGACTCCAGCCGGTTGATGCGGTCGGTGACGCTGGGCCCGGAGAGCCCCACGAGCCGGCCCAGCTCGGCGTACGAGGCCCTGCCGTTCTCCCTGAGGGCCTGGATGAGCTGCCTGTCCACCGCGTCCATGTGAATGGAACCTTCCATTAATCAGCAGTATCGCGAGTCTATGTGTAGAATCTAAGGCACGCAGGCGTCAGAGCCTGCAAATCTTCCCGAGCATCCAAAAAATGCTTTCGAATCTTCGAATCCTCAGGAGTGAGAACACCGTGTACACGATCGAGATGGCCTACGCCCGGATGCGCGAGCTGCAGGACCTGGCCAACCGCTCGCGTGCCCACCAGCCCGCCGCCGCGCACCGGGTCGACCGGACCCGCACCCCGCGCGCACCCAAGAAGCGCTGACCCCGCCCGGATCAGCCACGGGAGCCGCCACCGAGCTCTCCCTCCCAGCGGCGGTACAGCTGGTGCGGCACCCCTGCCGCGTCCAGCACCCGCCCCGCGACGAAATCCACCAGATCCTGGATGTGCGTCGCACCCGCGTAGAACGCCGGAGAGGCGGGCAGCACGACCGCGCCCGCCTCGTCCAGGGCCACCAGCGCCTTGAGCGTCTGTCCGCTGAGCGGGGTCTCGCGGACCGCGACGACCAGCTTCCGCCGCTCCTTGAGCGTCACGCTCGCGGCCCGCTGCAGCAGATCCTTCGAGAGCCCGAGCGCCACCCCGGCCACACACGCCGTCGAGGCCGGGACGATCAGCATCCCCTTCGCCGGGTACGAACCCGAGGACGGCCCGGCCGCCAGGTCACCGGCCGCCCAGTGCCGCACCCCCGACACGTCCACGTCGAAGGTGTGCGGCTTGCCGTCGGCGCCCCGCGCCAGCCAGCCGCGCAGGTCCTCCTGCCAGTGCGCGTCGCGGAACGCGATCCCCGTCTCGTCCAGCAGGGTCAGCCGCGACGCCCGGCTCACCACCAGATCGACGCTCTCCCCCGCGGCCAGCAGACCGCGCAGCACCGCAGCGGCGAATGGTGTGCCCGAAGCGCCCGAAACCCCGACAATCCAAGGCTGCCGCTGCTGCTGACTCACTGAAATCCCGGAATCCACAGAACCGAGCCTATCCGGCACGCACCACCCGGAACCGAGCCAGGGGCTCCGCGCGTTCCGAGGTGTGAAGGGGGGCGTTCCATGAACGGCATGCGCATGACGACCGGGACCCGCGTCCTCGCGGCGGGCGCGGTCATGCTGGGCTGGGTCGGGCTGCTCTGGGTGCTGGAGGGCATCGACCTCGCGAGCGGCCACAGCCTGGACAGCCACGGGATAAGCCCCCGCGAGCCGGGGGAACTGCTCGACATCGTGCCCGCCGCCTTCCTGCACAGCGGCTGGGCCCACGTCGCCTCGAACAGCGTCCCGCTGCTGGTCCTCGGCTTCATAGCCGCGCTGGGCGGGCTGCGCCGCTTCGCCGGCGTGGTGCTCACCGTGATCGTCACCGGCGGCCTGGGCGTCTGGCTCACCGCCCCGGCGAACACCGTCACGCTCGGCGCGTCGGGCGTGGTCTTCGGCCTCTTCGGCTACCTGCTGGTCCGCGGCTTCGTGGACCGCCGCCCGCTGGACGTGGTCATCGGCGTGCTCGTGGCCGCGGTGTACGGCTCGCTGCTCCAGGGCGTCCTGCCGACCGATCCGGGCGTCAGCTGGCAGGGCCACCTCTTCGGCCTGGCCGGCGGGGCGCTGGCCGCGTTCGTCCTGCGCCGGGGCGCCCGGCCGCTCAGACCGTCAGGCCCCGCAGCAGCAGATCCAGCAGGGCACACGCGAACAGGGCCATTCCGATGAATCCGTTGACCGAGAAGAACGCCCGGTTCAGCCGCGACAGATCGTGCGGCCGCACCACCCGGTGCTCGTACACGAAGGCGACGGCGACGATCACCATGCCGATCCAGTAGAAGAGCCCCGCCTCGGTGGCCAGGCCGAACCAGACCAGCAGTCCCGTCGTCACCGCGTGGCAGACCCGCGCGCCCCACAGCGCCGCCGGGATACCGAAGCGCGCCGGGAACGACAGCACCCCGTGGGCGCGGTCGGCCTGCACGTCCTGGCAGGCGAAGATCAGGTCGAAGCCGCCGATCCAGATCCCGACGGCGAGCCCCAGGATCACCGCGTCCCACGACCAGCTCCCGGTCACCGCCAGCCAGGCACCGACCGGCCCCATGGCCTGGGCGATGCCCAGGATGGCGTGCGGGTAGTTCGTGAACCGCTTCCCGTACGGGTAGACGACCATCGGGATCACCGCGAGCGGCGCGAGGGCCAGGCAGAGCGGGTTGAGCAGCGCCGCCGCGCCGAGGAAGACGACGACCGCGACGAGCGCCCCCGTCCACGCCGAGCGCACCGACACCGCGCCGGTCACCAGCTCACGGCCGGCGGTGCGCGGATTGCGGGCGTCGATCTCCCGGTCGATGATCCGGTTCGCGGCCATCGCGAAGGTGCGCAGCCCGACCATGGCGACGGTGACGAGCAGCAGGGTGGCCCAGTGGATCGACTCGTCGTCCCGGAACATCGCGGTGAGGGCGGCGATGAACGCGAAGGGCAGCGCGAAGACCGAGTGCTCGATCATCACGAGCCGCAGGAATGCCTTGACCTTGCTGTTCGGTCGCGCGGGCCCGGAGCCCAGGGTCGCTTCGGCGGCGCTCACAGTCCGTATTCCTTCCACCGGCGGTCGACCTTCGCCGCCGTGTCCGGGTCGGACTCGACCATGTCCGGCCAGCCCCCGTCCCGGGTGTAGCCCTCCTCGGGCAGCTTCTTCGTCGCGTCGATGCCCGCCTTGCCGCCCCAGAACTGCTGGTAGGAGGCGTGGTCGAGATGGTCGACGGGCCCCTCGGCGACGGTCAGGTCCCGCGCGTAGTCGGTGTTGCCGAGCGCCCGCCAGGACACCTCGTGCAGATCGTGGACGTCGCAGTCGGAGTCCACCACGACGATCAGCTTGGTCAGCGACATCATGTGGGCGCCCCAGATGGCGCTCATCACCTTCTGGGCGTGCTTCGGGTACTTCTTGTCGATCGAGACGATCGCGCAGTTGTGGAAGCCACCCGACTCGGGCAGGTGGTAGTCCACGATGTCCGGCACGATGATCTTGAGCAGCGGCAGGAAGAACCGCTCGGTGGCCCGGCCCAGCGGCCCGTCCTCGGTCGGCGGCCGGCCGACCACGATCGACTGGAGCAGCGGACGCTTGCGCATGGTCACGCAGTCGATGGTCAGCGCGGGGAAGGGCTCCTGCGGCGTGTAGAAGCCGGTGTGGTCGCCGAACGGTCCCTCGGGCAGCGTCTCGCCGGGCTCCAGCCAGCCCTCGATGACGACCTCGGCGTTGGCCGGGACCTGGAGCGGGACGGTCTTGCAGTCGACCATCTCGATGCGCTTGCCCTGGATGAACCCCGCGAACAGGTACTCGTCGATGTCCCCGGGCAGCGGCGCGGTGGAGGCGTAGGTCACCGCGGGCGGCGCTCCGAAGGCGATGGCGACCGGCAGGCGTTCGCCGCGCCTGGCGGCGACCTGGTAGTGGTTGCGGCTGTCCTTGTGGATCTGCCAGTGCATCCCGATGGTGCGGCGGTCGTGGCGCTGGAGCCGGTAGAGCCCGAGGTTGCGGACGCCGGTCTCGGGGTGCTTGGTGTGGGTGAGCCCGAGGTTGAAGAACGAGCCGCCGTCCTTGGGCCAGGTGAACAGCGCGGGCAGCCGGTCCAGGTCCACGTCGTCGCCGGTGAGGACGACCTCCTGGACGGGGGCGTTCTCCGCCTTCACCTTCTTCGGCGGTACGTGGACCATCGTGCCGAGCTTGCCGAAGGCCTCCCGGACGCCGACGAAGCCGTGCGGCAGCTCCGGCTTGAGGAGTCCGCCGATCTTGTCGCTGATCTCGGAGTAGGACTTGAGCCCGAGCGCCTTCAGGAGCCGCTTGTCGGTGCCGAACACGTTCATGGCCAGGGGCATCGACGAGCCCTTGACGTTCTCGAAGAGCAGTGCGGGCCCGCCGGCCTTGTTCACCCGGTCGACGATCTCACCGACCTCCAGATAGGGGTCGACCTCGGCCTTGATGCGCTTGAGCTCGCCCTCGCGCTCCAGAGCCCGGAGGAGGGATCGAAGATCGT
The DNA here is from genome assembly GCF_003751445.1 of Streptomyces sp. 840.1. Taxonomy (NCBI): domain Bacteria; kingdom Bacillati; phylum Actinomycetota; class Actinomycetes; order Kitasatosporales; family Streptomycetaceae; genus Streptomyces; species Streptomyces sp. 840.1. Next base: position 2,931,258 of record NZ_RJUU01000001.1, on the reverse strand, counting down.
CGTAAGCCATACGCCCCAGTATCGGCCACCCGCTACCCTGGGCCCGTCACCGGGGCGGGCTTTGCCCCGCCAACTCTCCTCGGGGGGAAACTTCCACCATGCTCCGGGCCCTGATCTATCTCCTGCCGCTGGCACTGACGATCTTCGCGTTCATCGACTGCCTGAACACCCCGGAGGACGAGGCCAAGCACCTGCCGAAGATCGCCTGGGTCTTCATCATCCTGCTGTTCTGGATCGTCGGCCCGATCGTGTGGCTGGCCGCGGGCAAGGTGCGCGAGGTGCCGGCCGACGGCCGTACGCCCTCCGAGTGGCACCGCAACGGGCGCTCCCGGTGGGTGGCGCCGGACGACAATCCCGAGTTCCTCAAGTCCCTGAAGGAAGAGAACAAGCAGGACGAGGCGGTCCTCAAGGACTGGGAGGCGGACCTGCGCCGCCGCGAGGACGAGCTCAAGCGGCGTGAGAGCGGGGCGGGTCCGGAGGAGTCGGCGCCGCCCGCTTCGTAACGCGGGACGGATCAGGCGTACAGCAGCTGTCCCAGCCGTTCGAGCAGGGGCAGCAGCGCTGTGCGCTCTTCCGGCGTGAGCGCTTCGAGCGCGCCGTGCACGGCGCGCATCTCGGCGCGGATGGTGTGGGCGAGCGCGGTGCCCTCGGGGGTGCGGCTCGCGACCTTGGAGCGGCGGTCGCCGGGGGCGGGGGTGCGGACGACCAGGCCGCGGGCCTCCATGCGGCCGATGAGGCCGGTGGCGTTGGACGCGTCGCAGACGAGGTGGGCGGCCAGTGCGCTCATCGGCATCGGCTCGGTGAGCGCGATCAGCGCGCGGGCCTGCGAGGTGGACAGCCCGTGGCGGGCGGCGACGGCGGTGAGGTCGTCGTGGTGACCGCGCACGACGAGGGCCAGCGGCTCCAGGAGGTCTTCCGGGGCGGGGGCGGCTCGATCGTCCGGAGCAGTGTCGGCGCGGGGCGTCGGTTCGGTGGTCATGGTCGGCCATTCTTCGATCGGCATCCGCCGACATTTATTTGACATGCTCAATATTTGGCAGTTACATGAAATGGATTGCTTGAGCATATCAAGTTCTGAGCCAGACCCGCTCGCCAGCTTTGCAGGGAGTACCCCCATGCCCTCCGTACTGTTCGTTCTCACCGGCGCCGACCACTGGACCCTCAACGACGGCACCACCCACCCCACCGGGTTCTGGGCCGAGGAGCTGGCCGCACCGCACCGGGTCTTCACCGAAGCCGGATACGCCGTCACCCTCGCCACCCCCGCCGGCGTCGCCCCCACCGTCGACGTGGGCAGCCTGACGGCCGCAGCCAACGGCGGACAGGCGCAGGCCGACGCGGTCGCCGCGTACCTCGACTCGATCGGCCCCGAGCTCCGCGCACCGGCCCGGCTGGAGGACATCCACCCCGACCGCTACGACGCCGTGTTCTACCCGGGCGGCCACGGCCCCATGGAGGACCTCGCCGTCAGCGAGCTCTCCGGACGGCTGCTGACCGCCGCGCTCGACTCCGGCACCCACCTCGGCGTGCTCTGCCACGCCCCGGCCGCCCTGCTCGCCGCCCGCCGCGAGGACGGCTCCTGGCCCTTCGCCGGCTACCGCATGACCGGCTTCAGCAACGCCGAGGAGTCCATCGGCGGGCTCGCCGACAAGGCGCCCTGGCTGCTGGAGGACCGGCTCGTCCAGCTGGGCGCCGACTACACCGCCGCCGCACCCTTCGCCCCGAACACCGTCACCGACCGCACCCTGCACACCGGCCAGAACCCGGCCTCCTCCGAGCGGCTCGCCCACGAGATCGTCGCCGCGCTCGCCCCCGTCGAGACCCCGGCCGAGACCGTCGACCGCCTGCGCTGCACCTTCCGTACCGGCCGCACCAAGAGCCTCGACTGGCGGACCGGCCAGCTCAGGCAGCTGCGCGCGCTGCTCACCGAACGCGGTGACGAACTGGCCGACGCGCTCCACGCCGACCTCGGCAAGAGCCGCAAGGAGGCCTACCGCACCGAGATCGACTTCACCGTCCGCGAGATCGACCACACCCTTGAGCACCTGGCCGACTGGCTGCGGCCCGAACCCGCCCCCGTACCGGCCCGGCTCGGCGGCGCCACGGCCCGCACCGTGCAGGACCCGCTCGGCGTCGTCCTCGTCATCGCGCCCTGGAACTACCCGGTGCAGCTGCTGCTCGCCCCGGTCGTCGGCGCACTGGCCGCCGGCAACACCGTGCTGGCCAAGCCGAGCGAACTGGCGCCCGCCACCTCAGCGGCCGTCGCACGGCTGCTGCCCCGCTACCTCGACGAGGACGCGGTCGCCGTCGTGGAGGGCGCGGTCCCCGAGACCACCGCACTGCTCGCCGAGCGCTTCGACCACATCTTCTACACCGGCAACGGCACGGTGGGCCGGATCGTGATGGCCGCCGCGGCGAAGCACCTGACCCCGGTGACCCTCGAACTGGGCGGCAAGTCGCCGGTCTTCGTCGACCGCGACACGGACCTGAAGGCGGTCGCGGGACGGCTGGCGGCCGGCAAGTTCCTGAACGCCGGCCAGACCTGCGTCGCCCCCGACTACGTACTGACCGACCCGCAGACCGCCCCCGCGCTCGCGGACGCGCTCGCCACCGCCGTCGAGGAGCTCTACGGGGCGGACGCCTCGGCACACCCGGAGTACGGCCGGATCGTGAACCGGCGCCACTTCGACCGGCTGACCGCGCTCCTCGGCTCGGGCCGCACCGTGACCGGCGGCACGTACGACCGGGACGGCAAGTACATCGCCCCGACCGTGCTGGCCGACGTGGCACCGGACGCGCCCGTCATGCGGGAGGAGATCTTCGGCCCGGTGCTGCCGGTCGTCACGGTGGACGGCCTCGACGAGGCCATCGCGTTCATCAACGACCGGGACAAGCCGCTGGCCCTGTACGCGTTCACCGAATCGGACGCGGTACGCGAACGGCTGGTCGCCGAGACGTCGTCGGGCGCCGTCGGGATCGGTCTGCCGCTCGCCCACCTGACCGTCTCGGACCTGCCGTTCGGCGGGGTCGGCGAGAGCGGCATGGGCAGCTACCACGGCCGCTACTCACTGGAGACGTTCAGCCACCGCAAGGCCGTCCTGGACACGCCTCTCGCCTGAGTGCGTCAACGGCGACGGCCCGCATCCCGGAGAAAAGGGATGCGGGCCGTCGCCGTGTACCGGCCGGGTCAGACCCCGGCGTAGGAGTGCTTGCCGGTGACGAAGATGTTCACGCCGTAGTAGTTGAAGATCCAGCAGCCGAAGGCGATCAGCGCCAGGTAGGCGGCCTTGCGGCCCTTCCAGCCGGCGGTGGCGCGGGCGTGCAGGTAGCAGGCGTACGCGACCCAGGTGATGAAGGACCAGACCTCCTTGGGGTCCCAGCCCCAGTAGCGGCCCCAGGCGTCGCCGGCCCAGATCGCGCCCGCGATGATCGTGAACGTCCACAGCGGGAAGACGGCCGCGTTGATCCGGTACGAGAACTTGTCGAGGCTGGCGGCGGCGGGCAGCCGGGAGAGCACGGACTCGGCGAACGCGCCCGGCCGGCCGCCGTTGGCGATCTTGCTCTCGTAGCTGTCGCGGAAGAGGTACATCAGCGTGCCGGCCCCGCCGATGAAGAACACCGCACCGCAGATGATCGCGGTGGAGACGTGGATCCACAGCCAGTACGAGTGCAGCGCGGGCACCAGCTGGTCGCTGGAGGTGTACAGCAGGGTGGTCGCGATACCGAGGTCCAGCAGCACCGCCGTGACCAGCAGCAGCCCCATCCAGCGGACGTTCTTCTTCAGCGCGAGCAGCACCAGGTACGCGGCCACTACCACCACGGAGAAGGTGATGGAGAACTCGTACATGTTGCCCCAGGGGGCGCGCTGCACGGACAGGGCGCGGGCGATGACCCCGCCGGCCTGGACGAGGAAGGCGAGCACGGTCAGCGAGACCGCGATCCGCCCGTACAGGTCGCCCTTGAACGTGCCGCCGGCCGCGCCGGGCCCGTCCGGGACGTCGCGGGAACCGGCTGCGGAACGGGTGACGATCTTCGGCCGGTCCAGTACGGCGGTGCCCCCGGACTTCTGCGCGACCTCGACCTTCACCGTCGCTGCGGCGGCCTCCTCGGTGGTCAGCGCGGCGGCGGTGCGGCCCACCTTGCTGCGGCTGCCGAACACCCACTCCGCGATGTGCGCGAAGAAGGCCAGCGTGTAGACGGCCATCGACGAATAGATCAGCACATTGCTGGTGTGTGCCAGATTCTCGTTGGTTGCGGCGGCGAGATTCACTTCTCAGCCCCTTCGGAAGGTTCTGCGGAGGACGCGTCGACTACGTCGGTGTCGGGGTCCGGATCGGTGTCGGGGTCGTTGTCGGGGCCGGACGCCATGGGCGCCGCGGCGTTGAGCGTGACCGCGAGATCGGCCAGCTCCTCGGGAAGCTTCGCGGACTCGCTGCGGCCGAGCCCCGCCATTTCGACGACGGTGACACCGTCGGCGCCGCGCACGGCACGGACCCAGATCCGGCGCCGCTGGATGAACAGCGAGCCGGCCAGCCCGGCGATCGCACCGATCGCCCCGGTGAGCGCCCAGCCGCTGGCGGGCTGCTCCGAGATCTGGAAGCTGGCCCATTCCTGGATGCCCTCGAACTTGATCGAGCCGGCGCCCTCGGGCAGCTTCATCGTCTCGCCCACCAGGAGGCGCTGCTTGAGCTGCTTGCCCTTGGAGTCCTTGAACTCCTTCATCTTCGACTTGTCGAGCTGGTACACGTTCTGCGCCAGGCCGGAGTTGACACCGAGCGAGCCGTGGAAGCCGTTGAGCGCGAGGACGGGCATGTCGGCGGCCGGGAACTGCGAGAACATCGTGCCCTTGCCGTTGCCGGCGAAGGTCGGCACGAAGAAGGCCTGGAAGCCCAGCTGGTCCTTCTTGCCGTTCTTGTCGCGGTAGCCGTCCATCACCTTGATCGCACCGGACGAGGTGACGTTGTTGTCGATGGGCAGCAGCGGCACGGCGGCCTTGTAGACCTCCTTGCCCCGGCCGTCCCGGACGGAGACGACGGGCGCGTAGCCGTGGGCGTTGAGGTAGACCTTCGTACCGTCGACGACGAGCGGCTCGTTGACCTTGATGACCTTCTTCTTCGGCTTGCCGTAGGCGCCGTCGGCGTACGTCACGTGCGCCTCGTACGTCCGGGGCGTGCCGATCTGCGGGCCGCTGCGCTCGTACGTGCCGACGAACTTGTCGAGGGTGAAGCTGAAGGGGGCCAGCGAGTCCTGGTCGAAGAGGGAGCCGGACTTGAAGTCGTCGTACTGGGTGATCGTGTTGGAGAACCCGCCGCCCTCGACGATCAGCTTGGCGCCCTCGGACTTGAACAGCTGCCCCCAGGCGAAGGCCACCAGCATCACGATGAGCGCGATGTGGAACATGAGGTTCCCGGCCTCGCGCAGATACCCCTTCTCGGCGGCGACCGCGTCCCCGTCGACATGGGCCCGGTAGCGGCGCCTGCGCAGCATCGCGCGCGCGGCCTCGCGGACGTCCTCGGGTTCGGCCTCGGTGCGCCAGGTGGTGTACGCGGGCAGCCGGGTCAGCCGCCTGGGCGCGCCGGGCGCGCGGCTGCGCAGCTGGCCGACGAAGGTGCCGGTGCGCGGCACGATGCAGCCGATGAGCGAGATGAACAGCAGGATGTAGATCGCGGAGAACCACACCGAGCTGTAGACGTCGAAGAACTGGAGCTTCTCGTAGATCGGCGAGACGGTGGGGTGGAGGCCCTTGAAGGTCTGCACCTTGAGCTCGTCGACGCTGTTCTGCGGGATCAGCGAGCCGGGGATGGCGCCGAGCGACAGCAGGAACAGCAGGATCAGGGCGACCCGCATGGAGGTGAGCTGCCGCCAGAACCAGCGGACCCAGCCGACGACCCCCATGGCGGGGAGGTTCGCCAGGGACTCCTCGCGCGGGGCGGTGGAGAGCTGGGAGCCTGCGGCGCCCAGCTCACGGGCGGTCTCCCGGTCCTGCTCGGCGCGCACCTCACGCTCGTCGGGGCGCTCGCGCTCCTGGGACGGGTTGGACTTGGTGTTGCTCATCGGTACTCAGATCCCCACCGTGAAGCCGGCGGACCAGCCCTGTAGTTCCTGCATCATGCTGCCCCACACGCCGGTCAGCAGGAGCAGCCCGGTCACGATCATCATGCCGCCGCCGATGCGCATGACCCAGGCGTAGTGGCGCTTGACCCAGCCGAACGCGCCGAGTGCCTTGCGGAAGGCGACGGCGGCGAGCACGAACGGGATGCCGAGGCCGAGGCAGTAGGCGACGGTCAGTATCGCCCCGCGTCCGGCCGTGCCCTGGTCCATCGCGAGGATGCTCACCGAGCTCAGGGTCGGGCCGAGACAGGGCGTCCAGCCGATCCCGAAGAGGGCTCCGAGCAGCGGTGCGCCCACCAGGCCGGTGACCGGCTTGCGGTGGATGCGGAACTCGCGCTGGGTCATCCACGGCATCAGACCCATGAAGAAGACGCCCATCAGGATCATCAGCACGCCGAGGATCTTGGTGAGCGGGCCGCTGTTCGCCTGGAGCGTGTCGCCGAAGTAGCCGAACAGCGCGCCGCCGGAGACGAACACGGCGGTGAACCCGGCCACGAAGAGCGAGGCGCCCGCGACCATCCGCCCGCGCCGCGCGTCGGCCAGATCGGCGCCGCTGACCCCGGTGACGTAACTGAGGTAACCGGGGACGAGCGGCAGGACGCACGGGGAGAAGAAGGAGACGAGTCCGCCGAGCAGGGCGACGGGCAGGGCGACCAGCAGGGCTCCACTCAGGACCGTCTCGTTCTGCGTGGCGGCGGCGAGGGCGGTCACCTGATCACTTCTCCGCGATCAGCGGGTCGAGCATCTTGTGCAGGTTGGTGTCGTCGAGCGGGCCCACGAACCGGGCTGCCAGCTTGCCGTCCCGGTCGATGACGACGGTCGACGGGATGGACTGGAGCTTGAACGTGCCCTTGGGGAATCGCAGGAGGAGCTTCCCGGTCGGGTCGTAGAAGCTCGGGTAGGTGACCCCGAAGTCCTTCTCGAAGCTGATCGCCTGGGCGCGTTCCGCATCCCGGGTGTTGACGCCGACGAACTGGACGCCCTGGTCCGCGGTGGCCTTGGCGACCTTGGTGAAGTACTTCGCTTCGAGTCTGCAGGGCGCGCACCAGGAGCCCCAGGCGTTGAGGACGACGATCTTGCCCTTGTAGTCGGCGAGGTCGAGTGCCTTGCCGTCCAGGCTCTCGCCGTCGAGCTTCGGGGCGTCGGCGCGCTCGCCCTTGTCCGCGGTGGAGATTCCGCTGTTGCCCGTGACGAAGTTCGTGTCGCCGCCGCCACCGGTCTTGTTGCCGGAGTCGCACGCGCTCAGTGTCAGTGCGAGCGCGACTGCCACCGCGGGTGCGGCGAGCAGGGTGAAGCGGCGTCGGGGTGCGCGGCCATGGCTCATGTGAAAAGTTTCGCATGGCGGTTTCGGGGATCTTGGGCACCCCCCTCGGTGCCCGTAAAGCCCGTTGTCAGGCTTGTTTAAAGAAGGTGTTCCAGCCGCCCTGGGGTGCCTCTCCGACCTCAAGGGTGCGGAGCTTCGCGAGCACCGCGGGGTCCTGCACGTCGAGCCAGTCGACGAACTGCCGGAATGAGACGAGGCGCACATCCGGCTTCCCCGCGATGTGCTTGAGCGCGTCCTCGACGGCGTCCATGTAGATGCCGCCGTTCCACTCCTCGAAGTGGTTGCCGATGTAGAACGGGGCGCGGTTCGTCTCGTAGGCACGCTTGAATCCGCTGAGATAGGACTGGGTGGCCTGCTCACGCCAGCCCGGATAGCGGGACGGCATTCCCTTGGTCGAATTCTGCGACTGGTTGGCCAGGATGTTGTAGTCCATCGAGAGGACCTCGAAGGTGTGGCCGGGGAACGGCATGCCCTGGAGCGGCAGGTCCCAGACGTCCATGCGCTTGGTGGGCCAGACCTGGGTGCCACCGGGCGAACTGGCGTCGTAGCGCCAGCCGAGCTTCTTCGCCGTGGGGAGCAGGTTCTCCTGCCCGAGCAGGCAGGGCGCGCGCCCGCCGATGAGTTCCTTGCGGTAGTCGAAGGGCAGTGGGTCCTCGTCGGTCCAGCCGGTGTTGGTGCGCCATTCGGTGACGAAGGAGATCGCCTGGTCGATTTCGCTCTGCCACTGGGAGGCGGACCAGTTCTCGACGGATCCGGAACCGCTGCAGAAATGCCCGTTGAAGTGGGTGCCGATCTCGTGGCCGTCGTACCAGGCCTGGCGTACGTTCGTCAGCGTCGCCTTGAGGTGTTCGTCGGTGAGATATCCGATGTCGGAGGCACCGACGGGGTTGCCCGGCGGGCGGTAGAGCGATTTCTTCGATTCGGGCAGCAGATAGAGCCCGGAGAGGAAGAAGGTCATCGCCGCGTCGTGTTCCTTGGCGAGTTTCAGAAAGCGCGGGAAGAGCCCGTTGCCGACCTCGCCGGCGCCGTCCCAGGAAAAGATCACGAACTGCGGCGGCTTCTGGCCCGGCTCGAGCGGGACCGGTGCGGCGGGCTGGTGCGGCTGCTTTCCGGTGTCGGCGGTGGAACCGTCGCCGATGGACCTGACGTCCTTTTTCGCGGGACCGGTCCCCTTGGCCGTCCCGTCGGAACCCTTCTCACCCTTGCCCGGACCCGCCCGGCCGGTGTCGGGGGAGTCGGACGAACTGCAGCCCGCCACCCCGATGGCGGCCGCGGCCCCAAGTCCGGCTCCGAGCAAACCCCTTCGGCTGATGTCACGCATGCGGTTCCCATCTGCGGTCGTTTTGCCTCAAGTCCATACAAACTGCCAAAGGGTTAGATGGACGAAGCAACACGAGGGTTCCCCGAAATAGCACACAATTCTTTACGGAACCAGACCCCGGACTTGACCGAACACAAGACCGATTCCACCCGGCCGGCTCGGGCCCGTCCGGCGATCGAGGACAGAACCCCCACCACGACAAAATCCGGGCCCGCCACCGGCCGTCACCGGAGCGGACCCGGACCGAAGAACCCCGGACCGGTGGCCGGCTACGCGCCGAACCCCTTGGAGGCCCCCTTCACCGGCTTGGCGCCCGCGAGGAGATGCGCGGGTACGAGGTCCCGCGCCGGCTCCGAGTACCCGACCGACACGATCTTGTCGCCCTGATAGGTGAAGCTCGTCAGCGAGGCGAGCGTGCACTGCCGCTTGCGCGGGTCGTGCCACAGCCGCCGCCGCTCCACGAAGCTCCGCACGATCCAGATCGGCAGCTGGTGGCTGACGCACACCGCCTCGTGGCCGCGGGCCGCGTCACGCGCGGCGTCCAGGGCGCCCATCATCCGGACGACCTGCTCGATGTACGGCTCACCCCACGAAGGCCGGAACGGGTTCGTCAGGTGCTTCCAGTTGTCCGGCTTGCGCAGCGCCCCGTCGCCGACGCCGAAGGTCTTGCCCTCGAAGACGTTGGCGGCCTCGATGAGCCGCTCGTCGGTGGCGAGGTCCGCTCCGTGGCTCTTGGCGATCGGCGTCGCCGTCTCCTGCGCGCGCTCCAGCGGGGAGGCGACGACATACGTGATGTCGCGCTTCTCCAGGTGCTCGGCGACCCGGTCGGCCATCTGCCGGCCGAGCTCGGAGAGGTGGTAGCCGGGGCGGCGCCCGTACAGCACGCCGTCCGGGTTGTGCACCTCTCCGTGGCGCATCAGGTGGACGACGGTGATGTCCTGGCGGCCCGTGCCGCTGCTGCTGGTCTCGCTCATGCGGTGGCCTCCGATGCGGCGCGGGCTGCGGCGGGCAGCGCGGCGGCGATCCGCTCGACGGCCCGGGTGTCGTGGGCGGTGGAGACGAACCACGACTCGAACGCCGACGGCGGCAGGTAGACGCCCTGAGCCAGCATCGAGTGGAAGAACGGGGTGAAGCGGAAGGCTTCCTGCTGCTTGGCGTCCTCGTAGGTGCGGACCGGCCCGTCCGTGAAGAAGACGGAGAACATGTTGCCCGCCACCTGCACGGTGTGCGCGACACCCTCCTTGGCCAGGGCCTCGCTCACCAGCCCCCGGATCTCCGCGGAGACCGCGTCGACCTTCGCGTAGGCGGCGTCGTCCAGCAGCCGCAGCTGGGCGAGCCCGGCGGCGGTCGCGACCGGGTTCCCGGAGAGCGTGCCCGCCTGGTAGACCGGGCCGGCCGGGGCCAGGTGCGCCATCACGTCGGCGCGCCCGCCGAAGGCCGCGGCCGGGAAGCCGCCGCCCATCACCTTGCCGAAGGTCATCAGGTCGGGCCGCACCCCGTCGATACCGAACCAGCCGGCCTTCGACGTACGGAACCCGGTCATGACCTCGTCGGAGATGTACAGCGCGCCGTTGGCGGCACAGATCTCCTTGAGCCCGGCGTTGAACCCGTCCAGCGGCGGCACGACGCCCATGTTGCCCGGCGACGCCTCGGTGATCACACAGGCGATCTCGCCGGGCTGTGCGGCGAACGCGGCCCGCACGGCCTCCAGGTCGTTGTACGGGACCACGATCGTGTCGCCGGCCTGGGCACCGGTGACACCCGGCGTGTCCGGCAGCCCGAAGGTCGCGACCCCGGACCCGGCGGCGGCGAGCAGCGCGTCGACGTGGCCGTGGTAGCAGCCGGCGAACTTCACGATCTTGGCCCGGCCGGTGAAACCTCGGGCGAGGCGGATCGCGGACATGGTCGCCTCGGTGCCGGACGACACGAGCCGCACCTGCTCCACCGGCTCGACCCGGGCGACGATCTCCTCCGCGAGCGCGACCTCGCCCTCACCGGGCGTACCGAACGAGGTGCCGCGAGCGACAGCCTCCTGAACTGCGGCGATGACCTCCGGGTGGGAGTGGCCGAGAATCATCGGCCCCCACGAGCACACGAGGTCGACGTACTCACGGCCGTCGGCATCGGTGAGGTACGGACCGGTGCCGGACACCATGAAGCGGGGTGTACCGCCCACGGCCCGGAAAGCACGTACCGGAGAGTTCACGCCGCCGGGCGTCACGAGGGACGCGCGGTCGAAAAGCGTCTGCGAAACTGGGGCGTCATAGGGAAAGCTCACACATGCCATGGTGTCAGAGCCACGGACGGTATTGCGGACAGGTGTTTCACCGCACGCCCGTGGGGGAGGTCACTGACACGATGATCGGGTTGCGCGGCGGGGGCTGTGTCTCCTAGTTAGTAGTCGGGTGGATGAGATATGCATCGCGGTGGCGGAGTGGGCGAAGGGACCGACGACCTGGGGCCCGAGCCTGCCCGGCGGGGTCGGCACCGGCGAGAGGCTGAGCGCAGACAGGGCATACAGGCCGGTGGTGCGCAGGTGGGCGGCGAAGCCGGAAGCAGGAGTGGTGGCCGGGTGGGGGTGACCTACAAGTACTTCGGGGCCCCCGACGGGGCCACTGCCGCACGCGTGCCCATTTCCATGCGCCCCGAGGAGCTCGGCGGCGACGAGCTGGGCATGGGCGGCATGTTCAGCAAGATCAAGCCGGAGACGGTCGCCGCGATGGTCCTGACCGGCATACAGGGCATACCTCTGCACAAGGTCCCGCCGCTGGAGCTGGTCGTGCTGCACCCCGACTACGCGGTGGTCCGGCTCCCGATGACGGTCGTGGACCCGCTGCGCGGCGTCGGCGAGGAGTCGGTGGGCGCCGCCGCCTTCATCTGGTCCACGGTCCCGGACCGCGGGGGCCCGCGGGATGCGTACAACGTGTACCAACTGCTCCACGAATGGCAGGACTTCTCCCACCGGCTGCACGACGCGGGGCATCAGGCGTACTGCCTAGTGTGGCCCTGAGGGGGTTCCGGGCCTGAGGCGGGCTCGTGCCTGAGCTGGGAGTCAGCGGCTGAGCTGGGGATCAGCGGATGAGCCGGGGGCCCGTGCAGGCCCGGCCGGCGGCACCGCCGGTGCCGGCGCTTCACTCGGCGGAGTGGAGCCGGCCACCCGCGAGGGGGACTTCGGCCTCGCCATGTCTCGCTTCCGTCGCGGACCGCCCAACGATGAGCGCATGTCACTGACCCGTCTGCGTTTCCTGGCCGGCCGCGTGGTTCCCGCGCTGCTGGTCGCCCAAGCCGTCCTCCTTCCCCTGCAGCCCGCTTCGGCCGCCGCACACGTGACGCACCCGTGCCGCGCGGTCGCCGGCTGCGGTCCGGTCGTCGTCGCGCCCGTCTCCCAGGCCGCACCGGACAAGGGCGACTGCACCAGCCCGGAGCCGGTCGTCTGCCTGATCCGGAGGGAGACGCCGCAGCAGCGCGAGGTCTCCCGTGATCAGCGGATCGACTACCTCACCCTCCTCGAGGACATGGAGCGCACGGAGTGCGCCATGCGCGCCGAAGGGCGCTCGGAGGAGGACATCGCCCGCACGCTGGTCCAGATGCGCAACGACGCCAAGGACATCGTGCGCGCCGGCATGAGCCCGGAACAGGTCGCGGAGCTGGAGGCACGCAACCAGAAGAAGTACGGCAACCCGCTCGGCCCGACGGCGGACCAGCTCTACCTGAAGTACGGCTCCTGGGAGAAGGTCGTCGAAGCCGCCACGCGTTCGAGCGCCGCCGTGGACCACGAACTCGGTCTGGAATTCGGTCACTGCCCCTGTGAAGTCCTCCAGGCGGCGTGAGCCGGTCGTGCCTCCTTCGGCACGGACGGCCCACCGGACCAATCCGGCGGGCCGTCCGTGCCGAACCATTCACGTAGGCCGCCGTACTCCGGCGACGACGCGGATGACGCGGATGACGCGGATGACGCGGACGCTGCGGACGATGCGGACGGCGCGAGTCCGCGGACGGCAGATCACCGCGACAGACCACCGACACAGACACTCCCGGCGGGCACTCCCCGCACAGCAGGTGAGCACCATGACACCGACCCGGCAACTGCTCGGTCGCGACCTTCCCCCGCTCTTCACGACGCCGGATCTGCCGGGCGCGCAGATCCCGGCCGCCCAGGGCCACTGGTGCATGGGAGCCGCGGAGACCATGGCCGAGGAGCGGGCGGACCGCCTCTCTGAACACCTGCCCGCCGAACGCACACCCCGCCCGCCGGCCGCCGCCGAACACACGGCCCAGCCCGTTCACCCCCGGGCACCCACCTGCACGGCGGGCGTCCGTCGGCCAGCCCTATCCGGCCATTCATTGGCCGAAGAATGATCTTCAGTGGACCTGTCGGACCTGCCGATGCAGGAGGCACCGAAACTGAGGGAGGCCTGCCCATGGGCGACACTCTGCTGGCCCTGTCCATCCCCGTGCTGGTCTTCGCCGCCGGTATCTACGCCGCAGGTGAGAGCTGGTGGCGGCGCCGGCATCCGGCGCCGCCGTCCCCGTACACCCACCAGGCGGCCCGGCTGGCCGAGCGCGCGATGCTGGTGGATGCCGAGAGGATCGTGGACAGCGCGTACGAGAGCGTAGGGGCGCTCTATGACGGCCCGAGTGCGCCGGGCGCGCGAATTCCGGCCACGGGTGTCACCCCCGGTCCGGCCGCCAGTCCGGGTCGCGACCGGTCAGCGCCAGCACCCGCGCGAAGGGGCTAGCCCCCTCCGGTACGGGGAACGGCTCACCGAACATCTTCGCCTCGCGGGCCTTCGGCGCCATCGCGGCCATGGCCGGGGCGAGCTCGGCCACCACGTCCGCGTCCGGCAGGAACTCCTGGCCGGTAGCGCGGGCCAGGTCCCAGGCATGGACGGTCAGGTCGCCGAGCACCATGTGGCCGACGGTACGGGCCGGGAACCCCATGGAACCCGCGGTACCGTCCTGCGCGCCGGGCCGCGCCCACGCCTCGACCAGGGCCGCCGTCCGCTCCCCGAAGCGGTCGCGCCACTCGCCGATGACCGCGTCCGGGGTCTCGCCGAACTCCGCCTCCTGCCGGGCCGCCAGGGCCGTGAAGTTGACGACCACCTGGCTGAGGTGACTGACCAGGGCGTGGACGTCGTACTCCGCACAGGGGGTGGGATCGCCCAGCCGGCTGTCGTCGATCCCACGGACCACGGGCAGTGCGTCGCCGGCCGCCGCATCCAACAATTCGCTGATCCTCTTCATGCTTCGACCATGCACGCGCCGGCGGCGCGCGTCTTGAAGAAACACGACAGCCGGGGCGCGACAGCCGGGACACCGGCCCCGGCCCGGCATAGGATCTGCCGTCATGGCTGGCCAGCAAGGTCCCCGGCGCGACACCCGAGGCATCGTCGACGCACCCGAACTGTTCACGCACGTACGGTTCCGGCGTCGCGACCCCGCCCCCGCGCTGCGTCCGTACCTGGAGCACTACTGGCTGATCGACTGGGACCTGCCGGAGCCGTACCTCTCCCATCTGGTCCCGCACCCCAGCGTCAACCTGGTCTTCGAGCGGTACCCGGGCTGCGGTGACGACGAAGCCGGCTTCGCGGAGGTCTCGGGCATCGGCCTCGAGCTGTTCACGCAGAAGCTGGAGGGGCGGGGACGGGTCTGCGGGGTGCAGTTCCGGCCCGGCGGCTTCCACCCGTTCGCGCCGGACCGGCCGGTGTCCGAGTGGACGGGGCGACGGGTCCCGGCGCCCGAGGTGTTCACGCCGCCCGCCGCGCCGGCCGCCGTCCTGGACCCCGCCGGGGAGGACGAGCGGATCGCGGCGCTCGACGCGTACCTGCTGGCGCTCGGCCCCGAGCCGGATCCGCAGGCCGACCGCGCGATGGCCCTGGCCGAGCTGGTGCGCACCGACCGCACGGTGCGCCGGGTCGACGGACTCGCCCGCGCCGAGGGCGTCTCGGTGCGCTCCCTCCAGCGGCTGTTCGCCACGTACGTCGGCGTCGGCCCCAAGTGGGTCATCCTGCGCTACCGCATCCACGAGGCGCTGGAGCGCGCCGAATCGGAGCCGGAGGTGGACTGGGCGGCGCTCGCCGCAGACCTCGGCTACAGCGACCAGGCCCACCTCGTCAGGGACTTCACGGCGACGGTCGGCGTACCGCCGACCGCTCTCGGCACCCACTGACTGCTCGTGCCCCGTCCTACAGTTCTGGCATGGAGCGCACCGAAGCACCACCCGTACGCATCGAGCCCTGGTCGGACGGCGACCTCGACCTGCTCCGCCGTGCCAACGCACCGGAGCTGATGGACCATCTGGGCGGCCCGGAGTCTGAGGAACAGCTCATCGGGCGCCACGGCCGCTACGTGGCGCTGAGCGCGGACCGCACGGGCCGGGGCAGGATGTTCCGCATCGCGCTGACCGGCGAGGACGAGGCCGTGGGCACCATCGGCTTCTGGGAGCGCACCTGGCAGGGCCAGGAGGTGTACGAGACGGGGTGGGCCGTTCTCGCGGGTTTCCAGGGGCGCGGCATCGCCTCGGCCGCGACGGCGGCGGTGGCCGGGCAGGCACGCGCCGAGCGCCGGCACCGCTATCTGCACGCCTACCCGTCCGTGGCCAACGCCGCGTCGAACGGGGTGTGCCGCAAGGCGGGGTTCACCCTGCTCGGTGAGTGCGAGGTCGAGTACCCGCCCGGCCATCCACTGCTCACGAACGACTGGCGGCTGGACCTGCACCCGGACCGCTGACCGGGCCCATTCGAAACCGTTTGACGATCGGAGCCGCCTCCTGGATATTTATCTGCGTCACGCAGTTTATGTGTTACGCATTCACTGGTTTGCCGCCCGTCGGCGGCGACCCCGGAGACTCCAGGAGACCCACCCGCCATGCTCACTCTCGTCACCGGCTGCCGCGGCCGCATCGGCTCCACGCTCGCCGCGCTCCTGCTCGGCCGCGGCCATCCCGTCCGCGCCGCCTCCCGCAACCCCGCCGAGCTCTCACTGCCGACCGGCATCCCCGCCGTGGCCTGCGACCTCGGCGCCCCGGAGACCTTCCCGGCCGCGCTGGAGGGCGTCGACTCGGTGTTCCTGTACGCCGAGCCCTCCCACATCGACGACTTCCTCTCCGCAGCACAGGCCGCCGGGGTCGGACACATCGTGCTGCTCTCCTCCAGCTCCGTCCTCGCCCCGGACGCCGCCTCCAACCCCATCGCCGCCTCCCACCACGCGGTCGAGGAGGCCCTGACCGCCTCGCCCGTCGGCTCGACGTTCCTGCGCCCCGGCGACTTCGCGAGCAACGCCCACCAGTGGGCGGGCGCCTTCCGCAGCGGGCGCCCCGTCGACCTGCCCTACCCCCTCAGCGGGACCAGCCCGATCGACGAGACCTCCATCGCGGAGGCGGCCCTGGCCGTGCTCACCGACACCCGGTTGCAGGGCGCCGCCTACCACCTGACCGGGCCCGAATCCCTCACCGCGACCGAACAGGTCGAGCTGCTGGCCGCGGCCGCCGGCAGCACCACGACCGTCAACGCCGTGAGCAGGCAGGCCTGGAAGGAGTCCGTCGCCCCCTTCCTGCCGGCGGAGTTCGCTGAGGCGCTGCTCAGCCACTGGGCCGCCACCGACGGCTCACCCGCCGAGGTCACCCGCGACACGGAGAAGCTCACCGGCCGCCCGGCGCGCACCTTCGCTTCCTGGGCCGCCGAACACGCCGCCGCCTTCCGCGCCTGAGAACGCCTGCGCCGTAGAGCTTCCGCCGCTGATCCCGCGCCGCCCCGCCGCCTCGCCCCCGCGCGAATTCCCTGGCAGGCGCACCCGGCCCGATGGCATCCTGACCAGGTGAACGGACCGGAGATCCACCTCGAAGTCGCCCCCGAACTCAGGCTCTTCGTGGCGCACCACCGCCGCGGGGGGCGGACGGCCGTGACCACCGACGGCTCGTCCACCCTCGGCCATGTCGTCGAATCGCTCGGGGTCCCGCTCACCGAGGCCGGAGAACTCCTCGTCGACGGCCGCCCCGTCCCCTTCTCGCACATTCCCGCCGCCGGCGAGGTGGTCGACGTCCACGCCGTACGGCGCCCGCAGCAGGTGCCGGGCGCGCCCCTGCGCTTCCTCCTCGACGTCCACCTCGGCACCCTCGCGCGGCGGCTGCGGCTGCTCGGCGTCGACGCCGCCTACGAGTACGAGGACATCGGCGACCCCGCGCTGGCCACCCGCTCGGCGCGGGAGCGCCGCGTCCTGCTCTCCCGGGACCGGGGGCTGCTCCACCGGCGGGAGATCTGGGCGGGCGCGTACGTCTACAGCGACCGGCCCGAGGCGCAGCTGCGCGACGTGCTGGAGCGGTTCGCCCCCGAGCTCGACCCGTGGAGCCGGTGCACCGCCTGCAACGGGCGGCTGGCGGCGGCCGACAAGGACACCGTGGGCACCCGGCTGGAGGACGGCACGCAGCGCTCGTACGACGTGTTCGCGCAGTGCACGGAGTGCGAGCGGGTGTACTGGCGCGGCGCCCACCACGCCCGGCTGGAGGCGATCGTCACCGAGGCGGTCCGCGACTTCGGCCACTCCCCCGCCGCACCGCCGGACCCGACCGGCGGCTGAGCGCGGCCCGGCGGCTGAGCACGGCCCGGCGCTCCCGGCCCGGGGGCTCACCGCTGCCCGCCGCCGCCCTCCCGCAACCCCGCGACCTGCACCGCGCTCAGCTCGACCGTGCGCCGCATATGGGCGATGAGCAGCGCGACCTCGTCGTCGTCGTAGGTCTCGAACATGCCCGCCCAGCCGCCGTTCAGCTGCTCCCAGACCGCCCCGAACTCCGCCATCCGCTCCGGCACCGTCGCGACGAGGACGCGCCGCCGGTCCACCGTGTCCCGGGCGCGGGTGACGTAGCCGGCCCGTTCGAGCCGGTCGACCAGCCGGGTCGCCGACCCCGTGGTGAGCCCGGTCAGTTCCGCGATCCGCCCCGTGGTGACGGGAGTCGCCTCCAGGCTGAGCAGGTTGAGGCACTGAAGGTCGGTGGGGTGCAGGTTCAGCCGGTCCGCGACTGCCTGGTTGAACAGGGCGTACGCGGCCATGTAGCGGCGCGCCACCTCGGACAGCTCGGCGAGCATCGCGGCGCGACGGGGGGCGGGAGACTTCTGCGGCATACAGAAAGTGTACGAAGCAGCGATCACGCGCCCCGTGCCCCGGGGCGCTCGGGCCTCCCGGACTCAGAGGGGGCTCAGTGCCTCGGGGCCAGGCCTCAGAAGACGTACTCGTCACCGGTGGCCGGTGCCAGTACCTCGTGGTCGCTGTTGTTCGCGTTCCGGTCCGTCGCCCCGCCGTTCCAGACGGTGTCGATCCTGACGACCACCTCGACGGGCCGCCCCCGCAGCTGGAGTTCGAGCGCGAGCTGCCGCTCCTGCGAGCCGTCCGCGCTCAGCGGTCCCGTCCGGCACAGCACCGTCTGCTGGTCGGCCTGGAGGCATTGCGCGGGCAGCACCTGACGGCCGGAGAGCGGCACGGACACCCGTAGCCGGACGGTCGCGCTCGCGAGGTCCGAGGGTCCGCTGTTGCGGCTGACGAGCCAGACGCCCAGCCCCGTGCCCCACAGCGACACATGCCCGTGGTGCGACACATCCGCCTCGGGTGCGATGGTCCGCGCCCCCGGGAGGACGGCCGGTGCGCCGACGGCCGAGGCCGTACCGCCCGTGCCGCCCAGCGCCAGAGTCGATGCCACGGCCGCCGCAGCGGACACCCTCAGCAGGGCCTTACCCGTCACTACCATGCCCTGAAGATACAGATCTGCACGAATTATCCACATATTCCGACCGCTCCGGCGCGCCCCCATGCCCCCTGCGGCACTCCCCTGCCGTACGCCTCATCGCCGCACTGACACCTCGCCGCGCATGACAGGCTGATCACATGTCCGTGGTCCGCTCCATCGCCCTGTTCGTCGTCGCCGCGCTCTTCGAGATCGGTGGCGCCTGGCTGGTCTGGCAAGGTGTCCGGGAACACCGGGGCTGGGCCTGGATCGGTGCGGGGGTCGTCGCGCTGGCCACGTACGGTTTCGTCGCCACGCTCCAGCCGGACGGCGAGTTCGGGCGCGTGCTGGCGGCGTACGGCGGGGTCTTCGTCGCGGGATCGATCGTCTGGGGCATGGTCGCGGACGGCTACCGGCCCGACCGCTGGGACATCACCGGCGCACTGGTCTGCCTGGCCGGGATGGCCGTGATCATGTACGCCCCGCGCGACCACTGACCACGCCCTGCCTATCCTGGCCCCGTATCGATCAGCTGTCCGAGGAGCTCGTCATGGCCGCATCCCCCATCGCCGTCATCACCGGAGCGAGCAGCGGCATCGGTGCCGCGACCGCCCGGCAGCTGGCGGCCGCCGGCTACCGCGTCGTGGTCACCGCCCGCCGCAAGGACCGCATCGAGGCGCTCGCCGCCGAGATCACCGCGGCCGGCCACGAGGCCACGGCCTACGCCCTGGACGTCACCGACCGCGCCTCGGTCGACGAGTTCGCCACCGCGTTCCGCTCCCTCGCCGTCCTGGTGAACAACGCGGGCGGCGCGCTCGGGGCCGACCCCGTCGCCACCGGCGACCCGGCCGACTGGCGCCAGATGTACGAGACCAACGTCATCGGCACCCTCAACGTCACCCAGGCCCTGCTCCCCGCCCTCACCGCGAGCGGCGACGGCACGGTGGTCATCCTCTCCTCGACCGCGGGCCTCTCCGCCTACGAGGGCGGCGGCGGCTACGTGGCCGCGAAGCACGGCGAGCACGTCCTGGCGGAGACCCTGCGCCTGGAGATCGTCGGCACCCCGGTCCGCGTCATTGAGGTCGCCCCCGGCATGGTCAAGACGGAGGAGTTCGCCACCACGCGCTTCCGCGGTGACACCGAGAAGGCCGCCAAGGTCTACGCGGGCGTCGACGCCCCCCTCAGCGCCGACGACGTGGCCGACACCATCACCTGGGCGGTCACCCGCCCCAGCCACGTCAACATCGACCTGCTGGTGGTCCGCCCCCGCGCCCAGGCCTCCAACTCCAAGGTCCACCGCACCGCCTGACGGTCCTGCCCGTCGGACGCGAGCCCGACGGAGAACGGCCGGGACGAGACCACCCCCCGCTGGTCTCGCCCCGGCCGTACCCGCCCTGGCCCCGCCTCCGCTCAGCCCTTCACGCAGATGATCTGCTTCAGCTTCGCGACGACCTCCACCAGGTCCCGCTGCTGATCGATGACCTTCTCGATCGGCTTGTACGCACCCGGGATCTCGTCCACGACACCGGAGTCCTTGCGGCACTCCACGCCCCGCGTCTGCTCCTCCAGGTCCTTCGTGGAGAAGCGCCGCCTGGCGGCGTTCCGGCTCATCTTCCGGCCCGCTCCGTGCGAGGCCGAGTTGAAGGACTTCTCGTTGCCGAGGCCCTTCACGATGTACGAGCCGGTGCCCATCGAGCCCGGGATGATCCCGAAGTCACCGGAGCCCGCCCGGATGGCACCCTTCCGGGTGACCAGCAGGTCCATCCCGTCGTACCGCTCCTCCGCCACGTAGTTGTGGTGACAGGAGATGACCGGCTCGAAGGACACCTTGGCCTTCTTGAACTCCTTGCGGACCACGTTCTGGAAGAGCGCCATCATGATCGCGCGATTGTGCTTCGCGTACTCCTGCGCCCAGAACAGGTCGTTGCGATAGGCCTCCATCGGCGGGGTGTCCGCGACGAACACCGCGAGGTCGCGGTCGATCAGGTCCTGGTTGTGCGGCAGTTTCTGCGCCTCACCGATATGGAAGGCGGCCAGTTCGTTGCCGATGTTCCGGGAACCGGAGTGCAGCATCAGCCAGACCGAACCTGACTCATCGAGACAGAACTCGACGAAGTGGTTACCGGCTCCGAGCGTCCCCATCTGCTTTGTGGCACGTTCCTGACGGAATTTGACCGCTTCGGCGACTCCGTCGAACCGCCCCCAGAAGTCGTCCCAGTCGGTCGACGGGAGCCCCTGCAGCCGGCCCGGGTCCACCGGGTCGTCGTGCATGCCCCGGCCCACCGGGATGGCCTGCTCGATCTTCGACCGGAGCCCGGTCAGGTCGCCGGGCAGGTCGTTGGCCGTCAGCGAGGTCTTGACCGCGGACATGCCGCAGCCGATGTCCACGCCCACCGCCGCCGGGCACACCGCGCCGTGCATCGCGATGACCGAGCCGACCGTGGCGCCCTTGCCGAAGTGGACGTCCGGCATGACGGCCAGGCCCTTGATCCATGGCAGGGTGGCGACGTTGCGCAGCTGCTGCATCGCGACGTCCTCGACCGTTGCCGGGTCCGTCCACATGCGGATGGGGACCTTGGCGCCCGGCACCTCTACGTACGACATTGTTCCTCGATTCCCCCGAAAAGCCTGAAAGCGCAAAACCGGTACCAAGGTCGGCAAAAGTATCGGCCGACCGGCAACCACGGCAGCGCGTGCGATACACATTGTGTCCATCGGCCGCCGACGAGCGGCAACCGTTTTTCGCACGAAGGGAGCCCAGGAACGTGCGACGAATGGCGTACGCGCCCGGCGCCGTGCTCATCGCAGCGCTCGCGGTCGGCTGCAGCAGCGGCACCGGAACCGGCGATTCCGCCACCGACAGCAAGCCCGGCGCCCCGACCACCTCCGCCGCGCCTCCGGGCAAGTACCGCACGCTCCCCGAGGCCTGCCGCTCGGTCTCGCCCGCCACCCTGAAGGACCTGCTGCCCGGCTCCGCCGAACTACCCGAGGCGCAGCAGGAGAAGGTGTTCGACGGTTCGCCCGCCGTCACCTACGACACCGACCGCCGGGTCGGCTGCCGTTGGAAGGCCGAGGCGCCGGAGGGTGCCCGCAGTCTGTTCGTCGACTTCGAGCGGGTGGTCTCGTACGACACGTCCGTGAGCGACGACGACCGCGCGCGCGAGGTGTACGCGAAGAAGGAGGCCGCCGCCGATCTGCCCGCCGCGCTGCCCGGCAGCACGGACAGCGGCACTCCGGACACCTCGGACTCCCCGTCCGCGACCGCGAGCGGGAAGCCGGGCAAGGACGCGGGCAAGGACGCGGGCAAGGGCTCCGACGCCGGCGCGGACGGGAAGACCGGCACGGACACCGGGGACACCGGGGGCGGCAGCACCGCCGAGAGCCTTCAGCCGCGCGTCCTCGATTCGCTCGGAGACAGTGCATTTCTGGACGATCTGCTCACTCGGGCAGGTTCCACCGCACAGCACCGCACCGTGAGCGTGGTATTCCGCACATCGAACGTCATCGTGACCATCCAGTACACCGCGCAGCCGGCCCTCTCCACCGAGATCCCCGACAGCAAGGAACTGCAGGAGAAGGCCCAGGCACTGGGCCGGAAGCTGGTCGACGGCTTCAGCGAGTGACCCCGCCCCGGCCGGTCCGTCCGGCGGGCCGGACGGGCCGCGAGCCGTCCGGCCGAGGCGGCATCCGGCCGCAGTCCGTCGTACCGTGGCCCTCCGGAACCACCGCCCGCGTCCCCTGTCCACCGACCGTCCGGCCGCCCGAACGCCGCGCCACCCGAGTGAAGGAACCATGCACCGATCAGCCCCGCGACTCACCCGCATACTCGCCTGCGCCGCCGTTCCGGTGATGCTCGTCGTCGCCGGCTGCTCGTCGGACTCCGACAGCGACAAGGACAAGGCCTCGGCCTCGTCCCCCTCGTCGGAAGCGACGAAGTCGGAGCCCAAGGTCGCGGCCGCGAAGTTCGCCGAGCTGCCCGACCCCTGCAAGTCGATCACCGCGAAGACGGTCAAGTCCCTGGTCCCCTCGGCCAAGACCAAGGCGGGCACCCAGGGCAAGTCCAGCGACACCGCCGTCCGGGGCAGCTGCTCCTGGAACGGCCTGGACGACAACGGCGTCAAGGGCTCCCAGTACCGCTGGCTCGACACCGGCTTCACCCGCTTCTCCTCGGACCAGGCCCTGGGCAGCGGTGCCGACCGGGCCGGCGACGACCTGACGAAGCAGATCGCCAAGGTCAAGGCGACCGAGGGCGCCAAGAAGGTCGTCACGGCTCCCGTCAGCGGGATCGGCGAGACGGCGACCCTGGTCACGTACGACCTCGAGAAGACCGGTGAGGACTTCCGCTACGCGACGGTCCTCGCCCGTACCGGGAACGTCGTCGTGACCCTCACCTACAACGGCGCGGGCTACGCCGGGTCGAAGACTCCGTCGGCCGAGAAGATCACCGCGGGCGCCAAGATGGGTGCCCGGGACGCGGTCGCCTCGGTCGCCACCGCCAACGAGGCCCCGAAGACGAGCGCATCGCCCGACGCCCCCAAGTCGTCCGGCAAGCCCTCGGCCAAGGAGTCGGGCAAGAGCACGGACAAGGCCACGGGCAAGTCCTCGGCCAAGGCGTCCGACAAGGCTGCCGAGTAGTACCTTCCCCGGCCTCCGGGAGCCCCAACTCCCCAGCCCGGAAGCGGATTCACGAAGCCCGGTCCTCCTCGGAGAGCCGGGCTTCGCCCCTCCCCGCGCAACGCGGCTCGCACGCATGTGCCAGGCTGTGCCCGCCAGAACTCGAAATCGTCCCTCCGGACCGGGCGTCGGAGACGAAGAAGCGGGAAGGGGATCGCGGGTGGCCGCGATGCAGCTCACACGCACGCACCGAATACTCATCGGGCTCGTGGTGGCCGGTGCGGTGCTCATCGCAGCGATCGGCTTCGCGGGCTCGTACGCCGCGGTACGCGAACTCGCCCTGGAGAAGGGCTTCGGGAACTTCTCGCTGGTCTTCCCGATCGGCATCGACGCGGGCATCTGTGTCCTGCTCTCGCTGGACCTGCTGCTGACCTGGCTGCGCATCCCGTTCCCGCTGCTGCGTCAGACGGCCTGGATGCTGACCGCCGCGACGATCGCGTTCAACGGCGCGGCCGCGTGGCCGGACCCGCTCGGCGTAGGCATGCACGCCGTGATCCCGGTGCTGTTCGTGGTGTCCGTCGAGGCCGCCCGGCACGCCGTGGGCCGGATCGCCGATATCACGGCCGACAAGCACATGGAGGGCGTCCGCCTCACCCGCTGGCTGCTCTCGCCCGTGCCGACGTTCCGGCTGTGGCGGCGGATGAAGCTGTGGGAACTGCGGTCGTACGAGCAGGTCATCAAGCTCGAACAGGACCGGCTGATCTACCAGGCCCGCCTCCAGGCCCGCTTCGGCCGCAACTGGCGGCGCAAGGCCCCCGTCGAGTCCCTGATGCCGCTGCGCCTCGCGAAGTACGGCGTCCCGCTGGCCGACACCGGCCCGGCCGGGCTCGCCGCCGCCGGCATCGAACCGGTGCTGCTGCCCCCGGCCCCCGCCGCGGCGGCCGCCGCCGTCGACACGGCCCGGCCCCAGCAGCCCGAGCTCGCCGGCGCCCCGGACCAGGGGCAGTACGCCGGGCAGCAGCCGCAACAGCAGCACCAGGACGGCCCGCAGAACCAGCAGCACCAACAGCACCAGCAGCCGCAGAGCGCGTTCCAGCCCCAGCGGCAGAGCGCGTTCCAGCCGCACTCCCCGGTCCTCACCCCCGCCCCCGATTCGCACGAGAGCCCCTGGTTCGCGGCGCAGTCGCCGGACGGCGCGTACGAGGGCTCGTACAACCCGACCTACGTCGACGAGCAGGAGCCCGGCCCGGTCATGATCCCGACCGGTCCCGGCCGCACCCGCCCGCTCGGCAACGTCGGCACGATCGGCGCCGTGCCCGGCCCGCGCACCGAGCAGCAGTTCCAGCAGCCTCAGCAGTCGCAGCAGCAGCCGGTCCACGAGGCGGCCGGGGCCCCGGAGGCCGCCGAGGTCGTGCAGGAGGCGCAGCCCGTCGCCGAGGCGGCCGAGGAATGGGCCGAGGAGTGGGCGCAGGAGGACGCGGAGTTCAGCGAGATCGCCTACGAGGTCTTCGCCGCGTTCGTGACGCAGCACAGCACGTACCCCAGCATCGAGGTCCTCGACATCCACCTGTCGGACGGCCACAACGTGCGGCACCCGCGCAGCGCCGCACTGCTCCGCCAGCTGATCCAGGGCTTCAAGAACCGCTACCACGCGGAGCTGGAGGCCGACCACATCGCGTGAGCCGCTGAGCCCATGAGCCGCTGAACAGCTGAACCACCGCGCACGGCCGAGGGCCGTCACCCGCATCCCGGGTGGCGGCCCTCGGTCGTGCGCGCCCGCGTCCGCGCCTGCGGAATGTCTCGAAGGAAACAGTCCCGGTACGCCCTAGGTCGTCTACATATCGCGCGGCCACCGGCCTAGATTCAGTGGTGTACCGCAAGTGAATACGCGCCATGGCGAGTTACGGCACCACGATTCCCGGATTCCCGACAGCCGTCCACGACAGCCGCCCGTTGAACCATTCGCCGAACGGCCCATTCGCACGACCGTCGCGAAGCCGGAGCCCGTAGTTCTCCGTGCCCGTAATACCGCATTCCCGTTTCCCGCATTCCCGTTTCCCGTACTTACGCGTTCCCGTACTTCCGCGTTCGCGTACTCCCGATTCCCCCCGACCCACCACGAGAGGAACACCGTGTCCCGCGCAATTCCGCTAAGAGCCGTGCTCGCCTCCGCGGCCGTCCTCACGGCGATCGCGCCGATTGCCCTTCCGGCCCCCGCCATGGCGAATTCGTCCACCCACGCCTCGGCCGCCGCCGGCCGTCACACCGGGCCGGACGTGATCAACACCCGGGCGGCCGACGTCTACCCGGAGGGCGTCGCCTGGGACCCCACCCGCCGCGCCTTCCTGGTCGGCTCCGCCCTGAAGGGCACCCTCTCGGTGGTCCGGCTGGACGGCACCGTCACCGAGCTGGCACCCAGCATCGGCATGGTGTCCACACTCGGGGTCCGGGTGGACACCGCGCGCAACCGCATCCTCGTCGCCTACAGCGACTTCTGGATCCGCCAGCGTCTTGACGTCGGCGACCAGCCGCCGACCTCGGGCGTGGCGATCTTCGCCCTGGACACCGGCAAGCTGCAGCGCCGGATCGACGTCGCCCGGGGGCTCTCGCGCACCTTCGCCAACGACCTGACCTTCGACCCGCGCGGCAATATCTACGTCACGGACTCCGTGTCGGCCACGCTCCAGCGGATCGACCTCGCCGGCCACGTCCACCCGGTGGTGACCGACCCCCGCTTCGCCGCGGACATCGTGGGCCTGAACGGCATCACGTGGCACCCGGACGGCTATCTGCTGGCCCTTCGCTACGACAACGGCGCCATGTTCCGGATCACTCCGGACGCCCCGGCCCGCCGCAAGGTGGCCGAGGTGAAGCTCTCCCAGCCGCTGGTGGGCACCGACGGGCTCGCACTGCGGCCCGACGGCTCCCTGGTCGTGGTGACCAACTCCATCGGTGAGGCCGTCGGCGCGCCCGGCGGAGTCGACGCCGTCACGGTCGTGGACTCGAAGAACGGCTGGCGCAGCGCCACCGTCCGCTCGCGCGAGGAGCCGTGGCCCGTCAGCGGCCCGACGACCGTGGCCGTCACGCCGTACGGCGACTACGTGCTCAGCGGTGAGGTCGGGGTGGTTCTGGCCGGGGAAGTCTCGGACCGGATCACCCTGCGCCGGGTGGCCCGTGCCGGCACCACGCACCACACCACCGGCCACGACTCCGTGAGCCGCAACTCCGAGAGCAGCAGGGGGAACAACCGATGAGCGCAGCCAAGAGCAACGGCGTTCTCTGGGCGCTGATCGCCACGTCTCTGCCCATGTTCATGGTCTCGCTGGACAACCTCGTCGTCACCAACGCGCTGGCGGAGATCGGCAAGGACTTCGACGTCAAGCAGTCCGAGCTGCAGTGGGTGATGAACGGCTACGTGCTGGCCTTCGCCGGTCTGCTGCTGGCCGGTGCGGCGCTCGGTGACCGCTTCGGCCGCCGTCGGGTGTTCCTCGGCGGCATCGCCCTGTTCACCGTGTCCTCGGTGGCCTGTGCGATGGCCGGTTCGGTCGTCACGCTGGTCATCGCCCGGGTGTTCCAGGGCGCGGGCGCGGCGGCCATCCTGCCGGTCTCGCTGACGCTGGCCGTGGGCGCCGTCTCCCGTGCGCAGCGGAATCTGGCCGTCGGGGTCTGGGGCGGGGTCAACGGTCTCGGGATCGCGGCCGGTCCGCTCGCGGGCGGTCTGGTCACCGAGAAGATCTCGTGGAGCTGGATCTTCTGGATCAACGTGCCCGTCGGTCTCATCGCCCTGCCGCTGGCCCTGTGGGCGGTCAAGGAGAGCCGGGGCAAGGAGCGCAGCCTGAACGTGCCGAGCATGGTCCTGGTGACCGGCTCCGTCGTCTCGGCCGTCTGGGGCATCGTCTCGGCCGCCGACCACGGCTGGACCAGCACCAGCACCCTGGTCGGGCTGTCCCTCACAGTGGTCCTCGCCGTGGCGTTCGTCGTGTCCGAGCGGTCCAGCAGCCAGCCGCTGATCCCCTCGCACCTGTACCGGGCGCGGGCGTTCGTGCTGAGCAACGTGGTGTCGATCACGATGTACTTCGGTGTCTTCGGGTCGATCTTCTACCTCACCCAGTTCCTCCAGGGCCCCATGGGCTACACCCCCTTCGAGGCGGGTCTGCGCACCATCCCGTGGACCCTGGCGCCGATGTTCGTGGTGCCCGTCGCCAGCCAGTTCGTGGACCGGATCGGCGGCGGCGTGCTGCAGGCCGCAGGCTGCGCGCTGCAGGGCATCGGCCTCGGCTGGATCGCCCTGGTCATCACGCCGGACGTCGGTTACGGCGCCATGGTGCCGGCGCTGGCCCTGGCCGGTATCGGCATGGGGCTGGTCTTCGCGGGCAACCCCGCCACGGTGATCTCGGCGGTGCCGGAGAACGAGCAGAACAAGGCGTCCGGTGCCAACAACACCAGCCGCGAGTTCGGCGGCGCGCTCGGTGTGGCCGCGCTCACCACCGTGTTCAGCCGCCAGTTCGCCGCCAACACCTCGGGCGACCAGGCCTCGGCGTTCACCGACGGCCTGGAGGCCGCGCTGTGGATCGGCGTGATCGTGGTGATGCTCGGCGCGGTGAGCGGCCTGCTCATCCGGCGGAGCTCGGAGCGGGCCGGCGACAAGGCGGCCGAGGACAGCACGGTGGCGGTTCCGGTCGCCTGACCGCAGCCGCCACCCGGCGGGGCGGGGCCGGCCGACCGGCCCCGCCCCAGCCCGCCCCACCGCCCGGCTGATCACCCCGAGAACTGGTTTGGAGGAATCCGATGACCACCCAGGTGCTGGAAGACGCCGCGCCGGACGTGCGGCCCACTCTCGACTACGGGCGCACCATCGAGCGCTCCCTGGCGCACCGTTCCGCGATATCCGAGGTCTTCGTCACGGACGTCAGGACCGTACGTCCGATGGCCGTGACCTCGGGCATCCATCTGCCGCTCACCCACCTCTACTACAGCGACCACCGGCCGAGGCCGAAGCTGCACGACTCCCTGCTGCTGCTGGAGGCCGGGCGGCAGGCCTCGATCGCGGGTGGCCACACCAACGCCGGTGTGCCGGCCGGAACCGTCGCCATCGTGCACGCCTTCCAGTTCTCGCTGCGGAACCTGTCCGCGCTGCGGGTCGGCGGCGAGCCGGGGCAGCCCCGGATCGACACCGACTTCTTCGGCAAGACCGCCCGGCACAGCGGCCGTTTCCGCAAGGGCCGGCTCGAACAGCGGATCTTCATGGGGGACGTGCACGTCGGCGACCACGCGATGGACGTGCTCTTCCTCAAGGGGGACGAGAACGAGATCCTGCGCCACGCCCAGCGCGGTACCCCGGCCCCGCTCAGTTCGGAGTTCACCGAGTGGCCCGGTGTCGTCGGGCGCGTGGCCCCGGAGCTGGTGGGGCGCGACAACCCGCTGAACGTCGTGCTCACGGAGCCGGAGTTCACCGCGGAGTCCGTGACGGCGCAGGTGGTGCCGCGGTTCGACAACCCGGCGCTGTTCGACCACTCCTACGACCACCTGCCGGCCATGGCCCTGGTCGAGGCGGCGCGTCAGCTGGCGCTGGTGACGGCGGGTGCCGCGCCCGGCCCGGCGTCGGCGTCCGGCTCCGCGAACCTCTTCGCCGCCGGCTACGAGGGCGGGTTCCAGCGGTTCGCCGAGCTGGACGTGCCCCTGACCGCGACGGCCGCGCGGACGCCCGCGAGTGACGGCCGGCACACGGTGCGGGTCCGCTTCCGCCAGGACGACCAGGAGATCGCGGAACTCAGCGTCACCGTCGTCGACGTCTCCCACCTCCACGGATCCTGAGGACCTGGCATGTCTGACACCACATCGCCCCCACTGGCCGTCTGGTCGGACTTCGGCGGGGTGCTCACCCCGCCGCTCGGCCACACGATGAAGACGTTCTGTGACTCGATGGGCCTGGACCAGGTGGTCCTGGGCCGTGCGCTGGCCACCGTCACCGCCCGGTACGGCACGACCGACATCATGCTGCCGATCGACACCCCGCTGGTGACCGAGGAGGAGTGGCTCCGCGAGGTCGGTGACGTGCTGGAGGCCGAGCACGGGGTGCGGCTCCGGCTCACCACGATGGCGGACGCCTGGTTCGACGGGCGGGAGACCAACCACGCCTGGCTGGCCCAGCTGCGCAAGATCCGTGAGCGGGGCGCGTTCGTCGGGATGCTCTCCAACATGGTGCCCGCCTGGGACCCGTACTGGCGCCGCATGATCGAGCCCGACGGGCTCTGGGACGACGTGCTCCTCTCGTTCGAGGTGGGCCACCGCAAGCCGTCCCCCGGCATGTTCGAACTGGCCGCGCGGCGGGCGGGCGTCCCCCCGGAGCGCTGTGTGCTCGTGGACGACCTGCCGCAGAACTGTGCCGGTGCCGAGGCGCTCGGCTGGCAGACGGTGCTGTTCACCGACGCCGAGAGCGCGGGCGACCGGCTCGCGTCCCTGTGGGACGACACCAGGAGGAAGTCCGCATGAGCCGCTCCGTACTCGTCACCGGTGGCAACCGGGGCATCGGGCTCGCCACCGCACGCGCCCTGGCGGCCGAGGGCCACAAGGTCGCCGTCACCTACCGCAACGGCGAACCCCCGCCCGGCTTCTTCGCCGTGCGGTGCGACGTGACCGACAGTGCCCAGGTCGAGGCCGCGGTCCAGGAGGTGTCGATCCAGCAGGGTGCCGTGGAGATCCTGGTCTCCAACGCGGGTATCACCCGGGACCAGTTGCTGATCGGGATGCCGGAGGACGACTTCCGGGCCGTGATGGAGACCAACTTCCAGGGGGCCGTGAGCGTCACCCGCGCGGTCATCCCCGCGATGATCAAGGCCCGTTGGGGCCGGCTGATCTACATGTCGTCCATCAACAGCATGTCCGGCGCCCCGGGGCAGACCAACTACGCCTCCTCCAAGGCGGCGTTGATCGGGTTCGCCAGGTCCCTCGCGATCGAGCTGGGCCGGCGCAACATCACGGTCAACGTGGTGGCCCCCGGAATGATCGAGACCGACATGGTCGAGAACGTCACCGACGCGCGCCGGCAGGCCGCGCTCGCCAGGACGGCGCTGGCCCGTACCGGCACCCCCGAGGAAGTCGCCGCGGCCGCGCGTTTCCTGGCCGGCGAGGACGCCTCGTACGTGACCGCAGGAGTCATCCCGGTCACCGGCGGCCTGGGCGCCGGCCACTGAGGCACGGGCCCGCCGGCCCGGCCGACCCACAGACCTCCGGGGGTGAATCCCCGGACCTTTCCCCACTATTGAGGAGCAAGCAGATGAGCAGCGAAGCACTCGAACTCTCCATCAACATGGGCCTCGTCTTCAACGACCTGAACGAGGAGGCCGCGCTCAAGTACATCGCGGACTCCTTCGTCGACCACGAGGCGCAGCCCGGCGTCCCGGGTGGCCCGCTCGGGTACCTCGGTACCGCCCGCTGGGTCCACAGCGCCTTCGCCGGTGCGACGTGGGAGGAGCTGGACAGCTTCACCGAGGGCGACAAGGCCGTCCTGCGGCTGCGCTTCACCGGCAAGCACACGGGTGACTTCCTGGGCTTCGCGCCGAGCGGGGCCGACGTGGACGTCGAGCAGACGCACATCTACCGGATCGAGGACGGCAAGGTCGTCGAGCACTGGGGCTTCCGCCAGGACCTGCTGCTGCTGACCCAGATAGGCGCCATCACCCTCAAGCCGCCGGTCCCGGCCGGCGTCTGATCCCTCGCGCCGCACCCCCACACGCGCCACACCCCCACACCCCCACGCCAACCGCCCCCACACCAACCGCCCCTCCCACCCGCACCCCCCACCATCACCGGCGGACGCGGACCACTCACGTTTTCTCTTCACGAAAGGACCCATCATGACCGTGCAGACCGTGGAACTGGATGCCGAGCTGCGGATCCGTGTCATCGACATCGTCAACGAGGAACTGGAGCTGGACGACGACGAGCTCACCGAGGACGGCCTGTTCATCGAGGACTACGACAGCGACTCGCTGACCCTCATAACCGTCGTCTCCCGAATAGAGAAGGAGCTCGGCTACGTCCTGCCCAAGGAGGAGCTGGAGTCCCTCACCACGCTCAGGACGCTGCTGACCGCCGTCGAAGGATGCGCGCGGAATGCCTGAGTCGACCTTGCGCCGAGTCGTCATCACGGGACTCGGAGCGGTCAGCCCGGTGGGGATCGGCGTGGAGCTCTTCGCCGATTCCCTCCGGGCGGGCCGGGTCGGCATCGGGCCGGCCCGCAGCTTCGACGCCACCCCGTTCCCCAGCCGAAAGGCCGCCGAGGTCGACGACTTCGACCCGGCCGCCCTCCTTCAGCACCTCGACCCCGAGCGGTGGGGGCGCAGCGCCCTCCTCGCGGCCGCCGCCTCCCGGCTGGCGGTCGAGGACTCCGGTATCGACCCCGCACAGCTCTCCGCCGGCCGGTCCGGCTCGATCATGGGCACCACCAGCGGCGAGTCCGCGGTCGCGCAGAGCCTGGGCAGCCAGTGGGTGTCGCAGGGCCTGAAGGGCCTGGAGCCGCGCCTGGTGGAGCAGCTGCCCGCCGGTCAGATCGCGGGAGCCGTCAACGCCGAACTGGGCCTGAGCGGTGATGCCCAGACCATTCCGACCGCCTGCTCGGCCAGCAACTACGCGCTGGGCTACGCCTTCGACATGGTGCGCCTGGGCGAGGCCGACTTCATGCTGGCCGGCGGCGCCGACTCGGTGAACCGGCTGACCCACGCCGGGTTCTACGCGCTGGGCGCCATGGCCCAGGAGCTGCCGCAGCCCTTCGACGCCAACCGTTCGGGCATCATCACCGGCGAGGGCGGGGCGGCCCTGCTGCTCGAACCACTCGACCACGCGCTGGCCCGCGGTGCACGCATCTACGCCGAGGTGCTCGGGTACGCCGCCAACTGCGACGCGTCCCACATGGTGCACCCGGAAGCGAACAGCATCGCGGACTGCATCAGGGCCGCGCACCTCAACGCCGGGGTCGTACCGGAGCAGATCGACTACATCTGCGCCCACGGCACCGGTACGCCGACCAACGACGCGACGGAGGTCCGGGCGGTCCGCCAGGTCTTCGGGGACCGGCTGCCGCCGATCAGCTCGATCAAGTCGATGCTCGGCCACACGATGGGCGCGGCCAGCGGCTTCGGTGCGATCGCCTGCTGTGCGGCCCTGGAGCAGGGGTTCCTGCCGCCCACCGCCAACCTGGTCGAGACCGACCCGGAGCTGGGGCCCGGGGTGGACTGTGTCCCGGGCGTGGGCAGGGACGCCCGGGTGGAGATCGTGCAGAACCACGGTTTCGCCTTCGGCGGGAACAACGTCATCACCATTCTCGGGAGGTATCTGTGACCACGGCCGCGCCCGTGCAGCCCCTGCCGGTCGTCGGCGCCGGAGTGGTCTCCAGCGCGGGCTACGGACTGGCGTCCCTGGCCGGAGCGCTGAACCGGGGCTACGCGCCGGCGGAGGCCGGTGAACCGGACCCCGCCGGGCGGGACACGGCCTACCCGCCGCGTCCGGTCCGCAGCGTCCCCGGCTTCCGGGCCGCCGACCACCTGGGGCGCAAGGGCACCAAGAACCTGGACCGGCTCGCCGGTCTGAGCCTGGTCGCGTGCAAGCAGGCGCTGGAGGAGGCGGGCCCGGCCCCGGCGGGTACGGAGCCGGCCAGGACCGGTGTGGTGCTGGCCACCAACACCGGCAGCATCGCGGGCTACTCCGACCTGCTGTACGAGACCCTGACCCTGGAGAAGCCCTACCTGATCAACCCGGGCAAGTTCGCGGGCAGCGTCATGAACTGCAGCGCCGGGCAGATGGCCATCAGGCACGGGCTCAAGGGCCTGAACGCCACCGTGGCCGGCGGCCGCAGCGCCAGCCTCTACGCCTTCCGGCACGCCCGGCTGGCCATGGCCGCGGGGCGCGCCGAGAAGCTGCTCGTCGGCGGTGCCGAGGAGCTCAGCGCCCCGACGGCCTGGGCCTGGCACCACGCCGGAACGCTGCGGGAGGAGGCACCGGTCGGCGAGGGCAGCGCCGTGTTCGTCGTCCGGTCCGAGGAGACCCCCGGCGAACCGGTCCTCGCGGAGCTGCTGGCCTGCGAGGTCGGCTTCCACGGCTGGGCCGGGGTCAGCCGCCGGGCCGGCATCCACCGCGGCCTGACGAACGGGCTGGCCGACGCGGTCACCCGGGCCCTGGAGCGCAGCCGGGTGTCCGCCGACGAGGTGGCCGCCGTATCGCTCGGTGCCGCCGGCCACATCGGGCTGGACCGGGTGGAGGAGCGGGCGGTGCGGCTCGCGCTGGGGCGGCTGCCGGAACCGGTGCGGGTGACCGAGGTGCTGGGCGAGACGTACAGCGCGGGCGGCGCCATGCAGCTCGCGGCGCTGCTCGCCCGCTGGAAGAGCTCGCCGGGCGGCAACGGCCCCCGTATCGGTCTGATCACCTCGGTCGGCCACGACGGCAACGCCGGTGCGCTGGTCGTACGCGAGCGGACCTGAGTCCCGCCTACAAGAACAGGACGGTTGAGCCCCATGGTGAAGCGGGATGAGTGGGACGCGATAGTCGTCGGGAGCGGCATGGGCGGCCTGGTGTGCGCCTCGTACCTGGCTGTGAGCGGCCGTCGCGTCCTCGTGCTGGAGCAGCACGACGTGGCGGGGGGAAACAGTCATGTCTTCCGCCGCCGCCGGGCCTACGAGTTCGACGTGGGCGTCCACTACCTGGGCGACTGCGGGCCGGGCGGAGTGCTGCCGGCCATCTTCTCCGGTCTGGGGCTCGGCGGGCGGGTGGCCTACCGGGAGATGGACCGGGACGGCTTCGACCGGATCGAGATCCCGGGCCTCACGGTGGACGTGCCGGTCGGCTGGGAGGCGTACACGAAGCGGCTCACGGCGGCGCTGCCCGGCCAGAGCGCGGGCATCGCCCTGTTCACCGGGATCTGCCGGTCGGTCGCCACCGAGACCCGTTCGATGATGCTGTCGGAGGGCGAGTCCTCGCTGGCGGACCTGCTGGCCCGTACGCCGGTGACCGCCGAGTGGGGGCGCCGGACGCTCAGTGAGCTCTTCGACCACTGCGGGCTGTCGGCGCGGGCCCGTACCGTACTGGCGGCCCAGTCGCCCAACTACGGGATGGGGCCGCGCCAGTCCACCGTCTCGACCCACGCGGCCGTCACCGACCACTACCTGCGGGGCGCCTACTACCCCGAGGGCGGCGGCCAGGTGCTGGCGGCGGCGCTGGTCGAGGGGCTGGAGGCGCACGGCGGGGAGCTGCGGACCAGAAGCCGGGTGGAGCGCATCCTCGTCGAGGACGGCAGGGTCACCGGGGTGGGGATGACGGACGGCGAGGTCCACCGGGCTCCGCTGGTGGTGTCGAACGCGGACTACTCGCGGACCGTGCTGGACCTCGTGGGCGAGGAGCACTTCGGGCGCCGGGTGGTGTCGCGGACCCGGCAGGCGAAGATGGCGCTTCCCCTGGCCACGCTCTACGTGGCGCTCGACAAGGAGCTGCCGGCCCGTCCGAACGCCAATCTGTGGTGGTACCGGGACGACGACATCGAGGGCTACTACGAGCAGTTGGAGAGGGAGAGCATCAGCCCGGTGCCCTTCCTGTTCGCCTCGTTCGCCTCGCTGAAGGACCCGGGCACGGCGGCCGTCTGCCCGCCGGGGCACAGCAACTTCCAGGTGATGACGCTGTGTCCGCCCGGCTACGAGTACTGGGGGGTGAACCAGGGGCCCGCGGCCGGTGAGCGCTACCGGCGCAACGGGGGCTACCAGGAACGCAAGGCCGAGCTCACCGCGTCGATGCTGAGCGCGGCGGAGGAGGTGCTCGGCCCGTTCCGGGACCACATCGTGCACCTGGAGACGGCGACCCCGATCACGCATGAGCGCTACACGCTGGCCACCGGCGGGACGCCGTACGGGCTGGCCCAGTGGGGCGGTACGGGCAGCCGCCCCGACACCCGCACCACGATCGAGGGGCTGCACGTGGTGGGCACCAACACCCGTCACGGCACCGGCATCACCGGCTCGGCGGTCGGTGGCATGGTGCTGGCCGGGCAGATCCTGGGCCGCGCCCTGATGGCCGAGGTCCACGGCGGCGCGCTGCTCGGCGATCCGGACCTGCTCCCGGAACGCGCGCAGGGCTGGGACCCGCTGGCCGTCTCGCGCGGCGCCCGCCGCCAGGGCGCCCGGGGTCTGGCCCGGATCGGCTGAACCGGCGGACAGCGGCAGGCGGGCCCCGTAACCAGTTGGGTGGTTACGGGGCCCGCCTGCCGTTCGGTTCCGGTACGCGGCCGCGCGGGCGGCCGGTGGTGCTACTTGGCGCGGCCGAGGCCCAGTTGGCCGGCCCAGCCGCCGTCCACGCGCAGCAGCTCGCCGGTGATGTACGAGGAGTCCTCGCCGGCCAGGAAGGACACCGCGCCGGCCACCTGCTCGGGCGTCGCGAACTCGCGCAGCGGCAGCTGGCGTTTGATGCTCCGGCCGCCGTCCTTCTCCAGCAGTGCGCCGATCAGGTCGGTGGCGGTGAACCCGGCCAGGACCGCGTTGACCCGGACCTGGAAGCGGGCCAGTTCGACGGCGACCGCCCGGGTGAAGGCGTTGACGGCTCCCTTGGAGGCCGAGTAGTTGGACTGGCCGACCCAGCCGCCCTCGCCCATGACCGAGGAGATGTTGACGATGTTGCCCTCGCGCTGCGACATGAAGTGCCCGGAGGCGGCCCGGGTGCAGTGGTAGACGCCGCCGATGTTGACCCGGAGCACCTCCCACCAGTCCCCGGGCGACTGGTCGAAGACGAGCCCGTCGCGGGCCACTCCGGCGTTGTTCACCAGGATGTGCAGCCCGCCGAGGCCGGCCACGGTCTCGTCCACCAGGCGCTGGGCGGCGTCGGGGTCCGCCACGTCGGCCTGGAGGGCTATGGCCCGTCCGCCCAGCGCGGTGATCTCCTCGACCGTGCGTTCGGCCTCGTCCTTGCGGGAGCGGTAGTTCACGGCTACGGCGGCACCGTCGGCCGCGAGACGGAGCGCGATGGCCCGCCCGATGCCGCGGGAACCACCGGTGACCAGAGCTGCCCGGCCTTCGAGGGTCATCGTTTGTCTCCTTATCCAGATGAATTAACGGACGCGGCAATTCCGTGGGCGCCGAATGACGCACAGCGAATTCCTGGCACGGAACGGCACATACCGAATAGCCGGTCAAGCGTATCCAGCAGAACCGGCCGCACGGCCGGACTTCCGATGCCACCTCGGCGTCCCGCCGTGTTCCTTTGGGGGCATCACCGCGCCCGGCCGGGCCGTTCCCAAGTGGTCCGGCAAGGGTCACGGGAATTGGCCTGGATGCATCCACCGGACCGCTGCGAGTCTCTTTTCACTACGACAGCGAAGGGCGGTAAACAGATGAGGAAGAAAGGCAATTCACCTTCCGTCATCGTCGGCTACGGGCACGCGGGCCGCGATCTGCACCATCGCGCGCTGCGCGACCTCACCGGCGGCCGGTCGCTGGTGATCGCCGTCGACCCGCGTCCCGCCGAGGTGATCGGCGGGGAATGGGTACCGGACATCCGCGGCGCGGTGGCGCAGCTGTGGGCGGAGGGGCACCGGGTGGCCGACGCCGTCTTC
Organism: Streptomyces sp. 840.1; assembly: GCF_003751445.1. Taxonomy (NCBI): domain Bacteria; kingdom Bacillati; phylum Actinomycetota; class Actinomycetes; order Kitasatosporales; family Streptomycetaceae; genus Streptomyces; species Streptomyces sp. 840.1. Next base: position 2,894,591 of record NZ_RJUU01000001.1, on the reverse strand, counting down.
CACGTGGCCGTGCCGCCGAACGCGCACCGGGACTGCATGGAGCAGCTCCTGCGCGTCGGCGCCCAGCGCTTCATCCTGGAGAAGCCGATCGCCAACACCGTCGAGGACGCCGCCCACTTGGTGGATCTGGCGGAGGCCACCGGGTCCGTGGTGCTGCCGATGAGCGTCTGGCCGGCCAGCCGGGTCACCGAGGCCGCGGAGGAGCTGGTGGCCTCCGGGGCGATCGGTGAGCCGGTCTCGTACCACATGGAGCAGAGCAAGCCGCGCTTCCGCCGTTCGCTGCAGACCCAGGGCCACGGCAGCGCCTTCGAGGTGGAGCTGCCGCACCAGCTGCTGCTGGCCCTGCACCTCGCGGGGTCCGTCGCCGAGGTCACCGGCTCGCGCGGCTGGGACCTGCCACTGCCCTTCGGCCGGCTCGCCAGGATGGGCGGTGCCGAGGTCAAGCTGCTGCACACCTCCGGCGTCCGGACCACGCTGTACACCGACCTCGCCTCGCCCGTACGCCGCCGCCGGCTGCACATCCACGGCTCCGAGGGCACCCTCGTCGCGGACTACCCCGTCTCCGGCGACGACGACTTCGGCCAGGTCCGCATCGCCGGACGCCCGGTCCGCAAGGTCGTCCAGGACGCACCCCTGACCCGGTTCATCGAGCAGGCCTACGAGCACTTCCGCGGCGAGCGCCCGGCGCCGCGCAGCGATCTCGCGCTGCACCTGGAGTCCATGGAGCTGCTCGACACCGCGCGCGCCGCGGCGTTCGCGGGCTCCGGCACCACCGCCCCGCAGGAAGCGGCATGAGCACCGTTCTGATCATCGAGCCCCGCTCCTCGGGGCGGGAGCTGGTGACCCGGGCGCACGAACTCGGGCACACCGTCATCGTCCTGAGCTCCGCCACCGGGCCCGGCCAGGACCAGGGGAAGGCCGACCGGGTGATCACCGCGGACACCTTCGACCGGGCCGCCGCGCTCGACCTGATCCGCGCCCTGCACGCCGAGTCCCCGCTCGACGCCGTGCTGCCCGGCTTCGAGCACTTCGTCTCGCTCGCCGCCCACGCCTCGGCCGCGCTCGGCCTGCCCGGCATCGCCCCGGACGGTGTGGAGCCGCTGCGCCACAAGCACCGGATGCGCCGGGCCCTGGACGCGGCGGGGCTCGACCAGCCCCGGTACCGGATCGTCTCCGGCGCCCGGTCCGCCGCCGCCGCGTACGCGGAGCTCGGGCCGGTGTGCGTGGTCAAGCCGGTCGACCAGTCGGGGAGCCTCGACGTGCGCCGGGTGGGCTCCGGGGCGGAGGCCGTCGGCGCGTTCCGCAAGGCGCTGCGCTCCGGCCGGGGCAACGGCTCGCGGGGGCTGGGCCTGGTGCTGGTCGAGGAGTACGTGCAGGGGCCGGAGTACAGCGTCGAGGGGTACGTCGAGGACGGCCGGGTGCACGTGCTCGCCATCACCGAGAAGATCCTCGGGGCCGAACCGCACTTCGTCGAGGTCGGGCACATCGTGCCGGCCCGGCTGGAGGCGCGGACCGCCCGCCTGATCAGGTCCTACACCGTCCGGGTGCTGGAGGCCGTCGCCCTGGGCATCGGCCCGTTCCACGCCGAGCTGCGGATGTCGGCGCGCGGCCCGCTGCTGATGGAGGTCGCGGCCAGACTGCCCGGCGACCGCATCCCCGACCTGCTGCGCCTGGCCTGCGGCCACGACCTGTACGAGATCATGCTGCGCTGCTACCTGGGCCTGCCCAACCCCGCACCGGCCGGGCGCCGGACCGGCACCCGTGCCGGTATCCGCTACTTCCTGCGGCCCGGTCTGGACACCTACCGCGAATTCCGCGTCGACCCGGTGATCGAGTCCGATCCCCGGGTGCGGGAGATAGGCGTCCTCCTGCCGCCGGGCAGTGCGCTGCCCGACCCCGGCAGCTCGGCCGGCCGGCTCGGCTACGTGCTCGCCGCGGGCGCCTCGTACTGGGAGACCGCGGGGGTGCTGCGGCGTGCCGAGCGCGCCGTGACCTTCAGCTGAGCCACCCGCACGTCTGTCCCGACCATCCGGAGAACCGATGAACCGCCATGTCCTGATCCTCAACCGCTGGGCCAACTCCTTCGCGGAGTACCACCGTTACCTCGACCACACCACCGACCGCTACGCCTATCTCACCACCGCCGCCGGCCGCCGGCCGCTCGACGAGGAACTGGCCGAATCCGTGCGGGTGCTGTCCGATCTCACCGACACCGCCGAAGTCCTGGCGCAGACGGCCAGGCTGATCGGCCTGTACGGCCCGTTCACGCACGTGCTGGCGCTCTCCGAGTTCGACCTGGAGGCGGCGGGCGAGATCCGCCGGCACTTCGGCATCCCGGGGCGCGGCCCCGCGGAGGTCGCCGCCGTACGGGACAAGGTCGTGATGAAGGGCCTGGTCGCGGCGGCCGGACTGCGGGTCCCGGAGTTCCGGGAGACGCCGACGGCCGCCCTGGTACGGGAGTTCGCCGCCCTCCAGGGCTACCCCTTCGTCCTGAAGCCGCGCGCGGGCGCCGACAGCCAGGGGGTGCACGTGGTGCGCTCCCGGGAGGGGCTGGAGGCGCTGCTGGACGAGGCCGACCTGTCCGACGCCCAGTGCGAGGAGTTCGTCGACGGGGTGCTCTACCAGATCGACGGCGTGGTGTCGGGCGGCGAGCTGCTCACCTCACGGTCCTGGCGCTGCGGCGCCAGCTGCCTGGACTTCGCCACCGGTACGGCCTTCAGCTCGGTCGCCAACGACGACCCGGAGTTCGAGGAGCGGATCACCGTCTTCGCGGAGCGGGTCTGCGCCGCGCTCGGGCTCACCGACGACGTGTTCCACCTGGAGGTGTTCCGCACCGCACACGCCGACGGTGACGACCTGGTGTTCCTGGAGATCGGGGCACGCGCCGGCGGCGGCCAGGTCCGCTACGTCTGGCAGGAGGTCTACGGGATCGACCTGGTGGCCGCCTCCGCGCTGGTGCAGCTCGGCGAGGAGCTGCGGATCGAGCCGATGGACCTGTCCGGACCGGTCGCCGGGTATCTGATGATGCCCGAACCGCCGGTCCGCCCGGCCGTCGTGGAGTCGGTGACCTCGCTGGTGGACCGGGTGCCCGAGCTGTACGCGGAGACGCTGCCGCCCCCCGGCACCGTGCTCAGCGGCAACGGCGGCGCCGTGCACACCGCCGGCACGTTCCGGTTCCGGGCGGCCACCTCCGCCCGGGTCGAGGAGGCGATCCGGCACACGCTGGCCGCCTACCGCCTGGACTGGCACCCGCTCGACGCGCACTCCGCCGCCACCCGGGGACCGGCAGCCCGGGAGGCGGCCCATGTCGTCCTCTGAGCTCCTGGACCGGGCCGGGCAGCAGGCCCCCGAACCGCCGCGCGGGCTGTGGCACCACCGGGACTTCCGCAGGCTCTGGGCCGGGCAGACGGTTTCGCTGCTCGGGTCCCGCGTCACCGAACTGGCCCTGCCGGTCGCCGCGATCGTGCTGCTCGACGCGGGCCCGGCCCAGCTGGGGCTGCTGAACAGCGCCCAGTACCTGCCGGTGCTGTGCGTCACCCTGTTCGCCGGGGTGCTCGCCGACCGGGTGCGCCGCCGCCCGCTGCTGATCGCCGCCAACCTCGGACGGGCCTCGATCCTCACCGCGGTGCCGCTGCTCGCCTGGCTGGGCGGTCTCGGCGTCTGGGCCCTGTGCGCCGTGGCGTTCGCCACCGGGGTGCTCACCGCCCTGTTCGACGTGGCCTACCAGGCGTACGTCCCCTCGCTCGTGGCGAAGGAGCAGCTGGTCGAGGGCAACAGCAAGCTCCAGGCCAGCCGTTCGGTCGCGGAGACCGCCGGGCAGGGGCTCGGCGGCACCCTGATCCAGGTGCTCACCGCACCCGTCGCGATCCTGGTCGACTGCCTGGGCTACCTCTTCGCGGCCGCCATGCTGCTGCGCATCCGCACCCCGGAGACCCGGCCGGCCCGCCCGGACGGTGCCCGCCCCTCCATACGCAAGGAGATCGCCGCCGGGCTGCGCATGACGCTGCACAGCAGGCTGCTGCGGGTGATCATGCTGCACGCGTCCCTGTACAACCTGCTCTGGGACGTCGTCCTGGTCGTCTTCCCGCTCTACGGCATCCGGGAGCTGCACCTGGGCCCGGCCGGTCTCGGCGTGATCATCGCGGTCGGCAGCCTCGGCGCGTTCGCCGGGGCACTGTCCGCAGGCCGGCTCGGCGCGCGGCTCGGGGTGGGCCGGACGATGGTTTTCGGCATGGTGGTGGCCTCCGCCTCGACCCTGCTGCTGCCGCTGGCGCCCGCCTCCGGCAGCGGCCATCTGCTGCTCGGCGTCGGGTACGTACTCAACGGCTTCGGCATCGCGATCTTCAACATCCACTCGATCACGCTGCGCCAGGCGACCGTGCCCGCCGAGCTCATCGGCCGGGTCAGCGCCACCTTCCGGTTCCTGACCTGGGCGGTGATCCCGCTGGGCGGCCTGCTGGGCGGGCTGCTCGCGTCGGCGGTCGGGCCGCGTGCCGCACTCGCCGTGACCGCGGGCGGGCTGACCGCGGGCGCCCTGGCGTTCCTGTGCTCCCGCACCGCCGTACGGTCATGAGCCGCCGTACGGTGAACCGTTTCCCGTTCCGCTTCCAGGAGGCAGATGTGTACGTCAAGGTATGTGGCCTGAGCCGCCCGCAGGACGTGGCGGCCGCCGTCGCGGCCGGGGCCGACGCGATCGGCTTCGTCCTCACGCCGAGCCCGCGCCAGGTCACCCCGGCCGCCGTCCGCGCGCTGGCCGGTGCGGTGCCTGCGGGCACCGCCACGGTCGCCGTGTTCCGCGGTGAGCCGCTCGACGAGGTGCGCCGGGCCGCCGCCGACGCGGGCGTCGACACCGTGCAGCTGCACGGCTCGGAGCCGCCCGAGGCGTTCGCGGCGCTGCGCTCGGACGGGTTCCGGCTGATCCGGGCCGCGTCGCCCGGGAGCGGGGCCCCGCTGGAGAGCGGTGCGTACGGCGAGGACCTGCTGATCATCGACTCGCCCAGCCCCGGTTCGGGCGAGCGCTGGGACCCGGCCGCGCTCGGCGGCGCCCCCGACGGCCCGTGGCTGCTGGCCGGCGGGCTGACCCCGGACAACGTCGCCGGTGCGGTGGCGGGCCTGCGGCCCTGGGGGGTCGACGTCTCCAGCGGCGTCGAGAGCTCCCGGGGGGTGAAGGACCCGGCGCTCATCGAGCGGTTCGTGACCGGGGCCAAGGCGCTCGGGTAGGCATCGCGACCCCGCCGCCGCGCTGCCTCCAAGTGCGGACGGACTGCCTCCTAAGGCGGATTGAGGACGGATGGACGCGGCCCGCACTATCGGATGGCCGCTTCCCGGACGCGCAGGGGAGCACCCGGGCACGCTCCCGGTGCACGGCACCTCGTCCACCTCAACCGCCGAACCACCAGGGGGATCCATGTGGCTGCCCGCTTCCGGGAAGCACCACGACTTCACCGAGCGCTATCTCGCCCTGCACGACCGGTACACCGCGGGCGAACTCGGTGAGGACGAGTGGCGTGCGTGGGCCCAGCGGCAGTTGCGCGAGGTCGTCGCGCTCGCCCAGGGCGGTTCTCCCTTCTACGCCCGGCACCTGGCCGGTGTGCGCGCCGACGCGCTCACCCTCGACGGGCTGAGCGCGCTGCCCTTCACCACGAAGGACCATCTGCGCACGGCCATGTCCGACATCCTCAGCCGTGATCTCGACGAGGCGTGCTTCTACTACGAGACCACCGGCACCACCGGGCCGGCCACCCCCTGCCCGCGCGACGCGCGCGAGGTGATCGCCTCCAACGCCCATGTGACGGAGAGCTGGCGGAACATCTTCGCGGACGTCTTCGGCGACCGGGCCCCGCGCGTCGGCGTGATGGGCCCCACCGAGGTGCACTCGCTCGGTGACACCCTCGGGGACGTGGCCCGCAACGTGGGCTCGGCCGTCGCCAAGATCTGGCCGTACTCCCCCGTCATCGGCTTCCCCAAGGCGCTCCAGCTGATCCGGGACCTGGCCCTGGACGTGGTGTTCTGCACCCCGAACGTGGCGCTCTCGCTGGCCAAGGCCGCCCGTGCCCAGGGCCTCGACCCGCGGCGCGACTTCGGCGTCAAGGTCTTCCTGGTCACCGGTGAGATGTGCACGCCCGACCTGGCCCGGCAGATCGACCAGGCCTGGGGCGCCCGGACCTACAACGCGCTCTACGGCTCCCAGGAGACCCTGGTCGTCGCCTCGGCCTGCGCACACGGCAGGCTGCACCTGGCCCGGCCCAACTACGTGGCGGAGCTGGTCGATCCGGACACCGGCGCCGCGCTCGGCGACCGGGGCACCGGCGAACTCGTCGTCACCATGCTGATCGACGGCATCAAACCGCTGATCCGCTACCGCACCGGCGACCTCGTCGAACTCGCCGGCAACGACTGCGGCTGCGGCATCCGGGGCCCGGTGATGCGGGTCGTCGGCCGCACCCGCGACCGGATCGTGCTCGGCGGCCGCAGCTTCCAGGCCTGGCAGATCGAGCGGGCCGTGCTCCAGCGCATCGACCACAGCTACGGCTACCAGGTCGTCATCGACCGGGACGCGGAGGGCGAGGACCTGATCACCGTCCGGCTCGACCTGCCCGACGGGCCCGAACCCGGGCTGGCGGCCGCGCACGCGGCGCGGGTGGCGGACTCCCTCGGGGTGCGCTGCCGGGTGGAACTGCCCGACGAGCTGGACCCGGTCACCACGACCGGCGCCTTCGTCAGCTGGAAGGCCGCACGCATCCACGACCGGCGGACCGCCGTCGACCACGAGACGGCCGCCGCCCGCCGGCTCGCCGGGGCACGGGGGCACCGCGCATGACCGAGCCGCTGCTGCACCCGCACGGCCACAGCCGCCGCGGCGCCGGGGACCGGTCCGACCCGACCCCGTTCCCCATCCTGTGGGAGCCCGCCCGAATACCGCACTCGCCGCTCCTGCGGCCCGGCACCCTGCGGGTCGGCACCCTCGGGCCGGACGGCACCACCTCGATGGTCGCCCTGGGCCGCCTCGGCTACCGGCTCGCCCACCTGGGCGGACCCGAGATCGAGGCCGTGCCGTACGACTCCTTCGAGGAGCTGCTCGCGGCCGTCGGCAGCCGGGGCGGCCCCTCCTACGCCCTGGTGCCGGGGGCCGCCGAGTGCGCGACCCGGTTCTTCTGGTCGCCCCGGCTGCGACTGGACGCCACCTTCTCCAGCCCGACCCCCGAGTACGGCATCGCCTCCTACCGCACCGGACTGCGCGAGGGCATCCTGCGCCTGGCGACCCTGCACGAGACCCGCCGCCTGGTGGAGCTCCTGGACGGGGCCGAGGGCGGGCGGGGCGGCTACGAGATCGCCTGGGTGCCCGCCGAGTCGACCATGCACGCCGCGCAGCTGGTCACCGAGGGACGCGCGGACGCCGCCGTCACCAACGAACCCGGACGCGCCGCGCACCGGCTGGAGTTCCAGGTCTCGCGGCCGGGCGTCCCGATGGTCTGGATGGTGTTCGGGCCCGCGGTGCTCGCCCGGCCCGGTGCCACCACCCCGTGAGGCGCCCGCCCGCCCCGGACGACGCCGTGAACACCGCTATCCCAGGAGTTGATCGTGACCACTGACCGCCGGCTGCTGCTGCACGACGTCACCGTCCAGGAGGGACTGGGCCGCGCCTCGCTGCCCGCCCGGTCGGTGCTGCTGGACGGCGAGCGCATCGAGGCGGTCCTGCCGGCCGGCGGGGCGCCCGCCGAGGGCGACTTCGTCCGCTGGGACCTGGCCGGGACCACCGTCCTGCCCGGCATGACGCTGGGGCACACCCACATCGCGTACGTGAACGTCACCACCGGCCGCGAAACCCTGTTCAAGTACCGGGTGCCCGAGGTCGCGATGCACGCCGCCCGGCATGCGGCGGACCTGCTGACCTGCGGGTACACCGCGTTCGTGGGGGCCGGTTCGGTCGCCGGGATCGACATGGCGCTGAAGAACGCCATCGCCGCCGGAGCCATCAGCGGCCCGCGCATCACCCCGTGCAGCCGCGACCTGATGGTGTCGGGCCCGCCCGGACGGCGCTCCCCCGAGCTGAAGGAGCGGATGCCCCGGGACCTGATGCCGGTGGTGGACGTCCTCGGCGACCTGGTGAAGTACACCGAGGAGGAGATCGACGAGGGCGCCGAGATCATCAAGGTCTTCTCCTCCGGCGACGACACCTTCCCCAACGCCCGCTCGGACGAGCTCCTGTTCACCCGCGAGGAGCTGACCACGGTCGTGGAGACCGCGCACCGCCGCGGCGCCCGGGTGCGGGCCCACTCCCGGGGACTGGGCGGCATCCGCAACGCGCTGGCCGCCGGGGTCGACGTCATCGACCACGCCACCTACGCGGACGACCGGGCGCTCGACGAGATAGCCGAGCGGGGCGTGTTCGTGGTGCCCAGCCTCTTCCAGCCCGACCGGCTGCTCGCCCTGGGCGAGCGGTTCGGCAAGGCCCCGGACTATCTGGAGTCACTCGACTTCAAGGACGAGATCGAGAACACCCTGCGCTTCCTGCCCCGGGCGGAGGGCCTCGGCCTGAAGATCGTGCCCGGCGACGACTTCGGTTTCGCCTGGACCCCGCACGGCACCTACGCGGACGAGCTGGTGATGTACGTCGAGCGGGCCGGTATCGCGCCCGAGACCGTCATCAAGTGGGCCTGCGCCAACGGCGCCGAGCTGGCGGGGCGCGGCGCGGACGCCGGAGTGGTGGCGCCGGGGCGCCTGGCGGACCTGGTGGTCTGGGACCGCGACCCGGCGGCCGACCTGACGGTGCTCCAGGACAGGGGCGCGCTGCGCTCGGTGCTGATCGGCGGGGCCCATGTGGCGGGACCCGCGGCGCCGCCCGTGCGCTGAACCGGGCCGCTGGACCGGGCCGGACCGTTCACCCCGTGGGGCTGAGCAGTCCGGCCCTCTCGTTGCGGGGCAGCGACAGCAGCCGGGCGGTGTCGCCCCGGCCGGCGTGCGGGAGCAGCAGGATGCGCAGCAGGTCGATCATGCGGTCCATCAGTCCGCGTGCGGCGGCCAGGCCCTCCTCGTCCTCGCCCGGCGCGAACTGGTCCTGGACGAAGGCCGGGAAGCCGCTTCCGGGCACGATCATCCGGTTGAGCAGGACGTTGTCGATGAGCTGCCCGTAGACCCGGTCGTGGCTGTAGCGGCGCCCGGTGACCACGACTCCGGCGACCTTGTTGGCGAGGGGGCGGTCGAAGCGCAGGTGTCCGACGCCGGCCCGCTCGATGAAGTTCTGCATCACGCCGGCCAGGCCGAAGCCGTGGACGGGCGCCGCGTACAGCACGCCGTCGGCCCGGATCATCCGGTCCACCAGGGCGGGCACGTCGTCGTCCTGGGCGCAGGGCAGCGGCCGCACGTTGCAGTCGCCGCACGGGCCGCACGGGGTGATGTCGTACTCGGCGAGCGGGATCACGTCGAGGTGCACGCCGTGCTCGGCGGCCTGCGCGGCCATCATGCGCAGTACCCGCCCGGTGAGCCCGTCGGGGCGCTCGGAACCGTTCAGGGCGGCTATCGACGCCCAGGGACCGTGGTCGGCCATGGCTGTATCCCTTCGAGGAAGTTCGTGATGAAGGCCTGTCCGGTGCGGGTGGTGATGCTCTCGGGGTGGAACTGCACGCCCTGGACGGGCAGCCGGTGGTGGCGCAGTCCCATCACGCAGCCGTCCTCCCGGGCCCGTGCGGTCACGGCGAGCGTGTCCGGCGGCGGGTCGGCGACGGCCAGTGAGTGGTAGCGGGTTACCTCGGTGCCGTCGGCGAGTCCGGCGAAGACGCCGGTGCCGTCGTGGTCGAGGCGGCTGGTCTTGCCGTGCACGGTGCGCGAGGCCCGCTCGATCCGGGCGCCGAAGGCGAGTCCGATGGCCTGGTGGCCCAGGCAGATCCCGAGCAGCGGGACCCGGCCGGCGAAGTGGCGCACCAGCTCCGGGTGGCCGGAGTCGGCGGGGTGCCCCGGGCCGGGGCCGAGCACCACGGCGTCCGGGCGGCGGGCGGCCAGCTCGGCCGGGGTGTGCGCGTGGGCGGTGACGAGGTCGGTGCGGGCGCCCTGCTGACGCAGGTAGTGGTCGATGACGTGGACGAAGCTGTCGCGTGCGTCGACGAGCAGGATTCTCATGCGGTGAGCACCTCGCCGGTCAGCGCGGAGTACACGGCGCTCATCTTGATCAGTGTCTCGCCCCATTCGCCGTCGGCCGAGGAGTCGGCGACCACCCCGGCGGAGGCCTGGAGGGTGTAGGTGCCCGTGGCGGGGTCGTGGACGGCGGTACGGATGCACAGGGCGAGCGTCGCCGCCTGCCCGCGCAGGTCGATCAGGCCCAGCGCGCCCGCGTAGGCGCCGCGCGGCCGGCCCTCGATCTCCTGGATCAGCTCCATGGCGCGGACCTTGGGGGCGCCGGTCATCGTGCCGGCCGGGAAGGTGGCGCGCAGCGCGGAGAACACGTCGGCGTCGTCGGCCAGTTGGCCGCTCACCGTGGAGACGAGGTGGTGCACCTGGGCGAAGTGCTCGACCTCCATCATCTGTTCGACGGCGAGGGTGCCCGGTACGGAGACCCTGGCCACGTCGTTGCGGCACAGGTCGACGAGCATGATGTGCTCGGCGCGTTCCTTCTCGTCGGCGTGCAGCGCGGCCACCCGGCGGGCGTCCTCGGCGGGGTCGGCGGCCCGTGCGATGGTGCCCGCGATGGGCCGCATGGCCAGGGTGCGGCCCTCGATCCGCAGCAGCAGTTCGGGGCTGGCCCCGACCAGGGTGCGGCCCGCCCACGGCACCAGGTACATGTACGGCGAGGGGTTGCTCCGGCGCAGCCGGCGGTAGGCGTCGAGGGGCGCCAGGGGCGTCGTCACCTCGATGCGGTGGCCGATCTGGATCTGGTAGACGTCGCCGGCCCTGATGTGCTCCAGGCAGCGTTCCACCCGCTCGGTGAACTCCTCGCGGTGGACGGTGCGGCGCACCTCCTGCGGCCGGGGCGCGGCCGGCGGCTGGGTTTCGGCGTGGTCCGGCAGGGCCCGCACCAGTCCGGCGAGCCGGTCGCCCAGCAGTCCGGTGCCGCCGAACTCGTCGGCCTGCGCGCGCAGTTCGTGACTCTCGCCGCTGCCGAGGTGGTAGCTGACGACGTGCCGGAAGAGGGTGAGGGTGATCTCCGGGTCCTGGCCCGGTCCGAGCGGCGGCAGCTGTTCCAGGTGCCAGGCGGCCTCGTAGCCGAGCACGGCGAGGAATCCGAAGGCGTAGCTGTCGAGCGGTACGTCGGTGTCCACGGCGAAGGCCCCGCGCAGCGTCTCCAGCAGCCGCTGTACGTCACCGGCGGCGCCGTCCACGAGGGGGCGCAGCCGGTCCACCAGCCCGGGAGCCCCGTCCAGCGCGGCCTGTCCGTCCCGCACCGTGATCCGGGCGAGGGCCTCGGCGCCGACGGCTGCGAAGCGGCAGTCCTCGTCGGGGCCTGCCAGGCTCTCGAAGAGGAACACCTGGTCCGCACCGAGCAGCCGGCGCAGTTCGGTGGCCAGGGCGAGCGGGGCGTGCGGCGGCAGCGGGGTCCGCGCCACGCTCACCCGCACGGGTGCGGGGTGCGCCCGGGGCGGTGCTGCGGCGGGCTCGACTGCGGTGATGGTCATCGTGGGCGGTCTCTTTCCGGTACGCGGCGGAGGGTGGCTCGGCACCAGCCAACCAATTGCGCGTACCTGCGGAGCAGTCCACTGACCCGGGGTGGCGGCGGACCACTCGCCGCCTGCCCGGGGGCCGGTGCTAGTTCGCCGTCCCGCGCAGGAGTGCGGCGGCCTCCAGCAGCGCGTCCCGGCAGGTGTCCTCGCTGACGCCGGGGACCGAGCAGGCCAGCAGCAGCACCCGGCGGGTGGTGCCGGTCACCGCCTGGTGCACGCCGTCGCGGTGCGCGAACTGCGACAGCACGCGCTCCTCGTCGGCGAGCACCAGGCCGCCGGCCTCCAGGGTCACCGGGCCGTCCGCGCCGAGTGCGGTGAACTCCTCGGTGCCGTCGGTCAGCCGCAGCCCCACCTCGCCCACAAGCGCGTCCCGGTCGAAGAGGCCGAGCGCGACCAGGCTGCGTACGGCGACCGCGTTGACGGCGTCGACGGCCGGGTTGATCTGCGGCCAGGCGCCCAGCGGCTTGGCCCGCAGCCCCCGGTCGATCAGGGCCTGTACGGAGGGCGGCCGCTTGTCCGGGTGGGTGCCGAGCAGCCGGCTCAGCTCCCGGTAGGCGGCGACGTTGGGGGCGGCGCGCACCTCGGCACGGCTCCTGCCGTTCCACCGGGCGTGGGCCTCGGACCAGACCGCCTCGGCCGCCGAGGGGCCGGTGGCGCCGATGTCCGCCTCCAGGGTCAGTACGTGCACCCCGGGCACCCGCTCGCGGGCCTCGGGCGTCACGGCGACCCTGCGGAAGGTGGGGGTGCCCTGTGTGGTGGCGGTCATCGGGTTCCTCCGGAGAAGGTGAGGGTGTCCAGCGTATTCAGGTCCAAGTCCTCTGCGGTGAGGACGCGTTCGGTGTCGATGAGAATGTTGTAGTGGTTCGGCGCGTGGCACTCGTCAAATCCGGCCACCCGTCCGATCGGCCCGCTCGGGCCCGTCACCACGTCGCCCCGGTCGATCACCGTGGCCGCCGTGAACTCCGCGAAGCCCAGGAACCCGACGTGGTCGACCCGGTCCCCGGTGGCGGTGGGGCGGTCGGTGGTGGTGACCAGTTCGTGCACGTCGCCGGCGCGCACGCAGCGCGACTGCCAGGGCGACAGGACCATGCCCCGGTCGGTGCGCCGGTGGAACAGCAGCTTCACCAGATGGGCGTCGGCAGGCTCCTTGCCGGTCATCCGCAGCCGCTCCTCCCTGGTGCGGCCGATGGCGTACGCCTCCTCGACCAGATCGACGATGTGCGGGCCCCGGTCCGGCCCGCTGCGGCCGTCGCGGACCGTGCGGTGGAAGTCCGCCATGATCCCGGCGTACTCGTGGTCGAGGGAGGACTTGAACTCCTGGAATCCGTCGAGCATGTCGGCGTTCAGCTGCCGGCCGTCCTTGAGGTGGACGGTGATGTCCTTGCGCTCGCCGGTCTCCAGGGCCCAGTCCAGGTCCACCAGGACCGGGATGCCGTCGGGGGTGGCCAGGTGCAGTTCGGCGCAGAACTCGACGCCGGAGCGGACGTCGCCGATCGTGGCGTCCGTCAGGGTGAGCGGGCCGAGCACGGTCTCCAGTGCGTCCAGCGCGTTGGGGCCGTTGTCGATGACGCAGCCGCCGCCGCAGCGGTCGAGGTCCTGGTACCAGGCCTCGCTGCCGCTGTGTTCCTCGATCCGCTCCTGGTAGCGGCTGGTGACGTGCGAGATCTCCTGCCGGTCGGCCAACTGGTCCGCCAGTTGCTGGACATGGGTGTTGTAGCGGCGGTGGAAGGCGGTGAACAGGGTCGTGCCGTACTCGTCGGCCAGCCGTACCAGGTGGTGCGCGTCCTCGGCGTGGACGGTCAGCGGCTTCTCGCAGCAGACGTGCGCACCGGCCCGCAGGGCGTCGGCCACGACCGGGGCGTGCGCGTGGTTGGGCAGGGTGACCACCACGCCGTCCACGAGCCCCGAGGCGAGCAGTTCGCGGTGGTCGGCGAACACGGCTGTCTCCGGCGCGAATCCGGCCAGTTTCCGGCGGTCCAGATCGCAGACGGCGGTCAGCCGGAGCTCCGGGTCGTCCTCGATGGCCCGCAGGAAGAAGGGGGCGATGACGCCCAGTCCGATCACTCCGATACGCATGACGGTTCGGTCCTTTCCGATTCCTCGGTCGTTGGGGGGTGGTGCCGGGGTCCGGCTGCCTCAGGCGGCGGGCGCGAGGGCCCGCACGGCCAGCGCGTCGGGCGCCCGCACGGCCAGCTGCCCGGCGAGGGCCACCAGGCCGTCGGCCACCGGTCCGGGCAGCAGGACGCCCTCGCGGCGCGACTGCGCGTACCGCTCGGCCTCGGGGGCTCCGGGGTAGGTGACGCCCCGCGTCGCGTACGCGGCGGCCGGGGAGTTCACGACCGTGTCGAGCAGGCGGCGGTTCTCGGCGGCGATCGCGTGTGCCGAGCCGAACGCCGAGGGGTCGATCACGATCGCGGTGTGGCCCACGTTGTCATCGCCGGCCGGCTCGCCCTTCAGCACGCCGGGCCGGGGGCCGTAGGCGGCGCCGGAGAGCGGGCCGCAGAGCAGGTCCACCAGCAGGGCGAGGCCGAAGCCCTTGGCGCCGCCGGTCGAGGCGGGCCCGCCGAGCCAGGCGACGTCCGCCTCCTCCGCCATGAAGTCGGCCGGATCCGAGGTCGGGGTGCCGTCGTGGCGCACCAGCCACTCCTGCGGGACCTGCTGGCCCTCCCGGTGGGCGGCCTTGATCTTCCCGGTCGCGACCACCGTGGTGCTCATGTCGAGGACGAACGGCGCGCCCTCGGTCACCGGTACGGCCGCGCTCAGCGGGTTGGTGCCGAGCATCCGCACGGTGCCGCCCAGCGGCGGGGCGACGCCCTGGGCGCCGCAGTTCGTCATCGCCAGGCCGATCAGCCCGGCGGCCGCGGCCTTCTGCGTGTAGTAGCCGGCGCTGCCGAAGTGGGTGCTGTTGCGCACGGCGACCATGCCGATCCCGGTCTGCCGCGCCTTGGCCATGGCGATGTCCATGGCCAGGTCCATGGTGACGAGGCCGAGCCCGCGCTCCCCGTCGAGCAGGGCGGCCCCGGCGGTCTCCTGGACGACGCGCGGGGTGGCGCCGGCGTCTATCCGGCCGTCGAGCAGCCGGGGGGCGTAGATGTTCACGAGCCCGTTGGTGCCGTGTGTGGTGAAGCCGTTCGCGTCGGCGTAGGTGATGACGTCGGCGGCGGTGCGCGCCGATTCGGCGTCCAGGCCGCAGTTCGTGAGGACGTCCTGGACGAAGGTGGTGAGCTCGGTGAGGGGGACGCGGACAGTCATGGCGAATCCTTTTCCGGGTGAGGTCGTGCGGGAGGGAGCGGGAGGGGGAGCGCGTCAGGCGGTGCGGGCGGCGAAGGCGTGGACCAGTTCCTTGATGCGCCGGGCGTAGGTGTCCAGGTCGTCCAGGTGCACGAACTCGTCTGCGGTGTGGGCCCCGTTGGCGTCGAGCTGTCCCGGTCCGCAGGCCACCACGTAGCGGCCGGGGCCGGGCGCCCAGATCGCGTCGCAGGTGAAGGCGGTGCCGTCGGCCAGTCCGTCGTGCCGGAGGAACCCGGCGTCGTTCAGGACGAGTTCGGCATCGGCGTCGCGGTTGTTCAGGGTGGGCAGGCCCTGCTTCAGCCAGTCCAGGCGGACGATCCGGCGCCAGTCCTTCACCGTGCGGCGGCTGAACGGGTCGTGGGCGTGCAGATGCGCGAACTCGGTCCGGGCCTCCTCGATCAGCACCTCCAGGGAGGCGGCGAGCAGTTCGGCCTGTTCGGTCGCCGGGTAGGCGATGTTGAGCAGCAGCTGCCCACCGCCGTAGACCCGGTTGTGCGCGCTGCCGGTGTGCAGGCCCGAGACGCAGAGCTTGGCTCCCATGCCGTGGGCGAGCGGGCCGAGCCGGCGGGCGAGGAAGTCCGCGAGGAAGCCCAGGAGCACGGTGGCGTTGTGGCCGTCCCCGGGGTGGTCGTCGGTGGAGTCCTGGCCGTCGACCGTGATCCGGGGGGTCATGGCGGCGGTGCAGCCGTCCATGAAGGTGTTGCCGGTGGGCTCCGCGAACACCATCAGGCGCCCGGTGAACCCCGCGTCGACGAGCGCGCGGGTGCCGTAGGTGCCCATCGCGCCGCCCTCCTCGCCGGGCACGGAGGCGATCTGCACCTCGATCCGGCCGTCGAGGCCCGGGTCCTGCGCGAAGGCCGCGGCGACCCCGGCCGCGGCGGCGATCCCCGGGCCCTTGTCGTCGACGGCGCCCCGGCCGTACAGGATCCGCCCGTCCAGCTTCGGCGGCACGTGCGGGCCGACCGTGTCCACGTGGAAGTTGATGACCAGGCGGCGCTCCTGCGGCTGCGGGGCCCCGTGGGCGACGACCACCGAGGGCTGCCCGGCCAGGAACGCGGGCAGGTCGCGGGCGGCCTCCTCGCGGACCGGGGCGGGCACCTCGGGGCGGTCGAGGAGTTCGGGCCCGGGGGCGCGGTGCAGCACCGTGCGGAAGCCGCGCTCGGCGGCGCCGGCCAGGAAGACGCGCTGCGCGCGGGCCGCCCCGTCCAGCGGGCCGCCCTCCAGCGGCGAGACCGAGTCGACGGCCATCAGGTCGGTGAGCCACTCCAGGTCGCCGGCGTCGAGGCCGCCGCGGGTGCGGGTGGTGCGGGCCGTCTCAGCCATGGTGGCTCCCCTCCCAGTACATGGGGCTGTCCGTGGAATCGATGAAGGCCCGGCTTTGTGCGGTGCCGAGCAGTGCGGCGCAGCGCCGGGCGTACTCCCGGTAGCCGTCGGCCAGCGCGGCGGGGTCGCCCGCCAGGCCCAGGTGCGGGATGCGGGCCAGGTGGGGTTCCAGGCTGTAGTAGCCCCGGTAGCCGTGCTGCTCCAGCAGGTTCACGCAGTCCACGACGTGGGCGGTGCCCTCGCCGGGCATCGTGAACTCGGCCGCTCCGCCGGAGCCGACGCCGTCCTTGATGTGTACGTGTTCCACCCACGGCAGCACCCCGCGCAGGAAGTCGAGCGAGTCGTAGCCGTAGGCGAGGCCGTTGCCGGTGTCGAACAGCAGCCGCAGCCGGGGGCTCGCGACCTCCTCCAGCATCCGCACGGTGTGCGCCGCGCTCCGGCCGGCCCAGCCCTGGCAGTTCTCGTGCAGCAGGGTGACCCCGAGCCGCTCGGCCTCGCGGGCCAGTCTCTTCATCCGGCGCAGCGCCTCGGAGCGCCATTCGCGCTCGGGGCGGCCGTCGTTGGGGTAGGACATGACCCGCAGCCGGTCGCAGCCGAGCAGGGCTGCCACCTTGGCGGAGCGTTCGAGGGCCGCCAGCTCGTCGTCCATGGGGGTGGCGACGGTGGTGGACCAGGAGCCCACCGGCGTGTCGACGACGGGCACCCGCAGACCGGCGACGATGGTGCGCCGGGCCAGGTCGGCCGCGTCGCCCGTCGGCAGCTCGTGCAGTCCGAGGCCGTCGACCGTACGCAACTCGACGGCCTCCATGCCCAGTTCGTGGTGGATGGCCAGCTGGCCCGCCAGGTCGGGGGCGGCCTCGTCCCCGATGCCGCACAGCCGGTCCGCGGCGATGCCCGGGGTCTTCGCTACCGACATCCCGTTCACCTCCCCGCAGCGCAGAAGCGGCTGACGGCTGCCACGACCCGCTCGGCCGCGCCCGGTGCCATGTCCGGGTGCAGCGGCAGCGCGAGGGACTCGCGGGACAGCTGCTCGGCGACGGGGAAGTCGCCGGGTCCGTGGCCGAGATACGCGAACGCGGGCTGGAGGTGCAGCGGGCGCGGGTAGTAGACGGCGGTCTCGATGCCCTCCTTCGCCAGCTGGGCGCGCAGCTCGTCGCGCTGCTGGGCGCGTACGACGTAGGTGTAGACGGCGCGGTCCTGGAAGCCGGCCGGCGGCGGCAGCAGCGCCGGGCCCAGCGGGCGCAGTCCCTCCTCGTAGATCGCGGCGATCTCGCGGCGCCGCTCCAGCAGCCGGTCCAGGTGCGGGAGTTTGCGCAGCAGGAAGCCTGCGGTGAGCTCGTCCATCCGGCAGTTGAAGCCGAGCAGCTCGTGGTAGAAGCGCTTGCCGGCCGGCTGGCCGTGGTTGCGGAGCATCCGTGCGGTGCGGGCGAGTTCGGGGTCGTCGGTGACGATCATCCCGGCGTCCCCGATGCCGCCGGCGGGCTTCGCCGGGAAGAAGGAGTACACCCCGGCGTGCCCGTGGCGGCCTGCGGGCCTGCCGTCGACGGTGGCGCCGAGCGCGATCGCACTGTCCTCGACCAGGTGGAGTCCGCGCCGGGCGGCGAGCTCGGCGAAGGCGCCCATCTCCGGGGAGCCGGAGAACAGGTAGGCCGGCAGCAGCGCCCTGGTGCGTTCGGTGACGGCGGCCTCGGCGGCGGCCGGGTCGAGCAGGCCGGTCTCGTGGTCGACGTCCGCGAAGACCGGGCGGGCGCCGCGCAGCGCGACGGTGGAGGCGGTGGAGACGAAGGAGAACGCGGGGGTGACCACCTCGTCGCCGTCCCCGAGGCCGAGCGCGGCCAGGATCACGCTCAGCGCTCCGGTGCCGCTGGCCACGGCGATGGCGTGGGCCGCTCCGGTGCGTCCGGCGATCTCCGACTCCAGGCGCTCGACCCGGGACTTGAGGATGAACTCATCGCTCTCGGCGACCTCTCGGAAGACCTCCACGATGTCGTCGGCCCAGTCGGCCGAGCGGGCGGGCCAGTCGAAGTACGGGATGGCGGTGGTCACGATGCGGCTCCGTAGAAGGCGTGGATCAGGGCGGCGACGCGGTCGGCCTGCTCGTCGGTGAGGTCGGGGTACATCGGCAGCCCCAGGGCCCGGCCCGCGGCGGCCGAGGCGACCGGGACGGGGTGGCGGGAGCCCGGCAGCGGGGCCAGCAGCGGCTGGTCGGTGAGCGGGCGCGGGTAGTACGCCTCGGTGCCGACGCCGTTCGCCTCCAGGTACGCGGCCAGCTCGTCCCGGCGGTCGCACTCGATGAGGTAGACGTAGTAGACCTGGTTGCTCGGGGTCTTGGCGGGGGCCATCCAGGGGGTGTCGACGGTGCCGGCCAGCGGGGCCAGCAGCCGGTCGTAGCGGGCGGCCAGCCCGGCGCGCCGCTCCGTCTCCTCGCTGAGCCGTTCCAGGCGGTGCAGCAGGAACGCGGCGTGCAGTTCGTCGCAGCGGCTGTTGTAGCCGAGCTCCTGGTAGACGTAGGCGCCGTCCGTGTCGTACGCGCCGTCCGTGCCCTGGCCGTGCAGGCGCAGCCGCCGGGCCGCGGCGGCGATGCCGTCGTCGTCCGTGAGCAGCATCCCCGCGTCGCCGAGCGAGCCCAGCGTCTTGGTGGGGAAGAAGGAGAGGACGCCACCGCTGCCCCACAGACCCGCGTGCACCCCGCCGGCCCACATGTCGATGCCCTCGGCGCTGTCCTCCAGGAGGATCAGTCCGTGGCGGTCGGCCAGGTCCTTCAGCACCTCCATGTCGGCCATCTGCGAGAACAGGTGCACCGGCATGATCGCCCTGGTCCGCTCGGTGATCGCGTCCTCGGCGCGCCGGGGGTCCATCGCGTAGCTGCCGGGCAGCACGTCCACCAGCACCGGTTCGGCGCCCACGTGCAGGACGGCCGAGGCGGTCGCGAAGAAGGTGTACGCGGGGACGATCACCTCGTCGCCGGGGCCGATGCCCGCCGCCCGGAGCAGGATCACCAGGGCGTCGGTCCCGTTGGCGACGGCCACCGCGTGCCGGGCGCCGGTGCGGGCGGCGATCGCCGTCTCCAGTTCGGCGGTGACCGGGCCGGAGGTGAACCGGCCGGAGGCGGCGACCTCGCGGATGCGGGCCTCCAGCCGGGGCCAGTCGCGGCGGACGGAGGCGGCGCCGCTGAAGAAGGGGATGGCGGTGGCGTCACTCATCGGGTGGCCGCCTTCAGGGAGGAGATCAGCCCGGTGACGGCCCGGCGGCGGCCGGCCGCGTCCCGGGCGGCGCCGATCGCCTGGAGCAGCGCGCTGCCCACGATCACGCCGTCCGTCTTGCCGTGCAGCGCGGCCACGTGGTCCGGGCGGGAGATGCCGAACCCGACGGCCATCGGGGTGTCGCCGGCCGCGCGCACCCGCTCCAGGTAGGCGTCGATGCCGGGGTCGAGCTCGGAGCGGACCCCGGTGACGCCGTTCGCCGCGAGGACGTAGAGGAAGCCCCGGGAGGCGGCGGCGGAGGCGGCCATCCGCTCCGGCGAGCTGCCGGGCGCGGTGAAGAAGGTCTGGCCGAGCTCGGCCGCCTCGGCCTGGGCCAGCCACTCGGCGCCCTCGCCGACCGGCAGGTCGGGGACGACGAATCCGTCGGCGCCGGCCGACCTGGCGTCGTCGTACAGCTGCGTCAGGCCGTAGCGCAGGAACGGGTTGCAGTAGCCCATCAGCACGATCGGCGCCTCGACTCCCGCGGCGCGCGCCTCGGCGACGACGTCGAGGGTGGCGGCCGTGGTGGTGCCGGTGTCCAGGGCGGCCTGCCCGGTGGCCTGGATGACCGGGCCGTCGCCGAGCGGGTCGGAGAACGGGACCCCGAGCTCGATCACGTCGGCGCCGGCGTCCACCGCTGCGGAGATCAGGCCGACGGTCTCGCCGAGGTGCGGGTAGCCGGAGGTGAGGTAGGCGACGAGGGTGGTCTCGTCCTTGGTCCGGTTGTCGGTGAAGGTCTGTTCGAGGCGTTTCATCGGGCGGTCTCCTCACGCTGCTTCAGGGCGGCCATGGCGGAGGTGAGGTCCTTGTCACCCCGGCCGGAGAGGTTGACGAGGACGGTGCTGCCGGGTGCGGACTGGCGGGCCACCTTCAGAGCGCCGGCCACCGCGTGGGCGGACTCCAGGGCCGGGAGGATGCCCTCCTGCGAGCTGAGCGCGGCGAACGCGTCCAGCGCCTCGTCGTCGGAGGCGGAGATGTACTCGACCTTCCCGGTGTCCTTGTAGTGCGAGTGCTCGGGGCCGACGCCCGCGTAGTCGAGGCCGGGTGCGATGGAGTGGGTGAGCTGGATCTGCCCGTCGTCGTCCTGGAGCAGGTAGGTGCGGGTGCCCTGCAGGACGCCCGGGTCGCCGTAGAGCAGCGGGGCCGCGTGGCCGCCCTGACCGCCCTTGCCCTCGCCTGCGGCCTGTACGCCGACGAGGCGGACCGGGTCGTCGAGGAAGGCGCTGAACATGCCGGCCGCGTTGGAGCCGCCGCCGACGCAGGCCACGACCGCGTCGGGCAGCCGGTCGTTCTCCTCCAGGAACTGGGCGCGGGCCTCGCGGCCGATGACCGACTGGAAGTTGCGCACGATGGTGGGGAAGGGGTGCGGGCCGACGACCGAGCCGAGCAGGTAGTGCGTGGTGTCGGGGCGGGCGATCCACTCGCGGATCGCGGCGTTGATGGCGTCCTTCAGGGTCGCCGTGCCGAGGTCGACCAGCACGACGCGGGCGCCGAGCAGCTCCATCCGCTGCACGTTGGGTGCCTGGCGCTCGGCGTCGACCCGGCCCATGTAGATGGTGGCCTCGAGGCCGAGGTAGGCGCAGGCTGCGGCCACGGCCACGCCGTGCTGGCCGGCGCCGGTCTCCGCGATGATCTGCTTCTTGCCCAGGCGGCGGGCGAGGAGCGCCTGCCCGACCGAGTTGTTGATCTTGTGGGCGCCGGTGTGGGTGAGGTCCTCCCGCTTGAGCCACAGCTTGACGCCGTTCTCGGTGACGCCGAGCCGGTGCAGCTCGGTGATCGGGGTGGGCCGCCCGACGAACATCTTGAGCAGCTTGTCGAGCTCCGCGTTGAACTCCGGGTCGACCAGGGCCTTCTGGTACTCCTCCTCCAGCTCCTGCAGCGGGCCCACCAGGGTCTCCGCGACGAACTGTCCGCCGTACTCGCCGAATCGGCCGTTCACGAGGCCACCTCCAGAATGGGGACCCCGGTGAAGGACCGCAGCTGGGCGGCGGGGTCGGGGCTGCTGAGCAGGGATTCACCGATGAGCGCGGCGTCGAAGCCGTGCGCCGCGATGCGTTCGATGTCGGGCCGGCCGCGAAGGCCGCTCTCGCTGACGGTCAGTACGCCGCGCGGGATGTCGCGGCGGAGCCTGGCCGAGTTGTCCAGGTCGACCGAGAAGGTCTGCAGATCCCGGTTGTTGATGCCGATGATGCGGGCCCCGGAGCCGAGCGCCCGGTCCACCTCGTCCTGGGTGAAGGTCTCCACCAGTGCGTCGAGGCCGAGACCGTGCGCGGTCTGCACCAGGTCGGTCAGCAGGGCGTCGCCGACGGCGCGGGCGATGATCAGGACGCCGTCGGCGCCGCTGTCGTGGGCGAGCGTCAGCTGCCGGATGTCGACCATGAAGTCCTTGAACAGGACGGGCACGGTGACGTCCGGGTGCTCCGCGACGGTACGGACCAGCTCCGGCGAGCCGCCGAAGAAGGGCGTGTCACCGAGTACGGAGATGGCCGAGGCGCCTCCGTCGATGTACTTCCTGGCGGTGGGGACGGCCTGTCCGGGGTCCAGGAGCTGTCCCTTGGACGGGGACTTCGGCTTGATCTCGGCGATGACCGAGATCTCGGGACCGCCCAGTGCGGCGGCGAACCGGCCGGGTACGGCGGCCTTGCGGCGGCCTCGGGCGGCCGCGTCGGCTGCCGCCGGGCCGCTCCAGGCGGCGCGTTTGGCGGCGACTATCTCATCGAGGTGCGTGGCCATCAGAGGCTCTCCCGGGTGATCGTGGTGCGGGCGGGGCGGGCGTGCGGCGCGGCGAGCCGGACGGCCAGTTCGGCCGGTGCTCCCCGCTCTACGGCGTCGCGGGCGAGGGTGAGCGCGGACGGCAGGTCCGGTGCCTGTCCGGCGAGCTGGAGGACGGCCGCCGCGTTCAGCAGCACCGTGTCGAGCAGCGGGCGGGGCGCCGTGCCGGCCAGGACCTGGCGGGCGAGGACGGCGTTGCGTGCCGGGTCACCGCCGGCCAGCTCGGCGCGGCCCGCCGGGCGCAGGGGCAGCCCGGCGGGGTCGACGGTGGACTCGGTGAGTTCGCCGCCGTCCGCCTGGAGCACCCGGGCGGGGCCCGAGGTGGTCAGCTCGTCCATCCCGTCGTAGCCCTGGATGACCCAGGTGCGCCGGTAGCCGAGCAGGGCGGCGGCCTGTGCCAGGACCTCCTGGTCCTGCCGGGTCGCGGTGCCGATGAGCCGGCCGGTCAGGGGTACGGGGTTGGCGAGCGGCCCCGACAGGTTGAACAGGGTGCGGAAGCCGAGCCGGCGGCGGACCGGGGCCAGCCTGCGCAGCGCCGGGTGGAGCGCGGGGGTGAAGAGGAACGCGAACCGGTGGCCGGCCAGCAGCTCCCCGATGCGCTCCCCGGGGTCGAGGTCGATGCCCAGGGCCTCCAGCAGGTCGGCGCTGCCGCAGGAGGAGGTCGCCGCCCGGTTGCCGGCCTTGGCTACGGTCGCCCCGGCCGAGGCGGCGACCAGCGCGGCCAGGGTGGAGATGTTGACCGAGCCGCTGCCGTCACCACCGGTGCCGACCACATCGACCGCCGGTCCCGTCCAGCCGACCGGCCTGGCCACCGCGAGCACCGCCCGCACCGCCGCCGCCACCAGGACCGGGGTGGCCCCGCCGACCGCGACCGCGGTCAGGAAGGCCGCGGCCTCCACCTCGCCCGTCGTCTCGTCCAGCAGCTCCGCGACCGCCTCCCGGGCCGCCTCGGAGGACACCGTCCGGCCCGCGACCGCGTCCCTGGTGACGGCGGGGAGCGCACGGCCGCCGAGCAGGGTGGCTGCCATCACAGCACCGCCACATTGCTGGCCGCCTCAAGCTTGTTGTGGGTGTCCAGGACGATCGGCGGGATGCCCCACAGGAGGTCCTGCTCGAGCCCGGGGACGGCGGTGACCAGTACCGCGGCGTCCAGCTGCGCGAGCTCCGTCACCGCCCACTCGGCCGCCGCGACCGGCTGCCCGTCCACGACGAGGTCCGGGACGAGCGGGTCGTGGTAGGAGACGGTGGCCCCGGCGGAGCGCAGCCCCCGGATGACGTCGAGGGCGGGGGCGTTGCGCAGGTCCGCGACGCCGGACTTGTAACTGACGCCGACCACGAGGACCTTGGCGCCGCTCAGCGCGGAGCCGCGGGCGCCGATCAGCTCGGCCAGCCGGTCCACGACCTGGCCGGGGCGCTGCTCCACCCGCTCGAACGCGGCGGCCACCAGCTTCATGTCGGTGCCGAGCCGGTCGGCGGCCTCGCGCAGGAACAGCGGGTCGACGGGGATGCACTCGCCGCCCACTCCGGGCCCCGGGTAGTGCGGAAGGAATCCGTAGGGCTTGGTGGAGGCGGCGTCGATCACCTCGCGGACCGGTATCTCGAGCTGCCGGCACAGGTCGGAGAGTTCCAGCGTGAGGCTGATGTTGACCAGCCGGAAGGTGTTCTCGAAGACCTTCGACAGCTCCGCGACCTCGGTGCGCGAGACCGGCACCACCGTCTCGCAGACCAGCCCGAACAGGGCGGCCGCGCGGCGGGTGCACTCCTCGGTGAGACCGCCCACCACCTTCGGGGTGTTGGCCAGGTTCCAGCCGCCGGTGTTGGCGGGGTCGACCCGCTCCGGGGCCATCGCCATGTGGAAGTCGGTGCCCGGCTCGAGGCCGGTGGCGTCCGCGAGGGCGGCCGCGGCGGCGGCGGTGGTGCCCGGCGGGACGGTGGACTGGAGGATCAGCAGCGTCCCCCGGCGCAGCAGCGGCGCCACCGAGTCCATCGCGGAGTTGACGTAATCCAGGTTGGCCTGCTGGTCACCGGTGACCGGGGTCGGGACGCAGACGATCAGCACGTCCGAGCCGGCCAGCTCGCCCGGCTCGGTGGTGGCGCTCAACTTGCGGCTGACCGAAGCGAGTTCGGCATCGCTCACATCCGGCAGATAGGAACTGCCGCGCGCCACCCGGTCGACCCGCTCCGCGTCCGTGTCCAGCCCGCGGACCGGAAGGCCCGCCGTGGCGAAACCGAGACCGAGCGGGAGACCGGTGTAGCCGAGTCCGACGATTCCCACGCGCAGGGTACGGCTCCCGATCTTCTCGTCGAAGACCTGTGCGCCGTCCCGCCCGTGAATCGCGGGAGCGATTACGCCAGTCATTGCAGCCATGGGATTCTCCCTCTGAGTGCTATAAATAAAGGCCGTTGGCGTGATCCATTAGGCCAGTGGGCCAGGGGGACCACCCAGACCACTGCGGGGGAGACGGAGCAGACCAGATGGCCTGGTACCTGTCGGTCCAAGTGGACCGAGACTCGGCTGTACCGCTCACCGCACAGCTCCAGAACGCCATCAAGAGCCGGGTCGAGGACCGGGTGCTGCACCCCGGGTCACGCTTGCCCTCGAGTCGTCAACTCGCCCTGGACCTGGGGCTTTCGCGCAGTGTGGTGGTCGAGGCCTACGAGCAGCTGATCGCCGAGGGGTACCTGGACGCGGTCCGCGGCTCGGGCACGCATGTGGCCCGGAAGCTGCCGGAGAGCGCGGGCGACACCTCGCTGCTGGATTCCCGTCCGGCCACAAGTGCCCGCTGGGATCTCCGGGTCGGCATCGCGAACCTGTCGAATTTCCCGCGCCAGGAGTGGCTCAACTCCTATACGAAGGTGCTGCAGAATGTCGGCCGGGAAGGGATGGACTACCCGCCGGTCGCCGGAATCGCGGAGTTGCGCAATGAACTCTCCGCCTATCTGGGCCGGGTGCGCTCGGTGCACACCGAGCCGGGCCAGGTGATGGTCACCGCGGGCTTCGCGCAGGGTCTGGCGCTGCTGGCCGACTCCCTGCAGCGCCTGGGCATCCATGAACTGGCCATCGAGGAGCCGGGCCACAACGGGCAGCGCCGGTTCATCCTGGACACCGGGATAACCCCGGTCGGGGTGCCGGTGGACGAGGAGGGCCTGATCGTCGAG
Source organism: Streptomyces sp. 840.1 (assembly GCF_003751445.1). Lineage (NCBI taxonomy): Bacteria > Bacillati > Actinomycetota > Actinomycetes > Kitasatosporales > Streptomycetaceae > Streptomyces > Streptomyces sp. 840.1. Next base: position 2,869,153 of record NZ_RJUU01000001.1, on the reverse strand, counting down.
GCCCTGGACCGCTCGGGCGCCCGCGCGGTCCTGGTCACCCCCGCCCACCAGTTCCCGACCGGCGTCATGATGTCGCCGGAGCGCCGGCAGCAGCTGCTGGCCTGGGCGCGGGCCCGGGACGGCTGGATCATCGAGGACGACTACGACGGCGAGTTCTGGTTCGACCGGGGGGCCCGGCCCACCGCCCTCCAGGAGGGCGACCCGGAACGGGTGGTGTACGCGGGCACCACCAGCAAGGTCCTGGTACCGGGGCTGCGGCTGGGCTGGCTGGCGATACCCCCGAAGCTGTACCCGCTGATGGAACGGGTCCGCTCCCGCCAGGACCAGGGCTCCGACACCCTCACCCAGCTGGCCTTCGCCGAGCTGATGCGCAGCGGACTGCTGGACCGGCACCTGCGCCGGGTCCGCTCCCGCTACCGCTCCCGCCGCGAGGCGCTGGCGGCGGCCGTCCACGAGTCCCTGCCGGAGGCCCGGCTCATCGGCTGCGCGGCCGGCCTGCACAGCTACGCCGTACTGCCCCCCGGCACGGACGAGGCGGCCGTGGTGCACGGTGCCCAGCGCCGCTCGGTGCTGGTCCGCAGCGGCCGGCAGTTCCGGTTCAGCGGGATGCCGGGCGCACCGGGACTGCTCCTGGGCTACGGCTCGCTGCCCCTCACGGGCATCTCGGACGCCGTGGAGGCGATCGGCGCCGCCTACCGGGAAGCCGCCCGGGGCTGAACACGGCCGGAACTGCGGCCACGCCCCGACGAGCTCGTCAGCGCATCGAGCGGCCGCGCGGGGCGGCGATCAGCTTCTGCGCCAGCGCCTTGTTCACCGCGTCTATGCGCGAGACCGCTTCCAACTTGTCGAAGATATTGCGCAGATGACGCTTGACGGTGCCCTCGGTGATGCCGAGCCTGGCCGCGATCTGCCGGTTGCTCATGGCCTCCGCGACGCACGTCAGCACCTCGCGCTCGCGCGGCGAGACCGGCCCGGCGTCCTGCTCCTGCGTCTGGTAGCCGCCCGAGGTGTAGCCCGAGCGCGGCACCAGGATGGTGATCTGGTCGTCCTCCCGGGCGGCGTTGCGCACCGCGCTCAGCAGCGCCGCACGCGACACGCTCTTGTGCAGATAGCCGCGGGCGCCCAGTTGCAGCAGTTCGTGCACGAGCGGCTGGTCGTCGTACATGGTCAGGATGATGATCCGCAGCGACGGAAAACGCTCCAGGAGGCCGCGTACCGCCGCCCTGGGGTGGTGGTCCGGCATTTCCACGTCGAGCAGCACCACGTGCGGCTGGTGGCGCTCCACCAGCTCGACGAGGCCCCGCCCGCTGCTCGCCTCGGCCACGACCTGCAGATCGTCCTCCGCGTTGAGCAGTTCGGCCAGCGCTGTGCGCAGCAGCGTGTGGTCGTCGGCCGCGAGGATGCGGATCACTTCAGGTCGCGCGTTCAACGGAATCACCTGGCAGGTCCATCAGGGGGATCGTGATCGTGACCCTGGTGCCGACGGCATCGGGGGCGCTGGTGAACAGGATCGTTCCGCCGAGCAGTTCGACCCGTTCGGTGGCCGAGGCGATGCCGTTGGCCTTGCCCGCCACGGCGACCGCCGAGACGTCGAAGCCGCAGCCGTCGTCCTCGATCAGGGCCTGCAGTTTGTACGGGGCGATGTCGATCGCGGCGAGCACGTGCTCGGCCTCGGCGTGCGCCAGGGAGTTGCGCAGACACTCCCGCACCACGAGGAACACCTCGTCGAGCACGTCCTGCGGGGCCCACTCCTCGCTGCCGTTGACCTGGATCCGCACCTTGGAGGGGGTGATCTCCATCGACTCCAGGAACGCGGTGAACGCCGATTCCAGCGTGCCCTCGCGGTCGGCCCGGCGCAGCTGGGTGACCAGGTCACGGATGATCCCGAGCGACTCGGTGAGGGTGTCCTTGACGGCACCGATCCGGGCGGCGACCTCGTCCGGGCGGGATTCCCAGGTCAGTTCGTGCAGTTCTATCCGGCGCAGGGCCAGGCTCACATGATTGCCGAGGTGGTCGTGGATCTCGCGGGCGAGCTGCCGTTGGGTGGCAGCGTTGACCTCCCGCACGGTGTTCAGCAGATAGGTGTCGTGGCCGAGCGCGCCGGCTTCCAGCCGTCTGCCGATCCCCCGCTGCAAGGTACGCACCCCGGCCTGGAAACCGCCGAACCCCGAGGGCGAGTTCACGATCGCCAGGCCGAGCGCGTCGAAGACGATGTCGAAAAGAATCAGTCCGGCACGGATGGAGTGCACGGCGTCGATGCCCTGGGTGGCGCGCTGCACCCCCAGCCCCGCGACCTGCTGAATCAGGGTGTCGCGCACATCGGCCCGGCCGTGCTGCAGGCTGTCCGCACAGTCCCGGATGATCCGCTCGGCCTGCAGCGCGCACGCATGCCAGGCACCGTCATTTGCTACCAGGGGGCTTTTGATCTCTTGCAGCCGGCTCCGGTAGTCGGACAGTAATGCGGGTGTCCGACCCAGGAGTTGTTCGGCTGTGTCGGATTCAATAAATCCTGAATGCATCACTAAAAGAGCCCCCACCCTCACCAGAAACCGACCCTCGGATCATCATCGTACGGTTACAGAATGTCAACACGGCTCCACGCGTCCCACATCTCGGACTCCCACTTCCAGTGGCCATGAGAATGCGCTTACCACGACGTCCGGCAACGCCGTTGCGACCGATCCGACGTATCCGTCGGGGCAGTCCACCTCGTGGACGTACCAGTCACCCGGATCTCCCGAACGGCGCGCGCGCCGCAGCCCGCCCGCACCGGGCTCGCCGACCGAGACCGGGGTCCGCAGTCCGGTTCCGGCCGCTTTGCCCACCGCCTCGATCGCGGTCCACATGCGGAATCCACTGATCCGGTCTGTTTTTCCCACCTCGGGCACCCGGCGCCAGTCGAACACCGGACGGACCCGCTCGACGTCCACCCCCACCAGTCCCGGCGGCCCCGTCACACCCACCAGGGCGGCCGCCCCGGAATGCGACAGGCTGAACCCGAGGTCCGGCCAGGGCCCGTCCACGAGCACGGGCCGGCCGCGGCCGCAGTCGCCGCACACCTCCGGCTCGGGGCAGCGGCGGGCGAAGCGGGGCAGGTCGGCGGGCACGCCGAGATACCCGGCGAGAACGTTGCGCAGCGCGAGATGCGCGTGCCGGTAGCGCCAGCGCGCCACGGGGTGCCGGATCCGCGCCGCGCGGGCACGTTCGGCCAGGTCGAGAACGGTGTCCGCACCATCAGGCGGGACCCGGTCCAGGGGGACGGACCAGACATGGATCTCGCCCGGCGCAAGCACCGCTTCAGCCGGGCTCAAGGACAGGGGCGTAAGGGTATGCATGACGGCTTCCCGGGGTCGGAAACGGACCAGGGCTGCCAACGGCCCTTAACGGGAAGCGGAGTGCCGGAAAGGACGGCGCCCGCCGCTCACCAGCGAAGCGCGGGCGGGGGGCGGCCGGGGGGTCCACTTCGGCGGTGGTCCGGCGTACCAGAGGGGTGCGGGCCGGGCCCGGCCCGGGAGAGCGGGACACCGGGGCGCGGGGTGCGGGACCTGGGATTATTCGGAATCCGACCCGCCGGTATTGCATGCCACTTTAGTGGTAGCCATGGCTCATTTGCGGAACAGTCAGGGCGCACTGCGAATGCCTAGGCTCCTGGACATGCCTACGGCGACGATACGGCCACTGCCTGTGACTGCACCCAGTGTCCCGAAGCACCGAATTCCGCGAACTCCCCGGACTCCTCGAATTCCTCCGATCAGCCGGATCGCCCGAATCCACCGGCTTCTGCTGCTCTGCTTCGAAGAATCTCGCCCCGTCGTTCTGGCGGCCTTTCAGCTCCGCTATTTCGCCGGAATAGCTCTGGCGATCGCATCGGGCCCCGCCCTCACCGGCCGGTCGGTGATCCAGGCGGTATTCGGTTCCGTGGCATGGTTCGGCGCCATCTTCTACACGTACCTCTACAACGGGTGCATGGACTACCGGGAGGACCGGGTCAACGGCTCGGCCCGGCCGATAGCGAGCGGCCGGCTGTCCCGCCGCACCGCACTGACCGTGGCCCGCTGCTCGGCCGCCGGCGCCCTGCTGACCGCCGCGTGCGCCGGCCCCGGCCCGCTGGTGCTGTGCACGGCCATGCTGCTCCTGGGGCACGCCTACTCCTCGCCGCGCACCGCCTGGAAGAACCGGACGCCGGCCGTGATGGGCGTGGTCTTCGTGTCCGGGCTGCTCACCTACGCCGCCGGTCCGCTCACCCTCGGTGTCCCGCCCCAGTCCCCGGCGCTGCTGCTGACCGCCCTCGCCATGTCCCTGTGGATGGCGCTGGTCGGCGCGGTGGCCAAGGACTTCTCCGACATCGCCGGCGACGCGGCGGCGGGCCGCCGGACGTGGGCGGTCGCGCTGGGCGAACGGCGCACCCGCGTCCTGGTCACGGTGGGCGCGTGCACCGTGGGCGGCGGCTTCACCGCCGGAGCGCTGCTCTGGGCACCGGAGCAGCTGCCGACCGCCTGCGTGGTCCTGGCGGGCGCGATCGCACTGTCCGTCGTGACCCTCGCGGGCCGGGCCACCGACAGCCGCCACGAACGGCGGCGCCCCTACCGCTACTTCATGGTCACGCAGCACTGCGCGCATCTGGCGCTGCTGGCCCAGGCCATTGCCTGAGCGGCGCGTCGCCGCCGGTCAGCGGCTTCGAGCGGCCGCCCCGGCCTTTCGTTCAACTCCCTGAACAGGCACGGAAACACAAAGGAACACCGCCCCCGTTCCAAAGGCACATTCACCCACCACTCAAGTGCAACGTACCGCCCGTACGCGGTGGTTGAGGTGGTTTCATCACCGGAGAAAAGCAACGGATCGCAAAAATGCGGTCCGGACCGCGGCATCCGGGAATGAAAGTCTCGCTGACACAGGTGGAGAAATACTCGCGTAACGGTGGAGCGGAACGCGCCCCTCACCGTGTGTCAGCACAACGCCCCCGGCCGCAGGAAGGAGACGGAAGACGATGACGAGCACCCGACTGGCACTTACTTTCCCCGGCCAGGGAGCCCAGCGTCCCGGTATGGGCCTGCCCTGGACCCACACCCCCGGCTGGTCAGTGGTGGCGGAGGTCTCCGAGGCCGCGGGCCGCGACATCGAGACCCTGCTGCTGGACGCCGACACGGCGACGCTGCGGCGTACCGACAACGCCCAGCTGACCACCTTCACCCTGGCGCTGGTCGCCATGACGGAACTGCGCCGCCAGCACCCGCTGGCCACCTTCCCCGGCGCGTGCGCCGGACACAGCCTGGGCGAGTACTCCGCGCTCGTCGCCGCCGGAATCCTGGACCCGCAGGACGCGGTGCGCCTGATCATGGCGCGCGGCGACGCGATGCGGACGGCCTGCGAACGCACCGCCGGCACCATGGCCGCGGTCCTCGGCCTGGACACGGACCGGGTCCAGGAGGTCGTCGACGAGGTCCACGCGGCGGGCGGCCAGGTGTGGCCGGCCAACCTCAACTCCCCCCAGCAGACGGTCATCGCGGGCCGGGCGGCCGACGTGGAGCGCTGCTCGTCGGCGCTGCTGCGGGCCGGGGCGGTGAAGGTGGTGGCGCTCACGGTCGACGGCGCCTTCCACACCCCGCTGATGGCCGGGGCGGTCGAGCCCTTCGCGGCGGCCCTGGCCACGGCCCGCTTCATGCCGGGCCACTCCGCGGTCGTCGCCAACGTGGACGCCCGCGCCTACCGGGGCGGCCCGCACTGGGCGGAGCTGCTGCGCCGCCAGCTCACGGCGCCGGTGCGCTGGTCGGACACGCTCCACACGCTCACCGCCGAACTGGCCTGCGACCGCCTCATGGAGATCGGCCCCGGCCGGACCCTGACAGGCCTGGCCAAGGCCACCGTCCCCCGGGTGCCGCGCGACACGTTCTCGGACCCGCGCACCTCCCTGGTCCCCGCGGCCTGAGAAGCGTCCGGGCCCGCCCGGACGCGCGACGCGAAGGGCCGCTCCCCGCACCGGGGAGCGGCCCTTCGCGTCGTCCGGCCCTCAGGCGCCGAGCAGCCTGCGCACCCGGTCGGCCCCGACCGCGAGCAGCAGCGTGGGCAGGCGCGGCCCGGTGTCCCGGCCGACGAGCAGCCGGTACAGCAGCGCGAAGAACGACCGCTGCGCGATCTTCAGCTCGGGCGTCGGCTTGGCGTCCGGCTCCAGGCCGGCCAGCGTCTTCGGCACGCCGTAGACGAGCGTGGTCAGCCCGTCCAGCGACCAGTGCGAGTCGAGACCCTCCACCAGCAGCCGCAGCGATTCGCGGCCCTGGTCGTCGAGCGAGCCGAGCAGCTCCTTGTCCGGCTCGTCGCGGACGATGGTGCGGGCCTCGGCCGGGACCTGGGTGGTGATCCAGTTCTCCGCCCGGTCCAGCCGGGGCCTGGCCTCGTCCAGCGAGGTCAGCGGGTCCTGCGGGTCGAGCTCGCTGAGGATGCGCAGCGTCTGGTCCTCGGCCCCGGCGGTGATGTCGGCCACCGAGGCGAGGGTGCGGTACGGCAGCGGGTGCGGGGTGCGGGGCAGCTCACCGGCGGCCGTCCCGATCGCGCGGGTGTGCGCGGCGGCGTCGGCCGGCAGCACCGAGCCGTCGGCGACCTTGCGCTCCAGCGCGTCCCACTCGTCGTAGAGCCGCTGGATCTCCTGGTCGAAGGCGATCTTGAAGGACTGGTTGGGCCTGCGGCGCGCGTACAGCCAGCGCAGCAGCGGCGCCTCCATGATCTTCAGCGCGTCGGCCGGGGTCGGCACGCCGCCCTTGGAGGAGGACATCTTCGCCATGCCGGAGATCCCGACGAAGGCGTACATCGGGCCGATCGGCTGCGTACCGTCGAAGATCTCGCGGACGATCTGGCCGCCGACGACGAACGAGGAGCCGGGCGAGGAGTGGTCGACGCCGCTCGGCTCGAAGATCACGCCCTCGTACGCCCAGCGCATCGGCCAGTCGACCTTCCAGACCAGCTTGCCCCGGTTGAACTCCTTCAGCCGGACCGTCTCGGCGAAGCCGCAGGCCGAGCAGGTGTAGTTCAGCTCGGTGCTCTCGTCGTCGTACGACGTGACCGTGGTCAGGTCCTTCTCGCAGTTGCCGCAGTAGGGCTTGTACGGGAAGTAGCCGGCCGAGCCGCCGCCGCCGTCGTCCTCGCTCGCCGCGCCGGAACCGGCCTCGGCCGCCAGCTCGGCCTCGTCCGCCTTCTTCTGCTGCGGCTTCTTGCCGCCCTTGCCGCCCGCCGGGTCCTTCTTGGTCCGGTAGCGGTCCAGGACGGCGTCGATGTCGGCGCGGTGGCGCATCGCGTGCAGGATCTGCTCGCGGTACGTACCGGCCAGGTACTGCTCCGTCTGGCTGATCCCGTCGTACTCGACGCCCAGCTCGTCCAGCGAGGCCGTCATGGCGGCCTTGAAGTGCTCGGCCCAGTTCGGGTACGCCGAGCCGGCCGGGGCGGGCACCGAGGTCAGCGGCTTGCCGATGTGCTCGGCCCAGGACTCGTCGACCCCCGGGACACCGTTCGGCACCTTGCGGTAGCGGTCGTAGTCGTCCCAGGAGATCAGGTGGCGCACGGTGTGCCCGCGGCGGCGGACCTCGTCGGCGACCAGGTGCGGGGTCATGACCTCGCGCAGGTTGCCCAGGTGGATCGGGCCGGACGGGGAGAGGCCGGAGGCGACGACGACCGGTTTGCCAGGCGCACGACGCTCCGATTCGGCGATGACCTCGTCCGCGAAGCGGGAGACCCAGTCGGTCTCGGTGCTGCTCTGACTCTGAGCCACGGTCGGCACGTCCTTCTCTCTTGTAGGACTCATAGGGGCGCGGACCATTCTCCCAGGTGCCGCCCACAGCGCGAAAACGGCTTTGCACACCGTGGGATACTTGGGGCCATCCCCTGTACCCCTACGGAAACGGCAGCCAGCTGATGGCCTCGGTCAATTCCCTCGCTTCCACGCTCCAGCAGCAGCTGGCGGACGCCCTGACGGCAGCCCTGCCGGATGCCGGTACCGCGGACCCGCTGCTGCGCCGAAGCGACCGGGCCGACTTCCAGGCCAACGGCATCCTGGCCCTCGCCAAGAAGCTCAAGGGCAACCCGCGCGAGGTGGCCGCCCAGGTCACCGGCGCCCTCCCGGCGACGGACCTGATCAAGGACATCGAGGTCTCGGGACCCGGCTTCCTGAACATCACGCTCTCCGACAAGGCGATCACCGAGACGCTCGCCGCCCGTGCCGCCGACGACGAGGGCCGGCTCGGCGTGCCGTACAACAGCGCGGCCGGCACCACCGTCATCGACTACGCCCAGCCGAACGTGGCCAAGGAGATGCACGTCGGCCACCTGCGGTCCGCCGTCATCGGTGACGCGATGGTGCAGATCCTGGAGTTCACCGGCGAGTCCGTCGTGCGGCGCCACCACATCGGCGACTGGGGCACCCAGTTCGGCATGCTCATCCAGTACCTGATCGAGCACCCCGACCAGCTGGACCACGAGGGCGAGCAGGCGGACGGCGAAGCCGCCATGTCGTCCCTGAACCGGCTCTACAAGGCCTCCCGGGTCCTGTTCGACTCCGACGAGGAGTTCAAGGCCCGCTCGCGGGACCGGGTGGTCGCGCTCCAGGCCGGTGAGCCGGAGACGCTCGCCATGTGGCAGCGGTTCGTCGACGAGTCGAAGATCTACTTCTACTCGGTCTTCGACAAGCTCGACATGGAGATCAGCGACCCCGACATCGTCGGCGAGTCCGGCTACAACGACATGCTGGAGGAGACCTGCCGGATCCTGGAGGAGACGGGCGTCGCCGTCCGCTCCGAGGGTGCGCTGTGCGTCTTCTTCGACGATGTGAAGGGCCCGGACGGCAACCCGACACCGCTGATCGTCAAGAAGACGAACGGCGGCTACGGCTACGCGGCCACCGACCTCTCCGCGATCCGCGACCGGGTGCAGAACCTCAAGGCGGACAGCCTGCTGTACGTGGTGGACGTGCGGCAGTCCCTGCACTTCAAGATGGTCTTCGAGACGGCGCGGCGGGCCGGCTGGCTGAACGACGGCGTCAAGGCGCACCAGCTGGCGTTCGGCACGATCCTCGGCAAGGACGGCAAGCCGTTCAAGACCCGTGAGGGTGTCACGGTCAAGCTGGAGGACCTGCTCGACGAGGCGGTCGAGCGGGCGACGGCCGTGGTCCGGGGCAAGGCCGAGAAGGTCGGTCTGACCGAGGAGGAGATCCTCGAGAACGGCCGGTACGTCGGCATCGGCGCCGTGAAGTACGCCGACCTGTCGACCTCCGCCGTGCGGGACTACAAGTTCGACCTGGACCAGATGGTGGCGCTGCACGGCGACACGTCGGTCTACCTCCAGTACGCGTACGCGCGTATCCGGTCGATCCTGCGCAACGCCGGCGACGCGAAGCCGGTCGCGCACCCGGAGCTGGCTCTCGCCCCGGCCGAGCGGGCGCTGGGCCTGCATCTGGACCAGTTCGGTGAGGTCCTGGCCGAGGTCGCGGCGGGCTACGAGCCGCACAAGCTGGCCGCGTACCTCTACCAGCTGGCCTCGCACTACACGACGTTCTACGACCAGTGCCACGTCCTGAGCGACGAGAACCCGGCCGAGGTCGTGGAGAACCGGCTGTTCCTCTGCGACATCACCGCCCGCACGCTTCACCAGGGCATGGCGCTGCTCGGCATCCGGACGCCCGACCGGCTCTGAGCACCACGCTTTCCCTGCCGACGAAGGGCCGCCGACACCTCCTGACCCGGAGTGCTGTCGGCGGCCCTTCGCTCATCCGGCCGGGCACGGCCCCGGCGCGGTGATCTCTCAGGAGGGCGAGACCCCCACCCCCGTGACGTCGGCGCCGATGTCGCACCAGGTGGTGGAGGTCCCACCGGACACCGCGCGGTTGCCGAAGTGCCGGTAGGTGCCGTAGCCGGCCTTGTAGCAGTCGATGAACTCGGTGAACGCCCCGCCCGTACAGCTGACGGAGGCGCCGTGGTGTCCCCCGCTCCCTGTCAGGAGTCTGGGGGTGCTGCAGGAGAGCCCTGCCGGGGATGCGGCGGCGGCCGGGGCCAGGCCCAGCAGCCCCCCGCCGGCCAGTGCGAGGGCTGCGACGGCAGCCGCGACTCGGTGGTGACTACGCACGTTTCGTCTCCTCTGAGGATCAGGCAGAAGCGATCGGTCCGATTTCAGCCTGATCGTCCTCCGCACCGATCCGCCAGAGCGCCCGGACCAACTGGCCGAAAGCGTCATACCGCCCCCGGCAGGACGAAACGAGTCCGGGAGAGTGCGAACCCCGGTGGAAACGGCGCGGGGCCTCGGCACGAGCCCCCTCACGGGCGGGCGCCGAAGCCCCGGACCGCCGGAACGACTGACGGACAGCCAGCCGAAAATCGATTACGGACAGTTATTCGACGGGGGCGCATTCGCCGCGCAGCGTCACCACTGCCGTACCACCGGGCCCGTGCTCGTACTCCTACTCGGGCCGCCCCAGCGCCCACCCCGACACGTCCGACAGCCGCCCGCGCCACAGCGGCAGCCGAAGGGGAGCGGTACCGCCGAACACGAGCGTGGCGTCGCGCAGGTGGATCCAGCGGGGGAGCCGCTGCGCGTCCTGGTCGGCGCGGAGCTCTCTGATGCCCTGGTCCACCGTCTCGGGGAACTCCGCGATGAGGTTGGCGCCCTCGCCCTCGACCTGGCGCAGGCTCCTGGACCACTCCGCCTTCCAGGCCTCGTGACCGATCACGTCACCGTGCAGCACACCGGCCGGGATAGTCAGCGTGAGCGGCAGACCGGACCTCGACTCCCGGTCGAGGAGCTGGATCAGCAGCTGGAGCTGGAGATCGGGCACCGCCTCGGTGATCACCGCGGTCGAGTCCGGTGCGAGGTCGACGGACTCGTTCATGGGCTTGTTCCCTTCGCCGCACGGTCTGGTCCCGCTCACCTGCCCCGAGGACGCCGCCGCACGCCTGGGAGCGGACGACCACCCGTACGGACCAATTCCGGATATACGGCAACAGCCCGGGTACACGCAGCGAGGACCGGCCACCGCGCCTTTCTTCTGGGGTGAACCACATGACCGACGCATGCAGCGCACCCGAATTCTCCGCCGATGAAGTCCGCTCGGAGCCCGCGCCCCCGCCGCGGCGGGCCGCCGAGGCCCGCGAGGCCGCCGCCGCCTTCGTCGCCCGGCTGAATCCGGCGCCGTCCGCCCGTGCCGTCCAGAACCTGGTCCTGCTCTCCTCCGAGCTGGTCACGAACGCCATCCGGTACGCCGGAGGCGTCACCGCCCTGTCGTTCGGCGCCGACCACGGCGCGCTGCACGTACGCGTCGTGGACCCCAGCCCCACCCATCCGCAGTGCCGCGTCCCGGACCTGACCGGCCAGTCGGGCGGCTTCGGCTGGCCGATGGTCCTCCGGCTCGCCAGCAGCGTGACCGTCCACCGCCACGGCAGCCGGGGCAAGACGATCCTCGCGACGCTGGCACGCTGACCGGTTCGCCGGTCACGGGCCGCTGTCGCGGGAAGCGGTCACAGGAAGCGGTTCACAGGAAGCGGCGGAACGGCACGACCGAAGCCTCCCGGAGCCGCTGCAGGACCGGCCGCCGCTTCCAGCGCCCGCCCTTGATGAGGACGCTCGCCTTCAGGTCCTGATCGAAGTGGTCGTCCAGCGTCGCGGTGAACGTACGGTCCATCACCGCGAGCATCACTTCCTCGTCGTGGTCCATCGAGCGGCGGTTGAAGTTGGTCGAGCCGATCAGCGAAGCGACGCGGTCGACGGTGATGGCCTTGGTGTGGATCATCGTCGGCTGGTACTGGAAGATCTTCACGCCGCAGGCGGTGAGGTCCTCGTAGTGGAGCTGCCCGGCCAGCTGGCAGACCCGCTTGTCGGTGTGCGGTCCCGGCAGCAGGATCTCCACCTCGACCCCCCGCCGCGCGGCGGCACAGAGCAGCCCCACGAAGTAGGCGTCGGGCGCGAAGTAGGCCGTGGTGAGCCGCACCCGCTCCTCGGCGGACTCCAGTACGACGCGGAGCAGCGTCTGCATGTCCTGCCAGCCGAAGGCGGCCGATCCGCGTACGACCTGGACGACCGCTTCGCCACCCTGCGGGGTCCGCAGGAAGCGGTCGCGGTCGTCGAACAGTTCGTCGTGGCACTCGGCCCAGTTCTGCGAGAAAGCCGCCGCCAGCCCGTCCACGGCCGGTCCCCGCACCTGTACGTGGGTGTCGCGCCACTCGCTCTCGTCGCGGGCGTCCCCGCACCACTCCTCGGCTATCCCGACGCCGCCGGTGAACGCGGTCTCCTCGTCGACCACGAGGACCTTGCGGTGGCACCGGTGGTTCTGCTTCAGCGGTGAGAGGTGGAGGGGCTTGCGGAACCACGCCACCTGGACGCCTGCCGCTTCCATCGCCGCGAGCTGGTCCTTCTCGATCAGCCGGCTGCCGAACCCGTCCAGCAGCAGCCGGACCCTGACCCCGGCGCGCGCCCGGTCCGCCAGTGACCGGGCGAACTCCCCGGCGATGTCGCCCCGCCAGTAGACGAAGGTCACCATGTCCACGGTGTGTTCGGCGCTCCGGATGCTCTCCAGCATCGCGGCGAAGATCGCGTCACCGTTGCGGAGGGCGACCAGTTCGTTCCCCTCGGTCGCGGCGATCCCGATGAGCCGTTCCAGCCGGCGCCGCAGCCTGAGCGCGCGTTCGTCGAGGAGCGCGCTCTCCTGCTCGTCCGGGACAGCGGCGGCGGCCTCGGTGGCGGCGTCGGCGGCGGGAGCGCCGGACGGCTCCGGGCCGATGCGCTCCGGTCTGCCGTCCACGGTGCTGGTCATACGTCTCCTCCGACGGTCGTCTCTGGGCGATTGCGCGCCGCCACCCCGTTCGGAGGCGGCCCCGCGCATCTTCCCGCGACTTCGCCGTCCACGCGCACACCGCCCTGTGACGGCTCAGACAGCGCCGAGAAGTCCGAGCACCTTGCGGACCGCTTCGACGACCGGCTCCCCGACCGTCGACACCGTGGCCGCGATCCCGGCGACCGCCAGCAGCGCACGGTGCCGCTCCTCCGGCGCGTCGGCCTGGCCGGTGAGGGCGGGCAGGTTGTCGTCCAGGGCGCGGGCGCCGGCGGGCGGGAGCTTTCCGCGCAGCTCGCCGACGAGCCGCAGCAGCTCCCCCACCGCCGCCCGCAGCTCCGGGGAGGCGGGTCCGGCGGCGGGCTGCGCGAAGTGGTTGTTCTGGATGCCCGTGTTGCCGGTTCCGCCGTACATGTTGACGTTGTCGCCGCTCATGAATGCGCAATCCCTACGTTCCCGGTTCCGCCGTACATGTTGACGTTGTCCCCGAAGTGGTAGATCTGGGGACTCACGCTGATGCCCTCCACCCGGACGGTGAACTCGGTCTCCGGGTGGTCTATCGCGTGCGCGATGCGGCCGACGAGCTGGATCAGATGCCCGGGGTCGTGGCTGGTCACCATCGCCGTGGACGGCCCCGACGTCTCCACGGCCAGCACGAAGTGCGAGGGCGCCGACAGGACCTTCGTCAGCTCCAGCAGGTAGTAGACGAGCGCGCCGATCGTGCCGAGCCACACGATGGTGACGAACGGTCCGGCGCCGCTCTCGCCGCTGCTGATGGACGCCACCGTGTCGACCAGCAGGATGAGCACGGTCATCCCGATCGCCAGCGCGAGCGTCAGGGCCACGCGCTTGCAGAAGAGCGTGATGGCCTCCTTGCGGCGCGGGCGCAGCACGAAGGTGAACACCCGGGCGATGTTCTCCAGCGGGTACGCGGCCGGCCCGACCCACAGCAGCCGCTTGCTGACCCGGAGATCCACCGCCTGCACGAGGGGCGGCGGCGGGGGCGCGCCCGTGGGGCGCGGCGGTACGGCCGGTGGCTCCATGGCTCCCCCTCGGATGATCGGCTCGGCGCGAAGGACCAATTAAGCGCCGCGCCTTCGGTCAACGCAAGCCAGAATCCTTCAACAGTGCTTCAGTGCACCGGAGTTGGCGGAAAATCACCTTCCGCCACACCTGGACCTGGGTTCCGGCCGCACAAGCCACTGCCGGGCGTCACTCTCCGTATGTCTCTGATACTTCCATTCATGAGAGTATTATGGGTGGAAGTATCTGGACCACAGTCGGAGGTGGACTGCCATGGACGGATTCATCGGGCGCCGCACCGAACTGGGCCTGCTGGACGACCTGCTGCGTCCGGTGCGGACCGGCGGCCGCAGCGGGCGTCCGGGACGGGCAGTCCTGATCCGCGGGCGCCGCCGGGTGGGCAAGTCCCGATTGGTGGAGGAGTTCCTGACGCGGGCGGGGCTGCCGCACGTGTTCTTCACCGCCGTCGGCGGCTCCCGCGAGGCGGACCTGGCAGGTTTCGCCGCCGAGGTCTCCGCCTCCCCGCTCCCGGACGCGGCCCGGTTCAACGCCTTCACGGCCCCGCTGACCTGGGACGCCGCGCTGAGCATGCTGACCTCGGCGCTGCCCACCGACTCCCCCAGCGTGGTGGTCCTCGACGAGATGCCCTACCTCGTACGCGAGGACCCCAGCTTCGAGGGGACACTGCAGAAGGCATTCGACCGGACCCTGTCGAAACTGCCCGTTCTGCTCGTCCTCATCGGCTCCGACATCGCCATGATGGAACAGCTCAACACCTACGGGAGGCCGTTCTACCAGCGGGGTACGGAAATGGTCGTGCCCCCGCTGAACCCGGCAGAGGTCGCGCTGATGCTCGGTCTGCCGCCCGCCGACGCCTTCGACGCCTATCTGGTGTCCGGTGGGCTTCCGCTCATCCTGGAGGAGTGGCCACGGGGCGCCGGGCTGTGGGAGTACCTCGAAGTGGCCCTGCGCAGTCCGACCTCCGCACTCCTGGTCAGCGGCGAGCGGTCCCTGTCAGCCGAGTTCCCCGCCGAGGCGCAGGCTCGCACCGTCCTGGGCGCCATCGGTCACGGCGAACGCACCTTCACCCTGATCGGCAGAGCCGCCGGCGGCATCAACTCCAGCTCGGTCGCCCGCTCGCTGGAGCTCCTCACCTCACGCCGCATGGTCGCCGCGGAAACACCGCTGTCCACCAGACCCAGCCGCGAGACCCGCTATCGCATCGCCGACCCGTACCTGCGCTTCTGGCTCTCCTTCATCGGCCCGGGAATCCCCGCGATCGAACGCGGCCGGGGAGACCGCGTCCTCGACACCATCCGTGCCCGCTGGACGTCCTGGCGGGGCCGGGCCATCGAGCCCGTCATCCGCGAAGCCCTGTGGCGGCTCGGCTCCGACGAAGGGCAGCTGCCTGCGGGCACCGATGCGATCGGCGGCTACTGGACCCGCACCAACGACCCGGAGATCGACATCGTCGGCGCCGACCGCGCCCCCATCGCGAAGAAGATCACGCTCGTGGGTTCGGTCAAGTGGCTGGAGAAGAAGCCCTTCGACCACCGCGACCTCGCCCGCTTGGTCGCCCACCGCTCCGAGCTTCCCGGCGCCGACGACGCCACGCCCTTGCTCGCCGTCACCCGCAGCGGCTGCACCGCCGACGTCCCCAGCCTCACACCCGAGGACCTCCACCACGCCTGGACCTGACTGCGTCACCGGTGGCGCACCGCCGCCGAGCCCGCCCTCGGCGGCCACCACCACCACACCCCGGGCCCGCTACGACGGCGCCCGCAAGGCGTCGACCGGCTCCATCCGGGCGGCGCGCAGCGACGGGTAGAGGCCGGCGAGCAGGCCCACGAGGGCTCCCGCGAGCGGGGCGCCGAGGGCAAGTCCCAGGTCGAGCACCGGCGTCCACTGCTTGACCACGGCGACGCACACCACGATCGTGATGCCCAGGGCCGCGCCGACGACGCCGCCGAGCAGGCCGATGGTCGTCGACTCCAGCAGGAACTGACCGGCCACCTGCCGCCTCGAAGCCCCCAGGGCGCGCCGCAGCCCGATCTCCCCGACCCGTTCCATCACCGTCACCAGGGTCACGTTGGCGATGCCGATCGCGCCCACCACGAGCGAGACCAGGCCGAGGACGAGGAAGAGGCCGTTGACGTCGCTCTGAATGCCGTCGCGGGCCCTGGACAGGTCGGGCGGCGCCTCGACGCCCAGTGAGTCCTGGTGTCCGGGCGCCAGGGCGATCGGCGCCTGGCGCGCCACCTGCCGGGCCGCTCCCAGCGCGGTGTTGACCAGAACGAGGCTGACGTCGCGCAGGGCGAGGCGGTCCGCGGCGACGGTCGGCGGGAGTATCACGGCGGCGGACAGGCGCCGCTCGCGCTCGATGCCGCCGAGGATGCCGATGACGGTGTACGACTGGCCTTGGAAGAAGACCGCGGGCGCGTCCTCCACCCGGCTGATGCCGAGCAGCTTCGCCGCCTGGTCACCGAGCACGGCCACCTGGTCGCGGCGGTCGATGTCGCCGGTGTCGTAGAACCGCCCCTCGGTCATCGTGCCGCGTACGGCGGCGGGCAGGCCGTCCGACGCGGCGATGACGGCCAGGGTCTGGCCGGAGGCGTCGCCGGGCGCGTTCACGTCGTTGGACCGCACCTGGACGCTGTTGGTCGCGGCGGAGTCCGCGAGGGCGGCGGCCGATTCCACTCCGGCCAGGCGCCGGACCGCGTCGGTGCCCGACCATGGCACCAAGGGCCCGTCGTCGTCCCCGCCGGGCGGTGCCGCCGGTACCTTCACGGCCACCGAGGTCGCGGTGAGCGCGTCGAACCGTCCGACGATCTGGTTGCCCGCGGTGGACGCCACCCCGATGGTGATGACCAGCGTGGTGATGCCGAGCACCGTGCCGAGCGTGGTCAGCGCGGACCGCACCGGGCGGGCGAGGATACCGGCGAGGGCCTCCGTCCACAGGTCTCTGGGGTCCATCCGGGGACGGGCCGTCGGCGTCACGTGGTCTCCAGGGTGAGGCCGCCGTCGGTGATCCGGACCCGCTGCCCGGCCCGGCGGCTGACCGCTTCGTCGTGGGTGATCAGGACCAGGGTCATGCCCTGGGCGCACAGGTCGTCGAAGAGTTCCAGGACGGACAGGGTGTTCTCGCTGTCCAGGTTCCCGGTGGGCTCGTCACAGAGCAGCAGTGCCGGGTCCCCCATCAACGCCCGCGCGATGGCGACGCGTTGGCGCTCGCCGCCGGAGAGCCGGTCGGGCCTGAAGCCGGACCGGTGTCCGACCCCCACCCGCTCCAGCGCCTGTCGCGCCCGCTCTCTGCGGCTGCCGCGCCCGCGCCCGGGGCGTGGTCTGCGGTACGCCTCCGCCAGCATGACGTTCTCGTCCACCGTCCGGTACGGGAGGAGGTGGAAGGACTGGAACACGAAGCCGATCCGGCTGCCGCGCAGTGCGGTGCGTTCGAGGTCGCCCAGGGTCGTGGTCTCCACTCCGTCCAGCCGGTAGGAGCCCGCGGTGGGCCGGTCGAGCAGGCCCAGCGTGTTGAGCAGCGTCGACTTCCCGGACCCGGAGGGCC
The DNA here is from genome assembly GCF_003751445.1 of Streptomyces sp. 840.1. NCBI lineage: Bacteria > Bacillati > Actinomycetota > Actinomycetes > Kitasatosporales > Streptomycetaceae > Streptomyces > Streptomyces sp. 840.1. The sequence continues at coordinate 2,851,769 of NZ_RJUU01000001.1, read as the reverse complement.
CGACGATCGACAGGTGTTCTCCCCGGCGCACCGTGAGGTCCACGCCGCGCAGCGCGTGCACGGGTGGTTCGGTGTCGAAGGTCCGCCGCACGCCGCTGAGTTCGATGACCGCGTCGCGGCCCCCGTCGTCCTGCGTCGGGTCCCCTTCGGTGGCCGGGGCGGCAGCCGTCGCCGGGGGTGTCACCTGCCCACCACCACCGCGTCGCCCTGTTTCAGCGCGGCGCCGTCCGGCTTCACCTCGACGAGGCCCGACGCGGAGAGCCCGACGGTGACCCGTACGTCCCCCACGCCGGTGCCCCGCAGGACCTGCACCCGGGCCTTTCCGTCCGCCGAGGTCCGGACCGCGGCGAGCGGCACGGTCAGCACCTTGCCGTCCGAGTCGCCGATCTTGATGGTCACCTTCACCGAGGCCCCGGCCTGGCCGGCCATCGGGCCGGGGTCGGGTACGGAGATCCGCAGCTGGACCGGGGCGCCGGAGCTGGAGCCGGACGCGTCGGAGGTGGAGCCGGACGCGTCGGCCGCCGCGCCGTCGCCCTCACCCGTTTCGGACCCGGCGCCCTCCTCGGCCGTCCCGGCGGAGGCCTCGTGGTCCCCACCGTCCTGCTGCGTCGGGGCCGAGGCGTCGGCGCCCAGCGCGGCCACGGTGCCGTGCGCCTTCTCGCCCTCGTTCGTCGTCAGGTCGACGGCCATGCCCTTCCTGAGCAGCTCCGCGTCCGATCCGGGGACGACCGCCTGGACCACCAGGTCGGAACTGGTCACCGTGCCGATCTGGCCGGACGGGACGTCCCCCGCCTTCACGGTCACCTTGTCCAGCCGTACCGGCAGCTTCGGGAAGAAGACGGCCTCTCCGGCCGGGACCTTCGTCCCGTAGGAGGCCTGGTACGTGCTGAGCGCGGCGTTCGCCATGTCCAGTGACTTCTGGGCGGACTTGAGCTGTATGGCCCGCACCTTCTTGTCGGTGCCGCTGTCCGTACCGCCGTCCGTACCGGCCTCCGCGCCACTGCCTGTACTGCTGCCGGTACTGCTGTCCGTACTGCCGTCCGTGCCGGTCTTCGGGGCCGGACGCGTCGAGCCGGCGCCGTCGGCCGTCGTGGTGAGAAGCGCCTCCTGGGCGGAGGACACCGACTGCTGCAACGTGCCCAGTTGCTGCTGCTCGTCCGGACTGGGCTGCTGCGCCTGGTACCCCTTGTGCGCGTACCAGCCGGTGACCGCGGCGGCCGTGCCCTGGCCGAAGGTTCCGGTGACACCACCGGGCTCGAAACCGAGCCGCCTCAGGGCCTTCTGGAGCTGCTTCACGTCGTCGCCCGACATGCCGGGCCCCAGGGCGCGGTACATCGGCACCGTGCCCTGCAGCGCGAGTACCGGCCGGCCGTTGACCGTCATCAGGACGTCGCCCTCCTTGACCTGGGCGCCGGAGACCGGCGCCTTGGTGACCCGCTGTTCCGCACCCTCGCCCCCCGCGGTCGCGGCGGTTCCGGTGCCGACGGCACCGGCCAGCGAGAGGGGCTCGGGCGAGTCGAACTCGACGGCTCCGGTCGCCACCACCGTCGCGGTGAGGGCCTGCCGCTGGACGGCGACCGTCACCGGGCCCGCCTTCGGCGCGCTGTGCGCGGCGGCGGCGTCGGCGGGCGAGTGCACCTGGCTTCCGGCGACCCAGCCGCCCGCGCCGACCAGGACGACCGCACCTATGACGGCGCCCAGTTGCTTTCTCGTACTGAAGCGAGTCACGCGTGGTCCCCCCAGTACGGGTGGGCCTTCTCCTTGGGGTAGTACGCGGCCCGGAAGGCCTTGCCGCACTCCAGGTCCTTCAGTGCGACGTCGATGTCCTTGGTGAGGAGCGGCAGGGCGGCCTCCCGGGTCAGCTGGTGCTGCTCGGGCAGCTTGGCCGTCAGGTCGAGGCGGACCATGGTGGACATGCCGGTCGGCTGGGTGGTGGAGACCGGGATGCCCTGCCCCCGCAGGCAGGTGGCGTACTGCTGGGCGAGCTGCACGAGTTGAGTGTCGCCGTTGAGCGCGAGCCCGTTCGTGCGGTTCGTCTCCTCCCGGCCGGCCTGCTCCTTCTTCGCCGCGGCGGCGCTCTGCTCGGGGCCGTACGCCTTGACCCTCGCCTCGGCGGTGCATCCGCGGGGCTTGTCCAGCACCGCCTTGTCCGTGGTCTTGGGGGGTACGCCGTTCAGCGCGGCGTCGTACGCCTTCAGCTGGGCGGGGGTCATGCCCTTCTCGTCGTCGTCGCCCGGGGTGGCGGCCTTCCCTCCCACTCTTCCGCCCGCGTTGCTGAACGGTGCCTTCGGGTCGTTGGGATACGCGTCGGCCGCGTACGTGCCGAATCCGTACTTCTGCCGGAACTTCTTCGACACCGCGTAGTCCTCCCCGTCCATTCCGGCGAGGGGGTCATCCGTGGACGGCGTCACCACGTGCGGCGTGTAGGTGAAGCCCTGCTTCTTCATGCAGGCCGCGAGGGCGTTCTCCATGATGTAAGTCTTCTTCACTTCGTCGCTCGTGCCGTCCGGGACGGAGAGTTGCCCGGAGCCGTCGGCCGCCGGTGTGCCGTCCTTCGCCGCGGACGGGCTGTCCGGGGCCGCCTTGTCGTCCGAACCACCGCATCCGGTCACCAGCGGCAGCACGGCCACCGCCAGGGCCGCGATCAGGGAGTCGCGCACAGCTTTTTTAGACATGTACATGCCATCCTTCTGTTCTGGGGGTGTCCGTGGCTGTCGGCCGTCGGTGGCCGATCGCCCGTGGTGTGCGGTCTCCGGGGCCGGCGGGTCAGCCGCCGCCGGCCGGCTCGACGGCGTCGAAGAGCCGGTAATCGGTGACCAGTTGAGTCAGCACGCGCTTATTGGGCACGGTGCCCTCCAGGTCCCTCCTGCCCTCGCTGCGGGGACTTGAGATCAACTGCACCGTCCAGCCGCCCGAGGTCAGGTAGGACAGGCCCCAGGCGTACGCGACGCCCGGGGCCCGCATCCGGGCCGGCATATGTTCCGCCGCCACGAAGTACTCCAGCACGCTGTCTCCCGTACGCGTCCGGAGAGCCGAGCACTTGGCCAGCCGGCCGCCCCACGGGCCGGTGAGCAGCCGGCCGCGTCCGTCCTGGCACCGCCAGACCTCCGACGGGGGTGCGGGCGGCACCCCGGACCGGGCCACCGTCACATAGAGGCTGGTCACGAGGCCCGTCCGGTCGGTCATCCGGAAATAGCCGGGCCGAGGCGGCTGCGCCGCCTCGATGGTGCCGGCCGAGGCGGGGAGGACCGAGCGCAGGAGCTCCGCCGAGGGATACCAGACCGAGGGCTCCGCTGCGGGCAGCGGCTGACGGTCCTCCCCCGTCGTCGACGCGAGCATCCCGTACCCACCGAACGCCACGACCGACGCCATGACCGCGGTACCCAGCGCCACCCCGATCCGGCGCCTGCGACGGATCCGGCTGCCGCGCGCGACAGCGCCCGGCACCAGATCGGGCATCGGCGGTTCCGGCCCGGTGTCCAGCCCGCCCAGCGCATCGGCCAGGGCGAACCCGTGCTCGTCGCCGCTCCACTTCTCCGCCATGCTCAGCACCCCGCCTTCGGATAGCCAATTCCCGCGCCTGAGCCCATGCCGTCGCCGCTCCCGAGCTGCGCCGCGAGCGGTGTGTCGCCCAGGACGCGGCGCAGTGTGGCCAGGCCCCGGGAGGTCTGGCTCTTCACGGTGCCGGTGCTGCACCCCAACGCCGCCGCGGTCTCCTCCACGCTCTGGTCGTGCCAGAACCGCAGCACGAGCACCGCCCGGCTGCGCGCCGGCACCTGCCGCAGCGCGGCCAGCAGCATCAGCCGCAGGTCCGGGTCGTGCGCCGGGGCCGCCACGTCGTACTCGTGCGCACTGGAGCGCTCCCACCAACGCCGACGACGGGTCTCGTCCACGAACGTCCGGAAGAGCACCTTGCGGGCGTAGCTTTCGGGCGAGTCCATCCGCACCCGGTGCCACACGGCGTACAGCTTCGCCAGCGCCGTCTGCGTCAGGTCCTCGGCCAGATGCCAGTCACCGCACAGCAGATACGCCGAGCGCCGCAGGTAGGCCTGCCGGCTGCGCGCGAACTCGTCGAACTCGACGGGGACCCCGGCGAGGTCGCGGACGCCGGCGGCGCTCGGTCCGTCCGGTGCCCGGGTCACCGGCCGCCTCCGCCCGGCACCGAAGCGGTGCGCGGTGAGAAGTACTTCATGCCGTACTGACGTGGTGGCCCGCGCGGGAGGTTGTCATCGATTCAAAAATACTTTCGCACCGGCTGTCCCCGGACAGCGGGCGGCCGACGAGAACACGGGGCCTCTGACCGTCACACGTCCCTGCGGAACCGGCACCAGACCACCTTGCCGGGGCTGCGCTCCCCCACGCCCCACCCGTCGGAGTACGCCGCCACGATCAGCAGCCCCCGCCCCGACTCCCCGGCGGGCTCCCGCGCCACGGGCGTACCGTCCCCGCTGTCGTGCACCTCGATCCGCAGCAGCCGCCCCGACTCCTGGAGCAGCAGCCGCACCCGGTAACCACGCCCCGGCGGCACCCCGTGCACCAGGGCGTTGGTCGCCAGCTCGCTCACGCAGAGCAGTACGTCATCGGCCCGCGCCCCGTACCCCCAGTCATCGGCGGCGGTCCGCACGAACTCCCGTACGGCCCGCACCGACCGGCGCTCGCGCCGGAAGAACCTCTCGCGCAGCAGCACGAGTTGCATCGTCTCGTTCATGAGACGAGCGTCACACTCCGTGACTAAGCTGACGCAGTACGTGCACCCGTACAGATTTCTTGTACGAGCCGGTCACGCGTGAAGTACGGACGAGGGTGGGGAGTGGGGACCGTATGCACCCCAGGAATCGGCAGCGCAAGAACGCCTCGGCAATGAAACTCGTAGGCGCGCTCGTCGCCCGGTTCCGCAGAGCCGCCGACCTGACTCAGCGCCAACTGGCCGAGCAGGCATGCGCCCAGCCGGAGACAATCGCCTCCATCGAGCAGGGCCGCCGCGCCTTGCTCCCGCCGCTGGCCCGCGTCCTGGACGTCCTCCTTGAGACGAAGGGTGCGCTGGAGACGGCGGTGGAGAACATGCCGGAGATCGACCTGATCCCGGCCTGGGCCGAGGAGTACATGGACCTGGAGCGGACGGCGCTGGCGCTGTCGTTCTTCGCGAACCAGGTCCTGCCGGGCTTGCTTCAGACGGAGTCGTACGCGCGGGCGGTGTTCAACAGCCGCGTACCCGCGTTCAGCCCGGAGGAGATCGACACTCACGTCAGCAACCGGCTGGAGCGTCAGGAGATCCTGCACCGCAAGAACCCTCCGACCACGAGCTTCATCATCTCCGAGGCGATCGTGCGGATGCCCTTGGGCGGCGCCGAATTGCACCGGGAGACCTTGCGCCACCTGCGCGCATGCGCCGACATCCCGGGCTTCGCGCTCCAGATCATGCCACTGGACCGCCCCACGCACGCGGCCCTCGACGGCCCTTTCATTCTGCTGGAAACGCCGGACTACCAGCGTCTCGCCTACACCGAGACGCAGCGTGGCAGCCAACTCATCTCCGACCCTGACGAGGTCAGCATCCTCGGGCAGAGGTATGCGATGCTGCGGACGCAGGCACTCAACGTCGAGGATACGAAGCGCCTGCTGGACCAGCTGCTAGGAGAGTTATGAGCACCGCACGCATGTGGTTCAAGTCCAGCTACAGCGGCAGCGACGGCGGCGAATGCCTCGAAGTCGCCTACAACTGGCGGAAGTCCAGTTACAGCGGTAGTGAGGGCGGCGAGTGCGTCGAGGTCGCCGCTCACCCCCGCGCCGTACACGTCCGCGACTCCAAGAACCCTGAGGGCCCGGCCCTCAGCCTCGCCCCCACCGCCTGGGCCGCGTTCACCGGGCACGTAGGACGCTGACGGGCGAGCTCCGGAGAACGATCGCAGGGTCTCAAGTCCAGGGCTTGGGGTCCTGCTGCTGTCGTCCCCGGAGCCGTACGGCGATGGCGACGACGGCAAGGACGAGGGTCGCGCCTCCCGAAGCGGCCAGCACCTGCCGGGGTCCCATGACGGCGACCAAGGGGCCGCCGAGTGCGGTGCCCAAGGGCGCGGAGGTCAGGAGGGCCGCGCCCCGGGCAGCCAGGACCGTGGTCAGCCAGGCTGCCGGGGTGCGGTCCTGGAACAGCGTGAAGGACAGGGCCGTGAAGGGTCCGTAGATCATGCCGCCCAGCGCGAAGCAGACGAGAGAGACGCTGACGGGCACGCCCAGGCCGAAGGGCATCAGCATCAGGCCCCAGCCGGCGACGATCCCCAGCGTGACCGGCCAGAGCGGGAGCTTGCGCAGGGCTCCGGCGGTCAGGCCGCCGACGACTGCACCTACCCCGAAGACAGTCCAGTACAGCCCGAGAAGACCCGCACCCGAGTGCAGATCATCGGTGACATGCAGGGGCAGCGCGACCTCTACCGGCCCATAGAGGAAGTTGAAGAACCACGTCAGCGCGAGAACACCGAGAAGTTCGGGCTGACGGCGCAACAGGTGCAGACCGGCAGCCGACCGTCCGGTGTCGACCGGCCCAGCCGTTGCCACGGCTCCGGCCACGCCGCCGACCCGGCCGACCTGGACAGCGAGGACGGCGAAGGACAAGGCGTCGATTCCGACGATCCAGGCCGGGCTGACGGCTGCCGCAAGGAATCCGGCGAGTGCGGGACCGACGATGACAGAAGCCGAGGCGCTCGCACTGACCAGCGCGTTCGCGGGCAGCCGCTGTTCCGGCGGCAGCATCTGGGCGAGCAGGGAGTACTTTCCGGCACTTCCCCAGGCATGCAGCACCGACGAACCCGCCAGCAGGACGACGTACACGACCGGGTGCAGCACCCCCGCCGCCCAGGCCAGGGGCACACAGCCGAGAAGCAGCGCGCGAAGCCAGCCGTCCACGGCCATGAGCCGCCGGGCAGGCAGTCGACGCAGCCAACGGCCGAAGACCAGCGCACCGACAGCGCCGGGAAGCGCGTACGCGGCAACGGCGGCACCGACGACCAGGCCGGACCGGCCGTCGGGCGCGATCAGAACGGCCAGCCAGGCGACGGCGACCACGCTCATCCCGTCACCGACGTCCGAAGCCACCAGAGCCGGCAGCAGTCGCCTGAACTCGCGCTGAGCGAAGAGCGGTTGGTACGTCCGTGGCACCAGGCGGATCGTCGTCGGGAGGGGCACCCGGCCAGAGTGCAGGCTCAAGCACACCTGAAGTCAAGGGGGTTCGAGGCGAGATCCGGGAGTCGGGCAGCTCGCGCAGCGGGTGAGGACGCGGTCCCGGGCCGCCATCCGCCATGAGGTGTGCCCGACTGTCAGTGGGGGCGTTTAGGGTCACCGACATGGCGACGCTCCCGAATCCACTCCGCTCCCCGGCCGACGCAGGTCTGGAACTCCCGCCCGGCACGCTCGTGACCGACACGATCGACGGCACGTGGGACGAACCACTGCTCTGGTACGGGGACGAGCCGGCGTCACCCGGGTCGTGGGCCGCGCTGCGGACGTTGGGCCGGCCCGTCGGGCTGCTGCCGGTGCTGATCGACGGCGGGGCGCGCGGCCAGTGGCCCGAGCGGTGGGACCTCGGCCCGGCCCGGACGACGTACCCCGGGGACCATGACGCCGAGGACGTGCTGAGCGAGGCGTGGGAGGCCTACGCCGCCGACGAGCTCGACCTCGACGACTCCGCGAGCGCCTGGCCGGGCCCGGCCCCCACGCCCGCCGAGGCCGGGCCGGACACCCCGGACGGGCTGGCGGGCGAGATCGCGGACCAGCTGATCGACATGGGCTTCGCACCCGCCGGGATGCGGGGCGCACTGGTGCCCGCCCGGCGCAGCGCGGACATACCGGCGGCGATCGGCTGGTCGGGACCGCTCAACCACGAGAACGACGTGGCCCGGCTCTGCGCGGTGCTGCGCTCCTGGGAGGACCGGTTCGGCGCCCGGGTCGTGGTGCTCGGCTTCGACACGATGGTCGTCTCCGTGAGCCGTCCGCCCACCACGACCGCCGAGGCCGAGGCGCTGGCGGCGGAGCACTTCGCGTTCTGCCCGGACAACATCCAGCAGTCGACGCTCAACACGCTCCCGGCGTACGCGGAGAAGGCGCTGTTGAACCAGGAGAGCTGGGCGTTCTGGTGGGACTGAGCCCCGCGGGACGCCGCAGAGGGGTGCAAGGCGACGGTCAGCGTGGCCGGTCACCGGTCAGCGCCTGCCGCCGGGCCCACGCGCCGATCGCGTCAGCGATGGCCCGGGGCCGGTCCTCGGGCGCGTGGTGACCGGCCGGGCCGCAGTGCCGGATCTCCAGCGCGGCGATGTTCGCCGCGCACCAGTCGGTCATCTCCTTGCCGATCAGCAGGGTCGGTGAGGAGTCGAAGGTGAGGAGCAGCTTGGGGACGCCCTGGCTGCCGGCCAGCCATGTGCCGTAGTGCGCGATCCGTTCGGCCACTTCGGCCGGCTCCCCGTCCAGCGGCAGCGAGCGCGCCCATTCCAGCACCGGGCGACGGCTTTCCCGCGTCGGGTACGGCGCCAGGTAGGCACGCAGGTCCTCCTCGTTCACCGGGTTCAGCACCCCGCCGGTGAAGGCCGACTCCACAAAGGCGTTCTGGTCCAGCACCAGCGCCTCGCCCTGTGGACCGCGCATGGCCAGGGCGCGTGCGCGCGGTCCGTCGCCCAGTTCGCTCCAGGCCATCGGCCGCACCATGGTCTCGAAGAAGGCGATGCCGGAGATCCGGCCGGGGTTGCGGGCCGCCCAGTCGAAGGCGAGTGCGCCACCCCAGTCGTGGCCGACGAGCACCACCCTGTCCAGGCCCATCCGGTCGATCCAGGCGTCCAGGTAGCGCGCGTGGTCGGCGAACCGGTAGGGCAGGGCCGGCTTGCCGGAGCGGCCCATGCCGATCAGGTCGGGAGCGAGCAGGCGGGCGGGCAGGTCGACTGCGGGCAGCACCTTCCGCCACAGGTGCGAGGAGCTGGGGTTGCCGTGCAGGAAGACGAAGGGGGTTCCGTTGCCGGTCTCTTCGTGGAACATCGTCGAGTCCAGCACGTTCGTGACCGGCATGAGGCCCCATATCGTTGGTCTGACTAACGTTCTCTCGACGGCGAGGATAGTTTGTTAGTGGGACTAACGCAACGTACGATTCCGGCATGAGCGACAGCACGCCCGACCTGGCGAGCCCGACCGACCGGCAGGCCGGTGCCGCACGGCTGCGGAATCTGGGGACCCGGCTTCTCTCACTGGCCGCGATTCAGTCGGATCGCCTGGTGAACGAGGAGTTGGCACGCGTGGACGCCCGCAAGTGGCATTACGCGGTGCTCGCCACACTGGAGGAGTTCGGTCCCACCAGTCAGGCGGAGCTGAGCCGCCGCACCGGGATCTACCGCAGCGACATCGTCGCGGTGATCAACGAGCTGTCCGGTCGCGGGCTGGTGGAACGCTCACCCAACCCCGCCGATCGCCGGCAGAACATCGTCACCCCCACCGAGCAGGGACACCGACGACTGCTGAAGCTGGACAAACTGCTCACCGAGGTGGAGGACGAGGTCCTCGCACCGCTGACCCCGCCGGAACGAGAGCAGTTGGCCCGGCTCCTCGCCACTCTTGTGGATCACCACGGCCGGAACGCCTGAACACGGCTTCCGCTACCGCCGATCGCGCACCTCAGGGGGTTTTGAGGAGGTCGCGGAGTCCGGCGACGAGGGTGGTGACGTCGCGTTCGGCGGGCTGACTCGTGGGGGTAGCGGGGGTCCCGGCGGTTGGTGCGGGTTCGCGGCAGGGGTGGCAGAGGCCGTCGGGGAGTGCTTCGGGGCGGCCGGGGGTGCCGCATTCGGTGCACTCCATCATCACGCGGTGGGTGGGGGTTCCGGCGGGTGGTGGCGTGGGTGCGGTGGGGAGTGCGGGCGGGATCTTGGTGGTGAGGCGGTGGCGGATCAGGCCGAGCGGCGAGTCGACGTGGGCGGGCAGTCCGGCAGTGAGGGCGCCGGTGAGGTAGTCGGCGTCCACGCCGCGTGCGAACCACCGCTGGGCCAGGGATTCCATGGCTGTGCAGTCGGCGGCGGAGAGCGCCAGGCGCGCATCGACCCGTCCGAGCCCGGCGAGCGCGAGGTACGCGGGCGACGGGGACGACGGGGGCGTGGGTACGGGCGCGGGCACGGGTGCGGGTGCGGCTTCGGGCCGTTCCGGCTCGGGGGGTCGCTGCGTGGGCACCGCCACCGCAGCTTCCACGGGCTCAACCTCCGCCACCAGCACGGGTACGGGTGCGCAGTCCTCCTGGATCACGCTCCCGGGGGCCAGGTGCGCCGCCCACCACTCATCGCCCCGGGAGGTCCGTGACCAGTAGGTCCTGAACACCCACCGCACCTGGTCGCCCTCACCGACCGCACACCGCACGCGCCGCAGGTGCCCGGCCACGGACAGCGCGGTCAGCGCCGAGCCGACGGCCTGCTGCCCGTAGAGCGGGATCTGCTTGGCGAGGCACTTCACACTCATCGTGGCGCCCTCGGGCAGCCGCTCGATGAACCCGGCGACATACCGCTCCCGCAACGGCAGCAGCGCGAAATCATCAGCGCGGGGCGGGAGTTCGTCCGGGACGGTGCGCTTGCCGTATCCGGGATGGGACATCGGGTGCGGGGGCGACACAGCGGACGCGGGCAGGGCGGGACTAAAGTTCTGAACAGCCACGGATCGTCTTTCCCGATCTTGAGGTCAGACCCCGGCCGGTGTTGGAACACCGCGTCGGGGTCGTTTAGTTTCTCGCACCGTAGACAGTCACCACGCTCCGTCGCAAGCCGTCACCATTAGTCATACTTGCTGCCCGCGACAGGTCGGGGGCGGGCCAGGGGGACGGGTCCGGGAGGTGGGCAGGTTTTCCCAACCACCCTTCTTTACCTACCGGTTAAAAGAAGGCGCTCGAATCTCGGAGCTCGTGTCTCGCAGCTCGGGTCCCAAGCCCCGAGCCCCGGGCCGCACCCGCCCCTCCGTACGCTCGAACGAGTGAACCACCCCTCCCGAAGCCCGAAGCTCGGGACCCGAGCCGCGAGCCCCGAGACCCGAGCTTCCGGCCTCCGGAGCGTCAGTCGGCCATCTCCCACTTCAGGCTGTCCCGGTTGTAGCGGTACTCGGGCCGGCCCGCGATGCTGCTCGTACGGAACGGCCGGCCGCCGTCGTCGATGCGCATCGTGCCCGTCTGGCCGCCGCTGCTCCACTCCAGCTCCAGGTACCACGTCACGTCGTGGCCCTCCACGTGCGCGTCCAGGTCGAAGACCTCCACGTCCTTGGAGGAGACGCGGAAGGGGAAGTCCTTCGCCGGGACCTTCTTGTCGCCCTGCCGCCCCGCCACGGGGGTGAGGGTGGGGCGGCTGTCGTCCAGGCCGACGTCGAAGGACTGGGGCTCGATCCCGCTCCCGCAGCCCTCGCCCATCGAGAACGCGGACCGCTTCAGGGGCGCGAGACGGTTCATCACCCGCACGTTCAGGTCCTTGAGGACGACCGCCTGCTCGGAAGTGCCCTGCACCGTGAGTTCGAGCCTCATCTGGCCGCCGTCCACCCCGCCCAGGGCGCGGGCCCAGCCGCGGGTGTCCTGCGGTACGGGCGGCGGAGGCACGACGTCGGCGCTCTGGTCCAGCAGGTAGTACTGCCCGCAGGGCTCTTCCCAGTTGTACGAGCTGATGGTGACGGTCGGCGGCCGGCCGGTGCCGGGCTTCGGCTCGCCCCCCGCCGCGGGCGGGGTGTCCTTCGACGGCGTCACGGACGGGGTGGCGGACCCGGTGGTCGCGGACGCGCTCGGTTTCCGCGAGGGACTGGCGGACGCGGACGCGCTCTCCGAGGCGCCGGACACCGCCTCCGCCTTCTTCTCGTCCTCGTGAGCCGACGGGCCCGGGGCGGCGCCCACGGCGGCGTCCTCGCTCGACCCGGCGAGCTGGTTGGCGACGACGGCCGTGGGCACGGTGAGCGCGACGACCGCCGCGGCCGCGAGCAGCACCCGGGTGCGGGCGGACGCGCGCCGCCAGCGGTTGCCCGGGGCGGCGGGCACGGCCGGGTGCTCACGCTCCAGGTCGGGCCCGGACGGCACGGGCTCCGGTGGCACGGACGCGGCCACGGGCTCGGGAACGGGTGCGGGTGCGGCCTCCGGAGCAGCGGCAGGGGCCGAGGGAGCGGCGGGCGCAGCGGGTGCGGCCCCGCTCTCCGGCTTCCCCCGGCGCCGGGCCGCCTCCGCGACGATCCACCGCCGGTGCAACTCCACGAGTTCGTCGGACGTGGCACCGCACAGCCGGGCCAGCCGCTCCACCGACCCGTACTCGTTGGGGACGGCGTCCCCGTTGCAGTACCGATGGAGCGTCGACGTACTGACGTGCAGTTTCCCGGCGAGCACCCCGTAACTACGTCCCGAACGGTCCTTCAGTTCCTTGAGCAGGGCCGCGAAATCCTCGGCCTCCGGCGTCGCCACTGCAGCGTTCCCCCTCCTGGTCCGTCCCGGAACACCGTTCCAGGGACGTGGAATCTGCCCAGGTCACAGTACGCGCAGGCATTCCAGCATCCCCAATGGATCTGCAGGTGTTGCGGCCGGAATCCGCCGCCCCGCAATCTGTGACCACACCGCAGAGACCACAGGGGACGAGCGAATGCGAACCCTCTTCCGCATCGAGCTCATCGATGTTCTGGCCATCGGCGTGGTGATCGTGACCGGCACGGTCGTCATGATCCTCATCCACCGGCCCTGATCCACCGACACTGATCCGTCAGCACTGATCAACCGTCACCGAGCACAACCACGTGCACCACACAAGCAACCGCAATCACTTCACGGGGAGTACCACCATGCGCAGCAGCCGCATCCGCACCACCGCCCTCGCCGCCACCGCTCTGCTGGCCGCCCTCTCGCTCACCGCATGCAGTGGTGACGACGGCAGCAGCACGAGCGACAACGGCAAGGCGGGAGCGTCCGTTCCGGCGGCGAGCAACGCCGGCAAGCAGACCCGGACCGACGCACCGGCGAAGGACGCCGACGCCGAAGCCGACGCCGACGCCGCCAAGGCCAAGTCCGGCGGCACGTCGAACGGGACCTCGAACGGCACGTCGAACGGCACGTCGAACGGCACGTCGGATGCGGCGAAGGCCGGAAAGGGTTCCAGCGGCTCCACGGCCAACAAGGGCGACGCCACCAAGTACGGCAAGACGGTGACCTGCGACGGCTCGAACACCAAGACCAGCGTCAGCAAGGTGACCCGCCCCATCAACCACCTGCTGCTGACCCTGACCAACTCGGGCAGCAAGACCTGCTACGCCTACTACTCGCCCAAGCTCCGCTTCGACGACGCGCAGGCCGTCTTCCCGATCCTGGAGGACAGCCGGCCCCAGGCCGTCGTGACGCTCGACCCGGGCCAGTCCGCGTACGCCTCCATCGGCCTGATCGGCGAGCCCGGCGCCGGCCCGGCCCCGCGCAAGGGCACCCACCTCCAGGTCAACTTCTCCGGCAAGAGCCCGGAGGGCTCCACGGGCACCCCGGCCGAGCTGTCCCTCCCGGCCAACACCATGTGGGACGACAACGGCTTCGTCACCTACTGGCAGGCCGAGATGGCCGACGCCCTCACCTACTGAGCCCGTCCGCCCGGCCCTCCGGCACCCCGGCCGTCCCAGTGACGGCCGTACCGCCGGAGGGCCGGGCTCCTGCGCTCCGGTGGGTCCGGGCATCTGAGTACGGACACCCATGTGCTCCGGTCCGAACCGGGGTTGGATAGCACACATGGCCGATACAGCTCCAGACACAGACGCAGACAACGAGTTCATTACGTCCAACGCCCCGGGCGGCTGGGTGGCGCCGCTGATCTCCACCGTCGTCACCCTGCCGCTCGCGTGCCTCACGCTGCTCTGGGGCATGCTCTCGCCCATGGCCTGCGACTCCTGCTCGGAAGCCGAGTCAGACCGGTTCGACGCGAGCTTCGGTCCCGCGTTCGTCGTCCTCGTGTGCTGCCTGGCGGTCGCTCTCATCCTGCTCGTCGTGAGCTGGTTCCTGCCGCGCCGGCCGGACCGGGCCGGGCCCCGCGCCCTCTTCGCGCTGCTGGCCCCCCTCGCGGTCGGCCTCGCCTATCTGCTGTTCTCCGGCATCGTCGAGTTGCCCTGAAGCAGCCGGTCCGGGAATGCGCGGCCGCCCACGGGGAAGCCCACACAGCATGGACCGGACAGAGAGCCTCATCGATCAGTTCCGCGCGCTGCCCGCCGAGAGCGACGAGAAGCGTGCACTCGTCACCGAACTGCGGGACGTACTCGCGGACCGGCCCGACCACCCGGCGGCCATGGCGTTCCTCGCCGCACTGACCGAGGACACCGAGGAGTACGAGCTCGCCCGGATCGAGGCCACGACGGCCCTGCGGCTGTGGCCGCCCACGGACGACACCCACCGGCAGCGGGCCACCCGTGCGCTGCTGGCCGTGATGCGCGGGCCCGACGAGGACCTGGTGAGGCAGTACGCGGCCATGGCGCTCGGCCCCTACGCGGACGACCCGGAGGTCCACGACGCGATGGCGGCCGCCGTCCTCTTCGACGAGGACCCGCTCGTCCGGGACAACGCCCTGGCCGCGCTCAGCCACGCGGGCCCGAGCGAGGGCCGCGCCGAGGTGCTGCACCGGCTGGCCGACGACCGGGCGCTGGGCCGGGAGGCGGCCCGTATCCTCACGGCCTGGGGCGGCGAACCGGCGCTCTGAGCACCGGCCGGAAGGCGCCGCGCAGGACTCCGAGACAACCTGACCGTGATCCGGAACATCTCCTCTCACAAGTCCGCGCCCCCGCCGCGGACGGTGAACGAGGAGCTGGAGCATGGCCCGACGCCCCATCCGCCCCATCGGCCCGATACGTCTTCGCGGGCGCCGGATCGACTACCCCCGCCGGGGCAGGTCCAACTGGCGCCGCTGGACCCCTTCGTGGCGGCAGGTTCTGAGCGTGGCCCTGCTGGGAGCCGGAGCGCTCGCAGGGCTGTTCGCCGCGATGTACGCGTCCGTCGACATCCCGGACGAGAACGACGAGGCACGCAGACAGGGCACCGTCTACTACTGGGCGGACGGCAGCCAGTTGGTGAGCGTCGGCACGGTCAACCGGCAGAACGTCACGCTCGCCGACATACCCGACTCGATGGAACACGCGGTCATCGCCGCCGAGAACGAGACCTTCTACTCCGACTCGGGAGTCTCGGTGAAGGGAATCGCCCGCGCGGCCGTCAGCATGGTCGAGGGCGGTGAGACCCAGGGCGGCTCCACCATCACCCAGCAGTACGTGAAGAACACCTACCTCAGCCAGGAGCAGTCGGCGAAGCGGAAGTTCAAGGAGTTCTTCATCTCGCTCAAGCTCAGCAACAAGCAGAGCAAGAACGCGATTCTCCAGGGGTACCTGAACACCAGCTGGTTCGGCCGAGGCGCCTACGGCATCCAGGCGGCGGCGGTCACGTACTACGGCGTCCCCGCGAAGGACCTCGACCCGGGCCGGACGGCGATGCTCGCGTCGCTGCTCAAGGGGGCCGAGCAGTACGACCCCGCAGGCGGCAAGGCCAACCACGAACGCGCCGTCGAGCGCTGGAAGTGGGTTCTGGACCGGCAGGTCGAGAACGGCATGATGACGCAGACCGAGCGGGACAGGTACACGAAGTTTCCCGAACCGCGGGACACCGTCAAACCCACCAGCCTCGGCGGCCAGACCGGCTACCTCGTCGACATCGCCAACAAGTACATCAAGCAGCGCTCGGGCCTCACCGCCAAGGACCTCGCCCGGGGCGGCTACCGGGTGCACACCACCTTCGAGAAGGACAAGGTACGGGAGCTGGAGCGGGCCGTCCGGCGCGTGCGCAAGCACGACCTCGACCCCGGCAAGCGCCCCCAGGACAAGTACGTCGAGGTCGGCGCCGCATCTGTCCGGCCCGAGGACGGGGCGGTCGTCGCGGTGTACGGCGGAGCCGACGCGACCACCCGCTTCGCCAACAACGCGGACACCTCGGGCGTCCCCGTCGGCTCGGCCTTCAAGCCCTTCGTACTGGCCGCCGCGCTGCAGAACGGCCACGGGATCACCCTGGACAGCGGCTACGACAGCGCCGGGCGGCTGATCACCAACACCCCTCTCGCGGCCCTGCCCACCCGTCCGCCGGGCAGCGGCCCCGTACCGGCGCAGATCATGCCGGAGACGACCCTGCGCGACGCGCTGGTCAGGTCCGCCAACCTCACCTTCGTACGGCTCGGCAAGGACATCGGGCTGAAGAAGGTGAAGCAGCTGGCGGTCGCGTCCGGGCTGCACGAGGAGAGCCTGGCCCGCCTGGACAAGTCCTTCCCCCTGGGCACCTCCACACCGAGCGCGGTCAGGATGGCGGACGCCTACACCGCCTTCAACAACGACGGCATGAGGGCCGACCCCTACTCGGTGACCGGGATGACGCGCGACGGCGAGGCGGTCGAGGGTTTCGGGAAGCCGGAGCGGCGGCGCGCGATGGACGCCTCCGTGGCGAACGACGTGAGGGAGACCCTGGGGATCACGGCCTGGACCTCGCTGTCGCGGGACAGGAAGCTCAACAAGCTCGTCGGCGAGGGACCGATGAACGATCTCTCGGCGGGCACGACCGACGGGGACGACCGGATGAGGTCGGCCTGGTTCATCGGCCACGCCAAGGGGCTGACCACGGCCGTGACGATGTTCCGCAACAAGCCGGGAACCCCCCAACTGCTGGGAATGCAGGGCGTGGGCGGAGACGACTCGGAGCGCGGCAACGTCTTCCCGCTCCGGATCTGGACCTCCTACACCACCGGGAAGTAAGCCCCGTCGCGGGACAGCCCCGCCCCGGACCGGGCGGGGCTGTCACATACCGCTTTCAGGAACCGGAGCGCCCCAGCCGCTGCGCGACCTCCGTCGCCCAGTACGTCAGGATCATCTGCGCGCCCGCCCGCCGGATACCGGTCAGGCTCTCCAGGATCGCCGCGTCCCGGTCGATCCAGCCGCGCTCGGCGGCGGCCTCGATCATCGAGTACTCGCCGCTGATCTGGTACGCGGCCACCGGCACGTCCACCGCGTCCGCGACCTTCGCCAGGATGTCCAGGTAGGGCCCGGCCGGCTTGACCATGACCATGTCCGCGCCCTCCTCCAGGTCGAGCGCCAGCTCGCGCAGCGACTCACGGGCGTTGGCCGGGTCCTGCTGGTAGGTCTTGCGGTCGCCCCGGAGCGAGGAGCCGACGGCCTCGCGGAAGGGGCCGTAGAAGGCGGAGGAGTACTTCGCCGTGTACGCGAGGATCGCCACGTCCTCGTGGCCGGTCTGGTCCAGGGCGTCGCGGATCACGCCGACCTGGCCGTCCATCATGCCGCTGGGGCCCACCACATGGGCGCCCGCGTCGGCCTGGACCTGGGCCATCTCCGCGTACCGCTCAAGGGTCGCGTCGTTGTCGACCCGGCCGTCCTCGGTCAGCACCCCGCAGTGGCCGTGGTCCGTGGTCTCGTCCAGGCAGAGGTCGGACATGACGACGAGATCGTCCCCGACCTCCTCGCGCACCGCCCGCAGACCGAGCTGGAGGATGCCGTCCGGGTCGGTGCCCGCAGTGCCCCGGGCGTCCTTCTTCTCGTCCAGCGGCACACCGAACAGCATGATCCCCGAGACGCCCGCCGAGACCGCGTCGACCGCGGCCTTCCGCAGGGTGTCCAGGGTGTGCTGCTGCACACCGGGCATGGCCGAGATGGCGACCGGCGCGTCGATGCCCTCGCGGACGAACGCGGGCAGGATCAGGTTCGCCGGGTCGAGCCGTGTCTCGGCGACCATCCGCCGCATCACGGGGGTCGTCCGCAGCCGTCGGGGGCGAGAGCCGGGGAAGTTTCCGTACACAGTCATTCTTCGAGACTAGACCCGTACACATCACGCTCTTACCGACACCGCTGCCGGGAAAAACCGGGAAAAGCCAGGGGTCCGGCCCGCCTGAGCGGACCGGACCCCTGGACTGTGCCGCGTCCGCTCAGGTCGTCGTACGACGCCTGCGCGCACCGGGACGACGCTCGCTCGGCCGGGTCACCGGGTCACCGGCCTCCTTCGCCGCGTCCCTGCGCTGCGCGCCGAAGGCGGCCAGCGCCTCCGCGAGCTTGTGCACGGACGGCTCCGGGGACAGGACGTCCACGCGCAGCCCGTGCTCCTCGGCGGTCTTCGCCGTGGCCGGGCCGATGCACGCGATGACGGTCACGTTGTGCGGCTTGCCGGCGATGCCGACGAGGTTGCGCACCGTCGAGGACGAGGTGAAGAGCACCGCGTCGAAACCGCCGCCCTTGATGGCCTCACGGGTGTCGGCGGGCGGCGGCGAGGCGCGGACCGTGCGGTACGCGGTGACGTCGTCGACCTCCCAGCCGAGCTCGATGAGACCGGCCACCAGCGTCTCGGTGGCGATGTCGGCGCGCGGCAGGAACACCCGGTCGATCGGGTCGAAGACCGGGTCGTAGGGCGGCCAGTCCTCCAGCAGCCCGGCGGCGGACTGCTCGCCCGAGGGCACCAGGTCCGGCTTCACACCGAAGTCGACGAGCGCGGCGGCGGTCTGCTCGCCGACGGCCGCGACCTTGATCCCGGCGAAGGCACGGGCGTCGAGCCCGTACTCCTCGAACTTCTCCCGGACCGCCTTCACCGCGTTGACACTGGTGAACGCGATCCACTCGTAGCGGCCGGTCACCAGGCCCTTGACCGCGCGCTCCATCTGCTGGGGCGTACGCGGCGGCTCGACTGCGATCGTCGGGACCTCGTGCGGCACCGCGCCGTACGAACGCAACTGGTCGGAGAGCGACGCCGCCTGCTCCTTCGTACGCGGCACGAGCACCTTCCAGCCGAACATCGGCTTGGACTCGAACCACGCGAGCTGGTCGCGCTGGGCGGCGGAGCTGCGCTCCCCGACCACGGCTATGACGGGCCGGTGCCCCTCCGGCGAGGGAAGGACCTTGGCCTGCTTGAACAACTGGGCGATGGTGCCCAGCGTCGCCGTCCAGGTGCGCTGCCTGGTCGTCGTACCGCCGACCGTCACCGTCAGCGGGGTGTCGGGCTTGCGGCCCGCCGAGACCAGCTCACCGGCGGCCGCGGCCACCGCGTCGAGCGTCGTCGAGATGACACACGTGGCATCGCTCGCGCCGACCTCGCCCCAGCAACGGTCCGAAGCGGTACGGGCGTCGACGAACCGGACGTCCGTGCCCTGCGCGTCACGCAGCGGCACCCCGGCGTACGCGGGCACCCCCACGACGTTGGCGACACCCGGTACGACCTCGAAGGGAATCCCGGCGGCCGCGCAGGCCAGCATCTCGCCGCCCGCGTTACCGTCCAGGCCGGGGTCACCGGCGACGGCACGGACGACCCGCCTGCCGCCCTTCGCGGCCTCCATGACAAGATTGGCCGCATCCCTGAGAACGGGAACACCGGCGGCTGTTGACTGCACGTCAACAACCGTCAGCTCAGGCGTGCTTACGCCTGCCCGCGCATGACAGCGGACGACGCCGAGAACGTCCGGTTCGGCGACAAGAACGTCCGCGCTCGCCAGCGCCTCGACGGCGCGCAGAGTCAGCAGTCCCGGGTCGCCGGGACCGGCGCCGAGGAAGGTGACGTGCCCTGCGGACAGGACAGGAAAATCGGATGCGGCGGGGCCGTTGGGGCTCAAAGTGCTCGCTCCCCCATAAGACCGGCCGCACCCTTGGCAAGCATCTCGGCCGCGAGTTCGCGACCGAGGGCCGCCGCGTCGTCGTGCGACGTGGGGACGGGACCGGTGGTGGACAGCTGTACCAGCGAGGAACCGTCGGTGGACCCGACGACCCCGCGCAGGCGCAGTTCGTTGACAGCCTGACCGTCGGCCAGGAGGTCGGCCAGCGCACCCACAGGTGCGGAGCAGCCGGCCTCCAGGGCGGCGAGCAGGGCACGCTCGGCGGTCACGGCGGCCCGGGTGTACGGGTCGTCGAGCTCCGCGAGCGCGGCGGCGAGGTCAGTGCTGGCGGCAGCACATTCGATCGCCAGTGCTCCCTGGCCGGGAGCGGGCAGAACGGTGTCGACCGACAGGAAATCGGTCACCTCACCGCTCCGGCCGAGACGGCTGAGTCCGGCCGCGGCGAGTACCACCGCGTCCAGTTCACCGCTTCGCACAAAACCGATACGCGTATCGACGTTGCCGCGGATCGGCACGGTCTCGATACCGAGGCCGTGACTGCGGGCGTACGCGTTGAGCTGCGCCATGCGGCGCGGCGATCCGGTGCCGATCCGGGAGCCGGGCGGCAACTGCCCGAAGGTCAGCCCGTCCCGCGCCACCAGCACGTCACGCGGGTCCTCGCGCACCGGCACCGCGGCCAGCACCAGGCCCTCGGGCTGCGCCGTCGGCAGGTCCTTCAGCGAGTGGACGGCGAAGTCCACGTCACCGCGGAGCAGCGCCTCGCGCAGCGCGGCGACGAACACGCCGGTCCCGCCGATCTGCGAGAGCTGCTCCTTGGAGGTGTCCCCGTACGTGGTGATCTCGACGAGCTCGACGGCCCGCCCGGTCACCTCGCTGACAGCCTCCGCGACCTGGCCGGACTGGGCCATGGCCAGCTTGCTGCGCCGGGTCCCCAGCCGCAGCGGCTCGGTGGCCCCCGCGCCCAGGGGTGAGTAGTCGGTCATGACCGCCCTCGATTCGGGTCGTTCAGGTCTGCCCGGGAGACGGCGGCGACCGTCAGCGGGTCGAGGTCGAAGAGTTCCCGCAGTGCGTCGGCGTACCCGGCGCCGCCGGGCTCGCTGGCGAGCTGCTTGACCCGCACGGTGGGCGCGTGCAGGAGCTTGTCGACGACGCGGCGCACGGTCTGCGAGATCTCGGCGCGCTGCTTTTCGTCCAGGTCGGGGAGGCGGCCGTCCAGCCGGGCGATCTCGCCCGCGACCACTCCGGCGGCCATCGTGCGCAGGGCGACGACGGTGGGAGTGATGTGGGCGGCGCGCTGGGCGGCACCGAAGGCGGCGACCTCGTCCGCGACGATGGTGCGCACCTGGTCCACATCGGCGGCCATCGGGGCGTCCGCGGACGCCTCGGCGAGCGACTCGATGTCGACGAGGCGCACACCGTCGAGGACTGCGGCGTCCCCGTCGATGTCGCGGGGCATCGCCAGGTCCAGCAGCGCGAGCCGGACCGGCCCGGTGGACTGGGCGGGCACGGTCACCCGGCGGACGGCCTGCGCCTGCGCGGTGACGGAGCCGTTCTCCACCCACGCGGCGTGCAGGTCGAGCTCGACGGGCGGCGCCGCGACGGGCGCGGCGGGCGCGTCCCGGGGGGCGAAGTCCAGCCCGAGCGCACCGGCGACGTCCTGGGCGCTCAGCACCAGACCGGTCGCACCGGTGCAGGAGACGACGACATCGGCACGTGTCAGTTCGTCGGAGACCTCGGCCATCTCCACGGCGTGCGCGGCCACCGAGCCGCCACCGGTCTGGCCGAGGATCTCCACCAGCCGGTCGGCGCGGGCCCGGGTGCGGTTGGCGACGACGATCTCCGCCACACCGGTACGGGCCAGGGTCGCGGCGGCCAGCGAGGACATCGAGCCCGCGCCGATCACCAGGGCGCGCTTGCCCTTCGCCCAGACGCCGGGGTCGCGCCCCTCGGCGAGCTGCTCCAGACCGAAGGTGACGAGCGACTGCCCGGCCCGGTCGATCCCGGTCTCGCTGTGGGCGCGCTTGCCGACCCGCAGGGCCTGCTGGAAGAGGTCGTTCAGCAGCCGGCCCGCGGTGTGCAGTTCCTGCCCCAGCGCCAGCGCGTCCTTGATCTGGCCGAGGATCTGGCCCTCGCCCACGACCATCGAGTCCAGCCCGCAGGCCACCGAGAAGAGGTGGTGGACGGCCCGGTCCTCGTAGTGCACATAGAGATACGGAGTGAGCTCGTCCAGACCGACGCCGCTGTGCAGGGCGAGCAGGGTGGACAGCTCGGCGACGCCCGCGTGGAACTTGTCCACGTCGGCGTACAGCTCGATGCGGTTGCAGGTGGCCAGCACGGCGGCCTCGACCGCGGGCTCCGCGGCGAGGGTGTCGTGCAACAGCTTGACCTGGGCGTCGGCGGTCAGCGAGGCCCGCTCCAGCACGGAGACGGGTGCACTGCGGTGGCTCAGCCCTACGACGAGGAGACTCATGCCGGCATCACGGCGGGCATGTCCCCGTCGGGTCCCTTCCGGCTGGTGGTCGCGGCGCGCACCGGCGGCGCGGCCGGGTCGGGGCCGTCGTCCGCGGCGGCGTCCTCACCGGCCTTGCGCTGCTCGTGGAAGGCGAGGATCTGCAGCTCGATGGAGAGGTCGACCTTGCGCACGTCGACGCCGTCGGGCACCGAGAGCACGGTCGGGGCGAAGTTCAGGATGGAGGTGACACCTGCGGCCACGAGGCGGTCGCAGACCTGCTGCGCCGCGCCGGGCGGGGTGGTGATCACACCGATCGACACGCCGTTCTCGCTGATGATCCGGTCCAGGTCGTCGGCGTGCTGGACGGGGATGCCGGCGACGGGCGTTCCCGCCATCGCCGGATCGGCGTCGATCAGCGCGGCGACCCGGAAACCGCGGGAGGCGAAACCGCCGTAGTTGGCGAGCGCGGCGCCGAGGTTACCGATGCCGACGATGGCGACCGGCCAGTCCTGGGTGAGGCCGAGTTCGCGGGAGATCTGGTAGACGAGATACTCGACGTCGTAGCCGACGCCGCGCGTCCCGTACGAACCCAGATAGCTGAAGTCCTTGCGCAGCTTGGCGGAGTTGACCCCCGCCGCCGCGGCGAGCTCCTCGGAGGAGACCGTGGGGACCGAGCGCTCGGAGAGCGCGGTCAGCGCACGGAGATACAGCGGAAGTCGGGCGACGGTGGCCTCGGGAATTCCTCGGCTACGGGTCGCCGGTCGGTGGTTTCGGCCAGTTGCCACGGTGCTCCTGCGGGATGAGCGGGGCTGCAGGCGGCCGCATGTCCCATGGCCGCCCCGTCGAATGCAGGCTATGTCTTTGTGAACGCGTGCACAAAGATAGTGTCCGATTTGTCCGGTCAAAGTGACCGGGGTCACGCACATCCGTCGCGCGATCCAGGAACCACAGATCGCATCAGCCCGTTGCAGGCCCGAAGGGGGCAAGGTGGTACACACTCCTCACGACTACACCCCCGGGACCACTCAAAACGCCCACGATGGTAACCGGGTTTCACTCAGGAAAGCAGCGCACTGCGCAGTCTCGCCGGGTCCACCCGCCAGAACGTGTGCTGTTCGTTATCAATGAGCACCACGGGGATCTGCTCCCAGTACTCCCGGTACAGCTCATCGTCCAGGGTGATGTCCTTCTCCTCCCAGGACGCGCCGGTCTCCTCACAGACCTTCCGCACCACCAGCCTGGCATCGTCACAGAGGTGGCACCCGGGTTTTCCGACAAGGGTCACCACCCGGTCGGCGGGCTTCTTCTTGGTACGGCGCAGCAAGGGGCTCATGCCCCTCATTCTGCTCCGCGCGCGAAGCCGCCCGGCCCTGCTCCGCCGGTGCCCGGAATCACCCGTTTAACGGTTCGGCCCCAAAGAGTTCACGCCGCCGCATCCCGGCAGGTCGGGAAGGGCCGAACCGACTGGCTATGCTCACGACATGGCCGCTCTTGGATGGCTCACACCCCGTAGGCGCTCCGCGACAGCACGGAGCGTGCTGGCAGGCGAGGCAGCGGCGGAGGCCGCGCGGAAGTCGTCGCTCGACGCCGAGCGCCCCGCCGACACCGAAGCCGGCGCCACGCCCGGCGCGCAGGCCGAGGAGCCCGAGTTCCCCGTCGTCGGAGACGACCGGGCAGCCGCCTTCTTCGATCTCGACAACACCGTGATGCAGGGCGCCGCGATCTTCCACTTCGGCCGTGGCCTGTACAAGCGGAAGTTCTTCGAGCGCCGCGAACTGACCCGGTTCGCCTGGCAGCAGGCCTGGTTCAGGCTGGCCGGCGTCGAGGACCCCGAGCACATGCAGGACGCGCGCGACAGCGCCCTGTCCATCGTGAAGGGCCACCGCGTCTCCGAGCTGATGTCCATCGGCGAGGAGATCTACGACGAGTACATGGCCGACCGCATCTGGCCCGGCACCCGCGCGCTGGCCCAGGCCCACCTCGACGCCGGCCAGAAGGTCTGGCTGGTCACCGCGGCGCCGGTGGAGACCGCCACGATCATCGCCCGCCGCCTGGGCCTGACCGGCGCGCTCGGCACCGTCGCGGAATCCGTGGACGGCGTCTACACCGGACGCCTGGTGGGCGAACCGCTGCACGGCCCCGCGAAGGCCGAGGCGGTACGCGCCCTGGCCGCGGCGGAGGGCCTGGACCTGGCGCGGTGCGCCGCCTACAGCGACTCGCACAACGACATCCCGATGCTGTCCCTGGTCGGGCACCCGTACGCGATCAACCCCGACACCAAGCTCCGCAAGTACGCGCGGGCCCGCGACTGGCGGCTGCGCGACTACCGGACGGGCCGCAAGGCGGCCAAGGTCGGCATCCCCGCCGCGGCCGGAGTGGGCGCCCTCGCGGGCGGCACCGCCGCCGCCGTCGCCCTGCACCGCCGCCGCCGCTGACCCCGGCCGCCACCGCCCGCCGGAGCGCCCCGCCGCCCGGGATCACCCGTGTCGGCCGGTGCGCTCCGGCGCGACCACAACCTGTCGCGGCTCCTGGCAGATCTCGAAATAATTCGATCAATAACCGGTCACGATGTGCTACTTGATGTGTCGAATAGTCGCTACTGAAGCGACGTAACCGGTGATTTGAGCAACTGGGTGTAGCACTGCCTGTACGAAGCGTTATTCTCCTCAGACGCATTCCGGAACCCGCTACTCACTACGACGAGTGACGGTTTCGCACTGCACGTGATGGAAGCTCTGCCTCTGGGAGTCCCGTGTACCCACACGTCGGGGTTGACGCCTCGGGCCTGGCTACGCTGCGCGCAACGGTCGGCGACCGCTTGCGCGGCTTCGTCCCCACCGCGTACGCCGTACCCGCATTTGCCACCCCTGCACCTGCCGGCCCTTGCTACGCCATGGCCGAACGCGGTGCGGCGGTCGGAAGACGCAGCAACCGCGGCGCAACGACCACGTCCACCGTTCGTCGGCCCACAGCTGACAGCGACAGCGCGCGCATGATGGATCTCGTCGAGCGCGCACAGGCCGGTGAGGCTGACGCCTTCGGCCGTCTCTACGACCAGTACAGCGACACCGTGTACCGCTACATCTACTACCGCGTGGGCGGCAAGGCGACAGCGGAGGACCTCACCAGTGAGACCTTCCTGCGCGCCCTGCGGCGTATCTCCACGTTCACCTGGCAGGGCCGAGACTTCGGCGCCTGGCTGGTCACAATCGCTCGAAACCTGGTGGCCGACCACTTCAAATCCAGTCGGTTCCGGCTGGAAGTGACCACCGGCGAAATGCTCGACGCCAACGAGGTCGAGCGCAGCCCCGAGGACTCCGTCCTGGAGTCCCTCTCCAATGCCGCACTGCTGCAAGCCGTGCGCCGACTCAACCCCCAGCAGCAGGAGTGCGTGACCCTGCGCTTCCTGCAAGGGCTCTCGGTCGCCGAGACCGCCCGGGTGATGGGCAAGAACGAGGGCGCGATCAAGACCCTGCAGTACCGCGCCGTCCGGACTCTCGCCCGGCTCCTTCCGGACGATGCCCGCTGATCCCACCCGAGCCGAATCACTCTCGGCGATACGTTCATCACGCACTGGTCCGATCATCCTTCGTGCGTAACCCAAGTGCCGCGCCACTCGTTGTGCCGGTTGCAGGCCCCCTGTCGTCACCCCCTGTCCGCGGACACTCACTCAATCGTGTGGATGCGCTCAAGGTGTGCAACCTTCCGGACCCTCAGGGGAGTCGACCGTCATGACGAGAGGAGGTGCCGCCAGTGATCGCAAACGTCTCGGCACACCGGCGGGCGAACGCCTTCGCCCAGGCCCTGGAGGAGCAGTCGCTCCGCGGTGCGGCGGCCGTACAGCCCGAGGAACCGGCCGAACCGGCCGACCGCGGACCGCTGTTGGCCTTGGCGAACGGCCTCGGTGAGCTACCGAAGCCGGCGTTGGATCCCGAGGTCAAAGTGGTGCAGCGAGCCCAGCTCGTCGCCGCCATGGAGGCCATGTTCGCCGCGGGCGGCACGCCCGCGGCCCCTACAGTGCCCGAACAACGGAACAAGGGGGCCCACCGGGCCTCCCCACTCCGCAAACTGCGCCCCAGATCGCGCTGGACGAAGGGCCTCGCGGCCGGCGGACTCACCGTCGGTGTGGCCGCGGGAGCCTTCGGCGGAGTGGCCGCGGCCAGCTCCGACGCCCTCCCGGGCGATTCGCTCTACGGGCTGAAGCGCGGCATGGAGGACATCCACCTCAACCTGGCCAGCAGCGACACCAGTCGCGGCGAGGTCTACCTGGACCAGGCATCGACCCGGCTCAGCGAGGCCCGCAGGCTGATGGAGCGGGGCCGCTCCGGCGATCTGGACCACGAACAGCTCGGTGAGGTCAGGCGCACGCTCAACGGCATGACGCACGACGCCACCGAGGGCCACCGGCTGCTCCACGCCGCCTACCAGCGGGACGGCGCCATCGGCCCGATCCAGACCCTGGACTCCTTCTCCCGGTCGCACCGCGAGAGCTGGACCAGCCTCCGCGACCGGCTGCCCGTCCAGCTCACCGAGCTGGGTGACCAGGTGAGCTCGGTCTTCGCGGCCATAGACGAGGAAGTCGCGCCGCTGCAGTCGCTGTTCCCCCGCGCCCCGGAGAAGAGCGGCGGATCCCAGCGGTCCGGCTCCACCGACCCGGGCACCGGCAAGGGCACGGGCACGGGCACGGCACCCTCCTCGCACAAGCCGTCGCCGTCGTCCTCCTCGGCCGCCGGTTCGCACGAGGGCGACAAGGGCCGCAGCACCTCGCCCCGCCCCTCGGACTCGGGCAGCACCCCGGTGGACGGACTGATCGGAGGCGGCACGGACGATCTCTTCGACCCGCCGTCACCGGACGCCACGGAACCGTCGAAGGACACCCCGAGCGCGCCGCCCACGCCGGACATCACGCTGCCCCCACTGATCCCCGGCCTGATCGGAGGCCTGGGGATCGACAGCAAGAACGAATCCTGACCCACCCGCCGGACGGGCACACACGCACAGCCCGTCCGGCAAAACCCGGCTGCCCCGGCAGAAATCAACGCGCCCCCGCACAATCCACTCGGTCCGCCACCACCAACTCGGCCCGGCAGATCAAGCCCGTCCGGCGATTGAGGACAGAGCGGCTCCCCCGGCGCACCCGGGCGCCCCACGCACACTCAGAAGAACACCGACCGCCGCTGCACCAGCAACTTGTACAGCGTGTGCTGGATCTGCTCCCGCACCTGATCCGTCAGGTTGAACATCAGCATCGGATCCTCCGCCGCCTCCAGCGGATACCCGTCCGTGGGAATCGGCTCACCGAACTGGATCGTCCACTTCGTCGGCAACGGCACCGCCCCCAGCGGCCCCAGCCACGGAAACGTCGGCGTGATCGGGAAGTACGGCGTACCCAGCAGCCGCGCGAGCGTCCGGGAGTTGCCGATCATGGGGTAGATCTCCTCCGCCCCCACGATCGAGCACGGCACGATCGGCACCCCGGCGCGCAGCGCCGTCGACACGAAGCCGCCACGCCCGAAGCGCTGGAGCTTGTACCGCTCGCCGAACGGCTTGCCGATGCCCTTGAAGCCCTCCGGCATCACCCCGACGACCTCGCCCTGCCGCAGCAGCCGCTCCGCGTCCTCCGCGCAGGCGAGGGTGTGCCCGGCCTTGCGGGCCAGCTCGTTGACGACCGGCAGCATGAAGACCAGGTCCGCCGCGAGCAGCCGCAGATGCCGCCCCGCCGGATGGTTGTCGTGCACCGCGACCTGGAGCATCAGCCCGTCCAGCGGCAGTGTCCCGGAGTGGTTGGACACGATGAGCGCCCCGCCCTCCGACGGGATGTTCTCGATGCCCTTCACCTCGACCCGGAAGTACTTCTCGTACAGGGGCCGCAGCGCCGACATCAGCACCTGGTCGGTGAGTTCCTCGTCGTAGCCGAACTCGTCGACGTCGTAGTCGCCCGTGACCCGCCGGCGCAGGAACGCCAGTCCGCCCGCGATCCGCCGTTCCCAGCCGCCCCGGCCCGCGCCCTCGGCCGCCACCGAGGCCTCATCGGCCTCAGCCGGCTCCCCCTGCCCCTCCGGCCGCTCCGACGGCGGCCCGGCGCCCGGCTGCCCCGGCAGGGCGCTCACGGACCCGTTGCCGCGTCCGGGGCCACGCCGCCGCGCGGCACGCGGCGAACCCCCCGGCCGCGAACGGTCGTCGTCGAACGGAATGACCTTGGCGTCCGCCATCGTCGGTGCGCTCCTCTACCTGCCGCTCGGGGTCGGGTGTGTGTCGTCGCCGGCCCCGGTGATCCCCGGGGCCCCGCCGGTCCCCCCGGCGAACGGCATCGCTGCCAGTCTGCCGATGGCCCGGCCCACCGTCTCGGGCGGCAGCAGACCCGGTCCCCGGCTGCGGGCGAACTCCGCGAACGTCTCCACCGTGGTGAACCGGGGCCAAAAGCCCAGGGTCTCGCGCATCTGGACGGTGGAGACCACCCTGCCATGGGTGAGCAGCCGGATCTGCTCCGGCGAGAAGTCCGTCATCCCGACGGTACGCAGCGCCTGGCCGACCCAGGTGACCGCGGGCAGCAGCACCGGCATCGTCGGCCGCCCCAGCCGCCGCGAGCACTGCGAGAGCAGCAGCACCCCGTCCCCGGCGATGTTGAAGGTGCCGCTGTTCAGCGTGGAGCGCCGAGGCTCGCTCGCGGCGATGACCAGTACGTCGATGACATCGTCCTCGTGGACGAACTGGAGCCTCGGGTCGTACCCGAACACCGTCGGCAGCACCGGCAGCGACAGATAGTCCGCGAGCGGCGAATCCGCCTCGGGCCCCAGGATGTTCGCGAACCTGAGCACGCACACCGCCACGTCCGGCCTGCGGCGCGCGAAGCCCCGTACGTACCCCTCGACCTCCACCGCGTCCTTCGCGAAGCCCCCGCTCGGCAAGGACTTGGGCGGGGTGGTCTCGTGGAAGACCGCCGGATCGCGCGGCGCGGAACCATAGACGCCCGTACTGGACTTGACCACCAGCCGCTGGACGGCCGGGGCCTTCTGGCACGCACCGAGCAACTGCATGGTGCCGATGACGTTGGTCTCCTTGACCGCGCTGCGGCCCTGGGCACCGGGGCCCATCGCGCTGACGTCCAGGTGGACGACCGTGTCGACCGAGTGCTCGGCGAGGACCCTGGCGATGGCGGACTGGCGGATGTCCGCCCTCACGAAGACGGCGTCCCCCAGCTGATGGCCGGGCACGACCGCGTCGACCGCGATCACCCGGTCCACGTCCGGATCACGCTGGATGCGCCGCACGAAACGGCCGCCCAGCTGCCGGGCCGCTCCCGTGACGAGCACGACCTTCCCCAAGATCAGCGCCTTCCGTCGGTCTCCCGTGAAGTGAGTCGGAGGAGTCCTCGAAGAGGTTCTCCCCCGGTGGTCACCGTAGCGGGTGGACGTTGCCCTGTGATGCCCGCGCGGCGGCCTTCTCCCGCGTCTTGGCCCGAATGTGTGCCGGAACCCGGGTGAATGCGCGGCCCCGCCCGCACAGCACCGCAGCCCTCCCGCCTTGTCGGCGGAAGGGCTGCGGATTTCACGAACTGCGTTCGCTTACTTCTTGTTGCGACGCTGAACGCGCGTGCGCTTGAGCAGCTTGCGGTGCTTCTTCTTGGCCATCCGCTTGCGCCGCTTCTTAATGACAGAGCCCACGACTACCCTCGCTCACTTCTTCTTCACTGGTGCGGGGCGTCTGGGCCCACACGACCTACGTCGGCCTAGCCTACCCGCCACCGGGTGAGGGACGTAATCCGAGGGGAATGTCAGGCCGACCCCACCCCCACGAAGGACTCCCGGAGATACTCGTGAACCGCTTGCTCCGGCACCCGGAAGGACCTGCCCACCCGGATCGCCGGCAGATGACCGCTGTGCACCAGGCGGTACACGGTCATCTTCGACACTCGCATGACCGAGGCGACTTCCGCCACGGTCAGAAACTTGACCTCGTTGAGAGGCCTCTCGCTGTCAGCAGCCATGATCCACCTGTACCTTCCGCACGCGACGCGCACCGGCTTCCCCTCCGGTGACTCTTCGTCGATGTGCGCTCACTCCCCAGATTAGGGGCGGGTGATGCGAGTGGGGAAGAGGAGAGACGATCGGCCGCCTACTGTGACAGACACGCCCGATTGAGTACATAGCGCGTGAGCGGCAGGTAGTAGGCGGACCGCACGGCGTCGTCCACCGGCACGGCGACCGACACCCTTCCCTCTGCCTCACCGACGAACAGCGCCGGATCGTCCGTATCGGCCAGCCCGATCGCCTCGATGCCCAGCTGACCTGCCCCGCAGACCCAGCCGTGGTCCCCCACGACGAGTTCCGGCAGCGGTCCCCGGCCCTCCGCGACAGCCTCCAGAACCACCCTCACGGGCAGCGGTGAGTGGGAGTGTGCGCCGGTACCACCACCGGGCACCCGCACGCCGGGTTCGCGCACCAGCGCGACTCCCCGTACGTAGTCGAGGTTGTACGTGCGTACGCCGAACCGGGTCGTTATGTCGATACATCGCCCCTGCGCGGGAGTGAGTACGGTGCACCCGACCGACGACAAAGCGTCTGCCAGTGCGGCGTAGAAACCGAGCAGCCGGTGCGGATGTCCGGTGCCGAACAGCACCGGTGCCCGCCGCCGGGCCGCCTCCGACAGCCGGGCCGCGAAGGCGTCCAGCCCGGCCAGCGTCCGCTCCGGGTCGATCACATCGGGACCCGATACGTGCGCGGGGTCGGCCGAGACCCCGCACTTGTCGGCCATGAGACGGAGCAGGTCCAGCTCCCCCCAGCCCTGTCCCGGGTCGAGCCCGAGCGTCACCCGGGGGTCCCTGGCCGCGAACAGCCGATAGCTCCGCAGACTCACCTCCCGGGGGGTGGCCACGGGCCCGGCCAGCCGGGCCGCCAGCAGATGCGCGCGCAGCGCTCCGGTGCTCAACACCCTGCCGATGCTCCCGTACCCGCACCGCCCGGGGGCCAAAAGCCGGGTTGCGCCGCACAGTTGGCGTAACGGCCGCACCCGGCGTCCGGCGTCAGGTCAGCAGCCCCCGCAGCGGAAAGGCCGCCCGGCGGCTCGCCAGGACCGCCTGGTCCAGCCGGTCCGCCGGGTCGTACCCCTCCTCCCACGACTTCCACGACGGGGTACGGCCGTC
Organism: Streptomyces sp. 840.1; assembly: GCF_003751445.1. Taxonomy (NCBI): domain Bacteria; kingdom Bacillati; phylum Actinomycetota; class Actinomycetes; order Kitasatosporales; family Streptomycetaceae; genus Streptomyces; species Streptomyces sp. 840.1. The sequence goes on along the minus strand of NZ_RJUU01000001.1, from coordinate 2,820,559 downwards.
GGTCATCCGGGCCGGCCCCAGCTGCCGGGTCCTGGCGTAGACCTCGTCCCGCCAGGACGACGGAATCACCGACTCCGGGTCCACGGGGGCGTGGGCGGCGATCCCCACCAGATGCGTCCAGGACCTCGGCACCACGTCCACCACCGCGTAGCCCCCGCCGCCGAGCGCCACCCAGCGACCCTCGTCGGCGTACTCGTGGGCGAGGTCGTGGCAGGCCGCCATCACCGACCGCTGGGCGTCCAGCGACACCGCGAGATGGGCCAGCGGGTCCTCGAAGTGGGTATCGGCCCCGTGCTGCGTCACCAGGACCTGCGGCCGGAAGTCCGCGAGGAGCTCCGGCACCACCGCGTGGAACGCCCGCAGCCACCCCGCGTCCCCCGTCCCGGCCGGCAGCGCCACGTTCACCGCACCGCCCTCGCCCGCCCCGGCGCCGGTCTCCTCCGGCCAGCCGGTCTGCGGGAAGAGGGTGCGGGGGTGCTCGTGCAGCGAGACGGTCAGCACCCGCGGGTCCTCCCAGAACGCCGCCTGCACGCCGTCCCCGTGGTGCACGTCCACATCGACGTACGCGACCCGCTCCGCGCCCAGCTCCAGCAGCCGTGCGATGGCGAGCGCCGGGTCGTTGTAGATACAGAAGCCCGACGCGGCGGCGGGCATGGCGTGGTGGAGCCCGCCGCTGAAGTTCACCGCGTGCCCGGCCCGCCCCCGCCACACCGCCTCCGCCGCGGCCACCGACTGCCCGGCGATCAGCGACGACACCTCGTGCATGCCCGCGAACGCCGGATCGTCCACCGTGCCGAGTCCGTACTTCTGGTCGGCGTGGTCCGGGTCCGCCGAGGCGGCCCGCACGGCCGCCACGTAGTCCGGGCGGTGCACGAGCCGCAGTGTGGACTCCCCGGCGGGCTTGGCCGACACCACGTCCACCGCACGGTCGAGACCGAACGCCCGCACCAGGCCCATCGTCAGCGCGAGTCTGACCGGGTCCATGGGGTGGCTGTCCCCGAAGTCGTATCCCGTTACTGCGTCATCCCACATCAACTGTGCGCGGCCGCTCATGCCCGCCACCGTATCGGGCGGGCTCCGTACCGAACGATTTGGCGTACACGAGCATCGCGAGCACCAGCACCATCGGTACGAGCATGGCGCCCCGGTAGCTCCAGGCGTCCCCGATGGCCCCCACCAGCGGTGATCCGACCAGGAACCCCACGTAGTTGAAGATGTTCAGCCGGGCGATCGCGGTGTCGCTGTCACCGGGGAACAGCCGCCCGGCGGCCGCGAAGGTCTGCGGCACGATCACGCAGAGACCGAACCCCAGCATGGTGAACCCGAGCATCCCGGTCCAGGCACCGCCTGCGACGGCCACCACACCGAACCCGGCCGCGGCCAGCACGCTCCCGAACCGCACCACGGCGACCGCCCCGAACCGCCGCACCCCGAAGTCCCCGACGGCCCGCCCGAGCAGCGTCGTCACCATGTAGACGTTGTACGGGAGGGTCGACAGCTGCTCCGAACTCCCCAGCACGTCCTGCAGGTACTTGGCGCTCCAGTTGGAGACGGTCGAGTCCCCGATGTACGCGAAGCTCATCACCAGGCAGAGCGGCATCAGCAGCTTGAACGAGACGGAGCCGGGCTTCCCCTTCTCCGCGGCCTGCCCCTCGTCCTCCAGCTTCCCCTCGACGTACCACCGGCTCCCGACGAACGCGACGGGCAACAGCACCACCACGACCGGGAGGTAGGAGACCAGCAGCGACAGATCCCAGTGCGCCCCGGCCCAGGCCATCGACGCCCCGGCGATCCCGCCCAGGCTGTACGCGGCGTGGAAGCCGAGCATGATGGAACGCCCGTAGGCCCGCTGAAGGCTGACGCCCATCATGTTCGTGGACGCGTCCAGCGCACCGACGGCCAGCCCGAACACGCCGAGCGCCAGGGCCGCCGCCCACAGCTCGCTCCCGGCACCGACGCCGAGGAGCGCGAGCAGTACGACGGGCTGCGTCCACCGCAGCACCACGCGCGGCCGTACCCGGGCGACCACCTTCTCGGTGACCACGCTGCCCACGCCGGCCAGGATCGGCACGGCGGCGAGGAACACGGGCAGCAGGCCGTCGGATATCCCGTACCGGTCCTGAATGGCGGGGATCCGCGTCACGAGAGAAGCGAACGTGACGCCTTGCACGAAGAAGCTCAACGCGAGGGAAGCTCTGCCGTGCCGCAAACGTGCATCTGTCATGGGCGCGAGCGTAGAGCCACTTTCTACCCATGGGTAGATGTGTCAGGCGAGCAATTCCCGCAGCTGGCCCATGTCGGAGAAATGCCCGGTCACCCCGGCCAGCCGGTCCGCCGGCATCATCGACGTGAACCCGTACACGTCCATGCCGGCCGCCCTGGCCGCCTCCACCCCGAGCGGGCTGTCCTCGATGACGACGCACCTCTCCGGCGGCACCCCCATCCGGTCGGCGGCGTGCAGGAACAGGTCGGGGGCCGGCTTCCCGCGCCCGACGTCCTCGGCGCTGAAGATCCACTCCTCCTCGAACCACTGGTCCAGCCCCGTTGCGCGGTGCCCGACGCGGATCCGCTCGTGGCTGCCGGAGGAGGCGACGCAGTACGGGACCCCCTCGGCGACGAGGTCCCCCAGCACCTCCTCGACGCCGGGTACGGGCCGCAGCTCCTGCCGGAACGCGGCGAACACCCGCGAGTGGAACGTGTCGTCGAAGTCCGCGGGCAGCTTCTCCCCGCCGCGCTCCTCGACGAGGTCGTGCACCCGGTGCATGGCGGCCCCCATGTAGTCGCGGAGGGACTCCTCGTACGTGGTGGGGTGGCCGAGCTCGGTGAGGTAGGCGGCCAGGAGGGTGTTGGAGATCGGCTCGCTGTCCACGAGCACACCGTCGTTGTCGAAGATGACCAGTTCGTAGCGCATGTCTCGACCTTAAACTGTCCGGAACGCAGAAAAGCCCCGTGCCACAAGGGCACGGGGCTTAACTATTAAAAGGAGTTCGGCGGCGTCCTACTCTCCCACAGGGTCCCCCCTGCAGTACCATCGGCGCTGAAAGGCTTAGCTTCCGGGTTCGGAATGTAACCGGGCGTTTCCCTAACGCAATGACCACCGAAACACTATGAAATTAACCAACACCGGAACACAACACGGCCGTTCGTTATTTCAGAACTAACACAGTGGACGCGAGCAACTGAGGACAAGCCCTCGGCCTATTAGTACCAGTCAGCTCCACCCGTTACCGGGCTTCCACATCTGGCCTATCAACCCAGTCGTCTACTGGGAGCCTTAACCCTTCAAGAGGGTGGGAATACTCATCTCGAAGCAGGCTTCCCGCTTAGATGCTTTCAGCGGTTATCCTTTCCGAACGTAGCCAACCAGCCATGCCCTTGGCAGGACAACTGGCACACCAGAGGTTCGTCCGTCCCGGTCCTCTCGTACTAGGGACAGCCCTTCTCAATATTCCTACGCGCACAGCGGATAGGGACCGAACTGTCTCACGACGTTCTAAACCCAGCTCGCGTACCGCTTTAATGGGCGAACAGCCCAACCCTTGGGACCGACTCCAGCCCCAGGATGCGACGAGCCGACATCGAGGTGCCAAACCATCCCGTCGATATGGACTCTTGGGGAAGATCAGCCTGTTATCCCCGGGGTACCTTTTATCCGTTGAGCGACAGCGCTTCCACAAGCCACTGCCGGATCACTAGTCCCGACTTTCGTCCCTGCTCGACCCGTCGGTCTCACAGTCAAGCTCCCTTGTGCACTTACACTCAACACCTGATTGCCAACCAGGCTGAGGGAACCTTTGGGCGCCTCCGTTACTCTTTAGGAGGCAACCGCCCCAGTTAAACTACCCATCAGACACTGTCCCTGATCCGGATCACGGACCCAGGTTAGACATCCAGCACGACCAGAGTGGTATTTCAACGACGACTCCACAACCACTGGCGTGGCCGCTTCAAAGTCTCCCACCTATCCTACACAAGCCGAACCGAACACCAATATCAAACTATAGTAAAGGTCCCGGGGTCTTTCCGTCCTGCTGCGCGAAACGAGCATCTTTACTCGTAGTGCAATTTCACCGGGCCTATGGTTGAGACAGTCGAGAAGTCGTTACGCCATTCGTGCAGGTCGGAACTTACCCGACAAGGAATTTCGCTACCTTAGGATGGTTATAGTTACCACCGCCGTTTACTGGCGCTTAAGTTCTCAGCTTCGCCGACCCGAAAGTCAGCTAACCGGTCCCCTTAACGTTCCAGCACCGGGCAGGCGTCAGTCCGTATACATCGCCTTACGGCTTCGCACGGACCTGTGTTTTTAGTAAACAGTCGCTTCTCGCTGGTCTCTGCGGCCACCCCCAGCTCACGGAGTAAATCCGATCACCAGTGATGGCCCCCCTTCTCCCGAAGTTACGGGGGCATTTTGCCGAGTTCCTTAACCATAGTTCACCCGAACGCCTCGGTATTCTCTACCTGACCACCTGAGTCGGTTTAGGGTACGGGCCGCCATGAAACTCGCTAGAGGCTTTTCTCGACAGCATAGGATCATCCACTTCACCACAATCGGCTCGGCATCAGGTCTCAGCCTCAATGTGTGACGGATTTACCTACCACACGGCCTACACCCTTACCCCGGGAACTACCACCGCCCGGGTTGGACTACCTTCCTGCGTCACCCCATCGCTTACCTAGTACAAGTCTGGTTCGTCGGCTCCACCACTACCCTCAACTCCGAAGAGATCGGGCCGGCTTCACGGACTTAGCATCGCCTGATTCAGTATTGGGCGTTTCAAAGCGGGTACCGGAATATCAACCGGTTGTCCATCGACTACGCCTGTCGGCCTCGCCTTAGGTCCCGACTTACCCTGGGCAGATCAGCTTGACCCAGGAACCCTTAGTCAATCGGCGCACACGTTTCTCACGTGTGTATCGCTACTCATGCCTGCATTCTCACTCGTGAACCGTCCACAACTCGCTTCCGCGGCTGCTTCACCCGGCACACGACGCTCCCCTACCCATCCCAGCCCCCGTTGGGGGTATGTGCTGGAATGACACGACTTCGGCGGTACGCTTGAGCCCCGCTACATTGTCGGCGCGGAATCACTTGACCAGTGAGCTATTACGCACTCTTTCAAGGGTGGCTGCTTCTAAGCCAACCTCCTGGTTGTCTCTGCGACTCCACATCCTTTCCCACTTAGCGTACGCTTAGGGGCCTTAGTCGATGCTCTGGGCTGTTTCCCTCTCGACCATGGAGCTTATCCCCCACAGTCTCACTGCCGTGCTCTCACTTACCGGCATTCGGAGTTTGGCTAAGGTCAGTAACCCGGTAGGGCCCATCGCCTATCCAGTGCTCTACCTCCGGCAAGAAACACACGACGCTGCACCTAAATGCATTTCGGGGAGAACCAGCTATCACGGAGTTTGATTGGCCTTTCACCCCTAACCACAGGTCATCCCCCAGGTTTTCAACCCTGGTGGGTTCGGTCCTCCACGAAGTCTTACCTCCGCTTCAACCTGCCCATGGCTAGATCACTCCGCTTCGGGTCTTGAGCGCGCTACTAAATCGCCCTATTCGGACTCGCTTTCGCTACGGCTTCCCCACACGGGTTAACCTCGCAACACACCGCAAACTCGCAGGCTCATTCTTCAAAAGGCACGCAGTCACGACGCACCGAGTAAACTCGGCGCGCGACGCTCCCACGGCTTGTAGGCACACGGTTTCAGGTACTATTTCACTCCGCTCCCGCGGTACTTTTCACCATTCCCTCACGGTACTATCCGCTATCGGTCACCAGGGAATATTTAGGCTTAACGGGTGGTCCCGCCAGATTCACACGGGATTTCTCGGGCCCCGTGCTACTTGGGTGTCTCTTAAACGAGCCGTTAATGTTTCAGCTACGGGGGTCTTACCCTCTACGCCGGACCTTTCGCATGTCCTTCGCCTACATCAACGGTTTCTGACTCGTCTCACAGCCGGCAGACCGTGAAAAAGAGATCCCACAACCCCGCATGCGCAACCCCTGCCGGGTATCACACGCATACGGTTTGGCCTGATCCAGTTTCGCTCGCCACTACTCCCGGAATCACGGTTGTTTTCTCTTCCTGAGGGTACTGAGATGTTTCACTTCCCCTCGTTCCCTCCACACTGCCTATGTGTTCAGCAGCGGGTGACAGCCCATGACGACTGCCGGGTTTCCCCATTCGGACACCCCCGGATCAAAGCTTGGTTGACAGCTCCCCGGGGCCTATCGTGGCCTCCCACGTCCTTCATCGGTTCCTGGTGCCAAGGCATCCACCGTGCGCCCTTAAAAACTTGGCCACAGATGCTCGCGTCCACTGTGCAGTTCTCAAACAACGACCAGCCACCCATCACCCCACCCTTACCGGGCGAGTTCACTGGGGCCGGCAACCGAAGGACGACCATGACGGCCGTACCTTCAGATACCCAACAGCGTGCCCGACCCGATCAACCAATTCCCATTTTCCACGCCGAAGCAGTACTCACGAAAACCAGCCAACCGTGCCGAATAGTCAACGTTCCACCCATGAGCAACCAGCACCGAACATTCGCCGGTGTACTGGCCTCTGACCAAAGCCCGTAGACCCTGGTAAGAAATGCTCCTTAGAAAGGAGGTGATCCAGCCGCACCTTCCGGTACGGCTACCTTGTTACGACTTCGTCCCAATCGCCAGTCCCACCTTCGACAGCTCCCTCCCACAAGGGGTTGGGCCACCGGCTTCGGGTGTTACCGACTTTCGTGACGTGACGGGCGGTGTGTACAAGGCCCGGGAACGTATTCACCGCAGCAATGCTGATCTGCGATTACTAGCAACTCCGACTTCATGGGGTCGAGTTGCAGACCCCAATCCGAACTGAGACCGGCTTTTTGAGATTCGCTCCGCCTCGCGGCATCGCAGCTCATTGTACCGGCCATTGTAGCACGTGTGCAGCCCAAGACATAAGGGGCATGATGACTTGACGTCGTCCCCACCTTCCTCCGAGTTGACCCCGGCAGTCTCCTGTGAGTCCCCATCACCCCGAAGGGCATGCTGGCAACACAGAACAAGGGTTGCGCTCGTTGCGGGACTTAACCCAACATCTCACGACACGAGCTGACGACAGCCATGCACCACCTGTATACCGACCACAAGGGGGGCACCATCTCTGATGCTTTCCGGTATATGTCAAGCCTTGGTAAGGTTCTTCGCGTTGCGTCGAATTAAGCCACATGCTCCGCTGCTTGTGCGGGCCCCCGTCAATTCCTTTGAGTTTTAGCCTTGCGGCCGTACTCCCCAGGCGGGGAACTTAATGCGTTAGCTGCGGCACCGACGACGTGGAATGTCGCCAACACCTAGTTCCCAACGTTTACGGCGTGGACTACCAGGGTATCTAATCCTGTTCGCTCCCCACGCTTTCGCTCCTCAGCGTCAGTAATGGCCCAGAGATCCGCCTTCGCCACCGGTGTTCCTCCTGATATCTGCGCATTTCACCGCTACACCAGGAATTCCGATCTCCCCTACCACACTCTAGCCTGCCCGTATCGACTGCAGACCCGGGGTTAAGCCCCGGGCTTTCACAACCGACGCAACAAGCCGCCTACGAGCTCTTTACGCCCAATAATTCCGGACAACGCTTGCGCCCTACGTATTACCGCGGCTGCTGGCACGTAGTTAGCCGGCGCTTCTTCTGCAGGTACCGTCACTTTCGCTTCTTCCCTGCTGAAAGAGGTTTACAACCCGAAGGCCGTCATCCCTCACGCGGCGTCGCTGCATCAGGCTTTCGCCCATTGTGCAATATTCCCCACTGCTGCCTCCCGTAGGAGTCTGGGCCGTGTCTCAGTCCCAGTGTGGCCGGTCGCCCTCTCAGGCCGGCTACCCGTCGTCGCCTTGGTAGGCCATTACCCCACCAACTAGCTGATAGGCCGCGGGCTCATCCTTCACCGCCGGAGCTTTTAACCTTCCCCCATGAGAGGGAAAGTATTATCCGGTATTAGACCCCGTTTCCAGGGCTTGTCCCAGAGTGAAGGGCAGATTGCCCACGTGTTACTCACCCGTTCGCCACTAATCCACCCCGAAGGGCTTCATCGTTCGACTTGCATGTGTTAAGCACGCCGCCAGCGTTCGTCCTGAGCCAGGATCAAACTCTCCGTGAATGTTTTCCCGTAATCGGGACCACACCACGAGAGCGGAACAGTCGAGTCGGAATAAGACCGACTGTTCACTGTGTCCTCGCTATGTGCATTGCCTGGTAGAACCACTAGTGTGGTCTGCCAGGACTTTCAAAGGAACCTCGAACCTACCGAAGTAGGTCGGGGTATCAACGTATCTGGCGTTGACTTTTGGCACGCTGTTGAGTTCTCAAGGAACGGACGCTTCCTTTGTACTCACCGCAGAACATTTTCTGCGACTTTCCTCCGGGCGCTTCCCTTCGGTCTTGCGTTTCCGACTCTATCAGACTCTTTCGTGTCCGATTCCCGGTCGAAGCGGGCCTCGCATTTTCGCTTTCCAGTTCTTCGCTTTCGCGTTTCCCTTTCCGGCGAGTCCGACTCTATCAGATCCTTTCGGGCCTGATTCCCAGTCAGTGGGGCTTGTCTTCCCGGCTGTTGGGCCGTTCCGACGAGTGAGACATTAGCGGAATCCAGGGCCCCGACGCTAATCGGGGTCACGTTCCTTCGAACGTGGATTCCTCATTTCGCGAATGCGCACGCGGAGACAGGCGACAGCTGTCGCTCACTCGTTGTGGTTACTGCGGAATCGCTGTCCGGGGACCGACCGGGGTCGGCGCTCACGTCGGACAACTCGGAGCACATTACGGATGTGGGCCGGGCGTGTCAACCCCGGCCCTCGGTGGGCTGCGGTGGAAGGCCAGCCGGTAGTCGCGAGGGCTGGTGGCCAGGTGGGTCGCGAAGTGCTGGCGCATGGTGATCTCGCTGCCGAAGCCCGTGCGACGGGCCACCTCGGGCAGGGGCAGGTCGGTGCGCTCCAGCAGCTTCTGAGCTGCGGCGATGCGCTGGGTGATCAGCCAGCGCAGGGGCGTCGTGCCGGTGGTCGCCTGGAAGTGGCGCGCGAAGGAGCGCGAGGACATGCCGGCGCGGGCGGCGAGCTCCGCCACCGTGTGCGGTTCGGCCAGATGGGTCAGGGCGAAGGCGCGTACGGCGGCGAGGGTGTCGGCGTCGCGGTCCGTGTGCGGGGTCGGGTGCTCGATGAACTGTGCCTGGGTGCCGGTACGGAACGGGGCCGTGACCATCGAACGCGCGATCGTCGCCGCGGTCTCGGCGCCGTGGACCGTACGGACGAGATGGAGGCAGAGGTCGATGCCGGCTGCCGTGCCCGCCGAGGTCCAGAGATTGTCGTCGTGGACGAAGAGGGCGTCGGGAACGACGGTGACGCCGGGGTGGTGGGTGCGCAGGAGGTCGGTGAGGTTCCAGTGGGTGACCGCTCGTCGCCCGTCGAGGAGGCCGGCCTGGGCGAGGGTGAAGGCGCCTCCGCAGAGCGCGGCGATCGGCGTGGAGCGGCTGTGCGCGCGGCGCAGCGCTTCGAGGACCGGTTCCGGCGCCGGCGTCACGTGGTCGTCGAGGCCCGGCACGACGATCAGGTCGGCGCGGGCCAGCCAGCTCAGCGTGCGGTCGGGGGTGAGGGAGAGTCCGCCGCGCAGCGGGATGGGCGCGGTGGCGGCCGCGGTGCGGCGCAGCTCGAACGGCGGGACTCCGCGGTCCGTCCGGTCCACGCCCCAGACCTCCGTGATGACCGAGACGTCGAACGCGCGGATGCCCGGGAAGGAGACGAGGGCGATCCGCGTGGTGTCGGCAGGGGCAGGAGCGGGAGTTGACGTCACGGTGGCAGTAAAGCATCGATCGATGGCTTTTGGGCCTCTGGGCCGTCGGGCGGATGCGCGGCAGGATTTCTGTCATGGAGATCGCGGAGAACGCAGCGCTGGTAGTGGTGGACGTACAGCAGGGCTTCGAGGAGGAGGCGTACTGGGGGCCGAGGAACAACCCCTCGGCGGACGGGAACATCGCCGGGCTGATCGATGCCTGGCAGGCGAGCGGGCGTCCGGTCGCCTTCGTACGGCATGACTCGCCCAAGCCGGATTCGCCGCTGCGGACGGGATATCCGGGGAACGGCTTCAAGTCGTACGTGGAGGAGCGGCGCGGCAAGGGCGGTGGGCCCGAGCTGCTGGTGACGAAGAGCGTGAACTCGGCGTTCTACGGCACGCCGGATCTGGCGGACTGGCTGGGCGGGGGCGGAGTGCGGCAGCTGGTGGTGGCCGGTATCCAGACCAACATGTGCGCGGAGACGACGGCCCGGATGGCGGGGAACCTCGGGTACGAGGTGTTCTTCGCGCTGGACGCGACGTACACCTTCGACGGGGTGGGGCCGTGGGGGTGGACGCTCGGGGCCGAGGAGCTGGCGCGGGCCACCGCCGTGACGCTGCACGGCGGTGGGTTCGCGAAGGTGGTGCGCAGTGCGGAGCTGATCGCCGCCGCCCGGTAGGTCAGCCGTTGCCGGAGGCGAGCTCGCGGCTGCGGTCGCGGGCAGCTTCGAGGGCGGCGATGAGGGCGGCGCGTACGCCGTGGTTCTCCAGTTCGCGGATGGCGCTGATCGTGGTGCCGGCCGGGCTGGTGACGGCCTCGCGGAGCTTGACCGGGTGTTCGCCGCTGTCGCGGAGCATCACGGCGGCGCCGATGGCGGCCTGGACGATCAGGTCGTGGGCCTGGGCGCGGGGCAGACCCAGCAGGATTCCGGCGTCGGTCATCGCCTCGACCAGGAAGTAGAAGTAGGCGGGGCCCGAGCCGGAGAGCGCGGTGGCCGCGTCCTGCTGGGACTCCGGGACGCGCAGGGTCTTGCCGACCCCGCCGAAGATCGCCTCGGCGGTGGCGAGGTGGGCGCCGGTGGCGTGGCTGCCCGCGGAGATGACGGACATGCCCTCGTCGACCAGGACGGGGGTGTTCGGCATGACGCGGACAACCGGGGTGCCCTCGGTGAGGCGGTCCTCGATGAAGGCGGTCGTGATGCCGGCCGCCGCGCTGATGACCAGGCGGTCGGCGGTGACGTGGGCGGAGAGCTCGTCGAGGAGGCGGCCCATGTCCTGGGGCTTGGCCGCGAGGATGAGGATGTCGGCGCGGGCGGCGGCTTCGGCGTTGCTGACGGAGTCGACCCCGTAGCGGTTGCGGAGCTCCTCGGCGCGCTCCGAGCGGCGGGTGGTGACGAGCAGGTTCGCCGGACGCCACCCGGCCCGGATCATGCCGCTGAGCAGGGCCTCGCCGATCTTGCCGGTGCCGAGGACTGCGACTGTCTGGGTCATGCGGTTTCACCCTCCGGGCGGTGCCGGCGGTGCCGGCTGTTCTCGGTACTCGTGCCCGCCATCCTCGCACCGGCCCGTCAGGTGGTGCGGCGGCGCAGGGTGGCCGCACCGAGGGCGAGTACGAGAAGGGCGCAGCCCGCCACGACCGAGACGTCGCGGACGAAGTCGCCGGTGACGTCCGCGTGGTGGAGGACCTCGTTCATGCCGTCCACGGCGTACGACATGGGCAGGACGTTCGAGATCGCTTCGAGGACGGGTGCCATCCGGTCGCGGGCGATGAACAGCCCGCAGAGCAGGAGCTGCGGGAAGATCACGGCCGGCATGAACTGGACGGCCTGGAACTCGGACGCGGCGAAGGCCGAGACGAACAGGCCGAGCGCCGTGCCGAGCAGGGCGTCGAGCACCGCGACCAGGAGCAGCAGCCACGGGGACCCGGTGACGTCCAGGCCGAGCACCCACACCGAGAGGCCGGTGGCCAGGAGCGACTGGACGACGGCGACGGCGCCGAAGGCGAGGGCGTAGCCGGCGATCAGGTCGCCCTTGCCGAGCGGCATGGCGAGGAGCCGTTCGAGGGTGCCCGAGGTGCGCTCGCGCAGGGTGGCGATCGACGTCACCAGGAACATCGTGATCAGCGGGAAGATGCCGAGCAGCGAGGCGCCGATGGAGTCGAAGGTGCGGGGGCTGCCGTCGAAGACGTACCGCAGCAGCGTGATCATGACGACCGGGATCAGCAGGAGCAGTGCGATGGTGCGGGGGTCGTGTGCCAGTTGGCGCAGGACGCGGGCGGTGGTGGCCAGGGTGCGGGCGGCGCTGAGGGGTGAGGTGGCGGCGGCCGCGGTGGTCCCGGGGCTCTGGGTGGTCCGGGTGGTCGTCGTGCTCATCGGGCGTTCTCCTGACGGGTGGCGGCCGCGTCGACCAGGTGGAGGAAGGCTTCTTCGACGGTCTCGGTGCGGGCGGCGGTGCGCAGTGCCTCGGGGGTGTCGTCGGCGAGGATCTCGCCCTCGCGCATCAGGAGCAGGCGGTGGCAGCGCTCGGCCTCGTCCATGACGTGCGAGGAGACGAGGAGGGTGGTGCCCCGGTCGGCGGCGAGGCTGTGGAAGAGGCTCCACAGATCGCGGCGGAGCACCGGGTCGAGGCCGACGGTGGGTTCGTCGAGGACGAGGAGTTCGGGGGTGCCGAGCAGCGCCACGGCCAGGGAGACGCGGGTGCGCTGGCCGCCGGAGAGCGTGCCGGCGAGGGCGGTGGAGTGGCTGGTCAGGTCGACTTCGGTGATCGCCCGGGTGACGGCTTCGCGGCGGGCGTCGCGGTGGCGGCGGCCCGGCTGCAGGATCGCCGCGAAGTAGTCCAGGTTCTGCCGGACGGTGAGGTCCGTGTAGACGGAGGGCGCCTGGGTGACGTAGCCGATCCGTGGCCGGAGTGCGGGGTGGCCCGCCGGGCTGCCCAGGACGTCGAGGGTGCCGGTGACCTTGGCCTGGGTGCCGACGACGGCGCGCATCAGGGTGGATTTGCCGCAGCCGGAGGGGCCGAGGAGCCCGGTGATCCTGCCGGGTTCGACGGTGAAGCCGAGGCCTTTGAGGACGGTGCGGCTGCCTCGTACGACGGTGAGGCCGCGGGCCTCGATGGCGGCGCCCGGAGAATTCATCATGTGATGAATTCTGTCCTCGCGGCATGTCTCCGTCAAGGGAGCCGGGCGCCGCTGTGCGGTGAGGTGCGCCGGTTCAGCGGATGGCCACGCTCAGCTCGACGGCATACGCCTCCTCCACGGTGCCGCCCGGGAAGATGCGTGCGAGGTGCGCGCGCTCCTCGTCGAGGAAGCGGCGGGCGGGCTCGTCACCGAGGACCAGGAAGGCGGAGTGGCTGCCGAGGTTGGCGAGGTGGGTGGCGAGGGGGACGCGCCGGGTCCAGGGCAGCCGGCGGTGTACGAACGTGAGCCCGGACGGCAGGTCGCGGGCGGAGACGGGCGAGCCGTGGACGCCGGTGTTCGCAGCCGCGGGCGCCGGCGCTGCGGGGCCGGCCGTCGCTGCGGGGCCGGTCGGCGCTCCGGAACCGGCCGTCGCTCCGGAGCCGGTCACCTCGGACAGCTCGGGCATCTCGGCGGTGAAGAAGGCGAGCAGTCGCGCGCCCTGTTCCGCGATCCAGCCGATGCCGGGGTCGGCGACGTTCCACCACAGGGCCAGCGCGCCGCCCGGCCGCAGGACGCGCATCGCCTCGGGGGCGGAACGCGCGGGGTCGGTCCAGTGCCAGGACTGGGCGTACGTGATCAGGTCGGCCGAGGCCCCGGCGAAGGGGAGGCGGTTGCCGTCGCCCCGCACCAGCGGGACGTCCGGCAGGGTCCTGCGGAGCTCCGCCGCCATCCCGGGGCCCGGCTCGACGGCGACGACGGCGGCGCCCCGGCCGTGGAGGCGGCGGGTCGAGATGCCGGTGCCCGCCCCGACGTCGAGGGTGCGGGCTCCCCGCAGGGGCCGGCCGGCGAGTTCCTCGACGGCGTCCAGGAGGGCGTCCGGGTAGCCGGGGCGGGCCGCGCCGTACTGGGCGGCGGCCCGGTCGAACGACAGGGCGCGCGGGGGCACGGGGTCAGGGGTACTTGTAGTGGCCATGCGGCCATCGTGGCCTCGGCGGCCCTGCCGGGGCGAGGCGTTCGCGGCGTGGCGCCGGGGCGGGGCGGCCGGGGCGGGGCACTGGCCGCGTGGCGCCTGCCGCGGTGGGGCGGGTTACTTGCGGCGGGCCTTCTTCGCCTTGGCCGTCCTGCGGGCCGCCGGATTGCCGGTCCTGGCCGAACGGCGCTTCGCGTACCGGACCTGCGCCGCCTCGTACTCCGCGCGCCGGAGCTTCTCGCCCGGGGCCTCGGAGAACGTACGGATGAAGTAGGCGAGCAGCCCGCCGATGAAGCCGATGGTCTTGAGGCCGCGCAGGTTGTCCTCGCGGGCGGGGTCGGCCGGACGGCTGCTGAAGCCCTCCCAGGTCTTGCGGAAGGCGATCGCGCTGCAGACGGCGAACATCAGGACGACCAGGATGCCGACGAAGCTGCCGACGTCGGCGATCTCCAGGCCCTGGTAGGCGAACCGCAGCACGAAGCAGGACGCGGCCGCCGCGGCGAGCGAGCCGACGGCCGCTCCGATGCGGCGGAGCCCGTAGTTGCCGTCGTGGGCGACCCAGGTCGTGCCGAAGAAGCGGATGGGCTCGGGCTGCGGGCCGGGGGCCGTCGCGCCGGCACCGGCGGGCACCGTCGCGGACTCGGTGGTGCCGGGCGCGGTCTCGTCGGGGGTCTCGCTGTTCTCGCTCACGAGGTCGATTGTCCCAGGGCCGGAGCCGTGGCGCTGCGACCGCTCTCACGGACGCAGCGCCGTCACACGTCAGCCGCAGTGACTCCACGGGCTCGTGTACGTGTACGTACCGGCAGCCGTCTCGATCAGGCCGCCCCACTTCACGCAGTGGCTGCCTGCGGCGAGCCGGACCGGACCCGCGTAGGAGGAGTACCTTCCCTGGTCCTTTACCTGCTCCTTGCCGTCCCCGTCCACGTCGAGCCAGGCGCCGGTGGTCAGCGCCTGGCCGCTGGTGGCCGTGGAGTGGAAGGTGACCACGCAGTTGAACTTGGTGCTCGCGTTGTAGAGCAGGTAGACGCGGGCGAGTTCGGTCGACGAGTCCTTGAACACGTGCGAGTCGACCTGGGTGTACCCGGATCCGCAGACGCCGGCCGGAGTGGCGGCGGCCGGAGCCGCACCGGCCGGAGCCGCGCCGAGGGCCGCGAGGGCGGTGACGGCTGACGCGATGACTACTGAGCTGCGTACGGAAGTGCGCATACTCCCCCAATCATGGTCATACATGGCAAGAGGGCGAGCTTACTGCGATCGGCCGGTCACACGGAGTCGTTCTCGGGCCACGGCGGGAAGCCGCAGGGGCGCAACCGCGTCCGGCCCCTCGCGAGAGGGGCCGGACGGTGGAGCGAGGGTGTGCCGACGGGCGTCAGCCGAGCTTGGAGACGTCGCGGACGGCGCCTCGGTCCGCGCTCGTCGCCATGGCCGCGTAGGCCCGCAGCGCCGCCGAGACCTTGCGGTCGCGGTCCTTCGGGGCGTACACGCCGTTCAGCGCCTCCCGGCGGGTGGCCAGCTCGGCCTCCGGGACCAGGAGCTCGATCGAGCGGTTCGGGATGTCGATCCTGATCCGGTCACCGTCCTCGACCAGCGCGATCGTGCCGCCGGACGCGGCCTCCGGAGAGGCGTGGCCGATGGACAGGCCCGACGTACCGCCGGAGAAGCGGCCGTCCGTGACCAGGGCGCAGGTCTTGCCGAGGCCACGGCCCTTGAGGAAGGAGGTGGGGTAGAGCATCTCCTGCATGCCGGGGCCGCCGCGCGGGCCCTCGTAGCGGATGACGACGACGTCGCCGTGCTCGATCTCCTTGCGGAGGATCTTGTCGACGGCCTCCTCCTGCGACTCGCAGACGACCGCCGGGCCCTCGAAGGTCCAGATCGACTCGTCGACGCCGGCCGTCTTCACGACGCAGCCGTCCACGGCGAGGTTGCCCTTGAGGACCGCGAGGCCGCCGTCCTTGGAGTACGCGTGCGCCACGTCCCGGATGCAGCCGCCGGCCGCGTCCAGGTCGAGGGTGTCCCAGCGCTCGGACTGCGAGAAGGCGGTCGCGGAACGGACGCAGCCGGGGGCGGCGTGCCACAGCTCGACGGACTCGGGCGACGGTGAGCCGCCTCGGATGTCCCAGTTCTTGAGCCACTCGGCCAGGGTGTCGGAGTGCACGGAGTGCACGTCCTCGTTCAGCAGTCCGCCTCGGTGGAGCTCACCGAGGATGGCGGGGATGCCGCCGGCCCGGTGGATGTCCTCCATGTAGTACGTGCCGCCGGGCGCCACGTTGGGCGCCACCTTGGACAGGCACGGGACCCGGCGCGAGACCTCGTTGATGTCGTCCAGGTCGTACGCCAGCTGCGCCTCCTCGGCGGCGGCCAGCAGGTGCAGGATCGTGTTGGTCGAACCGCCCATGGCGATGTCCAGCGCCATCGCGTTGTCGAACGCGGCGCGGGTGCCGATGGCGCGGGGCAGGACCGTCTCGTCGTCCTGCTCGTAGTAGCGCTTGGTGATCTCGACGACCGTGCGGCCGGCCTCCTCGTACAGCGCCTTGCGGGCGGTGTGCGTGGCGAGGACGGAGCCGTTGCCGGGGAGGGAGAGGCCCAGGACCTCGGTCAGGCAGTTCATCGAGTTGGCGGTGAACATGCCGGAACAACTGCCGCAGGTGGGGCAGGCGTTCTCCTCGATGCGGAGCATGTCCTCGTCGGAGATGCTCTCGTCGACCGCGTCGCTGATCGCGTTGACCAGGTCGAGCTTGCGGACCGTGCCGTCCACGAGGGTGGCCTTGCCGGCCTCCATCGGGCCGCCGGAGACGAAGACCGTGGGGATGTTGAGGCGCATCGCGGCCATCAGCATGCCGGGGGTGATCTTGTCGCAGTTCGAGATGCAGATCAGCGCGTCCGCGCAGTGCGCCTCGACCATGTACTCGACGGAGTCGGCGATCAGGTCGCGGGACGGGAGGCTGTAGAGCATCCCGGCGTGGCCCATCGCGATGCCGTCGTCGACCGCGATGGTGTTGAACTCGCGGGGCACCGCGCCCGCAGCCAGAATCGCCTCGGAGACGATCCGGCCGACGGGGGCGAGGTGGGTGTGGCCGGGGACGAACTCCGTGAAGGAGTTGGCGACCGCGATGATCGGCTTGCCGATGTCCTCGCTCGCTACGCCCGAGGCCCGCATAAGGGCGCGGGCGCCCGCCATGTTGCGGCCGTGGGTGACAGTGCGGGACCTCAGCTGGGGCATCGTCTCTCGCTCCTTCGACAGAAAAGACTGGTTTCGAGCGTACGCCTCCGGCGCCAGGATCCGGACGGGGTGTCCGGGATCCGGGATCGGGGTGCGCCTGCGGGCTGCCCGTCCCTTCCGTAACCGGGGCTCCGGACCCCGCTCCTCAATCGCCGGCGGGGCTGGATACACGCGGGCGGGTCAGTCCGTTGTCAGGTAGCGCTGGAGGGTGGGGGCCACCATGGCGATGATCTTTTCCGGGTCCGCCGATGCCAGCGGCTCCGCCTGGATCACGTAGCGCAGTACCGCGATGCCGACCATGTGCGACGCGGCCAGCTCCGCGCGGAAGGTGGCGTCGGGGACGTCCAGCCGGTCCGCGATCCGGTCCAGGAGGCGTCGCAGCACGAAGACGCGCAGGACCTTCGCCGCCGCCTCGTGCGTCATCGCGGAACGCATGACGGCCAGGAGCGGGGCGCGGGAGACCGGGTTCTCCCACACGCCGATGAAGTAGCGGGCCAGCCGCTCCCCCAGGCCCTCCGGGCTGCTGCCGAGGATGTCCGGGAGGACCAGGGCGGGTTCGAAGGAGACCTCGATCGCGGCGGCGAAGACCTCGTCCTTCGTACCGAAGTAGTGGTGGACCAGCGCCGCGTCCACGCCGGCCGCCTTCGCGATGCCGCGCACCGACGTCTTGTCGTAGCCGCGCTCGGCGAACTCGGTGCGGGCCGCCGCCAGGATGCGGGTGCGGGTGTCGGGGCCGGTGCCCGCCTCGGTACGCGAGGGGCGCCCGCGGCGTCTGGGGGGCGGGGGCGGGCTCCCGTCGCCCTCGGTCACGGGCGCGGGGTCCGGGCGGCGGGCGACGCGAGGTGCAGCCGGGTGAAGGCCAGCGCCTCGGCCAGGTCGGCCTCGCGCTCCGCGGTGGACATCGCCCGGCGGGTGTTGACCTCGACGACGACGTGGCCGCCGAAGCCGGTACGGGCCAGCCGCTCGAGGAGCTCCGCGCAGGGCTGGTCGCCCCGGCCGGGCACCAGGTGCTCGTCCTTGGCCGAACCCTTGCCGTCCGCGAGGTGGACGTGGGCCAGCCGGTCGCCCATCCGGTCCACCATGGCGATGCCGTCCGTGCGGGCGGTCGCGGTGTGCGAGAGGTCCACGGTGAAGTGCCGGTAGTCGTCGTTGGTGACGTCCCAGTCGGGGGCGTACGCGAGCATCTCCCGGTCCCGGTAGCGCCACGGGTACATGTTCTCGACGGCGAACCGCACGTCCGTCTCGTCCGCCATCCGCCAGATCCCGGTGACGAAGTCACGCGCGTACTGCCGCTGCCAGCGGAACGGCGGGTGGACGACCACGGTCGAGGCGCCGAGCTTCTCGGCGGCGGCGCGGGCCCGCTGGAGCTTGACCCAGGGGTCGGTGGACCAGACGCGCTGGGTGATCAGCAGACAGGGCGCGTGAACGGCCAGAATCGGCACCTGGTGGTAGTCCGAGAGCCGGCGCAGCGCCTCGATGTCCTGGCTGACGGGGTCGGTCCAGACCATGACCTCGACGCCGTCGTACCCCAGGCGCGCGGCGATCTCGAAGGCCGTCGCCGTCGACTCCGGATAGACGGAGGCCGTCGAGAGGGCGACCTTCGCATCCGGGATGCGCACCACTGGTTCTGCCACGCAGACAGCGTACGGGCCCCGGTGCGCGGCGACGGGGGAGCCCGGCTGAAAGTGAGAAGGGCCATGGCCCTCCCGCACCCGTACGGGGCGGCCCTCAGGCCAGGGCCGCCGCGTCCCGCGTCGGCAGGTGGTCCAGGCGGCGCAGGATGACGCCCTCGCGCAGCGCCCAGGGGCAGATCTCCAGCTCCTCGACGCCCAGGAGGTCCATCGCGCCCTCCGCGACCAGTGCCCCGGCCAGCAGCTGTGCGGACCGTCCGTCGGACACGCCGGGGAGGCGGCCGCGCTCCTCGACCGTCATCGCGGCCAGCTTCGGCACCCACTCTTCCAGCGCCTTGCGGCTGAGGGTGCGCTGCACGTACAGCCCCTCGGTGGAGCGGGCGGCGCCGGCGATCCTGGCGAGCTGCTTGAAGGTCTTGGAGGTGGCCACGACATGGTCGGGGCGCCCGAAGCGGGTGAACTCGCCGACGCTGCGGGCGATGCTCGCCCGTACGTGCCGGCGCAGCGCCCGCACCTCCACCGGGTCCGGCGGATCGCCCCGCAGCCGGCCGGCCGTGAGCCGTCCGGCGCCGAGCGGCAGCGACACCGCCGCGTCCGGCTCCTCGTCGATGCCGTACGCGATCTCCAGCGAGCCCCCGCCGATGTCCAGGACCAGCAGCTTGCCCGCCGACCAGCCGAACCAGCGGCGGGCGGCGAGGAAGGTGAGCCGGGCCTCCTCCGCCCCGCTGAGAACGGTGAGGTCGATGCCCGTCTCGTCCCGCACCCGGGCCAGCACGGTGTCGGCGTTGCCCGCCTCCCGTACCGCGGAGGTGGCGAACGCCAGCACGTCCTCGCAGCCCTTGTCCTCGGCGGCCTGGGCCGCGTCCGCGACCGTCGCCACCAGCCGGTCCACGCCGAGCGGGCCGATCGCGCCGTCCTCGTCCAGGAGCTCGGCCAGGCGCAGCTCCGCCTTGTGCGAGTGCGCGGGCAGCGGGCGGGCGCCGGGGTGGGCGTCCACCACCAGCAGATGAACCGTGTTCGACCCCACGTCGAGGACTCCGAGTCTCATACGCAGAACGCTACTGCGGCTGCCGACTTACTCTTGGCGCGTGCCAAAGACGAAAAAGGCGAAGCCGGACAAAGTCACGAAGAAGCAGAAAACGAAGCAGGAGATGCAGCGGCCGGAAGCAAAGGGACCCGAGGGGTCCGACGAGACGGGGATCGACTTCGCGCGGGCGTGGGTGGAGTTTCCGGACCCCGCCGACGACGAGCAGGTCTTCCGCTGCGACCTGACCTGGCTGACGTCCAGGTGGAGCTGCATCTTCGGCAGTGGCTGCCAGGGCATCCAGGCCGGCCGCGCGGACGACGGGTGCTGCACGCTGGGCGCCCACTTCTCCGACGAGGACGACGAGAAGCGGGTGGCCGGTCATGTGGCCCGGCTGACCCCCGACCTGTGGCAGTTCCACGACGTGGGTACGGAGTCGGGCTGGGTGCAGACCGACGACGACGGGGAGCGCCAGACGCGGCGCTGGGAGGGTTCGTGCATCTTCCAGAACCGGCCCGGCTTCGCGGCGGGGGCCGGCTGCTCGCTGCACATCCTGGCGCTGCGGGAGGGCAAGGAGCCGCTGGAGACCAAGCCGGACGTGTGCTGGCAGCTGCCGGTGCGGCGGACGTACGACTGGATCGACCGGCCCGACGACACCCGGGTGCTCCAGGTCACGATCGGTGAGTACGACCGCAGGGGCTGGGGGCCCGGGGGCCATGACCTGCACTGGTGGTGCACCTCGGCGACGTCGGCGCACGGTGCCGGGGAGCCGGTGTACGTGTCCTACCGGCCCGAGCTGACCGAGCTGATGGGCAAGGAGGCGTACGACCGGCTGGTCGTGCTGTGCGAGGAGCGGCTCTCCGCGCTGCTGCCGATGGCACCGCACCCGGCCGACCCGGTGTAGCCCGCGCGGTCTGCGGGCCGGGAGGGGCCGTTCCGCCCGTGGCGGTTCAGTTCGCCGGGGGCGGGACGCTCGGGCTCTTTCCCGGGCCGCTCGGGGCCGGCGGACTCGGGGACGGGCTCGGCTCGCCCGGGTCCGTCGGCGTCGTGGTGGGATCCGTCGGGCCGGGCGTCGGTTCGGTCGGGTCCGGTGTCGGCTCCGTGGGATCCGGCGAGGACGGCGGCGGGTCCGAGGGCACGGGCGGGCGCGGGTGGAGCGAGCCGCTCGGCCGCGGCGGGTGCGAGGGGTGCGGCCGGACGCCCGAGGGGCGCTTCGCGCCGTTGCCGTGAATCGCGACGACCGACCCCGACGGGGCGAGGGCGACCCGTGCCGTCCAGGGCGAAGCCGGTTCGCGCCCGTGGTCGACGAGGACGCGGATCGTGACGCTGCCGCCCGCTGCGAGCTCCCCGGAGGAGCTGCTGAGGCGCAGCCAGGACGCGTCGGTGCGGGCCGACCAGGCGACCGGGCCGGCCTTCGACGCGGTCAGGGTGATCATCGTCGTGGAGCCGGAGGGGCGCGCCTCGACGGTGAGCCCGCCCGTGCGGTGCCGTCCGCCGTCCGGGCCCGCCTGGGTGTCCACGCTGATGACCTCCGCCGAGACGTCCGGGAGGCCCTCGTCGGTGAAACGGGGGCCGGACTCGGGGGTGGCGTTGCCCGCGTTCTCGTAGCGCTCGTACGGGTCGCCGCCGCGGCTGCCGTCCGTCTCGGTCGCGGTGACCGCGGAGCCGTCGTGGCCCTCGCCGGTGAGCGGTGCGCCCCGGTAGGCGGACCACAGGGCGATGACGGGGGCCGCGACGACCGTGGCGACCACCGTGGTCGTCATGACCCTCGACCGCAGCCGGTCCCGGCGCGCGGCGTGGTCCTTGGGGGCCATCGGGAAGCCCGCCCGGTCGAACCGCGGAGTGGCGGACCGATTCTTCTGGTTCTTCTGGGCATGGATCATGGCCACGTACGCAGACGGACGCGGCGCCTCGACGACCGCCAGCGCGGCGGCCGGGGTGACGGCCGCCCCCGGCCACGGGCCCTCGGCGTCGGCCCGCTCGGCGGCGCGACGGCAGCGGGGGCAGTCGTCCACATGCCGCACGAGCTCGCGGCGCAGGGTGGCGGAGAGCAGCACGCGCCGGTCCCCGGTGAGCCTGCCCGCCGCGGGACAGCCGCCGGACTCGACGACGGCGAGCGCGGCCCTGGTCCGCTCGACCTCGCAGGCGGCCGCGGCCAGGAGCTCCCTGGCGGCGGCGGCCTCCATGCCCAGGACCGCGGCGACCGCGACCGGGGTGAGCCGGTGCCGTACCGCGAGCTCCAGCGCCTCCCGCTGTTCGGGGGTGGTGCCCGCGGCCTCGGGCCAGGCCAGCTGGGCCAGCTCGCGGCGGTGCGCCTCGGCGGCGGCGGGGGTCTCCGGGGCGGGCGCGGACTGCGGCGCCGCGGACCGGGGCGGCGCGGTGGGGGTCCTCGGTGGGTGGGCGGCCACCGGAGGCGGGGGCGTACGCCGTCCTGCGCGCACCGACCGCACCGGCTTCCCGTGCTGCCCGCCCGCCGGTGTCCGGTCGTGGCGGCGGTGGGCCTGGCGGCCCTGCTTCTGTTCGGTGAGCCTGCGCAGGCACGTCCACCTGGCCAGCGCGTACAGCCAGGTCTTGCGTTCCTCCTCGTCCGATGGACACCGTCCGCCCTGCCGTTCCGCCAGGGCGAGCACGCCGCCGAGCGCGTCGGTGGCGGCGTCGTGGTCGCAGAGCACGGAGAGGCAGTAGGTGAACAGGCCGTCCAGGTGCGGTTCGTAACGGGCAGGAGGCTTCTTCGGTGAAGAGTGGGGCGCACGGTGCTGCGTCCGGTGTGCGCCGGGGGGGCTCGCGGGTGTCTCCAGCCTGCTGCTCGTCACCTTGCGACCGTAGGCAGGACGGGGCGTACCTCTGGCGCCCCTTGCGTAGATTTAACCCTTTCGGGTGAACGTATCGCGTAAAAGCGGCCGGGATCGGACGCGGCTGGACGGGGATCGGGCCGGACCGGAGGGGGCGTGCGGGGGCGTGCGCTCCCCCGCCGCACCGCGCCGGACGGCACTGTCCGAGGTCACCTATACGGTGGCGCCATGGCCACCCGTACGAAATCCGCGAAGGACCGGCCGTCCTACCGCTGCACCGAATGCGGCTGGACGACCGCCAAGTGGCTCGGCCGCTGCCCCGAGTGCCAGGCGTGGGGGACGGTCGAGGAGTTCGGCGGCGCCCCCGCGGTGCGCACCACGGCGGCCGGCCGCGTCTCCACCGCCGCGCTCCCGATCGGCCAGGTCGACAGCCGGCAGGCCACCGCCCGCTCGACCGGCGTCGGCGAGCTGGACCGGGTGCTGGGCGGCGGTCTCGTGCCCGGTGCCGTCGTGCTGCTGGCGGGCGAGCCCGGTGTGGGCAAGTCCACCCTGCTGCTGGACGTGGCGGCCAAGGCGGCGAGCGACGAGCACCGCACGCTCTACGTCACCGCGGAGGAGTCCGCGAGCCAGGTCCGGATGCGCGCCGACCGGATCCGGGCGATCAACGACCATCTGTACCTGGCCGCCGAGACCGACCTGTCCGCGGTCCTCGGTCATCTGGACGCGGTCAAGCCGTCCCTGCTCGTGCTGGACTCCGTGCAGACCGTGGCCTCGCCCGAGATCGAGGGCGCGCCCGGCGGCATGGCGCAGGTCCGCGAGGTCGCCGGGGCGCTGATCCGCGCCTCCAAGGAGCGCGGCATGGCGACCCTGCTGGTCGGCCACGTCACCAAGGACGGGGCGATCGCCGGGCCCCGGCTGCTGGAGCACCTGGTGGACGTGGTGCTGTCCTTCGAGGGCGACCGCCATGCCCGGCTCCGGCTGGTACGCGGCGTGAAGAACCGCTACGGCGCGACCGACGAGGTCGGCTGCTTCGAGCTCCACGACGAGGGCATCACCGGCCTCGCCGATCCCTCCGGCCTCTTCCTCACCCGGCGTGACGAACCCGTGCCCGGCACCTGCCTGACCGTCACCCTCGAAGGCAAGCGCCCCCTGGTCGCGGAGGTGCAGGCGCTCACGGTCGACTCGCAGATCCCCTCGCCCCGGCGCACCACCTCGGGTCTCGAGACGTCAAGGGTGTCGATGATGCTGGCCGTACTGGAGCAGCGCGGCCGGATCAGCGCGCTCGGCAAGCGGGACATCTACAGCGCCACGGTCGGCGGCGTGAAGCTCACCGAGCCCGCCGCGGACCTGGCGATCGCGCTGGCCCTGGCCAGCGCGGCGAGTGACACACCGCTGCCCAAGAATCTTGTGGCGATCGGTGAGGTGGGGCTCGCGGGCGAGGTCAGAAGGGTCACCGGGGTCCAGCGCAGACTGGCCGAGGCACACCGTCTGGGCTTCACACACGCGCTGGTGCCGACCGATCCGGGGAAGGTCCCGGCCGGTATGAAGGTCACGGAAGTCGCCAACATGGGCGACGCGCTGAGAGTCCTCCCTCGCCGGTCTCGTACACAGGCCCCGCAGGAGGACGGCGCACGCCGGTAGACTTTGCCCTGGTCTCGCCCGTCCGTACGAACAGTACGAGGGACGTGGGGTGTTTCGTTCGGATCGTGCCCGACCCGTACGAGAGGCCCCGAGGGCACCGCAAACCTGTGACCGGAGGAGTGCAGTGGCAGCCAGCGACCGGGCAGCATCGCCCGGAAAGTCCGGCCAAGGCACCGGTAACGAGGCGCTGATGCGCGCCTCGTTGAGTGCCGTCGCGCCCGGAATGGCCCTGCGGGACGGCCTGGAGCGCATTCTCCGCGGCAACACCGGCGGCCTGATCGTGCTCGGCATGGACAGGACCGTCGAGTCGATGTGCACCGGCGGCTTCGTGCTGGACGTGGAATTCACCGCGACCCGGCTGCGAGAGCTGGCCAAGCTCGACGGGGCACTGATCCTCGACAAGGACATGACCAAGATCCTGCGCGCCGGCGTGCAGCTGGTCCCGGACGCGTCGATCCCCACCGAGGAGACCGGCACCCGCCACCGCACGGCGGACCGGGTCTCCAGGCAGTGCAATTTCCCGGTGGTCTCGGTCTCGCAGTCGATGCACCTCATCGCGCTGTACGTGCACGGGCAGCGCCGGGTCCTGGAGGAGTCCGCCGCGATCCTCTCGCGCGCCAACCAGGCCCTGGCCACCCTGGAGCGGTACAAGCTCCGGCTCGACGAGGTCGCCGGCACGCTCTCCGCCCTGGAGATCGAGGACCTGGTGACCGTCCGGGACGTGACGGCGGTCGCGCAGCGCCTCGAGATGGTGCGCCGGATCGCGACCGAGATCGCGGAGTACGTGGTCGAGCTCGGGACCGACGGGCGGCTCCTCTCGCTCCAGCTCGACGAGTTGATCGCGGGCGTGGAGCCGGAGCGCGAGCTGGTCGTGCGCGACTACGTGCCGGAGCCGACCGCCAAGCGGTCGCGCACGGTGGCGGAGGCGCTCACCGAGCTGGACGCGCTGTCCCACACCGAGCTGCTCGAACTGCCCGTCGTGGCGAGGGCGCTGGGTTACAGCGGCTCTCCCGAGACGCTGGACTCGGCGGTCTCGCCGCGCGGTTTCCGGCTGCTGGCGAAGGTGCCCCGGCTGCCCGGGGCGATCATCGACCGGCTGGTGGAGCACTTCGGCGGTCTGCAGAAGCTGCTCGCGGCGAGCGTGGACGATCTCCAGACGGTGGACGGGGTCGGCGAGGCGCGGGCGCGCAGTGTGCGCGAGGGCCTGTCGCGGCTGGCCGAGTCGTCGATCCTCGAACGGTACGTGTAGCGGTACGCGGACGGGGCGGGGGCGTACGCCCCCGCCCCGTCCGTAAGCCCCCAGCCGGATCCGGCAGTGGCTCCGTCAGCCCTTCGCCAGTCTTCCGTCAGCCCCCGTCAGCCCCCGTCAGTCCTTCGTCAGTCCTTCGTCAGTCCTTCGCGAGGACGAAGGAGGCGCGCTGCACGGGCTCGCCCGGCGCCTTGGCCTCGACCAGGTACGTGCCGGGACCGGCGTTCCCCGGGGGCGGCGTCGCACACTTCGGGGCGCTCTTGGCGCGGTTCCACTCCACGGTGTGCACGACGGTCGCGCCCGCCGGGACCTTCAGCAGCACGGCGCCCGCGTCGCGCGGGCAGTCCTTGGAGGACCACACCTCGTCGTCGTCGCCGCCCGCCTCGGTGATGGTGAGCACCGCGTTCTTCGGGCCGAGGTCGGCCTTGCAGGCGGTGGAGGAGGTGTTCTTGGCGATCAGCCGGAACTTCGGCTTCTCGCCGGGTGCGTAGCTCACGTCGCTCTTGAGGGTCAACTGCAGGGCGCCGGCGGGGCAGTCGGGGACGGAGGAGCCGGCCGGGAGCCGCTGCCCCGCGGTCCCGCCGCCGCCGCTGCCGCTGCCGCCCGAGCCGGAGCCCGAGCCGCTGCCGGAATCGCCTTCGGAGCCTGAACCGGCGCTGTCCGAGCCGCCGGAACCGGAGCCGGAGCCACCGCTGCCGTCGCCCCCGCCGGAGGCACCCGACTCGTCGCGTCCGCCCGGCTGTTCACTGATGGCCGGGCCCGAGCCCGAGGGTCCCGGCGTGATCGCGTCGGTGGGACCGGAGCCGGGGCCCCTGGAGTCGTCGTGGTTCCCCTTGCCGTCACGGGAGGTGACGGCCCATACGACCAGCAACGCGAGCAGCGCGATCAGCGTCGCCGCTACTGCCCTCCGTCGCCAGTAAATGGTGGAGGGAAGCGGCCCGATCGGATTACGCAAAGATCCCACGGCGCAAACTGTACGAGAGATCCGCCCCAACTCCCGCCCCACCCGCCGCCCTGATCCCCAAGTTTTGCGGATCATCATCCCGGGAGGGCCCGTCCGCAACTCCTGGCACCCTGCGTGCGGCCAGTTGCCGCAACCGGCGCCGGGGGGTGCGGCCAGTTGCCGGGCCGGAGGTCAGGCGGCGCGGGGACAGACGGGCGGCACTATCACTCCAAGGGCTCTTATGAGGGGCGACACCCCCGTGCGCGGGTCCGTCGTCTGCCCTTCCGTGCCAGGATCGGAGGTGCGATGACTGCCACCACAGCGACACAGACGCCCCCCGCATCCCTCCACACCCCCGTCATCGGGTGGTTCGACCAGCACGCCCGCGATCTGCCCTGGCGCCGCCCCGAAGCGGGCGCCTGGGGTGTGATGGTGAGCGAGTTCATGCTGCAGCAGACCCCCGTCAACCGGGTGCTCCCGGTCTACGAACAGTGGCTGGCCCGCTGGCCGCGCCCCGCCGACCTCGCGGCGGACCCTCCCGGCGAGGCGGTCCGCGCCTGGGGCCGGCTCGGTTACCCCCGGCGAGCGCTGCGGCTGCACGGGGCCGCCCAGGCAATAACGGAACGGCACGGCGGCGACGTACCGAGCGAGCACGCCCAGCTGCTCGCGCTGCCCGGCATCGGCGAGTACACGGCGGCGGCCGTGGCCTCGTTCGCCTACCGGCAGCGGCACGCCGTCCTCGACACCAACGTCCGGCGGGTCTTCGCACGGGCGGCGACCGGCATCCAGTACCCGCCGAACGCGACCACCGCCGCCGAGCGCAAGCTCGCCCGCGCGCTGCTGCCGGAGGAGGACGAGCAGGCCGCGCGGTGGGCCGCAGCGACGATGGAGCTCGGCGCCCTCGTCTGCACCGCGAAGAACGAGGACTGCACGCGCTGCCCGATCGCGGAGCAGTGCGCCTGGCGGCTGGCCGGGAAGCCCGCGCACCAGGGGCCGCCGCGCCGCGGCCAGACGTACGCCGGTACCGACCGGCAGGTGCGCGGACGGCTGCTCGCCGTACTGCGCGAGGCGGTGACGCCGGTGCCGCAGTCGGCGATGGACGCCGTGTGGGACGAGCCGGTGCAGCGGGCCCGCGCCCTGGACGGGCTGGTCGCCGACGGCCTCGTGGAACCGCTGGCCGGCGGCCAGTACCGGCTGCCGCTGACCTGACGGCCGGGCGGGGCCCGTCCCCGCCCGGCCCGGGTGAGCCACCGCACCCCTGGCCCCTTTGCCCCACTCCTCCTGCGCTGTTACACAACCGATGGGCAGCCGTGCGTCGGCGTATGGCTGCTCCGCACAGCCTCGTGACAACCGCTCCGTAGCGTCACCGACGTCAGCCCGATGACCAGGCGGCTGGCAGCGGTTCACGGGGTTCCACGGGGATGGAGGCGGTTGTAATGGCGCAGGGCGAGGTGCTCGGATTCGAGGAGTACGTACGTACCCGGCAGGAGGCGCTGCTGCGCAGCGCACGCCGGCTGGTCCCCGATCCCGTGGACGCACAGGACCTGCTGCAGACCGCCCTGGCCCGCACCTACCGCCGCTGGGACGGCATCGCCGACAAGTCCCTCGCCGACGCCTATCTGCGCCGCGTCATGATCAACACCCGCACCGAGTGGTGGCGGGCCCGCCGGCTGGACGAGGTCCCCACCGAGCAGCTCCCCGACGCCAGCATCGAGGACGGCACCGAGCAGCGTGCCGACCGGGCCCTGCTGATGGACGTCCTGGGCGTACTGGCTCCCAAGCAGCGCAGCGTCGTCGTGCTGCGACACTGGGAGCAGATGAGCACGGAGGAGACGGCCGCGGCGCTGGGTATGTCGGCCGGTACGGTGAAGAGCACGCTGCACCGTGCTCTGGCGCGGCTGCGCCAGGAGCTGGAGAGCAGGGAAGAGGCGGCCAGGGAGGCCCGGATCCGCGAGGACCGGGAGCACCGGCCGGCCGTCCGTGCCGCGTCGGCCACCGCTCCGGTACGGACCAGGAGTGCGGCGCAGGGGATCGGGCGTCATGACGAGCGGGGGCGGGAGCGGTGCGCGGCCTGACAGGCAGCGGTGACGGCGGCGGCGCGAGCGGCGACGCGGTCACCGACGGGGGAAGCGGCACGACAACCGGTGGCGGCGGACGACACCTGACCCGATGGGCGGCGAGCAGTACGGCTCTGGCCGGGCTCGCCGTCATCGGGCTGTTCGCCGTCAGCTGCTCGACGGGTGGCACCGGCACCCGCGACGAGGGACCGGCGGGCACCCAGCCGGTCGCGCAGATCACGCCGACCGCCACGGCGCCGTCCAAGGCGCGGCCGACCCCCCGGGTCGACGCGGTGGCCCTGCTCAAGGCGGACACCAGGGTGAGCGAACGGGTCCGGACGGACCTGAAGCCCTGCACCGGCGACGAGTACCCGGTGGACACCTCGTACGGGAAGCTGACCGGCGGCCCCGGCGCCGACGTGGTCGTGAACGTGATGACCTGCGGCGATTCGGTGGGCGTCGGCACCTATGTGTACCGGCCCCGCTCCAACGGCACGTACGAGAACGTGTTCACCACCGAGCAGCCGGCGGTCTACGGGACCATCGACCGCGGTGACCTGGTGGTGACGACCCAGGTCTACGGGAAGAAGGACTCGGTCGCGTACCCCTCGGGCGAGGAAGTGATCACGTACCACTGGGCGAACACGCGGTTCAGCGAGGAGGACCGGGTGCACAACGACTTCAACCGAGCCGTCGGTGCCGGGGAAGGGGACTTCCCGGAGCCCACGGAACCGACGAAGAACTGAGAGCTTTCCGATGGCCGAGACACATGTCCTGTTCGTCGAGGACGACGACGTCATCCGCGAGGCCACCCAGCTGGCGCTGGAGCGGGACGGCTTCGTGGTCACCGCGATGCCCGACGGTCTCCGGGGCCTGGAGGCGTTCCGGGCCGACCGGCCCGACATCGCCCTGCTCGACGTGATGGTGCCGGGGCTGGACGGGGTGAGCCTGTGCCGTCGCATCCGGGACGAGTCGACGGTTCCCGTGATCATGCTGTCGGCCCGTGCCGATTCGATCGATGTGGTGCTCGGCCTGGAGGCCGGCGCCGACGACTACGTCACCAAGCCCTTCGACGGCGCGGTGCTGGTCGCCCGGATCCGCGCGGTGCTGCGCCGCTTCGGCCACGCCTCGGGCGGCGGCCCCGGCGGCGCGGCCGGGGCGGACCCCGGGCCGGAGGGCGGGGTACTGGTCTTCGGTGACGTGGAGGTCGACACCGAGGGCATGGAGGTGCGCAGGGCCGGCGAGCAGGTGGGCCTGACGCCGACCGAGATGCGGCTGCTGCTGGAGTTCTCGTCCGCGCCCGGCACGGTGCTCTCCCGCGACAAGCTGCTGGAGCGGGTCTGGGACTACGGCTGGGGCGGGGACACCCGGGTCGTGGACGTCCATGTGCAGCGGCTGCGCACGAAGATCGGCCAGGACCGGATCGAGACGGTCCGCGGCTTCGGCTACAAGCTCAGGGCATGAGGCGGCCGTCCCTGCGGACGAGTGTCCGCTGGAAGATCAGCATCGCGATCGCCGCGGTCGGCGCGTTGATCGCGGTCGCGCTGAGCCTGGTCGTGCACAACGCGGCCAGGGTCTCGATGCTGGAGAACGCCCGTGAGGTCCAGCTGGAGCGGCTGACCTACGCCCAGCTGCTCTACGAGGCGACGAAGACGAAGAAGGCAGACCCCCGCTTCGGCGCGAAGATCAACGATCCGACGATGCCGAGGAGCCTGCGCCAGGAGACCCGGAAGAACCGGCGCGCCACGCATGTGGAGGACGGCGGCGGGGTGCCGGACGTCTGGGCGGCCGTGCCTCTGCCGGGCGGCGACGTGCTCTCGCTGCACACCCGTTTCGCGGACCGCTCCACCACGATCATGGGCGACCTCGACCGGGCCCTGATCATCGGCTCGGTCTCGGTGGTCTTCGGCGGCTGTGCGCTGGGCGTCCTGATCGGCGGCCAGCTGTCGCGCCGGCTGCGCAAGGCGGCGGCCGCGGCCGGGAAGGTCGCGCAGGGCAATACGGAGGTCCGGGTCCGGGAGGCCGTCGGCGGCGTCGTCCAGGACGAGACCGATGAGCTGGCCGGTGCGGTGGACGCGCTGACGGACGCGCTGAACGAGCGGATCGAGGCCGAGCGCCGGGTCACCGCGGACATCGCGCACGAGCTGCGCACCCCGGTGACGGGGCTGCTGACGGCGGCCGAGCTGCTGCCGCCGGGCCGCCCCACGGAGCTCGTACGGGACCGGGCGCAGGCGATGCGCACGCTGGTCGAGGACGTGCTGGAGGTGGCCCGGCTGGACAGCGCCTCGGAGCGGGCCGAGCTGCAGGAGATCGCGCTGGGGGACTTCGTGAGCCGCCGGATCGCGCTGCTGGATCCGGACGTGCGGGTGCAGGTGGTCCACGAGTCGTGGGTCAGCACCGATCCGCGCCGCCTCGAACGCATCCTGGGCAATCTGCTGGGCAACGCCGCCAAGCACGGCTCCACCCCGGTGGAGGTCACGGTCGAGGGCCGGGTGGTCCGCATCCGCGATCACGGTGCGGGGTTTCCGGCGGCGCTGCTGCGTGAGGGGCCGAGCCGGTTCCGTACCGGATCGACCGACCGGGCGGGCCACGGCCACGGGCTGGGGCTGACGATCGCGGCCGGTCAGGCGCGGGTGCTCGGCGCCCGGCTGACCTTCCGCAACGCCGCCCCCGAGGGCGCGGCCCCGGGCGTGGGCGGGGCGATCGCCGTGCTGTGGCTGCCCGAGCACGCGCCGACCGACACCGGCAGCTACCCGATGCTCCAGTTCGCCGAACAGCGCGGCCCCCAGCCGAACGGCAGGACGGCCGCAGGCAGCGGCAAGGACGCCGGCCCCGGCTCCAGGGAGAGCTGAGCGGACCGAGTACAGCGGGGGGCGGTACGAGGACGGCCGCACGGACCCGGTCACGGCAAGGCCCCCGGGGCGCACGCGGAAATCGCGCGCCCCGGGGGCCTCTGCCGTACGACTACGGCTACGGCTACGGCTACGGCTACGGCTACAGCTACAGCTACAGCTACAGCTACAGCTACACCATGCTGTCGGCCGGCTCGGGGGCCGCGCCGCGCAGCGGGACCTCCTTGACGAACAGCGCCGCCACCAGGGCGACCAGTCCGACCGAGGCGCCGACCAGGAAGGCGATGTGCGTGCCGGAGGACACCGCGAACTCGTACGCGTCGCGCACCGGCACCGGCAGCTTCGCCAGGCTCGCCGCGTCCAGCTGGGCGGAGTGCGCGGTGGCTCCCCCGCCGCCCCGGGCGGCCATCTCGTCCTGGACCCGGCCGGTGAACAGGGCGCCCATGATGGCGACGCCGAAGGAGCTGCCGAGCGTACGGAAGAGGGTGGTGGCGGACGAGGCGACGCCCATGTCCTTCAGCTCGACGCTGTTCTGCGCGACGAGCATCGTGATCTGCATCAGGAAGCCCATGCCGGCGCCGAGCACCGCCATGTAGATGCCCGAGGTGAGGCGGGTGGTGCCGGTGTCCATCGTCGAGAGCAGGAAGAGTCCGGCCACCATCAGCACCGAGCCGACGATCGGGAAGATCTTGTACCGGCCGCTGCTGGTGGTGACGCGCCCGGCGATCAGCGAGACGATCATCATCGAGAGCAGCATCGGAAGGAGCAGCAGTCCGGAGTTGGTCGCGGAGGCGCCCTGGACGGACTGCTGGAACAGCGGCAGGAACAGCACCGCGCCGAACATGACGAAGCCCGCCATGAAGCCGACCACGGACATCAGCGTGAAGTTGAGGTTGCGGAAGATGTGCAGGGGGATGATCGGCTCGGCGGCCTTCGTCTCGACGAAGACGAAACCGGCCAGCGAGGCGACGCCGATCGCGATGAGCTCCATGATCACGGCGGAGTTCCAGTCGTACTGGGAACCGCCCCACGTGGTCACCAGGACGATCGCGGTGATACCGACCGTCAGCAGCCCGGCCCCCAGGTAGTCGACCTTCGCCTTCCGCTTCTCCCGCTTGGGGAGGTGCAGCACGGCGGTGACCATGGCCAGGGCGACGATGCCCAGCGGCAGGTTGATGTAGAAGGCCCAGCGCCAGCCGAGGTGGTCGGTGATGGTGCCGCCGACCAGCGGTCCGCCGATCATCGCGATCGCCATGACGCCGGCCATCATGCCCTGGTACTTGCCGCGCTCGCGGGGCGGCACCAGGTCACCGATGATCGCCATGACGCCGACCATCAGACCGCCGGCCCCGAGCCCCTGGATCGCGCGGAAGCCGATCAGCTGGCTCATGTCCTGGGACATGCCGCTGAGGACCGAGCCGACCAGGAAGATCACGATGGACGTCAGGAACATGCCCTTGCGCCCGTACATGTCACCGAGCTTGCCCCAGATGGGCGTGGAGGCCGCGGTGGCGAGGGTGTACGCGGTCACCACCCAGGACAGATGTTCCAGTCCGCCGAGGTCTCCGACGATCGTCGGCATCGCGGTGCCGACGATCAGGTTGTCGAGCATGGCCAGCAGCATGGCGATCATCAGGGCGCCGATCACCACCCGCACACTGCGCTGCTGCGGCTCACCCTTCGGCGCGCGTTTCGGCTTGCCGCCGGCCGCCTTCCCGTCCGTCGCCGTCTTCAGGTCCGACATCTTCCCCAACTCCCCTGATCCCCTGTTCACCGGACCCTTACTTGCCGCCCGGCTAGTTGATTACACTGGGGGAAAGTACTCCCGCAACTAGCCGGGCGTCAAGTAAGTATGGGGAGAGCACCATGAGCAGCACGCCGCAGCCGCGCCGGGGCAACACCCGCCAGCGCATCCAGGACGTCGCTCTGGATCTCTTCGCCGAGCAGGGCTACGAGAAGACCTCCCTACGGGAGATCTCCGAGAAGCTGGACGTCACCAAGGCCGCCCTCTACTACCACTTCAAAACCAAGGAAGACATCCTCGTCAGCATCTTCGAGGACCTCAACCGGCCCGTCGAGGACCTGATCGTCTGGGGCCGGGAGCAGCCGCGCACCCTGGAGACGAAGAAGGAGATCCTCGCGCGCTACAGCGAGGCACTGACCACCGCCGCCCCGCTCTTCCGCTTCATGCAGGAGAACCAGGCGACCGTGCGCGACCTGAGCATCGGCGTGACGATCAAGGACCGGATCCTGGCGCTCGTCGGCCTGATCAAGGATCCCGAGGCGCCGATCATCGACCAGGTGCGGTGCTTCAGCGCGCTCTTCACGATGCACGCCGGCATGTTCGCCCTCAAGGACGTCGACGGCGACCCCGAGGACAAGCGCAAGGCCGTCCTGGAGGTCGCCGTCGATCTGGTGACTCAGGCGCACGACCCGGGTTCCGCGGGTTAGCGGACCCGGGTCGCGGCGGATCAGACCGTGACACCCACCTTGTGCAGGTAGTTGACCGGGTTGATCGCGGAACCGTAGTTCGGGGTGTTACGGATCTCGAAGTGCAGGTGCGGGCCGCTGGAGTTGCCGGTGTTGCCGGAGAGGGCGATCTTCTGCCCCTTCTTCACGTGCTGGCCGACGTGCACGTCGATCTTCGAGAGGTGCGCGTACTGGGAGTAGCGGCCGTCGCTGTGCTTGATCACGACGGCGTTGCCGTACGCGGGGCCGTCACCGGCGCCGTTTCCGCCGGTCTTGACCACGGTGCCGTTGTGCGCGGCCTCGACCTTGGTGCCGATCGGCACGGCGAAGTCCTGGCCGGAGTGCTTGTGGGCCCAGCGGCTGCCGTCGGTGCCGTAGCTCGCGCTCAGCTCGTAGTGGTGGACCGGGGTCTCCCAGCGGGACTTCTTGGCGGCCTTCTTCGCCGCCTTCTTCTTGGCCTCGGCCTTCTTCTTGGCCGCCGCCGCCTTCTTCTTCGCCGCGTCGGCCTTCTTCTCGGCCGTGTGCTTGGCCGCCTTGCCCTGCGCGGCCGCCTGCTCGGCGACCGAGTCGGCGGTGGTGGCGCTCGCCAGGGTCGCGGTACCGGCGGTTCCGGTCGTGCCGGCCGCGAACGCAGCGCCCGCACCGAGAACCATCGACGTACCGAGACCGGCCGCCACCACGGCGCCGCGCACACGGGAAGCGGACGGGCGGTGGGAGTGCTTGAACGTAACGCGCTTCGACATAAGCGGAAAACCTCCGGGGATGACTGGACCCGGCGTTCCTGCCGGGCTGGCCATCCCTTGGTAACCCGCCACCCCACCGGTGCTCAAACCCCCCATCTACGAAGAAAAGCCGTAGGCGGAGCCCCGGGAATTCGCTTCTGCGGGCCCTGGGCCGAGCCCCTCGCAGACGGTCGGAACTCTTCGCCGGGAGACGTTTAACCCCAGTTCCAAACCGCCCTTATCGGACATGACCCCGTTATGAGGGCACTTCATCCCGTAGCCCCCAAGGTCCCGCCGGGCGCAGGGCCGAAGGTCCCATCGGCGATCATGGCGCCCGCTCCTAAGCCGGCTAGTAGGCCTCGAAAGGGCTGTGCGCCTTGTCACCGCCGGTGGGACCAAAGACCGTCCGATTCGGGACCTTCGGCGGACAACCTGACTACGCTGGCACGGCGAGAACCGATCGGCTCCCGGGGGGACGGCACATGACCGGCAACAGCGCAGGTACGGGCGGTGCGGGTACAGGCGGAAACAACGGCAACGGCGGCGCCCGGGGCGCGGGACACCACGACGGCATCGAGCTCGCCGACGCCGTCGAGTCGGTCCGCAACCAGCTCATCGAGGCCGCCACCCGCGGTACGGGCCGCCCGCTGGCCTTCGAGGTCGGTGACATCCAGATGGAGTTCACCCTCGAACTCCGCAAGGAGGTCAAGGGCTCCGCCCGGGTGAAGGCCTGGGTGGTGGAGGCGGGAGCCGACGCGGGCCGCGCCACCGGCCACACCCACAAGGTGGCCTTCACCCTGAAACCACGCGATGTCACGACCGGCGAGGCCTGGCAGATCGGCAACGAGGCCGACGGCAGTACCGAACGGTTCGGCCAGGGGCGGGCCCGGCCGTGATGGCCCCAGGGCCTGTATCGGGGTGTAGCGCGGGAGAAGGAGCGGGGTCGGGTGCGTGCGATCGCAAGGCGCCGGAGCGCTCTTGCAGCGGATCTGCCAGGACGCTCCGGCAACGCCGCGAGCGCGCGTGCCCAGCCCCGTGACGCCGCGGGACAACCCCATACAGGCCCTGGCGCCCGCGGACCGCACCGTCGTGGTCCTGGGCGCCGGTTCCGTCCAGGGCAGCGGTGTCCTGCTCACCGACCGGCTCGTACTGACCTGCGCCCACGTCGTCAAGGGCGGCGGCCACTGCTCCGTCGCGCATCCGCGCCTGGCCGGACACACGGACTCGGCCGTCGTCTGGATCGACCACGGCCTCGACGCCGCCCTCCTGCGGACGACGGCCCCGCTGCTCCCCGCCGAACCGGTACGGCTCGGCGTCCTGCACAGCAGTCAGGCGCTCACCGGCTGCGAGATCACCGGCTTCCCCGACGCGCAGCGCTACCCCGACGGACACCTGGAGACCGACCAGTACACGGCCACCGTGCTGCCCATGGCGGGCCGGCCGCGCGACGTGCTCGTCCTGGAGCTCGACGGCCCGCCGCACGCCGGGTCGGACCGAGAGCCGCCGGCGCTGCGCGGGCTCTCCGGCGGGCCGGTCTTCGCGGGCAGCGTCCTGCTCGGCATCGCCCGGCAGATCCCGCCCAGGCGCGGGGGCCGCCGGGTGGAATGCGTACCGCTCGGTCCGCTCCTGGCCTCCGAGCCCTTCCGGCTGGTCTACCGTCAGGGCGGCGCCGACCCCCGCCACGAACAGATCCACGGGCACTTCCCCAAGGACCTGCGCTACGAGGAGGAGTACGCGGCCGCGCTCGGCGCCGCGTACCGGCGCACCAAGATCTTCGGACTGGACGAGCTCGGCCGGCACGACTCCGAATGGGACCTCGACACCGCCTACCTCAGCCTGGAGGCACAGCCCCGCGACCACTCGGGCCCGCCCGACGAGCCCCGCCCCGCGCCCCGGCGCGTCGACGCACTGCTCGCCGAGCGCCCCCGGGTGCTGCTGCGGGGCGACGCGGGGGCCGGGAAGACCACCCTGGTGTGGTGGCTGGCGGCGCACGCCTCGGCCGGCACCCTCGGGCCGGGGCTGACGGCGCTGAACGGGCTGGTGCCCTTCGTCGTCCCGCTGCGCACCCTGCGGGCACGGGGCGGCGCCTTCCCCTCGGTCGGGCAGCTGGCCACCGCCGCCGCGATGGCCGTCGACGACCCGCCGGAGGGCTGGACCGGGCGCGTCCTGGAGGCCGGCCGCGGGCTGCTGCTCGTGGACGGCCTGGACGAGGTCCCGCCGGACGACCGCGAGGCCGCGTACGACTGGCTGTCCCGGCTGCTGCGCCGCTATCCGGCGACCCGCTGCGTGGCGACCGTGCGCCCGCTCGCAGTGGAGCCGGACTGGCTGGCCTCCGAGGGCTTCGAGGAGCTGCGGCTGCTGCCGATGCGGAACGAGGACATCGCGGCCTTCGTCGCGGCCTGGCACCGGGCGGCCCGGCTGGACGACCCGGACCACGCGGCCCTGGCCGAGCTGGAGCGCGATCTGACCCGGCAGTTCGAGACCAACTCCACCCTGAGCAACCTGGCCCGCACCCCGCTGCTGTGCGCCGTGATCTGCGCCCTGCACCGACGCCGCCAGGGCCTCCTGCCGGAGACCCGCTGGAGCCTGTACGACTCCGCGCTCGCCATGCTGCTCGGCAACCGCGACAGGCGGCGCAGGATCGACGCCCCCGAGGGCATCACGATGAACGTGGACGAGCAGGCCCAGCTCCTCCAGCGCATCGCCATCTGGCTGGTGCGGGGCGGCCAGACGGAGCTGGACCGCGAGCAGGCGCTGCACCAGCTGGAGCAGGCGCTGCGGGGCATGGAGCAGATCCGGCGCCAGGGCTCGGTGCCGGAGATCCTGACCCATCTGCTCAACCGCAGCGGCGTCCTCCAGGAGCGGGCCGACGGCATCTACCAGTTCGCCCACCGCACCTTCCAGGACTTCCTCGCGGCGAAGGAGTTCATCGAGGGCGGCCACCTCCACGAACTGATCAGCCGGGCGGACTCCCAGCAGTGGCAGGACGTCATCCTGCTGTCCGCCGGGCACTGCGGCCGCCGTGAGCACCCCGTACTGATCAACGGCCTGCTGGACACCCGGGTGGGCCCCGCCTGCACTGTCACGTCCGATGAGCTCCTCGTCCTGGTCGCGCTGTGCGCGCAGCACGCGACCTGGCTCGACGACACGACCCGCGCCCGGGTCTCCGCCGCCGTGGCGTCGCTCTTCCCGCTCCAGACCTACCGGGAGGTCCGGCAGCTGGCCCGGCTCGGCCCGGCCGTTCTGCGGTACCTTCCCGACCCGGACGACCCGGCCGTCAGCCTCAACGAGGTCGGTCACATCGCGGACCTGATCGCGGAGGTCGGTGGCGCGGAGGCCGTCCCGTACGCCCGCCGGTGGCTGCTCGCCCGCCCCGAGCTGAACCGCATGCTCCTTGAGTGGGACAGGTTCCCGGCGGACCTCTACGCCGAGCACGTCCTGGCCACGATGGACCTGACGCACCGCAGGCTGAGAATCCGCTCCGTGGACCAGCTGGCGGCGCTGCGTCATCTGCCGGCCGTCACCGAACTGAGCATCATCGGGGACCTCACCTCGGCGGAACTGCGGGCCGGACTGCGCGGCAGGCCGTGGAGCGGGCTCAGCATCCGGGAGAACACCGCGCTGACGGATCTGTCCTTCCTGGCCGACCACGCCGGGACGCTGGGCGATCTGACGCTCCGGGACCTGCCCCGGGTGCGCGACCTCACGCCACTCGCCGGGCTCCCGGAGCTGAGATGGATCCAGCTGGACATGAGCCGTCTGCCGACCGCCGCACTGCGGGCCACGGTCGCGAGCGGGCTGTACTCACTGCAGCTCGACGGCCTCACGGCACACCGGCTGAGTGAGGTGCCCGCGCATCCGCGGGTGGCCACGCTGGCCCTGAGCGGCGAGCACCCGGTGACGATCGACACGCTGCACGGCTGGGACGGCCTGCGCGACCTCGACCTGATGTCCCCGACGGCGATTCCCCCCTTGTGCGCGGCACTGCGGGAGTCGCCTCAGGTGACGGCACTGGCGGTCCGCGCCTCCGCCTCGGAGTTCCTCGGTGCGGCCGTCGTCCCGTCGCTCACCACGCTCCGGCTCAACCCGCCCGGGGAGGCGGGCGGCCTCGGTTCGCTCCCCCGGGTCTTCCCCTCGCTGAAGATGCTCGGGCTGGCCCCCCGGCACGGCGTCGAGCCCGTCGACCTGGCCCCGCTGGAAGTGATGCCCGGCCTCAAGGTCGACGTCACGGGGGTCAGCGAGTTGTCCGGCGGCGAGGGACTCGACGTACGCCGCTGAGCGCACGGCGAAGGGGCGGCCCCCGACCGGTCAAAACCGGTCGGGGGCCGCCCCTTCTTGACGCTCGGACGCGCTAGGCGCCTGTCACGCTTCCTTCGTCATGTTCGGGCCGGCGCCGCCTGCCGCCTGCTCGATCGGGGGGACGTCGGGCAGAGCCGACTTCTCCTCGCCGCGGAAGGTGAACGTCTTCTCGTCACCCTCGCCCTCGGTGCCGACGACCACGATGTGACCGGGGCGCAGCTCACCGAAGAGGATCTTCTCGGAGAGGATGTCCTCGATCGAGCGCTGGATCGTCCGGCGCAGCGGCCGGGCGCCCATCACGGGGTCGTAGCCCTTCTTCGCCAGGAGCGACTTCGCGTCCGCGCTGAGCTCGATGCCCATGTCGCGGTCCTTCAGCCGCTCGTCCACCTTGGCGAGCATGAGGTCGACGATCTGGATGATGTCTTCCTCGGTGAGCTGGTGGAAGACGACCGTGTCATCGACACGGTTGAGGAACTCGGGCCGGAAGTGCTGCTTGAGCTCTTCGTTGACCTTGTTCTTCATCCGCTCGTAGTTCGTCTTCACGTCGCCCTGGGCGGCGAAGCCCAGGTTGAAGCCCTTGGAGATGTCCCTGGTCCCGAGGTTGGTCGTCATGATGATGACCGTGTTCTTGAAGTCCACGACCCGGCCCTGGGAGTCGGTCAGGCGACCGTCCTCCAGAATCTGGAGCAGGGAATTGAAGATATCGGGGTGGGCCTTCTCGACCTCGTCGAAGAGGACGACGGAGAACGGCTTGCGGCGCACCTTCTCGGTGAGCTGGCCGCCCTCCTCGTATCCCACGTAGCCGGGGGGAGAACCGAAGAGGCGGGAAACCGTGTGCTTCTCGCTGAACTCCGACATGTCGAGGGCGATCAGCGCGTCCTCGTCACCGAAGAGGAATTCCGCGAGCGTCTTGGAGAGCTCGGTCTTACCGACACCGGACGGACCGGCGAAGATGAACGAGCCACCGGGGCGCTTCGGGTCCTTCAGGCCTGCTCGCGTACGGCGGATCGCCTGCGAGAGGGCCTTGATGGCGTCCTTCTGGCCGATGACGCGCTTGTGGAGCTCGTCCTCCATGCGCAGCAGACGGGAGGACTCCTCCTCCGTCAGCTTGAAGACCGGGATGCCGGTGGCGGTGGCGAGGACCTCGGCGATGAGCTCGCCGTCGACCTCGGCCACGACGTCCATGTCGCCGGCCTTCCACTCCTTCTCGCGCTTGGTCTTCGCGGAGAGCAGCTGCTTCTCCTTGTCGCGGAGAGAGGCTGCCTTCTCGAAGTCCTGGGAGTCGATGGCCGACTCCTTGTCCCGGCGGACGCCCGCGATCTTCTCGTCGAACTCGCGGAGGTCCGGCGGCGCGGTCATCCGGCGGATGCGCATCCGGGAACCGGCCTCGTCGATCAGGTCGATCGCCTTGTCCGGCAGGAAGCGGTCCGAGATGTACCGGTCGGCCAGCGTCGCGGCCTGGACCAGCGCCTCGTCCGTGATGGACACGCGGTGGTGGGCCTCGTAGCGGTCGCGCAGACCCTTGAGGATCTCGATGGTGTGCGGCAGCGACGGCTCCGCGACCTGGATGGGCTGGAAGCGGCGCTCGAGAGCCGCGTCCTTCTCCAGGTGCTTGCGGTACTCGTCGAGCGTGGTGGCACCGATGGTCTGGAGCTCGCCCCGCGCCAGCATGGGCTTGAGGATGCTCGCGGCGTCGATCGCGCCCTCGGCGGCGCCCGCACCCACCAGGGTGTGGAGCTCGTCGATGAACAGGATGATGTCGCCGCGGGTGCGGATCTCCTTGAGCACCTTCTTCAGGCGCTCCTCGAAGTCACCGCGGTAGCGGGAACCCGCGACCAGCGCACCGAGGTCCAGGGTGTAGAGGTGCTTGTCCTTGAGGGTCTCGGGCACCTCGCCCTTGACGATGGCCTGGGCCAGGCCCTCGACGACCGCCGTCTTGCCGACACCGGGCTCACCGATGAGGACGGGGTTGTTCTTCGTACGGCGGGACAGCACCTGCATGACCCGCTCGATCTCCTTCTCGCGCCCGATGACCGGGTCGAGCTTGGATTCACGAGCGGCCTGGGTGAGGTTCCGGCCGAACTGGTCCAGCACCAGGGACGTGGAGGGCGTGCCCTCCGCGGGGCCGCCGGCTGTGGCAGCCTCCTTGCCGCCCGAGTAGCCGGAGAGAAGCTGGATGACCTGCTGGCGGACCCGGTTCAGGTCGGCGCCCAGCTTCACGAGGACCTGGGCTGCGACGCCCTCGCCCTCGCGGATCAGGCCGAGCAGGATGTGCTCGGTGCCGATGTAGTTGTGGCCGAGCTGAAGGGCCTCGCGGAGCGACAGCTCCAGGACCTTCTTGGCTCGGGGGGTGAAGGGGATGTGGCCGGACGGGGCCTGCTGGCCCTGACCGATGATCTCCTCCACCTGCTGGCGGACCGCCTCGAGCGAAATCCCGAGGCTCTCCAGGGCCTTAGCGGCGACACCCTCACCCTCGTGGATCAGGCCCAGGAGGATGTGCTCGG
The DNA here is from genome assembly GCF_003751445.1 of Streptomyces sp. 840.1. Taxonomy (NCBI): domain Bacteria; kingdom Bacillati; phylum Actinomycetota; class Actinomycetes; order Kitasatosporales; family Streptomycetaceae; genus Streptomyces; species Streptomyces sp. 840.1. The sequence goes on along the minus strand of NZ_RJUU01000001.1, from coordinate 2,779,270 downwards.
TGCCGATGTAGTTGTGGTTGAGCATCCGGGCTTCTTCCTGAGCCAGGACGACAACCCGCCGCGCGCGGTCGGTGAACCTCTCGAACATCGTTAATCGCTCCTCAGAGCGGTCAGGCAGTAAGGGGTCGGTCCCCTCCCTGTCCTTCCGCAGCTTAGTCCCGCAAGCGGGGACCGCTCATTTCGACTGCCGACACCCGGCCCTGCTTCCCGGGGGATCTCATGCCCCGAACGCCGACAACTGCTCCAACCCGATGGTGCGAGACGATGTTCCCGCAGGCCAGGCAGATACCCCTATCGCCAGTACGCCGATGGCGAACGTGAGACGTCCGGTGGCTGCGTGTCGCCCCTCCCCACTAGGCATGTCTTACCCGCAATTACAGACAGTCCATGCGGCGTACGTGGGTTCCCTCCGCTACGGGCGAACATCTTCGTACTCCTGAATGCGCCCGTACGCCCCCAACCCGGACACACTACGCGTTCGACCGGGGACGCTGCGTAACCCCCGGGCCGGATCGGGAGTTCTTCCGGCATGGCCCTCACCGTCCCGCCGCCCCGAACTCCGCTGCCCGCCGGACGGGACGGCCGTGCCGGAGGTGACACGCGGGGCAGTTGGTCCCAGTGGTACGAGCAGCGGCTCGGCTGGGCCACCGCGGGCGTCGCCCCGGTGCGACTGCTGACCGGGCTGCGGTTCGACGCGCTGGTCGTCCCCGCTGCCGCCGGTCACGCGGCACTGCGTCGGGTGGGCCGTACGGGGCCCGTGGCGCTCATGGGTGAGCGGATGAGTCTGCTGGTGGCCGCGGGGAGCGCCGATGAGCTGCCCGGACTGCTGGACTGGCTGGAGTGGGGACAGATCGCCCTCACGCTGACCGCCCTCGGCACGGACGGCCGGATCACCGCACCGCCGCCACCGGGCCGGCCGGGCCCGCCGGGGGCCGCCGTCTGGCTGCGACCCCCCTGGCCACCGCACGGGCAGGAGGGGGGACCGGTGCTCCCGGCCCTCTCCGGCTTCGGGAGCAGGGGTGGGGATGCTCCCGATCTCGTCCGGCTCGTGGACGCCGTGGCGACGGAATGCCACCGGGCCCGGCTGACGCGAGCCCGGAAGAGGCCGGCCTCCGACGATTCGGCTGCTCAGCCGTTGGCCTTCTCGTAAGCCTCACGGATGTCTGCGGGAACACGGCCGCGGTCATTCACGTTGTGGCCGTTCTCGCGCGCCCACTTACGGATCTCGGCGGTGTCCTTGTTGCCACCGGGAACCGCGCGGCCCTTGCCACGCCCGGAAGCGGCACGGCCACCGGTGCGGCGGCCGCCCTTGGCGTAAGGCTCGAGCAGCGTACGCAGCTTGTCCGCGTTGCTCGTGGTGAGGTCGATCTCGTACGTCTTGCCATCCAGCGCGAACGTGACGGTCTCGTCCGCCTCGCCGCCGTCGAGGTCGTCAACAAGAAGGACCTGAACCTTCTGTGCCACCGGATTTCCTTTCATCGAAAATGGAGTACGCGGAAAGGAAACCGCTTTTCCCCGGAAAACACAAACCCTCGGGAGAGGTTCAGGAGCGCAAGAAGACGGGAAACGTGCGCGATTCGGACATAGAGCTCGGTCTTCTTCCGACGGTCACAGGTGCAGAAGCATCCGGCTGTTACCCAAGGTGTTCGGCTTCACTCGTTCGAGGCCCAGGAACTCCGCGACTCCCTCGTCATAGGAACGCAGCAGCTCGCTGTAGACATCTCCGTCGACCGGAGTCTCTCCGATCTCCACGAAGCCGTGCTTCGCGAAGAAGTCGACTTCGAAGGTGAGACAGAAAACCCGTCGCACGCCCAGCCAGCGGGCGGTCTGCAACAACTTGTCCAGCACTTGGTGCCCGACTCCGGCGCCCTTGACGCTGTGATCGACCGCGAGAGTACGCACTTCGGCAAGGTCTTCCCACATGACATGCAGTGCGCCGCAGCCGATGACCTGGGCGTCCTCGTCGCGTTCCGCGATCCAGAACTCCTGGATGTCCTCGTAAAGAGTGACCGTCGCTTTGTCGAGCAGGATGCCTTCACGCACGTAGCCGTCGAGGAGACCCCGGACGGCGGCCACATCGCTCGTCCTCGCACGCCGGACGGTGATGGGTACGTTTATAACCGACGGTTCGGTCCGGAAATCGGTTTGCGGAAGCTCTGAGGACATACCCAGACGCTATCGCCCGGGGTCCGGCTCCGCCCCATCGGCTTCTCGGTCCGCTCCGGCGTCTTCTCCGTCCGCTTCACCGCCCGGCTGTGCGGCGTCCTCGGGAAGGGCGGGCACAACCATCCGCATCGCGTCCCGGAGAGCCTCGCGCTGCTCGGCCGACATCATGCCGAAGAACGCCACCAGCGCGGCGGCCGGGTTGTCACTCGTCGACCAGGCTTCGTTCATCAGTGCGGCCGAGTACGCGGCGCGTGTGGAGACCGCCGTATATCGATATGCGCGGCCGTCCACTTCCCGGCGCACCCAGCCCTTCTGATGGAGATTGTCCATTACCGTCATGACGGTGGTGTAGGCGATGGACCGTTCCTGCGAGAGGTCCTCAAGGACTTCCCGCACGGTTACCGGACGGTTCCATTGCCAGACCCGGGTCATCACGGCGTCTTCCAGCTCTCCCAATTGACGGGGCACAGCGTCACCCTAGTGCCAAATGTCTGGAATGGGCGGTTATTCACACAACAAAAGGGCGCACGGCTCTCTGGGAGCCGTACGCCCTTCGTACGGTGCTGCGCGCAATGCGCGCGGACCTGCCGGAGTCAGACCGCTTCGGTCCGCGGGGCCTGGTGGGCCGACTCGGCGCGGCTGATCGCCGCGTCCACGGCCGCGTCCTCCTTGGCCTTGTTGGGGCCGCCCTGGCTCTTGACGATCGTCACGACCAGGCCGATGAAGAAGGCTGCCATCACCACGGGGGGCACGAGCGCGGATACGTAGTCCATGGCATCCAGACTAGCGAGCCGGGTACGGAGTTCCGCGCGCCCCCTACCCCGCGGCGCGCTGCTGCGGCGGCGGCACCGGGCGGCGGCGCGGCGGGAAGACCTCCGAGGGCTTCGGCGCCGGGCGGTCGGACGGCGCCGCCGGGCGGGCCGGGGCCGCCGGGACCTTCGGCTTGTCCGGCTCGGCCGCGCGGCCACCGGGCAGCGCGAGCAGCCGACTGCGGGGCGCGGGGGCCGCAGCGGACACGGCGCGTCCGGAGAGCCGGGCCCGCACCGACCGTTCCGCGAGCACCTGGCAGCGCTCCAGGAGCGCCGCGGCGACCGGCCCGCCGCGCAGGGCGCGCAGCGCGGCCAGATCCTCGGGGCGGGGGTCGTACCCGGCGGCCAGGGCGTCCTGGAGGAGCTCCAGATAGCCGCTGAGGGAGCCGGGGAGTGCGTTTCGGTAGCGGGCGAGGTCGGCGAGGAGGAAGGCGCGGAGCCGTCCCGCCTCGCTCACCGTCTCGTCCACGGAGCCCGCTAGCCGCAGGCAGTCCTGGACATCCTCGTCGGGCAGGGGCGCGGGGTGGAGGGCGATGGCGAGGGCACGTCGGAGCACTCGCAGCTCGTCCGCGCTGAACGCCATACCGCCGCGTGATCCGTAGGGCGTGGGCATGACGCGACAATACGTGCTAAATGGACAAAATCCGTTTAACTGGCCGTGGGGCGGCGCGGCGGCCGGAGAGCCGCCGCGCGGGGAACCCGCCGGTCACAGCGGACTCCCTAGAGGCGCGACACGTTGCGCTCGTACACCAGGCGCAGGCCGATGAGGGTGAGCCAGGGCTCGTGCTCGTCGATGACCGAGGACTCGCCCAGCACCATCGGAGCAAGGCCGCCCGTCGCGATGACGGTGACGTCGTCGGGGTCGGCCGCCAGTTCCTTCTTCATCCGGCCGACGACCCCGTCGACCTGGCCGGCGAAGCCGTAGATGATGCCCGCCTGCATGGCCTCGACGGTGTTCTTGCCGATCACGCTGCGCGGCCTGGCCAGCTCGATCTTGCGGAGCTGGGCACCCTTGACGCCGAGCGCCTCGACCGAGATCTCGATGCCGGGCGCGATGACGCCGCCGGTGTACTCGCCCCGAGCCGAGACCGCGTCGAAAGTGGTGGCCGTGCCGAAGTCGACGACGATCGCCGGGCCGCCGTACAGGTCGACGGCGGCGACCGCGTTGATGATGCGGTCCGCGCCGACCTCCTTCGGGTTGTCCATCAGGATCGGCACGCCGGTCTTGATGCCGGGCTCGACGAGGACGGCGGGGACGTCGCCGTAGTAGCGGCGGGTCACCTCGCGCAGCTCGTGCAGGACGGCCGGGACGGTGGAGCAGATCGCGATGCCCTCGATCCCGTCACCCAGCTCCATGCCCAGCAGCGGGTGCATGCCCATCAGGCCCTGCAGCAGGACCGCCAGTTCGTCCGCCGTGCGGCGGGCGTCCGTGGAGATCCGCCAGTGCTCGACGATCTCCTCGCCGTCGAACAGGCCGAGGACGGTGTGGGTGTTTCCGACGTCGATGGTGAGCAGCATCAGGCGCCGGCCCCGTCGGTGTCGCGGAAGTCCAGGCCGATGTCGAGGATCGGCGAGGAGTGGGTGAGCGCGCCGACGGCCAGGTAGTCCACCCCGGCCTCGGCGTAGGCGCGGGCGGAGTCCAGCGTCAGCCGGCCGGAGGACTCCAGGACCGCGCGGCCGCCCACCAACGCGACGGCCTCGGCCGTCTGCGAGGGGGTGAAGTTGTCCAGCAGGATCAGATCGGCGCCCGCCTCCAGCACCTCGGTGACCTGCTGCATCGTGTCGACCTCGACCTCGATCGCAAGGTCCGGGAACTCGTCCCTGACCCGCTTGAAGGCCTCGGCCACCCCGCCCGCCGCGATGACGTGGTTGTCCTTGACGAGCGCGGCGTCGGACAGCGACATGCGGTGGTTGACCCCGCCGCCGCAGCGCACCGCGTACTTCTCCAGGGCGCGCAGGCCGGGCGTCGTCTTGCGGGTGTCGCGGACCTTGGCCTTCGTGCCTTCCAGGACGTCGGCCCAGGCGCGGGTGGCGGTGGCGATGCCGGAGAGCCGGCAGAGCAGGTTGAGCGCGCCGCGTTCGCCGGTGAGCAGGTCACGGGTGCGGGTGGTGACGGTCAGCAGCTTCTGGCCGGGGACGACGCGGTCGCCGTCCAGCACGTGCCGCTCGACCTCGAACGCGGAGGTGCAGACGATCGACAGGACGGCCTCGGCCACGTGCAGACCGGACACCACGCCCGCCTCGCGCGCGGTGAAGTCACCGGTGGCCACGGCGTCCGCGGGAACGGTGGCCACCGTCGTGACGTCCACCCCGCCGTCGAGGTCCTCCGCGATGGCGACGTGCGCGACGTCCTCGACCTGGACCGGGTCCAGACCGGCGTCCGCGAGGATCTGGGCGAGCGACGGGTCGAGGCCGCACTCCAGGCCGTCCGGGTCGTAACCGTCCTCCCCGCCGCAGCCGCAGCCGTCGCCGCAGCCGCCGGCGGCAGGTGCGGGCGCGCCGATCTGGATCAGCGGTACGTCCACGGGTGTGGGGCGCGGATTCTCTTCGGGCGTGCTCACGGTTACGGCTCCTCGGGAGTGGGGTGGGTGGGGCTTGCTGCTGCGCAGTCTGCTGCCCCGGACGCGCGTACGGGGCCGAACGCCTCGGTATCCGTCCGACGGAGGACCAGCGCCGCGGGGGGCAGGGGGCGCGACGGGGCGGCCGTCCCCGCACGCGGCGCCGGCTGCCGGCCGGGGGCGAGCCGGACGACGAGGTGGCGGCGCCAGTTCTCGTCGTCGCGCTCGGGCCGGTCCTCGCGCCAGTGGCAGCCCCGGGTCTCCTCGCGCTGCCGGGCGGCGGCGACCAGGACGCGGGAGACCAGGAGCAGGTTGGTGACCTCCCAGGCCTCGACGCCGGGCACCGCGAGCTTCGGCTCGGCCGCGCCGGCCTTCAGGACAGCGCTGCGGTGCAGGTCCTCCAGCTCGTCGGCGGCGGTGGCGAGGGTGCCGGCGGAACGCAGCACTCCGGCTCCGCGGGTCATGATGCGCTGGATCGTGCCCCGCGCCTCCGGGTCGAGCAGCGGCGAGGAGGCCGAGTGCGCGGCGACGGTCTCCGCGTCGAGCGGCGGCGAGCTCACCGGGGGCGCGGCGGCACTCCCGTCGCCCGCGCGGGGGCCGTCCCCGACGATGTCCGCCGCGATGCGCTCGGCGAACACGAGGCCTTCGAGGAGCGAGTTGGAGGCCAGCCGGTTGGCGCCGTGCACCCCGGTGCAGGCGACCTCGCCGCAGGCGTACAGGCCGGGCACCGTCGTACGGCCGCTCAGGTCGGTGCGGATGCCGCCGGAGGCGTAGTGCGCGGCCGGGGCGACCGGGATCGGCTCCTGGACCGGGTCGATGCCGTTGGCCCGGCAGGCCGCCAGGATGGTGGGGAAGCGCTGCTCCCACATCTCGGCGCCGAAGTGCCGGGCGTCGAGGTACATGTGCTCGGTGCCGTGCAGCTGCATCTGGCGGGTGATCGCCTTGGCGACGATGTCGCGCGGGGCGAGCTCGGCCATCTCGTGCTGCCCGAGCATGAAGCGCGTGCCGGAGGCGTCGACGAGATGGGCGCCCTCGCCCCGTACCGCCTCCGACACCAGGGGCTGCTGGCCCTCGGCGCCGGTGCCGAGGAAGAGCACGGTGGGGTGGAACTGGACGAATTCGAGGTCCGAGACCTCCGCGCCCGCCCGCAGCGCGAGCGCCACGCCGTCACCCGTGGAGACCGAGGGGTTGGTGGTGGCGGAGAAGACCTGGCCCATGCCCCCGGTGGCGAGGACCACCGCGGGGGCGTGGACCGCGCCGACGCCGTCGTGCTGGCCCTCGCCCATGACATGCAGGGTGACGCCCGCCGTGCGGCCTTCGGCATCGGTGAGGAGGTCGAGCACGAGGGCGTTCTCGACGGTGTGCAGGGCGGCCTCGCGGACCGCCTCGACCAGGGTGCGGGAGATCTCCGCGCCGGTCGCGTCGCCGCCCGCATGGGCGATGCGGCGGCGGTGGTGGCCGCCCTCGCGGGTCAGCGCGATGGCGCCCTCGGCCGTGGTGTCGAAGTGGGCGCCGGTGCCGATCAGCCGCCGCACCGCGCCGGGGCCCTCGGTCACCAGGGTGCGTACCGCGTCCTCGTCGCACAGGCCGGCGCCCGCGACCAGGGTGTCGTCCAGGTGCTGCTCGGGGGTGTCGCCCTCGCCGAGGGCCGCCGCGATGCCGCCCTGGGCCCAGCGGGTCGAGCCGTCGTCGAGCCGGGCCTTGGTGACGACGACGGTGGCGAGGCCGGCGGCGGCGCAGCGCAGGGCGGTGGTGAGCCCGGCCACGCCGGAGCCGACCACCACGACATCGGCGTCGATGGACCAGCCAGGGGCGGGGGCGGGCAGCCGTATTCCGGTCACGTGGTGGCTCCGAAGGTCAGCGGGATGTTGTCGATGAGGCGGGTGGTGCCGACCCGGGCGGCGACGGCGAGTACCGCGTCGCCCGCCGTGTGGTCGTCGGGGATCTCGGTGAAGTCGGCCGGGTCCACCAGCGCCACGTAGTCCAGCGCGAGCGGGGGCTGTCCGGCCGCCGCGTCGTCCAGGACCGAGCGGGCGGCGGCGCGCACCGCGGCGGGTCCGCCGTCCGGCCTGGCGCGGGCGACCGCCTGCGCGTCGGCGGCCAGCCGGGCCTCGCCGAGCCGGTTGAGCCCGGCGGCCCGGTCCTCGTTGGAGCCGCCGGCCAGCGCGCGGGCGTGCAGCGCCTGCTGGGCGGCGAGCCGGTCGCGGGCGGCGAACAGGGCCCGGGACAGGGCGAGGGCGGTGTGCCGCTCGTGCGCGTCGAGGAAGCGGTTGCGGCTGGAGAGCGCGAGGCCGTCGGCGTCGCGGGCCGTCTCGACCCCCACGATCTCCACGGGGAAGTTCAGATCGCGCACCATGCGGCGGATCAGGGCCAGTTGCTGGGCGTCCTTCTGCCCGAAGAACGCGAGGTCCGGGCGGGTGAGGTGGAGCAGCTTGGCGACGACGGTGAGCATCCCGTCGAAGTGCCCGGGGCGCGAGGCTCCTTCGAGGCGCTCGCCCATCGGGCCGGCCGAGATCCGGACCTGCGGTTCCCCGCCCGGGTAGACCTCGTCGGCGGACGGGGCGAAGACGGCGTCGCCGCCGGCCGCGCCCGCGAGGGCGAGATCGGCGTCGAGGGTGCGGGGGTAGCGGTCGAGGTCGGCCGCCTCCCCGAACTGGAGCGGGTTGACGAACACGGTGACGACGACCTGGCCGGCCGGGCCGACGAGCGCGCGGGCGGCGCGGATCAGCGAGGCGTGGCCCTCGTGCAGGGCGCCCATCGTCATCACGACGGCACGCTCGGCCCGGGGCGCGCCCGGCGCTCCGGGGGCGTACGCCTCCAGTTCGGCGGCGGTGGCGAGGAGGGTGGCGGTGGGGTCGGTCATCGGGGCTCCTCCGGTCCGGTGCCGCCGGTGCGGCCCCCGCCGGTGCGGCCCCCGTCGGTGCGGCCGCCGTCGGCCAGGACGCCGAGGAGGTCCTCGGCCAGTGCCGGCTTGAGCATGCCGTGGGCAAGGGCGCGGTCGGCGGTGGCGCGGGCCATCGCGACGTATCCGGCCACCGCCTGCGGGGCGTGGGCGCGCAGCTCACCGATGTGCGCGGCGACGGTGCCGGCGTCGCCCCGGGCGACCGGGCCGGTCAGCGCGGCGTCACCGGAGCGCAGGGCGTTGTCGAGCGCGGCGCCGAGCAGCGGGCCGAGCATCCGGTCGGGGGCGGCGACCCCGGCCGTGCGCAGCAGCTCCATCGACTGGGCGACGAGCGTGACCAGGTGGTTCGCGCCGAGGGCGAGAGCCGCGTGGTAGAGCGGGCGGGACTCCTCGGCGATCCACTCGGGTTCGCCGCCCATCTCGATGACCAGTGCCTCGGCCGCGAGCCTGAGCTGTTCGGGGGCAGTGACGCCGAAGGAGCAGCCGGCCAGCCGCTGGACGTCCACGGAGGTGCCGGTGAACGTCATCGCCGGGTGCAGGGCGAGCGGCAGGGCGCCGGCCCGCAGAGCGGGGTCCAGCACCTTGGTGCCGTAGCGGCCCGAGGTGTGCACGATCAGCTGTCCGGGCCGGACCGCGCCGGTCTCGGCCAGGCCCTCGACGAGGCCGGGCAGCGCGTCGTCGGGGACGGTCAGCAGGACGAGCTCGGCGCGCGCCAGGACCTCGGCGGGCGTCACGAGGGGGACGTCGGGGAGCAGGGCGGCGGCGCGGCGCACCGAGGCGTCGGAGACGCCCGAGACGGCGACCGGGCGGTGTCCCGCGAGCCGCAGGGCCGAGGCCAGCGCGGGGCCGACCCGGCCGGCTCCGACGACGCCGACGGTGAGGCGGGCGGGGCGGTCCCTCGCGTCGAGGGGTTCCTTGGGGGCTGTTGCATTCACTCGGCAGTGGCCTTCCGTTCCAGTCCGCGGGGGGTACCGGACGATTTCTCTGCATGCTACGCCAGCGTTTCGTCCGGCTCCCGGCTGTCCACAGGCTGTGGGAAACCCCGTGCCCCGAAGGTGTCGGCCGGGCCCCGGAGAGGCGCTCGGATATCCCGTGGAGGGGGGTCCGGTTCTGCGTGATGATCGTCCCATGGCAGATACGAACGAGCAGGCCCGCGACGACGCGGCGGACGAGACGCCCGGCCCCGGCCCGGACGGGGCGCGGGACGCGGACGACTACCCGCGCGGACGCCGGATCGCCGCCTGGCAGCAGGCCGAGCGGACCCTGTGGCGGGCCCCGATGGACCGCTCGCTCGGTGAGCAGCTGGCCGCGCTGACCGCCGACGCCGACAGGCTCACCGACCTCGGGCAGCCCGCGGACGTCTACGGCGGCGGCGTGGTCGCCGAGCTGGAGCAGCGGATCGCCGGGGTGCTCGGCAAGGAGGCGGTCGCGTTCTTCCCGACCGGGACGATGGCGCAGCAGGCGGCGCTGCGCTCCTGGGCCGGGCGCACCGGCAGTCCGACGGTGGCGCTGCATCCGCTCGCCCACCCCGAGATGTACGAGCGGGGCGCGCTGTCGGTGGTGAGCGGGCTGCGTACCGTCCACCCGACGTCCGAGCCCCGGCTGCCCACGGCGGACGAGGTCCGTGACTTCGAGGAGCCGTTCGGCACCCTGATGCTGGAGCTGCCGCTGCGCGACGCGGGCTTCGTCCTGCCCACCTGGGAGGAGCTGGAGGCGGTGGTGGCGGCCGCGCGCGAGCGCGATGCGGTGGTCCACTTCGACGGGGCGCGGCTGTGGGAGTGCGTGACGCACTTCGGCCGGGAGCTGCCGGAGATCACCGCGCTCGCGGACAGCGTGTACGTGTCCTTCTACAAGACCCTCGGCGGGATATCGGGCGCCGCGCTCGCCGGTTCCGCCTCGCTGATCGAGGAGGCCCGCGCCTGGCGCCACCGGTACGGCGGCCAGCTCTTCCAGCAGTTCCCGGCGGCGCTCTCCGCCCTGAGCGGCCTGGAGCGGGAACTGCCGAAGCTGCCGTCGTACGTGGCGCACGCGCGGCTGGTGGCCGGGGCGCTGGCCGAGGGGCTCGCGGAGGCCGGCGCCGGCTGGTTCCGGGTGCATCCGCAGCCGCCGCACACCCACCAGTTCCAGGTGTGGCTGCCGTACGCGCCCGAGGTCCTGACCCAGGCGTCGGTGCGGCTGGCGGAGGAGACGGGCACGGCGCTCTTCCGCATGTGGACGCCGGCCGGTGCCGGACCGCCCGGGATCTCCTGCACCGAGGTCACGGTGACCGAATCCGGGCTGGAGTGGACGGCCGCCGACGTGAAGACGGCCCTGGCCGGGTTCCTGGAGCGGGTGGCCGAACAGGAGCGGCTCGCCGGGCAGCGGTGAGGCGCGGGCCCCGATTGACGCCGGCCGTCAATCGGGGCCCGGCCCGCCCCGCTCACCCCGCACCATGGACGGGTGAGCGTGAGCATCGACATCACGGGGCTCGACCCCGACCGCATCGTCTTCGAGACCTCCCCCCTCGCGGAGCTGGGGCTCGCCCTGCACGCGCTCTCCGAGCCGGGGCACCACCCGGGGCTGCACGGCTGGGCGACGGCCACCACGACGGCGCTGGAGCCGGACCTGGCGGACCGGCTGCACGAGGCGGACTTCCTGTGGCGGAACACCTTCTCGGACATCTTCATGCCGTTCGCGGGGGTCCGCGGCGGCGACGGCAAGACGGGCGCCGGCCTCGCGGAGGACCTGGACATCCTCGACCGGCTGGACGACGAGCGCTTCGTGGCCGCGGCCCTGGAGTTCACCTGCGCCACCCAGTACGGGACCGGCGCGCCCTCGCCCCTGGTCGACGCCGGGATGCGCGGCCGGGCCCTGGACATGGCGGCGACGCGCGGCCCGCAGCAGGTGGAGTTCGCCCAGCGGCTGCTGGCCGGTCCCGCCTCCGTACGCCGCTGGATCCGGCGCCTCTTCGAGGACTGCGACCAGGCGTTCTTCGCGGACACCTGGCGGCGGACGCGGGTCCAGCTGGTGGCCGACGCCCGGCACAAGACCGATCTGCTGCGCCACAAGGGGATCGGTGAGGCCCTGGGCGCGGTGTCCACCGCGGTGTCACTGGACGCGTCCGGGAACCGGATCGGCATCGACAAGCTGACCGAGGGCTCGACCGACGCCACCGATCCCGCCGTCGGCCCCGGGATCACCCTCATCCCGACCAGCCTCGGCTGGCCGCATCTGACGGTGCTGCACGCGCCGGGCTGGCGCCCGGTGATCCACTACCCCGTGCACCGGCCCGAGCTGCCGTCCCCCGCCTCCGTCGAGCTGCTCCAGCTGCGGATGGAGGCGCTGGCCCACCCGATGCGGATGCGGCTGTGCCGCAACATCGCCCGCTCCCCGTACACGACGGGCGAGCTGGCGGACACCAACGGCATCACCTCCCCCGAGGTCTCCCGCCACCTCACGGTGCTCAAGAAGGCCGGCCTGATCACGACCCGGCGCCGCGGCCGGTACGTCCTGCACCAGCTGGACCTGACCGTCGTGGCGCGGCTCGGCAGCGACTTCCTCGAAGGCATCCTGCGCTGAGCGGCGGGCGCCGGGCGCTCAGCCCGTGCCGCCACCGCCGCCCGCCCGCACCAGTCCGGTCTCGTAGGCGAGGACGACGACCTGGACCCGGTCGCGCAGGGCCAGCTTGGTCAGGATGCGGCCGACGTGCGTCTTGACGGTGGCCTCGGAGAGCACCAGCCGGGCGGCGATCTCGCCGTTCGACAGGCCCTGCGCCACCAGCAGCATCACCTCGCGCTCCCGTTCGGTGAGCTTGGCGATGTCCTTGTGGCGCGGCTCCGCCCTGCCGCTCGGCAGCATCGGCGAGAAGCGGTCGAGCAGCCGGCGGGTGGTGGACGGGGCGACGACCGCGTCGCCGCTGTGCACGGAACGGATCGCGGCGAGCAGTTCGCCCGGCGGCACGTCCTTGAGCATGAAGCCGCTGGCCCCGGCCTTCAGCCCGGAGAACGCGTACTCGTCGAGGTCGAACGTGGTCAGGATGAGGACCTTGGGCGCGTCCGGCTGTGCGCAGATCCGGCGGGTCGCCTCGACGCCGTCCAGCCTGGGCATCCGCACGTCCATCAGTACGACGTCGACCGCGGTGGCCCGCAGGTTCTCGATCGCCTCGATGCCGTCGCCGGCCTCGGCGACGACCTCCATGTCCGGCTGCGCGGCCAGCACCATCCGGAAGCCGGTGCGCAGCAGCATCTGATCGTCGACGAGCATCACGCGGATCGCCATGGGGTCCCTGTCTCCTGTTTCGTTCTGCGGTCGGCCGTCCGTGGGTTGCGCGGAGCGGGTCAGCTGGCCGGTTTGAGCGGCAGCAGCGCGCTGATCCGGAATCCGCCGCCGGGGCGCGGTCCGGCGTCCAGCGTGCCGCCGACCATGCCGACCCGCTCGCGCATGCCGATCATCCCGTGGCCCGCACCGTCGGCGCCGCCGTCCTCGTACAGTTCGTGCGCGGCCCCCCGGCCGTCGTCCTCCACCAGCAGGCCGAGTCCGTCGTCGAAGTAGACCAGCCGCACGCTGGCCCCGGCGTTCGGGCCGCCGTGCTTGCGGGTGTTGGTCAGCGCCTCCTGCACGATGCGGTACGCGGTCAGCTCGACACCGCTGGGCAGCGGGCGCGGGGTGCCCTCGATCTTGAAGTCGACGGCCAGACCGGACTGGACGACCTGGTCGACCAGCTCCTCGATCTGCTCGACGTCGGGCTGCGGGACGTACTCACCGCTCTCCGGCACGTCGCCGGTGCGCAGCACACCGAGCAGCCGGCGCATCTCCGCGAGAGCCTGCCGGCCGGTGCTGGAGATCGTCTCCAGCGCCTGCCGGGCCTGGTCGGGTGCCGCGTCCATCACATAGGCGGCGCCGTCGGCCTGCACCACCATCACCGAGACGTTGTGCGCGACGACGTCGTGGAGCTCACGGGCGATACGGGCCCGCTCGGCGGCCACCGCGACCTTCGACTGCGCCTCGCGCTCCCGCTCCAGCCGGGCGGCGCGCTCCTCCAGCTGGTCGAAGTAGGCCCGCCTGGTCCGCATCGAGTCGCCCAGCACCCAGGCCAGCACGAAGGGCACCGTCATCACGACGACGATGAACAGCTTCTGCGCCCAGCTGCCCGGGTCCTGGTTGGGCCAGCGGAGCTGGGAGAGGCCCGCCGCGCACAGACTGCAGGTCAGGGCGAGCCGGGAGGCCCAGCGCTCGCCGACCGTGGCCACGGTGAACGTGATCACCAGCATCGCGAAGTTCGCCGTGGTCGGTCTGACCCCGAAGACCAGCTGGACGACGCCCATGGCGATCGCGAGCAGCAGCATCTTCTCGGGCGCGCGGCGGCGCAGTGCGACGACGATGCTCAGACCGATGACGACCGGCACCACGGCGAAGCGCTCACCGCCTCCGCGCCCGGCACCGCCCACCACAATGGTCATGCCGGAGATCCCGAGGAGGAAGACAGCCCAGAAGCTGTCGACGCCCGTCGGGTGTCTGCGGATGAAATCGTAGAGGCGCTGCACGTGACCCAGCGTAGGGACAGCCGACAGGTGTGTGGGTCAGCCAAAGGGCCGATCCGGGTCCGCAGACCGTACTCCCCAAGGTGGAGACTTGGATATGTGACGGATGACTGGCGCGGTTGGCAGGAGGCGGCCGAGGCCGCTTTGTACGGGAACGAGGGGTTCTACCGGAGCCCCGAGGGGCCGGCGGGTCATTTCCGTACCTCGGTGCACGCCTCCGCGCTGTTCGCGACGGCCGTGGCCCGGCTGTTGGTCAGGACGGCGGACGGGCTCGGGACCGGTCCGGTGGACCTGGTGGATCTGGGGGCGGGGCGCGGAGAGCTGTTGACGGGGGTGCTCGCGGCGCTGCCGGCGCAGGGCGGCGGCGGTCTCTCGGTACGGGCGTACGCCGTGGAGCTGGCCGCGCGCCCCGCAGGTCTGGACCCCCGCGTGCAGTGGTGCGCGGAGCCGCCGCAGGGCGTGCGCGGGCTGCTGTTCGCCAACGAGTGGCTGGACAACGTGCCGACGCCGGTCGCCGAGACGGATCAGGACGGCGTACGCCGCTACGTCCAGGTGCGGACCTCGGACGGCGCGGAGCGGCTGGGCGAACCGGTGAGCGGGGCCGACGCCCGGTGGCTGGAGCGCTGGTGGCCGCCGGCCGGGCCGGGCAGCCGGGCGGAGATCGGCCGCCCGCGCGACGAGGCGTGGGCGCGTGCGGTGGCCACGCTGTCCGCCGGGCTCGCGGTGGCGGTGGACTACACGCACGTACGGGAGGCCCGGCCGCTCTTCGGCACGCTGACCGGCTTCCGGGCGGGGCGCGAGGTGCGGCCCGTGCCGGACGGCAGCTGCGACCTCACCTCGCACGTGGCGCTGGACGCGTGCGCGGCGGCGGGCGGCCCGGCCGCGGAGCTCGGCACCCAGCGCGAGGCGCTGCACGGGCTGGGCATCAGCGGGGAGCGCCCGCCGCTGTCCCTGGCGTCGGGCGACCCGGCCGGATACGTACGGGCGCTGGCCGGGGCGGGTGAGGCGGCGGAGCTGACCGCGCGGGGCGGCCTGGGCGACTTCGGCTGGCTGACGCAACGCGTGGCCCCGGGCACGCTGCCCCCGGACCCCCGCTCCTCCATCGCCGCAGGGGCCTGAGTCAGGCAATACTGTCCCCCATGACGGAGACCACGGTCGGCATCGGCGGCGCGGCGGAAAGCACCGACATGGTGCTCAACATCGGCCCGCAGCACCCCTCGACACACGGCGTGCTCCGACTGCGGATCGTCCTGGACGGCGAACGCATCCAGCACGCCGAACCCGTCATCGGCTATATGCACCGGGGCGCGGAGAAGCTCTTCGAGGCCCGCGACTACCGGCAGATCGTGATGCTCGCCAACCGCCACGACTGGCTGTCGGCGTTCTCCAACGAGCTGGGTGTCGTGATGGCCGTCGAGCGGATGCTCGGCATGGAGGTCCCGGAGCGCGCGGTCTGGACCCGCACCCTGCTGGCCGAGCTGAACCGGGTGCTCAACCACCTGATGTTCCTCGGCTCCTACCCGCTGGAACTCGGCGGGATCACCCCGGTGTTCTACGCGTTCCGGGAGCGCGAGGAGCTGCAGGCCGTGATGGAGGAGGTCTCCGGCGGCCGGATGCACTACATGTTCAACCGGGTCGGCGGCCTCAAGGAGGACCTCCCGGCGGGCTGGCTCGGCCGGGCCCGGGACGCCGTCGCCTCGGTCAGGTCCCGGATGGACGTCTACGACAAGCTGGTGCTCGGCAACGAGATCTTCCGGGGCCGCACCCGCGGGGTGGGCGTGCTGTCGGCCGGGGCCGTGCACGCGTACGGGGTGTCCGGGCCGATCGCCCGCGCCTCGGGCGTCGACTTCGATCTGCGGCGCGACGAGCCCTACCTCGCCTACGGGGAGCTCCAGGACACCCTGAAGGTCGTCACGCGCGACGAGGGCGACTGCCTGGCCCGGTTCGAATGCCTGCTGGACCAGACGCACAACGCCCTGGACCTCGCGGACGCCTGCCTGGACCGGATGGCGGACCTGGCGCCCGGCCCGATCAACCAGCGGCTGCCCAAGGTGCTCAAGGCGCCCGAGGGCCACACCTACGCCTGGACTGAGAACCCGCTGGGCGTCAACGGCTACTACCTGGTGTCCAAGGGCGAGAAGACCCCGTACCGGCTCAAGCTCCGCTCGGCGTCGTTCAACAACATCCAGGCGCTCACCGAGCTGCTGCCGGGCACCCTGGTCGCGGACATGGTGGCGATCCTGGGCTCGCTGTTCTTCGTCGTCGGGGACATCGACAAGTAGCCCGCCCGGCAGACGGCAGTTGAAGACAGGCCCCAGGGCCTGTCCTAGGAGATCGCGCTGCGCAGCTCCGCGACGTCCAGCTGCTCGGTCTCGTCGTGCGCGGTCAGGTCGATGACCTTGCCGACGGCCCGGTTCTCGGCCGCTCCGGTGCGGTGCGCGGCGAGGGCCTCCTCGCCCACCACGTCGGCGAGGTCCTCGTTCTGCACGGACTCGATCGCGGCGTGCGCCTTCTGCGTACCGAAGAAGTCGAAGCTGCCCTGCGGCACCAGGTGGCGGCGGGCCGCGGCGTACGGGACGACCGCGCCGGCGGCGGGGACGGCGCGCTGGGCGGGCAGTGCCTGCTGGGCCGGCCGGGGCGGGGCGGGCAGGGCGGGGGCGGGGCGGCGGTGCTGCCCGTCGCCCGTCGGGGCGCCGGTGTGCGCGGCCGCCGCGTGCCTGCCCTGCTGCTCCTGCGCCTCCCGGGCGCGCTCCGCGAGATCGCGCTTCCTGGCCTGCTCGGCGGTGCGCCGCGCCTCCTGGAGCGCGCCGTTGCGCGAGAGGTCCTCCAGCGCCTGGGCGGCGCGCAGGTATCCGGCCGGGGTCGGGGTGCTGCGCGCGGCGGGCAGTTCGCGGGGCGGGGCGGCCGCCTCCAGGGCGAGCTGCCGGCGGCTCTCCAGCACGCTGGCGCGCTCGGTTTCGGCGTTGGCGTAGCGCCGCAGCAGCGCCGCGTGCTCGCCCCGGAGCCCGGCGAGCTCGACGCGCTTGCGGCGCAGCTTCGTCTCCAGCCGGGCGCGCAGCTCGCGCGACTCGTCCAGATCGGCCTCGATCTCCGCGATGCGTTCCTCGGCCCGCCACTCGTCGCCCGCGCGGGCGCGCGTCAGCTCCGCGACGCGACGGCCCGCCTCCCGGTCCCAGCTGCGCATCAGATACGCGCCGGTGAGGGCGGCGGCCGCCGCGGCGGCGACCAGCGCGCGCAGGACCAGGGGCTCGGCGAGCAGCCAGGCTCCCGCGGCACAGAGAACCGAGGCCCCGGCCACGACCGAAGGCGGAAGGATTCTGTGCAGAGGTGGCGAATGGCGATGGCGTCCACGTGGCATGGCCTGAAATTTACCGTGCGTCCGGCCTGCTTGGGGGGCCGCCCGGCAATCTGTTCCCCGCCGGTTACCTGACGGCCCCCGAAACACCCTCCCGTGCCTCGTCTACTTCTTGATCAGACCTTTGGACTGAAGGTATTCCTTCGCCGCGTCCTCGGGCTTGGCGCGCTCGGCGTCGACCTTGCGGTTCAGTTCCGCGAGGTCCTCGGTGGTGAGTGCGTCGGTGAGCTTGCCGAGTGCCGCCGCGATGTCGTCGCCGCCGGCGTCCTTGGCATTGACGACCGGCAGAACGTTGTCCGCGTTCTGCAGCTTCTTGTCGTCCTCCAGGAAAACCAGGCCGTAGCTGTCCAGCACCGCGTCCGTGGTGGTGGACAGGACCAGCTGGTCCTTGCCGTCCTTGACGGCCTGCTTGGACTGCGGGGTGCCCACTCCCTTGGGGTCGATGCCGGTCACGTCGATGCCGTACGTCTTCTTCAGTCCGGGTGCGCAGAACGCCCGCACCTCGCACTCGTCACCCGCCGCGATCTTCACCTTGACCTTGGAGGCGCCGAGATCCGAAAGGGTCTTCAGCTTGTTCTTCGCGGCGAATTCCTTGGTGACCGCGAAGGCGTTCTGGTCGACCGCCTTGCCGGGCGGCAGGACCTTCAGTCCGCGCGGAGTGGCGAGCTTCTCCAGGGCCGTGACGGTGGCCGCCGTGTCGCCCGACGCGAGCGGCTTCTCCTCGGCCGCCTTCGCCCCGTTCACCTTGGCGTTGAGGAATTCGGTGATCGTCGCCGCGTATTCGGGTACGACGTCGATCTCGCCCTTCTCCAGGGAGGGTTCGTACAGTTCGCGGTTCTTCACCGTGGTGACCGAGGTGCTGTATCCGGCGTCGGCCAGGATCTGCGCGTACAGCTCCGCGAGCACCTTGGACTCGGTGAAGGCGGCGGCCCCGACGACGAGGGAGCCCTTCTTCCCGGAGCCGCCGCCGTCGGCCGGTCCGCTCTTGTCCTTCTCCAGGCTGTCACCGCCGCAGGCGGCGAGCGAGCCCGCCAGCAGGGCGATGCCGATGGCCGCGCCGGCTATGCGCGAGGTCTTGCTCATGTTGTTCTCCGTCCACGGCAACAGGGCCATATGCGATATGCGATGAGGGTGACGAAAGAGGGGGCGGCTCACGCCGTCCGGCGGCGGCGCAGCGGTGACAGCAGCCGGTCGAGGGCGACCAGCACCGTCTCCACCAGCAGGGCGAGCACGGCGACCAGCAGAGCCCCCGCGACCACCTGCGGGGTGTTGTACGTGTTGAAACCGGCGGTGATGATCCGCCCGAGACCGCCCTGGCCGACCATCGCGGCGATCGTCGCCGTGGCCACCACCTGGACCGCGGCCGAACGCAGCCCGGTCATGATCATCGGATAGGCCAGCGGGAGCTCGACCCGGAGGAAGAGCTGGCCGCCCGACATGCCCATCCCGCGCGCGGCCTCCGTCACCGAGCGGTCGACGCCGGTCATCCCGACGTAGGCGTTGGTCAGCAGCGGCGGCACGGCGAACAGCACCAGGGCGATGACCGTCGGCACGTATCCGCTGTTGCGCAGCGGCGAGACCATGAAGAGGGCCAGCACCGCGAAGACCGGGACCGCCCGCCCCACGTTGGAGATGTTGACGGCCAGCGCGCCGCCCCTGCCGATGTGCCCCAGGAAGAGCGCGACGGGCAGCGCTATGGCGCAGGCCAGGAGGAGCGCCACGCCGCTGACGTACAGATGCTCACCGAGCCGGTGGCTCACCCCGCTCTCCCCCGACCAGTTGGCGCCGGTGGTGAGCCAGGTCCAGGCCTCGCCGAGAACTCCCATGGGGTCAGACCGCCTTCGCCGTGACGGCCGTGTCCACGGCGTCGTGGTTTCCCGATATGCGCGTCCACGGGGTCAGCAGCCGCTGCACGCCGAGCAGCAGCAGGTCCGCGACGACCGCGAGCAGTACGCAGAGCACCGAGGCGGCCAGCACCTGGGCCTTGAAGAAGCTCGGCAGGGCGTCGTCGATGAGGTTGCCCAGACCGCCCCGGCCGACGATCGAACCGATGGTCGTCAGCGCGATCGTGGAGACCGTGGCAATCCGTATTCCGGCCATCAGCGCGGGCATCGCGAGCGGCAGCTCCACTTCCCACAGGAGCCGGGCGGGCCCATAGCCCATGCCGAGCGCGGCCTCCTTCGCCTCCTCGGGGACCGCTTCCAGGCCCGCCAGGATGTTGCGTACGAGGATGGTCAGCGAATACAGCACCAGCCCGGTGACGACCAGGGCCGCGGAGAGTCCGAATAGGGGCAGCAGCAGCGAGAACATCGCGAGCGACGGCACGGTGTAGAGCACCGTGGTCAGCCCGAGCACCGGTCCGGCGAAGCGCCGGCTGCGGCGGGCGAGCAGTGCCAGCGGGAATGCGACGGCGACGCCGATCGCCACCGAGACCGCGGTGATCCAGATGTGCTGGACCGTGGCATCGGTCAACTCCTGGCTGCGGGAACGGAGATACTCCCCGCAGATCCAGTCGTTCGTCACCAGGCAGTTCTGTGCGGCCATCTTGTCCCCCACCTCCCGATCGCCCACTCGTACTGATGTCCGGCGAGCCTATCCTCGACCACTGACAATCACGGAAGCCGTTGTATTCCAGCAACATGTCCTTCACAAAACACGCGCCACAATGGGGAACCATGATCCGTTTCGAGCACGTCACCAAGCGGTATGCGGACGGCACCACCGCCGTCGACGGCCTTTCCTTCGAGGTCGCCGAGGGTGAACTCGTCACGCTCGTCGGACCGTCGGGGTGCGGCAAGACGACCACGATGAAGATGGTGAACCGGCTGATCGAACCGACCGAGGGCCGGATATTCCTCGACGGGGACGACATATCGGCCATCGACCCCGTCCAGCTTCGCCGGCGTATCGGCTACGTGATCCAGCAGGTCGGGCTGTTCCCGCACCGGACGGTCCTGGAAAACACCGCTACCGTGCCCCATCTCCTGGGCTGGAAACGCGGAAAGGGCCGCGAACGCGCGGCGGAACTCCTCGATCTGGTCGGACTCGATCCTTCCGTTTATGGTGACCGCTATCCGGAACAGCTGTCCGGCGGTCAGCGCCAACGCGTGGGTGTGGCAAGGGCGCTGGCGGCCGACCCGCCCGTACTGCTGATGGATGAGCCTTTCGGCGCGGTCGACCCGGTCGTCCGGGAACGGCTCCAGAACGAATTCCTCAAGCTTCAGGCGCAGGTCCGCAAAACGGTGCTCTTCGTCACGCACGACATCGAGGAGGCGGTCCGCCTCGGGGACCGTATCGCCGTCTACGGGCAGGGCTCGATCGAGCAGTTCGACACACCGGCCACCGTGCTCGGCGCCCCCGCCACGGACTATGTCGCGGACTTCGTCGGCGCCGACCGAGGGCTGAAGCGGCTCTCGGTCACCCCCATCGAGGAGAGCGACCTCGACCAGCCGCCGGTCGTCCACCTCGACGACCCGCTGGCCACGGCGACCGAGCGGCTGCGGGCCCAGGGCGCGCGCTGGGCCGTCGTGCTCGACGGCGACGACCATCTGCACGGCTGGATCCCGGCCGGTGACGCGCTCACCGCCACCGCCGGCACGGTCCGCGAGCACGCCCGGCGGATGGAGGCGTGGCTGCCCGTCGGCGCCCCGCTCAAGCAGGCGTTCGCCACCATGCTCCAGCACGACGCCGGCTGGATCGCGGTCATCGACAAGGACAGCGCGGGGCGGTTCCTCGGCGTCCTCACCCCGGCCCGCCTGCACGAGGCGCTGCGCCGGTCGATCGACGCGGACGACCGGGCGGTGCCGCGCGCCGAGGTGGCCGTGGAGAGCGTCGCCAGCGTGTCGGGCGGGACGGGCGCAGCGGGCGGGACGGCAGAGGCAGGCGGGGCGGGCGGGGCGGGCGCCAAGACCGCCTGAGGTGATGCGCCCGCGCCGGTTCAGTTCTCGCTGAGCCGGCTGCTCAGCCACACCAGGGCGGCGGGAATCTCCCGGCGCCAGGTGTTGAAGTTGTGCCCGCCGCTGGCGAGCACGATCGAGGAGGCCTGCGCGGGCGACTTCACCTTGGCCAGGAACTTCCGCGTGTCCGCGTAGTTCGCCTCGCCGTGGCGGGAGGTGGTCACCAGGAACGACGAGTCGGGCATCGGCCGGTGGTCCAGGGTCCACAGCAGATCGGCGTGGTCCCGGGCCTGCTGGTCGCCGTGGAAGAGGTCGCCGGTCGTCGGGTCCTCGGCCGCCTTGTAGTACGCGGACAGCCCCGCGCTCGCCGTGAACCGGTCCGGGTGGTGCAGCCCGATCTTCAGGGCGCAGTAGCCGCCGGTCGAGTTGCCGATGATGCCCCAGTTCCGGGCCCGGTGGCCGACCCGGTAGGCGGCCGACACCGCCCGCGGCAGATCCTTCGCGAAGAACGTCTCGGTCTGCGGCCCGCCCTTTATGTCGACGCACTCGGTGTCCCGGGGCGGTGCCAGCGTGGGCCGCAGCATCACCAGGATCATCGGCTGCGACCGTCCGGCCTTCACCTGATCGAGTGCCGTACGCGGGTAGCGCAGCCCCTTGAGGAGGTTCTCCGAAGTGCCCGGGTAGCCCGTGAGCACCACCACCGCGGGGAACTTCCGCCGGGCGTACGCCGCCTGGAAGTACTCCGGCGGCAGGTACACGTACGCCGAGCTCTCGATCCCGGAGTGCGGCCCCGCGACCACCACCTTGTCGATCCGGCCGCCCCTGGTGGCCAGCGAACCGCCCGGCCCGTCGGGCCGCTGCGTCCCCACCCGGACGATGTTCTTCGCGGCCAGGGTCCCGGCCGCGTGATCGGTGACCACGCCCAGGTCCTGCTTCTGGCCGAACAGGTCCGCCCAGGAGCCGTAGAAGAGGAACGAGTTGTTGGCCATCAGGCCGACCGAGGCGAAGACCGCCACCTGGGTCGCGAGGAGCAGGCCGACCCTGCCGAACACCATGGGGACGCTGCGCCGGGCGAACCTCGGCCACAGCCAGATCGTGACGGCGAACAGCACGACGGCCAGCGTGATCGCCAGGATCAGCACTGCCTTGCCGGTAAGGCCCATGGCGGTTGAACTTTCTTGTCTGGAAATTTCCTGGATACGGGTGAACCCTCCGCCCGGAAGGCTCGTCCTAGAGGTCGCACAGCGTCCGCCGGGCTCCGGCCGACGTACTCCAAAAATCTCTCGCGGAACCACGGGAAGCGATGTCTGTCACGCTAGATGGGGATAAATCGGGATCGGTTCCGAATACTGCACGCAAGTTCGTGCGCGGACCGCGGCCCGAAACCGTACCGGTGCTCGTCGGCACCGCCTGCACCGTAGTCGGCCTGATCGACGTCGCCGCCGGAGTCTTCCCACGCTTCCGCCACAGCCGGATGCACACCCTCGCCGAGGTACTCCCCGGCGCTCTCGGCCCCTTCGCCGCCGCGCTCTCGCTGAGCGCCGGCGTCCTGCTGCTGCTCCTGGCCCACGGCCTCAAGCGGCACAAGCGAAGGGCCTGGCGGGCCGCCGTCGTACTGCTGCCGGCCGGTGCGCTGTCGCAGTTCCTCTACCGGCACTCGGTGCTGGGCGCGGCCGTCTCCCTGACGCTGTGCTACCTGCTGGTACGCCACCGGAGTGAATTCGCGGCCCTGCCCGACCCGCGCAGCCGCTGGCGGGCCCTGGCCAACTTCGTCCTGCTCGGCGCGGGTTCGCTCGGCCTCGGGCTGGTCATCGTCAGCGTCCACCCCGGCCGGCTGGTCGGGAACCCCAGCATCGCCGACCGGCTCCAGCACGTGCTGTACGGCCTGTTCGGCTTCGAGGGCCCGGTCGAGTACGCCGGGGTCACCTCCTGGACCGTGGCCTACTCGCTGGGCGCGCTCGGGCTGCTGACCGCCGTCACCACCATCTACTTCGCGTTCCGCCCCGAACATCCCGCCGCCCGCCTCACCGAGGACGACGAGGCCCGGCTGCGCACCCTGCTGGAGCGGCACGGCCGCCGCGACTCGCTCGGCCACTTCGCGCTCCGCCGCGACAAGGCCGTGGTGTTCTCCCCCAGCGGCAAGGCCGCCGTCTGCTACCGCGTGGTGTCCGGGGTGATGCTGGCCAGCGGCGACCCGATCGGTGACGTGGAGGCCTGGCCCGGCGCCATCGAACGGTTCATGGACGAGGCCAGGGCCCACTCCTGGACCCCGGCCGTGATGGGCTGCAGCGAGACCGGCGGCGAGGTCTGGACCCGTGAGACCGGACTCGACGCCCTGGAACTCGGGGACGAGGCGGTGGTGGATGTCGCGGATTTCTCCCTCGCCGGACGCGCGATGCGCAACGTGCGCCAGATGGTGAAGCGCATCGAACGTGGTGGATACGTGACCCGGGTCCGGCGGGTGGCCGATATCGGTGAGGCCGAACTGGCCCGGATCCGGCACGCCGCGGCCGACTGGCGCGGCACCGACAACGAACGCGGCTTCTCCATGGCGCTCGGCCGGATCGGGGACGGCGCCGACGGGGACTGCTTCGTCGCCACCGCCCACAAGACCGACGAACAGAGTGCCGATTCCCCCTACGGCGATCTCAAGGCCGTCCTCCACTTCGTCCCCTGGGGCACCGACGGAATGTCCCTGGACCTCATGCGCCGCGACCGCGCCGCCGACCCGGGGATGAACGAGCTGCTGATCGTCGCATCGCTCCAGGCCGCTCCCCGGCTCGGCATCACCCGCGTCTCGCTGAACTTCGCGATGTTCCGCTCCGCCCTGGCCCGCGGCGAGAAGCTGGGCGCCGGACCGGTGCTGCGCATCTGGCGCGGCCTGCTGATCTTCCTGTCGCGCTGGTTCCAGATCGAGTCCCTGTACAAGTTCAACGCCAAGTTCCGGCCCCGCTGGGAGCCCCGGTTCGTGGTCTACCGCACCGCCCGCGACCTGCCCCGCATCTCGCTGGCCGCGATGCAGGCCGAGGGCTTCGTCAGCTTCGCGCTCCCGCGTGTGCTGGCCCGCCGGCTGCCTGCGCGCGGGCAGCGGCCCTGCGCGCACGCCCGGCCCTCCTCACCGGAGCAGGGCGTCCACGCGGCGTGAGGCGGCCCGCCACGGGCCTAGGC
The DNA here is from genome assembly GCF_003751445.1 of Streptomyces sp. 840.1. Classification (NCBI taxonomy): domain Bacteria; kingdom Bacillati; phylum Actinomycetota; class Actinomycetes; order Kitasatosporales; family Streptomycetaceae; genus Streptomyces; species Streptomyces sp. 840.1. Next base: position 2,754,897 of record NZ_RJUU01000001.1, on the reverse strand, counting down.
TGGTCGTATGAGTACGTTGCGTGGACGCGGCACGGTCCAGGGCCTGCCGGAGTGGGACCGCTGTGCGGTCATGGGCGTCGTCAATGTGACCCCCGACTCCTTCTCCGACGGAGGCCGCTGGTTCGACACCACGACGGCCGTCAAGCACGGCCTCGACCTGGTGGGCGAGGGCGCCGACCTGGTCGACGTCGGCGGTGAGTCGACCCGCCCCGGCGCCAGCCGGGTGGACGAGTCCGAGGAGCTGCGCCGGGTGGTCCCGGTGGTCCGCGGACTCGTCTCGGAAGGCGTCACCGTCTCCGTGGACACCATGCGGGCCCGGGTCGCCGAGCAGGCCGTCGACGCGGGCGCCGTCCTCGTCAACGACGTGAGCGGCGGACTCGCGGACCCGGACATGGTCCCGGTCGTCGCCGCCGCCGGAGTGCCCTTCGTCGTCATGCACTGGCGCGGCTTCAGCGAGTCGATGAACAGCCGTGCGGTGTACGGGGACGTCGTCGCGGAGGTCGTCGGTGAACTGCGGACCCGGATGGACGCCGTGGTGGCGGGCGGTGTCGCCGCGGAGCGCATCGTGATAGACCCCGGTCTCGGCTTCGCCAAGGACGCCGGCCACGACCTCTCGCTCATCGCCCGCCTGGACGCGCTGCACGCACTGGGCCGCCCGCTCCTGGTCGCCGCCTCCCGGAAGCGCTTCCTGGGCCACGTACTGGCCGGTGCGGGCGCCGCCCCGCCGCCCGCCCGCGAACGGGACGCGGCCACCGCCGCGATCTCCGCGCTCTCCGCCCGCGCCGGTGCCTGGGCCGTCCGCGTCCACGAGGTACGCGCCACCGCCGACGCCGTACGCGTCGCCCGCGCAGTCGAGGGAGCCGCGTGAACGAGTCGCACGACGAACACGCCGACGCGGCCGCCGACATCGAGGCGGTCGAGCTGGCCAACACCGCCTTCTACGAGGCGATGGAACGCGGCGACCTCGAGGCGCTCACCGGGCTCTGGCTGCCGGGCGAGGACCTCACCGTCTCCTGCGTCCACCCCGGCTGGCCGGTCCTCACCGGCCGCGGCGAGGTGCTGCGCAGCTACGCGCTGATCATGGCCAACACCGAGTACATCCAGTTCTTCCTGACCGACGTCGGGGTCTCCATGACGGGCGACACCGCCCTGGTCACCTGCACCGAGAACATCCTCAGCGGCGGACCGGCCGAGGAGGGCAGCTCGCTGGGGCCGCTGGTGGGCCAGCTCGTGGTCGCCACCAATGTGTTCCGGCGCACTCCCGAGGGCTGGAAGCTCTGGTCCCACCACGGCTCGCCCGTACTGGCCGAAACCGGCGAGGAAGAGGACGAAGAATCCCCCTCCTGAATGGGTACGAGCCCGGTGGGGAACCGAATAGCGACTCCCCGGGATTGGAATCGGGCCCTTCGGGGTATCTGCGGCTACCCGGCCCTGTGCGGTGCGCCGTGGCCCCCACGGGCGAGTGCTGTCGGTGCTCGCAGGTAGATTCCAATGAGGGCAGGACGCCGCCCGCACGCGGCGTGTGCCCCTACGACCAACAACAGCAGGAGTGATTCGCGTGGATCGTGTCGCGCTGCGCGGCCTCAAGGCCCGTGGGCACCATGGCGTCTTTCCCCGGGAACGGGAAGAGGGTCAGACGTTCATCGTGGACCTGGTGCTCGGCCTCGACACCCGCCCCGCGGCAGCCGCCGACGACCTGACGAAGACCGTGCACTACGGCGTGGTCGCCGAGGAGGTCGTCGACGTCGTCAAGGGCGAACCGGTCGATCTGATCGAGACGCTCGCGGAGCGCATCGCCCAGCAGTGCCTCAAGCACGAAGGCGTCCAGGAGGTGGAAGTCGTGGTGCACAAGCCGGATGCGCCCATCACCGTCCCCTTCGACGACGTCACCATCACCATCACCCGGAGCCGAGCATGACTGCATTTTCTACCGAGGGGCAGAGCGACCCGACCGTACAGCCGGTTCCCGCCTCCGTGGTCGAACAGGTGGACGCCGCGGACATCACCCTCTCCAACCCCAAACGCGCCGTGATCTCCCTGGGCTCCAACCTCGGCAACCGCCTGGAGACCCTCCAGGGCGCCATCGACGCCCTGGAGGACACCCCCGGCCTCCGGGTCAAGGCGGTCTCCCCGGTGTACGAGACGGAGCCCTGGGGCGTCGAGTCCGGCTCCCAGCCGTCGTACTTCAACGCGGTGGTCGTCGTGAAGACGACGCTGCCCCCCTCCTCACTCCTGGAGCGCGGCCAGGCCATCGAAGAGGCCTTCGACCGGGTCCGCGAGGAACGCTGGGGCCCGCGCACCATCGACGTCGACATCGTGGCCTACGCCGATCTGGTCTCCGACGACCCGGTGCTCACCCTCCCGCACCCCCGGGCCCGCGAGCGCGCCTTCGTCCTCGCCCCGTGGCACGACGTGGATCCGGCGGCCCAGCTGCCCGGCGTCGGCCCGGTCGCGGATCTGCTGGCCGGTGTCGGCCGGGGCGGCGTACTGCCCCGGGCCGACCTGGAACTCCGGCTGCCCGAGTAGTCGTTAGGCTCTCAGGAACAGCAGGAAAGATCACAGGCGGCGAAGGGCGGCTCACCCGGTGAAGCAACTACGGCTCGGAGTACTGGCGGGCCTCTTCGCCGCAGCCGGGGTGCTGTCCTGGGGCGGCGCCCGCCTCTGGGACGCCCTCGGCACCCTGCCGAGCGTGCCGCTGGCCGCGCCCATCGTGCTCGCGGTCATCGCCGTCGTCCTGCTGGCGACGGCACTCTCCATCCGCTCCCGGCTGCGCGCCCAGCGTGAGCGCCGGCCGGGCGCGAAGGGCGTGGAACCCATGATGGCGGCCCGCGCCGTGGTCTTCGGCCAGGCCAGCGCCCTCGTCGTCGCCCTGGTCGCCGGGATGTACGGCGGCGCGGGCGTCTTCCTGCTCGGCTCCCTCGACATGCCGGCCCGCCGCGACCAGGCGATCTACGCCGGCTTCGCGGTCCTGGCCGGCATCGCGGTGATCGCGGCCGCCCTCTTCCTGGAGCGCGTCTGCAAGCTCCCCGAGGACGAGGACGACAACAAGAACGCGGCGGGGGCCTGAGGGCTGTCTGGCGTGTTTTGAAAGTAGCGTCGTCCGCCCGGAGGGCGGGCCGGCGCCGCCGGGCAGACGGGACTTTCAAACACGCCCTAGGTGTACTGACCCGTGAGGTTGGGGACGCGGCTGGCGGGTGGCTGGCCCTTGAGTGCGGTGTGTCCGCGGTGGTGATTGTAGGTGTGGAGCCATCGCGGGTAGGCGTCGCGTCGCTCGGTCTCGGTCCGGTAGGTCTGGGCGTAGGCCCATTCGTCCAGAAGGGTGCGGTTGAACCGCTCTACCTTCCCGTTGGTCTGGGGCCGGTAGGGACGGGTCCGCTTGTGTGAAATCCCCTGTCCGGCAAGGGAGTTGCGCCAGAGGTATGACTTGTAGCAGGAACCGTTGTCGGTCAGGACCCGCTGGACGGTGATGCCGGCAGCGGCGAAGTAGGCGTGGGCCCGTTGCCAGAATCCGACGGCGGTTTCCTTCTTCTCGTCGGTGAGGATCTCGCTGTAGGCCAGGCGGGAATGGTCGTCGACAGCGTTGTGCAGGAAGCTCATGCCGGCCTTCGCCCGGTTTTTGCGGCCCGCTTGCCGGCCGAGGACCTTGTGGCCTCCGCCGTCGGGGATGTTGCCGAGCTTTTTGATGTCGACGTGGACGAGGTCGCCGGGGGCGGCGTGCTCGTAGCGGCGGATCACCCGGCCGGTGGCCCGGTCGAGGTGAGCCAGGCGGGCGAGTTTGTAGCGGGTCAGGACACGGTGGACGGTCGCCGGGTTCAGCCCGAGGAGATACGCGATGCGGGCCGGGCCCCAGCGCCGCAGGACGCGGACCCTGATGATCCGCCGCTCGGTCCGCGTCGGTGTCCGGCCTGGGCTGTGGTGGGGCCGGGAGGAGCGGTCGGCCATCCCGGCCTCGCCCTGCTCGCGGTAGCGGACTGCCCACCGCTGAGCGGTGGTCGTCGAGACCTGGAAGCGCTCGGCGGCCCGGCGCAGCGGCCAGCCGTCGTCCACGACGCAGCGGGCCAGACGCAGACGTCCGGTCTCGGTCAGGGGTGCATTACGGTGGGACATGAGGGCCTTCTGGTCGTTCGTGTAGATGTCGCAATCCACACCGAACCCGGAAGGCCCTCACTCGTTCAAGATCCCCAAGCCGTGGAATCCGTCACCAACCTCCGTGGACAGAACACCTAGGCCCACCGCCGGGTCAGCGGGCCATGATCAGGCTCATCGCCTCGGCCCGCGTCGCGGGGTCGCGGAGCTGGCCGCGCACCGCCGAGGTCAGCGTCTTCGCCCCGGGCTTGCGGATACCGCGCATCGACATGCACATGTGCTCGCACTCCACGACGACGATGACGCCGCGCGGCTCCAGGATCTTCATCAGGGACTCCGCGATCTGCGTGGTCAGCCGCTCCTGGACCTGCGGCCGCCGGGCGTAGACGTCCACCAGCCGGGCCAGCTTCGACAGACCGGTGATCTTTCCGCTGGTCGCCGGGATGTACCCGACGTGCGCGACCCCGTGGAACGGCACCAGGTGGTGTTCACAGGTGCTGAAGACCTCGATGTCCTTGACCAGCACCATCTCGTCGTGGCCGAGGTCGAACGTGGTCGTGAGGACGTCCTCGGGCGTCTGGTAAAGGCCGGCGAATATCTCCTTGTACGCCCGCGCCACCCGCCCGGGGGTCTCCAGCAGCCCTTCCCGGTCCGGGTTCTCCCCCACGGCGAACAGGAGCTCGCGAATGGCCGCGGCGGCCCGCTTCTCGTCGAACTCGCCGATCGGACCCTGGCCCTCCAGCGTCACCGGGTCGGTCATCTGTGCCTCGTTCCTCTGAACTGTCATCTGCGTGGAAATCCGCGCAGATATACGAAAGCCGCGCCCCCACAGGCTAAAACCTGGAGGGCGCGGCTTCCATTCCGGGCCGGGTCGAACCCCTGTGACGGGGGTCGCACCGTCCGGTGACTAGCTCTCGGGACGCTCCTCGGGGATCGACTCGGTGGGCGGGACGATGTCCGCGACCGGAGAGCCGTTCGCCGTGGTGGCGCCGTTGGTGAGGGCGAGCTCCTTCGGGGAGAGCACCGGCGGCCGGGTGGACGGCGTGCGCCGGGCGGACCCGGTCCACGCCGGACGAGCCGGACGCTTGACGATCGGAGCGAAGATCTCGGCGATCTCCGCCTTGCCGAGGGTCTCCTTCTCAAGGAGCTGGAGAACCAGGGCATCGAGAACGTCGCGGTTCTCGACCAGGATCTCCCACGCGTCGTTGTGCGCGGTCTCGATGAGCTTCTTGACCTCTTCGTCGACCAGCGCGGCGACCTCTTCCGAGTAGTCGCGCTGGTGGCCCATCTCGCGGCCCACGAAGGGTTCGGTGTTGTCGCCGCCGAACTTGATCGCGCCGAGCCGCTCCGTCATGCCGTACTGCGTGACCATCGCGCGGGCCGTTGCGGTGGCCTTCTCGATGTCGTTCGCAGCACCGGTGGTCGGATCGTGGAAGACCAGCTCCTCGGCCGCGCGCCCGCCCAGCATGTAAGCCAGCTGGTCGAGCATCTCGTTGCGCGTCGTGGAGTACTTGTCCTCCTCCGGGAGCACCATCGTGTAACCGAGGGCGCGGCCGCGGGAGAGGATCGTGATCTTGTGGACCGGGTCCGACTGAGGTGAGGCCGCCGCGACCAGGGCGTGTCCGCCCTCGTGGTACGCGGTGATCTTCTTCTCCTTCTCGGACATGATCCGGGTCCGCTTCTGCGGGCCCGCCACGACGCGGTCGATGGCCTCGTCGAGCATGTTGTTGTCGATGAGCTTCTGGTTGCTGCGCGCCGTGAGGAGCGCCGCTTCGTTCAGCACATTCGACAGGTCGGCACCGGTGAAACCGGGCGTACGACGGGCAACGGCGCCGAGATCGACGTCCGGTGCGACCGGCTTGCCCTTCTGGTGGACCTTGAGGATCTCCAGCCGGCCGATCATGTCCGGCCGGTCGACCGCGATCTGCCGGTCGAAGCGGCCCGGACGCAGCAGCGCCGGGTCGAGGATGTCCGGCCGGTTCGTGGCGGCGATCAGGATCACGCCGCCCTTCACGTCGAAGCCGTCCATCTCGACGAGCAGCTGGTTCAGCGTCTGCTCGCGCTCGTCGTGACCGCCGCCCATACCGGCACCGCGGTGCCGGCCGACGGCGTCGATCTCGTCGACGAAGACGATCGCCGGGGCGTTCGCCTTGGCCTGCTCGAAGAGGTCACGCACCCGGGAGGCACCGACACCAACGAACATCTCGACGAAGTCGGAACCGGAGATCGAGTAGAACGGGACGCCCGCCTCGCCCGCGACGGCGCGTGCGAGCAGCGTCTTGCCCGTACCGGGAGGCCCGTAGAGCAGGACACCCTTGGGGATCTTGGCGCCGACGGCCTGGAACTTCGCCGGCTCCTGGAGGAACTCCTTGATCTCGTAGAGCTCCTCGACCGCCTCGTCCGAGCCCGCCACATCGGCGAACGTCGTCTTGGGGGTGTCCTTGGTGATCAGCTTGGCCTTGGACTTGCCGAACTGCATGACCTTGGAGCCGCCACCCTGCATCTGGTTCATCAGAAACAGGAAGACGACCACGATGAGGACGAAGGGCAGCAACGAGAAGAGGATCGAGACGAACGGGGACTGCTTCGACGGCGAGACGGTGTAACCCTTCTCGATGTCACCGCTCTCGAACTTCTTCTGCAGGGTGTCGGCCAGCTCGACGCCCTGGTTGCCGATGTAGCTCGCCTGGAACTTGCTGCCGGACTCGCCGGAGAGTTTCTGGCCGTCCTTCAGCTCAATCTTGAGGATTTGATCGTCACCGGTGGTGAGCTTGGCCTGCTCCACCTGGTTCTTACTGATCGCCTGGATCACCTTGCCGGTGTCCACCGTCTTGTAGCCGCCGGACGAGCCGACGACCTGCATCAACACGACCACGGCGAGGACGGCCAGCACGATCCACATGACCGGCCCACGGAAGTATCGCTTCACGTCCATCCATACGGAGCGAAGTCGCCCCGTCCCTCCTGCCCGTAGGTAAATGCTGCGTGTGAGTAAAGACTGTTCTTCGGACGGTACCCCAGCATTGTCACCGACGACCGCCGGGGACGTCTGTCAAACCCGCCTTCGAAGGCTCAACGGCGGGAAATCGGTGAGGGTTCCCCGGAGTCGGCACCGGTTCGCGCGGGCCCTGCTCAGCCGCCGTAGACGTGCGGGGCGAGCGTGCCGACGAACGGGAGGTTGCGGTACTTCTCCGCATAGTCCAGCCCATAGCCGACGACGAACTCGTTGGGGATGTCGAAGCCGACCCACTTGCAGTCGAGCGCGACCTTCGCCGCGTCGGGCTTGCGCAGCAGGGTGCAGATCTCCAGCGAGGCGGGCTCGCGCGAACCCAGGTTCGACATCAGCCAGGACAGGGTCAGACCCGAGTCGATGATGTCCTCGACGATCAGGACGTGCTTGCCCTTGATGTCGGTGTCCAGGTCCTTGAGGATCCGGACGACACCGGAGGACTGGGTGCCCGCGCCGTACGAGGAGACCGCCATCCAGTCCATGGTGACGGGGGTGGACAGGGCCCGCGCCAGGTCCGCCATGACCATCACCGCGCCCTTGAGGACACCGACGAGGAGCAGGTCCTTGCCCGCGTACTCCGCGTCGATCTTCGCGGCCAGCTCGACGAGCTTCGCGTCGATCTCTTCCTTGGTGAGGAGCACCGACTGAAGGTCGGTACCCATGTCCTTCTCGTTCACCCGCGTCTCTTTCTTTGCCTGCCGGGTCCGGGTGGTGCCCCGGACCTGCGCGGCCGCTCGCCTGCATGTCAGCCGCTTCTGCGTCAGCTCTGCCGAATCACCAGTCTGCCACCCTGGCGCAGGGCTTCGACGCGGCCGGGGAGGTTGATGGCCTGCTGGCCGCGCCAGCCGGTGATGAGGCGGTCGACTTCCTCGATGTGCCGGGCGAACAGGGAACCGGCCGGGGAGCCCGCCTCTATGGCCGCCCGGCGCAGTACCCGGCGGCGGACGGCGGGCGGCAGGGCGCAGAGCTTGGCGCACTCCAGGCGGCCCGCGTCGTCGCGTACGTCACGGTCGGCCTCGGCGGCCCAGGTGTCCAGGGCGTCGGCGTCGTCGCGGGAGAGCTGGGCCGTACGGGCCAGAGCCTCGACGACTCCTTTGCCCAGCGCCTTCTCCAGGGCGGGCAGGCCCTCGTGGCGCAGCCGGGAGCGGGTGTAGGCGGGGTCGATGTTGTGCGGGTCGTCCCAGACCGTCAGGGACTGGACCAGGCAGGCCTTGCGGGCGGTCTGCCGGTCGAGCTGGAGGAAGGGGCGGCGGTAGCGGCCGGCCGGGCCGGACGCGGCGGCCATGCCGGACAGGGAGCGGATGCCGGAGCCGCGGGCGAGGCCGAGGAGGACCGTCTCCGCCTGGTCGTCGCGGGTGTGGCCGAGCAGGACGGCGGCGGCGCCGTGGCGTTCGGCCGCCGCGTCCAGTGCGGCGTAGCGGGCGTCGCGGGCGGCGGCCTCGGGCCCGCCGTCGTGGCCGACGCGCACCGCGACGGCCTCGACCGGGTCGAGGTCCATGGCGGTGAGGCGGCCGACGACCTCGGTGGCCCGGGTGTCGGAGCCGTCCTGGAGGCCGTGGTCGACGGTGATGCCGCCGGCCCGGACGGGGAGTTTGCGGGCCTCGAAGGCGAGGGCGGAGGCGAGCGCCATGGAATCGGCACCGCCGGAGCATGCCACCAGCACCAGGGGGGTGTCGGGCCGTTCGGGAAGCGCGGCGCGCCGCCGGCCGGCGCCGGCCTCGGCGAGCTCGGGGTGCGGGGCGCGTCCGGCGTGCGGAGCGCGTTCGGTCTGTTCGGCGAAGTCGGTGATTACGTCGTGGAGTACGCGGCGGACCGCCAGGCGTATCGCCGCGACCGCAGGATGGGGACCCATGTCCGGTGCCCTTCGTGAAGTTTCGGAGAGGAGCCTCGGAGTGCCGGGACAGGAAAGAGTGCCGTCACTCAGAGTGCGTCGATGGTGACAGAGCAATGCCGTTCATCGAGCATTGCACGCCTTCCCATGCCCCTACGGTCCCTCGGATGGGTGATTACCGGCGCGTTTACCTGTGACCACGAGCCCCTGTTCGCGCCGTGATCATGACTCTGCCTTACGGTGCACCCTCGCGATCCAGTCCGCCGGCTTGGCGATCTCCGCCTTGGTCGGCAGGGTGTTGGGCGAGGTCCAGACCCGGTTGAAGCCGTCCATGCCGACCTCGTCGACCACGGCGCGCACGAACCGCTCGCCGTCCCGGTACTGGCGCAGCTTGGCGTCGAGGCCCAGGAGCTTGCGCAGCGCCTGGTCGAGCCGGCCGGCGCCACGCGCCCTGCGCTGCTGGAACTTCTCCCGGATCTCCCCGACGGAGGACACCACCTCGGGCCCCACGCCGTCCATCACGTAGTCCGCGTGCCCCTCCAGCAGGGACATCACCGCGGTGAGCCGGCCGAGGATCTCGCGCTGGGCGGGGGTCTGCACGACCTCGACGAGGCTGCGCCCGCCGTCCTCGCCCTCCTCACCCTCGGGCCGGCCGCCGGCCAGCGACTGGGCGGCCTCGCGGAGCCGTTCGAGCATGGTCATCGGATCGACGTCGGTCTCGTCCAGGAATGACTGGATCTCGCCCTGCAGATGGTCCCGGAGCCAGGGCACCGCGGTGAACTGGGTGCGGTGGGTCTCCTCGTGGAGGGCGACCCAGAGCCGGAAGTCGTGCGGGTCGACTTCGAGTTCACGTTCGACGTGGACGATGTTCGGGGCGACGAGCAGCAGCCTGCCGCCGCCGTCGGCGGAGGCGGGGAGGTCACGGGTGGCGGGGGCGAACGTCTCGTACTGGCCGAGGACCCGGGAGGCCAGGAACGACAGCAGCATCCCCACCTCGACCCCGGTGACCTTGGAGCCGACCGCGCCGAGCACGGCGCCGCCCGTGCCGCCGCCGCGGCGATCCTCCATCTTGTCCAGGAGGGGGCGCAGCAGTTCGCGGAAGCCCGCGACGTTCGCCTTGATCCAGCCGGCCCGGTCGACGACCAGGACCGGGGTGTCCTCCGGTTCGGTCCCCTCCGGGATCATCCGGGTGAAGGCGCGGACGTGTTCCTCCGCGGCCTTGGCGTGCCTGCGCAGCTCCGCGACGACCTCGCGGGCCTCCTCGCGGCTGATCTCCGGTCCAGGCCGCACAAGTCGGGTCGCGGTCGCAACCGCGAGATTCCAGTCGACCATCCCCGCACCACCGATGCTCGTCATGCGTCAACCGTACGTGCTCGGTCCCCGGGCCGAGCGGCAAACGGGTGGCCGCCGTCAGTGCTTGCCCGCGGCCAGGGTGGTGGCGAGCGAGTCGAGGGCGGACTGGGCCGCGGACGGGTCGGTGGTGCCCGATGCCAGGAAGGCGAACGCGAGCAGCCTGCCCTGCGGGTCGACGACCGTGCCGGCAAGGGTGTTGACGCCGGTGAGGGTGCCGGTCTTGGCGCGGATCAGGCCGGTGCCGCCGGACTTCGTCGTGTAGCGGCCGCTCAGCGTGCCGCTGAAGCCGGCCACCGGGAGCCCGGAGAGGACGGAGCGCAGTTCGGGGTGGTCCGGATCGGCCGTACGGGCGAGCAGGCCGGCGAGCAGCGCGGCGGTGACCTTGTCGTGCCGGTCGAGTCCGCTGCCGTCGGCCAGGACCACGCCCTTGAGCGGGAGTTTCAGCTTCTTCAACTGGGCGGTGACCGCCCGCCGGCCGCCGGCGAAGTCCGCCGGTTCGCCCGAGGCCAGCGCGGTCTGCCGGGCGAGCGCCTCCGCGATGTCGTTGTCGCTGTTGGTCAGCGCCCGCTCGATGAGCCCGGACAGCGGGGCGGAGAGGTGCTTGGCGACGGTACGGGACTTGGCTGCCGCCCGGCCCGCCTCGGGTCCTGACCCGGTGTCGACGCCGGCCTTGTCGAGCAGTTCGCCGAAGGCGTCGGCGGCGTCCCGGGCGGGGTCGGTGCTGCGCTCGGCGGGCCCGCTGGCAGTCTCGTCGAGGCGTCCTTCGTTGACCATCAGGGCGCTCAGCGGGGCGATGTTCTCGTTGGGGCCGATCGGGTGGAGTGCGGGGCCGGAGTAGCCGGAGGTGTCGTACCGGAGCCGGACCTCGCGGACGCCGGCGCCCTTGAGGGCGCGCGCGGTGTCGGCTGCCAGGGTGCGCAGCGCCGCCCGGTCGAGGGTGGGGTCGCCACCGCCGACCAGGGTCACGGTGCGGGAGTCGGCGGAGGCGCGGACGGCGGTGGGGATGCGGTGGTCGGGGCCGAGCGCGGTCAGGGCCGCGACCGTGGTGGCGATCTTGACCGTGGAGGCCGGCGTCATGGGCGCGTCGGCGCCCTTCCCGTACAGCCGCCTGCCGGTGGCGGTGTCGATGACGACGGCGCTGTGCCGGGTGCCGAGCGCGGGGTCCTTCAGCAGCGGGTCCAGTACGGAGCCGAGCCGCTCCGCCACGCCGTCCGGGGCCCCCCGGTCCGCGGCGGTACCCAGCGCCGCGAGCACGGCCGGGGCGCTGGGCGCGGGGGCCGGTCCGGCGGGCGCGTCGGGGTCGTGATGTACGCCACCCGTGCCGCCCCTGGCGGCCGCCCAGTCCTGCTCGGCCTTACGCTGACCCGAGTCCCAGGGGCCGGCGGCAAGGACGACGCCGGCTGCGAGCGCCAGGCCGAGGGTGGCGGACACGGCCGTGAACTGCCAGTCGCTCAGCCCGTTCCGCAGGCCGAGGCGGTCCGTCAGGGCCGCCCCGCTCAGCTTGCCGAACGGCTTGACCGACGGTCTTTTCACCGGATCGTCCACCGTTGACCAGCCCCTTTCGCGAGCACACATCTCCGTGGGGGACACTTAACCATCAGTCGTATGTGTTGATCATGGAGGAGCCACCCGTGGAGTTCGACGTCGTTATCGAGATTCCGAAGGGTTCGCGGAACAAGTACGAGGTGGACCACGAGACCGGTCGGATCCGTCTGGACCGTCGACTCTTCACCTCGACCAGCTACCCGGCTGACTACGGTTTCGTCGAGAACACCCTCGGCGAGGACGGCGACCCGCTGGACGCGCTGGTCATCCTGGAGGAGCCGACCTTCCCCGGCTGCCTCATCAAGTGCCGCGCCATCGGCATGTTCCGGATGACGGACGAGGCCGGCGGCGACGACAAGCTGCTGTGCGTTCCGGCCTCCGACCCCCGGGTGGAGCACCTGCGCGACATCCACCACGTGTCGGAGTTCGACCGCCTGGAGATCCAGCACTTCTTCGAGGTCTACAAGGACCTGGAGCCCGGCAAGTCCGTCGAGGGCGCCGACTGGGTCGGCCGGGTCGAGGCCGAGGCCGAGATCGAGAACTCGTACAAGCGCCTTGAGGCGCAGGGCGGCGCGCACTGACCTTCCACTGGCGGTTCCGTTCACGGTTCCGTTTGTGGCTCTGGGCACGCGACGGGCGGCACACCTTCACCGGTGTGCCGCCCGTTTCGCATGGGCACCCATCTCCACGGCCATACTGGGCAGGAGCGCTACCGAAAGACGCGCAGCCCGATGATGAGTGAGGTCAGTGGTGGCGGAGCCGGGCGGTCCCGAGGACCAGAAGCCCCAGTCCGACGAGGCACGCAGCGCGTTCTCCCACCCCGCAGGGGTGGGGAAGCCGGCGTCACCGTCCGAGGAGGACCACCCGACGTCGGAATTCGCCCTTCCGGCGGGCCTGACACCTGAGCCACAGGGCTCGGGAGCCGCCTCGGGTACGGGTTCCGCTTCCGGCTCCGGATCGCCCTCCGCCTCGGACTCGGTCAGCTCGGCCTTCGCCCCGCCGCTCACCTACAGCGCCCGGGACTCCCCCGCCTTCACGCCGGCGCACGGCATCCCGATGATCCGGCTGACCAAGGAAGCGCCCTGGCAGGACCGGATGCGCACGATGCTGCGGATGCCGGTGGCCGAGCGCCCGGCGCCGGAGCCGGTCCAGAAGCACGACGACGCGGGCCCCGCGGTGCCGCGCGTGCTCGACCTGACGCTGCGTATCGGCGAGCTTCTGCTGGCCGGCGGCGAGGGCGCCGAGGACGTCGAGGCGGCGATGTTCGCCGTGACCCGCAGCTACGGCCTCGACCGCTGCGAGCCGACCGTCACCTTCACGCTGCTGTCGATCTCGCACCAGCCCTCACTGGTCGACGACCCGGTGACGGCGAGCCGTACCGTACGCCGCCGCGGCACCGACTACACCCGGCTGGCCGCGGTCTTCCGGCTCATCGACGACATCACGACCGAGGAGGGCGAGGTCTCCCTGGAGGAGGCCTACCGGCGCCTCGCGGAGATCCGCAGGAACCGGCACCCGTATCCCGGCTGGGTGCTCACGCTGGCCGCCGGCGGACTGGCGGGCGCGGCATCGGTGCTGGTCGGCGGCGGGTTCGTGGTCTTCCTGATCGCGGCGCTCGGCGCGATGCTCGGGGACCGGCTGGCCTGGCTGTGTGCCGGGCGCGGGCTTCCGGAGTTCTACCAGTTCGTGGTCGCGGCGATGCCGCCCGCCGCGATGGGGGTCGCGCTGACCCTGACCCACTGGTCCGACGTCCGCCCCTCGGCGGTCATCACCGGTGGGCTGTTCGCCCTGCTCCCGGGGCGGGCCCTGGTGGCGGGCGTGCAGGACGGTCTGACCGGCTACTACATCACCGCGGCGGCCCGGCTCCTCGAAGTCATGTACTTCTTCATCGGCATCGTCGCCGGGGTGCTGCTGGCGCTGTACGGGGGCCTTCAGCTGGGGGCGGAGCTCGACCCGGAGGCCCGGCTCATCTCGCACGACCGGCCGGTGATCCAGATCCTGGCGTCGATGGTGCTGAGTCTGGCCTTCGCGATCCTGCTCCAGCAGGAGCGGTCCACGGTCCTCGCGGTGACCCTCAACGGCGGAGTGGCCTGGGTGATCTTCGGTGCGATGGCCCGGACGGGCGAGATCTCGCCGGTGGCCGCCACCGCGGTGGCGGCCGGTCTGGTGGGACTGTTCGGGCAGTTGTTCTCCCGGTACCGCTACACCTCGTCGCTGCCGTTCATCACGGCCGCGATCGGCCCGCTGCTGCCCGGTTCCGCGACGTACTTCGGTCTGCTCGGCATCGCGCAGAACGAGCTGGACCGGGGTCTCGCCTCGCTGTCGACCGCGGTGGCGACGGCCGGGGCCATCGCCATCGGGGTGAACCTGGGAAGCGAGATCTCCCGGCTGTTCATGCGGGTGCCGGGCGCGGTCGGCGGCGCGAACCGCCGCGCGGCCAAGCGGACGCGCGGCTTCTGAGGCGGCGGAGCGGCCCGCCCGGGGGTGGCGCGAGGGAGCCGGCAGGGGCCGTCAGCGCTTGGCGTGACGGCCGCGGCGCCCGGCGCCGCCGCCATCGGCGGGCGGCTCCTGGCCCTGCCCCTGGTCGTCCCGTGCGGCCGCTTCCTTCTTCGACCTGCTGCGGGCGCGCAGGTACTCGACGCCGATCGGCACCACCGAGATCAGCACGATCAGGACGAGCATCGCCTCGATGTTCTTGTGCACGAACTCGAACTGCCCCAGGCCCGCTCCGAGGAGCGTCACCCCGACGCCCCACAGGACGCCGCCGATGATGTTGAACGTGATGAACGAGCGGTAGTTCATCCGGCTCACACCGGCGATGATCGGTGTGAACGTCCGCACGACGGGCACGAAGCGCGCCAGGATCAGCGACTTCGGGCCGTACTTCTCGAAGAACTCGTGGGCCTTCTCGACGTTCTCCTGCTTGAAGAGGCGGGAGTCCGGACGGTTGAAGAGCGACGGGCCGACCTTGCGGCCGAAGAGATAGCCCACCTGGTCACCGATGACCGCCGCCAGCCCCACCAGGACGCAGACCAGCCACAACGGGGTGTGCAGCTTGCCCGTCGTCACCAGCAGGCCCGTGGTGAACAGCAGGGAGTCCCCGGGCAGGAAGAACCCGATCAGCAGCCCGGATTCGGCGAAGACGATGACCAGCACACCGATCAGCCCGAACTGCGCGATGAGATAGTCCGGGTCCAGCCAGCTCGGTCCGAGCGCAAGCGTATTCAAGGGTCCGGGCTCCAGGATGTGGTCGTTGACGGCTGCGTGGCCGCCCAAAGCTATCAACGCAACGGACCGCGTACGGGTTCCACTGGCCCCCGTGGAAGTGTGCAGCGGCCCAACCGGGGCAAAACTGGGTGCAGGAGGTGTCACCCATGGGCATCGAGGATTACGGCGGCGGTCAGTCGGCACAGCCCGATGTGCTGATCGTCACCACCAACGACGTTCCCGGCCACCAGGTGACCCAGGTCATCGGTGAGGTGTTCGGCCTGACCGTTCGCTCCCGGCATCTGGGCAGCCAGATCGGGGCCGGGCTGAAGTCCATGATCGGCGGCGAGCTGAAGGGGCTGACCAAGACCCTCGTCGAGACCCGCAACCAGGCCATGGAACGGCTGGTCGAGCAGGCGAAGGCCCGGGGCGCCAACGCGGTGCTGATGATGCGCTTCGACGTGTCCGAGGCGGCCGACGTGGGCACCGAGGTGTGCGCCTACGGCACGGCCGCGGTGATCAGCAAGCTCTGAAGCGTTACGGGGGCGGGGCGCCCCGCCCCCGTAACGCCCGTCCCGCTACTCCCGGCGGTCCGCGTTGGCGTTGATCGCGTCGCGCAGGTGCGCGGCCAGGCCCGGCCGCATCGAGTCGTAGAACGCCTTGAACTGCGGGTCCGCGACGTACATCTCGCCGAGCCCGCGGTGGATCTCTGGCGTGCAGTCGTAGAACCAGGTCGTGATGTGGAGCCGGTGCTCCTCGGCAAGGTCCGTCGCGCGCTCGCCGGTGGCCGGTTCACCGGCCGCCATCAGCGCGTCGTACCGCTCGCCCCAGGACGCGACCTCCTCGCGCATCCGCTGCCAGTCCCCTTTGGTGTACCGGGCGGTCCGGCGCTGCGACTCGGCGTAGGTGTCGGTGTGGCCCCAGCGGCGCTCCGCCTCCTGCGCGTGGCGCTCCGGGTCCTTGTCGCCGAAGACCTCGAACTTCTCCTCGGGCGTGAGATTGATGCCCATCCTCCGTGCCTCCATGGCTGTCTCGACCGCTGCGGCCATCCGCTGCAGTGCGGCGATCCGGTCCGACAGCAACGCGTGCCGCCGGCGCAGGCTCTCCTTCGGGTCCGCGTCCGGGTCGTCGAGCAGGGCCGCTATCTCGTCGAGCGGGAAGCCGAGCTCCCGGTAGAACAGGATCTGCTGGAGCCGGTCGAGGTCGGCGTCGTCGTAACGCCGGTGCCCCGCACGGCTGCGCCCGCCGGGCGTGAGCAGCCCGATGTCGTCGTAGTGGTGCAGGGTGCGCACCGTGACCCCGGCGAAACCGGCGACCTGTCCCACGGAGTGCTCCATGGCTCCGCGCTCCTCTCCGTGTGCTGTGTACATGTCCGAGCCTGCGCCCTGACGTGGCGTGAGGTGCAACTCCGAAATGGGGCCGCACTCCGACCCTTTGGCGGCTTATACGGCTTTTGCCTCGCTATGGTGAGCCGATGTCCACCGATTCCGCTGTCTCCGCCGAACCGGCCCCCGCCCGCAGGCTGCTGCCCCTCCTCGTACCGGCGCTGGCCGTCGGGGTGGTCTCGGCCCTCGTGCTGCTCGGCGTCAGCCTGCTCGCGGACCGCTTGCAGGACGTGCTCTGGGAGACGCTGCCCGACGCGCTGTCGATCGGCCGGTACTCCTCGCTGTGGATGATCGTGATGCTCACCGCGATCGGTCTGGTGGCCGGGCTGGTCATCCGGGCGGTGCCGGGCCGGGCCGGGCCCGATCCGGCGACCATGGGCCTGGTCGATCCGCCGCTGCCGCCCGGCGTGGTGCCGGGGCTGCTGCTGGTGACGGTCGTGGCCCTGGCGGGCGGGGTCAGCCTGGGTCCGGAGAACCCGATCACGGCGGCGAACATCGCGCTGGCCTTCTGGGCGGGGCGCCGGTTCGTGCCGGGCGCCCCGGCCGAGCTGTGGGTGGCGCTCGCCGCGGCGGGCACCATCGGCGCGCTGTTCGGCACCCCGATCGCCGCCGCGCTGATCCTCACCGAGACGCTGGCCGCGCGGCCCGGCACGGGCGAGCTCTGGGACCGGCTGTTCGGCCCGCTCGCGGCGGGCGCCGCAGGCTCCCTCACCATGACGCTGGCCGCCCACCCCAGCTTCGACCTCTCACTGCCCGCCTACACCCACACGCACTGGGGCGACCTGCTCTCCGCCGTCGTGATCACCTCGGCCGGGGCGGTGCTGGGGCTGGCGGCGGTGTACGCGTTCCCGTACGCGCACCGCGGCTTCCGTGCCGTACGGAGTCCGGTCCTGGCGCTGACGCTGGGCGGGCTGCTGCTCGGCCTGCTCGGCGCCCTGGGCGGCCATCTCACCCTGTTCAAGGGGCTGGACGAGGTGAAGGAGCTGGCGGCCGACCCGGACGGCTGGTCGGCCGGCCGGTTCGCGCTCATGGCCGTGGTGAAGGCCGCGGCCCTGCTGATCGCGGCGACCTGCGGATTCCGGGGCGGGCGGATCTTCCCGGCCGTGTTCGTCGGCGTGGCGCTCGGCCTGTGCGCCCACGCCCTGGTCGACGGGGTGCCGGTGGCCGTCGCGGTGACGTGCGGGGTGCTCGGGGTGCTGCTGGCGGTCACCCGGCAGGGCTGGCTCAGCCTGTTCACGGCCGCGGTACTGGCCTCCGACATGAACCTGCTCCCGCTGCTCTGCGTCGCCACGCTCCCGGCCTGGCTGCTGGTGACGGGGCGTCCGCAGATGCAGCTGAAGGAGGACGGCACACCGCTGCGCTGAACCCGGGCGGACCTTCCCGGCGCGCCGGGTGCCCGGAATCTCCGTATGGTCGGATTCGTACGGCCTCGCGGCCAGGAACCGAGAAGGGCAGGTCGGCGATGCCGCTCCACAAGGGCTCACCCCGCAGCGAACCGTCCGCCGAGCAGCGCAGGCTGGCCCTCAACCCGTTCTTCGGGGAGGCCGACCCGACCGCCGGGATGGAGTCGGCGCCACCCCGGCACAAGCTCCCGGACAGCGCGCTGCCGCCCGCCACCGCGTACCGCCTGGTCCACGACGAGCTGATGCTCGACGGCAACTCGCGGCTCAACCTCGCCACCTTCGTCACCACCTGGATGGAACCCCAGGC
Organism: Streptomyces sp. 840.1; assembly: GCF_003751445.1. Lineage (NCBI taxonomy): Bacteria > Bacillati > Actinomycetota > Actinomycetes > Kitasatosporales > Streptomycetaceae > Streptomyces > Streptomyces sp. 840.1. Next base: position 2,736,770 of record NZ_RJUU01000001.1, on the reverse strand, counting down.
CGGGGTGCTGATGAGCGAGTGCCGCGACAAGAACATGATCGACAAGGACGAGTACCCGCGCACCGCCGAGCTGGAGCGGCGCTGCGTGGCGATGCTCGCGGACCTGTGGAACGCCCCCGACCCCACGACCGCGGTGGGCTGTTCCACGACCGGCTCCAGCGAGGCCTGCATGCTGGCCGCGCTCGCCCTCAAACGCCGCTGGGCCATCCGCAACGCCGACCGCTACCCGGCGACCGCCAGGCCCAATCTGGTCATGGGCGTCAACGTCCAGGTCTGCTGGGACAAGTTCTGTACGTTCTGGGAGGTGGAGCCGCGGCTGGTCCCGATGGAGGGCGACCGCTTCCATCTCGACCCGCAGGCCGCCGCCGACCTCTGCGACGAGAACACCATCGGCGTGGTCGGCGTCCTGGGCTCCACCTTCGACGGTTCCTACGAGCCCATCGAGGAGCTCTGCGCCGCCCTCGACGCCCTCCAGGAGCGCACCGGCCTGGACATCCCCGTCCATGTGGACGGGGCGTCCGGGGCGATGGTGGCGCCGTTCCTGGACGAGGACCTGGTCTGGGACTTCCGGCTCCCCCGGGTCTCCTCGATCAACACCTCGGGGCACAAGTACGGGCTCGTCTACCCGGGTGTCGGCTGGGCGCTGTGGCGCTCGCCCGCCGAGCTGCCCGAGGAACTGGTCTTCCGGGTCAACTACCTGGGCGGCGACATGCCGACCTTCGCCCTGAACTTCTCCCGGCCCGGCGCACAGGTGGTGGCGCAGTACTACACCTTCCTCCGGCTGGGCCGGGAGGGCTACCGGGCCGTGCAGCAGGCGTCCCGGGACGTGGCCCGGGGTCTTGCCGAACGGATCGAGGACCTGGGCGACTTCCGCCTCCTCACCCGGGGCGACCAGCTGCCGGTGTTCGCGCTGACCACCGAGCCGGGGGTGACGGCGTACGACGTCTTCGACGTCTCGCGGCGGCTGCGCGAGCGGGGCTGGCTGGTCCCGGCGTACACCTTCCCCGCGAACCGGGAGGATCTGTCGGTGCTGCGGATCGTGTGCCGCAACGGCTTCTCCTCGGACCTCGCGGAGCTGCTGCTGGAGGACCTGCGGCTACTGCTGCCCGAACTCCGTTCCCAGGACCACCCGTTGAGCCGGGACCACGGACCGGCCACGTCGTTCCACCACTGAACGCCTTACCGGCTGAGCCCCGCGAACCGCCGTACCGCCAGCGGGAAGAAGACCGCGAGCAGCACCAGGGGCCAGAGCACCGCGAGGAGTCCGGCGTGCCCGGCCGCCCAGGAGTCGCCGCCGCCGCCCGGGTTGCCGAACAGCCCGCGTACCGCCGTGGCCGTCGCCGACATCGGGTTCCACTCGACGACCGCGCCCAGCCACCCCGGCATGGACGCCGGCGCCGCGAACACGTTGGAGAGGAAGCCGACCGGCCAGACCAGGATCTGCACCGCCTGCACCATCTCCGGCCGCCCGGCCACCAGCGCCAGCAGGATGCCGAGCCACAGCATCGCGAACCGCAGCAGCAGGAGCAGCCCCACCGCCCCCAGCGCCGCGGCCGCCCCGTCGTGCCACCGCCAGCCCATCGCGTACCCCACCGAGGCCATCACGGCGAGCGCGGCCACCGACTGGAGCATGTCCGCGACGGACCGGCCGACCAGCACCGCGCCGGAGGCCATCGGCATCGAGCGGAACCGGTCGACCACGCCCTTGCTGAGGTCCTGGGTGACCGCGAGCATCGTCGCCTCCAGACCGAAGGCCATGGTAAGCACAAGCATGCCCGGCACCAGGTACTCGGCGGTGTCGCCCTCCACGCCCCGGCCGCCGCCGACCAGGTAGTTGAACATCAGCAGGAGCATCACGGGGAAGGCCAGCCCCACGACGACCTGCACCGGCTGCCGTGCCCAGTGCGCCAGTTCGCGCCGGGTCATGGTCCAGGAGTCGGATACCGCCCAGCCCGCCGCACTCATGCCGCCACCTCCACGTCGTCCGCTCCGCGCCCGGTCAGGGACAGGAACACCTCGTCCAGCGTCGGGCGGCGCACCGCGATGTCCTCGGCCTCGATGCCCGCCTCCTCCAGCGCCCGCACGGTCCGGGCGAGCGCCGCCATCCGGTCCGCCGCCGGGGCGCCGGCCAGCCGCCGGTCCCGGTCCACCACCGCACCGCCGGGCAGCAGCCCGGCCGCCCGGTCGAGCTCCGCAGCGTCGCGGACGACGACGTCGATCCGGTCGCCGCCCACCATCGCCTTCAGCTCGTCTGCGGTGCCCTCGGCGGCCACCCGCCCGCCGTCGACCAGCGAGATCCGGTCCGCGAGCTGGTCGGCCTCCTCCAGGTACTGGGTGGTCAGCAGCACGGTCGTGCCGCCGCCGACCAGGGAGCGCACGGCCGCCCACACCTCGGCCCGGCCGCGCGGGTCGAGCCCGGTCGTCGGCTCGTCCAGGAAGAGCACCTCCGGGTCCGTGATCAGCGAGGCGGCCAGATCGAGCCGCCGCCGCATGCCGCCGCTGTACTCCGCGACCGCCTTGCGGCCGGTGTCCGCGAGCCCGAACCGCTCCAGCAGCTCGTCGGCCCGGACGCCCGCCCGGCGTGCGCCCAGGTGGTACAGCCGCCCGAACATCTCCAGGTTCTGCCGGCCGCCGAGCTGCTCGTCGACCGCCGCGTGCTGCCCGAGCAGCCCGATCCGGCGCCGGACCTCGCCCGCCCGGTGCCGTACGTCGTAACCCGCCACCTGCGCCCGGCCCTCGTCGTGCCGCAGCAGCGTGGCCAGGACGCGGACCGCGGTGGTCTTCCCCGCGCCGTTGGGGCCGAGCACCGCGTGCACGGTGGAGCGGGCCACCGCGAGGTCGAGGCCGTCCAGCGCCCGTTCGGCGCCGTATCGCTTGTGCACTCCTTCGACGACGATCGCGTCGGTCAAAATCGCCACACCCTCTCGTAGTCAAACTTGACTAGCGAGGGAAAGGTATCCGTCGGCATCACATTCGTCAAACTTGACTAGTGAGCGTCCCCGGGATCGGCCTCGCCGGTCGCGTAGGGGTTCTCCTCGCCCTCGGCCAGTACGCCGACGAACGGCTCGCCCTCACCCGCGAAGGTGTACGCGCCGCCCTCGATCCGGGCGATCAGCCCCCGCGTCCACTCGGCCCCGGCGTCCGCCGAGTGCACCCACATGTTCATGATCTCGCCGATGTGGCCGATCGACTCGGGCCCGGCCTCCGGCGTGTAGTACTCGGTGACCGACGTCCGCCACCTGGCCAGCCCCGCCACCCGCTCCTTGAGCAGGGACACCGCCTCGGACCGCTCCAGGTCGACGATGCCGCCCAGCCCCGCCGACAGCACGTCCAGCTTCTGGTCGTACGAGGTCAGGGCCGCGCGCAGCAGCGTGAAGTACTCCGCGTCACCCTGTTCGGTGATCTCGTACTCGGTGCGCGGCGGGCCGCCGGCCGTGCTCGGGGCGACCTCGTGAGCGATCAGCACGCCCTGCTTCGCCATCTGCTTCAGTGCGTGGTAGATCGATCCGGGCTTGGCGCTGGACCACTCGTGGGCGCCCCAGTACTCCAGGTCGTTGCGGATCTGGTAGCCGTGCGCCCGGCCGTGCTGCCGTACGGCGCAGAGGACCAGCAGCCGGATCGCGGACATACCCACACACCTTTCTACTCAATTTTGACGAGAGTAGCGGTGCGCGATTCAGAGTGGGAAAACGCTCCGGCCGTGCTGGATCGATATCCACTTCTGGGTGGTGAAGGCGTCCACCGTCGCCTCGCCGTTCAGCCGGCCCGTCCCGGAGTCCTTCTCGCCGCCGAAGGCGACCAGCGGGTCGTCCTGGACGGTGGTGTCGTTGACGTGGAACATCCCGCTGCGGATCCGCCGGGCGAACCGCACCCCGCGCTCGACGTCCGCCGTGTGCACGGCGCCGCTGAGCCCGTACGGGCTGTCGTCGGCGAGCCGTACGGCCTCCTCCTCGCCGTCGAAGGTGACCAGCAGCGCCACCGGGCCGAAGATCTCCTGGGAGAGCAGCGGGGAGTCGTCCGCGAGCCCGGTGAGCACGGTGGGCTCCACGAGGTTGCCCCGGGTGCGGCCCCGGACCAGCGCCGTGGCGCCCTCGGCGACCGCCTGGTCGACCAGTGCGGTCAGGGCGTCGGCCTGGAAGGTGTTGATGACCGGGCCGATCTCGGTGTCCGGGTCGCGCGGGTCGCCGGTCCGCAGCGCCGCCACCCTGGCGGTGAACTTCTCGGTGAACTCGGGCGCGACCGCCCGGTCCACCAGAATGCGGTTGGCGGCCATGCAGACCTGGCCCTGGTAGACGAAGCGGCTGAAGACCGCGGCGTCGACCGCGTAGTCGACGTCCGCGTCGTCGAGCACCACCAGGGCGCTGTTGCCGCTGAGTTCGAGGATGGTGCGCTTGAAGAGCGCGCCCGCCGTCGCGCCGACGTGGCGGCCGACCCGGTCCGATCCGGCGAAGGAGATCACCTTGGGCACGGGGTGCTCTATGAACGCGTCGCCTATCTCGGCCACATCGGTGATCAGGACGTTGAGCAGTCCGGCCGGCAGTCCCGCGTCATGGAAGATCTTGGCGACCAGTCCGCCGCCGACCACCGGGGCGTTCTGGTTGGGCTTGACGACGACCGCGTTGCCGAGCGCCAGGGCCGGCGCGACCGACTTCATCGTCACCAGGAAGGGGAAGTTGAAGGGACTGATGACGCCGACGACCCCGACCGGCTGCCGCAGCAGCCGGTTCTCCTTGCCGTCCACCGGGGAGGCCAGGATCCGGCCGCCGGGGTGCAGCGCCTGATGGGCGGCCTCGCGCAGGAACTCCTGGGCGGCGCGCAGTTCGTAGCGCGCCTTGGAGCGGGTGCCGCCCAGCTCGTCGATGACCGCCTCGACGATCTCCTCGGCCAGTTCCTCGGTGATCCGCAGGGCCCGTTCCATCACCCGGGCGCGCTCGTACGGGCTCGTGGTGTCCCAGGACCGCTGGGCGCGCTCGGCCGCCCGGTAGGCGAGGTCGACCTCTTCGGCGGTGGCGATGGTGATCGCGGCGAGCTTTTCCCCGTTGTAGGGATTGAAATCGATGATGTCCCACGAGCCGGTCCCGGTGCGCCATTCACCGTCGATGTACTGGTCGGCCAGTTCGTGGAAGAAGGACATGCGATCCCTTACTGCAGGTGCAGACTCCTGTGGGGATGTCATGGTACTGAAATATCAGGTGAGTTGGAGTAGACCACGGAGCAGATCCCGGCTCTCCTCGGGACCGGGGCTGTCCGCGTGGAGCCGCACCATCGCCTTTTCGTACTGGGCGACTTCTTCGGCCTTGTCCAGATAGAGCGCACTTGTCAGCTGCTCCAAATAGACAATGTCCGACAGATCGGATTCCGGGAATCGCAGCATCGTGAATGAACCGCTCTCTCCCGCGTGCCCGCCAAAACTGAAGGGCATCACCTGGAGGGTCACGTTCGGCTGTTCCGACATTTCGATCAGATGCCGCAGTTGATCGCGCATCACCTCGCGCCCGCCGTAGGGGCGGCGCAACGCCGCCTCGTCCAGGACGGCGTGGAAGCGCGGGGCCCGCTCGGCGACGAGGGCCTTCTGCCGCTCCAGCCGCAGCGCGACCCGGCGGTCGATCTCGGCGGCGGGGGCGCCGCGCATGCCCCGGGAGACGACCGCGTGGGCGTAGCCCTCGGTCTGCAACAGGCCGTGAACGAACTGGACTTCGTAGATCCGGATGAGCGAGGCCGCCCCTTCCAGACCGATATACGTCTGGAACCAGCCGGGCAGCACATCGCCGAAACTGTGCCACCAGCCCGCCACGTTGGCCTCCCGCGCCAGGCCGAGCAGGGAGTCGCGCTCGCCCTCGTCCGTGACGCCGTAGAGCGTGAGCAGGTCCTCGACGTCCCTGGCCTTGAAGCTCACCCGTCCCAACTCCATGCGGCTGATCTTCGATTCGGAAGCCCGGATGGAGTAGCCGGCCGCCTCACGGGTGATACCGCGCGAGTCACGCAGCCGTCTGAGCTGTGAGCCCAGCAGGATGCGCCGCACCACGGATCCACTCGACTCGCCTGCCGCCACTGGTCCAACCCTCCCCATCGCTTCCCTGGCATCGGAGCTCCCCCTGAACCCCAGGGGCCGGATTCTGCCATCAAAACGCTTCAGCCCGTACTCATTCGATTACGGAAATGGCAAGACTTGCCCAGGACTTCAAAACTCGCCCAGGGAAGAAATGACCCAGAACCGGCACGGGGTCGGACAGGTCAGGCACGTGCACGTGCATCTGCCCTTGCATCTGCCCTGCGCATTCGGAACCATGGGCGTCGCGCACCTGCGTGCTCGTTCGTGTTGTGCCGCTGTACCCGAGTACCCGTAGTACCGAGACAGCCGCGAATCCCGGGAGTGCCTCGCATGGGGACGAATGGATCGACGATGCTCGCGCCCTTAAGGCAGGGGCTTCCCCCCATCGATCCCTCCGCCGCCTCCGGGTCAGCCACCTGCACCCTGCCCGCCCGCTACGAGGCCGTCGGCGGGGCCAGACAGTTCACCAGGTCGACCCTGACCGGCTGGGATCTGAGCGAGCGGTTCGACGATGTCGCCCTCGTGGTCTCCGAGTTGGTCACCAACGCCCTGCGGCACGCACTGCCCGCCGACCTCCCGCGCGATGCGCAGGACCCGCCCGTACGGCTGCACCTGATGCGCTGGACCTCACGGCTGGTGTGCGCGGTACGGGACCCGAGCCAGGCGAGCCCGGTGGCCTCCGAGGCCGCCGACTCCGCGGAGTCGGGCCGAGGCCTGTTCCTGGTGGAGTCCTTCAGCGACTCCTGGGGCTGGCACCCCTCACCCGTGCTCGGTGCGGAGAGCGCCGCCGGCGTGACCCTGCGCGGGAAGGTCGTCTGGGCGCTGTTCCGGCTGTCCGAACCGGCGTGACACTCCGCCGGATGCCCGGAACCGGCCCGGCGTGACATTCCGTCGGGCGGACCGGATGACGCCGCGCGCGACGGCGGGTCAAATGTGCGGGGCTGCCGGGCGACCGGGCGGGGCTCAGCCCTCCGCTACGAGATGGTCGAACTCCCCGTCCTTGACGCCGAGCAGCAGCGCCGCTATCTCGGCCGGCGTGTAGACCAGCGCCGGCCCGTCGGGGTGGCGCGAATTGCGCATCGCCACATCTCCGCCGGGCAGTTTCGCGAACTCCACGCACGAGCCTTGGGAGTTGCTGTGTCTGCTCTTCTGCCAGGCGACTCCGCGAAGCTCTGTCGCCGCCATGCCGTTGTACACGTGGTGCACAGGACGCTCCCCGAGTTGCAAGGTGCAAGTGTCAACTGTCTCGGATCATAGCTGTGTTCAAATTCCTATGCATGAGCGGATGCATGCGCAGATGCACGTGCACGCGGGGTGTTCCCCTGATTACAGCTTCTTGCAGAAGAGACGGACGGCGGGCCGTTTTCGCTCCCGTATCCCGGAGTTGACCGCCTCAATCCCGTTGCGACTCACTGGTAGCTTGGATGGTCTTTCGTCATCCAGGGGGAATTCCACATGCGCAAACTCGTACGTACCGGTGCAGTTGTCGCCACCGGACTGCTGACCGCACTCGCGCTCACCGGCTGCGGCAGTGACAACGACAAGCCGGACGCGGACAAGGGCTCCGGCTCCACCGCGACCCCGGCGCCGGACGGCGGCGACGGCTCGTCCACCGGCGGCGACGCCGCGCCGACCGGCGGGCTCAAGGCGCTGGAGGGCGCCTGGGCCGGCCAGACCGGCGGCAAGGCCGTGGTGCTGTCCGTCGCCTCGGGCAAGGCGGTCGTCGTCGCCGACTCCCATGTCTGCTCTGGCAACGCCAAGGGCGCGGACGAGGTGACGCTGCAACTGAAGTGCGCCGACGGCGACACCGACCGCACCTCCGGCACCGTCGAGTCCAACGACGGCAAGACCGTGGTCGTCTCGTGGGACGGCGGGACCAAGGACTCCCTCGGCAAGACCGACGCTGGCTCGCTCGAAGGGCTGCCCGGCCTGCCGACCCCGTAACGCCCCGGCGCGCGCACCCGGCCGCCCTCAGGCGCCCGGCCTGCCGGTCGCGGACGGCGGCCGCGACTCCTGGGGCGTGTTGTGAAAGTCCCGTCCGCCCGGCGGCGCCGGCCCGCCCTCCGGGCGGACGACGCTACTTTCCGAACACTCCCTAGCCGCCGTCCAGGCCCCGGGAGAACTCCTCCAGGGCTTCGAGCAGGAGATCGGCCCCATTGCGCACGACCGGGTCCGTCTCCCCTTCGCGCAGCAGCTCCTGCTCGTCCCACGCCTCCAGCGCCTCCCGCACCGGCCCCCAGTCCGGCACCCGCCGCTCCCGCACCGCCTTCGCGCCCTGCTCGGTGGCCCTGCGCAACGCCTCGGCCAGCGGACCGGCCTCCGGTACCGGGGTGGCGCCGCTCTCCGGGAGGTGGGCCTCCATCAGCATCGCGACCCGGCCGAGCTGGGAGAGGGCCTGCTGGGTGTCGCCGGCCGCGGCGTGCGACAGACCGCGGTGGCGCACCGGTTCGTGCTGGGCGCTGGCCACCGCCTCCTGCCAGGCGACCCGGGCCGCACGGGTGCGCAGCAGCGCGTCGCGCACGTCGTCGTGGCCCCGGTCGGCCGGGTGGGCGTACTGGTCGACGACCGCGGCGGCGTAGCGGCCGTCCTCCTTGAGCCAGTCGCCGAGCCGGTTGCGCAGCCTCGGGGTCTCCCACGCCGGGTAGACGGCGTACGAGATCATCGCGAGGAGTCCGCCGGCGAGGGTGAGCACGAGCCGTTCCAGCACGGTCTGCGACCAGTCGTCGCCCGCCATGCCCAGCAGGAAGACCACGTACGCGGCGACGCAGGCCTGTCCGACGGAGTAGCCGGTGCGCATCAGCAGGTACATCAGCAGGGCGCAGACCACGGCGAGCGCGGCGGACAGCTCCACCCCCGGGTGGGCGGTCTGCACAATGACGGTGGCGACGAAGACGCCGACGACGGTGCCGCCGAAGCGGGCCACGGAGCGTTCGTACGTCTTGGAGAACTCCGGCCGCATCACCATGACGGCCGTCATCGGCGCCCAGTAGCCGTGGCCGTAGGGCAGCAGGGTGCCGATGAGGTAGCCGGCGCCCGCGACCACGGAGATCCGGATCGCGTGCCGCAGGATCGGGGAGCCGGGGTGCAGTTCGCGGCGCATCGACTTGACGACGACCGGGACCAAGCGCAGCAGGGTGGGGCGCCGCTGGTGCTCCACCTGCCGCCGGCCCCGGCTCGCGACGATGGCGTCGGCGGTCTGCTCGGCCTCGGCCCGCTCCTCCTTGGTGCCGTCGCCCTCGGCCGCCTCGATCACGTCGGAGAGGAGGTCGGCGAGCCGGTCGGCGGCGCGCAGCGGCGGGCCGGTGAGCAGCGACCCGGTGTCGGGGGTCTTCAGCGCGGCGACGGCGGACGCGGGCAGCCGCACCGGCTCGCCCTGCCGGATCGCCCTGGCCGCCGCGTCGAGCAGCGATCCGGCGGCGGCGAGCAGTTCGCGGACCCGGTCGCGCTCGGGGCCCTCGGCCGGTACGCCCATGGCCGGGTCCGCGAGTGAGGCGAGCACCGGCCTGATCCGCTCCGCGACCCCGCGTGAGCCGTGCAGTTCGGCGGGGCGGCGGCGGGCCTGGCGCGGGGTGACGGCGGCGGCGCTGCGGGCCTGCATCAGCGGCACCGGGTCGAAGTGGGCGACCGGGTCGTGGCGCAGCCTGCGGGCGTAGTCCGCCTCGGCGGCAAGCGCGTCGGCCAGCGCGTCGCGCTGGGCCCCCCATCTTCGGACCGGGAACAGCACGATCAGCGCCGCCTGGACCACTCCGCCGAACGCGATCATCGCGCCGTGCAGGGCCGCCTCGGCGACGGAGGTGGGCAGCGTGATCGTCACCAGCATGATCGCGACGTTGGACGCGGCGATGATGCCGCCGGTCGGGCCCGCCGCCCAGGCCAGCCCGGCGAGGAAGGTCCAGAGCACCAGCAGCAGCATGAAGACGGGCAGCCGGGAGCCCGTGACGTAGCCGATGAACGTGGACACCGCGAGGCTCGCACCGGAGACCAGGGCGAGCACCGGCCGGGGCCGCCAGCTGCGCTGGAAGGTGGCGATGGCCGCCTGGAACGCACCGAACGCGGCGCCGGCAGCGACCACGGGCCCGAACAGGGCCAGGCTCACGCCGATCACCAGAGCGAGACCGGCCGCGCCGCGGATGGCGATCAGCGGTTCGAGGCGCCGCCGCTCGATCGTCAGCCCCGAGCGGGCGGTCTCCTTCAGCGCCCGGAGCCAGCTCATGCCGAGAGCCTAACCGGATTTACCGTTATGCCCGAGTTGCCGGGGTTTCAGGGGTTGCTTGTGGCGCTGCCGCCTGTTCCGCGTGCGGCGCTGCCTCGGGTTGTAGGTGCGGCGGCGCCTCGGGTTGTACGTATGGCTGCGCGTGCGGCGTCACCTCGGGTTGTACGTGCGGCGGCGCCTCGGGTTGTACGTATGGCGGCGCGTGCGGCGTCAGCCGCGTGGTGTCCGCCCGCCCCGGTCGGAGATCTCCGGCGCGTCCGCGCCCATCCTGGCCCGGTCGGCGGCGGCCGTGCCGTGGGTCCAGCCGTCCGGGTCGACGGCGCCCCGTACCCGGGTGGTCGTGGTCTGCGGGAACATCCGCTCCGCGGTGTCCGTGACCGCCATGTCGCGGGCGGCCAGCACGGGCAGCAGCCCGGGGTCCGTCGCGGTCGACGGCCCGGCCGCGACGCCCTCGGCATCGGCCTCGGCGGTCGCGCGGGCGGTGCCGTCGGCCAGCCGGCGGCCCAGCCGCTGGGCATACGCCATCAGGAAGGACTGCCGGAAGGTCTTGGTCCGCTTGCGCCCGCCGGCCCGCTGGCCCGCCTCGGCCCTGGTCATCGCCACGGTGCCCTGCACCAGCAGCGAGGTGTGCAGCAGCTCGACGGCCTCCAGGTCCGGCTCGAAGCCGACGACCGTCGAGAAGCCGAGATCGCTGTTCCACACGGCGCGGCAGCGGTTCGCGGAGGCGACGGCGTCGAGCAGGATCGCCTTCGCTGTCTCGTAGGGGGCATCCACCCCGATCCGGCAGGCGCCCGGCGCGCGGTCGCTGTGGGTACGGGCGGCGAGCAGCGCCTCGTCGATGCTGTGCCGGGCCATCAGCTCCTGCGCCTTGGTGGTGAGCGCCTCCGCCTCCTCGGGGAACCCGGTCGCCTCCGCCTTGGCCAGCAGCGCCCGGATGCGGGTCAGCATGCGGGGTTCGTCGTGCGCGGGCGGCAGGAGCAGCCCGTCGCGCGGCGCACCGGGCGGGGGCCCGACGGGTTCGATCGCGGGCAGCCGCAGCAGCACCCGGTAGAGCCCGAGCAGCGCGGACGCGTACGAGAACCGGTCCGGCCGCCCCGGCCGGGGCGCCGCAGGCAGCTCGTCCAGCTGGGACTGCCAGCGGGGCGGCAGCCCCTCGTAGCGCCGGACCTGCGAGGCGATCAGTCCGGCGGCGAGCGCGGCCCCGTGCTCGCCGAGTTCACGGCGGACGACCCGTACGAGATCGGCGGGCAGCCAGCCGCGCTCCCAGGCCCGCCGGACGAACTCCTCGCCGCGCCGCAGCAGCTCGGCGTCGGTGGCCGGGTCGGCGGCGATGAGGGAGGCGCCGGTGTCGAGACCGGCGTCGCCGTCCGAGTAGAGGGCGGCCGCGAATGCCTGGTCGATCACCGGTTCCATGAGGTCAGGGTAGGCGTGGTGGGCCCGGCGGATTTAATCCACAGCCTGTGGACGAAATCTGCCGAGCGCCGTCCGCACACCCCGGTCCGACGGCCGCGGGCCGTGCCGAGGTCGGTCCGACGGCCCCGGTCCGACGGCCCCGGTCCGCCGTGCGTCCGGCACGTGTCACGGCAGGAGGACGACCTTGCCCCGGACGTGCCCCGCCTCGCTCAGCCGCTGTGCGTCGGCCGCGTCGACCAGCGGCAGGGCCCGCTCGACCGGCACCCGCAGCTCACCGTCGGCCGCGCGCCGGGCGAACTCGGCCAGCTGCTCGGCGGAGCCGGGGGCACCGGAGAGGAAGGGGACGCCGTGCTCGGCCGCCGCCGGGTCCGCGATGGTGACGATCCGGTCCGTGGTGCCGCCGCGCAGCTCGATGGAGTCCGGCAGCGCACCGCGCCCCGCCACGTCGAAGACCGCGTCCACACCCTGGGGAGCGGCCTCACGGACCCGGCCGACGAGCCCGTCCCCGTACTCCACCGGGGTCGCGCCGATCACCCGCAGGTAGTCGTGGTTGGCGGCGGACGCCGTGCCGATCACGGTCGCGCCCCGGGCCACCGCCAGCTGCACCGCGGCCGAGCCGACGGCCCCGGCCGCCCCGTGCAGCAGCAGCGTCTCGCCCTCGGCCACCGCGAGTTCGTCCAGGACGCGGTGGGCGGTGTCCGCCGCGATGGTCAGCGCGGCGGCGTCCTGCCAGCTCAGCCCGGCCGGCTTGAGGGCGATGCCGGTGGCGTCGGCCAGCACGTACTCGGCGTAGGAACCCGTGACGCTGCGGCCCAGCACCTCGTCACCCACCTCGACACCGGTGACCCCCTCCCCGGTCCGGTCGACCACTCCGGCGAACTCGACACCCGGGATCGCCGGGAGCGAGGTGGGGAACATCTCGCGCATCCAGCCGCGCCGGATCTTGTAGTCCATCGGATTCACCCCGGCGGCCATGACCTTCACCCGGACCTGGCCCGGACCGGGATGCGGGTCCTCGACCCGGGCGGGATGCAGGACCTCGGGTCCGCCGAACTCCTCGAAAACGATCGCTTCCATCGTGCCTGTCCCCTCGGTCGGTCCTCCGGACCCCGGAGCAGGTCCGTGTCGATCTTCCCGTCTGCGACCCGCCGGTGCCAGCCGCCTCGCACTGTCAGTGCCGGGTGCCAGACTCGGTCATATGACCGAACGTTGGGCCCTGGCCACCACGGAGAGCGGTGGCGCCCGCCTCGTCCCGCTGGACGGCGCAGGCCTGCCCACCGCCCCGGTCGTGACCGAACCCGACCTGGCCGAGGCCGTCCGCTCCCGCCCCGGAGTCACCCGCTGGGTGTGGCGTTCGACCAACGAGATCTACCCCCGGCTGCTCGGCGCCGGAGTGACCGTCGAGCGCTGCTACGACATCGAGGCTGCGGAGTCCCTGCTGCTGGGACACGAGGGCCGGCTCGGTGAACCCCGCTCGGCGGCCGCCGCCCACGCCCGGCTGCTGCGCGCCCCGGTGCCGCGCGATCCGGCGCCGCGCCATGCGGTGCCCGGCTCCCAGTCCTCCCTGTTCGAACCCCGGTCCGGCACCGATCTGTCCTTCGACGCCCTGCTCCAGGTGTACGCGGAGCAGCTCACCCGGCACGACGCCACGGACCGGCCGGGCGGGATGCGCCTGCTCACGGCGTCCGAGTCGGCCGGCATGCTGGTCGCCGCCGAGATGCACCGCGCGGGGCTGCCCTGGCGGGCCGACGTCCACCGGGACGTCCTCCAGGAGCTGCTGGGCGAGCGGTACGCGGGCGGCGGTGAGCCCCGCAGGCTGGCCGAGCTGGCCGCCGAGGTGTCGGCCGCCTTCGGACGCAGGGTCCGCCCCGACCTCCCCGCCGACGTGGTGCGGGCGTTCGCCCAGGCCGGCATCAAGGTGAGGTCGACCCGCCGCTGGGAGCTGGAGGGGCTGGACCATCCGGCGGTGCGGCCGCTCATCCAGTACAAGAAGCTGTACCGGATCTGGACGGCCCACGGCTGGAGCTGGCTCCAGGACTGGGTGCGTGACGGCCGCTTCCGCCCCGAGTACCAGCCGGGCGGCACGGTCAGCGGCCGCTGGACGACCAACGGCGGCGGGGCGCTGCAGATCCCCAAGGTGATCCGGCGGGCGGTCGTCGCCGACGAGGGCTGGCGCCTCGTCGTCGCGGACGCCGACCAGATGGAGCCGAGGGTGCTGGCCGCGATCTCCCGCGACCGGGGCCTCATGGAGGTCGCCGGGCACGACGGCGACCTCTACACCGCGCTCTCCGACCGCGCCTTCCACGGTGACCGCCAGCACGCCAAGATCGCACTGCTCGGCGCCGTCTACGGCCAGACCTCGGGCGACGGCCTGAAGAATCTGGCCGCCCTGCGCCGCAGGTTCCCGCACGCCGTCGCCTATGTGGACGACGCCGCGAAGGCCGGCGAGGAGGGCCGTCTCGTACGGACCTGGCTCGGCCGGACCAGCCCGCCGGCGGCCGGCAGCGGGGACGACGGGGAAGCCGGAATACCGCAGGACGGCGGCGACGAGCTCCCCGGGGACGGCTCCGAGTACCCGGCGGACGGTACTTTCACGCCCGGCTACGCCTCGTCCGACGCCCGCGCCCGCGGCCGCTTCACCCGTAACTTCGTGGTGCAGGGCAGCGCCGCCGACTGGGCGTTGCTCCTCCTGGCCGCGCTGCGCCGGTCGATCGCCGCCGCCGGGCTCCGGGCCGAACTGGTCTTCTTCCAGCACGACGAGGTGATCGTGCACTGTCCGGAGGAGGAGGCCGAGACGGTGGTGGAGGCGGTCCGGGCCGCCGGTGAACTGGCCGGGCGGATCGCCTTCGGTGACACACCCGTGCGCTTCCCGTTCACCACGGCGGTGGTGCGGCGGTACTCGGACGCCAAGTGACCGGACGGGTCAGCGGGTACGGCGTGTGCCCCGGGGGAGGAGCCCGGGGCACACGCGCGGCGCGCGAGCCCGGCATGATCCAGACGAGAGACCCTAGGGCCTGTCTTCAAACTGCCGTCTGCCGTCCGGGCGACGACGGCAGTTGAAGACAGGCCCTAGCCGCGTTCCCACAACGCGGGGACGTTCGGCGGCTCCCAGCCGGTCAGGGCGGTGTGCGCCTGCAGACAGCGGTACGCGACCCCGCCGTAAGTGACGCGGTCTCCCGCCTTGTAGAGCGTGCCGGCCGCCCAGCCGCCGCCCGGCTGGGTCGGCGGATCGGTCGGCGGATCAGTGGGGTCCGTGGGGTCCTGCGCGACGTCGAGGACGAAGTCGAAGGTCCCCTCCTTCCCGGAGCCGACGGGCCTGACGTTCATCAGGAGTGCCGGGTCGAAGAGGGTGTCGGGGTTGTTGCGCGGCTCGTCCGGGAAGTAGAGCTGCGTGGTGAGGATCCCCGAGCCGGGCGCCTGGGCCTTCACGTGGATGTGCCGGGTGCGGCCGGGATACAGCCCCGCCACCACCGTGGAGAGGGTGAAGGCGCCGGCCGCGTCGGTGAACTGGTGGCCCCGGAAGGCGAATCCGCTCATGTCGTAGGCGCCGTTGGCGTCGGCCTGCCAGAAGTCGAGCAGCACCCCCGGCACGGGCTTGCAGGCCCGGCCGAAGACATAGCCGCTGACGGTCAGCCGTACGCCCGGCGTTCCGGCGGTCACCAGGCTGGTGCGGAGCGGGGAGTTCGGCTTGAAGTACGGGCCCTCGATCTGGTCGTGGGTCGGCTCGTCGCCGTCGTCGCAGTCCGGTGTCGGGGCGAGCGGCAGGCCGGTGGCGCGGGTGTCGCGTGCCAGCGCCACCCCGGTCCCGGCGAACAACGGGACGGCGGTGGCCACCAGGGCCGCCCTGAGCAGGGTCTTGCGGCTGATCGGCCGGTCCTGGGAGAAACGGTCGACGGGGTCGGGGGACATGGCGGACTCCTCGGGGGTGGGGTGCGGGGTCTGCGGTGCCGGGTCTTGCGGTGCCGGGTCTTGCGGTGCCGGGCTCTCGCCGCAGGGTCTGCGGTGCCGGGTCCGGCGGTGCCGGGGTACTACAGCGCCTGCCACAGCGCGGGGACGTTCGGGGGCGTCCAGCCGGGCTGGGCCAGGTGTCCCTGGAGGCACCGGTAGCTGCCGGAGCCGTATGTCACCACGTCACCCGCGGCGTACGCCGTGCCGGCCGCCCAGCTCCCACCGGGGTCGGTCGGCGGATCGGTGGGCGGATCGGTCGGGGTGCCGCTGGTGACCAGGGTCAGCCCGTACGCCTGGAGCGCCGGGTTCACCGGCTGGAAGTACGTCGTACCGCCCTGGGTGCAGTTGCCCGTGCCGCCGGACGTGACGCCCTGGGCCTGACTCCCGGAGACGAACGAGCCGCCCGAGTCGCCCGGTTCGGCGCACACGTTGGTACGGGTCACCCCGGAGACGGTGCCCTCCTGGTAGGTGACGCTGCTGTTGCGCTGCTGGACGGTGCCGCAGTGCCAGCCGGTCGTCGAGCCCGAGCGGCAGACGGACGAGCCCTCCAGCGCCTCGGTGGAACCGGTGACCGTCACATCGCCGTTGCCGTAGCCGTTCACCAGCGGACGCGGGGTCCAGCCGGTGTTCGCGGCAACCCAGGAGTAGTCGCGGCCGGGGAAGGTGGAGCCCTGGAAGGAGCCCTGCGCCTGCTGGTTGTAGCCGCTGGTGCTGACGCCCGGGGTCCCGCAGTGCCCGGCACTGACGAAGCCGCCCTGGGTGCCGCGCCTGACGGGGAAGCCGATGGAGCAGCGCCCCGAACCGTTCATGTAGTACGCGTCACCGCCGCGCAGATCGGTGAACGTACGTGGCTGTCCCGCCGACTGACTGATCGTCACGAACTTTCGGGACACCCCGGCCGCAGCGAGGAAGGCCTCGGCGGCGGCGCTCCGGTCGGCCTGGACGACGACGCGGTTGGTGCGCACATCGACGTACCAGGCGGGCACGTCCTTCGGCGGCCGGTGCCGCGCCACCCGGTCGAGGGCGTCCTTGGCCGAGGTGAGTTCGGCCAGGCTGTGGGCGACGACGACGGCCCGCGCTCCGGCCTCGGTGATCCTGGCGGTGTCCGCCGCGTCGGTGGTGGCGACGGTCAGCCCGGCCGTGTCACCGCTCACCCGGGCGCCGCCGAAACCGGCGCCGAGGGAGTGCCGCAGTCCGGCGGCCACGGCTGCCGCCCGGGTCTCCGCGCCGATCCTGGCCCGCGCCCCGTCGGCGGTGAGCCCGAGGTCGCGCCGCATCGCCTCGACCAGGCCGGGAGAGAGCCGGTCCGCCCCGGCGACAGGGGACTTGGGGGAGGCAGGGGAGGCGGGGGGAGGGTCGGCGGACGCGGTGCCGGTCAGCCCGGCCAGGCCGAGCGCGCCGACGGCCACGGTGGCGGTGCACGCGGCCAGTGCGCGTCTTCGGAGCATGGAAATCTCCACGGAACTCTCCTTGTGTCGCGGGGGTGTTGCGGGGGAGGCCTTGCGGGGGTGCGGATCGGGCCCCGGGGAGGGGTGTGCTGCGACGGGCTTGTTGCCGGGGAATTGCCGACAACGTAGCCGCGCGCACCCGGATCGAGGAGATCCCGTCCGCCCCATCGCATCGCGTTATGGGGCGGCCTTGACCGGCGGCGGCACGGCGAAACCCGCGCTCCGGCCTCCCCGTTCACGGCCCGCGCGAGTAGGTTCCCCTCATGCGCATAGGCCAACTGCTGGGCACCGGTCGCTCCGCCGACGTATACGAGCTGGACGAGCGGTGGGTCCTGCGGCGCTATCGCGTCGGGCTGGACGCCAGGCACGAGATGCCCGTCATGTCCTACCTGTCGGCCTCCGGCTACCCCGTCCCCCGGCTCGGCCCGCTGCCCGTCTCGGCCGGCCCCGGCGATCTGGTCCTGCAGCGCCTGAGCGGGCCGACGATGCTGGAGTCCCTGATGTCCGGCGAGCTCCAGGGAGCCGAGGGCTCCGCCATGCTGGCCGGTCTGCTCGCGGACCTGCACACCGTCCCGGCGCGGCTCTCGGCCGACCCCGAGGACCGGATCCTCCACCTCGACCTGCATCCGGGCAACGTGATGCTGACGGCCGACGGCCCCGTGGTGATCGACTGGAGCAACACCGCGGAGGGTCCGCCCGCCCTGGACCGGGCCATGACCGCGCTGATCCTGGCCCAGGTCGCGGTCGACCCCCACGACCCGGCTGCCGACGGGGCCCGCGCGCTGGTGCACATCCTGGTGCCGCTGCTGGCCGCCGACGACGGCATCCCGGCCCGTCACCTCGCCGCGGCGGCGGCCCGCCGCGCCGCCAACCCGTCGATGAGCCCGGCCGAACTGGCCCGCATCGGCGAGGCGTCGGACCTGGTCACCGCACTGTCCGCCCTGCCCGGGTAGACCCCGTGCCGTACGCCCCCGGCCCGTACGGCACGGGGTCCTGCAGCGCAGGGTCCTGCGACGGACGCCCGTACGCGCGAACCCCGCTCATGCGCGTCATTCGCGCGCGCCCGCCAGTTCGACCGGCCGGGTGCGCAGCGCCAGCGAGGCGGGCAGCACGGCGAAGACCACGGCCAGGGCCGCGCTCACCGCCACCACGGGGCCGACGGTGCCCCACGGGACGACGACGCCGGACCCGACGCCGAGCAGTCCGAGGGCTGCGTGCACACCGAGCAGGTTCAGCGCGGCGACGACCGCGCCGAGCACCGCGCCCACCCCGACCACGGCCAGCGCCTCCACCCCGACCAGCCGCAGCACCTGCGCCTTCGTCGCCCCGGCGAGGCGGAGCACCGCCAGCTCCCGCACCCGGTCCGAGGTGGCCATCACCTGCGTGTTGGCCAGCGCGATCCCGGTGTACAGCAGGGCGATCGCCAGGATCATCAGCAGTCCGGTCCGGGTGCTGCCGCCGGTCGCCGGGTGAGCGGCCGCCACCCACCGCTGGGTGGTCAGCACGTCGGTGCCGGTCGCCCGGCCGGCCGCGTACAGCCGCTCCGCGACGGCCGGCCCGTCCGCACCGGCCCGGACCCCGACGTCGACACGGTCGATGCCGGCACCGGCGGCGTTGCGCGGGGTGAGGTAGACGCCGTTGCCGCCCGTGCCGGTGGCGAGCACGGCCACCACCCGCAGGGTGACGTGGCGGCCGTCGCCCAGCCAGACGCCGACGCGCTCACCGACCGTCCTGGTCAGCCACTCCTCGTTGACGACGATGCCGCCGTCGTCGAGGTCCGCGAACCGGCCCGCCACCACCGGCAGCGCGGACACGGCGGCCGCGTCCGCCGGATCCACCGCCCTGGCCTCGGAGCCGACGAGCGCCGTGCCCTCCTCCAGTACGGTCACCGAGGTCGAGCGCGAGGCGCTGACCACCGCACCGGGAATGTGCCGGGCCCGCTCGACGAACCGAGGGGAGAGCGCGCCGCCCCCGCCGTCCGCCGTGGCCACGAAGTCCCCGGTCGCCTGGGTGCGCGCCTCGGCGGCCTTGGCCGCGTCGATGGTGGCCGTCGTGCCCATGAGCGACGCGGCCAGGGCGACGGTGACGATCACGGGGGCGGCGACGGCGGCCGTCCGGCGCAGCCCGGCGGAGGCGTTCTCCCTCGTCAGTACGCCGGTGGCGCCGGGCAGCCGGGCCGGCAGCCAGGTGAGGAGCCGGGTGGCGGGGCGGACCAGCACGGGTGCGAACAGGGCGCACCCGGCGATCAGCAGCATCGGCTGGGTGAGGTAGGTCTTGCGCTTGAGCATCCCGCCGGGGTCCTGGACGAGCGCGACGGCCACCAGCACCGCCCCGGTCAGCAGTACGGCCGCGCCCACCAGCACCCGGCTCAGCGGCATCGAGCCGCTGTCGACGGCGGATTCGCGCAGCGCCTCGACCGGTCCGGTCCGCCCGGCCCGGTGCGCGGCGGCGACCGCTCCGGCCAGCGCCACGGCGAGCCCGGTCCAGAACGCGGTGTGCAGCGGCCAGCTCTGGTCACCGATCGCGAACCAGCGGGGCGCGATCCCCTCGCCGGCCATCCAGGAGGCGAGCCGGGGCGCACCGTACAGGCCGAGCCGGCAGCCTGCGGCCGACGCGAGCACGCCGACGAGGACGGCATCCGCGTACACCAGTCTGCGCACCTGGCCCGGGGTGGCGCCCGCCGTGCGCAGCAGGCCGAACTCGCGGCGGCGCTGGGCCACTCCGTAGGAGAAGGTCGAGGCGATCACGAAGACGCTGACGAAGGCGGTGATGCCTGCGGCCGTGCCGAGCAGGGCGTTGACCGAGACCAGGGCCTCGGCGTCCCGGTCCGGATCGGGATCGGCCCGCCGCCGCTCGTCGCCGGTGAGGACCGCCATGCCGGAGTCCCGGCCCACTGCCGCGCGCACCGCCGCCGGGTCGGCGTGCACCACCACGGCGTCGATGTCCGGCGAGATCCTGGCTGCCTCGGCCTCGGTGAAGAACACGGCGGTCTCGAAGCCGGTTGCCTCCGGGGCGGCGGCCGTTCCAGGGGCGGAGGTTG
The DNA here is from genome assembly GCF_003751445.1 of Streptomyces sp. 840.1. Taxonomy (NCBI): domain Bacteria; kingdom Bacillati; phylum Actinomycetota; class Actinomycetes; order Kitasatosporales; family Streptomycetaceae; genus Streptomyces; species Streptomyces sp. 840.1. Next base: position 2,716,656 of record NZ_RJUU01000001.1, on the reverse strand, counting down.
CCCCAGCGGCGGCGGCTGTTCCAGGGGCGGTGGTTTCGGGGGCGGGGGGCCGCGTCACCGTCCCGACGACGGTTCTGGTGGCGCTGCCCGCCGGGGTCGTGACGGTGACGCGGTCCCCCGCCTCCGGGCCGGAGCCGTTCCCGGCCGTCACGACGATCTCGCCGGACGCGGCCGGGGCCCGTCCGGAGGCGAGCCGGTAGGGGGTGGCGGCCGCGATGGGCCAGGGGTGTCCGACAACGCCGCCGCCGGTGTGCCCCACGGTGACGGGGAACGTGCGGTCCAGTTCGGTACGGCCCAGGCCGGCGAGTTGCGCGGCGAGCGCGGCCGGGACCGGCCGGGGGTCGGTGAGCGGCCGGGTGCGGACTCCGATCGGGGTGTCCACGCGCAGCCGGTCCTCGCCCCGGACCAGGACGGGGGCCGCGGCGAACCGCTCCGGGCCCCGGTGCGGGGCGTCGAACGTCGCCGCGAGCGCCAGGCCGGTGGTGGCGACGATCCCCACGCCGAGGGCCAGCGCGACGAAGGAGCCGGCGAAGGTGACCCAGCGGGTCCGGATGCCCCGGAGCACGAGACTCAGCACGGGACCGCCGCCATCCGCGTCATGCGCGCGGCGATCTGCCCGGCATCCGGCGCGTACAGCTCGTCCCGGACCCGGCCGCCGGCGAGGAACAGCACCCGGTCGGCCCGGGAGGCCGCGACCGGGTCGTGCGTCACCATGATCACGGTCTGGCCGTCGTCGACCATGGTGCGCATCAGCGAGAGCACCTCCCGTCCGGTGGTGGAGTCCAGCGCCCCGGTGGGTTCGTCGCCGAAGAGCACGTCGGGCCGGGTGACCAGCGCGCGGGCGAGGGCGACCCGCTGCTGCTGGCCGCCGGACAGCTCGCCGGGCCGGTGTCCCGCCCGCTCGCGCAGCCCCACCCGCTCCAGTACGCCCAGGACTTCGGCCCGCGCCGGGCGCCGGCCGGCCAGCCGCAGCGGAAGCGCCACGTTCTGCTCGGCGGTGAGGGAGGGCAGGAGGTTGAACGCCTGGAAGACGAAGCCGATACGGCTGCGGCGCAGCAGCGTCAGCTTCCGCTCGCTGAGCTCGGTCAGTTCGGTGTCACCGAGGAACACCTGGCCGCCGGTCGGCCGGTCGAGCCCGGCGGTGCACTGGAGCAGGGTCGACTTGCCGGAGCCGGACGGGCCCATGACCGCGGTGAAGGTGCCGCGCGGGATGTCCAGGCTCACTCCGTCCAGCGCGGTCACCGCGCCGGATCTTCTGCCGTAGGACCGGGTGACCGAGCGGAGTCGGACAGCTGTTTCGTTCATGGGCCCAGCCAACCGCCGCCGCCCTTCCGGCACATCGCAGCGAGCGGGAGTCCCGGTGGTGGAGGTAGCTCCACCACCGGGGTCGACGCTGCTGGGTGGTCCGGCTCCCGGGCGCCGCCTACCGTTCCCCCATGCCCTCATCCCCCGGCCTCCCGCAGGCACTGCGACAGCGCGGCTACGTACTCGGCGCCTGGCCCTGGCGGGCCGCGCTGTACCTGCTGACCAGCGTGCCGCTGGGCATCGCGACGCTCACCGTGCTGGTCCTGCTGACCGTCGCGGGCGGTGCGCTCTCGGTGGTCCTGATCGGCATCCCGCTGCTGCTGACCCTGGTGCTCGCGGGCATCCCGCTGGCCGCGCTGGAGCGGCGCAGGCTGCGGCTGCTCGACCCCCGGTCCCCAGGGCGTGTTGCGAGACTCCCGGCGCACCGCGAACCGGACGGCACCGGGCTGTCGTCCTGGCTGCGCACCCGCCTCCAGGAGCGTTCCACCTGGCGCGAGTTGGGGTACGCCGTGCTGTTCGCCCTGGTGCTGTGGCCGCTGGAGGCGCTGGCCGTGGGGTCGGCCCTCACGGTCTGCGGTGGGCTGATCGCGGCGCCCGCGGTGCTGGCGGCGAGCGGTGGCGAGGAGGTCCGGGTGCTCAAGATCTGGCTCGCCCACTCCTACCCGCCCGCCTTCGCGGCGCTGCTGGCCGGGGTGGTCCTGCTGCCCGTGTTCGCCTACCCGCTGGGGCTGCTGGCGGCCGGGCGGGCGATGCTGACCCGGCAGCTGCTCTCCCCGCCGGAGACCGGACTCGCCTCCAGGATCCAGGAGTTGGGCCGCTCCCGGACCCGTCTGGTGGACGCCTTCGAGGCGGAGCGCCGCCGCATCGAACGCGATCTGCACGACGGTGCGCAGCAACGGCTCGTCGCCCTCTCCATGACGCTCGGCCTGGCCAGGCTGGAGAGCCCGGAGCCACCGCTGGCCGGGCTGCTGGCCAGGGCGCACGAGGAGGCCGGGGTCGCCCTGGTGGAGATCAGGGAGCTGATCCGGGGCATCCATCCCCAGGTACTCACCGACCGCGGACTGCGGGCCGCCGTGGAGGACGTCGCGGACCGCTCGGTGGTGCCGGTGGACGTGGACCTCGACGTGCCGGAGAGGCTGCTCGAAGCGGTCGAGACCGGGGTCTACTTCGCGGTGTGCGAGGCGCTCGCCAATGTGGCCAAGCACAGCGGGGCGGGGCGGGCCCGGGTGACCGGCCGGGCCGGGCGGGGACGGCTCGTGGTGGAGGTCTCGGACGACGGCGTGGGCGGGGCGGTGACCAGCGGCGGAACGGGACTTGAGGGGGTGGCCGACCGTCTCTCGGTGCTCGGCGGCCACCTGCTACTGTCCAGTCCCGTCGGCGGCCCCACGGTGTTCCGCCTGGAGGTCCCCGCGCCGCCTGCGGGCAAGCCGCCCACGAACAGAAGGACCTGACCCGTGCGGATCGTACTGGCCGAGGACAGCGTGCTCCTGCGGGAGGGACTGGTCGGGCTGCTGGAGCGGTTCGGGCACCAGGTGGTGGCGGGAGCCGGCACCGCCGACGAGCTGATCGCGGCCGTCACCGAGCACCGCCCGGACATCGTCGTGACCGATGTCCGGATGCCGCCGGGCTTCTCGGACGAGGGCCTGCGCGCCGCGATCGAACTGCGCACCCGGCAGCCGGATCTCCCCGTCCTCGTACTCAGCCAGTACGTCCAGCGCGCCTATGCGGAGGATCTGCTCGACTCCGCGGACGGCAGGGGCGTCGGCTACCTGCTCAAGGAACGGATCGGCCACGTCGAGGAGTTCGTCGACGCCCTGCAGCGGGTCGGCGCCGGTGACACGGTGGTGGATCCCGAGGTGGTCCGCCAGCTGATCCGGCACCGCAGGGACCCGCTGTCGCGGCTGACCGCCCGCGAGCAGGAGGTACTCGCCCTGATGGCGGAGGGCAAGTCCAACGCGTCGGTCGCCGCGGCGATGACGGTGAGCGAGGGCACGGTCAGCAAGCACTTCGGCAGCATCCTCGGCAAGCTGGACCTGTCGCTGGACGACACCACGAACCGCCGGGTGCTGGCCGTACTGGCGTACCTGCGCGGTTAGGCCGCGTCCGGCGCAGTACCGGCGGCCCCGCGTACGTCTCCGGGTTCGGGTACGTATCCGGACCCGGGCTCGGGTACGTCTCCGGCCCCGGGCTCGGGTACGTCTCCGGCCCCGAGCTCGGGTACGTCTCCGGCCCCGAGCTCGGATACGTCTCCGGGCTCAGGCCTCGGGCTCGGGCTCGGGTACGGATACGCCTTCCGGCCCGGACAGTGCCTGGCGGGCGAACGCCACCACGTGGGCGCGCAGATCCACCCCGCCGGCCCCCGCTCCCGCTCCCCCTTGCCCTCCCCCTTCGGTACCGATGATCAGCCGCGCGAGCTGCGGTACCGCGTTCGGCCAGGCGGCGAGCCCGATCATGCTGAGCAGGCAGGCCGCGACCTTCGGCGAGGCCTCGGTCCCGAAGCTCTCGGCCAGGGCGGCGATCTTCTCCTCGTAACGGCCTCGGCGGCGGTCCTCGTTGGGCAGCACCCCGTCGCGGTAGTGCAGCCCCTCCCAGAAGAAGAGCCTGACCAGGACCGGGTTGCCCCGGTGGAAGTCGTACACCCGGCCCACGTACTCCGCGGGGTCGTCACCGGCCTCGAGCGGGACGGCCTCGGCCAGCTCGTCGAGCGCACGGCCCACGACGGCGTCGAACAGCTTCTGCTTGTTGCCGAAGTAGCCGTAGATCCGTTCCTTGTTCACACCGGCCAGCTCCGCGATCCGGTCGACGCGGGCTCCGGCGATGCCGTGGGCCGCGAACTCCTCCTTCGCCGCAGCGAGGAGCCGTTCCTTGGTGGATGGCGCTTCCGAGGTCATGGCACCAGCGTAGAACGAGTCCACCACTGAACCAACCAACTGGATGGTTGACAGCCAACCAGTTGGTTGGTTCAGTGGAGCTCGCCACCGGGCAGCAGCGGCAGAGCCCCGGCGGCACCGAACGGTCCCCGCCCACGGAAGGAACCTCCGATGCCCACCACCACCGCCTCACCGACCGCCCCCGCCACCACCCAGGCGCAGCCCGTCCCGCCGCCCTCCGTACACACGCGGGTCCTGCTCACCTGGCTCGCGGTCTTCACCGCCCTCACCGTCGTCCAGCTCGCGATCGGCCCTTACGTGACGGGCCTCCCGATGCTCCTGCGCACGCTGGTCATCACCGGCATCGTCGTCCCGGCAGTGGTCTACGGCCTGCTGCCGAACCTCCTGAGGATCCGTACCGCGACGCTGCGCCGGCTGCGCTGAGGACGCCCGCCCCCGGCGCGCTTCAGGCGGCGGACGCCGTCGATTCGGCGGGCGGGGCGGCGTGTCCGTACACCGCCGACTCCCCGAGCTCCTCCTCGATCCGGATGAGCTGGTTGTACTTGGCCGTACGGTCCGACCTGGACAGGGACCCGGTCTTGATCTGCCCGCACCCCGTGGCGACGGCCAGATCCGCGATGGTCGTGTCCTCCGTCTCGCCGGAGCGGTGCGAGATGACCGCCGCCCACCCGGCCCGCCTCGCGACGCCCACCGTCCCGAGCGCCTCGCTCAGCGTCCCGATCTGGTTGACCTTGACCAGAACCGCGTTCCCCACGCCCGTACGAATACCCTCCCGCACCAGCGCCTCGTTGGTGCAGAACACGTCGTCCCCGGTCAGCTGGCACCTGGCCCCGACGCGCGCAGTCAGCTCGCGCCACCCGTCGAGGTCGTCCTCCGCCATCGGGTCCTCCACCGAGACGATCGGGTACGCGTCGATCAACTCGGCGAAGTAGTCGACCTGTTCGTCCGACGTGCGCCGGACGCCCTCCCCCTCGTACACGTACACGCCGTCCCGGTAGAACTCCGACGCCGCCGGGTCCATGACGAGGCCGATGTCCGTGCCGGGCCGGTACCCGGTCCGCTCGATCGCCGCCACGACGAAGTCGAGCGCCTCCTCGGCCGTACGCAGGGCGGGCGCGAAGCCACCCTCATCCCCCACGCCGGTGGAGTGACCGGCTGCCAGCAGGTCGCGGCGGAGTGTGTGGAAGACCTCGGAGCCCATCCGGACGGCCTCCGCAAACGACCCCGCGCCGACCGGCGCGATCATGAACTCCTGGAAGTCCAGCGGGTTGTCGGCGTGGGCGCCGCCGTTGACGATGTTCATCATGGGCACCGGGAGCACCCGGGCGTCGACCCCGCCGAGGTAGCGGTAGAGCGGCTGCCCGTGCGAGGCGGCGGCCGCCTTCGCCGCGGCGAGGGAGACCCCGAGCAGGGCATTGGCGCCGAGCCGCGCCTTGGCGGGCGTGCCGTCGAGCGCGATGAGCGCGGCGTCGAGGCCGGCCTGGTCATCGGCATCGCGCCCGGTGACGGCGGCCGCGATCTCGCCCTTGACGTGGTCGACGGCCCGGTCGACGCCCTTGCCGTGCCAGCGCCGGGCGTCGCCGTCGCGGAGCTCGACCGCCTCACGGGCCCCGGTGGAGGCACCGGAAGGCACTGCGGCGCGGCCCAGGGAGCCGTCGGCGAGGACGACATCGACCTCGACGGTGGGGTTGCCTCGGCTGTCGAGAACGGCGCGAGCGGTGACGCCGCGGATGGTGGTCGACTCAACTGTGCGTGCGGGCATAGGAGTTCCTTCCCTGATCACCTGCCGGGCCCTGGCTGCGACGACGCTGGCGCTCGGCCCGACACGACGAAACTGTACAGCATGGCTGTTCAGTTGTGCTGTTCAGTTGCGCTGTTCAGTTGCGCTGTACAACTCTGCTGTTCAGCCACACTGCACAGTTATGCTGCACGACGGCGTTTCCGGGTTAAAGTGCCCTATGCCGACCCCGGAAGCCGCCACCGTCGCCGCCGAACTGCGTACCGCGATGGGCAAGCTCAGCCGCCGCGTGAAGCGCGAGGACCTGATCCCGGTCGGGCAGGTCGCCGTGCTCGGCGCTCTGGACCGCGACGGCGCCATGACCACCAGCGATCTCGCGACCGACCAGCGGGTGCGCCCGCAGTCGATGGCCCGCGCGGTCGGCCTGCTCCTCGATCAGGGCCTGGTCACCCGCAGGGCCCACCCGACGGACGGCCGCAAATCCCTGGTCGAGCTGTCGGACGCCGGCAGGGCCGCGCTGGAGGCGGAACGCGGCCGCCGGGCAGGCTGGCTGGCGCAGGCCATCGAGGGCGAACTCTCCGAGGAGGAACGCAGGGTGCTGGCGCGCAGCGCGGCCCTGATGGAACGGCTGGCCGGGCGCCAGAGCCTGTCCGGGCCGTCATGAGCACGCCCGGACTGCCTGGCGGCTCCGGCCCCGAGGTGACCGTGGACGACGGCGTCGAGGTCCCGGTCCCGGCCGACGGCGAGGTGTGGGCGGTCGGCGCGGTGATCCTCGCCCCGGACGGCAGGGCCTTCGCCCAGAGACGAGGCCCGCACCGTCGCCTCTTCCCCGACTGCTGGGACATCGTCGGCGGACACGTCGAGCCCGGCGAATCGCTGCTGGACGCGCTCGCCCGCGAGGTCGAGGAGGAGACCGGCTGGCGCCTGCACCGCGTCCGCCGCCTCTTCGGGATCACCACCTGGACCGGCGACGACGGAAACGGGGAGCGGCACGAGGCCGACTACCTCGTCGAGGTCGACGGCGATCTGGCCAACCCCGCGCTGGAATGGGCGAAGCACACCGCCTACGACTGGTTCGGCCCCGACGACCTTCCGCGCCTGACGGAGAACCGGGCCCCCGGTGAGCACCTCATCCACGACCTGATCGCGCAGGCTCTGCGGGATCGCTGACCGGCCCTCCCACGCGCCGGCACCGTTCGGCTCACACGCCGATCGGCTTGCACTGCGCCCGGTTCACACAACGCCCGGTTCACACACCCGCAGCCGGCCTCCGAACAGCCGCTGCAGGAAGGCCTCGGCCCCGGGGTCCGCCAGACCCCGCGCCGTCGCGGCGTGCGGGCGGTCCTCCATCGCCCCGGCCAACGGACGCCAGGTCGTGGCGAGGTCGAACCCTTCGGGCCGCACGACGGGCTCCCCGGTCGGCTCGACGGACGTGACGCGGCTGAGCCGGTAGGTCCGCAGCCCGCGCTCGGTCACACCGGGGCGGGCGCCGGACTCCTGGACGTACAGCGGATCGACGGCGCCACGACCGCGCCCCGGTGGAGTCCTTCGGGAGAACCGGCCGTGTCCTGTCGCGCGTCCTGTTCTACGGTGCCTTCAGTCACCTACGACGGGGGAGAGACATGGGCCGGGCAGGGACGGCGCTCGCCGAGCAGATCGCCGAGCGCAGGGCGGGGGTCGGGGACCCGAGAGCGCTGCTGGGCGAGATGCGGCGTTCGATTCTCCTGGTGCCGGTGGCGAGTGACTCGCTGTGGTCGGCGCGGATGGGCGGGGTGCGGTGGATCTGCGGGTTCAGCGACGAGGCGGCGCTGGCCCGGTTCGCGGTGCTGCACGGGCCGGGCGATCAGCCGATGGACTACGCGGCGTTGCTGGGCGCGCGGATCGTGGACGAGATCGTGCCGGCGCTGGGTGAGCCGGCGGGTCTGGCGGTGAACATCGCGGACGAGGACGGGTCGATGTTCTTCCCGCCGGTCACCGGGATCGTTCCGGACGCGGTCGCCGTCGATGCCGGTGTGGGCGAAGAGGGTGCCGGGCGGTGAGTGGTGACGGGCCGATCCGCATCTGGACGAGGAGCCGGTCACCAAGTTCACCAAGGGTCTGAACGCGACGATCACGCGCGGTACGAGCTCGACCACGGCCCGAATCCGGCCGGCCACCAGCCGCAGGGAAGCTGGACCGCTTCAACGAACTCACGCAGGACCTTCAGTTGCGTCAATATCTCCGGAGGACCGGATTGATGTTCCGCAATCATCAGGAACTCGATGTGACCGTGATCGCGGTCGCTTCGGTGGGCTCGCGCGTCGAGGTGGACGGCGAGACCGGATTCATCGACCAGGTGAAGCACCCCTCCTGGTGGGACGAGAACTGCCCGCCGCCCGAGGCCGGCGACCGGCTGCACGTCGTCGTGCTGGACGCGAGCCGGGAGGAGCCCCGGTTCAGCGCGCTGCAGCGGGACATCGACATGGGTCGGCACCTCCGGGACACCGAAGCGAGAGACCACCCGGGCCGGGCGGGCACGGCACCCCAGAAGGCAGGCAGCGGAGGCTCGCCGCACATGGACAGCAGCCCTGCTGCGGAGCTGCAGATCCACTCGGTGGAAGACGGCGGGGCCACGCCCGCTGTCTGCATCGTCCGCTGTATGGGCGGAGTGGTGCGCACCGGTCAGCGGTTCACGACCCCTCCGGCCGTTGCCGTGACGGGAGATCCGGTGCTCCTGAGCCTCGACTGGATCAAATGCTACGAAAGAACTGTGGACTTCATCCATCCGCCCTGGAACGCAAAGGTCGGACTGTCGGGGAGTGGGGTGAACTCCCTGACAAGAGGCATCATCCTCACCGCTCTTGCGGATGAGGGGCCATGAGGTGGCTGCGGACGAACGTTCCGTCCTCGTCCGGGGCTCGCACGCCCTCGGCGAGGACGGCGGGGCGCCCCGGCGGGAGTCCGGCGCTCAGGCGATGCCGCCGTTGGCGAACAGGACCTGGCCGTTGATCCACCGGCCGTCGGGGCCGGCCAGGAAGGCGACGGCGCTCGCGATGTCCTCGCTCGTGCCGAGCCGCTCCAGCGGGGAGGCGGCGGCGATCCGCTCGACGAGCTCGGAGCTCTTGCCCTCCAGGAACAGCGGCGTCGCGGTCGGCCCCGGAGCCACGGCGTTGACGGTGACGTCCCGTCCACGCAGTTCGCGGGCGAGGATGAGGGTCATCGCCTCGACCGCTCCCTTGGTCGCCGCGTAGGCGGCGTAACCCGGCTGCTGGAGCCTGGTGACCGAGGTCGAGAAATTGATCAGCGCACCGCCGGGACGCAGCCGCCGGGCGGCGAGCTGCGAGACGACGAACGTGCCGCGCACGTTGACCCGGTGCATCCGGTCGAAGGCGTCGAGATCCATCTCGGCCACCGGAGCGAGCAGCATGATCCCCGCGGTGTTGACGACCACGTCCACCCCGCCGAAGCGCTCCTCGGCCACGTCGAAGAGGGCGGCCATCGCCTCCTCGTCCGCGACGTCACCGGGTGCGGCGACGGCGAGGCCGCCGGCCTCCTGGATCGCGGCCGCCACCTCTCCGGCGCGCTCGGGGCTGCCGGAGTAGTGCACGACGACCGCCATGCCCTGCGCGGCCAGTGCGGCGGCGACGGCACCGCCGATCCCGCCCGAACCCCCGGTCACGATCGCCACACGGGTGGCGGACTGCTCAACGGTGGTCATAACGACCTCCCTCTATATATGGACAGTGAGTACACTACTCCTATATGGACTCGTGGTCCATATAGATATGGTCAGCGAGTCCATATAATCCCTCCAGGCCCGCACCCACCGGGCCGGCCACGCCGGACAAGGAGCAGACGCATGGAGCGATCAGAGGAATCAGCGGGGCCTGCGGGTCCAGCGGGGCCTGCGGGGCCTGCGGGGCCAGCTGATCCAGCGGCCGCAACGACCGATCCGCTCAAGCCGGGGCGCGGACGCCGTCGCGCGGAGGACGTCCGCCGCGCGACGCTCACCGCGGCAGCCGAACTGCTGCTCACCGAGGGGGTTCACGCCCTCACCTTCTCGAAGGTCGCCTCCCGCGCGGGCGTCAGCAAGATGACCCTCTACAAGTGGTGGTCCTCCCCCGGAGCCCTGGCCTTCGACGCCTACTTCGACACCTTCAAGGAGACCCTCGCCTTCCCCGACACGGGCGACATCAGGCGCGACCTGACCACGCAACTCCACAGCTTCGTCGACCTCCTGAGCCGCACCGGCCCCGTCACCGCCGGCATCATCGGAGCCGCCCAGGGCGACCCCGGCCTGGCGGAGGCGCTCTCGGCGCACTACGTCATCCAGCGGCGCGCCCTCGCCGTCGAACGCCTCACCCGCGCGCAGGAAGCCGGCCAGATCCGCGCGGAGGCCGACCTCGAGACGATCGTCGACCAGCTCTGGGGCGCCGTCTACCACCGGCTGTTGCTCCCCGCGCAACCGCTGAGCACGGAGTTCGCGGACCGGCTGATCGCCAACCTCCTCCAGGGCGTCGCCCCGGCCGCCCCCGGCTCGGGAACGTGAGCAGGGCATGAAAAAACCCCAGGTCACGGCGAGTGAGTCCTGGGGTTAATCCGAGCCGCCTTCGGGATTCGAACCCGAGACCTACGCATTACGAGTGCGTTGCTCTGGCCAACTGAGCTAAGGCGGCACGCCCTGCCACACCATGGTGCGATCAGCAGCGGGCCCAAGTCTACACAGTTTCCGAGGGTGCTCCGTACCGCCCTGTCGCCGGGACGTCATCGCAGGTCAGCGGCTGGGCGGGTGGGGTCAGGAGCACTTCTTGCCGTCGCTCGGCGGGGTGCCCTCCAGGAGGTAGGTGTTGATCGCCGTGTCGATGCAGTCGCTGCCCCGGCCGTACGCCGTGTGGCCGTCGCCCTCGTAGGTGAGGAGCGTCCCGGAGCTGAGCTGGCCGGCCAGGGACTCGGCCCACTTGTACGGGGTCGCCGGGTCCCGGGTGGTGCCGACCACCACGATCGGGGCCGCGCCCTCGGCCTTGATGCGGTGCGGGGTGCCGGTGGGGCGGACCGGCCAGTAGGCGCAGTTCAGGGAGGCCCAGGCGAAGCCCTTGCCGAAGACCGGGGAGGCCTTCTCGAAGGCGGGGAGCGACCGGGTGACCGCTGCGGAGGTGGTGAAGGCGGGCGGGAGGTCGATGCAGTTGACGGCCGCGTTCGCGTACATCAGGTTCGCGTACGTGCCGTTCGGCTCCCGCTCGTAGTAGCTGTCCGCCAGCGAGAGCAGGCCGGAGCCGTCGCCCTTCCTGGCAGCCGTGAGCGCGTCACGGAGCTGCGGCCAGGCCGCCTCGTCGTACATGGCGGCGATGACCCCCGTGGTGGCCAGGGACTCCCCGAGCTTGCGCGAGTCACCCGTGTCGATCGGCTTGGCGTCGAGGTCGGCGAAGAGCTGCTTCAGCCTGTCCGCGGCGTCCGAGGCGGACGTGGTGCCGAGCGGGCAGCCCGCCTTCTTCACGCAGTCACCGGCGAAGGACTGGAACGCCGTCTCGAACCCCGCGGTCTGGTCGCGGTTCATCTCGGCCGAGGGCAGCGACGGATCCATCGCACCGTCCAGGACGAGCCTGCCCACCCGTGCCGGAAAGAGTTCGGCGTACGTGGCGCCCAGGAAGGTGCCGTACGAGGCCCCCACGTAGTTCAGCCGCTCGTCGCCGAGCAGCGCGCGCAGGACATCCATGTCACGCGCTGTCTCGACGGTGGAGACATGCGGCAGGATCTCCGCGGATCGCTGCTCGCAGCCTGCGGCGAACTTCTTGAACGCACCGCTCAGCGCGGTGACCTCACCGGCGTCGTCCGGCGTCTGGTCGACCTGCGTATAGGCGTCCATCTGCGGACCGGTGAGGCACTTCACGGGTTCGCTGCGCGCCACCCCGCGCGGATCGATGGCCACCATGTCGTACCGGGCCCGCACCTGGGCGGGGTAGCCGATCGCGGCGTAGCCCTGGAGGTAGTCGATGGCCGATCCGCCGGGCCCGCCCGGATTCACCAGCAGCGAGCCGATCCGCTTGCCGGGCCCGGTGGCCTTCTTGCGGGAGACCGCCAGCTTGATCTCACCGGCGTCCGGCTTCGCGTAGTCGAGCGGCGCCTTCATCGTCGTGCACTGGAACCCGGTGACACCGCAGTCCCGCCAGCTGAGGTGCTGTGCGTAGTACGTCTTCAGCGCCGCCGGGACCGGCGATGCGGTGGCCGCCGGTGTGGACGACGAGGCGCTCGTCGTCGAACTTCCGCTGCTGCAACCGGAGATGAGCAGGCCGGCAGTGCCGAGCGCGATGGCGAGGGTGCGGAGCGGGCGCCTGGTGTCCATGTCCGGAGCGTAGCCGCCGGGTGACGACTCGCCCGATTCCCTACTCATACGGGTGATTCGGTGTGCCCGGACACTGCCAGGGAGCCGCGGTGGCGCCCCCTCCTGGGCTCAGCCCGCCCGCAGCGCCATCGTCATGGCCTCCACCGCGAGCAGCGGAGCCACGTTGCGGTCCAGCGCCCGGCGGCAGGCGGTCACCGCCTCGATCCGGCGCAGGGTCCGCTCGGGTGTGGACGAGCGGACGATGCGGTCGAGGGAGTCCTGCGCGTCGGCATTGGCGATGGCGATCCGCGAGCCCAGCTGCAGCGCGAGCACATCGCGGTAGAAGCCGGTCAGCTCGGTGAGCGCGAGATCGAGGCTGTCGCGCTGCGTACGGGTCCGTCGGCGCTTCTGCTTGTCCTCCAGCTCCTTCATCACCCCGGCCGTGCCGCGCGGCATCCGGCCCCCGGCGGAGGCGCCGAGCGCGGCCTTCATGTCCTCGGTCTCCTTGACGTCCACGTCCTCCGCGACCTGCTTCGCGTCGTCGGTGGCGGTGTCGATCAGCTCCTGCGCGGCCTTGAGGCAGCCGCCGATGTCCTCGACGCGCAGCGGCAGTTTGAGGACCGCCGCGCGGCGGGAACGCGCGCGCTCGTCGGTGGCGAGGCGGCGGGCCCTGCCGATGTGCCCCTGGGTGGCGCGGGCGGCGGACGCGGCCCGCTCCGGGTCGATGCCGTCCCGCCGGATCAGGACATCGGCGACCGCTTCGACCGACGGGGTGCGCAGCGTGAGGTGGCGGCAGCGGGAGCGGATCGTGGGCAGCACGTCTTCGAGGGAGGGCGCGCAGAGCAGCCACACGGTGCGCGGCGCCGGCTCCTCGATCGCCTTCAGCAGGACGTTGCCCGCGCCCTCGGTGAGGCGGTCGGCGTCCTCCATGACGATGACCTGCCAGCGTCCGACGGCGGGCGAGAGCTGGGCGCGGCGGACCAGCTCCCGGGTCTCCTTCACACCGATGGAGAGCAGGTCGGTGCGGATCACGTCGACATCGGCGTGCGTACCGATGAGGCTGGTGTGACAGCCGTCGCAGAATCCGCAGCCCGGTGCCCCGCCCATCGCGCGGTCCGGACTGGTGCACTGCAGAGCCGCCGCGAAGGCCCTGGCGGCGGTGGACCGCCCGGAGCCCGGCGGGCCGGTGAACAGCCAGGCATGGGTCATCTTCGAGCCGGACGGCACCGGCTTTCCCGCGGAGATGGCGGAGACCAGCACGTCGGCGTCCCGGGCGGCGGCACCGAGCTGTTCCTGTACCCGGTCCTGGCCGACCAGGTCGTCCCATACGGACATGAGGCACCGCCCTTCCGGTGGTGTGCGGCCGAGCTGCCGTTCCGTGGAACAGCGCCCGGCCCTGCGTGGCTCTCGCCACGGCAGTGGGCCATGGCACTCGTCGATCCGGCTTCCCATTGTGAGGGACAGGTCTGACAGTCCCGGCAGGCACCGGGTCGTGAAGAGCCCGGGAGCAGGAGAGCGGGAGAGCGGGAGAGCAGGAGGAACAGGAGAGCGGGAGAGCAGGAGGAACAGGAGAGCGGGAACGCACGGGAAAACGGGAGCAGGGGAGCCCCGGAAGTACCGGGGCTCCCCTGCGTACCGGATTCAGCCGCGCGGGCGACGTCCCCGGCCCCGGGAATCGGGGCTCTCGTCGTCGTGGTCGCCGAGCAGTTCGTCGGCCAGCGTCGGCAGGTCGTCCAGTGGAGTCTCCTCCGCCCAGTCGGGGCGGGGCCGCCGGGACTGCCGGCCGGAGCGCTCCTGCTGGTCCGGGGCCGGCCGGGGCGCGTTCGGGTCCGTGATCTGCGGGAGCTCGCGGGTGCGCTCGTTCTCGCGCTCCGGTACGGAGCCCGCCGGGTGCTCGTCCCGGAATATGCCCCTCGGTACCCGGCCGGTCGGATCGGTGTCCCGCTCGGAGCCGCGGCCCGCGTCCCGAACCGGCGGAAGGACCGTGGTCTCGTCCATCGCGCCTGCCGCGTCACGGCCGCCGGAGCGCTCGTCCGGTTCGGTGAACTTCGGGATCATCGTCGTCTCGGCCTCGTCGGACGGCCAGGTGGCGGACGAGGACCGGGAATCGGAACGGGTGGATCCGGACGACGGCTCCACCGGGGAGGGAACCGGCTGAGTGATCTCGTTGGGGTTGACGATCGGGGTCGGCACGGTCAGCTCGTTGTCCGGCACGGACGGGCCGGAGTCCCGGGACTCCCGGCGCTCCTCCCGCTCCCGTGCGGCCCGAGCGGCGGCATCCCTGGCGGCGGCCTCGGCCGCTTCCGCCTCCGCCGCGGCGGCCTCCGCACGCGCGGTCTCGGCTGCGGCGGCCGACTCGGCCTCGGCCTGGCGGCGTGCCGCCTCGGCCCTCAGCAGCGACTCCTCGGCCTTGCGCTGCTTCTCAAGACGCAGCGCCTCGGCCTCCTTGCGCAGCCGCGCCTCTTCCTCGGCCTGCCGGCGCAGCCGCGCCTGCTCGGCCTCGCGGGCCGCTTCCTCGGCCTCCAGCCGGGCCCGCTCCTCCTCCGCGATCCGGCGGGCCTCCTCGGCGCGCTGCCGGGCCTCCTCGGCCTGGCGTTCGGCCTCGCGGCGGCGCGCCTCCTCCAGCTCCTGGCGCTTGCGCTCCTCCTCCTCGGCACGGAGCCTGGCGAGCTGCTCCTGGCGCTCGCGCTCCAGACGCTCCTCCTCGGCCTTGCGCGCGGCCTCTTCCTCGGCGAGGCGCCTGGCCTCCTCCTCGGCGGCCTTGCGGGCCTCTTCCAGGGCCTTGATCTCGGCCTCGGAGAGCGGGAGGAGCTGGTCGAGCCGGTGCCGTACGGCGGTGGTGATCGACTCCGGGTCCTGGCCGGCGTCCACCACCAGGTAGCGCGTCGGGTCGGCCGCGGCCAGCGTCAGGAAGCCGGAGCGCACGCGGGCGTGGAACTCGGGCGGCTCGGACTCCAGCCGGTCGGGTGCCTCGGTGAACCGTTCCCGCGCGGTCTCCGGGTCGACGTCCAGGAGCACCGTCAGATGCGGTACGAGCCCGCTCGTCGCCCACCGGGAGATCCGGGCGATCTCGGTCGGCGCGAGATCGCGGCCCGCGCCCTGGTAGGCGACGGACGAGTCGATGTAGCGGTCGGAGATGACGATCGCGCCGCGATCGAGGGCCGGACGTACGACCGAGTCGACGTGCTCGGCACGGTCGGCGGCGTACAGCAGGGCCTCGGCACGGTTGGAGAGCCCGGCCGACGACACGTCGAGCAGGATCGACCGCAGCCGCTTGCCGACGGGCGTGGCACCGGGTTCCCGGGTGACGACGACCTCGTGGCCCTTGGCCCGGATCCACTCGGCGAGCGCCTCGACCTGGGTGGACTTGCCGGCTCCGTCGCCGCCCTCCAGAGCGAGGAAGAAACCGGTGGTGGCGGGTGCGACGGCGGGGTCGCCGCCGCGCAGCGCCTCGCGCAGATCGCGGCGCAGCGGCACCCCGGAACGGTCGTCCGTCTTCGCGAGGACGATCGCGGCGACCGGCAGCAGCAGGGCACCGATCAGCATCAGGGTGAAGGCGGCGCCGCCGTGCGCGAAGACGAAGTCCCCGGCTGTCAGCCGGTGCGTTCCTATGGCGGCGGCCACCAGCGGGCCGCCGACCGCGCCGAGCGCGATCAGGACCCGGACGACGGCCTGGAGGTGTTCGGTGGTGCGGACCCGGCGGGACTCCTCGGTCTCCTGGTCGACGAGGACATGGCCGGTGTTCGCGGCGACGCCCGCCGCGTATCCGGCGAGCACGGCGATCAGCACGACGGTCGCCGTGTCCGGGACCAGGCCCATGACCAGCAGCGCGACGCCGGTGACGGCGGTGGCCAGGGAGAGCAGCCGGCGCCGCGACAGCGTCGGCAGCACCTTGCCCGCGGTGCGGATACCCACGCCCGCACCACCGGTGAGGGCGAGGATCAGCAGCGCGAGGGTGGCGGGACCGCCGCCCAGGTCGGTGGCGTGCAGCACGGCGACGGCGCCCGCTGCCGCGATCGCTCCGGCGACGGCGGCGCAGGTGCCGACGATCAGCGGGACGGCACCGGTGCGGCCCTTGTCCGGTCCGTGGCCGCCGGACGGCCGGCGCAGCCCCTCGAGCGGGGAGCGCGGCCGGGGCGTGGCCGTACCGGGCAGTTCCAGGAAGTACAGGATGGAGATGGAGGCGGAGAACAGCCCGGCCGCGACGTACGAGCCGAGGGCCGCCTGGTGGAAGGAGAACCAGTCCAGGCCCGAGCCCAGCAGGTTCCCGATCAGCGTGGCCACCAGCAGCACGGCCGCGGCGGCGGGGACAGCGGCGAAGTCGGTGCGCAGGAAGAGCCGGCGCAGCGGGTCGAGGTGGTCGGGCAGCGGGCGCACCGCGGCGCCCTCGATGGGCGGGGCGGGCAGCAGCGCGGGAGCGGCGCTCTCCTTGGCGACCCGCCACAGGCGTTCACCGACGCCGGTGACGAAGACGGTGATCAGGATCATCATGAGCGCCCTGTCGGGCGTCCAGTCGATCCACAGCGGCGCGACGACCAGCAGCGCGAGCCGCAGCCCGTCCGCCCCGATCATCAGCCATCGCCGGTCGATCGGCCCGCCGGGCGCCGTCAGGGTCGTCAAAGGCCCCAGGAGTACGGCTCCGAAGAGCAAGGTGGAAATAATCCGGGCACCGAACACGGCGGCGACGGCAAAGGCCGCCCCGCGGTATCCGGATCCGAATGAGCCCTCAAGGACCGCCGCTTGCAGCGACAGCAGCACCAGCACGAGAAGGGCGAGTGCATCGCCGATACCACCGACGAGCTGGGCGCTCCACAACCGCTTCAGCGGGGGAATGCGCAACAGGGCTCGTACGGCGCGCTCGCGTGAGTCTGCGGCAAGTGTGTCGGAGGTGGGGCTCACGACCGTTGGCTGCTCGGCTCGCGTCATCCGCCCAGCCTATCGGGAGCGGACCGGTGCCCGGGGGCCGCGTCCGAACATACGACCACCAGAACCCCTCCCGCCCCATTCCAGCCCCTCCGAACGGCACCCTCCCAGCCCTCGCCCGCCCCCCCGCCACCTCCGGACGGCACCCTCCAGCCCTCGCCCGCCCCTCGTCACCCCCGGACGGCACCCTTCCAGCTCTCGCCTGTTCCCCCCGTCACCCCCGGACGGCACCCTTCCAGCTCTCGCCCGTCCCCCCGCCACTTCCAGACGGGCACCCTTCCAGCCCCCTGCCCGCCCCATTGCAGCCCCTCCGGCGTTTGAGGAGCGGGGTCCGGGGCGGAGCCCCGGTTACGGGAAGGGGCGGGCAGGGGACAAGGCCCGCCGCAGGCGCAGAACAACGCGCCGGACGGGCCGGAGAAACAACTCCAGCCCGCCCGGCGCAGCGAAACTCATCGACCCCGCGAGGTCACTCCTCCGTGGGAGCCGTAGAAGTAGAGGAGGCGGCTGAGGCGGAGGACTTCTTCGCCGCGGTCTTCTTCGCCGCCGTAGCCGTCGCCTTCTTCGCGGTCGTCTTCTTGGCCACCGTCTTCTTGGCCGCGGTCGCCTTCTTAGCCGGCGCCTTCTTCGCGGCGGCCTTCTTCGCCGGAGCCTTCTTCGCCGTCTTCTTCTTGGCCGGCCCCTTGGCCCGCTTCTCCGCGAGCAGCTCGTAGCCCCGCTCCGGCGTGATCTCCTCGACGCTGTCGTCGGACCGCAGCGTCGCGTTCGTCTCGCCGTCGGTCACGTACGCGCCGAAGCGCCCGTCCTTCACGACGACCGGAGCACCGCTCACCGGGTCGGTGCCCAGTTCCTTCAGCGGCGGCTTGGCGGCGGCCCGCCCCCGCTGCTTCGGCTGGGCGTAGATGGCGAGGGCCTCGTCGAGGGTGATGTCGAAGAGCTGGTCCTCGGAGGTCAGCGACCGCGAGTCCGTGCCCTTCTTCAGGTACGGGCCGTAGCGGCCGTTCTGCGCGGTGATCTCGACGCCCTCGGCGTCCTCACCGACGACGCGCGGCAGCGACATCAGCTTCAGCGCGTCGGCCAGCGTCACCGTGTCCAGCGACATCGACTTGAACAACGAAGCCGTCCGCGGCTTCACCGCGTTCTTGCCGGTCTTCGGGGTGCCCTCGGGCAGCACCTCGGTGACGTACGGACCGTAGCGCCCGTCCTTGGCGATGATCTGGTTCCCGCTGACCGGGTCGGCGCCGAGCTCGAAGTCGCCGCTCGGCTTGGCCAGCAGCTCCTCCGCGTACTCGACGGACAGCTCGTCGGGCGCCAGGTCCTCGGGGACGTCCGCGCGCTGGTGGCCCTCGGAGTCCTTCTCGCCGCGCTCGATGTAGGGGCCGTAGCGGCCGACCCGGAGCTTGATGTCGTTGCCGACCGGGAACGAGGAGATCTCCCGGGCGTCGATCGCACCGAGGTCGGTGACGAGCTCCTTGAGCCCGCCGAGGTGGTCGCCGTCGCCGTTGCCCGCGTCGGAGGCCTTTCCGGCACCGGCCGTGTCGTCGCCGTCCGTCGCGCCGAAGTAGAAACGCCTCAGCCACGGCACCGACTGGGCCTCACCGCGTGCGATGCGGTCGAGGTCGTCCTCCATGCGGGCGGTGAAGTCGTAGTCCACGAGCCGGCCGAAGTGCTTCTCCAGCAGGTTGACCACGGCGAACGACAGGAAGGACGGCACGAGGGCCGTGCCCTTCTTGAAGACGTAGCCGCGGTCGAGGATCGTCCCGATGATCGAGGCGTACGTCGACGGGCGGCCGATCTCGCGCTCTTCGAGCTCCTTGACCAGCGAGGCCTCGGTGTAGCGGGCCGGCGGCTTCGTCGCGTGGCCGTCGACCGACACCTCGTCGGCGGACAGCGCGTCGCCCTCGGCGACCTGCGGCAGCCGGCGCTCACGGTCGTCGAGCTCGGCGTTCGGGTCGTCGGCGCCTTCGACGTACGCCTTCATGAAGCCGTGGAAGGTGATCGTCTTGCCGGAGGCGGAGAACTCGGCGTCACGGCCGTCGCTCGCCCGGCCACCGATCTTGACGGTGACGGAGTTACCGACCGCGTCCTTCATCTGGGAGGCGACGGTCCGCTTCCAGATCAGCTCGTAGAGCCGGAACTGGTCGCCGGTCAGGCCGGTCTCGGCAGGGGTGCGGAAGCGGTCGCCGGAGGGGCGGATCGCCTCGTGCGCCTCCTGCGCGTTCTTGACCTTGCCGGCGTACGTGCGCGGCTTGTCCGGCAGGTAATTGGCACCGTAGAGCTGCGTGACCTGGGCGCGGGCCGCGGAGATCGCGGTGTCCGAGAGGGTCGTGGAGTCGGTACGCATATAGGTGATGAAGCCGTTCTCGTACAGCTTCTGCGCGACCTGCATGGTGGCCTTGGCCCCGAAGCCCAGCTTCCGGCTCGCCTCCTGCTGGAGGGTCGTCGTGCGGAAGGGCGCGTACGGGGAGCGGCGGTACGGCTTCGACTCGACGGAGCGCACGGCGAACGAGGAGTCGGCGAGCGCGGCGGCCAGGGCGCGGGCGTTCGTCTCGTCCAGGTGCAGCGTCTGGCCGGAGGCGGCCTTGAGCTGACCGTCCGGACCGAAGTCGCGGCCCTGGGCGATGCGGCGCCCGTCGACCGCGCTGAGGCGGGCGGTGAGCGTCGAGGGGTCGGAGGCGTCACCGCTGCGGCCGGTGGCGAAGGTGCCGGTCAGGTCCCAGTACTCGGCGGAGCGGAAGGCGATGCGCTCGCGCTCCCGCTCGACGACGAGGCGGGTGGCGACGGACTGGACGCGGCCCGCCGACAGTCGCGGCATGACCTTCTTCCACAGGACCGGCGAGACCTCGTAGCCGTAGAGGCGGTCGAGGATTCGGCGGGTCTCCTGGGCGTCGACCATGCGCTGGTTGAGCTCGCGCGGGTTGGCGACGGCGGCCCGGATCGCGTCCTTGGTGATCTCGTGGAAGACCATCCGGTGGACCGGGACCTTCGGCTTGAGGACTTCCTGCAGGTGCCACGCGATGGCTTCGCCCTCGCGGTCCTCATCGGTGGCGAGGAAGAGTTCGTCCGACTCGGCCAGCAGCTGCTTGAGCTTCCTGACCTGGGCCTTCTTATCGGCATTGACGACGTAGATGGGCTGGAAGTCGTTTTCGACGTCCACCCCGAGCCGACGTACCTCGCCGGTGTACTCGTCCGGCACCTCCGCGGCACCGTTCGGGAGGTCGCGGATGTGCCCGACGCTCGCCTCGACGACGTATCCGGGGCCGAGATAGCCCTTGATCGTCTTCGCCTTGGCAGGCGACTCGACGATGACGAGTCGGCGGCCGCCCTGTGCGGTCTCGCTGGTCGGGGACAACTTCGCTCTTCTCTCCGGTCGACACTCGGTGGGCATCCGGGCAGCGCGATCGCGCTGCCGACAGTGCTGTCGCTGCGGAGTGTGACGGTACAACCCGCCCCCGTGTCAAACGGCAAAAGCCCGCAACGGCCACTCGAACGGTAACCCGACTTCCGCCTTTCCTGCCGCCCGGCCCGCTCCGTCCGCCGTGCGCGGGGCCGCTGCCTGCGGGTTTCGGCGGCGCTGTGGCGGCCCTGCGGGTGCCGGGTGCGAGGTGCGGGCGGTCCGGGCGTGTTCCGGGCACGCCCCGGGCCGCGGGTGCCCGCGAGGGGTTCGGACGCGGAGTCGGACGTGGGCTCGGACGCGTGCTCGACACGTACTCAGACGCGTGTGAGGCACCACACCCCGAGGACGAGGAAAACTACGCCGAACACAGTCGCGAGTACGGTCGAAGCGACGGGACTCACCCGGTACGCCACCGGCGCGCGATGCAGCACGCACGCCCCCGTCCACAGCAGCAGCGCGGCACCGAACAGTGCGAACGCCGTACCGGCGAAGATCGCAGGTCCGCTCTCCATACCCGTACGCCTCTCTGTCCCCCGGCGCGGACCGCGCCGTACGGCTTCGTGACGCGCCGTTCCGGGGAGGCTCGCACCACCGGGCGTCGACGACGCGAACCCCGGGTGAACAGCGGTACCGGCCGTGCTCACAGGACCGGGCCCGCTCACGGGACCGGCCCTGCTCACATGACGTCGAGGGTCGCCCGCCGCCGGCTTCCGCGTTCGAACACCGTCAGCAGCACGACGGCGAGCAGCGCGTGCCCGGCCCCCGTCCCGAGCTCGGCGGCGAGATCCCGGACGTCGAGCCCGGCGCCGGCGGACAACTCACGTGCCGCTTCGGTCGCGTGGGCCAGCGGCAGTACGGCGCCGACGGCGCGCATCCACTCCGGCAGACTCTCCCTCGGCACGTTCGCGCCGGTCAGCACCAGGAGCACCGAACTCGCCACGTTCGAGATCAGGAAGACATCCCCGAGGCGCAACCCCAGCGCCCCGAGCGCGAGGCCGAACGCGGAACACCCCGCCGCGGCGGCGAGCAGCACCGCCGCCAGCCCGGGAACAGCGCCAACCGGAATCCGCAGACCGAGCAGCAGGCATGCGGCGGAGAGCGTGAAGACGCTGGTGAAGAGGCCGTTCAGTACATACGGCAGTGCACGGCCGAACCAGAGCGGAGCCCGGTTCCGGCGAGGGCCGCGCAGGCCCCCTCGGGATCCATCAGGTACGGGCGGATGCCGGGGTGGTCCTCGAACCCCGCGTAGTGCTCGGCGACCTCGGCCCGTACGACGTCGGTCGGGGTGGCCCGGACCGTCTCCAGCTCCGCGTCGATGGACGTGGCCCCGACCGGCCGGGGCAGCAGGAAGTCCGGGAAGCTCAGGGGGCCGCCGGTCAGCAGTCGCAGCGCATGCGTCCGCTCGTCCTCCCTCAGCACCTCCCGGGCACGCACCACCCACTCCTGGTAAGGCAGGGAGGGGGCGCGGTGCGGCATCGCGAGATGCAGGCTACAGAAGGCGTCCCACAGCGGGCTGATCGCGATCCGCGTCGCACCGAGCGATGGCGCGTCCAGCTCGATCCGGATCATCCGGCCGTCCGCCCCGCCGGGGGCACCGGCTCCAGGAAGCCCTCCTCGACCAGCAGCCGGATGGCCTGCGGGGTGCGGTCGCGCAGCAGCACCGGGTCCTCGTTCATCAGCTGGGCGATGGCGTCGAGGATCCGGCCCGCGGGCAGCGATCCGTCGCACACGCCGGCGAATCCGGCACCCACCGCGTCGACCTTCGTCGCCCGCCGCATACCTCGGTTCTGACGGAGCACCACATGTTCGGGATCCTCGGCCCCCGGCAGCCCGACCTGCTCCTGTACGACCTCGGCGGCCAGGGTGAAGTGACCGGTCAGCAGCGCCGCGTCGTCCTGGTCCCGCAGATAGTCCTGGCGGGCGAAGTGCGTCTCGATGGCCGGTCCGAGCGGCTGCTCCACCGCATGCGGCCACTCCTCGATCACGATCGACGGGTCCCCGGCGGCCGCCGCGGCGGACTTCCGCAGCGTGATCCAGCCGAATCCGACGCCCTTGGTCCCCCTGGCCTCGAACTCGTCCAGCCAGGCGTCGTACCGAGCCGCGTACTCCGCGGGCTCCGTGCGGTGGTCGCCGCTGTCGCGCAGCCACAGCTCCGCGTACTGCGTGACGTCCTGGACCTCGCGCTGCACCACCCAGGCGTCACAGCCCTGCGGCACCCAGGAGCGCAGCCGGTCCTGCCACTCCTCGTCCTCGGTGTGCTGCCAGTTGGCCAGGAAGTGGGCGTAACCGCCCTCGTTCAGCCGCTCGCCGGTCTGCTGCACCAGGGTCCGGCACAGGTCGTCGCCCGCCATGCCGCCGTCGCGGTAGGTGAGCCGGGCGCCGGGCGAGATGACGAAGGGCGGGTTGGAGACGATCAGGTCGTACGTCTCTCCCGCGACCGGTTCGTAGAGGGAACCCTCGCGCAGATCGGCCGGGGCGGCGCCGGACAGGGCGAGGGTGAGCCGGGTGAAGCCGAGGGCACGCGGATTGAGGTCGGTGGCGGTGACCTGGGTGGCGTGCTGCGAGGCGTGCAGCGCCTGGATGCCGGAGCCCGTACCGATGTCGAGGGCGGCGGCGACGGGCCTGCGGACGGTGATCCCGGCGAGGGTGGTGGAGGCGCCGCCGATACCGAGGACGACGCCCTCCTCGTGCGAACCGATGCCGCCCGCGCCGCCGACGGCGCAGCCCAGGTCGGAGACGATGAACCAGTCCTGGCCGTCCGGTCCGCCGTAGGGCCGCACGTCGACGGACGCGCGCACCTCGCCGTCCGTCTCGGTCAGCCAGCCGTCCGCCACGCACTCCGGCAGCGGCAGCACGGCGGCCGCCCGCCCGGAGGGGACCGGGCGCTGGAGGAGGAAGAGCCGTACGAGCGTGTCGAGCGGCGCGTCGCCCCGGGTGGCGCGCAGCGCCGGGACGGTCTCGCTGCGGGCGAGCGCGGCGTAGGCGGGTGCGCCGAGCAGGTCGAGGAGCCCGTCGGCGGTGAAGGCGGCGGCGAGCAGGGCTTCGCGAAGCCGGGTCGCATGGTCGGGTGCGGGAAGGCTGGTCTTACTCACGTGACCCATTGTGACGGCTCCCACTGACAACGGCAGCGGCCCGCCGGTCTCCGGGGCCTGTCCGGCGGATCTTCGTGGGCCCGCGAAGATCCGCCGGACAGACCCCAGGGCCGCCGGGCCGCGTCCAGGAGCCGGCCGGTTACGACTTCTCGCCGGCCGAGGCGGAGGAAGACGCCTCCTTGGAGCCCTTCGCGTCCTTCGGGTCCTCGGAGTTCTTCGAGTCCTTCGAGGGAGACGCCGACTTGGAGGAGTCGGCGGACGGCGATGCGGGGGCCGTCGGCTTCTGGCAGCCCTTCTGCTTGGCCATGGCGTTGCCGACCTCGCCGGACTGGAGCTTCTTCAGCGCCTGGTCACCGTTGGTGCTGATCTTGTTCAGCTCGTCAGCGATGTCCTTGAGGCCGTCCGCGAACTTCGCCTGGTCCTTCGTGTCGAGATCATCGACCTTCTTCTGCAGGTTCGCGTAGGCCACGGAGGAGGCGTTGAGCTCCTTCACGGCCTCCTTCTGCGTGGTCTCGCCGTCGTCGACCGGCGGCGGGCCCGCCGAGTCGACGGCCGAGCCGAGCGCCTTGTACGCCTGCGAGATCTGCTTGAAGGCGGCCGAGTCGGTCTTCTGGACGTCGGCGGGCTTGCTGTTGTCCGCGGTCTGCTGCTGGATGGAGGCGTTGGCGTTCGCGATCTTCTGCAGCTGGGGCTGGACCTGGTCACAGACCTTCTTGGCCCAGTCGTTCACCTTGTTGTCGCTGTCGTCGCTGCAGCCCGACAGCGTAAGTACCAGTACCGCACCGCCGGACAGCGCGGCTGCAAGCTTCTTGTTCACCGGATTGGTCCCTTCCAAGGCTCTCGGCCCCGGAACTTACACGCCGAGCGCCCTTCGTCCGGGCGCCCGGCGTCCGATGGGTGAGCTTTTGCAGCCATTTGCACCAAGCGAAATGAGGGAGATACAACTCACCCACACGGCCCCCACACACGGGAACGTCCGTCCGAACAAGCACTCGTTCGGGTAGGTCATTCAGGTAAGCCCTTCGGGTGATTCACCCGGACAGGCAATGCGGATGAGCCAACGAGCGCCTGCGGCAGGCCCTCTGACGGCCGGACGACCCATCGGACGGGCGAGCGGAGTGGCCGGTGAAGAAGTGGAGGGGCGGACGTGGCATCGGAATGCCACGCCCGCCCGCTTGCCGGCCCCGCGGCGCCTAACGGCGCCGACCAGGAAGGCCGTTGACAGGGCCTTCCTCTGCCGCCGGACTCACTGGACGGTCGCCGGGTCGCTCGGCCGGGCCGAGCTGCCCCCGCCCTCGCCTCCGGAGTCCCCGTCGTCGCCGACGGCGATCCCGCGCCGCTTGGAGACGTAGACCGCACCGACGATGACCACGATGGCGAGCGCCGCCACCACCGCGCGCACCGCGGCGTTCGCGTCCTCGCCGTAGCTGAACTTCACCACCGCGGGCGCGATGAGCAGCGCCACCAGGTTCATCACCTTGAGCAAGGGGTTGATCGCCGGCCCGGCCGTGTCCTTGAAGGGGTCACCGACCGTGTCGCCGATGACGGTCGCGGCGTGGGCGTCGCTCCCCTTGCCGCCGTGGTGACCGTCCTCGACCAGCTTCTTGGCGTTGTCCCACGCACCACCGGAGTTGGCGAGGAAGACCGCCATCAGCGTGCCGGTGCCGATCGCACCGGCGAGATACGAGCCGAGCGCCCCCACCCCGAAGCTGAAACCGACCGCGATCGGCGCCAGCACCGCCAGCAGACCGGGCGTGGCCAGCTCGCGCAGCGCGTCCTTGGTGCAGATGTCGACGACGCGCCCGTACTCCGGCTTCTCCGTGTAGTCCATGATCCCGGGGTGATCGCGGAACTGCCTCCGCACCTCGTAGACCACGGCCCCGGCCGACCGGGACACCGCGTTGATGGCCAGGCCGGAGAAGAGGAACACGACCGCGGCGCCGAGGATCAGACCCACCAGGTTGTTGGGCTGCGAGATGTCCAGGCTCAGCCCCATCTCCCCGGCCGAGGCGCCCACGTCATCGACGGCGGTGGCGATCGCGTCGCGGTAGGAACCGAAGAGCGCCGCCGCCGCCAGAACGGCGGTCGCGATGGCGATGCCCTTGGTGATGGCCTTGGTGGTGTTGCCGACGGCGTCCAGGTCGGTGAGGACCTGCGCACCGGCGCCGCTGACATCGCCGGACATCTCGGCGATGCCCTGCGCGTTGTCGGATACCGGGCCGAAGGTGTCCATGGCGACGATGACCCCGACGGTGGTGAGCAGACCGGTACCGGCCAGCGCCACCGCGAAGAGGGCCAGCATGATCGACGTGCCGCCGAGCAGGAACGCCCCGTAGACACCGAGCCCGATCAGCAGCGCGGTGTAGACGGCGGACTCCAGACCGATGGAGATACCCGCGAGTACGACGGTGGCCGGTCCGGTCAGCGAGGACTTGCCGATGTCCCGGACCGGACGGCGGTTGGTCTCGGTGAAATAGCCCGTCAGCTGCTGGATCAGGGCCGCCAGCACGATGCCGATGGCAACGGCGACCAGCGCGAACACCCGCGGATCCCCACCGTGCGAGGTGATGGACTCATCGGTGACCCCGTCCAGGTCCGCGTACGTGGACGGCAGGTAGACGAAGACCGCCACGGCCACCAGAACGAGCGAGATGACCGCCGAGATGAAGAAACCGCGGTTGATGGCGGTCATCCCGCTGCGGTCACTGCGCCGCGGCGCGACCGCGAAGACGCCGATCATCGCGGTGATCACGCCGATCGCCGGAACGATCAGCGGAAAGGCGAGTCCCGCGTCGCCGAAGGCGGCCTTGCCGAGGATGAGCGCGGCGACCAGCGTCACTGCGTACGACTCGAAGAGGTCGGCCGCCATACCCGCGCAGTCCCCGACGTTGTCGCCCACGTTGTCGGCGATGGTGGCGGCATTGCGCGGATCGTCTTCCGGAATTCCCTGTTCCACCTTGCCGACCAGGTCCGCACCGACGTCGGCGGCCTTGGTGAAGATGCCGCCGCCGACCCTCATGAACATCGCGATCAGCGCCGCTCCGAGCCCGAAGCCCTCCAGCACCTTGGGCGCGTCCGCGGCATAGCCGAGCACCACGCAGGAGGCACCCAGGAGCCCGAGGCCCACGGTGATCATGCCGACCACACCCCCGGTACGGAATGCGATCTTCGTCGCTTTGTGCGAGACGGCGGTGAGATCCTTTTCCGGTTCGCCTTCTGCGGGAGTCGCCTCACGTGCGGCGGCGGCCACCCGCACATTGCTCCGTACAGCGAGCCGCATCCCGATGTATCCGGTGGCCGCCGAGAAAAGCGCACCCACCAGGAAGAACACCGAACGGCCTGCGCGCTGGGACCAGTTGTCGGCCGGAAGCAGGAGAAGAAGGAAGAAGACGACGACGGCGAAGATTCCTACCGTGCGCAGCTGCCGGGCCAGATAGGCATTCGCCCCTTCCTGGACGGCGGCCGCGATCTCCTTCATGCGTTCGGTGCCCTCACCGGCCGCCAGCACCTGACGTGCCAGCAGCTGGGCGACCAGCAGGGCCGCGACGGCGACGACCGCGACGACGATCACGATGACACGGTTGTCATCGGTGAGCACCGCTGCCGCGAGAGTGGTGGGTGGGTCGGAAAGTGCGGAATAGTGCGTCAGTTCTGCCAGTGGTGTGGTGCCGAACCCCGCCATACGTCCTCCTTGACGCTCAGCGCTCAAGACGTGGACGGATTGTAGGTAGCGGAACACGATCAAAACAGTGCGCGGTAAATGTAATTGACCTTCATCCACCGAACGGAAATTGATCACCTTCGCGGACTGGACCGAATGCAGTAATGGGGCAGACGCATTGCGGGAGACCATTGATCAAGCCAGAAATGAAAAAGGCCCTGCTCAGCAGGGCCTCGAAAAACTGATCAGGGGCGACCGTCCGCGCCACCGGGCCGGCCGAACCGCCCCGGGACGCGCCGCGCTCAGCGCAGTACGGTCGCCGGCGTCTTCGGCCAGCTCATCCGGATGACTCCGCCGTCCGCGCCGGATCTGACTTCCACGTCGTCGACCAGGCCGCTGATGACCGCGAGGCCCATCTCGTCCTCGCCGTCGCCGTCCGGATCGGGTTCCGGCTCGTCCGGCCCCACGGCGGGCGTGTCGCCCGCGCGTCCGGACATGCCGGTGACGGACCCGTCGCCGCGCGGGCCCGGAACCTCGTCGCCGACCTCGATGGAGAAGGACTTCTCCTCCTCGATCAGGACGACCGTGACCGGGGCGGTGATGCCATGGCTGCGATGCAGCCCGACAGCGCGGCTGCAGGCCTCTCCCACGGCGAGCCTGACCTCGTCGAGCACTGCCTCGTCGACCCCGGCCCGGCGCGCCACGGCAGCCGCCACGAGGCGGGCCGTCCTGACGTGTTCGGGCTGGGCGCTGAAGCGGAGTTCAACGGTGGCCATGCGATCCCCCTCGAACGTACGTGTGTGCACCCAGGAACCGGACGGATGGCCCGGCTCTCCTGGCTCTTCATACTCCGGTCACCGCCGACCGACCGGAAACCGCCGGCCGACGCATCTGCCCGGCATCCACCGGACAGCCGCCCGACGGATGTTGTACGGCCGAAGTTCAACCGCCGACCCGACCTCCGCCGGCCGATCCTGACGGCTGACGGCTGACGGCTGACGGCTGACGGCTGACAGCTGACAGCTGACGGCTGATCCGACGCCCAAAGGCCGCTCCGACATCTGCCGACCGACGGCTGACGACTGACAGCTGACAGCTGACGGCTTGCAGCTGATCCGGGCCGATGGCTGATCCGGCAGCCGATGGCTCCGACAACCGTCGGCTGACCCGATCGCGTGAGCGACCGGCCAGCAACCGGGCCGACGATAAGACCGGCAAAATAGATCAGCCGGCGACCACCGAACGGGTGACGGGCCGACGTCAGGATTGACGTCGTACCGATGTCGGACAGCCGAATCATCGGCTGTCCGACAGGCCTCCGTCACAACCTCGGCAGTCTTCCTCCGAAGCTGTCGACGGCACCCGCCGGTCCGGCTGCACCGCTACCGCCGGACCGGCCCTTGAGCCGGTCCGACCGCGAGCCGACCGTCAGTCGGTTGCCGCGACGGCCTCATCGACCGTGGTGTGAATCGGGAACACCTTGGTGAGACCGGTGATCCTGAAAATCTTGAGAATGCGCTCCTGGTTGCAGACCAGGCGCAACGAGCCCTCATGGGCCCGCACACGCTTCAAGCCGCCCACGAGCACGCCGAGGCCGGTGGAGTCGAGAAAGTCGACGCCTTCCATGTCGACAACCAAGTGGTAGCTGCCGTCATTCACCAACTCGACCAACTGCTCGCGCAGCTTGGGCGCGGTATACACATCAATCTCGCCACCGACCTCGACGACCGTACGGTCGCCACCAGGGCCGGACACATTGCGAGTCGACAAGGACAGGTCCACGGATCCTCCAGCACCTTGCTATCGAGCGGTCGCCCCTCGGTCTCCCCGGCGGAGCCAGGGGACGGATCGCCAGCCGCGATGGCATTCAATCACTTACCAGCTGCCATGCACGACGCCTTGGGACCATTGTCCGCCTCGCCAGTGACACACTCGGTGCCGATGGCCAAGAATCACCGCCCCAGTCGACCGCCCGAGAGCGGGGGTTCCCGCCCCTCTCCGGACGTGGTCCTCGACCGGCTCGCCGCAAGGGCGGACCGGGCTGCGCGCATCACTCATACGGAGCACCTGCCCCCGCGTACGGGAACTCATGCGGTCTGGCCCGATCGCATCCGCCCAGAAGTGATCGCGGCCATCCAGCGCGCCGGAATCGATCACCCCTGGGCCCATCAGGCGGCAGCTGCGGAGCACGCGCTGGACGGCGAGTCGGTCGTCATCGCCACCGGCACCGCCTCCGGCAAGTCGCTGGCCTACCTCGCCCCGGTCCTCAGCGCCCTCCTGGACGGCTCCGAGGCACCTAACGGCCGTGGCACGACCGCCCTCTACCTCGCGCCCACCAAGGCCCTGGCCGCCGACCAGAGGCGCTCGGTGAAGGAACTCGCGACCCCGCTGGGCAACGCGATCCGTCCTGCGGTCTACGACGGCGACACCCCCGTAGAGGAACGCGAGTGGGTACGCCAGTACGCCAACTACGTCCTCACCAACCCGGACATGCTGCACCGCGGGATACTCCCGTCCCATCCCCGCTGGTCCTCCTTCCTGCGCGCCCTGCGCTACGTCGTCATCGATGAGTGCCACACCTACCGGGGTGTCTTCGGCTCCCACGTCGCCCAGGTGGTGCGCCGGCTCCGCCGCCTGTGCGCCCGTTACGGCGCCGATCCCGTGTTCCTCCTGGCCTCCGCCACCGCGGCCGAGCCCTCGGCCGCGGCGGGCCGCCTCACCGGCCTCCCGGTCGTCGAGGTCGCCGATGACGCCTCCCCGCGCGGCGAACTGGTCTTCGCCCTGTGGGAGCCGCCCCTGACCGAGCTGCACGGCGAGAAGGGTGCTCCCGTGCGCCGCACCGCCACGGCGGAGACCGCGGACCTGCTCACCGACCTCACCGTGCAGGGTGTGCGCTCGGTCGCCTTCGTACGCTCCCGGCGGGGCGCCGAGCTCATCTCCGTCATCGCCAAGGAACGCCTCGCCGAGATCGACCGCTCCCTGCCCGCCCGCGTGGCCGCCTACCGCGGGGGCTATCTCCCCGAGGAGCGCCGAGCCCTGGAACGCGCCCTGCACTCCGGTCAGCTGCTCGGCCTGGCCGCCACGACCGCCCTCGAGCTCGGCATCGACGTCTCCGGCCTGGACGCCGTCGTCATAGCGGGCTACCCCGGCACGAGGGCTTCGCTTTGGCAGCAGGCCGGCCGTGCGGGACGCGCGGGACAGGGCGCCCTCGCCATCCTGGTGGCCCGCGACGACCCGCTGGACACCTTCCTCGTCCACCACCCCGAGGCGCTGTTCCAGCAGCCCGTGGAGTCGACCGTCCTCGATCCTGACAACCCGTACGTCCTGGCCCCCCATCTGTGTGCCGCCGCGGCGGAGCTGCCGCTCACCGAACCCGACCTGGCCCTCTTCGGCCCCGCCGCCACCGGCCTGCTGCCGCAGCTGGAATCCGCGAAGCTGCTCCGCAGACGGGCGTCGGGCTGGCACTGGACCCGGCGCGAACGGGCCGCCGACCTTACCGACATCCGGGGCGAGGGCGGCCGCCCCGTCCAGATCGTCGAGGAGGGCACCGGGCGGCTGCTTGGCACCGTCGACGAGTCCGCCGCCCACACCGCCGTCCACGAGGGCGCCGTCCACCTCCATCAGGGCCGCACGTATCTGGTCCGCAAGCTGGACCT
Source organism: Streptomyces sp. 840.1 (assembly GCF_003751445.1). Classification (NCBI taxonomy): domain Bacteria; kingdom Bacillati; phylum Actinomycetota; class Actinomycetes; order Kitasatosporales; family Streptomycetaceae; genus Streptomyces; species Streptomyces sp. 840.1. The sequence goes on along the minus strand of NZ_RJUU01000001.1, from coordinate 2,685,698 downwards.
CGACGACTCGGCGGCACTGGTCGAGGAGGCGAGTCCGCCGTACTCCACGACGGCACGCGACACGACCGCCATCGCCGTCCTGGAGACCGACACCGAGGTCCCGTGGGGCGACGGGCGGCTCTGCTACGGCTCCGTGGAGGTCACCAACCAGGTCGTCTCCTTCCTGCGTCGCAAGCTGATCAGCGGTGAGGTGCTGGGCGAGACCAAACTGGACCTTCCGCCCCGCACCCTGCGCACCCGCGCCGTGTGGTGGACGGTCACCCAGGACCAGCTCGACTCCGCCCGGATCAACCCGGAGATCCTGGGCGGCGCGCTGCACGCCGCCGAGCACGCGTCGATCGGGATGCTGCCGCTCTTCGCCACCTGCGACCGCTGGGACATCGGCGGCGTGTCCGTACCGCTGCATCCGGACACCCTGCTGCCGACGGTCTTCGTGTACGACGGCCACCCCGGCGGTGCCGGGTTCTCCGAACGCGCCTTCCACACCGCGCGCGGCTGGCTGACCGCCACGCGTCAGGCCATCGCCTCCTGCGAGTGCGATGCGGGGTGCCCGTCCTGCATCCAGTCCCCGAAGTGCGGCAACGGCAACGAACCGCTGCACAAACGCGGCGCGGTGCGCCTGCTCACCGAGCTCCTCCGATCGGCACCTCCCGAGCAATCCGAGCACCCCGAACCGCACGCCCCTCCGGGCTCCCCGGACTCGCCGAGCGCTCCGGGCCCCCCGACGGCCCCGTAGCCACAGGAACCGCAGTCGCCGGCCCTGCCCGGGACCTGACCTTCGGGGCGTAGGGACCCACACGCACCCGGGCCACCACATCGGCGATCTCCCCCTGCACGGCGCACCGCACCACTTGCGCCCCCTGCGCCCCGGCAACCTGCTGGGCCGCCCGGCAGGCCGCCGTTGCTCCGTCCAAGGCCCGGTCAGCCGCCGCCAGGGCCGCCAGGTCGGCCGCGCCTCCGGCCCGGTGCCGGGCCACCACCACCTGCCCGAGCGCCAGCACCACGGCAAACACCGTGCACAGCGTCACCGTGGCCACCGCAGCCCAGACAGTGGCCAGCCCCCGGTCCCGCCTCTCGCGGCCCCTGTAGCGCGCGCAGAGGCCCTGCAGCCACACGTCCGGCACCCGCCGCCCCGCCCGCATCACGGCGCCGCCCCCACCGTGTCCTCGGCAGACGCCACGGCCTCCGCTCTCAGCGTGACGCCCAGGCCCCCGGGGCCCGGGGTCGGCGCGGTCACCCGGACCCGCCACAGCGCCCCGTCACGTCGCACGTCGACCCCCGCACGGTCCGGCGCCGCCGAAAGGGCGGCCTCCCGCACCTGGGCCTCCGGCTCGGAGCGGGCCGCCGCTCGCGCACCGGCCCTGGCCGCGTCCACGCACCGGATCTGGGCCGACGAGGCCATCAGGGCCCACACCAGGGCGAGGGTGAACACCACCAGCACCGGAATCACCATGGCGGCCTCCGCCGTCACCGCTCCACTGTCGCCCCCCGGCCCCACCCGCCCCGATCGTTCCCCGGGATCCGACGCCACTGCTGCGCCGCTGTCAGAACTTCGCATCGAGAGCGTCCTTCAGCAGTGATTGCAACTGCGCCATGACCGGTGCACTGGTGACCACCTTGTAGAGCACCGCAGCGAACGCACAGGCGGCGATCGTCCCCACCGCGTATTCGGACGTCGTCATTCCGCTGTCCGCCCGAGCCGCGCGTACCAGACTCCGCACCCAAACCGTTACTTTGCGTTTCATTTCAAACCCCCATGAGACAGTTTTCTGCTGAAATCGAGCTACTAATTGAGGCACTCATCGCATTTGGGCTCTTTTGGTGCGTCAGTGGTTCAGCAGCCCCGTCGCCAGACCGATCACCACGGGCGCCACCCCCACCGTGAGAAAAGCGGGAAGGAAGCAGAGCCCGACGGGCGCGGTGATCAGGACGCCGGCTCTCTGCGCACGCGCCACCGCCGCGCTGGACCGCTCGGCCCGCATCGCTTCGGCCAGCCGGGAAACCGGCTCCGCCGCCGGAGCGCCGGTCGCGGCGGCCCGATCCAGGCAACGGGCCAGCTCGGCAGCGCCCGGTATCTCCCCGAACCTCCCCCAGGCGACGGCGGGGTCCCCGCCGAGCCGGATCTCCGCCGCCGTCCGGGCCAGTTGCTCACCGACCGGCCCGCCCAGCGACTCACCCACCGCCTCCGCCGCCTCTCGCGGACCGGCCCCGACGAAGATGCAGGCTGCCAACAGGTCAGCGGCCAGCGGAAGCCGGCGTACGGCCTCCGCGGCATTCACCGCCTCCCGAGCCGCTGCGCGCGGCGCCTTTCCCGGCCGAGCCCGCTGCCACCGCCAGGCGCCGTACCCCGCCACCAGGCCAACCGCCCAGCCCAAGAGGCCGCCCAGCAGAACCCAGCCCGCCGACACGGCACCCAGCGCCGCCGCCCACTGTCCCGCCGGAACACCTGCCACCAGCCGCCCGATCCGTCGCGGGACCCGGCCGACAGCCCTGACCCCGCCGCGAGGACCCACCGCTGCCCGCTCGTCCACCGCCAGAAACACCGCTCCCCTGCGCCGCACCCGCCGCCCCGTCCGTCGACGGCTCAGGGCGAGCACCAACTGGGTGCACACCCAAGCCGCCAACGCGACAGCCCCCACCCGGTGGGCGACGTCACCGACCCCCGCGCTCACAGGGCTTCTCCCGCCCGGACGATCCGACCGGCCCAGAGCAGACCCGCCGCCTCCAGCGCTCCACCCGTCACCAGGCAGACCAACCCGGCCGTACTGTGCAGCAGCACCCTCAACGGCTCTGCGCCGAGCGCGGCACCAAGCCCCATGCCCAGCACCGGCAACAGAGCCAGCACCGCGACCGTCGCCCACGCCCCGGCCAGTTGCGCCCGCAGGTCCTCCCTACGCCGGCGCTCGGCCCGCAACGCGCTCTCCAGCCGGTCCAGACCGGCCGCGAGTCCGGCCCCGCCGTCCACCGCCACCCGCCAGCAGGCGGCCATTCCCGCGAGCCCGTCCAGGCCCGGTTCGCCCGCCGCCTGCCTCAGTGCTCCCGGGACATCGCCCCCGAACTGCGCCGCCGCCGAAACCCCCGCCTCGGCCACTCCCAGCACCCCCGTCCCCCGAACAGCGACGAGCAGCGCCTGCCCCGGTTCACGGCCGGCCCTCAACTCACCCACCACCGCACCGCACAGAGACACCACCCCGTCGACCCGCCGCTCCCGGCCCTTGCGTAACTCCCTTCTCCGCAGCCATCGCCGCACCAGTGGCACCGCTGCCGCCCCCGCAGCCAGCGGCAGCCACGACTCACCGAGGACCCCCAGAACCAGAGCCACCGGCAGGCACAGCAACTCGCGGCGCCCCATCAGCCACACCTTGAGCCGCCTCCGGCCGCAGTCCCAGCGCTCCCCCAGGGGTGATTCCGCAGCCTCCACGGCCAGCAACACCTTTGCTCTCCGCCTCCCTTGATCCCGACCGGCCACCACCAGCCATGCCGCCGCCCCCGCGCACAGCGCCGCCGCGCGCACTGCCTCCGGCATCCCCACCTCCGCGCCGCCGGTCACAGCTCACCCCCGATCAGTGACCGCAGCCGCTCCCAGCCCCGCTCCCGCTCGAATCCGTCCGCACTCCACCGCAGTGCCGGCACGGTCACCACGAGCCCCGCCGCATCCCGTTCCAGCACCTGGATCTCGGCGATCCGGCGCCGCCCGGCCCGGTCCCGTGCGAGATGAACCACGACGGACAGCGCCGCGGCCAACTGGCTGTGAAGTGCCGTCCGGTCCAGCCCCGCCGCTGTCCCCAACGCCTCCAGCCGGGCCGGGACATGCTCGGCCGCGTTCGCGTGAACCGTTCCTGAGCCGCCCTCATGGCCGGTATTCAGAGCAGCCAGCAACTCCGTTACTTCCGCCCCTCGCACCTCCCCGACCACCAGCCGGTCGGGCCTCATGCGCAGGGCCTGTCGCACCAGGTCCCGGAGCGTCACCCGCCCGGCGCCCTCCTGGTTGGCGGGACGCGATTCCAGCCGTACGACGTGCGGATGGTCCGGATGCAACTCGGCGGAGTCCTCGGCGAGCACGATCCGCTCCCGCTCCCCCACCAAGCCCAGCAGACTCGCGAGGAGCGTCGTCTTCCCCGCGCCCGTCCCCCCGCTGATGAGGTAGGAGACCCGGGCCTCCACCAGCGCACGCAACACCCGGTCGCCACCCGGTGGAACCGTCCCTGCCGCGACCAGTTCGCCCAGTGAGAAGGCCTTGGGCCGGACCACCCGCAACGACAGACAGGTCGATCCGACCGACACAGGCGGCAGCACCGCGTGCATGCGTGTCCCGTCCGGAAGCCGCGCGTCCACCCAGGGCCTGGCGTCGTCCAGTCGCCGCCCCGCCACGGCGGCGAGCCGCTGTGCGAGCCTGCGCACCGCCGCCGTGTCGGCGAAGGTCACCCCGGTGAGTTCGAGGCCGCGGCCCCGATCCACCCAGACCCGGTCGGGCGCGGACACGAGCACATCGGTGACCGCCGGATCCGCGAGCAGGGGCTCCAGCACCCCGGCCCCGATCAGTTCTCCGCGCAACTCATCGGCCGCACGCAGGACTTCGGCGTCCCCGAGCAGTCGGCCCTGTGCCCGCAGCGCGGCCGCGACCCCGGCCGGGGTCGGCGCCGCTCCACTCTGCGCCAGCCGCTGCCTAACGGCGTCGAGCAGCGCCTCTGTCATGAGGCACCTCCGGCAGCGGGACCTGCGACGCCTTCACCTGCGAACACCCGGTCCCAGAAGGCCGAACAGAACCTGGCAAGCGGCCCGCGGGCGCTCCCGCCGGGCGGTTCCCCCGCGTCCTGTTCAGCCAGCAAACCGTGCTCCAAAGGGAGTTCGCCGGCCAGTGGCAGCCCCATGGCGTGCGCCACCCACTGTTCGTCGAGGCCTGACGCGTACGGCCCGCGCGCCACCACCCGGATGTCGTCGAGCACCATCCCCGCCATCGACGCCACGCGTTTCGCTGCCGCGACGGCCCGCAGCTCCCCGGGCACCACCACAAGCCCGAGATCCAGTTGGGCAAGAGCCTCGGCCACCGCCTCGTCGACACGACGCGGCAGATCGACGACCACCACCCCACCGAGCCTCCGCGCCGCAGCCAGGACCGCCTGCATCGCCTGCGGCGGGATGACCACCCAGTCGTCGCGGCCCCAGCTGAGCACCCGCAGCCCGTGCAGCGCGGGCAGCGACTCCTCCAGGGCGCCGCCGCCGACTCGCCCCTTGGAATGGGCGAAATCAGGCCACCTCATACCCTCCGCACGTTCACCTCCGAGCAGCACATCGATGCCGCCGCCCAGTGGGTCACCGTCGATCAGCATGGTCCGCCGACCGCTCCTCGCCGCGGTCACCGCGAGCGCGCAGGCAAGCGTGGACGCACCGGCGCCACCCCGGCCGCCGATCACCCCGACGGTGAGTGCCGGCCTGCCGACACCTTCCGTGGCATTGGCGATCTGATCGACCAGCCAGTTCTCCGAATCGGGCAGCCGCAGCACGTATTCGGCCCCGATCTCCACGGCTCGGCGCCAGACGTCGGGTGCGTCCTGGTCCCGCCCGACGAGCATCACACCTCGCCGGCGGACCGCCCCACGGCAGCGTTGCGCCGCGTCGTCCCCGACGAGAACCATGGGAGCCCGCTCCCAGCTGCCCCGCCGGTCCGGCAGCGTGTGATGGACCTCGGGCTCCGCACCGGCGGCCGCACACAGCCTCAGCAGGTCGTCGAGCAGATCCACATCCTCGGTCACGATCAGCGGTCCGCCCCGCTTGGGCCCGACGGCCTGCAAACGATCCCGTGCGCTGGATTCAGCCACGATCTCAGCCCCCTTCTTCACTCACCTTCACCGCGGTTCGCGGCGATCTCGGAGCGTGCCGAGAACGGTGATTCCGGAACCCGTGGACTTCACGGGTGGAATCACGGTGCAGCGCTTCAGGAAATCGTGTGGATCTTGCTCAAAAACTGTGGACAACTCTGCCCTTGTGAATATCTCCGTCCCTCGAACCGGCGACTTCCGAGAGCGGCCCTTCCCTCACACACTGTGACGGTGCATGCTGATGGAAGTCATCGAGAGGTCGGCCGCAACGGCCGAGAAAGGGGAGAAATGCTCGATTCCGAGCGACAGAAACGCGTCCGGACATGCGACGACCCCCGCCGGGGGGGAGAGCGGGGGTCGTCCCCACGGCCGACTCGGGGGGGGGAGGAGCCGGACCGGGTTAGCACGGTCGCGAACGATCCGTGACTTCCATGGTGTACCCGAGCACCTTCTCAGGCAAACCCACGCGCCGGAGTTTACGCCGAATGGTGGGCCCCTATGCTCTGCCTTGTGGAAAACTGCTTCTTGCCGCGCACAGCAGCCTTCTTTGACCTGGACAAGACGGTCATTGCGAAGTCTTCGACACTGACCTTCAGCAAGTCCTTCTACCAAGGCGGGCTGATCAACCGCCGCGCCGTACTGCGCACTGCGTACGCACAGTTCGTGTTCCTTGCCGGGGGCGCAGATCATGACCAGATGGAGCGGATGCGCGAGTATCTATCGGCGCTCTGCAAAGGCTGGAACGTCCAGCAGGTGAAGGAAATTGTTGCCGAGACCCTGCACGATCTGATCGACCCGATCATCTACGACGAAGCGGCGACGCTCATCGAGGAACATCACACCGCGGGACGCGATGTGGTCATCGTCTCGACCTCCGGCGCCGAAGTCGTCGAACCGATCGGTGAACTGCTCGGGGCCGACCGCGTCGTCGCCACGCGCATGGTCGTCGGTGACGACGGCTGCTTCACCGGCGAGGTGGAGTACTACGCGTACGGGCCGACCAAGGCGGAGGCCGTGAAGGCCCTCGCCGTGTCCGAGGGATACGACCTCGCTCGCTGCTACGCCTACAGCGACTCCGCGACCGATGTGCCGATGCTGGAGTCCGTCGGCCATCCGCACGCGGTGAATCCTGACCGCGCTCTACGCCGCGAGGCGACTCTCCGGGAGTGGCCGATTCTCGTCTTCGACCGCCCGGTCCGGCTCAAGCAGCGACTTCCCACCTTCTCGCTGCCGCCGCGCCCCGCACTCTTGGCTGCCGCAGCAGTCGGCGCGGCCGCAGTCACCGCCGGCCTCGTCTGGTACGCCGCACGCCGACGTACCGCTGCGGCCTCGGCATGACCGAGCCCGCTCCCGACTCCGCCGTCGGCGGCCCGGATGCCGGACACCCCGCCCCGGCAAACCGGGCAGCCGATCACCTCGTACGCATCGGACGCCCCGGACGCCCGGGGAGTCGGCCGCGCACCGCCATCGCCGCTACACGAATTGCCTGCATAACCGATTGAACCGACTCGTCCGTAATTGAACCCAAAAGTAAAGAAGTGTCGCCACCACTACCGCTCATCCGGCCCCTGGAGTACAAAGGACTCAACGGCCCGCGAGACCAAGGACATCCGTGAGGATGACCTGTTAACGCAGACAAGGCCCCACGGACCGCGCATGAAAACCGGGCACCCACGCGACGTCGACCCGTCGATTACGGGCCAGCCGCACCAGGAACGGGCAAAGTACCCGACCTGATGGGCATATATCGAGGACGCTTGGTAACTGGGTGGACATGCCAGCGGCGGTACCGAGGACGGTACCGCCGCAACCCATTTCACGAAGTGCTGCCGGGCAGCGAACCCATCCAGGCCTTCTGGACCGCCTGGTCCGTGGCCGCAAAGTCACGCCCCTGCACCCCACCGCTCCGACAGCCGGCCACGCGGTTTCTTACGCGGCGCCACGCTGGAGCGCTTCGCAGACCGCCGTCGACTCCCGGACGCCGAGCTCCGCCGCCCGCCCGCAGTGCGCGATCCAGGCCGCCATGCCGTCCGGTGTTCCCGACAGATAACCCTCGAAGGCCGCTACGTACGCCGCCCGCCCCTGCTCGGCATGGCCAACCTCTGCCGGGCAGATCGACTTGGGGTCGAGCCCGCTCCCGATCAGCACGATCCGCTCGGCGGTCCGCGCGACCAGACCGTTGTACGAACCGAAGGGACGCAGCGCCAGCAGCTCGCCGTGCACGACCGCGGCCGTCACCAGAGCCGGCGCCTCACTCCCCGAAAGAATGAGCCCGCTGAGCCCTTCCAGCCGACCCGCCACCTCATCGGCATCGGGCAAGGACGCTTCGATCAGCGGCTCGTGCACCGGCTCACCCGCCAGCCGGGGCCGCCCGACGGCGTCCTCCGGCGCCGCACCCCCTGCCGCGACCAGATGCAGCCTCGCCAACACCCGCAACGGCGACTGCCGCCAGATGGAGAGCAGCTGGCCCGCCTCGGCGGTCAACCGCAGAGCGGCTCCGACCACACGCGCCTCGCTGTCTCCGGTGAAGTCGGTACGCCGGCGCACCTCTTCCAGGTTCCAGTCGGCGCCGGAGAGCGCGGCCGACCCGCGGGCGCCCCGCAGGGCCGCCTCCGAGGTGACCTCATTGCTGCGGCGGCGCATGACGCGGTGACCGTAAACGCGGTCGACAGCCTTGCGTACGGAGTCCACCGCGTCCGTCACGCCCGGCAGCGTGCCCAGGGTGGCGAGCGGGTCCGAGGAAGTCGTACTCATAAGTAGCGAGGCTACGCGCCCCCTGCGCGCCTACCTCTACGGAGTGGCCTTCTTCACGAAGTTAGACAACGGATAGCGATCGACCTACTACGCTAGGTGAACATGAAGATCGCTTTCGTAGGGAAGGGCGGCAGCGGCAAGACCACGTTGTCCTCGCTCTTCATCCGCCACCTTGCCGCCAATGAGGCCCACGTCGTCGCGGTGGACGCCGACATCAACCAGCATCTCGGGGCCGCGCTCGGCCTCGACGAGGACGAGGCCGCCGCGCTGCCCGCCATGGGAGCGCAGCTGCCTCTGATCAAGGAGTATCTGCGCGGTAGCAACCCTCGCATCGCCTCCGTCGAGACGATGATCAAGACCACGCCGCCCGGCGAGGGCTCACGGCTGCTCCGCGTGAACGAGGACAACCCGATCTACGACGCGTGCGCCCGCACGGTCGGGCTCGACGACGGGGACATCCGGCTGATGGCCACCGGCCCGTTCACCGAGTCGGATCTTGGGGTGGCCTGTTACCACTCCAAGGTCGGCGCGGTCGAGCTCTGCCTCAACCATCTCGTCGACGGCCCGGAGGAGTATGTCGTTGTCGACATGACCGCCGGCTCGGACTCCTTTGCCTCGGGAATGTTCACCCGCTTCGACATGACGTTCCTGGTCGCGGAGCCGACCCGCAAGGGAGTCTCGGTCTACCGGCAGTACAAGGAGTACGCGCGTGACTTCGGAGTCGCGCTGAAGGTCGTCGGAAACAAGGTGCAGGGCGAGGACGACCTGGAGTTCCTGCGGGCCGAAGTGGGCGACGACCTGCTGGTCACGGTCGGCCACTCCGACTGGGTGCGGTCCATGGAGAAGGGTCGGCCAGCCCGCTTCGAGCTGCTGGAGGCCGACAACCGGATGGCGCTGCAAGCCCTGCAGAACGCTGCCGAGGATTCATACGAACAGCGCGACTGGGAGCGCTACACACGGCAGATGGTGCATTTCCATCTGAAGAACGCGGAGAGCTGGGGCAACGAGAAGACGGGGGCCGACCTGGCCGCCCAGGTGGACCCCGCATTCGTGCTCGACGAGCACTGCGCCCGGACCGGGGCGGCCCAGCCGGTCTGACCGGACGACGCCCCGGCCGATGCCGGTACGGGCGCTCCGCACATGGCCTGCCGGTGCCGGACGGAGCGGCTCCGGTCCGTCCGGCACCGGCAGGCCTCCGTCGTCAGTGCCCGGCGGGCGCCTTCTCGGCGGCCTTGTCCTGCTCCTGTGCCTTGCTCTGGACCTGATCCTTGCCCTTGTCCTTGCCCTTGTCCTTGTCCTTGTCCTTGCCCTTGTCCTTGACGGGGTTCGCGGCCTCACCGAGGAAGGCTGTCCAGCTCTTCGTGGGCTCCTGTCCGACCTTCAGTGTGCTGAGCTTCGCGAGGGTCGCTGGATCCTGTGCGTCCAGCCAGTCAGCCAACTGCTTGAAGGACACACAACGCACGCCCTCCTTGGTGCAGACTGTCTTGATCGTCTCCTCGATGGCGCGCATGTACGTGCCGCCGTTCCAGGATTCGAAGTGGTTGCCGATGATCAGCGGGGCGCGGTTTCCGTCGTACGAGCGGTCGAAGGCCTGGAGCAGGCCGTCCCGCATCTGGTTGCCCCAGTACTCGTGCTGGTCCGGGTCGCCCTGCGTCGTGCCGGACTGGTTGAACATGAAGTTGTAGTCCATGGAAAGGGTCTCGAACTCGCGCCCCGGCACCGGGACGAGCTGCATCGAGAGGTCCCAGATGCCGCTCTTCTTCTTCGGCCAGACCTGATCGTTGACGCCGCTGGAGTCGTAGCGGAAGCCCATCGAGCGGGCGGCCGTCACCATGTTCTTCTGCCCCTCCAGGCAGGGAGTGCGACCGCCGATGAGTTCCTTGTCGTAGTCGAAGGGCAGGGGCTTCATGCTCTTGAGCTCGGGATCGTTCGACTTCCAGCCCTTCACGAAGGACTTCGCCTGGTTGATCTCGCTCTTCCACTCGGCGACGGACCAGGTCCCCACTCCGCCGTCCTTGCCGCAGAAGTGGCCGTTGAAGTGGGTGCCGATCTCGTTGCCGTCGAGCCAGGCGCCGCGGACCTGGGTGAGGGTGTCCCGGATTCCCTTGGTGTCGTTGAAGCCGATGTCGGAACTGCCGGCGTTGTGCTTGGGCGGGTCGTAGAGCTCCCGCTTGGCCTCCGGCAGCAGATACACGCCGCTCAGGAAGTACGACATGGTCGCGTCGTACTTCTTGCCCACCTCACGGAAGTGCGAGAAGAGCTGCTGGCTGTCCTCCCCCGCGCCGTCCCACGAGAACACCACGAACTGCGGGGGCTTCTGCCCCGGGGCCAGGCGTTGCACAGCGGGCTGCTTCGGCTGGGCGCCGGTGAAGGCCGTGGAACCGTCACCGATGAGCCGGAACGCACTCTTGGGGGCCGCACCGGCGGCCTTCTTCTCGGTCCCGGCCGCGCCCTTCTCGGCTCCGCCGGCCGCACCGTTCGCTGCAACAGGCCCGGATGTGCCCGAACCGTGGGTCGATCCGGAGCAGCCGGCCACTCCCGCGACCAGCGCGACGGCCATCACGCCCACGGCGATCCTCTTCGTGGCGGCCAACATCCGCCCACCCTCTTCCTTCTCTTCCTTGCAGGTCTGATTGCGCTGACGTGCCGACACGGCGCGGTCAAAGTCGCACGCACAGCACACAAATTCGGGCGACAGGCCGAATGAAAAGCTGCCTATTCACTGGAATGGGTGGTTAGATAGCCCATTTGCCCTCAATCGTGGACACAGATCTTTACTCTCCATTACGATCTATTTACCGAGAGTTGAGATATCCCGCCGCTGCACGCCGTGACCCACGGCCGCGTCCCACGTTCCGCGACCGCGCTGCCCCGGAGGAGACGGGAAACATGTCTGCCTGCGTCCCCACTCGTCATGACCACTCATCCCGCAGCTCGCGACCTCCCCGTTCATCGGGGATCAAGCGACCTCACAGCCCGCCACCGCCGCATCGCGGCGGACGATTCCGTATCGCGGGCGCCGATGTGTCCGCATCGATCACTGTCTTCCTTCTAGCCATCCCCATGTCGCTCGGCCTGGCCGTCGCCATGGATGCCCCCCTGGAAGCAGGCCTCATCTCCGCCGCAGTCGGCGGAATCGTCGCCGGCCTGCTCGGAGGCACCCCGCTCCAGGTCTCCGGGCCTTCCGCCGGACTGACCGTGGTGACAGCCGAGTTGATCCAGGTCTATGGCTGGCGCACCACCTGCGCGATCACCATCGGCGCCGGTCTGCTGCAGATCCTGCTCGGCTCGCTGCGGGCCGCCCGGAGCGCGCTCGCCGTCAGCCCAGCCATCGTGCACGGCACGCTCGCCGGCATCGGCGTGGCCATCGCGCTCGCCCAACTGCACATCGTGCTGGGCGGTTCACCGGAGAGCTCAGCCGTCTCCAACGCACTCACGCTGCCGGCCCGATTGGCAGAGGTGAGCCCCGCCGCACCGCTGATCGGCGCTCTGACCATCGTGATTCTGGTGCTGTGGCCCCGGATGCCGGGACGGCCCGGCCGCATCATGCGGCGGGTCCCGGCGGCCCTGGTGTCCGTGGCCGTCGCCACTGCCGTGGCAGCCTTCGCGGCACCGTCGATCGCGCGGGTCGACCTGCCGTCATGGCGTTCGCACGCCCTGCCGGAGATGCCACAAGGGCCCGTACTGGGCCTGGCCACAGCAGTGTTCACCATGATGCTGGTGGCAAGCCTGGAATCCCTGCTCGCGGCCGTCGCCGTGGACAAGCTGACGGCCGACCGGAGCAGCGACAGGTCGACCGTACCGGCCGTCGAACGGGGCGGCGGGCACGCGAGCGATCCTCCCGAGCCCGGCTCGGGCCCGGCGACCTCACCCCCCGTCAAACGCTCCGATCTCGACCGGGAACTGCGCGCGCAAGGCATCGCCAACACCGTGTCGGGGCTGTTGGGCGGACTGGCTGTCTCCGGCGGCGCGGTGCGCAGTTCGGCGAATGTACGAGCCGGGGCGACCAGCCGCGCCTCGACCGTGCTGCATGGCGTCTGGGTGCTGCTCGCCACCGGTCTGCTGGTCACCGCACTGGAGTGGATCCCACTGGCCGCCCTCGGCGCGCTCGTCATGGTGGTCGGCATCCAGATGGTGAACTTCGCGCACATCCGTAACGTCCACAGGCACCGGGAATTCCTGGTGTACGGGGCGACGATCACCGGAGTGCTCCTCTTCGGTGTCCTCAAGGGCGTGGCCATCGGGATCGCGGTGGCGGTGGCGGTCGCCCTGCACCGACTGGCGCGGACCAGGATCACCGTGACGCAACAGGACGGCCGGCATCTGGTGGCCGTACGGGGCCAGTTGACGTTCCTGGCGGTACCACGACTCAATCGGACCCTGGGCCAACTGCCCCAGGACGCGGACGTACTCGTCGAGCTGGACGGCTTCTTCATCGACCACGCCGCCTACGAGATGATCCAGGACTGGAGCAATGCCCATGCCGCTCACGGCGGCCGGGTCGTCTTCACCGACAGGTCCGGCGGCCGGATCGCCGAGCCGGCCTCCGCGGCCCACTCCTGCTGCCGCCCCTGGACACCCTGGCGCAACCACCACTGCCACGACCGGCCCGAGCATGTGCCCTTCACTGTCTTCGGCCATGCCCGCCACATCCCCGGCACCACCACCGAGCCCGCCGCATCCGCCACGTCTTGCGAACCCATCACATCCGCCGAGGCCAGCCGGACCACCGAGGCCGCCGAGGCCGCAGACGTCACCGAAACCGCAGGCCGATCCGGAGCCACCGAGCCTGCCGGACGCCCCGCCCCCGACCCCGCCGCTACCCCCGCTGCCGCCGCGCTCGCCCTCTCCGCCACGAGCGCGACGGACGGCTCCGCCCCGCTCCAGCATCCGCCACACCACCTCGCACCACTCCATCTGGCGCCCACTCCCGCCCCACCCCCGACGGACGACATGGACAGCACGAGCAGCACGGACAACACACACAGCTCGGGCGGCACGAGCCACACGAGCGGCGCCGACCTCACCGGCATCGCCCCCGATGGACTCCCCCACGCGGACCCCCAGCAGCCCACCGCCCGTTCAACCGACTACACGCCCGATCACGATGCCGCCCCAGCACGCAAAACGGGCGGACAGCGACTTGTCAGCGGCCTCAGCTCCTTCCAGCGCAATACGGCGCCCCTGGTTCGTGAGGAGCTGGCACGACTGGCCAGGGAGGGTCAGCGCCCCTCGCAGCTGTTCATCACCTGCGCGGACTCCCGTCTGGTGACGAGCATGATCACGGCAAGTGGTCCAGGTGACCTGTTCACGGTACGGAACATCGGGAATCTGGTGCCGCCACCGCACTCCGAGAGAGCTGACGACTCGGTGGGTGCGGCGATCGAGTACGCGGTGGATGTGCTGGGCGTGGAGTCCATCACCATCTGCGGACACTCCGGCTGCGGCGCGATGAACGCCCTGCTCGGCGCGGGGCCCGACACCCCGGACACCCCGCTGTGGCGCTGGCTGCGGCACGGTGTGCCCAGCCTGCGGCGGATGGCCTCCAAACGGCACGCCTGGGCACGGATCTCCGGCCGGCTGCCCGCCGACGAGGTGGAGCAGCTCTGTCTCACCAATGTCGTCCAGCAACTGGACCATCTCCGGGCCCATGGATCGGTGGCGCGACGCCTCGCAGAAGGGACACTCCAGCTGCACGGCATGTACTTCCACGTGGCCGAGGCCCAGTCGTATCTGCTGACCGAGGGCATCGGCGAGGGCCACGGGCTCGACGAGGTCTTCGACCGGGTCGGCCCGACTGCTCCGTACGATCCCTATGAACCGGCCGAGTTGGCGCGTACCGGCGCCTGAACCGGGTACGCCTCGGGTCCGTGAGACCGTGTGGGTCGCGCCTCCGCAGCGCCATGCACCCTGCGCCACCGCATGGCACCCCGGCATTCTGCTCCACCCCGCCGCGGAGGCGGGACCGTGCCTCCATACACGAAACACAGGTCTAAACCAATTCCCGGCAGACACTTGTCACCCGGCCTTTGGCCTGATGAGCTATGCCCCGGGACACAACGGACACCCTGGGAATGGGAGAAGTCGTGAGCAACGAAAGCCTGGCCAACCTGCTCAAAGAGGAGCGGCGGTTCGCACCGCCTGCCGATCTGGCCGCGAACGCCAACGTCACAGCCGAGGCGTACGAGCAGGCCGATGCGGACCGGCTGGGCTTCTGGGCCGAGCAGGCCCGCCGCCTGACTTGGGCCACGGAGCCGACCGAAACGCTCGACTGGAGCAACCCGCCCTTCGCGAAGTGGTTCGCGGACGGCAAGCTCAACGTCGCGTACAACTGCGTGGACCGCCACGTCGAGGCGGGCAACGGCGACCGGGTCGCCATCCACTTCGAGGGCGAGCCCGGCGACAGCCGTGCCATCACCTACGCGGAACTGAAGGACGAGGTCTCCCGCGCCGCCAACGCGCTGACCGAACTCGGTGTCGGCAAGGGCGACCGGGTAGCCGTCTACCTGCCGATGATCCCCGAGGCCGCCGTCGCGATGCTGGCCTGCGCCCGGATCGGCGCCGCCCACTCGGTGGTCTTCGGCGGCTTCTCCGCCGACGCCATCGCCACCCGCATCCAGGACGCGGACGCGAAGGTCGTCATCACCTCCGACGGCGGATATCGCCGCGGCAAGCCCTCCGCGCTCAAGCCCGCGGTCGACGACGCCGTGTCCCGCATCGAGAGCGTCAAGCACGTCCTCGTCGTCCGGCGCACCGGCCAGGACACCGCGTGGACCGAGGGCCGCGACGTGTGGTGGCACGAGATCACCGCACGCCAGTCCACCGAGCACACCCCCGAGGCGTTCGAGGCCGAGCAGCCGCTGTTCATCCTCTACACCTCGGGCACCACCGGGAAGCCGAAGGGCATCCTGCACACCTCCGGCGGCTACCTCACGCAGGCGGCCTACACCCACCACGCGGTCTTCGACCTCAAGCCGGAGACGGATGTCTACTGGTGCACCGCCGACATCGGCTGGGTGACCGGACACTCCTACATCGTCTACGGGCCCCTCGCCAACGGTGCGACGCAGGTGATGTACGAGGGCACGCCCGACACCCCGCACCAGGGGCGCTTCTGGGAGATCGTCCAGAAGTACGGCGTGAGCATCCTCTACACCGCGCCGACCGCGATCCGGACGTTCATGAAGTGGGGAGACGACATCCCCGCCAAGTTCGACCTGAGCAGTCTCCGAGTCCTGGGTTCGGTCGGTGAGCCGATCAACCCCGAGGCCTGGATGTGGTACCGCAAGCACATCGGCGCCGACACCTGCCCCATCGTGGACACCTGGTGGCAGACCGAGACCGGCGCGATGATGATCTCGCCGCTTCCCGGAGTCACGGCCACCAAGCCGGGCAGCGCCCAGCGCGCACTGCCGGGCATCTCCGCGACCGTCGTCGACGACGAGGCCCGCGAGGTCCCGGACGGCGGGGGCGGCTACCTCGTCCTCACCGAGCCGTGGCCCTCCATGCTCCGCACCATCTGGGGCGACGACCAGCGGTTCCTCGACACCTACTGGTCGCGCTTCGAGGGCAAGTACTTCGCGGGCGACGGTGCCAAGAAGGACGAGGACGGCGACATCTGGCTCCTCGGCCGGGTCGACGACGTCATGCTCGTATCCGGGCACAACATCTCGACCACCGAGGTCGAATCGGCACTCGTGTCGCACCCGGCCGTCGCCGAGGCCGCCGTGGTCGGTGCGGCCGACGAGACGACCGGACAGTCCATCGTCGCGTTCGTCATTCTGCGCGGCACGGCGACCGCCTCCGAGGAACTGGTCGCGGAGCTGCGCAACCACGTCGGCACCACGCTCGGCCCGATCGCCAAGCCGAAGCGCGTCCTGCCGGTGGCGGAACTGCCCAAGACCCGCTCCGGCAAGATCATGCGGCGCCTCCTTCGCGACGTCGCCGAGAACAGGGAGCTCGGAGACGTCACCACGCTCACCGACTCCTCCGTCATGGATCTCATCCAGACCCAGCTCCCCTCGTCCGCCTCCGAGGACTGAGCGGCTGAGGACTCAGGGCCACTGAGGAC
Organism: Streptomyces sp. 840.1; assembly: GCF_003751445.1. Lineage (NCBI taxonomy): Bacteria > Bacillati > Actinomycetota > Actinomycetes > Kitasatosporales > Streptomycetaceae > Streptomyces > Streptomyces sp. 840.1. Next base: position 2,669,054 of record NZ_RJUU01000001.1, on the reverse strand, counting down.
TCAGGGCTACTGAGAACTCAGGGCTACTGAGGGCTGAGTACTGACGACTGAGCGGCTCGGGACCGAGTTCTTCGAAGGGCATCCGGCAGCGCGCCGGATGCCCTTCGGGCATTTAGGGTGAAGATCACCACTGGTGAGAATCACCGCTCACGGCCCCGCACACCCCGCCCCGGGTACAGTGGCAGCTGGTCAAACAACATGACAGGAACAATCTCCAAAGGGTGTGCCGGGAAGTCTGGTCGGCAAGTGCATCAGCCATGCCGTCGCTGCCGTACCGACCCGGAGGTCCTCTCTCGTGGCCGCGCCCAACCCCGCACCCCCCTCCCCCCGCCGCACCTTCCTGGGACGCCAGTCGCTCCCGGAGCGGAATTTCCTCACCGAAGCACTGCGTACCGAGACCGTCGGCGGAGTCATCCTGCTGGTCGCCGCGGTGGCGGCGCTGATCTGGGCGAACACCTTCGGATCGAGCTACACGACGGTCAGCCACTTCCACTTCGGGCCCGAGGCCCTCGGTCTGCACCTTTCCGTGGCGCACTGGGCGGCCGACGGACTGCTCGCGATCTTCTTCTTCGTCGCCGGGGTCGAGCTCAAGCGCGAACTCGTCGCGGGTGAACTGCGCGACCCGAAGGCCGCCGCCCTCCCGGTCGTCGCCGCGCTCTGCGGCATGGCCGTGCCCGCGGTCGTCTACACCCTGGTGACGGTGTTCGGCTCCGGCTCCACCAGCGGCTGGGCCGTCCCCACGGCGACCGACATCGCCTTCGCGCTCGCCGTCCTCGCGGTCATCGGTACCTCGCTGCCGTCGGCACTCCGTGCGTTCCTGCTGACCCTCGCCGTTGTCGACGACCTGTTCGCAATCCTGATCATCGCCGTCTTCTTCACCGAGAACATCAACTTCATCGCGCTCATCGGTGCCTTCGTCGGCCTGGCCGTCTTCTACCTGCTGCTGCGCCTGAACGTGCGGGGCTGGTACGTCTATGTGCCGCTCGCCCTGGTCATCTGGGGGCTGATGTACAACAGCGGCGTCCACGCCACCATCGCCGGTGTCGCGATGGGGCTGATGCTGCGCTGCACCAGGCGCGAAGGGGAGGAGCGCTCCCCCGGTGAACGCGTCGAGCACCTGATCCGCCCGCTGTCGGCAGGTTTCGCCGTACCGCTGTTCGCGCTCTTCTCGGCCGGGGTCTCGCTCTCCGGCGGCGCGGTGGCCGGCGTGTTCACCCGGCCCGAGACGCTCGGTGTCGTACTGGGACTGGTCGTCGGCAAGACGATCGGGATCTTCGGCGGTACGTGGCTCGCCACCCGGTTCACCAGGGCGGAGCTGAACAAGGAGCTGGCCTGGGCCGATGTCTTCGCGGTCGCCTCGCTCGCCGGAATCGGCTTCACCGTCTCGCTGCTGATCGGCGAGCTCGCCTTCACCGACGACGAGATGATCAACGAGATCAAGGCGTCGGTTCTGCTCGGCTCCCTGATCGCCGCCGTACTCTCCGGTGTACTGCTCAAACTCCGGGTACGCAGATACCGGGCGCTCACGGACGCGGAGGAGCTCGACGAGGACGAATCCGGGGTACCGGACGTCTATGAACAGGACGATCCGGAGTACCACCTGCGGATGGCCGCGATCCACGAGAAGAAGGCGGCGGAGCACCGCCGCCTTGCCCAACTGGCGGGGGCAGCGAGCAACAAGCCGGACAGTCCGGCATGATCTGACATCGGATGTACTGAACAGGAGAGGGAGTCAGGCATGAGCGACCCCGGCAATTACGCGGGCAGCGCCGATCGCAGTCTCGGCCAGCTGGTCGCCTCGGCGACGGCCGAACTGTCGGCGCTGGTACACGACGAGATTGCCCTGGCCAAGGCCGAGGTGCGGCAGGACGTCAAGCGCGGCGTCACGGGCAGTGTGGCGTTCATCGTCACGGGTGTGCTGCTCCTGTTCGCGATCCCGGTGCTGAGCTTCGCGGCCGCGTACGGAATCCACAATCTGGGGCTGGGTCTCGCCTGGTCGTTCCTGATCGTGGGCGGCGCGTTCATCCTGCTCGGGATCCTGCTCGCGCTCTTCGGCTACGCCAAGTTCAAAAAGGTCAAGCCGCCGGAGAAGTCCATCGCCTCGGCCAAGCAGACCGCCGCCGTCCTCCAGGGCGTCAAGCCGCATCCCCGTCCGGGCATCGCCGCGAACGTGATCCTTCCGGCGGGCGGCAGCACACTTTCGGACAAGGCCATCGAGAACGGTCCGGTCCAGGACAAGGCGCCGGCTGTGGCACGCTCATCCACATGACGGTCCCCGATTCCAGCGCATTCGGCTCAGTGGGCCCGGACGACCGGGCGGACCACGAAGGGCCGGCCGGCCCCCAGGCAGGCCCGTCCGCCGCACCGCCACCACCGTCCCAGGCGTCAGCGCCCTTCACCGGCCCGCTGGGCCCCGCGGCCGGCTCCGGTGGCCCGGTCCGTCTGGACGGCCCCTGGACGCACCGGGACGTCGCGGCGAACGGCGCCCGCTTCCACATCGCCGAAATGGGCGAAGGGCCCCTCGTCCTGCTCCTGCACGGCTTCCCGCAGTTCTGGTGGACCTGGCGCCACCAGTTGCCCGCCCTCGCGGACGCGGGGTACCGGGCGGTGGCGATGGACCTGCGCGGAGTGGGCGGCAGCGACCGCACGCCCCGGGGGTACGACCCGGCCAACCTGGCGCTGGACATCACCGGCGTGATCCGTTCGCTCGGTGAGCCGGACGCTGCGCTGGTCGGTCACGACATGGGCGGCTACCTCGCCTGGACGGCGGCGGTGATGCGGCCGAAGCTGGTGCGCCGGCTCGTGGTCTCCTCGATGCCGCACCCGAGGCGGTGGCGCTCCTCGATGCTCTCCGACTTCACGCAGTCCCGCGCGGGCTCGTACATCTGGGGCTTCCAGCGGCCGTGGGTTCCTGAGCGTCAGCTCGTGGCGGACGACGCGGCGTTGGTGGGGCGGCTGATCCATGACTGGGCGGGGCCTCGGACCGCGGACTTCCCCGACGACCCGACGGTGGACGTCTACCGGCGTGCCATGTCGATCCCGTCGACGGCGCACTGCTCGGTCGAGCCGTACCGCTGGATGGTGCGCTCGCTGGCCCGTCCCGACGGCATCCAGTTCTACCGGCGTATGAAGCGGCCGGTTCGGGTGCCCACGCTGCACCTCCACGGTTCACTCGATCCGGCGGTACGCACCAGGAGTTCGGCGGGGTCCGGCGAGTACGTCGAGGCACCGTACCGTTGGCGACTTTTCGACGGTCTGGGGCACTTCCCGCACGAGGAGGATCCGGACGGTTTCTCGGCCGAACTCATCAGCTGGCTCAAGGATTCCGAGCCCGACCGCTAGCCGGCGCGCACACCCGTCCTACGAACAGCCACTTGCCTGGCGCATACGCCAATTGGCTGACGGATGGGCGGTTACCGACCATGTGCCACGGGCAGACGTCGAGGTATGGGCTGGACGCACGACTTCAGTGACGCAGCACGCAATCGCCGCTCGACCGCCACGGCGGGTCCGGGCATTCATGAGGGGGGCGGCCACCAGGGCCGGGTGCACGCTATGCATGTCCTGCATGATCCCCGGCTCGGCATTCCGCGCATCCTCCGCCGCAGGGCCCGCTGGGTCTCGGCGCGGCTGCGCCACCCGCGCGGATGACCTGGCAGCCTCCCCGGACCGCATCTCGGCCGCCTCGGACGACCTGCCGGTCCCCCACCACGACACCCTGACGCCGCGATCGCCGAGCCCCGGCCCCTGGCGCATGGTCCCTGGCGCCCGTACTGGGGCCCTGTGCTCCGGCCCTGGGCCCCAGTCCCTGGGCTTCGGCGGGCGTTCACTCTCACGGCCTGGAGCTAGAGCGCGCACGCCTGGCTGTCGACCTGCTGGTTGGCGCTTCGTCCCTGCTCGATGTCCTGACGGATCTCGTCGGCCGTCAGCGCGTAGCCGGTGTTCGGATCGTCGAGCGACTTGGCGAAGACGACGCCGTACACCTTGCCCTCGGGGGTCAGCAGCGGCCCGCCCGAGTTCCCCTGGCGGACCGTCGTGAAGAGTGAGTACACGTCGCGCTGGACGGTGCCCCGGTGGTAGATGTCCGGGCCGTTGGCGTCGATACGGGCACGGACCCGCGCGGACCGTACGTCGTACGAGCCGTTCTCCGGGAAGCCCGCGACGATCGCGCTGTTGCCGGTCGCCGCGTCGTGGTCGGTGTCGGTGAAGCCGAGCGGCTTCGCGTCGAGGTCCGGGACGTCGAGCACGGCGATGTCGCGCCGCCAGTCGTACAGGACGACCTTCGCGTCGTACAGCCGTCCCTGGCCGCCGATCTGGACGGTCGGTTCGTCGACGCCGCCGACGACGTGGGCGTTGGTCATCACCCGGCGGTCGGAGAAGACGAAGCCGGTGCCTTCGAGGACCTTGCCGCAGCTCGGAGCCGTACCGACGACCTTGACGATGGACTTCTTGGCGCGGGCGGCGACCGGGCTGCCGGCCAGTGCCGGGTCCGGCGCCTTGACTTCGGTGATCGGCTCATTGGCGAACGGGCTGAAGACCTGTGGGAAGCCGTTCTGCGCGAGCACCGAGGAGAAGTCCGTGAACCAGGTGGAGGCCTGGGGCGGCATCACCCGGGAAATGCCGAGCAGCACCGAGGAGCTGCGCACCTCCTTGCCCAGCGTCGGCAGCGAGGTGCCGGCCAGCGCGGAGCCGATCAGCCACGAGACCAGCAGCATCGCCACGACGTTGACCAGGGCGCCGCCCGTCGCATCGACGGCGCGCGCCGGCGACCACGTGATGTACCTGCGGAGCTTGTTCCCCAGGTGCGTGGTGAAGGCCTGGCCCACCGAGGCGCACACGATCACGATGACGACCGCGACGACGGCTGCCGTCGACGAGACCTCGGAGCCGTCCGTCACCTGGTCCCACAGGACCGGCAGCAGATAGACGGCGACGAGACCGCCGCCCAGGAACCCGATCACCGACAGGATGCCGACGACGAACCCCTGGCGGTATCCGATGACCGCGAACCACACGGCGCCGGCCAGCAGCAGGATGTCCAGCACGTTCACCGTCTATAGCCTCACAGATTCGTCACCGGGCCCGTACGTCTCTCTCCGGGTCCGGGCGGGAGGCCCGGAGCAGCGGAGCACGGGGAGTCAGCCTGTCATGCGCGCCAGTCGAGCGGCACCTGCTTGGCTCTGTCCCAGGGGCGCTCCCAGCCCGCGAAGTGCAGGATCCGGTCGATCACGCCGGCCGTGAACCCCCATACGAGTGCGGATTCGACCAGAAATGCCGGGCCTTGGTGACCGCTGGGATGGACGGCCGTGGCCCGGTTGGCCGGGTCCGTGAGATCTGCCACGGGGACCGTGAAGACCCGCGCGGTCTCACCGGGATCGACGACTCCGACCGGGCTGGGCGTACGCCACCAGCCGAGGACCGGCGTCACCACGAAGCTGCTCACCGGGATGTAGAGCCGGGGCAGCACACCGAACAGTTGCACGCCGTGCGGATCGAGGCCGGTCTCCTCCTGGGCCTCCCGCAGCGCGGCCCTGAGCGGGCCCGTCGTCGCCTGGTCGCCGTCCTCCGGGTCCAGGGAGCCGCCGGGGAACGAGGGCTGCCCGGGGTGCGAGCGCAGGCTCCCGGCGCGCTCCATCAGGAGCAGCTCGGGCCCGCGCGCACCCTCGCCGAACAGGACGAGGACGGCCGACTGCCGTCCCGCCCCGCTCTCGGGCGGCAGGAAGCGGCTGAGCTGGCGCGGCTCGACGGTGCGCGCGGCGTGGGCGACGGGGTCCAGCCACGCGGGCAGCCCGTCGGTGGTGACGGCGACCGAGGCTTCTCGGCCGGCCCCCGGCACGGACGCGCCGGTGGCCGCCGCGTCCGTGCTGTGTTGATGCGTCTTCATTGGCACCCCTCGTCTCACAACGCCTGTCGTCACGCATTTCGTTCCGCAGCGGCGCCTGCGGTCAGCCGGTACCGAGGGCGGGGGCCGGTGCGCCCGGGTAGTCCGGCGGCGGACTCAGCCGCTGCCCCGGCCGGCCCCCCATCTCGTACTTCAGAAGCTTCCGGGCCTTCTCGGGATCCGTCTCGCCCTCTCCGTACGAAGGGCAGAGCGGGGCGATCGGGCAGGCGCCGCAGGCGGGCTTGCGGGCGTGGCAGATGCGGCGCCCGTGGAAAACGACACGGTGCGAGAGCATCGTCCACTCGCTCTTGGGGAAGATCTCCGCGACCTCCGCCTCGACCTTCACCGGATCCTCCTGGTCGGTCCACTTCCAGCGGCGCACCAGCCGCCCGAAGTGGGTGTCGACAGTGATCCCGGGTACGCCGAACGCGTTCCCCAATACGACGTTGGCGGTCTTGCGGCCGACCCCCGGCAGCGTCACGAGGTCCTCGAGGCGTCCGGGCACCTCGCCGCCGAAGTTGTCCCGGAGGGCCGCGGAGAGGCCCAGCAGCGACTTGGTCTTGGCGCGGAAGAAGCCGGTCGGCCGAATGATCTCTTCCATTTCCTCCGGGACAGCCGCCGCCATGTCCTCGGGGGTGGGGTAGGCGGCGAAGAGCGCGGGGGTGGTCTGGTTGACCCTCAGATCGGTGGTCTGCGCCGAGAGGACCGTGGCGACCAGCAGCTCGAATGCGTTCCGGAAGTCCAGCTCGGGGTGGGCGTAGGGGTACAGCTCGGCGAGCTCACGGTTGATCCGGCGGGCCCTGCGGACCATGGCCAGATGGGATTCCGGCTTGGCGTTGGCCTTGGCCTTGGGCTTGACGTTGGCCTTGGGCTTGACGTTGGCGCTGGTGTTCGGCTTGGGCCTGGGCTTGTTGGTATCGGGCTCCGACTTCGGCTTGGCTGCCGAGTCAGTGCCGTCCTTGGAACCCACCCGTTTCGCCGCTCCCGTCCGTTCCGTCATTCCCGCCCGTTTCATCCGCCCTGCCGGGCTTTTTGTCGCATTTTTCGCTTCCCCTACACCCTGTTCGCCCACAGCAGAATCGCGGCCTTCCGACACCCCATCAACCCCCTTGGCCTGCACTCTCACCGGCCTTCCGGACACTCGACCAGCCTAGAGCCAGCCGCTGACATCCGCCCCGGTCACCGTTGATCCACCCCCAATCGGCCCCCTGCCGTACGTCCCGGCACGCGCGTGCGTCAAACTGGTTTGTGATTGATCGCACTGTTTTACCGTCCGGCATGATGGGGACCACGGTTCCCTGAACAGGCCGACAAGGAGAGAACTCGTGGACGACGTTCTGCGGCGCGCCCCGCTTTTCGCGGCGCTCGATGATGAGCAGGCCGCGGAGCTCCGCGCCTCGATGAGTGAGGTGACCCTCGCACGCGGCGACGCGCTGTTCCACGAGGGTGACCCGGGCGACCGCCTCTATGTGGTCACCGACGGCAAGGTGAAGCTGCACCGCACCTCGCCCGACGGCCGCGAGAACATGCTGGCCGTCCTCGGTCCCGGCGAGCTGATCGGTGAGCTGTCGCTCTTCGACCCGGGCCCGCGCACCGCCACCGCCACCGCGCTGACCGAGGTCAAGCTCCTCGGCCTCGGTCACGGCGACCTGCAGCCCTGGCTGAACGTACGCCCCGAGGTGGCCACCGCCCTGCTGCGCGCCGTCGCACGGCGCCTGCGCAAGACCAACGACCAGATGTCCGACCTGGTCTTCTCGGACGTACCGGGCCGCGTCGCCCGTGCGCTCCTCGACCTGTCGCGCCGCTTCGGCGTCCAGTCCGAGGAAGGCATCCACGTGGTGCACGACCTGACGCAGGAGGAGCTGGCCCAGCTGGTCGGCGCCTCCCGCGAGACGGTCAACAAGGCCCTCGCCGACTTCGCCGGCCGCGGCTGGCTGCGGCTGGAGGCCCGTGCGGTGATCCTGCTCGACGTGGAGCGGCTGGCCAAGCGGTCCCGCTGACCCGTCGAACCACGGCGCACGAGGGGCCCCGCCGATCCGGCGGGGCCCCTCGCCGCGTTCATACCAAGCCGTGCCCGGATATCAGTTCGGGCCGCGCTCAGATCAGCCGACGCCCAGAGCAGACCGTGCTCAGATCCGCCGGCGCCCAGATCAGACCCTGCTCAGATCAGCCGGTGCTCAGATCAGACCGTGCTCCTCCAGGTACTCCAGCTGAGCCAGCACCGAGAGCTCCGCCGCCGGCCACAGTGACGGGTCCACGTCCGCGTACACGTGCGCCACCACCTCCGCCGACGTCCGGTACCCGGCCTCCACGGCCGTCTCCACCTGCGCCAGCCGGTTCGCGCGGTGAGCCAGGTAGAACTCGACCGCGCCCTGGGCGTCGTCCAGCACCGGACCGTGCCCCGGCAGCACCGTGTGCACCCCGTCGTCGACCGTCAGCGAGCGCAGCCGCCGCAACGAGTCGAGGTAGTCGCCGAGACGCCCGTCGGGGTGCGCCACCAGCGTCGTCCCCCGGCCGAGGATCGTGTCCCCCGTCAGCACGGCGCGGTCGGCGGGCAGATGGAACGAGAGCGAATCGCCGGTGTGGCCCGGGGTCGGCACCACGTACATCTCCAGCCCGCCGGTCGTGATCACGTCGCCCGTGCCCAGGCCCTCGTCACCGAGCCGCAGCCCGGGGTCGAGCGCGCGCACCTTCGTACGGGTCAGCTCGGCGAACCGGGCCGCGCCCTCCGCGTGGTCGGGGTGGCCGTGGGTGAGGAGCGTGAGCGCGATCCGGCGGCCCGCCCGCTCGGCGGTGTCGATGACGGCCCGAAGGTGGCCGTCGTCCAGGGGCCCCGGGTCGATGACCACCGCGAGGTCCGAGTCGGGCTCGGCGATGATCCAGGTGTTGGTGCCGTCCAGCGTCATCGGCGACGCGTTGGGCGCGAGGACGTTCACCGCTCGGGCTGTGGCGGGGCCGGAGACCACCGCGCCGCGTGGCTGTCCGGGCAGCGCTGCCGCGTCGCTCATGCCGCCCCACCGCCCGTGGTGCCCGTGGTGCCCGTGGTGCCCGTGGTGCCCGGGGCGTCCGGGGCGTCCGTAGTGCCCGTGGTGGCCGCCGGGATGTGCTTGGTGAACTCCTCGTGCCCCGGCCAGCTCAGCACCAGCTCGTCGCCCTCCAGGCGCGCCTGTGCGAGTACGGGGGCGAGGTCCTGGGCAGATGCCGCCTCCAGTGCCTGCGCGGCGGTGGCGTGGGCCCTGAGCCCGCGCAGCGTCGAAACCGTCGGCGGCATCATCAGCAGCTCGCCGCGGTCGTAGCCGTCGGCCGCCTCCCCCGGGCCGATCCACACCGTGCGGTCGGCCTCCGTGGAGGCGTTACGGGTGCGCTGACCGGCCGGGAGCGCGGCCACGAAGAACCAGGTGTCGTAGCGGCGCGGTTCGAACTCCGGAGTGATCCAGCGCGCCCACGCGCCGAGCAGGTCCGAGCGCAGGACCAGCCCGCGGCGCTCAAGGAACTCGGCGAACGACAGCTCTCGCGCGACCAGGGCCTTGCGATCGGCCTCCCAGTCCGCTCCGGTGGTGTCCGTGACGACGGTGTCCGCGGTCGGGCCCGCGAGCAGCACGCCGGCCTCCTCGTACGTCTCGCGGACCGCCGCGCAGACGATCGCCTGCGCCTCGGCGGGTGTGGTGACACCGAGCCGCCGCGCCCAGCTCTCCAGCGCGGGTCCGGCCCAGCCGACGAGCCGGTCGTCGTCGCGCGGGTCGACCCCGCCACCCGGATAGGCGTACGCCCCTCCGGCAAAGGCCATCGAGGTGCGCCGGCGCAGCATATGGACTGTGGGACCGCCCCCGGTACCCGCGGCGGCGTCCCGGAGCAGCATCACGGTGGCGGCCCGCCGGGGGGTCGCGGCCGTCAGTTCGCCGGTGGCGAGGGCCCGGATCCGGTCGGGCCATTCCGGTGGGTACCACTGACCATTGGACATGGCCGGAGGCTATCCGGAACCGCGAGGATGTTCGAGGGGGGCGGGGATCCGTACATGCCCAGGACACAGCCGTACATGCCCAGGACACAGAAGATCCCGCCCGGTCGTCGTGACCGGACGGGATCGGAAGAGGCCGGCGGCAGGCGGGCGGCTCAGGCCCCGGTCAGCTCGACCTGGATCTCGACCTCGACCGGTGCGTCCAGCGGCAGCACCGCGACGCCCACCGCGCTGCGCGCGTGCACGCCCTTGTCACCGAGCACCGCGCCCAGCAATTCGCTCGCACCGTTGATCACGGCGGGCTGGCCGGTGAAGTCGGTGGCCGAGGCGACGAAGCCGACGACCTTCACGACGCGCGCGATCCGGTCCAGGTCGCCCGCGACCGACTTCACCGCGGCGAGCGCGTTGAGGGCGCAGGTCTTCGCCAGCTCCTTGGCCTCGTCGGGCGTGACCTCGGCGCCGACCTTGCCGGTGACGGCGAGCTGGCCGTCCACCATCGGCAGCTGGCCCGAGGTGTACACGTACACCCCGGACTGCACGGCCGGCTGGTACGAGGCCAGCGGCGGCACGACGCCCGGCAGGGGCAGCCCGAGCTCGGCGAGCTTCGCCTCGACGGCGCCCGCCACTACTGCTTCTCCCGCTTCAGGTAGGCCACGAGCTGCTCGGGGTTGTTCGGGCCGGGAACGACCTGGACCAGCTCCCAGCCGTCCTCGCCCCAGGTGTCCAGAATCTGCTTGGTCGCGTGCACGAGAAGGGGCACGGTCGCGTATTCCCACTTGGTCATGGCCCGACTGTAATGCCTGCGCAATCCACGGGACGCGCAGCCTCGTGCGTAGCCTGCGGTACGACTGGTTAGGCTCGAATACGTGAGCAGGTTCCAGGTCGTCAGCGGCAAGGGCGGTACCGGTAAGACCACGGTCGCCGCCGCCCTCGCGCTCGCCCTCGCGACCGAGGGCAGGCGCACCCTCCTCGTCGAGGTCGAGGGCAGACAGGGCATCGCCCAGCTTTTCGAGGCGGACTCCCTCCCCTACGAGGAGCGCAAGATCGCCGTCGCACCGGGCGGCGGGGAGGTGTACGCCCTCGCGATCGACGCCGAGCGCGCGCTCCTCGACTACCTCCAGATGTTCTACAAGCTCGGCAGCGCCGGCCGGGCGCTCAAGAAGCTCGGCGCGATCGACTTCGCCACGACGATCGCGCCCGGCGTCCGGGACGTCCTGCTGACCGGCAAGGCGTGCGAGGCGGTGCGCCGCAAGGACAAGCAGAACCGGTTCGTCTACGACTACGTGATCATGGACGCCCCGCCGACCGGCCGCATCACCCGCTTCCTCAACGTGAACGACGAGGTGGCGGGGCTGGCCCGGATAGGCCCGATACACAATCAGGCCCAGGCCGTGATGCGGGTACTGAAGTCCCCGGAGACCGCGGTCCATCTGGTGACCCTGCTGGAGGAGATGCCGGTCCAGGAGACCGCGGACGGCATCGCCGAGCTCCGGGCGGCCGAGCTGCCGGTGGGCCGGGTCATCGTGAACATGGTGCGCCCGCACCTGCTGGACGAGGACGCGCTGCGCACCGCCGCGGGCGGCCGCCGCAAGGAGATCGCCAAGACGCTGACCCGGGCGGGCGTGACCGGCTCCGCAGGCCTCGTGCGCCCCCTGCTCGCGCAGGGCGCCGAGCACGCCCAGCGGGTCGAGCTGGAACGTGAACAGCGCGCCGTACTGGCGGGCCTCGGACTGCCGGGCTACGAACTCCCGCTCATCGGCGAGGGTGTGGACCCGGCCGGACTGTACGAGCTGGCCACGGAGCTCCGTAAGCAGGGCGTGGGCGAAGGGGCGACGGGAGAAGCTACGGGACAAGGGGTGGGTTCATGACATCGGACAGGAACCAGTCCACGGGCAAGGGCAAGGCCACAGCTACGTCCACGTCCACGTCCACGTCCACGTCCACGTCCAGAACCAGGGCCACGAACCGCGCGGCCGGCACGGGCAGAAACACCGACGCGGACGCAACGACCGGGCCGGACGCAACGACGACCGGGCCGAAGGGAATGACCGGGCCGGACGGGAACGCGCGGACGGCCGCGACGGCAAGCGCCCCCGCCCCGGCGGCTGCCCCTGCCGCTGCCCCCGCCCTGGACACCGACGCCCTCCTCGACGACCCGGACATCCGGATCATCGTGTGCTGCGGTTCGGGCGGAGTGGGCAAGACCACGACCGCCGCGGCGCTCGGGGTGCGTGCGGCCGAACGCGGCCGCAAGGTCGTCGTCCTCACCATCGACCCGGCCCGCCGGCTCGCCCAGTCCATGGGGATCGACTCGCTGGACAACGTCCCCCGCCGGGTCAAGGGCATCGAGACGCGAGGCTCCGGCGAGTTGCACGCCATGATGCTCGACATGAAGCGGACCTTCGACGAGATCGTCGAGGCGCACGCGGACGGCGAGCGGGCCCGCGCGATCCTGGAGAACCCCTTCTACCAGTCCCTGTCGGCCGGCTTCGCGGGCACGCAGGAGTACATGGCGATGGAGAAGCTCGGCCAGCTCCGGGGGCGCGACGAGTGGGACCTGATCGTCGTCGACACCCCGCCCTCGCGTTCCGCGCTCGATTTCCTGGACGCGCCGAAGCGGCTCGGCTCGTTCCTGGACGGGAAGTTCATCAAGCTGCTGATGGCCCCGGCGAAGATGGGCGGCCGGGCGGGGATGAAGTTCCTCAATGTGGGCATGTCGATGATGACCGGAACGCTCGGGAAGCTGCTCGGTGGCCAGTTCCTGAGGGACGTACAGACCTTCGTCGCTGCGATGGACACGATGTTCGGCGGGTTCCGTACCCGCGCCGATGCCACGTTCAAGCTGCTTCAGGCACCCGGCACGGCATTCCTCGTCGTCGCGACGCCGGAGCGGGACGCGCTCCGCGAAGCGGCGTACTTCGTGGAGCGGCTGGCCGCGGAGGACATGCCGCTGGCGGGGCTGGTCCTCAACCGGGTCCACGGGAGCGAGGCCGCCCGGCTCTCGGCCGGGCAGGCGCTGGATGCCGCAGAAAATCTTGATGCAGCCGGCATTGTGGATCAGAGGGCCGGGAAGGCTGGACTTCGTGAGCCCGCCGACTCCCCCGCGGCCGGGACCGCACAGCCCACGGACACATCTGGAGCCGCCACCCCCGACCTGTCCGAGCATGCCTCGGAGTACGAGCCCACCGACGCGGACGCAGATGCCTCCGCTCTGCCCGCTGTCGGCCCTGTCTCAGCCGACTCGACTGCTTCGACCGCCTCGGCCGACTCAGGCGCCCCGGCGGACTCCGCTGTCTCCATCGAGCAGCTGACTGCCGGTCTGCTGCATCTGCACGCCGAAAGGATGCAGGTGGTCGCGCGCGAACAGCACACCCGCGACCGTTTCACCGCGCTGCATCCCGAGGTGGCCGTAACGGCGGTGGCCGCGCTGCCCGGAGATGTCCATGATCTCGCGGGGCTGCGGGCCATCGGCGACCGGCTCGCGACCGGTTCAGCTCCGGCCGGAGCAGCGTAGACACCCCATAGCCCGAGCCGTAGCCCGAGCAGGCATCAGCACAGGTCAGCGCGCATCAGCATCCGTAAGGGGTCAGAACCCACGCGTGTGGATCAGAACCCACCCGTGCACGTGAGGCCCCACCCGCACCATGCGGTCCGTCCGTCCCCCGGGCCGGACCGGTCGCCCATCGCCCAGGTCACCCCACGGCGGCGAGCGTCTCGTGCAGTTCGTCGTCCTCCAGCCCGATCGCCACGGGCAGGATGCCCGTGGACCGCTCGTACTCGCTGCGTGCGGTCTCCAGCAGCCGGCGCCAGGACGTGACGGTCGGTCGCCTGCGCAGCAGTGCGCGGCGCTCCCGTTCGGTCATCCCACCCCACACGCCGAACTCGACGCGATTGTCCAGCGCATCGGCCAGGCACTCGGTCCGCACCGGACATCCGGTGCACACCGCCTTGGCCCTGTTCTGCGCTGCCCCTTGTACGAACAGTTCATCCGGATCGGTAGTGCGGCAGGCTGCCTGCGCACTCCAGTCGGTTACCCAGCCCATCCCGGCGCCGTCCTCTCCCGAATCGAGGCTCCCCCACGGCGACAGCGGCATATTCACCGCTGCCAGTTGAGGACGTTACGGAAGGTGGCGACAGCACAACACCCCCTTCGGGCCCAATCTTGAATGGCCCGAACGGACTATGCGTATGCGGCAGATCACCCAGGGGAGTGAGGTGAGGACATCCGCGACTATCCCGAGAGAATCGGGACAGACCATCTGAGACACAACGGACGTTCGATGACACACGAGGCGATTTCGGGAGCGCCTTAATCGTGGTCGGGTCATGCACAGGGTCATGCAGGGGGGTTGATACAAAACCGGACTGCTGTGACAGTTGAGAGCAGCTTAGGCCAAGGCATATACGTGTGTCCGGCGAATGAGAACGTAGGCTGCCCCCATGCCAAAGAAGCGCTCGGGCGGGGGTCTCACGACGACCCAGCAGGCCGCCAAGTTCCTCGGTGTCGCCGCACTCTCCGGAGTGGTCCTGGCGGGCATCGCGCTGCCGGCCGCCGGAGCACTGGGTCTCGCCGCCAAGGGGACGGTCGACGGATTCGACGAGATCCCGGCCAATCTGAAGACTCCGCCGCTGATGCAGCGAACCACGATCCTGGACAACCAGGGCGGCCAGATCGCGACGGTCTACTCGCGCGACCGCACGGTGGTGCCGCTGAAGGACATCTCGCCGTACATGCAGAAGGCGATCATCGCGATCGAGGACTCCCGCTTCTACGAGCACGGCGCGGTCGACCTCAAGGGCATCCTGCGCGCGATGAACCGCAACGTTCAGTCGGGCGGGACCGCGCAGGGCGCGTCGACCCTCACCCAGCAGTACGTGAAGAACGTCTTCGTCGAGGAGGCGGGCGACGACCCGGCCAAGGTCGCCGAGGCCACCCAGCAGACGCTCGGCCGCAAGGTCCAGGAGCTGAAGTACGCGATCCAGGTCGAGGAAGAGCTCGGCAAGAAGAAGATCCTGGAGAACTACCTCAACATCACCTTCTTCGGCCAGCAGGCCTACGGGGTCGAGGCGGCCTCGCAGCGCTACTTCTCGAAGCCGGCGAAGGACCTGAAGGTGGAGGAGGCGGCGCTGCTGGCCGGCATCGTGCAGTCGCCCAGCCGCTACGACCCCGTCAACGACACGGAGGAGGCGACCAAGCGTCGCAACACCGTGCTCCAGCGGATGGCGGATGTCGGGGACATCTCGAAGGCCGAGGCCGCCAAGGCCGAGGCGACGCCGATCAAGCTGAAGGTCAAGCGGCCGCAGAACGGCTGCATCACCGCCGTCAGCGGCTCGGGCTTCTTCTGTGACTACGTACGGCAGATCGTCACGGGCGACCCCGCCTTCGGCAAGACGGCGAAGGACCGCGCCAAGCTCTGGGCAACCGGCGGCCTCACGATCAAGACGACCCTGGACCCGCGCTCGCAGGCCGCCTCCAACGAGGCCGCCACCTCCCGCGTGAACAAGGACGACAAGATCGCCGACGCCGTCGTCCAGGTGAAGCCGGGCACGGGTCAGATCACGGCGATGGCCCAGTCCCGCCCGTACGGGCTGGATCAGTCCAAGCACCAGACCGTGCTGAACCTGAACGTCGACCACAAGATGGGCGGCAGCTACGCCGGCTTCCAGGTGGGGTCGACCTTCAAGCCGATCACCGCGGCGGCGGCACTGGAGAAGGGGATCAGTCCGGCGCAGGACTTCACCTCGGACCACCAGATCTCGCTGCCCGGCGAGAGCTTCCGCACCTGTGACAACCGGCCTGCGGACAACCGGCCGTGGGAGGTGTCGAACGAGCTGGAGTCGGAGAAGGGCACGTTCGACATGACCAGCGCGCTGGGCAAGTCGATCAACACCTACTTCGCGAAGCTGGAGCAGAAGGCGGGCCTCTGCGAGACCCTTTCCATGGCGGACAAGGTCGGCTACATCCGCGGCAACAACAAGCCGCTGCAGCCGGTCGCCTCCACCACCCTCGGTGGCCAGGAGTCGACACCGCTGGCGATGGCCTCGGTGTACGCGACCTTCGCCAACCGCGGCAAGTACTGCTCCCCGATCGCGATCCTCTCGGTGACCAGCCCGACCGGCAAGCAGCTCGACGTACCGAAGTCGAAGTGCACGCAGGCCATGAGCGAGCACACCGCTGACACCATCAACCAGATGCTCAAGGGCGTCGTGGCGGACGGAACCGGCCAGCAGGCCGGCCTCAGCGACCGTGACAACGCGGGCAAGACCGGTACCACCGACGAGCGCAAGAACGCCTGGTTCGTCGGCTACACGCCGAACCTGTCCACGGCGGTGTGGGTCGGCAGCGACGGTGCCAGGCAGCTCCCGATGAGCAACATCACCATCGGCGGCCAGTACTACGACGAGGTCTGCGGTGGCTGTCTGCCCGGTCCGATCTGGAAGACGGCGATGACCGGCTCCCTGAACGCCTCCGAGACCCCGGCCTTCAACGCGGTCGACGTACCGCGGGCGAAGCCGAAGGAAGACAAGGGAAAGAACAAGGACAGGGACAAGAACAAGCCGGGCCAGGACGACAACAAGCCCGGCGGCGACGACCCCTTCCCCGGCATCAGCATTCCGCCGGACCTCCTCGGCGGCAACAACGGCCACGGCCGCGGCCAGGGCAACGGCGGGACGCAAGGCCCCTGACCTTGTCCGTCTCAGTGCCAGTGCCAGTGCCACGGCGGTAGTCGTCACGGCGCACATGAAGGTGGGGCGCCCCCGAGCCGGGGGCGCCCCACCTTCATGTCCAGAACACTCGACGGCTCACAGGCCCGCCGGACCCACCGGACCCGCAGGCCCTGCGGGGGCCCCGGCGTCTCAGCCCGCGAGGAGCTTCTTGACCTCGGCGGCCACCCGGCCGCCCTCCGCCCGCCCGGCGACCTTCGGGTTCACGATCTTCATGACGGCGCCCATCGCACGCGGGCCCTCGGCGCCGCCCGCCTTCGCCTCATCGACCGCGGAGGCCACGATCGCGGACAGCTCGTCGTCGCTCAGCTGCTGCGGGAGGTAGGCGTCGAGCAGCTCGCCCTCCTTCTTCTCCCGCTCGGCCTGCTCGGCCCTGCCGCCCTGTGCGAAGGCCTCGGCCGCCTCGCGGCGCTTCTTCGCCTCCTTGGCGATCACCTTCTGCACCTCGTCGTCGGAGAGTTCGCGGGCCGACTTGCCGCTGACCTCCTCCTTCGTGATCGCGGTGAGGGTCAGCCGGAGCGTGGACGAGGTCAGCTCGTCGCGCGCCTTCATGGCCGTGGTGAGGTCTTCCTTGAGCTTGGACTTGAGCGTGGTCATGTGGTGATTGTGGCAGGTGCGGGGCGCCCGGCGCCCGCCGGTTTTCCCGTCGGCCCGCGCTGTCTGCGACGATGGGCGCATGCGCGCACGCTACGGAGTACCCCTGAAAATCACGGCGGTCACCGCCGCGGCCGGCGCCGCCGGTCTCGCCTACGCAGCCGGATTCGAGGCCCGCTCGTTCCGCCTGCGAAGGGTCACCGTCCCCGTACTCCCGCACGGAGCACGTCCGTTGCGCGTCCTGCAGATCTCCGATGTCCACATGGTGAGCGGCCAGCGGAAGAAGCGCGCCTGGCTGCAGTCCCTGGCCGGACTGCGACCGGACTTCGTCGTGAACACCGGCGACAACCTCTCCGACCCGGAAGCTGTCCCGGAGCTGCTGGACGCACTCGGCCCGCTGATGGAGCTCCCGGGCGTGTACGTCTTCGGCTCCAACGACTACTACGGCCCCAAGCTCCGCAACCCCGTCCGCTACCTCTTCGAGAAGACGGCGGGCAAGCACGGCCTCAACGGGAACGCACCCGCGGTCAACGTCATCCACAACCCGTGGGAGCCCATGCGGGACGCCTTCGACACGGCGGGCTGGCTGAACCTGTCCAACACGCGCGGCCGCCTCAAGGTCGACGGCCTGGAGCTCGCCTTCACCGGACTCGACGACCCGCACATCAAGCGCGACCGCTACGCGGAGGTCTCCGGCGGCCCCGAGACGGGCGCCGACCTCTCCATCGGCGTGGTCCACGCCCCCTACCTGCGCTCCCTCGACGCGTTCACCTCGGACGGCTACCCGCTGATCCTGGCCGGTCACACCCACGGCGGCCAGCTCTGCATCCCCTTCTACGGAGCCCTGGTCACCAACTGCGACCTGGACACGGACCGTGTGAAGGGCCTCTCTTCCCACTCGGTCGACGGCAACCGCGCCTACCTCCACGTCTCGGCCGGCTGCGGCACGAACCGCTACACCCCGGTCCGCTTCGCCTGCCCTCCCGAGGCGACGCTGCTGACCCTGACACCCCGGGACGCGTAGCCCTCTAACGCCCCCGTGCGCCCACACCCCCAGACGTACCCCACCCCGGTACCCCTCACTCACACCTCGACCGGCACAAAAACCGGATTTCGTCTCCGGCCGCAGGTGGGCTAAAGTAATCGATGTCGCCGGGAGACCGGCGGCGATCGGGGTGTAGCGCAGCTTGGCAGCGCGCTTCGTTCGGGACGAAGAGGTCGTGGGTTCAAATCCCGCCACCCCGACAGCTAAAACACCAGGTCAGGGGCCTGATCCGCATCGCGGGTCAGGCCCCTGCTGCGTCTCCGGTGATCGTTTGGGAGAAATCCGCAGAGAGAGGCCGCCGCGGATTCCGGACGCCGAGCCACACCCCTGCCCGCCACCATCCGCTCGCGCCCACCGCCCTGCGCGGAATGATCAAGTGCAGGCCGGGAGCACAGCTATGGAGTGAGGGCGACGAGGAAGCAGTCCGGATGGCCGCCATCACCCCGCCCCGCCCCTCCTGAACAGAGGCAACGCCTACGACGCACTCCCCTGCCTCTTCGGTGTGCCCCACGCCTTCGGGTTCCGGCCGGCTGACCGAAGACCGCAGCCTGCCGGAGGGCGGCAGCCGTGGGTAAGGATGAGCCGGTGACGCGATGGTTCCGCAGCTACTGGGGCGAAGAAGACACGTGGTTCTACGTGGAGGCCGGCGACGATGGATGGGTGAGACGGCAGGTCGAACTCGAAGGGCCTGCGCTGCGCCCCATCGCGGCCGCATCTGCCGATGACGACGACGCCCGGTACGGGTTCACTGCCGAGTTGCCTGTCTCCGACTGGGAGGGGCACGTCGAGGAACCGCTGACCTCCGAGGAGTTCGACGACGTATGGGCCACGGCCCGGCGACACCTCACGGCCCTGGAACCCTGACACGTCAGCCCCCGGCCTTCAGGTCGGCGGAGTCGCGGTATGGGGGACGAGCACCGTCACGCATTTCGGTCGGCGGCCCCCTCCGCGGCCGGGCCGAGGCCGGTGAGAAGGTGCGACACCGCCATGGCGACAGCCTCTTCGGCTGTGGCCGTCCCGCCGCGGAACTCGGCCCGCAGGTGTTTCATCACGCCGCACGGACTGCCGTTTCATGGCGGGGTGATGCACGCCTCTGCGCGGAATGGGGAACCGGTGCAGGAGCTGAAGCCAAGCGTCCAGTGGCTGGAGAACACGTAGAGCTGCCGCAGCATCGGTTCAGCATGAGCCGCTTCCATGAGCGCCGAACTCAGGGAAATCCGGAGCCTCGGCGGCCTCCTCGCGCATCGCGTGCCGCTGCAGCTCGACCACGGCGGCCGGTCCGCGTTCGTGAAGCATCAGGTCAGTCACCTAGGAACGTTCCTACGTGGGTGACGTTCTTCGTGTGCGTGACCTTCTGGGTGTGCAGGTGAGGGGCCGTCTGCCTGGATCAGTCGCATCGGATGTTCCGAATCAGTCTCGCCGGATGTGTTCGAGTTCGACGTGGCGGCGGGTGAGGGGCAGCGAGGCCAGGGCGGCGGTGAGAAGGATTCCGGCGGTGCAGGCGGCCAGGAGGGGGAGGCCGTCGCCGTCCCAGTGGACTGTGCCTCCACCGGTGATCAGGTAGCTGGACTCGGCGAGACGGCCGGCCACCAGGGCGCCGGCGAGGCCGATGGTGAGCGGGAGCAGGACCTGGATGCACTGGGCCGCGCGGACGGTCGGAGGGCGGGCGCCGAGGAGGTTGAGCGTGGCGATCCGGCCTCGGCGTTCCAAGGCACGGTCTGCGGCGGACACCGCGAAGGCGGCGACGCCGATGGCGAGGCCCAGGACCATGCCGGTCGCAAGGAGGCTCTTGATGACGGTGATCTGCTGCAGGGATTCGATATTGACGCCCACGGCCTCGATCTCCGCGGTGGGAGCGATGGTGCCGAGGCCGTCGAGTGCCGTCCGTACGGTGTGCGGCGTGGAACTCGACAGCAGAAGCAGCCGGCCCGTTGCGGGATGCCGTCCTGCCGGGAGCGCAGAGGGCGGGATGAGGATGTCGGCACCGACGAAGGCCGAGGGCCGACGGGCGCGGATGACCAGGTGGTCCCGTGGCAGCGTGACGAGGAGCTTCTTCTCCCCCGGCTGCCGGCTGCCGCCCGTGCTCAGGAGGAACGGATAGGTGCGACCGGGCCGGGCGTCGGGGTCCTCGGCCATGTCGGAGTCGGTCAGGCGCTGCACCTCGCCGTCCACGCACTCTCGGACCGGCACCGCGGTGAATGCGGCGAGTTGGCCGCAGTCGGCGACCACAGCGGTGATACGGGGTGTGGTGGAGCTGGCCCTCGGAATCCAGGAGTCCATCGCGAGGGCCTGTGCCCGGATGCCCTCGACCTGACGCACCCGGGTGCGCTGCCCTTCGCTCAGATCGCCTAGAGGGAGGGCGTATTCCTGGGTGGGAGAAGTGGGTCGGCTGATGTGGGCGAGCTCGACGAGGACACCCTGGGCGAGAGAGGCGGCGTAGACGAGGAGGACGAGTCCGGTGACCACGCGCAGGGAACTGCCGGGCTCGACTTCGTTGCGGCGCATGGCGAGTGCCAGGGGGAGGGACTGGGTGGTGCCGGCAAGCCGGCGGGCGAGCCAGGCCGTGGCCGGCGCGAGCGCGAGGACGAGTCCGGCTCCGGTCAGCAGGACTCCGACGGGGACGAGCACCGCGTTGGCCGGTCCGCCGGAGGGGTCCCGGCCGAGCACGCCGAGTACGCAGTAGCCGCAGATGACCCCGAGTCCGGGCAGGAGCAGGAGCAGCCCGTACTTCTTCGGGGCGCGGGGCTGGGCACCCCGGCGTACCTGTAGCGGGCGGAGCGCGGCCTCGCGGGCGCGATGCCGTCCGACGGACCAGGCCAGACCGGGACAGGCGAGCAGGCAGACCGCGAGGACGGCGGCGGAGGGGCGCCCGTCGGGCGGGTACCACTGGAGGCCGGGCAGCCCGACGTGGGCGAGAACCTCGTTGGCCAAGGCGTACGCGAGGACACCGAGGAGCGCGCCGAGGAGGGCGGCGGCCACCGTCTCCACGGCGTTGACCCGCAAGGTTCCCTTCACGCTCAGTCCGAGCAGTCGCAGCGCGGCGAGCCGTCGGGCTCTGGCCTCGGCGGAGAGCCTGGCGCACACGGACAGGAACACGCCCAGTGGCAGCAGCACGAGGCAGCCGAGGGCGAAGCGCAGGATGTCGAGGGTGGAGGAGTCCACAGCGGGAGTCGAGGTCCAGGCAGAGCCGAAACTCGCCAGTGGGCGTGCAGAGGCAGGCAGCTGACCCGGTGTGCGGCCGATGTAGGCGTACAGCTCGTCCGAGCCGGTGAGACCTTCCGGGCCGATGGTGTCGGTGATCCGGCCAGGGAGCAGGCCTGCGAGTGCGGGCTGTTCGGCGAGCGTCGCGTGCAGCCTCGGGGAGACGAGCACCTCTCCGGCTGCCGGCAGGTGGTCGATGCCGGGCGGGCAGGCCGGCGCGCAGGCTGCCGCAGAGTCGCCTGCCGGGTGGCTGAGGAAGACCCGGGTGAACGGGAGCGAACCGTACGGGTCCTGACGGGTCAGGAAAACGGTGTCCTCTGCGGACCGGGCGTGCTGAACGCCGGTCACCGGCTGCGGTTCGCGGGCCGCAGCCCTGCCGTCGTGGGCCGAAAGGATCGCGGGGATGGTCAGTACCGCGGCGAGACAGGCGACGCCCATGGCGCAGCCCAGAGTCATCAGGAGGAAGCGGGCCTGCCCCGCACGACCGGTGCCGCGCAGAAGTCGCAGCCCGATCATGAACGTGATCGCGGACCGGGAACTCACACCGCCGCCCGCCTGGCCAGCACTCCGTCGGCCATCGTGTAGCGGCTGTCCGCGCGGGCGGCCACAGCGGCGTCGTGCGTCACCATCATCACGGCGGTGCCCTGGGACCGCGCGAGGGCCAGGAACTCTTCCAGTACGGATTCTGCGTTGGCACTGTCGAGGGCGCCGGTCGGTTCGTCCGCGAAGACCACGGCGGGCCGGTGGACGAGAGCCCTTGCCACCGCGACCCGTTGGCTCTGCCCGCCCGAGATCTGCGACGTCCTGCGCTGACGCAACTCCGCGAGCCCCAGCCGGCCGAGGATCTCCCCGGCCTCCTCGTGGGCCTGCGACTTGCGGCGGCCGGCCAGGCGCAGCGGCAGTGCCGCGTTCTCCTCGACGGTCAACTCCGGCAGAAGCTCGCCGTACTGGAACACGAACCCGAACCGCTCTCTGCGCAGCGTGCTCAGTTCGTCGTCACCGAGCTGCTGGAGCGGGACTCCGTCGAAGGAGACCTCCCCGCAGGTCGGCGCCAGGACTCCGGCCAGGCAGTAGAGCAGCGACGACTTCCCCGAACCGCTGCTACCCATGACCGCACAGACCTCACCGGCGCTCAACGCGAAGTCCACTCCGCGCACGGCCCGTTGTGTGCCGTAGAGCAGCTCCACACCTGTCGCGCGGAGAATGGCGTCCATGATGACCGGTACCTCTCTGGAGCGCGGTGGCCTGTCGCCCCTCCGCCCGGCGTAACGGAGAGTATCCATTCGATCTCATGTTGCGCACCGGCAGGATCCTGATTCCTCCCAACTGATGAAACCGGGAGGATCGATGACGCCGCTCTTGTCGGACCAGGAGTGCGGACCGGCCGCGTCTGCGGCTGCCGAGAGGCCCTAGCGGGGGATTTCCGGGACCCGCGCCGCGTCGGCGGTCTACTGTCGAATCCGCCGAACTGCCCACGGTGGGCAACTGAGGAGGAACCCTGTGTCATCGCCCTGTGATCCCCAGAACGCTCCCGCCGGCGATGTGGGTACGGCGATCATGATGATCGACTCCAGGCTCCGGTGCGTCCATGACGGCAGGACCGCGACCGACCCCGGACAACAGGAGATGGTCGACCAGTTCGCCGCTTCGCTGGGGCCCGAGGGGGCTCAGGATCTGCTGGACGGTGCGTGCACGCTCATCTTCATGTTCATGAAGTGGCTGCGGATGACGCACGAGCAGCACGACAAGGACGTCATCGAGTACGTGGTGCCCACCCTCGTCGCCTCGATGCGCATGATGCCCAGGAGTGTCCGTCCCGAGGTCATCCCCACCATGGCCGGCCTGGTGATCGCCGCGGGCACCGGCCTGAGTCCCAACCTGTGGCGCATGCAGTACGGGGACTGGACCGACGAGGAGATGACTCCCCTTGAGGTCACCGCGTTCCTGCTCGCGGAACACATCAACCGGATCGCCGACGACCCCGACTTCGCCACCCGCATGATTACCGAGGCACTGTCCAGCGCGGACGCGGACTGATCTGCTGCGGTGGCGGGTTCGGTGAGGCCGGGGATGCTGGCTTGCTGGCTTGCTGAGGAGAGTGGGTGGTGCTGGGTCGTACTGGGGGGCTGGGCTGGTGGTGCTGGCTGGTGTGAGTGCTGTGGTTCGTGTTGCGTTGTTGTGGCGGCTCGTTCGGGTTACTTCGGGTCGCGGTTGAAGGTGGTGGTCGACCAGCGGTAGCCGAGTGCGATGAGGGCGAGGGACCAGGCGATGGTGAGCCAGCCGTTGTTGCCGATTTCGGTGCCGAGGAGGAGTCCGCGCAGGGTTTCGATGGCGGGGGTGAAGGGCTGGTACTCGGCGATGGGGCGGAACCAGGCGGGCATGGTGTCCAGGGGGATGAAGGCGCTGGAGAGCAGGGGGAGCAGGATCATGGGCATGGCGTTGTTGCCGGCTGCTTCGGCGTTGGGGCTGATGAGGCCCATGCCGACGGCGATCCAGGTGAGTGCGGTGGCGAAGAGGACGAGGAGGCCGAGGGCGGCGAGCCATTCCAGGGGGGTGGCGTCGGTGGAGCGGAAGCCGATGGCGACGCCGACGGCGCCGACCAGGATGACGCTCATGACCGCTTGCAGGACGCTCCCGACGACGTGTCCGACCAGGACGGAGCCGCGGTGGATGGCCATGGTCCGGAAGCGGGCGATGATTCCCTCGGTCATGTCGGTGGAGACGGACACGGCGGTTCCCACGACGGTGCTGCCGACGGTCATCAGGAGGATGCCGGGGACGATGTAGGCGATGTACTGGGAGCGGTCGCCGCCCCCGCCGCCGATGCCGGCGCTCATGACGCCGCCGAAGATGTAGACGAAGAGGAGCAGGAGCATGACGGGGGTGAGCAGGAGGTTGAGGGTGAGGGAGGGGTAGCGGCGGGCGTGCAGGAGGTTGCGGCGGAGCATGGTGGTGCAGTCGCGTGCGGCGAGGGGCAGGGTGCTCATCGTGCGGTCTCCTTCGGCTGGCCGGGGATGTCCGGGGTGGCAGGGGTGCTGGGGGTGTTGGGGGTGGTGGTGAGGGCGAAGAACACGTCGTCGAGGTCGGGGGTGTGGACGGTCAGTTCGTCGGCGTGGATATCGGCGGCGTCCAGGCGGTCCAGGATGGTGCGCAGTTCCTGCTGGCTGCCGTCGCTGGGGATCTGCAGGGAGAGTGCCTCGTCGTCGTGGGTGGTGTCGGGCAGGGCGGTGGTGGCGTGGCGGTAGGCGGTGGGGTCGGTGAAGCGCAGGCGTACGTGGCCGCCGGGGATGAGGCGCTTGAGTTCCTTGGCGGTGCC
Source organism: Streptomyces sp. 840.1 (assembly GCF_003751445.1). NCBI lineage: Bacteria > Bacillati > Actinomycetota > Actinomycetes > Kitasatosporales > Streptomycetaceae > Streptomyces > Streptomyces sp. 840.1. Next base: position 2,644,333 of record NZ_RJUU01000001.1, on the reverse strand, counting down.
CAGGGCGGCGATCGTGCCGTTGTTCAGTACCGCGATGCGGTCGGCGAGTTCGTCGGCCTCCTCGAGGTACTGGGTGGTGAGGAAGACGGTGACGCCGTCGGCCAGGAGCTCGCGGATGATCTGCCACATGTTGTGGCGGCTGCGGGGGTCCAGGCCGGTGGTGGGCTCGTCGAGGAAGATGATCCGCGGGTTCCCGACCAGGGTCATCGCGATGTCGAGACGGCGCTTCATGCCGCCTGAGTAGGTCGAGGCGGGCTTCTTCGCCGCATCCGTGAGATCGAAGCGTTGAAGGAGCTCGGCGGCGGTGCGCCGGCCCTCGGCGCGGGAGAGGTGGTGGAGGTCGGCCATCAGGAGCATGTTCTCCTCGCCGGTGATCAGGCCGTCGACCGCGGAGAACTGACCGGTGACCCCGATCGCGGCGCGTACGGCCTGCCGGTCGGTGGCCAGGTCGTGCCCGGCGACCCGGATCTCCCCCGAGCCCGGACCCGCCGAGACCAGCGTGGAGAGGATCTTCACCGCGGTGGTCTTGCCCGCACCGTTCGGGCCCAGCAACGCGAAGACCGTACCCGCCGGAACCACCAGATCGATCCCGTCCAGGACCACCTTGTCCCCGTACGACTTGCACAACCCACGCGCCTCAATGGCCAGGTTCGTCATGACAGTTGCTCCTCAGAGGCTGCGGGCGACGATGTCGCCCTGGGTGGTGGTGGCGCGGATGTTCAGGCCTGCGGCGGCGCCCTCGGTGTTCTTCAGCGCGTTCTCGATCCGGCCGTGGGTGGTGCCGGCGTCCAGCGACGCGGACACTCCGCGGGCCGCACCGATCGACACGTCGCCGGACACGGTGCGCAGTACGACCGCGCCGCGCACGGCCTCGGCGATCCGGAGGTCGCCCTTCTGGGTGCTGATCTCCGCCGGGCCGTTCAGGAGGCCGACCGAGATGTCACCGGCGAGGAGGGTGATGCGTGCGCTCGCCGCCTCGTCGAGCTTGACCGAGCCCTGTGCGCCCTCGAACGCGACGTCACCGAGCCGCCCGACGCCCCGGAACTCGGCCCCGGCCGCGTTCGCCTCGACGCGGGAACCGGCGGGCAGCTGGACCGTCACCTCGACGGATCCGGAGTTGCCGAGGACGCGGTTCTTCGGCGCGGCGGCCGCGATCCGCAGGACCCCGTCGTCGTACTCGACCGTGATCCGCTCCGCCGCCTGCACGTCGCGGCCCTTCGAGGCGTCCGCGGGCAGTACCTCGACGGTGGTGTCCGCACGGTCGGCGGCGATGAAACTGATGCGTCCGGCGGGGATGTCGAGTACGGCCGAGATGGCTGCGGATGTGTCGAACTTCTGCATGGCGTTTCTCCTTCTGGTACGGCGGGCGCTTCTTGCGTTCGCCGTTTCTGATAGTGGAAACGCTACGTTGTGTTCACGATTCTGGCAACGCACTCGTTGCATAGAAAATGCATCTGTGCAGCTCAGAGCATCAATATTGTTGCAACGGTCTTGAAGCTAACGCAACAACATGCCCGGTGCGCGTTGCAATGGATTGGAAGTGAACGCTATGTTGGAGCACCGCAGACCATGAAGGAGACCGCGATGCCCGGAGGCAGGCTCACTCAGCAGGAACGTCAGCAGATCGCGCTGGGGCTGGCCGATGGCCTGGCCTACGCGGAGATCGCCAGACGGCTCGACCGCCCGACCTCGACAGTCACCCGCGAGGTGATGCGCAACGGCGGCCCCACCACGTACCGCGCCGACCTCGCCCACCGCGCGACCGAACAACGCACCCATCGGCGCGGGCAGACCGCACCCCGGGCATCGGCGGCGCCCGCGCAGGTCCACGGGCGCGATCCCGAGGCGGTCCGCGAGTACGAGGAGATCTTCACGACCGCCCTCATACAGTCGGGGACGCCCAAGATGATGGCCCGGGTGATGACCTGTCTGTACACCGCGGACTCGGGCAGTCTCACCGCGGCCGAACTGGTCCAGCGCCTCCAGGTCAGCCCGGCGTCCGTCTCCAAGGCGGTCGCGTTCCTCGACGACCAGGGCCTCGTCCGCCGGGAACGCGACGAACGCCGCCGCGAGCGCTACGTCGTCGACGACGACATCTGGTACCAGTCAATGATCGCCAGCGCCCGGTCCATCGCCCAGATCGTGGAGACCGCACGTCAGGGCGTCGGCGTCCTCGGCCCCCGCACCCCGGCCGGGGCCCGCCTGGAGAACATCGCCCGTTTTCTCGACTTCATCGCCGAGAGCACGATCCGCTCTGCGGACCAGGCCCGCGAGGTCCTCCACACGAAGCCCGAAACGGCCCCGGACCAGCCCAGGGAGGCCGACGCGGAGACCGAGACCGATGGCGGCTCCGGCTCCGGCAGTCCTGCGGGCGGCGCCGGCTGATGCCCCCTCAGGGGGCGCGGGTGCAGGGCCGGTCCGTCAGGCGTCGTCGGCTCCGCCGAAGCGCGCCCGGAAGGACTCCAGGTCATCCTCGGAGATCTTCGCGAAGAGGACCGGCGGCACGGTGAACGGCGTACCGGCCGGCACGGCGTCCAGGGAAGCGGCCTGTTCCGCGGTCACCCAGGTCGCGGTGTCGTCCTCCAGCGCGAAGGCGCCGCGCATGGCGGCGGCCGAGGCGGGAACCAGCGGTTCGGAGACGATCGCGTAGAGGTGGATGAGGTTCATCGCCGTGCGCAGGGTCAGGGCCGCGCCCTCCGGGTCGGTCTTGATCTCCAGCCAGGGGGCCTTCTCCTCCAGGTAGGAGTTGCCGGCCGACCACAGGGCGCGCAGCGCGGCAGCGGCCTTGCGGTACTGGAGGGCCGCCATGTGCTCCTCGTACTCGCCGAGCAGGCGCGCGGTCTCCTCGCCGAGCCGCGCCTCCGCCGCGCCGGCCGCCGTGCCTGCGGGGACCTCGTCGCCGAACCGCTTGCGGGAGAAGGACAGCACGCGGTTCACGAAGTTGCCGAGGGTGTCGGCCAGGTCCTTGTTGACCGTGGCGGCGAAGTGCTCCCAGGTGAAGGACGAGTCGTCCGACTCCGGGGCGTTGGCGATCAGGAAGTAGCGCCAGTAGTCGGCCGGCAGGGTCTCCAGGGCCGCGTCGGTGAAGATGCCCCGCCGCTGGGAGGTGGAGAACTTGCCGCCGTAGTACGTGAGCCAGTTGAAGCCCTTGACGACGTCGACCTTCTTCCACGGCTCGCGGACACCGAGTTCGGTGGCGGGGAACATCACCGTGTGGAACGGGACGTTGTCCTTGGCCATGAACTGCGTGTAGCGGACGGTGTCGTCGGCCTCGTACCACCACGACTTCCAGTCACGGCTCTCGCCTGCCGGGGCGGCGTCCGACCACTCCTTCGTCGCGCCGATGTACTCGATCGGGGCGTCGAACCAGACGTAGAAGACCTTGCCGTCCGCCGCCAGCTCCGGCCAGGTGTCGGCCGGGACCGGAACGCCCCAGTCCAGGTCGCGGGTGATGGCGCGGTCGTGCAGGCCCTCGGTCAGCCACTTCCGGGCGATGGAGGAGGACAGCTGCGGCCACTGGTCCTCGTGGCGCGCCACCCAGGCCTCGACCTCGTGCTGGAGCTTCGACTGGAGCAGGAACAGGTGCGTGGTCTCGCGGACCTCCAGCTCCGTGGAGCCGCTGATCGCCGAGCGCGGGTTCAGCAGGTCGGTCGGGTCCAGGACGCGGGTGCAGTTCTCGCACTGGTCGCCGCGCGCCTTGTCGTAACCGCAGTGCGGGCAGGTCCCCTCGACGTAGCGGTCGGGCAGGAAGCGGCCGTCGACGGGCGAGTAGACCTGGCGGATCGCCCGCTCCTCGATGAAGCCGTGGCTGTGCAGCTCGCGCGCGAAGTGCTGGGTGATCTCGACGTTCTGCTGCGAGGAGCTGCGGCCGAAGTAGTCGAAGGCCAGCTGGAAGCCGTCGTACACGGCCTTCTGCGCCTCGTGCGCCTGCGCGCAGAACTCCGCGACCGACAGCCCTGCCGCCTTGGCCGCCAGTTCGGCCGGCGTCCCGTGCTGGTCGGTCGCGCAGATGTACAGGACGTCGTGGCCGCGCTGGCGGAGGTACCGGGAGTACACGTCGGCCGGAAGCATCGACCCGACCATGTTGCCCAGGTGCTTGATCCCGTTGATGTAGGGAAGCGCGCTGGTTACCAGGTGTCGAGCCATCCTCGGATGCTCCATTTCGTACGTACGGCGCCGGCGGCTGCGCCACGGCGGGCCCCGGTCGGGACGTTGCGGCCGGTGCGGCCGCTCAGGTCATTCAACCGTGCCGCGCACGGGGTGGATCCCCGCGACCACGGACCGGGACACACCCCCGCGTACTCCTACCGGCCGGTCGCGCGTACCGGACCGGGCAGGTACGGCGTCCGCTCAACTTCCCCGGACGGGAACGAGTTTGCCTCCACCGGATGGCGCGATCAGCAGGCCTCACGTCGTGACGCCGGTCGCTGCCGCCCAGGCACTCGATCGAGTGGAGGTTTCAGGCCATAAATGCCGTTTCGGGGAAAATGCCCTTCCCGGAAGCGATCATTCGGCCGTGATCTCAACAACCCGGACGAAACACCGTCCCAAGCCCCGTCTCCTGGCCGGGCTCGGCGCACTCGCCGCTCTGACCCTGCTCCCGTCGCTCCCGGCCACCGCGGCCGCCGCGCCCGCGAACGACGCGTCGCCGCAGAGCGCCAGGCAGGTCCCGCCCCGTGTGGTGACCCCGGCCGAGCGCAGGACCGCCGCGTACCTCGGCTCGCTGCGGAACAGGCCGGCGCGGCTGAAGGCCTTCTTCGAGGACCTGCCCAAGGGCGGTGACCTCCACAACCACCTGTCGGGCGCGGCCACCACCGAGTTCCTGCTCAAGCTCGCGATCGAGCACGGCCTCTGCATCGACGCGACGATGACGGCTGTCGCACCGCCCTGCGGGCCGGGCACCAGGCCTGCGGCCGACGCCCGGACGGACGCCGCCTTCCGGCAGCAGATCATCAGGGCCTGGTCCATGCAGGACTTCCCGGCCGGCCAGTCCGGACACGACCACTTCTTCGACACGTTCGGCAAGTTCGGCCTGGCGACCGGGGACCGGGGCAAACTCCTCGCCAATGTGGCCGACACCGTGGTCGAGCAGAACCAGTTCTATCTGGAGACCATGGTCACCCCGGCCTCCGACAGCGCCAAGAAGCTCGCCGACAAGGTCGGTTACGACGCCGACCTGGCCGCCTTCCACCGCAAGCTGCTGGCCGGAGGGCAGCTCGACCGGGTCGTCGACGACGCGGTCAAGGAGGCCGATGGTGCCGACGCCCAGTTCCGGGCGGCCGCGCACTGCGACACCGCGCGCCCCGATCCGGGCTGCCGGCTCCCCGTCAGGTGGGTCTCCCAGGTCTCCCGGGGAAGCACTCCGGCGCGGGTGTTCACGCAGATCGCGGTCGGCATGCGGCTGGCGGAGCGCGACCCGAGGTTCGTCGCGGTCAACCTCGTACAGCCCGAGGACGGCGAGAGCGCGCTGGCCAACTACAGCCTCCAGATGCGGATGCTGCAGTACCTGCGCGGCCAGTACCCCGGCGCCCACCTCACCCTGCACGCCGGTGAGCTGGCCCCCGGCCTGGTCAAGCCCGAGGACCTGACCTTCCACATCCGCGAGGCGGTGCTCGTCGCCGGTGCCGAGCGCATCGGGCACGGCGTGGACCTGGTCCAGGAGGACAACTGGCGGCAGCTCGCCCGGACCATGGCGCAGCGCAAGGTCGCCGTCGAGGTGCCGTTCTCCAGCAACAAGCAGATCCTCGGCGTGGCGGGCAACGACCACCCGTTCAACGCCTACCGCCGCTACGGCGTCCCGGTGGTCCTGGCCACCGATGACCCGGGAGTCTCGCGGATCAACATCAGCCACGAGTACCAGTACGCGGCCAAGACCTACAGCCTCGGCTACACCGAGCTGAAGGACCTGGCCCGCGCCTCGCTGGAGTACGCCTTCCGCGACGGCCGCAGCCTGTGGGCCGACGGCTCCGCGCCCTCCGGGTACCAGCTGGTCCCGGCCTGCCGAGGCGAGCGGCCCGGCGCCGGCCGGCCGGGTCCGCGCTGCTCCCGCTACCTCGCCGCCAGCCCGAAGGCCGCGACGGAGTGGCGCCAGGAGGCGGCCTTCGCCACCTTCGAGCGCGACAACGGCGGGCGCGGCTGAGGCCGCGACGCGTTGGGCAGCCCCGGACCGGGGCTGCCCAACGCGTACGGTCCCGCGCGGCTCAGCCCTCGGCGGCCACGCGGTCCAGCCACTCCCTCAGCAGGTGCTGCTCCGCGCCACTGAGCACCGTCTGCTCCGGCAGCGCGGCGCGCAGGGAGCGGGCCGCCCCGGCCGGGCCCGTGTCCTGCACCGCAGGCTCCTGAGTGGTCACCGCGGCGACCATGGACTCCCGGAGCGTCGTCAGCAGCGCCGGGTCGCGCCGGTCCTCGGGCAGCGACAGCCAGGTGAGCACCGCACCCCGCGCCGTGGCGTGGATGAGCATCGCCGCGAGCGCCTCGTCGACACGGAGCCAGCCCCCGGCGGCCAGCCGCCGGATCCGCCCCATGAGGACGTCCAGGCCCGCCCTGAAAGCCGCCGACGTGGGCCGCGTGGGCTCGCTGTACATCAGCGAGAACAACGCCGGGTTGGCCAGGCCGAACTCGACCGCCAGATCCCACCCGCCCCTCAGGTCCTCGATGAGGTCCGGCGGGTCGGGGTCCACGTGCTTGGTCGCGAGGAACCGGGCGAAGCCGTACTCGGCCACCGCGTCGAGGAGTCCGCCCTTGTCACCGAACATGCGGTAGATCGCCGGGGGCTGGACGCCCGCAGCGACCGCGACCGCGCGGGTGGTGACGGCGTCGCGTCCCTCGCGCGCCAGCAGACCGGCCGCCGCCTCGATGATCCGCTGCCTGGGCTGCGCGCTGGTCTCGACGTCGGCACCGCTGCCGGCATCAGTGCCGGTGTCGTTACCCGTGTCAGTGCCGGTAGCTCTGTCGGTATCGCGTGGACGTGGTGACATGTATCGATGATACAGCCCTGCTGGTTCCGTTGATAATTCCAGTGTTACGGTGAATCCGATTCCACTGGAACCAAGCACTGGAGCACACCATGATCATCGTGACCGGAGCCACTGGAAAGCTCGGGCGCCAGGTCGTCGAGGGACTGCTGACGCGCATGCCGGCGGACCGGATCGGCATCAGCGTCCGCGACCCGCAGAAGGCGAAGGCCTTCGCGGACCGCGGCGTACGAGTGCGGCAGGGCAGCTTCACCGACCCCGACAGCCTCGCCCACGCCTTCGAGGGCGCCTCCCAGGTGCTCATCGTCTCCGTCGACAAGATGGGCGAGGAGTGCGTGCGTCAGCACCGCGCCGCGATCGACGGGGCCGTGGCGGCAGGCGCCCGCCGCATCCTCTACACCAGCCAGATGGGCGCCGGCCACGCCTCGCACTTCCAGGCCTGCCGCGACCACGCCGCCACCGAGGACGCGCTGCGCGCCTCCGGCGTGCCGTTCACCTCGCTGCGCAACGGCTTCTACGCCGCCAGCGCGATGCAGTTCGCCGCCCAGGGCCTGGAGTCCGGAGAGATCGCGCTCCCCTCGGACGGGCCGGTCACCTGGACCGCGCACGCCGACCTCGCTGACGCGGCCGCCGCCGTCCTGGCCGACGAGGGGTGCTTCGACGGGCCCACGCCGCCGCTCACCGCCGGGCAGGCGCTCACGTTCGGCGACATAGCGGGCATCGCCGCCACGCTCACGGGCCGCACGATCACCAGGACCACCGCGTCCGACGCCGAGTTCAGGGAGCAGCTGATGGGCCACGGCGCCCCCGCCGAGGCCGCGGACCAGCTGCTCGGCATCTTCGCGGCCGCCCGCGCCGGCGAATTCTCCGCCGTGGACCCGACGCTGGCCACCCTGATCGGGCGCGAACCCATCACCATGAGCACCGTGCTGAGCGAGCAGCCGGCCGACGGATGAGGGCCGTCAGGGACCGGAACGCCGGTACGGCCCCGACGGACCGTACGGACCTTCCAGGGCTGCCCACTGGAGCAGCATGATGGTTTTGGCGTCGGCGATCTCGCCGCTGCGGATCATCGCGAGGGCCTCGTCGAAGGGGAGTTCCACCGTCGCGATGTCCTCGCCCTCCTCGGCGACCCCATGCCCGTACTCGTACGCGTACTCGTGCCCATCGGCCGCCTCCGTGGCCTCCGTAGCCACAGCGGTCACCGAAGATCCGGGGTCGTACGGAGCGGCGTAGAAGTGCAGGCGTTCGGTGACCGACCCCGGGCTCATGTAGACGGTGAACACCGGCTCCGGGACGCCGATGACGTACCCGGTCTCCTCGGCCGCCTCCCTGCGGATGGCCTCCTCCGGGGCGTCACCGTCCAGCAGTCCGGCGGCGGTCTCGATCAGCATCCCGTCGGGGTGCCCGTTCACGTACGCGGGCAGGCGGAACTGGCGGGTCAGCAGCACCGTGCGGCGTTCGGTGTTGTGGAGCAGGATCGTGGCGCCGTCGCCCCGGTCGTACGTCTCGCGCTGCTCCTGACTCCAATGCCCGTCGCTGTGCAGGTAGTCGAAGGTCGTCCTGCGCAGGACGTACCAGTCGCAGGAGAGCACCTCCACGTCCCTGACGCGGACGCGCGGGTTGCCGGTGAGGTCGCGGCCGTGCCGGTCCAGGCCGGTGCGCCCGCGCCGGTCCGGGGTGTCGAGGCCGGCGGTCACCGGGCGGCCGGGATCTCGTCGATGCCGGTGTAGACGTCCAGGCCCAGCTCCCCGGCCCTCGCCACCATCCGGTCCGCGCCGGCCGAAGGGCCTCCGATGCGCAGTACGGCGTCGCAGCGCGCCAGCAGGCGTTCGGCCACGGGGTGGAAGATCTCCTCGAAGACCGGATCCCCCGGCCGTGTGCCCCCCGCGGCCTCGACCAGGGGAAGGGCCAGGGCCTCACCGGTGAGCGGCAGATGCCCGGCGCGGAAGAGCACCAGCGCGGTCCGGTTCATCGCGCGCACATGGGCGTCGAGTCTGGCCGGATCGTCCCCGGTCCCCGACCGGTAGGGGCCGGCGACCAGGATCATCAGGGGGCGCGGGACGGGGGTCATGACAGGTGCTCCTCGCAGTGGGACAGGCATCGAAGACGGGCTCGGGGCCGCCTGCGGAGCCGGGTTCACGGCCCGGTTCGGGCCAGGGTGGTGCGGACGCCCGCATCGCGCAGGGCCGCGAGGGTGTGGGGGCCGTTGGGGTGGGTGGCGGCGTCCCCGGCGGCGGCGTCGGTGACGAAGTCGTCGACCGCGCCCAGCGGGGCGACCTGGCTGAACGCGCGCACCCCGAGCTTGGTCGCGTCCGCCACCGCGATCGTCCGGGTGGCACCCGCCAGCGCGGCCTGCTTCACCGCGGCGTCGTCCAGCGAGAACTCCGACCACCCGTGCTCGGCGTGCACACCACCGATGGACAGTACGAAGCAGTCGAAGGCCAGCGCCTCCAGGGTCCGCAGGGCCAGTGGCCCGACGAGGGACCGCTCCCCCGGCCGGGACCGGCCGCCGACGACCAGCAGATCGATCCCGGGCCGGTCCGCCAGGCTCACCGCGGCCTGGAGGCTGAGCACTGCCACGGTGAGCGGGGCCCGTTCGGCGAGGTGCTCCGCGACATGGACGGTGGTGGTGCCCGCATCCAGCAGCACCCTGGACCCCGGCTCCACCATCGCGGCCACCGCCGCCCCGAGCCGGTCCTTGGTCGCGGCCTCCCAGGGCTCGCGCGCCGCGAACCCGGCCCCTTCCTCGCGGGACCGCGTGGCGACAGCGCCCCCGTGCACCCTGCGCACCAGCCCCTGGCGCTCAAGCGCGTCGAGGTCCCTGCGCACGGTCATTTCGGAGACCCCCAGGCGATGGGAGAGCTCCGACACGGAAACCCGGTCGGAGCCCTGCACCAACCGCAGGGTCAGGTCCAGACGATTAGCGACACCCATGCCTTATTTCTAACACAATTATGTTCGCTTGAACATTTAGATGTGTGAGTTCGCGAGGTGGCCGACTGTCGGGGCCACGGTGCCGAAGAGGTCCGCGACGGTGGTCAGGGCGGCGGCCTGGAGAGCGGCGGCGGGCAGTACCTCGCCGTCGGGGGCGGTCAGGGAGCGGGTGGCGGTGGCCTCGGCCACGACCGTGGGCCGGTAGCCGTGGTTGAAGGCGCCCTGGGCCGTGAAGGTGACGCACATGTGGGTCATGAACCCGGCCAGCACCAGGTCCGGACCGGCGCCCCGCCCCCGCAGGACCTTCTCCAGGTCCGTGTCCCGGAAGGCGTCGGGGAACTGCTTGACGACGACCGACTCCCCTTCCACAGGGGCCACCTCGGGGCTGATGGCACCGATCTCCGCCCGGATGTCGTACGGGCCGCCCTTGCCGCCGTCGTTGACGATGTGGATGACCGGCGTACCGGCCTCGCGGGCGGCGGCCAGCAGCCGCGCGCCGGCCGCCAGGGCGGCTTCGGAGCCCTCCAGCGCCATGACGCCGCTGCGGTAGGTGTTCTGGAAGTCGATCATGAGCAGGGTGGCCGCACCGAGGCGGGGCAGCGTGTTGTCGAGACCGATGACATCGCGCAGGGACGTGGAGACGCTCATTGCTGAAGTTCCTTTCGAGCAAGGGGACAGAAGGGCAGAGGGACAGAAGGACAGAAGGGCAGGGGACAGGAGGGCAGCGGGCATCGCGGACCGGACCGACAGGTCAGGTCAGGTCAGGTCAGGTCAGGTCAGGTCAGGTCAGGTCAGGTGAGAACCGGTACGGGCCGGGCAGGGCGGTTCAGACTGTTGTGCGGAAGCGGCGGCGGTAGGCGGCCGGGGTGGTGCTGATCTGCTTGCGGAACGCCCGGTGCAGCGTCTCGACCGAGCCCAGACCGACCGCTGCGGCGACCCGTTCCAGCGGCTCATCGGTGGCTTCGAGCAGTCGGCGCGCCGCCTCGACCCTGGCCGCTTCCACGTACGCGGCCGGGCTGGTGCCGGTCTCCTGGTGGAAGACCCGGGCGAAGTGCCGCTCGCTCAGACACATGCGTTCCGCGAGCGCGGGCGCCGAGAGGTCGCCGTCCAGGTGCCCGGTGATGAACACCCGCAGTTCGTCGATGTCCCGGCGGCTCGCGGCAGGCCGGCTCAGCGGGACGCTGAACTGGCTCTGGCCGCCCTGCCGTCTGAGGTACATCACCAGCTGCCTGGCCACCACCAGCGCCAGTTCCTCGCTGTGGTCCTCCGCCACCAGGGCCAGCGCCAGGTCCATGCAGGTGCTGATGCCCGCGCCCGTCCACACCTTGCCGGAGCGTACGAAGATCGGGTCGGGGTCCACCCGTACCTCGGGGTGGTCGGCCGCCAGCTGCGCGGCGGTCGACCAGTGGGTGGTCGCCCGCCGCCCGTCCAGGAGACCGGCCGCCGCCAGTACGTGCGCGCCCACGCACACCGACGCGATACGGCGGGCGTGCGGAGCGGTCTCCCGCACCCAGGCCACCACGTCCTCGTCGACCCGGGCCACCGGCCCTTCCGGGCGCATGTCGACGGCGCCGGGCACCAGCAGGGTGTCCACCGCGGCCCCCACCTCCGCGAACGCCAGATCCGCCACGAGACGCACCCCCGCCGACGTGACGAAGGGGCCCCGCTCGGGGCCGGCCAGCCTGACCTCGTAGCCCGCATCGCCGCCGGTCTCCCGGTTGGCCAGGGCGAACACCTCGGCCGGACCGGTGACGTCGAGGAGGTCGACATCGGGGAAGACCGCGATCACGACGCGGCAGGTGCTGGAGGACATGCGTCCATCGTCACCGCCCGAGCGCACGGCCGCAATGACAGGTGTCTGTCACATTCGGACACGCCGTCCGGCCGCCCGCCCGCGGGCAGGCCGCCGGACGAACCGCTGAACCAGCATGGGGCGGGCCGTGGGACGAAGACCTGCGAAGTGACGATCGGATAGACCTAAACCCCTTGTTCCGGGTGGAGTTCGGGGATTATCTACGCGCGGAGCTACGGCTACCGAACGATCATTCGGGCAATTCCGACAGGTTCCCGCCCGCCTATTACCGACTGGTACCGGAAGCTGCTACAACGGTTGACGCTCCATCAACCCCCCACCCACCCCCCACACTTCGGAGGGCTGACAGCTATGTCAGTACGGAGATTCTGGGCGTCCGCATCCACTCTGATCCTCGCCGCCGCAGCTGCTCTGGGCATGGCCCAGACGGCCTCGGCAACCCCCTCGGCCGCCGCCGGCGGGTACGTCGCCCTCGGTGACTCGTACTCGTCCGGCGTCGGGGCGGGGAACTACCTCTCCGACAGCGGTGACTGCCGGCGCAGCACCAACGCCTACGCCTACCTCTGGGCGGCGGCGCACTCGCCTTCCTCCTTCGACTTCGTCGCCTGTTCGGGCGCCACCACGAGCTCGGTGGCGGGCAGCCAGCTCGGCCCGCTGAACTCGTCCACCTCCTTGGTCAGCGTGACGGCGGGCGGTAACGACGTCGGGTTCGCGGACGTCATGCAGGACTGCGTGCTGTCCGGCGAGGACGCCTGCCTCGCAAGCGTGGACTCGGCCGTCTCGCAGATGAACGGCTCACTGCCTGCCGGTCTGAGCTCGCTCTACGGGTCCATCCACTCGAAGGCCCCGCAGGCACATGTCGTGGTGCTCGGCTACCCGCGCTTCTACGAGATCGGCGGAAGCTGCGTCGCCGGGCTCACGGAGACGGAACGCACGGCCATCAACAACGCGTCCGACGTGTTGAACGGAGTGATCGCCAAGCAGGCCGCCGACGCGGGATTCACCTTCTCCGGCGTCGCGGACGAGTTCACCGGACACGAGCTGTGCTCCGGCGACCCGTGGCTCCACAGCGTCTCGATCCCCATCGAGAACTCGTATCACCCCAAGGCCGAGGGACAGTCGGGCGGCTATCTGCCCGCCTTCAGCTCGGCCGCGTAGGAACCACGGGAAGCAGCGGCGCGGCAACGGCTCAGGAGCCCCGGCTCCCGGGCCCTGCCGCGCCGCTGCCGTGCTCCCCGTCCGAGCCGCCCGAACCGTACGCGCCGCCCGAGCCCTCGCCGTGCCCCGGTCGCCCCCTGCCGCGCTCAGTACCGCTCGACGAGATGCTCCCGGCCCGCCGGGGGCTCGTACGGCTCGGGCCAGAAGTCGGTGATCTCGCTGATCAGCCCCCGCGCGTCGAACGTGAAGAAGTGGATGGCGTGCAGCTCCTGGTCGCCGACCGTGAACAGCGTCCGTACCGCCACCTGCTGTCCGTCCCGGTCGGCGACTATCCGCTCGACGCTCACCCGCCAGTCCCCCGGATACTCCCGGTTGAAGCTGAGGTAGCGCTCCTTGCCGCGAATGCGCTCACGGGTCTGCGGCAGGTCGTACAGCACCTCGTCGGCGAGCGTGGCCGCGAAGGTGTCCCAGTCTCGGAGATCGGCCGCGGTCCAGTAACTCTCGACAGCGGCGCGCGGATCAGCAGGCGTGGTCATGCTCCGAGTCTGGACCCCACCACTGACAGTCGGCCCGGCTCCACCCGACGCGCCGTACCGGGGAGGCCGTGCCGGGCCGGGCCGTGTCCGCGAAGTCCCGTCGTACGCCCGGAGGGCGTGGTCCGCGGCGTCTGGTGCGTGCAATCGCAAGGCGGAGGATCGCCCTCGTACCGGGTGTACGAGGGCGAGTCCGACAACGCGGCGAGTGCGCGTGCCAGGCGCCGCGGACCACGCCCTCCGGGCGTACGACGGGACTTCGCGGACACGGCCTAGGGAAGCCGTGCCGGGCGGGTCGCCTTGATCGAGTACATCAGCGGGATGCGCGGCCGCTCCGCCGGGAAGCGGTAGCAGCCGTCCGGCTGCCGCTCCAGCACGGGAAAACGTGCGAAGAGTGAGGTGTCGTGCTCGTGCAGGAACTCGATCCGCAGCCCGGCCGCCGCGAGTGCCGAGACGACACTGCCCACCGGGTGCTGCCACTCGACGCTGCGGTTGTGGACGGTCGGCGCGTCGAAGTCCGCGTACGTGCCCGGGGTCTCGTCCACCCAGGCGTCGCGGCTGAAGTAGTCGTGCACGATCCGTTCACCGGTCGCGTCGTCGAGGCAGTCGGTCAGCGGATGGAACTCCGCCAGGTAGAGGAATCCTCCGGGCGCCACGAGCGAGGCCGCCGTCTCGGCCCAGTGGTCGATGTCGGGCAGCCAGTTCAGCGCCCCGACACCGGTGTAGACGATGTCGTACGAGGAGTCCGGGACGGCCTCCGCCGCGTCGTTGACGTCGGCGACGACGAACGCCGCCCGGTCCGGGGCCAGGCCGATGTCCTGGGCCAGCGAGCGCGCGGTCTCGACGGCCGGCTCGGAGAAGTCGAGGCCGACGACCTGGGCGGCGCCGCGCCTGGCCCAGGAGAGGGTGTCGAGCCCGATGTGGCACTGGAGGTGCAGGAGCGACCTGCCCGTCACGTCCCCGACCTCCGCCAGCTCGAAGGCCCGCAGGGAGTCCTTGCCCGCGCGGAAGGAGTCCAGGTCGTAGAAGTCGCTGCTGCTGTGGATGGGCACACGTTCATCCCACATGGCGCGGTTGGCATCGCGCCAGTCGACGGGTATCGGTGTATGCATGCCCGCGAGGTTATCCACAGGCTGAGGACGGGGCGAACGGATTGTCGCCGGTCCGGCGCAGAATGGTGGGCATGACTGAGACCACTGGTTCGACGACCGATTCCGTCCCGGAGTGGGAGCAGCGTTTCCGGGCTCCCCGGGTGTCCCTGCCCGACTGGGCGGAGGACGCGCCGGACCGCGCGCTGTTCGTCTCCAACGCGACGGGGACGTACGAGCTGTACGCCTGGGACCGGGCCACCGGCGAGCAGCGCCAGGTGACCGACCGCCCCAACGGGACGACGGACGGCACGCTGACGCCGGACGGCGAGGCCATCTGGTGGTTCGACGACACCGACGGCGACGAGTTCGGGGTGTGGATGCGCCGGCCGTTCAACGCCGCCCCGGGCGACAGCAAGAGTGAGGGCGACAGCGAGGGTGCGGGCGCGCGCGGCGGCGAAGCCGTGAAGGACGAGCCGGCGGCCCCCGGTCTCGCCCCCTCCTACCCCGCCGGGCTCGCGATCGGCCGGGACGGGACGGCGGTGGTAGGCCGTTCGACGGACGAGGACGGCACGACGGTCCACGTCGTACGGCCCGGGGCGGCGCCCGTCGAGATCTACCGTCACCGCGAGTCGGCCGGGGTCGGTGACCTGTCGCACGACGGGACGCTGATCGCGCTGGAGCACACCGAGCACGGCGACGCGATGCACTCCGCGCTGCGCGTGGTGCGGCCGGACGGCAGCACGGTCGCGGAGCTGGACGACACCGAAGGCGGCACGAAGGAGCTGGGCCTCGCGGTTCTCGGCTTCGCACCGGTGGCCGGGGACACCCGGCTGCTGGTCGGGCATCAGCGGCGCGGCCGCTGGGAGCCGATGATCTGGGACCCGGTGGCGGGCACGGAGACGGACCTCGCCATCGAGCTGCCCGGCGATGTGGGGGCCGAGTGGTATCCGGACGGCTCCGCGCTGCTGATCGAGCACGGCTTCGAGGCCCGCAGCGAGCTGTGGCGGTACGGGCCGGCGGCGGCCGACGGCGCCCTGGTGCGGGTGGAGACGCCCACCGGTTCGGTCTCCGGGGCCACCGCCCGCCCGGACGGCACGGTGGAGTACCTCTGGTCCTCGGCCGCAGAGCCCCCCGTCGTCCGGTCCACGTCCGGTGCGGTGGTGCTCGATCCGCCGGGTGCGAAGGCCCCCCGGTCGGTGCCCGTCGAGGACGTGTGGGTGGAGGGTCCCGGGGGCCGCGTCCACGCGCTCGTCCAGCGCCCGGCGGCCCCGGCGCAGGGCCCGTTCCCTACGGTCTTCGAGATCCACGGCGGCCCGACCTGGCACGACAGCGACGCCTTCGCGGGCGGGCCCGCCGCCTGGGTGGACCACGGCTACGCGGTCGTCCGGGTCAACTACCGCGGCTCGACCGGCTACGGCCGGGCCTGGACGGACGCGCTGAAGCACCGGATCGGCCTGATCGAGCTGGAGGACATCGCGGCGGTCCGGGAGTGGGCGGTGAAGTCCGGCCTCGCGGACCCGGCGAGGCTCGTCCTGGCCGGCGGCTCCTGGGGCGGCTACCTGACCCTGCTCGGCCTCGGTACGCAGCCCGGTGACTGGGCCCTGGGCCTGGCCGCCGTCCCGGTCGCGGACTACGTCACGGCCTATCACGACGAGATGGAGGCCCTGAAGGCGATGGACCGCACCCTGCTGGGCGGGACGCCGGAGGAGGTGCCCGAGCGCTTCGAGGCCTCGTCGCCCCTGACCTACGTCGACGCGGTGCGGGCCCCGGTCTACATCTCGGCGGGCGTCAACGACCCGCGCTGCCCGATCCGCCAGGTGGAGAACTACGTGGACCGGCTGAAGGGCCGCGACGCGGTGCACGAGGTCTACCGCTACGACGCGGGGCACGGCTCGCTCGTCGTGGAGGAGCGGATCAAGCAGGTGCGGCTGGAGCTCGACTTCGCCGCCCGTCACCTCGGAGCTCCGGACGGCCTCGCCGGATAGGGCCCTCCCGGGCCGCGTAGGGGCCGGATAAAGGGCGGCCCCACGGGTGCCCCCGCTCCGGACGGCCGGAGCGGGGACCGTACCGTGGAGGGGTGTACCGGTTCCTGCTGACCCCGCGATGGTGGGGGATCAACCTCTTCGTCGTGCTGGCCATCCCGTTCTGCGTGTTCATGGGCACCTGGCAGCTCGGCCGCTTCGAGGACCGCGTGCAGACGCACGAGGCCGCCGACAAGCAGCCCGCTCCGGGCACGAGGGCCGCCAAGCCGATCGACGAGCTGCTGCCCGTCGACACGGTGACCTCCGGCCGTCCCGCCACCGCGACCGGCCGGTACGCCGACCAGTTCCTGGTGCCCGGCCGGAAGCTGGACGACCGGACCGGCTTCTACGTCGTGGGGATGCTGCGCACCGACAGCGGCAAGGCGCTGCCCGTGGTGCGGGGCTGGCTCCCCGGGAAGGCCGGACACACCCCGGTGCCGGCCGCGCCGGCCGGCGATGTCACGGTGACCGGCGACCTCCAGGCCTCGGAGAACGCGGCGACCTCGGGGGTCGATGCGACGGGCGGGCTCCCCGACGGCCAGGTCGGGATGATCAGCGCCGCGTCACTCGTCAACCTCGTGCCGTACGACGTGTACGACGCGTGGGTGACACTCCAGCGGTCCGACGTACGCACGGGCGGCGCGGCCGCCACGGGGACGTCGGGGGCGACGGACACCCCGGGGGCCGAGGACACGGCAGGGGCCGACGACACCTCGGGCGGGAAGGCCACCGCCCTGCGCCCCGTACCGGCCGCCGCGGCACAGGGCACCGGGCTGGACCTGAAGGCCTTCCAGAATCTGGGCTACCTGTGCGAGTGGTTCGTCTTCGCGGCGTTCGTGCTCTTCATGTGGTTCCGGCTGGTCCGGCGCGAGGCCGAAGCCGTCCGGGACGTGCGCCTGGGCCTCGTCGCGGACGAGCAGACGGCGGCCCCTGAGGACCCGGCGGCCCCCGAGGACCCGGCGGCAACGGCCCCGGACGCGCTCCCGGAGGAGCCGGCCGCCCCGGGCCGGAACGCGGACACAAACGCCTGAGCGATTCGCGCGCTGCTCCTGCACGACTCCCGAACTGCTCCCGAGCTGCTCGGGAGCTGCGCTGAGCGAATCCCGAGCCGCTCCTGCGCTGCTCCTGCGCTACTTCTGCGCTACTTCTGCGGCGAGGATTCCAGCGCGCCCGTGCGGTAGATCGTGCCCGCGCAGGCATTGCTGATCTTCGTCTCCGCGACCGGCGCTCCCGGCTCCGCCGTGTGCTTCACGGCGACGCTGCCCTCTGCCGCCCCCGGCTCGTCCTCGCTGCCGAGCTGCGTGTCCGTACCCGTCTCGGTCTCCCCGCTCCCGCCGGCCGTGCCGGCCCCGGCCGAGCCCACCGCGCTGCCGGTCGTACCGTCCGTCGGGGTCGGAGAGGGCGAGCCGCCGGTCGTCGGACAGGTGTCCTTCGGTACCCAGGCGAACTGCACCTCGTACGCCATCTCCGGCTTCAGCAGCACCGTCGCCTCCTCCTCGGCGGGATCGGGCAGGCCGGACGCCGCGTCTCCCTCGGTGTGCCGGACGACCACGATCTTGGCCGGGTCCGCCGCGCCCATCGCCTCGAAGCCCACCGTGCCGCCGCTGCTCACCGAGCAGTTCTTGCCGGAGACATTGGCGATCCGGAACGTTCCGTACACCGTGCCGTCGGCGCCGGTCGCGCCGGTCTCCGCAGAGGCGACACCGAGCTGGTCGGGTGCGCAGACCGGCACGTCGGCCGCCACGCTGGCCTGCGGGTCGGCCGAGCCGCCCACCGTCGTACCCTCCACGCCCTGGCCGCTGCTGACAGACGGGCTGGCCGAGGCGTCCGGGACGTCCTCGCCGATGTCTTGGCGCCCTTCGTTCCCACCACCGTCGTTCGCGCCGCCGGAGCCCGGACCGGGCTCCTCGCCGCTGCCGCCCTGCGCCTGCTCGCCGTGACCGGCGATCGCCGGGCTGGCGGCGTTCGATCCTTCGGAGTTCGCGACATGGACGAACGCGGGGATCGCGGTGCCGATGAGCAGGGCAGCCGCCGCCACGCCCACGAGCGCCTGCCGCCGCCGGGCCCGGCGGGCGGGCACCGCCCGGTACAGGTGGTCGAGGCTGCCGTCACGGGGTTCAAGGCCCTGCACGGCGCCGCGCATCATCCGGCGCAGCGCGTCCTCGTCGACATCGGCACCATCACCCGGTCCCGATCCAGGTCCGGGCCCGGATCCGAACCCGTCACCGGGACCGGCGCCGAAGAGGGCGGACAGCCGATCGCCATCCGTACCCGGTGTGCTGTCCGGGGTGCTGTCCGGCCCGTGATTCACAATTCCGTTTCCAGTCCGGTCATTCCGATGTCCGAATGAGGGCCCGTGCCGGCGTCCGTGCTCGTGGCCGTCGCGCCGGCTCATGCCTGCGCCTCCATCACCACGCGCAGTGCCGCGATGCCGCGGGAACCGTACGCCTTCACCGAGCCCAGGGATATCCCCAGGGTCGTGGCGACCTGCGCCTCGGTCATGTCCGCGAAGTAGCGCAGCACCAGTACCTCCCGCTGGCGCCGTTGCAGCCCCCGCATTGCCTTGATCAGCGCGTCCCGCTCCAGCTGGTCGTACGCACCCTCCTCCGCGCTCGCCATGTCCGGCATGGGCTTGGAGAGCAGCTTCAGCCCGAGGATGCGACGGCGAAGCGCGGAGCGGGAGAGGTTGACGACGGTCTGGCGCAGGTACGCGAGTGTCTTCTCGGGCTCCCGTACCCGGTTGCGCGCCGAATGCACGCGGATGAACGCCTCCTGCACGACGTCCTCACAGGAGGCCGTGTCGTCCAGGAGCAGGGCCGCGAGGCCGAGCAGCGAACGGTAGTGGGCGCGATAGGTTTCGGTGAGATGGTCAACGGTAGTTCCGGACGCCACGCTGCCTTCAGCGCCCTCGCGCTGTGACGGCAGCCCCGTCGGGTGCGCGGCGGGCATGGGCGCGATCACCGGCATGCCACCGGGCGCGCGGGGCCGTCTGAGCGGTCGCACCGAAGCGCCGCGCAAGGGGCCCACCACTGTGATATCGAGTACCTCTGCCACGCCAGTTGGACACGTTTCCCCCCGTCAGGGTTGTACGCATACGGCACCGCGTTTGACACCATGCGATATGCCTTCATACGTAACCGCTCTTCCCCAAATACCCCGAATGTGCGTCTCGTCGCGCAAGAAGTGACGACGTAGACGCGTGCTGCCCGACCGGCGGTTGCAGCGGGCCGAAAGGTCATCGTCGGACACCGCAACGCCCCAGCTCAAGAGGTTCAGACCGGCAAGTTGCTCACAGGGCGTTCACAGAACGTACAAAACAGGTTCGATCAGGACCGGGGAAATTCAGGACTCGGGGAATTCGGCAGCGACCGCTTCGGCGATCTGCGCGACGTTCAGTGCGGCACCCTTGCGGAGGTTGTCGCCGCAGACGAAGAGCTCCAGCGCCCTCGGCTCGTCCATCGACCGGCGGACCCGGCCGACCCAGGTCGGATCGGTGCCCACCACGTCGGACGGGGTCGGGAAGTCGCCCGCCCCGGGATTGTCGTACAGCACCACACCGGGTGCGGTCGCCAGGATCTCGTGCGCCCGGTCGACCGTGACCTCGTTCTCGAAGCGGACGTGCACGGACATCGAGTGGGTGGTGATCACGGGCACGTACACGCAGGTCGCCGCCACCCGCAGGCTCGGCAGATCGAGGATCTTGCGGCACTCGTCGCGGATCGCCAGTTCCTCGGACGACCAGCCGTCCCCGGCGTCCGTCCCGGCCCACGGCACGACGTTGAGGGCGACGGGTGCGGCGAAGGGGCCGCCGTCCGCGTCTCCCACGACCCGGCGCACGTCGCCCGGCTTCGTGCCCAGTTCGCTGCCGGCGACCGTCGACAGCTGTTCGCGCAGCGCGGCGACGCCCTCGCGCCCGACGCCGCTGACGGCCTGGTACGAGGAGACGACGAGTTCGCGGAGCCCGAACTCGGCGTGCAGTGCGCCGACCGCGACGATCAGTGCCAGCGTCGTGGAGTTCGGGCTCGCGACGATGCCGCGCGGTCTGATCCGGGCGGCGTGGGGGTTGATCTCGGGGACGACGAGCGGAACGTCGCCGTCCATCCGGAAGGCGGCGGAGTCGTCGATGACGACAGCGCCCCTGGACGCGGCGAGCGGCGCCCAGCGTTCGGACACCTCGTCGGGTGCCAGGAACAGCGCCACGTCGACGTCGTCGAAGATGTCCTCGGAGAGTTCGAGGACCTCGGTCTCCTCACCGCGCACGACCAGCTTGCCGCCGGCCGAGCGCGGTGAGGCGATCAGCTTCACCTCGCCCCAGACATCCGCGTGTTCCGAAAGGATCTGGAGCATGACGCCACCGATCGCCCCGGTCGCGCCGACGACCGCGAGCGAAGGGCGGCGCGCGGTCATCGGCCGGTGCCCCCGTACACGACTGCCTCGTCGGAGTCGCTGTCGAGACCGAAGGCGGTGTGCACGGCGCGCACGGCCTCGTTGACGTCGTCGGCACGGGTGACGACCGAGATGCGGATCTCGGAGGTCGAGATCAGCTCGATGTTCACGCCGACGTCGGACAGCGCCTCGAAGAAGCCTGCGGTGACGCCCGGGTTGGTCTTCATACCGGCGCCGACCAGGGAGATCTTGGCGATCTGGTCGTCGTAGCGCAGCGACTCGAAGCCGATGCCGGCCCGGCTGCGCTCCAGGGCGTCGATGGCCTTGCGGCCCTCCGTCTTGGGGAGCGTGAAGGTGATGTCGGTCAGCCCGGTCGACGCGGCGGAGACGTTCTGCACCACCATGTCCATGTTGATCTCGGCGTTCGCGATGGCGCGGAAGATCGCCGCGGCCTCGCCCGGCTTGTCGGGCACGCCGACGACAGTGACCTTGGCCTCGGAGACGTCGTGGGCGACTCCGGAGATGATGGCGTGCTCCACCTGCTGGTCCCCTTGCGGCTCGTTGCTGACCCAGGTTCCGCGGAGTCCGGAGAAGGACGAGCGGACGTGGATCGGAATGTTGTAACGGCGTGCGTATTCCACGCACCGGTGCAGCAGCACCTTGGAGCCGGACGCCGCCAGCTCCAGCATGTCCTCGAAGGAGATCCAGTCGATCTTCTGGGCCTTCTTGACGACCCGGGGGTCGGCGGTGAAGACACCGTCCACATCGGTATAGATCTCACAGACCTCGGCGTCCAGCGCGGCGGCGAGGGCCACTGCGGTGGTGTCGGACCCGCCACGGCCGAGGGTGGTGATGTTCTTGCCCTCCTGGCTCACCCCCTGGAACCCGGCGACGATGGCGATGTTGCCCTCGTCGATCGAGGTCCGGATGCGGCCCGGAGTGACGTCGATGATCCGCGCTTTGTTGTGGACCGAGTCGGTGATGACACCGGCCTGGCTGCCCGTGAACGACTGGGCCTCGTGGCCCAGGTTCTTGATCGCCATGGCCAGCAGGGCCATGGAGATCCGCTCCCCGGCGGTCAGCAGCATGTCGAACTCGCGCCCGGCGGGCATCGGTGACACCTGCTCCGCGAGATCGATCAACTCGTCCGTCGTGTCGCCCATCGCTGACACCACGACAACCACCTGGTTGCCGTTCTTCTTGGCATCGACGACTCGCTTGGCGACGCGCTTGATGCCCTCGGCATCGGCTACGGAGGAACCCCCGTACTTCTGCACGACCAGGCCCACGTGCGCTCCTCGCTCAATCCATTGCTGTCGGCTCAGTTTAACGAGCAGTCCGGAAACGCCTCGCCGATATCATATGGTGAGATGTCCCGCTCACCACGTGATCACCGGCGCGCCGTTCCGAACTGCTCGTACGAGGCTGTTGCCCGCCGATCGCCCGGACACTCCCTTATGTGTCCCAGCCCACACCGGCGGGTTACGGGTTGCCGACCAGCTGAACGGGGCCCTTCAGGGTGTTCGGGGTGCAGCCGGGGCCGGACAGGGTCAGCCGCTCCTTCGTGCCGACCACCGAGAGCGGTCCCGTCAGCGACGTGCCGCAGATCTGGACCGTGCGCGCGCCGACCGCCTGGACGGGCCCGGTGATCTCGGCGCCCCTCACCACCAGGCTCGCGCCCGCGGCGACCACGACGGGGCCGGTCAGTTTCGTACCGTCCAGGCAGGTGACGCCGGAGGAGATGACCAGCGGTCCGGTGTGCTTGCCGGTCACCGTCTTCGTGCAGGCGGGGGCGGGGGCGACCCGGGACCGGTAGTCGAGGGCGTACGCGAGCTTGCCGGGCTTCGCGTCGGATATCGGGGCGCTCAGCTTCCCGAACTCGCCGCCGGTCGGCTTCTTGCCGTTGTTCCACTCCGCCATCCGGCCGAGTTCGTCGGCGGTGCGGCCGTCGGCGACGACGGTGTCGCCGGGCGTCGCCGACATCGCCTCCGAGGCGGCGCGGATCGCGGAGAGGTACGAGGCGGGGGCGGCCAGGTCGTACGTGCCGAGGTCGACGCGCTCACGCATCCAGGTGCCCCACTGGAACTCCAGGAACTCCGCGGCGCCGTCGGGTGCCTGGTAGCCGATGTCACGGGTGAAGTAGACGAGGCTGCGATAGCGGTCGTCGTGGAAGTGGGCCAGTCCGAGGTGCTGGGGAAGCTGGTCCGTGGTGATGGGCCGGTTGTTCTCGTCGCGCAGCCAGACCCACTTGTTCTCCTGCATGGTCTTCCAGAACGCGGCGGTGGAGAGCCCGCTCAGGTTGTCCACGACGCGCAGCCTGATGTGGGTACCCGGGCCGCCGTCGGGCGCCTCCAGGAACGACGTCAGGGAGTGGTGTCCGTCGGTGAGGTACAGGGCGCCGCCGGGTCCGACGACGACCGTCTTCATCGCCGCGCGGGTCGCGGCCGTCTCCTCGCCGAGAGGGACGGTGCAGCTGAAGCTGGACGCGTCGGAGAGCGTGGCGCCCGGCCGCGCGCTCGCGGCCTTCTCCTGCCCGTTGGTCTCGCACCAGTCGTCGAACCGCTTGTTGAGGTCGCCGTTCGCCTCGTCCTTGGTCGCGGTGTAGCGGCCCAGCTTGTAGTAGATCTGGTCGAAGCCCACGGTGGGCTGGGTGGGGTGCAGCCGGCCCAGGGTGACATCGAGGAGATCCCCGGCCTTGGGGCTCCCGGCCGTCAGCCCGGTCGCGGTGTCCGCCGTGGCGGTACCGCCACTCGCGAGCAGCCCGCCCAGCACCGCCGCGCCCGCGGCGATCCCCGCCCCCAGACGGCGCGGGCGGGAGGCGCGGGGCTGGGACTGGGTACGGGCTGAGCCGGTCATGCGGTCTCCACGTGTCTGCGGGACGGGGCGCGGCGTGGGCGCGCCGAGTGTCGCGCACATCTACTCACCCGCGCCCGCCCCGGTCGGTGGCCCCCGGCTGTCGGGCGGGGGTCGGCAAGGTGAACGACTGGCGGATCAGAACACGCCCTCGGAGCGCTCGTCAGGCGGATGTGCCGAGGCCGGCCCGTTCCGGAGCGGTGCTCGCCCTGCTGCCCTGCCTGCGCCCCACCAGGAGGCACGAGGCGGCGCCGACCGCGATCACGACGATGGGCAGGGCCAGGGTCGGCCGCATCGCATCGACGACCGCGTGTTCGTACGAGGCGGCTCCGCCCTGGAGCGAGACGGCCAGCCGGTTCTGCAGTACCGCGCCGACCGCCGCGCTGCCCATCACCGTGCCGACCTGTCGGATCGTGTTCAGCACACCGGAGGCAGCACCTGCCATCGCGGGCTCCACGTTGTACATGGCGGTCGTGACCATCGGACCGAAGACACAGCCGATACCCACCCCGGACACGATCAAGGCCGGCTGGAGCTCCCACCACACACGGCCGGCATCGGCGACCAGGGCGAGCCAGGCCAGGCCCGCCGCGAACAGCGTCAGTCCCGTCATCAGGACGTACTTGCCGCCGATCCGGTCCGCCATCCCGCCCGAGAACGGTGACAGCACCGCCGACACCACCATCGCCGGTGCCATCACGAGTCCGGCCTCGAGGGCGCCGAGGTGCAGCACCGACTGGAGGTAGATCATCACCGGCAGGAACAGACCGAGCATCCCGACCTGGACGGTCGCGGCCACGAAGCTCATGACCGCGTAGTCGCGGTCACGGAAGAGCCCGAAGGGGAGCAGCGGTTCGTCCTGCTGGCGGGCGCGCTGGTGGGTCAGGAACAGCACCAGCAGCAGCACGGCCGCACCCAGCAGCGCCCAGATGCCGACGCTCCAGTGGTAGCGCTGCCCCTCGGTGAGCGCGAAGGTGAGGCACCCCAGCGCCACGGCGGCGAGTACGACGCCCACGACATCCAGTTTCCGGCGGTGGCCCGGTCTGATGTCGGGCACGAGCCGGACGGCCATGACGAGCACGGCCGCGCCGATCGGGACGTTGACGAAGAAGATCCACCGCCAGCCGGCCGAACTGATCAGGAGCCCGCCGAGGGTGGGCCCCGCGATCGTGGCCACGCCCGCGACGGCGCCCCAGACGCCGAGGGCGACGCCCCGGCGCTCGGCCGGGAAGGTGCCGATGATGATCGCCATCGTCTGTGGCATCAGCGCCGCCGCGCCCAGCCCTTGCAGGGCGCGGGCGGCGATGAGCTGGGCCGGGTCCTGCGAGAGCCCGCACAGCACGGACGCCGCGGTGAACAGTGCGACGCCGCCGATGAACATGGTGCGCGGCCCGCGTACGTCACCCAGCCGGCCGAACATGATCAGCAGCGCGGCCAGGACCAGGATGTAGACGTTGATCACCCACAGCACCTCGTCCAGCGACGCGTGCAGGTTGCCCATCATGCTGGGGATGGCCACGTTGACGGCCGTCAGATCCAGCAGTGTCATGAAGAACCCCAGGCTGAGCGTCACCAGCACCGCCCAGGGATTGCCGCGCCATCCAGTCATTCGCGCTTCCCTCCGTCGCCCTCAACGCCCCGTCCCGCCCCACGGCCCTTCACACGGAACCGGCGGGCGTCAGCTCTTGGCGCGAGGCGCCTGAAGGCTCCACAACCGCCCGTCGGGATCGCGGACGGTCATCTCCCGGGTCCCGTAGTGCGTGTCCTCGAACGGGGTGACGACGTCCGCGGCGGAACCGGCCTTGAACGCGTCCTCGTCGGCCACCTTCAGCACCATCTGCATGCCGGCCTCCCGGTGCTCGGGGATCTCGACGACGACGAGGTAGGCACCCTCGCCGTTGCGCAGTACGCCCGAGCCGTCGCCCTCCGAGCTCACCAGCTCGTACCCCAGCTGCTGGAAGAACTTCGCGGTCCTGCCCCAGTTGTGGGTCTCCAGGAACACCGCTTCGATGCCTTCGGTCGTCATGTCATGACTCCTTTCCGGATGAGTGCTGCCGCTGCCCATGGGCGTCGTCGAGATACGCACGCAACGCCTCGGCCACCAGTGCCGACAGCGACATCTCCGTCTCGATCGCGTGATGTTTGACCTGCCTGATCAGCTCGACCGGCAGATACACGTTGAACTGTTTGACCTCCGTACCACCCATGAGGGCGATGCTAGCATGCTAGACGCCTAGCCTGACAAGCCCTGCCGCGCAGCACCCACTCGCGACCGGGGGCCACGTGGACCGGCTCAACAACTCGGCGACCTCCCTCAGCAGAACGGCGCATGTTCGTTACCAGCGTGGGTAGTTGGGCGCGTGTTGCTTTCGTGTGCACATGAAGGGTGGGGAACGTGAGAGTCATGTGGTTCAGATGGCGTCGTGCGTTGAACAGGGCAACCGCACTGACCGCAGTGGCGGGTGCGGCAGGCGCGTGCGTGTTGTGGTCCGGGCCGGTCGCGGAGGCCGCGGCCGGGCAGCCGGTGCCGGTCACGGCCTACACCCAGCGCAGCGAGGCAGGTGACTGGGTGGGCCAGGGCGAGACGTCCGTCTACCGGTCTCCGGCCGCGAACATCCGGGTCGAGGGCGACGCCACGTACGCCACGATGGTCGTCGAGTCCGGTGACGTGACGTGGAACATCCAGATGCAGGCACCGGCGGGCGACCAGCTCACCCCCGGCGTGTTCCGCAACGCCGAACGCGCCCCCGGGCCCACCGGCCGGGCGCCCGGCCTTTCGGTGAGCGGGGACGGTCGCGGCTGCAACATCGTGTACGGGCAGTACACGATCAACCAGATCAGCACCGACAGCACGGGCGCGATCACCCTGCTGGACGCCTCGTACGTCCAGCGCTGCGAAGCCCCCGACGCTCCCGCGCTGCGGGGCACGGTCAAGTACAAGGCGCTGCCGTTGTCGTTCTCCTACGTCAGCGAGCCGGGCGACTACGCGGGAGGGGGCCGAAGCCGCACCTTCACCGGCGGCACGGGCACGTTCTCTCTCGACGGCACGGTGGACGGTCGCCTCGACTATCGCGTCAGCGGCCTGCGGGAGAACTGGGGCGCGCTCATCGCGGCCCCCTCGGGCCAGTCGCTCCAGGCGGGCCGCACCTATGAGGCGAACCGGATGGGGGATGACGGGCTGGCCACGCTCGATGTCGGCGGCGGGGGATGCAACGACAGCAACGGTGAGTTCACGGTGACCAAGCTGGCCACGGACGCGGCGGGGCAGGTCACCGCGCTCGCCCTCACCTTCGAACAGCACTGCGAAGGTGCGGAACCGGCGCTGCGCGGGACCATCCACTACTTCGCCTGACCGCTCTCCCCGGACGCCTGCGGTCGAGGCAGGCGGCAGGCGCCCGGTGGCCGGGAGGCGTGCGCCGGGGCGGAACGCCTCTGACCGACACCTTCGACAGGTCGGTCACCTGCGATCAGGCCGCGCCCACGATCCGATCGCCGTACTCGATGGAGACCGTGATCTTGGCTCCCAGCGCCGAGGCGTAAGTGCGCATGGTCTCCAGGTTGTGGATCTCACCACGCTCGATTTGGGAGACCCGCGCCTGGGAGATCCCGACCGCCTCGGCCACCTGTGCCTGGGTAAGACCTTGAGCTTCACGGATTTCACGCAAGCCATGCCCGAGCACATACGCTTCGGTGGCAGTGCGTGCGGCTTGCTTACGTTCCTCCCATCCGGCTTCGGACGCCTCGGGGTTACTCTCCCGCAACCGACGCTTCACATCGGCCCAACTGCCGTACTGAGTCATCGAACGCCTCCGTCTTCCCCTGCTCCCACCGAGCTGGTCAGGTACTCCTCGTAACGGCCCTCCGCAACCGGGATCGAATCCCGGTACCAGTCGCTCCAACGGCCCGCTTTGTCACCGGCCACAAGAAGGATCGCTCGGCGTCGGGGGTCAAACACGAAAAGGATGCGGACCTCGGTGGCACGGGCGCTGCCTGGCCGCAGTTCCTTGAGGTTGTGTGTTCGGCAGCCCTGAAGCCGGTCAACGAGTGGCCTGCCCAGAGTGGGCCCGCTCTCCGCGAGCATGTCGATCGCGGCCTCGATGAGATCCGCTGTCACCGGATCCTCCTCAGCAAGTTCAAGCAGCCACCGCTCCACCGAAGGATGGAGGTTGATCTCCCAGTTCATGCTCCGCATGTCAGCGTACGTCGCGCATGAGTAGAAGGGAATTCTTATATTGCCAGCTGAACGAGTGAACTTACCGGCGCCGCGCTCGGCCCCGCCCGGTCCGCTACGTGACCGGGCGCAGGCCCAGCGGGCCCGCGATCTCCTCGACCATCACGCGGCCGGCCTCCTCGGCCAGGTCGTCGTCGCCGGCGTCCTGGTCGGTGTCCAGGCCGTCCAGTGCCTGGAGGGGCTGGTTCAGGCGGATGTGGGCGATCAGGGACTGGAGGGCGCGCAGGGCGGCGGAGGCGGTGGAGCCCCAGTTGGAGAAGTAGGAGAACTGCCACCACCACAGGGCCTCGGTGGTGCGGTCCTCCTCGTAGTGGGCCAGGCCGTGGCGCAGGTCCGTGACGAGGTCGGCCAGGTCGTCGGAGATGCGGGCCGGGACCGGGGCCTTGCGGGGCTCGTACGGGTCGAAGACCTCGGAGTAGACGTCGATCGGCTCCAGCAGGACCGCGAAGCGCTCGCGCAGGCCGTCCGCATCCGGCTCGGCGCCGAGGTCCGGCTCGTAGCGCTCGTCCGGGAGGATGTCCTCGTACGCGCCCAGCCGGCCGCCCGCGAGGAGCAGCTGGGAGACCTGGAGCAGCAGTACCGGAACGGCTTCCTCCGGCTCCTCGACCTTGGACACCTCGGTGACCGCGACGATGAACGTCTTGATCTGGTCGGCGATCTGGACCGCGAAGTCGTCGGGGTCCTGGGTGACAGTGTTCAGCGTGGCGTCAGACATCGCGGGGACCTCCCGTGGGCACGGTCGGAGACGGTGAGTAGAACATATCTGCGCTGAACGTAAAGCCGCAGTGAGTCCCCGGGCAAGAGGCGGGGTGCGGGGCCGGGAGGCGGACCGGGTGGGGAGCGCGCAGCGGGTCAGACATCGAGCAGGCGCCTCCCCTCGAAGGCACGGCCGAGGGTGACCTCGTCCGCGTACTCCAGGTCGCCGCCGACCGGCAGACCGCTGGCGAGCCGGGTGACCCGCAGGCCCATCGGCTTGATCATCCGCGCCAGGTACGTCGCGGTGGCCTCGCCCTCCAGGTTGGGGTCGGTCGCCAGGATCAGCTCCGTGATCGAGCCGTCGGCCAGCCGGGCCAGCAGCTCGCGGATGCGCAGATCGTCCGGACCGACGCCCTCGATGGGGCTGATCGCCCCGCCGAGGACGTGGTAACGGCCCCGGAACTCGCGGGTCCGCTCGATCGCGACGACGTCCTTCGGCTCCTCGACGACGCAGATGACCGTCAGGTCCCGGCGCGGGTCGCGGCAGATCCCGCACTGCTCCTGCTGCGCCACGTTGCCGCAGATCGCGCAGAAGCGGACCTTGTCCTTGACCTCCAGGAGGGCGTGGGCGAGACGGCGCACATCCGTGGGCTCGGCCTGGAGGATGTGGAAGGCGATCCGCTGCGCGCTCTTGGGACCGACGCCGGGCAGCCTGCCCAACTCGTCGATGAGGTCCTGAACCACGCCTTCGTACAACGGAGAGCCTTTCCTGCCGCCTGGTCGGCCGCGTCGTGGTACGTACCGTAGGGGGTGCGTACCGTCTTGGGTATGTCCTCGGCCCGTCCTTGGCCGGAAGGGATCAGAGGAGTCGCAAGGGTCAGAAGGGGAGGCCGGGCATGCCGCCCAGGCCCTGGGTCAGCGGGCCCAGCTTCTGCTGCTGAAGCGTCTGGGCGTTCTCGTTCGCCGCCTGGACCGCCGCGACGACGAGATCGGCGAGCGTCTCGGTGTCCTCCGGATCCACCGCCTTCGGGTCGATCACCAGGGCGCGCAGCTCGCCGGAGCCGTTGACGGTCGCCTTGACGAGACCACCGCCCGCCTGGCCGTCGACCTCGGTCCTGGCCAGTTCCTCCTGGGCCTCCGCGAGGTCCTGCTGCATCTTCTGGGCCTGCTGCAGCAGCTGCTGCATATTGGGCTGACCACCACCGGGAATCACGGTCACTCCAGGCATTTCGACGACAAATGTTTCGGTACGCCGAGCCTACGTTGTCCCCGGGCGGCGCGCCCCACCCACTGGCGAGCAACTCTTTCGAGTGAGATCAAGTCAAGGAGGGCAGGGCTCCTATACCTGATCACAGGCTCTGCGCACCCGGGAATACCGCGATTCCGACCCCGCGGCCCACCATTCGGCGGTAGGAAGGGCATGCGTCCCGGTACGCGCACGTGCACCAACCGTCACGCAAGGTTATGCATGGGGCACTGCCGGTCGCAGCGAGCGTCAGTGAGCAGAGGGCAGAGATCCCGCCCATCGTCGAGGACGCGGTCGACATCACGCGTCGCAATGCAGCATGCAGAGGAGTACCCCGGTGAGTCAGCCGGAGATGCAGCCCGAAGGGCCGCCCCGCAACGATTCCGGTGTGCCGGGTCCGGCCGGTTCCGCCCCTCCTTCCGGCACGGGCTCCGGCGCCCCGGGGCGGGATCTGACCGGAACGCCCTTCCCGCTCGGCGACTGGGGCGAACCCGCCCAGCGGCTCGACGAGCTGTACCGCTGGGTCGAGGCCGACGCGCTGCGCACCGCCGACTGGTATCTGGGCGACCGGGTGTGGAAGCGCCGCGGGGCCAGGGTGCTGCGGATGGGGACCGCCGCCGGTGCGGTGGCGGGGGCCGCGCTGCCGCTGCTCGATCTGACGGGGGCGCTGCACGGCGCGGCGGGCTGGGGCTATCTTTCGCTGCTGCTGGGCGCCGCGTGCATGGCGTGTGATCGGTACTTCGGCCTGACCTCGGGCTGGATAAGGAATCTGGCCACGGCACAGGCCGTACAGCGCAGGCTTCAGGTGCTCCAGTTCGACTGGGCCTCGGAGTGCGTACGGGAGGTGCTCGGCCCGACCGAGGGGACGGCGAGCGAGGCGGCCGAGCGGTGCCTCGGTGTGCTGCGGCGGTTCTCGGAGGACGTCACGGAGCTCGTGCGCTCGGAGACCGCGGACTGGATGGTGGAGTTCCGGGCCGGTCCCGCGCCGATGGGGATGCAGGCGCTGGTGTCCGGCGGTACGGGTGGCGGGCGGGCGGAGCAGGGTGCGCAGCCGGGGAGGTTCCCGCTGCAGTCGATGGGCCGGCCGAACATGCCTCGGCAGCGGCCGCCGGAGTCCCCGCGGTGAACCGGAGTCCGGTGGCCGGCAGCCGGTAGCCCCGCAATGACCGGTGGCCGGTGCGGGGCTCCGGCGGGCGCGCCCTGCCCCGTCAGCTGAAGATGATCATTGAGCCCTGGGCGAGGCTGCGGGTGACCGCCGCGTGCAGGCCGAGCCAGACGTGGCGCTCCCGGGCGAACGGGTTGTCGTCGTACGGGATCGGGACCGCCGGCTCCTCCAGCTCGGTGGGCGCGGCGGGCGGCAGCGGGGCGGCCGGCGGGTTGGCCGGGTCGATGCCGATGGACGGGGCGACGAACTCCAGCTCCCTGAGCAGCCCGTGCGCGGAGCCGAGCGGCCCGCCGCCCGCCAGCAGGTCGTCGCTGGAGATCGGGTACGCGAAGTCCAGGGGGACGTACGCGCCCGCGTGGTCGTAGTGCCACACCAGGTGGGACTGCTGGGCCGTGGGCTCGAACATCTCCAGCAACTGCTCGTAGTCGCCGCCCAGTTCGTCCACGGGCGTGACGGCGAGGCCGCTGATCTGGAGCAGGTAGGCGCGGCGCAGGAAGTGCAGGGCGTCGTAGTCGAAGCCCGCGACCGGGGCCACGTCTCCGGTCAGGCCCGGCATATAGGCGTAGACGGGTACGGGCGGCAGCCCTGCCTCGCCCAGCGCCTTGTCGAAGACGGCTATTTCCTCGGCGAAGGGGTTGTCGGGGCTGTGGCACAGCACATCGACGAGGGGGACCAGCCACAGGTCACAGGCCACGAAGTCTCGCTCTCCAACGGGTGCGTGCGATGGTCGGGACAGCGTAATTCGGGACAGCGTAATGCGGTCGCCACGTCGCGGACAGTGTTCCCCCAAGAGCGACTTCGCGCGCGGCTGCGGGAGCGGCTTCGGGAGCTTGCGCCGCTCAGGCCTCCGGCCGTGCCCCGTCCTCGGGTTCGTCCGCCCCGGGAGGCTTCGGTGCGTGACCGAGGTGGTCCGGGTCCCCGGCCGCCAGCCGGTCCGCCCAGCTCAGCGCGTGGCCGTTGTAGTCGTTGACCGCCGCACGCAGCGCCTCGCGGTCCCGGAGGGTGACCGAGGCGACGAGGTCGGCGTGACCCTGCCAGAGCCAGTCCCGTACGTCCGCGTCGCCGCGCAGGTACGGGACGGCGAACACCCAGGCCTGGACCCGCAGCCGGTGCAGGAAGTCACCGATGTAGGTGTTGCCGGCGAGCGCGCCCAGCTCCCGCCAGAACCGCAGGTCGTAGCCGATGAGGATGTCCAGGTCGCCGCCGCGTGCCGCGCGGGCGGCTTCCTCGGCCCGGCGGCGTACCGAGACGAGTGCCTCGCGGTACCGCGTCTGCCGGTCCGGGGACGGGGGCTGCTCGCGGAAGACGTCCCGGATCACCCCGTCCATGACCAGGGCGCGGGCCTCCACCATCGAGCGGTAGTCCGCGACGGAGAACTGGTGCACCCTGAATCCGCGGTGCTGGTCGGATTCGAGCAGGCCCTGCGCGGAGAGGTCGAACAGCGCTTCGCGGACAGGCGTCGCGGAGACGCCGTACTGCTCCGCGATCTGCTTGACGGTGAACTCCCGCCCCGGCTGAAGACGCCCCGCGAGCACCTCGTCACGCAGCGCGTCCGCGATCTGCTGCCGCAGCGTACTGCGGGTGACAGCTCCGCTCGCGCGCATGAGCGCCCCTCCCCTGTTTCGGTCTCGGCCACCTTAGACCGAGCCCGCCGGACGGGCCGGTGGGGAGGGGACGAGGGGAGGAGCGCTCCGCGCGGGCGGTGGGGCTACGCGGTGTACCCGTCGGCCACGGCCAGTGCGGCGTCCAGTGCCGCCAGACCCTCCTTGGCCTCGGTCTCGGTGACGTTGCAGGCCGGCACGGCGTGGGTGCGGTTCATGTTGATGAAGGGCCACAGGCCGTGCTTCTTGGCCGCCGCCCCGAAGGCCGCCATCGGGGCGTTGTCGGCGCCCGTCGCGTTGTACGGGACGAGCGGCTCGCGGGTCTCCTGGTTCCGGACGAGCTCCAGCGCCCAGAACGCGCCGAGGCCGCGGACCTCGCCGACGCAGGGGTGGTTGGCGGCGAGCTCGCGCAGACCGGGGCCGAGGACCGTCTCACCGATGTGGGCGGCGTTCTCGATGACCTTCTCGTCCTCCATCACCTGGATGGTGGCGACGGCGGCCGCGCAGGCCAGCGGGTGGCCGGAGTAGGTCAGCCCGCCCGGGTAGGGGCGGGTGTCGAAGGTGGCGGCGATCTCGGCGGAGATGGCGACGCCGCCGAGGGGTACGTAGCCGGAGTTGACGCCCTTGGCGAAGGTCATCAGGTCGGGGGTGACGTCGAAGTGGTCGGCGGCGAACCACTTGCCGGTGCGGCCGAAGCCCGCCATCACCTCGTCGAGCACGAACACGATCCCGTACCGGTCGCAGATCTCGCGGACACCGGCGAGGTAGCCGGGCGGCGGGGTCATGATGCCGGCCGTGCCCGGCACGGTCTCCAGGATGATCGCGGCGATGGTCGCGGGGCCCTCGTAGGCGAGGGTGTCCTCCAGGTGCTGGAGTGCGCGGGCGCACTCCTCCGCCTCGGTCTGCGCGTAGAACGGCGAGCGGTACAGGAACGGGGCCCAGAACCGCACGACGCCCGCCGAGCCGTTGTCCGAGGCCCAGCGGCGCGGGTCGCCGGTCAGGTTGATCGCGGTGGAGGTGGCGCCGTGGTACGAGCGGTAGGCGGAGAGCACCTTGTTGCGGCCCGTGTGCAGACGGGCCATGCGGATGGCGTTCTCGACGGCCTCGGCGCCGCCGTTGGTGAAGAAGATCTTGTCCAGGTCGCCCGGCGTGCGCTCCGCGATGAGGCGGGCGGCCTCGGAGCGCGACTCGATCGCGAAGGCGGGCGCGAAGGTCGTCATCCGCCCCGCCTGCTCCTGGATCGCGGCGACGACGGTGGGGTGCTGGTAGCCGATGTTGGTGTAGACGAGACCGCTGGTGAAGTCCAGGTAGCGGTTGCCGTCGTAGTCCCAGAAGTACGCCCCCTCGGCGCCGGCGACGGCGAGCGGGTCGATCAGGCCCTGGGCGGACCAGGAGTGGAACACGTGCGCACGGTCGGCGGCCTTCACGGCCGCGCCTGCGGCGGGGTCGGCGGCGTGACGGGGATGAGGGGTCATACGGCGAGCGTAGGCATCGCCGGGCACGGCCCGGTATGGCCACCTTGTATATGGAGTGGGGCGGGTGGTTCGGCAGGGTGTCGGGTCACCGCGAGGGTTCGACAGATTGACAACATGTTGCCATGATGACAGCATGTTGTCATAGAAATCCTGGTACGGAAATCCTTGCCGCCGAGGAGGACGCCATGACCC
Source organism: Streptomyces sp. 840.1 (assembly GCF_003751445.1). NCBI lineage: Bacteria > Bacillati > Actinomycetota > Actinomycetes > Kitasatosporales > Streptomycetaceae > Streptomyces > Streptomyces sp. 840.1. The sequence continues at coordinate 2,609,961 of NZ_RJUU01000001.1, read as the reverse complement.
GCGGGACCGTGCATCTGGCCGTGTACGACACCTACGCCGACTGGGAGACCGGGCACACCACCGCCCAGCTCACCCAGCACGGCTTCACCGTCCGGACGGTGGGCCCGACGACGGGACCCGTCACCAGCATGGGCGGGCTGACCGTGCGGCCCGATCTGGCGCTCGCCGGGCTGCGCCCCGAGGACAGCGCGCTGCTGATCCTGCCGGGCGCCGGGCTCTGGGACACCGGCGACGAGCTGGCCCCCTTCGCCCGCGCCGCCCGGACCTTCCTGGACGCGGGCGTGCCGGTCGCCGCGATCTGCGGGGCGACGGCCGGGCTGGCCCGCGAGGGACTGCTCGACGGGCGGGCACACACGAGCGCGGTGTCCTTCTATCTGGCGGCCACCGGCTACGGGGGCGGTAAGGCCTACGTCGACGCGGACGCCGTGACGGACGAGGAAGGGCTCCTGATCACCGCCGGGCCGACCGAGCCGGTCGCGTTCGCCCGCGAGATCTTCGCCCTCCTCGGGGTGTTCGAGGGCGAGAAGCTCGACGCCTGGTACCGCCTCTTCCACGATTCGGACCCGAGCGCGTACGAGGTGCTCCAGGGATGAGCCGCACGGAACAGGACCGGCTGAGCCGGACCGCGCTCGGCGTCTTCCGGCTGAACGGCCAGTTCCTCTCCCTGTCGGAGGAGCTGGCCCGCCCGGCCGGGCTGACCGCCGCCTGGTGGCAGGTGCTGGGCGCGGTGCTGGCCGAGCCGCTGCCGGTCTCCGGGATCGCCCGGGACATGGGCATCACCCGCCAGGCCGTGCAGCGCATCGCCGATCTGCTGGTGGGCAAGGGCCTCGCGGAGTACGTGCCGAACCCGGCCCACCGCCGCGCGAAGCTCCTGCGCCCGACGGCGGAGGGCCGCGCCGCGATGTCCCGGATCGGCCCCGGCCACGCGGAGTTCGCGGCGCGGCTGAACCAGGAGCTGGGCCCGGAGGCCTTCGCGGAGACGGTGCGCGTGCTGGAACGCCTGGCGCAGGCCATGGACGCGGTGCACAGCCCGTCCTGATCCGGGCGAAGCGCCCCGTTTCCGGGCACGGACCGGCCACCACCCCCCGACGGGGCACGGGCGCGCCGCTATTCTCGACCCGTCCGGCGTGTCGCCGTACGGGGGAGGACTGCACACCATGGAAAAGCTCGGCTCCGTAGATCCGCAACGCATCGGCGCCTACCGACTGCTGGGCAGACTCGGCGCGGGCGGCATGGGGCAGGTGTACCTGGCCCGTTCGGACCGTGGACGCACCGTCGCGATCAAGCTGGTACGCGAGGAGCTCGCCGAGCAGCAGGAGTTCCGCGACCGGTTCCGGCGGGAGGTGATGGCCGCCCGCCGCCTCGGCTCCACCTGGACCGCCCCCGTGCTGGACGCCGACACCGACGCCAACGTGCCCTGGGTCGCGACCGGTTACATCGCCGGTCCGTCCCTCCAGTCCACCGTCTCGGGCCGCACGATCCTCTCGGCGGGCCCCGCCCCCGGCGCGTACGGGCCGCTGCCCGAACGCTCGGTCCACATCCTGGGCAACGGTCTCGCACACGCCCTGCGGGCCATCCACACCGCCGGGCTCATCCACCGCGATCTCAAACCGTCCAACATCCTGCTGACGATCGACGGCCCCCGGGTCATCGACTTCGGTATCGCGCGGGCTCTGGACACCGTCACCGACGGCGGCCTCACCCGCACCGGTGCGCTGGTCGGCTCCCCCGGCTTCATGTCGCCCGAGCAGGTCCGGGGCGAGGCCGTGACCACGGCGTGCGACGTGTTCTGTCTGGGCTCGGTGCTGGCGTACGCGTCGACCGGGCGGCTCCCGTTCGGCGATGCGGCCAGCGGGGTGCACGCGCTGCTGTTCCGGATCGCGCAGGAGGACCCGGACCTGACCGGGGTGCCGGTGGACCTCGTGGAGCTGATCCGGGACTGCCTGCACAAGGACCCGGAGGCCAGACCGACGACCGACGAGATACTGGACCGGCTGGCCGGGGACGACAGCACGGAGCCCTGGCTCCCGGGCGCGCTCATCGCCCAACTCGGGCGCCACGCGGTGGAACTGCTCGACTCGGAGGACCCGGAGGAAGCGACGGGGCCCGGGGAGCGCGGGGCACCGGAGACGACCGGGGACCCTGCCCAGCCGGGTACGCCCGCACAGCCGGGGGAAGCGGAGACCCTCGCGAAGGCGGAGGGCCGCCCGGACGCGGAGGGCCGTGCGGAGGCGGAGGGCAGTGCGGAGGCGGAGACCCGCGCGGAGGCGAAGGGCCCGCAGGACGCGCCGCCTCCGGCCGCGCACCCGTCCGCGACACCCGCCACGCCCACCGCCCCCGCGACGTCCGCGACACCCGCCACACCCCCGGCGTCTGCCGCGCCCGCCCCCGGGTACGCAGCGACCCCCGCCCAGGGCTACGGGCCGACTCCAGCCCCGGGCTACGGGCCGACCCCCGCCCCGGGCTACGGCTACCCGCCGCAGCAGAACCAGGCCCAGCACCAGGCGTACGGCTACCCCCAGCAGCAGAGCCCCGCCCAGCACCAGGCCTACGGCTATCCGCAACAGCAGAACCCCGCCCAGGGCCAGGGGTACGGCTACCCGCAGCAGCAGCCCGATTTCGGCGCCACGCCTCCGTACGGTCCCGCCTACCCCGCCGCCCCCCAGCCGCCCGCCCCCGAGCCGGCCCGCAAGCGGACCGGGTCGACCGTCGCGCTGGTGGTGATCGCGGTGCTCGTCGCGATAGGGGCCGGTGGCTCCGTCTACGCGCTGATGAGCGACAGCGGCGACACCACGGCATCCCCGAAGCAATCCAGTACGCCGTCCCCCGCGAAGGGCACCAGCGGCACCGACGCCGGTCCGGGGTCCAACTCCGGCTCCCCCGACGGCAGCCAGGACCCGTCCCCCACCGACGGGAAGAACGGCGAGGACGGCATCCCCGAGGGCTATCTCGGCACCTGGTCCGGCGGCATCGAGAACGCCGCCGGCCACTCCAGCCGCGAACTCGTCATCCAGCAGGGCGGGGTCGGCGACACCGTCCTCAGCCTCACCGCGGAGGGCCCCACCGACACCGGCGGCACCTACCGCTGCGTCTTCCAGGCGGATCTGACGGATGCCGTCACCGGCGAGGACCCGCTCAGGATCGGCCCCTCCACCGTGACGCTCGGCCGGCCCATGTCATCCTGCACGCCGGGCGGCCCGACCACGCTCACCCTGCTCCCGGACGGCACCCTGAGCCGCGAGAACACGGACACCGGCGAGAAGCTCACGTACACGAAGACCGGCTGAACCGGCGCCGGGGCACGCAGCACGGACCCGCTCGTCAACTCGTCGATAGGCTCGCCCTCATGACACGCTCCTGGGCCCTGCCGACGCTGTTCGTGCTCTGCGGCGCGGCCGTCGCGACCGGGCTGGTCCTCGCGGGAAGCACCGTCGAAGCCGCAGCACTCCTGCTGATGTTCGTCCTGTTCGCGGCCATTCACTCACCTCTGGTCTTCCCGGGGCCGATCGGCGCGGCGGAGGCACAACGCCGCAGCGCGGAGGACGGCCGCCCCGTCGTCTTCTGGCGGTCGGGCTGCAAGTACTGCCTCCGGATGCGCTTCCGGCTGGGCCGCAGCGCCCGCAGGTTGCACTGGGTCGACATCTGGCGGGACCCGGCCGGGGCGGCGATCGTGCGTGCGGCCAACGACGGCGACGAGACCGTACCGACCGTCTTCGTGGCAGGACGGCCGCACGTCAACCCCGATCCGGAATGGGTGCGAGAGCAGCTCTCCCCTTCCGCGTGACCGGGGAACGGCAGCGGCCCACGCGCCGGGCCAGGCGCCGCGTCATGCGCCGGATCAGCTCTCAGACCAGCGGTCTCACCGACATCAGCAGGTGCTGGTGCGCCGGCGGCGACGCCCCTTCCGCCGTGTCCAGCGCGTCCTCGTACGTGTCGTGCCCGGTGACCATGGCGCGCTGCCCCGGGCCCATCAGCCGGAAGCGGACGACCGGTGCGTCGAAGGAGGCCAGCGCGTCCATCAGGTACGAGGGGTTGAAGGCCACCGCCATTTCCCCGGCACCCGCGAGCGCGGCGGGCAGCCGCTGGGAGGCCACGTCGTCCTCGTAACCGGCCTGGAGCAGCACCGAGGCGCCCTGGAAGGCGAATTGGAGCGGGCTGTCGTTGTCCGCCACCACCGAGACCCGCTTGACCGCCTCCACCAGGGGCGCGAGGTCGGTGACCGCCGTGACCGGGGCCGACATCGCGAACAGCTTGTCGTGGCGCGGCAGCCGACCGTCCAGCAGGCGGACCGTGGTGCGCGTCCCGGCCAGTTCGAAGCCGGCCGAGCCGCTGTCCAGGGCGAGGCTGACCATGCCCGCGCGGCCGAAGGAGCGGGCGATCTCGGTGAGCCGGCGGGCCGAGACCACGACGTCGGCAAGGACGCCGGCCGCCGCGGGCTTCCAGCCGAGGGTGCGGACCGCGAAGCGGTAGCGGTCCGTCGCCGCCAGGGTCATCCGGTCGCCGTCCAGCCCCAGCCGGATACCGGTGAGCGTCGGCAGGGTGTCGTCCCGGCCCGCCGCCACGGTCACGTCCGCGACGGCCGCCGCGAACTCCTCGCCGTCCACCGCGCCGAGGACCTCAGGCAGCGGCGGCAGCGAGGGGTAGTCGTCGAGCGGCAGCACCGAGAGGCCGAATCCGGCGCCGCTGCCCGTCACCGTGAAGCGGGAGCCCTCCACCGCGCACTCCACCGCGCCCTCGGGCAGCACCCGGCACACGTCCAGCAGCCGGCGGCCCATGACGAGCACCTTGCCGGGCCGCAGGATCTCGGCGTCCACCTCGGTCCGGGCCGAAGCCTCGTGGTCGAGGCCGGAGATGCACAGCCGGCCGTCCGCCGCTTCCAGCAGCAGACCGCCCAGCACGGGAACGGGTGACCTCGTGGGCAGCACCCGGGCCGCCCAGGTGACGGCGTCGGCCAGCGTGCCGCGCTCGATCCGGAACTCCATGGTGGTGACCTCTCCTCGTGCGCCGGCGACCATCTCCGGTCCCGACGCTAAGGGTCACCACTGACAACCGGGGCTCGCGGCGGACGAACGGCTGCGCCGACGGCAGCGGCCACCCCCGTGAGCCGCTGCCGTCGGCCCCGTGCCTTTCCCCCGAAAGGCCCGCAACCGCGTTCGGACTGTAGGTCGGCGGGTAGGGGGCGGTAAAGATTCAGTTCGCACTGTGTGGGCGGCGAGAGGTACCAGTTCGCACAGCCAAACCGGTACGCTACGTTCCGGTTTCTGGCAGGAGCGGGGGCACTGTGCACGCGCGAGGACGCGCCGACGACGTCATACGGATGCACGGTCTCGCCCGCTCCGGCGGGTCCCGGGAACTGCTGCGCTGGCTGTCCGGCCGGGCCGGCGGCTGGGCGGGACTGCTCGGCGGCGACGGGACCGTGCTGCACGGCGTCGCCCGGGACCCCGATGCCGCGAGCGCGGGGGCGGCGGCGGTCGCGGCGGGCGGGGTACGGGAGCTGACGGCGCTCGGAGCCCGTTCCCTCGCCCTCGACCGGGGGCCGCACACCGCGCTGATGTTCGCCCTGGACGGCCCGCCGGACAACGCCGCACCCGTTCTCGCCGTGATCGTCCGCCGTCCGCTGCCGGACCGGCTGGCCGTGCTCCTGTCCGACGCGGCGCTGCCGCTCGCCATGTGCTGGGCGGCCGAGACCGTCGAGCGCAAGCGGCGTCGCGTCGATCTGGCCGAGTCCCGCGGCCGCGAGGCCGTACTGCACCTGCTCATGACCGGCCAGCTGTCGATCGCCCACCAGGTGGCCGGGGCGCTCAAGCCCGTCCTGCCCGACCCCGTGCGGGTCTGTGTCGTCGAGTGTCCGGGCGGCAGCAGGGACGAGGTGGCCCGGATCTGTACGGACCTCTCCGGCGGCCGGACCTGGATCGTGCGGTGCCCGGTGTACGCGCGCCATCTGATCCTCATCGCCCCGGCGGGCCCGGAACCCGCGGACGGGCGGCTCGGCCCCGAGGTGGCCGCGGTGGTGGACGACTGCGTCGTGGGCATCAGCGAGGACGTACCGCTGTCCGACACGGCGACCGCGTACCGCCAGGCCTTCCACGCCCTGGCCGTCGCGCGCGGGCTGCCCGGCCGGCACGCGGGCTTCGGCTCGGCGCCCGAACCGGCGCTGGTGGTCGGCGCCGAGGGGGCGCGGTGGGCGGACGCCCTGCTGGCGCCGCTGCTCGGCCACGTGCCCCGGCGCGGCCAGGACCCGGGCAGTCAGGAGCTCGCGGCGACCCTCGCGTCCTGGCTCGCGTTCTCCTCGCACGCGACCTCGCACCTGAAGATCCACCGCAACACGCTGGCCGCCCGGCTGCGGCTGATCGGTGAGCTGCTGGACCTGGATCTGGACCGGGTCGCGGACCAGGCCGCGCTCCATCTGGCCCTGGCCGTCCGCGCCACGCCCACCCTGCCCCGGCCCGGCCGCCCGGCCGGCGCCCCGGGGGCGCCGGCCCCCTCGCTGGAGGAGATCCTGCGCACCCCGGCGGTCCGCGCCTGGGCGGCCCAGCAGCTGCGCCCGCTCGGCGCCCCCGGAGCGGGCGGCCGCTGCGCCGACCCGCACACCACCCTGCGCACCTGGCTGGAGTGCGAGGCCCAACTAGGTTCAACAGCTGCGGCGTTGTCCATCTCCGTACCAGGGGTGCGCAAACGCCTCACGCGGCTGGAGACGGTACTCCAGCGCTCGCTCCTGCGGGCCCCGAGCGCCCGCCACGACCTGTGGCTGGCCTTCCGGGCGCTGGACCTCACCGGAGACGCACAACAGGACGGGGAGCACCCGCGACCGTGAGGCCGCCGGTGCTCCCCGTCCACGGGAGCTCGTGGGTCAGCAGCTCAGGTTGGATCCGGGCGTGGTGCCGAGGATCGACACGAACGACTGGTAGCGGTCGATCCGGCTCTGCACCTGGGCGGGGTTGCCGCCGTTGCACTCGATGGAGCCGTTGATGGAGCGGATCGTCTCACCGAATCCGGCGCCGTTCACCATGGCGTTGTGGGCCGTCATGGTGCCGGGGCCGTTCTGGGTGTTCCAGTACCAGAGGCCGGTCTTCCAGGCCACGGCGGCGTCCTGCTCGACCAGGTAGGGGTTGCCCAGCAGGTCGATGCCCAGGGCGTCACCGGCGGCCTTGTAGTTGAAGTTCCAGCTGAGCTGGATCGGGCCGCGCCCGTAATACGCGGACTGGCCTGCGGGGCAGCCGTAGGGCTGGCTGCTGTCGCAGTAGTGGGGGTAGTTGGCCGTGTTCTGCTCGACCACGTACACCAGGCCGCCGGTCTCGTGGCTGACGTTGGCGAGGAACGCCGCCGCCTCCTGCTTCTTCACCGTGTCGCTGCCGGTGTTGGCGAAGCCCGGGTAGGCACTCAGCGCGGCGGTGAGCCCGCTGTAGGTGTAGAAGGAGCTGCGGTTTGGGAACATCTGGTTGAACTGCGCCTCGCTGACGACGAAGCCGTCGGACGAGCCCGGGTCGCCCGGATCGGTGCCGCCGCCGCCACAACTGCCCGCGTCCGCCCAGACGTCGGAGCTGCCGGGCCTCTCGTTCTGGGTCCACCACTTGGCGGTCCAGTTGTGCCCGTTGTACGAGGCGGCGCCGCCGCCCGTGTAGACGGACGAGGAGTTCCAGGCAGCCGCGCAGTCGGCTGCCGATGCCGTGGTGGCGGGAAGGATGACAAGCGTCGCGACGACCGCGCCCAGCGCGGTGAGCAGGCCCATGATGCGTCTGATCATGTGAACACTCCTTCGGCGCGGCGCACCGAGCTCGTCGGTGCGCCGCCATGGGGGGTGCCGACACTCAAGCGCTGCTGGTCTGGACCTGTCAAGGTCTAGACCATGGTAATGAAACCTTCCCACCACGCCGGCCGGCGGCGCGCGAGCCACAGACAGCCCGCGCCACACCACCCCCAACAGGGCTGATTCCGGAGGGAGTCGCTCCGCACCCGCGCCCGGAACGGCTGCGGGCCCGAAGGTAAAACCTTCGGGCCCGTCCAGCATGCGGGACGCCCTACTGTCCGACCGGTCAGCCGCACCCCGGCGCACACCACGGCTCGCGGATCGTCAGCAGGTGAGCCCGGAGCCGGGGGCCGTGCCGATGATCCCGGTGATCCGCTCGTACTTGGCGACCCGCGCCGCCACCGAGCCGGGGTTGCCGCCGTCGCACTCCAGCGCGCCGTTGAGCGAGCGGATCGTCTCGCCGAATCCGGCGCCGCCGACCATCGCCTCGTGCGAGGTCATGACGCCGGGGCCGTTCTGGGTGTTCCAGTACCAGAGCGCGGCCTGCCAGGCGACCGACGGATCCCGCTCAACGAGCCACGGGTTGTTGAGCAGGTCGAGGCCGAGCGCGTCACCGGCGGCCTTGTAGTTGAAGTTCCAGCTGAACATGATCGGGCCGCGCCCGTAGTACGCGGACTGCCCGGCCGGGCAGCCGAAGGGCTGGCTGTAGTCGCACTTGATCCAGTAGTTGGCCTCGTTGATCTCCTTCACGTACCTGAGCCCCACCGACTCGAAGTCCGCGTGCGTCAGGAACGCCGCGGCCTCCCGGCTCCGCATCGCCTCGGTCCCGGTGTTCGCGAAGCGCGGGTAGGCGTGCAGGGCGTCGATCAGCCCCTGGTACGTGTAGAAGGGGTCGCGGTCCGGGAAGATCCGGTCGAACTCCGCCTCGCTGATGACGAAGTCGGAGACCCCGCCCGTGCAGGCCCCGCCGTCGGCCCAGACGGTGGTGGCGCCCGGATTCTCGTTCTGCGTCCACCACTTGGCCGTCCAGTTGCGGCCGTGGTGCGAGACGGTACCGCCGGCCGTGTAGGCCGACGAGGAGCTCCAGAGCGGCGCGCAGGCGGCGGCCGGGGCGGGCCCGGGGGCCGCCGTGTTCGCCGTGCCGTTCGCCGCGGCGTTCGCCGTGGCCGGGAGGAAGGCGGCCGTCGCCACGACGGCACTCAGGGCGGTCAGAAGGCTCTTCATGCGGTTCAGCGCTGCTCACTCCTTCGACAGGGCACACCGCACGGGCTCCGGCATGCGTCCGGGCATCCCGACACCCAACCCCCGCTGGTCTGGACCTGTCAAGGTCTAGACCAGCCGTCGCACGCCGCCCGGTCGCACCGCACCCGTGGCCGCCGGGCGAACAGCGGACGAACACCGGCCGAAGGTCCCGCCCGATAGCCCCAACTCCCTTTCCGTGCACGTACGGTGACGCGAACCGCAGACCGGCCGCCCCGCGTGTGCGGGCACCCCGGGGGGAGCTGGTGGAAGCCGTGGAGTGGCTCAGCGCCGAGAACGTCGTGGCCGTGCTCACCGCCGTAGTCGGCGTCGCCGTCTCCATCGGAGTGCTCTGGTACGAGCGCCGGGTGCCCCGCCGCAAACGCATCGGCTACCGCGTCCAGATGGACACCCCGATCGGCGGCGACGCCGGCCAGGGCCGGGCCAACGTCCGGCTCGGCCTCTTCGGCGAGACCCCGGACATGTCCGACGCCACGCTCGTCCTGCTGCGCATCGAGAACGACGGATCGCAGTCCATCGCCCGAGGCGACTACACCGGACCGGACGAACAACTCCACGGCCTGGTAGTCGAGTTCACCGAACGCCGGGTCCGGGGCATCGCCGTCACCCACTCCCCGGGCGCCGACCACCTCATGGACCACTTCACCCCGTCCGCCGGTCTGCGCGAGAGCGGCTCCCTGATCCGGCTGCCGCGCGTACCGCTCAACCGGGGCGAGCACTTCAAGCTCCTGGTGCTGCTGACCGGCTCCCGGGTGGGCTCCCCGGTCCGGGTCACCGGCGGCATCCGGGACGGCGAGGTGACGCCGAACAAGGCGGCCCGCCCCGACGAGAAGCCCCCGCTGTTCGGCCGCGCCGCCCGGTTCATCACCGTGGCGCTCACCGTCTGCGTGGTCACCCTTGCCTCCATCATCCTGGTGCGGGACGACACCCCGCCGCCCATCGGCTGCGCCCGCGGCGAGCTGACCGTGACCGGCTCCACCGCCTTCGCCCCGGCGCTGCGGGAACTGGCCGCGAAGTACGGCAAGGCGTGCGAGGGCGCCACCGTCACCGTGGACGCGCACGGCAGCACCGCCGGGATACGGGAACTGGCCGACACCGGCGCCCGGTCCGGGAAGTCCGGCTCACCGGCCCTGGTGGCCCTCTCCGACGGGCCCAAGCCGAGCGGCTTCCCGCAACTGCGCGAGAACCGCGTCGCCGTCTCGCTCTTCCGCCTCGTCGTCAACGACCGGGTCCCGCTGAAGAACCTGACCGGCGACGACATCCGCCGGATCTACCGGGGCGACATCCGCAACTGGCGGGAGCTGGGCGGCCCCGACCTCCCCGTACTGCTGGTCAGCCGGGACGCCAACTCCGGCACCCGCGAGGTGTTCCAGCGCCGCGTCCTGGGCCGCAACGAACCCGCCCAGTCCTCCCGCGACTGCACCACGAAGGACGATCCGCAGGCCGCCGTCATCCGCTGCGAACTCGACTCCACCGAACAGGTCCTGGCCGAGGTGGGCCGGCTCGCCGGTGCGATCGGCTACAGCGAACTGCGCTCCGGCACCAAGCCCGCCGGGGCACACCAGATCGCCATCGACGGCCGGACCCCGTCCGTCGACACGATCGCCACCAGCAGCTACCCGTACCGGGAGATCGAGTACGCGTACACCTACGGCAGCCCGCCCGCCGACTCCCTGGCCTCCAGCTTCCTGGCCTACCTCAGCCGAGGCAGCGGCCAGGACATCATCCGCACCCACGGCCACCTGCCGTGCGCGACGCCGCAGGGACTGCGGATCTGCGGGGAGGAATGAGGGGGCGCCCGGTGCGGGGCCGGGGGACGCGTCAGGCGAGGTCTCCCATCCAGACGCGACGGCCGAGCTCATCCAGCTCGGTCTTCAGCCGACGGCATTCCGGCAGGGCCCGCCCCAGAAGGCGCCAGTAGTCGGGGCCGTGCCCCGGCACCCGGACATGGGCCAGTTCATGGGCCACCACGTAGTCGACGAGGTGCATCGGAAGCTGGAAGACCGCCCAGTGCAGCGAGATCGCCCCGGCACCGCTCTTACCGGCCCGGTAGCTGCCCCACCGATGACCCAGGTCCCGCACCCCGACCGTCGGCTCGGGGAGGTCCATCCGGGCGGCCCAGGGCTGAAGGCGGCCCCGCACCCAGCGCTGTCCCGCCCGGCTGTACCAGTCGGCCAGTGCCTTGCGCGCGAGCACCGGGTCCGCCGCGACCCGGCTGTCCAGCCGCAGCCTCCCGGCGACAAGACGGACAGCGGGCACCGGGCGGCCTTCGTCCGGCGCGTCGTCAACGACGAGAATCCGATGGTCCCGCCCCAGGTACCGGTGAATCTCGCCGTCCCTGAGGGTCCGTACGGGATGGAGCTGCCGACGCTCCTCGCTGAGCCGCGCCTTGGCCTCGATCCAGCCCGCACTGGAGCGTACGAAGTCCTCGGCCCGCCGCACCCCGCACCCCTTGGGCACGTGCAGCGTGAGCGATCTGTCCCGCTCGACCGTCAGCCCCAGACGCCGGCGGCGGAGGCTGATCCGTACGCCCAGTTCCCGCCCGTCGACGACCAGCACACCGTCCTCGATGAGCTCGGGCTCACCGGGGAGGGGCGCGGGGGCGGGGGACGAGGAGGGCATACGCCTATTCTCTCCGCGCTTCCGACCGGAAGGCCTCGAGGTTCTGCGCCGCGTAGCCCGCGAGTGTCGAGGCGAGCCGGTTCACTTCCTGGCGCCCCTCGCCCCGCAGGCGGTACCCGGCCTCACGGAGGCGGATGATCAGACGCGCCTCCAGCAGCGCCACATGCCTGGCCTCACCGCCGAAGGAAGCCAGGCTCACCCCGCTGGTGATCTCGTCGTACACCTCGGCCACGACCCGGCGCAGTTCCGGTGGCTCCGCGGTGTCCAGCAGTTCGCTCTCCGTCAGCCGCTCACCGATGAGGACATAGAGCCGCTGCTCCATGGGGGTGAGATCGGCGACGGCGGGGTCGACTTCCTCCGCCCGGACAGCCCTCGCGACCAACGGACCCAGTTCCCGGACGATGTCGTCCCAGCGTCCGGCGAACTCCTCCAGGACCCGCGTCAGCTCCACGGACAGCTGCCGGTAGACCGCGCGGTCCTCCACCGCCTGCCGCTCCTCCAGGTGGTAGCGCAGACCCTGGATCTGTTCGGCCGCCGCCTCGCGCACCGGCAGCCTGCTCACGACCTCGTCGAAGTCGGGGGCGAGGATCGACACAGGCGGTACCGCCTGGTTCACCTCCTGCGCCTCCAGGTGGTCGGCGATCAGCGCCCGCACCTTGCGGCCGTACCCACGCATCACGAACCCGCCGCCGGTGTCGTCGCGGTAGTGACGACGTACGCGCATCTGGAGCACGCTCCACGCCCGTGCGTCGGGCATGAAATCCAGGGCGTCCTGGTGGGGCAGGACCCGGTCCACCGCCCCGAGGAACTCGCCGAGCTTGCGATCGAACACGGCCCTGCGCCCGGGGTCCGAGAGCGCAAGCACCGCCTCCGCGAGTCCCGCTCTCGTCGTGAGGTCCCCCGCGTGCATCTCTTCCGACAGGAAGGTACGGAACTCCGCTGCCGTACGCCCGAGTTCGGGCAGTTCGTCGGACATGTCGCGGAGCGAGTCGAGCGCGCGTGGATTGCCCTGGTAGGCGGCCAGGGTCTCGGCGAGGTTGTTCAGTACGCCGTAGTAGTCGACCACCAGCCCCTCGGTCTTGCGCCGTGCGGGACGGTTGACGCGGGCGATCGCCTGGAGCAGTTCGGCGTCGCGGATCGGGCGGTCCAGGTAGAGCGCCTGCTCGATGGGGGCGTCGAAGCCGGTGAGCAGCATGGACTTCACTATGAGGAAGGCGATAGGTGGCGGGTCGGCCACCTCCTCGCCCCAGACCAGGTCGCTCCAGGGGTTCATCCCGCCGACGGACCCGGCGGGAACGGGGTCGGGCTCGGCGGGAGGCGTGAACGCCCATGGATTGTCCGGGGGCAGCTCGGGGAACGGCTGGAGGAACCGGGCGATGTGTTCGCGTCGGTTCGTCTCGTCGGTCCACTCGCGCCACCTCCCGTCCTTCTGCTCCTCACCGGCCGAGATCACGGGCACGAAGTCGATGCGCCGCAGCAGCTCCTGGAACTGCCAGGCGCGCAGCAGAAGCGAATCCTCCCTGCTATAGCTCTCCGCCGGCCGTCCGCGGAGTGACTCCCGCCGCCCACTTCGGTCGAATTCCGCCACCCGCAGGAGAAGCTCGGTACGTGCCTCCTGGAACGCGTTGCGGTAGAGGACTGCGGCCTTCCTGCTGACGACGGCCACCTGTGCTTTGAACCCGCCCGTGAGCGGTCCCGTGACGTAGTGCTCCAGCATGTCGGCGGCTTTGCGCCAGATCAGTGGCGGCGACTCCGCCACGGCCCGCTTGGACGGTGTGCCGTACTTGGACCGCACACGGGCCCTCTCGCCCGCCTCCAGTGGCTCGATGAGGTCCTCGAAGCAGTCGTCCAGCTGCTCCTTGTCACGGACCTCGGCCGTGGTCGCACGGCCCGAATAGCGCACGGGCACGACGACCTTGTCGCGCTCCGCCTCCGTCATCCGGTACGTGTCGAGGAACTCCGGATCCCCGCCGGGCGCGGTGCTCGGCTCCAGCCCGAAGATGCGTCCCGTGTCGGTGTACCGGCCGTCCATGAGCGGGGTGCCGGTGAAGCCGATCCGTGCCGCATTGGGCAGCGCCTTGCGCAGACAGGCGTGCAGCACGGAGGTGTGGGAGCGGTGGGCCTCGTCGACCAGGACGAGGACCCGGTCGGAGTCGCTGCACTCGGGGAAGATTCGTGCGGCCTTGCGCAGGGTCTCCTCGTCCGGCGTGGGATCGGCGATCTCCTGGGCGCTCGCACCCGCTGCGGCCTTCGCCCGGCCGGCCTCGAACTCCCCGTCGAGCGACCGCTCCTCGCCGCCCGCCGTGTCGCCCGCCCCGTCCTTGCCCACCAGGTCCCCGAGGAACTTCTGGATGGTCGCGAACACGACCGCGCGCCCGCCGTCCTTTCCGGCCCGGCCCAGCAGGCTCTCCAGATCGGTACGGGACTTCGCCTCGCGCACCTCGGAATCGCTGAGCGCGACGGCCTTGCGCAGCTGCCGCTGGAGGTCGATGCGGTCCGTGACGGCCACGATCGTGATGCGGTTCAGTGCCGGGTCCGGGCTGGCGTGGAGCCGCCGGGCCAGGAACTGCATGGTGAAGCTCTTGCCCGCGCCCTGGGTGTGCCAGATGACCCCGCCGCGCCCGTCGAGGTCCCCGCCGGTGAGGGCGCGGCTGCGCCGGGTACGCAGCCGTTCGATGATCTTCTCCGTCGCCCGGTACTGCTGGTGGCGGCAGACCACCTTCGCCGTACGGGGCTGCACGGCCTTGCTCCCGCGCCCCTTCGCACCCGCGACGTCGCCGAGCGGCATTTCGAAGACGTAGTGCCGGAGAACGTTGAGCAGGTTGCCGGGCTTGAGGACGATCGCGGTCAGCTGCTGCTGAAGGGTGGGCTGTGCCTTCGCGTCCAGGAGCCCCCAGCCGCGCAGTTCCCGCCGTAGGTGCTCCGGCTTCGCGTAGTCCGGGCTGGTGCTGCGCCACAGCGCGTAGTGCTCCTCGGAGGAGGAGTACGTCCCGAGCGCGGCGTCCGTTCCGTCTGCGGCGACCAGCAGCTGGGCCGGAGCGAACAGGTGCGGGACGCCTCGCAGGGCGCCGGGTCCACTGCGGGTGTCGTCGCCCACGGGACGCCCGGCGTAGGCGCGCAGATCACGGATGGCCTTGCCCAGCGGGTCCCGGACGCGGGGGGATTTGCACTCGATGACGACGAGTGGGATGCCGTTGACGAAGAGCACGAGGTCCAGCACGGCCGGCTTGTTGTCCGCGTCGCAGACCCGCAGCTGATCGACGACGAGGTAGTCGTTGCGGGCGAGGCGCTCCTCGCGGCTGCCCTCCAGCGCCTCGTACGACCAGTCGACGAACCGCGTCTTCACGTCCCGGTCGTCCGGTCCTGACTGCAGGATGCCGCTCAGGATCAGGTCAGTCGCGTCCCGGTTGGCCTGCGGCAGCGACTGCGCGGACACGTGACGTGCGGCGGCGCGCAGGGCGAGGACGGCCGGGTTGGTGTGCGCGTCGTCCGTCATCCACGGGGAGCACCGGCGCACGGCGGCCCGCAGCCGCCGCTCAAGCAGTACGTCCCTGAAGTCGTCGCGCTCTCCGGCGGCCGCCAGCCGGGCACCTTCGATGTGCTGCCACCCCATGGCCTTGAGGTGGGCCAGCATCGGCCACTCCGCCTCGACCTGCTCGGTCGTGCCCTCAACCTCTTCGGCAGCCATCCCCGTGCCTCCCCCGCGTACCGACCCGACGTACTCGTGAACCCGTGCGAGGGTCCATTGTGCGCCAGGGGTGGAACGGGCATGCGGGCCAGGCCCCGCAGTGAAACCGCGGGGCCTGGCGGGGGTGGCGACTGTCAGGCCTGGCGGCGGGTGGTGAGGATGCTCTTCCGGCAGTCCGGGAGGTCGGCGGCCGGGCTGACGCGGGCGTCCGGGTCCTCGTCGAGCGCGTAGCAGAGCTGGGCGTGCAGCGTCTCGGCCTCGGCGGGCGTCAGCCGCAGCGCGGCATCGGCCTCGAAGGCCCCGTCACGGCGGAACCACAGGTCGATCGCCAGCGACCCGTCCGCCTCCCGCCGCACGGGCTTACTGGGCACCCGGCTGACGCGTACCCGCTCCATGCCGCCCATCAGGCCGCCCCCCTCGTCGTCGCGAGCACCAGGCTGCCCGCGCTGTACGCCTGAGCCGCCCCGGCGCTGACCACGAACCCGTCGAGCGCGAGCCGCATGGCGGTACGGCGTGCGCGGCGTTCCGGGTCGATGGCGCGGGCGCGGGCCGGAGGGACGAGGCGTAGAGGGTGCGGGGGTTGGGGCGCGGGCTGGGGGGCGGCATGGGGCGGGGGTGCGGGCCGGCTGAAGGCCGACAGGGCGCTGGCCAGGAATGCCAGAACCAGGTGCACGAGTGTGCGTGGCAGGGGGGTCCGGATACGGTGGGACATGCTGACGCTCCTTCGAGGCGTTGGCCATGCCCCGGGGTGGTTGCACACCGCCGGGGCACTCCAGTTCAAGCGGTAACCAATCGACTACCGCCCGCAACCAAGAGTAGCGACAAAAGTGCTGATGCATCAATGTTGATGCGCAACGAAGTGCATTGCATATGCACCTACAAACGTCGGGTGTCCCCTCCCCGGCGCGGTGCGCTCCCGCTACACGAGGTCGTCGAACTCGCCGGCCTTGGCCCCCGCCAGGAACGCCGCCAGCTTGGACGGGGTCGTCCGGACGATCACGCCAGGGTCGTCGCTCTCCCTGACGAGAACGTCACCGTCGACCACTGCGAGTTCCAGGCAGTTCCCCGACTGCTCCGAGTAGGACGACTTGCGCCACTGAATGTCCACGGTCCTCAGGCTTTCATAGCTCGCGCAACACGCTGCGAATGAAGTCGCGCGACCGCTTCGGATCGAGCGAGCGCGTCTCCATACGATCCAACACCGCGCGGTAGTTGGTCAGATGCGTCTCGGCATCAAGGAACGTGATGCTGTTCGGCACGTCGATCTGCACGGTGTCCAACTGGCACACAGGCCCGCTCGCGTACATGGTCGAGCTGCCCGCACTGGGGAATCCGCCCGCGGCGAACGGGATGACCCGCAACGTCACGGCATCCCGCTCCGAGCACGTGAGCAGCTCCTCCAACTGCCGCCGCACGACGGCCCGGTCACCGAAGAGCATCCGCAGTGCGGCCTCGTGAAGAAGGAACGAACAGCCAGGCGGGTTCTCCCTGTCGAGCAACGACCGACGACTCATCCTGAAGTTCACCTGAAGATCCATCGCCGCCGAACTCAGCGGCGGCACGGCCTCACCGAAGACGGCGCGTGCGTAGTCCTCGTGCTGCAACAGTCCGGGCAGGTGCGTGATCTGCACATGCCGCAGCGAGACGGCATGGTGCTCCAACTCCACCAGGTCGAGCATGAACGAGGCGACCGAGTCCCGGAACTCGTCCCACCAGTTCGCCCCGGCCCGCTCACGGGCCATGTCGGCGAGCGCGTCCACGTACGCGTGGTCGGGACAGGAGTAGTTGGACGCCCACACCCGGACGCGGTCGGCACTGACTCCGAACCTCGCGGACTCGGTGTTGCTGATCGCGGTCTTGTCCACGCGATGCAGCGCGGCAGCATCGGTGAGGGAGAGCCCGACGTGTTCCCGCATCCGCCGAAGCTCGGCCCCGAGCCGCCGCTTTCGGGCGGTGGGTGGTTTCCGCACGGAAACGTATTACGCCTCTCATCCTACATTACCCCACCAAGCACGAATGACTCAACCCGGAACCCTGGTAGTTAGAAACTCTGAGATGATCCCGTCCCCAACCTGGCGAAGCTTGCGGAGACCATCCATCCGCGATTTGATCAACTCGGCATAGTTGACAGATAGCGCAACAAAGCCCGCCTGCTGCAACAGCTCAAATTTAGGCACCCGCAAAGACATCACGGCAGCCTGGGAAATATTAGCTTGCCCAGTACTGCCACTCAGCAGCGAATCGATCTGCGCCCTAACAATACTAGCACCCAGAAGAACATGCAGAAATTCCGCACCAGAACAGGAAGGGCTGGGGATGATTCGAAAAGTTTTATCGCTAAGCATGAGCTTTCTGCGAGTTTCACCGACCAAGGCAGTAACACCTACGAGGCTTTTTGCACCGTTAGCGCGAGCCATAAGTAGATCACCTGGATGAATTTCTAGATTCTCGCGAGGGTCGAGAGAATCGGGTAGCCGCTTTGACTCTTCCGGGCGAAATATACCCTGAGTCACAGCACTGACACGGACTACGCCCCACTCACTGGGGCCTGGTGGTCGCTGATTGCACGCAGGGCTCCATCCGGACTGAATTCCGAGAGTGTAGCCACTCAAAGAAATTGACCGGCCCGAGGCGGAGATCTGTCCATCAATGGCCGCCTGTCGAGTTGCTCGCAGCTTTGAAATCTCCTCCTCGGTGATGCGTTCTGAGTCTGTTACTGCATCCAAGATCTCAATAATACGACGCTGCCGCGACATCGAAACAAGCGGGAAAGATAGCCTCGCGAACCTATCGCCACCAAGATGTGCAATACTCGTGGTCTTCTTTGCAATCGATGCAAATGTTCCATCGTTAACCCAGGCCCTAAATACTTCGCGCGCATACGCCGGAAGCACCTCTGGACCACACCGAAATCGAATAAGAGTATTCTGAAAGAAATATCTATCCGGCGGCCCATCATAGATCGAGCTGCGCCCTACCAGCTCCAAGCTCTGCCCCTCGTTGAGCAGAATATCACCCGGCAACAGGTTATATTTATGCCGCTCCAAAGGGGTGAAACTCATAGTCTTCACATCCGCATAGCTAATCCGGCCATCGAGGACGTTAGCGACTCGGAGATAGGGGCCGTGCATGCCATCCGCCTGGCTACTCGCAGGCGAAAGCTGCTTACCCATCCGCACCTCGCCGACCTCCCGCACGGGAACCCAGCGGATTTCGTCCGATTCAGCCGACATAACCCAGCTCCTTCAGGAACCCATCCAGCCGCTTCGCCGCAGCCTCACGCCGAACCTCAATATCCCGCAGCGACACCAGGTACTTCCGCTCCCAGCCCAGGTACACGTCGACCAACTCCCGCCTCCGACGCACCACATGGCCCTCCAGCTTCGACGCCAAGTCGTCCCGGAGGATGCCGAGAACGATCTCCCGCGCACCGTCCTCACTCAGCGCATCCCGCACCTCATGCAGCCCAGGCGTCGGCCGAGCCTCCTCGGCGCCGTCACCCGCCCCGGCAACCGTCACGTCCAACGCCGTCTGACCGTCGGACGCGGCCGACGCAGAGGCAGACGCAGACGCCGCCCCGGCCTTCTTCTTCGCGGCAGCGGCAACCGTGGCGGCCTTCGCCGCGCCGCCCATCCCGTCCAGCGGATAGAACGCCTCCTCCAGCGCCTTCACCGCCTTGCCCGCCACCGTCCGCTCCTTCTTGAGCTTCTTCAACTCCGGCTCGCTGAGCAGCGCATCCGCCACCGCCGGATCGAGAGCCTCGGACGACTCGCCGTCCTCCCCCGTGACGCCCGCCGCAGCCGCCGCCCGCGCGGCCTCCGCTTCCTCGGCAGCCTTCACCTTGGCGTCCAGCTTCGCCTTGACGGCGTCCGCGTCGGCCAGGTCCCGCAGGAAGTCGGAGGCGATCCGGGCCACGATCTTGTGGCCGTACGCCTGGCGGCGTTCCGCGCCCGAGCGTTTGCGCGCGCCGCCCGTCCACGGGTTCGGCTCCGGTTCGAGCAGCGTCTCGACCGTGTCGACCCAGCCCTCGACGACGCCCTTGAAGCCGTTGCCGGCCAGAGCCTTCAGCTCGTTCCTGGCGTCCTGCCACCATCCGGCGACCGCCCCCGAGAGGGCGTACCGGTCCAGCAGGTCGACACTGAGCAACCGCCGACGAAACGAGCTGATCAAGCCCGCTCGCAGGCCGGCGAGCTGGGACCGCTTCTCGAACTCCGTGCGGTGGTCGCCCTCGTAAGGGGCCAGGGACGCGATCTGCTCCGTCTCCGTGGCCCACCACTTGTCGAACGCGTCCCACAGCTCCCGCTCCCGCCCCTCGGCCAGCGCGGTCAGCCGGTCGGCGTCCGGCCGTTCGCCCTCGGGCAGGAAGTCGACGTACTCGGAGTCGGGGGAGCTCTCGGCGAACAGGGCGCTGATCGCGACCCGGTACGACGTCAGCAGGTTCGCCTTGTCCGCCGCCTCGATCTCGGACCTCGGAACGCCGCCCGTCAGGTGCGCGCGGACGTCCTGCGGCTCGGGCGGCGGGGTGTTGTCGACGTAGCGGCGGATGTTGAGGTTGTACCCGTTCTTCTTCAGCTCTTCGCGCTTCACCCACCGGGCGAACCGGGGCACGCCCGAGCCGTCCCCGACCGGCTCGTGAAACGTGGAGACGATCTTCTCCACGTGCTCCGGCAGCAGTACGTTCTGCGCGCGCTCCGAGTGGTACTCGCGGTCGGCGTTGATGAACAGGACCTGGTCGTGCCGGTCCGCGCGCTTGCGCCCCTGGGCTCGCAGCACCAGCACACACGCGGGGATACCGGTGCCGTAGAAGATGTTGGACGGCAGGCCGATCACGGCCTCCAGCATGTCGGCCTCGATGAGCTTGGCCCGGATGTCCCCCTCCGCGCCACTGCGGAAGAGCACGCCGTGCGGCATCACGGTGAAGACGGAGCCGCCCCGGCCCTCGACCATGTACAGCATGTGCTGGAGGAACATCAGGTCGGCCTTGCCCTTTTCCGAGGTGTGGCCGTATTTCATCCGGCCTTCGATCTCGGGCAGGTCGTCGACGCTGTAGTCCATGGAGAAGGGCGGGTTGCTGAGTACCACGTCGTACGACTTGTCGACGTGCAGCGGGTTGGTGAGGGTGTCCCCGGTCCGCAGGTCGAAGTCGCTGGCGCCGTGGAACAGCATGTTCATCGTGGCCATCACCCAGGAACCGTTGTTGGCGTCCTGTCCGGCCAGGGCCAGGTCCTCGGTGTCGCCGCCGTGCTCCTCGATGTACTCCTTGGTGTGGATGAGCATTCCGCCGGAGCCCACGCACGGGTCGTACACGTGCTGGTTCGCCTCGGGACGGGCCAGCTCGACCATCATGCGCACGACGGCGCGCGGGGTGTAGAACTCACCGCCCTTGGAGCCGGCCGAGTCGGCGAAGTCCTTCAGCAGGTACTCGTACGCAGCGCCGATGACGTCCGGGAACTCGAAGTCCTCACCCCGCAGCCGCAAGGTTCCGAAGTGGCCGATGAGCGCGGAGAGCCGCTTGTCCGCGAGCTTGGCCGCCGACGTTCCGGTACCGCCGCCGCCACCGATGCGGTTGAAGTTGACCTGGCTGAACAGGCCGTGCAGCCCCTCGTTGCCCTGCTGCCCCTCCAGGGCGTCCAGTGCGGGCTGGAGGTAGCTCGTGGCCACGTCGTCCACCGCTCCGGCCAGCCGGGCCCAGCGGGCCTCCTCCGGGACGTACATGATCCGGTCGGCCGTGTAGTGGTACGGCTCGTCCGCCTCTTCCCGGGCCTCTTCCTCGCTCCGTCCGTCGTCCATCTCCTTGATGACGATCCGGTCGTGGGCGGCCTCGAACTCGTCGTTCACCCGCTTCAGGAACAGCAGCACCAGGAGGAAGTCGCGGTACTCGGCGGCGTCCATGGTGCCGCGCAGGATGTCCGCGGCAGCGAAGAGGTGACGCTCCAGTTGATCGAGCGTGAGCTTGGCCACGGACGGACTCCAAAATGATGTGATGCCTGCGCTGTGCAGCTGAAGGGGGGACGCCGGGCGGCGAACCGCCCAGCCGTGACCGTCGAAGACGTATCTCCACGCAGCCTAGTAGCCGCTGAGAAGAAGGCCTTCCTCAACGAAATTCCAGATGTCGGTGAACGGGTCCCACTTCTCAGGATTGGCCGTTTCGACGCGAGTATTGATCGCCTTTGCGTATTTCTTGGCGTCCTTGTACCGCTGCCCGTCCTTGCTCAGTACCTGCTCCTCGCGCATGTGCTTCGACTGCTGCTCGGAAACGGTGCGGACGTTGCGGCCGTACGTCGCCGCGAAGTCGGGGCGGGAGCGGAGCCGACTGTTGGCGTCGGTGCATACGCCGCCGAAACTGCTGGTGTAGTTCGTGTAGTGCAGGAGCCGCCACAGTTCGAAGCAGGGGTGCGAGTAGGCGACCTTGATGCCCTCCTTGTCCGCGAGCTGCCTGGCCTCGCGGATGTTCAGGTGGTCGTCGCGGTCGAAGAGGACCCACACCTCGGGGTAGTTCCAGTCCTTGGCTGTCAGCCCGGCGTCCTTGGCCTCGCGGCGAACCTTGCGCAGCGTGATGACAGCGTCCTTGACCATGGGATAAGGCTTACGGTGCTTGCCCACGGCCTTGTCGTTCTCGAAGTGGTGATCCACACTGCGGCCCGCAGTGGCCGGGGTGCCGTGCTTCAGGATGATGTCGATGTACTCGGGCTCGGTGACCTCGCCCTCGGTGAAGATGTACACCTGACGAGGGCGATTCGCGCGCCCCTTCCCGCCATCCTTCTTGCGGGAAATGCTGTCCCCTCCCCTTGGCCTCGCCATCAGCCCTCTTCCGCCTCCATCCGCGCCAAGTCGTCCGTCCGCACCAGCCGTCGCCCGATCTGCCCCTCTGAGACCTTCGGCACCGCACCGAAGGACCCGGCGAGGTACGACGCCATGAGGTCCTCCTCGTCCGTCGGTTCCCAGTCCGCGACCGACGACAGCTCCGTCGCGCCGGTGTCGTCCTTCTCCGTGAGCCACAGCTGCCCCGGTTCCAGGAGACGGCCACCGCCGGGCGTCCGCAGGAGCGAGGGATCGTGGCCGGTGAAGATCAGCTGGGCGCCCTTGAGGTTCACCCACGGCGTCTGGAAGAGGCGTACGACCTCTGCGGCGAAGCGCGAGTGCAGGCTCGCGTCCAGCTCGTCGACGAGCAG
The DNA here is from genome assembly GCF_003751445.1 of Streptomyces sp. 840.1. Classification (NCBI taxonomy): domain Bacteria; kingdom Bacillati; phylum Actinomycetota; class Actinomycetes; order Kitasatosporales; family Streptomycetaceae; genus Streptomyces; species Streptomyces sp. 840.1. Next base: position 2,587,472 of record NZ_RJUU01000001.1, on the reverse strand, counting down.
GACCGCGCCGGTGTCGAGGGCGAGCAGGAGCGGGCCGATCAACGCGAACCAGGAGCGGGTGCCCCAGGATTCCGAGGCCCAGTCCAACGCCGTGCGTTCTCCGCCGCTGGTATGGATCAGCTGGATGACCGGACGCCCGGACGATGACCGCTCGACCTCCACGCCCGCGATGCCGAGATCGGCTACCCGCAGCAATTCCTCGGCCCGGCGCCGGAAGTCTTCGCTCCGCAACAGCTTCCCGGCCGTGTAGTCCTCGCGCTGGCTGCGTTCCGTCTCAGGAGTGACGTCCCAGAGGTTGTTCTTGAACCAGTCGAAGACCGGGGTGAGCTGTTCGTGGCCGTCGTTGGCGGCGCGCGTCAGAAGGAGGGCGTCCTGTCGCGTCGTCCGGGCCAGACGGGTGCGGTCGTGGAGCCGGTCGCCCGGGAAGTCGAAGTCCTTGTCACGCCCGGCGTCCCGCTCGAACCAGACCTGCCGACGGCCCTTGGGGTAGGCGTAAAGCCATTCCGCCTCGACCCGGCGCGCACCCAGCTCGAACCCGTACGTCCAGCGGACACCGTCGTCGAGGACGAAGTCCGCCTCGTACAGAGACGTTTGCGTCGCCGCCTTGGGGTCAAGGGCGAACTCGTCGCGGGGGATGCCGTCGTAGGAGGTCCAGTCGGCGTAGGAGCGCATGACAGCGTGCTTCATGCTCTTCAGCGCGGTGATTACGTTTGACTTACCGGAAGCGTTGGCACCGAAGATTCCGAGCACGGTGTGAACGGAAAGGTGCTGCCCGTCGGACAGCACCGTCTCGCGGGCTGCGGCAAGCTCCCTCTCGGTCCCTTCGGACGCGACGAACGACAGCTCCTGCTCGTCGCGCAATGACCGGACGTTCGCCACCCGGAATCTCAGCAGCATCCTGGCTCCTTCATGGCGGACACATTAGTCACACCACACGGCCCGCGGGTGCGGGTGCACGGTGGCGGCCGACGGGTCATGACTGTCGGCCGCCACCGTGGTGTTCCCTACAGGAACGAGTTGATCTCGATCGTCTCGGTCCGGCCGGGGCCGACGCCGATCGCGGAGATCGGGGCGCCGGACATCTCCTCCAGCGCCTTCACGTAGGCCTGCGCGTTCTTCGGCAGGTCGGAGAAGGTCTTCGCCTTGGTGATGTCCTCCGACCAGCCCGGCAGCATCTCGTAGATGGGCTTCGCGTGGTGGAAGTCGGTCTGGTTGTACGGGAGCTCCTCGACGCGCTTGCCGTCGATCTCGTACGCCACGCACACCGGGATCTGCTCCCAGCCGGTCAGCACGTCCAGCTTGGTGAGGAAGAAGTCGGTGAGACCGTTGACCCGGGTCGCGTACCGCGCGATCGGGGCGTCGAACCAGCCGCAGCGGCGGTCACGGCCGGTGGTGACACCGCGCTCGCCACCGATGCGGCGCAGCGCCTCGCCGTCCTCGTCGAGCAGCTCGGTCGGGAACGGACCGGCGCCGACGCGCGTCGTATAGGCCTTGAGGATGCCGATGACGCGGCTGATCTTCGTCGGTCCCACGCCGGAACCGGTGCAGGCGCCGCCCGCGGTCGGGTTCGACGAGGTGACGAAGGGGTACGTGCCGTGGTCGACGTCGAGCAGCGTGCCCTGACCGCCCTCGAAGAGGACGACCTTGCCCGCCTCGATGGCGTCGTTCAGGATCAGCGAGGTGTCGGCGACGAAGGGCTTGATCTGCTCCGCGTACTGGAGCATGTCCTCGACGACCTTGCCGGTCTCGATCGCGCGCCGGTTGAAGACCTTGGCCAGGAGCTGGTTCTTCTGCTCCAGGGCCGCCTCGACCTTCTGCTCCAGGATCGACTCGTCGTAGAGGTCCTGGACGCGGATGCCGACCCGGTTGATCTTGTCGGCGTACGTCGGGCCGATGCCGCGCCCGGTCGTGCCGATCTTGCGCTTCCCGAGGAACCGTTCCGTCACCTTGTCGACCGTGACGTTGTACGGGGTGATCAAATGGGCGTTACCGCTGATCAGCAGCTTGGACGTGTCCACGCCGCGGTCGTTCAGCCCACTCAGCTCGGAGAGCAGGACGGCCGGGTCGACCACGACACCGTTCCCGATGACCGGGGTACACCCCGGTGACAGGATTCCGGAGGGGAGGAGATGCAGTGCGTACTTCTGGTCGCCGACGACAACCGTGTGGCCGGCATTGTTGCCGCCCTGGTATCGCACCACATAGTCCACGGATCCACCGAGGAGGTCGGTGGCCTTCCCCTTGCCCTCGTCACCCCACTGAGCACCGAGCAGCACAAGTGCGGGCACAGGCGTACACCCCTTCCGGGCGGGGCATGTCCAAGGTCAGGGGGCGTACGTAAACGTCGTACATGCCGTACGACGTTGTACGACAAGGCCTGAACCGTCGAACCGGGTGCCCCGGAATAGACCAAGCCCCTGGCGCAATAGCGCAAGGGGCTCTTGCACCAAGATGCTACCCGAGGAAGGACCGAGGTGTCGGCTGCCCAGCCCCCCGGTAACGGTGCGCCCCATCTGCTGGTGGTGATCGATCCGGTCGCCCGCAGGACGGACGGCGAGTCCGTCCGGATCGCGAAGGACGTGCTGAGCGCGGGCTCGCACGCCAAGATCTGCCTTCCCGACGGCCCTGAGGAGTTCGCACGGGCCCTCTCCCGCAGGGGCGGCCGGCGGCCGGTGGTGATCGGTGACGACCGGGCGCTGCGGCGGGCGGTGGCCCAGCTGCACCGGGAGCGGGAACCGGCCGGAAATGCCCTTTCGCTGATCCCGGTCGGCGCGGCGGCGGCCCTGGAACTCGCCCGTTCGCTCGGCGTGCCGACGAGTGCGGTGGCGGCCGCCCGCACCGCGCTCGACGGCGCCGTGCGGCGCCTGGACCTGATGGTCGACGACAGCGACGGCGTGGTGCTCGGCGCGCTGCGCATCCCGGCGCCGAGCAGCGCACCGGGCACGGAGGGGTCCCATTCGGGCGTCACCGCGGTCTGGGACACCTGCCGCTCCCTGGTCCGGACCCTGGTACGCCCCGCGCCCTCCGCGCTGCCCGCGCCGCTGCGCACGCACCGGCTGCGGATCGAGGCGGACGGGATCCTGCTGAACGATCTGGACCGCCCGGTCGAATCGGTGACGGTGACCTCGGGGTGCGGGGACGGCGGCCTCGCGGAGGTGACGATCCACCCGACGGACGGCGACCCGGTCACCACGGGGGCCAAGGCCGTCACGGTCTCCGGACCCGATTTCCGCTACCGCGCGGACATACAGGTCGGCGGGCCGGTGCGGACACGCACCTGGACGGTGCGGGCGGGCGCGTGGGGGCTGATGCTGCCGGTGCCGGCGGGGTAGGTCCCCCGGGCCGGGGCGCGGGTGCCTTCAGCCTTCAGGTGTCCGCGCCCCCGTCGGACGCGTATCGGCCGCCCGCGCCCTCGTCGGACGTGTATCGGCCGCCCGCGCCCCCGTCGGCCGCCGGGAGGTCGAGCGTCTTGCGGTGGTCGTGCCAGCGGGCCATGAGCCCCTCCAGCTCCGACTGCAGGAACTCGAAGAAGGCCGCCGTCTCGGCGATCCGGGCGCCGGCGGGCGTGTGCTCGCCGAGCGTGCGGGCCCCGTCCCGAAGGGTGCGCTCCCAGCGGGTCAGCACCTGGTCGCGGCTGGCGAAGGTGGTGTACCAGATCTCGTTGTGCAGGCGGTAGCGGTCGCGGCGCGAGCCCGGTTCGCGTTCGCGGCCGACCATGCTGACCTGCGTGAGGTAATTCACCGCACCGGACACGGCGGCCGGGCTGATCTGCAGCGCCAGGGCGAGCTCGGCCGAGGTCATCGAGGCGTCGTCGTCGGCGAGCAGGGCGGCGAAGACCCGGGACGCCATCCGCTGCATCCCCGCCTCGGTCATGTCGGACGCGAACCGCTCGACGAAGCGCGAGACCGCCTCCGCGTCGCGCTGCGCTGGGGCCCCGGCCGCGTCCTTCCGGTCCTCTGTGTTCTCCGCGGACTCGCTGCTCATCAGCTCCATCGTCTCCCTGTATCCACCCGGGTACCCGTCCCGGCGTCGGCACCGGCAGCGGTGCCGTCACTCGTCCGAAGTTTATACGTTTCCTTAACTTCACAAATTTGTGAAAGTAGCGTACGTTCAAAATCATGACGAAGGCAATCACCGTGGCCGGACTGCACAAGTCGTTCGGCCGGACGCATGCGCTGGACGGGCTCGACCTGACCGTCGAGTCCGGTGAGGTCCACGGCTTTCTCGGGCCCAATGGGTCGGGGAAGTCCACGACCATCCGGGTACTGCTGGGCCTGCTGCGTGCCGACTCCGGCGCCGCCCAGCTGCTCGGCCGCGACCCCTGGCGCGACGCGGTGGAGCTGCACCGGCGGGTGGCCTACGTCCCCGGTGACGTCACGCTGTGGCGCAACCTCTCGGGCGGCGAGGTGATCGATCTGTACGGGCGGCTGCGCGGCGGGCTGGACGACGCCCGCCGCGCCGACCTGGTGGAGCGGTTCGAGCTCGACCCGACGAAGAAGGGGCGCACGTACTCCAAGGGGAACCGGCAGAAGGTCGCGCTGGTCGCCGCGTTCGCCTCCGATGTGGACCTGCTGATCCTGGACGAGCCGACCAGCGGGCTGGACCCGCTGATGGAGGAGGTCTTCCAGAGCTGCGTCGCCGAGGAGCGCGAGCGCGGGCGCACGGTCCTGCTGTCCAGCCACATCCTCAGCGAGGTCGAGTCGCTCTGCGACCGGGTCAGCATCATCCGCCAGGGCCGGACGGTGGAGACGGGGTCACTGGCCGGGATGCGCCATCTGACGCGGACGAACATCAAGGCCGAGCTGGCCGGTGAGCCCGAGGGGCTGGCGGGCCTCCCCGGTGTGCACGATCTGGACGTGCGGGGGTACGAGGTCTCGCTCCAGGTCGACACGGACAAGCTCGACGCCGTCCTGAGATCGCTCACCGCGTCCGGGGTGCGTTCGCTGACCAGCACCCCGCCCACGCTGGAGGAGCTGTTCCTGCGGCACTACACGGCGGATACGGGGACCGCGGCGGACGCGGGGGCCGGACCGGGCGCGAAGGCCGGGACGGGAGTGGTGGCGCGATGACCGCCGTGGCCGTGCCCGCACCGGCCGGCACCGGGCGCCGGACCGGGACCGGCACCGGACAGCTCGCGGGGACCTGGGCCCTGCTGAGGCTCGCTCTGCGGCGCGACCGGATCATCATGCCGCTCTGGGTGCTCGTGCTCGGCGGCTCGTTCTCCTCCGTCGGCAAGTCCATCTCCTCGCTCTACGGCACCGAGGCCCAGCGCGCCGCCCTCGCCGCCTCGATGAACGGCAACAGCTCCCTGCGCGCGATGTACGGGCCGGTGTTCAGCGACTCCGTCGGCGGGCTCGTCAGCTGGCGCATGATCGCCTTCGGCGCCGCGCTGGCCGCGGTGATGAGCCTGGTGATCGTCGTACGGCACACCCGCGAGGAGGAGGAGACCGGCCGTCAGGAGATGCTCTCCTCGGCCATGGTGGGCCGCCGCGCCCCGCTGACCGCCGCCCTGCTCGCCGCCGTGACCGCCAATGCCGCGCTGGCCCTGGTGATCATGGCCGGGATGGCCGGGTCGGGGGCGGGCGGGGCCGGGGCGGTGGCGATAGCGCTGGCCGTCGCCGGGGTCGGTGTGCTGTTCGCCTGCACCGCCGCGATCGCCGCCCAGTTCACCGAGAGCGCCCGGCTCGCGAAGGGGCTGACCGCCGCGGTGGTCGGCGCCGCGTTCGTCCTGAAGGCGGCGGGCGATTCCGCGACGGACGACGGTTCGTCCGTCTTCACCTGGCTCTCCCCGATCGGCTGGGCCGAGAACGTCAGACCGTACGCGGACGAGCGGTGGTGGGTGCTCCTGGTGATCGCCGGCGCGGTGGCGGTGCAGTGCGCCGCGGCGTACGTACTGGCGGGGCGGCGCGATGTCGGCATGAGCTTCCTGGCGACGCGGCCGGGGCCTGCCCGGGGCAGGATCTCCACCGCCTTCGGCCTCGCCCTGCGGCTCCAGCGCGGTGCGCTGCTGGGGTGGACGGTGGCGTTCGGCGCGGTCGGTGCCGTCTTCGGCGGGCTGACGGGCGGGGCGGCCGATCTCGTGGGGGACAACGAGAAGACCAAGCAGATCTTCGAGCGGATGGGCGGCCAGGCGGGTCTGACCGACGCGTTCCTCGCCTCGATGGTCTCCGTGCTCGGCACGGTGGCGGCGCTGTACATCGTCTCCTCGGTGCTGCGTCTCCACCACGAGGAGACCGGCGGACGGGCCGAACCGGTGCTGGCAGGCGGGGTCGGCCGGATCGGCTGGGCGGCCGGTCATCTGTTCATCGCCTTCGGCGGCGCGGCCCTGATCATGGCGGCCGGCGGCCTCGGTCTCGCCGCCGGGTACGGGCACGAACTGCCCGCCGTGCTCGGCGCCGCACTGGTACAACTGCCCGCCGTCTGGCTGCTCGGCGGGGTGACGGTCCTGCTGTACGGGGCGCTCCCGAAGGCCGCCTCGGCCGCCTGGGGGCTGGTGGGGATCTGTCTGGCGCTGGGCTGGATAGGACCGGCCCTGGATCTGCCGCAGCCGGTGATGGACCTGTCGCCGTTCACGCACCTGCCGAAGCTGCCTGGGGCGGAGCTGGTGTGGGGTGCGGTGGTCCTGCTCACCGTGCTCGCGGCCGCCCTCACGGCCGGCGGTCTGGCCGCGCTGCGACGGCGCGACATGCTGAACTGAGCGCCACGGCCCGCAACCCCGGGGCTCCCCGCAGGCGTCCCCGCCGATATGGACATCGGTACGAACGTTGGTACGGGCACCGGTCGGGACGGGCGGCGGGAGAGCCGGCGGGAAGCCCTCAGCGGGATTGCCGGGTTCGCCGTGGCCGCAGCCGGGGCGACGGCCGGAATGCTCGTCTGGGCGCCCTACGCGCGGCGCGGGCTGTTCGGCAGCATCGAGGGCCATTCCGAGTGGGACGTGCTCTGGCACGGGCTGCCGGTCATGACCCTCGGCGGTGTCGCGGCCGCGCTGGGCACGCTGTGGCTCGTCCGGGGGAGGTGGCTCGGGGCCCTCGGCTTCGGGGCGCTCCTCGCGGTACTGGCCGTCGTCGGGGTGACGTTCGGCGTACTCGACGGGCCGCCGCCGCCGTGCGGGTCGGTCTGCTGAGGACGCACCGGTGGCCGCACCCGGCCCGCACCCGGGGCGCGGGGCCCGGTACGGCGGGCCGGGACCCCGGCCCGTCCGCTCACAGCTCGACGCGCAGCTCCTTCACACCCCGGATCACGTAGCCCGGGTTCCACTCCGGCTCCGCGGCCAGCCGCATGCCCGGCGCCTTGCGCAGCAACTCCCCGAAGGAGGCTGCCAGTTCCACCCGGGCCAGCGGGGCGCCCAGACAGAAGTGGATGCCGGCGCCGAAGGTGATGTGCGGGTTCTCCTGCCGGGCGAGGTCCAGCGTGTCCGGGTCGGGGAAGCGGGCCGGGTCGCGGTTGGCCGAGCCGAAGAGCAATGCCACCTCGGAGCCGCGCGGGATGACCGTGCCGCCGATCTCGATGTCGTCGAGGACCCAGCGCTCGAACATCTGGAGCGGGGTGTCGTAGCGCATCAGCTCCTCGATCGCGGACGGCAGCAGCCCGTGGTCGGCCCGCAGCGCGGCCAGCTGCTCGGGGTGGCGCAGCAGGGTCCACCAGCCGTTCACCGTGGTGTTGACGGTCGCCTCGTGTCCCGCGTTCAGCAGCAGCACGCAGGTGGAGACCATCTCCTGCTCGGTCAGCCGCTCGCCCTCGTCGTGGGCGGCGATGAGCGCGGAGATCAGATCCGTCCCCGGATCGCCGCGCCGCTGGGCGATCAGCTCGCGCAGGTACGCGGAGAAGTCGACCGAGGCGCGCACGGCGGCGCGGGCGGTCTCCTCGGACGGGTTCAGCTCGTACATTCCGCAGATCGCCGCCGACCAGGGCCGCAGCGGGGCGCGGTCGGACTCCGGGATGCCGAGCATCTCCGCGATCACGGCGACGGGCAGCGGCTCCGCCACCGCCGTGAGCAGGTCGCCCCCGCCCTGCGCGACGAAGTCGTCGACGAGCCCGGCGGCCAGCCGCCGTACCGTCGGCGCGAGCTGCTCGACGGTACGCGGGGTGAACGCCTTGGAGACCAGCCGCCGGATCCGGGTGTGGTCCGGGGGCTCCAGATCCAGCAGCCCCTGCCCGTTGAGCGTCTCGAACGGCTCGTGCTCGGCGGGCGGCGCGGTCCGGCCGAACTCCTCGTGCGTGAACCGGTGCAGATACGTCCGCCCCAGCCGCCGGTCGCGAAGCAGTGCGGACACATCGGCGTGGTGCGGGACGAGCCACTGGTCGGTGGGCTCGAAGTAGTGCGCCCGACCGGTGGCACGCAGCTCGGCGTAAGCGGGGTACGGGTCGGCGACGAAAGCCGCCGACCACGGGTCGAAGGGGGCGGCGGGGCCGGAGGCGGCACGCGGGGGCTGGTTCATGAACCGACGCTAACCGGCCACCCGCCACCGGACCAGCCCCCACCTGCCGGTACCGCACCCCGCCCTGTCTCGGCCCTGCCCCGCCCCACCCTGTCTCCCCCTGTCCCGCCCCGCCCCGTCCCCTCCCGTCCCGGCCCGTCCCGGCCCGCCCCGTCCCGGCCCGCGTCTCAGGCCGGTGTGACCAGCCGGGCCTCGTAGGCGAAGACGGCCGCCTGCGTGCGGTCGCGCAGGCCCAGCTTGACCAGGATGCGGCTCACATGGGTCTTGATCGTGGACTCCGCGACCACCAGGTGCGAGGCGATCTCCCCGTTCGACAGGCCCTGGGCGATGAGGACCAGCACCTCCGTCTCACGCTCGGTGAGGTCACCGATCCGGGCGAGTGCGGGCGGGCGCGGGCCGGCCGCGAGCTTGGAGAACTCGTTGATCAGCCGCTTGGTGACAGTGGGGGCGAGCAGTGCCTCGCCGGAGGCCACCACCCTTACCCCGTCCGCGAGTTGCCGGGCCGAGGCGTCCTTGAGGAGGAAGCCCGAGGCGCCGGCGCGCAGCGCCTGGTAGACGTACTCGTCGAGGTCGAAGGTGGTCAGCACCAGTACTTTGGCGTCCCGGTCGGCGGCGACGATCTCGCGCGTCGCCTCGATCCCGTTCAGCTCCGGCATCCGGATGTCCATCAGCACCACGTCGGGGCGGAGGGCGGCGACCTGCGAGACCGCCTCGCGGCCGTTGACCGCCTCGCCCACCACCTCGATGCCCGGCATCGCGTTGAGCAGCACCGAGAACCCCTCGCGGACCATCATCTGGTCGTCGACGATCAGTACGCGGATCGTCGCGTCCGGGGCAGTCGCCGCGTCCGGGGCCATCGTCATGCCTGCTCCACAGGGGTGTCGGAGGGGGTGTGCTGGACGGGGATGAAAGCGGTGACCTCGTAGCCGCCGTCCGAGGTCGTCTCGGCGGTCATCTCACCGTTCAGCATCCCGACCCGCTCCCGCATCCCGGTGATCCCGTGCCCGGCCCCCGGCGAGGGCTTCACCGGGCCGGTCGGCGGGCCGTTGACGACACGCAGTCCGAGGCCGCCCAGCACATAGCCGATCTCGACCTCGGCGGCGGCGCCCGGCGCGTGCCGCAGGGTGTTGCTGAGGGCCTCCTGGATGATCCGGTACGCCGACAGCTCGACGCCCTGCGGCAGTTCGCGCACCGCGCCGGTCACCGTCTTGCGCGTCGCCAGGCCCGCCTCCCCGACGTTGGCGAGGAGACGGTCCAGCTCGGCCAGGGTGGGCTGGGGCGCGTCCGGCGCCTCGTAGCCCTCGGCGCGTACGACGCCGAGCACCCGGCGCAGTTCGGTGAGCGCCGCGACGGCGTTCTCCCGGATCGTGATGAAGGCCTGCTCCAGCTCGGGCGGCGGATTCTCCACCCGGTACGGGGCGGCCTCGGCCTGGATCGCGACGACCGACATGTGATGGGCGACGACGTCGTGCAGTTCGCGGGCGATGGTGGTGCGCTCCTCCAGGAGTGTGCGGCGGTCGCGCTCGACGGCGGTGACGGTGCGCTGCACGGTGACCTCGCGCTCCGCCTCCCGGCGGATCTGCACCAGGCTCACGACGAGCAGCGCGAACGCGGACGCCACGGCCATGGCCGCGGTGTCCGAACCGGTGCCCCGGCCGACCACGTTCTCCACGAGCGTGCCGAGCAGCAGGGTCAGACCCCACATCCAGGCGGCGGTGCGCGGCCGGGTCCGGGCCGCGACGAGGTTCAGCACGGCCAGGTGCGCGAAGAAGGAGCTGGGCCCCCACGGCCCGTCCCCGCCGCCGAGGACCGCGGTCAGCGGGATCAGCGCCATCGACAGCCAGAACGCCCCGATCGGCCTGATCAGCGTCATCGCGATGCAGAGGGCGGGCAGCAGCCCGGACAGCAGGACACCGGCGTTGCCGGTGCTGGCGAAACCCTGCATGAACGCGATCAGCGCGGCCCCCAGCACCACCGCGTGGGGGGTCCAGCCGGCACGGGCCCGCAGCCGCTCCGGCAGCCGCCGGGTCAACGGCCCGTCGGTCCGCATGGGCGGCAGCGGGCGGTAGGCGAACGCGTCATGGATCAGGTCCTGCCGCAGGCCCGCCATCGCACCCGCGGCGGCCTGGAGCTCGGGGCTTCGGGTCTTGGTCTCGGTCACGCTTCCACGGTAGGCGGCGCGGCGGGCAGGGTCGTCAGCACAGATACGGATCCTGGACCGTCCGTCGCAAGTACTACCCGGGTCCGCCCGGCCGCCCGCCGAGGGCCCCGCCCGGTCCCGCTGCGGGGTTCACCAGGCCAGCTGGGCGATCTCCTCGGCCACCACGGCGCACGCGTCGGCCGCCGGATCGATCAGCGGGAAGTGCCCGACGCCGGGCAGCAGGGTCAGCCCCACCGTCTCGCCCTCCTTCGCCGCGGCATCGACGAACGCCTCGACGACGGCCTGCGGAACGGTGAGGTCCACGGTGCCCTGCACCACGGCGGTCGCGATGCCGGTGGGCAGCAGCTGCGCCGGGTCGGCCTGCGCGCTGCGGGCGGCGAAGTCCTCGTCGGTCCCCAGGAACTGGCCGATCGCGCCGGAGCACACATCGAGTTCGACCGCGGAGGCGAAGTCCGCGATCGGTGCGAGCGCCACCACACCGCGCAGCGCGGGCGGACGCGGCAGCCGCCACGGCGACCCCTCCGGCAGCACGTGCCGCGCGGCCGCCCACAGCGCGAGCTGCCCGCCCGCCGAGTGCCCGGTCACGACGATCCGCCGGGCGTCCGCCGAGGGCAGCTCCCGCGCCAGCAGCGCCGGCAGCGCGTCCATCGCCGCCGCGACGTCGTCGAAGGTCTCCGGCCAGCGGCCCGCGACCGGGCCCGAGCCGCGCTGCTGCGGGATCTCGCTGCCGCGCCGGTACTCGACGCTGGCGACGGCGAAACCGCGCCGGGCCAGGAAGCCCGCGAACGGGGACAGGTGGAGCCGGTCGTACGGGGCCCGCCACGCCCCGCCGTGCAGGACGACCACGACGGGCGCGCCGGTGCGCCCGTCGTACGGGGCGTAGAAGTCGATGGTCTGGTCCGGGTGGCTGCCGTAGGCGGCGGAGGCATCGGGGGCGAGCACCGGATGCGAGAACGCGGACTCGGTCTCGGCTGCGTCCTGATCACGCGCGGCAGAATCCGACATGCTGCTCCAACCGTCCCTGACAATGCCCAACTGGGCTGACCTGCGGGGACGGTATCAGTACGGAGGCGCTCCCTGCCGCCGGTGCCGGGGCGGGAACGGAATCGCGGGAGGCTCTCCCTGTCACGGTGGCGGTCACCGCCGCCGCTCGCCCCGCGACGGGGGCGGAACCCGTCCGGCGACCGGGGCGAGCCGGTCGCCGGACTGACCCGGGAGCCTACGCCACCGGGGCGGCCGAACCGTCCAACACGTCCGCGAGCAGCCGCGCCGCGCGTTCCGCGTCCGCGAATCCCACGTACAGCGGGGTGAATCCGAACCGCAGCACGTCGGGACGGCGCAGGTCACCGACGACTCCGCGCGCGATCAGCGCGGCCATCACCGGTTCGGCGTCCTCGCACCGCAGCGCGACCTGACTGCCGCGTTCGGCGTGGGCGGCCGGGGTGACCGAGGTGACGCGCCCCTCGGGGACGTACGCCGCGACGCACTCCAGGAAGAAGTCCGTCAGCGCCAGCGACTTGGCCCGTACCGCCTCGACCCCGACCCCGTCCCACACGTCGAGGGACGATTCCAGGGCCAGCATGGACAGGATGTCGGGGGTCCCGACCCGGCCCCGTACGGCGCCTTCGGCGGGCTCGTAGCCGGGGGTCATCGCGAACGGGTCGGCGTGCGAGGTCCACCCCGGCAGGGGCGAGTCGAACACCGCCTGGTGGCGGGCCGCGACGTACAGGTACGCGGGCGAACCGGGCCCGCCGTTGAGGTATTTGTACGTGCAGCCGACCGCCAGGTCCACCCCGTGCCGGTCCAGGTCCACGGGCAGGGCGCCCGCGCTGTGGCACAGGTCCCAGACCGCGATCGCACCCGCCGCGTGCACGGCGGCGGTGAGCGCGGGCAGGTCGTGGAGCCTGCCGCTGCGGTAGTCGACGTGGTTGAGCAGGACGGCCGCGGTGCGCGGGCCGAGGGCGGCCGTCACGTCGCCGGGGGCGACCGGGACGATCCGGTGACCGGTCATCCGGGCGGCGGACGCGGCGATGTAGCCGTCGGTGGGGAAGGTGTTCGCGTCGACCAGGATCTCGTCGCGGCCCTCCGGCGCCAGCCGGGTCGCGGCGACGACGGCCTTGAAGACGTTGACGCTGGTGGAGTCCCCGACGACGATCTGGCCGGCGGCGGCCCCGACGATCGGGGCGATCCGGTCACCGATCCGTTCCGGCGCGGTCCACCAGCCGCTCTCGCTCCAGGACCGGATGCGCAGCTCGCCCCACTCGCGGGCGAGGACCTCCTGCAGCCGGGCGGGCACGTGCCGGGGCAGGGCGCCCAGCGAGTTGCCGTCCAGGTAGACGGTGTCGTCGAGGGTGAACAGCTCGCGCAGCGGGGCAAGTTCGTCGGCGGTGTCGAGCGCCCGTGCGCGCTCCTGGAGGTCAGACATGGCTGCGGGCCGTCCAGAGCTCAGGAAAGACGTTCTTGGTGGCGCGCTTCTCCAGCCAGGCGACACCGGCCGAACCGCCGGTCCCGGTCTTGGAGCCCATGGCCCGCCGGGTAGCGACGAGGTGGTCGTTGCGCCATCGCCAGACCAGCTCACCGACATCCGTGAGCGCCTCACCGAGCCTGACCAGCTCGTCGTTCTGGTCGGGGTTGGCGTAGATCTCCGCCCAGACGGCCTCGACCTCGGGCGACGGCTCGTACTTCTGGCTGAGGTCGCGGCCGAGCACGGCCTGCGGGACGGCGTGGCCGCGCCGGGCCAGGAGCGCGAGGGTCTCGTCGTACAGCCCCGGCTCACCGAGCGCCTTCTCCAGCTCGGCGTGCACGCGGGGCGCACCCCGGTGCGGCACGAGCATGGACGCGGACTTGTCGCCGAGCAGGAACTCCATCCGCCGGTACATCGCGGACTGGAAGCCGGAGCCCTCGCCGAGGGCGGACCGGTAGGAGTTGAACTGGGCGGGGGTGAGCTGGGCGAGCGGCGTCCAGGAGCCGTTCAGCGCCTCCAGCTCGCGCACGGACCGCTTCAGCGCGTCCCGCGCGACGGGAATCCGGTCCTCGCGCAGGGCGTGCGCGGCGGTCTCCCACTCATGGACGATGACGGTGAACCACAGCTCCATGACCTGGGTGGTGACCAGGAAGACCATCTCGCCCGGGTCGTCGGAGCGAAGGTGCTGGAGGTGGGTCAGGACATCCGCCTGGACATAGTCCTCGTACGGAGTCGTGCCCGCGAAGTCGAGGTGCGGGGTCGCCGCACCGGTGGCTTCGGGGTCGGGGGGAATCGTCGACATCGCTGTCTCCTCGACACGAGCTTCCGGGTAGCGGTCCGCCCCTTCCATGAGGAAGTGGAGCTCCGGTCCCCTGTTCGCATCCTAAACGGCACCCCGGGGAACGCGCAGACCCCGCGGACGCCGATGCGTCCGCGGGGCCGGTGGGGCGGGTGCCGTCTAGCCGAGGGTCTCGGCCGCGGTCGGGGAGGAGTCGCGCAGGAACGCCGAGCAGCGCTCGTACTCCTCCTTCTCGTCGATCGCCTGCGCGGCGCGCGCCAGGGCGTGCAGGGCGCGCAGGAAACCTCGGTTCGGCTCGTGCTCGAACGGCACCGGGCCGTGGCCCTTCCAGCCGGCCCGGCGCAGCGCGTCCAGGCCGCGGTGGTAGCCGGTACGGGCGTACGCGTACGACTCGATGACCCGGCCGCCCTCGAACGCCTCGTCGGCGAGCTGCGCCCAGGCCAGGGAGGAGGTGGGGTACTTCGCGGCGACCTCGGCGGGCGCCACGTCCGCGGCGAGCAGTTCGCGCGGTCCCGGTTCGTCGGGCAGATGGGTCGGGGCGGGGCCCCCGAGCAGGTTCTCGTGGATCGACATGGTCCAAGTGTGCCTGGCACCGGCGCCGCCGGTGCACAAACGGCGGGCGCCGGGGCGCGGGACGCCCGCCCGAGGGCCCGGAGGCGTGCTCCCCGGCCCCTCAGGCCTCGTCCGCCCGGCGGGCCGCTTCCGGGGCCGGTTCCAGCGGCGGGGCGGCGACACCGCAGTTCACCGTGCACTCGGGGCGTGCGGTGTCCTGGACGGCCGCGTGGGGCGTGCGGACGGTCGCCCAGGCGATCGCGGCGCCCACCACGAGCAGCCCGGCGCACATCGGCATGGCCCGCCGGAACGTCGCGGCGAACTCCCCCGCGTCCCGGTAGGCCTCGGGCCCCATCCCGGCGAGCAGCGGCAGCGCGGCCACCGCGATCAGCCCGGCGGCGCGGGCCGCGGCGTTGTTGATCCCGCTGGCGAGTCCGGCCCGGCCGGTGTCCACGGAGGCCAGGACGGTCGCGGTGAGCGGGGCCACCACGGTGACCAGGCCGACGCCGAGGACGGCGACCGCCGGGAGTACGTCGGTGAGGTACCCGGAGACGGTGTTCGACCCCGGCCCCACGCGCAGCATCAGCAGCATGCCGGTGGCGGCGATCAGCGGGCCGACGGTGAGGGGGATGCGGGGGCCGATGCGCTGGCCCAGCTCGCCGGACCTGGCCGAGAACAGCAGCATCAGGACGGTCGTCGGCAGCAGTGCGGTGCCCGCGCCGAGCGCCGAGTACCCGGCCACGACCTGCAACTGGATGGCGGAGAGGAAGAAGTAGCCGCCGAGCGCCGCGTACACGCAGAGGGTGACGATGTTGACGTTGGTGAACTGCCGGGACGCGAAGACCGACGGCGGCAGCATGGGGTTCGCGCGGCGCCGCTCGACCTGGACGAACACGGCGCCGAGCAGCACCCCGCCGACTGCCGCCCCGATCACCAGCGGGGAGGCGCCCATCCCCGGCGCCTCGATCAGCGCGTACGTGACCAGCGCGAGGGCGAGCGCGCCGAGCGCCGCCCCGAGGACATCGAAGCGGCCGCGCGCGTACGGGTCGCGGGACTCCGGTACGTGGCGCAGCGCGATGGGCACGCAGACGGCGGCGAGCGGCAGGTTGAGCAGGAACACCCACCGCCAGCCCGGTCCGTCGACGAGCCAGCCGCCCACGAACGGCCCGACGGCGGCCCCGACCCCGCCGAACCCGGACCACAGCCCGACCGCGCGGGCCCGGTCGTCCGGGTGGAAGCTCGCCTGGATCAGCGCCAGCGACCCGGGGGTGAGGAGCGCCCCGCCGACGCCCTGGAGGGCGCGGGCGGCGATGAGGACGAAGGCGTTGGGCGCGATGCCGCAGAGCAGTGAGGCGAGGGCGAACCACACGACGCCGATGACGAAGACCCGCCGCCGCCCGTACCGGTCCCCGAGCGCCCCGCCGAGCAGGATCAGCCCGGCGAGCGTCAGCATGTACGCGTTGACGGTCCACTGGAGCGCGGCCAGGTCGGTGCTGAGGTCCTCACCGATACGGGGCAGGGCGACGTTGATGACGGTGGAGTCGAGCATGGCCATGCTCGACCCGAGCACGGTCGTGAGGACGACCCAGCGCCCGGCAGCGGAGGCAACCCGGATGCCGGGCCCGTCCGCCTCTGACTTCTCCATGCCCCCAGCATCGACGCCACCGCCCCAAGAGGCCACCGGAAAACTCAAGCCCAGCAGCCCACCAACTCAACCCCAGCCAGACAAATCAAGCCCCTCCGGCGATTGAGGAGCGGGGGCCCGGGGGCAGCGCCCCCGAAACCGGCCCGCGCCACACCCCCACCCGCCCCCGCTACGCGCCGACGACCCGTACCGCCTGCACCCCCCGGATCAACGCATCCACCCCCGCCTCCACCTTGCTCCGCGCGCACCCCACGTTCAGCCGTACGAAGCCCTCCGCCCCGTACACGCTCCCCGGCATCACCGCGACCCGCTCCCGCTCGATCAGCACCCGCTGGAGCGCCTCGTCGTCCTCGACGCCCGCCTTCCGCAGGTCGATCCAGGCCAGGTAACCGGCCTGCGGCGGCTCCCACCCCAGTTCCGGGAAGGCCGCGTTCAGGCGTTCCGCGACGAAGTCCAGGTTCCCGGTGACGTACGCGCGGACCGCGTCCAGCCACGCCCCGCCCTCCCGGTACGCCGCGATGTGCGCGGTCAGCGAGAGCACCGCCGGCGAGGCGAGCCCCTCTGCGGTCTGCATCCGGCGCAGGAACTCCGTCCGGTCCTCCGGCCGGCCGATGAGCCCGTAGGACCCCGTCAGCGCGGGGAAGTTGAACGACTTCGACGCGGACGTGATGACCGCCCAGCGCCCGTCGCCCGCCACCCGCGTCCACGGCACGTGCCGGCGCCCGCCGTGCACGAAGTCCGCGTGGATCTCGTCGCTGATCACCGCCGCCCCGTGCCGCGCGGCGAGCGAGGCCATCTCCGCGAGCTCGGACTCCGTCCACACCCGGCCGGTGGGGTTGTGCGGCGAGCAGAGCAGCAGGACCTTGCTGTCCGCGCGGGCGAGCTCCCGCTCCAGCGCGTCCGGGTCCCCCAGCGGCACCCCCCGGAGCTCCCGCCCGAGCCCGGTGATCGCCTTGCGGAAACCGTCGTAGGTAGGAGTGTGGACGACGACGCCGTCCCCTTCGGACGTCCACATCTGGAGCAGCTGCGACAGCTGGCTGAGCACGGACGGCGCGTACACCAGACCGCCGGTGTCGATCGTGGTGTCGTAGCGGGTCTCGTACCAGTGGGCGATCGCCGAGCTGAAGTCGTCCTGCTGCCAGTCGGTGTACCCGAACACTCCGTGGTCGATACGGGCCCGCAGGGCGGCCAGCACCTCGGGAGCCGTCGCGAAGTCCATGTCCGAGATGGTGAACGGCAGCAGCCCGTCCACCCCGAACCGGTCGGCCACCCCGTCCCACTGGACGCACCAGGTGCCGCGGCGGTCGATGACGGTGTCGAAGTCGTAGGACGTGCTCACAGCTGTTTCCTCGGATCGTCGTTCCTGCCGGGTGCGGACATGCCGTGGGCCCGGCACCCCAAGGGATGCCGGGCCCACACACACAGCCGTACGGGACTACTTCAGCTTGGTGCCGGTGGACCGCAGGTTGGCGCAGGCCTCCGTGACGCGCTTGGCCATGCCCGCCTCGGCGGCCTTGCCCCAGGTGCGCGGGTCGTAGGTCTTCTTGTTGCCGACCTCGCCGTCGACCTTCAGGACGCCGTCGTAGTTGCGGAACATGTGGTCCGCGACCGGGCGGGTGAAGGCGTACTGGGTGTCGGTGTCGAGGTTCATCTTCACGACGCCGTTCTCCAGCGCGGTGGCGATCTCCTCGGCGGTGGAGCCCGAGCCGCCGTGGAAGACGAAGTCGAACGGCTGGCTGCCGGCCGGCTTGCCGTACTTGGCGGAGACGCCGACCTGGAGGTCCTTCAGGAGCTCGGGGCGGAGCACGACGTTGCCCGGCTTGTAGACGCCGTGCACGTTGCCGAAGGACGCGGCCAGCAGGTAGCGGCCCTTCTCGCCCAGACCGAGCGCCTCGGCGGTACGCAGCGCGTCGTCGACGGTCGTGTACAGCTCGTCGTTGATCTCGTGCGTGACGCCGTCCTCCTCACCGCCGGTCGGGGTGATCTCGACCTCAAGGATGATCTTGGCGGCGGCGGCCTTGGCCAGCAGCTCCTGGCCGATGGAGAGGTTGTCGGCCAGCGTCTCGGCCGAACCGTCCCACATGTGCGACTGGAACAGCGGGTTCAGACCCTTGGCGACGCGCTCCGCGGAGACCTCGATCAGCGGACGGACGTACGTGTCCAGCTTGTCCTTGGGGCAGTGGTCGGTGTGCAGCGCGACCGTGATGTCGTACTTGGCGGCGACGATGTGCGCGAACTCGGCCAGGGCGACGGCGCCCGTGACCATGTCCTTGTTGTACTGGCCGCCCAGGAACTCAGCCCCACCGGTGGACATCTGGATGATGCCGTCGCTCTCGGCCTCCGCGAAACCGCGCAGCGCAGCGTGCAGGGTCTGGGTCGAGGTCACGTTGATGGCCGGGTAGGCGAACTTGCCTGCCTTCGCCCGGTCGAGCATCTCGGCGTAGACCTCGGGGGTTGCGATGGGCATCTGTCCGCTCCTTGGGATGTGCGGGTGTGCGTTGCTGGTTCCCTGACCTGGGGGCGACGTCATCGTCGCCCCCATCTTCCCAGACTCTCGGTTCGGCTCCACCCAGCGGATCCCCCCGTATTCGGGGCCACCCCGGAGCGGGCACACGACGAGGGCGGCCTGTTTCACGTGAAACAGGCCGCCCTCGTAAAAAACAGCAGGTCAGGACAGGTCGAGGTCCGCGACCGAGTACACGTGGACGTACGGGAGACCCGCCTCGGCAATGGCCGGAGCCGCACCCCGCTCCACGATCACGGCGACGGCGACGACCTCGCCGCCCGCCTCGCGCACCGCCTCGACGGCGGTCAGCGGCGAGCCGCCCGTCGTCGAGGTGTCCTCGACCACCAGACAGCGGCGGCCCTTGACCTCGGCGCCCTCGATCCGGCGCTGCATCCCGTGCGCCTTCTGCGCCTTGCGGACGACGAACGCGTCCAGCTCCTGGCCGCGGGCGGCCGAGGCGTGCAGCATCGAGGTGGCGACCGGGTCGGCGCCCAGCGTCAGCCCGCCCACGCAGTCGTAGTCCAGCTCCGCGGTCGCGTCGAGCATGACCTGGCCGACCATCGGAGCAGCCTTGCCGTCCAGCGTGATGCGGCGGAGGTCGATGTACCAGTCGGCCTCCAGGCCGGAGGAGAGCGTCACCTTGCCGTGCACGACGGCCTTGTCCTTGATCTGCTGCAGCAGCTCAGCGCGTACGTCTGTCATGGCTACGAGGATAAGGCGCCCACCAGCGGCCCGTGCCCGGCGCCCGCGCCCGGCGCCCACGCCGGCGGGCTCAGAGCCTGCGCCAGCTCCACGTCGCCGCGATCTCCAGCGGATCGACCGGGGTGACGTAGCGGGGCGCGGTGTTCAGTCCGTTCGGCGGGCCCGACTGCGGTTCCACGCAGACCGCCTCGGCCTGCTCGTCGTAGACCACGACCCACTCGGCCCGGCTCTTCACACTCAGCTCCAGCTGCTGCGGCCAGGTGAGGGTGACGTCGACGCCGTCGGGCATTCCGAAGGCGTCGTCCCACGGGCCGTCCAGCGGCGGGATGCGGCGGCCGGTCGGCAGATGGTCCTCGCCGCGCTCCTCCTGCCAGGCCGCGTCGAAGGCGAGCGCGACGTCCTCGCCGCCGAGGTTGCGCCGGAACCAGGGGTGCCAGCCGGCCTGCGCCGGGAAGGAGTCCGCGTACGTCTCGATGCCGAACGCCAACGTGAGGGAGTCCTCGGTCAGTTCGAAGGTCTGCGACACCCGGCCCGGGTACGGCCACGGCTCGGCCAGGTCGTAGTGGAACGAGGCCTGCGTACCGGTATCCCGGTCGGTCTGCCAGGCCGTGTCTCGGCCCGTGCCGTGAATGGCGTGCGGCGGAGCGGTCAGCGGCATCTGGTGCAGGACACCGCCGTTGCGGAACCGGCCGTTCTCCGTGCGTCCGCACCACGGCACCATCGGGAAGCAGCCGTACCGCTCCCCCTGCCGCAACAGTTCGGTACCGCCGATCCGCAGGCTGCTGATACGGCAGCCGTTGGCGGGGCTCACGGTCAACTCTGCGTCGCCGGCGGACAGCCGGACGTCCTTCTCGCTGCTGCTCACACGAGGACACTACTGGCGCGGCTACCTCCGGCGCCGCAGCGCCCGGCCCACCACCACGGCGGAGGCCAGGGCGAGCGCGGCCGCCGGGGCCACCCAGCGCAGCGTGGCGCCCGCACCGCCCGAGCCGGGCGCCGGCACGGGTGCGTACCGGCCGCGCGGCGGGGCGTGGTCGACCTCTTCGGCGCTGCGCCCGATCATGGTGCGCCGGGCATGCGCGGCCTCGGCCGGGGGCCCGTCCGCAACGGTGAACTCGATGCCGGCCACCGCGTCCAGCGAGGACGGCGGCACCGGGGCGTCGAAGACCGAGGCCCCGTCCGGCTGCGGCTCACCGCCGGGTGCCTCACCGCCGGGTGCCTCGTCGGGGGTGGCGTCATGCGTGGTCGGGGCCTCCGCGACACCGGTGTCGTCCGCCTCTTCGGCGGCCTCCTCGATGGCCTTCTCCACCGCCTCCCCGACGGACCGCTCCTCGGCATCCTCGACGGACGCGCCCGCGGACTCGTCCTCGACGGACTCCTCGGGCCGCTCCCCGGAATCGTCTCCGTGCGCGGCGAGCGCCTCCGTCACCAGCTGCTGCGCGAACCGGTCCAGCAGCCGGTGGGCCGCGGCGAGCGCTGCCGCCGCCTCCAGCTCCGCCAGGCGGCCGTCGCCGCTCGCCGTGCCCTCGAACGCGATCGCCGTACCGCCGTCCCGTTCGCTCAGGCGGACGGTCAGGGCCAGCTCGGCCGAGCCGGTGCCGCGCGCCTCCACGCCCTCGCCCGCCACCGAGACGGTGTACGCGGAGGCGTCGGCCGGGCCGTCCGCCGCCGGGCCGTCGTCCGCCTGCGCGGTGATCCGCAGCGCGCCCCGGTAGGTGATGGTGTGGCCGCCGACCCGCACCTTGAGCCGGCCGGCCAGCGGGCCCGCGGACGCCTCGGCGTCCTGCTGAAGCCCCGGCACGCAGCGCGCGACCCGGGCAGGGTCGCCCAGCGCCCGACGAAGGACGGGGACCGGAACCGGAACGAACACCTCATGCTCCATGGAAACCGAGCCTACTCAGCCCCGGCCGCCACGTCAGCGCTTCGCCCCTCCGGAACCCCTCACACCCCCCGCGAAACCTCCGGCCCGGCCCCCGCTCCGGCCCGCATCCGGCCGGCCCCCGCTCACGGCTCGTCCCAGTACCTCGGGTGCACCAGGGTCGAGGGGGCCAGCCCCGGCAGCCGGCCGGACTCCGCCCGCCGCCCCGCCTCCCTCAGCGCCGCATCCGTCAGGGACCTCAGCTCCGGCGCCTCCGGGTCCAGGCCCAGCGCCGGGGCCCGGCCGAGCCCGGCGAGCACGAAGCCCCAGCCGCCCACCTGGGTGCCGCCGCCCGCCGCCCGGTCCGGGCCCGCGTCGAAACCGGCGTAGCGGCCGCCGATCCGGTAGGTGCGGGTGTGCAGCCCCGCCGCCCGCATCGACGCCTCGACCGTCCAGTAGGTGTGCGGCCGGCCGACCGGCGGCCCGCCGTGCACCACCAGCCGCCCGCCCGGCGCGAGGGCCTCGGAGACCAGGCCGTAGAACTCCGCCGAGTAGAGCTTCGTACTGGCCGAGATCCCCGGATCGGGCAGGTCCGAGATCACCGCGTCGTAGCGCCCGTGCGCCGCCCGCAGCCAGGTGAACGCGTCCCCGGTGACGGCCGTCAGCCGGGGGTCCCGGTACGCGTGCGCGTTCAGCGCGGAGAGCGCCCGGTCCGTACGGGCCAACCGGGTGACGGCCGGGTCCAGCTCCACCAGCGTGACGCTCCGCACCCCGGGGTAGCGCAGCACCTCGCGGGCCGCCAGACCGTCGCCGCCGCCCAGGATCAGCACCCGCGCGTGCGGCCCGTTCATCACCGGGTGCACCAGCGCCTCGTGGTAGCGGTACTCGTCGCGCGAGCTGACCCGCAGCCGCCCGTCCAGGTAGAGGTCCAGGGAGCTGCGGCCCGCGCCGGTCAGCACCACCTCCTGGACGTCGGTCTGCATCGCGACCCGCACCTGGTCGCCGTACACCGCGCGCCTCGCCGCCCGCTCGAAGTCGTCGGCCAGCACCGCGACCGTGGCCAGCAGGGCGATCACCGTCACGTTGACCACGATGAGCAGCCACCGGGACCGGCAGCTGAGGTCCCGCCGGAACACCCACATCACCAGCGCCCCGCCCGCCGCAGCGTTGACCGCGCCGGTGAGCAGCGCCCCGGTGAGCTGCCCGAGCATCGGCAGCAGCAGGAACGGGAACGCCAGCCCGCCGACCAGCGCCCCCACGTAGTCCGCGGCGAACAGATCGGCGACGGCCCCGCCCGCGTCCTGCCGGTCGACGCGCTGGATCAGCGTCATCAGCAGCGGGATCTCTGCACCGATCAGCACCCCGATCGCCAGCGAGAAGCCGACCAGGGCGTACCGCGACTCCCCGATCCAGGCGAACGTCGCGTAGAGCACCAGCGCGGAGGAGCCGCCGACCAGGGCGAGCGCCGCCTCGATCAGCCCGAAGCCGACCGCGGCCCGGCTGCATAAACGTTTCGCGAGCAACGAACCGATGCCCATGGCGAAGACCATCACCGAGAGCACGACGGATGCCTGGGTGACGGAGTCACCGATCAGATAGGAGGCGAGCGCGACCAGTTCGAGCTCGTACACCAGACCGCAGGCGGCGCAGACGAAGACCGCGGCCAGCACGAGGTAGCGGCCGGTCCTCGGCCGTACGGGAAGCCGCGCCGCGCCCCCTCGCAGCGACACCTGCTGGTCGATCATGCCGCGAACGCTACGTGACTGGAACGTCGCCGTTTGTCACCCACAAGGGTGTAAGTGGCTCAGCGGCAAGGGAGTTCGCCACCGAGCCGGTGACGGAGTCGGCCCCCGTCACACCACGGCCGCCGGCATCCGCACGCCCACCCGGGTGCGCGTCACCACCAGTTGTCCCTCCTGCGGGTACGCGTGCCAGGTGCGCCAGCGCACCTGCCCCTCGGTCCGCTGGGCGAGCATGGCGGTGAAGGCGTGCGGGCTGCCCGGGAACGTCCCGGCCAGGCCGTGGGGATGGTCGGCGACGAGCGCCAGGAGCTCCTGCGCGCGCCCCGCGAACGAACCGGCGCCGAGCGTCTCGACGCGGGCCGCGAACTCGTACTCCCACTCCCCGAGCCGCTTGGAGACGCCGAGGGGCAGCGGGGTGCTGCTGCCCGGCATACAGGCGACGGTTTCGGAACAACTGCCGTTGTCCTCCTCCAGGAGGACCTGATGGGAGGCGCCGAGCAGGCGCAACTGGAGTTGCGCACCGGCGAGATGGAGATCCAGCACGGCGAGCGCCGGGAGCGGTTCACGCCCCAGCGCCCAGGCCAGATCGGCGGCACGGGTGTCGGAATAGGCCGTATGGAGGGTCGTGAGCATGGGTCGGCTCCGCAAAACACACATGGACACATGGACAGGGGGACGCCCCCGACGTGCTGCACGTGGGAGGTGAGGAGCGCCCGATCAGGTCCAACTGGGGTCCGAGGGCTGAATGTTCTCTCCACCGAGGGAATCACGAACTAAGCCGCACTCGCAGTGTTTTTACCCAACTTGACGTGGTTTCCATCCCCTCGGGGGCCTTCCGGTTCACCTGTTCACCGGCGACTCGCCGCAAGGCCACGTAAAAAGGTGTCCGGCGGGACCGGGGCCGTCCGGGCCGCCGCGCAGCCCCGCCCCCGATCCCGCCGGACACCTCCACCGGCACCGGGCCTTCGTACGCCCCGCCCGGCTGCGGACCAGCTGCCCCGTGTCAGCTGCCTCCGCCGCATCCGCCCCCGCCGCCACCGCACGACGAACCGCCGCCGCACGAGTGGCCGCCACCGCAGGAGTGGCCACCTGAGTGACCGCCGCCCGAGTGGCCCCCCGAGTGACCGCTGCCGCCGCCGCACGACGAACCGCCCCCGCCGCCGCTCGCCCACCAGCTGCCGCCCGCCGCACTGCCACCGGCAGTGCCGCGCCGGCGCTTGTTCCCGGCCAGTGACTTGTTGCGCTTCGCCGTGTCCGCCATCGACGCGACGAGAACCAACACCGCCACGACCATGAGCACGAGTACCGCACCGATCGCCAGCTCCACCGACCTCACGTCCTTCCGTCCCCCGAAGCGAGTCCCCCGCTTCGCACCGGTTCCTGCGTGGAGGGGGGATTCCCTCGCCCCCGTTCGGCCAAAGCAGACTTGAGCAACTCCAGAGCTTCCGCGCAGGATGGCGGTCATGACACAGGGACGACCGCTGCTCAACCGCCGCCTCGCCGAGTTCGGCACGACGATCTTCGCGGAGATGTCCGCGCTGGCCGTCCGCACCGGCGCCATCAACCTCGGCCAGGGGTTCCCGGACACCGACGGCCCCGAGGAGGTCCGCGAGGCCGCCGTCCGCGCCCTGCGCGCCGGCCACGGCAACCAGTACCCGCCGGGGCCCGGGGTCCCCGAACTGCGCACCGCGATCACCGAGCACCAGGCCCGGCGCTACGCCCTGACGTACGACCCCGACACCGAGGTCCTGGTCACCGCGGGCGCCACCGAGGCCGTCGCCGCCTCGATGCTGGCCCTCCTGGAGCCCGGCGACGAGGTCATCGCGCTGGAGCCGTACTACGACTCCTACGCCGCCTGCATCGCCATGGCGGGCGCCACCCGCGTCCCCGTCACCCTGCACCCCGAGCCCCCCACCGGCAGCTACCGGCTGGACCTCGACGAGCTGCGCGCGGCCGTCACCCCCCGCACCCGGCTGCTGCTGCTCAACACCCCGCACAACCCCACCGGCACCGTCCTGACCCGCGAGGAACTCGCCGCGATCGCCGCCCTGGCGTGCGAGCGCGACCTGCTCGTCGTCACCGACGAGGTCTACGAGCACCTCGTGTTCGAGGGCGAGCACCTGCCGCTCGCCTCGTTCCCCGGCATGCGCGAGCGGACGGTCACCATCAGCTCGGCGGGCAAGACGTTCTCGTTCACCGGCTGGAAGGTCGGCTGGATCACCGCGAGCCCGGATCTCGTGACGGCGGTGCGCTCGGCGAAGCAGTTCCTGACGTACGTCTCCGCAGGCCCGTTCCAGTACGCGGTCGCCGAGGCGCTGCGGCTGCCCGACAGCTACTTCGACGCGCTGCGCGCGGATCTGCGGGCCAAGCGGGACCTGCTGAGCGGCGGACTCGCCGAGGCCGGTTTCCAGGTCTACCGCCCGGCCGGCACGTACTTCGTCACCACCGACATCCGCCCGCTGGACGCCGCCGGCGACGGCTTCGCGTTCTGCCGGTCGCTGCCGGAGCGGTGCGGGGTGGTGGCCGTGCCGAACGCCGTCTTCTACGACCACCGGGAACAGGGCGCGCCCTTCGTCCGCTTCGCGTTCTGCAAGCGCACGGAGGTGCTGGAGGAGGCCGTCTCGCGGCTGAAGGGGCTGTGACGGAGCCCGGCGCGGGGAACGGTCCGGTGGCCGGACCGTTCCCCGCGCCGGGCTCTCGTGGGACGGATCGGGCTCAGGCCTCGGGAGCGTCCTGCTCCGTGCCTTCCGCCTCGTCCTCGGCCGGGGCGAGGCCGAGGCGCTCCAGGAGCCACTTGTCGAACTCGATCGAGGCCCGCACCCAGCTGACCGTCGAGGAGACGAAGTGCTCCAGGCTGACGCCGGTGCCGATGAGCATCTGCGCCTCACCGATCAGGCGGACCGAGGTGGTGGTGTCCTCGGCGCCCTCCTCGGGCTCGTGCGTGTGCGTGTAGACCTTGGGCCACAGGGTGCGGCGGTTCCAGTCGTCGATCGCGTCGAGCAGGACCGGGCGCTGGTCCGTGTCGTGCGGGCGGTCGTAGAACGTACGGACCGAGAAGACCTGCTGCTCGCCCTCACCACGGAACATGAAGTACGTGCGGAAGTCTTCCCACGGCGCCGCGAGGTCGCCCTCGTCGTCGAGGACGTACTTCAGCTCCATCTGTTCCAGGAGCTGCTTGACGAGGTCCTGGTCAGGGACGACGGGGCCCTCCGGTCCTGCCGCCTGCGGTTCGGGCTGGCCCCCGAAGTTAGGAATCGAGGACGGATCGATGCTCACCGTAATTTCCCTTCGTGCGGTTGGCTGCCATCCTCCCCCATGCCGGGCGGGGCATGGCAAGCGGGAACGGCCCCGATCCGCCACAAGCTGATATCCAGCCGGTGGGGACCGGGGCCGTCACCCGTTCCGGTCACGGGCGCGCCCGCGCTCCCGTCACGAGGCCGGGCCGACCGTCAGGCCGTCGCCGTCCCGGTCCACCAGGACCGTGTCGCCGTCCGTGACCTCGCCCGAGAGGATCTCCCTGGCGAGCCGGTCACCGATCGCCGTCTGGATGAGCCGGCGCAGCGGCCGGGCGCCGTACGCCGGGTCGTTGCCCTCCTCGGCCAGCCAGGCCAGGGCGGCCGGGGTGACGTCGAGGGTCAGGCGGCGGTCGGCCAGCCGCCTCGCGAGGCGGTCGATCTGGAGCCCCGCGATATGGGCGAGCTCGTCGCCGGACAGCGCGGAGAAGACCACCAGGTCGTCCAGCCGGTTGAGGAACTCCGGCTTGAACGAGGCCCGCACCACGTCCAGGACCTGCTTCTTCTTCTCCTCGGGCTTGGTCAGCGGGTCGGTCAGGTACTGGCTGCCGAGGTTGGAGGTCAGGATCAGGATGGTGTTGCGGAAGTCCACCGTCCGGCCCTGTCCGTCGGTGAGCCGCCCGTCGTCCAGGACCTGGAGCAGGATGTCGAAGACCTCGGGGTGGGCCTTCTCGACCTCGTCCAGCAGGACGACGCTGTACGGGCGGCGGCGGACCGCCTCGGTGAGCTGACCGCCCTCCTCGTAGCCCACGTAGCCGGGCGGGGCGCCGACCAGCCGGGCCACGCTGTGCTTCTCGCTGTACTCGCTCATGTCGATGCGGACCATGGCCCGCTCGTCGTCGAAGAGGAAGTCCG
Source organism: Streptomyces sp. 840.1 (assembly GCF_003751445.1). NCBI lineage: Bacteria > Bacillati > Actinomycetota > Actinomycetes > Kitasatosporales > Streptomycetaceae > Streptomyces > Streptomyces sp. 840.1. Next base: position 2,560,457 of record NZ_RJUU01000001.1, on the reverse strand, counting down.
CGAGGGCCTTGGCCAGTTCGGTCTTGCCGACGCCGGTCGGGCCGAGGAAGAGGAACGATCCGGTGGGCCGGTCGGGGTCCGCGATGCCGGCCCGGGTGCGGCGCACCGCGTCCGAGACGGCCTGCACGGCCGCCGTCTGCCCGATGAGGCGCCTGCCCAGCTCCTCCTCCATGCGCAGCAGCTTCTGGGTCTCGCCCTCCAGCAGCCGTCCGGCCGGGATGCCGGTCCAGGCTCCGACGACATCGGCGATGTCGTCCGGGCCGACCTCCTCCTTGACCAGCGTCTCCTTGGGCTCCTTCGCGGCCTCCTGCTCGGCCTCGGCGGCCTCGGCCAGCTCCCGTTCGAGGCCCGGGATCTCGCCGTACAGCAGCTTGGACGCACTGTCGAAGTCGCCGTCGCGCTGGGCGCGTTCGGCCTGTCCGCGCAGTTCGTCCAGGCGCTCCTTCAGCTCACCGACCCGGTTGAGGCCCTGCTTCTCCTTCTCCCAGCGGGCGTTGAGGCCGCGCAGCTCCTCCTCCTTGTCGGCGAGGTCGCGGCGCAGCTTCTCCAGGCGCTGCTTGGAGGCGGCGTCGGTCTCGTTCTTGAGGGCCAGCTCCTCCATGTGCAAGCGGTCCACGGAGCGCTGGAGTTCGTCGATCTCGACGGGCGAGGAGTCGATCTCCATGCGCAGCCGGGAGGCCGCCTCGTCGACCAGGTCGATGGCCTTGTCGGGGAGGAAGCGCGAGGTGATGTAGCGGTCCGACAGGGTCGCGGCGGCGACCAGCGAGGAGTCCGCGATCTGCACCTTGTGGTGGGCCTCGTAGCGGCCCTTGAGCCCGCGCAGGATCGCGATGGTGTCCTCGACGGACGGCTCCGCCACCAGCACCTGCTGGAAGCGGCGCTCCAGGGCCGGGTCCTTCTCGATCCGCTCGCGGTACTCGTCGAGCGTGGTGGCGCCGACCATCCGCAGCTCGCCCCGGGCCAGCATGGGCTTGAGCATGTTGCCCGCGTCCATGGCGGAGTCGCCGCCCGCTCCGGCGCCGACGACGGTGTGCAGCTCGTCGATGAACGTGATGATCTGGCCGCCGCTCTCCTTGATCTCGGAGAGGACGGTCTTCAGCCGCTCCTCGAACTCGCCGCGGTACTTCGCGCCCGCGACCATCGCGCCGAGGTCGAGCGAGACGAGCCGCTTGTTCTTCAGCGACTCGGGGACGTCCCCCTTGACGATGCGCTGGGCGAGCCCCTCGACGACGGCCGTCTTGCCGACGCCCGGCTCACCGATGAGCACGGGGTTGTTCTTGGTGCGGCGCGAGAGCACCTGGACGACGCGACGGATCTCCTGGTCACGGCCGATGACCGGGTCGAGCTTGCCCTCGCGGGCGGCCGCGGTGAAGTCCGTACCGAATTTCTCCAGGGCCTTGTACTGGCCCTCCGGGTCGGGTGTGGTCACCCGGCGCCCTCCCCTGCTCTTCTCGAAAGCGTCCAGCAGCTTCTTCGCACTGGCCCCCTGCCCGTCGAGGATCTCACCGGCACGGCCGCCCTCGGCCGCGATCCCGATGAGCAGGTGCTCGGTGGAGATGTAGTCGTCGCCGAGCTCCTTGGCCCGCCGGGCCGCGTCGGAGATCACGGCGAGCAGCTCGCGGTTGGGCTGCGGCGGCGCGACGGTCGACCCGGTCACGCTGGGCAGTGCGGCCAGCAGCCGTTCGGTCTCGGTGCGAACGGCGATCTGGTCCGCCTCGACGGCGGCCAGCAGATCGACGAGGTTCTCGTTGTCCTCACCCGCGAGCAGCGCCAGCAACAGATGCCCCGGGGTCAGATCGGGATGCCCGTCCTTCACGGCCCTGTTGGTGGCCGCGTTGATGGCGTCCCGGCTCCTGTTGGTCAGCTCGGCGTCCACGTGCGCTCTCTCCTCCTTGCGACGACTGGCCCGTACCTTCACTTCTGACACGATCAACGTGCGTAAAGTTGAGTCTATTCCACTCAAGGTAGCAACGGCCCCGGCGGACCACGCGCGCCGCCGCACCCCTCATGTCCGAGTGAAGCGGCCGGCCGGCCCGCCCGCCACCCCGGAGCGGTACACGGCTGCCTACCCTGGCCCCATGGCAGTCGACGTACGCAACCCCGGCCCCGAGTACCTCGCCTTCTGGCGGGAACCCCACGTGTGCACCCTCACGACGCTGCGCCCCGACGGCACGCCGCACGTGGTCCCGGTGTGCGTGACGTACGACCCCGAGGCGGGTCTCGCCCGCATCATCACCGGCCGGCACAGCCGCAAGGTCGCCAACATCCTGGCCGCGGGACCGGACGGCGCACGGGTCGCGGTCTGCCAGCTGGAGGGACGCCGCTGGGCGACCCTGGAGGGCGTCGCCAGGGTGCGCACGGAGCAGGACAGGGTGGACGACGCGGTACGCCGTAAGACGGCCCGCTACGGGCGCGCGCCGAAGCCCAACCCGGACCGCGTCGCCATCGAGATCACCCTGGACCGGGCACTCGGCCGCGGCTGACCGGCGGGCGCCCTGCGGGCGGGCACAGCACAACGGCGTCACCGTGTTCAGGTCACGGTGACGCCGTTGTGTGGGGGAGTGTCTGAGCGACGTGGAACGACGGGGGATCGCTCAGGCACTGCGGGGGGTGGCGGAGATGGCTTCAGGTTCGAACAGCTGATGGTCACGCTGTGCGAGGTTCACAAAAATCATGTCGTACCGGATGGCACAGCGCACGGGCTGCGGCGCCCCGCGAGGCTTGCGGAGGCAGCGGTAGGCGCGGACCTCCCCGTCGTCCTCACGGGCGACGACGACCGGGTCGCCGAACAGGGTGACCATCAACGAATCACCACGGTGGGGGAGTGCCGTGACGAGGTCGATGAAATGCCACCCTGAGCGGTAGGCGGTTGCCATTTCACGTCTGAAGGTCCGGTCGTCCGGCGGAGTGGTCACAACTCCGCCCTGTTCTCGACCGAATTCCCCCAGCCGACGTCGGACTGGTGAGCACCACCGAGAGCGGCGGGCTGCGCGTTGCCCCAGCCGACATCACCCTGGTAGACGGCGGGCGACACATAACCCCAGCCGACATCGGCCTGCTGAGGGCCACCGAGAGCGGCGGGCTGCGCGTTGCCCCAGCCGACATCGGCCTGGTGGACACCGCCGCCGCCGGCGGGCTGGACATAACCCCAGCCGACGTCGCCCTGATAGGAGTCGCCGGCCTCCGCATTGCCCCATCCGACGTCCGGAGCAGAGCCGTGCGTCACGAGCAGCAGTGCAGCAGCCGCGAACGCAGTGCCAAGCACTGAGCGAAGCATTCTCTTGTTCATAGTCGGCTTCGTCCTCACTTGATGGATCCTCTCCCCCGCTCTCCAAGAGACGATGGCTTATTCGGACGCGTCAATGCCACAGGAGCGATGCATCATGTTCCTGAATGTTCAGGACCCTGGGGGGTGGAGTTTTGCCTATAATGGACACGAAACCGACACATACTCATGCGGTCACGAACCTGTGCACCGAGGGCACCAGGCTGTATGCGGCGGCGCTCAGCGTGGGCCGCCTGGCCCGCTCCGAGGTCAGGACGGCACCCTGCCTCGTCAAATTCGGTCTGCTGCTGCCCGATCCGGACGACGCGTCATGGCTTCGCCCGGTTCCGCCTTCCGCCGCCCTGGCCCAGCGTCTTCACCCGCTGGAGCGCGAGATCCAGGATCGCAGGCGGACGTCCGTCGAGCTGACCGACGCTTTCGAACCGTTCCTGGCCATCAGCGCCCAGAGCCCCGCGCCGACGCACGCGATCACGGTGCTGGAAGGCATCGACCGGATCAACGGAGCACTCGACCTGGCCATCGCCGAGAGCCGGAGGGAAGTGCTGACGGTCCAGCCCGGGGGCAAACGCAGCGAGGAAGTCCTCAGCGAGGCCCTGATCCGCAGTAAACCTCTCATAGATTCCGGCATCAGGGTCCGTACTCTCTACCAGCACACCGTCAGGCACAGCCAGCGCACGTTCGCCTACGTCGACCTCATGGCGGGCGCCCGGATGGAGATCCGCACGCTCGAGGAGCTCATCGAGCGCCTCATCATCTGCGACGACACCGTGGCCTTCATCCCGGTCCAGGACGACCTGCCCGTCGCCCTGGAACTACGGCACCCCGGGCTGGTCGCCTACCTGACGAAGGTCTTCGAGCAACTCTGGCGCCGCGCCGTCCCGCTGGACGAAGCGGCCCCCTACGACCCGGCCCGCGACGGCATCACGGGCGTCCAGCGCGCCATCGCCACGCTGCTGATCGAGGGGCACGTCGACGAAGCGATAGCCCGCCGGCTCGGCATGAACGTCCGTACCTGCCGCGCGCATGTCGCCAAGCTGTCCGCCGTGCTGGGAAGCACGAGCCGCGCCCAGCTCGGCTACCTGATCGCCCAGTCAGGAATCCTCGATCAGGACTCCTGACCGGCCGATGCTCCGGAGGCCCCCACCCCCGGGCCGGAAAGCCGGCCACGTGTCAGTGGGGACACCTGGCCACGCCTCCGAGGTGCCGGGAGAGTTCCCGGCTCCCCCGACAACACCCACAGTGGCCCGCGAACCGGGCTGCCACCACCGTCATCTTGCTGCACTGCAAAAAATGGGGGGCCCGAATGGGCAGGGATGAGGACACACCGGCGCACGCACACAAGAACCGTGCGCTGTGCGACGCGGCGGTCAGGATCTACACCGAGGCGCTGAGCGCGGGACGGATACCCCGGACCGCCATCGAACCGGCGCCCTGCCTCACCGAGTTGGCGCTGGTCCACCCCGACCCGCAGGACGAGGCCTGGGTGCGCCCGGTGCCCCCGTCCGCCGCCCTGGCCCATCTGCTGCAGCCCGTCGTCCGGGAGATCCACGAGCGCATCAGCCTCTCGGCCGCGCTGGCCGACTCGCTGGCGCCGCTGGCGGCCGTGGCCAGTACGGACCCCAACCTCGCCATCACGGTCCTCGAAGGCATCCCCCTGATCGACGCCGCCGTCCAGCACGCGACGGAGAGCGCCACGGAGGAGATCAGGACCCTTCAGCCCGGCAGCACCCGGCCGCCCGACCAGCTCCAGCGGGCCCTGTCGCGGGCCCGGCTGACCCTGGAGCGGGGCACCCCGCTCCGGCACATCTACCAGCACCCCATCCGCTACAACCAGACCTTCAAGGCCTATCTGAACCAGATGCCGCCGGGCCTCATCGAGATCCGCACGCTGGAGCAGACGGTCGAGCGGCTGCTCGTCTTCGACCACACCGTGGCCTTCATCCCCGCCAACACCGCCCGCGACGTCGCGCTGGAGATCCGCCACCCCGCGCTGATCCGCTATCTGATCCAGATGTACGAAGTCCTGTGGGCGCAGGCCACCCCGCTCACCGATCCGCTGCCGGCGCCACCGCCCAGCGTCTCGGTCACCGCCGTCCAGCTCAGCGTCGCCCGCCTCCTGGTCGAGGGCCACACCGACCAGGTCGTGGCCGGAAAGCTCGGCATCAGCGTCCGCACCTGCCGCGCCCACGTCTCCAGGCTCATGCACACCCTCAACGCCACCAGCCGCACCCAGCTCGGCGCGCTGCTCGTCCGCTCCGGGATGGACGGGTCCGCACCGCCCGGGACGACGGAGAAGCCCGTCCCCCCGGTGACGCCGGGGTGACGGGCTGCGCCGAGGACGGGTCGAACCCGTTCGGTCCTTGACCGGTCGGGTCCTTGACCCGTTGCGTCCTCGGGCCGTTCAGTCCTTGGGCCGCTTGGGCCGCCAGACGACCAGTGCGCTGGTGTGCTGCACGTCCTGGTACGGGACCAGGTCACGCCGGTAGGAGGCGTGCACCTGGGCCTCGCGCTGCTGGAGCGTCGCCGCCGCCCCGTCCACGGCCGCCGAGAGCTCGGCGACGCGCTGCTGGAGCGCGGCGACCTGGTTCTCCAGCTCGATGATGCGCTTGATGCCGGCCAGGTTGATGCCCTCGTCCTGCGACAGCTGCTGCACGGTGCGCAGCAGCTCGATGTCACGGGCCGAGTAGCGCCTGCCGCGCCCGGCCGTGCGGTCGGGCGAGACCAGGCCGAGGCGGTCGTACTGGCGCAACGTCTGGGGATGCAGACCCGAGAGCTGGGCCGCGATCGAGATCACGTACACCGGCGATTCTTCGGTCAGTTCGTACGGATTACGTCGGCGGCCGTCCATCTCAAGCTCCCTTCGCTGCCTGGAACAGCTCCGCCCGCGGGTCCTGGTCCGCGGTGGCCTTGCGATAGGCCTCCAGGGCGTCCCGGGCGTCCGTGCCCAGGTCCGTGGGGACCACCACCTCCACGGTGACCAGCAGGTCGCCGCGGCTGCCGTCCTTGCGCACCGCGCCCTTGCCCCGGGCGCGCATGGTGCGCCCGTTGGGCGTGCCGGCCGGCAGCTTCAGGGTGACCGGCGGTCCGCCGAGCGTGGGCACCTTCACCTCGCCGCCGAGCGCCGCCTCCGTGAAGGTGACGGGCACGGTGACCGTGAGGTTGTCGCCCTTGCGGCCGAAGACCGGGTGGGCGTCGACGTGGACGATGACGTAGAGGTCGCCGGCCGGTCCGCCGCGCTCGCCGGGGCTGCCCTTGCCGCGCAGCCGGATCCGCTGGCCGTCGGAGACGCCGGCGGGGATCCGCACCTGCATGGTGCGGGACGACTTCGCCCGGCCGCTGCCCTTGCAGACGTCGCAGGGGTCCTGGGCGATGAGGCCCCGGCCCTTGCAGTCCACGCAGGGATCGGTGAGCGAGAACCCGCCGCCGGTGCCCCGGGAGACCTGTCCGGTGCCGACGCAGGTCGGGCAGACCCTGGGGGTGCCGTTCTTGTCGCCGGTGCCGGAGCACGCCTTGCAGGGCGCCTGGCTGGACATCCGCAGCGGGACCGTGGCCCCGTCGACCGCCTCGGTGAAGCTGAGCGTCACCTCGGACTCGATGTCCTGGCCGCGGCGCGGCTGCACCCGGGTGCCGGCACCGCCGCCGCCCCGGTTGAAGAGGCCGCCGAAGACATCGCCCAGACCGCCGCCACCGCCGCCGAAGCCGCCGGCTCCGCCGCCCTGGCCACCGCCCGGGGTGCCTCCGAAGAGGTCGCCCAGGTCGAAGTTGAAGTTGCCGCCGCCGCTGCCGGGTCCGGGGCGGAAGCCGCCGTTGCCGAAGAGGGCGCGGGCCTCGTCGTACTCCTTGCGCTTCTTGGTGTCACCGAGGATGTCGTTGGCCTCGGAGATCTCCTTGAAGCGCTCCTCCGCCTTGTTGTCACCCTTGTTGGCGTCCGGGTGGAACTCGCGGGCGAGCTTCCGGTACGCCTTCTTGATCTCGGCGTCCGTGGCGTCCTTCGGGACGCCGAGAACCTTGTAGTAGTCCTTCTCGACGAAGTCCTTCGTACTCATCGACGTCCCTCCTTCCGGACGACCGGCCAGGGGCCTCCCGCCCGGTTGCTGCCGGACTCATCGAGTCCGGCACGCTCCGGGCGGTCGGCCCCGTCGGCCGGGCGGTGTGCCGCCGAGTGGTCGGACAGAATGTCAGACCTCCTCGCCGCCACCGCTCTCCTCGTCGGCTGCCTGCTCTTCTTTCGTGTCCTTCGCGGCCGCGGGGGTCGCCCCCGGCTGGGGTTCGGCCACCGCCACCCGTGCGGGACGGATGGTGCGCTCGCCGATCCGGTACCCGGGCTGCAGGATCGCCACGCAGGTCGTCTCGGTGACGTCCGGCGCGTACGAGTGCATCAGGGCCTCGTGGATCGTCGGGTCGAAGGGCTCGCCCTCCTTGCCGAACTGCTGGAGGCCGAGCTTGGCGACGACCGTCTCCAGCGATTCGGCCACCGACTTGAACCCGCCCAGCAGCTCGCCGTGCTCCCGGGCCCGGCCGATGTCGTCGAGCACGGGCAGCAGCTCGGACAGGAGACCCGCGACCGCGATCTCCTTGACCGTGACCCGGTCCCGCTCCACGCGGCGACGGTAGTTCTGGTACTCGGCCTGGAGCCGCTGGAGGTCTGCGGTGCGCTCGGAGAGCGCGGTGCGGACCTGGTCCAGCTGTGCCGTCAGACCGGCTGTCTGGTTCGCGTCCCCGGCGGGGGCCGCCGCCTCCTCCGAAGAGGGGGTGGCGTCCTCCGTCCCGGCGTCTTCAGGGGTGGCGCCGGAGGGGACGTCGGGCTTCTCCTCGAAGCCCGGAGTCTCCTCGGTCACGCCGCACCGCCCTTGGAGTCCTTCTCGTCGTCGACGATCTCGGCGTCGACGACATCGTCCTGGGCGTCACCCTGCGCCTGCTCGGCACCCGGCTGGCCCTCGGCCTGCGGGCCGCCCTCGGCCTGGGCGTTGGCGTACATCGCCTGGCCCAGCTTCTGGGAGACGGCCGCGACCTTCTCGGTGGCGGTACGGATCTCGGCGGTGTCCTCGCCCTTGAGCTTCTCCTTCAGCTCGGTGAGCGCGGTCTCCACCTCCGTCTTCACGTCGCCGGGGACCTTGTCCTCGTTGTCCTTGAGGAACTTCTCCGTCTGGTAGACGAGCTGCTCGCCCTGGTTGCGGGACTCGGCGGCCTCGCGACGGCGGTGGTCCTCGTCCGCGTACTGCTCGGCCTCTTCACGCATCCGGTTGACCTCGTCCTTCGGCAGCGAGGAGCCACCGGTGACGGTCATCTTCTGCTCCTTGCCGGTGCCGAGGTCCTTGGCCGCGACGTGCATGATGCCGTTGGCGTCGATGTCGAACGCGACCTCGATCTGCGGCACGCCACGCGGGGCCGGCGGCAGGCCGGTCAGCTCGAACATCCCGAGCTTCTTGTTGTACGCCGCGATCTCGCGCTCGCCCTGGTAGACCTGGATCTGCACGGACGGCTGGTTGTCCTCGGCCGTCGTGAAGATCTCGGAGCGCTTGGTCGGGATCGTGGTGTTGCGCTCGATGAGCTTCGTCATGATCCCTCCCTTGGTCTCGATACCGAGGGACAGCGGGGTCACGTCGAGCAGCAGGACGTCCTTGACCTCGCCCTTGAGGACACCGGCCTGGAGCGAGGCGCCGATGGCGACGACCTCGTCCGGGTTCACACCCTTGTTGGCGTCCTGGCCGCCCGTGAGCTCCTTGACGAGCTCGGCGACGGCCGGCATACGGGTCGAGCCACCGACGAGAACGACGTGGTCGATCTCGGAGAGCTGGATGCCCGCGTCCTTGATGACGTTGTGGAACGGGTTCTTGCAGCGGTCCAGGAGGTCCGCGGTGAGCTGCTGGAACTGCGAGCGCGTGAGCTTCTCGTCCAGGTGCAGCGGGCCCTCGGCCGACGCCGTGATGTACGGCAGGTTGATCGTGGTCTCCGTCGAGGACGACAGCTCGATCTTCGCCTTCTCCGCGGCCTCGCGGAGACGCTGGAGAGCCATCTTGTCCTTGGACAGGTCCACGCCGTGTCCGTTGGCGAACTGCTTCACCAGGTAGTCGACGACGCGCTGGTCCCAGTCGTCACCACCGAGGTTGTTGTCACCGTTGGTGGCCTTCACCTCGACGACGCCGTCACCGATCTCCAGGAGGGACACGTCGAAGGTGCCGCCACCGAGGTCGAAGACGAGGATCGTCTGGTCGTCCTTGTCGAGCCCGTACGCCAGCGCGGCGGCCGTCGGCTCGTTGACGATACGCAGGACGTTCAGGCCCGCGATCTCGCCGGCCTCCTTCGTCGCCTGACGCTCGGAGTCGTTGAAGTACGCCGGAACGGTGATCACCGCGTCGGCGACCTTCTCGCCCAGGTACGACTCGGCGTCACGCTTCAGCTTCTGCAGGATGAAGGCGCTCATCTGCTGCGGGTTGAAGCTCTTGCCGTCCAGGTCGATCTTCCAGTCAGTGCCCATGTGGCGCTTGACGGAGCGGATGGTCCTGTCGACGTTCGTCACTGCCTGGCGCTTGGCGACCTCGCCGACCAGAACCTCGCCGTTCTTCGCGAAGGCGACGACGGACGGCGTGGTCCTGGCGCCTTCGGCGTTGGTGATGACGGTGGGCTCGCCGCCTTCGAGAACGCTGACGACGGAGTTAGTCGTGCCCAGGTCGATGCCGACCGCACGTGCCATTTCAATTCCTCCTACTGACTACTTGAGTGGATCTGGCTCAAGGATGCATGACATCGCCCTCGGCGTCAACAGACCTGAGTCGAGGCGACTCAACTATCGTGCACACACCCCGCGCCACCAGCGATTTGTCTATTTTTGTGGTGCCGGACACACACCGCATACGCGTCACACGGGACGAATCCGAGCCGCTTGCGGGCGACACCTGCCCGCTCTGTGGGCGACACACCCCCCACCATCATCGCGCCGTGGGATCGTTCTGTCACAAATTGCCGCGAGCCGCACAAAAGCGGCACTCGATCGACAGCAGGCAGCAGACACACCCCGGACACCCCAGCCATCCGGTACCGGACAGCGACACCAGGCAGGTGCGAACGATGCAGACGCAGACGCGGAGGCCCAGGCAGCGCCGGCGGCAGCGGCATGTGCCGAGGAGGGATCAGCGGCCGAACCGGTGGCAGGGCCAGTGGCAGAGCGGGTGGCGGGGCGCGCGCCGGAGGCCGGCCCCGGCGCGCCGCCCCTGGCAGCCACCGCGCCCCACCCGCACGGCACGCGCCCTCGCCGCCCTCAGGACCCTCGCCGCTGCCGCCCCGCCGCGCCCCACCGCCAAGCGCGCCCTGGACCTGCTCCTCGGCTCGGCCCTCCTGCTCCTGGCCGCCCCCGCCCTCGCGGCGGCCGCTCTCGCCCTCGCCGTGCGCCGGCGCCCCGGCGGCGTACTGGACCGCTCCCCGCGCACCGGCCTCGCGGGCAGGCCCTTCGTACTGCGATCGCTGCGCACCCGGCGGCTGCGGCTCGACGTGCTCTCGCGGCTGCCCCACGTCGTACGCGGCGAGCTCTCGCTGGTCGGCCCCGAGCCGCTCGCGCCCGGCGACGAGCGGGGCACGGCCGCCGGTGCGCGGGACTGGCGGCGGGAGCTCAAGCCCGGACTGACCGGCCTCGCGCAGGTGCGCCGCCGCTCCACGATGCCGTGGGACGAGGCGGACCTCCTCGACCAGCACTACGCCGGGCACCACCGGGCCGCCCTGGACCTGGCGATCCTGGCCGAGGCCGTACACACGCCGCTGCGCCGGGCGGTGCGCGGCCTCAGCCGGCGCGGCCAGGCATGCCTGAGCGACACAGATCACCGCCTGCCCAACTACAGCGCGGCGGAATAAGTGGATAGTGTCAGCACAGACTGATTAAGTTACTGCTTAGTAGTCCCCGGCAGTCCCCGTACTCGCCAGTAAGCATTCGCCAGTAAACGCTGGAACCCACCCTCGCAGGCCCGAGGAGCCCCCAATGCAACTCGCCGCGATCATCGTGTCGCTGGTGCTGACCGTGGTCGGCGTTGCGCTCATCGCCCGAGCCGTCGCGCAGATCTACCGGTTCGTCACGCTCGGACAGCCGGTCCCGGCCGGCAGTCGCACCGACAACCCGAAACAGCGCACGATCACCCTGGTCAAGGAGTTCCTCGGCCACACCCGGATGAACCGGTGGGGGATCGTCGGCTTCGCGCACTGGTTCGTCGCCATCGGCTTCCTGACGCTGCCGCCGACGCTGCTCCAGGCGTACGGACAGCTCTTCAAGGCCGACTGGGTGCTGCCGATCATCGGTGAATGGCTGCCGTTCGAGCTGTACATCGAGTTCATCGGCCTGATGACGACGGTCGGCATTCTCGTGCTGATCGCCATCCGGCTGCTGAACCTGCCCTCCCGGGCCGGCCGCAAGTCCCGGTTCGCGGGCTCGAAGGCCTGGCAGGCGTACTTCGTCGAGTACGTCATCCTCGTCATCGGCCTGGCGATCCTGACCCTGCGCGGCCTCGAGGGCGCGATCCACCACGTCGACGGCTACGAGGCCGCGTACTTCGTCTCGTACCCGCTGGTCCTCGCCTTCAAGGGACTCGCGCTCGGCACGCTGCAGAACCTCATCTACCTCACCGCGATGATCAAGATCGGCGTCTCGCTGATCTGGATGATCACGGTCGCGCTCAACACCAACATGGGTGTCGCCTGGCACCGCTTCCTCGCCTTCCCGAACATCTGGTTCAAGCGGAACGCGGAGGGCGACGTCGCACTCGGCGCGCTGCAGCCGATGACCTCGGGCGGCAAGGCGATCGACTGGGAGGACCCGGGCGAGGACGACACCTTCGGCGTCTCCCAGGTCGAGCAGTTCTCCTGGAAGGGCATCCTCGACTTCTCCACCTGCACGGAGTGCGGCCGCTGCCAGTCGCAGTGCCCCGCCTGGAACACCGGCAAGCCGCTGTCCCCCAAGCTCCTGATCATGTCCCTGCGCGACCACGCGCACGCCAAGGCCCCCTACCTGCTGGCCGGCGGCGGCAAGGACATGGAGGGCAACGAGAAGGCTTCGGCCGAGGCCCTGAAGGACGTCCCCGCGGCCGCCCTCGCGGAGGCCGAGCGCCCCCTCATCGGCACCGCCGAGGAGAACGGCGTCATCGACCCGGACGTGCTCTGGTCCTGCACCACCTGCGGCGCGTGCGTGGAGCAGTGCCCGGTCGACATCGAGCACATCGACCACATCGTCGACATGCGCCGCTACCAGGTGATGATCGAGTCCGCGTTCCCGTCCGAGGCGGGCACGATGCTCAAGAACCTGGAGAAGAAGGGCAACCCCTGGGGGCTGGCCAAGAAGCAGCGCGTCGAGTGGACCAAGGAGGTCGACTTCGAGGTCCCGATCGTCGGCAAGGACGTCGAGGACCTCACCGAGGTCGACTACCTCTACTGGGTCGGCTGCGCCGGCGCCCTGGAGGACCGGGCGAAGAAGACCACCAAGGCCTTCGCGGAGCTGCTGCACATCGCGGGCGTCAAGTTCGCGATCATGGGCGGCGACGAGAAGTGCACGGGTGACTCCGCCCGCCGCCTGGGCAACGAGCCGCTGTTCCAGCAGCTCGGCCAGGAGAACGTCGCGATGCTGAACATGGCCTTCGGCGAGGACGACGAGGACGACTCGACGAAGAAGGCGAAGGCGACGAAGAAGATCGTCGCGACCTGCCCGCACTGCTTCAACACCATCGCCAACGAGTACCCGCAGCTCGGCGGCGAGTACGAGGTCATCCACCACACGCAGCTGCTCCAGCACCTGGTGGACGAGGGCAAGCTGATCCCGGTGACGCCGGTCGAGGGTCTGATCACGTATCACGACCCCTGCTACCTGGGCCGTCACAACAAGATCTACACGCCCCCGCGCGAGATCATCGCGAAGGTCCCGGGTCTGCGGAACGAGGAGATGCACCGCCACAAGGAGCGCGGCTTCTGCTGCGGCGCCGGCGGCGCCCGGATGTGGATGGAGGAGCGGATCGGCAAGCGCGTCAACAACGAGCGCGTCGACGAGGCCCTGTCCCTCAACCCGGACATCGTCTCCACGGCCTGCCCGTTCTGCCTGGTCATGCTGACCGACTCGGTCAACGGCAAGAAGAACGACGGCCAGGCGAAGGAGTCGATCCAGGTGGTCGACGTCTCGCAGCTGCTGCTCGACTCCGTGAAGACCCCTGCCGACCCGGCGGGCGAGCCGGAAACGGCGGACGCGCCGGAGCCGGAACCGGTGAAGTAACCGGAACCGCGCCCGCGCGGCGCAGCAGCGGCCGGACCTGCCTCGGGGGCAGGACCGGCCGCTTCTGCTTTCCCGCCCCGGTGACGCATCATGTGGGGCGTCCAAGACGTACGAGGCGCGCGGGGCGCACAGGGCCTCCGAGGCACACGGGACGTCCAAGGCGCGCAGGGCACGCGGAGCGCACGGGACGTCCGAGGAGCACAGGGCACGCGGATCGTACGGGACAGACGAGAGCCGAGGGACGGAGCACTCCAGTGCGGATACGTATCGCAAGGCCGACGGTCACCGCCGCGGCCGGCTGCGCCTGCGCCCTCCTCCTGGCGGCCTGCGCGGGCGCCCAGGACCCCGGGCCGGGCAAGAACGGCGACGCCCCGCCCACCGCCCTGTCCGGCCTGGCGGGTGCGCAGCGCCACGGGGTCCCGCGCGGCGACGGCAGCCACATCCCCGACGACTTCAACGGCGACGGCCACCGCGACCTCGTCCTCAACCACCTGGTGAAGCCCGCGTCCGACGCGCACGGCGACGACGCGGGCATCGGCATCGTCTACGGCTCCGCCTCCCGGGGCCTGGACCCGTCGACCCGACAGCTGCTGAGCGCGCACGCGAACGCCGCCAAGATCGGCGACACGCTCCCCTCGGCGTTCGACGCGGAGGCCTCGTGCGACCTGGACCAGGACGGCTTCACCGATCTGGTCGTGGCCACCGACCCCCCGTACAACGGCATCGGCCGCCCGCCCGTACCGCTGCAGATCCTGTTCGGCTCCCCGGCGGGCCTCACCGGTAAGGCGGTCGCGCTGCGCATCCCGGACCGGGCCCGCTTCGGCAACGAGTGGCCCGACCACCCCGTCTGCGGCGACTTCGACGGGGACAAGAAGCCCGACCTGGCCGTGACGGCGAGCGCGGGCCGGCTCAGCTTCCTGCGCGGCCCGTTCACCCGCGCCGGCCGCCCGCACGCCGCCGGCGGCACCATTCCCGGCGCGGGCCCGGCCCTGTCGCCCCCCGATCCCCGGGCGGACGCGAACGGCGACGGCTACGACGACCTGGTGTACGCCGCCCGCCCCCACGAGCCCGGTACGGCGGCAAAGGGCACGCTGCTGCTCGGCAGCCCCGACGGACCGGGGCGGCCCGGTGGCGCGTACCGCTTCAGGGCCCCCGCCGGGAAGCTCCCGGAAGCACCCCTGCCGAGGAACCCGGGCAAGACCTCCGCCTCGGCCACCGCCTCCGCGGAAACGACCCTGCTCATCCGGAACGCGGACTTCGACGGCGACAGCAAGCCGGACACGGTGGTCCGCACCCACCGGGGCGAGAGCGCCGACCTGATCGCCCTGTACCCGGCGGCCGCCCCGGACCGCCCGCTGATCACGTTCACCAGCGCGCTGTTCAACGCGGGCTGACGACGGCTCCGGCCCACTGCGGACAACCCCCCAGGGTTCCCTTAGGGGATGTCACAGCTGAGCGTCAAAGGCAGCCAAGTTCCCCCGCCCCTCCCACCCACCCCGGACGGACCAGGTACGTTCGATTACGTGGCTGGATTCAGGATCGGACGCGGCCGGGACAACCGCACCCCGCAGCAAGCGCAGCAGCAACCGCGGCAGCAGCCGTACGGCAGTCAGGCACCGCCGCCGTACGGACAGCAGCAATGGCCGCCGACGGGAGGAAACGGCGCCCCGCGCAACAACGGCGGCTACCAGGGCGGCTACAACGGAGGCGGCCAGAACAACGGCGGATACCCCCAGGGCGGCGGCCGCCAAGGCAATGGCGGCCACCAGGGCAACGGTGGCTACCAGGGCGGCGGGTACCAGGGCGGCGGCGGAGCGGACGAGCCGGAGTACTTCACCGACCCGTACCCCCAGCAACCACACCACTCGCAGCAGCCCCAGCAACCGCACCAGGGCGACCCGTACGCGAACAACCCGGGCCACACGCAGGCCTTCAGCATCAACGAGGACCCCTACGGCGACGGGAACACCTACCGCGCCGGCCAGGCCCCCGTCCAGCCGTCGGGCCCGCGCCTGCACTGGAAGCAGCTGCTGAGCGGCATCGTGACGCGCCCCGCCCCGACGTTCTGGCAGATGCGCGACTACCCCGTCTGGGGCCCGGCGCTCATCGTCACGTTCCTCTACGGCCTGCTGGCCCTCTTCGGCTTCGACCAGGCCCGCGACGACGCGATCAGCGCCCCGGTCGGCAACGCCATCCCCTACGTCATCATCACGGGCCTGGGCTTCGTGATCGGCGGCCTGGTGCTCGGCGCCGTCACCCACTCGCTGGCCCGACAGCTGGGCGGCGACGGGGCCTGGCAGCCGACGGTGGGCCTCTCCATGCTGATCATGTCGATCACGGACGCCCCCCGCCTGATCTTCGCCCTGTTCCTGGGCGGCGAGAACTCCCTGGTCCAGATCCTCGGCTGGCTGACCTGGCTGGCCGCGGCGGCCCTGCTCACGTCCATGGTGAGCAAGTCCCACGACCTGCCGTGGCCGAAGGCGCTGGGCGCGAGCGCGATCCAGCTGATCGCGCTGGTGTCGATCCTCAAGCTGGGCACGATCTGACCCGACCGAGCCGAAAAGACCCCCGGAGCCGCCAGGCCCGGGGGTCTTTTCGGCTCGGTCTCCGCACCGCCTCAGGCGTCGAGAACCTGCCCGCTGCGCCGCACGACGGGCTTCTCCACACTCCACGGGAAGTTGATCCAGCGATCGGTCTTCTTCCACACGTACTCGCACTTCACCAGCGAATGCGACTTCTCGTAGATGACGGCGGACCGCACCTCGGCGACGTGATCGATACAGAAGTCACGGACCAGCTTCAGGGTCTTCCCGGTGTCGGCGACATCGTCGGCGATCAGGACCTTCTTGTCCGAGAAATCGATGGCGTTCGGCACCGGTGCCAGCATGACGGGCATCTCCAAGGTGGTGCCCACCCCGGTGTAGAACTCCACGTTGACCAGGTGGATGTTCTTGCAGTCCAGCGCGTACGCCAGGCCGCCCGCGACGAAAACCCCGCCACGCGCGATGCTCAGCACCACATCCGGCTCGTACCCGTCATCGGCCACGGCCTGCGCCAGCTCCCGCACGGCGCGCCCGAAGCCGTCGTACGTCAGGTTCTCCCGCACGTCATCGCCCATCGGTCATCACACCTGCGTCCGGTGGAAATTCATGAAGGACCGCGATGCGGTCGGACCGCGCTGCCCCTGGTATCGCGACCCGTACCGCTCGGAGCCGTACGGAAACTCCGACGGAGAGGTCAGCCGGAACATGCACAGCTGGCCGATCTTCATCCCGGGCCAGAGCTTTATCGGCAGCGTCGCCAGGTTCGACAGCTCCAGCGTCACGTGCCCGGAGAACCCCGGGTCGATGAACCCGGCCGTCGAATGCGTCACCAGCCCGAGCCGGCCGAGCGAGCTCTTGCCCTCCAGCCGCGACGCGAGATCGTCGGGCAGCGAGATGACCTCGTACGTCGAGGCGAGCACGAACTCACCGGGGTGGAGGATGAACGCCTCGTCCCCGTCCGGCTCGACGGTGCGGGTGAGATCGACCTGCTCGACGGCCGGATCGATATGCGGGTAGCGGTGGTTCTCGAACACCCGGAAATAGCGGTCGAGCCGCACATCGATGCTCGACGGCTGCACCATCGACGTATCGAACGGATCAATACGTACGCGTCCGGCGTCGATCTCGGCCCGGATGTCCTTGTCTGAGAGAAGCACCCACCGAGGATACGCAGAACGCGCGGACCCACCCACATCGGGCCGCCCCGCGCGCCTGTCACCACGCTCCCGGAAGCCCTACCGCTCCTCGAACCCCACCGGCACGGCATGCCGCAACCGGGCGCAACGAGGACAGCGGATGAGCCGCCCGGGACCGATCCGCCCGGACCCGAGCTGCTGCATCGGGAACGAGGCGGTAGCGAAAACGTGCCCTTCGGCACAGCGGACGACGGTGCGCTCCATGGACTCCATCAAGTCCCTTCCCCATCAAGCCGTGGACGAGAAAGCCACATTAGGGGATGAACGGGACGCCACTCCACGCGGCACTCCGACAACTCACGCTACGCCCCCAACTCCCGCCCCACCCAACCGCATCCACCCCTCGACACAACACACCCCACCCAGCCCGGAACCAGGGCACGACACAGGGAGAGACCCGCCATGGGGTACAGTGTGGAACGATGCGTCGCTGGTCAGCCAGTGCGCTACGCGGGTGTAGTTTAATGGTAGAACATGAGCTTCCCAAGCTCAGAGCGCGAGTTCGATTCTCGTCACCCGCTCCATGACGAAGGCCCTGGTCGGAGACCAGGGCCTTGTTTGTTGTCCAGGCCGTACGAGTTCTCCCAGGTGCTTCACCAGCTTCTGCGTGCGACCCCATGCGCGCCTCCCGCGCGCGAGTCGGCCTTGCTCCGCCGGGTGGGCCCCGTACTCCGAGCCACTTCACGTCTTCCACCGGCCGGAATCAGTCACTGTGGCCGGAGCTGCCGGTTCGTGCTGTGGGTGCTGTCCTACGCTGTCCGGGACCGATCGGCGGCTAGGAACGGGGGATCCGTGGCTGAGGGAACAGCGCTGTCGGAGCGGATAGCGGAGCAGCGGGTTGGTGGCGGTGATCCGCGCGCGATGCTGGGTGAGTTGCGTCGGGCGTTGGTGCTGGTGCCCGTCGATGGTGGTGGGTTGTGGGCCGCTGAGCTCGGCGGGGTCCGCTGGGTGTGCGGGTTTACTGACGAGGCGGCGCTGGCCCGTTTCGCGCAGGCGCGGGGTGCTCTGCACGATCCCGATGCCGGCGGACGGGTGTGGGAGTTCGCGGAGCTGCGGGGCGCTCGGCTGTTGGACGAGGTCATTCCAGCGATGGGAGTGCCCGCGGGGCTCGCGGTGAATATCGCTGATCCGGACGGGTCGATGTTCTTCCCGCCGGTGACGGGCATCGTGCCGGACGCGGTCGCCGTCGACGGGGAAGCTGCGGTCGGCGGGGTAGGCCCCGGCGGAGGAGCGTGAGCGATGAGCGGCGACGCGGCGGATCTCAACGTAGATCCGGCGAGTGTCCAGCAGATCACCAGTGGTCTGCGGGCAGTGGTGACCGAGCTGAAGGAGGTCGGCACCGGCACCGGTGCGCTTCTGGGCAAGGGGCTGTCGGACCTGTCGATGACCGGGATGGCGGTCGGCTACTACGGGTTGTCGGTGGATTTCGAGGACTTCTGCGAGCGGTGGGAGTGGGGCGTGCGGGCTCTGGTCCAGGACGCCAACACCATCGCGGCGGCGCTGGGCTTGTCCGCCGGGGTCCTTTGGGAGGAGGACCAGTACATCAAGGGCACGCTGAAAGTCGTGGTCAATTCCGGTGTCGGCAATCCGAACGCGTCCGAGGACGACGTCATCAAGCAGGGCTGGGGTGATGTGTTCACTCCGGACTACCTCAACCCCGACTACAGCCTGGAATCGGCCGAGCGGGCGAAGAACGAGGCAGACCAGACCTGGAAGGACACCGGGCGGGCGCTGCTGACCGAGGGGAGCGGCGGCCGGCACACCGACATGATGAACCGTTTCCTCGGGGTCGATCAGGAGACCTTCGACCGGGGCGTGGACGAGACGTTCGGTCCCTCGCCCGAGGAACGTGCCCGGCAACAGCAGCAAGGCAACGGGGGGAACTGATCCATGGGCATCGGGGACATTGTCAGCGACCTCACTCCGGACGTCGTTGAGGACGCGGTCGAGGACGGGACCAAGTGGGTCGGCGACCGGGTCGAGGACGTCGGGAACTGGACGGCCGACCGGCTGGATGACGTCGGCTGGGAGTCCGGTGCGGACTGGGTGCGAGAACAGTCGCGTTCGGTCGCCAACCGGATGGGCGCCGAGGTCGACGAGATGGACCTCGGGCAGACCGAGGACAAGACGAAGCTGATCTACGGCAGCCCCTCCGGGCTCCGCTCCTCCGCCGCCCACCTCAAAGCACTCCAGGGCGCGTTCGACAAGGTCGGCGGAGGACTCAAAGGGCTCGACGCCTCCACACTCAAGGGCAAGACCGCGGACGCTTTCCGGGACTCGGTATCCATCGAGCCGCCGAAGTGGTTCAAAGCCGCCGACGCCTTCGAGAAGGCCGCAGGCGCACTGGAGTCGTTCGCCGGAACGGTCCAATGGGCCCAGGGCCAGGCCCAGCTGGCGATCGACCAGTGGAAGGCGGGCACCAAGGCGTCCGAGGAGGCCATGGACGCCCACAAGGACCGGTGCGACACCTACAACAAGGCCGTCGACAAGTACAACGCCCTCCCCTCCGACAAACGCGACCCGGCCATGCTGCCCCCGCGCCCCGGGGAGTTCAAGGACCCCGGCAAGGCCCAGATGGAAGAAGCACAGCAGCTCCTCACCGAGGCCAGAAAACAGCGCAACACCGCCGGCGAGACCGCCCGCACCCTGGTGACGGCCGCCCGGGACACCGCACCGAAGAAACCCACCTACGCCGAGCAGGCCGTGAGCGGAGTCTCCGAGTTCAACTTGGCGGGCACCCACTTCGTCGGCGGGATCGCCAAGGGCACCGCCGGAATGCTCAACTTCGTGCGCAGCGTCAACCCGATGGACGCGTACAACCTCACCCACCCCGCCGAGTACGCCCTCTCGCTGAACAACACCGCCGCCGGACTCGTCCAGGTCGCCAACGACCCTGCGGGCGCAGGCAAGCAGATGGTCACCGAGTTCATGAAGGACCCGGCCGAAGGGCTCGGCCGCCTCGTCCCCGACCTCGTCCTCACCGCCGCCACCGGAGGCGGCGGAGCTGCGGTCAAGGGCGCCAGAACCGCCAAGGAACTCGCAGACCTCGCACAGGACGCGAACAAGGCCCGCCGCCTGGTGGACGACGCCCCCCGAGGCACCCACGACCGCCCCGACGCCAAACGCCCCACCGGTGGCACCGACCCCGTCGACCTCGCCTCCGGCCGCATGTTCCTGCCCCAGACAGATGTCGTCCTGCCCGGCGTACTGCCGCTCGCCTTCACCCGGCGCACCGAATCCGGTTACACAGCGGGCCGCTTCTTCGGACCCTCCTGGTCCTCCACCGTCGACGAACGCCTGGAGATCGACGCCAACGGCGTCATCCACGTCACCGACGACGGCCGCCTCATCACCTACCCCCACCCCGCACCCGGCCTGCCCACCCGCCCCGAGACCGGTACCTCACACACCGTCCTCAACCGTGACCAGACCGGCGACTACACCATCACCGACCCAGACACCGGCCTCATACGCCACTTCGACGCCCCACGTGGGGCGGAACCAGGAGAAGACGGTCTCGCCTGGCTCGCCGAAATCAGCGACCGCAATGACAACACCATCGCCTTCGACCGCACCGACGACGGCACGCCCCTGGCCCTGGTCCACTCTGCCGGCCACCACCTCACCCTGACAGTGGTGGAGAACCGCGTCACTTGCCTGGCACTCGAAGCTCACGGCGTCGTCCACTCCGTGAGGAACTACAGCTATACGAATGGCAACCTCGCCACCGTCACCAGGCCGTCCGGCGGAACTATCACCTTCGAGTACGACAACCGCCGGCGCCTCACCATGTGGATCGACTCCAACAACCGCAGCTACGAATACGCCTACGACAATCAGGACCGAGTGTCAGCCGAAGGCGGTGGAGCTGGCCATCTGCAAGTCAGCCTCGCATACGGCGAACCGGACTCCACCACCGGCCACCGCACGACAACATTGACCACCCCGGACGGTCGCACCACCTGCTACCTGATCGACGACGGGTGCCGAGTTCTGGCCATAACGGACCCACTGGGCCACAGAACCGGCTTCAGCTACGACGCCTGGGGCAATCAGCTCACCCGCACCGACCCGCTCGGGCGCACCACCACCTTCAGGTACGACGAGGACGGACGACTGGCTCACGTGATCCTCGCCGACGGCAGCCAATTCCACACTACGCACACCGCATTGGCGAGACCGACGGCGTTTTCCGGGCCGGACGAATCCTGTTGGCACCAGGAGTTCGACGAGCACGGCAACCGGACAGCACTCACCGACCCGGCCGGCCACACCACGTACTACGCCTACGACGCCCGCGGCCATCTCACCTCCGTCACCGACGCACTCGGTGGCGTGACCAGAGTCCACTGCGATTCTGCCGGGCTTCCGCTTGAGGTAGCCGACCCGCTTAACGGCACCACCCAGTACCGGCGCGACGCCTTCGGTCGCCCTGTTCTCATCACAGACCCGCTGGGGTTGCCCACCATCCTCGAGTGGACCGTCGACGGCCAGCTCGCCAAACGCACGGGCCCGGACGGCAACACGGAATCATGGAACTGGGACGGCGAAGGCAACCTCATCGGTCACACCGATGCGATGGGCCGGACCACAGCTTTCGAGTACGCCGACTTCGACCTTCTGGCAGCCCGTGTCGAACCCGACGGCCGCCGTCACGAGTTCACCCACGACTCGCAGTTACGCCTCACTGAGGTCGTCAACCCTCAAGGCCAAACATGGTCCTACGTCTACGACCACGCAGGCCGTCTTGTCTCCGAGGAGGACTTCGACGACCGCACGCTCACTTACACCATTGATCAAGCCGGACAGATGACGGCCCGGACAACACCGTTGGGCGAGACCATCACGTACGAGCGTGACGAGCTCGGACGAATGACTCACAGAGACGCCGCAGGCGAAGTGACAGCGTTCGCCTACGACCAGGCCGGGCGGCTTAGCCACGCGGTCGGCCCAGGCAGCGAGGTGGCCTACAGTTACGATCGTTGTGGCCGGGTCAAGACAGAGCTCGCCGACGGACACGTCACCACGTACGCGTACGACGCTCTAGGCCGCCGCACTCAACGCACAACACCTAGCGGCCAGGTGACCACCTACTCGTACGACGCCGTCAGCCGCGCCACCGGCCTGACCGCCGGCAGACACCGCATCGCCTTCACACACGACGCGGCCGGCCGTGAACGGATACGCTCCGTCGGCGACAACCTCACTCTGGCCTTTGCCTGGGACGAAGCTGGTCGCCTCTCCTCCCAGCATCTCGCCAGTGGCGCGCGCACACTGAATCGCCGCTCCTACACGTACCAAGAAGACGGCTATCTCACGGGATGGCACGACGCACTCCGCGGTCCGTCTCGCTTTGAACTCGACACTTCAGGCCAGGTCACTGCGGTCACCGCCACCGACTGGGCCGAAAGCTACGCCTACGATGCTCTGGGCAACCAAACGTTCGCTGACTGGCCCGAACACCACGCGGGAAACGACACATCAGGTGAGCGCCTATACACCGGCACCCGGGTCCTGCGAGCCGGCCGCAACCGATACGAGCACGACGCTGCGGGCCGCATGGTGGCGCGTACCAAAACCCGCTTGTCCAAGAAACCCGCCACCTGGCACTACACCTACAACGCCAGCAACCAGCTCACTGCCGTAACGACCCCTGACGGCGTCAGGTGGCGCTATCGCTACGACCCTCTCGGCCGCCGCACCCGAAAGGAACGCATCGCTGACGACGGCGTCACGGTAGCCGAACAAACCACCTTTACCTGGGACGGAACCGTCCTGGTCGAGCAGACCACCGTCCAGTCCGGCCGACTGCCATTTCCAGTGACTTTAACCTGGGACCACCGAGGGCTGACTCCAGTCAGTCAGACGGAACGACGAATCGATACCGCTTCTCAACTTGAAGTGGACGAACGCTTTTTCGCGATCGCCACCGACTTAGTCGGAGCTCCCACCGAACTTGTCGATGAGCAGGGACACATCGCCTGGTATTCCCGCAGCACCCTTTGGGGGACCACGACTTGGAACTCCGGGGCCTCCACCTACACCCCACTCAGATTCCCAGGCCAGTACTATGATCCCGAAACCGGCCTCAACTACAATCACCACCGGTACTACGACCCTCAGACGGCCCGATACCTTACTCCCGACCCTCTGGGGCTGTCCCCCGCCCCCAATCCGACAGCATATGTCCACAACCCCCACACCTGGAGCGACCCCCTTGGCCTGTCGCCCTATCGGCCGGGTCCGCCGCAAGGCGTCTCCCAAGAGTCCTTTGACGAGGCCGCCAGGATGTTGCGTGAGGGGGCGGGTCACTACGGCGATGACATGGTCGTCCAAGGCAGCCGAGCCGGCGGAACAGCCCGTCCGACGTCTGACATCGACTTCGCGATCCGCGTCGACTCCGGCAAGTTCGACGAACTGATCGGGGAACGCTTCGGCAAGCCCAACCCCGAAAGCGCTAAGGAGCGAACAATGTTGCACGCCATGGAAACCGGGAAGATCCAAGCAGGAGAAGCCGGCCTGCGCGGCTTGCGAAAGGCGCTGGAAGCACAACTGGGGATGGAGGTCGACCTGTCTATCATTCGCAGGGGCGGACCATTTGACAACCCTCCCTTCATTCGGGTCCCGTGAACACCATGAGCCGATACTCTTACTGCAGGATCATGGTCGCTGGAATTACGGTCGCCGATACTCAAATCCTTCTTGGCGGCGTCTTCAAGGGAACCTTCGAGCGGCGCGCGCTGACGGTGGGCGACGTTGAAGTCGAGGTGCGCCGGAACCCTGATGCACGGGACGACGAAGCTCCGTCGAACGACTTTGTCCGGTGGCCTGTACAGGTCGAGACGGAACCGACGACGCAAGACGGGGAGGCGGTTGCGGTGGAGATCGTCTCACGCATTCTCGAGGCGTTGTGGGGTGTAGAGGCGCAAGCCGTTGCGGCGTGTAACTTCGAGGACGAACTGCCGTGGAAGGGAGGTATCCAGCTTCTAGGGTCATCCGAGCCCGAATGAGTGGGCAGGCCGCGCTTCCCGATCGTGTCCCCCTCTCGGCAAGCCCGCCCTCGGTAGCCGCAAGCCGAGCCGCCGGCCTCCTGGGAAGGGCGGCGGAGTGAGGCGCCCCCGGATGCCGACACCTGAACGGCAGGTCGCGTGGCGGTCTGCAGGTGGAAGTGGTCTGCCATGGCTCGGGGGTAGCTGTTCCCAGAAGGGTTCAAGAACACGGCCAAAGCCGCAGTGGAGCTCCTCAAAGGCGCCGGGCTGCACGGACACAAGCACGCCAACGACGCGGCAGTCGCTGAGGTAGCACTGTGCCAACCGAAACCCGTCGCCATCCTGACCTCCGACAGCGACGACATGACCAAACTCTGCGGAAACCAGGTCCGCATCATCCTCCTCTGACCAGTCGGCTCGCTCGGAGCACGGGTCGCACTGTCAGCTCTCGTGCCCCATCCGTGCCCAGCAGAGCGGACAACAGCGGTCAGGTGCCGCTCCCAGGGACCGTAACCAACCATCCCATCCAACGAGAAACCACAGGTCAGGGCACCTTTGGTAGCCCAAGAACCGTTGATTCCCAAGCTCAGAGCGCGAGTTCGATTCTCGTCACCCGCTCCATGCAAAAGCCCCAGGCCAACGGCCCGGGGCTTTCTTGTTGTCTAGACCGGTCTAAGCGTCGCGCACCACCTCCGCACCACCTTGACCGTCTTTCCGCTGTTCAGCGCCCTTCCCCCGCGCGGCCCGGACCATCTTGCCCAGCCCGCTCGCCACTTCTTTCTGCCGCTCGTGATCCGAGTGCTGATAGATCAGTGCGGCTTTCTCGGACGACTGCCCGGCCCGGACCATCGTGTCCTTGAGCGTCGCCCCCGAGCGCGTGGCGAGCGTGTGCCCGGTGTGACGAAGATCGTAGAAACGAAAGCTGTCGGGCATACCGACCGCGCCCCGCGCCCTGCGCCGCTTCCGCCCGAAGGATGAACGACGGAACGGCGCTCCCTGCTCACCCACGAAGAGCAGTCCGGTTTACTCACGAGTTCTGGCTCTGGTTCTCGCCCAGCTTCTGCGGAGTACGCAAGGGCGAATCAGGGATCAAGTCGGCCTGGCGCCAGGCGCTGGGGCAGACTGGAAGGTATTAAAGCCTTGAGATCCAGGAGGGCTTCTCGATGTAGTCGGCGAGGTAGCCGTTCTCGAACTCCGGCCGTTCCACTCCACTGACCTTGAGTGTCGGCGTACCTCTGGCACTGGAGTTCTGGAAGGCGCTCTCGGATGCGTCGACGAAGGTTTGGTACTTCATCGTTCGGACCGCACCATCGAAGCCTGGCCCGCGCAGACCCTCGACGCGGGACGCCATCTTCAGGAGGAAATCGTTGGTAAAGCCATCGACTGCTTCATCCGGCTGGTTTGCGTAGAGGACCTGGTGAAACTCAACGAACCGGCCCTCTGCCAGTGCGGCGCGCAACGCGTTCACAGCTTTTTTCGAGCCGTTGCCGCCCAACTTGCCGTCGAGGAAGGACGCGAGTGTGTAGTGGACCTGCACTGAACCGCTCTGAGTCAGTTCGTGCAGCTCAACCCCGGCGCCCTGTGTCTCGAACTCCTGACAGGCAGGGCAGCGCAGATCCTCAAAGAGCTGGACGGTGGTACCCGCGTCCTCATCACCGACCACGATCGTCGTCCCGTCCGCGCCCAGAGACTCGGGTATGTCAGCGTCGGTGGCATGACCAGAACGCACCCCACAGGCCAGAAGGAACAGCCCAAGGATGGCGGCGATCACCGGTCCCTGAATCCCGCGCTTCACCTTCATGGATGCCGCTCCCCAGTGGCAAATGGCTCAGAGTCTACGCGGCGGCCCGCAAGGCGGATCGCCAGCCCTGGGACACTGGCATACACCAGATCGAGAAGCGCTGCTTATTCCTCGCGGGCAGAGCCACAGGAAGTCACCCGCTCCATGACAGAGGCCCAGGTCGGCGACCTGGGCCTCTGTCATGGTCTGGACCCGTTCAGGAACCGCGCAACACCTCTGCGCCACGTGGGCCCTTCTGCCGCTGGTCACACTGCCTTTCGCGACAGCCCGCACCATCCGGTCCAGCCCATCGGCAACCCCCCGCTGCCGCTCGTGGTCCGAGTGCCACTCGTTCGGCGCCTCCGGAGTGCCCGAAGCGCACGTTTCCAGGAACGTGCTCCGGTGGTAGTCGTGCTCAGGTCAGAGCGCCGACGTGTAGGCGCCGAAGAAGGGCGTCTTCACCGGCGCTCCGCCGGAGTCGAAGCACGCTACGTAGAGCCGGACGGAACCGCTGGTCCTGTCCCAGGGCCTGTACAGGCCGCAGTAGTCGGCGCTGCGTCCGTAGGCGGTGGCGTGCGCGGTGTCCGACGGGACGGCCACCGACGGCATGGTGACGGTGAAGGGCGCTCCCGAGCCACCGAGGCTGTTGGTGGCTCCGCTGGAGTTGTAGTTGGTCAGAGCGGGCAGTGACCCGCTGTACCAGAGATACCCGAAGGACTTCGGCGGAAAGGCCGGGCCGTGTACCGCTCGCAGATAGGAGTAACTCAAAGTCCACTCGGTGTCGTATGGCTGGTTGGACGCGTCGTAACAGGCAACGATCACGGTCTGGCCCGCCGTCCCTGGTGTCCAGTCTGACACCTTGCACCGCGCTCCCTGCCGTGGATCGACAGCGGTGACCTGGAGATCGCCCGCGTAGCTGGACAGCCCGAGAGACGGAAGCCACGCCTTCCAGATGCCCGTCGAGCCCTTGCTCACCGCATTGGTGGAGCCCGCGGAGTTGTACTGGGTGAGTACGGTGCCGCTGCTGTCCGAATTCAGGTAGCCGTACGAGCCGGAGGGGGTGGCGGGCAAGCCGCTGCTGCTCGTGTAGAGGACCGTGAAGGTGGAGTTGTCCGGTGCACCGCTGGGGAGGTAGCAGTTCACGTACACGTCCTGACCAGGTCCCACAGTTTTCCAGTCAGCGATCTGACACCAGTGGGCAACGCTGTTCACCGCGGTGGCGTGGGCGATGCCACCCGGACCACCGATCAGGGGGAAGTGCACCACGTACGAACCGAGACCGATTTGGTCAACCTTCACGGGATTGGCGGAAGGTGAAGCCCAACTGCCCCACTGCCGAGAGGGGTCGGGTGCGTAGCCGGGGGGCGGAGTCGCGTTGTCCAGGTACGCGAAGCCCCAGCGGTCGGGTACGGCGGCGTGTGCCGGGCCGGCTGCGGGAAGAGCTGCGGCCAGAAGAGCGGCCACCATGCCCAGAACGAGCATCACGGCCCGGACGGGTCTGCTCGACAGATGTGAGGTGCGGACGTGCATGGGCGTGCCTCCTGTTGATGAGGTCGGTACTGCCTGTGCGATCCGGTACTTGAGTGCGATTGCCCTCCACGTGCCGCAGAGGCTCGAGCTCAGTCCTCCTGCGGCTCTGCAGAACGGCAGGGCTTGCACCCCGACGGCGGCCCGTGGGTTCGAAATCCGATTTCCACTGTCCCAGAAGTACAACCCGGCGGAACGCTGTCGGTCAGCCGTTTCGGTGCCCGCCCCACCTGCCGCCGGGCACAGCGGCTCGCTTGGTGCGCCGCGTGAAACCAGCAGTTGCAGCCGCTGCCGTGCCACTACTCTTCCTCTCACCCCTCCCACCTCACTCGCCTCTGCGCACACCGCAGCCGGGCCTGTCCAGAACTCGCCGGCACCTGGTCGACGACTCCACAGCAACCGAAGGTCTGGGCCGGGCCAGCATGTGCATACGTCGGCACGAGGAAGAGCACGGAGACTTCAGCGACGAGGAACTCACCGAGGCCCACGCGAAGATCTTCGGCACCCCCGGCTGCGCCAAGGACGCGGACGCCGCGTGAGTGAGCACATCGAGACCGTTGTCCCGGACTCGGAAGGGCGCTCCGCCTGGATCGCGCAGGACCGCAAGCTCCTCGCGATTCTGCAGGTCTTCCACGACATGGGGGTCGACCTGGTGATCGGGGCGAACACCATCGTTGAAGTCACCCACGCCCGTACCAACATGCCTCGCCTCAACTGGGCCTTGTCCCGCATCAAGGTGGAGCCGGTCACCGAGCAGGCGGCGAAAGCGGCGGCTGAGCTCCTCAAAGGCGCCGGGCTGCACGGACACAAGTACGCCATCGACGCCACGGTCCCCGAGGTCGCGCTCCGCCAGCCGAAACCCGTCGCCCTGCTGACCTCCGACAGCGACGACATGACCAAGCTCTGCGGCAGCCAGGTCCGCATCATCCCTCTCTGACCTCCAGCCCACCCGGAGCATGAACCTCAGCAGTTTCTGGTGCACTGCGCCGCCCGTGCCTCATCCGTGCCCAGCGGGGTGGACCACCGCGGTCATGTACGGCACCTGGAGACCACTCCAACCGCACACGTCTCGACCAAACACCCAGTTCAGAGCCCAGCACCAGACCCGCACCAGAGGGCTTCTCCCTGCGCCTTCTCCGGGATGTGCGCGCAGGTCGCCCACCCGCGAGCATGCGTACAACGATGCGGGCGCCGAGGCCCCGCTATGTCCCAGCTCGTGGCGCGCGGGCGGCCTCGTGGCGCGCGGGCGGCTTCGTGGCCCAGGTGCGCTGTCGGTCAGTGGCGGGCCGGATCCAGCTCGCTGCCGCGGGGCCCGGCTCGGACGCTACCGAAGGGTGGATTCAAGCAGTAGTTCGCTCAGGTCCGACGGCATGGTGATCATGCAGTCGTGTCCGGTCCGCAGTTCCCGTATCCGTGCCGGAGAGCCGTTGGGCTGGGTCGCGGGGACGGGCCGCCGCACGATGCCTGCCGGCTCTGCGCCGACGCAGTGGATGTGCGTGCGGGGAACCGAGTCCAGGGCGGGGTTGTCCATCCGGACCGGTTGCTGCAAGCAGCGCACCGGCTGGTCGGAGAGCGTCGCACTCAGCCATGCGATGTCCGCCGGGTCGGTGACCCCGAACAGACCGAGGGGCGGGGGCATCTCGGGCAGCGGCGGGACGCGCCAGCCGTTGTCGGACTTGGTGGCCAGGTCGATCAGGTTCTGGGTCATGGGCTGTACGTCGACGGCGGTCTCGCCGTGCTCCGGGACCATCGCGTCCAGGTACACGAGATGCGCGATCCGTTCCGGTACCTCGTTGGCCACGGAGGAGACGACCAGCCCCGCGTAGCTGTGACCCACGAGCACCACCTCGGTCAGGTCCTCCTCGTGGATCAGCTTCAGCACGTCCTCGACGTGTGTGTCGAGCCCCACCCCGGGGCCGAGCAGGTGGGCCTTGTCGCCGTAGCCGGTCAGCGAGGGCGCGAACACGCGGTGTCCGGCCGACTCCAGCAGCGGGACCACCCGCTCCCAGCAGCGACCGCTGTGCCAGGCACCATGTACCAGCAGAAAAGTTGACATAAGTGGAGATCTTCTTACTCTTCGGGGCGTCGAGGCACCGGAACATCACGGTTCCCGTTCGTGCCTCGGTACTCTTCAGGAACCACAACCATCGTGCTGCACCTGCCGCACTTCGATCAATAAGGCACATTTAGGTGCCCCGGTTCTCTGGAGGTAACCCATGAGCGGCACAGCGGGCGGCGCGTCGCGGCCGGCGGACCCGTGCCAGGCCCGTGAAGTGCTCGGCATCGTCGGCGACAAGTGGTCGCTGCTGGTCGTGCGCCACCTCAGCCAGGGCCCACGCCGCTTCACCGAACTCAAGCGGGCCGTCGACGGGATCAGTCAGCGCATGCTCACCGTCACCCTGCGCGGCCTGGAACGCGATGGGATCCTGACCCGGACCGTCCTCAACGTCATGCCGCCGCACGTCAGTTACGAGCTCACTCCGATGGGCAGGACCCTCCGCGAAGCCACCGCTCCCCTGCTGGAGTGGAGCACCACGCACCTGAAGCACATCGACGCCGCCCGCGCCGTGTACGACGCCCGCCCCGACACCCCGCCCGGCTGACGCCCGCCCCGGCTCCGAGTCCCGGCCGCACACCACCTGCGTGACCATCGGCCACGCAGCTCGGCCGCCGGGCGCGCCCCGTCGCCGTGCGGCGAACCTCGAAGGGCCCCACCGCGAGCGGCGGGGCCCTTCACAAGGCATCGGATCCGCGAAGTGATCCGGACGGAACGGACTGGGTCTAGTTGGAGAAGTACAGGTACTTCCACGAGCCGTACGTCGTGGTGTTCACGGTGTCGCCGGACGACGCGTTGACGTACACCGGACGCATCCGCGCCTTGATCCCGGACTGCCCCGGCGCCCCCAGGCGTACGGCGGACTTTCCGTTCGTGCCGAGCGGGAAGTACTCCGAGCCGGCGGAGTACCACTTTCCGCCCGAGTAGACCTGGAGGTCGAGACGTTGCTTACGCCCCTTGTAGTAGGTCATGGTCGTCGTGAGCAGCGGATCGGTCTTCTTGTGGAACCAGTAGTACGACGTCGAGCCGATCTTGGCCGTCTTGTAGTGCTTGGAGACGGCGGTGGACGCCTTGACCCGGGCGTATGCGGTGGACTTCACCGTCCTGGGCGCGGTGCGGGTGTCCCCCTTGAAGACCGCGGTGACTTCCGTGTCCCGCGTCATGTCCACCGTCGCGGAAACGTTGCCGCTGGAGTTGACCTTCCCGGTCTTCAGCAGCTTGTTGGGCTTGTCGCCGCCGAAAGGGTTCGCCCAGATCTCGACCGTGCGGTTCTTGTACGTCGAGCCCAGGTGCGCGGTAAAGGAGACGTCGGCGCCGTAGGCGTAGATGTTGCCGTTCTTGTTCAGGGTCAGCGCCGGCTTCGCGTGGGGAACCGTGACCTTGTCGGACGTGCTGACCGCCATGTGCGCGGCGTCGCCCGCGTAGGCGACCTTGTAGGTCACCGTGCCGCCGGCCTGCGGGGTGTCCTTGAAGGTGTACGAACCGTCCGACTTCAGCGTGACAGCGGGCAGCGCCTTGCCCTTGGGGCTCTCCAGGTCGGTACGGGTGACCTGGAGTCTGACGCCGCTCGGCAGCGGCACTGTCGCCGACAGCTTCCCGGTCACGGTGAGCTGTTTGCCGCGCGCGGCGGACGACGGGGCGTTCACCGTCAGGCTCGGGACGTTCAGCGTCGGGTCGGTGAGCGCCTTGAGGGTGTAGCCGCGGGGCGAGCTCACCAGCGCGAAGATCCGGGAGGCGTCCGGGGCCCAGGCGAGGGTGGAGGTGTCGGCGGCGTATGTGCGGATCGGCTTGGTCGCGCCGGGCCGGTAGACCGACACGTTCGCGCCGCTGATCT
This sequence comes from Streptomyces sp. 840.1, assembly GCF_003751445.1. NCBI lineage: Bacteria > Bacillati > Actinomycetota > Actinomycetes > Kitasatosporales > Streptomycetaceae > Streptomyces > Streptomyces sp. 840.1. The sequence continues at coordinate 2,529,009 of NZ_RJUU01000001.1, read as the reverse complement.
GGGCGACCAGACCGTTCGGGGCGATGTCCGCGCGCTGCCCGGCCGGGTAGGCGCCGGCGGCGGTGAACTTCCCGTCTGCGTAGGCGTGCCGGTCCGTGCCGTCGACCAGCACCTGCCGGGTACCGGGCACGAGGTCGATGTCGCTGACGTAGTTCAGCGAGTAGTCGCCGTCGTGCCAGGCGGTCACCTGGGGCGTGACGCCGGAGACGTCGACGACGGCCATCAGGTCCTTGGTCCTGTCGAAGAAGTCGGTCGCGCCGACGGCCAGCAGTCCAGGTGCGGACGGGTCGGTGTCGAGGAACGGCGCGCCCCCGAACCCGGAATCCCGGGAGAGCTGCCCGAGCGTCACCGGGTCCGTCCCCCCGGCCGGGTCCACCGCCGGGTCGACCGAGCCCAGGTTGCCGTGGCCGTCCGACTGATCCTCGTAGGAGAACCAGGCCCTGCCGCCGGCGAACTCGACGAACAGCGGGCCGATGCTGGTGGCCACGGGGTACCGGGCCTTGATGTCGAGGGTGGCCGCGTCCAGGGCCACGATCTCGTGGCTGACCCGCGCCGCCGCGTACAGGGTGGTGCCGTCGTCGGAGAGAGCCAGGTCGAAGATCCCGTCGATGCCGCTCACCGAGTCGACGATCTTGCCGGTGTAGTCGGTGGCGATGATCCTGTCGTTCGTGTCGTCGCCGACGAAGACCCGTTGTCCGACGCCGTCGACGACGATGCCCGCGGGCGAGCCGACGGTCGCGGGCGAGCCGATGGTCGCGGTGACCGCCGACGCGGGACCGGCCGCGGCGGCACTCAGTACCACCGAACTGAAGAGGACCGCGAGCGCTGTCGCGGTCGAGATGCTGCGCGTACGCACAGTGTTTAACCCCCACGAGAAAACCCGGTGGATGACCGGGAGTTGATAGCGCCGCGCAGCATCCGGACGTGACCGCAGAGGGCGGTGACGCGCGGGGCGCGGCTGCTGTCGGGCAGCTTATGACATGAAAGTGACAAATGAGAGGGAAGTTTCCGGCGCTGACTATCGGCCGGCTGCCGGCCCGGACCAGCGTGTCCTTGAGGGGTGGCCCCGAACCGAATGGCCGGGGTGTGCCCGGTGCGGCAGAGCTCGTAGGAGCGGAATCCGTCCGGCAGGCCAACGGGCACACGGCTCTCTCTTCGTTTCCGCCCGAAGGTGGAGCGTCGGAACGGCTCGCACTTCTCCCCGACGGACAGACGTCCGTCCGGCCCCTTCTCCACATACCGGTCCAGATGATGATGCCGAAGGTCGGTACGGACGAAGGCCGACAGGGACACGACCCGCTCGCCCGCCTCTGCCTCGGCGTCGCTGACAGCACGGCGACCGGCGTCAGCCCAGGCGTCGCCATGCAGACCCGACCGAGTTCTTCGGACGCGACCTGTGTGTCAGTGGGTGGTCCTAATCTGGTTCCCGCGTATTCGTGAGGGGGCTCCATGCCGAAGGTGCCAGAATCCAGGCGTATCGGACGGGTGGCAGTGAATGAGGTGCGATCACTGCTGGAACGACACGGCCACATCGTTCAGGAGATAGACGGCAGTAACGACCATGGCGAGGATCTACTCATCACCTTTGTCGATAACGGACAGCGGACGGAGGATTCCCTGACCGTTCAGGTGAAGGGTGGAGACTCGACCCGAACCAAACGCGGGCACCGCGTACCGGTGGGCGATCACGGCGACAACTGGCGCGATGGCAGTCTTCCCGTTCTCTGTGTGGTTCACGATGCCGGGCGCGGAGGGCTTTTCTGGGCCAATGCGACCCGTCAGCTTCGTCGGGGCAGGGCGCTGCGTAAGAAAGTGAAGTCGATCGTCGTCTCCCGGGAGTCCCTACTGGACGACGCGAACCTCACAGCATTCGTGCAGGTCATGCGGCGCTACCTGGCACGGGAACGCGAGGGGGTCGGTAGGTGGGCGGATATGGCGAACGTCGAGTTCGCTCCGGACGACATCGTCAAACCCTTCGAGAACGAGGTCCACGAACCCATGGTCTTCTGGCAGCGTCGCGGTGAGCCGTACGCGGTACTGCTCCACCATGACCTGGATTGGGAGCCGGTGCGCATTCAGGAGAGGATGCTCCGATTCGAGCCGATCCCCTGGATCGGAAACGTCATCCTCGACATTGCGGAAGCACACTGGCTGATGGGCTGTTTCAAGTCTACGGAGTGGTGGCGCCGTCCGATCGACCATCGTGAATCCGCTGGGCCCCGCGAGGCCTCCAGCCCGCCGTGAGCTACGACTGCACCGTCCCGGCCGCCGAGGCTGAACTCGTGGTGGCGCAGAGCTAACCGCTCGTACGCTGCGTAGTAACGCAAGGGCTGCCGGAGCCTCCAAGGGGCGCGCTGACTGCCGGCGGGGCGAAGTTCTGTCTCTCTCAAGGGAATTAGAAAGGGCATCGCCGCGCTCGGCGAGGGCTAGATATGCGAAGCAATGCTCGAATGAGGGCACTCCTGCAGGAGACCGAAACGGCAGGATTGAACTCCCAGGACATCCCTCCCATGTTCCGTGAAGTGGTGGAGCGCGGATGGTCTTTGACGCCCTCCGGCGGCCGGGTGCTGGCCGATCTCCTCCTCGAGAGCTCGCCGCAATACTGCGACCGACTCGCAGAGGAAATCAAAATCAACGGCAGGGCAATGACGGACTACGACCTGCCCATCCTGACGGACGAACGCGCGCCTGTCCTCGTACGCAGGTGCCTGGCCTACGTCGCTGCCTGCCTGCAGCGTGCGCAGGAGGATTTCGGCGACACTGCGGTGAGGGCCTACGTCTCGCTGTCCTTCGCCGACACGGACAAGGCACCGCTGACCTCCAACGTCACCTTCTGCACGCCCCTTCCCGACGTCCTCCCCTACATCCCGGACCTTGAGGGCGTGACGGACGCAGCCGTCGGGGAGTTCTCCGTGGATGACTGCTCCCACTGGTTGTGAAAGCGACCCGGTGGGCGAGGGCGGGCTTGGGGGGCGTGACCACAATCTGTCGACCCCGGCTTCGGGTACCGACCCGGGAGTGAGCCATCCAGGGAGGAGCCAGCGAACAGTTGGGGAGGAGACTCGTCCGGCGGCAGGCCCGTGTACGCCGCCATGTCCCAGACAGCCTCAACCGCCGGGACATGACGAGTCGGCAGCGCTGTGGGGTGGGTGCTCGTGAAGGCTCCCGTGGAAACAGGACTTCCGTCTCGTGTGACAGGAACGACGGGCTCTCCGGAATTTCTTACACTGTCGGCGGACGGTCGCCATCTGTGAGCGGACCCGTCCGGCGGTGACTTCGAGGACTCCGCGGAACCCGAGCCATGTGCTGGTGCTGGTGCTGGTGGGCATCTGCCGCTCGTCGCGGCAGGCGCTTGGCGCTGCTCGGGGAGGTTGAGTCGCGGTGATCGCTACTATCGAACGGCCGCGAACAGGCGAACGAGAGCCGCGGCGCACCGTTCCTCGACGTCCGTGGCCCCAACGCCGGGCAATACACCGGGACGCTCGGCCCCGGTAGCCGAACCCCTACGTCGCGCCTTCGGGAGCCGGTATGCGTTTCACCACTCCGCCGCGTCCGGTCGACCCGGTCGCGCTCATCCCTCAACTGGCCACGCTGGCACGCACGGCGACCCGGCTGCATCCCCGGCCCGGGGCGCCCGGTGTGCGTGACAGCTCCGTGGGCGGGCCGTTGCTGTGGCCGGCCGACGAGGCGTGGCCGCGCTGCCAGGGGCCGCATGACAGGAAGGCGGCCGACGGCACGCCGCTGTCCCCGGACGATGTACGGGTGCTGCGCCGAGAGCGGGCTGCGTCGGCCGAGCGGCGGCTGCGCGGGCACCGGGAGCACGTGCCCACGCCCGACGAACGGGAGACCGCGAAGCGGCTCGGGCGGGGCCGGGCGTGGAGTGACGGGCCGGTCGCCATGCTGCCCGTGGCCCAGCTCTACGTCCGGGACGTCCCGCTCCCGGCCCGCCCGGCCGGGGCCGACCTCCTCCAGGTCCTGTGGTGCCCCTACGGCCACGGGGTGTCGGAGCCCCGGACCGCGCTGTTCTGGCGCTCCTCCGCCACCGTCACCGATGTTCTCGACGCCCCGCCCGAGCCGGCCGTGATCGAGGGGGGCGGCTACCTGCCCCGGCCTTGTCTGCTGACGCCGGAACAGGTCACCGAGTACCCCGGTCCCATGGAGCTGAGCGAGGAGTTGCGGGAGCAGGTGGAGGACGAGGGCCGGTGGGAGGCCGCCGGAGCGGAGTGGGACGACGGCGAGTCGGAGGATCCGCACGAGTTCTACTTCCGCAACCTGAGCACCGCCCCCGGCTGGAAGGCCGGCGGCTGGACCTGCTGGAGCCTGACCGACCCCGAGCCCCGTGACTGCCCCGCCTGTGGCACCCCGGAGATCCCGCTCCTCACGATCGCGAGCTCCGAGTGGGACATCGGCAGCGAGAGCTGGCGGCCCGGGGAGGACCGGGCCGATCCGTTCGGGCACCTCCCGGGTGACCCGGCGGATCCCACCCTCGTCGACATCCGCGGCGGCTACACCCTCCAACTCCACGTCTGCCCGGCCTCTCCGGACCACCCCCACCTCCAGATCATGGAGTGAGCCGACACCGCCGCCCGCCTCCGGTCCCGTCAGAGGCGGCAGCTGATCTCGAGGCCGTCCTCCACGGGGAACGTGACGCTGTGGTAGCCGTTCGCGGTGTCGCGGACGTGCTCCAGGTAGGTGCCGAGGTCGGGGAGGTCCACGTCGTCCGCGACGACGAGGGTGCCGGGGGCGATGTGCGGCTCCAGGAGTCGCAGCACGGGCAGGCAGAGGTCCTTCCAACCGTCCAGGAACAGGAAGTCGACCGGCTGCCTCAGTGCGGCGAGCGTCTCCAGGGCATCCCCCTCCAGCACGGTGATGACGTCGTCGAGGCCGGTGGCGGCGAAGGTCTCGCGAGCGTGGGCCGCCTTGGTCCGGTTCATCTCCGTGGTGATGACCTGGCCCGTGCCGTTGTCGCGGACCGCGGCGGCCAGGTGCAGGGTGGAGATGCCGTACGAGGTCCCGAACTCGACGACGGTGGCCGGCCGGCTCGCGCGGATGAGGTTGTAGAGAAGCCGGCCGCCGTCGGCGGAGACCGGCATGTAGATCTCCTGTACCGCGTCGGCGAGTTCCCGCGCCGTCAGTGACTCCTTTTCGTAGGGCTGGACTTCCTGCAGCCGTGCCGCGGTCTCATCGTCACGGGCGGCGGCTTCGAACATGCGGTTCAGGGCGGCGGAGACGCGCGGTTCCGCCAGGGTGCAGGGGTACGTGGGCATGGTTCCGGCTCCTTCGAGCGGTGGGCGCTGCGCGATGCGCGATGCGCCTTGCGAGGGGTGGTCGGGGTGAGGTGCGGGGTACGGAGTGGGCTCGGGACGCGCCGTAGCGGCGGCTCTTCCCTTCGTGGTTCGCCGGGGCGCCCCGTCAGTCCGTGTAGGCCCCCGCGTCGATCTCCGCGAGCAGGGTCGGCCCGGTCGGCTCCCAGGCGAGGAGCTGCCTGGTCGCGTCGTTGGACGCGGTCATCGTGGAGGCGAAGAAGCCGCCGACGAAGCCGAAATGGGCTCCGGCGTCCTGCGGGGCGACGGATTCGACCGGCAGACCCAGGCTGCGGCCGATCGCCTCGGCTATCGCCCTGGTGGTGACGGCCTCCTCGGCGACGGCGTGCAGGCGCGTTCCCGCAGGCGCCTGCTCCATGCCGAGGCGGATGAGGCGGGCGGCATCGGCGCGGTACACCGCGGCCCAGGCCGCCGAGCCGTCGCCGACGTAACCGGAGACGCCCTGCTTGCGGGCGGCCGCCGTGAGGAAGTTGACGAACCCCCAGTCGCCGCTGCCGTGGACGCTCGGCGCGAAGCGGACGATCACGGTCCGCACGCCCTGGGCCACGTAGTCCAGGGCGAGGTTCTCGGCGCCGCCCCGGTTGGAGTCCGGGCCGATCGCCGGAGAGGCGTCGGCCTCCGTGGCGGGCCGGCCCTCGACGAGCCCGGAGAGGGGCGCGGCGACGACGAACGGGCGGCCGGATCCGGCCAGGGCGTCGCCGAGGGTCTGGACCGCAGCCCGTTCCGAGCGGTCGGACTCGGCGGGGTTGCCCCAGTCGTGCTTGTTGGCCAGGTGGATGACCGCGTCCGCACGGGCGGCGCCCCGCCGGAGCGAGGCGAGGTCGTCCAGGTCGCCCCGGACGACGCCGGCGCCCTTGGCCAGGAGCGTCTGCTCGGACCGGTCGGACCGGGCCAGGCCGACGACCTGGTGGCCGGCCGAGATGAGTTCGTCGACAACGGCGGATCCGATCCAGCCGGTCGCTCCGGTGACAAATGCGCGCATGCGCGTGACCTCCTTCGCCCCGGGAGGGGCAGGTGAACGAGATGGAGATGGAGATGGAGATGGAGATGGAGAGAGAAGTGCGGGTGGGGTTGTGGGTGTGGGCGGGCGTGTTCTGATTTCGGCTCGGTGCCTGGTCAGGTGGTGTGTGGCCCAGCCGCTGCCCCCGCTGTTACCGCGGGGCGGTCCGGTGGGCGCGGCGGCTGCCCGCAACCACCAGGGCTCCGGCCAGTAGCACGACAACTGCTGCGGCCCGCAGCGCGCTGTTCGCGGCGTGGGTGAACGCATCGGTGACGGCGGTGTGGTCGGCCGGTGCCAGCGTGAGCGCCTCCTGCACCGTTCGCGGGAGCGGCGCCCGTCCACTCAGCCCGGCGGGCAGGCGGTGGGTGAACCCGGCCGTGAGGACGGTGCCGACGACCGCCACACCCAGCGCGCTGCCCAGTTCGCGGGTCGCGGACTGCAGGCCTCCGGCGATGCCCGCCCTCTCCACGGGCAGGGCCGAAGCGATCTGAGCGGTCAGGCAGGGCGCCGCGAGCATGATGCCGAGCCCGACGACGAACAGGGCGGCCGCATAGACGGGGTAGGCCGAGGTCGAGGTGTACGAGAGCCCGAGCAGGCCGCCGCTGGTGAGCGCGAAGGCCGCGGCGAGCGTCGCGGGGGTGCCGATGCGGGCGATGAGCCCGGGAACGTAGCGCGTTCCCACCAGGAGCGGCACGGTCACCGGGATGATGCCGAGCCCCGCCTGGAGGACGGAGAAGCCGCGGCCGTACTGGAGGAGTGAGGCGTTGACGTAGAAGAGGCCGAAGCTTCCGAAGAAGGTGATGGTCATGCCGAGGGCGGCGCTGCTGAGTGCCGGGCTCCGGAAGAGCCTCGGGTCGAGCATGGGGTGCGGTGTGCGCAGTTCCGCGCCCGCCCAGCACAGGCTCAGCACGATGGCGCAGCCGAAGGCGGTGAGGACGAGCGCGCTGCCCCAGCCCTGTTCGGGTCCCTCGATGATCCCGATCAGCAGGGCCACGACGGCCGCCACGAACAGCAGCGTGCCGGGCAGGTCGAGGGTGCGCTCGTGCCGGGCGCTGCGCGGCGCGGACCGTGCCGCCCATGCCAGGCAGCAGACCGCGACGAGGGCGACCGCGACGAACAGTGCCCGCCAGGAGCCCGCGCTCAGCACCACGCCGCCTCCGACGTTGCCGGCGACGCCGCCGATTCCGGAGGCCGCCGCCCAGACGGCGAGCGCGTGCGGGCGCCGCTCGGGGGCCGTGGCGTGCAGGAGGATGCCGACGCAGTTGGGCAGCACGCACGCGGCGCCGAGCCCCGTGACGGCGCGCCCGATCAGCATGACCGCCACGTTCGGCGCGACGGCCGACAGCGCGGCGCCGAGCGCGAATATGCCGAGCCCCGCCAGGAGGACGCCCTTGCGGCCGAGCTTGTCGCCCACCGCACCGGCGGGGATGACCAGGCAGGCGAAGATCACGACGTAGGCGTCGACGATCCACAGCAGGTTCGCCGAGGACGGCCGCAGCGAACTCGCCGCCAGCTGCGGCACCGCCAGGTTGATCGCCGCGACGAATCCGACGACCAGGGCGGTGCACACGCTCACGCAGACGAGCACCGGGCCGGACCGCCGCGCCGGGTGTCCGGTGCCTTCCGGTGCGGGAGCCATTGCCTCGGTTCCTTCTGGGGCCGGGGCCGGGGCTGGGGTTGCGGTACGAGGCACGGCGATTCCTTCGGGGGTTGCGGTACGGAGCACGGCCGGACGCCGCCCGGCAGGCCCGTCCGGGGATCGGACGGGGGGAAGCGCCGGGGCAACCACTTACGAGTCACCGTGCACCGAAAAGCTAGCACATGCGAGACACCGTGTCTCATATATAGTGGCGGCATGGTGGATGGAAGCGGCCTGGGACGGCCTCGCAGCGAAAGCGCACGCACCGCCGTGCTGCACGCCGTCGACGACCTCCTGGTCGAGGTCGGGTACGCGGCCATGACCATGAAGGGCATCGCCGAGCAGGCGGGCGTGGGCCGTCAGACCGTGTACCGGTGGTGGTCGAACAAGGCGGAGGTCCTCTACGAGGCCAGCGCCATCGACGCCCGCAAGGAGCTGTCCGTCCCCGGGACCGACGACCCCCGCGAGGACCTCAAGGCGTACCTCGACGCCCTGGTCACCTTCTTGTCCCGCTCGCACGCGGGCGCGGCCTACCGCGCCCTCATGGGGGAGGCCCAGCACGATGCGAACGTCGCCGCCCTGCTCACCTCACGCGACATCCTCGGAGAGAGCGCCGCAGAGGTCGTGGAGGCGGCGCGGAAGTCGAGCGGCACCGCGCTCTCGCTGGAACAGGCGACCGCGCTCCTGATCGGCCCGCCCTTCTTCCACATCCTGTCCGGACGCGACGCGGCCGGCATCGACACCGAGCAGCTGACGGAGCAGTTCCTGCGCACCCTGGGGCATCCGGGGCAGTGAGCCGCCCCCCGGGGCCGGGCTCTACCGGCCCGGCCGGCGGCCGGACACGATACGGGCGAGGGCGCCGGTCTCCAGGGCGGCCCAGAGCGCGCCGTCCGGGCCGAGCGTGATGCCGTGCGGCTCGGAGGCCGGGACGGGCAGATCGTGGGCCTCGATCCGGCCGTCGGGGGTCAGGGAGCCGATGCGGTTGCCGCCCCACTCGGTGAACCACAGGGCGCCGTCGCCGCCGGCGGTGATGGCGTGCGGCCGCGCGGCCGGATCGGGCAGCGCGAAGGCGGTGACCTCGCCGCCGGTGGTGATCCGGCCGATGTGCCCCGAGGCGATGGCGACGAACCACAGCGCGCCGTCCGGCCCCGCGGTGATCCCGACCGGTGCGCCGAAGGGCGGCGGCAAGGGGCGCACGGCGACCGATCCGTCCATGCCGACGCGTCCGACGGCGTTGGCCTGGTTGAGGGTGAACCACATTCCGTCGTCCGGCCCTGCGGTGAGGGCGGACGGGAACGCCCCGCTTCCGGGAAGCGCGAACTCGTCGACGTCGCCGTCGGGGCCGATCCGGCCGATCCGGTCGGTGGCGGTCTCGGTGAACCACAGCGCGCCGTCCGGCCCGGTGGCGATGCCGAACGGCCCGCATTCGGGCGTCGGCGGCACCACGTGGCTGAGGGCGCCGTCGGTGGTGATGCGGCCGATGCGGTGGGACCGGTACTCGGTGAACCACAGCGCGTCGTCCGGGCCGCAGGTGATGATCGTCGGACCGGATTCCGGGTCGAGCTGATGGACCCTCGGACGTTCCCCGGGCACCAGCCGGCCGATGCCGCCGCTGCCGGTCAGGGTGAACCACAGGGCGCCGTCGGGGCCGGTGGTGAGGGCGTACGGGCCACTGCCGGGGACGGCGAACTGGTCGATGGTCGTGGAGTTCATACGAGCCTTTCCGGATGGTGCCGGGCGCGGTACGCGGGTGGGGCTGCCGCCGGCCACGGTCCAGTAACGCAGGTGGCACGCGGCCCGGCCACCGGCGGGTTCGCCGTGGCGGCCGGCCCTCGGCCGGGCCCCGGACCCGTACAACCGTCGGGTGTCATCGCGTGTCTGATGTGGCGGAACTCGCGTTCCCCCAGCGCTCACCCGTACGTATTCGCCGTTTCACTGCAAGGGAAACCATGCTCCGAACTGTTGCCTCCACCGGCCGCCCGCTGCGCAGGACCGCCGCCGCGATCGGCGCCGTCACCCTGATCGCCCTGGCCGCGGTGCCCGCCTCGGCCGAGGAGAGCCGGCCCGGTCTGGTGGTGGGGCCGCTCCCGCCGGTCTCCAGAGTCGAGCCCGGTGGCAGCGTGGTGATTCCCGGCACCTTCGCGAACAGGGGCACGACCGCGTACGACAAGGTCTTCCTGTCCTACGAGTTCAGCCGCGGACTGCTGAACCGGGAGCTGCCCTCCAACTGCATTCTCCTGGGCAGCGACGCCGCCACGACCGAGGAGGGGCAGCCGGGCGGGTTCTCCATGGTCTGCGAGTTCGACCAGACGGTGAGGGCCGGCGGCATCTACGCACCGGAGAAGGGGCTTTCGCTGAAGGTCCTCGACTACGCGATGTACGAGCAGACCGGTGTGACGGTCAGCAACTACGACCCCGCCGAATTCGTCGAGGGCGCCGAACCGGGAACCGCACCCGCCGTGAAGCTGGTCGAACTGCCCCCGACCACCCCGGTGGGCGACGGCAACAGGCCGTCCTCGCAGGACGGCCGCGACAGGGACTACATCACCACACCCCTGAACGTGGTGAACACGGCGGACTTGCAGGTCGCCGCACGGGAGACCGGCCGCGTCGGGAACACGGTGACGCTGGAGGCCGACTTCGTCAACGCGGGGCCGGCGTGGGTGGCGTACGAGGAGCTCCGCCCGGTGGTGTCGCGGGTCCTGGTCAAGCTGCCCGCCGGAACGACCGTGACCAAGGCGTACAGCCACTGCGACAAGACCGGTGCCCTCAGCTACAGCTGCCGCCCCACGAGCGCCGGATACACCTTCGTCAGGGAGAACACCACCGAGTCCTTCCCCTTCACGCTGCGCGTCGACAAGGTGGTTCCCGGGGCCAAGGGTTCGGTGGCGCTCGAAACGAAGTCGCGCCCCTACGACACGAACAAGAAGAACGACGCGACGACGTTCACGTTCGACGTCCCCGGCAGCGGCTCGACGGGGGGCGGCGGCGCCACGGGCGACACGTCCACGAGCGGCGGTTCGACGGGCGGGAGCGGCTCGACGGGCGGGGACGGCTCGACGTCCTCCAGCGGCGGTTCCGGTTCCACCGGCGACTCCGGCGCGACCTCCACCGGCGGTTCCGCTTCCACTGGCGGCTCCGGCACCGGCGGCTCCACGACGACCGGGTCCTCGGGCACCTCCGGCTCCACGGGCAACGGCGGACTGGCGGACACCGGCTCCGGTCCGGCCCTCCCCCTGGCGGGCACGGCTGCCGCGGTCCTTGCCGCGGGTGCGGGCACGGTCCTGCTGGTCCGCCGCCGCGCGGCCCGTAACTGACGACCGGGACATCCCGGCACGAGACGCGCCACGGCCCGCCGAGCTTCAGCCCGGCGGGCCGTGTCGTGTCGGCCCGCGACCACAACACGGCTACACGCAAAGCGACTTGCCGCAACTTGCAGCGACCACGCGGTTATTGACCGATCGTTCTGGATTAGCTTAGAGTCTTGGACGTGGCCAGAACCAAGGAATTCGATCCGGAGGCCGCGCTGCAGTCGGCGCTCGAGCTGTTCTGGCGGCGCGGATACGAGGCGACGTCGGTCGCCGACCTCGTCGAGCACCTCGGCATCGGCCGCGCCAGCATCTACGCCACCTTCGGCAACAAGCACGAGCTGTACCTGAAGGCCCTGGACCGGTACGCCGAGGCGCGCGATCCGCTCCTGCTGGCCGAGCTGTCCGAGCCGGGCCCGGCTCTGCCCGCCGTACGGGCGGTGGTACGCCGCTTCACCGCGGAGGCCACCTCCCCCGAGGACGGGTCGAACGGCTGCCTCATTACCAATACGGCGGCCGAACTCGCCCCGCACGACCCTGCGGCGACCCGCCGGGTCGAGATCAGCTGGGAGCACTTCGAGACACTGCTGCAGTCCTCCCTCGCACGGGCGCGAGCCCAGGGCGAGCTGCCCGAGGACCGCGATCCGCGCGCACTGGCCCGCATGCTGCTCGTGCTGCTGCAGGGCGTGCGGGTCGTCGGCAAGACCTCCGGCGATCCCGCCCGGGTGCGGGACGCGGCCGAACAGGCACTGACCCTGCTGGACTGAGGCACCCCCACCGGACCGGGCCCCTCCCACGGCTCACCGGAGCCGACGGGCACGTCTCGCCTGTCCGAATAATGGAACGATCGATCAAATATCTCACCACTCGAAGGAGCTGCCGAACCATGACCCACTTCTCCGGCAAGACTGTGCTCGTCACCGGCGCGGGGTCCGGCCTCGGCCGGGCGATCGCGCTCGCCTTCGCCGCCGAGGGCGCGTCCGTGGTCGCTGCGGGCCGCACCGCGGACTCGCTGGACGGGACGGTCCGGCTCATCGAGGCGGCCGGCGGCACGGCTGCCGCCGTCACGGCCGACGTCACCGACTCCGACCGGCTCCGGGACCTCGTGAGCGAGAGCGTCGCCCGTTTCGGCGGGCTCGACATCGCGGTCAACAACGCCGGGACACTCCGTGGCGCCGGCCCCGTCGGCGAGGTGAGCGAGGAGGACTGGGACGCGGTGCTGCGGACCAACGTCACGGGCGTCTGGCTGGCGATGAAGCACGAGATCGCGCACATGAAGGAGAACGGCGGTGGGGTCGTCGTCAACATCTCCTCCAACCTCGGCGCGCACCTGCGCATCCCGAACCTCGCCCCGTACATCACTTCGAAGGCCGCGGTCTCGGCGCTGACCCGGGCCGCCGCTCTCGACCACATCCACCAGGGCATCCGCATCAACGCGGTCAGTCCGGGAGCCTCCGCCGCCCCCATGTCACTGCGGCCGGGCGAGACCGAGGCCGACCGGGTCGAGCGGATGAAGTCGGAGAACCCGCTCGGGCGGCTCGCGGAGGCCGAGGAAGTGGCGGCCGCCGTGCTCTACCTCTCCTCGCCGTTGGCCGGCGCTGTGGTCGGCACCGATCTGGTCGTCGACAGCGGGTCGTCGGCCTGACGACTCCGCTCGCCGCGCAGCGGGACGAAGTCCCAGTACAGCCGCTGCCCCTCGTCCACCGCGGGCGCGTGGGCGCCGACGGGCCGGCCGGTCTCCAGCGACGTGGCCACCCTCTCCAGCAGCACCGGCAGGGATGCCCACATGCCGTCGCGGCCGCGCACGATGCCGTCCTCCACCTCGGCTTCGTGGAGGCGTCCCCGGTCGGCGACCGGACGGTGGTCCAGCACCAAGCGACCCCCGCGGACGTCCCGTGCGACGGGGATCAACCGGGGGTGCCCGTAGAGGAGGCCGCTGACGCCGGTACGGACGAAGTCCTCGTCCACGTCCTCTCCTGACTCGTCCGCCGTGCGCTTGTCGTGGAAGCCGGTGAGGAGTTGCCATTCGGCCGCCGTCTCCCGTGCGCTCAGTGGCCGGTAGGAGCCCGGCAGCAGCTCGCACCGCGGGTCGCGCATGCCGTCGTGCCGCAGAAGCGACATCACCAGTGGCTTCAGGAGCGGCCGGCCGATGACACGTTCGGCCGCCGCGATGTCCGCCGACTGCGCGGGCGGCGCCAGCGCGGCGTGCGTCGTCGGCGCGTGGGCCGCCAGCCAGTTCTCTATGCGCGTCCAGGACTCGGTGATCGGTGCGGTCATGGCACCGCATCCTGCCAGCCGCCACCGCGCGCCCCCGGGCGGGCCGTCCCGGGTGGGTGTCAGTGCCGTCTGCTGTGATGGCCGACGGAACGCATCGACGACGCACGACGCGGAGGCGTAACTGTGGGCACGTGGGGCGCGGGCAACTTCGACAGCGACACGGCGGCGGACCATCTCTCGTCGCTGGTGGCACGGTTGGTCGCCGAGGTGACCGAGGCGATGGCCGGCGATCCGGTGGAACTCGAACCGGATGAGTACTGGGGCGTGACCGTCCCCTGCAACCTGGAGCTGCTGCTCGTACTGGACCGCCAGGGCTGGGTGGGTGTGACCCTCCCGCCTCCCGAGGTGATCCGGGCCTGGCGGGATACGTTCCTGGCGGTGTGGGAGCGGACGATCGACGGCCTGGAGCCGAAACCCGCGTACAAGGAAGCGCGCAGGGCGGTACTCAACGACACGTTCGAGCAGTTGGCCGAGGCGTCTGCGGCGACAGCGGCGGGGTGAGGGTGGGGGTGAGGCAGGCCGCGTTCGCCCTACGAGGGCTGCCGGGCACCCCCGGTACGTGCCTGACCGCGTGCCCGGCCGCGTGCCGGGGTCATGCTGCGCCCGGGTCCGGGTCGGTGCCGGCCAGTATCCACGGCCTCCTTCGGTCGACGGCCGGCCAGAGGCAGGCCACCGTTCAGGCGAAGCAGGCCAGGATCATCGGGAGGTCCTGGAGCCACTCCCTGAGACGGCTCCGTCTGCGGGCGGCGAGCAGGCACGGGTGGGCCGTGCCGTCATGGAGGTGGACGACGACCCTGAGGTGCTTGGTGCCCTCGGGCGCGTACTCGACGGTCCTGATCTCATCCCAGGTGAACTGCAGTGACCTGTAACGGAATTCGAGCGTGACACCCATGCCGTCGATCAGGATCGCGCAGTCCGGCGCGACCGCCACGAAGGCGATTTCGCCGTCCGGCGGCACCTCGCGCCCCGGGAGGTATCCCGCCGGAGCCTGATACACCGGGGCAGGGACGTGCGGCGCATGGGACGGCGGCGGAGGAATGGCCGCCGCGGGGAAGTGCCCGGCGGTGGCCGGTGCGATCAGGTCCAGCAGGTGCCCCAGCGACGGCCGTTGCTCCGGGACCTTCGCCAGGCACAACGCCACGACCGGGCGCAGCCCGTCCGGTACGGCGGTCAGGTCCGGCTGCTCGTGCACCGACCGGTACATCATGCCCATCGGCGTACCCGCCCCGAACGCGCTGCCGCCCGCAGCCGCCACGAGCACGGCGCCCAGCGCGAACACATCGGCTGCGGGGCCCACTTCCTGGCCCTGCGCCTGCTCGGGCGACAGGAACCCCGGGGTGCCGAAGGCCATGCCGGTGGCCGTCAGACGCGGCGACTCCAGCGCCTTCGCGATGCCGAAGTCGAGGACCCTGGGCCCGTCCGAGGCCATGATGATGTTCCCGGGTTTCAGGTCACGGTGCACCAGGCCGCAGCGGTGGATCGCCTCCAGCGCCTCGGCGAGCGCCGCCCCGAGCTGCCGCAGCCGGGCCTCGCCCATCGGCCCCTCCGCATCGAGCAGCGCGGCGAGCGTCGGCCCCGGTACGTAGGCCGTGGCCAGCCAGGGCGCGTCCGCCGACGGGTCCGCGTCCACCACGGGGGCCGTGTGGAAACCGCCCACGCTGCGCGCGGCCGCGACCTCGGCGCGGAACCGCTCCCGGAAGTGCGGGTCGGACGCGAGCTCCGGGCGCGCCACCTTCACCGCCACCGCACGGCCGCCGCGCGAGCGGGCCAGGTACACGGTGCCCATCCCGCCGGCGCCCAGCTCCCGCTCCACTGCGTACCCGCCGATATGCTCCGGCAGGCTCGCGCCGTCTGCCCCGTACCTCATACGCTCTACGCCCCTCCCGGCCCCGGCGGCCCAGTATGACTCAGGGACCCGCATCCCTCCCGGCTGTCCCGCCAAGGTGACGGGTATCCCCTCGACAGGATCCGGCCGGCCGTACAGAGAGGGGATTCCCCGGTGAACGACATGAGTGCCCCGCGCAGAGACGGAGACAGAGACGGAGACAGAGACAGAGGCACGGACGGGCACGGGTACGGGGTCGCAGATCCGGATCTCGTCCCCGGCAGCTGGAGTTTCGACGAGGCCTGGCTGTCCGACGGCCCGAAACCCGTCGTGCCGGTCCCCGCCGCCTCGCACGTGGACGGTGCTCTCGTCCGGCGCGTCACCGAGGGCTGCCGGGCGGGAGGCGCGGACGGTGTGCTGGTGCTGACGAACGGACCGGGCGCCTCCGGCCGCACCTGGCGACCGGTCGTGCCGGGCGCCGGAGCGCCGGCCCTGGACGGAATCGGGTGCCCCGCGCTGCTCGCCGCCTCCGACCGGCAGGGCGCGGTCCTGTTCTCCCGCCCCGGCTACGCGCTGGTGGCGGGCACGCCCAAGTTCCTGGCGGGCGCCGTCCCGGAGGGGGTGGACGGAGGCCGGGCCCGCTTCGCCCGCTACGCACGGTCCGTGGCCCACCGGTGGCCCGAACTGCAGGCGGTCGCTCGGTCCCTGCCTCCCCGGCACCGCGCGTGGGGCCGCGCGGGGGACGTTCCCGCCGGGACGGGCACGGCCCGGCAACTGCAGCTGATGCGCGGCTTCGCCATCGGGTCCGTCGACGCGGCGGACTTCGCCCGTGGCTGGCCGGCGGCCCGCCGCACGTCCGACGCCAACGGCGAACGGCTCCGCGAGCCGCTGCTGACGGCCTTCGACCAGGTCTTCTCGCTCCTGGAGGACTACTCCATCGACCCCGCCCTCAAGGAACCGGACGATCTGTCGGACCAGGAACTCCGCGACGCGGTACGGGAGATCGCGGAGCGCGTCGAGGCGTGCTGATCTCAGCTCCGCCCGGTATACGCACCGCGCACCGGAAAGGCCCCGCACGCGCGATCGACGCGTGCGGGGCCTCCCCCGCCGTGCGGGCCCGTGGGCTGCTCAGCCGGAGCGCCTGCGGGAACAGGAGGCCGTGTCACGCCCGGAGGTAGGCGAGGGCGGCCAGCACGCGCCGGTTCCCCTCGGCTCCGACGGGCAGGTCGAGCTTGGCGAAGATGTTGCCCACATGCTTGTTCACGGCGGCCTCGCTGATGAACAGTTCGGCCGCGAGGGTGGCGTTGGAGCGCCCCTGCGCGATCAGCGCGAGGACCTCGCGCTCTCGGGGACTGAGCCGTTCCAGGGGGTCCTGGCGCAGCCGTACGAGCTGCTGGATCACCTCGGGGTCGACGACGGTCCCGCCGACGGCGATGCGGTCGATCGCAGCGGTGAAGTCGGCGACCGCCGCCACCCGCTCCTTGAGCAGATAGCCCACGCCCGCCCCGCCGCCGGAGTCCAGCAGACCGAGCGCGTAGGAGCGTTCCACGTACTGGCTGAGCACGAGTACGGGCAGCCCGGGGAACTCCTGCCGGAGCCGCACGGCCGCCTTGAGGCCGTCGTCGCTCATCGTCGGCGGCATCCGTACGTCGGTGACGATCAGGTCAGGGCGGTCGGCGCGGACGGCCGCGACCAGCGCGTCGGCGTCACCCACCGCGGCCACCACCTCGTGTCCGACCCGTTGCAGCAGGCCGACGAGGCCTTCACGCAGCAGGACGGCGTCTTCGGCCACAATCAGGCGAAGCGACAAGGTACCTCCACGTGCAGCAGGGTGGGACCGCCGGCCGGGCTCGACACCCGCATCCGGCCTTCGAGCGCCGTGACCCGGTCGGCCAGCCCGGTCACCCCGCTGCCCGCCTCCGTGTCCACGCCGCCGCGGCCGTCGTCCGTGATGTCCAGGATCAGCAGATCGGAATGATAACGGCCGCGTACGGCAGCGGTGCTGGCACCGCTGTGTTTCGCGATATTCGTGAGCGCCTCGTTGAGGAGGAAGTACATGGTGGTCTCGATCTTCCTCGGCAGCCGCTGGGGCAGCCGCAGGTCGACGGTGACCGGGATCGGGAACCGGCCCGCGTAGTCCTCGATCGCCGCGACGAGCCCGTGGTCGGCCAGGACGGGCGGGTTCAGGCCTCGGATCAGGGCGCGCAACTCCTGGTTCGCAGAGCTCAGTTGCGTCTCGGCCTGCGTCAGCAGCTCGGACTGCGGAGAGTCCTGCGGGGTGTCGAGGCGGAGCATCGCGATGGTCATGCCCAGGGAGACGAGGCGCTGTTGGGCACCATCGTGCAGGTCGCGCTCGATACGGATCCGTTCGGCGTCGAAGGAGTCCAGGAGGCGGGACTGGGTGGCGCGCACCTCGCGCAGTTCCTCGCCGAGTTCCTGGTCGCGCGGGGCGAGGAAGGTGCGGGTCATCGCGGCCCGTGCGCCCGCCCAGGAGGTGAGTGTGTAGGGGGAGGCCAGCAGCACGGTGGCGCCGAAGACGGCCCAGGGCCACGTGTCGCCGTCCAGCGAGGAGACCGTGATCGCGGGTACCCCGAAGGAGAAGCCGAGGACCAGCAGGTCCAGCCACCACAGTGCGGCGGCCGAGATCAGGGTGAACATCAGCTCACGCCAGGTGGCCTGTTCCTTGAGGCG
Organism: Streptomyces sp. 840.1; assembly: GCF_003751445.1. Classification (NCBI taxonomy): domain Bacteria; kingdom Bacillati; phylum Actinomycetota; class Actinomycetes; order Kitasatosporales; family Streptomycetaceae; genus Streptomyces; species Streptomyces sp. 840.1. The sequence goes on along the minus strand of NZ_RJUU01000001.1, from coordinate 2,510,945 downwards.
GGTCGCCACCCAGGCCCTGAAGCCGGGAGCCGGTGGGGCGCGGTGCGGGTTGGGGACGGGGTCCAGGTCGACCAGCCGCAGCCGCCGTCGCTCCACCGACGCCACCACCGTGGAACCCAGGACCAGGCCCACCAGGGGTGCGATGCCGAGCAGGACGACCAGGAGCACGAGCCCCGTCGCCAGGCCGGCGACGAGGGCCACGGTCGCTGCCGCACCGACCACCACCCCGCCGGCCAGGTAGGCCAGGGAACGCCACGGCCAGCTGGACGTCAGGAAACTCACCGGGCGTTGGGCCATCGCCTGCCAGGCCGTTGTGGGACGCATACCGGGCACCGTAGCCCGGTCACGCCCCCGCCGGAGTAGAGGTGGCACTACCCCGGAAGTAGAGGAAGGGCCAGTGCCCGGGGCCCCCCGCCCGCGGTGGGATCAATGCATGACGGCAACGAGGAACACCCCAGTTCAGGCCGCGGTCGAACTGCGCGGCCTGCGCAAGGTACACGGCAGTGGCGATCACGCGGTGACAGCCCTGGACGGGGTCACCCTCGGATTCCCGAGCGGCACGTTCACCGCGATCATGGGCCCGTCCGGTTCGGGCAAGTCGACGCTGCTGCAGTGCGCGGCGGGCCTGGAGCAGCCCAGCGAGGGGCAGATCATCCTCGCCGGTTCGGACATCGGCCGTATGAACGAGGCGCGGCGCACCGAACTGCGCCGCGATCACATCGGTTTCGTCTTCCAGGCCTTCAACCTGGTGGAGTCGCTGACCGCGGCCCAGAACGTGGAGCTCCCCTCCCGCTTCGCCGGCCGCAGGGCCAACCGGCGGCAGGTCGACGCCGCGCTGGCCTCCGTGGGCCTGGCCGAGCGCGCCGGGCACCGGCCCAGTCAGCTCTCCGGCGGCCAGCAGCAGCGCGTCGCGCTGGCCCGCGCCCTGGTCACCCGCCCCGACGTCCTCTTCGCCGACGAGCCCACCGGCGCTCTGGACACGGTCACCTCGCAGGAAGTGCTGCGCATGATGCGGATGCTGGTCGACCGGGAGGGACAGACCACGCTGATGGTCACCCACGACCCGGTGGCCGCCGCGTTCGCCGACGTCGTCGTGTTCCTGAAGGACGGCCGGATCGCGGACCGGATCGCACTGGACCGTGATGCCGGCACCAACAACGCCGAGGCCGTCGCCGCCCGCATGGCCCGGATGGAGGCGTGATGCTCATTCTCGCGAACGTACGCGAACGCCGGTCCGGATTCCTCGGCGCGTTTCTCGCCGTCCTGGTCGGTGTCGCCCTGGTCACCACCACCCTGATCATCTACGACTCCGCCCGCCCCACCGTCCAGCCCCGCTACGCCGGCGCCGCCGCCATGGCCCTCCCGGAGCAGGCCCTCGACCGGGACGGCAGCCCCGAGGACCGCATCCCGTGGAGCCCGTCCGAGGCGGCACCGCTCAGGGACCGGTTCGACGCGGTGCCCGGAGTGGCCACCGCTGTCCTGGACCGTTCCTTCTACGCCCAGGCCATCCGGAACGGCAGGCCCGTCACCGACGAGGGCGCCCTGGAGTCCGGCCACGGCTGGGACAGCGCCCTGATGGCCCCCTACCGGCTGGTTGCCGGAAAGGCTCCGGAAGGCAGGGGCGACGTCGTGGTGGACCGCGCCCTGGGCGTACCGGTCGGCAGCCGGCTGACCGTCAACATCACCCAGGGCCGGCGGCAGTTCACCGTCACCGGCACGGTCGACGGTCCCGGCTACTACTTCAGCGAGGCGTTCGCCGCCGCTCAGCAGCCCGGCGTGCGCGCCATCGGCCTGGTTCCGGAGAAGGGCGCCTCCGCCTCCGCCATCTCCTCGGCCGCACGGAAGGTCCTCGACGGCAAGGGCACGATCGCCGCCGGAGACTCCCGCTCCGAGCTCCAGCCGGAGTACATCGAGCACAAGCGCTTCCTCGGCGTGCAGCTGATCAGCGCCATGGCCGCCCTCGGCCTCTTCACCACCGTCTTCGTCGTCGCCTCGATGCTGGTCCTCTCCACCGGGATGCGCCGCCGCGAGATCGGCCTGCTGCGCACCATCGGCGCCTCCCCCGCCCAGATCCGCCGCATGATCCTCGGTGAGGCCGCCGTCGTCGGCCTCCTCGGCTCGATCGCCGGCTGTCTGGCAGGCGTGGCCGGCGCACCGCTGCTGCGCAACATCCTCGACGGCCTGGGCGTCGTCCCGCCGGGCATGCGGGTGACCGTGGCCGCCTGGCCGATGCCGGCCGCGGCCGCGGTCGGCATCGGGGTCAGCGTGATCGGCGCCTGGTCGGCAGGGCGCAAGGCCACCCGGGTCGCTCCGATCGAGGCGCTACTGGACAGCCGCTCGGCCAACACGGCCATGGGACGCGGCCGCTGGATCACCGGTTCGGCCGTACTGGGCCTCGGCGTGGTCCTCGCGATCGCCACCGCCACCACCGGTGCGGACAACCGGATCGGGACGGCGCTCTTCGCCACCATGACCCTCGTCGTGGCCGCCGCTCTCCTCTCCCCGGTCCTGGTGGGCCCGGCCGGCCGGCTGCTGACCGCCCCCTTCCGCAGTCGCGGCACGGCCGCCCCGGTCCTGATCCGCTCCGAGCTCACCGCCAATGCCCGCCGGGCGGCCGCCCTGGTCGCCCCCGTCATCGCCGCGGTCGGCTTCGCGGTCCTGCTCAGCGGGGCGGTCGAGACGATGCGCTTCGCCTACCCGGCGGGTGCGGCCCTCGAAGTCGCCGGCCAGACGATCGTCACCCCGGACGGCACCCCCGGGAACACCGACGAGGTCGTCGCCGCCAACCCGGTCGGCAAGGCCGCCCTGCCCACCCGTGCCTTCGTCGGCAAGGCCGACAGCCCCGTCGTCATGGACGTCCTGGGCAGCCGGGACGCCAAGTGGGACGAGCCGGGCCAGGCCGTCGTCGGCACCCGCACCGCCAAGGACCTGAACCTCAAGGAGGGCCGGCGGGTCCCGGTCCGGTTCGACGACGGCGCCACCGTCACCCTGAGGGTCAGCGCGGTGCTGCCCGACGACCCGGCCCGCGGCGACTTCGTCGTCGCCCGCGGCCTGGTCCGCGCCCACGACCCGGCCGCCCTGACCGACGACGTCTTCGTCCCGGCCGGCGTCAAGGCCACCGACGCCGTACCCGGCACCGCCACCCATGACGCCCTGGAGTACGCACTGGCCGACTACGACACCGACGCCGAGCTCACCGACAGCCTGGCCACCATGCTCATCGTGATCTCGGTCGGCTACAGCGTGATCGCGGTCGCCAACAGCATGGCGATGGCGGCCCACGGCCGCCGCCGCGACTACGAAGTCATGAAGGCCGCCGGCGGCACGGTCCGCCAGCTCGTTCTCCTGGCCGCGGGCGAGACCGCGCTCCTGGTCGTCATCGGCGCCGCCCTGGGCGTCCTGGTCACACTGCCCCCGCTGGCCGCGATGGCCTCCGGCCTGTCCCAGGCCACCTCCACCGATGTGAGCCTGCACCTGAACGCCCCCGTGATCGTCGCCGCCGTCCTCGGCACCCTCCTGGCAGCCGTCGCCGCCGGGGTACTGGTCACCTCCAGGACACTCCGCAAGCAGAACACCTAGGAACGACAGGACAGCAGGCCCGGGAACCCGGCCACCCCGGGCTCGGCGCGCACGGAAGCCGGCGGCATCAGGTGTGATGCGGCCGGCTTGTGTGCGTGCCGATGCGCGGATGAGGGCGTTCCTGCGGGGGGCTCCACGGGACTCAACGATGCTTTTCGCGGTGGTGGTCCGGCCTCTTCCTCAGCAGACAGCGCGCCCGGGACGTCCGGCCGTCGCCGCCCGACCCAACCCGGTCCGCCCTTGCCGGAGCCGGGATGTGGCGTGTGCGCGGGAGAGCAGCACTCACCGCACGGGGAAGCCGAAGCTGTATCCCTGCTCCTTCAGCCAGGGCAGCACCTCGCGCAGCGCGGCCAGGGTCTCGGCGCGGTCCCCGCCGGCGTCGTGGAAGAGGATGGTCGGCCCGTTGGAGATCTCGCTCTTCACGGTGGCGACGATCGCCGCGACACCGGGGTGCTCGAAGTCCTTCGTGTCGACGTTCCAGCCCAGCGGCCGCATCCCCCGGGAGGCGGCGAGGTGCCGGCTGTACGGGGTGAAGGCGCCGCCGGGGGCTCGGTAGTACTGCGGCCGGACGCCGCCGGACGCCTTGGTGATCATGCGCTCGGCGTCCAGGATCTGCTGGGACTGGTAGGCCTCGGACTTGTGGTCCATCGAGGTGTCGTGCGAGACGGTGTGGTCGCAGAGCCGGTGCCCGCCCGCCACGACCGCCTTGACCAGGTCCGGGTGGGCCTGGGCCTGGGTGCCCACCATGCAGAACGTGGCCTTGACGCCGCTCTCCTTCAGGAGCTGCAGCACCTGCGGGGTCCACGTGGGGTCGGGTCCGTCGTCGATCGTGATGTTGACGCCCCGTGCGCCCCGGTCCGAGGCGTGCGCGATGTCCTCGGCCACCTTGGCCGCGGGACCGTTGGCCGGTGCGCCGGCCCGTGCCTGCGGCTGCCGCCCTCCGGTGGTGTCGGCCTGCGCGGTCCACACCGAGGTGGCGGCCGCCACCGCCGTCACTCCGAGCGCCGCCGCGAGAAGCCTGCCGTGCCATCCCCTTCCCTTGTGCTTCGCCATGTCCGCCCACCCCTTTGTCGTCTTCGCCGATGCCCTGCACCCATCAAGACATACGAACGCCGCCACAAGATCCCCCGTTACGGATCGCGGACAAAGCTGCAGGGGACCGGCGACAAACGCAGGCGATCCGCGACAGGTGCGAGGCCCCCGTGGTCCGTTCCGCAGATCGGTAGCGTCGCGCGGCATGACCTGCTCCGGAAGATCGTGGGCGTGTCCGACGCGGACGCCCGCAGGGCGCCGACGGTGAGCCCGCTGTCCCTGCTGGGCCTGCTCAAGCACGCCGCGCTCTGGGAACGCCGGTGGTTCCAGGTCATCGTCGCGGGGCGGGTGCTCCCCGGCGAGTGGCCCGAGACGGTGGAAGAGGGCTGGTACGAGGAGGACTTCCGTGTCGACGAGCGCGACACGGTCGCGCACTGGGCGGCGTACTTCGAGGAGCAGACGGCCGTTTTGAGGGAGATCACCGCGGGCCTGTCGCTGGACACGGAGTTGACGAGAGGCCGCGCCCGGAGCGGGCCCGCGAAGTGACGGATGAACGGTGCGTGGTGGGTGAGGAACCTGCGTTCAACCGGCCGATGACCTTTGGCCGACAGGTCGGACTCCCACGGAGCAGACGTGTGCGCAGCCGTTACTTTGGCGTTCGCCGACCACGGAACTCATCGAGGAGGACGACACGCTATGGGTGCCAGAAGAACGTGGGGAACCGCAGCTACGGCGCTGGCGGCTGTGGTGACGCTGGGAGCGGTGTGGGTGGGAGTGGGTGCGGGGCAGCAGGCGACCGCCGCGTCCGCCGCTGCGGGCGATACCTACACGGCTTACTCGGTCACGTCGATCGGCGGGTCGCCGACGCAGGTGGTGGCTCTCACGTTGCCGCAGGGCACCTACACGCTCACCGGTTCCGCGTCTCTGGTGTATGCCGACAAGGCAACCTGTCACGTCACGGGCGGCGCCTCGATGGCCACGCCGCGCGGCAGCGGCTACAACGAAGCGTCTCTCAGCGCGACCGGTGTGGTCACTCTGGCCGCTGCGGGGAAGGTGCAGTTGCTGTGTGCCAGTGAGCAGGTGCTGCCCGTTCCGCAGGATCCGCACGTCAACGGCCGGCTGGTCGCCACCCGCGTCGCGTCGCTCCAGGATCAGGGCCACGGCGCTCCGTAACCGTAAGTTGCCAGATGGGCCGGGCCGATGAGGACGGGCACTTCGACGAGCGGTCCTACGACGCCGGCCGGGGCTGCCGTGCCGGTGCTCCTCGACGCGTCGGTGGCCTGCTGCTACGCCCTCCAGGACACGGTGTGGGTCCACGGCCCCGGCAAGGAGCCGTGGGAGGTCTCCGTCGTCAGGGCCGGCGCCGGGGGCCGCGGTCCCGCCCGGCCCTCAGCGGAGGGTCCCGGTGAGCCAGGCCAGCAGGCGCGGCTTCTCGTCGCAGTCCGGGAGGGTGTCGGCGGCCAGGTGGTCGCTGTAGCGCACGGTCCTCGGCGGCGCCTCGCACCGCGCGGCCTGCACGGGTTGCCCCAGGTACCAGCCGGACGCGAACACGGCGGCGATGACGAGGGCGGCTCTCGTGCCGCGCGGGGTGATCCGGGTGGGCATCGGTATGGGCATGGCGGACGAGCCTACCGGCGGGGCGATCACCCGCCGCACGCCCGCCGGTACGGCCTAACGCCCCTGCGCGGAACGGCTGGTGAGCAGCCGGACCGTGACCGCCGCCAGCCAGCAGAGGCCGAGGCCGGCTCCGAGGGTGAACACCAGGACCGAGGCGGCCGAGGCCATGAATCCGGTGAGGACGACGACCGGGGCGATCCGGGAGGCCGTCGCCCAGCCCCGGTGGCCCCGGGCCGCCAGCGGAGGGGCCAGGACGACGAAGGCGACGGACAGCGCGAGGTATCCGATCCCGCCGCCGGCCATGTGGCCCGCACCGTGCGCGCTCAGCGTGCCGGCCTCCGGGGAGCCGACGGGGAAGCCGCCTCCGGGGTCGGCCCGGAAGACGGCCGCGACCAGGAACGACGCCCCGAAGACGGCGATCAGCGCCGGCCCCCAGGTCCCGCCCGGCTCCGGTCTCAGTACGCGGCGCAGGCCGGCCGCCCCGGCGAGCAGCAGGACGCCGGTGAGCACGAAGTTCACGGTCTGGATCCAGCCCAGGTCGCCGAGGGCCAGCTGGCTGATCGCGTTACGGGTGAAACCGAAGCCCTCCCGCGCCAGGCCCTGCGCGATGCCCGCGCCGAGGAACAGCGGGCCGGCGACCACCGCACCGGCGGACAGAAGCCGGGAGGACGACGGCACGGCGGCCTGCGCTTCGGCCGAACTTGCTGTGTACTGGCGGGAGTTGAGCGTCTGAGTCATGGCGGGCCTTTCTCGTCCGGGTGTTGCAGGTATGACCCACGCCGCCCCGAGAAGTCATCGAGCCCGCATATGTGACCTGGGCCACATGGAGGCCGGTCGTCGGCAGCGCCGCGTGCGGCTGCTCGACGGACCGGCCGCCCGTACCGGCGCCCTCCGCCGCGTCACTTCTGCCAGCCGACCGTCTCCGGGAGCGGGCTGTTGAAGATGGTCGCGCCGACGTTGGCGAGCCCCTTCTTCACGCCGTAGGTCGAGGGACCGCTGAACAGCGGCAGGAAGGCGTACTGGCGCAGCGCCTTCCGCTCGACCTCGTTGACCGCGGCGGTCTGCTTGTCGAGGTCGGCGATCTCCGTGGTGGCGCGGATCTCCTTGTCCAGCGCGGGCGTTCCGGCGCCGGTGATGTTGGAGTCGCGGTCCGAGCAGTAGAAGTCGCACAGGTAGCGGGCGCCGAAGGGGTCCATCGAGCGGTTGCCGGAGAGGAACAGGTCGAAGCGCCGGTCGCTGAGGACCTTGGAGAAGTCCGCGTCGTCGCCCTTCTTGATGACGAGGTGGATGCCGACCGGCTTGAGCATCGCGGCGAGTGCGCCCGCGGTGGCCTTGCCCAGCGGATCATCGCCCAGGAGCGTGTACCCGACGTCGAGCCGCTTGCCGTTCTTGGCCCGGACGCCGTCCGGGCCGGGCTTCCAGCCGGCCGCGTCGAGCTCCTTCCCGGCCTCGTCCGGCGCGTGCTTCAGTACGGCCGACACGTTGTCGTGGTAGCCCTTCTGGAAGCTGTACAGCACGGCCGAACCGGGCAGCGGCTCCCGGTAGTCGAGCCCCTGGAACTGGATCTTCGCGATCTGCGCGCGGTCGACGCTCTCCGCGACGGCCTTGCGCACGGCCGTCTCCGAGAGGACCGCGGACTTGGTGTTGAAGTACAGCGCGTACTCGAAGGGGCTGCCGCCGCTGCGGATCTCGGTGCCCTTGAGCCCCTTGATCTGCTTGAGGCTCTCCGCGTCCACGGCGGAGGTGTAGTCGAGCTGGCCGTTCTTGAAGGCGTTGACGCCCGCCGTCGGCTCCAGGTTGACGTAGACGCGCTTGTCGAGCTTGCCCTTCCTGCCCCACCACTTCGGGTTGCGGACGAAGGTGATGTTGCCGGAGTGCGTGTCCCACTTGCCGACCGTGTACGGTCCCGCGCCCCACTCCGGGTGGGCCTTCTTGACGTACGCCTTGTTGAAGTTCCCGACCGTGGCGGCCTTCGGGTGCAGGAAGGTGGTGAACAGGGTCGACCAGGAGGCGTTGACGCCCTTGAAGGTGATGACGGCCTGCTTGGCGTTCTTGCCCTGCTCGACCGAGGTGATCTGGTCGTAGCCGTCCGTGGACGAGGCGGCGAAGGCCTTGTCCGAGCCGTTGTTGGCCTTCCAGGTCGCCTGGATCGCCTTCCAGTCGATCGGGGTGCCGTCGTTGAAGGACGCCTTCGGGTTGATCGTCAGGGTGACCTTCTGGTCGCCGCCCTCGACCGCGACCTTCACATCGCTGTAGTAGTCCGGGTTGTACTGCACCTCGCCGGTCGGCGAGTACGTGATCGCATCCGCGTTGTACCAGCCCCAGACCCGGCTCGCGGTCAGCGTGGCGTTGACGTTGAACGGGTTGCCCTGGTCGTCGAAGGTGCCGACCGTGGTGTAGGTGCCGCCGTCCTTGATCTTCTCGTACGGCTGGGGGTTGTAGTCGACGGCGGCCGAGGCGGCCCCGGGGGCGTCCTTCCCGTTCGGGCCGTCGGTGTCCTTCCCGCCGGAGGACTGGCACGCGGTGGCCGCCACGGAGACGGCGGCGACCAGTGCCAGGGGGAGAGCCAGTCCTGCGCGCATGACGAAAGGTTCCTTCGGGTTCGGTGGAGCCGCCGGGCCGGAGGGCCTGGCGGGGGAAAGAAGTGAGCGAACGGCCCGAACGCGTGGCCGGCGGCCGTGAACGGGGTTCCCGGACCGCGGAGCCGGTCTCAGACGGCGTGACAGGCGTACTGGTGGCCGGGCCGCCCCGCCACCTCGGACGGTGCGGGGCGTTCCGTACGACAGCGCTCGCGCACGTCCTCGTCGGCCAGGCGGTAGAGCGGACAGCGGTCCACGAAGACGCAGCCCGCGGGCAGCGCGACGGCGCTCGGCTGCTCGCCCTCCAGCACGACGCGCTCACGGGTGCGCTCGCGCTGCGGATCGGGCACCGGGATCGCCGACAGCAGCGCCCGGGTGTACGGGTGCCGGGGGTCGGAGAAGACCGTCTCGGTGTCCCCGGTCTCGACGATGTGCCCCAGGTACATCACCGCGACCCGGTCGCAGATGTACCGGACCACGCCGAGGTCGTGGGCCACCACCAGGTAGGCCAGGCCGAGTTCGCGCTTGAGCCGGGCCAGCAGGTTGATCACGCCGGCCTGCACCGACACGTCCAGGGCCGAGAGCGGTTCGTCCAGGACGAGCAGTCTCGGCTCGGTCGCCAGGGCCCGCGCGATACCGACCCGCTGGCGCTGCCCCCCGGAGAGCGCGGCCGGGAACCGGTCGCTCACCGCGTCGTCCAGACCGACCAGCGCCAGCAGTTCACCGATGCGGGAGCGGATCGCCTCGCGGTCCCGCCCGACGGCCTGCAGGGGTTCGGCGAGCAGCTGGTAGACGGGCAGCCGCGGGTCCAGCGCGCCCAGCGGGTCCTGCATGACGATCTGCACGTCCCGGCGCAACTCCCGCACCCGGGCGGCGGAACCGGCCGCGCCCACCTCGGTGCCGGCGATCTCGATGCGGCCGCCCTCGGGCCGCCCGAGCCGGAGGATCTCCATCAGGGTCGTGGTCTTGCCGCTGCCCGACTCGCCCACCAGGCCCAGGGTCTCGCCGGCCCGCAGCTCGAAGCTCACTCCGCTGACGGCGTGCAGCGTGCCGACCCGGCGCTTGAGGACGGCCCCCTTGGTGACCGGGAAGGTCTTGACGAGGTCCTCGACCCGGAGCACCACCTCACCGGCCCCGGCGCGGGCCGGTGCGTCCGAGGCGGCCGCATCCCCGGCGGACGTGGCCGGGTCCAGCGAACCGTCGGCCGTCTCGTCGGCGCGCAGGCAGGCCACGTCCCCGTGCCCGGCGATCTCGCGGAGTGCGGGTTCCTCGGTGCGGCACGCGTCCACCGCGAGGGCGCAGCGGTCCGCGAAGGGGCAGCCGGGCGCGAGGCCGACCAGGGCGGGCGGCTCCCCGCCGATCGGGACGAGCGGGCGGTGGACCCCGGCGTCGACGGTGGGGACGGCGGCGAGCAGCCTCGCGGTGTAGGGCATGACCGGCCGCCGGAACAGTTCGTCCACCCCGGCCCGCTCCACGATCCGGCCCGCGTACATGACGGCGATGTCGTCCGCGTAGCCGGCGACGACCCCGAGGTCGTGGGTGATGAGGACGAGGCCGGCTCCGGTCTCCCGCTGTGCCAGGCGCAGGACGTCGAGGATCTGGGCCTGCACGGTGACGTCGAGGGCGGTGGTGGGTTCGTCGGCGACGAGGACGGACGGCTTGTTGGCGATGGCCATGGCGATGACGACGCGCTGGCGCATGCCGCCGGAGAACTCGTGCGGGAAGGCGCCGGCCCGGCCCCGGGGGTCGGGGATTCCGACGAGGTCGAGCAGTTGGACGGCCTGTTCCCGGGCCGCCCGCTTCGTCAGGTCCTGGTGGACCCGCAGGGCGTCGGACAGCAGTCTGCCGACGGAGAAGATCGGGGTGAGCGCGGACAGCGGGTCCTGGAACACCATGCCGATGGACCTGCCCCGCACTTCGGACAGTTCCCTGTCGCCCAGGCCGACCAGGTCCCGGCCCTCCAGCAGCACCTGGCCGCTCAGGGCGGCGGAGGGCGGCAGCAGCCCCATGACGCCCATGGCGGTGGCCGACTTGCCCGAGCCGGACTCCCCGACGATGCCGAGGGTCCGGCCCGGCAGCAGGTCGAAGCCGACGCCGCGCACCGCCTCGACGGTCCCGGCCTCCGAGGGGAAGGAGATCCGCAGGTCCCGCACCGAGAGCACCGGGGTGACGGATCCGTCGGGCAGTCCGGTCCTGGTCAGCGTTGTCGTACGGGTCATCGTCGGCCTCCTGCCGCGCCGGTCACGGACATCGGGTCGAGGGCGTCGCGCAGTCCGTCGCCGACGAAGGTCATCGACACGGTGAGCAGCACGACCAGTGCCGCGGGGAACGCGAAGAGCCAGGGGGCGCTCGTGACCGTGCCCGCGCCGTCCGCGAGCATCGTGCCGAGCGAGACGTCCGGTGCCTGGACGCCGAACCCGAGGTAGGACAGGGCGGTTTCGCTGAGGACGGTCGCCACGACCCCGAGCGTGAGGTTGACGATCAGGAGCGAGCCGAGGTTGGGGATGATGTGGCGCAGGATGATGCGCAGCGGGCCGACGCCCATGAATTCGGCGGCTGTCACGTAGTCCCGTTCGCGCAGTGAGGTCGACACGGACCAGATGACCCGCGCGGTGGACATCCAGCCGAACACCGTCAGTACGACGATGAGGACCCGCCAGTCCCCGGCCAGCCGGTTGGAGACCAGGGCGAGGATGAGGAAGGAGGGGACGATCAGCAGGAAGTGGATGACCGCGAGCGTCGCCTTCTCGGTCCGGCCGCCGAAGTAGGCGGCGCCGGAGCCGATGAGCGCCGCGACGACGACGGTCAGGACGGAGACGCTCACGGCGATCACCAGGGAGCGTCTGAGCCCGTGCACGGCCGAGGCGTAGATGTCGTTGCCGCCCTGGTTGGTACCGAACCAGTGGGCCGAGCTCGGCGGCTGGGTGAGCGCGGCGAAGTCCGCGTCCGAGTACGCGTACGAGGTGAACAGGTCGCCGGCCGCGCTGAACAGCACCAGCAGCACGAAGATCACCACGCCGACGACGGCGAGCCTGTTGCGCAGGAAGCGCCGCAGGTAGAGCCGCCCGAGGCCGAGGTTGCGCCGGTTGGCGCCGGCCTTCGTGAGGGTGGTTGTCCCGCCCTTCGTGAGGGTGCTCGTACCGTCGTTCGCGACGGGGGCCGTCCCGGACTTCGCTACGGGGGTCATGTCCGCGGCCACGTCAGCTCACCCGCACTCTCGGGTCGAGGAGGGCCGTGGCGATGTCCGCGAGGATCGCGCCGATCGCGGTCAGGGCGGCGGCGAAGGCGGCCGTCGCGACCGTGCCGTGGACGTCGTTCTTGCTGATGGTCTGGATGAAGTAGCGGCCCATGCCGTTCCAGCCGAAGATCGTCTCGGTGATGACGGCCCCGGTGAAGATGGCCGGGACGCTGAACGCCACGGAGGTCGCCGTCGGGATGAGCGCCGTGCGCAGGGCGTGTCTGCGGACGGCCTGGGTCCGGGTGAGTCCGGTGGCCCGTGCGGTCCGTACGAAGTCGGCGTTGATGGTGTCGAGCAGCAGTGAGCGCTGCGTCAGGTGGTAGCCGACGTAACCCATCAGCGTGAGGGTCAGCGTCGGCAGGATCAGGTGCAGGAATCGGTCGCCGATCGTCGGGAGCAGCCCTTCGACGTTCGGTGAGTTCTCCCCGGCGACGTAGAGGAAGCGCAGCCCCAGATGCTGGTTCAGCCAGATGGCGACGAAGACGACGGCGAGCGCGGCGACGGACGTCGGGATGTTGAACACCGCGATGGAGAAGGCCTGTGACACGCGGTCGGCCCAGCCGTACTGCCTCGACGCCGTGTACACGCCCAGCGATACACCGATCACCACGGACAGGACCGTCGCGATGACGACCAGTTCGGCGCTGACGAGGGAGCGGTAGCCGATCTCGCCGTTGACGGAGACGCCGGTGGGCGAGCTCCCCCAGTCGAAGTGGGTGACCACCGAGCCGAGCCAGTCCCACCATCGCCGCACGACCGGCACCCGCGGGTCCAGGTTGTAGGGCGCCAGCGCGTCGTCGATCCGGGCCTCGCTGCGGACGGGCCGCAGCTCCTTGAAGTTCGAGCGCGGGTCCAGGAACCAACTGGCCAGGAAATAGGTGGCGTTGATCGCGACCACGATCATCAGCAGCCAGCCCGCAGCCTTGCGCGTCACGTAGCGCACCATGCTCGGCACCTCCTGACCGCACGCGAGCGGTGCGCTTCGGGGGCGCCGGGCCGTGGGGACGTATGCATGTGCCGTGGAGCTTTCTGGGGGGACGGGCCGTGAGCACAGATGTGCGGACGTCAGTCTCGGCCGCCCGTGCACGGCACCACCAGAGCGCGGCCGGTCCTGCCATGACACCGACATACCGCTGTAGCAAACAGTCCTGACATGTCACGATATGCTCTCAACTGTTCGGCCCGGGGCGGCCGCAGACCTGCGGTGGCCCCGCCCGATCCCGACAAAAGACCCTAGGGTTGCCCGGGTGGGTGTCAGCGGGGAAGTGCGAGCGAGTACGGGTGACGTCGATGAGCTGCGGCGGGAGGGCGGGGACGGGGAAACGGCCGTACCGCCCTGGTGGCGGCGCCACCTGGTGCCGCTCGTCGCGGTGGCCGTCGTGGTGCCGCTGTACGCCGTGTGGGCGGCCGTCCTGGCGACCGGCGGCGGCGACCTGGCCGCGCAGCTCGCCTGGTCGGGCTTCACCGCGCGCCACCCGGGCTCCGCGTACAACCTGTCCTGGTACGGCGGCATCCACACCGCCGGGTACAGCGTCTTCTCCTCGTACCTGATGGCCTTCCTCGGCGTCCGGACGGTCTCGGTGGCCGCCGGGATCGCCGGATCGTGGCTGATCGCCCTGCTGTTCGTCCGTACCGGGGTGCGCCGGCCGCTGGCCCCCGCGGTCCTCGCCTCGCTGGCCCTGTGGTGCAACGTCGCCTCGGGGCGTACGACGTTCGCACTCGGCGTCGCGATCGGGCTCGTCGCCTGCCTGTACGTCGGCCGCGTCGTGGTCCCGCTCGTGGCCGGGGCGCTGGCGGCGATGGCCAGTCCGGTGGCGGGGCTGTTCCTCGTGGTGGCGGGGGCGGCGTACCTGCTGGACCGGCAGTGGCGCAAGGGCGTCGTCCTGATCGTGCCGTTCTTCGCCGTCGTGGCGGCGGTAGCGCTGCTCTTCCCCGGCGAGGGCGAGCAGCCCATGAACCGGGGCCGGCTGTGGATGCCGCTCATGATCTGCGCCGCGCTGGCCCTCGCGGCGCCGGCGGCCCGGCGGTGGCGCGTCCCGCGCTACGGGGCCGTGGTGTACGCGGTCGGCGTCGTCCTCGTCTTCCTCGTCGCCTCCCCGATCGGGACGAACGTGGAGCGGCTCCTCGGCCTCGTCGCCGTCCCCGTGCTCCTCGCGGCGCTCCTGGAGCTCGTCCGGGAGCGGAACTGGACGCGTACGGTCGTCATCGCCGTGGCCCTCGGGCTGTCCGCCAACTGGCTGGCCGACAAGACCCTGGACGACCTCCGGGTCTCCAACGACGTGCCCGTATGGGCGGCCCGCACGGACGGCGTCGTCAGCGAACTGCGCCGCCTGAACGCCGGCCGGACCCGTGTGGAGGTCGTCCCCGCCCGCAACCACCGCGAGGCGACGGTGCTGGCCCGCCACGTGAACATGGCACGCGGCTGGAACCGGCAGCTCGACGTGGAGCGGGGGCGCCTCTTCTACGACGGGACGCTGTCCCCGGCCACTTACCGTGCCTGGCTGGACCGCTGGGCCGTGGGGTACGTGGTGCTGCACCACGGGCAGCCCGACGGCCCCGCCGAGGCCGAGGCGGCCCTGGTGCGCGGCGGGCTGCCCTGGCTGCGACGGGTGTGGCGGGACGACGGCTGGTCCGTCTACCGGGTGCGCGACGCCGTGCCCCTGGTGCCGGTGCCGGCCGAGGTGGTGAGCGGCGGCGAGGCCGACCTGGTGGTCCGGGTGCCGAGGGCGGGCTCGCTGACGGTGCGGCTGGCGTACTCGCCGTGGCTGCGGGCGCGCGAGGTCGGCGGGCGCGGCGCCGGCGGCTGTCTGCGACAGGACGGCGACTGGACGGAGCTCACCGTGCCCAGGAGCGGCACCTACCGGCTGGACTCGGTCTACGGGCTGCCCCGGGCACGCCACTGCTGAACCGGGTCCCCTGTCCGCCGTCCGGGGTGGTGAGATTTCGGCAACCACCCCGCAATGAAATATCGCGGAAACACCCGGGTCCCCGTTACGAAACGCGCGCCGGTCACGCTCTCCGACAGCCTCTCTGTCGCCCGACCCGCACGCCGTTCCGAGGAGGGACCCCCACAGTGACCCCCGTGAATCTGGCCGCGGCAGGCCTCGACACAGGCGACACCGCCTGGCTGCTGGCCGCCACCGCGCTCGTCCTGCTGATGACTCCGGGCCTGGCGCTGTTCTACGGCGGCATGGTCCGCACGAAGAGCGTCCTGAACATGCTGATGATGAGCTTCGTGTCGATCGCGCTGGTCACGGTCGTCTGGCTGCTCGCCGGCTACTCGCTGGCCTTCGACGGCGACGCGTTCGGCGGCCTGGTCGGCGGCCTCGGCCACCTGGGCATGGCGGGCATCGGTCCCGCGAGCCTCACCGGCAGCGTCCCCACCCTGCTGTTCACCACGTTCCAGCTGACGTTCGCGATCGTCACGGCGGCCCTGATCAGCGGCGCGATCGCGGACCGTACGAGGTTCGCCGCCTGGCTGGTCTTCGTACCGGTGTGGACCCTGCTCGTATACGCTCCCGTCGCCCACTGGGTGTGGGGCCCCGGCGGCTGGATCAAGGACTCGCTGGGTGCGCTGGACTTCGCCGGCGGACTGGTGGTGGAGATCGCCTCCGGGGCGTCCGGGCTGGCGCTCGCGCTGGTGGTCGGGCCGCGCATCGGGTTCAAGAAGGACGCGATGCGCCCGCACAACCTGCCCATGGTGATGCTCGGCGCCGGACTGCTCTGGTTCGGCTGGCTCGGCTTCAACGGCGGTTCGGCCCTGGGCGCCAACGGCCTGGCGGCGGCCTCGATGCTCAACACGCTCGTCGCCGGCTGCACCGGGCTGCTCGGCTGGCTCTTCGTCGAGCAGAAGCGCGACGGCCACCCCACCACCTTCGGCGCCGCCTCGGGCGCGGTCGCCGGGCTCGTCGCGATCACCCCCGCCTGCGGCACGGTCGGCATCGTGGGGGCCGCGGCGGTCGGACTCACGGCCGGGGTCGTCTGCTCCTACGCCGTCGGGTGGAAGTTCCGCCTCGACTACGACGACTCGCTGGACGTGGTCGGCGTGCACTTCGTCGGCGGCATCGTCGGCACGCTGCTCATCGGCCTGTTCGCGACCACCACGATGACCGGCGGCCCGGAGGGGCTGCTCTACGGCGGCGGCGCGGCCCAGCTCGGCCGGCAGGCCGTCGCCGTCCTCGCCGTGGCGGCGTACACCTTCCTCATGACGTACGGGATCGGCAAGGCGATCGACCGGCTGATGGGCCTGCGGGCCTCCGCCGACGAGGAGCTCACCGGCCTCGACCAGACGCTGCACGCCGAGAGCGCCTACGACCACGGCGCCCTCGGCCACGGCGCGGCGCTCGCCACCGACGCCCGCGCGGAGCCTAGGCCCGCTCGGCGGGTTCGTGAGTGATCAGGTCCCCCGGCTGGCAGCCGAGGACCTCGCAGATCCTCGACAGGGTGGAGAAGCGGACCGCCTTGGCCCGCCCGTTCTTGAGCACGGACAGGTTGACGACGGTGATCCCCACCTGCGCGGACAGTTCGGTGAGCGTCATGCCGCGTTCGGCCAGGAGCCGGTCGAGGTGAATACGGATCGAGTGGATTTCGTCCTCGGGCATCAGTCAGACGGTCCCTTCGAGGTCCTCCCGCATGCGCACACCGTCGCGCATGATCCTGCCAAGGATCACACCGGCGAGGCCGGCGAACACCAGAACCAGCGGCCCGGCGACCGTCGGCCCGGAACCCACCACCGGCGCCATCGACCCTACGAGCCAGGACTGCGACCACCCGACGACGAGACCGGCCAGCGGCGTACCGGCTGCGACGACCCAGCCGAGCGTGGTGAGCTGCCGGGCCACCGGCTCGGTGAACGGGCCCTTCTTCAGCACGGTCGTCAGCAGCCGGGAGAAGAGCAGCAGCGCCAGCGCGCCGAACAGCAGCCAGGGCAGCCCGCTCCCGAGGTCGGCCGCGCGCTGGCCCACCGAGGGGCTCTCCTGGCAGAGGCGCGTGAGGCTGCCCGTGGCCTCGACGCCCTTCGCGACCGGCAGGCCTTCCGGCGCCAGCCGGGCGTTGGCCCAGAAGCCCGTCTCCACGCAGACCGCTCCGTCGTCGAGCATGTGCGAGGCACCCTTGCCGAGGAAGGCCAGCCCGCTGAGCACCGCCAGCCCGAAGGTCACGGAGGCCAGCACGCTCGTGAGTCGACTGTTCATCGCATCCCCATCCATCGAATATCGATATGCCCACTGTAGAGGGGCATATCGATAAACGACAAGTGCGGGAACCTTCCGCCCGTCCCGGCGCGATGTGGTCGGGGGCCCTAACGGCGTTGCAGCAGACCGCCGTTCATCGCGACAACGACCGCGCGCGTACGGTCGTTGACGTCGAGCTTGGCGAAGATCCGCAGCAGATGGGTCTTCACCGTCGCCTCACCGATGAACAGCCGCCGGCCGATCTCCCCGTTGGACAGCCCGTCGGCCACCGCGTCCAGCACCTCGGCCTCACGGGCGGTCAGCGTGACCGGCACCGGCCGGCGCATCCTGGCCACCAGCCGCTGGGCGACCCGGGGTGCCAGCACCGTCTCGCCCCGGGAGGCCGCGTGGATGGCGTCGACGAGCTGTTCCCGGGTGGCGTCCTTGAGCAGGTAGCCGGTGGCGCCCGCCTCCACACCGCGCTCGATGTCCGCGTCGGTCTCGTACGTGGTGAGGATCAGGACGCGGGTGGACGTGGGGCCCGCGACGATCTCCGTGGTCGCGCCCACCCCATCCAGGACCGGCATGCGCAGGTCGAGCAGGGCCACGTCCGGCCGGAGCCGCTCGACGAGGCCGACCGCCTCCCGGCCGTCGCCCGCCTCACCGACGATCTCGACGGTGGGCTCGGAGCCCAGCAGGGCGACCAGACCGGCGCGCATCACGGTGTGGTCGTCGGCCAGGATGATGCGCAGCGGGGCGGCGGCTGCCGCGTGGTCTGATGTCATGTCACACCTGGGGCCTGTCGTTCAGAGGGTTCGTGGCTCGGCGGGCCCTGGCTCAGCGGGGTTGTGATGCCCGGCGGGGGCGGTGTGCTCAGCGGGATCGTGGCGAGGATGCGGGTGCCGTCCCCGACCGAGCTGGTGACGGTGAGGCCGCCGCCGAACTCCGCGAGGCGCCGTCGCATGCCGTCCAGCCCGAAGCCGTGGGAGTCCTCGACGACGAACCCGCGCCCGTCGTCGGTGATCTCCAGTTCCGCGCCTTCGGGCTGCCGGGCCAGGACGACGCCCACGGTGGAGGCGGCGGCGTGCTTGCGTATGTTGGCCAGCGACTCCTGGGTGCACCGCAGCAGCGCGATCCGGGTCGGCTGGTCGCACTCGATGTCGGCCAGCTCCGCCGTGACCGTGAGGCCGGTGTCCTCGGTGAAGCGGTCCAGGGTGCGCCGGAGCGTCGTGGCGACCGAGCCGGCGGCCACCCCGCTGCTGGGGGCGGCGCCGACCAGGACCCGGGCCTCGGCCAGGTTCTCCCGGGCCGTCTGCTCGATGGACTGGAGCTGCTGGGCGCTGCGTTCGGTGTCCACCGACAGCTGGGACCTGGCCGCCTCCGCCAGCACGATGATGGAGGCGAAGCCCTGGGCGAGGGTGTCGTGGATCTCCCGGGCGAGCCGTTCGCGTTCCTCCGCGGCGCCCTGCCGCTGGTACACCTCGGCTAGTTCGACCTGCGTGCTCCGCAACTCGGCACGCAGTGCGGCCCGTTCGTCGCGCCGGGCGAGCGCCCGGGGAGTCAGCACCGCCATCACGACGGCGACGGCCCAGACACCGAGGGAGGAGGCCGAGTTGCTGAGGAACACCTCGGCCCGCCCGCCCTCCCGCAGGCTGCCGCCGACCGTGATCGCCAGGGCGCCGAGCCCGGTGGCCAGGATCGCGCCCCTCGGGCTGTCCGCGAAGACGATGAACTGGGTCAGCATCACGGCGTAGAACACCCCGAAGCCGTCCCCGAGGTACGAGACACCGCCCAGCACGACTGCGAGCACGCCGAGATATCCGTACGGGCTCAAGCCCGGGTTGCCGGGCCGCAGCCGCACCAGGGCGTAGCAGAGGGCGAGCACGGCCATCAGCGCGAGCAGTCCGAGCTTGCGTCCCGGGGACGTGCCCCCCAGCAGGGTGATCAGGGTGACCAGGGCGGCCAGCGCCCAGGAGAGCGCCTCCCACCCGTGGAGCACCCAGATCCAGACCGGATCGTCGCGCTGCGGCCGTTGAAGCATGGCCGTCAGATTACGTGCGGGAGAGCGGGAGCGGCAGGTTCGGTGCTCCGCGCACGCCGCCGTGAAGGGCGCAGCGGGCGCCAGGCGCGCTCGCCCAGGAGCAGCAGTGCGGAGGGCAGGATCATCATCCGGATGATGACGGCGTCCAGCAGTACCGCCACCGCGAGGCAGAAGCCCATCTGCTTCATCTCGGTGAGGTGCAGGAAGACGAAGGCGGCGAACACCGTGACCATGACCAGCGCCGCGCTCGTGACCACCTTCGCGGACCGCTCGATGCCGTCGAGCACCGCCTCGCGGGCCGACATCCCGTGCTCCATGGCCTCCTTGATCCGGCTGACGACGAAGACCTGGTAGTCCATCGACAGTCCGAAGAGGATCACGAAGAGGAAGAGCGGCACCCTGGAGGCGATCGCGCCGAGGGAGTCGAAGTCCAGCAGGCTCTCCGCCCAGGTGCCCTGGAAGACCAGCACGAGCGCGCCGAGCGCGGCCGCCGCCGACAGCAGGTTCAGTACGACGCCGATCAGACCGACGACCGCCGAGCGGAAGGCGACCGCCGTGGCCACGAAGGTCAGCAGCAGGAGGAAGCCGATGACGAGCGGCAGCTTGTTCCGCTCGTGGTGCACATAGTCCTGGCCCCGGGCCACGTCACCGCTCACCGCGGTGTCCGCGCCGGCCAACTTGCCGACGGTGGACGGGATGTACTGGTCACGGAGGTGGTCGAGGGACGCGATCGCCTCGTCGGAGGGAGCCGGGTGCGGCACGCCCAGTTCCAGCACGCTGATCCGCCCGTCACCGGAGGTCCGCAGCACCGGCGCGGCGTTCCGCGCGAAGAGCGGGTCCGTCTGGGCCCGGCGCCCGAGCTCCGTCAGGGCCTGCCTGACCTCGGGGGCCCGGCCGGGGGCGGAGCGGGTCACCACCTCGTGCTTGACCAGGAGTTCGGGGAACTCGGCGGTGAGCCGGTCGTAGACCTGCATGGCCGGGATGTCGCGGGAGAAGGTGTCCTTGCCCGGGTCGATGAGCTTCAGCCCCAGCGCGGGCGCGGCCACGGCGAGCATCACGAGCACGGACACGCACAGGGTGATCGCCGGGTGCTTCCGGGCGGGGCGCAGGAGGGCGCCGAACACCCGGCCGTTCTCGGGCTTCGCGCTCTTCGTCACGGCGGGTGTGCCGCGCTCGGCCCGCCGGGCGGCCTTCTTGGCGGCACGCCGTTCGGCGCGGTGGCCGAGCTTGACGAGCAGGGCGGGCAGCACGGTGAGCGAGCTGATCACGGCGACGGCGACGACCAGGATGGTGCCGGTCGCCAGTGAGGAGAAGATGACGTCCGTGGCGAGGTACAGGGTGGCGGTGGAGACGATCACCGCGAGGCCGGAGACCACCACGGCACGGCCCGCCGTCGCCGCGGCCAGCTCCACCAAGGCCTCCGGGCCGAGCCGGCCCTTGGCGCGGGCCCGCTCCTCGCGTTCGCGCTTGAGGTAGAAGAGCGTGTAGTCGACGCCGACCGCGAGTCCGATGAGCAGGATCATGTTGGTGCCGACGCCCGGGTCGGGCATCAGGTGCGAGGCCAGC
The DNA here is from genome assembly GCF_003751445.1 of Streptomyces sp. 840.1. Lineage (NCBI taxonomy): Bacteria > Bacillati > Actinomycetota > Actinomycetes > Kitasatosporales > Streptomycetaceae > Streptomyces > Streptomyces sp. 840.1. The sequence continues at coordinate 2,490,122 of NZ_RJUU01000001.1, read as the reverse complement.
ATGGCCAGGCCCATCGTGGCGGCGATCGAGGAGAGCGCCAGCAGCAGCGGCACCCCGGCCATCACGGCGGAGCCGAACACGATCAGCAGGATGACGAGCGTGACCGGCAGGGTGAGGCGCTCGGAGAGCGCGAGATCCTTGCCGCGCTGGTCGTTGACGCCCTTGGAGATGGCAGGCGACCCGGTCTCCTCCACGATCAGCCCCGGGTGGGCGTCGGCCGCCTTCCCGGTCGCGTCGAGGAGCGGGACGACGTTCTTCTTGCCGTCGAGCTCGGCGCCCTTCATCACCACGGTCACCCGCAGTGCGGTGCCGTCCTTCGAGCGGACCGGCGGAGCGACCTCCTGGACCTCCGCGAGCGCGCTCATCCTGGCGGTGACGTCATGGGCGGCGGCGGTGGCCTCCGCGCTGTCCAGGGGGCCGGAGGCGGACCGGATCAGGATGTGCTCGGTGGGCCTGCGCTGGAGGCCGGCGTCGGTGGCCATCGACTCGGCCTGGCCGGCCTCACCGACCCAGAAGTCCTCGGTGGTGGCCGGGTTGTTGCCTGCCGTGATGCCCGCGCCGAGGCACAGCAGCACGAAGAGGAACCAGCCGACGATCGCTTTCCACGGGTGCCGCGCACTCCAGCGGGCCATGCGTACGGGTCGTATTCTCATGCGGTAAATGCTCGTCCGCGAGGCCCCTCGCCCGGCAGCCCCGCCCGGTGGAACCCGGTGTCCACCGACCGGTGGACAAGGCCCCGGGGGCCTTCCCCCGTACCCGGCCGGTGCGCGACCTCGGAGTCAGGCGGCGGACCCGGCGTCGAGCCGGGCCCTGAGCCCCGCCTTCGCCTGCGGCCACTCGTCGGCGAGCAGCGAGAAGTACACGGTGTCGCGCCAGCTGCCGTCCGGGCGGCGGCGGTGGCGCCGCAGCACCCCTTCGCGCCGGGCACCGAGGCGTGCGATCGCCGCCTGGGACCGCTCGTTGAGGTGATCGGTCTTCAACTGAACCCGCCCCATGCCGAGTTCCTCGAAGGCGTGGGTGAGCAGGAGCAGCTTGGTCTCGGTGTTGACGGCCGAGCGCCAGTACGCGCGGCCGTACCAGGTCCAGCCGATCTCCAGGCGCTCGTCGGCCACGTCGATGTCCATGTACGTGGTCCAGCCGATGGCCCGGCCGCCGGCGAGGTCGATGACGGCGAACGGGACACACGCGCCCCGCCGCGCGTCCGCGAGCAGGTCCGCCATCTTCTCGCCGAGCTCCTCCCGGGTGCGCGGGGCCGGTCCGCCCTGCCAGCGCCAGACCTCCTCGTCACCGCCGCCCGAGGCGAAGAGGCCGTCGAGGTGGTCCGGGGACAGCGGCTCCAGGCGTACGTGGCGGCCGGTCAGGGTCACGGGGTGCGGAGGTGTGGCAGACATGCCGGAACCATAACCCGGTTCGAACTAGACAGAAAATGAATATGTACTAGCGCAATGAGGCGCCACGGTGTGGTCCCGCCGTTTCACCGCGTCCTGCGCAGGGCCGCCGTCGCCGCCCGGATCGCGGGCAGCTCGGCGTACAGCGCCTCGCCCGGACAGGTGGTCTGGTACGCGTCGCGGTGGCCGGATATGACGTTCAGCACGGCGGCCGTGCCCTTGGGGAACCGGCTCGCGTCGTTCGTCGAGACCAGCCGGACCTTGCCGCGCGGATCGATGCCCGGCAGCAGCTTCCACGCGGCCACCTTCGCCAGCGCCCGCATCAGGACCGGCGGCACCGTGGCCCCCCGGCCGTAGTTGCCCAGCACCGCTATGCCCACGCTGTCGGCGTTGAAGCCCGTGGTGTGCGCGCCGCGCACCGAACGCCGGACGCCGCCCGCCCGGCCCTCGTAGATCGTCCCGCACCGGTCGACGAGGAAGTTGTAGCCGATGTCGTCCCAGCCGTTGCCCTTGATGTGGGACTCCTCCACCGCGCGCAGCATCCGGGGCACGTCCGCGCAGTCGTAGTCGTTGGACTCCCCGGTGTGGTGGATGAAGACCGCCCGCACCGCGCCCGTGTAGACCGCGGGCTCCCTGACCAAGTGCTCGTCGGCGTGCCAGGCAGCCCGGCTGACTATCGCGGGCTGCGGCACGCCGTGCGGCACCGGGCGCGGCCGCTCGTGGGCGGCGGCGGCCGGCATGGGCAGCGCGAACCGCACCGGGGCGTCCCGCAGCACCAGCAGGGTGAGCGGGAGGACCGCGGCGCCCAGCGCGACTCGACGGGGCCACATGGGACCACCCTGCGGCCTGCCGGTCACGTCCGCAGATGCGGTGGCCGATCGGGTGAACCGCCCGGCACGCCCCCGCGGGGGCCCCACGATATTCTGGGGGCGAGCGGCGCCGGAGACGGCCGCCGCGCGGCGGTGGGGCCCGCCGTACCCGAACCGCGGCCGCGGACAGCGGCCGCCAACGGTCCCTACTTGCGTACGAGCGCGCCCGCGTCCGGCGGGTGCCCCGGCAGGTAGGAGAAGCGTGCCCACCAGACCCACCGGAACCACCCCGCCCACCGGACCCCTGAACCCGCAGGCCCCGGTCGTCGCCGTGGTCGCGCTCGGCGGCGCCGCCGGCGCGTGCGCCCGCTACGGGGCGTCACTGCTCTGGCCCACGGCGGGCGACGGATTCCCGTGGACGACCCTCGTGGTCAACGTCATCGGCTGCGCGGTGATCGGCGTGTTCATGGTGGTGATCAGCGAGGTCTGGGCCGCCCACCGCCTGGTGCGGCCGTTCTTCGGTACGGGGGTGCTGGGCGGGTTCACGACCTTCTCCACCTACGCCGTGGACATCCAGCGCCTCGTCGACGGCGGCCGGGCCCGCAGCGGTCTGGCGTATCTGGGACTGACACTGCTCGCGGCCCTCGCGGCGGTGTGGAGCGCGGTGTGGCTGACACGCCGCGTGCTGGCGTGGAGGCAGTCATGACGACATCGAGGACCGAGCGTGCCCTGCGGCTGACCGTCCTGGTCGGGGAGTCCGACAGCTGGCACCACCGGCCGGTCTACACCGAGATCGTGCACCGGGCGCACGCGGCGGGACTGGCGGGCGCCAGCGTGTTCCGGGGCATCGAGGGCTTCGGTGCCTCCTCGATGATCCACACCCAGCGGCTGCTCTCGCTGAGCGAGGACCTGCCGGTGGCGGTGGTGATCGTGGACGCCGAGGAGAAGGTGCGCGCGTTCCTGCCGCTGATCGAGGAGCTGACCGGCGACAGCCCGGTCGTCCTGGACGCCTGCGAGCTGGTGCGGCGCGGCGAGCCGGAGGAGCCCCGGTGAACTGGCTCCTGGTGATCGCCGGCGCGGCCGTCGGCGCCCCGCTGCGCTACCTGACCGACCGGGCGGTGCAGTCCCGGCACGACACCGTCTTCCCCTGGGGAACGTTCACGGTGAACGTGGCGGGCTGCCTGGTGCTGGGGGTGCTGACCGGCGCGGTGACGGCGGGGGCCGCCTCGTCCCACGTACAGCTGCTGCTCGGCACCGGGCTCTGCGGGGCCCTGAGCACCTACTCCACCTTCAGCTACGAGACGCTGCGGCTGGCCGAGGACGGCGCGCGGTTCTACGCGGCGGCCAACGTGGTCGCGAGCGTGGTGGCGGGTCTCGGCGCGGTCTTCGCCGGCGTCGCGCTCGCCGAAGCGCTCTGGGGCTGACCGCCGCACCGCCCACGACGCGCCGGGGCCCGGCTCCCCCGGGAGGGAACCGGGCCCCGGCGTGCGGTGACTCAGCTGTGCGGTGTGGTTCAGGCGTCCTGTCCGGGGGTGCCCAGCGCCGCCGAAGCGGCCTCCATGGGGCTGAGCTCCACCGGAGCGGCGGGCGCCGGCACGGACCGGCAGGTGAAGCCGAGGCGCCCCAGCGCCCTGGTCACCTCACCGGCGGTGAAGTCGCGCCGGTCCTGGCGGGTGATGACCTCGCCCACCTGCTTGACCGGGTAGACACGACGGCTGATGATCACCGAGTCCCCGGTGACGGGTTCGGGCTTGATGCCCTTCATCGATGCCTCGACCTCATGCTTGAAGAGGTCGAAGGGGAAGCGGGCGATGACGCAGCGCATAGTGCCTCAACGGGGTCGGGGAGCGGAACCGGACGGGAACGCGGGTATCGGTCAGGCGGCGCGGTTGCCGGAGGCCCGGCGCTGAGCGCCGCCGCCCCGCGGCGAGGAGGCCGAGGAGACCGACGCCGAGGAGGACGACGAGGTGCGCCGGGCCTGGGCCGGACGGCTGCGCCGGCCGCGCGAGGAGGAGCCGCCCTTGGGGCGCTCCGACACCGGCGAGGTGATGACGACGGGCACGCCCGAGGGCGCCTGAGCACCGGTGATCCGGCTGAGCTCGGCCTCTCCGGAGCGGACCTGGGCGATCTGCGGGGTGATCCCGGCGTCGGCCATCAGGCGGGTCATCTCGCGGCGCTGGTTGGGCAGCACCAGCGTGACGACACTGCCGGACTCCCCGGCGCGGGCGGTACGGCCGCCTCGGTGCAGGTAGTCCTTGTGGTCGCTCGGCGGGTCGACGTTGACGACCAGGTCGAGGTTGTCGACGTGGATGCCGCGCGCCGCGACGTTGGTGGCGACCAGCACCGTGACGTGCCCGGTCTTGAACCGGGTCAGGGTGCGGGTGCGCTGCGGCTGCGACTTCCCGCCGTGCAGCGCCGCCGCCCGGACCCCGCTGTTGAGCAGGTGGTCGGTGAGCTTGTCCACGGCGTGCTTGGTGTCCAGGAACATGATCACGCGGCCGTCGCGGGCGGCGATCTCCGTCGTGGTGGCGTACTTGTCGGCGCCGTGGACGTAGAGCACGTGGTGCTCCATCGTCGTGACCGCGCCGGCGGCCGGGTCGACCGAGTGGACGACCGGGTCGTGCAGGTAGCGGCGCACCAGCAGGTCGACGTTGCGGTCCAGGGTGGCCGAGAACAGCATCCGCTGGCCCTCCGGCTGCACCTGGTCCAGCAGCTCGGTGACCTGCGGCATGAAGCCCATGTCGGCCATCTGGTCGGCCTCGTCCAGGACCGTGATGGAGACCCGGTCCAGCGAGCAGTCGCCGCGCTCGATCAGGTCCTTCAGCCGGCCCGGCGTGGCGACGACGACCTCGGAGCCGCCGCGCAGCGCCGCGGACTGCCGGCCGATCGACATGCCGCCGACGACGGTGGCCAGCCGCAGCTTGAGCGAGCGGGCGTACGGGGTGAGCGCGTCGGTGACCTGCTGGGCCAGTTCCCGGGTGGGGACGAGCACCAGGGCCAGCGGGCGCCGGGCGTCGGCGCGGCGGCCCTCGATGCGGGCCAGCAGGGCCAGACCGAAGGCGAGCGTCTTGCCGGAGCCGGTACGGCCCCGGCCCAGCACGTCACGGCCGGCCAGCGAGTTCGGCAGCGTGGCCCCCTGGATCGGGAACGGCACCGTGACGCCCTCGTTGGCGAGCGCCGACAGCAGCTGCGCGGGCATCTCGAGATCGGCGAAGGCCTCCACGGCCGGCAGCGCCGGGGTGATGGTCGTCGGCAGTGCGAACTCGCCCTGCTTGGCAGCGGGCCTGCGGCCGTAGCCACCGCCGCCACCGGAGCGCTGGGCCGGGGCGCCGAAACGGCCCTGGCCGCCCTGGCGGCCCGGGGCCTGCGAGCGGAAGCCGCCTCCCGAGCGTGAGCCGCCGGAAGTGCGGGAATAACGGTCATTCGAGCGGGCTGTGCGGTCGCGGTTCATAGGAACCCTCCCTCGATATGGCGCGTATCGAGGAATTCATTGCGGCGACGAGCGGCACAAGAATCGCAAGAACGGGCCGTTGGCATACGTGAACGAAGCCCGGCAGCCGGTCTTGAGCCGATACGGGCCCGGCCGAACCGGGTCCGGTGCTTCGCAATGACGGGACGAGCGGGCCGCAGAGCGGTCCGGCAGGTCATGTCATGGGGCCCCGGCGGGCCGGTTTTCCGGTCCGGGGGCCATGGCGGATCGTCCGCCGCACGGTGAAGATCGTGGTCCGGGCGCCTGCCCGGCGGCTCGTGGCGGTCGTACACCGGCACGGCATCGCTCGGGGGTGGACCCGGGAAAGCAACGAGCTGGGGCCCGCACCCCAAGGTGCGGGCCCCAGCTGCGCGAAAGCATCTCAGCGCGTGAGCGCCGGAGCAATCAGATTCACGCGGGGGTGATGTTCTCCGCCTGCGGGCCCTTCTGGCCCTGCGTGACGTCGAAGTTCACCTTCTGGCCCTCCTGCAGCTCACGGAAGCCGCTGGCGGCGATGTTCGAGTAGTGGGCGAAGACGTCAGCGCCGCCACCATCCTGCTCGATGAAGCCGAAGCCCTTTTCCGCGTTGAACCACTTGACGGTGCCAGTAGCCATGTTTTATCTCCTTCTGGGGCAGAGCCCGGGGACTCGCACTGTGCCAGTCCCGCGTCGCCGCGATGATTACCCCATCCGGATAATGAACCGGAAATACAAAAGTGCACCCATCAGCCCATTTAGCTGAGGAGAGCACTTGGAGTCTTTGGGAACCACAACTGCAACTGAGATCTACAGTAGCACAATGAATGCGAGCGGGCGCGGCAAGTAATTACACTCCACCCGGCGTGTCATAAACCCTCATCGCACATTGCGTAAAATTCTGTGCTTGTCGCTGTAGATATTCGCGGCCGAACGGGTCGGTAGTTGACCGCCCGGTGGGCCGGCGGACGGGTCCGCCGGCCCACCGGGCCGGAACTCAGCGGCGCGCGAACCTCAGCGTGATCAGCTCGAACGGGCGCAGCGACAGCTGGACGCCGCCCTCACTCAGCTCTGGTGCCACCGCGTCGGCCAGCGGCCGCTCCAGCAGGTCGGTCACCGCGAGGCCCTCGGCCTCGAAGCCGGTGGTCAGCCGGGCCCTGGCGCGGCCGCCCGTCGACTCGTAGAGCCGCACGACGAGGTCGCCGCTCGCGTCGTCCGCCAGCTTGACGGCGCTGACCACGACCGCGTCGTTGTCGACGGCCACCAGCGGGGCCACCTCGCTGTCGCCCGCGATCCGGCGCTCCGGCAGGTTGATCCGGAAGCCCTCCCGGACCGCGTCACCGATCGCCGCGCCCGGCGCGAGCGCGTGCCGGAAGCGGTGCACGCCCTGGTCGGTCTCCGGGTCGGGGAAGCGCGGGGCACGCAGCAGCGAGACCCGCACGGTGGTGGTCGTGCCCGCGTCCGAGTCCCGGACGGTGCGCGTCACGTCGTGCCCGTACGTCGAGTCGTTGACCAGGGCCACGCCCCAGCCCGGCTCCTCCAGGTGCACGAAGCGGTGGTTGCACGCCTCGAACTTGGCCGCCTCCCAGCTGGTGTTGGTGTGCGTCGCCCGGTAGAAGTGCCCGAACTGGGTCTCGGAGGCGTACCGCTCGGCGTGGATGTCCAGCGGGAACGCCGCCTTGAGGAACTTCTCCGTCTCGTGCCAGTCGACCTCGGTGTCGATGTCGAGCCGCTTGACGCCCGGCGCGAGCGTCAGCAGCTGGGTGACCTTCGATTCACCGAAGCCGCGCACGATCCGTACGGCGACGGCCTCCCCGTCGTGGACGGGGGTCAGCTCGTCGAGGTCCGTCAGGTCGGTGACGGTGTTGCGGTAGAACTCGTCGACGTCCCACGCGTCCCACATGTTCGGGAAGTCCGGGTGGATCTGGAGCAGGTTCGCGGCCCGGCCCGGGGCCACCGTCTCGCGCCCTGCGGCGAGGTCGTACGCCGAGACGACCAGCCCCCGGGCGTCGATCTCCACCCGGAGCAGCCCGTTGTCCAGGACGAAGCCGCCGCCCTCCCGCGGGGCGAGGGTGGCGCCGTCGGCGGCCGTGAGGGCGCCGGCCGCACCGGCCGGGACACCGCCGCGGGCGTGCGGGGCGGAGTTGAAGAGGAGGGTGCCGCCCGTCGTGGCGTCACCGGCCAGGGCGCGCTGCGCGGCGTCGACGATGCCGTTGAGCTCCTCGGCGACGGCGGCGTACGTCTTCTCCGCCTCGCGGTGCACCCAGGCGATCGACGAGCCGGGCAGGATGTCGTGGAACTGGTGCAGCAGCACCGTCTTCCAGATCCGGTCCAGCTGCTCGTACGGGTAGGCGGCCCCGGTCCGCACGGCGGCGGTGGCGGCCCACAGCTCGGCCTCGCGCAGCAGGTGTTCGCTGCGGCGGTTGCCCTGCTTGGTCTTCGCCTGGCTGGTCAGCGTCGCGCGGTGCAGCTCCAGGTAGAGCTCGCCGACCCACACGGGTGCGTTGGGGTACTCGGCCTCCGCCTTGGTGAAGAAGTCGGTGGGCGTCTCCCAGGTGACCGTCGCGGACCCTTCGAGGCTGCGCAGCCGGGCCGCCTTGGCGATCATCTCGCGGGTGGTGCCGCCGCCCCCGTCGCCCCAGCCGGTCGGCGCGAGGGAGTGCTGGGCGACCCCCTTGTCCTTGAAGTTCTTCGCCGCGTGGGCGATCTCGCTGCCCTTCATCGAGCAGTTGTAGGTGTCGACGGGCGGGAAGTGCGTGAAGATCCGGGTGCCGTCGATGCCCTCCCACTGGAAGGTGTGGTGCGGGAACTTGTTGGTCTGGCTCCAGGAGATCTTCTGCGTGAGCAGCCACTTGGAACCGGCGGCCTTGATGATCTGCGGCAGCCCGGCCGCGAAGCCGAACGTGTCGGGCAGCCAGGCCTCGTCGTTCTCGATGCCGAACTCGTCGAGGAAGAACCGCTTCCCGTGCACGAACTGGCGGGCCATCGCCTCCGAGCCCGGCATGTTCGTGTCGGACTCGACCCACATGCCGCCGGAGGGCACGAACCGCCCGTCCGCGACGGCCTGCTTGACCTTGGCGTAGACCTCGGGGCGGTGCTCCTTGATCCAGGCGAACTGCTGGGCCTGCGACATCGCGAAGACGAAGTCGGGCTCGTCCTCCAGAAGGGCCGTCATGTTGGACGTCGTACGCGCGACCTTGCGCACCGTCTCACGCAGCGGCCACAGCCACGCGGAGTCGATGTGCGCGTGGCCGACGGCGCTGATGCGGTGCGCGGAGGGCTGCGCGGGCGCCCTGAGGACGGCGGCGAGCTGCTCGCGGGCGGCGGCCGCGGTGCCGTTGACGTCCTGGAGGTCGACCGTGTCCAGGCAGCGGCCGACGGCGCGCAGGAGGTCCCAGCGGCGGGCGCCGTCCACCGGCAGCTCCTGCATCAGCTCACCCAGCACCTCCAGGTCCTGGACGAGGTTCCACACGTTCTCGTCGAAGACCGCGAGGTCCATCCGGGCCAGCACGTACTGCGGTTCGCTGCCCGCGGTCTCCTTGTCGCCCAGCCGGGTCGGCAGGAAGGGGTGGTAGTCGAGGATGACCGGGTTGGACGCGGCCTCGATGTGCAGCAGCACCTCGTCGCCGCCCTCGGCGGGCGCCCCGACCCGCACCCACTGGTTGCGCGGGTTGAGGCCCTTCACCGGGGTGCCGTCGGGGCGGTAGACGAGGCCCTCGCACTGGAAGCCCGGCATGTTCTCGTCGAAGCCGAGGTCGAGCAGCGCCTCCACCGTCCGCCCCGCCCACTCCTGCGGGACCGTCCCGGAGACCCGGAACCAGCAGGTGCCCCACGGAGCGCCCCAGCGGTCGCCGACCGCGATCGGTTCGGTGGCGGCGGCCAGGCCCTCGGCGACCGGGACCGGCTCGCCCGGAGCGTTCCAGACGGCGACGTCCAGCGGTACGGATTCCGGGTATACGGCCGGCCGGATGCGCTCGTCGAGGACGCGCTTCAGACGGGCTTCGACCAGGGTGCGGTCGTCGTGCATGAGGGTGGCTCCGTTGTGAGGTGGGTGCGGGTGGGGGTGCCGGCGGTGCCCGGCGGGGGTTACCAGCGGTGCGTGGTGGTGGCGGCGCCGGACGTCGTGTAGAGCTCGCTCACGGCCCTGACCTGGAAACGAGCGGCTTTCTCGGCCGGTTCCCGGCGAACGCCCGGCACGAAGAACGCCGTGCCGCAGGTGCCGCCGAGGAAGCGCCGGGTGCCGTCGGGCAGGACGCGGTGCAGCTCGTAGTGGCGCGGGTTGCCGGGGGCCCGGTGCCAGCGCAGCCGCAGTCCGGTGCCGTCGCTTCCCGGGGACGCGCCGGTGACGCGCAGTGCGCTCGGCGCGGCCGGGGCCGGGACCGCGCCGTCCCGTACGGCCAGGGCGCCGAGCCGCCAGCGCACCGGACCGGCCGCCGTGAGGCGTACGCCCAGCGCGCGGACCGTTCCGGCCAGGGAGTGCGGCCGGAGCACGGAGGTGGTCCAGCCGGCGCAGCCCGCCCGTAGTTCGCCCGCCGGGACGTACGTGTACGCGATCGGGTCCCCGGGCCGCTCCGGCTCGCGCCGGGCGACGGCGAGTTCGACGGTGACCGGCCCCGATCCCGCGTCGGTGCGGTGGGTGAGCTCGACGACGGTGTGCCGGGTGAACGGCAGCCGGGTGCCGTACAGCCCGACGGTCACCGGGGCGTCGAGCTCGCCGTCGACCAGCAGGCTGCTGCCGCCGTGCCAGGCGTCGTCGAAGTCGAAGGCCACGGACGGGGTCCGGCCCCCGGTGCGGACCACCCAGCGCCGGCCGGGCAGGCGGTCCTGGAGGCCCAGGTGGTTCCACTCGGCGGCCGAGGTGATCCGGCCGTTCTCGTACCAGCGCAGCCCGTGGCCGGTGTTGAACGTGCTGGCGAACGGCAGCCGGTCGACGGTAGAGCGGTCGGCCACCGCCGTCGCGGGGGCCCGCCAGCCGCCGGCCGGGCCGGGGCGGGCCGGGTCGAGCGACTGCCCGGTCCAGAACTGCTGGTCGGCGGCGTGGAACTGGGCGGGGGTGCGGCCTTCGGGGAGGTGGTTCAGGGTCCACTCGGGCCGGTAGAAGCCGTAGCTGACGGTGTGCGGGCGGTCGGTGGGAATGATCGCGTCCCAGTCCACCGACCGGTTCCAGCCGGTCGATTCGACGTCGACGCCCGCCCAGAGCTCGTAGCGGCTGCGGCCTGCGGTCTCGGCCCTCTCCCCGGAGGCGGCGAGCGTCCCGGGGGTCCAGCGGAAGTCCACGAACATCGAGTCCGCCTGCTCGAACAGCGCCTCGTTCTGCGCGTTGAGCGCGCCCTGCCAGCCGACCTCGCCCCGGACCGTCATCGCGTCGTACCAGGTGATCCGCAGACCGGCCGACCGGCCGCGCGCCCGCAGGTCGGTGACGAAGGCGAGCATCTCGGCGCCGAGCGCGGCGTCCCCGCCCTCGGTCTCCGCGTTGATGAACCAGCCGTCGAAGCCGTACGCGAGCGCCGCCTCCACCAGCTTCGCGGCCAGCGGGAAACGGCCGGCGGCGTCGCGCTGCACGAGGTCGCGCGTCCACCGCAGGTCACCGCCGTGGTGCACGGGCGGCAGGAAGACGGTGCCGAGCACCGGCACGCCGTTGCGGTGCGCCGCGTCCACCACCGGGGCGTTGGGCGCGAGGATCAGGCCCTCGCCGGCCGAGCCGCCCCAGAAGACGAGTTCGTCGATGTACGCCCAGTGGTTCAGGGCGTAGTGGTCGGCGGTCGCGGAGCCCTGGGAGGGGTTCCCCGCGGTGTTGCCGAACGCCACCAGGGAGCTGATGCGCGCCTGGCCGGCGCGGGCCGTCGGGTTCACCGGGACGGGCGTGAACCGGTCCGCGAGCGGCACCGACGCCGTGTTGAACGGCAGGTCGGGGTCGCTGGCGGCGCGCCAGGCCTTCAGGCTGCGCCAGGTGACACCGTCGCCGGGCTCGCCGGCCGGCAGCGAGTCCGGGAACCAGTAGGAGGCGTACGGCTGCCGCCCGCCCGGTCCGGTGGGTGCGGCGGAGGCGGCGGAGGCCGGCGCCAGGAGGGCGGCGGCGGTCCCGGCGCCCGCGAGGACCACGGTGCGGCGGGTGGGGGCGGCCGGACGCGGCAGGGGGCGGTTCATGGTGTGCTCCGTATCGTGTGAGGTGCGATTCCGGTGCTGGGCAAGGTGGTTCGGGCGGGTGGCGGCGCGGTCATCGGACCTGTTCGGGCGTGACGACCTCGGTGATGGAGCGCGCGGCCAGGTGCTCCCGGTCCCCGGCCCTGCTCGCGAGGACGGTCGTGGGGCGTACCCCGTCGGCGGTGAGCCGGGCGAAGGCCTCGAAGACCGCGCCGCCGGGGGCGCAGGTGGAGCGGTGGGGCGCGGTCGTGTCGTCGCCGGTGTCGACGACGAGGGCCGTGGTGCGGGGCGCGGGCGTCCGGGTCCGGCCGCGCTGTTCCCCGACGGTCTGCGCGATGGCCCGTCCGGCCGGTTTGACCTGCCGGTCGTTGGTCAGCAGGCCCAGCCCGTACTCGAGTTCGGGGAAGTCGGCCAGGGAGCGGGACACGTCGTGGGAGCACCACCAGGTGACGCCCCAGACGTCCTCGCAGTCCAGCGCGTTCTCGACGGTCGCCGAGGTGAACGCGGCGGCGTGCTCGGCCGGGATCAGCGGGGCGGGGGCGCCGACCTCCTGGAGCCAGACCGGGCGGTGCGGGTCCAGCGCCCAGGCCTTGGAGAGCTCGATCAGGTAGGCGGCGTGGTGCTCGGTGGCGGTGCCGGTGCGGCCGTGGCGCTGGGCGGTGCCGTTGAAGACCCAGGAGTGCACGGCGGTGACGGCCCCGATCCGGGCCGCGTGCGCCGGGGTGAAGGCGTGGTCGTCCTGGTACCAGGCGGCGTCGTACTCGGCGTGCAGGTGGAGCTTGCCGGGCGCCCCCTCCTCGCAGGCCTCAAGCATCCGGGTCAGCCAGCTGCCCGCCTGTTCGGGCGTGATGCGGTCCGGGTCGGGGTGCGGGTCCCCGGAGAACTGGTTGATCTCGTTGCCGAGGGTCATCCCGATGAAGTTCGGCCGGTCCGCGAGGGCGGCGGCCAGGGTGCGCAGGTACTCGGCCTGCCCGGAGAGCACGTCCGGGTCGGTGAAGAGGTTGCGCCGGTGCCAGGTCCCGGTCCAGGCGGGCAGGAAGTCGAAGCTCGACAGATGGCCCTGGAGCCCGTCCACGCTGACGTCCAGTCCGCGCTCGGCGGCGGCGTCGGCCAGCTGGACGAGCTGCTCGACGGCGCGCGGGCGGATCAGGGTGCGGTTGGGCTGGAAGAGCGGCCAGAGCGGGAAGACCCGGATGTGGTCGAGGCCGAGACCGGCGATCGAGTCGAGGTCGGCCCGTACGTCGTCGAGGTCGAAGTCCAGCCAGTGGTGGAACCAGCCCTGGCTGGGCGTGTAGTTGGCGCCGAAGCGAAGCGGGGAGGAGCTCATGGGGAACGGGGTCCTGGTTCTGTGGTGCGGGTGGCGGCGGGTCGGTCAGCCCTTGACGGCGCCTTCGCCGACACCCCGGAAGAAGAAGCGCTGCAGACCGGCGAAGAGCACGATGAGCGGGAGCACGGCGATGATCGTGCCCGCCGCGACGAGGCGTTCGTCGTTCGCGAAGGTGCCGTGCAGGTAGTTCAGCCCGATGGTCAGGGTGAAGTTCTCCGGGTCGCTGAGGACGATCAGCGGCCAGAGGAAGTCGTCCCACGAGCCCATGAAGGCGAAGATCGCGACGACGGCGAGGGTCCCCTTGACCGAGGGCAGCGCGATCCGCAGGAAGCGCTGCCAGACGTTGGCACCGTCCACAAAGGCCGCCTCCTCCACCTCCTGGGGGAGGTTCAGGAAGGCGTTGCGCATCAGCAGGACGTTCATCGCCCCGATGGAACCCGGCAGCAGCACCCCGAGCAGGGTGTTGTTCAGGCCGAGATCACGCATGGTGGTGAACTGGGCGATGATGATGCCCTCCACGGGCACCAGCATGGCGAGGATGAACGCCAGCGTCGCGGCCCGCCGCCCCCGGTAGCGCAGCCGGGCCAGCGCGTAGCCGGCCAGTGCGGCGCCCACGCAGTTGGTGACCACGTTGGCGGCGGCGACCTTGAGGGAGTTGAAGGCGTAGTCCCACACCGGGATGGTGTCGGCGACCCGGCTGTAGTTGTCCAGGGTGGGATGGCTGGGGAAGAACTTCGGCGGTGAGCTGAAGATGTCCTCGCCCGGACCCTTCAGGGACGTCGAGAGCTGCCACAGGAACGGTCCTACGGTCAGCACCAGTACGGCGAGCAGCAGCACGTAGCGCAGGACGAGCTGCCAGGGCGCGATGCGGCGTCCCTCGGCGTCGGTGGTCTTCAGGATGCTCACGCGTCCTCCTTGCGGTCGGCGCGCAGCACCAGGAGCATCAGGCCGACGGTGACGACGAAGATGACGACGGAGATGGCGGAGGCGTACCCGACCCGCCCGGTCAGTCCGGTGCCGACCCGCTGGACGAGCATCACCAGGGTGGTGTCCTCGCCCGCCGGTCCGCCGGAGGGGCCGGCCATCAGGTAGACCTCGGAGAACACCTTGAAGGCGGAGACCGAGGAGAGCGCCGCGACCAGCACCATGGTGGAGCGGATGGCGGGGACGGTGACGGTGAAGAAGCGGCGCACCACCCCGGCACCGTCGACGGAGGCCGCCTCGTGCAGCTCGCGCGGCACGTTCGACAGCGCGGCCAGGTAAATGATCATGTAGTAGCCCAGGCCCTTCCAGACCGTGACCGCCATCGCGCTGCCGAGCAGCAGCCACTGGTCGCTGAGGAAGCCGACCTTGCCGATGCCCACGGCTTCCAGGAGCGAGTTGACCAGCCCCCGGTCGTCGAGCATCCATACCCAGATCAGGCCGACGACGACGATGGACGCGACGACCGGGGTGTAGAAGGCGGAGCGGAAGAAGGTGATGCCGGGGATGTGCCGCTGGACGAGCATCGCCAGCAGCAGCGGGAGGATGACGAGGGCCGGGACGACGACCAGTACGTACAGCGCGCTGTTGCGCAGGCCGGTCCAGAACATCTCGTCGTGCAGCAGTTCCCGGAAGTTCGCCAGGCCGACGAACTTCCCCGGGACCAGGGTCCGCCGGTCGGTGAAGGCGTTGACCAGCGTGCTGAAGAACGGGTAGAGGCTGAACGCGCCGACCACGATCAGCCCGGGGGCCGCGAACAGCCAGGGGCTCAGGGGCAGATGGCGGCTGATCCGGCGGACCGGTCCGGGGGTGGGCGCGGCCGCCGGCGTGGGGACGGGGGTGAGGGCCGGGGCGGAGGCGGGGGTAGTCACGAGGGGGCTCAGCTCTGCTGCAGCAGCCGGTCACAGGCCTTGACAGCGTTATCAAGGGCTTCCTTGGGGCTCTGCTTTCCCTGCAGCGCCTTGGCGATCTGGTTGCGCAGCTCGGTCTTCATCTGCTCGCTGAACAGCACCGGCGTGTAATTCTCCGCCGTCTTCAGGGACTTGGCGGCGGCGACCCGGACGCGGGTCTCGTCGGTGCCGTCCTCCTTGGTGAAGTACGGGTCGTCGAGCGATCCGGCGGTGCTGGGGAAGATGGCGACCTGCTTCGCGAACTCCATCTGCCGGGTCGCGTCGGTCATGTAGTGCGCGAAGGCCACGGCGGCGGGCTGCCGCTTGGTCTGGGCGTTCACCATGACGCCCATGACGTACATGTTGGCCTTGCCGGTGTTGCTGACCTGGTCGGTGATGCCGATGTTCTTGTAGAGGCTGGGCGCCTGCTTCTTGAAGTTGGCCAGGTCCAGCGCGCTGCCCGGGTTCATCGCCACGGACTCGGTGAGGAACTTGTGGCCGGACGACTCGGGCGTCGCGGTCAGCGCCTGCGCGTCGAGCCCCTTGGCGTCGTACAACTCCTTGTAGCGGGTGAGCAGTTCGACACCCTTGGCGTCGTTGAAGGCGAAGCCGGTGCCTTCCTTGTTCATCAGCTGTCCGCCGTAGCGGCCGAAGTCCTCGATGGTGGGCACGTTGGCGAGGGTGGCGACCTTGCCCTTGCTCTTCTCGGCCAGCTTCAGTCCGTCCGAGAAGACCTCGTCGTAGGTGGACGGCGGCTTCTGCGGGTCGAGTCCGGCGTCCTTGAGGAGGCGCTTGTTGTAGAACATCGGGCCGGTGTTGAGGTACCAGGGGAAGGCGAACGTCCCCTGCGTGCCCGGTATCTGGTGGCTCTGCCAGGCGCCCGGCAGGTATTCCTTGCGGTACTTGGAGGCCGCCTTGTCGAGGTCGAGCGCGATGCCCGCCTTGGCCAGCGGGGCCACCAGGTCGGGCGAGACGTTGACGACGTCGGGCAGGGTGCCGCCGGCCGCGTCCGCGCTGATCTTGTCCGCGTAGCCCTCGCCGGGCCGGTCGACCCACTTGACCTCGGTGCCCGGGTACTTCTTCTCGAAGTCCGCGATCACGCCGTTGAAGTAGTCCTTGAAGTTCGCCTGCAGGTTCCAGGTCTGGAAGGTGATCTTCCCTTCGACCTTGCCCGAGGCGCCGGACGAGCCCGAACCCGATCCGCCGCCACAGGCGCTCAGCGGCAGGACGGTGGCGAGGACGGCGGCAGTGGCGACTGCTCTGCGAGAGATGCGCACGGTGAACGGCTCCTTTGCTCGGACCAGGCGTGCGGACGGCGTACCGGAGGTCACCGACCGGCCGGATGCGTTCGCCCAGCAGACCCTGCAATGCGCGTGGAGGAAAGTCAATACATTCTCTTCAATCAGGCCACACCTTTCGGCATACATGCAGCTCAGAGCCTTGTTGAGATGCATTGAAGATCGATTACTAATGCGCTTTAGGTGTCTGTAGCTCAAGCGCATTAGTTGTCTGAGCGCTTCGCTCTCGACCAATGGCCCACAAGGCCCTACGATGCCCCCGGGGGAGAGCGAACCCGACGACCCATGAGCCACAGGGAACGCAGGAGAGAGGCACTCGGTGACACCGAAGGGGCCGCCGGCCGGGGACACCTCGCCGGCCAGACGGACGCCCGCGCGACGGCCGACCATGAAGGACATCGCCCAGCGGGCCGGGGTGTCGGAGAGCGCGGTGTCCTTCGCGCTCAACGACCGCCCGGGGGTCTCGGCGGTCACCCGGGACCGGATCCGGCGCGTGGCCGAGCAGTTGGGCTGGCACCCGAGCACCGCCGCCCGCGCACTGTCCGGCGAGGGCTCGGCCACCGTGGGTCTGGTGGTGGCCCGCCCGGCGGCGAACCTGGGCGTGGACTCCTTCTTCCTCCAGCTGATCTCCGGCATCCAGGAGGTCCTGGCGGAGCGCCGGCTCGGGCTGCTCTTCCAGGTGGTGGAGGACGTGGCGGCCGAGTGCGCGGTCTACCGGCGCTGGTGGGCGGAGCGGCGGGTGGACGGGGTGCTCGTCGTGGACCCGCGCACCGACGACCCGCGCGTCGGTCTGCTGGACGAACTGGGCCTGCCCGGCGTCGTCATCGGCGCCCTGCCCGGCAGCGACACCGGCCCCCACCCGGGCCTCTCGCAGATCCGCGCGGACGACGCGGGAGCGATGGCGGCCGTCGTCGGACGGCTGCACGAACTGGGCCACCGGCGCATCGTGCACATCGCCGGACTGCCCTCACTCGCGCACACCGACCGCCGCATCCGGTCCCTGCGCATCGAGGCCGACCGGCGCGGACTGACCGAGGCCCACTCGGTGACCACGGACTACTCGGACACCGAGGGCGCGGCGGTGACCCGCCGGGTACTGGAGCACGGCACCCCGCCGACCGCGATCGTCTACGACAACGACGTGATGGCGGCGGCCGGGGTGGCGGTCACGGCCGGCCTCGGCCTGCGGGTCCCGGAGGACGTGTCGGTGGTGTCGTGGGAGGACTCCGCGCTCTGCCGGCTGACCGCCCCGTGGCTGACCGCGCTGTCCAGGGACACCGTCGCGTTCGGGCGGCTCGCGGCGCGGGAGCTGACGGCGCTGCTCGACGGCGGCACGGCGCACACCATCCAGGTGCCGCTGCCCCGGCTCATCGAACGGGGCAGCACGGCAGCGGTGAACGGCGGCTGAGGAGAGGCACTGACGCTCAGGAGCGGGACGGCCCGCGCAGTTCCTCGTTGAGCCGGAGGGCCTCTTCGAGCTGGTCCTCCAGGATCACGATGCGGCAGGCGGCGTCGATCGGCGTACCCCCGTCGACGAGCTCCCGGGCACGGGCGGCGATGCGGAGCTGGTAGCGGGAGTAGCGGCGGTGGCCGCCCTCGGACCGCAGGGGGGTGATCAGCCGGGCCTCGCCGATCGCACGGAGGAATCCGGGGGAGGCGCCGATCATCTCCGCGGCGCGGCCCATGGTGTAGGCGGGGTAGTCGTCGTCATCGAGACGATCGGCGGGATGCGCAGGGTTTTCGGGGGGCATGGGCACCTGCCGCGTGTCGCCGACTTCGTTGACCGGAAGGGAAACTCTCGTTGTGCGAGCCATCGTCTCTATCATAGCCGCGACAGATTTCCCTGGCCGGACGGGGGAAGTTATCTGAGGGCGCCGCCCCGGGGCCGCCCGTGCGCGACCCCCGTCGCAGGGCGCGCCAAGAACACTGACCGGCGGGTCAGTTGATGACTGACTGCCGTCGGGCCATAATGCACACGTAGCCCTTCACGCATCCCCCGTCGTGAAGGGCTACACCCCTATGCGCGAGACCGGGTGCCCGAGACCCCGCGGGCCTCGCCCGTCACGGAAGGCACCGGTCCACCGCACACGCCGTCACCGGACTTCATGGGCAAGGGGCTCCCCTCGTGGCCCCCTGCCCATGTTTTTTCGAGTTAACAGTGACGTAGAGTATTTGCGCAACCCTACTTCCGCACACCGGCACGGGATGTGCCGCTACGTCCCTGTTCGGTATGTGCCAACGGCTCCCCGCACTGGGGACGGCGGCCCCGGGTTGGTTACAGTACGAGCCCGTTGACCGAATCGGACACCGCGCGGCGCCGGACAGGGACCGGGCGGGTACGGGACACGTGGGGGGCCGGATGGACAGCGCCGAAGAACGCGCGCCGGAGCTGCGGACGTTGCGGCAGAAGGTCGAGTACATGGTCGAGAAGACCTTCCCCGGCCGGAAGATCTCCGGACGGGTCTTCGCCGACCTGGTCAAGGAGCGCGGCGGGTCGCTCTCGCACAGCTACTTCTCCAACATCCTGGCCGGCAAGGTCACCCAGCCGTCCGAGGACATCCTCAAGGCGCTCGGCCTCGGCTTCGGTGTGGACTGGCGCTTCTTCAAGGAGGAGTCCGAGGTCGTCGACGACGTCGTGGACGGTCTGCAGTTCCTGGCCAAGCGGCGCACCGGGGACATCAGCGGGCTGGCCGGCCGAGGCCTGGACGAGGACGGACTGCCCCCCGAGCTGCTGCAGTTCGCGCTGTCCCTGCTGGAGGACGCGAAGAACCGGCAGCGCCCGGCCGACGGCGGACCCGAAAGGTCCTAGGCGATGTCCCTGCGCGAACTGCGGAAAGAGTGCGAGGCCGGACTCGCCGGGCTGCCCCTGCCCGCCCCCTTCACGGTCGAGGGGCTGGTCGCGAACATGGAGGCGGCCGGCGGCCGCACCATCGTGCTGCACGAGATGCCCGACCGGCTGGCCCGGGTCAACGGCGCCTGCGGGCTGCGGCTGAAGGCCGGCGGGACCAGCTTCGTGCTCTACCGGCGGCGCCCCACCGCCTACCAGACCCAGCACGTCATCCTGCACGAGCTGTGCCACGAGTGGTTCGACCACGGCACCTCGCTGGACGCCGAGCAGCTCCAGCGGCTGCTGCCCGTCTTCGACACCTCGCTGATCTCGCGGGTCGTCGGCGCCGACGCGCTCCGGTCCCCGGACGCCGTACAGGCCCGCGCGCAGTACGACACCCACGACGAACGCATGGCCGAATTCGGTGCCTCGCTCATCCCCCGGATGGCCAGGGACGTGACGAGCGATGACATGGTGGGGCGGCTCGCCAACTCGCTCTCCCTCCCGGTCGCCCACCGCCGCCGCGGCCTGTTCCGCCGCACGTAGCACCGGATCGACGCCCGCCCCGCTGCCGAACCGTTTCCCCCCACCGCCGCCGCCCCACCCTCACCCGCCCCTCACCCGCCCCTCACCCCCACCCCGAGGACTCCGCCGTGACACCGCTCGACCTCGCCGGCTACCTGATAGCCGGCCTGATGACAGCCGTCGCCCTGTGGCGCATGCCGGCCGCCCTGCGGGGCGACGAGGAGGACAGACGCCGCCGGGCCCTGTGGGGCTGCTACGCGGGATTCGCCGCCGCCCTGTGGACCAAGACCCGGGTCGTGCGCATCGGTCTCAACGACAGCTCGGTCACCGACCTCTCGGTGCTGATCAAGCACTACACGGCGACCATCGCGATCCTCGCCATCCTCAGCTACATCGTCGCCATCTACGGCCAGTACGCCGACGCCGGTGACATCCCCCGGCACGTACGGTTCGCCCGGCTGATCCAGCAGGTCGCAACCAAGGCGTCCGTCGCCACGCTGGTGCTGCTGACGGTGCTCTTCTTCACCGTCGTCGACCGTTCCGTCCCCTCGGACCGGTTCGTCGCCGACCACGCCGGGCAGTGGGGCGCGACGCTCTACATGAGCGTGTTCTACCTCTACCTCGGCACCGCCTCCGCCGTCTGCGCCTACCAGTGGGCGCTGGCCACCGCGAGCGCCGGGCAGCGCCGGCTGCGCATCGGCCTCGGCATGATGACGTTCGCGATGTTCATCGGGGTCGGATACACCGTCAGCCGGACGCTGTTCCTCTGGGTGAGCGTGATCGACAGGCCGAGCGAGTCCTTCGCGCTGGACTTCGACGAGATCACCGAGGCCTCGCAGGTGGTGCTGTTCGCGTTCTTCGCGGTGGGCGCCTCCATCCCCGCCCTGGGCAACGTCCGCCGCCGCGCGAAGCTCTGGCGCGCGCAGGTGCGGCTGCACGCGCTCTGGTACGAGCTGATGGCGGCCTTCCCCGACCAGCCCTTCGACCCCCCGGCCTCCCTGGTCCGCGAGCTGACCCGGTTCGGCACCCCGGCGGACCTGCGCATCGACCGCTGGGCGGCGGACATCGCCGACGCGGTGGAGAAGCTGCGCCACTACGCCCCCGGCACCCTCCTCGCCGCCGCCGGGGCCGCCGCCGAGGCCCGGCCCGGCGACCGGGACCGGACTGGCCCGCTCACCGACGCGTACTGGATCAAGGCCGCGCTCGTGGCCCACGGCGACGGCGCGGCCCCCGGGGAAGCGGCGGCCGTCGGCACCCAGCACGCGACCGACCAGGACGGCGAGGTCGCCTGGCTGGTCCGGGTCGCCGCCGCGTACCGCACGGTCACGGCCGAACGCGCCCGCCAGGTCCTGGAGTCCTCCCGCACCGGGCCGGAGCCGTCCGGAGCCGAGTCCGCCGGAGCAGCAGCAGCCAAGGAGCAGAGCGCATGAGCACCACCGACACCACCGACACCGCCGATGCCTCGGGGACGGCGCGTACGGTCACCGACGTCTTCCAGCCACGTAATCTCCTGCTCGCCGGGATGCTCGCGACCGGGTTCGCGGCGGCCGGTGAGTGGACGGGGCTGCTGTGGGGGCTGCTCGGCGCCCTGTGCGCGGGGATCATTCCGGCCGGCTACATCGAGTGGGAGCGCGGGCGCGGCACCTGGGGCGACCGCCATGTCGTCGACCGCACCAAGCGGGCCCCGATCTTCTTCGTCATCCTCGGCTCCATCGGCATCGGTTCGGCCGTCATGGTGCTGGGCGGCGCCCCCTCCGGCATCCTGACGGCGATGCTCGGGCTCTGGGCGATGACGGTCGTCCTGCTGGCCGTCAACACAGTCTGGAAGATCTCGGTGGACGCGTCGGTGGCCTCGGCCGTCGTCGCCCTGCTCGCCGTGGTCCACTCGCCGTGGTGGCTGTTCGGGTACGTGATGACGGCCACCGTGTGCTGGTCCCGGGTCGCGCTCGGGTACCACACGGTCGGCCAGGTGAGCGCCGGAGCCGCGCTGGGAGCGGCCACGGCGGGCGCGTTCCTCTTCGGCTGAGCACCCGCCGGGTGACCGGGCCGCGTCCCGCCGAACGGGTCCGGTTCTTACGGCCCTGTGACGTGCCGTCCGCGCAACCGCGCCCGGGGCCCGCGGCGCCCTAACGTGGCCGTCATGCGCGTACTGGTCACCGGCGGAGCCGGGTTCATCGGGTCGGAGATCGTCCGGACCCTCACATCGGCCGGGCACGAGGCGGTGGTGCTCGACGCCCTGCTCCCCTCGGCCCACGGCGACGCCCCGGACCGGCCGGCCGGCAGCGGGTTCGTCGTGGCGGACGTGCGCGACCGCGAGGCCGTGGACCGGGCGCTGCGCGGCATCGACGCCGTGTGCCACCAGGCGGCGATGGTCGGCCTGGGCAAGGACTTCGCGGACGCCCCGCTGTACGTCGGGTGCAACGACCTCGGCACCGCCGTACTGCTCGCCGCCTCGGCCGCCGCCGGGGTGCGGGACCTGGTGCTCGCCGGATCGATGGTCGTCTACGGCGAGGGCCGCTACGAGTGCCCGCGCCACGGGCCGGTCCGGCCGGGCCCGAGGGCGGAGTCCGATCTGGCGGCGGGCCGGTTCGAGCCGCTCTGCCCGTCCTGCGGTACGGAGCTGACCCCGGGTCTCGTCGGCGAGGACGCGCCCGTTGACCCGCGCAACGTGTACGCGACGACCAAGCTCGCGCAGGAACACCTCGCCTCCTCGTGGGCGCGTGCCACGGGCGGGCGGGCGGTGTCGCTGCGCTACCACAACGTGTACGGGCCGGGGATGCCGCGCGACACCCCGTACGCCGGGGTCGCCTCGTTCTTCCGCTCGTCGCTGGCCCGGGGCGAGTCGCCGCAGGTCTTCGAGGACGGCGCCCAGCGGCGGGACTTCGTCCATGTGCGGGACGTGGCGGCCGCGAACGCGGTGGCGCTGGAGGCAGTCACCGGGCTCCGGCCGGGCAGCTTCGCCGCGTACAACACCGGGAGCGGGGAGCCGCACACCATCGGTGAGATGGCCTCGGCCCTGGCCTCGGCCCACGGCGGCCCGGCCCCGGAGATCACCGGTGAGTACCGGCTCGGGGACGTACGCCATGTCACGGCCGACTCGCGGCGGCTCCGCGACGAGCTGGGCTGGAAGCCCTCGGTGGGCTTCGCGGAGGGGATGGCGGAGTTCGCCTCGGCCCCGCTGCGGGGCATGGCGGCGAGCCCGGCCCGCTGACCGGGCCCGCCGCCACGCGTGGGCTCACGCCACCGGCAGGGTGACCTCGAAGCAGCAGCCGCCGGTGACGTTGCGGACCTCGGCCCGGCCCGCGTGCGCCTCGACGATCCCGCGCACGATGGCGAGCCCGAGGCCCGCGCCGGCCGGGGGCGTACGGGCGTGGCTGCCGCGCCAGCCGGTGTCGAAGACCCTGGCCAGGTCCTCCTCCGGGATGCCGCCGCAGCCGTCGGTCACCGACAGGACCACGCCGCCGCCCGTGCGCTGGGCGGCGACCGCGACGGTGCCGTCGGCGGGGGTGCGCCGGATCGCGTTGATCAGGAGGTTGCCCAGGACCCGGCTCATCTCCTTGCCGTCGACCTCGACCGGCACCGCCTCGATCCGGTCCCCGACCAGCCGTACGCCGTGCTCGCGGGCCAGCGGGTCCGCGCCGGCCAGCGCGTCGCCCACCAGGTCGTACACCGAGATCCGGGTGGGGCTGAGGGTGAGCGAGCCGGCGTGGATGCGGGAGAGCTCGAAGAGGTCGCCGACCATGTCGTTCATCCGCTCGACCTCGGTCCGTATCTGCCGCAGATAGCGCTGCGAGTCGACGGCCATGCCGTCCTCCAGCGCCTCCGACATGGCCCGCAGTCCGGCGAGCGGGGTGCGCAGATCGTGCGAGATCCAGGCGACGAGCTCCCGCCGCGAGGTCTCCAGGGCGCGTTCGCGCTCGCGTGAGCTGTCGAGCTTGGCGCTGGTGGCGGCCAGTTCGCGGGTGAGGGCGGCGAGTTCGGCGGTGGCCGGGGCGGCGGGGGCCGCGAAGGTCCCGCCGTCCCCGAACGACCGGGCGGCGAGGGTCAGATCGCGGCTGCGCGCCGCCACCCAGCGGCCGAGCAGTATCGCGGTGGCGAGCGAGACGACGGCGGCCATCGCGACGACGGTCGTGACCACGGAAAGGTCGTGCGGGGACAGGAACATCGCCCAGGCGACGGCCAGCGTCCCGGCGAGCATCGCGGTCACGGCGACCGAGGCGACCACGGTCAGCGAGACGACCAGCGAGCGGTGCCGGAAGAACCGCAGGACGAGCGCGCCGAGCAGCCCGGCCGCGGCCGCGCCCAGGAACGCGAACAGCGCGATGAGGAGTATGTCGGTCATGAAGGCGCTCCGGGTGAGCCGTGGGCGCCGGACACCCAGGAGGAGCCGGCCGGGCCGGCCGGGCTGGTGGGGGCGGTGGGGGCGGCCGGGTCAGCCGGGGCAGTCGGGTCGGCCGGGTCAGCCGGGTCAGCCGTACCGGTCGGCAGGTCCAGCCGGTAGCCCACCCCCCAGACGGTACGGATCAGTTCCGGGCGGGCCGGGTCCGCCTCGACCTTGCCGCGCAGCCGGCGCACATGGACCGTCACCGTCGACAGGTCGCCGAAGTCCCAGCCCCAGACCTCGCTCATCAGCTCCTCCCGGGTGAAGACCCGGCCCGGGTGGCGCAGCAGGAAGGCCAGCAGGTCGAACTCGCGCAGGGTGAGGGCCAGCGCCCGGCCCTGCCGGGTGGCGCTCCTGGCCACCGGGTCGAGGACCAGGCCCGCGCCCTCGAGCAGCACCGCCCGCCCGGCGGGTACCGGGTCCGCGGTGGCGCGGCGCAGCACGGAGTCGACGCGCAGGACGAGTTCGCGGGGGCTGAACGGCTTGGTGACGTAGTCGTCCGCGCCCGTCTCCAGGCCGAGGATGCGGTCGTCCTCGTCGCCGCGCGCGGTCAGCATGATGACCGGCACCCGCCCGTGCGCCCGCATCCGGCGGCAGACCTCGAAGCCGTCCATGCCGGGCAGCATCAGGTCCAGCACCACCAGGTCGGGGCGGCGCCGGGCGAAGCACTCCAGCGCCGCCGGGCCGTCCGCCGCGCGGGCCACCTCGTAACCGGCGCCGGTCAGGTACCCGGCGACGACCTCGGAGACGGTCGGGTCGTCGTCCACGACGAGGACGCGGCCGGGGGCGGGCGCGGGAACGGGGCCCGGGGCGGGGGCGGGGGCGGGCAGGGGTGCGGGACCGGGACCGGGAGCCTCGCTCGCGGCGCCCCGGCCCTCGGACTCCGGACGGGCCGGCGTGGCGGGCTGCATGACTCCACCCTGGCACCCGACCCCCGCGCGCAGGACGCGCGGACACCGCCACACGGTCGACGTCCACGTTTCGTAAGAATCCTTGGCCCGAATTGTCGGTTTCCTCTCCGTAGGGTGAGCCGGGTGACCGACTCCTCCGATAACTCCGCCCCCCGCGCCGACGTCGTGCTGCCCTGTCTGGACGAGGCCGCCGCCCTGCCGGGGGTGCTCGGCGCGATCCCGCGCGGCTGGCGCGCGATCGTCGTCGACAACGGCTCCACCGACGGCTCGGCCGAACTGGCCCGCTCGCTCGGCGCGACGGTGGTGCACGAACCGCGCCGAGGCTTCGGCTCCGCCTGCCACGCCGGGCTGCTCGCCGCCGAGGCGGAGTACGTCTGCTTCTGCGACTGCGACGGCTCCCTGGACCCCGGGCTGCTCCCCGGCTTCGTCCGCCGGATCGCGGACGGCGAGAGCGACCTGCTGCTCGGCCGCCGCCGCCCCGACCGGCTCGGCGCCTGGCCGCTGCACGCCCGTGCGGGCAATCTGGCGCTCTCCCGGCTGCTGCGCAGACGTACCGGGCTCCGGCTGCACGACCTGGGCCCGATGCGGGCGGGGCGCCGGACGGACCTGCTGGCGCTCGGCCTCACCGACCGGCGCAGCGGCTACCCCTTGCAAATGGTGGTGCGGGCGGCGGACGCGGGACTGCGGGTCGCCGAGACGGATGTCCCCTACCTCTCGCGCACCGGGAAGTCGAAGGTCACCGGTACCTGGCGGGGTACCTGGCACGCGGTGCGCGACATGCGCGCCGTGCTGGCCGAGGCGCCGGCTGCGGCCCCGGTGGGGGTGTCCCGATGACCCCGGCCGCGTGTACGGGCGCGGGGGCGGGAGCCGGTGACGTGGGTGCGGGTGCGGGTGCGGGGACGGAAACCGGAGCCGCAGGTTCGGGTGTTGGTGCTGGTGCGGGTGCTGGTTCGAGTGCTGGTGCTGGTTCGGGTGCTGGTGCTGGTTCAGGTGCAAGTTCGGGTGCAGGTGCGGTGACTCTGCTGGTCATCGCCAAGGAGCCGCTGCCCGGCCGGGTCAAGACCCGGCTCACGCCGCCCTTCACCCCGCAGGAGGCCGCACGGCTGGCCGAGGCCTCGCTCGCGGACACCCTGCGCACCGTCCTCGCCCTGCCCGCCGCCCGACGGGTGCTCGTCCTGGACGGGGAACCCGGCCCCTGGCTGCCGCCGGGCATCGACGTGGTGGGCCAGTGCGCGGGCGGTCTCGACGCCCGGCTCGCCGCCGCGTTCGCGGGCAGCACCGGGCCCACGCTCCTCATCGGCATGGACACCCCGCAGATCACGGCCGCCGATCTGGCGCCCGCGCTCTCCCCCGGTCCCTGGGACGGCTGCGACGCGTGGTTCGGCCCGGCCGAGGACGGCGGCTTCTGGGCGCTCGGGCTGGCCGAGCCGGACCCGGAACTGCTGCGCGGGGTGCCGATGTCCGTGCCGGAGACCGGCGCGGTGCAGCGCCGCCGGCTGGTCGACGCCGGACTGACGGTGCGCGATCTGCCCCGGCTGCGGGACGTGGACACGGCGACCGACGCCGTGGACGTCGCCGCCCTGGCGCCGCACGGCAGGTTCGCCGCCGTGCTCGCCGAGCTGAGCGGGGCGGTGGCCCGATGAGCCGGACGGTCCCCCGCCACGAGACAGTTCCCCAGCACGAGACACTTTCCCAGCACGAGACGGTCCCCCAGCACGACAGCGTCCGGCC
The DNA here is from genome assembly GCF_003751445.1 of Streptomyces sp. 840.1. Lineage (NCBI taxonomy): Bacteria > Bacillati > Actinomycetota > Actinomycetes > Kitasatosporales > Streptomycetaceae > Streptomyces > Streptomyces sp. 840.1. The sequence continues at coordinate 2,463,465 of NZ_RJUU01000001.1, read as the reverse complement.
GCCGCATCCCGACGCCACCTCGTGGAGCACCGACCCGTACGCCAACGCCCTGCGCAACGGCCACGGTCCGCTCTTCCTGCGCCGGACGGACGGCTGGCTGCTGCCGCTGGACGTGGAGCGCTGGTGCGCGGGCGCGGACGCCGCGGACCTGTCGGCGCTGCACCGCTGCGAGGGCCCCGTCCTGGACATCGGCTGCGGGCCCGGCCGGCTGGTCGCGGCGCTCGCGGCCCGCGGCCACCGCGCGCTCGGCATCGACGTGAGCGAGGCGGCGGTGGCCCGCACCCTGCGGCTCGGCGGCTCGGCACTCCACCGCTCCGTCTTCGAACCGCTGCCGGGCGAGGGCCGCTGGGGCACCGTCCTGCTCGTCGACGGCAACATCGGCATCGGCGGCGACCCCCGCAGGCTCCTGCACCGCACGGCGGCCGTGCTGGCCCCGGGCGGGCTGCTCATCGCGGAGACCGCGCCGCAGGACATCGACGAACGGTCCCGGGTCCACCTCGACGACGGGCGCGCCGGCCGGGACCGGTCCGCCGCGCCCTTCCCCTGGGCCCGGCTCGGCACACCGGCGCTGCTGCGGTACGCCGGACTGCTGGGCTGGCTGACGGCCGATCAGTGGGAGACGGACGGCCGGACCTTCGTGGCGCTGCGCCGCAGCCGGAGCGTCCTGACCACCAGCCACAGCGCCGACAGCACGCAGAGCGCGGCCGTGATCAGCAGCCAGTTCCCCAGGAACACATCGGGGGAGAGCCCGCTCGCCGGCTCGTAGCGCCTCGTGTGCCGGGTGATCAGCGGCCACCACATCAGCAGGAGCAGGCCGGACAGGAAGACCGGCACCCGGACGAAGTTGACCAGGGCGCGGCGCGGGCCGAGCGAGCGCAGCAGCAGCCGGTCCGCCGTCGCGTACAGCGGCACCAGCACCAGGTCGTGGACGAGGGCCGCGCCGACGAACCAGACGGCGACGCCGAACGCGTCCCCGGCCAGCAGCCGCACCCCCGCGTACCCCGCCAGCGCGAAGGAGGCGGCCATCAGGAGGAGGTGCAGCGGGCCCTCCCCGTACCAGCGCCGCACGAGGCCGACGGGGTTCAGCCTGTCCACAGCTTTCCTCACTTCTCTCGTCACGGGTCTCCTCACAGATCCCCGAAGGTCAGCCGGGACACCCATTTGGTGTTCAGTACGCCGGGCGCGGCCGGGACAATGATCCGCGCCGGATATCCGTGGTCGGGCGACAGGTCCACGCCGTTGACCTGCAACGCGAGGAGCGAGCGGGAGTCGCGCACCTGGTTGTCGCGGAGCGCCGCCCGGCGGAAGGGGCCGCTGCGCTGGACGGACTCCACCAGCACCCCGGGCGGGTTGCGCGGGTACCCGGCGAGCTCCGCGAGGTCCATCAGCCGTACGCCCCGCCACCACTGGTCCGAGGTGGACCAGCCCTCCACGCAGGCGATCGGGAGCGCCGCGCTGTACTGGTCCATGGCCAGCAGCTGCTCCCGGGTGAAGCGGAGGTCCCCGGCCGGGCCGCTGACGGTCAGCCACCAACCCTCCCCCGTCTCGGCCGAGGTGATCCCGACCGTGGCGGCGGTCTTGTTGATCTGGAAGCCGTTGGGGCCCGGACCGGGCTCGGCGGCGCCGCGCGGGGTGAGCAGCGCGATGCGCCGCAACGGCCCGTCGAAGCTGCGCCCCACCGAGGTGATCAGCAGGAGCAGCGAGCCGGCCCCCACCATCGTCAGCGCCCCGCGCCGCGACAGCGTCGGCTCGGCCGGGGACGGCGAGGCCAGCGTGTCCCCCGGCACGTTCCCGCTCAGCGCGCCCGACCTCAGCACCCGTACGGCCTGCGGCGTCCGCAGCCCGGCATGGGCCAGGAACGCGGCGAAGAACACCCACGCCCCGTAGAAGTGCAACGGGTAGAACGAGCCGGGGAACAGGTACTCCAGCTGGATGTTGAGCAGCCCGGTGACGAACTCGAACAGCGCCCCGCCCACCAGGAGCAGCAGCGAGAGCCGCTCCAGCGCCTGCCCCACCGACCGGGCCGGCGGCAGCGCGAACAGCTTCGGGACCACCGACCACAGCTTGGCCAGCAGCACCGGGGTGAGCACGATGCCGACCGTGACGTGGAGCCCCTGCGTCAGCCGGTACAGCCAGTGCGGGCCGGTCGGCCAGGCGAACAGGTAGAAGCCGAGCACCCCCTTGTCCGGGGTCTTGTCGTTGACCGGGTTCAGGTCCGGGTTGTACGCGGCGTACGACAGCAGACCGGTCACGAACAGCAAGGTGATCCCGCCGAGCAGCACGAGCCCGAGCACCGCGGTGAACCGGACCCCGCGCACCGGGCTGCGCCAGAAACCGGGCGCGGAGGGGGTCCGCTCCAGGAGTCCGGCCGCGCGGCCGGAGGAGAGTCCGGACAGCGATGCGGGAAGGGAATCGGGAAGTCTGAGTCGTCGGAACCGACGTCGGTCGCCCATGGCACCGACGCTATGCCCGGGGTACCCGGGCAGGGCGTGTACGACTCCTGACGAAACGCTGACGTCATCCGACTGCTGCCGTGCCGCCCCCGGTGGGCCCGGCCGGGTGCGGAATCTGACGGTTCGGTGACGCGCCCCGTCAGCACCCGCCCGCACCGCCCCGGCGTGCATACCGTGCCTGGGTGAAGACCAAGGAACGCGCGGAGCAGCGCACCGAACCGGAGAAGGGCCACCGCACCGGCGGCCGCGCCGACCTGGCCGCGGCGGGCGCGGGCGTACTGCTGGTCGCGGCGGCCGTGCTCGTCGGCCGGAACATCGAGGCCTACGCCCGCGTCCTGTACGTCCACTGGCCACCGCTGCTCGCGTCCTGGTACCCGCACACCGGCCCCGGCACCTGGGCCGCGCCCCTGGTGGCCGTGGCCGTCGTGGCGTACGGACCCGCCCTCGCCGTCCGGCTGCGCTGGCGGACCCTGCTGCTGAGCTGCTGGGGCGCCTCGCTCGCCTGGGTGTTCTCGCTGGCGCTGATCGACGGCTGGGGCCGCGGCATCGCCGAACGCCTCACCACCAAGCACGAGTACCTCAGGGTCATCGGCCGCTTCGACGACATCGGCGCCGCCCTGCGCGGCTTCAACGACCACATCCTGATCGGCCCGCCGGGCAACTGGCCCGCCCATGTCGCCGGTCACCCGCCGGGCGCCACCCTCACCTTCGTCCTGCTGGACCGCATCGGCCTCGGCGGCGGGGCCTGGGCCGGGGTCTGGTGCATCGTCACCGGCACCACCGCCGCGCTGGCCGCGCTGGTCGCCGTCCGCGCCCTGGCCGACGAGCGCACCGCCCGCCGCGCCGCGCCCTTCCTCGTCCTGGCACCGGTCGCGGTCTGGGCGGGCACCTCGGCGGACGGCTACTTCGCCGCCGTCGCCGCCTGGTCCGTCGCCCTGCTGACCCTGGCCGCGACCGGCCGGGTCCGCAGCCCGGCGGCCGCCGCGATCGGTTCGGGACTGCTGTACGGGCTGACCTGCTACCTCAGTTACGGTCTGGCGCTCATCGCGCTGCCGCTCCTGGTCGTGCTCCTGCTCGCCCGTACCGCCCGGCCGGTTCCGCTGTTCGTGCTGGGTGCGCTGGTCGTGCCGGTGGCCTTCACCCTGGCGGGCTTCAACTGGTGGGAGGCGTACCACCTGCTCGTCGAGCGGTACTACCAGGCGGCGGGCGGGTTCCGCCCCTACTGGTACTGGGTCTGGGCCAACCTCGCCTGCACCGTGATCGCCGTGGGACCCGCGACGGTCGCGGGCCTGCGCCGGACCGCGACGGCGGCGCCGGGCGCGCTGAGGGCGCTGCGGCCCGGGACCGCGGGCGCGCCGCAGCGCCTCGTCCTCCTCGTGCTCGCGGCGTTCCTCATGCTGCTGGCCGCCGACCTGTCGGGGATGAGCAAGGCGGAGACCGAACGGATCTGGCAGCCCTTCATGCTCTGGCTGCTGCCCGCCGCCGCCCTGCTGCCCGACCGGGGCCGCCGAGGCTGGCTGGCCGCCCAGGCGGCCGTCGCCCTGCTCGTCAACCACCTGCTCTGGACGGGGTGGTGAACGGACGGGCGGGTGGTGAACGGACAGCACCGGGGTGAACAGGGGGAACGGGGGGAACGGCCGGTGGTGAACGGGGCGGCCGGACGTTGAACCACCGGTACCCGGGTATGGCTTGTCCCGTGCCGACATTCGAAATCACCACAGCAAGCGCGGACGACATCAGGCTGATGGCGGACTGGGCCCATGCCGAGGGCTGGAACCCGGGCCTGACCGATGGCCAGGCCTTCTTCGCCGCCGACCCCTGCGGCTTCCTGATCGGCAGGCTCGACGGCGCGCCCGCCTCCTGCGTCTCCGTGATCCGCTACGGCAGCGGCCACGGCTTCCTGGGCTTCTACCTCACCCGCCCGGAACTGCGCGGCCAGGGCTACGGCAGCCGGCTCTGGGCCACCGGGACGGCCCGCCTCGAGGGACGCAACACCGGCCTCGACGGGGTGGTGGCGCAGCAGGCCAACTACCGCAGGTCCGGCTTCCGCCCCGTCTGGACGAACATGCGGTACGAGGGGCTGGCACCGGTGGACCTCGCGCCGCCGCCCGGCGTCACCCTGGCAGACGCCCGCACCCTGCCGTTCGGCCAGATCACCGCGTACGACCGCCGGTTCTTCCCGGCGGAGCGCGACGGCTTCCTCGCCGCCTGGACCACCACCCCCGGCCGCACCGCGCTGGTCGCCCTGCGCGAGGGAGAGGTACAGGGGCTCGCGGTGATGCGCGCCTGCCGCACGTCCTCGCGCATCGGCCCGCTGTACGCGGCCTCACCGGACACGGCCGCGGCCCTGGTCAGCGCGCTCGCGGCGACCGATCCGTCCGCCCCGGTCGCGGTGGACGTTCCCGACGTCAACCCGGCGGCGGTACGGCTGGCCGGACAGCTCGGGCTCAGCCCGTCGTTCGAGACGGCCCGCATGTACACCGGTCCGGCGCCGGACGTCGATCACAGCGGACTCTTCGGCATCACCAGCCTCGAACTGGGCTGACCCGCCGGCCCGTTCCCCTACGCGTGCGCCCCTTCCCGACACATGCGCCTCTTGCCCTACGCATGCGCCGCTTCCCTACGCATGCGCCGTTTTCCCTACGCGTGCGCCGCTTTCCCTACGCGTGCCCGTGCAGCAGCTCCAGGACCCGGCCCCGCAGCAGCTCGTACTCCTCGCGCAGGCGGACGATCTCGGGCGGCCGGGCGACCACCGTGCCGCCGGTGACGACCTCCTGGGGCGCGAACTGCTCACGGGTCAGGTCGATCTCCGTCCCCGGGCCCAGCCGGTTCCACCAGTGGTAGTCCGTGCGCACGCCGCCGACCCGGACCTCGCCGCGTATCAGGTCACCGCCCAGCAGGTCGTGCAGGACCAGGGCGGTCACCCCGCACTGGTCACGGGCGGGGTTGCCCGGGGTCCAGTGCGGGCGGCGCACGGGCGTGGTGGTGTCGGCACCCCAGCTGCTGCGGACGGCGGCCTCGATGTCGGCGAGGAGGAACGGCTTCATGACACCGATCCTCGCAGCCGCCACTGACAACGCCCCCGCCCAGCCGGCCGTCCGCAGCCGCCACGGACAAGTCCGCCGCCGCTGACAACGCCGCCGCTCGACCGGCTGCCCGACCGCTCCCGTCACACGCTCCCCAGCAAGGTCTCCCCGCCACCGGGGGCGTACCGGGCCCGCGACGCCATCACCGCGATGTCGTCCTCGGCCCCCGGGCCGAAGCGGTCGAGCACCTCGTCCAGCAGCTCCTCCAGATTGCCGCTCTCCGGCAGCCTCAGCCCCCGAAGCCGGCCCACGGAGACGTCGATGTCCTCGCCGCGCCGCTCCACCAGGCCGTCGGTGTACATGAACAGCACCGTTCCCGGCGCGCACCGCACCTCCGTCGTCCGGTAGCCGCCGAACCCGGTACCGAGCGGCGGTCCGGCCGGTACGTCGCCCAGCCGGGTGCCCCCCGGCCCGGGGTCGATGAAGACCGGCGGCAGATGCCCGGCGCTCGACACCTTGCAGATACCGCCGGACCGGTCCACGACCGCGAGCAGACAGGTCGCCGCCCGGTCGAGACCGGACCGCTCCACCATCCGGTCGAGCTGCTCCAGGATGCGGTGCGGCGGCAGCTCCTCGTCCGCGAGCAGCCGCAGCAGCGAGCGGTAGTGGCTCATCGCGACGGCCGCCTCCACACCGTGGCCCATCACATCGCCCATCGCCTTCAGGTGGCGTCCGTCGCGCATCGGGATGATGTCGAACCAGTCGCCTCCCACCAGCACGCTCCGGTCGGCCGGCAGATAGCGGGTGGCGACCTCGATGTGCGGATGCGGCTGGCGCGGCTCGGAGAGCAGCGAGCGCTGGAGCTCCAGTGCGATGGTGTGCTCGTGGGTGAAGCGGCGCGCGTGGTCCAGATCGACGGCGGCCCGTCCGGCGAGCTCCCGGGCCACCACCACGTCCTGCTCCGTGAAGGCCGGTGACGCCCCGGCCCGCACCAGGCCGAGGACGCCGATCGGCCCACCGCGCACGGAGACCGGCACGATGACCGCCGAGTGCATCCCGAGGGCCCGGTAGACGGCGACCCGTTCGGGGGAGGGCGCGGAGCGGCCCAGCTGCTCGTCGCCGGTGAGGTTCTCGACGACCGGCTGGTTAGTGGCCAGGCAGCGCGTCACGGCCGCGTCCTCCTGGTAGTCGACGTAGTCACCGGCCACCCCGAACCGCGCGACCCGCTCCCGCAGCCCCGGCACCGCCGTCATCGCCGCCCGCCGCAGCCGGGTCACCCCGGGCGGCGCCGGGCGCACCGGTGGGGCGACGTCCGGCGGGAACACCTCGACCGTGGCGAGGTCCGCGAGCCCCGGCACGACCAGGTCGACCAGCTCGGCACAGGTGGTGTCCATGTCGAGCGTGGTGCCGATGCGGGTGTTCGCGGTGTCCAGGAGGCTCAGGTGGCGACGGGCCTCGGCCAGCTGGCGCCGCTCCTCGTCGGAGGCCATGACCTCCATCAGGATGCCCGCGACGCCCACCACCCGGCCGCCCACCTCGAGGCGGTGGTACACCCCGTGCCAGTGGCGCAGTACGGTCTTCGACCCGGCGCGGGTCACGCCGCTGGAGGTGATCTCGCGGGACCTGCCGTCGGAGAGCACCGCCCGCATCAGGTCCTCCCGGGCGTCGACCCCGGGGAGCACCTCGGCGACCGTACGGCCCAGGTGGTCGGCGGCCGGGATGCCGTTGAGCCGTTCGAGGGCCGGGTTCACGTAGAGGTAGCGCAGCTCCGTGTCGAGGACGCCCACCCCGGCCGTGGTGCCACCGATCAGGGCCGCGAGCGCCAGGGTGTCGAGCGGCGGCGGACTGCCGGCGTACTCATCGGCCTGCAAGGCAACCTCCTGTGGCGGGACGCGGGCCGCCCGACTGCCCGGCCCTTCATCGTCGGCCGCCCGCACCCGGCCCGCATCCGCAGACCGCCGATCAGCGGGCCGTACCCGAGCGCGCCGCCCCGCCCGTCGCACCACCGCTCCCGCCGCCGCTCCCGCCTCCGGGGAGCAGCCGGTCCAGGTCCACCGTCCCGTCCTCCCCGGAGGACCCCGGCGGCAGCCGCAGGGCCTCGGCGACCGGCCCCGGCAGCGGGGCCAGGTCCAGCAGCCCGGTGACCAGGGCGGTGGTCAGCCGGTGCCAGGCGGCCGCGCGGCGCAGCATCGGGTGATCGCTGCCGTGCACGGTGACCAGACAGCTGCGCGCCCCGGCCCGGCGGGCCCGTGCGGTGAGCGTCCGGGAGCCCGCCGGGCTGGTGACCCGGTCCCGGGGGCTGTGCACGAGGACGACGTCGCGCCCGGCGAGCTGCTCGACCGGGTCACCGTCCGGACCCCACGGGGCGAGGCCGACCACACCCCGTACCAGCGGATGCCCCGCGGCGTGCAGCGCGGCGCGGCCCCCCATCGAGTGCCCCACCAGCACCACGGGGATGTCCCCCGCCGCCCGCCGCAGTTCGTCCAGGGCGCGCACGGCGTCGTGCAGCGGATCGGCCCTGGGCCCGTTCCAGCCCCGGTGCCCGTACCGGACGGTGCGCACCACGACGTCCCCCGGCAGCGCCCGCCGCAGGGCGCGCGCGAAGGGACGCATGCGCAGCGCGGGCAGGTTGAACGGTCCGGGCGGCGGCGCCCCGAGCCCGTCCTCCCGTCCGCCGTGCAGCAGGAGTACCGCCGCCGCGGGGGGCTGTCGTCGTGTCATGCGTACCTCCGGTGCGGATGGATGGGCCCGTAACGAGCATGCTGTACGAGCGCGGACGGCACTGTCGCCCCGGAAAACAAGCGGCACGGAACAGCAACACGCAACAGCGGCGCGGGACAGCAGTCCGAAACAGCGGCACGGAACAGCGGCACGGAACAAAGGACACACATCATGGGCTCGTCACCACAACTCGGCCACAACGTCCCGGACTTCACACTCCCGGGAGGCGCACTCGACGGTGACACGTTCGAACGCCGCGACTACACACTCTCCGCCGCCCGCGGCCGGGCCGTGGTCCTCGCCTTCTACCCCGGCGACAACACGGCCGTGTGCACCAAGCAACTCTGCTCGTACTCCTCCGGCATGGAGACCTTCGAGGGGCTCGACGCGGAGGTCTGGGGAATCAGTCCACAGGATGTGGACAGCCACGAGTCCTTCGCCCGCGCCCACAACCTGCGGATGCCGCTGCTGGCGGACACCGGCCGCGAACTCGCCCGGACCTTCGGGGTGGCCGCGCCCGGCATCGGTGTGCGGCGGGCGGTGTTCCTGATCGACGCCGAGGGGGTACTGCGCTGGAAGCACGTAGCGCTCCTCGGGGCCACTTTCCAGTCACTGGACACCCTGGCCGGCCACCTCTCCGGCATCCAGACCCCCTAGAAAACTGCCGGAACCCGGCAGTGTCGCCGGACCGGTATGTATGGGACCATCCAGCCAGTTCGACGGAAATGTTCGGGGGATTCCGCAGACGGGGAGGGGTGATCACGTGACCTTGTTTCTCGGTCTCGGAATTGCGGGAGTCGTGCTGCTGGCACTGTCCCTGATCTTCGACGGAATCCTCGAAGGCCTCTTCGGGGGCGTGCTGGACGGCCTCTTCGACGGGCTGCTCTCCCTTCCGGTGATCGCCGGCTTCGTCTCGATGCTCGGTTTCTGCGGCGCGATCGTGCTCGGTACGACCGGCGTCGGCACGTTCGTCGCCGCGGGGGCCGGGGTTCTGGCCGGTCTGGTCGCCGCCTGGCTCACCTGGAAGTTGAGCCAGGCCCTGATGGCGGACCAGACCAACGCCACACCGCGGGACGAGGATCTCGTCGGCTCCGCCGGGTCCGTAGTCACGGCCATTCCGGCCGACGGCTACGGCGAGGTACTGCTGCGGCTGGGGGGTCACGTCATCAAGCTGTCGGCGAAGAGCCCGGTGCCGGTCGAACGCGGCACCGAGATCTGGGTCGAGGCAACGCTCTCGACCACCTCGGTCTCGGTCCGTCCCGTCGAACGCTGAGCCGGCAAGCCGACCGGCCCACCACCGCTCGCAACAGAACTGCCGTCCCCGTCGGGAGGCAGAGGGGGACACCCTTATGAGTCCAGTACTGCTCGCCATCGTCGGAGTCGTCGTACTCCTCGTCCTGCTGGCCCTCGTGGTCATCACCCGCTACAAGGTCGCCGGGCCCAGCGAGGCCTTCATCATCACCGGCCGCCGCGGCAAGAAGTCCGTCGACCCGGTGACCGGGCGGGCCAGCATCGACAACAGCGGCCAGAAGGTCGTCGTCGGCGGCGGCGTCTTCGTCGTCCCGTTCGTGCAGCAGAAGTTCACCCTGGACCTCTCCAGCCGGCACATCCCCGTCGCCGTGCGCGGGGCCGTCACGCTGCGCGGTGTGAAGTCCAACCTGGAAGGCGTCGCGATCGTCAAGGTCGGCGGCAGCGAGGACGCCATCCGGGCCGCCGCCCAGCGCTTCCTCCAGCAGCAGAACGGCATCGTCGGCTTCACCCAGGAAGTGCTCTCCGGCGCTCTGCGCGCCATCGTCGGCCGGATGTCGGTCGAGGACATCATTCGCGACCGGGCCGCGTTCGCCGGCCAGGTGGCGGAGGAGGCCGAGGCCAGCCTGTCCGGTCAGGGCCTGATCCTGGACGCCTTCCAGATCCAGGACATCACCACGGAGGGCTCCTACCTGGAGGACCTCGGCCGCCCCGAGGCCGCCCGCGCCAAGCAGGAGGCGGACATCGCCGAGGCGATCGCCCGCCGCGCCTCGGAGCAGGCCCGGCTGAAGGCCGCCGAGGAGATCGCCATCGCCGAGCGGACGTACTACCTCAAGCAGGCCGAGATCAAGGTCGAGACGGAGGCCGCCGCCGCGAAGGCCAACGCCGCCGGCCCCCTCGCCGAGGCCGCCCGCCGCCAGGAGATCCTCCAGGAGCAGGAGAAGGTAGCCCAGCGCCAGGCCGCCCTGACCGACCGCGAGCTCGACACCAAGGTCCGCAAGCCCGCCGACGCCGCCCGCTACCAGGCCGAGCAGGAGGCGGAGGCCCGCCGCATCGCCCAGGTCAAGGAGGCCGAGGCGGACGCCGAACGCTCCCGCCTGACCGGTGAGGGCGAGAAGCTCCACCGCTCGGCCCTCGCCGACGCCATACGCATCGAGGGCGAGTCCGAGGCCGCCGCCATCGCGGCCCGCGGTGCGGCCGAGGCCGAAGCCATGCAGAAGAAGGCGAACGCCTTCGCCCAGTACGGCGACGCCGCCGTACTCCAGATGCTCGTCGAGGTCCTCCCGCACGTCGTCGCCAAGGCCTCCGAGCCGCTGAGCGCCATCGACAAGCTGACCGTGATCTCGACGGACGGCGCGAGCCAGCTCTCGCGCACCGTCACGGACAACGTCGCCCAGGGCATGGAACTCCTCAGCTCCACCACGGGCGTCGACCTCGCCGCCCTCCTGCAGAACCTCAAGGGCGCAAACCCGAAGCCGGAGGTCCCGGCCCAGCCGGCCACCCCCTCGGCCTCCACCGCCCAGAACGGCAAGATCGAGGTCACGGACTGACCCCGACCGCCGATACCCGATAGCAACACCCGCGTGTGCCCGGCCGGTTCCCCCACCGTCCGGGCACGTGCGCGTCTGGGGGGGGCGTCTTGGGGGGGCGGTCGGGGGCTCGGCTCGTACGGGGCCACGGCGCAGAACGGCACTGTGTGCGTACGCGGGAAGCGCCAACCTACTCACGTGAGCAGGTTGGCGCTTCGGGCACATCCCCGCACGCGCGGGGAGCAGCTGCCGACGCCCTGGGTCCCGCTGATCATGATGGGCTCATCCCCGCATGCGCGAGGAGCAGCGCTCGATGGCGCACTGCCGCTGCCCGGCCTCGGGTTCACCCCCGCAACCGCGGGGAGCATCCTTCCGCTGTCCGCCAGACCCAGCTCTACATGGGCTCATCCCCGCGTGCGCGGGGAGCGGTTCGTCTCGATCCGCCGCAGAGTCCGGGCCGGGGGTTCATCCCCGCACGCGCGGGGAGCAGTGGGACGTGGGCCCCACTCCGTCGCCGAGGACGGGTTCATTCCCGCATGCGCGGGGAGCAACTTCCCTCCGGCCCCGGCACCCATCGGCCGACAGCCGCCCCGATGGCCGCTGCCGGAACGCGCGGATGTCAACGTTCACCACGGCCTGCGAACGCACGGCGAGAAGCCTGGCGTAGAGGGTAGAGGGGTGGGCATGCCCTCAGAATACGGCCGTGGTCTCACGACACCCCCGCGTAGGGTCGAAACGTGATTGAGACCATCGTCCTCGATGTCGGCGAAACCCTGATCCGCGACGACCGGTACTGGAGCGCCTGGGCCGACTGGCTCGACGCACCTCCGCACACGCTCAGCGCCCTCGTGGGAGCCGCGGTCGTCCAAGGTCGGGACAACGCAGACGCCTTGCGACTTCTGCGCCCCGGCATCGACATCGCCGCCGAGTATGCCGCCCGCGAGGCAGCCGGCTGTGGCGAATCCCTTGACGAGCGCGACCTCTACGCCGATGTCCGCCCCACCCTGGCGGCGCTTCAAGGACGGGGCATCCGCGTGATTGTGGCCGGCAACCAGACGGCGAAGGCGGGCCAGTTGCTACGCGCCTTCGATCTGCCCGCCGACTTGGTGGTGATGTCCGCGGAGTGGGGTGTCGCGAAGCCGGCCCCGGAGTTCTTTGCCCGGGTCCTCGCGGTGTCCGGAGCGGGTCCTCAGTCAACGCTGTACGTCGGCGACCACCCCGCCAACGACGTGTTCCCCGCCCGCACGGCCGGGCTGCTGACAGCCCACATCCGTCGCGGCCCATGGGGGTACTGGTGGGCCGACGACCCCGAGGTTCGGGCCGCAGCGGACTGGTCCATCAACTCACTGACCGATCTGCTGGACGTGGTCTCCCCCTGACCGAACCAGCCACTCCCGAGCACGTGTCGGAGGTGGAGCCGTTCGCGCCCCAACAGCACATAGCAGCCGGTACGGTTCGAAGTGCACGCCTGGAACGGAGCCCGGATGCCATCGACCCAGCCGGGTTTGGTGGGCCGGCGCATTGCGTACTGCCGCAGCGTCGCCCGCCCGAAAATGACCCAGAAGCAACTCGCCGACCGAGCCCACGTCGCCCTCGGCACCATCCGCAAGATCGAGCGCGGGGAGCGCAGCCTCACCGACGACACCCTCGATGCCATCGCGGAAGCTCTCGGCGTGGACCCGTCCCGGCTCGTCGCAGACCGGGAGCGCGTATCCACCCGCATCCGCGACGCCCTCCCCGAACTCTCGGCAGCCATCGCCACCTATGACATCCCCGACGGCGGCCCCGTCCGACCGATGCCCCAGCTGCGGGCTGCGGTCGACCAGGTCACGGCGTGGCGCCTGTCCGCCCAGTACCTTCAGATCGCCCGCGCGGCTCCCGCCCTTCTGGCCGAACTCGCCCGAGCCGCTCGGACCGCGTCGGGGACCGGCAGTCCCGAGTTGGCGTCGCTGCTCGTCACGGCCTACCGGTGCGCGGATTCCGTCGCCTACAAATACGGGGCGCGAGACCTCTCTGCCCGGCTCATCGAATTGATGCGCTGGGCAGCCCCTGGCGCTGACGACCCGCTGCTGTCCGCCACCGTCAGCTATGTCCGTACCGAAGTCTTCTTCGCCGCCCGCGCCCACGAGCCAGGACTCCGATCCCTGGAACGGGCCGTGGACGCATGCCCGGCCCCAGACACCAACGAGGCTGCCGCCGCCCGCGGCGCACTGCACATGCGCGCTGCTGTGATCGCAGGCCGGGCGGGGTACACCGACGCGGCTGACGACCACCTCGATGAAGCGAGAGCCTTGGCCGACCAGGTGCCCGAAGGCATCTACCAGGGGACCGCGTTCGGCCCGGACAGTGTCCGCATCCACGAGGTCGGTGTGGCGGTCAGCCTTGGCAACGACCACGTTCAGCGCGCCTTCGATGTGGCCCGTGAGTGGAAGCCGCCCGCTGATCTGCCGGCCGAACGGCGCAGCGGCTTCTATATCGAGCTCGCCCGCGCCCAGTTGTGGGGCGGCCTCATGGACGACAGCTTCGAGTCCCTCAAGCTCGCCCGTCGAATCGCCCCGCAGCACACCCGCGAGCACCCGTGGGTTCGGGAAGACGCGGCGACACTGCGCCGACTGCGACGCGCTGATGCGGAATCGCTGACGAACTTCGCCGAGTGGTGTCACGCGGGCTGAGTGCATCCGGTACCCCTGGCTGGGGTACTTGTGCCCATCGCCACGGCTCATGATCTGCCTCGTCAACGGAAGCGGCAGATGGGACAGGCTATGAGCGCGTCACTCACACTGACCGAAGCGGTCGGAACGGGCGAGCGACCGAGCTTCGCCTGCTGGTTCTGTGGCCCCGTGAACGGCACGCTCGCTCCCGTCGGCGAGATCACCCTGGATGACGGCACCAGAGCGTGGTCGGTCACCACTTGCTCGGCTCACCAGGGGAGGCGGCTGGCGTGACCACGCGAGAACTCCCGCCCGTCAACGAGCTCACCATGCAGCAACAGCGCGGATGGCGGTGCGTCTGGTGCCGGTACCCGCTCACAGTCGGCGCGGACGTCGACCTGGGCGAGCAGCGTGCACGGCCGAGCGATGGGGCTGCCTACTCGTGGTTCCCGCGAGCCTGCTCGGACGTAGCCGTCTGCGTGGTTCGCGAGGCAGAGCAGGCCCGGAAATGATCTGCGGACGCTGCGACCAGCTGATCATCGGTGACGCGGTCCGACTCGACCACTCCGATTCCATGAGCGGAGCGCGACCTGATGCCTGGGCGCACCCCGCCGACGACCCCGACTGCAGGGCTCCGCGGTTGGCACCTGGTTATGAGTCGCCACTTCGACGGGCGTTACGGCGAGGCTGAGTACGCCCTGCCACGCCGTGGCCCGACCGGGTACGGGCTTCCTGAGGTATGGCCAGCGGCTGTACACGGTGACCGCAGCCGCGGGCTCCTTACATATATGCGCGGCGGGACCCCTAGGGGCCCTAGGGGTCATCCCCGCACGCGCGGGGAGCAGGCGTCCAGGAGGTCGGCGTCGCTGACCTTCGCGGGTTCATCCCCGCACGCGCGGGGAGCAGTGCCACCTGACCGGTGACGGCGGGGACAATCTGGGTTCATCCCCGCACGCGCGGGGAGCAGGCTGGTGCGGCGGGTCTGGATCTGGATCTTGAGGATCCATCCCCGCACGCACGGGGAGCAGTACAGCGGCGGGTTCGAAGAGCAGCTCGGCCAGGGTTCATCCCCGCACGCGCGGGGAGCAGGGGTTCTGCGGGATGATCCCCGGCACCCGAGTGGGTTCATCCCCGCACGCGCGGGGAGCAGCCCGACGACGTCCGCCGGATGCTCGCCACCCTGGGTTCATCCCCGCACGCGCGGGGAGCAGTGGTGCGGAACACCAAAGCCTTCAAGGAAGCCGGGTTCATCCCCGCACGCGCGGGGAGCAGAAGTGGGCGCCCTGTGCGGCCCTCTCCCGCACGGGTTCATCCCCGCACGCGCGGGGAGCAGACTCCGTGACCTGCGGTTTTATCCGGCGGGCTGGCTGGACTCAAGCAGCTTCAGCAACTCGGGCATTTCGCCTCTTTCGTCATCCTCCGAGGCACGCCACCGCTTCGGTCATTGACGTGCGCAGGCAGCAGGGGGTGTCCGCGATGGAACCTGGGGCGAGCAACCCCCGCGAAACAGGAGTCTCGCCGCCCTCAACGCCCCCCGAACCGCCGCCGCTTCGCGGCCTTGCTCCAGCCCTTGGTGGGTGGTGACAGAGCGGGCGGAGGCCTGTCCTTCGGGCGGAGGATCAACGTGAGGCCCTCGTGGTCCACCGGGTGCCACTTGTGGTCGTGGGTCTCGAACGCGTATCCCTGCTCGCTGTTGTCGCTGTACGCAAGGAGGGCCCGTCCTTGGCCCGAGTACTTTCTGACCTCCGCCCACAATGCCTGCCGCACGCGTGTAGAGGGGCCGCCGATGAAGACGCCCGGGGAAATCTCCAGGAGCCAGCGCGTGAGGAAACCACGCAGGGCCACCGGGCAGTTGGTAAGGACGATGACCGTCACCAGATGATGCCCTCATCGTAATTACGCCCCGCACTCAGCTCCGTTCCACCGTCCGACTGGAGCATCACCTGATCTCGCGCGTCCTCGTCGGCTGTGTCGGCGTCGGTTCCAGAACCGGTCCCGGCTCCGAGGAGTTGCTTGATGTCGTTGACCACGCGGTCCATCAGGCCCGTACGGTTCGCGGCGTCCCGCAAGGCGCGTCGGGTTCGGGGGCCGATGTCTTCAGGGCCCTCGGCCGCGGCGTCGAACGCGACCGGGATGCCGATTTCTGTCTTGTAGAGGTCGGCTATGTCCAGCACGAAGGACAGCTCGTGGCCGGAGTGGACGAACCCGAGGCCTGGGGCGCATCCGAGAGCGGCCACGACTGCGTGGGCGATGCCGTACATGCACTGTGCCGCCGCGGTGATCGCCTGGTTGGGCGCGTCGCCGGATGCGAAGTCGCCCGGGGTGTAGTGGCGGCCGTGCCAGGGGACACCGGTGCGGGCGGCCTCCTTGCGGTAGCAGGCTTTGACGCGCGTGCCCTCGTGCCCGAGCAGTTCGTGACGGGTCAGGCGGGCCGGGTCCTCGTCCGGGAAGCGCAGCCGGTACATGTCGCGGGCGACCGCCAGGCGCCGGCGCTGGTTCGCCCAGGCCGTGGCTTGAGCCTGCACCAGGGCGGAGGAGCGGGTGAGGGCACGCCCGCCCGCGTAGAAACGGACTCCGTGTTCACCGACCCAGACCACGCCCGCTCCGCATTCGCCGAGGACGCTCATGGCCTGATGGGTGATGCGGGTTCCGGGGCCGAGGAGGAGTGTTCCGATGGTCGCGGACGGAATGTGCCTCGTGCCCTCCGCGTCTTCGGCGGTGATGGCGTGCGCGTCGCGGTGCACGACGCACCGTTCCAGATAGACGAAGGACAGCCGGTCCCCCACCCGGCTCAGTTCACGCGGCGAGGAGAGCTTGCGAGCGCCCAGCGATGGAGAGGTCACGGTCCGCCCTCACACCACCGGAGCGAGGGTCATCAGCCCGCAGCCGTAAGCCTTCGCCTTACCCAGTCCGGACGCCAGCCTCAGGCGGAAGACCTCCGGGTCGGTCACCCGTAGCCGACCCTGGTAGGTCACGGCGGCGATCCGTACGGCATCCCTGCCCGCCGTCTTGGAACCGTCCTTACCGGATGAGGAACCGTCCCTACCCGTCGACGAACTCTTCTTGCTGAAGGACAGGCCCCGGGCCCCGCCCACCGCCAGCTCGTACTCGTCCCCCCGCTCAAGGCGACGGGCCTCCGGCGCCTTCTCCACGATGGCGAAGCCGCCACGGTCCTGCTGCTTGAGCAGCCACTCGATCTGGTAGCGGGGCGTCCGGTGCGCGGTGCGTTTCGTCGGCTCGTCCTCCTTGCGGCGGATGCTGTGCACCGGGTTGGCGGTGAGCCGGAACTCCCAGACGCTGTCGGCGGACAGTCCCGTCAGGAAGGTGGCGTAGTCGTACGTCGACCAGCCCTGGGGCTCCGCCGTCGGCCAGCCCGCCTGCTCCACCAGATGCGTCAGATCCGGCCTGGCCGGGCTGGTCACGTACAGCAGCACCTCGGCCGCCGAGTTGTAGTCGATCCGCCAGAGCACCCGGGGTCCCCCGTCGGGTGTGGGGGGTGCGTCGGAGAAGGAGGACATCACCGCCGCGTGCAGCATCTGCGGTGATGTCAGCAGTCGCCGGGCGCCCGTCCTCGCCGCGTTGAAACGGAAGCGCGTGAGGTACATGTCAGGCACCGTCCCTGTCCAGCAGAGTGAGGTGGCCGACCGGTTCGTGCGAGGCGAGGGCCGCCCGCCCGTTCCTCCGGTCGGCACGCGGGTTGGGGACCGTCACCGTTCGCGCGACCACCCCGCGCAGCCCGTACCGCCGGTGACGCGGATCGAAGCTGATCGGCTGATCCCGTACCGCGTCGCCCGGCCCCTCCGTACCGTCGGCATCGGGCCCGGTTTCCAGGAGCATGGTGAGGTCGACGGACTCGTCCTGGCGCCGTCGTCGGCAGTACCAGTCGGATGCCTCCCATGCGTGGGCGGCCAGCGTCGCGGCGAGCTCGGCTCCGGGATGCAGACCGAGATCGATGTTGCGGCTCGGCGGGCATGATCTCCTGCCGAGGAAGGGGAGGAAGACGGGGCTTCGTACGGCTGCGAGCAGGCGTATCAGCAGGTCCTCGTCACCCTCCAGGCCGGCGACGAACACCGCGTCGGCAAGGTAGAAGCGTTCGGACACCGGCATTGACTTGCCTGTGTCGTCGTGGTGCGCGGTCTGGAAGTCCCGGATACGGGTGCCCGGCTGGTCGATGCGTACGCCGAAGCGCAACGCGGCCAGGTCGGAGAGGTCACCGTCCCTGGGGCGTCCGAGCGCCGCGGCCAGGAGGCCGACCACTCCGCTCTTCGTGGGCGCCGAATCCGTGGTGCGGCGCGAGAAGCGGGCCGAAGAGCCCCAGGCCTGGAGCGGACCGGCGAGCCGGAGGGTCAGGACGCTCATTCAGACGCCGCCCAGCCGGTCGCCGACAGCCGCACCCACCGACTCGACGAGCTGGGCCAGGGTGACCTCGGTACCCAGGCCCGCCAGCGCGTCCGTGGCTGATCCGACCCGCACGACCCACGTGCTCGTGTCCTTCTCGGCTCCGTACGCCGCCTCGACACCGGGCACGTACGAGGCGAGCGCCGTACATGCCTCCTCGACGTGGCCGCCCGTGCCCTTCGCGACCACGGGCGCCTCGAAGGCCCCGGCGAAGCTGATCGGGCGGGACGTCCGCAGCTTCACCACGACGGCATCGGGGAGAGTGTGGTTGCCGAAGGTGTTGATCTTGCCGGTGGGGAGGGAGGTGATGAAGCCCTCCAGGAACGCCTCGACGGCCCTCCGTACCGGATCGGTCGCGGGGCCGCTGTCGCTCGGACCCGCGCCGAGGTTGTCGTACAGCCGGTCCACATCAACCGCGGCGTAGCGGTACAGCGTGCTGGAGTTGAAGTCGACGGTGCCGATCATTCCGGCCCCGGACTCGTCGGAGGCATTTCTGTCGTCCACAGCGGTGAAGTAGTCGGACTCGGTCTCCACCGCATGCACCCCGATCGCGTGGGCGACCTGGGCGGCCGCGTCCACGTTGATATCGGTGGTGTCCGCGACCATGCGCCCGAAGAGCGCGATGTCGACGGAGTGGCTGCTGTTGGCGAGAGCCCTGGCCCTGGCCTTCCTCTCCTTGTTCTTGAAGAACTCCTTGACCTGCTCTCCCGACCGCAGCCCTTCGACCGCGAGGCCCGCGAGGGCGTCGATCTGACGGGCACTCAAGAACAGCAGGTAAGACGACTCCGGGGCTGGCTCCGGGCCTTCCTCCCCGCCCTTGGCCGCTTCCTTCGCCGCATTCGACTTGCGCTTGGGTGCTTCGACCTTGGTGCCGGTCGCCACGACGATTGTCTCCGCGGCGAAGGCGAGCACCTTCTCCCTCTGGTCGCTCAGTGTCACGTCCTGGGCGATGATCCGCTCGGCCAGCGCGTCGGCCACCTTCCGGGTGCGCACACCCAGTTCGCCGGGGTCGAGGAGGTCCCTGAACGCCGTCCGGGTGGCCCGCTTCCATGCCTGGCTGGAGACACGGGAACGCCTGACTCCCCCGTACACCGCGGATTTCGGCGCCCCGGTGTCATCCCGGTTGAGGTTGCTGGGCGGAACGGTCTGGAGGATGTGCACGTCAAGAATGGTGCGGCTCACGAAGGGTCCTTGTCGGTCGTGCGGGTGATCCGGTGGTGGAGCACCCGGCAGGCAGGGGCGATGATGCGGGGTTTCCCGAGCGCGTTACGGAGCGTCTTCCTCGGGCTTGACCGGACCGTGCGAGTGGAAGCTCCGACCCCAGGCGCGATGCACCTCGGCCCGGCCTCCCGGCCGCTGCCAGACGTACAGCTGGGAGGCGAGCTTCCCGTAGTCCATGGCGATGTCGTCGCGGCGCATCAGCACGACGAGTTCGCGCAGCCGTGTGGCCAGGGCGTCGATGGACGTCGCTGTGCCGGCGCGTACGAACCGCTTACGGATCGGCTCGTCGATCGCCGCGTCCGGCATCAGCCGCCGGACGGCCTTGCCGAGGCCGGGACCGTCCTTGATGTGCATGTCCGCTGTGTGGTGGCCTTGTTGATGCAGCGCCCACAGGGTGACGGCCATGTGAACCGCGCTCTCGGCGCGCTCCGCGTCCTCCTCGCGCCACCCTCGTACGTACAGCGCTTCGGCCCCGATGAGGCCCCAGAGGTCAGGGATCTCGCCGGCCGGTTTCCCGGCACCCCGCCTGATGCGCGCCACGGTGGCGACGGACTGCGGGTGATCCTCTCGGTATCCCCGCTGCAGGCGCGAGACATGAGAGTGCACCGTCTCGTTGATGAGGGCTGCGGCGGACAGGGGTTCTGTCCGTGCGGGGGCAGGGGCGTCGGTCGACGCGCTGCTCCCTCGCTGGTCTGCGCTCACGACGTCTCCTCCACCAAATCCTTTACTTCAAGCGGCACTTGCGATGTGGCACGCCGCGGCGCCGGGATCGGAAGAGCCTTGGGCAGTGCCTTGGCCAACCGGATCCGGAACCATTTGTCGGCGTTCGTGTCGTCGAACCACTGCGGGCCCTTGCCCAGGTCCAGCACTCGGCCCTCCCACGCGGCGGTGGTCACGGAATCCAGCAGATCGTCGCCCAGATCCCTGATGATCCGGTCCACCCGCCTCTGCCATGCCTCACGCTCGCGCGCCGGGTCGTCGCTCTCCCCGAGCCGCCTCAGCCAGAGCCTGTAGGGGCCGTCCAGCTCGCCGTACCCCCGGTCCCGTGCGGCATCCCGGTGCGCGTCGTGGTCGGAACCGGCCGCTCGGGCGAGGTCGGCCGCGAGGTCGCCCAGTGCTCTCACCGCGAGGTCCGCGTCCCCCACGGCGTCGATGGCCGCGTTCCCGTACCGCTGGTCCTGGGCGTGCAGAAGGATGACGGGCATGGTGACCCCGTCGTCGACCAACTCGTCGACCACCGACTGCTGGGTGCCGTACTGCGCACCGACGATGCGTGCCCGGAAGAGAAAACCTCGCGGCAGGGCTCGCTCGCCGACCAGTTGCGCCATCCACGTGAGAACACCCGGCCGGAGAAAGGCCGCCGGCTCTCCGCTCTGCGCGCCGCCCTTCCCCGGCACGTTCTGGAGAAGGCCGGCCAGCCCGCGCCAGGCACCGCGTGCGGGGTCGTGCTCGCGGGGCATGTAGACCTGCGCCAGTCCGTGCTTCTTCTCCTGCGCCTCGCTGCGCCGCCACCCCGTCATGGGCTCCAGCAGCTGCTTGTTCCTCGGCACGATGGGGTCCCCGTAGCCGAGCACGACGCCGTACACACCGGTCTCGTCGTGGTGCAGACGCACCCTTCGCGTCTGCCAGGTGTAGAGATCCCGGGGACCGGAGGGCCGGGAGGCCAGGTTCAGGCGCGACTCAGCGCCCGGTCCGCAGGGTTCACGGCGCCAGGCCGGAGTGTCGTCGTCCCGGAATCTCAAGGTGGCGTGGTCCGCGGCGACGAGGTTGAGGAGCAGCGATTCACGCAGGTTCGACCCCTCCGCCATCACCCCGCCCAGATTGCCCGCCCAGCCGACTCCCTGCGGGTAGACCTTTCCGCCCTTGACCCGTTCGTCGCCCGCCATTCCGGACTTGATGCCCGATGTGTCGAAGGCGTGGGTGTGGACCAGCCATCTGGCGGCCTCGGCGAAACCGAGGCGCTCCGCCTCGGGCATGCGCATGCTGAAGAAGGGGTCGCCGTTGGGGACGTCCGCCACGATGCGGTTCAGGGAGAAGACTTCGTCCTTCTCCGTGTGCAACCCGGCGACCTGGAAGAAGGGCTGTTGCGGATGGAGCAGGTCGAAGCGTGCACGATGCCGTTCCAGGTAGGCAGGTACGGCCTCGAAGGCGTCCTCGCTCTCCCAGAGCTCCGCCCAGTCCTCGACGTCGTCCGGCCCGTCCACGGCATCGTGCAGGATCGCCAACAGGAGTCTGAACAGGGCGAATTCCTGCGTCGGCACGTCACCGACCAGCCTCAGCACACTGCTTGCCTGGGCGAACACGTCCAGCAAGGACAGCTCGGCAGTCGTGCCGTCGACCCGCTGGACCGGCAGCCACGGGCGTGACACCAGATCGAACGACGGCACGTGCTCCACCAGCCTTACGTCGAGGGCGCCGGGGCGCCCCACCCTGAGTCCATCCGAGTGGCTGTACTCGATTTCATAGCCTGCCAGTTGGGTCTGACAGTGCTCGTCGAGCTCAAGAATCAGCTCCCCGGCCAGCCACCGGCACTCCTTCGCCTGCCAGGCCGGGATCAGCAGTTCCTCCAGCTCGTCGATCGCCCGGTCCAGGACCCAGGGCTTCGAGAAGTGGAACGGCAACCGCATAGAGCTCGCGGCGAGGGCTCTTGCCGCTCTCTCCGGCGGAATCGCGTCGGTAGGCAGCGCCAGCCCCCCGCGCCCCCGGTCGAGCCAGGGAACCGTGGTCAGCGAACCGTCCGGCTGCCGCTGGACGACGAGCACCTCAAGGCTCTCCTCGCTGTCCCTGACCTGCGCGCGGCCGGCCCGGGAATCGTCGGCGTCGCCCACACCCGCGTCGATCCAGCCGATCACCGGACGGCCCGGCTTACGGACCCGGTCCAGCCGGTAGACCTCCGCCTCGGTCTGCTGCTCCGCACGGCGGGTCCGGTGCTCCAGATCGGCGGCGGCCATCGCCTCCGCCCAGCTCGCCGGGCCGACCGGCTGCTCTCCGTAAGCCGTCTGGACGAGCTGGAGGATGTCCCCCGGAAGGCTCAGCGTGCTGCCCGGCGCGTGCAGGTACGGGCGGAGCACGGCGAGGGACCGCAGCAGGGTGTGCCGTCCGTACACCCGCTCCGAGCCCCGTACCGGTTCGGGCGGTGTGCCGTTCCAGTGGACACCCGTGACCAGGCACCGGGCCCGGCGCAGGGACGGCGGCCGTTGGTTCTGGCCGGGTCCCCGCTGGTGCCGGTGCAGGCGCCCCATCCGCTGGAGCATGAGGTCCACGGGGCAGAGGTCGGTGACCAGGAGGTCGAAGTCGACGTCAAGGGACTGCTCCGCGACCTGGCTCGCCACGACGATGTGCGGTCTCGGCCCGCGCGGACGGTCACCGTTCGGACCGAAGAGCCTCAGGAGCCTCGCGTCCAGTGCGGCTCGGTCCAGATCCATGAAGCGGGAGTGTGCGACCGTGACGTCCGCCGTGCCGCCGAATCGGGAGCGCAGCCGCTCTGCCGTCTCCAGCACCCGGTCGACGGTGTTCCGTACGACGAGGGCGCAGCCGCCGCCGGACAGCGCGTCGGCCAAGGTGTCGCCGAGCACGGACACGTCGTCGTCGAGCGGTTCGAGTACGACGTCCGTGCTCCGGTCTGCAGCGGCCGGCGGGCACTCGGTCAGTGGCGCGCTGCCCGGCGCGACGGCTGTCAGCAGCGGATATCCCTGCGCGGCGCTGGCGTTGTCGGGGGTTCCCTCCGGAGAGGTGTCACCCGTGTATGCCCGGATCAGAGCCCGACGCGTGGCGGCGGGCAGAGTCGCGGACAGCACGACGACCGGCACCCTGTAACTGCCCAGCCAGGACAGCACCCGCTCCAGATAGACGTTCATGTAGGCATCGGAAGCGTGGGCTTCGTCAATCACGACGACCTTGCCCGCCAGTGCGAGATGGCGCAGGGCCAGATGGCGGCTCTTGAGCCCGGCGAACAGGAGTTGGTCGATCGTCCCGACCGCGAACGACGAGAGCATTCCCTTCTTGCGGCCTCGCAGCCACTGGTGGGCTATCAGCTCGGCCGCACCCGGCCTGGCGTCCCTCGATGCCCGCCGGGCACCGTCCGGCCCGTCCACATCCACGGCCCGGACGCCACCTCCTCCACCGGCGCGCATCAGCCCCACGTACTCATCGTTCAGCGCGGCTTTGGCGTGCGCGAGGAAGACCGAGTGGCGCTCGGCGCCCGGCAGGTGGTCCAGCCACTTCAGGAGGCGCGGGAACATGGCATTGCCCGTCGCCCGGGTCGGCAGGGCGACGAAGCATCCGCCGGCCCCGCTGCGGGCCGCGAATATCTCCACCGCGGCGAGGGCGGCCTCGGTCTTGCCCTCCCCCATGGGTGCCTCGATCACCATCAGCCCCGGCTCGGGAAGAGCACGCGCGAGCCGTACGGCGGCCTCCTGCACCGGCCGGATCGCGGACCCGGACGGCAGGTCGAACCGCGATGCGTACAACTCGGCCGGTGTCCCTTCCGGCTCAGCGGGCTCCCACGGACCGGGCAGGTCAAGTCCGCGCCAGGCGGTGGCAATCCGCTCGTCCGGGGTACGGGGCACGTCCTCGGGAAAGTACGGAAAGAGGTCGGGGTTGCTCGCGATCCAGTCGGAGACGATGACGAGGGCCGTCAGCAGCACCTGCACGGTCTGCGGCAGCTTCACCGAGCGCCAGGCGTCGAGTCGTTCGCGTACGCCGTAAGCCTCCGCGCAGGCATCGAGCAACTCGTCCTGGACACTGCGCCAGAGCGCCTCGCTCGGTCCCGGAGTGCGCAGCAGCTCGGGGTGCCTGTCGAGGTCGTGGATCTGCGCGTACCCGGGTGGCACTCCGTGGTGCCCACCGGCCACCACCGCGAATTGCCCGGCCGCGCGCACCGTCCACCCGTGCCGCTCCACCAGCCATTCCTGCATCAGGAACTGCCCGGCCAGCCCGTGCGGCGCCATGCGCCGGTCGTCCCCCCACTGCTTCTGGTGCGGCATGTCCAGCCCGGCCCCGCGCATCCCGTCGGCGAGCCCGTCGACCTGGCATGCGAAGGCGGGCGTCGCCTTCCCGATGTCGTGCGTGGCCGCGAGCCAGACGACGAGGCGACGGGCGTCGTCCGGGTGCGGGACCGCCTCAACGATCTGCTGCCGGATGAGGCGGGGAACCCACTCGTCCCAGAGAAGACCGGCGATGGCAGCGCTGTCGGACATGTGCTGCCAGAGAGGCAACCAGCCTTCAGTGGGACGGTCGTGCTTGGCCCACACGGTACGAGCGGGCGCGGTCAACGCCGAGCTGGGGAGGGGGCGTATCCGGTTTACGTGGGACATGGGGACATTGAACACAACAGTGTCATCTAATCTTCTTTATCTCGTGAACTCACCTCATTCGCAGGGGGTTTAAGGTATAGAGCCGCTAGTTGTCCTTGTGCGCGTCAGCAGCTCAGGGGAGCGGCTTGTTCGCGGAGGCAGGACCGGGGCCGGGGGCCATTTCGGGCTTGCCCCCGCAGGTGCGGGGAGCAGGCGCCGACCTGACTCTCCCCACTCGACGTCGTGGGGCATCCCAGCAGGTGCGGGGAGCGACCAAGGACTACCGATCCGGGGCCATACTTCTCGGGTTCATCCCCGCATGCGCGGGGAGCAGTCGAGCGGCCACCAGCGGGCACTGCGCGCGTCGGGCTCATCCCCGCACTCGCGGGGAGCAGCCCCCGCTTCCGGCTTCGGCCAGTGGCGGGGAGCGCTTGGTCGTGTCCGGGGTCAGCCCCGTCGTGCCGCTCCATCCGGCCACACCACATCTACTGGCACTCCAGCTGCTCGGGCGTCCTGCACCGTGTCCGCTGTGCCCCCGCCCTTCCCCGAAGGAGGAAGGCCGTCCCAGACGGCGACGAGACGATCGGCACGCTGCAAGAGTTCGGCGTTGGCCGCCTCGTAAGCACTGCGACCGGCAGTCTCATGCGGCAGCGTAAACACCTCGACGGCGGTCTCGACCAGGTGATCGAAGACTGCCGCGTGCTCTGGCTTGACCTTCCGGGCGCGGTAGTCCTGAGAGGGGACCACGACCACCAAACGCCCGCCCGCGGCAGTAACCTCTTCGGCGAAGATGCTGTCCGATCCCGCTGCAATGCAGGAGACCCCAATCAGGTCCTCGCTGTAGCCGGCCAGCAGACTACGAAGAGCCTCGCGCACGAGGGGCACACTCTCGTCTGTCAGGTCCATATGCCCGGTCACGGCCAATGTCGTCATGCGCCCGCCCCTCAGCTCGACAGCAGGTCGCGGATACTATCGCGCGCCTCCCGCACCGGACGTGAGGCGCTGTGCCCCACGGTGTAGGGGTACAACTGCCCGAGCTGCGCACGGACACGCCCCGACTGCGTCCCTCGCGCGGCCTGCACCGCGAGGGTTGCCTCAGCGGCGGCCGCCCGGATATCGCCAGCGAGAAACTGGCATTCCGCCAGGCCGATACGGTCGAGCGCGTGGGAACGCCCGGCCTCCTGGCCGCGGCACGCCAGGGCGGTCCGGATCTCGGCGGCTGCCTGGGCTGCGTGGCGGCGCGGGTCGGTGCGGGCGAGGTCGAGAAGCCGTCCCCCGGTGACCCCCGCGAGCTCTGCCTCGTCGAAGTACGCAATCCAGTAAGGCTCTTCGTCGCTGCCTGCTGCTGCCAGCGCCTCGGCTGCTCGGGCCGTCGCCCGCTGGAACCCCACGTGTCTGCCCTGGGTTGCGTATGCCCACGCCTCTCGCGTGTGGAGCATGGCACGGACTCGGGGCCCCATGACGTCGCGGGCGCCTTCCTGGGCAAGGTGGATGAGCTGGAGCGCGTCATCGGCCCGGTCGCGGTAGAGCATCTGGCGGGCCATTCCGGCGAGCACGTTGGCCCCGAAGATGACGTCACCTCCGGCGTGCGCGGCGCGGAGCGCGAGGCGGTGGTAGTCCTGGGCCCGCCGTTGCAGACCGGAGTCCCATGCCATCGTCGCGGCGGTGCCGGCCAACTGGGCCATCACGTGGTACAGCCGGTCCGCAACAGCGGGTGCCTGGTGCTCGTCGAGGGCGCCGGAGACCTCGGCGAGCTGGCCGAGCACTGCCTTCCTCCGGAGTCCGCCGCCGTACTGGTGGTCCCACTGCCGGAAGGCCCGTGCGGTGGTCTCCAGCTCAGCGACATCACTCATGCCGAGTCGACCGGGACGGCGCTGCTCGGGCACGATGGCAGCCGGCACAAGCCAGCCTTCGAGGCTGTCGAGGAGCGCGGCGCCGGTTACAGCGGCACCGGCGAGGGCGCGAGTGAGGGCCCTTCTGTCCATCACGAGATCACTCCTGGTGAGGTGGGTGGCCAGGTCCACAGTGGCGTCGGCCCGCCACGGGATTTCGTCTGTGTCTGGCCGTTCACCTGGAGCGTCTGGCTGTTCGTGCTGTGCTGAAGAGTGATCGCCCTCCCAAGGCCGCGGTGCGAGCCCGAGCAGGATGCCCGGAATGCGGAGGCCGTCAGCGATTCGGCAGACGACGTCAAAGCTGGTGACGCGTTGGGCCCCGCTGATGATCGTGGATACCTTGCCAGGGGTGAACTGGCAGGCGGACGCTATGCGGTTCTGGGAGAGGCCGCCCCATTTCTTGATCAAGGTGAAGACGGCTGCGAAGTCGTGCTCAATGAGCGCCGCCCGAACGTCAGCTCTGTCGAGCACGTCCGGGGTGAGCAGGCCGGGGGTGGTGGCATCCATGGTGACTTCCGTTGCGATCCTATGCATGCGCAGGCGCCTTGCTGGAGGAGCAACGAGCGTATTACCACCTCGGTAACCCCCTCTGGTCATCCCGTAGTTAGCCCCACCAGGCGATGCTGGTGAAGCGATGACAACCGACGGCTGGGGCACCCCATGGGAATGACGCTCAAGGTGTACGAGGTGGACAGGGCGGGGAACACCCGCGTCTTACGGCAGGAGACCGAGGTCGTTCCGGTCACGACAGTGGACCCCCGCGCCGCGTTCCCTGACTGCGAATGTCCCCGCCACCGCCCCGCCGGCGCTGATGGCGCGTACCGCGTGTTCCTCGGGCACACCGCCCAGTGCGCCGCCTGCCGCGCCGGATCACCCTGCCCCATGGCCGCCCGGCGGGAGATCCGCCGATGACCCCCCGGTCGGTGATGCGGTTCGTGGAGTGGACGATCGGTGCTCCTCGGGGAGAGGCACCGCAGACCGTCATCCTGATCCGCTGCCTCACCCCGGGCTGCGGCGAGGAGTCCGAGCCGAGCCGCTCCACACCGAGTACGAAGAGGTCGCCCGCTGCCGCCTCGTCGCCACCCCCCAGGAGGCCCGGTGATCTGCGACCGCTGCGACCAGCTGATGCGGCCGGACGAGGCCGAGCACATCTACATCGACAGGGCTTCAGGCGCCGGGGCCACGGTCAACGTCCACAGGGTGCTGTGCGCCAGGTCGCGGACGCATCCGCAGTCGTACCCGCAGCGCCCGGCTCGCTGATCTCCCGCCCGTACCCCAGCCCGGCAGCGGCCCGGGTGCGGGCGTGCACTCCCGAACGAGGTCGGCTAGGGGCCATCCCAGTACGCGCGGCGAGCAGGGCTCCGGCTGTGGCCACTCCCAGCCGGGGCAGGGTCCATCCCCGCACGCGCGGGGAGCAGTCCTACACTCCGCCGCTGGCGGTGACGGTGATGGGTTCATCCCCGCACGCGCGGGGAGCAGCCACCGGCCCGTCCGACCTGCCCCAGAGCCTTGGGTTCATCCCCGCACGCGCGGGGAGCAGGGGTCGGGAGGGGAGAGAGGGTAGGGAGGGATGGGTTCATCCCCGCACGCGCGGGGAGCAGACCAAGCGCGGTACTGCCCGCACCCTGGCCGGGGGTTCATCCCCGCACGCGCGGGGAGCAGACCTGGAGTCGTCCGGCGGACAGGATCTTGAGGGGTTCATCCCCGCACGCGCGGGGAGCAGGAGGACGCCTGGACGCTCCAGGTGACCAAGGCGGGTTCATCCCCGCACGCGCGGGAAGCAGGCCGAGACCGTCCTCGACGCCCTCGCCGAGGCGGGTTCATCCCCGCACGCGCGGGGAGCAGGCCCCATCACGGTGGAGCGCATGGGGCGCCCCGGGTTCATCCCGGCACGCGCGGGGAGCAGGCGTGGTCGTGGTCAATGCTGTGAGCCTTGCCGGGTTCATCCCCGCACGCGCGGGGAGCAGGCCTGGGTGAACACCGACACGGTGCAGATCGAGGGTTCATCCCCGCACGCGCGGGGAGCAGGATTGTGCGTCGCCCACGATGAACGGCAGGTCGGGTTCATCCCCGCACGCGCGGGGAGCAGGGCAGCAGGAGCTCCCCGCCCGCCCATTTCCGGGGTTCATCCCCGCACGCGCGGGGAGCAGTGCAAATCTTGCCGTCCTCGGCCGCACCGCACGGGTTCATCCCCGCACGCGCGGGGAGCAGGCACCGCCGGCACGTGGGTGCAGGCTGACGTAGGGTTCATCCCCGCACGCGCGGGGAGCAGCGCTGGATCAGAGACCCGCATCCCACCGACCCGGGTTCATCCCCGCACGCGCGGGGAGCAGAGCTCTGTGGCGTTACATGCCGTGAGCTGCGGGGGTTCATCCCCGCACGCGCGGGGAGCAGCGCTCGCGCCGACGCACTGACGTGCTCCGGGCGGGTTCATCCCCGCACGCGCGGGGAGCAGTTCGGCTTGGGCGGCCACGTCGGCGTGGGCGGGGGTTCATCCCCGCACGCGCGGGGAGCAGAGTGTGCGATCTCGTCGTAGTTGGTGTGGCCGGGGTTCATCCCCGCACGCGCGGGGAGCAGTTGAACAGGTGGATCAGCGGGCCGAGCACGTCAGGTTCATCCCCGCACGCGCGGGGAGCAGCCCGCACGGGTCATCGACACCCTGGAAGGCGAGGGTTCATCCCCGCACGCGCGGGGAGCAGGGGCCGCCGCTGTCGCCACCGTCGCGGCCGTCGGGTTCATCCCCGCACGCGCGGGGAGCAGTTGAGGCCGGTCCCGACGCCGGTCCCGACGCCGGGTTCATCCCCGCACGCGCGGGGAGCAGTGAGTACACGTCAACCCCGGTCGGACCTGTTGGGGTTCATCCCCGCACGCGCGGGGAGCAGGCCGGTGACGCCGGAGACGCCGCCGGGGGACGGGGTTCATCCCCGCACGCGCGGGGAGCAGATGTCCACGGCGTAGGCGTTGTTCGAGTTGGTGGGTTCATCCCCGCACGCGCGGGGAGCAGACTGCTTGACCTCGGGTTCTCTGGGCGCATCCTGCCATTCTGAAGCAGCTTCGTGAAGTCCGGCATATACGAGCAAATCGGCCATCGCTGACCCGGGTCCGCACTCTCACCGCCCGAACCCAGCAAGCCGCACCCCCGCCGCACCGCCCGCCCGCAAACGCAAGGGACCCGAGCGAGCCGGCCGCCCCACGGCGCAAGCCGCCGCCACAGCGCAATCATCACCCAGCGAGCCGCCCGCTCACGGGCGTAACGCAAACCCGAAGGCCCCATCGAAGGTCCGGTTAGGGTAATGCGGGACTAAAGAGATCACCAAGTGCGTTTCGTAAGCGTCGCACTCCTCGGGAGGAAGCCATGGGAACCCACCGCACCACGCTGCCCGGAGTCGGAGTGCAGTATGACTACACCACCGAGTCGGGGCAGCACATCTCCGTCGTCGTGCACCACGACGGGCGACGGTTCATCGGGTTCTACGACCAGGACGATCCTGATTCGTGCCGGCTCTCCGTACCCCTGACTCCACAGGAGGCCACCGGGCTCGCGCACCTCATCGATGCCGCGCCGATCGACGCCGTGCGGACCGACGGGATCGATCTGGTCACCGAGCACATACCGCTCGGGACGCGGTCGCCGTACGGCGGGCGGTTGCTCGGGGACACGCGGGCCCGGACGCGGACCGGGGCGTCCATCGTGGCGGTGTTGCGGACGCACAGTGCGCATCCGTCACCGGGGCCGGACTTCCGGCTGGCCATCGGCGACACGCTTGTCGTCGTCGGTACGCGCGAGGGCGTGGACACGCTCTCCGAGATCATTGCGGAGGGCTGACCGTGCACGACACGACCGCACTGCTGGTGGAGCTCGGCTCCGTCATTCTGGGGCTTGGCATCATCGGGCGGTTCGCCGGGCGAATAGGACTCTCGCCGATCCCCCTCTATCTGCTCGCCGGACTCGCGTTCGGCGAGGGCGGGCTGCTGCCGCTCGGGGCCAGTGAGGAGTTCACCGCCGTCGGCGCCGAGATCGGCGTCATCCTGCTGCTGCTCCTGCTGGGGCTCGAATACAGCGCCAGTGAGCTCGTCACCAGTCTGAAGACGCAATATCCGTCCGGGGCCGTGGACTTCGTGCTCAACGCGACTCCGGGGGCCGTCGCCGCGCTGCTGCTCGGGTGGGGGCCCGTGGGGGCGGTGGCGCTCGCCGGGGTCACCTGGATCTCGTCGTCCGGGGTGATCGCCAAGGTGCTCGCGGATCTGGGGCGGCTCGGCAACCGGGAGACGCCCGTCATCCTCGGGGTGCTCGTCATCGAGGACCTGTCGATGGCCGTCTATCTGCCGCTGCTCACCGCGATGCTCGCGGGGGTCGGCTTCGCCGGCGGCAGCATCGCGCTGCTCGTCGCGCTCGGCACCGTCGGGTTCGTCCTCTATCTCGCACTGCGGCACGGCCGGCTCATCAGCCGGGCGGTGTCCTCCGACAATCCGGAGATGCTGCTCCTGGTCGTGCTGGGGCTGACCGTCCTGGTCGCCGGGGTCGCCCAGCAGTTGCAGGTGTCCGCGGCCGTCGGGGCGTTCCTCGTCGGCATCGCGCTCTCCGGGGAGGTCGCGGAGGGGGCGCGCAAGCTGCTGACCCCGTTGCGGGACCTGTTCGCCGCCGTCTTCTTCGTGTTCTTCGGGCTCTCCACCAATCCTGCGGAGATCCCCCCGGTGCTGCTCCCGGCCGCGCTGCTGGCCGTCGTCACCGTCTTCACCAAGATCGCCACCGGCTGGTACGCGGCCCGGCGGGCCGGTATCGGGTCGCGCGGGCGCTGGCGGGCCGGCGGCACGCTCGTCGCGCGTGGCGAGTTCTCCATCGTCATCGCCGGTCTGGCCGTGGCGACCGAGCCGCGCATCGGCCCCATCGCCACCGCGTACGTCCTGATCCTGGTCATCGTCGGCCCGCTCACCGCACGCTGGACGCAGCCGATCGTGGCGAAGTTCCAGGAGTGGCGCGGGAACGACGAGGAGAAGCCCGCCCCGTCAGCTGGCAACGGCAGCGGCAGCGGCAGCGGCACCGTTCCTGCCGCGCGGGTTCCCGCGCCGCAGGAGGAGCTGGCTCCGACCGACTGAGCGTGACGGTCAGCCGTCCTGGGTGGCGGGGAGGTCGGGCAGCCACCCCAGCGGGTACGCGTCCGCGCCGCCCCCCGGAACGGCCGGCTCGCCGCCCGCCGCGGTGAACGCCGTCAGCGCATCGATCAGCGCGGACCGCTGCTCCGGCGCGAGGCGTTCGACGATCGCGGCGATCTCGTGGCGGCGGCCGGCCGTGACGTCCTCGACCAGCTGGAGCCCCTCCGGCGTGACCCGCAGTGCGGTCTCCCTGCGGTTGGCCGGGTTGACCTGCCGCTCGGCCAGACCGGCGACGATCAGCCGGTCCAGCATGCGCATCGCGGTCGACGGATTGACGCCCAGCCGCTCGGCCAGCGAGACCAGCTTGGCGTCCCCGTGGGTGGCCAGGACCACCAGCAGCCGGAACTGCGGCAGCGTCACCCGGTCCTCGACCGCCGCCAGCGACCGGGCGGAGACGGCGACCAGCAGTCTCGACGCGGTCAGCACCGCCCGCGTCACCGCGTCGACGTCGTCCCTGCCCGGGGCGGACGGTCGTTTCCCAGATGCCTGTTCGCGCGCGGCCATGCCCCTTTGTACCGCGCCCGCCTGTGGTACTCGAACCCGGGCCGCGCCGTGACCGAAAGGTGTCGTGCCGGGACCCGATCCACGGCCTGTGACGGTGGCGTACATCTTTGGATTGTGCAACGTTTGCACAGTGACAGATCAATCCGCAGCTTCGTCCGACCCCCGGCGCCCGGCACCGCTGACCGGCTGGCGGCGCACCGCGGCCCGCCTCCCGGTCCATATGTTCCGGGCCGGGCTCGGCCCCCTGTTCCGGGGACGGCTGCTGCTGCTCGTCCACACCGGGCGCACCTCGGGGCAGCCGCGCCGGACCGTCGTGGAGGTCGTCGAGTCCGCGACGGTGGACGGCCGCCGGAGCTGGACCGTGGCGTCCGGATTCGGGCCCGGCGCCGACTGGTACCGCAACCTGCAACGTACGCCGCAGGCCACCGTGCAGATCGGCCGCCGGTTCCACGCGGTGACGGCGGACGAGTTGCTCGCCGCGGAGGGCGGCGAGCTGATGGAGCGGTACGCGCCCCGGCACCCCCGGACCGCCCGGCGGCTGTGCGCGTACATGGGGTTCACGGTCGACGGCAGCGCGGAGGGCTACCGGGTCGTCGGCGAGGCCATCCCCTTCGTACGCCTCACCGAGGGCGCCCGGAAGGCCCGCGACGGCGACCGCTGAGGGCCGGTGCCCGGGATCAGGCCCGTGCGGGTTCGGGTTCCTCCACCGGGTGGGGGTGCGGTGCGCCCCGGCGGTAGAGGATCACCGTGACCAGGAAGCCGACGACGAAGAAGCCCGCGGACCACCAGTACGCGGTGGAGTAGCTCTCCAGCTGGGACTGGGCGATCGCGGCCGGGGTCGGGCGGCGGCCGACCAGGTAGTTGGTGGCCGCGCTGGTGGCGAGGGTGTTCAGCAGCGCCGTACCGATGGAGCCGCCCACCTGCTGGCTGGTGTTGACCATCGCGGAGGCCACCCCGGCGTCCCGGGCGGAGACCCCGGCGGTGGCCAGGTTCATCGCCGTCGCGAAGATCGAGCCCAGTCCGAGCCCCAGACAGAGCAGCGGAGGCAGCACATGGGCGGCATAGGTGCTGTTCAGGTCCAGGGTGGTGAGCCACACCATGCCGCCCGCCGCGATGGCCATGCCGAGGGGCACGATCGGCTTGGCGCCGAACCTCGGCACCAGGACGTTCGTCGTCGTCACGGACGTCAGGATCATGACGGCGATCATCGGCAGGAACGCCAGACCGGTACTGACCGGCGAGTAGAACAGGCTCTTCTGCAGGAAGTACGTGAGGAACAGGAACACCCCGAACAGTCCGCCGCCGGAGATGAACATGGCGAGGAACGACGCGCCCCGGTCCCGGTCGAGCACCACCCGCATCGGCAGCAGCGGGTGCGCGGCCCTGGTCTGCCACCACGCGAACGCCGCGACGAGTACCACACCGGCCGCCAGGAAGACCCAGACGTCCGGTGAACTCCACGGATGCGTCTCGGCCCTGGAGAAGCCGAACACGATGCAGAAGAGGCCCGCCGAGACCAGCACGGTCCCCGGGATGTCGAGCTTCGGGCGGTCGGCGGGCCTGCCCCCGGTGAGCAGCCGCCAGCCGCCGACGAA
Organism: Streptomyces sp. 840.1; assembly: GCF_003751445.1. NCBI lineage: Bacteria > Bacillati > Actinomycetota > Actinomycetes > Kitasatosporales > Streptomycetaceae > Streptomyces > Streptomyces sp. 840.1. The sequence goes on along the minus strand of NZ_RJUU01000001.1, from coordinate 2,429,779 downwards.
GGCGACGGACGCGAACAGCAGGTTCACGTACAGGCACCAGCGCCAGTCCAGGTACTCCGTGAGGATTCCGCCGAGCAGCAGCCCCACCGCGCCGCCCGCGCCCGCGATGGCCCCGTAGATACCGAAGGCCTTCGCCCGCTCCTTCGGAACGGTGAACGTCGTGGTGAGCAGGGAGAGCGCGGCCGGGGCCAGCAGTGCGCCGAACATGCCCTGGAGGGCGCGGGCCAGCACCAGGACCTCGAAGCTCGGGGCGGCGCCGCCGATCGCGGAGGCCACCGCGAAGCCGACCAGTCCGGTCAGGAACACCAACCGGCGGCCGACCAGGTCCGCGATCCGGCCGCCGAGCAGCAGCAGCGAGCCGAAGGCGAGGGCGTACGCCGTCACGATCCACTGCCGGTTGCCGTCGCTGAAGCCGAGGTCCTGCTGGGCGGAGGGCAGCGCGATGTTCACGATGGTCGCGTCGAGCACCACCATCAGCTGGGCGAGCCCGATCACTCCCAGCACCCACCACCGGTGGGACGAGCCGCGCCCCTCCGCGTTCTCGGCAGGTTCCCGTGGCTGACGTGCGTGTCGGGCCATGGTGCGGATCTCCCTCGTTGCGCACACCGCCGGAATCCCCCGAATGATCACGCTAAGGGGAGGTCGGCCCGTCCGCATGCGGGGAGCGTCGCCGGGGGCCGTCCGCAGGGAGGCGGAGAGTTCGCCGGGTCCCGTTCTGCCGGGAACCGGCAGGGAGAGGAGCGGCGGGCGCCGGAGCTGAGGAAGGAGCCTCCGGCGGGCGGGCCGCGGGCGGCCGACGGGGGGCGACCGGAGCGCGGGGCAGGGCGACGGGGCAGGGCGGCGCTCACACCTCCTTCGCGGGCCAGTCCAGCAGCCGGGCGCCGATCACCGCCGTCTGCAGCGTGTAGCGGTGCATCGGATCGGACGGGTCGGAGCCGGTCAGCTGGTGGATCCGCTCCAGCCGGTAGGTGAGGGCGCGCACGCTCAGCGCCAGCCGGCGGGCCGTCTCGGCCGCGACGCAGCCCGATTCGAAGTACACGGACAACGTCTTGAGCAGGGGTTCCGCCCCGCCCCGCGCCTCCTGGAGCGGCCCCAGCTCGCTGCGCACCAGATCGGACATCGCCTGCCGGTCCCGGGTCAGCACCGGGTAGACCAGCAGATCGGCGGAGTACAGCACCGGATCGTCCAGACCCATCCGGTCCGCGAGATCGAGCGCGTCGAGCGCCTCGTCGTACGACTGGACCACGCCGCCCGGACCCCGGTGCGCACGGCCGATGGCGACCCGGCCGCCGTCCGTCGCGGCGTGCGCCTGCTTGGCGAAGTACCTGAGGACGTCGGGCTGGCTGCCGGGCGCGATGCAGATCAGCCGGCCGTCCTTCGTCGTGATGAGGATCTTCCGGCCGCCGAACCGGGCCAGCAGCGCCGACTCCACGTGCCTCGGCACGGTGTCCGTCTCGGTGTACGCGTCCGGGCCCGCCGCCACCGCCACCGCGTGGGCGCGCGAGAGCCGCAGCCCGAAGCGCGTGGCCCGCTCCGCGAGCCGCCCCAGGTCGCTGCGCCCGTACAGCAGGTCGTCGATGAACTCCCGGCGGGCCGCCTCCTCCCGCCGCACGGTGAGCCGCTGGGCCCGCTCGAAGCCCTCGGCGAACGCGTCGACCGCCTGCTCCGCCGCTGCCAGCACGCTCTCCGCGACGGCCCCGACCGCGGCCGCCGTGGCGCCGGGGACGGCGGACGGCCACGCGGTACGGGTCTCGGCCAGATGCATCCGGACCAGGGCGCGCAACTGGTGCCCGGCCTCGGCGGCCTGCCTGCCCAGGGCCCGGCGGATCTCCAGCTCCTCCCGGGTGAGCCGCCTCCCGGTGACGGCCACATCGCCCAGGATCTGGGCATAGCCGTACAGAAAGGTATCGGGAATCTCCGGCTCAGGCACGCGCCCGCCTCCAGTTCTGACTCGTTGCTGACATTTACCCAACGCATACGGCCCAGTGCCGGTGCCCGGCATCAAGGACAGAGAAAGATTGCCGTACTCCGGCAATGCGACGGCCGGTCACCGGATGGCACGATCCGGTCAGCACCAACCGGGGGACCACGGGGGAAACACGGGGGTGCGACGGGGGACGGGGGACCACCCGGCTGCTGCGGTACCGCTCACGGCGGTACCGCAGCACCTGGGCCGGCGCCGGACCGCGCGCAGACGCCGGCAAGTCCTGCCGGCGGGACGGCAGGGGGTGGAACCGATGAGTGAGTTCCTGACGGCGACGTTGTCCTTCCCGGCCGTTCTCTTCGCCGCGGCGCTCGTCGTCGTGATCGCCTTCTGGCTGCTCGTACTCGCCGGGGCGGCCGACCACCACTCCTTCGACGCCGACCTGGACGCCGATCTCGCGGGGGTCGGCGGGGTGCCGGTCACCGTCTCGGTCTCCGTCATGGTGACCGTCGCCTGGTTCACCTCCCTGACCGGTTCGGTCCTGCTGCACCGCAGCACGTTCACCGGCACCACCCGGGCCGCGCTCGCGCTCGGCATCCTCGTCGGCGCGCTGCTGATCGCCTGGGCGGTGGTGCGGGTGCTCGTGCACCACTTCCGCCGCTTCTTCCCGGACCAGCCACCGCCATCGCGCCAGGACTTCCTGGGCCGGGTCTGCACGGTCCGCACCGGCTCGGTCGGCCCGGACTTCGGCCAGGCCGAGGTCGCCGCGGCCGACGGGTCCACCGCGATCGTCCAGGTGCGGCAGTTGCGGCCCGCCGACGCGGAGCTGACCTCGGGGAGTTCGGGGCTGCTGTACGCGTACGACGACGCGGGCGAGTTCTTCTGGGTCTCGCCGTACGACAAGGCGCTCGACCCGGGGCCACCGAAACCGCTGCCCACGCGCCGGCGCACGGCCCCCGGCCACACCGGCTGAGCCGTACGCCTCCGCCGCGCCCGCGCGGCCCCGGCCCCGCTGCCCGTGCCCGCCGCATGAACGTGGTGCGCGTACGTGCCGCCCGTCATGTCCGCGCTGCCCGCCCGCCCCGTTCGCCGGGGTGCCGGGCCGTGCCCCGCCCACCTCTCATTTTCCGCACCACCAGCCGCCAAGGACTGTCATGGAAGCCATCTCCTTGGGCCTCGGCCTGCTCATCGCCGTGGTCCTGCTCATCGCGATCGCCCTGCTGCTGATCGTCACCCGGCTCTTCCGCAAGGTCGAGCAGGGCAAGGCCCTGATCATCTCCAAGACCAAAAAGGTCGACGTGACCTTCACCGGTGCCGTCGTCCTGCCGGTGCTGCACAAGGCCGAGTCGATGGACATCTCGGTGAAGACCATCGAGATCCGGCGCACCGGGCGCGAGGGCCTGATCTGCCAGGACAACATCCGCGCCGACATCCACATCACGTTCTTCGTAAGGGTCAACAAGACCGTCGAGGACGTCATCAAGGTCGCCCAGGCCATCGGGACGGAGCGGGCCAGCGACAAGGTCGCGATCCAGGAGTTCTTCGCCGCGAAGTTCTCCGAGGCGCTCAAGACCGTCGGCAAGCAGCTGGACTTCGTCGACCTGTACACCAAGCGCGAGGAGTTCCGGGACCGGATCATCCGCGTCATCGGCACCGATCTGAACGGCTACCACCTCGACGACGCCGCGATCGACTTCCTCGAGCAGACGCCGATGACGCAGCTCGACGGCGCCAACATCCTCGACGCGCAGGGCATCCGGAAGATCACCGAGCTCACCGCGATCGAGCACGTGCGCACCAACGAGTACCAGCGCACCGAGCAGAAGGAGATCACCCGGCAGGACGTGGACGCCCGGGAGACCATCCTGGAGCTGGAGCGCCGGCAGGCCGAGGCCGAGATCAAGCAGCGCCGCGAGGTCGAGACGCTGCGGGCCCGCGAGGAGGCGGTGACCGCCCGGGTCCAGGAGGAGGAACGCCTCGGCGCACAGGGCGCGTTCATCCGGACCGAGGAGCAGCTCGGCATCCAGCGGGAGAACCAGGCGCGGGAGATCGCGGTCGCGCAGAAGAACCGCGAGCGCGTCATCGCGGTGGAGAACGAGCGCATCGAGAAGGACCGGATGATCGAGGTCATCGGGCGCGAGCGGCAGACCGAGCTGAACCGGATCGCCGCGACGAAGGAGGTCGAGGCCGAGCGCCGCGACGTCGCGGACGTGATCCGGGAGCGGATCGCGGTGGACCGTACGGTCGCCGAGCAGGAGGAGTCGATCAAGACGCTGCGGTCGGTCGAGGAGTCCGAGCGCACCCGCAAGTCCGTCATCATCGCCGCCGAGGCGGAGGCGCAGGAGCAGCTGGTCAAGGACATCAAGGCGGCGGAGGCCGCCGAGGCCGCCGCCACCCACCGGGCCGCCGAGCAGCTCACGCTCGCGGAGGCCCGGCTGAAGACCGCGGATCTGGACGCCCGCGCGAAGCTGCGGATGGCCGAGGGTGTCCAGGCGGAGTCGGCTGCGGCCGGTCTCGCGGACGTGCAGGTACGGGACGCGGCCGCCGAGGTCATCGAGAAGACGGGCCTGGCCGAGGCCGAGGCCACGTCCGCCCGGCTCAGGGCCGAGGCGGAGGGCGCGCGGCTCAAGGCGCTGGCCGCGGCGGAGGGTACGCAGGCCCAGGCGACGGCGGACGCGGCGATGATCGGCGAGAAGCTGAAGGCCGAGGCGGCGGGGCTCACAGACAAGGCGGCCGCGATGGCGGCGCTGGACGACGCGTCGCGCGGCCACGAGGAGTACCGGCTGCGGCTGGCGGCGGAGAAGGAGATCCGGCTCGCCGGTCTCGACGTGCAGCGGCAGGTCGCGGAGGCGCAGGCGACGATCGTGTCGGCCGGGCTGGAGAACGCGGACATCGACATCGTCGGCGGGGAGTCGGTCTTCTTCGACCGGCTGGTCTCGTCCATCTCCATGGGCAAGAGCCTCGACGGCTTCGTCGGCAACTCGGACACGGCGAAGGCGCTCGCGGGGCCGTGGCTGAACGGCACGTCCTCGTTCACGGACGACCTGACGAAGGTGCTGGGCTCGGTGTCCTCGGGCGATGTGCAGAACCTGACGGTGTCGGCGCTGCTGATGCGGATGATGGCGGCGCCGGGGGGCGGGGGCGCGGGGGCGGAGCAGGTCCGCCGGCTCCTGGACCACGCGCGGGAGCTGGGGCTCGCGGACATGAGCCTGGGCGATGTCCGGATCCCGGGCCCCGCCGCCCGCAACGGTACGCCGGTGGCGTAGCCGCACCACCGGAGCGAGGCCCTGTCCTCAATCGCCGGACGGGCTGGGACGAACCCGGCCCGTCCAGTGACCGCCCACCCGGGCACCGTCCGTCCTCAATCGCCGGACGGGCTGGATATGGCTCCTGTCCCCCGCCCAGTTCAAGCCCGTCAGGGCAGTTCAAGCCCCGTCAGGGCAGTTCGAGCCCGTCCGGCGATTGAGGACAACGCCCGCGCCCCGGGCGCCGTGCCGTACATCCGCCCACCCCGTAAGGAGCCGCACCGCATGGACACCGGAACCCCGCCGCCCCCGGGCGGCCCCGTGGAGGCCGGGGCCTACGACGTGCTGCGGCGGCGGCTCGCCGGCCAGGCCGCGGAGCTCACCCGCCGCGCCGAGGCGCTCAACTCCCGCCGCACCGAGGAGTTCGGCTCCACCGGGCTGCGGCTGCTCGGCGCCGAGCAGATCCGTACCGGGCAGCCCTCCACCCCCCGCGACCTCGTCGCGGTCGGCGGCCACCTGCTGTTCGGCTTCGAACGCGGTCCCGGCCGGCGCGACGAGCCCGCCGTCGACGACGTACTCGCGCTGTACGACGCCGAGCTGGCCCCCGGCACCGATCCGCTGCTCACCGACGAGGCGTTCGTCCGCGAGTTCGACGGGCTGCACCGCTACTACCGTGACGCCCGGCTGCTGCGGCTGCGCCGTACCGACGGCCGGCTCCTCGCGGTGTTCCGGACCGGCGAGAGCGCCGAGGACATCCGCGTCCTGCGCTGGGCGCTCGACGCCGACGGCTCGCCCGGCGCGTTCCTCGACGCCCGGGGCGAGCGCGACCACGTCTTCCCGCCGTCGCACGACTTCACCTGGACCCCGGCCGGCCGCGAGGCCCACGTCGCGGGCCGGCACCCGCACATCGCGATCGGCGCGACGGGCGACGGCGGCGAGGCCCGGCTGTACGTCGACACCCTCGGCGGCAGCCTCACCGTCAAGACCGTCAACGACACGGACACCCCGGACGGGATCTACCGGGAGCCGGTCACCGAACCGCTCCAGTCGCTCGCCGACGCCGAGGTCGAGTACGCGGAGCTGGGCCCGCTGGTGCTGCTCCGGATCCGGCCGTACAAGGAGGAGGCCGCCCGCCACCTGGTGTTCAACTCGCTCCTCGGCACCGTGCTGCGGCTGGACGGCATCGGCCCGTCCTGCCACCGGCTCCCCGAGGACCAGGGGATCATCTTCCCCGGCGGCTTTTACCTGACCACAGGCGCGGCCAAGACCTTCGACATCGCGCAGCCGCTGACCGGGCCGGTCTTCGAAGGGGCCGTCCGCTCCCCCAACGGCGAGGACGTGCTGTACGCGTTCCGCTCCCGGGAGGACGGCCGCAGCCTGCTGCTGTCCTACAACGTGATCCGCCAGGAGGTGGAGACGCCACTTCAGGGCCGGGGCCACGCCCTGCTCGACGACGGGACGCTCGTACTCCTGCGGGACCCGGTCGAGGGCCCCGACGCCGGACCGGCCCGGGTCCACCCCCTGCAGCGCTGGCAGACCCCGTACGTCTGCGACACCTACGCGGCGTCGCGCCCCGCCGGCACCGGCCCGCTGGCCCGGATCGGCAACGCCGACCTGGTGCGCGGGATCTCCGACTGCCTCGCCCTCGCGCACAGCGCCGAAGGCACCACCCCGACCGGCGCGGTCTACGCCCGGCTGCTGGCCGACTGCACCCGCGCCACCGACCGCTACCACTGGCTGAGCGACCCCGAACTCGGTTCGCTGGCTGAGCCGTTGACGGCGCTCCACGACACCGCGCGGCAGGTCATCGCGGAGTTCGAGGGCGTCCAGGAACTGACCCGGCAGGCCGCCGACGCACTCGACGCGAGCGCGGAGCGCATCACCGCCCTGGTGCGCCGGGTGCGCGGCGAGGCCCCGCAGTCCGCCGCCGAGTGGGTGGCCCGGCTCACCGAACTCCGCGGTGCGCACGGCCATCTGGCCACGCTGAGCGAGATGCGGTACGCGGACACCGGGCGGATCGAGGAGCTGACCGCCGCCACCGCCGACGACCTCGCGGCGGCGGGGCGGCGCGCGGTCGCGTTCCTGGCCGGCGAGGACGCCTTCGCCGGTTACCACTCGGACCTCGCCCGGCTCACCGGCGAGGCGTCCTCGGCCGCCACCGTGACGGACGCCGCCGCGCTCGGCACCCGGCTGACGGAGATGACGGACGGGCTCGGCACGGTCACCGACGTCGTCGCCGGGCTGGACATCGGCGACGGCGTGGTCCGCACCTCGATCCTGGAGCGGATCGCGGAGGTGCTCGGCGGGGTCAACCGGGTCCGGGCCGTCCTGGACGCCCGCCGCCGCGAGCTCCTGGACCACGAGGGCCGGGCCGAGTTCGCCGCCGAGTTCGCCCTGCTGGGGCAGGCGGTGACAGGCGCGCTGGCCGCCGCTTCGACCCCGGACGCCTGCGACGAGCAGCTCGCGCGGCTGCTGCTCCAGCTGGAGAACCTGGAGGCACGGTTCACCGAGTCCGACGACTTCCTGACCGCGCTGGCCGAGCGGCGCACGGAGGTGTACGAGGCGTTCTCGGCCCGCAGGCAGACCCTTCAGGACGCGGTCGCCCGCCGCACCGAACGGCTCGCCCAGTCCGCCGCCCGGGTGCTGGAGACGGTCTCCCGCCGCAGCGCCGCGCTGCCCGACACGGACGCCGTCCACACCTACTTCGCCTCCGACCCGATGGTCGACAAGGTCCGCCGTACCGCCGCCGAACTGCGTGAACTCGGCGACACCGTACGGGCCGAGGAGCTGGACGGGCAGCTCCTCGCGGCCCGCCAGGAGGCCGGCCGGGCACTGCGCGACCGCAGCGAGCTGTACGCGGACGGCGGGGCGACCGTCCGCCTCGGCCGCCACCGGTTCGCGGTGAACACCCAGCCGTTCGACCTGACGCTGGTGCCCCAGGGCGACGGGCTCGCGTTCGCCGTCACCGGCACGGACTACCGGATGCCGGTCACCGATCCGGCGTTCGCCGAGACCCGCCCGTACTGGGACCAGCAGCTGCCGTCCGAGTCCCGGTCCGTGTACCGGGGTGAGCACCTGGCCGCCCGGCTGCTGGCCGAGCACGGAGCGGACCGGCTGAGCTCGCTGGACGCGCCCGAACTCGCCGCGCTCGTGCGGACATCGGCGGCCGGCGCCTACGACGAGGGCTATCAGCGCGGGGTCCACGACGAGGACGCCACCGCCATCCTGACCGTGCTGCTGCGGCTGCGCGCCGGGGCCGGGCTGCTGCGCTTCCCGCCCGCCGTCCGGGCCGCCGCCCAGCTGTTCTGGGCGCACGGGGCGGACGGGGCGCGGCGGACCTCCTGGACGCTGCGGGCCCGTTCGCTGGCCCGCGCCCGCGCCACCTTCGGGCTCGCCCCGGCCGTCGCCGCGCTCCAGGAGGAGTGGGCGGGCGCCATCGGGGGCGAGGGTGCGCGGGCGGTCGCCTCGTACCTCTTCGAGGAGCTGACGAGCGACCCCCAGGGGTTCGTGACCAGCGCGTCGGTCCGCACCTTCCTCGACAAGTTCCGCCGTACGACGGGCACTTCGGCGTACGACGAGGACCTCGCGGCCCTCGGGGACGAGCTGCCCGCCCGCCGCCAGCTCGTCGAGGGCTGGCTCGCCGCCTACTCCCGGGCCGACGGCGCGGAGCTGGACGCGGACGATCTCGCGGAAGCCGTCGCCGTGGAGCTCTGCCCGGAACCGGCCGTCCGCCGGTACGAGGGCGAGGCGCCGCTCACCGCGACCGTGGACGGGCTCCTCGGCGTACACCCGCGCATCGACCGGGGCCGGCTGCCGGTCCGGATCGACGAACTCCTCTCCCGTACGGACGAGTTCCGCGAGGTCACCGTTCCCGGTTTCCGGGCCTACCAGCGGCGGCGGACCGCGCTGGCCGCAGCCGAGCGCGCCCGGCTGCGGCTGGACGACCACCGCCCGCGCGTGATGTCGGCGTTCGTCCGCAACCGGCTGCTCGACGAGGTGTACCTGCCGCTGATCGGCGACAGCCTCGCCAAGCAGCTCGGCACCGCCGGCGCCGACCGGCGCACCGACTCGCAGGGCCTGCTGCTGCTCGTCTCCCCGCCCGGCTACGGCAAGACGACGCTGATGGAGTACGTGGCCGACCGGCTCGGCCTGGTCCTCGTCAAGATCAGCGGACCGAGCCTGGGCCACGACGTGACCTCGCTGGACCCCGCGCAGGCGCGCAGCGCGACCGCGCGCCAGGAGATCGAGAAGATCAACTTCGCGCTTGAGGCGGGCAACAACACGCTCCTCTACCTCGACGACATCCAGCACACCTCACCGGAACTGCTGCAGAAGTTCATCCCGCTCTGCGACGCCACCCGCCGGATCGAGGGCGTGCGCGACGGCGAGCCACGCAGCTACGACCTGCGGGGCAAGCGGTTCGCGGTATGCATGGCGGGCAACCCGTACACCGAGTCCGGCGAGCAGTTCCGGATCCCCGACATGCTCGCCAACCGGGCCGACGTGTGGAACCTCGGCGAGGTGCTGAGCGGCCGCGACGACGTCTTCGCGCTGAGCTTCGTGGAGAACGCGCTGACCGCGAACCCGGTACTGGCCCCGCTCGCCGGACGCTCCCGCGAGGACCTCGCGCTGCTGCTCCGGCTGGCCGCCGGCACGGAGCCGTCAGCGGCCGCGAGCCGCTTGCAGCACCCGTACGCGCCCGCCGAGACGGAACGGATCGTGGCCGTGCTGCGCCATCTGCTCACCGCCCGGGACACCGTGCTCGCCGTCAACGCCGCCTACATCGCCTCGGCGGCGCAGACGGACGCGACGCGCACCGAACCGCCGTTCCGGCTGCAGGGCTCGTACCGCAACATGAACCGGATCGCGGAGCGGATCGTGCCCGTGATGAACGACGCCGAGCTGTCCGACGTCATCGACGACCACTACGCGGGCGAGGCCCAGACGCTCACCACCGGCGCCGAGGCCGCCCTGCTGAAGCTCGCCGCGCTGCGCGGCACCCTCGGCCCGGAGCAGGCCGCCCGCTGGTCCGCCGTCACCGCCGGATACGTCCGCAGCCAGGCGCTCGGCGGCCCCGACGGCGACCCGGTGACCCGTGCGGTGGCCGCGCTCGGCCTGCTCGCGGACCGGATCGCGGCGGTGGAGACGGCGATCGGCCGGGCGACGGACCCCCGCCGCCTCCTCGCCCGTCCGCCGTCCGGGGAACCCGGCGACCGGTGACAGCGGCGACGACAGAAGGGAACAGGCATGCTGGGTCATGTGCCCCCACTCCCACAGCAGCCCCAACGCCCACCGTTCTCAGGTCACATGGTCGTCTGCGGTGACGACGCGCTCGCCCAGCGGCTCGCCGTGGAACTGCGCTACGTGTACGGGGAGCGGGTCACCCTCGTCCTGCCGCCGGGACCCGACCCGAGGCGGCCCGAACTGCCGCTGACCGGGCGCGGGCGGGCGGCGGCCCTGTTCGGCCGGATGTCCTCGGCGATGAACCGCAACGGCGGTGCCAACGGCGGCGGCAACACCGACAGCGACACCAACGCCGGTGTGGAGGCGGTACGCATCCTCCAGGCGCACGAGCCGTCCGACGAGGCGCTGGAGGAGGCCGGTGTCGACACGGCCGCCGCGCTGGCCCTCGTCTACGACGACGACGAGCGCAACATCCGGGCCGCGCTGACCGCCCGCCGGCTCAACCCGCGGGTCCGGCTGGTGATCCGGCTCTACAACCGCAAGCTCGGCCAGCACCTGGAGGCCCTGCTCGACCAGGCGGCCGCCGTCGCGTCGCCGGGGCTCGACCACACCGCGCTGGACGCGTCCACCACCGTCCTGTCCGACGCCGACACCGCCGCCCCCGCCCTCGCGGCGACCGCGCTCGCCGGATCCAGCAAGGTGATCCAGGCGGAGGGCCTGCTCCTGCGGGCCGCCGAACGCACCCCGCCCCGCGACGGCCAGGTCGCCGACCCGGGCCTGTGCACCCTGGCCCTGCTCTCCTCCACCACCCACGACCCGGCGGGCACCGAGGGCTCCGACAGCAGCGGCGAGGAGGGCCCCCGGCTGCTCCCCGACCAGGCCGAGGTGGCGGCGGCGACCGGGCGCGGCACCATCGTCCTGGAGGCCGTGAGCCGCGACGGCGCGAACGCCCGGACCCGCCGGATGGGCGGCCGCAGCGCACCGCTGAGCCAGTTCTTCTCCCGCCGGCTGCGCTGGTCCGCGCTGGGCGTCGGGCTGGCCGTCCTCGGCCTGGCAGTCGCCTCCACGTTCACCACCGGGGACAAGCCGCTGCACGCCGCGTACCTGACCCTGCTCGACCTGTTCGCGATGGGCGACCCGGCCATCGGTGACCCCACCGCCCGCCAGATCATCCAGATCCTCTCCGGCGTCGCCGGGCTGATGCTCCTGCCCCTGCTGGTGGCCGGGGTGCTGGAGGCCTTCGGCTCGCTGCGCACCGCCTCCTCGCTGCGCCGCCCGCCGCGCGGCCTGTCCGGGCACGTGGTGCTGCTCGGCCTGGGGAAGATCGGCACCCGCGTCCTGGTCCAGCTGCACGAACTCGGCATACCCGTGGTGTGCGTGGAGGACGACCCGGACGCGCGCGGCATCCCGGTGGCCCGGCGGCTGCACGTGCCCGTCGTCATCGGGGACGTCACGCAGGAGGGCGTGCTGGAGGCGGCGAAGATCCGGCGTGCCCGCGCCCTGCTCGCCCTGACCAGCGTCGACACCACCAACCTGGAGGCCGCGCTGTACGCCCGCTCGGTCAAGCCGAACCTGCGGGTGACGCTGCGGCTGTTCGACGACGAGTTCGCCACCGCCGTCTACCGCACCCTGCGCACGGCCCACCCGCAGGCACTGACCCGCTCCCGCTCGGTCTCCCACCTGGCCGCGCCCTCCTTCGCGGTCGCCATGATGGGCCGGCAGATCCTGGGCGCGGTGCCGGTCGAGCGGAAGGTGATGCTGTTCGCCTCGGTCGAGGTGGCCGGGCACCCGCAGCTGGAGGGCCGGACGGTGGAGCAGGCGTTCCGGTCCGGCGCCTGGCGGGTCCTGGCCCTGGACGTCGCCCCGCCCGCCGACCGCCGCCCGGACCTGGGCACGCCGGGAACGGGCCCCGGTGCCGGGGACCGCCCCGGCGGCCTGGTGTGGAACCTGCACCCGGGTTACGTACTCCAGCCCACCGACCGCGTGGTCATCGCCGCCACCCGGCGCGGGCTGGCCGAACTCCTGCGCAGGCGTAGCTCGTTGACGCCCCGCTGAACTGCTGCGGGCTTCTCTTCGCGGGGAACGCCGGCCCGGCCCGAGCGGCGGGGGGCCGCGGGGGCGAAAGGCCGGAGCCCTCGGGTCCCGTGCCGGCCCCCCGGCGGACGGCAGTTTGACGACAGGCCCTAGACCGGACCACCCATCGCCTCCCGCACCTGTCCCAGCGTCGCGTCGGCGATGGCGTTGGCGCGTTCGTTGCCGGCCCGCAGCACGGCCCGTACGTACCCCATCTCCCGTGCGTACTCGGCCCGTCGGGCCCGCATCGGGGCCAGCCGGGCGTTGACCGCTTCGGTCACGGTCCGCTTCAGTGCGGCCGCGCCGCCGCCGCCGATCTCCTCGGCCACCGCGTGGGGGTCGCGGTCGAGGCAGAGGGCGGCCAGCAGCACGAGGCCGGACACCGCGGGCCGCCCCTCGGGGTCGTAGGTGATGTGGCGTTCGGCGTCCGTCCGCGCGCCCTTGATCAGGCGGGCCGTCGTGTCCGCGTCGGCGCCGAGCGCGATGGAGTTGCCTCGGCTCTTGCTCATCTTGGTGCCGTCGGTGCCGAGCAGCAGCGGTGTGGCGGAGAGCAGTGCCTCGGGTTCCGGGAAGACCTGTTCGTACCGCTCGTTGAACCGTCTGGCGACGGTCCGGGTCATTTCGAGGTGGGGCAGCTGGTCCTGGCCGACGGGCACCAGATTGCCCTTGCAGAACAGGATGTCGGCGGCCTGGTGGACGGGGTAGGTGTACATCAGCCCGCTGACGGCGGCCTGCCGGGAGTGCGCGATCTCGTCCTTGACCGTGGGGTTGCGGCCCAGCTCCGCGACGGAGACCAGGCTCAGGAACGGCAGCAGCAGCTGGTTGAGCGCGGGCACGGCGCTGTGGTTGAAGATCACCGCACGTTCCGGGTCGATGCCGACGGCCAGGTAGTCCAGCAGCAGCCCCTCCACCGTCGCCCCGAGCCGCTCGACCACGTCCCGGTCGGTCAGTGCCTGGTAGTCCGCGACGAGCACGAACACCTCGACCCCGAGGTCCTGGAGCCGCACCCGGTTGTGGAGCGTGCCGAAGTAGTGCCCGAGGTGGAGCGCCCCGGTGGGCCGGTCCCCGGTCATCACCCGGAACCGCTCCGGGTGGCGCCGGATCCGGGCCTCCAGGGTCCCGGCCGGGGCGGCATCGGCGAAGGCCGCAGGTGTGGGCGTGGTCGTGGTCATGAGTGGTCTCTCCTCGCGTCGGTGTGTGCGTGGAGGACGGCCCGCCGGACGAGGAACCCGTACCGGAAAGGGGCAGAGAAAAAGGGCCGTCCATGTCGAACGGCCCTGGTCCCGCGCAGAAGAGGTGGCCGCCCCTAGAAGGAGCGCCACCAGTTCCGGCACGGTACGGAGGTCATGGCGCGATCGTAGCGCGCACGGGCCCGGTGCGGCGGCTCATCATGCGGGCCGGGCCCGTCGATACGTGTTGCTGCGGGCCTGCCGGCCCAGACTCTCCCAGCCCTTGGCTGCCGCCGCATCGGCGAAGCGGACGTCCCACTGGCCTTCCGGCGCAGGAGGCGCGGACAGGGACCCGGCGGGCCCGCCCCCTCACACCCCTCACACCCCCCGCAGCAGCCCGACCGTCCCCGCGAGGCCCTCGGCGCCGTGGCCCTGGGTCACACGGCGGCGCATCAGGTCCATGTACGGGGTGAGCAGGCGGGGGTCGACCGACTGGTCGGCCGCCGCAGCCAGGAGCGTGTCGTTGCCCGCCGCCATCATGGCCAGGTTGGAGACGACGCCTTCCGTGTAGTCGCCGCTCTCCAGCTGGGCGGCCATCCCCTGCGCCGAGCCGGCCATGGCGCGCAGCCAGTCCGTGAGCAGGGCGGCGAACGCGGTCCGGTCGAGGTCCTTCTCGTCGTCCACCAGGGCGAAGGCGTGCGCGATGCCAGCGAACATGCCGGTCATCGCGCTGAGCAGGGCCACATCGTGCAGGGCCGCGTGGCCGGGGTCGGTGCCGGTGAACCTGGCCCCGGCGGGGGCCTCCAGCGTTTCGCGGTGGCGCTCGAACAGCTCCCGGTCGCCGCTGTAGAAGACGTATCCGCCGGTCTCCGGGCGGCCGATCATCGGGGGTACGGCCATGATTCCGCCGTCCAGGAAGCGGGCGCCGCGCGCCTCGGAGCGGCGGGCCAGGTCCCGGGCCTGTTCCGGAGTGCCGGTGGTCAGGTTGACGAGGTCCTTGCCGCCGAGGCCGGCGCCGTCCAGGACCTCGGTCACGGAGGCGTCGTCCAGCAGGCAGAGCACCACGGGGCCGGTGGCCGAGGCGATCGCGGCGGCCGGTGTGGGCGCGGTGCGGGCGCCCTCGCGGACCAGGGCCCCGGCCTTCGCCGGGGTGCGGTTCCAGACGGTCAGCGGGTGCCCGGCGGCCAGCCAGGCGTGGGCGAGAGCCGTGCCCATGTCACCGAGGCCGAGGAGGGTGACAGGCGTTCGGGAAGATCGGGAAGAGGTGTCGTGGTCCATGCCCACCAGGCTCGTATCCGCCCGGAAGACGATCAAGTACGCACTATTTTGTGGGTGGTTACCCTAAGGGCTGTCCCGTAATCCCTGGTGGATCAGCGCTCGGCGTCAGATGCGGTGCATCGCAAGGCGGAGGAGCGTCCGCATACTGGATGTATTCGGGCGTTTCGACAACGCAGCGAGGTGCCGTAGCTGTCGTCGAGCGCCCGCCAGGGATTACGGGACAGCCCTTAAACTCTGCGGGTGACCCGGCGAGACAGTTACGTGTGCGGAATCGACGCGGCGATCGACGTGGTCGGCGGCAAGTGGAAGGTGCTCATCCTGTGGGCGCTGGACGTCGAACCCAGCCGCTTCGGTGAGCTGCGGCGCGCGCTTCCCGGCGTCACCGAGAAGGTCCTCGCCTCACACCTGCGGGAGCTGGAGACGGCGGGCATCGTCTTCCGCGAGGAGGCCTTCGAGGGAGCCGTCCGCCGCGTCACGTACGGCCTCACCCCGCTCGGCACGTCCCTGAACGCCGCACTGGCCCCGCTCGGGGCGTGGGGCAGGGAGCACCTGCTCGGCGGGGACCCGCAGCATGTCGCGGGCGACGGCGAGCGGTCCTGATACCGGCAGTGCGCTGAGCGGAACTGTCCGCAGCCGCTCGTAGCTCTTCGCGACCGTCCGTGTGCGATGGCCGGCGGCCGTGCGATGCCGTGGAATAGGGAGGCGGGGCACTCCGTTGTAGGGTGTGTTCACATAGTTCAACGTTCAACAATCTTGGAGGCGGGCGCCATGCAGTTCGGGATCTTCACCGTCGGGGACGTCACCACCGACCCCACGACCGGCCGGACGCCGAGCGAGCACGAGCGGATCAAGAACACGATCGCCATCGCGCAGAAGGCCGAGGAGGTCGGCCTCGACGTCTTCGCGACCGGTGAGCACCACAACCCGCCGTTCGTCCCGTCCTCGCCCACCACCACCCTCGGCTTCATCGCCGCCCGCACCGAGAAGCTGATCCTCTCCACGTCCACGACGCTGATCACCACCAACGACCCGGTGAAGATCGCCGAGGACTACGCCACGCTCCAGCACCTCGCCGACGGCCGCGTCGACCTGATGATGGGCCGGGGCAACACCGGACCGGTCTACCCCTGGTTCGGCAAGGACATCCGCCAGGGCATGCCGCTCGCCATCGAGAACTACGCCCTGCTGCACAAGCTGTGGCGCGAGGACGTCGTCGACTGGGAGGGCAAGTTCCGTACCCCGCTGCAGTCCTTCACCGCGACCCCGCGCCCGCTGGACGGCGTACCGCCGTTCGTCTGGCACGGCTCGATCCGCTCCCCGGAGATCGCCGAGCAGGCCGCGTACTACGGCGACGGCTTCTTCCACAACAACATCTTCTGGCCCATCGAGCACACGGCGAAGATGGTGAACCTCTACCGGCAGCGCTACGCCCACTACGGGCACGGCACCGCCGAGCAGGCCATCGTGGGCCTCGGCGGCCAGGTGTTCATGCGGAAGAACTCGCAGGACGCGGTACGGGAGTTCCGTCCGTACTTCGACAACGCGCCGGTCTACGGACACGGCCCCTCGATGGAGGACTTCACCCAGCAGACGCCGCTGACCGTGGGTTCCCCGCAGGAGGTCATCGAGCGGACGCTGTCCTTCCGGGACACCGTCGGTGACTACCAGCGCCAGCTGTTCCTGATGGACCACGCGGGGCTTCCGCTCAAGACCGTCCTGGAGCAGCTCGACATCCTCGGCGAGGAGGTCGTACCCGTGCTGCGCAAGGAGTTCGCCGCCCTGCGGCCGGCCGGGGTCCCCGAGTCCGCGCCACTGCACCCCGCCGTCGTCGCCGCCGGCACGAAGGAGAGCTGACACCGTGTTCGCCACCGAACCCCTGAGGATCGTCGCCGTGTCGGCCGGGCTGAGCAGCCCGTCCTCGACCCGGCTGCTGGCCGAGCGGCTGGCCGGCGCCGCCCGGGAACGGCTGGAGGCCGAGCAGGACCGCCCGGTCGACGTCCGGCTGATCGAGCTGCGTGACCTGGCCGTCGACATCGCCAACCACCTGGTCACCGGATTTCCCTCGGCCACGCTGGAGGAAGCGATCGGCGCGGTGACGGAGTCGGACGGGCTGATCGCCGTCAGCCCGGTCTTCACCGCCTCCTACAGCGGACTGTTCAAGTCGTTCTTCGACCTCGTCGAGAACACCGCGCTGACCGGGAAGCCCGTCGTCGTCGCCGCGACCGGCGGCACCGCCCGGCACTCGCTGGTCCTTGAGCACGCCATGCGTCCGCTCTTCGCCTATCTGCGAGCCGTCACGCTGCCGACGTCGGTGTACGCCGCCTCGGAGGACTGGGGCGCGTCCGGCGACGAGTACACCGACGGCCTGCCGGCCCGGATCCGTCGCGCGGGCGGCGAACTGGCGAGCGCGGTCACCGGCGGCCGGGCCGTCTCCGGGGCGTCCCGGGCCCCCGGCCCGGACGACGAGGTCGTCCCGTTCGAGCAGCAGCTCGCCGGTCTCCGGCAGGCCTGACCGACCCACGCGCTGTGGTTTCGTCCGGTTTGACTAGAGTTGGGCGGGAGGGTGCGTCGCGGGACATCCGCAGGACCTGCGGATGCGCGGACTCCGTACGCCGCACCCGCGCAATCGAGCCGAACCGAGCTGGAGGCAGAGATGGGCAGGATCGTGGTGGGCGTTGACGGCTCCGAGTCGTCGATCAAGGCACTGCACTGGGCCGTACGCCAGGCGGAGCTGACCGGTGACACGGTCGAGGCCGTCAACAGCTGGGAGTACCCCGCCACCAGCTGGGCGTCCATGATGCCGGGCCTGCCGGAGGACTTCGACCCACAGGCCATGGCCACCGTCTCGCTCACCGAGGCGCTGGAGGAGGCACTCGGCGCCGTGGGGGCCGCCGCGATCAGCAAGGTCGTGGTGATCGGCAACCCGGCGCAGTCCCTGCTGGACCGGGCCGAGGGCGCGAACCTGCTGGTGGTCGGCGCACGCGGGTACAGCGGCTTCAAGGCCACCCTGCTCGGCTCGGTCAGCCTCCACGTCACCCAGCACGCCGCGTGCCCGGTGACCGTGGTGCGCGCCTGACGCCAGGCACGGAACGGGTACGGGCCCGCCCGGTCACCGCGACCGTGCGGGCCCGCACCGTGCCGTCACAGCGCACCGCGCCGGTGTCGGTGCGTGCCCCGTGTCCGTCACCTCGTGCCTCCTCGTGCCGGGCGGTGCCCGCCCGGCACGCCGATCCTTGGCCTTCCCCCGCGGAGAAGGTCAAGGATCGCTGACGGGGAGCCGGAGCCGGTGGGCCGGAGGCGGTGGGACGCTCACTTCTCGTGCGTGTAGAAGGTGTAGAACGCGGCGATCAGCATGCCCGCACCGGTCAGCAGGCCCAGCACCGAGGCCGCGAGCACGCTCTTGCCGGAGAGGCTGTAGAGGAAGCCGACCGAGCCGCCGAACAGGGCGCCGTAGGCCGTCGCCCGCAGTTCGACCGGCAGCCGCTTCTGCATCCGGCCCAGGCCGAAGCAGAGGGCCGCGAGAACGGCGCCGGAGATCAGGCCGAGGGCGAGCTGCCCGCCGGTGAGCACACCGCCGCCCCGGACGATGGACGTCGCGTACCAGCCGAGGATCACCCCGAAGGTGACGGGCAGTGCCCAGCTGAGGGTGGAGTGGCTCTGTGCCCGTGCGCGCGTTCCGCGCGCCTGCACCGAAGCGTGTGCGGCCATGACGGGAAGCTCCTTCCGCTCTCCCCCTCCGTGTCCCTCCAGAGCACACCTGGTCGCGGCTCCCGGCAACTCGAATGGCTCACGGCCCGAGCGTTCCCGGCGCATCCGGGATTCCCTGGTGGGGTGCGGACCTACTTCTCGACGGCGCTCTCGGCGGTACTGCTGGTGCTGCTCGCCGTCCTGGTGCCGCTGAGCGCGCTCTCCGCCTGGGTCGATCTGGAGATCGACGACACCGACCGTTACGTCGCCGCCGTCGCGCCGCTCGCCTCCGACCCCGATGTGCAGAACACCGTGGCCGACCTGATCACCGACGAGGCGATGAAGCAGATCGACGTCGGTCCGCTCGGGGACACCGTGCGCGGCTTCCTGCACCAGGCCGTGAAGTCCTTCACCACCACCGACGCCTTCCAGGCGGCCTGGAACGCCGCCAACCGCACCGCCCACGAGGCCGTCACCGCCGCGCTGGACGGCGGGAGCGGCGAGAGCGTCACCATCGACCTGGCGCCCGTGACGGAACAGGTGAAACAGAACCTGCTGGACAACGGGGTGCCGTTCGCCGACCGCATCCCCATCGAGCACACGGACATCCAGATCGTCTCCGCCGACCGGGCCGACCAGCTTCGGCAGAGCTTCCGGTGGCTGCGCGCCGCGAGCATCTGGCCCGCCGTCGGCACCCTGGTGTTCGCGCTGCTCGCCGTGGTCCTGGCCTGGGTGCGGGGCGGGCCCGGCCGCCGGGGCTCCGCGCTCGCCGCGCTGTCCGCCACCGCCGTCGCCGGGGCCGGCTTCGCGGTCGGCGCGCTGCTGCTGCGCGGGGCGCTGGCCTACGCCCGCAACCGGGTGCTGGCCGAGGTGCCGGGCAACGAGACGGACGGGGCTGCGGCGGTCTACGACGCGCTGACGGCGTCCCTGCGCACGACGGTGTGGATCGTCTTCGGCACGGGGCTGGCCCTGGCGGTGTGCGCGGTCGCGGCGCGGATCTGGACCCGCAGGGTGCTGCCGCCGCCGGCACCGGTGGCGCCCGGCGTATGACGCCGCGACGGACGCGCTGATCGCCGACGTGCGGGCGCGGGCGGGCCGGGGAAGAGTGGATTGCGTGCACTGCCGGGGGCGACTGGGAGGTCTTCCGTATGCGAGCCATCGCCGTCGGCGCGTTCCGGGCCGACCCCGCACTGGTGGAGCTCCCCAAGCCGGAACCGGCGGCCGGTGAGGTACGGGTGCGGATCGAGTACGCCTCCCTCAACCCCTCCGACTGGCAGACGGCCGACGGCTCCCTGGAGGGGCAGGTCCCGCACGTGTTCCCGCTGGTCGTCGGCGTGGACTTCGCGGGCCGGGTCGACATGATCGGCAGCGGCGACAACCGCTTCCGGGTCGGTGACAAGGTCTTCGGCCGGACCGGGCCGACGGTCGGCGCCGGTACGTACTGCGACTACGTCTGCGTCCCGCAGGACGCCGCGATCACCCTCGTCCCGCTCGGCCTGGACGCCCGGACCGCCGCCGCGCTGCCGTCGGCCGGGATGGCGGCGGCGCAGATCCTGGAGGCGGCGGTGCTGCGCGGCCACGAGAGCCTGCTGGTCATCGGCGCGGCGGGCGGCGTCGGGAGCTGTCTGACCCAGCTCGCCAAAGCCCGTGACGTGCGCGTCGTCGCGGCGGTGCGCGGTGACGAGCGGTCCAGGATGGGCTCGTTGGGCGCCGCCGCCACGATCGACACCACGGCGGGCCCGGCGGCCGACGCGATACGCGCGGTCTGCCCGGACGGCATCGACGCGCTGGCCGACCTGGTGTCCGACTCCCCGACGGCGTTCGCCGCCCACGCCGCGTCGGTCCGGGCCGGCGGGGTCGCGCTCAGCACCCGGGGCGTCGCGGGCGGGGCCGCGCTCCCCGACGGCGTGTGCGGCATCGACTTCGCGCTCGACCCGAGCCCCGTACTGCTGGACGTCCTGGCGGCGGGTGCGACGCAAGGAGTGCTCCGCGTGCCCATCGACATCGAACTCCCCCTGGAAAAGGCCCCGCAGGCCCTGGACCGCAACCGCACGGGCGGGGCCCGGGGCAAGACCGTCATCGTGCTGCGCCACCACGGCCACCGCTGAACCGCAGCCCCGGCAACACACGGCAACCGCCACCATCGAGACGGAGAGAACATCATGGACAAGCAGGAGCACGACATCATCGGCGGCATCGACGGACTCGTCGCGGAGGAGCGGAGCCTGCGCGACCGGGGCGCCCGCGACCCGGGCCTCACCGCCGACGAGCAGGAGCGACTGCGTACGGTGGAGGTCCGGCTCGACCAGTGCTGGGACCTGCTGAGGCAGCGCCGCGCACTGAGCGAGTTCGGGGAGGACCCGTCACAGGCGCGGGTCCGCCCGGCCGACGAGGTCGAGGGATACCGAAGCTGACCGCCGCACACCACAGGGGGACGCATTGGCCGCAACCGGCTCCGCGGCAGCGCCGCGGCGGGGGATGCCTCCCGTCTGGCTGAGGTACGGTCTGCGCCCGCAGCCCACCCCCGTCCCCTGGGCCGCCGTCGCCCGCGCCTCCGTCGCCCTGGCCGCGCCGCTGGCCGTCGGGTTCGCCGTCGACCGGCCGGTGTACGGGGCGCTCGTCTCGATGGGCGCGCTCTCCGGCGTGATCGGCGACACCGCCGACGCGTACCGGATGCGCATCCTCAACATCGCCGTGCCGCAGCTGTTCGGCGCGCTCGGCATCATGGTCGGCACGCTCGTGTTCGGGACCGGCTGGGCGGCCGTCGCCGTGCTGACGGTCATCGGGCTCGTCTCCGGGATGATGTCGACGATCGGCGCCGTGGCCTCCGTGTCCGGGCTGCTGCTCCTGCTCAACTCGGTGGTGGGCGCCGGGCTTCCGATGCCGGACCCCTGGTGGGTGGCGCCGCTGCTGCTGACGCTCGGCGGACTCTTCGTCCTCGTACTGACCCTGCTGGCCTGGCCGCTGCGGCGGAAGCTGGCGGAACGGGTCTCGGTCGCCGGCACGTACTGCGCGGTCGCGGACCTGCTCGCCGCCGCCGGCACCGACGAGTACGAGGAGAAGCGGCAGGCCGTCACCCACTCCCTCAACACTTCCTACGACCTGATCCTGGCCCGGCGCGCCCGCTACCACGGCCGCAGCGGCGCCATGGTCCGGCTGCTGTCCCAGCTCAACGTCGTCATCCCGCTCGTGGAGGCCGCCCCGGCGGTGCACCTGCGGCGGCGACCGCTGCCGCCCGAGATCCCGGCGGCGGTACGGTCCCTGGCCGACGACATCGAGGAGAGCCGCACGGGCGGCGGCGAACCCGCCCTGCCCGCACCGGAGTCACCCGCGACGCTGGCCGTGGACGCCGCCCTGCGGCACGCCGCCGCCGTCGTCCACAAGGCCGATCCCGATCCGTACAACGTCGACGACCGGCTCGGCCGCCCGGCCGCGCTCGGTGTACGGATCCGGCGCGCCACGCGCAACGTCCTGCTCTCCGGCCCCTCCTGGCGGTACGGGCTGCGCCTCGCGCTCTGCATCGGGCTGGCCCAGTCGCTGACCTCGCTGTTCGACGTGCCGCGCTCCTACTGGGTTGCGCTCACCGTCACCTTCGTCCTCAAGCCCGACTTCGGCTCGGTGTTCTCCCGCGCGGTGCTGCGCTCCGTGGGCACGGCGGCGGGCCTCGTCATCGCGGCGCCGGTGCTCGCCGAGGTGCCGATCGGCTGGTGGGACGTGCCGGTGATGATGGTCCTCGCCGCGCTGATCCCGGCGTTCACCGCGAAGGGTTACGCCTTCCAGACGGCGGCCGTCACGCCGGTCATCCTGCTCCTGTCCGATCTGCTCAACCACCAGGGCGTGCACCTGGTCTGGCCGCGCTTCCTGGACAGCCTGATCGGCTGCGGCATCGTGCTGGTGGCCGGATACCTGCTGTGGCCGGAGAGCTGGCACACCCGGATCGGCCACCGGCTGGCCGACGCGGTGACGGACATCGCGGACTACGTGGCGTACGCCTTCGAACCGGAGTCCCCGGGCGACCGGGCGGAACGGGTCCGGGCCCGCCGCCGCATCTACCGCGATCTGTCGTCCGTGCGCTCGGAGTTCCAGCGCGCCCTGACGGAACCGCCGCCGACCGGGCCGCGGGCCGCCGCGTGGTGGCCGCTGGTCGTCGCGGTGGAACGCATCGTGGACGCGACGACCGCCGCCCGGGTACGCGTCAACCACGGCGCCCCGGAACCGGAACCGGCCGAGGTGGCCGAGGTGCGCCGGCAGCTCCTCGAACTCGCGGCCGGCATCAGGGCGAGCGAGGTCCTGACAGAGGTGCGCGCCGAACTCCCGGGCGACGACGAGGGCGTACTGGCCCCACTGCGCCAGGAGGTGGCGGCGGCCAGGGCGATCGCGTCCCCGCAGCCCTGACCCGTACCCGGTACCGCGCTCCTGGCGCCGTACCGGACCAGGTCACTCCGCGGGCGGCCCGTCCCCCCGCAACCGGTCCATCTCGCGCCGGTCCCGCTTCGTCGGCCGCCCCGCCCCCCGGTCCCGCACCGGAACCTGGATCGCGGCCTCGCGCGGCGGCGGGGGCGGGCTGTTGTCGACGAAGCACTCAGCGGCCACCGGCGGCCCGACCCGCTTCTTCACGATCTTCGAGACGACCACCACCCGGTCCCGGCCCGCGTGCCGCATCCGCACCTCGTCGCCGACGCGCAACGCCTGGGCCGGCTTGGCCCGCTCGCCCGCCACCCTCACATGACCCGCGCGACAGGCGGCGGCTGCCTGCGCCCGTGTCTTCGTCAGCCGGACCGACCAGATCCAGACGTCGACCCGAACGCTGCCCGCCGCCTGCGGCGCCTCACCGGAAACCATGCTTCCGACTCTATTGCCTCCCGTTGCGCACGGCCCCGGACATGTCCGTCAACCAGGCAACTCGGCACTACAGAAATACATGTGAATGACGTACATCAGACCACCACCGCACAGTTGCAGGACTCGGTCCGGGATCGGTTTCGGCTCGGTTGTCCCTCAGGCGGGCCGCGCCACCGAACGGCCGGATCCGGCCGCTAACCTTACGTATCCGCCCTGGCCAGGGATCAATTCCCGCAGTACGGACATTCATCGCACCCAACTCACGTGAAAGGCCTCGCCCATGGGCATTCGGAGCATGCTGCGCAAGGTGTTCGGCCGTGACGCCACGGAGCAGGACGGCCCGACGACGGCCACGGTCCCGCCCCAGGGCGAGCGCACCCGGTCCACGGAGCCGGCACCGGTGGCGGTGGACGAACCGGCCGCGCAGGCCGAGTCGGAGCCCGAACCCGCCCCGGCCGCCAAGGCATCCGTCCCGGCCCCGGCCTCCTCCGCCTCCTCCCGGTCCGCCAAGGACAAGGACGACCTGGCGACGGACCTGGTGGCAGCCGCCTTCGACAAGGCCGCCGCCCCCACCCCCAAGGCCACCCCCACGGTTCCGCCGCAGGGCTCCGGGCCCCGGACGAAGGCCGCGGAGGCAAAGCCCGAAGCGGAACCGAAGCCGGAACCGAAGGCGGAGCCGAAGCCCGAGCCGGCCGAGGAGGCGGCGGCTGTCGTGGCCCCGGAGCCCGTCGAGGCCCCGGAGCCCGTCGAGGCCCCGGCCGAGACCCCCGCACCGGTCGCCGCGCCCGCCCCCGAGCCGGTCGCCGCCGAGACCGCGCCCGAGCCGATCACCATCGACATGGACCCGGAACCGGAAGCGGAAATCGCCGCCGTGCCGGCACCGGCACCGGTCACCGCAGAGGCCACCCCCGAGCCGGCCCCCGTACCCGCCCCCGAGCCGGTCACCGCAGAGCCCGTCGCCGCGGAGGCCGCTCCCGCCCCCGCCGACGGCAAGCCCGCGCTCTCGCTCGCCCGGGTCAAGTCCCGCGCGCCCGAGCTCGTCGCCCCGTACAAGGCCGCCCAGGCCGGGCTGAAGGCGCACGGGCTGACCGGTCTGCGCGCCACCGTCTACCTGGTCCTGGACCGCTCCGGCTCCATGCGGCCGTTCTACAAGGACGGCAGCGCCCAGCACCTGGGCGACCGCACCCTCGCCCTCGCCGCGCACCTGGACGAGAGCGCCACCGTCCAGGTCGTCTTCTTCTCGACGGACATCGACGGCACCGGCACGGTCGAGCTGTCCGGCCACGAGGGCCGGATCGACGAGCTGAACGCGGGCCTCGGCCGGCTCGGCCGGACCAACTACCACCGCGCCGTCGAAGAGGTCGTCGCGCACTACGAGAAGTCCGGGTCCACCGGTCCGTCGCTGGTGATCTTCCAGACGGACGGGCCGCCGGACGCCAAGCAGGCCGCCCGCCAGGCGCTGGCGGACGCGGCACGGCTGCCGCTGTTCTTCCAGTTCGTCGCGTTCGGCGAGCAGGACTCGAAGGGCTTCGACTTCCTGCGGAAGCTGGATGCCCCGAACGCCGGCTTCTTCCACGCGGGCCCCGCCCCGCGCGAGGTCGGGGACGCCGCGTTCTACCGCGAGGTGCTCGCCGCACTGCCCGCGTGGGTCGCCGCGGGCGCCTGAGCGACCGGCAGACGTACGGTCACGGCGAGGCCGCCCTCCGGGCCCGGCACCGCCGTGACCGTACCGCCGTGCGCCACCGCTATGGACCGCACGATGGAGAGCCCGAGCCCTGAGCCGGGCCCCATCCGGTCCTTGCCCTCGCCCCGCCGGAACGGCTCGAACAGGCCGGGGATGTCGGCCTCGTCCACCACCGGCCCGGTGTTGCACACCCGGAGCACCCCGCGTTCTCCCACGGTGGCCAGCGACACCTCCACCGTCCCGCCGGGCACGTTGTACGTCACCGCGTTGGCCAGCAGGTTCGCCACCAGCTGGGCCAGCAGCATCCGGTTGCCCCGCACCGCGCACGGGGCCGCGTCCACGGTCACCCCCGGGTGCCGGCCCGCCTCCTCGGCCACCACCCCGGCCAGGTCCACGTGTTCCCGCTCGCCCTCGGCGAGCCCGCGCTCGCTGCGCGCCAGCACCAGCAGTCCCTCGATGAGCCGCTCGCTGCGCCGGTTGTTGTCCAGGAGCGTCTGCCGGGTCCGTACGAGGTCGTCCGGCGTCGGGTCGTCCAGGCCGACCTGGATCGCCGCGCGCTGGGTGGCCAGTGGGGTCCGCAGCTCGTGCGAGGCGTTGGCGATGAACCGCCGCTGGCTGTCGAAGGCCCTCTCCAGCCGGGCGAGCAGCGCGTCGAGGGTGTCGCCCAGCTCCTTCAGCTCGTCGTCGGGGCCGCTGGAGGCGATCCGCTCGTGCAGCGTGTGCTCGGAGAGCCGGCGCGCCTTCGCGGTCATGGCGTGGACGGGCCGCAGGACCCGCCCCGCGGTCCACCACCCGACGCCCACCGCGCAGGCCGTCATCACGAGCAGCGAGGCGGCGGACCAGATGAGCAGCTGGTGGCCGGCCGCGTCGCTGACGTGGTCGGTGAGGTCGTAGACGGTCGGCGGACCGAGGCGCCGGCGGGTGATGAGGGGGCCGTTCACCGCGTAGCCGGGCTGGACGACGGCGGCCGTGCGGGCGATGGAGCGGGCCTGCGAGTCCGTACCGGCGCGGGAGGCCAGGTTGACGGTGGCGAGCAGGGCGGTGCCGAGCACCAGGAAGACCCCGCCGTACACGAGTGCGATCCGGGTCCTGATCGTGGAGTGCGGCACCCGGGCCGGATGCTTCACAGGGCGTACCCGACACCCTGCACGGTGCGGATCACGGCCGGTTCACCGAGCTTGCCGCGCAGCTTGCTCATGCAGACGCGGACGGCCCCGGTGAAGGGGTCGGCGTTGGCGTCCCAGGCCCGCTCCAGCAGCTCCTCCGCGCTGACCGTCCCGCCGTCCGCCTCCAGGAGCAGCTGGAGCACGGTGAACTCCTTCGGCGAGAGGTCCAGCTCCCGCCCGTCCCGGGTCGCGGACCGCCGGACGGTGTCGAGCCGGATCCCGTACCGCACCAGCTGCGGCGGCACGGGGCGGGCGCTGCGCCGCCGCAGCGCGCGTACCCGGGACACCAGCTCGGGGAATTCGAAGGGCTTGCCCAGGTAGTCGTCCGCGCCCAGGTCGAGCCCGGAGACGCGGTCCTCCATGGACCCGGCGGCGGTGAGCATCAGGATCCTGGTGCGGGAGCCGGAGGCCACGAGTCCGCGGGCCACGTCGTCGCCGTGCACCCGGGGCAGGTCGCGGTCCAGGACGACGACGTCGTAGTCGTGCAGTCCCAGGTAGGCCTGGGCGGCGTCACCGCTGTAGACCGTGTCGACGGCGAACCCCGCCCGGCGCAGCCCGGTGGCGACCAGCTCAGCCAGGATCTCCTCGTCCTCGGCGACCAGTACCCGCATCGTGATGTCCTCTGCCTCGTGCATGCGTGTCCACTCCATCCCAGGATGCGTCTTTGCTACGGGAAGCGATGTTTCGCAAAGCTCTCCACGGGGCCGCCCCCGCCCGGCGCCGGATATATCGGTGCGAGTGGATCTCCCACGGACCGTTAGGATTTCGACCATGGCGGCCACTGGATCAGAGAAGCAGGGGGGCGAGGACGTGAAGAGCTTCTACGTCTCGACCCCCATTTACTACGTCAACGACGCTCCTCACCTGGGCCACGCCTACACGACCGTCGCAGGCGACGTGCTCACCCGCTGGCACCGCCAGCGCGGCGAGAAGGTGTGGTACCTCACCGGCACGGACGAGCACGGTCAGAAGATCATGCGCACGGCCGACGCGAACAACGTCACGCCCCAGGCGTGGTGCGACAAGCTCGTCGAGGAGTCCTGGAAGCCCCTCTGGGAGCACCTCGGCATCGGGAACGACGACTTCATCCGTACGACGGAGAAGCGGCACACCGACCGGGTGCAGGAGTTCGTGCAGGACCTGTACGACAAGGACGAGATCTACAAGGGCGGGTACGAGGGCCCTTACTGCGTGGGCTGCGAGGAGTACAAGCTCCCCGGCGACCTCATCGAGGCGGAGGACGGCACGAAGCTGTGCCCGATCCACAAGAAGCCGGTGGAGATCCTCAAGGAGGAGAACTACTTCTTCAAGCTGAGCCAGTACGGCCCGAAGCTGCTTGAGTTCTACGCGGCCAACCCCGGGTTCATCCAGCCCGAGTCGGCCCGCAACGAAGTCGTGAACTTCGTGAAGCAGGGTCTCCAGGACCTGTCGATCTCGCGCTCGACCTTCGACTGGGGCGTCCCGGTCCCGTGGGACGACAAGCACGTCATCTACGTGTGGGTCGACGCGCTGCTCAACTACGCGACGGCGGTCGGCTACGGCGCCAACCAGGAGAAGTTCGACGCCACGTTCCCGGCGAACGTGCACCTGGTCGGCAAGGACATCCTGCGCTTCCACGCGGTGATCTGGCCCGCGATGCTGATGGCACAGGGGCTGCCGCTGCCCGGCAAGGTCGTCGCCAACGGCTGGCTGATGGTCGGCGGCGAGAAGATGTCGAAGTCGAACCTGACGGGCATCAAGCCGCAGGACCTGACCTCGCACTTCGGCGTGGACGCGTACCGCTGGTACTTCCTGCGGGCCATCGCCTTCGGCAGCGACGGCTCGTTCTCCTGGGAGGACTTCACCGCCCGCTACACCTCCGAGCTCGCCAACGACTACGGCAACCTGGCCTCGCGCCTGGCGGCGATGGTCGGCAAGTACTACGGCGGCGCGCTCCCCGAGGCCACGGCGGCGGGCGAGCCCGAGCAGGCGGTACGGGACGGGCTGACGAAGGCCGTCGCCGAGGCAGACCGGAAGATCGGCGAGGAGCTGGACTTCCAGGGCGGCATCCTGTCGATCTTCGACTTCGTGAAGCAGGTCAACGGCTACATCACGGAGCAGGAGCCGTGGAGGGTCGCCAAGGACGAGTCGCCGGAGGGCCGGGCCCGCCTCGCGACGATCCTCTACACGGCCGCCGAGGCGCTGCGCGGTGTCGCGGTTCTGCTGAACCCCGTCATGCCGGACACCTCGCAGAAGCTGTGGGAGTCCCTGGGCGCCGAGGAGTCCCTGGGCGCGCTCTCCGGCCAGCGCATGGGCGAGGCCGCCGACTGGGGCCGGCTGGCGCCGGGCGCGACGGTGACGAAGGGTGCGGTGCTGTTCCCGCGCCTGGAGGAGAAGCCCGAGTAAGAGGCTCGTACGTACGCGAGGAGGGGCGGGACCGCACCGGCGGTCCCGCCCCTCCTCGCGTAGCCGGCTCCGGTCAGCGGACCCAGTTCTTGAGCGGTTCGGTGTCCAGCTCGATGCCCACCGGGTCGGGCAGCCGGACAGTCTTGCCGAACGGGACCGTCACCACCGTCTCGTACCGCACACCGTCGGGCTGGGAGTGCACCTTGACCTCGTAGCTGTCGCGGTCGATGAGCAGGTACACGGGGACACCGGTCTCCGCGTACGCACGCGGCTTCTCGACCCGGTCACGGAGGTCGGTGTCGTCGTCGTACGAGGTGACCTCGACGAGCATGAGGACGGCGGCGGGGTCCGCCCATTCACCTTGGCCGACGAAGGCGTCCAGCCGGGCCAGCGCCCCATCCGGACGGGCGTTGCCCCTCCGGTATGTCTCGATGCGCAGGCCCTGCTCCGCGAAAAGCCAGTTACGCGGATCCGATTGCATGCACATCTGCGTAAGCCAGGCGATGATCCGCCCGTGATCCCCGTCCGGCACAGCCTTGACACCCAGTTTCCCGTTCACGAACTCCAGACGCAGCGCTTCCTCCGCGCGTATGGCATGACGGGCCAGGTCCTCGAAGACCTCCTGGGTCAGCACACTGTCGTCGACCACGCTCACGCCTGCCTCCTCAAGAACCGGTCGGGCAGTCCCCAGATTACGGTCCGCGAACCCGGCGCGCAGCGACTTCAGCTGCTCAGGGACGCGGCGTCCCCCATGACGACGACGGGCTCCTCGGCCGGGTCGAGGAGGCCCAGCAGTTCCTTCATCCGGTCCTCGGTGAGCGAGACGCAGCCCTGGGTGGGGCCGCCGTGGTCGACGTGGATCCAGATGCCGCCGCCGCGCTCCGCGCCGAGCGGGCGGGTGTGGTCCAGGGGGGAGGTGCCGGGGAGGCGGTTGTAGTCGATGGCGACGACGTAGTCGAAGGAGCCCTCCAGCGGCTCCCCGTGGAAGCCCTCGCCCTCCACCTTGAAGTCGGGGCTCAGGTCGTACGGGAACGCCGTGGCCGGGGGGTCGAGGCGGCCGCCGGCCGCGGTCAGCGTGAAGACGCCGACGGGTGAACGCAGGTCGCCCTCCCAGTGCTCGCCCGTCCAGCCGTTCAGGGCGTTGTGGGCGGGCCAGGGCGCCATGGCCGCCCGCCAGTCCGCGGTGGGGCCGTCGCGGGTGTAGAGCACGGCGGTGGAGCGGTTGGAGTCCGCGGACTCGCCGGTGACGACGAACGCCTGGCGGGTACCGGCGGGGATCGCCGCCCTGGTCCGCGGCCCGAGCCCGGGGATCTCGCGCGGCGGGGCCGGCGGCGGTACGGGCGGGGCGACGGACGCAGCCGCTCCCGGCGGGCCCGGGGCGCCCGTGGTCTTCGTCAGGGTGCCGATCTCGCTCCTGCCGGCGATGCCGTCCGTGGCGCACCCGGCCAGCAGGAGGGTGAGCACGGCGCACACGACGTACGGGAGCCGCAGAGGAACGCTCGAACGGGGCACGGGCACGGAGGGGCTCCTGAGCAGTCGGTGGCGAAGCCGCGGGGCTGTGCGGCGCGGCGGGGGTGCGCCGTGCCGATGTCGGCCCAGGCAGTCTTTGCCGCAGCCGGGCCCGGCCAATCCGGCTGCGGGGCCATCCGGCTGTACCCGTCCAGGTGATTCGTGTACTTGTATGCGCGCAGCCCTTGTCCTCGCACGCCTTCGGCCCGTGTACTCGCACGCGCGCAGCTGTGGCACACGCATGCCGGCGGACCCCGCGCGCATCGGATCGCACGTCGGCGCGGCCGGGACGCGGAACAGCCCCCGGCCGGGTGGCCAGGGGCTGTTTCACGTGAAACCCGGTACAGCTGGGCGGGCTACTTCTCTGTGGCGTCCTTCGCGGAGGCGACCGGCTTGCGGAGCTGGATGTTCAGCTCGCGCAGCCGGGTCTCGTCCAGCACCGTGGGCGCGCCCATCATCAGGTCCTGGGCGTTGCCGTTCAGCGGGAAGGCGATCGTCTCGCGGATGTTGGGCTCGTCGGCCAGCAGCATCACGATGCGGTCGACACCCGGGGCGATGCCACCGTGCGGCGGGGCGCCGAGGCGGAAGGCCTTGAGCATGCCGGCGAACTCGTGCTCCACGGTCTCGCGGTCGTAGCCGGCGATCTCGAAGGCCTTGATCATCAGCTCGGGCTCGTGGTTACGGATGGCGCCGGAGGACAGCTCGATGCCGTTGCAGACGATGTCGTACTGCCAGGCGAGGATGTCCAGCGGGTCCTTCTCCTCCAGGTCCCGCAGACCGCCCTGGGGCATCGAGAAGGGGTTGTGCGAGAAGTCGATCTTCCCGGTGTCCTCGTCCTTCTCGTACATCGGGAAGTCGACGATCCAGCAGAACCGGAAGACGCCGTCCTCGAAGTGCCCGGCGCGCTTGGCGGCCTCGACGCGGACGACCGACATGATCTTGGAGACCTCGTCGAACTCGCCGGCGCCGAAGAACACGGCGTGGCCGGGGACGAGGGAGAGCCGCTCGGTGAGGGTCTTGACGTCCGTCTCGGTGAGGAACTTGGCGATCGGGCCCGCCAGCTTGCCGTCCTCGCCGACGCGCACCCAGGCGAGGCCCTTGGCGCCGTGCTCGACGGCGTAGTCACCGAGGCCGTCGAAGAACTTCCGGGACTGGCCCGCGGTGTCCGGCACCGGCAGCGCGCGGACGTGCTTGCCGGCGAAGGCCTTGAACTCCGAGTCCGCGAAGACGTCGGAGATGTCGACGAGCTCCAGCTTGGCGCGCAGGTCCGGCTTGTCGTTGCCGTACTTCAGCATCGACTCGCGGAACGGGATGCGCGGGAACGGCGAGGTGACGTGGCGGCCGTTGCCGAACTCCTCGAAGAGCTCGGTCATCAGCTTCTCGATCGGGCGGAAGACGTCCTCCTGCTCGACGAAGGACATCTCGACGTCGAGCTGGTAGAACTCGCCGGGCGAACGGTCCGCGCGGGCGTCCTCGTCGCGGAAGCAGGGCGCGATCTGGAAGTAGCGGTCGAAGCCGGAGATCATCAGCAGCTGCTTGAACTGCTGCGGGGCCTGCGGCAGCGCGTAGAACTTGCCGGGGTTCAGCCGGGACGGGACCACGAAGTCACGCGCGCCCTCGGGGGAGGTCGCGGTGAGGATCGGCGTCGCCATCTCGTTGAAGCCGAGGGCCACCATCTTGGAGCGGATCGAGGCGATCACGGAGGAGCGCAGCATGATGTTGCGGTGCATGCGCTCGCGGCGCAGGTCGAGGAAGCGGTACTCCAGGCGCCGCTCCTCGTTGACGCCGTCCTCGGCGTTGATCGTGAAGGGCAGCGGGGCGGCCTCGCCCAGCACCTCCACCGCGGTGACCTCGATCTCGATCTCGCCGGTCGGGAGCTCCGGGTTGACGTTGTCGGCGCCGCGGGCGGAGACCTTGCCGTCGATCCGGACGACGGTCTCCTTGGTGAGCTTCGCCAGGGCGTCGTTGCCGGGGGTGCCGGGGCGGGCGACGAGCTGCACCAGACCGTAGTGGTCGCGCAGATCGATGAAGAGGATGCCACCCAGGTCTCGGCGATTGTGCAGCCAGCCGCTCAGCCGGACGTCGGTGCCGACGTCAGAGGCGCGGAGCTCGCCGCAGGTGTGGGACCTGTACCGATGCATCGTCGTTCATCCAGTCTTCGCGGTTGGGGGCGGATACAGCCACCCCAGGCTACCGCCCGCGACCGGACCGTTTCATTGCCATGGCCCCCGGCCGGGATCGTCAGCGGCGCGGGTGCCTGGACCGCCGGTGGCGTTTGAGGGCTACATCTTCTTAAAGTGGGGCAATGCGCACCGAGGAAGTCCTGGCCGCGACCGCGACCGGTCTTTGGCGCTGGGACAACGCCGCCGGGACCGTCTGGCTCGACGCCGAGGCGGCCCGGCTGCTGGAGCTGCCCTCCGAACCGGGCCTCCTGCGCGAGTCGGAGGTGCGCTCCCGCTTCCATCCCGTCGACTGGAACGAGATCTACGGGGTGGTCAACCTGGCCGTCACCGAGGGCACGCTGGCCGAGGCCCGGCTGCGGGTCGTGGACGAGCGCGGGCGGGTGCTGCGCACCGTGCGGAGCCGTTCGCGGCCGCTGCCGCCCGCCGATGGCAGCGAGGCGGACTACGTGCTGGTCGGCACCCTCCAGGAGGTGGCCGAGCCGGAGCCGGGAGCCGCCGGGGCGCAGAACCGGATCACCGGCGACTGGCGGCGGTCGCGGGAGGCGTTCCTGCTGGACGCGGGGCGCGCGCTGGCCGAGGCCCGGTCGACGGCGGAGGTGCTGCGGGTCGCCTACTCGCTCTCCATGCCCGGGTTCTCGCCCGAGGGGCTGGCCGTCTTCGGCGTCGAGGGCGAGCGGCTGACGATCGTCGGGCACCACGGGCAGCACGCCGGTGACGAGGGACCGTTCGACGACATGCCGCTGGAGACCGACTACCCGGCCGCCGAGGTCGTACGGACGGGGCGGGCGATCTACCTCCCCAGCCCCGAGGACTACTACCACCGCTACCCGGCCACCTGGCCGCTGGCCCGGCGGTTCGGGCGCCGCTCCTGGGCCTTCCTGCCGCTGATCGTGGCGGGCCGCACGATGGGCGCCTGGATGGCGGGGTTCCGGCATCCGGTGTCGTTCTCGCCGGACGAGCGGTCGGTGCTGACGACGGTGGCCCGGATGCTCGCGCAGGCGCTGGCCCGCGCCGGGATCGCCGAGACCGAGCGGGAGCTGTCGCAGGGGCTCCAGCGCACGATGATGCCCTCCCTGCTGCCCAGCATCCCGGGGATGACGGTGGCCGCCCGCTATGTGCCGACCGGGGGCGGGCTCCAGGTCGGCGGCGACTGGTACGACATGATCCCGCTGCCCAACGGCCGGGTCGCCCTCGTCATCGGTGACGTCCAGGGCCATGACGTACGGGCCGCCGGGCTGATGGGCCAGCTGCGGATCGCGCTGCGCGCGTACGCCTCCGAGGGGCACCGCCCGGACGCGGTGCTCTCGCGGGCCTCGCGCTTCCTCTCCGGGCTCACCGACGCCCACGAGGACGCGGAGCACACTGGACCGCGCTTCGCGACCTGCCTGTACGCGGAGGCGGACCCGGCCACCGGCACCCTGGACATCGCGCGGGCCGGGCACCCCGACCCCGTGGTGATGACGCCCGACGGGACCGCGTTCATCCGGCAGACCGCGGGCGGGCTCCCGCTGGGCATCGAGTCGGACACGGACTACCCGACGACCAGGTTCACCCTGGAGCCCGGAGAAACGATCATGCTCTGCACGGACGGGCTGATCGAGACCGGCGGGCACGACCTGGCCACCGGCTGGGTCCGGCTCCGGCCGATCCTGGAGCGGCACACCAGTGACCTGGAGAAGCTCGCGGACGCCCTGGTGGAGGCGGTGCACGGGCCGGGCTCGCACTACACGACGGGCCCGCTCGTGGACCGCCGCGAGGACGACGTCGCGGTACTGCTGCTGCGCCGCGAGAGCCCGGCGACCCGGCTGACCCCGCCCCGGCGGACCGCGATGACCATCGCCCAGGCCGAGCCGGAACGGATCGCGGCGGCCCGGCAGCAGGTGCGCGAGATGCTGCACGACTGGGCCGATCCGGAGCAGGTCGACTCCGCGGTGCTGATGATCTCCGAGATGGCCACGAACGTGCTGGTCCACACGGACGGCGACGCGCTGATGGTCGCGCAGGCCAGCGGCGAGCACGGGGAGCGGCGGCTGCGCGTGGAGGTGGCCGACGGCAGCGACGAGCTGCCGCACAAGCGGCGGCCCGGCGAGATGGCGTCCAGCGGGCGGGGCCTGGTCCTGATGGAGATGCTCGCCGACGCGTGGGGGGTCGATCCCCGGGGCGAGGGCAAGTCGATCTGGTTCGAGCTCTACGAGTCGGCGGAGCCCGCGGAGCTGGTGGAACCGGTGGAGCCCGTGGCGCTGGTGGAGCCGCCCGCGCCGGAGCCGGAGGCGGATCCCTGAGCCGGGGCGTGGCGCCCGTCCTCAGGCGGTGGCCGGGCCGGGGGGCGGTACGCCGGGCGGGGTGTCCGGCGCGCCGGCGTCCGGGTCCGCCGGGGGCCCGAGGTCCCTGCGCAGTTCGCCGAGGATGCCGAAGGCCGCCGCGCACACCGGGACCGCGAGGAGCATCCCCAGCAGGCCCGCCACGCTCGCGCCCGCCGTCAGCGCGACCATGATCATGGCGGGGTGCATCTGGACCGTGCGGCTCTGGATCATCGGCTGCAGGATGTGGCCCTCCAGCACCTGCACGGCGAGCACCACCCCGAGCGCCCAGAGCGCGATCACGAAGCCCCGGTCCGCGAGCGCCACCAGGACCGCGACGGCGCCCGAGATGAACGCCCCCAGATACGGGATGTAGGCGCCGACCAGCACCAGCGCGCCCAGCCCCACCGCGCCGGGCACGCGCAGGATCAGCAGGCCGACCGTGATGCAGACGGCGTCGATGAGCGCGATGAGCGTCGTACCGCGCATGAAGCCCTCGACGGCCTCGAACGCGCGCCGGCCCATCGCCTCGACCAGGTCACCGGCGCCGCGCGGGGCGATGGAGTGCGCGAGGTTCGCGGCCCGGTCGGAGTCGCGCAGGAAGAAGAAGGTCAGCAGCAGGGCGAGCACGCTGGTGGCGATGAGCGAACCGACCAGGCTGAGGCCGCTCAGCAGCCCGCCCGCGGCGCTCGCGCCGAACTTCTCGACGAGCTTCTTGCCGCTGGTGGCCAGGTCGTCCACATTCGTGTTGCCGGTGACACCGAAGTGGTCGACGACCCACTGGCCGGCGTCCTTCAGTGACTGGACGATCTGGTCACCGGTGTCGATGAGCGCGGCGACGACGATGTACCCGGCGCCGCCGACCACCGCGACGAGCAGGGCGCAGGTGATCCCGGCCGCCACCGAACGGTTCACCCCGTGCGCGGTCAGCCTTCGGTGGACGGGGCCGAGCAGCGCCGTACCGAGCAGCGCGAGCAGGACGGGGGTGACGGCGGTCTTGAGCGCGACGCACAGCCAGATGGCCACCGCGGCGACGCCGGTGACCAGCAGGACGACACCGCACCAGGCGGCCAGCCGCCGGGCGCCGATGGGCAGGAGGGGCTTCCGGTTCTGCACCCTCCCACCCGATCACGCCCCGGGTGCGGTGTCCCGCCCGCGCCGCCGTACGAGTGACGAACCGTCATACGGCGGCGGTGCGGCTCACATCCCGTGGACGGCGGGCACGGTGCCGAGGCGGCCGGCCTGGAAGTCCTCGAAGGCCTGCTTCAGTTCGGCCTGGCTGTTCATCACGAACGGCCCGTAGTGCGCCATCGGCTCCCGGATGGGACGCCCGCCGAGCAGGACGACCTCCAGCTCCGGGGCGTTGCCGTCCTGCTGCTCGTCCGCGCGGACGGTCAGCGAGGAGCCGGCGCCGAAGACGGCGGTCTGGCCCATGTGGACGGGCCTGCGGTCCTGGCCAACGGTGCCTCGGCCGGCCAGGACGTAGGCGAGGCCGTTGAAGTCCTCGCGCCACGGCAGGGTCACCTCGGCGCCGGGGCGCACGGTGGCGTGGATCATCGTGATGGGGGTGTGCGTGGCACCGGGGCCCTCGTGGCCGTCGAGCTCGCCCGCGATCACCCGGAGCAGCGCGCCCCCGTCGGGGGAGGCGAGCAGCTGCACCTGGCCGCCACGGATGTCCTGGTAGCGCGGGGCCATCATCTTGTCGGCCTTGGGCAGGTTCACCCAGAGCTGGAGGCCGTGGAAGAGGCCGCCCGACGTGACGAGCGACTCCGGCGGGGCCTCGATGTGGAGCAGCCCGGACCCGGCGGTCATCCACTGGGTGTCGCCGTTCTGGATGGTGCCGCCGCCACCGTTGGAGTCCTGGTGCACGAAGGTGCCGTCGATCAGGTAGGTGACGGTCTCGAAGCCGCGGTGCGGGTGCCAGGGCGTGCCCTTCGGCTCGCCGGCCGCGTACTCCACCTCACCCATCTGGTCCATCATGATGAACGGGTCGAGGTACTTGTAGTTGATCCCCGCGAAGGCGCGGCGCACGGGGAACCCCTCGCCCTCGAACCCGCTGGGCGCCGTGGTCACGGCGAGCACGGGACGGGCCACGGCATCGGCCGAGGCGGCGACCTTGGGCAGGGTCAGCGGGTTTTCGACGGTTACTGCGGGCATGGGAGCCACCTCCGGGGACTGTTCTGCGTTCAATTTAGTTGAATGGTGAACATCCCGCAAGGCGGCATCCATTCCCGCGACTCCACCGCGCACGAGGATCGGCCCCCAGGAGGATCGACCCCCCGAAGGGGTGAGTGGTACCTATGGGTCAGCTCTGTCCCCTCTCGGCGGCCCACGGGGAGGCCGCGACGTCCCGCCACGACGGAGGGGGGCGGAGCCGAAACCGAGGGGGACGAGTGAACGAGCTGACCGAACGGGTACGCCAGCGCTTCTACGGGCTGATCCACCGGAACCCCGGCTGGTCGCTCGAACAGATGGCGGCCGAGGCCCGCTGCTCCCTCGCCGAGGCGGATCAGGCCTGCGACGCGCTCTGCGCCGTCGGCCTGCTGGTGCCCTCGTGGTCGGCCCCCTGCGGCTACGTGACCGTCACCCCTGAGGCCGCGCTGACCCGGCTGTTCTCCGCCGAGGAACGCCAGACCGAGGCACACCTTCAGCACCTGGCCAGGATCAGGGGCGCGGTCGCCTCGCTGATCGGCGGCTACCCGCGCCTGCACGACGAGCGGCGGGAGTCCGTCGAGATCGAGACCCTGCCGACGCCGGAGCTGGTGAACGCCTTCCTGGAGGACGCGGGCAGCACCTGCAACGTGCGCATGAGGTCGATGCACCCCGGCGGGCCGCCGCCGGAGGAACTCGTGGACGCCATGCTGCTGCGGGACAAGGAGATGGAGAGCCGGGGCATCCGGGTGGAGACGCTCTACTCGCGACGGACGGCCGAGGTCCCCTACATGGCGGCGTATCTGACCGACGCGGAACGGATCGGGCGCGAGGCACGCACGGCGGACTACCTGCCGTTGCGGATGATCCTCTTCGACGACGACCTCGCGGTGCTCCCGATCAACCCGCAGGACCCCGGCGAGGGAGCCTCCGCCATCCACGGCCAGGCGCTGGCCAGGTCCCTGCACGCGCTGTACGACTACTGCTGGCACACCTCCACGCCGCTGCGTCCCGCGGCCCCGGCGGCCGCCCTCGGGGAGGAACTCGACTCCCAGGACCTCATCGTGCTGCGCATGCTCGCCGACGGCGTCAAGGACGAGGCGATCGCCCGTCATCTGGGCATCTCCTCCCGGACGTTGAGCCGGTACATGACCGGCCTCACGAACCGGCTGGGAGTGCACACGCGCTTCCAGGTGGCCCTGCGTGTCGCGGAGCTCGGGCTGCTGGACTGAGACCGGCCCCCCGAGAAGAACGGGGCGGAGTCGCGGGCCTTCCGGCGGTCGG
This sequence comes from Streptomyces sp. 840.1, assembly GCF_003751445.1. Taxonomy (NCBI): domain Bacteria; kingdom Bacillati; phylum Actinomycetota; class Actinomycetes; order Kitasatosporales; family Streptomycetaceae; genus Streptomyces; species Streptomyces sp. 840.1. Next base: position 2,391,715 of record NZ_RJUU01000001.1, on the reverse strand, counting down.
CCGCCACCCCCCTGCGGAGTCCGGCCGCGGCGCCGCACCCCCCTACGGAAGGCGGGGACACCCCTTACGGGAGATTCTCACATTCTGAGACAGGGGCGGGGTGTGGCGCCCTGTCGCCATGGCTGATGGCCGCCGCACGCAATGTCTTGCCCCGTGAACAGGCGCGGCAGCAGCATGGATTCTGCCGGCGACGAGCGGTTGCGACCGCCCTTCTCTCCGCCGGATTCCGCACTCGCCAGACACACCGGGGGACAGCTATGCCTGCACGATTCCGCGCCTTCCTCTGTACCGCCTTCGTCTGTACCTCCCTCCTCACCTGTACCTCCCTCCTCACCGCGGCGGGAACGGCCCACGCCTCGGCGGCGGCGCCGGCCGCCGGAACGACCGTCGTGGACCGGCCCCAGGGCGACAACGGCTGGTGGTAGGGGCGCCCCTCGCCACCCGCCCACTTTGCCCAGTCCGCGCACAGGAGAGCCCGATGGACGTCATCGCCGCCGCACCACCCGGTCCACCAGAGCCGGTCCTCACGAACGGCCCCGCCCTGGCCGCACACCCCGACCGCACCGTCGATGTCGCCGTCGTGGGCATCGGCTACGCGGGCCTGCCGCTCGCCGTGGCCGCCGCCGCGGGCGGGCACCGCACCCGCGGCCTGGACCTGAGCGACTTCCTGGTGGCTCAGGTCAACATCGGCCGACCGCCCGTCGACACGGTGACCCGGGCCGAACTGGACGCCGTGGCGCCGCTGCTCGACGCCACCACGGACCCCGCGTTCCTGAGCGAGTGCTCCGTCGTCGCCCTGTGCGTTCCCACGCCGGTGGACACCCACGGCGTGCCGGACCTGGAGCCCCTGCTCTGCGCGGTGCGCACGGTCCGCCAGCACCTGAGTCCCGGACAGCTGGTGATCATCGAGTCCACCACCTACCCCGGGACCACCGACGGCGTCATCCGCGACATCCTGGAGGAGTCCGGCCTGACCGCCGGCAGCGACTTCCACCTGGCCTTCTCGCCGGAGCGGGTGGACCCGGGCAACACCCGGTACGGCTTCCACAACACGCCCAAGGTGGTCGGCGGGCTGACCTCGGCGTGCGGTGCCCGCGCCGCCGCGTTCTACGCGGGGCTGACCGAGCGGGTGCACGTCACCCGCTCCAGCCGTGAGGCCGAGGCCGCCAAGATCCTGGAGAACACCTACCGCCAGGTGAACCTGGCCCTGGTCAACGAGTTCGCGCAGATCTGCCACCGGCTGGGTGTCGACGTCTGGGAGACCATCGAGGCCGCCGCGACCAAGCCCTTCGGCTTCACCCCGTTCCGTCCCGGCGCGGGTGTCGGGGGCCACTGCATTCCGGTCGACCCGCTCTACCTCGTGCACCGCGCGACCCAGGCCGGGGTGCCGTTCCGGATGGCCGAGCAGGCGCAGCGGATCAACGACTCGATTCCCGTCTGGGTCGCCTCCCGGGCGCAGGAGCTGCTGACGGCGAACGGGATCAACGTCCGCGGGGCCAAGGTGCTCCTGCTGGGCGTCACCTACAAGCCGGACGTCGCCGACATCCGCCACTCGCCTGCCGAGCCGCTCGCCCTCGAACTGCTCGGAGCGGGGGCCGACGTGATGTTCCACGACCCGTACGTCACCACGTTCTCCGCACGCGGCCGGGCCGTGCCCGCCGGACAGGACCTGGTGGCCGACCTCGCCACCGCCGACCTCACGATCGTCGTGCAGCGGCACCGGATGTACGACAACGGGCTGCTGGCCCACGCACGGCTCGTCCTCGACCCCGGCGGCCCCGGCACGACGCAGGAGGGCGGGAACGCATGACCCGGAACCCCTCCGTCGTGGACCTGATCCGCGGCCACGCGGCCGGCCGCCCCTCCGGCGTCGCCCTGCGGACCCCGACGGACACCGTGACCTACGCCCAGCTGTGGCATCGCGCCGAGCAGGCCGCACTCGCCCTCGCGGGCCGCGGCGTACGGCGTGGCGACAGCGTCCTCGTCCGGCTGCCCTCGGGTCCGGACGCGGTCGTCGCCATGCTCGGGACCTGGCTCGCCGGTGCCGCGTTCGTACCCGTCGACACGGCGACCCCCGAGGAACGCCTCGCGTACGTGCTCCGCGACAGCGGCGCCGCCTTGGTCCTCGACGACAGCACGGCGCTCCCGCCGTCCGCCGGGGACCCGGTGGAGGCCGCCCGCCCGGTGGAGGCCGCCCGGCCGCACAGCGCGGACGACGAACACGGCGCCTACGTCATCTACACCTCCGGGTCCACCGGAGCGCCCAAGGGAGTCCTGGTCGGGCACGGGGCGCTGGCGCGCCATGCCGACGCGTCCGTGGACCTGTTCGCGCTCGGGCCGCACAGCACCGTGCTCCAGTTCGCGAGCCTCGGATTCGATGTCGCCCAGGAGGAGATCTGGCCGACCCTCGCCGCGGGCGGAACCCTCGCCTTCCACGGCACAGGCGGCGTCCCCGACACCGTGCGGCTCGCCTCGGCCGTCGGGGAACTGGGGGTGACGGTCCTGCAACTCCCCACCGTCTACTGGCGGATGCTCTGCGCGGAGCTCGACGGCGAGCGGGAGCCGTCCTTCGCCGGGGTCCGCACGGTGGTCATCGGCGGCGAGAACGCCACGACCGCCGATGCCCACGCCCACCGCCGTACCCCCCTCGCGCACACCGTGCTGGTGAACGGGTACGGCCCCACAGAGACCGTGGTCACCGCGACCGCCCTGGTGCTCGCCCCCGGCGACGAGGTGCCCGGCACGGCCGGGCTGCCCATCGGGACACCGGTCGGCGACCGGGTGGCACGGGTGCTGGACGAGGACCGGCGGCCCGTCGCCGACGGCACACCGGGCGAACTGTGGATCGGCGGCGAGCCGCTGGCCCTGGGCTACCTGAACGACGCGGCGCGGACGCGGGAGCGCTTCCTGCCCGATCCGTACGCGGCGGCGCCCGGCGCGCGGATGTACCGCACCGGCGACATGGTGGTGCGGCGGGAGAGCGGCGGCCTCGAATTCCTGGGGCGCGCCGACAACCAGGTGAAGGTACGCGGCCACCGCATCGAACTCGACGAGGTCGACCGCCACCTGCTCGCGGCCCCCGGGATCACCTCCGCCGTCTCGTTCACCCTGGACGACGGCGCCGGTGGGAACGTGCTCGCGGCCGCCGTGGCACGTGACGGGGACGGCCCCGACCCCCGGGCCGTCCGGGAGCACCTGCGGGAGCGGGTCCCCGCCTACCTGGTGCCGGGCCGCATCGCCGTACTCGACCGGATACCCCTCACCACCTCCGGCAAGACCGACCGCCGCGCGGCGGCCGAGGCAGCGGCGGCGGTCCTGGGCGCCGGGGCGACGCACGAGCGCGACGACGAGACGCGGTCACCGCTGGACACGGTGGTCGCCCTGCTCCGCGAACTGCTGCTCGCGCCGGAACTCGGCCCCGACGACGACTTCCTCGCCCTGGGCGGCGACTCCCTCATGGCCCTGCGCGTCTGCGGGCGGATGCGGGCACGGGGCATCTCCATGACCCCCGGCGACCTGCTCGCCGGTCGCACCGCCCGCGCCGCCGTCTCCCGGGCGCAGGGCCGCCGCGCGCCGGACGCCGTCGAGGAGGAGACCGCCGGCCCGCTCGACCTGCTGCCCGCCCAGCACCGCTGGCTGGGCGACGGCGATCTGCCGGCCCGCGACCACTTCTGCCTGAACGCGCTGTTCACCACCGACTCAGGCGTGTCCGCGCACCAACTCGCCCGGGTGGCCGGTGCCCTCCTACGACGCCACCCCGCGCTGCGCACGGCGCTCCGCGCGGACGGCACGGCCGAGCTGCGGGAGACCGACCCCTCGGAGGCCGTCCGTGTCATCGACCTGTCCCCCGTCCCGCCCAGCGAGCGCGCCGCCCGGCTGGAGGAGGCGCTGGCCGAGGCGCAGACCTCAATGTCGCTCGCAGACGGCCGGGTCCTTCAGCTGCTGTACGTCGACGGCACGGAGAACGGGGCCAGACTGCTGCTGACGGTCCACCACTTCGTCCTCGACGGAGTGTCGATGGGCCTGCTCGTCGACGACCTCGAACTACTGCTGGGCGGCGGCCGGCCGGAAGCCGCCGCGACGGGACCGCGCGCCGTCGGCACCGCGCTGCGGGACTGGGTGCGCTCCCGGCAGGCCCGGCAGGACGCCGCCGAATGGGCCGCCGGAACAGGGGAGTTCGCCGCGCTCCGGCCCGATACGGAAGGCGCCGCGCCGCTGCCCACGCTGCGCACCCACCGCTCCCGGCTGCCCCGGGACCTCACCGGCCAGGTGCTCCACCGCCTCCCCGCCGCAGGCGTCGCCCCGCACGACTTCGCCCTCGGCTGCCTGGTCGGCGGCCTGGCGGCCTGGACCGGGGAGCCCGTGCACGGGGTGGACGTCTACGCGCACAGCCGAGACGTGTCCCCCGGCGACCTCGACCTGTCCCGCACCGTCGGCTACGTGCAGAGCACCTACCCGGCCGTCCTGCGGTGGGAGGGCGAGGGCGTCCGCGCCCTGCTCGCCGCGCTCGGCGGCCCGGCCGCCCTGCCCGAACGCCGCTACGGGTTCGACGCGTTGCGCTTCCTCTCGCCCGATCCCGCGGAGCGTGCCGCCCTCGCGGACCGCCCCCGGCCCCGGGTCCGGCTCAACTTCCGCGGTCATCTGCTGCGGCTGGAGCAGCGCGCGCCGGGTGCGGTGCTGCGGCCCGCGGACGAGAGCTTCGGCGCGCACCGCTCGCCGCTCCAGCGAGAGCGCTATCTGCTGATGGCCGAGGGGGACATCGTCGACGGTGAGCTGGAGATGAGCCTGAAGTACTCCACGGTCCACTGGAGCGCGGACCGGATCGAGGAGCTGGCCCGCCACGTCGACCGCGTGATGCGGCGGACCCTGGACTCCCCCGACGGGCCCCGGGCCGCGGCGGACACCGCCCGTACGGTGAGCGGCGGTGCGCGATGAGACCGCTGCCGCCCGTGGTCCCCGGCGTGCCGGCCGAGCACCAGCCCGCCCTGGGCAGCGCCCCGCACTGGCCCCTGGTGCTGTACTTCCACCACGTGCACCCGGACGTGCGGCACTACACCGCGCTCTCCCCGGACGCGTTCGAGCGGGGCCTTGAGCAGGTGCTCGAACGGTTCGCCCCGTACGACCCGGCGGACCTGCTGGCCGACGGGGGCCCTCGCCGGCCCGACCGCCCCACGGTGCTCGTCACCTTCGACGACGGCTACCGCGACAACACGACCCACGCACGGGACATCCTGGACCGGCTCGGCGTCCGTGCGGTGTTCTTCGTCTGCACCGGACTGCTCGGCCGGCGCAGTCCCCGTCCGCGCGAGGACCACCTGACGTACGAGGAGTGCGACGGGCTGGCCCGGGAGGGGCACCTGATCGGCGCCCACACCCGTACCCACCCGCATCTCGACCGGATTACCCCGGCGGAGGGCCGCGCCCAGACCCTGGGCTCGCTCGACGATATCCGCGAGCGGTACGGACCCGGCCCCGCCCGGTTGTTCGCCTACCCCTACGGCGGGGTGCCCGCGGGGCCGCTGCTGCCGGACGGCGTGCTGGCCTTCGGAACGGTCCGCTCACCCGCCACGCCGTGGACCGCTGACCACCAGCGGATCCGCAGGACCTATCTGCCCTCGGGGGCGGCCGACACCTGGGCCGGACTGGTCCGCCACTGGCGCACCGAGTGGGACGGGACGTCCGGCCCGTCCGCCGACGGCCCCGCCCTGACCGCTTCCGAGAGGGAAGAGAGATGACCGAACAGAAGACGTGGCGCACCCGGTTGACCGGGGCCCTGCCCGCCACCAGGGAATCCCGGATCATCGCGGTCAACGCGCTGATCGGGTCCATGGGAACCGGCATGTTCCTGGCCAGCTCCGCCCTCTACTTCACGCGCTTCGCCGGAATCAACGAGACACAGCTCGGCGTGGGCCTGGGGATCGCCGGAGTGGTCGGGCTCGCCACCACCGTGCCGATGGGCATGCTCGCCGACCGCTTCGGCCCCAGGAACATCATCCTGGTGGTCTGCCTGTGGCGTGCCATCGGCTACCTCGCCTATCTGAGGGTCGACGGATTCAGCCAGTTCGTGGTGACGGCCAGTCTGCTGTACGTCATGGACCGGGCGGGACAGCCCCTGAACCAGGCCCTGGTGGGCCGCCTGATCACCGGAACCGAACGCAACCGCACGATGGGATTCATCCGGTCCCTGCGCAACCTCGGTTTCACTGTCGGGTTCTCGCTCGCCGGCATCGCCCTGACCACCAATTCGAAGACGGCGTTCCACTGGCTGTTCATCGGTAACGCGATCAGCTTCCTGGTGGTGTTCTCCCTGGTCTGGATGCTGCCCCGGGTCGGCCCGGCGGCGGCCGGGGCCAAGGGGGACGGGGAGAGCGCGAAGAAGGTGGTCCCGCCGATCCGCGACTGGCGGTTCGTGGCCGCCACGGCGGCCAACGGCGTGATGTTCCTGCACGACGCGATCCTGATCACCGTGCTGCCGCTCTGGGTGGCCGAGCACACCGCGTCACCGATCTGGATGATCACCGTCCTGGTCACCACCAACACGGTCCTCACGGTGCTGGCCCAGGTCAGAGTGACCCGCCATATCGGGGACCTGGCCACCGCGACCCGGGCCACCACCATGTCGTCGGTCCTGCTGCTGTTCGCCTGCGTCGCCTTCGCGGCGAGCGGCTGGACGGACGCGTCCGGCTGGGCGGTCGTGACCCTGGTAGCCGCGCTGCTCCTGCTGACCTTCGGAGAGCTGCTGCACTCGGCCTCGTCCTGGGAGATCTCCTTCGCGATGGCGCCGGAGGCGGCCCAGGGCAGGTACTTCGCCTTCTTCAACGTGGGCTTCTCGGCGGCGGAGATCGCCGGACCGGCCGTGGTGCTGTGGCTCCTCTCCCGGACGGGACCGGGCGGCTGGCTGATCATCGCGGCCTGCTTCCCGCTGTCCGCGGCCCTGAGCTGGCTCGGCACCCGGCAGAAGCCCGTACCGGTCACCACCGGGCCCACGACGCGGCACTCGGAGCCCGTACCCGCGACAGACGGTTCCTGACCGACCGCACCGACCCATTCCCACCCCTCGGTGGAATGCGCACTGACGGAGGAAAGCATGTCCGACACACCCCCGCCCCAGCATCTCCTGATCGTCAGCGGCGGGCGCGATCTGCCCGACCGCGCCCGCGACGCCTGGCCGGGACTGCGCACGACCGTCATCTGCCGGCCGGAGGTGGTGCCCCGGCTGCGCAGCCGGGAGAAGATCCAGCGCCTGATCGTGCTCCGCGAGGACGCCCCGGTCCAGGAGTGGGTGGCCGCCGCGCGGTTCGTGCACGCGGTCGACCCGGTCGACCGGCTGACCAACTTCACCGAGAAGGACACCGAGAAGACCGCGGCCATCGGGCTCGACCTCGGCCTCGACTGGCACAGCGCGGACACGGTCCGGGCGGTCGCCGACAAGTACACGATGCGCCGGGTGCTGGCCGAAGCCGGCGTCGGCGAGGTCGTCGCCGAGACCGTCCACGACGTCGAGGGCGTCCTCAAGGTCGCGGAGCGGACCGGCTACCCGCTGATCTGCAAGCCCGTGCGCGGGGTCGCCAGCAAGGGCGTCACCCGTATCGACGGCCCGGCCGACATCCCCCGCGCCCTCGCGTGGGGCGCGGAGGGAGCCGGTGACCTGGACGCTCCGGACCTGCTCGTCGAACAGTTCCTGAGCGGCGACGAGTACAGCGTGGAGTGCGTCAGCGAGGACGGCGAGCATCTGGCCGTGGGCGTGACCCGCAAGATCTCCGAGCACGATCACTTCGTCGAGGTCGGCCACGTCGTCCCGGCCCCCCTTCCCGACGCGGAAGGGCAGCGAATCCGTACCACCGTGACCGACATGCTGACGGCCCTGGGCGTCCGGCGGGGCGTCACCCACACCGAGGTCATCGTGGCGGCGGACGCCGTCCACATCGTGGAGACGCACCTGCGTCCGGCCGGCGACGAGATCCCCGAGCTGTGGGCGCGGGTCAGCGGGGTCGACCTGATCGACGTCGTCGCCCGCCAGGCCGTGGGCATCAAGGTCCTCGACGATCTCCGCGCGACCCTCGCCGCCCCGCACGACGGCCCCGCAGCAGCGGCCATCTGGTACGCCTGCCCGGACGCGGTGGGCGAGATCAAGGAGGTGGCGGGCGAGGAGGAGGCCCGTGCGCTGGAGGGCGTCGTCGATGTCGAGGTGCTGCGCGAACCGGGCAAGCGGCTCAAGGGAGTTACCGGTTCCTTCGCCCGGGGTGCACATGTCTGCGCGGTGGGCACGTCACAGGACGAGGCGTTGCGGCGTGCCCAGGAGGGCGTACGCAAACTGTCGTTCACCGTACGCAGCGACGGCATGGCCGCGCGTCACGAGGCACTCGCCTCGACCGGCTGACCTCGCGTCAGCCGATCCGGACGGCAGTGGTCCGGCGTCCCCGGCGCCGGACCGGTGCCCGCACAACAGAGAGAAGAGAGACGAGAGATGACTGATCAGAGCAGTGAACAGACCGGCGCCGACTACGCGTTCGGGGGTCTGCACCACGTCCAGCTGGCGATCCCGCCGGGCGGCGAGGACCAGTGCCGGGCGTTCTGGGGCGAGGTCCTCGGGATGACCGAGCTGGAGAAGCCCCCGGTCCTCGCCGCCCGCGGCGGGTGCTGGTTCCGTGGCGGCGGCCTGGAGGTCCACCTCGGCGTCGAGAAGGACTTCGCGCCCGCACGCAAGGCGCACCCCGGAATCCTTGTCGAGTCGCTGCGCGGTCTGGCCAAGCGGCTGGAGGAGGGCGGCCACGAGGTGACGTGGGACGACAACTTCCCGGGCCACGACCGCTTCTACGCGTTCGACAAGTTCGGCAACCGGCTGGAGTTCCTGGAGCCGCAGGCCGCTTCCTAGGGCATGTCCGCCAGGGCCGGTGGCTGTTTCACGTGAAACAGCCACCGCCGCCCAGGGCCCGCACGGGGCCGTCCCGTGACACCGCGGAACGGCCCCGTGCAGGCCCCGCCCCGGGCGACCCGGTGGTGTTCCGACCCGTACCACGGCATTTCGAGGAGCCAGCAATGACCGAAGCAGCGGGCAGACCGCCCGCATTCCGCATCGCGGACCTGATCGTGGCCGAGGGCCCGGAGGGCGCGGAGCGCATCCTGATCGCGGGGCTGACCGTCACCGTGGCCGCGGGCGAGATCGTCGCGGTGCTCGCGGACGGCACCGGGTCCGCGGCCGCCCTGATCCAGGTGCTCGCCGGACGACGGCGGGCCCAGTACGGAGCCCTCGACGTCGGCGGGGCGGGGCGGTCCCGCCGGATCAGGCCGTCCCTCCCGGCCGGCGTGAGCGTGGTGGCCGCACACGAGCGCTGTCCGGACGGTTCGGTCCGTGTCCTGGTCGTCGACGCCACCGGGCGGCAGCCCGAGCGGCAGCCCGACGACTTCGGCGCGGAACCTGCGCGCACCGCGGCCCGGCGGGGCGGCGCGGTGCTCCTGGTCACCACCGACGCGGAGGTGGCGGCGTCCGCCGACCGGACCGTGCACCTCAACCGCGCGCCCCGTCCGGAACCCCGCCCGAAGGCGGCGGCGCGCTTCACCACGGAGGCGCTGCGGGAGGCCGCGGCCGGATCGCTGACCGCCGCGGGCGTCGACGCCGAGCGCGCCGCCCTGGTCGCCCGGGTCCTCGTGGACGCCGATGTGCGGGGTCACTTCTCGCACGGTGTCGGCCTGCTGCCGATGTACCTCGACCGGCTGCGCGAGGGAGGCATCGACCCCACCGCAGAGCCGGAGTGGAGCCAGGAGGACGGGCCCGTCGTACGGCTCGACGCCCGGGGCGGGTTCGGACAGGTGGCCGCGGACCTCGCGGCCGGACGGTGCGCGGAGCGGGCCGCCCGCACCGGGCTGGCCGCCGTCGCCGTCCGGGGCAACAACCACGTGGGCATGCTCGCCGCCTACCGCGGCCACTTCGTCCGCCACGGCGTGGTCGGCCTCGTCCTCAACGTCTCGGGCCCGAGCGTCGCCGCCCCCGGCGCGGGACGCCCGACGCTCGGGAACGACGCCGTGTGCATGGTCGTCCCCCGCGAGGACGGGCCCCCGCTCGTCGTGGACTTCGCCACCGGGACGGTCGCCAGCGGAAAGATCCGGCATGCCGCGCACCGCGGCGAACAGGTCCCCGCGAACTGGCTGGTGGACCGCGAGGGCCGCCCCACCACCGATCCGGAGGAACTCGACCGAGGCGGTGCCGTCCCCGTCTTCGGCGGATACAAGGGCCTCGGGGTCGCGGTGATCACCGAGGTGCTGGCCGGAATCCTGGCCGGGGGCACGGTGAGCCCGCTCGTCCACAAGCAGCGTGCCGAGCCCGAGCGGGCGATGGACTGCTCCCAGCTCTTCCTCGCCCTGGCGCCGGACGCGTTCGGCAACCCTCCGGTTGACGAACTCCTCGACGTCCTGTCAGGAGCGGTGGCCGCCGGCTACCCGCAGGGACCGCCCGAGGTCCACCTGCCGGAACAGCAGGAGCGGCTGGCCGAGACCACGGCCGCGGAACACGGCGTCCCGGTACCGGCGTCGGTCGTCGAACAGCTCGGCTGGGGCACCACCCGGACCACCCCCGCCACGGCAGGAGGAGCCGCATGAACACGCCACTCGGTGTGGGCGTCGTCGGATTCGGCATCGCCGCCCAGCAGCACGCCACCGCACTGGAGCAACTGCCGGAGGCGGGGATCGTGTCCGTCCTGGAGCAGGACCCCACGGTCGACACCGGCAGTCACCACCGGGCCGGTTCCTGGGAAGAACTGCTCGACGACCCGTGCGTCGACCTGGTCGCCCTGTGCGTCCCGCCCGGCGGGCGCGCGCGGATGGCGGTCCAGGCGCTGGAGGCGGGCAAGGCCGTCCTGCTGGAGAAGCCGCCCGCCGTCTCCGTGGGCGAGATCGACAGCGTCGCGGCCGCCGCACGGCGGACCGGGCTGCCGGTCGGCGTCATGCTCCAGCACCGGATGCGCCTGCCGGAGGCGGCCCTCGCCGCCACCTGGTCGGCGTCCTCCGTCACCGCGGTCCTCGAGGTGTCGCGGTTCCGGCCACCGGCCCACTACCGGCGTGCCGGGTGGCGCAGCGATCCCACCGTGGCGCTGGGCGGGATCTCCGCCCATCTGGGGGTCCACTACCTCGACCTGGCGTGTCAGCTGCTCGGGGAGCCGGAGTCGGTACGCCTGACGCCGACCAGGGAGGTCGCCGCGGGCATCGACACCCGCGTCACGGGAATGGTCGCCTTCCGGTCCGGGGCCACCCTCGCGTTCACCGTGACGGCCGAGTCGGTGGTCCGTACCGAACGGCTCCAGATCCTCGGGCCCGACGGAGGGTTCAACATCACCGACGGCACGGTGATGACCCAGATCGGCGGCATGGAGCAGACCTGGCCCACGGTGCCGACCTCACACCTGCGCACCGAGGTCTACCGGGAGATGGCCGAGGCGGTGGCGACGGGGCGTCCCCCGGTGCGCTGCCATCTCGACGGCGCCCGTGCGGTGACCGAGATCCTCTCGTCGATCGCCACCGCCGCAGCGGCGGTGGCCGCGTGAATCCGCTGACCGGTGTCTCCTCCGGCTCCGCGCCGCGCCTCGGAGCCGCGGCCCTGGCCGGCCTCGTCCTCTCGTCCGGCGGCACAGCCGTCGATGTCAGGGAGGGCAAGGGCCACGCCTGGGAGGACGGAGGGCTCGACGCTCTGCGCACCGCGGGGGCCGAGGTCTGCTTCGTCGGCGTCTCCACCGTGCTGGGCTCGGATGAGCATCCGCCCGGCTCCGTCGACGGACTGCGCACGCCGGAGCGGGGCCTGCCGGTGAAGGTCTTCGCGGCCGCCGGGTGCACCGCCCCCGACCGGTTCGCCCTGACGCTCGCGCAGATCGCGGCGCTGGCCGCCCGGGTCGGCGACAGCTCCCTCGTCCTGGTGGAGACCCACCACGGATACGCGCCCGTGGCCGAGCTCGACGAGCTGTGCCGGCGCGCGGGCACCTCGGTCCTGCTCGACACGATGGGCCTCGCCCGGATCGACGGCGATCCCGTCGCGGCGGCGGCCCGGCTCGCGCCCTGGATCTCCTACGCCCAGGTCAAGGGGTTCGACTGGGACGAGCCCGCCACCTCGCGGCACCGGCCGCTCGCCTCCGCCCGGCCCGAGCTGACCCGGAAGGTCCTCGACGCGGCGGGTGAACTGCGCGCGGTGACCGTCGAGTCGAAGGCACCCGCCCTCACCGAGGACCTGGCCCTCCTGCGCGAGTGGTACCCGCCGGACCCGCCCCTTCCCCAGGACCTGAGCGAGGAGACCCCTTCGTGAGACTCGCCGTCATCAACGACGAACTGTCCCAGGACATCGAGCAGGCGGCGGCCACGACGTCCCGCCTCGGCTTCGACGGACTGGAGATCCGCTCCAGCAACGGTGTGGCGCCGCATCGCATGGACGACGCCGCCCTGACCGGGATACGGGCGACCGTGGCCCGGCACGGACTACGGGTGGCCGGATTCGACCCTCCGGCGCTGAAGTGCGAACTGCCCCGCACCGCCGCCGAGACGGACTCCGTCCGCGCGCTGGTCACGGACTCCGTGCGCCGGGCCGAGCTGCTCGGGGCACCGTTCGTCCGCATCTTCACCTTCTACCGGCAGGGCGATCCGGACCCGCGCAAGGCCGCCGCCGCTGCCCGGGAGGTCCTGGACGGCGTCCCCTTCGGACGCGTACCCCTGCTCGTGGAGACGGGCATGCGGACCAACAGCCCGACCATGCGCCACACCCTGGAGTTCCTGGACGCGCTGGGCGACGACCGGCTCGGCGTCCTGTGGGATCCGGGCAACAGCGTCTTCAGTGGCTGGGACCCGGCACCGTTCCCGCAGGACTACGCGCTCGGCCGCGAACGCATCCGGCACGTCCATGTGAAGGACCCGGACGGCCGACGGGCCTACGTCCGCCTCGGTGACGGGGACCTCCCCTGGCCCGCGATCATCGCCCGGCTGGCCGAGGACGGATACCAGGAATGGATCTCCCTGGAGACGCACTGGCGCATCGGCCGGGTGCTGAACCAGGCGCAGCGGGACGAGCCGTGGGGCGAGGAGTTCACCTCCGGCGGATTCGAGGCCAGCAGCATCTGCATGCGACTGCTCCGCGAGATGACGCGGGCAACGGGCGAGGACGCCGTCCCCGCCGTCCCCGACGCGCACACGGTGGAGGCCGGCGCATGAGCGACTCACCCGTGATCCTGCTCGGGGGCCAGCGCTGTGGCACCACCGCCCTCGCCTACGCGCTGAATCTGGCCTTCCACGACGCGGGCGGCCACTTCACCGTCAACGGCAAACTCCCCTATCTGCTGCACCGCTGGCTGAACCGGCAGGACCTGGCGGACCGCCATCTGCGCACGGACGAGATCCTGCACGCCCTGGACCGCCGTCCGCCGGACGGCTCGGGAGTCGAACGCTGGCGCGCCCGGGTGGAACAGAGCCTGCGGACCGCCGCCAGAGAGGTCGCGGAGGGCTCGTGGGGGGACGATCCGGTGGAGCTGGCACGGCGGATACTGGCCGACACCCAGGGCGAACTGCCGTACTGCGGAGACAAGTACAACGAGTACCTGCTGCATCTGCCCTGGTTCGGTGAGGTGCTGCCGAACGCCCGCTACGTGATGCTGGTGCGCCACCCGGCGGAGGCGGCCCGCTCGATGCTGCGCTGGAAGGGTGACCGGCCCTACGTGCCCCTCACGGAGGGGGCCGCCCTCGCCAAGTGGACGGCCTGGAACAGGCACTGGCTCGACTTCGCACCGGCCGTACCGGCCGGGAACGCCCTGGTCGTCGAGTACCACGCACTGTGCCGGGGCGAGGAGACCGAACGCCTGTCACGGTTCACCGGACTCGACCTCGCTCCGTACCTCGCCGGGCTGAAGCCCCGCTCCCCGGCGGCGGAGACCGGTGACGCGCTCCCGGCGGACACCGCCTCCGTGTGGGAGGCGCTGCGTCACTCCACGCTTCCCGTACCCGCCCGCACCTGATCCGCCGAACCCCTACCGAAGGTGATTCCCTTGCCCGCAACCCGCGTTCTCGTCGTCGGCGGAAAGGCCGGCATCGTCCGCAAGGCCGCAGCGCTCGGTCTCGAGGTGGTGCACATCCAGAAGCCGTCCGCGTTCGACCCGGATGTGGTCGAGCACTGCTCCCAGCTGCTGCTCATCGACTACCAGGACGTTCCCACCGTCACGGCCCTGGTGCGCGCCCTGCACGCACAGCGGCCGTTCGCCCGGGTCTTCACCCAGACCGAGGCGGCCCAGGTGGTGGCGGGCCATCTCACCGACGCGCTCGGACTGCCCGGAAACGGCGAGCGGACCACCCGGCTGCTGCACGACAAGCCCGCCCTGCGCGCCCTGCTGAACGAACAGGGCATCGGACCGGTGCGGACGGTGACCCGGCCGACCGCCGCCGAGTTGCGCGACTTCGTGAAGGCGGCGGGTTCTGCCGTGCTCAAGCCGACCATGGGCTCCGGCAGCCTGGGCGTCCGCCGGATCGCGTCCGTCGACGAGGTCGACGAGGCGTGGGCGTGGCGCGAGGCGTTCGGCCTCGACGACTTCATGGCGGAGGAGTGGCTGACCGGCGAGGAACTCAGCGTCGAGACGTTCTCCCGGGCCGGGGCGCACACCGTCGTCGCGGTCACCGGCAAGGAGACCGGGCAGGGCGTGGTGGAGCTCGGTCACGTGGTGCCCGCGCCCCTGGACGGAGCCGAACGGCAGGCCGTTGTCTCGACGGTCGAAGCCCTGCTGGACGCCGTGGGTCTCGTCGACGGGCCGGCGCACACCGAACTGATCCTCACCGCCGCCGGTCCCCGCGTCATCGAGTCGCACAGCCGCCGCGGCGGGGACCGCATCAACGAACTGGTCCGCCTGGTCCACGGCGTCGACCTGGAGGAGGCCGCCTACCGGCTCGCCCTGGACGGCGACCCGCTGCCGCAGCGGGCCGAGCCGACGAGCGCGGCCGCCATCCGCTTCCTCGTCGCCGCCCCGGGAACCGTCACCTCGGTGACGGGCGCGGCGGAGGCCGAGGCGATGGACGGAGTCGTCCAGGTCGACGTCCAGGTCGAGCCCGGGGACACGGTGCACGAACTGCGCTGGTCGGAGGACCGCTGCGGCCATGTCGTGGTCCGCGCGGCCGACGCGGAGGCCGCCGTGCGGCTCGCCGCGGAGGCCGCGGCCCGCATCGTGATCACCACGGAGCCGGTCACCGGCGACGACGGCGGGTCCGCCACCCTCGGCACGCTCCTCGACGAAGTGGACGAGGTCCTCGACCCGTTCGGTGCGGCGTCCCGCTGACCGGCCGCGTCCCGCCGCACCCCAAGAGCCCCGCCCGGCCCCCACAGGTGGCCGCCGCGAACGTCCGCAAGGAGTAGAACTGCGATGAACACGACACCCCCAGACGGCGGCAAGCAGGTCTCCGTCGTGGTCGCCACCCGGAACCGCCCCGCCGACATCGACGCACTGCTGACCGCGATCGCGGCATGCGACACGGGCATCGTCCACGAGGTGATCCTGGTCGACGACGCCTCGGAGACCCCGCTGCGCGTCGACGAGTCGGCCCACCGCTTCCCCATCCGCCTGCTGCGCCACGAACGGCGCCGCGGTGCGGCGGCCGGCCGCAACCTCGCGGGCCAGGAGGCCACCGGCGACGTCCTGGCGTTCCTCGACGACGACGCCCGGCCCCTCCCCGACTGGTTCGACGTCCTCGACACGGCGCTCACCCCGGAGCGGGCGGCGATCACCGGCCGGGTGCTGCCGTTCGACAGCAGCGTGGTCGCACGCGCCCGCCAGTACCGCTACGAGGTCCGCTACGCACAGCACGTCCCCGGCAGCGAGGTCACGTTCTTCGCGGGCGGCAACTCGGCGGTCTGGACGGCTGCGTTCCGCGCCGCCGAGGGGTTCCCCGACCAGGTCACCGCGAGCGACAACGGCCTCGTGGAACGGCTCGCCGAGTCCGGCGGCCGGGTGCACTTCGTGCCGGGGCTCCGGGTGGCCCACCGCAACAGCAAGGGCGCCGGAATCGCGCTGCGTGAGGCCTGGCGCGCGGGTCGGCTGGCCCCGCGCAGCGCGCCCGCGTCGGCGCTGCGCAGGTTCGCGGCCAGCGCCCGGTCCCAGCCCTGGTCGGACGACCCGGCGGCGGCCGGTCTCAACCTGGGTCTCCAGGCGGCGAACTCACTGGCCACCGCCCTGCCGGCGGCCTGAGCGATGGCGGGTACGGAGGCAGTGCGGGCGGACGCGGGAGCCACGCTCTCCCATCTGGACGTTCTGGAGTCGGAGGCGGTGCACATCTTCCGTGAGGTGGCGGGAGAGTTCGAACGGCCGGTGATCCTCTTCTCCGGCGGCAAGGACTCGATCCTGATGCTGCATCTGGCGCTGAAGGCGTTCGCGCCCGCGCCGGTGCCGTTCACGCTGCTGCACGTGGACACCGGGCACAACTTCCCCGAGGTGCTGGAGTACCGCGACCGCACGGTCGCCGAGCACGGGCTGCGACTGCACGTCGCCTCCGTCCAGGAGTACATCGACGCCGGAAAGCTCCGCGAGCGCCCCGACGGCACCCGCAACCCGCTGCAGACCGTGCCGCTGACCGAGGCGATCCAGCAGCACCGCTTCGACGCGGTGTTCGGCGGCGGCCGCCGCGACGAGGAGAAGGCACGGGCCAAGGAGCGGGTCTTCTCGCTGCGCGACGAGTTCTCCCAGTGGGACCCGCGCCGCCAGCGCCCCGAGCTGTGGCAGCTGTACAACGGCCGGCACGCCGCGGGCGAGCACGTCCGGGTGTTCCCGATCTCCAACTGGACCGAGCTGGACGTGTGGCAGTACATCGAGCGCGAGGGCATCGAGCTCCCGCAGATCTACTTCGCCCACGAGCGCGAGGTGTTCAGCCGCTCCGGCATGTGGCTGACCGCGGGCGACTGGGGCGGTCCCAAGGAGCACGAGCGGACCGAGACCCGCCAGGTCCGCTACCGCACCGTCGGTGACATGTCCTGCACCGGCGCCGTCGACTCCGACGCCACCACACTGGCCGCCGTGATCACCGAGATCGCCGCCTCCCGGCTCAGCGAGCGGGGCGCGACCCGCGCCGACGACAAGATGTCCGAGGCCGCGATGGAAGACCGCAAGCGCGAGGGGTACTTCTAGAGATGACCGAGACGATTCAGCGGCCCGGCGTCGGACCGTCGGCGGCCCTGTTGCGCTTCGCCACCGCGGGCTCCGTCGACGACGGGAAGTCGACGCTGGTCGGCCGGTTGCTGCACGACTCCAAGTCGGTTCTGACCGACCAGCTGGGGGCGGTCGAGGACGCGTCCCGCAAGCGCGGCCAGGAAGCACCTGACCTGGCGCTGCTGACCGACGGGCTGCGGGCCGAGCGTGAGCAGGGCATCACGATCGATGTCGCCTACCGCTACTTCGCCACCGCCCGGCGCCGGTTCATCCTGGCCGACACCCCGGGCCATGTGCAGTACACCCGCAACATGGTCACCGGCGCCTCCACCGCCGAGCTGGCCGTGGTGCTGGTCGACGCCCGCAACGGGGTCGTCGAGCAGACCCGCAGGCACGCCGCCGTCGCCGCCCTGCTCCGCGTCCCGCACGTGGTGCTGGCCGTGAACAAGATGGACCTGGTCGACTACGCGGAACCGGTGTTTGCCGCCATCGCGCAGGAGTTCACCGCCTACGCGGCATCCCTCGGCGTCCCGGAGATCACCGCCATCCCGATCTCCGCGCTGACCGGCGACAACGTCGTGGAGCCGTCCTCCCACATGGACTGGTACGGCGGCCCGACCGTTCTGGAGCACCTGGAGACCGTCCCGGTCAGCCACGACCTCACCGGCTGCCACGCCCGCTTCCCCGTCCAGTACGTGATCCGGCCGCAGACCCCGCAGCACCGCGACTACCGGGGCTACGCCGGCCAGATCGCCGCCGGAGCGTTCCGGGTCGGCGAGCCCGTCACCGTACTGCCCTCCGGCCGTACCTCGACGATCGCCGCGATCGACCTCCTCGGCACCAGCGTCGACACCGCCTGGGCCCCCCAGTCGGTCACCATCCGCCTCACCGACGACGTCGACATCTCACGCGGCGACCTCATCGCACCCTCCGACGACGCCCCCGCCGTCACCCAGGACGTCGAAGCGACCGTCTGCCACGTCGCGGACCGGCCCCTCACCGTGGGCCAGCGGGTACTCATCAAGCACACCACCCGCACCGTCAAGGCGATAGTCAAGGACATCCCCTCACGCCTCACGCTGGACGACCTCTCCCAGCACCCGGCCCCGGGCCGGCTCGCCGCCAACGACATCGGCCGGGTCATCGTCCGCACCGCCGGGCCACTCGCGCTCGACGCGTACGCCGACTCCCGCCGCACCGGTTCCTTCCTGCTGATCGACCCCGCCGACGGCGCCACCCTGTCGGCCGGCATGGCGGGCGCCTCCTTCGCCGCCGCGGCCACCGACGCGCCCGAAGCCGACGACGAGGGCTGGGACTTCTGAGATGACGGCGCACACCACGGCCGTCGAGGTCCACGGCGTCACGAAGCGGTACGGCACGGGTCCGGCCCGTCGCGTCGTGCTGGAGGATGTCGATCTGCGGCTCGCGAAGGGCGAGTTCGTGTGCGTCGTCGGTGCCTCCGGTTCGGGCAAGTCGACCCTGCTCCATCTGGTCGCCGGGCTGGATACGGCGAGCGCGGGGAGGATCTCCGTCACGGGCGGACGTCCCGCCGTGATGTTCCAGGACCACGCCCTGTTCCCGTGGCTCACGGCGGGCCGGAACGTCGAACTGGCACTCCGCCTCGCCGGTGTCTCCCCGGTCTCCCGCCGCGACCGGGCCCGGAGCCTCCTCACCCTGATGGGGCTCCCCGAGAGCTACGGGCAGCGGGTGCACGAGCTGTCCGGCGGCATGCGCCAACGGGTCGCCCTGGCCCGTGCCCTGGCACAGGGCGCGGACGTCCTGCTGATGGACGAGCCGTTCGCGGCACTCGACACCGCGACCCGGGGGGCGCTGCACGGCGAGCTCGTCCGCGTCTGTGCGGAACGGGGGGCGACGGTGCTCTTCGTGACCCATGACGTCAGGGAGGCGGTGGCGCTGGGGGACCGCGTGGTGCTGATGGGGTCGGGGCCCGGCCGGGTGGTGGCCGAGTGGTCCGTCGGACGCCGGTCACGGGACGCCGACGCCCCGGACGCGGCCCGTCTCGTCGACGAGATCACGGCCCGGCTCAGCGAGGAGGCCGACCGCCGTGCACGCTGTTGACAGCGCGGCCCGCCCGGCGGACGCGCTGCCCGGCGGGGACGTCCGCCGAGTCCTCACCGGAGCACCGGTGAGACGCGTCGTGGCCCGCACCTGGCCCGGCTGCTCCGCGGTCCTGCTGGTGGTGGGTGTCTGGCAGCTGGTCCACCTGCTCGGCCTGTCGCCGGTGCTGCCCGCACCGGCCGCGGTCCTGCGCGATCTGTCCGACGCCTGGTCCGCCGGGGCGCTCGGCCCCGGACTGCTGCACAGCCTGGGCCGCTGCCTCGCGGGGTTCGCGGCGTCCGCGGCGGTGGGTGTGCCCCTCGGCCTGCTGCTGCACCGGTTCGGGTTCATCCGGGGGCCTCTCGGCCCCATGCTGAGTGCCTTCCAGTCACTTCCGGCGGCGGTCCTGGTGCCCATCGCCGTGATCTGCCTCGGCACCTCGCAGGCCGCG
This sequence comes from Streptomyces sp. 840.1, assembly GCF_003751445.1. NCBI lineage: Bacteria > Bacillati > Actinomycetota > Actinomycetes > Kitasatosporales > Streptomycetaceae > Streptomyces > Streptomyces sp. 840.1. The sequence continues at coordinate 2,372,062 of NZ_RJUU01000001.1, read as the reverse complement.
GTCTACCTGGTGGTGCTCCTCGGCGCCGTTCCCTCGGTGGCGACCGGGGTCCTCACCGCGCTGGACCAGGTGCCACCGCTCCTGGTGCGGGCGGGCCGGGCCATGGGGGCGACGGGAGCGGCCGGGGTGCGCCACGTCCTGCTTCCGGCCGCCCTGCCCGGTGTGGTGGCCGCGCTCCGGCAGGGCTGGGCGTTCGGCTGGCGGGCCCTGATGACGGCGGAGCTCATGGCGTCCACCCCGTTGCCCGGCCTCGGCCAGGTGCTCGACGCCGGACGGCGCAGCGGCCGCCTGAGCCCGGTACTGGCCGCCGCCCTGGTGATCCTGGCCGTCGGGGTGGTGGTCGAGACGGGTGTCTTCGGACCGGTACAGCGCCGGGTGCTGCGCGCCCGCGGCCTGCCCGCCGCGAACGAGAGGCCCTAGCTCTCACCCGTACGAACGAGAGGCCCTGGCTCTCAGCCGTACATCCGGCGCATCGCGAAGTCGACCATCTGCTCCACGGCCTTGGCGTCGAAGACCATGCGGTGCTCGCCCTCCATGTCCAGGACGAAGCCGTAGCCGGTGGGCAGCAGGTCGATCACCTCGGCACCGGTGATCACGAAGTACTTGGACTCCTTGCCCGCGTAGAGCCGCAGCTCCTTGAGCGTGGTGAACATCGGGATGACCGGCTGCTGGGTGTTGTGGAGCGCGAGGAAACCCGGGTTGTCACCGCGCGGGCAGTAGACCTTCGACGTCGCGAAGATCTGCTGGAAGTCCTCGGCGGCCAGCGAGCCGGTCGTGAAGGCCCGTACCGCGTCGCCCAGCGAGGGCGGCGAGGGTTCGGGATACAGCGGCTGCTCGCCGTAGCCGCCACCCATCGGCTGCTGTGCGCCCTGATTCTGGTCGTAGCCGTACATGAGGCAAAGAGTAATCGGACACATCTGTGCCTTGAGGGGTTGCGTCTTATTACTGACGGGTAGCATCATCGTAGGGGTCAGCTGATAAGTCCGGGCCACCCCTCCACGGGGCGCTGCGCGCCACTGCTATTGATTACGGAGCCTTCCCATGGGGCACTACAAGTCGAATCTCCGCGACATCGAGTTCAACCTCTTCGAGGTCCTCGGGCGCGACAAGCTGTACGGCACCGGACCGTTCGCGGAGATGGACGTCGAGACCGCGAAGAGCATCCTCGACGAGGTCACCCGCCTCGCGGAGAACGAGCTCGCCGACTCCTACGCCGACGCCGACCGCAACCCCCCGGTCTTCGACCCGGAGACCAACACCGCACCGGTCCCGGACACCTTCAAGAAGTCCTACCAGGCCTTCATGGACTCCGAGTACTGGCGCCTGGGCCTCCCCGAGGAGATCGGCGGCACCACCGCCCCGCGCTCCCTGATCTGGGGCTACGCGGAGCTGCTGCTCGGCGCCAACCCGGCCGTGTGGATGTACTCCTCCGGCCCGGCCTTCGCCGGCATCCTCTTCGACGAGGGCAACGACGCGCAGAAGAAGATCGCCGAGATCGCCGTCGAGAAGCAGTGGGGCTCGACGATGGTGCTGACCGAGCCGGACGCCGGCTCCGACGTCGGCGCCGGCCGCACGAAGGCCGTCGAGCAGGAGGACGGCTCCTGGCACATCGAGGGTGTGAAGCGCTTCATCACCTCGGGCGAGCACGACATGTCCGAGAACATCATCCACTACGTACTGGCCCGCCCCGAGGGCGCCGGACCGGGCACCAAGGGCCTCTCGCTCTTCATGGTCCCGAAGTTTCACTTCGACTGGACCACCGGCGAACTGGCCGAGCGCAACGGCGTGTACGCGACGAACGTCGAGCACAAGATGGGCCTCAAGGCGTCCAACACCTGCGAGATGACGTTCGGCGACCAGCACCCCGCCAAGGGCTGGCTGATCGGTGACAAGCACGACGGCATCCGCCAGATGTTCCGCATCATCGAGTTCGCCCGCATGATGGTCGGCACGAAGGCCATCGCCGCGCTCTCGACCGGTTACCTGAACGCGCTGGAGTACGCCAAGGAGCGCGTCCAGGGCACCGACCTGTCGCAGTTCATGGACAAGACGGCCCCCAAGGTCACCATCACGCACCACCCCGACGTGCGCCGCTCGCTCATGACGCAGAAGGCGTACGCCGAGGGCATGCGCTCCCTCGTCCTCTACACCGCCTCCGTCCAGGACGCGATCCAGGAGAAGGAGGCCGCGGGCGAGGACGCGAAGGCGCTGCACGGCCTCAACGACCTGCTGCTCCCGATCGTGAAGGGCTACGGCTCCGAGAAGTCGTACGAGCAGCTGGCGCAGTCGCTCCAGACCTTCGGCGGCTCCGGGTACCTCCAGGAGTACCCGATCGAGCAGTACATCCGTGACGCCAAGATCGACACGCTGTACGAGGGCACGACGGCGATCCAGGGCCAGGACTTCTTCTTCCGGAAGATCGTCCGCGACCAGGGCGCCTCGCTCAACACGCTCTCCGAGGAGATCAAGAAGTTCCTCGCGGGCGCCCAGGGCAACGAGGAGCTGTCCGGCGCGCTGGACTCGCTCGCCAAGGCCGCCGTGGACCTGGAGGCGATCGTCGGCACGATGATCACCGACCTCACCGCGACCGGCGAGGACGTGAAGAACATCTACAAGGTGGGCCTGAACACCACCCGCCTGCTGCTGGCCTCCGGTGACGTCGTCGTCGGCTACCTGCTGCTGAAGGGCGCGGCCGTGGCCGCCGAGAAGCTGCCGACCGCCGCCGCCAAGGACGTCGCCTTCTACCGGGGCAAGATCGCCGCCGCGAAGTTCTTCGCCGCGAACGTCCTGCCGGGCGTCGGCGCCGAGCGCGCACTCGCCGAGGCCGTCGACAACTCCCTGATGGAGCTCGACGAGGCCGCGTTCTAGGGCTTCCGCCGCGAAGATCAACACGCACCGTCACCCGGAGACGCTCTCGGGTGGCGGTGCTGTCGTACGGGCCGGGTACGCGGAGCAAAGGTCCGGGAATCCCGCATCCCGCACTTCTGGCGGGTCGAGATGAGCGGCGAGCACGACCGGCTCGCGCTCTCCGTTCCGTACGACATCGATATCGATCCGACAGCGATCGACACGCTCCGGCAGCCGCCGCCCGTGCCTTCCCTATGATCGGAGCCCGATTCCGAGGGGGAGGCCGGCACATGAATCGTCCGGGCGAGCGGTGGTACGTACGGGGCGCGGCGGCCGGGGCGGTGGCGCTGCTCCTCGCGGGCTGCGGCAGCGGGGACGGCGGCGACGGCAAGGGCGGCGCCTCGAAGCCGCTGGGCAGGGCGGCGCTCTCCTCGGTGCTGCCGGACGCGAAGGCCCTGCCGGGCTGGCGGACCGTGATGAAGCCGGAGGCGCAGAAGCCGGTGGCCGAGTACCCGCCGCCGGTCTGCCAGGTGGTGGACAAGAAGAAGCGGCAGGCCACCTGCGGCGAGATCACGTTCTGGGGCGTCTCCTCGTTCGTCCGCAAGCCCGATGTGACCTCGCTGAACTTCTGGGCCCTCGCCTACAAGGACGAGAAGACGGCCGATGCCGCCTACGACGCCCTGAACGCCTATTACGGCGGGGACAGGGTCGGGGTGGGCGCGAAACCCGTCGGAATCGGTGAACCGGGGGCCGAACGCGAGGCCAACCGGGCCGCCACCGGCACCATGGGCGGCCCCGCCACCGTCACCCAGCTCCGCGTCGGCACCCTCGTCCTCGGCATCAGCACCGGGACCCAGGGCAAGGCGTCGGTCCCCGACGGGGAGGTCAAGGCCCTCGCGGCCATGCTCGCCGACCGGGCCCAGCAGGCGCAGGACGGCGAGAAGCCGTCCGCAGCGGTCACCGGATGACGGTTCCGGGTCACCGGCGAGCGACGGTGAGTCACCCCGGGACGACGGTGAAATCTTCGTGTCATGCCTGGTTAGAGTGAATAACATGAGTTCTTCCCTCCGCTTCGACCGCGGGCACACCGACGACCTGATGGCATTCCTGATGGACTGCCCCTCCCCGTACCACGCCGTGGCGACCGCCGCGTCGAGGCTGGAGAAGGCCGGCTTCCGGCAGGTCGCGGAGACGGCGGCCTGGGACGGGACCAGCGGCGGGAAGTACGTGCTGCGCGGCGGCGCGATCGTGGCCTGGTACGTGCCCGAGGGCGCCGAGGCGCACACCCCGTTCCGGATCGCGGGCGCGCACACCGACTCACCGAACCTGCGCGTGAAGCCGCTGCCCGACTCGGGCGCCCACGGCTGGCGGCAGGTCGCCGTGGAGGTCTACGGCGGCACGCTCCTGAACACCTGGCTGGACCGGGACCTCGGTCTCGCCGGCCGCATCTCACTGCGTGACGGCACGCACCGGCTGGTCAACATCGACCGGCCGCTGCTGCGCGTCCCGCAGCTGGCCGTGCACCTGGACCGCAGCGCCAACCCCGACGGGCTCAAGCTCGACCGCCAGAAGCACATGCAGCCGATCTGGGGCCTCGGCGAGGTGGCGGAGGGCGACCTCATCCGGTTCGTCGCCGAGGAGGCGGGCGTCGACGCCGAGGACGTCACCGGCTGGGACCTGATGCCGCACCCCGTCGAGGCGCCGTCCTACCTGGGCCGTGACCGCGAGCTGGTGGCCGGGCCCCGGATGGACAACCTGCTCTCGGTGCACGCGGCGACCGCGGCCCTGGCGGCCGTCGCCGGACAGCCCGACGCGGAGATCCCGTACATCCCGGTGCTGGCCGCCTTCGACCACGAGGAGAACGGCTCGCAGTCCGACACCGGCGCGGACGGACCGCTGCTCGGCACGGTCCTGGAGCGCTCGGTGTTCGCCCGAGGCGGTACGTACGAGGACCGGGCCCGCGCCTTCGCCGGTACCGTCTGCCTCTCCTCCGACACCGGCCACGCGATCCACCCCAACTACGCCGAACGGCACGACCCGACGCACCACCCGGTCGTCAACGGCGGACCGATCCTCAAGACCAACGTGAACATGCGGTACGCGACCGACGGCAGCGGCCGGGCCCTGTTCGCGGCCGCGTGCGAGCAGGCGGGCGTGAAGTGGCAGACGTTCGTCTCCAACAACGCGATGCCGTGCGGCACCACGATCGGCCCGATCACCGCCGCCCGGCACGGCATCCAGACGGTCGACATCGGCGTCGCCATCCTGTCGATGCACAGCGCCCGTGAGCTGTGCGGCGCCGACGACCCGCACCTGCTGGCGACCGCCCTGGCCGCGTTCCTGGCAGGCTGACCGAAACGCCAACCGTCTTCACGGACATGGTCGTTGCCGGGCCGGGTACCCGCTCCGTACACGGCCCGGAGCCTCCGGGGCGTCGAGGAGGCGGAACTCATGGGTCTCGGTGGATGCATCATTCTCATCGGTGCGGGGGCGATCCTCGCCTTCGCGACCGACTGGGAGATGGACAGCGTCAACGTCGACATGGTCGGCTGGATCATGATGATCGTCGGCATCATCGGCGTCTTCGTGTACGCGAGCGTCATGCGGCGCCGCCGCATGGTCGTACCCCCCACCACCACGGTGGTATCCGACGACGAACGCCACCTGTGACCCGGCCGGGTGCGCCCCGCCGGGCGGGCGCACCCCCTCCCCGCACAGGGACGGGGCCGGATATTCTGGGCCCCTGTCCGTGACCCGGCACCGGGCGCGTCACACCCGGAAGGGGAGCCGCTCGTGGAGTTCCGGCTGCTCGGCACGGTCTGCGTCGACACGCTGACCGGGCCGCTGCCACTCGGCCCCGCCAAACGCCGCAGCCTGCTCGCCGCACTGCTGCTGCGCGCCAACACTCCCGTCTCCGTGAGCCGGCTGACGGGCTGCCTGTGGGACGACGCCCCGCCCCTGCACGCCCGTACGGTCATCCAGGGGCACGTGTCCCGGCTGCGCGCCCTGCTGACGGGCGCCGACGCCGAGGCGTACGGGGTCGAGCTGACCACGCTCGGCGACGCGTACCTGCTGCGGGTGCCGGAGACCCTGCTGGACTCCCAGCGCTTCGAGGAACTGCTGATGCTGGCCCGGGAGCAGCGCAGCCCGGCCGACAGCGTGCTGATGCTGAAGGAGGCCCTGTCGCTGTGGGAGGGCCCTGCCCTCACCGGTACGTACCCCAGCGCACCGCTCCAGGCCGCCGCGCAGGCGCTGGAGGAGTCCCGGCTGACGACGGTCGAGCAACTGGCGCACGCCTACGCCGTGCTGGGCGAGCACCACCGAGCGGCGGCGGTGCTGCGGACCGAGGCGGCGGCCCATCCGATGCGGGAGTCGCTGGCGGCGGCCCTGGTGTCGGCGCTGCACGGTTCGGGCCACCAGTCGGAGGCGCTGGACTGCTTCCACCGCACGCGGCGGCTGCTCGCGGACGAGCTGGGCATCGACCCCGGCCGCGAACTGGCGGACGCCTACGCCCGGATCCTGCGCGGCGACCCGCAGCCCGAGCCGGACCGGCCCGGTCACGGTCCGGGCCCCGACTCCGCGACGACCGGGGCCGCGGGCACCGGTACGGCACCGGGCGGCGGATCTGCGGGCGGCGGGCAGGTCGTGGGGCCGGGCATCGGTGCGCCGGGCGGCCCCCGGGCGGGCGAGCCGCATCCCACCGATCTGCTGCCCCGCGCGCCCCGCGGCTTCCAGGGCCGGGCGGCCGAGCTGGCCGCGCTCTCCCGGGCGGCGGCCGGTGAGGCGCCGATCTGCCTGGTCACCGGACCGGCCGGGGTGGGCAAGACCGCGCTGGCCCTGCACTGGGCGCGCCGCGCCCCGGCCGCGTTCCCGGACGGGCGGCTCTTCGCCGATCTGCGCGGGTTCGGCGATACGGGGGAGCCGACACCGCTGGAGGTGCTGCGCGAGTTCCTGCTGGCGCTCGGTGTCGCACCCCGCCGGGTCCCGGAGTCCGTCCAGTCCGCCGCCGCGCTCTTCCGCTCGCTGACCGACCGGCGCAGCCTGCTCGTCGTCCTGGACAACGCCCGCGACTCTGCGCAGGTCAGGCCGCTGCTGCCGGGCGGCGCCGACTGCGTCACGCTGGTCACCAGCAGGCACCGCCTGGACGGCCTCATCGCCTCGGACGCCGCCCGCCCGGTGCCGCTGGACGTGCTCGAACCGCCGGACGGCACCGCGCTGCTCGCCGGGGTGCTGGGCGAGGAGCGGGTGCTCGCGGAACCGGTGGCGGCCCGTCGGCTGGCCGAGCTGTGCGGCGGACTGCCGCTCGCGCTGCGGGTCACGGCCGCCCGGCTGGCGGGGCGCCCGAACCGGACGCTCGCCGGGACCGCCGACGAACTGGCCGACGAGCGCAGCCGGCTGGCCTATCTCGACGTGGAGGACACCGGGGTCTCCGCGGCGCTGCGGCTGACCGTGCAGCAGTTGCCGCCGGACGCCATCCACCACTTCGCCCGGCTCGGCCACCACCCCGGCAGCCACTTCGACCCGTACACCGCCGCCGCGCTGGCCGGCAGCGATCCGGTGGTCGCCGCCGCTGCGCTGGAGCGGCTCGCCGCCGCCCACCTCGTCGGCGAGACGAGTCCGGGGCGCTGGGTGCTGCACGATCTGGTGCGCCTCTACGCCCGGGGCCTCGATCCGGAGTCCGGGCCCGACGCCCTGCTCGGCGTGCTGGACCACTGCATCGCGACCGCGCTGGCCGCCGCCGACACGGCCGAACCGGGCGGCGAGCCCTGCTTCGTCCTGCCGGAGGACTTCCGCAAGCCGGCCGCCGTACGGGACTTCACCGACCGGGCCGAGGCGATGAGCTGGCTGGCCACCGAGCGCGAGGACCTGTCCCTGGCGGCCGCGGCCGCCCGCGGTGCCGGTCTCGACGACCGCGCCTGGCGGATCATCCTGCTCCAGTGGCCGCACGTGGTGTGGCGGGCCCGGGACGGCTGGGCCCCGGCCCTGGGGCTGGCGCTGGACGCGGCGGTCGCGCAGGGCGATCCGTACGCCGAGTCGCGGGTGCGCAATCTGCTGGGCTGGGTGCTGTCGGAGGAGGGCAGGACCGCCGAGGCCGCTGCGCTGCTGGAGCCGTCGCCGGGGCTGGCGCGGCGGGCCGGGGACCGGCTGGGCGAGGCGACGGCGCTGATCAACCTGGCGGTCGTCCAGGCCGAACAGGGCGGTCTGGACCTGGCGCTGGAGGGCTGCGAGCAGGCCGTCGCGCTGGCCAGGCAGGAGTGCGACGCGCACACCGAGATGCTCGCCCTGCAGCACCTGGCCCGGCTGCGGCTCGTGGCCGGCCGGCCGCAGGACGCCCTGGACTGTGCCCGGACCGCGTTCGACCTGGGCCCCGAACACGAGGAGGCCGCGCGCCGCGTGCTCCTGCTGGCCGTCAGCGGCGAGGCGCACCTGGCCCTCGGCACGGAGGACGAAGGCATCCGGCTGCTGGACCTGGCGGCGGCCGAGGCGGAGCGCGCGGGGTACGACGAGGGTGCGGTGCGGGCGCTGGAGGCGCTGCTACGGGTGGCCTCGCGGGCGGAGTACGTACGGCGGCACGAACAGGCGGTACGGCGGCTCACCGACGACGGGTGAGCCCGGCCGGAGTCAGGGCGCCGGCCGCGTCAGCGGGACGTTAGCCGCACGTCAGCGGTACGTGAGCGGTGACCGGAAGACTCATGGCTGTCAGCACGCCGGGCGCGACAGACCACCGCGCCGGGCTCTCGCCTCACCGTCACACACGGGGGAACCATCCATGTCTGTCATCCGGACCCGCGGCCGCGCCGCCGCGCTCGCCGCCACGACCACCGCCGTACTCGCCCTGGCGCTGACCGCCTGCGGGGGCAGTGACAGCGGCACCGGCACCAGGTCCGAGGGCCCGGCGGACACCTCGTTGTCGGCCTCCGCCGCCAAGCCGGCCGCAGGGTCCGCGGACAGCGCCGGGGCCAAGGACAGCTCCGGGGCCAAGACCCCCGTGGCCGCGAAGCGCACCACCGGCACCACCGGCGGAGGCGGCGGAACCGGCGGCAGCACCACCGGCGGCACGTCGAAGGGCAGCACCGGATCCGCGAACGCCCCGCTCTGCACCACCGAGGACGTCAGGATCAGTGCCGCCGCCCAGGACGGCCCGCCCTACACGCACCTCGTCCTGACGGCGAAGAACACCTCGGGCCACGCGTGCGAGATGAAGGGCTTCCCGGAGATCCAGTTCCTGGAGAGCCACAAGCAGAACATCCCGTCGGTGGCCAAGAGCAAGCCGGCGGCCCGCGTCGTGCTCGAAGCGGGCGCACCGGCCTACGCACTGGTGAAGCTGTCCGACGGCGGCGCCGACGAGGACGTGGAGCCCGTGACGGCCTTCGCCGTGTGGCTCCAGGGCGGCAGCGGCCAGGCCACCGTGCGGGCCCCCGGCGCCGGGGGCATCGCCGTCGACCCGGCGAAGTACCGGACGGGGTACTGGACGTACGAGCTGCGCAACGGCGCCGACGACTTCTGAGCCGCCCGCCTGTGCGCCTGCCCCTGTCCCCGTCCGCGTTCCCGTCCCCCGGTACGGCTGTCAGCCCTGCTCGTCCATCCCCGCGAGCACGAGCGGCAGCCGGGGCGTCCCCTCCGCACTGACGCGGACGGGGACGCCCCAGTCCTGCTGGTGGACATGGCAGGCCGGGTACTCGTTGGCGGGGTCGTCGTCGCAGGACGCGGCCATCGCGGAGACGTGCAGGACGCCCTCGGTCACCCCGTCCGCGAGGACCAGGTCACGGAACAGGTCGGTGCCCGCGCCGTCGCCCCCGGCCAGCAGCTCCGGCGGGGTCGAGGAGACCAGCAGCCGGGTCGAGGGCCCGTAGCGGGTGTCCAGCTTCTGACCGGCGGGCGCCTGGAAGACGACGTCGAGCCGCAGGGTGCCCGGGGCGATCTCGGTGGCGGCACGCTGGGTGCGGTGCGCGGAGTCCGCGACGCGTACAGCCTCCTCGGGCAGCCGCAGCCGGGTCAGCCGGTGCCGGGCGGACTCGACGACCACGAGGTCGCCGTCCACCAGCACGGCGTCGCTGGGCTCGCGCAGATCCGTGGCCAGCGTGGTGACCTCGCCGCTCGCCGGGTCGTAGCGGCGCAGGGCGTGGTTGTAGGTGTCGCAGACGGCGACGGATCCGTCGGGCAGCGCGGTGACGCCCAGCGGGTGCTGGAGCAGCGCCTGACCGGCGGCCCCGTCGCGGTGGCCGAAGTCGAAGAGTCCGGTGCCGACGGCGGTGTGCACGGCACCGTCCAGGTCCACGTAGCGCACGGAGGACGTCTCCGAGTCCGCGACCCAGAGCCGCTCCTCGGTCGCGGCGAGCCCGGACGGCTGGGCGAACCAGGCCTCGGCTCCGGGCCCGTCCACCAGTCCCTCGTTCGTCGTCCCGGCCGCGACCCGGACGGAGCCGTCCTCGGCGTCGTACGTCCACAGCTGGTGCACGCCCGCCATGGCGATCCAGAGCCTGCCGTCGAACCAGGCGACGTCCCACGGCGAGGAGAGGTCCACCTCGCGGCCGGGCCCACTGGTGGGCGCCCCCTGCCACCACTGGCGGCCGGTGCCGGCGAGAGTGGTCGTCGCTCCGGTCGCGAGGTCGAGGGCGCGGATCGCGTGGTTCACGGTGTCCGCGACGGCGATCCGCCCGTCGGGCAGTACCGCCAGCCCCTGCGGCTCGCTGAACCGCACCTCCTCGGGCCCGCCGTCGGTGAACCCCCGGTCGCCGGTGCCGAAGTGGCGGCGGACGGTCTCGCCGTCCGCTTCCAGTTCGACCAGCCGGTGCCGGGTGGTGTCGGAGACCAGGAAGCCGCCGTCGTCCAGCAGCAGCGCCTTCCCGGGGAACCGCAGGTGCGTGGCCACCGGCTCGGGCGCCACGTACGGGCCGTCGCCGCGCCGCAGGGTGCCCTTCGCGGCGTGCTCGGCCTCCAGCTCCTCGACCAGCTTCTCGATGGCGTGGGCGTGGCCCTCGCCCGCGTGCTGGGCGACGACATAGCCCTCGGGGTCGACGACGACGAGCGTCGGCCAGGCGCGTACGGCGTACTGCTTCCAGGTGGCGAGCTCGGGGTCGTCCAGCACCGGGTGGTGCACCTCGTACCGCTCGACGGCGTCGACCACGGCCTGGTGCTCCGCCTCGTGGACGAACTTCGGCGAGTGCACGCCGATGATCACCACGGTGTCGCGGTGCTTCTCCTCCAGCTCGCGCAGCTCGTCGAGGACATGCAGGCAGTTCACACAGCAGAACGTCCAGAAATCCAAGATCACAATGCGCCCTCGCAGGTCAGCGAGGGTGTACTGCTGGTCGCCTGTATTGAGCCAGCCGCCCTTGCCGATCAGTTCGGGGGCCCTGACGCGCGCACGTGTTGCCATGTCAACAGTCAACATCACCGTGGCGTCCACGCATTCCACAGGTACCTCGGGGAACCTGTGAGCCATGAGACTTCTCGTGCGTGAGCGCCTGTTCGGCATCGGTGACGACTACTGGATCGAGGACGCGGACGGCCACAAGGTCTTCCTCGTCGACGGCAAGGCCATGCGGGTGCGCGACACCTTCGAGCTGAAGGACGCACAGGGCCGGATCGTCGTCGAGATCAAGCAGAAGCTGATCAGCCTGCGCGACACGATGCTCATCGAGCGGGACGGCGAGCAGCTGGCCAAGGTCAAGCGGAAGCGGCTGTCGCTGCTGCGCAACCACTACCGGGTGACGCTGGTGGACGGCACCGAGCTCGACGTCAGCGGCAAGATCCTGGACCGCGAGTTCGCGGTGGACTACGACGGCGAGCTGCTGGCCCAGATCTCGCGCCGCTGGCTGACCGTCCGGGACACGTACGGGATCGACGTCGTACGGGAGGACGCCGACACGCCCCTGCTGATCGCGGTGGCGGTGTGCGTGATCGTGCTCGCGGAGAAGGAGCACGAGGACTGAGCACACCCGGTGCCTGTTTCACGTGAAACAGGCACCGGACCGAAAAGGGCCCCCCGCTATCCGAGCACCGTCGGCGGAGCGAGCCCGAGCCGGCGGTCCTTGAGGGCCGGGAACTGGTCCCGGGTGGCGGCGACCCGGGACGGGTCGAACTCCACGCTGAGCACCTCCTCGTCCGCGCCGGCCTCCGCGAGCACCTCGCCCCAGGGGTCGACGACGATGCTGTGCCCGGCCTGCGGGACCCCGGCGTGGGTACCGGCGCAGCCGACGGCCAGCACGTAGGCCTGGTTCTCGACGGCGCGCGCCTGGGCGAGCAGCGTCCAGTGGGCGCGGCGGCGCTCGGGCCAGCCCGCCGCGACGACCAGGGTCTCGGCGCCCGCGTCGACCAGCCCCCGGAACATCTCCGGGAAGCGCAGGTCGTAGCAGGTGGCGAGGCCGATCGTGGTCTGCGGCAGGCCGAGCGTGACCAGCTCGTCGCCGGCGCCCATCATGACGGCCTCGCCCTTGTCGAAGCCGAAGCGGTGGATCTTGCGGTACACGGCTGCCCGCTCGCCCTCGGGGCTGAAGACGAGCGTGGTGTTGTAGAGGGTGCCGTCGTCGGCCCGCTCGACGAAGGAGCCGGCGTGCAGCCAGACCCCGGCGTCGGCGGCGGCCCCGGACATCGCCTCGTGGGTGGGGCCGAGCAGTGGTTCGGCCTCGCTCTCGAACTCCGTGTAGGCGAAGGCTCCGACCGGCCAGAGCTCGGGCAGGACCACCAGATCCGCGCCGCGCGAGGCCGCGATCAGCGAAGCCGCCCGCGCCCTGCGCGCGTCGACGGATTCGTCCGGGTCTACTGCGATCTGGATGAGAGAGGCGCGCACACTACCACCGTCCTGGCATATGAGCCGTCAACACGGGCCTACGATCGTCACACGAAAGCACTGCCGGGGTGCCTGCTCGCAGCGTAACTTGGACCGACCGAACCTCATCGCAGCTCGCAGCCCGCCGTCCGCGCCCAGTTCGCCAGCCCATGCACCGCAGAACCGCACGAGGGGTCCCGTGACCGTCCATCCCAGCCTCCAGACCTACGCCGACGCCTGGACCCACTCCATCGAGTCGATAGCCGAGCTGGTGAACCCGCTCACCGAGGGGGAGTGGAACGGCCGTACTCCATGTCCCAACTGGTCGGTGCGCGACATCGTGTCGCACATCATCGGCATGGAGTGCGAGCAGCTCGGCGACCCGCGCCCCATCCACACCCTGCCGCGCGATCTCTACCATGTGCAGAGCGACTTCGCCCGCTACATGGAGATGCAGGTCGATGTGCGGCGTCACCACACCGCGCCGGAGATGACCTCCGAGCTGGAGTACACGATCATCCGCCGGTCCCGTCAGCTGCGCAACGAGACCCGTGATCCGGAGACCATGACGCGGGCGCCGCTCGGCGCCGAGCAGACCCTCGAACTGGCGCTGCGGATGCGTGCCTTCGACGTCTGGGTGCATGAGCAGGATCTGCGTACGACGCTGGGGAAGCCCGGCAATCTGGACTCCCCCGGTGCCGCGATCGTCCGGGACACGCTGCTGGCCGCACTGCCGAAGGTGGTCGCGAAGGACGCGGGCGCACCGCCCAACTCGGCCGTCGTGCTGGATGTGCACGGTGCGACGGAGTTCCTGCGGACCGTGCGGGTCGACGCGGAGGGCCGGGGTTCGGTGGACGGCGCACCGTCGCTGGGTCCTGCGGTGACGCTGGCGATGGACTGGGAGACGTACGTACGGCTGGCCTGCGGCCGGGTACGGGCGAGCGCGGTCGCGGACGACATCAAGACCGAGGGCGACCAGGAGCTGGCCGCCGCCATCCTGCGGAACTTCGCCGTCACCCCGTAGTCACGACGCCCAGCACCCACGGCAACCGGCGCGCCCATCCCCACGAGGGGACGGGCGCGCCGCCGTTTGCGCAGGCGCCTGCGGGCACGGGCTCACGCGGGTACGTGCACGGCCTCCACCCGGCTGATGACGTGGTGCTCGCGCTCCCGGTGCGCGGCCCTGGCCCGCAGCCGCAGGATCTGCGTGACCCCGAGCGCCTCCAGGACGAAGACCGAGGCGAACGCGATGCGGTAGTTGTCGCCGGTCGCGTCCAGCAGCACACCGACGGCGAACAGCGTGGTCATCGAGGCCACGAAGCCGCCCATGTTGACGATGCCCGAAGCGGTGCCCTGGCGCTCCGGCGGGTTGGCCGGCCGGGCGAAGTCGAAGCCGATCATCGAGGCGGGCCCGCAGGCGCCGAGCACCACGCACAGCGTGACCAGCAGCCACATCGGAGCGTGGTCCCCGGGGTGCAGGATCACCGAGGCCCACAGCAGCGCCGTCGTCGCGACGGTCCCCAGCGCGAGCGGGACGCGGGCCGCGTGGTGACGGGCGATCACCTGCCCGTAGACGAGCCCGACGGCCATGTTGGAGAGCACCACCAGGGTCAGCAGCTCCCCCGCGGTCCCCCGGCTCAGCCCCTGCGCCTCGACCAGGAACGGCATGCCCCACAGCAGCAGGAACACCATGGCCGGGAACTGCGTGGTGAAGTGCACCCACATCCCGAGCCGGGTGCCGGGTTCCCGCCAGGCGGCGGCGATCTGCTTGCGCACGTACGCCGCTCCGGCGTGCTCGGCGGGCGGCGGCTCGTGGCCTTCGGGGTGGTCCTTCAGGAAGAGCAGCAGCAGGACCAGCACCACGACCCCGGCCAGCGAACTGCCGACGAAGGTGGTGGTCCAGCCCAGGCCGTGCAGGGAGCGCGCGATCACCAGCGTCGAGACGAGGTTGCCCGCCATCCCGAACAGCGCGGCGACCTGCCCGATCATCGGGCCGCGCCGGGCCGGGAACCAGCGCGTGCCCAGCCGCAGCACGCTGATGAACGTCATCGCGTCGCCGCAGCCCAGCAGGGCACGGGAGGCCAGCGCGGCACCGTACGAGGGGGAGAGCGCGAAGCCGAGCTGCCCGAGGGTGAACAGGACGGCGCCGAGGGCGAGCACCTTCTTGGTGCCCAGCCGGTCCACCATCAGGCCCACGGGTATCTGCATGCCCGCGTAGACGAGCAGTTGGAGGATGGAGAAGGTGGAGAGCGCCGAGGCGTTGACGTCGAACCGGTCGGCGGCGTCGAGCCCGGCGACGCCCAGGCTGGTTCGGAAGATGATGGCGACGAAGTAGACGGCGACCCCGATGCCCCAGATCCTGGCGGCACGCCGGCCGCCGGGCGGATCACCGGGCAGGGACAGGGTGGGCGAGGCGGCGGAACTCACCGGTCCTCCCCCCTGACCAGCACCTTGACCCGGCTCACATGACGGCGCACGACCTGCGCCGCACCGTCCGCGTCACCGGCCCTGATCGCCTCCAGCAGCTCACCGTGCTCGGTGATGTTGGCGGCGATCCTGCCGGGGTGGGCCTCCATGACGGCGACGCCCATCCGCAGCTGCCGGTCGCGGAGCTGGTCGTAGAGGCGGGACAGGATCTCGTTGCCCGCGTGGCGGACGATCTCGGCGTGGAAGCAGCGGTCCTTCACGGAGACGGCCGCCAGATCACCCGCCTCCGACATCTGCCGCTGCTCCTCCAGGAGCTCCTCCAGCCGGACGATCAGCTTCGCCGAGGCGGGCACGGCCCGGCGCACGGCGAACTCCTCGACGAGCAGCCGGGTCTCCACCACATCCGCGATCTCCTGCGCGGAGACGGCGAGCACCAGGGCGCCCTTCTTCGGGTAGAGCTTGATCAGGCCCTCCACCTCCAGCCGCAGCAGCGCCTCGCGCACGGGGGTGCGGGAGACCCCCACGGCCTCCGCGAGGTCGCCCTCGGTCAGCAGCGTCCCGCCCTCGTAACGGCGGTCCAGGACGGCGTCCTTGATGTGGGTGTAGACGCGCTCGGCGGCGGGTGGCTGCTTCACGGGCGGGCGGACGGGCGAAGAGGCTGGGGCAGGCATGCGCACAGCATAGATACAACATGCATGCGGTGGGCCATGCGTCCGGATCCTGGACCACGAAGGGCGACCCGCCCCGCACCGCCTGCACACCCCCGCCGATCCCGGGTACGCGAGAGGCCCGGGGCGCGGACGGCGCACACGACGACACCAGGGGGCGGAGAATGACGGGGACCAACAACGACGAGCCAAGGCGACGCGACCGCGCGATGGCCGTGGCGGCGCTCTGCCTCCTTGCGATCGGCACAGCAGGGGGCGCGATCGGGGCGGGCGTGAGTGCGGGCCTGCTGGATCATCCCGCGCCGCTCGTGGGGGCCGTACTGCTGGTCACCGTCGGCGCGGGAGTGGCCCTGGCCGTGCGCATCAATCGCTCGGCGGCGCGGAAGGTGGGCGTACCGGCGAAGGGACTCCGCCCGCTCGCCCGGCGCATCCAGCGCGCGGACATCCCGGCCGACCCGCAGGAACGGGCGGCGATGGGCCGGTTGATCACCCGGCAGCGGCAGAACACGGAGAGAATGGCGCGCTACCGCTGGTTCTACCGGGCCGCTGCCGCGCTGTTCATCATGGGCGCGGTGTTCCAGTTCCTGAACGGGTCACCCCTGAGCGCCCTGGTCGCGCTGGCTGCCGGAGCACTCCAGCTGATGCAGCCGCACACCCTGCGGCGCTCGCTGCGGCGGCTGGACCGGGCCTCGGCAGCACTCGCGCGCCGGGAGCGGGCCACACCGTGACCCGGACGACGCACCCCACGCCCCCGGCGGCCGGGGAACCGCCCGCGGCGCGCACATACCCGTCAGACAACCCAGGACACGGAAATTCACCCCCACCTCCCTACAACCCTTCATCCGACTCATACGTCTCACAACGCGCGGCACCCTCATGTGGCCGCATTCCAGGGGCATTTGGAGCGTTCAACTTGAAACTCGGCATTAAGGGCATAAGGCGCGTATCCGTATCCGCCACAGTGGCCCTCACCGCAGGTGCCGTCGTCGCGGGAGGCGCGTTCGCCTCCCAGGCCCAGGCCGCAGCGCCGAAGGCGCCGACGATCATCGCCAAGGGCGGCTTCGTGATGAACAACGGCACCGGGAAGACTCTCTTCTCCAAGGCCGCGGACACCCGCCGTTCCACCGGCTCGACCACGAAGATCATGACTGCCAGGGTGGTGCTGGCCCAGAAGGGCCTCAACCTGGATTCCAAGGTCACGATCCAGAAGGCGTACAGCGACTACATCGTCTCCAAGGGCGCGTCCTCGGCACGCCTGATCGTGGGCGACAAGGTCACGGTCCGCCAGCTCATGTACGGGCTGATGCTGCCGTCCGGCTGCGACGCCGCGTACGCCCTGGCCGACAAGTTCGGCTCGGGCTCCACGCGCGCCGCCCGGGTGAAGTCGTTCATCGGCAAGATGAACAGCACGGCGAAGACGCTCGGGCTGAAGAACACCCACTTCGACTCGTTCGACGGCATAGGGAACGGGTCCAACTACTCGACCCCGCGCGATCTGACGAAGCTCGCGAGCAGCGCGATGAAGTACTCCACCTTCCGCAGCGTCGTCAAGACCAAGTCGACCAAGCAGAAGGTCACGACCAAGAGCGGTGGCTACCGCTACATGTCGTGGACCAACACCAACAAGCTGCTGGGTTCGTACAGCGGCGCGATCGGTGTGAAGACGGGCTCCGGCCCGTCGGCCAAGTACTGCCTGGTCTTCGCCGCCACCCGCAAGGGCAAGACCGTCATCGGCACGGTCCTGACGGCCACGTCCGAGTCCACCAGGACCTCGGACGCCAAGAAGCTGATGGACTACGGCTTCAAGAAGTAACCCGTCAGACCGCTTCCGGCGAAGGGGGCCCGCGCACCGCGGGCCCCCTTCGCCATTCCCCGGCGTCGGCGGCCGGCGGTAGCCTCGGCCCTTATGAGCTGGCTGCCTGACGACTTCATCCACCCCGTCCGCGTCCCCGTTCCCGGCACCGCGCTGCACCTGCGGCCGATCCGGGAGGCGGACACCCCGCTCGACTACCCCGCAGTGATGGGCTCCCGGGAACGCCTGTGGGAGATCTTCGGACCGGCCTGGTCCTGGCCCTCGGAGACGATGACATACGAGGAGGACCGCGTCGACCTGTTGCGGCACGAGAAGGAGATAGCCGCGCACCAGTCGTTCAACTACGCGCTGCTCGACGAGGAGGAGACGGCGGTTCTCGGCTGCGTCTACCTCGACCCGCCCGAGCGCACCGGCTCCGACGGCGACATCTCCTGGTGGGTGGTGGACGACCTCGTCGGCACCGAGGCGGAACACGCCCTCGACGCCCTGGTTCCGCGATGGCTCGCCACCGACTGGCCGTTCCGGCAGCCCCGTTGCCTGGGCCGTGACCTCAGCTGGCAGGACTGGCTGGCGCTGCCGCGGGCCGACTGACCCCGGGCAGGGCCGGACCCGGGAGGGCCCGGCCCTTCATGGCCTGGCTGTGCTGTCCGGCCCGCCGATGGGGCCAGGAGTCTTTAGTAGACCGGCGTGAGGTACCACTGCCGTGCGTCGTTCATGTTGTCGCAGTGGTAGCCCTTGATCGAGCCCTGGGCCTGCAGCGCATTGCCCCACTGGACGCAGCTCTCGAAGCTGGCGACCTTGACCGGCGTTCCGTCAGCCGCCTGAGCGGTCACGGTGGTACCTCCGGCGATGGCGGCGATTCCGGCGACCACGACAGCGGCCTTGGCGAGCTTCCTACGCATGTGTCTCTCCTCTGCACGGTCCACCACCCGCCTGAGAGGCGAGCGGCTTCTCTTTCCACGGATCCGGGGGTGGGGGGAACCGAAGCGGCGGACTCCGGAGTTCGCCGCCCAGCGCTGTTCCCGTACCGGTACCGGCCAAGGAACTACGTTCATCGACCACGCGTCCGCGTCCGACGCTTCTCCTCGGCTCCAGAGCAGAACATCACGATGGCCGTTTGCGATCAATAATCAGATGATCCCTGTTACAGGCCTCTTACAAAGATCAACTTTGGCCGGGAGTGGAACGCAGCGCAGCCTTGTCCGCCCGCATCCCCGGTTCCTGCACCCTGCGCGCGCCCTCATTCCGGAGTCGGTCCGACCGAGAACGGACGGCTCCGTCCGGCCCGCCGCGTCGTGGACCGCACCTGACCGGCCCGTTGTCAGAGGCGCGCAGTACGGTCCCACCCATGGCAGCCAAAATCGATCTGACGCTGGACGCCGCGGACGCGCAGGTGCTCGCGGCCTTCTGGAGGACGGCTCTCGGTTACGTCGACGAGCCGCCGCCCGCACCCTTCGAGACGCGGGCGCAGTGGCACGCCTCCTTCGACCTGCCGGAGGACGACTCCGTGGACGACGGCGCGTGGCTCTGCGACCCCGACGGCAACGGCCCCCGCCTGGCCATCCTCAAGGTCCCCGAGCCCAAGACGGCGAAGAACCGCCTCCACATGGACGTCCGCGTGCCGGGGCACGGCACGCCCGAGGAGCGCTGGGCCCGGATCGAGGCGGAGTCCGCCCGCCTGGTCCTGGCGGGCGCCACCGTCCGGGAGACGTTCGACGGGCACCACGTCCTGATGGCGGACCCGGAGGGCAACGAGTTCTGCGTGGGGGCGGCCGCCGCTGTCTGACGGGACAGCCCTTAGGGGACAAGTGCAGGGTCTTACCCGATGCCGGGCAGGGCGCACCCGGACGATGCTCAGGACCTCGGACGAGGTGAGGGGCAGTCACTGTGCTGAACAGTCACGCATCGGATGAACGGCGCGACCACCGCCGGCGGAGGCGGTCGCGCGTGGCCTGGGGTGCGGTGCTGGTCTTAGCGGCCGGCCTCGTCGGTGCGGGGCCCGCGAGCGGGGCGCCGACACGGGTCGAGGACGCGGCGGCGAGTGCGCCGGGGCCCGCCGGGGCGGGTTCGCACATCGCGTGGAAGCCGTGCGCGGACGACGCCTCGGCGGAGTGCGGCGCACTCTCGGTGCCGGTGGACTGGGGCAGGCCGGACGGCGACCGGTTCGACCTCCAGCTCGCCCGGCGCCGGGCCACGGACCCCGGCGCACGGGTCGGCTCCATGGTGTTCGGGCCGGGCGGACCCGGTGATTCCGGTGTGGCCCGGATCGTGAACAAAGACGGTATGAGCCGCTTCAGCGACGAGCTCCGCAGCAGGTTCGACATCGTCAGCTTCGATCCGCGCGGTGTGGGCCTCAGCAACCCGGTCCGCTGCTCGCAGGAGCTTCTGGACCGGCGCCCGTCACCGCTCATCAGGAGCCGGGCGGAGTTCGACACCACGCAGAAGTACAACCGTGAGCTGCGGCAGGACTGCCGGAAGCACACCGAGAACGGCCTCTTCGACCACGTCGACAGCCTCAGCACCGTGCAGGACCTCGACGCGGTCCGGGCGGCTCTCGGCGAGACGTCCCTGACCTTCCACGGCAGTTCGTACGGGACGCTGCTCGGCGAGCTCTACGCGGAGCGGTATCCGCAGCGGGTCCGTGCCGTGGTCCTGGAGGCCGTGGTGGACCACAGCTTGGGCACGAGGGAGTTCCTCGCCACCCAGGCCGCCACGCTCCAGGACTCCTTCGACGAGTTCGTCGCGTGGTGCGAACGGACCGGGAGCTGCGCCCTCCACGGCTCGGACGTACGCGCCGTCTGGGCAGACCTGCTGGACCGCGCCGAACGCGGGAAGCTCCTTGACGACGGCACGCCGATCCCGCCGTTCGACCTCAACGTCATGGTGATGAAACGGCTGTACGACCCCGAGTGGACGAGGCTGGCCGAGTATCTGCACGGCCTGGCGGACAACGGTCCAGCGAACAACGACCGGACGAACAGCGGCCCGGCGGACAACGGCCCAGCGGCGAAGCGACCGGCCGGAACGAACGCGGACGGCCCCGAACCGGCACTCGGCGCCGACCCGTTCCAGATCTTCTGCCAGGACTGGAGTCTCCCGGTCAACGGCTACCGGGGCTACGCGAAGGAGCTGCGGCGCGTCGGCAGGATCGCCCCGGACATGAAGTACCCCCGCTCCCTCATGTCCGTCTCCGCCTGCCTCGGCGCACCCGAGCCGAATGCCCCGCAGCACCCGCTGAAGGTGCGTACCAGCAGACCCCTCCTGCTCACCAACTCGCTCCACGACCCGGCGTCCGGCTACAACTGGGCGACCCACGTGGCCGGCCAGCTCGGCAACAGCGGTGTCCTGCACACCTACGAGGGCTGGGGCCACGGCACGTACGGCAGCAGCCCCTGCGCACAGGAGGTGATCGACGCCTACCTGATCTCGTTGAAGGTCCCGGCCCGTGGCACCAGTTGCCCCGCCGTGGAGCCCGCCGGCTGAGGCGGCGGCAAGGTAATGGAGATCCGGACGGGCGGACGGCCCGGTTCAGCCGTCCGCCCGCTCCACCGGGATCCACACCTCCGCGTCCGCGTGCGTGCCGTCCTCGGACACCCGGGTGCGCGAGAGCGACGGGCCGGGCCTGCTCCGGTACGGGTTGGACGGGAACCACTGCGTGTACACGTCCCGCCAGAGGTACTGGACCGCCGACGGGAAATCCCCGGACGACTCGAAGACCGCCCACACGCCCGGACCGACATCCAGCCGCTCCGGCGCCCCGGGCACCTCCTCCGCGTCGCTCACCACCCCCTGGAAGTAGCCGATCTCGGTGCCCTCCGCGTCATCGGCGCAGTGGTCGCTAACGACGGCGAGCACCCCTGCGGGCTCCCCGTCCCCGTACGCCTCCCAGCGCCCCAGCGTCTCCTTGCCAATGCTCCTGACGAACGCGACGATGGCCGGGTTCATCCCCTCGTAGACCAGCGGGACCCGGGTCCCCCGCCCCAGCAGCGTGAACCCGTCCTTCTCCACCACCCGGTAGCGCATGCTGTTCCGCCCCTCGACGGTCAGCCGGAAGGACATCCGGGGCTGGGCGCTCAGCACGGCCCCCGTCCGCCGCGCCTCGCCGGGCCCGACCCCGTGCACGGCGCGGAAGGCCCGCGCGAACGCCTCGCCGGAGCCGTACCCGTACCGCACCGCGACATCGAGCAGCGTCCGCTCCCCGGCGAGCACCTCGGCCCCGGCGAGCGTCAGCCGCCGGCGGCGGACGTACTCGGAGAGCGGGATGCCGGCCAGCGCCGTGAACATCCGGCGGAAGTGGTACTCCGACGTCGCGGCGATACGGGCCAGCTCCGCCACGTCGACAGGATCACCCAGGTGCTCCTCGACGTGGTCCATCGCCTGGTTCAACCGCTCCAGCACCCTGGCCGCCCTTCCCGCACCGGGCCCCGCGAGCCCGGCATGATCCGAACGAAGGACCCTGGATGGTCGATGCCAAGAGGTGGTGCGGCTACGGCGTCCAATGAACCCTTCCGATTCCTGTGTCCGGCGACCTCTTCGGGAACAGTCGGGTCCGGTTGGCGGCCCTCGTGCGGGGACAGCCGACGGGAACAGATACTGGCCCTCAATGCAGGCACAGATGAGGAGCACGACCGATGACCAGCGAGAGCCGCATAGGACCGCCCAGCTTCGGCAGCGAACGCGACACGCTGCGGGCTTTCCTCGACTACCACCGCGCAACCCTCGCCATGAAGTGCGAAGGGCTCACCGACGAGGAACTGCGGCAGCAGTCGATGCCGCCGTCCACGCTTTCGCTGCTCGGGCTGGTGCGGCACATGGCGGAGGTGGAACGTGCGTGGTTCCGCCGGGTGTTCGAGGACAACGCCGCCCCCATGGTCTGGTCCGACAAAATCGACTTTCAGGCAGCCTACGACGCGAGCGCGTCGACCAGGGACGAGGCGTTCACGGCCTGGAATGCCGAGGTGGAGAACTCGCGCCGTGTCGAGCGGGAGGCTGCGTCCCTGGACCAGGCCGGGCACCAGCCACGATGGGGCGAAGAGGTGTCACTGCGCATGGTGATGGTGCACGTGCTTCTGGAGTACGGCCGCCACAACGGGCACGCGGACCTTCTGCGTGAAGGCGTCGACGGGACCGTGGGCGCCTGAGTCCGCCGGGGCCACCGATCTCCACGTGCTGATCCGTTCCGGAGGGTCGGGATCCGCGCCCGGCTACTCCGCCTCGAACGCCTGGGCCACCGCGAGGCTGTCCTCGTAGACGTGGTGCCGGGTGACCAGTCCGTCCGCGAACGTGAGGTGCAGGGCGAACCGCGCCCGGTAGGCCCGTCCGGTGGACCGGGCCGTCTGCCGGATCTCCCCGAACACGACGGCGTCGTCGCCGTCCACCAGGATGCGCTCGACCTCGGTGGCCGCTGCCCCGGGCACGTGGTGCTCACCCAGCTCGCGGTAGTGGGCGGCGGCATCGGCCCGGGTGGAGCGGTGGCGGATCCACGGGGTGGCGGCCCGTCCGTGCTCGGTCTCGGGCCAGTCCAGCTTCCAGTCACCGCGCTCGGCGTACAGCTCGGCGATGCGCTCAGGGTCTCCTTCGCCGATCCGGCCCAGCAGCCTCTCGACGGCGGCGCGGGTGGTCGTGGGAACGGTAACTGCCATGGCTGATCCTCCAGTTCGGAACCCGCCCCCTGCCGGTGCGGCGATCACCATTCTTGCCCGCACCGGCAGCCGGTGGCGATTACCTCCGGGGTAAGCGGCGCCCTCCCGGCACCCGCCTCGCGGACGGACCGCCCCGGAGTGCGGAAAGGGACAAGTTCACGAGAAGGACAGCGGCAGAAGGACGGCTCAGGAGGCGGACGGCTCGATCTCCCCCGCAAAGACGATGACCTGGTCGATGAGGCTCCGCCGCAGATGGACGACGTCCGTTCCCGCCAGGCGGGGGCCTCCATCCGGCATGGTGAAGACCCACTGGTACCGGGCCCACTCGCCAGGCATGTCCACCGCTGAGCAGCGCACCATCGTGCCGGTCCCCGCCGGGTGGCGCCGGATGTCCAGCACGAACCGCTCGACCGCCGCGATTCCCTCGCTGCGGCCCAATGGCCCCCAGAAGACCACGTCTGAGGTCAAGGCCTGGGAGAGCAGGTCAGTCACATAACTGTCGTCCGAGGCGTTGAACGCGGAGATGAACGTATCGATCGCGGAGCGTGCCGTCTCTTCCTGCATATCCCAGTAATACCAGCCGTTGCGCCTGCGCTCGCCCCGCGAGCCGCGTTCCGTTCCCGGTGGGCCACCCCGGTCACAGCACTGGAGAGGGACGGCGACCACCAGTCGTGCCCCGCGGCAGGACGGACAGCGAGGCTTCATCTGACTCGCAAGACACGCCAGTTGATCTCCACGTGCGCGTTGGGCGCACCGGCTAGCGTTCCGTCAGCGCCGTCTTCCAGTTCCAGCAGGTGGCGGTGTGGCACTCACTCGACACCCTTGGAGACCAGCCGTGACCAGCGCGAACGACTTGCCCGACCCGGCAGTGCGAGCCTTCGTTGAAGCGGTGAATGCCGGAGACCGGGAGGCATTCCGCGCGGCCCTGACCCTTGACGCCACGATGTCGGACGACGGCACCGACCGTGACCTCACCCAGTGGGCCGATTCGGAGATCTTCAGTTCTGGCGGGCACATGGACGTGGTCTCCACGGACGCAACCGGACGCGCACTGGTCGTGGACTACCGCAATGACACCTGGGGCACGATGCGAACCGCGTGGCGCTTCACCGTCGCTCCCGACGGGAGGGTAAGCCGCTTCGAAACCGGTCAGGCCTGAGCCTCGCCCCGGCGCCGGGCTTCCGCGCACACGTTCCTCGACAAGCTCGGGACGCCCTGGCCCCCTCGACCCGCGACGCCGTCCTCCGCCGTCCTCGCCATCTAGGAGGATGCGGCAGCACAGGGCGAGGCGACACAAGGAATGTGGGTCTGCCAGGCGGTCCTGGACCACGGGATCCGCACCTACGACGAGTTTCGCGCCTGGCACGCCCGAACCCCTACGGACGGTCTGTCCACGTGGCGGCCGAGCGCAACGAGGACAGCGGGGCAGCCCGTCTCCACGCTTGTGGCATCCGTCAACCAGCGCGATCGCGAGTTGCCGGTCCGCAGAGCCAGACCGCGCCACTGTTCGAGTCGGGCGATGCACTGCTCGACGCATTGCGTTCCTTGTATTCCTCGGCGTCGAAGCCGGGCGGGCCCCACGGCATCGCCGGCATGGAGCCCGACAGCCGGACCGAACCGCCAGCCGAACCGGACCGGACCGGACCGATAGCCGGCCCGCAAGTGCGTGAAAACCACTGGATCGTTGCCACCGTGCGCGGTTACCGTGCTGCGGTTCCACGTCGTCTAGGCAAGGGCGTTCCGTTGTACACCGTTTGAGACTTCCCGACTGCTGATCTGTCGCGCGTCGCACCTGTGCGCCGCGCTGCTTCCTGCTGCGGACTTCTCACTGGAAACGGTGTACCCCTGTGCTCAACACCTGGGTCGTCATGCCCACTTGCCTGCCGCTCGTCCTCCGTCGATGCCATACGTGCGCGTCCAGGGCCTTCCGCCCGAACGGCAAGTTCCGCGTCAACGCCAACCACAAGCTCCTCGACGCGTGGCTCCTCGCGCTCTGCACGATGTGCCGGGAGACCACCAAGCTCACGGTCCTGGAACGGGCGCACGTGCGCTCCATCCGGCCCGAACTGCTGGACCGGATGCACGACAACGATCCCGGCCTGGCGGCCGAACTGCTCCAGGACCCGGTCCTGCGGCGCCGCAACCGCATCGCCCTCGACTGGACCGGCGCCTGGCGCCTCGACACGGGCGACCCGGTCGATCCGGACCGCGAGGTGATCGACGTATCGGTCCGCTTCGCGGCACGGATTCCGGTCCGGCCGCTGCGGCTGATCGCCGAGGGGTGCGGTCTCTCGCGGGCGGAGGCGGAGCGGCTGCTCACCGAGGGCAGACTCGTATCAGCGGCCAGGCTGAGCGGAAAGCTCTCCGGCGACTTCACGTTCCTGCTGAAGCGCTGAACTCGGAGATCCCGGACCGGGACGAGAACGGATGCCTGCCGGTTCGTCGGCATCGACCGCCGAAGCGGAATGCGGAGGCTACGACCCCGGCAGGCATCCGGACCGTCTCCTCACCGAAGGCGGCCGGCCGTGATCCGGACGAGAGACCCTAGGGTGTGCGGATGCCCGAGACCTTCGATCTACGCGTCGAACTTCCCGCCGCCCTCACGGGCCCCGCGGCGGCCTGGCGGTTCGTCGAACGGTTCGCCGCGCGTCTCGGCGCGCCGATCGGGCCGGATGACGGGTTCCCTGAGGCCGAGCTCACCGCCGCCGAGCTGCGGCTCGGACTGCGACTTCCGCAGGCGATGAGGGAGTTGTACACCAGGTTCGGGCGCCGTCACGACCTGCTGCACGGGACGAGGTCGCTCCTGCCTCCAGAGGATCTGGAGGCGGACGGCGCCGCTCTGATCTGGCAGGCGGAGAAGTACTGGCTGTACCAGATCGCCGTGCCGCTCGACCGGATCGCGGACGCCGACCCACCCGTGCTGATCGACGGGAGTTCGCAGGCGTACGACGACTGGGAGCCGTTCGCCGACCGCTTCTCCGCCATGTGCGTGGAGACGGTGATGTCGGAGAACTCACTGTGCGGCGACTGGGGCGGCTGGCGCCGCGAGTGCCTGGCGTCGGACGCCGGGTACCTGGAGCGGTCGCTCACCCGCATACCGCCGCTGCTCGCCCCCTACGGCCGGGACGGCGCGGACCGCTGGTACGCGGGCGCGGACGTCCTGGTGCACGAGGACCTCTCGGACGACCGGTCGGAGTTGGGGTGGCTGTACGTCCGCGCACTGACTCGGGAGGCGTTGGACGGCGTCCGGGCGGCGTTGCCGGGGCCGTGGACCGAGACGGTGGACCACTGAGGGCCCGGGGAGGAGGAACCCCGGGACCCCGGCGGGCGCGGCCCGTCAGCGGGAGCGGATGCCCGGCGCGTCGAACCGAGTGACCGCGTCGTCCGCGAAGTCGTCGTCACCGACCAGCACCAGCGACCGTTCGCTCACGCGTGCTTGACCAGGGTCTTGGAGCAGGTGGAAGCAGAGCCCTTCACGTAGCAGACGCTCAGGAGAACAGGAGAGCTCCAGCGGGCAGCGGCCTCTACGACTGCCGCCCCAGTGTCTCCTGGAAGGCGTCCCACGCGGCGGGGGCGAGGAGGAGGACGGGACCGTCCAGCCGCTTGGAGTCGCGGACGGCGACGGTACGGGGGATGTTGCGGGCGACCTCTACGCACTCGCTGGCCGTCGCGCTGTAGCTGGACTTACGGAAGCGGAACGCCTTCACCTGATGCTCCCTCTGCCAATATCGGGACCGGTCAGCACCCAGGCGGGTGCGGTCAGAGCCCCTGCGCCCCAAGGCGTTGCCCCAGGATCGCCTGAAAAGCGTCCCACGCGGCGGGAGCGATGAGAAGAACGGGACCGTCCAACAGCTTGGAGTCGCGGACGGCGACGGTACGGGGGACGTTGCGGGCCACTTCGACGCACTCGCCGTTGCCACTGCTGTAGCTGGACTTGACGAACTCGAAGTGTGGCACGACTACAACTCCTTGCGAATACGCCCAATCAGAGCGATGGAATCGCGAGGAGCGAGTCCGCTTCTGGCGATACGACCGAACGTGACGTTGTGACGTGCGGCATCCGTCTCGCTCTCAAGCCACAGCGTAGACGACGTCGTGTCCATGTAGACCACGTCCATCGCACCGGGTTCAGCAAACGACACCACGCTAAATGCGCTGGTCATGCCCGGATGGGAGCCTGCAAGGAAGGGGACAACCTGCACCGTGACATTTGGCTCGTCAGCCGCCGCGGCCAGGCGAGCCAGTTGTGTACGCATCACCTCCCGACCACCCACCAGCTGCCGCAGGGCCCCCTCTGCGACGATCGCCCACAGAGCAAGCGGGTTGCTCTCCGTCAGGCGGGCCTGACGGGCGATCTTCGCCTCCACGAAGCGCTCGATCTCTTCCGGGTCGTCCCAGTCCGCGTTGCCGACCGCGAGCGCCCTGGCATAGTCCGGAGTCTGAAGCAGTCCAGGGACGAAGGCTCCTTGCCAGGTTCGGATCCCCGTCGCGATGTCCTCGAGTGCGACGTATTCAACCAGCGAGCGCAGTTCCGGGTACTGGTTCCACCAGCCCTTTGCCTTACGGCGTTCCCTGTCGAGCCTGGCCACCTCCAGCAGGCGACCGACGGCCTTCGTGTCTTCGAGGTCGTAGAACTCGCAGAGGGTGCGAATGTCCGGGTCCCTCATCGGAACCCATCCCCGCTCCATCTTCACGATCTTCGAGTTGGTCGCGCTGATGACCTGGGCGGCTTGCTGCTGCGTCTTCCCGGAGGCGTCACGCAGTCGCAGCAGCTCGCTACCGAGCCTGCGGCCGAGCACAGTTGACGTTCGATTGCCTTGCGGAGTCGCTCGATTCACCACCTCAGTGTCTCGTCCCGCGAGGCCGCGCGTCGACCGCCTTCATCCATTGGGGACTAATGTCCCCGTTTCACTTGCTCCCGAGTCCACGCGGTCGCTACGTTCGGCACCCATCCGCTCACCCAGCGGCACCGCCCAGCGGAAGTGCACCGCCCTGCCCTGCTCAGGAAAAGGTCCGGTATCGCCACCGCCCCCGCACCGAGAGGCACGCGCCCATGACCGCAGCCCAGGAGAAGGCCCCCGCACCCGCCCCCGAGCCCGTCGTTCAGGAGGACCGGCTCGACTACACGCCCACCGCGCGTAGCGTCCACCTCTGCCGGCGGCGGGCCGTGCGGCTGGTGTCCGAGTGGGGGTACTCCAACCATGTTGCGGACGTCGCGCTGCTGGTCAGCGAGTTGGCGACCAACGCCTTACTGCACGGCTCCGTGCGCGGGCGGCTCTTCCGCGTTCACCTCATCCTCACGGCCGCCACCCTCCGCATCGAGGTCAGCGACCCGCGCGGCGAGCGGCTGCCGGCTGTGCGCCAGGCGGAGGACGACGACTGCTACGGGCGCGGGCTGCTCGTCGTCGACCGGCTCGCCGACCGCTGGGGCGTCGAGCCGCGCAGCGTCGGCAAGTCCGTCTTCGCCGAACTCGCCCTGCACAGGCGGGCGGACGTCGAAGTCTCGGCCAGGAACGTCCCGTAGCCCGGAAAGGAAGCGGGCCCGCGCACGCCTCGCACGGGCCCACCTCACACACGTACCGCCGAAGCGGCTATTCCGGTCAGCCGCCCTGGCCGGCGCTGCCGATCGGGCCGACCAGGACCTGGTCACCGTTGCCGCTGTCCCCCGCGGGCAGCGAGCTCTCGCCCGGCCAGGCGATGGTGACCGACTTCGTCTCGTTCGGCGGGGTCACCACGAGACCCGTGATGCGGATGCCGGAACCACCCGTCTTGTTGAGCGGGTAGCTGACGTTGGAGTCGATCTCCTTGCCGTTCTTGAGGGTGTACGGGTCGCCGGGGTCACCCTTGCGCGTGGCGGAGATCGTCCCCGCGTTCGTCTTCAGGTCGACGCCCACGAACCCGGAGACCACGCAGTCCGCGCCGCTGGTGTTCGTCAGCCCCACCGCGATGCTGCCGTCGGTGTCGCCGTCGATGAAGGTGTCCTGCGCCGTGATTTTCAGACCGTCGGTGGTGCACTTGCCGCCCTTGGCCTCGGAGCCGCTCCCGCTCCCACCGGAGGCCGAGCCGCCGGAGGCGGAGCCGGCCGAGTCCGGGGCGGGTGACTCCTTGCCACCGGCCTCGTCCGTACCACCCGAGTCCGAGCCACCGCCGGAGGAGGAAGCGGCGGACGCGGACGACCCGGACGACGGGTCGGCCTGCCCCACGGCGTCGTCGTCGTTCTGGCAGGCCGTGAGCGAGAGACCCGCAGCAAGCGCCAGGGCCGCGAAGGTGAGCTTACGAGCGCGCATGGTTTCGTCCTCAGCGTCGGTTGGTCAGTACCGGCCCACTCGGTACGGGTCGGTACCAGCGAGCGCTTCTGATCAACAGGACCTGCCGGAGGGGCTCGGCCGTTCCGCCCAACCACGCGCTAATGCATGGCTGTTACAAGCGCGCCGAGCCGGGATGGGCCGGCGGGTGCGCGACGCTCGGTTCAGCCGAGCAACGCGAGGAAGAGCTGGTAACCGGTGAACCCAAAACCGCCGCAGGCCATACCGAGGCCGATGGCTGATATCAGCGCCATCATGACCTGGCCATAGAGAGGCTGGCGGGCGGAGGCACGGCTGGGGTCGCGTGGGTCGTAGCTGAGCTCCAGTTGCTGCCCGCCGGCCGGCTCCCGGAAGAAGTGCGACCCGCCCTCGTGGTCCGCGTACCGGTACACCCTCGTACTGTCGGTGTAATGGTCGAGTTCGGCCATCACCGTTATGCCGTGCCTGGAGAGGCGCAACCCGTCGTACAAGCCGCGTCCCAACGTCAGCGCCATGAACGCTCCCGTGCAAGCGAAGAGCTGGAAGAACGGCAGTACGACCACCCACCCCGACCCCCGGAGCGCACCGACCGTCGCATCGACCGCGGCGAGGACGGCGATCAAGGTGACGACGAGAAGGCGCCTCGACGGCTTCCGGGAGTGTTCTTCAGAGACGTCGGCGATCAGGTCTCGGCCGTCGACACGCGGTCCTTCGGCCGCTCTCTCGGGCAGGCGGGCCCGAACGGCGGCGGAGAACGTGTCCACGGCGGCGGCGCTGGCATGGTGGACCCCGTACACGTCGGCAGGGCGGTCGGACACTGTGGTCGTCAGTATGACCTCGAACGAGCGGTCGAGGCTGCGGACCGCTTCGATGGCCTCCAGCGGAATCCGTATCACCCGCCCGCCCTGTTCCCACTGCACATAGTCGAACCCGTCCCCGAAGCGGGCGGTGGCGCTGCTGCCTCGCAGCACCAGGGAGGGGAGGCCAGGCATCGTCGTCATGTGCGTGTGACAGCTGAGATCAACAAACGGTTGCACACCACCACCGTGGCAGGCGCACGCCACGGACTCCGGACGTACTCAGCGCCATGGCGAGGTGCCCCCTGGCACCTGCCCGGCAGAACGCTTCAGCAAGATCGTGTGACGAGCTCCGGGAGAAAGAGGCGGGCCCGCGCAACACCTCGCGCGGGCCCACCTCACACACGTACCGCCGGACGGCTACGCCCAGGTGATCAGCCGCTTGGGCTGTTCCAGGATCGCGGCGACGTCCGCCAGCACCTTCGAGCCCAGCTCGCCGTCGACCAGGCGGTGGTCGAAGGAGAGGGCCAGCGTGGTGACCTGGCGGGGCTTCACCTTGCCCTTGTGGACCCACGGCTGGAGCTTGATCGCGCCGACCGCGAGGATCGCGGACTCGCCGGGGTTGAGGATCGGCGTGCCCGTGTCGACGCCGAAGACGCCGACGTTGGTGATGGTCACCGTGCCACCCGCCATCGCCGCCGGGGACGTCTTGCCCTCGCGGGCCGTGGAGACCAGCTCGCCCAGGGACGCGGCCAGCTGCGGGAGCGTCTGCTCGTGCGCGTCCTTGATGTTCGGCACGATCAGGCCGCGCGGGGTGGCGGCCGCGATGCCCAGGTTCACGTAGTGCTTCTGCACGATCTCCTGGTTCGCCTCGTCCCAGGCCGCGTTGACCTCGGGGTGGCGCTTGATCGCGACCAGGAGGGCCTTGGCGATGATCAGGAGCGGGTTGACCCGCACCCCCGCCATCTCCTTGTCCTCCTTCAGCTCCGCGACCAGCTTCATCGTGCGCGTCACGTCGACCGTCACGAACTCGGTCACGTGCGGCGCCGTGAACGCGCTGCCGACCATCGCCTGCGCGATGGCCTTCCGTACGCCCTTGACGGGGATACGGGTCTCGCGCGCACCCATCGAGGCGACCACGGCCGGGGCCGGTGCGGATGCCGGTGCTGATGCCGGGGCGGGGATCTGCGCCTGCGCCGGCTCGGGGGCCGGGGCCTGCGCCGGGGTGGCCGCCGCGTGCACGTCCTCGCGGGTGATGACGCCGCCCTCGCCGGTCGGGCTGACCGTCGCCAGGTCGATGCCCAGGTCCTTCGCCAGCTTGCGTACCGGCGGCTTCGCGAGCGGCCGGACCCCGGCGACAGGGGGCGCAGTGGGCACAGCGCCGGTGCCGTGGCCGTTCATCTCGCCCTGGATCGCGGCGGACGCGGCGGCCGGCGGGCCGGTCTCCGTGCCCTTGCGGGCGCGCCGCTTCGTCGAGGACTCGGCCACGCCGTAGCCGACCAGGACGGGCGTACGGCCCTTCGGGGCCTCGGCCTCCGGCTCGGCCGGGGCCGCAGCGGGAGCGGAAGCCGGGGCCGGGTCCGGGGCCGCGTCGCCGCTGCCCGGTGCCACGTCCACGACGATGATCACCTGGCCGACGTCCACGGTCGTGCCCTCGCCGAAGCGCAGCTCCTGCACCACTCCGTCGAAGGGGATCGGCAGCTCCACGGCCGCCTTCGCCGTCTCGACCTCGCAGACGACCTGGCCGTCGGTGACGGTGTCGCCGGGCTGGACGAACCACTTGAGGATCTCGGCCTCGGTCAGTCCCTCGCCCACGTCGGGCATCTTGAACTCGCGGAAGCGAGCAGCGTTCGCAGTTTCGGTCATCGTTGTCACGCCCCAGTCCTCAGTACGCCAGCGAGCGGTCGACGGCGTCGAGCACACGGTCGAGACCCGGCAGGTACTCGTCCTCCAGCCGGGCCGGCGGGTACGGGACGTGGTAGCCGCCGACCCTCAGCACGGGCGCCTCCAGGTGGTAGAAGCACCGCTCCGTGATCCGTGCGGCGATCTCCGCGCCGGAGCCGTAGAACACCGGCGCCTCGTGCACCACGACCAGGCGGCGGGTCTTCTCCACCGAGGCCTGGATGGCGTCGAAGTCGATCGGGGACATCGAGCGCAGGTCCACGACCTCGACCGACTTGCCCTCCTCCTGGGCGGCCGCGGCGGCCTCCAGGCAGACCTTCACCATCGGGCCGTAGGCGACCAGCGTGAGGTCCGTGCCGGTGCGGGCGACGGAGGCCCGGTGCAGCCCGCCCGGAATGGACTCGGTGTCGACCTCGCCCTTGTCCCAGTAGCGGCGCTTCGGCTCGAAGAAGATGACCGGGTCATCGCTCTGCACGGCCTGCTGCATCATCCAGTAGGCGTCCGAGGCGTTGGAGGGCGAGACCACCTTCAACCCCGCGACGTGCGCGAACAGCGCCTCGGGCGACTCGCTGTGGTGCTCGACCGCACCGATGCCGCCGCCGTAGGGAATCCGTACGACGACCGGGAGCTTGATCTTGCCGAGCGAGCGGGCGTGCATCTTCGCGAGCTGCGTGACGATCTGGTCGTACGCGGGGAAGACGAAGCCGTCGAACTGGATCTCCACGACCGGCCGGTAGCCGCGCAGCGCCAGGCCGATCGCCGTACCGACGATGCCGGACTCGGCGAGCGGGGTGTCGATGACACGGCCCTCGCCGAAGTCCTTCTGGAGGCCGTCGGTGATCCGGAAGACGCCGCCGAGCTTTCCGACGTCCTCACCCATGATGAGGACTTTGGGGTCGGTGTCGAGGGCCTTGCGCAGCGACTCGTTGAGCGCCTTCGCGATGGACATCTTTTCCATGGCCATGGCTACTTGCCCTCCTCGGCGAACGATGCCTGGTAGGCGGCGAACTGGGCGCGCTCCTCGTCGACGAGGGCGCTCCCGTCGGCGTAGGCGTGGTCGAAGATCGCCATCCGGTCCGGTTGCGGCATGGACCGTACCGCCTCACGTACTCGCTTGCCGAGGGTCTCGCTCTCCTCGTCGAGGCCGGTGAAGAACGCCTCGTCGGCGGCGCCCTCGTTCTCCAGGTAGGTGCGCAGGCGCAGGATCGGGTCCTTGGCCTCCCAGGAGGCACGCTCCTCGTCGGCCCGGTACTTCGTCGGGTCGTCGGAGGTGGTGTGCGCGCCCATCCGGTAGGTGAACGCCTCCACGAGGGTGGGGCCCTCGCCCCGGCGGGCCCGCTCCAGGGCGGAGCGGGTGACGGCCAGGCAGGCCAGCACGTCGTTGCCGTCGACCCGGACGCCGGGGAAGCCGAAGCCCTGGGCGCGCTGGTAGAGCGGCACCCGGGTCTGCTTCTCGGTCGGCTCCGAGATCGCCCACTGGTTGTTCTGGCAGAAGAACACGACCGGCGCGTTGTAGACCGCGGAGAAGGTGAAGGCCTCGGCCACGTCACCCTGGCTGGAGGCGCCGTCCCCGAAGTACGCGATCACGGCCGAGTCCGCGCCGTCCTTGGCGACGCCCATGGCGTAGCCGGTGGCGTGCAGGGTCTGCGAGCCGATGACGATCGTGTAGAGGTGGAAGTTGTTGGTGTTCGGGTCCCAGCCGCCGTGGTTCACACCGCGGAACATCCCGAGCAGATTGGTCGGGTCGACGCCCCGGCACCAGGCCACACCGTGTTCGCGGTAGGTCGGGAAGACGTAGTCGTCGTCGCGCAGGGCCCGGCCCGAGCCGATCTGGGCGGCCTCCTGGCCCAGCAGCGAGGCCCACAGGCCCAGCTCGCCCTGGCGCTGGAGGGCGGTCGCCTCGGCGTCGAAGCGGCGGGTGAGGACCATGTCCCGGTACAGGGCGCGCAGCTCGTCCGCGCTCAGGTCGATCGAGTAGTCCGGGTGCTCGACGCGTTCGCCCTCGGGCGTCAGCAGCTGTACGAGTTCGGGTCCGGAAGTCCCCGGTGTCTTCGCGGGCGTCTTCGCGGCGCTGGTCCGCTTGCTGCTGCGTCGCGGTTTACGCGCGGCAGCAGTGCTCTCCACGGTCACGTGCGTGCTCCTCCGTCGGTCCGGCCCCCGGGGTCTGCCGGGAGACCAGTGCGGCTCGCCTGTGTCCGTACCCGTGCACGGGGTGGGGTGCCGCTCGGTCCGGGAACAGGCGTGACAGGTGCCCCGGCGAGCGCCCTGTTATTAGGCACGTTACCCAGTGCCTCGCGTAACTGCGAAACCCTATCTGACCTGCGATTTTGCTTGGATATCCAAGTAAATCGAAGAATTCGGGAACTCTCGCTGGTCACAGCACTGGTAACAGCCTTGCAGGCTGCCGGAACAACGGCACGTTATCCCGCCGGACAGCGGCAGGGAAGGGGTGAGTGTGTGAGACTGCGTTTGTGCGCAAAGAAGGAAAAATCACGGTTTTCCTGCTGGATGACCACGAAGTCGTCCGCCGCGGAGTTCATGAGCTGCTCTCGGTGGAGGACGACATCGAGGTGGTCGGCGAGGCCGGTACCGCCCAGGACGCGCTGGTCCGCATCCCGGCGACCCGGCCCGATGTCGCCGTCCTCGATGTGCGGCTGCCGGACGGCAGCGGGGTGGAGGTCTGCCGGGAGATCCGGTCCCAGGACGAGTCCATCAACTGCCTGATGCTGACCTCGTACGCCGATGACGAGGCACTTTTCGACGCGATCATGGCGGGCGCCTCCGGATACGTGCTCAAGGCGATCCGGGGCAACGAGCTGCTGAACGCCGTACGGGACGTGGCGGCCGGGAAGTCGCTGCTCGACCCGGTGGCCACCGCGCGGGTGCTGGAGCGGCTGCGCGACGGCAAGAAGGGCCGCGGCGACGACAAACTCGCCGGCCTCACCGACCAGGAACGCAAAATCCTCGATCTGATCGGCGAGGGTCTGACGAACCGGGTGATCGGGGAGCGGCTGCATCTCGCGGAGAAGACGATCAAGAATTACGTCTCCAGCCTGCTGTCCAAACTCGGCATGGAGCGCCGTTCGCAGGCCGCCGCCTATGTCGCACGGCTCCAGGCCGAAAAGCGCTGAGCCGGCGCCCGGCACCCGGGATGCCGATTCGGGACTTTGGTCCCCCGGCGCCCGGGGCGGCAGCCTCTTATTAGGTGCTCAGCGGTGACGCACAGTGGAGGTCATGTCCACCGCGGAAGAACTCCACGCAATCGACCTGCTCGGCCGGGTCCCCTACGGCCGGCTGGCGACGAGCATGAGGGCCCTTCCGTTTCTGACGGTGGCCCGTCACGTCGTGATCGACGGCCGGGTCGTCCTGCGGATGCACGGCGGCCTCGGCTACCACGACGCCTGCAACGGCACCGTCGTCGCGTACGGCGCGGACAACTTCAACGTGGCCGCCGCCGCCGGCAGCCGGGACCTGTGGTCCGTGGAGTTCACCGGGCCCGCCCGGACCGTCGAGCCGACCTGCGCCCAGCGCGAACTCTTCGGTCCCGCCCCCGTCGAGGTGAACGGGGAGCCCTTCACCCCGGCGTTCCTCCGGCTCGACCCGCATTTCGTCCAGGTGCACACTCTGGACTTCCACGCAACTCGTCACAGCCTGCAACACAGCGTGATCTAACATCTGGCGAGTGCCGCGCTCATCTGTAACCCTTACGCCTGTTCCCCCGGTCCGCGAGGTGCTCCGCCGCTACCCGCACGCAGGTGAGCCGCTCACCTGCGAACCGCTGGACCAGGGACTGCTCAACCACGGATACCGGGTCTCCACCACCCGGGGCTCCTACTTCCTCAAGCACCATCTGGACGACTCGACCGGCGACCGCGCCACGATCGTCCGCCAGCACCGCGCCACCCAGCGCCTCCAGTCACTCGGAGTGCCCGTCGCCCCGCCCATCGAGGACACCGAGGGCGGCACCGTCACCGAGATCGGCGGCCGCTGCTACGCCCTGCATCCCTGGGTCGACGGGCTGCACCGGGCCGGCGCCCACCTCACCGTGGCCCAGTCGGTACGTCTCGGGGCGCTCCTCGGAGCCGTACACACTGGTCTTGAGCAGGTGATGGAGGCGGGTGCCGGGGGTGCGGGCAGGCCGCGCGGCCATGCGAGCCCCGACCCGGCCGACACCTTCGCGCTGATCGACGAGCTGCTGGCCGCCGCGCGCGGCCGGCGGCCCAGGGACGCCTTCGACGAGCTGGCCGAGCACCGGCTCCTGGAGCGGCGCACCCTGCTGGACCAGCACGCGGACAGGCGCCCGCCCGCCCCCGGGGTGCCGGCGACCGGCTGGGTGCACGGCGACTTCCACCCACTGAACGTGCTCTACCGGGGCGCCGACCCGGTGGCGATCCTCGACTGGGACCGCCTCGACGTGCAGCCCAGGGCGGAGGAGGCGGTACGGGCCGCCGCGATCTTCTTCGTCCAGCCGGCCGGTGAGCTGGAGCTGACGAAGGTACGGGCCTACGCGCGCGCCTACCGGCGGGCGGCCGGGGCCGGGGCCGCCGAACTGGCCGCCGCGGTGCACCGGGTGTGGTGGGAGCGGCTCAACGACTTCTGGATACTGCGCTGGCGGTACTGCCTGAACGACCGGAGGGCCGACCCGCAGTTCCCTGCGGTGTCGGCCCTGGCGGTGTGGTGGACCCGTGAGTACGACGCGGTGCGCGAGGCCTTCACGGGGTGAGGCGGGTGCTTACGGGGTGGTGCCCACCGGGCCCTCGGCGGTGCCGGCGCTGGCGCCGTCCGCGGTGCCCCCCGGCTCACCGCCCGCTCCGCCGGCCGGCGTCGTACCGCCGTCCTGTTCGCCGTTCGCACCGCCGTCGGTTGTCGTACCACCCGTGTCGCTGCCCGTGCTGCTGCTGCTTCCGGTGCCGCCGTCCGCCGCCGCGCCGCCCGCGTCGGTGCTGGCGCCGCCATCCGTCGTGGTGCCCGAGTCGGTGTCCGACGGGGTGGGCGTGGGCGGTTTGTTCGTCTCGCTCGGCGTGATCGACTTGGAGTACGTGGGCCTGCGCGGCGTCTCCTGCTGATCGCCGGAGGAGTTGCCGGGCTGCTCGGTGTCCTGCGTCTGCTCCTCGGTCGGCGAGGGTGAACTCTTCTTCGGGGAGGGCGAGCTGGACGTCGGCGTCGGGTCCTTCTTGGGTGTCCCGCCGTCGCCCTTCGTCGCGTTCAGCGCGATGGCGACGCCCGCGCCGATCGCGATCAGTGCCAGCACGACGAACAGCCACAGCTTGCCCCGGCCCCGGCCGCCGCCGGCCTGGTGGCTGCCGTTGCCGTCGTAGCCGTTGTAACCGCCGTCGTCGGGGTTCATCGGCGGCAGGATCGGCCCCTGCGAGGTGTCCCCGTGCTGCGGGTGCCCCATCGCGCGGGTGGCGCCGGTCATGCCTCGCGGCGGGGTGGCCCCGCCCTCGTTCAGCACCACCGGGCCGGTGTTCCACGTACCGGTGTGGCCGCCCTGGACCTGGAGCATCTGCAGGCTGTACTGGACCAGCCCGCGCATCTCCTCGGCGCTCTGGAACCGGTCGTCCGGGTCCTTCGCCAGCGAGCGCATGACAAGCCCGTCCAGCTCCGGCGGCACCGCACCGTTCGAGATCTCCGACGGCGGAACCGGAATGTCCTGAACGTGCTGGTACACGACGGAGAGCGGCGTCTCACCCGTGAACGGGGGCCGCAGCGCGAGGAGTTCGTACAGCAGGCAGCCGGTGGCGTACAGGTCGGAACGGTGGTCGACGGCCTTGCCCAGCGCCTGCTCGGGGGAGAGGTACTGCGGCGTGCCCATGACCATGCCGGTCTGGGTCATCGTCGACTGCGCGCCGTGCAGCGCACGGGCGATGCCGAAGTCCATCACCTTGACCGCACCGGAGTGCGTGATGATCACGTTGGCGGGCTTGATGTCGCGGTGCACGATGCCGTGCTGGTGCGAGTAGGCGAGCGCCTCCAACACCCCGGAGACAATGATCAACGCCTGCTCCGGAGGCGGCGGATCGGCGTTGAGCAGCAGGTCACGGATGGTGTGACCCTCGACGATCTCCATCACGATGTACGGGACCGTCTGCCCGCCGACGGTGTCCTCGCCGGAGTCGTACACCGCCACGACCGCGTGGTGGTTGAGCCCCGCGACCGACTGGGCCTCACGCGTGAACCGGGCCTTGGAGACCGGGTCCTCCGCGAGATCGGAGCGCAGCAGCTTCACCGCGACCGTGCGCCCGAGCCGGACGTCCTCGGCCGCGAAGACCTCGGCCATACCGCCCCGGCCGAGCCGGTGGGTCAGCCGGTAACGCCCGTCGCCGACAACACCGCCGATACCCCAGGAGTCGGTGCCATCCGGAACTCCGCCGCCGTTTGCTTCGGGTTCGGGTGCCATCAGTCCTCGCCGTCGTTTCTGTCCGCGCGTCCGCGGGTTCTCACGGTGTTTGAGGCCCTTCGTCCGAAAGGCCCCTGCTGCATTGCCACGTCACGCTGCATTGCCACGTCACGCTACAGGCTTCGTCGGACACACCGATTTCGAGAGGGACCGGCCATCCAACCGGCTGACGAGCCGCCCGCGCAAATTACATGCGGTTCCTGTAACGCTTCCGAGACGCTTCTTGTGCGTAGGGTCACGGAACGGGCACCTGGCTTGACGTGTCGTACCCCTCGGGCAGACTTGGCCCGTAATACGGATCTTCGCGTGAGTCGCGCGCCCGAGGGGGAAGTCAAGTCATGAGCCAGGACGGCGCACAAGGGGCCCAGGGTCGCTACGCGGGCGGTTCGGTCGCCGGCGGCCGCTACCAGCTGCGTGACCTGCTCGGCGAAGGCGGGATGGCGTCCGTATATCTGGCGTACGACTCCGCGCTGGACCGGCAGGTCGCGATCAAGACGCTCCATACGGAACTCGGACGCGAGCAGTCCTTCCGCGAGCGGTTCCGGCGCGAGGCGCAGGCCGTCGCGAAGCTCCAGCACACCAACATCGTCTCCGTCTTCGACACCGGCGAGGACGAGCTCGGTGGCGCGCTGATGCCGTACATCGTCATGGAGTACGTCGAGGGGCAGCCGCTCGGCTCCGTGCTCCAGGCGGACATCCGCAGCCACGGTGCGATGCCCGCCGACAAGGCGCTCAAGGTGACGGCCGACGTGCTGGCCGCCCTGGACACCAGCCACGAAATGGGCCTGGTCCACCGCGACATCAAGCCGGGCAACGTCATGGTGACCAAGCGCGGCATCGTGAAGGTCATGGACTTCGGCATCGCCCGCGCCATGCAGTCCGGCGTCACGTCGATGACGCAGACCGGCATGGTCGTCGGCACCCCGCAGTACCTCTCCCCCGAGCAGGCCCTGGGCCGGGGCGTGGACGCGCGCTCCGACCTGTACTCGGTCGGCATCATGCTGTTCCAGCTGCTGACCGGCCGCATCCCGTTCGACGCCGACTCGCCCCTCGCCATCGCGTACGCGCATGTACAGGAGGAGCCGGTCGCGCCGTCCACCATCAACCGGTCGGTCACCCCGGCGATGGACGCGCTCGTCGCCCGCGCGCTGAAGAAGAACCCGAACGAGCGCTTCCCGAGCGCCGCCGCGATGCAGGACGAGATCACCCGGGTGCTGAACGCCGGCGGGCAGACGGGCGCCCCGGTCATCGTCGCCGGTGCCGGCGCCCCGGCGAACAGCGGCTCCGGCGTCGGTTCGGCCGTCTTCCCGCCGGTCGACCAGTCCACCCCGGCTCCGCAGAACGTCCAGACGCCGTACCAGCCCGGCCCGTACCAGTCCCAGCAGCAGCCCGGCCCCTACGGTCCGCCGACGCCCGCGCCCTCGTACGGCTACCCCCAGTCGGCCCCGGCGTACCAGAGCCAGGCGCAGATGTCGCCGATGCAGCAGCAGACCCCGCCGCCGTACTCGATGTCGGCGCAGACGACCGCCACTCCCTCGGGCGGTGGCGGTTCCAAGCGGAACGTTCCGGTGATCGTGGGCTCGATCGTGGTGGCCCTGATCGCGATCGGCGGCCTGATCACGGTGCTCTCGATGAAGGGCGACAAGGGCGACGACAAGCCCACGGCGAGCGATTCCCAGCCGGCCGCCGATCACAAGGATCCGGAGCGGAACCGGACGATGGACACCGAGGACTGCACGGACGCCATCGAGGACTCCGACGACCCGAACAAGGTCGACGCCCCGAGCTTCCTCTACAAGGACGTCATCTCCGCCCGGCAGTGCGCGGACGCGGCCGGCTGGACGATCAAGCAGATCAAGGTGCCGGGCAACGCCTACGCGGAGGACCAGGTCGTCGACCAGTTCCCCACCTCCGGGACCGCGGTGCCCAAGACCGGCGCCCACTTCGAGCTCCGCATCGCCACGGGCGACCCGGCGTAACACCCGCCGGGTGGGCGGGAGCCCCTGCGTGGCACCCGCTGGGTGGCCGGGCCATCCGTCCGCGCTGCCAGGGGCCATCCGTCCGCACCACCCGAGATGCCGGACATATCGTCACATGTGACGCTGGCCACATGGCTTCAGGACGCTTCCCCTCGCGGCCCTCACGGTGCGCGGCCTGCCTCGCGCTGACGGCGGCCGCAGCCCTGGGCGGCCTGACCGGCGGGGAGGCGCGCGCTGCGGCGACCGTGGCCGGGGAGCCTTCAGTGACCGCGAGCGCGCCCTCTGCCGTACCGGGACCGGCGGGTGCCGTGCCCGGACCTTCCGGTGTCGCGCCGGGACCGGCCGGGGCGTCGTCCGACCCGTCGGCGGGCTCGTCGAAGGGCTCGTCGGCGGGCTCGTCGTCCGGGGCCCCGGCGGGCCCCGCGTCGGGGGTGACGCCTTCCGCGACGCCCACCGTGCCGCCTTCGGAGCGCCCGGCCGGCCCGCAAGGACCCGGCGCATCCGCCGGCCCCTCGGCCGCGCCCGCGCCCCCCGCCTCGCTGCCGACCGGGCCCCCCGGCGCCCCGCCCGAGGCCTCCGGACCGCCCTCGCCGGGCGCCGGCTCGCCGCGACCGCACGACGAGCAGTCACCGCTGGCCGGACTGCCCGCCGGGGAAGGGCGGCAGCGCCCCGGGCGGCCGCTGACACCTCAGGAGATCGAGCGCTCGGACGACGCGGTCGAAGCGGAAGAGGAGCAGGCCGCCGCGACGGCCGTCACCCCCGCCGCGAGCACCTCGCCGGTTGCCACCCGGCCGCAGGCCCTCGGCGGACGGGACGTGCGGCAGGTCCAGGAGATGTCGCTCGGCGTGGGAATCTGCCTGGTCGGGCTGGGTATCGGCTTCCTCGCACTGCGCATGCGCCGCGCCGACTGACCGCCGCGCCCGGACCACCTCACCCCCTTCACGCCAGGTCACAGACTTGCGTTCAGCAACATACTCGGTATACATACTCAGTATGTCGATCCGCCACGGGCTACTGGCCCTCCTGGAACGGGGGCCGCGCTACGGCTCCCAGCTCCGTACCGAATTCGAGTCCCGCACCGGCTCCACCTGGCCGCTGAACGTCGGGCAGGTGTACACGACGCTGAGCAGGCTGGAGCGTGACGGCCTGGTCGTGCAGGACGGCGAGGACGACCAGGGGCACTCCCTGTACTCGATCAGCGACGGGGGGCGCAGCGAGCTCCGCAGCTGGTTCGAGACCCCCGTCGACCGCAGCAGCCCGCCCCGCGACGAGCTGGCCATCAAGCTCGCCATGGCCGTGGGCGCGCCCGGCGTGGACATCAGGGCCGTCATCCAGTCGCAGCGCCATCACACCGTGAAGGCGATGCAGGACTACACGCGCCTGAAGGCCCAGGCCCTCAGCGACGTGCCCGCCAACCGCGACGAGGTCGCCTGGCTGCTCGTACTGGAACAGCTGATCTTCCAGGCCGAGGCGGAGGCCCGCTGGCTGGACCACTGCGAGGCCCGGCTGGTCCGGCTCGCCGAGGCCGCCGCCACGGACCCGGAGACCAGCACGCCCGCTCCCGGCCCCGCCGCCCGCACCACCCGGCCCCGCGCCCGCCGCTGAGCCACGCGCCGGCCGCCGACCACGTCACGGCATCACGGCATCACCGCGTCACGGCATCACGGCATCACCGCATCACCGCATCACCGCGTCACCGCGTCACCGCATCACCGCATCACCGCATCACCGCGTCACCGCGTCACCGCGTCACCGACCACAGAACCGTTCGTTCCGAGGGGGAACCTCCCGTCATGTCACCGCACGCCCCGTCCCCAGCCGCTCCGCCCCTGTCGGTGGACACACCGGTGCTCGAACTCCGCTCGCTCACCCGTACCCACGGCACCGGCATCGCCGAGGTGCACGCCCTGCGCGGCATCAACCTGTCCGTGCACGCCGGCGAGCTCGTCGCCGTTATGGGCCCTTCCGGCTCGGGCAAGTCCACCCTGCTGACCATCGCCGGCGGCCTGGACGCCGCGACCTCGGGCCAGGTCGTCATCGAGGGCCAGGACATCTCCTCGCTCGGCCGTAAGGGCGTGGCCGCGCTGCGCCGCCGCAGCGTCGGCTACGTCTTCCAGGACTACAACCTGATCCCCGCGCTGACCGCCGCCGAGAACATCGCCCTGCCGCGTGAGCTCGACGGCGTCCCGGTGCGCAAGGCGCGCAAGGAGGCTCGCGCCGCGCTGGAGGAGATGAAGCTCCTGGAGATCGGCGACCGCTTCCCCGACGAGATGTCCGGCGGCCAGCAGCAGCGCGTCGCAATAGCCCGAGCGCTGGTGGGGGACCGGCGCCTGGTGCTCGCCGACGAACCGACCGGGGCGCTCGACTCCGAGACCGGCGAGGCCGTCCTCGCCCTGCTGCGCAACCGCTGCGACCAGGGCGCGGCCGGTGTGATGGTGACGCACGAACCGCGCTACGCGGCCTGGGCGGACCGGGTCGTCTTCCTGCGGGACGGCTCGATCGTCGACCAGACGCTGAGCGTCGGCGCGGACTCGCTGCTGGCCGCCGGGGGCAAGGCGTGAGCGTCTTCACGGGGTGGCGCGCCGCCCTCCGGATCGCCAGGCGCGACGCCATGCGCGCCAAGGGCCGCAGCGCGCTGGTGGTCGCGATGATCGCCATACCGGTGCTCGGCGTCACCGCGCTCGACGTGACGTACCGCAGTGTGGAGCCCACGGCCGCCGAGAAGCTGACGGCGCAGGTCGGCTCGGCCGACGCGCTGTTCAGGGACCCGGAGGCCGGTCCGCTGGACCAGTCGGTCGGCGGGGACGACTACAACCCCCTCAGCGAGGACCCGCCGGCGCCCGAGGACGCACCCGCACTCGACCTGCGCACCGCGTTCCCGAAGGGGGCACGCGGCATCAGCATCCAGTCGGTGCCCGCTCACGTCACCACCGGGTACGGCGTCGCCGACGTCGACGTCTTCGAGCTCCGGACCTCGGACGAGATGGCGCGCGGCAAGCTCGACCTCGTCGACGGCGCGTTCCCGAAGAAGAGCGGCGAGATGGTCGCCACCGAGCCGTTCCTGAAGTCGGCCGGACTGCACATCGGCTCGCACATCACCGTCCACGGGCCGGAGCGGAAGTACACCGTCACGGGCACCGTCGAGGAACCCGACAACCTGTCGCTCAAGGCCCTGTACGCCGACCCGGGCGCGGTCATCGCGCCGTGGAAGGCCGTCGCCGCCCGTGACAAGAAGGTGCTGCCCCCGAACGCCGGCGCGCTGACCTGGCTGGTGAAGGCGGACGGCGGCAAGGGCGTCAG
Organism: Streptomyces sp. 840.1; assembly: GCF_003751445.1. Classification (NCBI taxonomy): domain Bacteria; kingdom Bacillati; phylum Actinomycetota; class Actinomycetes; order Kitasatosporales; family Streptomycetaceae; genus Streptomyces; species Streptomyces sp. 840.1. Next base: position 2,328,231 of record NZ_RJUU01000001.1, on the reverse strand, counting down.
CTGGTCCGACGTGATGGCGGCCAACAAGAAGGGCGCCCTGGTCGTCTCCCGGCAGGTCGTCCTGGACCCGCCGCCGGACTCCGAGGTCCCGCTGCTCAAGAAGCGCGGCACCAGCCAGATGCCCGAGACCTCCGACGAGCTGAGCGCGGCCCTCATCACGATCGTCGCGATGGCGGTCCTGGAGATCGTCCTGCTCGCCGGACCGGCCTTCGCCGTCGGCGCGCGCCGCTCCCGCCGTCAGCTCGGCCTCCTCGGCACCTGCGGCGGGGACCGGCGCCACGTACGGGCCGTCGTCCTCTGCGGCGGTCTGGTGCTCGGCGGCGCCGGGGCCGTGGTGGGTGTGGTGGCCGGACTCGCACTCACCGCCGCGTTCCGGCCACTCCTGGAGGAGCAGGCCGGGCACCGCTTCGGCTCGCTCGCCCTGGAGCCGAAGGAACTGCTGGCCATCGCCGTGATCGGGATGATCACCGGGGTGCTCGCGGCGCTGGCCCCGGCGATCGTGGCGGGCCGCCAGTCCGTACTGGAGTCGCTCACCGGACACCGCGGGGTCCGGCGCAGCTCGCGGGTCCTGCCGAGCGTGGGCGCCGGCGCCCTGGTCATCGGCGTCGGGATCGCCATCGTGGGCGGCACCACCGGCAACTCGACGGCGGTCGCCGCCGGTTCGGTGGTCGCCGAGCTGGGGCTCCTGTGCTGCATCCCGGTAATCGTCGGGGTGCTCGGCCGGCTGGGCCGCGCACTGCCGCTCTCGCCCCGGATGGCGCTGCGCGACGCGGCCCGTAACCGCGGCAGGACCGCTCCGGCGGTCGCGGCGGTCATGGCCGCGGTGGCGGGCTCGGTGGCCATCGCCACGTTCGTGTCCAGCAAGGATGCCGAGGGGGAGTACGACTACACACCGATGTTCAGCGCGACGTCGGTCGCCCTGTACGCCTCGGGCGAGGGCGGCTCCACGCCCGCCGAGCAGCTCGTGCCGGCCCAGGCGGCGGTGGAGCGGAACATGCACACCACCAGCGCGCCGGCCCGGATCTCCCGGGTCTGGGCGGGCAGCGACTGCGACACCTACTACGAGGACGAGAACAGCTGCGGCGCGCTCGAACTCCTCAAGCCCACCGGCAAGGGACACACCTGCCCGCTCAACACCACGGGCGCCAAGGAGCTCGCCCTGCGGATGAGCGACGAGGAGCACCGCAGCACGATGCACTCCCCCGAGTGCGTGGACGAGCGCTACACCATCGACACGTTCAACGGCGGCGGCAGCAACGTCGTCGTGGGTGGCCCAGCGCTGCTCCGGACGTACGTGAAGCTCGACGACCCGGCCGCGGCCAAGGCGCTGGAAGCGGGCACCCCCGTGCTGCTCAACCGGGCGTACGCCAAGGACGGCGAGGTCACGCTCAAGGCGGTCCACCGGTACAGCGACAAGGACAAGAAGAACCGCGCCCTGCACCCCGGCCCGGCCAGGACGAGGACGGACCGGCTGAAGGTGTACACCGCCGACGCGAAGTACGCCGGGACGCCCGGGATCCGCATGATCATGCCGGAGAAGACGGCCCATCGGCTGGGCCTGCACACCACGCTGTACGGCAGCATCTACTCCGTCTCCCGGCCGCCGACGGACGCCGAGACGCAGCGGACCGACGCCGCGATCCAGCAGGCGGGCGGAACCGTCTACGTGCGGTCCGGATCCGAGGCCGGTGACCGCGAGAACATCATGCTGCTGGTGCTGACGCTGTTCGCCGGGGTGGTGACGGTGGGCGCGGCCGCGATCACGACCGGGCTGTCCAAGGCCGACGCGGAGGCCGACCTCACCACGCTCAGCGCGGTGGGCGCGCCCCCGGGCGTGCGGCGGACCCTCTCCGGGTTCCAGTGCCTGGTGGTGGCGCTCACCGGGGTGCTGCTCGGCACGGCCGCCGGGCTGGTGCCCGCGGTGGCGCTGCGCCTGATCGACCTGCGCAACGCGCTGAAGGAGATGCGGCTGGACCCGATGGAGTCCGCGTACACCCCGATCGTGTTGCCCTGGGCGACCATAGGGTTGCTCGCCGTGGTCGTCCCGCTGCTGGCCGGGCTGCTGGCGGCGGTGTTCACCCGGTCCCGGCTGACGCTGTCACGGCGCGCGGGATGACCGGGCACAAGGCTCCGGCAGCGCGCTGACCGGCTGTCCCGGCGTCGTTCCGGCGTCGTCGGGTGTCGTTCCGGTGCCCTCGGAAACGGTGGATCTCACGTTTCCGGGGGCACCACAGTGTTGTACCGCAGGTGTGCGAGACAATGGACGACATGGAGATGCCGAGGAATGAACGGTCGCAGGAGCACCCCCAAGTCCTCGTGGTGGGACAGGACGGAATGGCGATCGGCGGCGGTGGCACTGACGACGAGTCGCGCGAGATCCCGGTGACGGAGATGGTCGAACAGCCCGCGAAGGTCATGCGCATCGGCAGCATGATCAAGCAGCTCCTGGAAGAGGTCAGGGCGGCTCCTCTCGACGAGGCGAGCCGCGTGCGCCTCAAGGAGATCCACGCCAGCTCGGTGAAGGAGCTGGAGGACGGTCTCGCGCCGGAGCTGGTGGAGGAGCTGGAGCGGCTCTCGCTGCCGTTCACCGAGGAGTCGGTGCCCTCGGAGGCGGAACTCCGTATCGCGCAGGCCCAGCTGGTGGGCTGGCTGGAGGGCCTCTTCCACGGGATCCAGACAGCACTGTTCGCCCAGCAGATGGCGGCCCGCGCGCAGCTGGAGCAGATGCGCCGCGCCCTGCCCCCGGGCACTGTCCACGAGGAGGAGGAAGGCGGCGGGGACCCCCACGGAGCGATCCGCTCGGGCCCGTACCTGTAACCCCCTGTCCGTACCGATCAGCCGGGCCGAAGCCCGACCAGTCAGGCCGAAGCCGAAGGGCCCGGCACACGACCTTTCGTGTGCCGGGCCCTTCGGCTTCGGCCTGGGACGGGGGCGGGGTGGGCGGGTCAGGCGGCTGCGGGCGAGCGGAGGAGCACCTTGCCGATGTGCGTGCTGGACTCCATCACCCGGTGCCCTTCGGCCGCGTCCTGCATCGGCAGCGTACGGTCCACCACCGGCTGTACGACGCCGTCGGCCACGAGCGGCCAGACGTGCTCGCGTACGGCCGCGACGATCGCGGCCTTCTCCGCGAGCGGGCGCCCGCGCAGCGAGGTCGCGGTGACGGCGGCCCGCTTGGTCAGCAGGGCGCCCAGGTTCAGCTCGCCCTTGGCCCCGCCCTGGAGACCGATGATCGCGAGCCGGCCGTTCACGGCGAGCGCCTGGACGTTCCGGTCCAGGTACTTCGCGCCGATGATGTCGAGGATGACGTCGGCGCCCGCCCCGGCCGTCGCCGCGGCGATCTCCTCGACGAAGTCCTGCTCCCGGTAGTCGATCAGGATGTCGGCCCCGAGCTCGGCGCAGCGCGCCAGCTTCTCGGGCCCGCCCGCGGTCACCGCGACCCGGGCCCCGACCGCCTTGGCCAGCTGGATCGCCATCGTGCCGATGCCGCTGGACCCGCCGTGCACGAGCAGCGTCTCGGCGGGGCGCAGGTGCGCCACCATGAACACGTTGGACCACACGGTCGCGGTCACCTCGGGCAGCGCCGCGGCGAGGACGAGGTCCAGTCCCGCCGGTACGGGGAGCAGCTGCCCGACGGGGACGGCGACCTTCTCGGCGTAACCGCCGCCCGCCAGCAGCGCGCACACCTCGTCGCCGACCGACCAGCCGGTGACGCCGGGGCCGAGGGCGGAGATCCGGCCCGCGCACTCCAGCCCCGGGTAGGGCGAGGCGCCGGGCGGCGGGTTGTAGAACCCCTGCCGCTGGAGCACATCCGCACGGTTGACCGCGCTGGAGACGACGTCGACGAGGACCTCGCCCTCACCGGGTACGGGATCGGGCACCTCGGCCCACACGAGCGCCTCGGGGCCACCGGGTTCGGGGATCGTGATCGCATGCATGGCCGCGAGGCTACTCCGTGCCGTGCCGACGACCCCCGCGAGGCGCGGCCGGGCGGGGCGGCGGGACGCCGGAACTTTGGGACGGCGGGACGGCGGGACGGCGGGACGGCGGGACGGCGGGACGGCGGGACGGCGGGACGGCGGGACGGCGGGACTGCCGGACTGCGGAAGGGCTTGGCTGCGGGAGGGCTTGGCTGCCGGGTGTATCGGGTTGGTCAGGGGCGCGGGGCCGTCGGCGGGGTGTGGCTCGCGGGCGCGTCGTTGGTGACCCGGACGATGGTGATCAGGCGGTCCGTCAGCTGGAGGGGACTGGCCGCCGGATCGTCGTAACCGAGCAGCCGGTGACCGCGCAGAACACTGACGACGAGATCGTCGGTCTCCCGGACGTTCTTGCCCACCTCGGCCTTTATCACCGGCCGTTCGACCAGATCGAGCCCACTGCCCTGCTGGATCAGATCCTCCATCACCGTGCCGGCGCTGGGACTGAGCACGGAGAGGCCGAGCAGCCGTCCGGCCGCGCTGGCGCTGGTGATCACGGCATCGGCACCGGACTGCCGCAGCAGCGGGGCGTTCTCCTCCTCGCGCACCGCGGCGACGATCTTCGCACCGCGGTTGAGCTGGCGGGCGGTCAGCGCGACCAGTACCGCCGTGTCATCGCGCTGGGTGGCAATGATGATCTGTCGCGCCTTCTGCACCTCGGCCCGCAGCAGCACATCGCTGCGCGTCGCATCACCGAGCACTCCGGTGAACCCCTCGGCGTTGGCGACCTCTATCACCTTGGACGCCGGGTCGACGATGACGATCTGATCCTTCTTCAGGCCGGTGGCGCAGAGGGTCTGAATGGCCGAGCGGCCCTTCGTGCCGAAGCCGACGACAACGGTGTGGTCACGCAAGTTGGTTCTCCAACGCTTCAGCCGGAAGTCCTCCCGGGTCCGCTCCGTGAGGACCTCAAGGGTGGTGCCGACCAGGATGATGAGGAAGAGCACGCGCAGCGGTGTCACGAGCACCACATTGGTGAGCCGGGCCCCGTCGCTGTACGGGGTGATGTCGCCGTACCCGGTGGTCGAGAGGGTGACCGTCGCGTAGTAGACCGCGTCCAGCAGGTCGACCTTGCCGTCGGCCGCGTCGTGGTAGCCGCCGCGGTCGACCCAGACGATCAGCACCGTGGCGGCCAGCACCATCAGAGCCATCATCAACCGCTTGGCGACCTGTCGCGCCGGTCCGTCGACGACCCGGCGCGGGAGCATCACCCGGGTGGGTACGACATGCTCGTCGGCGCGCCTGGCCATCGCATCATGGCCGGGAAGTTTCACGTGAAACACCCTTCAGCCCACGGCATCGCCGGGGCCCACGGTAGATCGAGGATCTCCACCTCGGTGCCGGACCGTACCCCGCCCGGCTCCACGACGGCCAGCCCGTCCGCGGCGGCGATCCCGCGCAGCATGGCGGGACCGTTGTAATGCAGGGGTACGACGTGATCTCCCCCACCACCGGTTCCGACTCCGGGGCCATCCGCCCTTCCGGGGCCTGGTGTGAGGCCGGTGGCAGTGCCGCTGCGGGTGAACTCGCCTGCGTCGCCCGTGCGGTGGACCACCGGAACCAGCCGGGTGTCGTGCGGGTGGCCGTGCACGTCGTCACGGACCGGGACGCGGTAGAGGTCCTGCACCACCCGGCCCGCCAGTCCGTTGAGCAGGGGCTCGGCGAGGGTGAGGAGCCCGGACACGGCGGCCAGCGGGTTGCCGGGCAGCCCCACGAGATACGGGCCTCCGGCCCTGAGCCGGGCCAGCAGCATGGGGTGACCGGGGCGGACGGCGACACCGTCGACGAGCAGTTCGGCCCCCAGATCGTCGAGCACGGGGTGCACATGGTCGACCGGCCCCGCAGCGGTGCCGCCGGTGGTGATGACCAGATCGGCCTCGGAGACGACGAGGGCCTGCCTGAGGGCCTCCGCGTCGTCACCGAGGCGGCGGGGCGCGGAGACCTCGGCGCCCAGCGCGTGCAGCCAGGGGCCGATCATCGGACCGAGTGCGTCACGGATCAGTCCGTCGTGGGGCAACCCGGCCGTCAGCAGTTCGTCGCCCAGGACGAGGACATCGACGCGCGGCCTGGGGCGGGTGAACAGTTCGTCGTACCCGGCGGCAGCCGCCAGCCCGAGGACGGCGGGCGTCACCAGCGTTCCGACGGGCAGGAGTTGCTCCCCGGAGCGGCACTCCTGGCCGCGCGGTCTGATGTCCTGCCCGGGGCTCACCTGCCGCTGCGCGTACAGCAGCCCCTTCGCCTCGTCGGCCAGGGCGTGCTCACTGCGGATGACGGCGGTCGCGTCCGCCGGGATACGGGCGCCGGTGGCGATCCGTACGGCGTCACCGTCCGGGAGCGGGTCGGGGGAGGCGTGGCCCGCGAGGACGCCTTCGTTCTCCCGGACTTTCCACGGTCCCGGGCCCGCGACGGCCCAGCCGTCCATGGCGGAGGTGTCGAAGGACGGGAGATCGGTGAGCGCGGCGAGCGGTTCGGCCAGCACGTGGCCGAGCGCGTGATCGAGGGGGACGCGTCCGGTACGGGGAGGAACCCCGCGCCCGGCACGGGCCGCGACGGCACGCGCCTCGCCCCACTGCGTCGCACGGGTGCGCCCGGGGGTCGGGCCAGGGTCAGGGGGTGAGCCAAGGGGTGAATCAGGGGCTGAGTCGGAGGGTGAGCCATAACGTTGATCGCCGCCCTGGTCACGGCCTGAGCGGCGACCCTGGTTACGGCCTGGGCCTGGGCCGCGGCCTGAGCGGCGACCCTGGTTACGGCCTGGGCCTGAGTCGCGGCCTGAGTCAGGGCCCGGGTCGCGGTACGGCTGTCGGCCGACCAGCGCGAGGGCCTGCGCGACCGCACGCTCCTCGTCGGCCTCGGCCTCTGCCGCGAGCTCGGCCGCACGACGCGCTTCGGCGTCAGCGGGCTTCGGGGGTTCGGACGACTTCGTGGGCCCTGGCGGCTGAGGGGGCGCGGCGGGCTCGCGGGGTTCGGCGGGCTCGCGGGGTTCGGCCGGCCCGCGGGGTTCGGCCGGCCCGCGGGATCCGGCGGGGCGCGGGGACCCGGCAGACTTCGTGGACCGGGCGTCGGCCGCGGCGTCTCCGGCCGGGCTCTTCGCGGCAGCCGGTGGGCGCCCGGTACTGCCGCCGCGCCCCGTCATGGCGTCCCGGTCTCGTCCGCCCACCGGAGAGCGAGCGCGGCGGCCTTGCGGGCGGCCTCGGCCACTGCCTCGGGCCCGCCCCCGTCGCTGCTCGCCTTCGCCGCCGCGTACCCGACCAGGAAGGTCGTCAGGGGTGCGGCGGGCCTGGCGACACCGTGGGCGGCGTCACGGGCAAGGTCGAGCAGGACGGCGGTGTCGACGTCGAGTTCGATGGCCAGTTCGTTCTTGACTGCGGTGATCCATTCGTCCAGCACGGTCCCATGTTCTCTGATCCTGGCCCTGGCCGAAGCGATGTCCTCCCAGGTGTCGCAGTCGAACGAGGCGAGCGGGTCCGCCGCCACCCGGGAAAGCCGCAGCTCGTGGGTCAGCAACCGCAGGGGAAGTCCGGCGAGTCCACCGTGCTCCGCGGCGAGCAGCGCCAGCTCCCGTCGCAACGGCTCCGCCCGGTAGACGGCCACCAGCGGCTGGTCACGGCCGTCCCGGTCGGTGCAGACGGCACCCTCCAGGTCGCCCCGGCCGGCAGCTGCCAGCAGGGCCCCGACCGTGTCCGCCCCCAGGAAGGGCAGATCTGCGGAGAGCACCAGCAGGCGCTCCGCAGCCGTGTGCCGCACCCCGGCACCGAGGGCGGCCAGCGGACCGCCGCCCCGGGGCTCTTCACGTGCCCAGGTCACAGCGCGCACTGTGGGCCGTCTGCCCCCGACCACCACCGTGGTCCCGGCGTCGGGACAGGCCGCGAGCACCCGGTCGAGCAGCGCACGGCCACCGATCCGGAGCCCCGGCTTGTCGGCACCGCCGAGCCGCTTCGCGGCACCTCCGGCGAGGACGATGGCGTCATACGCGGTCATGTCCCGAGTATGCGTGCCCGGTGGCCCGCAGGATCCTCCCCGTCCGCGATCCCGTGGATCAAGGCGGAACGGAACGGGGAGAACCGGGAGGAGCTGGAGAAGCTGGAGAAGAACCGGGAGACGAGGGAGGTCCGGCGGAGGTGTCTACAACGTCCGCAGGAGCACGGCCGGCTGTTCCACACAGTCGGCCACATAGCGCAGGAAGCCTCCCGCCGTACCGCCGTCGCAGACCCGGTGGTCGAAGGTCAGCGAGAGCTGGACGACCCGCCGGACGGCCAGCTCGCCCTCGTGCACCCACGGCTTGGGGACGATGCGCCCGACGCCGAGCATCGCCGCCTCCGGGTGGTTGATGATCGGCGTCGACCCGTCCACCCCGAAGACCCCGTAGTTGTTGAGCGTGAACGTGCCTCCGGTCAGCTCGGCGGGCTTCAGCGTTCCCGTCCTGGCGGCCTCGGTGAGCCTGGTGATCTCGGCTCCGATCGACTCCGTGCTGCGCGCGTCCGCGTCCCGTACGACCGGAACGACGAGCCCCCGCTCGGTCTGGGCCGCGAACCCGAGGTTGACGCCGGGCAGCCGCACGATCTCCCGCGCTTCCTGGTCCACCGTCGAGTTGAGTTCGGGGTACCGGGCCAGGGCGGCCGTACAGATGCGGGCGAGCAGCGCCAGCACCGACACCTTCGGGCCGGCACCGGGACCACCGGCGCTGTTCATGGCCGCTCGGGCAGCCATCAGCTCGGTGGCATCGGCATCCACCCAGCAGGTGGCGTCAGGGATCTCGCGCCGGCTGCGCGCCAGCTTGTCGGCGACCGCGCCCCGGACACCGCGCAGCGGAACCCGTTCACCGGCGGGACGTGCCGAGGTGTGGTCCGTCGCCTCGGCCACCTGCGAGGTCTCCGCCCCGGACCGGATGGCGGACTCCACGTCGGCCCGAAGGATCAGGCCGCCGGGCCCGGAGCCGGTCAGCCGACGCAGATCGAGGTCGTGCTGCCGGGCGAGCTTGCGCACCAGCGGGGACACGACAGCGACCGGCCCCCGCGCCTCGTCCGAAACCCCGGAAGCGCTAGATGCACCAGACGCACTAGACGCACCAGATGAATCAGACGCTCCAGGAACAACAGCAACAGCCGAAGCAGCAACAACGTGAGCAACAGCCCTAGCAGGAACAGCGGCTGGAACACCGGTTGGAGCCGCAGCAGGCGCAGCGGCAGGAGCCGAGAGCGCCTCCGGCCGGACCCGCCTCCGACGGACCGGCGGTGCGCCGGTCCCGTACCCCACCAGCACGTTGCCGGACCCGGACGGCTCCGCCTCGGCGGCCTCCGTGCCGGACCCGGATTCCGCCGGGCTCCCGGACATCTCCTCGGACCCGACCGCGACCGTCAGCAACGGTGCCCCGACCGGAAGCTCCGTACCCTCGTCGCCGAACCGCGCGGTCACCACGCCCCCGTACGGGCACGGCACCTCCACCATCGCCTTGGCCGTCTCGACCTCGACGACCGGCTGGTCGATGGCGACGACATCGCCGACCTCCACCAGCCAGCGCACGATCTCGGCCTCGGTCAGCCCCTCACCGAGATCCGGAAGCTTGAATTCGAGTACGTGCGGCATCAGTGCTCCGCCTCCCACTGCAGTCGCGCGACGGCGTCGAGCACCCGGTCCACGCCCGGCAGGTGGTGCCGTTCCTGCATGGGCGGCGGGTACGGGATGTCGAAGCCGGCGACGCGCAGCACCGGCGCCTCCAGGTGGTGGAAGCAGCGCTCGGTGATCCGGGCCGCGATCTCGCCGCCCGGACCGCCGAAGCCGGTGGACTCGTGGACGACCACCGCGCGTCCGGTCCGTCGCACGGACGCGGCCACCGTCTCGTCGTCGAACGGCACCAGCGAGCGCAGGTCGACGACTTCGAGGTCCCAGCCCTCCGCGACCGCGGCCTCTGCGGCCTCCATGCAGACGGGCAGCGAGGGACCGTACGTGATCAGCGTCGCGCTGCGTCCGGCCCGGCGCACGACGGCGCGTCCGATGGGCTCCACGGCGGCGGGCGCCTGCGGCGACCAGTCCGCCTTCGACCAGTAGAGCCGCTTGGGCTCCAGGAAGACCACCGGATCGTCGGAGGCGATCGAGGCTCTCAACAGCCCGTAGGCGTCGTCGACCGTGGCGGGCGTGACGACATGGAGACCAGGGGTCGCCATGTAGTACGCCTCCGAGGAGTCGCTGTGGTGCTCGACGCCGCCGATTCCGCCGCCGTACGGCACCCGGACCGTGATCGGCAGGGGCATGGCGCCCCCGGTCCGGTTCCGCATCTTGGCGACATGGCTGATGAGCTGCTCGAACGCCGGGTAGGCGAAGGCGTCGAACTGCATCTCGACGACGGGCCGCAGTCCGTACATCGCCATGCCGACGGCCGCTCCGAGGATGCCGGCCTCGGCCAGCGGGGTGTCCGTGCAACGGTCCTCGCCGAACTCCTTCGCCAGGCCGTCGGTGATCCGGAAGACGCCGCCGAGCGTGCCCACGTCCTCCCCGAGGACGTGCACGGAGGGGTCCTGCGCCATCGAGTCGCGCAGTGCGCGCCCGAGGGCCTGCGCCATGGTGGCGGGTTTGGCCTTCGCCGTCCGCGCCGTGGCCGTGGCCGCTGCGGTGGTCATCGCCCTGCTCCCCCGTCATCCGTGCCGTGCTGTTCGTTCTCCGCGTCCAGCTCGACACGCAGCCGGGCCTCCTGCTCTCGCAGTTGGGTGGTCTGCTCCGCGTACACCTGGTTGAAGAGATCCATCGGGTCGAGCACCGGATCCGCGTTCATCCGCTCGCGCAGTCCGGCCGCCATCCGCTCGGCGGCCGACCGCGCCTCCTCGATGCCGTCCTCCCCGAGCAGCCCGCGTCCCGTCAGCTCGCGCTCCAGGAGCTGGACCGGATCGTGGGCACGCCAGGTCTCGACCTCGCTGTCGCCGCGGTAGCGGGTCGCGTCGTCGGCGTTCGTGTGCGCGTCCATGCGGTAGGTGATGGCCTCCACGAGCGTCGGGCCGCCGCCGCTCCTGGCCCGCTCGACCGCTTCGGAGAGCACCTGGTGCATGGCCACCGCGTCGTTCCCGTCGACCAGCCGGCCCGGCATCCCGTATCCCACGGCCTTGTGCGCCAGGGAGGGTGCCGCGGTCTGCTTGGCCAGCGGTACGGAGATGGCGAAGCCGTTGTTCTGCACGAGGAAGACGACCGGGGCCTTCCACACGGCCGCGAAGTTCAGCGCCTCGTGGAAATCCCCCTCGCTGGTGCCGCCGTCGCCCACCATGGCGAGCGCGACCACGTCATCGCCCTTGAGCCGCGCCGCGTGGGCCAGGCCCACCGCGTGCGGCAGCTGGGTTGCGAGCGGGGTGCAGAGCGGTGCGATGCGGTGCTCGCGCGGGTCGTAACCGGTGTGCCGGTCCCCGCGCAGCAGCGTCAGCGCCTCGACGGGGTCCAGCCCCCGCGCCACGGCAGCGAGCGTGTCGCGGTAGCTGGGAAAGAGCCAGTCCCGCTCCTCGAGCACCAGGGCGGCCGCGATCTCGCAGGCCTCCTGCCCCGTGCTCGACGGGTAGACCGCGAGCCGCCCCTGCTTGGTGAGGGCGGTTGCCTGGGCGTTGTAGCGCCGGCCGCGCACCAGCTCGGCGTAGAGCCGCAGCAGGAGCTCGGGGTCTGCGCCGTCCGCGGCGTCCGTACCGAGCACGCGGTACGGCTCGGGGTCCGGGAGCAGCGGCGCCGGGTCGGTGAGCGGCTTCCACGCCGGGGGCGGCGTGGGCCGGTAGGCGGCCGCGCCGGGCAGCTCTTGGACCGTCATGACAAGCACCTCCTGGCATCGAGGGGTGTCGAAAAATGTCGAAATGTCAACTACTCCGTGAGGTGCGAGTGTGGTGCGCCTCACCTACCGATTGTTCGGTCGCGGGCGCATTTTGGCTACAGGCACCGTCAGCCTGTGGACAAACGGTTCTCCACAGCCTGGGATGGAGACAGCTCGTCCAGGACAGGGAGGCGCGGGAACATGGCAGCTGAACAAATGGCCGACGGGGGCGCGGATCCCGGCCGGACTCCTCCGGCACGCCCGCTCGACCCCATCGACCGCGCCATCCTCCGGTTGCTCCAGACGGACGGCAGAGCATCGATACGGTCGGTGGCCGATCGGGTTCACGTATCGCGCGCCAACGCCTACGCCCGGATCAACCGGCTCATCGACGACGGGGTGATCCGCGGCTTCAGCGCCCGGGTGAACCACGAGCGGGCGGGGCAGGGGGCCTCCGCCTACATCACGCTCAAGATCGTCCAGAACTCCTGGCGCACCGTCCGCGAGCAGCTCCAGGCACTGCCGGGCGCCACCCACATCGCACTGGTCAGCGGCGATTTCGATGTCCTGCTGCTGGTGCACACCCAGGACAACCAGTCACTGCGCGATCTGGTGCTCACCAGGATCCAGTCCATCCCCGAGGTTCTCTCCACCCGCACACTGCTGGTGTTCGAGGAGACCGACCTGGCCCCGGGGCCTGACCTCCCCACGGAGCTCACCTGAGGCGTGGCGCGGCGCCGGCCTCGCCCGAGGCGCAGCGCGGCGGCGCCTTCGTCAGGCCTTCATCCCGTCGAAGGCGAGGCGCACGACGGTGTCCGCGAGCTGGTCCCGCTCCGCGCCGCCGTCCGGGAGCGGCCGGTACCACTCGACCAGCGAGTTCACCATGCCGAAGAGCAGCCGGGTCGCGAGACGTATGTCCACGTCGGAACGGAGGTCGCCGTCGGCGACCGCGGCCTTGAGCAGATCGCCCACCCGCTGGTCGAACTCGCGCCGCCGCTCCAGCGCCGAGCGCTCGGTCTTCGTGTTGCCCCGCACCCGGAGCAGCAGCGTGACGTAGGGCAGTTCGGCTATCAGCACCTCGACGGTACGGCGGGTGACGTACTCGACGCGTTCGATCGCGCGGCCGCGCGTCGCACCCGGTTCGTCGAGGATGCCGAAGAGCCCGTCCAGCGCCCGGCTGACCGCTCGCCGCAGCAGCTCTTCCTTGCCGGCCACGTGGTGGTAGATGGACGACTTGGAGATCCCGGCAGCCTTCGAGAGGTGCTCCATGGACGTGCCGTCGTAGCCGCGCTCGTTGAAGACCCGGACGGCGACAGTGAGCAGAGTCTCCGGGGTGTACGTGTCCCGCCTGGCCGTGGTCATGCCAGCGATCCTCCCCTACGAGTTGTCCACAGGTTTCGTGGGGCCCCTTGTCCCGACCGATCGTTCGGTTACTCTAACTCTGTCCGCCCGTCCCTGCCCAGCTCGATGAGGAGTTGGTCCGTCATGGCCGCCGAGCTCTCCCCGAACCTGCTGACCGAGAAGCACCGCCCCACGCTCGACCGGGCCCTCGACGCGATCCGCTCGCGTGCCTACTGGTCCCCGCACCCCGAGCACCCGAAGGCGTACGGCGAGGGCGGCGCCCCCGGCAGCCTGGGCGCCGCCGAGGGCAAGGCCGCCTTCGACGCCGTGCTGAACACCCGTATCGACCTCGGCCAGCCGGGCACCGACGGGTGGACGGGCGGGGAGATCTCGCCGTACGGGCCCGAACTCGGCGTCGAGTACCCGCACTCCGATCCGGATGTCCTGATCCCGGCGATGCGCGCGGGCATGCCCGCCTGGCGCGAGGCCGGCCCCGAGACCAGGGCCCTGGTCTGCCTGGAGATCCTGGCCCGGATCAGCGCCCGTACCCATGAGTTCGGCCACGCGGTGATGCACACCAGCGGGCAGGCCTTCATGATGGCGTTCCAGGCCGGTGGCCCGCACGCCCAGGACCGCGGCCTGGAAGCGGTGGCGTACGCCTACGAGGAACAGACCCGCGCCCCGCACACCGCGGACTGGTCGAAACCGCAGGGCAAGCGCGATCCGATCGAGCTGCACAAGACGTTCACCGCGGCGGGACGGGGCGTCTCCCTGCTGATCGGCTGCAACACCTTCCCCACGTGGAACGGCTACCCCGGCCTCTTCGCCTCTCTCGCCACCGGCAATCCCGTCCTGGTCAAACCGCACCCCCGTGCGGTGCTCCCGCTGGCCCTCACGGTTCAGCTGGCGCGCGAGGTGCTCACCGAGGCGGGCTTCGATCCCAACCTGGTCGCCCTGGCCACCGAGCGGCCGGGCGAGGGCATCGCCAAGTCCCTGGCACTCCGCCCGGAGATCCGGATCATCGACTACACCGGCTCCACCGCCTTCGGCGACTGGCTGGAGGCCAACGCCCTTCAGGCACAGGTCTACACGGAGAAGGCCGGGGTCAACACGATCGTCCTCGACTCCACGGACGACTACCGGGGCATGCTCTCCAACCTGGCGTTCTCGCTCTCCCTCTACAGCGGCCAGATGTGCACCACCCCGCAGAACCTGCTGATCCCGCGCAACGGCATCACGACGGACATCGGCGACAAGACGTACGACGACGTGGTCGTCGACATCGCCGCAGCCGTCACCGGGCTCCTCGGCGACGACGCCCGCGCCAACGCCCTGCTCGGCGCCCTGGTCAACCCGGAGGTACGGGCCCGTCTGGAGGCCGCCGCCCAGCTGGGCGAAGTCGCCCTGCCCTCGCGGGAGGTGGCCAACCCCGACTTCCCGGAGGCGGTGGTCCGCACGCCACTGATCGTCAAGCTCGACGGCGCCAAGCCGGACGACGACTCCCCCTACCTCTCGGAGTGCTTCGGCCCGGTCTCGTTCACGGTCGCGGTCGAGTCGACGGCCGACGCCGTGGAGCTGCTGCGCCGCACGATCCGCGACAAGGGCGCGATGACGGTGGGCGCGTACACCACGTCACCGGAGGTGGAGAGCTCGCTGGTGGACGTCTGCCTGGACGAGTCGGCCCAGCTCTCACTCAACCTCACAAGCGGGGTCTACGTGAACCAGACGGCTGCGTTCTCCGACTTCCACGGCTCGGGCGGCAACCCGGCAGCCAACGCGGCCCTGTGCGACGGAGCCTTCGTATCCAACCGCTTCCGCACCCTGGAAGTCCGCCGCCAACGCTGACAACCCTGCTCGACCCCCGGCCCTCAACCGCCAGTCCCAGCCCACCCACCGCCACCGTGGCCAGCGGGCGGTCCCAGCCCACCCAACCCCGGGGCCCGTGGCCGATCCCAGCCCGCCCGTATCGCCGACCCCTGCCCGCCCGCATTGCCCCCCGCCAGACCCGGGGCCCAGCCCGCATTCCCAGCCCGTCCGGCGTTTGAGGACCGGGGGTCCGGGGGCAGCGCCCCCGGTTACGGGAAGGGGCGGGTGGGGGAAGGCCGGCCGCACCCCCAGCCCCGCCCCCGGCCTCACACCGGCCCCGGCCCCGGCCCCGGCCGATGCCTACACACCCGCCCCAGGAATATCCGCATGCCGCTGCACCCACGCATGCATCGCAATCGCCGCCGCAGCCCCCGCATTGATCGACCGCGTGGACCCGAACTGCGCGATCGAGCACACCATCGAGGCATGCGCGCGCGCCTCCTCGGTCAGCCCCGGCCCCTCCTGCCCGAACAGCAGCACGCACCGCCGCGGCAGCTCGGTCCGCTCCAGCGGCACGGCACCCGGCAGGTTGTCGATGCCGATGATCGGCAGCCCCTCGGCTGCGGCCCAGGCAGTCAGATCCGCAGTGTCGGGATGGTGGCGGACGTGCTGGTAGCGGTCGGTGACCATCGCCCCACGACGGTTCCAGCGCCGCCGTCCCACAATGTGGATCTCCTTGGCGAGAAAGGCGTTCGCGGTACGCACGACCGAGCCGATATTGAAGTCGTGACCCCAGTTCTCCACCGCCACATGGAAATCGTGCCGCCGCAGATCCAGATCGGCGACGATCGCCTCCCGGGTCCAGTACCGGTACGCGTCGCCCACATTGCGCCGGTCGCCGTGGGCGAGCAGCTCGGGGTCGTAACGCTCGCCCACGGGCCAGGGAAGCGGGTGCGGCCCGACGCCGATCTCCGTCCCGAACCCGTCGTCGTACTGGGCCGGCTCGTCCACCCCGGACTCATCGGTCGACGGATTCCCAGTGGTGCCGCTGGTACCACTGTTATCGCCCGTACTGCTGATACCGCTCGTACTGCCGGTGCTCCCGGTCTCACTGCTCACCCGACGAGCGTATGGCCCCCGCTGCCGCTGCGCTCCGTTGCCTCCCCGCCCCCGGATCCGTCCCGGCGTCCTCCCCCGTCCAGGCCCTCGTCCGCGTCCCGGGGCCTCGGGGCCTTGCCACGCCCCCGGGACAACAGCTGCCGCCCGAGCGCCACCCGGCTGCCCAGCCACACCAGGAAGACGGTCGGCAGGAAGATGGCGTCCGCCGCGATCATGGCCATCGAGAAGAAGGGGAGCCCCAGCAGCAGGGCGATGCCGGCGTGCTCGCCGATCATCACGACGAGCAGGACGTTCTTGACCCGCCGGTTGAACAGGGTGAACGGGAACGCGACCTGCACGATGACCGTGGCGTACGTCAGCACCATCACCATCACCCCGCTCGATGCGAGGAGGTCCGAGAGTCCGGGCCACGGCGTGAAGTAGTGCAGCTTGAGCGGGTAGTACAGCGCCGTACCGTCCTGCCACCTCGAACCCTGGATCTTGTACCAGCCGGCGGTCGAGTAGATCAGGCAGACCTCGGCCATGATCACGACGAGGGTGGCGTTGTGGGCGAGGTTGGCGATGACGTCGAGCAGGGTGCGCGGCTCGCTGTGCGGCGCGTACCGGTTCACGGCCCACCAGACCCCGTGCCCGGTCCACAGAATCCAGAACAGCACCGGCAACCACACGGTTCCGCCCAGGCCGTCCGTCACCGTGGCCCAGATCAGTACGGCCCCGAACGCCACCCACAGCAGCGGCCCGGCCACATCCGCACGAGGTGAACGCCCGCCCCTGTCTACGTCTGCGTCGGCGTCGCCGTCCGCGGTCAGCGCCGCCCGCGCCCGGCGCGCCGCACGGCGGGCGTCCAGCGACCAGACCTGCCCGCACCGGGTCAGCACCAGGTAGATCGCCATCAGGTGGATGACGTTGTCGCCGCCGTCGCCCATGAAGATGCTGCGGTTCTGCAGCGACAGCACGCCGGCCATGAACAGGACGGAGATGGCGCGCGTGTGCCAGCCCACCAGGAGCAGCACGGCGGCGATCAGCGCCAGCGCGTACACGATCTCGAACCAGACGGTGCTGTCCGTCCACATGAGGCTGGTGAAGGCCTGGTTGTTGGAGATCAGCTTTTCCGCCATGTCCCAGCGCCACGGGGCGCCGGGACCGTACATCTCGTGCCGGTGCGGCAGCTCCCGCAGCAGGAAGAGCAGGTACGTGGCCGCGAAGCCGATCCGGATGACGGCGCTCTGGTACGGGCCGAGGGACGAGGCGGTGACGCGCTGGATACCCCGGGCGAGCCCGCTCGTGCGCCGGGGCGTGCTCGCAGGTCCGGGTGTGGTCACCGGTGCCGGCGTGCTCACTGGTCCTGGCGTGCTCACTGGTCCGTCTCCTTCGGGTCCGCCGAGCCCTCGGGGAGGTCGGCTGCGGTGACGGTCCACCACGGCAGCACCCGGTAGGACGGTTTCGTACTGATCTTCTCGTCGCTCCACGGAGGGGCCGCGACGGACCGCACCTCGGACCGGACCTGGATCCGTTCGACGGTGCCGCCGTAGTCGTGCTCGCTCAGGCGCAGCATGACGATCCGGCGGATGTACTGCTCGGAGAGCGTCCCGCGCAGCCCGTTGGCCCGGTTCTGGTTGTCGTGGGACCCGAGGTAGAAGTCCCAGCCCCGGCGGAGTTCGTTCTGCTGCACGTGGCTGGGCAGCGGATTGCCGCGTATCGCCTTGCCGTCCTCGCCCGAGAGGCTCATCCAGGGGGTGGTACGGCGGCCGTCGGGGCCGGCTATCTCAGCACGCACGTGCACGGCGATGTTCTGCTGGAGCGGATTGGGGGCGAAGAGCTTCCAGTTCTGCTCGAACTCGGGGTAGATCCATTGGTCGACCCCCTTGCCGTGCTGCTTGGTCAGCGTGTTGGAGGGGGCGACGTGCAGAAACACCATCGCCAGCTGAGTGCAGGTGACCAGGCCGATCACCGCGAGAGCCACAGCGGCGGCGACCTGGTACGGAAACGACAGCCCGGCGATTCCGGAACGGGGCTCCGGACCGGGTTCGCCACAAAGCCCCGTACCAGGATCCGGACCAGGATCTGTACCGGGACCCGGTTCCGGATCGGGCTCGGTACGGGGGTCGGGAACCGCTGGAGCCGGCCCTGAATCGGGGCCGGAAACACGTCCGTCCCTGCCGCCGACGCCCCTGTCGTCGTACGAATCCATCCCGCCCCGATCCCCGTCGATCCCGGTCAGTTATCCACAGGGTTGACACCCTACGGGCCGCAGACTCACCATTGAAGACATTGAACCGAACGATCGGTCGGTAGGGAGTCCGGGATGGCGGCATTGACTGCGGGCCAGACAGCGCAGGCGACAGCGGGCAGTACCGATGGGGCGGACGGGGCCCTGGCGGCGGCTTTCGATGCCGCGGTGGCGGCCGACGAGCGCATCGAGCCGCGTGACTGGATGCCCGATGCCTACCGCGCCTCGCTGGTCAGGCAAATGGCCCAGCACGCCCATTCCGAGATCATCGGCATGCAGCCCGAGGCCAACTGGATCACCCGTGCGCCCTCGCTGCGCCGCAAGGCGATCCTGATCGCCAAGGTGCAGGACGAGGCGGGACACGGGCTCTACCTCTACAGCGCGGCCGAGACCCTCGGCACGGGCCGCGAGGAGCTGCTCGACAAGCTCCACGCGGGCCGCCAGCGGTATTCGTCGATCTTCAATTACCCAACCCTGACCTGGGCGGACGTGGGCGCGATCGGCTGGCTCGTGGACGGCGCGGCGATCACCAACCAGGTGCCCCTGTGCCGCTGCTCCTACGGTCCCTACGCCCGCGCGATGGTCCGCATCTGCAAGGAGGAGTCCTTCCACCAGCGCCAGGGCTACGAACTGCTGCTGGCCCTCAGCGGCGGCACGGCCGCACAGCACGAGATGGCCCAGGACGCGGTGAACCGCTGGTGGTGGCCGTCCCTGATGATGTTCGGCCCGCCGGACGACGCCTCCTCGCACTCCGCCCAGTCGATGACCTGGAAGATCAAGCGGCATTCCAACGACGAGCTGCGGCAGCGTTTCGTCGACATCTGCGTCCCGCAGGCGGAGGTGCTGGGGCTCACCCTCCCCGACCCGGACCTCCGCTGGAACGAGGAGCGCGGTCAGCACGACTTCGGGGCGATCGACTGGACCGAGTTCCAGGAGGTCCTGAAGGGCAACGGCCCGTGCAACGAAGAGCGCCTCACCCAGCGCCGCCGGGCGCACGAGGAAGGTGCCTGGGTCCGCGATGCTGCCGCCGCCTACGCACAGAAACACACGGCAGTCGGACCTGACGGCGACGCACCGAGCGCCGCACCCAACACCGCCGCAACGAACACCGTCGTACCGAATGGGGAGGCGACAGCATGAGCAGCTCGACCGACTGGCCGCTGTGGGAGGTGTTCGTGCGCTCGCGGCGTGGCCTCTCCCACACCCACGCCGGCAGTCTGCACGCCCCGGACGCCGAGATGGCGCTGCGCAACGCACGCGATCTGTACACACGCCGGTCCGAGGGCGTCTCCATCTGGGTGGTGCCTTCCGCCCGGATCACGGCGTCCTCGCCGGACGAGAAGGACACCTTCTTCGAGCCGGCCGGCGACAAGCCCTACCGGCACCCCACGTTCTACGAGATCCCGGACGGGGTGAAGCACCTGTGACCGCGGCCCTCGCCCTGGGCGACGACGCGCTGGTGCTGTCGCACCGGCTGGGGGAGTGGGCGGGCCACGCCCCCGTGCTCGAGGAGGAGGTGGCACTCGCCAACATCGCCCTGGACCTGCTGGGCCAGGCCCGCCTGCTGCTCTCCCTCGTCGGGGACGAGGACGAGCTGGCGTATCTGCGCGAGGAACGTGCCTTCCGCAACGTCCAGCTGGTCGAGCAGCCCAACGGCGACTTCGCCCACACCATCGCCCGCCAGCTCTACTTCTCCGTCCACCAGCACGGGCTGTACGAGCGGCTGGCAGCCGGTGACGGCGAGTTCGCCGCCATCGCGGCCAAGGCCGTGAAGGAGGTCGCCTACCACCGGGACCACGCCGAGCAGTGGACGCTGCGCCTCGGTGACGGCACGCCGGAGAGCCACGAGCGGATGCAGCGCGCGGTGGACGCCCTGTGGCGTTTCACCGGGGAGCTGTTCCAGCCCGTCGAAGGGGTCGAGGTGGAC
This sequence comes from Streptomyces sp. 840.1, assembly GCF_003751445.1. Lineage (NCBI taxonomy): Bacteria > Bacillati > Actinomycetota > Actinomycetes > Kitasatosporales > Streptomycetaceae > Streptomyces > Streptomyces sp. 840.1. Next base: position 2,308,060 of record NZ_RJUU01000001.1, on the reverse strand, counting down.
TGGAACGCCCTGCGGAGCGACTGGCTGGCGTCCGTCACCACCGTTCTGGAGCAGGCCGGGCTGACCGTCCCGGCCGGTCCGCAGTCCGGCGCCTGGACGGCCGGAGCGGGCCGGCAGGGCATCCACACGGAGCCCTTCGGCCGGATGATCGCCGAGATGCAGCATCTGCACCGCAGCCACCCGGGGGCGTCATGGTGACCGGGACGGCACTGGAGGAGGAGCTGCGCACCCTCGCGGGCTCCGTCCCCGACCCCGAGCTGCCGGTACTGACCCTGGAGGAGCTGGGCGTGCTCCGGGGCGTGGAGGTGCTGGCACCGGGCCGCGTCACGGTCCGGCTCACCCCCACCTACACCGGCTGCCCAGCGATAGAGGCCATGTCCACGGACATCGAGCGCGTGCTGCTCGACCACGGCATGACCGAGGTCTCCGTGGTCACCGTGCTCACCCCGGCCTGGTCCACGGACGACATCAGCGCGGAAGGGCGCCGCAAGCTCACCGAGTTCGGCATAGCGCCTCCCCGGTCGCACGACGCGGCCTCACCCGCCGCCGGACCCGTGCCGCTCGCCCTGTCCGTTCGCTGCCCGCACTGCGGCTCCACCGACACGGAGCTGCTGAGCCGGTTCTCGTCCACCGCCTGCAAGGCGCTGCGCAGGTGCGTGACATGCCGCGAACCGTTCGATCACTTCAAGGAGTTGTAGATGTTCCATCCGCTCCGGGTCAGCGCGATCGAGCGGCTCACGGACGATTCGGTCGCTGTCGACTTCGCCGTGCCGCCGGATCTGCGCGAGACCTTCCGCCACCAGCCCGGCCAGCACCTCAACGTCCGCTACACCGTCGATGGTGAGGAGGTCCGCCGCTCGTACTCGATCTGCGCACCGGCCACCGAGCGGCCGGCCGACCCGCGGCTGCGGGTGGGCATCCGGCTCGTCGACGGCGGGGCGTTCTCCACGTACGCGCTCAAGGAGCTCGCGGTCGGCGATCAGGTCGAGGCGATGCCCCCGATGGGCCGCTTCGTGCTCACCCCGCGCGCCGGGCTGTTCGCGGCGGTCGTCGGCGGCAGCGGGATCACCCCGGTGCTGTCCATCGCCGCGACGCTGCTGGCCCGGGAGCCCGACGCGTCGTTCTGTCTGATCCGCAGCGACCGGACCGCCGCGTCGACGATGTTCCTGGACGAGGTCGCCGACCTCAAGGACCGCTATCCGGACCGGTTCCAGCTGGTCACCGCGCTCTCCCGGGAGGAGCAGCAGGCCGGTCTCCCCTCGGGCCGGCTGGACCGCGAGCGGCTGGCCGGCCTGCTGCCCGCCCTGCTCCCGGTGGCCGATGTGGACGGCTGGTATCTGTGCGGCCCGCTCGGTCTGGTCCGGGCCGCCGAGGGCGCGCTGCACGGGCTGGGAGTCGGGCGGACCCGTATTCACCAGGAGATCTTCCACGTCGACGACGGACCGAGCGCCACGGCCCGCCCCCGGATCGAGGCCCCGGCGGACAGCATGCTCACGGCCACCCTGGACGGCCGCTCGGGCAAGTGGCCGGTCCTGGAGGGCGAATCGCTGCTGGAGACGGTGCTCCGCAGCCGCTCGGACGCGCCGTACGCCTGCAAGGGGGGCGTGTGCGGGACCTGCCGGGCCTTCCTGGTCTCGGGCGAGGTGCGGATGGACCGCAACTTCGCGCTCGAACCGGAAGAGACCGGGGCCGGCTATGTGCTGGCCTGCCAGTCCCACCCGGTGACCGGGGAGGTGGAGCTCGACTTCGACCGGTGACCGGGCCGGCCGCGTGGCGCACCCGCGCCGCGCCCGGACCGCGCCTGTTCCCTTCTTGTAGAACCTGTTCTATCTTGACGCTCCGTCAGGTCCGGTACGAGCACAGCGGTTCGCGGGAGGCCAGGACAGTGGACTTCACCTACACCGAGGAACAGCAGGCAGCCGCAGAGGCGGCACGAGCCGTCTTCTCGGGCGTTGCACCCGACGCGGTGCCCAGCCCCGCACTCGTACCGGGTGCGGTGGCCGAGGACATCGACCGGCCGCTGTGGGCCGGTCTCGCCGCCGGAGACCTGCTGAGCCTGACGCTGTCACCCGAACACGGCGGTGCGGGCCTCGACCTGATCGCGCTCTGCCTGGTGCTGCGCGAGTCGGCGAAGGTCCTCGCCCGGGTCCCGCTGCTGGAGACGTGCGCGGTCGCGATGGCGCTCCAGCGCTACGGGGACCAGAAGCTGGCCGCCGAGCTGCTGCCCGGCGTGGGCCGCGGTGAGCTGGTCCTCACCGTCGGAGCCAATGGGCGCACCGGCCACGATCCGGCCGAACTCGCCGTCACGGCACGCCGCGACGGCGCCGCGAGCGAGGCAGCCGCAAGCGGGACCGGGGGCGAGTCGGCCGGGGACGACGGCTCGGAAGCCGGCTGGGTGCTGGACGGTGTTCAGTCGGCCGTCCCGTGGGCGCAGGCCGCGGACTGGATCGCGGTGCCCGCGCATACCGGGGACGGCAGGGCAGTCGTGGCCCTGGTCCGGCGCGGCCACGACGGTCTCACCATCGCGGAGCAGGTCTCCACCAGCGGCGAACTGTTCGGTGAGGTACGGCTGGACGCGGTACGGGTCTCGGACCGCGAGCTGATCGACGCCGCCGGTGCCTGGGAGTGGCTGCACGCACTGCTCACCACCGGAACCTGCGCACTGGCGCTGGGCCTTGGCGAGGCCGTACTGGCCATGACGAGCGAGTACACGGGGAAGCGCGAGCAGTTCGGCTTCCCCGTGGCGACTTTTCAGTCCGTCGCCGTACAGGCCGCGGACCGTTACATCGATCTGCGGGCCATGGAGGTGACCCTCTGGCAGGCCGCCTGGCGGATCGCCACCGGCGGGAGCGGCGCGCTTCCCCCTGCGGGCGATGTAGCCGTGGCGAAGATCTGGGCGTCGGACGGGGTCCGCCGGGTCGTGCAGACGGCACAGCACCTGCACGGGGGCTTCGGCGCGGACACCGACTACGTCCTGCACCGCTTCCACGCCTGGGCAAAGCAGATCGAGCTCTCTCTCGGCCCGGCCGCCGCTCACGAGGAGGCGCTGGGCGACCTGCTGGCCGCGCACTCCCTCGATCTCGACCTCGGCTGAACGCACCCGCGCCGGGCCCCGGAAGAGCGAGTCCGGGGCCCCGGAACGCCCGAAGACGCCCAGGTCAGACGACGAAGGCCGGGTTGCCGCTGTCGGTGACCATCGGGCGCCCGGCCGCATCCCAGGCGAGCATGCCGCCATCGATGTTCACGGCGTCGATGCCCTGCTGCACCAGGTACTGGGTGACCTGGGCGGACCGACCGCCGACCCGGCACATCACATGCACGCGCCGGCCGTCCTCAGCCGCCTCGGTCAGCTCACCGAAGCGGCCCACGAAACCGCTCATCGGGATGTGCAGGGCGCCGTCGACGTGTCCGGCCGCCCATTCGTCGTCCTCCCGTACGTCCAGCACGAGGCCGTCCGCCGGCACCGCCGTGACATCGACCGTGGGAAGCGGGCCGAAATTCATGGGTCATGCCTTCTCTCGTCATTACGCTTCGAAATCCCCGGAAACGCTACTGCACCAGGGCTGCCAGCTCCGACTCGCGCCGCGACACCTCGCCCAGCAACTGATCGGCGATCTCTTCGAGCAGGTGATCCGGATCGTCCGGGGCCATCCGCAGCATGGCGCCGATCGCGCTCTGCTCCAGTTCCTGGGCGAGCAGCGTCAGCAGTTCCTTGCGCTGGGTCAGCCAGTTCAGCCGGGCGTACAGCTCGTCGGCCTCGCCCAGCTCCGCCTCCGGGGCAACCGGCCCGGCCGCCCACTCCTGGGCCAGCTCCCTGAGGAGCGCCTCGTCCCCACGCCCGTACGCGGCATTGACGCGGGTGATGAACTCGTCCCTGCGGGCCCGCTCCACCTCGTCCTGGGCCAGGTCCGGATGGGCCTTGCGCGCCAGCTCGCGGTACAGCTTGCGGGCCTCCTCGGTCGGCCGGACCCGCTTCGGCGGCCTGACGGGCTGCTCGGTCAGCATCGCGCTCGCCTCGGGGGACAGCCCGTCGGAGTCCATCCAGTCGTGGAACAGCTCGTCGACACCCGGCATCGGCATGACGACCGCCCGCGCCTCCTGCGCCTTGCGCAGATCCTCGGGGTCACCGGTCATCGCGGCCCGTGCCTCCGCGATCTGCGCATCGAGCTCGTCGAGACGTGTGTACATCGGGCCCAGTCGCTGGTGATGCAGCCGGGAGAAGTTCTCCACTTCCACCCGGAAGGTCTCCACCGCGATCTCGAACTCGATCAGGGCCTGCTCGGCGACCCGTACAGCGTGCGCGAGGCGCGCCTCGGGCCGCTCCTGCCCCGCAGGCCCGCCGTCGGCACCGTCGGCACCGTCTGCGGGGGCCCCGGCGGGAGGAACGGTCTCCGCGTGGGCGTCCGCGTCCGCCTGGGCATCCGCGTCGGACGGACGGCCGGGCTGCCCGTGCTGCCGGTCCTCGTCCTGGTCCTGCCGGTCCTGGTCCTGCCGGTCATCGTCGTTCCGGGTGGTCGGCACCCCGGCGGCTTCGTGGGTCACCCGTCCAGCGTATGGCCACGGCCCGCACCCCGGAGACGCGCGGTCCGCGCGACGGGCTTCACACCCCCGGCTCGGCCCGTATGCGGCCTGCGGCGATCGCCCGCACGAGCTCGGCGTGATCCGCCTCCGTGCGGTCCGCATAGGTCACGGCGAACGCCGCCACCGCCTCGTCCAGCTCGTCGTTCTTGCCGCAGTAGCCCGCGATGAGCCGGGGGTCGGCGCTGTGCGCGTGCGCCCGAGCCAGCAGCGCGCCGGTCATCCGGCCGTAGTCGTCGACCTGGTCGGCCGCCAGGGCCGCCGGGTCGACGCTGCCCTTGCGGTTCCTGAACTGCCTCACCTGGAAGGGCCGGCCGTCCACGGTCGCCCAGCCGAGCAGGATGTCGCTGACGACCTGCATCCGCTTCTGCCCGAGCACCACCCGGCGCCCCTCGTGACCCGCCTCCGGCACCTCGAACCCCACAGCGGGCAGATGAGGCGCCAGCACCGAGGGCCTGGCCTCCTTCACCTGCAGCACCAGCGGCTCGCCCCGGTGGTCCACGAGCAGCACCACATACGACCGGGTGCCCACGCTCCCGGTACCGACCACCCGGAACGCCACATCGTGGATCGCGTACCGGGCGAGCAGCGGAACCCGGTCCGGCGAGACGGTGCCCAGATACTCACCGAGCCCCGCCGCCACGGCCGCCGCCTCCGCGTCCGGCACCCGGCGCAGCACCGGCGGTGCGTCGACGAACCGGCGTCCGCCGTCCCCGGAGTCCTCCGTGGACTTCGCGGCGAAGCGGGCGCTGGTGTTGTTGCGGGCCTTCTCCGAGACCCGCTCCAGGGTGCCGAGCAGATCACGCGCGTCCGTGTGCGAGACGAGTTCCTCGTCCGCGATGGCGTTCCACGCGTCGAGAGCGGGCAGTTTGGCCAGCAGCCGCATCGTGCGCCGGTAGGCGCCCACCGTGTCGTACGCGCCCCTGCGGCACGTCTCCTCGTCCGCGCCCGCCTCACGGCCCGCGAGCACCAGCGAGGTGGCCAGACGCTTGAGGTCCCACTCCCAAGGGCCGTTCACGGTCTCGTCGAAGTCGTTCAGGTCCATGACCAGGTTGCCGCGCGCATCGCCGTAAAGGCCGAAGTTGGCCGCGTGGGCGTCACCGCAGAGCTGGGCTCCCACGCCGGTGACGGGGGTGCCTACCAGGTCGTGGGCCATCAGCCCGGCCGAACCCCGGAGAAAGGCGAACGGGGTGGCCGCCATGCGCCCCACCCGGATCGGCGTGAGCGCGGGCACCCGGCCCCGGTTCGACTCCTCGACCGCCCGGACCGCGTCGGGCCTGTTCTCGGGCAGGACGAGCGAGGCGTGCGCGGACCGGGGCACACGCGCACGGAGGGCCTTGCCCGCCTCGCGCGGCGACTGCGGGCCACCCGGCTCCCCCGAGTGCCTGCGCCGGGCGAACCCGGGCACGACCGGAATGCGCGGATCACCCTCCACGGCCCGTTGCACCGGCACCGACGCTTCGATCTCACCCATGGCGCGCGGCTCCCCCGGCTTCGCCCGGAGCCGCCGTCCGGCAACCCGGTCCAACATCAACTGCCGACGACGGTACCGCCGTTCACAGCCGGCCGTCTCCCCCTGTGGACAAGCACAGGCGCGGGTGATCCGGCAGCAGCGTCCGATGCCCCGAGCACTCCACGTACCTGTGGACAACTCCCGGCACCAGGTCCCACACCCCTCACCCGGCCTCACCCGAGCCGGCCTGATCCGACCCGGTCTGATCCGACCTGCCGCGGCCGACCTGATCCAGTCCGATGAGATCTGACCCGCACGACAGGCCCTAGCAGTCGCCCCCGCCGTCCTTCAGATGCGTCTCCGCCCAGCGCCCCAGTTCCTTCAGCGCGGGCTCCATCGCGGCACCGGCCTGCGTCAGGCGGTACGAAACCCGCAGCGGCGGCCCCTCGTCGACCTCCCGCACCACCAGGCCCGCCGTCCCCAGTTCGGACAGCCGGTCCGAGAGCATGCGCTCACTGATGCCGGGAATCGCTCGCCGCAGATCAGCGAAGTGCACGGGCTGCTGAAGCAGCACGGAGACGATGGGCCCCGTCCAGCGCTTGCCGAACAGCTCGAAGACGCGGCTGATGCCCACGTCGACCCTTCGGCACGCCTGCTCGCTGTGATCCGCCATACGCCCAGGGTACTGCGCCACAGTGAGGGACTTACGATTAGTAAGTCCCTATGTTATTACTAGGTGCATACGAAAAAGCGGTCCGCTTCACCGGCAGGCCGCGCCACCCCCTGGAGACACCCATGGCCACGCTTCTGCACCTCGACTCCGCCGTCTTCCCCGAGGGATCCGCGTCCCGCGAGGTCACCGCAGCATTCGTGGAGACCTGGCGTGAGCAGCACCCCGACGGACAGGTCGTCTACCGCGATCTCGCCGCCGACCCGCTGCCGCACCTGGATGCCGCGGCCGCCGCCGCCGGCGCCGAGCACCCGCTGCGCAGCGAACTGGCCGCCGAACTGGCCGCCGCGGACGCGGTGCTGATCGGCGCACCGATGTACAACTTCTCGATCCCCTCCACCCTGAAGGCGTGGCTCGACCACGTCATCGTCGTGGGCCACAACGCCGGCCCCGACAGCCCCGTTGCCGGTACCCCGATCACGGTCGTCGCCAGCCGCGGCGGCTCCTACGCCGCCGGCACCCCTCGCGAAGGCGCCGAGTTCGTCCAGAACTACCTGGCGACGCTGCTGACGTCCATGTTCGGCGCCGAGGTCGACTTCATCGTCCCGGAGCTGACCCTGGCCCACAGCAATCCGGCTATGGCCGAGCTGATCCCACTCGCCGAGGCCTCCCGCGCGAAGGCGCTCACCGACGCCGCGGAGAAGGCTAAGAGCCTCGCATCCCGGCTCGCCGCCTGAAACGCTGAGACCCCACGCAACTGAGGCTCCACACAACCGGGACTCCACGCATACGGAAGGCCGGGACCCGCTGGGTCCCGGCCTTCCGTATAACGATCCCAGCACTCCCTGCGCGACGAAAAGCGCGATGGGCAGCCCGACCGGCAGCCCCGCCCGCAACCGGCGCGACCAGGAGCACCACCACCACCACCCCAACCGACCGCCACCACCCCCAACGGGCACCAACCGGGCGTTTCACGTGAAACCAAGCGCTCCACGCACATCCGCACCCGAGCCGGGCGCCAAACCGAAGAAGCCCCGCAGACCGTGGTCTGCGGGGCTTCTCTCTTGTGCGCGAGGGGGGATTTGAACCCCCACGTCCCTAAGGACACTGGCACCTGAAGCCAGCGCGTCTGCCGTTCCGCCACTCGCGCATGAGTGGTGTTTCCAGAAACTCTCACTTTTCGGTGCGAGCCCCTGGCGACATCAGGAAGATTAGCACGCTGGACAGGGCGGATTCACATCCGTTTGTTTCACCGAACGCCTGACGGGAACCGGGAACCCGGACCCGGCGCCCCCCACTCCTCCTGAGTGCACCCAAGGTGCGGGACACTGTCAGGAGGCCGCCTCTACGATCCGTGTGAGGGGGGACACTCATCCGCAGTGCAGACAAGGGGAACCAGCCGATTTCCCGACGCGTGGATACGATCAGTAAGCAGTACAGGGACGACGACACCGGAGGAGGTGCCCCATGGGAGTCATGAAGCGTTTCGAGCAACGTCTCGAAGGTCTCGTCAATGGCACTTTCGCCAAGGTCTTCAAGTCCGAGGTGCAGCCTGTCGAGATCGCTGGAGCCCTCCAGCGGGAGTGCGACAACAACGCCACCATCTGGAACCGCGAGCGGACCGTCGTCCCCAACGACTTCATCGTCGAGCTCAGCGCCCCCGACTACGAACGGCTCAGCCCGTACTCGGGCCAGCTGGGCGACGAGCTCTCGGGCCTGGTCCGGGACTACGCCAAGCAGCAGCGGTACACGTTCATGGGCCCGATCAAGGTCCACCTGGAGAAGGCCGACGACCTCGACACCGGCCTGTACCGGGTACGCAGCCGCACCCTTGCGTCGAGTACGTCACAGCAGGGCCAGCCCGAGCCGCAGGGATTCCAGAGCCAGCCCGGACAGCCGGCCGGCCCCCCTCGTTCCGGCCACGGGCGCCCCGCCGCTCCACAGGCCCCCGGCGGGTACGGCTATCCGCCCACCTCCGCCCCGCCCATGCCCGCGACCCCGCCGCCGGGCGCCGGGCGTCCTGCGGCATCCTCATCCGACCGGCGCCCGCCGGCCAATCCCAGCCCCCTGCCGAACACGCAGGTGCGACGCTGGATCGAGATCAACGGCACCCGCCATCAGATCTCCCGCCCGACGTTGGTGATGGGCCGAAGCACCGACGCCGACGTGCGGATCGACGACCCCGGCGTTTCCCGCCGGCACTGTGAGATCCGGACCGGAACGCCCTCGACGATCCAGGATCTCGGGTCTACCAACGGCATCGTGGTAGACGGGCAGCACACAACCCGCGCTACGCTCCGCGACGGCTCGCGGATCGTCGTGGGCAACACCACCATCGTTTACAGGCAAGCCGAAGGGTGAAGCGGGGGCAATGTCAGAGCTGACCCTTACGGTCATGCGGCTAGGATTCCTGGCTGTTCTGTGGCTGTTCGTGATCGTGGCCGTCCAGGTCATCCGCAGCGACCTGTTCGGAACGCGCGTGACGCAGCGCGGCTCACGCCGCACTGCGAACGACGCACGCCCGCCACAGGCACGCCAAACCGCCGCGGCACCACCGCAGCAGCGCCAGCAGCCCGGCCGCCAGCGCCGGGGGGCACCGACAAAGCTGGTCGTCTCCGAGGGGAGCCTCACCGGCACCACGGTGGCGCTCCAGGGGCAGACCATCTCGCTGGGCCGGGCCCATGATTCAACGATCGTGCTGGACGACGACTACGCGTCCAGCAGGCATGCCAGGATCTACCCCGACCGTGACGGTCAGTGGATCGTCGAGGATCTCGGGTCCACCAACGGCACGTATCTGGACCGGACCCGTCTCACCACCCCGACGCCTGTTCCGCTGGGCGCGCCGATCCGGATCGGCAAGACCGTCATCGAGCTGCGGAAGTAGTACGACAATGAGCGAGCGGAGCGAGCGAGCCGCGGTGGCACGGGCATCGGACCCTGCCGGGCTCCCGACCGGAGGGTGGGCAGTGTGGCGCGAGACCGGCTGTACCCCGAACCGACGGGCGAGGTGCGCATGAGTCTTTCCCTGCGCTTCGCCGCCGGATCGCACAAGGGCATGATCCGGGAAGGCAACGAGGACTCCGGTTATGCCGGACCTCGCCTTCTCGCCATCGCCGACGGAATGGGCGGACAGGCCGCGGGTGAGGTCGCCAGTTCCGAGGTGATCTCCACACTCGTCCAGCTCGACGACGACGTACCCGGCTCCGACATCCTCACCTCGCTCGGTACGGCGGTCCAGCGGGCCAATGACCAACTGCGCATGATGGTCGAGGAGGACCCCCAGCTGGAGGGCATGGGCACCACGCTCACCGCCCTCCTGTGGACCGGTCAGCGCCTCGGTCTCGTCCACGTCGGCGACTCACGCGCTTACCTGCTGCGTGACGGTGTACTGACCCAGATCACGCAGGACCACACCTGGGTTCAGCGGCTGGTCGACGAGGGCCGGATCACCGAGGAGGAGGCCACCACCCACCCGCAGCGCTCCCTGCTGATGCGCGCACTGGGCAGCGGCGACCACGTCGAACCCGACCTCTCCATCCGCGAGGTCCGGGCCGGCGACCGTTACCTGATCTGCTCCGACGGCCTCTCCGGCGTCGTCTCCCACCAGACGATGGAGGAGACCCTCGCCAGCTACCAGGGGCCGCAGGAGACCATCCAGGACCTGATCCAGCTCGCGCTGCGCGGCGGTGGCCCGGACAACATCACCTGCATCGTCGCGGACGTCTTCGACGTCGACGGCAACGACACCCTGGCCGGGCAGCTCAACGACACCCCGGTCATCGTCGGCGCGGTCGCGGAGAACCAGGCAGCCCAGCTGAACGACGCCGGCGCGATGGAGACCCCCGCCGGGCGGGCGGCCGGCCTCGGCCGCCCCGTCCCGCCGCCCGCAGGGGGCTTCGGCCCTCCCGGCAGCGGTGACGACGCCGGCTACGACGGAATGCCGGACGGGTCCTTCGGGTCCTACTCCGACGAGGACTTCGTCAAGCCCGGCGGCCGCAAGTGGCTCAAGCGGTCGCTGTACATCGTGCTCGCGCTGGCGGTCATCGGCGGCGGTCTGTACGGCGGCTACCGGTGGACGCAGACCCAGTTCTACGTAGGCGCGAAGAACGACAACGTCGCGCTGTACCGGGGCATCAGCCAGGATCTCGCCTGGGTCTCGCTCTCGAAGGTGGAGACCGACCACCCCGAGATCGAACTCAAGTACCTCCCGCCCTACCAGCGCAAGCAGGTCGAGGAGACCATCACCGAGGGCAGCCTCGCGGACGCCCGCGAGAAGATCACCGAACTCTCCAACCAGGCGACCGCCTGCAAGAAGGACGCACAGCGCCGCGCAGCCGAGAAGAACGCCCCCAGTGACGAGGGCCAGGCCGGCGGTCCGGACACGGACGCGATCAAGTCGTCCGACAAGTCCGGCACCACCAAGACCAACCAGACTTCAGCGACTCCCACTCCTGGTCCCAGCCTCTCGGAGGAAGAGAAGAAGCTGGTCCCGCAGTGCGGTAAGCAGTAAAGCCGTAGGGGGCCTTCAGTACTATGAGCGTTGTCACCAACACGACCACGATCGGCGCGATCGACGCACCGAGCCGGCGCAACACCGAACTGATGATGATGGTCTTCGCCATCGCCATCTCGGTGTTCGCCTACGCCAACGTGGGCCTCGCCATGGACGGGAGCCTCCCGTCCGGCATGTTCGGCTACGGAGCGGGGCTCATCCTGCTCGGCGGCGTCGCTCACCTCGTGGTGCGCAAGTTCGCCCCGTACTCGGACCCGCTGCTCCTGCCGCTGGCCACGCTGCTCAACGGCCTGGGCCTGGTGCTGATCTGGCGGCTGGACCAGTCGCCCAGGCTGATCCAGCGAGCGGAGTACCTGTACGGCTCGTACAGCCCGGACGCCCCCAAGCAGCTGCTTTACTCGGCGATCGGTGTCGCGCTCTTCGTCGCCGTGCTGATCGTCCTCAAGGACCACCGCATCCTCCAGCGCTACACGTACATCTCGATGGCCGCGGCGCTGATTCTGCTGGTCATCCCGATGTTCTTCCCCGCGGTGAACGGCGCGAAGATCTGGATCAGCGTCGGCTCGTTCACCATCCAGCCCGGTGAGTTCGCCAAGATCCTCATCGCCGTGTTCTTCTCCGGCTACCTCATGGTGAAGCGGGACGCGCTGGCACTGGCCAGCCGCCGTTTCATGGGTCTGTACCTGCCGCGCGGACGCGACCTCGGGCCAATCATCACTATCTGGGCCCTGTCGATCCTGGTCCTCGTCTTCGAGACCGACCTCGGTACGTCCCTCCTGTTCTTCGGTCTGTTCGTCGTCATGCTGTACGTCGCCACCGAACGCACCAGCTGGATCGTCTTCGGCCTGCTGATGTCGGCGGCCGGTGCGGTGGGTGTGGCGTCCTTCGAGCCCCATGTGCAGGAACGCGTCAACGCCTGGCTCGACCCGTTCGCGAAGTCGACGATGGCGCAGAGCGACCAGATCGCGCAGTCCCTCATGTCCTTCGGTTCCGGCGGCACACTCGGAACCGGACTGGGCCAGGGCCACTCGGACTTGATCATGTTCGCCGCCAACGCGGACTTCATCCTCTCCACGGTCGGCGAGGAACTGGGACTGGCCGGGATGATGGCCGTCCTGCTCATCTACGGCCTGATCGTCGAGCGGGGCGTCCGCACGGCCCTCGCCGCTCGTGACCCCTTCGGCAAACTCCTCGCGATCGGCCTCTCGGGCGCCTTCGCGATCCAGGTGTTCGTGGTGGCCGGCGGCGTCATGGGCCTCATCCCGCTCAGCGGTATGACCATGCCGTTCCTCGCGTACGGCGGTTCGTCCGTACTGGCCAACTGGGCGCTGATCGCCATCCTCATCCGGATCAGCGACACCGCCCGCCGCCCCGCCCCGGCCCCCGCGCCGACCTCCGACGCCGAGATGACCCAGGTGGTCCGACCGTGAACAAGCCCCTGCGCCGGATCGCGATCTTCTGCGGCGTCCTCATCTTCGCCCTGCTCGCGCGGACCAACTACCTCCAGTACGTGAAGGCCGACGAGCTCAACACCCGCGACGAGAACCGCCGCGTCCGTATCGAGCGGTACGCCCACGAGCGCGGCGACATCATCGTCGACGGGGGCAAGGCCGTCACCGGGTCCACGGAGACCAAGGACAGCGACTTCAAGTACAAGCGGGTCTGGCAGGACGGCCCGATGTGGGCACCGGTCACCGGCTACTCCTCGCAGGCGTTCGACGCGTCGCAGATCGAGAAGATCGAGGACGGCATCCTCACCGGCAACGACGACCAGCTCTTCTTCGACCGGACCAAGTCGCTGTTCACCGGCGACAAGAAGCAGGGCGGCAACGTCGTCACCACGCTCAACTCCGCCGCGCAGAAGGCCGCCTTCACGGGGCTCGGCAACAAGAAGGGCGCCGTCGCCGCCCTCGACCCGCAGACCGGCGCCATCCTGGCGCTCGCCAGCACGCCCTCGTACGACCCCTCGACCTTCGCGGGCAACTCCGACAAGGACTCCAAGGCCTGGCAGGCGCTCCAGAAGGACAAGGACAAGCCGATGCTCAACCGGGCACTGCGCGAGACCTACCCGCCCGGTTCGACGTTCAAGATCGTCACCGCGGCCGCCGCCCTGGAGAACGGGCTCTACACCGACATCGACGCCAAGACGAAGTCGCCTGTGCCCTTCCGCCTGCCCCAGACCAGCCAGGACCTGCCGAACGAGGGCAGCATCCAGTGTGAGAACGTCTCGCTCCGGGAAGCGCTGCGGATCTCCTGCAACACCGTCTTCGGCAAGATCAGCGATGACCTCGGCAACCAGAAGATGATCGACCAGGCCGACAAGTTCGGCTTCAACAAGGACGTCTTCACCCCGGTCCGCGCCACCGCGAGCATCTACCCGAAGGACGTCCCGCCGCAGAACGCGATGGCCGGCATCGGCCAGGCGTCCAACCGCGCCACCCCGCTTCAGATGGCCATGGTGGCCTCCGCGGTCGCCAACGACGGCAAGCTGATGCAGCCGTACATGGTCGCCAACCGGCAGTCGCCCAGCCTGGACAACATCTACACCCACGAGCCGGAGCAGCTCAGCCAGCCGCTGTCGGGTGAGAACGCCCAGAAGCTCCAGGAAATGATGAAGACGGTCGTCGAGTCGGGAACGGGCAGCAACGCCAAGATCCCCGGCGTCACCGTCGGCGGCAAGACGGGCACGGCCCAGCACGGTCTCGGCAACAGCGAGAACCCGTACGCCTGGTTCATCTCGTACGCGAAGACCGACAGCGGCTCCCCCGTCGCCGTCGCCGTGGTCGTCGAGGACAGCGAGGCCACCCGCGACGACATCTCCGGTGGCGGCCTGGCGGCCCCCATCGCGAAGAAGGTCATGCAGGCGGTCATCGACAGCAAGAAGTGACGCCCGTCACGCCGGACGCCATTTCCGCACGTTGGGATACCGGTCGGATATCAGGTGGGGGCTGCGGGCCGATCACGTAGTACGCGGCCGGTAGCGTATGCGCGAACAGCACACCGCCGGACCGCACACCGGTGCGGTCAGGACTGACGGAGAGGGCTGGAACAGTTATGGAAGAGCCGCGTCGCCTCGGCGGCCGGTACGAGCTGGGCTCGGTGCTCGGCCGTGGTGGCATGGCCGAGGTATACCTCGCCCACGACACCCGGCTCGGCCGCACCGTAGCTGTGAAGACGCTTCGGGCGGACCTCGCCCGCGACCCGTCCTTCCAGGCCCGGTTCCGCCGTGAGGCCCAGTCCGCCGCCTCCCTGAACCATCCGGCGATCGTCGCGGTGTACGACACCGGTGAGGACTACGTCGACGGGGTCTCGATCCCGTACATCGTCATGGAGTACGTCGACGGCTCGACGCTCAGGGAGCTGCTGCACTCCGGCCGCAGACTGCTGCCGGAGCGCACCCTCGAAATGACGGTCGGCATCCTCCAGGCGCTGGAGTACTCGCACCGCGCGGGCATCGTCCACCGTGACATCAAGCCGGCCAACGTCATGCTGACGCGCACCGGCCAGGTCAAGGTCATGGACTTCGGCATCGCCCGCGCCATGGGCGACTCCGGCATGACGATGACCCAGACCTCGGCCGTCATCGGCACCGCCCAGTACCTCTCCCCGGAGCAGGCCAAGGGCGAGCAGGTCGACGCCAGGTCGGACCTCTATTCGACGGGTTGCCTGCTCTATGAGCTGCTGACGGTCCGCCCTCCGTTCATCGGTGACTCACCTGTCGCGGTCGCCTACCAGCACGTACGGGAAGAGCCGCAGACCCCCAGCAACTTCGACCCCGAGATCACGCCCGAGATGGACGCGATCGTGTTGAAGGCCCTGGTCAAGGACCCGGACTACCGCTACCAGTCGGCCGACGAGATGCGCGCCGACATCGAGGCCTGCCTCGACGGCCAGCCGGTCGCCGCCACCGCGGCGATGGGCGCGGCCGGCTACGGCGGCTACGACGGGTACGGCAACGACCAGCCCACCACCGCCCTGCGGTCCGCGGACCAGAACGGCGCCCAGACGTCGATGCTGCCCCCGGTCAACCCGGACGACGGCGGCTACGGCTACGACGACCGGCCCGACCGCCGCCGTCAGAAGAAGAGCAACACCTCGACGATCCTGCTGGTCGTCGCGGGCATCCTGGTGCTGATCGGCGCTGTGCTGATCGGCAAGCAGGTCTTCGGCGACTCGAACAGCGGCCCCGACAAGTTCGCCGCGCCCACCATGGTCGGTTCGACCGTCAAGGAAGCTCAGCGGCTCGCCGACAACGCCAACATCGTGCTCAAGGAGGGCCCGAAGGAAGCGTGCAAGGACCAGCCGAAGAACAAGATCTGCCGTCAGACTCCGACGCCTGACGAGCAGATGGCGGAGGACGACACCATGACGGTCTTCGTCTCCACCGGTGCGCCGAAGGTCAGCGTCCCGGACGTCACGGAGAAGAGCGAGGAGAACGCGCGCAAGCTCCTCGAGGACCAGGGCTTCACGGTCAACGTGAAGTCGGTGGAGTCCGCCGACGCCGAGGTGGGCACCGTCCTGGACCAGTCCCCCAAGGGCAATGCCAAGGCCGAGAAGAACTCCGAGGTCCAGATCTCGGTCGCGACGGAGAAGCTGCTCACGGTGCCGCCCCTGGACGGCCGCCAGTACGACGACGCCGTCGCCCAGCTCAACTCGCTCGGCTTCACCAACATCGGCAGGTCCGAGCAGGACTCCGAGAAGCCCGCGAACGAGGTGGTCGGGCAGAACCCGGCAGCCAACGCGAAGGCCGGCAAGGACACCTCGATCATCCTGAAGGTCTCCAAGGGACCGCCGGAGCCGACGACTCAGCCCGTCCCCGAGGTCAGGACGAAGAAGGTGTCCGAGGCCAAGCAGATCCTGACCGATGCCGGCTTCACGAACATCCAGTTCGCGGAGGGCAGCTCGAACGACGACAACGCCATCGTCACCGGCATCGACCCGCAGCCGAACACCCAGGCCGACCCGGCGAACACCCCAGTCACCCTCACCACGATGGGCGGCAACCCTCAGGGTGGCGGAGACAACAACATCTTCGGCGGCCTGTCCGGCCGCTCCCGGCACTGACCGACGCCACACCCCGTCCGCGCCCCGGGTCCTTCCGGGCACGGACACAGCGCAGGGCCCCGGCACCGAAACGGTGACCGGGGCCCTGCGCTGTGTCGTGGTGTGTGGGTGCGCCGCCCTGCGAGGGGGCGTGTCTATACGGGGGTACGGGCCCCGCGTACGCGTCAGCGCAGCTCTGCCGGCTTCGTGCGGTCGCGGTCGACCTTCTCCGTACGGACCAGCTCGCCCCACACGATGTAGCGGTACTTCGACGTGAAGACGGGCGTGCACGTCGTCAGCGTGATGTAGCGGCCGGGCTTCTTCCTGCCCGAGCCCTTCGGGACCTCTTGGAGCACGTCGACGTTGTACTTCGACGTCTCGGGAAGCTCCTTGAAGACCTTGTAGATGTACCAGGTGTCCTTGGTCTCGAAGACGACCGCGTCACCGGTCCGCACCTTGTCGATGTTGTGGAACTTCGCCCCGTGGCCGTCCCGGTGGGCGGCCAGCGCGAAGTTGCCCTCCTCGGCCGAGGGGAGCGCCGACTTCACCGGGTCGGTGTAGTAGCCGGCGATGCCGTCGTTGAGGTTCTCGGTGTCGGTGCCCTTCTTGACGAGCACCTCGCCGTTCTTCATCGACGGGACGTGCAGGAAGCCGATGCCGTCCTTGGTGTCCAGCGCCCCGGGGCCGTCGGCCCAGCGGTCGCGGACGGTGTGGCCCTGCTTGGCGGCCTCCCGGTCGGCGAGCACGTTGGTCCACCAGAGGGAGTAGACGACGAAGAGTCCGAGCACCAGGCCTGCGGTGATCAGGAGTTCGCCGAAGACACTGACCGCGGTCGCGACGGGATGGCGGCGCCCGCGCCGCACCGGGGGCGCGGACTCGCCGGTCTGCTCTTGGTCCTCGGTCCTCGCTGCCACCGCACCGTCCCTGTCGTGATGATGTTTCAGCCGGTTCAGCCCACGAGCACGTCGGGCTTCCCCTTGCTGCGCGGCCGTTCGTCGACCATCTTGCCCCAGACGATCATTCGGTACGTACTCGTGAATTCGGGCGTACAGGTCGTCAGTGTGATGTATCGGCCGGGCTTGGTGAACCCGGACTGCGGCGGCACCGGGCCGATCACCGACACGTTGGACGGCGAGGTCTGGGGCAGCACGCTCGTCATCTCGTACGTGTAGTAGGCGTCCTGGGTCTCGACCACGATCGGGTCACCGGGCTTCAGCCGGTTGATGTAGCGGAACGGCTCACCGTGGGTGTTGCGGTGGCCGGCCAGCGCGAAGTTGCCCTGCTTGTCTGCCGGCATCGCCGTGCGCAGCGGCTTCTCGCCGTAGTGGCCGACCATGCCCCGGTCCAGGACCTTCTCCTTGCTGGTGCCCTCGGCGATCGGCGTGACCACGTCCAGTTTCGGGATGTGGATGATGGCGAAGCCCTGACCTGCCTCGAACGCTCCGGGGGCGTGCTTCCCGCTGGCCCAGTCGTCCTGGATCTTGTGCGTCTCGTTGCCGGCGATCTGGTCGGCGCGCACGTTGGTCCACCACAGCTGGTAGGTGACGAACAGCAGCATGAGCACGCCGAGCGAGATGAACAGCTCGCCGACCACCCGGCTGACCACGACGGCCGGGCTGTCCTTGGCCGCTCTCGCGGCCCTTCGTGCCTCGACGCGTGACATCGGCTTCGCCGGGGCGGCGGGCTCCGACGACGGTCCCGGCCGCTGGTCGCCGCGCCTGCGGCCGCGCCCCTTGGCAGCGCGCCGCCGCTCGGCCCGGCCTCCGGTGGGCGGCACGGTCTCACCGGAGCTGTCCGGCTCCCCTTCGGAGGCATGCGAGGCAGCCGGGGCACCCGGATCGTCCGGGGCATCCGCGCCGCCCGACGCACCCAGGAGACCCGCGGCCTCCGACGCCTCCCGGCCTGCCGTCCGCCCCGCGCCCGGTACTACCGCCATGACCTCCGTGGCGTCCTCGCCGGCCGGACTGCGGCCCGGCTCCGGGCGGTGCGGCTCCGGGCGGTGCGGCGGCTGGGGCTGGGACTGCGGCTGCGGCTGGGACTGCGCGCGAGGCGCTATTCGCCGGGTGTCCGCCGTCCGCAGCGCGACGGTCTCGTCGCCGGCGGGGGGCACTTCGGCCGGAGCCGCCGGGGCGGGCCCCTGACGGCCGTACCAGTCCCGTTCGTACCCCTCGGGGTCGTACCACTCACGCGGGGGGTCCTGAGCCGCCTGCGACCCGTGTGGCGTCTGCGTCGGAGGCGTACCGGCGCCGCCCGGGGTACTGTCCGGGCCGGCCGTCCCGGCGGGGCCGTGCTCCGCGCGGAACCACGGAGAGGCGTGTTCCCCGGGCAGCGGGTCGTTCAACGGGTCCGCCAGCTGGCCGACCGCCGCCTCGAACGCGCCCGCGGCCCCGTCCGTCCCCTCTTCGGGCGGGCCGTCCTGACCGGCGTCGCGTCCGTGGCGCGGTGGGGTCACGCGACGGCCTTGCCCACCACCGGCGCGAGCCCCGCCGACCTCTCGACGGCTCCGGCGTCACCGCACTGCGCAAGCCAGTTGGCCAGCATCAGATGGCCGTGCTCGGTGAGCACCGACTCCGGATGGAACTGCACTCCCTCGACCGCCAGCTCACGGTGGCGCAGCCCCATGATGATGCCGTCGGCCGTGCGCGCGGTGACCTCCAGCTCCTCGGGAACCGTGTCCGGTTCGGCGGCGAGCGAGTGGTAGCGGGTCGCGGTGAAGGGGGAGGGCAGCCCGGCGAAGACACCCTTGCCCTCGTGGGTCACGGCGGACGTCTTGCCGTGCAGCAGCTCGGGGGCGCGGTCCACGACGCCGCCGTACGCCACCGCCATCGACTGCATTCCGAGGCAGACCCCGAAGACCGGGACGCCGGTCCGCGCGCAGTGCCGCACCATGTCGACGCAGACGCCCGCGTGCTCGGGGGTGCCGGGGCCGGGCGAGAGCAGGACGCCGTCGAAGCCGTCCTGGGCGTGGGCCGTGGTCACCTCGTCGTTGCGCAGCACCTCGCACTCGGCGCCGAGCTGGTAGAGGTACTGGACGAGGTTGAAGACGAAGCTGTCGTAGTTGTCGACGACCAGGATGCGGGCGCTCATCGGCCGGCCCCCGGAGCCGCGGCCGCGCCGTCGACCGTCACATCGCCGAACGGAAGCAGCGGTTCCGCCCACGGGAAGACGTACTGGAACAGCACGTAGACAACCGCCAGGGCGAGCACGAGCGAGATGAACCCGCGTACCCACACGTTGCCCGGCAGATGACGCCAGATCCAGCCGTACATGCTGACCCCTCCGTATTCGATACGGGACCAGACTAAAGGGCCGGGGCAGAGCCGTGGGTCAGCTGTGGAAAGCTGCCGGCCTTCCGTCGGTCACCGGCTGGGTCGCGTCCAGGTGCGCCCAGGCGATCAGCCGGTGACTGCTGCCCCATTCGGGGTCACAGGTGGTCAGCGTCAGATAGCGGCCGGGCCCGTCGAAGCCGGACTTGCGCGGCACGGGGTCGATGACGCCGATGTCGCTCGGCACGGTGCGGTAGGGCTTCTTGTCGATGCGGTACGTGAACCACGTCGTCCCGTCCGTCACGAACACCGGGTCGCCGGGTCGCAGCTTCGGGAAGTCCTTGAAGGGATCGCCGTACGTGCGGCGGTGGCCGGCCACCGCGAAGTTGCCGGTGGCTCCGGGACGGGCGGTGCCCCGGTAGTGCCCGAGACCCTTCTGCAAGGTCTTGACCTCGGTGTTCTGCAGGATCGGCCAGTCCCAGCCCTTGCCGAGGCGGGGTATGTAGAGCATCGCGAACGGCTTCCCGTCGCGCAACGCCCCGGGGGCCGGGGGCTTCGGACCCGGGGACTTCGGCGAGGTGGGTGAGGTAGGTGAGGCCGATGCCGGCGGGGCGGGTGCGGAGACCGCCCCCTTCGCCCACTGGCGCTGCAGGTCGTCGATCTGCCCCTCGGTAGCACCGGCGGCCTTCACTCCGGTCCAGAACAGCACGTACACCACAAAGAGGACGATCAGGGCACCGATCGTGATGCACAGTTCGCTGAACGTCCTGACGATCAGTCGCACCGACACCGGGCGGCCTCCCCGCAGCTGCTCGCTACTTCACCGGCTCCGCATAGTGGAGATCCACTGTGCCCGAGTAGCCGGGAAGAGTCACCGCCTGGCGCTCATCGACTTTCCAGCCGAGCCCGTACGCCTTCACGTACAGCAGGTAGTTCTGGATCGCCGGGGAGGCGTCCAGCGCCCGCCGGAGCTTTCCGGGGTCACCGACGGCGGTGATCTTGTACGGGGGCGAGTAGACCCGGCCCTGGAGGATCAGGGTGTTGCCGACGCAGCGCACGGCGCTGGTGGAGATCAGCCGCTGGTCCATGACCTCGATGCCACCGGCCCCGCCCTGCCACAGGGCGTTGACGACCGCCTGGAGGTCCTGCTGGTGGATGACCAGGTCGTTGGGTTGCGGATCGGGGTAGCCGGGGTTCGCGGTGGCGTTCGGCGGGGCGTCGTCGAGGGTGACGGACACGGCCCGGCCGGAGAGCTTCGTGGTGCCGGCCGCCCGCTCCAGCGCCTTGAGCCGGGCGTCCTCCGCCTTGGTGCTCCCGTCGTCGCGCTGGGCGAGGGCGTCGATGTCCCCGCGCACGGAGGCGGCGGATTCCTCCAGCCCGGCGTTCTTCTCGCTGCGCTGCTGGATGAGGTCGGAAAGCTTCAGCAGCGAGGAGTCGGTACGGATGTCGGTGCCCTTGGCCGTGTTCGCGCTGGTGACGAAGATCAGACCGGCAAGGGCGAAAACGGCAGCGGTGAGCACTCTGACCGGGTTCCGGAGGGAGCGCCGGACCGGCCCTGGGGGAGAGTCGGCAGAATTGCTCAACGTACCCTTATCTCCTTCGGCGCCACGGAAGCACTACGCTAACGGACGCCCGGGGGAGGCAGGATTTCCCCCTCGCACCACGTCCGGCGTCAGCCAACAGTTCCCTGCGCGGTAACGCAGCGCATCGACAGGAGAGTTCCTCGTGCCGAAGTCACGTATCCGCAAGAAGGCCGATTTCACGCCCCCTCCGACGAAGCAGGCAACGGCCATAAAGCTGACCAACCGCAGTTGGGTGGCGCCGGTCATGCTGGCGCTGTTCCTGGTCGGTCTGGCCTGGATCGTCGTGTTCTACGTGACCGACGGCGATCTGCCGATCGAGGCACTGGGGAACTGGAACATCGTCGTCGGCTTCGGTTTCATCGCCGGCGGCTTCGGCGTCTCCACCCAGTGGAAGTAGCTCCGCCGAGCACGTAGCACCACAGCGGACCCCGGTCCCGCAACCCTTGCCCTGAGTTACCCACAGCGTTATCCACAGGCGGGGGAAAAGGTCAGACGATCTGTGGATAACTCCTTGGCCGTTGACGCCGGTGTGACTGCAGCCACCCCTCGCCGGGGCGGTACGCCCCTTGTCCCTGCTGGAAAAACCCAGTTCAGCGGCAAGGGGCACAGTTGTACCCACTGAATGCACAAGATCACGTGCACGCTGTGGACAACTTCGATCACAAACGGTCCGTATCGAGCTGACAGCGCGCTTTCTACGCCAGCGAGGCTGTCCTGCTACGTCAGCGAGGCTGTCCTGAGGAGCACGATCAGGACCACCACGACGAGGGCCGCGGCGCAGGTGCCGTACTGCACCAGGTTCCGTCGCTCGCGCGGGGCGTGCACCATGCCGATCGCGATCAGCGTGCCCGCGATCAGCCCGCCGACATGTGCCTGCCAGGCGATCCCGCCCCAGGGGTTGAAGGTGATGATCAGGTTGATCGCGAGGAGCGCGAAGACCGGGCGCATGTTGTAGTTGAGCCGGCGCATGAGCACCGCGGTGGCTCCCAGCAGACCGAAGATGGCCCCCGAGGCACCCAGCGAGGGCTGGTTCGGCGCGGCGAGCCAGTAGGTCAGGGCACTGCCCGCCAGCCCCGACAGCATGTAGAGCGCGATGAACCGGGCGCGGCCGAGCGCCGCCTCGAGCGGGCCGCCGAGCCACCACAGCCCCAGCATGTTGAAGGCGATGTGCCACACCTCCTGGTGCAGGAACATCGACGTGACCAGCCGGTACCACTGGCCTTCCGCGACCCCCTCGGGCGGACCGCCGTAGTAGAAGTTGGCCCGGCCGAGCAGCACCAGATCGTCGACCAGCGCGCTGTTGGCCAGCACCGCGACGAACACCGCGAGGTTGATCCCCAGCAGGATCTTGGTGATCAGCCGGGGGTCCGCCGCGATCGAGCCGCCGGCGATCGTGCGCGGCCTGGCTGCGGCCGGGCTGTGCCCCGTACCGGATCCCTGCCGCACGCAGTCCGGGCACTGGAAGCCGACCGAGGCGCTCACCATGCAGTCCGGGCAGATCGGGCGGTCGCAGCGGGTGCAGCGGACGGCCGTCTCGCGGCCCGGGTGGCGGTAGCAGGTGACCGGACCGTCCACGGGAGCGGACGCGTTCTGCTCGCCCGGCGGCTGCTGGTCCATCGGTCCCATCACTTCCCGGTCCCCTCGGTCCTCGTCATAGCGTCAGGGCGCACCGAGCCACCCTGCACATCCGTTCTGTCATCAAGTACGGACGGGCAGGGCGGTTGGTTCCCGGACGGACCGGAGAGTGAGCGGGCGGATACGTTCGGAAGTCAGCGCTTCTCCACGACGACCGACTCGATGACCACGTCCTGCAGCGGACGGTCGGTGCGCGTGTTGGTCGAGGCGGCCGCGATGGTGTCGACGACCTTCTGGCTCGCCGGGTCCACCACCTCACCGAAGATGGTGTGCTTGCCGGTCAGCCAGGCGGTCGGGGAAACCGTCACGAAGAACTGCGAGCCGTTGGTCCCCGGGCCGGCGTTGGCCATGGCCAGCAGGTACGGCTTGGTGAAGGCCAGATCGGGGTGGAACTCGTCACCGAACTCGTACCCCGGGCCGCCCGTGCCGTTGCCCAGCGGGTCGCCGCCCTGGATCATGAAGCCGCTGATGACGCGGTGGAAGACGGTGCCGTCGTACAGCCGGTCCTTGGACTTGTTCCCGGTCGCGGGGTGGGTCCACTCGCGCTCACCGGTGGCGAGCTCGACGAAGTTCTTGACCGTCTTGGGAGCGTGGTTCGGCAGGAGCCGGACCTCGATGTCGCCCTGATTGGTCTTCAAGGTGGCGTAAAGCTGCTCGGCCACGATCTGCCTTCCGTGAGTCTGCGATGACGTCCACCGATCCTCGCACGGACCACACCCCGCGTCGCCCGGCCCGCCACGCCGCACGGGGTCGCCCGCCACGGCCCCCGGAGAAACGAATGCGGCCAAGTGCGTGACGAAGCGGCGCGTGCCGGGCCGAACCGTGGCATTGTCGTCCACAGGCTCCCCTTGCACCTCATTGCCCGAGGGTGTCCCTCATGACCTGAATAACCCGGATGCCCGCCCCGCGTGCCGCACAGGCCCCAGGTAGGCATGATCTCGAATTGGGTGGATAGGCGGAGTACCAACCCGCCACCAAGGAGGAGGATCCCGTGACCCGCATCGACAGCGTGCGCGCCGCAACCGACTCGGCGAGGGACAGCGTGCAGCACGCCGCGGAAGTGGCGGCCCCCTACGCCGACACGGCCAGGGAACAGGCCGTTCACTACGCGCACGAGGCCCGTACGCTGCTCGCGCCGAAGGTTTCGAAGGCAGCTCAGCAGGCCCGCGTCCAGTACGGCGCGCACCTCGCACCACGTATCGAACTCGCCCTGACGCATGTGCCCCCCAAGGTCGACGAGGCCGCGCAGCGCGCGGCGCTGCGCACCCGTCAGGCCGCCCGGAGCGCCGCGGACTACACCGTGCCCCGCGTCGAAAACGCGATGGCCGCAGCCCAGCCGGTCGCCCAGGAGGCGACAGCCCGCAGCTCCGCCGCGCTGGCCGCCCTGCGGGGGCAGGTCACGGCGAAGGAGATCAGGAAGCTGACCCGTAAGCACGAGCGACGGGCCAGGGCCGGCAAGGCGTTCAAGGGACTGGCCGTGGCCTCCGTCCTCGCGGGCGGCGCGTACGCCGTCTGGCGCTGGTGGGACAAGCAGGCCAACCCCGACTGGCTGGTCGAGCCGCCCGCCCCCACCGAGGTCGACGACCGCGCGCCGCTGACCTCGGTCGACGGAAGCGGCTCGACGGTCCTGGACCCCGACGTCCAGGCCAAGCAGGCCGACGCGGAGGCGAACGGACCGGACCCGCTGGACGGACCCGACGCCGTGGACGGCACCGACCTGGACGACCGCCCCTGAGCGGCGGCCGAACAGCACCGGCAACGGGCGGGCGACGGGAGACCGGGCACTGAACGCGCAAGGGCGGACGGATCCATTCCGTCCGCCCTTGCGCGCGTCGACCCTTGCGCGCGTCCGCAGGCGTCCCAGGCCTGGCCCGACTACATCGGCCGGCTCCTCACCTGCCACCGAACCTGCCACCGAACCTGCCACCGACGGGAAATGGAAAAATGACCCCCCTGGCCGCGTTTCCGCAGGCCAGGGGGGTCACGTGTATGTGGAGCCTAGGAGATTCGAACTCCTGACATCTGCCTTGCAAAGGCAGCGCTCTACCAACTGAGCTAAGGCCCCGGAAAGCGGGCACCACCGGACGCACCGGCATGGTGGTCACCGCCGCAGACCAGACTACCCGCTGATCCCCCGAATCCTCCAAAAATTGGGGCTCCCGGTCGACGACCACGCTCCGTAAGATGCTCGTCGAGGTTCGCAGCAGCGAAGGCTCGGCGAAGGGGAGACGCTATGGACGCGGCACAGCAAGAGGCAACAGCCAGAGCCAGGGAACTTCAGCGCAGTTGGTACGGGGAGCCGCTGGGGGCGCTCTTCCGTCGGCTGATCGACGACCTGGGCCTGAACCAGGCCCGGCTGGCGGCGGTGCTCGGGCTGTCCGCACCCATGCTCTCCCAGCTCATGAGCGGTCAGCGGGCGAAGATCGGCAACCCGGCAGTGGTGCAGCGCGTCCAGGCGCTCCAGGAGCTGGCCAGTCAGGTCGCGGACGGCAGTGTCAGTGCGGGGGAGGCCACCGACCGGATGGAAGAGATCAAGAAGTCCCAGGGCGGCTCCGTGCTCACCGGCACCGGCCAGACGTCGTCGACGAGCGGGGCGCCCACGGTGCGCCGAGTGGTCCGCGAGATCCAGTCGCTGCTGCGGTCCGTCGCCGCGGCCGGTGACATCATCGATGCTGCCGACTCCCTCGCCCCGACGCACCCGGAACTGGCAGAGTTCCTCAAGGTGTACGGAGCCGGACGCACCGCGGACGCGGTGGCGCACTACGAGGGACACCAGAGCTAGGGCCTGTCTTCAAACTGCCGTCGTCGCCCGTAGGGCGGCCGGGC
Organism: Streptomyces sp. 840.1; assembly: GCF_003751445.1. NCBI lineage: Bacteria > Bacillati > Actinomycetota > Actinomycetes > Kitasatosporales > Streptomycetaceae > Streptomyces > Streptomyces sp. 840.1. The sequence continues at coordinate 2,282,490 of NZ_RJUU01000001.1, read as the reverse complement.
AACAGCCGGGCACCGCATGATCCGGGCACGGGCAGCACACGCACCGGCCGAAAGCAGGAACGGGGAGCGAGCGCAGCGCAATGGGTGAGGTCTTCGCTGGTCGGTACGAACTGATCGATCCGATCGGACGTGGTGGGGTGGGGGCTGTCTGGCGTGCCTGGGATCACCGGCGCCGCCGCTATGTGGCAGCCAAGGTTCTCCAGCAGAGCGACGCACACACGCTGTTGCGTTTCGTCCGCGAACAGGCCTTGCGGATCGAGCATCCGCATGTGCTCGCCCCGGCCAGCTGGGCCGCGGACGACGACAAGGTCCTGTTCACCATGGACCTCATCACCGGTGGTTCGCTGGCCCATGTCATCGGTGACTACGGCCCGCTGCCCCCTCGGTTCGTCTGCACGCTGCTCGACCAGCTGCTGTCCGGGCTGTCGACGGTGCACGCCGAGGGGGTCGTTCACCGGGACATCAAACCGGCCAACATCCTTATGGAGGCCACCGGCACCGGCCGGCCGCACCTGCGGCTCTCCGACTTCGGCATCTCCATGCGCAAGGGTGAGCCGCGCCTCACCGAGACCAACTACGTGGTGGGCACGCCGGGTTACTTCGCGCCCGAGCAGATGATGGGCGCGGAACCGGACTTCCCCGCAGACCTCTTCGCGGTCGGGCTCGTCGCCCTGTACCTGCTCCAGGGGAAGAAGCCCGACTCGCAGGCGCTCATCGAGCACTTCGCCGCGCACGGCACGCCCGGTGCTCCGCAGGGCATCCCCGAGCCGCTCTGGCAGGTGCTCGCGGGGCTGCTGCAACCGGACCCGCAGGCCCGCTTCCGTACCGCCACGGGCGCCCGGAAGGCACTGACGGCCGCCGTCGAGATGCTGCCGGAGCCCGGCGCCGAGGACGAGCCGGTGGAGGTCTTCGACCAGATCGGCCCGCTGCCCGCCGGCTTCGGCCCCACCGGCCCGGTGCCTGCCCAGCCGAAGGCCGGCGTCGCGGAAGCCCCGCCCGGACAACCGCAGGCGCACGGGCCGCAACAGGGCCTGGGGCAGGAACAAGAACAGGCGCAGGCACAGGCACAGGGACAGGCACCGCACGGCACCGGGCAGCAGCCAGGTCACCAGCCCGCGGAACAGCCGTACGCGCAGCCCCGTGCCTCGATGTCGGAGACGGGCAGCTTCCACCTCCCGCCGCCCCCGCAGCACCCCGACGCCGCGCCCCACGTGCCTCAGCCGGCCGCTCCGGCCGCTCACCACCCAGCGCAGCCCGGCATTCCGGGCGCTCCCGCCGGCGCTCCCGCCCCGCAGCATCCGGCACATGCGGCATCCGCCTTCCCCGCCGCCGCACCGAACCATGCACAGGCCCCCACGGCGGGGGTGCGGCACGAACAAGCCCTCACTCGTCCATACACCGCTCAGCCGGCACAGGTTCCCGTTCCGGGGCCGGGAGTTCCGGGGCCGGGAGTTCCCGGGCAGGGAGTTCCCGGCGCCGGGGCCTCGCCGTACTACTCCCAGGCGCCGACGCCGCAGGTCATGCCCCCTTCGCACACCTCGGCACCCGCTCCGCAAAAGCGACCGGGACCGTCCACGAAGGTGGCGGTCCCGGTGTTGCTGGTGGCGCTGATCTGCTTCGCCGTCGGGATCTGGGCCCTGACCCAGGCCTGAGCGACGGCTCCGGCCCGGTGCGGGCCGCGGCGGCTACCAGGCCTGTGGCGGCCCTCCGTAAGGATGCTGCTGCCCGCCGTCGGCGCTTCCGGCCGCGGCCTGCCCGCGCCGGGCGAGCAGCATCCACCCGCCCAGTCCGAGCACCAGCACGGCGCCCGCACCGATGCCGGCCGCGCCGAGCAGCTTCATGTTGCTGCTCCTGCTCTCGGCGGCCTGGGCGCCGCTCTGGCCGCTGCGCGCCATGTCCTTGTCGCCCTGTGAGACGCCGAAGATCCCCGCGTCGCCCCGGTACGGCGTGCCCTTGGCCTTCCCGTCGACCTTGACCGTGAGGGTCAGCGGAAACGGCTCGGAGCCGTAGGCCTTGGCGACCTCCGGGCTCAGCGTGACGGACAGGTAGTACCAGCCCGCGAAGCGCATCGCGCTGACGCCGGTGTCGGAGGCGAACCTGTTCTCGTACGCCACGGGAGGCACCGGGTCCAGGGACACCGAGGCCGGTTTGCCCGAGTAGGCCATGGGGGAGGCGTTGCCGACATGGCCGTGCGCCGGATTGTCCAGGGCCAGCGCGAGCGCCCCGCTGACGTACTCGTCCGCGTCCGGGACGGTGCTGTTGCCGAGCGCGGCGGTGGCGAAGACCTGCTGCCCCCAGTCCACCGGGACCCGGTAGAAGAGGGTCTGGCCCGGCTCGACCCTGTCCTTCCACTCCCCGGTCTGCAGGCTGGTCGCGTCGTAGTAACTGCTGCCGCCGTGCCTGCGGTTGTCGGCCACGGCGGCCGGCGGCTCCGGTGACGCGGACGGCCAGTCCTCCGGCGCCTCGGTCGGCGTCGTCCCGCCCTTGGCGAGCTCCGGCTCCGAGTCGTACCGGATCTCAAGATCCCACTCGCCGCGTCCCGAGGTGTCCTCGCTCTCGCGCTCGATCAGGACGTTGTACACACCGGCGCCCTGGCAGCTGCTGCTGTCCTTGTCCACGTTGCGGTAGGCGTACGCGGCGATGGGACGCAGGTACTCCGCAGACCCGAAGCGGGCGTTCTCCGAACTGCACTGCAGGTCGGACTTGTCCCTGATGCTGATCGCGATGCCGTCCCCGTAGGCGACCTTGCCGCCGCCCTTGGGTACGACGACGGCCGAGACGTACGCGTTCGTCGTCGCCTTCAGGTCGAGCCGGTAGTAGAGCTTCTGGCCGTACTTGATCGAACTCCGGTAGACCGAACCGGTCGTGAGCGTCGTCGCGTCGGTACTCACGTCGGCGCCGCTGACCGTCTTCGCCTGCGGGTCGAAGGCGTACGCGGCAGCCTCGCCGGCCCCGTACGCCTGCCCCGGCAGCGCCGCCACCGCGCACATCGCCGCGGCTGCGGCCAGCACCGCCCGGCCCCTGCTGCGCTGCCTCATCACGCGCTCCCCCTCGTCGTCCGTGCGGCTGCCCCGCGGCGGTTGCGTACATATACGAACACGGCGATCAGCACAGCCATGACGGCCGCCCCGGCAGCAGCCGCGATGACGGTCCATCCTGCCCCTCCAGCACCACCGCTGTCTGCGGACGCGGTCGAATCGTCCCTGTTGTCCGCGTCGTTGCCGGCGCCCCGGTCGCTGCCCCGGTCGAGACCGCCGTCGGAGCCGGCCCGCACGGGCGCCCCGTGCTGCGGCCCGGTACGTTCCGCGCCGAGGACCGAAACCCGCAGCACCAGACCGATCTGCGGGTGCTCCGCGATCTCGGCGGCCCGCGCGCCCAGCGTCACCGAGATGTAGAAGCCGCCCCTGGCATGAACCGGCCGCACATTGTTCCGGCTCTCGTAGCGGTTGGTCCAGGAGACCGGGACGCCGCCCATCCGAAGCGCCGTGGGCCGCCCGTCGTACATCGTGCTCGGGGTGAACTCGCCGCCTCCGGTGAGCGGATGGCGGGCCGGTGTGTAGAGCTGGGTCGCCCCGTAGGAGTACGTGTCGGAGGCGCGCTCCACCGTGGGCTCGTTCGCGAACTCCACGTCGTAGCGCACCTGCTGGCCCCAGCCGGCCGGAACCTTGTACCAGAGCGTCTGGGAGGGCAGGATCCGGTCGCGCCACACGCCCTTGCCGAGCTCCCTGGCATCGTTGAAGCCGGTGCCGCCCCGCGCGTCGCGGGGATCACCCGCCGGCAGCGTGGCCTCCTTGCCGCCGCTGCCGTACTCCGCCTGCGACTCGGCGGGCAGCACGCCCTCCTTCAGCGGCTTCTCGACCCCGTACACGAGCTCCAGCGGCCAACGCGCCGCGTCGGAGCCCCTCTTGCTCTGCCGCTCCACCACCAGCCGGTAGCTGCCCGCACGGTCGCAGGTCCGGGTGCCGTCCTCGGAGCGGATCCGGACGACCGCCGAGGTGAGCGGAGCCGCCCCCTCCTTCTGCAGGAAGCGCTCGGTGTCCGTATCGCAGGAGCCGTGCTCGTCGTGCTCGATCCTGGTGCTCAGCGCGTCGAACGTGTCGACGGCAGCGCCCGGCTGCGGCACCGCGGTCGCCGCGAAGTCCACCGTGGACACCGCGTCCAGATCAACCCCGTAGTAGCGCTTCTCGCCCGGCCCGATGGTGTCCAGATACTGCCCGGGTACGAGCACGGGGGCCCGGCCGGCCGCGGCCGCGCCCGTCACCCGCTCGCCCCGGAAGCGGTACGCGCCGGCGGAGAGCTGCGCGGCGCGCTGGAGCTGGCGGGCCAGCGCCTCGGCGTCCGGGGCGTCGTAGTAACGCCCGTTGCCCGACCGTGCGATGCATTCGAGCTGGTCGCGGGCCGCGCCCTTCACCTGGAATCCGACGGTGTCGATCCGCAGCCCGACGCCCTCCTTGCCGAGCTCCTCGGCGACCTCGCAGGGCTGCGGCGTACCGCAGTTGTCCTCGCCGTCGGAGATCAGCAGGATCGTGCGCGTGCCGACGGCACCGTCCGCAGGCCGGGGCAGATCCTGTGCCGCCTTGCGGAGCGACAGACCGATGGGGGTGTCGCCCCTGGGCCGTACGGCCGCGACCGCCCGCTTCAGCGCGGCCCGGTCGAGCTTCTGAACCGGGCGCACGAGTCTGGTGTCCGTGCAGCCCTGCGGCCGGTCGGCGCCGTACACCCGCAGGCCGGTCGGGTGGCCGTCGGGCAGGCCGTCCACGACCGTGCCGACAGCCGCTCGGGCGCTCTCCATCCGGGTCCGGCCCGTCCCGTCGTCGTCCCCCATGGAGCCGGACGAGTCGAGCACCATGACCAGGCCGCCGCTCCCGCCGTCCGCGCGGGCGGCGGAGACCGCGTCCGACCCCCCGGGCCCCGCCTCGGCCGGCAGGGCGCCCGCCACCAGGGCGAACAGCGCCCCGCCGATCAATGTCCCCGCCCGCACAGTACGGCGGTGGCTGCCAGCCCTCATCCGTTCCCCCTAGACCGAAATCCCCGGCTTCTTTGCTCAAGCAACCTATTGATTTGCGTAGGTGAACTCAAGGGCACAGGTGTCACGGTCCCGCAACAGCACGAAGCCCCGGCCGCTCAGGCGACCGGGGCTCGCAAACAGGCTGTTCTGTCTCACACACCCGAACCTGCGGGCACGGAGTCAGTCGCCTCCGTCCACAGATCCTGCTCGGCGCGATCCGCCTGGATCTGGCGGTACACGAGGAGCCCGCCGATGGCGGCCAGTGCGACCAGGAGAAGCTTCTTCACCGCGCGACCTCGTCTTTCGTTGGCGTAGGGGACTTCTGCCGCCCGACTATACACACCGGCCGATATCGACCGGTGACCTCCCCGCAACCCAACTGGGGCCTGCGGAAAAGCGATCGTCGGAGGATCGGGTCAGCCCTGCCGACGCCCTGTCACCGCACTACCACCACACCGTCACCGACGCCCGTGGAGGGCCCCGCCCCGGCCGATCGGGGCCGGTTGCACCATACGAGTGGTGTTCATCTGAACATCGGCACATCGGCTGCGTCGGTCCGTGAAATCGCGCCCCGGATCCACATCATCAGGAAGGTAAGCAAAACGGACCACCTGAAAGTGAGTGAGGGGCCATGAGCACCTACCGGGCCAAGAACATCTGGACCGCCTTCGTCACCGCGTTCTTCGCACTTCTCGCGGCACTGGGCCTCGCGGGCTCCACCGCCTCGGCCACGGAAGCCACGGTCACGGAGCCGGCGGCCACGACCCACGAGCACACGGGTACGACCGCGGCAACCGCGAACACCCCGTCGGTGCGATGGGCCCTTCCGCGTGACCGGTCGCTGCCGCCCACGATGAAGCAGCGCATCCGCGCCGAGGCGCACGGCTCCTCACCCTCCACGCGCCACCTGTCCTCCGACACCACGGACAACACGGACACCGTGAACACCACCAGCACCGCCCGCGCCTCGCATGGAGCCCCGGCGGGGGACGCGTCCCTGCTGCCCCCCTGAGAGCGGCGCACCTGACACACCCAGAGCCCCCGGGCCGGTTCACACCGGACGGGGGCTTTCCCGTGCTCCCGCGCACCCCACTCGCCCCGTCACACCCGACAGGACCGTGACGCCTGCCAGGACCGTCACGCCCCCAGGACCGTCACGCGCGCCACGCCCGCCGCCCCCAACGGCCCGACCCGCCACCCCAGCCGACCCCGCCACAGCCGTCCCGCCTGTGTCGAGCGCCGCCCGGACGTGCGCGGCACACACATCCCCTGACGGTGCAACGGGAACGCCCCCGGGCCTCATGGCCCCCCGCAGCCCCGCAGCCCCGAAGACGCCGACGGCCCCGACAGCTCCGACGGCCCCCGCCGCAACAGCCGGAGCCCACCGGATCCCGCCGAGCTCCACTCACCCCCACCAGGCTCCGCCCACGCAGAAGGCCCGGTCTCTCCGAAGAGGGACCGGGCCTTCTGTTGTCACTGTGGGGCTAACAGGATTTGAACCTGTGGCCTCATCCTTATCAGGGATGCGCTCTAACCAACTGAGCTATAGCCCCGCCGCGCTTTTGTGTCGCGCTGACGTGAAGAAGATTAGCGCACGTCGGGGCCAGTCCCAAAATCGATAGATGAGCCGCTACTCGTCCTCGGCCAGCGTGAGCTCGACACCGCCCACGAAGCCGGCCGACAAGTTGTAGATGAAGGCCCCCAGCGTCGCCAGCGCGGTCGCCAGCACCACATCGATCACGGCGATGACCGAGGTGAAGATGAGGACCCTCGGCAGCGACAGGAACGACTGCAGGTCGAAGCCGCTGCCCTCGTTGGAACCCGTCGCCTCGCTGATCGTGCCGCCCACGGTGGAGAAGACGCCCATCGCGTCCATCACCATCCACAGGACCGCCGACGCGACCACGGTGCAGATGCCGAGCGCGATGGACAGCAGGAAGCTGACCTTCATCACCGACCACGGATCGGCCTTGGCCACCCGCAGGCGCGCCTTGCGGGTACGCGGAGTGGTCCGCGCCCCCGTCCGCGGCTTGCGGGACGCCTGAGCCGCGCCCACGCCCTGCTGGCCCCCCTGGGGGCGGCCGCCGTGGGTCCCGCCCGGAGGCGAGGGGTAGGCCTGCGGCGGGTGGTACGGCCCCGCCTGGCCCGGTGCGGGCTCGCGCTCACCGGGCAGCGGCCCGGCCGCGTAGCCCTCGTACTGGGGTTGAGGACCCCGGGTATCCGTCACAGTGCCCCCTTGGGAGTCCGTGGCAGGGCCACGGGCACCGTTCGCGCCGGCTCCGGAAGCGGCCGAACCGGCGCCCGTGGCTCCACTCACGCTCTACTCCTCGTGCTCCCCGGTCGAGGACGTCGTGCCCTCGACAGTGCTCTCACCAGCCGCGTCGGCCATGGTGGCCTCAGCTGTCACTGCCTCGGCCGTCTCGCCGTCGGCGTCGACCAGACCGTCGACCTCTTCGGCCTCACGACCCGCCTCGGCGTTACGAGCGATCCCGACAACGGCATCGCGCTTGCCCAGGTTGATCAGTTGGACGCCCATGGTGTCACGGCCCGTCTCCCTGACTTCATTGACTCGCGTACGAATCACACCGCCGCCGAGCGTGATGGCAAGGATCTCATCCGTAGCCTCGACCACCAGCGCACCGACCAGTGAGCCCCGGTCCTCCACGATCTTGGCGGCCTTGATGCCCAGGCCGCCGCGACCCTGGACGCGGTACTCGTCGACAGGGGTCCGCTTCGCGTACCCGCCGTCAGTGGCAGTGAACACGAAAGTACCGGGCCTGACGACATTCATCGAGAGGAGTTCGTCTCCCTCGCGGAAACTCATGCCCTTGACGCCCGAAGTGGCACGGCCCATCGGGCGCAGCGCGTCGTCCGTCGCGGTGAACCTGATCGACTGGGCCTTCCTGCTGATGAGCAGCAGGTCGTCCTCGGACGAGACCAGCTCCGCACCGATCAGCTCGTCGTCCGAGCCGTCCGCCGTCTCGCGCAGGTTGATGGCGATGACGCCACCGGAGCGGGGCGAGTCGTAGTCCTTGAGCACGGTCTTCTTCACGAGACCGCCCTTCGTGGCCAGGATCAGGTACGGCGCCGCGTCGTAGTCACGGATCGCCAGGATCTGCGCGATCTGCTCGTCCGGCTGGAAGGCCAGCAGGTTGGCGACGTGCTGACCGCGCGCGTCCCGGCCGGCGTCCGGGAGCTCGTACGCCTTCGCCCGGTAGACGCGGCCCTTGTTCGTGAAGAACAGCAGCCAGTGGTGCGTCGTGGAGACGAAGAAGTGGTCGACGATGTCGTCTTCCTTGAGCTTCGTGCCGCGCACGCCCTTGCCGCCGCGCTTCTGCGAGCGGTAGTCGTCCGTCTTCGTGCGCTTCACGTAGCCGCCGCGGGAGATCGTGACGACGATGTCCTCCTCGGCGATCAGGTCCTCGATGGACATGTCACCGTCGAAAGGCACCAGCTTGGAGCGCCGGTCGTCGCCGAACTTGTCGACGATCGCCGCCAGCTCCTCGCTGACGATCTGCCGCTGCCGCTCGGGGGAGGCGAGGATCGCGTTGTACTCGTTGATCTTCGCCTGGAGCTCGTCGTGCTCGGCGGTGATCTTCTGGTGCTCCAGCGCGGCCAGCCGGCGCAGCTGCATCTCCAGGATCGCGTTCGCCTGGATCTCGTCGATCTCCAGGAGGCCCATCAGGCCCTCCCGCGCGATCTCCACGGTGTTGCTGCGCCGGATGAGGGCGATGACCTCGTCGATCGCGTCCAGGGCCTTGAGCAGGCCGCGCAGGATGTGCGCCCGCTCCTCCGCCTTGCGCAGCCGGAACCGCGTGCGCCGGACGATGACCTCGATCTGGTGCGTCACCCAGTGGCGGATGAACGCGTCGATCGACAGGGTGCGCGGCACCCCGTCCACCAGCGCCAGCATGTTGGCGCCGAAGTTGGTCTGCAGATCGGTGTGCTTGTACAGGTTGTTCAGGACGACCTTGGCGACCGCGTCGCGCTTGAGCACGACGACCAGGCGCTGGCCGGTACGCGAGGAGGTCTCGTCCCGGACGTCCGCGATCCCGCCGACCTTGCCGTCCTTCACCAGGTCGGCGATCTTCTGCGCGAGGTTGTCGGGGTTGGTCTGGTACGGAAGCTCCGTCACGACCAGGCACTGGCGGTTCTGGATCTCCTCCACCGCCACGACCGCGCGCATCGTGATCGAGCCACGGCCCGTGCGGTACGCCTCCTCGATGCCCTTGCGGCCCACGACGAGCGCACCCGTCGGGAAGTCCGGACCCTTGATCCGCTCGAGGAGAGCGTCGAGCAGCTCCTCCGGCGAGGCCTCGGGGTGCTCCAGGTACCACTGGGCGCCGGACGCCACCTCGCGCAGGTTGTGCGGCGGGATGTTGGTCGCCATGCCGACCGCGATGCCCGCCGAACCGTTGATCAGCAGGTTCGGGAAGCGGGCCGGCAGCACGACCGGCTCCTGGTTGCGGCCGTCGTAGTTGTCCTTGAAATCGACGGTCTCCTCGTCGATGTCCCGGACCATCTCCATGGACAGCGGCATCATCTTGCACTCGGTGTACCGCATGGCGGCGGCCGGGTCGTTGCCCGGAGAACCGAAGTTGCCGTTGGAGTCGACCAGCGGCATGCGCATCGACCAGTGCTGCGCCAGGCGCACCAGTGCGTCGTAGATCGAGGAGTCGCCGTGCGGGTGGTACGTACCCATGACGTCACCGACGACGCGGGCGCACTTGTAGAAGCCCTTCTCGGGCCGGTAGCCGCCGTCGTACATCGCGTAGAGCACCCGGCGGTGGACGGGCTTCAGGCCGTCCCGCACGTCGGGCAGGGCACGCGACACGATGACGGACATCGCGTAGTCGAGGTAGGAGCGCTGCATCTCCGTCTCGAGCCCGACGGGCTCGACACGCATGCCCACGCCCTCGACGGGCGGAACCTCTTCGGGCGTCACGGGGACAGGGGTGTTCTCGTCGGCCATTGCTGGTCAAAGTCCTTTCGCGCTGCGGCTGCGGCTTGGAGGGTCCGGCGATTGGGAGGTGGGTGAAGGAGCGGGTCTGGGTGCGTGCAGCTGCAAGGCGGAGGATTGAGCCATGGCGGAGCCATGGTGATTGACGACAACGCCGCAGATGTGCGTGCCCAGACCCGTGACGCCGCCTCCCAATCGCCGGACCCTCCTCCTTGTACGGCCGACTCAGATGTCGAGGAAGCGGACGTCCTTGGCGTTGCGCTGGATGAACGAGCGCCGTGCCTCGACGTCCTCGCCCATCAGCACCGAGAACAGGTCGTCGGCCTGCGCCGCGTCGTCGAGCGTGACCTGGCCGAGGACGCGGTGGTCGACGTCCATCGTGGTGACACGCAGTTCCTCGGCGTTCATCTCGCCGAGGCCCTTGAATCGCTGGATCGAGTCTTCCTTGATCCGCTTGCCGTTCTGCTTGCCGAGCGCCACGAGGGCGTCGCGCTCGCGGTCCGAGTACGCGTACTCGAAGTCGTCCCGGCCCCACTTGATCTTGTAGAGCGGCGGGCGCGAGAGGTAGACGTGCCCGGCCTCGACCAGTGGCCGCATGAAGCGGAAGAGGAAGGTGAGCAGCAGGGTGTTGATGTGCTGGCCGTCGACGTCGGCGTCAGCCATCAGAATGATCTTGTGATAGCGGAGCTTCTCGATGTCGAAGTCCTCGTGGACCCCGGTGCCGAAGGCCGAGATCAGTGCCTGGACCTCGGTGTTCTGAAGAATCTTGTCGATCCGGGCCTTCTCGACGTTCAGGATCTTGCCCCGGATCGGCAGGATGGCCTGGTACATCGGGTTACGGCCGGACTTCGCCGAGCCGCCGGCGGAGTCACCCTCGACGATGAAGATCTCGCACTTCGTCGGGTCGTTGGACTGGCAGTCACTCAGCTTGCCCGGCAGCGAGGCGCTCTCCAGGAGCCCCTTGCGACGGGTCAGGTCACGCGCCTTGCGGGCCGCCACGCGGGCGGTCGAGGCGGCGATGCCCTTGCGGATGATGTCGGCGGCCTCGTTGGGGTTCCGGTCGAACCAGTCGGTGAGCTGTTCGTGGACGACCTTCTGCACGAAGGTCTTGGCCTCCGTGTTGCCCAGCTTGGTCTTCGTCTGGCCCTCGAACTGCGGCTCGCCCAGCTTGACCGAGATGATCGCCGTCAGGCCCTCGCGGACGTCCTCGCCGGTGAGGTTGTCGTCCTTCTCGCGCAGCAGCTTCTTGTCGCGCGCGTACCGGTTGACCAGCGAGGTCAGCGCCGCACGGAAGCCCTCCTCGTGCGTACCGCCCTCGTGCGTGTGGATCGCGTTGGCGAAGGAGTAGACGCCCTCGCTGTACTGCGTGTTCCACTGCATGGCGATCTCGGCCGAGAGGAGACGGTCCTTGTCCTCGGCCTCGATGTCGATCACCGACTGGTGGATGACATCGCCCTTGCGGGAGTTGAGGTACTTGACGAAGTCGACGATGCCGTTCTCGTAGTGGTACGTGACCGTGCGGGTCGTCTCCTCCTCGGGGACGTCGGCCGCCTCGACGCTGTCCGCGCCCGCCGTCGCCTTCGCGGACTCCCGCTCGTCCGTCAGCTTGAGCGTGAGGCCCTTGTTGAGGAACGCCATCTCCTGGAAGCGGCGCGAGAGCGTCTCGAAGGAGTACTCGGTCGTCTCGAAGATGTCGCCGTCGGCCCAGAACGTGACGGACGTGCCCGTCTCGTCGGTTTCCTCGTTCTGCTTCAGCGGGGCGGTCGGGACGCCGAACTTGTAGTCCTGGGTCCAGCGGTAGCCGTCGGTCTTGACCTCGACGGCGACCCGGGTGGACAGGGCGTTGACGACGGACACACCGACGCCGTGCAGACCACCGGAGACGGCGTAGCCGCCACCGCCGAACTTTCCGCCCGCGTGCAGCACGGTGAGCACGACCTCGACGGCCGGCTTGCCTTCCGACGGCACGATGCCGACCGGGATGCCACGGCCGTTGTCGATCACGCGCACGCCGCCGTCGGCGAGGATCGTGACGTCGATCGTGTCCGCGTGGCCGGCCATCGCCTCGTCGACGGAGTTGTCGACGACCTCTTGGACGAGGTGGTGGAGACCTCGGTCACCGGTCGAGCCGATGTACATGCCGGGTCGCTTGCGGACCGCGTCCAGGCCCTCCAGCACGGTGATCGCGCTGGCGTCGTACGAGGCTGTCACCTCGCCCGTGGCGGGAGCGGCGCCGCTCACGCCGGGGGTGGACGGAATGTTCTCGTTGGGGTTGCCGGAATCGGCCACGAAGCGCCCTTTCTGGCACAGCACAGGCCGTTCTCCGGGCAGGCGGGAGCGGCTGCGTCGTTCGGCTTGTATCGACGAATCCCGCAAGGACGCGGGATTGTCCACCAGTCTACCGGTAGCGCCGACCCGAATGGGGGTTTGCCGGTACCTGAGTCCGCATGTGCCGCCCTGAATCCACGGCTGACGACTCCCCATATTCGGGAAGGGGCCTCAAGCGGCTCACACGGGCGTTGAGCGCTTCGAGCTGTCAACCTCTCGCTACGGTGAGGGACGTCCGCTCGGCACCCCGCGGTTTCAACCACCGCAGACCCGCACAACACGGAGTCCGAAGGCATCGGGGACAACCGGGGCACACCTCACCGCCGCCCCCTGGGGCAGTGCGGCCGCAACGGCCTGGAGAAGGGGTAAAAGTGCAGGTCAGCCGTAGGTGTCGCCGGGGCCCTTGCTGCCCGGCGCACGCAGCGGGCCGAACCTGCGCTGCGGTCCTCCCGGCCCGAGGACCTTGATCATCCGTACGGTGCCGTGTCCCAGATCCGCGTTCAGCCGGGCCACCAGCTGAGGCGCCAGCAGCCGCAGCTGGGTCGCCCACGCCGTCGAGTCGCACTGCACCGTCAGTACGCGCTCGTCGGGATCCTCGTCGTAACGCAACGGCACACAATGATTGGCCAGATCATCACCTACGATCTGCGGCCAGCGGCCCATCACACCGCCCACCGCCGCAGGCGCCTCCCAGCCGCGTTCGGTGATCAGCCGGTTGATCGCCGCCCCCAGCGGCAGCGGATCACGGCCGTCCGCCCGCGCCCCGGACCGCAGGCCGCCGCCCCGCCGGGCCTGCTTCTTCTGCTGCGCCGCCGCACCGCGGGCCCGCGCCTGCTCCTTCGCCGCCCGCAGGGCCACCCGCGCCAGGTCCACCCCTGAGGGCTCCGGCTGCTTCGCCGCCCCGGACGACGGCTCCCGCGGTGTCTCCGGGCCGTCCGGAAGCGGCTCCGGGCTCTCCGCAGCGCCGCTCACAGCCGCTCGACCTCGCCCGCCGACACCGCGTACCTGGTACCCGCGAGCACCCCCGGCACGTCGTCGTCCACCGCGGCCGTCACCAGCACCTGCTCGCCCGGGGCCACCAGCTCGGCCAGCCGCTCACGGCGTCGCGCGTCCAGCTCGGCGAAGACGTCGTCCAGCACCAGCACGGGCTCGTTGCCCTCGCTGCGCAGCAGGTCGTACGAGGCCAGCCGCAGGGCCAGCGCGTACGACCACGACTCCCCGTGGCTCGCGTACCCCTTGGCCGGCATGCCGCGCAGCCCGAGCACCAGGTCGTCGCGGTGCGGGCCGACCAGCGTCACGCCCCGCTCGATCTCCTGCTTGCGCACCTCGGCCAGGGCCGCGATGAGCTGCCCGTACAGCTCCTCCCGGGTCCGGGCGGGGTCGGCGCCCGCGGCCGCGCCCACCTCGGCGCCCACCGAGCTGCGGTACTCCAGCGTCACCGGGCCGCCGCCGGGCGCCACGTCCGCGTAGGCCTTGTCCGTCAGAGGCTGCATGGTCGCGATCAGGTCCAGCCGCTGCGCCAGCAGCTCGGCGCCCACCCGGCCCAGGTGCTGGTCCCACACGTCGAGCGTCGACAGGTCCATCGAACGGCCGCCGTGCCTGCGCGCCATCGCCGCCGACTTCAGGAGCGTGTTGCGCTGCTTCAGCACCCGCTCGTAGTCCGACCGGACCCCGGCCATCCGCGGCGAGCGTGCCGTGACCAGTTCGTCGAGGAAGCGGCGGCGCTCACCCGGATCGCCCTTCACCAGCGCCAGATCCTCCGGAGCGAACAGCACCGTCCGTACGATGCCGAGCACGTCACGGGGTCTGACCTGCGACGATCTATTGATGCGGGCACGATTGGCCCTGCCCGGGTTCAGTTCGAGCTCGACCAGCTGCGAACGTTCGCCCTGGGTGACGGCAGCCCGGATGACGGCCCGCTCCGCGCCCATGCGTACCAGCGGCGCGTCCGAGGAGACCCGGTGGCTGCCGAGCGTCGCGAGGTAGCCGACGGCCTCGACCAGATTCGTCTTGCCCTGGCCGTTGGCCCCCACGAAAGCGGTGACGCCCGGGTCGAGCGGCACCTCGACCCGGGCGTACGAGCGGAAGTCGGCCAGCGACAGATGCGTGACATGCATGGTGTACGCCGACCTTCCCGGCTTCCTGCTCCGTGCTTTCTGCTGTGTGCTCCGTGGTGCGGGCGGGCTCCCGGCCCGCACCTCGTCGCTGCTACTTCTTGTTCTCGACCGCGTGGCCGCCGAACTGGTTGCGCAGCGCGGCGATCATCTTCATCTGCGGGGAGTCGTCCTGGCGCGAGGCGAAGCGGGCGAAGAGCGACGCGGTGATCGCGGGCAGCGGGACGGCGTTGTCGATGGCGGCCTCGACCGTCCACCGGCCCTCGCCGGAGTCGGCGGCGAAGCCGCGGAGCTGGTCCAGGTGCTCGTCGTCGTCCAGCGCGTTGACCGCCAGGTCGAGCAGCCAGGAACGGATGACCGTGCCCTCCTGCCAGGAGCGGAAGACCTCGCGCACGTCGGTGACGGAGTCGACCTTCTCCAGGAGCTCCCAGCCCTCGGCGTAGGCCTGCATCATGGCGTACTCGATGCCGTTGTGGACCATCTTCGCGAAGTGGCCGGCACCGACCTTGCCCGCGTGGACGGAACCGAAGTCGCCCTCGGGCTTCAGCGCGTCGAAGACCGGCTGGACCTTCGCGACGTTGTCGGCGTCGCCGCCGTACATCAGCGCGTAGCCGTTCTCCAGGCCCCAGACACCGCCGGAGACGCCGCAGTCGACGAAGCCGATGCCCTTGATGCCGAGCTCGACAGCGTGCTTCTCGTCGTCGGTCCAGCGGGAGTTCCCGCCGTCCACGACGACGTCACCGGCCGAAAGGAGCTCGGCCAGCTCGTCGATCGTGGACTGGGTCGCGGCGCCGGCCGGGACCATCACCCATACGACCCGGGGGCCCTTCAGCTTGCCCACAAGCTCTTCGAGGCTGTGGACATCGGCGACGTCCGGGTTGCGGTCGTAACCGATGACGGTGTGGCCTGCGCGGCGGATGCGCTCGCGCATGTTGCCGCCCATCTTGCCGAGGCCGACGAGACCGATCTCCATCAGAGATTCCTTAAGCGTTGTGCCGATTCGTACCCAGGACCGAGCCTACGCCCGGCCGGGGACAGGGCGACGGGCATGCTCGGCGCTGAGCGTGCCCGTCGTGGCCTGCCGTGACAGGACCGGTGGCCGGATCAGCCGGAGAGGCGGACCGGCATGATCAGGTACTTGTACGCGTCATCCGCCTCGGCATCCACGGCCGCGCGGCCGCTGAGCAGCGCGGGCTTGGTGGACGTCGTGAAGGAGAGCTGGGCGACCGGGGAGTCGATCGCGCTCAGACCGTCCAGCAGGAAGGTCGGGTTGAAGGCGATCGAGATGTCGTCGCCCTCCAGGACCGCGTCCACGCGCTCCACAGCCTGTGCGTCGTCGCTGGAACCCGCCTCCAGGATCAGCACGCCCTGCTCGAAGCTGAGCCGGACCGGGGTGTTCCGCTCGGCCACCAGCGCGACGCGCTTGACGGCCTCGACGAACGGGGCGGTCTCGATGACCGCGACCGTGTTGAACTCGGTCGGGAAGAGCGTGCGGTACTTCGGCAGGTCGCCCTCGAGCAGCCGGGTGGTCGTCCGCCGGCCGGCGCCCTCGAAGCCGATGAGCCCCTCACCCGCGCCGGAGCCCGACAGCGCCAGCGTCACCGTGTCGCCGCTGGTGAGCGCCTTGGCGGTGTCCAGCAGCGTCTTGGCGGGGACCAGGGCGACGGCGGATGCGTCCGCGTTCTCCGGCTTCCAGAGGAACTCGCGGACCGCGAAGCGGTAGCGGTCGGTGGAGGCCAGGGTGACGGTGTCGCCCTCGATCTCGATGCGCACACCGGTGAGGACGGGCAGCGTGTCGTCGCGGCCGGCCGCGATGGCCACCTGGGCGGCGGCCGAGGCGAAGACCTCGCCGGGGACCGTCCCGGTCGCCGTCGGCATCTCCGGCAGTGCGGGGTACTCCTCCACAGGAAGGGTGTGGAGTGTGAACCGCGAGGAGCCGCAGGCCACCGTCGCCCGTACACCGTCTGTGGAAATCTCCACCGGCCGGTTGGGCAGGGCGCGGCAGATGTCGGCGAGCAGCCGGCCGGAGACCAGCACCGTGCCGTCCTCCTCGATCTCCGCGTCCACCGAGACCCGGGCCGAGACCTCGTAGTCGAAGCTGGAGAAGCTGAGTGCGCCGTCCTCGGCCTTCAGCAGCAGGCCCGCAAGAACGGGCGCCGGCGGCCGGGCCGGGAGGCTACGGGCCACCCAGGCCACAGCCTCCGCGAGTACATCGCGCTCCACCCGGATCTTCACCGGAACCGCCTCCTGCTGTTGCTCGCTCGCCCTGCTGGCCTTCGTCGTCTGGTCGGGTCGCTCCACCGATGGGACGGGGAGGACGCCGGGGACCAGTCTGACGTACGGCACCGACACTCGGTGCTGCTCGGGGTCAAGTCGCGACAAGCGGTTCGCGGAGCTCCGGCGCCGAGTTGTGCACAGGCCCCACTTCGAAGCGGATTCCGGGCTAACTAGAGGTAGTAGTAGTAGTAGGGCCTGTGGAAACCGTGGATAACGTCGTTTCCGCAGGTCAGGCCCTGTTTTTTGTCCACCGACCCTGTGGGTGGCACCGGTGGAAAACCCGGGGTTTCTGTGGACACCCGAAAGTTCTGCACAACCGACCCACAGGGCAGGGGGGTTTCTCCCCAGCTCTGTCCCCAGCTTTACCCAGCTTCCCCACAGCCCAACCGACCCTCTTGGTGTGACGCCTTTCACTCGGGGCGGTGAAAGCGGGTGTCGCGTTGCCGAACAGTGGACAGAGGTGTGGAGAAGCCCGCAGAAGCTGGGGACAAGAAGGTCTCTCCTGTGGGCCGCCGGTGGACAACGTTGACGTGCCCCTGTGGACGAAAAACTTGTCCACAGGCTGTGGATCATTGTTGACCACAAATCCCCAGGCCTCTGAGCTGGCCTGATGGAGTATCGGCTGCCGTACCTGTGGAAGCAGTATGGACAACTTTTCAATCCCCAGGCTGTGGAGGGGAGATTGTGCCCAGATCTGTGGAGAACGGCCCGTCCGCGGCAGGTATTCGAACAGCGAGGACGGGGACCACGCCCCGCGAACGTCGTACACAGCTGCCCGGACGAGACGAAAAAGGGTGCTCCGGGACCTGATGCGGGTCCCGGAGCACCCTTCTCGGTGCTCGCGGAGGCGAGGCTGCGCGGTTCCGTGGCGCTGGGCAGCTGAGCCACGGAACCGCTGCGACTCCGTGGCGCTCTGCGCGCGGTGGCGGCCCGTCAGCCGTTCTTGATGCGGTTGGTGAGTTCGGTGACCTGGTTGTAGATGGAGCGCCGTTCCGCCATCAGCGCGCGGATCTTCCGGTCCGCGTGCATCACGGTCGTGTGGTCGCGGCCGCCGAACTGGGCCCCGATCTTGGGCAGCGAGAGGTCCGTCAGCTCACGGCACAGATACATCGCGATCTGGCGCGCAGTCACGAGTACGCGGCTGCGCGAGGATCCGCAGAGGTCGTCCACAGTCAGGCCGAAGTAGTCGGCGGTCGCCGCCATGATGGCCGGCGCCGTGATCTCCGGGGCGGCGTCCTCGCCACCCGGGATCAGATCCTTCAGCACGATCTCGGTCAGCCCGAGGTCCACCGGCTGGCGGTTGAGACTGGCGAAGGCCGTGACCCGGATGAGCGCGCCCTCCAGCTCCCGGATGTTGCGTGAGATACGGGAGGCGATGAACTCCAGCACCTCCGGCGGAGCGTTGAGCTGCTCCTGCACCGCCTTCTTACGGAGGATCGCGATGCGCGTCTCCAGCTCCGGCGGCTGCACATCGGTGGTGAGACCCCACTCGAAACGATTCCGCAGCCGGTCCTCCAGGGTCACCAGCTGCTTGGGCGGCCGGTCCGAGGACAGCACGATCTGCTTGTTGGCGTTGTGGAGCGTATTGAAGGTGTGGAAGAACTCCTCCTGCGTCGACTCCTTGCTCGCCAGGAACTGGATGTCGTCGACGAGCAGGATGTCGACATCGCGGTACCGCTTGCGGAAGGTGTCGCCCTTGCCGTCACGGATCGAGTTGATGAACTCGTTGGTGAACTCCTCCGAGCTCACGTACCGCACCCGGGTGCCCGGGTAGAGGCTGCGGGC
Organism: Streptomyces sp. 840.1; assembly: GCF_003751445.1. Classification (NCBI taxonomy): domain Bacteria; kingdom Bacillati; phylum Actinomycetota; class Actinomycetes; order Kitasatosporales; family Streptomycetaceae; genus Streptomyces; species Streptomyces sp. 840.1. The sequence continues at coordinate 2,264,018 of NZ_RJUU01000001.1, read as the reverse complement.
GTAGTGCCCGATCGCGTGCAGCAGGTGGGTCTTGCCGAGCCCGGACTCCCCGTAGATGAAGAGCGGGTTGTACGCCTTGGCGGGGGCCTCGGCCACGGCGACGGCCGCGGCGTGCGCGAACCGGTTCGACGCCCCGATGACGAAGGTGTCGAAGAGGTACTTCGGGTTCAGCCGTGCGTGCGGCTCACCCGGGCCGGGGGCGGGCGCGGGCTGGGCGCCCATCGGTCCCGGGACACCGCCGGGCCGGCCGGTTCCGCCGCCCTGCCGGTGCTGGGGCTCCTGCATGTCGTGGCGGTCGGGCCGCTGGGACTCGTAGCCCTGGTGCTCGGGAGGCTGCTGGCGGTAGTCGTGCTGGGGCTGCTGCTGGGAGCGGCCGCCGCCGTACGGCTCGCGCCAGTGCTCGCCGGAGGTGTCGCGGTCCTGGTATCCGCCGAGCCGGGGCTGCTGCCAGGAGAGGTCCTCCTGGGTGCGCGGCCAGGCGCCGGGCTCGGGGCGCTGCTGCTGGTAGTCGGGGTAGGCGGGCCGGGCGGTCGGCATGCCGTCGTCCGAGGGCCGGTGCCCGTAGCCGTCGTAGGAGTCGTTGTGCTGACGCTCGTCGTGCTGCGGCCCCTGGTAGCGGTGCTGCTGGGGCTGGTGCTGCTGCGACTGGTGCATCGGGGGCGCCGGCGGGTTCGGCGGCTCGCCCGCGGAGTCGTCGACCGTGATCGCGATCCGGATCGTGCGGCCGCACTCGCGGCTCAGCGTCTCGCTGATGAGCGGAGCTAGCCGGCCCTCCAGGACGCGCTTGCCCCATTCATTGGGGACGGCGAGCAGCGCGGTGTCGGCCACCAGGGCGAGCGGCTGGCAGCGCTCGATCCACTGCTTGTCCTTCGGCTCGATCCCCTGCTGGCCCTCCCCGAGGAGTTGCTCCAGCACTCGTGGCCACACTGCGGCAAGATCGGCAGGTACGTCAGCCACAAGGCACGCTCTCTCGCTGGTCCCACGAATGTGTGTTTCTCGGGACGTATGGGTCGGGATGGGTGAGGACCGGCAGGCGGGAAGAAAAAGAACCGGGGTTCGGCCACGGTAGGCGGGCCGACCCGTGCGGTTCAAGTCGTTGTCCACAGGCTGTGCACAATGGGGGGCCCGACAGGGTCGGTTTGACCGGATGGCGTAGCCGCGCGTACCGTGACCAGGTCGAGTTGTCGATGGCTGCTGCCGCCTGCCTCCGATGGGCAAAGATCACGATCTGTGATTGTGAAGCGGTGCAACTAGGGCGTTTACGCGAGTCTCTCGTGGGCGCACGGTGACAGCCAGGCGATGTCCCGCCAACACACGATCATTACTGGAGCCCCCGAGTGAGCAAGCGCACCTTCCAGCCGAACAACCGTCGTCGCGCGAAGACCCACGGTTTCCGTCTGCGTATGCGGACCCGTGCCGGCCGCGCGATCCTCGCGTCCCGCCGTGGCAAGGGCCGCGCCAGCCTGTCCGCCTGATCGCGTACAGGTCGTCATGACGTGCTGCCTACCGAGAATCGGCTGAGGCGGCGCGAGGACTTCGCGACCGCGGTACGACGAGGACGCCGGGCCGGCCGCCCGCTCCTCGTCGTCCATCTACGCAGCGGTGCAACGGACCCGCACGTGACTGGGGAGACTGCTCCCCCGCCGCGTGCGGGTTTCGTTGTCAGCAAAGCCGTGGGTGGCGCGGTCGTCCGCACAGCGGTGAAGCGAAAGCTTCGCCATCTGGTCCGAGAACGGCTGTCCCTGCTGCCCCCCGGTAGCCTGGTTGTCGTACGTGCGTTGCCCGGTGCGGGCGACGCCGATCATGAACAGCTGGCCCGAGACCTGGATGCCGCCCTCCAGCGGCTACTGGGAGGGGGCGCGCGATGAAGTACCCGCTGCTGGCTCTCATCAAGCTGTACCAGTGGACGATCAGCCCACTTCTCGGGCCTGTCTGCCGTTACTACCCGTCGTGTTCCCACTATGGATATACGGCGATCGACCGGCACGGAGCGATCAAGGGAACGGCGCTGACAGCCTGGCGCATCCTGCGGTGCAATCCGTGGTCACCCGGCGGCGTGGATTACGTACCACCACGCAAACGTCCGCGTTGGCACGAACTGCTGCGAGATCTCTTCCGCGGCGGTAAGGGCGGGGACTCCGCCGCTGATGTGCCTCCCGGGGGATCGGCCACCGATCTCCCGAGCTCGGCCGCAGAGACTTCGCCCAATGCTCAAGGAGCCTGATTAGTGGACACGATTGCCAGTCTGTTCAGCTTCATCACGTGGCCCGTTTCCTGGGTCATCGTCCAGTTCCACAAGTTGTACGGGGCCATCTTCGGCCCCGACACGGGATGGGCCTGGGGTCTGTCCATCGTGTCCCTCGTGGTGCTGATCCGTATCTGTCTCGTTCCGCTGTTCGTCAAGCAGATCAAGTCGACGCGGAACATGCAGGTGCTCCAGCCGAAGATGAAGGCGATCCAGGAGCGCTACAAGAGTGACAAGCAGCGTCAGTCCGAAGAGATGATGAAGCTGTACAAGGAGACGGGTACCAACCCGTTGTCCTCGTGCCTTCCCATCCTGGCGCAGTCACCGTTCTTCTTCGCCCTGTACCACGTGCTCTCGGCCATCGCGTCGAACAAGAAGATCGGTGTGATCGACCAGTCGCTGCTGGACAGCGCGCGTCAGGCACACATCTTCGGTGCTCCGCTGGCCGCCAAGTTCATGGACAGCGCGGACAAGGTCGAGGCGCTCGGCGCCTCGCTGGTGGATGTCCGGGTCGTCACCGCGGTCATGATCGTGATGATGTCGGCCTCGCAGTTCTTCACCCAGCGCCAGCTGATGACGAAGAACGTGGACCTGACGGTCAAGACGCCGTACATGCAGCAGCAGAAGATGCTGATGTACATCTTCCCGCTGATCTTCGCCGTCATGGGCATCAACTTCCCCGTCGGTGTCCTCGTCTACTGGCTGACCACCAACGTCTGGACCATGGGTCAGCAGATGTACGTGATCAACCAGAACCCCACGCCGGGCAGCAAGGCGCAGGACCAGTACCTGGGACGTCTGCTGAAGAGCGTCACCACGCATGGTGAGGTGCGCGGTCGTACCCGACGCAACACGGTCAAGCGGATCGTGTCCAAGGGCCCGGACCGCAACGACATCGAGCGGAAGTTCGTCACGGGACTGGCCAAGCTCGGCCTCGCTCCGCAGGAGGACGGCTCGGTCGCCAAGAGCGACACCGCGGTCGCCGACGCCGAGGGCGGAGCCGCGCAGCGGCGTCAGCAGCCCAAGCGCCAGACCAAGGCGAAGCGTCACACCGGTGCAGCTCAGCCGAGCGGGACCAAGGAAGCCGACTCCAGCGCGTCGGAGACCGCTCCCTCCCTGCAGAAGAAGGCACCGCAGGACGACAAGCCCAAGCCGGCGGGCGGCAAGCCCGCGTCCGGCTCCTCACGCCAAGCCAAGTCCGGACAGCGCAAGGGCCCGCAGCGGCCCAAGCACCCGTCCAAGAAGTAAGAAGGAGTCCATCCGTGACGGAAGGCACCACCTCCACGGCCGCTGAGGGCAGCGACACCTTGACCCGCCTTGAGCAGGAAGGGGAGATCGCAGCGGACTACCTTGAGGGCCTGCTCGACATCGCCGACCTCGATGGCGACATCGACATGGACGTCGAGGCCGATCGGGCCGCGGTCTCGATCATCAGTGAGTCGGCACGTGAACTGCAGAAGCTCGTGGGACGCGACGGTGAGGTGCTGGAGGCGCTCCAGGAGCTGACGCGCCTGGCCGTGCACCGGGAGACCGGTGACCGCAGCCGTCTGATGCTCGACATCGGGGGTTTCCGGGCGCAGAAGCGCACGGAGCTCGCCGAGCTGGGTGCCAAGGCCGCGGACGAGGTCAAGAGCTCCGGCGAGCCGATGAAGCTGGATCCGATGACGCCGTTCGAGCGCAAGGTCGTGCACGATGCGGTCGCGGCCGCGGGTCTGCGCAGCGAATCGGAGGGCGAGGAGCCGCAGCGCTTCGTCGTCGTCCTTCCGGCCTGACCGGCCCTTCTACTGTCGGCCCCGTCTGTTCGCAGGCGGGGCCGATCTTTGTCAGCCTGATAGTCAGCCACCATGGTGCGGTAATGCGGTATGGAAGGACGGTTCCCGTGACGGAGGAAGTAGAACTTCCCCAGGCGCCCGACGAGGCCCGGGAGGTATTCGGTGAGTGCTTCCCTGAGGCCGTCCGATACGCGGAACTGCTGGCCGATGCGGGGGTCAAGCGGGGGCTGATCGGTCCGCGCGAGGTGCCGCGGCTCTGGGAGAGGCACCTGCTGAACTGTGCGGTGCTCTCCGAGGTGGTCCCCGACGGCGTAACGGTCTGCGATGTGGGCTCGGGAGCGGGGCTTCCGGGTATCCCGCTGGCGCTCGTGCGGCCAGATCTGAAGATCACCCTGCTTGAGCCGTTGCTGCGGCGGACGAACTTCCTCCAGGAGGTCGTCGAGCTCTTGGGCCTGGATCATGTGACGGTCGTCCGTGGCCGGGCCGAGGAGGTCCTGGGGACGCTTCAGCCGGTGCACGTGGTGACGGCTCGGGCGGTGGCCCCGCTGGACCGCCTGGCGGGCTGGGGGGTGCCGCTGCTTCGCCCGTACGGCGAGATGCTGGCGCTCAAGGGCGATACCGCCGAGGAGGAGATCAACGGCGCGCGTGCGGCCCTGAGCAAGCTCGGTGTGCTGGAGACCGAGGTGCTTCAGGTGGGCGAGGGCGTCGTGGATCCGATGTCCACCGTGGTGCGTGTGGTGGTGGGTGAGAGCCCCGGTGGTGTGAGGTTCGCCGCAAAGAGGGCCAAGGCTGCCAGGGTCAGCCGGACACGCCGACGTCGCTGATTCACCGATCACGCTGTGCGCATGACCGTTACGCACCGTTTGGTGTGTGTATCGGAGATGCTTCGTGCGGGGAGGTGTGCGGACCCCGCGCGGAGTGTCGTGCCCCTGTAGCTACGCTGCAGGGGCATCGTGTTTCACGTGAAACGTCGCTCTCTGCTGCATGGAATTATCAGCCGCGGTCGTGCGGCTGCCACGCCTCGCCATCGCAGGCCCGTTAGGGCTACGGAGTTGTCCACAGAAGTGGATTCGTCCACAGAAGAGCGGGCCTCGCTGGTTCGCGACCCTGAAAGCATGGCAGGCTCTGCTCATTGCGAGCCTGAAGTCGAGGAGAGTGAATCCTTGCGGTCCGACGCCAACATCGCGGGACCGATGACCGATCCGGTCCCCGGTCCCCGATCCGAATCGGCGGTGGACGGTGTTTCACGTGAAACACCGCCACCGATGGACGACACACCCATTGGCCGAGCGGCCCAGCTGGCGGTGGAGGCCCTGGGCCGCGCCGGCGAGGGTCTGCCGCGACCTGACCAGACGCGCGTCATGGTGGTGGCCAATCAGAAGGGCGGGGTGGGCAAGACCACCTCGACGGTCAACCTTGCCGCGTCACTGGCGCTGCACGGTGCCCGTGTTCTGGTGGTCGACCTGGACCCGCAGGGAAACGCCTCCACGGCGCTGGGGATCGACCACCACGCCGAGGTCCCCTCCATCTATGACGTCCTGGTGGAGAGCAAGCCGCTCTCCGACGTGGTTCAGCCCGTCCCGGACGTCGAAGGTCTCTTCTGCGCCCCAGCGACCATCGATCTCGCCGGTGCGGAGATCGAGCTGGTGTCGCTGGTGGCGCGGGAGAGTCGACTCCAGCGGGCGATCCAGGCCTACGAGCAGCCGCTGGACTACATCCTCATCGACTGCCCGCCGTCACTCGGTCTCCTGACGGTCAACGCCCTGGTGGCCGGCGCCGAGGTGCTGATCCCCATCCAGTGCGAGTACTACGCGCTGGAAGGGCTCGGCCAGCTGCTGCGCAACGTCGACCTGGTACGGGGGCACCTCAACCCCGACCTCCATGTGTCGACGATCCTGCTCACCATGTACGACGGCCGGACCAGGCTCGCGTCGCAGGTCGCGGAGGAGGTGCGCACCCACTTCGGCAAGGAGGTGCTGCGCACCAGCATTCCGCGCTCGGTGCGGATCTCCGAGGCGCCGAGCTACGGGCAGACCGTGCTCACGTACGATCCCGGCTCCAGCGGTTCCTTGTCGTATCTTGAGGCGGCACGTGAGATCGCTCTGCGTGGGGTCGGGTTGAATTACGAGGCGCAGCCGGCCCACACGGGCAGCCGGAACAGCCAGCAGAACACTTCGGAGGGGATCCAGTGAGTGAGCGTCGTAGAGGGTTGGGGCGAGGGCTCGGTGCCCTGATCCCCGCCGCTCCGCAGGAGAAGCAGGTTCCGTCGGCCGGCACGGGTGCGTCCTCTGCCGGGTCGGCTCCGGTTCTGACGGCCGAGCGGGGAGTGGCCGCCGCCAAGGTGACCTCGCTCGGGGCCGTGCCGGAGCCGAGTGCTCCTGTTTCGGATTCGATCGGGTCCGGCGAGCCGAGCGAGGTGGCAGGAGCGTATTTCGCTGAGATCCTTCTCGACTCCATCACGCCGAACCCGCGTCAGCCTCGCGAGGTCTTCGACGAGGATGCGCTGGCCGAGCTGGTGACCTCCATCAAGGAGGTCGGTCTTCTCCAGCCCGTCGTCGTGCGGCAGACCGGCTCCGACCGCTTCGAGCTCATCATGGGCGAGCGCCGCTGGCGGGCCTGCCGTGAAGCCGGTCTGGAGCGGATCCCGTCCATCGTCCGTGCCACGGACGATGAGAAGCTCTTGCTGGACGCGCTCCTGGAGAACCTTCACCGGGCTCAGCTCAACCCGTTGGAGGAGGCGGCGGCGTACGACCAGCTGCTCAAGGAGTTCAAGTGCACGCATGATCAGCTGGCCGACCGCATCGGGCGGTCGCGGCCGCAGGTGTCCAACACCTTGCGCCTGCTGAGGCTGTCGCCTCCGGTGCAGCGAAGGGTTGCGGCCGGGGTGCTCTCGGCGGGCCATGCGCGTGCGCTGCTTTCGGTGGACGACTCCGAGGAGCAGGACAAGCTGGCGCATCGGATCGTGGCCGAGGGGCTCTCGGTGCGTGCGGTCGAGGAGATCGTGCAGCTGATGGGCGCCAAGCCGGCGAGCGCCTCCAAGGCCAAGGGGCCACGGGCGGGCGGTCGGCTGTCGCCGGCCCTGACCGATCTGGCATCCAGGCTCTCGGACCGCTTCGAGACCCGGGTGAAGGTCGACCTCGGTCAGAAGAAGGGGAAGATCGTCGTCGAGTTCGCCTCGATGGAGGATCTGGACCGCATCCTCGGCAGTCTCGCTCCCGGTGAGGGCCGTGTGCTGGACCGCAGCCCGGCGGAGGAGCCGGCAGAGGACGACGAGAGCTGACCGCTCCGAGCGACGCTGGGCGGGCTGTGTTCCGGAACAACGGAACACAGCCCGCCCTTTGCTTTCTCTCGGTGTCAGCTTGATCCCGTCGTGGATACGATGCGTTCTGGTAGGCCACATCCAGTTGATCCGTGTCCGCGAACGGAGTGCACCGCCCGTCGCGCGATGCGGCGGGCGAGGGAAGTGAGGAACAGCCTTCATGGGGCGTCGGCTCGCACCGCTCACGCTGGACAACCTCTCTGATCTCCCCGAGCGTTGTCGCTCCTGTGTGTTCTGGGAACTTGATCCGGTGCGTGGGGCGGCCGCGGTCAAGGCCGGCCGGCCCGAGGCGGAGAAGGAGGCCTGGATATCCAGTGTCCTGCTGGAGTGGGGATCCTGCGGCCGCGTTGTCTATGTCGATGATGTGGCGGTCGGCTTCGTTCTCTACGCCCCACCGGCCTACGTTCCGCGGGCTGCTTCCTTTCCGACCAGCCCGGTCTCCCCCGACGCCGTTCAGCTGATGACTGCCCTGATCCTGCCGGGGTACCAGGGGCAGGGTCTCGGCCGCGTCATGGTGCAGACAGTTGCCAAGGATCTGCTCAGCCGCGGATTCAAGGCGATCGAAGCGTTCGCGGACGCCCGCTGGAAGGAACCTGCCTGTGTGCTGCCCGCAGATCATCTGCTGGCCGTGGGCTTCAAGACCGTACGCACACATCCGTCTCATCCACGGCTGAGGCTGGAGCTGCGTACGACCCTTTCGTGGAAAGAGGACGTGGAGCTGGCCCTGGACCGGCTGCTGGGTGTGGTCCAGAAGGAGCCGGTCCTGCGACCGCTGTGATTCGACTGTTGCTGGTGCCGGAAAACGTGAAACGGGCCCACCCCTCGGGGTGGGCCCGTTTCACGTGAAACATCGGGCAGAGGTTCTGCCTTACTCGGCGATGAAGCCCTCGAGGTCGCGAAGGATCGCGGCCTTCGGCTTGGCGCCGACGATGGTCTTGGCGACCTCGCCGCCCTGGTAGACGTTCAGCGTCGGGATGGACATGACGCCGTACTTGGCAGCGGTGGCCGGGTTCTCGTCGATGTTGAGCTTGACGATCTCGATCCGGTCGCCATGCTCAGCCGCGATGGCCTCCAGGGAGGGGGCGATCTGACGGCACGGACCGCACCAGGCGGCCCAGAAGTCCACCAGTACGGGCTTGTCGCTCTTCAGGACGACCTCGTCGAACGAGTCGTCAGTCACGTTCTTCAGCGCGCCGGCCACGGCGGCCTCCTTAACTTCGCGGGGTGTGGGGGTGAGGCTTGGATCAGACGGTGGCTGCGGCAGCCTTCTCGTCGTCGGCGAGCGCGGCAAGGAAACGCTCGGCGTCGAGTGCTGCGGAGCAGCCGGTGCCGGCAGCGGTGATGGCCTGCCGGTAGGTGTGGTCGACGACATCGCCTGCGCCGAAGACACCGGTGAGGTTGGTGCGCGTCGAGGGCGCCTGGACCGTCAGGTAGCCCTCGTCGTCGAGGTCGAGCTGCCCCTTGAAGAGCTCGGTGCGCGGGTCGTGGCCGACTGCGATGAACAGGCCGGTCACGGGGAGCTCGGAGGTCTCACCGGTCTTGGTGTTGCGCAGGGTCAGACCGGAGAGCTTCTGCTCGCCGTGGACCCCGGCGACCTCGCTGTCCCAGGCGAACTTGATCTTCGGGTCTGCGAAGGCGCGGTCCTGCATGGCCTTGGAGGCCCGCAGCGAGTCGCGGCGGTGGACGATGGTGACCGACTTGGCGAAGCGGGAGAGGAACGTCGCCTCCTCCATCGCGGTGTCACCGCCGCCGACCACAGCGATGTCCTGGTCCTTGAAGAAGAACCCGTCGCAGGTCGCGCACCAGGAGACGCCACGTCCGGAGAGGGCGTCCTCGTTGGGCAGACCCAGCTTGCGGTGCTGCGACCCGGTGGTGACGATGATGGCCTTGGCGCGGTGCACCGTGCCGGCGGTGTCAGTGACGGTCTTGATGTCACCGGTGAGGTCGACGGAGACCACGTCGTCGGGAACGAGCTCGGCACCGAACCGCTCGGCCTGGGCGCGCATGTTGTCCATGAGCTCCGGGCCCATGATCCCGTCCTGGAATCCGGGGAAGTTCTCCACGTCGGTCGTGTTCATCAGCGCGCCACCGGCGGTGACGGCACCCTCGAAGACCAGCGGCTTCAGCGAGGCGCGCGCGGTGTAGAGGGCGGCTGTGTAGCCCGCGGGGCCAGAGCCGATGATGATCACATTACGCACGTCGCTCACGGGTTTCTTCCTCGTCTCTGCAGACTGCCTACTGTCCACGCCTACTGGGGCCGGTTCAACGACTCTCACCCCACCCAACGGATCCTACGGGGGATGCATTCCCGACGTGCCGGGGCGGCATCCGCCGTGATGCTCAGGGGCGGGCGTAGGCGTGGGTCAGCAGAAGCTTCCCCTTGGCCGCGGGCTCCGCACCGACGCATGCGGCATCGACGACGTAGGCCTCCACACGGCTCGTGTCGGTGGGGTGCGGAAGGACGACAAGGAAGGCATCGGCGCCCTGGTAGGTGCCCTTCTCGACAGCGAGGACGGCGGCGTTCCGCCCTATGCCCTGCTCAACGCAGGAGGGGACGGCCACAACGGGAGCGCGAAGCGGTGCCTGAGGTGACGCGGACGCGGGAGGATTCGTCTCCGGGGAGGATTTCGTATCCATGGACGGTGCCTCATTCCGGCCGGCTGAGCTCTCCGGGCTCGACGGGGCCGTGCCGGAACTCAGAAGGCTGTGGACACGCTCTTCGACCGTGGACTGCGAGAACGCCTGCGAGTCGGACTTCTTGGCGCTGACTCCGTGGTCTGCGGCACTGACGTCGGCGGAGTTGTGAGACGTGGGCACGTTCTGCAGCAAGAAGACGCTCACACCGACGACGGCGGCGCCCAGGGTGGCGCCGAGCACCGCCCTGCGACGACGCCGCACAGGTCGGCGGCCGGGTCCGGTGGCGGCACGTGGGTGTCCGGCGGGGCGGTCCGCGAGCTCCTGCACAGTGGCGGCATGCTCTGTTTCACGTGAAACATCTGCCCCCGCACGTGAGTCTTCCGCGTCTCCGTCGGATGCGGTGGCAACGGCACGGGCTTCGTCGGCCAGGGCGGCGTCGATGCGGTCCGCTATGTCGATGGGCATGGCCTGCGGGGCCGGCATGGAACCCAGCAGACTGCGGATCTCCTCCAGTGAGGCACGCACGTCTGAGCAGAGCTCGCAGCTGTCCACATGACGGCGGACCTCAGCGGTGCGCGGCGGAGAAAGCACGCCTTCGGTGAGGTCTGAGATCTCTGAGACGTCCGGGTGCTGGGTCGTGTCGGTTGTCGATGTCATGTGCGCCCGCCTCCGCCCTTCACACCAGCTGGATCGCTTGTTCCCGCGTCTCGTGGCCCCGCTGCCGGTGGGACGGATGTTCTCGCCGTCCGGTTCCTTTCGGCCGTCCCCGCCGCACTGCCCCCGGCATCCCTGCGGAGATGGGTGAGCAGCGGAGCCAGGCGGGCTCTGCCCCGGGCGCAACGGCTCTTCACGGTGCCGACCGGCACGTCGAGGATGCGACCCGCCTCTGCCACGGGGTACCCCTGCATATCGACGAGGACGAGGGCCGCGCGCTGCTCGGCAGGGAGGGTGGCGAGGGCCGCGAAGAGTTCGCGGTGCAGGTCCTGCCGCTCGGCCGGCGCCTCGGCGGACTCGTGCGGCTCCAGAAGCTGGTCGAGCCGTTCCGGGTCGTTGACGGGTGAGGTCTTCCGGGAAGAGGCCTTGCGGACCCGGTCGAGGCAGGCGTTGACGGTGATGCGGTGCAGCCAGGTGGTCACGGCGGACTGGCCGCGGAAGGTGTGGGCGGCGCGGAAGGCGGAGACGAGGGCGTCCTGCACGGCGTCGGCCGCTTCCTCACGGTCGCCCAGCGTGCGCAGTGCTACGGCCCACAGCCGGTCGCGATGCCGCCGTGCGAGCTCACCGAAGGCGTCGGGTTCACCGGCTACGTGGCTGGCCAGGAGGTCCTGATCAGTCGAGTCGGTGAATCTGGTGTCGTCCAACGGTGAGCCCCCTCCCCTGATGCCGTCAGCCGGTGACCTTGATGTCCGAGATCTTGCCCCGGAAGTTCCCCTCGCTGCTAGGTGGCAGCTGGGTGAGCCAGACCAGAAGGTACCGCGCCTGAACGGGCTCGCCAGGCTTGAGTGCCACGTTTGTGCCCGAACCTTCGGCAACCTTGGTGAAGCTGTCGGGCATCGTCGGTGCCGTGGCGTCGCCGGAGGTGCGCAACTCGGTCGACGTGGTGCCGCCCAGGAACGTCACGTCCACCTTGCTGACCTGCTGCACCTTGCCGAGGTCGAGCAGAACCCCGACGCCCTTCTTCAGCCTGCCGAAGTCGGCGGTGTAGTAGCTGTCGGTGTGCCAGTACGTGCTCGCGTCGCCGTCGTAGACGTGATCTATGTCCTGGGGCTTCTCGGACCCGTCGCCGAGCGGGTCGAAGTCCTTGGCGCTGACGATCTGGACGGGCTCGTTCTTCTCGACCGGCGGGGCTTCGCCGTTCTCCGGGTTGCTCTGCGTGGTACCCGGGTCGCCCGATTTGTTGTCGTGGTCCAGGAGGGTCTCGGCGAGCTGCCAGCTGCCGAGGCCCAGTGCCGCGATGAGCAGGGCGGAGACGGCCCACTTGAGCGCCTTGCCCGTGCGGCTCTGGAGCGGGGCAGGCGGTATGGCGTGCACGGACTGGGTGGGCATGGAGCCAGGGCCGGCAGGACGGCCGTAGGTGCCCTGCTGGTAGGTGGTCCGCTGGTACTCGGGCGGTGCGGTGAACGTGGGCTCTGGCGGGCGGATGCGCGGCATCGCAGCGACGGCCTTGGCCAGTTCGTCCGGGGTGGTGCACGGCTGTTCCTGGCGGGAGGCCGTGGCACCGTCGTTGGCGAGCGCCCGCATGGCGATCTCGGAGAGGCCGCGGTGGACGCCGGCCCGTACCTGGTCGGGTGCGATCAGACCCACGCCCTTGGGGAGCCCGGTCAGGCCGTAGGCGTCGCTCTCGTAGGGCCAGCGCTGGGTCAGCGCCGCGTAGAGCAGGGCGCCGATCGCTTCGGTGTCGGCGCGCTGGGGGCCCTCGGAGGTGATGCCGCGCAGTGCGGCGTTCACCGCGAGGCCTCGGATCCGGTACTGACCGGAGGAGCTGCGGAGCACCGCGCCGGGGGTGAGCCGAAGATGGGCGAGCCCCTCGCGGTGCGCGGCCGCCATGGCCTGGGAGATCTGGCTGACGAGCTGGTAGGCGTCGTGCGCGTCCATCGGCCCCGCGCCCAGCAGGGCGGTGAGCTCCGTGGCGTCCGGAAGCCACTCATGGACGACGTAGACGAGGTCGTTCTCCTCCACGGCGTCGAGGACCTGCACGAAGCGGGGGTCGCCGAGCAGTGCGGAGGAACGGGCCGCGGCCAGCACCGAGCGGGCTCGTGGGTGGTCGGCGGGGAGGAGATGGACACCCACCGCGCGACGCAGCTTCTCGTCGACGGCACGCCAGCTGCTGAACCCGTCCAGACGAGTGACGCACTCCTCCAGCCGGTAGCGTCCGGCGAGTTTGTGACCGCTGTGCAGATCGGGGGAAGAAATGGTGACGTCGGAGTCCGCCGGTTCGTCCACCGCTTCCTGGGGGCCTGCGCCCGTTGAGTCCTGAGCTTCTGCCGTGCCGTCGGTCGTGGCCTCGTCCGCCTTGGCGGACAGCGGCTTGTCACCGCTGTTGTCGGCCACGTCAACGGCAGCCGTGCTACGTTCCGCCACCGTCGTTCCTGCCTCCCCATCCGTTGCGCGATGCCAGCCAGCTCTGCACAGTCACGCCAATTGTGCCCATACTCCGGCACCATGCACGACACGCAGAGACCGGAGATGGTTGTGCGGGCCGGTGATCTTCAGCGGCCGAGCCGTCCCCGGATCATGCCGACCATGCCGTTGATCTCTTCGATCCGCATCCGCTTCGCCGCGACGACGAAGACTCCCAGCAGCACGATCCCACCGCAGACCAGCGCCAGAAGCGAGCCCGAGGCGCCGTCGCCGAGCGCGTGGAGCAGACCGAAGCCCACAGCGCCACCGAGCAGTGCCGCAGGGATCGCGGCGAGGCAGAGGCGGGCGTAGGTACGCAGGACGTGGGCGCCGTCCAGATCGCCGCCCAGACGGTTCCGCAGCCGGCGCCACGCGATACCGACCCCTACGGCGTAGGCGAGGCCGTACGAGGCCGCCATGCCGACCACGGCCCACTGGGCGGGCAGGGCGACGTAGCAGATGGCCGAAGCGGCCGCGTTGACCAGCGCGACGATCACGGTGTTGTAGAAGGGGGTGCGGGTGTCCTCGTAGGCGTAGAACCCTCGCAGCACCACGTACTGCACCGAGTAGGGGATCAGCCCGAGGCCGAAGGCCATCAGGATGTAGCCCATGGAACGGGCGGCCTCAGGGCCGGTGGAGGCGTACAGCAGGGTGGAAATCGGTACGCCCAGGGCGAGGAAGGTGAAGGCGACCGGCACGATGGCCACGGCGGAGTTGCGCAGGCCCTGCGAGATGTCGTCGCGGACCGCGCCCGGGTCGTTGTCGTGGGCGGCACGGGAGATACGGGGCAGCAGAGCGGCCATGACCGAGACGGTGATGATCGCCTGGGGCATGCCCCAGATCAGCTGGGCGTTGGAGTAGGCGAGGAAGCCGGCGCCGTTGCGCCCGGACTCCTTGCCGGCCGAGGTCGCGAGCTGGGTGACGACGAGGACACCGGCCTGGTTGGCCAGGACGAACAGGACCGTCCACTTGGCCAGCTTGACCGTCTTGCCGAGCCCGTGACCCCTCCAGTCGAAACGCGGGCGGAACCGGAATCCGGCCTCGCGCAGGTACGGGATCATGGCGAGGGACTGGACGATCAGGCCGAGCAGGGTGCCGATGCCCAGCAGCCGGACGCCCTCCGGCGGGATCGTCTGAACGCCCATGTGGGATTCGTGGGAGGTGCCGTAGACCCAGATGAACATGCCGAAGGTGAAGATCATGACGATGTTGTTGAGGACCGGGGTCCACATCATCGCGCCGAACTTCCCGCGGGCGTTCAGGATCTGGCCCATCACGACGTGCACACCCATGAAGAAGATGGTGGGCAGGCAGTACCGGGCGAAGGTGATGGCCACGTTGTTCGCGGCCGGGTCACTGGCGATCGTGTCCGACATCAGCCGGATGAGCCAGGGCGCGGCGAAGACCGCCAGGGCGACGATCACGCCGAGTGCGACCATCACGAGGGTCAGCAGCCGGTTGGCGTAGGCCTCGCCGCCGTCCTCGTCGTCCTTCATGGAGCGGACGAGCTGGGGGACGAACACCGAGTTGAGGCCGCCGCCCACGGTGAGGATGTAGATCATCGTCGGCAGCGTGTAGGCGATGGTGAAGCTGTCACCGAGCAGGGCGGCACCGAGCGCCGCGGTGATCACCAGGCTGCGTACGAATCCGGTCAGCCGTGAGACGAGGGTGCCGGCCGCCATGACCGCACTGGACTTCAGCAGGCCGGAGGCCCGGCCGCCGCCGGACTTCGGCGGGACGGGAGCAGGGGCCGGCTCGGGCCGGGCAGGGCCGGGGGAGGCGGCAGGACCCTCCTGGTCCCTGAAGAGGTGGGCGAACGCGTCGGGCTCGTCGCGCCCCGCGGACGCCTGGGTGACGAGGTCGTCCACGCCGACGAACTGGGTGGTCGCCGCGTCGTCGCCGTACGGCAGGTGCCGGGACGGGCCGTCGGGCTCGGGCGGCGGGGTCTGCGCCCAGATCCGCGGGTCGGGGGCGTACGGGGCGGCAGGAGGCTGCTGGTAGAGCGGCTGGGGCTGCTGGTAGGTGCCGGGAGGCGGCGGCGGATGCGCCGCACGGTCGTACAGGGCCTCACCCACCGGATCCTGCGCCGAGAGGTCCTGGGCCCGGTAGGGGTCGTAGTCGTACGCGGCCTGCAGATACGGATCGGGTGCCGGTGGCACCTGCTCCGGCCCAGGGGGCACCGGAGGACCGCCGGAAGACCCAGCTCCGCCCGTACCCTGACCGCGGTCACCGTCGTACGGCGCGTTCATCGAAACCCCACCTCATCGTCCCCGGCCGACCGGCCACGACAGACATCGCTCAACGGTCCACTTTCTCACCCGTGCCCGACGGCTCCGTGCTTTCGGGACCGGTGTCCGGCGTCGGGTCACTCGGCTGCTCGGGTTCACTGCCGTCGTCGCCCGCCGCGCCGCCCGCGTTGGCACGCTTGCGGTGTGCATACATCCTGATGCCGGCGAGGACCAGCAGCAGCAGTCCGCCTGCGATGACGAGAAGTACGGTCGGCGTCAGCTCGGACACCTTCACGGTGAAGTTCATCTCCGCGCCGTACGGTGTCCCGTCCTCGGTGTACAGCTGGGCGGTCATCTGGACCTGGCCGTTGATGTTGGCCGCGGCGTCGAACTTCACGGACTGGCTGTGACCACCGGCGATCTGGATGGGCTGTTCCGACACGGCACCGTCGTCGTTCAGCTTGAGACGGGTCGCGTTCTCCGACCTCAGCCGCAGCACCAGGTGGTCGACGTCCTGCAGCAGTCTGTTCTGCACCGTCACCGGGATCGTGGCGCTCCGGCCGGACAGCGTGACATCCGACTTCGAGATCAGCTGGACCTCGTTGACGAGGCCCTGCAGGTAGGTGCGCACGGAGTCCCGGTACTGCTGGGCCTCCGGGGGCCTGCCCCGCCACGAGGTCGACATGGAGCGGTTGACCGCGTTGCCGAAGGGGGTCACCACTCGCTCGGGCTGGGTGAGGATGACCTGGAAGTTGTTGAGCGAGGCCTGGGTGGACTTGATGTCCTGGAAGGCCTGGGTGGGCAGCTCCTGGCTGCGCAGCTTCTTCGGGTACCGGGACGTCGGGGGTACCCGTGTGGTCGCCTTCGCGTCGGGCTTGGCCTCCGCCGCCTGGACCAGCCCCTGGGACTGCGTCCAGCGGTCGTCGTCGAGGGCGTGCAGGGCGCGGGCCATCGTCTGGGCCTGGGCGACCGTCGGCATCCGCTGGGGCGCGACGACGACGCTTCGGTCCTTGTCCGTGTCCTGCTCGGCCAGGGAGAGCGTGAGGGCGAGGAACTTCTGCACGGCGAGCGTGGAGTCCCCGGCCTTCGTCATATCGCCCTGGAAGGCGGTGGAGAGCCGGGAGTCGGAGACCACCGCGGTCGTGCCGCCGCCGATCGGCCGGGGAGCGGTGGGCGTGTAGACCAGGCCGCCGTTCTCCTGGAGGCTGTCGCTGCGGGCGATCACGTTGTGGGCACCGGCTGAGGTGGCGACATCCACGATGGACGGGTCGATGGCACCGTCGACCGGCCATGCGAAGTCCGTGGACGGCTTCAGGTGCAGGATCGTCTGCACCGTCGTGACGGCCACCTCGCTGGCGTTCTGGAGATGGCTCAGGGTGCCCGACACGTTCTTGCCGCGGTGCGCGATCGATGCCAGATCGGGATCCCCGAACGGCAGCGCGATGACCTTGCCCTCGGTCACCGCCGCTTCGAGCGAGGTGAGCCACTGCTTGGCCACGTTCTGATTCGTACCGGCGATCGTGGTGTCACCCGACTTGACCCGGTAGTCCCGTGTCATCGCGTCGACACTGGCCAACAGGTCCGGATCGATGACCCAGGTCACCGGCAGCTGGCTGCCCAGCGAAACCATCTGCTCCAGGCGACCGCCCGGAGCGATCTCGGCGGCCAGGTCGTCATCGGCGAACACCGGGGTCTGCTGGGAGTCGGAGCCCGTCTCCGCGGTGAGGTGCGCCGCTGCGATCAGGGGCCAGGCGTAACTGATCCGGGGCTTGGAGTCGCGGTCCTCGCTCTGCCAGGGGAGGAACGTCCGCTTGATCCCGAGCACCTGGTCGTACAGGGCATGGGGTGTCCGGCCCGACAGGGTGACGCCGAGCTGGTACACGCCGTCGTCACCGAGTCCCAGCTTGCTGACGGGTACGGACAGGGTGAAGTCCTGGCTGATCCCGGGGGGAAGCTTGGCGATCTTGACCGTGTACTTGCCGCCGACCGGAGACGGATCGGCGCCGGGCAGGTATCCCGTGCGCCGGTTGGCCCCGTCGATCGAGCTCCTGCTGAAGAGCCGGGGCCCCACGCGCAGGTCCACCTGGGCCGCGGTGACGGTTTCCTTGCTCTTGTTGGTCAGAGTGCCGGAGACGGTGAGGGTGTCCCCCTTCACCGGGGCGCTCGGGGTCAGCGTGTCCAGGGATACCGCGACCGTGCCGGACCCCGTCGGAGCCTTCGTGCCGGAACCCGTCGGGGCCTTGTCCGCCACGCCGGCCTGCGCCGCCGGGGCGGCCGCCCCGGCCAGCAGGGCGGCGATGAGTGGCGCCCCTGCAAGCACGGCGGCCGTGCGCCGGAGCCACCGGCGGGCAGGAGAGGGATTCATCCCCTGGAAGTCTGCCGCCTCGGCCACGCGCCTACCCGTCCCTCGTCGTCGTGAGCTGCTGTCGATCGTCGTCCGTTGCTGCGTCCACGCATGGTAACGATGTGCGCGGGGGCTAAGTGCTGGGGAGTACGGCACATGATCGGGAGTCTCGCAGGGCTGAAGGAAACCATGACGTCCGGGCCGGTCCGGGCACGTACCCTTTTCTGTTGTGCCGAATGCCAATGAAGACAACGCCAGTGCCCTGACCCAGGTGCAGCACCGCGCAGTCAGTGAACTGCTCCGGGTGTCCCCGGTCGCCGACGATCTCGCCCGCCGATTCCAGGATGCCGGATTCAGTCTCGCCCTGGTCGGTGGCTCGGTCCGGGACGCACTTCTGGGCAGGCTCGGGAACGACCTGGACTTCACGACAGATGCCCGCCCCGAGGACGTCCTGAAGATCGTCCGGCCGTGGGCGGACTCGGTGTGGGAGGTCGGGATCGCTTTCGGCACGGTGGGCGCCCAGAAGGACGGGTACCAGATCGAAGTCACCACATACCGGTCCGAGGCGTACGACCGAACCTCGCGCAAGCCGGAAGTTTCCTACGGTGACTCGATCGAGGACGACCTCGTACGCCGTGATTTCACGGTCAACGCGATGGCTGTCGCACTGCCGCAGAAGGACTTCATCGACCCCCACGGTGGCATCGAGGACCTGGCGGAGCGCGTCCTGCGTACCCCTGGCACCCCTGAGGAGTCCTTCTCCGACGATCCGCTGCGCATGCTGCGGGCGGCACGATTCGCCGCGCAGCTGGACTTCGAAGTGGCTTCCGATGTGGTCACGGCGATGGCGGAAATGGCGGGCAGGATCGAAATCGTCTCCGCCGAGCGGGTCCGCGAGGAGCTCAACAAGCTCCTGCTCTCCTCGCACCCCCGGAAGGGGCTGGCGCTTCTTGTCGACACCGGACTGGCGCAGCAAGTCCTTCCCGAGCTCCCCGCGCTCCGGCTCGAAAGTGACGAGCATCACCGTCACAAGGATGTGTACGAGCACTCCCTGACCGTTCTGGAGCAGGCGATCGACCTGGAGGAGGACGGCCCGGACCTGGTTCTGCGTCTTGCCGCCCTGCTTCATGACATCGGCAAGCCGAGGACCCGGCGCTTCGAGAAGGACGGGCGGGTCTCGTTCCATCACCACGAGGTGGTGGGCGCCAAGATGGTCAAGAAGCGGATGACCGACCTCAAGTACTCCAACGACATGGTCAAGGACGTCTCGAAGCTGGTGGAGCTGCACCTGCGCTTCCATGGGTACGGAGACGGGGAGTGGACCGACTCTGCGGTCCGCCGCTATGTGCGTGATGCGGGTCCTCTGCTGGAGCGGCTGCACAAGCTCACTCGCTCGGACTGCACCACGCGGAACAAGCGCAAGGCGGCTGCTCTCTCGCGGACCTACGACGCACTGGAAGAACGCATCGCGCAACTGCAGGACAAGGAGGAGCTCGATGCGATCCGGCCGGACCTGGACGGCAACGAGATCATGCAGGTCCTGAGCGTCGGACCCGGACCGGTCATCGGCAAGGCGTATGCGTTTCTGCTGGAACTGCGCCTGGAGAACGGCCCCATGGAACATGACGAGGCGGTCGCGGAGCTCAAGAAGTGGTGGGAATCGCAGAGCTGAGCCTCGCGAAGCCGCTATGGCTGTGATGGCTGCCGGTCATGTTTCACGTGAAACATGACCGGCGAAGCGTATGTCGAGGGGCGCTGTTTCACGTGAAACAGCGCCCCTCGATCCGTCTCGCTTCCCGAACCGGAGGATCAGCCCCCCGGCTTGATCGGCATGAGGCAGAGCACCACGCTGCTCCGGCTCTTCCGGCTGCCGGAGGTCTCGGTGTACGCGACGTACTTCTCCGCATCGCAGAGATCGGTGTCGGAGGAGTCGTCGTGCACTGCGGCAACCCTGAACTCGGCGGCATTCGAATCGCAGTCAGCGGATTCCATGTCCGGGCTGAGGTTGGTGCCCTTGTTCTCCAGGCAGTCGCCGACCGCTGCGGCCTTGGCGTCGGACTCGAATATCTTGTCCCAGCCGAACTTGAGCCCTGCCAGCGCGCCGAGGGCCACCACGATGATGATGATGTTGCGCACCGCGAGGAAGGCCTTCTTGCCGCCGGACATGTTCTGCGGCGGGCCCTGCGGGGGCATCCCCTGGGGCGGCATACCCTGTGGGGCCGGGCCGCCGGGCTGGCCGCCCCAGGGCTGCTGCCCCTGATGCGGCGGGTAGGGCTGCTGTGGCGAGCCGTATCCCTGCTGCTGCGGCGAGCCGTACGCCGGCTGCTGCTGGGGGTAGCCGTATCCGGGCTGTTGCTGCTGCGGGTAGGGCTGTTGGGGAGGCTGCTGCCCGTATGGTCCAGGGCCCTGCTGAGGCGGATAGGTCATGCGCGTTCCCCCGTGAATCATGCACAGTTTTCTTTTGACGCGCGCACGCTATACGACCTCACCGGCTCGGCTCCAGCGGAACAGGGTCATGGCCACCAGGGCGTAGAGCGCGGCCACTCCGATCACGACTGCGGCCGACCTGCCGTCAGGAGGCAGCATGAGGGCGGCGGCGCCGGCCGCGCCGACGAAGGCCACGTTGAACAGCACGTCGTAGAGCGAGAACACCCGGCCGCGGAAGGCGTCGTCCACCGAGGTCTGCACCACCGTGTCCGTCGCGATCTTCGCGCCCTGGGTGACGAGCCCGAGCACGAAGGCGGCGACGAGCATCGGTGTGGGGGTGAACCACAGTCCCAGCGCCGGCACGAGGACGGCTGCGGCCGCCGAGCACACCGTCATCCAGCGGAAGCGGCCGAGCCGTGCCACGGCCCAGGGAGACAGCACCGCCGCGGCGAAGAACCCCGCACCCGACACCCCCACCGCGAGCCCGAGCAGCGCCAGTCCGTGCGACTCGGTGTCCGCCCAGGCGTACCGGCACAGCATCAGGACCGTCACCGTCAGCGCCCCGTAGCAGAAGCGGATCACCGTTATGGCGGCCAGCGCCCGTGCGGCGTGCTCGCGTTCCGCCAGATGGCGCAGCCCGGCGCCCAGGCCGCGGGCGGTCGTGGCCAGAGCCCTGCGCAGCGGGAGCGGGCTGCTGCCCCGCTCCGGTCCGAGGAGTCCGGCGGCAAGGGTCAGGGACGCCACCGCCGAGGCGAGGTAAAGAGCCGCGCCCAGCAGCACCACCGCCGCGTCGGAGTCCGCCAGCAGCAGCCGTACGACGAAGGCGAGGCCGCCGCCCGCCGTCGCGGCGAGGGTGCCCGCGGTCGGGGAGAGGGAGTTGGCAAGGACCAGCCGTTCCCGGTCGACGACGCGTGGCAGCGCGGCGGAGAGGCCGGCCAGGACGAAGCGGTTGACGGCGGTGACGCACAGGGCCGAGGCGTAGAAGAGCCAGTCCGGTGCGGAGCCGAGGATCAGGAGCGCCGTGCAGCACGCGAGTCCGGCGCGCAGCAGGTTGCCGTAGAGGAAGACCTGGCGGCGGGGCCAGCGGTCCAGGAGTACTCCGGCGAACGGCCCGATGAGCGAGTAGGGCAGCAGCAGCACGGCCATGGCGGAGGCGATGGCGCCCGCCGATGTCTGTTTCTCCGGGGAGAAGACCACGTGTGTCGCGAGCGCCACCTGATAGACGCCGTCGGCCGACTGGGACAGCACCCGTACGGCCAGCAGGCGGCGGAAGTTCCGAAGGCGCAGGAGAACGCGCAGGTCGCGCACGACGGGCATGGGAGCAAGGGTCACATACGTTGAGGGTCCCCGGGCGGATTGCCCGGGGACCCTCAACGGTGCGGAGCCCGGGAGCGTCACCGCTCCCGGCTGTGCCGCGCCGGCGCAACCGGGGCCTCCTGGCCGGATTCGGCCTGAACCGGAGAGGAGGCCCTACGCAGGCGGCGTCAGTTGGAGACGTCGCCCCGGATGAACTTCTCGACGTTCTCGCGGGCCTCGTCGTCGAAGTACTGGACCGGCGGGGACTTCATGAAGTACGAGGACGCGGAGAGGATCGGGCCACCGATGCCGCGGTCCTTGGCGATCTTCGCAGCGCGGACGGCGTCGATGATGACACCGGCCGAGTTCGGGGAGTCCCAGACCTCGAGCTTGTACTCCAGGTTCAGCGGAACGTCACCGAAGGCGCGGCCCTCGAGGCGCACGTACGCCCACTTGCGGTCGTCCAGCCAGGCCACGTAGTCCGACGGGCCGATGTGGACGTTGTCCGCACCGAGCTCGCGGTCACGGATCTGCGAGGTGACGGCCTGCGTCTTGGAGATCTTCTTGGACTCGAGGCGCTCACGCTCGAGCATGTTCTTGAAGTCCATGTTGCCGCCGACGTTCAGCTGCATGGTGCGGTCCAGGACGACGCCCCGGTCCTCGAACAGCTTCGCCATCACGCGGTGCGTGATGGTGGCGCCGACCTGCGACTTGATGTCGTCGCCGACGATCGGGACACCGGCCTCGGTGAACTTGTCCGCCCACTCCTTGGTGCCGGCGATGAAGACCGGGAGGGCGTTGACGAACGCGACCTTGGCGTCGATGGCGCACTGCGCGTAGAACTTCGCAGCGACCTCGGAGCCGACGGGCAGGTAGCAGACCAGGACGTCGACCTTGCGGTCCTTGAGGATCTGGACGATGTCGACCGGGGCCTCGGTCGACTCCTCGATGGTCTCGCGGTAGTACTTGCCGAGCCCGTCGTGGGTGTGGCCGCGCTGGACGGTCAGTCCGGCGTTCGGCACGTCGCAGAGCTTGATGGTGTTGTTCTCGCTGGCGCCGATGGCGTCCGAGAGGTCGAGGCCGACCTTCTTCGCGTCGACGTCGAAGGCGGCGACGAACTCGACGTCCCGTACGTGGTATTCGCCGAACTGGACGTGCATCAGGCCGGGCACCTTGCCGGCCGGATCGGCGTCCTTGTAGTACTCGACGCCCTGGACCAGCGAGGCGGCGCAGTTGCCCACGCCGACGATGGCTACGCGAACCGAACCCATTCCGGTTGCTCCCTGTGTGTAATGGATGTTCCTGATGAGGTCCCCGCGGATCTGCGGGGACCTCACTTGGCGGTGTCGCCGGACGGATCCGGCGGGTTGTTACCCCGCCGGGGCAGGCCGTCCGGCTCTCCTGCGGTGTTCTGCTGAGCTGAGCCCTCGGGCGAGGATCGTCGCTGATCCCGTCCCGACCGCTCGCTCTCGATGAGCTCGTTCAGCCAGCGCACTTCGCGCTCCACGGACTCCATGCCGTGTCGCTGAAGCTCAAGTGTGTAGTCGTCGAGACGCTCACGGGTGCGGGCCAGAGAGGCGCTCATCTTCTCGAGACGCTCCTCCAGCCGGCTGCGACGGCCTTCCAGCACCCGCATCCGCACCTCGCGCTCCGTCTGTCCGAAGAAGGCGAAACGAGCAGCGAAGTGCTCGTCCTCCCAGGAGTCGGGGCCGGTTTGCGAGAGCAGCTCCTCGAAGTGCTCCTTACCTTCCGCCGTCAATCGGTAGACGATCTTGGCGCGGCGCCCTGCCAGAGAAGAGGAAGGCGCCGCCGCCCGGCCGGAGCCGGTCGGAAGGTCCGGTGGAGCGTTTCCCGGCTCCTCGATCAACCAGCCGTTGGCGACCAGCGTCTTGAGGCAGGGATAGAGGGTCCCGTAGCTGAAGGCACGGAAGATCCCCAGCGATGTGTTGAGGCGTTTACGCAGCTCGTAGCCGTGCATCGGGGACTCGCGGAGCAGTCCGAGGACAGCGAACTCAAGGATGCCGGAGCGTCTGCTCAACCTCGCCTCCTCCTTCTCCGAGTGCCTCGTCCGTCCCTGCGCCGGGCTGGTATGCCGGGCCGATGTACCGAGCTGATGTATCGACTCGATACATCAGCACGATAGATCGGAGTCTCTGCTGGGGCAAGGGGGGCCTTAGTGAACGGCGTCACATCACTAATTCTTAGGAACCGACTTGCGTAATTTGAGGTGAAGTTCGGTCCAAGGAGGGTTTTGACCGTGCGTAGTCTGTCCGGCATGCAGACCACCGGGAACCGTGTGACGCCCGACCGCGTCAGTCTTCGCGGACTGACCGGACGCGCTGCGGACGTGCCCGTCGCAGGGCTGGTCCGTAATTCGGGGGGACCGGATCTCAACTGCCGCTTCCAGGCGTTCTCGCCTGCCCGAGGAGTAGTCGTTCGATGAGCGAGCACCGTCGCAAAACGCCGCAGCCGCAAGGTGGCGGGCGTGCAGCGACCAGACGAGCCACCCAGCAGTCCTCAGGACGCCGCGCGGAACCGTCACGCAGCGTCACTGCGGAGTCACCTTCCGATGCGCACGACGGGGACACCCCGTACGGCGGACGTGCCGCCGCGAGACGGGCCGCCCAGCGCGGCTCCGGCGGGCGCGGTGGTTCCGACGGCGGAGGGCGGCGCCGGGGCGGTGGCGACGACGGGGCCGAGGGCCCCGGCAGGGGCCGAGGGCGCGGGAGCCAGCGCCCGGCCAAGAAGCGCTTCATCGACTACCCGCGCGCGGGTAAGCGCGGTGTGCGTCGCTGGATGCCGTCGTGGAAGCTCGTCTCCGGCCTGTGCATCGGATTCGTGGGCCTTCTGCTGGGCGTTGCCAGCATCGCGTACGCGATGGTGACGATGCCCAAGGTGAACGATGCCGCGAAGGCGGAGAACAACGTCTACTACTGGTCGGACAACACGCAGATGGTCGCGACCGGTGGTGCGGCCAACCGCCAGGTCATCGCCTACGAGCAGATTCCCGAGGCGATGCGCAACGCCGTCATCTCGGCGGAGAACAAGTCCTTCGAGCACGACAAGGGCATCGACCCGATGGGTATCGGCCGGGCCGTGTGGAACATGGCCAAGGGCGGCCAGACGCAGGGTGGCTCGACCATCACGCAGCAGTACGTGAAGAACTCGCGGCTCTCCCAGGAACAGACCCTGAGCCGGAAGGTCGAGGAGCTCTTCATCACGCTGAAGGTCGGCGAGCAGGGGAACAAGAAGGAGGTCATGGCCGGGTACCTCAACGTCTCGTACTACGGGCGTGGCGCTTCGGGTATCCAGGCGGCGGCCCGTACGTACTACGGCAAGGACGCCACGGACCTGGACCCGAGCGAGTGCGCCTTCCTCGCGACCCTGCTCAAGGGCGCCAGCTACTACGACCCGGCAGGTGCTCCGGACGTCGACGCGGAGCAGGCGACGCCGGCGAAGAACCTGGACCGGGCGAAGAAGCGCTGGCGGTGGATCCTCGACGAGGAGTTCAAGGACGGCCGGCTGTCGAAGGCCGATCACGACAAGTACCAGAAGTTCCCGATGCCCAAGCCGCTGAAGAAGGACGCCCAGCTGGGCGGCCAGACCGGCTACATGGTCGAGCTCGCCAGGAAGTACTTCCTGGCCAATAACGACCAAGGCGTCACCCCCGAAATGCTCAACCAGGGCGGCTACGAGATCCACACGACCTTCGACAGGGAGAAGGTCGGGCAGCTGAACAAGGCGGTCAAGCGGGTCTACGACAAGAACATCGACCCCAAGAAGCGCCCGGACAAGGACACGCACGTCCAGTTCGGTGGTGGGTCCGTCGATCCGGAGACCGGCGCCATCAAGGCGATCTACGGCGGCAAGGACGCGACCCAGCACTACACCAACAACGCCAACCCGACCGGCGCCGCGGTGGGTTCGACCTTCAAGCCCTTCGTGCTGGCGGCCGCGATGGAGTACGGCAAACGGGACCCCAAGCTCGGCCCGGACCAGGACGACTCGGAGCGCGAGAAGGTCTCGCCGTTGAGCATCTACAACGGCAACAACAGGCTGAAGATCAAGAAGTACAACGGCGACATCTGGACCAATGAGAAGGGCGAGGAGTGGCTGCAGACCAACGACGGCAACCACTCCGAGGGCAACGTCACCCTTCGTAAGGCGATGGAGGTGTCCGCCAACTCCCCCTACGTCCAGCTGGGCATGGACGTGGGCACCGACAAGGTCAAGAAGGCGGCCATGGCGGCCGGTCTCAAGGACGACGACCAGATGGCGAACTCGAACGTTCCGTCGTTCTCCATCGGTACGTCCTCGCCGAGCGTGATCCGGATGGCCGGCGCGTACGCCACGTTCGCGGCCAGCGGCCAGCAGCGCGAGCCGTTCTCGGTCACGCAGGTGAAGAAGCTCGGCAAGGTGATCTACCAGCACGAGACGGTCACCAAGCGCGCCTTCGACAATGTCGTCGCCGACAACGTGACCGACGTGCTCAAGAACGTCGTCGAGAAGGGTACGGGTACGCCCGCCAAGATTCCGGGCCGCGATGTGGCGGGCAAGACGGGTACGACGGACGACAACCTCTCCGCCTGGTTCGTCGGCTACACCCCGCAGCTCTCGACGGCGATCAGCATGTACCGGCTGGACGACAACGAGAAGCACAAGGGCCGCAAGTTCGAGAAGATGTACGGCACCGGCGGTGAGGAGAAGATCCACGGTGCCTCGTTCCCGGCCCAGATCTGGCACGACTACATGGCCGAGGCCATGAAGGGCCAGAAGGTCGTGGACTTCCCGAAGGCGGAGCCGATCGGCGAGAAGGTCTACGGAGGCGGCGCGAGCAGCCCCAAGCCGACGCCCAGCTACACACCGCCGCCGAGCCCGTCCACGACCCCGTCCGACACGCCCCCGCCCAGCCCTTCGTCCACGCCGTCGACAACGCCCGACCCGACGGAGAGCTGCGGCACCTGGGACTGGAACTGCCAGAACGACAACGGCGGTACGTCCGACGGCGGGGAGACCGGCGGCACCGATCCCACCACGACCGGCGGGGACAACGGTGGTACGCCCGGCACCTCGGACGGGACGACGGCGGGCAACGGTGATCCCGGCGGGACCAGTCCGCCCCCCGACGGGGGCAACGGCGACATCTTCGGTGGGCCGCCCGGGTAGCGTCCGGGAAGCGGCCTGAGCCCGGCCGGCAGGCCGGCGCGAGGGAGTCCGACAGCCACGACGAGGGCCGCCGCACCACACGGTGCGGCGGCCCTCGTCGTTCGCACAGTCCGGTACGGCAGGATGTGCGGCATGCCAAGTGCAGAGGACACGAGCGTGCAGCAGGAACGGCCCGTCGTACGGCCCACGCGTGAGGACGAGATCGCCGCGGCGGGCAGCGAGCTGATCGGCGGGAGGTCGGGCCGCTGGTCGCGGCTCGGCACCACCGCACTCACCCCCGTGGGTGCGGTCGCGCTGGTCGCACTGGGGATGTTCGCGCTCGGCATGGTGCAGAAGCTGCCCTGCTACAACTGGGCCTGGTTCCAGGGCGCCGGCTCCCAGTACACCCACGCCTGTTACTCCGACATTCCGCATCTCTACGCCGGGCGCGGCTTCTCCGACGGTCTGGTGCCCTACTTCGACCGGCTGCCCGGCGACATGCAGTACCTGGAGTACCCGGTCCTTACCGGGGTGTTCATGCAGATCGCGGCCTGGCTGACCCCGGGTGGTTCGATCCAGCACCAGGAGCAGGTCTACTGGCTGGTCAACGCGGGCATGCTGATGATCTGCACCGCGATCATCGCCGTCTGTGTCGCGCGCACGCACCGGCGCCGTCCCTGGGACGGCCTCCTGGTCGCCCTCGCCCCCGCCTTCGCCCTCACCGCCACGATCAACTGGGACCTGCTGGCCGTCGCCCTCACGGCCGCGGCGATGCTCATGTGGTCCCGTAGCCGGCCGCTGGCGTTCGGCATCCTGGTCGGGCTGGCAACGGCCGCCAAGCTCTATCCCGTGCTGCTGCTGGGGCCGGCCTTCGTGCTGTGCTGGCGGGCCGGGAAGTGGCGGGCGTTCTGGGTGGCTACGCTCGGCGCCGCGGCCTCCTGGCTGGTCGTCAACCTGCCGGTGATGCTGTTCGCTCCCGACGGGTGGAAGAAGTTCTACACCTTCAGCGAGGAACGCTCGATCGACTTCGGCTCCTTCTGGCTGATCATCACTCAGCGCACCGGTGAATCGATCGACGTCAGCACGGTCAACACCGTCTCGACGCTGGCGACGGTCGCGCTGTGCGCCGCGATCGGCGCGCTGACGCTGACGGCGCCGCGCAGGCCTCGGTTCGCACAGCTCGCGTTCCTCGTCGTCGCGGTGTTCATCCTCGTCAACAAGGTCTACTCACCGCAGTACGTGCTCTGGCTGATCCCCCTCGCCGCGCTGGCCCGGCCGCGCTGGCGGGACTTCCTGATCTGGCAGGCGTGCGAGGTCATGTACTTCCTGGGGATCTGGATGTACCTCGCCTACACGACGAGCGGCGACAAGCACCAGGGCCTGCCGACGGAGGGCTACCAGCTCGCCATCGCCCTGCACCTGCTGGGCACGCTGTACCTCTGCGCGGTGGTCGTGCGGGACATCCTGATGCCGGAGCGGGACGGGGTACGGAACGACGGGTCGGACGATCCGTCGGGCGGGGTGCTCGACGGGGCGCCGGACGCCTTCGTGCTGGGCCGCACGGCCGCGTATCCGCCGCGCCATGCCGCACTCACGGTCCAGGGGCCACGCGTGGAGTGGGGCACCGGGGGCACGCCGGCCGCCGACTGAGCGAGGGGCTCGGGGCCGCGGCTCTCGCGGCGGCCCCGGGCGGCTCAGCGGTCGACGAGGCGGTCGAACTGCGTGGTGGTGTGGCGCAGGTGGGCCACCAGCTCGTCGCCGACCCTCGGCTCCTCGGCGTCCGAGGGCACGAACAGGATCGACACCTGCATGTGCGGCGGCTCCGCGAACCAGCGCTGCTTGCCGGACCAGACGAACGGCGACAGGTTGCGGTTTACGGTGGCCAGGCCGGCGCGGGCGACGCCCTTGGCGCGCGGCATCACGCCGTGCAGCGCCTTCGGGGCCTCCAGGCCCACCCCGTGCGACGTACCGCCCGCGACGACCACCAGCCAGCCGTCGGACGCGGCCTTCTGCTGCCGGTAGCCGAACCGGTCGCCCTTGACGACGCGTGTGACGTCGAGCACCGCGCCCCGGTACTCCGTCGCCTCGTGGTCGCCGAGCCAGAGCCGGGTCCCGATGCGGGCGCGGAAGCGGGTCTGCGGGAACTGCTGCTGGAGCCGGCCCAGTTCCTCGGCGCGCAGGTGGCTGACGAACATCGTGTGCAGCGGCAGCCGGGCCGCCCGGAGGCGGTCCATCCAGGCGATGACCTCCTCGACGGCGTCGGAGCCGTCCGTGCGGTCCAGCGGCAGGTGCAGGGCGAAGCCTTCGAGCCGTACGTCCTCGATGGCGGCGTGCAGCTGCCCGAGCTCCTCCTCCTTGACGCCGTGCCGCCGCATCGAGCTCATGCACTCGATGACGACCCGGGCGCCCACCAGGGCGTGCACCCCGTCCACGGACGAGACGGAACGGATGACCCGGTCGGGCAGCGGTACCGGCTCCTCACCCCGCCGGAACGGCGTGAGCACCAGCAGATCGCCGCTGAACCAGTCCTTGATCCGGGCCGCTTCGTAGGTGGTGCCGACCGCGAGCGTGTCGGAGCCGAAACGGATCGCCTCGTCGGCCAGCCGTTCGTGACCGAAGCCGTACCCGTTGCCCTTGCAGACCGGTACGAGCCCGGGGAACTGATCGAGCACGGATTTCTGGTGCGCCCGCCAGCGCGCGGTGTCGACGTACAGGGAGAGCGCCATGGCCGGTCCGGAACCTTTCTGGTGGCTGCGGTGTATCAGCGGTGTGAAGAGCTACTTGAAGAACCCATTGAAACGAATGAAGCCGGTTTCGTCAGCCTTGCGCCACGGATCAGCGGCGGGACATGTACATGTCTAGGGCCTTGTGCAGCAGCTTGTTGAGCGGGAAGTCCCACTCGCCGAGGTATTCCGCCGCCTGGCCGCCGGTACCCACCTTGAACTGGATCAGTCCGAAGAGGTGGTCGGTCTCGTCCAGCGAATCGGAGATGCCGCGCAGGTCGTAGACGGTGGCGCCCATGGCGTACGAGTCGCGGAGCATCCGCCACTGCATCGCGTTCGAGGGCCGGACCTCACGCTTGTGGTTGGCGGAGGCACCGTAGGAGTACCAGACGTGACCGCCGACGATCAGCATGGTCGCGGCCGCGACGTTCTCGCCCTCGTGACGGGCGAAGTACAGCCGCATCCGGTTGGGGTCCTCGTTGTTGAGGGCCGTCCACATGCGCTGGAAGTAGCCGAGCGGGCGCGGCCGGAAGTGATCGCGCTCGGCCGTGATCTCGTACAGCCGCTGCCACTCGGCGAGCTCGGCGTAGCTGCCCTGGACGACCTCGACGCCGGCCTTCTCGGCCTTCTTGATGTTGCGCCGCCAGAGCTGGTTGAAGCCCTTGTGGACGTCTTCGAGCGAACGGTTCGCCAGCGGCACCTGGAAGATGTAGCGAGGCTGTACGTCACCGAAGCCGGCACCGCCGTCCTCGCCCTGCTGCCAGCCCATCTTCCGCAGCCGGTCCGCGACTTCGAATGCGCGGGGCTCGATGTGGGTGGCCTCGACGTCGCGCAGGCGCTTCACTTCGGGGTCCTGGATACCGGCCTTGATCGCGTGTGCGTCCCAGCGGCGGATGACGACCGGCGGACCCATCTTCACGGAGAAGGCGCCCTGCTGCTTGAGGTGCGTCAGCATCGGCTGCAGCCAGTCGGCCAGGTTCGGGGCGTACCAGTTGATGACCGGGCCCTCGGGCAGGTAGGCGAGGTACCGCTTGATCTTGGGCAGCTGCCGGTAGAGCACCAGGCCGACGCCGACGAGCTCCTCGCCCTTGTCGAACCCCCCGCCGCTCTTGAACCAGCCCAGGCTCTCCGAGCGCCACTCGGCCTTCACATCCGCCCATGCCGGGACCTGCATGTGACTCGCCGCGGGCAGACTCTGGATGTATGCCAGATGCTGCTCTCGGCTGATGGTCCTCAGGGTCAGGCTCATGCGGGGCGCTCCTCGGCAGGTGTGTCCCCATCGGTCAGGGGCTCCGGCTCTCGCGCCGAAGCCTACTGTGACCGGGAAGCGCGCGGTCTGGCCCTGTCGTACCGGGACGGTTCCGGCAGGTGGTGCGGGGGGCGGCGCCGGGCTGCGACGCCGCCCCGGGCCCGTGCCGGGGCCGCCGGATACGGGCGGACTCAGCCCACCACGCCGCCGAAGAGGCCGCCGTGGGCCATGCCGAGGAAGAACCCGATGGCAGAGGCTCCGATACCGAGGATCAGCGGGAACCTCTCCCGCGTCGTCACGGAGATGTACTGCCCGTACGCGCCTACGAGAATTCCGACGAGCCCGGCCCACGAGCTGATCAGATGCAGGCCGTGGAACCACGCCGTGACGAACGCGAGGATGCCGAGGGCCAGCGTCACCGCCACCAGGGCGTCCTGGAGTGGATGAGCCTTTCCGTCCGTGGCGAAGAGGGAGACGGACGAGCGGGGTCGCACTGCGTGTGCCATGGAGTACCTCCTGGCCGAAAGGCGGCGCATCGTGGCGCCGCTCACACCCGATGTGTACAGATTGCGTCTCCTGACCACCGGATTTCAACCGGAAGCCTGTCTGCGGGTACTCTGGACGGTCTGCACCGGTGTCTGCCCAGGCCACCCCACATCAGCCCCTCCTCGAGGGAGGGCGTTGTCAGTGGCGGCTGTTTTACTCGGAGACACTGTTGCTTACGCATCACGACCCTCCTGCCACGGAACGACCGTGGCCGCTGAGTCCAAAGGAGGTGGGTTCCACATGCGTCACTACGAGGTGATGGTCATCCTCGACCCCGATCTCGAGGAGCGAGCAGTCTCCCCGCTGATCGAGAACTTCCTCTCCGTCGTCCGTGAGGGCGAAGGAAAGGTTGAGAAGGTCGACACCTGGGGCCGTCGTCGGCTCGCTTACGAGATCAAGAAGAAGCCCGAGGGCATCTACTCGGTCATCGACCTGCAGGCCGAGCCTGCGGTCGTCAAGGAGCTCGACCGCCAGATGAACCTGAACGAGTCGGTCCTCCGGACCAAGGTCCTCCGTCCCGAGATCCACTGAGCTTCTAGCTCAGTGGTCATCGGGTTCGAGTAGCAGCAAGCAGCCAGAAGCAATCCCCGCCGAGAGGTTCACCCATGGCAGGCGAGACCGTCATCACGGTCGTCGGCAATCTCGTCGACGACCCCGAGCTGCGCTTCACCCCGTCCGGTGCGGCGGTCGCGAAGTTCCGCGTCGCGTCCACTCCCCGCATCTTCGACCGGCAGACCAATGAGTGGAAGGACGGCGAAGGCCTGTTCCTCACCTGCTCGGTCTGGCGGCAGGCGGCGGAGAACGTCGCCGAGTCGCTCACGCGAGGCATGCGCGTTGTCGTGCAGGGCCGGCTGAAGCAGCGGTCGTACGAAGACCGCGAGGGCGTCAAGCGCACGGTCTACGAGCTGGACGTCGAGGAAGTCGGCCCCAGTCTCAAGAGCGCCACCGCCAAGGTCACCAAGACCACCGGTCGCGGTGGCCAGGGCGGCCAGGGCCAGGGTGGATACGGCGGCGGTCAGCAGGGTGGCGGTAACTGGGGCGGCGGTCCCGGTGCTGGTGGCCAGCAGGGCGGTGGCGGTGCTCCCGCCGACGACCCGTGGGCCACGAGCGCGCCGGCCGGCGGCCAGCAGGGCGGGGGCCAGCAGGGCGGCGGAGGCGGCTGGGGCGGAAGCTCCGGCGGTTCCGGCGGTTCTGGTTCATCTGGCGGCGGCTACTCGGACGAGCCGCCCTTCTAGGGCAGCTCGTACCCCCACTTCTTGATCACACAGGAGAAACACCATGGCGAAGCCGCCTGTGCGCAAGCCTAAGAAGAAGGTCTGCGCGTTCTGCAAGGACAAGACCCAGTACGTGGACTACAAGGACACGAACATGCTGCGGAAGTTCATTTCCGACCGTGGCAAGATCCGTGCCCGCCGCGTCACCGGCAACTGCACGCAGCATCAGCGTGACGTCGCCACGGCTGTCAAGAACAGCCGTGAGATGGCGCTGCTGCCCTACACGTCCACCGCGCGATAAGGGAAGGGTGACCGAATCATGAAGATCATCCTCACCCACGAGGTCTCCGGCCTCGGTGCTGCTGGCGACGTCGTTGACGTCAAGGACGGGTACGCCCGTAACTACCTGGTTCCGCGTGGCTTCGCCATTCGCTGGACCAAGGGCGGCGAGAAGGACGTGGCGCAGATCCGCCGCGCCCGCAAGATCCACGAGATCGCCACGATCGAGCAGGCCAACGAGATCAAGTCCAAGCTCGAGGCCGTGAAGGTCCGTCTGGCCGTTCGCTCCGGCGACGCCGGCCGTCTCTTCGGCTCCGTCACCCCGGCCGACATCGCCTCGGCGATCAAGGCCGCCGGTGGTCCGGACGTCGACAAGCGTCGCGTCGAGCTCGGCTCGCCGATCAAGACGCTCGGCGGACACCAGGTGTCCGTGCGTCTGCACCCCGAGGTCGCTGCGAAGCTCGGCGTCGAGGTTGTTGCTGCCTGATCAGGCCGCATCTCAGCAGAACAGTGAAGGGCCGCACCTCTTGAGGTGCGGCCCTTCGCCGTGTCTAGGGCGTGTTTCACGTGAAACACGCCCCGGACCAGGTGGCTCAGCGAGCGGCGCCGGTGACCAGCCACTTGCCCGAGCGGGTCCGTAGCCAGAGCGTCGCCATGCGAACGACCATCATCAGGGTCATCGCACACCACAGTGCGGTCAGCCCACCGCCGAGGGTCGGAACGAGCAGGGCCACCGGGGCGAAGACCGCCAGGGTGACGAGCATGGCCCAGGCCAGATACGGGCCGTCCCCGGCGCCCATCAGCACGCCGTCCAGGACGAAGACGACCCCGGCGACCGGCTGGGTCAGGGCCACCACCAGCAGGGCGGGGAAGAGGGTGTCCTGGACGGACTGGTCGCTGGTGAACAACGGCACGAACAGCGGTCGGGCGAGGACGATCAGCACTCCGAACAGCACGCCGGAGGCGACGCCCCACTGCACCATGCGGCGGCAGGCCTCACGCGCGCCCCTTGTGTCATCGGCTCCCAGGTACCGTCCGATGATGGCCTGCCCGGCGATGGCGATGGCGTCCAGCGCGAAGGCCATCAGGCTCCACAGCGAGAGGATGATCTGGTGCGCGGCTATGTCGGTGTCGCCGAGTCGGGCGGCGACAGCGGTGGCGATGAGCAGGACGGCGCGGAGCGACAGCGTACGGACCAGGAGGGGGACGCCTGCCTGGGCGCTGGCCCTGATGCCTGCGACGTCGGGCCGCAGTGAGGCCCCGTGCCGACGGGCTCCCCGGACGACCACGACGAGATAGGCCACCGCCATTGAGATCTGGGCGATCACCGTTCCCCAGGCCGATCCGGCGATGCCGAGGCCGGCTCCGTAGACGAGCCCCACATTGAGGGCTGCGTTCGCCGTGAAACCGCCGATGGCGACATAGAGCGGGGTACGGGTGTTCTGCAGACCCCGGAGCACACCGGTCGCGGCCAGCACGATGAGCATGGCGGGGATGCCGAGACTGGAGATCCGCAGATAGGTGGTCGCATACGGGGCCGCGGTGTGCGATGCCCCGAAGATTTCCACGAGCCACGGGGCCAGCGGGAACACCAGGGCGATGACCGCCAGGCCGAGGGCGATGGCCAGCCAGATGCCGTCCATGCCCTGACGGATCGCGGAGGTCAGGTCTCCGGCACCGACGCGTCGGGCGACCGCTGCTGTGGTGGCGTACGCGAGAAAGACGAAGATGCTCACGCCGGTCGTCAGGAGGGCTGCCGCAACGGCCAGGCCGGCCAGTTGCGGGGTCCCGAGATGGCCGACGATGGCACTGTCGACCATGACGAAAAGGGGCTCGGCCACGAGCGCGCCGAAGGCGGGAACCGCGAGTGCGATGATCTCGCGGTCGTGCCGACGGCGGCTGGGCGGCGGGCTCGCCGGTGCCTGGGTCATGGGGGCCAATCTAATCTTCCACAGGTAACAGATGCAATCCCTTATTGATCCTTACATCTGTGGGAGTTCGGTGTTCTGCTGCGCGTGTGTTGCCGTGATCTTGCGCCGACTCGGAAAGTTTTTCTCCCCCACAGCCGGTGGATGGGAAACGTGCAGGTCAGGGCCGTGATGGCGGGGGTGCTATGAGTTTGTCCACAGTGCTGTCCCCCGGTCCGTGCACAGGTTCTGCGTGGTTCTCCACAGCATCTGGTCCGTCGTCCACATGCCCTGTGGATAACCAGATTGGCTGACGGTGCTCGGAGGCCTACCGTGGTGCGGCGCCCCCACCCCGTTTCGGCCCTGGAAACCGGCAGAACCCGACACACCGCAACCGGAGTCGGGCGTCTTGTTTGTCGGTGCCGTGCCGTAAGAAAGAGTGGCACGGCTAGGTCCGCGGAGCGGACGGGAGGAGGCGGCCGGATGAGTATCCCCGAGCCCTTGGACGACCCCTGGGCCGACACCGGCCCCAGCGACCGGCTGCCCGTTTCCCGCCAGCGCCGGGGCGAGGGCCGTGACCGAGGTGAGCAGCACGACCGCGGCCGGGAGAGCAACGGCTGGGAGGGCGGTTCCCCGGGATTCGAGCGGGTGCCGCCCCAGGATCTCGACGCGGAACAGTCGGTCCTCGGCGGCATGCTCCTGTCCAAGGACGCCATCGCCGACGTCGTGGAGATCATCAAGGGCCACGACTTCTACCGCCCCGCCCACGAGACCGTCTTCCAGGCGATCCTCGACCTCTATGCCAAGGGCGAGCCGGCAGACCCGATCACCGTGGCGGCCGAACTCGTCAAGCGCGGCGAGATCACCAAGGTCGGCGGAGCCCCGTATCTGCACACGCTGGTCCAGTCGGTGCCGACCGCGGCCAACGCCTCGTACTACGCGGAGATCGTTCATGAGCGCGCGGTGCTCCGCCGTCTCGTCGAGGCCGGTACGAAGATCACGCAGATGGGATACGCGGCCGACGGAGATGTCGATGACATCGTCAACTCCGCACAGGCCGAGATCTACGCCGTCACCGAGCAGCGGACCAGCGAGGACTACCTGCCGCTCGGCGACATCATGGAGGGCGCGCTCGACGAGATCGAGGCGATCGGTTCCCGCAGCGGGGAGATGACCGGGGTACCGACCGGATTCACCGACCTCGACGCCCTGACCAACGGCCTCCACCCCGGCCAGATGGTCGTCATCGCGGCCCGGCCCGCCATGGGTAAGTCCACGCTCGCACTGGACTTCGCCCGAGCCTGTTCGATCAAGAGCAACCTGCCCAGCGTGATCTTCTCCCTGGAAATGGGCCGCAACGAGATCGCGATGCGTCTGCTGTCCGCCGAGGCCAGGGTGGCGCTCCACCACATGCGCTCGGGCACCATGACCGACGAGGACTGGACCCGGCTGGCCCGACGGATGCCGGACGTCTCCGCCGCCCCGCTCTACATCGACGACTCCCCGAACCTCTCCATGATGGAGATCCGGGCGAAGTGCCGTCGCCTCAAGCAGCGCAACGATCTCAAGCTGGTGGTCATCGACTACCTGCAGCTGATGCAGTCCGGTGGCTCGAAGCGTGCCGAGAGCCGTCAGCAGGAGGTCTCGGACATGTCCCGAAACCTCAAGCTCCTCGCCAAGGAACTCCAACTGCCGGTCATCGCGCTCTCCCAGCTGAACCGTGGCCCGGAGCAGCGGACGGACAAGAAGCCGATGGTCTCCGACCTCCGTGAGTCCGGTTCCATCGAGCAGGACGCCGACATGGTGATCCTGCTGCACCGCGAGGACGCCTACGAGAAGGAGTCACCGCGGGCCGGCGAGGCGGACCTGATCGTGGCCAAGCACCGTAACGGCCCGACGGCGACGATCACCGTCGCCTTCCAGGGGCACTACTCGCGCTTCGTGGACATGGCGCAGACCTGACCGGTGCCGTGCACGTCCCGGATTCGGGCGGTCGCCAGGATCCGACGGAGGGGGACCCCCAGCCCGCTTCCTACGGTGAATCGCGCGACGACGGCGGGCCGGAGGAAGCCGGCCATGCGATGTCGTCGAACCCCAGCCACGGCGCGGCGGCCAGGGCTGCGGGCGTGGCGTCGGTGAACGCCCTGATCTCGCGGTGGAGATGGGACTGGTCTGCATAGCCGCTCACGGCCGCCACCCGGGCGGTGGCGTCACCCGCCGCGAGCAGGTGAGCCGCGTGGTCGAAGCGCACCAGCCGGGCGGCGTGCTTGGGGGTGAGGCCGATCTGGGACCGGAAGCGGGACCAGAGGCGCTTTCGGCTCCAGCCCACCTCGGACGCCAGATCGCC
Source organism: Streptomyces sp. 840.1 (assembly GCF_003751445.1). NCBI lineage: Bacteria > Bacillati > Actinomycetota > Actinomycetes > Kitasatosporales > Streptomycetaceae > Streptomyces > Streptomyces sp. 840.1. The sequence goes on along the minus strand of NZ_RJUU01000001.1, from coordinate 2,227,223 downwards.
GACCCTCAGTTGTCCGCGGACGGCCTGGATCCGCCCCCAGGCGGCAACCACCTCGCGATCGAGCGGTGGGCGGGCGTTCAGCCGTCGGCCCAGGACATCCGCCGCGATCGTGAACCGTTCGTTCCACGAGGTGGCGGCGCGCAGCCTGTTCTCGGTTCGCGCGGCGTCGCGACCCCAGACGTCGGTGAGGGTGACCACCGTCCCGACGAGCTCGGTCGATGCGTCGAGCACCGTGGCGGCCGCGACCGGCGACAGCCGGATCTGGAGGCACCGGCACCGTTCGGCCGTAGGGCCGCTGACTCGAAGGCCGCCCGGAATCAGTCCGACGGCCACACTGCCGTGAACGCGCCCGCCGTCGGTGTCGTGGACGGGGCCGGCCCCCTCGCTCAGGTCCACGAGCAGGGTGAGCGATGGGTGCGCGACCATGCTGATGTCCACGAGAGCCGGTACACGCTGGTCGAACCCGGCCATGCTGATACCCGGAGTGGTGTGCCGAGGACGGTTCCCAGCGGGGGTCCGCAGCGCCGAAGATCACCAGGACCGGAACGTCGAGGGCGGCGAGGCGTTCGGGGACGCTTCGTTCGGCGATGTACGCGGTGTTCCGGCGCAGCACCGCCCTGAACGTGCGGTAGCCGATGCCCCGGGCCTCGGCGACCAGCTTGTCGGGGATGTCCACCGGGCGCTTGCATACCGCGGTCATCCCTCTTCGGAGCATCGCGTCCGAGCGGACCGGCCACAGGAGCGGGCCCAGCGGCGGGGCGATCAGCATCCGCAGGAGGGCCGGCTGCGGAAGCAGCGCGTCCGGGCTCGGGCCGCTGCTGATCAGTGCGAGCGAACCGACCAGCTCGGGGCGCTGTTAGGTGAGCGCGGTGGCGATGTAGCCACCGCTGGAGTGGCCGATCGCGGTGACCCGGCCGAGGGCGAGCCCGTCGAGCACCGTGGCCAGGCGGTCGGCCTGTTCAGGCACGTCGTACGACGGTGAGGGCGGGGACTGGCCGTGACCCGGGAGGTCGATCCGGACGACGTGGTGCCGGTTGGCGAGTGCCGATACCACCGGGTCCCAGGAGCTGCCGGAGGACCCCGACCCGTGGATGAGCACCAGCGGCGGCGCCTGGCGCGGACCGTGGCGGACCACGTGCATTCCGTGCGGGTGTGTGACGTCTTCATGTCCCATGCACGAGACGATGCCCGCGCCACCGGCTGCCGGTCTTGTACAAATGTCGTCGCGAGGACGAATGCCCGCCGGAACGCCGCGCTTTCGGCCGTCAGCCGGGCTGGAAGAACTCGAGCATCCTTTGGCCGGCGTCCGGTGACATCAGCAGTTCCTGCATCTTCGCGGACATCCGGGCGGCGGCGCCGGTGCGTTCGAACATCTCGCGTTCGTACTCCTTGACGGCGGCGGGGACGTCGTCCGGGTGCGCGGCCAGCGCGAGGCCGAGCAGAGCGCCGTCGAGCAGTGCCATGTTGGCGCCCTCTCCCACCGGCGGCATCAGGTGCGCGGCATCGCCGAGCAGCGTGATGTCCGGCGCCGACGGCCAGGTCAGTCCGGCCGGGAGCGTGGTGAGCGACCGAGGTACGACGGTGTCGTCGCAGGCCCTGATCAGTGCGGTGATCCGCGGGTCCCAGCCGGGGAGCAGGTCGATCAGCCGGGCTCGGGCGGCGGCCGGGTCGTCGAACGGGATCCCGCTGGTCGCGAACCAGTCCTCAGGGGTGTTGTAGAAGCTGAGGCCGATGCGAACGCGGCCGTCGCCGTTGCGCTGCGCCGCCAGGGAGATCCCGTTGCCGAGCACCCAGTAGTTGCCGCGCCCGACCATCGCCGCGAGGCCGGGGTGCGTGCGGTCGATGTCGGGAATGCCGATCTCGACGACGTTCTGGCCTATGTGCGCCGGGCGGGCGTCGGTGAGCAGCGCGCGGACCCGGGAGTGCGCGCCGTCCGCGCCGACCAGCAGGTCGTACGTGGCGCTGCCGCCGCCGGAGAAGTGGAGCAGGCCGTTCCTGGCGGATTCGAAGGTGTGCCCCCAGCGCACCGCACCGTCGGGGAGGGAGTCCAGCAGCAGGTCGCGCAGGTCGGCGCGGTCGATCTCGGGGCGGTCGGGCGGGGCGTCATCGGGCGTGTCCTCCTGGAGGAGCAGGGTGCCGTCCGGCTCCAGGAGGCGCATGTCCTGGCCCTCGCCCCGGGCCATCGCGTGGAACCGGTCGATCAGACCGGCCTCGCGCAGCGCCTGCTGACCGGAGTGGATGTCGAGCATGCCGCCCTGACCGCGTGCGTCGCGGGAGGGTTCCCGCTCGTACACGGTGGCTTCGATCCCGTTCACGTGCAGCACCCGGGCAAGGGCCAGGCCGCCGGGGCCGGCCCCGGCGATGGCGACGGTCATGAGCGTTCCTCCGAGACACTGTATTGGCCGAAACACTGTATCGCTCCATGCGATGTATTGTGAGCGGCATGTTGGTGTGGGAGAGGCCGGAGCCCCCGAATCGCCCCGTGCCCGTCCCGTTGAGCCGGGAGCGCATCGTGCGAGCGGCGATCCAGCTGGCCGACGCGGACGGCCTGGGCGCGGTGTCACTGCGCAAGGTCGCCGCCGCGCTGGACGTGCGTCCGATGCGGCTGTACAGCTACATCGCCGGCAAGGAGGAGCTGCTCGACCTGATGGTCGACGCCGCCTACGCCGGGATCCACCCGGTCGGGGACGGCTGGCGTGAGGTGCTCCGCTCTCATGCCGAGGCCACCCGGCGCGCCGCCCACGAGCACGAATGGCTGGCCGATCTGCTGGGCGGGCGGCCCCAGCTTGGACCGAACGCGCTGGCCAACGGGGAGATCCTGGTGGCCGCGCTGGGCGATGTCGATGTGGACGCCGCCATGCCGGTGGTCGGCGCGGTCAACGCGTACGTGATCGGCGCGGTGCGTCGGGAGAACGCCGAGCGGCGTGCCGAACGGGCCACTGGAATGGACGAGAAGCGCTGGCAGGCCGAGCTCGGGCCCTACCTGGTGCGGACGTTCGCCACCGGCCGTTTCCCCGCCCTGGCCGCGGTGGTGCGTGACGCCGCCCACCTGGACGCGGACCAGACGTTCACGCTCGGCCTCGACTTCCTGCTCGACGGCATCGAGGCGCGCCTCTCGAAGTGACGCGGTGCCAGGGGCCGCGACGGACGGGAGAGGTGACTCAGTCGAGTACGGCGGCGACGGCCTCGATCTCGACGAGCTGGTCCTTGTAGCCGAGCACGGTGACGCCCATCAAGGTGCTGGGGACGTCATGGTCGGCGAACGAGTCGCGGACCACCTGCCAGGCGGTCACCAGGTCCTCCTGCCGGGACGACGCGACGAGGACCCGGGTGCTGATGACGTCCTGGATCGACGCGCCTGCGGCGGAGAGAGCGGTTCGCATGTTCTCGATCGCCTTCGCCGCCTGGCCCGCGTAGTCCCCGATCGCCGCCGTGGAGCCGTCCTTGTTCAGCGGACATGATCCGGCGAGGAAGATCAGGCGGGAGTCGGCGGGTGCCGTGGCAGCGTATGCGTACTCGGCGACATCGGAGAGGGAGTCGGAGCGGATCAGGGTGATGGCACGAGCCATGGTCGCGGGGTCCTTTCCCGGTCGGTGCGGCGGGACGGGCGCCCCGCCTGCCGTGTCATGAAGACGGTTGTGCCGCCGCTGCGGCCGGTTCTCCCAGGGGGAGGCACTCGGCGAGCAGATCGAGGAAATCGCGCCAGGCCCGCTCAGCATGCAGGGGGTGGTGGCCGACGCCGGGGAGCACGGTGTGGTCGACCGTCGGGTGGTGGAAGGCGTGGAGGGCCCCGCCGTAGACGACGAAGCGCCAGTCGACGCCTGCTGCCTGCATCTCGGAGGTGAACGCCTCGCGGTGGGCGCGCGACATGATGGGATCTTCCGAACCGACGCCGGCCCATACCGGACAGTTGATGCGTGCCGCCTCGCCCGGCCGGCCCGTGTTGAGGCCGTTGATCGTTCCGATCGCGCGGAGGTCTACGCCGTCGCGTCCGAGTTCCAGCGCGATGATGCCCCCGGTGCCGTACCCGATGGCGGCGATCCGTTCGGGGTCGGTCCGTGGTTCTGCGCGCAACACGTCCAGGGCCGCGTGCCCGATGTCCCGCATCCGGTCGGGCGAGGCGAGCAGCGGAGTCACGTGCGCCAGCATTTCCTCGGGGTCGGCCAACACGCGTCCGCCGTTGATGTCGAAGGCAAGCGCCACATACCCCAGCTCGGCCAGGGCGTCGGCCCGGCGGCGCTGGAGGTCGTTCAGACCGAGGCCCTCGGGCCCGAGTAGGACCGCGGGCGCGCGGTCTGCACCGGCCGGGAGCGCGAGGTGACCGATCATCGTCAGGCCGTCGGCCGGGTACTCGACCGTGCGCGTGGTAATCGTCGTCATGCAACTGGACTGTAGTGATCGGCGGACCCGGGTGGGCGGGTCTTCACCGTCGGCGGAACTCGGCCGGATATCCGCCCGGCGAAGGCCCGTCGGCCGGAGGTCCGCCCGGCCGGGCCCATCGGGCGGCAGTGGCTCCCGGCACCGAGTCGGTCGGGCGGGCCGGTCGGGCGGCCCGAAGAATCCGGTGGCCTCCGGAGGTTCCGGGCGGTAGTTGTTGACGATGACCACTCCTGCCGAACAGTTGCTTCCGACTACGCAGCGCGCTCTGCTGCGCCGCATCGCCATCGCCCAGTCCGATGGGCGTTCACCCTCCTTCGTAGCCGCTGTGCAGCGTCAGGGCCAGCCCGTCTGGCACGGCGCCCGCAGCTGTGTCGACGGCCATGCCCCGGATTCCGACACACAGTTCCGGATCGGATCCCTCACCAAGATGTTCACCGCGGTGCTGGTTCTGCGGCTGCGTGACGAGGGCCTGCTGGATCTGGCCGATCCGCTCGAGAAGCACCTCCCCGGCACCGGAGTGGGCGAGGTGACCATTCATCAGCTGCTGGGTCACAGCGCGGGGCTCAGTGCGGAAGCGCCTGCTCCGTGGTGGGAGCGGACGCCGGGAAGCCTGCGGCCCGAGCTCGCCGATGTGCTCGGTGAGCAGACCCGGATGCACACGCCCGGCCGGCGTCACCACTACTCCAACCCCGGTTACACGCTGCTCGGAGCCCTGATCGAAGCCGTGCGCGGAGCGTCCTGGGAGCAGGTTCTGCGGCGCGAGGTCCTGGAGCCCCTCGGCATGCACCGCACGAGCACCGGCCCGGAGGCACCGCATGCCGGAGGCTGGGCCGTTCACCCGTGGGCCGACGCCATGCTGCCCGAGCCGGCCGAGGACCTCGGACTGATGGCGCCGGCCGGCCAGCTCTGGTCCACCACCGCCGATCTTCTCCGGTTCGCCGTCTTCCTTGCCGAGGGGGACGACCGGGTGCTCTGCGCCGCGTCCGTGGCGGAGATGAAGGAGCCGTCCGCGCCGCCCGAGTCGGGGGACTGGGAAGGGAATTACGGTCTGGGACTGCAGGTGATCCACAGGGAGGGCCGCACGCTCGTCGGTCACACCGGGTCGCTGCCCGGATTCCTGGCCACCCTGTGGTTCTGCGCCGAGGAGGACGTGGCAGCGGTGGTGCTCGCCAACGCCACCTCCGGGCCGCAGATCGGGGAGGTGGCCGCTGAGCTCGTGGACATCGTCGCGGAGGCCGAGCCCCGCATCCCGGAGCCGTGGCGCCCGCTGCCCGAGGTGGACGCCGAACTGCTCGCGCTGACCGGCCCCTGGTACTGGGGCACGCGTGCCAACATCCTGCGCCTGAAAGCCGATCGCGGACTGGAACTGCGCGGTCTCCGCGGCGACGGACGAGGCGCTCGATTCACTGCCCGGCCGGACGGCACCTGGATCGGGCTGGACGGCTATTACGCGGGGGAGACGCTGCGGATCGTCCGCAACGACGACGGCAGCGTGAACCATCTGGACCTGGGCTCGTTCGTCCTCACTCGTGAGCCGTACGATCCCGCAGCAGCCGTACCGGGCGGCGTGGACGAGAACGGGTGGCGTGGCCTGGGAGGTTGAGCGTCGTGTTTCACGTGAAACACGCCAGCGGACCGCTCACGCGGTCAACTCCCTTTCCAACGGGGTGCGGAAGCGCGGTGTGACCCGCGCTTCCCCCACCCAGCGGGCCAGCCGGGATGCCTCTTCCTCGATCGCCGCGGTGGCATCCCGGCCGGCGTTCGTCAGGAGCCGCCATACCGGTTCGCCATCGGCGCGCAGTGCCCAGCCGCCGACGATCCGGCCGTCCCACCACACAGTGGGGCCGATGTTGCCGGAGCGGTCGAAGAGGGCCGCCCGGTGTTCGGCAGAGAGGTGGAAACCGCGGTCGGCCCAGCCCATCGCGCTCGGGTCGAGCGCAGGAAGCAGCGCCGCCCACGGCTCCGGCGCCGGCTCGGGCGCGGTGTCTCCCGGCGCGACCCAGCCGGTCGAGCCGTCATCGAGCCCCACCTCCTCGGCTTCGGCGGCCGCCAGCGCCTTGCGGACCTGGCCGAGCCCCCAGCCCGTCCACCACTTGAGGTCGGCCTCCGAAGCCGGCCCGTACGAGCGGAGCCAGCGCAGGGCCAGCTCCGCCTGCGCTTCGGCGGTGGCGGGAGCCTGCCTCGGTTCGGCTGCCGTCCAGCGGAACTGGCTGGACGTCCAGGAGCCCCGGGGCCGGTCCCGGCGGATCCGCCCCTCGGCGGCCATGATGCGGATGACGCGGGAGGCCACCCCCTGTACCGCTTCGTACTTCTTGCCGGGGAAGACCGTGATCTTCGTACGCAGGGCGGGCACGGCGGCGGAGAGTTCGCTGCCCGTGGCCGCCCCGCAGGCGGTCAGAGCCGCCTGGGTGGCCTTCTCCGCCGCGTTCAGCCAGCGCTCGTCCAGGCCCTGGCCGTCCTCCGCCAGGTGCTTCAGGAAGGTCCTGCGCTCCTTGGCCGCCACCGCGCGCGCGTTCGTCGCCTCGATCTGCGGGGCGAGCGATTCAGGCACGACGAAGAGCGTGTTGCGCATGGAGAGGAGCCGGACCAGCGAGACGTCCTCGTACAGCGCCTTCTCCACCGCGGCGACGCCCGGGGTACGGAGTCGGGCGCACACGGACAGGAAGACCGTGGACGCGTCGGTGGCGTGCAGAGCGACCAGGGCGTCGGCCACGGCCACCGGGGAATCGGTCCGCGTGGCGGGTGCCAGCAGATGGCGTCCGGCCAGCCTGATGCGGCGCTGCCCGTCGCTGACGTGGTGCATCGTCGTTCCCCTCGGATGCCGATGTGCGGTCAGAGAGCGAGCTTGAAACCCACATGACTGGCGACGAAGCCGAGCCGTTCGTAGAAACGGTGTGCGTCGGTCCGGCTCGCATCCGAGGTCAGCTGTACCAACTGGCATTTCTGGCGCCTGGATTCGTCCACCGCCCACCGGATCAGCAGGGTGCCGAGCCCGCTGCCGCGTTCGTCCCTGTGGACGCGGACGCCCTCGATGACGGAGCGCGTCGAGCCGCGCCGGGACAGGCCCGGGATCACCGTCAGCTGGAGCGTGCCGACGATCCGGCCCGCGCGCACGGCGACCATCAGGTGCTGGTTCGGATCCCCGGCCAGCCGCCGGAAGGCAGCCAGGTACGACGTGAGGTCGTCCGGAGACTCGCGCTCCGCACCCAGCGGATCGTCGGCCAGCATGGCCACGATCTCCGAGAGGTCGTCGACGCCCGCAGCACGTATTTCCAGATCGCTCATGATCAGCAGCCTACGCAGTGGCCACGGGCCACGCGGTGGCATTCGGCCTGCGGACCGGTCTACACGGGGACCTTCAGTTCCTCGACCGCGCGCACGAGCGGCACCAGCTCGGGGTCCTTGGCGGCCTCGTCGAGTGCGGCGCGCAGGGCGGTGTCATTGGTCGGCCTGGCCTCGGCGAGCAGGGTGAGACCCGCTTCGGTGACGTCGGTGTAGATGCCCCTGCGATCGGTGTCGCAGAGATAGCGGGTCAGCAGACCGCGGTCCTCGAGGCGGGTGACCAGGCGAGTGGTGGCGCTCTGGCTGAGTACGACGGCGTCGGCCACCTGCTTCATCTGCAGATGTCCGCCCGGTCCGCTGTGCTGCCGGCTCAGCACGTCCAGCAGCGAGTACTCCCGCACGCTGAGGTCGTGCCTGCTCTGCAGGGCACGCTCGATGTGGGCCTCGATCTTCCCGTGGAGCAGGGAAAGCGCGCACCAGCCCTGGGAGAGGGCGGTCAGTGCCGGGTCCGTCGCTGTCATGGGTGTCTCTCCTCCGTGCTGGAGCTGCTTACGTACAGGATAGGCGACGTACGCAATAGCCCGCGCTTGCAATTAACCAGCGCATGCAATTATTGTGAACGCTCGTAAGGCGCAGACGCAATCTCCAGGGAAGGTGTAACCCATGCCGCTCGCGCTCCTCGCCCTCGCCATCGGGGCATTCGGTATCGGAACCACCGAGTTCGTGATCATGGGACTGCTCCCCGAGGTGGCCGCGGACTTCCAGGTGTCGATCCCGGCAGCCGGCTTCCTCGTCACGGGCTATGCGCTCGGGGTCGTCCTCGGCGCCCCGCTGATGACCGTGCTCGGTACCAGGGTCACCCGCAAACGCATGCTGATGATCCTGATGGGGCTGTTCGTCGTCGGCAACGTGGTGTCCGCGACCGCACCCGTCTTCGAGGTCATGCTCGTGGGCCGGGTCATCGCGTCCCTCGCCCACGGTGCCTTCTTCGGCATCGGATCGGTCGTGGCGGCCGACCTGGTCGCGCCGCACAAGAAGGCCGGTGCGATCGCGATGATATTCACCGGGCTCACCGTCGCCAACGTCGTCGGTGTCCCGCTCGGCACCTATGTCGGGCAGAGCGCCGGCTGGCGGGCCACGTTCTTCGCTGTCGCGGCCCTCGGCGTCGTCGGCCTCCTCGGAGTGGCCAGGCTCGTCCCCGACCAGCCCCGCGCCGAAGGCGTCCGGCTCCGCCACGAGCTGGCCGCGTTCCGCAACGTGCAGGTCCTGCTGGCCATGGCGATGACGGTGCTGGGCTTCGGCGGCGTGTTCGCGGCGATCACCTACATCACGCCGATGATGACGGAGATCGCCGGCTACTCGGCCTCCTCGGTCACCTGGCTGCTGGTCCTCTTCGGGCTCGGCATGGTCGGTGGCAACCTGCTCGGCGGCAAGTTCGCCGACCGCCACCTGATGCCCCTGCTGTACGTGTCGCTGGGGGCGCTGGCCGTGGTGCTGTCGCTGTTCACGCTGACCGCGCACAACAAGATCGCGGCAGCCGTGACCATCGTGCTGATCGGTGGCCTGGGCTTCGCCACCGTGCCCCCGTTGCAGAAGCGGGTGCTCGACCAGGCGGCGGGCGCACCGACCCTCGCCTCCGCCGTGAACATCGGTGCCTTCAACCTCGGCAACGCGCTGTCGGCCTGGCTCGGCGGCGTCGTCATCGCCGCCGGTCTCGGGTACACCGCGCCCAACTGGGTCGGCGCGGTCCTCGCCGCATCCGCCCTGGTCCTCGCGGTCGTCTCCAGCACCCTGGAGCGCCGCACGGCCACCCGGAGCCGCCCCGTCGCCGCCCACGTCCCGGAGCCGGCCGCCGCAACCGCCGCCCGGCGCTGACCCCCGCGCCCCACGTTCCCCGCACCGCACCAAGGAGTCATCCCATGAGCAACCTCACCACAGCCGTCGCCCCGCTGACCACCCAGGACGCGGAGGCGCTCATCGCCGCGGCCCGTCAGGCCGCCGAGGCCGCGGGCGTCGCTGCGGCGGTCACGGTCCTCGACGCGGGCGGTCATCTCCTGGCCTTCCGCCGCGACGACCGCGCAGTCCTCATCGCCGGCGAGACCAGCACCCGCAAGGCCTACACGGCACTCCAGCTCAACGCCCCCACGGCCGACCTGGTCGATGCCGTCCAGCCGGGAGGCCTCTTCCACACCCTGCCCACCGCGTTGGACCGGCCGCTGCTGTTCATCGCCGGCGGCGTTCCGGTCCACCGCGAAGGTCGGCTGATCGGCGCCATCGGCGTCGGTGGCGGGGCGCCCGAGCAGGACCACGGGTTCGCGACCAGCGCCGTGGACGGCCTCGTCTGAGTCCGCTTCTTCCTTGAGGGCGAAGGCAATTCGTCGGTGCCGACTCCCATGTGGCCGCAGCATTGGGGCACATGGGAGCTGACATTCATGGGTTCGTCGAATGCCGATATCGGTGGGCGGACCCGAAAGCCCTGTGGTCCGGGGCCATTGACGAGGGCGGTTGGTGCCTCGTCTCCGAAGCGGTCTGGAGCTCCCGGTTTGCAGCGGTGCACGGCAGCGAGAACGTCCGGCTCGACCACTGACGTCCGGTTCGACAACATCCCGGCGCGAGCGCCGCTCCGGACCCGGTTCCCGGGCCCGTGTCCTGGACCCGGTTCCCGGGTCCGTGTACCGGCCGGAGTCTCAGCCCGTCGCCACGCTCAGCGGCGCGAAGCAGTGTGTCCAGTTCCCCGGCTGCCGGTCCCCCAGGGCCATCACCGTGGTCTCGGAGCCGGGCTGGAGGCCGCGCTCCCCGAGCCAGTCGAGGAGCTCGTGGTGGCGGGCATCGATGTCGGCCCGCAACGGCAGGTCGGTCGCCCCGGCCAGCGAGGCCACCAGTAGTTTCGCCGTAGCGGTGTCCCGAGCGATCAGCGGACCGACTACCTGGCTGCCTGCGCTCGGCCAGAGAGCCCCGTAACCGACGAGCTCCCCGCTGTCCTCGGCCACCCGCAGATGATCGGCGAAGGCCGGGAGACGGGTCAGTAGATGTGTCCGGTCGAGGCCGAACGCGTCCGCGTCCAGCCGGAGCATGGCCTGCAGGTCCCCGGCCGTTGCGGGACGAACGGTGCGGTCCGGTCGAGCGAGCGCCTCCGGACCGCCGCCGGGCTCGGCAGTCGGCCGGAAACGGCCGCCCATCCGCTGTGCGGTGCCCACCGCGGCGAACCCGAACTTCTCGTAGAGCGGGCGCCCCGATGCTGTCGCGTAGAGGCTGAGCGGGGCGCCCCCGGTCCATTCGATCGTCTGCTGCATGAGGTACCGGGCGACTCCTTGTCCGGCATAACGCTCGGCGACCAGCATCATGCCGATGGCGGCCATACGAGGGCCGTAGGAGGTCACCACACACGTTGCCATCAGGCCCTTGCCGTCTGGATCGTCGATACCGAAAGCCGTTCCCGCCGTGAGGAGCAGCCCCCAGCGGTGCTCGTCACGCGGCCAGCCGCGGTTCTCGCTGAGGTCGGCGCAGGGGACCAGATCGTCCCGGGTGAGACGCCGGACGGGTAGATCGGCGAGTGGGCGGGGCAGTGAGCTGGGCATGAGGGTCAGGCTGTCCGACGTGGTGATCGCTCGTCCACCGCTTTAACGGAACTGGCCGAGATCCGCAGGCGCCGGCCACGTCGGGTCGGACCCCACGGCTTCAGTACCGAGATGGCTGTCATGAAGAGATAGGCCGCCGTGGCCACCGCCGGAGCGACGACGAGGTTGATGTCGGCCCTGCCGAGCTCTGCGGCCTCGTTGATGCCGGGGCGCAAGGAGAGGACCGACAGTCCCGTCGTGATCAGGGTGAGCCAGAACTTCGTCCAGACCCAGCGGTGCCTGGCCAGTCCCCAAGGGGTGCGGAGCGACAGGATCAGACCGCTGATGAGGGAGAGCAGGGCGACCGGCACCACGAGCCAGTCACCGAAGATCTTCATGGCCCGGGTAGCGGCCCGTGCGGTGGCCGGGTCCCCGGTCGCGAGGGCGGCGATGGCCAGCGTCAGCAGACCGATGGTGAGTCCGAGCCAGCTGACGGATACCGCGACGTGTGCGGCAAGGAGGTTTCGGCGGGGGCGGCGGCTGAGTGGTTTCACGTGAAACACGGTGCCGGGAGCCGTCCGCCCGGTCATCTGCCGAGGGGAGTATCCGTCCGTACTGACCTCGGCGTAGCCACTGCCCCGGCGCAGGCACCGCCCTGGACGTAGGCACTGCCCCGACGTAGGTGCTGCTCGGAGCGGGTAGTCGGGGAGGGCTCAGCCGTCCCGTCCGCCCCGGATCAGCCCAGGTCGGTCGCGTGCATCGCCCGGACGCCCTCGATGTTGCCGTCCAGGTAGTGCCGCAGCGACAGCGGCACGAGGTGCACGGCGGCGATTCCGACCCTGCTGAACGGCACGCGGACGACGTCGTACTCCCCGCAGGGGTCGTCGATCTCGGGTCCGTGGCGCAGGGACAGGTCCATCGAGTCGAGCCGGCAGACGAAGAAGTGCTGGACCTTGACGCCCTTCACCCCACTGCCCTCGATGTGTTCCACGGTGTCGACGAAGCAGGGGACCACATCGGTGATCTTGGCCCCGAGCTCCTCGTCCACCTCGCGGTGCAGGGCGTCGACGACGGTCGCGTCCTCGGGCTCGACCCCGCCGCCCGGCGTGAGCCAGTAGGGGTCGACCCCAGGCTTGGTCCGCTTGATCAGGATGAGGTCGTCGCCGTCGAGCAGGATGGCGCGTGCGGTGCGCTTGACCACAGGGCGTTCGGTCATGGCAAGAGAGTGGCCCGCTGGACCCCTTCTGAAACACCTGAGGGCTGCCGGAGCGTTCTGCGGTCACCAGTCGGCCGCGGCGCGCACCAGCCACTCGTGCGCGCGAGCGAGATGCGGCAGCGCGAGCGTGCCGGTCCGTGCGGCGAGGAAGTAGGTGCGCAGCGGGGGCACCGGAGGGTCGAGGAGTGCCACCACCTCGCCCCGCTCCAGTGCGCCCTCGCAGAGGTAGCGGGGCAGGACGGCCAGCCCGGCGCCGGCCGCCGTGCACTCCAGGACGGCCCGCAGATCCGGTGCGATGACGGCTCCGGCGGCAGCCGGCCGGGCGTCGAAGACCGCGGCCCAGTAGCGGGAGACGAGCGGCAGGCTCTCGTGCACCTCCACCACGGGCAGCTGTTCCAGGACGACCGGGCCGTTGCGCCGCAGGGTCCCCGGGCCGAGCCGCCCGGCCCAGCGGGGCGCGGCGATCAGGACGTGCTCCTCGTCGCAGAGCGGGGTCGCGGTGAGCAGACCGCCGCGCGGGCGGGCCGTCACGATGGCCAGGTCGTGGTGTCCGGCGGCCAGACCATCCAGCGTCTCGTCGGTGTCCGCGGAGAACGAGCTGCGCAGGGCGAGGCCCTGGGCGATCAGCGGGGTGAGTGCGGGCAGCGCCCGTAGCGAGGTGAACTCCGGTGGCCCGGCCAGATGCAGGGTCCGGACGCCCGACTCCTCGTCCAGCTCCGTCTCGGCGATCTCCACCAGCGCGTCCAGATGGGGAGCGGCCCGGTGCGCGAGTTCGTCCCCGATGGTGGTGGGGGTCACGCCGCGGGCCCGGCGCAGGAAGAGCGGGCGGCCCAGCTGCCGTTCCAGCGTGCGTATCTGCGAGGTCACGGCGGGCTGGGAGAGGCCGAGGAGCGCGGCGGCCCGGGTGAACGAACCGGCCCGGTGCACGGTGACGAACGTGCGCAGCAGGGCCAGGTCCATGTCCTGTCCCTCCCACCCCGTGCGACGTCTCGGGCCCGGACAACCATAAATATGGCGATAGGCCGCTGCCGCTACTGTGATTGGACACTGACTCAGAGTCAACTAGCCTTGTCGAGACGGTGCTTCGCGTGAAGAACGCGGAGGGCCGGGACGGTCCGAGCCACGAGGGGGGAGGTTCGGGCCGTCCGTACAGCCTCTGCTGCCGCGGCCGCTCGACCGTCGGCCGCTCCTGCTGCCGTCGGCACGGCGGCCGGCCCCGTCGCGATCGCCTCAGCCCCTGCCGTCCGCAGCAGCCCCGGTCGTCCGCCTCAGCTCCCGGCGACAGCTTCTGCCAGGGCCTGTGTCACGTCGGCCAGCAGGTCCGCCGGGTTCTCGGCGCCCACCGAGAAGCGGATGAAGCCTTCCGGCACCGCGTCGCCGCCCCAGCGGGCCCGTCGTTCGGCTGTGGAACGGACCCCGCCGAAGCTGGTCGCGTCCTCGGCCAGCCGGAGCGCCGAGAGGAAGCGCTCGGCGGTCTCCCGGTCGGCCAGAACGAACGAGACCACGGAGCCGAAGCGCCGCATCTGCCGGACGGCCTTCGGGTACGACGGGTCGGCGGGCAGGCCGGGGTAGCGCAGCCCGGTCACTTCCGGGCGCTCGGTGAGTGTCTCGGCCAGAGCGAGGGCGTTCGCGCACTGGCGCTCGATCCGCAGCTCCAGGGTGGCCAGCGAGCGGTGTGCGAGCCACGCCTCCATCGGCCCCGGGATCGCGCCGACCACTTTGCGCCAGCGCCGTACCCCCGCCGCCAGCTCGGGATCGAGGCAGGCCACGTGGCCGAGCAGGATGTCGCCGTGCCCGGTCATGCCCTTGGTGTCGCTGGCCACCGAGAAGTCGGCGCCCAGCTCAAGCGGGCGCTGGCCGAGCGGGGTGGCGAGCGTGTTGTCCACGGCCACCAGCGTCCCGCCCGCGTGCGCGGCCTCGACGAGCCGCCGCACGTCACAGACGTCGAGCCCGGGATTGGACGGGGTCTCGATCCACAGCAGCCTGGCGCCCTCCAGGGCGTCCAGCTGGGCATCGCCCCCGGTCGGGGCGGTCCGCACCTCGACCCCGTACGCCTCCAGCTGTGCCCGTACCAACGGGAGCGCCTGGTATCCGTCGTCGGGCAGCACGATCACGTCACCGCTGCGCGCCTGGGACAGCAGTACGGCCGAGACCGCCGCCATGCCGGAGGCGAAGACCGTGGTCTCGACGCTCTTCCCCGGCGCTTCGAGTTCGCCGATGGCCCGTTCCAGATGGGTCCAGGTCGGGTTGGTGTCGCGGCCGTAGGTGTAGGGGCCGACCGGCTCGCCGGAGAGATGGAAGTGTGCGGCGAAGACCGGGCCGGGCAGAGTCGGCTCGTACTGCTCCGGTTCCGGCAGGCCGGCACGTACCGCGCGGGTTCCGTCGCCCATGGTGCTCATACTGCGTCCTCGCTTCTCTCCCCGGTCCGTCGCCGGTACTGCCTGCACTGTTCCAGGTGTACGCGGATCAGTCCTCGTCGGGCAGGACCACGTTCAGCGCCCAGGAGACGATCGAGATGATCAGTCCGCCGAGGACGGCGGTCCAGAAGCCGTCGACGTGGAAGCTCAGATCGAACTGGTCGGCCAGCCAGGAGGTCAGCATCAGCATCAGCGCGTTCACGACCAGGGTGAACAGCCCCAGCGTGAGGATGAAGAGCGGCAGTGTGAGCAGCTTCAGGACCGGCTTCACGCAGAAGTTGACCAGGCCGAAGATCAGCGCGACCACGATCAGGGTCAGGACCTTGCGGCCGGTGCTGCCGCCGGTCAGCGTGATGTCCTGGAGCAGCCAGATGGCCACTGCCAGCGCACCTGCGTTGGCGATCGTCTTGACTACGAAATTCTTCATGTGTCTGATCGTGGCAGACATGATCGGTGGCGGACACCGGCCGGGTATATGTAAGGGACGGACAGGCCATGAAGGCATTCAGACTGGACGAGCTGGAGGCGGAACGGGCCGCCAACGACGGCGCGTATCTGCAGTTCGTGCGTGAACGGAACATGTCTGTAGGCCTGTACGCGCTGGACGCCGGCGAGCTCGACCCGCAGCAGCCGCACAAGCAGGACGAGGTCTACCTCGTCGTCAGCGGACGCGCGTCGATCACCGTGGGCATGGAAACCACGCAGGTGGGCAGAGGAAGCGTCGTGTACGTACCTGCCGGCACGGCTCACAAGTTCCACCACATCACCGAGGACCTGCGGGTGATGGTGGTCTTCTCGCCGCCCGAGGGCTGAGGGGGCCGGGAGACGGAGCGGTCTCTCGGGGATCCCTAAGGGTTCGATCAGGGGAGTTCAAGGGATGCGAGGCCCCCGCAGATCACCGCCGCCCCTCTAGCATCGGAGCAGGAACTCACAGAGACGAGGTAGGACAGATGGCGGTGCGGGAGATATTCGCGGGAATGCCCTGGTGGGTGAAGTGGATCGCGGTGCCCGTCATCGCGATCGTCGTGTTCGGTGGTCTGATCGCCAGCGTGGTGGGCTTCGTCGTCTGGCTGCTCTTCAAGATCCTGATCGTCGTGGTCCTGGTCGGCGGGATCGTCTTCCTCGTGCGGAAGTTCATGTCGTCGTCCTCCTCCTCGCGCGGCGACTGGTAGGAGACCGGTGGTGACCGGTGGCCGCACCACCGGTAGCACGGTTAGCCCAGGTGAGCGAAGCGGAGGACGAAACAGCAACCCTTCCGGACGCTGCCGATACAGTGGAAATCCGCTGCCGCCGTCTGGGAGAGCACCGTCAGTCACCACCTGACCAGTGGTGGGCAGGGCATCCGGCCTCCGGACCCGAACCTGCGGCAGACATGTGGGGGCGGCCTCCACAGGCGGGCTGACCGCCCGTCACCATGCCTGGGGGTGACCGTTGACCACGGCATCGAGTACCGCTGTGCCGACGTTGATCGGATCGGTGCAGCGGGCGCTGAGGCTGCTGGAGGCAGTGGGCGCCCATCGCGACGGGGCGCCGGCCAAACAGCTCGCACGTGAGGCGGGGCTTCCACTGCCCACCGCCTACCACCTGCTTCGCACCCTCACCCACGAGGGATATCTCCGCCGTGAGAACGGCGTCTTCCTCTTCGGTGCCGCCGCCGAGCGGCTGGTGGGCGACGGCGCTCTGCAGAACCGGCGCAGCCGGATGGCCCAGTCCCTGGGCCGCTGGCGGGACATCGTCGGCGCCCCGGTCTACTGCGCCGTCTACCGCGACGGCGAGATCGAACTCCTCGCGGTCGCCGACACCCCGGCCGCGCCCGCGGTGGACGAATGGGCCGCCTTCCAGGAGACCGGGCACGCCCACGCGATCGGCCAGTGTCTGCTGAGCCAGCTCGACGAGAAGGCCCTCGAGGACCACCTCGACCGCCATCCGGTCCGTCCGCTGACCCGGTACTCCGTACGCGACCGTCCGGAGCTCCTTGAACGGCTGCGGTCGCTGGAGCGAATGGAACCCGTCATCGAGCGGCAGGAGTACGCCCTCGGGACGGTCTGCGCGGCCATCCCGATCGCGGCCGGCTTCACGGCAGCGGCGATGGCCATTTCGGTACCCCTGGATCAGGAAGAACGATTGCTCCCCGCAGTCGAACGACTACGTGGCGAAGTGGCCAGCCTCTTGCGTTCGTTCGTGTTCTCTATCAGTATCTGAAAAATCACTCCTTGTGATCTGCTATCGCGTGCACCACGATGGCGTCAATAGGGCCATGGGGGATCATTCCTGGCCAGATTCATCTACTGCGGGGTTGAACGATGCGCGAGTCGGTTCAAGCTGAGGTCATGATGAGCTTCCTCGTCTCCGAGGAGCTCTCATTCCGTATCCCGGTGGAGCTCCGGTACGAAGTGTGCGATCCGTACGCGATCCGGATGACCTTCCATCTCCCCGGCGATGCCCCCGTCACCTGGGCTTTTGGCCGTGAGCTGCTGCTCGATGGCCTGAACAGCCCCAGTGGCGACGGCGACGTACACATCGGGCCGACCGAGCCCGAAGGGCTGTGCGACGTCCACATCCGGCTCCAGGTGGGGGCGGATCGTGCCCTCTTCAGGGCGGGCACAGCACCTCTTGTGGCCTTTCTCGACCGGACGGACAAGCTCGTCCCGCTCGGCCAGGAGTGCACGCTGGGTGACTTCGAGGGCAATCTGGAAGAGGCATTGGGGCGAATTCTGGCCGAGGAGCAGAACGCCGGCTGACGGGGAACCGCCCTTCCGGCCCCGGGTGCCGGTCGAACACCACACCTGCCGAACGGGTGAATCACTCTCCGTGTGCACCTGTTCAGGCCTTCGCCCGTCGCCGGCGTCCTCTGCCACTCCGTACGGGTGCCGAAGCTCCGGCTTCCGCGCCGACCCCCGTACGGTCTGCGGAGACGACCAGCGCCGCGAGCGCGGTGGTCACCGGCACCGAGGCGACCAGCCCGATCGAGCCGACCAGTGTCCGAACGATCTCCTCCGCCACCAGCTCGCTGTTGGCCACCGTGCCCACGCTGCTCTGGGCGATCGAGAACAACAGCAGCAGCGGAAGCGCGGCGCCCGCATAGGCGAGCACCAGGGTGTTGACCACCGAGGCGATGTGATCCCTTCCGATTCTGATACCTGCCCGGTAAAGCTGCTTCGCACTCATGGTCGGGTCCGCCTGGTGCAGTTCCCAGACAGCCGAGGTCTGGGTGACCGTCACGTCGTCGAGCACCCCGAGGGAACCGATGATGACGCCGGCCAGAAGCAGACCGCTCATGTCGATGTGCGGATACAGGCCGTGGATGAGGCCCGTGCTGTCGTCGGTGTTCCCGCTCAGGCTCGCCCAGCCGATGAAGAGTGAGCCGAGCAGCCCGATCAGCAGCAGCGAGATCAGGGTGCCGACGACCGCGACGGAGGTGCGGGCGGTCAGCCCGTGGCAGATGTAGAGGGCGATCAGCATGATGGCGCTCGCCCCGACCACTGCCACGACCAGCGGATTCGAGCCCTGCAGAATGGCCGGAAGGATGAACAGGGTCAGCACGCCGAACGACAGGGCGAGCGCCACCAGCGCCATGACCCCGCGCAGTCTGCCCACGACGACCACCGCGACTGCGAAGATCCCGGCCAGCAGCGCCATCGGGAACTTCCGGTTCACGTCCGTCACGGAGTACTGGAGGTCGTGGGGCGCGTCGGGGGCGTACGCGACGACGACTTCCTGCCCCTCGCGGAGCTGTCGCGGTGCGCCGGGCTGGATCACCTCGATGAAGGTGCGCCCCTTGTCGTCGCCGCTTGTGACCTCGACCGTGGCCTTCTCGCAGTCCGCGGCCCCGCCGCCGGTGGCCGGGTCCTTGGCCGGCGGTGTCTCGCCGTCGACGGGCAGCTGGGCCGCGTTCACGTCCTTGCAGTCGACCTTGTCGATGTTCACCACCTTGGCCTGTTGGGTCTGCCGGTCGAAACCGACACCGGTGCGCTCGTGCGCCGGCGCACCACCGGGCCAGAGCACGACGAGACCGACGGCGACCGCGGCCGCGAACGGGATCAGCACGGCGGCGATCACCTTGCGCAGGTGCTTGGACACGGGAGCGGCGGGTCCGTGCGAGTGCGTGTGGGCGTGCTGATGGGACGGCTGCTCGGGAACGATATGGGGGGACGTCACCGGCCGATCATCGCAAGACGAGCGAGGCCCACTGTTCAGCACACCCGCGAGGGCGTTAGCGTGGTGGCACCTTTGCACACGCGGGAGCTCGGAGCACCGGGCTGAGAGGGCGCTGATCTCCGTACGTCCGTACGGGACAAGCTGCGCCGACCGCCGAACCTGTTACCGGGTAATGCCGGCGTAGGGAGTAGGTCTCATGACCACAGCGGACGCACGTATGCCTGCCTCCAATCAGAGCGACGAGGCCGGGAAGTCCATCGGCTGGCACAAGGGGTACGTCCAGGGCTCGCGCCCGGACCTCCGGGTGCCGGTCCGTCAGGTGCACCTCAGCAACGGCAAGGACGTGACGCTCTACGACACGTCGGGGCCGTACACCGATCCTGGTGTCGACACCGATGTCCGCCGCGGACTCGCCCCGTTGCGCGAGAACTGGATCATCGCCCGCGGCGACACCGAGGAGTACGCGGGCCGCGCCGCCCGTCCCGAGGACGACGGGATCAAGCACACCTCGCCGCGCGGCGGGCTGCGCAATCTGGACGCGGTCTTCCCCGGCCGCCCGCGCCAGCCGCGGCGCAGCCGGGACGGGAACCCGGTGACCCAGCTCGGGTACGCCCGACGCGGCGAGATCACCCCGGAGATGGAGTACGTGGCGATCCGGGAGAACGTCGCGCCCGAGGTGGTGCGCGAGGAGATCGCCGCAGGCCGGGCCGTGCTGCCGGCCAACGTCAACCACCCGGAGATCGAGCCGATGATCATCGGCAAGCGGTTCCTGGTGAAGGTGAACGCCAACATCGGCAACTCCGCGGTGACGTCCTCCATCGAGGAGGAGGTGGACAAGATGACCTGGGCGACCAAGTGGGGCGCCGACACGGTCATGGACCTTTCCACCGGGCGCAACATCCACACCACCCGTGAGTGGGTACTTCGCAACTCCCCCGTGCCGATCGGCACCGTGCCCCTCTACCAGGCCCTCGAGAAGGTCGACGGCAGGGCGGAGGAGCTGACTTGGGAGATCTACAAGGACACCGTGATCGAGCAGGCCGAGCAGGGCGTCGACTACATGACGGTCCACGCCGGCGTGCGCCTGCCGTACGTGCCGCTGACCGCCCGCCGCAAGACCGGCATCGTCTCCCGGGGCGGCTCGATCATGGCGGCCTGGTGCCTCGCACACCACAAGGAGTCGTTCCTGTACGAGCACTTCGAGGAGCTCTGCACGATCCTCGCCTCGTACGACGTGACGTACTCGCTGGGTGACGGGCTGCGGCCCGGATCGATCGCGGACGCCAACGACGAGGCGCAGTTCGCCGAACTGCGCACGCTCGGCGAGCTGAACACGGTCGCCAAGCGGCTCGGCGTCCAGACGATGATCGAGGGCCCCGGGCACGTCCCGATGCACAAGATCAAGGAGAACATCGACCTTCAGCAGGAGATCTGCGAGGAGGCGCCGTTCTACACGCTCGGCCCGCTGACCACCGATGTCGCACCGGCGTACGACCACATCACCTCGGGCATCGGCGCCGCGATGATCGCCTGGTGGGGGACGGCGATGCTCTGTTACGTCACGCCCAAGGAGCACCTCGGCCTGCCCAACCGGGATGACGTGAAGACCGGTGTGATCACCTACCGGATCGCGGCCCATGCGGCGGACCTCGCCAAGGGGCACCCGGGGGCGCAGGAGTGGGACGACGCGCTGTCGGACGCCCGGTTCGAGTTCCGGTGGGAGGACCAGTTCAACCTGGCGCTCGATCCGGACACGGCACGGGAGTTCCATGACGAGACGCTGCCGGCCGAGCCGGCGAAGACGGCGCACTTCTGCTCGATGTGCGGTCCGAAGTTCTGCTCCATGAAGATCAGCAGGAGCATCACCGAGCAGTTCGCTCCCGACCTGGTCGCCTCGGCCTCGGACGAGGAGATCGAGGCGGGGATGCTGGAGAAGTCCAAGGAGTTCGCGGCGAGCGGGAACCGGGTGTACCTGCCGCTGGCGGACTGACGCCCACGGTGCGCGTCCCGCGCTCCCGACCGGGTCCGGCCCGGTCGGGAGCCGGGGGGCGGTCGGGGGCGCGGCTCGGTGGCCAGGCGTGTTCGCGCCACCGGTCGGTCAGCGCGATGGGCATGCTCACGGCTGCGGTTGAGCGTGCGTCAGGCGCCGGAGCCCGGGTGGGGAGCCACGCCGAACGGGTTGTCGACGACGTATCGCCAGAAACCGTCCGCCCCGCGGCGAGCGATGTCCGTCGCCGTGCCCGCGATACGGACGTCGCTTCCGTCGACGGCGACTCCCTCGACGAGCCAGTCCACGATCAGGAGCGCGATGTCGCCCGCCTGGTACGTCCGGCGCGGCGTCACTCTGATCGGGACCCGCAGCGCGAGGAACTCGCCGTTGGCGCGCAGCCGCTGCGACCCCGTCGTCGGTTCGCCGGGGCGCGGGACGAAGACCGAGCCGGGCTCGTACATGAGGTCGAGGATCTCGGGGTCGAACGTGTTGAACGCCCGCGCGAGGGCGTGCGGATGCCCGGCGGCATCCGTGGCGAGCTGCACACTGGTGGAATGCGTCATACCTTCAGACAACAGTCCGTTGACGTGGGTCACCAAGCGGAAACCCTCGCGGGGCCGGATCGCGAACTGGCGCCGACCGAGCGGGGCCGCACCAGCCGTCCCGATCCCGGCTGCCCCGTCGAGGTGGCGCTCGCAGCGGTCTCCGGACGCTGGACGACGCTCGTCCTGCGTGAACTCATGGGCGGCCCGCTCGGCTTCACGGAGCTGCGGGAACGGCTGCCGCAGCTGTCGGCGAAGGTGCTGAGCCAGCGGCTGAGGGAGCTCCGGGACGGCGGCCTGGTGTCGGCCGAGCGGCTGCGCGGCTTTCCGGTGCGCACCCGCTACGCGCTGACGGACGGGGGACGGACGCTGCGGCCGTTGCTGATCGAGCTCTATGCCACCGGTGAGGCGCTGCTGGGGCTGAGTGCCGGCCGTGACGGCGAACCGCAGAGCTCCTGACCGTGCCTCCGGCCGGAACCCGGACGCGGAACCGGTCAGTCCATCTCGTGTTCCGGCCCGCCGAAGTCGGGGCTGGTGAAGTCCGGACTGGTGAAGGTCGGCCGGGGCGCGGCCGCCGGCCCGTCGTCCGGGCTGGAGAAGTCCGGCCTGCTGTAGCCGATCTTCGGGATGCGGTTGGCCGAGGGATAGGGCGTACGGGCGGCGGGCGCGGCGCCCGGGTCGGCCAGCGCGTCCCGCAGGAACGGCAGGATGCCCCGCTCCAGCAGCGCGTGCCGCCAGGCCTCCCGGGCCCGCGCCACGTCCTCCGGCAGTTCCTCGCCGGGGTCGTCGGCGGCCAGCGACGTGGAGCCGTTGCGCAGGGCCGTGAGGAGCAGGCCGACGGCGGCGATCAGGATGGCGGCCGCGGTGAGGGCCGTGAAGACCCAGCCGGCGCCGACCATGGTCCCCGCGAAGGACGGCGGCGGGCTCAGCATCTTCAGGATGTAGCCGACCAGCAGGAAGATCACCGCGGCCGTGCCCGCCAGCACCGGGGCGAGGACTGTGACGACGGCTCCTATGCCGGCCCCCGACCCGTTGGGATCGTCGGCGCCCGTGGCCGTGGCCGAGTCCTGGTCGGAGGCGGCCGCACCGGTACGCAGTTCGTCGCGGGCCTTCACGTAGTGCTCGTACTCGGTGGCCGCGGTGGCGGTGATCAGGGCGGTGGCGGCCATCGCCATGGTGCGCAGCTGAACCGGGTTGAGCCGTTCGCCGACTGCGGCCAGATCTGGTCGTTCATGGGCGTGACGCAGCGCGTCGTCGAGGATCCGCTCGTACTCGGGGCGGTCCTCGGTCAGCAGGTGCGGAGCGCTGTTCATGTGTGCATCCCCCGATGCTCCGTAGGGCCTGCGTGCCCGATTCACCGGGCAGTCGGGCGGAAACGGAGGAGAGCCTGCTACTGGTACGCCGATGGTAGAGCGCCCACGGCACAGGGTGACAGGGGGTTTCCGGAAATAGGCCCAGTGGTCGGCACGGTCAGGTCGTTGATGCGTCTTCCCCGAAGAACGTCAGTCATGCAGGGGGAGTTGGACGACCAGTAGCTTTCCGGCCATGGTCACTCCGCCGTCCATGGCGATGGCGAGCCCGTCCGCGTACACGTGCGGGCCGTCCACCAGCGGGCCGGCGTTGTCCTCGCCGTCCTCGGACCCGACCTCACCGAGCAGATACGGAATGGGGCTGTGACCATGGACGACGCGCCGGCCGCCGTAGGCCGCCATCAGCTGCTGGACGGCCTGCGGGCCCGACTCGTCGCGGAAGGCGAAGCGCTTGGTGAGCTTGCGGAAGAGGTCCCAGCACTCGTCGGCGTCGTTACGGGTCAGGATGGCGTGCACCGTGTCGTTGACGTCCTCGATGGTGGAGCCGTAGTCGAGGTAGGCCGTGGTGTCCGAGTGCATCAGCAGATGCCCGTCCTCCTCGACGACCGCGTCGAGTCGGGACATCCACTGGAGGTGGACGTCCTGGAGGCGCTCCATGTCGCTCTTCTGGCCGCCGTTGAGCAGCCATGCGGCCTGGAAGGTGGCGGTGCCGGCGCCCGAGTTCACCGGGGTGTCGGCGAACCGCTTGGCGCCCAGGAGCAGCAGCTCGTGGTTGCCCATCAGCGCCTTGCAGTAGCCGCCGGCGGCTGCGGCCTCGGCGGACAGCCGCATCACGAGGTCGATGACGCCGATGCCGTCGGGTCCCCGGTCGGTGAAGTCGCCGAGGAACCAGAGCCGCGCGTTGCCCGCGGACCAGTTGCCCTCGCCGTCGATCAGGCCCTGCTCGGTGAGCGCGGCGTGCAGCTCGTCCAGATATCCGTGCACGTCCCCGACCACGTACAGGGGTCCGAGCTCCGGATCCTGTGCGGGCCGGGGTTCGGGAACGGCCCGCACCTGGACGGTCTTCTCGCGGGTGATCACCGGAAGGTCCCGCGCGGTGGGGGTGTACCCCTCCGGCGCCTCACCTTCCGGGAAGGCGTTGCCCGGGTGCGGAGACGCCGGCGGTGCCGGGGACTGCGCATAGGGCGGTACGCGGAAGTCGCGCAACGTCGCCGTCCGCACCGCGGGTTCCTGACCGGCCCCCTGTGTCATCGACCCCTCCACCACCGTCGCGCCGCCGTACACCTGACGGGCCCTGCTGGTCGGGGCGGTCCGCGGTGTCGTCCGCCCATCATAGGAATGCGAATCGTGCTCTGTGACGCACCAGGGGTGGTGAATCCGAACGCACCCCGGGTTCGTCGGCCGATTGATCCCAATTGGTCTGATCAATCCCCTGCCGGTGAGCGCGGTGCGCTGACCGTGGTGCGGGGTGGACGGCGTTGGGAGGAGGTCCGGACGATGAGTTCCGTCGGTATCACCTGCTCCACCGGGCCGTCCTGGTCGACGCCTTCGATGGCGTCGATGAGCAGTTGTACGACCGCCGTGCCGATTCTGCGGGGTTTGAGCGAGAGCGTGGTGATGGGCGGCTCGGTCGTCGCGTAGACCGTGGATTCGCTGCAGCAGACCAGCAGCAGGTCCTCAGGGACGCGCAGGCCGTACCGGCGGGCCGCCGCGAGCAGATCGGTGCCGTTGGGGTCGAAGAGCCCGTAGACGGCGTCGGGGCGGTCCGGGCGGGCCAGCAGGCGGTCGGCGGCCACCGCGCCCGCGCACGGGTCGTGGGCGGGGTAGGACTCGTACACCGGGTCCTGGCCCACCCGCTCGCACCAGTGGAGGTACGCGGTGGTGGAGAGCCGGGTGTACGTGTCGGTGGTGGTGCCGGTGAGCAGCCCGATGCGGCGGGCTCCGGCGGCGGCGAGGTGGTCGAGGAGGTCGAGCACGGCGGCGCGGTGGTCGTTGTCCACCCAGGCGGTGACCGGGAGGGTCCCGGCCGGCCTGCCGTCGGAGACGACGGGCAGCCCTTGGCGGACGAGTTCGGTGACGACCGGGTCCTGGTCGGACGGGTCGATGACGACGGTGCCGTCGAGGGCGACGTTCGACCAGACGTCGTGGCGTGAGGTGGCGGGCAGGATGACGAGGGCGTAGCCGCGGGCCAGCGCGGCGGAGGTGGCCGCTCTGGCCATCTCGGCGAAGTAGGCGAATTCGGTGAAGGTGAAGGGTTCGTCCCCGTAGGTCGTCACGGTCAGGCCGATCAGGCCGGACTTGCCGGTACGGAGGGTTCGGGCCGCGGCGGAAGGGCGGTAGCCCAGGCGCTCGGCGACCTCGCGGACATGGCGGCGGGTGGCGTCCGGGAGCCTGCCCTTGCCGTTGAGCGCGTCGGAGACAGTCGTGATGGAGACTCCGGCGGCGGCGGCCACATCCCGGATTCCTGCTCGGCCCCGCCTGCCGCCGCGCCGGGGGGTCTCCGTCCGGCTCACCTGGTGCTTCCCTGCTGCTGTCATGGCGAGCCGATAGTAGGGCTCGCACGGGCAGTTGGTCCGATCGCATATGCACGCGTTGACAGGCACGTTTCTGCATGATCATTTAGCCTCAATGCCCTTGGGAAGCAATGGTGTTGGCGGCCAGGACCATCGTGTGTCGGGTGTCTGACCTGATGGGCCTGTCGTAGGGGTGAGGTCTCGAAGAGGTCTCAACTCACCTCTTCGGGGGACGCGCGCCACGGAGTGAGCCACCGGCGCGCGCCAGGGGGAGGAGCGCTCCCCCTCATTCCGGGGCCCACCGGACGAATCCTCGGTGCTGCCGTTCGCAGCGGCCCTCAATCCTCATAAGGTGAGCAGTATTGATGTGTACGGACGGTCGAGGAGGACCCGCGGTGAGCGAGACGAGCCCCAAGTTGCGTGCCGAGCTGGACGGCGTTCCCGCCTATGTGCCGGGCAAGCCGGCCGCGGCTGACGGACCGGTCGCCTTCAAGCTGTCCTCCAACGAGAACCCGTATCCGCCGCTGCCCGGCGTGATGGAATCCACGATGGCCGCGGCCGCGCACTTCAACCGCTACCCGGACCTGGCCTGCACCGGTCTGATGAACGAGCTGTCCGACCGTTTCGGCGTGCCGGTCTCGCACCTGGCCACCGGCACCGGCTCGGTCGGGGTGGCGCAGCAGCTGCTCCAGGCCACCTCGGGACCGGGCGACGAGGTCATCTACGCCTGGCGCTCCTTCGAGGCGTACCCGATCATCACGCAGGTCAGCGGTGCGACGTCGGTGAAGGTGCCGCTGACCGACGGTGAGGTCCACGACCTGGACGCGATGGCGGACGCGATCACCGACCGGACCCGGATGATCCTCGTCTGCAACCCGAACAACCCGACCGGCACCGTGGTGCGCCGGGCCGAGCTGGAACGTTTCCTGGACCGGGTGCCGGGCGATGTGCTCGTGGTGCTGGACGAGGCGTACAAGGAGTTCATCCGCGACACGGACGTGCCGGACGGCATCGAGATCTACCGGGACCGGCCCAATGTGGCGGTGCTGCGGACGTTCTCCAAGGCCTACGGGCTGGCGGGGCTGCGGGTCGGCTTCGCGGTGGCCCACGAGCCGGTGGCGGCCGCGCTGCGCAAGACGGCGGTGCCGTTCGGTGTGAGCCAGCTCGCGCAGGACGCCGCGGTGGCCTCGCTGCGCGCCGAGGACGAACTCCTGGGCCGGGTGGGGTCCTTGGTGTGTGAGCGGGAGCGGGTGTACGAGGCGCTGGTGCGGCAGGGGTGGACGGTGCCGGAGTCCCAGGCGAACTTCGTCTGGCTGCGGCTGGGGGACCGTACCGCCGACTTCGCCGCGGTCTGCGAGAAGGCCGGTGTGGTGGT
The DNA here is from genome assembly GCF_003751445.1 of Streptomyces sp. 840.1. Classification (NCBI taxonomy): domain Bacteria; kingdom Bacillati; phylum Actinomycetota; class Actinomycetes; order Kitasatosporales; family Streptomycetaceae; genus Streptomyces; species Streptomyces sp. 840.1. Next base: position 2,200,483 of record NZ_RJUU01000001.1, on the reverse strand, counting down.
CCGGCCGTTCGCGGGCGAGGGTGTCCGGGTCACGATCGGTGAGAACGAGGCGAACGACCTGTTCCTGAAGGTGACGGAGTCGTACCGCAAGGAGCTGTAGCTCCCGGAGCCGACCGGCCTGTCGGAGTCGGCCCCTCGGGCCCCGTGTCCCGTGTGCGATCCAGCGCGCGGGACACGGGGCCCGTTCGCGTGCCCGGCGGGGTGCGAGCGTGCCCGGCCGGGGGTGAGCGCTCCCGGCGGTGAGGGCTCCCGGCCTGGTGCGGGGACGGTGTTCCGCCCGGTGCGGACGTGTCCGCTTCGGGGTGAATGCTCATCCTGTCCCGAAGGGGGTACCCCCCTCGAAGATCCCGAAAGTCTGTGCGCCATAATTGCTTGTGAATGTGAACGCGTTCACAAGCGTGTCCTGGTTCCTCCCAAGATGAGTCGGATTCAAAGGACAAAATGCCGGTGCAACTACGGCGACGTAAGGAGAAGACGACGTGGAGCTAGCTCTGGCGCCGGAGACCCTGGCGCGATGGCAGTTCGGAACGACCACCGTCTACCACTTCCTCTTCGTTCCCCTGACGATCTCGCTCGCCGCGCTCACCGCGGGCCTGCAGACCGCCTGGGTGCGGACGAACAACGAGAAGTACCTCAGGGCCACCAAGTTCTGGGGAAAGCTCTTCCTGATCAACATCGCGATGGGCGTTGTCACCGGCATCGTCCAGGAGTTCCAGTTCGGTATGAACTGGTCGGACTACTCGCGGTTCGTCGGGGACATCTTCGGTGCCCCGCTGGCCTTCGAGGCGCTGATCGCGTTCTTCTTCGAGTCGACCTTCATCGGCCTGTGGATCTTCGGCTGGGACAAGCTGCCGAAGAAGATCCACCTCGCCTGCATCTGGATGGTCTCGCTCGGCACCATCCTCTCCGCGTACTTCATCCTGGCGGCCAACTCCTGGATGCAGCACCCGGTCGGCTACCGCATCAACAAGGAACGCGGACGCGCGGAGCTCACGGACTTCTGGCACGTGCTCACCCAGAACACCGCGCTCGCCCAGTTCTTCCACACCATCACGGCGGCCTTCCTGGTCGGCGGGGCGTTCATGGTCGGCATCGCCGCCTTCCACCTGGCCCGCAAGAAGCACATCCCGGTGATGCGGACCTCGCTGCGGCTGGGGCTCATCACCGTGGTGATCGCCGGTCTGCTCACCGCCATCAGCGGTGACCAGCTGGGCAAGGTGATGTTCAAGCAGCAGCCGATGAAGATGGCGGCGGCCGAGGCGCTGTGGGACGGGCAGAACTCCGCGCCCTTCTCGATCTTCGCGTACGGAGACGTCAGCCAGGGGCACAACTCCGTGGAGATCTCGGTCCCCGGAATACTGTCCTTCCTCGCCGACGACAACTTCAACTCCTACGTCCCCGGCATCAACGACATCAACAAGGCCGAGCAGGAGAAGTACGGGCCCGGCGACTACCGGCCCAACATCCCGGTCGCCTTCTGGAGCTTCCGGTGGATGATCGGCTTCGGGATGGCGTCCTTCGCCCTCGGCATCCTGGGACTGTGGCTGACCCGGAAGAAGTTCATGCTTCCACCGGGCATGCGGACCGGTGAGGACGAAGTCCCGCATCTGGTCCTGTTCAAGAACAAGGCACTCAGTCCCAAGCTCGCCAAGTGCTACTGGATCGTCGCCCTGTGGACCCTGCTCTTCCCGCTGATCGCCAACTCCTGGGGCTGGATCTTCACCGAGATGGGCCGGCAGCCGTGGGTCGTCTACGGCGTGCTGCAGACCCGCCACGCGGTCTCCCCCGGCGTCTCGCAGGGCGAGGTGCTCACCTCGATGATCCTCTTCACCCTGCTCTACGCGGCGCTCGCCGTGGTCGAGGTCAGGCTGCTCGTGAAGTACATCAAGGCCGGACCTCCGGAGCTCACGGACGACGACCTCAACCCGCCCACCAGGATCGGCGGCGACCATGACGACGCCGACCGGCCCATGGCCTTCTCCTACTGAGAGCGCAGGAGCCGAGAGATGGAACTCCACGACGTCTGGTTCGTGCTCATCGCCGTCCTCTGGACCGGCTACTTCTTCCTGGAGGGATTCGACTTCGGGATCGGTGTGCTCACCAAGCTGCTGGCCCGCGACCGCAAGGAACGACGGGTCCTGATCAACACGATCGGGCCCGTCTGGGACGGCAACGAGGTCTGGCTGCTCAGCGCCGGCGGCGCGACCTTCGCCGCGTTCCCCGAGTGGTACGCCACGCTGTTCTCCGGTTTCTACCTGCCGCTGCTGATCATCCTGCTCTGCCTGATCGTGCGCGGTGTCGCCTTCGAGTACCGGGCCAAGCGGCCCGAGGAGAAGTGGCAGAACAACTGGGAGAACGCGATCTTCTGGACCTCGCTGATCCCCGCCCTGCTCTGGGGCGTGGCCTTCGGGAACATCGTGCGCGGCGTGAAGATCGACGCGGACATGGAGTACGTGGGCAACTTCTGGGATCTCCTGAACCCGTACTCGATCCTCGGCGGGCTGGTCACGCTCTCCCTCTTCACCTTCCACGGAACGGTGTTCGCGGGGCTCAAGACGGTCGGCGACATCCGGGTCAGGGCACGCGCGCTGGCCCTGAAGCTGGGCGCGGTCACCGCGGTGCTGGCCCTGGGCTTCCTGATCTGGACCCAGGCCGACAACGGTGACGGCTGGAGCCTGATCGCGATGATCATCGCCGTGGTCTCCCTGGTCGGAGCGATCGGCGCCGTCGCGGCGGGGCGCGAGGGCTGGTCCTTCGCCCTCTCTGGTGTGACCATCACGGCCGCGGTCGCGATGCTCTTCCTGACGCTCTTCCCGAACGTCATGCCGTCCTCGCTGAACGATGCGTGGAGCCTCACGGTCACCAACGCCTCGTCCACGCCGTACACGCTGAAGATCATGACCTGGTGCGCCGGGATCGCCACCCCCGTGGTGCTGCTGTACCAGGGCTGGACGTACTGGGTGTTCCGCAAGCGGATCGGTACGCACCACATCGCCGACGCGCACTGAGCACTGCCTTGACCGAGCCGAGTCCCATGGGGTGTTTCACGTGAAACCGATCGACCCGCGCCTGCTCCGCCACGCCCGTGCCACCCGCCTCTTCCTGGTGGCCGTGGTGGTACTCGGAGTGGCCGGAGCGGGGCTGGTCATCGCCCAGGCCATGCTCGTCGCCGAAGTGGTGGTGGGCGGTTTCGAGGACGGGCTCACCGGGTCCGGACTGCGTACGCCGCTCCTGCTCCTCGCGGTGGTCGCGCTCGGCCGGGCCCTGGTCTCCTGGCTCACCGAGCTGGCCGCTCACCGGGCCGGTGCGGCCGTCAAGTCGGAGCTGCGCGGGCGGCTGCTCGACCGGGCGGCTGCGCTGGGCCCGGAATGGCTGAGCGGGCAGCGCACCGGCTCGCTGGTGACGCTCGCCACCCGGGGCATCGACGCACTCGACGACTACTTCGCCCGGTATCTGCCGCAGCTCGGGCTCGCGGTGGTGGTGCCGGTGGCTGTGCTCGCCCGCGTGGTCACGGAGGACTGGATCTCGGCGGCGATCATCGTCGTCACGCTCCCCCTCATCCCGCTCTTCATGATTCTGATCGGCTGGGCGACCCAGTCGCGGATGGACCGCCAGTGGAGGCTGCTCTCGCGGCTCTCCGGCCACTTCCTCGACGTGGTCGCCGGGCTGCCCACGCTGAAGGTCTTCGGCCGCGCCAAGGCCCAGGCCGAGTCCATCCGCACCATCACCTCGCAGTACCGGCTGGCGACCGTGCGCACGCTGCGGATCGCCTTCCTGTCTTCCTTCGCCCTCGAGTTGCTCGCGACGCTCTCCGTGGCACTCGTCGCCGTCACCATCGGCATGCGGCTGGTTCACGGCGAACTCGACCTCTACACCGGCCTGGTGGTGCTGATCCTCGCGCCGGAGGCCTATCTGCCGCTCCGGCAGGTCGGGGCGCAGTACCACGCCGCGGCCGAGGGACTGTCGGCCGCCGAGGAGATCTTCTCGGTCCTGGAGACCGAGCCGCGTGCGGGCGGTACGCGGGAGGTCCCGAAGTCGCTGCGGCTGGAGCTGGACGGGGTGACCGTCCGGCACGCCGGCCGCACCGAGCCCTCGCTCGCCGGGGCCTCACTGGTGGTGGAGGAGGGGGAGACCGTCGCCCTGGTCGGCCCGAGCGGCGTGGGCAAGTCCACCCTGCTGAACGTGGTGCTGGGCTTCGCGGCACCGGACGAGGGGCGGGTGCGGATCGGCGGTACCGACCTGGCGGACCTCTCCCCCGAACGCTGGCGGGAGCGGATCGCCTGGGTCCCGCAGCGCCCGCACCTCTTCGCCGGCACGATCGCGGAGAACGTACGGCTGGCCCGGCCGGAGGCGGACGACAGCGCGGTGGCGGCCGCACTGCGCGACGCCGGGGCGTACGACTTCGTTGCGGCCCTGCCCGATGGTGCCGCGACCCTCCTCGGTGAGGACGGTGCGGGCCTCTCCGCCGGGCAGCGGCAGCGTCTCGCGCTCGCCCGTGCGTTCCTCGCCGACCGGCCGGTGCTGCTGCTCGACGAGCCGACCGCGAGCCTGGACGGCGAGACGGAGGCGGGCATCGTGGAGGCGGTACGCCGGCTGGCGGCCGGGCGGACCGTGCTGCTGGTGGTGCACCGGCCGGCCCTCCTCTCGGTCGCCGGCCGCGTGGTGGCGCTGGAGCCGGCCGCGACGGCCGGACCGGCCGGGCCCGCCGCCCCGGCCGCCCCCCTCGCCGTGCCGCATCCCGCCGGCGCCCCCGACGACCTCATCGGCGGCCCCGAGGCGCGGGAGCCCGAGGCGCTGCGGGACACCGCCGTCCGGACCGGACACGTGCTGGCCCGGGTCAGGGAGGCCGCCGGGGCCCAGCGCGGCAGGCTCGCGCTCGCCCTGCTGCTCGGCAGCCTCGCGCTGGGCTCGACGGTCGGCCTCATGGCCGTCTCCGGCTGGCTGATCTCCCGCGCCTCCGAACAGCCCCCCGTGCTCTACCTGATGGTCGCGGTGACGGCGACCCGCGCCTTCGGCATCGGACGGGCGGTCTTCCGCTACGCCGAACGCCTCGTCTCGCACGACGCGGTGCTCAGGATGCTCGCCGCGCTGCGCGTCGATGTCTACCGGGGCCTGGAGCGCATCGCGCCGGCAGGCCTGCGCCGGACCCGGCGCGGGGATCTGCTCTCGCGGCTCGTCGCCGATGTGGACGCACTGCAGGACTACTGGCTGCGCTGGCTGCTGCCCGCCGGGACCGCGGTCGTCGTCGGCGCGGCGACCGCCGGCTTCACCGGCTGGCTGCTGCCGGAGGCGGGCGTCGTGCTCGCCGCCGGACTGCTGCTCGCCGGGGTCGGGGTCCCGCTCGTCAGTGGCGCCTGTGCCCGGCGCACGGAGCGCCGGCTGGCGCCCGCCCGCGCCGAGCTGGCGACCCGGATCACCGACCTGCTCGGCGGGACGGCCGAACTGACCGTGGCCGGCGCCCTGCCCGGACGCTCGGCCAGGACCCGGGAGGCCGACGGCGTCCTCACCCGGATCGCCTCCGGGGCGGCGACCGTCACCGCGCTCGGCGGCGGACTGACCGCGCTGATCGGCGGCCTCACCGTGGTCGCCGCCGCACTCGTCGCCATCCCCGCTGTGGCCGACGGACGGCTGGCCGGAGTGGAGCTCGCCGTCGTCGTCCTCACCCCGCTGGCCGCCTTCGAGGCCGTCACCGGTCTCCCGCTCGCCGTGCAGTACCGGCAACGCGTCAAGCGGAGCGCGGAGCGGGTGTACGAGGTGCTGGACGCCCCGGTGCCCGTGAGTGAACCCGCCACCCCGGCCGAGGCACCGGCCTCGCCCTTCCCGCTGGAGGTAAGGGGGCTGTCCGCCCGGTACGCGGGGGCACGGCAGGACGCCCTGGACTCCGTGGACCTCACGCTGGAGGCCGGCCGGCGCATCGCGGTCGTGGGCCCGTCGGGTTCCGGGAAGACAACGCTCGCCCAGGTCCTGCTCCGCTTCCTGGACGCGCGGGCGGGGACGTACCGGATCGGGGGTGTGGAGGCGTCCGCACTGGACGGGGACACGGTCCGGCGGTTCGTCGGGCTCTGCGCCCAGGACGCCCACATCTTCGACAGCTCCATCCGGGAGAACCTGCGTCTCGCCCGTACCGGAGCGACCGACGCGGAACTGCGCGACGCCCTCGCGCAGGCCCGGCTGCTGGACTGGGCCGAGGCGCTGCCGGAGGGCCTCGACACCCTGGTCGGCGAGCACGGCGCCCGCCTCTCGGGGGGCCAGCGGCAGCGGCTCGCGCTGGCCCGTGCGCTGCTGGCGGACTTCCCCGTGCTCGTTCTGGACGAGCCCGCCGAGCACCTCGACCTGCCGACCGCCGACGCCCTGACGGCCGACCTGCTGGCGGCGACCCGAGGACGTACGACGGTGCTGATCACCCACCGGCTCGAAGGCCTGGACGCGGTCGACGAGGTGGTGGTCCTGGATGCGGGTGCGGTGGTGCAGCGTGGTCCGTACGCGGCACTCGTGGCGGTGGACGGGCCGCTGAGCCGGATGCTGGCGCGCGAGCGCGAGACCGTGCGGGAGCCGGAGGCGGCGACGCCGGGCGGGCGCGGCTGAGGGGTACCGGCCTGACGGGGACAAGTCGGTCTTCGACTTTCCCCAACAAAAGGGACTAACTACGCTCTGGGTATGTCAGAGCAGGGTCCGAAGGACTCGAAGGATTCGAAGCACCCGGAGCACCCGGAACACCCCGATGGCACCGAGGACCCCGCGCGTCCGGAGGAGTCGCTCCAGGCCGCGACGGAGGCGACCCGCAGTCTGCGCGGCCTGTCCACCGAGCTCACCGCCCGCGTGCCGCAGCTGCTGGAAGCCATGCGCTCCGTCGGCACCGGGCTCGAACTGCACACCACCCTGGACCGGATCTGCGAGACGGCGGCCGAACTGGCCCACGCCCGCTACGCGGCCATCGGAGTCGTGGACGAGGAGGGCAAGGGCCTCTCGGACTTCGTCACCTACGGGGTTCCGGGGCCGGTGGCGCGCGAGATCGGCCACCGGCCGACCGGCCACCGGGGCCTGCTCGGCGCGCTGATCCACGACCCCCGCCCCGTGCGGCTCGCGGATCTGACGGCCGATCCCCGGTTCGCCGGATTCCCGCCGGGCCACCCCCCGATGCGCACGTTCCTCGGCGTGCCGATCCGGGTGCAGGGCGAGATCTTCGGCAACCTCTATCTCTCCGAGAAGGACGGCGGGGGCGAGTTCACCGACTACGACCTGCACATGGTGCGGGTGCTGGCCACCGAGGCCGGCATCGCCATCGGCAACGCCCGGCTGTACGAGGCGGCCCGGCAGCGCGAGCGCTGGATCGACGGCTCGGTGGCCGTGACCACCGCCCTGCTCTCCGGCGGGGACGCCGACGACGCCCTCGCGGTCGTGGCCGAACAGGCCCGCCACCTCGCCGCATCCGCCGCCGGGATCGTGCTGCTGCCCGCCGAGGACGGCGGCCTGGAGATCGTCGCCGTGTCCGAGACGGAACCGACCGGCGCGCTCGGGGTGATCATCCCGGCACAGAGCCCGGTGGTGGGAATGCTGCTGGGCGGCGAGGCCGTCTTCGTGGACGACTCCGCCACCGACCCCCGCATGATCACCACGCTGGCGGACCGGTTCGGTCCGAGCATGCTGCTTCCGCTGCACAGCGGAGGCCGGGTGCTCGGCGCGCTCGCCACCCCGCGTGCCCGGGGCGACCGGCCGTTCACGGAGACGGAGCGGACCCTCGCCGCCCAGTTCGCCTCGCAGGCCGCGCTGGCGCTGATGATGGCCGAGGCACAGCGGGACCGGGAGCGGCTCGCGGTCTACGAGGACCGGGACAGGATCGCCCGTGATCTGCACGACCTGGTCATCCAGCGGCTGTTCGCCACCGGGATGATGCTGGAGAGCGCTCAGCGCCGCTCGGACGTGCCGGAGGTGCAGACCGGCGTCGGCCGGGCGGTCGACGAGCTGGACGTGACCATCCAGGAGATCCGTACCGCCATCTTCGCGCTGCAGCAGGAGCCGGCCGAGGCGCCGTCGGGGCTGCGGACCCGGGTGCTGCGCGAGATCAACATGGCGGCGGTCCCGCTGGGCTTCAAGCCGGCACACCGCTTTCTCGGCCCGGTCGACGCGGTCGTCGGTGAGCTGACCGGGAAGAACCTGATCGCGGCGCTGCGGGAGGCGCTGTCCAACGCCTTCCGGCATGCCGTGGCATCCCGGATCGACGTGGTCGTGGACGCGACCGCCACGCTCCCCGACGGGCGGGACGCGGTACGGCTGACGGTCGCCGACGACGGTGTGGGCATCCCGCCGGGCGGTCGGCGCAGCGGGCTGCGGAACCTGGCCCGCCGGGCGGAGTCGCTGGGCGGGGCCAGCTGGTTCGGGCCCGGCCTCGGGGAGGACGGCGGGGGCACGACGGTGGTGTGGGAAGCACCGCTCTGACGGGCCCCTGCCCGCGTGCCCGGGTGGCCCGGTACCGGCTCGCGCCGTTTCAGAGCTCCGTGCCGGACGGCGCCTGCTCCGCGACTGTCCGGTCCAGGACAGTGCGGTCCGGGACAGTGCGGTCCGGGGCAGTGCGGTTCGCGACGGCCCGCTCGGCGATGATCCGCTCGATGACGACCGCGACGCCGTCCTCGTTGTTGGTCGACGTACGGCCGGTGGCCGCCGCCAGAGCGGCCGGGTGGGCGTTGCCCATCGCGTAGGAGGTACCCGCCCAGCTCAGCATCTCCACGTCGTTGGGCATGTCACCGAACGCGACGACCTCGGCGGGGGAGACGCCGCGCTCGGCGCAGCAGAGCTCCAGCGTGCTGGCCTTGGAGACGCCCGGACCGCTGACCTCCAGGAGGGCGCTCGGGCTGGACCGGGTGAAGGACGCCCGGTCGCCCGCGGCCGTCCGGGCCAGGGCGAGGAAGTCGTCCGGGGCCAGTTCCCCGTGGTGGGCGAGGAGCTTCAGCACGGGGGCGCCGGTGCCGGGTGTCTCCTCGTGGAGGAGCTTCTCCGCGATGGCCACGGTCGCGCCGGGATCGAGGTGGAAGGGCGGGTAGCTCGGCTCGTAGTGGATGCCTGTGGCCAGCTCGACGGCGAACGAGGTGCCGGGGGCGGCCGCGCGCAGGGTCTGCACGACGTCCAGGGCGGTGGCCCGGTCCAGGGCGCGGACCTTCAGCAGCCGCCCGCCGTCGTGCAGGTCCGCGACGGCGGCGCCGTTGGCGCAGATCGCCAGGCCGTGGCCGTGGACGTGGTCGCTGACGACGCCCATCCAGCGGGCAGGGCGGCCCGTGACGAAGAAGACCTCGATCCCGGCCTGCTCGGCGGCGGCGAGCGCCGCGACCGTACGGTCCGAGACGGTCTTGTCGTCGCGCAGGAGGGTGCCGTCCAGATCGGTGGCGATCAGCCGGATAGCGGCGGGGAGAGGGCGGTCGGTAGCTGAGGTCACCGCTCCATTCTCGCGTACCAGGGTGCACGGGCGTGCGTAGGGGCGCACATCTGAGTACGCACGCTCCTGAACAGGAGGACATTCCGCTGGCATATGCCGTGCGTGTCACCTGCGGCGCACCCGCTGGATCGTCCGCCGGACACCGGCACAGCCGCTTTCCGGACCTGCCCGCCGGCCGGCCGATGTGCTGATTTCATCGCTCGGTGGCGGCGCGCGTGCCGCCACCGGCCGGACATCCCGCCGAGGCGGTACGAGTACCCGATTCCGACTACGTGATGGGAAGAGCGAAAGTGCGACTGTCTTTGAGTGAGCTGCGGTCCAGGGGCGCCGTGTTCCGCGAACTGCACAACGGGCCCGGCCCCTTCGTGATCCCCAACCCGTGGAACGCGGGCACTGCCCGGATCCTGGCCGGGCTCGGTTTCCCGGCGCTCGCGACGACCAGTGCCGGTCTCGCCGTGGCCCTCGGCCTGCCGGACGGCTCCAATCTGCTGGACCGTGACACGGTGCTCGCGAACGCCCGGGAGATCGCTGCCGCGACGCCGCTGCCGGTCTCCGCCGATCTGGAGAGCGGCTTCGCGCAGAATCCGGAGGGGGTGGCCGAGACCATTCGCGCGGCTGCGGAGGCGGGACTGGTGGGTGGCTCGGTGGAGGACGCCACGGGGCTGCCCGGCGACCCGGTCCGTCCGCTCGCGGAGGCGGTGGACCGAGTGACGGCGGCGGTGGAGGCGGCGCGGGCCCTGCCCTTTCCGTTCACCCTCACCGCACGCGCCGAGAATTTCCTCTACGGGCGCCCCGACCTCGACGACACGATCCGTCGGCTGCAGGCCTACGAGGAGGCGGGCGCCGATGTCCTGTACGCGCCCGGACTGCCGTCGGCCGAGGCCGTGCGTACCGTGTGCGCCTCGGTCGGGCGGCCGGTCAACGTCCTTGCGGGGGGCCCGCAGCCGGCGTTGGACGTGTCCGCGCTCGCGGACTGCGGGGTGCGCCGGATCAGCCTCGGATCGACCCTGTCCCGGGCGGCGCTGGGGGGATTCGTCCGGGCGGCCCGTGAGGTGCTCGACCACGGGACCTTCGAATTCGCCGCCCAGGCCCCGCCCTACGGAGACGTGAACCGCTGGATGACGGGTACGGGCGAAGCCCAGGGCTAAAGGTTGTTGCACAAGGCCCGAACGATCTCCAGGGCCAGCCTGCGGTCGCCGCCCAGGCCGGTGGAAAACGGTGCACAAACGGGCAGTTGATCATGCCCGAGATGGCCGAATCCGGGCGTGATCGCCGTTGTGCAACAACCTTTAGGGCCTGTCTTCAAACTGCCGTCTGCCGGGCGGCCCTTCGGGCGACGACGGCAGTCTGAAGACAGGCCCTAGGGGTGACGGCGCGGCCTACCGAGGCGGCGACACGTAGGCTCGGGTCATGAGCCTGCGCCTGAGCACCGTGATCCTCCCTGTCGACCGCTGGCACGAGGGGGGCCGGGCGAAGTGGCAGCGCGCCGAGGAGCTCGGCTTCCACACGGCGTACACCTACGACCACCTCTCGTGGCGCACCTTCCGCGACGGCCCCTGGTTCGGTGCCCTGCCCACCCTCACCGCCGCCGCGACGGTTACCACCCGCCTCCGGGTGGGCACCCTCGTCACCTCGCCGAACTTCCGGCATCCGGTGACGCTCGCGAAGGAGCTGATCTCCCTCGACGACATCTCCGGCGGCCGGGTCACGCTGGGGATCGGAGCCGGCGGGAACGGCTTCGACGCGACGGCGCTGGGGCAGGAGGCTTGGACGCCGCGTGAGCGGGCGGACCGTTTCGGCGAGTTCGTGCCGCTGCTGGACCGGCTGCTCACCGAGGACGCGGTGACGCAGGAGGGGTCCCTGTACTCGGCGGTCGAGGCGCGGAACATCCCGGGCTGTGTGCAGCGGCCCCGGCTGCCCTTCGCCGTCGCCGCGACCGGCCCGCGCGGGCTCGGGCTCGCCGCTCGGTACGGGCAGGCGTGGGTGACCACGGGTGATCCGAAGCTCTACGAGGAGGGCACGCCGGCTCAGTCGGACGAGGCGCTGCGCGGGCAGGTCGCGAGGATCGCGGCGGCGTGCGGGGAGGCCGGGCGGGATGCGGCCGAGCTGGACAAGGTCCTGCTCACCGCGTTCACGCCGGACCGCTCCGGGATGCTTGCCTCGGTGGACGCCTTCGTGGACTTCGCGGGCCGGCACCGCGAGATCGGCTTCACCGAGATCGTGGTCCACTGGCCGATCCCCGACTCCGACTTCGCCGCTGATCAGGGCGTCTTCGAGCGCATCGCGACGGAAGCCCTCCGGCAGCTGGGCTGAGCCCGCCACGCCCTCGTCTCCGGCCGGAGCGCGGGTGGCCGGCTCCGGGGCACCGGGAGCGTCGCCGTCCCGCTCCCGGGTCAGCCGGGCAGGCGCAGGAACTCCGGGGGTACCCCGGCGGTGAGCCAGACCCCGTTGGCGCTGACGCAGAAGGTGTGACCGGCCCGGTGCATCGCGCCGGCGTCCACGGACAGCACGACGGGCCGGCCGCGCCGGGCCCCGACGCGGGTCGCCGTCTCACGGTCCGGCGAGAGGTGCACGTGGGTGCGGTCCATCGGCCGCAGCCCCTCGCTCCGGATCGTGTCCAGGAACCGGCCGACCGTGCCGTGATAGAGGTACGCGGGCGGCTCGGCCGGTGGCAGGTCCAGGTCCACGTCGACGGTGTGCCCCTGGCTCGCCCGGATGCGGCCGCCCTCGACCGCGAATCGCTGCTTGTCGTTGGAGGCGACCACCTGGTCGAGCTCGGCCCGGGTGAGCGGGAAGTTGTGGCGGTCCGTGGCCCGGAGCAGGTCGTCGATGGCGACCCAGCCGTGTGCGTCGAGCTGGAGGCCGATCCGTTCCGGCTGGTGCCGCAGGTGCTTCGAGAGGTACTTCGACACCTTGACGGTGCGTCTTTCGTCCATCGGTCCAGGGTGCCCGCGGCGTCTCCTCCCGCGCATCCGGATTTCGTACGCGATTCACAGGGGCAATTCCTGTACACAGGTTTGATCCACAGCCAACTCGGGTTATCCACAGGTAATTTGCTGGTTCTGTGGACAAGTGGCGTAAGATTTAGGGTAATTGGTGAAGTTAGTCCGCATTGAGGTGAGATGAAGCAAGTGCGTTCAATGTCCTTGCCTGTAGCTCACGTTCGGTGGCTGCGGTGATGAAGGCGACGGCGTTCTCCCGGCCAACCAGCCGCTCCACGGCGGCGATTGTCCCGCGCGCCAGAGTCACCGGCGCCGGCGGATGTGCGGTGACACCCGCGGTGGAGGGTTCCTCGGCGGTGAGATGGTGCTCAAGATGGCGCGCGGCGAACGTCCGCATGGCACGGGCGAGTTCGGCGTCCACCGTCTGCTGGGCGAGCGGACGGAGTCTGCGTACCAGCGACGCGGCCTCTGCCGCGTCGGCGTCGGTCGGCGGCCGATGGCCGAGATAGCGGGCGAATACGTGCTCCGTGGTGAACTCCAGGAAACGGGACGCTATCTGCTCGACCTGTCCCCGAAGCTCCCTCAGGTGACCGGAGATCGCGCTCAACGGAACGCCCGCCGCGTGCAACTCCACCGCCACCGAAAGCTCCTGGGGGCTCGGCACCAGGAACTCGTCCTCGCGGCCCGGGATGCGCTCCAGCACCCCGAGGTCCACCGCTTCCGCGACGGCCTGCTCGTCCTGGGTGCCGCCGAACCTCGCGTCCAGCTCGGACCGGGTGATCCGGTCCGCCCGCTCGTCGGTCCACGGCCCGTGCACCTCCGCGACGAGCCCGAGCACCCCGCCGAGGCCGCGACCGGTGTCCCAGGCCTCCAGCAACTCCTTGATGCTGGCCAGGGTGTAGCCGCGGTCGAGCAGGTCCGCGATCTGCCGGAGCCGGGCGAGATGGGTGTCCCGGTACACATTGGCCCGGCCCCGCCGTTCCGGCGTCGGCAGCAGCCCCCGGTCCTGGTAGGCACGGATCGTGCGGACCGTGGCACCGCTGGCGTGCGCGAGGTCCTCGATCCGGTACTCCGCCACCGCCCGCCCGGACGAGCGCCCTTGGCCGCTCACAGCGGCGGCTTCAGCCGGGCGATGCCACGCAGCGCCCCGGGGCTGAGCCGGGACAGGAACCGGGCGGCATGCGACTCCGGCGTCACCGGGACGACGGCCTGGTTGCGCACGACCGCGCGCAGGACCGCCTCGGCGACCTTCTCCGGAGGGTAGTTGCGGACCCCGTACAGCTTGCTCGTCCGCTTCCGCAGCCGCTGTTCCTCCGCCGCGTCGGTCCCGGCGAAATGGGTGGTCGCGGTGATGTTGGTGTTCACGATGCCGGGGCAGACCGCGCTGACCCCGATCGACTTCTCGGCCAGCTCGGCGCGCAGGCATTCGCTGAGCATCAGCACGGCGGCCTTCGACGTGCTGTACGCCGGGAGGGCGCGCGAGGGCTGATAGGCGGCGGCGGAGGCCGTGTTGACGATATGGCCGCCCTGTCCGCGCTCGGCCATCTGCTTGCCGAAGAGGCGGCAGCCGTGGATGACACCCCAGAGGTTGACGTCGAGGACCTGCTTCCAGTCCTCGACGGTCGTGTCCAGGAACGAACCGGACAGCCCGATCCCGGCGTTGTTGACCAGCACGTCGACGATCCCGTACTCGCTGGCGACCTTCTCGGCCAGCTTCTCCATGGCCGCCTCGTCACTGACGTCGACCGTCTCACCCCAGGCGGCCGGCGCCCCGATCAGCCTGGCCAGCTCCGCGGTCCGGGCCGCACCCTCCGCGTCCCGGTCCACGGCCACCACCCGGGCGCCCGCCTCGGCGAAGGCGAAGGCGGTGGCCCGCCCGATGCCGCCGGCCGCGCCCGTCACCAGGACGAGCTGTCCGCCGAAGCGGTCCGCGTGCGCACCCTTCGGCGCGGCGTCCCGCACCGGGACGCCGCCCTGCCCGGCCGATTCGTTGGCGGCGGCGAACTCATTGATCCAGGAGGCCAGCTGGTCCGGCCTGGTGCGCGGCACCCAGTGCTTGGCCGGCAGCGAGCGACGGGTCAACTGCGGCACCCAGGAATCGAGTCCGTCGTAGAGCTGCTCCGAAAGGAAGATGTCGCCCGTCGGTGTGATCAGCTGGACCGGCACGTGTGCGTAGGCGTCGGTGCGGGGCCTGCGCAGCCGGGTCCGGACGTTGTCGCGGTAGAGCCAGGCCCCGTGCGCCGCGTCCTCGGGCAGGGACGCCGTCGGGTAGTCGCCCGGCGGCACCTTCTCCAGCCGTTCCAGGATGCCGGGCCACCGCTTGCCGAGCGGCCCGCGCCAGGCGAGCTCCGGCAGGACCGGCGTATGCAGCATGTACACGTACCAGGACTTGGCGCCCTGGCCCAGCAGCTGGCCGACCCGGCGCGGAGTGGGCCGGGCCATCCGCTGCTTGATCCAGTGCCCGAAGTGGTCGAGGGAGGGGCCGGACATCGAGGTGAAGGAGGCGATCCGGCCCTCGGTACGGCTGACCGTCGCGAACTCCCATGCCTGGACCGAGCCCCAGTCGTGCCCGACCAGGTGCACCGGACGGTCCGGGCTCACCGCGTCGACGACGGCCAGGAAATCGTCGGTCAGCTTCTCCAGGGTGAAGCCGCCGCGCAGCGGGACGGGCGCCGTCGAGCTGCCGTGGCCGCGCACGTCGTACAGCACGACGTGCCACCGCTCGGCCAGTTGCCGGGCGACCTGCGTCCAGACCTCCTTGCTGTCCGGATAGCCGTGCACGAGCACGATCGTCGGACGCGTCGCCTCACCCAGCTCGACGACGCACAGCTCGATACCGCCCGTGGCCACCCGGCGCTCGCGCGCCCCCGGCAGATCCAGCAGACTCATGCCGCCACCCTCTCCTCGGCCCAGCGCCGCACGTGCGGCAGATCGTCGTCCAGCCAGAAGGCGCTCTGCTCGGGGTCCCGTGAGTCGGTGACGACCAGGATCTCCTCGAACTTCGCGCCGGTACCCCGGAATCCGATATGGGGTTCCACCGCCCACAGCCCCGGCTGAGGGGGATGGTCGGAGAAGCGGTACGGACTCCACAGCGGCGACCAGCCGTCCCGGTGCCCGTGGACCGCATCGTTCAACAGCCCCTTGAGCGACTGGCTGCCGAACCCGAACACGCGGGGCGACCAACGGCGTTCGGTGACGCGGTCGACCTTGTGGGCGATCACGCCGAACGGATACGCGCGGTGCCGGTTGGCGTAACCCTGCCTGATCATCAGGCGGTCGACGTCCTCGTATATCTCGCGCAGCGGGCGCCGCTCGCGCACCTCGCGCAGGATCAGGTCGCGGTGGGCCTCCAGGTCGGCAAGGAGCCTGTCGTGCAGCGGGTTCAGCCCCAGGCAGCCCGAATAGCCGATGTCCGCGGTGAACCCCTTGTACACAGGCGCCATGTCGAGGATGAACGGCATCCCCGGCTCCAGCCGCCGGTCGGTCGGGAAGAACTGCAGCGGCACCTTGAATCCGGTGAACGCCGTGCGGTCCCCGAACCAGGCGAAGGGCAGGTGGAACCAGTCCCGCACCCCGCGCGAGGTCAGCCACTCGCGCTGCATCCGGGCCGCTTCCCGCTCGGTCACCCCCGGCCGCAGGCGGGCTGCGACCGCTTCCGCGCAGGCGGACGCGAGACGCTGCACCTCTCTGAACCCACGAAGCTCCGGGGTCAGTTGGCTGTTCACTCGCGTACCCATGCCACCGTCCGTTCCCTGCCGTGTGCGGTACGTGCCCGTAACGTGACACTGATGAATGTGACAATGTCCGGCGGCTACGTCAAGAGGTCCGCCGGACCTGTGGACAACCCCGCGCACCATCCCGAGACCGCGCAGTACGCGGTGGCCGCACACCACCCGGAGCGGCAACCGGAAACCGGACCGCCGGCCTCCTCCTTCCTGGGGTCCCCCTACGGGTCTGTACATCTGGAGTCTGAGGGGAAACCAGCCGCCAGGTCTGACGACCGTTGTGGCCCGCGCCACTAACGTCGCTTACGTGACTGTCATTGCGACCGAAAGCCTGAGCAAGCGGTTCCCACGGGTGACCGCGCTTGACCGGCTCTCCTTGGACATCGGCCCCGGCGTGACCGGGCTGGTGGGCGCCAACGGAGCCGGCAAGTCCACGTTGATCAAGATCCTGCTGGGTCTGTCTCCCGCCACCGAGGGCCGGGCCGCGGTGCTCGGGCTCGACGTCTCGACCAGCGGCGCCGCCATCCGGGAACGGGTCGGCTACATGCCCGAACACGACTGCCTGCCGCCCGACGTCTCGGCCACCGAGTTCGTCGTGCACATGGCGCGAATGTCCGGCCTCCCGCCGACCGCCGCCCGGGAGCGCACCGCGGACACTCTGCGCCACGTCGGCCTGTACGAGGAGCGCTACCGCCCCATCGGCGGCTACTCGACCGGCATGAAGCAGCGGGTGAAACTGGCCCAGGCGCTGGTCCACGACCCGCAGCTGGTCCTCCTCGACGAACCGACCAACGGGCTGGACCCGGTCGGCCGCGACGAGATGCTCGCCCTGATCCGGCGAGTGCACACCGACTTCGGCATCTCGGTCCTGGTCACCTCGCACCTGCTGGGCGAACTCGAGCGCACCTGCGACCACGTCGTCGTCATCGACGGCGGAGCGCTGTTGCGTTCCAGCTCCACCAGCGACTTCACCCAGACCACCACGACCCTCGCGGTCGAGGTCACCGACAGCGACACCCACCCCGACGGCACCGACGCGCTGCGCCGGGCCCTCACGGCGACGGGTATCAAGCTGGTCGGCCTCGACGGGCTGGACGCGGAAGGGCTGCCCGGGGCGGGCCACATCCTGCTGATCGAGGCGACCGGCGAGGAGACGTACGACATCGTCCGCGACAGCGTCGCCGGCCTGGGCCTCGGCCTCGTCCGGATGGAACAGCGCCGCCACCACATCGCCGAGGTCTTCCGTACCGAAGAGGCACCGGCAGCGCAGGCCGCGGCACAGCACGCGCCCGTGGCCGCCGGGTCCGTACAGCAGAAGGGGAGCGGTAGCGATGAGCACTGAGACCGGCGCCGCGACCGGGAGCGAGACCTCCCGGATCCACAACATCGGCTACCGCGCTTACGACGGGCCCCGCCTCGGCCGGGCGTACGCCCGGCGCTCGCTCTACTCGCAGTCCCTGCGCGGCTCCTTCGGACTCGGCCGTTCCGCCAAGTCCAAGGTGCTGCCCATGCTGCTCTTCGGCGTGATGTGCCTGGTCGCGGCGATCATCGTGGCGGTGGCGATCAACATCCCCGACTCGACGAAGCTGCCGGTCAAGTACACCTCGTACGCGGTCTACCTGCAGGCGGTCATCGGCCTGTTCCTCGCCTCGCAGGCACCTCAGTCGGTCTCCAGGGACCTTCGTTTCAAGAGCGTGCCGCTGTACTTCTCGCGGCCCATCGAGCGTGGCGACTACGTCATCGCCAAATTCGCCGCCATGGCCTCCGCACTGTTCGTCCTCACCGGTGCTCCGCTCGTCATCCTCTACGTGGGCGCCCTGCTGGGGAAGTTCGACTTCGGCGACCAGACCAAGTGGTTCGCACAGGGAATGGTGTCGGTGGCGCTGCTCTCCGTCCTCTTCGCCGGGCTCGGCCTCGTGATGGCCGCGCTCACCCCGCGCCGGGGCTTCGGCGTCGCCGCGGTGATCGCCGTGCTCACCATCTCCTACGGTGCGGTCTCCACCGTCCAGGGCATCGCCTGGTCGACGGGGTCCACCGGAGCCGTCCCGTGGCTGGGCCTCTTCTCGCCGATCACGCTGATCGACGGCGTACAGACCGCGTTCCTCGGCGCCACCTCCGCCTTCCCCGGAGGGGAAGGCCCGGGGGCCGGTGCCGGAGTGGTCTATCTGATCGTTGTCCTCGCGCTCGTCGCCGGCTCGTACGCCGTACTGATGCGCCGCTACCGGAGGGTCGGGCTGTGACCACCATCGAGATCGACCACACCTCCCGCTGGTTCGGCAACGTGGTCGCCGTCAACGACGTGAGTATGACCGTGGGGCCGGGCGTCACCGGTCTGCTGGGTCCCAACGGGGCCGGCAAGTCCACGCTGATCAACATGATGGCCGGGTTCCTCGCCCCGTCCACGGGGACCGTCACGCTCGACGGCAAGGCGATCTGGCGCAACGAGGCCGTCTACCGGCACATCGGCATCGTGCCCGAGCGGGAGGGCATGTACGACTTCCTGACCGGCCGCGAGTTCGTGGTGGCCAACTCGGAGCTGCACGGCCTCGGTGACGCCGAGGCGGCCCGCGCGCTGGCCACGGTCCAGATGGAGTACGCGCAGGACCGCAAGATCTCCACGTACAGCAAGGGCATGCGCCAGCGCGTGAAGATGGCCTCCGCGCTGGTCCACGACCCGTCCGTGCTGCTGCTCGACGAACCGTTCAACGGAATGGACCCGCGTCAGCGGATGCAGCTGATGGAGCTGCTGCGACGGATGGGAGCGGAGGGGCGCACGGTCCTCTTCTCCTCCCACATCCTCGAAGAGGTCGAGCAACTCGCCTCGCACATCGAGGTGATCGTGGCCGGCCGGCACGCCGCGTCCGGTGACTTCCGCAAGATCCGCCGGCTGATGACGGACCGCCCGCACCGCTATCTCGTGCGGTCCAGCGACGACCGGGCGCTCGCTGCCGCGCTCATCGCGGACCCGTCGACAGCCGGCATCGAAGTGGACCTGGGCGAGAACGCCCTGCGCATCCAGGCGGTCGACTTCGGACGCTTCACCACGCTGCTGCCCAAGGTCGCACGCGAGCAGGGCATCCGGCTGCTGACCGTTTCGCCGTCCGACGAATCCCTCGAATCGGTCTTTTCCTATCTCGTAGCGGCCTGAGTAGTGGCCGATAAGGAGCTGTGAAGCGTCATGTACGACCCCACAGTCGCCCGGCTCACCTACCGGGCCCTGCTCGGCCGGCGCCGGGCCGCAATCCTCTTCATCCTGCCCGCACTGCTGTTGGTCATCGCGGTGGCGGTACGGATGTTCGCCGGGGCCGATGACCAGGTCGCCTCGGACGTGCTGGGCGGTTTCGCGATCGCCACCATGGTGCCGCTGATCGGCGTGATCGCCGGAACCGGAGCGATCGGGCCGGAGATCGACGACGGCTCGATCGTCTATCTGCTGGCCAAGCCGGTGAGCCGGCCGACGATCATCTTCACCAAGCTGATCGTGGCGATCGCCGTGACGATGGTCTTCTCGGCGGTGCCGACCATGATCGCCGGCCTGATCCTCAACGGCAACGGCCAGCAGATCGCGGTGGCCTACACGATCGCCGCCCTGGTCGCCTCGATCGCCTACAGTGCGCTGTTCCTGCTGCTGGGCACGGTCAGCCGGCACGCGGTGGTCCTCGGACTCGTCTACGCCCTGGTCTGGGAGGCTCTCTTCGGCAGCCTGGTCCCCGGTGCGCGCACGCTCAGCGTCCAGCAGTGGTCTCTCGCGCTGGCCGAGAAGGTCGGCGGGAGCGACGCCATCAGCTCCGACGTCGGACTGCCGGTCGCGACGGTGCTGCTGATCGCGGTCACCGTGGCGGCGACCTGGTACGCGGGCCAGAAGCTGCGCACCCTGAAGCTCGCCGGCGAGGAGTGAGCACGCACATCCTCTGATGCGACAACCCCTGTCCGCGGTCCTGCGGACAGGGGTTGTCGCATGTCGGACAGTATTACGCGTGACTGTACGGATATCGGTTCGTTGTTCCGGATGCGTGGAGGCAACTGGAATCCGATACGTCGAGCTTTCGTGAATTCGGGGATCGCCGATGCCGGCGGGGCACGCCTACGGGCGACACCCCTCCGCCGGGTCGGTCATAGAGCAAGTGGCAAACGTGAGCGCCCTCCGCCCCTGGAGCCCGGGGAGAGGGCTGTCCCTGTCACTCTCCCGATCGGAAGGCATGCCCATGCCCACGGAAGTCGCCCTGCTCGAATCACGCGCGCTGCGCGTCGAACAGATGGGGCGCGTAGACGCCCTCGACAAGGTGAAGAGTCTCGCCATGCTCCCGGACGGAATTCACGTGCGCACCGAGGATGTGGCTCGTTACTTCGAAGTATCCACAGAGGTCGTCAAGAAGGTGATCCAGCGCCACCGCGCGGAGATGGAGGAGAACGGTCTTCGGCTGCTTCGCGGCTCTGACCTGCGGGTTTTCAATAGGGACATGATGTCCCTATTGGGTGAGGGGCAGGGTGAAAGTTATCCACAGGCGCCTGCGCAGCTCACGCTCTTCACCCGCAGGACCGTCCTCAACGTCGCGATGCTTCTTCGCGACAGCGACATCGCGCGCTGCGTCCGTACGTACCTGCTCGACGCCGAGCACGACCTGCGGGCGGGGTACGCCTCGCTCGAACACCGGGTCACCCGGGTCGAGAGCTGCCTGTCCGGAGTCGGCAGCGCTCTACAGGAGCTGGGACCGGTCCTCAACCGGATGTCGCTCAGGCTCGACAGCCTCGACCGCAGGCTGGAGGTCACACAGCAGGTGATCGGATCCATGAGCGTGCGGCTGGGCGGGGTCTCGCAGGACATCGTCGGGCTGGACGGGCGGATGGACGGGTTCGCGCGGAACCTGAAGGACCTGAACCGTCGCAACAGGAGCCGCTGAGGGTCCTGAGACAGCCCTGATGTCCGGTGCCACTCGGCCACGTGGGGTACCACCTGGCCACGCGGGTACCACCCGGCCGCCCGCCGCCCGTAAATGAGTGGCACCGGACATCGGGCGCGCGGCACAGTGGCGGTACGGCACCTGCCGGGAACAGCACCCGCTGGGAACAGCACCCGCCGGCAACGGCACCACGGACCGGGAGAGGAGCGCGGCGATGACCGAGAGTCCGAGTCCGTCGAGCTCCCGGCAAGGCGTGGCCGAGCGGGCCGCGGAGTAGTCAGCGACTGCCTCCGCCGAGCCGCTTCGAGCAGCACGCCGGGGCGGCCGTTTCACGCGCATCGCGCGCGGCCGCCCACCCTCTGGAGGATTGGCCGAGTGGTAAGGCAGCGGCTTGCTAAGCCGTCGTCGGGGTGCGAGCCCCGCGCGCGTTCGATCCGCGCATCCTCCGCCTCAGGCAGCCGGCCCCGAAGGCTCCTGGAGCAACTGCTCCAGCACCACTGCGATCCCGTCGTCCTCGTTCGACGCGGTGACCTCGTGGGCCACGGCCTTCAGATCCTCGTGCGCGTTGGCCATCGCCACACCGTGCCGCGACCAGGCGAACATCGGGATGTCGTTCGGCATGTCACCGAAGGCGATGGTGTCCGCCGCCTTCACGCCGAGCCGGCGCGCGGCCAGCGAGAGGCCGGTGGCCTTGCTGAGCCCGAGCGGCAGGATCTCCACGACCCCCGGGCCGGCCATGACCACGTCGACCAGGTTGCCGACCGCCGCCCGCGCGGCCTTCGCCAGCGCGTCGTCGTCCAGATCCGGGTGCTGTATGTAGACCTTGTTGAGCGGGGCCGCCCACATCTCGGCCGGGTCCTGCACGAAGACGGCCGGCAGCGGGCCCTCCTGCACGCGGTAGCCCGGCCCGACCAGCACCTCGCCGTCCAGCCCGTCGCGGCTGGCCGCCAGAGCCAGCGGACCGACCTCCGCCTCGACCTTGGACAGCGCCAGACCGGCGAGCTGCCGGTCCAGGGTCAGCGAGGTCAGCAGCTTCCGCTCGCCCGCGTGGTACACCTGCGCGCCCTGCCCGCAGACCGCGAGGCCCTCGTAGCCGAGGTCGTCCAGGATGTGCCGGGTCCACGGGACGGCGCGGCCGGTGACGATGATGTGCGCCGCACCGGCCGCGGTCACCGCGGCCAGTGCGTCACGGGTGCGCCCGGAGACCGTGTCGTCGCCACGCAGCAGCGTGCCGTCCAGGTCGGTCGCGACGAGCTTGTAGGGAAAGGTCACTTGGCGACCGGCTCCAGGACCTCACGCCCGCCCAGGTACGGGCGGAGCACCTCGGGCACCCGTACCGAACCGTCGGCCAGCTGGTGGTTCTCCAGGATCGCCACGATGGTCCGCGGGACGGCGCAGAGCGTGCCGTTCAGCGTGGACAGCGGCTGGAGCACCTTCTTGCCGTCGCGTGTGTCGCGCATCCGGACGGACAGCCGGCGCGCCTGGAAACCGTCGCAGTTGGATGCCGAGGTCAGCTCGCGGTACTTGCCCTGGGTCGGGATCCATGCCTCGCAGTCGAACTTCCTGGAGGCCGAGGAGCCCAGGTCGCCGGTGGCCACGTCGATGACCTGGAAGGGCAGCCCGAGGGCGGTCAGCCACTGCTTCTCCCAGTCCAGCAGCCGCTGGTGCTCGGCCTGGGCATCCGCCGGGTCGACGTACGAGAACATCTCGACCTTGTCGAACTGGTGGACCCGGAAGATGCCGCGGGTGTCCTTGCCGTACGTACCGGCCTCGCGGCGGAAGCACGGCGAGAAGCCCGCGTAGCGCAGCGGCAGCTTGTCCGCGTCGATGATCTCGTCCATGTGGTACGCCGCGAGAGGTACCTCGGAGGTGCCGACCAGGTAGTAGTCGTCCTTCTCCAGGTGGTACACGTTCTCCGCGGCCTGGCCGAGGAAGCCGGTGCCCTCCATGGCGCGCGGGCGGACCAGCGCCGGGGTGAGCATCGGGATGAAGCCGGCCTCGGTGGCCTGGGCGATCGCGGCGTTGACGAGGGCGAGTTCCAGCAGTGCCCCGACGCCCGTCAGGTAGTAGAAGCGCGAGCCGGACACCTTGGCGCCGCGCTCCATGTCGATCGCGCCGAGCGCCTCGCCGAGCTCCAGGTGGTCCTTGGGCTCGAAGCCCTCGGCGCCGAAGTCGCGGATGGTGCCGTGCGTCTCCAGGACGACGAAGTCCTCCTCGCCGCCGACCGGCACGTCCTCGTGGACGATGTTGCCGAGCCGCAGCAGCAGGCTCTTGGTCTCCTCGTCGGCCTCGCCCTGCGCCGCGTCGGCCGCCTTGACGTCGACCTTGAGCTGCTCGGCCTTCTTCAGGAGCTCGGCGCGCTCCTCGGGCGAGGCCTTGGGGATGAGCTTGCCGAGCGATTTCTGCTCGGAACGGAGCTCGTCGAACCGAACCCCGGACGACCTGCGCCGTTCGTCGGCGGAGAGCAGGGCGTCGACGAGCTCGACGTCCTCTCCACGGGCGCGCTGGGAGGCGCGAACACGGTCGGGGTCCTCACGAAGCAGGCGAAGGTCAATCACCCCTCCAGGCTACCGGTGTCGGCTTCCGTAGCTCGAACCGATATTGACGAGCGTGTCACTTTGCCCGAATTGCCGGTATTGGTAATGCTGAAGGGGAATCCGTCGCGAGTGTTTGGGCGCCATCGTCAATAAAGAGGCCCTATTCCCCTAAATGGGGCAGAAGGGTTCGCGGCTCTTGACGTATCGGCCTTGCCTGGAAGGGGAGTTGGCGCCCGCTTGTCCACAGGGGTGAGCGGCTTCCAAAAGTTATCCACAGGCTGTGAAGAAGATCTGTGGACGCGAGGTAGATCATTCCGAAAGCGGTGCGAGGGCTCGCGGAATCCCCCTTCAAACCCCTCCTGCACGCTCGTTCGGGTGGGAATTCCTCGCCCTAAAGAGTTGATCAATGGAATTGGGGTGACACCGGGCGTCCTGCTGGTCTGTGGACGGGTCTGAGTGGACTGGGGAGATTTGTCGACCATGTCGCATTGCGGTGTCGACTTGTCCCCAGGTCGAGACGTGTGCCTGTGGATAACTTTTCGTTGATGACAATCCGCTGATCGCACCGGACCTGTGGACGTGCGGAAGTGAGGAAGGGCGGGTGTGCGGGAGTGTGGAAGGGCGGAAGCGTCGGCGCACCGAGCCTGTCGGGCGCAGGGCGCCGACGGGCTGCGGACCGTCAGGCCCGCCCGTCCTGGTTCCGGGCCAGCCAGTCCGAGGCCACGGTGAACTCCGCGTCCGACGTACCCGCACGCAACGGACCTACGTCCGCCGCCGTCACGCCTGCCCGCGGATACGAGCCGAGGAAGCGGACGTTCGGGCAGATCCGCTTCAGCCCCATCAGGGCCTCGCCCACCCGGCGGTCGGAGATATGGCCCTCGGCGTCCACGGCGAAGCAGTAGTTGCCGATGCCCGCACCCGTCGGCCGGGACTGGATCAGCATCAGGTTCACCCCGCGCACCGCGAACTCCTGGAGCAGTTCGAGCAGCGCACCGGGGTGGTCGTCGCCCAGCCAGATGACCACCGATGTCTTGTCCGCACCCGTCGGCGCCGCCGGCCGGGCCGGGCGGCCCACCAGCACGAACCGGGTCTGGGCGTTCTCCGCGTCGTGGATCTCGGTCACGAGCGGTTCGAGCCCGTACGTCGCCGCGGCGAACTCACCGGCGAACGCGGCGTCGTACCGGCCCTCCTGCACCAGCCGGGCACCGTCCGCGTTGGACGCCGCCGACTCCCATACGGCCTGCGGGAGATGGGCGGCCATCCAGTTGCGTACCTGCGGCTGCGCGGCCGGGTGCGCGGTGACCGTCTTGACGTCGGACAGCTTGGTACCGGGGCGCACCAGCAGCGCGAAGGTGATGGACAGCAGCACCTCGCGGTAGATCATCAGCGGTTCGCCGCTGGTGAGCTGGTCCAGGGTGGTGGTGATGCCGCCCTCGACGGAATTCTCGATCGGTACGAGTGCCGCTGCCGCCGTGCCGTTGCGCACCGCGTCCAGCGCCGCCGGCACGGAGACCATCGGGACGAGTTCGCGGGTGGCGGCTTCCGGGAGCGTACGGAGGGCGACCTCGGTGAAGGTGCCTTCGGGGCCGAGATAGGCGTAGCGCGTGGCGGACATACCGTCACCCTAATGCGCCGGGGTGGCTCAGGACTCCAACAACCGCTGCCCCACGTACTCCCCGGCCGCCGCACCGCCCGGCACCGCGAAGAGGCCGCTCGCCTCGTGACGGAGGAAGGGCGACAGGGCGTCTCCCCGGTCGAGTTTGCGCTGCACCGGTACGAAGCCCCGCAGCGGATCCGCCTGCCAGCAGATGAACAGCAGCCCGGCGTCCGGGGTGCCGTCGGTGGCGATTCCGTCGTGGTACGAGAACGGGCGGCGGAGCATGGCCGCTCCGCTGTTGCGCTCCGGGGAGGAGATCCGGGCGTGCGCGTTGTCGGGGATCAGGAGCTTGCCGTCGGGGCCCGCCTTGTCGAGATCCATGGTGGTGGTCTCGGTGCCGCCGCTGAGCGGGGCCCCGTCCGCCTTGCGTCTGCCGATGACCCGTTCCTGGCGTTCCACCGGGAGCTTCTCCCAGTCGTCGAGCAGCATCCTGATCCGCCGGACGACCGCGTACGAGCCGCCGGCCAGCCATTCGTACTTCGTGTCAGCGGCGCCGGACGGGACGAAGATGCGCCGGTCGAAGTCGTTGTCGGCCGGTTTCGGATTGCCGGTGCCGTCGATCTGGCCCATCAGATTGCGGGCGGTCATCGGCTTGGCGGTGGCGCCGGGTGTGCGGTTGAAGCCGTTCATCTGCCAGCGCACGGTGGCCGTCGAAGCGGCCTCCTTCTGCACGGCCCGCAGTGCGTGGAACGCGACGAGCGCGTCGTCGGCGCCGATCTGCACCCAGAGGTCGCCGTTGGAACGGGCGCTGTCGAGGTGGTCGGCGGAGAACGGCGGCAGCGGGTCGAGCCCCGGCGGCCGGCGGTCGGCCAGGCCCGTGCGTTCGAAGAAGGTGGCGCCGAAGCCGAAGGTGACGGTCAGCGATGACGGCCCGGCATCCAGTGCGATACCGGTGTCGTGCCCCGTGCCGTCCGCCGCGCCACCGGCGGTGGGCTCGCCTGCCATCAGTCGCTGCGTGGCGGCTGACCAGCGGCGCATCAGCGCGGCCGCCTCCTTCCGGCCGGTGCCGGGGGCCAGGTCGAAGGCGATGAGATGGCCGCTCGCCTGGAGCGGGGTGGTGATGCCCGGCTGATGTTTCCCGTGAAACATCACCTCGGAGGAGCCCACGGAGGTCAGGGCGGTGGGCGCCTCGTCCCGCGTCGCGGCGTAGCCGGTCGCCCCACCGGCGGCCCCGAGCACCAGCCCGGTGGCCCCGGCCGCGCCTGCTGTGCCGAGCAGCCGCCGCCGCGAGAGGGCGCCGGGCGGCTGTGAACCGGCGCCGCCGGCCGCGCTGCTTCCGCTGCCGGAGCGGCCTGCGGTGCCGGAGCCGCCGCGGCTGCCTGCCTTGGCTGTCTTGCCTGCGATGTTCGAACTGTCTTTGCTCACGGTCCTGCTCAGCCGATCTTCACGTTCTTCTCGACCGTCGTCTGGTCGATGTCCGACGTCCGTACGGTCGCCGCGACGGTCCAGTCGCCCGCCATCGGGATCTGGAGGCCGGTGGCGGTCCAGTGCCCCTCGGTCAGCCGGACCGGAACCACCGGAAGGGGGCCGATGTCCTTGGACTTCAGGGTGAGGGCGAGTTTCACCTCGGGGACGTCCATGGCCTTCCCGCTGGCGCCCTCGATCCAGACGTGGACCGCATTGGCCCCGGTACCGCCCGGGTCGATGTCCACCTCGACCGTGCCCTTGCCGTTCTTGCCGCCGGTGTCGAACGGCAGCGTGAGGTTGACGGGACCGCTCGCGGCCGGGGCGGCGGCCGCGTTCGACGCACGGGCCGCCTCCTCCTCGGTACGGCCCGGCTCGGTCGACGTCAGGATGGTGGTTACCACCAGCAGGGCCACCGCGACGCCGACTTCGGCCAGCACCGAGCGGCGGAGGCCGGAGCGGTCGGGGTCGGCGTCACGCACCCGCTTCTTCTCGGCGGTGGCCACGGCGGCCTTCTGCCGTGCGAGCTGGACGGCCCGCGCGGGGTCCTGCGACGCCGAGCCGTCCGACGACGGCGTAGGGCCGTCCGACGACGACGTCGGCACCGACGGGGCCTCGGCCTGGGCCGCGACATTGAGCGCGGCCTGGGGCTCTACTTCTGCTTCGGCCTCCCCAACTGCCCCCGCCGCCGCTGCGCCTTCGTTGTCAGCCGCAGCCGCAGCCGCAGCCGCAGCCGCAGCCGCAGCCGCAGCCGCAGCCGCCGGTGCCGTACCCGCGCTCCCGCCCGACGCCAGCCTCCCCGTCCACCGGCGGGAGAACGACGCGACCCCGACCAGGACCGCGACGAGCCCCACCTTCACGAGCAGCAGCTGCCCGTATCCGGTGTCGGTCAGCGCGGACCAGGAACCGAGCTGGCGCCAGGACTGGTAGATCCCGGTGGCGACGACCACGAGCACACTGCCGAACGCGATCCGGGAGAAGCGCCGCACGGCGTCGGCGGTGACATCGGGGGTGCGGTACAGGGCGACCAGCAGCGCCGCGAGCCCGCCCAGCCAGGTGGCCACGGCGAGCAGGTGGAGTACGTCGACCGGCATGGCGATCCCCGACTGGATGCCGGTCGACGCGTGCTCGGCGAGCGCCCAGGTCGCGGCGATCCCGGCGGCGATGACCGCGCCGCCGGCGGCGAGGCCGAAGGTGAGGTCCGCCTTCTCGCGCGCGTCCTCGCGCTTCGCGTACGCCCCGAACAGGACGGCGATGAACAGCGCACTGGCGCCGAGCAGCAGCAGCCGTGAGACGAGTGCTGCGCCCGGCTTGGTGTCGAGGACCGCCTGCAGTCCGTCGAGGTCGAAGGCGTCCGCGAGCTTCCCGGAACCGGTGTAGGGGGTGCGCAGCAGCAGCATGGCGAGGGTGGCCGCGGTGAGGGTCATCCAGCCGCGTACCACGAGGCGTTGCAGCGGGCGGGCGCCCGCCCCGCGCTGCCAGCAGGCCAGGACGAAGGCCGCGCCGCCCGCGAGCACGATGAAGCCGGCGTACGCGGCGTAGCGCGCGATGCCGTAGAGCGTGCCGACGAGGCCGCCTCCGGCCTCGCTGTCGGGGAGGGCGACGGCGGTCTTGGAGGGGGCTCCGATGGAGAAGGTGAAGGCGCCGGAGACCGGATGGCTGTCGGCGGAGACGGCCTGCCAGGCGACGGTGTACGTGCCGTCGGGCAGACCGGTGTGCAGGGCGACGCCGTATTTCACGGTGGAGCCGCTGTGCAGGTCGAGCGGGGCGGCCTCGGTGTCGGCGCGCTTGCCGTTCGGGTCCAGGATCCGGATGGAGCCCTCGCCCACGGCGACCTGCTCGGAGAAGGTCAGCGTGACCTGTTCGGGGGCGGTCGCGACGACCGCCCCGTCCTGTGGATCGCTCCCTGTGAGTGCGGCGTGAGCCGACGCGGGACCCGCGACCGCCAGCAGCAGGCCGAACACCACGCCGACGAGCGCGGCGAGGAGTCCGGCCGCGGCGAGCGGCCTGCGTATGGCGGGTACGGACGGGGGCGGCCCGAAGGGCGGGGCGGTGGCTGTCATGGTGTGTCAGTCCCTCACTGCTTCTTCGGGTTGTGGGTGGTCTCCTTCACGGGAAGGTCGACCTTGATCGGGCCGGCCTTCTCGAAGTGCAGCTCCATGGACACCTTCTCGCCCTGCTTCGGCTGCTGCTTGAGCTTCATGAACATGATGTGGTTTCCACCGCGTTCGAGGTCCAGCTCACCGCCTGCGGGCACGGCGAAGGACGTCACCATGCGCATCGCCTGGTTCTTCGTCTCGTGGATCGTGACGTTGTCCGAGAGCGGGCTGGTGACAGAGGTCAGCCGGTCGGAACTGCCGCCGCTGTTCTGCACGACGAGGAAGGCTGCCGCCATGTCGTTGACGGGCTGCGGCATGAACGCGCCGGTGACCTTCAGCTCCGGCTTGCTGTCCGGGGAGGAGCACCCCGCCAGCGCCAGGCCCGTGGAGAGGGCCAGGACGCCGGCGAGGACGGTGCGGCGGTTCACGGAGTCCCCCCCTTGAGAAGCTTGGGGAGGTCCTTGGTGTAGTCGTCGGGCGTGGTGTCCTCGCTGTACAGCACGTATCCCTTGTCGGTCTTCGGCGAGAACGCCATGACCTGCGAGCCGTGCATCGAGACGATCGTGCCGTCCTTCTCCTTCTTCGGCGCGTCGATACCGATGCCGATCTGCCGGGCGCCCGCCTGGATGGTCGGGAAGTCGCCGGTGAGACCGATGAACGACGGATCCTGGGACTTGAGCCAGCTGCCCAGCGAGGACGGGGTGTCCCGCTCCGGGTCGGTGGTGACGAAGACGACCTGGAGCTTGTCCCGCTCTGCCTGCGGGAGGGACTTCTTGGCGATCGCGATGTTGCTCATGATGAGCGGGCAGACGTCGGGGCAGTTGGTGTAGCCGAAGTAGATGAGTGTCGGCTTGCCCTTGGTCTTCTCGCGGAGGTCGTACTTCTTGCCGTGGGTGTCGGTGAGGACGAGATTCGGCTTGGTGAACGGATCGTCGAGCACCGTCGCGGCCTTGGTCTTCGCCTCCGTCGAGACATCGGCGATCGGCTTCTTGCTTTCGTTGTCACTGCCGCCGCAGGCGGACAGGGTGAGCGCGGCCGCGGCGACGAGCGCCGCGGCCAGCACAGACTTCTTAACCATGGAGCACTGATTCCTGAGGGTGGGTGTGGCGGGTGGGGCTTGTGGAGATGGTCAGGCGGTACGGCGCCGGCCGGCCAGAACGCCGAAGGCGACACCGGCGACGCCGATGACGATGCCGACGATGCCGAGAACGCGGGCCGTGGTGTCGCTCGCGGAGGAGGACGCCGAGGCCGTCGTCTTCTCGTCCTTCGACTGTTCCGCCGCGGCGTTCTTGTCCTCGGAGCCGGCGGCCGCGCCGTGCGCGTCGTCGGTGGCGGCGGTCAGCTTGAGGACCGGAGCGGGGCTCTCGGGCTCCTCGGCCCCGTCCTTCTGCTCCTCGATCCAGCGGACGACTTCCTTGTTGTCGTACGTCTGGATGGCCTTGAACACCAGCTGGTCGGCGTCCTCGGGGAGCTGGCCGACGGAGAGCGGGAACTGCTGGAAGCGGCCGGGCTCGATCTTGCCGCCGTCCGCGGTCCAGGTGACCTTGGAGACGGCCTCGTTGATCTTCTTGCCGTGCATGTCGAGCGGCTTGGCCAGCTTGCTCGTGGTGACCTTGATGTTCCAGCCGGGCACGGGCTGCGGCATGACGGAGGCCAGCGGGTGGTCGGTCGGGAAGTTGACCTCGAGCTTGGTCGTCGCGGCGTCGTCGCGCTCGTTGGGGACCTTGAAGTTGATGACGGCGTAACCGCCCTTGGCGGCCTCGCCCTGCGGCTGGACGCTGACGTGGGCGGAGGCCGTACCGGCGAGGATCAGCACGGTGGACGCGGCGACGCCGCCGGCGAGGGCGATGCGGGAAACGTTCATGTCAGGGATCACTCCACAAAGCACGAAGGAGAGGTGCTCCGCCACGCGGGTGCGCGGCGGCATCGCGACACCTCTTCCCCTCACGAGCGGCGCGTGCGCGCCGCCCCGCGCCCGCACCGGTGAGGTGCCTGCGAGGGTTGCGCGTGCGTCGTGTGGAGGTGGCGGGTGTCGCGTCAGGCTGCGAGAGCGAATGCGGGTGGCGGCCCGCGCCTGATCACCATGTGCTGCAGGGGATCCCCGGTGGCCGGGGCCGGTGCGTCCACCGCCGTGCGCAGCGTGCGAGGCCCGTTCGCGGGCCCGTCCGGAAGGCCGGTGTGCAGCGCGGATACGAGGACGAGCGCCGCGCGCAGCGCCCGCAGCCGGGCTCCGGCCGCGACCTGCTGGGCGCCGTGCGCCGAGAGCCGGGCGAGCCGGAACAGGGCGATCTCGCCGCGCCGCAGCAGCCAGCCGGTGGCCAGCGCCGCCAGCAGGTGGCCGAGCAGCATGGGCAGGCTGGGGAACATTCCGGCGAGGCCGGCCGCACCGGAGCCGGTCATGCCGTCGGAGGGCGCGGCGGCCATGTGCTGATGCGCCTGCGCGGTGACCGATGCCGGGTCGATGCCCGCGGTGGTGACGATGCGATGGGCGTCCGCCGCGTTCAACTGGGCGGGGCCCGCACCGCAGACGAGGCTCGCCGCGAACCGGATCAGCGAGTCGTCACCGGCCGCCGCGGTCTGCGGCGCGGCGGCGTGCGTACCGACACCGAAGAGCGTGTGCAGGGCGATCTGTCCGCCGGCCAGGGCCGCGGCGATCGACGGCAGTGAGCGTTCGCGGCCGGCCAGTGCCACCGCCACCGCCAGGATCCCGAGGAACCCGGCGAGCAGGGTCCACCCGGGTACCGCCGCGCAGGCCGCCATCGCGTGTCCGGCCGCGGACAACGCGACGCAGACCGCGGCGAACACCGCGGCCCTCAAAAGCCGCAGACCGGCTCCGGCGCGTCCCACAGACGTAGACATGGCGGGGTCATCATCGCACTGCGCCCCCGTCCGCCGTACGGCAGGTCCGGAAGGTCACCTTCCGCCCGATTGGCTGCACACCGCGCTGTTGGGGACGGTTGCGGACGGGGTAGGAGAGGTCCTGTGGGCCGGGCATGCACAGGTGTGGTGAGCCCGGGTATCCGCCGAATGAGCGGTCTCACATCCCGTCCGTGCTTACGAATGGCACAGGGCGGCAATACGTATCGGTATGTCGAGCCGCAGCCAGGAGGCTGGAGCATGAGCATTTGGTGGTCACTCCATCTGCGGCGCGAAGCTGCGAGCGTTCCGCTCGCCCGTCGTTTCCTGCTGGGCACGATGGAATCCGCAGGCGTGGACCCGGATATCTCCTTCGACCTGTCGGTCGCGCTCAGCGAGGCCTGTGCGAACGCCGTCGAGCACGGCGGTGCGCGCGACGGGGCCCGTGGAGGCACGGACGAGGCCGGGGATCACTGGGACGCTTGGGAGGAGCCGTCCGCTACGGCCTGCGGGCAGTACCGGGTCACCGCGTATCTGGACGGCGAGAAGTGCCGTATCGAAGTCGCGGACTCGGGCCCCGGCTTCCCCGCGCGACGCACGCTTCGCGACGCCGCACAGCAACAGCAGCAGCAACCTCAGCAACAGCAGAACAAGCACCAACCGCAGCACCAACAGCAGTCGCAGCAGCAGCCGCAGCACCAACTTCGGCAGTGCCAGCCGAAGCAGGCCGGGCATCCGCCGCCGGCCGCAGAGAGCGGGCGCGGGCTCTGTCTGATCGAGGAGCTCGCCGATCACGTCCACTTCGGCAACAGGCCGGGGCGCGGCGGTGCCGTGGTGAGCTTCGACAAGATCCTGAAATGGCGGGAGGGCGCCCTGCTCATGGTCTCCTGAGCAGGGCGCCCTCCGGCGCGCGTCGACGGCCGTGACCGGCCGGCGGCGGGTCAGCCCTTGAGCCGGCCCATCCACGCCTCGACCTCGTCGGCCTGCCGGGGCAGCTTGTCCGAGAGGTTCCGGTTGCCGTCCTCGGTGACGAGGATGTCGTCCTCGATCCGGACGCCGATGCCTCGGTACTCCTCGGGGACGGTCAGGTCGTCGGCCTGGAAGTAGAGACCGGGCTCGACGGTGAGGCACACCCCGGGCTCCAGCGTTCCGTTGACGTACGACTCCGTCCGCGCGGCGGCGCAGTCGTGGACGTCCATGCCGAGCATGTGGCCGGTGCCGTGCAGGGTCCAGCGGCGCTGGAGCCCCAGCTCCAGGACCTCGTCCACGGTCCGGTCGCCGAGCAGGCCCCACTCGACGAGCTTCTCGGTCAGGACGCGCTGCGCGGCGTCGTGGAAGTCCCGGAAGGCCGCGCCGGGCTTCACCGCGGCGATACCGGCTTCCTGGGCCTCGTACACCGCGTCGTAGATCTTCCGCTGCAGCGGCGTGAATGTGCCGTTGATGGGAAGGGTGCGGGTCACGTCGGCGGTGTAGAGGTCGTTGGTCTCCACGCCGGCGTCGAGCAGCAGCAGCTCGCCGGAGCGCACCGCGCCGTCGTTGCGTACCCAGTGCAGGGTGGTGGCGTGCGGGCCCGCGGCACAGATCGAGCCGTAGCCGATGTCGTTGCCCTCGATGCGGGCGCGCAGGAAGAACGTTCCCTCGATGTAGCGCTCGCTCGTCGCCTCGGCCTTGTCGAGGACCTTCACGACGTCCTCGAAGCCGCGCGCGGTGATGTCGCAGGCCTTCGTCAGCTCGGAGACCTCGAAGGCGTCCTTGACCACGCGTGCCTCGGAGAGGAAGACGCGCAGTTCCTCGTCGCGCTCCGCGGTGACCTTGTCGGTCAGCGCGGCCTCGATGACGGCGTCGTGGCCGCGGACGCTGCGGACCGGGCCGGTGGCCTCGGTCAGCGCGGCGGGCAGCTCCCGTACGTCCTTCGCCGGGATGCCGAGCAGCTGCTCGGCCTCGGTGAGGGAGTGACGGCGGCCGACCCACAGCTCGCCCTGTCCGTCGAGCCAGAACTCGCCGTTCTCACGGTCGGAGCGCGGCAGCAGGTAGACGGTCGCCTCGTGGCCGCCGTCCTTCGGCTCCAGTACGAGGACGCCGTCCTGGGTCTGGTCACCGGTGAGGTACGCGTACTCGGTGGAGGCGCGGAAGGCGTACTCGGTGTCGTTGGAACGGGTCTTCAGCCTGCCTGCCGGAATGACCAGCCGCTCACCGGGGAAGCGCGCGGAGAGCGCGGCGCGGCGGTCGGCGGTGTGCCCGGCCTGAGCGATCGGCTCCAGCCCGTGCAGCTCGGTGTCGGCCCAACCGGACTTCATGCTCGCGGCGAGCTCGTCGGAGACGCCCGGGTACAGGCCGTTCTTCCGCTGCTTGACCGGCTCTGCCTCTTCGGTCTCCGGGTTCTCCGGGGTGAGCTCCTCAGACACGACTTGTCTCTCCTTGATACGACACTGGACCCCCACCATCGTACGGGCGTACGGAAGGGGGCCCAGGGCCGGAAGACCTCTTACCGGAAGGTCCCGTACCGGGAGCGTCCGGGGCGCGCGGGGCGGCTCAGCCGAACCGTGCCGCCAGCAGGACCACGTCCTCGGTGTCGTCACCCTGCTCGGGCCCGTCGGGCAGCACGGTGCGCAGCACATGGTCGGCAACCGAGGCGGCGTCATGGCGCAGCGCCCTCGGGACGCTCGCCGCCGCCGAGTGGAGCCGGGTGAACGCCCGGTCCATCGAGTCCCCGGCCCGGCGCAGCAGGCCGTCGGTGTACAGCAGTACGGTCTCGCCGGGCGCCGGTTCGATCTCCACGCTCGGCGCCTCCCAGCAGGCGAGCATGCCCAGCGGCGCGGACAGGGTCGTCTCGACGTACTCGGTGCGCCGCTCACCGATGATCAGCGGCGGGGTGTGCCCGGCCCCGGCCAGCAGGATCTTGCGCCGGGCCGGCTCGCAGTAGGCGAAGAGAGCGGTCGCGGACCGGGCGGGTTCGGTGAGCCGCAGCAGGAGCTCAAGATCGGAGAGTACGGCGACCGGGTCCTCGCCCTCCATCACCGCGTACGCCCGCAGACCGGCCCGCAGCCGGCCCATCGCGGCCAGGGCGCTCGGCCCGGAACCGCTCACCGAGCCGACGGCGAGGCCGAGCGCACCCTCCGGCAGGGCCAGCGCGTCGTACCAGTCGTTGCCGCCCTGCGGGGCCGCGTGGTGGCGTACCGCCAGTTCCACGCCGGGGACCCGGGGCATCCGGCTGGGCAGGAGCTCCTCGGTGACGGTGGCGACATCGGCCCTGGCCCGTTCCAGCTCCAGCAGCCGGGCCAGGTGCTCGGCGGCGTATCCGGCGTACAGACCTGCCAGGTGGCGCTGGCGCTCCAGGGGTTCGGCGGGTTCGTCGTACAGCCAGACGGCGGCGGCGAGCCGGCCGGTCCGGTCGGTGGTGATCGGCAGTGCGTAGCTGGCGGCGTAGCCGAGCCGGGCGGCCACCTCGCGTCTGCGGGGGTCGAGACCGGTGTCGCCGAGCAGGTCGGGGGTGGTCAGCGGGCCCTCGGGGTTGGGCAGACCTTCCAGGATGCGCCCGTAGGACGTCGCGCTGCGCGGCACCGTCTCGATCTGGCCGAGCTCGGCGTGGGCCAGGCCGAGGCCGATGGTGCTGACGGGGCCACGGCGGTCGGACGGTTCGAAGACGATCAGCCCGCGGCGGGCGCCCACCAGAGCGGCACCGGCGTCGAGCAGCTCGTGAAGTGCGTCGTCCAGGGTGCTGGTTCTGGCCAGCCGCTCGGTGAGCTCGTGCAGCGTGGTGAGGTCGGAGACCCAGCCCGCCAGACGGTCCTGGAGGAACGCGCTGGGGGCGGCGGGAACCTCGGAGAGAGGCCCGTCAGTGTGCGTCGAAACCGGAACTGTGGGATCGATTCCAGCCACTTTCGGAAGGTGTGGGGCGCTCATGGTTGCCGGCTTTCCGACTGGTGTGTTTCGTCGAATAGCATCGCAAACCCCCATGTCATTCTGCGCCGCTATCAGTGCATCCACATGTACACGCACAAGTAACGTGATGTCCAGCATTGTCCCCACGGGATTTGTGGTGTCCAAGTGATAGTGAACTTGGCCAAAAAATGCACCCAGCTGTAGCCATTTGCGGTCGACTGGGGCTGCTCGGCAGGGGGTGCTCTCGGGGTGAAGTCCCGGGGGGAGCGTCATTGCGGGCATGCTGGGTACGTAATCGATAGATGGCCAGGGGTGGTTCCCACCGCCCCCGGAACCTGGCAGCGGGCCCGGACGTCCTCTTCTGTGACGGCCACGCCCCACCCCCGAGTGGCGAGGTTGTACGCACGGACGGCAGGCGCGATACGCGCTCTGCGCCTGGCCACGATTTTCGACTGGAACCGGCTCGATTCGGCTCAGCACGGCTCACGCTCGGTAGCGACGACCAACCCGTACCGCAGGCTCGACGAGCACGTACACACAGTGAAATTCCGCACACGCGATGTGACGCACGCGTGGTGTGATGTGGACCCTCGGCGTTCAACGGAAAGGAACGAGCGCTCATGCGCGAGATCCTCGGAAGGCGACGCAGGCTCCGGTTCCGGGACGGGCCCGCCCAGCTCGACGCGGCCCTGACCTGTGCTACCGAGTGGCAGTGGCCCGTACTCCCGGGAGCGGGGCTGCGGGCGGCCGACGGCCGCGGTGAGCGCGGCTGCGCCTGCCCCGATCCAGAGTGCGCCGTGCCCGGCGCACACCCCTTCGACCCCGGACTGCTCGCGGCGACCACCGACCCGCGAATGGTCCGCTGGTGGTGGACGAACCGGCCGACCGCGCCGGTCGTACTGGCCACCGGCGGGCGGGCGCCGTGCGCGCTGAGCCTGCCGGCGGCGGTCGGCGCCGGAGCGCTGGCCGAACTCGACCGGATGGGGGTGCGGCTGGGCCCCGTGGTGGCGACGCCGACCCGGTGGTCGCTGCTGGTCGCCCCGTACACCCTCGAACGGCTCGGGGAACTGCTGCACGCACAGGACTGGGTGCCCAGCTCGCTGCGGTTCCACGGTGAGGGCGGCTACCTCGTCCTTCCGCCGTCCGGAACCGGCGCGGGGCAGGTGCGCTGGGTGCGGGCGCCGGCCCGGGTCTCCCGGCTGCGCCTGACGGGCGGAGCGCCCGTCGCGGCGGCCGCCTCGCCGTGGCTGCCGGATGTGGGGACGGTGCTGGACGCGCTGGTCGAGGCGAGCAACGGTGCACCGGACGGCGGAAGCCGGCTCGCCTACTGACGAGGGACGGGGGGACGGGGAACGGGGCGGGGGCTCGAGGCGTGAGCCGGGGGCGTGGGGCGGCGGTGGTGCGGGGGCGGGGTGCAATTCCCGGCGCACCGTCAGAAATTCCCTCGGGCCGGGGAAGCGGGCGCCCCGCCGGGAATTGCCCGGCGCCCGGAACGGTGCGTTGCCGGGCCTTCGGCT
The DNA here is from genome assembly GCF_003751445.1 of Streptomyces sp. 840.1. NCBI lineage: Bacteria > Bacillati > Actinomycetota > Actinomycetes > Kitasatosporales > Streptomycetaceae > Streptomyces > Streptomyces sp. 840.1. Next base: position 2,163,536 of record NZ_RJUU01000001.1, on the reverse strand, counting down.
CTCATCGGCCGCCGGCCGGGCTCGTAACGGCTGTGCGCAAAGCCCGCCGCTACAAAGCCGTTCGAAGGTGGGCTTTCTGATGCCTCATTCGAACTCGCGCGATGCCTCGCTCGGTGCCTCATCCGATGCCTGGTCCCATGTGTCATCCGATGCTCCGTCCGACACTTCACGCGAAACACGTTCGAGGAATGTTCGAGGTTCTCTTTAGGGGGACCGCGCCGGTAGTTGTCCGGCGCCGTCCGGACCTTCGGGCACGTGCTGGAACGCGACTGCGCCCTGCCGCCCGCGTCGGGTTGGCGCAGGCCCCGAGGCCACGGCTGCGCTGCCTACCTGCGGTCCTGCTTGCCCGCCCCGGCTGTCCGGGCTGCTGGGGGCGTTGTGAGACGTGGCGGGGCCAGGGGAAAGGGCGGCGCGGGGCCGGTGTTTCCGGGGGGCTCGTCCGGGGACCTGCATCAGGTCTGTGCGCGGCGCGCGCGCCGCGTGATGCGCCGGTGGGCGCCGTACCCGGAAATGAGGATGCCCGATCGCTGGCGACGGGGGATGCACCAGCGACCGGGCTTCTAGAACGGTAACAAGAGATCTGCCGTTCGCAAATTCGATCTCACGTATTCGGACAGCGATTTACCTGTCAGTACGGCGAGTTGTGACGCGAGTCACCGTACGGCCCGGGTAGTGGTCACTGTCAGCTGAGCGTCACCTGGCGGTTGGTGAGCCCGCCGCGCGCCCGGCGCTCCTCGGGGGTGAGGGGCGCGTCCGAAGCGAGCGCCGTTGCCAGCCGCTCGGCGAATACCGCTGCGGGCTTCTCGCACTCCTCGGCCCCCATCGCGCTCGGCAGATCCCAGACCGGGACCATCAGGCCGTGCGCGCGGAAGGAGCCGACCAGCCGGGTGCCCTCGCCGAGGGACGAGACGCCGGCGGCGTGCAGCCGGGCGAGCGCGTCGAGGAGCTGCTCCTCGGGGTGCGGCATGACCCACCGGAGGTGGTTCTTGTCCGGCGTCTCGCACCAGTAGGCGGCGTCGACCCCGGTGAGCAGGACGGTCGGGATCGCGGCTTCGTTCGCGCGCTCCAGGGAGGCGGACACCTCGGCCGTGGCGTTCTCCGAGTCCGGCACCCAGAACTCGAAGCCGGAGTGCACGGCGGGCGCGAACGGCGCGTCCGGGTCCAGTACATCCTGCAGCCGGGGGCCGTCGGCCGGGACGCGGCGGGCGGCGACCGGCGAACCGGGCTCGGTCTCCAGGGCCCGCTGCAGGGTGTCGGCGAGGTCCCGGCTGAGGTCGCCGGAGGAGGTGTCGTTCTGCAGGGCGAGCAGGACCGAGCCGTCGTCACGGCGCAGCGCGGGCCAGGCCATCGGGAGCACGGTCGCGAGCGTGACGGACGGTACGCCCGAGGGCAGCCCGCCCTTCAGCGTCAGCTCGACCGTGGCTGCGGGGACCAGCTCGCGCAGCGCGACCCAGTCGCATTCGCCGGCCAGCCCCTCGAAGGGGCGCTGGACCAGCTCGGTCACGGCCTGGGCGGCGGCGCGGCCGTGGCAGGCCTTGTAACGGCGGCCCGAACCGCACGGGCAGGGCTCGCGAGCCCCGACCACCGGGATCTCGCCGTCCTTGAGTTGCTGCTTCCCGGCCTTGGTCTGAGGGCGCTTCTTGGCCATGGTGGGCTTTCTCCCGGTTGCGACGGTTGCGACAGTGCGGTCTGGGCCGCGAGCCTAGCCGTCCTTACGGTGCCCGTTGCGCAGCTGCCCGGCCGCACCGGCCGCCGACAGCCACGGAGCGCGGGGAAGGCGGCCGGCCGAAGGCACCTGCACGGCTGGGCCTTCCCGCTATCGCGCTGCCGTATGGCTCTGCCGGTATGGCGCTCCCGGTGTCGCGCTCCCGGTGTCGCGCTCCCGCTACCGCGGCGTGCTTCACCGGGGGCCGGGCGGAGTGCTCTGCCCCCGGGTCAGCCCGCGTCGTCGAACGCGTCGGCGAGATCCAGCCCGTCGAGCCCCGGTACGACGGGCAGCGCGGATGCGCCCGTCACCCGGCCGTTGCCCCGTCCGCCGGGGCGCTGCGGTCCGTCGCCGACCCGTCCGCCGGCTCCCTCGCCGAGTCCTCCACCGACGCCGCCGCCGGCACTCTCGTCGGCTCCTTCGTCGACCAGCACCCAGACCGTGACCTCGCCGGAGGAGTCGTCGCGTACGCCCCACTTCTTGGCGAGCGCGCTGATGATGTTGAGCCCCCGGCCGCCGCGGGCGGTTACCGATGGAGTGGCCGGAACCGGTCGGGTCGGACCGCCTCCGTCCGTCACCTCGACGGTCAGCCCGCCTGTTCTGTCGACGCGCCAGGCGGCGCGCACGTCGCCCTCGCCCACGTCGCTGTGCCGGCCCAGTGGCCTGCCGTGACGGCAGGCGTTGCTGAGCAGTTCGGAAAGGATCAATACAGCATCGTCGACGACCGAATCCGACACTCCGTGGGTGCGCAACTGCTCACGCATCCGGTGTCGTGCCTGACCCACGCCCGCAGGGCCATGGGGTACGGCCATGCTCGACGACGTGGGCACTTCTTGTGCCACCACCAACGCCACCCCCGAGACCTCCTTTGCCCCACGCCACGGTGTGGATGCCCCCCTGGGCTGGGCCGGAAACCGGCCAGTGGTCTGACAGTGACGCACTCGCAACGATCGAGTACACCTCGAATGCGCCGGTGTACTCCCTGTTACTGATACTAAGAGCGGCCCAATTGGGACAGGACCTGCTTCGGGCGGTTGGTGATGATCGCCTCGACTCCGAGCCGGATGCAGAGGTCGACGTCCTCCGGTTCGTTCACCGTCCAGACGTGGGCCCGGTGGCCCGCGCGGTGCAGGCGGTCGATGTAGCCGGGGTGGCTGCGCACGATCCGCATGCCGGGACCTGCGATCAGGGCCCCGGCCGGCAGCCGTCCGTCACGCAGCCGCGGCGAGACGAACTGCATCAGATAGACGGTGGGCAGACTCGGTGCGGCCTCCCGGATGCGGTGCAGGGAGCGGGCCGAAAAGCTCATGATGCGGACCGGTGAGGGGCCCTCGGCCGGTGGTGCGTCGAGTTCGAAGCGCTTCAGCAGATGCAGCAGCCGCTCCTCGACCTGCCCGGCCCAGCGGGTCGGGTGCTTGGTCTCGATGGCCAGCTGCAGCGGCCGCCCGGCCGCTCTCGTCTCGACGAGCAGTTCCAGCAGCCGTTCCAGGGTCAGTACGGAGGTGAGCTCGCCCGGCACCGGGTCCCAGTCCGGGGACTCCGACTCGTCGCGGTCCTTCCACGAGCCGAAGTCGAGTGCGGCGAGCTCGGAGAGCTCCAGGGCGGAGACGGCGCCGCGACCGTTGGACGTACGGTTCACCCGACGGTCATGCACGCATACGAGGTGGCCGTCGGCGGTGAGCCGTACGTCGCACTCCAGGGCGTCGGCGCCGTCCTCGATCGCCTTCCGGTACGCGGCCAGGGTGTGCTCGGGGGCGTCGTCGGACGCGCCTCGGTGTGCGATGACCTGGATGGGATGCTGCGTGGTGTGCTGCTGCCGTGCTTGGGTCACCGCGTCATGGTGTCACCGGCGGGCCCGGGTGCGCGAACCCTGCGGAGGGAGGCCGTTTTGCCCGATGTAAAGACGCGTGCGCGGATGCACAGGTCCTGCTTACAGTGGTCTGACGTGCTGTGGGAAAAGCTGACTCCAGACACGTACACAGCGGATCTCTTGCCGAATGATGATGTGGAACCGAGGAGTATAGAGCTGTGAGCACAGAGAACGAGGACAACGAGGGCAACGCGGCCGAGGCCGCCCCGTCCGTTCCGTCCGCACCTCCAGTGCCGGCCGATGCTCCCCAGGGCTTTCCTGGAAGCACGCCTCCGGCACCGCCGCAGCCGGACGTGACCGCCGCGCAGCCGCAGGTCCCGCCTGCGCACGACCCGGCGACCACGCCCATGGCCCAGGTCCCCCCGGCGCCGCAGCCGCACACGCCTCCCCCCGTACCGCAGTCGGCGGCGGACGCCGGCTGGCCCCCGCCGCCGCCCGCAGTTCCCGCCTACGCCCACGGTGCCCATGGAGCCCAAGGAGGCCACGGCGGCGGCCCGGTGTGGGGCCCGCCCGGCCAGCTGCAGACCCCCGACGCTCCCCGTAAGCGAGGGGCGGGCGGTCTGGTGGCGGCGGCGGTCGTGGCAGCGCTCGTGGCGGGCGGAGTCGGCGGAGCCCTCGGCTACTGGGCCGCGGACAGCAACGACAGCTCCGGCTCGTCCGGTTCGACCACCGTCGCGGCGTCGGCCAACCCGCAGGACCTCAAGCGCGACCCGGGCACGGTCGCGGGTGTGGCGGCCAAGGCGCTGCCGAGCGTGGTCACCATCGACGCGCAGGGCGGCGACGGCGAGGGCGGCACCGGCACCGGCTTCGTGTACGACAAGGAGGGCCACATCCTCACGAACAACCACGTGGTGGCCTCCGCAGCGGACAACGGCCAGCTCACGGCGACATTCTCGAACGGCAAGAAGTACGGCGCCGAGGTGGTCGGCCGGGCCGAGGGCTACGACGTCGCGGTGCTGAAGCTGAAGGACCCGCCGAAGGGGCTCACCCCGCTGGCGCTGGGCAACTCGGACCAGGTGGCGGTGGGCGATTCGACGATCGCGATCGGCGCCCCGTTCGGCCTGTCCAACACGGTCACCACGGGCATCATCAGCGCCAAGAACCGCCCGGTCGCCTCCGGTGACGGCTCCGGCGGCAGCAACTCGTACATGAGCGCCCTGCAGACCGACGCCTCGATCAACCCGGGCAACTCCGGCGGTCCGCTGCTGAGCGCCGGCGGCGCGGTCATCGGGATCAACTCGGCGATCCAGTCGACCGGCAGCAGCACCGGCCAGAGCCAGGCCGGCTCCATCGGCCTCGGCTTCGCGATCCCGATCAACCAGGCGAAGAACGTCGCCGAGCAACTGATCAAGACCGGCAAGCCGGTCTACCCGGTCATCGGCGCCACGGTGACCATGGACGAGAAGACCGGCGGCGCGGTCATCTCGGACCAGGGCGCGAGCGGCACGGAAGCGGTGACGAAGGGCGGCCCCGCGGCCGAGGCGGGCCTCAAGCCGGGCGACGTCATCACGAAGTTCAACGACACTGTGGTCGACAGCGGCCCGACCCTGATCGGTGAGATCTGGACCCACAAGCCGGGCGACAAGGTCACGCTGACGTACAAGCGCGACGGCAAGACGTCGACCGCCGAAGTCACCCTGGGCGAGCGCAAGGGCGACAGCTGACCGGCTAGGCTGTCCTCGCGTCGAAAGCGGGCAGCTGCCCGCCGCCGGCACGAGGTGGGTTGCCCGAGCGGCCTAAGGGAACGGTCTTGAAAACCGTCGTGGCAGCGATGTCACCGTGGGTTCAAATCCCACACCCACCGCAGGTGAACGGCCCCCGACCAGTACGTATGGTCGGGGGCCGTTCCTGGTCACGCCCGCTCGCCGCCGAGTTCCCCGGCGCCTGCCGTTATCCGGCCTTGGCCGGGTCGATTCCGTACAGGGCGGAAGCGGTCGCCGCCTGGTCCGCGCCGCAGGGCTCCTGCTCGGAGGCGGGGGCGAGCCACAGGGGTATCAGGCGGGATGCGGAGGGCGAGGAGTCCATGCGCAGGTAGTGGCAGCTGCCGTTGATGCGCAGCGCGAGCACGTAGACGTCTTTGCCGGCTGCCTTGCCCGCGATCACGCGCACGGTGTCCTCGGCCGATGCCAGCCGCTTGTCCTTGAGCAAGTCGGCGGCGCCTGCCGGGGTATGCGGGTGGCCTGTGGTCGGGGTCTGCCGGTACAGGTTTGTTCCGGTGGGCTGCCGCGCGAGGAGTGCGCCCAGCTGTGCCACGAGGCTGCCGGGCTTGTCGTCGGTGCGTGAGGTGGGGCAGTCCGTCGTGGACTGATGCACGCTGTGAGCGCCGAGGGCGAAGGTGTAGCGGTAGCAGCGAACGGGGTACGCGTTCGCGGCCAGCGTCTTCGTACCGGACGGCGGCAGCAGTCCCAGCATCACGGTTGCCGTGTGGGTGCGGGCGGCCGATTCCCCCTCCTCCGAGCCGACGCTCAGCAGTGCTCCGCCGTGCGCCTCGGCGTGGGAGACGAGCGTGCCCTCGGTGAACTGTCCACCGAAGGTGTTGCCCGGTGACAAGAAGCCTGCGTTCAGGTCGTGGCGCAGGTCCTGGGCGAGTTCGGCGGCCTGGGCGTCGACGGCTGATGTGTCCGGAGCGGCGGTCCGCTGCTGGAGCAGGGTGCCCGCCACTCCGGTGGCGCCGGCGACGAGCGCTGTCACCGTGAGGAGCAGGGCCTGCCGTCCGGCGCGGCGCTTCCGTGTCTGCCCGGGACGGGGCGACTGGTTCTGCTGAGCTTCCACGGTGTGCGTCGTCATGTCATTTCCCCCGTCGACAGGAGGCTTCGAATGCCTCGTCGTCGCCGTATATTGCCAGCCCCCCCCGATCTCGGACGGGTCAGTCCGTCGCGCTGCTGAGACGCCTCCCTCCTACCGATGTGCAGAAGTGCGGAAGTGCGGATGTGTAGATGTCCAGATGTCCAGAAGTGCGAGAGGGTGACGGGAACTTCCCGTTTTAGCCCGGGGGTTCGCAGCGGGTCGTGGTGAGGCGGGCCGCCGAGGCGATTGTCGCGCGGGCCTCGTGTTCGGGGAGGCCGGTGCGGACGGCGGCTTCGGTGAGGGCGTTCGCCAGGCTGTCGCCGAAGCCGTGTTCGTAGGCGCGGCAGGCGGCCCAGAAGAGCCGCGTGTTGCGCTGGCCCTCGGCTGCCGCGAGGACGAACCGGACCAGCCCCCGGCCCCGGTCGTCGGAGTGGTCGAGGCGGCGATGCGTACGGGGCGGGGGCGTCAGCAGTTGGAGGAGGGCGTCGGGGCAGGGGGCCGGGGGGAGGCTGCCGGTGCCCGGGACGAGCCGGTAGGAGCCGTGGGTGGTGGATGAGCCGGGGCCCACCAGGTAGCCGCCCGTGCCGCGGATGTCGATGCCGGGGGCGAGGCGTCCCGCGGAGTTCGGTACGGCCACTCCGGGTGGTCCGGACAGCCAGATGTGACGGCCCCCGCTGGGGGTGAGCACCGTGACGGTCGGCGGGATGGTGAACAGGTGGTGCAGTGCCAGCTGTCGCAGGGCCGCCACGGAGTCGTTCCGGCCGGTGGTGTCGATGTCGAGGTCGATACCGATGAGGTGGTGCGGGGCGCGGCCGCAGGCGATGCCGTAGCCGCTGGCCCAGGGGGCGGCTTCGAAGAGGGCGCGGACGGCGACGGGGTCGGTGGTGGCGTCGTGGACGCCGTGTCCGGGCAGGCCGCAGGCGCCTCGGCACTGGCTCGGCCGGTCGTCGTCGCGGTGCGGGGAGCGCAGGGCGGGGAGCTTGGTGGCGGACAGCGGGATCACGGGGAGCCCGTGTTCGGCCGCCGACAGTGCGTGGGCCAGGGCCAGGGTGAAGGTCCGACGATCGTGGATGGCCATGGTTCTATGTTCGTACGAATGTTCGAATAAAGGAAGAGGGGGCGGGTCTGCGGGCGGGGTGCGGAGCGTTGTGGCGGAACGCTTCTTCTCCTGCGGGGCAAGGGTTGTCGGCATGCGTCGGGCTAACCCGGCGGTCTGTGCTGTTCAGGGGTTTATCGGCTCTTCCTCACGCTTGCGAGGGAATCGAAATGCATGGGTGGTTCGTCGGGGCGGCGGTGGGCAGCCTTGAGCTCGCGACGTCGTGACCATCACCCGGGCGGTCGGCCAACCGGCCCGGGGCCGGCCTTACTTTCGGTTCCTGGAGGAATAGACATGGCAAGCATCCGTACCGCTCGTGCCCTCGCCATTGTTGCCGCTCTGCCCCTCGCCGCCGCTCTCCTCGGTGGTGTGGCCCAGGCCGACAACGGCTCGTTCGCGAACGACGGATCGAACGCCGGTGTGGCCGCCATCAGCGGCAGTGGCGTCGGTGGGGCCAACCTCGGCAACTCGTCCACCTCGCAGCAGCAGGCCATCGGTGACGGGGCGTCGAATCACAGCAACTCCGCCCAGGTGAACGGTTCCGCGTTCACCGCCATCGACCAGTCCAGCCACAACCTCGCGGTGAACTTCACCAATCTCTGGTGATCCGGCGCCTGCCGCGGGCCGGTCGGGGGGCCGGGCCGCGGTCGGGGGGAACGACGGCCCGCGCGGCGTCACTTCGGTGGCGGCGCGCGGGCCGTTCGTCGTTCTCGGTTCTCGGGCGAGGACGACGCAGTGGTGGGTCTGTGAAAGGGAATCGGCGGCGGGGCGGAGGTGGTGGGCCGGGTCCGGGACGGAAGGGGCGAAACGGGGAGCGACAGGAGCGGTGAGCTGTCGGGTGGCTTGACAGGTGAACGGAATCTGACGGACAGTCAGAAACCCTGATCCGCAGGCCTTTCCCGGGAGGCAGCCGTCGTGCATCTGGCCCCTACGGACCGCCAGCTACAGCTGCGCGCCGAACTCCGCACGTACTTCCGCGAGGTGATGCCGGAGCCCGGTGACCGGACCGGGCCGACGGCCGGCAGTCCGGCCGAGCAGCGACGGCTGCTGCGCCGCATCGGTGCGGACGGGATGCTGGGACTCGGCTGGCCCGTCGAGTACGGCGGCCAGGGACGCGGCGCGGACGAACAGTTCGTCTTCTTCGACGAGGCCTACCGGGCGGGCGCCCCGGTTTCGATGGTCACCCTCAACACAGTGGGTCCCACCCTGATGAAGTACGGGACCGAGGCGCAGAAGGACTACTTCCTGCCCCGGATCCTGGCCGGGGAGATCGTCTTCGCCATCGGCTACAGCGAACCGGAGGCCGGAACCGACCTGGCGGCGCTGCGGACCAGGGCGGTGCGGCAGGGCGACTCGTGGGTCATCGACGGGCAGAAGATCTTCACCAGCAACGCGCAGAACGCCGACTGGATCTGGCTCGCCTGCCGCACGGATCCGGAGGCGCCCAAGCACCGGGGCATCTCGATCATCCTGGTACCGACGGACGCGCCCGGCTTCTCCTGGACACCCATTGAGACGGTCGGCGGGTTGACCACGACCGCCACGTACTACGACGGCGTGCAGGTACCCGCCACCGGGCTGGTCGGCGCCGAGAACGGCGGCTGGGGGCTGATCACCAACCAGTTGAACCATGAGCGGGTCGCGCTGGCCGCGATCGGGATGCAGGCCGAGGACTTCTACGACGCGGCGCTCACCTTCGCCCGTACGCCCGATCCGCTGACTGGACGGCGACCGGCCGACGAGCCGTGGATTCGGTCCAGGCTGGCCGAGGCCTATGCCCGGCTGGCGGCGACACGCCTGCTCAGCTGGCGCTTGGTGGGGGATGTCGGGGCCGGTGCGCTGGCCCCCGGCGACGCGAGCGGCGTGAAGTTCGTGGGAACCGAGAGCGCTGTGGAGGTGTACCGAATGTGCCAGGAAATCACGGGGCAGGCCGGAATGATCCGGGCCGGTTCGTCCGGCTCCTTCGGGGACGGGGAGCTGGAGCGGATGAACAGGGCGGCACAGATCAACACCTTCGGGGGCGGGGTGAGCGAGGTGCAGCGGGAGATCGTCGCGACGATGCGGCTCGGGATGAAGAGGGGGAAACGGTGATGGGCGGGCAGGGCGTGCGGGACGAACTGTACGAGCGGCTCAGGGCGTACGAGGGGCAGCCGGCCGCCATCGCCGGCAGCGGCAAGGACCTGGTCAACGAGCCCATGATCAGACACTGGTGCGAGGCGATGGGAGACACGAACCCGGCATACACCGGACCCGGCGCCATCGCCCCTCCGGCCATGCTGCAGGCCTGGACGATGGGCGGGCTCTCGGGGCACACGGACCGGGGCGAGGCCTACGACGAGCTGTTCGGCCTGCTCGACGGGGCGGGGTACGCCTCGGTGGTCGCGACCGACTGCGAGCAGGAGTACCTGCGGCCGCTGCGGCCCGGTGACCGGATCACCTTCGACGCGGTGATCGAGGCGGTGTCGGAGCGGAAGACGACGAAGCTGGGGACGGGCTACTTCATCACCACGCGTATGGACGTCCGGGCACAGGACGAGCCGGCGGGGACGCACCGCTTCCGGATCCTCAAGTACCGGCCTGCGGCGAGGGCGGCAGCGAGGGCAGTGACAACGAGTGGCACCGGCGGCCCGGAGTCACAGGAGTCGGAGAAGGTACAGGAGCTGCATAAGCCACATAAGCCGCAGGAGGCGCTCGATGCAGGGGCCCCGGCCGAGGAGTCGGCGCGGGCCGGAGGGGCGGGCCGGGGCAGGGGGGCCGAGCGGTCCGGGGAGACGCGGGGCGGCAGGAGCCTGCGGCCGAGGCCGGTGATCAACCGGGACAACGCCGGTTTCTGGCAGGGCATCCCGTCGCACCGGCTGCTGATCCAGCGCTGCCGGGCATGCGACACGCTCCGCTTCCCCTGGCTGCCCGGCTGCAACGCCTGCGGCTCGTCCGAGTGGGAGACGGTCGAGGCATCCGGCGAGGGCACCGTCTTCTCGTACGTGGTGATGCACCACCCGCCCTTCCCCGCGTTCAGCACGTCCGAGGAGGCCGGGCCGTACGCGGTGGCGCTGGTGGAGCTCGCGGAGGGGGTCCGGATGGTCAGCAACGTCATCGGGGTGCCGTACGACAAGGTGCGGGTGGGGATGCCGGTCCGGCTGGAATTCCTGCGAGCGGACCCTGAACTGGAACTGCCGGTCTTCCGGGGGAGCGAGGGCTGACATGGACTTCACACCCACTGAGGAGCAGGCCGCCGCACAGGGGCTCGCCGCCCGGATCTTCGGTGATCTGTCGACGCACGAGCGCCTGGTCGCGGCCGGTACCGGTACGGACTCCGAGCTCTGGAAGGAGCTCTGCGCGGCCGGACTGCCGGGGGCGGTCGAGGAGATCGGACTCCTCGGCCTGGTTCTTCTGCTGGAGGAACAGGGCCGGACGACCGCGCAGGTGCCCCTCGCGGCGAGCTGCGTGTATGGGCTGCTCGCCGTCGCCGGACACGGTACGGACGAACAGCGCGAGCGGCTGCTGTCACGGTTCCGGGACGGCACGGCGGTGGCGACGGGGGCCTTCCCGGCAGCCGGCGCCGTGCGGGTCGGGCCCGAGGGGGGCTTGAGCGGCACGGTGCCGCTGGTGCCGTGGCTGCGGGAGGCCACCCACGTCCTGGTGGCGGCCGCGGACCGCTCGCTGTGGATGGTGCGGACGGCCGACGCGGGGGTTCTCACCGAGCCCGTGGAGACGACCGCCCCGTGGGCGGCGGGACGGCTCGTGCTCGACGGGGTGGCGGGCGAGCGGCTCGGCGGGGCGGCGGCGTACGAGGAGGTGCTGGCGACGGCCCGGACGGCGTTCGCGGGTCTACAGGCGGGGGTGTGCGCGGGCGCGGTGGCGCGCGCTGTCGAACACACCGGCACACGTGAGCAGTTCGGGCGTCCTCTCTCGACGAACCAGGGCGTGCTGCTGCGCGCCGCCGACGCCCACATGGACACCGAGGCGATACGGGTCACGGCCTACGAGGCGGCCTGGCTGCACGACCGGTCGCTGCCCCGTGCGGCGCAGGCACTGACCGCCGCGTGGTGGGCGTCCGAGGCGGGGCGGCGGGTCGTGCACGCGGCCCAGCATCTGCACGGGGGCACGGGCGCCGACCTCGACCATCCCGTGCACCGGCACTTCCTCTGGGGACGCCAGCTCGACGCCTACCTCGGCTGCGGCAGCGAAGTGCTTCAGGAACTCGGCGGACTGCTCGTGGAGGAGGGATCGCGATGAAGGCCGGAGAAGGAACGAAGGTCGGAGAAGGAACGAAGGCCGGAAGAGTGCTGAAGGTCGGAGAAGAGCTGGCACCGCTGGAGATCGCGGTGACCCGCACCCTGATCGTGGCGGGGGCGGTCGCCTCCCGCGACTACCAGGACGTGCACCATGACGCGGAGCTGGCCCGGGAGAAGGGCTCCCCGGACATCTTCATGAACATCCTGACGACCAACGGCCTGGTCGGGCGGTACGTCACCGACCACTTCGGGCCCTCGGCGGTGCTCAGAAGGGTCGCCATCAGACTGGGCGCTCCGAACTATCCCGGCGACACGATGGTGTTGAGGGGCAAGGTGACCGCCCTCGCCGGCGACGGGACGGCCGAGGTGTCGGTGGTCGGTGCCAACGGGCTCGGCAGCCATGTCACCGGCACGGTGACCGTCAGCCTTCCGGAGGGGCCCGCATGAGCGTGCGCAGAGCCGATTCGCTCGGCGGACGGGCGGCCGTGGCCGGGATCGGCGCGACGGAGTTCTCCAAGGACTCGGGCCGCAGCGAACTCAAGCTGGCCGTCGAGGCGGTGCGGGCGGCGCTCGACGACGCGGGGCTCAGCCCCGCCGACGTCGACGGGATGGTCACCTTCACCATGGACACCAGCCCCGAGATCACCGTCGCCCAGGCGGCCGGCATCGGTGAGCTGTCGTTCTTCTCCCGCATCCACTACGGCGGCGGGGCGGCCTGTGCCACCGTCCAGCAGGCGGCCCTCGCCGTCGCCTGCGGGGTGGCCGACGTGGTCGTCTGCTACCGCGCGTTCAACGAGCGGTCGGGGCGGCGCTTCGGCTCGGGGGTGCAGCAGCGGGAGCCCACCGCCGAGGGCGCGGCGCTCGGCTGGAACCTGCCCTTCGGACTGCTCACCCCGGCCTCCTGGGTGGCCATGGCCGCCCAGCGGTACCTGCACACCTACGGGCTGACGCCGGAGGCCTTCGGCCATGTCGCGGTCACCGACCGGCGCCATGCCGCGCGCAACCCGGCGGCGTACTTCTACGAGAAGCCGATCACTCTCGCCGAGCATGCCGCGTCCCGCTGGATCGTCGAGCCCCTGCGGCTGCTCGACTGCTGCCAGGAGACCGATGGCGGCCAGGCGATCGTCGTCACCAGCGCGGAACGGGCCAGGGATCTTCGGCAGCCGCCCGCGGTGATCGTCGCCGCCGCTCAGGGGGCCGGGCGGGCACAGGAGCAGATGACCAGCTTCTACCGTGACGGGCTGACCGGGCTGCCGGAGATGGATGTCGTCGCCCGCCAGCTCTGGCGGAACTCCGGCCTTTCCCCCGCCGACATCGACGTGGCGATCCTGTACGACCACTTCACCCCGTTCGTGCTGATGCAGTTGGAGGAGTTCGGCTTCTGCGGACCGGGCGAGGCCGCCGACTTCGTGGCGGCGGACGCGCTGCCGCTGAACACCCATGGCGGCCAGTTGGGGGAGGCGTACCTGCACGGCATGAACGGCATCGCGGAGGCGGTCCGGCAGATCCGGGGCACCTCGGTGAACCAGATACCCGGCGCGGCCCGGTCCCTGGTCACGGCCGGCACGGGGGTGCCCACCTCGGGCCTGGTCCTGGGCCGGGGGGAGTGAGGGGCGCGGCCGGGCCCGCGGAGCGCGGTGTCCGGGGCGACCCTGAGTACCGCCGTGCGGCCCCTCCACCTACAGGAGGTGGAGGGGGGACCGGCCCTACACCCTGAGGCGGACCCGGGGTCGGGACCTGGGGCCGATCCCCGGGGCGGCGCCCGCTCCTAGCGTGGAGGCATGACCACGCCAGTCTGCACGGACACCTTCAGGGGAGCCGCTGCCGGCGCCGGACGCACGCCGCACAACCCGCATGCGCCGCTCGCCGGACATCCGCCACTCGTATCGGCACACGTATCGGCACACGTATCGGCACACGGGTCGACGCTCGTGTCGACGGACGTACCGACACACGCATCGACGGCCCCGCGTGCTCCACAGACGTCCGCCGCTCCGTACGCGGTGCCGCGCACGTCGGCCGCCGCGCGCACCTCGTACGGTGCACGCGCTCCGTACGTCCCGTATCCGTCGTTCACGTCCTTCGTGAAGGCCCGGGGGCCCGTGCTGCTGCGCGCGGCGCGCTCGCTCACCGCGAACCCCAGCGACGCCGAGGACCTGCTGCAGACCGCCCTCACCAAGACGTACGTCGCCTGGGAGCGGATCGAGGACCACCGGGCTCTCGACGGCTATGTCCGCCGGGCGCTGCTGAACACCAGGACCTCGCAGTGGCGCAAGCGCAAGGTCGACGAGTTCGCCTGCGACGAGGTGCCCGAGCAGGAGACGGCCCCGGGACCCGACCCCGCGGAGCAGCAGTCCCTGCACGATGCCATGTGGCGGGCGGTGCTGAAGCTGCCCGACCGCCAGCGGGCGATGGTCGTCCTGCGCTACTACGAGGACCTCAGCGAGGCGCAGACGGCCGAAGTGCTGGGAGTGTCCATCGGCACGGTCAAGAGTGCCGTGTCCCGGGCGCTCGGCAAGCTGCGCCAGGACCCGGAGCTGACGCCGGTCAGGTGATGCGCCGGCGCCGGGGGAGGGCTTGCGGGCCGGGGAGAGCGTACGGGGCGGGGGAAAGCGTACGGATGGTGTGATTTTGTCGGGCCACACCGATCCGTACATCCAGGAGTAGTGACATACCGCTCGGTATGTGCGCAGAATCAGCGGAACCTTACTGCCGCGTAGCGCCCACCGGGAGGACGCCGTGCTCAGCACCATGCAGGACGTACCGCTGACTGTCACCCGCATCCTGCACCACGGGATGACCATCCACGGGAAGTCACAGGTAACGACCTGGACCGGAGAGCCCGAGCCGCAGCGGCGCAGTTTCGCCGAGATCGGCCGGCGGGCCACCCAGCTCGCCCATGCCCTGCGCGACGAGCTCGGTATCGACGGGGACCAGCGCGTCGCGACGCTGATGTGGAACAACGCCGAACATGTGGAGGCGTATCTCGCCATCCCGTCCATGGGCGCCGTGCTCCACACCCTCAACCTGCGGCTCCCCGCCGAACAGCTGGTCTGGATCGTCAAGCACGCCGACGACAGGGTCCTCATCGTCAACGGCTCCGTGCTGCCCCTGCTCGCGCCGCTGCTGCCCCAGCTGACGTCGCTGGAGCACGTGGTCGTGGCGGGGCCGGGTGACCGTTCCGTCCTGGACGGCGCCGTGCCCCGGGTGCACGAGTACGAGGAGCTGATCGCCGGCCGGGCCACCACGTACGACTGGCCCGAGCTGGACGAACGCCAGGCCGCCGCCATGTGCTACACCTCCGGCACCACCGGGGACCCGAAGGGCGTCGTCTACTCCCACCGTTCGGTCTACCTGCACTCGATGCAGGTCAACATGTCCGAGTCGATGGGCCTGACCGACCAGGACACCACCCTGGTGGTGGTCCCCCAGTTCCACGTCAACGCCTGGGGCCTGCCGCACGCGACGTTCATGTCCGGCGTCAACATGCTGATGCCGGACCGCTTCCTGCAGCCCGCCCCGCTCGCCGACATGATCGAGCGCGAGCGGCCGACCCACGCTGCCGCCGTCCCCACCATCTGGCAGGGACTGCTGGCCGAGGTCACCGCCAACCCGCGCGACCTCACCTCCATGGCGCGCGTCACCATCGGCGGCGCCGCCTGCCCGCCCTCCCTCATGGAGGCGTACGACAGGCTCGGCGTCCGGCTCTGTCACGCCTGGGGCATGACGGAGACCTCGCCGCTCGGCACCATGGCCAACCCGCCCGCCGGGCTGACCGAGGAGCAGGAGTGGCCCTACCGCGTCACCCAGGGCCGGTTCCCGGCCGGTGTCGAGGCCCGGCTGGTCGGGCCCGGCGGTGAGCACCTGCCGTGGGACGGCGAGTCGGCCGGCGAGCTCGAGGTGCGGGGCCCCTGGATCGCCGGTGCGTACTACGGCGGCGCGGACGGCGAGGCGCTGCGGCCCGAGGACAAGTTCAGCGAGGACGGCTGGCTGAAGACCGGCGACGTCGGTGTGATCAGCGACGACGGTTTCCTCACGCTCACCGACCGCGCCAAGGACGTCATCAAGTCCGGCGGCGAATGGATCTCCAGTGTCGAGCTGGAGAACGCCCTGATGGCGCACCCGGATGTGGCCGAGGCGGCGGTCGTGGCGGTCCCGGACGACAAGTGGGGTGAGCGTCCGCTGGCCACCGTCGTCCTCAAGGAGGGCGCGAGCGCCGACTACCTGGCGCTGAAGGCGTTCCTCGCGGAGCAGGGCATCGCCAGGTGGCAGCTGCCCGAGCGCTGGTCGGTCATCGCGTCCGTACCGAAGACGAGCGTCGGCAAGTTCGACAAGAAGGTGATCCGCAAGCAGTACGCGCAGGGCGAGCTGGACATCACCCAGCTCTGAGCCCCGCGGGGCTCAGACGAAGAGGGCGGCACGGGACCACTCCCGTGCCGCCCTCTCCCGGTCCGTACGGGATCACTCCCGTGCGCCCTCTTCCGGTCCGTACGGGAGTGATCCCGCGCCGGCCCTCTTCGTCACCGTACGGCGGTCAGTTCGTGCCGATCTTCGCGAGCAGGTCGACGATGCGGGCCTGCACCTCGTCGCTCGTCGAACGCTCGGCGAGGAAGAGCACGGTCTCGCCCGAACTCAGCTTCGGCAGATCCGACTGGCTCATGTCCGCCGAGGTGTAGACGACCAGCGGGGTGCGGTTCAGCTGGCCGTTGGCGCGCAGCCAGTCGACGATCCCGGCCCGGCGGCGGCGTACCTGCATCAGGTCCATCACCACCAGGTTCGGCCGCATCCGGGTCGCGAGCGAGACCGCCTCGCTGTCCGTGGCGGCACAGGCGACCTGCATGCCGCGGCGCTCCAGCGTCTGCGTCAGCGCGTGCGCGATGTCCTCGTGCTCCTCGATCAGGAGGACCCGGGGCGGGTGCTGCTCGCTGTCGCGCGGGGCGAGCGCCTTCAGGAGCACGGCCGGGTCGGCGCCGTACGCGGCCTCCCGCGAGGCCTGCCCCAGGCCGGCCGTCACCAGCACCGGCACCTCGGCCGCCACCGCCGCCTGGCGCAGCGACTGGAGCGCCTTGCGGGTGATGGGGCCGGTCAGCGGGTCGACGAAGAGCGCGGCGGGGAAGGCCGCGATCTGGGCGTCGACCTCCTCGCGCGAGTGCACGATCACCGGCCGGTAGCCGCGGTCGCTCAGGGCCTGCTGGGTGGAGACGTCGGGCGCCGGCCAGACGAGCAGCCGGCGCGGGTTGTCCAGCGGCTCCGGGGGCAGCTCGTCGTCCACGGGCTGCGGGGAGGGGCGGTTGGCGACCTCGACCGCGCCACCGGGGCCGTCCAGCGGCTCCGGGCCCTCGGCTGCTCCCTCGTCGGGCGCGCCTATGGCGTACGCGCGTCCTTCGGCCGCCTGAGCGGGGAGCAGCGTCCCCGATCCCGAACCCTGCACCGTGCCGCCGGTGCCGCCGGGGCCGGGGCCGCCGGTAGCCGCACCGGACTGCGTGTTCGTCTGCTGCGGTGCCGGGGCGGCGGACGCCGGCAGGGCGGCCTGTTCAGCCAGGTCGGTCTCGGGCGGTGCGGCCAGCTTGCGGCGCCGGCCGGCGCCGCCGAGCGTCTGGTTCTGCTGGTGCGCGATGTGCTGGGCGAACGGCACCCCCTGTCCGAGCGTCCGCACGCTGAACGCGCGCCCGTGCGTCGAGTCCGAGGACCCTCCGGGCATCGGCGCCTCGGCGGGCAACGGCTGCCTTCGCGCGTCGGGTCCGGGCACGAGGGGCCGCGGACGGGTCTCCTCGGGCCCCACGTGACCGCCGTGACCTGCGGAGCCGTCGTCGGGGCCGGAGCCGCGCGCGTGGCCGGCGGCCGTGGTCGTGCCGGTGGTGTGCGTGGTGTGACCCGTCCCGGGCCACTCCGCGTCGCGGTCGGACTGCTCCCCGGAGGGCCCGGCGGCCGCCGGGACGGCCGGGGGCTCTGCTTCCGGTGCCCCTGCCGTCGCCGCTGCGGCCTCCGGGCCGGCGGTCGCGTCCGAGTGGCGGGCGCGGCGGCGTCCGGTCGGGAGCGGGTGGGCCTGCGGCGGGGTGTGGTCGTGGTCCACCGGGCCGGACACGGTGTCGTGCCGCCCCGGCAGCGAGGCGTCGGCCTCGGCGGGCGACGGCAGCCGGTCGGCGGCGGCGGGCGGCAGCGCGAAGGGGACCCGGGGGCCCGTCGGCTCGGCCTGCGCTGCCCGGTCCTGCGCGGCGGAGAGCGCGCGCCGGGCCCGTCGCCCGGTCGGCTGCTGCCGCGCGGGTACGGGGGCGGATTCCGGAGCGGGCGCCGCGGGACGGGCCTCCTGCGCCGGGGCCTGCATCCGGGCGGCGTCGTCCAGGTCGGAGAAGGCGCCGGAGCCCTCGGACGCGACGGCGTTCACCGACGGCATGGCGGCCGGGAGGGCCAGCCGGTTCTCGCCGCCCTGGTTCGCGCCGCCCCGGCGCGCCCGGTGTCCGCCGGCCGGTACGGGCGTCGGCGCCTCGGCCGGAACGCCCTGCGGCGGCACGGTCTGCCCGCGCTGCGGGCGGCCCCCTGCCCCCTGAGCGCCCTCGGCGGCCGTCACTACGGACCCCTCCGACGGCGCCCCGGAAGCAGCGGGCAGCGCCAGGGCCTGCCCCGGCCCCTGCCGCCCGTCGGCTGCCTGGGCACCGGTCTCCGCCGGACTGGGCCGGCCGCGCCTGCGCCCGGAGCCCCCGCTCCGCTCGGCCGGAACCATCTCGTTCGGGATCTGGCCGTCGTGGTCGAGGACGGCCGCGGCCGAGGTCACGGCTGCGGCAGTCGCGGACGGGTCCATGGCCTGGGCCGCGGACTCGTCGACGGTTTCGGCCGCAGGCCGGTGCCGGGCCCGCCGCCGGCCGGTCGGTTCGGCCGCCCCGGTGTCCCCGCTCGCGGCCCCGGGCTCGCCCGCACCCTCGGAACCGCCCCCGGGGCTCTCCAGGAAGGCGTCGGTGGAGCCCCTGCGCGCCCGGCGCCGCCCCCCGCCGCCCTGCTGAACACCCGCGCCCCCGGGAGCCGCGTCGACCTGAGGAACGTGCGGCGTCTGAGGAACCTGAGGCGCCTGGGAAACCTGAGGCGTCTGAGGAGCCTGGGGTACCTGAGGCGTCTGAGGAACCTGAGCGTTCTGAGGTGCCTGAGCCACCTCCAGCCCGGTGGAGCTCGCCGGCCCCCCGAGACCGTCCAGCACTCCCGAACCGTCCAGACCCCCCGAACCGTCGAGAGCTCCCGGACCGTCGAGAACTCCCGGAACCTCCGGAGCCGCCGGGGCCATGGGAGACATTACGGTGCCCGAGCCCGCGCCGAGCGGTACCTCGAGCACGTACGCGCTCCCGCTCATGCCCGGCATCTCGTGGGTCTGGAGCACGCCGCCGTGCGCCCGTACGATCCCGCGCACGATCGGCTCGTGCACCGGGTCTCCCCCGGCGAACGGTCCGCGTACCTCGATCCGTACGACGTCACCACGCTGTGCGGCCGCGACGACCACCGTCGAGTCGACGTAGCCGCCGCCCGGCACCAGCCGGGCCTTGCCGGTCGAGTCGACCCCGGCGACGTCCGCGACGAGGTGCGCGAGCGCGGTCACCAGCCGCCCCGCGTCGACCTCGGCCTCGATCGGCGGGGCGTGGACGGCGAACTGGGCGCGGCCGGGGCCGATCAGCTCGACGGCGGCGTCGATACCGGCGGTCACCACGCCGTCCAGCAGCACGTTCGTCTTGACGAGCGCCTCGGCACCGCCGTCCAGACGCTGGTAGCTCAGTACGTTGTCGACGAGTGTCGTCATCCGTGCGTAGCCGGCGGCCAGGTGGTGCAGGATCTGGTTGGCCTCGGGCCACAGCTGGCCCGCGGGGTCGGCGGCGAGCGTGGACAGCTCGCCGCGCAGCTCCTCCAGCGGTCCGCGCAGCGACTCGCCCAGCACCGCGGTCAGCTGGGTGTGACGGGCGGACAGCTCCGCCAGCCGTCCGGCCTGTTCCTGCATCCGGTCGGCCTGCTCCTCCAGCGCGGAGGCGTAGCGCTCGGTCCGGTCGGCCAGCTCGGCCGCGTGCTGTTCCGTGAGCCCGGTGATCTCGGCGGCGTGGTTCGCGGTGAGCTCGGTGACCGCGCCGGTGTGGTTCGCGCTCAGCGCGGCGAGCTCGGCCGCGTGCTGCTCGCCGAGCTCCTCGTACGGCCGGCGGTCGGTGAACGTCATCACGGCGCCGACCAGCTGGTCGCCGTCCCGCACCGGGGCCGTCGTCAGGTCGACCGGCACCTGCGCGCCGCTCTTGGACCACAGCACCTGCCCGCGCACCCGGTGCTTGCGCCCGGACTTGAGGGTGTCGGCCAGCGGCGATTCCTCGTACGGGAACGGCTCGCCCTCGGCCCGCGAGTGCAGGATCAGCGGGTGCAGCTCCTGGCCGCCGAGGTCGGTGGCGCGGAAGCCGAGGATCTGGGCGGCGGCGGGGTTGACCAGGACGACCCGGCCGTCCGTGTCCGTACCGACGACGCCCTCGGACGCGGCCCGCAGGATCATCTCGGTCTGCCGCTGCGAGCGGGCCAGCTCGGCCTCGGTGTCGACGGTGCCCGAGAGGTCGCGCACGACGAGCATCAGCAGTTCGTCACCCGTATAGGTGCCGTTGTAGCTCACCTGGACGTCGTTGTACGCGGCCTGCCCGTCCTCCAGGCTGGCGCTCGTCACCTCGACGGGGTACTCGTTGCCGTCGGTCCGCCGCGCGGTCATCCGCGTGGGCTTGGTACGGCCCCGCTCGTCCGCAGCCTCTGGCCTCCGCATCGACCCCGGGATCAGCTTGGAGTCGAACTCCGGCAGCAGATCGAGCAGTCCGCGTCCGACGAGCGCGGTGCCCGGCGTCTCGAACATTTCGAGGGCGATGGTGTTGGCGTTGACGACCGTGCCGTTGCAGTTGACGAGCAGGAGCCCGTCCGGCAGGGCGTCGAGTATGGCTGCGAGGCGAGCAGCGCCTCGGGATGGCCTGCTGCTCACGACGACGCTTCCTCCCTGATTACTGCACCTTGCCGACAGCGGCCCCATCTTGCCCCTCGGGCCTCAGGCTGTCACTGAAGGAGTCTAAAGGCAGGGGAGGGGCAAGGGGCGGCGGATGAGGGGGAGCTCTCACCAAGGTTCTGTACATACGGTGCACGACTCTGGCCCATTACGTGCCCCCGCGCGCCCTCCCGCGCCCCGTGCAGCCGCTGCTCAGCGGACGTTCGGGAGCACCGGACGCAGGTTGTTCCAGCGCCCGATCTCGCACCCGTTGCTCCGGTCGAACGCGGCATCAATGCTTCGCCCCCGCCAGCTACCGGTGATCCGGGCGGTGGCCTGCCCGCCGAACTGCTGCGTGCACATGGCGTCCCGGGACACCGGCGTGAACGGGTCCGTGCGCTCGCCGGGCAGCTGCGCCAGCCGGTCGCAGGCCTGCTGCGCCACGGGGTGGCTGCCGCCCGCCGGCTCGCACTCCAGCTCGTAGCTGCCGTCCGCCGCCGGGTCACCGGACCCCGAGACGACCACGGTCAGGTGCGTCGGGCCGTCCGCGCCCTGGAGCAGCGGCAGCGGCAGCAACGGCCGGGGCAGCGGACCCTCCGAAGCCAGGGCGCCGGGGGCGGCTGCGGACAGTACGGCGAGGGACACGACAGTGGTGAGGGCGAGGCGACGCAGCATGCGGGCTCCTGTGGTCGTGCACGCCGGCGGCGGTGGCCGGCGACCGAGGGGAACGGAGGGGGCGGCGCCCCCGCATGACTAACGCTTCGCACGCCACGGCGTTGCGCAACCGCAGGCACTTTGCCCTCGCGGCCGACTGCCTAGTACCGTAGGCACCGATTGGTGACACGGCGAGCAGCTGTGTCATCATCTGCACGCACCACCCGCGCTCGCGTGGGTGTGCTGGAGGCGTCGCCTAGTCCGGTCTATGGCGCCGCACTGCTAATGCGGTTTGGGTCTTAAAGCCCATCGAGGGTTCAAATCCCTCCGCCTCCGCGTGATCACCGAAGCCCCGAGCCACTGGCCGGGGCTTCGGTCGTTCCCGGGCCGGAACAGCTTGCGGCGAGGTCGATCGGGGACGCCTCGAACCGGTGTTCTCGCAGCTCAGCAGCGGTACGGCTAATGGATTTCGCGTGACGCCGCAGGTCATGTAATGTTGTTCTCGCAACGCCGACGGGGCAGAAAAGCCCAGGACGCCAAGCACTCGTAGCTTAACGGATAGAGCATCTGACTACGGATCAGAAGGTTGCAGGTTCGAATCCTGCCGAGTGCACAGCAGGCGAGAGGCCCCCAGGAGCAATCCTGGGGGCCTCTCGCGTTGCCCGCCTGGTTCCATACCCGTGGATAAGGCGTCCGCTCATGTCGCGTCGGCTGCTATGCCGGGGTGGTGCGTGCAGCGGGCCTGACGGCTGTAGTGCTGGTGGCGATGGCGGGGTGTGGGACGCGGTCGGTCCGAGGCTCGGGTGGCGCGGAGGGGCCGGCATCGGCGAGCACCGCGCCGGTGACGGAGAACAGGGCCATTCCTTCAGCAGAGTTACAGGGCCGGTGGTGGACATGGGCTGCCTCGGAGCCCGAGGCGACCAGTCCTGTCGCCCCGTCCGCTGTCGTGTCCTATGCGCGATGCGCAGTGGCTGGGCGTGACCGTGGGGCGAGGCAGTACGCCGCGTGCACGATGATCGTGCCGCCCGGCCCCGACGCCCCGTGGATCGCTGCGCGCTCCTCCTCTCCGGCGGCGATCGGCTTCCCGCACCGGTCGCACATCAGCGGCATTCCTGCTCCCCCGGGCAGGACGGACAGCTGCGCGGAAACCAGCGGACCACCGATCCGTGCGCCTCGACCAGTCGTGGACCGAGGTCGCGGACCGCGCCTGTGTGCAGGCTCGTACCGCAGAAGACGCAGTGCACGCCTCGCTGCTGCTCGGTGGACAGCGTGGGGAGTGGAGGCAGCGTGACGAGCCGCCTGTCGGGTGCGGGGTCCGGGGTGGAAGGATGGCGCATGGTCGGTCTCCTGGTGATCTCAGGTTTCTGACTGGCCCCGGCCACATGGAGGTGCGAACTCCGGGCCGGGGCCGTTCTGTTGCTACGGGACCGTTGGTCGGCCTCGCGAGAACGAAGTTAAACCCCGGGGTTGATTGCGTCAAGCCCGGGGTTTACAGTCGTGTGGGCCGCACCGCAGGAGGGAGCGCGGGGATGGCGAATGACTCCGAGCAGGTCAAGGAGGTGAAACGCCTGATGGAAGCCATCGCGGCATTCAAGGACATCGAGGACGACGAGGCTTGCGCCTTGGCCGTGTCGCGGGCGTTGGAGAGCTGGCCCGGCTATCAGACGAAGCTGCGAGAGCTGCGGCAGCAGCGTGTCAACGCCCTGAAGGAGCAAGGCAGGACATGGAGGGAAATCGGGCAACTCCTCGGAGGGGTCTCGGCCGCCCGTGCCCAGCAGATCGGCAAGGGCCAGAGCGGAGCGCAACGGCGCAGGGCCGATCGGGAAGCACAGGGGCCTGCCGCCGGATAAGAACGGCCGAGCGGTGTAGAGACCGCCCGGCCGTGGTGACCAGCGGGTCATCACCCCGCCGATCCGAAATCCACCCATGTGAAGAGAAGGATTCGCGTTCGATCGTAGGGCCAACCCCCGCGTGGTGACCACTCCCACGCCTTGAGCCGGCCGAACGGCCCCGCCCAGCTGTGACCTTCTGCGGCCCCTCCGGCCGCCCCTCACCCCACGGACTGTGATGCGCCACCCCAACGGCGCGGCTTCGTGCTGCGCTTCTCCGTCATGCCCTGATCCGGACCGGATCCCCGTACCCCGCATCCTTCAGGAGCTCGATACGACGCCCTCCCGGAGGGCCCGGCCGCCTGCGTGGCTGCGTGCGGTGGTGTGGCTCGTCGAGGCGGGCCTGCACCGCCGGGCGGGGGCGACGACGCTGGCCGTCGCGCGCGACCTGGCCGGGCGGATGGACTACCGGCTCGGCTTCGTGCTGTACGACCTGGAGGGCACCGCCACCCGGTGCGGGGTGTCGGTGGCCACGGTGAAGCGGCACGTCCGCGTGTTGCGAGAGCTGGGGGCGCTGGTCTGGCGGCGGCACGGGTCGAAACGGAATCTGCACCTGTCCGGGCGTCGGTACGCGGGCACGGCGACGGTCTACGCCGCGACCATTCCGCCCGTGTACGACTCGGCGATGGGCCACCGCCTGGAGGGCGCCGGTCATGAGGCGCGGGTGTGCGGGCTGACGGACGCCGGCCGGGAGCGTGCGGTGGAGGCGGCGCGGGTGGACTCCCGGCCCGTGGGCAACTCGCCTGTGGAAAACCGCAGTCCAGGCGGGCGTGCGCCCCATTCTTCCGGGCCCCGCCACAACGTACGCACGGCTGATGTGAGTGGGAGGGTGAACTACACCCCGCGCACGAACCACACCTCGCGCGGGCGCGCGACGCCCGGCCGCGCGACGCGGCGGTCCCCGTTACGGGTCGCCCGTGACATCGCCGTCGCCCGGCAGGTGCGGCCGCTCGTCGCCTGGACCCAGCACGAGGGGCTGCGCCGCCTCGCGTACGCGCTGCGCCCGCTCATCGACCGCGGCCTCGACGCCCGTGACATCGCCGCCGAGCTCTGCGGTCTGGCCCCCGGATGGCGGCCGGTCCGCCCGGCGGCCTGGATCACCGTCGCTCTGGCGCGTGACCGGGAGGAGCCGGTGGCTCATGGGCGTACGGACCCGCCCGGGGCCTTCCGTCGCGCTGTGGCCGATGCGGGGGAGCCGTGGGCCGTGGTGTGCGCCGACGGTCCGTCGTACGGCGTCGAAGGGCTGACCCGGGAGGAGGTCGTCCAGTTGCGTTCGGCCGCCGCGACGGACCCCGGGCTGGTGCTCGCCGCCCTGGAGAACCTCGGGGAGAGGGACACCCGCCGTCTGTACACGAACCGGCTCGTGGACGAGGTGCTGCTGTACGAGTTCACCGGGGCGCAGCGTGGGCGTACCGGTGCTCGGCGCGACCCTGACCTGACCTGACCTGACCTGACCTGACCTGACCTGACCTGACCTGACCGGTGCGGAGCCCGGACGTCGACAGCGACAGCTCCTCGGGCCGGCGGGTGATGCCGGGCGCAGAGGCGTTGGAGCCCCTGGGCCCGGCACGGGCCCGCCGCGCCGCAGCTCAGGCCTCCGCGTCGACGGCCGAGGGTTCCTGGGCGCGGGTGCCCGACCCGACGACCGGCCGGCGGCGGGTCGGCATGCCGAGGGTGGGGTTGGCGACGCCCCAGGCCGCGCCCTTACAGACCAGTTCCTTGTAGAGGGCGGCGAGCCGTCCGGTCAGGGCTGCCCGGACCGCGCGGTCGTCGGCGGTGACGTACTGGATCAGGCCCTCCTTGCGGCCCAGGGAGATGCACTGGTTGAAGTAGCGCAGCGAGGCGTTCGGGAGCTTGCCGCCGGTCAGGCGTGCCGCGAGGGTGTCCGCGGCGTGCCAGGCGGCGGGGGTGCCCGAGGCGCAGGACATGCGCAGGGGTTTGTCGCCTGGGCCCATCGCCATCGCCGCGTCGCCCACGGCGTAGACGTCCGGGTGGGAGACCGAGCGCATGGTCGCGTCGACCACGATCTGGCCGGTGTCGGAGACCTCCAGGGTGGTGGCCCTCGCGATCGGGTGGACGGCGAAGCCGGTGGTCCACACGGTGACCGCGGCCGGGACGGAGGTGCCGTCGGCGGTGGTCACGTGGTCGGCGTCGACGCGGGTGACGGCGGTGTTCTCGTGGACGGTGATGCCGAGTCCGGCGCAGACGTCGCGCAGGTGGCCGCGGCCCTTGGGCGAGAGCCAGTCGCCCAGGGAGCCCCGGGCGGCGAGGGCGACGTCGAGGTCCGGGCGGGCCTCGGCGATCTCGGTCGCGGCCTCCAGGCCGGTGAGGCCGCCGCCGACGACGACCACGGGCTCTCCGGCCTCCAGCCGGGCCAGGCGTTCGCGCAGCCGGAGGGCTCCGGGGCGGCCGGCGATCTCGTGGGCGTGCTCGGCGGTGCCGGGGACGCCGTGGGTGTTCCAGTGGCTGCCGAGGGCGTACACGAGGCTGTCGTAGGCCAGCTCCTGCGCCTCGGCGCTGTCCGCGTCCGTGACGGTGACCGTCCTGCGGTCCACGTCGACGGCGGTGACCTCGGCGAGCTTCAGCTCGACCCCGGTCCCCGCGAACATCTCGCGGAAGGGGCGTGGCCTCAGGTTCTGGCCGGTGGCCAGCTGGTGCATCCGGACCCGCTCGACGAAGTCGGGCTCGGCGTTGACGAGGGTGATGGCGACGTCTTCGCGGCGCAGGCGCTTGGCGAGGCGCCCGGCAGCGACGGCTCCGGCGTAGCCGGCTCCGAGAACGATGATTCGGTGCTGCATTTCCCTGCTCCTGTCTCACGCGGGTTCGCCCCTTGAACCGGGCAGCCCGCCGTTTCCTGACAGGGGTGAAATGTGACGTGCGTCACATGGCGCTAGAAGGTGTTGAACAGGGGGTCCCCGTGGTCCCCGGCGGCCGCCCAGTGCCGGGTGGCGCGTTCGAGCTTGTCGGGGTTGACCTGGTTGAGGATCGCCGTGATGCCGTCGGTGGTGATGTCCAGGCACATGATCCCGATGACCCGGCCCTCGAAGACCGCCACGACGGCGGGGGCGCCGTTGGCGGTGGTGACGTGGACACCGGGTGAGCCGCCGACCAGATTGCGCTTGGCCTTGCCGGGCTTGAACAGGCCCCGCATGAACGTGGCGACCGCGACGGCGCCCTCGAACGCCTTGGCGCGGGCCGGGAC
Organism: Streptomyces sp. 840.1; assembly: GCF_003751445.1. Classification (NCBI taxonomy): domain Bacteria; kingdom Bacillati; phylum Actinomycetota; class Actinomycetes; order Kitasatosporales; family Streptomycetaceae; genus Streptomyces; species Streptomyces sp. 840.1. The sequence goes on along the minus strand of NZ_RJUU01000001.1, from coordinate 2,137,124 downwards.
CTTCCCGCCGCCGTCACCGACGGAGACGGCGTCCGCGGTGAGCAGCCGCACCAGCGGTTCGGTCCGGCCGCTGGTGGCGGCGGCGAGGAACTCCCCGACGATCCGCCGGGCGGTCTCCTCGTCGACCTCGGTGCGGGTCCTGCCGTCCGCGACGTGCTTCTTGGCGCGGTGCAGGATCTGCTGGCAGGAGGCTTCGGTGATGTCGAGGATCTCCGCGATCTCGCGGTGCCGGTAGCCGAAGGCCTCCCGGAGCACGTACACGGCCCGCTCGTTGGGGGAGAGGCGTTCCATGACGACGAGCACCGCGTACGAGAGAGACTCGCGCTGTTCGGCGGTGTCGGCGGGGCCGAGCATCGAGTCCCCGGCGAGCAGCGGTTCGGGCAGCCACTGGCCCACATAGGTCTCGCGCCGGGCGCGGGCCGAGGTGAGCTGGTTGAGGCAGAGGTTGGTGAGGGCCTTCGTCAGCCAGGCCTCGGGGACCTCGATCCGGCCGGTGTCGGCGGCCTGCCAGCGCAGGAACGTGTCCTGCACGGCGTCCTCGGCCTCGCTCGCGGAGCCGAGGAGGCGGTAGGCGATGGCCTCCAGGCGGGGCCTGGCGGCCTCGAACCGCGCCACGTCGTTCGCGCTCAGGGGCATGGCCCGAATCCTAGGGCCTGTCTGATCAGCAGCGCCCTTGTCGGTGTCCGCTGTCAGTGTCCGGTCGTAGGGTTTCCCGCGTGGAATGGCAATGCACCGGGCTCCGCTGGCCCGAGGAGCGGGGCGGCCCCGTGCTCGGGTGGCGCAGGGGGCGCGAGGTCCGGGGGAGCGCGCTGGCGTACGGGGCCGGGTTCGGGTTCCGTGCCGAGGGGGAGCGGGGCTGCTCGGGGGCCCGGGGGAACGCGTGCCCGGTGGGCGCGGTGGTGCCCGCGCGGAGCACCGGGGGGCGGTGCCCGGAGTGCGGGCGGCTGGACCGGGCGCACTCGGTGGCGGCCGACACGATTCCGGATGATCCGCGCACCTACCGCGTGTACCTGGCCTGGTTCGGGCCCGGGATGGTGAAGGTCGGGATCACCGCGCAGGAGCGTGGCGCGGCCCGGCTGCGGGAGCAGGGCGCGGTGGTCTTCAGCTGGCTGGGGCGGGGGCCGCTGATGGCGGCGCGCCGGGCGGAGGAGCTGCTGCGGGCCGCGCTCGGGGTGCCGGACCGGATTCCGTACGCGAAAAAGCGGGCGGTGCGGGCTGAGCTCCCGGGGGCGGCCGAGCGGGCCGGTGAGGTGGCCGAGCTGTACGGGCGTGCCGCGGCGCTCGCGGCGCTCGACGGGGGCGGCTGGCCCGAGGCGCTGGAGCGGCTGCCGTTCGAGGCCGTCGACCACGCGGGGATCTTCGGGATCAGTGGAGGCGGCGGGGGCGGTGGGACCGTGCGGGCGGTGACCGGGCTGGTGGATGGCGGGGTGGTCGCCGGGCGGCTGGTCGCGGCGGCCGGGCCGGATCTGCATCTGGAGACCGGCGCGGACGGTGTCGTCGTGGTGGACACCCGGCTGATGACCGGCTGGGCGCTGGCGGCGGCCGGTCCGGAGGCCGGGGTGAGTGTGCCGACCCTCGGTATCGGGGGCGGCGTCTCGCAGGACGGGCTGTTCTGAGATCGTCGGGCGCGGGTACGGACGGCCGGGGAGAACCGGGCGGCCGGCGGGCGGACGGACGGAGAGGGTGCGGGATGAGTGACGGCGAACTCGGCGGCCGCGAGGACGTGGTGCGGTTCTGGGAACGGCTCGGGCTGCCAGGACTGATCGACGTCCACACGCACTTCATGCCGGAGCAGGTGCTCCGCAAGGTCTGGGCCTACTTCGACGCCGTCGGTCCGCTGACCGGCATGGAGTGGCCGATCGCCTACCGGCACGACGAGGACGAACGGCTCGCGCTGCTGCGTTCGTTCGGCGTTCTGCGGTTCACCTCGATGCTCTACCCGCACAAGGCGGGGATGGCTGACTGGCTGAACGGCTGGGCGGCCGGCTTCGCGGACCGGGTGCCCGACTGCCTGCACACCGCCACGTTCTTCCCGGAGGAGGGCGTGGAGCGGTACGTGGCCGAGGCGGTCGGCGCCGGGGCGCGGGTCTTCAAGTCGCACCTCCAGGTCGGCGCGTACGACCCGAACGACCCGCTCCTCGACCCCGTGTGGGGGCTGCTCGCGGACGCGGGCGTCCCGGTCGTGATGCACTGCGGCTCCGGGCCCGCGCCGGGCAAGCACACCGGGCCGCAGCCCGTCGGCCGGCTGCTCGCCAGGCACCCCCGGCTGCCGCTGATCGTGGCCCACATGGGGATGCCGGAGTACGCGGAGTTCCTGACGCTCGCGGAGACGTACCCGCAGGTGCGGCTCGACACGACGATGGCGTTCACCGACTTCACCGAGCGCTTCACCCCCTTCCCGGCGGTGGAGCGGGGGCGGCTCGCCGCGCTCGGGGACCGGATCCTGCTGGGCACGGACTTCCCGAACATCCCCTATCCGTACGCCCACCAGCTGCACGCCCTGGAGCGGCTGGAGCTCGGGGACGACTGGCTGCGGGCGGTCTGCCACGACAACGCGAAGGCCCTGTTCGACCTCTGAGGCGGTGCGGTCACACGTTTGCGCGCCTTTCTCAGGGAATTCACAGAATCGGAAAAGAACTCTCTCAGGGGCGTCTCACAGGGTGGGGCCATGACGACGACGATCTCGCCCCAGGGGCGCAGCGAACTGCTCAGGCCGGACCACAGCCCCGTCCGGGTCCTGGTCGTGGACGACGAGGCCCCGCTGGCGGAGCTGCTCTCCATGGCGCTGCGCTACGAGGGCTGGGAGGTGCGCAGCGCCGGGGACGGTGCCGGGGCCGTCCGTACCGCCCGGGACTTCCGGCCCGACGCGGTGGTCCTGGACGTGATGCTGCCCGACACGGACGGGCTCGCCGTCCTCGGCAGGCTGCGCCGGGAGCTGTCCGACGTACCGGTGCTGTTCCTGACCGCCCGGGACTCCGTCGAGGACCGGATCGCCGGGCTCACGGCGGGCGGCGACGACTACGTCACGAAGCCGTTCAGCCTGGAGGAGGTCGTGGCCCGGCTGCGCGGGCTGATCCGGCGCTCGGGTACGGCGGCGGTGCGCAGCGAGTCGACGCTCGCCGTCGGGGACCTGCTGCTGGACGAGGACAGCCACGAGGTGAGCCGGGGCGGCGCCAACATCCACCTCACGGCCACCGAGTTCGAGCTGCTGCGCTTCCTGATGCGCAATCCGCGCCGGGTGCTGAGCAAGGCGCAGATCCTGGACCGGGTCTGGAACTACGACTTCGGCGGCCAGGCCAATGTCGTCGAGCTGTACATCTCCTACCTGCGCAAGAAGATCGACGCGGGCCGGACACCGATGATCCACACCCGGCGCGGGGCGGGATACCTCATCAAGCCGGGTGAGTGACCCGGTGCGGTGGCTGCGGAAGGGGCCGTGGACGCTGCGGACCCGGCTCGTCGTCTCGGCGGTGACGCTGATCGCGGTCGTCGCGGCCGTCATCGGCTCGGTCACCGCGATCGCGTTCCACAGCTACATGTACGGCAAGCTCGACGACCAGCTGCGCGACATCGCGGTCCGGGCCGAGCACCTGCCGGGGGCGCCCGTCCCCGGCGGGCTCAAGAACAAGGAGCCGCTCGGCTTCATAGGTGGAGGGGGCCAGCCGCTCAAGACGTTCGGCGCCGTCCTCAGCGACGGCGCCGTCACCTCCTCCCTGGTCGTGAAGGCGGGCAGGCTTGACGCGCAGCCGGGCAACGAGCCGCTGACCGGCGCCCAGCAGGACGTCCTGGAGGCGGCCGGGATCCGCGCGGACCGGGACGCGCACGATGTCGAGCTGCCCGGACTCGGCGGCTACCGGGTGGAGGCCGTCCCGATGGACGACGGCACGACCGTGCTGGTCGGGATCCCCACCGCCGAGGTGAGCAAGGCGCTCAGCACCCTGATCCTCGTCGAGGTCTGCGTGACCGCGGCCGGGCTCATCGCCGCCGGGATCGCGGGCGCTGCCATGGTCACGGTCGCCCTGCGCCCGCTGCGCCGGGTGGCCGCCACCGCGACGCGGGTCTCCGAGATACCGCTGCACAGCGGCGAGGTCGCCCTGTTCGAGCGGGTCCCGGGGGCCGAGGCCGATCCGCGCACCGAGGTGGGGCAGGTCGGCGCTGCCCTCAACCGGATGCTGGGCCACGTCGGTTCGGCCCTGGACGCGCGGCAGAAGAGCGAGGTGCGGGTCCGCCAGTTCGTCGCGGACGCCAGTCACGAGTTGCGCACCCCGCTCGCCTCGATCCGCGGCTACGCCGAACTGACCCGGCGCGGCCGGGAGGAGACCGGCACCGACACCCGGCACGCGCTGGGCCGGATCGAGTCGGAGGCGGAGCGTATGACGGGCATGGTGGAGGATCTGCTGCTGCTCGCCCGGCTGGATGCCGGACGGCCGCTCTCCCACGAGAGCACCGATCTCTCGCCGCTCGTCGTGGACGCGGTGAGCGATGCCCGGGTCGCGGGCGCGACGGCCGCAGGACCGGGTGACCCGGGTGACCCGGGCCCGGCCCACCACTGGCGCCTGGAGCTGCCCGAGGCGCCCGCGACCGTGCGGGCCGATCCGCCCAGGATCCAGCAGGTGCTGGTCAACCTGCTGGCCAACGCCCGTACGCACACCCCGCCCGGGACTACGGTCACGGCCCGGGTGCGCGCGGGGGCCGGGAGTTCCTGGGTGACACTGGAGGTCTGCGACGACGGGCCCGGCATCCCGCCGGAGCTGCTGCCGCACGTCTTCGAGCGGTTCGCGCGCGGGGACGCCTCGCGCTCCCGGCACGCCGGGTCGACGGGGCTCGGACTCGCCATCGTGCAGGCCGTCGTCGCCGCGCACGGCGGTGTCGTCGAGGTGCGGTCGGTGCCGGGCGACACGGTGTTCGCCGTACACCTGCCGGCGGAGCCGGTCCGTGCGGACGCCAACCCGGCCCACACGGACGCGCACCCGGCCCACACGGACGCGCACCCGGTCCGTGCGGACGCTCATCCGGCCCACACGGACGCGCACCCGGCCCACACGGACGCGCACCCGGTCCGTGCGGACGCTCATCCGGCCCACACGGACGCGCACCCGGTCCGTGCGGACGCTCATCCGGCCCACCCGTATGCGAACCCAGTCCGCGCAGACACGAACCCGGTGCACTCACAGCGGGACCACAGGCTCAGCACACAGGCGTGACAGCGCGGTTGGCGAGTGTCGTGGCATGCGAACCGACACTCCCTGGAGCGCCTTGCCGGCCCGGGACCACCTCCTGGCCGGCGAGGCCGATGCGGCAGGGGCCCCCGTGCTCGATGTGGTGGTACCCGTCTACAACGAGGAGAAGGACCTCGAACCGTGCGTGCTGCGGCTGCACGGCCATCTCGCACGCACCTTCCCGTACGCCTTCCGGATCACCGTCGCGGACAACGCCAGCACCGACCGGACGCCCGAGGTGGCGCGGCGGCTCGCGCGGACCCTCCCGGGGGTGCGCTCGTACCGCCTCGAGGAGAAGGGGCGTGGGCGGGCCCTGCGGACCGTCTGGTCGCACTCCGACGCCCCGGTCCTCGCCTACATGGACGTGGACCTCTCCACCGACCTGAACGCGCTGCTCCCGCTGGTCGCCCCGCTGATCTCCGGTCACTCCGACCTCGCCATCGGCTCGCGGCTGGCCCGCAGTTCGCGGGTGGTGCGGGGGACGAAGCGGGAGTTCATCTCGCGGGCGTACAACATCATCCTGCGCTCGTCGCTGGCCGCCCGGTTCAGCGACGCGCAGTGCGGGTTCAAGGCGATCCGCCGCGACGTCGCGCAGCGGCTGCTGCCGATGGTCGAGGACACCGGGTGGTTCTTCGACACCGAGCTGCTGGTGCTGGCCGAGCGGGCCGGGCTGCGCATCCACGAGGTGCCGGTCGACTGGGTCGACGACCCCGATTCGACCGTGCACCTCGTGCGGACCGCGGCCGATGACCTGAAGGGCGTCTGGCGCGTCGGGCGGGCGCTGGCCGTGGGCGCGCTGCCGCTGGACCGGCTGGCCCGGCCCTTCGGCGACGATCCGCGCGACCGGGGCATCGGCGGGGTGCCGCGCGGACTGGCCCGGCAGCTGGTCGGGTTCTGCGTGGTGGGCGCGCTGTCGACGCTCGCCTACCTGGCCCTGTACTCGCTCTTCCGGCTGGGCGTGGGACCGCAGTTGGCGAACGGCGGTGCGCTGCTGGTGTCGGCCGTCGCCAACACGGCGGCCAACCGCAGACTCACCTTCGGCGTACGGGGCCGGGGCGGGGCCGTACGCCATCAGGCGCAGGGGCTCGTCGTCTTCGCCATCGGCCTCGCGTTGACCAGCGGTTCGCTCGCCGCGCTGGGAGCGGCCGCCGGATCGCCGTCCCACTCCACCGAACTCGCCGTGCTGATCGCGGCCAACCTCGCGGCGACGGTGCTGCGCTTCCTGCTCTTCCGCGCCTGGGTCTTCCCGGACCGCGACCGGGGCGGAGACGCGGGCGGCCCGGTGCATACCCCGGCGCCCCGCCCGTCCGCCGAGCCGGCCGACGACACCCACCACGAACTGAGGAACACCCGATGACCACGCTCGACCACCTCCCGGCACCGCCCCGGGGCGCGACCGGACACGCGCGCTCGGCCCGCTCACTCCCGCAGCGCGTGTGGCGGGGGCGGCCCGAGGACCCCGGGTGGGCGCGGCCGGCCTTCCTCGGCATGCTGCTGGCCATCACGGCGGCCTACCTGTGGAACCTCAGCGCCTCCGGCTACGCCAACTCCTTCTACTCCGCCGCCGCGCAGGCCGGCAGCCAGAGCTGGAAGGCCTTCTTCTTCGGCTCGCTGGACTCGGCCAACGCCATCACCGTCGACAAGCCCCCGGCCACCCTGTGGCCGATGGCCCTGTCGGTGCGGGTGTTCGGCCTCAGCTCCTGGGCGATCCTGTTCCCGCAGGTGCTGATGGGCGCGGCGACGGCCGGGGTGCTGTACGCCTCCGTGCGGCGCCGCTTCAGCGCGGCCGCCGGGCTGATCACGATGGCGGTGTTCGCGCTGACGCCCGTCGCCGCGCTGATGTTCCGCTTCAACAACCCGGACGCGCTGCTCGCGCTGCTGATGACCGTCACCGTCTACTGCGTGCTGCGCGCGATGGAGGACGGCCGCACCAAGTGGCTGGTGTGGGCGGGTGCCGCGGTCGGTCTGGCGTTCCTGTCCAAGACCCTTCAGGCGTTCCTGATCCTGCCGCCGCTGGCCGTGCTGTACGCGGTGTTCGCGCCGGTCTCCGTACGCCGGAGGTTCGGCCAACTGGGGCTCTCCGCGCTGGCGATGCTGGTCGCGGGCGGCTGGTGGGTGGCGATCGTCGAGCTGTGGCCCGCCTCCTCACGCCCGTACATCGGCGGTTCGCAGAACAACTCGTTCCTGGAGCTGACCTTCGGCTACAACGGGCTCGGCCGGATCAACGGCGACGAGACCGGCAGCGTCGGCGGCGGGGGCGGCCCCGGCGGCGGGGCAGGCGGTCAGTGGGGCGAGACCGGCATCGGCCGGATGTTCAACTCCGAGATCGGCAGCCAGATCTCCTGGCTGCTGCCCGCCGCGCTGATCCTGCTGGTCGCGGGTGTGTGGCTGACCTGGCGGGCGAAGCGAACGGACGCGGTCCGGGCGGCGTTCCTCGCCTGGGGCAGCTCGCTGCTGATGACGGCGGGCGTGTTCAGCTTCATGGCCGGGATCTTCCACCAGTACTACACGGTGGCCCTGGTCCCCTACATCGCGGCGCTGGTCGGCATGGGCGTCACGGTCCTGTGGGAGGAGCGCTCCCGCTGGTGGGCGGGGGCCGCGCTCGCGCTGACGGTGGCGGTGACGGCGTGGTGGGCGTACGTGCTGCTGGGACGGACCCCGGACTACCTGCCGTGGCTGCGCCAGGCGGTCCTGGCCGCCGGCCTTGTGGGGGCGGTGGGCCTGGTGCTCGCGGCCCGGCTGGGGCGTCAACTGGCTCTCGTCGCCGTGGGACTCGGCTTCGCCGCGTCACTGGCCGGGCCGGTCGCGTACACCCTGAACACGCTGAACACCGGGCACCAGGGCTCGATCGTGACGGCCGGTCCGTCGGGCGGCGGGATGGGCGGATTCGGCGGTGGCGGCGGCCGCGGCGGTCCGGGCGGTGGCATGCGCCCCCCGACCGGCAACCAGCGGGGCGCGGGCATGGGGCTGCCGCCCACCGGCGGACAGCAGGGACAGGGACAGGGACAGCAGCAGGGCGGGCCCGGCGCCTCCCGACAAGGGCAGCAGCAGGGGCAGCAGCCCGGTGGCATGACCGGTATGCCCGGCGCGGGGGAACGCTTCCGGGGCGGCGGCGGTGGCATGGGCGGACTGCTCAACGGCGCCACCGTCGACGCGGCGGCCGAGAAACTGCTGACGGCGAACGCCGACGACTACACCTGGAGCGCCGCGGCCATCGGCTCGCAGAACGCCGCCAGCTACCAGCTCGCCACCGGTGACCCGGTGATGGCGATCGGCGGCTTCAACGGCAGCGACCCGTCCCCGACGCTCTCCCAGTTCAAGAAGTACGTCGAGGACGGCCGCATCCACTACTTCATCTCCGGCGGAGAGGGAGGCGGCATGGGCGGCAACAGCGGTACCTCGTCGAAGATCTCCGCCTGGGTGGCGGCCAACTTCGAGAAGGTCACCGCGGGCAGCGCCACCTTCTACGACCTGACCCGGCAGACGAGCGGCTGAGACTCAGCGCCGCAGCAACAGGTCCGCGACGACGGGGCGGTGGTCCGAGGCGAGAGTCCCGGCCACCGCCGCGCCGCGTACCCGCACGGTGTCCTTCGACACCGCCACGTAGTCGATCCGCTGCACCGGGTCCTGCGCCGGGAAGGTGGGCCCGCCCGGTTCGACGTCCGTCAGCTCCTCCCACAGCGGGGCCAGCTCCGGAGCGGCCGGGGCCGCGTTGAAGTCGCCGAGCAGGATCTGCCGCACCGGGCCCCGCTCCTGCCTCCGGTCCTCGGCCATGATCCCGCGGGTGTCGGCCACCTGGGCGATCCGGACGGACGGGTCGCCGCGGTAGTCCAGGTGCGTGGCGTAGACGTGCACGGGCAGCCCCTTCACCCGCAGCACCACCTCACCGAAGCCGGGTCCGGGGGCCGGGACCGGGTTCGGGTCCTGGGTGGAGAGCCGGGTGATGTCGTGGTTCTCGGCGCCGACCACGCGGTACCGGGACAGCACCGCGACCCCGAACTCGCGGCGCGGCGCGCCCGGCGTGGCCGGATCGAGGCTGTAGATCGGGGCGAACGAGACCCGCATGCCGAGCCGCCGGCCCAGCTCGCCCGCCAGATCCCGCCACTCGCTGCGCGCGCCCCAGTGGACGTCGACCTCCTGCAGCCCGATGACGTCCGCGTGCAGCGAGCGGAGCTCCGCCACCTGCCGGTCGAGGTCGAATACGTTGTCCATGCCCGCACCCGCATGGATGTTGTACGTGGCCACACGCAGGGGTACCGACCCCTGCGGCCCGTGCCCCGCAGCCGTCGCCGGAGGCGCGAGTGCCGCCCCCAACAGGCCTGCGGCAACCAGGACTTCCACCGTACGGCGACGCAGTGACATACCACTCCAGCCCTTGTCGGATCAGCGATCGGCACCGTACCGCGGGAAAGTCGGTTGTAGGCCGCGAAGAGCTGGCTATACGGTGTACAACAGTTTCCCTGTACACCGTATAGGGCCTCATGACCGAACGCCCGGGAGTCCGAATGACGGCGTCCGCCGCCGAGCAGAACCCCCTCACGCAGACGAGCCATCCGCAGCGCTGGCTGATCCTCGGTGTCATCTGCCTCGCCCAGCTCACCGTGGTGCTCGACAACACCGTCCTCAACATCGCGATCCCCTCCCTCACCCGGGAACTGGACGCCTCCACCGCCGACGTGCAGTGGATGATCAACGCCTACTCGCTCGTCCAGTCGGGTCTGCTGCTGACCGCCGGCAGCTCGGCCGACCGCTACGGCCGCAAGAAGATGCTGCTCGCCGGGCTCGCCCTCTTCGGCGTCGGCTCGCTGGTGGCCGGGCTCGCCCAGACCTCCGCGCAGCTGATCGCCGCACGGGCCGGCATGGGCATCGGCGGCGCCCTGCTGATGACCACGACGCTGGCCGTCGTCGTCCAGATCTTCGACGACACCGAGCGGGTGAAGGCGATCGGCGTCTGGTCGACCGTCGGTTCGCTCGGCTTCGCCGTCGGCCCGCTGATCGGCGGGGTCATGCTCGACCACTTCTGGTGGGGCGCGATCTTCCTGGTCAACATCCCGGTCGCACTCCTCGGCCTGGTGGCCGTGGCGCGGCTGGTGCCGGAGTCCAAGAGCCGCACCGGGGACCGCCCGGACCTGCTCGGCGCGCTGCTCTCCACCATCGGCATGGCCTCGGTCGTGTACGCGATCATCTCCGGACCCGGGCACGGCTGGACCTCCGGCCAGGTGCTGCTGACCGCGTTCACCGGGGTCGCCGTCCTCACCGGATTCGTGCTGTGGGAGCTGCACATCCCCTACCCCATGCTGGACATGCACTTCTTCCGGAACCAGCGGTTCGTCGGCGCGGTCGCGGGCGCGATCCTGGTCGCGTTCGGGATGGGCGGCTCGCTCTTCCTGCTCACCCAGCAGCTCCAGTTCGTCCTCGGCTACGGCCCGCTGGAGACCGGTCTGCGGACGGCTCCGCTGGCGGTGAGCGTCATCGTGCTCAACCTCGCCGGGCTGGGCGCCCGGCTGCTGCCCAGGCTCGGCACGCCCGTCACCATCGCCTCCGGCATGGGCCTGCTCGCCGCAGGCCTGGCCTCGATCGCGCTGCTCGGCGGCAGCGGGTACGGGGGCATGCTGCTCGGCCTGGTCGTGATGGGCGCGGGCATCTCGCTCGCCGCGCCCGCCATGGCCAACGCGATCATGAGCGCGATCCCGCCTGCGAGGGCGGGCGTCGGCGCCGGCGTCAACGGCACCCTCGCCGAATGCGGCAACGGCCTCGGGGTCGCGGTGCTCGGCGCGGTGCTCAACTCCCGTTTCTCCACGCTCGTCCCGACGGCCGTGGGGGCGGCCTCGCTGCCCGCGGCACTGGCCGCGGCGAGCGGGGCGGGGGAGCGGCAGCGCATCACGGACGCCTTCGCCTCGGGTCTTGAGGCGAGCCAGCTGACCGGCGCGGTGGCGGTGCTGGCGGGCGGAGTGCTGGCCGCGGTGCTGCTGCGCCGTGCGGAGCGAGGAGAATCGGCTCGGGCTGACCCGGCCGCGGCAGCGGCATAGCATCGGGCGGGACGTTGCGGACCGTACGACTCCGGTTTTTGGGCACGGAGTGGGCATGGAGTACGTATCCGGTTCGTCCCGCCGGCGAGACGAGGGAGTGCGCCATGGTGTCCGCGGCCGATCGCGTGAAGAACCCTGCCAGGACCAGTGTGTGGCTCGACGGCAGGTCACCGACGCGCAGCCGGAAGGCCGACCAGCCGGACGGTCTCGACCGGGAGAGGATCACGGCGGCGTCGGTCCGGCTGCTGGACGCCGAGGGCCTCGCCAAATTCTCCATGCGCCGCCTCGCCGCCGAGCTGAACGTGACGGCGATGTCCCTCTACTGGTACGTGGACACCAAGGACGACCTGCTGGAACTGGCCCTGGACTCGGTCTTCGCCGAGATCGCGCCCCCGCCCGCAGAAGCCGACTGGCGTGAGCGGCTGCGCGAACTGGCCACCAGCTACCGGAGCATGCTCGTCCGGCACACCTGGGCCTCCGCGCTGGCCGGGAACTACCTGAACATCGGCCCGCACTCGCTGCTCTTCTCGTACGCCATGCAGGACGCCGTCCGCGCCACCGGGCTGCCGCTCAGGCATCAGACGGGCGCGATGTCGGCGGTCTTCCAGTTCGTGTACGGATTCGGCACCATCGAGGGCCACGTCGTGCAGCGCTCGGCGGACGCGGGACTCAGCCAGGACGAGTTCTACCGGCAGGCGCTGGGCACGATCCGCACCCAGCCGCAGCTGAAGGAGCTGATGGCGGCCTCGCAGAGCCTGATCGAGGCGCGCGGCGGGGACACCGTGGAGGAGATGCGCGAGCGGGACTTCACCTTCGCCCTCGACCTGCTGATCGCCGGCATCGAGGCGATGCGCGCACGCGGCGCGAGCCCGGCCTGAATCAAGCACTACCGGTCCGTGCGACCGCCGCGACGCAGTGCGCGGGTGCACCAGCCGATGATCGCCGCGTTCGCCGCCGCCCCGAGGGCGATGGCGGTGATGAACATGGCGTTGTTGTCCGGCAGCACGAGGAACACGAGGCTGGCGGGGGCGCTGGCGAGAACCGGGATGACACCGGCCATGGACTCGTCCGAGCTGTCCATGGCGGTCACCACCAGGGCCCACACGAGCAGGACGGCACAGAGACCGAGGTAGACGAGGCCGACGACGCCGACGCGGTCGCGCAGCCGGCGCGGGACGGACCGGCCGGTATCGGTATCGGTCATGGGATCAGCTCCTTGGTACGCCTCGGTGGTCAGAGGTGGGTGCCGGGCGGGTTCGGGCGGGCGAGGCCGAGGTCGTACGCGAGGATCGTCGCCTGCACGCGGTCACGCAGGCCGAGCTTGCGGAGCAGCGCGTTCACGTGGGACTTCACGGTGCCCACGGTGATGCCGAGCCGGCCGGCGATCTCCGCGTTGGTGAGTCCGGCCGCGACCAGAGCGAGGACGCCCCGCTGGCTGCCGGTCAGGCTGTCCAGTGCGGGGTAGCTCCCGGCCGGGACCGCGGCGGGCGGCCCGGCTGCGAAGTGGCCGATGAGGCGGCGGGTCGCGGAGGGGGCCAGCACACTCTCGCCTGCCGCCACCTGCCTTATACCCTCCAGCAGTTGCGAAGCGTGTACGTCCTTGAGGAGGAAACCCGACGCCCCGGCGCGCAGCGCCTCCAGGACATACGCGTCGAGGTCGAAGGTGGTCAGAACGAGAACGCGGGGCGCGTTCTCCGGTCCGGTGATGATGCGGGTGGCGGCGATGCCGTCCAGTTCCGGCATGCGTACGTCCATGACGACCACGTCGGGGGCCAGCTCTTCGGCCAGTCGCACCGCGGCCGCGCCGTCGGCGGCCTCGCCGACGACCGTCATGTCCTCCTCGGCGTCGATCACGGCGGCGAACCCCGCCCGCACGATGCCCTGGTCGTCGGCGACCAGCACGTTGAGGCTCATCGGCTTCTCTCCTCGTTGTCCTGCACAACGGCGAGTGGCAGCCGGAGGCGGACCGTCCCCCACGGGCCGGTGGTCAGGGTGCCGCCGACCGCCGCGATCCGCGTGGTCAGCCGTTCCCGTACGGCGGAGCCGGCGGCCCGGGGCACCCCCGTGGCCGTGAGCGTCAGCGTATCGCTCTCCACATCGACTTCGAGCGTCGCGGGCTCCTCGCCGCCGGCCGTCAGCACTGTCTCGGCGGCGCGGTAGGCGGCCAGGTCGACGGCGATGGGCAGTCGTTCGGGTACCCGGTCGGTGAGCCGTATCTCGATGTCGCGTCCGGTGGCACGGAGTTGGTGGGCGAGGAGGTCGAGCGCCTGGAGGGTGGGCTGCGGCCGCAGTCCGGGCGCTGTCTCGCCGTCCCGGACGGTGTCGAGCAGGGCGCGCATCGCGGACAGGGCCTCGCGGGCGCGGGTCGCTGTCGCGTCGAGCCGGCCCGCCTCCGCATCGGTGACCATGTCGGCGGTGCGGGCCAGTACCGTCGTTTCCAGACCGGCGGCGATCCGGCGGCGTTCTGTCCATGCGTCGCGGACGGCCTCCTCGGTCCAGGCGGCGACGCGTTCGTCGTGGGCGCGGCGGTCGTGGCGCCGGCACCGGGCGCGGCGGCGTCCGGTGAGGTGAGCCGCGGTGCCCGTGAGGGCCGCGCCCACCGCGGTCCCCGCGACGACCGTCCAGACGGGAGCGGCCGTACCCCGGTGCAGAACTGCGGCGGTGGCGGCCGCGGCGTGCACCAGCACCGTGAGGAGAGTGGCCGTGACGTGGCCGCGGGCCGGTGGGGGCTCGTCGCCCCCGTACTCATGGGGGACCCGCATCGGGGCGGGGCGGGGTTTCGGTACGGCTCCGCGCCCCTTGCGGGGCGTTGCGATCCGGGTCGGTTCCATCGCGAGGGCCACGCTCGTGACCAGCAGGCTCAACGCGGGAGGGAGCAGGACCGGGCCCCCGTAGTTCCCCGCCGCCATCGCCACCGGCCACAACAGGGCCAGCCCCAGCAGCGTCCCGTACACCGTCCGCGGAGCCCTCCCCAGCCACAGCAGGGCCATCGCCTGGCCCGCAGCGAGCAGCGCGAAGAGGACACCCGCGGACGGCGTGCCGCTCGACGCGTCCTGGGACCGGATGACCAGGGTGGGGAGCAGCGGCTGCGTGACCAGGGCCATCGCCGCCACCACCTGTGCCACGCGGTAGGACCTCGGCGCGGACGGCTCCGCCGTCGTGGCCGTCCGGCCCGGCAGTTCCGCCCTGACCTCCCAACCGCCGTCGGCCGTCGGGCCGCTGTGCACCGTGCCGCCCGCTTCCCGGGCGCGGGAGCGCAGGAATCCCTGCCCGCGGCCGCTGCCGAGTCCCGCACCGTGCGCCACCGCACCGGCCGGCGAACGCGTGCTCGTGACGACGACGTCGGTGCGGGTGTCGCCGTACCGGCACAGCACCCTCGTCTGCGCGCCGGGGGCATACCGGGCCACGTTGGTCAGGGCCTCGCGCACGATGCCGTACGCCGCGTCCGCGACGGCGCCTTCCGGCAGCGGGGCGATCTCGCAGTCCACCTGCTGGTCCAGGCGCCGGAACCCCGCGACCAGGTCCAGGAGCCGCTCCTGCGGCGACGGCGCACTCCCGTGGGAAGGGGACGGCGCTCGTACCGCACCGAGTGCGCGGGTGACCTCGCTGCCGGTCTCGACCGCGAACTCCAGTGCCTGCCCGGCGAGCTCGGGACGGCGGTCGCGCAACCCGAGGGCCGCCCCCGCCGTGACCACCACGGCTGTCAGATGGTGGGCGCTCACGTCGTGCAGCTCCCGCTCCATGCGGCGCTGCTCGGCCGAGGGAAGCCGATGGCGCTCGAACTCGGCCCGTTTCAGTAGCTGTTCGGCCGCCCGCCGTGCGCGATGGGTTCGCCGCACGAGCAGCCCGGCGCCGCACACGGCGGCGTACAGCAGGGCGGTCAGGACGACGTCCAGCCCGTTACGGTCGCTGAGTCCGTGCAGGCTGATCCCCTGCAGGAGCTGCCAGGCGGCAAGCGCCACGACGCACGTCACGGCGGTGAAGGCGTCGGTTCCGGTCGCCACGGTGAACAGTGCCAGCGCGACACCCGCGGTCCCGAGCACCGCCGTCGCCCCGGCGGGCAGCGGCCCGGCGCCCAGCGCGCAGGCGGCGGCGACGACGACCGGGGTGACCACCGGGCGGCTACGCCGCAGGACGAGCGCGGCCGTCACCACACCGGCGACCATGGCCGCCGCGAGAAGAGCGGACGCGGGCGGCACGTCTCCGCGCAGCAGCGGCGCCCCGGGCCACACCACGGCCTGGGCGCAGAGCAGCAGGACCGGAAGCAGCCGGTCGTCGGTTCGGTTCATGTCGGATCAAGGCTATGACCGCAGGCGCGGGGCCCGCCTCCGGCTGGAGGCGGATGACGGCCTCTTACCTGGGTTGGAGAGCCTCTGCCTGTGGTTCGACGCGCCAGTCGTCCTGGAGCGCGAGGACGACGCGGTTGTCCCGGTCATAGGCTCGATCACATCGAGAACGCGGTCGGCCACCGCTTCTGCGACTTCTTCCAGGACCGTCCCTGCCGGCGGTGTTTCCACGCTCTTGCACGCATCCAGTCCAGCTTTCCCGCGCCATCAGGCGCACTCAGGAGGGTCTCCCATGTCCAAGCGCATTCTCTTTTCCTCGCTCATCGCCGCGGTCGCCCTCGGCGCAACGGCCTACGGCAGCCTCGCCCTGGCCTCGACCCCCACGGAGCCGGCCCTGGAACACGGATCGGCTCGCTATACGGCTCCGTCCGGCAGCAGCGCGGGCTCGTTCACCTACACCGTGGACGTACGCGACGAATCGGGTATCCGCAGCCTCAAGGTTCTGGCATGGCCCGCGAGTTCGCACCTCGACCCGACCGAGGCGGAGCTCGGCCCGGCGGAGAGGGCGAAGTGCCGGAGCACATCGGAGGGGAGCGCCCGCTGCGTCTACACCCTGAAGGTGACGAAGCGGGAGGCCGACCTGAACAAGGGCACCTGGCACCTCTCGGCCCTGGCGACGGCCGAGGACGGGGGCACGACGTTCGTGCCCCGCGCCGCCACGTTCGACATCACACGCTGACCCGCGCGGGAAGTGTCGGTCGGTGAGGCGGTCTGCCGGAAGCACCTTCCGGCAGACCGTTCCCGGTACGCAGGCGGCTTCTTCCGGGGCGGCAGCGGATCAGTAACCGTGCGCCGGGTCCACCGCGAGCGCCGGGACGCGGCCCGCCGTGAGGTCGCGCAGGCACGCCGCGAAGTCCGTGACGATGTCCTCGTCCGCCGTGATGCCCGCCGAGTGCGAGGTGACCACCGTCCGGGGCAGCCGCCAGCAGCGGTCGCCCGGTCCCGCAGGCTCGTCCGCCAGCACGTCGAGCACCGCCCGCCCCACCGTCCCCGCGTGCAGCGCTCCCTCCAGCGCCGCCAGGTCCACGGTCGCGCCCCGGCCCACGTTGATGAACGAGGCGCCGCCCATGGCCGCGAACCGCTCGGCGCCGAAGTACCCGGCCGTCGTCCCGGTCAGCGGAAGGGCGGCGACCACCCAGCGGGCGTCCACCGGCTCGTCCGGCCCGGCCAGCGCGTCGAAGCCGGGCGGCAGCTCGCGCGGGGTGCGCGCCACGCCCACCGTCCGGATGCCACAGCCCCGCAGCAGCGCGGCGACGGCCGAGCCGATCCGGCCGGTGCCGTGGATCAACGCGGTCTGCCCGGAGGCGAGTTCGGAGGGGATGCGGCGCCACTCGGCCCGCCCGTGCTGTGCGGCGAACTCCGGTACGGACTGGCAGTCGGCCAGCACCCAGGCCAGCACGTACTGCGCGATCCGCTCGCCCATCCGCCCCACTGTCCGGGTGAGCAGCGCCCCGGGCGGCCACGGTCCGGCGTCCAGCAGGGCGTCGGTACCGGCGTTCACGCTGTGGAACCAGAGCAGCCCGTCCCCGCGCAGGGCCTCGGGCAGGGTGGCGCCCACGTACACGTAGGGCTCCTGCGGTACGCCGCCGTCCCGCTCCACCGGCCGGCCCGCGATCCGCTCCAGCGAGCGGGCCACGGGCGCGGCGAGGCCGGGCGCGGCCAGCAGCCTTGCCCGTGCGAGGAGTTCGGTACTGACCGGGGGCGTGTTCACCGGGCGGCCCCGGCGCCCCCGGTCGCCCGGCCGGGCCTGCCCTCAGCCACCGGATGCCAGGTGGGCCGGGAAGCCGCCCGTCGCCACCGGGCTCCAGCGCTCGGGGGTGATCCTGATGATGGACTTGCCCTGCTTGAGCATCGCCGCCCGGTACTCGTCCCAGTCGGGGTGCTCGCCCGAGATGTTGCGGAAGTACTCGACGAGCGGCTCGACCGAATCCGGTGAGTCGATCACCTCGGCCGAGCCGTCGATCTGTACCCAGGGCCCGTTCCACTCGTCGGACAGCACGATCAGGCTGACCCGCTCGTCCCGCTTGGCGTTGCGGGTCTTGGCCCGTTCGGGGTACGTCGAGACGACGATCCGGCCGGCGTCGTCGACGCCGCAGGTGAGCGGGGAGCCCTGGGGGCGGCCGTCGGACCGGGTGGTCAGCAGGATCGCCCGGTGCCGGGGCCGTACGAACGCCAGCAGTTCATCGAGTTCCACGGCGGTGTTGGTCGCGATGTTGGATGCCATGGAACAGACCCTACGACCGTGCGGGTCAGGCCGTCGGAACGGAATCGCCCTGCACGGCCTGGATGTCGAGCTCCACGCGCAGGGTCGTGCCGATCGCGGAGATGCCCGCCTGGATCACCTGGTTGTAGTTCATGGCGAAGTCCTCGCGGCGCAGCTCGGCCGTGGCCCGGAAGGCCGCGCGCACGCCGCCCCACGGGTCGGGGCCGGTGCCGAGGTAGCTCAGGTCGAGGTCGACGGAGCGCGCGACGCCGTGCAGTGTGAGCTCGCCGTGCACGGTCCACCGGTCGGGTCCGGCCGGGGTCAGCCCGCTGGAGCGGTAGGTGATCTCCGGGAAGCGGTCCGTGTCGAGGAAGTCCGGGGACCGCAGGTGCTTGTCCCGCATGCCGTTGCCGGTGTCGATACTGGGCGCGCTGATGACCGCGTCCACCCGGGAGCGCTGCACGTCCTCGGCGATCTCGATCCGGCCGCCGAAGTCGGTGAACCGGCCGTGCACGCTGGAGATGCCCAGGTGCTGGGCGACCGCGCCCACCGAGGAGTGCGCCGGGTCCAGCGACCAGACGCCCGGCGGCGGCAGCTCCACACCACCCTGGCGGGCCAGTACCACCGTGCCGGCCTCGACCCGGCCGCTCGCCGTGACGAGGGCGGTGGATGCGGCGGGGGCGTACCCGACCGCGGTGACGATGACCGTGTAGGCGCCGGCGGGCAGCCGGGCGTCGGCCCGTACGGCCCCGTCCTCGTCGGCGGCGGCCCGCAGCACCTGCGTACCGGTCATGTCGGTGACCGTCACGACCGCGTGCTGGACGGCCCAGCCGTCCCGCGTCCGTACCTGTGCGCGAAGTCCCATCCCGTTTTCTCTCCTTGCGTCCTTGCTCAATGGCCCATCCGCTCCCGGTACGGGTCACTCAATGAGTCGGGCCCCGGGGCGGACGCGGCAGGCCGTCCCCTGCCTGCCGTCCCCGCACCGGGGCCCATTTCCACCGGCCCTGACAGCCTCTCCGCTCGAAGTGCTGTCCGGCCAGGGGTCTGGTCCGCCCGGGAAATCAGGGGGCGGCGTCGTGGGGGTGGGTAAGCGCCCCCGCTCCTTCACCCACCCCCCGATTTCCCGGGCGTTCTTGCGCGTCCGTGACCGGACCGGTTACTCGCCGGGGTGGGCGAGCTCGATGTCGTGGCCGTCGACCCCGCGACCGGCCACGGTCAGGGCGCCCGCCACCGGCGGGTAGCCGGTCGCGATGACCGAGTACTCGCCCGCGTCCAGGTCGGTGAAGGCGTACGCCCCGTCCTCCCCGGTCGTCGAGTTGGCGATGACGTTGCCCGCCGCGTCGATCAGCGTGACACGCGCGTCCGGCAGCGGCCGCCGGCCGGAGCCGGCCCGCACAACGCCCTGGACCAGCGCGCCGGCCCGCAGTGCGGCGTCGACCCGGGTGACACCCTGGCCGCCGACCTCGACGGGCAGGGCCATCGGGCGGAAGCCGGCCGCGTTGACCGCGACGGTCACCGAACCGGGGACCAGCTCACCGAAGGCGAACTCGCCCGCCTCGCCGGACTTGCCGGTGGCCAGCACGTCGCCGCGGACATCGGTCACGATGATCATGGCGCCCTCGACCGGCGCACCGCCCTCGGCGGCCCGCACGGTTCCGGCCAGCCCGCTCGTACCCGCGAGCAGGATGTCGTAGCTGAGCGGCTCCTCGCCGACCACCACGGTGGACGCCTGCGGCTGGAAGCCGTCGGCGGAGGCGATCAGCACGTACGAGCCGGCGCCCGGGGCGGCCAGGCCGTAGCTGCCGTCGGCCTGCGCGGCCGAGATGCCCAGCTGCCGGCCGCCCAGCGAGATCAGCGTGACGGCGGCGTGCCCGACGGGCGCGCCCTCGGCGCCGCGCACCACACCGCGTACCGCGGTGCCCTGCAGCGTCGCCACCGGAGCGTCCTGGTGGGTGTCGACCGAGGTGACCCCGGCCGTTCCCTCGGAGACCAGCGCGGTGGTACCGGACGTGGCGTCGGCGAGGGCCGCCGCGTCGACCGGGGCCGCTGCCTGTGCCGGGACGGCCTCGACGGGTGCTGCCTCGGCCGGGGCCGGGGCGTCGTTCCCCGCGTTCGTCCGCAGCGCAACCTCCTTGATGAAGATCGTGACGAGGAAGGCGAGCAGTGCGGCCGGGGCCGCGTAAAGGAAGACGTCACCGACGCCGTGTCCGTAGGCCGCCTCGACGACCGTACGCAGCGGCGCGGGCAGCTTGTCCAGGTCGGGGATGCCCCCGCCGCCGGTGCCCATGGACGCGCCCTGGGGACCGAGGTCGCTCAGGCCGTCCTTGACGTAGTGGGTGACACGGTTCGCCAGGACGGCGCCCAGTGCCGAGACACCGATGGCACCACCGAGGGAACGGAAGAAGGTGACGACGGAGCTGGCCGAACCGAGGTCCTTGGGGTCGACCTGGTTCTGCGTGGCGAGCACCAGGTTCTGCATCATCATGCCGATGCCGAGACCCATCACGAACATGAAGATCGCGATGTGCCAGTACGTGGTGTCGTACCGGATGGTGCCGAGCAGGCCGAGCCCCGCGGTGAGCAGGAAGCCACCGCTGACCAGCCAGATCTTCCAGCGGCCCGTCTTGGTGATGATCTGGCCCGAGATGGTGGAGGAGAGGAACAGACCCGTGATCATCGGGATCGTCATCACACCGGACATCGTCGGCGACTTGCCGCGCGCCAGCTGGAAGTACTGGCTGAAGAAGACGGTGCCCGCGAACATCCCGATACCGACGAACAGCGAGGCCACCGAGGCCAGCGTGATGGTGCGGTTGCGGAAGAGCCGCAGCGGGATGATCGGCTCACTGGCCCGGGACTCGGTGAAGATGAAGAGCAGGACCAGAACCAGGGAGCCGACCAGCATGGCGCCGGTCTGCCAGGACATCCAGTCGTACTTGTCGCCCGCGAAGGTCACCCAGAGGAGCAGCAGCGAGACCGCGGCGCTGATGAAGAAGGCGCCGGTCCAGTCGACCTTGACCTCGCGCTTGACGACCGGGAGCTTCAGGGTCTTCTGGAGCACGATGAGGGCGATGACCGCGAACGGCACGCCGACGTAGAAGCACCAGCGCCAGCCCATCCAGCTGGTGTCGGTGATGACACCGCCGAGCAGCGGGCCGCCGACGGTGGCGACGGCGAAGACCGCGCCGAGGTAGCCGCTGTAGCGACCGCGCTCGCGCGGGGCGATCATCGCGGCCATCACGATCTGGGCGAGGGCGGAGAGACCGCCGACGCCGATGCCCTGCACCACACGGCAGGCGATGAGCATGCCGCTGCTGGTCGAGAGACCGGCGACGACCGAGCCCAGGACGTAGATGATCAGGGCTATCTGGACCAGCAGCTTCTTGCTGAACAGGTCGGAGAGCTTGCCCCACAGGGGGGTGGTCGCCGTCATGGCCAGCAGCGAGGCCGTGACGACCCAGGTGTACGAGCTCTGGCTGCCGCCGAGGTCGGAGATGATCTCCGGCAGGGCGTTGGAGACGACGGTGGACGACAGAATCGCGACGAACATACCGAGCAGCAGCCCGGTGAGTGCTTCCATGATCTGCCGGTGTGTCATCGGCGTGCCGTCGGAGGAGTCGTGCCCTCCGTGCTTGGCGTGGCCGCCCCGCACACCGGTTGGTGTGGTCGTAGCCATTTAAATCCTTGTCTTTGCTTCTGTTACACGGGTGTACGGGTGTACGAGCCGTCGTTGTTGTCGGCCGGCCGGGAGCGGCAGTCGCCGCTGTGCCTTCCGGGGGCGCACCCGCCGGAACCGCGACAGGAGAAGCTGTCGCGCAGCCGGGCCAACAAGGAGTTGAGCTGCCCGACCTCTTCGTCGGACCAATCCTGGAGGTGGTGGGCGAACATTTCGGTGGTCCGGCAGTTCAGGTCGGAGAGCACGCCCACGCCCGCAGGGGTCAGCCGCAGGATCCGGGAACGCTTGTCCGCCGGGTCGGGGGACCGTTCGATCCAGCCGCGCTCCGCTACATGGGCGACATGTCGGCTGGTGACCGACATGTCGACGTCGAGCAGTTCGGCCAGACTGCTGATCCGCATCTCGCCGTGCCGGCTCAGCAGAGCCAGTACGGCCGCTGAGCCCGCAGGACACTCGGCCGGCAGGGTGCGTGCGAGTCCTCGTTTCACGGCGCCGATGGCGCTCAGCTGCCGGGCCAGTTCTTCGTACTGACTCCGTGCGGCCACGGGACCCCCAGACATCATCACACCGGTCATCTTGTTGCTTAGGGCAACCATAGAAGCCGTTGGTTGCTGCAGGCAAACGAAATAGGGCTTGCATAAGTAAAGGAACCCAAAAGGCTGAGTAGGGGCGAAGTCAAAGCCCCAGCGTCTGCGGTGTGTAAGGAACGGGATGTGTCTCCTGCCACACCAGGGGCTCGGGTGACGCGGTCCGCGACCCGGATTCCGGGTGGGCCGGGACACCCCTCCGGCGCTGCCGCGCGGCCGGCGAACGGTGCGCGGTCGTCCTTCGCGCGTATATACGGGAAGGCGGGCGGGCGGGGACGGCCGTGACGCCCAAGTGGCCCGGGACGCAGCGGTGTTGCGCGCCGGGGGAGGGGCCGGGGGCGGTTCGGGGCGCGGTGCGGGGTCCGGTGGGCCCGGCGGATTCCCCGTCGCACACCCGTGCCGTCCCCGCCCCTCGCGCGGTCCTCGCCCGAGTCCCACCCGGCGCTTGCGCACCGTTTGCCCCGCTGCGGCCTCGCGCCTTCAATGCCCCGGGGGTTGGGCGCCCGCGCCGAGTTCGCTAGGGTCCTGCGACATGGCACACAACCCCCACGCCCCGCAGGGTCCCGAGGGCACAAGCGACCCGGCAGGCAACACGCAGATGTTCCGCGCCTTCGTCGACGAGGGCGAGCCGCAGCGCCGGCAGCAGCCCGCGGCCGTGTCGTCCGGCCCGAGGACCGGACTGATCGCCGCCGTCGTCGCGGTGATCATCGTTCTCGGCGCGGTCGCCTGGCTCGCGCTGGGCTGACCGGCCCTCCGGTCACCCCGTCCCATCCGTCACTTCCAGCCCGTCACTTCCAGACGGCGGTGACGTCCCGGGTCTCGACATGCATGCCCAGGGGCACCCGCCAGTCGTCCATACAGACGGTGTACGTCTTCTTCCGCGCCGCTCCCGCGTCGATCGGCGCGGGCAGCGGCGCTGTCGATTCCCGGGTCGCCCAGTCGATGCCGAGACCGCCGATGATGTGCGTGGCGAAGGTGACGGTGCCCGAACGCACCGGTGAGCCACCGGTGTTGCGGAACTCCACGGTCACCTTCTCGCACCAGCGGTGGTCCGCCGCCGCCCGGCCGGGAGCGCCGACCTTCAGCACGGCTGGGCCTGCGGGGGCGGTGGAGCCGGGCGCGGGCGGGGTGGCGGGGGCGGTGGAGCCGCCGGAGCCGTTGGAGCCTCCCGAGCTGCCGGAGTCTCCCGGGCCGTTGGAGCCGGACGGGGTGGAGCCGCCGCTTCCGGAGCCGTTGGAGCCGCCGGAGCCGCCTGTGGGGCCCGTGCCGCCTCCGCCCGAGCCGGTGCCGGTGCCCGAGCCGGTGCCGTCCGCCGTACGGCCGGGCGTACCGGGTGCGCCCGGCCCTCCGGTGCCGCGTCCCTTGGCCGATGAGCCCGGTGAGCGCAGTGAGCCCGGTGAGCCCGAGGGTGCGGTGCTCCCCGGTCTCCCGTCGCCGCCCCCGCGCCGGTCCCCGTCCAGCGGGACCAGCGTGACCTTCCCCGAGGGCGCCACCGCCCCCGAAGGGGTCCTTCCGGGGCCCGACTGTGCCGCGCCGACCGCCGTGTAGCCCTCGCCGCCCGTTCCGTCGCCGCAGCCTGCCAGGGAGCCGCCCAGGCACAGCACGGCCGCCGAGGCGGCGATCAGGGTGCCCCGGCGGCCGTGCGGACCGAATGTCTGACGTCGCATCGCGTCAGTGTGGCTGACGGCCCGTCAAATCGAAACCCGTGTGCGGCCGCACACGGAATCAGTCGGCGATGAGCCCCTCCCTGAGCTGGGCGAGCGTCCGGGTCAGCAGGCGCGAGACGTGCATCTGCGAGATGCCGACCTCTTCGCCGATCTGCGACTGGGTCATGTTGGCGAAGAACCGCAGCATGATGATCTGCCGCTCCCGGGGCGGGAGTTTGGCCAGCAGCGGCTTCAGGGACTCGCGGTACTCGACGCCCTCCAGGGCCGAGTCCTCGTACCCCAGCCGGTCGGCCAGCGAGCCCTCGCCGCCGTCGTCCTCGGGCGAGGGGGAGTCCAGCGAGGAGGCGGTGTAGGCGTTGCCCACGGCGAGGCCGTCGACGACGTCCTCCTCGGAGACCCCGAGCGCCTTGGCCAGCTCCGGAACGGTCGGCGAGCGGTCGAGCTTCTGGGCGAGCTCGTCGCTGGTCTTGGTGAGGGCGAGCCGCAGCTCCTGGAGCCGGCGGGGCACCCGTACCGACCACGAGGTATCGCGGAAGAAGCGTTTGATCTCACCCACGACCGTGGGCATGGCGAACGTCGGGAACTCCACGCCGCGTTCACAGTCGAACCGGTCGATCGCCTTGATCAGGCCGATCGTGCCGACCTGGACGATGTCCTCCATGGGTTCGTTGCGGCTGCGGAACCGCGCCGCGGCGTAACGCACCAGCGGCAGGTTGAGCTCGATGAGTGTGTCCCGCACATAGGCCCGCTCCGGGCTGTCCGTTCCATCGGGCCCCGGTGCGGGGCCGAGTGCGGCGAGCCGCACGAACAGCGAGCGGGACAGCGTGCGGGTGTCGATGGCTTCCGACGAGCTGGTGAGCACAACGGGTGCGGGTGCGCTCTTGGTGAGCGTGAGCACCTTCGAGCTGCCCTGTTCTGCGGACATGCCACCCCCTTGAGGTCGCGGACGGTCGCGGTGGCCGCGACCATCGGAGGAACGCAGCCTCCACCTGAATACCGGAAGCGAGGCGGCGGCAAACGCGGTTCCCGCAGAATGTCACATGTCGGCAACACGCTGTAGTGACTTGTCGACAAGTCTTGGGTGAGTCTGTGCAGTTAACAAGGGGTTTGCCGCATGTGGCGGGGCGGGAATGCCCAAGGAACGGTCTACCCGTTCCGGTTACGCCTCGATCCTGTTTGCGGATCGAAGTCGGGCGAAACTTCTGGCAAGAAGCCTTGACACATGCATCTGCGACACACCCAGTTCCGCGCTGATCTGGGACTGCGTCAGATTGCTGTAGTAGCGCAGCAGCAGGATCCGCTGCTCGCGTTCGGGCAGCTGCACGAGCAGGTGACGGACCAGGTCGCGGTGCTCGACACCGGCCAGGGCGGGGTCCTCGTAGCCGAGCCGGTCGAGCAGTCCGGGCAGCCCGTCACCCTCCTGGGCGGCCTCCAGCGAGGTCGCGTGGTACGAGCGCCCGGCCTCGATGCAGGCCAGCACCTCGTCCTCGGAGATCTTCAGCCGGGCGGCGATCTCCGCAGTGGTGGGCGAGCGGCCGTGGGCGGTCGTCAGGTCCTCGGTGGCGCCGGTGACCTGGACCCAGAGCTCGTGCAGCCGGCGCGGTACGTGGACGGTGCGCACGTTGTCCCGGAAGTACCGCTTGATCTCGCCGACCACGGTGGGCATGGCGAAGGTGGGGAACTGGACACCCCGTTCGGGGTCGAACCGGTCGATGGCGTTGATCAGGCCGATCGTGCCGACCTGGACGACGTCCTCCATCGGCTCGTTGCGGCTGCGGAACCGGGCCGCCGCGTAGCGCACGAGGGGGAGGTTCGCCTCGATCAGTGCCGTCCGGACCCGGCCGTGCTCCGCGGTGCCCGGCTCCAGCCCCTTGAGCTGCCCGAAGAGCACCTGGGTGAGCGCCCTGGTGTCCGCGCCCCTGGTCCTGGCGGGGGTGACGGTGTCGTCGGGCGTCTCGGTCTCGATCGTCTGCACCGCCTGCTGCGCCGACGGCTGCGGTGATTGCTGCACCGACTGCGGCACCGGCTGCTGCGGTGACTGTGCAGGCGGTTGTTGCGGTGACTGCGCCAGTGCCTGCTGCTGCGGTGGCTGGGCGGTCTGGGGAGGCACTTGAGGCGCTGTACTGGCCGGCACGGTGACGCCACCCCTTTGCGGTCAACTTCGGTCAACTCATCCGTCAAAAGCGGTCATAGCATCACAAGACATGTCCACTATGTGCAAGCACCCTATTGCGCCGTGTTGACATCGAATCGGTTTAAACACAAAGAAAAGCCCCTCACCGCTGTGGTGAGGGGCTCGCAGGGCCGAAGGGGTCAGAACGGGTAGTCGGCGATCACCCAGGTGGCGAATTCGCGCCACTGACCGGCGGCCGCCTGGTGGGCCGGATGCTCGATGTAGCTCTTCAGCGCGGCCTCGTCGGCGACGGCGGAGTTGATCGCGAAGTCGTACGCGATCGGCCGGTCGGTGATGTTCCAGGCGCACTCCCAGAACTCGAGGCCGGGGACCTTGCCCGCCAGCTCCTGGAAGGCCCTGGCCCCCGCGACGACCCGGGGGTCGTCCCGCTCGACGCCGTCGTTCAGCTTGAACAGGACCAGATGGCGGATCATGGGGGTACTCCTACTTCACGAGCTCGGACATGAAGTCACCGACGCTCTGCGCGGCACTCGAAACGCCCTCGAAGCCTACTTGGACGAGGTCCGCGGCACGGGCCGGGGACGTGATGATCGTGTAGAGCACGAAGACGACTATCAAGTAGAGAGCGATCTTCTTCGCTTGCACCATCGGCCCCTGACACCCCTTCGATCCCCTGCGCGGTCGGGCGAGTCTATCCGCACGAATGGCCGTATCCACGTGGTGTTTCCGATCACTCATCCGGACTTTAGGGACCAAGGACCCGGTGACCGGGGCCCTTCGCCCGCCCATGTGGCCCCCGGCACGAGGCAGCATGGATGACGAGCCCGGCGGATGTGGCAGAAGATCCGCAGGGCGAGGAACAGGGCCCCTCTGTGGGGTTCTCGCCGCGGCATACCCCCCGATCGCGGCGAGGACTGTAAGGCCCTGTTCTCATCGGGGGGAGCGGCTTGTCCCCCCGATGCCGCTTCCCCCGACCTGACTCCTCCCCCGCCCGCGCGCTCAGCGCAGCGTGCCGGCGGTCTCCGGCGGCAGGTCCTCCGGGAGCAGCAGCCGCAGGTCGTCCAGGTCCGGCGCGGGCATCGCGCCGATCCGGCCGGCCTGCCGGGTCATCATCGTCTCCAGGATCTGCCGGGCCGTGCGCGCGTTGCCGAAGGACTGGTCGCGGGTCAGGCCGTCCATGTAGCCGCGCAGCGCGGTGAGCGCCTCCGGGTCGCAGTCGTAGCCGTAGCCGGTGGCCTGCTTGGACAGGATCTCCAGCAGCTCGTCCGTGGAGTAGTTCTCGAACTCCACCGTCCGCGAGAACCGCGAGGCCAGACCCGTGTTCGAGTCGAGGAAGCGGCGCATCTCGCGCGTGTAGCCGGCGGCGATGACGACGACCTCGTCGCGGTGGTCCTCCATCAGCTTCAGCAGCGTGTCGACGGCCTCCCGGCCGAAGTCGGAGGTCGCGCCCTCCGGGGTGAGCGTGTACGCCTCGTCGATGAACAGCACACCGCCCAGCGCGCTCTCGAACGCCTCCTTGGTGAGCTGGGCCGTGTGCCCGACGTAGCGGCCCACCAGGTCGGCGCGGGCCACCTCGACGAGCTGGCCCTTGGGCAGGACGCCCAGGGAGCGCAGCAGGTCGGCGTAGAGCCGGGCGATCGTGGTCTTACCGGTGCCGGGCGGGCCGGAGAAGATGAGGTGCTGGCTGATCTTCGGCGTGGGCAGTCCGGCGGCCCGCCGCTGCCTGGTCGCACTGAGCAGGTTGACCAGGGCGGTCACCTCGTTCTTGACCGCCGTCAGACCGATCATGGCGTGGAGCCGGCCGAGCAGTTCCTCGGAGCCGGGGCCGGTGTCCGCCGGGGTTCCGGCGTCCGGCCCCACGTCGTCGGGCAGCAGGAGGGTCAGGTCGCTCTCCGCCGGGTTCTTCATGGAGCTCAGCCGCAGCGCCTGCCGGTCCACCATCTCCTCGAACACGCGGCGCGCGGCGCGGCCGTTGCCGAACGAGGCGTCGCGCGGCATCCGCTCGTAGTGCGAGGCGAGGGTGTCCAGGGTCCGCGGGTCCAGCGCGTAGCGGTGGGCCGCGCACATGTTCTCGGTGATCGTCACCAGTTCGCCGACCTCGTAGTTGGCGAACTCGATGGTGCGGGTGAAGCGGGAGGCCAGTCCCGGGTTGGAGGAGAGGAAGGCGGCCATCTCGCCCGTGTAGCCGGCGGCGATGACGGCCACCTCGTCGCGGTGGTCCTCCATCAGCTTCAGCAGCGTGTCCACGGCCTCCCGGCCGAAGTCGGCGCCGGAGCCCTTGCTGTCGGAGAGCAGCGTGTACGCCTCGTCGATGAACAGGACGCCGCCGATGGCCTCGTTGAACGCCTCGGTCGTCTTGATGGCCGTACCGCCGATGACCTGCGCGACCAGGTCGGCCCGGGAGACCTCCACCAGGTGACCGGAGCGCAGTACGCCCAGATCCGCCAGGATGCCGCCGTACAGCCGGGCCACCGTCGTCTTGCCGGTGCCGGGCGGGCCGGAGAAGACCAGGTGGCGGCTCATCTGCGGAACGGGCATGCCCAGTTGGGCGCGGCGCTCGTTGAGCTGGGTGAGGTTGACGAGCGTCCGCACCTGGCTCTTGACCTCGGCGAGGCCGACCAGCGACTCCAGCTCCTCCAGCGGGCCCCTGGGCCCCTTGGCCGGCTCGCCGGGCCCACCGCTCGCGGCGTCCGGCGGGAGGGTGTCGCCCCAGGCGTCCGGGGCCACGTTGCCGGCGCTGTTGAGGTCCTCCACCGTGAGCCGCTCGTTCACCCGGGTCTGCTTGAGACCCGCGCCCCGGTTGTCGCGGACGGTGCAGCCGGTGACGGTGATCGCCTCGGCGCTGTCGATCCGGATGCCGTCGCCGACGCTGCCGATGACCTGGGAGGAGGTGAGCGTGGCGCGGGAGCCGTTGGAGAGCATGACGCCGTGGGCGCCGCAGTCGGTGATGTGCGCGCGCACCACGGTGAGTTCACCGCCCGAGTCCACCGTGATGCCGCCGGCCACGGCGGACTCGATCCGGCAGTCCCGCAGGGCGCCCAGGCCCTCCGAGCCGACGGACACGGTGGTGTCGGTCGCCGCCCGCATGACGGTGTCGCGTATCTCGGGGTTGCCGCCGGAGGCGATCCGTACCGCGGAGCCGCCCGCCCGGTCGATCTCGCAGTGCTCCAGCCGGCCGCGCCCGTCCTCGGCGACCTCGACGCCGTGGCCGCCCGGCGAGGTGACCCGGGCGCGGCGCAGCAGCGGGTTGGCGCCGGTGAGTATCCGGATGCCGGCCCCGGCCGCGTCCGCGACCAGCAGGTCGTCGAACTCCGCGGAGGAATCCTCCTCCAGCAGCACGGCGCCGCTCGTGTCCGCGCAGTCGCGTACCGCGCAGCCGGTCAGGGTGGGCGCGCTGGAATTGATCACCCGGATCGCGGGAGCGGCCGCGGAGTCGAACTCGCAGTCCTGGAAGGTGCCCCGGGAACGCTCGGTGACGGCGAGTCCGCTGCCGCCGGTGCGTGCGGTGCGGCAGTTCAGGAACTCGGGGTCGGCGCTCGCGGCCAGCATGATGCCGGGGCCCGAGGTGCCGGACACGGCGACGTGCTCCAGGATCGGACGGGCGGAGCTGGTGATGTAGACGCCGACGGAGGTGTCGTGCACCGAGGTGCGAAGGACCCTGGTGCCGCTGCGGCCCTCCAGCGCGATGGACGGCTTGTCCGTGCCGGAGATGTCGCAGTCCTCCACCACGCCCTGCGCCTCGTCGGAGGTCAGCACGCCGTTGGCGCGGGCGTCGCGGATCCGGCAGTCCCGTACGGTCGTTCGCGCCTCGGCGCCGATGACGACGCCGGAGGTGCCGAGGTTCTCGATGAGGCAGCCGGCGATGACGCTGCCCGTGGGCGCGGAGTCCACGACCCCGGCGCCCTTCGGGTTGCTGACCCGGCAGTCGCGCATCGCGAGCGAGCCCTCCTCGCGGGCCAGCACGGCCGTCCAGCCGGCGCCGATGACCGTGCAGCCGTCCATCGCGACCTGGCCGCGCGGCACGTCGACCACCGGCAGGTCGTCGCTCCCGCCGCGCAGGGTCAGGTCGGTGAGCATGACGGCGTCGGCGACGAGGACCACGGCGGTGCCCCGGCGCGGGCAGATCTCGACGCTGCCCGGATCGCCGTCGGCGACGATGGTGACCCGCGTCCTGACGACGAGGTTCTCCGGGTAGCGGCCGGGGTGGACCCGGATCACCGCACCCGTGCGCGCCTTGTCCAGGGCATCACCGATCGTCCGGAAGCCGTCCGGCTGTTCCGACCCGACCCTGAGCAACTGCCGTGACACGCTCGGTCCTCCTCGCTGTGGTGCCGCCGCCGCGTGCCTCTCCCACCCAGGGGACCGGCCGGGGACTGGTTCGCGTCCGGGGTACGTACGGCTGTGCGCACGCGCTGAAGGCTACGGGAACGGTGGCGCGATGTTCCAGGAGGGACAGCCCCGTTCGGACCGGATCCGCCGGCGGCGGCGCCAGGCCGCGCACCCGGTGGACGGCCGCCGGCCATGTCCCGGTCCGCGCGACCCGGCCTCCGGCGCCTATCATGCGCGCCATGCCCCGTGCCCGAGTTCGCCTCCGCCGTCACCCCCGCGCATCGGCCGTGGCCGCCACCTTGCTGATGACCGTGATCCCGGCCGCGCTGGGCGTCGTCGGTGTCGTGCCGGCCGCGCCCGCGTCGGCCGACTCCGTGGGGCTGCCCGTCGTGCGGTCCGTCCTGGCGGAGGACGACACCTGCGCCGTCGCCTCCGGCAAGAAGGCCCAGGCCGAGCCCTGGACGATGGGAGTCCTGGGCGCTTCCCGCGCCCGGCCGCTCTCCCAGGGCGCGGGGACGACGGTCGCGGTCGTGGACACGGGCGTCGCCACGGCGGCGCCCGCGCTGTCGGGACGGGTGAGCGCGCTGGGTGCGGCCGGTGAGGACTGCGTCGGGCACGGCACCTTCGCGGCCGGTCTGATCGCGGCGAAGCCCGGCGGGGACGGCGGCCCGGCGGGGCTGGCGCCCAAGGCCCGGATCCTGGCCGTGCGGGGCACGGACGAGCGTGGCGTCACGACGGCCGCCCGGGTCGCCGAGGCGATACGCCAAGCCGCGGACGAAGGGGTCTCCGTCATCTACGTGGCCGTGGCCCTGGACGGCGGCAAGGCGCAGCTGACGGACGCCGTCGCGTACGCGAGCGGCAAGGACGCGCTGGTGGTGGCCCCGGCGGCGCCGGACGCGCTGCCGAGGAACACGGAGCCGGCGCCCTGGTACTGGCCGGCGGCGGCGCCCGGCGCGCTGTCCGTGACGGACTACGGCCCGGACGGGGGGCGGCCCACCAACGCGCCGGTGGTGAGCGGGGTGGACCTGGCCGCGCCCGGTGACGTGGTGGTGAGCATCGGGCCGAAGGGCTCGGGCCATTTCATCGGCTCGGGCGCCTCGTTCGCCGCCGCGCACGTCGCGGGCGCGGCGGCGCAGGTGCGCGCCCGCTACCCGGAGCTGAAGGCCGCCCAGGTCTCGCGCCGGCTGACCGGGGCGGCCTACCCGGCGACGCCGCCCCGGCTCGACCCGTACGCCGCGCTGACGGCCGTACTGACCGAGGCCAAGGGCGCGGCGCCCAAGCAGCAGCGGGCGGTGCTCCCGCCCCCGCCGCCGACCCAGCCCCGCACCCGGGCCCTGGTCATCGCGGGTGTGGGCGGCGGTCTGGTGCTGCTGGTGGCGGCCGGTGCGGTGATCATCCCGCGCGGCCGGGCCCGGAACTGGCGGCCGGCGGGCAGCTGACGGGGCCGGCCCGGTGGCCGGCCCCGTCCTCGCGGCCCCGTTATGACGCGGTGTCGTCCTCCAGCACCGCTGTCTGCACCTGGATCTGCTTGCGCCGCGTCACCCGCGTACCCCGGCCGGGCGGCAGGTTGCGGCCCTTGACGCTGCCCATGATGAAGCCCTCCGACGGGGGGCACGACAGCAGCAGTGTCGGGGTGTTGACCTCCTGCATGCGGCGCAGCATCTGTTCGTTCAGGCCCCGGCCCGCGCCGGCGGCGGAGCGGGCGACGACCAGGTGCAGGCCGACCTCGTACCCGAGGGCGAGGTGGTTCAGCAGCGGGTCGAACGGGGCGTTCATCGCGCTGGTGCCCAGCATGTCGTAGTCGTCCACGAGGATGAACAGCCGTGGCCCGTCCCACCAGTCGCAGGTGCGCATCCGGGCCGGCTTGATCTCCGGGCCCGGCACGCGGGCCGCGACCGCGCGGGCGGCGCCCGCGATCAGCTCCTTCAGGGCGTCCATCGACACCGCGTGGCCCAGGCGGTACTCGTCCGGGATCGCCTCCACCAGCTCGCGCCGGTAGTCCACGACCATGATCCGGGCCTCGGCCGGGCTGTACCGGTCCATGATGGCCTTGGCCGTCAGCCGCAGCATGTTGGTCTTGCCGCTCTCGGTGTCGCCGACCACGATCATGTGCGGGGTCTCGGAGAAGTCGTGCCACACCGTGGACAGCCGCTCCTCCTCCAGGCCGATGGGCATCTTGAAGTCGCCCTTGGGCGCCGGGAGGTCGGCCAGCCGGAGCTTGGCCGGCAGCATCCGCACCGGCGGGGCCGGCGGGCCCAGCCAGCTCTCCCGTACCGCCGCCACCAGACCCGCCACGCCGTCGGACAGGTCGTCCGCCGACTCCGCGCCGTCGATCCTCGGCAGCGCGGTCAGGTAGTGCAGCTTGGCGTCCCGGGTCAGGCCCCGGCCCGGCAGCCTCGGTACGGTCGCGGCACGCCGCATGTCGATCTCGGAGTCCATGGGGTCACCCATCCGCAGCTCCAGGTGGGTCGCCGCCTGGTCCCGGATGGACGAGGTCAGCTCCACCCAGCGGGCAGTGGTGACGATCAGGTGGATGCCGTAGTTGAGACCCCGGGCGGCGATCGCGCCGAACGTCTGGATGTAGCGGTCGAAGTCCTGGCGCACGGTCGACCAGCCGTCGATCACGAGGAACACGTCGCCGTGCCGGTGCTCGGGGAACTCCCCGGCGGCCAGCCGGCGCCGGAAGTTCGCCATCGAGTCGATGCCGTTGTCCAGGAAGAACCGCTCGCGCTCCGCGAGGAGCGTGGTGACCTCGGCGATCGTACGGCCGACCCGCTCGGTGTCCAGGCGGGCCGCGACCCCGCTGACGTGCGGCAGTCCGGCCAGCCCGGCCAGTGTGCCACCGCCGAAGTCGAGGCAGTAGAACTGCACCTCGCGCGGGGTGTGGGTGAGCGCCAGCGAGGCCATGATCGTGCGCACCATCGTGCTCTTGCCGCTCTGCGGGCCGCCCGCGATGGCGATGTGCCCGCCCGCGCCCGAGAGGTCGACGGTCAGCAGGTCCCGGAGCTGGTCGAAGGGGCGGTCGATGATGCCGATGGGGATGGTGAGCCGGCCCCGGTTGGGTGATCCGGCGCAGGTGAGGCCGAGTTCGGGGTCCGGGGTGAGCGGCGGCAGCACCTGGTCCAGGGTGGCGGGCAGATCCAGCGGCGGCAGCCAGACCTGGTGGGCCGGCGGCCCGGCGGTCAGCAGCCGCTCCACGGCCACGGACAGCAGGGTGTCGGCGGTCTCCTCCTGGTCGGGCGCGGGCTCCGGCTCCGGGGCGTCCGGCAACTGGCGCGGCACGACGTAGCTGTTGGTCCACGGCACGGTCTGGCTGGCCACCCGCGCCTGGTTGGCGCTGCCTCGGCGCTGCTGGTAGGAGCCCGAGACGTACGCGGCCCGGAAGCGGGTCAGCGCCTCCACGCCCGACTTCAGGTAGCCGCTGCCGGGCTGCGGCGGGAGCTGGTAGGCGTCCGGCACACCGAGGACGCCGCGGCTCTCCATCGCGGAGAACGTGCGCAGACCGATCCGGTACGACAGATGGCTCTCCAGCTGGTGCATCCGGCCCTCGTCCAGACGCTGCGAGGCCAGCAGCAGGTGCACCCCGAGGGACCGGCCGAGGCGGCCGATCATCACGAAAAGCTCCATGAACTCGCGGTGTGCGGCGAGCAGCTCGCTGAACTCGTCGACGACGACGAACAGGCTGGGCAGCGGTTCCAGCGGCACACCCGAGGCGCGGGCCTTCTCGTAGTCGAGCGCCGAGGTGTAGTTGCCCGCCGACCGCAGCAGTTCCTGGCGGCGCATCAGCTCACCGTGCAGGGCGTCCTGCATGCGGGAGACGAGCGCGGCCTCACCGGCCAGGTTGGTGATGACGGCCGAGGTGTGCGGGAGTTCGTCCAGGCCCAGGAAGGTCGCACCGCCCTTGAAGTCCACGAGGACGAAGTTGAGCGTCTCCGAGGAGTTCGTCAGGGCGAGCGAGAGGACCAGGGTGCGCAGCAGTTCGCTCTTGCCGGAGCCGGTGGCGCCGATCAGCATGCCGTGCGGTCCGGTGCCGCCCTGGGCGGACTCCTTGATGTCCAGCTCCACCGGCTCGCCGTCCGCGCCGACCGCGATCGGCACCTTCAGCCGGTTGGGGCCGGTGTGCTGCTGCCACAGCGTCTCCGGGTCGTGGCGGTGCAGGTCGGGGATGTTGAGCAGGGCGGTCAGCTCGACGTTGGCGGACAGCGGTTCGGACGAGTCCGAGGCGGTGCCCAGGCCCATGCGGTACGGGGCGAGGCGCCGGGCGAGCGAGGCGGCGCCCACCAGCCCGAGGCTGTCGGGGCTGCCGAGCGTGGTGGTCTGCTCCTTGCGCTCGCGGTCGGTGCGCACCAGCCCCAGGTCGCCCTCGGCGACGGTGAAGCGGAGCGTGCTGCGGCCGGGCCGCCAGGTGAGGGCGCCGCCCAGGTCCAGTACGACGGTGTTGCGGAAGCCTGCACCGTCCGCGCGGTGACCGGCCGGGACGGTGCCGCCGTCCACCACGATCACCGTGAACGGCTCCTCGCGCCCGGGTACGGCGTCCGGGTCGAACTGGGGCCGCTCCATGAACTCCGGTCCGAGCAGGTCCTCCAGCTCGCCCAGGGCGGAGACGGTCATCCGGGTCGGGCCCGCGCCGTCCGTGTCGTGCGGGTGGAGGCTGTGCGGGAGCCACTTCGTCCACTCCCAGTCCGGGCGCCGCTCGTCGGAGACGCACAGCACGATCCACACGTCGTCCGGCGAGTGGAAGGTGGCCAGCTGGGCGACCAGGGACCGCGCCACGGCCCGGGTGCGCTCCTCGTCGCCCCGGAACAGCACCCGGGCCCAGGCCCGCAGGTAGATCGCGATGGGCTGCTCGGGGACCGTGGAGTAGGCGCGGATGAAGCTGCGCAGGGCGTGCGCGCTGAGCGGTTCCAGGTCCTCGACGGGGTTGCTGGAGTTCGGATTCAGCTTCAGGCCGAGCTTCTGCTCGCCGACCGCCACCCTGACCTCGCCGAAGTCCTCGTCGCGCGGACGGCGTTCCCACAGCCGGGTGGTGCCGACCATCGACCACAGGGCTGCGGGCTCGGGGTGGCGCCAGGCCAGGGCCCGCTGCTGGTCCACGACGGCGCCGCGCACCTTGCGCCGGATCTGGGTGAGATAGCGCAGGTAGTCGCGGCGCTCGCCCTTCAGCTTCTGCTTGCGTTCGGCGGCCTTGCGCATGAACTGGCCGATGAACATCGCGGCGGCGCCGAGCACCATCATGCCCAGGGCTATGTAGATGAACCCGCCGCTGCCCCGCGTCATACCGGGCCGCATGAACATGAACATCATGGAGACCGACATCATCGCCATGGGGAGATACGTCCACACGGCGGAGGTGTCGGGCACCGTCTCGGGGAGGACCGGCGGTTCCTGGAGATTCAGCTCCCCGCCGGGCATCTCCGGGCCCCGGCGTCGGGCCGGTCGGCGGAACAGGACCACACTCAAGGAACCGTCTCCTTACGGGGCAGGGGTGGAGCGCGGGCGGCACGGCGCCGGTGTCGCCCCTCGTCGGTGCCGGGCCGGGTACGACCGGCACCCGGCATCCCGCACCGCCATGTCGGCGCGGCGCTCTGTCACAGTCTCGCCGCAACCCGTCCGGGCCGAATCACGGCCCTGCCGGGTCGTGCGGCCACCGGCCGGCAGACCGGCGCCACGTCGTACCGCAGGCCGGGGCACCGTCCGGACCACGCCGGTTTCCTTGTCACGCGGCGAATTTGTCACGCGGCCTCCCGTGCCATTCGCCACGCCGAATTCAGCGTCGGACACCTGGTGCGCCGACGGTCACATCACATCCGGTGCCATGGGCCACATCGCCCACAACAGGCGGCTGATACTACGATCATTACGGCGACCGCCAACAACCGGCCCTTTCCCGGGGCTTTGGGACGCGCCCGGCACCAGTGAATTCCGGCGGTCAGTCAGTCCGCGTTCCCCTGCCCGTTCTCAGCAGTAACCGGAGAAGCGTGAGCCATCCCGATGACTGACACTCAGGTGGCCGAGCTGTGCCGTCTGACGGTACGAGCCCCGGCCAGGAGCATCGATCTCGCCGTCCCCGCCGACGTCCCCGTGTCGGACCTGCTGCCGGCGGTGCTCGGATACGCCGGCGACAACCTCGAAGAGGCCGGCATCGACCACGGCGGCTGGGTACTCCAGCGGCTCGGCGGCGAACCCCTGGACGAGGAACGCACCCTCGACTCCTACGGCCTGCGCGACGGCGACACCCTCTACCTCAGACCGCGCACCGACGCCCTGCCCGAGGTGCACCTGGACGACCTGGTCGACGGCATCTCCACCACGATGCGGGACCACCCCTACGGCTGGACCCCCAAGGTCAGCCGCTGGGTCCTGCTCGGCATCGCGGTCGCGGTGCTCGTCGGCGGCATGGTGGTGATCGCGTGGCCCGGCGGCTCCGCGCTGACCCGGGCCGTGTTCGCCACCGCGGCGGGCCTGCTGCTGCTCGCGGGCGCCGGCGCGGCGAGCCGGGCGGTCGGGGACGCCGGCGCCGGGGCCGCACTCGGCTTCATGGTGGCGCCCTACCTGGCGCTGGCCGGCTGGCTGCTGCCGGGCGGTGAACTCAGCGGGCCGCACGCGTACGAGACGCTGGGCGCGCGGCTGCTCGCCGCGGGCGCCGCAGCGGCGGGCGGGGCGGTCCTCGCCCTCGCCGTCGTGGCCGCGTTCGCCGCGCTGTTCCTGGGCGTCGCCGTCGTCTCGGCGTTCGCGGCCCTGGTCGCCGTGCTGCTCATCGTGACGGACCTGGCACCCGTGCACGCCGCCGGGATCGTCGCCGTCCTGGCGGTGATCCTCGGCGCGTTCGTGCCCTCACTGGCCTTCCGGATGTCCGGGATGCGGATGCCACCGCTGCCGACCAACGCCCAGCAGCTCCAGGAGGGCATCGAGCCGCACGCCACCTCGGTGGTCTCGGCCCGCGCCGTGCTCGCCGACGGCTGGATGACCGCGCTGTACGGGGCGGTGGGTGTCGTCGGCCTCGGCTGCGTCGTCGTACTGGGCCGGGAGGACGAACTCGCCGAGATCATCATGACGGTGGCCCTGTCCCTGCTGCTCATCCTGCACGCACGGGGACTGGGCAACATCTGGCAGCGCATGTCGCTGGTGGTCCCGGGCGTGAGCGGACTGATCCTGCTGGTGCTGGTCGCCGCCCCGGCCGCCTCGCCCGCCAACCGGCTGGTGACGGCCGCGGGGCTGCTCGCCGTGACGGCGGCGGTCGCGATCGCCGCCTGGACCGTCCCCGGGCGCCGGCTCGTGCCGTACTGGGGCCGTGCCGGGGAACTGCTGCACTCGGCGCTCGCGATCAGCATGCTGCCGCTCGCGCTCTGGGTGCTCGGCGTGTACAGCGCCCTGCGGTCCATCAACGGCTGACCGGAAGGGAGACACGCTGCGATGCAGTCCAAACGCGACCAGGTCCAGGCGCACATGTTCGTCATGGGCCGGCTCACCTCCGGCATGCTGCGCGCGGATCCGGACGCCCCCGAGAGCCCGCAGGGCCGGACCAACCGGGGCGTGGTGATCGGTATCGTCATCGCCGTCCTGCTGACGGCGGGGTCGTTCGTCCTCGGTCTGCTCAAGCCCGGCAGCACGGACTCCTGGCGCACGGCCGGGACCCTCGTCGTGAACAAGGACACCGGCTCCCGCTACCTCTACCTGGACGGCCGGCTGCGCCCGGTGCGCAACTACGCCTCCGCGCGGCTGCTCGGGGGCGCCGACATGAAGGCGACGTCCGTCGGCAGCGGCTCCCTGAGCGGTACGCCGCACGGGGCGCCGATCGGGATCAGCGGTGCGCCGGACGCGCTGCCCGCGAGCACGGACCTGGACACCGGACCGTGGCAGGTCTGCTCGGGCGGTGCGACCGCGTCGACGGCCACCACCGTCGCGGTGGGCGTGGAGGCCGACGCGGCGGGGCTGCCCACCGACCAGGCGATGCTGGTGACGGGCCCGGACAAGGCCGGCTATCTGGTGTGGCGGGGCAGCAAGCTCCGGCTCGACGCGGACGGCCGCGCCCGCGAGGCCCTCGGCTACGGAACCACCCCGAGGATCCCCGTCTCGGCGCCCTTCCTGAACGCCCTGCCCTCGGGGCCCGACCTCAGCGCGCCCGACGTGCCCGGCAAGGGGCAGGATGGGCCCTCGCTGGGCGGCCGGAAGACCCGCGTCGGCGAGGTGTTCCGGGTCACCGTGCCCGGCTCCGCCGACCGCTACTACCTGCTCCGCAAGGAGGGCCTGAGCCCCCTCACCGCGACCGGCGCCGCGCTCGTGCTCGGCGACCCGGAGACCCGCCAGAAGGTGTACGGGGGCGGCGCGGCCAAGGTGACCGCGCTGGGCGCGGACGTGCTGAGCGGCCGGCTGGCCCCGGGCGCGGGCGAGAGCGCACAGGACCCGGACCTGCCCGCGGCGCCGCCGGAAGCGGTGGCCCTCGGCGAGGACCGCACCGTCTGCGTACGGGTCGAGCCCGGCGAGCGCGGCCCCCGGATCAGCGTGGCCATGACCGCGCCGGGCGCCCTGGGCCCGGCCTCGCAGGCGCCGCCCGAGGGGCTCACCCCGGCGTGCATGCCGGTCGGCACGGTCGCCGTGCAGCCGGGCGCCGGATCCCTGGTGCGCGCGCTCGGGGCGGGCGGGAGCCCGCTCGGCACCACGGTCTACCTGGTGACGGACACCGGGATGAAGTACCGGGTGGGGACGGTGGACGCGCTCACGGCGCTCGGCTACTCGCAGGCCCAGGCGCGCGGACTGCCCGCGCCGCTGCTCGCGATGCTGCCGACGGGCCCGGACCTGACGAAGGAGGCCGCCGCGATGGGCCGGAGCGCGAACACGACGCCGCGCTGCGAGCGCAAGTGAGCACCCGGAAACAGGAACGTCGCACGGCGCACCGCACCGTGACGCGCGAGTGGCACATCGTGGTGGCGGGGGAGATGAACATCGTGTGACGCGAGAGAAAGTCCCCGCGGTGGCGAAACGGGACGTGCACGATGGGCGTCCTGGTAGGTGAAAGCACAACTACGCCCACGTAAAGGGACACAACTGACGTCGAGGCCGAATCCCTCTCACGAATCGGCCGAAACACCGGGTTGGAGCGGAAAGGGTGACTCAGGCCATTGAGCTGTCAACTCACCTGTCCTTAGGCTCCCTTTGTCCATCCCGTCCGGACGCCGGTCCTCCGGCCGCGTCCGTACACGCATCGCGCCGCCCGGATCTTGTGACCGGCGGCGTGACACTCCAGGAGGCACAGGCATATGGCAGGTACAGGCGGACAGCAGTCACTGGCGTCAGCGACACAGAACGGTGTCACGGCTCTGGAAATGGCCTTCAGCGGCGTCCAGAACAGCCGGCAGGACGTGGAGAACATGAAGCACAACCTGTCCTCCGGATACGCGGGAAGCGACGGTGGCGCGTTCCAGAACCTGCTCGACCGGTGGGACTCGCAGGCGGAGATCATCTCCAAGAACCTTCGCGACATGATCGGGACGCTGGAGGAGACGATGCGCGCGCAGGGCATCCAGCAGTCCACCGCGAACGAGTCCATCCAGCAGGCACAGAGTCGCGCCGAGGAGATCTTCAACGCCCTGGCGGGCTCGACGGCCGGCAGCTGACGACCGCCCCCGCACCGGGCGTTGTGACCGCCACCCGGGCTCGGCACGACCCCCTACCCGAAGCAACCGCCGCGAGACGAGGACGACCATGACCCCCCCGCTTGACTTCACCGACGGCCAGATCTACGTCGACTACTCCCACATGCAGAACGCCGCCGACGACATGGTCCACCAGACCAAGGCGATCGACAGCATCCTCACCAACCTGGAGGCGGAGCTCCAGGAGCTCCAGCGCACCTGGGAAGGTGACGACAAGGCGGTGTACGGCGAGAAGCAGGCGGCCTGGGACCACGCGGTCCAGGAGATGAAGCGCATCCTCGCCGAGAACTCGGCCCTGCTGAACGACGTCTCCGACACCTACCAGTACAGCGAGAAGTCCCTGACCTCGCTGTGGGAGAGCGTGCGCATCGGCAGCTGACCCAGGGACTGTCGTAGGGCGACACGCCCCCTGTGTCTCTTCGGGCGGCCGCCCGCGTGTGCGTCACGCGAGCGGCCGCCCGCTTCCGTGGGGCGGTGCGCCGATGCCCCACGGAGATCCGCGAAACGCCCCGAAGCCGGTGGAAACCCAAGGAAAACAGGAGTAGTGCGCAATGGCCGACAAACCCGCAGTCAATCTCAACAAGGCCTGGCTGCAGAGCTTTCTCGACAAGGACGTCGTTCCGTTCCTCGCCTCGATCAAGAAGGTGAGGGAGGACGGGAACGCCCCGGACGGGGTGCTGGTGCCGGGTATCCCCAACCTCCAGGGCGGGGACGACGGCTCGAAGAAGGCGCACGGCTTCTACGACGGGCAGAAGGTGCCGCTGGCCATCGGCGTGATGGCAGGTGACAAGGACGGCCGGACCAACGGCGGCTACCTGATCAAGTCCCTGAACGCGATGGTCGATCAGATCGACGAGATCCTCAAGTTCCAGATCGAGCTCTTCGAGGAGATCGAGGACAACCTCCAGGACACCATCGACGAGATGTTCAAGACCCAGGACGACAACATGGAGAAGATCGAGGGGAAGAAGTTCGTCAACTTCTTCGAGGGCGTGGACGACATTCTCTCCGAAGGCACCGGTGACTCGAAGGGCGGCGGGGACGACGATGACGACGACTGATGACGACGACCGAGTCCCCGCGGCAACGCCGGCCCGCGCTGCCCGCCGCGGATTCCCCGTGAAGGCGTCATGACCGCGTGATGCGCGGGGTCGTTGCGGCGCGCTGCCCCAAGGCTGTCCCGCAGGGCGGAACCGCCCGGCCCGTTCTCCTCATCATCCGCCCTGACCGAAAAGGCATCCTGGCATGGCGCTCGACTCCAGCAAGATCACCAACAAACTCACCAGTGCCAACGACAAGTGGGCCGAGGCGGCCCACTTCTTCACGGGATACAAGGCGCCGGCCAGGAGCGACCTCTTCGACACCCTGGTCGGCAACGAGGGCATTCCGCTGATGAAGGTGGAGATCTCCGACGTCGGCTATGTCGACTACGTCGACACCGAGGACATGAACTGGCTGACGGAAAACGCCGGTTACAAGATCGAGAGCACCGACTTCGTCATCCCCTTCTACCACTCCTCCGGTGGTGAGGGATCCGACGTGACGATGCACAAGGCGCGGATCACGATGCTCGGCAACTCGGGCGGCGGAAAGAGCCCGAGCCAGGGGTACTTCGAGGGCGGGCAGTTCTCCAGCCACATCGACGGCCACCTGGGAATGGACGGCAAGCCCACCTGGGACACCACGCCGGTCACCCAGTACGCCTTCGGCACTGGACTGGCGCTGGAGGAGCTGCGCAACAACGAGCAGTACGGCACCTACGGCTTCAGCTGGGGCGGCAAGTCGGTGGACGACCCCGACTCCGTCACCCTCGGCAACTTCGACGTGGTGGCCGGCTCCTTCGACCGGGTCGCCCAGTTCTTCGCCAGTCAGCACAAGCTGGTCGAGGAGTGGCAGAGCAGGGTCGGCAAGGAGAAGAACGACGCCTGGCGCGGCAAGGCCGCAGGTGTCTTCTGGGACCTGGTCCACAAGGTGAACAAGCAGTACTCGGACTATGCCGAGGACATGACCTCGGGTACCGGCTATTCGAAGCAGGGCAACGAGATCAGGGCGGCCAAGAAGGACTTCAGCGATGCCGTCGTAGATCTGCACAACGCGTGGATGAAGTGGGAATGGAGGTACGGGAACCCGCTGATCCTGCTGAACCAGCTGCTCACCGCGGTGATGAACCATGTGTGGGACAACAACATAACGAAGATCACTTATGAGATCGAGCCTGCCGGGGAGTCCTACTACACGAACTACATCGCCGAGGCGGGCTTCGACAACAAGGCCGCCATCGAGAAGATCTCGTCCTATGACGGGGAACTGGTCGTCCCGGCGGCTGAGTTCGGTGAGCTCAAGGAGCTCGGGACCTGGCTGAACATTGGGAACAAGGCTGTCGAGATGTGGCAGCAGACGGTCATCGACCAGCTCGACAAGGCCGCGATCGCCGCCATGGAGAAGGTGCGCAACAGCTGGAGCAACAGCAGCTTCGACCTGGGGGAAGTGAAGTCCCGGGGCACCAGCGGCACGCTTGAGTCGGACTACAAGGACGACAAGGCCGACGTCGCGGAGGAGAAGGCGGCGAAGGACGATGCCGACGCCAAGGCCGCCGCCGCTGACGCCGCGGCCAAGCAGGCGGCGTTCATCCAGTGGCAGAAGGACCAGGCCGCCAAGGCGGAGGCGCAGCGGCTGAAGGACAAGGCCGAGCAGGAGGCCAAGGAAGCCAAGGCCAAGGCCGAGCAGGAGGCCAAGGAGAAGGCGGCCAAGGAGGAGCAGGAGCGCAAGGAGAAGGAGGCCGAGGAGAAGGAGGCGAAGGCCAAGGCCGAGCAGGAGGCGAAGGAGAAGGCGGCCAAGGCCGAGCAGGACGCCAAGGAGAAGGCCGCCGAGCAGAAGCAGGCCGAGCAGGAGGCCAAGCAGGAGGAGAAGGAGAAGGAGCAGGAGGCCAAGCAGGAGGCCAAGGAGCAGGAGGCCGAGGCCAAGCAGGAGGCCAAGGAGAAGGAGCAGGAGGCCAAGCAGGCCGAGCAGGAGAAGAAGCAGGAGGAGATCCGCAAGGAGCAGGAGGCCAAGCAGGCTGCGGCACAGGCTCGTTCGGAGAACATGCAGATCCTCCAGATGAACCAGGCCAAGGCCGAACAGGAGAAGGCGAAGAAGGAGCAGGACGCCAAGGAGGCCCAGGCCAAGGCGGAGCAGGAGGCCAAGGAGAAGGAGGCGGAGCAGAAGCAGGCCGAGCAGGAGGCCAAGCAGGAGGCGAAGGAGAAGGAGCAGGAGGCCAAGCAGGAGGCCAAGGAGAAGGAGGCCGAGGCCAAGCA
This sequence comes from Streptomyces sp. 840.1, assembly GCF_003751445.1. Classification (NCBI taxonomy): domain Bacteria; kingdom Bacillati; phylum Actinomycetota; class Actinomycetes; order Kitasatosporales; family Streptomycetaceae; genus Streptomyces; species Streptomyces sp. 840.1. Next base: position 2,093,988 of record NZ_RJUU01000001.1, on the reverse strand, counting down.
GGCCGAACAGGAGAAGAAGCAGGACCGCATCCGCACCGAGCAGGAGGAGCGCCAGGAGCAGCAGCAGGAGGAGCAGGAGAAGAAGCAGGCGGAGCAGGAGGCCAAGCAGGAGGCGAAGGAGAAGGAGGCCGAGCAGAAGCAGGCCGAGGCCCAGGCCAAGCAGGAGGCCAAGCAGGGGGAGCAGGAAGCCAAGCAGGACCAGATCCGCAAGGAGCAGGAGGCCAAGGAGGACCAGTACCGGTCCGAGCAGGAGCAGCGGCAGAAGGAGGCCGAGACCAAGCAGGACCAGGTCCGGCAGGAGCAGGAGAAGAAGCAGGCCGAGGCGGAGGCCAAGTACGACAACACCCGCCGGGAAACCCTCAACGGCGGCGATCTGCCCGATCTGTCGTCCACCCACATCTCCGGTCCCGTCAACGACGGCGCGCTGGACATCCCCGGCGGCGGCGAGTCGCACATCGACTCCAGCGGCCGGGTGATCACCGAGTTCCCGGACGGCTCCACCACCACGATCGACCCGGTCACGCACTCCTCGACCGTGACGAGCCCCGACGGTTCGACCACCTCGGGCCCGCTCAACACCGGCGACCTGCTGACCAACCCAGGCGGCAGCACCACCCACCTGGACCCCGGCGGCAACGTGGTCACGGACTACCCGGACGGCTCCACCCAGACGGTCAACCCGGACACCGGCACCACCACGGTCACCCACCCGGACGGCTCGACGACCTCCGGATACCTCGACGACTCCGGCTCGTCCTTCGGCTCCGGCCACCTCAACAACGGCTCGCTCGACTTCACGGCCCCCTCGTACGACTCCCCCTCCTACGAGGAGGAGCTGTTCGACGAGAACCCCTACGAATCGCCCCTGGGCGGCAGCGGGGGCGCGGACGCGGCGGCCGCGCCGAGCCACAACCGCCCGTTCCTGAACAGCGGCCCGTTCCCCGGCCCCACCGCCGACGGCATGGGCGGCTCGGGCGCGGCGGCCGGTGGCGGCACGGGCGCGGCCGGCTCGCCGACGGGCGGCGGTGGCGGCATGGGCGGCGGTATGGGCGGCGGTATGGGAGGTGGCATGGGCGGCAAGGGCGGCGGCCAGTCCGACTCCGGCGAGCGCGTCCGTAACGTGATCGACGGCGAAGTGGTCAACAACCGCCGCCCCCGTCCCGGCGCGGGCGCTCCCCGCGGCGGCCGGTACGCGGACGACGAGGTGCGCGTGGCGGCCGGCGGCCCCACCGCGGGCCGCACCCCCTTCCTCGCGCCGATGGGCGGTGGCGCCGGGGCGGGCGGCGACTCCGGCCGGACCCAGACCGAGAGCGGTGAGCGTGCCCGTGACTCGTGGGTCCCGGAGGACGAGGACGTATGGGGCACGGACGAGGGCGGCGCCCCCGCGGTGATCGGACGATGACCGCTACCGGGGCGGGCCCCCGGCGCGAACGTATCCACAGCAGCATTCGGAGAGGTGTCCGTTGAGCGAGTCGATGGAAGCGAAGCTGGCCCAGGCCATGGCCGAACTGACGGCGGTGCAGGAGGCCGTCGTGCGGGCCGAGGGAGAACTCGGCCAGGCCTCGGCCACCACTCGTTCACGGGACCGCGCGGTCGAGGTCACCGTGGGCCCGCAGGGTGAGCTGACGGCGCTGAAGTTCCCGGACAACAAGTACCTGAACATGACGGGACCTCAACTGGCCGCCTCCGTGATGGAGGCGGTCCAGGAGGGGCGTTCCCGGATGGCCCGTAGAGTGATCGAGGTCTTCGAGCCGCTGACGCGGTCGGGCGGTGGCGCGACCGGCCTCAGGGGCGTTGACATCGACTGGGACCGGGCCTTCGGCTCGGCACTGGACGATCCGGCCGACGGGCGGAGGCGCTCCTCGGCCCGGCTGCACGACGAGATCCACGAAGACACCGACTGACTCCAGGAAGCGAACCAGGGAGGTACTCATGGCAACGGGCAAGTACGTGGCGAACCCCGGTGGTCTGCGACGGAGCGACGAGATGATGGAGTCGCTGCCGGAGCGGACGAAGAAGATCCGGGAGGACTTCATCCGCGACTCGCAGACCTACCGGGGCTGGGCCGGATACACGGATGACTTCGCCCACGGCGTGCTGCCCAAGTACGAGGCGAACAACACCTCGTGCCTGGAGCTGGTCACGGCCCTGGGCTCCGCGTTCGTAGGGCTCCGGGAAGCGGTCTGGGCCAACGGGCAGCACATCGAGGGTGTCCAGTCCTACGCGAAGGAACAGATCGGGCGCCAGATGTCCAGCCTCGACGGCCCCGACGGGGACTCCAGCGGGGGCGGCAAGCACTAAGTGGACGAGATCGACTTTCCACCTGACGTCAAGACGATGCTCTGGATCCTGCTCGGGGAGATGCCCCTGCAGGCCAGGGAGAATCTGGCGTGGGAAAGCCGTCATCTCTACCTGGCCCTGCAGAAGGGGCTGATGGACCTGCGCTCCGCCGCGCGGGAGACCATCCAGCTGGTCGAGGAGTCGTTGCCGCCGGAGGTGGCCCAGCCGTACATCGAGAGCGTGCGCATGCTCACCGATGAGCCCGGCGGCAACGATCCCGTCCAGAAACTGCTCTTCCAGCTGGACGAGCTCGCCAACGGGCAGGTCACCTACTCGCAGTCGATCCAGGGATCGAAGTGGGAGATCATCTCCGAGATCATCATGCTGCTCGCCGAACTGGCGCTGCTGGCAGCACTGATGGCGTTCACCGGCGGTGCGTCGGTGTCGCAGATGTTCCTGGCCAGGGCCCGCAGCAAGCTCGCCGTTCTGATGATCATCGACCGGCTGCTGCGGATGACGCACATCGCGCCGAGCCTGAGCGAGGCGATCGAGGAGGCCATCCAGACGCTGGCGGTCCGCCTCGCGCAGATCGGTCTGAACACCGGTGGCCGCAGGCCCGGCGGCATCGACTGGAAGGACGTCGGGGTCGCGGGCGCGTTCGGTGCGCTGACCGGCGCCTTCATGGGGATCTTCGACACGTTCCTGAAGCCGATCACGAACTACTTCAAGAACCTGCTGGACGACGTGTTCACCAAGTTCAACTTCAAGCCGGACGGGCTGCTGTTCAAGGGGCTGGTGAACGGTCCGCCGACCGTCGTCACCGTCTTCGTCGTCTCGGGCGCCGCCGAGAGCACGGCCGAGGTCATCATCAACGGCGCCTTCTACGACAACTGGAGCTTCAAGTGGGAGACCTTCGTCGGGTCGGGCACCAGTGGCCTGTTCGACGTGGGCGCGGGGCTTGCCATCGGCGGCGGGGCCGCGATCATCTTCAACAAGTACTTCAACAACAACAACCAGTTCACCGACCTCAACAACCCGCCCGCACCTGACAGCCCGCTCGGCGGCGGCGGTTCGGGGCCCTCCGGGACTCCCGGCTCCAATGTGCGGTCTTCGCCCGGCCCGGCCGTCCCCGCTCCGGCAACGGTGAACAACACTCCGCTCACCCCCGGTCCGGCGGTCCCCCTTCCCAACACGACCGTCTCGTCCGCGTTCCCGGGCGGGATAGGCAGCGGCATCAACACGGCGCCGCCGCCGGCGCCGTACAAGCCGCCGGCCGTGCTGAACCCGACGACCACCGGGGGCCCCGGCACCTCCGGGTCCGCCGGACCCGGCACGCGCTCGCCGGGCGGCACAGGGGCCACGGGCGGCATCGGCGGGTTCAACAGTCCGGACGTCCTGAACGGCGTGACCGGCGTGACCGGCACGAGCGGGTCACAGATTCCGTATCTGTCGCCGCCCTCCCCGTCCAGCTCTCCGTCGACGACCTCCCCCTTCACGCTCCCGGCCTCGTCCCAGCCCGACCTCTCATCGCTGCCGCCCGGGTCGACGTCCGGGTCGAACACCGGGCGCACGTCCGGGTCCCCGTACGGCACGGACACCGACCTCACGTCGCCCGACCTGAACACGGACCTGAGCCCGGACCTGTCGCCGGAGCAGAGGCCGGACCTGTCGCCCGACCTCGCGCCCGGTACGGCACCCGACGGGACTTCGGACGTTCCGGGTTCGCAGGGTGACCTCCAGCAGGGACTCACGACGCCGAAGGGCTCGCCCGCGCCGGAGGGCGCACCGGCGTCCTCCGGCGCGGACGTCGATGTCGATGGCGACGTGGACGCCGATGACGACGTCGATGCGGACGCCGACGCGGGGGCCGCCCCGCAGGTGACGCCCGTGGGCACGCCCCCCGGTTCGAGCGCGCCCGCGCCCGGGGCCTCGCAGGGCACGTCCGGTACGGGGAACCAGTCGCAGCGGTCGTCCGGTCCGGCGGACGAGAACGGTCAGCAGCGCGGAACGGACCTGACGGAGCAGGACGGCAGCACGGAGCAGGACGGCAGCACCGGGCAGGACGGCCGCACCGGGCAGGACGGCCGCACGGAGCAGGACGGCAGGACGGGCCTCGGCGACGGTCCCGGGCAGCCGGGCACACCACCGCAGAACGGCGCGGAACCGCTCTCCACCGATGCCGACGGGGACGCGGCCACCGTGCCCGGGAACTCCGTGCCGGAGCCGCTGCCCGCCGGGCCGGGCGGGTTCCGCACCTCCTCCGGCGATCCTTCGGCAGCCACCGGACCGGTCACGCCCCTGGCGACCACGCCGCCCCCGCCCGCGCCGGCCGCTCCGAACGCACAGACGGCCGCCGCCGCACAGTCGCCCGCCTCCGCGCAGCCGCCGTCGACCGGCCGGGCCGGTTCCGAAGCCGGGCCCGACGCCCGTCCCGGGCAGGGGCGCCCGGCCCGGGGTGTCCCGGACGCACCCGGTCCGATCGCGCCGCCGGCCCCGGTCCGGACGACCTCGGGCACGGACGTCCCGTTGGTGACCGGGCAGGACGAGGGGCGGCCGGAGACGGCGACGCCGCCGGCTCCCGAAGAGACCGGGACCGGGGCGGAGACCGAATCCGGGGCCGCTCAGGCGCAGGAGCCCGGCCCCAAGGGCAAGGGCGTGGACCGGGGCACGGACCTCGCCTCCGATCAGGCCCCGGACGGCATCGGCGACATCTTCCCGGTCGCCCTCGCCATCGACGAGGCGCGCCGGGACCACGACGACGCCCTCACCGCCTTCAACCGGGCCGCCCGGACCGCGGACCTGCTCGGCAGGCGGGTCGGCAGCGGCCGGGGCGGCAACGACGACGCCGGTAGGTTCTACGAAGCCCAGCTGGACGTCGAGCGGACCCAGCGGCGGCTCGACGCGGCCGTGGACCGGCTGCGCGACCTCGGCGCGGACGCCGCCGCCGACGCGGCGCTGGCCGCGATCGTGCCACGGGTCGGCCGTACGGACGCCGAACGGCGGCGCACCGCCGCCCTGATCACCGCCGACGACCTGACCGCAGGTGCGCCCAGGCTGCCGTCCGACGGCACCGTCACCACTGCGGAGCTGACCGCCGGCGGGGTGACGCTGGGCGAGGGCCCCGCACTCCAGGCCGCGCTGAACGGATCCGTGCAGGTCCAGGACAGCGGGCTGGACCCCGTCGGCCACGTCCGGGTGCTGATGAACCGGCCCGGCCCCTGGAGCGAGGCGCTCGACGCCGTCGCGGCCCGCGCCGCACGCCGTACCTGGCGCTCCGCCTACGAGGACTTCGCGCTCGCGACGTTCCGGGCGTCCGGAGTGCCGGCCGGCACGGACCCGGCCGACGCCTGGCGGCGGGCGGTGTCGCTGGTCCTGCCGCTGGAGCTGCACCCGGTGCTCGCCGACTCCCGCCACACGGACGCCGAACTGCGCGCTGCCGTGCGGCAGGTGGCCGAACACCTCGCCGTACACGGCACGGACGCCGTCTCGGGCGCCGACCTGGCGAGTCGGACACGGCGTGAGCTGGGGCTCACGCCGCGGCTGCCCGGCGGTGCGCCCGGGTTCTCCCCGGCGGCGCCGGACCACTCCCGGGCCGCCGCCGAGCTGGAGCGGCTGGCGCTGCTGGAGGATCCCCGTGGTGACTTCGACGCGGACGGCCTGGTCCGGCGCGTGCTGCACGTCCCGGCGGGTGTCCAGGTGTCCGCCGCCCTCCACGCCGAGCTGTTCGCGCTGGTGGAGAACGCGATGGCCGCCGGATGGTCCACCAGCGTCACGTCGTTGGGCGCCTACCACCTGGCGGCCGGGGGCGCCCTGGACCACGGGCGCCACATCGTGCTGGCGGACGGCTCGTACCAGGGGCTGAACCTGACGGGCCGGCCGGTGGGTGTGGTGAACACCTCGGAGGTGTGGCAGCGGCGCGACGGCCGGTTCCAGGGCCCCATCGAACCCTTGTGGGACACGGATTCGGGTGCGTACGTGGTCGCGGTGACGGGTGATCACGAACAGGTGCTGATCCCCTGGGGCCAGGGTGAGCTGTCGGTCCCGTGGGGCGAGTTCGTGGAGCTGGTGGCCCGTGATCCGGGGCTGGCCGGGCTTCCGCCGGGCGTTCCGGTGGTGCTGGTGCTGAACCACGGCGGCGACCAGGGGCTGGTCATGCCGAGGTCGTTGGCGTTCAGGACCGGCCGGAACGGGATCTGGGCGCACAGCGGCCAGGTGGGGCTGGTCCTCGACGCGGAGACCGGGTTCAGCAGGATCGTCGTCGAGAACCAGCGTGCGCGGAACGTGCCGCTGGGCGGCTGGTTCGGCAGTGACGCGGACGACCTCGGGCCGGACGGCATCGTGGACGAGGGCTTCGTGACCGCCCTGGACGGGACGGTGATCCCGGACCGTGCGGTCAAGTCGCGGACGATCGGCGACGAGGGCCGGTCGGTCGGCCGCGTCACGATGTCGGACGCCGACCTCGTGATCAACGAACCCGTCCTCGAAGCCCTCGACGAGATCTCCGGGTTCTCGCAGTTCGATCCGGTGACGTCACGGGAGATCGGCACCGCCGTGCCGCTCCTGGAGGACGGGCTGCCGGTCTACCACTTCTCGCAGCACGGCATGCCGATGCGCGGCGTCATGGAGGTGACGGACGGCCGTCCGCCCATCCAGGTGGACGGCGTGGAGACGGGCCGCTTCATCAGCCGCCGGCCGAGCATGCGCAAGCTCGGCCCCGGCGCGGTCATCGATCTGGGCTCGTGCTGGGCCGACGCACTGGCGGAGGACCTGCCGTACCTGACGGACGCGGCGACACCCCCGTACGTCTTCGATGTGCTGGGCATGACGTCGTACGCCCAGGGGGTGGCGAACGGCAGCACCGCCGGTGTGCTGGCGGTGGACCGTGTCCACGCGTACCAGCGGAGCGCCGCGGGCCCGAAGACGGGCGCGATGGCCGGGCCCTCGGGCGAGCAGGGGGCGCAGGTGCTGCTTCCCCCGGAGCCCCGGGGCGCCGACCTGGCGCGGACGGCGCGGTGGAGCGGACTGCACTCCGGGGCGGGGTCCGTGTCGCCGGAGGACGCGGACGCGACGACGCGGCTGGTGCGGGCGCTGCGCCGGTCGTTCGGCGGGCAGGTGGCGGCGGACCCGGAGTTCCGGACGCTGCTGCGGGGCGCGGGCGCGCTGGAGAACATGCGCCGGGCCGACCGGCACCTGCGGGTGGCGGGCCCGTTCACCCTGCACCATCTGCACCTCGTCGTGCACGCGCGCCATCAGCGCACCGGCAACGACGCACCCACGCCCGACGAGATCCGGGCCGTGCTCCACGACGCCGCGCGCAGGGCGGACGAGGCCGCAGCCGGGCAGCTGACGCTGCACGGGTACACGCAGTTGCCCTCGTTCGACTGGGCCCTGAGGCGGCTGGGCGGGCAGGACCTCTCCGCCCTCGCCGCCGACGTGCTGCGGCTGCCTCCCGGGCAGGCCGTGACGCAGGCGGACGTGAGCCGGCTGGTGTGGGGCACGGTCAAGGGCGCGGAGGCACTGCGCGGTGTCGCGGACCCGGTGGCGCACGCGAGGAAGGTGCTGCACCTGCCGGCGTCGGCCGAGCTGTCGGCGGACGAGGCCGGGGACCGGCTGCTGTGGCTGATGGCGGGCGCCGCCGTCACGGGGTTCGATCCCTCGGACCCGGCGGATCTGGCCGCGTGGGACCTCGTGCGCCAGGGAATGCTGGACGACAACACCCGGCTCATGACGCGCGGTGTGCCGATGGGCCGCAACTGGACCCGCCGGCCGGTCGACGGCGACATCTCCACCCAGGGCTACGTGGTCTCGCCGGACGGTTCGGTGCACAACGGCACGCCGTACGCACCGGGTTGGCCGGGCTCCCCGGCCGGCTCCCCGGCGGCCGCGTACGTGATCTACGCGGACAGCACGAACGGGCACGTGTCGATGCCGTTCCCCGACGGTTCGAACCGGTGGGTGCCGGGCAGCGAGATCGCCGCGCTGCTGCGCCACGACCGGGTGCACCGGCAGCTCGAGCTGTCCGTCCCGCTGCTCATGGTCGGCACCCACACCAACCCCGTCGGGCTGGCGCGGCACGTCGCCGGCCGGTCGGGCACGGCGCGGACGACGGCCCTCTCCGAGCTCCCGAGCGCCCCGGTACTCGACACGGCGCGCAACGAGAACGTCATCGTCCTGGCGGGCGACCCGGCGCAGCCGGCGGCGCACTGGCAGACCGGGCAGCCCGCCCTACTGCCCGGCACCTCCGACGAACAGGGCACCATCCACACCTTCGCCGGAGGGGACCGCCCGGCCGTGCCGGTGCCCGCTGTCGTCGCCGAGAGCTCGCGCACCGCCGGCACGGTCGTGCCCCCGCCTGCGGTGGCACCGCCGGCCGAGGCGAACGTAAACCGCGAACTGTCGCAGTACCTGCGCACGCACGGCACCCGGCACGACGGGCACATCGGCCTCGTCATCCACGAGCCGACCCCGGACCCCGTCCTGGACGGGCTGCACCGCCAGGTCATCCTGGCGCTCGGGGCCGACCCGGACAGCACGGCCGGGCAGGAGCTGCGGACCCGGCTGAGCGATGTCCTGAGCGCCGAGGAGATCGAGCTGAACCGGCCCTACCTGCGCAGCCGGCAGGGCCACCGGATCACCGTCCGGCACAACGGCCGCGACCGGTCGGTAGACGTACGGCTCGCCTACACCGGTGCCGTGCGGTCGGCGAAGTACGGGCAGAGCGGCGACCAGCTCCCGGCGACGCTGCCCGGCATGCAGGTCGAGTACCGGGCCTCGGGCGGGCAGATGTCCTCGGACGCGGAGGGCTCGGGCACCTTCCGTACCGGCTCGGTCCCCTGGACCGCGGTCCTGCCGACCGACGGAGCCGGCCCGCTGCGCTGGCTGGACGGCACCTTGAACGTGACCGCGACGCACAACCAGCTGGCCGAGTCCGTCACCGTCGGCGAGACGTTCCTCGTCCTGAACAAGCAGCAGGCCGAGGACCCGGCCCACCCGATCGACGTCGACGGGCAGTGGCAGGTCCAGGTGGACACGGACCGCGACGACGTGGCCGGCAACTGGCAGCCCGAGCAGTCGCACGGCGCCCTCACCATCTGGTTCCACGAGCACCTCGCGTTCGACGGCTCCGAGACCGGCGACCTGCCGGAGCCGGGGGACTTGGGCGATCTGCCGCTGTGGGGTGTCGACAGCGTCGCCGAACCGCGCCGGCTGCTGACCGAGATCCTGGCCGACGACGACTTCGCGGATCTGCGCGACCTGCCCGCGGACTCCGAGCGGGCGCTGGAGAACTTCCTGCACGAGCAGATGCTGCGCGGAACTCCGCAGCTCCAGATCGACGGCGGGGTGTCCTCCTCGACGTTGCTGGACAAGGACGGCAACGCGATCGGCATGCTCCAGCTCACCGCGCGGATCGAACCGGGTGAGGCCTTGCGCAAGAGTCCCGAGGGCAAGGCCCTGCTGGAGACATGGCTCACGCACACCTCCACCCTGGACCGGTCGGCGAAGCTCACCTCGGGCCTGGGGGCCGAGATCTCGGGCGGGCCGACGTTCACCACCGACCGCGGCGCCGGTCACCCCCGTGCCACGGAGTCGTTCGGCGGGAACTTCCTGGGCAGGGCCGGGGTCGCCTGGCAGGTGAACGAGGCGCTCAACACCGTCGAGAGCACGACGATGACGCACGGGCTGCGCTCCAAGAGCAGCCATGTGCTCACCTCGGGCCGCGTCACCTACGACGTGACGCTGCACCGGGCCGGCGGCGGGCGGGTCACCGGCACGTTCGGGCCGTGGGACGACGGCCTGCGGCTGCGGATCGCCCAGCGGACGACGATGCGCGGAACCGTGCCGTCGGCCGAGGAACTCCGTGAACCTCCCGAGCACCTGAAGAACCTGGAGAGCGTCGGATACGCCGAGACCCCCCTGAAGGTCGAGGGGGCGGATCAGATGTTCGCGCGGGCGGAGGCCTGGCTGCGGCAGGAAGGGTTCCTGCCGCCCACCGAACCCCGCAGCAGGACGAACCCGTTCCGGCTGGACGAGCCGCTGGTCCTGGCGCAGCTGGAGAACGTGCGGCGGCTGGCGCAGATGCGTTCACGGTTCGGCCTGGCCACGGCGCTGGCGGACGCGGTGGACGGCGGGCAGCCGGTGTGGTTCGAGCGGCCGAACACCCTCACGGGCACCCGGCGGGTGCAGCTGCGGTTCTCCGCCGCCGGGGACACCGCCCGCCCCTCGGTCCACGAGCGCAGGCTGCCCGAGGTCCACCACGTCGGACTCACGTCGCACGAGGCGACCGGCGGGCGGCAGCGCGGCACCGCGCTGAGCGGCTCCCTGGGCGGCGGCGGAGCGCTCGGCATCCCCGTGGCGGACGGCGCCTGGGCGATGAACCCGGGCCCGGAGTACCTGGGCACCAAGCAGCTCACGGACGCCTCGAACACCGGTGACTCGGTCGCGTACGACCAGTTCATCCTCACCAGCGCGAACGGCAGCGAACTCTTCCGCATACCGGCCAGGCTCGCCCTCGACGTGTACGAGGGCGCCAGTGACGACCCGCTCGTCCGGTTCGCCGACGACGCGGGCGCCGACGCGGAGGACGGCGCCGAGGACGCGGAGGGCATCGTGCTGCGGGTCCCGGGCGCCATCCCGCACACCGTGCCGGGCACCGTCACCGTGCTGGTCCCGAACTACCGCACCCGCGTCCCGGACGCGGCCCCCGTGCCCGCCACGCCCAGGGCGGGACACGTGATCCGGCAACCGGTCACCGACGGCGGGGCGACGGACGACTACCGCCGCCTGGACCGGGTCGACAACGAGGGAAACCCGCTGCCGGGGCTGACCAAGCTGCCGGTGGGCGCGCTCGTCGACACCTTCCGGGGCACCGCCGCCCTGACGGAGGCGCTGGGGCAGATCATCGCGGGGACCTACCCGGGCCGCCCCGAGCAGGGGGCGGTGGGGCGTGCGGTACGGCGTGCCTCCGCGCAGCTGAACGACCTCGCCACGGAGACCGCCAGGCGGGGATCGGCGGTCAAGGAGGCGCTGCCCGCGAGCCTGACCGGTGCCGTCAACCGGGTCGGCGCGGCCGTCGGCTGGGCCGCGACGCCGGTGACCTGGGCGGCGAGGACCTCCGCCGACGGGGCGGCGGCGAGCTACAAGTGGACGTCCGTCGCCGTGGCGGGAGCCTCGCTGAACGACCAGGGCACCCTGGCGACCGAGGCACGGCAGGGCGCGATCCGGCCGTCCCAGCTCATCGCCCGCGCCGCGCAGATCCTGGACGGCGTGCAGGTGGTGGAGGGCCTGACCCTGCCGGGCATGGCTGCGGACCGGACCATGACGCTGGAGATCAGGGGCTATCTGACCAACCCCCGGCCCCTCGGCTCCGGGTCGCTCTACTCCGAGCAGGACGTCAACTCCGGTGACACCGCAGGCCGGCAGCGCGCCGTCGGGCGCGTCCACCAGGGAAGCTTCCAGGTCACCGCGGTGCAGGCGCCGCCTCCGCCGCCCCAGCAACTGGTCCACCAGGCCAACCCGATCGGCCGCTACGCCCACTCCCGCCGGGCCGACGACACCAGCACGGTGAGTTCCACCACGAAGGTCACGCACGCCCTGGAGGAGACGGGCGACAAGCTGTGGATCGTCAACGACGTGACGCTGCTGGTGACGGTCAAGTGGGGCGTGCGCAACGTGGCCGGGAACGCCGTGGGCCTGGGCAGCTACGCCCCGGTGACCGTCGCGATCGACCTCGCCCGGGGCGTCACGTACCTGGCTCCCGCGCAGAGCGTGGCCCGCGCGGCGCAGTGGTTCCAGGGCATGGCGGGCATCCCGGCCCTGACACCGCCGGGGCCCGGCGTCCCCCTGCCCGCCCGCTTCGTCCGGAGCCGGCAGCTGGGCAAGGCGGGCGTGCTCTCCGTGACCCAGCTCGACGACACGACGAACCGCAGGGAGCGGCGCGACCGGCTGGGCCGGGAGCTGACCGTGCTGGTGGAGAGCGAGGCGACGGGCTCCCTCCAGCCGGGACACGCCGCCCACCTGCCCGGTGTGGAGAGCGAGATCGCCCGCCGCACCGGCCCCGTGGGGCTGCGCGCCCTGCCCGGACGCGGCCCCGGCGGCCGCTCGCGCCTCCACTTCCTGCACAGCGCGTTCGGCGGGGTGCGGCTGGTCGAGGTGACCCTGCGCGCCGAGCCGATCCTCCAGACGCCCGCCCTGCGCGCCGTACGCGGCCGGCCGGCCGGAGAGGGCGGCGGCCTGGAGCAGGTCGACACGCACACCCCGCAGGCGAGGGCCACGGCCTCCGGCGTCACCAGGTCACGTCAGCTCGCGGTCAACGTCATCTCCCGCTACCCGAGGCCCGGCACCACCGGGCGCACCGACCGCGAGGGCCCGGCCCTCGCGCTGACCAGCGTCAGGGCCCGCACCGCCCGGAACGACACGGCGACGGAGGACCGGTTCTGGACGCGTACGGCACTCGGCGCCGACTTCGAGCTCGACTACCGGGTCACCGGGACGGTCCGCTCCCAGCTCATCTGGGAGTGGCCGGCCAACATCCCCGGCGGCATCTTCCAGGGCGGGCTCCTGAACCTGTCCGGCCTCGAAGGGGATGCGGTCCAGCAGGTGCGCACCTGGATCACCCGGCTGCTGAACGGCCGGCCGGAGCGCTCGATCACGGTCCCGGTCGCGACCGAAGTGCGCTTCGTCGCCTCCGAGGCCACGGCGCCGCGTGAGCACGCCGGGCCCCGGCCCCCGGCCCTGCTCACGCGCCACCCGCTGGGGCTGTCGGCGGCCGACGCCGCCGCTCTGGGCACACTGCCGTTCGCGGGCGACGCGCGCCTGCTGCCGACCGGGCCGACGCCGGTGCACGAGGCCAACGCCGTACCGCAGCTGATGCAGGCGCTGCTCCAGGTCGCCCCGCACACGGCCGCGTCCTGGGGCCTGCCCGCGAACGCCTCGGCGGAGGCCGTCGCCGTCCGCCTGGGCGAGCTGATCCAGTCCGGGGAGGTCAGCCTCGACCCGGCGCGCACGGCGGCCGGCCTGACCACCACGATGCCCGGCAGCTGGCCGCTGCAGGCGCCCGGCACCGCGCCGTCCCTGCAGATCGCCCTGTACAACCCGCGCTCGGCATCGGAATCGGGCGACGGCGCCGTCGACCGGGTCCGCAGGCAGGTCCGCACCTCCGCGACGACCTCGTCGGCCGGCAGCTCCTTCGCCCTGAACCTGAACCACCAGAGCAACTTCGGCCTGCCGAAGGGCAACTCCCAGCTGGTCGGTCTGACCTTCCCGCTGCTGGCGCAGCAGCCCCACACCAACACCTCCGGCGGTAACGCCACCGTCTCCCGGTTCACCAGCGTGCGGACCGGCACCGCCGCCGCCCCTGCCGACGGGCGCGGCACGCCCGCCCACGAGACGCTGGTCGACACTGTCATCACGGTGACCGGTCCCGAGGGCACCCGGTACGTCACCGGCAGCCTCACCGTGCGGCTGTGGGAACGCGACGTGCTGGGCTTCGGTGTCACCCGGCCGAGGCCGGGCCCCCGGATCTACGACGTGCCCGCGATGCTCGCCGACCAGGACGCGGACGACCTGCGGGACTGGGCGCGGCACCCGGTCACGGACCTGCCCGGGGTGCTGGCGAGCGGCATCGACGAGCAGGACACGACGGCGGAGCTGTGGCTCGCGCTCGGACCCGACCCGGACGGCACCCGCCTGGCCCGCGCCCTGTTCACCGGCTCCCGCACGGCCGCGCTGGCCGGCCGGCCGGTCGAACTGGTCGTCCGTACCGACCAGGGGCTGCGGCACTGGCCGTTCGCCGCCGACGGCTCCCTCGCCGATGCGACCGACGCCACCCGGGGCGCCTGGGAGGGGATACGGGACGACGTCGGCAACTACCTCCGCGCGGTGCGGGCCGAGGCGACGGCACGGCACCGGGAAGGCGTGGCGGCACGGCGGCAGCCCGGCGCTCTGCGGGCCCTGGAGTCCGCCGGCCGTGCCGTGGACACCGCCACCACCGCGCACCGGGCTGCCGACCTGGCCCGCGCCGACGCCGTCCGGACCGCCGAGGCCGCCCGCGCGGAGCTCGACGGCGTCCGGAACCGGATCACCGACGCGCGGACGGAGATCGCGCGGCTGGAGCAGACCGGGCGCGACGCGCAGACCGGGCAGGACACCGCCGCCGGGGAGGAACGGCGGCTGCAGGAGCAGTGGCGGCAGGCGCTGGCCGAGGTGGAGCGCCTCGAAGAGCTCGACGAGACCTCCCCGGTGACCGGCCCGGCCGCCGCCGAACGGGAGAGCGCCCTGGACGCGGCCGAGGAGCGCGCCGACGCCATCCGGGAGCAGGGGATCGCCGCCCGGGACCAGCGCCTGCGGTACGCCGGCGCGGTCACCGCCGCCCGCGAGGCGGCCGCCGAGGCCCAGGAGGCCCTCGCCGCGGCCCGCGAGGAGGAGGGCCGCCTCGTTCAGGAGCTCGCCGGCGCCGACGCGGACGTGACCCGGGCGGCGCGTGCGCTGCTGCGGGCGGACGCTGCCCTGCGGCGCGCGACCACGACCCGCGAAGCGATCCGGGCCCAGATCCGGTCCATCGAGCGGGACCTGACCGAGGCCCGGCAGGACCTGAGCGAGCAGGCGCGCCGTCACACCGAGGCGTGGGGGCGGCTGCCCGGCCTCGTGGGCACCCTGGAGACCGGCCGCCGCGCGGAGGGCAGCGGCACCGGGCCGTCGTTGCTCAGCTCCATGTCCTCGGCGCCCGCCCGGCCGACCCGCTCCGGCCGGTTCGGCGGGCAGCCCCTGCCCGCGCCGCCGGCGCGGGAGCGGGCGGCGGCCGCCACCGCCGCGCCCGCCGCGGCGCCGCCGTCCGGGACGACGGTGCGGCCCTCGCTGCCGGCGGCGGAACTGGCGGCACTGGCCGGCCTCCTGCCCACGATGGCCGGGCCGGAGCGGACCGCCCGGCTGCTGCCGCTGTCACAGCGGGACCGCGAGACCCTGGCCGCCGACCGGGAGCTGGTGGCGGCCCTGCGCCGGGGCCTGCCCGCCGACGAGTTCGCGCGCACGGCCGCGCTGCTGATGGTGGATGTCCCGGCCGGTGCCGAGCTGAACGTCTCGGCGGGGATCGAGGCGCGGGCACAGGTGGCGCGGATGCTGCGCTCGCCCGCCGCGGCGGAGCGGATGCTGAACGAGGGCGCGCGGATGATCGTCGTCCCGAAGGACGCGGCCATGACCTCGCTGGAGGCGTTCCGCACCCTCCAGGGCGAGTCGACCGAGGACTCGCGCCCCTTCGACACCGAACGCGGCGTCCAGGTCGGCCTGCGTGTCGCGGCCGCCGAGGAGAACCTGCTGGGGGGCACCACGAGCGTGCCGGGGGCGGGCCTGCACCACGACGGCTACTCCGCGACGACGCACGAGTTCGCGCACGCCGTCCACCGCTACGGGCTGACCGGCAGCCAGCGGCGGCTGATCACCGAGGCGTTCCGCGAGAAGACCCGGAAGGGCAGTTTCACGGACTGGCCCGACGGGTCCCTGTACGACGAATCCGGCACGCACCGCAACTACTCCTCCCGTGACGAGTTCGAGTACTTCGCCCAGCTCACCAACGTCTACCTCTCGACGAACGCCGGGACGGACCCGTACACCGGCCTGCCGCGCAACAACGGGGCCAAGTGGGTCCGCAAGCACGAGCCGAAGCTGCTGCCGCTGCTGCGGGAGCTGTACGGCCCCGACCCGAGGGGCTTCCACCCCTGGCAGTCCAACCCCCGGCAGGAGGAGGACGTCTGGGCGGGCTTCCGGGCGATGTGGGACCCGGCCGGGGACGCGCTCGTGCCGCAGCCCCACGGCCCTGCCCCGGCGCCCGGACACCCGGTCGGGCCCGCCGCCGCGACGGCGAGCGCCGAGGCGCGGGAGCGTGCCCGCGCGGCCCTGACGGCTCCCCTCACGCCCCTTCCGGTGCTCAGCCGTGCGGAGCTGACGCGGAAGGTGCGCGAGGTGGCGGGCCGGGAGCCGGCGGGGCGCATGTCCGTCGAGCGGTGCCTGACGCTGCTGGCGGACCTGCGGGACAGCCTGTATCCGCGGGGTGTGCGTCCGGCCGTCACGCTGGACGGCTCGGCGATCCGCCCCGGCCCGCCGTCCTCGCTGGTGGCCGGGCCCGGGTGGCGCGGGGTGGAGTCGTGGGGCGCGGTGGCGGACGCGGTCCGCGCGGCCGGGCCGGGCGCCGTGGGGCTCGTCCTGGCGCGGAGTCAGAGCGACGCGCCGGGGCACGCGTGGGCGGCGTACCACCTCGGCGGGCGGGACGGTGTGGTGTGGGTGGACGTGTCGGCCCGTGCCGACCGCCAGGTGTCGGCGTTCCCGCCCAGGGTCGTGCCGTCCGACGGGCAGGCGCTGGTGATCGACCCCGCCGGGAAGGCGGTGGAGCACGCGCTGCCGGTGTTCGCGCAGTCGTCGTCGACGGCGGCCGCGCTGCTGGACCCGGCACCCGGGCGCGTCTACGGAGCCATCGGCCTGGAGGTCGAGAAGCGTCAGGTCTTCCTCATCAGCGGGGGCGGCGACCTTCCCGCCAAGCTGGTGCTGGCCACTGCCCCCGGCTTCAAGATCGTTACCGATCACGGCGGGTTCTGGCGGACCGCCGACGGGCGGCTGCACCTCATGTACCCCGCGCTGCCGCCGGGAGCGCCGAAGCCCACTCAGAGCTCCTATCTCATCGGCGAGATGGTCATCGATCCGATGGCGGTGCTGCCGGGCGAGCGGAGGCAGTCCCAGGAGAGTGCGCTGGCGAAGCTGGGGAGGATGGAGCGGGCGCTGGACGCCAGGGACGAGCCCGGCGCGCCCGAGCGGGTCCCCCTGGCCCAGCTCTTCCCCGCGGGCGACGGCTGGACCACCACCGACCTGGGTGACAGCATCCTGGTCGGCCGGACCCCGGTCAGGACGAGCCTCTCCTACGTCCAGCCCACCACGGGACTGCCCGCCCTGGGCCTGAGCGTGCTCCAGGACCAGGCGGCGGACCGGCTGCCGCCGGGGCCCTTCGGGTCGGTGGACGGGTCGAGCCGGGAATTCGGGATGAAGGCCCTCTCGGAGGTCCTGCGTGACTTCACCGGCCGCGACGACGTGCCCGACGTGGCCGTTCCCTTCCTCGCGGTCATCCCGGACGTCGACGACATGTGGGGCTACCTGCGGTTCGGCTTCGCCCACACCGTGGCCAGGCCGACCGGCGTCATCCTCAACCGGGGCCCGTCCCCGTTCATGGTCAAGAACGCCCTGGCGGTGGCGTCCCGGCCCTCGCTGGACCGTGTCCTGCGGGCTCTGCGGCCGCGCAGCCGGCGCCTCCTCGACCAGCACCACGACGCCATCAGCGCAGGTGTCGCCGCGACGCTCGCGAGACTCCTGGAGCTCTACCGGAAGGCCGTCACACCGGGGGAGCCGTTCTTCCCGGGGTTCTTCGACGCCACCATCGGCGACGTGCCCTCCCCCCGCGAGCACCTGACCTCCGTGCTGACGGGACGCACCTCCGAGGGCAGGACCGTCACGCAGAAGCAGATGGTCGACATGGACGACGACCAGTACCCGACCCTGGACACCGACGACGGCAGGCTGGCGATCCCGCTGGTCCTCACGGAACTGCGGCACTTCGGCTACGACGGTGCGCTGATGACGTCCGAGGACATCAGGCGGGCCGTCGCCGAGCTGTCGCAGCTCAGCCGGGAGGCCTATCGGCGGGCGCAGAAGTACGCGGCCCCGCTGCCCGAGGACGTCCTGCGCGAGTCCATCGGGCGGATCGTGGAGAACCCGGTGGTCCGGGGGCTGGCGGCCTTCGTGCAGATGGCCCTGCTGGCCGGTCTGCCCCGGGCCGGCGGCGGAGCCAACAGGCTGATGTCGGTGGAGGACAGCCAGCGGACCGCCCGCGCGCTGGGCGCCTACGCCCTGGGCACCCCGCTGCCCGCCGACGACCCCGTGCACCGGGCGCTCCGGGCGGCCGTCGACCAGGCGTCCGACGCCATCGACGGCCTTCCCGCGCAGCATCAGCCCAGGCTCCGGGCGCTCGTCGACGGGGCGCGGGGCGCCCTCGGCATCCTGGCCGATCCCGGGCGGACGCCGCCGGTCCTGGAGTGGAAGGCGGAGATCGTCGCGCTCGACGGGTCCCGGGTCCTGCTGGAGCGGGTGCTGACGGTCACCCACCGGGACGCGGACGGGCGGTCGGTGGGGCTGTCCTCGCGTCCGGTGCAGGACTGGCAGGACGCTCACCGGCACGCCTACGGGGCGATGCCGGAGGCGGGCGGGTTCACGCTGGTGCGGCGGGGGCCGGTGCCGCTGGAGAGCCCGCTGCAGCCGTTGCCGTTCGGCAGGGCGCGGCTGGTGGGCCTTCGCGGCGATGCCCGGGGCGCGGTGCTGGCGCTGTCGGACGGCAGCGACGCGGCCTTCGACTACGCGCGGATCGTGGACCTCCTGTTCGCCGTGGACGGCGATCTGACGGCGGCGCTGCCCGAGACGGCCGTGGTGGTGGCGGGGGCCGATCTGGCGGGTCCGCCGGTGGCCGATCCGCTGGAGGCCCCGCTCCCTGGCCAGGTGCTCTCCGACGGCTTCGACCGCTGGGTGTGGGGGACGGGGAGCGGGCGCGAGCCGGTCCTCGTCCCGGGTGAGGGAGGTGCGCCGGCGCGGTGGCAGCTGGCGGAGGGGGACTGGTGGGTCGGCTTCCGGAGCGAGCCGTCGACCGCGGAGCTGGCCCGGCTGGCGGAGCGGGTGACCGGCGACCGCGGGCGCGCTCCGGCCGTACTCCGCTGGGTGCGGGCGATCCGGCTGGTCTACGGTCCGCTGCTGGAGGACGACCGTGCGGCGTTCGAGGCGCTGCTGGGCGGGTTCTGGGCGCTGGACCGGGTACGGGCGGCCAACGGCTCGGCGTCCCTGCTGACCTGGAGCGCTCTGCGCTCGGCGGCCGGCGCGTACTTCGCCGACCGGGGGCAGCCGATGCCTCCGTTGCCGGTGGCTCTGCAGTTCCTGCTGGTCGAGGCGGCGGGTTCGGTGGGCGCCGATCTGGAGCTGTCCGGACTCCGGCTCACTCCTCGGTACCAGAGCGTGCGGGCCTGGGACGGGGCAACCGCGAACGCTGTCGGCGGGGCGGCGCCGGACGCGGAGATGTCCCTCTTCGGGCCGCCGCCGGGACCCACGACGCAGACGCCCGCGGTGACCCCCGCCGCGCCCCCGGCCGTGACCGGAGGCTTCACGGGGCCGAATGACGACATGCTCTCGGCGCGCACCATGATCGCCGGACCTGCCGCGTTCTCCGGGGCCGCCGCGTCCGCCGCGTCCGCCGGTCCTTCGCGGGGCCGCAGCTGGAAGAAGGCGTCCGTGAGCCGGGTCCTGCCGGAGGTACGGGTCATCGAGACCCGGGCCGGCGTGGTCCCCAAGCAGGTTTCGAGTGAGGCGGCGCCGTGGCCGCAGGACGCGTACGTGGTGTCGGCGGACGGCGAGAGCGGGCGCGTGCGCCTGCCGGACGGCCGGGTGCTGGACGCCGAGGGGCTGGCCGACGCGCTCGAGGCCGATCCCGAGCTGAGCAAGCTGGCGAAGGACGTGCCGGTGGTGCTGGCCGTGCCGTTCGCGGGGGCGCAGTACCAGCGGACGCTGCGGACGGTGGCCGACCGGCTGGGGCGCAGGGTGTGGGGCCCCAGCGGTGACGGGCGCCTGATCGCCGACAGTTCCGGGGACGCGCACGTCGTGGTGATGGTCGACCGCGATCCGGACGCGCCGGTCGGCCTGTGGATCTCGGTCGACCCGTCCACGAACACGTCGTACGAGGACCGTCAGTGGACCGCGATGGACGGGACGGTGTTCCGCGACAGCGAGGTGGACACGCGGCCGCTGGCGGACGACAGCCACCAGCGGTACGGCCGGCTGGCGGTCGCGCAGGGGGACGCGCTGCGGGCCCGGGAGGAGCGCTTCCGGATCTTCCGGAAGATGCGCCGCCTCGTGCATCGCACATCCGCCGACACCGGTTACCAGGACACCGGTACGGAGCCGGTGTCGATGGCTTCGGCGGTGTACCTCTTCGCCGCGCACGGCTATCCGGGCCGGATGCGGCTTCCGCTCCTCGACGGCCGGACGGTGGTGCTGGAGAAGCGGGACGCCGCCGCGTACATCACGGGCCTGCGCGAGGTGCGGGAGCTGCCGCCGGGGCACCGGATGCACCTGGAGATCTGCTGGAGCGCGTCGGACGGCGACCCGAGGCAGCATCAGCGCTCGTACACGCCCGCGCCGCATATCGACGATCCGCTGGAGGACGTCTCGCTCATCGGGCACGTCGCGAATCTGAGCCGGATGGAGACGGAGGGCAGCACCAGGCAGACCGGCATGGACAACACCATGCGGGTGGCTCTGGAGGCCGCCGACGGTGAGCGCGGCCGCCGGGTCGTCGCCCGTCCCGAGCCGCTGGATCACGAGCTGGACCAGTTGGCGCGCGAGGCGGGACTGCACCGCGGCCCGGGTGAGGCGTCCTTGGAGGTCCGGGCCACGACGCTGCGGCTGGTACGGGCGCTGCGGGAGGTGTTCGGCAATCAGATCGAGGATCACCGCGGCGTGGTGGGGGGCCGCTACGAGCGGGTGCTGAAGGGGATCGGCGCGCTGGAGCGGATGCGGGCGAACGATCCGGCGATCAGCGGGCTCACGCCGTTCCGCCTGGACATGTGGGCCTTCTTCGTCCAGGAGCACAGCGGGAAGGCTCCGGCTCCGGCCGGGTACGTGGCGTTGCTCGACTTCGCCGCGGCCCGGATCGCCGCCGATCCGGACGCGCAGCTGACGCAGGAGATACCCGCGCCGGTGCTCGAGCTCACCCTCAAGCACATGGGTGAGAACGGCATGGACAAGATGCGGTACGTGCAGTCGCTCGCGCCCGGCGTGCCGTTCACTCCGAGGCATGCGGCCTCCACGCTCTGGGCCATGGCCCGTGTGGCCCAGATCTTCCGGTCGATGCCGCCCGCCGACCGGGAGACGATGGGCCGCAAGGTTCTCCATCTGGGTGTGAACGCCGTGTGGGACCGGGCCGGGCAGGAGACCCTGTGGAAGCTGATGGCCAAGGCGATCGCGGAGGGCGCGGACGCCTCCGACCACGATCTGCTGGCCGCGCGTCATCTGCAGGAGAACGGCGCCTTCGGCCCGGCGGCTCTGCTGCGGCAGGGGCCGAACGTCCAGGGTGTGAACTGGTCGGGTACGCCGGCGCCCGCCGGGGTCGACTGGGCCCGGGTGCGGCGGATCGCGCACGGGCCCAACGGGACGGTCACACAGCCGGTCCAGCCGGTCTGGACGGGTCCCGGCCGGCCCATGCCGCTGCTGAACGTGGTCGAGGTGGACTGGGCCGGTTCCATCGTGCTGCACCTGCCGGGCCGCGCCCCCGTCGAGGTCTCGGAGGGCGAGTTCCTGGCGCTGATGGAGATGGACCCGGCGTTGCGCACGGTCCCGCTGAACCTCCCGGTGCTGTTCCTGACCACCGGCCCCGGGGCGCTGCCCGAAGGGATGCTGCAGCGGTTCTCCCAGCGCACCGGACGTCCGGCCTTCGGCTACGACGCGCCGATGATGCTGAACGCGCCCGATGCCGCCACCCCTCTCGTGATCCTCGCCCTCCTCGACCCGGCGACCAAGAACCCGGGCCAGTGGACCGGGACCGTCCGGCAGTTCGCCGCCCCCGGCGCCACCACCGACGCCGCACTCACCCTCTTCGGCACCGCGGCAGCCACCTCCGCCCCGCAGGAGGCGGAGCCGCTCCCGGGCCCCGGGGGCGCTGCCCCGGACCCGTCCCGCCCGTCCTGGCCGGCGCCGCAGGCCCGGCGGGAGTCCGGCGTCGGTACGTACCACTTCGCTCCCGGAACCGTCCCGGACGGCGCCGTCCGCACGGGCACCGGCCCCGGTGAGCGGGACGGGCGGTCCGGCATCGGCTATCCGTCCCCCGCCCGGATCAACGCCGCCCCGGTGTCCCCGGCCGGACCGCAGAACGCCCCGCAGAGCGCCCCGGACAACGCCCCGGAGGCGGACCCCGGGACCGCCTCCGACACCGGTCCCGGCTGGGCGGTGCGGTCCTGGCGGCCCGCCGGATCGCCGGGCGCGGTGCGGTTCGCGCGCATGTACCGGGACCGTGAGTGGCGACGGCTCGGGGTGGCCCTGGAGCTCGCGTTCGCCGGGCACCTGAGCCGGACCGCCGGGCTCACCGAGTCCGTCCGCGACGCGGTGCGCCGCATGTACGGGGAGCTCGCCGAGCGCCACGGCGAGGCCGCGGCCCGGCGGGCGTTCTTCGCCCCGGACGCGGTCGCCGGGGACCCGGCCGCCGGCCTGGAGCGGCTGCTCGCGCTGCCCCCGGGGCCGCTCGCCGTCGACGAACTGATGAGCGCGCTCACGTACGCGTCGTACGCGGGTCCGGGGCTGCCGCGCGAGGTGGCCGAAGCCCTGTCCCGGCCGGCCGGCGGGCGCGCGCGGTTCGCGCCGGGCAGCCCGTACCGGGCGGTGCACGACAGCCGGGGCCTGCGCCGGGTGGGCGGTGACCGGGGGCCCGCGCTGAGGCTGTTGCGGACCTACGCCGCGCTCGGCGCCTCGCCCGCACAGCTGCTCGCGTTCCGCGACGCGGTCATCGCCTGGGCGGTCCCGGCCGATCTGCAGTCGCTGCCGGAGATCCTGAGCGCCTCCCACCGGCTGGGCCTGGGAACCGATGAGGAACGCGACGTCGCGCTGCGCGACGGCGCCGGCCTCCACAACTGGGCGGCGGACACCGCGGCGACGACCGACGCGCCCCTTGCCGACCCGGACGCCCCGCCCGCCGGGCCGCTCGAACCACCGCATCGCGCCCTGTATGCCGAGCGGATGAAGTTCGGCCAGGACATCACACCCAGCAGGCTCGCCCTCCCCGGCGGCCTCGTGGCCCTGACCAAAGCCGCGCTCGCCGGGGACCCGCTCCCCGACACCGACCGGGGCCGGGCGCTCGGGACCTGGCTGAACCGTTACGGCGACGAGGGCAGGAAGGCCCTGGAGCGGCTGCACCCCGCCCATCTGACGGCCGTACACCTCTACAGCGGCGCCGACTACCGGCAGATGAAGGCGTTCCTCAACGGCGAGCGGTTCGGCCCTGGCATGGGGCGCCGGCTGGTGCGCCTCAACACCTGGACGATGACCCGGAAGATGGCGGAGGTCGGCGCCCCCGACCTGCTGCCGATGACGCTCCGCAAGCAGCCCGACTTCACCGCCCTGTTCGACGCGATGTGGGAGGTGGACGACCTCCAGGACCCGACGCCCGAGGTGGCCGGCCTGCGGCGGCGCCTGGACGCGATGGCCGACGCGCTGTACGCGGACCTTCCGCTGCACGTCGACATGGCGATCGAGGCCCTGGAGATCCTGCCCCCGCTGAACCAGGACGTCTGGTGGGGCGACCGGGGGATGCCGGGTGCGCTGGGCGAGCCGCCCGCGGACGGGCCGGTGTACGGCAGGAACGGGATGACGATGCCGTTCTTCCGCAGCACGGCGCTGGTCCGCGACCAAGCGCTCGGCTTCATGCACCGGAGCAAGGGCATTCCCGGGGACGCCCACCGGGGGCTGGTGCACGTGGCGGGTTCGACGGCGCGGGAGGTCAGCCCGTTCGTGGTCCGGCCGAAGGAGACGGAGGCCCTGTACCCGCCGGGGGCCTCCTTCGGCGTCTCCACCCGGACGGTCGTTCCGGGCGGCTCGCAGACCAAGCCCTACGAGTCCGTGGAAGCGACGGAGGTGACCACACGTCACCGGATGCCCGGCGCCGGCCGGCGGATCGCGGAAGCCGGACCGGTGGACGAGCTGTTCGGCATCGGCCCCTCGGCCGGCGCCGCCGAGTCGGGGGAGCTGCCCGCGCCGGTGCTGCGGTCCATCCACGGGCAGGACGGCGAACTCATCGGCGTGGCCTCGTTCGACGACGCGGACTGGGCGGTGCGCCAGGAGCAGTACGCCCGGCTCGGCGGTGCGAGGGGCTTCGTGTCGTGGAAGCGCGACGGCGAGGACCGGCCGGTCGCGGCCGAGCGGGCGCTGCCGGGCGGCGGCACGGCCGAGGGCACGTTCTTCTTCGCGTCGCACGGTGGCCCCGACGGGCTCGCCCTGGTCACCGAGGACGGCGGGGTACGGCGGGACGACGGTACGTACGCGGGGCGGCTGCTGCGGTCGGCGCGAGAGAGTGGCGCCCGCAGTGTGACGGTGCTCGCGTGCGGCCCCGGCGACGTGCCGAGGAGCGAGGCCGAGGCCCGTGCGCGGGCCCGGCGGATGGCGGACGGGTCCGGGCTGCCGGTCCACATGCCGGTGGGCCGCTCGGCGGTGTCCGACGGGCTGCCGCACCTGCTGGAGGACGCCGAGGGGGAAGCAACGGCATGGGTGACCGAGTACCCCGGCGGCCGGCAGGGCCCCCGGACACCGGCCCCGGACGCGGGAACCGGCAATCGCGCCGCGTTCGCCCGTCCGGCGCGGGACCACTTCAACGCCACGGGCGGTACGCCGGACACCGTCCCGGAGCAGTCCGCCGAAGCGCCCTGGGCGGTGTCGTCCTGGCAGCCGGCCGGGGCCCCGGAGACCGCCCGGTTCACCGGCCTGTACCGGGAGCGCGAGTGGCGGCAGGCCGCCGTCGACTGGGAGGACTCCCTCGCCGAGGCGCTGAGCGAGGCGCCCGAACTCGCCGAGGCGGTCGGGGACGTGGTGCGCGAGCTGTACGCGGCGCTCGCCGAGCGGCACGGGGAGGAGGCCGCACAGCACGCCTTCTTCGCGCCGGACCAGGCGCCCCAGGACCCGGTCGCCGAGCTGGAGCAGCTGCTCGGCACGCCTGCGGGCCCGGAGGCGCTGGACGGCCTGATGCGGGTCCTCCTGCGCGCCGCGTACGCCGGCCGGGAGCTGCCGCGCCAGGTCGAGGAGGCCCTGGCCGGGACCGGCGGCGGCTTCGGCCGGTTCGCCGGGGACAGCGCCTACCGCGCCGTGCACGACAGCCGCGGCTTCCGCCGGGTGGGCGGCGAGCGCGGCCCCGCGCTGCGCCTGCTGCGGATGGCCGCCGCCCTCGAACTGCCGCCCGCCGTACTGCCGGCGTTCCGCGCCGCCCTGGCCGCCTGGATGATCCCGGGCGACCTGCAGTCGCTGCATGAGGTGCTGCGCGCCTCCCACCTGATCGGCATGGGCGCCGCGGACGAACGCGCCGCCGCCGCCCGGGACGGCGCCTCGCTGCACACCTGGGCGGTGGGCCACTTCCTGGGGAGCGGGCTGCTGCCGGCCGACCCCGACAGCGGCGCGCTCGACGGCCTGGCCCCGCCGCACCAGGTCATGTACCAGCAGCGGATGTCGTTCCCGTCCGAGGTCACCGGGACGATGGACGTGCCCGACGCGCTGGTCGCGATGGCCGACTCCGCGCTCGACGGCGCACTCCCGCCCCGGCCCACCGGCAGGCTCCTGGCCATGTCCGCGTGGCTGGACCGGCACGGCGAGCGCGGCGCCGAGGCGCTGCGCCGGCTCACCCCGGCCCATATGACGGCCCTGTACCTCTACAGCTCGTACGACTACCGGCTGATGAAGGCGCTGCTCAACGGCGAGCGGCTCGGCCAGGGCGTCAGCCGTCATCTGGTGCGCTTCCACACCTGGCGCTACATCCTGGATTCGGCGCGCGAGGAGGAGCTGGACATGCCGCCGCTCACCCTGGTGAGCCGGCCGGAGTTCACCGAGCTGTACGACGCGCTGAGCGACCTGCCCGATCTCGATGCGCCGAGCCCGGAGCTGGCCCGGCTGCGGCGCCGCGTCGACATGATGGCGGACCGGCTGCACGGTGAGCTGAAGCTGCACATCGACATGGCCATCGAGGCGCTGGACATCCTGCCGCCCGTCGGACGGACCGCCTGGTGGGGCGAGCGCGGGGCGCCCGGCCCCGTGGACGCGCCGGATGTGAGCGGCCCCATGTACGGCGAAGAGACGATCGACGTGGCGTTCTTCCGCAGCGCCTCCCTCGTGGTCGGGGAGGCGGTCGAGTTCGCACTCGGCGACAAGTCCGTTCCCTCGGGTTCGCACCGCAAGCTGATCGAGATCAGGGACTCGACCGCGCGCGACGGCGTGCCCTTCTTCAAGCACCTGTCGGAGGGGGAGGCGCTGTATCCGCCGGGCATGCGGTTCGACGTCGTCAGCCGGCGGCTCGTCCACACCGAGAAGCGGCCCCCGATGCTGAGCGAGCTGGTGGAGGAGGCGACCCCGGTGCCGGACAGCCTCGCCGCGCTGCCGCAGGACGTCCCGCTCCCCTTCACTCCCGCCGAGTTCGCGGACCCGGCCGAGGGCCTGTTCGACCTCGGAACCGGGCAGCTGTCCGCCGACGGTACGACGACAGCGCGGACGGCCCCCGCGCAGGAGCCCGCGCCCGGCTACCGGCGTACCGGACCGGACTCCGCCGAGTTCGGCGGCACCGTGTTCGCGCTCCACGAGTCGCCCGGAGAGGGCGACCGGACCGTGGACACCGTGCTGTTCGCCCTCCGGTACGTGGCCACCGACGCGCTGCGCTCGGGGGGCCTCGAGACCGCCGGGGACTTCCGCGACTGGCTGGACCGCACCCTCACCGCCGACGACGTGTCCGAGGTGACGGTGCCACCGCTCGACGGGGGCCGGAGCCTTCCGCTGGGGCTCCTCGACAGGATCGGCGTCGCGCTCGCGACCGACCAGCGTGCGGAGGCGATGCTGCTGGGCGACCGGTTCCCGGCCGCACGGATCTCACCGGACCCCGTCCAGCGTCTCCGGGCGCTGCTCAGCGACCCCTCCTACGGGGGCGAGGGCGTGGACGTGCCGATGGGGCCGCTCGTGGCGGCGGCGGCCCGCGGGCTCGGCGTCGCGGTGGCCGTGGCGGGCCCGGACGGCACGACGACGCTCCACGGCGAACCCGACGCGAGCACACCGGCCGCCCTCCTGGTCCGGGACGGGGACCGCCTGCTCGCCGGACTGCCGGACGGGCCGGGCGCCCCCGCCACCGGGAGCGAGGCGCGGGCCCGCCGGGTGGCGGACGCCCTGTCCGGCGCGCCGCTCGCGGTGCGGGACCTGCTGACGGCCCGTCCGGCCCCGGAGTGGGTCATGGCCCGCGTCCGCTACGCGCGGGAGGCGCAGCGTTTCGAGCAGCGCCTCGGCCGGTATCTCGGCGGTCACGAGGCGGCGAACGCCCAGCTCGGCGTGATGGTGCGCGAGCTGTGGGAGCGGGCCGAGGCGGTGGGCCGCTGGTCGGAGCTGGGCTCGGACGACCCCACCGTGGACGGGGCGGTGGGCACCGGCCGGGAACGGCTCCTGGCGGTGGTCGAGTCGGGCAACCTGCGGGAGCGGATGGGGATGCTGTGGATCGGCGCCCAGTCGCCGGACGGGCACGGCGGACTGATCTCGGACCTGCTGGGCAGCCCCGACCCGAACCCCGAGGTGATCACCGCCGAATACCGGTCGTCGAGGCCGCAGTCGGAGGCGATGACGGCCTATACGGCGCTCAGCGGGCAGCCGGCCCTGACCCCCGGCGAGCGGACGCTGATGGACGAGGCCGGGCGGACGCTGCGCACGGCGGTGCGTCCCGAGGACCTCTCGCCGCCGCTGAGTGAGGCCGAGCGGGATCTGATGGGGCAGGAGTCCGTCCCGTGGATCCCGGGGATGAACCGTTTCCACATCGCGATGAGCACCCCCGTGCAGTCCGACGCCGAAGCGGACGGCAGCCTGGTCCTGGCCGGCACCTCGGGATCGGCCCACCGGCTGATGTCGCAGGCCGCGAAGATGCGTGAGGCATGGGGCCTGGACGTCGATCTGGGCCTGGTGCGGCTCGGGGTGATGGCCGAGATGCTGCAGGCGGAGCACCACTCGCTGGACGAGATCATGCGCGGCTCCCAGCTCGTCCTGGACCGGTTGCGGCGGAGCGGCAGCGCGGAGGCGGCCGAGCTCGACTACACCGACAACTGGGGCCGTTACTGGCGCATCGCCCCGCTGACCGAGGCGGAGCTGCGCGAACACGTCGCCACGGACGGCCGGTTCCCCGACGAACACGCGCTGGGCACGACCGGCGGTCCGGCCGGCACGGCGCCGGACCTCCCGGGCGGCCCGGAGGCGCTGGATCTGCCGGGCGACCCGGCCGTGATCGCGTGGCTGGCGGCCCATCAGAACCTCCTGGCGGACGTCCTCCGCATCCTGGAGGCGCTGAGCCCGGACATCCTGTCGGGACCCGGCGACGGGGTCCTGACCGACGACCGGCTGGAGCAGCTGATCGACGCCTGGCTCCGCGCGCGGGGCCTGGACACGTCCGGCTCCCTGGCCGGAAAGCTCCGCCGCATACTGGACGACCGCGCATAACTTCCCAGCGAGGAGCTCATGAACGACAACACCGCCGCCGGTGCGCCCACCGCGGGACCCGGGCCCGTCGACGACACCGCGCCGCCGGTCCCCGCGGAGATCGAGGAAGCCGCCCGACTGGCTCCCGACCACTGGCTGGGCATGGTCGACCCCGCGTGGTCCGGGAAGGGGGAACCGCCGGACTGGGCGGTGGTGGGCCAGTGGCGGTCCGGCCCGGACGGTGAGATCGAGGAGTGGCGCGCCAACGAGGGGTACCGCCCCTCGCCCCAGGCGCTCGGCTGGCCCGCACCGGCCGACCCGGTGGACGAGGCGGTACAGCTCGCGGCCACCGGGTACGGCCCGGGTGAGGCGGTGCCGAGGGCGCTGGCCGGGGCGGAGGTCGCCGTCCTGCTCGGCCCCGGCGGCAGCCCGCTGTCGGCCACTTCTCCCGACGGGGCATCTGTGGTGCCCGTCTTCACGTCCCCCGGCTATCTGCAGGCGGCCGGGCGCTTCGGCTACGAACTGGCGCCCGTGGCCGAGGTGGTCGACCGGATACCGGACGGCCACGTGCTCTACCTCAACCCGTCGGGACCGGTCGGCATGACCGTGGAGACCGACGCCCTGCGGCAGGCGGTCGACGCGGCGGCGCGCGGGGCGGACGGTTCGCGGGACGGGACGGGCCCCGCATGACGAGCCCTTCCGGCACCCCGGACGAAGGCGTGGGCGCGGGCCCCTCCGGGACCCTGGGCGGTCCGACCGCCGTGCTGAGGGGCCGGCCGGGGTTCCGCGAGCCGCCCGAGGACTACGTCAGGGCGGCCAGGGAGGCCCCCGGCCACTGGATGTCCGTGGTCGACCGGCACTGGAGCGGTGACGAGGACGAGCCCCCGCCCTCGTGGGCCAGGCTCGGACGCTGGCGGAGCGACGGGAACGGGGAGATCGTCGAGTGGGAGGAGAACCCCGGCTACCGCCCCTCGCCCGACGCGCACGGCTGGGCCCCGCCGGTCAGCCCGGTGGACGCCGCCCTACAACTGGTCGCCACCGGCTACGCGTCGCAGGAGCTGTTCGCCCTGATGCTCGCCGACGCCGAGTTGGCCGTGTGCGTCGACGGGAGCGGCGGGTTGACGGTGACCGACGCGCAGGACGGTACGGAGGCGGTGCCCGTCTTCTCGGCGGCGCCGGAGCCGGCGGCGGGCGAACTGCCACCGCACGAGGTGATGTTCGTGCCCGAACTCCTGGACCGGCTGCCACCCGGGAGGGAAGTGCTGTTCCTCAGCTCGTCCGCCCCGGTGGGGCAGCTCGTCACGGTGACCGAACTGCGCGCGGGCGTGGCCGAACTGGAGGAGTACGAGGCGCAGGAGCCCCCCGACGAGTGGCCGGCCTGAGGTGTTGTGCGGGTACGGTTGACCTTTGAACGGTGGAACGCGGGGGCGGAGCACGGTGTCTCTCCAGGAGTACGAACCGGGCATCCGGATGCCGCCGGGCAGGCCGGGAACAACGTTGTCGTCGGGGTGGGGGCCATGGTGCTGTGGGGTCGCGTACCGCGATGTCATGGGAGGTTCACACTTCGGACCCCGGTATGTCATCGCGGGGAAACCGGATTTCGGGGTCGGCACCACCAGACTGTCAAACGATGAGGGTGAGTTCGAAGGGATGGACCGTGTCTTCTGTGTCGGGAGTGCCCGCCGGTGACTGAGTACGACAACGGGCCCCTTCCCACGATGCCCCCTCCGCCCGAGCCCGAGCCCTTCCCCGCCGACGAGGACGCCGGGGCGATACCGGCGTACGCCCGACCGGTCACCGAGTCCACGGCCATCACCGGGGCCACCGCCGCTACGGAGTTCACCGCCGGTACGGAGCCCACCGGGGACACGGAGCCCGCTGACGTCACCGAATCCGCTGACGTCACCGAGCCCTTCCCCGAACCGCCCTCGGAGGTGACCGAGGCCGCCCTGGGCCTTCCCGACCGGTGGCTGAGCGTGCCCGATCCCGCCTGGTCGGGTACGGGCGTGCCGCCGGACTGGGCGGTCCCGGGCCGTTGGCGTACGGATTCCACGGGCACGATCGTGGCGTGGGAGGACAGCGCGGAGTACCGCCCCTCCCCTCAGGCGCGCGGCTGGCCCAGGGCCACCGACCCGGTCGAGTCCGCCGTCCAGCGCGCCGTGACCGGCTACGGCCCGCCCGGCGAGGTGCTTCGTACGCTGGCCGCCGCGAAGGTCGCGGTGCTCCTCGGCCCCGACGGCGATCCGCTGGCCGTGCGGTCGGCGGAGGGCGAGCCCGTGGTCCCCGTATTCACCGCCCCCGCCTACTACCGCGTCGTCGGGACGTTCGCGGCCCGGGTGGTCCCGGTGGCCGACGTCGTCGAGGGGCTGCCCGAGGGCCACTCGCTCTACGTCAACCCGACCGGCCCGGCCGGGATGGTCATGGACACCGAGGCGCTGGCCGAGGAGATCGCGGCCCAGGAACGCGGTGAGGCCCGCCCGGTGCGGCCCGGGGAGCCGGGCGGGGCGGGAACGCCGCGCATCCACGCGACACGGGTCAAAGACCCGGCGGTTGCCCAGGTCCCGGGCACCGGCACGACCGGTGCGCCGGCCGGCGGAAGGCCGCAGAAGTGACTCGCTGGGGTGGTCCCTTCGCGCGGCGCCGGGGCGACCGCTCCCCGGCCCCCGTCGAACGGGCCGCCACGAACCTGCCGGAAGCGGCACCCGAGGGTCTCGTGGTGGAGGACCACGACGGCCTGCTGCTGCTCCGGACCCCGTCGGACGACACGCTCACCCCTGCGGATGTCGCCGATCTGGCGCGCAGCATGCGCACGGACGACGGCACGGTGACCGTCATCGCGGGCGCCGGGGGCACGGAGGCCCGCTCCTTCTGGCCGAGGCTGAGCGAACTGCTCGACTCGCTGCGCGACTCGGGCACCGAGTCCGTGCAACTGGTCATGGCCGGCGCCGGGCACGACGCCGAGGACCGGCCCGCCACCGCCCGCCGGATCGCCGACGCCTGGGGGTTCGAGGTGAGGGCCCCGGACGGGCCGCCCCTCGTCGTACCGGGCGGTTCGCTCTTCGTCCCCGTCGCGTCCACATCCAACGGGGGTGCGGCCGCAGGCGGCTGGTGGCGGTTCGCCCCCGGCGCCAAGCCGCAGCCGCTGGGCCCGCGCAGCCCGGAGCCGTCCTGGCAGTCCGCGCTGCGCGGTGTGCCTTCGGGCACGGCCGGCGGCTGCGTGGTGGAACAGATCCCGGCCGGGCTGCTGGTGCGGCCCGCAGGGGCGGCTCCCGCGCAGCCGGGCGATCTCTACCACGCCGTGCCGGTCGACCCCCGGCGCGCGGCCGTGGTGATCGGTGTGCCGTACGGGGAGGATGTCTCGGCCGAGGAGGTCGCCGAGGTCCTCGACTCCCTGCCGCAGGAGGCCAGATCGAGTGCGCGGCTCGTGCCCGGCGGCCGGCGTGACCTGCTGTCACTGGCCCAGTCGGTGTCCGACCGGACGGACGCCGATGTGGAGGTCCTGACCGGCCTGCCGCTCGTCGCGGCGGGCGGCCCGCTGGGGACGTACTCCGTGCGTTCGGTGCTGGCCGCACCGGACGGGACGCCGACGTGGATGCCGTTCGTGGACGCCGTCGTCTGCCGGCCGCCCGACGAGAGCGGCCGTGCGCGACCGCCCCGGGTGCTGCGCTGGACCCCGCCGCTGCCGGGTCCCGCACGTCCGGAGGAGGGCGTGGTCGGCCTGACCGACCGCTGGCAGGTCACCGTCACCAGGGCGGGCCTGTGGGTCGGCCCGCGCGGCGGCCCCTCGCTGTCCCCCACGGCACGTCAGGTGGACCCGGGCGGACCGGTGATCGAGCTGGGCATGCCGGGCGAAGTCATGGACGCGTCGCTGTGGCCGGCCCTGTCGGGTCTGCTGGGTGCCCTGGCACCGGCCTTGCGTGCGCGCGCGACGCTGCACGTGCACGGCGTGTCCCTGGACGGCGGCCTCGAACTGCGCCGGCTCTCCGCCCAGCACGGCCTGCGCACCCTGCGCTACGCCGCCCCGGCGCCGGCCCCGGCCCGCGCCAGGCCGCCGGCTCCGGCCCGCCCGGCCCCCGCACCGGTGAGCCGGCCGGGCGCGGTGCCGGGACCGCAGACGCAGTCGTCGAGGCCCGAGCTGCCGCCCCAGCCGTCGCGACCGGGACCGCAGGGCCGGACCACGGGATCGGCCCCCGTCCGCCCGTCGGAGGGCGCCGGGCGCACGGCGCGTGCCGAGCGCGCCGGGCAGCTCCGCGAAGCCATGGCCACGGGGGCGGCGGCGAGCGCCGGGGCAGGAGCAGGAGCAGGAGCGGGAGCCGCGGCGAGCGCTGGGGCAGGGGCCGGTGCCGGGACACCCGGACGGCCTTCCGGTCCCGGTGCGGCCCGGAGGCCCGTAGCCGAGCCGGCAACCGGGAAGCCGGGGACGCCCCGGAGGACCGGCGCCGGCCCGGAGCCCGAGGAGCTCGACGGATCGGACGACGGCGTCCCGATCGGCTCGCTGGGGCGCGCCAGGAGGCGGGCCGAAGCGGCCGGGGGAGCGGCGTCCGGCACCACGCCGGGCCGCACCGCGCCCCTGCCGGAACAGAGCGAGCCCGCCGGGCCGCCGACAACCGGGCCGGGCCGGTCCGAGAGGCCCGATGGTCCCGGCCCCGGTCCCGGTGGCTCCGGTTCGGATGAACCGCGAGAAGCCGCAGCCGCCGCACCCGACCCGGACGATGGAAGCGACACAGGCGGCACAGGCGGCACAGGCGACGCCCGCGCCGGAGCCGACACAGCCGACACACCCGACGGAAGCGACGATCAGGCCGAGCCTGCGGCGGAGGAGAACCCGGCAGCGGCGGACGGCCCGGAGCCGCTCGCCGGGCGGAGCCCGTCCGAGGAGCCCGCGACCGAGCCGAGGCCGAGTGAGCCGAGGCCGAGTGAGCCCACGCCGAGTGAGCCCACGCCGAGTGAGCCCACGCCGAGCGAGCCCACGCCGAGCGTGACCGAGGCGCCGGATCTCCCCGACGACGTGCTCCCGGCGAAACCGGTGCGCGTGGAATCCGCCGCACCGGCCGACCCTGCCCCCGCGTCCCCGGTGGCCACGGCATCCCGGGACGTGACGGCCGAGGCGCCGACGGAGCCGGACGGGACCGGAACCGCAGGGGACGAGGCGGCACAGACCCCGGACGCCCCGGACGCCCCGGCGACCCCGGACGCCCCGGCCACCCCGGCGAACCCCGGTGCCCCGGAGGGCCCGGCCCCGGCCGAGGTCCCCGACACACCTTTGGCGCCCGTCCCGTTGGACCCCGGACACCGCAGCACCGAAGCCGAACGGACCGCCTTCCGCGCGCTCGCGGACCGGGGGTGGGACCGGCACGGCGCGGCCGTCGCCAGGTCCCTCGCCCGGCTGCCCGCGCTGCGCGGCAAGGAACAGGAGGCGGCCCGCGCCGATCTGATCGCGCTGCGGATGTATCTGCTCACCCCCGAAGGCCCGTTGAGCCATGGCGCGGTGGTCCGGGCGCTGCGCGAGTACGAGCCCGACATGCTCCCATACGGCGCCTGTGTGGCCTCGGCGCTGAACAGGCTGCCGTCCTACCGGGGAGCCGTGCTGCGCGGCACGGGCAGCGACCCGGCAGCCGGCGCGGCGCTGCCCCGTCCGGGGACGCTGCTGCGCGATGCCGGCGTGCTGAGCACCACGCCGCTCGATTCCACCCGCACGGCCGTGACGCCGGGCGGGAGCTACGTCATCTGGTCGGTGGCGGGCCGGCGCGTCCGGCAGCTGGCCGACCACAGCCGTGGGCCCGAGGAGGTGGTGTTCGCCCCGGGGACCCTCTTCCGGGTGCTGGACGTCCGCCGCGACGGCCCGTCCGTACAGATCTTCCTGCGTGAAATGACCGGTCCTGCCACGGCGACCGCGCCCGATCCCGACGCGGATCGTGCCGTACTCGCCCGGCTGGACGAAGCCGTGCGCGGGCTCCCGACGGCTCCCGAGAGCACCGGCCACTGGCCGGAGCGCTGCGTCGGATCCGTGGGCGCCGGGCCGTGACGCGACACCCACACCCATAGACGAGTAGGGGAATTGCATGGCGCGTGAGCATGATCCTTCCAACGAAATACCGTCACCGTCCGGCCCGTCCGCCGGTGCGTCCGGAACGTCCGGCAACTCGCCGGTGTCGGTCCGCCGGGCCGTGACGATGCGAGGAGCGGCCGGGGACCCGGGCGGTGCGCTGACGCCGGGCGGGCGTCCGACCGCCCCGTCCACGTCCCCGTCGTCCCCGTCCCCGTCCCCGTCCTCCGAGGGCACGGGCGCCGGCGAGGCGACGACCGGCACCGACGGAGCAGGCGCCGGCACCGTCGGCGGCGCCCCGGCCCCGTCGGCCACCGCCGCGCCCGACGCCACCTCAGCGGCTTCCCCCGAGCCTGCGGAGTCCGCGGAGTCCGCGGAGTCTGCGGAGTCCTCCGAGTCGGCGTCCTCCGCGTCCGCCGCGGAGACCGGCACGCCGCCGGCCGTCAGAACGGTCGGCGCGGTGCCCGACGCGCCCGACGCACCGGCCGCGGCCGTGGCTGCGGCAGCGGCCGGCAGCGGTGGCGCGGGCGCGAATTCCCACGCGGAGGGTGAGCCGCCCGGCCGCCGCCCCAAGAAGCCGATGCTGGCGGCTGCGGCGATCGCCGGCGCGATCCTGATCGCGGTCCCGTTCCTCGTAGCCGGACAGGACGACCGTGAGCCCGAGCGGACCCGGACGCAGAACGCGGCGGGCACGGTCCTGGGCAGCGAGCGTTCAGCCGTTCCGGACACGTACACGAGCGAGTCGCCGACCCCCTCCGTCAAGCCGAGCAAGAAGGTGAAGGAGAAGGAGAAGGAGAAGCAGGCCGTGCCGCCGGCCCCGCAGCAGACGCTCACGCCTTCCCCGAGCGCGTCCGAGAAGGCCGAGGTCAAGGTCAAGCCCAAGCCCAGGAC
Source organism: Streptomyces sp. 840.1 (assembly GCF_003751445.1). Taxonomy (NCBI): domain Bacteria; kingdom Bacillati; phylum Actinomycetota; class Actinomycetes; order Kitasatosporales; family Streptomycetaceae; genus Streptomyces; species Streptomyces sp. 840.1. Next base: position 2,058,521 of record NZ_RJUU01000001.1, on the reverse strand, counting down.
GAAGCCCAAGCCGAAGGGGCTGACCGGGGCGGAGAAGCTCCGCCGGTGGGCCAACGGCCGTTCGGGCGTGCAGAACACGGTGATCAAGAACGCGTCGACGTCCCAGTGCGTGGACATCGCGGACTACGGCAAGGGCAAGCCGACCGATCCGGTCAACCAGTACCCGTGCAACTCCACGGCCGCCGACAACCAGCTGTGGAGTCTGGACATCGTGCGCAAGAGCGGCGGGCCACAGAACGCCCCCGTCTTCCTGATCCGCAACAGCAAGGACGGGCTCTGCCTGGACGTCGGCTACTACGACGCCAGGCCGGCCGGCTCGAAGGTCAGCGAGTTCAACTGCCGCCCGGCAGGCGACAACCAGCTCTGGTGGCTCGACCCCCGCGGGGACGGGACGAACTGGATCCGTAACGTCGTCAGCAACGACCTGTGCCTGCGCCCGACCGGCGGTGCCTCCGCCGGCAACGACGCCCGGCTCGAAATCGCCCCGTGCGGTGTCGGAGACCACTGGATCGTCTGAGCAACCAAATCGCCCCCGGCCTGTCGTGACAGGTCGGGGGCGATTTCATGCGGCGGTAGCGGAGGGATTTGAACCCTCGGTGAGTTTCCCCACACTCGCTTTCGAGGCGAGCTCCTTCGGCCGCTCGGACACGCTACCGAGAGAGAGCTTAGACCATCTCGGCCGTGCGTCGAAATCCGATTCCCCGCAGGACTGCCCCGAGGTGGGGATGCCAGGTCAGCGGTGGCGGAAGAAGGCGGTGAGAGGGGCCGCGCAGTCGGCCTCCAGCACTCCGGGGATCACCTCGGGGCGGTGGTTGAGCCGGCGGTCGCGCACGACGTCCCAGAGCGATCCGGCCGCGCCGGCCTTCTCGTCCCGGGCCCCGTAGACGACCCGGGCCACCCGGGACTGAACCAGGGCGCCCGCGCACATCGTGCAGGGCTCCAGGGTGACCACCAGGGTGCATCCGGACAGCCGCCACTCGCCGAGCGCGGCGGCGGCCCGGCGGAGGGCGAGGATCTCGGCGTGGGCGGTCGGGTCGCCGGTCGCCTCGCGTTCGTTGTGTCCCGCGGCGAGCAGCGTGCCGTCCGGGGCGAGGACGACGGCGCCGACCGGCACATCGCCGGTCGCCGCCGCCCGGTCGGCCTCGTCCAGGGCACGGCGCATGGCCACCCGCCACGGGTCCCGTACGGGATCGCGCGGTGCGTCGAGCGGTTGGGGCGGGTCCTGCGGGTGCGGTGCTTCGGTCACCCGCGGACCTTAACGGACGGTCTCCAGGACCTCGGCCGCTCCCAGCGCGTCCGCGATCTCCACCAGTGCGTCCGACCGCAGCATCAGCAGCTCCGCCTCGGGAAGCCCGAGGTCGGACAGGAGCCCGGTGTCACCGAGTGGGCCTGCCGGTACGGCGTCGAGTCCGTCGTCGTCGTTGTCGTGGTCGGCGGTGTCGTTGTCGTTGTCGGGGGTGTTGTCCGGCTCGTCGTCCTCAGTACCGTCGAGTCCGACGAGCTCTTCGAGGGCGGCAATCGAGTCCTCGGCCCCGGGTTCGCGGCCGAGCAGTTCATCGGTGAGCAGGATCTCCCCGTACGAGGAGCGGGTGGCGGCGGAGGCGTTCGAGACGTAGATACGCGGGTCCTCCTCACCGTCCACCCGGATGACGCCGAACCAGGCGTCCTCCTGCTCGATGAAAACGAGCACCGTGTCCTCGTCAACCGAGGCCTCACGGGCCAGATCCGTCAGATCGGACAGGGTCTCCACATCGTCGAGATCCGTGTCGCTCGCTTCCCACCCGTCTTCGGTGCGCGCGAGCAGTGCGGCGAAGTACACCGTGACTCTCCCACTGGTCATAGGGGTGTCGGTCCGGCGGGAGGGCAGTCGGTGGTCCGGCTGTCCTGTGTCCCGCCCATCGGAATCGTGGCAGAAACGAGGGCTTCGCGAGAGCAGTTCGGACGTTGCGTCGGCCATCAGTTCTGTCCGGGGCGGCCACCAGGGGGTTCTTCCGCAGGCCGGACGGCTACCAGCGAAACGTCCGCATCCGCATGGCCTGGCGCATTCGGGCGGCCTTGACGCGCCGGGGCTGGACCCGGTCGCGCAGCGCCTTGGCCTCGTGAAGCTCGCGGAGGAACTGGGCGCGCCGCCTGCGACGCTGCGCGTCGTTCTCCTGCGCGTCGGTGTCCGGCGCGTCCGGCGCGTCCCGTACGTCCTGCGCGTCCCGTACGTCCTGCGGGTTCCGTACGTCCTGTGGGTTCCGTACGTCCTGCGGGTTCCGCGCATCCCTGAGGCCGGGCGGGTCCGCCCCGTCCCGTTTCCGCTGTGCCCCGTCCGGCATCGGCTCATCACCCCAAGGCTGGGTCCGTATGCCCCCACCTTCCCCCCGAACGTGTGGTTGATGCCAGCGCACGGGTGCGGGAGGCGCGGCTACTGTGGGACCCATGCGGATCCACGTCGTCGACCACCCGCTGGTCGCGCACAAACTCACCACCCTGCGCGACAAGCGCACCGACTCCCCGACCTTCCGGCGCCTCGCCGACGAGCTGGTCACCCTGCTCGCGTACGAGGCGACCCGCGATGTGCGCACCGAGCAGGTCGACATCGAGACCCCGGTGACACCCACCACCGGTGTGAAGCTCTCGTACCCCCGGCCCCTGGTCGTGCCGATCCTGCGGGCCGGCCTCGGCATGCTCGACGGCATGGTGCGGCTGCTGCCGACCGCCGAGGTGGGCTTCCTGGGCATGATCCGCGACGAGGAGACGCTGCAGGCGTCCACGTACGCGTCCCGGATGCCGGAGGACCTCTCGGGCCGCCAGGTGTACGTCCTGGACCCGATGCTGGCCACCGGCGGCACCCTGGTCGCGGCCATCCAGGAGCTGATCAAGCGCGGCGCGGACGACGTCACCGCCGTCGTGCTGCTCGCCGCGCCCGAGGGCGTCGAGGTGATGGAGCGCGAGCTGGCGGGTACGCCGGTCACCGTGGTCACCGCCTCGGTCGACGAGCGCCTCAACGAGAACGGCTACATCGTGCCGGGCCTGGGCGACGCGGGTGACCGGATGTACGGCACCGCCGACTAGCAGCTTGAAGACAGGCCCTGGGGGCGCCCGCCCCGCGCGGTCCTCCTCCTGCTCAGCAGGAGGACGGCGCGGGGGAGGGCTTGAGCAGGGCGGTCAGGGCGGTGGAGGCCGCCTGGGGCGTGCTGAACGCCTTGAACTTCGTACCGATGATCAGATCGACGTCCGCGGTCTTGCGGGCGTCGGTCTTCGTCGCGGCACCCGGCAGCTGTGTGCCGAGCACCGGGAAGGTGCCGTTGAGCGAGGTCGGAGAGCCCAGCAGTATGCCGGTCCCGGAGACCTTCTTGTCGTACGTGGCGGTGGCGTTGCCGACCTTGCCGATCGCGAACCCGCGCTTCTTCAGCTCATCGGCCGCCGACTTCGCGAGCCCGCCGCGCGGGGTCGCGTTGTAGACGTTCACCTTGATCTTCCCGGGCTTCGGCAGTGCCACGGCGGGCGCGGACGGCTTGGCGGACGGGCAGTCCGCCTTGCGGTCGGCCGCGCTGGCCGTCTTGTCGCCGCCCGTGAAGACATCGATGAGCTGCAGCGTGCCCCATCCGGCCACCGCCAGGGCGACCACGGAGGCGGCGGTCGCGAGGACCAGTTTGCTGCGGCGGCGGGGGCGCCGCATGCGCGGGTACTTGTCACCCGTGATGCGGTACTTTCCGCCCATGCCTGGGGGAGTGAGCATGCTCATGGGCGCAGCGTAGTGCGACCCGGTGATGATGCCTACTAAATGATCAATGGATCGCACCCGTCCGAGTGGGAAAGCACCCGAACGAACCCCGAACGGACCCCGGACGGGCTTCGAACACGCCCCGGACGAGCTCGAACGGTCGCTGGGCGGACGGGCCCCCGGCGTGGCCGGTGCGGCGGTGTGGTGGCTCAGCCGAGTTCGAGCACGCGGGCGTGCAGTACCTGGCGCTGCTGGAGCGCGGCCCGGACCGCGCGGTGCAGTCCGTCCTCCAGGTAGAGGTCGCCCTGCCACTTCACGACGTGCGCGAACAGGTCACCGTAGAAGGTGGAGTCCTCGGCGAGGAGGGTCTCCAGATCCAGCTGGCCCTTTGTGGTCACGAGCTGGTCGAGGCGGACCGGGCGCGGCGCGACATCCGCCCACTGCCGGGTGCTTTCCCGGCCGTGGTCTGGATAAGGCTGCCCATTTCCGATGCGCTTGAAGATCACACGGAAAGCCTACCGGCCAAGGGCCTCCGGGCGCAGCCATGGGGCTGGACTGCATCACCGGTCACAAGGCATATAAGCGGCTATGGCGGGATTTCGTGTATCGGACGGGTGCGCCTATTTCCCCTTGGCGGCGACCTTCGCCGCCTTGGCCGCCTGCTTGGCCTCCTGCTTGTACGCACGGACCTCGGCGAGCGAATCGGGGCCGGTGATGTCGGCGACCGAGCGGTGCGAGCCGTCCTCCCCGTACGGTCCCGCCGCCTCGCGCCAGCCCGGCGGCCGGACGCCGAACTGCTTGCCCAGCAGCGCCAGGAAGATCTGCGACTTCTGGGTGCCGTACCCGGGCAGCGCGTTCAGCCGCTTGCGCAGCTCGGCCCCGGTGGCGGCATCGCTCCACACCGCGCTCGCCACACCGTCGTACTGCGCCACCAGGTACTGGCACAGCTGCTGCACCCGCTTGGCCATGGAGCCCGGATAGCGGTGCAGCGCGGGCTTCGCGGTGAACAGCTCGGCGAACGCCTCGGGGTCGTACGTGGCGATCTCGTGGGCGTCCAGATCGTCGCCGCCCATCCGCTGCGCCAGGGCGTACGGGCCCGAGAAGGCCCACTCCATCGGCACCTGCTGGTCCAGCAGCATGCCCACCAGGGCCGCGAGCGGACTGCGCGCGAGGAACTCGTCCGCCTCCGGCTCCTGGGCGATCCGGAGGGTGATGTCTCGTCCGTTGTCGCTCTTGGTCATGGCCCGATCATCGCGAGAGCGGGGTGCGACGGCCAGCACCATCACCGTGGGCGGAGCGGTTCGCCGCCGATTGCAGCCGTTTGCCGCCACTTTCCGTTGCTTTCGTCACCAGGCACCGTGGTGGGCCACCCCCAGGACGAGGGAGGCGACGGCCGGCAGCAGGAAGGCGGCGGGCAGCCAGTACCCGTGGTCGCGGGCGCGCAGATGGACGGCGATGGCCCCGGTGAAGAACAGCGCGAGCCCCACGGCGGCGGCCGTGCCGATCAGCGGGACGCCGAAGCCGACGAGCAGCCCGACGGCCCCCGCCGCCTTGAGCACACCCAGCCCGAACAGCGAGGAGGCGGGCACTCCCGCCTTCTCCATGTTGACGAGGATCGGCTCGTAGCGGCGGAAGTCGAATATCGCGGACATGAGGTTGATGGCGGCGGTCAGCGCGGTGACCACGGCGTAGAGGACGAACAGCATGGTGTTTCTCCCGTCTTTCGTTGTCGGGGTGCTCAGCCGTGGGCGGCGGGCGGCAGCTTGTCGGGGTTGGCGACGTTGTAGATGTCGCTGATCCGTTCACCGTCCGGTGCCAGGTCGAGGACCATCACGGCGAACGGGGTGTCGCCGCTGAACAGCACTGCCGCAGGGTCGCCGTTGACCTGCCGGTAGGCGATCTCCAGGCCCTCGCGGTGCGAGGCGCGGGAGATCAGCAGCCGGGCGACGTTGTCGCTGCCGTGCACCGGGAGCGGCCCGGCCGCCGGGGACTTCCCGCCGCCGTCGGCCCAGAGCGTGACGTCGGGGGCGAGCAGCCGCATCAGCGCGGCCAGGTCGCCGCCGAACACCGCGTCCAGGAAGCGTTCGGTGACCCGCCGGTGCAGCAGCGGATCGGGGCGGTGGCGCGGCCGGCGGGCCTGGACGTGGTCGCGGGCGCGGTGGGCCAGCTGCCGTACGGCGGCGGGGCTGCGGCCCAGGATCCCGGCCGTCTCGGTGTGCGCGTAGCCGAACACCTCGTGGAGGATGAAGACGGCGCGCTCCAGCGGGCTCAGCGTCTCCAGCACGACGAGCATCGCCATCGACACGGACTCGGCCTGCTCCGCCCGCTCGGCGGTCCCGTCGTCCGGGGGCGGCGGCGTGTCGGCGTTCGAGACGAGGGGTTCGGGCAGCCACGTACCGACGTACGTCTCGCGGCGGCGGCTGATGGCGGCCTGGCGTGAGAGGGCCTTGTTCACGGCGATCCGTACGAGGTAGGCGCGCGGGCTCTCGATCGGTCCGGCGTCCGACGCCTCGTGGCGGGCGGTCCAGGAGAGCCAGGTCTCCTGGAGCACGTCCTCGGTGTCGGTGACGCTGCCGAGCATGTTGTAGACGAGTGAGAACAGCAGCTCGCGATGGTCGACGAACACATCGGTGGCGCCGTCGGGACCGGGGTCCGGGTCGGTTCCGGGCCGGTGGCCGGGGGCGGGGTCGGACATCAGGTGCCTCCTGTCGCGGTTACACCCTGAGAGCGCTGCCGGGGGCAGGAGTGTGACATCGGCGCGGGACCGGACGGGGGACGAGCCCTCAGCCGCCGAGCCGGTCCGCCCGTCCGTGCAGGTAGCGGGCCTCCGGGAGGCTCAGCGTGGCGGCGGCCGCCGCCAGGTAGGCGGCGCGGGCCCCGGCCGGGTCACCGGCCCGCTCCAGCAGGTGGGCGCGGACCGCGTCGAGCCGGTGGTTGCCCGCGAGCCGGTCCGCGAGCGCGTCGGCCTCGGCCAGTCCGGCCGCAGGGCCGTGCACCATCGCGACGGCGACGGCCCGTCCCAGTTCGGCCATCGGTTCGGGGGCGAGGCGCACCAGGACGTCGTACAGCGCGAGGATCTGCGGCCAGTCGGTGTCCTCGGCCCGGGGTGCCTCGTCGTGCAGTGCCGCGATCGCCGCCTGCACCTGGTACGGCCCGGCCGGGCCCTCGTGCAGCGCCTCCTCGACGAGTGCGGTGCCCTCGGCGACGGCCGCCCGGTCCCAGCGGGTGCGGTCCTGTTCGTCGAGCGGGACCAGCTCCCCGTCCGGCCCGGTGCGCGCGGCGCTGCGGGCGTCGGTCAGCAGCATCAGGGCCAGGAGCCCGGTCACCGCACCGTCCCGGGGCAGCAGCCGGCGCACCGAACGGGTCAGCCGGATCGCCTCCCGGGCCAGTTCGGCGCGGTGCAGGGCGCGGCCGGAGGTCGCCGTGTACCCCTCGTTGAAGATCAGGTAGAGCACCTGGAGCACGGCGCCCAGCCGCCCGTCGCGGTCCGCCGGACCCGGCTGGACGAAGGCCGCGCCCCGGATCCGCCGCTTCGCCCGGCTGATCCTCTGCGCCATCGTCGCCTCCGGCACCAGATGCGCGCGGGCGATCTCGGCGGTGGTCAGTCCGCCGACCGCCCGCAGCGTGAGCGCGATCTGCGCGGCCGGGGCCAGCTCCGGATGGCAGCACAGGAAGAGCAGGGTGAGGGTGTCGTCCTCGGACGGCGCCCGGCCGCCGCCCGCCGCGGGCTCGTCGGGCGGCGGCGTGGTGAACGCGTCCCTGGGCGTGAGCGCCGCCGCCGTCTCCTCACGTGCCCGCCGCGCCTCGTCGCTGCGCAGCCGGTCAACGAGCCGCCGCGAGGCCACCCTGATCAGCCAGCCGCGCGGATTGTCCGGCACCCCCTGCTCCGGCCACTGCCGCGCTGCGGCGAGCAGCGCCTCCTGCACCGCGTCCTCGGCCGGGTCGAAATGCCCGTACCGGCGTACCAGCGCGCCGAGGACCTGCGGGGCGTGCAGCCGCAGCAGGTCCTCGACCTCGCTCGTACGTCTCACACATCGCCTCCGAGGTCGTCCACGGGCCGGATGACCACCGCGCTGTCGGGGGTTCCGGCGGGCGCCGGACACTGCGCGACGCGCGCGGCGATCTCGGTGACCCGCTCCAGGCTCTCGCAGTCGAGGATCCAGTACCCGGCGAGCAGCTCCTTCGTCTCCCCGTACGGACCGTCGGTGATCACCGGACGGCCGTCCTCGCCCGCCCGGACGAACCGGGCCCTGGCCGGTTCGGTCAGTCCGTTGGCGTCGACGAGCTCACCGCTCTCGGCGAGATCGTCGTTGACCGCGCCCATGAACGCGAACATGGCCTGCACGTCCTTCTCGCTCCAGGCCGGAACACCGGCGCTCGCGTTGCCGCGCATCGCCTCGTAGCCGGCCTGCGAGCCCTGCACCATCACCATGTACTTCATCGTTGCGCTCCTTGTGTCCCCGCCGCCCCTCGTGGGCGGCTTTCACAGGGGACGTCGGAACCGCGGGACGGTCCTCGACACCGCGCCGGAGATTTCTCGCGAGAACCCGAAAAGTTCCCGGAACAGCCCACCGGGGGCGGCCCGGGAATCTCCCGGGCGGCCCCCGCGCGGGCACGTCGCGTGCTCAGACGGGCACCGGCGCATCTGATGCGGCAGCCGGTGCGGAGACCTGCTCCGGGGACCGGCGCGCGGTGCGGCGCTCGGCCTGCGGAAGGTGCGCGACGACGTGTGCGTGGAAGCGGTCCACCGCGTCGTCGACGCTGCGGATGAAGCCGGACTCGGCGTTGCCGCGTGAGCCGCCCATGCCCTTGAAGAGGGAGAGCCGGAAGCCTGCGATCCGGCTGCCGTCCTTGGGGAGCATGTCGCCCGGCTCGGGCCGCAGGCGCTCCAGGGTCCCGCGCGGGCCGCTGTGCCCCTCGATGAGCGTCTCGACGTGGAGATCGGCGGGTGCCTCGGCCAGCTGACGCATCAGCCGCTTGGCCGAGGTGAGCGGGTACGCGCCCTCCGGCACAGGGATTTCCACCGAGGTGCGCAGCTTCCCGGTCCGGAGGTCCGCGGTGATCGTGATGACGCCGGGCGAACCGTCGACGCGCAGGCCTGCGGTGAGGCGCCCTTCCTCGCAGAGCTGTGCGGCGAGCGCCGCCCGCCGGGACTGCGGGGTGGTGCCGCGCGGGGCGCGCTGCACGGGGAGGGCCTTCTGGCCCAGTTGTCCACCGAGCCGCAGACATACCTGGCGGATGAGCCGTTCCCAGCTCTCGACGACCTCGACGGCGCGTGGATCGTCCTGGCCGAGCGTCTCCGTGTCGATGCCGTTGCGTACGGGCACCCACGACGCGCCCATGTTCTGGAAGCCGTGGCAGCCCGAGTTCTCGTGCTGGAGGTAGTGCAGGAGTTCCTGGAGGAGCCAGGCGTGTGCGGCGTTTCCGACACCCTCGTGCCGGATCAGCATGTGCGCCTGATGAGTCACCTCGGCCCAGGACAGGTGCCAGAGGGCGACCTTGTGCTTGCGCCGCCCGTCGGTCTTGACGTCGACGAGTGGACTGCCCTCCAGGGCAACGTCGTTGGACAGCGTGATGACGGCCTCGTAACCACGCCGGGCGGCGATGTCCATGTAGTTCTGAACCTGCTCCGACTTCAGTCCGTTCCCGTTCGTCTTCGTTTCGACGAGAGCGGTCCACAGCTTGCCGGCCCGCTCCACCCGGATCACCCCGTCCGGGCGCTTGGGGGTGTCCCCGTGCGGGAGCGAGACCTCGGTGAACGTCTCCATGCGGCCGGCCGGTGCGCCGAACGCAGCCGTGAGCCTGCGCCCGAACTCCGGTACCTGCGCCATCACCGACAGCAGTACGGAGGTGGCCCGCACCTCCCGCTCCTTGTCGCTCTTGAGCGACGGCGCGGGAAACAGCCGCGCGGACCTCCATGTGTCGTTCTCGGCGAGCGTCTTCTTCGCCACAGCCGGAAGCGTCACCTTCTTCTTCGCGGTCCTGGGGCCGCGTGTGCGCCTGGGCGGCGCTGCCGCCGGGCCCGTACCCCGATCAGCTACGGCTACGGCCTCGCCGGCCGGCCGGCGAGGCGGCGGGACGGCATGCGGCGCGGAGGCCGGCGCGAGGGGCTCATCGGCCGGAGACGGGGGCCGCTCCACGAGCTCCGGCGCGTTCGCGGTCCCGCCGTCGGCGCCGCCCTCCAGGTGCTGCTCCCCGCTCTGCTCGCCGCTCTCCTCCTCGTGCTCGCCCTCGTCGTCGACATCGATACCGAAGTCCGTGGCCAGGCCGGCCAGTCCGGTCTCGTACCCCTGGCCGATGGCCCGGTACTTCCACTCCGTGCCGCGCCGGTAGAGCTCACCGAAGATGAAGGCGCTCTCCACCCCGGCGTCGCCGATCGAGAAGCCCAGCAGCACCTCCCCGGCGCGGTCGGCGACCGTCATCCGCAGATCGTCGAGTTCGCCGAACCGGGAGCCGCCGTACCGGCTCGCGGCGACCACGAGACGTTCCACGTCGGCGGGGACCGCGGTCAGGTCGAGGCTGATGCGGTCCTCGCTCCCGCTGTCCGTCGGAGTCTTGCCCAGCAGGTGCACGCTGCCGTCGTCCGCCGCCGGGTTGTTGTAGTAGAAGAAGTCGGCGTCGCTGCGGACCTTTCCGTTGGCGTCCAGCAGCAGCACGGAGACATCGGCGTCGCCGTCCCCCGCGTTGCTGCTCCAGCTCAGACTCGCGATGACCGACCCGGCATCGGCACTCAGCTCCGCCAGGCCTACATTGGCGCCCTTGCTCAGCTCCCGCATACGGTTCCCGCCCCCCAGAAAACGCGCCACCGCGTCGGGGACGTGCCCTGGCGGCGGCCACATGGTGATTCGTTACGCAGCGCAACTCGCTGCACACCAGGGGAACGGTAGCGCTGATATGTGGCAGACGTGAAGGAATCGTGAACTCCGGATGCGGTGCTGCGCCCCGTTCCGAAGCCCCACTACGGCCGGGGCCGTCACCCGAAGATGAGCACGGCCGCGATCGCCACGAGGACCAGGCCGAGGGACGACCCCACCACGCAGCCGACCTGGTTCGTCCGTTCGGTGAGCCGGTCCAGCCAGGTCGGGGGTTCCCGCGTGGCCGACGGGGAATCGGGTGCGGGGACGGGGGCCGGGGCGGGGGCGAGCGGGGACGGGGGTGGTTGCTGGGTGCGGGGGGCCGGGTAGGTCACCGGGGTCTGGGTGATCCTGTCCCGCAGGAGCTGTTGCCACAGGACGGGCGGGAGATCGGGTGCGCTGCCGAGGGGAGGGTCGGTGATGCTCTGCCGGAGCCAGTTGCCCGCGGCGGGGTTGCGGTCCCGGCTCATGCGGTGCAGCAGTTCCTGGAGATCGCGCAGATAGCGTCCGTCCCGGGCCAGCGGAGCCACGGCCCAGGTGAACAGCGCGGCCGACTGTTCGGCGAGGACGGTCCGCGAGACGGAGTCCGCGCCCGGCCTGTTCGGTGCGAAGTACAGGCCGTTGCGCAGCGCTTCCGCGCACAGCTCGTGGCGCATCGACTCCGGCCGCGTCGAGACCCGGCCGACGCTCCCCAGCTCGTCGAGCAGCAGTTCCACGGACTCCTGCGGCATCCCGTCGGCCCGCAGTTCGGCCAGCAGCAGTTCGTCGGGGACAGCGCGCATCCGCTCAGCGAGCACGCCGCGCCCGACGGTGTCACCGCGCCGGTGGTCGAGGAGCTCCTCGTGGAGCGCCGTTTCGAGCCTGGCCGCAGGTGCGGCCGGTGCGGCCGCGTAACTGTCGTCGGCCCTCGTGTATCCGGCTGCGGGCGGCCCGGAGCGGTGCGTGGGGGATGCGGGGGGTGCCGGAGATGCGGGTGCCGGTGGTACGGCCGGGGGCGGTGGTGTCAGGGGTTCGGGGGGCGGGGCGGGGCGTTCGGCTGCCGGGGTCGCGGCCGGGTGCTCGGGCCATGGGTCCGACGGGCCCTCGGCCGCTGCCCGGTCCGGGGCGCGGGGCGGTTCTTCCGGGAGGCGGTCCGTCTCCTCCGGGTCGTGGTCCGTGTCCAGGTGGCGCTGCGGGGGAGCGGTGGCGCGGGCGCCGCGGCGGTGTTCGGCCTCCAGGATCTCGTTCAGCAGGACGCGCCGGCGCTGCCAGCCGAGGGCCGCACCGTCCCTCAGCAGGTCCGTCAGCTGCGGTACGCCCGGGGCGGCGGCCGGGTGGGCGAGGAGGTGGTCCACCAGCCGGGCGGCCGCGAGGTGTTCGAACTTCCGCTCGCCCGCCATCCGCCCGGTGATCCGGGCCAGCGGGCCGGAGCCGCCCGCGTCCGGCTCCCAGCGCGACACGCACATCAGGCGCAGCTGATGCGTGTCGGACGTGTCGTACGTGGCGAACGTCCAGTCCCGGCCCAGCCAGGAACCGAACAGCCGGTACAGGCCCAGGTACACCAACGGCACGTCGTCCGGGCCGAGTCCGCCGCCCGGGTCCACCTCGTCCGTCAGCAGGGACACCCGCTGCTCCGGATCGCGCAGCCACTCCGCGGCGACCAGGATCAGCGTGCGCCGGACGGTCTCAAGCTGCCCGGTCATGCCGCTCAGCCACTGGGACACCCGCGGTTCGAGCCGGGCGAGATCCACCAGCTTCAGTTCACCGGCAGCCCGTTCGGCGGACTCCCGGGTGCTGCCCCAGCCGCCGTGCGTGAGGCCGAGGCACTTCTCGGTCCCCAGGGTCCGCGCGTCACCGATCAGGGCGTGGCTGACCGTGCTGGGCCGGCCGCCCCGGTCCGTGGTGGGCCAGCGCCGTACGAGCATGATCCGCCCGTCGGCCGTCCGGGTGCGCACGACGCTCTGCCTCGGGGCCGCCGTACCGGACACCCACAGCAACCGGCCCAGCTCCCGGCCCAGCTCGTCCGCGAGTTCGGCCGGGCAGGAGTGGGCCACGGCCTTCATGCCGGTGCCCTGGCGGCCCTGGTTGCCCTCCCAGCGGAAGACCGCCTGGTGCACCGGGCCCTGGTCGTCGCCGCGCCGCCGGGGCTGCTGCCCGTCCCGGCGGCGGGGTCCGGCCGGGTCCCGGTGAGCGGGCCTCCGGTCCTGGAAGTCGCTCACATCGTTTCCTCTCTCGGGGAATCACTCGCTTCCGGCAGCGGTACCGCCTCCATCGCGGTCGCCCCGCCCACCGCGAACGCCTCGGCGCCGCCGGGTACTTCGATCAGTCCGTGCATCGCCAGCAGCGACAGCAGCGGCTCCAGCACCCGGCGCGGGCCCGCCCCCACCGGGTAGCGGCCCTCGGCCTCCTGGCCACCGGTGGCCGAGGAGACGTGCAGGGTGCACCGGCGGATCGAGTCGAACGGGCGCAGCCACGCCTGTCCGGCCAGCCGGCGCAGCAACGCGTACACGTCCCCGCTCTCCTCCCGGGCCAGCGCCGGGTCGAGCGCGGTCGGCGCCGCCTCGTCCAGCCACCGGTCGACGGGGGGCTGGAACCGCAGCAGGTCGGCCTTGCCGAGCACCATCGCGGCCGCCACGTCCAGGTACGGGCCGTTCTTCGGCAGCCGGTCCAGAACCGTGGCGAAGGCGAGATCGCCGTCCCGGTTCACCTCCAGGCCCAGGTGCTCCCTGGCGTGGTCCAGCTGCGGCAGCGGGAGCGCGAGCGCCGGGTCGACGACGAAGACCATGGCGTCGACCCCGAGCAGGAAGCGGAGCGCGGAGTCGGTCCGTACGAGGTCCTCGCCGCCCAGGTCGAAGAAGGCGACCGGCCGCACCTGTCCCTGCGCGTCGGTGATCAGCAGGGACTCCACGAAGCGGGCGAAGCCGTCCAGGCCGACGCCGCTGGTGTGGTCGAGGACCTTGCCGTTGCGCAGCGGCTGCACCCGTTCCCGTACGAACCGGGCGTGCTGCTCCGGGTTGACGGACTGCCACTTCAGTCCGAACGGCTCCAGGCCGCCGTCGGTGATCGCCGCGATCATCTGGGTCAGCAGATGGCTCTTGCCGGTGGAGGACTGGCCGACCATCGCGATGGTCAGCGGCTTCCCGTACGTCAGATAGGGCACCGGGATGAAGTGCTCGGGGAACTCCGGGTCGGCCGTGCACTTCTGTACGGCGCCGCGCATCACGTCCTGGCGCCGCAACGGGTTGGCGATGCCCGAGGGGTTGAGCGGCTGGTACTGCATCCGGCTGTCGGTGACGAACAGCGAGCCGAGGTCGAGCTGGATGTTCTCCAGGCAGTACGGGCAGACCACCTGGCCGGCTCCCGGCCCGTCCGGCTCGTCGTGGGGTTCGGCGGCGGGCGCCTGCCGCTTGAGGCGCAGCGTCTGCTCGAAGGCCTCCCGGTGCGGCTGCGCCTCGTCGGCGGGCACGTCGAGCGCGAGGCGCCGGGACGCGCCGGGGTCCAGGAGTTCGAGCAGCTGGGCGGGGGTCGGCCGGTCCCGGGCGAGCGGGGCGAAGGCGCCACGCAGCGTCTCGGCCAGCACCCGGTGCGAGGCGAGGTCGGCGGGCACCCGGTCGGCGGGGCCCGGCCGGCCGGTGACCAGCTGGTAGAGCACCTGGGCGGCGCTCCACACCGCGTCCCGGGGGTCGATGAGCCCCTCCGCGCGGCGCTGTTCGGGCGAGCAGTAGGGCGCCCGGCCCCAGCGGGTCCGCGGCCGCCCGGCGCGGGCCACCGCCTCCAGGCCCCAGAGCTGGAGCGTCTCGCCGTCCCACAGCACGGTGGAGGGCGAGATGCCGCGGGGCACCAGGCCCTGGCTGCCCAGCAGGCACAGCGCCCGCATCAGGCCGTGGGCCAGGGGCCGTTGGTCGGTCGCGGACATCACATGGGTGTGGGCGGCGGCGAATCCGCGCGGCGGCTCGTACAGGAGGTACGGCTCGGCCGTGTCCAGCTCATGACCGATGATCTTCGGGAAGAGTGCCGCGCCCGCCGGTGAGCCGCCGAAGGCCCGGTGCAGGCGCAGGGCGGTGCCCACCTCCGTGTCCAGCAGGGCGCGGGCCGCCGGGTTCGCCGCGTCGGGCGCGGTCAGCCGCACCTGGACGCAGTTCTGGCCCTGGTCCTCCAGGAGCGTGTTGCGGATCAGCTGCGGCAGCTGCGGATCGCGTCGGGACACCCGCGCGCCGAAGCGGGCCGGCGTGGTGCGGCGCAGGCCCGAGGGTGTGTTGAACGTGAGCGTGAGCCGCCGGGGGCTCTGCGGGCCGTCCGCCAGGTGCGAGTGAGAGGTGCTGGTCACCAGCGGTCGCCGTCCTTCGCTTCGTACTCCAGCCAGTCGCCCCCGGGGTTCTGCTGGGGGCTCTGGTACGGCCGGACGTTCTCCACCACGCCCATGCGCAGCGGGGTGAGCCGGATGAGGCCGGCGTAGCGGCCCGAGGAGGTCCACAGCACGTCCTCCGGCTGCGGCGAACCGCCGGCCCGCCAGGCCGTCTCGACCTCGCCCCGGACGGCCTGCGGTGCGAAGCGGATCCATACCGCCGCGTCCGGGTCGCGGCTGAGCAGCGTCCCCTGCTCGGGCGAGGACAGCTGCACCACGGCCCGCCGGTCGGTCTCGGCGCCGACCAGTTCGGCCAGTCCGTGCGGGTCGGTGCCCAGCAGGTTCGCGGAACCGGTGCGGGTGCGGTGGGCGGCGGCGAACGGCGGTGGCGCCAGTACGCCGTTGCGCCGGAGGTGGTGGCGGGCCGAGGACAGCAGCTCTCGCACCCGCACCTCGGTGTTGTGGATGGCGCGGGTACCGGCCTGGCCGCGTTCGACGGCGCCCCAGTACTGGTTCATCGCGACCATCGCGGCGTCCGTCAGGTCGTCGGCCAGGGTGGCGACCAGCTCGGACCCGCCCTCGCCGCTCTCGCGGTCCAGCCAGCGCGGCGTCGCGGATGTGTGGTCCTCCCACGGGTCGGCGGGCATGGCGGCGGGGTGCCACCCGTCCGCCGGCTCGTCCCAGGACCGCTCCCCCTGCCGGGTGTACGCGCTCGCCCAGCCGGCGTCCTCGTCGTCCACGTCGTCGGAGGCGGCGAACGCGTCGCCCTCCAGGGCCGAGGGGTTGTCCAGCCAGCTCTCCGCCGCGAGCGGGTCGGCCACCGGCCCCGCGTGCACCGGGACCTGTTCCGGCGCGGGTACCGCCTCGGCGTCCGCGGCGGCCGCCGTGGCCCGCAGCATCCCGGCGACGGACCGTGCCGCGTCGGCGCAGTACAGCCGCTCCTCCGCCGCCCAGTGCTCACGGACCACCTCGGCCAGCAGGCCGTCGAGCCCGTCCAGCGCCCGGCGCAGGGCCGTCGCGCCCTGGCCGGCGGCCCAGTAGGCGGCCGCCGCGTCCCAGAGCCTGCGGGCCGTCTCCACCGCGAGGACGGCCCCCACCAGCAGTCCGGCGGTGCTCAGCCAGGCCGGGGGGTCCGTCGTGTAGGCGACGGCCAGCCCGGCCGCCGCGCCGCCGACCGCCGCGATCCGGGGGCCGGCCGACCGGTGGGCGGCCGGCTCGTCGCGCAGCCGGGACGCGCCGAGCCCCGCCACGCCGAAGAACACCAGCGGGACGATGACCGCGAGCAGCGCCAGCGGCCACTGCCAGAGCGCCCCGAGTGCCCCCGCCGCGGCCGCCAGCGCGGTCGCCGCCGGACCGGTGACGAAGTCGGGCAGCGGTCCGCCGCGCGTGCCGGACCGCCGGGCCACGGCCTCGGCGGAGTGGTCGGCCAGCTTCGGCAGCAGCGCGGAACCGGGCACGGGTTCCACCTGACCGGCAAGGCCGGTGAAGCGCTGGGCCACCGCGCGCAGCGCCAGTTTCTGGCCCATCAGCTTCTTGGCGAACTCCCGCAGCCCCTCACCGATCCGCTCGCCCACCCCCTCGGCCGATGGCACCCGCAGCCCGAGCGCCGCGAGCCTGGCCGCGGCCTCGGCGGACGAGGGCGCCGCGCCGGAACCGCCGTCGCTGTGCAGGGCGGTGGTGACGAGCTCCCGGTACTGGCCGAGCGCCTCGCGGGCCTGGTCGAGATCCGCCTCGAACGCCTCCCGGTGCGAGGCCCGCAGCAGCCCGGTCAGGGCCCGCAGCCCGGCCAGGGTGGAGCGGGCCTGGTCCAGGGCCCGCGCGCACGAGCCGTACGCGCTGTCCGCCAGACCGCCCGGCTCCCGGTGGCGCTGGTCGCGCCCCGAGCGGCCGGTGGCGAGCCCGCGCAGCGGCTCCGGCAGATCGGCGCCGGACCACGTGGCCACCGGCAGGTCGGGCGCCGGCTCGGTGTCCTCGCCCGCGAACCGGCGCAGCGCGTCGCGCCAGGCCCGCTCCCGTACCTCCGGAGGCAGGTCCTGCTCCAGCAGCCGCACCCCGGGCGTCGCGACGGCCTCCGGCAGGGAGCCGAGGTCGTCGAGCACCCGCAGGAAGACGTCCGGGACCGACAGCAGGTCCACCAGGACGGCCAGGGCGTCCGGGTCGTCGGGCGCGGGCTGCTCCAGCGCGGTGCGGGCGGAGCGCAGGTCGCCCGCCCACAGCAGGGCGATGCCGGAGGACCGCAGTATCGAGGGCCGCTCCAGCCGCCGGTCCGGCTGGAACGCCTCGTCCTCACCGGCGTACGAGCCGGGCGCGCTGCCCACCAGCAGGACCAGCATCCGCACCTCGCCGACGGCGCGGTAGGTGGTGAGCAGCTCGTACTGCCGCTGGTGGTCGGTCAGTCCGGCCGGGGTGTCGACCACCAGGAACAGCGGGTAGTCGGGCTCCGGCAGCCCGGCGAGGCCGAGCTGCCGGGCGATCCTGGCCCGCAGGGGAGCGGCGGCGTCGAGCGCCGCGGCGCCGCTGCGCAGGTCCAGGTGGATGACGGTGGCGACGTCCTCGCGCGTGATCACTCCGCATCACCGTCCAGGGGGCCGCGCCGGTAGCGGTCGTTGTCGCCGTTGTCGCGGTACGGGTCCCGGTCGCCGGAGTCGTCGTCCCAGGGCGCCGGCCTGTCGGCGCGTTCCCCGGGCGCGGACCGCCGGGGGCCGCCGCCGAACGGATCGTCGTCGGGGTCCGCCCCCAACGGGTCGTACGCCGTGCGCTCCCCGTGCTGCTCGCGGTCCCTGTATCCCTCGCGGTCCGTGTGCCGCTCGCGGTCCGTGTAGGCCTCCCGCTCCCGCCGTGCGACGGGTTCGGGCTCGGGCTCCGGATACGCCTCGCGCCCGCGCTCGCCCCGGGTGCCGCGTTCCGGCTCCGGGTACGGGTCGCGCGAGCGGTACGCGCCGCCGCCCCCGCCGTCACCGCTCCGGGAGGCCGCGTAGCCGCTGGAGGCGCCCGGTGCGGTGCCGAAGTCGTCGTCATCGGCGACCGGACGCCGGGGTTCCGGGAACTCCTTGCGGGCCCGGGGCTCGGGCGTACCGCCGCGCACGTGCTCCAGCAGGGTGCGCAGGGTCGGCTGCACCGCGCGCTGGTCCCCGAACTCGGTGTCCAGCGCGGCCGGCAGCGTCTCCGCCCAGAACTCCCACAGCGGCCGGACCCAGCCCTCGACCCGCTCGCCGCCCCGCTCCCTGCGCTCGGCCAGCAGTTCCAGCTGGCGCGGGGCGATCTTCTCGACCAGCTCGACGAAGAGCGGATGCGGATCGCTGCCGGTCCTGGCCAGCCCCAGCGGCTGGGCACCCATCAGCCCCTGGCAGTAGTCCTCGACGGTCCGCTCGTCGTCCAGCACGGTCCAGCGCTCGTACGCCCGCAGCAGCTCCGCCCAGCTCGACACGCCACCGGGGAAGTCGCCCAGCCGCAGCCGGACCCCGGGCACACTCGGGCCGGTCTCGGGGAACAGCCGCAGCCGCACCCGGTCCGGCGACGCGGGGTCACCGTCCACGACGTCCACCTGGCCGTTCCACATGCAGCACAGCAGCCGGTGCAGGATCGTGCGCCGGTCCTCCTCGCTGCTCACCATCCAGCTGTCGCGGTAGCCGAGCCGCTGACGCCAGCGCAGCACGTCCTGGGCCTGCTCGGACTCCTTCGCCCTGGCCCACTGCCGCAGCACCTTGCGGGCCTCGGGCACCTGGGTGAGGCTCATCTCGCTGCGGAACAGGACGACGGTGATCGAGTCGCTCTCCACGCCCCGGTAGTCCACCGAGTTCTTCGCGTCGGACGGCAGCCGGAGCGTCTTGCCGAGGTACTCCTTCACCTCGTCCACGGCCTGCACCCGGGGGTGGGTGACCAGGACCCGCAGGGGGCCGGTGCCCTCCGGGGTGAACCCCACCGGCAGCAGCCCGGTCAGCTTGCGGCCGAACAGGTCCAGGGCCTCCTTGCTGACCTGGTCCGCGGCGTCCGCGTCACCCGCCGCCGCGGCCAGCAGGGTGCCCATCGGCGGCAGCAGCGGTCGCTCCTCCAGCTGTTCGCCGCTCTCCGCGAACAGCCGGGTGATGCGGCCCTCCAACTGCGCCTTGACGACGGCGACGGCGCTGTCCGGGCTGCGCCGGCTGAGCGTGTGGACGTTGCGCCAGGTGTCCCCGTCGATCATCTTCAGCAGGAGCGCCGCCTCGTCGTCGTGCTCCCGCAGGCCCTCCCGGCGGATCAGCCGGGTGACCAGGTCCTCGTAGAAGTGGTTGAGGGTGCGCTGGGGCGGCAGCAGGTAGGAGATTCCGGTGCGGTCCTCGTACAGTTCGAGGCCCTTCTGCGCCGAGATCTTGCGCTCCTGGTCGGAGTGTTTGCGGAAGGCGTTCACCAGGCGGCCCAGATCGGTGCCGGCGGTGTCCGCGTGGGACTGCCAGCGCTGCTGCTGCTCGCGCCAGGCCTCGTGCCAGACGGAGCGGCTGCGCCACTGGTACCAGCTGTCCTGCGCCCGGAGCGCGGCCTGCACGTCGTCGTCGCCCCAGCGGGCCGGCGACATCCCCGCCAGCCGGCCCTTGATCCGGGGGTTCTTCGGCGGCTGCTCCGTCACGCCCGGCGGGCGCTGGGGCGCGCCGGCCCGGCTGTTGAGCATGCCCAGGAAGCCGAGCCGGGCGATCTGCTCGTCGCTCCCGGGGACACCCCGTACGACACGTTCGGCGAGGAAGGGGTCGACGGTCTGGAGGAGTTTGTCGATGGCGGGGCGCGGCGAGAACCGGTCGGCCATCGAGGCGGCCTGCCGGTCGGCCTTGAACTGGAGGTCGGACAGCAGCCGCTGCATGTCCGCGCTCCGCTCGGCGAGCGCCTGCTCGATGGCCTTGCTGCCGCGCGGCAGCGGATCGGGCTCCGGCACGTCCAACTGCCGACGCTCCCACAGTTCTTCGAGCTGGGCGTCGGTGAACAGCTGGCGGATCATCGGTACGGCGCTCTCCCGCAGCGTGGCGCGCGGCCGCTCCACCAGATCCGTGACCGCCTTGCGCAGCAGCCGGCCGGCCACCAGATCGGCCAGCTGGTCCATCGGCGCGGTCATCGAGGCCACCAGGCTGGTGGAGACGCCCTGTCTGCCGATCCCGGTCGGGGACACGGCGCTGCGCTGCACCCCTCGGTTGATGAAGCTCGCGGCGAAGGTCTGGAAGTCGTCGTCGGCCGCCGTCACCCGGCCGCGTGAGCGCCCGTCGCCCAACTCGGTGCCGATCAGCGACATCACCAGGGAGACGATGGAGCGGCGCAGGTCGTCCTGGCGGATGCCCGCGGTCGGGCTGAACAGGAACGCGGTGGGCAGGATGCCGGTCCGCAGCCGGATCGGCGTCATGCCCGGGTAGCGGATGCCGATCCCGGGGCTGTGGTCCAGGTCGCCGATCTCCTCGCCCTCGGTCGGCGCGTTCTGCCCGTCCACGAGGCGGAACAGGTCGACCAGGGCGCGGGCCGCGTTGAGCTCGGCCTCCCGGCCGCCGCCGCCGGACGCGGAGAACGAGGACGGCATCACGACCAGCGGGTAGATCTTCACCCCGTCGAAACGGCGCAGCTGGAAGGCGTAGTTGATCAGGTGCAGGTAGTCCAGGAAGATCCCGGCGCCGGTCCCCCCGGCCACCGAGAAGGCGACGAACACATCGCAGCCGGTGGCTTTGCCGCCGCCCAGTTCGCTCAGTTCGCCGGAGGCCCTGGCGATCGCGTCGATCGCCTGCAGCAGCGGCTCCAGGACCGGTGCCAGGCTGTGCCGGAGCGTCGCGAAGAGCGCGGCCCGCCCGACGGTGGGCAGCTGGCCCGCACCGTTGTGGAGCGGGGTGACCTTCGGTTCGTCGGTGCGCGGCGGCAGCCAGTCGGAGACCTCCTCGCGCAGGCTCGCCCGCAGCATCTTGGTCACCTCCGGCGAACTGTCGAAGTTCGGCAGCAGGTTGTGGGTGGCCCGCGAGGTGCGGGCGTACGCGGCCCGCAGCGAGGGGTCCACATTGAACTGCGGCAGCCGCTGCAGATCGGACTCGCTGTAGTCGGCGTACACGAACTGCAGGCAGTCCGGGAGCTGGTAGGGGGCGTGGCCGCCCAGGTGGCTGAGCGCGACACCGTCGGGACCGCACAGTTCGGCGCGCAGCTTGCGCTCCAGTTCCGCGCCGACCAGACCACCGGTGCCGCCCAGTCCGACGAAGAGCATCGGCTGGAAGATCTTCATGGGTTCCTCCCCGCTTACGGCCGTGTCGACGGCCGGTTCGTCCTCGGTACGTCCTCGTTGCGTCCACGGGCCCCCTTGGCTCGGCGGCCCCGGGCCCGTGCACGGGGGGCGGGATTCCGGCGCACCGGCCCGCCCCCGCCCGTCACAGGTACGTCTCGTCGTAGGTGCTCGCGCCCCCGTCCGCGGCCGTCGGCGCGGACGGGCCCGCGGCGGGGGCGCCCGGCTGGGCGCCGAGGGACAGGCTCAGCGAGTCCGTCAGCTCGACCCGGCCCTGCACGGGCAGCCGGGTCCGCCCGCCGCCACGCGTGCGCAGTACGGCGCCGCCCTCGGGGCTGCGTTGGACGGCGTACTGGCCGTGGGCGCGGCGCTCGATGCGCGGGCTGCGGTGGGGTTCGACGACGGCGAACTCGTACCACTGCTTGTGCCCGTGCCCGGCCGGGTGCTCGCTGAGGATGTCGCCCTGCTCGGAGACCAGTTGCAGCACCAGACCGAACGGGTCGCGGCGGCGCCGGCGCAGCCTGCGCCAGGCGGCGACCGCCACGGCGGCGAGTACGGCGAGCACGGCGCCGGCCATGAACGCCCACCAGTACCTTTCCCAGATCCCGGGCTCCGGCGTGACCCGCACCGACAGCGGGGACCCCACCAGCGGACGGTCGGAGTCCGTGGCGTCGACGACCCGCAGGGTGCCGCCCAGCCGCAGCCCGTCGTCGCCGAGCCGGTCGCCGAAGACGTCGGCGGGAGCGACCTCGACGCTCACCTTCCGGGTGCCGGTCTCGCCGGGCTTCAGCACGATCTGCGCCGGGCCGGCCGTGAGCATGTCGCGGCCGATGTCGGCGACGGACAGCCGAAGGGTGTGCGGGGCGTTGCTGGTGTTGTGGACGGACAGGGTGCCCTCGACGGTGGCGCCGGGATGGACGTCGGCGGCGGGCAGGTTGAGCCCGGCGACGACGGCCGGCTCGCCCGGCGGGACCTCGCCGCTCTCGCTGCGCACGTCGGCGGTGAGCCCCGAGGCGGTCAGGGTGCCGGTCACCTTCAGCGCGCCCCCGGCCCCCTTGGGGATCTGCACGGTCCCGGTGAACGAGCCGTCGCCCTTCTCCGGGTCGGCGCCGGTGCCGTCGTCGGTGAGGCTCAGCTCCAGCGGCTCGAACCCGTCCCCGGTCAGCGTGCTCGACACCCGCAGCCCCGCGTAGTCGCGCGGGTCCTTGATCTCGTAGCCCTCGCGGGTCTGCAGCCGCATGGACACCTTGGTCTTCTGGCCGGCCTGCGGCGACGGCGGGTCCATCGTGATGGCTCCGCGCAGCTCGCCGTGCCAGAGCACGCTGACGCCGACGGGCAGCGAACGGTGCCCCTCCGGGGCCTCGACCTTCACCTTCCAGACGCCGGGCACCGGGTCGGTGATCTTCAGCGCCTCGACGGTGCCGCCGGCCCCCGCCAGCTCGAACTTCGAGCTGCGGTACGTGCCCGAGGTGGGCACCTTGTGGCCGCTCGGGTCGAAGTAGGTCGCGGTCACCTCGGGGTCGCCCTTGTCGACCACGATGCTGCCGACGGTCGCCAGCGGCGAGACCCCGATCTCCAGCGTGGTGGGCGGCCGGTCACTGGGGCCCCGGCTGTAGCGCAGGCAGTGGGCCGCGGCGAAGATCTTCTCCAGCATCGGGCCGACGTCCTTCGCGCCGGAGACCTTGCCGGCCTTCGGGCGCGCGGAGGGCAGTTCGACGCAGCCCTTCTGGTAGCCGCCGGCCGCGATCCGGTCGAGCTGCGCCTTGTCCGGGGCGGACCCGAAGCCCAGCGGCCAGACCTGGACCTGCTGGGCGGCGGCCTCCTTGAGCGCCGCGGTCAGCTGGCGCTCGCCCTCGGCCGCGCGGTGCGCCTCGCCGCCGTACTTCTCGCTGTCGGTGACGTCCATCCGGCCGTCGGTGAGGAGGAACAGCACCCGGGGCACCGAGGGGTCGGTGCCGGTGCTCAGATCGTGCACCCCCTGGCGTATCGCGCTCGGGAAGTCCGTGCCGGTGCCCTCGTCCGCCTTGCGGCTGCGCAGTCTGCCGACGCACCCGCCGATCGACTCGCGCCCGGCCGCGTCCAGTTGGGTGCGCGGGCACACCGGGTCGACCGCCCGCTGGTCACCGGTCTCGGCGGCGGCGAAGCCGAAGACGGTGACGTTCGAGGCCTCGGAGACGTCACCGATCGCGATCCGCGAGGCGGCGGCCTTCTCCGCCTTCATGTCCGCGGGCGCGAGACTGGCGGACTCGTCCACGCCGACGGCGTAGTTGACCGCGGCGGAGGCCGGTTCGGACGCCGCCACCGGCACCGGATCATGACCGGCGGGTGACAACAGGGCCGCGAGCACGGCGGCGCCGCCCAGCGCGCAGAGCGCGCTCCGGCGCAGCCGGCCCCTTCCCGTCCGCCGTCCTGCCCTGACTCTTCCCACGGCCGTCCCCTTATTCAGTCTCTGTGGCTCTGCGGTTCTTTGTGACGGGCCGTGGTGCGCGCCCGTGCGGCGTCGTCGCGGGCGGCTCAGCGTGCGATCAGGCTCCAGCCCATGGCGAGCGCCGCCGCGGGCGCCAGCGTGCCGACGCCCCAGCGGATGGCCCGGTACTTGGCGGCCAGGATGGAGCTGACGTCCACGGCCTGGATGAGCAGCCACCTGGCCGGGTCCCGCCCGGCCTCGGCGACCTCGGCGGACAGCCGCACCAGGTCGTACGGGGCGAGCAGATCGCCGAAGTAGGTGACCCCGCGCCCGCTGCGGACCGTGCCGGTACGTGGCATGAGCGCCCGGACCAGCGCGGTCACCGCGACGATCCAGAGCGCCCCCGCCGCGATCAGCGTGGCGTCGGCCGGCCCGTGCCAGTCGGGCGCCCCGTGCCGCCCGATCAGGAAGGCCGGCAGCGCCAGTGCCCCGGAAAGGAGCACCGCCGCCTTGGAGTCGGCCCGGCCGAGGTCCTCCCGGACCGTGCCGAGCAGCCGTTCGGCGATGCGTTCCCCCGTCCGGTCGTAGCCGTGCGGCCCCCCGCCCTGCACGGTTACGACCGGATCGGGGGAGGTCCGTGCCCCGCCGTCGGCAGTCATCAGTCCTCCTCCGCCCAGGACCATCCGTCGTCCGCGTCCCGGCGCCGACGGGGACGCTCCGGTGCCCGGTCCTCGGGCTCCCTCGGCCCGGTCCCGCGGCCCGCCCCGGCGGGCGGCCCGTCCGCCAGCCAGTCGGGGGCGTACGGCTCATCGGCCCCGGGCTCCAGCTCCGGGGCCCTGCGGTGGGCGGGCAGCGTGCCGACCGGCCCCTGCACGGGGCGGCGGCCCCGGTTGAGGAGGGCGAGCGCCTGCGTCTCCAGGTCGTTGGACTGGATCTGGCCGCTGTCGACCATGTCGAAGAGCCGCTCGACGCGCTCCTTCTCGTCCTGCCTGCCCTCCTGGCGGATCTTCTCCAGGAAGTCCTTGGCCGCCTCGGGCTCGGCCGCCAGCATGTAGCTGAGCTGGTCCAGCTCGCCGCCCTGCAGCATGGCCCGGAACTTCTCCTGGTGCACCCGCGTCACCTCGGCGGAGGCGTGTGCCGCCCGGATGTCGTCCATGTGGTTGATCGTGCGGTCGTCCACCCGCATCCGGACGTACAGCCGTACCCGCAGGCCGAGATCGGCGCCCAGATCGGCCCAGCGCCCGCCCGCGCAGTGACTGGTGATGGCCCGGTTGGCCTGTTCGGCCTCGGCCACCGGGAAGTCCGACGACACCTCGCGCAGCCGCTCCAGGATCGGGGCGGTGAGCCGTTTGGCGACATCGGTCACCACCTCGGTGGCGGCCAGGTGCGGATCGGTCACCGTCCAGTGGATGTCGATCTCGACCTTGAAGAACGAGGCGCCGCCCCTGGCGGGCAGCTCCATCTCCAGCGTCGTCCCGTACGTGCCGAGCGCGATCTCGCACACGGTGTGCGCGCGGGCCAGCGGTCGTCTGTTGTAGTGCTCGATTCCGGAGGCGGTGGCCACGCTGTAGCCGCCCTTCCGGTAGAACAGCACCGATGCCGTGCGGGCACTGGTCTGCCGGAAGATCCCGGTGGGTGTGTACTCCCGCAGGAGCGGGCCCGCCGGTGCCGGGCCTTCGTCCTCAGCCATTTCTCTCCTCCTCGCCCGTCCGGCCCCGCGCCGGCACGGCGAGCCACCACAGGTCGCGCGCCTGCGTGTCGGGGAGCCGGTTCTCGGGGTCGTTCATCATCCGGCGCAGCAGCCAGTCCAGCCGCCGCTTGTCCTGCTCCCCGGCCATGAGCACGGGCAGCAGTGCCGCCAGGCCCGGTCGTGCCCGTTCGGAGCCGTTCTCGCGCACGGCCGAGCGCAGCAAGGACTCCAGAGCGTCCATCGCCACGTCCCTCGACCGTGCGGTGTTCAGTGCGGTCCACATCAAGTCGGCCATCGGCCGCACCAGTTCGGGGCGTGCGGCGGCGAGGGCGAGCGCCAGCGGCCGGTCGCCGCCGTCACCCCGGTCGCCCAGGTCGCCGAGCGGCGATCCGGCGGCGTCGAACAGCACCTCCTCCACGGAGGTGAGCATCAGCCGGACCGTGGTCACCAGACCGAGGTCCTGGTACGTCACCAGCTTGTGGCCCGTCCATTCGGCCATCCGCCGCAGCACCTCGGGCCCGTCCGGAAGCGCCAGCAGCCGTACGACGTTGAGCGAGGCGACCGCCATCTGCTCGCCCTCGTCCCGGACCCCGATGCGGGCCAGGGCGTCCAGGGCGGCGCCGGTCGAGGCGGCGGCGTTGCCGTATCCGAGGGCCATCGCAGCGGACCAGCGCAGCGCGTCCGTCCCGTGCCGGCCCCAGTCGTCGACCAGCTTGCGGACGGCCTTGCGGTGCGAGGCGTGTCCGGCGGCC
This sequence comes from Streptomyces sp. 840.1, assembly GCF_003751445.1. Taxonomy (NCBI): domain Bacteria; kingdom Bacillati; phylum Actinomycetota; class Actinomycetes; order Kitasatosporales; family Streptomycetaceae; genus Streptomyces; species Streptomyces sp. 840.1. Next base: position 2,032,568 of record NZ_RJUU01000001.1, on the reverse strand, counting down.
TGGTCCATCATGGTGGCCGCGAAGAACCGGCGGCGGGTCGAGGACGCCTCGGCCAGCGGACGGACCAGCTCCACGTAACCGTGGTCGAAGTCCTGGACGCACAGCTCCCCGGCGGCGACCGCGGCGCGCATCCACACCTGCGGCCTGGGGTCGTCCGCCAGCAGCCGCAGCCAGCGCACGACCGGGGCGCGGGCCGGGAAGTGCCGGTCCCAGAGCTCGGTCAGCACCGCGCCGGGCAGGGCGGTTCCCCGGTACCAGATCAGCCGGGCCGCCACGTCGACCCCGGCCACCTCCACCCGGCCGGTCTTCAGCTCGGCGCGCGAGAGCGCCAGGTCGGAGTCCGGGTCGTCGCAGAACAGCGGCCGGGCCGGGGTGTTGTCCGGGTCGCTCTGTACGGACAGCTCCCAGGTCAGCAGGTGGGCCGCGGCGGCGACCGCGCTGTGCGATGCCCCGCCCAGCACGGCGAGCGCGATACGGAACGCCACCGGGTGGAACAGCGCCGCCGCCCGCCCTGTGTTCTCCTCCGTGTCGGCCGGGAGCACGGCGAGTGCCCGGTCCACCCCGGCGAACCACTCCTGCGCCTGTTCGGCGGCCAGGCTCCGGCACCCTGCCAGCAACTCCTCGTAGGAGACGTTCCCCAGCACGTGTCCGGCCAGCAGCGCGGCGTACAGCTCGGCCTCGGCGGGGCGCAGGTCCGCCAGCCCGACCGCGTTCCTGACCTCCTCGCGCTCCGCCAGCTCCTCCGCGCGCGCCAGCAGTTCGGCGGTCGGCGCGGCGCCGTCGGCGGCCGCTTCGGGCCGGTCCTCCAGCCGCTCCCGGAGCCGGGTGGTGAGGAGTTCCTGGGTGGGTGCGGGCGGGCAGAGCATCCCGTACCGGCCCGCCAGCAGTGGGTTCGCCGCCGAGCCGACCGTCACCACGATCACCGCGAAGGCCCGGCAGCCGGCCAGGGCCGCGGCCAGCCGGTCCAGGTCGATCTCGTCGGGCGGCAGCACACCGGGCCGGGTGAGGGACAGCTCCAGCAGGTATCCCGTGCCCCGGCGCGCCTCCTCGCCGCTCAGCGATTCGGCCAGCTGCCGCACCCCGTCGTCCGGATCGACCCGCCACACCCGGTCCTCGGCCGGGGACCCGGTGCCGGTACGCCTACCGGTGTCCCTGTCCCCGCCCGTGTTCCTGTCCGCGTCCGTCACCGCGGAGTTGGTGATGTCGTCGAGCAGCGAGAGCGCCGTACCGGTACGGCCGGTGCCGGGCGCGGCGCCGAGGACCAGCAGCCGCCGGGCGCTGAGCGCGTTGCGCAGCCGTACGTAGCCGGCGGGCGCCACGTGGGCCCGGCGGAGCCTGCGCAGCTCGTCGGCGGGCACGGGTCCGCTGCGCATGCCCGCACCGGGGCGACGCGCGTCCAACTGGACGTATGTGTCACCGATATGGGCGCGGCCGATGTGCGTACGGTCGAAGTTGTGCAGGTCCCGGCCGGTGTTGAACAGCAGCCGGGCGTCGCCGTGCGCCCGTGAGGCGGCGGCGAGGCTGGTGGGGCCGTCCTCGCTCTGCTCCTCGGCGAGCGGGTTGCGGGTGTGCTCCCTGAACCGCCCGGCGGCCCGCTCCCGTTCCGACTCCCGGTCGTCCGCGTCCTTGTCGTCGGACCGGCCGTCGTCGTCCTCGTCGTCGGCGGCGTTCTTCGGCTCGTCGGAGGAGGGCCTGCGGTCCTTGCCCTTCTCCTTCTCCCCGCGCTTGTCCCGGTCGCGGTCCCGTTCGCCTTCCCGGTCCCTGCCTCGTTCCCGGTCCCTCTCCTTGCCCTGCTCCCGCTCCCTGCCCCGGCCGCCGTCCTTGTCGCCGGCGTCGGGCGGAGCGACGTCCGGGGGACCGCCCGCCTGTTCCTCGTCGCCCATGGTGATCAGCCCTTCCGGCGGCCGGCGTCGCCGGTGGTGCGGCCGATGTGCACGGGCTGCTGGTAGATGTTCTGCGAGTGCTGGGACATGTCGCCCTGCACGTGGTAGCGGGCGTCGGCCTCGCCGGAGTCGCGCGATGCGGTGACGTCGGCGTCCGTCTCGTCGTTCACGTCGTCCGCCTCGTCCATGCCGTTCACGTCGTGGGCGCCGGCGCGGGTGGCCGGCTGCGGGCCCCGGGGCCCAATGGCCGGCGCGGGCCGTCCGGGGAGGTGGCACCAGGCGGTGACCGCGCCCTCCTTGAGCTCCAGGCGGGCGGCGGAGTAGCGCGCGGGCTCGATGAACTTGCCGCCGCCGCTCACCACGTCCTCGTACAGCGAACCGGAGACGACCAGCACCAGATCGGCCCGCTCGGCGTCCAGCAGCTGCCGTGCGACGGCGGAGTCGGCGAGCCGGCAGGCGAGGTCGACGGCGCGTCCGGCGATGCCCCGGTCGTCGTGCCGGACCGGCCCGACGTGCATGCCGACCCGCAGCCCCAGCGGTACGCGCAGGGCGCGGTTCTCGTCCCGCAGCTTCTCGTGCACCTCCACCATCCACAGGCCGAGCAGCCGGGCGACCGGGACCTGGCCGGACACCGAGACGAGCACGCCGTCGCCGCGGTCCTCCAGGTGCAGGGAGTCCCGCGCGATCTTGGTGTGGGTGAACGCCGTCTCCAGTACCCGGTAGATCCGGGCACGCATGCGGGTCTTCTCGATGTCGTCGTACTCGCCGGAACGTCTGGCGTCGACGCTGATCACCAGCTCGTAGCGCGCCTCGGCGACATCCGTCACGTCGTGGTCCACCTCGTGCCCCTGTCCTGGTCGCTGTGCCGTCCCCCATCAGCCTCGGGCCCGGGACGAGGGCCGTCTGTAGTCGTTTACACACGACAGGAGGGGAGTTACTCCTGATGGCCGTCCGCGAGGAGCGCGAGCAGTTCCGGATCGAGGATCTCCACCTGCCGGGTCCCGGTCCGCACGATGCGCTGGTCCCGCAGCAGCCGGAGCGCCTTGGCGACGGCCTCCCGGGTGGCTCCGACGGTGGCGGCCAGCTCGTCCTGGGCCAGGTGGACGACGGTGCCGGCGGGCAGGGGCGCGGGCCGTGGCGCGGACGGCGTGTAGGGGCCGGCGGGTTCGGCGCGGGAGAGTTCGGTGAGCCGCACGGCCAGCCGCTGCAGAACGGTGAGCGAGGCGAGCGCGGACCGTTCCTGGTCGGCGCTGCGGAGCCGGAAGGTGAGCTGACGTATCACCAGTCCGCTGACGCGGGGGTGCTGGGCGAGGAAGCGGCGGAACGCGTCCCCCGGGATGACCTGCGCCGCCGCGGGGCCCAGCGCCCGGACGGTGGCGCTGCGGGGGTGGTTGTCCAACGCCGCCATTTCGCCGATGAGTTCACCGGGGCCGCGCAGGCCGAGTATCAGCCGGGTGGCGCCTCGGTCCGTTGCCACGGAAACGGTCACCCACCCCTGAAGTATGATCATGACGTGACCGGACCGGTCCCCCTCCGACAGGAGATGGGTGTCGGCCGCGTAGAGCTTGCGGTTCCCGAGCGCCATGACGTTCTCGTGCTCGTGGGCCGTCAGGGCGCGTGCGAAGGCCAGGTCGTTGCCGAGCAGCCCCATGGCCACTCCCCCCGCGGCAGGTCCGGACGGCTGGATTTGATAGGCGTTGATGGTCCCAGAGCGTCACTTTCAGGGGTGTGCTTCGCGCCACATCGCGGGTACCGGCCGGTAGGGACAGAAGTGCCAGCTGGACGGCCTGAAGCGCCGCCACTCTCTGTCGCACCCTCCTCACCCGTCCGCCCCGGCACGTGCGTGCGCCGCCCCCTCACGCGGCGTCGACCGGCGTTGACCGTGAGGTCAGGGCCCGTCAGGGCCCACATACGGGCAGGGCGGGGCTCATTGGTGCACGAAGGGGCGTGAGAGGCGGACTTGGCGAAAACTCGGGTTTCCGCCAGGGGTGGCGTTCCGCGCCCGGTACGAAGAGAGGTCGCCCACCCGGCGCGACGGGGCCGCTTGTCCGGTACGGGGGCTGCTTGTGCGGTACGGCGACGGGCCGGCTCGTCCGGGGCGGCGGGGGAGGCTGCTCGTCCGCCACGGCGACGGGGCCGCTTGTCCGGTGCGGCGGAAGGCCGCTCGCCCGGTGCGCTTCAGGGGCGGGTGGGTGCGTCCTCGCCCAGCCGCTCGCGCAGGGTGCCGGCGAACTCCTCGGCCCGCCCCAGCTGCTTGCGCAGGTCGGCGACGCGCCCGGCGGCGGCCTGCTCGAAGTGACGCACCCGGTCCAGGAGTTCCTCGCGCTCGGCGCCCGTCGGCGGCGGGACCGCGTCCAGGTGGTCGGTGGCGTCGAGGAGGTCCCGCATCTGGTCGAGGGTGAAGCCGAGCGGCTTCATCCGCCGGATCACCATCAGACGGGCCACGTCGGTCTCGGTGTACAGGCGGAAGCCGCCCCGGGAGCGGGCCGAGGGGATGACCAGGCCGGTCTCCTCGTAGTGCCGGATGGTGCGCAGCGACAGCTCGGTCCGCGTGGCGACCTCGCCGATCTGCATGTGCTCGCTGCTCACGCGGGCGCCTTCCTCGTCTGTCGTCGGGGCCGGGTGCGGCCTGCGCCCATCTCTACCGTAACGTTAGAGTAGAGTGAGCGGCTGTCAGGGTTGAACCACCACCGTTGCGTGTTCATGGTGCGGGACGGGTCCACCGGTCGCCAAAAGCCGTGCCGGGACCGACGGCGTCCCCGGAGCGGCCCGGTGCCACCGCAGCCCCCTGGTCCCAGCCCGATCGGCCCCGGCCCGATCGACCCCCAGCCCCTCTCCGGCTCCAGTCCGCCGGTCGCGGGCTGCGCGGACTGCCGCCCCGGCCGTCCGTACCGTTCCGCACGCCCCCTGGTGACGCCGGGTGGGCCCGAGCACGACAGGTTCCGCCTCCCTTGACTTCCTCCGCACTGTCCCCGGCCGCGCGGCTGCGCGGTCTGCGTCCCGACTGGCTGTCCGACCCGAAGGTCTGGCGCACCGAGGTGCTGGCCGGACTGGTGGTCGCGCTCGCGCTGATCCCGGAGGCGATCTCGTTCTCGGTCATCGCGGGGGTCGACCCCGCGATCGGCCTGTTCGCGTCCTTCACCATGGCCGTGACCATCTCGGTCGTCGGCGGCCGCCGCGCGATGATCTCCGCCGCGACGGGTGCCGTCGCCCTGGTCATCGGCCCGCTCAACCGCGAGCACGGGCTGGGCTACCTGGTGGCGGCGGTGATCCTGGCCGGGGTGTTCCAGATCGTCCTCGGGGCGCTGGGCATCGCGAAGCTGATGCGGTTCGTGCCCCGCAGCGTGATGGTCGGCTTCGTCAACTCCCTGGCCATCCTCATCTTCATGGCCCAGGTCCCGGAGATGCACGACGTGCCCTGGCCCGTCTACCCGCTGATCGCCGGCGGACTGGCCCTGATGGTGTTCTTCCCGAAGGTCACCAGGGTGGTCCCGGCCCCGCTCGTGTCCATCGTCATCCTCACCGTGATCACGCTCGCCGCGGGGATCGCGGTGCCGACCGTGGGCGACAAGGGGGAGCTGCCGTCCGCGCTGCCCGTGCCGGGCCTGCCCGATGTGCCCTTCACCCCGGACACGCTGACCACCGTCGCCCCCTACGCGCTCGCGATGGCGCTGGTCGGCCTGATGGAGTCGCTGATGACGGCCAAGCTGGTCGACGACATCACCGACACGCACTCCTCCAAGACCCGCGAGTCCATCGGCCAGGGCATCGCCAACATCGTCACCGGCTTCCTCGGCGGCATGGGCGGCTGCGCCATGATCGGCCAGACGATGATCAACGTGAAGGTCTCCGGCGCCCGCACCCGCCTCTCCACGTTCCTGGCGGGCTCGTTCCTGATGGTGCTGTGCATCGTCTTCGGCCCGGTCGTCTCCGACATCCCCATGGCCGCGCTGGTCGCCGTCATGGTCATGGTGTCCTTCGCGACCTTCGACTGGCACTCCATCGCCCCGAAGACGCTCAAGCGGATGCCCGCCGGGGAGATCGCCGTCATGGCCGTCACCGTGGCCTGCGTGGTCGCCACCCACAACCTCGCGATCGGCGTCGTCGTCGGCACCGTCACCGCGATGGTCGTCTTCGCCAGGCGCGTCGCCCACCTGGCCGACGTCACCGCCGTCGTCGACCCCGACGGCACCCAGGTCGTCTACTCGGTCACCGGCGAACTCTTCTTCGCCTCGTCCAACGACCTGGTCACCCGGTTCGCCTACGCCACCGACCCCGACAAGGTCGTCATCGACCTGACGGCCACCCACATCTGGGACGCCTCCTCCGTCGCGGCGCTCGACGCGATCGAGACCAAGTACGCCCAACGCGGCAAGACCGTCGAGATCATCGGCCTCAACCAGCCCAGCGCCCGGATCCACGAGAAGCTCAGCGGCGAACTCACCGGCGGCAACTGACCCCGCGCACCCGCCGGTCGTGACCGGAACGCCCTTCGGCCGCCCGCCCGCACAGCCGTCGTGGAATCAGCGGGCGGGGACCGGGGACATGCGCCGCAGGGCGGCGCGCAGCACGGCGTTGGTGGCGGCGGGCTGTTCCTGGTGGGGCATGTGCCCGGCGTTCTCGATGATGTGGACCTCGCCGTCCGGGGCGAGTGCGGCGAGGGTCTCGGAGACCTCCACGGGGATTTCCGCGTCCAGGCGGCCGTGCAGGAAGACGGCGGGGACCGCGAGGGCGCGCAGGGCCTGACGTGGGTCGTGGCCGAGCGCCTCGGTGAAGAGCGCGTCGATGGCCGTTCCGGAGTCGAGGATCTGGCGGACGGTCCCGGCCACCATGTCGGCGGTGGCCGCGGGACCGAACCAGTTGGCGACCCAGGCGGCGACCGTGGCCGCGCGGTCGGTGGCGAAGGCGTGGAGCAGGCTGCCGAGCTGCTCGCCCATCGCCTGGCTCGGCCAGTAGCCCGGTCCGTCGACCGAGATGACGCCGGCGACGCGCTCCGGGGCCGCCAGAGCGGCTTCGAGCGCGAAGGTGGCGCCGATCGAGCTTCCGACGAGTACCGGGCGCTCCAGGCCGAGTACCTCGATCAGGGCGAGGACATCGGCGACGTTGCCGGGGGTGTCGTTGCCCGTCGCCGGGTGGTCCGACCGGCCGCAGCCGCGCCAGTCGACGGTGATCACACGGTGGTCGCGGGCGAGGCCGGCGACCTGGGAGTCCCAGGCCCGGCCGCTGGTTCCCCAGCCGTGCAGGAAGAGGACGGGCCGGCCGGTGCCGGTCTCCTCGAAGTAGAGGTCGATGCCGTTGACAGGGGCGAAAGTCATCGCTGCTCCTCGGTCGGTGTGAGACCAGTTCATCTCCATAAGTCCTCGCGACCAAGGGGCGGTTCGCTCGTACACTCATAGGGAACAGCAATGAATGACCGCAGGCTGCGCGGGCTGTGGAGCTGTGAAGCCGTGGCCCTGTGGAGCCACGCGGAGGAGTGCGGAGAGGGGCGGAATGGAACTGCGGCAGGTCCGGTACTTCCTCGCGGTAGCGGCGGAGCTGCACTTCGGGCGGGCTGCCGAGCGGCTGCACATCGCCCAGCCGACCGTCAGTCAGCAAGTGCGGCGCCTGGAGCGGGAGGTGGGCATGGACCTCTTCGACCGGACCACCCGCAGGGTGACGCTCACCGCGGCCGGCAGCGCCTTCCTGCCGCATGCGCGGGCCCTGCTCGACGCCGAGCGGGCCGGCCTGGAGACGATGGCCGCCCTGCGCTCCGAGGGGGCGGCCACGCTGCGGATCGGGACCAACGTGGGACTCGGTGCGCGGCTGGAACGCGTGCTCGACGTGCTGGCGACGGACGCCCCGGGGATCACGGTCGAACTGATCAGCGCGGGTCCTGCGGCCCGGCTGCGAGGCGTGCGCGACGGCGATCTGGACGCCGCCTTCGTCCGGGGCGGGAGCGGGAGTCCCGGGCTCGAACTCATCCCGGTCTGGGAGGACCCGTTGGTCGTGGCGATTCCGGCCGCCCACCCGCTGGCCGACGGTCCGGTGGTGGACCTGGCCGCTCTCGCGGAGCTGCCGCTGCGGATCGTCGCGCGGGGGGCCAATCCCCACCTGTTCGACACGGTCGGAGCCGCCTGCGGGGCGGCCGGCTTCGAGCCGGTCATGGGGCCCGCGTTCACCACCGATCAGGACACCCTCGCGGCGATCGGCACGGGCCGGGCGAGCTGGACCGTCTACTACGCGGCCCAGGCCGAGGTCTTGCCCCGGACCCGGCGCACCGTCTTCCGGCCCCTGGCCCCTCCGGGCCTGGCCCTGCAGACGTACCTGGCCGTACGCCCGGATGCCCCGGCCCGACGCCTCGCCGCACTCCTGGCCGCCTGCCGCGACGCGTAAGCCCGAACCGTATGAGCGGCGCTACGGCGGGGGCCTACGGGAGGGGCGCCGCAGGCCACGCGGCCGCGTGCCCGTCGCGGCGCAGACGCCGGGCGCGCCCCGTCCGGCACATGCCGGGCGGAGGAGGCACCGGGTGTCCGGGCAGGGCCGGCCCTCAGTGGCTCGCCTCGGGGGAGCGGGACCTGTCACGTACCGCCGTCCCCGCCCACCGGGCGAGGCCCGCCACGTTGCGCGGGCAGCGCCAGCGGGCCTCCGCGCCGGTGCCCTCGCCCGTTTCGTCGAGGTCCTCCCACCGGTACTCCGAATCGCCGGCGACCAGCGACAGCAGCATCTCGAAGGATTCGAGGAGGCCGTCGAGATCGTCGTCGTCGCACGGATGGGCGTCGTGGCCGCACGGACCTCCGGCCGTTTCCGCATCCGAGGCAGCGTCCAGCAGCGCCACCGAGGCCCGGTCCGCGACCTCGGGTTCCGCGTCCCAGACCGCGTGGCCGTACATCAGCACCAGCCCCAGCGTGAAGAACATCGTCGCGTCCGGGTCCCGGGGCACGGCGGCTCGCGCCCGGCCGAGCCGCTCCACGCAGCTCAGCACGGTCTCGTCGTGCTCCCCCAGGTAGTACCCCTGCCGGATCGACTCCCAGTCGTCGGCCAGTTCCCGCGCATCGGCAATCATGATCCGTACGACGCCAGGCCCTCAACGGCAGTTCCGCCCGGGGCCAAGCGTTACGCGGCCGTCGGCCCGCCGCCCGACCGCAGCGTCAGCACCGTGATCTCGCTCGGCGCGAAGACCCGGAACGGCGGCCCCCAGAAACCGCTGCCCCGGCTGGTGTAGAGCTGGGTCCGCTCCCCGTGCCGGCTCAGGCCGCTCACCACCGGCTGGTCGATCCGGACGAGGAAGTTGAACGGCCAGATCTGGCCGCCGTGGGTGTGCCCGGAGATCTGCAGGTCGATGCCGGCGGCAGCGGCCTGCGGGATGAACTTGGGCTGGTGGGCGACGAGCAGGACCGGCTGGTCCGGGCCCGTCCCGGCCAGCGCGCCGAGCAGGTTCGCGCTGTGACCGGCCAGACCGGAGGACTCCGCGGTCACGTCGTCCACGCCCGCCAGCACGAGGGAGTCCCCACCGCGCTCCACCACCACGTGGCGGTTGTGCAGCGGTTCCCAGCCCAGTTCCGCCATGCGGTCCAGCCAGCCCTGGGCCTCGCTGCCGTACTCGTGGTTCCCCGTGACGTAGACCTTGGCCAGCCGCGACCGGACCTCGCCGAGCGGCGCGGACTGCTCCCGGCGCTGGACCGGGGTGCCGTCGGCGATGTCACCGGCGTGGACCACGACGTCCGCGTCGAGCGCGTTGACCGCCTCGGTGACCTTGGCCGACCAGCCCGCCCGGTCGATCGGCCCGTAGTGCGTATCGGCCAGCACGACGACCCGCGTCCCGTCCAGACCGTCCCCGAGCCGCGGGACGTGGACGTCCAGCCGCTTCACCCGGGGTACGCGCATGGCCTCGTAATGGCCCCAGGCCAGCAGCCCGGCCGAGACCGCGGCGACGGCCACGGAAACGGCCCTGGCCCGGCCGGTGCCACCGACATCGAGCCCCATCAGCACCAGGTTCACCAGGGCGCCCAGTACCGACCAGGTGAAGAGCACCCAGATCATCCCGAGACTGGTGTCCGCGATGCGAGCGGACCGGTCCGAGTGCCGGGACCCGTGGCCCGCGATCATCAGGAAGGGGAACGAGACCATCCAGGCGGCGAGTACCACCGTCCCCGTCAGGAAGACCGGCAACGGCCAGTCGGCGCCGGAGGCGAACAGCGTCCACCAGGGCGGGAGGCAGAGAACCATGAGGACGAGCAGCACCACGGCCACCCGCCGCCCCGGAAAACGCCGCCGAGGACTCGTACTCCCGCCGGAAGCCCCATCCTGAGCCCCGTCCTGAGCCCCGTCCGAAGCCCCGTCCTGAGCCCCGTCCTGAGCCCCGTCCGAAGCCCCGTCCTGAGCCCCGGAATGCCCCACGGCCTCAGTCCGCGCTCCGCCCCCACCGGACTCCGGCCCACCGGCCTCCGCCCGAAGGCCCGGCTCCGCGCCGATGGATCCGCTGTCTGTCACTTCGCTGCCCCTCACGTCCGTCCGCTCCTCCCATCATCCGGCACGCGGCGGCCGCCGGACCAGGGCTGCCGTTGGGCCTTCGGCGCACACCGACACCGCCCTCGGCAGCCCCGCGAAATCCGTCCTCAGCGGGCCGAGACGCTCCAGGCCGGACAGCCTGATGGTCTTCTGGACCGGGCAGTGTGCGTCCAGGACCCGGGTGGGCAGCACGTAGAAGGTCCATGGCCGAGATCGAGCGGATCGAGCGTCCCCTTGTCCCTGTGGTGCAGCAGGCAGAAGACGTACTGTGCGCTGCTGTACGCCGGGTCGAAGCCGCTCAGGCGCCGCGTGAGCGCAGGATTCCTTCGACGCCCAGGAGGAAGGTCTCGGCGATCAGCTTCGGGTCGAAGAGGCAGCCGGCGGCCATGGCACCGTCGCGGAGCATGACGAGGTGCCGGCCGGCCTCGTCGGCGGGCTCGTCGCCGACCTGCGCCAGCATCTCGGTGACCGTGTCCAGGAACCACTGGCGGTGGGCCAGGACGGCCTGGTGGATGGGGTGGGCCGGGTCGGGGTATTCGGCCACCGCGTTGAGGAAGGCGCAGCCGCGAAAGCCGGGGCTCTGGATGCCTCCGGTGATGAACCGGCAGACCGCCCGGACCGCGTCGGCCGCCGACTCCGGGCCCGTCCGCGCGCTCTCGGTCCCCGCCCGGATTCCCCGGTCGGCCTGGTCGAGATAGGCGAGGACGAGTTCCTCCTTGCCGGTGAAGTGCCGGTACAGCGTGGCGCGGGTGACCTGCGCCTCCGCGATGATCCGGTCGACGCCGACGGAGTGGATGCCCTCCGCGTAGAAGATTCTGGTCGCCGTGTCGAGCAGCCGCGCCCGCGCCGCCGACGTGCCGCCCCCGCCCTTGCCCTCACTCATGCGGCCAGGTTACCCCCACTCGCGAGGGAGAACGTTCGGTCTTGACAGTGAAGGGCCGTGCCCCGACTATCTAAAGAGACCGAACGTTCTCCCTCGCTGCTCGGCCGGCCGGGACCAATCCGTTCCGAGATCCGGGACCAGCTCGTTTCCGTGAAAGGAACCACCGTGGACACCCTCGTCGGTACCGCTCCCACCAGCGTTCCCGCTGCCCTGCGCAAGCTGTACTTCCTGCGCTTCGCGTTCGCCGCGGTATGGGCGGCCCTGCTGTTCGTGACGGCCGGCGAACTGGGCCCGCTCACCGTCGTACTGCTGGTGGTCTACCCCCTGTTCGACGTGGCCTGCGCGATCGCCGACATCAGGTCGGCCCGGGTGAACGATCAGCCGGTGCGCGGCCTGTACGTGAACATCACGCTCAGCGCCCTCACCGGCATCGGCCTCGCTGCCGCCGCCACCTCCGGGATCCCCGCCGTCCTGCGGGTCTGGGGCGCCTGGGCCGTCACCGCGGGCATCGTCCAGCTCGTCGTGGGCGCCCTGCGGCGTCAACTCGGCGGCCAGTGGGCGATGATGGCCAGCGGGGCCATCTCCACGCTCGCCGGCGCCTCGTTCATCGCCCAGGCGGGCAAGGACGGCGCCTCCCTGAACAACCTGGCCGGCTACGCCTTCCTCGGCGGCGTCTTCTTCCTCGTCTCCGCCCTCCGCCTGGGGCGTGCCCGCAAGGCGTGACGCCCCGGGCGAGGGTGGCAGGCGTCGACCCGAGTCCATCGACCCGAATCCATCGACCCGAATCCATCGACCGGGCCCGCCGAAGCCGAAGGGCCCCGCAGCGACCTGCGGGGCCCTTCGACGTATCACCCGGCGGGCGCGGTGGCGGAGACCCGAGCGTGACGGGGGCCTACGTCCACGCGACGGCCACGACGACCGCGGCCGCCGTGAACGTCCCCACGGAGTAGAAGGCCCAGGGCTTCTTGTCGCGCATGCCCATCAGCGCGGCCACGGCCACCAAGGCGTCGAGGGCGAGCTTCACCCCCATCTTCGCGTCGATCACCGGCAGGTCCAGCGACGAGCGGGTCCATATGAGTCCTGCACCTGTGACCAGCTGGACGACCGCGCTGGTCACCATGTAACCGCCAGTCACCAGGTCCTTTCCGCGCAGCTGGTAGAAGATGCCGCCCAGAAGCGCGGCGAACCCGAAGAGATGGAACACGAGGAACACGTACCGAAGAGTCTCCATGCCAGTGATCTTTCTTTAGGAACAGCACGAATTGACGGTCTTTTACGCGGGAACCGACCTCACCCGCATCCCCCTCACGCCGACCACGGCCACGGCCACGGCCACGGCCACGACCGACGCCCCGGTGGTCAGCCGCTGAAGTACGCCAGCCGAAGCGGCACTGGGCGGCGAAGGCGGCCGGAACGGGGCGGATCAGGCCGCTGATGATCGTGACTCTCTCGCCACGTGATCCACAGTGCGACGTTCATCATCAACTCCCTGATCGAGGACACCCGCACCTGGGACGAGTCAGCGCCCCGGCTTGTGACATCGGCTCATCCGGAGCGTGCGGAAACGCGGTGCGCACGTCGATATGTCTCAGGCGTGGCGGCCTGTCCCGTCCCAGGTACGGGCCGGTTCTCCGAGGCTCCGTCGCGGGGAGCCGGGGAGACGGACAGGGCCGAACGAGACCGGGACTGAGAGCGGAGTTCCGTGCGGGCGACCGTGAAGAGGAGCGGAGCCGGTCAGCCGGCGAAGCCCGGGACCACCAGGCCGGACTCGTAGGCGATAACCACCGCATGGGTCCGGTTCTGCGCGCCGAGCTTGGTCAGCACGTTCCCGACGTGGGTCTTGATCGTCTCCAGGCTCACCGTGAGGAACTCTGCGATCTCCGGGTTGGAGAGCCCGGTGGCCATCAGGCGCAGTACCTCCTCCTCCCGGCCGGTCAGGGCGGCTTGCGGCAGGGCCTTGGCGGAGCCCAGCGGGCGGGCGGCGACCATGCGGCCCAGTGCGGCCGGAAAGAGAACCGCTTCGCCGGCCGCCACCACTCGGACCGCCTCGGCGATCCGGCGGACCGGGACTCGTTTGAGGACGAAGCCGCTGGCGCCGGCGCTGAGGGCGGCGGTGACGTAGCCGTCGTTCTCGAAGGTGGTGATCACCACGACCTTCGGCGGGTCGGCCGCTTCGGCCAGCAGTTGGCGTGTGGCGTCGATCCCGTTGCAACGTGGCATGCGCACGTCCATCAGGACCACGTCCGGCCGCAGGCTCAGCGCACGGTCGACCGCCTCAAGGCCGTCGGCGGCCTGGCCGAGCACCGAGATCCCCGGCTGCGCGGCGAGCAGCATGCTCAGACCGCTGCGGGTCACCTCGTCGTCGTCCGCGACCAGGAGGGTGACGGCGGGGCCGGCTCCTGCGGGGAGGGCCATGTCCACGTCGGCGTCGGATCCACTCACGCCGACGCCCGTACCGGCAGCCGGACGGTCAGCCGCCAGTGCCCCGTCCCGTCCGGGCCGGACCCGAACTCACCGTGCAGCAGCCGGACGCGCTCGGCCAGTCCGGGCAGCCCGTGGCCGGACGTCGGGAAGGATCCCGGGTTCGGCCCCGTCCGCGCTCCGGTCCGGTTGACCACCGCGAGGTCCAGTCCGTCCGGTCCGGCCGCCACCCGGACCTCGATGGGGCCGCCCGCCCCGTGGCGCAGCGCGTTCGTCAGCCCCTCCTGGAGGATCCTGTAGGCCGCCCGGGAGAGCGTCCCCTGTACCCGCGCCAGGTCGCCCGACAGCTTCGGTTCCACCACTGCCCCCGTGTGCCGCAGGCGTTCCAGTAGCTCGGGGAGGTCGGTCAGGGTCCGGGTCGGTGCCGTTCCCGACTGTTCCTCGCGCAGCACTCCGAGCGCGTAGTCCAGGTCTTCCAACGCGGCCCTCGTCGAGTCCTCGATGCTGCGCATGGCGGCCCGCGCCGCAGCCGGGTCGGTGGAGAGCACCTCGCCGGCCACCGCCGCCTGGATGGTGGCCGCCGTCAGCGTGTGCCCGATCGAGTCGTGCAACTCGTGGGCGATCCGGTTGCGTTCGGCCAGCAGCAGCTCTCGCTCGGCAGCCAGCGCCAGCCGTTCGGCCGCCGACGGCCCCAGCAACCGTGGCGCCGACCACCGCAGGGTTTTCGTGACCAGTACGCAGACGGCTGCCGCCAGCAGGACGCACGCGGCAGCCGCCACCCAGCTCCACCCGCCCGACACCCGGACCGACGTGCCGAACAGGCTCGCCCGCACCTCGCCGCCGAGCCAGTTCATGGGCAGGGAGAGGCCCATGATGAACAGCACCCCGCTCGCCAGTGCCCCCGTCCACCCGACGGCCGCGTGCAGCACAAGCCAGAGCGGGGTCCGCCAGCGGTCGAGGCCGAGCGGACCGGAGGTCCGGCGACCGGCCGCCGGGTTCGGCAGCGGCACCCGTAGCAGCCGGCGGGCGGACACGACCAGGGCTCGCCGTACGGGACGCGCCAGTCCGACCACGCCGACCAGCGCCGCCCAGACCAGCAGCACCACGACGATCTGCACGCTCTCGGGGGCGGATCGCCACGACAGCGCCGGCAACAGGGCGAAAGGCAGTAGCGGAAGGCTCGCCAACGCGCCGCAATAGGCGAACAGCACACCTGAGTACGTGGAGCCGCGCAGCAGCAGCCGAATTCCCCTGTTCATGATCGTCAGTATCGCCGGGCGGCCCACACGCGGCCTCCCCCGATCGGGGGAGCGACTTCTCCCGCTTTCCCGCGATGTGGTCAGGGGGCCCTGGAAGCAACGATCGTGCCTCGGCGAAACGATCTCCCAGGAGTTGACTCATGCGTGCTCGGACAAGACAGAGCCTTCGTTCCTCGACCGGGCAGGGCGGTCGGCGGCGACGAGCCGTGTCGGCCGCTGCCGCGGTGGTCATCGGCGCCATGACCCTGGGCGCCCTCGCCCCGCCCGCCGCTTCCGCCGATGCTGCCGCCAGGCCGGACGCCGTGCAGCGGGCCCTGAACACCCTGGTGCGCGATGACGGGATGCCCGCCGCGCTGGCCGGCGTGAGGGACCGGAACGGCCGCGCCCGCACCTACACCGCGGGAGTCGGCGACCTGACCACCGGCTCGAAGGTGCCCCGGGACGGCCAGGTGCGGATCGGCAGTAACACCAAGACGTTCACGGCGGTTGTGGTGCTGCAGCTCGTCGGCGAGGGAAAGATCGACCTCGAAGCCTTCGTGGACACCTACCTGCCCGGCCTCGTCCGCGAGGAGGGTATCGACGGGCGCCGCATCACGGTCCGCCAGCTCCTCCAGCACACCAGCGGACTCCCCGATTACGGCGTCCACCTCGACGACGGCGAGATCAGGAACCGGTACTTCGAGCCCCGCGAGCTGCTTGACCTCGCGCTCGGGCAGCAGGCCGACGCGGCTCCGGGGGAGACCTGGGGGTACAGCAACACCAACTACGTCCTGGCCGGCCTGATCGTCCAGAAGGTCACCGGCCGCCCTCTCGCCGAGGAGATGGACCGGCGCATCGTCAAGCGCATCGGGCTGCGCCACACGTACTTCCCCGCCCCCGGCGAGATGACCGTCCGAGAGCCGCACCCTCGGGGCTACCACCGCAGCCCGGCGGACGGACCGCTGCGCGACTTCACGGAGATGGACCCCTCCGCAGGCTGGGCCGCAGGCCAGTTGATCTCCACCAACTCCGACCTCAACCGCTTCTTCACCGCGCTCCTTGCCGGCCGCCTCCTCCCGGCGGCCCAGCTCGCCGAGATGCGCACGACCGTCCCCGCCGGGACCTCCGGCCTCCGCTACGGGCTGGGACTCACGAGCAGGCCACTGTCGTGCGGCGGCGTCTACTGGGGCCACGGCGGTGACATCGCGGGATACGAGACCCGGGGCGGCGTCACGGACGACGGCCGCGCTGCCAACGTCGCGGTCACCAGCATCCCGGCGGACGAGGCGGCCGCACGGCACGTGAACGAGGCCGTGGACAGGGCCCTGTGCGGCTGAACCACGCAACCGGCAACCCGAACGACGATCCGACGATTACTCAGGAGTCATTCATGCGTGGACAGAAGCGGCGAGTATCCAGCTCGGCGGGCCGGCGGCACGGCACGCGGCGACAGGCCCTGCCCGCCGCGGTCGCGGTGACCATCGGTCTCATGACACTGGGCGGCCCGGTCCCGCCCGTCGCCTCGGCCGCCGGGCCGGATGCCGTCCAGCAGAGCCTGAACGCGCTGGTGCGCGACGGTGGGACGCCCGCCGCGCTGGCGAGCGTCAAGGGTCCCGGCGGCCGCGACCGGACCTACACCGCAGGGGTCGGTGACCTGGCCACAGGCGCGCCGGTACCCGTCGACGGGCAGGTGCGGATCGGCAGCAACACCAAGACCTTCGTCTCGGTCGTCGTTCTCCAGCTCGTCGCGGAGCGGAGAGTGGACCTGGACGCCACCGTCGACACCTACCTGCCCGGCCTCGTCCGCGGAGAGGGCATCGACGGACGGCGCATCAGCGTCCGCCGGCTCCTCCAGCACACCAGCGGACTACCCGACTACACCGACGACCTGGGGGACGACGTCCGGTACTACGACCCTCGTGAACTGCTCGCCAAAGCTCTCCGTCACCCGGCCGAGTTCGCCCCCGGGAGGAGCTGGAAGTACAGCAACACCAACTACGTGCTCGCGGGCCTGATCGTCCAGAAGGTCACCGGCCGCCCTCTCGCCGACGAGATCGACCGGCGCATCATCAAGCGCATCGGGCTGCGCCACACCTACTTCCCCGCTCCCGGTGACGCGAGCATCCGAGAGCCCCACCCGCACGGCTACTACCAGGAGTCGGCGCGGACGCCCCTGCGCGACATCACGGAGATGGACCCTTCCTGGGGCTGGGCAGCAGGACAGATGATCTCCACCAACTCCGACCTCAACCGCTTCTTCACCGCACTCCTGGCCGGCCGCCTCCTGCCTGCGGCCCAGCTTGCCCAGATGCGCTCCACCGTCCCGGCCGAAGCGACCTTCGGCCCGGGTGCCCGCTACGGTCTGGGACTCGTCAGCCGGCCGCTGCCGTGCGGCGGCCTGGCCTGGGGGCACGGCGGCAGTTTTCCGGGGTACGAGACCCGTGGCGGCGTCACCGAGGACGGCCGCGCCACCAGCGTCGCGGTCACCACGCAGCTCACCGGCGAGGCGGCCCGGAGGAGTCTCGAACGCGCGGTGGACACCGCCTTGTGCCGCTGAGCCCCCGCGGGGGCCGTTCCGTGCCTGCAGGTCAGAGACGACGTCGGGCCGACGGGCACGTCCGAGCACAGCCGTCGCACCACAACCCCGACGGGGCTGCCTCCGCGGCACGTGCGGCCGGAGAGCGCCCTGGGCCACCGACGCGTTCTCCGGCCGCTCCCGGTCTATGGTCTCGGCCGGCTTCCAGGAGCCGGAAAGAAGTGGAACGCGCCGGTCCGGCGCCGGCCCCGGCCCTCGGTTCAGCCGCGGAGTGTCGTGCCCCCGGGGGCGGGCGGCACCAGCCGGTACGCAGTGCCCTCGCGCTTTACGTGACCGGCGGTCGGCGGCGGGAAGCGGCGCCGGGCAGCGGGGACGAGGTACCGGCCGGCGAGGCGGACGGAGGCGTCGCCGGTCACTTCGCGGTGGCCCGCTCGATCCATGCGCGGTGGGCCGTCAGGTCGGTGTAGATGCCGGGACCGGTGGCACACTCCGGATCGGCGTCACCGTCGCGGCTGGTTGCTCCGATCAGTTCCCACCGCCCGGGGCGGCCCTTGATCTGCGGCCCGCCGGAGTCGAGGATGCACGCCTGCGCGTTCTTGGTGGGGCTGTCGGTGCACAGCTCGTTGTCCGCGCTGTAGTTCTCGCTGCACCGGTCGTCGGCGACGAGCTCGGTGTCCAGTTCCTGCAGGCGAATCGGGGGGTTGGGGCACTCGCTGCCGTCCTCGCAGGTCATTCCCCAGCCGAGGATCCGAGTACCGGTGCCCACCGGCCCGGAAGTCGCTGCCAGCCCGATGGGCTGCGCGTCCACGGGGTGGTCCAGCTTCATGACGGCCACGTCGTTGCGGAACGGCTCGTAGGAGAAGTCCGGGTGTGCGATGACCTTGATGACCTCGGCTTCGGCGCCCTTCGTCCGATCGTGGTCGCCGACCCGCACGGAAAGCTGCTCGGGCTTGACATTCACGGTGCAGTGCCCGGCGGTCACGATCCAGTCCGGTTTGATCAGGGAGGCTCCGCAGTAGTGGTGACCGTCCTTCTGGATGCTCACCATGAACGGGTACGGCGAGGTGGCATCGTGCCCCCCGATGATCGCCGATGCCGACGGTGCCGCCGCCATGGTGAGTGCGATCGCGCCCGCCGCCGCACACAGTGCCGCCTTGCCGCGCTTGGTCATCTGTCCTCCTGCGTCTCGGTGAAGCCCTCTTGGAGATCTCTCGGAGTCCGCCCGGACTTCTGGATCCGGACCTCCACGTCGGACCCGGCCGGGCCCGACACCGTCCAGCCTGTCCCGGCCGGCACGCTCGGCGCGTCACCCTTTCCGCCCGGGTGGACTTGCCCGAAAGTCGTACGGCACACTCGCCGGATCGTGCTGGGGGACGACCGCTCGGTGACGGGGAAGCCGCCATCGCCGAGGTGCCGACGCCCCCACCGGGGGCACGGGCCGACCGGTCGACAGCGGCGGCGCCGCGAGGGCTGATGCCGGGCTGATCCGACCACGGCACGATCATCGGGTGCCGGAAGCACCGGCGATGGCCGATACCGTGTGCAGGCGATGTTGCCCGTACGCGGACGAGGTGGTGGCGTGAGTGACCGTCAAGGTAGTCCTCCTCGACGACGAGAGACTGGTGCGCAAGGGCATCCGGATGATCCTCCACGCCGAGCCGGACATCGAGGTGGTCGCCGAGGCCGATGACGGCTCGGTGGCAGTGGAACTGGTGGCCAGGCACCGCCCGGACGTGGTGCTCACCGATATCCAGATGCCCCGCGTCGGCGGCCTGGAGGTCACCCGGCAGCTCACCGCGCTGCCCGATCCGCCGGCCGTCGCGGTGCTCACCACCTTCGACGTCGACGAATACGTCTACACCGCACTCCAGCACGGCGCGGCGGGCTTCCTGCTCAAAGACACCTCGCCGCGTGAACTCGCCGACGCGGTACGGGTTCTCGCGCGCGGCGAGGCGATGCTCTCACCGCGCATCACCACCAAGCTGCTGTCCGTCTTCGCCACGGGGGCGGGCGCCCCGCAGACGCGATCGCGGATGGCGGAGCTGACCGCTCGCGAGCGCGAGGTCGCCCTGGCAGTCGCCCAGGGCCACAGCAACTCCCGGATCGCCACCGACCTGTCCGTGAGCCAGTCCACGGTCAAGGTCCACCTCAGCCGGATCATGACCAAGCTCGACGCAGCCAACCGCACCCAGGTGGCGCTCATCACCCACGACGCCGGACTGATCTGAACGTCTGACCCGTCCGCGACGTCACCGAACGGATGGCTCGGACGGCGGCGGTGGCAGCGATGAGCGCTACGGGCGTACGGGGCCGGCTCGATCACCGAGTGCTGCGGCTCGCGGGACACGGCGTGCGGCAGCCGGAGAGGCGCCTGCTCGGCGGAACGCCACGATCACGGGCAGAGTCACGCTCCGGTTGTGGACACTCCGGTTGTGGACGCTCCGGTTGTGGACGCTCCGGGCGCGGAGGTGGGCAGAGCGGCATCGATCCGGAAGCCGCCGTCACCGGTGGGTCCGGACCCCATGGTGCCTCCGGCCAAGCGGACCCGCTCCATCAGACCGATCAGCCCGTGTCCGCCGCTGGGCAGCAGAGGGCCACCGTCGGCAGCCGGTTCGGCGGGCCTTTCGGGCGGGCCGTTGACGATCCGAACCCGTACGGTCCTCGGGCTGAAGGCGAGGCGAATCTGCGTCGTGGCGCCCGGTGCATGCTTGTGCACGTTGGTCAGAGCCTCCTGCACAACCCGGTGTGCGGCACGCTCGACCGGCTCTGCCAGAGGCTGCGGCGCGCCCTCGACGAGCACGGTGACGGGCAGCCCGGCGGTCCGTGAGCCGTCGGCCAGCTCGGCGATCCTGTCGACGGCCGTGCCGGGGACGGGCCGCCGCTCGGCCGACGCGGCAGGATCGTGTGGGGTGGCCGCTGATCCACCCTCCGCAGCGTCGCTTCCAGCGGATGCCGGCGGTTCCCCCGCCCCGGTGTCCGGGCCGTTCCTCAGCAGCCCCAGCATCTCGCGGAGTTCGGTGAGCGCGCGCCGGCCGGCCGTCTGAATGATCTGCGCGGTCTCGCCCGTGACCTCCGGGTCGTGGGCGACAGCGCCGAGCGCGTTGGCGTGTACGACGATCAGGCTCACCTGGTGGGAAACCACGTCGTGCATCTCTCCGGCGATGCGCCGGCGCTCCTGTTCCCGCGCGGCCTCGGCGACGAGCCGCTGTTCCCGCTCGGCGCGCTCCGCCCGTTCGACGAGACCGGCGACGACGGCACGCCGCTGGCCCACGTAGAGCCCCAGCAGCAGCGGTACCAGGCAGGAGAAGACAAAGTTCACCGCGAACCAGGTCACCACAGTCCGGGAATTGGACCATGCTGCCGCATTCCAGGGTGCGAGGGCCACCAGTCCGATACCGGCCGAAGTCCAGACGGCCCGGCGGCTGTGCGGGCCGCGATAGGCGCCCTCCGCGTAGTAGGCGAGCGGCGCCGCGAAAGCCGAGACCTGGAGGATTTTGGCGGCCAGCCCCATGGCGAGGACCAGTTCGGGCGCCCGGCGCCGTGCGAGCAGCGGCAGCGCGCTCACCGCGGCGATCAGCAGATTCGCCCAGGGAGCGGCCGGCCCCATGGAGGGGTTCTGGACGCTGATCCACACCGCGAGCAGCATCGCGACGGCCGTCAGCACCAGATCCACGGCGCGCGCGGGCAGGCGGGGCGAGCGCGGCACGGGCCGCGCCGCGAGGCTCTGCTCCGCGCCCCCGTCGCCGGAGGGCAGGAGCGCCCAGCGGCGCAGCGTGGTCCCGAGCTGGCGAGTGCGACTGACGGTTATCACCCGGCGAGGATAGGGGGTACCGGATCATGGCAGGCGACCCGAACCGCAACCCTGTAACCACGTCGGCCCGGACAGGGACGCTGTCCGGGCCGACGTCAGCCGTGCCGGGCAACTGCGGGTACGGGTGGGCCATTGCGGAGGATGCGAGGACTGCGACGGCCCGGCCGCCCAGAAGTTCGCCCTCGCCCGGTGAGAGCAATGGCGGAGGATACGAGATTCGAACTCGTGAGGGGTTGCCCCCAACACGCTTTCCAAATGTTCGTCTGGGGGTTCGGGGGAGGCTGCGCCTGTCCTGACCTGCGGTGGAGTGCGCGAACCAGCCCTGTCTGAACAGTCTCGGACGGAGGTGAATGAGACCAGGACTGAGACCGCAGAAGCGGACCACTGTGCGGATGCCGACCCGCATCGAGCGACGGCCGACCCGGCTGGTCACGCTTTGCGACGCGTTCCAGCGGCGGTCCGGATGGCCTGCCTTATGCCCAGGTCGACTCCCTGCTCGTCAGCAAGCCCTGCGAAGTGGCCTGCTGAATCCGGATGGTCTCGGAACGCGGATGCCACGATGCTTGCGGCGTCTCCGTCGAGCGAGCGCAACCAAGGTCGGATCGCGCCCTGAGGGTCCCACTGATTCCAGGACTCATCCCACTTGCACATCGTACGAACGGCCTCATCTAGCAGGTCCCATTCGCTCCGCTCGGCTGCGTGTGCAGATACAGCGTGAAGCCAGGAGACAGCACGCGCTGCCTCACCGAACTGCACCAGCCGCGTGCCATCTCCACCCACATGTTCAGCGAATGCGTGCATTAGTGCGTTGGCTTGCTGGGGGGCGCGGGACAGGGGCGGCGCCGCGAGCGCGGGAGGGAGCTGGGTCAGGACGTTCAGATACAGGTCGTAGTCGTCGGGATAGTCCGAGATGAGCACGAGGAATGCGCCGATGGAGGCGGAGTCGCCTGTACTGGCGGAGGCCAACAGCGCTGCCGCCTGTTCGACGGGTGGGCTCTGAGGCACGCTGAATTCCCGTGCGATCAGAGTGAGTAGTTGTTCGATGCTCTGGGGCCTCTGTGCGGGGTCAGGCTGCGTGGTAGCCCTGACGATGCTGCGCCATGGGCCGGCGGGTGGGAGCAGGACCACGTTCGCCTGGGGCGTCTTGCCGGTGAGCGCCCAAGCGATCACGCGCCCAAGGCTATAGATGTCACTTGCATGAGTGGTGGTGTCATGAGGGTCCACGGACAGTTCAGGTGCAGCGAATCCCTCGGTACCGATGTAGTGGCCTGTCCGACCAGGCATAGTTGTCTGCCCCCGAGGTCTGCGCCCGATTCCCCAGTCGGCGAGGACCCAGCGCTCCTGGAGAAGGAGGATATTGGAGGGCTTTATGTCGCGGTGCACCCAGTCCCGTTTGTGTGCCTCAGCTAGCACGGATGTCATGGAATGCACTAGGTCGCGGAGCTGATCAGGGTCTCGGAGCTGCTCGTGACGGTCTTCTGCCGTCGCATCAGCCACGGGCATTACAAACCAGGCGCCGTCCGGCTCGGCGTCGAGAACTGGCATAGCGTGCGGATGGGTGCTCAGTAGGCGAGATATCTCAATCTCGCGCTGCATTCGAGCAACAGCAAGGTCTCGCTTGGATCGGCGACGCTTGAAGGCTACCTCCGTCTTTGAATGCTTGTGAACGGCGCGAAATACTTGAGCCTGGCCCCCCTCTCCCATCGGCAGGCGATCGAGCGCGTATGCGTTCCGATCTCCGGACGCAGTTAGGAGAATTTCCTTGTAGCGGCTGAGGCCCTCCGGGAAGCGCGTTGACGGTGTGGAAGGTGTGTGTGTCCCGGTAGTGCTCGTGGTCGAGCCTGCCGCGGACAGCGCCGCAGAGTACGACAGTACTCGCGTGCTCAGACCGTCGACGAAGCCCTTAACTGACATGTCTGGACGGGGCTCTTCAAACGAAGGGTCTTCGCCTTTGCTCGCAGACACGTAGGCGACGCCATCGTAAAGACCGTCGCTATGAAACTGGGCGAATGTTTCACCCAGTCGCTCCTTGTAGGAGATTCCCTGGGGTATCCGTAGGGGGGCATTTGCGCCTTTTCCCTCTTCGAGAAGGAAGAAGATGCCAAGGTATGGGCGAAATCTCTCGATGCTCTGGCCGTCGTGCTGCCTGACTGCGAAAGCGTTTGAGGTCAGCTCTTGGATGCGATTGTTGAAGTTATTTCCGTAGCCGGGGCCGCCGAGCGTTTTAATGGTGATGGCAGCTAGGGGGATATCATCCCTGAATATGGCTACGTCCCATGCCGAACGGCCGAGACCGTAAGAGCCTGGGAATTCGGCAGCCCGACCGACCCGAATCCATGATTGGTCGATTCCGTGCTCAGTAAGGGCACCGATCAAAGCTGTCACCAGGTCATCGAACCTGCCGCCTGTTCTGATCGCTGAGATCCCATTGGCAGAGGCGTCCCCGCGAATGGCTCCTTGCATGCGCCTCTCGCGCGCAGCCCAATAGAATCGCGCTGCTTCCTTCACTAGCTCGGCCATGGCACCCCGTTCAGCGTTGGTCGCGACCATCAGCCAGGCTACAGAACGGGTCTGACACCAGGTTGAGCCCTGTGACTGCGTCGGTTGCCCGCGTCGGAAGCACCGCGGACGGCCGAGGCCGTAGCAGCCCTGGGTTCAGGTAGGTGCCAAATATGACAGCGGACACCCACCTTCACCGAGCAGGAGATCGAGAGGAGTTGCCTTGCCAGTGGGTCGGGTTGATTTGTCAGCAGCGCACGGCCCGTCCGCGACCGGGGGCACCGACCTCACCTCAGAGGTCGGTGCCCCCTGGTGGCGAGCGCGAATTACGCTTCTTGTAAGCAGTTGCTCACGGACGCGATGGTGATCACGAAGGTACGCAGCGCGGGATCGGCGCCGGCATCAAGCCTTGCCTTCGATCTCCCCCAATTCCGATAGCTCCTCGCGCCCCCGCTTGATAACGGCCAGCGTGGCTTGCGTATCCGTGTCCGGAGGGAGCGGGGTGTCGGCTATCAGGTCTCGGAGGGAGTAGGAGGCAGCGAGCCAGCTCTGCAGGGCGTGCCAGTGTTCCGCTTGGTCCCAGCTGAGACTCGGATCCCAGGGGTCGTAGTCGTACGGAGTGTGGTCCATGCCGAACAGGCCCGCGCGGCGCACCAGGCAGGGGTAGCAATGACCGCAGTTGGCGAGGCCGGAGCCATGCGGGCGGTGCTTGGGAGGGGTGCCGCAGCTCAGGGTGGCGGCGAGGTCGGCGGGGGTGAGGCCGGCATCGAGCGCGGACTGGCAGACCTGGCGCTTGGTGAGGTGGGCGAGCGGGTTTTGGAGGTGTACGACAGTTCCGTCTGCCACGGCAGCGATCAGCCGGTTCAGCAGATGCAGCGTCCAGGGGTGGACGGATCGCGTGGAGCAGGCGGCGGCACGGGCGGGGGTCAGGGGCGGATTGATGGAGAGCTGGCCGTTCTCGGGGATGTGCGCGAAGGGGACGCCCTCGGCGGCTGCCGCGCGGACGGCGGCGGTCGCGTAGAGAAAGCCACGAGAGCGGGTGGTGCGCTCCGGGGCCGGGTCTCCCTCTTCCCTGTCCTGGATGCGTACGTTCTGGCTCAGGGGGATGCGGCGGACCGGGCGGGCGCGGCGCCTGTAGATGCCGTCATATACGGAGTCCTGAAGGTGCCCGAAGTTCTGTTCACCGAAGGAGATGAGCAGCAGCTCTTCGGATGTACGGAAAGAGGCGCGCTGAGCCGCCCAGCTCAGGGAGTCCAGACCTCCGGAAAACAAGGCGACCTCTCCGGCCCTGGAGTCCGGGTCGAAGGTGAAGGGCACGTTGGTGGCCAAGTCGGCTTCACGGAATTCCACATCCCACCGGTCGGCGGTCATGGTTCGCAGCAGGGAAGTGAGAAGCGGTCGGACGGACTGCCAGCGTTCGTATGCGGCGACGGGTATGGAGAGCCGCATGTGGCGAGTCCAGCGGTCGAAGGAGGCATCACGGCGGGAATGTTTGTCTGCTGCGAAGACCGCACGGCCGACTCGGTGCAGGTCGTCCGCCCAGGAAGGAGCAGAGCCCAGGAAGGACTGCCATTGCGGGGCGCGGGACTTTGCCTCCCAGTAGTTGTGGTCGCTCAGGGGCTGCCATCCGGCGGGTGACTTTGCCCCGCCGGGCTCGATCCAGAAGTAGGGGCGATGGGTGGCCGTCATACGGATGCCTCCTGGGCGCCTTCCTGGTGTTCCCGTACGTCCTCGACGACCAGACCCAGCACTTTGCCCACCGTGCCGGGGACCAGGCTCCGGGCGATGTCGGGTAGGGAGCCGCCAGGGTCTGCGATCACTGTCTCCGCGGACTCGGCCTCCTCCTCGCAAAGATTCGGTACCAGCGAGACGACCTTGTCGGCGGCCCAGTCGGCCACGTGATCACCAGGGTCGAGAACGTGCAGGACAGGCACGACGAGCTTGACTTTCTCGGCAATGACCGAACGTAGGAACTCGGTCACGATGTCCGCAAAGAACCACTGGTACAGCAGGCACAGCAGATCCCCGGTGAGACGTCCGCCCGCTGCTTCCCCTCCGCTGGTTTCTGCGTTCTGTCGCTCCAAAAGCCGCTCGGCCGTGTCCGTCGCGGCCCGACGTATCGCTGCGTCGGTGATCGTGCTGCCGCTCCCGCCTACTTCGTCGGTGAATCGGGCCAGGAAGTCGTCCGCAGAAGCCCTTGGGCCGTCGTGAGCCATCGTGGCCATGGCGTCGGCAAGGCGGTAGCCGGCCTCGGTCGCGGCGTCGACGAGGCCGAAGGCGGAATGGTCTTCGCGCATGGTTCGGTGCAGTACATCCAGATAGTCATCGAGGATCTTGTCGAGAAGCCGTTCGGCCTGCGGTCCTTCGCTGTTCCATCTGGACAGCCGACTGCTTATGGCGCTCCACTCGGCTGCCGTACCTGACCGGCCCCCCGGACCCAGCCAGCGTGTGGATGTGCCCATGCCAACGACCCCCTCGGCTTGATGGTGTCCCCTTGCTATGGGAGCAGGAACACAAGGGCGCAGATAGAACGCAACTCGGCCATACTCGTTGCCAGTTCAGGGGGCTCATCCCGGCCGACTACCTTGGGCTACGGAGCTCAGATTTCCTCGGCCGCGTCGCCGCGGCTTCGGGAGCCCATCCGTACAGGGCGTTGCGCGGCGCATTACCGTGCCGAGCATGATTCGCGCTGTGGTGTTCGATGCCAGTGACTGATCTTGGTCCTTGCTGGGCATCGAACGAGCCATGGACGAAACGATGCTGGAGTGGGCGACGCAGGTAGCTGAGAAGGAGCTCTGTGACGTGCTTCCTCGACGCTGGGCCCATTCGCAGGGTGTGGCGGCGCGTGCCGCAGTGCTCAGTCCGGCCCTGGCAGGGAACGCTGAGCTGCTCATTGCTGGGGCGGTGTTGCACGACGTGGGCTACGCACCTCGGCTGGCCGAGACGGGTTTCCATCCGCTCGACGGGGCCCGGTTCCTCCGGGACGAGCACGGTGCTGATGAGCGCTTGGTCCGGTTGGTGGCGAACCATTCGTTTGCGCTGTTGGAAGCCGAGGAGCGCGGGCTGATGGAGGTACTGGTACGCGAGTTCCCCTTGCTGCATGAGGGGCTACTTGTGGACGCGCTCGTGTACTGCGACATGACAACGACGCCCGATGGCGAGAGAACCACTGCAGCTGAGCGGGTGGCGGAGATCGTGAGCCGCTACGGGGTGGACAGCCTCGTGGGGCGGTTCATTCGCAGGGCGGAGCCGGACATCCGTGCAGCCGTCGGCCGGGTGGAAGCGGCATTGGTTGCTCAGCCCAGGTAGGGGTACGTGCCGGCGAGGTAGTCGCCGATCTGTTGGCGCATGCTGGGGTGGATGTCGTACTGGTCCAGGTCGGTCGGCTGGACGTAGCGGACGCCGTCGGCCTCGTCGTTGATCGTGGGCTCGCCGCCCACGGGCCGGCCGATGTAGGTGTTCTCGTACTGCTGGCGGATCTCGCCGTCGGTGTAGGCCACGATGTGCTTCGGGTTCGTGTAGACCCCCAGAAAGCCCGTGACCTCGGCGATGATTCCGGTCTCTTCCAGGCATTCACGCACGGCGCACTGGGCCGCCGTCTCGCCGATGTCCTGTGCGCCGCCCGGCAGGGCCCATTGGCCGGTGTCCCGGCGGCGCTGGAGGAGTATGGCGCCGTTGTCGTCGACGACGAGCAGGTTGTTGGCGGGGATGAGCGTGTTCGCCTTGGGGGCCTTGGGGTCGTTGTAGTACTCAGTCCTGCCCATGTGGCGAGGGCCCCTCCTGGTCTGGTGTCCAGGGCCGTGCGGTGGCCCAGACAGCTTCGAAACTCTGAGCGTAGTTGTCGAACCAGCCCGTCGTGTCTGCTCTGCGGAGATGGAGAAGGGGGTTGGCGCTGGCCGGCTGGCCCCAGACGTGCGGGTTGATCAGAAGATCATCGTCGTACCGGAACATGGAGGTGTAGAGCGTGGTGTCGTGCAGCCTCACCTCACAGCCGGTCTCGGACAACAAGGGCCGGTAGTAGGTCAGGGAGGCGCGGATCTTGGCGGCGAGTGTGTCGCCGATTCCCTCTTCGTGGCCCCGGATTGCTGCGGCCCGTCCCTCCGAGTCGCCGAAGCAGAGCCGCACTTGCACCCCGGTTGATGCGCGTTCGGCGAGCATCTTGGCGACGTGCGGGTTGGACTGGGCGAAGAAGGTGCCGGAGAAGACGAGGACGCTGATCTGCTCCTGGGCGCCGTTGAGCAGCGACAGCCACGTGTCGCGCGGGACGCTCGCCCGGTTCTGGTAGGTCCCGACCAGCTCCTGCCCTGAATCGGTGAGCTGCTGCGACGTGCTCGGCGCCGGCGCGGGCCAGAGGAACAGTTCCTCGACCCGTAAGTGCTTGGCGACGCGGAAGCGGTGGCGAGGATGGGGAACGCGTCCGCCGAGCCACCGGCCAACGGTCTTGGGGTCCACCTCGCAGACTTCGGCGAGTGATTCGGGTGGGATGCCGCGCTGGGCGAGCACGGAGTGCAATCGCTCGTTCACAGGCGCCATACAAGCCGAGACGGTCAGGAGCGGCAAGGACGTTTCGGGACGTTCCACAGAAGGAAGAGGCCGTGACCGCTGTATTTACGCTGGATGCATGGAGCTCATCGTCCTGTGGGACATCGACCACACCCTCATCGAGAATTCAGGGGTCAGCAAGGAGATCTACGCCGCCGCCTTCACGGCCCTGGCGCAAAGGGCGCCCGCGGGGCCGGCGCGGACGGAAGGGCGTACGGACCGGCTGATCATGCGCGACATGTTCGAGCGGAACGGCCTGGTCGAGCCGGACTGGGCAGCGGTCGAGGAGGCGCTTGCCGGTGCAGGTGAGGCGCGTCTCCACGCCCTCAGCCAGCGGGGGACGGCCCTGCCCGGCGTGCGGGAGGTCCTGAAGGAGGTTTCTGTGCGCAACAGTTGGGTGTCGTCGGTGCTCACCGGCAATATCGCGGACAACGCCCGCGTGAAGGTCGCGGCCTTCGGCCTTGATCCCCTCCTCGACCTGCCGGTCGGCGCCTACGGGGCCGATGCACTTCAGCGCCCCGACCTGGTCGCTGTCGCCCGGGAGCGGGCCCAGCGGCTGCGGGGCGCCCCGGATGGCGTGCCCGTCGTGCTGGTCGGAGACACCCCGAGGGACGTGGAGGCCGCGCTCTCCACGGGCTCCGAGATCATCGCGGTCGCCTCCGGCGTCCACAGCACCGAAGAGCTGGCAGAAGCCGGTGCCCGTACGGTTCTGCCCGATCTGACGGACACCGGCCGTGTGCTCGGGATCCTGGAGGCGCTCTCCGCACGCTGAAAACGTCCCAGGACGTCCTCGGAGCGTCCCTATACGCGGTGACGGGGTCCGTGCGTGTCCCGCCAATATCAGGTCTCCCACCAGGCAAGCGCCTCGAAGGAGACCCTCGTGATCAGCGAAGTCACCGGGATCCGCAGGATCCGGATGCTGTACCTGCAGCTGCTCTATCGCTGCAACTTCGAATGCCTGCACTGCTTCCACGGCAAACGGCTCCAGCACGCCGACGCCTTCACCACGGACGAGGCGGTCAACCTCCTCACGCTGATGCGTGACGAGTACGGCACCGAGGCCGTCACCCTGCTGGGCGGCGAGCCGTTCGTCTACCGGGACCTCGCCCAGGTCGTCCGGTACGCCAAGCGGGACCTGGGCATGCAGGTCGAGGTCTGTACCAACGGCTACCGGATCGAGCGCCGGCTCGCCGAGATCGCCCCCGACCTGGACCTGCTCCGGGTGTCGCTGGAGGGCATCGGTACGACCAACGACAAGATCCGGAAGTTCGGAAGCTACCGAAGTGCTCTGAGCGCACTCGAAATCGCCCAGCAGCTCGGCGTCCGCGCCGGCGCGACCATGACGGTCACCTCACGCAACATCGACGAGGTCGTGCCGCTCGCCCGCACACTACAGCACTACGGGGTGGAGCAGCTGAAACTCCACTGCCTCCGCCCGGTCGGCAACGCAGCCGATCACCCCGAGCTCCTCGTCAACGACGCCACGTCCTACACCCGTCTCCGGGAGGGCCTGGCCTCGGCCGAGCTGGACATCGAGGTGATCCTCGACGAGGACCTGTCCGAGCTCGGTGCGCCGGACGCCTGCCTCCCCGCCGGGGGCCCTGTGGAGATCGAGCGGATCGAAGCCGACCCGCGCGGCGCGCTCACCATGTCCTGCAAGGCTGTCGGCAAGGACTCGCACGCCTTCTGGTACGACAAGCTCACCGACCACATCGACCACCGGCCGTCCGCCACCGACGAACTCACCCTCGCGGTGCCGGACGTGGTGTACGGACGTGTCTGACCCGGCGTCGTTCGAGAGCGTCGAAGGGCTCCGCGGCACCGGTAAATCGACGCTCGCTCCCATGCTCGCGGCCGCCCGTGGCGCGGTGCTGGTCCCGACCGTGCCGCCTACCTACCAGGCACTGCGGCAGGAGGTCGACCGGCTGGCCAATGTAGAGGCCCGCATGTGCTTCTACCTCTCGGCTCTGTTCACCGCGGCCGATCAGATCCAGCGGCACCTGTTTGCCGGCATCCCCGTCGTGGTCGAAAGCTACTTCGCGCGGTGCCTGGCCAACCACCGCGCTTTCGGAACCAACCTCTCCGTGTCCCTGCCACCGGGCATCCCGCGTCCCGTCACCTACTACCTCGTCTGCGCGGAGGACGAGCGTCAGCGCCGACTCGCCAGGCGCGACAAGCCTGTCTCGCGTTGGGACGCCTTCGCCGAGATCACCGCAGACAAGATCACCGACGCCTACGCCTCGTTCCCGATGCACCGAGTGAAAACCACCGGTCTCACCCCTGACGAGGTACTCCGAGCCGTCCTGAGCACCCACCCGCTAGGAGAGCAAGCCAGTGGAGACACCAAGCATGTGGCGGCACACCCTCACCTTCTTTCCGCAGTTCCTCGCAGCGCTGAAGGAGCGCACGGAGCCTGACTCCACCGTGACGGTCGTCGGCGCGAGCGACGGCAGACTCGTCGTACCGCTGGCCGCGGCCGGCTACCGCGTCATCGCCATCGAGCGCGACCCGCTCGCCCTCCACGGCGGCGAGGTCCAACTCCCGGGTGGCAGAACCGGTCACGCGACGGGCATGATCGAGCGGCTGAAGCAGGAAGGGCTTCACGACCGTGTCCAGGTCGTGGAGGAGGACTTCCTCGCCTCCGAACCCGTCACCGCCCCCTGTGATGCCGTCTGGACGAGCTGCTCGTGGCATTACAGTGCCAACCACCACCGGCCGTTGGGCGAGTTCGTCGACCGCATGCAGCGCCTGGTCCGGCCCGGCGGTCTGTTCGGCGCGGAGTTCATGATGCCCCTCACGCAACGCCACCACGTGCTGGAGCACTACACATCCCCCGAGAAACTGCGGCGTTACTTCATCGGGGACTGGGACGTCCTGCTCACACTGCGGACCAACGAGTTCACCGAGCAGGCGCACGTCGGACAGCTGCAGGACCACAACCACCGCATGGGCCTTCTCCTCGCAGCCCGCGCGTCCACCCCCTCCTAGAGCTACGGGAAGAAGGACATATGAAGCACGAGTACGAGGCCAAGTTCCTCGCCGTCGACGTCGACGGCCTCCAGGCCAAACTGACGGCGCTCGGAGCCGTCCAGGCATTTCCGCGCACCCTCCTCACCCGGAAGATCTTCGAGAACGACGCCCTCGAAGGCGGCGCCTGGGTCCGCCTGAGGGACGAGGCCACCCGCTCCACTCTCACGCTGAAGCAGGTCACCGACTCCACGACGATCGACGGCACCACCGAGATCGAGACCGAGGTGTCCGACCTGCACGCCATGGCCGAGATCCTCCGCAACGTCGGCCTGCGCGAAGTCCGCTACCAGGAGAACTACCGCGAGGAGTGGCGCCTGGGCGAAGTCGCCTTCGACTTCGACACCTGGCCGGACCTCCCCACCTTCGTCGAGATCGAAGGACCCGACGAGGCATCGGTCCGCCAGGCAGCCGTCCTGCTCGACCTCGACTACACCGAGGCACGATTCGGCAGTGTCGACGAGATCTACAAGAGCGAGGCCGGCAGGGACATCCTGGCCGAGCCCACGCTCCTCTTCGCCGACGCCGGCAAGCGGGCTTCGGTCAGGGAAGCTGTCCCGAGCGAGTGATCTTGGGGACCGAGCTGTGTCCATGGAACTGGCGTCAATGCTCGGGTCATACCCGGAATCACCGAGTTCGCGCGCGGCGATTCTGCCCGCTGCTGCAGACACCGATGATGCGCCGGTACGGCCGCCGCACGGCTATGTTCTGCGGCGTGTGCCGTGGGGCCCTGAACGGGCTGTAGCTGTCGGCAGCCCGTTGGTGAGGACTGCGCCGCCAACGTCGAAGGCCCCCGCAGCAAGCTGCGGGGGCCTTCGACGTATTGCCCGGTGAGAGCAATGGCGGAGGATACGAGATTCGAACTCGTGAGGGGTTGCCCCCAACACGCTTTCCAAGCGTGCGCCCTAGGCCACTAGGCGAATCCTCCGGGGCAAACAATACAAGACGTTGAGGAGTGCTCGCGAACCCGTTCCCCTTCGAGCTGCCGGCGGCGGTTCCGGTCGGGTCGTGAGGGGTGGGGAGGTGGACTTGCGGGGGCGGGGATCGGCTAAGGTGGGCGTCAGCCCCTCACGTGGCGCTATCTGACTGAACTCCCCCAGGGCCGGAAGGCAGCAAGGGTAGGTTGGCTCTGGCGGGTGCGTGGGGGGTCCTTACGTTTCCGGGGTCTTCCGGTACGTGCGGCGCCCGGGTTCTCGCGGTGGCTGGGCCCTCGGAGCCGGTGGTGCGCCCGGCCCGGGACCGGTTGTCGGTCCGCCCCTATAGCCTCGTATGTGTGTCGTCCCTTGCGCTGTACCGCCGCTACCGCCCCGAGTCGTTCGCCGAGGTCATCGGTCAGGAGCATGTCACTGACCCCTTGCAGCAGGCCCTGCGGAACAACCGGGTCAATCACGCGTACCTGTTCAGCGGTCCGCGCGGCTGCGGCAAGACGACCAGTGCGCGCATCCTCGCCCGCTGTCTGAACTGTGAGCAGGGGCCCACGCCCACACCCTGCGGGGAGTGCCAGTCCTGCCAGGACCTCGCGCGCAACGGGCCGGGATCGATCGATGTGATCGAGATCGACGCCGCTTCGCACGGTGGTGTGGACGATGCCCGTGATCTGCGGGAGAAGGCGTTCTTCGGGCCCGCGTCGAGTCGTTACAAGATCTACATCATCGACGAGGCGCACATGGTCACGTCGGCGGGGTTCAACGCCCTGCTGAAGGTGGTCGAGGAGCCGCCGGAGCACCTCAAGTTCATCTTCGCGACCACGGAGCCCGAGAAGGTCATCGGGACCATCCGGTCGCGTACGCACCACTATCCGTTCCGGCTCGTGCCGCCGGGGACGCTGCGCGACTACCTCGTGGAGGTGTGCGCCAAGGAGGAGAGCTTCGTCGAGGACGGGGTGTTCCCGCTGGTGGTGCGCGCCGGTGCCGGCTCCGTGCGGGACTCGATGTCGGTCATGGACCAACTGCTGGCCGGTGCCGCCGATGACGGTGTGACGTATGCCATGGCGACGTCGCTGCTCGGTTACACGGACGGTTCGCTGCTCGACTCCGTCGTGGACGCCTTCGCCTCGGGTGACGGGGCCGCGGCCTTCGAGGTCGTGGACCGGGTGGTCGAGGGCGGCAACGACCCCCGGCGCTTCGTCGCCGACCTGCTGGAGCGGCTGCGTGACCTGGTGATCCTGGCCGCGGTGCCGGATGCCGGGGAGAAGGGGCTCATCGACGCCCCCGCCGATGTCGTCGAGCGGATGCAGGCGCAGGCGTCCGTCTTCGGGGCCGCCGAGCTGAGCCGCGCCGCCGACCTGGTCAACGAGGGGCTCACCGAGATGCGCGGGGCGACCTCGCCCCGGCTCCAGGTCGAGCTGATCTGTGCCCGGGTCCTGCTGCCCGCGGCCTTCGACGACGAGCGCTCACTGCAGGCGCGGCTGGACCGGCTGGAGCGCGGCGCGTCCTTCGCCACCACCGGACCGGGGCCCGCCATGGGGTACGCCCCCGGGCCCGAGGCCCTGGCCCACGCCCCCGTCGCCCCGCAGCCCGCACAGGCCCCGCAGCCCCCCGCCCCCACCCAGCCGGACGCCGGGCCGGGGCCCGCCGCCGCGCGTGCCGCCGCTCGCGGGGACGCCCCGCCGCCGGCCCCGCCGTCCGCCCCGGCCCAGCCCTCCGCCCCGGTGCACGCGGCCCCGCCTGCCGAGCCCGTCCAGCCGCCGCCCGCCGCGGCAGCCGGTCAGCGGCCCGGTGCCTGGCCCGCCGCGGCCGCGCCCGAGCAGGGCCGCCGCCCCGGAGGCTGGCCGACCGCCTCCACCCCCGGCCAGGCACCGGCCCCACAGGCCGCCGCTCCGGCACCGGCCGCACCGGCCGCGTCCGCGCCCGCTCCCGGGCCCGCCGCCCCCGAACCGGCCCCGGGCGTGACGCAGGGCGCCGGACAGGTGCGCACCATGTGGCCCGACATCCTGGAGGCCGTCAAGAACCGCCGCAGGTTCACCTGGATCCTGCTCAGCCAGAACGCCCAGGTGACCGGCTTCGACGGCGCCACCCTCCAGATCGGCTTCCTCAATTCGGGAGCCCGCGACAACTTCACGAGCAGCGGCAGCGAGGACGTGCTGAAGCAGGCGCTGGCCGAGCGGTTCAACGCCCAGTGGAAGATCGAGGCGATCGTCGACCCGTCGGGTGGCGCCGGGCAGCCCCCGCAGCCCCTCGGCGGCCGTCCTGCGGCCCCGCCCGCACCGCAGAGGCCGGCGCCTGCCGCGCCGCAGCAGCAGTACGAGCCCCGGCCGGCCCAGGAGCGGCAGCAGCAGGGCGGCGGCGACCCCGCCGGGGAGCCCGCGCCCCCGCAGTACAACGCTCCCGCACCGCCCCGTTCGGTGGCGCCCGAGGACGACACCCCCGAGGCGGACGACCCGGACATGGTCGACTCCGCCCTCTCCGGCCACGAGCTGATCGTCCGCGAGCTGGGTGCCACGGTCGTTGAGGAGTTCAACAACGAGTAGGCAGGGCGCCCCGGTGTCCACGGACGCCCGTCAAGGGCGCACTGCCCCGGCGGCTAGGCTCCACCCCGTGAAGGTTCTCGTCATCGGCGGCGGCGCCCGCGAACACGCCCTGTGCCGCTCTCTTTCCCTCGACCCCGACGTCACCGCCCTGTACTGCGCCCCCGGCAACGCCGGCATCGCGGAGGTGGCCGAACTGCACCCGGTCGACGCCCTCGACGGCGCTGCCGTCGCGCGCCTCGCCACCGAGCTGGGTGCCGAGCTGGTGGTCGTCGGCCCGGAGGCACCGCTTGTCGCCGGGGTCGCGGACGCCGTGCGCGCCGCGGGCATCCCCTGCTTCGGCCCGTCCGGCGAGGCGGCCCGGCTGGAGGGCTCCAAGGCGTTCGCCAAGGACGTGATGGCCGGGGCGGGCGTCCCGACCGCCCGGAGCTACGTCTGCGCCACGGCCGCCGAGATCGAGACGGCCCTCGACGCGTTCGGTGCGCCGTACGTCGTCAAGGACGACGGTCTCGCCGCCGGCAAGGGTGTCGTCGTCACCGATGACGTCGACGCCGCCCGCGCCCACGCGCTGGCCTGCGACCGCGTGGTCATCGAGGAGTTCCTCGACGGCCCCGAGGTGAGCCTCTTCGCGATCACCGACGGCACCACCGTGCTGCCCCTGCAGCCCGCCCAGGACTTCAAGCGCGCTCTCGACAACGACGAGGGCCCGAACACCGGTGGCATGGGCGCGTACTCCCCGCTGCCGTGGGCCGACCCCAAGCTGGTCGACGAGGTCATGCAGACCGTCCTCCAGCCCACCGTCGACGAGCTCCGCCGCCGCGGTACGCCCTTCTCCGGGCTGCTGTACGCGGGTCTCGCGATCACCTCGCGCGGTGTACGGGTCATCGAGTTCAACGCGCGCTTCGGCGACCCGGAGACCCAGGTGGTCCTGGCCCGTCTGAAGACCCCGCTGGCCGGTGTCCTGCTGGGTTCCGCCAACGGCACCCTGGACGAGCTGCCGCCGCTGAAGTGGCGCGACGACGCCGCGGTCACCGTGGTCATCGCCTCGCACAACTACCCGGATACCCCGCGAACGGGTGACCCGATCGAGGGCCTCGACGAGGTCGCGGCACAGGATGCCCCGCATGCGTACGTCCTGCACGCCGGGACCCGGCAGGACGGCGACGCGGTCGTCAGCGCGGGCGGCCGGGTGCTCTCCGTGACCGCGACCGCCAAGGACCTCGCGGGCGCCCGCGAACGCGCCTACGCGGCGGCGGCCCGGATCCGGCTCGACGGCTCCCAGCTCCGTACGGACATCGCGAAGAAGGCCGCCGAGGCCTGATCCGCCCACCGGGAGGGGAGCCGCCGCAGCGGGGGCGACGGCCCGCACCCTGCTGTTCCGGCCGAGGTCCGAGCTCTGCCGACGCGCCGTTGCCCCATGGGCGGCGGCGCGTCAGCAGCTTTACCCAAAGCCATTCCATCGAGTGACGGCTGAGCCATCCGGATGACGCCCGCCGAAGCCCCAACTAGGGTGCGGCGCAAGCTTTCCGGCACTTGGCCCACCGGCATTGCGATGTCAGTGACGGGTGCCACAGTGGGGGAGTGAGCAACACCGTCGCGAGGGCAGAGGGGGTGACATCCAGCCGTGTCCGTTACCGGTACAGGTGAGGAGTTGGGTGCGCAGGCTGCGCGCGCCCGCGCGCTGGCCCTGCTGCGCATCCGCAGCAGGGCAACGGCAGTGGCGTTGCTGCCCGCGGCCGTCGCCGTCGTGCTGTTCGCCGCAGGTGCGCGCGGATTCGTCGACGGTGGTGGCTGGGCGGCGGTGAGCTGGGCCGTGACGGCCTGCGCCGTCCTCGCCCTGCTGATCGCGGCCGCCGTCGCCGTCGCGGTCGTACGGGCCAGGCCGGCGGTCAGCCCGACCGTCCCGCTCAGCGAGAAGGCGGCCCCCGATCTCTACCGGCTGGTCCGTGATCTCGCCGAGCGCCTCGGCGTGCCCGCGCCCTCGGCCATAGCGCTGACGCCCGACTGCGACAGCTGGCTGGAGGACCGCACCCACCCGGCCGCCGACCGTGCGGCCAGGGAAGCCGCCCGCCGCGATCCGGGCGGGCCGGGGGCCGGTCCGGGACGCCGCAGAGTGCAGGCCGCGCCCGTGCTGGTGATCGGCTCGCCGTTCCTCTGGTGGATGCGGGTCGCGGAGCTGCGCGCCGTGCTCGCCCCGGTCGTCGCGGGCACCGGTCCCGCCGCCCACCCCGACATAGCCGCCGCCCGGCGCTTCGTCCGGGGACTCGACGGGGTCGTCGCCGACGCGGCAGTCCCCGCCCAGGGGCCGGTGCGCAAGGTACTGCGGCTGCCGCACGCCTTCATCGGCCGGATCGCCCGGCTGCTGCTGCGCAGCTGTCACACCCACGCCGCCGAGATGGAGCGCGGCGTGGCCGCAGCCGCGTCCACCCGCGCCCAGTCGGTGGACTACGGGCTGCGGATCGTCGCCCAGGAGCAGGTGGGGCTCGCGTACGCGGGCTGGGACCGGCTGCTCACCCGGGTCGCGCTGCCCGCCTGGCGGATGGGGCGCTGGCCGTCCCGGCTGGACGCCGGAGTCGTCTCCGCCCTCACCGAGCTGTCCCGCCGCGACCGGCTGGCCGACGGTTTCACCTCCCGGCTGGGAGAGCGGCCCGCCTGTGACCTCCTGGAGGAGCCGGGAGCGGCCGACGAGGCGGCCTCCCTGCTGGCCGCACGGCTGTTCCACGGCGGTCCGGCGGAGCCGGGGCCCGGCTGGGCTCCGGTGGACTGGCAGCAGTACCCGGAAGAAGTCGTCGACCGGAAGTGGCGCACCGAGGCGGCCCGTCTGCACCGTGTCCTGGACGACATGGGCGTACCGCCCGCGGCCTCCGCCGGCACATCCGATGCCGCGGGTGCCGCGGTGCCCACCCTGGCCCGCGTCGTCGAGCATCTGTCCGCGGCAAACGACAGCGGCGAGGAGCTCGCGGCGGGGATCAGTGCCGCGGTGGCCCGCGACGAGAGCCGGGACCAGGAACAGGCGCGGAGCCGCGCCGACGACGGGGCGCACGCAGAGGGCCAGAACGCCCAGCCGCCATCCGGCGGGGCCACCACTTCCGGCGGGGCCAACGGTTCCGGCAACGCCCAGGGCTCCGGCAACACCGGCGGTGCCCCCGGCTCCCACAGCTCCCACGGTTCCGGCGGCTCAGGCGGGGACGTGCTGGATTTCTGGGGGCCCGACCCCCTCCCGCTGTTCCCGCTCCAGCCGCCCCGTACGGGCACCGAGCTGCTCGCGGACCACGTCGCGGCGATGGTCTGCTGCGCCGCCGTCGACACGGCGGGCGCGGCCCCCGGCCTCGACTGGCTCGACGGGCCCACGCTGCTGGTCGACGGAGAGCGCCGGTCCGATCTCGGCACTCCGGTGCTCAGCCTCGTCGAGGACGGCGACGCGGGCCCGCTGCGTTCCTGGCTCGCCTCGGTCGGCGTGCGCACCGACAAACCCGTGCGCCTCGTCTGAAACAGGTCCGAACCCGGGTGTGGCCGAAAGGGCCCGGGGGATCCATGGCCCTCGAGCGGTTCTCCGGCCCGATTCCGGGAGCTTCGCGTGCACAACTCGGCTGATATCGGGGCGTATCGCTGGTCTACGGCGTTCAATACCCGGAAGATCAGGTTCCGTTAACGTTAATTCGCGACGAACGGTGACGGAGTGGATGCGTTATGTGATGTGCTGGGGACCGGCGCTGACAGTCGGCGCATCACATGTTGTTCCGGGGGCCGAGAGAGGGAAGCGCGTTATGGGGGCGGAGCAGATTCGTCGTTGGGAATCAGGTGCCCTCGCGCACGCGGTCACCGACCCCTTCGGGCAGGGGCCGCTCCCCTGGCTGCGCGGCAGCGAGAACTACTTCGACGACACCGGCCAAGTGGTGCCCTGGTACGCCGATCCGACGCTGCCCCGAGGCTCGACCGGCGGCGGCACCCGTACCGCCGACGACGTGCACCGGCAGATCAAGGGCTTCAGCTCCACCGGCGCCGCGGCCCCCGGTGAGGCGATCGACTTCCACATCACCGTGGACCCACCCCAGCAGTTCTCCGTGGACATCTACCGCATCGGCCACTACGGGGGCGACGGCGCGGCCAAGATCACCACGAGTCCGCGGCTCTCCGGCATCGTCCAGCCCGCGCCCCTCACCGCCGACCGCACGGTGTCCTGCCACCACTGGTGGCAGTCCTGGCGGCTCCAGATCCCCGCCTACTGGTCGATCGGCGCCTATGTCGCCGTGCTCACGACCGTCGACGGATACCGCTCCCACATCCCGTTCACGGTCCGCGACAACCAGCCTGCCGACCTGCTCCTGATCCTCCCGGACATCACCTGGCAGGCGTACAACCTGTACCCGGAGGACGGCCGCACCGGCGCCAGCCTCTACCACGCCTGGGACGAGCAGGGCCGGCTGCTGGGCGAGGAGGACGCGGCGGTCACCGTCTCCTTCGACCGCCCCTACGCGGGCGCGGGCCTCCCGCTGCACGTCGGTCACGCCTACGACTTCATCCGCTGGGCCGAGCGCTACGGCTACGACATCGCCTACGCCGACACCCGCGATCTGCACGCCGGCCGGATCGACCCGACCCGCTACCGGGGCCTGGTCTTCCCCGGCCACGACGAGTACTGGTCGGTGCCCATGCGGCGCACCACCGAACGTGCCCGCGACAACGGCACGTCCCTGGTCTTCCTCTCCGCGAACACCATGTACTGGCAGGTCAGCCTCACACCGTCGGCCTCCGGCGTCCCCGACCGGCTGCTCACCTGCCGCAAGCGGCGCGGCCCGGGAAAGCCCGCCCTCTGGCGCGAGGTCGACCGCGCCGAGCAGCAGCTCCTCGGCATCCAGTACGCGGGCCGGGTCCCGGACCCCCACCCGCTGGTCGTGCGGAACGCGGAGCACTGGCTCTGGGACGCCACCGGTGCGGGCGAGGGCGACGAGATCGACGGCCTGGTCGCGGGCGAGGCCGACCGCTACTTCCCGCGCACCACGCTTCCCGAGCACGACAACCGCATCCTGCTCGCCCACTCCCCGTACCAGGACGGCGACGGGGTGACGCGCCACCAGGAGACGTCCCTCTACCGGGCCCCGTCCGGCGCGCTCGTCTTCGCCTCCGGCACCTTCGCCTGGTCCCCGGCCCTGGACCGCCCCGGACATGTGGATCCCCGCATCCAGCGGGCCACCGCCAACCTCCTCGACCGCATCTGCAAGCGCGCCTGAGGCCCGGAGCCGGCCGCCCCCGAGACCCGGGGCCAAGCGCGCCCAAGACCCGGGGCAAGCCCCCTGGCCGCCCCTCAGCGCCCCCGCGCCCCTTCCGCACCCCTGCGCGGCCGTCCGTACCCGGATACGGGACAATCGGAACGACTCCTGGATCAACCTACGCGGAGGCAGCGTGTCCGGATTTGTAGAAAAGCCCGAGCCCGTGCAGGTTCCGGGGCTCACCCACCTGCACACGGGCAAGGTGCGCGACCTGTACCGGAACGAGGCCGGTGACCTCGTCATGGTCGCCAGCGACCGGATGTCCGCGTACGACTGGGTGCTGCCCACCGAGATCCCGGACAAGGGCCGCGTGCTGACGCAGCTCTCGCTGTGGTGGTTCGACCAGCTCGCCGATCTCGTACCGAACCACGTGCTGTCCACCGAGCTGCCCGCCGGCGCCCCCGCCGACTGGGCCGGCCGCACCACGATCTGCAGGTCGCTGCGGATGGTGCCGGTCGAGTGCGTCGCGCGCGGCTATCTGACCGGCTCCGGCCTGGTCGAGTACAACGCCTCGCGCACCGTCTGCGGCATCGGTCTCCCCGAGGGCCTGACCGACGGCTCCGAGCTGCCGGGGCCGATCTTCACGCCGGCCACCAAGGCGGCCGTCGGCGACCACGACGAGAACGTGAGTTACGAGGAAGTGGCCCGCCAGGTCGGCACCGAGACGGCGGCGCAGCTGCGCCGCACGACGCTGGACGTGTACGGCCGGGCCCGTGACATCGCGCGCGAGCGCGGCATCATCCTGGCGGACACGAAGTTCGAGTTCGGCTTCGCCCCCACCGCCGACGGCGGCGAGGAACTGATCATCGCGGACGAGGTGCTGACCCCGGACTCCTCGCGCTTCTGGCCGGCCGCCACCTGGGAGCCGGGTCACGCCCAGCCCTCGTACGACAAGCAGTTCGTGCGCGACTGGCTGACGTCCCCGGCGTCCGGCTGGGACCGCAGGAGCGAGCAGCCGCCGCCGGCGCTGCCGCAGGAGATCGTGGACGCGACCCGGGCCAAGTACCTGGAGGCGTACGAACTCCTCACCGGCACGTCCTGGAAGTAGCCGCACCGGGGCACACGAAGAAGCCCCCGGCCGAAAGGCCGGGGGCTTCTTGCTGAACCGAGCGGACGACCAGGTTCGAACTGGCGACCTCAACCTTGGCAAGGTTGCGCTCTACCAACTGAGCTACGTCCGCAAGCGCCTGAGCGCGAAGACCACTATACCCAACCCCGCTCCCGTGCGAGACGCACCGCGGCGTGACGGTTCTCGGCCCCGAGCTTCGAGGCGGCCGACGAGAGGTAGTTCCGTACCGTTCCCTGCGACAGCGAGGCCCGCTCCGCGATCTCCGCGACCGGCGCCCCGTCCGCCGCCAGTTCCAGCACCTCGGCCTCGCGCACGGTCAGCGGCGAGTCCCCGGCCGCGATCGCGTCGGCCGCCAACTCCGGGTCCACGTAACGGTTGCCCGCGTGCACGGTGCGGATGATCCCGGCCAGCTGGCGGGCGCTCACGGTCTTCGGGACGAACGCCCGCACGCCCGCCGCGAGGGCCCGTTTCAGGTGCCCCGGCCGGCCGTGACTGGTCACGATCATGGTGCGGCAGCCCGGAAGTTCGGACCGCAACGATGTGGCGACGCTCACACCGTCCGCGCCCGGCATCTCCAGGTCCAGGACCGCCACGTCGGGGCGGTGCGCACGGGCCATGGCCAGCGCCTCGGGCCCGGTCGCCGCCTCCGCGACCACCACCAGGTCGTCCTCCAGGGCGAGCAGCGCGGCGAGCGCGCCCCGGATCAGGTGCTCGTCGTCGGCGAGCAGCACCCGTACCGCGGTCATCGTCGCTCCTTCAGAAGGGCGGTACGGGATTCCGTACGCGGGATTCTCGCCGTCAGCCGGAAGAGCCCGTCGCCGGCCGGTCCCGCGTCCAGTGAGCCGTCGAGCTGGACGAGCCGTTCGCGCAGTCCGGGCAGCCCGGATCCGCTCGCGCCGGAACAGGTCCCGTCGGAACCGCTGTCCCCGGTGGCGGTGGCCGTCTGCGCGCCGTCGTTCTCCACGTCCAGCACCACCTCGTGCGCCGACGCGGTGAGCCGGATCGTGCAGCGCCGGGGGTCGCCGTGCCGCAGCACGTTGGTGGCCGCCTCACGCACCACCCAGCCGAGGGCGGCCTGGACGGGCGCGGGGAGTTCGGCCCCGCTGTCGCCCACCACCGCGCATTCGATGCCGGCCGCCCGCAGCACGCCCTTCGCCCCGGCCAGTTCCGTGGTCAGATCGGCCTCCCGGTAACCGCGTACGACATCGCGCACCTCCTGCTGGGAGCTGCGGGCGATCCGCTGCACCTCGACCATCTGGTCCACCGCCTCGGGCCTGCCGCGCTGGGCCAGTTCCATCGCCAGTTCGCTCTTGAGCGCGATCACGGCGAGGTTGCGGCCCAGCACGTCGTGCATGTCCCGCCCGAACCGCAGCCGCTCCTCGGCGACCGCGAGCCTGGCCTGCACGTCGCGGGCCTCCTCCGCCTGCCACATCACGCTCAGGCTCCAGGCGCTGGGCCGGATGGAGATCAGCACCAGCAGACAGCCGAAGAGCGTGGCCGGCACCACACCGGCCAGCAGGCCGCCGCGCACCCCGGCCGCCGCGAGGGCGCCGACGGTCAGTGCGACGAGGCCGAGCGACTGGAAGAGGAACGTACGGACCGGGACCAGCAGCACCTGCGTCATCACCAGCGCCAGCGGTACGTTCATCGCCATCATCAGCAGCCCCGGGGGGTCGACCCCGTCCACGGCGGCCAGCGCCGCCAGCAGGCCCTGTCCGACCAGCAGCAGGGCCGCCGGTGCGATCAACCGCCGCCGGGGGAACTCGGCCGTGCCGTTGTAGACGGCGTACGAAGGCCGCACATTGCGGTTGCTGAGCACGCACTGGGCCACGCAGACCAGGAGCAGCGCCAGTCCCAGCGCCAGCGGGAGCGGCGCGTGGCGGATGCCCGAGGCGAACGGGGTCAGCTGCCACGACAGGGTGAAGATCCAGGGGATCACCGACATGGTCAGCCGGGTGTACAGGTCGATCCGCTCCAGCTTGCTGCGTTCCTGCCAGCCGCGGCGCCAGCCACGTACGCGCGTCAGCACGCCACCACACCCCTCAGCGTCGCGGATCCCAGCGGAACCATCGCCTGACAGCAAACACCGCGACCACGGTCCAGACCAACCCGGTCAGCGCGGCGCCCAGCAGGTCCGTGCCCTCGGTGGTGCCCAGCCAGCCGGCCCGTACGAGCGTCATCACGCCGGTCAGCGGCAGGAGCTCGCACACCGACGCGAGCCGGTCCGGAAGCACCTCCAGGGGCACGAAGAGCCCGGAGCCCGCCATGGAGGCGAAGAACAGCGGGAGGGTCGTCAGCTGGGCGGTCTGGACGGTACGGGTGATCACCGCGGTGGCCGCCGCCAGTGCCGTCAGCAGCACCAGGCCCATCACCAGCCCCAGCAGGAGCAGCTCGGGGCGTTCGGGTGCGCCGAGTCCGAGGAAGACGGTACCGGCCACGATGATCAACGCGGTCTGTGTCAGGGCCAGTGCGCCCGCGGGCAGCGCGGTTCCGGTCAGGATCTCCCCGTCGGTGACCTCGCCGGTGCGCAGCCGCTTCAGCACCAGTTCCTCGCGCCGCGCCACATAGGCGGCGACCATGTTCATGTAGACGGCCTGGATGAGGACCGTTCCGATGCCGCCGGTGAGCGCCGCTCCGGCAACGGTCAGTCCGGTCCCGCCGAGATCGATCTGTTCGAACGTCGATTTCATGGCCATGACCATGGCGGCGGGCATCAACAGGGCGACGAAGACGGCCGTCCGGTTGCGCAGGAGCAGCGTCAGTTCGGCCCGGCCGAGGGCTGTCAGCCGCCCCCGGGCCGTGGTGGTGGCGGTCGGGGATCCGGTCGTCGTGGTGTTCGCACGCGTTGTCGCGGTCGTCATGCCGCAGCCACCTCTTCGGTCTCGGACTCGGTTGCGTTCCTGGTTCCGTAGCGGGTCGTGGGCTCGTTCTCCGCCGCCGACCTCGCGATGTCGAGGAAGGCCTCCTCGAGCGAGGCGGACCGGGCGTCGAGCCCGATCAGCTGGATGCCGGACTCCGTTGCCCAGCGCAGCAGTTCCGCAAGCGAGTCCTGGAGGCGGTGGGTACGGATCTCGATCCGGGGTCCGTCGGCCGCCGCGCGCAGGTTCAGCGGCAACTGTCCGGGCGCCGTTCCGGCGGGGAGCTCGAACCGGATCCGGGACGGGCGCTCGGCCGTCACCTCCGCGGTGGTGCCCGAGGTCACGACCCGTCCCCGGTGCATGATCGCCAGCCGGTCGGCGAGCGCCTCGGCCTCCTCCAGGTAGTGCGTGGTGAGCAGCACGGTGATGCCGCCCTCCTGGAGGCGGCGCACCAGCGTCCAGGTGTCGCGCCGGCCCTCGGCGTCGAGCCCGGTGGTCGGTTCGTCGAGGAAGAGCACCTCGGGCCGGCCGAGCAGGGCGAGCGCGAGGTCCAGCCGTCGCCGCTCACCGCCGGAGAGCTGCTTGACGCGGACGCGCGCCCGGTGGCCGAGCCCCACCAGGTCCAGGGCCTCGCCGGTGGGCCGGGCCCCGCTGGTGCAGCCGGCCCACATCCGTACGGTCTCGGTGGTCGTCAGGTCGGAGGGGAAGCCGCCCTCCTGGAGCATCACTCCGATCCTCGGGCGGACGGCGGCGCGTTCCGCGAAGGGGTCGTGGCCGAGCACGCGCACCGTGCCGCTGTCGGGACGGGCCAGGCCTTCCAGCAGTTCGACGGTGGAGGTCTTGCCGGCGCCGTTCGTGCCGAGCAGGGCGAACAGCTCGCCGCGTGCCACGGAGAAGGAGACGCCGGCCACGGCCTCGAAGCCGCCCGCATAACTGCGTCGGAC
This sequence comes from Streptomyces sp. 840.1, assembly GCF_003751445.1. NCBI lineage: Bacteria > Bacillati > Actinomycetota > Actinomycetes > Kitasatosporales > Streptomycetaceae > Streptomyces > Streptomyces sp. 840.1. The sequence continues at coordinate 1,987,634 of NZ_RJUU01000001.1, read as the reverse complement.
ATCGGCCGCCTCGATCACGCACTCATGGGGATTTTCGTCGAAGGTCATGAGTCAAGACTTCCTCCCGGACGGTGCCGGGAGCAGTGCGAGCTGTCATCGCAGTACATGACAAACGTCATGGGGTACCGGACGTCATGGGGGAGCGAACGCCGTGAGGTACCGGACGTCATGAGGGGAGCGAACGCCGTGAGGGGAGCGAACGCCGTGCGGGGAGGCGGATATGACCGAGATCGAATACGAGGGAGTCTCACGGCACACGAAGAAGCCCCCGGCCGAAAGGCCGGGGGCTTCTTGCTTGACGAGCGGACGACCAGGTTCGAACTGGCGACCTCAACCTTGGCAAGGTTGCGCTCTACCAACTGAGCTACGTCCGCATTGCAACCACTCGGCTTTCACCGGTGGAGCGAGCACTACTCTACCCGATCCACCGGAGTGGTTGAGGAAGAGTGATGCAGAGCGGGTGACAGGAATTGCACACTGCGCCTTCCCCCTGGAAGGGGGATGTTCTACTACTGAACTACACCCGCACGCTGCTTGAGGTCCGGCTTTTCGGCCTTGCCCTTCGGCGTGCTCCAGACTCTAGCCGACCTGCGGGGGTGTCGCGCAAGTCGGCTCCCGCGAGGTGTCGTCGAAGAGGCCGGTGCCGGACGGTGTGAGGCCCCCGTCCGGCACCGGCCGCCCGGAGCTTCCGCTCAACTGGCTTCCTGGAACGCCTCGTAGACCTTCTTGGGAATCCGGCCGCGGGCCGGCACCTCCATCCGGTGCGACCGGGCCCAGGCGCGTACGGCCGCCGGGTCGGGTGCGAGCGAGGTGTGCCGGTACGAGACGGGAACCTTGCCGTGCTTGCCGGCATTTGTCTGCTTACGGCCGGCCGCCATGTACGGAGCCAGGGCCTTGCGCAGTTTCTTTGCATTGGACGGATTGAGGTCGATCTCGTACGACTTCCCGTCCAGCGCGAAGGTGACCGTTTCCGCTGCCGCTCCCCCGTCGATGTCGTCGGAGAGTGTGACCACTACGCGCTGAGCCACGGATATCGGTCCTTTCCTGCGGCATCGGCGCGCCTGACATGCGCGGATGCCGGCCTTCCGGCTGTGAGCGCGGATGAGGGCCGACTGTTGTCGGCCGTTCCGGGGCAATGCCGCTTTCCCCGGTAATCATTTGTACAGCGATGGGCACCGCATTGTGAAGCCCACCCAATTACCTGCGCGTGTCAGCCCGCTATCTGTGCGGCTGGTGGGGATTTTTGCGCAGGGATTTTTGCATCCCATGTGGCATCCGCAGTAGATCCGCAGTTGTGTCCCCGCCGCCTTCGCCGGCGCGGTCGAAATCCCGATGTGATCTCTGCCGTCCGATATCTACCCGCGTAGAATTTCTGGACAGGTACGCTGAGTGGACCCGCGGGGGTCCTGGGGAACCCCCCGGAGAAACAGCCGCACCACACCACCACACCGGGAGTGCCAGTGGCACGCGTCGTAGTCGACGTCATGCTCAAGCCCGAGATCCTCGACCCGCAGGGACAGGCTGTGCAGCGTGCGCTGCCCCGTCTCGGCTTCGAGGGAATCGCGGACGTACGTCAGGGAAAGCGTTTCGAGCTGGAGGTCGAGGGACCGGTCGACGAGGCCGCCCTCACCCGTATTCACGAGATGGCCGAGACGTTCCTCGCCAACACCGTGATCGAGGACTTCACCGTGAAGGTGGAGAAGGCCGAGGAGTCGAAGTGACTGCTCGTATCGGAGTCGTCACTTTTCCGGGCACCCTCGACGACCAGGACAGCCTTCGGGCCGTACGGGTCGCCGGCGCCGAGCCCGTATCGCTGTGGCACCGCGACAAGGACCTGCACCAGGTCGACGCGGTCATCCTGGCGGGCGGTTTCTCCTACGGCGACTATCTGCGGGCCGGAGCCATCTCCCGGTTCTCGCCGGTCATGGAGACGGTGATCGAGCAGGCGAAGGCGGGCATGCCGGTTCTCGGCATCTGCAACGGCTTCCAGATCCTGACCGAGGCGCATCTGCTGCCCGGCGCGATGCTGCGCAACAACCACCTGCACTTCATCTGCCGCGACCAGAAGCTGCGCGTCGAGAACGCCGGTACCGCATGGACCTCGGACTATTCCGAGGGCCAGGAGATCTCCGTACCGCTCAAGAACATGGACGGCCGCTACACCGCCGACGAGCACACGCTCGACGAGCTGGAGGCCGAGGGCCGTGTCGCGTTCCGCTACGTGGACGTCAACCCCAACGGCTCGCTGCGTGACATCGCCGGCATCACCAACGCCGCGGGCAACGTCGTCGGCCTGATGCCGCACCCGGAGCACGCCGTCGAGCCGCTGATCGGCACCGGTGGCACCGACGGTCTCGGTTTCTTCACCTCGATCATCAAGAAGCTGGTCAACGCATGAGCCTGGACACGGTCAAGCACGCGGCCGAAACCCCGGACACCGAGCAGCCCTGGAAGGACCTCGGCCTCAAGGAGGACGAGTACGCCCGGATCCGCGAGATCCTGGGCCGCCGTCCCACCGGCGCCGAGCTCGCCATGTACTCCGTGATGTGGTCCGAGCACTGCTCCTACAAGAGCAGCAAGGTCCACCTCAAGCAGTTCGGCGAGAAGGTCCCCGAGAACGAAGCGATGCTCGTCGGCATCGGCGAGAACGCCGGTGTGGTCGACGTCGGTCAGGGTTACGCGGTCACCTTCAAGGTCGAGTCGCACAACCACCCCTCGTACATCGAGCCCTACCAGGGCGCGGCCACCGGCGTCGGCGGCATCGTCCGCGACATCCTCGCCATGGGCGCCCGCCCGGTCGCGGTCGTCGACCCGCTGCGCTTCGGCGCGGCCGACCACCCCGACACCCGGCGCGTCCTGCCGGGCGTCGTCGCGGGCATCGGCGGCTACGGCAACTGCCTGGGCCTGCCGAACATCGGCGGCGAGGTCGTCTTCGACGCCTGCTACCAGGGCAACCCGCTCGTCAACGCCGGCTGCATCGGCGTGATGAAGCACGAGGACATCCACCTCGCCCAGGCCTCCGGGCCCGGCAACAAGGTCATCCTGTACGGCGCCCGCACCGGCGGCGACGGCATCGGCGGCGTCTCGGTGCTGGCCTCGGAGACCTTCGACTCGACCGGTCCGGCCAAGCGCCCGGCCGTCCAGGTCGGCGACCCGTTCCAGGAGAAGCTCCTCATCGAGTGCACCCTGGAGATCTTCAAGGAGAAGCTCGTCGCGGGCATCCAGGACCTCGGCGGCGCCGGGCTCTCCTGTGCCACCTCCGAGCTGGCCTCGGCCGGTTCGGGCGGCATGCGCGTCGAGCTGGACACCGTGCCGCTGCGCGACTCCTCCCTCTCGCCCGAGGAAATCCTCATGAGCGAGTCGCAGGAGCGCATGTGCGCGATCGTCGAGCCGCAGCACGTGGACCGCTTCCTGGAGATCTGCGAGAAGTGGGACGTCATCGCCACCGTTATCGGTGAGGTGACCGAGGGCTCCCAGCTGGAGATCTTCTGGCACGGCGAGCAGATCGTGGACGTGCCGCCGAGGTCCGTCGCCCACGAGGGCCCGACCTACCACCGCCCGTTCGCCCGCCCGTCCTGGCAGGACGCGCTGCAGGCCGACGACGCCGGAAAGCTGGCCCGTCCGGCCAACGGCGCGGAGCTGCGCGAGCAGGTCCTGCGGCTGGTCTCCTCCCCGAACCAGGCCTCGAAGTCCTGGATCACGGACCAGTACGACCGGTTCGTGCAGGGCAACACCGTGCTCGCGATGCCCGAGGACGCCGGAATGGTCCGCATCGACGAGGAGTCCAACCTCGGCGTGGCCATGGCGACCGACGGCAACGGCCGGTACGCCAAGCTCGACCCGTACACCGGCGCGCAGCTCGCGCTGGCGGAGTCGTACCGCAACGTAGCCGCCTCCGGCGCCAAGCCGCTCGCCATCTCGGACTGCCTGAACTTCGGTTCGCCCGAGGACCCGGACGTCATGTGGCAGTTCGCCGAGGCCACCCGTGGTCTGGCGGACGGCTGCCTGGAGCTGGGCACCCCGGTCACCGGCGGCAACGTCTCGCTGTACAACCAGACCGGCGAGACGGCGATCCACCCGACGCCGGTCGTGGCCGTGCTCGGTGTGATCGACGACGTCACCCGGCGTACGCCGGTCGCCTTCAAGGAAGAGGGCCAGCTCCTCTACCTGCTCGGCGACACGGACGAGGAGTTCGGCGGCTCGGCCTGGTCCGAGGTCATCCACAACCACCTCGGCGGCATGCCGCCCAAGGTCGACCTGGGCCGCGAGAAGCTGCTCGGCGAGATCCTGATCTCGGCATCCCGCGACGGCATGATCGACGCGGCGCACGACCTGTCCGACGGCGGCCTGATCCAGGCGGTCACCGAGTCCTGCCTGCGCGGCGGCAAGGGTGCCCGGCTGGTCGTGCCGGACGGCCTGGACGCGTTCACCTTCCTGTTCTCCGAGTCCGCGGGACGCGCGATCGTCTCGATCCCGCGCAGCGAGGAGCTCCGCTTCAACGACATGTGCGGGGCGCGGGGTCTGCCCGTGGTCCGGATCGGTGTCGTGGACGGCGAGGAGATCGAGGTCCAGGGCGAGTTCAGCATTCCGCTGAGCGAGCTGCGCACGGCGCACGAGGGAACCATCCCGGCGTTGCTCGCGTAGGTTCGCGAGCGCGGAGCGCGGAACTCAGAGCACGGAACTCAGAGCACGGAACGCACGCAGAAGCCCCCGACCGGTCCGACCGGTCGGGGGCTTCTGCGTGCGTTGTGCGCGTGCTGTGCGTTCTGCGCTCTGCGCTCCGTGCCGCGAGTTTGCCGTGCGTGCTTGACGGGGATTACGTAGTTACGTAATTTTGAGGAATGGAGCTGGAGGAGCGGGTCTCGGAACTGGAGCGTCGGCTTGAGGCGCTCATGGGTGACCACAGAGATGTGCCGCGTCCGACAGGGGCCGACTTCTGGGCCCTTGAAGGGCTCAAGCAGCAGCTTTCCGAGGCCGGTGCGGCCGACGGCGGGGTGATGTACACCGGTGCGGTCCGGCTGCCGACGGGCGAGCGGTATGAGTGGCAGTACGGCGCGCTCACGGAGCAGCTGCTGGGAGCCGGCTCCGACGGAAAGGCGGACGAGGCGGGTGGCCCGGCTGGTCCGGGTGATTCCGGTGAACCTGGCGGTCTTGGTGGGCCCGGTAGGCCTGGTGGCGGGGGTTCGGGTGCCGACTGGTCGGATGCCGCCGAGTCGTTCGCCGCGCTCGGGCATCCGGTGCGGCTGCGGTTGCTGCGGGAGATCCTCGGTGGTCGGCGCACGGCCGCAGAGCTCGCCGCGCTCGACGAGACCGGTACGACGGGGCAGATCTACCACCATCTGCGTCAGCTGACCGGCGCGGGCTGGCTGCACACGACGGGCCGGGGACGGTACGAGGTCCCGGGCGTACGGGTGGTGCCGCTGCTGGTGGTCCTCACGGCGGCCAGGCCCTGAGGGACGCGCACGAGGACGAGCGCCAAGGGCGACGACGGCCAAGGGCGACGACGCGACCGAGGGCGACGACGCGACCGAGGGCGACGACGCGACCAAGGGCGACGACGCGACCGAGGGCGACGAGTAATTCGAGCAACGCGTGCCAAGAGCAATTCGATGAACGCGTACGACGAAACAGGCAATCCAGGGGGAAGTCATGTCCGTCCGTAAAGCTGTCATGGTGTTGTACCGGGTCTGCTGGATCGCCTTCTTCGTGATGGTGGTCATCAGCCTCTTTCCCCGGCCGCCGTTCCCGTACTGGCTGACCTGGGTGCCTGCCGCCGCCGCGGTCGCCCTCGGCCTGACGACGGGGCGCAGGGGCCGGGCCGCGATGGCGGACCCGCCGTCCGCGGTGGAGGTCGGGCCGCCGGTGACGGGGCGCTGGAAGGCCCTGAACAGCCCTGCGGACAAGGTGCCCAGCCACGGGGTGCACGCCTACGGGCAGACGTACGCGATCGACATCGTGGCGGAGCCCGGGACGGGGCCCGCGACGGGGCCCGAGCCTGTCGCGGCACCCGAGTCCCTTGCGATGCCTGAGTCCCTTGCGGCGCCCGAGTCCCCTGCGGTGCCCGAGGGCGAGCCGGCTCCGCCCTCCCGCCCGAAGTTCCGCGCCGTGTGGCCGATAGCCCGGCGGAACCACCACTTCCCGGCCTTCGGGGCGCCGCTCCTCGCGGTGGCCGACGGCACGGTCGTGCACGCCTCGCACGACAGCCGCGACCACCTCAGCCGCAACTCCTTCCCGGCGCTCGTCTACTTGATGCTGATCGAGGCGTCCGTGCGGGACATGCGCGGTGCCGGCGCCGTCGTCGGAAACCACATCGTGCTTGACCTGGGCGACGGCACCTATGCCATGTACGCCCATCTGCGACACGGGTCGCTCCGGGTACGGGCGGGGGAGAGGGTCCGGGCCGGGCAGCAGCTCGCCGAGTGCGGAAACTCCGGGAATTCCACCGAACCGCATGTGCATTTCCAGCTGATGGACGATCCGGACCTGGATGTGGCGGTGGGAATTCCATTTACCTGGCGGGGGGCGGGAGTGCCGGGCAACGGCGAGATATTCACGGTCGGGGCAGCAGTTCACGGAAGTCCGGCCGAGGAGCCGAGAGGTGCTCAGGCCACCTGAGTCCGGACGGCCCCGGGCAGCCGGGTGGCCAGGAAAACGGCGACGGTCATCACGGCGGTGGCGCAGCAGAACACCACGTTGACCGACGAGGTGAAGGCGTGCAGCGCCTGCTGGTGGGCGGCTCCCGTCAGCTGACCGATCTAGCCGGAGGGCCCGCCCGGTCCGCGGGCTGCGTACACCCGGCTCAGTACGGTGCCGACCCACTCTCCCGATCTAAGTATACTGAGTCAAATTTTCATCCAGGCTTAAATTTCATCCTGGTACAGTGATGTCATGACTGAGGGGCTGAGCCTGCGCGAGCGCAAGAAGATCCAGACGCGACGGCGTCTGCTGAGTGAGGCCATGACGCTCTTCACCGAGCGTGGCTTCGACCAGGTCTCGGTCGCGGAGATCGCTGAAGCGGCCGATGTGTCGAAGATGACGGTCTTCAACTACTTCGACAGCAAAGAGGACCTGGTCTTCGCACCGATGGAGGAACACATCGGTGACGTCGCTCAGGTGGTGCGCGACCGGCAGCCCGGTGAGTCCGCCGTGGCCGCCGTGCGCCGCCACTTCCTGACCGCCGTCGAGGACCGGGACGCCTCGGTGGGTATGAGCGATTCGCCGCTGGCGCTCGGGATTCTTCAGCTCATCCAGCAGACGCCCGCCCTGCTCACCCGGGCCCATGCCTTCTTCGTGCTCACCTTCGATCAGCTGACCGATGTCCTGGTCGAAGAGGGTGAGGAGTCGGCCATTGCGCGCATCGTGGCCTCCCAGCTCATCGGCACTCGCAACGCGCTGATCACCGAGAACCACCGCCGGCTGTTGGCGGGGGAGTCGGCCGAGGAGATCGCGGCGGACGCCGTGGCGATCGCCGGGCGCGGATTCGACCTGCTCGAGAAGGGGCTGGGCGACTACGCGACCCGGGCTCGGGGCGACGACTGAAAGGCTCCGGGGGCGAAGCCGTAGGCTCCTGGTCATGCCGCCGTCCCAGAAGCGCGTCCGCCGCTATGACCCGGTCAGGACCCGCACCGCGGTCCTGGCGCAGTTCGCCCATGTCCGAGCAGCCGTCGCTGCCCTGACGGACCGGCAGCTCGAAGGGCCGAGCGGTCTCGGTACCTGGACGGTGCGAGAGCTGGCCGTCCACCTGACCATGGCGCTCTCGCACGTCAGTCAGAACCTGGAGCTCCCCGAGCCGGCCCTCGCCAAGCCCGAGGTCACGCTGCTGGAGTGGCCGTTCTCCACCGCCGGGCGGGCCGGACGCATCGCGGAGGACGTGGCGGAGTCGGCCGCCGCAGGTCACCAGGATCTGGGCGCGCTGTACGGGGAGGTGGCCGACCGCTTCGAGGCGGTCGTGGCCGGCGCCTCCCAGGACCGCCTGCTGCCCACCCGGGTCGGTGTCATGCGGCTCGGCGACTTCCTGGTCACCCGGGCCGTGGAGCTGGTCGTCCACACGTACGACCTCAACGAGGCGGCCGGGCTCGACATCCCGTACGACCGCCAGGCCCTCGCCGCCTGTACCCGGTTGCTCGCCGACGCGCTGGCGGAGAAGGCGCCGGGCGGTTCGGTCGAGGTGCGGGTCCCGCCGTTCGCCGTCGTCCAGTGCGTCCAGGGCCCGAAGCACACCCGGGGCACGCCGCCCAACGTCGTCGAGACCGACCCGGTCACCTGGTTCCGGCTGGCCACCGGGCGGGCGGAGTGGGCGCAGGCACTCGACGCGGCGAAGGTCAGCGCCAGCGGCGAGCGAGCCGACCTCGCCGCACTGCTTCCCTTGATGAGCTGAGCCGCAGATGAGCTGAGCCGCGGATGCGCTGAGGGGCGGATGCGCTGAGGGGTGGACGGGCTGGGGGCCGAGAACCAGCTCACCCGGGCCGACCGCATCGGTTCGAGACCGTCCGGCATCGAATCGGGGTCGGCAGGGATTGGTTCGAGACTGTTCAGGGCCGGTTCGAGACCGACCGCCCGGTCTGTACCGCCGCCACCGCAGGACCACTCCCGAAGCCCCGAAGCCCCGAAGCCCCGAAGCCCCGAAGTCGCGAACCCTCGAACCCTCGATCCCATGAACCCGCGAGCCCCGGCCCCGCGCGCATCACACGTCAGCCCAGCGCCCCTTCCGCTCCCCCCCCAGATACCGCATACCGGTCGTCGTGCCGGTCGTCATGGCTGCCGGACGATGTGAGGCTCACCACGAAACGAGCGTTCGGCCACCCCGCCGGACGGTGCTGGGGGTCAGCTAACGGAGTGCCACGATCCGGTCTGTCGGAGGCTCGGCCCGCCGGCCGGAACCGGTCGGTAATCCGCCGGTGATCCGGGCGACTACTGCCCTGCGGCCCTCGCCGCCCGTCGTCGGCCCCGCGCGCCCATCACCCTGCGTCACCGGCCCTGCGGCATTCGGAGGCGGCTGCGGGGGCGTCCGACCCGGGCTGCGGCCAGGTGTCCCCATTCGGACCAGTGGTCGATCTCGCCTACACTCGGTGGCGTGCCTCGTGGTGATGGACGACTCAACCACGACCTGCTCCCCGGAGAGAAAGGCCCCCAGGACGCTTGCGGCGTCTTCGGTGTCTGGGCTCCGGGCGAAGAGGTCGCCAAGCTCACCTATTTCGGACTGTATGCCCTGCAGCACCGTGGACAGGAGTCCGCGGGCATCGCAGTGAGCAACGGGTCCCAGATCCTGGTCTTCAAGGACATGGGACTGGTCTCGCAGGTCTTCGACGAAACTTCCCTGGGATCGCTCCAGGGCCATATCGCGGTCGGTCATGCCCGCTACTCCACCACCGGTGCCTCGGTGTGGGAGAACGCGCAGCCGACGTTCCGTGCGACCGCGCACGGCTCGATCGCCCTGGGTCACAACGGCAACCTGGTGAACACGGCCCAGCTCGCCGAGATGGTCGCAGACCTCCCGCGCAAGGACGGCCGCGCCACCCAGGTCGCCGCGACCAACGACACCGATCTGGTGACCGCGCTGCTCGCCGGCCAGACCGATGACGAGGGCAAGCCGCTCACGATCGAGGAAGCCGCCACCAAGGTGCTTCCCGACGTGAAGGGCGCCTTCTCCCTCGTCTACATGGACGAGCACACCCTCTACGCCGCCCGTGACCCGCAGGGCATCCGCCCGCTGGTGCTCGGCCGCCTCGAGCGTGGCTGGGTGGTGGCCTCCGAGTCCGCCGCCCTCGACATCTGCGGTGCCAGTTTCGTCCGCGAGATCGAGCCGGGCGAGCTCATCGCCATCGACGAGAACGGCCTGCGCACCTCCCGGTTCGCGGAAGCGAAGCCCAAGGGCTGTGTCTTCGAGTACGTGTACCTGGCCCGCCCCGACACCGATATCGCCGGGCGGAACGTCTACCTCTCCCGCGTGGAGATGGGCCGCAAGCTGGCCGCCGAGGCCCCGGTCGAGGCGGATCTGGTCATAGCGACCCCGGAATCCGGCACTCCTGCCGCCGTCGGCTACGCGGAGGCCAGCGGAATCCCGTTCGGCGTCGGACTGGTCAAGAACGCCTACGTCGGCCGGACCTTCATCCAGCCGTCCCAGACGATCCGGCAGCTGGGTATCCGGCTCAAGCTGAACCCGCTCAAGGAAGTCATCAAGGGCAAGCGCCTGGTGGTCGTCGACGACTCGATCGTCCGCGGCAACACCCAGCGCGCGCTGGTCCGGATGCTCCGCGAGGCGGGCGCCGCCGAGATCCACATCAGGATCTCGTCCCCCCCGGTGAAGTGGCCCTGCTTCTTCGGGATCGACTTCGCGACCCGCGCCGAGCTGATCGCCAACGGCATGTCCGTCGACGAGATCGCCACGTCGATGGGGGCCGACTCGCTCTCGTACATCTCGATCGACGCGATGATCGAGGCGACGACGATCGACAAGCCGAACCTCTGCCGCGCCTGCTTCGACGGCGAGTACCCGATGGAGCTCCCCGACCCGGAGCTGCTCGGCAAGCAGCTGCTGGAGACCGAGCTGGCGGCAGGCCCTGCGGCGACCGCCGCGGCCGACGCGCTGCGCCGTCCGTGACCAGGACCGTCCGCCGGCCCTCCCACCAGCCCCGTATCTCCACACGAAAGATCCCAGGCAATGTCTGAGACAACAGGTGCTTCCTACGCGGCAGCGGGCGTCGACATCGAGGCCGGCGACCGTGCCGTCGAGCTGATGAAGGAGTGGGTGAAGAAGACCCAGCGCCCCGAGGTCGCGGGCCTCGGCGGCCTCGGCGGCTTCGCCGGACTCTTCGACGCCTCGGCCCTCAAGCGCTACGAGCGTCCGCTGCTCGCCTCCGCCACCGACGGCGTCGGCACCAAGGTCGACCTCGCCCGCCAGATGGGCGTGTACGACACGATCGGCCACGACCTCGTCGGCATGGTCGTGGACGACCTGGTCGTCTGCGGTGCCGAACCGCTCTTCATGACCGACTACATCTGCGTCGGCAAGGTGCACCCCGAGCGTGTCGCGGCCATCGTCAAGGGCATCGCCGAAGGCTGTGTGCTGGCGGGCTGCGCCCTGGTCGGCGGCGAGACCGCCGAGCACCCCGGCCTGCTCGGCCCGGACGACTTCGACGTCGCCGGCGCCGGTACGGGCGTGGTGGAGGCCGACAGACTGCTGGGCCCCGACCGCATCCGCAAGGGTGACGCCGTCATCGCGATGGCGTCGTCCGGGCTTCACTCCAACGGGTACTCGCTCGTCCGCCACGTCGTCTTCGACCGGGCCGGCTGGACGCTGGACCGCCAGGTCGAGGAGTTCGGCCGGACGCTCGGCGAGGAGCTCCTGGAGCCCACCAGGATCTACTCCCTGGACTGCCTGGCGCTGACCCGTACGACCGAGGTGCACGGCTTCAGCCACGTCACCGGCGGTGGCCTGGCCAACAACCTGGCCCGGGTCATCCCGGACGGGCTGCACGCGACGGTGGACCGCTCCACCTGGACGCCCGGCGCGGTCTTCGACCTCGTCGGCAAGGCCGGTCAGGTCGAGCAGCTGGAGCTGGAGAAGACGCTGAACATGGGCGTCGGCATGATCGCGATCGTCCCGGCCGAGTCGGCCGACGCGGCCCTGACGACACTGGCCGACCGAGGCGTCGACTCCTGGATCGCCGGCGAGATCACCGACCGAGGCGCGCATACGACGGGCGCGGAGCTCGTGGGCGGGTACGCGCGCTGAAGCGCGGACAAGGCACACGGTCCCGGACGCCGGGCGGGTCGATATGGCCCGCCCGGCGGCCAGGGACGGCACACGCTCCGGATCGGGACAGCACAGAACCCGGTCCGGGGCAGGCCCGGACCGGGTTGATGTGTCAGCGCGAGGTCAAGCGCCGCGGCGCTGTGACGACGGACCGGACTGATCGTCCTCGTCCTCGTCATCGTCGTCGTTGTACTGATCCGCGTACTGTGCGTACGGGTCATCCTCCTCGTCGTCATCCTCGAACGGCTCGGCGTTCGGTGGTTGACTCGAAGGTGATGCGCCCAGCTCATTGGCCAGACGCGACAGGTCAGTCCCGCCGCTGCTGTACTTCAGCTGACGGGCGACCTTTGTCTGCTTGGCCTTTGCCCGGCCGCGCCCCATGGCTCGACCCCCTCGGTGACGGGGCTCGACGGCCCCAGAGTCTTGACACGCGTTCATGTTTCAGGACGGACTCTCGGCAGAGAGACCGTGCCTGTAGAGCTTTAACGGTACCTGCTTCCGCGGCCATACGGTACGCCGCCCGCGTCACATGCCCCGGAAGAGGACCCGCGAGAAGCCATCTCCTCGCTGGTCAACTGCGATTTTAACCTCTTCTCGGCATGCGACCCGCCGACCGGGGTGAGGCATGTCTCCCCGACCGGCGGGTGCGGCAGGCCGTGCGCGGGGGATGACGCCCTGTAGGGCCCCCTGCGCGTTCGGCGACGGTCAGAGGCCGGCCACGGTCAGAGGCCGGCGGCGGCGTCGGCCATCCGCTGTTCGGCGATCCGGTCGGCCGCGGCGGCCGGCGGAATGCCGTCACTCTTCGCACGTGCGAATATGGCCAGCGTCGTGTCGAAGATCTTCGCCGCCTTGGTCCGGCACCGCTCGAAGTCGAAGCCGTGCAGCTCGTCCGCGACCTGGATGACGCCGCCGGCGTTCACCACGTAGTCGGGTGCGTACAGGATCGCGCGGTCGGCCAGGTCCTTCTCCACACCCGGGTGGGCGAGCTGGTTGTTGGCCGCGCCGCACACCACCGAGGCGGTGAGCACCGGAACGGTGTCGTCGTTCAGTGCGCCGCCGAGGGCGCACGGGGCGTAGATGTCCAGGCCCGCGGTGCGGATCAGGGTTTCGGTGTCCGCCGCGACGGCGACCCCGGGGTGCTTCTCGGTGATCCGGCGCACGGACTCCTCGCGCACATCGGTGATCGTGACCTGGGCCCCGTCCGCCAGCAGGTGCTCGACCAGGTGGTGGCCGACCTTGCCGACTCCGGCGACCCCCACTTTCCGGCCACGCAGCGTCGGGTCGCCCCAGAGGTGCTGGGCCGAGGCCCGCATGCCCTGGAAGACGCCGAACGCGGTGAGCACCGATGAGTCGCCGGCGCCGCCGTTCTCGGGGGAGCGGCCGGTGGTCCAGCGGCACTCGCGGGCCACGACGTCCATGTCGGCGACGTACGTGCCGACGTCGCAGGCCGTCACGTAGCGGCCGCCGAGCGAGGCCACGGACCGGCCGTAGGCCAGGAGCAGTTCGGTCCTGCGGTCGCCCTCGAAGGCCTCCGGGTCTCCGATGATGACGGCCTTGCCGCCACCGTGGTCGAGCCCGGCCAGGGCGTTCTTGTACGACATGCCGCGTGCGAGGTTCAGCGCGTCCGCGACGGCGGCCTGCTCGGAGGCGTACGGGTAGAAACGGGTACCGCCCAGGGCCGGGCCCAGGGCGGTGGAGTGGATGGCGATGACGGCCTTGAGGCCGCTGGCACGGTCCTGACAGAGCACGACTTGTTCGTGGCCACCCTGATCCGAGTGGAACAGGGTGTGCAGTGCGTCGACAGGCTCGCCGGTCACATCGGTCACGGTGGTGACTCCCAATTACGAAGCGGCGGAGAGGCCCTCCTGAAGGTGGGGAGAGCCGCGGGCCGTCCGGTGCGGACAGCCCGTGGCAAGAGCTTAAGGCCGTCGGTCCCGCACCGGCGGAGATCTGATCCAGTGCCGCGGATCACCCACGACCGGAGTACGGGCGTGACACGATCACTGCATGTCGGTGGTGTCTTCGGTGCTCGTCCCTTACGCGTCCTACCTCCGGGTCTACGAGCCACTGGCGGCCTTCCCGGAGGCCGAACGCGCCCACTGGTCGCGCTATGCCGGTCGCGACCTGCTTCCCACGGCCCAGGACGAACTGCGCCGCTCGCTGGCCGACTTGGCGGCGACCCCGCCGACCGGCGTGCCGGCCCACGAGAGCGCCGACGCGTTCGTCGCCGAGGTGGACGGTGTGGTGTGCGTCTGCCCGTGGCGGACCCGGCTGCGCGGCTGGCTGGCGCTGGACGGGCTGGCGGACATGTTCCCCGGGCCGGTGCTCGACGCGGTGCTGCCGCCGGTGGTGCGCGGGCAGGCCGTCGCCGACCACGAACGCTGGTCGGAGCGCAATCCGGACGCCCGGCCCTGGATCAGGACGGCGGTGTGGCAGGTCCCGGTGCGCTGGTTCGTCCTCGTCTCGGACGAGGAGCGCGAGCACCGGGCGGCGGGCGAGGACGGCGAGCCGGCCGTCCTGCGGTACCGGACGCCGATGGTCCAGGCGCGGCGCCGGCTGGCGCGGGCACTGAAGACGCTGCGCGAGACGATGGACGAAGGACCGCTCACCGAGGGCCTGGTGGATGTCGGCCGCTGGCTGGAGGAGTTCCATCCGCGAGCGCTGGTCGAGCTGGACTACGGCGGGCTGGTGCACGCCCTGCCGGCGAAGGATCTGGCCGAGGACCGGAGCGCCGCCGATGTGGCCGAGAGCATCTCGGCGCTGCGCGCCGGTGACGCCGAGGGCGCGAGCGAGGCGTACGCCCGTCTTTCGGAGCGCTGGAGGTCCGTAAGGGATCGTCAGTTCGCGAACTGATACTCGATGAACCTGCGTCCTGTGTGACACGTGAGGGTGAAGAGGCGGAAGCGTACTCCTGTTGTCTTAGGACCTACGTCCCGAACCGGGCCTTTGCCTCAAGCGTGATGGATAGCACTTACGGGGCCCTTGCGCCCTTACCTACTCCTCGTGCCAAAATAGGACAAGGAGTCCGGGGAGGACTCTGTTCGTCCAATTATGGGCGAAGTGCTCTGCATTGCGCTCTATGGGGGGTCTGACGACTCCTGATCGCTCTGTGACTGATCGTCACGGTGGTGTGACTGTCCGCTATGGCATGGTCCATCGGCTTCCGTCGCTGATGAACACCTGGGAGGGCAATTCCATCGGTTTGGCCGACGTGGCTGGACGGATGGTGTAGTTGTAGTGCCGAGGACAAGCCGTTCGTCCTATAACCGACTCGGCCCGCGTCCGCCATTTCGGGCAACGTGGGTCAAGGTGCAGAATTTAGAGGAAAGAACCGAGATGGTTCGGTTCTCCCGAGGAGGCCGCTCATGACCGCTCGCACCCCTGATGCCGAGCCGCTGCTGACCCCGGCTGAGGTTGCCACGATGTTCCGCGTGGACCCGAAGACGGTTACCCGTTGGGCCAAGGCAGGCAAGCTCACGTCCATCCGCACGCTCGGTGGACATCGCCGGTACCGCGAGGCAGAGGTCCGCGCACTGCTTGCGGGTATTCCGCAGCAGCGCAGCGAGGCCTGAAAAACCCCTGTCGCCGCAGCACAACTGGGCTTTTGGGTCCCCCAACCCGCATAGCCCACCCATAGCTCCATATGACGGGCGCCCGCCCCAACGGGCGCCGTACCTGTGTCAAGCAGGTCACGTCGTCAGATCGCGCTGGACTCCGCCGGGTCCAGCGCGATCTTTTTTTGTGCCTACGGGGGCGGCCGTGTTCCGGGCACCGGTCCACGAGTCCCTGCCCGTTCGGGCGTGGGAAAACCGGACGCCCGGTTGGCTCCCGATGGGTCTCGTGCGGGCTTGCTCGGGTCTGTGCGGGACTGTGCGACCTCGTCCCGGGAAGGCCGTGCCGGGACGGTTCGGGGGCTCCTGGGCGGGTCCCGTCGGAGTGGTGCAATTGCACATATTAAATTCGCCAGTTGTAGGAAGGGTGTAAGGCCACCCCTTCTCAAAACTGATTCGGTGACTCCCGTCACATGGCATGACTCTTGCCAAGTACGAGCCTGCCACTGCATAGGGGCGTGGGAGCGCGCCATTGGTCACGTGGCGGGAGGACCTTCGTCCTCCGCCCGCCGGGCGGAGGACCGGCCGTCACGGACCGGCCCGACGCCCGGCCCGACGCGCTGCCCGACGCCCGGCCCACGGGCCGGGCCGGAGCCTTCAGGTGACGGTGCGTCGGCGGGCGGCGGTGACGGGTCCTCCCTGTACGGCTCCCCGGCGGCCCGCGGTGCGCCCTTCTGAGGCCCTGCGGGCGCCCCGGGCGGACCGGCCGGGTCTTCGGTCGCTCCGCCCGCCACAGGCGCCGTCACGGGCTCCATGGCCAGCCGCAGCAGCCGGGCGCAGACCGCGCAGTGCCGGGTGAGGTGGCGGTAGCCGGTGGCGGCCGCCAGATGGGCGCGCAACAGGGCGCGGATCTCGTGTCGGGGAGCGCTCCGCGCCACCGTCCGGCGCCGGACCGGTTCGCGGGTGGCAGTCGTGGCAGTCGTGGCAGTCGTGGCAGTTGTGGCGGTCCTGGCGACCGCGGCGGCCGCGGTGGGCGTTGCGGGCGTGCCCGTTGTGGCAGACGTGCTCGGCATGTTCGAAGTGCCCGGTGTGACTGGTGTGCCCGACGTGCCGGCCCGGAATCCCTCGTCGGCCCGGAACCCCTCGTCGACCCGGAGCCCCTCGCCCGTGGATGCCGTCATCCGCGCCACCTCCCGGTGGATGCGCGCCGTCCCCTGCCGAGAAATCAGGGACAGCCCCTGTTTTCTGAGTACTCGTCGGCGGGCGCCGGAGTCAATACGCGCGAAAGCCCGGATCCAGGGGATCCGGGCTTTCGTTACTGCGGTCCTGACGGGATTTGAACCCGCGGCCTCCACCTTGACAGGGTGGCGAGCACTCCAAACTGCTCCACAGGACCAGGTTTTCGCGGCTGCCTTGCGGCTGGCTGCGAAGACAGACTGTACAGGAGGTCAGAGGGTGCGGTCGACCTCACTTCCGGTGGCCGGACGGTCACCCGGCCACCGGTGGACGGCCGCGACAGGCCCTACGGGGCCGCGGCGTCGATCGCCTTCACGATCCGCTTGTCGGAGACCGGGAACGCGGTGCCCAGCGCGTGCGCGAAATAGCTGACCCGCAGCTCCTCGATCATCCAGCGGATGTCCAGGACCTCCTGCGGAACGGGCCTGCCCTTCGGCAGCTGTTCGAGCAGCCAGGCGTACTCGTCCTGCATCTCGTGGACCTTCTCCATGCGCGCGGTGTCGCGCTGGACGTTGGTCGGCATCTGCTGGAGCCGGCGGTCCTCCGCGACCAGGTAGCGCATCAGATCGGGCAGCCTGCGCAGCCCGGTCGCGGTGACGAAGCCGGGCGGGACGAGCCGGGCGAGGTGCTCCCGTACGTCGGTGACGTTGTTGATCAGGACCAGGCTGTTGGTGGCCTTCAGCCGGCGTTCGCACGCCTGCCAGGCCGCCAGCACCTGCTGCACCTGGCCGACCGTGCGGACGGTCAGGTCCACCAGGTCGGCGCGCACCTTGTCGTACAGCTTCCGGAACGACGCCTCGTCCCAGGCAGGGCCGCCGTGCGCGGCGATCAGGCGGTCGGCGGCCGCCGTCGCGCAGTCGTCGAAGAGCGCCTGGACGGAGCCGTGCGGGTTGCGGGACAGGGCCAGCTTCTGCTGGTTGGTGAGCTTGTCCGAGGCGAACTTCGCCGGGTTCACCGGGATGTTCAGCAGGATCAGCTTCCGGGTGCCGCGCCACATCGCCTGCTGCTGCTCGGCCTCGGTGTCGAAGAGCCGCACGGCCACCGTTTCGCCCTGGTCGACCAGGGCCGGGAAGGCCTTGACCGGCTGGCCGGCCCGCCGCGTCTCGAAGACTCGGTCCAGCGCGCCGATCGTCCAGTCCGTGAGGCCCGAGCGCTCGATGGACTCCCCCGACGGCCCCGCGGTCGCCGCGGCGGCCTTGGAGAGCGCCTGCCGGGCCTTGGGGCGCAGCTGGACGCGGAGCGCCTCCAGGTCCTTGTCCTCGGCGACCTTGCGGCGCCGCTCGTCGACGATGCGGAAGGTGATCTTGAGGTGGTCCGGGATGCGCGTCAGGTCGAAGTCGTCGGCCGTGACCGGGACGCCGACCATCCGCTGGAGCTCGCGGGCCAGGGTGACCGGCAGCGGCTCCTGGAGGGGCACGGCCCGGTCCAGGAACTTGTCCGCGTAGTTCGGCGCGGGCACGTAGTGCCGGCGGATCGGCTTGGGCAGCGAGCGGATCAGCTCGGTGACCACTTCCTCGCGCAGCCCCGGGATCTGCCAGTCGAAGCCCTCCGAGGTGACCTGGTTGAGCACCTGGAGCGGGATGTGGACGGTCACGCCGTCCGCGTCCGCGCCCGGCTCGAACTGGTACGTCACCCGGAACTTGAGCTTCCCCTGCCGCCAGGAGTCCGGGTAGTCGTCCTTGGTGACGCTCCCGGCCTTCTCGTTGATGAGCATCGAGCGCTCGAAGTCCAGCGCGTCCGGCTCGTCCCGGCGCTTGTGCTTCCACCAGGAGTCGAAGTGCGCACCCGAGACGACGTGTTCCGGGATGCGCTGGTCGTAGAAGTCGAACAGCGTCTCGTCGTCCACGAGGATGTCGCGGCGCCGGGCGCGGTGCTCCAGTTCCTCGACCTCGCCCAGGAGCTTGCGGTTGTCGTGGAAGAACTGGTGATGGGTGCGCCAGTCGCCCTCGACCAGGGCGTTGCGGATGAACAGGTCCCGCGAGGCCTCCTGGTCGATGCGGCCGAAATTGATCTTGCGCTGGGCCACGATCGGTACGCCGTACAGCGTGACCCGTTCGTACGCCATCACCGCGGCCTGGTCCTTCTCCCAGTGCGGCTCGCTGTAGGTGCGCTTCAGCAGGTGCTGGGCCAGTGGCTCGATCCACTCGGGCTCGACCCGGGCGTTGACCCGCGCCCACAGCCGGGACGTCTCCACCAGCTCCGCCGACATCACGAAGCGGGGCTGCTTCTTGAAGAGCGCCGATCCGGGGAAGATCGCGAACTTGGCGTTGCGGGCGCCGACGTACTCGTTCTTCTCGGTGTCCTTCAGGCCGATGTGCGACAGCAGACCGGACAGCAGTGCGGTGTGCACCGACTGCTCCGGCGCCGCAGCACCCGTCGAGGACTCCTCCAGATCGAGGCCCATCTGCTTGGCGACCGTGCGCAGCTGGGCGTAGATGTCCTGCCATTCGCGGATGCGCAGGAAGTTCAGGTACTCCTGCTTGCACATCCGGCGGAAGCTGGAGGAGCCGCGCTCCTTCTGCTGCTCGCGGATGTAGCGCCACAGGTTCAGGAACGCCAGGAAGTCCGACGTCTCGTCCTTGAAGCGGGCGTGCTGCTGATCGGCCTGCGTCTGCTTCTCGGACGGCCGCTCGCGCGGGTCCTGGATGGAGAGCGCGGCGGCGATGACCATGACCTCGCGGACACAGCCGTTGCGGTCGGCCTCGATGACCATCCGGGCCAGCCGGGGGTCCACCGGCAGCTGGGAGAGCTTGCGTCCCAGCGGGGTGAGCCGCTTCTTCGGGTCCTTCTCCTCCGGGTCCAGCGCGCCCAGCTCCTGGAGGAGCTGCACGCCGTCGCGGATGTTGCGGTGGTCCGGCGGGTCGATGAAGGGGAACTTCTCGATCTCGCCCAGGCCGGCCGCGGTCATCTGGAGGATGACGGAGGCCAGGTTCGTCCGGAGGATCTCCGGGTCGGTGAACTCCGGCCGGGTCAGGAAGTCGTCCTCGGAGTACAGCCGGATGCAGATGCCGTCCGACGTACGGCCGCAGCGGCCCTTGCGCTGGTTGGCGCTGGCCTGCGAGATCCGCTCGATCGGCAGCCGCTGGACCTTGGTGCGGTGGCTGTAGCGGGAGATACGGGCGTTGCCCGGGTCGATCACGTACTTGATGCCGGGGACGGTCAGCGAGGTCTCGGCGACGTTGGTGGCGAGGACGACCCGGCGTCCGGTGTGGCGCTGGAACACGCGGTGCTGCTCGGCGTGCGACAGGCGTGCGTAGAGGGGGAGCACCTCGGTATGTCTGAGGTTGCGTTTGCCGAGCGCGTCCGCCGTGTCGCGGATCTCGCGCTCGCCGGAGAGGAAGACGAGCACATCGCCGGGCCCCTCCGACTGGAGCTCGTCGACGGCGTCGCAGATCGCGGTGATCTGGTCGCGGTCGGAGTCCTCGCTGTCCTCTTCGAGGAGCGGCCGGTAGCGCACGTCAACGGGATAGGTACGGCCGCTGACCTCGACGATCGGCGCCTCGCCGAAGTGGCGGGCGAAGCGCTCCGGGTCGATGGTCGCCGAGGTGATGACGACCTTCAGGTCCGGGCGCTTGGGCAGCAGCCTGGCCAGGTAGCCGAGCAGGAAGTCGATGTTCAGCGACCGCTCGTGGGCCTCGTCGATGATGATCGTGTCGTACGCGAGCAGCTCGCGGTCCGTCTGGATCTCGGCGAGCAGGATGCCGTCCGTCATCAGCTTGACGAAGGTCGCGTCCTGGTTGACCTGGTCGGTGAACCGGACCTTCCAGCCGACCGCCTCGCCCAGCGGGGTCTTCAGCTCCTCGGCGATCCGCTCGGCCACCGTGCGGGCCGCGATCCGGCGGGGCTGGGTGTGCCCGATCATGCCCCGGACGCCACGGCCCAGCTCCATGCAGATCTTGGGGATCTGGGTGGTCTTGCCGGAGCCGGTCTCACCCGCGACGATCACGACCTGGTGGTCGCGTATCGCCTCCAGGATCTCGTCCTTCTTCTGGCTGACCGGCAGTTGTTCGGGGTACGAGAGGGCAGGCAGCCGCCCGGCCCGCAGCGCGAGCCGCCCGGCCGCCTTGGTGGCCTGGGCGGCGATCTCGTCCAGCACGCCTTGCTGGGCCTCGGGTTTACGAATGCGGCGGGCGCCTTCGAGACGTCGGCCGAGCCGGTGGGCGTCGCGCAGCGAGAGCTGCCCGAGCTGGGACTGGAGATCGGCAAAGGAAGTAGACATACGGGTTCCAGGATCTCACCCGGGCCCGGGGAACGGCGAACCTATTTCGCGCGGGGTCCGTCACGGCACAGGACCGGTGGGGTGCGGCGCCCGCACGGTGAGGGGCTGCGCGGTCACAGCACGTACCATTCCGGACAGTCGATCATCCCCGCGATCCCTGTCGATCCCTCTCGGTCTCTCTCGATTCCATTGGATTGCTTCGGTCCCCTCCCGGAAGGCCCGTGTCCGTGTCCCGTTCGCAGTGGTGCTGCCTGGCGGCCGTGCTCGCGGTCGTCCTGGGGCTGTTCTGCGGGCAGTCGGCGGCGGGCCGGGCCTCGGTCGCGGCCGCCCCGGTGACATCCCCGGCCCCGGCAGTGGTTGTGGCCGCGTCGTCGGACCCGGCCCCTGCCGTGGCGGTCACCGTGGACAGCGGGGACGGCGTTCCGGGCTGCGGCAGGGGCGGGAAGCGCGAGGGCGGCGAGCCGGCGGTTCCCGGCCGGACCCGGGCGGCGGCCCAGGACCAGGCGCCGGGCCTCGCCGGATGGGGCCTGCCCGTCGCCACCGGACCGGGACCGGTGCGGCCGCCCGCCCCTGCGGCGTTGCGCGGCCCCGACGTGACCGCGCCGAGCCCGGTGGAACTCTCCGTACTGAGGGTGTAGACGGCCGCATCCCCACGGCCGTCCCCTCATCCCTCCCGCACACCAGCACGGAGTTCCGCATGCCCACGCCCAAATCCACCCCCAAGCCGTCCCCCGAGTCAGGCAGTGCCCGCAAGTCCGTCCGGCCGTCCCGCTCCAAAAAGCCGCTCGTCTACGGCGCCGGGATCGTCGTGGCCGCCGCACTGTTCGGCTACGTCTCCTACCGGGCCACCGCCCCCGACGCCCCGCACTCCGGATCCTCCGCGGTCGCCGACGTCACCGCGGACCCGGAGGCCGGCGTCTACCCCGAGCTGGCGGAGCTGGCCCGGCGCGACGCCGGGGACAAGCTGGCGCAGGGCCGGGCGGACGCGCCCGTCGTCCTCATCGAGTACGCCGACTTCAAGTGCGGCTACTGCGCGAAGTTCGCCCGGGACACCGAACCCGCCCTGGTGGAGAAGTACGTCGACAACGGCACCCTGCGCATCGAGTGGCGCAACTTCCCGATCTTCGGCGCCGAGTCCGAGGCCGCCGCACGCGCCTCCTGGGCCGCCGGGCAGCAGGGCCGCTTCTGGCAGTTCCACCGTGCCGCCTACGCCGAAGGGGTCAAGGAGCAGGGGTTCGGCAAGGACCGGCTGAAGGCGCTCGCCCAGCAGGCCGGGGTGGCCGACCTGGACCGATTCCAGGCCGATGCGGACGGCGCGGCGGCCGCTGCCGCGGTGAGCAAGGACCAGGAGCAGGGGTACGGGATCGGCGCGACGTCCACCCCCTCGTTCCTGATCAACGGCCGCCCGATCGCGGGGGCGCAGCCGACCGGGGCCTTCACCCAGGCCATCGAACAGGCGGCGGAGCGGGCGAAGAACACCGGCAGTGCGGGCGGGGACGCCAAGGGCTCGGAACCGGCCGGGGACGCCAAGGGCTCCACGGCCCCTGAGGGCCCGGCAGCCCCCACCAGCCCCGAGGGCGCCGCGAAGTGACGGCCGGTATCGGCTACTTCGCCGCGCTTCTCGGCGGGCTGCTGGCCCTGCTCAGCCCGTGCAGCGCCCTGCTGCTCCCCGCCTTCTTCGCGTACTCCATCAACTCCACCTCGCGGCTGCTCGCCCGGACCGGCATCTTCTACGCGGGGCTGGCCACCACCCTGGTCCCGCTGGGCGCGGCGGGCTCGTACGCCGGGCGGCTGTTCTACGGCCACCGTGACGCCCTCGTCCTCGGCGCGGGCTGGCTGATCATCGTCCTCGGCGTCGCCCAGATCGTCGGGCTCGGCTTCGCCTCGCGGCGGATCGCCGCGCTCAGCGGCCGGATCCGTCCCACGACCGCCGTATCGGTCTACGCGCTCGGCGCGGTCTACGGACTGGCCGGCTTCTGCGCGGGGCCGATCCTCGGGAGCGTGCTCACCGTGGCGGCCGTCAGCGGCAGCCCGGCGTACGGCGGACTGCTGCTCGCCGTCTACGCGCTGGGCATGGCGGTGCCGCTCTTCCTGCTCGCGCTGCTCTGGGAGCGGTTCGAGCTGGGGCGCCGGGCCTGGCTGCGCGGGCGCGTCCTGCGGCTCGGCCGCTTCGAGCTGCACACGACGTCGCTGCTGTCGGGGCTCTTCTTCATCGGGCTCGGCGCCATGTTCCTGGCGTACGACGGGACGACCGCGCTTCCCGGGCTGCTGGACGTGGACCAGTCGTTCGCCGTGGAGCAGTGGGCCCAGGGCGTCGGTGAGCGGGTGCCGGACGCGGCGGCGCTGGTGGCGGTGGTGGCCGTGGTCCTGCTGGTGCTCGCGGTACGGGCCGCTCGCCGCCGGGCCGGGGCCGGGACCGGCGCTGACGAGGCGAACACCGCTGACCGGGAGGGTGCCTGACACGACGAAGGCCCCGTCCATCGGACGGGGCCTTCGGGTGGTGGCTGGGGCCGGGATCGAACCGGCGACCTATCGCTTTTCAGGCGATCGCTCGTACCAACTGAGCTACCCAGCCACGCAGCTCATACGGGCTGCAGCGGTCCTGACGGGATTTGAACCCGCGGCCTCCACCTTGACAGGGTGGCGAGCACTCCAAACTGCTCCACAGGACCAAGCAATGTGCGAGAACAAGTCTCGCACACGTTAAAGCGTGCCCCCAACGGGATTCGAACCCGTGCTACCGCCTTGAAAGGGCGGCGTCCTGGGCCACTAGACGATGAGGGCTAAGGGCCCACCTGCGCGCTTTCCAGCGCGTCGGGGACGTCAGAAGCATATGGGATGGCGGCGGCTATCGCCAAAACGGTTTACGGGGAGGGGGTGGAAGACGTCGGAGGCGGGGCCGGGAGGGCCGGGTCGCCCTGGGGCAGATGGCGGCTGACCTCGGCCGTCGTCAGGCCGAGCCCGCCCAGCGTGATCTCGTCCCAGGCCTGCAGCCGGCGGGTGGAGCGGTCCAGATAGAGCACCGAGGCGAGCACCTGCTCCGGCTTCTTGTTCTGTACGGCGCGCAGCCCGCCGCCGCCCGTCGAGCCCTCGACCTTCAGCCGGGTGCCGTGCTTCATGACCTCGTTCTGCCGGTGGTGCACATGACCGGCCAGCACGAGCGGGACCGTGCCGTCCGTCTCCCGGGCCGCCGCCGGCTCGTGGGTGACGGCGATGTCGACCGGGGTGCCGGCGCGCTGCTGTTCGCGCAGGGCGGCCGCCAGCCGCAGGCCCGCCGTCCGTTCGACGTCCTCGGCCTGTTCGGGCCCGGTGCGGTCGGGGGTGAACTCCGGGTCCCCGATGCCGGCCACCCGAAGTCCGCCGACGTTCACCGCCCGGCCCTCGTCCAGCACGTGCACGTTCCTGAACCGCTTGGCGTTCGCCAGGTACTTCTGGGTGGTCGCGGAGTCGTGGTTGCCGCGGACCCAGACGTAGGGGGCGCCCAGATCGCCGACCGGGTCGAGGAAGTTGTTCTCGACGGCGGCGCCGTGGTCCATCGTGTCGCCCGAGTCGATGATCACGTCGATGTCGTACTGCTCGACGAGCGAGCCGATGATGTGCCAGGCCGCCGGGTTGAGATGGATGTCGGAGACGTGCAGGACGCGGAGCGTGGCGGGGTCCGGGCTGTAGACGGGGAGCGTCGATGTGGCGTCGTACAGCTTGGTGACGTTGGTGACCAGCCGGGCCAGCTCCTGCTGGTAGACGTCGAAGTCGGTGACGATCGAGCGGGCGTCCCCGACGACGGAGGGGGCGCTGGAGAGCAGGCCGGAGAACTTGGGCTCCAGGACCGACTTCGGGTTCCAGGTGGCGTACGCGCTGACCCCGGAGGCGGCCAGCAGCGCGAGTGCGAGCCCGCCGGCGGCGAGGGCGCGGCGGGGCCTGCGGTAGACGGCGAGGCCGAGCGCGGTGGCCCCGGAGACGACCGCGACGCACGAGCGCACGGCGAGCTCGCGGGTGCCGGCGCTGACGTCGCCGGTGACCTCGTCCTCCAGCCCGGACAGCCGTTCGGGGTGCTGGACCAGCGCCTCGGAGCGGACCGGGTCGAGGCGGTCGACATCGACGTCGAGCCGGACCGGGGCGTGGTGCGAATCCAGCTCCAGGGCGCCCAGCGGCGAGACGTTGATCTTGGTGCCGCCGGTGAGGGAGGGGCGCAGGGTCATCGTCGTGTCCATCGGGCCGACGGACGTACGGACGCTGCCCACGGCCAGCAGTCCGAGCCAGGCGCCGAAGAGCACCACGGTCACCAGCCCCAGCGCGCGGGCGAACGGCCGCGGCGAGACGGCGAGCGCGCCGCCCGAGCGACGGACCCGGCCGCCGGTGCGCGGCCGGGGGCGAGGGCGGAGGCGGTGCCGGACGCGGGCTGCTGCGGCACGGAACGGGTCGCGGGCCATTGGGCGACTGTGCCCCGGTCCGCAGGCGGGTATGCGCTCCTGGCGCTCCCGGGTGCTCACAGGCGCTGCCGGCTGTTCCCGGGAGCTTCCGGGTGCTCGTGGGTGCTTGCGGGATGTCCGGGCGCTTCCGGCGGTGGTACGTGACAATGACGGGGTGCTGGAGATGACGCGGGAAGAGTTCGAGGAACTGGTGGGCGAGGCCCTGGACCGGATCCCGCCGGAGCTGACCCGGCTGATGGACAACGTCGCGGTCTTCGTCGAGGACGAGCCGGAGGCCGGTGATCCGGATCTGCTCGGGCTCTACGAGGGCACGCCGCTGACCGAGCGCGGTGAGTGGTACGCGGGCGTGCTGCCGGACCGGATCACCATCTACCGCGGGCCGACGCTGCGGATGTGCGAGTCCCGCGAGCGCGTGGTGGCGGAGACGGAGATCACCGTCGTCCACGAGATCGCGCACCACTTCGGCATCGACGACGAGAGGCTGCACGCACTCGGTTACGGGTGAGGCGCCCGGGGCGGCGTGGTGTGAATGAGGTGTGCGGGCCGGGCCCGTGGGCGTGTCCCCGGCGGGGCGGTGGGAGTTGGGCACAGCGCTCCCCGGCTCGTTTCCCTACCGCCACGTCCTTCCTCGCGCCCCCGGAGGTGCCCCCGTGCGCCAGTTGTCCGTACCCGCCCCCGTCCGTTGGGCGGCCGTCACCGTCGTGACGATCGCCGCGTCCGCCGGCTGTATGAGCGTCGGTGACGACAGTGGGAAACCGGCGCCCTCTCGGTCCGCCGCATCGAAGGAGGCGTTGGTCGGCCCCGACGGCTCCACGGTGACCGGCACCGGCCGGTCGGGCCGTACCGGCGGCTCCGAGGCGCACTCCGACCGGGTGGCCGCCGAGTCCGGCGCCCCGAGCGCCTCCGCCGGCCCCTCGCGCAGTTCCGGCACGAAGTCCGCCGGGCCCGGCCGGGCCCGGGGCGGTCATGTGTCGGCCCCGCCGCCCCCGCGGGCGGAGCCGGGGGTTCCGGAGCAGCCCGAGCCTCCGGCTCCCTCCGAGGCGCAGACCCCCGAGCCGCCGGCTCCGCCGGTGGAACCCGAGCCGGAGCCCTCGGCGCCGCCGGAGGTGCCTTCGGCGTCGCCTGCGGCGCAGCTCCGCAATGAGGCGATGGGGGCGCCGGGCCAGGTGGAGGAGATGCGGACTCCGGAGGCATCGCCGCAGGTGGGACCGGCTTGACGGGGTGCCGCCAGGAGTCCGGCTTGCGCGATGGTGGGGTTAGTGCGTATGGTAGTAGATCGTTTGATCCATTGCCCGGCGCCGACACAGAAGAGCGCCGTGTGGCGCGTACTCTCCCTTGCCGTGGCTGGACCGCATTGAGGCGGTCGAAATTGCGAAAACACGGAGTTACGGGCGCGTGCCGAGACTCCGGAAGGTTTCGCATTTCGCATGTCAATTTCCAGTTCTGACCACACCGTGCTGCCCGAGAACATCGAGAACGACGAGCTCGTCGTGGCCGCCGAGGCCGTTGTGGCCGAGTCCGCCGTCTCCATCGAGGACTACATCAAGGCTCCTCAGGGCGAGCAGACGGAGCAGGCCGAGACGGCCGAGCAGGCCGTGACCGAGGCCCCCCGGGCCGAGCAGGCCGACGCCGACTCCGCCGCCGACGAGGCGGACGCCGAGCCGACCGTCACCTTCGCCGACCTGGGCCTGCCGGACGGCATCGTCCGCAAGCTCGCGCAGAACGGTGTGACCGCGCCTTTCCCGATCCAGGCAGCGACCATCCCGGACGCCCTGGCCGGAAAGGACATCCTCGGCCGAGGCCGTACCGGCTCCGGCAAGACCCTCTCCTTCGGTCTGCCGACCCTGGCCTCGCTGGCCGGTGGGCACACCGAGAAGAAGAAGCCCCGCGCGATCATCCTCACCCCGACCCGTGAGCTCGCGATGCAGGTCGCGGACGCGCTTCAGCCGTACGGCGACGTGCTCGGCCTGAAGATGAAGGTCGTCTGCGGCGGTACGTCGATGGGCAACCAGATCTACGCGCTGGAGCGCGGTGTCGACGTCCTCGTCGCCACCCCGGGCCGGCTGCGCGACATCATCAACCGGGGCGCCTGCTCCCTGGAGAACGTCCAGGTCGCCGTCCTCGACGAGGCCGACCAGATGTCCGACCTGGGCTTCCTGCCCGAGGTCACCGAGCTGCTCGACCAGATCCCCGGCGGCGGCCAGCGCATGCTCTTCTCCGCCACCATGGAGAACGAGATCGGCACCCTGGTCAAGCGCTACCTGAGCAACCCGGTCACCCACGAGGTCGACTCCGCCCAGGGCAACGTCTCGACCATGTCGCACCACGTCCTCGTCGTGAAGCCGAAGGACAAGGCGCCGGTCACCTCCGCCATCGCCGCCCGCAAGGGCCGCACCATCATCTTCGTCCGCACCCAGCTGGGCGCCGACCGCATCGCCGAGCAGCTCGTCGAGGCGGGCGTCAAGGCGGACGCGCTGCACGGCGGCATGACCCAGGGCGCTCGTACCCGCGTCCTGGAGGACTTCAAGAAGGGCTACGTCAACGCCCTGGTCGCCACCGACGTCGCCGCCCGAGGCATCCACGTCGACGGCATCGACCTGGTCCTGAACGTGGACCCGGCCGGTGACCACAAGGACTACCTGCACCGCTCGGGCCGTACCGCCCGTGCCGGCAAGTCCGGTGTCGTCGTCTCGCTGGCGCTGCCGCACCAGCGCCGTCAGATCTTCCGCCTGATGGAGGACGCGGGCGTCGACGCCTCGCGCCACATCGTGCAGGGCGCGGGCGTCTTCGAGCCCGAGGTCGCCGAGATCACCGGCGCCCGTTCGCTCACCGAGGTCCAGGCCGACTCCGCGAACAACGCCGCCAAGCAGGCCGAGCGCGAGGCCGCCGACCTGACCAAGCAGCTGGAGCGCATCCAGCGCCGCGCCGTCGAGCTGCGCGAGGAGGCCGACCGCCTGGTCGCCCGTGCCGCCCGCGAGCGGGGCGACGACCCCGAGGCAGCGGTGGCCGAGGTTGCCGCCGAGGCCGAGGCCGCGCTGCTGGCCGCCGCCTCCGTGCCGGAGCAGCAGGCCGCGCGCGAGGAGCGCCGCGACGACCGTGGCAACTTCGAGCGCCGGGACAACCGTGGCGGCGACCGCGGCGGTTACCGGGGCGGCAACGACCGCACCGGCGAGCGCAGCGGCCGTCCCGCCGGCAGCAACGGCTACCGGGGCAGCAGCGACCGCCCGTCCTTCCGCGGCAGCAACGACCGCCGTGAGGACCGTCCGGTCGGTGGCGGTTTCCGCTCCGGCGGCAACGACCGCCGCGACGACCGAGGTGGTTTCCAGCGTCGTGACGACCGTCCCTCCGGCGGCTTCCGCTCCGGTGGCAACGACCGTCGTGACGACCGGGGCGGCCGCTCCTTCGAGCGTCGTGACAACGACCGTCCGTCCTTCAACCGCGACAACGACCGCCCGTCGTTCAACCGCGACCGTCGTGACGACCGTCCCTCCGGTGGCTTCCGCTCCGGTGGCGGCGACCGCCCGTTCAACCGCGACCGTCGTGACGACCGTCCCTCGGGCGGCTTCCGCTCGGGCGGCGGTGACCGTCCCACCGGCCGCCGCGACGACCACCGCTCCACGGGAACCGGCACGAGCACCGGCTCCTTCGGCCGCCGCGACGACAAGCCGCGCTGGAAGCGCAACGGCTGATCGTCCGATCGCCTGACTGCTGATCAGGGCCCGCCCAGCACTTCGGTGCTGGGCGGGCCCTGTTTCATTTGAACCGGTTCGAATCTCCCTGTCACCGCCTGTGCGAATGCTGTTAAAGTCGGCCCCCTCGCATGAGGGGTCGGGGCCGGGGGGCTTTCACACTTCGCACAGACCGCGGCAATCTGCCGCGTCCTCCTCATGCTCTTTTGGTAGTTCCCGGGAGGGTCTGGCTGTGAGACGCCACACTGTTGTACGCGGTGCTGTCGCGATGATGGCGGCACTTGGAATCGGGGCGGGATTCGTGCCCCTCGCGGCCGGCGCCGCCGGGGCTCCGGCCACCGTGGCGACCACCGGCGTCCAGGGCCTCGACTTCGCCGGCGGGCGGCTGGTCACCGCGGAGCAAAGCCTCAGTGGGGACACGATGATCTTCGAGCGCCGGGTGTCCGCCGACGGCGCGACCGTGGGGAAGCGGGAGAGCCGGGCGTACGCCGGGCCCATGGCCAACGGCGCGCACTTCAGGACGGTGCCCTGCGACATGGGCTCCTGTGTGGTGCTGGTCGCCTCGGGCCACGGGGACTTCGGCGCCGTGTTCGTCAACGGCGACGGCGCCGGCACCGAGAGCGTCCAGTTCTGGGGGCCCGGCAACTCGTACAGCGGGGGCGATGTCCGCTACCCCGCGGGCACCGCGAAGATCGTGGACCTGACGGCCCGCGCCTATGTGGTCAACGGCGGCTCACCCGTCAAGCAGCGGGCCGGGATGTACCCGGGCTACTACTCGACCGCCGCTCCTCTCGTCCGTACCGCGACCGCCGCCTCCGTCTGGGGCACCTCGCTCTGGGCGGCGACCTCCACGACCGGCGCGCTCACCGCGACCGACATCACGAAGAACAAGGTCGTGGAGAAGGCCGCCACCGGCGCCCCCTGCGTGATCAAGGAGGTCCGTGCGGCCGGGCGCTGGGTCTACTGGAACTGCGGGACGACCGGCGCGGCCGGGGTGTACGACCGGACGGCGAAGAAGTCGTTCACCGTGCCGTCCGGGCCCGCCCTCGTCGGCGACGGGTACCTCGTCCGGCACGACAGGACCGCCGGCAAGCTGCTGCTGACCGATTTCCACACGGGCAAGGCCGCAGCTCCCCGTGCGGTGGCTGACCTGCCGGCGGGGAAGACCGCAGACCAGCGGCGGCTCACCTGGGCGGTGGACAAATTCGGCGGGGACATTGCGTACGTCGACGCCGCGAACTCCGTCCACATCGTGCCCAGCGGTGTACCCGCGCAGCCCCTCGCCAGGATCGCCTCCGACGTCGGCGACACGTCCATCGACCTCAAGGGAACGGACGGCCTGGACGCGTGGCTCAGCACCTGGCAGTTCAACAAACCCGTCACCTGGACGTACACCGTCAAGGACTGGGCCGGCCGCACGGTACGCGCCCTCAAGGGGACCGGCTCCGGCACCGAGGCGGACGTCGCCTGGGACGGCCGCACGGACGCGGGCGGATACACGGGCAACGGCCTTCACACCTGGAGCCTGAAAGCGACGGCCGAGGACGGGTCCGGGACGTACACCACCAGCGGCTCCATCGGGGTGGGCGGCGGTAAGGCGGGCTTCCACGACCAGGGCCGGTACAGCATCGGCGACCTCGTCACCCTCAACTCCTCCGGCGGGCTGACCGTCCAGTTCGGGAAGGCCCCGGGCACCTTCGACGGCAAGACGACCGGTACCGGCTGGCCGGCCGGCACGCTCGCCGTGCCGCTCGCGGACACCGGCAGCGACCGCTGCTCCGAACTGATCGTGCGGATGCCGGGCGGCGAACTGCGCCAGTACGCCGGCCGCTGCGGCAGGTCCGGTTACACGCCGGGCGGCAGCCACACCGTGATCAGCGGGGGCTGGCAGCAGTACGACGTGCTGACCTCGCCCGGCGATCTGAACGGGGACGGCCGGGCCGACCTCGTGGCCCGTCAGACGTCCACCGGCGACATGTACTTCTACGCGGGCGCGGCCGGCGGCAAGTTCGCGCCGAAGGTCAGGATCTTCACCAACTGGAAGACGTACTCCCAGATCACCGGCGTCGGCGACATCACCGGCGACGGCCGTCCCGACCTGCTCGGCCATGACCGCAGCGGCGGCCTGTGGCGCTACAACGGCCTGGGCAACGGCCGCTTCGCGCCGAGGGTGAAGGTGTTCTCGGGCTGGGGGAGTTCGTACAACCTGATGGTGGGCGTCGGCGACCTGAGCGGCGACGGCAGGAACGACCTCGTCGTACGCGACACGGCAGGGAAGCTGTACCGCAACAACGGCAACGGCAAGGGCTCGTTCGGGGCCCGTACGCAGATCGCCACGGGGTGGACGTACAAGGGGATCTTCTGAGGGGCTGACGGGCCCTCGCCCCCGAGGGGGCGGCGAGCGGTGCATGTCGTGCCCCCGGCGAGGGAATCGCTGGGGGCATGACAAACAATCCCCGCAGTGCCCCGTCCGGGCGACCCGGCCGGGCGGAGTCGTCGTCCGCGCAGGCCCCGCCGTCTTCGCCGGCCGCCCCCGGCTCGGACGAGGAGCGGCTGGCCGAGCTCGGCTACACGCAGGTGCTCGCCCGCCGGATGTCGGCGTTCTCCAACTACGCGGTCTCGTTCACGATCATCTCGGTGCTCTCCGGCTGCCTGACGCTCTACCTGTTCGGCATGAACACCGGCGGCCCGGTCCTGATCACCTGGGGCTGGGTCGGCGTCGGGCTGATGACGTTGTTCGTCGGGCTCGCGATGGCCGAGATCTGTTCGGCGTACCCGACCTCCGCAGGCCTCTACTTCTGGGCCCACCGGCTGGCTCCGCCGCGCTCGGCGGCGGCGTGGGCGTGGTTCACCGGCTGGTTCAACGTGCTCGGCCAGGTGGCCGTGACCGCCGGGATCGACTTCGGGGCTGCGTCGTTCCTGGGCGCCTACCTCAACCTCCAGTTCGACTTCGGGATCACGCCCGGCCGCACGATCCTCCTCTTCGCCGCGATCCTGTTCCTGCACGGGCTGCTGAACACCTTCGGGGTCCGGATCGTCGCGATCCTCAACAGCGTCAGCGTGTGGTGGCACGTGCTCGGCGTCGCGGTCATCGTCGGCGCGCTGACCTTCGTACCGGACTCGCACCAGTCGGCGTCGTTCGTCTTCACGGAGTTCGTGAACAACACCGGCTGGGGCAGCGGCTTCTACGTGGTGATGATCGGGCTGCTGATGGCCCAGTACACCTTCACCGGCTACGACGCCTCCGCCCATATGACGGAGGAGACCCACGACGCCGCGACGGCGGGCCCGCGCGGCATCGTCCAGTCGATCTGGACCTCCTGGATCGCCGGCTTCGTCCTCCTGCTCGGCTTCACCTTCGCCATCCAGTCCTACGACGGCGCCCTGGCCTCCCCGACCGGCGCCCCGCCGGCCCAGATCCTCCTGGACGCCCTGGGCGCCACCACCGGCAAGCTGCTGCTCCTGGTGGTGATCGGGGCCCAGCTCTTCTGCGGAATGGCGTCCGTGACCGCCAACAGCCGCATGATCTACGCGTTCTCCCGGGACGGCGCCCTCCCGTTCTCCCACGTCTGGCACACGGTCAGCCCCCGCACCCGCACCCCCGTGGCAGCGGTCTGGCTGGCCGCCGCCGGTGCGCTGGTGCTGGGCCTCCCGTACCTGATCAACGTCACCGCGTACGCGGCGGTCACCTCCATCGCGGTGATCGGCCTCTACATCGCCTACGTCATCCCCACCCTGCTCCGCCTCCTGCGCGGCGACGACTTCCGGCGCGGCCCCTGGCACCTGGGCCGCTGGTCCCGCCCCATCGGCATCGTCGCGGTGGTGTGGGTGGCGGTCATCACGGTGCTCTTCATGCTGCCCCAGGTCTCGCCCGTCACCTGGGAGACCTTCAACTACGCCCCGATCGCCGTCCTGGTGGTCCTCGGCTTCGCCGCCACCTGGTGGCTCGCCTCGGCCCGTCACTGGTTCCTCAATCCGGATCACAAGCGCACGATCGCCCGCAATACGCCGCGCTGACCGAAACGCCTCCACCATGACGGGGCCCGGCAACCGATACCCGATCGGCGGCCGGGTCGCGGCGGGCTATGCTCGGGGAGTGATCTGCCAGGGGCCGTTAGCTCAATTGGTCAGAGCAGCGGACTTTTAATCCGTTGGTTGTGGGTTCGAGTCCCACACGGCCTACCGGGAGCGGGGGAGGGGCAACCCTTTTACCTGCGGTGGAGCGCCCCGACCGGCTTTGGCCGGCCGGGGCGCTCTTTTGCGCGGGCCCTGTGTGCGAACGCTGAGCTCATCAGCCGTTCGCCGCTCCGGGCAACGGAGGAACTGGAACCCCGGGCCAACCCCCCTGACGGCTCACAGAGCGGACCCAGTGGCCAACAGAGCGCTGTCCCCACCGGAACACCGGAACACCGGAACACCGGAACACCGGAACACCGGAACACCGGAACACCGGAAGACGATGAGGCCGGCCGCGTGCACCAGGGCGTCGTTTCGGACCGCCCGACAGGTTGGAACGGCTCAGTGAGGAAGCGGAGGACCGCCGTACTCGGCGGGTGAACCAAGTCCCCTATCCTCGACCCCGAGCGGTACCGCCGAAGAGGCTCGATGAGAGGGGACCCGTGAGAAGCGCACCGGGAATCGCTGCGGTGACGGCGAGCGGCGGGCCAGCCGGGCGGGTCTCGGTCTCGGTCTCGGTCTCGGTCATGAGGCGGCGGCCATGATGGTCGGTGTGGCGATCGGGATCGTGGGCGGGGTCATCTGTGTCAGCTGGATCGTCACCCTCTTCGTCCGCGACCATCGGATCGCGGTGCACGGACGCGATGTCCGTGCTCTCGTCGAGGACGTGGGTGTCATCGCGCGCAACGACAGCGACTCGGTCACCATCCGATACACGCTCTCGTGGTCGGAGAACGGCGGGCCCAAGCGCGTCACCGGCACCGAGACCGTCCCCGTCCGCCGTGAGGCCGAGGTGCTGGCGGGCCGAGAAGTGAACATCCGGTACCTGGACGACGAGAACCTGCGGTTCGTCTTCGACCGATAGCCGTGCGACGGCCGAGGAAGAAAAGAAGAGAAGGCGGGCCGTGCTGCTCACGCTCTACGACGAGACGGGTCCAGCAGGCGAAGGCCATGTCCGCACGTGGATCGAGGCGAGGGCAGGGGCCGCATGACGGGCTCACGCGCGCGGGGGCGTCAGCCGGCTCGTCCTGCGCGGCCGGTCGCCGAAGCCACCGCTGCCCCGGTGATCGCCGGGGCAGCGGTGCGGGCGGTCGAGAGGGCCCGCTCGGTCTCGTCCGGTTCTCAGCTCTCGTCGACGAACTGCGGGTCCTTCTTCTGGCTGTAGATCTCCTTGCCGGCCGCGTTGTAGGCGTGGACGTAGGGGTTCGGTCCCGAGTAGTGCGGGTCGGGCTTCGGTGTGCCGGGGGACACGGCCGCCGCGTAGACGAACGCGCCGCCCGCCATGCGCGCCGGGTACTCCTTCGGGTCGTCGCCGTAGCTGATGGTGATCTTGGCGATGCCGGACGCGTAGTGCCCGGCGCCCAGCATCAGGTGCTGTCCCTTGCCGTCGGGCTGGCTGACGGAGTCGAAGTACTCGATCGTGCGGCCGGTGCCCCAGAGGCGATTGTTGATGAACGTGGGCGGGGAGTCCGGGCTGTTGCCCTTGTCGCCCTTCGACTCGCACTGCACGTACTGGTCTGCGGAGTTGACGGCGACGACCACGCCGTCCCAGTCCGGCGAGGCGATGGGGGTGCGGACCGCGACCACCGCGTGGTAGCGCGACGCGTCCGCGCCCAGGCAGGAGGACAGGATCTTGGCGACGGTCCCGGCGTCGATCGGGGTCGTCCTGCTGCTGGTGATGGAGAAGGCGTCCGGGGCGGGAGCCTCGGGAGCCGAGGACGGGGACGAGCCGGCCCCGGCCGACTTGGAGCCGTGCGGGGTGCTCGGGGTGCTCGGGCTCGGACTCGGTGAGCCGGTGCCCGCCGGGTTTCCGGCGGGGGAAGCGAGGAGCGGCTTGGCGTCCCCCACCCCGCTGAAGACCGCCACTGCCGCGACGCTCAGCGCCGCGACGCCGGTGGCGACCCCCAGCGGCACTCCCCACTTGCGGCGCAGCGAAGCACGGTTGTCCTCTGGATCGATCTTCATCAGAAGCTCCTCTCGGGTCCGCCGGTGGTTCGGCAGATCACGATCGGAAGGAGCCGCAGGAATGCCCTGCGTGTCATTCATCGTGCGACCTCTTCCGCATTGACGGGATTCATCGGACTGAACGACGCCGGTCCCGAGGCTCCGCCGACGAGGTCGGCGCCCAGCCTCCGCCGCGCCCTGTGCAGCCGGGACTTCACGGTCCCGACCGCCACCTGCAGCGCTGCCGCGGCCGCCTGCTGGTCCAGGCCCGACCACACACAGAGCTCGACGACCTCGCGTTCGTGGCGCGGCAACCGGGCCAACGCCCGGTGGATCTCCGACATATGGCGCTCGTCGTCGACCATGACAGCGACGCGGTCCGCATGGTCGCCCACCGGCTCGTCGTGCGAGACGAGCCGCCGCAGCAGCGACTCGGCCCGTCTCAGCCGTCGTCTGGTGTTCGAGACCAGGCGGTCGGCGATGCCCAGCAGCCACGGCAGGGCCGAGTCGCGGTCGAGTACCGTCTCCGAGCGCCGCCGCCAGGCGTGCAGGAACACGGTCGACGTGAGGTCCTCGGCCTCGGACCAGTCGGCGGTCCGCCGGAACAGGTGGTTGTAGACGGTCTTGCCGTGGCGGTCGAAGATCCGGCCGAACGCCTCGCGGTCACCGTCGACGGCTCTCGCCCACAGCTCTCGGTCAGATATCCCTCCGACCGGTGCGGCGGGGCCGGCGTCGTTCAGTTCCATGCTCTAGTCGTGTCCGGCAA
Organism: Streptomyces sp. 840.1; assembly: GCF_003751445.1. Lineage (NCBI taxonomy): Bacteria > Bacillati > Actinomycetota > Actinomycetes > Kitasatosporales > Streptomycetaceae > Streptomyces > Streptomyces sp. 840.1. The sequence goes on along the minus strand of NZ_RJUU01000001.1, from coordinate 1,951,868 downwards.
CCGGCCCGAGGTTCCCGCCGGGATGACTCCGTTTTGGCGGACGGCACTGATCCGGCCACAAAGACATCTCTTGCGTCTGTATGTCACGCCCTGAGCCTTTTCGAGTTTTTCGTTCACCCCTGAAGTGCTGCGTCCCACGCGGAATGTATCGGGCCGTCCGGAGATACCGGCGCTGAACAGCGCGGCCGGTTACCGGGCCGAGCGGTTCCGTACGTACACGCCTCAGGAGCTGGTGGGGCCGGCCATGCGGCACGCGCCCGAGTTCGAGCCCGGCACGGACTGGTCGTACTCCAACACCAACTACGTTCTCGCCGCGACGGTCATCCGTGAGGTGACCGGCCACAGCTGGGCGCAAGAGCTGCAGGACCGCATCATCCGTCCGCTGGGCCTCAGGGACACCAGCGCGCCCGGCGCCTACCCGTTCATCCCGGGGCCGCACGCCCGGAGCTACGCCACGTACGGCACAGGCACAGGCACAGGCACAGGTACGGGCGTAGACACAGGGACGGGCACAGGCACAGGTATCGATGTCACCGTGCTCAATCCGGGCATGGGTGCTGCCCCCGGCACACGCGGTGCGGCGCCGGGGGCAGCCGTGCGGCGCCCGGGGTCAGACGAGGAGCTTCGTCTTCGCCTGCTGGTACTCCTCGTCCGTGATCGCGCCCTTGTCCTTCAGGTCGGCGAGTCTCGCCAGGTCATCCACGTGGCTGCCCTTCGACCCGCCGCCCGCGCCGTCCGTGCCCGCGGCGTCTCTCACGTACGCCTTGAACGCCGCATCCCGCTCCTTCGCCTCTTTCGCGTCGCGCGACCCCATGGACCTGCCGCGGGCGATCACGTAGATCAGGACGCCCAGATACGGCAGCACCAGGGCCAGGATCAGCCAGCCCGCCTTGGCCCATCCGCCCAGGTCGTCGCTGCGGAAGATGTCCATGATCACGCGGAACAGCAGGAACAGCCACATGATCCAGAGGAAGAACCAGAGCATGGTCCAGAAGAGGTTGAGCAAGGGGTAGTCGTCCATCGTCCACTCCAGGGAGCCGCGTCGAATGGGTGAATACGAAATAAGTCATACCATCGCAATTCACCCCCCGCGCGGTGGGCTCCGGAGACGATGCCGACGGGGCCGCGAGGAGTACGGTTGACGTGTCGAGGGAGGCGTGGGCCTCCGGGAGGCGGTTCGCCTCGTGGCTGTGAAGACGTGTCCGTGCAGGGACTTCGGGCGGTGCGCGCGTGCGCGCGGCCGATGAGTCCGACCGGAGCCCGGTCGGGACGGTAGGGCGTGTCACCGTGCCGATCCCGCCGGACGGGGCGGGCGAAGTGCTGGTCGCCGTACGCGGCGGGTCCGAGGCCTACACCGCGTGGTCGTCCACGTCGATCGGCAGGGACGTGCGCGTCGTGGTCGTCGAGGCAGTCTCGGCACGCACCGTGGTGGTGGAGCGCTTGCCGTCCTGACCCGAGAAGTGACGTCTGACAGGAGTCCTCTCATGTTGTTCTGGCACGTTCCCGCCCCCAACGAGGCGATGCTCATATCGGGTTCCAAGCGGCAGACGCAGGACACGCAGTTCCGGATCGTCACCGGTCACGGAAGCTTCGTCCTCCCGATCAAGCAGAAGGCGCGGATGCTGTCCCTGGCGCTCCGGGAGGCGGAGATCACCGAGGACTGCGTCACCCAGCAGGGCATCCGGCTCACGGTCCGGGCCGTCTCCGTCTTCAAGGTCGGAGACGACGCGGTGTCCATCGCCAACGCCGCGCGCCGGTTCCTGTCCGAGCAGAACCAGATGGAGGAGCTCGTCGGCCGGATCTTCGCCGGACACCTGCGCTCCATCGTCGGCGGACTGACCGTGGAGCAGATCATCCGGGAACGCAGCCGGGTCTCCCAGGAGGTCATCGCCGGCAGCCACGGCGAGATGGAGAAGCTCGGCATCGTCGTGGACGCCCTCCAGATCCAGGAGATCGACGACGCCACCGGGTACATCGACAACCTCTCCGCCCCGCACGCCGCCGCCGTCGCGGGCCAGGCCAGGATCGCCCGCGCCAAGGCCGACCAGGAGGCCGCCGAACGCGAGCAGCAGGCCTCCGCGCTCAAGGCCGAGTACGAACGGGACACGGCGATCAAGCGGGCCGGGTTCCTCGCGGAGACCGAGCAGTACAACGCCCGTGCCGCCCAGGCGGGGCCGCTCGCGCAGGCCAGGGCCTCGCACGAGGTCATCGACGAGCAGACCGCGCTGGCCCAGCGCCAGGCGGGACTGGCCGCCCAGCGCCTGGAGGCGGAGGTCGGGCGCCCGGCGGACGCCGAGGCCTACCGGCAGCGCACGCTGGCCGAGGCCGCCCGTGACCAGGCGAAGTTCCAGGCGGACGGAAGTGCGTACGCCGAACGGACCCTCGCCCAGGCCCAGGCGGACGCCAACACGGCCCGCGCGGTCTCGCTGCGGGAGGGCAACCAGGAGCTCATCGCGGCCAACCGCATCGTGGAGAACCTGCCGGCGCTGGCCGATGCCGCAGCCCGGGGGATGTCCGGGGCCAGCCTCACCGTCCTCAACGGCACCGACGGCGTCAACGAGATGGCGGCGGGCGTCGTCGGCCAGGGACTGGCGATCCTCCAGTCGCTCCAACGCGGTACGGACACGGGGGCGGCTCCGGAGCGCGGTACGGGGAACCGGGCTGCTGGTGAGGACCTGGGCGAGGACCTGGGTGAGGACCTGCGCCGGGACGGGAGCCGGGACCAGGGCCAGGACGGGGACAGGACGCCCCGGATCGCCGGCTCGGAGTGAAGCCCGGTCGTCGTCTCCGCCCGGACGGAGTGGCCGAGCGGAGTGACCTGGCGGAATGATCGGACGGAGTGACCCGGCGGAGTGACCGGCGGACTGGCCCCGGGCAACACCTTCTCGTTTGCAGCACGTTGGTGCCCCGGGGGCGTGCGTGGGTTTCGCCGTGGGGCCCGTCGTGGGGGTGGGGCGCGCGGGGTGGTCATGAGTGCGTCGAACATGCCGTAGAGTTGTGTTTACCGACGCGGGGTGGAGCAGCTCGGTAGCTCGCTGGGCTCATAACCCAGAGGTCGCAGGTTCAAATCCTGTCCCCGCTACTGAAGAATCAGACCCGGCACGCATGCAGCGTGCCGGGTCTGATTCGTTTCTGTACGTGTCCATGTATGTACGTGTGTACGTTCGTGGGGCCCGGGGCAACCGATCGGTGCGGGCCGCGCCTCGCCGCGCACGTACTCCCATTGGCCGTCGAGGACTCGCCCCGCGATCCTGCCCCGGGAAGTCTGGGAGTGGTGCGCGGTACCGTCCGCGGCCGTGAGTGCACCGGGCAGGAGACCACAGGTGGGGAAGCGGGAGCAGCGGCGGGGGAGGAGTCCGGACGAGATCCGGAACCGCCGGTTCGTCCGGGCGCTGCCGGGGCTGATGCTCATCGGCGGGCTGGCGTTCGACCTCTTCACCCCGCCCGCCTTCACGGCTGTACCCCTCTTCGCCGCGGCTCCGCTGATCGCGGCGCCGTTCTTCTCCCGGGCCGGCACGATCCGGGTCGGGGTCGGCGCGCTGCTGTGCGTGGCCGGGCTGCGGCTCTCCTCCGGAACGCTGATCCGCGTCGTGCCGTTCATCGAGCTGCTCACCATTCTCACCGTCTCGGTCCTCGCGGTCTTCATCAACGGGGTCGTACGGCGCAGCAACGAGCAGCTGGCCTCCGCACGGGTCATCGCGGCGACCGCCATGCGCGCGGTGCTGCCGACGCCGTCGGACAGGATCGGCGGGCTGTACGTGGCCGCGCGGTACGAGGCGGCGCAGGCGGACGAGTTCGTCGGCGGCGACCTGTTCTCGGTCACGGACACCCCGTACGGGGTGCGGCTGGTCGTCGGGGACGTGCGCGGGAAGGGTCTGGACGCGGTGGAGGCGGTGGCGGTGATCATCGGCGCGTTCCGGGAGGCCGCCGAGCAGGAACGGTCGCTGGAGGGGGTGGCTCAGCGGCTGGAGCGTGCGCTGGCGCGGGAATCGAGCAGGCGCGGCGGTCTCGACGCGGTCGAGGGGTTCGTCACCGCCGCGCTGGCGGAGATCCCGCAGGGCTCCAACCGGGTGCGCGTCGTCAACCGGGGTCACCCCGAACCGCTGCTGCTGCACTCGGACGGGGCGTTGGAGGTGCTGCGGCCCACGCTGCCCGCGCTGCCGCTGGGGATGGACCTGGGGGTGTGGCCGGACCGCTCCGACGAGTGGGAGCTGCCCGCCGGGTCGACGCTCCTGCTCTATACGGACGGCCTCTCCGAGGCGCGTGACGCCGCAGGGGTCTTCTACGATCCCGCCGAGCGGCTGCGCGGACGCATCTTCCCGGGCCCCGAGGAGCTGCTGTCGGCGCTGGCCGATGATGTGCGGCTGCACACCGGCGGGGTGACGACCGATGACATGGCGCTGCTCGCGGTGGTGCGCCCGACCGAGGGGCAGCCGGACCGGCGCACGACCGTGAAGATCGTGGGCCTGGAGGGCGGCGCCCAGTGAAGGCGAGGGGCCGGACGGGGGAGGGTGTGTGCGGCTGTGGGGGAAGGGTGCGGCTGTTGCCACCGTGCGTAACCGTAAGGAACCCCTCCGCATAACATTTGACGCAATGTCAGAAAACAGATAACGATTGAGGGGCGATCAACTCGCCCGATTCCACCCGGTTGTGTCCCGTAAAGTCCAGGCCAAGGACCGGAACGATCAGTTGGAACAGCTTGGAATCGGACCCGTGTGTCTATTAACGTTCGATAACGCAGCGCGGTTGTCCCAGCCGCCGTCAGAGGCGGCACCGTGCGCGAGCGCCGAATTCCGCAAGGGAACCGGGGAACCACCTACATGGGGTGAATCGGGCATCTCTGTCTCGTCGAGAGACGGAGGAACCCGTAGGAGACCTTCCTGCTCCGAACCCGTCAGCTAACCCGGTAGGCGAGAAGGAAGGAAAGGAGCGCGCCCCAGTGGCGTCCAACAAGCCTGCCCCCGAAGCCCCCTCCCGGTTCGTTCCCGAACACGGAAATGACTTCGGAACCGGGCCCGGTGCCCCCTACGGCACCCACCACGGAACCGCTTACGGAACCGATCACGGGACCGCCTACGGAACCGCTTTCGGGACCGATCGGGGCAGCGAGTTCGGCAACGGCTTCCGCGCCGACGAAGCCGAGGCCGACAGGGCGTGGGAGGAATGGAACCCCACCGAGGAGTCCGTCCGCCCCGTACGCGGCAAGCACCGCGTCGCCAAGCAGCGCAACGGTCTCGCCCGTAGCTCCACCGTTCTCGGCGTCGGCGTCATCGCGGCCGTCGGCGCGGGTGGCATGGCCTCCGCCCAGAGCAAGCCGCCCGTGTCTATTTCTCTTCCCGACGCCATCTCGGACAAACTCCCCGAGGCCAAGTCCCTGCCGGGCGTCGGTGCGTTGTTCTCGGGTGAGTCCGAGGCGCAGAAGGCCGAAGTCGCGACCGCTTCCGCCCCGCTGACGACGGCCGGCATCACCACCACCGAGGCCGAGCAGGGCACGACGGACGCCGGCGAGGCGCTCCGCGCCCGCATCCTCCAGCAGGCCGAGCAGCAGCAGAACTCCGCCGACGCCGAGGTCAAGGCGGCCGAGGAGAAGGCCGCTGCGGAGAAGGCCGCCGCCGAGGCGAAGAAGCAGCAGGACGCTGCGGAGGCCAAGGCCGCCGCGGCGAAGAAGAAGGCTGCGGAAGAGGCGAAGAAGAAGGCGGAGGCGGTACGGCTCGCCAAGCTCGCCGCCAGCTACGCCATCCCCACCTCCTCGTACACGATCACCTCGACCTTCGGCGAGGCCGGTTCGATGTGGTCCTCCGGCTACCACACGGGCCTCGACTTCGCGGCGCCGACCGGTACCCCGATCAAGGCCATCCACAGCGGCACCATCAAGTCCGCCGGCTGGTCCGGCGCGTACGGCTACCGCACGGTCCTGGAACTGGAGGACGGTACGGAGCTCTGGTTCTGCCACCAGTCCTCGATCGGCGTCAGTGTGGGCCAGAAGGTCACCACCGGGGACACCATCGGGCGCGTCGGCGCGACCGGCAACGTGACCGGCCCGCACCTCCACCTCGAGGTCCACACCCCGGACGGCACCGGCATCGACCCGATGCCCTGGCTGCGCGCCCGGGGCCTGACGGTCTGAGTTCCACCGCACACGGCCGGAGCCGGGGGCTCCGGCCCGCAGCTCCGGCCGTGTCGCGCCCGCCCGTGCCCCGTGCCGTTCTGCGGCCCATCCACCCCGGCAGCCCTGACGCTCACCCCCGACGTCAGGGCTGCCGGTCCTGTCCGGGATGCGGGGGTATACCTGTAGCTGCCATGGAATAGTGGGCACCGTGCGGCGGGTTGTTCCATGCATGACTTCTCTCCGCAAGCTCGGTTCCTCCGATCTCCAGGTCTCCACGCTCTCCCTCGGCGGCAACGTCTTCGGCTGGACCGCCGACGAGGCGCAGTCCTTCGCCGTCCTCGACGCGTACACGGCGGGCGGCGGCAACTTCGTCGACACGGCTGACACGTACTCCTCCTGGATTCCCGGCAACGTGGGCGGCGAGTCGGAGACCATCCTCGGGAAGTGGTTCGCCGCGCGGGGCAACCGTTCCGACGTCGTCCTCGCCACCAAGGTCGGCTCGCACCCCGAGTACAAGGGGCTCGCCGCCGCCACCATCAAGGCCGGGGCCGAGGAATCGCTGCGCCGGCTCGGCACGGACTACATCGACCTCTACTACACCCACCACGACGACGAGACCGTCCCCGTCGAGGAGATCATCACCGCCCTCGACCAGCTGGTGAAGGAGGGCAAGGTCCGCGAGATCGCCGCCTCCAACATCAGCCCGGAGCGGCTGCGCGCCTCGATCGACTTCTCCGAGCGCGAGGGGCTGGCCCGCTACGTGGCGCTCCAGCCGCACTACAACCTCGTCTCGCGCGACACCTACGAGGGCGAGCTCCAGGACACGGCCGCCAGCGCCGGACTGGCCTCGGTCCCGTACTTCGCCCTGGCCTCCGGATTCCTGACCGGCAAGTACCGCCCCGGCACGACTGTGGACAGTGCCCGCGCCGGCGGCGCCGCCCAGCACCTGGAGACGGAGCGCGGCCAGAAGGTCCTCGCCGCGCTCGACGAGATCGCGCGGGAGCGGGACGCGGAGATCGCCACGGTGGCGCTGGCATGGCTGGCCTCCCGGCCGACCGTGGTCTCGCCGATCGCCTCCGCCCGCACGGTCGAGCAGCTCCCCGCGCTGCTGGCCGTCCAGGACCTGCGTCTGACGGACCAGGAGCTGACCACGCTCACCGAGGCATCCGCCTAGGACTGCGGCCCGCCGTAAGGCTGTTGGCCGTGCGGCTGTTGGCCGTAGGGCTGCTGCCCGTACGGCGGTGGGTTGTAGGACTGCGGGTCGTAGGACGGCGGGCTGTACGGCTGCGGGCCGTAGGGCTGCTGGCCGTACGGGTACGCGGGGTAAGGCTGTTGGCCGTACGGGACCGGGCCCGGGTGCGGGGCGGGGGCGCCGTGGGGCTGGTGCGCCCCGTAGCCCGGGTAGGACGGGCGCGTCGGACGGGTGTGCCGGGGGCGCAGGCGGCCCGCCGCGTACGCCAGGGCGGGCCCGGCGACCTCGCGGCGCTGCCACAGATGGTGCAGCAGCTCCAGCTCGCGTTCTGCCAGATCCGGGCCGGCCGTGCCGCGGCGGGCCTGCCGGCGCAGGAAGGCCAGTGACGTCGCGAACGACTCGTACTCGGCGACCGCACGGGCCGCCGCCTTCCCCCGGGCCTTGGCATGGGCCCTGGCCTGAGGGGTGACCGGAGCCGGTACGTAGCCCCGGTGGCCGTACGGGCCGGCTCCCGTCGTCTGCCACCGGCGTGCGGTGTCCCTGGCCATGCCGCGTGCCCGCATCGACGACAGGGCCAGGGGCTCGGCGGGGGAGAGCCAGCCGGCCGCTGCGTAGGCGGGCAGCTCGACGGCCAGGGTGCGCAGGTCGCGCAGCCGGGACCAGATGGCCAGCCAGGTCACCAGGCCGAAGGCGGGCACCATGAACACGCCGTACACCACGTAGAAACCGTACGGGCCGAACGTCGCCGAGCCGTTCCACAGGGCGTGCATGCCCATCGCGAGGACCAGGCCGAGCAGCGGCAGCGCGATGCGGCGGAACCGCTGGTGGTGTGCGCTGCTCGCGGCGAGCCCGAAACCGATGCCGGTCATGACGGTGAACAGCGGATGCGCGAACGGCGACATCACCGCCCGTACGAAGAACGTCGCTACCGTCACCGACGCGAACCCCGAGCCCGTTTGCTGGTCCTCGCCGAAGGCGTTGCCCAGATAGAGGATGTTCTCGGTGAAGGCGAAGCCCGTCGCGGCGAATCCGGCGACGACCAGACCGTCGACGATCCCGTTGAAGTCGCGTCTTCGGAACAGGAAGAGCAGCAGTACGGCCGCGGCCTTGGCACTCTCCTCGACGACGGGCGCTATGACGGTGGCGCCCAGGGTGTCCGCGCTGCCCGGGTCGGCGGTGGCCGTGGCGATCCACTGGGTCGCGAAGGAATTGGCGAGGATCGCGACGAGGGCGGCCGCGCAGGCACCCCAGGCGAAGGCGAACAGCATGTTGCGCCACGGGCCCGGTTCGACCCGGTCCAGCCAGCGGAACGCCGTCATCAGCAACGGGACCGGCAGCACCGCGAGGCCCAGTCCGACGAGGAGCCCCTGAGTGCCCGTCTGATCCCGGACCAGAGCGAGGATCACCAGGCCGCAGAGAGCCAGCGCGGTGAAGACGGCGACGACGCGGAGCGTCTTGCTCCGCCACAGCATGCCGACGCGGCGTGGGTGGTAACGCCACTGGCCGTGCTCCGGCACGGCAGCCAGGATCTCGCCGACCCGCTGCTCCTCGAGCACCGGGACGGCCGGCTGCGACTGCCGCTGATGCTGGACAGAACCGTCGGACACCCCTTGACCCTAACGAGGAGGACTGACAACGGCCATGGCGTTCGGCCGGGTCCCGCCCACCGGGACGCCTTCTTGGCCACGGCTGTCGCGGCGTGGCCCAGGCTGCCGCGGCCGGGGCGGCCCGGGTGGCTGAGGGGTCAGCGACGGGGTCAGCGGCGGGCGAACAGCAGGTCGTGCACTACGTGGCCCTTGTCCAGGCCCTGCCCCTCGAACCGGGTCAGCGGCCGGAACTCCGGCCGAGGCGCGTAACCGCCGTCCGCCGCCGTGTTCTCGAAGCCCGGGTGCGCGCTCAGCACCTCCAGCATCTGCTCGGCGTACGGCTCCCAGTCGGTCGCGCAGTGCAGCACCGCTCCGGGCTTCAGCCGCTGCGCCACCAGGTCGAGGAACTCCGGCTGGATCAGCCGGCGCTTGTGGTGGCGGGACTTGGGCCACGGGTCGGGGAAGTACACCCGGAGCCCGTCCAGCGAGTCCGGCGTCAGCATCTCCCGCAGCAGGATGATCGCGTCGCCGTTGGCGACCCGGATGTTGGACATGCCGTTCCGGTCAGCGAGACGCAGCAGGTTGCCCTGGCCCGGGGTGTGCACGTCAACGGCGAGGATGCCGGTGCCCGGGTCGTCGGCTGCCATCTGCGCGGTGGCCTCGCCCATGCCGAAGCCGATCTCCAGCACCACCGGCAGCCCGTCGAACAGCTCGGGCAGATCGAGGACCCGCAGCCCGTCGATGTCCAGGCCCCACTTCGGCCAGAGCCGCTCCAGAGCGTCCTGCTGGCCGGGCGAGACCCGGCTGCGGCGCGGCTGGAAGCTGCGGATCCGGCGCTCGTGGTGCGAGCCGGCGGGATCGGCCGCCGGGCCCCCGGGGAAGCGGGGCGCCTGACGCAGCCTGCGCTGGCGGTCCAGGGCCGCGGCGCGCAGCTCGTCCGGGATTCCGGCGGTGGCGGACGAGGCGGTCGGCGCAGGTTCGGCTCCGGGCGCGGCGTCGCCGGGCGTCGCGGGGGAGGGGTTCATGGGCTCAGACACAATGCCCCGATTCTACGGCGGGCGGCTTCCACCCCGTCCCCTGCGCTCTCAGCAGCGCCCTGCGCGCGACCTCCCGCCCGATGGGCAGGGAGGCCGTGGCGGCGGGCGACGGGGCGTTCAGCACATGCACGGTGTGCGGCGCCTCGCGGATCAGGAAATCGTCCACCAGGGTGCCGTCCCGGAGGACCGCCTGGGCCCTGACCCCGGCCGGCGCGGGCCGCAGATCGGCCTCCGTGACCTCGGGCAGCAGCCGTCGCACGGCCGTCGTGAAGGCGTGTTTCGACAGCGAGCGGTGCACCTCGCCCGCCCCGTACCGCCAGTGTCTGCGCGCGATCCGCCAGGAGCCCGGCCAGCTCAGCGTGTCCATCAGCTCGCGCGGGCGCACGACCGGCCAGCCGTAGCCCTCGCGGGCCAGCGCGGGCACCGCGTTCGGTCCGACGTGCACACCGCCGTCGTGGCCGCGGGTCAGGTGCACGCCGAGGAACGGGAACGCCGGATCGGGCACCGGGTAGACCAGGCCGCGCACCAGATCGGGTCGGGCCAGCTCGTAGTACTCCCCCCGGAACGGCACGATCCGCATCCCCGGGTCGTCGCCCGCCAGCCGGGCCACCCGGTCGCAGTGCAGCCCCGCGCAGTTGACGAGCACCCGGGCCCGCACCACCAGGCCGTCCGCCGTCCGCACCGCGACGCCCCAGGGGCGCCGGTCGATCGCGGTCACCTCGGCGCCGAACCTGATCAGCCCGCCGCCGGCCCGGACCTCGGCGGCGAACCGCTCGGTGACCGCTCCGAAGTCGCACACCCCCGTCGTGCCCACCCGGATCGCGGCGAGGCCGCGCACCCGGGGTTCGTACTCCGCGATCTGCGCCGGTCCCAGCTCGGCCACCGGCAGCCCGTGCTCGCGGCCGCGCTGCACCAGTGCGTGCAGCCGGGGGAGCTCGGAGCGCCCGGTCGCGACGATCAGCTTGCCGGTCACCGCGTGCGCGATGCCGTGTTCCCGGCAGAACTCGACCATCTCGGCGCCGCCGCGCAGCGCGTACCGTGCCTTGAGGGAACCCGGGCGGTAGTAGATGCCGCTGTGGATCACTCCGCTGTTGCGGCCCGTCTGATGGCGCGCGGGGCCCCACTCCTTCTCCAGCACGGTCACCCTGGTGCCGGGAGCGGTCCGCGTGATCGCGTACGCGGTCGACAGACCGACGATCCCGCCGCCGATCACCAGCACATCGCAGTCGTACGCCGCGTGCGTCATCATCACGCCACCTCCCACCCCGATAGTGCACTGACCCACTGACAACGCACTCAAACCCCGCGGGGCCAGCGTGGCGCCCGGGATTCCGGCGGCGCGGGTGCCGGACCCGCGGGCCCGGCACCCGGCGAGAGGGGTCCTACGCGGGTGCCACCAGCAGCGGGCGGGCGCGTTCCCGCAGCTCGGCGACGCGCGGCTCGTCCCCGTAGGGCTCCAGCCGGTGCAGCAGGTCGCGCACGTACTCGGTGGTCCGCGCCGACGAGATGCGGCCCGCCACCTCCACCGCGCGGGTGCCGGCCGCGCAGGCCGCGTCCAGATTCCCCGATTCCAGTTCCGCGACGGCCGACACCACGAGCCGCAGCCCGTGCGAGCGGACGAACTCCTCGGTCGGCCTGGACAGCGCCTGCTCGGTGAAGCGCCGCACCTGCCTCGGCGCCTTCAGGTCGAGGTGGCACTCCGCCGCGTCGGCCGCGAACCGGTCGTACGAGTAGAAGCCCAGCCAGGACGGGTCCGCGTCCCCGTCCCGGGAGCGCTCCAGCCACCCCTCGGCGGCCTTCAGCGCGGCCCCCGCGGCCGGTGCGTCGCTCGCCTTCGCGTGGGCCCGCGCCTCCACCAGGCGGAAGAAGCTCATCGTGCGCGCCGTCGCGAGCCCCCGGTTGCGCTCCACGGCGGCCTGCGCCAGGTCGACCCCCTCGTCGGCGAAGCCGCGGTAGGTCGCCTGCAGGGACATGGAGGCGAGGACGTAGCCACCGAGCGGTACGTCGGCCGCGGCGCGCGCCAGACGCAGCGCCTGGATGTAGTAGCGCTGCGCGGCCTCCTGCTGGCCGGTGTCGAAGGCCATCCAGCCGGCCAGCCTGGTCAGTTCGGCAGCGGCTCCGAAGAGCGCGCGGCCCACCTCGTCGCTGTACGAACCCAGCAGCAGCGGTGCGGCGTCGACCCGTAAGCACTCCGGCACCATGGACGAACGCCAGTCCCCGCCGCCGTACTTGGAGTCCCAGCGCCGGGCGTCCTGGGCGGCCTCGCGCAGTTTGGACACATCGCTGTGGCCGACCCGCAGCGGCGAGACCCCGTGCGCGGACTCCGGCCCCGGCTGGGCCGGGATCGACACGCTGTGCCCCGGCACCGGCGGCGCACCGTGCCCGTGGACCGGCGGCGCCCCCGCCTGACCGGGTACGAGTGGCGTCCCGGTCAGGATGTGCTGCCCGGGTACGCCGGGCGGCGCCGCGGCACCGGGCGCGCCCTGCGCCCCCGCTGCGCCCCGTGCGCCCTGCGTGCCGAGCACCGCCGCCTCGGCGGCCGCCGAGGCGCGGGCCACCGACGGGTCGGCGGGGGATATCAGCCAGCGCGACGCGGGAGTGGCGTACGCACTCACCGAGAACGAGCCCGCGAGCGACTGCCAGATGCCACCGCTGCCGGCCCGCCGCCCGGCCAGATCCAGCCGGTACAGCTCGGTCGCGGAGCGCACCGCCTCACCCACATCGCGCGGGAACGTCAGACCGACCTCCGGCGCGGGGTCGGCATCGGCGAGCCCGATCTCGTGCAGCGGGACCGGCCGGCCGAGCTTGGCGCCGATCGCCGCAGCGATGAGATGGGGCGCGGCGCCCTGCGGCACCATGCCCTTGGAGACCCACCTGGCCACCGACGTCTTGTCGTACCGAAGTGTCAGTCCGCGCTGCGCCCCGAGGTCGTTGACCCGCCGGGCGAGCCCGGCGTTGCTGATTCCCGCGAGGGCGAGAACGGTTCCGAGCTTGTCGTTCGGTCCGCGTTGCTCCCTGGACATGCGCCACCCCTCGACACACAGACGGCAGCCGCGACACCGTTGCGGCGCGCGGCATTCGTACCGTGTTCTCCCCAGGGACGAACCCTCGCACTCCGACCGCACACGCATTTGGCCGAGCCCCGAGGAATATGCCGCTCTGCTGAGAACATCAGTAAACCCAGCGTAGTTCGCCGCATCCCTACCGTTAAGGGGCGGACGTCCGTATGGCGGGATTGTTGCCCGCCCGGCGCCTTCGGCTGCCGAGTGCGTCGGGCGACGGCGGACAGCGGCGAACCGGGGGGCTCCTGAGGTGGGAGGAGCGGGCGGGGCGGACGTGGTGGGCGGCAGGCGGAGGAGAAGTGAAGGCCGGGCGGAGGGAATGCGGGGGGAGGTGGAGGAGGGGTGTGGTCCGCCGTGCGCACCTGGGGAAGCGTCCAGGGACGAGCCGGGGGAGCGGCGTTCGGGGGCGGGCCCGGATGGCGGCCGGAGGGGCGCGGACGGGGCGCCGGGGAGGCGCGGGCAGGGGCGGGCCGGGGAGGTGCGGGCGGGGTGTCGAGGAGGCGCGGGCGGCGTGCCGGGGAGGCGCGGACGGGGGTGGCGGGGAGGCGTGCACGGGGCGCGCGGGCGGGCGCCGATCCGTCGTCCGCATCCCTGAACTCCGCTCTGACCAGGCGTTGTCCGGGTGCCGGACGGTCGGACGACGCATGGTTCGCGGGGGCGGGCCGGCCCTTGTGGAGGTCCCGTTCCGGGCCTTCCGCCGCGCTCCTGGCGTGTGGCCGTGCGCCCGGCCGTGCGCTCTGGCCGGGTCCGTACGGAAGCGCTTGCATGGGTGCTGCGTGGGTCGGCCCGTCGCGCTGGACGCTTCGGGCTGGGGGAAACCGCCGTCTCATTCCCCGCAGGCGGTGGACAGGTCCGGGAGGCGAACCGTGCCTCCCGGACTGGACGCCGGCCCCGCCTCGGGCCGCGCGGCGGAACCTGCGTCGGGCGGGGCGAGAATCGGTGCCGGGGTGTCCGGCGTGGCCCGCGCGGGGGGTCATGAGGCAGCCGGTCGAAACACACCCACGCGCGCGCTCGCGTGGGAGGTTCGGGCGGGAGTTCGTGCGGGCGGCCGCTCGGGATCCCGGTGAGAGCCCCGGCGGGAGCCCGCTCGGGGACGCGTGCGGCTCCGCCGAACCGTTCCCGGACCTTGAGGTGGCCTGCGGCGGCCCGTGATCTTGTCCGATGAGGGCGGGAACAGAATGGGAGATATGCGGATGAAGGCGGTCATGGACTTCCGGTGATCCGGTTCCAAGGCGTCCTGAGATTGGCCGAATGTCGCCCGTCGGGCGAGGTTGGGCCGGCGGGTTCGCGGACATCGCGTCGGCTGCCGGGGCGAGGGTACGCGCCGTGGCCGGATCGGGGTCCCGTCGGCGGTACGCGCGGAAGGAGGCAACAGGCGGCATCCGTAACTCCGTTGCTGCCGGGTACGACGCGCGCGGGCGATCTGCCCGTCGGTGCGGCCGGCAGTCCCGCTCCGGCCTTTGCCAGGGGCGCATGCGCTCACGACGTGCGCCGTCCGTAGCCACTCCTGCACGCCTTTGTCGTGGCAGCATGTCCGCAACGGCGCCGCGCGTTACCGGAGTTCTCCCGATAACGCCCAGCCGCGCCGTTTTGTCCACAGCCTGTGGAGGCGGCGATGCGTTGGTTGGTGGGCTGGAGCAGTATCGCCGCGAGCTTCGGCACGGCCGGAGTGGTCGGCGCGAGTGACGAGGGGCGCACGATGCACCCCGTGGGTTCCCAACTCCTTTGGGGGGACCCGGATCCGCTCTGGGCGGTCGGGGACTGGCGGCCCGACGAGATCCGCACTGTCCGGGTGGACACGGCCGAGGGCGCGCCCACGGTCCGGCTCGCCGTGCTCGGCTGCTGCGGCGCCAGCGACGAACAGCTGCGCGTCGGGCTGCTCGCCGCCCGCGGCGGAGCCCTGCGCCACCTCACCGCGTGGACGGGCAGCTACACGGCGGTCGTCCAGATAGGGCGACGGATCACCGTGGTGGGTGACCTCGCCGGAGCCCGTCCCGTCTTCTACACACCGTGGGCCGGCGGCACGGCGTACGCCACCGCCGCGCTCCCGCTCGCGGACCTCATCGAGGCGCAGCTCGACATCGGCCACCTCGCGGCCCTGCTCGCCTGCCCCGAGACCCCGGAGGCGCTGCGCGACGGGACCCCGTACGCCGGGGTGAAACGCATCCCGCCCGGACACGCGCTGATCCTCCGCGAGGGCTCACGGGAGATCACCGGGTACGAGGCCGTGGCCTCCCTCGCGGTGGCCGCGCCCGAGCTCGATCCGGTGAGCGCGGTCGACGGGGTGCGCGACGCCCTGGTCGAAGCCGTGCGTGCCCGGCTGCTGGCGCCCCGCCACGCCCCGGAGACCTTGCCGCCCGACCCCGGCCCGGTCCCCGGCATGGGCCCCGCCGAACGCCGTGCCGCACGAGGGGCGCCCGTGCCCGGCATCGGCTCCGACCTCTCCGGAGGCAGCGCGTCCGCCACCCTCGCCCTGCTCGCCGCCGGGCTTCCCGGACTGCCCGGCACGCTCCTGGGCCACGGCACCGGAGCGGGCGAACGGCTGCTGGCCGTCACGTTCAACGACCTGACCACCCGCGACCACGAGGACGAGCTCGAACGCGCCCGTGTCATCGCCGCCAACCCCCGGCTCCACCATGTGGTCGTCGCCGCGGGCGAGGAGGCCCTGCCGTACGCGGAGCTGGAGAACGGCCCGCTGACCGACGAGCCGGCCCCCTCCCTCGTCGTCGTCGAACGCCATCGCCGCCGGCTCGCCGCGGGCAGCGCGGACCACTTCGTGGGCGACGGAGCCCGGCAGGTGCTCGACGCCCACCCGGCCCGCCTGGCCGACCTGCTGATCGACCGCCGCCGACGCCATCTCGTGCGCCCGGTCGCCGCGCTGGCCAAGGCCGAAGGGCCCTCCGCGCACTCCCTGTTCGTCCCGCTGACCGTGTACCGGGCGGCGCGGCGCCTCGCCCGTACGTCGTACCGCACCGGTCTCGAAGCGGCCGCCGACCGCCTTCCCGACGCCAACCGCCTGACCCCCGACCTCGACAGTCCCACCGACGCCTCGCTCGCCGCCCTGACCTGGTCGCGCCCGGGTCCCGCCGCCCGCTGGCTGACCGGGGAGGCGCTCGCTGAAGTATCGGTTCGCCTTCAGGAGGCGGCGATCCGCCCCACCTCCGTCCAACGCCCCGGCGAGGCCCGCGCCAGAGCCGCGCTCGCCCGGAACGCCGCCGACCACCGGATCCTGGAGCAGGCCGCCGAGGTCCGCAGCCAGCGGCTGCACGCACCCTTCCTCGACAACCAGGTCGTACGCGCCGCCCGCGCGCTCCCCGAGTCCCTCAGGGTCCAGCCGGGCGCCCGCGCGGCGGTCCTGCGCCGGGTCCTGGCGGGCACCGGCATCCACGAGCTGCCGCCCGGCTGGGGCGCGCCGTCGCAGGCCACCTCCACCGAGGTCACCCGCACCGGCCTGCGCGCCGCGCTGCCCGAGCTCATCGCCCTCTTCGACGCCCCGCTGCTCGCCGACGCGGGCCTGGTCGAGGCCCGCGTCGTACGCAAGGCCCTGCGCGCGGCCGCCGAGGGCGAGCCCCTCCCGCTGGACGGCCTCGCGGACCTCGCCTCCACCGAACTGTGGCTGCGCCGCCTCGTGTCGCGCCGCGGCACCTGCTGGACGGGCACGGCGGCACCGCGTCAGCGAGCCGTCGCCGGCGGAGTGGTCCCGGCCCGGCGGACGCTCCAGCCGTAGGCCGTACTCCGCAGCCGTACCCGAGGGCCGTACTCCGGCGCCGGTCCGCCGCGGTCCGCCTTCCGTTGTCGGACCGGCGGGACACAATGGCGGTGTGCGGTATCTGATCCTGGGCGTCACGGAGGCGCGAGACGGGCGGGGCGGGGTGCTGCCCCTCGGAGGGACGCGGCTGCGGTCCCTCCTCGCGGCCCTGGCGCTGCGGCCCGGCCGGTCCGTGCCGATCGCCGAGCTCGTCGACGACGTGTGGGCGGACGACCCTCCGGCGGACGCCCCCGCCGCGCTCCAGGCCCTGGTGGGCCGGCTGCGCCGGGCGCTGGGCAGGGACGCGCTCGCCAGCACCCCGGGCGGCTACCGCCTGGTGGCCGGCCCGGAGGACGTCGACCTGCACGTGTTCGAGCGGCTCGCCCGGCAGGGCGCGGCCGAGCTGGAGGCGGACGCGCCACAGGAGGCCGCCCGCACGCTCCGTACGGCACTCGCCCTGTGGCGTGGACCGGCCCTGGCGGACCTGCCCGACCGCGACCACGGCCACGCACTGCGCCCGGAGGCCCACCGGCTGGCCGCACTGGAGCACCGCATCGAGGCCGACCTGCGCTGCGCGGTGCCCGCCGGACCGGCGGCCACCACACCTCCTCCCTCCGAGGCCACGCTCCCGCCCGCCGCTCTCGTCCCCGAACTGGTGGAGCTGACAGCGGCGCACCCGTACGACGAACGCTTCCGGGCCCAGCTCATCCGCGCCCTGCGCGCGGCGGGCCGGCAGGCCGACGCGCTCGCCGCGTACGAGGACGCGCGCCGCGGCCTCGCCGAGGGGCTCGGCACCGACCCCGGGCCGGAGCTGACCGCCCTCCACCGCGCACTGCTCAGCCCCGCACCGTCCGCGCCCGGCGCCGAGGGGCCGGAACACCGGGGCAACCTCCGCCCCCGGCTCACCTCCTTCGTCGGGCGCGAGCCCGAACTCCGCGCCATCCGGGACGACCTGACCCGCTCCCGGCTGGTCACCCTCACCGGTCCGGGAGGCTCGGGGAAGACCCGGCTGGCCGAGGAGTCCGCAGCGCACGGGGGCCCTGCCGCAGCCGGTGAGGTCTGGCTCGCGGAACTCGCCCCGGTGGAGGATCCCGAAGCCGTCCCGGGAGCCGTGCTCTCCGCGCTCGGGCTCCGCGAGACAGCCCTGCTGCGGGACAGCGGTCACGAAGGAACGTATCCGCGCACCGAGCCGGTCGACCTGCTGACCGACCACCTCGCGCACTCCTCCCGATCCCGCCCCTTCCTCCTCATCCTCGACAACTGCGAGCACGTCATCGGCGCGGCGGCCGCGCTGGCCGAGACCCTGCTGACCCGCTGTCCCCGGCTGCGCATCCTCGCCACCAGCCGCGAACCGCTCGGCGTGCCCGGCGAATCCGTCCGGCCGGTGGACCCGCTCCCGGCCGGTCTCGCCCACCGGCTCTTCACCGAGCGGGCCCGCGCCGTGCGGCCCGGGTTCGACCCCGAGCGGGAAGCGGCGCACGACGCGGACGCCGTCGCCGAGATCTGTCGCCGCCTCGACGGGCTGCCGCTCGCCATCGAGCTGGCCGCCGCCCGGCTCCGGATGCTCACCCCGCGCCAGATCGCCGACCGGCTGGACGACCGATTCCGCCTGCTGACCGGCGGCAGCCGGACCGTACTGCCGCGCCAGCAGACCCTGCGCGCCGTCGTCGACTGGTCCTGGGACCTCCTGGACGAGGACGAGCGCACTGCCCTGCGCCAGGTCTCGGACTTCGCGGGCGGCTGGGACCTGTCCGCCGCCGAGGCGGTCCTCACCACGGCGTCCGGCCCCGCCCGGCACACCGCCGCCGACACTGCGGACCTCGTCGGGGCGCTCATCGACAAGTCCCTCGTCGTCGCCACCCCGGCCGCCGACGGCGGCATGCGCTACCGCCTCCTGGAGACCATCCACGAGTACGCCATCGAGCGCTGCGCCGAGACCCCGGAGGTACGGGCCGAGGCCGGGCGGGCGCACACCGCGTACTTCCTGGCCTTCGTCGAGGAGGCGGAGCCGAAGCTGCGCTCCGCCGAACAGCTCTCCTGGATCCAGCGCCTGGAGACGGATCTCGACAACATCAGGGCCGCGCTGCACCGCACCACCGCCTCCGCGGGCCGGGTCGGTCCGTCGTCGGGTTCCTCCGAGTCGGACGCGGCGCGTCTGGTGCTGGGCATGGGCTGGTTCTGGTGGCTGCGCAACTACCGCGTCGAGGGTCTCGGCTGGACCGCGCGGGCGCTGACGTTCGGCCCGGAGCCCGCCGACGCCACCGACCCGCGCTACTGGCCCTGGATGAATCTGCACATGCTGCGGTTCTTCCTGGCGGCGGAGAGCCGTGCGCCCGACGCGGACCACGAAGGGCGGCCGGACGAGGGGCTGGTGCGACGGATGGCCGACGCCTTCGTCTCGTCCGGACCCCACGCCGCACGCTTCCCCGGGCTGCTCTGGCCGATGACCTCGTTCATCACGCTGGGCACGTCGGACATGCGGGACGTACGCGAGAAGATCGACGCGGTCGTCGACAACGCCCGCATCCACGGCGACGCCTGGGAGTACGGCGTCTCGCTGATGTTCCGCACGCACATGGTCGTCGACATGCCGGGCGGCATGCCGGGAGTCGACGACGACCTCGCGGAACTGCGGGTGCTGAGCCGCCGCGTCGGGGACCGCTGGATGCGCGCACAGGTCGAGAGCGCCGCGGCCGAGGCGGGCATGATGCGCGGGCGGTACGAGGAGGCGCGTCCGGCCTACGAGGAGGCGCTGCTGCTCGCCCGCGAGGTCGGGGCCCACGCCGAGGCCCCGTTCCTCCTGGCCCGGCTGGCCGAACTCTCCTACCGCACCGGCGACGTGGCCGCCGCCGAACGGGGCCTGGACCGGTCGGAGTCCGAGGCCGACCGCTACCAGACGCACGAAGCGACCGCGTACGTCCACTACCTCCGTGCCGTCATCGCTCTGGACCGGGGCGACATCGCGGCCGCCAGAGAGAGCCTCACCGCGGCGCAGGGGAGGAACGACGAGAGCAACCCGCCCACGCAGATGCCCGCACTTCTGGACGGGCTGTCGGCCCGCATCGCCGCGTACGAGCCGGAGCCCCGCGGCGGCCCGGCCGTAGCCCTGCGCGGCCTGGCCTCGGCCCTGGCAGCGGCGAGGGACGCGCAGTACGCCGAGGTCATCACCGGACAGCTGGCGGACGGCCTCGGGACCGTGCTGCCGAAGCTGGGCCACCACGCGGCCTCCGTGCGCGTCCTGGCCGCCGCCGACAGCTGGC
This sequence comes from Streptomyces sp. 840.1, assembly GCF_003751445.1. NCBI lineage: Bacteria > Bacillati > Actinomycetota > Actinomycetes > Kitasatosporales > Streptomycetaceae > Streptomyces > Streptomyces sp. 840.1. The sequence goes on along the minus strand of NZ_RJUU01000001.1, from coordinate 1,931,874 downwards.
GGCTCTCCGGCCCCAGGACCGCGGTGGAGCAGGCGGCGGTCGACGAGGCCGGGCAGCTGGCCCGCGAGGCGCTGGGGGAGCGGAGTTACGAGAAGGAGCGCGCGGCGGGCCGCGCACTGACCCTCGACGACGTCGTCGAACTGCTCGCGGAGCTCGCTGGTACGGAGGCGAGCGGGTCGTAGCTCGCTGGTTCGGAGGCGAGCGGGTCGTAGCTCGCTGGTTCGGAGGCGAGCGGGTCGTACGTCACCGGTTCGGAGGCGAGCGGCCCGGTGATCAAGGGGCCGGAGGTCAGCGGCAGCTGATCCGGGATTCCGCCCAGTTCGCGAGGGCCACCCCGCCGAAGGGGGTGGTCGGCTCCACGACGAGCCGGATGCGGTCCTGGCCCTCGATGCCGACGCCGACCGGCACGGCCGGATCGTCGCCGTTCATCACCGGCGACTGCCACAGCCGCGCCCCGTCACCGTTGAACACGGAGAAGCGCACGGACCCGAGGCCCATGGTCAGGTCGTCGACGCCGACCATCGCCTCGTAACGGGTGCACCGGCGGTTCAGCTCGATGACGACCGACGAGCGGCTGTGGACCGTCACCCCGTGGTCGTACCGCGTGTCGCCGATCGACATCCCGGAACGCTGCCAGACCCAGCTGCTCTCCCCGAGCACCACCTCCGGGCCGGTGTGGTCGCCGAGGAGGCTGTAGCTCAACTCGTTGACCTGGTAGACCTCCGGCGCCGGTGCGGGGGCGGGCGGCGGAGGGGGCGTCGGGGTCGGAGTCGGGGTGGGCGTAGGAGTCGGCTTCGGGGCGGGCGGCGGGGGCGCGGGAGCCGGCGGGGTGGGCTTCGCGGGCGGCGTGGGCGTGGGCGTAGGGGTGGGCGCCGGCTTCGGCGGTACGGGAACGGGCGGCGCCGGCTTCGGCTTCGGGGGTGCGGGCGACGGCACCGCGGGCGCCACGGCCGGCGGCCTGGCCACCGGCTTCGCCTCGGGCCGGGGCTGGTCGTCGCCGACCAGTGCCCACACCAGTCCGGCCGCGGCCGCGACGGCGACCGCCGCCGCGATGCCGGCCTTCGCCGGAGCGCCGAGCCCCTCGGAGGCGGCGGCCCCACCGGCCGACGACGCGGACGAACCTCCGCCGGTCGCGGCGGCCGCGGCCCCCGCGCCCGCCGCACCCGCTGCGCCGCCCGCGACGATCCCGGCGGCCTTGACCGCGTATCCGGCGGCGAACCAGCCGATGACGGCGACCGGGAGCAGCGCGGGAATCCCGGCGTTCACATGAGCCAGTTCACCGGCGGCCAGGCGGCATTGAGCGCACTCGTCCAGGTGTCCGCGCAGGCCGCGCTCGGCCCGCATCCGCAGCCCGCCACGGGCATAGGCGCCGAGCCGGTCGGCGTAGCGCGCGCAGTCGCCGCCGGAGGTGAGCGCCTGGCTCACATGGGCCTGGAGGTAGGCCTGCTTGAGCCCCTCGCGGGCCCGGCTGGCCAGCACCGAGGTGGCGTTGGCGGTCAGCCCGAACAGCGGGGCGATGTCGCTGGGCGACTCCTCCTCGACGGTGGTGTGCCACAGGACCGCCTGCCAGCGCTCCGGGAGGCTGCGGAAGGCCTGCATGGCCATCGACTGCTCGGCCTCGTGCATCGCCATCACATCGGCGCCGAGATCGAGGGTGTCCGCGTCCGACACCTCCGACGAGCGTGACGCCTGTGCGGCGAACGCGGCGAAGTCGTCGACCAGCTGCTCCCGCTTGGCGGTCCTCGTCCAGGCGGCGCCGACGTGCCGGACCGCTGTCATCAGGTAGGCGCGCACCGCCTCCTCGGGCCCCTTGCCGCCCCGTACCGCCTGCAGTGTCCGGGCGAAGACCTCGGCCGTCAGGTCGTCGGCGGTGTGCGCGTCCCGGCAGCAGGTGCGCGCGTACCTGCGCACCGCGTCCGAGTGCCGGCGGAACAACTCGTCGTACGCGAGGTCGTCCCCGTCCCGCATCTGCTGGATCAACTGGGCGTCGGAGAGGGCGGGTCCGGCGGGCCCGGCGGCGTTCGTGCCGCCGCCCACCCGCTGCATGGGGACCGCGGCCGCCGCTGCCGCGCCATCGATGGCATCGGCGGGGGTGTCGGCGTCCGAGCCCAGGTCCGTGTCCGAGTCCGACGGCGCCGGGTTCTCGACCGGTGCGGGTGGCCAGGGTCCGGGCAGAACCGTGCCGCCGCCCTCTTCGTCGGCGCCCTGGCGTCCGGGCCCCGCCTGGCTCGGCACCTGCTCGGCCGGCCGGCCGCCCGTGCCGGCCCCGCCGCCCGTGGTGGAGACACCGTCGAACGACTCTTCCTGCTGCCCGTCACCGCTCATCGCGGACGCCCCCGTATGCGCTTTCGGACCCCGAATACCGGGCAAGCGTGCCACAGAGGGCAGGAGCGGCCACCCCTCAGCCCTGGCAACCACTCATCCGGGGCGTTCTCCCGAATATCAGCACTAGCGGACACCAGTTCGGGGAAGGGGTAGCGAGTTGGGCGGACGCGGCAGTCGGGCGTCATTGAATCCGGTCATGCCGAAAGCGACGGCGGAGGGCGGCCACGGCCGCCCGGCCGGCCCGCCCTCGCGGCAACGAGGCCGCAGCAGCGGGGCCGGATCATGCCCGCCCCGCCGCGACACTCACGCAGGCCGCACCCGCCCCGCCACTCACCCAGGCCGCGGGCGCCGCGCTCACGCAGGCCGTGAGCGCAGCCCCTCCAGCAGGATGTCCAGCAGCCGGGCCGAAGCCGCCGCCTGCTGAGCCGCGTCGGGGAGCGAGGGCGCCGCCGTCGCGATGACCAGCAGCACATCGGCCACCGTCACATCGCGGCGCAGCTCACCCGACGTCCGCGCCCGGTCGACCAGACGACCCACGACCTCCAGCAGCTCGGCCGCTCCACTGCCCGCTTCGAACTCCGACTCGGCCGTCTCCGGCTCCTGCCGGGGCTCCACGACCCGCAGCCCGCCCTGGCCCGTCTCCTGCCGCTGCTGCGGCACCCGCGCCTCGTCCCGGGCGGCGCCCGGATCGCCGGCCACCGTCGAGTCGTCGCTGTCCACGCCGACCCGCAGTATCTGCGGAGGCAGCAGCCGCCCGGCGCCCGAGGCGACCGAGGTCCGCAGGAAGCGCGACAGCGCCGACCACGGCTCCTCCTCCTGCCCCAGCGCGGACCTGGCCTGGTCGGTCAGCCGGGAGGTCTCCTCCTCGGCTATCCGCCGCACCAGCACGTCCTTGCTGGGGAAGCGCCGGTACACCGTGCCGACACCGACCCGGGCACGACGTGCCACGTCCTCCATCGGAGCGCCGTAGCCGAGCTCACCGAACACCTCGCGTGCCGCGCGCAGCACGTGTTCCAGATTGCGCTGCGCGTCGACCCGCAGCGGGGCCGAGCGGCCCCGCGCTCCGGCGTTGACCGCGCCCGAGCCGAGTGCGGCACTCAGCGTGCTCACCGCTCCCGGTGCCGCGGAGGTCCCTGACGACCCGATTCCGCTCACCGTTCCGACCGTTCCGACCGCGCTGACTGTACCGACTGCGCCGATTCGCCCGTTTCCTTCGGGCGTGACAGCAGCAGTTGGCCAATGCGATTCCTGAATATGCATAACTTTTCCCCCGGTTATGACGTCTCCCCCCGGAGACTCCCGCCGTGTCTGCCGGGTTGAGCGATGGTCCCATCCGTCACCCCGACGACACACGAACATAGTTGAGCCGGGGTCAATTCAGAAGGGGGCAGTTCCGCCCGGAGCGCCCCCCGATCGGAACAAGGACCGGTTGATCACCGATTCGTCCTACGTCCGTACCCCTCACCGCAACCCCTGACCTGCGGGGCTTCCGTATTGCGCCGGCGATCAACCGGAGCGGCCCGTTCGGAAGCTCCGGTCACACAATTTGCCGGGGCTGTGGACAAACTCCGGAGCGCGTTGCGTCATGGGGTGGTGATGGCTTCAGATTCCGGGGGAACACCCCCCGGCCCCCCGCCGGGCGTGCGCATTCTCGTCATCGGTGGCGGCTACGTCGGGATGTACACCGCGCTGCGTCTCCAGCGGAAGCTCAAGCAGCGGCTGAGAAGCGGCGAGGCCGAGATTGTCGTCGTCACCCCTGATCCTTATATGACGTATCAGCCGTTCCTTCCCGAAGCCGCCGCCGGCTCGATCTCACCGCGCCATGTCGTCGTCCCGCTGCGCAGGGTCCTGCCGCACTGCACGATCGTGATCGGTGAGGCGCAACGTGTCGATCCGGTCAAGCGCATCGCGACCGTCACCACGCTCGCCACGGGCGAGGACGGCACCGGAGCCGTCGAGATCCCGTACGACGAGATCGTCATCGCGCCCGGCTCCGTCTCGCGCACCCTCCCGGTCCCCGGCCTCGCCGACCACGGCTTCGGCTTCAAGACCATCGAGGAGGCCATCGGGCTGCGCAACCACGTGATCGAGCAGATGGACATCGCCTCCGCCACCCGCGACCCCGCCATCCGCGACGCCGCCCTGACCTTCGTCTTCGTCGGTGGCGGCTACGCGGGTGTGGAGGCGCTGGCCGAGCTGGAGGACATGGCCCGCTACACCGCGCGGTACTACCACAACATCAAGGCCGAGGACCTGAAATGGATCCTCGTCGAGGCCACCGGCCGCATCCTGCCCGAGGTCGGTGAAGCGATGGGCAAGTACGCCGTACGGGAGCTGCGCGGCCGCAACATCGACGTACGCCTCGAGACCCGGCTGGACTCCTGCGAGGACCGGGTGGCCGTGCTCAGCGACGGCTCCCGCTTCCCGACCCGCACACTCGTGTGGACGGCCGGCGTGAAACCCGCGCCGCTGCTCGCCGCCACCGGCCTCCCGCTCAACGAACGCGGCAGGCTCATCTGCACGGCGAAGCTCACCGTCGAAGGGGCCGGGCACGTCTGGGCCGCCGGTGACGCGGCCGCCGTCCCCGACCTGACCTCCGACGAGCCCGGACGGGAGACCGCGCCCAACGCGCAGCACGCAGTCCGCCAGGCCAAGGTCCTCGCGGAGAACATCGTCGCGTCCATGAACGGCGAACCGCTCAAGGAGTACCGGCACAGCTATGCGGGCTCCGTCGCCTCGCTCGGCCTCCACAAGGGCGTCGCGCACGTCTACGGACGCAGGCTCAAGGGCTACCCTGCGTGGCTGATGCACCGCGTGTACCACCTGAGCCGGGTCCCCACGTTCAACCGCAAGGCCCGGGTGCTCGCTGAATGGACGCTCGCCGGCCTGTTCAAGCGCGAGATCGTCTCCCTCGGCTCACTGGAACACCCCAGGGCCGAGTTCGAAATCGCCGCAGGAAGGCGCCCCGGGGGCGACGGCGACGACTGTCAGTAGGGTCCGTCACACTGGACGTGTGACCATAGGTGGGCTCACATCTGCACAGAGTGACCCGGCAGGCGGCGACCGACAGTAACCGGCAGCGACGGGCTCCGGCTGCACTCTCCGCAGGTCCGGCCCGGACCGTCGGAGCGGACCGGCAGGAAGAACAGACCGGCAGGAAGAACAGGCAGCACAGGACCCGGCAGAGGAAGCAGCCCGCCCGAGCGGACCAGACCGACACACGAGGCCAGAAATTCCGTGAACTTCACGCGTTGGAGCGCCCGCCTACCCGGTACGCAGCGCCGAGCCGCCCGGGACGACCACAGTGCCGTACCGGCGGCCCGCGCCGAGTACGCACAGGACGAGACCGGATCCGGCCCGCCGCAGGGCGAGCCGGACGGGCCCGCGACCCGGCCCCCCGCGCCCGCGCTGGAGCACCTCTCCGCCCGCGACATCCTCGGCCAGCTGCCCGCCCTCGTCGCCCTGGTGCACGGCCCCGAACACCGCGTCGCGTACGTCAACGACGCCTACGCCGCGGCCTTCGGCCCCCGCCCGGCGGGCGTCCCGGCCGCCGAGGCGATGCCCGAGCTCACCGAGCTCAGCCTGCTGCCCCTGATGGACCAGGTCCTGCGCAGCGGCACACCCCGCACGGTCAAGTCCCGCAAGGCGGGCAGCGGCAACTCCTACACCGTGACCTGCACCCCGGTCCAGCACGACAAGGACAAGGGGCACGAGGGCGGAGTGCTCGTCTACGCCGCCGATGTCACCGACCACGCCGAAGCGGCCGAGCGGCTGCGCACCAGCGAGAGACGCCACCGCGAAACGGCCGTCACCCTCCAGCGCTCACTGCTCCCGCAGGAGCTGGAACAGCCCGACGACCTGCGGATCGCCGCCACCTACCAGCCGGGCGGCACGGACGCGGCGGTCGGCGGCGACTGGTACGACGTCATCACCCTCGGCGCGGGCCGCACCGCCCTGGTCATCGGGGACGTGATGGGGCGCGGAGTGCGCGCCGCCGCGGTGATGGGACAGCTGCGCACCGCGGTCCGGGCCTACGCCCGCCTCGACCTCCCGCCGCACGAGGTGCTCCAGCTGCTCGACGGACTGGCCGCCGAGATCGACGCCAGCCAGATCGCCACCTGCGCGTACGCGGTCCACGATCCCAACGAGGGCCTGCTCGTCTACGCCTCCGCCGGCCACCTGCCGATCCTGGTGCGCGACGAGGACGGCACGGTGCACCGCGCCGAGGGGCCGACCGGTCCTCCGCTCGGCACCGGTGGCTGGACCCACACCTCCGGCACGATCGCGCTGCCGCCCGGCTCCACCGCCGTCCTCTACACCGACGGCCTGGTCGAGCGCCGCAACGAGGACATCGACGAGGGCGTGGCCGCCCTGGAACGGGCGCTGTCCGGCGCGAAGGGCGCACCGCAGGTGGTGTGCGACCGCCTGATGCGCTCCCTCAACATCACCGCGGAGCACGATGACGACGTGGCGGTCCTGGTGGTGCAGCACCCCGCCCGCACCGGCTCGACCGCGGAGCTCTTCCACAACGCCTCGCTCGATCTGCTCGGCGGAATCGAGGCGGCGCCGCGCGCCCGCGCCTTCGCGACGGGCGTCCTGACGTCGTGGCGGTTCCCGGTGGAACTGTGCGACCTGGGCGTTCTCGCCGCCGGTGAGCTGGTCGCCAACTCCCTCCAGCACGGCACACCGCCGATGCGTCTGGGCCTGCGGCGCACCGACCGCCGGCTGATCATCGAGGTCACGGACGGCGACGACCACCTGCCGCGCCGCCGCCGCGCCGAACCGGCGGACGAGGCGGGCCGGGGCATCTCCATCGTCGCGACGATCGCCACGTCCTGGGGCAGCCGCCGCACCCCGGGCGGCGGCAAAGCCGTCTGGTGCGAGTTCGCCCTGCCGCGTTAGACGGCAGGGCGAGCGGCCCCGGCCGTCAGTGGACGGCGGCGACCGGGGCCGGCACCTCGGCGGTCGTACTCTCCGGCAAGGACACCGCCACCACCCGCGACGGCACCGCCGCGAGCGAGGGCTGGTCCTGTACGGGGGTGAGCCGCCGGCCGAGCCGCAGCGCGAGCACCGTGATCCCGAGCGAGAACAGTACGAACGTCACGATGTACGGCCCGTGCAGCGAGGCCCCCATGGGGCCGCCCACGGCGGGGCCGACCGCCAGCGCCAGCTGCTTGCACAGGGCGAAGGCCGAGTTGTACTGCCCGACCATCGACTCCGGCGCAAGGTCGGCGACCAGCGGTGCGACGGTCGGCGAGAGCATCGACTCACCGAGCCCGAACAGCGCGTACGTGGAGATCATCGCGGCCGTCGCCATGGTCTGGCTGCCGTGCCCGAGCCCGGCGTAGCCCGCCACGATCCAGGCGAAGGCCCAGATCAGGCCGACCGAGGCGATCACCCGGCTGCGACGGCGGCGCTCCACGAGGCGCAGCACCACGAACTGGGCGACGACGATGACCGCGGTGTTGGCGGCCAGCGCGATCCCGAGCGTGGAGGGCTCGATCCCGGCAGCCTCGGTGCCGTACGCAGCGAGCCCGGACTCGAACTGTCCGTAGCAGGCGAAGAACACCACGAACCCCAGCACGCACAGCTGCACCATGGCCCGGTGCGAGAGCATCGCCCGCATCCCGCCGCCCGGCGCGCCGTCACCGGCACCGGAAACCCCCGCCACGACGGCAGGCGTACGAGGCATCCGCACGGTCGCCGTGATGGCGCCGAGCACGAGGAACATCACCGCTTCGATCAGGAACAGCAGGGTGAAGGACGCCGGTCGCTCCGTGTCGACGATCTGCCCGCCGACCAGTCCGCCGATGCCCAGGCCCAGGTTCTGCAGGAAGAACTGCATGGCGAAGGCACGGGTGCGGGTGCCGGTGTCGGAGCACCGGACGAGCATCGTGGCGAGAGCGGGCTGCATGACGGCCGTTCCCGCGCCGAGGACCGCGGCCGACAGGACGGCGGCGGTCACCTGTGAGGAGAAGCCGAGGGCAGCGGCGCCCAGGGAAGCGACGACCGAGGCGGCGAGCAGCACGGGCAGCGGCCCGCGCCGGTCGATGACCCGCCCGGTGAACGGCAGGACGGCGAGCGCCGCCATGGCGAAGACCGCCAGCACGACTCCCGCCGTACCGGCACCCAGATCCCGTACCTGCGCCACATAGACGTACAGATACGGAACGGTGAACCCGAGCCCGAACGCGCTCAGCGCGCTCCCCAGCTGGATCCGCCGCAGTGCTGCACCCATTTCCCTGGTCACACTCACCTACCTCAAGGTCTCGAAGCCATGTGATCGAGCGATCTGAACGACTCGAACCCGAAGACTTTAGCACTAAAGTTAGAACGTCAACAATACAGATCGAAGGACTTCGACGCCTACTGGCGGCGTGCCATACTGCGCGCCATGTCTGACACCACCGAGCCCGGTCTCCAGGAGCCGAGCCTCGACGAGCAGATCGCCGCCTATCAGCGCGAGTTCCGGGACCTGGACCCACAGGTGGAGCAGGTCGTATCGGCACTCGGCCGGCTGAACCGCCGGATGAACGTGGCGTACGGACGCCAGGTCGCCGCGCTCGGCATCAGCAACACCGAGTGGGAGGTCCTGAAGACCCTCGTGCTGGCCGGCACCCCGTACCGGCTGGGCCCGGGGGAGCTGGCCAAGCGGCTCGGACTCACCCCGGCCGCCATGACCCACCGCATCGACCGGATGGCGGGCGAGGGCCTCGTCACCCGCGACCGCGACGAGAACAACCGGGTCCGCGTCATCGTCGAGCTGACGGACGAGGGGCGGGCGAAGTGGCTCGAGGCGATGCGGATGGCCGCCGACTTCGAGGAGGACCTGCTCCAGGACCTCTCGGGCGACGAGCGCGGGGTCCTCGGCGAGATGCTGATCCGGCTGCTGCGCCGCGTGGAGCATGCCCAGCCGGACGCCGGCGGCCGCCTCACCGACCTGGACTGAAAACCGGTTGCGGACCGGCCCGGGGAGGGGTTGACACACCCCACCGCGATCCGTAAGGTTCTTCGAGTTGTCACGGAGCCGGAACGGTTCTACGACAACCGATCCCGCCGCGAATGCGGCAACCAAAACTCAGCACGATCTCCCACCCGGGAGAATTTCGGTATGCCGAAATTCATTTCGAGGACTCGATTATGAGTCACCGGGAAGATCCGCTAGAGTTTGAGACGTCAGAACGGCCCAACAGCCGGGAAGACAAGCCCCACTGACTGGGAATCAGGCCCGAAAGGATCTGATAGAGTCGGACTCGCCGGAAAGGGAAACGCGAAAGCGAAGAACTGGAAAGCGAAAATGCGAGACCCGCTTCGACCGGGAATCGGACACGAAAGAGTCTGATAGAGTCGGAAACGCAAGACCGAAGGGAAGCGCCCGGAGGAAAGTCGCAGAAAATGTTCTGCGGTGAGTACAAAGGAAGCGTCCGTTCCTTGAGAACTCAACAGCGTGCCAAAAGTCAACGCCAGATACGTTGATACCCCGACCTACTTCGGTAGGTTCGAGGTTCCTTTGAAAGTCCTGGCAGACCACACTAGTGGTTCTACCAGGCAATGCACATAGCGAGGACACAGTGAACAGTCGGTCTTATTCCGACTCGACTGTTCCGCTCTCGTGGTGTGGTCCCGATTACGGGAAAACATTCACGGAGAGTTTGATCCTGGCTCAGGACGAACGCTGGCGGCGTGCTTAACACATGCAAGTCGAACGATGAAGCCCTTCGGGGTGGATTAGTGGCGAACGGGTGAGTAACACGTGGGCAATCTGCCCTTCACTCTGGGACAAGCCCTGGAAACGGGGTCTAATACCGGATAATACTTTCCCTCTCATGGGGGAAGGTTAAAAGCTCCGGCGGTGAAGGATGAGCCCGCGGCCTATCAGCTAGTTGGTGGGGTAATGGCCTACCAAGGCGACGACGGGTAGCCGGCCTGAGAGGGCGACCGGCCACACTGGGACTGAGACACGGCCCAGACTCCTACGGGAGGCAGCAGTGGGGAATATTGCACAATGGGCGAAAGCCTGATGCAGCGACGCCGCGTGAGGGATGACGGCCTTCGGGTTGTAAACCTCTTTCAGCAGGGAAGAAGCGAAAGTGACGGTACCTGCAGAAGAAGCGCCGGCTAACTACGTGCCAGCAGCCGCGGTAATACGTAGGGCGCAAGCGTTGTCCGGAATTATTGGGCGTAAAGAGCTCGTAGGCGGCTTGTTGCGTCGGTTGTGAAAGCCCGGGGCTTAACCCCGGGTCTGCAGTCGATACGGGCAGGCTAGAGTGTGGTAGGGGAGATCGGAATTCCTGGTGTAGCGGTGAAATGCGCAGATATCAGGAGGAACACCGGTGGCGAAGGCGGATCTCTGGGCCATTACTGACGCTGAGGAGCGAAAGCGTGGGGAGCGAACAGGATTAGATACCCTGGTAGTCCACGCCGTAAACGTTGGGAACTAGGTGTTGGCGACATTCCACGTCGTCGGTGCCGCAGCTAACGCATTAAGTTCCCCGCCTGGGGAGTACGGCCGCAAGGCTAAAACTCAAAGGAATTGACGGGGGCCCGCACAAGCAGCGGAGCATGTGGCTTAATTCGACGCAACGCGAAGAACCTTACCAAGGCTTGACATATACCGGAAAGCATCAGAGATGGTGCCCCCCTTGTGGTCGGTATACAGGTGGTGCATGGCTGTCGTCAGCTCGTGTCGTGAGATGTTGGGTTAAGTCCCGCAACGAGCGCAACCCTTGTTCTGTGTTGCCAGCATGCCCTTCGGGGTGATGGGGACTCACAGGAGACTGCCGGGGTCAACTCGGAGGAAGGTGGGGACGACGTCAAGTCATCATGCCCCTTATGTCTTGGGCTGCACACGTGCTACAATGGCCGGTACAATGAGCTGCGATGCCGCGAGGCGGAGCGAATCTCAAAAAGCCGGTCTCAGTTCGGATTGGGGTCTGCAACTCGACCCCATGAAGTCGGAGTTGCTAGTAATCGCAGATCAGCATTGCTGCGGTGAATACGTTCCCGGGCCTTGTACACACCGCCCGTCACGTCACGAAAGTCGGTAACACCCGAAGCCGGTGGCCCAACCCCTTGTGGGAGGGAGCTGTCGAAGGTGGGACTGGCGATTGGGACGAAGTCGTAACAAGGTAGCCGTACCGGAAGGTGCGGCTGGATCACCTCCTTTCTAAGGAGCATTTCTTACCAGAGTCTACGGGCTTTGGTCAGAGGCCAGTACACCGGCGAATGTTCGGTGCTGGTTGCTCATGGGTGGAACGTTGACTATTCGGCACGGTTGGCTGGTTTTCGTGAGTACTGCTTCGGCGTGGAAAATGGGAATTGGTTGATCGGGTCGGGCACGCTGTTGGGTATCTGAAGGTACGGCCGTCATGGTCGTCCTTCGGTTGCCGGCCCCAGTGAACTCGCCCGGTAAGGGTGGGGTGATGGGTGGCTGGTCGTTGTTTGAGAACTGCACAGTGGACGCGAGCATCTGTGGCCAAGTTTTTAAGGGCGCACGGTGGATGCCTTGGCACCAGGAACCGATGAAGGACGTGGGAGGCCACGATAGGCCCCGGGGAGCTGTCAACCAAGCTTTGATCCGGGGGTGTCCGAATGGGGAAACCCGGCAGTCGTCATGGGCTGTCACCCGCTGCTGAACACATAGGCAGTGTGGAGGGAACGAGGGGAAGTGAAACATCTCAGTACCCTCAGGAAGAGAAAACAACCGTGATTCCGGGAGTAGTGGCGAGCGAAACTGGATCAGGCCAAACCGTATGCGTGTGATACCCGGCAGGGGTTGCGCATGCGGGGTTGTGGGATCTCTTTTTCACGGTCTGCCGGCTGTGAGACGAGTCAGAAACCGTTGATGTAGGCGAAGGACATGCGAAAGGTCCGGCGTAGAGGGTAAGACCCCCGTAGCTGAAACATTAACGGCTCGTTTAAGAGACACCCAAGTAGCACGGGGCCCGAGAAATCCCGTGTGAATCTGGCGGGACCACCCGTTAAGCCTAAATATTCCCTGGTGACCGATAGCGGATAGTACCGTGAGGGAATGGTGAAAAGTACCGCGGGAGCGGAGTGAAATAGTACCTGAAACCGTGTGCCTACAAGCCGTGGGAGCGTCGCTGTATGTGCTTGCACATGCAGTCGTGACTGCGTGCCTTTTGAAGAATGAGCCTGCGAGTTTGCGGTGTGTTGCGAGGTTAACCCGTGTGGGGAAGCCGTAGCGAAAGCGAGTCCGAATAGGGCGATTTAGTAGCGCGCTCAAGACCCGAAGCGGAGTGATCTAGCCATGGGCAGGTTGAAGCGGAGGTAAGACTTCGTGGAGGACCGAACCCACCAGGGTTGAAAACCTGGGGGATGACCTGTGGTTAGGGGTGAAAGGCCAATCAAACTCCGTGATAGCTGGTTCTCCCCGAAATGCATTTAGGTGCAGCGTCGTGTGTTTCTTGCCGGAGGTAGAGCACTGGATAGGCGATGGGCCCTACCGGGTTACTGACCTTAGCCAAACTCCGAATGCCGGTAAGTGAGAGCACGGCAGTGAGACTGTGGGGGATAAGCTCCATGGTCGAGAGGGAAACAGCCCAGAGCATCGACTAAGGCCCCTAAGCGTACGCTAAGTGGGAAAGGATGTGGAGTCGCAGAGACAACCAGGAGGTTGGCTTAGAAGCAGCCACCCTTGAAAGAGTGCGTAATAGCTCACTGGTCAAGTGATTCCGCGCCGACAATGTAGCGGGGCTCAAGCGTACCGCCGAAGTCGTGTCATTCCAGCACATACCCCCAACGGGGGCTGGGATGGGTAGGGGAGCGTCGTGTGCCGGGTGAAGCAGCCGCGGAAGCGAGTTGTGGACGGTTCACGAGTGAGAATGCAGGCATGAGTAGCGATACACACGTGAGAAACGTGTGCGCCGATTGACTAAGGGTTCCTGGGTCAAGCTGATCTGCCCAGGGTAAGTCGGGACCTAAGGCGAGGCCGACAGGCGTAGTCGATGGACAACCGGTTGATATTCCGGTACCCGCTTTGAAACGCCCAATACTGAATCAGGCGATGCTAAGTCCGTGAAGCCGGCCCGATCTCTTCGGAGTTGAGGGTAGTGGTGGAGCCGACGAACCAGACTTGTACTAGGTAAGCGATGGGGTGACGCAGGAAGGTAGTCCAACCCGGGCGGTGGTAGTTCCCGGGGTAAGGGTGTAGGCCGTGTGGTAGGTAAATCCGTCACACATTGAGGCTGAGACCTGATGCCGAGCCGATTGTGGTGAAGTGGATGATCCTATGCTGTCGAGAAAAGCCTCTAGCGAGTTTCATGGCGGCCCGTACCCTAAACCGACTCAGGTGGTCAGGTAGAGAATACCGAGGCGTTCGGGTGAACTATGGTTAAGGAACTCGGCAAAATGCCCCCGTAACTTCGGGAGAAGGGGGGCCATCACTGGTGATCGGATTTACTCCGTGAGCTGGGGGTGGCCGCAGAGATTAGCGAGAAGCGACTGTTTACTAAAAACACAGGTCCGTGCGAAGCCGTAAGGCGATGTATACGGACTGACGCCTGCCCGGTGCTGGAACGTTAAGGGGACCGGTTAGCTGACTTTCGGGTCGGCGAAGCTGAGAACTTAAGCGCCAGTAAACGGCGGTGGTAACTATAACCATCCTAAGGTAGCGAAATTCCTTGTCGGGTAAGTTCCGACCTGCACGAATGGCGTAACGACTTCTCGACTGTCTCAACCATAGGCCCGGTGAAATTGCACTACGAGTAAAGATGCTCGTTTCGCGCAGCAGGACGGAAAGACCCCGGGACCTTTACTATAGTTTGATATTGGTGTTCGGTTCGGCTTGTGTAGGATAGGTGGGAGACTTTGAAGCGGCCACGCCAGTGGTTGTGGAGTCGTCGTTGAAATACCACTCTGGTCGTGCTGGATGTCTAACCTGGGTCCGTGATCCGGATCAGGGACAGTGTCTGATGGGTAGTTTAACTGGGGCGGTTGCCTCCTAAAGAGTAACGGAGGCGCCCAAAGGTTCCCTCAGCCTGGTTGGCAATCAGGTGTTGAGTGTAAGTGCACAAGGGAGCTTGACTGTGAGACCGACGGGTCGAGCAGGGACGAAAGTCGGGACTAGTGATCCGGCAGTGGCTTGTGGAAGCGCTGTCGCTCAACGGATAAAAGGTACCCCGGGGATAACAGGCTGATCTTCCCCAAGAGTCCATATCGACGGGATGGTTTGGCACCTCGATGTCGGCTCGTCGCATCCTGGGGCTGGAGTCGGTCCCAAGGGTTGGGCTGTTCGCCCATTAAAGCGGTACGCGAGCTGGGTTTAGAACGTCGTGAGACAGTTCGGTCCCTATCCGCTGTGCGCGTAGGAATATTGAGAAGGGCTGTCCCTAGTACGAGAGGACCGGGACGGACGAACCTCTGGTGTGCCAGTTGTCCTGCCAAGGGCATGGCTGGTTGGCTACGTTCGGAAAGGATAACCGCTGAAAGCATCTAAGCGGGAAGCCTGCTTCGAGATGAGTATTCCCACCCTCTTGAAGGGTTAAGGCTCCCAGTAGACGACTGGGTTGATAGGCCAGATGTGGAAGCCCGGTAACGGGTGGAGCTGACTGGTACTAATAGGCCGAGGGCTTGTCCTCAGTTGCTCGCGTCCACTGTGTTAGTTCTGAAATAACGAACGGCCGTGTTGTGTTCCGGTGTTGGTTAATTTCATAGTGTTTCGGTGGTCATTGCGTTAGGGAAACGCCCGGTTACATTCCGAACCCGGAAGCTAAGCCTTTCAGCGCCGATGGTACTGCAGGGGGGACCCTGTGGGAGAGTAGGACGCCGCCGAACTCCTTTTAAAATGGTTAAGCCCCGTGCCCTTGTGGCACGGGGCTTTTCTGCGTTCCCGACCAGAACCGGTCCCGATCGGAAAGCCCGAACGGGCCGTCAGGACGGGCCGACCAGGTGTGTTTCATACGCCAGGACGACTGCCTGCACACGATCCCGGGCCTTGGTCTTCGCGAGGATGCGGGAGACGTACGTCTTCACAGTCGATTCGGCGAGATGGAATCCCTCGGAGATCTCGGAGTTGCGCCGGCCCTGGCCGATGATGGTGAGGATTTCCCGCTCCCGGTCCGTGAGGCGCGTGATACGGGGGTCCGATGAGGCAGGTCCGCCACCGCGTCGCCGCCGGCAACCGCCCGTACACCGGAGAGCAGCTCCTCCGACAAGGCGTCCTTGATCAGGAAGTCGCTCGCGAGCGGGCGGGCGCGGGGCGTCGGACCGGGGCGGGAGGTGGCGGTGCGCGTAGTACCGGGTACGACGCCGGGGTCGCGACGGGAACTCGTTTGCACGGCTGTCGGCGGCAGGTGAGGATCGGCGCATGGACTACGTGATACGGCCTGTGCGTGCCGATGAATGGCAGTCGGCGAAGGTGCTCAGGCTGGCCGCGCTGCAGGATCCGGTGGCGCCGGTGGCGTTCTTGGAGACGTACGAGCAGGCCGTGGAGCGGCCCGACGCGTTCTGGCAGGAGCGGACGGCCGGTTCTTCGGAGACCGGCGGCGGTGAGGCGCGGCAGTTCATCGCCGAGGCACCGGACGGGAGCTGGGCGGGTTCGTTGACCGTGCTGGTCGAACGGCCCGGCGCGGAGGTGCGGTTCGGTGCGGGGGCCGATATCCACCAGGCACACGTGGTGGGGGTGTTCGTGCGCCCCGAGGCCCGGGGCGGAGGCGTCGCCGGGGAACTGTTTCGGGCCGGCATGGACTGGGCGTGGTCGCTGGGCGAGCCGCTGATCGAACGCGTACGGCTGCACGTGCACGAGAACAACCCGAGGGCCTCGGCGTTCTACCGCCGGATCGGGTTCGTGCCGACCGGGGAGACGGTGCCGATGCAGGGCGACCCGGCGACACTTGAACTGGAGTACGCGGTGGCCCGGCCGTAACGGGCCGCGGGGGAGCGGGCTGGGGTTCTTGGTCCGGGGGGTGGTGGCGTGCTCGGTCAGGGGGCGCTCGGCGTCTGGAGTTGCTGGGTCCAGCGGGCGCGGGCCTGTTCGGGGGAGCGAAGCAGGGCGACGGTGGGCAGGCCCAGCTTCTTGCCGGTCGCCAGCAGCTCGGGCAGCCGGGGCAGCGGTGCGACGGCTGCGACGTCGTCGAGGACGAGCGTCATTGGTGGGTCGAGCCGACCGTCGGATGACCGTGCGGCCATGCGGCGGCCGTGCTCGACCACGTCTGAGGCGAGCGCCGTGAGCAGGGGCATGGCTCCGGGGCCCGATCGGGGATTCTCGATGGGTTCACCCACCACATAAAGAGTGCCCCCCTCGTCCGCAAAAGAATCCAGCGCGAGTGCATCGGCCCGGTTCGGGGTGCAGGCGTCGCGGATGTGGACCGAGGAGAGCGCGCCGAGGGCCCGGACGGTCAGTTCCTGGGCCATCTCGCGGCGTTCGGGGTGAGCGGTGAGCGCGGACTCCAGAAGTCCGGCGAGTCCGGACGCGGCCTTGGGGTGGGTACGGAGCAGCCGCACCGGTTCGTGGCCGGTGCCGCCCAGGGCCCAGCGGTGGACCTGGCGGAAGGGGCGGCCGTCGATGGCCGCGGCGTGCAGCCAGCACTGGAGGAGCGTCTCGGCGGTGTCGGCCGTCGCCGCGTCGATGCGGGCCTGCGGGCGGACCGGGGCGAGGAGGGCGGCGGCGCGGGCGGCGGCCTGGTCGGGCTGTTCGCAGCCGGTGGTGGGGGCCCAGTGGAGCCTGGCCGGGGTGTCGCAGAGGTGGCCGGGGTCGTAGATGAGGACGGGGCCCAGCTTGGCGCGGGCGTCCTTGGTCTCCGCCCAGACGGTGGGGTCGGAGGTGACGACCAGCACGGGGCCGTCGGCTTCGCTGATGGCCTGGACGACGGTGGGCCGGCGGGTGGCGGCGGGGCCGTAGACGACGAGGGGTGCGCGGGGCGAGGGAACGGTGAGCGGGGCGGCGGTCGCCAGCAGCTCGGTGGTGATGCTGGTTGATGTTGGTGTTGATGCGGTAGTGGGGGTGGGGGTGGGGACGGGGGTGGCGATGGTTGTGGTGGCCTGGGGTGTGCTCCGGGGGTGCTGCTCTGGTTCGGGGAGGTGTTCTGCGGGTGCGGGGCCGCGTCCGGGTTCGGTTTCGGCTGTGGGGGGCGAGGGCTGGTGGCCGTACTCCTGCTGCTTTTCCAGGCCGGGGAGCTGCCGGGTGGCTGCCTGTTCCGGCTGGCCTTCCCTCAGCTGGTGCAGCATTTCGCGCCGTTGGTCGCGCTGCCTGGACCGTACGCCGCGCCAGCGTGCGACCACACCCATCACGAAGATGCTCAGCACCACCAGCACCAGCAGTTCGCCGATGAACAGCCCCCAGAACAGCCCGTATCCGGAGAGCGCGCCGGCCGGTGTGGTCGGCCAGGCGGCCGGCAGGTCGTGCGGGGCCTCCACCAGGCGCCGCATGGCCAGCGGGGTCTCGGCGAGGGTGACGCCGTGCGGCCAGGCGCCGTGCGCGAGGAGCCCGGACAGACCGGTGGCCGTCCAGGCCAGCAGCGTCAGCCCGAGCAGGAAGGCCAGCAGGCCGATCAGCAGCCCGTCGGAGATGCCGCCGTTCCCGTCCTCGCTGCCGCCGGAACGTGCCGCGCCGCGCCGTGCCATGTCATGCCACCGTTGACTCGGACGACTCGTTGAGCCGCTGTTGGTTCTCGATCCGGGCCGCGCGCTGCTCCGCCTCCAGTTCGGCGGCGCGTACGTCTTCCGGGAGCAGGTCGATCGCGGAGGACTCGGTCATGGCACGGTCGGTGAAGACGAGGGGGCGTTCGGCCTCGGTGATCAGGTGTTTGACGACCTGTACGTTCCCGTTGACGTCCCAGACGGCGATGCCCGGGGTGAGCGTGGGGATGATCTCGACCGCCCATCGGGGCAGCCCGAGCACCCGGCCGGTCGCTCTGGCCTCGTCGGCTTTCTGGGCGTAGATCGTGCGGGTCGATGCCATCTTGAGGATGGCCGCCGCCTCCCGCGCCGCGGCTCCGTCGACGACGTCACTGAGGTGGTGGACGACGGCGACGAAGGACAGGCCGAGCCGCCGGCCGAACTTCAGCAGGCGTTGGAAGAGCTGCGCCACGAAGGGCGAGTTGATGATGTGCCAGGCCTCCTCCACCAGGAAGATGCGTTTCTTCCGGTCGGGCCTGATCCAGGTGTGCTCCAGCCACACACCGACGATCGCCATCAGGATCGGCATGGCGATCGAGTTGCGGTCGATGTGGGAGAGGTCGAAGACGATCAGTGGGGCGTCCAGGTCGATGTCGGCCGAGGTCGGCCCGTCGAACATGCCGCGCAGGTCGCCGTCGACGAGCCGGTCCAGGACGAGGGCGACGTCCAGGCCCCAGGCCCGTACGTCGTCTATGTCGACGTTCATCGCCTCGGCCGACTCGGGTTCCGGGTGGCGCAGCTGGTCGACGATGTCCATCAGAACGGGCTGACGGTTGGTCTTCGTCTCGTTCACGAAGGCGTGCGCGACCTTGAGCGCGAAGCCGGACCGCTCGTCGAGGCCGTGGCCCATGGCGACTTCGATGATCGTGCGGAGCAGGGCGAGCTGCCCGGTCGTGGTGATCGCGGGGTCGAGCGGGTTGAGCCGGATGCCGCCGTTGAGCGCGGAGGTGGGGTCGAGGCGGATGGGGGTCAGGCCCAGTTCCTGGGCGATGAGGTTCCATTCACCGACGCCGTCCTCGCCCTGGGCGTCCAGGACGACGACCTGGCGGTCGCGGAAGCGGAGCTGGCGGAGCACGTACGTCTTCTCCAGCGCGGACTTGCCGTTGCCGGACTCGCCGAGCACCAGCCAGTGCGGGGCAGGGAGCTGCTGCCCGTACAGCTGGAAGGGGTCGTAGATGTAGCCCTTGCCGGAGTACACCTCGCGGCCGATGATCACGCCGGAGTCACCGAGGCCGGGGGCGGCGGTGGGCAGGTAGACCGCCTGTGCCTGTCCGGTGGAGGTGCGGACGGGCAGTCGGGTCGTCTCCACCTTCCCGAAGAGGAAGGCGGTAAAGGCGTCCGACAACGCGGACAGCGGATCTCGCATGGCGTGACCGACCTCCCTTTCGTCTCTCTCGGTGCTCTCTCGGTGTTCTGGGGTGCTGTCTCGGGTGCCCTCGGGCGGGTGGTGTTCTCGGGCGGGTGGGGCTATCGGCGGATGCCGGTGGCGAACGGCAGAGTGTTCACGAACGCGCGGTGGTGCTCGCGGTCGCACCACTCCAGCTTCAGGTACGACTTGCCGGCCGAGGCCCTGATCGTCCGCTTGTCGCGGGCGAGGGACTCGGGCGAACGGGACGACACGGTGATGTACCCCACCAGGTTCACCCCGGCCGCGCCGCTCGCGAGATCTTCACCCCGCTGGTCGAGCCGTCCGTGGGCGGCGATGTCGCGGGGGTCGACGGTGCGGTTCATCTTGGCCTGGCGGCTCGCCTCGGCCTCGTCGTTGGTCTTCTCGGTGAGCATCCGCTCGATGGCGATCTCGGTGGGTTCGAGGTCCATGCAGACCGCGACCGTACGGATCACATCGGGCGTGTGGACGAGGAGCGGGGCCAGGAAGTTGACGCCGACGGGTGTCATCGGCCACTCCTTCACCCAGGCCGTGGAGTGGCACCAGGGCGCGCGGGTCGACGACTCGCGGGTCTTGGCCTGGAGGAACGTCGGCTCGACCGCGTCCAGTTCGGCGGGCCAGGCGTTGCGCTTCGTCATGGCCTGGATGTGGTCGATGGGGTGGTCGGGGTCGTACATCGAGTGGACGAGCGAGGCGAGGCGGCTCTGGCCGAGCGGCTGCCGTACCCGGATGTCGGCCTCGGCGAGGCGGGCGCAGATGTCGGTGAGCTCGCGGGCCATGACGACGGCGAGGCCGGCGTCCCGGTCGAGCTTGCGGCCGCCGTGCGGGCGGGCGGCGCGGGCCATGGCGTTGGCCTCGGCGGCGAGCTCGCGGTCGAACTCCATGCAGGCGACGAGGTAGGCGCGGTGCTGCTCGCTGGAAGTCGAGACCATGGACTGGAGCTGGTCGTAGGACTCCTGCAGCCAGCCCGGGGAGGCCTTGTCGCCGCGCTGGGCGACGTCCTTGGCGTGGGCGTCGGGGTCGGCGGGCAGGGTGCGGGCCAGCATCTGGATGCGGGTCACGAAGCCGTCGCCGTTGGCGACGTGCTTGAGCAGGGTGCCGAACCGGTCGACGAGCGCTTCCTGGTCCTCGCTGTCGCGCAGCCCGACGCCGGGCCCCTCGATCTCGATCGCGGCGGTGACGGTGCGGCGGTCGGCGTGCAGCAGGACGGCGATCTCGTCGGGCCCGAAGGGTGCGGCCAGCCAGTTGATCCGGCCGATGCCGGGGGGTGGCCCGATCTCGACCTCGCGCCCGTCTGCGCTGGTGCCCGCCTCCATGGCGGCGGACTGGTAGGTGGCGCCGCGGCGCAGGGAGCGCTTGTAGCTGCGGTTGATCTCGAACCATTTGTAGAAGGTCCGGTGCTTGTACGGCACGTAGACGATCGCCAGGGCCAGCATCGGGAAGCCGGTGAGCAGCAGGATCCGCATGGACAGCACGGGTACGAGCAGCCCGCTCATCATGCCGAGGAACGCCCCGCCGATGATCAGGGCGATCTCGCCGGTCTCGCGGTTCTTGCCGACCATGGCGTTGGGCCTGGCCCGGCCGATGAGGTACGTACGGCGGGGCGCGATCGGATGGGACTGCGTGCTCAACGCCCGCCACCTCCTGTGCTGCTGCTACCTGAACTGCCTGACCCGCGGCGCGGGCCGCGGCTGCTGTGCGGGGTACCGGAGGTGGGACCCGACCCGCTGCGGGGCGGAGGTGCGGCGGAGGGGACAGATCCGCCGCCGACCCCGCTCCCGGAGTTGCGGGAGCTGTGGGCGGCGACTCCGCCGCTGACCGGATTGGCGGGGCGTCCGCCGCCGCTGTTGTTGTTGCCGCCGTCCGGGCCGCCACCGCGGCTGCTGTGGGTCTTGATGCCCTGCGAGACGAGTGCGGCGGGCGAGCTGATCATCGCGGCGGCCTGGGAGCCGTCGGTGGCCTGCTTGCGGTTGGTGCGGGCGCCCTGGATCTCGTCGCCGAAGCCGGGGACGAAGCGGTAGATCATGCCGGAGGCGAAGATCGCGAGCAGGATGATGGCCAGCCCGGACACGACGGCGGAGAACGCGTTCGGCCCGTCGTCCGACGACAGCGCGCCGGCCAGGCCGAGCACGATGACGATGACCGGTTTCACCATGATCACCGCGATCATGATGCCTGCCCAGCGGCGTACGTGCCCCCACATGTTCTTGTCGACGAGCCCCGCGTACACGGCGGTTCCGAGGAGGGCGCCGACGTAGAGCAGGGCGGCCCGGATCACGAGTTCCAGCCAGAGGATGCCTGCGGCCAGGATCGACACCAGCGAGACGACGATCAGCATGATCGGCCCGCCGCCAATATCGGAGTCCTTCTTGAGCGCGTCCGCGAACGACCCGAAGAAGACGTCCGTCTGCCCGCCGGAGGACGAGGCGATGACCTCGGTGACCGCGTCGGTGGCCGAGACGATCGTGTACAGGATCAGCGGCGTGAACGCGGACGCGAGGACCGTCAGCCACAGGAACCCGATGGCCTCGGAGATGGCTGTGGTGAGCGGCACCCCGCGGATGGCGCGCTTGGCGACGGCCAGCAGCCACAGGACGAGCGTGAGCACGGTGGAGGCCGCGAAGACGATCGCGTACTGCTGGAGGAACCGGGTGTTCGTGAAGTCGACGTTGGCGGTGCTCTTGACGGCGTCGCTGAGCTTTCCGACGATCCAGGCGGCGGCGTCGGCGCAGCCGCGGCCCAGTGAGGTGAGGGGGTCCAGGGCGGGGTCGGTGCTCTTGGGGGCGTTGGATTTGGAGGTGCCTGCGCCGCCTTCGCAGTAGTCCTTGGCGGGGCCACGGATCAGATCACAGGCATTGCTGCCCTTGCTGGGTGTTGGGCTCGGTGAGGGCGCCGCGAATGCACGAGTGGTCAGCAGGACGAGAGAGACCTGAACAGTGCCCACAAGGGCTGACAACGAGAGGACACGACTCTGTCGTTTACCGGGCATACGTGAACCCTCCGAACTGTTCCACTGCATCGGCCATCTCTCCGGCAGGGGAGGCAGCCTGGTCACGGCCGACCGGAGCCGGGCCGTCCTTCTGCGTGAAGTCGGTTACCTTCCAGTCTCCGTTGATCCAGGTGAGGGCGAAGGTGTTGGTGAACCAGCTCTCGGAGACCGGGTTCTTCGACCCTTCACCGGCCAGGCCGAACAACGCTGAGTACCAGACAGAGACGCTCGCCGTATCGCCGTTGAACTTCTCCACCTTGGTTCCGACTGGATTAGAACGTGAGATGAAGGTCTGGCCGGCAGGGGCGGTGCCGTCGGTGTTCAGGCCGATGTTCGCCAGGAAAGCCTCACCGGAGTAGACCTTGTCGAGGGCATCCTGGCGGGCGGAAGCCACTGCTGGTGCGTATACAGCCGTGGCGATCGCGCGGCGGCGGTTTTTGTCGAACATGTCCGCGGAACCAAGCGCCACGGAATAGTTCGCCGCCGCGCTCTGCGCCCCCTGCTCGTCATGTGCGAACCCCGAGGGAATCGAGCCGTTCTTCCCCGCCACCGGCTTCGTCCCCGTGGCTGCGGTCGGTGCCGAGCCGGCTTTCTTGCCGCCGCTTCCCGGCGTGCCGTTGCCGCCGCCGTCGTCACCGCCGCCTCCGCCCATGTTCGCGAAGGCGATAGCGGCCAGCAGCAGGACCACCACGCCGAGCACGGTGAAGAGCGAGCGGGAGTTGCGGGCCGGGCGGCGGGGGCCGTAGCCGTCGCCGCCCTGGCCGTCGGGGAGGCGGGTGCGGGTCTGGCGCGTGCCGCCGAGGGTGCTGTAGCCGTCGTTCGAACGGCCGGAGTCGTTGCCGTAGCCGTCCTCGTCGCCGGGACTCATGCCGCGTACGCCCCCTCAACCGTTGCCTGAACCGCGTCGTAGTACGACGGTAGCCGTGCTGGTTTCCGCGCGGGCGCGGTGTGGTGACTCGACATCAGGGAGACGCAACCTCTGCCGGTGGGCACGACGGACGGATGGTGGGGGCGGGGCTGGAGTGCCCCCGGACGCGGGCTGACGGCTGGTTAGACGGCCATCCCGTAGACGATGGTGAACAAGGTTCCCAGCGATCCGATGATGAACACACCGGTGAGACCGGCGACGATCAGCCCCTTGCCCTGCTCCGCGCTGAAGGTGTCGCGCAGAGCCGTCGCGCCGATCCGCTGTTTCGCCGCTCCCCAGATCGCGATGCCGAGGCAGAGCAGGATGGCGATCGCCATCACTACCTCGATCATTACGCGGGCCTCGTTGCCCAAGGTCCCGAACGGGCCCCAGTTCGGGGCGATTCCGCCGATGATGGTGGTGATGTCGCCCTTCTCAGCTGCCAGGATCATTTAAGTCACCGCCCTTGCTGGGTAGTTCGGTGCCCGTACCGCACGGCACGAGTCACCCTCTATCTTCGCTGATGAAACTGCGTTCGCACGACGACTTGGCGGCTCTCTTTACCCGGATCTCGCACATTTGACCGGTCTGACCGCCCTGACCTGCGGATCGAATCGGTGTGTGAGCGAATTGCACATCGTTACTCTGTGTATCACGGAGGGTGACGCCGGGCAATGATCGCCATCGCGCCACCCTGGCCGAGACTGACATCGATGCCCGCACCTCACCCGTCGGCACATGTGTGGCCAGGTGGGGGCTTATGCCGTTCAGAGGAGCGAGCGGCGGGGGCTGGGCGGACGGGGTGGTGTTGTCCAGGTCGACGGTGGCCGGAAATCGCACCAGGAGCCGTCGAAGGGAAACGATCCGGCCTCGGCGAGCCGTGCTACCGCGTCTCCCTCGGTGCGAATGGCGACTGCTTCCTCGGCGGTCCAGTACGCGGGATGACCGGTCTTCTCGGCGAAGGACTGCTCGTCCTTCCACCGCCAGGTGCGGTCCGGCGCCACGTTGAGGTCCAGTTCGTGGTCCGCGATGTCGATGTCCTCGCCGTGGTGGACCCGGCGTTCCAGATTGACGTACCAGCCGCGGAACTTCTGTCTGCGCCCGAAGAGCCACAGGACGGAGTGGGCCGCACCGGCCGGCTGGTAGAAGAGGGCGTTGCCCATCGGCCAGCGGTCGGGGACCACGGGGTAGCCCTCGGCGGGGCGTTCGTGCGGGGCGATGTCCCGTAGGTGCGTGGCGCCGCGTGGCAGGACGGTGCGCCACATCGGCGTGCCGGTCTCCATCCACACCAGTTGACCGGCGGTCGTACGTTCGACGAGGCGCACGGGTACGGACGCGCTCAGATGGCCGCCTATGAAGAAGTTCCAGCGCAGGATCTGTCCTGGCCTGTTGCCCGTGGCGTCGCCCGCGCCGTTGCCCGCCCCGGGGGCCGAGGTGGTGGCCGGGGTCTTCTCGGTTTTCGCGCTGCTGTTGCCTGCGCGGTTGATCGTGTCGACTCTCGTGCTGTTGCTCGCGACGTCCTTCTTGCCCGCTTTCATGCGATTGATCATGCCCGCGCTGAGGACTTCGGACACGTGCCCGGTCCCGCCCGGCGGTCCAGCGCCCCACTCGCTCGGCTCCAGGGCTCCCCAGCCTGCCGGGCGGCTTCGGGCAGGGCGCGATCCCGGTCGCTCGTGGCCTACTTGGACTCGATCCGCCCGAGCGGCCCGGTGCCGGCTGCCAGCGCGTCGCGCGCCGTCTGCCAGGCGGGGTCGCCGGGGTAGAGCGTGCTGCGCAGGTAGGCCCAGGTCAGCCGCTGGAGCGCCGCGACGCGTTCGGGGCTCTCGTCCGTGGTCTCGCCGACGTCGTACCCGGAGACCCCGCCGAGTCCGTGCTCCGCGCCGAACAGGGTGAGCAGGGACTTGGGGCCCGGGGAGAGGGAGTACGGATCGGCGTGCCAGCCCGGGCCCCGCACCGTCAGATGGGTGGAGGCGTCCTTGTCGCCGGCGACCACGAGCGCGGGCGTCGCCATTCCGGAGAAGTCCGTGGTCGAGAGGAAGGGCAGCCTCGTGGCCATGGTCTCGGTGAGGGCATCGCCGCCCCGGCCCGGCGCGGCGAGCAGGATGCCCGCCCTGATGCGGGGCTCGGTCAGGTTCACCTCCGTGCCGTCGTCCGGATCGGTGAGCCGGGCGCCCAGCAGCAGGCTCGCGGTGTGCCCGCCCATCGAGTGCCCGGCCACGGCGACCCTGTCCCGGTCCAGGCGCCCGAGGAGCTGCGGGACGGCGGCCTCGACCGCGTCCAGCCCGTCGAGGATGCGCGTCATGTCCTCGGCCCGTGAGCGCCAGTACAGGGGCGCCCCGGGGGTGTTGGGGGGCAGGTTCAGGGTGCTGGAGCTCAGGTGGGTGGGCTGGATCACGACGAAGCCGTGTGCCGCCCAGAAGTTGGCGAGAGGGGCGTAGCCGTTGAGGGAGGAGAGGTGGTTCGAGTGGCCCTGGCCGTGCGAGAGCAGGATGACCGGCAGCTCGCCCCCGGTCACCGGCGCGGATACCCGGATCTCCAGGTCCACGGCCCGGCCGGGGGCCGGCAGCACGACCGGGCTGACCGAGAGAACGGGGGCGGGGGTGGGGCCGGGGGCGGGGGAAGCGGAGGTGTCGGCTTCGGTACCGGCTGTGCGAGTGGGTGCGCTCATCGGGCGGGTCCTTCGAGTGGGTGAGGGGTGGACTGGCAGCCGCTCGCGGGCTCAGTGGCCTGGGCGGGTCGGACTGGTTCGGTCGCACCGAAAGCGGAGCGACGTTCCATTTAAAATACGGAACACCGTTCCGTTTTGTCAACGGTCAACAGCCGGCGGCCGACGGTCAACAGTCGGCGGCGGTCAGCGGTCAGCGGTCAGCGGTCAAGAGCCGGCGGTGGCCGAGGGCTGAGTCCGGCAGTTGTCTCTGCGGCGCGCGAATCCGGCCACCTTCAGCCATGCCGTTACGCCCTTTGAGGTGGTCGGGCCCCTGATGTCGGGGCCGCGTCGGCCGCCACGCGCGGCGATCCCGCGCGGAGTCTTGCGTGTTGAGTGATTCCGTCTGATGGTGGTGGTTCTTGTTGCCTTCCGTTCGGAGTCGCTTCATGAGCGCATACCGTCCGAGCCGTCGTTCCGTCCTTTCCACCGGAGCAGCCCTCGCGGGCTGGGCCGTCTTCTCCGCGCAGAGACAGGCCTTCGCCGCGGACGGCCCCGAGTGGGACGCGGAGCCGAGGGTGTTCCAGGTCGGCAGGGAGGCGGCGCGGGCCCGGCTCGTGCCGTACGCGAGCGGCTCCGACGCCCTGCACGGAGAGATGGAGAAGTCGCCGTACTTCCGTTCCCTGAACGGAACCTGGCGCTTCAAATGGTCCAGGAACCCCGACGCCCGACCCACCGGCTTCGAGGCGCCCGACTACGACGACGGCGGCTGGGACCGGATCCCCGTCCCGTCCAACTGGGAGATCGAGGGCTACCCCGAGCCGATCTACCTCAACATCCGCTATCCGTGGATCGGCTACGAGACGCCCGATCCGCCGGCCGTTCCGCACGACTTCAACCCGGTCGGCTCCTACCGCCGCACCTTCACCGTGCCGCGCGACTGGTCGGGCCGGCGCACGCTGATCTCGTTCCAGGGCGTGAAGTCGGCGTTCTTCCTCTGGGTCAACGGCAAGCGGGTCGGCTACAGCGAGGACAGCTACACCCCCGCCGAGTTCGACATCACCGACCATGTGCGGCCGGGTGACAACACCCTGGCCGTCGAGGTCTACCGCTGGTCCGACGGCAGTTGGCTGGAGGACCAGGACATGATCGACCTGTCCGGGATCTTCCGCGACGTCTACCTCTACGCGGTCGCGCCGGTCCATGTGCAGGACCTGTTCGTGCGGACCGCGCTGGACGACGCGTACCGCGACGCGGTCCTCACCGTCACCGCCACGGTGCGCGACCGGAGCAGCGGCGCCGCCGGCGCCGGCCGCCACCGGGTCGAGGCGGTGCTGTACGACGGGCGGGGGCGCCGGGTCGGCCGGCCGCTCACCGGCGACGTGGTCCCACAGGGCTCGGGGGACGCGGAGGTCACCCTGAAGGCGGACGTCTCCGCACCCGCCCTGTGGTCAGCCGAGGACCCGAACCTGTACACCGTGGTCGTCACGCTCACCGACGGCTCGGGGCGGGCGGTCGACGTCCAGCGGACGCGCACCGGCTTCCGCGAGGTCGAGTACGGACCGGGCAGGTTCACCGTGAACGGCAAGCCCGTCATGTTCCGAGGCACCAACCGCCACGAGTCCGACCCCGACCACGGTCAGGCGGTCCGCGAACCGCGGATGCTCCAGGACATCCGGCTGATGAAGCAGCACAACATCAACGCCGTGCGCACCTCGCACTACCCCAACAGCCCGCGCTGGCTGGAACTGTGCGACGAGTACGGCCTGTACGTCATCGACGAGACGAACCTGGAGACCCACGGCGTCCGCGACACCGTGCCGGCCTCCCTGCCGGAGTGGACCGAGGCCTGCGTCGACCGGATCCGCTCCATGGTCGAACGCGACAAGAACCACCCGAGCGTCGTGGTCTGGTCGCTGGGCAACGAGGCCGGCGGGGGCTCCAACTTCCAGGCCATGGCCGACTGGGTGCACGCCCGCGACGCCTCCCGGCCCGTGCACTACGAGGGTATGAACGAGGTCGCCGACCTGCACAGCGAGATGTACACCAAGCCGGCTGACGTGGAGGCGTACGGCAAGTCGGGCAAGCAGACCCCCTTCATGCTCTGCGAGTACGCGCACGCCATGGGCAACAGCAGCGGCAACCTCAAGGAGTACTGGGACATCTTCGAGCGCTACCCGAATCTGCACGGCGCGTTCGTGTGGGACTGGGTGGACCAGGCGATCCGCCTCCCCGTGCCGGGCGACCCGAAGCGCACCTACCTGTCGTACGGCGGCGACTGGCACGACGGCTATCCGACCGACGCCAACTTCTGCTGCAACGGTCTGGTCGCGGCCGACCGCACCCCGCACCCTGGCCTGCTGGAGCTCAAGAAGGTCTACCAGCCGGTCGCCGTCGCCGCGGCGGACCTCGCGGCCGGGACGGTCACGGTGCGCAACAAGCACCTGTTCAGCGGCCTGGACGCGTACGAGCTGCACTGGGAGGTGACCTGCGACGGGCGCAGCGTGCAGCACGGCACGCTCGCGGCGCCGAAGGTGGCGCCGGGCGGCGAGGGGACCGTGCGCATCCCCTGGCGGAAGCCGCAGAAGCCCGAGCCGGGTGCCGAGTACTGGCTGAACGTCGCCTTCGTGCTGCGGAAGGCGGCCAGTTGGGCCGATGCCGGGCACACCGTGGCCGCCGAACAGCTCGGCCTCGACTGGCACGCCCCGGCCCCCGCCGACCCCGCCCCGGACACCCTGCCCGCCCTCGGCCTCGACGAGACCGACGCCCGTGTCCGGATCAGCGGGCGCGACATGGAGGTGGTCCTGGACAAGTCCACCGGAACGCTGGCGTCGTACCGGGTGAAGGGACGGCTGCTGCTGGTCGGTGGCCCGGTGCCGAACTTCTGGCGCGGGCCCACCGACAACGACATCGGCCGCGGTGCCCAGAACTCCCTTCGGACCTGGCGGAACGCCGGTACCGACCGCGAGGTCACCTCCGTCAGGACCGGCCGGCCGTCGCCCGGGGTCGTCACCGTCGAAGTGGCGTGCACCTTGCCCACCGCCCCCACGGCCTCCACCTGGACCACCGTGTTCACCGTCCGCGGGGACGGCGAGATCCGGGTGCGGCACACCCTGGAGGCCGCCGCCGGACTGCCCGATCTCCCGATGGTGGGGGCGCTGTTGACGCTCCCGAAAGGCTTCGAGCGGATCGACTGGTACGGGCGCGGCCCGCAGGAGAACTACTGGGACCGGCACACCGGCGCGTTCGTGGGCCGATACCGCTCCACCGTCGACGAGCAGGTCGCGCCGTACGTCCGTCCCGAGCAGACCGGCAACATGACCGACGTACGCCATCTGTCGGTGACGGACCGGACGGGTACCGGACTTCTCGTGCGGGCCGATCCCGACGAGGACGGCCCGATGCTGGAGACGAGCGTCCTGCACCATTCGCCGTTCGACCTGGACGGTCCGAAGCACCCGTACGAGGTGAAGCGGCGCGACGAGACGATCCTGGGCGTCAACCACCGGCAGATGGGGGTCGGCGGCAATGACTCCTGGGGCGCCCCGCCGCTCGCGGCGTACCTGCTGCACGCCGGGCGCACGTACACCTACGCGTACCGGCTGCGGTCCGCGTAACCGAACCACCGGATACCGACCCGGAGCCGGGGGCGCCTGACCCTGGCTCCGGGTCGGTGACAGGCCCCCGGCGGCCGGCCCGAGGCCCGTTCCCGGCACGGCTCCGAGGCCCGGATCGGCGTGCGGACCGGCTACTACGGGACGGCCCTCAGGCTATTGCTCCGCCCGTGCCGGCCGCTCCGCCTATGTAATCGGTCAAGCCCGCCCCGTCGTAGACGGTGAGGTCCACGTACGCGCCCTCGGGAATGTCGAAGTTCCAGACGCCGTAATCCACCACGGCCGACGTACCCGGAGCCGCATGCGTACCGAGGCTGTGCGTAATTCCCTTGTACGAGTACTGGATGTGCACGTAAACGGTGTCGCCGTCGTTCTTGGTGTCGTAGACGTAGAGCTTTTCGTCGTACGGGTGGAACTCGACCTTGCCGATGAACCGGCCGCCGGCGGACAGCTCCATCTTGACGGCGAAACCGCCGGGATCGCGCTGGAAGTACGTGCCGTCGAACGGGTCACTGAGCGTGCCGCCGCTGCACGGGCAGCTTCCCGTGTCGCGGTAGTACGTCTTGACCGTCGGGTTCGGGCTGTAGGCCTGGACCGGTGATGCCGTGCCGGCCAACGCCCCCGCCAGCATCGCCGTTCCGGTGACCAGTCCCGCAATGCGTTGTCTTTTCCTCATCTCGCTTCATCCCCCCGTTCGGACACGTGCCGTTCGGCACGCGGTGTCCAACCCTTGTCACTGTGGCAGAGACGCCGAAGGCGGCATAGCCCTCGAATGGGTATAAGGATTGCGTGAGTTGAGGAAGAGGAACTTCCGAGTCGGGATGGTCGGGATAGTAGGGGTAGCCGAGATGGGTCGTATGGGGAGCAGCGCGAAGGCGCAGCGTGGTGCCGCTTGGGTCGGTTCGATTCGTTTATTCGGGTCGGCACGCATCGCTATCGGTTGAGCCGGGTGGAGCCGGCGAGGCATGGCCCGGTGGCGTGACTCGGCGGGTGGGCGGGCGTGCCGGTCTATGGGGCACCATGCAACCAGGCCGGCCGGCCCGGCCGGTGGCAGTGTTGCCCGTGACGGCGTTGCCCGTGACCTCGACGGCCGACCCGCGTTAGGAGAGATGTGCCCAAGACTGTCATCTCGCAAGAGACCGCCGCTTCGCCGCCGCCCGTCGAACCCGCTCCGCCGCCGTTTCTGCTGACCACGCGTCAGGGTGAGGGGGCGCGTGCGCTCCTGTCGTACGTCGCCGGACTGCCGCTCGCTTCCGCCGATGCGCAGCTCCTTGCCGTCGTCGTGGCCATCCGGGCCGCGCGGGGCGGTGTTGGCAACGTCACCGGAACCGACGTGCGCTCGCTCAAGCTGGAGGACCCGAGCCGGGCCGTGGCCGATCTGGAGGCCGTCGGATGGCAGGTGCCGGGTCCGCTGGTCGACGGGGACCAGGACGTCCCGGTGGGCATCAGGGTGCCGGACCTGAGCCGTGAGGCGGACCACCCGCTGCCGCTGGGCAAGGGCACCCGGTCGCGGGTGTCCGGATGGGTCATGCGTGCCCGGATCGCGAAGCCGGTCAGGAAGACACCGCCGGCCACCCGGCTGGCCGCCCTGTTCCTCGCGGCCCACAGCACGTCCGGGCTCGACGGGCGGATTCCCGGGGAACTGCCGGAGGCCTGCCGCGCCGCCGTGCCCGAGCTCGCCGTCAAGGGGTTCCTCGCGGACCTCTCCGGCGACGCGTACCGGCTGGCCCCGGTGGTGCGCCACCTCGCGGGCAGGTTCCGTACGCCCGAAGAGATCGCGGAGGAGGCGCGCGCGGAGGCGAACCGTCCGCCCGCCGTCCCCGAGCCGGAGCAGATCACCCCGGCCGCGTGGGACGCGTGGAAGTCCGGCACCACTCCGGCTCTGCGGCGGCACGTGGAGGCGGTCGAGCACTGCCCGCTGTGCCGGTTCTCCACGGGGCGGGTGGCCAAGGCGTTCATGTACCCCCCGGCCGACATCCCGGCCCCCCGGTCCGTGCTGACCGCCTACGACGCCTGGGAGGACGGGCATCCCGACCGCGGACCGCAGGCCGCCGGTTTCGCCGCCGCCTTCCGCGCGGAACACGGTCACGGCCCCAGCTACGGCCAGCTGTGCAAGGGCCTGGGCTGGAAGCTGTCGCGGTCGCTGCGGGGCTTCGTCGTCCACCGGATCGTCGCCGAGGACTGGCTGACCGACACCTCACCGGTGCCGTGGACCCTGCGCCCGGGGCGGGTCGCCCAGGCCAACGGCATCGCCCTGCCGGGGCAGGCGGCGCGCAGCACCCGCTGACAGCCGATCAGTGATCAGTGATCACTGATCGAGGGGGCGGGTGACGCCGTCCTGGCGCCGCGGGCGGAGAGGGTCAGCTTCGCCGCGATGAGGAGTGCGGTGAGGATGCCCGTGACGAGGACGGGCGAGGGCGCGAACGTCGCGGCGAGCACGGCTACGACCGCGACGGGATGCACGGCGTCGGCGGCGTCGAGCCGTACCGGAGTGGGGTGGTGCAGCAGCCACACGAGCGTGATGAAGATCGCGACGGGAACGGTGTAGACCGCAGCCGCCGCGTGGTCGGAGAGGTGTCCGTGGCCCGTGGCGTGGGCGACGTTGAGCGCCAGGCCGGCGCCGACGGCGGCTGCGGAGGCGAAGACGAAGTAGTGCCCGTAGCCCCAGAGGAGTGCGCCGCGCAGGGTGGTGAGCCGCTTGGGCGCGCTCTGCGCGAAGTACAGCCACCACAGGGCGAACACGGTCAGGAGCCCTCCGACGACGAGCGCGGCGAGGTCGCCGAGAGGCGCGTGGGTGTCGAGCGCGACGCGTACGGCACCGGTGGCGGCGGTGATGGACTCACCGAGGACGATCAGCGTGAACAGGCCGTACCGCTCCGCGATGTGGTGCGGGTGCCAGGTGGTGACGGCCGCCCGCTCGGCCCAGGCGGGCACGGCGATCTCCCCGACCACGAGGACCGCGAACGTCACCAGCCCGCTTCCCTCGGGCAGGGAGAGGCGGGCCACCCAGCCGATCTGCACCACGAGGATCCCCACGACGTAACGCAGACAACTGCGACGCCGTTCGGGGTCGGCGTGGGCGGCGCGCAGCCACTGGGCGACCATGGCGAGGCGCATGATGACGTAGCCCCAGGTGATGACCGTGAAGTCCTCGTGCTGCACCGCTTCGGTCGCACCGGCGGCCAGGACGAGTGCGCCGGTGATCTGTACGAGGGTGAGCAGCCGGTAGGGCACGTCGTCGGTGTCGTACGCGGAGGCGAACCACGTGAAGTTCATCCATGCCCACCAGATCGCGAAGAACACCATCGAGTAGCCGAGCACGCCGTGGCCGATGCGCCCCTCGGCCAGTTCGTGCTCGAACGCCTGCGCCGCCTGTGCGACGGCAGTGACGAAGCAGAGGTCGAAGAAGAGTTCCAGCATGGTCGCGGTGCGGTGCTGTTCATCGGCCAGGCGGGCGACCATCGGCCGGTGCCACGCGGACTCGTTGCGGACGGGTTGCGAATGGCTCATGGGCTCGCATTCTTCCTGCCGGGCGAGCCGGCGTGTGGTGCACCGGTCCACCGTTCGGGTGATCCGTGCGGGATTGGACTCCGTTGGGGGGCCCGGGGAACGGGCTGCCCGTGCGCTTCCTGCCGCCGGGCGTGCGGCGTGTCGCGGCCACCCTGTTTGGCACAGTGCCGCTCCACGATCAAGGAACGGGGTGAGCGGGGTGAGCGGTGTGGCCGTTGTGGGGCAGCCCGGGGGGCAGCAGAGGCTGAGGGACCTGGTGGGTGGGTCCGGTGGGCCGGGTGGGCCGGGTGCGGCTGGTGGGTCTGCCGGGGATCAGCTTCGGCACAGCGACGAGGCGTGGGTACGGGCCGCCGGCGGTGCGGAGGGGATGGCCGTGCACCTCGGGCCGGTGAAGGCGGAGCTCGCGGCTGCGCACGAGGGTCTGTTGGCCGGCACGGCGGGGCTGAGCGCGCTCGCGGAACTGGGGAGCGTACGGGAGTCGTGGGTGCGGCGCTTCGAGTGCGCGCGCCGGGAGTGCGGTTCCCTGGCGGGGGACCTGCGGGGCGTCGCACGAGCCCATGGCGAGACGAACGAGACCGTGAGGTCGTCCTTCATGCCCGTGGCGAGGCCGGAGCGGGGAGTCCTGCGTTGACCCCGCCGGGCGCCTCGCTGACCTGGGCCCGGTTACGGGACCTGAAGTGCGCCGAGCTGGAGGGCGCGGCCGATGGATGGGGAAAGGCCAGCAACCGTGCGGACGCCGGACGGGACCGGATCGAGAAGCAACTGCTGACCGGCCTGCGTGAGACCCAGCGGGGCGCCGCGGCTGACGCTGCGGTGGGCAGGCTCCGGCAACTGGGCAAGAACCTGCAGTACGTGTACACGGAGTGCGGCCTGGTCCGTACGGCCCTGAACAGCCTCGCCCACGAGATGCGGGCCCAGCAACGGGCCTTGCGGGACGCGTTGGACGACGCGGAGGCGCTGCGGTTCACCGTGCACGCCGACGGTTCGGTTACGTACCCGGAGGCCGGGGAGAGCCTGATCGACGGCAAACCGCTGGCGGGCGGCACGGCGTCGGTGACGTCGGCCCCGGGGCTCCTGTCGCCGTCCGGGCTGGTGGCCCCGAACCCGAACACGGCCAAGGCGCAGGACATCGCGGACCGGGTGACGAAAGCCGTACGGACGGCTGCCGAGATCGACTGGCGGTTCGCCGGAATCCTGCGGGAGCTGAAGGCCGAGGAGGGCCTGAAGGTCCCGGACCGGACGTGGACGGACGCGGCGGGCGACGCCGCAGACGTACGCGACGCGGCGCGCAGCTACCTGAAGTCGGGCATCCCCCTCGACGCGAGCCCGGCCGCGCGCAAGGCGTGGTGGGCGGGCCTGACGGACGAACAGCGCGAGGAGTACCTCGCGGTCTACCCGGACCAGATCGGCAACCTGGACGGCATCCCGGCCCTCGTCCGCGACGCGGCCAACCGCGACAACCTTCAGCTGCTGATCGGCAAGCTGGACGGGCTGGACGACGAGGAGGCGGAGACGAAGCTGGCGGGACTCCGGGAGATCGACCGGCAGCTCAGTGCGGGCCGGCAGCCGCCCATGTTCCTGCTCGGTATCGGGGAGGAGGGGAACGGCCGTGCGATTGTCTCGTTCGGGAACCCGGATACGGCGCGAAATGTTTCGGCCTATGTCCCGGGGCTGAATACGTCGCTGGATGAGGACTTCGCGCGGAATGACCTCAAGCGTGCTCGGGATACCGCTATTGGAGCAAAGGAGATGGATCCTGGTTCCCCCACAGCGTCAATCGTGTGGCTTGGCTACGATGCGCCACAAACGTCATCTGACGATCTCGTGGGAAACTTGGATGTAATGAGTGAGTCGAATGCCAGAGCTGGGGCTTCAGCGTATAACCGTTTCATGGATGGTATTTCTGCAACGAACCAGCAGGGGGACCCGCATGTGACGGCGATTGGGCATTCCTATGGGTCGTTGACCGTTGGTCTTGCTGCTCAGCAGAGAGGCGGAATCCCGGGGGCGGACGATGTGGTCTTGGTGGGAAGTCCGGGCACAGGCGCGCACTCCGCAGCAGACCTGGGTGTCGGTAAGGAACACGTATTTGTCGGAGCGGCCGAGAATGATCCCGTGACCAAGTTGCCTAACAGTCAGGAGGCGAGCGGCCTCGGGAGTGGGGCGGCAGGCGGTGCCTCCGCAGGATTTGTGCTGGGGATAGGGGCCGGACCTGTTGGTGCCGTGATTGGAGGGGCCGCAGGGGGTATTGCTGGTGGGGCAGCTGGTTACACAGCTCAGGACCTTCAGAGCAACGAGAGTGATGTCTGGTTTGGCACAGACCCGGCGCATCGAGATTTTGGAGCCAATCGTTTCGCAGTCAGTGACGGTCCTCGACTACTAGAGCGAGGCCATAGCCCGACTGAGGCACACTCAAACTATTTTGACCCAGCCAAGGATCAGAGGTCGGCGGACAACATTGCGCGAATCGTGGCAGGCAGGTCGGGGGAAATTGAACGGGAGCGTCTTAGGTGAAGGCTCATGCTGTGTTGGTCGCTGTGCTTCTGCTCTCAGGATGCGCTTCGACGATCAAGTCAGATGGTCCAGGGGATAGAGGAGGTCGACGGAATATGAATATGCAGGAAGCTGCCGATCGAGCGGACGAAATTCTTGACGATACGCTCTCCGGTATCAAGCCGCCGGTTCAATGGGTGCATGGTGAGTCGACGGAGGGGAGCTGCGATGTTTCTCGTCGGAGGGCCGTAACTACGGTCATTTCCGAGAAGCGGAGGGGCAGCTTCCTTGGAGTTGTGGAACGCGAGTGGACGGACGCCGGCTATCGGCATATCGGCGTTAATGCAAATGCGGTCAGTCCGGCAACATATTTCGAGACATCGGATGGATTTCGGGTAAGACTCCTCATCGGGGGAGGTGGGCAAGCCTTCTTCGAAGTGGCCACGCCGTGCGTGTACAGGTCTCAGGTATCGATGCCTGCGCCGCCGCCCGGCGGGGCGGAGCATGTGGGGGAGCCGGTCCCAACCCCCAACGTCCGCTCCGACTTCTGGTCCGCCGGAGCGTCCTGATGCTCCATCAGTGACCCCGATGACTCGCACACACCGTCGAAAACACCCATGAACCCGTCCCCGATGGGGGAAGGTTGAGGGGTGCGGAAATTCTGGATGGTGGGTGGGATCGGCGTCGGGGCCGCCATGTGCTTCGTGGCGTTGCTCGTTGTCGGTACGTACTCCGCCGCCGCCGGCCTCGGGGGCGGCGGCGGTGGGGCCGTCGGGCTGGCCAAGGGGGCTGTGCCGGCCAAGTATCAGCCGCTCGTCGAGAAGTGGGGCAATCTCTGTCCCGCCATCAACCCCGCCCTCCTGGCTGCTCAGCTGTACCAGGAGAGTGGCTGGGATCCGGGTGCCGAGAGCCCGGCTGCCGCGCAGGGCATCGCGCAGTTCATCCCCGGGACCTGGGCCGGACACGGCATCGACGGGGACAACGACGGCGACCGGGACGTCTGGGATCCCGCCGACGCGATTCCGTCCGCCGCGTCGTACGACTGCGAACTGGCCGGGTACGTGAAGAAGGTTCCCGGCGACGCGACGGACAACATGCTGGCCGCCTACAACGCGGGCGCCTACCGGGTCATCAAGGCCGGCGGGGTCCCCGGGATCTCGGAGACCGAGAACTACGTCAAGATCATCCGGTCCCTGGAGAAGAGCTTCGCCAAACCGGTTGGCCGGGTACAGCCCTCGCAGCAGGCCGCCGGCGCCATCTACTTCGCACAGAAGAAGCTCGGCACGAAGTACCTGTGGGGCGGCAACGGGACGGTGGAGCAGGGCGGGCGGTTCGACTGTTCCGGGCTCACGCAGGCCGCGTACCGGACCGTGGACATCGAGCTGCCGCGGGTGGCGAACGATCAGTACAACGCCGGACCGCACCCGTCACGTGACGAACTTCTCCCCGGTGACCTGGTGTTCTTCTCCGACGACCTGGCCAACTCACGCGCCATCCACCACGTCGGCCTGTACGTTGGTGGCGGGTACATGATCAACGCTCCGTACACCGGCGCCGTGATCCGGTTCGACAAGATCGACTCGCCCGACTACTTCGGTGCGACACGCGTCACCAAAGACGGTGCCGCAGCCCTTCCGACCACGCGGCCCGCCGCCTGACCGGAGGGCGGCGGTGGCCGGAACTCTCTGTGAAGCCTGGGCCCTGAGCTGCGACGATGAGTCACTCTTCGATAACGTCATGGTGATCATTCGGTGGAGAGTGGAACGTACGCGCGGAACGCGTCGTTCTCTGGTTGGACCGGCGCCGCAGCCACTGACCTAGCGTCGTCCCACGTACGTGATCGAACCGAACACGGGGGTTCGTCAGAGCGGTGCACATGGGCGTGTGCCGCAGTACCAACAGCAGACAAGGCAAGGGGCCGCGGCAGATGGCTGGACTCGCACTGGATGGGTCGAACCCCGACGTCAGCCTGCTCTACGACATCAACGGGCTCGCCAAGTCCGCTCCCACCTGGTTCGACCGGGTCATGGAGTTCATCGGCGAGTACGGGATCATGCTCGGCATGGTCCTGGTGGTCCTGTGGTGCTGGTGGAGTGCCCGCCGGCGCGGCACACCCGAGGATTCGGTGACGGCTGTCTCCGGGATCGTCTGGGCGCCGCTCGCCGCGGGCATCGCATTGCTGATCAACATCCCGATCCGCGGTTTCGTCGAACGGCCGCGGCCGTTCAAGGACCACCAGGGGCTGGAAGTCCTGGTGGACGGGAAAAACGACTTCTCCTTCGTGAGCGACCACGCCACGATGGCGATGGCCCTCGGCGTCGGGCTCTTCGTGGCGAACCGCAAGTTCGGTATCGCGGCCATCGGGCTCGCGTTGCTGGAGGGTTTCTGCCGGATCTACATGGGCGTTCACTACCCGACCGACGTCATCGGCGGATTCGCCCTCGGCACGGCCGCGGCGCTGCTGCTCGCCCCGCTCGCGATGATGCTGCTGACGCCTCTGGTGGGCGCCGTCTCACGGTCTCCCCGGGTGGGCCGGCTCGTACGGTCGCGGCGGGCGCTGTCCGCGGCCGGCTCCGGGAGCCGGGGCGAGGCCCTCGGGATTCCCGAGCCGAGGCCCGGTTCGGGCGGCGGCGGTGACGGTGAGAAAGGGCTCGCGGCGTAGGGACGCGGAGGCCTAGGGGCACGGGGGACGCCCAGGAGGTACCGCAGGTACGGCGGGGCCGGCAGCGCATGGCACTGCCGGCCCCGCCGTACGCCCGCCGCCCCCGCACCTGCCAGCCCCACCGCCTCCGGCGGGCCGGCCCCGCCCCCGGCGGACCGCCCGCGCCCGGCGGACCGCCCGCGCCCGGCCGTCACCCGCCCGCCCGGCCGTCACCCGCCCGCCCGTCACCCGCTCAGAGCGACTGCGGGAACGTGAACAGCCCGTCCGGGTCGTACTGCTTCTTCACGTCGCCCAGGCGGGTGGCGGCCGTGCCGTAGTAGGCGTCCCGCCAGTCCGTCAGTGCCGGGTCCGCGTAGTTCTGGTACGCCGCTCCGGATGCGTAGCGGCGGAGCGTGGAATGGGTGTTTTTCAGCCAGTTCTGTTGTGAGGTGCCCGATGTGCCGGGGCGCCAGGCGCCGATGTACTGGGCGAGCATCCGTGAGCGCCGGTGGACGAACGCCGTGGTCTGCGGGGCCACCCGGTTGATGGCTCCGCCCAGCGCGGTGAGCGCGATCGATCCGCCTCCGCCTCCCGACGCGTCGAGCCGGGTGAAGGCCTCCGTGCGGTCGAGGAGGGCCTGGACGCCGGCCGGGGGCAGCGAGTGGTCGTAGAAGTCGGACGCGGCCGCGTACGTCTCGCGCCCGAGCGTGCCCTGCGAGGTGCGGCCGGGCGTGGTGCCCGGCAGGTGGCACTGCGCGTCGGTGATGCCCGAGCAGCCCGCGTACACGAGCATCGCCTCCTGGTAGCTGCGGCGGCGCAGCGAGACGGAGGAGGCCGGGGCGCCGATCCGGTCGGCGAGGCGGTCGACGGCGTTCTGCAGATCGCCGTACGTGCCGAGGCTGAAGGCCGCGACCGACACGGTCGGGTTTCCGCCGCCGGGGCCCGCCGCGAGGTGCGCGGATGACCAGATCTCGTCCGGCTGGTCCGGTCCCCACTCCTGCCAGGCGGTGACGACGGACCGGGCGCGCGACCAGGGCCAGGACATGTACGCGGTGACGGTCTGCGGGGCCGGGCGGGTGCGGAAGCGGAGTTCGGTGACGACGCCGAAGTTGCCGTTGCCCGCGCCGCGCAGTGCCCAGAAGAGGTCCGAGTGGTGTTTGGCGTCGGCGGTGAGGGTCTTGCCGTCGGCGGTGACGATCGTCGCGGCCGTGAGGCTGTCGCAGGTCAGGCCGTAGGCGCGGGCCGCGACCCCGTGGCCGCCGCCGAGGGTCAGGCCGGAGATGGCGACCGTCGGACAGGAGCCGCCGGGGATGGTCACACCGTGCGCGGCCAGTCCCTGGTAGACGTCGAGGAGCCGGGCGCCCGCGCCGATCGTGCCGTCCCCGCCGACGCGCGAGAGTGACGAGACGTCAATGACGAGCCGGTCGTCGCCACTCGACCAGCCGCCGTAGGAGTGGCCGCCGCTGCGGATGGCGACGGGCGTGGAGCTGCGCCGGGCGAAGGCCAGGCACTCGCGGACGTCCGCCTCGTGCCGGACGTAGGCGATCGCGGCCGGTTTCTGCTTGTCGTAGCGTGTGTTGTAGAGCTGACGGGCCGTCGCATAGGCGGCGTCGTCGGGGCGTACGAGGGAGCCGTCGAGGCTCTTGGCCAGCGCCGGCCAGTCCGCCGGGCCGGACGGTGCGGCCGTGGAGGCGGACGCGGACGCCCCGGTCGGCGTCGGCCCGCCCGTCGTGGCCGGGGTCGAGCCGCCGGTGGGTGTGCCGGAGCCGGTGTCGTCGCAGGCGGTGGCGGTGACCGCGGTGAGTGCGGCTGCGGCGCCCGCGGTCAGGACGGTGCGCCGGTTCGGCAGGGTCATCGGACCTCCGGGGTGGGGGAGCGGGTCCTCGTGGGGTGTGGCCGGCGGTCCGGTCAGGGGGCCCTGCGGTGCGCGTCGGCGTCCGAGCGGGCCAGGTCGCGGGATCTGCGGGCCGGTCCGGACCAGCCGCAGCCGCAGCGGGCGGTGCAGAACGAGCCGCGTTCGACGGTGGTGGGTTCGTGGGCGGACCCGGCCGGCGGGACGGCCGGCGGAACCTCTGCGGTGTGTTGGTCATACACGCGTCCACGGTACTGGGCGGGGCCGTCCGGTGGTGAGGGGTGGGCGGGCGGCGTTACGGGGGACAGGGGCTGTCGTTATCCGGAACGGGTGGGGGGCTCGGGCAAGCGGCACGGCGTTGGGGGTTGGCAGGCGATGGTGGTGCAGCAGCACAGATCCGGAGGCGGGGCGCGCGCTGTGTGCGCCCTCGCCGCGATCGGCGTGATGGCGGCGGCCGCCGGTTGCTCGGGTGGTGGCGGTGACCGGGCCTCGGCCGACGACCGGGCCGGCCCCGGAGCCGTCGAGGCGGTCCGGCGGGCGGCCTCGGTGCTCACCGGGACGGGCCCCGGCAGCGCGTCCCCCCGCACCTCCGGCACCCCCCGTACCTCTGACCCCGGTACCACCGCCAAGGTGAGCACGTCGATGGAGACGGCGGCGGGCGGCACCCGGGTGACGATCAGGGGCCGGGGGGCGTACGACTTCCGCAGCCGGTCCGGCCGGCTCCGCGTGGTGCTGCCGCAGGACGCCGTGGGCAAGGAGGAGCACCTGCCCATCACGGAACTGCTCACCCCCGGCGCGCTCTACATGATGAACCGGGGCGCCGGGGTGCCCAAGGGCAAGTGGGTCCGGATCGACACGACGTCCCTGGCGGACGGCAACCTGGTGACCGGCGGGGCGACCGACCCGATGGCCGCGGCCGAGCTGCTGCTCGGGGCGCGTGACGTGACGTATCTGGGCGAGAGCGATCTGGCCGGGGTGACGGTGCGGCACTACCGGGGGACCACCGACATCGGGCGGGCCGCGCGGCAGGCCCCGGCACCCTCGCGGGGTGCGCTGACGGCGGCGGCCAAGGGGTTCCGTACGGACACCGTGCCGTTCGACGCGTATCTGGACGAGCAGGGCCGGCTGCGCAAGGTGCGGCACCGGTTCAGCTTCGCCAACGAGGGGCCTGCGGTGGAGGTGGTGTCCACGACGCTGCTGTACGGGTTCGGGTCGCCGGTCTCCGTACCGCTCCCGGCCGGGCGCGACATCTACACCGGTGAGATCCGGCAGGGGCAGCAGCCGTGACCGCCAGGGGAGCAACCGCCACGACAGGGGACGTCGTGGGCCGGTCCTGCGGGCGGAACCGACGCGGACGGCCCGGCTTCGG
The DNA here is from genome assembly GCF_003751445.1 of Streptomyces sp. 840.1. Classification (NCBI taxonomy): domain Bacteria; kingdom Bacillati; phylum Actinomycetota; class Actinomycetes; order Kitasatosporales; family Streptomycetaceae; genus Streptomyces; species Streptomyces sp. 840.1. The sequence continues at coordinate 1,890,507 of NZ_RJUU01000001.1, read as the reverse complement.
GCTGGGGCGTAGGCATCTGGCCGAGGCGAAATGGTCCGTCCGTGCCATGCGCGGTGTGTGGTGCGCTCCCTACCCTAGGAAGTCGGCGACGGCAGTGAGAGGTGAGTGACGTGGTGACGCTCAGCGCACGGACCGTATCGGACCATGTGGCACTCGCCGAGATCGAGCTGTGCGGGGAGCTGATGATCGCGGCGTCGGCGGCGATCGGGGAACGGCTCAGTGCGGACCGTATCGACGAGGTGCTCGATGTGAAGGTGATCACTGAACGCACCACCGTCCCCCGGCAGGGAGAACACCGGGGCTGACGGCGGCGGGCAGGCGGGAACGGGTCTACGGGGGCTGGCTGACGGGAACGGGCCGACCGGGACGGAGCGGCAGCTTCCCCGGCGGGGCCCGGCCGGGGATGGGAGCAGCGAGCGGGGGCCGGCGGCTCAGGTGCGCAGCAGCCGGGCGATGGCCTTGGTGGCTTCCTCGACCTTCGCGTCGATCTCCTCGCCGCCCTTGACCGCCGCGTCCGCGACGCAGTGGCGCAGGTGCTCCTCCAGCAGCTGGAGCGCGAAGGACTGCAGCGCCTTGGTGGAGGCGGACACCTGGGTGAGTATGTCGATGCAGTAGACGTCCTCGTCGACCATGCGCTGCAGGCCTCGGATCTGGCCCTCGATGCGCCGCAGGCGCTTGAGGTGCTCCGCCTTCTGGTGGTGGTAGCCGTGTATGCCCCGGTCGTGATCGGTGACGATCTCGACTGCGGGAACGGCGGTGTCCGCCGGGGTCGTGGCGTCGGCGGTGTCCGGCGACCGGTCCGCCCCGGTGGCCTCGGTGGTGGTCATTGCTGCCTCCCGTTATCCCTATACCCTGCCGTTTATATACCCCTGGTGGGTATATCTTAACGAATTCAGCTGAAACGTGACCGGGGTCCCGTGCTGATCACTGTGCCTGATGCGCGACACTGAAGAATGCCGGTTAGCCGTGGCCGGATGATGCGCCTAGCATCAGCCTGACCGAATCCAAAGCACCCCGAGGACCCCACGTGCGCTTTCGTCTGACCCCCAGGGAGACGAGCTTCTACGACATGTTCTCCGCGTCTGCGGACAACATCGTCACGGGCTCGAAACTCCTGATGGAACTGCTCGGGGCGGATTCTGCCTCCCGAGTCGAGATCGCGGAGCGTATGCGGGCAGCGGAGCACGCGGGGGATGACGCCACCCACGCGATCTTCCACCAGCTGAACTCCTCCTTCATTACGCCGTTCGACCGCGAGGACATTTACAATCTCGCATCGTCGCTCGACGACATCATGGACTTCATGGAGGAGGCGGTCGACCTGGTCGTTCTGTACCAGGTCGACGAGCTCCCCAAGGGTGTCGAGCAGCAGGTCGAGGTACTGGCACGGGCGGCGGAGCTCACCGCCGCGGCCATGCCGAACCTGCGGACCATGGACAACCTCACCGAGTACTGGATCGAGGTCAACCGCCTGGAGAACCAGGCCGACCAGATCCACCGCAAGCTGCTCGCGCAGCTCTTCAACGGCAAGTACGACGCCATGGAGGTGCTGAAGCTGAAGCAGATCGTGGACGTGCTGGAAGAGGCTGCCGACGCATTCGAGCACGTCGCGAACACGGTGGAGACCATCGCGGTCAAGGAGTCCTGAACCACGTGGACACCTTTGTGCTGGTCGTGACCATCGGCGTCGCGCTCGGCTTCACGTATACGAACGGCTTCCACGACTCCGCGAACGCCATCGCGACCTCGGTCTCCACCCGGGCGCTGACGCCTCGTGCGGCTCTGGCCATGGCGGCGGTGATGAACCTCGCCGGCGCGTTCCTCGGCAGCGGGGTCGCCAAGACCGTCAGCGAGGGCCTGATCGCGACGCCCGAGGGCGACAAGGGGATGGGAATCCTCTTCGCCGCGCTGGTGGGCGCGATCATCTGGAACCTGGTCACCTGGTATTTCGGGCTGCCCTCGTCGTCCTCCCATGCCCTGTTCGGCGGCATGGTCGGTGCGGCGCTCGCCGGCGGCACGCTGGTGCACTGGATGGGAGTGCTCGACAAGGTCGTCATCCCGATGTTCATCTCGCCGGTGATCGGCCTGGTGGTCGGCTATCTGGTGATGGTCGCCATCATGTGGATGTTCCGGAAGTCCAACCCGCACAAGGCCAAGCGCGGTTTCCGGATCGCGCAGACGGTCTCGGCCGCGGGCATGGCGCTCGGTCACGGTCTGCAGGACGCGCAGAAGACGATGGGCATCGTGGTGATGGCCCTGGTCATCTCCGGCCACGAGACGTACAGCGACCCGATCCCGGTCTGGGTCAAGCTCGTCTGCGCGCTGATGCTGTCGCTGGGAACGTACGCGGGTGGCTGGCGCATCATGCGCACGCTCGGCCGCAAGATCATCGAGCTGGACCCGCCGCAGGGCTTCGCCGCGGAGACGACGGGGGCGTCGATCATGTTCGGCTCGGCGTTCCTGTTCCACGCGCCGATCTCGACGACGCACGTCATCACCTCGGCGATCATGGGTGTGGGCGCCACGAAGCGGGTGAACGCGGTCCGCTGGGGTGTCGCCAAGAACATCATCCTGGGCTGGTTCATCACGATGCCGGCCGCGGCGCTGGTCGCTGCGGCGAGCTACGGGGTCGTCGTGCTGCTGTTCGGCTGACGGTGGTGAGGCCCCACTGGGTCGGGTGCCGGGTGCGCCCGGCGTGCGCTTTGTCCTCAATCGCCGGACGGGCTTGATGGTGCCGGACGGGCTTGATGCGGCCGGCTCCGGGCCTGGTCCGTTGCTTGATGTGGGTCCGCCCCGCTCTCTTGTGGAGAGCGGGGCGGACCCTTCGCCTTGTGGTGGCACCGCCATGCAGCACCCCAAGGCCGTCTGTGGGAGTGGAGCCGTCGTCCGGGCTCAGCCGAAGCGGCCGGAGATGTAGTCCTCCGTGGCCTGGACCGACGGGTTGGAGAAGATGCGTTCCGTCTCGTCTATCTCGATGAGCTTGCCGGGCATGCCGACCGCCGCCAGGTTGAAGAACGCGGTGCGGTCCGAGACCCGGGCCGCCTGCTGCATGTTGTGCGTCACGATGACGATCGTGAAGCGCTCCTTCAGCTCGCCGATCAGGTCCTCGATCGCGAGGGTGGAGATCGGGTCGAGGGCGGAGCACGGCTCGTCCATCAGCAGCACGTCCGGCTCGACCGCGATCGCGCGGGCGATGCACAGCCGCTGCTGCTGACCGCCGGAGAGACCGGAGCCGGGCTTGTTCAGCCGGTCCTTGACCTCGTTCCAGAGGTTCGCGCCGCGCAGCGACTTCTCCACGATGTCGTTCAGGGCGCTCTTGCGGTAGCTGCCGTTCAGCCGCAGGCCCGCCGCGACGTTGTCGAAGATCGACATGGTGGGGAACGGGTTCGGGCGCTGGAAGACCATGCCGACCGTGCGGCGCACGGTGACCGGGTCGACGTTCGCCCCGTACAGGTTCTCGTCGTCCAGCAGCACCTTGCCCTCGACGCGGCCGCCGGGGGTGACCTCGTGCATCCGGTTCAGGGTGCGCAGGAAGGTGGACTTGCCGCAGCCGGACGGGCCGATGAAGGCGGTCACCGAGCGGGGTTCCACGGTCATCGAGATGTCGTCGATCGCCTTGTGGCTGCCGTAGTAGGCCGAGAGGCCGCTGATGTCGATGCGCTTGGCCATCTGAATCACTGCTTTCTGCTGGCCTCAGCGGCCGGTCTTCGGGGCCTTCCAGCGGGCGATGCCGCGGGCCACCAGATTGAGGATCATGACGAAGGCGATCAGGACCAGGGCGGCGGCCCAGGCGCGGTCGTACGACGCGGTCTCACCGATCTTGTACTGCTCGTAGATGTAGAACGGCAGCGAGGACTGGGCGCCTTCGAAGGGGTTCGGGTTGATCAGCTGGCTGCCGAAGACCAGCAGGATGATCGGGGCGGTCTCGCCCGCGATGCGCGCGATGGCGAGCATGACGCCGGTGGCGATGCCGCCGATCGCGGTCGGCAGGACCACCTTCAGGATGGTGCGCCACTTCGGGATGCCGAGGGCGAGGGAGGCCTCGCGGAGCTCGTTCGGTACGAGCTTCAGCATCTCCTCGGTGGAGCGGACCACGACCGGGATCATCAGGATCGTCAGGGCGAGCGCGCCCATCAGGCCGGAGGGCTCGAGGCCCGCGATCAGCATGATCGAGAGGATGAACAGGCCGGCCACGATGGACGGGATACCGGTCATCACGTCGACGAAGAAGGTGACGGCCCTGGCGAGCGAGCCCTTGCCGTACTCCACCAGGTAGACCGCGGTGAGCAGGCCGAGCGGGGCGGAGATCACCGTGGCGATGCCGACCTGCTCCAGCGTGCCGATCAGCGCGTGGTAGACACCGCCGCTGTCCTCGGAGCCGAGCACACCGGCCATCGAGTGGGTCAGGAAGTAGATGTCCAGGCGTCCCGAGCCGCGGCTGACGGTCGTCCAGAGCAGCGAGGCCAGCGGGACGACGGCGATCAGGAAGCAGACCCACACCAGGCTGGTCGCGAGCCGGTCCTTGGCCTGTCGCCGGTTCTCCACGACGCTGGTCGCGACGTACGAGATCACCAGGAAGAGCAGCGCGGAGATCAGGCCCCACTGGACGCGGCTGTGCCAGCCGGCGGCCGCGCCGATGCCGACGCCGAGGGCGATCGAGACGGCGGCGAAGCCGAGGGGTGCCAGGCGGGGCAGCGTACGGCTGCTGAGGCTGTTGTCCGGCGCGGGCGGGATCGGCGTCGGCCGGTCCTGGACGCTGGTGGATGCGTGGCTCATGCGTTGGCCCCCGAGTACTCCTTGCGGCGGGCGATGATGAGCCGCGCGGCGCCGTTGACCAGCAGGGTGAGGACGAAGAGGACCAGGCCGGAGGCGATCAGGGCGTCGCGCCCGAACGCGTCGGCCTCGCCGAACTTCGCGGCGATGTTCTGGGCGAACGTCCCGCCGCCCGGGTTGAGCACGTGCAGCGAGATGAGGAAGCTCGGCGACAGGACCGTGGCGACGGCCATCGTCTCGCCGAGCGCGCGGCCCAGGCCCAGCATCGACGCGGAGATCACGCCGGAGCGGCCGAAGGGCAGCACCGAGAGGCGGATGACCTCCCAGCGGGTGGCGCCGAGGGCGAGCGCGGCTTCCTCGTTCATCTTCGGGACCTGGAGGAAGACCTCGCGGCTGACGCTGGTCACGATCGGCAGGATCATGATCGCGAGCAGGATGCCGACGGTGAAGAGCGAGCGGGCGACGCCGACCTCGGTCTTCTCGAAGATGTACGTCCAGCCGAAGAACTGGTCGAGCCAGAGGTTCAGGCCCTCGAGGTACGGCACGAGGACGAGCGCGCCCCAGATGCCGTAGACGATGCTGGGCACCGCGGCGAGCAGGTCGACGACGTACGCGATCGGGCCGGCCAGTCTGCGCGGTGCGTAGTGCGAGATGAAGAGGGCGATGCCGACAGCGATCGGAACCGCGATGACCATCGCGATGATCGAGCTGACGACGGTCCCGAAGAGCAGGACGGCGATGCCGAAGACCGGCGGGTTGCCTGCCGGGTTCCAGTCGAAGGTGGTGAAGAAGTTGCCTTCGTCCTTGGAGACGGCGATGACGGCCCGGTAGCTGAGGAACACGGCGATCGACGCCATGAGCGCGAGCAGCAGGATGCCGGAGCCTCGTGACAGGCCCAGGAATATCCGGTCGCCGAGGCGCCCGGTCGGCCTGGGGCGGGTTCGCCCGCCCGGCCGGGCCGGTGGTGTCTCTGTCTGTGTGGTGGAAGCCATGGTCTTTCCGGTCTGTGTGGGGGAGCGGAGGCTCCCCTGGCGGCGGTGCACCGGATGGGGGTGGTGGTGGCCGGCCGGTCCGGAGGGGTGTACCGGACCGGCCCGCCTGTTGCGTCTACGTGGTACGTGTCGTGCGTTGCGGGTTGCCTGTTGTGCGTGTGGTGCGGGTTACGAGAGGCCGGCGACGGTCTCGCGGACCTTGGCGTTGATCGCCTCGGGGATCGGGGCGTAGCCGGCCTCGGTGAGGAGCTGCTGGCCCTCGGCGGAGGCGGTGTAGGTCAGGAAGGACTTGACGGTGCCGAGGGTGTCGGCCTTGTTGCCGCTGTCGCAGACGACCTCGTACGTCACCAGGACGAGCGGGTAGGCGCCCTCGGCCTTGGTGGTGTAGTCGAGGTCGAGCGCCAGGTCCTTGCCGGTGCCCGCGACCTTGGCGGCGGCGATGGCCTTGGAGGCGTTCTCCGAGGAGGCCTTGACCGGGGTGGTGCCGCCGGTGTTGATGTCGACCGTGGTGATCTTCTGCGAGGCGGCGTAGGAGAGCTCGAAGTAACCGATCGAGCCGTCGACCTGCTTCACCTGTGCGGCGACGCCGGACGAGTTGGTCGCGCCCTGGCCACCGGGGGCCGGCCACTTCTTCTCGGCCTCGTACTTCCAGTCGGCCGGGGCCGCCGCGCCGAGGTACTTGCCGAGGTTCTGCGTGGTGCCGGAGTCCTCGGAGCGGTGGAAGGCCTGGATGGCCTTGTCCGGGAGCTTGGCGCCGGGGTTGAGCTTGGCGATCGCCTCGTCGTTCCACTTCTTGATCTTCGTGTCGAAGATCTTGGCGAGGGTGGGGGCGTCCAGCGTCAGGCTGTCGACACCGTCGAGGTGGAAGCCGACCGCGATCGGGCCGCCGACCATCGGGAGGTTGATGCCCTGGCCGGTCTTGCAGACCGTCTTGGAGTCGGCGACCTCTTCGGGCTTCAGCGCCGAGTCGGAGCCGGCGAAGCCGACGGTGCCCTGGTTGAAGGCGACGATGCCCTCACCGGACGAGGAGGAGTTGTAGTTGATCTCCACACCGGAGCAGGCGGCCATGTAGTCCTTGACCCACAGGTCCATGGCGTTCTTCTGGGCGCTGGAGCCGGAGGCGCGCAGCTGGCCCTTGGCGCCGTCGCACTTGACGTTCGAGGCGGCCTTCGTCTTGCCGCCGCTCCCGCCGGTGTCGCCGCCGCTGTTGTTGTCCGAACCGCACGCCGTGAGGACCAGGGCGCCGGAGACGGCGAGGGCACCGAGCGCGGTGGCACGAAGCCGGTTCTTGCGCTGAAGCTTCACTTTCGGGTGTTCCTTCCAGGAGCCGCCGCGGTTGATGACGTTCTACGACGGCGTGCGAGGTGTTGGGTGGTGCGAAGTCGTGACCGGTGCGGTCTGTGCCTCGCACCGTGTACTGCCGAAATTAGGCAGAACAGGTGACGTGGTTTGCGGGGGTGAGTGAACGGAAGGTGAACCGTGTCGGGCGGCCCGGTTCCGGGCGGCGGAGCGGGGTCCAGGCACCCCGTCGTCCGCAGGGGCCGCACGGTCCGCAACCGCTGCGGGCGGTTCGGCATGGGCGCGGACGGTTCCGGAACGTGCGCGGGCGGTCCGGCACCGGTCGCGGGCCGGAGCGCTGCGGTACTGCGCCTCAGGCCGTCGGGATCACCGGGAGGGCGGTGTCCAGCAGGGCACGGTCACGCGGCTGGGTCAGGCGGGCGCGGGCGGCGTCGAAGGGGAGCCACAGCACGGCGTCCACCTCACGGTTCGGGACGAAGGCGCCCGCCGTGGCCTCGGCGGACCAGTACGTGACCTCCTTCGGGCGCCCGTTCGCCAGGTACCGGACCATGGGCAGCACGGCGCCCGGCACACAGTGGTGGCCCGTCTCCTCCAGGACCTCGCGCAGAGCCGCGTCCCGGAGGGACTCGCCGCGCTTCAGCTTGCCCTTGGGGAAGGACCAGTCGTCGTAACGCGGCCGGTGCACGAGACAGAGTTCGACACCGACGGCGGACGCGGGCGGGCGGCGCCAGAGCACGCACCCCGCCGCCCGCACCGTGCCGTTCATCGCGAGGTCACGGCCGCGGCGTACGGCCAGGTCTCCCGGAACACCGAACGCGCCGCCGCCACCTCGTGGCGCTGGTCGGCGTGCAGCACCCCCAGGGCGTACGCGGTCGCCGGCGCGATCCTGGGCGTACGGGCGGCCGAGGCCGCGGCTGCGGCCGCCTCCGCCGCGTCCCGGTGCAGGTCGAGGGCGTGCCCCGGCCCGGCCAGGACCGGATCGGGGGCGCCGCGCACCACCTCGTGGGCGTACCGGTGCAGGCGCAGCAGCAGCCGGGTCCGGTGCCAGGGCGCGTCCTGCGCCTCGTTGTACGGCTCGGCCGACTCGTCCGACGCGAGGGCCGTGACCGCGCCGAGCAGCCGCTGTTCGGCCCGGTCGGCGGGCTCGGCCAGCAGTTCGGCGGCGGGGGCGGCGGCCGAGGGGGCGAGCGGGACCTCGGAGGCGAGCAGTGCGACGGCGTCGGCCACCGCGTGGAAGCGGGAGGAGCCGAGGGCCTGGAGCGCGGCGGAGTGCGCGCGGGTCCGGGCGAGGGTCAGCTGTCGCTCCAGCAGTGCGCCGGCGCGCGCCGCACCGACGCCGAGTCCGGCGCGTTCCTTCGCGCCGGCGCCGCCGGAGGAGGTGCGGGCCGCCGGCAGGGGGGTCCCCGAGAGGCCGTGCAGCGCTTCCAGGAGTCGGTTCAGCCGGTCCGCGTACGCGTGCTCGCGGGCGAGGGTGCCGGAGAGCCAGGCCAGCTCGGTGCGCAGCTGCTCGGCCCAGAGCGGGTCGAGCGCGGTGCGGAAGGTGTGCAGGGTGCCGCCGATCCGGCGGGAGGAGCGGCGCAGCGCTCCGGCGGCCTGTTCGGCGGCCTGCGGCCCGGCGTCCGTGGGGGCACTGTTCTCGCGGTGCAGCCGCAGACTCCGCAGGAAGTCCGCTGCCTGCGACCGGAGATACGGTGCGAGCACCGCCCCCGCGGTCACGTCCGTCTGGGTCTGGTGGTCAGGGCGTCGCACGCCGGCGCCTCCGGGCGTCAATGAGCATTTCCTGTACGTGCCGCAGTGGCCGGCCCTCCGCGTCCGTGGCGTGCCGGGTCCAGTTCCCGTCGGGGCCCAGGTGCCAGGAGGAGGTGGTGTCGGCCATGCCCGTTTCCAGGAGGCGGCTGAGCGCGGCCCGGTGGGCGGGGTCGGTGACCCGGACCAGGGCCTCGATGCGGCGGTCGAGGTTGCGGTGCATCATGTCGGCGCTGCCGAACCAGACTTCTGGTTCGCCGCCGTTGCCGAAGGAGAACACCCGGGAGTGTTCGAGGAAGCGGCCCAGTATCGAGCGGACCCGGATGTTCTCGGAGAGCCCGGTGACGCCGGGGCGGATCGCGCAGATACCGCGTACCCAGATGTCGACGGGGACGCCCGCCTGGGCGGCCCGGTAGCAGGCGTCGATGATCGCTTCGTCGACCATCGAGTTGACCTTGATGCGTACGTAGGCGGGCCGGCCGGCCCGCTGGTGCGCGATCTCCTTGTTGATCCGGGAGATCAGTCCGTCGCGCAGCGACTTGGGGGCGACCAGCAGGCGGCGGTAGGTCTCGCGGCGCGAGTAGCCGGAGAGCCGGTTGAAGAGGTCGGAGAGGTCCGCGCCGACCTGCGGGTCGGCGGTGAGCAGGCCGAGGTCCTCGTACAGCCGGGCCGTCTTGGGGTGGTAGTTGCCGGTGCCGACATGCGAGTAGCGGCGCAGCGTGTCGCTCTCCTGGCGGACGACGAGCGAGAGCTTGCAGTGCGTCTTGAGGCCGACGAGCCCGTAGACGACGTGGCAGCCCGCCTCCTCCAGCTTGCGCGCCCACTTGATGTTGGCCTGCTCGTCGAAGCGGGCCTTGATCTCGACGAGTACGAGGACCTGCTTGCCGGACTCGGCGGCGTCGATGAGGGCGTCCACTATCGGGGAGTCGCCCGATGTCCGGTACAGGGTCTGCTTGATCGCGAGGACGTCCGGGTCGCCCGCCGCCTGTTCCAGGAAGGCCTGGACGGAGGTGGAGAAGGAGTCGTACGGGTGGTGCAGCAGTACGTCGCGTTCGCGCAGGGCGGCGAAGATGTCGGGCGCGGAGGCCGACTCGACCTCGGCGAGGTCGCGGTGGGTGCCGGCGATGAACTTGGGGAACTTCAGCTCCGGACGGTCCAGCGACGCTATGCCGAAGAGTCCGGTGAGGTCGAGCGGTCCGGGCAGCGGGTAGACCTCCGCGTCGGACACCTTGAGCTCGCGGACCAGCAGGTCCAGCACGTACGGGTCGATGGACTCCTCGACCTCCAGGCGGACCGGCGGGCCGAAGCGGCGCCGCATGAGCTCCTTCTCCAGGGCCTGGAGGAGGTTCTCGGCGTCGTCCTCCTCGACCTCCAGGTCCTCGTTCCTGGTGACCCGGAACATGTGGTGCGCGAGGACCTCCATGCCCGGGAAGAGCTCCTCCAGGTGCGCGGCGATGACGTCCTCGATGGGGACGTAGCGCTGCGGGGAGGCCTCCAGGAAGCGGGTCAGCAGCGGCGGGACCTTGACCCGGGCGAAGTGGCGGTGGCCGCTGACCGGGTTGCGTACGACGACGGCGAGGTTGAGCGAGAGGCCGGAGATGTACGGGAAGGGGTGCGCCGGGTCGACCGCCAGGGGGGTCAGTACGGGGAAGACGCGCTGGCGGAAGAAGGTGAACAGGCGGGCCTGCTCCTTCTCGGTCAGCTCGGGCCAGCGGATCAGCTGGATGCCCTCGTCGGACAGGGCGGGGGCGACGTCCTGCTGGTAGCAGGCGGCGTGCCGGGCCATGAGTTCGCGCGAGCGGGTCCAGATCAGGTCGAGGACCTCGCGGGGCTGGAGTCCGGAGGCGGACCGGGTGGCGACGCCGGTCGCGATGCGGCGTTTCAGACCCGCGACCCGGACCATGAAGAACTCGTCCAGGTTCGAGGCGAAGATGGCGAGGAAATTAGCCCGTTCGAGGAGGGGGGTCGCGGGGTCCTCGGCCAGTTCCAGAACGCGTTCGTTGAACGCGAGCCAGCTGCGTTCGCGGTCCAGGAACCGGCCCTGCGGCAGCTCGTCCCCGTCGACATCGGGCTCGTACGCGTCGGCGTCGGCGTCGATGTCCGGGTCCAGATCGGCCGCGGTGGACAGGGCGGAGCCGGCGGATGCGGGGGCGGCGACGGCGTGCGGCCGGTGTGCGGCGAGGGAGCCGACGGACGGCTGAGCGGCGGGCTGGACCGGGACCTCGGAGCTGGGCTGCTGGCTCATGGGCCCATTCTTCCGCGCGGAGTGCTCCGGGGGCGCGTCGGAGGGGGGTGAGATCGCGGAGATCGCACGGTCGGCGCGTTCTCTGCCGGGAATTCTCCCGTTGCGGGGGGACGGCACAGCTGGCTGCATCCTGAGAGGGTCGCAAGGGCGTCTGAATGCCCGGTAACGGCGACATGACATGCAGGAAGCGGTGTGGCCGTGTCCGGGGGCGGATGGAGCCCCCGGACACGGCCACCGGGTGACCTCGCGGCCGCTCAGCCGTGGCTGCGGCGCAGCACCCGGAACGCGACGGCGGCCGCGGCGGCCGCGAGGAGCAGCAGGATGCCGGTCTCGACCAGCTGGAGCGGCCAGAAGTGCCCGGCCGGGTGGTAGTCGATGTACTGCGAGGTGGCCCCGTGCCGGGCCATGCACGCGTCGACGTCGTCCGCGTTGATGCAGGTGGCGTCGCCCAGCCGGGTCCCGTCGCCGGTCATCCAGCCGACGTGGACGTCGGAGGCCGCCGACGGGTAGCGGAGCTCGCTGCCCAGGGCCGTGGTGTCCGTGCGCATCGGCCACAGACCGCTGCGGACGTAGTTCATGACGAGGGCCACGACGGCGTAGGCGGCCGCCGTGAGGGCCATGGCGGGCAGCGTGCGCCGCAGCGCCACCCCGGCGAGAGCCCCGAGTCCGAGGCAGAGCAGGGCGTAGCCGACGGGGGCGGGGCCCATCGCCCCGTACACCTGTGGCTCGAACCACTGGGCCGGGTAGTTCGTGCCGCGTGCCCGGATCCAGGCCCAGGCGTACACGGCGGACAGGACGCAGACGCCGGCCACGGTGAGGGCGGCGGGGACGGCGAGCTTCGCGGCCAGCCAGCGGGCGGGGGTGACGGACTGGCTCCAGGAGAGCCGGTAGGTGCCGTCCTCCAGCTCGCGGCCGATCATGGGCCCGGCGACGAAGAGGCCGATGACCGCGGGCAGGACCATCATGGCGGCGCCCGCGTACTCGAGCAGGCGGTTGAAGTACAGCTCGACGCTGAGGACGTGGCGGACCTCGATACCGCAGCCGCGGACGGTGTGACGGACCGAGCAGCCGGTGTCGTCGAAGTCGGTGGCGGCGGCCGACGTCACCCACCAGGCCACGCCGATCAGGGCGATCCCGACGAGTGCGGCCGCCCCGGTGATCCACAGGGCGCGGCGGTGCTGGAGTACGACGACGCGGGCCGGGCCGCGCAGGGCGAGGGCGCTCATGCGGCGCTCACCGCCGCCAGGGTCCCGGTGGCCGCGCTCGGTGTGAGCAGCGGGGGTGCGTCGGGGGAGCGCAGGTGTGCCAGCAGCAGCTCCTCCAGTGACGGTGCGGCGGTCTCCCAGTCGTCGGTGTCCACCGGGCCCTCCTTCCGGACGAGTGCGGTCAGCTGCCGTCCCGTGGTGCGGGACTCGACGACGGTGTGCGGGGCGAGGTCCCGTACCGGGCCGGTGAGCAGGGTGTGCGCGGTGAGCAGGTCGTCGGTCTCGCCGCCGAGGCGGACGCGGCCGCCGTCGACGAGCAGGAGGTAGTCGCAGGCGCCCTCCAGCTCGGCGAGTATGTGCGAGGACATCACGATGGTGGTGGACCGCTCGGCGGCCTCGGCCATCAGTGCGCCCATCAGCTGGTGCCGGCCGAGCGGGTCCAGGTCGGCCATGGGCTCGTCCAGGAGCAGCAGTTCGGGCCGCTTGCCGAGGGCAAGGGCCAGGGCGAGCCGGGTGTGCTGGCCGCCGGACAGGTTGCGGACCCTGGCGTCGCCGGGGAGCGGTTCGGTGATGCGCTCGGCGACGTCCTGGTCCCAGGTGTCCGGGTTCAGCTCGGCGCCCGCCCAGAGGGTCTCGGTGACCGTCAACTGCGGGTACAGCGGCTTGTCCTGGGCCACGAAGGCCATGCGCGCACGGGCGTCCCCCGGAGTCGAGCCCAGCACGCGCACGGTGCCCTCGGCCGGTCGCAGGAAGCCTGCGGCCAGGCTCAGGAGGGTGGACTTTCCCGCGCCGTTGGGGCCGACGAGGGCGCATACGCGTCCGGCGGGCAGCCGGAACGAGCAGTCGCGCAGGGCCCAGCCCCCGCCCCTGCCCCGGTACTTCATGCCGAGGCCATCGGCCTCGATCGCAGCGCCTGTCATCCGGCCTGTTCTCCCTCGAAGGTCTTGTTCAGTACGGCGGTGAAGAGTGCGCTCACGTCGTCCTTGTCCAGTCCGGCCGTGCGGGCGCGGCGGGCCCAGTCGGCGAGCTCGGCGCGCAGTGGGGCGTCGTCGGCGGCCGCCGCGCCGCCGAGGGTGCTGGTGACGAAGGTGCCGAGCCCGCGCCGGGCCTCGACGAGCCCTTCGCGCTCCAGCTCCCGGTAGGCCTTGAGCACGGTGTTCGGGTTGATGGCGGTGGCCTCCACGACCTCGCGTGCGGTCGGCAGCCGGTCGCCGGGCCTGAGCAGATTCAGGCGCAGGGCCTGTTTGGTCTGCTGGACGATCTGGAGGTACGTGGCGACGCCGCTGCGCCGGTCGATGCGGAACTCGACCGCTGCGGACTGTGCCATGTTCACCCCTTTCACTAATTGAGTAGTGAAAGGGTGGCGTAAAAAAGAGGCGGCGTCAACCGACGCCGCCTCCCTGCTGAGTTGCGAGGGCTCAGGACTCCGTGCGGTACATCAGGTCGACCTCGTGGGTGGTGAAGCCGATGCGCTCGTAGACCGCCACGGCCGCGGTGTTGTCCGCGTCGACGTAGAGCATCGCGGTCGGCAGCCCCTCGGCGGCGAGGTGGCGCAGCCCGATCGCGGTGAGCGCCTTGCCCAGGCCGCCGCCCTGCGCGTCGGGCCGGATGCCGACGACGTACACCTCGCCGAGCTGGTCCTCGGCGTGCACCTTCGTCCAGTGGAAGCCGATCAGCTCGGCGCCGTCGGCGCCGTTGGCGCGCTCGGCCAGGAAGAAGCCCTTCGGGTCGAACCAGGGCTCGGCCTTGCGGTCGTCGAGGTCGCGCTGGGTCAGCGAGCCCTGCTCGGGGTGGTGGGCGAAGGCGGCGCGGTTCACGGCCAGCCAGGCCGCGTCGTCCTGACCGGGGACGAACGTGCGGACGGTGACGCCCGGCGGCAGCACCGGCTCCGCGATGTTCAACGGGCTCAACGGGCGCCGCAGCTGGCGCAGTTCGCGGAAGAGCGAGAGCCCGAGCACCTGCGCGAGGTGGCGCGCCGCGGACCGGCCGCCGTGCGCCCACACCCGCAGCCGCTTCCCGGTGGCGGCCAGCAGCGCCGCCCCGAGCGCCCGCCCGTGCCCGTGCCCGCGGTGCGAGGGGTGCACGACCAGCTCGGCGGCCGGCGCCTCCACGGGGTCGGTGTCCTCCAGCTGCGCGTACCCGACGAGCACGCCCCCGGCGGTCAGCAGGAAGTGCCGCACACCTTCCCGGTGCCCGCCGCGCAGCTGCAGCCGCCCCTGCTCGGACACGGCCTGCCTGCCGTCGGACCGGGCCGCCTCGGCGAGCAGCCCGGAGACGGCTTCCGCCTGCTCGGGGGAGAGGGCGTCGAGCGTCTGGATCTCGCGTCCGGGGGCGGGGAGGGGTACGTCAGTCGTCATGTGTACGAGCGTACGTGGCCCTCGGGCGGGCGGCCGTGAGGTTCTTCGGCCTTGGCCTTGTCCCTGGCCTCGCCCTTGTCCGGGGCGTGGGGCACCCGCGCCGATCAAGCCCGTCCGGCGCTTGAGGACGGAACCCCGCGCTCCGGGGCGCGGCGCCATATGGGCGAATGGCCCCGTTCCGACCGGGCGGCAACCAGTTCGTAACCCCGAACACCTGTCGCGCTACGCGCGTTGACTCTAGGCTGCGGCACGCAGTCTCCAGACTCGTCACCACTCTCGAACCTCCGCTGAACTCACAAGGGGACCGATGTCAGCGACACCACAGAAGAACCGCGCATCCCGGCGGGTGCTCGCCGCCGCGGCCGGGCTCGCCACCGTCGGAGCGCTCGTCGCGGCCATGCCGGCCGGCGCGCAGGAGCGCGGGCACGGGCACGGCAAGGACCACGGCCATCACGCGCCGGACCGGACCGTCGACGTACAACTGCTGTCCTTCAACGACCTGCACGGCAACCTGGAGCCACCGGCCGGCTCGGCCGGTACGGTCAGCGAGAAGCAGGCCGACGGCACGGTGAAGGCCGTCCCGGCCGGCGGCGTCGAGTACCTCGCCTCCTCGCTGCGTACCGCGCGCAAGGGCCACCCGTACTCGATCACCGCGGCCGGCGGCGACATGGTGGGTGCGAGCCCGCTGCTGTCGGGGCTCTTCCACGACGAGCCGACCATCGAGGCGCTCAACAAGATCGACCTCGACGTGACGAGCGTCGGCAACCACGAGTTCGACGAGGGCGCCACCGAGCTGGCCCGCCTCCAGAACGGCGGCTGCCACCCGGTCGAGGGGTGTTACGAGAAGGGCAAGAAGTTCAAGGGCGCCGACTTCCCGTACCTCGCCGCCAACGTGACGAGCGAGAAGACCGGCAAGCCGATCCTCAAGCCGTACACGGTGTGGAAGAAGAACGGCGTCAAGATCGGCTTCATCGGCGTGACCCTGGAGGGCACCCCGAACATCGTGACCGCCAACGGCGTCAAGGGCCTGAAGTTCCACGACGAGATCGAGACGGTCAACAAGTACGCCAAGGAGCTGGACCGGCAGGGCGTCAAGTCCATCGTCGCCCTGATCCACGAGGGAGGCCTGCCCGCCTCGTCGTCGTACAACTACGACTGCGACAGCCCGGCCGCCGGTGACGGCATCTCCGGGCCGATCACCGACATCGCCAAGGGCATTTCGCCGAAGGTCGACGCGCTGGTGACGGGCCACACCCACCAGGCGTACGTGTGCACCATCCCCGACCCGGCGGGCAACCCGCGCCTGGTCACCTCGGCCTCGTCGTTCGGCAAGCTGTACACGGACACGACGCTCACCTACGACCGTCGCACCGGCGACATCGTGCGCACGGCGGTGAAGGGCAGCGGGACGAAGGGCTCGAAGCCGTCGAAGCACCACCCGCACCCCGCGCCCGCGAACCCGGTCTCCGCGAACCACATCGTCGACCGGGACCAGGCACCGGCCACCGACATGACGGCCCTCATCGCGCGCTGGAACACCCTCGCGGCGCCGATCGCGAACCGGCCGCAGGGCTACATCTCGGCAGACATCAACGGCCGCGGCTCCACGGCCCCGGAGAAGCCGCTCGGCAACCTGATCGCCGACGCGCAGCTGGAGGGCCTGGCCCCGGCGGACAAGGGCGGGGCGGTCGTCGCGTTCATGAACCCGGGCGGTATCCGCGCCGACCTCGTCTACAAGGCGACGGGCAGCGAGGGCGACGGCGTCGTGACGTACGGCGAGTCGTTCACCGTGCAGCCGTTCACCAACATGATGAACGTCCTCGACCTGACCGGTGCGCAGCTCGTCAGCGCACTGAAGCAGCAGGTCAGCGGTGCGAACGAGGCCAGCCCGAAGATCCTTCAGGTGTCGAAGGGCCTCACGTACACGCTGGACATGACGAAGTCGGGCGCGGACCGGGTGGTCGCCGACACGATTCTGCTGAACGGCGAGGCGATCGACCCCGCCAAGACGTACCGCGTCGCGATGAACGAGTTCCTGGCGGGCGGCGGCGACGGCTTCGCGGCGCTCGGCCAGGGCACCAACAAGCTGGTCGGCGCCTCCGACCTGGACCTGTTCAACGCCTACCTGGCCGCGCACTCCACGGCCGCCGCGCCGCTGGCCCCGCCGGCGACGGACCGGATCACGGTCGTTCAGTAGGGCGTACGCACGCGGCACGGATGCGGGGGCGGTGGGCGGGAGAGCCTGCCGCCCCCGCATCCGTGCTCGCGTCCTGCCGTCTCAGCACAGCGCTGCGGCGAGTTCACGCCAGGCGGCGCGGGCGAAGTGACTGCGGTCGGCGGTGACTACCTGGAGCGCGATGTGGTCGGCGCCCGCCTTCGTGTGCTCGGTGATCCGGGCGGCGATCTCGTCGGGCGTCCCGCAGGCGAACAGGGCGTCGACCAGCCGGTCGCTGCCGCCGTCGGCCAGATCGCCGGAGTCGAAGCCGATGCGCAGCCAGGCCTCCCGGTAGTTGGCGAGCCTCAGGTACGGGGCGAGCATCGTCCGGGCCCGGGACCGGGCGGTCGCGGGGGCCGTGGTGAGGATGACGGTCTGTTGCGTGGCCAGCAGGGACGCGGTACCCAGCTCGGACCGGGCCCGCGCGGTGTGGGTGACGTCCACGAGGTACGGGTGCACTCCGACGGACCGGGCCGCGCCGAGGCGGGTCATCATGGGCCCGTGGGCGCCCACGATCCGTGCGGAGGCGGGCAGCGGAGGCGAGGCCGCGTCCAGCTCGTCCAGGAACCCGGCGAGTGCCGCGTAGGGGCGCCGGTAGCGGTCGACGCACTCGGCGTGGCTGACGCCGAGTCCGACCAGCAGCCGGGCCCGCTGGTGCTCGGGCAGTGCGTGGTAGGCGGCGGCGAGTCGCGTAGCGGGCCGGTCCCAGATGGACACGCAGCCGGTCGCGACCGTGACCCGGTCGGTCGCGTCCAGCACGTCGGCGGCGGTGGCCAGGTCCCCGCTCGGGTTGCCGCCGGGGTCGCCGCCGAGCCAGAGCGTGCCGTACCCCAGGTCCTCCAGCTCCGCGGCAGCTTCCTTGGCTTCCCCGCGGTCCCCGTGCGTGAACGCCAGGCTCCATATCCCGATTGTTCCGAGCTTCATCAGCTGCTCCTCCTCTGTGGGAGCTCATTTCTAACCACGTGTCAGCAGCCTGCCGCAGTGCTTGAGTCACTCTGTCCGGAACCGGACCACCGGTGTCCGGATGCTCCGGAGACGGCCTCTTCCTGCCGTGGCGCGCACCCGACATAATCCATGGACCCGACTCGTACGCCAGTACCACGCTGACCCCCACACGGCACCCGGAGGCGTCCCCGCATGAGCCCGTACACAGCCAACCGCCGGAACTTCCTGGCCGGCGCACTGGCCGTCTCCGCCACCGCCGTCCTGGGCACGGCTCCCGCGCGCGCCTCGGCCCGCCGGGCCCTCACCACCCAGGACTGGATGAGTGGCATCGCGGACCCCACCGAGCTGCGGCGGCTCACCATTCCGGGCTCGCACGACTCCGGCGCCCGCTACGGCGGGCCCTGGACCGAGTGCCAGAACACCACGATCGCCGAGCAGCTGAACAGCGGGCTGCGCTTCCTCGACGTACGGTGCCGGATCACCGGCGGATCCTTCGCGATCCACCACGGGGCCTCGTTCCAGAACCTGATGTTCGGCGATGTGCTGGGCGCGTGCTGGGACTTCCTGGCCGAGCGGCCCACCGAGACCGTGCTGATGCGGGTCAAGCAGGAGTACTCGGAGGAGAGCGACGCGGCGTTCCGGGCGGTCTTCGACGACTACCTCGACAACAGGGGCTGGCGGCCGCTGTTCCACATCGATTCCGCCCTGCCCACGCTGGGCGGTGCGCGCGGCAAGGTCGTCCTGCTCGCGGACAACGGCGGTCTTCCCGGGGTGCGTTACGCAGATCCGACCCTCTTCGACATCCAGGACGACTACATGGCGGAGCCGTTCGCCAAGTACCCCAAGATCGAGGCCCAGTTCCGCAAGGCGGCCGGGCAGCCGGGCAAGTTCTACATGAACTACGTCTCGACCGCCGCCCTTCTCCCGGTCCGCTCCAACGCGGACCGGCTCAACCCGCAGGTCCAGTCGCTCCTCGACAGTTCGCAGGCATCCGGCTGGACCGGTCTCGGCATCGTCCCGCTGGACTTCCCGGCGACCCGGTCCGGGCTGGTGGAATCGCTGATCCGGCACAACCCGGCGGGCTGAGCCGTCATTCCGCATCACCGTGCGGCCCCCGGCGGGGCCGCCGGCCGGTTTGACGGCGTAGGCGCACGGCCGGGCCCGTAGAGGTCCAGGGCGTTGCCGGGATCGCGTGGTGGTGGGCGGCGACCTCGTACCACCGGCCCCACGCGTAGAGCCGGGGGCGGTCGTCCTCCGTGCGCACCGGGATGCCTGTCCGGCGGCGAACCCGAACCCGTATAACGGCGCTTCAGCGGCCCACCGCAGGCCGCGGCACCTCCAGCAGCCCGGCGATGTCTCTGCGCCGATCGGCCGAAAGCCCCGGCCGCCGCGGAATCCACCGCGGCGGCCGGGGCTCACCCGGCGAGGAGCACGCGACCCGTCAGGCGCAAGCCTTCGGCGGACTCGGGCGTCAGGAGGTCACGGTCTTCGTCTTCGTACAGTGGGACGCGACGCCGCCCTTTGTCAGGCAGGCCCAGATGACGTACTGATGGCCCTCGGGCAGGTTGCCGCTCTTCCACGCGGTGTAGGGCGAGTTGTGGCCGGAGGTGCTGACCACACGTTCGGCGATGCTGCCGTCGGGCGCGCTCAGGTGGGCGACGACGCCGTATCCGTCGGCGGTGGCATCGAAGGCGCCGAGGGTGTCCCCCGTCACGCCACAGCCGGGGTCCGCGCTCCACTGGGCGGAGCCGGCCCACTTGCCGGCGCTGTTGTAGACATCGACGGCCGGGTACCCGCAGATCTCGTCCGCCGCGGCGGAAGCCGAACCGGATGCCGCGGTGGCGAGGCCCCCGGCCATCACGAGACTGGTCAGCGCGACGCCTGCCTTACGAGCAATACGCATGATTACCCCCCTGAACACCGCCAGAATCTCTGGCGGCGGCACTCAGTATGGAATGCGGAGGCGGGGCAGAGCAACGATCTTTCCGGCGGCGGGAACAGGGCCGGACAGGACCCCGCGGTGATCCCGTCGACGCCTTCACGCAGAAGGTCTGCGTGCCCGTTGTGGCGGCCGTACCCCAGAAGCCCGTGCACCATCACCATCCGCAGTGACACCTCTTCGCCCCAGCGTGGCTGATACCAGGCCTAGGGCGTGTTTTGAAGGTAGCGTCGTCCGCCCGGAGGGCGGGCCGGCGGCGTCTGGTGCGTGCGATCGCAAGGCGCGGACATGGTCTCGTAGCGGAGCTACTAGCCTTGTCGTAGGCCTTCTGCGTTTCGGTAGCGGCCTTCTCGAGCGCCTCCACCGTCGGCTTGACCTGCGTCCGCGTCCCTACGTCCGTGGCGCGTCCGGCGGCGGCTGCGGTGCTCCCGGCAGCCGGATCACCGCTTCCGTCCCGCCGCCCGTGGCCGGGAGCAGGGCGATCTCGCCGCCCGCCTGCTGGACCGTACGCGCGACGATCGAGAGGCCCAGGCCCGAGCCGGGGAGCTGGCGGGCGGACGGGGAGCGCCAGAAGCGCTCGAAGACGTGCGGGAGTTCGTCGGCGGGGATGCCGGGGCCGCGGTCCCGCACCGTCAGCTCGCCCCGGTGCAGGACGACGTCGATCGTGCCGCGCTGCGGGCTGAACTTCACGGCGTTGTCCAGGACGTTGACGACCGCCCGCTCCAGGGCCGCCGGTTCGGCCCGTACGTACCAGGGGGCCAGCTCCGCCGTGATCGTCAGCTCGGGGCCGCGCAGCCGGGCGCGTTCCAGGGCGGTGCGGGTGATGTCGTGCAGGGCCACCACCTGGAGCGGTCCCGGCTGGGCTGCGTCCGGGCGGGCCAGTTCCTGGAGGTCACCGATGAGCGAGGCCAGCTCGGTCATCTGGGCCTTGACCGAGGACATCAGCGCCTTGCGGTCGTCCGGCGGGATCGCGCGGCCCGTCTCGTCGCTGCGGGCGAGCAGCTCCACGTTCGTACGCAGGGAGGTGAGCGGGGTGCGCAGCTCGTGGCCCGCGTCCGCGATCAGCTGGGCCTGGCGGTCCCGGGAGGTGGCGAGCGAGGCGGCCATCGAGTTGAACGACTCGGAGAGGCGCGCGATCTCGTCCTCGCCCTCGACCGGGATGCGGACGGTGAGGTCCTCGGTGCGCGCCACGTGCTCCACGGCCTCGGTCAGCTCGTCGACCGGGCGCAGTCCGGAGCGGGCGACCCAGAGACCGGCGGCGCCGGCTCCGATGACGCCGATGCCGGACACGAGAAGGAGGACCCAGGCGAGGGTGGAGAGGGGTTTGCCGGTCTCGCTCAGCGGGCGGGCGACGGAGACGCCGAGGTCGGTACGCGGCAGGCCGGACCCGAACACCGTGACCCGGTAGGTGAAGACACGCATCGTCACCCCGTCGGCATCGGTCTCCGTGTGCAGCGCCCCGCTCCCCTCGCGGTTGACCACCGCGAGGTCGGCCTCGGTCACCGGGAGTTTCGACGAGTCGGGGGCGAGGCAGACCGTTCCCTGGGCGTCGATGAGCTGGACGGTGAGCCCGGAGTAGGGACTGGGCTGAATCTGGGCGTTGCCCAGGCAGTAGTTGTACAGGTTGGTCAGATAGCGCTCGTCGATGTTGGAGTTGCGCAGCGTCGCATCCGCCTGGTGCTCCAGCTGCGCCCTCGTCACGAACCAGCACGCCGCCGCCACCGCAGCCACCGCCACGGCCACCGCTGTCGCGACGAGCAGCGCCAGCCGGGAGCGGAGCGGCAGGGCGCGGATCCGCCGGAGCGGGCCGGTCACGCCTCGCCCCCGCCCGCCCGCAGCGCGTACCCCACGCCCCGCACCGTGTGGACGAGGCGGGGTTCGCCGCCCGCCTCCGTCTTGCGGCGCAGGTACATCACGTACACGTCCAGCGAGTTGGAGCTCGGCTCGAAGTCGAAGCCCCAGACGGCCTTGAGGATCTGCTCGCGGGTCAGTACCTGGCGCGGGTGCGCGAGGAACATCTCCAGCAGGGTGAACTCGGTGCGGGTCAGCTCGACGAGGCGGGTGCCGCGGTGGACCTCGCGGGTCGCGAGGTCCATCCGGAGGTCGGCGAAGGCCAGCACGTTGTTGTCGGGGAGCTCGGCGCCCGAAGTGGCCGCGTACGAACTGCGGCGCAGCAGGGCCCGGATGCGGGCGAACAGCTCGTCCAGCTCGAAGGGCTTGACGAGGTAGTCGTCGGCGCCCGCGTCGAGCCCGGTGACCCGGTCCCCGACGGTGTCGCGGGCGGTGAGCATCAGGATGGGCGTGGTGGTGCCGGTGGCCCGGATGCGGCGGGCGGCGGTCAGCCCGTCCATCCGGGGCATCTGGATGTCGAGGACGATGAGGTCGGGGGCGTACGACTCCGCCTTGGTGAGGGCGTCGAGACCGTCGACGGCGACCTCGGTGCCGTACCCCTCGAACGCGAGACTGCGTTGCAGGGCCTCGCGCACGGCGGGCTCGTCGTCGACGATCAGGATGCGCTGCGGATCGTCTTCGGCGGGGCTCATCGCTGCTTCGTCCTCTTCTCATCCGTACGGGGCCGGGCGCTGGCGTCCAGCTTCTCAGCCTCGCACGGTCCAGGTGCTGAGGCTCGGGTCAGGAGCTGTCGCCGGCCCGCAGGGTGTCCAGGTCGGCCTTGAGGGTGTTGACCGGGATGGCGAAGCCGAGGCCGACGCTGCCCGCGGCGGAGCTGTCCGAGCCTGCGGCGGAACTCGCCGAGTACATCGCGGAGTTGATGCCGATGATCTCGCCGTTCATGTTGATCAGCGCACCGCCGGAGTTGCCCGGGTTGAGTGAGGCGTCGGTCTGCAGGGCCTTGTACGTGGTGGTCGAGTCGCCGGTGTCGCCGTTGAACTGCTTGCCGCCGAACTCGAACGGCCACTGCTGTCCGTCACCCTGACCGCCCTGCCCCTGGCCCTGCCCCTGGCTCTGGCCCTGCCCGCTGTCGCCCTCCTTGGCGACCGTGACGTCCCGGTCGAGCGCGGAGACGATGCCGCTGGTAACGGTGCCGGTGAGGCCCTCGGGCGAGCCGATGGCGACGACCTGGTCGCCGACGGCGACCTTGGAGGAGTCGCCGAGCGTGGCCGTCTTCAGCCCGCTCGCGCCCTGGAGCTTGATCAGCGCGAGATCCTTGTCGGGGTCGGTCCCGACGACGTCGGCGGTGTACGTCTTGCCGGTGCTGAGCGTCACCTTGACCGAGGACGCGCCCGCGACGACGTGGTTGTTGGTGACGATCTCGCCGCCGGACGTGATGATCACGCCGGAGCCGGTGGACTGGCCCGCGTTCGAGGACGCGCTGATCTCGACGATCGTCGGTGACAGGGCCGCCGCCACACCGGAGACGGTGCCCTTGCTGCTCTGCGAGACGGTGGTGCCCGGGATGATGCCGCTGCCGGTGCTGTTCGTGCCGTGGTCGGTGAGCTGCCCGATCACGGTGGCCGTGCCGCCGCCGACGATCGCCGCCGCGATGGCCACCGCCGCGAGGAGCGCGACCGGGCGGCGGGCCCGGCGCCGGGGAGCGGACGACTCGGGCGCCGGCTGCTGCTCGGGGGCCGGCCACACGGGGTCACCGCCGGCCGGGCCCGCCGACTGCGCGGGCTGGTATGACGGCGGCGGCGGGTAGGCCGCGTCGCCGTTGCCGTACGAGGGGTACATCGGGTACTCGCCGCTCGGGCGCTGGCTCTCTGTCATGTCTAGAAGAGTGTCCAGCGAAGATGAGAGGAGCGTGAGTACGCCCTGAGAAGCCCGGCAGAACCTCGTATGCCCGATATAAAGGCCCCTCGTGTGCGCCCTCGGCCCCGCCGGCGGGGCTGTTCCGCCGCTACTTGCCGGAGCCGGTGTGGTAGCCGATCGGGTCGACGAAGACGTCGGGGGAGCCGGCGGAGGACGGGACCGTGATCGTCAGGCCGTCGAGGTTCGCGATGGCCGAGACCTTCTCGTTGGGCGGGGTGACGGAGAGCCGGGTGTAGGTCTTGCCGGAACCGTCGGTGGCCGGGATGTAACGCAGCAGGAAGCGGGTCTCCTCGCCGGGCGCGATGGTGACGGTGGACGCCTCGGCGTCGGTGCGGGCGGCCTCCGGGCCGGTGTCGCCCAGTCCGTCGGGACCCACGAGTTCGACGCCCGGGAAGCCGTGCATGCTGCACTTGCCGGAGCCGGTGTTCTTCAGGTTGACGACCAGCTGGTTCTTGACCCCTGCGGAGGCGGTGCTGAACGCGAGATCGTCGGTCCGGCACATGGCGGCCGATGCCGAGGTCTCGGTGCCGAGGCCGGTGTCCTTGCCGGAGCCGGAGCCTGTGGAGGCGTTGGACTTGGACTTGGACTCGGACGAGGAGGACGGCCCCGAGGCTGAGCTCTCGTCCTCGGTGGAGTCGCTCGCGTTGCCGGAGCCGGCGTCCTGACCGCCGGTGGAGCTGCTCGCCGAGGTGGACGTGCTGCTGTCGGCGGAAGCGCTCGATCCGTCGCTGCCGCCGCACGCGGTCAGCGAGAGGCCGGCGGCGGCGACGACGAGGGCGAGGGCCGAGATCTTCTTGACGCGCATGGGGACTCCCGGGAAGCAGTGGGGGGAACGCCCGTTCCGGCTGAGCGGGCGTTGTTGCTTCATAGGACATCTGTCGTCGGGCGGGCCGTTGCGGCCGGAGTTGGATCAAGACCCCGCTGTGACACGCGGGTCGACGCCCCGTTACGTGAAAGCGGAGGTAGGGGGACAGACCGAGCCCGCCCCCTGGACTTTTCAGCCGCGCCGGGCTGCCGGGGGCTCACCGCAGCCGCAGGAGCGCCGCACCACCAGCGCCGAGGGGAACTGCTTCAGCCGCTCCCGCCGTGAGCCCGACACCCGGAGCGAGTCGTCGAGGACCAGGTCCACGGCCGCCCGTGCCATCGCCGGGCGGTCCGAGAAGACCGTGGTCAGCGGCGGATCGGTGAGCCCGGCCTCCTTCACGTCGTCGAAGCCCGCCACCGCCAGCTCGCCCGGCACGTCGATCCGCAGCTCGCGCGCGGCCCGCAGCACCCCGATGGCCTGGTCGTCCGTCGCGCAGAAGATCGCCGGGGGACGGTCCGGGCCCGCGAGGAGCTCCAGCGCCACCCGGTAGGCGTCGTACCGGTTGTACGGGGCCTGGAAGAGGCGGCCCTCGGTCGAGCGGCCGGACTCGTGCATCGCCCGGCGCCAGCCCTCGACGTGGTCGGCCACCGGGTCACCGACCGCCGGGGTCGACTCCACGCCGCCCAGGCACGCCACGTACTCGTTGCCGTGCTCCAGCAGGTGGCGGGTGGCGAGCTGGGCGCCGCCGACGTCGTCCGTGACGACCGCGACGTCGTCGATCGCCTCGGGCCGCTCGTGCAGCAGCACGACCCGGGCGTCCCAGGCCTCTATCTCCGCGGCGGCCCGCTCGCTGGGGCCCTGGCTGACCAGGATCAGCCCGGAGACCCGCATGCCGAGGAAGGCCCGCAGGTAGTGGACCTCGCGCTCGTCGCGGTAGTCGGAGTTGCCGACGAGCACCATTTTCCCGCGCTCGGCGGCAGCCTGTTCGACCGCGTGCGCCATCTCCGCGAAGAACGGCTGCCGCGCGTCCGGCACGATCATCCCTATGAGGTCGGTCCGTCGCG
This sequence comes from Streptomyces sp. 840.1, assembly GCF_003751445.1. Lineage (NCBI taxonomy): Bacteria > Bacillati > Actinomycetota > Actinomycetes > Kitasatosporales > Streptomycetaceae > Streptomyces > Streptomyces sp. 840.1. The sequence continues at coordinate 1,865,154 of NZ_RJUU01000001.1, read as the reverse complement.
AGGCCATGGCCTGGGCGACCCGGTCGGGCCGGTAGCCCAGCTCCTTGATCGCGGCGAGTACCCGCTCGCGCGTGGCCGGGGCGACCGGCCTGGGTCCGTTGTTGATGACGTAGCTGACGACCGCGGTCGACGTCCCCGCCAGTCTCGCCACATCGTCCCGCGTCACCTTGGCCACGCGCGGCAGTCTACGCGGATCGACCTACCTCTTGGCAGGCCGGACCGGGGCTTCTTCCGGAACCTCGACGGCCTCCGACTGCTCCGAACGGGTGAGGGTTTCGGCGGCCGCCTTCGCGGCTGCGGCCTTGGCCTCCTCCGCCGCGGCCCGCTCCACCTTCTCGGGTGCGACGAAGCGGTAGCCGACGTTGCGGACGGTGCCGATCAGCGACTCGTGCTCGGGGCCGAGCTTGGCGCGCAGCCGCCGGACGTGTACGTCGACCGTCCGCGTGCCGCCGAAGTAGTCGTAGCCCCAGACCTCCTGGAGCAGCTGGGCCCGGGTGAAGACCCGGCCCGGGTGCTGCGCCAGGTACTTGATCAGTTCGAATTCCTTGAACGTCAGGTCCAGGACCCGGCCCTTGAGCTTGGCGCTGTACGTCGCCTCGTCGATGGACAGGTCGCCGTTGCGGATCTCCATCGGGGAGTCGTCGGAGGTGATCTGCTGCCGGCCGGTGGCCAGTCGCAGCCGCGCCTCGACCTCGGCGGGTCCCGCCGTGTCCAGCAGGACGTCGTCGATCCCCCAGTCCGCGGTGACGGCCGCGAGACCGCCCTCCGTGACGACGAGGATCAGCGGACAGCCGGGTCCGGTGGACCGCAGCAGCTGACAGAGCGAGCGCACCTGGGGCAGGTCGCGCCGTCCGTCGATGAGGATGACGTCGGCACCGGGGGTGTCGACGAGAGCGGGGCCTTCGGCGGGCGCCACCCGCACGCTGTGGAGCAGGAGACCGAGGGCGGGGAGCACCTCCGTCGACGGTTGAAGGGCATTCGTCAGGAGCAGCAGTGAACTCATCGCCGCCCACCTGCCTGGGTCGTCGGTCGATGATCGTGCACGGTTGGCTCGCCCATTACGTCGGTCCTCCTCGTTCCCTGCGAGAGGGGCACTCCCGGGCCCGGCCCGGGGGAGTATGCGGCACTGCTTCGTACGCTTATTCGTGTTGTGCCGTACAACGTTTCGTCATACGGGTTTTACGGGTACGGCCCCGCGCCCAGGGCCGCTGAGCTTGTTGAAACGTCTCCGTAACAACGCGCGGAAAGCACAAAAGGACCCGGGGGCTGCATTGCCCGGATCCTCTTCCCAGCAGAATAGCCCACATGAGTTCTGTGTCCGAGGGGCGATTTCGGAGTTCCTCTGTTCCCTTGATCACGCGCCGGCCGTCACGAGCGACATTGCGGGCGGATGACGGCGTGCCGATCGAGGCGGTGTACGACCCGTGTACGGCGGATGACGGCGCACTCGCGGGTGCGGACGACACCGGCACGGCGATCGTCGTCGCGCACGGATTCACCGGTTCGGCCGACCGCCCTGCGGTGCGGCGCGCCGTGGAGGTGTTCTCCCAGCGTGCGGCCGTGATCACGTTCTCGTTCCGGGGGCACGGCGGCTCCGGCGGACGGTCCACGGTGGGCGACCGCGAGGTGCTGGACCTGGCGGCCGCGGTGGCCTGGGCGCGGTCGCTCGGGCACCGGCGGGTCGTTACGGTCGGGTTCTCGATGGGCGGTTCCGTGGTGCTCCGGCACGGGGCGCTGTATACGGATCCGGCGGCGGAGCGCGAGGGCGTCCGGCCCGTTCCGGTGCGCGGGGGGCGCACGGAAGCGCGTTTGGGGGCGTACGCCGATGCGGTGGTGTCCGTGAGCTCCCCGGCGCGCTGGTACTACCGGGGTACGGCTCCGATGCGTCGTCTGCACTGGGTGGTCACCCGGCCCGCCGGCCGGCTCGTCGGGCGGTACGGCTTCCGGACCCGGATCGACCGCAACGACTGGGACCCGGTCCCGCTCTCGCCGGTCGCGGCGGTCCCGGCGATCGCCCCGGCCCCGTTGCTGATCGTGCACGGGGACAGGGACCCGTACTTCCCGCTCGACCACCCCCGGATGCTGGCCGACGCGGCGGACGGGGCCGCCGAACTGTGGCTGGAGCGCGGGATGGGGCACGCGGAGAACGCGTCGGACGCTGCCCTGCTCGGCCGCATCGCAGACTGGGCGGCGGACCGGTGACCCGGGTGCACGATGATGGACAGCCGAGCGTGAGCCGACGCGAGACGAGAGGAGCCGCCGCCATGCCTGCGGGAACGATCCGTTACTGGGCAGCCGCCAAGGCCGCTGCCGGAACGGCCGAGGAGCCGTACACCGCCGCGACGCTCAAGGAGGCGCTCGACGCGGCACGCGTGCGGCACCCCGGTGAGCTGACCCGAGTGCTGCAAAGGTGCTCGTTCCTCATAGACGGTGACCCCGTCGGGACCCGGAGCCATGAGACCGTACGCCTTGCCGAGGGCGGCACGGTCGAGGTGCTCCCGCCGTTCGCAGGAGGGTGAACCGCAGAACATGAGCAGCAGCGATCAGCAGCATCCGTACCCGGACCAGCCGCAGCGCCCGTACGGCCAGGAGCCGCAGCCGTACGGCCAGGAGCCGCAGCAGTACGGGAACCAGCCGTACGCGGACCAGGGCTACCCGGACCCCGCGTACGCGCAGTACGGGCAGCAGGCCCCCTACGCGGGCGAGGGCGCCCCGTACGCGCCGCAGGCGCCGCAGGGCACGTACGAGCCGCCACAGGCCGCCCCGCAGCCGTACGCGTCCGCCCAACCGACGCACCAGGCCGTACAGCTTCCGTACGAGCCCCAGCAGGCCCCTCAGCCCTACGAGCCTCAGCAGGCTCCTCAGCCGCACGAGCCCCAGCAGCCCTACCAAGCTCAGCAGCCCTACCAAGCTCAGCAGCCCTACCAGGCTCAGCAGCCCTACCAGGCTCAGCAGACCGGGGGCGGCTGGCAGGCCGGGGAGCAGGGTGTCGCGCAGACCTGGGAGGGCCAGACCTGGGACACCCAGTACCAGCCCACCCTCCGCCCGGCGCAGCAGCCCGCACACCCCGTACAGCCGGTGCAGCCCGCAGAGCCGGTGCAGTCCGCCTCCGGCGCCTATCCGCTGCCGCCGGAGGTCCGGACGGCTCCGGCCGCTCCGGCCGCTCCCGAGCCCGCGGGCGCCGCGCCGGACGAGGACGGCTACAGCTCGCCCACCACGCTGGGCAACAGCCGGATCACCGACGCCCAGCGCGCCCGCGCCGAGGGCCGTTCGCCGATCATCGCGCCGGGGATGCAGCCCGCCGCGATCACCGCGGGGCTCGGGCTGCTGCTCGCGCTCGCCGCGGCCATCGGCTCGTACGCCCTGGTCGTCCCGCTGGTGCTGCTCCAGGCGGTGACCGCCGCCGGGTGGTTCCGGCTCAACGGCATGTGGCCGGCCAGGCAGGGCATCGCGCTCGCGTTCGCCGGCGGGCTCGTCGCCGATGTGGTGCTGCTGGCCGCCGGCCGGGAGAACGGTCCGGCCGCGATCCTCGGCACACTCGGCGTCTGGGTGCTGCTCACCGTCGTCCTCCAGCTGCGCAGCCGGGCGGGCGCCGACGAGCGGATGCAGGGGCTGATGGCGACCGTCGCCTCGGCCGCGCTCGCGGTCCTGGCCGCCGGGCACCTCGCGGCGGTCCCGGACGCGGTGACGGCCGGCGGGGTCGCCGTCGCCGTCGCGGTGCTCGTACGGGCGCTTCCGCTGCCGGGGCCGGTCTCCGTGGTGGCGGCGCTGGTCGTCGCCTCGGCCGCCGGTGGTGCGGCGGGGGCCGTCACCGACCTGGGGGCCAAGGGCGCGCTGCTCGGCCTCGCCGCCGGTGGCTGTGCGCTGATCGGGCTGCGGGTGGCCAGCTACGACTACCCCTCACGGTTCGTGCACATGACCGCCGGAGTGGCTCTGCCGCTCACCGCGGCCGCGCCCGCCGTGTATCTGATCGGCCGCGCGATCTCGTAGCCGGTCGCCCGCGACACGTCACTCGTGACCGTCGCGCCTCACGCGTCACAGAGATGCCGAAGCCCTCCACGGGGAACCGATGGGGGGCTTTCTCTCGTCGATCACCCGGAGCGTGATGTGCGGCCGCAGTAGGCTCACGGGCGCCGAGGGGTCCGAACGGATGCGGGTGGGGGAGGACAAGGCATGCGTGCACTGCGCATACTGCTGGTCATCGTGGTGGTCCTGGCCGGTGTGTTCATCGCCGTCGACCGCGCGGCGGTGTACTTCGCCGAGTCCCAGGCCGCCGAGCGGGTGCAGGTGCCCGGGGCGGAGATCGGTTCCACGGACGTCTCGATCAAGGGCTTCCCGTTCCTGACGCAGCTCGCCGGGTCGGAGCTCGACGAGGTGGACGTGAAGATCACCGGCCTGGAGACCAGCGCGAACGGCCGCACGCTCCGGATCAGCGAGATGAACGCCGACCTGCACCAGGTCCGGCTGACCGACGGCTTCTCCGGCGCCGTCGCCGCACGGGCGGGCGGAACGGCCGTGGTGTCGTACGCGGACCTCACGAAGGCGGCCAGCGCGGACGTCGCCGTCGAGTACGGCGGCAACGGCAAGGTGAAGGTGACCGGCGCGGTCGAGGTCCCCGGCCTGGGCCGCGAGATCTCGCGCTCCGTCCTGTCCACCGTCACCCTGGTCGACGGCCACACCGTGCGGGTGCACGCGGACAAGGTGCCGGGCGAGGGCATTCCCGGCCTCGAGGGCCTGGTGCGCAAGAAGACCGACTTCGAGCGCGAGGTCGGCGGACTGCCCAAGGGGCTGAAGCTGGAGAAGATCCAGCCGACCGCCGCAGGCCTGGAGATCTCGGTGACCGGCACCGACGTATCGCTCGCCTGATCGCTGGCCTGATCACCCGCCTGTTGACACCCGCCTGTTGACACCCGCCGGACAGCCCCCGCCACCGTCGGGCGCGTCCCGCGGCGTCCGGAAGCCGTGCGCCACATACTGAGACGGCCGTGTCCGTTCCGCAGATGTCCGACGTGCGCGGCGCTCCGGGGAGCGGCCGCGAGGAAGGCCCGACCCCTCTCCAGTCTCATTTAATGGACGATCGCGTCTCAATGGGCGACACGACGGTGACATGTCCGCCCGTACGTCCCTACGATCGGTCCCATGCAGTGCTCTATTAGCGGTCTCCCGCAGCGGGGACGGGCGGATCTCACGAAGCGGCGGGCAGTGGACCTGTGCCGCGTCGCCGCCATGCTCTGTCGCACTGTCTGAGCGGGACCTCGACTCCCGCATTCCCGGCCCTCCGACCACGCGTCGGGGCCATCTGATGCCTCTGTGCACGTGCCGAACCCGCGCCCCGTACATCCGCATCACGCACCAATTCGCATCATCTCGCCGCAGACTGCCCCGGAGGAGAACACAATGAGCCGCAGTGACGTCCTGGTAGACGCCGACTGGGTCGAGGCCCACATCGACGACCCGAAGGTTGCCATCGTCGAGGTCGACGAGGACACCGCCGCGTACGAGAAGAACCACATCAAGAACGCGATCCGGATCGACTGGACCAAGGACCTCCAGGACCCGGTCCGCCGCGACTTCATCGACCAGGCGGGCTTCGAGGAGCTGCTGTCCGGCAAGGGCATCGGCAACGACACCACGGTCGTCCTGTACGGCGGCAACAACAACTGGTTCGCGTCCTACGCGTTCTGGTACTTCAAGCTCTACGGCCACAGCGACGTCCGCCTGCTCGACGGGGGCCGCAAGAAGTGGGAGCTCGACTCCCGCGACCTGGTCGACGGCGACCAGATCCCGTCCCGCCCGGCCACCCAGTACAAGGCCCAGCCGCAGGACGAGTCGATCCGCGCCTACCGCGACGACGTCGTGAAGGCGATCGGCACCCAGAACCTGGTCGACGTGCGCTCGCCCGACGAGTTCAGCGGCAAGCTGCTCGCCCCGGCCCACCTCCCGCAGGAGCAGTCGCAGCGCCCCGGCCACGTGCCGAGCGCCCGCAACATCCCGTGGTCGAAGAACGCCAACGACGACGGCACCTTCAAGTCGGACGACGAGCTGAAGGCCCTCTACGAGGCCGAGCAGGTCGACCTGGCGAAGGACACCATCGCGTACTGCCGCATCGGTGAGCGCTCCGCGCTCACCTGGTTCGTGCTGCACCAGCTCCTCGGCCAGGAGAACGTCAAGAACTACGACGGCTCGTGGACCGAGTACGGCTCCCTCGTGGGCGTGCCGATCGAGCTCGGCGCCAACAAGTAACTCCGCACCATCCGGACCAGCACGCCCCTCGACCAGAAGGACAGAACGCCATGTGTGGAGCAAAGGCCGGCGGCCCCGACGCTTCGACGATCAAGCCCGGTGAGACCACGATCCAGGGCAGCGTGACCCGCGACGGCGAGCCCGTCACCGGCTACGTCCGCCTGCTGGACTCGACCGGTGAGTTCACCGCGGAGGTCCCGACGTCCGCGACCGGGCAGTTCCGCTTCTACGCGGCCGAGGGCACCTGGACGCTGCGCGCGCTCGTTCCGGGCGGCAGCGCCGACCGCACGGTCGTGGCACAGACGGGCGGTCTGTCCGAGGTGGCCATCGCGGTCTAGCACGAGGCACGAAGACCGGCCGGAGGGCCGTACCCCAGGGGGTTGGACGCCCTACTGAACCGGGGTACGGCCCTTCGTGCCGTCCGGGCGGAGGAGCCCGCCGCCCAGGACCGGCTGGGCGGACGAATCAGGCCTACGCTGGACTTATGTACGCCCGACGCCGTCGCGCTTATTTTCTGATGATGGGCGGATGTCTCGTCCTCTTCATCTCGTCCTGGGCCTTCGTGCGGCTCTGGTCGATTCCCGCAGCCATCAGCATGTGCGTGATCGCCATGGTCATCCCGCCCGTCGCGGCGATCGTGGCCAACCGGAAGGGTCCGGAGGACCGTTGGTGGGACGACCCGCCCCCGGACCCCCGGCAGCGGACGGTCGAGGAGCACCCGGCGCAGCGGCCGGGCAAGGAGCGCCCCCGGCAGCAGGCAGGCAAGGGGCGCCCCACCGGCGATCCGGAGTCGGACGAGTGGTGGGACGAGCTCGACGGCAAGAAGCGCCGCCGGTGAGCGGGCGGCTCCGTCAGTAGACGAGCGCCTGCACCCCGTCGGCCATGATCTCGCTGACGAAGACCTGGGCCCCGGCGATCCGTACCCCGTCCAGGACGTCCTGCTCGGTGATGTCGCGGCGGGCCGCGCACTGCGTGCAGAGCGTGATCAGGCCGCCCGCCTGGATCGACTCGATCAGGTCCGGCAGTGGCGCCGAGTGCGGCAGCTCGAACTCGGCGGCCCGCCCCGGCAGGGCGAACCACGCGGACTCCCCGGTCAGCCAGAGCGAGACCTCCACGCCGCTGGCGACGGCGACCGCGGCCACCGTGAACGCCTGCGAGCAGCGCTCGGCGGAGTCGGCACCTGCGGTCACCTTGATCACGAGCTTCTTCGGCATATGCGGAACTGTAATCCTCGGGCGCCCGGCGGGCACCGCCCCCGCCGGGCGCCCTCCCGCAGCCGGGCCCGGCGTACCCGGCCATGGAGCCGAAGCCCTTCGGTGCCGCGCGTTCCCCTCCACCGGACGGTGATCCCGCGGAACCGGCTGCTGGGCCGAGCCGCCCCGCGGCAAGCCCCGAACCGACGGGCCGGGCCTCCACCCATTAGGCTGGGACCCGGCCCGTACTGCTGCCATACCGCTCGTTCAAGGAGCTCCCGTGCTTGAGGCATTCTTCACCACCCTGCTGGTCCTGGTCTGTGTCGGCACCCTCGCCTTCGCCGGTCTGACCGTGAAGAAGCTGTACCAGGGTCAGCGCTGACCCCTCAGCTCCACGCGCGCCCTCCCTGTTCCCCCGCCTCACAGATCGTCTGAGCCGCTCATGATCGAGATTCCGTCCGACCTCCACCCGGACCTCGTCCCGCTGGCATTCCTCCTGGGCAACTGGGCGGGCGCGGGTGTGTCCGACTTCCCCGGCGCCGAGAAGTGCAACTTCGGCCAGGAAGTGACCTTCAGCCACGACGGCCGGGACTTCCTGGAGTACGTCTCGCACAGCTGGGTGCTCGACGCCGAGGGCGAGAAGGTCCGGCCGCTGGAGTCCGAGTCCGGCTACTGGCGCATCGACAAGGACCGCAAGGTCGAGGTCGTGATGGTCCGCGACCAGGGCGTCATCGAGATCTGGTACGGCGAGCTGGCCCACCAGAAGCCGCAGATCGACCTGGTCACCGACGCGGTGGCCCGCACCGCGGCCTCCGGCCCGTACAACGGTGGCAAGCGGCTCTACGGCTACGTGAAGAGCGACCTGATGTGGGTCGGCGAGAAGTCCACGCCCGAGGTGGAGCTGCGGCCGTACATGTCGGCGCACCTCAAGAAGGTCGTCACGCCCGAGGAGGTCGCCGCGATGGCGAAGAGCCTGGGCGACCTGCCGGACGACGGGATCGCGTTCTTCAAGTAGCCGGTCGCGTGCCGTCCCGCATTCCGCTGGGGACGGCACCCGGACAGGACCTAGACTGGGGCCTGTGGTGAGCACCGACTGGAAGACCGATCTTCGGCAGCGTGGTTACCGGCTGACGCCGCAGCGGCAGCTTGTCCTGGAAGCCGTCGACGCGCTGGAGCACGCGACGCCCGACGACATCCTCTCCGAGGTGCGCCGGACCGCTTCCGGCGTGAACATCTCGACCGTCTACCGGACCCTGGAGCTCCTGGAGGAGCTCGGTCTGGTCAGCCACGCCCATCTGGGCCACGGGGCACCGACGTACCACCTGGCCGACCGCCACCACCACATCCACCTGGTCTGCCGGGACTGCGGAGACGTCATCGAGGCCGATGTCGGCGTCGTCGCGGAGTTCACCGAGAAGCTGCGCGGCACCTTCGGGTTCGAGACGGACATGAAGCACTTCGCGATCTTCGGCCGCTGCGCGGACTGTGCGGCGAAGGCGGCCGGGCAGCCCGCCGATCCGGCCTGAGCGGTCCGCGAATCCGGCCCGGGGCGCCTGAGGGCTGTCCCGTAATCCCCGGCGGGCGCACGCGAAAGACCCTAGGGCCTCTCGTTTGGATCATGCCGGGCTCGCGGTGTCCGGCACGCACATCTGCGGCGTTGTCGTCGGTCGCCAATGCTCCGCATTCACTCCCTCCTCCGCCTTGCAGCCGCACGCACCGGACACCGCTCCCTGATCCGGCCTGATCCAAACGAAAGACCCTAGTCGTACGCTGGTCGCATGAAGAGCCCCCTGCTGTCCCTGCCCGGTGCCGTCCCCGCCGAGGGCCGCGACGAAGGCGTCGCCGCGCACTACGGTGACCTGTTCCGCGAGCAGCGTGCCCTCGCCGACGGCTCCGGCCTCGTCGACCTCTCGCACCGCGGTGTCGTCACCGTCACCGGAAGCGACCGGCTGGCGTGGCTGCACCTCCTGATCACCCAGCACGTCACCGATCTCGCGCCGGGCCAGGCCGCCGACTCCCTGATCCTCACGGCGAACGGGCACATCGAGCACGCCATGTACCTCGTCGACGACGGCGAGACCCTGTGGATGCACGTCGAGCCGGGCACCCAGGGCGAGCTCATCGCCTATCTGGAGTCGATGAAGTTCTTCTACCGCGTCGAGGTCGCCGACCGCACCGAGGACTTCGCGGTCGTGTACCTGCCGGCCGGTTCCATCGCCCCGGCGCCGGAGGGTGCCGCCGTACGGGAGACGCCGTACGGCCGCGACCTGTTCCTGCCGCGCGCCGGCCTGGAGGCGTACGCGGCGCAGCACGGCCCGGCCGCCGGGGTGCTGGCCTACGAGGCGCTGCGCGTCGAGGGCCACCGCCCCCGGCTCGGTTTCGAGACCGACCACCGCACCATCCCGCACGAGCTGGGCCTGATCGGCAGCGCGGTCCACCTCCAGAAGGGCTGCTACCGGGGCCAGGAGACCGTGGCCCGGGTGCAGAACCTGGGCAAGCCGCCCCGTCGCCTGGTCTTCCTGCACCTGGACGGCAGCGAGGTGACGCTCCCCGGGCACGGCACCCCGATCCGGCTCGCGGCGGACGGGGCCGAGGGCCGTCAGCTCGGCTTCATCACCAGCTCCGCCCGCCACCACGAGCTGGGGCCGATCGCCCTGGCCCTGGTGAAGCGGAACGTGCCGGTGGACGCGGAGCTGCTGGCCGGCGAGAACACGGCCGCCGCCCAGGAGACGGTCGTCGAGCCGTAGGGCCCTAGCCCCCGCCGCCCGGTCAGACGTGGCCAAGCCCCGGTCAGACGTCGACGACGAGGGTGAACGGGCCGTGGTTGGTGAGCGAGACCCGCATGTCCGCCCCGAACCGGCCCGTCTCCACCCGTGCTCCCAGCGCCCGCAGCCGCGCCACCACCTCGTCGACCAGCGGCTCGGCGATGTCGCCGGGCGCTGCGGCGTTCCAGGTGGGCCGGCGGCCCTTGCGGGCGTCCCCGTAGAGAGTGAACTGCGAAATCACCAGAAGCGGCGCATTCACGTCGGAGCAGGACTTCTCGCCCTCCAGGATGCGGACCGACCAGAGCTTCCGGGCGAGCTGTGCCGCCTTCTCCGGGGTGTCCCCATGGGTGACTCCGACCAGCACACACAGGCCCTCGCCGATGATTTCGCCGACCACCGCGGGTCCGCCGCCCTCGCCGTCGGTGTCGGCCACCGTGACGCTCGCGCCGTTCACCCTCTGTATCACTGCACGCATACAGACCAACCTATCTTGGGCTGAACGGGTACAGAGCACCTCCACCGGCACCCTCCAGGTGGCACGATGCTCGGAGGCGGTGCGCCGACGCACCGGTCGAGGGGATGGACACAAGCATGAGCACCCATGGAACCGGGCACTCCCCGGGCACCGTGCCGGTCACGCGTGCCGGCGTCAACAGCAGTGCGGCTGCGAGCACGAGCACCATGCGCCCGCCTGTGCAGCGGACCGGGCAGGGCTCCGACGAGGGTCCGGCCGCACCCCCGCCCGAACTGGGCGCCCTGCGGCTGCCGGAGCTGCGCACCCTGCGCCGCGACTCGCAGCGCGACGAGGCCGACCTCAGCTATGTGCGGCGGCTGGTCCAGGGGCGCGTCGACATCCTGCGGGCCGAGCTGGCCCGGCGGCGGGACCCCGAGTCGCCGGTGGTGGACCGGCTCTCCGAGATCCTCGCGGACGCCCCGTCGCTGCACCGCTCCTCCGCCCGGCACGTGACGCTGAGCACCCCGCGCAGCGACGAGTACCGGCAGCTGGCGGCCGAGACGCTCGCGGAGGTCGAGCTGTCCGACCTCGACGCCCGGACGGACGAAGAGCTGCACGCCGCCATGGGGCGCCTGGTCCGCTACGAGCAGCAGGTCTCCCGGCGCCGCCACCGGCTCCAGCGCACCGCGGACGACTGCAGCGCGGAGATCGCCCGCAGGTACCGTGACGGGGAAGCACAAGTAGACGACCTGCTCGCCTGAGGCAACCCCTCCGGGGGCGGGTCCCGCCCGTCCCCGGAAGGCCACCATGACCTCCAGCGCAGCCCCGTCCGCCCGGCCCGACGCCATACCCGGCCCGCCCGCCCCACCGGTACTGGCCGAGATCGTGCGGTCCGGTTTCATCGAGGGCCACCATCGCGGATCGCTGGTCGTCCTGGCCGCCGACGGCAGCGTGGAGCTGGCCCTGGGCGATCCGGCGGCACCGGTCTTCCCCCGGTCGTCGAACAAGCCGATGCAGGCGGCGGCCGTGCTGCGGGCCGGGCTCGACCTGTCGGGGGAGCGGCTGGCGCTGGCCGCCGCGAGCCACTCGGGCGAGGGCTTCCACCTCGATCTCGTACGCAAGATGCTCGCCGAGCACGGCCTGTCGCCCGACGACCTGCAGACCCCGCCCGACCTTCCGCTGGACCCGGTCGAGGCGGAGGCGTACCTCGCCGCCGGCCACGTCCGGGAGCGGATCACCATGAACTGCTCGGGCAAGCACGCGGCGATGCTCGCGGTGTGCCTGCGCAACGGCTGGGACCCGGCCGGCTACCTCGACCCGGCGCACCCGCTCCAGCTCCTCGTCCACCGGGTCGTCGAGGAGGCGGCGGGCGAACCGGTCGCCTCGGTCGGCACGGACGGCTGCGGGGCGCCGCTGATGGCGATCTCGCTGGTGGGCCTCGCGCGGGCGTTCCGTACGTTCGTCACGGCGGCACCGGGTACGGCGGAGCGCCGGGTGGCGGACGCGATGCGGGCGCACCCCGAGTACGTGGCGGGCACCCGCCGCCCCGACACCTGGCTGATGCGCGAGCTGCCCGGCACGCTGTCCAAGATGGGTGCGGAGGCGGTCCAGGCGGTGGCCCTCGCGGACGGCAGGGCACTGGCCTTCAAGATCGACGACGGCTCGACCCGGGCGCTGGGCCCGGTCCTGGCCCGAGCGCTCGGCCTGCTCGGGGTGGACGCCCCGGTGGTCTCGCGGATCGGCCGGGCCCCGCTGCTGGGCGGCGCGGCCGAGGTGGGGGAGATCCGGGCGGCGTTCTGACCCGGCGCGGTACGGGGCGGGCGGGAGCCGGCCCCGTACCGCGCGGGCGTCCCGTGCACCGGAAATGCGGGCGACAACCCGAACAGCCGTGTCTAGCGTGGAGCGTATGAACAGCCTTGAGGTCCGTCCCGTCACCGAGTCCGAGTTCGCCGACTGGCTGCGGGCCCTGAACACCGGATTCCTGCGCGCGCCGACCCCGTCGGACGAGGAGGTGGCAGGGAGGCTGCCCCATATGGATCTGCCGCGCGTCCAGGGGGTGTTCGACGCCGGGAGGTGTGTGGCGACGTTCCGTTCGTTCGCGCAGGAGCTGACGGTCGTCGGCGGCGCGACGGTGCCGGCCGACGCGATCACCAACGTGACCGTCACGCCCACCCACCGCCGCCGGGGGCTGCTCACCCGGATGATGGCGAACGACCTGGCGGCGGCCAGGGAGCGCGGCGATGTGGCCGCCACCCTGATCGCCGCCGAGTACCCGATCTACGGGCGGTACGGCTTCGGCCCCGCCGCCTGGACCACCGAGTGGGAGATCGACGTCCCCCGGGCGGGCCTGGACCCCCGGCTGTCCGGCGCGTCCGCAGGGGACGGCGGCCGGATCGACCTGGTGGACGGCGCCGAGGTGCGCAAGCTCGGGCCGGCCCTCCACGACCGGCTGCGGGCCCTGCAGCACGGGGCGGTGAGCCGGGGCGACCGCTGGTGGGACCTGACGACCGGAAACGCGCTCTTCCCCAACGACCCCTGGACCGAGCCGTTCCAAGCCGTCCACCGCGATGCCGGGGGGACCGTGGACGGCCTCCTCGTCTACCGCGTCGATGACAACTGGGGCGATGCCAAGCAGCCGTTGAACCGGGCGACGGTACGCAGCATGATCGCGACGAACCCGGCGGCGGAGCGGGCGCTGTGGCACTTCCTCTGCTCGGTCGACTGGGTCACCACGATCCGCACCGGCCACCGCGCCCCCGACGACCTGCTCCCGCTGCTCCTCCCGGACCCGCGCGCGGCCCGCGTGGTGACGCACGCGGACTTCCTGTGGGTGCGCCTCCTGGACGCCGTACGCGCGCTGGAGGCCCGCACCTACGCGGTGCCCGGCTCACTGGTCCTGGACGTCCACGACGCCACCGGCCTGACCGCCGGCCGCTTCCAGCTGGACGCCTCCCCGTCCGGCGCCACCTGCGTCCCGACCACGCGCAGCGCCGACCTCGCGCTGGACGTGCGGGAGTTGGGGACGCTCTACCTCGGCGACGAGTCGGTCCTGCGGCTGGCGGCGCTGGGCCGGGTCGAGGAACTGACCCCGGGCGCGGCCGCGTTGGCCGACGGGGTGTTCCGGGCGGGGCGGCGGGCCTGGTGTCCGGACGTGTTCTGAGCCCCTGGAGCCGGGCGGCGCTTCGCGGTCACCGCGTCCGCACCCCGAACAGCACACCCGACAGCGCCGTCGCGGCCAGCAGGATGCCGCCGGCCCAGGTCAGCGCGATCCAGGGGGAGTTGCCCACCGGCTGGTCGAGCAGGAGGCCGCGCAGGGACTCGATGGCCGGGGTGACCGGCTGGTGCTCGGCGAAGCCGTGGAGCCAGGCCGGCATCGATTCGACCGGGACGAAGGCGCTGCTCGGGTAGGGCAGGAACATCATCAGGAAGGTGAACCCGCCGGCCGCCTCCGGGGTTCTGGCGAGCAGGCCGATCGCTGCTGACAGCCAGGACAGCGCGACGATGTACGCGATCAGGACGGCGAGGGCGAGGAGGACGCCGGTGAGCGTGGGGGTGGGGCGGAAGCCGATCAGCAGCGCGATGCCCAGGACCAGGGCGGTGGAGACCAGGTTGCGGGCCGTGCTCGCGGCGACGTGGCCGGCGAGGATCGGGGTGCCGCCGATGTCGAGGGTGCGGAAGCGGTCGATGATGCCGCCCTTCATGTCCTCGCTGACGGCGACCGCGGTGGTGGCGGAGCCGAAGCCGGCGCACAGGAGCAGCACGCCGGGGACGACGTAGGTCACGTAGGCGGTGTGCGGGATCCCGGTGTCGATCGCGCCGCCGAAGAAGTAGACGAAGATCAGCATCAGCATGACCGGCAGCACGAGCGAGGTGACCAGGGCGTCGGTGTTGCGTCTGCTGATGCGCAGTGAACGGCCGGTCATGGTGAGGGCGCGGGCGACGGGGGCGAGAGCCTCGGCCGGGGGCCGGGCGGTGCGGGTGATGGCGGGCGCTTCAGACATGGGCGGCCGATGCCTCCTTCGGCTTCGTCGCGGTCAGGGCCAGGAACACGTCGTCGAGCGTGGTGCTGTGCAGGGTGAACCGCTCGACCGCGTCGCGGCCCGGGTCCACCTCGTCGAGCAGTGCCCGCACCTGAGCCGCCGAGCCGTCCGTGGGGAGCCCGAGGGTGAGGGTGGCGGGTGAGTGGTGCACGGCGCGGTGGGTGAGCCGGAGGTAGCTCGCGCGGTCGGCCATGACCAGGTCCAGGCGGTGTCCGCCGACGCGTGACTTCAGCGAGTCAGCCGTGCCATCGGCGACCTTCCGGCCCCGGTCGAGTACGGCGATGCGGTCGGCCAGCCGGTCGGCCTCCTCCAGGTACTGGGTGGTGAGCAGGACCGTGGCGCCCTCGGCGGCGAGGTCGCGGACCACCTGCCAGAGCTCCTGGCGGCTGCGCGGGTCGAGGCCGGTCGTCGGCTCGTCCAGGAAGAAGACCTCCGGCTGCGGGCTGCCGACCAGACCGGCCGCCAGGTCGAGCCTGCGCCGCATGCCGCCGGAGTACGTGCGGACGGTGCGGCGGGCGGCCGAGGTGAGGCCGAAGCGTTCGAGGAGTTCGGCGGCCCGGTGGCGCGCGTCCGCCCGGGACCGGCCGGTGAGCCGGGCCATCATGCGCAGGTTCTCCTCGCCGGTCTGTGTCTCGTCGACGGCGGCGTACTGCCCGGTGAGGCTGATCGCGCGGCGTACCCGGCTCCGGTCGGCCACGACGTCGTACCCGGCTACGCGGGCCGTGCCGCTGTCGGCGGTGGTGAGCGTGGCCAGGACGCGCACGGCGGTGGTCTTGCCCGCGCCGTTCGGGCCGAGCAGGGCGAAGACGGTGGCGCGGTCGACGCGCAGGTCCACGCCGTCCAGGACGGGGGTCGCGCATCCTCCGTAGGACTTGGTCAGGCCGTGGGCCTCGATCATGGCGGCCGGGGCTGGTGGTGTGCGTGTGGTTGGTGGCATGGGTGCGCCTCTCCGTGCACTCTCTGCGTATGGCGTACGCGTTACTGTGTAAGGGTTACGCATAACTAGGATGGCCGTCAAGGGAAGGCGGTTTCAGGTGACGGAAGAGAACGGTTCGCCGGGCGGTACGGGCCTGCCGGCCAGCATCGAGGCCGCCTGGGGGCTGCGGTCCCGCCCGGTGAAGGGGCCCAAACCCGGGCTGAGTCTGGAGCGCATCGTGGACGCGGCGGTGGCGGTGGCGGCGTCCGAGGGGCTCGGCGGGGTGTCGATGGGCCGGGTAGCCAAGGACCTGGGTGCCTCGACGATGTCGCTGTACCGGTACGTGGCCGCCAAGGACGAGCTCTACGTGCTGATGCAGGAGGCGGCCATGGGCCCGCCGCCCCCGCTGCCCGCACTCGACGAGGGCGCCGGCTGGCGGGAGGCGCTCTCGCAGTGGGCCTGGGCGCAGCGCCGGGTCTACCACCGCAACCTCTGGATGCTCCGCATCCCCATCTCGGGACCGCCCGCGAGCCCGCACTCCGTGGCCTGGTGGGAACAGGGCCTCCAGGCGCTCGGGAGCAGCGGCCTGGGACCGGGCGACGCGGTCTCCGTCATCCTCCTGGTCAGCGGCTTCGTGCGGAACGAGGCGCTGCTGATGGGCGACCTCGACGCCGCCGTCGAGGCGCGCGGCGTACCGGCGCGGGAGGTCATGGACGGGTACGCCCGCACGCTGACCCGGCTCGTCGACCCCGAACGCCACCCCGCGCTCTCCCGGCTGATGGCCACCGACGTGATGTGGGTCCCGGACGAGCCCGACTACGAGTTCCGGTTCGGCCTCGAACGGGTGCTGGACGGAATCGACGCGCTGATCCGCCAACGGGCCCGCGAGGAGCGCGGGGAGGGCGGCGGGGCGTAGCGGCGGACATCGGGTCCGGCTGGGGCCAAGAGCGTACGCTGCATGCTCATGAGCGGAGAGAAGCCCAGGTCGGGCCAGGCGGCGGACGATGACGCGCCCCGTGGGCCGAGCGCGCCGATGAGCCTGCGCGAGCGGAAGAAGCAGCTGACGTACCAGGCCGTCTCCGACGCCGCGATCGCCATGTTCCTGGAGCGCGGCTTCGACCGGGTCTCGGTGGCGGAGGTCGCGGCCGCCGCGGACATCTCCAAGCCGACGCTGTTCCGGTACTTCCCGTCCAAGGAGGACCTGGCGCTGCACCGGTTCGCCGATCACGAGGACGAGTCGGCCAGGGTGGTCGTCGCTCGCGCGGACGGCGAATCCCCGCTGGACGCGCTGCGGCGCCACTTCCTGGACGGCCTGGAGCGCCGCGACCCGGTCACCGGCCTGTGCGACGTGCCCGCGGTACTGGCGTTCCACCGGCTGCTGTACGGGACGCCGTCCCTGGTGGCCAGGCTCTACGCCTACCAGGGCCGCTCCGAGGCGGCCCTTGCCCGCGCACTGGGGGACGGGGTGCCGGGCCGGCTGGCGGCGGGCCAGATCATCGCGGTGCTGCGCATCCTGGCCCTGGACAACTGGCGCCGGATCAGCGAGGGGCAGAGCGCGGACGAGGTGTACGGGGACGCGGTCGATGCGGCCGAGCTGGGGTTCGCGCAGCTGCGGTCAGGGCTCGGGCCGGTGCCGGAGGACGTCGCCTAGCGGCCGTCCTCGGCGTGATGTACCGCCTCGGCTATCTCCCGCACCCGGTCGAACGTGATGCCGTTGCGCTGTTCCACTGCCAGCGGATGGTCGGTGGGCTCCAGCTCGATGAGCGGGCGCCGGCCGATCGCGCGGGTGTGCGCGTTGGTCCTCAGGTTGGTCGTACGGGGGGAGTAGAGCCCCAGCTCGGTGGTCAGCCAGCCGAAGTACGGCTTCTCGGACTCCCGGCCCGGGGTCTCCCACACATCGAGGGCGCGGCCGAAGTTCTCCCGGCTCAGTGACACCCAGACGCCCCAGGAGAAGGGTTCCTGACTGCCCGCCACGGGGATCTCGACCAGGCCCTTGATGAAGTAGTGCTCGTGCCTGACGATGCACTGGTCCGTCGAGAGCATGCTGTCGGGGTCGTTCTCCAGGCTCGCGTCCCAGACATCGGGTGCCATGGTCGAGTACCCCATCGGGAGTTCCGTGTGGTGTCCGCCGCAGCGGGAGCAGGTGTAGCCGGGTCCGGGTGCCATGGGCGGGATCCTAGAGCCTGTCGTCATACCGCCGTCTGTCCAGGCAGCGGAGCCGGGACGTCAGCCGCGGGGGTGGACGCCGGGCCGCGTCCGGCCGAGGACCGTGAGCGCGACGACGAAGGCGGCCGTGAGCAGCCCGCCGCCGACCGCGAACGCGAGGTGGTAGCCGCCGGTCAGTGCCTCGGCCCGGCCGCTGCCCCCGGCGAGCAGGGTGTCGGTGCGGGAGGCGGCCAGGGTGGAGAGGACGGCCACACCCGCCGCCATGCCGATCTGCTGGGTGGTGTTGAACAGCCCGGACACCAGGCCCGCGTCCTCCTCGCCCGCCCCCGACATGCCCAGCGAGGTGAGCGCCGGGAGGGCGAGGCCGAAGCCCGCGCAGAGGAACATCAGCGGCAGCAGATCCGTGGCGTAGTGCCCGTGGGCGGGGAGCCGGGTGAGCAGGCCGAGCAGGGCGATCAGCAGGGCGATGCCCAGGAGCAGTACGTTGCGGTCGCCGATCCGTGCGCTCAGCCGGGCCGAGACGCCGAGTGACACGGCTCCGATGACGACGGCGGCGGGCAGCATGGCGAGACCGGTGGCGGCGGCGCCGTGGCCGAGTACCCGCTGGAGGTAGAGCGCGACCAGGATCTGGAACGAGAACAGCGCGGCCACCATGAGCATCTGGACCAGGTTGGCGCCCGAGACGCTCCGCGACCGGAGTATGCGCAGCGGCAGCAGTGGCGTCCGGGCGGTGGCCTGCCGGACGACGAACGCGGCGAGCAGGACCAGAGCGAGCGCCCCGAGGCCGAGCGTGTGCGCCGACAGCCAGCCGTACGACCCGGCCTCGACGACGGAGTAGATGCCCAGCATCACTCCCGAGGTGACGAGGACCGCGCCGATGGCGTCCGCCCCGGCGCCGAGCCCGGGGCCGCGGTCGGCGGGCAGGACGCGCACCGCGACGAGGAGCGTCGCGACCCCGATCGGCAGGTTGATGAGGAAGATCCAGTGCCAGCCGACGGTGTCGGTGAGGACCCCGCCGAGCACCTGGCCGATCGACGCGCCCGCCGCTCCGGTGAAGCTGAACACCGCGATGGCCCTGGTGCGTTCGCGGCTCTCGGTGAACAGCGTGACGAGGATGCCGAGTCCGACCGCGGAGGCCATGGCGCTGCCGGCGCCCTGGAGGAAGCGGGCGGTGATCAGCAGGGTGGGGGAGCCGGCGGCGCCCGCCAGCACCGAGGATGCGGTGAAGACGGCGGTGCCGGCCAGGAACATCCGTCTGCGGCCGATGAGATCGCCCAGCCGGCCGGCGAGCAGCAACAGGCCGCCGAAGGCGATCAGGTAGGCGTTGACGACCCAGCTGAGGCCGGCGGGCGACAGCCCGAGGTCGTTCTGGATGGCGGGCATGGCCACGCTGACGATCGAGCCGTCGAGCACGGTCATCAGCAGGCCCGTGGCGATCACACCGAGGGCGAGCCCCCGCGTTCGGGCGGTGGCCGGTGGCGCGGATGCGGGTGCGGAGCCGGGTGCGGAGGTGGGCGCGGAAGACGGCAAGGGGGCAGACATCGGGCTCTCCTGACGGTGGGTCGACAGGAGAGACGCTAACAGAAGGTTTTGTTGCGGACTATTTCTTTCGGTTCTATTCTCTGTCTTCGAGGGGGCCGCGGCCGACCGGCTACTTCTGGCTCTGGCGGGCCCGGCGGGCCGTCCCGGGGGTCTCGGCCGGAGTGGAGAGCCGGTCGCCCGCCAGCTGCTCCAGGGCGCGCAGCAGTGCCGCGCGGTCGCCGCTGTCGAGTTCGGCCAGTGCGCCCTGATGCACCCGGTCCACGATCTCCTGGCTCCGTACGGCGAGCGTCGCGCCCTTCTCGGTGACGGCGATGATCCGCGCCCGGCGGTCCCGGCTGGACGGCCTGCGCTCGGCCAGGCCCGCGCTCTCCAGGGCGTCCACCGTCACCACCATCGTGGTCTTGTCCATGTCGCCGATCTCGGCGAGCTGGATCTGGGTGCGCTCCTCCTCCAGGGCGTGGACCAGGACGCAGTGCATCCGCGGCGTGAGCCCGACCTCGGCGAGCGCCGCCGACATCTGGGTCCGCAGGACGTGGCTGGTGTGATTCAGGAAGTAGGAGAGGTCCGGTGCGGTGCGCGTGGGTGCCATGGCGGTCATGTCCGCCAGGGTAACAATTCGGTCTGTGATGGATTGTCCGCAACCGGACTTTCCCGGGAGGTGCCCCTCGGCAGCCAGGGGATATTGGCTGGCCGATCGGATTCCGCCCCGGCAGAGTTGCCGTATGAGCCACTCCGAAGCCGCCTTCCTGCCCGGTCTGGAGCTCTCCCGGATCCTCTACGAGGAGGCGGTGCGGCCGCTCCTGGACGCCGCCTTCCCCGGGCTGCCCTACGCCGCCGCGCGGATCGGGCCGGGCTCCGAGGTACTCGGCTTCGACACGGCCCGGTCCGCCGACCACGACTGGGGCCCCCGGCTGGACCTCTTCCTCACGGCGCCGGACCTCGCGGCCCACGGCGACGCGATCCGGCGGCTCCTGGCGGACCGGCTCCCGAAGGAGATCCGCGGCTGGCCCACCCACTTCCGTCCCGCCGACGACCCGCTCGACCCGGTCGGGCACATGGAGGCGACCGACGGGCCGGTCAACCACCGTGTGGCCGCGCACGACATCGCCGGCCGGCTGACCCGGGAGACCGGCTTCGACGCGTCGGCCGCCGAACCGGGCGTACGGGACTGGCTCGCGATGCCCCAGCAGCGGCTCGCCGGGATCACCGGCGGTGCGGTGTTCCACGACGGCCCCGGCCTCCTCACCACCGCACGGCGGCGGCTGGCCTGGTACCCCGAACAGGTGTGGCGGTATCTGCTGGCCTGCCAGTGGCAGCGGATCTCCCAGGAGGAGGCCTTCGTCGGGCGCTGCGCCGAGGTCGGCGACGAGCTCGGCTCGGCCGTCGTCGCGGGCCGGCTGGTGCGCGATCTGATGCGCCTCGCGCTGCTCCTGGAGCGGCGGTACGCGCCGTACAGCAAATGGCTCGGCAGCGCCTTCGCCCAACTGGACTCGGCGGAGAGTCTGTTGCCGTCCCTGCGCGGCGCGCTGGCGGCGACCGGCTACCCGGAACGCGAACGGCACCTCTGCGCCGCGTACCGGGCGGTCGCGATCCGCCAGAACGAGAGCGGCCTCGTCGAACCGGTGGACCCGTCCCCTCGCCCATACCACGGCAGGCCGTTCCTGGTCCTGCACGCCGAACGCTTCGCCCGCCCGCTCGCCGCCTCGGTCACCGATCCGGAACTGCGCAGCCGGCCGCTGACCGGTTCCGTGGACCAATGGGCGGACAGCACAGACCTGTTGATGAGTGAACGCGGCGAAGCGCTCCGGGCGGCGGAGGCGGCCGTGACCGGCAGATGAACCCCTCCGGGGCGGTGCGGAAAAGGAGTGGCAGGCCGCCGCGCCGCGCGCATAGCTTTGGCGCCCGTGACCCATGATCCGGAAGTGTCTCGCGACGAGTTGATACGGGTGCCCCGCGCCCGGTCGGCCACCGTTCCGGCGACGGGCGGAGGGCGGTGACCGGGCAGGCCCCGGTGCAGCCGGAGGCGGCTGTCGAGGAGCGCCTGTTCTCCCGGCATTACGCGCCCGCGACCATCGGTTTCGCCGCCGTGATGTTCCTGACCGGGTTCGCCGCGCTCGCCGTGGTGCCCACCCTCCCGGCGGCCGCCCGGGAGCTGGACGGGGTTCACCTGTACCCGCTGGTCGCGGGCTGCTTCGTCGCCGCGAGCCTGCTCGGAGGGGTGCTGGGCGGCGACTGGGCGGACCGCGCCGGGGCGGGGCGTCCGCTGGCGGCCGGTGTGGTGCTTGCGGTGGTCACCCTGGTGGTGTCGGCGACCAGCACGACCATCTGGCAACTCGCGGCCGGCCGCTTCCTGGACGGGGTGGCGGCCGGAATGATCGCGGTGGCCATCAACACCGCCATCGCCCACGCCTACCCGGACCGACTGCGGGCGCGCGCCCTGGCGTTGATGAGCACCTGCTGGATCATCCCCTCGCTGACCGGCCCGCCGCTGGCCGGGCTGGTGGCCGACTGGTGGTCCTGGCGGGTGGTGTTCTACGGCCTGGCCGCCCTGACCGTGATCCCTTCGCTGGCCGTGGTGCTGCTGCTGCGCAGCCGCTCCTGGCAGTCGGCCCCCGCGGACCCGGCCGACGCGCGGCCGGCTGACCGGGTGCCGCGTCCCGCGCTTCTGGTCGCCGCCGCGGTGAGCGTGGGCGCGGCGCTGGGGCAGTACGCCGTCTCGGGCTGGGACCTGCGCCATCTGCTGTTCGGGGTGGCGGGGGTGGCGCTGCTGGTGGTGTTCACGCCCCGGCTGCTGCCGCCGGGCACCTGGCGCGCCGCGCGAGGGCTGCCCGCCGCCGTGCTGCTGCGCGGTCTGACGTCGGGGGCGTACTTCACGCTGGAGGCCTTCGTGCCGCTGCTCCTCGACACCGCCCGGCATGTGCCGCCCGTGCGGACGGGGCTGGCGTTCACCGGCGCCGCCATCGCCTGGGCGGGCGCCTCCTGGCTGCAGGGCCGCCTTCAGGGGCGGGTCTCCCGGCACCGCATGATCACGGCCGGTTCGCTGGTGATGGGCGCGGCGGTCGTGATCGCCGCGGCCGGGACGCTCCCCGGGACGCCCGCGCTCACCGCCGCCGGGGCCATGGTCCTCGCGGCCATCGGCATGGGCATGGTCGCACCATCCCTCACCCTGCTCTCGCTCACGCATAGTCCGCCGGGCCGGCAGGGGTATGCGAGCAGTGCGATGCAGACCAGTCAGAACCTGGGCCAGATGGCGGTCATGGGGGTGTCCTCGGCCCTGTTCAACCTCTTCCTGGGCATCGGCTCCGCAGACCTGGCCGGGTATGCCGCGGCCTTCGGCGTACTGCTCGTACCGAGCGTCCTGGCAGCCGCCCTGGCTGTACGCGCCCGCAGCGCCGGCTGAGTCTCCGGGCCCGCAGTGCCCCCAGGGTCCCAGCGCCGGTGGCTGAGTCGCGCCTCGCCCAGGGCTCAGGCGGAGCCCCTGAGCCGGTCGCGCTGGATGCGGTGGGCGAGGGCGCGGCGCGCGGAGGCCGGACCGGCGGGGGTGGCCGCCGTGCCGGACGGCAGGTCGAGGCCGCGGCTGATCTCGTCGTACGCGCGCCGGTGCGCCCGGAGCGGCTCCCCGCCACTACCGGCCGGCTCCCCGGCGTTCCGCCGCAGGTCCTCCTCCACGAGCCGCCGCAGCCCGTCGACGTTCTCCGGGGTGAACCGCTTCCTGCCCCGGGCGAGGGCGCTGACGTACGAGGTGCAGCGGGCGGCATCTTCGTATGTCTCGGAGATGTCCTCGGCCAGCGCCCACAGGCGCCCTTCGAGCCAGGCCGCGTCGCCCTGTCCGAGGGCGAGGTCCAGCGGCGGCCCGGGGTCGGTGGAGCGGTACTTGGCCACCTGCTTGGACACGGCGGGCTGGCTCATGCCGGTGAGCCGGGCGATACGTTCCTGGGTCCAGCCGAAGCCGATGAAGACCTTGACCATCTCGGCGCGGAGCTGCCGCATCTCCTCGCCCGCGCGGATGACGTCGTTCATCCCGGCGAGCATCCGCGCCGCCTGCGCCTCGGTCAGCTCCTCAGCCGGCGTCGCTGAGCTCCCGGAGCTCCCGGGATCTTGGGCCGTCGTCCGCGTGTCCTTCTCTCCACCTGCCACAACCAAGTTATATACCCTGATCCGCCACCCATAACCCAGTTGTATAACCAGGTTATGGGTGACACGATCGCTTCTATGACCACCTTCCCCGCATCCGACGGCACCCTGCTCGCCTACCGCGTGTACGGGCACGGCGCCCCGCTCCTCTGCGTTCCGGGAGGCCCTGCGGACTCCCGCTACCTGGGCGAACTCGGCGGCCTGGCCGCGCACCGCCGCCTGATCGTCCCGGACCTGCGCGGCACCGGACGGTCAGCGGTCCCCCAGGACGCGTCCTCCTACCGGTGCGACCGGCTCGTCGACGACGTCGAGGCGCTGCGCGAACACCTCGGCCTGCCCCGGACGGACCTGCTCGCGCACTCGGCCGGTACGAACATCGCGACGCTGTACGCGGCCAGGTTCCCGCAGCGCGTCGGCCGGCTCGCCCTGATCACCCCCAGCACCCGGGCCGTCGGCATCGAGATCACCGGGCAGGAGCGCATGGAGCTCGCGGCGCTCCGGAAGGGCGAGCCGTGGTACCCGGAGGCGATCACCGCGCTGGAGGCGCTCACCCGGGGCGCGGAGGGTGACCGGGAGGCCGTGGCCCCGTTCTTCTACGGCCGTTGGGACGCGGCGGCGCGGGAGCACTCCGCGGCGAGCCGGCCGCAGAACCCGGAGGCCGTCGCCGGCTTCGGGGCCGAGGGCGCCTTCGATCCCGGAGCCACCCGTGCGGCGCTCGCGGGCTTCGGTTCCCCGGTCCTGCTGCTCGCCGGGGAGTTCGACCTGAACAGTCCCCCTTCGGCGGTGGCCGGGTTCGCCGCGCTGTTCCCCGGCGCGGAGTTCGTCGTTCAGCCGGGGGCCGGGCACTATCCGTGGCTGGACGACGCCGGCCGGTTCACCTCGTCGGTCGCGGCGTTCCTTGGCTGAGCGGGGTGAGCGGGGTGAGCGGGGCGGGCGGGGTGAACGGGGCTGCCCGGCCCAGGAGTTCTGCGACCCGGACGAAGCCGTCGGCGCCGTGTCCGTCGTCGATGGCCCGCCGCGCGAGTTCCCCGGCCGCGCGCATCACGCCCGCGTCGATGCCGTGGGACTCGGAGGTGTGGGCGATGTGCGCCATCGAGGATGCCGCCGAGGTGAGCGGGTTGTCGTCGCCGGAGAAGTCCCCGTCGTCCAGCGCCCGTGCGTACTGCTCGAAGATCGGGGGCAGGATCGCGGCGATCCCCTGGGTGAACGGGGCCAGTTCGCCTGCCGTGATCCCTTCCGCCCGTGCTATCGCCAGGGCGTGTGCGAAGCCGGTCATGGCGGTCCAGAAGACGTCCAGCAGCGCGACGTCGTACGCGGCCGCCCGGCCGATCTCCTCGCTCAGATGGGTGTGGCTGCCGCCCAGCGCGTCCAGTACCGGCCGGTGCTCCCGGTAGAGCTCCGCCGGACCGCTGTGGAGGAATACCGCGGCCGGCGTGCCGATGGTGGTGGTCGGCGTCATGATCGCGCCGTCCAGGTAGCGGATGCCGTGTCCGGCGGCCCACTGCGCGGTGGACCGGGCCCGGTCGGGGGTGTCCGCGCTCAGGTTCACGACCGTGCGCCCCTTGGCCGCGGCCGTGACCGCGTCGTCGCGCAGGACGGCGTCGGCCGCGTCGTAGTTCACGACGCACACCACGGTCAGCGGGCTCGCGGCGACCGCCTCCCCGGCCGACGGGGCGCCCGTCGCACCGCGTTCGAGCAGCTCGCGGTCCCGGCCCGGCGTCCGGTTCCAGACCGTGGTCCGGAGGCCCGCGTCGAGGAACGCACGGGCCAGACAACGGCCCATCGGCCCCAGGCCGAGCACGGTCACGGCAGACTGTCCGGAGGGCGTGGACGAAGACGTGGACGAGAACGTGGACATGGTTCAACTCCATTGATCATTGAGAACGTGGACGAAGGCGGTGGACGGACCGAGATGACGCGCAGCCGTGCGAAGGACCTGAATGTCTGTGGAGTGACGGCCGCGATCGCGGTGATCGACGGCAAGTGGAAGACCGCCCTGCTCTGGCTGCTGGAGTCGGGGCCGTGCCGCCCGGGGGAGCTGCGGCGGCAGCTGCCGGGGCTCAGCGAGAAGGTGCTGACGCAGGCGCTGCGCGAGATGGCGGACGACGGGCTGGTGCACCGGGAGGTGTACGACGAACTGCCGCTCAGGACCGAGTACTCGCTGACCCCGTTCGGGCGGGAACTGTCCGAGACGCTGGGGCCGCTGTCCGACTGGGGGCACCGCCGCCTGGACCGGCTGACCGGTTCCGCCTCGGCGTCCTGACCGGACGCGCCCTCTCCTCCCGAATCCTCCTTCCCGCTCGGTGCGTTGCTCCGCCGTCTTCCGTATCCAGGTTCGCCCCGGCGGGTTCGGCTGCCAAGTACCCACAAAAAGGTGGGTACGAGCGATGCTTGGGGCATGGAGCTGTCTACTGCGTTCACGGAATTGCTCGGTGTACGGCACCCGGTCGCACTGGCGCCGATGGGCGGGTCGGCCGGGGGCGCGCTGGCGGCGGCCGTCTCGCGCGGCGGCGGGCTCGGCCTGCTCGGCGCGGGGATGGGCGACCCGGACTGGCTGGCGCGCGAACTGCCGCTCATGGCGGACGTCGAGGAGCCGTGGGGCGTCGGCTTCCTCAGCTGGGCGGTGGACGCCGGCGGGGTCGGGCGGGCGCTGGAGTACGGGCCCCGGGCGGTGATGCTGTCGTTCGGGGATCCGGGCCCGTTCACCGAACAGGTCCGTGCGGCGGGTGCCGCGCTGATCATCCAGGTCACGGACCTGGAGGAGGCCCGGCAGGCGGTGGACCTGGGCGCCGACGTCATCGTGGCGCAGGGCACCGAGAGCGGTGGGCACGGGGCCCGGCACGGGCGGTCCACGCTGCCGTTCGTGCCCGTCGTGGTGGACCTGGCGGGGCCCGTCCCGGTGCTCGCGGCCGGTGGGATCGCCGACGGCCGGGGGGTGGCCGCGGCCCTGGCCCTGGGCGCTGCGGGGGCGCTCGTCGGGACCCGGTTCCAGGCCACGGCGGAGGCGCTCACCGACCCCTCGGCCACCGAGGCGATCGTGCGGGGGCGCGGGCAGGACACCGAGCGCAGCCGGGTCCTGGACATCGCCCGGGGGTCCCGGTGGCCGGCGAAGTACACGGCTCGCACCCTCGGCCATCCCTACCTCGACCGGTGGCGGGACCGGGAGGCGGAACTCGCGGCGGACCCCGGGGCCCGGCAGCGGTACCAGGCCGATGTGGCGGACGGCGAGGTGCCGCCCGCGCCGGTCTGGGCGGGTGAGGACATCGACCTGATCACGGACGTGCCGCCCGCGGCCGACGTCGTCGCCGCGCTGGCGGCCGGGGCCGTCCGGGCGCTGCGGCGGGCGGGAAGCGGAACGGGTTGCGGGCGCGAGGGGTCGCAGGGGTTGTGATGTCCGACGTGATCGTGGTCGGCGGGGGCCCGACCGGTTCGATGCTGGCAGCGGAACTGCGGCTGCACGGCGTGCGCGTGGTCGTACTGGAGAAGCTGTCCGGGCCGACGGGGGAGGCCCGGGGGCGCGGACTGCACACGCGCAGCGTCGAACTGATGGACCAGCGCGGACTGCTGGACCGGTTCCTCGCGGTGAGCGAGAAGTTCCAGGCCGGCGGCTTCTTCGGCGGCATCCGCAAGCCGTGGCCCGACGGGCTGGACACGGCGCATCCGTACGGCCTCTCCACGCTGCAGCCGGTCACCGAACGGCTGCTCGGTGAGCGCGCCGTCGAACTCGGCGCGGATTTCCGGCGTGGCCGCGAGGTGGCCGGGCTGAGCCAGGACGAGGACGGGGTGCGCGTCGACCTGGTGGACGGCACGCGGCTGCGCTCGCGCTACGCCGTCGGCTGCGACGGCGGCCGCAGCACGGTGCGCCGGGCGCTCGGCGTCGGATTTCCCGGCGAGCCCGCCAGGACCGAGACGCTGCTGGGTGACATGGAGATGACCGAGGACCCGGAGGTGGTCGCCGGGATCGTGGCACGGGTCCGCAGGACCCAACTGCGCTTCGGCGCCGTGCCGAACGGGGACGGGACGTACCGCGTCGTCGTCCCGGCCAAGGGCGTGGCCGAGGACCGTACGGCCGTGCCGACCCTCGACGAGTTCAGGCAGCGGCTGCGGGCTGTGGCGGGCACCGACTTCGGTGTGCACTCGCCGCGCGGCCTGTCCCGGTTCGGGGACGCCACCCGGCAGGCCGAGCGGTACCGGGTCGGCCGGGTGCTGCTGGCCGGCGACGCCGCGCACGTCCACCCGCCCAACGGTGGTCAGGGGCTCAACCTCGGGGTGCAGGATGCCTTCAACCTCGGCTGGAAGCTGGCCGCATCGGTCAACGGCTGGACGCCGGAGGGGCTGCTGGACAGCTACCACGCCGAACGGCACCCGGTGGGCGCCCAGGTGCTCGTCAACACGCGTGCGCAGAGCACGCTGCTTGGCACCGACCCGGGGGCGGCCGCACTGCGGGAGCTGTTCGGGAGGCTGATGGACTTCGACGAGGTCAACGCCTACATCACCGGGATGATCACCGCGGTCGGGGTCCGCTACGACTTCGGCGAGGGCCACGAACTGCTCGGCCGCCGGATGCGGGACGTGGAACTGGGGCGCGGACGCCTCTACTCGCTGCTGCACGAGGGCCGCGGGCTGCTGCTCGACCGGACCGGTGCTCTCTCGGTGGCGGGCTGGGCGGACCGTGTCGACCATGTCGTCGACGGCGGCGGGGAAATGGACGTCCCCGCGGTGCTGCTGCGGCCGGACGGCCATGTGGCGTGGGCCGGCGAGGATCAGCGGGAGCTGCTCGGTGTGCTGGCCAGGTGGTTCGGCGCGGCGGCCGGCTGAGGGTGCGGGCCGGGCGCTCCGGCCGCGTCACTCACCGGCCTTGCGCACATGTGATGTCGCCGCCGTGACCGGCCGGCCGCTCCGGTCCAGAACGTGGAAGCGGGGCACGTCCCGCCCCGCGTCGTCGAGCAGGACGGAGTGGTCCTCGCCGGGCGCGAAGGCGTGGCGCTCGCCCCACTGCCTGAGCGCGACGACGGCGGTGAACAGCTCCTGGCCGGCGTCGGTGAGCCGGTAGGTGTGGCGCTTGGCCCCGGGCGGAGTGCTCGTGGCCAGGACGCCGTGCGCGGTGAGCTTGCGGAGCCGGTCGCTGAGGATGTTGCGGGCGACGCCGAGGCGGTTGCGGAAGTCGGTGAACGACGCCGCGCCGTCCATCGCGTCCCGGACGATGAGCAGGCTCCAGCGGTCGCCCACGAGATCGACCGCGCGCGCGACCGGACACGCCGGATCGGTCCAGTCCTGACCGGTCCAGTCCTGACCGGTCCGGTGCGTGTCCTCCCGGTCCCGCTCGGCCGGTACCGCGTCCGTCATCGGACCCTCCCTCGCGTGAGTTGCAGATTGAAACCATTGTGCCTCACGCCGGGACGCCTTACTCTCCATTGGTTGCATATTAAAACCAATCGAGGGGTGGGCGGCATGCCGTCAACGATGACGAACGGCCGGCGATTCGTCCTGGCGGCGGTGTGCGCGGTGGCGGTGTCCACGATCTACGCCATCCAGCCGGTGCTGGAGTCCGCAGGCAGCGACCTCGGGCTTGCCGGGCCGGCGCTGGGGCGGCTGGTCGCCGCCGGCCAGCTCGGCTACTTCGCCGGGCTCGTCCTGCTGGTGCCCCTCGGGGACGTATTCGACCGGCGCAGGCTGATCGTCGGGCACCTGGTCCTCACCGGTACGGGAGCGGCGATCACGTCCCTCGCGCCCGGCGCGGCGACCGCCGGGGCCGGCCTGGCGCTCGCCGGCCTGTTCGCGGTGGTCGTGCAGATCACGGTCGCCTACGTCGCGGCCACCTCGCCCGCAGGGGAGCGAGGCCGCAACATCGGCACGGTCACCTCGGGCGTGGTGCTCGGGATCCTCGGCGTCCGTCTGCTCGCGGGCGTACTCGGCGACAGCCTCGGGTGGCGGGCCGTCTACGCCGTACTCGCGGCGCTCTGCCTCGCGCTCGCCCTGCTCGCCCACGTGACACTGCACCCCGACACCCGTCCGGCGCGGGCCCGTTACCGGGACGTCCTGGCCGGCGCGGGGCGTCTCGTCGCCACCGACCGCCTCCTCCTAGGCCGAGGGCTGATCGCGTTCTTCCTGTTCGCCTCCTTCGGCACGCTGTGGAGCGGGCTGGCCCTGCCGCTGGGGGCCGCGCCGTGGCACTTCGGTACGGCGGCCATCGGGCTGTTCGGCCTGGCCGGCCTGATCGGCGCGGTGGCCGCCGCGCGGGCGGGCGTCTGGGCCGACGCGGGGCGCGCCCAGGCCGTCACCGGCTGGTCGCTGGCGCTGCTGGCCGTGTCCTGGGCCCTCACCGCCCGGACGGCCCCGAGCCTGTGGCCGCTCCTCACGGGCGTCGTGCTGCTCGACTTCGCCGTCCAGGCCGTCCACGTGAGCAACCAGCACCTCCTCACCGCCGCGCACCCCGAACGCTCCAGCACCGTCATCGGCGCCTACATGGCCTTCTACTCGCTCGGCTCCGCCCTCGGCGCCACCACCACGACCTGGGCCTACGCCGCCGAGGGCTGGCCGGCCTCCTGCCTGCTCGGCGCCGCCTACGCCCTCGCCGCCCTGGCCGTGTGGGCAGCGGCCCGGCGGCTCCCGGACCGGCGGGGCCCCGGCCCCCTGCACGACGTGGGGAAGGGGCCGGCCCGGTGATGCACGACGTGGGCAAAGGGCTGGCCCGGTGACGTGCCGGAGAGCCAGGATCGGGCGATGAGACATGCCCACGAGGACACCGAACTGCGGTCCCTGGTACGCCGCTACGTCACGCCGGAGCGGCGCTACCTGAGACTCGGCGGCAGCGCGCTGCGTCTGGACGGCCCTGAGCGCGACCGTTTCGTGCGAGATCTCGGGAGCGACGCGGGACGCGTCACCCCGCACGAAATCGACAGGCTCCTGGAGGGGGGATGGCGCGAGCGGAGGACCGCCGCATGGCTCATCGCGGTCTCCGACCGGACCGAATTCCGTGAGCGCCTCGGGGAGCTCCTGCTGGCCAGTGCGGTCTGCTGCGCGGGTCTGGCGTACTGCGTGTCCCTGGCCCGCTTCGGCACACCGCGTGACGCCGAGCTGCTCGCGGCCTACCTCGACCGCTACCTCCGCCGCCCCGACCTCGGCTACGACCAGCCCGTGGTCATGGGCGCCCTCGTGTTCACCGGCCTGAACCTCGGGGCGGACCATGCCGCCCCGTTCCTGGCCCCGGGCGGCCTGTGGCACGAGTGGCTCGATGCGGCGCCCCATGCGCGGCCCGCCACGGACCCCGCCGGGTACGTGAGCCTGATCCGCCGGCTCTGCGCCTTGGCCGACGAATGCGTCGGAC
The DNA here is from genome assembly GCF_003751445.1 of Streptomyces sp. 840.1. NCBI lineage: Bacteria > Bacillati > Actinomycetota > Actinomycetes > Kitasatosporales > Streptomycetaceae > Streptomyces > Streptomyces sp. 840.1. Next base: position 1,834,374 of record NZ_RJUU01000001.1, on the reverse strand, counting down.
TGCGATGACCGCGGGCCCCACGGCCGTCCCGCATGACGGCGGCCACACGCATCCGCCCGGGAAACCGCCAGGACGCGCAGGAAGGCGGTGTCACCGGTCGAGCCGGTGGCACCGCCTTCCGCCTACGCTCCGCGCGGCGACCGCTGCGCCATCGGGGCCGCCCGCAGCCGCAGCCGCCGCAACAGCGACAGCCGTAACAGCGACAGCCGTAACGGCAACAGACGCAGCCGCGAACGCGGGTTGGTGTCAGCTGGTGCTGGTGGTGTCCGCCTTGCGCCGGCGCATCCACCACGCCAGTGCTCCGCCCGCCACGACGGCGGCGGCCGCGATGGCGCTGATCAGGCCGACCGGGACATCCGACCCGGTGTGGGCGAGGTTGCCGTCAGGGTCCTTCGCCGTGGGCTGGGTCGGCTTGGGGGTGTCGCCGGGGCCCGGGGTGGTGGGATCCGGCGCCGGAGTCGACGGGGCGTCCGTCGGCGTCGGCTTCCCCGTGTCCGTGGGGGACGGCGTGGGGTCGGGCTTGCCGCCGTCGGTCTTCGCGGACCCGCTCCCGCCGAGCAACGTCACCTCGGCGTCCCGCTCGGAGGTCTGCGCCCGCACGCTGTCCTTCGTCGTCTGCGGAAGGCGCCGGTGCTGGAGCTGGAACTCCGCAGGGGTGACGTTGCGCTTGGGGGCCTTGGAGAAGTCGACGCCGCCGACGAAGAAGGTGTAGACCCGTCCGTCGCCGAGGGGCCACTCGTAGGTGAAGTCGCCCTCGGTGAAGGACTTCACCATCTCCTTCCACACGGTGCGGCTGTCCCAGTCGGCGTTCTCACCCCGCAGCGGCCACCGCTTGAGGCTGTTGCTGTTGATGATGGGCCGGAAGTCGGTGGCCTTCTTGGCGTCCTGCTGCCGGATCCACTCGGCGGCCACCCGGGACTTGTAGACGCGGCGCAGGTCGGCGTACTTCTTCTCGGTGTTGACCTGCTTCTCCACGTGCGGAACGAGGTACTGGGTGATCAGCTCGTGGCTGCGCTCGTTCTCCGCCTTGCTGAGCTTCTTCGAGCAGTCCTCGCCCTGAACAGGGGTGTCGAAGTCCATCGCCGCGTGGTTGAGCTTGAGCGGGGCGTCGAGGATGTAGATGCCGCCGTCCTGCTCGCGGACCTTCGCCCGGCCGGGCACGATCCAGTTGCGGCCGGATCCCCAGCACGGCACCCCGTCCACCTTGGGGGCGGCGTTCATGAACTCCTTGCCGGGGGACTTCTTGGGGTCCATGGCGCGGGAGAAGTCCCGCTTCATCTCCATGTCGGCCTCCAGGAGGACGCGTCCGGCGTCGGTCCCCCCGAACCCCTTGTCCATGATCTTGTCCGGCTGGTCCGGATTCAGGTTCACCCACTGCCGGTCGGGGGTGAGGGCCAGCCAGGTGAACAGGGCGTCCGAGGCCAGTTCGAGCTTGGCCTGCCCGCCCCAGCCGGGGTTGTTGTCCTCGTCGGGCATGAAGTCGGCCTTCATGCTGTAGTCCAGCCCTTTGCCCTTGACGGGGCTGCCGACGTACTGGAGCTCCAGGGTGGAGAAGTCGACGCCGCCGGGGCCCCGGCCGAGGGCGCCGCGGGTGTTCATCTGGTTGTACTGGTTCTGGATCTGCCGCGCCTGCGCCGGGTTCCTCCCGGAGTCGTAGGCCGTGGAGTTGATCGGGCCCTGGGTGCCGGTGTTCGGGCGAGGGTTGAAGACCGGGTAGGTCTTGGTGTACTTCGTCTGCGGCCACAGCCCCTTGGCCGTCGCCCGCCGCTCCGCGATCCGGATCGGGTTGTTGCCCGAGCCCCGTTCGGCGCGGAGCTTGGCGTTCTCCGCCGCGTACTCCCTGGTGGTGGCCCTGTTGGGCTTCTCCCCGGCGAACATGGTGAACTTTGACTTCGTGAAGTCGTACTTCGCGTCCCGGTGGCGAAGGATGATCTTGTCGTTCTTGAACTGGCTGGTCTTCCGCTTGCCGTCGGCCTTGAACTCGCCCAGTTCGCCGGTGCGCTGGTTGTAGGCGTCGTAACGCCGGGACGCGATCTTGTTGCCGTTCCTGTCGAAGATCTCGACCTTCACTTCGCACTGCCAGTCGGGGCCGACGAGGTTGAAGTCCTGGACGGCCTTCCGCTCGAAGACGCCCCCCTTCTCCCGGGAGTGCTGGGCGCCGATCAGGTTCTGCGGCACCCACGACTTGAACGCCTTCGGGGACGGCTTGCCCTGGATGTAGCGGGCGTAGCGGGACCAGATGGCGCGCTTCATGTCCTCGGGGTTCCGCGACGTGCGATAGGCGGAATCCCACTTCTTGACGTCCGCGTCGGTGTTCCCGACGCTGTTCAGGTCGGCGCGGGTCGGCGCGGGGACGTTCTCGAAGCCCTTGAACTCGAGGTTGAAGTAGTACTCCTCGTCCGCGCCGCCCTTGACCCAGTGCTGCTGACCGGTGGGAGCTCCGGAGTTGTCCGGGGTGCGGGGGAGCGTCTTGCCGAGGTGCATCTTGTCGCAGCGTCCGCCGGACGTGACCTTGGCGTAGTCGCCGGGCGCCGCGTTCGCGGTGCCGGTGACGCCGACGAGCATCATCCCGACCGCCGAGGTGACCGCGAGGCAGGAAGCCAGGCGTCGCCGGAGCCGGGTACGGATGGATAACTGTGTTCGCATACGTGTCCCTGGTCGTGGGGGCCATGGGACCTGGGTGTTTCGGGCGGGCGGCTGGTCGGGCCCCCGTGTCAGCTTTAGCCGACCGCCGTTCAACACACTAGGGGCTGTCAACGCCGCCTGCACAAGGGGTTGTTGGGCGTTTCGAGCGCCAATTCAGCAGCTCTGCGCGCGTGGTTGGCGATACCGTCGTCGGCATGACCGAACCTGACGAGACGTACGACCCGACCCGGCACCCCGGCCTGCTCAGGTGGATGGACGAGCGCCGGGACGCCCACGAGGGATGGGCCGAACAGATCGCCTTCGCGACCGCGTTGGACTTCACCCCGGCCTCCCTGGAGGCCCTGGACGAGCTGATCCGGCAGACGGCGAGCAGCATGGAGGAGGTCACCGACCAGCGCATGACGCCCTTCTTCCAGGGCGCGATCTGGTACGTGGGAGAGGTGTTCTGCCGCCACCGGAAGATGGTGTGGAAGTACGTCCCCGACATCGTCAGCGGGGAGCTGGAGCCGTTCTTCGGAGCTGCCGGGGAGACCTCCGCGCTCGATCACCCCTGCGTCGGCGCCCCCGACGACCCGGAGAGCTATCTGTACCCGCTGAACATGCTCCGCCGGATCCTCCTCACCGAGGACGAAGTCGGCGACCCGGTCGAGGAGACGCTGTCGTCGATCTACGCCGATCCCTTCGACGAGGACGAGGACGACGACGAAGACGAGGAGGATGACGATTAGGGGCCAGGGGTAAGCCCGGCAGCTCCGGCAGCTCCGAGTGTCCGCGTACCCAGGGCGCCGCGCCCTGCCGGGTGCCCCGTCGCGCGGAGCCTGAGCGACATCGAACCCGTCAGTCATGCGGTGGACCGTGCAGGCAGGCCGGTTCGCCGGGACCCGGCGTCCCGTCCCGGCGCGATCCGGGCCCTGGCGCAGGAATACCGGCCGACGTCCCGGACGACCCGCTCGGCATCCGGCGTTCTCAACCAGACGAAGGGCCTGCGGGGTTGACCATGCACGATGACCAGGTGGACGTGAACACCGAGATCGTCGCGGCCTTGATCCGGGAACAGTTCCCCCGGTGGAGCGGCAAGCCGATCAGGCGCGTGGCATCGACCGGGACGGTCAACGCCATCTTCCGTATCGGGAACGACCTCTCCGCGCGATTCCCACTGCGGCCGGCCGATGCCGCCGAGGCGCTGGCGGTTCTGGAACAGGAGGCCCGGTCGAGCGCGGAGCTGGCCCAGGTGTCCCGGTTCCCCGCCCCGCAACCCGTCGCGCTGGGAGAGCCGGGGGCGGGTTACCCCATGCCGTGGTCGGTCCAGACATGGCTGCCGGGAACGGTCGCCTTCGATGCCGACCCGAGCGGGTCGGACGCGTTCGCCAGGGACCTCGCCTCCTTCATCGCAACCCTGCGCGGCGCCGGGACGCTGGGGCGCCACTTCGGCGGCGAAGGCCGTGGCGGCGTTCTCGCCCACCACGCTGACTGGATGGCGAAGTGCTTCGAGGAGAGCGAGGGGCTGCTCGACGTGCCCCGGCTGCGCCGGTTGTGGAGCCACTTCCGGGAGCTGCCGCGCACCGGCGCCGACGTGATGAGCCACGGTGACCTGACTCCCGGCAACGTACTGGTCGCGGGAGACCGGCTCGGTGGCGTACTCGATACCGGCGGCTTCGGCCCGGCCGACCCGGCGCTGGATCTGGTCGGAGCCTGGCACCTGTTGGGGCCGGGACCCAGGGCAGTGCTCCGGCGGGCGCTCGCCTGTGACGACCTGGAGTGGGAGCGCGGCAGGGCCTGGGCGTTCCAGCAGGCGATGGGTCTCGTCTGGTACTACGTCGCGAGCAATCCGACGATGAGCCGCATGGGGCGCCGGACACTCGACCGCATTCTGGAATCGACGCAGTGAGGTCGCCCCCGGCCGACTTCCCGTGCCCGTGCCCGTGCCCCGGGAGCGTCGGCCCAGTACTGGGTTGTCCGTGGTGCTGCGATGTGGAAAGCCCCGAACCCGCCCTCACCGCTTCGGATCTGCACGTGGTGATGTGCTGTGTGCTGTGCACCTTTACCTGTACGCCGTGCTGAGCTGCACTGTTGATGGGGAGTCGAACCCCCGCGTTGCTCTTCACGCGCCAGGAGTGGACCGGAAAACCGCCGGCCCTCGGTGTGTGCACGCCTCCGAAGCTGCTACCTGCTCCACATCGCCCGGATCTGCTGGACTGCTCAGTCCAGCAGGTCCACCTCCCAGTTCGTACGCTGGATCCGCACATCGACCTCGCGGATCTCCCGCGCGAGAACATCCGCCTGACCGCGCAGTTCCGCTACCGGAAGTGCGGAAAGCATCATCAGCTCGGACCGGAGCTGCCGGCCGTATCCCCGCTCGCCGCTACCCGCCGCCGCGTCCGCCGCAGCAGTGACCAAGGAGTGACGCAACCGCAGGACATCCCGGCGGGCGAGCGCATCGGTGAGCGTGCCGTCGGGGCTCACCTCCACGGTGGCGTTGGTCCGGTTGATCCGTCGGATCAACGTTTCCAGAGCGCTCAGCACATCACCGGCCTCGGCCAGCAACTGGGCGGCATCCTCGGCGGGAGTCTCCCCCTCCTGGAACCGCGCACTGCTGACGACGCGCGCCCGCAACTGTTCTACCCGGCGCGTCGCTTCCGCACGTTCTGCCAGTGCCTCGGCAAGCTTCACCGTCTCCACCTCCCCCTCCATGAGCTCGCACGAGTATAGGAGTGCGAACCAGCCCGTACGCGCGTCTTCTTTGATCCACAGAATCCCTGACCGGTCACTGGAGCACAGGCCCGTACGAGTGGTTCGGAACACTTTTGCAAGCGGCTGCTTGCAAAAGTTAGCGCCGAGGGTCCACCATCGGGGCATGGCATCACTCAACGTCGGCAGTCTCGGCGAGTACCTGCGTGAGCAGCGGCGCACCGCGCAGCTGTCGCTGCGGCAGCTCGCCGATGCCGCCGGGGTGTCCAATCCCTATCTCAGCCAGATCGAGCGCGGGCTGCGCAAGCCCAGTGCCGAGGTGCTGCAGCAGGTCGCCAAGGCGCTGCGGATCTCCGCCGAGACGCTCTACGTACGGGCCGGGATCCTGGACGAGCGGGAGCCGGACGAGCTGGAGACGCGGGCGGTGATCCTGGCCGATCCGTCGATCAACGAGCGGCAGAAGAGCGTGCTGCTGCAGATCTACGCCTCCTTCCGCAAGGAGAACGGGTTCGAGGACGGGCCCGGGGACGAGGAGGGGAGTGCGTCCGGTTCGGATGCGCCCTTCAATGCCGACGGCAGTGCTGCCGATACAGCTTCAAAGCCTTCAAAACCCTCACACTGAGTCTGATGATCCGGGAGGACCACAGTCATGGCCATCACCGATGACCTGCGCAAGACCCTCACCGACCCGACCCCCCTCTACTTCGCCGCCGGTACGGCCGATCTCGCCGTGCAGCAGGCGCGCAAGGTTCCGGCGCTGATCGAGCAGCTGCGGGCCGAGGCGCCGGAGCGCATCGAGGCCGTGCGCAACACCGACCCCAAGGTCGTGCAGGAGAAGGTGACCGGGCAGGCCAAGGAGGCGCAGGCCAGCTTCCAGGCCAAGGTCACCGAGGTGATCGGGGCGTTCGACACCGATCTGAAGAAGCTGGGCGAGAGCGCCCAGGACCTGGCGCTGCGCAGCGTGGGCGTGGCCGCCGAGTACGCGGTCCGGGCCCGCGAGACCTACGAGAAGGTCGCCGAGCGCGGCGAGCAGACCGTGCGCACCTGGCGCGGTGAGACCGCCGAGGAGATCGTCGAGATCGCCGTCGTCGTCGAGCCGCGCAAGGAGTCCAAGCCGCAGGCCAAGCCGGGCGTCGGGGCGGAGGCCGGGACCAAGGCCGCGCCGAAGCCCGCCGCCAGGCCCGCACCGGCCGCCAAGCCCGCGCCCGCCGCCAAGGCCGTCAAGGCGGAGGCCAAGCCCGCGCCCGCCGTCGGCAAGAAGGCGCCGGCGCGCAAGCCGGCCGCCAAGAAGACCACGCCGCCCACCGCCAAGTAGCTCAACCGGCGCGACGGCCGGCAGCAGTGCCGACGGGAGTGCCGGAAGGACGGCCGGGCACCTTTCGGGGTGTCCCGGCCGTTGTCCCGGTACCTTGGCCGCGAGGCGCTCACCCACGTACTAGGCGGTGCACATCATGTTGCTCGAAGGCTTCAACTCAATCCTCGGGCTGATCTACACGGCGATGCTCGTCCTCGCCGTCGTCGCCCTGATCATGGCGGCGGTCGTCCGCGAGGACGCCTACCGGGCCGCCGACAAGAAGACCAAGCCCTTCTGGCTGATCATTCTCGGCATCACGGTGGTGGTGAACCTCTGGGTGCCCATGCTCTTCATCCAGCTCGCGGGACTGGTCGCGACCATCGTGTTCTTCGTGGACGTGCGGCCGGCACTCAAGGCCGTCACGGGCGGTGGCAACCGCCGCGGCGGTTCCAGCAGCGACGGCCCGTACGGGCCCTACAACGGCGGTCGTTGAGCGCCTGCGGCTGACACCTGACCGGGGCGGGGGCGCGGAAAGCTCCGGCCCCGGTCGCCGTGGTGCGCCCTGCGGCGCTCGGCGTCCTCGTCGCGGTCGAGCAGCAGGACCGCGACGTCGTCGGTCAGCTCGCCGCCGTTCAGCTCACGGACCTGGGTGACGGCGGCCTCCAGCAGCGCCTCGCCGGTCAGGCCCTCCGCCAGCTGGCGGTTGATCATCGCGACCATCCCGTCCTGCCCGAGGCGCTGGGTGCCGGTGCCGATCCGGCCCTCGATCAGCCCGTCCGTGTACAGCATCAGGCTCCAGGAGCCGCCCAGTTCCACCTGCCGGCGCGGCCACCGGGCGCGCGGCAGCAGGCCGAGCGCCGGGCCGCCGTCCTGGTACGGAAGCAGCTGCGCCGCCCGCCCCTGCCGGGCGATCAGCGGTGCCGGGTGGCCCGCCAGGCAGAGGCCGGCCCGGCGGCCGTCGGGGGCGATGTCGACCGTGCAGAGGGTCGCGAAGATCTCCTCGCTCTCCCGTTCGTGTTCCAGGACCTGCTGGAGCGTGGAGAGCAGCTCGTCGCCGCAGAGTCCGGCCAGGGTCAGCGCCCGCCACGCGATGCGCAGCTCCACGCCGAGCGCGGCCTCGTCCGGGCCGTGCCCGCAGACATCGCCGATCATCACGTGGACCGTGCCGTCGGGCGTACGGACCGTGTCGTAGAAGTCCCCGCCGAGCAGAGCGCGGCTGCGGCCGGGGCGGTAGCGGGCGGCGAAGTGCAGATCGGAGCCGTCGAGCAGCGGGGTGGGGAGCAGGCCGCGTTCCAGTCGGGCGTTCTCCTGGGCCCGCAGCCGGGACTCCGTGAGCTGGTGCTGGGCGACGTCGGCGCGCTTGCGCTCGACGGCGTAGCGGATGGCGCGGCTGAGCAGCCTGCCGTCGAGCTCGTCGCGGAAGAGGTAGTCCTGCGCCCCCACCCGTACCGCCTCGGCGGCCAGCTCGGCGTCCTCCTGGGCCGTGAGGGCCATGACGGCGTGCCGGGGCGCGATCCGCAGCACGTGCTTGAGGGTGGCCAGCCCGTCCGCCTCCTCGCCGGGGGCGGTACGCGCCTCGCTGCCCGCCGGCAGGGCCAGGTCCAGCAGGATGCAGTCCACATCGTCGGTGAGGAGCCGGCCCGCCTCGGTGAGGTTGCGGGCGGTGCGGATACGGACCCGGGTGCCTGCCGCTGCGGGCAGCTCCGGGACGGTGAGCGTGCCCGCCGGGTCGTCCTCGATCACCAGGAGGGTGAGGTCGGCGCCATAGCTGTTCTCCGCAGCGGGAGCGGAACGCTGCTGCGGTACGGGTACGGGCATCGAAATCGGGTTTCCTTCCCTCCCCCCGAGGGCGCGGCGGAGCGACGATCGACGACCCGCCAGACGGGGACGATAGCGGTACGGGATGTGGGAACGGAATGGCGCCCGACGCGTGTCCGCCGTTCCGGGAACGGCCTTAAGCCGCGGAAGGACGCAGATCCGGCGGTATGCGGCGGGGGTGCGGCCCATTCCGGTGCATGACAAAGGTCACGTGCTGCGGCGGGCGCCGGGTGGCGCGGGTCACGGCTGCGGCGCGGCGGGCCGATCGGGGCCCGCCGGTGACGACGAAATCCGTACGTTCTCCGCCGTCCGGCCGCTCCCGGCAGGCCTTAAGTGTCCCTTGAGGCTCTCTTAAGGTTGCCCGGCCGGGCGGCCTCCGGCGCCCGGCGGCATCGCGCGTCCGCGGCCCCGTGACGAGCGCGATGCCGATGCGCGGCCGGTGCCGGTGCCGGTGCCGGTGGCGACGTCGATGCGCGCCCGGTGCCGGTGGCGATGTCGATGCGCGCCCGGCGCCGTTCGACCGGCTTATTTGTCCGGGCGCACGACCCCGAGGATCTCCATCGATCCCGCCCCCGTGATCGTGACGTCGCGGCCCGGACGCGGGGCGTGCACGATCGCGCCGTCGCCGATGTACATCCCGACGTGCGTGGCATCGCCGAAGTAGATGACCAGGTCGCCGGGGCGCATGTCCTTGACCGCGATGTGCGGCAGCTGCCGCCACTGCTCCTGCGAGGTGCGCGGGATCGGATGGCCGGCCGCCGCCCACGCCTGCGACGTCAGCCCCGAGCAGTCGAACGACGAGGGGCCCTCGGCACCCCACTCGTACGGCTTGCCGATCTGCGAGGTCGCGAAGGCCACGGCCTTCTTGCCGCTCGCGCTCGCCCCCCGGTTGATCTCCTTCAGCGCGCCGGAACTCAGCCAGGCCGTCTGCGACTTGTACTCCGCCTGCTGTTCGAGCTCGAGGAGCCGGGCCCGCTCCTTCTTCTCCAGCCGGGACTCCAGCTTCTTCGCCGCCGCGATCTGCTCGTTGATCTTCTTCTTGGCCTTGGCCTGCTTGACGCGATTGGCTTCGAGCTTGGTCCAGTTGGTGCTCGCGTCCTGGGTGTACGTCTCCAGGTCCTCCTGGGTCCTGTTCAGTTCGCCCAGGACACCCTTGGCGGCCTGCTGGCCCTGGCGGGCGCGGCTGACTCCGTCCAGGAAGAGCCGCGGGTCGCCGCTGAGCATCAGCTGGGCGCCGGGCGGCAGTCCGGCGTTGCGGTACTGCTCGCGGGCCTGGGCGCCCGCCCTGCTCTTGAGGTCGGCGATCTTCGCCTGGCCCTCGACTATGGCCTGCGCCAGCTTGACGATCTCGCCCGACTGCTTCTTGGACTGCTCCTCGGCGAGGTTGTACGCGTCCGTCGCAGCGCCGGCCTTGCGGTAGAGGGCGTCGATCTCCGCCCGCACTTCTTCGAGGCTCTTCTTCGTGGACGTATCGGACGCGCCGGACGGACCGGATACGCCGGACGGGCCGGATACGCCGGGCTCCCCGGGCTTCGTCGGCTGTTCCGGCGCGGGGGGCGCGGGCGCGGCGAAGGCCTGGACCGGTGCGGCCAGTACGGCCAGCGCGCAGACCAGTGTGATCGCCGCGGCGGCACTGTGGCGTCGGTTCACGAGCTCCCCCTCCGGACAGACCCGAACGGATCTGATTTACCGTCAGTAACTTATGGCACCGACGAGATCGTGCCATGCCGTACCGAAAAGCAACAGAGGCTCACACATCTCCGGCGGATCCCGGCCGTTCACCGGTGCCGCAGCCGTGCTCCCCCGCACCGCTCCCCGTATCTGGGACGAACGATGCCGGGCCGACGTTCCCGTCGGGCGGGGAGTTCCCCCTGTTCCCGGCGTGTTGGGCTATCGCTCGGGCTTCAGCGCCGCCCAGTTCACCGTGACTTCACCCTGCCGCCACCGCCGGGCCCCGTCCGTCAGCGGCCACTCGCCCGACAGCGCCCGTACGGCCGTGATCCACCGCTGCCGGGCCCCGAGCGAGGCGTACGGCGCCGCGGCGGCCCAGGCCCGGTCGAAGTCGCGCAGGAACGCGTGGACGGGCTCGCCCGGCACATTGCGGTGGATGAGCGCCTTGGGCAGCCGCTCCGCGAGGTCGGACGGCCGGTCCAGTGAGCCGAGGCGCGTCGCGAACGTCACGGTGCGCGGGCCCTCCGGCCCGAGCGCCACCCACACGTGCCGGCGCCCGATCTCGTCGCAGGTGCCCTCCACCAGCAGCCCGCCCGGCGCGAGCCGCGCGCACAGCCGCTGCCAGACCGCGGCGACCTCGTCCTCGTCGTACTGGCGCAGCACGTTCGCCGCCCGGATCAGCGTGGGCCGCTCCGGCAGCGGGATCTCGAAGCCGCCGTGCCGGAAGGTGAGGCCCGCGCGCTCGTACGGCTTCGCCGCGGCGACCCGCTCCGGGGAGATCTCGATGCCGACCACCGAGGTGCGCGGCTCCGCGCCGCGCAGCCGCTCCAGCAGCTCGACGGCGGTCCAGGGCGCGGCGCCGTACCCCAGATCGACCGCGACGGGGGTTTCGGCGCGGCGCAGGGCGGGGCCGTGGGTGGCGGCGATCCAGCGGTCCATGCGGCGCAGCCGGTTCGGGTTGGTGGTCCCGCGGGTCGCGGTGCCGATGGGGCGCATGGCACAGAGCGTAACGAGCGGCGCGGAACGGATGCCGCGCCGGTGCGGAGGGGCGCGGAAGCGGAAGAAGAGTGGGAGCGGAAGCGGAGGCAGTCCAGGAGGGGGAGCAGAGGGGGCTCGGGAGCGGAAGCGGAAGGGGCGTGAAAGCGGATGTGGCAGCGGTGTGGGGGGTGGATGTGGCGACGGCGTCGCGGCGACGCGCCGGGCACCCTCTGTAATGATTTGGCAAAGCGGAAATGAAAGGGGAGGTCGCGCTGTTCCAGCCCATCGAAGGGACGGCGTGCCGGTGTCCCTGCGGGGCCATGCCTGAACGAGTGGCGCCGCGCCCGAACGAGTGGTGCCTTGGTTGAACGAGTCGGTTACCAGTGCCCTGAACGAGGAGGACCGGACGACGTGAGCCAGTACGTCTCCCGGCTCGGCAGCAGCCGCGTCGCACCGCGTCTCAGGTTCCCCGCCGGCCTCTCCGGCTCGTTCCCGGGCGCCCACCGCAAGCCCCGCCGGATCGCGATGCTCTCCGTGCACACCTCCCCGTTGCACCAGCCGGGTACGGGCGACGCGGGCGGCATGAACGTCTACATCGTGGAGCTGGCCGAGCGCCTCGCCGCGATCAACATCGAGGTCGAGATCTTCACCCGCTCCACCACCGGCGCGCTGCCGCCCGCGGTCGAGCTGTCGCCCGGTGTACTGGTCCGCCATGTCGACGCGGGCCCGTACGAGGGGCTGGCCAAGGAGGAGCTGCCCGCCCAGCTCTGCGCCTTCACGCACGGCGTGATGCAGGCATGGGCCGGCCAGCGCCCCGGCTACTACGACCTGGTGCACTCCCACTACTGGCTCTCCGGCCACGTCGGCTGGCTCGCCGCCCAGCGCTGGGGCGTCCCGCTCGTCCACGCCATGCACACCATGGCGAAGGTCAAGAACGCCTCGCTCGCCGAGGGCGACACCCCCGAACCCGCAGCCAGGGTCATCGGTGAGACCCAGATCGTCAGCGCGGCCGACCGGCTGATCGCGAACACCGCGGAGGAGGCGGACGAGCTCGTCCGCTTCTACGAGGCCGATCCGGGTGCCGTCGCCGTCGTGCACCCCGGCGTCAACCTGGACCGCTTCCGCCCGGCCGACGGGCGGGCGGCGGCACGGGCCCGGCTGGGGCTGCCGCAGGACGCCCTGGTCCCGCTCTTCGCGGGCCGCATCCAGCCGCTGAAGGCGCCGGACGTCCTGCTGCGCGCGATCGCCGTCCTGCTGGACCGCGACCCCTCGCTGCGCTCGCGCATCGTCGTGCCGGTCGTCGGCGGCCCCAGCGGCAGCGGTCTCGCCAAGCCGGAGGGGCTCCAGAAGCTCGCGGCCCGGCTCGGCATCGCCGACGTCGTACGGTTCCAGCCGCCGGTCGGGCAGGACCAGCTCGCCGACTGGTTCCGGGCCGCGTCCGTGCTGGTCATGCCCTCGTACAGCGAGTCCTTCGGCCTGGTCGCCATCGAGGCCCAGGCGGCCGGCACCCCGGTCGTCGCGGCGGCCGTGGGCGGGCTGCCGGTGGCGGTACGGGACGGGATCAGCGGCTTCCTGATCCCCGGCCACGACCCGGCGGCGTACGCGGAGGCGCTGGCGCGCTTCGTGGCGGCGCCCGAGCTGGTCGGCCGGATGGGCGGCGCGGCCGCCGAGCACGCCCAGCGCTTCGGCTGGGACACCGCGGCGGCGGCGACGGCGGACGTGTACACGGAGGCGATGCAGGACCACCGCCGACGGGTGCGCACGCGCCACGCGTGAGGCGCGGGCCGGCCGGAGGCCGTGGCGGCACGGGATGACCCGGCGGATGTGGCGCCGCCCCCCGGGCGACGTACGCTCGGACCATGGCTGATGCACCCGAGGAAGCGCCGAAGACCCAGGCCGGGCAGGCCGATCAGACGGCGCGGGCCGAGCACGCGGCACAGGCCGACCAGGTGACGCGGGCCGATCAGGTGGCGCAGGTCATCGGGACGGCGCTCGACGATGCCGGGCTCGACTGGGAGAGCCCCGCCCCGGGGAGCTACGTCGTCCAGCTGCCCGGCACCCGCAAGCTCTCCACCACCTGCTCGCTGCTCGTCGGAAAGCACTCGCTCTCCGTCAACGCCTTCGTCATCCGGCATCCCGACGAGAACGAGCCGGCGGTGCACCGCTGGCTGCTGGAGCGCAACCTCCGTCTGTTCGGTGTGAGTTACGCGGTCGACTCGCTCGGGGACGTCTACCTCGTCGGCAAACTGCCGCTGTCCGTGGTCACGCCCGAGGAGCTGGACCGGCTGCTGGGTGTGGTCCTGGAGGCCGCCGACGGTGCCTTCAACCCCCTCCTGGAGCTCGGGTTCGCGGGCGCGATCCGCAAGGAGTACGAGTGGCGGGTGTCGCGCGGCGAGTCCACCCGAAACCTGGACGCGTTCACACATCTGACTCAGCGCCCCACTGGCTGACACCCGCCAACTGAGGCCTTTCGCCTGCCAATTCCCCGGCGCACGACCCTTCCGTCGCGACCGGGTGCCGTGGCATGCTCACCGCCGACGCAGACATGAACGTCGTTCACATCCATGAAAGGCGGATCGAGCTCATGGCAACCATGGGGAACATCAGCAGGCGTGGACTGCTCGGCAGCGCGGTGGCCGTAGCGGCGGTGGCGGTCACCGGAGCGGCCGGCAGCGGGACGGCGTTCGCGGCGGCCGGAGACGCCACCGCGACAGGCCGCGGCGCGGCCCCGGCCGGTGCGGGCGGCGGAGCGCAGACCTCCGCGCTCTGGCGGGAGTTCGCCTCGGCACCCCTCACGCACCCGCAGATCCCGTTCATCGGCAGGGCCGGCTACCGGGCTGGCTCCGACCTCCCCGGCCGCCGCGCCGGCCGCGGCTGCACCGTCAACGTCCTGCACTACGGCGCCGAGCCCGACAACTCCGCCGACGCCGCCCCCGCGATCAACCGTGCCATCGCCGCTGCCGGAGAGCGCGGCGGTGGCACGGTGCTCATCCCGGCGGGCACGTACCGCATCGACGACATCATCCGCATCGGCCACAGCGACGTCGTCGTACGCGGCGCGGGCAGCGGCCGCACCAAGCTGTACGCGACCCGCAGCCTCACCGAACTGATCGGCGTCTACGGCAGCCGGTACGGCGGCGACAAGTCCAGCTGGTCCTGGGCCGGCGGCCTCATCTGGCTCTGCCCCGAAGCCCGTTGGACCTCACTCACCGACGCCATCAAGGCGAAGGACTGGCCCTTCGAGGGCTGGACCGGCAACAAGCGCGACGAGTGGCGCACCCTGACCACCGTCGCGCCCGCCCGCCTCGGCGACCGTACGATCACCGTCGACGACACCCGGAAGCTGAAGCGAGGCGCCCTCGTCCTGCTCCGCCTCGCCGACGACTCCGCGCACACCCTGCTGGAGCACATGGCGGGCGGCGGTCCGGGCCCCGAGGCGTACTACTGGGACGACAAGACGAAGCTGACCTCGTACGTCCCCTACGAATGGCCCGTCCGCATCACCGCCGTGCACGGCCGCAGGGTCACCCTGGAGCGCCCCCTCCCGCTCGACGTCCGCCCCGAGTGGGACCCCCGCCTGACCACACTCGCCGACCCGCTCACCGGCTCCGGCGTCGAGGGACTCACGCTCGAAGCGGTCGAGACCCCGCAGTCGCAGCACCTGCTGGACAAGGGGTACAACGGCGTCGCGTTCCAGTGCGCGTACGACTGCTGGGCCGACGACATCACCGTCCGCCACGTCGACAACGGCTTCGGGCTGATCGGCGCCTCCGCCTGCACCCTGCGGCGCACGAGGGTCGCGGGACGGGGCTCGCACCACCCGTACTACTGCCGCGAGGGCAGCCACGACAACCTGATCGAGGACTTCACCATCGAGCAGCGCACCGTCCCCGCGCCCGCCGGGACCCAGCTGCACGGCATCAACGTCGAGGGCCTGTCCAGCTACAACGCCTGGTCGCGCGGGGTGATGGAGATGGGGACGTTCGACTCGCACCGGGGGATGCCGTTCGCGAACGTCCGCACCGACATCACCGTGAACAACAACGGCCGGCACGGCGGCGACGCGAGCGCCGGACCCCTGTTCGGCGCCCGCTTCACGCACTGGAACATCCGGGTGACCAACGGCCGGGCCGGACTGATGCGCATCGACGGCCTCGCCCCCTACAGCGCGAGCGTCGGAATCAGCGAGGTGACGGAGTTCGACCAGATCGACGTCCCCGACTTCACCGGCGACCTGCACACCCGCCTGGAGGCGTACGGCACACCGGAGACCGTCCGCCCGCAGAACCTGCACGACGCCCAACGGGCCCTGCTCGGCTGACGAGGCGGCACCCCCGGGCCGTCGGCGCCGCGCTCACCCCCGTGACCGAGGCGCCGACTCCACCTCAGCGAGGGCCGCTTCGAGCCGGGGCGCCACCGCGTTCCACGTCCACTCCAGGTCGTCCCCGGACGTCTTGCGGGGCACCGTCTCCACCAGCATGATCAGGTAGAGGTACGAGCGGTAGAGCGCGAGCCGCAGCCGCAGGGAGCCGTCGAACGCCACGGGCCCGCCCGGCGCCGAACTCCCGTAACCGGCAAGGAAGTCCTTGTCCTCCTCGATGTCCCCGAAGAGGGCGAGCGAGACGAAGTCGGCGGCCGGGTCGCCCCAGAACATCCGCTCCCCGTCGATGATCCCGCCGATCCGCCGCGACCCCGGCTCCCCGGCGACCAGGATGTTGCCCTGCCACAGGTCGAAGTGGACCAGGGCGGGGCGCGTGACGTCGTCCAGTACGTACGAGGCTGCGCCGAGCAGCGCACGGATGTCCTGGACGCTACGGGGCAGCCTCGCCGCATATCCCAGCGCGTCCTCCAGCACGGCGTCGGTCATCGTGGTGAACGCGGCCCGCCAGGTGGGCGCCAACGGGGCGAGCGCCGCCGACGGGTAGCCGAATCCGCCGGGCGCCGCGACGGTGTGCAGCAGGCCGACGGCCCGGCCGAGCTCCCCGCGCAGCCGCTGCTCCTCGCCGTCGGCCATCGTGGGGCCGGCCTCGTGCCAGGGCAGCCCGGGGCACGCCGTCATGACCACGTACGCGCCGCCGGGGGCGGCCGGGTCGAGCCCGCTGTGCACGACGCGGGGGACCGGGGCCTCCTCGGGGAGGGCGGCCGCCGCGCTGTAGAAGGCGACCTCGTTGACCAGCAGGTCGCGCTCGTAACCGAGGTGCGCTCCGGCCTTCGCAGCCGGCGGCGTCTTCACCACCCACGCGCGGCCGTCGGTGAGTTCGACCCGGGTGACGGCGTTGTACGTGCCGCCGGTGAGCGGTTCGCACGAGGCGATCAGCTCCGGCGGCACACCTATGCAACCGAACACTGCGGACAGAACGGAATCGACCGGCATCTGCGGGCCCCCTTCGGGCGGTCACCCCGGTGCGTGCGGTGGCGGCCGCCGGGGGAAGGCCCAGCTCAGAGCGCGCTCGGAGTGATCACGACGTAGTCACGATCAGGGGCGATGCCCGGTCTGACCCGTTGCCAAACCCCTGCGGGCTCATAGAGTTGGTGCACCCCCACGATCTCCCGGCCGCGCCGAACCCGGCGAGGGCTGCCTTCGTGCGGGCGGAACGACTTTGACACAGAAGGATGGGCCATGCGACCCACTGCCATACGCCGTACCGCTGTTGCCGCGACCGTGATGTCCCTGGCCCTGCTCACCGCGGCCTGCGGTTCGGACGTCGCGGACAAGGAGGGCGGCGACAAGGGCAAGGCGGCCGGCACCTCTTCGGCCCAGCCCTCCGCCGCGAAGGTGCTGAGCGCCGCCGAGCTGGAGGACGTCGCGCTCGTCCAGGGCGAGGTCAAGGGCCACAAGGTCGCCAAGGCCGGCCCCGAGGACTCCGTCTCCGCCGATGACATCACCGCGGACAAGGCCGCCTGCGACGTCTTCGCCGACGCGCTGATGGGCGCCGCGACCGGTACCCCCGCCGCGTCCACCAAGCGCAAGGTGACCAGCGAGCCGAAGAAGGGCGTCGACGACAACAGCGCGGACGCCGACGAGGCGTTCGAGGCCGCCTTCGACATCACGACGACGCTCACCACGCTCTCCTCCTACGAGGGCAAGGGCGCCGAGGAGTCGGTGGCCGGCCTGCGGACCGCGGCGAGCGGGTGCGCGTCCGGCTTCACGCTGACGGCCGCCGGTTCCAAGCAGAAGATCGTCAAGATCACGGAGGCGAAGGTCGAGGGCGGCGAGGAGGCCGCCGGCTGGACGGTGAACACCGAATCGGACGGCGACCGGATGACGATGAAGCTCGTGCAGGTCCGGCAGGGCTCCACGGTCGCCTCGTTCACGGCGCTCAACCTGGCCGCGGCCGCGTCCGGCAAGGACTTCGAGCTGCCGACCGCCGTGATCGACGCGCAGGTCGCCAAGCTGGCCTGACGCAAGGTCAGGGCAGCGGGACGAGCCGCACCACGGTGACGGTCAGGACCGACCCGGAGACGTAATAGAGCACGATCGCCCCGGCGACGGTGGCCTCACGGCGATCGTGCTCCTCCTTGACGGCCGAGGACCCGTGCCCGTAAGGCTCGCGCCCCAGCGAACGCGCCATCTGCTGACGGAAGATGTCGCCGTCCCGCATCTTGGCCAGGGTGTCATCGGCGGGTGGCGCATAGGAGATACGGAAGCTCAAGCGACGCTCCGCCTCTCGGCCTCGTCCCGGGCCAGCCGGTCCAGGATCCGCTCGGCCTCCGGATCGGGTACGGCCTCCAGCATCCAGTGCCGCATCACGGCGTGGATCTCATGCACCCCGGCCCCGTTGATGGCACCGTCGAACTCCTCGCGTCTCGCCTCGGGCAGGGCGGCGCGGATGGCCGGGATGCTGTTGGGCACCTCGACCTCGGCGCCGCCGACAAAGGTCTTCAGGGGCTCACCCATGGTTGCTCTCCCCGCTCTCCTTGCTCTCGTGCCACGTTAGTGGCTGCGGCGCGGTGCGTGGTCTGCGGGACGGGCGGAATCTCGCGGGACTCGCGCGGCGAGCAGGGCGCGTGCGGCTCGAACGGCGCGCGTGGCTCACGGGGTTCGCGGTGTTCGTGCGGTTCGTCCGGTTCGCAGGGGCCGCAGGGTGAAGAGGTTGTCGGACGGATCCACGACAGCCACGAACCGCGCCCCGGCCCTGAAGCGGGCATCGTGGTCGCACCGGTACGTCGCCCCGAAGGACGGGACGCCCGCGCCGCTGATCCGCAAGGTGAGCACCGCAACGTCCGGCGATCCGTCTCCGGGGTCGGTCCGTTCCGTGCCGACGACCTCCGCCACCGCAGGCCGCCCCGACCGCCGCAGCCGTGAGGTGTCCTGCCTGGTCCTGACGGCCTCGGCCCACACGAGGAGGCCTGTCAGCACCAGCAGCGGCGAGAAGAGCGACCAGGCCCAGTGGAGAGTGCCGAAGACGGACAACGCCGGCAGGACCAGCGCGCCCACCCAGCTCACCAGACCGCTTGCGCGGCCCGCCAGTTGAGTGGCGAAGCCGCCGATACTCGCCTGCCGGGCTTCCCCCGCGCCTTCCTCGACCGTCATCTCGCGAGGGTATGCGCGCGGACCAACCGGCGTTCCCTGCTTGCAAAAAGCCCCCGCCTCGCGGAGAAACCGCAAGGCGGGGGGCTGCTTCGAGTGTGCTTACTTCTTCTTGCCCTGGTTCTTCACAGCCTCGATGGCGGCCTTCGCCGCGTCCGGGTCGAGGTAGGTGCCGCCCGGCTTCAAGGGGCGGAAGTCCGCGTCCAGTTCGTAGGCGAGCGGGATGCCCGTCGGGATGTTCAGGCCCGCGATGTCGGCGTCGGAGACGCCGTCGAGGTGCTTGACCAGGGCGCGGAGGCTGTTGCCGTGCGCGGCGACCAGGACCGTGTGGCCGGCCAGCAGGTCCGGGACGATGCCGTCGTACCAGTACGGCAGCATGCGCACGACGACGTCCTTGAGGCACTCCGTGCGCGGGCGCAGCTCCGGCGGGATCGTCGCGTAGCGGGCGTCGCCGCTCTGCGAGTACTCGGCGCCGTCGGCGAGCTCCGGGGGCGGGGTGTCGTAGGAGCGGCGCCAGAGCATGAACTGCTCCTCGCCGAACTCGGCGAGGGTCTGGGCCTTGTCCTTGCCCTGGAGGGCGCCGTAGTGGCGCTCGTTCAGCCGCCAGGAGCGGTGCACGGGGATCCAGTGGCGGTCCGCGGCTTCCAGCGAGAGCTGGGCGGTGCGGATCGCGCGCTTCTGGAGCGAGGTGTGCACGACGTCGGGAAGCAGGCCGGCCTCCGTGAGCAGCTCACCGCCGCGGACCGCCTCCTTCTCGCCCTTCTGGGTCAGGTTGACGTCCACCCAACCGGTGAACTGATTTGTCGCGTTCCATTCGCTCTCGCCGTGGCGGAGGAGGATCAGCTTGTACGGTGCGTCGGCCATGCGTCCGAGCGTAATCGAACCCGTGCGGGCCGCGCGCGCCCGGCCACGGAGCGGACAGCCGGACGGGGGCCGCGAGGGGGGCGCGGCTTCGATTGACGGCAGGCGTCAATTGAGTGGCAGGGCTGAATCCGGGGTTCGTAGTGTTCGGCTCGGTGGTGGAACGGCCCGGTGTGCCGGTGGCCGCCGCCGATCCGATTCCTTGCGTCGCTGATCCGATACCTGACGTCGCCGATGCGCTTTCTTACGTCCCGGGGGGAACCCGCATGTCTGTCACCGCGCTGAGACGGGCCACCCGTGACACCGTCTCCGGGCTCCCCAGGGAGTTCTGGTGGCTGTGGACCAGCACCCTGGTCAACCGGCTCGGGGCCTTCGTCGCCACGTTCATGGCCCTGTACCTGACCCTGGACCGGGGCTACTCCGCCTCGTACGCCGGGCTGGTCGCCGCGCTGCACGGGCTCGGCGGGGTCGTGTCCTCGCTCGGGGCGGGGGTGATGGCCGACCGGTTCGGGCGGCGGCCCACGATGCTGGCCGCGCAGGTCTCGACGGCCGTCTCGGTGGCGGTGCTCGGCTTCATGGTCCATCCGGTGGCCATCGCCGCTGTCGCCTTCTTCGTCGGCATGTCGAGCAACGCCTCCCGGCCCGCCGTCCAGGCGATGATCGCTGACATCGTCCCGGCGAAGGACCGGGTCCGGGCCTTCTCGCTCAACTACTGGGCGATCAATCTGGGCTTCGCGGTCTCCTCGGCCGGTGCCGGGTTCATCGCGGAGTACAGCTATCGCGCCGGCTTCGTCGCCGAGGCGGTGATGACCCTGTTCTGCGCCGTCGTCGTCTTCCTGAAGGTGCCGGAGTCCCGCCCGGAGAAGGCCGCCTCGCCCACCACTGCCGCCGGTGCGCCGGGAGTCCCGGACGCCGACGGCGTGCGGCTCGCCACGGTGCTGCGCGACGGGCGGTTCATGGGGGTCGTCGGGCTGTCCTTCGTCATCGCCCTGATCTTCCAGCAGGGGTACGTGGGGCTGCCGGTGGCCATGGGGACGGACGGGTTCAGCAGCTCCGACTTCGGTACCGCCATCGCCGTCAACGGTGTGCTGATCGTGGTCCTCCAGATCCCGGTCACCCGCCTCATCCAGCACCGCGACCCGCGCCGGCTGCTCATCGTGTCGTCGCTGCTGGCGGGGTACGGGTTCGGGCTGACCGCGTTCGCCGGGTCCGTCGCCGTGTACGCGCTGACGATCTGCGTGTGGACGGTCGCCGAGATCGTCAACGCGCCCGTGCAGAACGGGCTGGTCGTCCAGCTCTCACCGGCCCACGGCCGGGGCCGCTACCAGGGGATGTACACGCTCTCCTGGGCCGCCGCCGCGCTGGTCGCCCCGCTGCTGTCCGGGGTGGTCATCGACCACTTCGGGGCCGGGTGGCTGTGGGGGATGTGCGCGGTCCTGGGCACCGCCGCCGCGTTCGGGTACTGGCTGCTGATGCGGAACCTGCCGCAGGCGGGCATGACGGTGGAGAGCGGCCAGGGTTCCGTCGAGGTCACCGGGACCGGCACCAGTACGGCACCCGCCACGAGCTCACCGCCGCCCCGCACGGTCTGACCCGCACAGTCGCACGCGGCGGGCACCCCGCACGGGGCGCCCGCCGCCGCGTCGTGTCCGTCAGCCCGAGCAGCCGCCGCACTGGCACGGCGCTCCGGACTGGCATCCGCACCCGCAGCCCGAGCCGCAGCCGCAGGCGCCGAGGACGGCTCCGTGCGCCACGTCGGCGGGTGTCTCCTGCTGGGGTTCGGGCGTGGGGGAATCGGCCATGGTTCCTCCTCAAGGCGTACGACAGGGCCGTACGCCCGCACGGGGCCCACGACCGGGGCGTACGGACAAGTCGTGCCGCCCCACCCCATTGCATGCCCACCCGGGCAGGCGCATCAACGGCGCACACGCGCAGGAACGCATGTGCGAGGAAGTGCGCCGTCGTACGCCTGCCGCTTCCGGCTACGCGCCCTCGACCGGCGCCGCCTGCTGGATGTCGTCCGCGTGCTCGCCCGTCACCAGGTACACGACGCGCTTGGCCACCGACACGGCGTGGTCGGCGAACCGCTCGTAGTAGCGGCCCAGCAGCGTCACGTCCACGGCCGTCTCGATGCCGTGCTTCCACCGGTCGTCCATCAGGTGCTGGAACAGCGTGCGGTGCAGCAGGTCCATCTCGTCGTCGTCCTGCTCCAGCTGGAGCGCCAGATCGACGTCCTTGGTGATGATCACCTCGGCGGCCTTGGCCATCAGGCGCTGCGCCAGCTGCCCCATCTCCAGGATGGTGGCGTGCAGGTCGTGCGGCACCGCCGACTGCGGGAAGCGCAGCCGGGCCAGCTTGGCGACGTGCTGGGCGAGGTCGCCCGAGCGCTCCAGGTCGGCGCTCATCCGGAGCGAGGTCACCACGATCCGCAGGTCCGTCGCCACCGGCTGCTGGCGGGCCAGCAGCGCGATGGCCCTGGCCTCCAGGTCGTGCTGGAGGTCGTCGACCTTCTGGTCCGCGGCGATCACGGTCTCCGCGAGCTTCAGGTCGGCATCGAGCATGGACGTCGTCGCCCGGCCGATCGCCGACCCGACGAGCCTGGCCATCTCGACCAGCCCCTCGCCGATCGAGTCGAGTTCCTCGTGGTACGCGTCACGCATGGGAAGTCCCTCTCCAGTCCTTAACCGAGGCCGGGGCCAGCTCTGAACCCCACGTTGCCACCGTGACGGCCGTACGCGTCGGGTTCCGACCGGCCAAGTGAACCGGCGCTTGCTCCTCGGTGAACTCTGGGCGACGAGTGTTCGAGTAGGCACTCGGATGGCTGGGAGAGTGTCCGCCCGGCCGCATAACCTGGAGCTATGGACGTGAACGCGGCGGTCGCCGCAGCTGCAGCGATCGCCGGGCTGTGTACCGGTGTGATCGCCATGCTGGCGTTCCGCTGGAGCGAGCGCGACCAGAAGAAGCCGACGCGTACCTCCCTGCGGCCCGACAGCAATGCCCCCCTGCCCCCCGGGGTCGACACGGTCCTGTCCGTGCTCAGCTCCTCGGCCGTCGTGCTCGACGAGAGCGACAGCGTCGTCAAGGCCAGCTCCGCCGCGTACGCGCTGGGGCTGGTCAGGGGCGGGCGGCTCGCCGTCGAACCGATGCTGAACATGGCCAGGGACACCCGCCGCGACGGTGAGATACGCCAGGTCGAACTGGACCTTCCGCGCCGCGGTACCGGCCGGGGCGAGGCCCTCGCGGTCTCCGCCCGGGTCGCCCCGCTGGGCTCCCGGCTGGTGCTGCTGCTGGTCGAGGACCTCACCGAGGCCCGCCGCATCGAAGCGGTACGGCGTGACTTCGTCGCCAACGTCAGCCACGAGCTCAAGACCCCGACCGGGGCGCTGTCCCTGCTGTCGGAGGCCGTCATGGACGCCTCCGACGACCCGGAGGCGGTGGAACGCTTCGCGGGCCGGATGCAGATCGAGGCGACCCGGCTCACCAACCTCGTACAGGAGCTCATCGACCTCTCCCGGGTGCAGAACGACGACCCACTGGAGGACGCCGAACCGGTCCGGGTGGACGAACTGGTCGCGGAGGCCATCGACCGCTGCCGGCAGCAGGCCGGCTCCAAACAGATCACCATGGCCGCGGGCGGCACCGCCGAGCTCCGCATCTGGGGCAACCGGGGCCAGCTCGCCGCCGCTCTCGGCAACCTCGTCGAGAACGCCGTCAACTACAGCCCCGCCCGCACCCGCGTCGGCATCGCCGCCCGCCGGGTGGCCGTGTCCGGCGGGGACGAGATCGAGATAGCCGTGACCGACCAGGGCATCGGCATCTCGGAGAAGGACCGCGAGCGGGTCTTCGAACGCTTCTACCGCGTCGACCCGGCCCGCTCACGGGCCACCGGTGGCACCGGCCTCGGCCTCGCCATCGTCAAGCACGTGGCCGCCTCGCACGGCGGGGAGGTCACCGTCTGGAGCTCGGAGGGACAGGGCTCCACCTTCACCCTGCGGCTGCCCGAAGCGGGCGCCGTGAGGGAACGGGACCGCACATCTGGCGGACCGCTCATCGTCAACGGCGACGAGGGGCCGTACCCGGCCGCCGCCCCCGACACTCTTGATTCATTCCCTGCCCCGGAGGCTCTTCCGTGACCCGAGTGCTTGTCGTCGAGGATGAGGAATCCTTCAGCGACGCCCTGTCCTACATGCTCCGTAAGGAAGGCTTCGAGGTCGCCATCGCGGCCACGGGTCCCGACGGCCTGGACGAGTTCGAGCGCAATGGCGCCGACCTCGTACTGCTCGACCTGATGCTGCCCGGACTGCCCGGCACCGAGGTCTGCCGGCAGCTGCGCAGCAAGTCCAACGTCCCCGTGATCATGGTCACGGCCAAGGACAGCGAGATCGACAAGGTCGTCGGCCTGGAAATAGGAGCCGACGACTATGTGACCAAGCCCTTCTCCTCGCGTGAGCTCGTCGCCCGCATCCGCGCGGTGCTGCGCCGCCGGGGCGAGCCGGAGGAGGTCACCCCGGCCGCCCTGGAGGCCGGCCCGGTCCGGATGGACGTGGACCGCCACGTCGTCACGGTCTCCGGCGGCAAGGTCGACCTCCCGCTGAAGGAGTTCGACCTGCTGGAGATGCTGCTGCGCAACGCCGGGCGGGTGCTGACCCGGATGCAGCTGATCGACCGGGTCTGGGGCGCCGACTACGTGGGCGACACCAAGACGCTCGACGTCCACGTCAAGCGGCTGCGCGCCAAGATCGAGCCCGACCCGGGCGCGCCGAGGTTCCTGGTCACGGTGCGGGGCCTCGGGTACAAGTTCGAGCCGTAAACCGGCCCACTGCCCGCCGCGAGCGCGCATACGGCTGAGGCGCCTCCCGGCCCGGGAGGCGCCTCAGCCGTATGCGCGCTTTCGCGAGTCCGCGTGCACTCGAACGGGCCCGGGTGCGCTCGCGCGACGGTCCGCCTGTGCTCGCCTCTGCTCGCGGGTCAGGTGTTCGGCTGTGCCGAGTCGGACGCCGCGTCGGTCGGGGTGGCCGTGTCGCTCGACGAGGCCGACCCGGACGGGGTGTCGGACGGGTCGCCCGGGGTCCCAGTGGCGGAGCCGGAGGGCGTCGCGTCGGCCGAGTTCGAGGCCGTCGCGTTCGGCAGCTCCGGGAGCGCGCTGGGGCCGAAGCCCTTGAAGTAGCTGGTGGCCGGGACGACGGTGGCGCCCAGCGGGATGTCGCCGGACTCGCTGAACTTGAAGACCAGGTTCTGGACGTTGCCGTTCTGCGTGGCCTCGCTGCCGTTCTCGATCACGGCGGCCGCGTTGCCCTTGCCGCCGAGCACGACCCGGCCGCCGGCCGGTACGACGAGCGGCCCGGTGCCCTTGGCGGGGTGCAGCTGCACGGAGGCGCTGGTGCCGGTCAGGGCGATGGCGTTGAGGGTCTCCGCCTTGGTGCTGTTGTTGAACACCGTGGCGATCACAACGGCCGGGCCCTTGGCGCCGCCTTCCGGCTGGGTGACGACATTGGCGTTCTGGATCTTGATGGCGCCGACCGAGGTGGCGGCGTTGTCGGGCCTGACTTCGAGCGTCTGCGCGTTCTTGCCCGCACCACATGCGGAGAGCGCGGCGATCGAGAACGCGATGGCGGTGGCGGCGAGAGCGCCGTGTCGAAGGCTGCGGCTCACGGCGGGGGCAACTCCTTGGACGAGCGGACTTACGGACGGGGTCGGGCGAGTCGTGTCGAAGTCGCCCCAAGCGGTGTGACAGCGGTCAGGTTACCGAGCCGCTGTCCCCGGCCCGCAACCGACCCGCCCCCCGGACGCCCCGGGGATCGCGGCCGGCCCGGAGGTGATCATTCGCAAGCCGTTCACATAACAGGCTTGATCAATTCCGCCGGGCGTTCGGCCGGTGCTTCCTCCAGGAGTTCCCCGTGCTTCCCAAGGAGTTCCCGGGAGTTCCACCGGCCCCGGCGTGCTCCGGCGCATTCATTGCGCATAATCCCCGCGACATCCACCCGACGGCCGACCGTTGATCAATTTCATTGGCCATCCGCACTTACCGCCGTACGGGTGATCGATCCTCGAACGGAGTACGGAAAGTTCACCATCCTGAAC
The DNA here is from genome assembly GCF_003751445.1 of Streptomyces sp. 840.1. Classification (NCBI taxonomy): domain Bacteria; kingdom Bacillati; phylum Actinomycetota; class Actinomycetes; order Kitasatosporales; family Streptomycetaceae; genus Streptomyces; species Streptomyces sp. 840.1. Next base: position 1,808,806 of record NZ_RJUU01000001.1, on the reverse strand, counting down.
CCGGCAAAACGGGACGTTAGGTCCCTTCCGAGCAAGTTCCGACGGGTGTAACGTCCGCGTTTCTCCTCGCCCGTACAGCCGCTCCGACCTGCGAATACCGTCCCCGAGGGACCTTCCGCAGCACGTACGTGTCTCAGTTGTCAAGCCCCGAGATATGCCCTGACCTGCGAAAACGCCATTCAGGAGAAGCTGTTCTCGTGTTACTCTTGATAGCCACGGAAGGGGTACCTGTCACATGACGTTCAAGGTTGGCGACACCGTGGTCTATCCCCATCACGGGGCCGCGCTGATCGAGGCTATCGAAACTCGCCAGATCAAAGGCGTGGACAAGACCTACTTGGTGCTCAAGGTCGCTCAGGGCGACTTGACGGTGCGTGTACCGGCGGACAATGCGGAGTTCGTGGGTGTGCGTGACGTAGTCGGGCAGGAAGGGCTGGACCGGGTCTTCGAGGTGCTGCGCGCGCCGTATGCCGAAGAGCCGACGAACTGGTCCCGACGCTACAAGGCAAATCTCGAAAAGCTCGCCTCCGGCGATGTCATCAAGGTCGCGGAAGTAGTTCGTGACCTGTGGCGTCGTGAGCGCGAGCGTGGACTCTCCGCAGGTGAGAAGCGCATGCTCGCCAAGGCTCGCCAGATCCTGGTGAGTGAGCTCGCTCTCGCGGAGAACACCAACGAGGACAAGGCCGAGGCTCTGCTCGACGAGGTCCTCGCGTCCTGAAGTGCTCGTGCTGTGCTCGTGCCTGATGTCTGAAACCGGATCGCACCGGTCGAAGGCGTAAATAATGTGCCGCGGTGCCCGCTGACCAGCCGTTTGAACGGCCTGTCGTCGGGCGCTGCGGCATGTCCGGGCATGGGTCCGACCCCGGACATGAACGCATGGCCGGCGACGGATTCCGGGCGTCCGACTGCGGATTTTCGGACACGCGGATTCCGGCCATATTCCGGATTCCGGGCGCAAGGACGCCGACGGGCAAGGCCCAGGCGTCCCGGATGTTGTTCTCGATGCGCCGACGCGTTGGCCTCGGCGACGATCCCCCGGTACTTTGCTCGCGATCTTGTGAAGTCGACGTGTCAGGCCGATCCCGAGCGGCCGGGGCGGTCCTCGTCTCGCCCGGGGTCACGGAAAGGGTCCCGGTCGAGTCATGGCGTAGCGCCCGGCTCGATTGAGGCCATACCCACGTCGGCCGTGGAGACAAACATGCCGATGCTTCGGAGTGCAACCGATGTCTGATCAATCGTTTCCAGGCCGCACCGCCGCCGTGATTCCCGCGGCCGGCCGCGGTGTACGGCTCGGCCCCGGCGCCCCCAAGGCGCTGCGCGCGCTGGGCGGAACACCCATGCTCGTCCACGCCGTACGGGCCATGGCGGCCTCCCGCCAGGTCTCCCTGGTCGTGGTCGTCGCCCCGCCCGACGGCGCCCCCGAGGTCCGCAGCCTGCTCGACGAACACGCCCTGCCCGAGCGCACCGAATTCCTCGTCGTGCCAGGTGGCGACACCCGCCAGGAGTCGGTGAAGCTCGGCCTGGACGCACTGCCCGCCGATGTGTCCGCCGTCCTCGTGCACGACGCGGCCCGCCCGCTGGTGCCCGTCGACACGGTGGACGCGGTGGTCGAGGCGGTACGCGACGGGGCGCTCGCCGTCGTCCCGGCGCTGCCGCTGGCGGACACCGTCAAGGAGGTCGAGCCGGGTGCGCCGGGGGAGCCCGAACCGGTGCTCTCCACGCCGGTGCGCTCCAGGCTGCGCGCGGTGCAGACGCCGCAGGGCTTCGACCGCGACACGCTGGTGCGGGCCCACGAGCGGGTCGCCGTCAGCGGCGAGGGCGCGACCGACGACGCGGGCCTGGTCGAGCAGCTCGGGGCGCCCGTCGTGGTGGTGCCCGGACACGAGGAGGCGTTCAAGGTGACCCGGCCGCTGGACCTGGTCCTGGCCGAAGCGGTTCTCGCACGCAGGAGGGCGAACGATGGCTTCTGAGGAGCAGCCGGTTTCCGGCCGACGCGACGCGCCGGTGATCCCGCTCGTCGGGATCGGTACCGACATTCACGCCTTCGAGGAGGGCCGCGAGCTGTGGTGCGCGGGTCTGCTCTGGGAGGGCGAGGGCCCGGGGCTCGCCGGGCACTCCGACGCGGACGTCGTCGCGCACGCCGCGTGCAACGCGCTGTTCTCGGCCGCGGGCCTCGGCGACCTCGGGCAGCACTTCGGTACCGGGCGCCCCGAGTGGTCCGGCGCCGCTGGGGTCACGCTGCTGACCGAGGCGGCCCGGATCGTGCGGTCCGAGGGCTTCGAGATCGGCAACATCGCCGTCCAGGTCGTCGGCGTACGGCCGAAGATCGGCAAACGGCGCGACGAGGCGCAGCGGGTGCTGTCCGCCGCCGTGGGCGCGCCGGTCTCGCTCTCCGCCGCCACCTCCGACGGACTCGGCTTCACCGGCCGTGCGGAGGGCATCGCGGGAATCGCCACCGCGCTGGTCTACCGACTGGCCTGACCTGCCCCGGAGCCAGTCCGGCGGGCCCGGCGGACCGTCGGGCCCGCGGCCTTGTTGCACATCACTTGCACGTACCCTGGTACGGCAATGAGGTGACGCGAGGGACGGGAGAGGCTCCGGGATGAGTACGACGACGGCGGCCGAGGTACGGGCCGATGCCGGCGGATACATCCTGCGCACCGCCACTCCCCATGACGTCGACGGGGCGCGGGCCGTGATGCTCGACACCGTCTACCGCGACCTGAGGTCCGGCTACGTACCGCGCTGGCACGCCGACATCATCGATCCCGAGGCCAGTTACCTGCGGCCCGCGCGCTGCACCCTGCTGGTGGTCGAGCGCGACGGCGAGATCGTCGCGACGGGCGCCGTACGCGACCGGGGGCCGCAGGCGCCGCCCAACCCGCAGTGGGTCGCGGACCGCTTCCCGTCCGGCAGCACCGCCCAGCTGTGCCGGATCTATGTGGCGCCGGAGCACCGCAGGCACGGGCTGGCGCGGCGGCTGGTGCGCGAGCTGTGCGACTTCGTCGCGCGGGCCGGCGGGTACGAGGCGGTCTACCTGCACACCGATCCCTCCGTGCCGGGCGCCGAGCCGTTCTGGCGGTCCCTCGCGCGGGAGGTGTGCGACGAGCGCACCCTGCCCGGCCGGGGCCAGAGCGTCGTCCACTTCGAGCTGCCGGTGCCCGCCGCCGGCTGAACCGGCGCCCTCCCGGGGTCGTCGCACCGGTCCCCACCACTTCAAATGACAATCGTTTTCATATAAGGTCGTTGCCATGCCCACGTCCCGCCTCCGTCGCGCCACGCTGCCGCTGACCGCGGCCGCCCTCCTCGTCCCGCTCGCCACCGCCTGCTCCAGCGGCGCGGACGACACCGGGAGCGCGTCGGGCGGCGGGCAACGCCTCCGGGTCGTCATGGCCTTCCCGCCCGCCCAGGCGATGTCCCCCTACGGCGACGACGCCGTCAACCTCAGCCGCCTCTCGGTCATCGAAGGCCTCACCTCCCTCGACCGCGAAGGCGCCGCGAAGCCCGCGCTGGCCGCCTCCTGGAAGCGCGAGAGCCCGAAGGCGTGGACCTTCACCCTGCGCCAGGCGTCCTTCCAGGACGGCACGAAGGTCGACGCGGCCGCCGTCGCCCGGTCCCTGAACGCCGCCCAGAAGGCCTCGCCCAAGCCCCGCGTCCTGTCCGACACCGGCATCACCGCGACGGCCGGCGGCGACGGCGCCGTACGGGTCGTCACCACCGAGGCCGATCCGCTGCTGCCCCAGCGCCTCGCCAACCCCTCCCTCGCCGTCCTGTCGGCCGCCGCCTACCGCGACGGCAAGGTGAACCCCGCCGGACACGCCACCGGGCCCTTCACCCTCGCCTCGGTCCAGGGAGCCGTCAGCGCCACCCTGGAACGCAACGACCACTACTGGGGCGGCAAGGCGAAGGCCCCCGGCGTCGACGTGACGTTCGTGGCCGACGGCACCGCCCGCGCCAACGCCCTGCGCACCGAGGCCGTCGACGTCGCCGAGTACGTACCGATCTCGCAGGCCTCCCTCCTCGGCGACGGGCTCGTCCACGAGTTCCCCTCCGCCCGCACCAACGGCCTCTCCCTCAACACCGAGCACGGCGTCTTCAGCGACCCCGCGATGCGCGCAGCCGCCCGCGAGGCGATCGACTCCGAGGCCCTCGTCAAGGCCGTCTACGAAGGCCGCGCCGACAGCGCGCAGGGCCTCCTCGGACCCGGCGTGCCATGGGCCGCCGCAGCCCGCCAGGACCCGGCCGGCCGGGCGAAGGCCGCCGGCAAGGCGCAGATCGCGAAGACAAAGCAGATCGTGCTGGCCACCTACACCAACCGGCCCGAACTCCCCGAGGTCGCCACCGTCGTCCAGCAGCAGCTCCGGAAGCGCGGCTTCACCGTCAAGCAGGTCGTCCGCGACTACGCCCAGCTGGAGGCCGACGCCCTCGCCGGCAAGTACGACGCCTTCATCCAGGCCCGCAACACCCTCCTGGACACCGCCGACCCGGTTTCCTACCTCGCCTCCGACTTCACCTGCGACGGCAGCTTCAACATCTCGCAGCTCTGCGACAAGCGCGTCGACGCCGACGTGGACAAGGCCTCCGCACTCGCCGGAACGGACGCCCGCCACCGCGCCGCGATGACCGCCGAGGCAGACGTTCTGGGCACCGACGCCCTCGTCCCGCTGCTCCACGAACGCTTCGTCCAGGGCTACGACGACAGCCGCGTCCGCGGTGTCGCGCTCGACCCGATGGAACGCACCCTCATCACCGCAGACACCCGCGTCGGATGACCGGGTGAAGTACCTCGCCGGACGCCTCGGCGCGCTCCTCGCGGTCCTCGCCGTCATCGGCCTGCTGCCCCGGCTGACCAGCACCGACCCCGCCCGCACGATCCTGCGCGCCCGGTACGCCGACCGGCCGCCGACCCCCGAGACCCTCGACGCCATCCGGGCCGGGACCGGCCTCGACGGCGGCTCCCTCCACGTCCTCGGCCGCTGGTTCGGCGGACTCGCGCGCGGCGATCTCGGCACCTCCTGGGTCTCCGGACAGCCCGTCGCCCCCGACGCGATGTCCGCCCTGGGCGTCTCGCTCACCCTGATGGGCGTCTCCCTGGCCGTCGCCCTGGCCCTCGCCGCCGCTCTCGCCGCCGGGACCCTGCGGCGCGGGGCGTCCCGCCGCATCGTCACCACCCGCGCGGGCGTCGGCGCGGCCGTCCTCGCCGCCTTCCCCGAGTTCCTGATCGCCGCCGTGCTCGCCGCAGTCGTCGCGGTCCGGCTCGGCTGGCTCCCCGCGCTCGGCTGGGGCACCCCGGGGCAGACGGTGCTGCCCGCCCTCGCCATGGGCCTCCCGGCCGGCGCCCTGCTCGGCCGGCTGCTGGACGACGCGCTGCCCGCCGCCTTCGCCGAACCCTGGGCCCGCGCCGCCACCGCCGGCGGACTGCCCGGACCCCGGATCGCCCGGCACGCCCTGCGCCGCGCCCTGCCGGGGCTGCTGCCCCAGCTCGGGCTGATCGTCGTCGGGCTCACCGGCGGGGCCGTCGCCGTCGAGACCCTCTACGCGATCCCCGGCCTCGGTGGCACCGCGCTGGCCGCCGCACTCGCCCAGGACCTCCCGGTCCTCCAGGCCTGCGTCCTGATGCTGCTGCTCCTCGGCGTCGCGGCCGGGCTCGCCGCCCGCCTCGCCTCCCGCACCCTGCTGGGCCCCGCCCTGCACGACGGCGCCCTGCCCGCCCTGCTGCCGCCCGCCCTGCCGGCCCGCCGGCTGCTGACCTCGGCCGCCGTCGCGCTCGCCGTGCTCTTCGCCGCCGTCACCGTCGCCGGACTCCTGCGCGATCCCCTCCAGATCGACGCGGCCGCCCGCCTCGCCGGACCGTCCGCCGCCCACCCCCTCGGCACCGACTCCCTCGGCCGCGACGTCCTCGCCCGCCTCGGACACGGCGCCGCCCGCACCGTCCTCACCGCGCTGGCCGTCTCCGCCGCCACCCTCCTCATCGGCCTCGCCCTCGGAGCCGTACGCGCCGGAGCGCTCACCGAGACCGCCAACGCGCTCCCCGCGATCCTCACCGGGCTCGTCGTCGCCGGCATCGCCGGACCCGGCCCCTGGAGTGCCGCCGCAGCCGTCACCGCCGTCGCCTGGGCACCACTGGCCGCGCACACCGGCGCCCTCCACGCCCAGGAACGCGCCGCCCCGCACATCGCCGCCGCCCGCGCGCTCGGCGCCGGACGCGTCCACCTGCTGCGCCGCCACGTGCTGCCGGGCGTGCTGCCACCCGTCGTCCGCCACGCCGTCCTGCGCGTCCCCGCCATCGCGCTGGCCCTCGCCTCCCTCGGCTTCCTCGGCCTCGGCACCGCGCCCCCGTCGCCCGAATGGGGCCGGATGCTCTCCGAGAACCTCCCCTACGCGGAGCGCGCCCCCTGGGCCGTACTCGCCCCCGCCGCCGCGCTCGCCGCCCTCGGCGCGACGGCCGTCCTCGCGACCGCCGCCGTCCGGGGCGTCCGGCACCGCCAGGGCGCCGCGTGAACGCCGCCCCGCTCCCCACCACCGCGGCACCGGCCCCGGCAGCGCCGCCACCGGGGTGCTGCCCGGCGAACCCGCGCCCGTCCGGACCCGGGCCGAGGGAGCCGGTCCGGCCCGCGCCGTGACAACGGACACCGACAACTGCCGCCGCATTCCCCCAAGGGGTCGCGGGGCACTGGTGCGCGCCCACTACCCTTGAGGCGTGACTATTCGCCTGTACGACACCAGCGCCCGGCAGATCCGTGACTTCGTCCCGCTCACAGCGGGCTGTGTCTCGATCTACCTCTGTGGCGCTACCGTCCAGGCCGCCCCGCACATCGGGCACATCAGGTCCGGACTGAACTTCGACATCATGCGCCGCTGGTTCGCCCACCGCGGCTACGAAGTGACGTTCGTCCGGAACGTCACCGACATCGACGACAAGATCATCTGGAAGTCGGCCGAACAGGGCCGCCCCTGGTGGGCCATCGGCTACGAGAACGAGCGCGCGTTCAACGACGGCTACGCCGCGCTCGGCTGCCTGCCGCCCACCTACGAGCCGCGCGCCACCGGCCACATCACCGAGATGATCGAGATGATGCGCGGCCTCATCGAGCGCGGCCACGCCTACGCCGCCGACGGCAACGTCTACTTCGACGTGCGCTCGTTCCCCGGCTACCTGGAGCTCTCCAACCAGGACCTGGACGATCTGCGCCAGCCCTCCGGCGACGGCGAGACCGGCAAGCGCGACCAGCGCGACTTCGCCATGTGGAAGGCGTCCAAGCCCGGCGAGCCCAGCTGGGAGACCCCCTGGGGCCGGGGCCGGCCCGGCTGGCACCTGGAGTGCTCCGCGATGGCGCACAAGTACCTCGGCACCGCCTTCGACATCCACGGCGGCGGCATCGACCTGATCTTCCCGCACCACGAGAACGAGATCGCCCAGGCCAAGGGCTTCGGCGACGAGTTCGCGAAGTACTGGGTGCACAACGGCTGGGTCACCATGGCCGGCGAGAAGATGTCGAAGTCGCTCGGCAACTCCGTACTCGTCAGCGAGATGGTCAAGACCTGGCGCCCCATCGTGCTGCGCTACTACCTCGGCACCCCGCACTACCGGTCCATGATCGAGTACAGCGAGGACGCCCTGCGCGAGGCCGAGTCCGCGTTCGCCCGCATCGAGGGCTTCGTCCAGCGCGTCACCGAGAAGGCCGGCGAGACGGTCGAGCCCGCCGCCGAGGTGCCGCCCGCCTTCGCCGAGGCGATGGACGACGACATGGGCGTCCCGCAGGCCCTCGCGATCGTCCACACCACCGTCCGCCAGGGCAACAGCGCGCTCGCCGCCGACGACAAGGAAGCCGCCGTCGCCCGCCTCGCGGAGGTACGTGCGATGCTCGGAGTGCTCGGCCTCGACCCGCTCGACGAACACTGGGCCGGCGAGAGCGACCGGGGCGACGACCTCCACGGCGTCGTCGACACCCTCGTACGGCTCGTTCTGGACCAGCGCCAGTCGGCACGCGAGCGCAAGGACTGGACGGCTGCCGACGCCATCCGCGACCAGCTCAACCAGTCCGGGCTCGTCATCGAGGACAGCCCGGCCGGACCACGGTGGACACTCGGCCCGCGCCAGTAGTCCTCCCGAGTGCCGCCCGGCCCGCCGGGCGGCACACTCTCACTTATACGCATGCACGTCTGAAGCAACGAAACAGGTAGGTCATGGCCGGGAACAGCCAGCGCAGGAACCGCCGCACGTCCAACAAGAAGGGCATGCAGGTCGGCAGCGGCGGTAACCGACGCCGTGCTCTCGAAGGCCGGGGACCGACGCCGCCCGCCGAGGACCGCAAGAAGCACAAGAAGAACCGCATCGCGACCGCCAAGGCCAAGCAGGCCGCCAACCGCCGCCCGGCCCCCCGCCGGGGCGGCGTCAAGGGCACCTCCGAGATGGTCGTCGGCCGCAACCCGGTCTTCGAGGCGCTGCGCGACGGCGTCCCCGCCACCACCCTGTACGTCCAGCAGTACATCGACAACGACGAGCGGGTCCGTGAGGCACTCCAGCTCGCCGGCCAGCGCGGCAACATCAACCTGATGGAGGCCCCGCGCCCCGAGCTCGACCGGATGACGAACGGCCTGAACCACCAGGGCCTCGTCCTCCAGGTCCCGCCGTACGAGTACGCCGACCCGCAGGACCTCACCGCCGCCGCGTACGACAACGGCCAGGACCCGCTGATCGTCGCCCTCGACGGTGTCACCGACCCGCGCAACCTCGGCGCGATCGTCCGCTCCGTCTCCGCGTTCGGCGGCCACGGCGTGGTCGTGCCCGAGCGCCGCGCCGCCGGAATGACCGCCGGGGCCTGGAAGTCCTCCGCCGGCACCGCCGCCCGCACCCCGGTCTCCCGCGTCACCAACCTGACCCGGGCGCTCGAGGCGTACAAGAAGGAAGGCATCGCGATCGTCGGCTTGGCCGCCGACGGCGAGCACACCGTCGAGGACCTCGAAGCCCTCGGCGGCCCCGTCGTCATCGTCATCGGCAGCGAGGGCAAGGGCCTCGGCCGCCTCGTCGGCGAGACCTGCGACTACCGGGTCCGCATCTCGATGCCCGGCGGCGCCGAGTCCCTGAACGCCGGTGTCGCGGCCGGCATCGTGATGTACGAGGTCGCCCGCCGCCGCGCCTGAGCAGTCGTGACGCACGGCAGCCGCCGCGCCTGAGCGGCCCGGCGGGACCACCCGCACGGGCGGCGGCCGACGGAGCAGACCCTCCGCCGTCCGCCTCCTGTGCGCGGCTGTGCACGACCGTGCGCGGGGGCGCACCGGAGCGCGCGTACGCCCCACCGCGCCCCGCCACCACCGGTTGACGGGCCTCGGACACTTCGACGCCGTCAAGGCAGTGTCCTAAACACACATCACTCGGTTAGATGAGTGTGGACACCAGAACGCCTCGGTTCGACGAACAACCCGCCCTGAGCATGACCAAGGTGGACTGCGACCCTGCGCAGGTCATCGTCAACCACGCCAGCTTCCGGGTGCAGCTCGCACCCGGCCAGCGCGCACGGCTGCGCGGTGTGACCCCCGCCGCTGCGCCCAGGATCCCCGCCATGAGCGGTTCCGGAGCGGGGCGCGGCCGACGCGCCCCCGTCGTGTGGAGCGGCAGGTCCGCCCCCGGCGATCCCGGCGCCACGGGACTGCTCCAGGCCGTACGGAACTCCACCGCCGGCCGGCCGGGCGGCACGGGCCGCCCCGACCCGGCGTACGACCCCTACGAGCCGTACGCCTCGTACGAACCCGAGGGCGGACGCGGCGCCGGCACCCAGCTCATCCCGCGCCTCGAAGAGACCCAGCCCACCCCGCTCGTGGGCGGCCCCCGCTCCGGCGGGCCGCTGTTGCCGCCGATGCGGCAGGCCGTCGGCGCGTTCGACCCGGTCGAGACCGGTGGGGGACCGTACGCCGCGGACGGATACCGCACGGACGCGTACCGCGCCGACGGGTACGGCCCGGACGGGCCCGACGGCGACGGCGACGACGACTTCGACGAGTTCGACGACGACGGCAGCGAGCGGCGCCAGAGCGGCGACTCGGTCCGGCACGCGTACTACCCCGGCCGCCGGATGAATCTCGGCGTCGTCCTGCTGCCCATGCGGGTCTTCCTCGGCTTCATCTCGATCTACGCCGGCATGGGCAAGCTCTGCGACCCCGTCTACTTCGACGGCGGCGACCGGGGCTCCATGGTCAAGTGGCTGAACTCGCTGCACCCCTGGGCCCTCGCCGAGCCGCTGCGCGAATTCGCGCTCTCCCACCCCGTGGGTGCCGGACTCAGCATCGCCTTCCTCCAGGTCGTCGTCGGCGTGCTCACGGTCCTGGGCCTCTGGCAGCGCGTGGCCGCCTCGGTCGGCGCGCTCCTCTCCGCCGCCCTCCTGGTCACCGTCAGCTGGCGCACCGTCCCGGTCTACGACGCGCCGGACATCATCTACCTCGCGGCGTGGAGCCCCCTGATCATCGCGGGCGCCCCCGTCTACTCCGTCGACGGACGCCTCGCCGGAGAGGCCTGGCGCAAGCTCGGCCCCCGCTCCGAGATCTGGGACCTCCGCCGCCGCGTACTGCGCCGGGGCGCCGCCGTCGCCACGGTCGTCGTCGGCCTCACGCTGCTCATCGGCTCCGTGCTCGGCGGGGCGGTCCGCTCCTCCGGAGTCGTCACCGTTCCCGGACCCAACGGAGTCCCGACCAACCAGCTCCCCGGCTCCCCGCTCCCCGAGAAGTCCCGCAGCGGCGCCAAGGCCTCGCACACCCCGGCCGGGCAGCAGCCCGCCCCGTCCCGGAGCACCGCCCCCAAGACCCCGTCCGCGCAGGCCTCCACACCGGCCACCACGGGCGGCACGGTCCGCGAGTCGGGCCAGGCGACGGCGGGCACGGGCCGGCCCAGCGAGACCCAGGGCACCGGCCAGCAGCCCCCGCGGCAGACCACCCCGCAGCAGCCCCCGAGCACCACCAGCGCCGGCCCCAGCTCCGCTGGCCCCACCGGCGGCGCCGGCGGTACCACCTCGGGCGGCGCGGACCCGGCCCCCGGCACGGACGGCGCCCCCGACAGCTCCTCGGGCGGAGGCGGCGGCAAGAACCCCATCGGCGGCCTCCTGGGCTGAGCGCCGCAGGGAGCACACGACACAGCACAGCGAGGGGCGGGCACCGGAATCGATTCCGGTGCCCGCCCCTCGCTGTGCTGTGTTCCCCGCATCCACGGGCCCCCTGAGGCGGGGCCCTACCGCTCGTCCAGCTCCTTGGCCGCCTCGGTGAGGTCCTTGGCGGTGTCGATGGCCCGCCAGTAGGCCCCGTGCGGCAGGGGATAGCCGGCCAGCCTGCGCTCCCGCGCGAGCCGGGGGAACGTCGTCCGCTCATGGTCGCCGCGGTCCGGCAGCATGTCCGTGAACGCCGGGGAGAACACGTACACCCCCGCGTTGATCAGATACGGCGACGGCGGCGACTCGATGAAGTCGGTGATGTGCCCGAACGCGTCCGTCTCCACCGCGCCCCACGGAATCCGGGGACGGGCCAGCGCCAGCGTCGCGGTCGCATCGCGCTCCGCATGGAACGCCGCCATCTCACGCAACGAGAAACGCGTCCAGATGTCACCGTTGGTCGCGTACCAGGGCTGCTCCGGATCGGGCAGCCGGGCCGCCGCGTACTTCAGCCCGCCGCCGCGCCCCAGCGGTTCGGACTCCACGACCGTGGTGACGCGCAGCGGCAGCACCGCCGCGTCCAGCCACTCCTGCAGCACCTCGGCGAGGTGCCCGCACGACACCACGGCGTCGGTCACTCCCTCGGCGGCCAGCCAGGAAAGCTGATGGCCGATGATCGGAGTCCCGGTACCAGGGATCTCGACCATCGGCTTGGGGCGGTCATCGGTGTACGGGCGCAGCCGTGACCCCTGGCCACCCGCCAGGATCACGGCCTGCGTCGGAAACGTATGCATGCCAGGCACGATATGCCGTGCCCGTACGGGGCCCGTCAGCTGAACTGCGCGACACCCGAGGCGAACGAGGTGTCGCAGACGGGACGCGAGAAGCGGTGCGCCCGGGTCGGGCCGTACTGCTCGACCGCGGCCTTGCCCAGCGCCTTCGCGAGGGACATGCAGTGCCTCGCGAGCGAGGGCCGCCCCTCGACGGCACGCTGGAGATCCGTCAACGCGGCGGCGGGGTCCTTCTCCTGGAGCTCCAGGAGGAGCTTGTCGCGCAGGATGTCCTGCGGGGCGCGCGGCTTGGCGCGCTTGGAGACGGTCTGGGCCGAGGCGGTGAGCATCTGCGAGTCGGAGTTGCTGCCTGCCCACGGCACGGCGGTGACCGCGAGGGTCCCGGACAGAACCATGAAGACAGGCAGTACGAAAGCGAGAGTTCGGCCGATGCGGCGCGCGGTGTGGGTCACGCAGTGAGCGTAGCGGGCAGTGATGATTCGGCGACATTACGTCACTCGGGCGAGGGATGGTTCGAGAGTGTTTTTCGAATCCCGTGTTGACGAACCGGAGCGAAATGACCGTTGTGCCGGGGAATTTGAGGTGGCCTCCCCAAACCCCCGGGAACGCGCGTCGGCCCCGCACGGAGAGCGTGCGGGGCCGACGTCGTGCAGCGGGCGGTGCGAAATCAGTCGGTGAGGCGCTCACCGGTCGAGGTCGCGAAGACGTGCAGCTCGTCCGGGCGCGGCACGACGTGCAGCTTGGTGCCCTTCTCCGGAACCGCGCGGCCGCCGACGCGGACGACGAGGTCCTTGTGCTCGCCGCCGACCTCGGCCGCACCGTAGACGAAGCCGTCGGCGCCGAGCTCCTCGACGACGTTGACCGAGACGGCCAGGCCGGCCGGGGCGTCGGCGGAGTCCTTGGTGAGGGACTTCGCGGCGGCGCCGCCGTGCTCGACGATGTCGAAGTGCTCGGGGCGGATGCCGACCGTGACGGTCGTGTCGCCGCGGTCCGCGGCGGCGGTGAGCGCCTCGCGGGAGACCGGGACGACGCTGTTGCCGAACTTCACGCCACCGTCGGTGATCGGGACCTCGACCAGGTTCATCGCCGGGGAGCCGATGAAGCCGGCCACGAAGAGGTTCGACGGCCTGTCGTACATGTTGCGCGGCGAGTCGACCTGCTGGAGCAGACCGTCCTTGAGGACCGCGACGCGGTCGCCCATGGTGAGGGCCTCGACCTGGTCGTGGGTGACGTACACGGTCGTGATGCCCAGACGGCGCTGGAGCGAGGCGATCTGCGTACGGGTGGAGACACGGAGCTTGGCGTCGAGGTTCGACAGCGGCTCGTCCATGAGGAAGACCTGCGGCTCACGGACGATGGCACGGCCCATCGCGACACGCTGACGCTGACCACCGGAGAGCGCCTTCGGCTTCCGGTCGAGGTAGTCGGTGAGGTCCAGCATCTTGGCGGCCTCTTCGACCTTCGCCCGGATCTCGGTCTTGTTGATACCGGCGATCTTCAGGGCGAAGCCCATGTTGTCCGCGACGGACATGTGCGGGTACAGCGCGTAGTTCTGGAACACCATGGCGATGTCCCGGTCCTTCGGCGGCAGGTGCGTGACGTCGCGGTCACCGATGCGGATCGCGCCGCCGTTGACGTCCTCAAGACCCGCGAGCATGCGCAGGGAGGTCGACTTGCCACAACCGGAGGGACCGACGAGGACGAGGAACTCGCCGTCCTCGATGTCGATCTCGAGCTGGTCAACCGCGGGCTTCGTGGAGCCGGGGTATACGCGGGACGCCTTGTCGAACGTGACACTGGCCATGCTGAATCTTCTCCTCCACCGGCAGGAACGTGCCGGACGATCCGTTGTAAGGGAGTGGTCTGGTCCACTTGAGTGAACCTTCAGCGACGCTACCTGGCCATTTCGAATCTGTCAGTAGTTCTTGGGGAGCGAAATCCCTGCACGGTCCCGGGGCGCGGTTGGTTACACTGCTCCCCAGCGCGCCTCCTTAGCTCAGCTGGCCAGAGCAACGCACTTGTAATGCGTAGGTCATCGGTTCGAATCCGATAGGGGGCTCCACGAAACCCCAGGTCACGTGTTCTGTGACCTGGGGTTTTCCTGTTGCGGAGACCGCAGGGGCGGATCGGTGGGAGCCGGATCCGTGGCCGGGCCCTCTGAGCGGCTGCCGGCTGTCGGAGCCCTGTCGGGGCTGTCGGCGCCGTGTCGGGGCGGTGTCGACGGGGACTGACACCTTCGAGGAGTCCGGCCGGGTGATCACCCGGCGGTGGCTTGAGAAGGGGGATGTTCATGCACGACGTGGTGATCGTGGGCGGCGGCCCGGTCGGTCTCTTCCTCGCCTGCGAGCTCGGTCTCGCGGGGTGCTCCGTGCTGGTGCTGGAGAAGGAGGCGGCGACGGACTCGCCGTGGCGGACGGAACCGCTCGGCCTGCGCGGGCTGTTCGGCTTCTCCATCGGGGCGTTCTACCGGCGCGGGCTGCTGGACGCGCTCGTGGGGGCGTCCTTCCGTCCCGGTGGGCGTGAACCCCGCACCGGGCCCGACGAGCCGAACCGGCCCGCTGCGGTCGGCCACTTCGCCGGAATCGTGCTCGATCCGGCCCTGGTCGACCTGGCCGCACTGCCTTTCCGGCTGCCGAGCCCGGCCCCGGAGTCCACCATGATCAGCCTTCACGCGGTCGAGTCGCTGCTGTCCGGGCGGGCGGCCGAACTGGGCGTCGAGATCCGGCGCGGGACTGCCGTGGACGCGGTCCGGCAGGACGCGGATCACGCCGTCGTGTCGGCGGGCGGGGCGGACTTCGAGGCGCGGTGGGTCGTCGGCTGCGACGGAGGCCGCAGCGCGGTACGGCGTCTCGCCGGCTTCGAGTCCACCGGCACCGACCCCGCGTTCACCGGGTACACCATGGTCGGCACACTCGCCGATCCGGAGAAGCTGCGCCCCGGGATCAACCCGACGCCGACGGGCATGTACATCCGGATGGCCACCGAGGGGCACATCGGCATGATGGATTTCGACGGCGGTGCGTTCGACCGCTCGCGGGAGCCGGACCGCGACCACCTCCAGGAGGTGCTGCGCCGGGTGTCCGGCACCGACGTCACCGTGAGCGAGGTCCGCCTCGCCTCCACTTTCACCGACCGGGCCAAGCAGGCGACGACGTACCGGCGAGGACGCGTCCTGCTCGCCGGTGACGCGGCCCACATCCACTCGCCGCTCGGCGGCCAGGGCCTGAACACCGGCATCGGCGACGCCGTGAACCTGGGCTGGAAACTGGCGGCGACCGTGCGGGGGCACGCGCCGGACGGGCTCCTCGACACGTACACCCGCGAGCGGCACCCGATCGGCGCCCAGGTGCTCGACTGGTCCCGTGCCCAGGTGTCGATCATGCGACCGGACGAGCACGCCCGCGCCGTCCAGGGCGTGGTCCGCGATCTGCTCGGTACCGGGGACGGGACGGCGTACGTCTTCCAGAAGGTGTCGGGGGCGTCGATCCGCTACGACCTCGGCGGCGCGCATCCGCTGGTGGGCCGCAATGCTCCCGACTTCCGTCCCGGGGACGGCGAGTGTCTCGGCGAGCTGATGCGGGACGGGCGCGGCGTCGTCCTCGACTTCAGTGCCGACCGCCGGCTGGCCGGCCCGGCGGCGGCGTGGCGGGGCCGGCTGCGGCACGTGGCGGGGGCGCCGGTGGACGACCTCGGGCTCGGTGCCGTACTGGTCCGCCCGGACGGCACCGTCGCGTGGGCGGACGGCCACGGCTTCGCCGTCGACGAGTTCGAGCGGGCGGCCTGCCGGTGGTTCGGCCGCCCGGGGGCCTGAGCCGGTCCGTGCGCGAGCTGTGCCCCTTCACGCGAGCGCCGGGCGCCGGCCTCAGACGCGGTCGGCGTCGCGGTCGGTGCGGGCGGCGCGCAGGGCCTTCTTGTCGGGTTTGCCCGCGTCGGTGAGCGGCAGCGCGTCGGTGAAGTGGATGTGGTCGGGTTCGTACATCGCGCCCCGTCCCTCGCGCACCCACGTGCGCAGCTCCTCGGCCGTGGGCGCCGCGCCGGATGCGGTGACGACGTCGGCGTGGATGCGTTCGTGGCCGCCGTCGCCCCTGACCCCGTAGACGGCGCTGTGCCGGACGGCGGGGTGGGTGTTCAGGAAGTCCTCCAGCTCGGTGGTGTACACGTGGCCGCCGACGACCGCGATCATGTCCTTGATCCGGTCGACGACGCTGAGGTAGCCGTGCTCGTCCAGGTGGCCGAGGTCGCCGGTGTGCACCCAGCCGTCCTTCATGACCTGGGCGGTCAGTTCGGGGTTCTTCCAGTACCCCTCCATCACCTGTCCGGAGCGGACACAGATCTCGCCGGCCCGGCCGGTAGGCAGGGCGGCGCCCGTCTCGTCGCGGATCTCGACCTCGACGCCGGGGACGACGCGTCCGGCCGTGCGCAGTACGTCGGGCCGGTCGGGATCGTGTTCCGCGGCCGGCAGCACGCTGACCGCGCCCGCTTCGAACTGGCCGTAGCCCTGCTGCAGGACCGGGCCGAAGCGGCGCACCGCCTCGGCGATGCGGGTGGGGGAGGAGGGGGTGCCGCCGTAGGTGATCTGCCGCAGGCTGGAGGTGTCGGCGCGGGCGGCGTCCGGGTGGTCGAGGACCTGGTAGAGCAGCGGGGGCAGCAGCATGATGTTGGTGATGCGCTCGCGGGCGACGGTGGCGAGGATCTCGGCGGGTTCGAAGGCGTAGTGCAGGACGACGGTGCCGCCCGCGGCGAGCGTCGCGTCCGCGATGAACCCGGCCGCGTGGGACAGCGGTGTGCACACCAGGTCCCGCCGTCCCGTTCCGCTGAACAACTGCTGGGTCAGGGCGATGCTGCCCTCCATCCGCCCGAAGGTGCTGCGTACGCCCTTGGGGTGGCCGGTCGTCCCGCCCGAGTGCCGGATGAAGCACAGGTCGTCGGGGTGCGCGGCGCTGGGCAGGGGGGTGGCCGGCTGCTTGTCCGCCAGCGCCAGCAGGTCCTGGCCCAGGGGCGGTTCGCTCCCGGCCTCGGGAACGGGACCCAGAACGAGGACGTGCTCCACCGGTGGCACCTTGCCGAGAAGCTGCGCGGCACGTTCTCCGAGGCGGGGGTCGACCACGAGCGCGTACGTCTCGACATCGGCCATCATCTGCGCCTGCACGTCCGGCGCCAGCCGGTTGTACAGGTGGTTGAAGTGCGCGCCGAGCAGATTGACGGCGTACCGCACGGCGATGGTCTCCGGCAGGTTCCCGCACAGCAGCGTGACCGCACGCCCCGGCCCGACACCCTGCTCCCGCAGCGCTCTGGCCAGGCGGTACACCATGGACCGGAACTCGGCTGCGCCCAGGCGGCGTTCACCGCTGACCAGCACCTCGCCCCCGGAGCCGCCGGACAGCCCGCCGAGGACGATGTCCACGTAGTTGCGGAACTCCGGACCGGACGTTGCCTTCACCCTGACGATCCCTTCGCGCCGATACGCGTGACCCCCGTACGCCGAGCGGTGCACGTCAGGCTGCCGAGGCGACCCTACGGCGCCTGCCTCGGGCGGGGGCAAGATCACATCGCGCCAGATCGCGCCCGGATCGCACGCGAATGGCTTCGGGCCACGCTCGGCCGGTACGCGCCCTTGACACACCTGCCACGCGCGAAACCCTTGGCGGGCCGGCCTCTGCCCCGGCCGCCCGAATCGGATCGGAGTCCCGTCATGGCCCTCGTCACCGTCACCGACGCCACGTTCGACGCGAAGGTGGTCGACGCCGCCGGCCCGGTGCTGGCGCTGTTCTGGGCGGAGTGGTCGGGGGCCTGCAAGATGATGAAGTCCGTGCTGGAGGAGATCTCCGTCGACTACGCGGGGAGGCTCACCGTGGCGGCCCTCAACATCGACTCCAGCCCGGCGACGCTTCCCCGCTACGAGGAGACCGCGATCCCGGCGATGCTGCTGTTCGAGAAGGGCGTCGTCGTCGGCAAGAGGATCGGCGCGAACAGCAAGGGACGGATGCAGGAGTTCCTCGACTCCTGCCTGTGAGTCCCTCGCCGTCGCGTCCCGTGGGTCTGGCCGCCGTTGCCTACGGGGCCAGCTCGTAGGTCCGGCACACATCGGGGTCGCCGAGCTTGGCGAAGAGCACGAGATGCCCGTCCTCCCTGCCCACGAGGAGTTCGTTGACGGCGTCGCTGCCGGCGTGTTCGGTGCGAGCGTCGAAGCCGAGCCCGACTTTGCCGTCCTGTCCCGGTGCGTTCAGCAGCTTCCAGATCCCACCACCGTTGAACGTGGGGATGTCCTCCGCCAGGATCTCGGTGCCGTCCTCCCCGGGCCAGTCCTTCACGGAGAACGTGACCGACGTGCCGCCGACGGCGGTGAGGTCGAGGCGTGCCCCGTGGGGGCCGGAGTAACTCCCGTACAGGTCGGCCTGGCTGACCTCCGCCAACGGAGCCGGTCCGCACCCGGCCGTGTCGCCGACGGAGCATCCGGTAAGCATCGAGCCGGTCACGGCAGTGGCGGCAAGGACGACGGCCGGGGTGGCAGGCATGGCGTGATCCTACGGTTGCACGAGGGGGACGTGGCAGCGGCAGTGCGTCCCCGCCCCCGGTGGGCGACCGGTCATGTGTGAGGGTGTCTTCGGCCGAGACACATACGTACATGGGGGGTTGCCGTGAGCCAGGTGCTCTATGGCGAGCGGACCTGGAATCCGCTCGCGCAGACCGTGGAGCTGACCGAGGGGCGGCTGCGCAGGGGCGGCCGGAACACGCCGATGGGCGAGCTGAACCTCGCTGCGACGGCCGAGGCGTACCTGCGCGGTTGCTGGCTGGGCGGCGGTGGGGCCGAGCGTCCGCTGGACCGGCTTCCGGAGGGTTCGGGGACCGTTCCGCTGACCCGGGTCACCGGGACCACCGTCCCGGTGAAGGTGCGGCAGGCCGCCGAGTTCGCCCGTGCGCTGGGCGAGCTGGCGGTGCGGCTGTGCGGCGGCCCCGAGCGGGTGGCCGCGCTGGCGGGCCGGGCGGAGGCGGAGGGCGTGCCGCTGTGGATCGCGCGGAGGTTCGCGGACGGGCCCGCCGGGCCGGTCGCCGTCGCCGTGGACCGGCGTCTGGTGCGCGTGGACGTGTGGGGCCCGCAGGCCCCCGCGGTACGGATACGGGCGCCCCGCGGTTTCCAGGGCGAGGTGCCCGAGCCGTCCCAGGGCCTGCTCCTGACCGTCGGCGACGCCACGGCGGAGCTCGTACTGAAGAAGAAGCTGCGCAAGTCGAAGAGCGTGGTCGAGGTGCGGCTTGCCGGAGCGCACTGGGTGCTGCGCCGGGAGGACGCGACGAGTTCGTGGCTGCTGCGTGGCGATCAGCGTGTCGCGCTGCTCGCGCGGCCCCCGCGCAGGCCGGCCCGTACGCCCGACACGGTGCTGCGGCCGCTGGCCCCGGTGCGTCACGAGAGCGCCGACCCGCTGGACGCGGTCATGGCCCACGTCTTCGCCGCCGCGTTCGGGATAGGTGACACGACCGGGACCGCACGGTTCCGGTCGGTCCGGCACGGGGGCAGCGGGGGCGAGCCGATTGCCGCCGACAGCTCGTGGGACCGCCCGTGGTTCAGCAACCTCGGCAACGGCGGTGACGACAACGAACCCGGCGGCGGCGACGGCTGGGGATCGGACGGCGGCGACGGCGGGGACTCCGGTGGCGGCGACGGTGGCGGCGATGGCGGGGGCGGTGACGGCGGCGGGGGCGACTAAGGCCTGCCGGCGGATCTACGTGGGCCCGCGAAGATCCGCCTGACGGCCCTGGTAGTGCAACCGCGTCTGCCCACGACTGCGGGGGGTTCGTTGGCGTGACTGCGTGCTGATGAGCTGACGGTGGACTGACCTCTGGGTGCCGATCCGGTCCGCGGGCCACCGATGAGTTCGGCCGGCCTCCTGAGTCATACGCAGCACAACGAACCTATGCAGAGGGAAGATCCCATGACCGAGTTGCAGGCGGAACAGGTCCGGCAAGCGATCGTCGAACACACCCGGCATCTGGCGGAATCCGCATCCGCGGCCGGACCCGACGCAGCCGTGCCGACCACCCCGGGGTGGACCATCACTGACCTGGTGCAGCACGTGGGCCAGTCCCAGCACTGGGTCGCGGAGATCATCGAGCGGCGCGTCACCGACCCCGCGCTGCTGCCGACGGAGATGGCCGTGCTTCCCGACGACCCCCGCCAGTGGCAGGCGTGGCTGGCGCAGTCCGCGCAGCGGATCTCGAGCGCGTGCAGCGACGACGCGTTGAACGCGCCGGTGTTCAACGCCGCAGGGGACCAGCGGTCCGGTACGCGATTCTGGATGTCCAGCGCCCTCAACGAGGCAGTCGTCCACGGCTTCGACGCAGCCGGCGCGGCCGGCCGGCCGGTCGGCATCCGCCCGGATATCGCGGCAGCGCTCATCAGTAACCACCTCGCGATGCTCACCTCCCCCACCTGGGAGATGCAGCGGCCCGAATCCGCCCACGCCATCCGGGGCACCGGGCAGACCCTGCAATGGCTGGCCACGGACACCGCGGACCAGGCGGGCGCCTGGCTCGTCGAACGGCGCCCTGACGGGGCGACGTGGCACCACGCGGCACGGCAGGCCGATGTGACGGTGACCGGCCCGGCACAGTCGCTCTTGCTGGCCCTGACCCGGCGGCTTCCCCTCACAGGCCACGAAGCCACCCGCATCACGATCGACGGTGACACCGACCTCGCCCGGCACTGGCTCGCCGCCACCGCGCACGCCAGCGGCTGACCGGCACCACAGGCACCCGGGCTGCCGGGGCAGGACGGCGCGGAAACGGAAAGCCGCCCTGTGTCCCGTCGGGGGCGAGCAGGCCTCGCCCCCGTGTCACGCCGGGGGCCGCTTGCCGACCAGTTGCTCGTAGAGCGCGCGGCGCCCGTCCGGGTCGTCTTCGGTCCGGGCGAGGTCCTGGTCCCACTCCTGTTTGATCTCGTTCAGGTAGCCCTGCCAGCCGTCGTCGGAACGCGTACCCATCTCCCGCAGGTCGACGTAGCGTTCGTTCTTGCCGAGGCCGCCGGAGCCGATCTTGTCCTTCTTGTGGCCGTGCAGCACGGACTCGGGGTTCGAGGTGGCCTCGGTCGAGCGGAAGTCGTGCTTGTAGCCGACCGGGCTGTCGGCGTGCGGAGCGATGGTCTCGACGCCGATCTGGAGGGAGCCGTCCTTCTCCATGGTCGGGCGGTGGTAGACGAGCAGGACGTGGCCGTACGAGCCGTTCGGCAGGACCATGTCGCCGTTCCAGTCCTTGGAGCCGAGTCCGCCGCCGGAGATGTCCTGGCCCCACAGCTTCGGCCTGGCGGCGCCGACGGCGAGTTTGTTCGCGAGGGACGCCGGGACGCCGCCCTTCTCCTTGAAACGACCCGGCTGCTCGCCCTTGTTGGGGCCGATGTCGGTGCGGTGGGTGGCGAAGCTTCGCTCGGACACGTGCTCTGCGGCCTCGCCCTCGGTGGCGTTCTTGGTCACGCCCAGGAAGTGCGGCAGCGCGTAGGCCGGGTCGCCCTTCGAGCTGAGTGCGGGGATACGCACGTTGACGCGGCCGCCGTGGGACAGCGCGCGGATGACGTCCTGTTCGTGGTCCGCCACGTGCCGGCTCTTCCCCGGGTCGTAGAGCTGGAGCCCGTGACGCAGGACGAGCAGGATCCTGGTGAGCATTTCGCGGCCCTGGGCGTCCTTCTCGGCGTAGTCGGGGGCCTTCTTCTTGTCCTTGCCCAGCGGGGTGCCCTCCGCCGGGACGGAACCCTCGTGCAGGCGCCCGGGGTCCATGCCCGCCGGGTGGAGCGTGTCCACGGCGGTGTCGCGGATCTGCTGGTCGCGCTCCGCCTCCAGGTTCGCCCGTTTGTCCGGGGCGGTGCCGGCGGTCTGGGTGAGCATGAACCGGCCGAGCGTGTAGGCGGGGTCCGTCGGTGCGCGGACGGCGGACACGTCCGCCACGATGTCGGGACGCTTCGCGATGGCCAGGGTCGCGGTCAGCACGCGCTTGCCGGCCTCCAGCTGCAACCAGTCCTTGAACGTCCCTTCGGCGTATGCGGCGGCCTCCTCGTAGGTGCCGATGCCCACATCCTTCAGCCACTTCGCGTTGACCGAGGACAGCTGCCTGATGTCGTCCAGGTCCTGGGCGTCGAACGCCTCGCCCAGCATCACCCGCCGGTTCAGGGTCTTCTTCAGCCGGGCGGGTCCGTTGGCCATCCATTGCTCGGGCCACCAGGTGCCGGGTGCGAAGACGTTCGCCTTGGAACTCGTCTGGGTCGTGTGCTGCTCGATCGACTGGCTGAGCCGGGCGATGATCTCCTTGCCCTTCGGGTCCGCCTCCTGCGCCGGTCCGGCGGACTCGGCCGCTTCGGCGCTGTCCTGCCCGGTGGGTCCCGTGCGCTGGACCGTGGTGGTCTCGTGCCCTCGGCGCATCATCTCCAGCACCACCTGGTTGCCGCTGCTGGCCTGTACGCCCATCAAGCCGGTGGGCGCGGTCGCGCGGACGGTCTTCTCCTGGCCGGCCGGGGTGGTGGGACGCTTCCTGTCATGGGATTTCATGGACGCCCCTCAGCCGAGACCGTGCCCCCGTGCCGGGACCAGTGCAGTGCCACGCTAGGGCGTCGCGTGCTTCGGACGGCGTGCCCGCGCGATGGTCTGCCCGGAGGGGCAGTTCGGCTGCCCCTACGGTCCGTCGGGCGTCCGGGCGTCCGGGCGGCCGAACCCGGTCCCGGTCCGGCTCAGCCCCGCCCGGCCAGCCGGTCCGCGATCTTCGCGAGGGGGTCGGTCCCCGCGCGGGGTGAGGTGAGTTCGCGGCGGTCGGCGGCGCGGTAGGCGGCGTACATGCTGTGGACGCCGAGCCAGCGCAGGGGTTCCGGTTCCCAGCGGCGGACCTTGTGGTTGGCCCAGGGCAGGGCGGTGAGCTCGGTGGGGCCGCCCTGGCCCGAGTCCTGCTGGATCAGGTCGCGCAGGGTGCGGGCGGCGAGGTTGGTGGTGGCGACGCCGGAGCCGACGTACCCGCCCGCCCAGCCGAGGCCGGTGGAGCGGTCCAGCGTGACGGTGGCGCACCAGTCGCGCGGGACGCCGAGCACCCCGGACCAGGCGTGGGCGACGCGGGTGCCCGCGGTGGTGGGGAAGAGGCGGACGAGCAGGTCGCGCAGGGCCTCGATGGTGGCGGGCTGGGTGCGGCCGTCGTTGTCGGTGGCCGAGCCGTAGCGGTAGGGGATGCCGCGGCCGCCCAGGGCGATGCGGTCGTCGGCGGTGCGCTGGGCGTACATGTACGCGTGGGCCATGTCGCCGAGGGTCTCGCGGCCGTCCCAGCCGATGGTGTCCCAGAGGGACTCCGACAGCGGCTCGGTGACGATCATGGAGGAGTTCATCGGGAGCCAGGTCCGCTTCTGGCCCTTGATGCCCGCCGTGAAGCCCTCGGTGCAGCGCAGGATGTACGGGGCGCGGACCGTGCCGTAGGGGGTGACGGCGTGTTTGGGCTTGATCTCGGTGACGGGGGTCGACTCGTGGATCGTGACGCCGAGCGCCTCCACGACGTCGGCGAGGCCCTTGACGAGTTTCGCGGGGTGCAGGCGGGCGCCGTGCGGGGTCCAGCTGGAGCCGATGGCCCCGGTGACGCGGACGCGTTCGGCGGTCTCGCGGGCGCCGTGCAGGGTGCGGTCGGTCTCACCGAAGGCGATCTCCACGGAGTGGAAGTCCTTCAGGCGGGCGAGCTGCGCCGGGGTGCAGGCGACTTCGAGGACGCCGCCCCGGTGGATGTCCGCGTCGATCTTCTCCTCGTCCGCGACGCGGATGACCTCGGCGACGGTGTCGTTCATCGACTTCTGGAGGCGGACGGCCGCCTCGTGCCCGTGGAGCTTCGCGTAGCGGTCGCGGCCGGCGATGCCGTTGTAGAGCCAGCCGCCGTTGCGGCCGGAGGCTCCGTAGCCGCAGAACTTGGCTTCCAGGACGGTGATGTTGAGGAAGGGGACGGCCTTCTTGAGGTAGTACGCCGTCCACAGGCCGGTGTATCCGCCGCCGATGATGCAGATGTCGGCGGTGGCGTCGCCGGGCAGGGGTTCGCGGGGGAGGGGGGTGCCCTGGTCCGCGTACCAGAAGGATATGCCGCCGTTGACTGTGCTGACGGTGCTCATGTTGCCCCTGCTGTCCGTGTGGCCGGCGCCGGATGTGCGGCGCGGTGTGGAGTGCGGTGTTCTGCGTGGCTGGACGTTACTGGGCGGGGGGCGGTTTCGTCTTGTGGTGGCGGCGGGTCAGTGGGTAGCAGCCGAGGCCGATGAGTGCCGCGGTGAAGTGGCCGACGTCGGTGAAGTTGGCGCCGGTGACCAGGGGGACGCCGTAGATGACGAGGACGGCGAAGAGGTAGACGTACCGCCAGGGGCGCGGGATGTAGTAGGTGAGGACGGTGACGACGCCCGCGAGTGCGTAACTGACGCCGACGTCCAGGGTGTTCGCGGCGGTCTCGGGCGCGTGGCCGTGCCGGATGGCCCAGGCCAGCACGCCCTCGCTGACGAGGGTGGCGAGGATGTGCGCGGCGGCGACGACGGTGAGCCAGCGCAGGGTGCCGAGGCGGCGTTCGGCGGGGGCGTGGAAGACGGTGTAGAGCACGGCGTAGGGGAGCCATTGGCCGCCGTCGATCCAGAACGCGCTGCTGATCAGGACGCGTACGGGGTTCTGGGACAGCTCGTGGATGTTGGTGGAGCGCTGGCGGAGGAAGTCCTCCTCGAAGTCCGGTGACATCTGGTGGACGATGACGGTGGTGACGAAGAGGACCAGCAGCCAGACGTACGTGCCGGGGGCGCTGCGGATCCATGAGCCGGCGCCGCGGAGCCACGTGACGGGTGCCGGGCGGGGCCGCGTGGGCGGGGCGGGGTGGCTCGGGGTCATATCCGATTGACGCACGCTCCTACGATCGGGGACGTGATTGACATTCCGGATGCGCTGATCGCCACCCAGTCCAAGTACAACGGTGAGGCCGGGCGGGCGTTCCTGGCCGCGCTGCCGGGGCTGGCCGCGGAGTTCCTGGAGCGGTGGGGGCTGCGCCGGGACGGCGGGGCGCTGTACGGGGTGTGCGCGCTGGTGCTGCCGGTGGTGCGGGTGGCGGACGGGCGCCCGGCCGCGCTGAAGCTGCAGGCGGTGGACGCGGAGACGGCGGGGGAGCCGCTCGCGCTGCGGGTGTGGGGCGAGGCGTCGGCGGGTGCGGTGGAGCTGCTGGAGCACGACCCGGCGACGGGGACGATGCTGCTGGAGCGGCTGGACGGGCTGCGTCCGCTCTCGGGTGTGCCCGACGCGCGCGACGCGGTGCGGGTCGTCGCCGGTCTCCTGGCGGGGCTGACGGCGGTGCGGGCTCCGGCGGGGAGCGGCCTGCGGGGGCTGGGCGAGGTGGCGGCGCGGCTGCTGGCGGCGGCGCCGGGGGCGGCGGGTCTGCTCGTGGATGCGCGGGAGCGGCGGCTGCTGGCGGACTGTGCGGCGGCGGTGCGCGAGGTGGCGGGGGAGCCGGGGGACCGGTTGCTCCACTGGGACCTGCACTTCGGCAATGTGCTGGCCGGGCCGGGTGCGGGGGCGGCGGAGGCGGACGTGAGGTGGGTGGCGATCGACCCGAAGCCGCTGGCCGGTGATCCGGGGTTCGAGCTGCTGCCGGCGCTGGCCGACCGGTTCGACGCGGACGCGGTGGAGTGGCGGTTCGATCTGCTGACGGCGGCGCTGGGTCTCGACCGGGGGCGGGCGCGGGCGTGGACGCTGGGGCGGGTGCTGCAGAACGCGTGCTGGGGTGCCGAGGACGGGGCTCGGCGGCTGGTGCCGGAGCAGGCCGAGACCGTACGGCGGCTGCTGGGCCGGTAGCGGCGGGCGGCCCGGTACTGCTTACGCTGCCCCCATGATCCGTACCGCTACCGCCGCAGACGTCCCCGCCATTCACGCGATGGTCCGTGAGCTGGCCGATTACGAGAAGGCGCTGCACGAGGCGCACGCCACCGAGGAGCAGTTGCGCGAGGCGCTGTTCGGTGAGCGGCCCGCGGCGTTCGCGCACATCGCCGAGGACGACGAGGACGGTGAGGTGGTGGGCTTCGCGCTGTGGTTCCTGAACTTCTCCACCTGGCGCGGGGTGCACGGGATCTATCTGGAGGATCTCTACGTGAGTCCGGAGCGGCGCGGCGGCGGACACGGCAAGGCGCTGCTTGGTGAGCTGGCGCGGATCTGTGTGGAGCGCGGCTACGAGCGGCTGGAGTGGTCGGTGCTGAACTGGAACGCCCCGTCGATCGCGTTCTACGAGTCGCTGGGCGCGCGGCCGCAGGACGGGTGGACGGTGTACCGGCTGACGGACGGGGCGCTGGCGGGGCTGGGCGGGCGGTAGCGCCTCTCGTCCGGGCCGGGTTCGCGGGGCGGGGCGGTCAGGGGATGAGGACGACCTTGCCCGTGGTGCCGCGGGTTTCCAGGGCGCGGTGGGCGGCGGCCGCCTCGGCGAGCGGGTAGCGCTGGACAGCGGGGCGCAGGCGGCCGGCCGCGGCCTCGGCGAGGGCGCGCGCCTCCAGGGCACGCAGGCCGCCGCCGCGCTGGGCCATGGCCGGGCCGAGGACGCTCTGCGAGGTGATGGCGAGGGCGGCGAGCTCGTCCTCGGTGAAGGTGAGTGGCCGGCCGTCGTGGAGGCCTTCGCCGGACCAGCCGTAGACGACGTGCTGTCCGCCCTTGCCGAGGAGGTCGACGGCGGCGCGTGCGGTGGCACCGCCGACGGAATCGTAGACGACGGTGGCGCGGCGGCCGAGGGCGTCGAGGTGGGTGCGGACCTGGCGGGGCCAGTCGGGGAGGGTGTAGTCGACGGCCAGGTCGGCGCCGTTGGCGCGGACGAGGCCGGTCTTGGCGGGTCCTCCGGCGAGGCCGATGACGATGGCTCCGGCGTTCTTGGCGTACTGGACGAGCAGGGTGCCGATGCCGCCCGCCGCAGCGGTGACGACGGCGATCGACTCGGGTCCCAGCGGGGTGAATCCGAGGATGCCGAGGGTGGTGCGGCCGGTGCCGATCATGGCGACGGCCTCGGCGTCGCCGAGGCCGTCGGGTACGGGGTGGAGCTTTTCGGCCTCGGTGACGGTGAGTTCGGCGTAGCCGCCGGGGACGTTGCCGATGTGGGCGACGACGTGGCGGCCGAGCCAGTCGGGGTCGGTGCCCTCGCCGAGCGATTCGACGGTGCCGGCGATTTCGCGGCCGGGGACGGTGGGCAGTGGGGCGGGCGCGGGATAAGGGCCGGTCATGCCCTCGCGCAGGGCGGTGTCGAGCAGGTGTACGCCGGCGGCGCGGACGGCGATCCGGACCTGGCCGGGCGCGGGGACGGGGTCCTCGACGCGCTCGTAGGCGAGGTTTTCGGCGGGGCCGAAGGCGTGGAGGCGGACGGCGTGCATGGTGGGCTCCCCGGGGTGTCGGTGTCGGTGCCGGTGAGTCCACTCTTCGGCCTCAAGCGTGCTTGAGGTCAAGCGGTGTCTGAGGGGTAGAGGTGGAGCCGGCGGTCGCGGTGCGGTGCTCGGTGGCCCGGAGGGCGAGGAGGGCCGCTTCGATGCCGCTGTTGAAGGAGACCTCGCTGAGCAGGCCGGGTGCGGCGACCTGGTCGCCCGCGAGGTAGACGCCGTCTCCCCGGTCGATGGCGGGGCGGTCGCGCCAGGTGGTGCCGGGGTGGTCGACCGCGCCGGTGCGGCCGGTGGCGAGGGCCTCGCGCCGCCACACGGTGCGCTCGCGCCAGCCGGGGTATCCCAGGTCGAGGAGTTCCTCGGCGCGGGCGGTTCCGGTGGACCGGGACTCGTCGGGCGCGAGGGGGAACTGTCCCTGGAGGAGCTGCTCGCCGGCGGGGGCGAGGGTGCGGTCCTGCGTGGTGAACCGTTCGATCCAGCCGGGGGCGTCGAGGTCGGACACGGCGAACGCGTCGCCGCGCCGGGTGCGCAGGGCGAGGTCGACGAGGGCGGTGCGGCCGGAGGCCCAGGTGAGGGTGGGGTCGCCGAGGAGGGTGCGGGCGGCGTCGAGGGAGGTGGCGACGACGACCGGGCCGGTGCGGGCGAGGCTGTCGAGCGCGGCGGTGTCGATACGGGTCGCCGTCTCGATGCGGACGCTGAGGTTCCAGGCGCGCGACGCCATCCGGTCGATGATCTGCGCCCAGCCCCCGGCCGGGTAGCGGGCTTCCGGTGGCAGTGCCCCGGCCCGGTGCAGCCGTTCCTGGACGAACGCGGCGGAGAGGCTGCCGGGGTCGTGGTGGAAGAGGGCGACGGCGGTGTAGTGAGCGGCGGCGCGGGCGCCCTCCTCGCCGATCTGCGCGGTGGCCCAGGTACGGAAGTCCAGGTCGGACGGCGCCTGTGCGGCGCTGCGGCGGCTGAGCCGGAGGAGGGCGAGGGGCGGGGTGCGGCGCAGGGCGGAGCGGTGGCGGAAGCGGAGCCGGGCGGCTTCGAGGGGCGGGACGGCGGTGGTGGGCCCGAGGAGGTTGCGCCGGTCGAGCCAGGTCCAGTGGGGGCCGCGGCGGTAGAGCGCGTGCGGGCCCTCGTTGGTGCGGTACGGGCCCTCGGCGGTCCTGGCCCGTCCGCCGAGGGTGTGGTGGGCCTCGTGGACGGTCACCAGGGCGCCGGATTCGGCTGCGGTGATGGCCGCGGTGAGTCCGGCGAGGCCCCCGCCGATGATGTGGATGCGCTGCATGGTCCCCGTCTCCTTCGCTGGAGGTGCCTTCGCGTACATGACGGACGGCGGGGGTCCGGGTGTGACATCTACGGCGGGGCGTTGTCAGTGGGGTGCGTCACGATGGGGGCATGGTGCGCAGCAGCGGTAGTGGTCAGGGGAGCGGCAGGAGCCGGGTCGGCAAGGACGGGGTCGCGGTGGCGCGGCGCCCGGAGGTGCGGCTGCCGCCGCTCGAACCGTACGGCGGCGAGGGGCTCGAGCCGGACGGGGATTACGACGGGGTGCGCTTCGAGTCCGTGGACCTGGCGGACGAGTCGGGTCCGGGCGCCCGGTTCATGGACTGTTCGCTGGAGGGCTGCGCTCTGGACCGTACGGAGCTGGTCAGGGCCCGTTTCATCGATTCGGTGCTGACGGGCGTACGGGGGGTGGGCACGGATCTCGCCGGGGCGTCGCTGCGTGACGTGGAGCTGGTGGACGCGCGGCTGGGCGGGGTGCAGATGCATGGCGCGGTGCTGGAACGGGTGCTGGTGCGGGGCGGGAAGATCGACTACCTGAATCTGCGGAAGGCGCGGCTGAAGGACGTGGTGTTCGAGGGCTGTGTGCTGTCCGAGCCGGATTTCGGGGGAGCGCAGCTGGACCGGGTGGAGTTCCGGGACTGTGTGCTGAAGCGGGCCGATTTCAGTGCGGTGCGGATGGAGTCGGTGGATCTGCGGACGGTCGCCGAGCTGGACATCGCGCGCGGGGTGGAGCGGCTGGCGGGCGCGGTGATCAGCCCGTCGCAGCTGATGGAGCTGGCTCCGGCGTTCGCGGCGCAGATCGGGGTGCGGGTGGAGGCGTGAGCCCCGCCCCCCCCGGCCCCGGAACTCAGAGGCGGGGGAAGCGGGCCTGGAGGTCCCAGACCACGGGGTTGTCCGCGAGGCCCTCGTGCATGTCGGCCAGGTCCGCGATCAGGTCGTGCAGGAAGTCGCGGGCCTCGCGGCGCAGCAGCGCGTGGTTGAAGGTGAGCGGGGCTTCCTCGGCGGGCATCCAGTCGGCCTCGACGTCGACCCAGCCGAAGCGGCGCTCGAAGAGCATCCGGTCGGACGACTCGGTGAAGTCGAGCTCCGCGAACTGGCGGCGGTGCGAGCGGTTGCCTCGGGGGTCCTGGTCGAGCTGCTCGACGATGTCGCACAGGGCCCAGGCGAAGTCGAGCACCGGCACCCATCCCCAGCCTGTGGATACCTCGCGGTCCTCCTTGGTGTCCGCGAGGTAGACGTCCCCGGAGAACAGATCGTGGCGCAGGGAGCGGACGTCCGCCCGGCGGTAGTCGGTCTGCGGGGGATCGGGGAAGCGCCGGGAGAGGGAGTAGCCGATGTCGAGCACGGTTCGATGGTGTCATGCCCGGCGTGTCGCTTGCGCCCCGGCGGGACCGGGACCGGGGTCAGGACCGGGACCGGGACCGGGACCGGGGCCGGGACCAGGTCCGGGGCGTCGCAGCCACGCGGCCCACGGCGCTGACGCGGCCGGCGGGCGGCTTCCCGGCATCGTGGTGGGCTCAGGGTGTGAGGTCCAGAACGCGGACAGGCTCCCCCGCCCACCGCTCGGGCGCGGTGGTCGCGATGATCGCCCCGTCGGGACGGTCCGCGGTGGGCTGCGCCGCGTACTGGCTGTGAGCCGCGGCCCAGGTCTCCTGCTGCGCGAGGGCCAGCGCGGCGGCCAGGTCCAGGTCCAGGACGGTGACACCGGGCAGGGACGCCAGGTGTTCTGCCGTGCCGGGCCGGGCCCGGTCGGCTTCCACGAGCGCGCAAGCCGGTACGTACAGGAACCAACCCGGTTCGGCGTGGGCCCGGTGGATTAGCCGCGACGCCAGAACGTTGCCCTGCCCTGCCGCGGCCATCGCCGTGTCGTCCAGAACGATGTGCATGGCATCGCTCACCGGGCGGTCGCCTGCGCCAGGCGACGGTCCAGCTCACTGTCCAGGTCGTCCTGCTCGGCAGCGGTCGGGGCGTAGCCGGTCCACTCCCTCAGCATTGCCCGGGTCTTCTCGGCCCGCTCGGCCCGCTCGGCCGGCGTCAGCAGTGTCTCGGCCAGGCGCGCCAGATATGCGCGCAACGACAGCCCCTCCGCAGCTGCGATCGAGGCGAGCCGGTCCTTGGCTTCCTCGGGGATACGGACATTGGCATCGGACATCATCGTGCTCCTTCCCATCCCCCAAGGGTACGGGTACGTACCCGTATCCCGCAGGTCTGCTGAGCGGATCGGTATTTCGCGGTGAGTGTGCAGGTTTCAGGGTTGAACCGCGGAACCCCCCGCGCTCTGGTGACCCTCCACCCCTGATCCGGTGATCCGGCCTGCGTGATCCGGCCTGCCTGATCCGGCCTGCTCCAGGGCGCGGAGTCGTACCTGCGCGCCCTCGCCGCCCGCAAGGGCACCAGCAAGGCGTACGGGCCAGGATGAGCGCCGTCCGCGCGGGACTGGCACCCTGCGCCGAGCGCGGACACCGGTGACACCCGACGGCCCTCAGTCCTCACGGCAGCATGCGTTGCTCCCTCCCCGGACGCCCCGCACGAACAGCGTGCCCGTGCGGCGGGTTCCCGGGGGCGGTGCGATGACGGAGGCGGACACGTCCACGTATCCGTATTTCTTGAGGATCAGCACCCAGACATCCGGTTCGTAGTCCCACCGCTTGACGACAGCGGGGTCTTCGTCGGGCCCGCGAGGGATGTACGACGCCTGGCAGCCGTAGCACCCCTCGACCGGGGGCCGCTGGGACATGGCGAACACGCCACCGGGCTTGAGGTTCGCGTGAATGATCGGCAGCAGCAGGCCGGGGTCCGAGAACCAGCCCGCCCCGAAGACGCTGTAGATCGCGTCGAAGACCGTACGGGCCTCTCCCAGGCAGGTGAGTGCGTCGCCCTGGCGCAGTTCCATCCCGTCAGCATCGGGCCACCGGTCCCGTGCCTTCGCGAGCTGCTTGGGGGAGAGGTCGATGCCCACGACCCGCATGCCGAGCCGGGCAAGATGGGCCGCGTTCCCGCCCGCACCACAGCCGAGGTCGAGCGCGGCCTCACCCGGTTTCAGGCCAAGCACTTCGGCTCCGGGGCCGTGGTCGGCGTACTGCGTCCAGTTGAACCATGTGGACTCGCCACGGGCGTTCATCGGGCGCCTCTGGGGCTTGGTCTGCGCGTACTGATCCCAGGCGGCACTACGGGTGTCGGACACTTCGCTTCCGTTCTCGCGCGCAGGCGGCCAGGCGCGCCCTTTTCGCAGCTCACGACCGGGGCTCAAGCGTCGAGATCCGGGCGCTCTTTCAGCGGAATGGGTGGAGGGATTGAACACCCACCCGCCCTCCCTGCCTTGAGGGTTGACTTTTCGCGATCGACTTGCCACGGAGGGTAGTCGCGCTCTAGCGTCAGCCGGGACGAGACGGCCCCCGTCGGTGCAGAAACACCTGACGAGGGCCTGACCACTTCGATCGTTAGGCCCGATCTGATGGCTGCCAGCCAGCTTAATGCTGCCCCTTCCCCCGCGCCCGTACCGCCGCCCACGCTTGACCACCCGATGGCCAATCCCGGGTACGGCAAGCGCTCCGCACCGGGCCAACGCCCCCGCACCGCCACGGATTTCGCCCACCTCCTCCCGCGTGACGCCGCCGTCGCCGCGTACATCGACGGACTGTGCGACGGCGCGGACATCTCCGTGAAGACCCTGGCCAAGACGCTTCCGTACGGCCAGTGCGCCCTGCGGACCACCCTGAACCGGCTCCAGGAAGCCGGTCATCTGCGCAGGGGCAGCGAATGCGTCGCCACCGAGGAAGTGCTGATCTGGGTCACACGCACCTTCTTCTCCCGCACCGCACGCGGCGACGAGTGGTGGGACGCCTTCACCCGGGGCGACGCACCCCCGGAACACGCCACCCAACGCCCCACCCGCTCAAGGTCGTTCATTTTCCTCGCCGCCCTCGGACGCGAGAAGCCCGCACTGAGCCTGTCCCAGGCCGACTGCGTGACGCTCGAACCACAGGTCAGCGAATGGTTCGAACGCGGAGCCACCGAACCGGAAATCCTGCACGCCCTGACCGAGGGCCTCCCACCCCGCATCCACCACGCCGCAGCCCTCGTCCGCCGACGCCTGCTGGACAAACTCCCACCCGTACGCGCAGCCTCCCCCGCCCCACGGGTCGTCCTGCGAACCCTGGAATGCGCCGAATGCCGCGCACCCGGCAACGCGACAGCCATGCCCGGCGGCCTCTGCGGAAACTGCCGCGGCAAGCCGGACCCCGCCCGCAACGGCCCTGCGGGCGCCGTACCCGAACACGGCGTACGGGCACGGATGAGCGCCGTCCGCGCCGGACTCGTACCCCGCGCCGAGCGGGGACGCCACTGACGCCGGACGGCCTTGAGCACGGTTCTGTGAGGGGAGAGGGGGTGTGCCGCTGCCACCGCAGCGGGGGCCGTCGGTCTTGTACGGACTGGCGATCAGCTGGTGTACGAGACCTGTTCCAGGGCGTTCTCCCAGGTGTGCTGCTCGGCGTGGTCGGCGAACAGACAGCAGCCCTCACCGTCGGGCCCCGGGGCGGCCACCGGGCAGTCCGGCAGCACGACAAGTTCCGCCCCGTCCGCTCCGTACCAGCGGAGCCACAGCGCGGTCCCGTACGCACCGTCGTCGGTGAGGAGGCCGAAGTGCTCGCCCTTGTCGTGCGCGCACAACTGGCACTGCACCGCCCTGTCGACGTACGAGGCGGCCGACTTCTCCCGTGCCTCCCGTGCCAGGTCGAGGGGCACCCGGCGCCAGTGCGCGCACCGCATCACGACACCATCCGGAAGGAAGAGACGGCGTGCCACTCCTGCTTCGAGCACCGTGGGCAGAGGCACGGCGGGTAGCGGCCCGGGTCCTCCGGGACCACCGGATCCTCGCCCACGCGCACCTCCGCGAGAGGCCCCCACGTCTGGCCGCAATCGCGGGAGACCCTCAACGTCATCCGTACGTCGTCCTGTCCGTTCGCCATGGTCAGGAGCATCGCGGGCTACGGGCCCGGCCAGAAAGGCCAAGCGGATTACCCAGCCTGGGTAACATCACCCTCGGTTGACCAAGTGCAGCAATCCGTAGTTCTCATGCCGGAGCGTGCCCGATGTCCGAGCCACCCCGCTCCAAGGAACTCCCGGTCAGGCTGCTCACGGACCCAGTGATGATCGAGGCATGCCGGGCCAGGGACTTCGGCCGCGTCTTTCAGCTGGTCAAGGCACGAGCAGGCATCTATCCGTCGATGGTCGCGCGTCGCTGCGACCTGACCCCGAGCCGCGTGGGCGAGGTGATCGCCGGACGGCGGCAGCTGCTGCACATGGACGTGATCGAACGGATCTCGGACGGACTGTGCATCCCCGGACACATGCTCGGCCTTGCCCGACGCTCTTGGGAGACGCCGCCCAGTCTGACGGTCACGCCTCGCGAGCCGGCCGAGGTGCCGACCTCAGCCGTCGAACCACTGGCAGCCGGACTACCGGGGGCGGACGTTGACAGCATCCTCGCCCTGGCGGCCGAGCGGGATCTCAGTGCCTCGACGCTGGACGCGCTGCATTCGTCGATCGCGGACTACTGGCGCCGGGACGACGAGCACGGCGGAGAGACCTTACGGCCGGCCGTCGTCGGCCAGCTCCGCTACGTCGTCGACCTCCTCAAGGAGCAGCGTCCGGCCCCTCTACGGGACGGCCTGCACAGCATCGCGGCCGAACTGGCCCGGCTCACCGGATGGACCTACTTCGACGCCCGCCAGTACAACCAGGCACGCGCCTACTTCACCGAATCCCTCGGCCTGGCCAAGGCCATTGACGACCGCCAGTTCATGGCCAACGTCCTCGCCTGCATGAGTCTTCAGGCCACCTACCAGGACAAGCCCGGCGACGCCCTCGCACTCGTCACGGCCGCCCAGGACCAGGCCCGATCCGCCGTGGGGACGACACCGCGCGTGCTGGCCATGCTCGCGATGCGCGAAGCCTTCGCCCACGCCACGCTCGACAACCAAGGTGCGACCCACACCGCGATCTCGGAAGCCCACACCCACTTCGGACGGATCAGCACCGGTGATCCGGACCCGGCCTGGGTCGCCTACTTCGACGAGCCGAAGCTGATCGTGGACACCGGCATCGCGCACGGCCGCCTGGGCGAAGCCGCCCTCGCCGAACCCCTCATCGCGGACGCCCTCCGCCGGGAACACGCATCGAACCACCGAGGCCGTGCATTCCACGCCTTCTGGCTCGCCCGCGCCCAGCTCCAGCGCGGCAAACTCGACGAGGCGTGCCACACGGCCATGCACGCCCTCGCCCCGGCGGCGGCCGTCAGCTCGCAACGAGTCGCTGCCCACCTGCGGGAGTTCTGCGAGCAGTTGGAGCCCTTCAGCCGTGAACCGGCCGCGGTAGCGTTCGAGTCCCGGCTCCGGGAGGTGCTGCCCCGCCAGGTCAGCGGATGGCCTCGTCCATGAGGACGTAGAGCAATCCGACGAGGGAGCCGCTGCTGACGATCTCGCGTCGGTCGATCATGGCCCGTACGTCGGCCAGTGGGATCCACTCGATCCGGTCCGACTCGTTCTTCTCGGTCGGCGGTCCCTCGCAGGTCGCCCCGTCGGCCCGGAAGACGTGGTGCTGGGAGTCGGTGATGCCGTTGGCCGGTTCGGCGTAGATCAGCGGTTTGATCGGACCGGGCCGCCAGCCGGTCTCCTCAAGCACCTCGCGCGCGGCGGCGTCGGCGGGGCTCTCCCCGTCCTCGACGAGACCCATCGGCAGTTCCCAGGCCCACGAGTCCGTGATGAAGCGGTGCCGCCACATCATCAGGATCTCCTGACGCTCGTTGACCACGGCGGCCACTGCCAGGTGCCGAAGCTTGACGACGTGGTACTCCCACCGGCGCCCGTCCGGCTGCTCTACATCGGTCAACCACAGGTTGACCCACTGGTTCTCGTAGATCGGACGTTCCCCGTGGATCTTCCACTGCATCGCTGCGGCCCCTCTCGATCGGCCTCAAGCATCGCAGAATGTCCCGGGCCGATCCCGAGCATCAGAGCAATTCGTGTCAGGGTGACGAGATGGGCCGGGGCGCAGCCGGCAGTCGATCTCCGCGCGCACATCCACGAGGTCACCGTCCGGCCCGCTTTCGCCAGCAATCCTACGGAGCCCCGATGACCGCCCAGCCCTCGCATGATCATTTGGTCACCGACCGCAGCCTTCTCTCCATCAAGGCGTACGGCACGGGTCAGCACTTGGCCGCGCGCCAGTCCCTCTACCAGTGGCAGACCCCGAGCCACGACCTTCCGGGCATCGTCGTGAACGAGCTGACCGGCATACGCGGTGCGGTCGCGGATGTGGGTTGCGGTAATGGGAAGTTCGTCGCCCGGCTACGGGAGGACCGTCCCGACCTGAACGTGCTGCCCATGGACGTCTCTCACGGCATCCTCGGCGCCATTTCGGGAGCCGTCGTCGCGGACGTCCAACAACTGCCCATCGTGGATGGAGTCCTCGGCGCGGTTCTTGCGCTGCACATGCTGTATCACGTCGAGGACCAGGCCCAGGCCATACGGGAGCTGGGCCGCGTACTGACACCCGGCGGCATCGCGATCGTCTCCACGAACAGTCAGACCGACAAGCAGGAACTGGAGCACCTTTGGCGCCAGGCCGCAGGCGATGTGCTTGGAATCCAAGAGGGCCCGGCCCGAGTGCAGTTGTCCGCCCGCTTCACCCTGGAGGACGCGCCAGCGATCCTCGGCACGGTCTTCGGCGAGATCCGCACGATCCCCCTTCCCGGGGTGATCGAGGTGACCGACGCCGAACCGGTCGTCGCGCACTTGGCCTCGTACGAAGCCTGGGCCGACAAGATGGGCGTTCCGTTCCGGGAGACGATCGAGCGCGCGCGGGAGCGGGTCAACGAGACCATTCAGGCAGAGGGCGCATTCCGTGTCACTTGCCTGGGCGGCATGCTCGTATGCCAGGCAGCGCGGCGGTAGAACCCACGCATGAATGCCGGTGTGCCGCTATGCGCGCGCCCCAAGGCTGATGGGTAACTGCATGCCCTCAGCCCTCACGGCAGCAGCCGCTGCTCCTTGGCCACGGCGACCGCTCCGGCGCGGGTGTCGACGCCGAGCTTGTCGTAGATGCGGCCCAGGTGGGTCTTGACGGTGGCCTCGCTGATGAACAGGGCGCGGGCGATGTCGCGGTTGCCCAGGCCCCGGGAGAGCTGGCCGAGGATGTCGCGTTCGCGGTCGGTGAGGGTGGGCAGCGGCTTGCGCATGCGGGCCATGACGCGGCTGGCGACGGGCGGCGAGAGGGTGGTGCGGCCCTGGGCGGCGGAGCGGATCGCGGCGAAGAGTTCTTCGGGGCGTTCGGCCTTCAGCAGGTAGCCGGTGGCGCCCGCCTCGATGGCGCGGGTGATGTCCGCGTCCGTGTCGTACGTGGTGAGGACGAGGACGTGGGCGCCGACTGCGGCGGCCACGATCCGGCGGGTCGCCTCTACGCCGTCGATGCCCGCGCCGAGCTGGAGGTCCATCAGGACGACGTCGGGGGTGAGCCTGGCGGTCAGGGCCACCGCCTCCTCGCCGCTGCCCGCCTCGCCCACGACCTCGATGTCGGGTTCGCTGCCGAGGAGGGCGAGGAGTCCGGCGCGGACGACGGCGTGGTCGTCGCAGAGCAGGATGCGGACAGGTGCGGGGGAGGGCGGGGGGACGGGCGAGTGGGTGGCGGTCATGCGGGGTCCTGGGGGTCTGAGGGGGCGGCGGGCCCGGTGGTGAGGGGGACGGTGGCCGTCACCGCGGTGCCTTCGCCCGGCGCGGACTCGATGGTCAGGGTGCCGCCGAGCTGACGCAGCCGGGCGCGCATCGCGGGCAGCCCGTGTCCGCGCACCCCGCGCGCAGCCCCGGTGCCGGTGGCGGGTGTGAAGCCGTGGCCGTTGTCCGCGATGTCGAGGACGGTCCGGTCGTCGAGGTGGGTGAGGGTCAGGGCGGCCTCGGTGGCGTCCGCGTGCTCGGTCACGTTGGCCAGGGCGCCCTGGGCGATCCGCAGCAGCGCGGACTGCACCCGGCCGGGCAGCGCGTCTGCGGGTGCGCCCTCGACGTGGCAGCGGACGGTCAGCCGGCCGTGCGCCTGCGCCGTCTCGCGGGCGGCGAGCGCGTGCAGCGCCGCGTCCAGGCCGCCGCCCTCGGCCAGGTCGGCGGGGGCCAGGTCGTGGACGAAGCGGCGGGCCTCGGCGAGGTTGCGTTCCGCGATGCCGGTGGCGGTCCGGATGTGGCGGCGGGCGGTCGCCGGGTCGGTGTCCCAGGTGCGGTCGGCGGCCTGGAGCAGCATCTGCTGGCTGGACAGGCCCTGGGCGAGGGTGTCGTGGATCTCCATGGAGAGCCGCTGGCGCTCCGCGAGGGTGCCCTCGCGCCGTTCGGTGGCGGCCAGCTCGCGGCGGGTGCGCAGCAGGTCGTCGATCAGCTCGTTCTGCGTGACGGCCTGGCGCTGCATGTGGACGAACACGGCTGTCGCGACGGCCGCGACGGCGGGCGGGGCGAGGATCAGGTTCGGGTCGAATCCGTCGGCCAGCCGGAGCTGCGCGGCGACGACGAACAGGGTGAGCAGCGCGACCAGGGCGAGCGCGGCCCGTGGCGGCAGGATCCGCAGCCCGGTGTAGAAGAGCGGCACCGCGCACCACGCGAAGCTCGGCGCGAGGACGACCAGCACCATCCACACGGCGACCAGCACCCCCAGCCAGAGCAGGCTGCGCGGGGTCGGGCGGGAGCCGAGCACCGGCCCGATCACGTACAGGACGGCCAGCGCGACGGACAGACCGATGATCCACGGGGTGCGCGCCTCGCCGGGGTGGCGCAGCAGGAACCGGGTCAGCGAGGCGCCCAGGAGCAGGAAGAACGCGGCGTGCATGAGCAGGGAGAGGGCGCGCGTGCCGCCGTCGTCGGCCCGGCGGGTGTCCCGCGCCGACCGGCTTCGCTGCTCCACCTCGTACCCCCTTCTGCGGGCCGTGCCCCGTTCCGCTCACCGCCGCTGACCTGCGCGGACATTCCATCGTCACCCCGAAGGACCCGGTCCGCATCAACCGATCGGCCGATGGGGCCGTCAGCCGTACCGCGTGCGGTCTCCAGCCGGTACGCCGACCGTACGGCCCCGGGACCGGCCCAAGGATGGAACACAGACCGACAGACCACAGGAACACCCACGGCCACTCCAGAGGAGCCCCACCATGAAGAAGATGTCGCTGCGCACCCGCGTCCTGACCGGTGCCGTCGCCGCCGCCGCCCTCGGGGCCGGCACCCTCGGCGCCGTGTCCGCGAACGCCTCCGCCCCGGCCGCCGCGCCCGCCGCCGCCGTCAAGGCCGACACCGCGAACCGGAACCTCCAGCAGTCCACGCACCTGACCGTGGACGCCGCGTCGAAGGCGGCCCAGGCGGCCCTGGACGCGGCGGAGAAGGAGCACCAGCGCGTCTCCGTCTCCGTCGTCGACCGCAACGGCAACACCATCGTCACCCTGCGCGGCGACGGCGCGGGCCCGCAGGCGTACGAGTCGGCCGAGAAGAAGGCGTACACCGCGGTGTCCTGGAACGCGCCCACCTCCGAGCTGGCCAAGCGGCTGGCCCAGACCCCGAACCTGAAGGACATCCCTGGCACCCTGTTCCTCGCGGGCGGCGCCCCGGTGCAGGTCAAGGGTGCTCCGGTGGCGGGCATCGGAGTGGCGGGGGCGCCGAGCGGCGACCTCGACGAGAAGTTCGCGCAGGCCGGCGCCGCCGCGCTCACCAAGTAGCGGGACCGGACACAGGAGAGACACATGAACGCCCTCGATCACCAGCTGCTCGACGCCGCACGCACCGGCGACGCCGACCGGGTGCGGACCGCGATCGAGGGCGGCGCCCGGGTGGACGTCCGCGACGAGGAGCTGCGCACCCCGCTGCTGCTCGCCGTTCACGGGGAGCACGTCGAGGTGGCCCGGCTGCTCGTCGCGGCGGGCGCCGACCCCGACGCCCAGGACCGCCGCGAGGAGAGCCCGTGGCTGGCCACGGGCGTCACCGGCAGCGTCCCGATGCTGCGCGTGCTGCTGCCGGCCGGGCCCGACCTGAAGCTGCGCAACCGGTTCGGTGGGATCGCCCTGATCCCGGCGAGCGAGCGGGGCCATGTCGGCTACGTACGGGAGCTGCTCCGGACCACCGGCATCGACGTCGACCACGTCAACCGCCTCGGCTGGACGGCCCTGCTGGAGGCCGTGATCCTCGGTGACGGGGGCCGGGCGCACCGGGAGATCGTCGAGCTGCTGCTGGCCGCGGGTGCGACGCCGGGGCTGCCGGACGCCGACGGGGTCACGGCACTGGAGCACGCCGAGCGCCGGGGTTTCGCGGAGATCGCGGCGCTGCTGCGGGACACCCGGTGAGAGCCCGGCACGCGGTGAGAGCCCGGCACTTGGTGGTGGCCCTCGCGGCGGTGGCGGTGCTCGCGGGCTGCGGGAAGGCGGACCCGTCGCCCGCCGCGACCCCAGCCGCGAAGGCCCCGACCAACACGACCGGCACCACCCCCGACGGCACGCTGCTCGTCGCCGACTTCGGCGGGGACACGGTGACGTTCGTGGATCCGGAGCGCGGCGCGTTCGACCGGGTCGAGGTCGGCACCGCCCCGTACGGGCTGGCCGTCGGAGCGGACGGCCGGGCCTGGGTGGCCACGGCCGAGGGCGTCGCGGTCGTCGACACGAGGACCCGCACCCGCACGGCCCGCATCGCGTACCGGACGGCGACCGGTCCCGCGACGAGGGGTGAGTACCGGGGCGGCGGCATGGGCATCGCCCTGGCGCCCGACGGGCGGCACGTCTACGTGGGCGTCAACGTGCCCGGTGCGAACGGGGTGCTGGAGGTCATCGACACCGGCGCCCGCGAGGTCACCGGCACCGCGCCGGTGGGCCGCCGCCCCTTCGACGTGGACGTCTCGCGCGACGGTACGGAGGCCTATGCCACCGGACACGACTCCTTCGACGTGACGGCGGTCCGCACGGACACGCTGCGCACCCGCCGTATGGAGGTCGCCCCGTACGGCACCGAGGGCGGTCTCGGCTCCTGGCTGAAACC
This sequence comes from Streptomyces sp. 840.1, assembly GCF_003751445.1. Classification (NCBI taxonomy): domain Bacteria; kingdom Bacillati; phylum Actinomycetota; class Actinomycetes; order Kitasatosporales; family Streptomycetaceae; genus Streptomyces; species Streptomyces sp. 840.1. The sequence continues at coordinate 1,768,206 of NZ_RJUU01000001.1, read as the reverse complement.
GCACTACGCGGCCGTCCGCCCCGGTGACGGCAAGCTGCTGCTGCCGTTCGAGGGCGAGCGGCTGGCGGTCCTCGACCCGCACACCGGGAAGGTCGCCGTCGAGCGGATGACGGCCGACACCCACCAGCACGGCACGGCGCTGACCCCGGACGGCACGCTGCTCGTCGTCGGCACCGGACCGATCGCCTCCGACGACGAGGACGCGTCGCTGACCGTCCGTGCCCCCGACGGCACCGAACGCGTCGTGCCCCTGGACGGTCCGCACGAGGACGTGGCGGTGTCCGGTGACGGCCGCACGGCCTACGTCACCGGGGGCTTCACGCGGGACGGGTACTGGAACGGGATCACCGTCGTCGACCTGGCCGGTGACACGCCGCCGGTCCGGCTGGCGGCGGGGAACCGGCCGCTGGGGATCGCGGTGCTCCGAGACCGGGCTCCGGACCGGCTCCGGCAGACGGCACGGTCCGGGCATCCCCCTACTCCGACATTCCGCACATAGGATCATCGGCGTGGATCTGGATCTGGATCAAGCCGCCCCGGCACGCACGCCCCGTACGGCACGTGCTGCACACGCACCCCGCCCGGCGCGCACGCCCCGTGCCGCTCACGCACCCCGCACGGCCAGGATCGCCGTGCTGCTCCTCGCCCTGGCGGTTCTCGCCCCGGCCTGCACCGCGGGCGCCAGCGGGGTGCGGGGAAAGCCGGGCGCCGCCGGGGTGCGCGACCCGTACTTCCCCAGGCTCGGCAACGGCGGCTACGACGTCACGCACTACGACCTCACGCTCGATGTCGGCAAGGACGCCAAGACGCTGAGCGGTACGGCCCGGATCACCGCGCGGGCCACCCAGGACCTCAGCTCGTTCAACCTCGACCTGGCCGGGCTGAAGGTGGAGTCGGCCTCGGTCGAGGGGCGCCCCGCCGCTGTCAGCCGGGCGGCCGACGAGCTGACGCTGCGTCCGGACATCGAGGTCCAGGACCGGCTGCGCCGGGGCCGTACCTTCCGTACGGTCGTGCACTACTCCGGCACCCCGAAGACCATCACCGACCCGGACGACTCCGAGGAGGGGTGGCTGCCGACCGCCGACGGAGCGGTGGCGCTGGGGGAGCCGACCGGCTCGATGGCCTGGTTCCCGGGCAACAACCACCCGAGCGACAAGGCCACGTACGACCTGTCGGTCACCGTGCCCGAGGGGCTGACGGCGGTCTCCAACGGCGTGCTCACCGGCCGCCCCGCCACGGCGGAGGGCCGTACCACCTACCGCTGGCACACCGCCGAACCGATGGCGAGCTATCTCGCGACCCTGGCCGTCGGCCGGTTCGAGACGAAGACGTCGACGATGGCGGGCGGTATCACGGTGTTCACCGCCGTGGACCCGGAGTCGGCCGGGGCGAGCGCGGCGACGCTGGCACGGGTCCCCGAGGTCGTGAAGTGGGAGGCGGCGCACTTCGGCCCGTACCCGTTCTCCGCCACCGGCGCGATCGTCGAGCGCAAGGGGGACGCCGGGTACGCGCTGGAGACGCAGAACCGGCCGTTCTTCCCCGGGCCGCCGAGCGTCGGGCTGCTCGTCCACGAGATGGCGCACCAGTGGTTCGGGGACTCGGTCACGCCCGCGAGCTGGCGCGACATGTGGCTCAACGAGGGTCTGGCGACCTACGCGGAGTGGCTGTGGGAGGAGGAGAAGGAGGACACCCCGGCCCAGGAGTCGTTCGACGAGGCCTACGCGGACGACGACAACTGGGCCTTCCCGCCCGCCGATCCGCCGTCCGCGTCCAATATCTCGGATCCGCCGGTGTACGGGCGGGGAGCCATGGTGATCCACAAGGTCCGTGAGGCGGTGGACGACGACGAGCGGTTCTTCGCGCTCCTGGCGGGCTGGACGAAGGCCCGCCGGCACGGCAACGCCACGACGGCCGACTTCACCGCGTACGTGGAGAAGGCGACCGGCCTGGATCTGACGGAGCTGTGGAAGGACTGGCTGTACGGCGGGAGCCGGCCCGCCGCGGACGGCTGACCGGCTCCCTGGAGCAACGTGACGGTTGTTACGTGAGCAATGTGGCGGTTGTCACTTGACGTTGACGCCGGTCCAGGCGGCGTCGACGGCCTTCAGCTCGGCGCTGTCCGCGCCGTAGAGGTCGGTGGCGGCCTTCTCGGTCGCGGTGCGGGCGGCCGCGTAGTCGGTGGAGGAGGTCATGTACTCGGAGAGGGCCTTGTACCAGATCTGGATGGCCTTGTCCCGGCCGATGCCGGTGACGGTGGAGCCGTCGGAGGTCGGGGAGTCGTAGTCGACGCCGTTGATGGTCTTCGCGCCGCTGCCCTCGGCCAGCAGGTAGAAGAAGTGGTTGGCGACACCGGACGAGTAGTGCACGTCCAGGTCACCGACGCTGCTGTCCCAGTAGTCGGCCGAGCCGCCGTCCTTGCTCGGCTGGTCCATGTAGCGCAGCGGGGTGCCGTCGCCGTTGATGTCGATCTTCTCGCCGATGAGGTAGTCGCCGACGTCGGTGGCGTTGTCGGAGAAGAACTCCACCGAGGTGCCGAAGATGTCGCTTGTCGCCTCGTTGAGGCCGCCGGACTCACCGACGTAGTCGAGGTTGGCGGTCGACGAGGTCAGACCGTGGCTCATCTCGTGCCCGGCGACGTCGAGTCCGGTGAGGGCGCTCTTGTTGTCGGCGCCGTCGCCGTACGTCATGCAGAAGCAGCTGTCGTCCCAGAACGCGTTGACGTACGCGTCGCCGTAGTGGACCCGGGAGTACGCGGCCTTGCCGTCGCCCGCGATGCCGTCGCGGCCGAGGACGTCCTTGTAGAAGTCCCAGGTCTCGGCGGCGCCGTAGTGGGCGTCGACCGCGGCGGTCTGGCGGTCGTTGCCGGTGCCGTCGCCCCACGTGTTGTCGTCGTCGGTGACCAGGTCGCCGGTGCCGCTCTCGCCCTGGTTCAGGTCGTACGTCTTGTGGCCGCCGCGGTCGCCGTCGGTCAGCTCGAATCCGGAACCGGAGGCGGTGGTGGACAGGTCCACCTTGCCGCTGTACTGGCTGTTGCCGACGCCGGCGGTCTCGATCTCCTCGTAGCTGTGCAGGACCTTGCCGGTGATGGCGTCGGTGAGGACGCGCTTGCGGCTCGGGGTGCCGTCCTTCTGGACCCCGGTCTTGACCGACTCCAGCGCGAGGACGGGCTTGGAGCCGCCCGCCCAGATCACCTTGCGGGCACCGGCCACCGTCTTGATCTTCGCCGTCGTGGACGGCACGGATATCTTGGCGTCGGTCGCCCGGGTGACGCTCTTGAGCTTGCCGTTGCTCGCGGTGTGGGTGACGAGGTCGCCGCCGATGACGGGCAGTCCGGCGTAGGTGCGCTCGTAGCGGGTGTGGACGGTGCCCTTGGCGTCCTTGATCACGTCACGGGCGATCAGCTTCTCCTTGGCGCCGAGCTTCAGCGTGGCGGCGGTCGAAGAGGCGTCGGTCTGCGCCGACTTGATGGCGGTGGTGCGCGCCATGGCGCTGCTGAAGGCGGGGGATGAGGCGGAGGAGCCGTTGTCGGGGGCGGCCGGCCGGGCGTTCGCTGTACCGGTCTGCACTCCGACGACGACCATCGCGGCCACGGCGGCCAGGGCTGCGGCGCGACGGGTGTTCATGTGGGGGGTCATGGGTTCTCCGTTGCTCGTTCCGTGGGGGGTTACGAGCGGAGAGCGTGCCACCGAATGACCGACATTGACGGTGTACTAACAATTACCTCACATTTCTTTGACCAGTTCTTGTCCGACTGGGGTACGTCCGTGTCCGCTATCCGGCGGACTTCCGTCAGTTGAGCAACACTGCGTGTCGTGCGCCCCATTGGGGAAGGTCAGTGGTATGCGGACGCGCGGGAGCCCCCGGCCGCAGGACGTTCGGCCGGGGGCTCCCGTGAAGCGGTGGGACGGAGCGTCAGAGAGTGACGCCGAAGTCCGAGGCGATGCCGCGCAGGCCGGAGGCGTAGCCCTGGCCGACGGCACGGAACTTCCACTCGGCGCCGTTGCGGTACAGCTCGCCGAAGACCATGGCGGTCTCGGTGGCGGCGTCCTCGCTCAGGTCGTAGCGGGCGATCTCGGCGCCGCCGGCCTGGTTGAGGATGCGGATGTAGGCGTTGCGGACCTGGCCGAAGTTCTGGCTGCGGGTCTCGGCGTCGTAGATCGACACCGGGAAGACGATCTTGTCGATGTCCGCCGGCAGACCTGCCAGGTTGACGGTGATCTGCTCGTCGTCGCCCTCGCCCGCACCCGTGACGTTGTCACCGGTGTGCACGATGGTCTGGTCCGGCGTCGCCTTGTTGTTGAAGAAGACGAAGTGGCCGTCGGAGAAGACCTTGCCGGCCGCGTTGACCGCGATCGCGGAGGCGTCGAGGTCGAAGTCGGTGCCGGTGGTGGTCCGGACGTCCCAGCCGAGGCCGACCGTGACGGCGGTGAGGCCGGGGGCCTCCTTGGTGAGGGAGACGTTGCCGCCCTTGGACAGGCTTACTGCCATGGGAAGTCCCTTTCATCTGTCATGTGCGGGCTTCGTGTCGTCACGAAGCTACCGTCACACCTCATAACGCAGACAAGGGACCAGGAGGTTCCTTCCGCCTTTGCTTTCTTTACCGAACCGGCGCCGGGTGCGGCTACGGGGCAGCCCTTAAAGAAGGTGACGAACACCCGGTGGGCCAGGGAACATGGGTGTCATGTCCGGGCCCTATGTCATCCGCGGTGCGGTCTCCCTGCCGGAGGCCGAGCTCATGTGGCGTTTCTCGCGGTCCTCGGGGCCAGGCGGGCAGCACGTCAACACCACCGACTCCCAGGTGGAGCTCCGCTTCGACCTCGCGGCGACCGAGTCGCTGCCCGAGGTGTGGAAGGAGCGCGCCCTGGAGCGGCTGGAGAGCCGGCTGGTCAACGGGGTCGTGTCGGTACGGTCATCGGAGCACCGCTCGCAGTGGCGCAACCGCGAGACGGCCGCCGTACGGCTCACCGCCCTGCTGGCCGAGGCCACGGCGCCGCCCCCCAAGCCGCGCCGCAAGCGCAAGATCCCGCGCGGCATCAACGAGCGCAGGCTGCGCGAGAAGAAGCAGCGCGGCGACACCAAGCGCGGCCGCTCCGGCCGCGACTGGTGAACGGGCCGCGGCGCCGTGAGCACCGGCCGCGACCGGTGAACCGGCCGTCCGCCGGCGGAGGCGGTCAGCCCAGCTGCCGGTAGCGCCCGCGGAAGTACGTCAGCGGGCCGCCTTCCTGGGTCGGCAGCTGCGCAGCGAGCACCCGCCCGATCACCAGCGTGTGGTCACCCGCCACGACGCGCTGCTCCGTGCGGCACTCCAGCGTGGCGAGCGCGCCGCCGGCCAGCGGTGCCCCGCTGATCTCCCCGCGTACGTGCGGGATGTCCTCGAACAGCAGCCGGTCGCTGATCCGGCCCTTCATGGCGAACCGTCCGGCGATGTGCCGCTGGCTCTCCGACAGGACCGAGACGGCCCACAGCGGCTGCTCGGCCAGCAGGTCGTCCATCCGTGAGTCGTTGCGCAGGCTCACCATGACCAGCGGCGGATCCAGCGAGACCGACATGAACGCGGTCGCGGTCATGCCGACGTCCTCGCCGCGCCCGTGCTCGTCGAGCGGCGGCTCCTGCGCGGTGACCAGCACCACGCCGGCGGCCAGTCGGGCGAGGGCACCACGGAACTCGTCGTTGCTCACCCCCTCAGCATGGGGGACGGGCCGGGAACGCGGGGTGGGGGGCTTCGTCTGCAACACACCGGGCACGCTAGTCGTGCGCGGGGCGCCGGCGCATCGGGCCAGGGGACCAGCCAGGTCCTAGGACCGCCATGGAGTCCTTTACTATCTGTTGTGACTTGTCTCACAGAGCGCGATATTTGTTGACCCTGTGTACCGGGTGCACAGCTCACTGTGATTCAGTGGCCGTGACACTGCAGTAAGTACGTCAAGTACGCCGATATGAAACCTGGAGTGCTGTCGAGGTCTCGGGGAGTGCGAGCGATGGAGGCCGAGTCGGAGCCGTACGTCCGTCTTGCGACGATGCGGCAGCTGCACCAGGCCGTGGCCGATCTCAACACGGCGCGGAGCCTGGCCGACACGCTGCAGACCGTGGCCGACGGAATCGTCGCTGGTCTCGGCTACGAGCTGGCCTGCGTCAATCTCGTCCGTCCCGACGGCGACCTCGTCGTCGCCGCCTTCGCCGGGAACAGCGCCGCCGAGGCCCTGATCACCGGCCGCGTCGGCTCCCGCACCTCCTGGGAGCGCCGGCTGGCCATGGGCGAGATATGGGACGAGCTCCGCTTCATACCGCACACCGACGGCTGGGTCCTCCTCGACGACGACGTCCCGCAGTGGCACACCGAGGGCCCCGAGCCCCGTTTCGAGGACGAGTGGCACCCGCAGGACCGGCTCTACGCCCCGATGTACGCCTCCGGCGGCGGCTCCGACCTGCTGGGCGTCATATCCGTCGACCGCCCCCGCAACGGCCGCCACCCCGGCGCCTGGGGCCGCGAGGCCCTCCAGATGTACGCCTCCCAGTCGGCCATCGCCATCAGCAACGCCCGGCTCCGGGCCAACATGCAGCGCGCCCTGGTCCGCCTGGAGCGGGAACAGCAGGCGCTGCGGGCCAGCGAGGAATCCTTCCGCCAGGCCTTCGAGTACGCCCCCAGCGGCATGGCCATCGCGGAGATGGGCGGCGACCAGCACGGCCGGCTGCTGCGCACCAACGACGCCCTGTGCCGGCTGCTCGGCCGCCCCGCCTCCGTGCTGCGCCGCTACTCCTTCGCGGACCTGGTCCACCCCGAGGACATCGGCACCCTGCTCCGCACCTCCGCCGAGGGCGGCCGGGCCGAGCTGCGGCTGGGCCGCCGGGACGGCACCTACCTCTGGGTCTCGCTGCGCAACTCCGTCGTCGCGGACACCGCGGACGGGCCGCGCTTCCTGCTCACGCACGTCGAGGACATAGAGGAGCGCAAGCGCCACGAGCTGAACCTCGCGCACCGCGCCTCCCACGACGCCCTCACCGGCCTGCCCAACAGCGCCGAGCTGCGCTCCCGGCTCAGCGCCCGGCTCTGCGAGCGCCCGCACGCGATGGCGTCCACGGACGTGCAGGTGCTGGACGCGGCCTACGGGGACGTGGACGAGGCCCGGGTGCACGGCTTCCCCGTCGACGGGTTCGACGCCGGGGCGGGCGTCGGCCCGTACGACCACCATGTGCATTCCGTCGCACCCGACACCGGGAAGGACGACGGCTCGAAGGGGCTCGCTGTCCTCTTCTGCGACCTGGACGGCTTCAAGTCGATCAACGACCGCTTCGGCCACCACACGGGTGACGCGGTCCTCATCGAGGTCGCCCGCCGGCTCACCACCTGTGTCCGCGACGGCGACACCGTCGCCCGGCTCGGGGGTGACGAATTCGTCGTGCTCGCGGACGGACTGGGCTCGGCGGACGCCGCGGACCTGGCCGTACGCCTGCGTAACGCCATCATTCCGCCCATTCGGGTCGACGGGCGGGCGGTGCGCGTCGGGGCGAGTTTCGGCATCGGCTGGGCCGCCTGCGGCATGACCGCCGAAGAGGTGCTGCGCTCCGCCGACCAGCGGATGTACATCGAGAAGCGGTCCCGGTCGAAGGTTCACCGCAGGGCCGGCTGAGGTTCGCCGGGCCGTCGCGCGCTTACCCCACCCAGGTTCCCGCGGCGCCTCCGGCAATTCTTGGGCTGGTCCGTTCGGGGTAGGCTCGGCCGGTCGGCGTGGGCTGACGGTATACGGCGAGGGCCGACGACATGGTGAGGAGTGACCCAGGGATGGCCGGGAACAACGGCGCGAGTACACCCGAGGACGACGACCCGTTCGGCTACCTCTACGAGGACGGGCGGGCGGCCGGCGCACAGCCGCCGGGTCAGGGAGGCTACGGCTACCCGGGTCCCGCCGCGCAGCCCGGTGTGCCGCGTACCTCGTACAACCAGGTGCGCACCGTCGGTGAGCGCCAGTACGGCCAGCAGGTGCCGCAGCAGGGGGCCTACGGCTACCCGCCGCAGCAGGCGCAGTACGGCCAGCAGCAGGGCCAGTACGGTCAGCCGAACGCGCAGTACGCGGCGCCGGAGACGTACCCCGGTGCCCCCACCACCCAGGTCCCGCACCAGGGCGGCCGTGGCAACGGCGGCGGCCCCGGCAAGGGCGGCCCCAACACCAAGGGCCTGCTGATCGGCGCCGTCGCGGTCGTCGCGGTCGTGCTCATCGGCATCGCCGCCGCCCTGATGACGGGCGACGGGGACAAGAACAAGAAGAACGACGACACGGCGTCCGCCTCCTCCGGCGCGGCCGGTGAGGTCGAGGAGTCGCCGAAGCCGCAGCAGTCCGAGACCTCCGAGGCGCCCCCCGAGCTCCCGAAGCAGGACGCGGCCTCGCTGAAGCTCGGCGGTACGGCGGCCGTGGAGAAGAGCGTCAAGGGCGCCGAGGGCCCGGACGGTTCCTATGTCTCCGGGTTCAACACGGTCGGGTCCTCCGTGACGTGGCAGGCGGCGATGGAGAACGCCGGTTCGTACCGCCTGACGGTGCGTTACGCGATCCCCGCCAAGGACGCCAACGCGACGCTGACGGTTAACGGGAAGCCGAACTCGCAGCCGATCGGGCTCAAGGACTTCGTCGGTTCCTCCGACCCGAACTGGGAGAAGAACTGGCAGACGACCTGGGCGCCCGTCGACCTGGTCAAGGGTGAGAACGAGATCAGCATTTCGTGCCAGGACGGCAACCAGTGCGACGTGATCCTGGACTGGCTGGAAGTCACCCCCGAGAAGGGCTAGCCCCTCGCGGACGAACTGTCTGTGGCCTCTCCCGGTGTCCGAACCCGGGAGGGGCCACAGTCGTATTTCTCACCCGGACACGACCCTGCTGTCCTGGCCCGCGGTGCCGGTGCCGGCGAGGCGGTGAGGCCGACTATCCGTGGACTTCGATCCCTGGAGGTCCGCCACCGTGGCCGCGCCGCGCCGTCAGCCCATCAGCGCCAGGAAACCCGCCACCGTCGCGGCCATCGCCTCGCGGCCCGGGGCGATGTACTTGCGCGGGTCGACGCCCGTGGTGTTCTCGGCCAGGTGGGCGCGGACGGCGCCGGTGAACGCGGTGTTCAGGGCCGTACCGACGTTGATCTTGACCATGCCGGAGGCGGCGACGGCCTGGCGGATCTCGTCGTCCGGGACGCCGCTGGAGCCGTGCAGGACCAGCGGTACGGGGACGGCGTCGCGCAGCCGGCCGATCAGGGCGTGGTCCAGGGCTGCGGTGCGCTCGGTCATGGCGTGCGAGGAGCCGACGGCGACGGCGAGCGCGTCCACGCCGGTCGCGGCGACGTACGCGGCGGCCTCGGCCGGGTCGGTGCGGACGCCGGGGGCGTGGGCGTCGAGCGGGGCCTCGCCCTCCTTGCCGCCGACCTTGCCGAGCTCGGCCTCGATCCAGATCCCGCGCTCGTGGCCCCAGGCGACGGCCTCGGCGGTGGTCCGGACGTTCTCCTCGTAGCTGAGCTTGGAGGCGTCGAACATGACCGAGCCGAAGCCCTCGTCGTGCGCCTGGTGCAGCAGCTCCACGGACTCGACGTGGTCGAGGTGGAGGGCGAGCGGGGCGGTGGAGGTGCGGGCGACGGCCGCGGCGGCGGCCGCGATGGCGGAGAGCCGGCCGCCGTGGAACTTCACGGCGTTCTCGGAGATCTGGAGGATGGCGGGGGCGCCGGCCCGCTCGGCACCGGTGGCGATGGCCTCCGCGTGCTCCAGCGTGATGACGTTGAAGGCGGCGATCCCGCGTCCCTGGGCCTGTGCGGCGGAGACGAGTTCACCGGTACTGACGAGCGGCATTGCTGACCTCTGTTGTTTCCTCGGACCCGGCGGGGGCCCGGTGGGGGCGCGGCGCTCAGGCCGCTCCGTCTGCGTGTTCCTCGATGGCGACGCGCGGCAGCAGCTCCTCGTAGGCCGCGCGGTCGAAGTCACCCGCTGTGGGGGCCAGCACGGTCGCCGTCGACAGTGCCACCGCCCGTCGCAGCCGGTCCGGCCAGCTCAGGCCCTCGACGAGGGAGGACAGCAGCCCGGCCACCGCTGAGTCGCCGGCTCCGGTCGGGTTGCCCCTGACGGCGGCCGGCGGCGATGCCTGCCAGCTGCCGTCGGGGGTGACGGCCAGCATGCCCTCCGGGCCCAGCGAGGCGATCACCGTGTGCGCGCCGCGGCGGCGGGCGTCGCGGGTGGCGCGGGTGGGTTCGCGGGAGCCGGTGAGCTGGGCGAGCTCGTCGGCGTTCGGCTTGATGAGGTCGGGGCGCGCGGCGATGCCCCGGCGCAGCGGTTCGCCGCTGGTGTCCAGGAGGACCGGGACGCCGGCGGCGCGGGCCGGCCGGATCAGTTCGGCGTAGGCGCCGACGTGGATGCCGGGGGGCAGGCTGCCGCACAGGGCGACCGCGTCGGCGCCGGTGAGCAGGTCCTCGTAACTGCGCAGGAAGGCGGTCCACTCGGTGGCGGTGACGTGCGGGCCCGGCTCGTTGAACTGGGTGGTGTCGCCGGTGGTCCCGTCGACGACGGCCAGGGTGCGGCGGGTGTCGCCGGCCACCGGGACGAGCGCGTCGGTGAGCTTGGCCCGGCCGGCCGGGAGGTCCGCGAGGAGCCGGCGCAGTACGGAGCCGTTGGCGCCGCCCGCGAAGCCGGTGACGACGCTGTCGTGGCCGAGGGCGGTGAGGACCCGGGCGACGTTGATGCCCTTGCCGCCGGGGCGCTCGGAGAGATCGGTGACCCGGTGGCTGGCGTGCGGGACGAGGGCGGGAACGCCGTACGTCAGGTCGAGTGCCGTGTTCAGCGTGACCGTGAGGATCACCTCGGCCGCCCCCTCGATACGTGTTGCGCGCGCTTTCCTTTGCGGAATGCGCTGTTCCTGGTTGGTTCGCGGACGATCATGCCAAAGAGCCGGCGGCGGGCCCAGACCCGGGGGACAACCGCCGTCTCTTCGTTACGTACCGCACCACGGGCCCGCCGCTTCCGGCCTGCCGGCGCGGTCCGCCGGCGGGTCAGTGACTCGGGCCGGTGGCCGTCACACCGCCACGGGCACCGGCTGGCGGACCCACTCGCCCTTGCGCATGACGCCCTTGAGCGTGAAGTCGGCGTCCAGAACCACCAGGTCGGCGTCCTTGCCGGGCTCCAGCGAGCCGACCCGGTCGTACACGCCGAGCAGCCGGGCCGGGTTGGCGGAGATGGACCGCACCACGTCGGCGACCGGGATGCGGTCGACGGTCACGGCCCGGTGGAAGGCGGTGTCCAGGGTGAGTGTGGAACCGGCGATGGAGTTGCCCTCCACGAGCCGGGCGACGCCGTCCTTGACCTCGACGGCGAGCGGGCCCAGCTGGTACTGGCCGTCGCCGAAGCCGGCCGCGTCCATGGCGTCGGTGATCAGCGCGACGCGGTGGGCGCCCGCGTGGTGGTAGGCCAGTTGCAGGGCGGCCGGGTGCAGGTGCGTGCCGTCGTTGATCAGCTCGACCGTGATCCGCTCGTCCTCCAGGAGGGCGGCGATCGGGCCGGGCGCGCGGTGGCCCAGGGGCGGCATCGCGTTGAAGAGGTGCGTGGCGACGGTGGCGCCCGCGTCGATGGCCTCGACGGTCTGCTCGTAGGTGGCGTCGGTGTGCCCGATGGCGGCGATGACGCCGTGCTCGGCGAGCAGCCGTACGGACTCGATGCCGCCGGGCAGTTCGGTGGCGAGCGTGAACATCTTCGCGGTGCCCCGGGCCGCGTCCATCAGCTTGCGGACCTCGGCCGGGTCCGGGTGGCGCAGCAGGTCCTCGCTGTGGGCGCCCTTGCGGCACGGCGAGATGAACGGGCCCTCGAAGTGGATGCCGGCCAGGTCGCCCTGCTCGACGAGCTCGGAGAGGATGCCGGCGCGTTCGGCGAGGAAGTCCATCTCGCCGGTGACGGTGGAGGCGACCAGGGTGGTGGTGCCGTGCTCGCGGTGGGTGCGGACGCCGGTCAGGACGTCCTCCACGGTGCCGGAGGTGAAGGAACCGCCGCCGCCGCCGTGGTTGTGCATGTCCACGAAGCCGGGGACGATCCAGTGGCCGGAGAGGTCGATGCTCGGTGCGTCGTCCGCCGCACTGCCGGCGAGGCGGGTGCCCTCGACGATCACCCGGCCGTTCTCGACGGTGCCGGTGGGGAGTACCACCCGGGCACCTGCGAGAACCGTGCTGTCTTCGCGTCCGGCCATCAGGCGGATACCTCCGTGGAGAGAAGATCCCAGGCGAGCAGCCCTGCGCCCAGGCATCCGGCGGTGTCCCCGAGGGCTGCGGGGACGATGTGGGGCAGCTTCTGGAACGTGACGCGTTCCTCGACGGCCGCACGGAGTGGTGTGAACAAGGTTTCCCCCGCCTCGGCGAGACCGCCACCGATGATGAGCGTGCGCGGGTCCAGCAGGGTGAGCGCGGTGACCAGCCCGGCGGCGAGGGCGTCGACCGCGTCGCGCCAGACGGCCAGGGCCGCCGGGTCGCCCGACTCCACGGCCTTGGCGCAGTCCGCGGCGTCGGCCTTCGGGTCGCCGGACGCGGCGGCCCAGGCCCGGCTGACGGCGGCTGCGGAGGCCAGTGTCTCCAGGCAGCCGCGCTGGCCGCAGGGGCAGTCCGGGCCGTCCGGCCGGATCACGATGTGGCCGATCTCGCCCGCCGAGCCGTGGGCGCCCGCCTCGATGGAGCCGGAGATGCCGATGGCCCCGGCGATCCCGGTGCCGAGCGGGATGAAGACGAAGCGGTCGGCGCCCCGGCCCGCCCCGATCCGGCCCTCCGCGAGTCCGCCGGTCCTGACGTCGTGGCCGAGGGCGACGGGGACGCCGCCGAGCCGCTCGCCGAGCAGCCGGCGCAGCGGGACGTCGCGCCAGCCCAGGTTGGCCGCGTAGAGCGCGATGCCGTTGTCGGCGTCGACGATGCCGGGCACGGCGACACCGGCGGCGAGAGCGCTCTCGCCGAAGTGCTCCTCGCCGTACGCGCGCAGATCCGCCGCGAAGGTGAGGATCGACTCCACGACGGCGTCGGCGCCGCGCTCTCTGCCGGTCGCGCGCCGTGCCTCGTAGAGCAGGGCGCCATCGGCCCCGACCAGTGCGGCCTTCATTCCGGTGCCGCCCACATCGAGGGCGATGACGTGTTTCACGGGAAACAGTTTCGCCCGACGGACCCCAAAAGGTCTAGTCCACTATCGCTGTTTGTTGCGCATCCATACAAAATCGGCCCCGCAGCCCGCCGGCGGCAGGGGCCCACGGCCCCTACGGGTTGCCCGGCAGGATCACGCTGCGCGACAGATTGCGCGGGTGGTCCGGGTCGTAGCCCTTCGACTCCGCGAGCGCCACCGCGAGCCGCTGGGCCCGGATCAGGTCGGCCATCGGGTCGGTGCCGGTACGGGCCACGAGCGTCCCGCCGACCCCCGTGACCTCGCCCGCCAGCCCCTCCGGCAGGGTGCCGAACACCCAGGCCACCCGGTTCGGCCCGGTGATCGCGATCGGTCCGTGGCGGTACTCCATCGCGGGGTAGGACTCCGTCCAGGCGCCCGCCGCCTCGCGCATCTTCAGCCCGGCCTCCTGCGCCAGGCCGTAGGTCCAGCCGCGCCCCAGGAACGTCCACTGCTCGGCCGCGACCACCGCCTCGTCCAGCGGCTCGGTCACCGCCAGTTCCGCGTCCACGGCGGCCTCGGCCACCGTCTTCACGCCGGCCGGGAGCGGGCCGGCCGCTTCGAGGCCGGCCCGCAGGAAGGCGAGCGCGGTGGTGGCGAACCGGGTCTGCACGACCGACTCCTCGTCGGCCCAGTCCAGGACCACCACGGTGTCGGCGGCGTCCATGACCGGGGTCGCCGGGTCGGCGGTCAGCGCGAGGGTGGGTGTCTTGCCGCGCAGCCCGGCCAGCAGCGCCAGCACCTCGCTCGTGGTGCCGGAGCGGGTGATCGCCACGACGCGGTCGTAGGACCGCCCGGCCGGGAACTCCGAGGAGGCGTACGCGTCCGTCTCGCCCTGCCCGGCCGCCTCGCGCAGCGCCGCGTAGGCGATGGCCATGAACCACGAGGTGCCGCACCCGGTGACGGCGACCCGCTCGCCCGGACGCGGCAGCCCCTCGGCCACCGCGCCCGCCTCGGCGGCACGACGCCAGCAGCTGGGCTGGGTGGCAATTTCTGATGCGGTACGGGACATGCGGTACGGCTCCTCGCGGCGTGGGCGCGTATAAAGGTCTGGACCATTAGGGGGGTAAGGGCCTTGTGCCGGGCCCTGGTTGACCGAGACCTACTTAGCAGTGACTCAGCGTCCCGTGCAATGCTGCTGCGTTGCCGAAGCGATACCGGGGTGGTGTAGACCTCCTCGGAAGCGGTGGGGCAAAATCGCAGCTCATCCGGAGCGCACCCGCGCGGACGTGGGTGCCACGGATGACGCGATCGACGAGGACGGACTGGGCTGTGCAGCGGCGTTACTTGGGACTTACGGCGGCTGTCGCCGCTCTGGGGATGACGGCAACGCTGGCGGGCTGCGGCGGCGGGAGCGGCGGGGGCGATGTCACGCTGAAGCTGGTCGCGGCCGACTACGGCACCGGCGAGGCGAACAAGTCCGACACGTACTGGGACGGGGTCGCCAGGAGCTTCGAGGCGTCCCACCCCGGCATCAAGGTCGACGTGACCGTCCTGCCGTGGACGGACATCGACCGCAAGGTCGCGGAGATGGTGAAGGCCGGCAACGCCCCCGACATGGCGCAGATCGGCGCGTACGCGGACTACGCCAAGGCCGGGAAGCTCTACTCCGCCGACCAGATGCTCAGCGTCCGCACCCAGGCGAACTTCCTGCCGGTCCTCGCGGACGCGGGCCGGGTCAACCAGATCCAGTACGGGCTGCCGTTCGTGGCCAGCACCCGGCTGCTCTTCTACAACAAGAAGCTGTTCAGCCAGGCCGGTCTGAACGCCCCGAAGACCTGGGACGACATCGCCACCGACGCCGCCGCGCTCAAGCAGCACGGCGTGAAGTACCCGTTCGCGCTGCCGCTCGGCCAGGAGGAGTCCCAGGCCGAGACGCTGATGTGGCTCCTCAGCGGCGGCGGTGGCTACACCGACGACGTCGGCTCGTACAACATCGACTCGGAAGAGAACATCAAGACGTTCGACTGGCTGAAGTCGCACCTCGTCGACAAGGACCTCGTCGGCCCCGTCGCCCCCGGCAAGCTCAACCGGGCGAAGGCCTTCGCGGCGTTCACCAGCGGTGACGTCGGCATGCTCAACGGCCACCCGACGCTGATGCAGGAGGCCCAGGAGAAGGGCGTGGACGTCGGCATGGTGCCGCTGCCCGGCGTCACCGGGCCCACCAACAGCTCGATGGGTGTCGCCGACTGGATCATGGGCTTCAAGCAGAACGACCACCGGGTCGAGCTGGGCAAGTTCTTCGACTTCATGTTCAGCGACAAGAACGTCATCGAATTCGCGGACACGTACGACCTGCTGCCGGTCACCGACAGCGCCTCGGCCTCGATGGAGACCAACCCCAAGTACAAGCCGCTGTACAAGTTCCTGGACGCGCTGCCGAACGCGCAGTTCTACCCGGTCGGCAAGACGTCCTGGGCCAAGGCCAGCGAGTCGATCAAGAAGAACATCGGTGAGGCGGTCGAGCCGGGCGCGAAGCCGGAGAGCGTGCTGGAGCGCATAGCCCAGGAGTCCACGGCGGCCGAGAGCGCGGAGTAGCGGTCCGCCGGGCGCCCCATATATTGGCTGATATGACCGCCCTCCCCCCGGACACCCCCGACGAACCAGGACCGCCCGCCCCCGGCCTCTCCGACCGGGACCGCGCGGTGCTCGCGGTCGAGCGGCAGTCGTGGGCGGGCCCGGGGGCGAAGGAGCGGGCGATCCGGGAGCGGCTCGGCATCTCCCCGACCCGCTACTACCAGCTGCTGAACGCCCTGCTGGACGACCGGCGGGCGCTGGCGGAGGACCCGGTCACCGTCAACCGTCTGCGCCGGGTACGAGAGGCCCGCCGCGGCCGCCGCTGACCCCCGGGGCGGTGACGCCTATAGGCTCGGCCCATGGGCAGCCACCCGCACACCCCACCCCTGCCGACCCCGACGACCCCCGCCGGCCGGGAGGGCCTCGCCGCTCTCCTCGGCCGCCCCGACCGCGCCGTCATCGCACTCGACTTCGACGGCACCCTCGCGGACATCGTTCCCGACCCCGAACAGGCCCGCGCCCACGCCGGGACCGTCGAGGCGCTCGCCGCACTGGCCCCCAAGGTCGCGTCGATCGCCGTGATCACCGGCCGCCCGGCCGGCGTCGCGGTCCGCTACGGCGGCTTCGCCGGAGTGCCGGGCCTCGACCACCTCGTCGTCCTCGGCCACTACGGCGCCGAACGCTGGGACGCCGTGTCCGGCACCGTCCACGCCCCCGCCCCGCACCCGGGCGTCGCAGCCGTGCGGGCCGAACTCCCCGGCTTCCTCGACAGGTTCGACTCCTGGCACGGCACCTGGATAGAGGAGAAGGGGCAGGCGCTCGCCGTCCACACCCGCCGCGCCCAGGACCCGCAGGCCGCGTTCGACGCACTGCGCGGCCCCCTCGGTGAGCTCGCCGCCCGGCACGGCCTGATCGTCGAACCGGGCCGGATGGTCCTGGAACTGCGGCCCGCCGGTATGGACAAGGGCGTCGCCCTCACGCGGTACGTGCGCGAGACGGGCGCCGAGTCCGTGCTGTACGCCGGCGACGACCTGGGAGACCTGGCCGCGTACGCCGCCGTGGAGAAGCTCCGCACCGAGGGCCCCGACGGCACCCCCGGCCTGCTGATCTGCAGCGGCGAGGCGGAGGTGCCCGAACTGGCCTCACGCGCCGACCTGTTGCTGCCGGGGCCGGGAGCGGTCGTCGAATTCCTGTCAGCCCTGGCGCAGCGCCTCTAGCTGGTCCAGGAACCACTGCTGCGGCGGCAGCGCGGTGGCCGCCTCGGCCAGGCGCTCCGTGCGCTCGGCGCGCTCGTCGTCCGCCATCGTCAGCGCCTCGTGCAGGGCGTCGGCGGTGGCGGACACGTCGTAGGGGTTCACCGCGATGGCGTCGTCGGCCAGCTCCTCGTACGCCCCCGCCTCCCGCGACAGCACCAGGGCGCAGCCGTGGTCGGAGACGACGGGCACCTCCTTGGCGACCAGGTTCATCCCGTCGCGGATGGGGTTGACGAGCGCCACGTCGGCCAGCCGGTAGGCGGCCAGCGACCGGGCGAAGTCGTCGTTGACGTGCAGGACGACCGGGGTCCAGTCCGCCGTCCCGTACACCGAGTTGATCTCGTCGGCGACACGCTGGACCTCGGCGGTGTACTCCCGGTAGACCGCCAGGTCCTGCCGCGAGGGGTAGGCGAACGCGACGTGGACGACCCGGCCGCGCCACTCGGGCCGTTCGTCGAGCAGGGAGCGGTAGGCGAGCATCCCCCGGACGATGTTCTTGGACAGCTCCGTGCGGTCCACCCGCACGACCGTCTTGCGGCCGGGGCCCACCTGCTCGCGCAGCGCCGCCATCCGCTCGTCCACGTCCGCCTCGTGCGCGCGCCGGCGCAGGAAGTCCCCGTCGGCGCCGAGCCCGTGCACGCCGACGCGGGTGCGGCCGGTGCCGCCCAGGATCTCCGTGCAGCAGCCGATGAAGCCGTCCGCCCAGCGGCGGGTCAGGAACGCGGCCCGGTCGGCGCCGAGGATGCCGCGCAGCACCTGCTCCGCGATGTCGTCGGGCAGCATCCGGAAGTAGTCGACGGGCGCCCACGGGGTGTGCGAGAAGTGGCCGATCCGCAGGTCGGGGCGGAGCTCGCGGAGCATGCCGGGCACCAGCACCAGGTGGTAGTCCTGCACCAGGACCGCCGCGCCCTCGCCCGCCTCCTCGGCGAGCGCCTGGGCGAAGGCCAGGTTGTAGGCCTCGAAGGACGCCCACCGGCGGCGGAACTCCGCGTCGAAGACGGGTTCCACCGGGGTCTGGTAGAGCATGTGGTGGACGAACCAGAGCACCGAGTTCGCGATGCCGTTGTACGCGTCGGCGTGCACGTCCGCGTCGATGTCGAGCATCCGTACGCCCGGCTCCCCGACCCCGCGCCGTACCGCCTCGCGGTCGCCGTCACCGAGCGCGGCGCAGACCCACATCTTGTCGTCCACCGCGCTCAGCCCGGAGACGAGCCCGCCGCCGCCCCGTTTCGCGTCGAGCGAGCCGTCCTCCCGCAGGGTGTACGAGACCGGGCCGCGGTTGGACGCGACGAGTACCTGGGCGGCGGACTGGGGGGCGTGCTCGGAGACCATGCGCGGAATCTAGCCCGATCCCGAACTGTCCAAACGTGCGTACGGCGGCGTCTCGCCGCACCGCCTCCGCTCCGTGCCGCCCCGCGTCATGCCGCCCGGCGCGCGACGTACTCCTCGATCTCGCGCATCGGCGGCCGCTCCTCGGTGTCCACCGGGTACGTGTGCGGCACGAAGCCGTTCTCGCCGCGCTCGAACTGGGTCAGCGCGGGGCGGACCAGATGGCCGCGCGAAAGCCGCAGCTGGGCGGTCCGGTAGATGGCCGCCGCCATCCGGCCGAGCGCCCGGCCGTCCTGGTGGCGGTGGACGCGGACGCCGACGTCGACCTGGCCGAGCGCGTCCAGGCCGACGGTGTGCAGGGCGTCGACGAGCAGCCCCAGCTCCACTCCGTAACCGACCGGGAACGGCAGCTGTTCGAGCAGCGAGCGGCGTATGGCGTACTCGCCGCCCAGCGGCTGGACGAAGCCGGCCAGCTGCGGCCAGTGCAGATTGAGCAGCGGCCGTGCCACCAGTTCGGTGACCCGCCCGCCCTGACCGGCGGTGTCCCCGAGGGGACGGTCGTACATCGCCTTGACGAACTGCACCGAGGGGTCGGTCAGCAGCGGGCCGACGATGCCGGAGACGAAGTCGGCCGAGAAGTCCTTCAGGTCCGCGTCGACGAAGCAGACGATGTCACCGCCGGTCACCAGCAGTGACCGCCACAGCACCTCGCCCTTGCCGGGGACGGCAGGCAGCCGGGGCAGGATCTCGTCCCGGTGGATCACCCGGGCGCCCGCCTCGCGGGCGACCTCGGAGGTCGCGTCCGTGGAGCCGGAGTCGATCACCACGAGCTCGTCGACCAGCCGGACCTTCTCCATGAGCTCGCGCCGGATCGTGCGGACGATGTCCCCGACCGTCGCCGCCTCGTTGAGCGCGGGCAGTACGACACTCACGCGGCTGCGCCTCGGGTCGCCTCCCCGGGCGGCCAGGAGCTGCTCCAGCGGGCGGTCGGCGCACGACCAGGAACGCCTGGTCAGCCAGCGTTCGACCTCTTCCAGCACGGTCGATACTCCCTGTATGTGATCCATCTCGCGGTTCGGACGACTATCTCAACAGTCCGGTGCTTCGGTTACAGTCTTGAACAACGCAGACGGCCGTGGCATGCCGGGGTCCGTCCGCCGATAAACGCCTGGATCGATGATCCAGTGCCATAGCGCTCATCCAGAGGGACAGAGGGAACGGCCCGTTGAAGTCCCGGCAACCATCCCACCCCCAAGCTCTCGACTTCGCTCGAGCAGGGGGGACCCCCTTCCGCGAGGTCGGGTGGGGAAGGTGCCAATTCCGTCTCGTGGCGAAACGCGTCACGAGGAAGATGAGGAGAAAGGGCCTCGCCATCATGGCTGTTGAGACTGTTGCAGCATCTACCGAATCTTCTGTGGACCTCGGTCCCGCCGCGGCACTTTCCTGCCGCGAGTGCGGAGAGCGATTCGCACTCGGTCCCCTTTTCGCCTGTTCGAGCTGTTTCGGACCGCTCGAAGTGGCTTACGACCTGCCGACCGGTTCCCCGGACGAGCTGAAGAAGCGCATCGAGGCCGGACCCGACAACATCTGGCGTTACGCGCCGCTGCTGCCGGTCCCCTCCGACGTCGCGGACAAGCCGAACATCAACCCCGGCTTCACCAAGCTGGTCAAGGCCGACAACCTCGCCCGTGAGCTGGGCGTCACCGGCGGCCTGTACGTCAAGGATGACTCCGGCAACCCGACGCACTCCTTCAAGGACCGCGTCGTCGCGATCGCCGTCGAGGCCGCCCGTGCCTTCGGTTTCACCACGCTCTCCTGCTCCTCCACCGGCAACCTCGCCGGTGCGGTGGGCGCCGCCGCAGCCCGCGCCGGCCTGCGCTCCTGTGTGTTCATCCCGCACGACCTGGAGCAGGGCAAGGTCGTCATGGCCGCGGTGTACGGCGGTGAGCTGGTCGGCATCGAGGGCAACTACGACGACGTCAACCGCTTCTGCTCGGAGCTCATCGGCGACCCGCTCGGCGAGGGCTGGGGCTTCGTCAACGTCAACCTGCGCCCGTACTACGGCGAGGGTTCCAAGACGCTCGCGTACGAGATCTGCGAGCAGCTCGGCTGGCGGCTGCCCGACCAGATCGTCATCCCGATCGCGTCCGGCTCGCAGCTCACGAAGATCGACAAGGGCCTCCAGGAGCTGATCAAGCTCGGTCTGGTCGAGGACCGGCCGTACAAGATCTTCGGCGCCCAGGCCGAAGGCTGCTCGCCGGTCTCCGCCGCCTTCAAGGCCGGTCACGACGTGGTGCGGCCGCAGAAGCCGAACACGATCGCCAAGTCCCTGGCGATCGGCAACCCGGCCGACGGCCCGTACGTCCTGGACATCGCCCGCCGCACCGGCGGTGCCGTCGAGGACGTCAACGACGAGCAGGTCGTCGACGCGATCAAGCTGCTGGCGCGCACCGAGGGCATCTTCGCCGAGACCGCGGGCGGGGTGACCGTCGGAGTGACGAAGAAGCTGATCGAGGCGGGTCTGCTCGACCCGTCGCTCACGACGGTCGTCCTGAACACCGGTGACGGCCTCAAGACGCTGGACGCGGTGGCCGCCACCTCGCAGGCGACGGCGACGATCAGGCCTAGCCTGGACGCCTTCCGCGCCGCCGGCCTCGGCACCGCCTGAGCGGTCCGCCGCACCAGCTGAGAGGCTGCCGCAGCCTCCGACCACCCGTGACTCCAGGAAGGGCACCCACCATGAGCGTCAAGGTCCGTATCCCCACCATCCTCCGCACCTACACGGGCGGCCAGGCCGAGGTCCCGGCCGAGGGCGCGACCCTCTCCCAGGTCATCGAGTCCCTGGAGAAGGACCACCCGGGCATCGCCGCCCGTGTCCTGGACGACCAGGGCAAGCTCCGCCGTTTCGTCAACGTGTACGTCAACGACGACGACGTGCGCTTCGAGGGCGGCCTGGAAGCGGTCACCCCGGACGGCGCCGGCATCTCGATCATCCCGGCCGTCGCCGGCGGCTGCTGAGCCCCGGGACCCGAGCGGTCCCGCTTCGACGAGTCACCGCGATTGCCCTCTCCGCGACAGAAGCGGAGGGGGCAATTCTGCATGGTTGAGCGCGGTAGAGTGTGGGAAGACCCCTCCGCTGCCCGTGCCGCCCGCATATGAGAATGCGCCCGGCCACGACAAGATGCAGCCAAAGTGCCTGAGCCTCTTGCGCCATAAGTCGCCTTTGCCTGGCCCGACTTGCCCTGGAATCTTATGAGTTCCTCATATTCGGGCGTTCGGCGCTGCCCAGAATTCTCGTCCGATTGACCTGTTGCAGAGGGCAGTTGGGCAGATACATTCGGCCGCGGTCGACGCGTTCCGGCGCACGCACCCTCTCCTGTCGGAGGGTGAGTTCTGACCCGGGCCCGCGAAGTGCGGTCCTGTGCAAGGGCCAGTAATAGGGGAGTTAGGCATGGCTCAGGGCACCGTCAAGTGGTTCAACGCGGAGAAGGGGTACGGCTTCATCGCGGTCGACGGTGGTGCGGATGTTTTCGTCCACTACAGCGCGATCCAGATGGACGGATACCGCACCCTCGAAGAGGGTCAGCGAGTTGAATTCGAAATCTCGCAGGGCCAGAAGGGGCCGCAGGCGGACATGGTCAAGCTCGCCGTCGGCTGAGTTCGGCGCGGTCGGCCAACGACACTACTCACGCACGGAGGGCCCGTACCCCAGGGGTACGGGCCCTCCGTGCGTCCGGAACCGTTCGCACGCGCTGTCCGGTCGTCCGCCTGCGGAGGGGGTGCTCGTTGTCCACACTCCGGAGGGGGGCGCTTGCACTCTCGGGGGTCGAGTGCTAATCATTGGGCTTAGCACTCTCCGGGTGAGAGTGACAGAAACTTGGACCGGGCCGGTGAGGCCCGCAGGTCTGTCGGGGCAAGGAACCGGCAGGCGGCAGGCCGTCCGTCGCGGGCGCCACTCGGTCCGGAGAAATCCACCCCTGTCCGGGAGGACCACTTCATATGGCCAAGATCATCGCGTTCGACGAGGAGGCCCGGCGCGGTCTTGAGCGCGGCATGAACCAGCTCGCCGACGCCGTCAAGGTCACCCTCGGCCCCAAGGGCCGCAACGTCGTCCTTGAGAAGAAGTGGGGCGCCCCCACGATCACCAACGATGGTGTTTCCATCGCCAAGGAGATCGAGCTGGAGGACCCGTACGAGAAGATCGGTGCGGAGCTGGTCAAGGAGGTCGCCAAGAAGACGGACGACGTCGCCGGCGACGGTACGACCACCGCCACCGTTCTCGCTCAGGCGCTCGTCCGCGAGGGCCTGCGCAACGTGGCCGCGGGTGCGAACCCGATGGCTCTCAAGCGGGGCATCGAGAAGGCCGTCGAGGCCGTCTCCGCCGCCCTCCTGGAGCAGGCCAAGGACGTGGAGACCAAGGAGCAGATCGCTTCGACCGCCTCCATCTCCGCCGCTGACACCCAGATCGGCGAGCTCATCGCCGAGGCGATGGACAAGGTCGGCAAGGAAGGCGTCATCACCGTCGAGGAGTCCCAGACCTTCGGTCTGGAGCTCGAGCTCACCGAGGGTATGCGCTTCGACAAGGGCTACATCTCGGCGTACTTCGCCACGGACATGGAGCGCATGGAGTCGTCGCTCGACGACCCGTACATCCTGATCGTGAACTCGAAGATCAGCAACGTGAAGGACCTCCTTCCGCTGCTGGAGAAGGTCATGCAGTCCGGCAAGCCGCTGCTGATCATCGCCGAGGACGTCGAGGGCGAGGCCCTGTCGACCCTGGTCGTCAACAAGATCCGTGGCACCTTCAAGTCCGTCGCCGTCAAGGCCCCGGGCTTCGGTGACCGCCGCAAGGCCATGCTCGGCGACATCGCCATCCTCACCGGTGGCACCGTCATCTCCGAGGAGGTCGGCCTCAAGCTGGAGAACGCCGGTCTCGACCTGCTCGGCCGTGCCCGCAAGGTCGTCATCACCAAGGACGAGACGACGATCGTCGACGGCGCCGGTGACAGCGACCAGGTCCAGGGTCGTGTCAACCAGATCCGTGCCGAGATCGAGAACTCCGACTCGGACTACGACCGCGAGAAGCTCCAGGAGCGCCTGGCGAAGCTGGCCGGCGGCGTGGCCGTCATCAAGGCCGGTGCCGCCACCGAGGTCGAGCTCAAGGAGCGCAAGCACCGCATCGAGGACGCGGTGCGCAACGCCAAGGCCGCCGTCGAGGAGGGCATCGTCGCCGGTGGTGGCGTGGCTCTGCTCCAGGCCTCGGCCGTCTTCGAGAAGCTCGAGCTCTCGGGTGACGAGGCGACCGGCGCCAACGCCGTCAAGCTGGCGCTGGAGGCCCCGCTCAAGCAGATCGCCGTCAACGGTGGTCTCGAAGGCGGAGTCGTCGTCGAGAAGGTGCGCAACCTGCCGATCGGTCACGGCCTCAACGCCGCGACCGGCGAGTACGTCGACATGATCGCCGAGGGCATTCTCGACCCGGCGAAGGTCACGCGCTCCGCCCTGCAGAACGCCGCGTCCATCGCCGCGCTCTTCCTCACCACCGAGGCCGTCATCGCCGACAAGCCGGAGAAGGCCGCTGCCGGCGGCGCTCCGGGCGGCATGCCGGGCGGTGACATGGACTTCTGATCCTCACGGATCGGTAGCTCCAGCACAGCAGCACGACGCCGGCCCCCGGGGATCGCTCCCCGGGGGCCGGCGTCGTTCCGTGAGCCGGGCGCGGGATCAGGCCTTCGTCGACGGCTTCTCGCGCAGGGCGTCGACCACCGCGCGCTCCATCACCGCCGACCGGCTGATCAGGGCGCCCTTCTTGCCCATGTCGGTGTCCCTGATGAGGGAGCTCTGTTCGCCCAGGTACTCCAGGGTGGCCGGGTCGAAGATCCAAGCGGTGCGCCAGCCGGGCCGGGTGTTGTCGCGGGCCACGCCGATCCCGTGCCGGCCTGCCGCGTCCACCACGTCGGCGTCCACGCTCACACCGGGGATCTTCGCGGCGGCCTTGTAGAGGGCGGCCGCGGTCCTCGGCGGCATCACCGTCTCCTGCAACAGCTCACCGATGGCGTCGAAGGCGTCCTGGGCCGGGTCCCGGTCCTTCGCCGGGGTCTGGCGCGTGTCCTGGTCCCGGGTGATCTCGGTGGCGAGCCGCCGCAGCAGGACGTCGGGGTCGGTGGGCAGCGAGGCCAGCCAGTTGTACGTCGGCCGGTTGAGGCCCGCCGGGTAGCCGACGGGGGTCTCGCCGTCCGGGACCCCGACGGTGATCGGGAAGTACCTGCCGTCCTGGTGAATCAGGCCCTCATTGATCACCGGCCGGGCTTTCTGAGTCATCCAGACCTCACGCTCAACGGGCTTCGTCAGCTTCATGGGCCCGCCGTACTCGCCCTCCTGCTCGGCCTGCAGTGTCCTGACGTACACGAACTGGTCGTCGGTGACCGTCGCCGCGTCGCTCTTCGCGGCGACCGACGCGATCCGGTCCAGCAGCACGGCCGCGCCGCGCGGGGCCGTGGCCCCGGAACGGGTGCCCGCTGCGGACGGCGCCGGGGCGCTGTCCTGATCGGTCACGGCGAGGGTGGTGAGCAGCACCGCGCCGAGGGCGGCGCCGGCGGCGGGCAGCAGAAGGGCGGGGCGCAGCAGGCGGGGGCGGGGGCGAGGGGCAGCGGTGGCGCGGTCGCCGTCGTGGTCGATCTGACGCATCAGGGTGTCCTTGTGGTGGAGATATCGGCCCGGGGGCAGGTCCCGTTCGGCCGGGGCCGGCAACAGCCGGGCCAGTTCCTCGTGTTCGGCCCGGTCGGGGCCGGAGGTGCGGTCGTTCATCGGGCTTCCTCCTGGATGGGCAGGGCCACGAACGCGGCCCTGCTCCCTACCTCTCCGCGGCCGGGGCGCGGTTCCCGGCCGGACCGGTCCGCTTCCGCCGGCCGTGCTTCCCGCGCGGGCCGGGCCGATCCCCCGTCGGCCGCCCGGCCCGCTCCACCGTCCGCCGTCCGGCCGGGCTTCTCGTCGGTGAGGCGCCGCAGCCGGGTGCGGGCGCGGGAGAGCCGTGAGCGCACGGTGCCCACCGGGACGCCGAGCGCCTCGGCGGCCTCCGCGTAGTCGAGGCCGGACCAGACGCAGAGGACCAGCACCTCGCGTTCCTGGCGGCGGAGCCCGTTCAGCGCCTGCCGGACCTCGGCGAGCCGCCGTGCGTCGTCGACGCGGGCGGCCGCGGCGTCCGCGATGTCCGCCACGGGTTCCGGGGCGGGGCGGCGTGCCAGGAAGGCGAGGCGCCGTCCGGTGCCGCGCCCGGCGTTGCGGGCCTTGTTCGTGGCGATCCCGAGCAGCCACGGCCGCAGCGAATCGCCCTCGGGCTCGACGGAGTGGCGGTTGCGCCAGGCGGCCAGGAAGGTGTCGGACAGCACCTCCTCGGCCGTCGACCAGTCGCCCGACAGCCGGTAGGCGTGGTTGTAGACGATCCGCGCGTATTCCTCGTAGAGCTCGGCGAACGCCTCGTGGTCGCCGGCTCTGATCCGTGCGCGCATGCGCTCCCGATCTCGCTGTTCATCACATCTCACACCCTCTACCTCTCCGCTATGGGCGGATGGTTCCGGTGACCCGCGCCACACGGCTCCCGGGCTCGGGCTCCTTCGCTACGGCGTGAACACCATCTCGGGGAAGCGGTCCGAGGGGCCGTGCAGCAGGCAGTCGTCGTGTCCGCGCAGCCACCGTCCGAAGAACGACGCCGCGTACGCGCGGCTCGCGGCCGCCGCCCGGTCCGGCCGTACCGTCCCGACGGCCCCGGCCAGTCCGCCGGCCGGTTCCGCGCCCTGGCGGGCCAGTTGCGGGAGCAGCGACTCGGCGTCGGTGTAGGAGGCGTGGCGCGAGCCGGTCAGGGTGACGTCGGCCCGCCAGCCCCGGGTGTTCTTCCAGAACGCCGCCCAGGACGGCTGCTGCCGGTAGTCGCCCGAGCCCTCACCGGCCGTCCCCATCAGGAGCAGCGGCCGGTCCAGCCCGTCCGTGGCGACCGTGCTCAGCCGGCTGCCGTCCGGCTGCGCGCCGCCCACGTAGTCCAGTTGCCCGTCCATGTTGATGCCCGCCCGGATCCGCCGGTCGTCGTGCATCGTCTGGGCGGCGGTGAAGCCACCCGCGGAGTGGCCGAACATGCCGGTCCGGCGCAGATCGAGTACGTCCCCGAAGCGCGTCCGGTTCAGTTCCGGGAGCCGGTCCAGCACGAACCGGGTGTCGGCCACCCGGACCGCCATGACCTTGCGCAGCAGGGCGCTGATCGCGTCCGGATCGCTGGGCGGCGCCCCGTCGAAGATCCGCATGGTGGCGAGGCGTCCGTCGGGGAACTCCACCTCGGTCGCCTCGTAGGTGTGGTCGATCGTGACGACGGCGTACCCGTGGCTCGCGAGGTCGTCGACCAAGGCGGTGTTCCAGGTGCGCGGGTCGCCCAGCCCGCCGGAGTACAGCACGACGGGCAGCCGGCCGGCCCGTGCGGCGACGGGTGCGTCGCGGCGGGCGTGGCTGAGCGTGGCGGCCCAGTCGACGGACCCGGGTGCCATGCCCAGGTTCAGGGCGGCGGCCCCGTCCGGCCCGCCGAAGTGCGCGGCGGCCGCCTCTGTCATCTGCGGCTCGCGCCGGGCCGGTCCGCCGGGCGCGGCCGGGTAGCGGACGCTGATCATCAGCTCGCGGCGGGCCGCGGTGCCCGGCAGCCAGGGCTCCGCGCGGGAGGGGTCGACGAGGTGGTGCACGGTGGTGCCGACCTCGAACGGCCCGGTGGGCCGGGGCAGTCGTGCGGTCGGCAGGGGGGTGCGGGCCCGCCTGTTGCCGGCCGCGAAGGACGGGATGGCGCCGGTGGCCAGCAGGGCGGACGCGGCGAGGGCGGTGGTGAGGACCTGCCGGCGGTTGTGGGTACGGGTACGCGGGACAGCGAGCACCTGGAACTCCCCGTTCGGGCGGTGCGGCACGCACGGCACGGTCTGCGGTGCCGCGGGTCGCGGGCGACGTGTGCGAACGCCTCCACGATGCCTCCCGGCTGCCGCCCGGCGCGTGATACCCAGGTGCTCATTCGGAGGCGTGCGGCTGGCACCCGGGTAGGGGATGGCCGCCGGGCCCCGGGTCAGCCGGCGTCGAGGCCGTCGACCAGCCGGGTGAGGAAGCGGCTGAACCTGGCGTCCGGGGTCAGTGGCCGGGGCGCCGCGGTGAGCGCCTCGGCCAGCTCCGGGTGGCGGCCGTCCGCGGCGACGGCCGCGAGGTAGAGCGCCTCGGCGGCGGCCCGGTCGGGCGACTGCGCGGCCTGCGCCTGGGCGACCTCGTGGGCGACGTGCCCGGCCACGAACGCGGTGAGCTGGGCGAAGATCTCCAGCCGCGTCGGCCCGTCCGTCCCGCTGGGCCGCAGCGCGGCCAGGGCGTGTTCCAGGAAGGCCAGGGTGTGGGGGCCGAGGGTCCGGCGGGCCGACACGGCGGCGGGCAGCCAGGGGTGGCGGAGCATGTGGTCGCGCTGGAGGTGTCCGACGGCCTTCAGGTCGGTGCGCCAGTCGCCGGTGAGCGGGGCCGACGCGGGCAGCTCGGCGGCGACGTGGTCGACCATCAGGTCCAGCAGGGTCTCCTTGTCGGGGGCGTAGCTGTAGAGGGACATGACCCCCGCGCCCACCTCTGCGGCGACCCGCCGCATGGTGACCGCGTCGATCCCCTCGGTGTCGGCCAGGACGACGGCCGCCGCCGTGATCGCCTCGCGGCTGAAGGCGGGCCTGCGGCCCCGGCGGGGGCGGTCCGGGCTCAGCCAGAGCTCCCGGGGATCGACGCCGGCGGCGCCGGGCCCGTCGTTGCGGGTCATGGTCCGGTGCCTCCCCTCGTGACTGCTGCCTGTGGGTCCCATCCAAGCATCCACTATTCTCGTACACAGTACGAGAATGAATGAGTGACGGACACGCATGAGCGATGCGATGCGTAGCGACGGAGGCGAACCATGGCACCACCGACGTACGAGGCCCGGACGAGGCGCGCCCGGAAGGCGAAGCCGCCGCCGGCCTCCCGGCTGATGCGGGCCACCTGGCGCGGCCTTCCGGCCCGACGGCACGAGGCGGGGTGGGAGCCCGGCCTCGTGGTGCCGGCGGCCGACGGCAGCCCGCTGATCACGGACCACTACTTCCCGCGAGCGGAGGGGGACTTCCCCACCCTCCTCGTCCGCTCCCCCTACGGGCGGGGCGTGCCGTGGTCGCCCCAGTACGGCATCCTCTTCGCCGAGCAGGGCTTTCACGTGGTCCTGCAGAGCTGCCGGGGCACCGGCGGTTCGGGCGGCCGCTTCGACCTCTGGCGCAACGAGGCCGCCGACGGCCACGCCACCGTGTCCTGGCTGCGCGAACAGCCCTGGTTCAACGGCACGCTCGGCACGGTCGGCCCCAGCTACCTCGGCTACGTGCAGTCGGCGCTCGCGCTGGACCCGCCGCCCGAGCTGAAGGCGATGGTGCTCCAGGTGGGCCTCCAGGACCCGCACGCCCTCTTCCACACGGACGGGGTGCTCCACCTGGAGGCGGCACTCCTCGTCGGCGCCGGTATGACGTACCAGCACCGGGGCGTGATGGCCTTCGGGCGGGCGGCGATGCGTGTGCAGCGCCGGATGCGCGCGACCGGCTCGGCGCAGCCGCTGCGCGGGGCGATCGCACCCGCGCTCGGGGCCGAAGTGCCCTGGCTGGACGAGGTGATCGCGCATCCGGACGCGGACGATCCGCACTGGCGGGGCGCGGACGCGGGCGCGGCGGCACGCGCGCGCATCCCCACCTCGCTGATCACCGGCCGCTACGACGTCCTGGCCGGCCAGGCCTTCGAGCAGTACCGCCGGCTGCGCCGCGCGGGAGCCGAGACCGCGCTGCTCGTCGGCCCCTGGACCCACACCTCGGCCCTGCAGAAGGGCTGGCCCGAGGTCTTCGCCGAAAGCCTCGGCTGGCTCCGCGCCCACCTGTGCGAGGACCCCGCCGCTCTGCGCCCCACCCCCGTACGCGTCCACCTGGGCGGCGCGGACGCGGCATGGCGGGATCTCGGCGAGTGGCCCCTCGCCCCCGCCACCACCTCCTGGTACCCCACCGCGGAAGGCCACCTCACCCGGCAGCCCCCCACGGGCACCGCGCCCCTGACGTCCTTCCGCTACGACCCGGCCGCCCCCACGCCCTCCCTCGGCGGCGCCCTCCTCTCCCGTACCGCGGGCGCCCGGGACAACGGGCCCCTGGAGTCCAGGGACGACGTCCTCACGTTCACCGGCCCGGTCCTGACCGAACCCGTCACCGTCCTCGGCCCGGTCTCCGCACGGATCAGCGCCGCCACGGACACCGGACACGCGGACGTGTTCGCCCGACTGTGCGACGTGGACCCCCGGGGCCGTTCCACCAACGTCTGCGACGGCCTGGCCCAACTCCGCAGCACCGCCGGTGAACAGGTCCGGGTCACCGTCCCCATGGGTGACACCGCCCATCGCTTCGGCGCCGGCCACCGGATCCGCTGGCAGATCAGCGGCGGCGCGCACCCCCGCTACGCGCGCAACCCGGGCACGGGCCAACCCCGTTCGCAGGCGACGCAGTTCGTGCCGGTACGGGTGAGCCTGCGCGAGGACTCCGAGCTGATGCTGCCCCTTCAGGAGCGGAACGCGAGGTAGGGGGCCAGCGCCAGGAGCATCGCGGCCATGGCGTACTTGAGGCGGCGGGCCGGGACCGAACGGGCGATGCGCCAGCCCACGATCACCCCCACCAGTTCCGGCACGCCGACCACAACTGCCAGCGTCCAGTCGACGGAGCCGTGCTGGACGTAGCCGACGGTACCCACGCTCGCGATCACCACGGACTGCGCCTGCGCGGCGGCCAGCGCGGACAGCACCGGGAGCCCGCAGACGACCAGGAGCGGCACGCTCAGCATCGGCCCGCCCAGCCCGAACAGCCCCGCCGCGACGGCCACCGTGACCCCCACCGCGACGGTGAGCGCGAGCGGCACCCGCACCGGGGTGCCGGGCGTCGGCGCGGTCGCCGCGCGGCGCTCGCGGAGCCACACCAGCAGGCCGGTCACCGTGACGGCGCACGCCAGCAGGATCCCGAACAGCCGCCCCGACACGTGGGTGTTGAGCAGTACGCCGACGGGGGTGCCGACGAGCGCGCTCGCCGCGAGGACGACGGCGGTGCGCCGCGTGTCCGGGTCCCGCAGCTGCCCGGACCTGGTGTACGCGGCGGTGCCGAGGACGCCGGTCGCCACATGGGTGACGATGGCGGTGCCCGCGACGCCGGCCGGGGTGAGCCCGGTCAGCAGGAACATGCCGATGGTGGGCAGCACCCCGCCGGGCCCGATCGCGGTGATCCCGATGCCTCCCGCGAGGCCGAACAGGGCGAGCAGAACCAGGGTGAGCGTGTCGGGGGTCCAGGACATGGGGGTGCCTCCGAGGGTGGTGCGAGGGGTGGGAGGTCGCCTCGGTCAGGCGAGGGCGCGCGGCGGGGCGTCGCCTCGCCGGAGCAGCGTGTGCAGGGCGAACCGGTCGGCGCGCACCCGCAGGGACTCGCTGTCCACGGGGCGCCCGTCGGCGAGCCGGGTGAGCCGGTCGATCACGAACAGGGCCGCGCCGGCGGGGATGCCGAGCAGCCGCGCGGTGTCCGGTTCGGCGGTGACGGCGTGCACGGTGATCTCGGCGCTGCCGAGCCGGGTCCCGGTGGTCTCCTCGATGAGCGTGAAGACGTCCCGGCCGGCGAGGTCGCAGTCGAGGAGGGGGCGCCCGATGTCGGGGGCGAGCCAGGTCGAGTCGACGGAGAGCGGCCGCCCGTCCAGGCTGCGCAGCCGCTCCAGGTACACCGCCTCGGAGCCGTCGGGGAGTTGGAGCCGCTCGGTGACGGCCTTCGGCGCCTGCGGTACGACCCGGGCCGCGCGGACCGTGTTCGCCACGGTGCCGTAGTCGATGAGGGTCTCCGCGAGACCGGTGAGGCGGTCGAGGCCGTGCCCGTACTTCGCCGTCACGATCTGGGTGCCGATGCCCCGCCTGCGGGTGATCAGCCCCTCGTCGCGCAGCAGTCCGAGGGCCTGTCTGACGGTGTTGCGGGAGGCGCCGAGCACCTGGCTCAGGGCGCGTTCGTCGGGCAGCATGCCGTCCTCGTAGCGGCCGGAGGTGATCCGCTGGCGCAGGGTGTCCGCGATCTGCCGCGCTCGTTCGGCACGGGGAAGCGGTGGCCTCTCGCGGTGCGGCGGCGGTTCGTCGCGCATGGGTGTCCGTCACCTCCTCTCGGACTCCACGCTACCCGCCGAGCGTCCCACGCGAGGTTACGCCGAAGTTACGCCACCCATCCTGACCTGCATAAACGCCTGAGCTGCGGGTTTGCCCCGGATACCGGGCGTTCCGCCGGTCCGGGCGGTCACCGCGCGGGCGAACCGGGCTCGGTGAGGGCCCGGACCATCCGGACGAGCGCGTCCCGCGTCGCCTCGGGGGATCCGTCGGCGCCGCTCAGGGACATGCGGGCGAGCTGGGGCATGGTGAGCCACCAGGTCGCGAGGGCGAAGGCGGCCCCGAACAGCCGGCCCGGTTCGAAGTCCGCGGTGACGGTGGAGTCGAGCTGGAGGGCGGCGATCTGCGCGGCCTTGTCGGCGTAGTGGGCTGTGCGCTCCTCCTCGGCGGCCACCGGTGCCCGTCCGTCGCGCAGCCCTTCCCACGACAGGAGTCGGAGCAGGTGCGGGTGGGCGCCGTGGTAGTCGTACAGCCGTCCGGCGAAGTCGCCGAGGTCGCCCTCCCCCGGGGCGGGCAGGGGCACGGCCTCGGCGGCCTTGGCCAGTTCGGATGCCAGTACGGCGGTGAACAGCTTCTCCTTGCCGCCGAAGTACTGGTAGATGCGCTCCTTGTTGACCTTCGCCGCCGCGGCGACGCGGTCGACGCGCGCGCCGGTCGGGCCGTGCTCGGCGAACTCCTCGACGGCGGCTTCGAGCAGAAGGCGTTTGGTGCGTGCGGTGTCCCAGGCCATGTCGGGATCCTTGTCGGTGTCGGTGTCGGTGTCGGTGTCTGTGTCTGTGTCTGTGTCCGTGTTCTTACGGGGCGTCCTGTGCCGTGTCCTTATGCCGCGTCCCGTGCCGCGAAGACCTCGCGTGCGGCGGTGCTGCCGTTCAGGGCGGCGGGGAAACCGGCATAGGCGGCCAGGTGGGTGATCACCTCGACCGCCTCCTCCCGGGTGCCGCCGGTGTTGAGGAAGCCGTGGATGTGTACGCGCAGCTGGGGTCCCGCGGTGCCCAGGGCGGTGCACATCGCGACCGAGGCCATCTCGCGGGTCTTCAGGTCGATCCCGGTGCTCTGGTAGACGTCACCGAAGACGAACTCGATGAGGTAGCGGCCCAGTTCGGGGGCGATGTCGTTGAGCGAGTCCACCACCTGCTGCCCCGAGTGCCCGTCGACCTCCGACAGGGCGCGCAGCCCCCGGGCGAAGCGCTCGGACGCGCCTGCGGTGGCCGGGCCGGAGGCGGCAGGAGCGTCAGAGGCTTCAGGGGGGCCGGGCGCGGCCGGGTGCTCGGCGAACACCGCGCGTGCGGCGGTGATCCCGTTGAGGGCTGCGGGGAATCCGGCGTAGACGAGGGTGTGCATGAGCACCTCGACGACCTCGCGCCGGGTGCAGCCGACATTGAGCGCGCCCGCGATGTGGAAGCGCAGCTGCGGTTCGGCGTTCCCGAGGGCGGCCAGCGCCGCGACGGTCGCCAACTGGCGCTGGGGCAGGGTCAGTCCGGGCCGGGTGTACAGATCGCCGTACGCGAACTCGACGGCGTAGCGGGCGAGGTCCGGAGCGATGTCGGACACCGCCTCCAGTGGGGTGGGTGCGGAGCCGCCGATCACCTTCAGTACGTCCAGACCCTCGGACAGCCGGGACGGTGCGGTGGGATGCGCGTGGGACATGTCGAAACTCCTTGCCGGGGCGGTGATCACTGACCATTTCCAACTGATGGGTTGGAAGTTAGCACGCGCAGCCGTGAAACTCCAACCATAAAGTTGGAAAGCGTGACGGGAGTGCCCGAGGCAGGCCGGCCCCGGGCGTGCCCCCCCGCGCGGCCGCATGTGGGCGGTGGCGAACGCCTCAAGGAGCAGTAGGACGGCCCTGGTTCGGCGCCCCGAGCCGGTGCGCACGGGGCGGTGCGGGGCGGTGCGGAGGCGGCGGCTCGCTGAGCCCGGCCCGTCGGGTCATGGGCTACGGCTCATGGGCCTCGGGTTCTGGGTCCCGGGCTATGGCGGGCGTCGAACGGCAACGCGAGATCTCGCAATGAAATGCCCTGGCTACGCAAAAATCCTACGAAGATCTGTACTTGAACAGCAATCTGACGGAAACGTATCGCAGGAGTCTTGTGGCCCGCGATGTCCGGGTCCTACTGTCGCCTCACCTCCCCGGCGGCTGCTCCGGCCGAAATCGGCCACTCCGGCCACTCCGGCCAGTCCGGCCGCTCCTCAGAGAAACGGGCCTGCGATGTCACGGAAGATCACCGGTACTGAAGTGAGCCCGCGAAGACCGCGGCGAACGGCGTGGCACACGGCGGCAGTCGCCTCGATGACCGTCGCCGCCATAGGCCTGGGCGTGCTGACGGGCACGCCCGCACCGGCCGCCCAGCGCAGCCCCGCAGCCGGTCCCGCCACCGCCGCCTCCGCCGCGGCTCCCGCCGTCACCCGCGCCGCCCTCGACCCGGCGCTCGTGGCGGGCCGGGGCGCGGACGTGCCGTTCGTCGAGCAGGAGGCCGAGAACGCCGCGACCGACGGCACGGTCATCGGCCCAGGCCGGGCCGCGTACACGCTCCCCGCCGAGGCGTCCGGCCGCAAGGCGGTCAGCCTGGAGCCGGGCCGGCACGTCGAGTTCCGGCTGCCGCGCGCCGCCAACGCGATCACCGTGCGCTACAGCATCCCGGACGCTCCGAACGGCGGCGGGATCACCGCACCGCTGGACGTCGCGGTGAACGGCAAGAAGCGCTCCACCATGACGCTGACCTCGCAGTACTCCTGGCTGTACAACCAGTACCCGTTCTCCAACGACCCGGGCGCCGGGCTGCTCCACCCCGACTGGTGGATCACCGAGTGCTCCTGCGTACCCAGCGAGACCACCCCGGCCCCGGTCATCGCCAAGCCGTACCGGCCCAGCCACTTCTACGACGAGCAGCGCCTCCTGCTCGGCCGCACCTACCGCGCGGGCGACACCGTACGGCTCACGGTCCCGGCCGGCAGCCGGGCCGCCGCGACGACCGTCGACCTGATGGACTCGGAGCTGGTCGGCCTCCCGCGCATCGAACCGCTCGCCGCCAACGTCCTCGCCTTCGGAGCCGATCCCACCGGCCGCCGCGATTCGGCGACCGCGATCGACAAGGCCATCGCCTTCGCCAGGCGCACCCACCTCAAGGTGTACATCCCGCCGGGCACGTACCAGGTCAACCGGCACATCGTGGTCGACGACGTCACGATCGTCGGCGCGGGCAACTGGTACACCAGGATCAAGGGCCACGAGGTCGCACTCGACACCCCGGCCGCCGACGGCTCGGTCCACACCGGCGTCGGCTTCTACGGCAAGGACACGGCGGACGGCGGCAGCCGCAACGTCCACCTGTCCGGCTTCGCCATCGAGGGCGACGTGCGCGAGCGCATAGACACCGACCAGGTCAACGGCATCGGCGGCGCGTTCAGCGACTCGACCATCGAGGGCCTGCACATCAGCCACACCAAGGTCGGCATGTGGTTCGACGGTCCGATGAAGAACCTGCGGATCACCGGCAACATCATCGTCGACCAGATCGCGGACGCCATCAACTTCCATACGGGCGTGACGGATTCACGCGTCGCCCACACCTTCGTACGCAACTCCGGCGACGACGGACTCGCCATGTGGTCCGAGAAGACGGCCAACGCCCGCAACACCTTCGACCACAACACCGTCCAGACCCCGGTCCTGGCCAACGGCATCGCGATCTACGGCGGCACCGACAACACCGTCTCCAACAACCTGGTGGCCGACCCGATCCGCGAGGGCAGCGCGCTGCACGTCGGCTCCCGCTTCGGCGCCGAGCCGTTCGCCGGGAAGCTGGACCTCACGGCCAACACGACCGTCCGCGCCGGTACGTACGAGCTCAACTGGAACATCGGCCTCGGCGCCCTCTGGATCTTCGCCCTCGACAAGAGCATCGACGCGGACATCCGGGTCACCGGCAACAACTTCCTCGACAGCACCTACAACGCGATCATGCTCGTCTCCGACTGGGCCGTGAAGGACAAGTACGTCATCAAGGGCGTCCACTTCAAGGACATCAAGGTGGACGGCACCGGCACCTCGGTGCTGAGCGCCCGCGCGGCGGGCGGCGCCACGTTCGAGAACGTGGACGCGCGCAACGTGGGCGCGGTCGGCGTCAACAACTGCGGCTCGTTCAACTTCCCTTCCACGGGATCGGAGTTCGCCCTGACGGACCTGGGCGGCAACGACGGCGGCTGGCTGGCCCCCTGGCTGCTCCCCAACACCATCACCTGCAACGACCGGCCGGACGTCGTCCCGCCGCCGGCGCCGGGCGCGTGGTGAGACAGGACTGAACGCCCTGCGGCGGAGCGGCGCGGCCGGCGGATTCCGCCGGCCGCGCCGCTCACCCCTGTCGGGGCCGGGGTCCCGTTTCCGTTCCCCGCTCCGTTCGCGTCAGTTCCAGAAGCCCTGGTGGACCTCGCGGGCCTCCGGGAGGTCCACCGGGCCGACGACGGGGAGGTCGCGCTGGCCGGCCGCGAAGACGACGCGGCAGGGCAGCGCCATGGTCGGGTTCTCCTCGTTGGCGCCCGTCATGTCGAGCAACTCGTCCTCGCCCAGGGCGTAGGCGACCCGGCCGATGCCGGACCAGTAGATGGCGCCGGAGCACATCGCGCACGGCTCGGTGCTGGTGTAGAGGGTGCAGGTGCGCAGGAACTCGGTGTCGTACTTCGCCGTCGAGAGCCGGACGAGGTTGGTCTCGGCGTGGCCGGTGGCGTCCCGGCCCGTGGTGACGGTGTTCTCGGCCTCGATCAGGACCGTGCCGTCCGGGCCGGCGAGCAGCGCGCCGAAGGGGTGGTTGCCGGCGGCGCGGGAGCGGCGGGCGACGGCGACGGCGGTGTGCAGATGGGCGGTGTCGGCCTCGGTGGCGGCGGTCCGGGGGGTGGCGGTGGTGCTGGTCATGCGGTGATCTCCTCTGTGGTGGTGCGGGACGTGGTCCGTCCGGTGGGAACAGCCCGCCCGCCGGGGCGGCGGGTGAGCAGGTAGTGGATGAGTCCGGCGGTCAGGAACGCGACCGCGGCGGCGGCCGCGCCGAGTGGCGGGTGTGCCTTCGCGACGGGGCCGACGAGGATGCCCGGCTGGCTCATGAAGGGGACCGCGGCGGCCAGGCCGAGCAGCCAGGACGCGAAGCCGGGGCCGAACCTGGCGGCAGGTTCGGCGGGGGCGGCCGCTCCGGCGGGGCGCCTGGCCAGGTAGCGGTCCACGAGCATCACGGCGAGCCAGGGGGCGATCCAGTTGCCGAGCAGGATCAGGAAGTTCTCGAACGACTTCCAGTAGTCGCCCTGACCCGCGAGCCAGCCGAGGGTCCCGCCGAGTACGCCGACGACGAGGACGGCCTGCCAGCGCCGCATCCTGACGCCCGCGATGAGCCAGGCCAGAGCGCCGGAGTAGCAGTCGAGGCAGCTGGAGGTGATGGTGGAGATGCCCAGCGCCAGCATGGTGACGGTGGCGAACAGTCCCGGCAGCACCTGACCGACCAGGTCGGTCGGGGTGCCGATGAACGCGATGGTGCCGATCGCGGCCCCGAGTCCGGCGATCCACACGGAGCCGAGCCAGGTGCCGGTGAAGGCGTACGTGAAGAGTCTGCGCGGCGAGGTGTCGACGGGCATGTAGCGGGTGTAGTCGGCGGCGTACGAGGAGAAGCTCAGCGCCTGTGCCGCCTGGACGGCGATGGTGAGGGCGAAGGCTCCGGCGAAGCCGAGCGCCCCGGCCCGGTCGG
This sequence comes from Streptomyces sp. 840.1, assembly GCF_003751445.1. Taxonomy (NCBI): domain Bacteria; kingdom Bacillati; phylum Actinomycetota; class Actinomycetes; order Kitasatosporales; family Streptomycetaceae; genus Streptomyces; species Streptomyces sp. 840.1. The sequence goes on along the minus strand of NZ_RJUU01000001.1, from coordinate 1,731,030 downwards.
CGTCGAAGGCCGATCCGAGGTCGCTCTTGGTGAGGGCGTAGCCGGACACGACGATGAACAGCAGCGGCAGCACCACCGCCATCGTCTTCTGCACGAGGTGGATGAAGCCGTAGCCGACGAGCGCGATGGCGACCTGGCTGACCGTGACGATGGCGAACGCCGGGCCGAAGCCCGTACCGAGCAGCGTCTGCACGGCGAACGCGCCGAGTACCGAGTTCACGGCGAACCAGGCGCACGCCTTGAAGAAGACCAGGACGGCCGGGACGGCGGCCCCGATCCGCCCGAGGGGGCCCTTGGTCTGTACGAGGAGGCCCACGCCGGAACGCGGGCCGAAGGTCGACATGGCCCCGATCGCGGCCGCGCCGACCGCGCTGCCCAGCATGATCGCGAGCAGCGCCTGCACCCAGCCGAGGCCGAAGGCCGCGGTGGCGAGCATGCCGCTGGAGAGGCTGGAGAACTGCACATTCGAGCTGAACCAGAGCGTGAAGGACGATCCGGGCCCGCCGCTGCGGGCGTCGGCGGCGATGGGTTCGATCCCGGAGGTCTCCACGGCGGTGGCGTTCCGCAGGACTCGGACGAGCCGGCCGGTGTGGGTGCGCGGTGAGGTGGGCGGGTGGGTCTGGCTCTCGGGCTGGGTCTGGGGCTGGGTCACGACGAGCCCCCTCCCATCATTCGTAGGAAGCCTGGGAAGGCGGGAATGCTGCAGCAACGGCAGTACACACCCCTGTTGCCGCTCACAGGCAGGCGTGCAGAATGCGAAACGGCGGCGGAATCACACCGTGGCTTCGTACGATCGTCGGAGAGCCGGAGGAGGGTGACGTATGCGTGTGGCCGATGTGCTGGGCATGCCGGAGCTGGGACTCACCCTGCTGACGGGGGCGGGCGGTACGGAGGGCGGCGGGACCGGGACCGGCGGCGACGGAGGCGGGGACACCGTCGATGCGCTGGAGCGGGAGCTGCGGTGGGTGTACGCCACCGATCTGCTGGAGCCCGCCGCGTTCCTCAACGGCGGAGAGCTCGTGCTGACGAGCGAGGGCTGGTACCGCACGCCCGCCGACTGCGCGACCTTCGCCGCCTCCCTCGCGGCGGGCGGCGCCGTCGCCCTGGTGGCCGGGGACATCCTGCTCGGCGAGGTGCCGCCCGCCCTGGTGGATGCCTGCGCCGGGTTCGGTATCCCCGTGCTGGCCGCCGCGCCCGAGATCAGCTACAGCACCCTGTCCCGCACGGTCATCGAGCGCATCAACCGCGAGCGCGGCCAGGAACTCGTCGATGTGCTGGGCCGGCACCGAAGGCTCGTCGCCGCCCTGGTGGAGGGCGCCGACCTCGGCGGGCTCGTCGCGATGCTCTCCGCCGAACTCGGCCACGACTGCTGGGCCGTGAGCATCGCGGGCCGCCCGCTGGCCGGTCCCGCCGCCTCGCTCCCCGCCGCGCTGCGCCGTGGTGAGCAGGCCGCCGACGGCTGCACCGTGCTGCCGATAGGCCGCCGCAGCGCCGGGGCAGGATTCCTCGTCGTCCGCGATCCGCTCACCGACCCGGCCGCCCGCGAATCCGCCGAACAGACGGCGGAGCTCATGGCCCTGGGCGGGGCCCGGCGCGACGAACGGCGGCGCACCGAGCAGAAATTCCACGCCGAGCTCGTCGAGCTCATCGGCCAGGGCGTCCCGGCCGCCGCCCTGGCCGCCCGGCTGCGCACCGCGGGGCTCGCCCCCGACCGGCCGCTGCTGGCCGTCACCGCGCTGACCAGGGGCGCGCCGCTGCCCTGGGACCTGGCGTCCGACCTCGTGGAGAGCGCCCTGGACGAGGACCCCGGCACCACCACCGTCGTGGCGGGCGGCGAACACGGACTCACGATCCTCGCCTCACCCGCCCCGGGGCTGGACGACGTACGACTGGCCGAGCGGCTCCGGGTACGTCTCGCCCGGCTCGAACCGGCCGTGGACGGAGGGCGGATCGCCTTCGGCCTCGGCGCCCTGACCCCGGACGCGGCGGGGCTGGCACGCGCGGTCGAGGAGTCCCAGCACGCCGCCCGGCTCGCGGCGCTGCGGCCGGAGCGGCTCGCGCTGGTCACCGCGTACGAGCTGGACTCGCACCTGCTGCTGCTTGCGGGCGTCCCGGCCGAGGTCCGTGCCGCGTACCGGCAGCGGCTGCTCGGCCCGCTCGCGGCGTACGACGCGGAGCACGGCGCGGACCTCGTCCACACCCTGCGGGTCTTCCTGGAGACCAACGGGTCCTGGCGCCGGGCGGCGGCCGAACTCCACCTGCATGTGAGCACGTTGCACTACCGCATCGGCCGCGTCCAGCAGCTGACCGGCCGCGATCTCGCCGTCGCCCGCGACCGGGTGGACCTCTACCTCGCCTGCGCCATCAACGAGGGCTGACGCCGCGCCGGGCCCCGTCCGCCGACCGGCCGCTACCGGCCGGGCCTCACTGCCCCACCCGCCCGTCGACGCACTCGCGCAGCAGGTCGGCGTGGCCGCAGTGGCGGGCGTACTCCTCGATCCGGTGGACCAGCAACTCCCGTACGGCGATGCCGTCCTTGCCCAGGCGGGTGCCCAGGTCCGGGTGTACGGACAGTGCGGCGTCGGTCGCGGCCTGTTCGCGGGCCAGGTCGGCGTAGGCGGCGTCGACCACGCCCGGGTCGGCCACGGCTCCCTCGAAGTCGGCGTCGCGCTTGCCGTAGAGCTTCGGCCGGGGGTCGCCGTCGCTGATCCAGTTGAGCCAGTCCCGCTCGACCTCGGCGAGGTGCCGGACCAGGCCGAGGAGCGACATGGTCGATGGCGGAACGGCCCTGCGGGCGAGCTGTTCGGCGTCCAGTCCCTCGCACTTCATCCGCAGGGTGAGCCGGTAGTCCTTCAGGAAGTCCTGGAGTGTGGCCAGTTCGCCGTCCGGGCTGACTCCTTCGCTGTTGCGGGGGTCGTCGTCGGGGTCGGCCCACATGTCGGGGTAGACGGTGGCCTGGCTCCATCGTGCGGGTTGGTCGCTCATGCGTTCCATGGTCGTCCGCAGGGCCCGCGACCGCCAGTGGTTTGCCGCTGCCACGGCGGTGGGCAGTCAGCACCCCGCCCTCACTGCCGACGCCTACCGCCCGCGTCGTTCCGCGCGTGGCACCAGTCCGGCGCGTACGGCGCTCATCCTGGCCCGTACGCCGTGTTCGGGTACGGCGTCTGCGGGGCGGTTGGGGGTGGGGTCGGGGTTGCCGCGGCAGTTTCCGCAGAGGCCGCCGGGCATGGCTGTCGCGTTGCCGGGTGCGCGGCATTCGGCGCATTCCAGGGTTCGCAGGACGACCCGTGGGGCGGGGGAGGCTTCGCGTACGGGTGGGAGCTTGTCCAGCAGGCGTCGGCGTACGAGGGCGGCGGCGTGGTGGATGCGGGGTGGGAGGCCCTCGGTCAGGGCGTACAGGATTTCCGGTTCGGTGGCTCCGCGCTCGAACCATTCGCTGAGCTGTGGTTCGAGCGTCACGCAGTCGGCCTGGGACAGGCTCAGTGCGGGCCTCTCGCGCCCGAGGGCGGCGAGCAGGATGAACGACCTTGAGCGGGTGGGGCGTTGGGTGGCGGGTTCCGGGGGTACGTCGCCCCGGGTGAAGGCGTCCCACCACTCGTCGCCGCGTGCGGTGCGGGAGAAGAAGGTGCGTGTGACCCAGATCAGCACTTCCTCGGTGGCGACGCACTCGCTGCCCCTTCGCAGATGACCGGCTTCCTGGAGCCGGTTCAGGGTGGTCCGCAGGGCGCACTGGCCGTACGGGAGCGTCCTGGCCAGGGTCTTCACGGAGATGTCGGCGCCGTCGCACAGTCCGTCGATGTACGCGGCGACTGCGGCGTCACGCGGGAGCAGATGGGCGAAATCCGATGCGGTACGGGGACGTTGGCCCGGTGCGGAGCGCTTGCCGTACCCGGGGTTGGCCATCGGGTGGTCAAGCGTGGGCGGCGGTACGGGCGCGGGGGAGGAGGCAGCATTAAGCTGGCTGGCAGCCATCAGATCGGTCCTGACGATCGAAGTGGTCAGGCCCCTGCTCGGTGTTATCGCACCGGCGGGGGCCGACGTGGTTCGGCTGACGCTAGAGCGTCGCTACCGTCCGTCGCAAGTCGGTCACAAATGGTCAACTTGCCGGTCAGGGTGGGTGGGTGGGCATTCAGACCCACCACCCATTCCGCTGAAAGAGCGCTCGGACCTCGACGCTTGAGCCCCGGGACATTTCGCCGGTGAACGGGCATGGGGCTGCTCCCTGCCGCCCTGGTTGGCTCATCTACGCGTCGAAGTCGTTCACACCGAAGAGCGCGATCGCCGTCATGAGCACCGCGGCCAAGAGCCGCCTCGCCACGATCACGGTCGGCAAGGGCTCCCATGCTGCCGCGGTGTCTCCGGACGGGAGCCGCCTGTGCGCCGTGAACGAGTCGGACCGGACCGTGTCGGTGATCGACACCGCCTCGAACGCGGTGACCGTGACGGTGGAGCGTGCCGCAGAGCACCAACGGGCAGCGCAGGCAGCGCGAAGAGCTACGTGTCACCTGGTGGTCGTATGGTCAGTTCGGGTGATCTGCCGTATCGCCGATCCACGTAGATCGTTTCCAGCACATGAAGAAGACCATCAGCACCGCAGCACTCATCCTTGCGAGCCTCGCTCTCGCCGCGCCTGCTCACGCCGACAACGACGACAACTTTGGCGGCGGCGTAAACGCTGCCAACAACTGGAACTTCACGGCCGCCGCCGTGTGTCTCCAGGAAGTTGCCGTTGTCCCGGTCATGGGCGACTACGTGAGTGACCACACGAACAACTGCTCCAACGGCAACGTCATCGACCACACGGGCAACTAGCTCGCCGCTAGTGACTCGAACTTTCTCCGTCCCGCGATTCGAGTGCCCGCCCCCGGGGACTCGGACGGTGAGCTCTGCGGGTTGCCTCCGGTTCTCCTTGAAGGAGCCGAGGACATCCCGCTGCCGTTGTGCTCTCTGACCAGGGCTTACGTTGCCATGTCCGCACTCCGGAACCGTCGGATCGGAGTGGTGGGAGACCCCCGGGGCAACGAGTTCTGCGTGCTGAGGGAGCGCGCTGCGGGGCAGCCCCGGAGCGGTCAGATCCCCGCGCCTCCCGCCGACACGTCCTCCGCAGGTACGAGGGTGGCCCGGATGCAGTTGATCAGGGTGGCGAGACCCCACGACATGCGCTGTTCGGCCGTGCCGGAGACCAACTGCGAGGCCAGGGAAGCGATGTGCGGGTGGGTGCGTGCGCGCGGAAGTGCCGTGCAGGGTGTCCGTGAGGGAGCCCCACTCGGCCTGCGTGTCGGCGGACTGGTCCCGCGTCGCCTGCTCGGCCGCCGTCGCCGCGATCCCGTCCCGCGACAGGGCGGGCTCGGCGGGCCGCTCGTGGCGGCCGCGTCGCGGTGGGCCGCTGTCAGTTCCCATGCGGCCCACCGTCATGAACGGCCTGGGGTCGAACAAGTTCGAACCTGTTCGGTACGAACGTGCACAGCGCGAACGTGCTCGTGCGGGCCCGCCGGGGTGATCAGGGAACGAGCACGACCGTCTTCCCGGGCAGCCGCCCGGCACCCGCTTCCTCGTGCACGGCGGCCAGCTCGCTCACCGGGCGGTGGGCGGCGACGTGGACCCGGAGTTTGCCGGCATCCACCTTGGCCACCAGCTCCGCCAGTTGGGGTCCGTCGCTGCGGACCCACAGGTTCGCGCTGCGCACCCCCCGGTCGGGGTCCTCGGGGACCGGGCCGGCCGAGCTGGCGGCGACCCCGCCGTCGGCGACGTAGTCCGTCAGCTGTGCCAGCTCCTCCGGGGAGACGCGCACGTGGTTCACCACGATCTGGAACGGACCGCCCACGGCGGCCGGACCGGCGGCGAGGGAGAGCGGGCCGACGACCCGGTGCGCGCCGTAACCCCGGAGGCGGTCGGCGTGCTGAGGCGCGTCCACAGCGGTCACGTGTGCCCCCGCGTCGACGGCGAGCTGGACCACGAGGCTGCCCACCGCGCCTCCCGCCCCGTTGACCAGGACGGTCTGACCGGGCTTCAGCTCGGCCAGCTCGAAGGTCGTCTGCCAGGCCGCGAGGCCGGTCAGCGGAAGCGCGGCGGCGTCGGCCAGCTCGGTCGTCCGGGGTGCCGGGGCCAGCGAGTCGGCCGCGACGATCGCGTACTCGGCGGCGCCGCCTGCGGAGTCCAGGGGCAGCATCGCCACGACGCGGTCGCCGACCTCCGGACCCGTCACGTCCGCGCCGAGTTCGGCGACGGTGCCCGCCAGGTCGATCCCGGGCACGTACGGGAGGGTGATCGGGATCATCTCGGCCAGGAATCCGGCGCGGATGTGGTCGTCGACCGGGTTGAACGACGTGGCCGCCACCCGGACCAGCACTTGCCCGGGACCGGGGACGGGGCGGTCCACCTCTTCGTGGCGAAGGACGTCGCTGCCGCCGAACTCGTGGATACGTACTGCCTTCATGGCATTTCCTCCGGGGTGATTGCGGTGATTGCAGTTGTTGCGGTGATCGCGGTGGGGCACTCAGGTCAGCTGGACCGAGCGGATGGAATTGCCCATCACCATCCGGTCGATGGCGCTCACGGCGCTGCCCGGGTCGTCGGCGGCGCCGACGGCGAGCAGCAGCGGGACGAAGTGGTCGGCCGTCGGGTGGGCGACCGCGACGCCCGGCGCCTTGACGCGGTAGTCGGTGAGGGCGTCGGCGTCGCCCCGGGCGAGGGCATCGGCGGCCCATTCGTCGAAGGCCCCGGTGGCGGCGGCGAGCTCCGGCCGGCGGAACACGTCGAAGCTGTGCGTCATGAAGCCCGAGCCGAGAACGAGGACGCCCTCGTCGCGCAGGGGTCGCAGGTGCGCCCCGAGCCGGAGCAGGGCGCCGGGGTCGAGGCTGGGCATCGACAGCTGCACGACCGGGACGTCGGCTGCGGGGTACATGGCCATGAGCGGGATGTAGGCGCCGTGGTCGAGGCCCCGGTCCGCGAACTCGTGCACCGGTGTCCGGCCCAGCAGCCCCGTGAGCCGCCGGGCCAGGCCGGTGGCGTCCGGGGTCGCGTAGGTGAGGGTCTTGTACCGGGGGTGGAAGCCGGTGAAGTCGTAGTGCAGCGGTCCGCCTGCCGTCGCTCGGGAGATGGCGGCCGGTGCCCGTTCCCAGTGGGCCGAGATGACGACGACGGCCCGGGGCTTGGGCATCGACCGGGCCCAGTCGAAGAGGTCGCCGAGCCACTGCGGATCGTCGAGGGTGAACGGGGCGCCGTGGCTGACGAAGAGGCTGGGCATGGGGCCGTCGGAGGGGTCCCACAGCCGCTGCCCGCGGGCCTGTGGCAGGACCCGGGCGAGCAGGTCGTCATAAGCGGCGGCCGGTGCGCGTAACGGGAAGGGGGAAATGAGGCCGTCCGGGGGCGGCAGCTTGCTCGTATCGGTCATCGAAAGCAGCTCCTTCACTTCCCTGGGCAAGTGTTTTCACTTGCCGAGGCAAGTCAGAAGGTAACCCGGAATCACTTGCCCAAGCAAGTGATGTGAGTTGCCGGGGCAAGTAGGATGGGGTTCATGGACACCCAGTCACCCTGGCTCGACGACGACCAGCAGGACCTCTGGCAGGCGCTGCTCACGGTCGTCATCGCCCTCCCGGCAGCCCTCGACCGCCAGCTGCAGCGGGACGCGGGCATCTCCAACTTCGAGTACGGGGTGCTGGCCCAGCTGTCGATGTCCGACGGGGCCACGATGCGGCTCAGCGACCTGGCCCGGGTCTGCGACAGCACCCAGCCCCGCCTGTCGAAGCTGATGGACCGCTTCGAGGCCCGCGACTGGGTCACCCGCCGCCCCGACCCCGGCGACGGCCGCTACACCCTCGCGGCCCTGACCGGCGCGGGCCGGCAGAAGCTCGTCGAGAGCGCACCGGAACACGTCGCCCAGGTGAAGCGGCTGGTGTTCGATCCGCTCAGCGCCGCCCAGCGCCGCCACCTCGCTGCGGCGCTCGCCCCCATCGCCGCCACGGTGCGCCGGGAACTCGAAGGCGGCTGAGCGCCTGCGGTGGCCCCTCTCGTATCGTCTCGTCGTGGCGTCGGGGAGGGCTCCGGCGGACGGGGAGGGGAAGCGCATGGCATTCGGGAGGAACCGGCGGGCCGAGCCGTTCGAGGCGGTGCACTGGGACTCGATCACCCAGTTCACGGTGGGCCGGATGATGCGGCACACGATGCGGAAGTCGACGCGGGGCGAGGGCCCGCACGCGGTCCGGTTCATGAGGATGCGCGGGGGCGACACGTACATGGTGCCCGGCGTCTACATCGTCCCCGTCGACCCGTCCGCAGCGCTCACCAAGGGCGGGTTCCGGCTCTTCGAGGACGAGAACGAGGACGAGGCCGCCCGCCGCCTGCTGTGCACGGTCCTCCCGGACGGCTCCGACCGCTTCCGGGTGACGGATGCCGCCGGCCAGGACCTCGGATCGGTCCGCCGCACCCCGGTCACCAAGCGGCTCAGCCAGCACGGCCTGTGGCTGGAACAGCCCGGACACCCCGGCATCGTGGCCCCCCGCGAGTGGGCGAAGGGCGGCGCGAAGGCGTCCCTGGGGCGCGGGGTGGGGCATGTCGTCGAGGGCGTCGTCGACTCCGTGCTGTCCTTCGGGTCGGACGAGACGGCGGGCTCCGAGGGCGGCGGCCTCAGGCCCCTGGTCTGGGTGCTGGGAGCGACGGACGGGGAGTACGGGCAGGAGGTGCTGACCTTCCCGCGCACCGCCCAGAGCGAGCGCTGGTACTTCATCAAGGTCGGCGGCCCGCTCGACAAGCGTCTCGCCTTCGCCCTGGCCGTGGTGCGTGAGAGTGAGATGTTCCGCGCCGACCAGCGCTGAGGGGAGCGATGTCAGAGGCGGGTGCCACGATCTGACCACCGTTACCCCTGAGCGCATCGCACTCCGATGGCTCAGGGCCGATGCACCGGGGAGCACCCATGAGGATCCATCTGTCCAGCGTCTTCGTCGACGACCAGGAGAAGGCCGTCCGCTTCTACACGGATGTGCTGGGCTTCGTGAAGAAGAACGACGTCCCGCTCGGCGCGGACCGGTGGCTCACCGTCGTCTCGCCCGACGACCGCGACGGGACCGAACTGCTCCTGGAGCCCGACGGCCACCCGGCGGTGAAGCCCTACAAGACGGCGCTGGTCAAGGACGGCATCCCGGCCACCTCCTTCGCCGTGGACGACGTCCACGCCGAGTTCGACCGGCTGCGCGGACTCGGCGTGCGCTTCACGCAGGAGCCGGTGGAGATGGGTCCGGTCACCACCGCGGTCCTGGACGACACCTGCGGCAACCTGATCCAGATCATCCGCATCGGGCCGTCCGCCTCCTGAGCCCGGCCTGATCCGGCCGGCAGGCAGGCGAGAGGGCGGTCACGGACGCGGCACCGTACCGCGCGCCAGCTCGGCCAGCCGTTCGGCGTCCCGGGTGCCGGGTTCGGCAGACCAGAGAACGAGCTGCTGCTCCGGTGCGCCGGCGTAGTGGAAGGTGTCCCAGTCGAGGGTGAGGTCTCCGAGCGCGGGGTGGGAAATGCGCTTGCTGCCGAAGTCCTGATGCGCGACGCGGTGCTCGGCCCACCAGACCCGGAACTGCGGATCGGCCACGGACAGCTCGCCCACCAGAGCCGTGAGAGCCGGGTCGGTGGGATGGGTGCCCGCTTCCATCCTCAGGACTTCTACGCACGTGCGGGCCACGTCCTCCCACTCGGCGTAGATCTCGCGCATCACCGGATCGGTGAAGACCATACGGATGTAGTTGCGCTCGGGTTCGGGCACGGCCGCGAAGTCGCACAGCAGCCTCGCCGCCAGCGGGTTCCACGCGAGGATGTCGAGCCGTGGCCCGAAGACGATGGCGGGCGTATCGGTGAGCTGCCCGAGCAACCGCGAAAGGTGCGGGTGCACCCTGGGCCGGGCCGGACGGCGCGGCGTCCTGCGGGGCCCGGACCGGGCCGCCTGGCCCATCAGCCCGTCCACGTACTTCCGCTGGTCGCCGTCGAGCCGTAGCGCCCGTACGAGAGCGTCGAGCACCGCCGGTGACGGCGCCAGGCGGCCCTGCTCGATGCGCACGTAGTAGTCGGTGCTGATCGTGGCCAGCTCGGCGACCTCCTCGCGGCGCAGGCCCTGGACGCGACGCCGGGTGTGCCCGTGATCGGGAAGCCCGACCTGCGCCGGCGTGAGCTCGCCACGGCGGTGCTTGAAGAACTCACCCAGCTCACGGAGGTGCGCGGAACCAGTCACCCGTCCAGGATGGCACCCCGGCAACGCCCCTGCCTGGGAAAGATCCTTCCTAGGAAGCAGCCCGACCTTCCTGCGCCCCGGCCGGCGGGCGGACAGTGGATACGAGCCCGCAGACAGCGGCCACCCACGATCCCAGGAGGACAGAATGAGGACCGACGTCCGCTTCCCGACCAACGGCCTCCAGCTCGCCGGCCACCTCTACCTTCCCGAGGGCGTCGACGGCCCGTTCGCCGCGGTCGTCGTCGGCCATCCGACGACCGGCGTCAAGGAACAGTCCCCGGCGGGATACGCCACGCGCCTGGTGGGGGAAGGCTTCGCCGTCCTGACCTTCGACGCCGCCTTCCAGGGCGAGTCCGAGGGCACGCCGCACGGCCTGGAGGACCCCTTCCAGCGCGCCGAGGACTTCCGCGCGGCGGTCTCCTACCTGACCACCCGCCCCGAGGTCGACTCCGACCGCATCGGCGTCATGGGCGTCTGCGGCTCGGGCGCCTACGTGCCCTACGCCGCCCAGACCGACCACCGCATGAAGGCCGTCGCGGGTGTCTCCGGCACCGACGTTCCCAGCTTCTTCCGGGGCGGCGACCCCGAGGGCTGGCAGGAGATGGTGGCGAACTCCGGAGACCTCCGCAGCGCCGAAGCCGCCGGCCGGCCCGCAGCCACGTTCGCCGTGCTGCCGGAGAAGGCCGATGCCGACACCCCGGCTCCCACGGCCGAATTCGTCGACTACTACAAGACGCCCCGGGGCCGGCACCCGCGCTCCACCGGCGACATGGTCGTGCGCAGCGCGGACCTGCTCGACCAGTTCGACTCCTTCGCCGACGTAGCCAAGATCGCGCCGCGCCCGCTGCTCATGATCGCCGGTACGGAGGCGGTGACCCGCGGCTTCTCGGAGAAGGCAGTCGCCGACAGCCCCGGCAACGCCGAGCTGTTCCTCATCGAGGGCGCCACCCACGTCGATCTGTACGACCGCGACGCGTACGTGACTCCCGCCGTCGACAAGCTCGTCGAGTTCTTCGGGAAGCACCTCGCCTGAGCCGGTGCGCTGCCGCGACGCCCGCATGCATCCCGTATGCGAGCGTCGCCGCCGCGCGACGCACCGCAGCTGACGCCGCGCGCTGATCCGCCAGGGAGCACGGGAGCCCTCGGACCACGGGATCCCTCAGCCGCGCACATGCAGCGCGAAACCCTGGCGGCCGGCGGACTCCAGCCCCTCCTTCAGGTGCAGCGACGGGATCTCGTAGTCACCGAAGTTCTGCCGCCGGAACGGGATCGGCTCGGCCGACTCCAGGGTGAGCAGCCGCTGCTCCCAGGCCTTGGCGGCGACCGCGTACTCCTCGGCGTCCATCCGGTCGGTGCCGTGCAGCACGAACGGCGGGAGCACCTCGATGCCCGGGTAGTAGAGGATGCCGTGGTGGATCGGGAACAGCAGGTCGTCGATCGGGCCGTTGATCCCGCGGGCCGAGTAGTGCGCCTGCGGACCGCCGACGGTCACCGACAGCAGGGCCCGCCTGCCCGCGAGGGTGCCCTCGCCGTAGCGCTCGCCGTACTTGGTGTCGCTGTGCTCCCCGACGCCGTACGCGAAGCGGTACGTGAACACCCGGTCCACCCAGCCCTTGAGGATCGCGGGCATCGAGTACCACCACAGCGGGAACTGGAAGATGATCGTGTCCGCCCACAGCAGCTTCTCCTGCTCGGCCAGCACGTCCGGGGTGAGTGTCCCGGAGTCGAAGGCCCGGCCCGAGTCCCGGGCCACCCGCAGCGGACTCGATGCGGCGGGACCGTAGTCCGATCCGTCCACGACCGCCTTCCAGCCCATCGCGTACAGATCGCTCACCCGCACCTCGTGCCCCGCCGCCTCCAGCGTGGACACCGCGAGGTCCTTCAGCGAACCGTTGAGCGAGTCCGGTTCCGGGTGTGCGTGGACGATCAGCGTCTTCATGGGAACTCCATCGGATCGGTCGGGCGGTCGGTCGGATGCCTCGATTCTGCGCACCCGGGCGCCCCCTGTTCAGGGGCGCTTCTTCCGTCGGACCGGACTTCCTGGTATCGGCAGGGCCACCCTCCCGCCGCCCCCGCGAGGCCATACTGAAGAGCATGGACGATCTCGCAGGCTTCCTCCGGACCCGGCGCTCCCGCGTCGACCCGGCGTCCGTCGGCATCACCGTCGACAGCCGCCGCCGGGTCGAGGGACTGCGCCGCGAAGAGGTCGCGCACCTGTCCGGAGTCAGCGTCGACTACTACGTACGCCTGGAGCAGGGCCGCGCCACCCAGCCCTCCGAACAGGTCCTGGACGCGCTCGCCCGCGTCCTGTGCCTCGACGAGACGGAACGCGACCACCTCGGCCGGCTCGCCGGTCAGCGCCGCCGCCCCGCGAAGGCCCCGGCCGCGCGGATCAGGCCGGAGCTGCTCCAGGTCCTCGACCTGACCGCCGGCGCACCCGCGATGATCATGAACCACCGGATGGACGTGCTCGCCGGGAACCGCCTCGCCCAGTTGCTCTACGGACGGCCGCTGCCCGGCCTGAACACCGCCCGGCACATCTTCCTGGAGGAGTCCGAGCGCGGCCTCTACGCGGGCTGGGAGACGTGCACCCTCGACGCGGTCGGCCACCTGCGCCTGGCCGCCGGAAAATACCCCGACGACCCCCGCCTGGCCTCGCTGATCGGGGAGCTGTCGATGGGCAGCGAGCGCTTCCGCCGCCTCTGGGCCCGCGCGGACGTGCGCGCCCGCACGCACGGCTGCAAGGCGTACCGGCACCCGCTGGTCGGGCTGCTGGAGCTGCACCAGGAGAACTTCGCGCTGCCCGACGAATCGGGCATGGAGCTCGTGGTGATGGCCGCCGCCCCCGGCAGCCCCGCCGAGGACGGGCTGCGCCTGCTCGCGACCCTGGGCGCGGACAGCGGCAACGCGCAGGCCGCGGTGAACGCCCAGGTCCGCGAGTAACTCACCCGAGGTCGTCGACGAACGGCTGCCAGGCCGCCGCGCGGAACATCAGCAGCGGGCCGTCGGTCACCTTGGAGTCCCGGACGGGGGCGACCTCGGGAAGCCCGTCGAGGACTTCGAGGCAGTTGCCGCCGTCGCCACTGTGCGTGGACTTGCGCCAGGCGCCGACTTCCAGGCAGTTGCCGCCGCCTCTCTCCGGTGGCGGAGTTCGGCGCCCAACAGGGCCCGGGGTGAGGAGGAGGGATCGAGCTTTCTGGGACCCGGCATGACAACTCCCTGTGATGCAGCAGCGGTTGTTGGAACTGCACCTCTTCCAGGCTAACGAGAGATTGGACACGCTGGGTATGCATTGACATTACTCAGCGTGGAAGGAATGGATCATGACGACAACGGAGCGGCGCAGGGTCACGGCGGGCAGAGTGCGGGAGGCGGAAGAGGCGGTCGAGCGGCTGCGGGAAGGGCTCGCGGGGGTCGGGATCACCCTGCCTTCGCTGCGGGTCGACCCGGTCTCGTCGGCGGGGAGCGGGCCGGGCGTGCTCGTCGAACTGGGGCGCTGCAACCTCGACACGGTGCGGCGGCTGAACGGTGTGCTGGACGGGAAGGCGGCAGGTCATGGTGGGTGAGGGCAGTGAGCTGGAGGCGTGTACGCCGGAGCCGGGTTCGTTCGCCGTGGATGTGCGCGACGGGCGGGTGGGCCGGGTGATGGGGCGCGTCGGGCCGTACGTGCAGCTGCGGCCGCCGGGTGGGGGCTCGGAGTGGGAATGCCCGCCCGATTCCGTCCGGCCGGCCTCGCCTGGGCTCGTCCTGCGGGCGCGGGTGACGGAGGTCAACCGGGAAGGGCAGCTGCCTCGGTGACGGTTCGAAGGGCAGCCACGGCGGGCCGGGAATGGGCGCGAATAGCCCGAGGTTCATGCTGAGCATGAACACGGAAAGCGACGCGCAACTGGCTGTCAGAGCGGTACGGGCGGGTGCGGCGGTGGTCCGGGAGATGTACGGGACCTCGCTGCAGCGGTTCGAGAAAGGCGGGGGTGACTTCGCGACGGCCGCCGACGTCGCCGCGGAGAAGGCCATCCTCGATGTGCTGCGAACCGCCCGGCCCGATGACGCGGTGACGGGTGAGGAGAGCGGCCGCACCGGAGCGGAAGCCGCCGAACGCAGGTGGCTGGTCGACCCCTTGTGCGGCACGCTGAACTACGCCGTGAACACCATGGTGGTCGCGGTGAACGTCGCCCTGCGCGAAGGGCCGTCCATCACGGCAGCGGCGGCGGCCGACCCGTTCGGCGGAGAGGTGTTCTGGACGGACGGGGAGCGCGCCCGCCTCCGCAGCGGCGGTACGGACGGTACGGACGAGGAGTTGGCACCCTCGTCCGGATCGCGGCTGGTGGACGTCAACCTCGACCCGCCGTTCCCCAACGCCCCCGGCTTCCGGGCGGTCACGCTGCTGGCCGACCCCGGATTCGCGGAGCACTTCCGGCCCCGCGTGGTCTCCAGCACGCTGGCGGTGACCTGGGTCGCGGCCGGGCGCAGGGCCGCGTACGTCACCGACGGGCGGCTACGCGACAGCGTGCACTTCTCCGCAGGCATCGCGATCTGCCAGGCCGCAGGCTGCGTGGTGACCGACCTGCACGGCCTGCCGCCGCACACCGGGGCGGGCGGCCTGGTGGTGGCGGCCGACGCGGAGACGCACGCCCTGCTCATGGAGATGATCAGGAATCAGGAATCTGGGGTCGGCTGAGGCGGTGGCTCGAACGACGCGTCGCCGTTGAGACAGCGCCCCCGGGGAGGCGATCAGCGGGCGGCCCGAGGAGCCCGGCACCGGCTCGATGGGCCCGGCACCGGCTCGATGAGCCACGCCCGGCTCGCGGCGGTGCCGGGGCACGGGCCGCCCGGGGCGGCGCCGGGCGGCTGCCGTACCGTTCGGGCGGCCCCCCGGCCGACGGAGGGGCCCGCCCGCTCCCCTGCGCCCGTGGAAAGGACGCGCGATGCCCGCCGTTCTCGTCCTGCTGCTCGCCGGCACCTGGCTGCTGTCCGGCGCGCTGGTCACCGGTACCGATCCGCTGATCGTGGCGGTCGGCCGCACCGCTGTGTGCTGCCTGGTGCTCACCGCCGTCGCCGCGTCCAGCGCCCACGGCCGGGCGGATCTGCGGCGGGCCGCGGCCCGGCCGGGGACCGTCTGGCTGCTCGGGCTGCTCGGCTTCGCCGGGTACGCCGCCGGGACCCTGCTCGCGATCCCGCGCATCGGCACCTCCCTCACGAACCTGGTCGTCGCGCTGATGCCGTGCGCCTCGGTGGCCGTCGGCGCGCTGTTCTTCGGCGAACGGTCCGGGCCCCGCAAGGCGGTGGGGGCCGCCCTGGCCTGCGCGGCGGCCGCCGGATACGCGGCGCTGGGCGCGGACGCGGGGGACCTGGACGCGGTGGGGCTGCTGCTGGTCGCGGCGGCCACGGTGGCGTTCGCGGTCTACGGGTTCCTGTACCGGGACCGGCTGTCCGGCCTGCCGCCGCTGGCCGTGCTGCCCGTACTGCTGGCGGCGGCCACCTGCCTGCTGCTGCCGATGGCCCTGCCCGCGCTGATCGGCCACCCTCCGACGCTCGCCGCGACGGGCGGGATCGTGGTGCTCGGCGCGGTCGTCTACGCCCCCGCCTACCTCGTACAGCACCGCCTCATCCTGCGCCGGGGCCCGGTCTTCACGGCGGCCGCCCAACTGGCCGTCCCCTTCACGGTCCGGCTCGGTGACTGGGCCCTGGACACCGCGCCCGCCCCCTCGCCCGCCGAACTCCTGCTGCTGGCGGTGTGCTGCGCGGGGATCGCGCTGGTGACCGTGCGGCCGGCCCGCTCGCCCGGACCGGCCGAACCGGCTGGACCGGCCGAACCGCCCGGACCGGTCGAACCGGCCGCCTCCGAACGGTGAACGGGGCGCGGCTGCGAGCCGGCGACGGGATGCCTTACGGGGCGGTGACTTCCCTGACGAGTCGCGAGTTCCACGGGCAGTGGATCCGGCCGGGCAGGAACGGGCCGCCGACTTCGTCGAGGTGGTCCTCGGTGTAGCTCAGTGTCGCGTCGCAGACCTCGATGGCGTAGTCGAAGAAGCTGACGCTCTCGGGGTCGTAGTGGAAGCTGTACAGCCGGTTGTACTCGGCCGGGTGCTTGACGATCCGGCCGATGACGTGCGGCCGCTCGGAGGTCTCTCCGCCGACCAGCTGCCTGGCGTGCTGGATCTGCTCCTCCTTCACCAGCTTCACCACGAGGTTCCGCTCGCTGTAGCCGTCCGTCATCTCGAAGTAGGCAGGGGCCACCGCTGCCGTCCGGCCGGTGCCGGGGGTGTGCTGTCCGGCCTGGGCGGGCTGGGCGAGCGTGAAGCCGAGCAGGGTCACGGCGGCAAGGCCGGTGAGCTTGGTGAACATGCGGCGCACGAGGGTCTCCACGAGGGGGTAGGAGCCATGATGATCATGACTGGCGTTACGCACTGTATGGCATAGGCGACAGAAAGTGACGATCGTGCTCCAGTGCACCGCGCAGGACGGTGTGAACGAGGAGTTGACGCCCACGCCCGACCTCGCCCCCTGCTCTCCGTACCCCGCACCCCGCTCCGGGTCCGTCGAGCGGTTCCGGCCGCCCGCCGTCATCCGCACGCCCCTGACCTCGGCGTATGAAGATGTCATGCGGCGCACCCCCGTGGGTTCACGGCCGGTACGTGTACCTGTCCCTGTCTGCGCGCGACCGTGAGCTGCCACTGTCTCCGATAGAGCTAGCGGAGGGAGCAGGGCGATGGTGATCGGTGTCCTCGGACCGCTGGTCGTGACCGTCAACGGCACGTCCGTGGTGCCCAGCGCGGCGAAGCCGAGGCAGGTGCTGGCCTTACTGGCGGCCAACCTCGGACGTCACGTGAGCATGGCCGCCATGGCGGAGGAGCTGTGGGACGGAGCTCCTCCTGGGCGGCCCTCGGGTGTGGTGCAGACCTATGTGAAGCAACTGCGGCACGGACTCTCCGCGGCGTTCGAACCGGTCGGCGGACCCGAGGGGAAAGAGGTGCTCATCCGCAGCCACACCGGCTACATCCTGGACCCGCCCGAGGCCGACGTCGACGTGGACGCCAGGGAGTTCGAGCGGCTCGCCCTGCGCGGGCAGCGGGCTCTGGCCGAGGACGATGTCGCGCTCGCCGCCCGCCTCCTGGTGAAGGCGCTGACGGTGTGGCGCGGCCCCGCGCTCGCCGACGTACGGACCGGGCCGGTGCTGGAGACCGAGGTGAGACGCCTGGACGAGGTGCGCCGGGGTGCGCTGGAGAGCCGGATCGCGGCGGACCTGCGGCTGGGCCGGCACGCGGAGCTGGTCAGCGAACTCACCGTGCTCACCACCCGCTACCCGCTTCAGGAGAACCTGCACGCCCAGCTGATCCTGACGCTCTGCCGCTGCGGGCGGTCCTGGCAGGCACTGGAGGTCTTCCGCAAGGTGCGCGCGTCGTTCGTGCAGGAGCTCGGCATCGAGCCCTCGCAGCGGCTCCAGCGGCTGCATCACGCCATTCTCGCCGACGACCCCTCCCTCGCCTCTCCCGCCTACGATTTGGCCGTCTTTTAGCGGTCGCCCGCACCCTCGATGCGTGTCGGCCGGGTACCGCTCCACCGATGGCCGAAAGGTGTGCTGCCGGGCGGGCAGGCGCGCCGCCCGGACCCGTTCACCAGGGCCGGGCGGGTGCGGCCCGCTCCGACGGCCGCAGTCGACCGCGTCGTGCGGCCGGGCCCGGCCGGCACACAGTCGCCGGACGAACCCGAGGCGGAGCAGAATGACGCGATACCTTTCCCAGACGCCCCAGTTACCGACGGACGCTCCGACCGGAGCCGGCGTGCGGCTGTTCTGCTTCCCGTACGCGGGCGGCGGGGCATCGGCGTACCGGCGCTGGCAGCGCGGACTCGACGAGCACGGAGCCGGTGCGCGTGTGCTGCCGGTGCAGCTCCCCGGACGTGAAGGCCGCATCAACGAGCCCAGGTTCACCGATCTCGACGCACTCGTCGAGGACCTGGACGAGCAGCTCGACGAGGAACTGCGGCAGCCGTATGTGCTCTACGGCCACAGCATGGGGGCGCTCATCGCCTACCGGCTGACCGTCCGCCGCCAGCGGCGCGGTGCCCCGCTCCCGCTCGGCCTGGTGCTCAGCTCCTACCGCGCGCCCCATCTGCCCGCACCCACGATCGCGAACCCCCACGCGAGCGACGAGGAGCTGGTGAGCGGCCTGGCGGCGCTGGGCGGGATACCCCGGGTGATTCTGAAGCACCCGGAGTTCCTGTCGGCGCTGCTGCCCGTGGCCCGGGACGACCTGCTGCTGTGCGCCTCCTCGGTGACGCCGGCCGCCGAACCCGTGAAGGTGCCCCTGCACTTGTTCGTCGGAGGCAGGGACCGGCTGGTGACCGTACCCGAGGTGGTGGCCTGGAGGCGGCACGCGGGGCGTGGCTGCGAGGTGCGGGAGATGCCCGGCGGGCACTTCTTCATCCGCGCCCACGAGGACACCTTCCTGCACGAACTCGCCGCCCTGCTGCGTCGCTATGCCCAAGCCCCGGTACTCGCGGGGTCCCTGCCGGTCTGAAGCAGTGCTCAGGAGTGGAGAGACGACGATGAGCCAAGAGACATTTTCCCAGCGCGTGCTGGCCAGGGCACAGGCACGGGGCACGGCGGAGGCGTTCGCCTTCGTGCACGAGACGGACTCGGAACGCTGGGTGGAGCGGCTGACCTACGCGGAGCTCGACGCACAGGCCAAGGACATCGCCTCCTGGCTTCAGGAGCGCGGACTGGCGGGCCGGCAGGTCCTGTTGCTGTACCCGTCGGGCCTGCCGTTCGTCGCGGCCTTCCTCGGCTGCCAGTACGCCGGCGCCGTCGCCGTTCCGGCCCCGCTCCCCGCCGGAGAGCGGCAGTTCCAGCGGCTGTCGCGCATCGCCGCCGACGCGCGGGTCGGGGCGGTGCTCACGACCCGCGAGCACGCTCCGGCCGTCGAGTCCTGGCTGGTGGGCGACAGCCCGGACGCCGTCCCGTGCGTGGCCACGGACGGGGGACCGGTGGGAGACGCCGCGCACTGGCGGGAGCCCGAACCGGAACTCGACGGCCTGGCGTTCCTCCAGTACACCTCGGGGTCGACGAGCGAGCCCAAGGGAGTGATGGTCTCGCACCGCAACCTGATGGCCAACGAGGCCGCGATCCAGCGCTCCCTGGGCTCCGACGCCGACTCCTGCCTGGGCAGCTGGCTTCCGCTGTTCCACGACATGGGGCTCATCGGGCACGTGCTGCACCCGCTCTGGCTCGGAGCAAGGGCCGCGCTGATGGCCCCGGAGACGTTCCTGCGCCGCCCGGTGCGCTGGCTGGAGATGATCGGCGACCACGGGGTCACGATCGGGGGCGGTCCCAACTTCGGGTACGACATGTGCGTACGCCGGGTGAAGGACACCGAGCTGTCCTCGCTCGATCTCTCCCGCTGGGTGCAGGCGTGCAACGGGGCGGAGCCGGTACGGGCGGAGACCATCGACGCCTTCGCGAGACGCTTCGCCCCGGCGGGCTTCCGGCCCGAGACCTTCTTCCCCTGTTACGGAATGGCGGAGACGACGCTGCTGGTGTCGGGCACCCCGCTCGGGCGCCCGGCCGTCACCCGCACCGTCGACACCTGCGCCCTGGAGACCGGGCAGCTCGCCGGGCCCGTGCCGGGCGGGGCCACTCGTACGCTGGTCAGCAGCGGTGTGGTGCGGGCCGAGGACTTCGAGGTGCGGATCGCCGACCCCGCCACCCTGCGGGACCTCGGGCAGGACGGGGTCGGCGAGATCTGGGTGCGCGGGGAGAGCGTGGCGACCGGCTACTGGTCCCGCCCCGGGGCGACCGCCGAGGCCTTCGGGGCGCGGCTCACCGGCGCGGACGGGGCGGTGACGGACGGCTGGCTGCGCACCGGGGACCTCGGTGCCCTCAGCGGCGGTGAGCTCTACGTGACGGGCAGGCTCAAGGAGATGGTCGTGATCAACGGCCGGAACATCTACCCGCACGACGTGGAGACCGCAGCCCGCGCGGCGCACCCCTCGCTGGGCACGGGCGCGGTGTTCGCCGTGCGGCCCGGCGGAGACGTGCGCGAACGGCTGGTGGCCGTCCTGGAGGTCAGGGGCGCCGCCGGCGGACCGGACACGGAGGCGGCGCACCACCAGGCCCTGCTGGACGGGGTGCAGCGCTCGGTCTCGGAGGAGGCCGGTGTGCCGGTGGGCAACGTGCTGCTGGTCGCCGCCGGGACGGTACGGCGCACCACCAGCGGAAAGGTCCAGCGGACCCTGATGCGGAAGCTGTTCCTGGAGGGGCGGCTCGAACCCCTGCTGGCCGTCGTCGAGCCGGCCGTGGAGGAGCTGGTGAAGGGCGCCCCGGTCGGAGTCTCCTGAGGTCGGACGGGAACGCCCGGCCCACCACCGCGGGGTGGCGGGCCGGGCGTTCCCGTCCGGTCCGGGCGGTACTGATGCCCGCCCGGCGGTCAGTGGCTGAGCAGCCAGCCGATCCGGTCGTACGCGAGGATCTGGTAGAGGACCATGATGGCCAGCAGCCACTTCGCGGCCCGGCGGAACCCGGCGTGGTAGAGCGCGGCCACCGCGCCGAAGAGGACCGCGAATTCGAGGAGCAGCCGCAGCGGGCCCGGGGTCTCGAAGTCTGTCTCGCCCGAGCGCGAGGGGTCGTCCGAGACGGCGAACGCGCCCCACGCCCAGCCGATCAGCACCGGCAGGACCACCACCGTCACCCAGCGCCAGGGCGACGGGGTCTTGCGCCAGGCCCAGATGGCGAAGCAGACCAGCGCGGTCAGTTCGAGGAGGAAGCGGACGGCGAGCATGCCGTCGTTGTTGGCGAACGCGAGCGTGTTCATCGGGCCGTCTCCGTCTCTGCCGTGGACTTGAGCGCGCCCAGCCAGCCCTCAAGTACCTTGCGCAGTTTGGAACTGGGGAAGTAGAGGGCGATCAGCGGGCCGCCGATGGACTCCTCGGAGACCACCTCGGTGTGGCCCCGCGCATCCTCGGTGAGCCGGAAGCGGTGCACCGCGCGGGTGCCCGCCAGGACGCCCGTCCAGCACAGCTCCCGCTCCGGTTCGACCACGGCGAGGGTGGACTTGATGGTGATGCCGTTGAGCTTCCAGGTGAACCGCCCGCCGGGGGCCAGGCCGCCGGGGGACTGGCGTACGTACGACACACCCGGCACCCAGGACGGCCAGTCGGGCAAGTCGTGCAGGAGTTGCCACACCCGGTCGGCCGGGGCCGCGATCCGCACGCTGCTGGAGGCGAGGACCGGGGCGTTGTCGTCGATGATGCCGCCCTTGGCGTACTGCTCCTGCAGGGTCGCCAGCGGTGGTCCCACGTACAGGGCGCGGCTGAGTAATGAACGCGATGCGACAGACATGGTGTTTACCTTGCTCCAGGTTGATCGGGACGGGCGAACTGGTGCAACGGGGACGTGAGTTCGGTCCCCAAGTGGTCTCAGGCGGTTCTCGAGTTGCTCTCGGGTGGCTCTCGACCGGCTCTCGGGTGGTGCTCAGGCGGTTCGTTGGCGGGCTGAGTCGGCGCCGGGCGGGCGGTGATCCTCCACATCCTTGCCCGGATCCGGCTCGCTCAGAACGGTGGGCGCGGGGCCGGGCAGCAGCAGGCCGCTGAGCACGGCTCCGGCGGCGACCAGGGCGGCCGCCACCCGGAAACCGTCGGACGCCGCCTGCTCGAAGAGGTGCCCGGTCCGTTCCGAGAGGGGTGCGGCGCCCGCAGCCGTGCTGTATCCGTGGGCGAGGACGGTGCCGACCACGGCCACGCCGAGGGCGTTGCCCAGCTCCTGCATGGTGTCGTTGAGCGCCGCCGCGTTGCCCGAGCGCTCCGGCGGTACGAGGCCCATCACGGTGTCCGTCGCCGGCGCGAGCGCCAGGCCGACTCCGATCCCGCACAGGCAGAGCCCGGACAGCACGCCCGGGTAGCCCTCGGGCACCGTCCCGAGCGTCCAGATGCCGGTCGCGGTGACCGCCAGACCGCCCGCCACACCACCGCGCGGCCCGGCACGGCGGGCCAGCCAGGGCGCGGCGGCCGAGCCGAGCCCGACGGCGAGAGCCAGCGGCGCGACGGCGAGACCGGCCCGCAACGGCCCGTAGCCGAGGGCGAACTGCAGGTACTGGGTCAGCACGAAGAGGGTGCCGGCGAGCCCCAGGAAGAGCAGCATGTTGCCCACGCTCGCCCCCAGGAACGCGGGTCTGCGCAGCAGGACGAAGTCCACCATCGGATACGGGTGCCGCCGCTCCCAGGCCACGAAGAGCGCCCCCGCCACCCCGGCCGCGCCGAACGAGGCGAGCACGGTCGCGGACGTCCAGCCCCGGTCCGCCGCGTGGATGGCGCCGTACACGAGGCCCACCATGCCGGCCGAGCCCAGGACCGCGCCCAGCGGATCGGCCGGGCGGGGCACCGGCGCCGCGGACTCCGGCAGCAGGACGGCTCCGGCGACGAGCACCGCGGCCACCGGCAGCAGGTTGACCAGGAAGACCGAGCCCCACCAGAAGTGCTGGACGAGTGCCCCGCCGACGACCGGGCCCGCGGCGACGCCCAGCGCGGAGGTGCTGCCCCACACGGCGATGGCCCTCGGCCGTTCCTCCTCGGGGAAGACGTCGACGAGGATCGACAGCGTGCCCGGCATGACGAACGCCGCGGCCACCCCCATCACCGCCCGTGCCGCGATGAGCTGCCCGGCACCGTCCGCGGCCAGTGCCACCAGTGATCCGGCCCCGAAGAGCGCCACGCCGAACAGCGTGGCCCGCTTGCGGCCGTACCGGTCGGACAGGGTGCCCGCGGTCAGCAGCGTCGCCGCGAACACCAGCGCGTAGCCGTCGACGATCCACTGCGTCAGGCCGATTCCGGCGTGCAGGTCCCGCATCAGGCTGGGCAGCGCCACATGGAGCAGGCCGTTGTTGAGGATGATCACGAAGAGGGCGAGCGAGAGGATCCCGAGCACCGGCCAACGCCGCGGGTCCGGGCCGGCCGAGCCCCTGTCCGTACGCAACTCCCGCATCGGGGTCCTTCCCTTGCCGTCGTGAAGGCAGCGGCACGTGCGTGCGCTCCGTCCGTCACCTTCGCCGGGACTGCTGAAGCCCCGCTTGAGCAGGAGGCACAGCCCCCGCCCGGAGCTCACGGCGCCGTCGTCTTTAGCAGGGCCAAAGCTGGGGCCCCGAGCATGCAGGCGCAGCCCGGATGCGGTCACGAAGGCTTTCTCGTACCGGCGGATGGCGGCAACGACGTGACGATGGGAGGAACATGCGCTGGGAAAGCGTTCATGTGGCGGGTGCCGGAGTCTGGCTGCCAGGGCCGGTCACCGCCCGCTCGGCGGTGGAGGCGGGCCGGTACGACCCCGAGCAGTGCGCCGCCGACGACCTGATCGAGGTCCGGGTCGCCCCCGATGACATGGCACCGCCGGA
Organism: Streptomyces sp. 840.1; assembly: GCF_003751445.1. Classification (NCBI taxonomy): domain Bacteria; kingdom Bacillati; phylum Actinomycetota; class Actinomycetes; order Kitasatosporales; family Streptomycetaceae; genus Streptomyces; species Streptomyces sp. 840.1. The sequence continues at coordinate 1,707,441 of NZ_RJUU01000001.1, read as the reverse complement.
TATGGCCGTGCACGCGGCGACCACCGCGCTCAAGCGGTCCGGCGTCGACGTCGAGGACATCGAGCTGCTCGTGCACGCGAGCATCTGGTTCCAGGGCGTGGAGATGTGGCCGGCCGCCTCCTACATCGCCGGGCAGGCCCTCGGCCGGCACATCCCGGCCTTCGGGCTGCGCCAGGAGTGCAACGCGGGCCTCGCCGCGCTCGAAGTCGCCGCCAGGCACGTGGCGTCGGGCCCGGACACGGCTGCCGCCGTGGTCACCACCGCCGACCGCTTCGGCGAGCCGGTGATCCAGCGGTGGAGCAGCGAGCCCGGATTCGTCTACGGCGACGGGGCGAGCGCCCTGCTGCTCTCGCGCCGGGGAGGCTTCGCCCGGCTGCTCTCGACGGCCGCCGGCGCCGACAACTCCCTCGAAGCCGTGGTCCGGGGTGCGGGATTCGTGCCCCACCCGACCGCCGAACCGCTCGATCTTCCCGGCCGGGTCGAGTACTTCATCAAGAACACCGGGAGCTTCCGGTCGGCGACCGAGCGCCTCGCGGCCGTCGTGCGGGACGTGGTGGGCCGGGCTCTCGCGGACGCCGACACCGACATGGAATCCATCGCACGCGTGGTGGTCCCGGCCAGCGGGCGCAGCCGGATGGACTGGCAGGTCGACTCGCTGCTCGGCATCCCGCTCGCCAAGTCCAGCTGGGACTTCGCACGCCGGGCCGGCCACCTCGGCGCCGGTGACCAGGCCGCCGGTCTCAACCACCTCGTCGAGACCGGACAGGTGTCCCCGGGGGACAAGGTGCTGCTGGTCGGCGGCGGCTCCGGGTTCAGCTGCACCTGTGCGGTGGTCGAGATCACCGAGGCGCCGCAGTGGCTCCCCCAGGACGGCACGCGACACACGGAGGCACCGTGACCACCTTCGCAAGCCCTCCCGCCGAGGTGCTCCCCGACACCACCTTCGTGGCCAGCGACATCGAGAACGTCGCCGAGACCTTCCTGGGCCGCGCGGTCGCCGCGGCCTGCGACGCGCCTGCGGTCCGCGACCGCCGGGGCGTGTGGAGCTACGCCGAACTCGACCGGGCGGCACGGGGGTTCGAGCAGCGCCTCGGTGAGCTCGGGATCGGTCCGGGCGACCGCGTGCTCACCCGGATCGGCAGCGTCAAGGAGTTCCTCGCGCTGCTGTACGGCACCTGGCGCCACGGCGCCACGCTCGTGCCCGTCAGCCCCGCGATGAAGGCGTACCACCTGAGCCCGGTACTGGCCGACTCCCGGCCGTCCCTCATCGTGGTGGACGGCGCGGAACGGGTCGCGGCGGACGGGGTGACCTGGCCGCAGGACACACCCGTGCTGGTCTTCGACGAGATCGACTACACGCCGTCCGGCCCTGCGGACGGCCCGGCCCGCCCGGTGCCCGCCGACCGGCTGGCCCTGCTCATCTACACCTCGGGCAGTACCGCGGCCCCCAAGGCCGTGGCCTGCCCGCACGCGCCGATCGCCTTCGCGGCCCGCGCGATCACCGCCCGGCTCGGCTACCGGTCCGACGACGTGGTGCTCACCGCGGTGCCGCTCTCCTTCGACTACGGCCTCTACCAGGCCCTGCTCTGCGCGCTCGCGGGGGCGGAACTGCTGCTCTCCGACGCCGACGAGCACGCCAGGCTGCTCGGTTTCGCCCGCGACAACGGGGCGACGGTGGTGCCGCTCGTACCCTCGCTCGGCGAACTGCTGGTCCGCCTCGCCACCCGGGACACCCGGCCGACGAAGGTGCGCCTGTTCACCAACACGGGCGCCGCGCTCAACGCCCCGCTGATCGCCGCACTGCGCGAGCGGTTCCCGGGCGCGCGGGTGGCCGCGATGTTCGGCACCACCGAGTGCAAGCGCATCACCATCCTGGAGCCGGACGGCGACATCGGCCGGCCCGGCTCGGTCGGGCCCGCACTGCCGGGCACGCAGGTGCTGATCCTGGACGAGGACGGCCGGCCGCTGCCGCCGCTGGAGACGGGCGAGATCGTGGTGCGCGGGCCGCACCTCATGGCCGGTTACTGGCGTGCGCCGCAGCCCACCGCACTGCGCTTCCGCACCGGGGCGGACGGCACGACGACCCTGCACACGGGGGACTACGGCCGGCTCGACGAGGACGGCCACCTCTACTTCCAGGGCCGCAGGGACGACCTGTTCAAGCGGCGGGGCCTGCGGATGAGCGCCATCGAGATCGAGGCCGCCGCCCTGGACGTCGAAGGCGTCCGGGAGGCTTCGCTGCTCGTTCCGGAGACGGACCGCGACATGGTCCTGTTCGTGGTCGGTGAGCTGACGGCGCAGGAGGCCGTGGACCGGCTCGCCGAACGCCTGGAGCCGGCGAAGGTGCCGGAGATCTGCCACGTACTCCCGGCGCTGCCGCTGACCCCCAACGGCAAGACCGACCGCAAGCGGCTCATCGCGTATCTGAAGGAGACCGACGGTGACGCATGACCAGCGGGACCCCCGGCCCGACACCGGCGAGGAGCTGGCCGGGCGGCTGCTGAGCGACTACGGCAGCCCGCTGTACGTCTACGACCTGGACCGGGTGCGACAGGCCTACCGGGACCTGACGGCCGCCCTGCCCGAGGGCTCCCGCCTCTACTACTCGCTCAAGGCCAATCCGCACCCCGGTCTGGTCGCCGAGCTGACGCGGGCCGGTGCCCGCGCGGAGATCACCTCCCGCGGCGAGCTCGCGGCCGCCGTCGAAGCGGGCTGCCCGCCCCACGAGCTGCTGTACTCGGGCCCCGGCAAGACGCCGGGCGAGCTCGACGAGGCGGTCCGTCTCGGGGTGCGCTCCTACTCCACCGAGTCGTTCGGCGACCTCGAACGCGTCGGCGCGGCCGGTGCCGCGCACGGGGTGACCCTGGACTGCGTCCTGCGGATCAACGCGTCCGGCGCGCCGGGTGACGCGGGGCTGCGGATGACCGGCAGCGCCTCGCAGTTCGGCTTCGACCTGGACGTCCTGTTCGACGCCCCGCACCGGCTGCTGACCGAGGGCGCACGCGTCGTCGGGCTGCACTTCTTCCCGCTGACCAACGCCCGCGACGAGGCCGGGCTGTGTGCCGAGATCATCCAGTCCGTGCGGACCGCCGCCGAACTGCGGGACCGGCTCGGCATCGACCTGCGGCTGGTCGACCTCGGCGGCGGCTTCGCCGCACCGTACGCCGTGCCCGGTGAACGGCCCCGCTATCCCGGGCTGAGGGCCGCCGTGAGCGAGGCCCTGGACGAGCACCTGCCCGGGTGGCGCGAGGGCGCGCCCCGGATCGCCTTCGAGTCCGGCCGCCACCTGGTCGGCGACAGCGGCACCCTGCTGACCACCGTCACCGATGTCAAGGACAGCCGGGGCTCCCGCTTCGCGGTACTCGACTCGGGCATCAACCACCTCGGCGGGCTCTCCGGCCTCGGCCGGCTGCTGCCGATGAAGGCGCGGCCGCTGAACACCGACCCCGACGCGGCGGCCCAGCGGGTCACCCTGGCGGGCCCGCTGTGCACCCCGGCCGATCTGCTGGGCCGAGGGGTGGAGATCGCCGGGGTGCGCTCCGGCACGGTGCTCGCCTTCCCGAACGTCGGCGCGTACGGCCTCTCGGCCAGCCTGCTCGGCTTCCTCGGGCACCGGACGCCGGCCGAGGTGCTCGTCGACGGCGACGACGTGGTCTCCGCCACCCGCCTCGCCCTGCACCGGCACCAGGTCGCGCCGGACACCGGGCCGTCCCGCCGGACGGCCGGAACGACAACGAAGGAGCTGACATGAGTGAGCACTGGGACCCGGCGTTCGAGGGCCTGCTGAAGGAGATCCTGCCCAGGCTGGCCGAGCGCGGCGAGGTCGGGCCCGACATCAGCCTCAAGGCGGTGGGTCTCGACTCGCTGGCCATGGTCGAGGTGCTGATGACCGTCGAGAACACCTACGGCATCAGCATCCCCGACGACGACCTGGAGCCCGAGGTCTTCACGTCCCCCGCGACGCTCTGGGCACTGGTCGACCGCTTCCGGGAGAGCCAGGCCACGGCCTGACCCGTACCGCACGCGCAACCGCTCGCGCCGGTCGGCGCAACCGGGACTACAGGGCCCGGGGCCAGCATCGGTACCCACAGGCAGGCACACGCAGGCAGAGGATATTCAGGCTTCAGGAGTGAATGTGCAGGACGACCGGGCGCAAGCCTTCTTGATGATTCTGACCGAGCAACTCATCGCCGTACGACCCGATACGGCGGACCGGCTGGTTACCGAACGCTCCCGTCTCACCGGGGACCTCGGCTTCGACTCGGTCGACCTCGCCGAGCTCTTCGAGCGGATCCGGGACGTGCTGGGCGAGGTCGACATCGCGGACTGGCTGGCGATGGCCACCCGGGCCGAGGGCGACACCGTCGGCAGCCTCACCCGTTATCTGAGTGCGGCCGTGACCACGGACGTCCCGCAGCCGATGGTGGCGGGGAGGCCGCGATGACCGTCCTCACCGACGCGGCACCGCCCACCGCGGACACGGGCACGGGCACCGACTACGTCGCGCTCGCGGCGGAGCTGGCCAAGGGGTTCGCCGAGCGGGCCGCGGAGCACGACCGGGAGGGCACCTTCCCGTCGGAGAACTTCCGCGAGCTGGTGGCCTCCGGCTACACGGCCATGACCGTTCCCCGCGAGTACGGCGGCGGGGGAGTGGGCCTGGAGGAGCTCTGCCGGGCGCAGGAGACCCTGGCCGCCGGCTGCGCCAACACCGCGTTCGCCGTCAACATGCACGTGCACGGCATCGCGATGATCGCCGGCATCGGCGGCCCCGGGGCCGAGCGGGCCTACCGGGCGATCGCCCACGAGGGCTCCGTCATCGCGGGCGGTTTCAGCGAGCCCGGCGTCGGCGGCAACTGGTGGCACCCCACGACCAAGGCCGAGCCGGTGGAGGGCGGATACCTCCTCAACGGCCGCAAGGGGTTCTTCACCGGGTTCCCGGCCGCCGACCTGCTGTTCCTCTCGGCCGCCCGGACCGACGACCGGGGCCTGCCCGAGCCGGTCGGCTTCCTGGTCCCCAAGCCCGAGCGCGGGGTCACCGTCACCTCCGAGTGGGACGCGGCCGGCATGCGCGCCACCGGCAGCCACTCGCTGCTGCTGGACGACCTGTTCGCCGCGTCCGACGAGATGGTCGGTGAACCGGGCGCACTGCCCCTGATGTTCATGCAGGGCGTCCACTGGGCCTGGTGCAGCTTCGCCTCCGTCTTCCTCGGGATCGCGCGCGGCGCACTCGACGGGGTGGTGCGCGAGCAGCGCGGCCGCACCCTGCACGTCCTGGACCGGACCGTGGCCCATCTGCCCGGCGTGCAGTTTCGGGTGGCGGAGATGAAGACCCGCCTCGCGGCCGCCGAAGCGCATCTGTACCAGGCGGTACGGGCCGACCACGACCGGGAGATCGCGGCGGACCCGCTCGGGCACTACATCGAGATGAGCGTGATGAAGAACAGCGTGTGCCGCCTCGCCCACGAGGTCGTCACGCTCGCCATGCAGGTACAGGGCGGCTCCGCGCTGCTGTCCGGCCATCCCCTGCAGCGCGCCTACCGCGACGTGGTGGCGGGACTGCTCGTACCCCCGAACTCCGACGTCACGGCCGAGTGGGCGGGCAAGCACGCGCTCGGCGTGCCGGTGTTCGCCGAACCCCGATGGGAGGGCTGAGCGCGATGGCGACAGCCGTACAGGACACGGAGCGCGCCGCGCGCTGGGCGCAGCTGCGTGCGACCGCGCAGGAGCTGGCCGAACGCTTCGCGCAGCGCGCCGAAGAGGGTTACGACAAGGGTGAGTTCGTCGGCCGGAACATCCAGGACCTGATCGACTCCGGGCTCACGGCCGTGAACGTGCCGAGGGAGCTCGGTGGCTTCGAGGCCACGCTGGAGGAGAACACCCGGCTGCTGCGGATCATCGCCGGCGGCTGCGGGTCCACCGCCTTCACGCTGGCCATCCACGCCGTTCTCACCGGGTCGATGCGCAGCGATCTCAGCGTGGCCGTGCGCGAGCGCATGTTCGGCGCGGTACGGGACGGGGCGTTCATCGTCGGACCGTTCACCGACGAGGGGTCGGGCGGCAACTGGGTCATGCCCTCGACGGTGGCCCGGCGCACCCCTGACGGCTTCGTCCTCGACGGGGTCAAGCACTTCGCGACCGGCTTCGACGCGGCCACCCACCTGGTGATCACCGCCGGCCTCGACGACGACCACCTGGAACCGCCCTTCAACCTGGCGGCGTTCTTCGTGGAGAAGCCCGAGCGGGGCGTCGAGGTGATCTCGCGGTGGAGCGGGTTCGCGCTGCCGATGACCGGGTCGCACTCGCTGAAGCTGGACTCCCTGCAGGTCGACGCCGACGACTCGGTCTTCCCCGACGGGCTGACCCCGTTGTTCGTCATGGCCCGTCAGCAGTGGGGGCACTACTGCTTCGCGGCCGTCTTCCTGGGGCTCGCCGAGCAGGCCTACGAGCTCGCGCTGCGGCGCACCCGGGGGCGCTCCACCACGGCGGTCACCGACCTCGCCCGGCTGCCGGGCATCCAGTTCGCCGTGGCCCGCATGCGGTCCTCGCTGGCCACCATGGACGCGCTCCTCACCGAGTACGCGACGCGCCACCTGGAGCCGGGCGACGACCTGCCCGCGTTCGTGGCCGACACCTGCGTGCCCAAGTACTACATCACCAACGAGGCCGAACACGTGGTGGCGACCGCGTTCGAGGTGATCGGCGGGTCCGGCATCCGGGAGGGCTCCCGGATCGGGCAGATCTGGCGGGACGTGAAGGCCGGTCCGCTGCTGCCGTTCACCAACGACATGGCCCGCGAGTTCATCGGCAAGGCGACCCTGGGCATCAGCCCCGTCGAGACACCGAGGTGGGTGTGATGGCCGCGACCGCGGGCGACAGCCGGACCCGGGCGGCCGAGGCCCGCCCGGTGCCGATCGACAACGAGTACTACGAGCAGGTCGGCGACGACTGGTGGAACACCGAGGGCCCGCTGCGCGTCCTGCACGAGATGAACCCGGCGCGCACCGGCTACTTCGACCGGATCCTGCGCAACCGGTTCGCCGGGCGGCCCCGCGAGGAGGTCCGGGTCGTGGACCTGGGCTGCGGCGGCGGCCTGGTCTCCGAGGACCTCGCCTCCCGCGGCTATCCGGTGACGGGCATCGACCTGTCGCCCGGCACCGTGGACGCGGCCAGGCGGCATGCGGAGGCCTCCGGGGTGCAGGTCACCTACCGGGTCGGTTCCGCCTACGGCACCGGGCTGCCGGACGGCTGCGCCGAGGCCGTCGTCGCCTCGGACGTGCTGGAGCACTTCCAGGACCTGCCGGCCGCGCTGGCCGAGGTGGAGCGGCTGCTGGTACCCGGCGGCGTGCTCCTCTTCGACACGGTCAACCGGACCGTGCGCAGCTACCTGCTGCTGATCCTGGTGGCCGAGAAGATCCTGCGGATCATCCAGCCGGGCACCCACAACTGGCGGATGTTCATCCGTCCCGCCGAACTGAGCACGCTGCTGGCCGAGTCCGGGATGCGCCTCACCGACTCCCGCGGCCTCGGCCCGGCCCGCCCGGTCCCCGCACTCCTGCCGGACCTGCTGCGCCACCGCCGGCTCGGGAAGTTCACCGTTGGCGGCGATCTGTCGGCCAGCTACATCGGATACGCAATCAAGTCCGGCCCGCACGAGCGCTGAACCGGGCACCGACACTCACACCTGTGAAGGACACCATGGTCTCCATACGCTCTGCCAGTGCGGTAGCCACCGAAGTCCGGGCCGAGCCGGACACCGTACGCGCGCTGCTCCTCGACGTCGTCGGCTGCGGCGTGCTGATGCCCGGCGTGGAATCCCTCACCGACGAGGGCGACGACGTCTACCACTACGTGCTGGCCACCATCTCCAACGGCGCCGTCAGCCACACCCCCGACCACCGGTCGAGGTTCGACACGACCGAGCCGGGACGCATCCGCTGGGAGCCGGTCGGGGAGCACAACTTCCGCTCCTGGGGCGAGTTCCGCACCTCGCCGGGCAACACGCCCGGCACCACCTACCTGGAGATCGACACCCGTTCGGAGGCGGACGTGAACATCGCGCCCGTGGTGCTGCCGCTGGTCGAGCCGTTCGCCAGGCAGCAGAGCGACCAGGTGACCGAGGGCTTCCTCGACGCGATCAAGGCACGGCTGGAGTCCGCCGGCGCGGTCCTGGAGACCGCGGGATGACCGCCGTCACCGAGACCGCCGCAGGGGCCGGCGCACAGGAGACCCGCGGGGCGGCGCGGATCCTCGCCCTGCGTACCACGGCGCCGGAGAACGTGGTCCCGCAGCAGAGTGCCTTCGACGAGTACTACCGGGAGATGTTCCGGGACGTTCCCCAGGCCGAGGAGATCTTCCGGGGTTCGGGGGTGCAGAGCCGCCACATGGCATGGGACCCGCGCACCGCCTACGCGGACGGCTTCCCGCCCATCAAGACCCGCATGCTGGCCTGGGAGGAGAACGTCCTGGCCATGAGCCGGCGGACGGTCGGCGGCGTCCTCGACGAGGCGGCCGGCGGCGCCGTGCGCGAGCGGGTCGGCTCCCTGGTGCTGGCCAGCTGTACGGGGTACGCGGGACCCACCCCCGACATCGTGCTGGCCAGGGAGTTCGGGCTGCGCCAGGACCTGCGCCGCACCTTCATCGGGCACATGGGCTGCAACGCCGCCTTCAACGTGCTGAAGACCGCCCTGGACGCGGTGGCCGCCCGGCCCGACGAGCTGGTGCTCGCGGGGTCCGCCGAGGTCTGCTCCGTCCACCTGCGGCCCGAGTACACGGCCGAACAGGCCGTCGTGAACGCCCTGTTCGGCGACGCCGGCGGGATGCTCCTGCTCGGGGCCGACGACGGTGGGCCGGGGCCGGTCGTGCTCGGCACGCACACCGAGACGCATCCCGAGACGATGCACGCGATGAGCTGGCACATCGAGGACTCCGCGTTCCGGATGACGCTCTCCCCGTACGTCCCGTTCTACCTGTCGGAGAGCATCGACCCGTTCGTCAAGCGGCTGCTGGCCCCGCACGGGCTGGAGGCGTCCGACGTGCGGCACTGGGGCATCCACCCGGGCGGTCCGAAGATCATCGACTTCGTCGGCGAGAAGCTGGAGCTCCGCCCCGGGCAGCTCGCGTCCTCCAGGGCCGTGCTCGCCGAGAACGGCAACTGCTCCTCGGCCACGATCCTGCTCATCCTCGACCGGATCCTGCGCGAGGACCGCCCGGAACCGGGCGAGTACGGCGTGATCATGGCGTTCGGCCCCGGACTGACCATGGAGTCGGCACTCATCCGCTTCTGACCCGCCACCGCATCCCGTTCCGATCCGATTCCGATGGGACCTCACGCCATGACGAGCGCACTGAAGCCACGCTGGGCCACACCCGATCTGCACGCCGCCATCAAGGACCACTACGACGGCCTGATCGAGCTGTACGAGGACCTGTGGGGCGAGCACATCCACCACGGCTACTGGGCCGACGGCGAACCCGACCCGGGCCGGCACGCCGCCCAGGTGCGGCTGGTCGAGGAGCTGATCTCCTTCGCCCCGGTGCCCCGGGGGGCGCGGGTGCTCGACGCCGGCTGCGGCATCGGCGCCTCGTCGGCGCACCTCGCGGCGACCCTGGGCTGCGACGTGGACGGCATCACCATCAGCGAGGAGCAGATTAGGCGCGCCGAGACGAAGGCCGCCGAGGCCGGGGTGAGCGACCGCACCGCGTTCCGGCTGATGGACGCCATGCACACGGACTACCCCGAAGGCTCCTTCGACGTGGTCTGGGCGCTGGAGAGCTGTGAGCTGATGCCCGACAAGAAGGCGTTCCTCGCGGAGTGCTTCCGGGTGCTCAAGCCCGGTGGCACGCTCCTGGTGGCCACGTGGTGCGCCCGCGACGACAAGCTGACGTCCGAGGAGTCCCGGCTGCTCGACCGCATCTACCGGGACTTCGTCGTCTCGCACGTGCTGCCCCTGGACCAGTACCGCGACCTCGCGGGGGGCCTGGGCTTCGAGGACGTCCGGACCGTCGACTGGTCCGGACAGGTGCAGGACACCTGGAAGCTCTCCACGGACATCGTCAAGCCCGTGGTCCGCGACCCCTCCATGATCTGGAAGCTCGTCCGGGCCAAGGGCATGGACATCTTCAGGTTCCTCAACTCCGTACCCCTGATGAAGCAGGCGTACGAGCGCGACGTGATGCGCTACGGAGTGCTCCGCGCCACCCGGCCGCTGTGACCGACGCCCCGCCCGACCCTTCCTGGAGAACGTGATGACCACAACCGCCTCCGAGGCGACGTCAGTCGAGTCACTGGTCGGCGAACTGCTCTCCCAGCAGTGGCTGATCGACCTGTTCACCGAGCTGACCGAACGACAGACCGGCTCCGTCGCCGCCACCGGGCGCCTGCGTGAGCTGGACGCGTCCCCCCACGTCTTCTGGCCCTTCCACTCGCCGCAGTTCCCGCTGATGGTGAACGAGGCGCACGGCAGCCGGATCACCGACGTGGACGGCAACACCTACATCGACTGCCACCTCGGCTTCGGCGCCCAGGCCCTGCACGGGCACAGCCCCGAACCGGTCGTCGACTTCGTCAAGGAGCAGCTCGGGGCCACCACCGGCAACGGCTACTGCCACCCGGTCGAGGCGCAACTCGTCGACCTGCTGCACGAGTTCGTACCGCACGTCGAGAAGTTCGCCTTCCTGAACTCGGGCACGGACGCGACGGCCGCCGCGATCCGGCTGGCCAGGGCGCACACGGGCCGGCGGATGGTCGCCAAGTTCGAGGGCTCGCTGCACGGAGTCCACGACCTCGGGATGCACAACACGGCCTTCTGGTACCACGGACACCCCGCGCAGCCCTTCCCCGGCCGGACGGCCGAGGGCGGGATCGAGCGCCAGTCGGCGCTGACCGGGGTGCCGGTCGCCGACGCCCGCGACCTGCTGGTGCTGCCCAACGACCCGGTCCTCGCCCTGGAGCTGATCGAGCGGCACAAGGACGAGCTGGCCTGCGTGCTGACCGAGGCGGCCTCCTCCTCCTTCCCGTTCGTCGAACACACGGTGCCGCTCCTCAAGACCGTGTCCGAGGCCTGCCGCCGGCTGCGCGTCCCCTTCGTCCTCGACGAGGTGCTGACCGGCTTCCGCTACGGGCCCGGCGGCGCCGCCGCCCACTTCGGCATCGAGGCCGACCTGTACTGCTACGGCAAGGTCATCAGCGGACTGGGCATCCCGCTCTCGGCCGTCGGCGGCCGGGCCGCCCTGCTCGACCACATGCAGACCTCCGGGCTCCCGCTGACCGACATCGGGCGCAAGACCTGCGTCCAGACCACCCACGCCGGCAACCACCTGGCGCTCTCCGCCTCGTACGCGAGCCTGCGGCTGCTGCACGAGCAGCGGGACACGTACTACACGCAGACGCGCGCCAAGGTCGCCATGGTCCAGCAGCGGCTGGCCGACTTCAGGTCCCGGACCGCCATCCCGCTGCGGCTGGTCGGCTTCGGCGACTTCATCGGCTCGTTCGGCTTCCTGGAGAAGGACAGCTACGACGACTACCGGACGTTCGCCGGCTCGGTCAACCCGATCGCGTTCTTCCTGCTGACCCTCATGCTGCGCAAGCGCGGCTTCTACACCCTCAGCCTCCCGATGCTGTTCACCGGCGGCGCGCACAGCACCGAGGACCTGGAGGCACTGGTCACCGCCGTCACCGACTCGGCGCTCGAACTGGACAAGCACGGCTTCCCGTTCATCCTCCCCGGGGCCGGACAGCAGTGAGCCGGGGGCCGGACGAGCGGGCGGACGCGGTCGTCGTCGGCGCGGGGCTCACCGGCCTCGTCGCCGCGGTCCGGCTGGCGTCCACCGCCGGGCCCGGCCGCCGGGTGGTGCTGCTCGAATCAGGCAGTGAGGCCGGCGGCCGGGCCCGCACCACCGAGCACGACGGCTACCGGCTCGGCCTCGGCCCCCGCGCCCTGTACCGGAGCACCCGCAAGCAGCTGGAGGCCCTGGGCGTCCGCGTCCCGGGCAGCGCCCCCGACCTGGCCGGCGCCCTGGCGCTGCGCGACGGGGAACTGCACCCCGGATACGCCGCGGCCGGCCCGCTGATGCGGACCGGGCTGCTCTCCGTACGCGAACGGGTGGCCGTGGCCCGGCTGCTGGCCCTGTCGGGCGCGCGCTCCGGGAGAGCCGGAACGGACGCCGCGCGGTGGCTGGCCGACCGGCTGCCCACGGAGCGCGCCCGCCAGGCCGCCTTCGCCGTGCTGCGCATCAGCTCCTATGTGGGCCGCCCCGACATGATCGGCGCGGATGCGCTTGCCGCGCACTTCGCCGAGGCGCGGCGCAGGGTGCGGTACGTGGACGGCGGCTGGCGCACCGTGGCCGAAGCGCTGCTCGAACGGGCGGCCGCGCTGGGCGTGCGGCTGCGCACCGGAGTCAGGGCCGAGTCGGTGGAGGGCGGGGCCACCGCCTACGTCACCACGGCCGGCGGCCCGGGGATCCGGGCCCGCGCGGTGGTCGTCGCGGGGCTGTCCCCGGGCGCCGCGGGACGGCTGCTGGAGCGGCCCGGCCTCGCGGACACGGCGGGCCGCCCGCTGCACACGGCCTGCCTGGACGTGGCGCTGAGCCGGCTGCCCGACCCGGCCCGTTCGCTCGTCTTCGGCGTCGACGAACCGCTGTACCTCTCCGTCTTCTCCGGCACCGCCCGGCTCGCCCCGGCCGGGGGCGCCGTACTGCACCTGGCGCGGTACGACGACGGGACGGAGCCCGGCGCCCGCGAGGTGCGGGCCCGGCTGTACGCCTTGCTGGACAGCTGCCAGCCCGGCTGGCGCGAGGTCCTGGTGCACGAGAGGTTCCTGCCCAGGATCACCACCATGACCGCGTTGCCGGAGGCACGGCTCGGCGGGCTGGCGGGCCGGCCGGGGCCGGCCGTGCCGGGCCGGCCGGGTGTCTTCCTGGCCGGCGACTGGGTGGGCCCCCGGGGCCTGCTCGCCGACGCCGGCGTGCTCAGCGGGGTGCGGGCGGCGCAGGAGGCGGCCGCCCGCCTGTGAGTCCGATCCGGCCCGACCCGACCCGACACGATCCCGGAGTCGTCATGCGTCCGATCCGTATCGCCGCCGTAGGCGGCTCGTTGCGTTCCACCTCGGTCTCCGCGGCCGTGCTGCGCGCCTGTGCCGCACGTGCCCGGCTGGCCGGCGCCCACGTCACCCTGCTGACCGGTCCCGATCTCGTGATGCCGCTGTACGACCCGGACGCGGTCACCCGGTCCGGGCCCGCGCTGCGGCTGCTGGAGGCGCTGCGGAACGCCGACGGTGTCCTGCTGGCGAGCCCCACGTACCACGGTGGGATGTCGGGTCTGCTGAAGAACGCCCTCGACCACACCGAGGACCTGGCGGGTGACACCCCGGGCTATCTGGACGGGCGGGCCGTGGGATGCCTCACCGTCGCGTGGAACGACGTGGCCGGCGCGTCCGCGCTCGCCGGGCTGCGGGCCACCGCGCAGTCGCTGCGCGGCTGGACGGTCCCGATGGGGGTGGTCGTGGGCGCCGGCACGGAGTTCACGGAGGCGGACTGCGCCGACGCGCGTACCGCCCGGCGGCTGGACATCCTCACCGGCCAGGTACTGGACTTCGCCCGGATGCGGCAGGGCCGGGAGGCGGTGCGCCGGGAGCGGGAGACGGCCGGTGCGGCCCTGTAGCCGCAGCGCGCGGGACCGGTGACGGAAGGGGCCGGGCATCCTGTCGGATGCCCGGCCCCTTCCAGGTGCCCGTGTCCCGTTCAGTCGCTGTTCTCGTTGACACTGACCAGCGGCAGGCTGCGGCGGTCGGTCGCACGCGCGGCGGCGAGCAGTTCGCGCCCCTTGTCCGTCATCAGCTCCGGACGCCAGATCGTGCCGCCGTCGAGGTCCACCTTCACCTTGGTGATGCCCGGTACGGCGCCCACCTTCTGCTCGACCGACTGCATGATCGTCGGCACGGCCATGCAGAACGGGGCCGTGAGGCTGATCCGTACCGTGGCCTGACCGTCGTCATCCACCGCCACGTCGCGCACCAGGCCGAGGTCGATCAGGCTCATGGGGCGCTGCCAGGACTGGCTGCAGGGGTCGTAGACCTCGCAGAGCGCCGCGCGCACCCGCTGTCCGGCGGGGGGCTGCGGGCTCATGCCGCGACCTCGGATCCGGGGGTCCACAGCTCGGGCTGCGATTCCCGCCAGTAGGACCACATCGGGCGCATGCCGTGTTCCGCGCGGTAGGTGGCGAACTCGTCGTCGCGGATCTTCTCGGCGGCCGACGGCAGGTCGATCCCCGCGATGCGCGCGTAGTTGCCGGCGAGGAAGCCCGCCCGCTGCTCCTGGGTGATCTGCTCCAGGCCGAACCGCTCCAGGATCCGGTCGGAGAAGGTGAGCCGTGCCATCTTCTCCAGCACCGGCTGCGGGTGGAAGTGCAGGGCGCCGGAGGCGTAGATGATCTTCTCCGCGCCGCCGAGCGAGATGAGCTGGGCGAGCGCCTCCTCCACGTACCCCATGCCGTGCGCCAGGACAGCCGAGGTGATCTCCAGGTTGGCGTACACGTTGGGCAGCCGCATGAGCGCCATGGCGACCTCCTCCACGAAGGGAGGGAGTCCCGCGTGCACGATCTCGAAGGAGAGGTCGATGTGGCGGATGGCGACCGTCTCCAGGTCGTCGATGCCGAACGGGCCCAGCGGGACGAGCCCGTTGGGGACGATCTTGTGCACGGCGATGATCTTTATGCCCAGTTCCTTGGCGAGCTCGAAGAACGGGGTGAACTCCGGGTCGTCGAGCCGCCAGCTGTGGTCGGGTGAACCCGCGTTGGGGTACACCTTGATGCCGATGGTGCCCGGCAGCATTTCCACCTGCTCGCGCAGATCGCGCATACAGGCCTCGGCGCCGAGCAGCGGATTGATCCCCGCGTACGGCACCACCCGCTGGGGCCACTTCTCGGCCAGAACCCGGTTCTTCTCGCCGTTGCACAGACCGTCCTCGAAGACGCTGTCGATGCGCAGCCGGTGATTGACGGCCATATCCACATCGGACTCGGAGAACAGGGTCCAGGCCAGCAGTTCCGGTGGCCAGTCGGTGCAGAACGCCTCGCGCGGTATCGATGATCCCTTCGTCGCGAAGCGTTCGTGCATGCCCCACAGCATCTCCCGCAGCGCGAATGCGTGCAGGTTCGGGAATTCGCCGTCCTTCTTGAGATTGCTGTCCGCGACATTGTAGGGATGGACCGTGGCATCAATGACGAACATATTGTCGATCAACTGGATCTCCCGTCACAGCAGTTGCCGGCCGATACGGTTCTGGATGCGGCCGGGGCGAGTGTCGGGCAGCGGACTTCAGCGGGGCTAAAGCAGGCGCGTCCAGGCTCTGTGCAACGACGGAAGGTGAGGATCCATGTTCTCTGCCCTGGGCTCAGCGCTGCACAGCAGGCGGCGTGCCAGCCTCTTACTGGCCGTGCTCGCCACCGTGCTGGCCGCACTCTTCGGCGGCACGGTGCAGAGCAAACTGACCAATGGCCTCTCCGACTACGACGATCCGGGCGGTGCCAACGTCGCGGCCCGCAAGGTCATCGAGAGGGCCACCGGTATCGACGCCCAGCAGGGGTACGCCCTCCTCGTCCGTACCGACGCGGCCCTCGGCGCGAAGGACGCGAAGCCGGCCCGGGTGGCGGCCGCGGCCGCGCTGCTGGACGCCCGGCCCGAGGTCGAGCAGGTCATCGACTACGCCTCCGCGTCCAACCCCTCCCTGATCTCGGACGACTCCCGCAGCACCGTGGTCATCGGCTCGGTCGGCCCGATGAAGGAGTCGGCCACCATCGACGCGGAGAAGGCGCTCCAGAAGGCCATCGAGGACGACCCGGCGCTCCGCGGGAACGTCTGGCTCGGCGGCCCGACACCGGGCCACGTCCAGGTCGCGGACGTGTCCAACACGGACCTCGCCAAGGCCGAGAGCCTCGCCCTGCCGTTCATCCTCATTCTGCTGTTCCTGGTGTTCCGCGGCGTGGTCGCGGCACTGGTGCCGCTGGCCGGCGCGATCGTCTCGCTGCTGCTCACGCTGGCCGGGCTGCGGCTCGCCACCCTGTTCACGGGCGTCTCGACGGGGGCTCTCAACCTCGCCTTCGCCCTGGGACTCGGGCTCTCGGTCGACTTCGGGCTGCTGATGGTGTCCCGCTACCGCGAGGAACTCGCCGTGCACGGCGCGGGCAGCGAGGCGATCCGCCGTACGGTGGCGACCGCCGGGCGCACCGTGCTCTTCAGCGCGCTGACCGTGGCCGCCGCGCTCGCCTCGCTCATCGCGTTCCCGCACCCGTATCTGCGGTCCATGGGCCTCGCGGGCGTCATCACGGTGGTCTCGGCCGCGCTGTTCGCGCTGCTCGGGCTGCCCGCACTGCTCGCGGTCCTGGGCCGGCGGGTCAACGCCCTCGCCCCGCGCCGCTGGCAGCGCGACATCTCGGCGAGCGAGGCGGCGGGCAACCGCTGGCACCGGCTGGCCTCGGGCGTGATGCACCGGCCCGTGGTCGTCGCGGTCGCCGCCACCGCGGTACTCCTGGTGATCGCTTCGCCGGTGCTCGGCATCAAGTTCACCGGGGCGGACGCCTCCACGCTGCCGGCCGACACCAGTGCGGGCCGGGTGGCCCAGGCCCTGGAGCGGGACTTCGGGAAGCCGCCCGCCTCGCCGATGCAGATCGTCATCGACACCGGCGCCGGCGGCGCCCGGCTCACCTCGTACGCCGAGCAGATCGGGTCGGTCCCTGGCGTCGAGTCGGTCGGGGCCCCGTTCCGTCTCGACGGCGGGCACTGGGAGATCGACGCGGTGCTCGGCGGTGCGCCGCTGAGCACCGGGGCCAAGGAGGCGGCCGACGCGGTCCAGGACGTCAGGGCGCCGTACCCGGCCCGCTACACCGGGCTGACCGCGGACTTCCTGGCGCAGCAGCAGAGCATCGGTGACAAGCTGCCGCTCGCCGCGGGCATCCTCACCGTGGTCACGCTGCTCCTGCTGTTCGCGTTCTGCGGCTCGCTGATTCTTCCGTTCAAGGCGCTGGTGATGAACTTCCTCTCCACGGGCGCCGCCATGGGCTTCCTGGTCTGGGTGTTCCAGGACGGGCACTTCGGCTTCGCCGCCCAGAACGGCATCGAGGTCACCACGCCGGTCCTGGTCTTCGCCCTCGCCTTCGGCCTGTCCACGGACTACAACGTCTTCCTGCTCGGCCGCATCAAGGAGGGCAGGTCGGCCGGGCTCGACGACCGCACGGCGGTGGCCGAGGGGCTCGCCCGGACCGGCCCCGTCGTCACGTCGGCGGCCCTGCTGTTCTGCCTCGCGGTCGGCGCCCTCGCGCTCTCGCGGCTGGTCTTCATCAAGGAGCTCGGCCTCGGCACCGCGTTCGCCGTGCTGATCGACGCCACCGTGGTGCGGGCCCTGCTGGTGCCCTCCCTGATGGCGCTCCTCGGCAGCGCCAACTGGTGGGCCCCGGGCCCGCTGCGCCGGCTCCACGAGGCCCTGCACCTCGACCGGATGGAACCGGCGCACGCCGGGCCGCCGGCCGGGGAAGCGGCCCGCGCGCCGGAGAAGACGGAGAAGACGGAGCAGCCCGCGGCAAGCGCGTCCTGACCCCGTTCCGCCGCGCCGGCGGACCTGCGGCCCGGGATCCCGAGCGACAGGGATCCCGGGCCGTTCCGTGCCCGCCGGGCGTGCAGCGTCTGCGGGCCGTTCCGTGTCTGCGGGCCGTTCCGTGTCTGCGGGGCGGAGAGGCACGGGCACGGCGCCGAAGCAATTCCGCTACTCCAGTTGCGTAAATGGGGAGGGGCTTGCTAGCGTTAATTACGCAACTGGCGTAGCGAAATGAGGGAGCTCCCCATGATGGCCCTTGCCCGCAGAGGCCGCCCCCGGAGTGAGGGCGCAGACGGCCGGATCCTCGAAGCGGCCCACGAACTGCTGCTCACCCGGGGGTACGACCGCTTCTCGATGGACGAGGCGGCGGCGCGGGCCGAGGTCGCCAAGACCACGCTCTACCGGCGCTGGCCCACCAAGGACCACCTGATCGTCGCGCTGGTCGCCAAGATTCAGGACGAGGTGCCCGTGCCGGACACCGGCGACATCGGTACCGACCTGGTGGCGTACCTGGGCGACGTCGCGGCCGGGCTCAACCGGATGCGGCAGGTCGGCAGGCCCGGGGCGGAGGGGGACCGGTCGGCCGGCCTGGTGGCCGAGCTCGCCGCCGCCGCCGCCCGGCACGCCGATGTGGGCGCCGCCGTGCGGGAGCTCTTCGCCAGCCGCAACGCGCTCGTGCTGGCCCGGCTCGACCGGGCCCGCGAGTGCGGTGAGCTCGCTGCCGGCAGTTCGTCCGGCGTGGTCTTCGACCAGTTGGCCGGCGCCCTCTACTACCGGCTCCTCATCACCGGTGAGCCGATCGACGCCGCCTACGTGCGGCAGCTGGTCGTCTCGGTGCTCACCGGAGCCCGTTCCGAAACCCGCCCGGAAGGGAACTGACCATGGCTACGACGCCCGAGAGTGCCGAGACCGCACCGGTCTTCGAGACGGCCGCCGACGGAGCGCGCGACGAGCGCCGGCGGCCCCGCCGCAGGTGGATCCCGCTCTCCCTGCTCGCACTGCTGCTCGCCCTGGGCGGCTACACGGCCTGGACGCACGCCAGCCCCGTACGGCTGACCGCCTCCGTGGACATCGAGGCCAGCCCGGACCAGGTGTGGAAGGTCCTGACCGATCTCTCGCAGTACCCGGAGTGGAACCCCTTCGTGACCCGGTCCGAGGTGATCTCCGACGGCGGGCACCTCGTGGCCGGCGCCACCATGCGCAACCGGCTGACCCAGCCCAGCGGCGCGTCCACCTTCACCCCCGAGGTCCTGGTGGCCCACCCCGGCCGGGAGCTGCGCTGGCTCGGCAAGGTGGGGCCGGGCTGGCTGCTCGACGCGGAGCACCGCTTCCAGATCGAGCGGACCGGCGACGGCACGGTGCGGCTCACCCAGAGCGAGAAGTTCACCGGAGTCCTCCTGCCCTTCGCCAAGGGGCAGCTGGAGGGCGAGACGCTCCCTCAGTTCCGGGCGATGAACGAGGCGTTGAAGCACCGGGTGGAGGCACAGAAGTGAGCGGCGCCCGCAAGGCGCCGCTCACTTCGGGGACGGACTCCTACCAGGCCACCGGCAGTGAGGAGATCCCGTGGACCAGCATTCCTTCGGGCCGGCGCAGTTCCTCGGCGGGTATCGCGAGGCGCAGCGTCGGGAAGCGGCGGATCAGCGAACCGATCGCGATCTCCAGCTCCGCGCGGGCCAGGCCGGAACCGATGCAGTAGTGCGGGCCGTGGCTGAACGCGAAGTGCGGATTGACTCCCCGGTCGAAGTTCACCTCGTCGGGCCGCTCGAACTGGCGCGGATCCCGGTTGGCGGAGCTGAGCCCCGGCAGCACGGCGCTGCCCGCCGGGATCTTCACGCCGTTCAGCTCCACGTCCTCCAGCGTGATCCGCAGCAGGGCCTCGTCGCCCGGCGGGTGGAGCCTCAGCAGCTCCTCCACCGCCGCGCCCGTCGACCCGGGGTCGTTGCGCAGCCGTTCGAAGTGCTCGGGGTGGGTCAGCAGCGAGACGACGCTGTTCGCGATCTGGTTGACGGTCGTCTCGTGACCGGCCACCAGCAGGCTGATGCCGAGGAAGATCAGCTCCTCCTCGCTCAGCCGGTCGTCGTCGTCGTCATGGATGGAGACGAGCGCGGACAGCAGGTCCTCGCCGGGCTTGTCCCGCTTGGCGGCCACCAGCTGCCCCAGGTAGTCGCGCAGACCGATCTGGGCCGCCAGCATCTCCTCCTTGGTGCGGGAGGTGGTGGCGAGGAAGGCGCTCGACCAGGCGGCGAACTTCTCCTGGTCGTCGAAGGGGACGCCGAGCAGCTCGCAGATCACCGTGACCGGCAGCGGGAAGGCGAGCGCGGGAACCAGGTCGATCGGCGGGTCCTTCTCGGCCATCGCGTCGAGCAGCGCGTCGGTGTGCTGCTGGATGCGCGGGCGCAGCCCGGCCACCCGGCGGGCGGTGAACTCGCGGGAGACCAGCTTGCGCACCCGGGTGTGCTCGGGCGGGTCCATGTTGAGCAGGCTCTTGAAGTTCTGCGGGGCGGCGGCGAGCCGGGGCGCTCCCGGCTCCAGGGTCGCGGCCCGGCTGAACCGGGGGTCCGACAGGGCGGTCCGCACGTCCTCGTACCGGGTCAGCAGAAAGGCGTGGTCACCGCTGGGCATCCGGACCTCGGCGACCGGGTCCTCCTCGCGGAGCTTCCCGTACATCGGGCACTGCTGGAGTCCCGCGGCCCGCTCGAAGGGATAGGAGAGCACCTCGTCCGCGGTCCTGGGCGCTTCGGGGCTCGCTGTCATCTTCACGTCCTGTTCTCTGTGAGGGGGCCGGAGAAGGGAGTCCCTGGCCGTGGTGAGGGCTCATCGGGCGGGCGAAGCCGCCGGCCGGGGAGCCGTCTCGAAGGGACGGACCTTGTCCGCCTCCTGGAGCGGGTAGTACACGCCGGAGAGGATCTTCCGCTTGAGCCGGCCGTTGGAGTTGACGAGCCGGTACACGGAACGCCTGAGCATGCCGGGGATGCGCCCGGACAGCGCGAACGCCTTCTCCTGGCGCAGCTGGATGGAGCGGGCCATCGCCACGGAGTCCTCCCGCTCCCGCTGGAAGTCGAGGGTGGCCCGGTTCAGGGCCTCGGTGGTGTCGCCGGAGCCGTTCCCGGTGAACGCGCCGGCGACCTGCCGGGCCAGTACCGCGGCGTCGGTGATCGCGTGGTTGACGCCCTGGCCGAGCACGGGTGTCAGGGTGTGCGCGGCGTCACCGATGAGGACCAGGCCGGGCCGGGACCAACGGGGCACCACGGTGGTGAAGATGTCCAGCATGGAGGTGTCGGACCAGGAGGTGACGGACTCCCGCACGCCGGCGGAGATCTCCGGGGCCAGTTCGTCCATCCGCTCGTGCAGGCCCGAGATGCCTCCCGCCCGCAGCTCCCGCAGCCCGCCCTTGGGGATGTTGAAGCCGACCCGCACCAGGTCGGGCACTGTGGGGATGAAGAGGCCGTGCCGGTCCTCGATGATCCGCACCCGGTAGGTGTGACCGTCCCAGACGTCGGGGCGCCGCACCTTGAACCAGACGAAGTCCCGCTCCAGCGGCACCTTTCGGTACGGCAGCTCGGACATCTCGCGGATCTTGCTGAACCGCCCGTCCGCCCCCACCGTCAGTGCGGCGCGGACGTCGAACTCTCCGTCCTGCCCCTTGCACCTGACCCCGGAGACCGTCGTACCGTCGCGCAGCAGCGATACGGCGGTGGCGCGGCGCAGCAGCTTGAACCCGGGCAGCGCGCCGCCCGCCTCGGCCAGCGCCTCCAGCAGCGGTGGCTGCGGCAGCTCCATCGGGTACGGGCAGGGCTGGTCGAAGTCGGAGAAGTCCGCGCTCAGGACGGTGCGCCCGCCGTCGGTGATCTCCATGTGGCGGGTCTCCAGGGTGGATTCCCGCAGCCCTTCCAGCAGACCCATGCGTTCGAGCAGCCACACCGAGTCGGGCGATATGGACTCGCCGCGGAACGAGCGGTCGAACCGGCCGCTCTGTTCGACCACGACAACGGATACGGACCTTCGGGCCAGTTCGAGGGCGAGGGTGAGCCCTGCGGGCCCCCCTCCCACCACGCAGACCTGTGCTTCCAGAGCCGCTGTCATCACCCGTCCTCTCCAGCGAAGTTACGGTCGGCACCGACCTTCGGGCGCCCGGCTAAAGGACGGCTTGCACCCGCGCCGCCGCACGGCGGCCCCGTGCCGGGGGAGTCCCCGTGGATCCGCTGGACCACACGGCACAAGTCCCCCTTAAGAGGCCCCGGCCAGACTCCGGGGCAACGGACCGATCATGAAGGCCAGGGTGAGGGAAATGGCGGCCAAGCGGCGGTCGAGCGAGCCGGACACCGGCGAGATGGTGGTCGTGCACCGGCTGTTCCAACAGGAGTACCGGACCGCGGCCGCCCTGGTGGGGGCGGTCGACGCCGAGGACACCGGGCGCAGCAGGATCGTGGCGGCCCACCTCGAAGCACTCGACACGATGCTGGAGGAACACCACCTTGCCGAGGACGAGCTGGTCTGGCCCCGACTGGAAGGGGACCCGGAGGTCGAACCCGCGCTGCTGCTACGGATGGAGCGGCAGCACGAACGGATCGCCCGGTCCCTCGGGCAGGTGGCCGAAGTCCTGCCCCGCTGGCGGGACACGGCGGACCCCGTCCTGCGCGACGTACTCGCCCGCGCGTGCGCCGAACTCCTGCCGGCCCTGGACGAACACCTCGCGGACGAGGAGCAGCACATCCTTCCGCTGGTGCCCGGCCGGTTCACCGCCGAGGAGTGGGGACGGCTGAGCGAGCGCGGCCGGGACGCCGTGCCCAAGGACAAGCGGATCTACATGCTCGGTGCCATGGCCGTCGCCGCGGGTCCCGAGCACTACGACGAGTTCCTCGGCCGGCTGCCCGGTCCCGTGCGGCTGCTGTGGCGCGTCGCGGGCAAGGGGCTGCACCGACGCGCGAGGGCCGGGCTTCACGGGACGCGGCCGGCCGGCCGCGCCGGAGCGACAGCGAGGAGGACGAAGCCGTGACAGCACCCACAGCGCCGACGCCCACGGAGACCACCCGGGCCGACGCGTCGGCCCGGCTGCGCGCTCTGCACGACGAGGGCCGGATCGCGGCGGAGTACCCCCGGGTCCCGGGGCTGCTCGCCGAGATCGCGCAGACGGACGACGGCTGGAAGGGGCTGGCCAGGGCCGGCGGGCTGCTGGCCAGGACGGCACCCGAGGCGATCCGCGAACTCCACCCAGGTGCGGTGCCGTTGACCGCCGCCGTGACCGGCCACGGCACCCTGGACGCGCTCGGCGCCCCGCTGGCCGCGGAGCTCGCCCGGCACGGTATGCCGCTGCGGCTGGTACCGGGGGAGCACGACGCCTGGCTGCGCGATCTGCGCGACACCGGGAGCCCGCTGTACGCGCCGGACACCGACCTCGCGCTGTGCCTGCTCGACGCGCAGATCGTCTTCGACGAACTGCCCTCCCCCTGGACGCCGGGCGATGTGTCCGAGGCCCTGGACGCGAAGCTCCGCCTCATCGGCGGACTCGTCGAGCAGTACGTGAGCCACGGCTCCGGGGTGCTGGTGCTCAACACCCTGCCGCTGCTGACCGCGCACACCCGGCAGCTGGTCGACCACCGTTCGCGCAGCGAACTGTCCCTGAAGTGGCGTGAGTTCAACGCGGGTCTGCTGCGCCTGGCGCTGGAGCACCCGCGCGTGCACGTGGTCGACCTCGATCCGCTGATCGCGGAGTCCGGACCGGTGCGCGACAGCCGGCTCGCCGCCTACGCCGGGGTGCATCTCGGTGCGGAGCTGCTGGCCCGCTACGCCCGCGAGATCGGCCACCTGGCCCGTGCCCTGCGCGGCCGGACCAAGAAGGTGCTGGTCGTCGACCTGGACAACACCCTGTGGGACGGCATCCTGGGCGACGACGGCCCCGGCGGCATCGCGGCGGCGACGACCTACCGAGGCGCGGCGTTCGGCGCGTTCCAGCAGGTCGTCAAGCAGATCGGCTCCCAGGGGGTGCTCCTCGCCGTCTGCAGCAAGAACGACCAGGACGCCGTCATCGACGTACTGCGTGACCACCCGGACATGCGGCTGCGCGAGGACGACTTCGTGGCGATCAGCGCCAACTGGCAGCCCAAGGACGGCAATATCCGCGCCATCGCGGAGCGGCTCAACCTGGGCGTGGACAGCCTGGTCTTCGCGGACGACTCACCCTTCGAGTGCGGGCTCGTCGCCGCGAACCTGCCCGACACCGCCGTGGTCCGCCTCGACGAGGAGCCCGCCCTGCACATCGGCCGGCTGCTCGCCGACGGCTGGTTCGACACGCGCGAGCTGACCGACGCCGACCGGGACCGGGCCGGTCAGTACCGGGCGGACGCCGGACGCCGGGACCTCCTGGACAGCGCCGGATCGATGACCGACTACCTGCGGGAACTGGACGTGCGCGTCGAGCTCTCGCCGGTACGGCCCCACGAGCTCGCCCGGATCGCCCAGATCACCCTGCGCACCAATCAGTTCAACCTGACCACCCAACGGCTGCAGAAGGCCGACGTCCAGGAACGGCTCGACTCCCCGGACCACCTCGTGCTCGCCGTCCGCGCCCGCGACCGCTTCGGGGACAACGGCGTCGTGGGGGCCCTGTTCGCGCACCGCGAACCGGACGGCCTGCACATCGACAACGTCCTCCTCAGCTGCCGGGTCTTCGCCCGGGGCATCGAACAGGCCGCGCTCGCCGCCCTGCTGGCGCACGCCAGGGACACCGGGGCGCCCGCGGTGCACGGCGCCTACCTGCCGACGGCGAAGAACCTCAAGGTGCGCGACTTCCTCCCGTCGCTCGGCTTCGGCACCACGTCCGAGAGCGCCGACGGCCACCTCGTCTTCCGCCACGCGCTCGACGTCCTCCCGCAGGTTCCCGGCCATGTGACCCTCGACGCCGCGTTCGGGTCCGGTACCGGCTGACGGGCCCGCCGAGCGCCCCACCGACCGCCTGCCGTCCGCCCATCCCCCGGGGCGGACGGCAGGCTTGCGCGTGCTCCCGGCAGGGGGCGACTTCCCAGGTGGCACAAGCGATGCCTTAGCGCGCGCACCCACGATCGGACCTGTCCGAACACCCTTCGCCGGCTCAGTGCCGACGGATCTCGGAGAGGCCAGGGAAAGACGTTGACAAGCTTCCGAACCTTTACGGAACTCGTCCTGACGCGTACCGCCGCGCTCGGCGCCGAGGACGCCTTCATCTTCCTGCGGGACGACACCGGGGGTTCGGCCCCGGAACACCTGACGTACGCCGGGCTCGACCGGGAAGCGCGCCGGATAGCCTCGCTGCTCCAGGAGAACCGGGCCGCGGGCCGGCAGGTGCTGCTTCTCTACCCCTCGGGCACCGACTTCATCAAGGCGTTCACCGCGTGCCTGTACGCGGGCGCCGTCGCCGTGCCCGCCACGCTCCCCACCGAGCAGGGCCAGCACTTCGCCCGGGTCTCCGGCATCCTGCGGGACGCCGAGGTGCGGGTGGTGCTCACCGACTCCGCCCAGGCCCCGGAGATATCCGCCTGGCTGGCCGCAGAGGGCATGAACGACGTCCTGTGCCTGGCCACCGACGACACGACGCTCGGCGACGCGGGTGCCTACGTCCAGCCGTCGCTGAACCCGCAGGACCTGGCGTTCCTGCAGTACACATCCGGCTCGACCAGCGACCCCAAGGGCGTCATGGTCTCGCACGGCAACCTGCTGGCCAACGAGGCGGCGATCCAGCGCTCGGCCGGCACCACCAGCGAGTCCCGCTTCGGTGGCTGGCTGCCCTTCTACCACGACATGGGGCTCATCGGGCACATCCTGCACCCGCTCTACATCGGCGGTTCGGCGGCCCTGATGTCCCCGACGTCCTTCCTCCGGCGGCCCTACCGCTGGCTGAAGATGATCGACGACTACGGCGTGACGATCGGCGGCGGACCCAACTTCGCCTTCGACCTGTGCGTGCGGCGCGTCACCGACGAGCAACTGGGGACCCTGGACCTGTCCCGCTGGACGGCCGCCGCCAACGGGGCGGAGCCGATCCGGCGCGAGACGGTGCGGGCCTTCACCGAGCGCTTCGCCCCGACGGGCTTCCGGGCCGAGTCCTTCTTCCCCTGCTACGGCATGGCGGAGACCACCCTGCTCGTGTCGGGCACCCCGCTCGGACTCAGCCCGGTGAACCGTGCCGTCGACCCGGCCGCCCTGGAACAGGGCCGGCTCGGTGTCCCGGCGGAGGGCGGACCCTCCCGGACCCTGGTCAGCAGCGGCGTGGTGCACGCCGAGGACTTCGAGGTGCGGATCGTCGACCCGGAGACCTTCCTGGAGCAGCCGCAGGGCGGCGTCGGCGAGATCTGGGTCAAGGGCGACAGCGTCGCGAGCGGGTACTGGAAGCGCCCGCTGACCAACGAGGAGATCTTCGACGCGCACATCACCGACGCCGAAGGAAACCGCGACGACGGCGGCTGGCTGCGCACCGGCGACCTCGGAGCCCTGGAGGACGGCCAGCTGTACGTCACCGGCCGGCTCAAGGAGATCGTCATCTTCGCCGGCCGCAACCTCTACCCGCAGGACGTCGAACGCGCCGTCCAGTCCAGCGACGGCTCACTCGGCTTCGGTTCGGGCGCGGTGTTCTCGGTCGAGACCGACCGGGAGCACCTGATCATCGTCCAGGAGGTCAGGGCCAGCGCCGTCAGCACCGATCTGCGGGCGGTCGCCACCGGCGCCCAGAGCCTGATCGGCAAGGAGTTCAACGTCTCCGCCGGCAACGTGGTGCTGGTACGCCCCGGCACCATCCGCAAGACCACCAGCGGCAAGATCCAGCGCACCCTGATGCGCAAGCTCTTCCTGCAGGGCGCGCTCACCCCGCTGTACGAGGTGCTGGAGCCCGCGGTCCGGGAGGCCGTCGCCGACGCCACCGACCGCCCACTGGAAGCGGCGGTCTGACATGGAGCAACCGGCCTACCGGGTCGCCGAGGAGCTCGACCGCTTCCTCGGCGACCCGGGCGACCCCGCCCGCCCGTTCTCCCACACGCGCTGCGTGGAGCTGGACGAGAAGGAGGAGTTCCCCGCCGACATCTGCCGACAGCTGGAGGAGTGGGGGCTCACCGACTACTACGTGCCGGTCGAGCACGGCGGACGGCTGCGCAGTTACGAACAGGTCCTGCAGCTCATGCGCACGGTCGCCCGGCGGGATCTGACGGTGGCCGTCGGCCATGGCAAGACCTACCTCGGCGGGGTGTGCGTATGGGTGTCCGGTACGCCGGAACAGGCGCGGCGGCTCGGCGCGGACATCCGGGCCGGTGTGCCCGTCTCGCTCGGGCTCACCGAACGGGCCCACGGCAGCGATCTGCTGGCCGGTGAGGTGACGGGTGCGGTCGAGGCGGACGGGTGGCTGGTCAGCGGCGAGAAGTGGCTGATCAACAACGCCACCCGGGGCAGCGTGTTCTCCCTGCTCACCCGCACCGACCCGGCGGGCGGGCCGCGCGGCTTCAGCGTTCTGCTGGTCGACAAGCGGAAGCTCGGCCCCGGGAGCTACCGCCACCTGCCCAAGGTCCGCACGCACGGCATCCGGGGGGCCGACATCTCCGGGATCGCCTTCGACGGCGCCCGGGTGGACCGGGAGGACCTGGTCGGCACCGAGGGCGGCGGCCTGGAGACGGTGCTCAAGGCCCTGCAGCTCACCCGCACCATGTGCGCCTCGCTCTCCCTGGGCGCCGCCGACCACGGGCTGCGGATCGCCGTGGACTTCGCCGAGGAGCGCGAGCTCTACGGCCGGCACCTGATCGACCTCCCGCAGGCCAGGTCGGTGCTGAGCACCGCGGCGGCCGACGTGCTGCTGCACGAGGCGCTCGCCGTGTTCGCGGCCCGCGCCGTGCACACCCAGACGGACGAGCTCAGTGTCACCGCGGCCGTGACCAAGTACCTGCTGCCCAGCGGCACCGAGGCCGTGCTCGCCGCCCTGACCCGGGTGCTCGGCGCCCGCGCGTTCCTCAAGGGCGTGTACGCGGGCGGGATGTTCCAGAAGATCGAGCGCGACCACCGGATCGTCGGACTCTTCGACGGCAACACGCTGGTCAACCTCAACTCCCTTATCAACCAGTTCCGTTCGCTGGTGCGCGGCAGACGGCGCGGTACCGGCGACAGCGCGGGAGCGGTGGCGGCCTACGACCTGTCGGCGCCGGTCCCGGCGCTGGACCCGGCCCGGCTCTCGCTGGTCGCCCGCCACGGCAGCGGCGTACTGGCGGGCCTCGACGCCTCCGTCGCCGAGCTGAGCCGGCGGGCCGGGGAGAACCCGGCGCTCCGCGGGGCGGTCGAGTCCGCCGAGCGGCTCGTCGCCGTGGAGCGCCGGGTGCACGCCGAGATGGAGAGCCGGCAGAGCCCGGCCGGTGAGGTGGAGCCGGAGGTCTTCGACCTGGCCCGCCGCTACACGCTCTGCTACGCGGGGGCGGCCTGCCTCGGCCTGTGGCTGCACAGCTCGGGCGCGGCGGCCGGCGGCGGCGGCACCGCCGCGCTGTGGCAGGACGGACTGTGGCTGCGTGCCGCGCTCGGCCGGATCCTCGAACGGCTCGGAGAGCCGGGCAGCGGGGACGCCGAGGCGTACGAAGGGCTGCTGGCGCATCTGCGGGCCGGCCGCCGGACCGGAGAGCTGTTCTCGCTGCTGCCCCAGCGGCTGCCGGAACCGCTCCCGCTGGAAAGCACCGGCGCAACTGCCGGCACGAGTTGAGAGAGGACGCCATGCTGATCGGTACTTCGGCCTCGGAAGCGAACGGAGTGTCCTTCGACGCCCCGGGCGCAGCCCACACGGCCGGCCAGGAAGCCAGGGTGGTCGCACGCGTCGCCGAGCTGGAACGGCGGCTCGGTGACCCGGACGACGAGCGGGGCGAGGTCTCCCACGCCCGGCTCCTGGAAGCCGACGAGGCCGGAGAACTGTCGGAGACGGGTGAGCGGGCACTCGACGAACTGGTGCTCAACGCCGACTTCGTGCCCCGGGCCCACGGCGGACGACTGGAGCGGATCGACACGCTGGTGCGCGTGATGCGCCAGGTGTTCCGCCGGGACATCGCCCTCGGGCTGGGCTACGGGGTCACCTCCTTCATGGCCGGCGTCAACGTCTGGGCCTCGGGCAACGACGAACAGCGCGCCCGGCTCGCCCGGCTGCTGCTCGACGGCGGCAAGGTGTCCGTCGCGTACCACGAGCTCGCCCACGGCAACGACTTCGTACGCAACGAGTTCCGGGCCCGCCCGGTGCCCGGCGGCTACCTGCTGGGCGGCGCCAAGCAGGTCATCAACAACGCGGACCGGGCGGCGGCGTGGGTCCTGTTCAGCCGGACCGACCCGGCGCCGGGCAGCCGCAGCCACTCGGTGCTGTTCGCCGAGCGCGACGGCCTCGACGAGGACCGCTACCGGGTCCTGCCGCGCTACGACGCGGTGGGGGTGCGCGGCTGCCACCTGTCCGGCCTCGACTTCGACGACTGCCAGGTGCCCGCCTCCGCACTCGTCGGGGAGGAGGGGAAGGGCGTCGAACTCGCCCTCCGCGCCTTCCAGATCACCCGCAGCGCCGTCCCCGGCATGGCGCTCGGGGCGACCGACACCAATCTGCGGACCGTCGTCAGGTTCGCGCTCGGCAGGCAGCTGTACCGGCGCTCGGTCATGGACATCCCGCACGCCAAGGCCACCCTGTCCAGCGCCTTCCTGGACCTGCTGATCTGCGACAGCCTCTCGCTCGCCGCCACCCGCGCCGTCCACGTGCTGCCGGAGGAGACCAGCGTGTACGCGGCGGCCGTCAAGTACCTGGTCCCGAAGATGCTCACGGACGCCATGTACGACCTCTCGATCGTGCTCGGTGCCCGCTTCTACGTCCGTGACGGCGAGTTCGGGATCTTCCAGAAGCACGTCCGCGACCTGCCGGTGCTCAGCCTCGGTCACGCGGGCTCCGCCGCCTGCCAGGCCACCATCATTCCGCAGCTGTCCAGGCTGGCCAGGCGCGCCTGGTTCGCCGGCGACCCGGCCCCGCCCTCCCTCTTCCGGCTCCGCGAGGAACTGCCGGAGATCCCGTTCGACCGGCTGACGCTGGCCAGCGGGCGCGACTCGCTCAGCGCCTCACTCGTCGCCGCGGTGGACGAACTGCCCAGCAGCACGCCCGAGGAGCGGGCCGTACACGGCTCGGCGCTCCGGATGATGGACGAGCTGCGGCAGCTCCAGGAGCAGAGCCGGGGCCTCGAACCCCAGGACCGCACGGCCCTGGCGAGCCCGAGCAGCTTCGCGCTGGCGGACCGCTACACCGTGCTGCTGGCAGCCGCCTCGGTCATAGGCGTCTGGCAGCAGGCCCGCGACGGAGACGACCCGTTCCTCGCCGACCCCTCCTGGGCGGCCGCCGCCCTGGACCGGCTCGGCCACCGGCTCGGCCGTCCCCAGCCCGACCTGCCGGAATCCTGCGACCGCCGGGTGCACGAGGAGGTGCTCCGCCGCTTCCGCGAGAACCGCAGTTACGACCTGTACAACACCCCACTGGCCGGCTGACGGCCGGAGCTCGGCCGGCAACCGCCGGACCGTCCGAATTTCGCCGAGGAGTGCACCATGCCCGTTCCGACCACTGGACACACCACGGAAGAGCTGACCACGTGGCTGGCCGAGCGCATCGCCCTGTACCTGAAGCGGCAGCCGGGCGAGATCGACCCGGCCGTGCCGCTCGCCGAGTACGGTCTCGACTCGGTCGCCGCACTCAGCCTGTGCGGTGACATCGAGGAGGACTTCGACCTCGTACTGGAGCCGACCGTCGCCTGGGACTACCCGACGGTCGCCGCGCTCGCCGGACACCTGATGGAGACATTCGCCGACGGGGTGAGGACTGCCTGATGGGCCAGATCGCCATAGTCGGTATCGACTGCCGGTTCCCGGGGGCGCCCGATGCCGGCGCCTACTGGGACCTCCTCATGCGGTCCGGGGACGGGGTCGGACAGGTCCCCGGGCAGCGCTGGGACGCCGCCGAGTTCCACTCGCCCACCGCGGCCGAGGGCCACTCCAACACCACCGAGGGCGGGTTCATCGAGGACCCGGACGCGTTCGACAACGAGTTCTTCACCATCTCGCCGCGCGAGGCGGCCGCCATGGACCCCCAGCAGCGGCTGCTGCTCCAGTGCGCCTGGCGGGCCGTCGAGGACGCGGGACTGCCGCCGCAGAAGCTGGCGGGCACCCGCACCGGTGTCTTCGTCGGCATCATGGGCAACGAA
This sequence comes from Streptomyces sp. 840.1, assembly GCF_003751445.1. Taxonomy (NCBI): domain Bacteria; kingdom Bacillati; phylum Actinomycetota; class Actinomycetes; order Kitasatosporales; family Streptomycetaceae; genus Streptomyces; species Streptomyces sp. 840.1. The sequence goes on along the minus strand of NZ_RJUU01000001.1, from coordinate 1,676,656 downwards.
TGGGCGCAGCTGCACCTGACCGACTACGCCCGGGTCACCGCCCAGGTGGGGTCCGGCAACGGCTACTGCATGACCGCCAACCGGATCTCGTACCACCTGGACCTCAAGGGGCCGAGCCTCGCCGTCGACACGGCCTGCTCCTCCTCGCTGGTGGCCGTGCACCTGGCGGCCAACGCGCTGCTCGCGGGGGAGTGCGACCACGCGATCGCGGGCGGCGTCAACGTCGCCCTCACACCCGCCCTGTCGATCTTCTACACCCAGGCCGGACTGTCCGCGCCCGACGGCCGGTGCAAGCCGTTCAGCTCCGAGGCCAACGGCATCGGCCGGGGCGAGGGCGTCGGCACCGTCGTGTTGCGCAGGCTGGAGGACGCCCTGGCCGACGGCCAGCAGGTGTACGCGGTGATCCGGGGCACGGCCGTCAACCAGGACGGCCGCAGCAACGGTCTCACCGCCCCCAACCGCTGGGCCCAGCAGGAGGTGCTGGAGCACGCCTACGAGCGGGCCGGTGTCGAGGCGGCCGACATGGTCTTCACCGAAGGCCACGGCACCGGCACGGCGCTCGGCGACATGATGGAGGTCAAGGCGCTCGGCCACCACCACGCCGGACGCACCGGCAAGCCCATGGCGCTCGGCTCGGTCAAGGGCAACCTCGGTCACACCGAGGGCGCCGCCGGTATCGCCGGACTCATCAAGGTGGCGCTCGCCCTGCACCACCGCACCGTGCCGCCCAGCCGGTTCGCGGTCAAGGAGAACCAGCAGCTCAAGCTCCGCGAGCACGGGCTGCGGCTGCTCAAGGCGCCGCTGAAGCTGGCGAACACACCGTCGCTGGCCGGTCTCAGCAGCTTCGGGATGGGCGGCACCAACGCGCACGCCGTGCTGGAGTCCGCACCCGCGCACGCGGTCCGCCCCCGCTCCGCCGGCGCCAACGGCTCCGGCGGAGATACGGGGACCGGCATCGGCTGCGCCGTCTTCACGCTGACCGCGCCCACACCGGACGCGCTGCGCCGCAACCTGGTGCGCCAGGCCGACGAGCTCTCCCGCCGGCGGCTGCCGGTCGGAGCGCTCAGCTGGAGCGGCAACCGGGTCAAGTCCGGTCACCGCTACCGGTTCGCGATGCCCGCCGCCGACACCGGTGAGCTGGTGCGCGGGCTGCGGGAGGCCGCCGCCGACCCGGACCGGCTGGCCCGGTTCACCGGGGCGCCCACCGCCCGGCCGCGCACCGCGTTCCTGTTCACCGGCCAGGGCTCGCAGTACCCGAGGATGACCGCGCGGCTCTACCAGGACTCGCCGCTCTACCGGAGGTTCCTCGACGAGGCGGATGCCGCGCTCCGGCCGCACACCCAGGGGTCGGTACGCGATCTGATCCTGGCCGGGGACGAGGCGGTGCACCGTACGGCCTGGGCGCAGCCCGCGCTGTTCGCGGTCGGGTACGCCCTCGGGCGCACCCTCCAGGAGCTCGGTGTGCAGCCCGGTCTGCTGCTCGGCCACAGCGTCGGCGAGTACGCGGCCGCCTGCCTGGGCGGGGTGTTCCCGCTGGAGGGCGCGGCCCGGCTGATAGCCGCCAGGGGCGCCCTGATGCAGGAACTCCCCGACGGCGGCGGCATGCTGGCCGTGCTGGCCGGTCGCGAGGTGCTCGCCGACCGGCTGGCGGGTGAGGACCAGGTCGGCATCGCGGTCGTCAACGGCCCCCAGGCCGTGGTGCTCTCGGGAGAGATGGCGGCGCTGCGCCGGGTCGAGAAGGACCTCGGCCGGGACCGCTTCCGCACCCGGATGCTCAAGGTCTCGCACGCCTTCCACTCCTACCTGATGGACCCGATGGTGGAACGGTTCGCCAAGGTCGCCGAAGAGGTCGGCGGCGGGATACCCGAACTGCCCGTGTACTCGACCGTGTACGGCCGCAGGCTGGACGGCGAGGCGATGGACGCCGCCTACTGGACCGCGCACATCAGGCAGCCGGTGCTGTTCGAGGACGCCGCCTCCCAGCTGCTGGACGACGGCCCCGGCCAGGCGGTCGAGCTAGGCCCCTCGCCGGTCCTCACCTCCATGGCACGCAAGATCGGCCCGCCCAGGTCGGGGCCGCGCCCGGCCTTCGTCCTGCCCGTGCGGAACGCGGAGTCCGGCGGCCGGGACCTGGCGCAGGCACTGTCCGACCTCTACCGGGGCGGCGCCGACCCGGACTGGGACGCCGCCTACACCGAGGCGGAGCGCACCCCGCAGCGACTGCCCCTGTACGCGTTCAGCGACGAGCACCGCTACTGGACCCGCGGCCCGGTCCGGTCCGCGCAGACCCCGCGCGAGGACTTCCCGTACGGCCCGGCGGCGAACGCCGCTCCGGAGTCCGGAGCGGACGGGGGCGCATCCGGCGGGAGCCGGGCGGCCACCCCCGTACTCGTGCTGAACCGGCCGGCCGCCGCGGACCCCGTGGCCGAGGCCGTGCTGGAGGCGATCGGGCAGGTCGGAGGGTACGAGACCAGCGAACTCGCCCCGCATCTGCGGCTCTACGAGGAACTCGGCTTCGACTCCGTGATGGTCATGGAGCTCAAGAACCGCATCGAGGAACGGCTGACCGGCATCGGCCCGCTCACGGTGCAGGACCTGCTGCCCGTTCTCTCCTCGGTCGGCGACCTCGTGAACTACCTGTGCGCACGTGACGCCTCCGCCGCCGGCGCCGGCATTGAGGAGAGGACCGCATGACCGAGCAGAACCGCACCCCGACGACCCACATCGTGTCCGTCGGCACCGCACTGCCCGGTGAGCCGGTGGACAACGCCCAGCTCGCCAAGGTGCTCGGTGTCAACGAGGAATGGATCGAGGTGTTCATCGGCACCAGGACCCGCCACTTCGCCCGCGACCTGGGCACCGGGGAGGTGCGCTGGACGCTGGCGGACCTGTGCGCCCAGGCCTGCGAACGCGCCCTGGCAGGCGCGGACACCGACCCGGGCGAGATCGACTTCATCGTTCTCGGGACCGCCACCCCCGACAGCCTGATGCCCGCCACCGTCAACAACATCGCCGACCAGCTGGGCCTGGACCAGGTGCCCACCTTCCAGCTCCAGTCGGGCTGCGCGGGCGCCGTCCAGGCGCTCGGCCTGGCGCAGACGATGATCGCCTCCGGCCAGTACCGCACCGGTCTGGTCATCGGCGGCGACGTGTGCAGCAAGCATCTCGACGTCCACCGCGACCTGACCGGAGCGGCACCGAGCGACCTGGTGAACTTCGTCCTGTTCGGGGACGGCGCGGGTGCCGCGGTCGTCAGCGCGGAGCCGCGCGGCAAGGCCGTCGCGGTGCGCCAGGTCCTCAACCGCTTCACCGGCCTCGGCCGCAAGCCGGGCCAGGTCATCGAATGGTTCGGGCTCGCCGACCGGCACGAGGACCGGCAGGCGGTCACCGAGGACTACAAGGCCATCGAGGAGCACGTCCCGGTGATGGCCGTGGAGATCCTCTGGGAGCTGCTCGGCGAACTCGACTGGGACGCTGACCAGCTGGACTACCTCCTGCCGCCCCAGCTGTCCGGCCGGATGACCCGGAAGATCACCGAGCAGCTCGATGTGCCGACGGCACTGGAGATCTCCTGCGTCGCCGACACCGGCAACAACGGCAACGCACTGCCCTTCCTCCAGATCGAGAAGCTTCTGACACAGATGTCGGCGGGGGAGAAGGCACTCGCCGTGGCCATCGAGTCCAGCAAATGGATCAAGGCCGGATTCGCCCTGGAGAAGATATGACCCTGGAGGAGACATGAGCAGCGCCACCCCCGTCGGATACAGCATCGACGACTTCATCAGTACGGTCCGGGACGAGCTCGGCCTGCCGCTGACCGACGAGCAGATCGGCGCGGACTTCGACGAGCTGCCGGACTGGGACTCGCTCTACCTGCTCAAGCTGGTCACCGCCGTCGAGCAGGCACTCGGCTCGTCGATCCCGGTCGGCCGGGTGCTCGAGGCACGCAGCCTGAAGGAGATCTACGAGCTGGCGGTACCGGCGTGAGCGGCGCCTCCGGCGGCGCCGGCCCCGGCACGGTGCGCCGGCGCCGCCACACCCTGTACTTCCTGGAATGGGCGGCGGGCCAGCGCCCGGTGCACCTGGACACCGACATCGACATGACCCGGATCCAGGAACACCGCGCCGCCGCCCGGGAACGCGGAGCGCGCTACTCGGTGGTGAGCTATCTGCTGCACACCGCGGGGCGCGTCCTCGCCCAGCACCCCGAGGCCAACGCGGTGATGGCCCCCGGCTGGCCCGGAATCCTGCGCCGCCCGCGCCTCATGCGGTTCGGCACGGTCACGGGCAAGCTGGCCCTGGACCGGCCGGTGGACGGCGAACGCAGCGTCCTCTCGGCGCTCGTCCCCAACCTGGAGAAGGCGTCACTGGCCGAGATCCAGGAGCGGGTCGAGCGCTACCGGGGCGAGGAGGCCGCAGGCCTCCCGGAGTTCAAGGGGGTACGGATGCTGAGCCGCATCCCCGCGCCGCTCGGCCGCCTCGCCTTCGCGGCCGCCCTGCGCGACCCGGCGAAGCGGCCCGGGATCCTCGGCACGGTGTCGGTCAGCTCGCTCGGCCACCGGACCGTCGACGGGTTCCACTCCGCCGGCGGCACGGCCGTCACCCTCTGCGCCGGAAGGATCGTGGAGCGCGCGGTGGTCCGCGACGGCGAGGTCGTGCCGGCGCCCATGATGCGGCTCGGCCTCACCTTCGACCACCGAGTGATCGACGGAGCCACCGCGGCCGATGTCCTGAGCGCCCTGCACCAGACCATGGAGGACTTCGATGACGGCTCCAGGGAAGCAGCCCCCGAGCCGGACGTTCGGTGAACCGATCCTGATCTCCGGACCCGACGGAGACTGGAACAGGGTCCGGGCCGACCTGGCGGAACACGCCTGCGCGGTGCTGTACGCACGGCTGGACGACTGGCGCCCGGAACGGGCCGGCGGGCCCCGGCTGCGGGCCCTGCTGGGCCGGGACTGGGCCCGCTACCTGGACCTGACCCACCCGGAAGTCCGCACCAGGTTCGCCTCCTCGCGGGTGCTGCTCAAGTTCGCGGCCGCCGCGGCGCTGCGCGTGCCTCCGCAGTCGGTGGAGCTGGGCTACACGCCGTCCGGCCGGCCCTACCTGCGCGGCTACGACGGCGTGCAGATCAGCCTCAGCCACACCGAGAACCTGCTCCTGGTGGGACTCGCCACCGGCGCGGTCATCGGAGTGGACGCGGAACGCTCCGACCGCGTGCTGTACGGCCCCAACCTCGGCCGCCACCTGTGCACCCCGCGCGAGGTCGAGCTGATCGAGGCCATGGACCCCGCCGAACGGGATACCGCACTGATCCGGCTCTGGACGCTCAAAGAGGCGTACAGCAAGGCGATCGGCCTCGGCATGCAGTTCCGCTTCACCGATTTCGGCTTCGAGACGGACGGCACGCCCACGGAGGTGCGCCGCCCCGACGGCACACCGGGCACCGGCACCGAATGGGCCTTTCGCACCTTCTATCTCGACGACGAGTACACCATCAGCGTCGCCACCGGCGACTCCGGCTTCGGGGGCACCGGGGACACCCAGGCGCACACCACGCTGGACGGCGGAATCGTCGACGCCCTCACCGAGGCGCTCGGCGACGACGAGACGGAGGCCGGCGCCGAGAACGAATGGTGGTGAGCGATCCGACGCGCCGTCAGCCGCACTCAGGGGCACAACCGGGCCGCTAGGAACAGCGGTGAAAGTCGATGTCGACGGGAGGGTGATGGACGTGAACCACCTTGAGGAACTGAAAGAGTTCGCCCGGCTGCACGCCCGCAGTCAGGGCATGGACCCCCAGCACACCACCCGGCTCCTCGGCCGGATCACCAACGACACGGAGGGCGACCCCGCCTCCTGGACCTCGGTATGGACCGGGGCGGGACGGGCGGCCGCCGCGGACGGCGAACTGCTCAGTGCCTGCAGTCACTTCGCACTGGCCAGGTTCCCGCACCACGGGGACCCCGCCCGCCAGGAGGCACAGCGGCTGGGGGTGGAGACCTTCGACACCTGGCGGCAAGGACAGCGCGACATCGAACGCGTGGAGCTGAAACTCCCCGGCGGAGAGGTGGCCTGCTGGGCCTCCGGCCTCGACGCGGCCCGCCCCAGGCCCCTGCTCGTCGTCATGGGCGGCATCGTCAGCGTCAAGGAACAGTGGGCACGGCTGCTGCCGCTGCTGCGGCGCCTGGGCTTCGCCGCGGTGGTGACCGAGTTCCCCGGCGTGGGCGAGAACACCACCGCCTACCGGCCCGACTCCTGGCGGCTGCTCACCGAGCTGATGGACCGGCTCGCCGGACGGGCCGACACCTCGGACACGTCCATGCTGACCCTCAGCTTCAGCGGCCACCTCGCCCTGCGGGCCGCCGCCGAGGACCCGCGCATCCGGCGGGTCCTGACCGTGGGCGCCCCGGTCGCGGAGTTCTTCACCGACGAGACCTGGTGGCCGAAGGTCCCCGGCATCACCGCGGACACCCTGGTCCGGCTCACCGAATCCGCCGGCCGCGACGAACTGCGCGCCACGCTGGCGGAGTTCGCCCTCACCGCCGGTCAGCTGCGGGACGTCCGGGTTCCGGTGCGGTACGTGGCCAGCGCCCGGGACGAGATCATCCCGGCCTCGGACCAGCGGCTCCTGCTCGGCACGGCCCCCGACGTACGGGTCAAGGTCTTCGACGATGTGCACGGCTCGCCCGCCCACCTGGGCGCGATGCGGCGCTGGCTGATCGGATCACTGCTCCGCGCACGACTCACGCGGCGACGCGCTCCCGGCCCGTCCCGGCCGGTCACCCAGTCAAGGAGGCAGTCATGACGGACAAACGCTATTCGAACAGCACGGTCGCGACCGTACGCCCCTGGCACAGTCTCGCCTCTCTCGGCGTGATCGAGAGCGATCTGACCCACACCCGTTCGGTCTCCGCCCCCGCCGTCCACGAACGGTTCGGCCACCGCGCGTCCGAGCGCCGCTCCGCCCGGTCGGAGGAGGCATGAGCGAGGCGGCCGGACCGAAGAGAGCCCCCGGGCGCACCGGCTCCCCGATCCGGCTCCGCCACCGCACCGTGCACGGCTACCGGCGGGCGTTCCGCATGGCCGGCAAGGGCGACGCGGTACTGCTCATCCACGGCATCGGCGCCTCCTCCGACACGTGGAGCGACGTCATGCCGGACCTGGCCAGGAACTACCGGGTCATCGCCCCCGACCTGCTGGGCCACGGCGAGTCCGAGAAGCCCAGGGCCGACTACTCACTGCCGGCGTACGCCAACGGCATGCGGGACCTGCTGGGCGTCCTCGGCATCGAACGGGCCACCCTCATCGGGCACTCGCTCGGTGGCGCGGTGGCCATGCAGTTCGCCTACCAGTTCCCCGAGCGCTGCGAGCGGCTCGTGCTCGTCGGCACCGGCGGCATCGGCCGGCAGGTCACCCCGCTGCTCCGAGCGGCCTCGCTGCCGGGCGCCCAGTTCCTGCTCCAGGGGCTGCGGCTGCCGACCATGCGCCGGCAGTTCGAAATGGCGGTCAAGGTCCTGCAGCGCCTCGGCAACGGCCTCGGTGTCGACGCCCCCGACCTGCTCCGGGTGGTGGACGCGCTGCCGGACGCGCACGCCCGCAACGCCTTCATCCGCACCCTGCGCGCGGTGGTCGACTGGCGCGGCCAGGTCGGCACGATGCTCGACCGCTGCTACCTCGCCCAGGGCATGCCCACGATGCTCCTGTGGGGCGGCCGCGACCAGGTGGTCCCCGCACTCCACGCGGGCCTGGGCCATGTGTCGATGCCCGGCAGCCGGCTGGAGATCTTCGAGAACTCGGGCCACTTCCCGTTCCGTTCCGAACCCGACCGCTTCCTCGAAGTCGTACGCGACTTCATCGCCACCACGCAGCCCGCCGCCTACAGCGCCGAGCAGTGGCGCCGGATGCTCCGCACCCGTCGGCCCGCCCTGGACGGCTCCCTCCCGAGCGACAACCCCGCCACCCCCTCGGTCCGGGTGCTGCGGCCCGCCCAGTAGGGCTCCGGCGGGCGGTGGAGAGGGCCGAGGGCCCGGTGGGGGTGCCGGGCCCACCGCCCGGGGCCCGCACGTCAGCCCGCCGACGGGTCCAGCAGCCAGACCCCTGGGCGCACTTCCAGCCGGGACCACGACACCTCGGCCGTCTCGGCCACCAGGGCGCCGGTCCGCCGCGCGTAGGCGTGCCAGCGCTCGTCGCCCGCCGCCTTCGCCGCCTCGGCGCACTCGCCGAGCAGGCGCAGCGCCTCCTCGGGGCGCCCCTCGCGCAGCGCCACGAAGGCGAGCCCGCGCAGCGCGTCCGCCAGGCCCCGCGCGTCACCCTGCGCACGGCCCGCGCCCAGCGCCCGCGCGTACCGGGCCCCGGCCTCCGCCACCCGGCCCCGGCCGAACAGCACGTCGCCCTCGCCGCTGGAGCAACGGCCCGCTCCGGCCCGGTCGCCGTGCCGGGTGAACAGCCGGCCGCCGAGCTCGTAGCAGCCCATGGCCCGGTCGTACCGGCGGCGCTGCCAGGCCAGATCACCCAGGGACCGCACCAGGGACGCCTCCGCGGCCACGTCTGCGGAGCGCCGCGCCGCGTCGAGCGCCAGATCGTGGCTGACCTGCCAGTCGTCCCAGCGCGCACACGCCTCGTAGTACCCGCTCAGGGCGGACGCCAGGGCGCTCGTCGGCTCCCACAGCCCGGCCGCATGCGTCTGCCGTACGACCGCCAGCAGACCGGCGGACTCCTCCCGGAACCACGTCAGCGGCGAGAACCCCGGCGGCCGCTCGGCACCGGCCCCCTCGGACGCCGCGAGCCGGTCCCGGCCGGGGGCGAGCAACGCGTCCGCCCGGCGCGCCAGCACGACACACGCCCGGCCGAGCCGGTCCATCGCGGCCGGCACGACGGACGCGGGTTCCTCGGCCAGCATCTCCAGGGCCAGCGACCTCAGCAGTGAGTGGAATCCGTAGCTCACCGGAGCCTGCGTCCCTGAACGCCCCCGCGCCTCCAGGAGATGCGCCCGCACGAGCGTCTCCAGCCGTCCTTCGGCATCGGGCGGATCCAGGCCGAGCAACGCGGCCGCGGTCCACAGCCGGAAGTCCGGCAGCGGGGCGAGACCGAGCAGCCGGAACGCCGCCCGCTCGGGGGCCGGGACGTCCCGGTAGGCGGCCAGCAGCCCGCTGCGCACGTCCAGATCGCCCAGCGTCAGCGCGGACAGCCGGGTCCGTTCGTCGGCCAGCCGCTTCACCAGCCCGGCCGCGGTCCAGTGCGGCCGGACCGCCAGGCCGCCGGCCGTCACGCGCAGGGCGAGCGGCAGCCGGCCGCACAGCCGCGCCAGCTCGGCGACCGCCGCCGGGTCCTGCGCCATGCGCGGCCCGCCCGCGTCGGTCAGGAGCCGCTCGGCCTCCTCGGGGCCGAGCACATCGAGGACCAGATGCTGCACGTCGTCCAGCGCCGCCAGTGTCCGGCGGCTGGTCAGCACGACCATGCTGTCCGGTACGGACGCGAGCAGCGGCCGCACCTGGGCCTCGGACACCGCGTCGTCGAGGACGAGCAGCAGGTCCCGGCCCTGGGTGTGCCGGTGCAGGAGCTCGCCGAGCTCCTCGGCTCCGGCCGGCAGCGGGTCGTCCGGAGCCGGTTCGTCGGCCCGCAGCCGGCGCAGCAGCATCGCCATCGCCGTCTCCGGCGGAACGGCCGCCCCGGCCGCGTCGCGCAGCCCGATGTGAATCCTCCCGTCGGCGAACCCGTCGGCGGAGTGTGCCAGTTGGACGGCCAGCGAGGACTTGCCGACCCCGGGCCTCCCCGAGACCGCCAGCACCCGGGCCGCGCCCGGGGCCGCGGCGGCCAGGAACCTTCGTCCCCGGGCCAGTTCCTCGTCCCGGCCGGTGAAGTGAGCCGCCCTCGGCGGCAGCCGGTGCAGGGACGGGGCGGCCCGGCCCGGCCGCGTCGGGGAGCCCGCCGAGACCGTCCCGGGGGCCCGCAGCGGGGTGTCGTGCCAGGCCAGCCCGGGGTCGGCGGCCAGTACCCGGTCCAGGAGCCGGGTCAGCGTGGGGCCGGGCTCGACCCCCAGTTCGTTGATCAGCGTCCGGCGCGCCCGGTGGTAGGTCCGCAGGGCCTCCGCCTCCCGCCCCGACCGGTACAGGGCGACCATCAGATGGGCCTGCAGGGTCTCCCGCATCGGGAACTCGTTGGCCAGCGCCATCAGTTCGCCGATCAGCTCATGGTGGCGTCCCAGCAGGAGATCGGCCGCGATCCGCTGCTCCAGCACCTCCGTGCGCAGTTCGTTGAGCCGTATGGCGTTCGTCTCCAGCGAAGGCCCGTGCGGAATCCCGGACAGCGCGGGCCCCGACCACAGGTCCAGCGACTCACCGAGCCACCGCGAGGCCGCCTCGAAGTCCCGCTGTTCGTAGGCGGCACGGCCCCGGGTGCGCAGCGACTCGAACACCGCGAGGTCCAGCTCTCCCGGGCGCACCTGGATCACATAGCCGGGCGGCCTGGTCAGGAGCGGCTGCTCCCGCTCGTCGTCCACCGTGTCGGCCAGCGCCTTGCGCAACTGCGACACGTACACCTGGAGTGTGGTCGCGGCGGTGCGCGGCGGCTCCATGCCCCACAGCTCGTCGATCAGGCTGTGGGTGGAGACGACGTTGTTCCCCTGAACCAGAAGCGTGGCGAGTACGACTCTGGGCTTGGCGGCGGACGGTGTTCTCTGTTCCATCCGGACCGGGCCCAGCACATGAAATCGCATGGTGTGCTCCTTAGCGGCCGTCCGGCGGCACGAGGCCGGAACGTGCCGATCAGCAGATCTGCAGGACGGATGCGGCCACGGTCGACACCACGCGGGAACCCTGGACGAAGGTCAGCCGCAGCTCCGCGACGGGCTGCCCGGAGGCATTGCGGCGCAGCTCGGACCCTGCCTGTTCACCGAGCGGCTGTACGGAGCAGCGCAGCGGCAGCCCCGGTTCGGCGAAGCCGCGGAAGGACGCACGCCAGTTCGTCAGCAGGGTGTGGGAGGGCGCGAAGCCGTAGAGCTCACCGGCGGCGAACAGCGCCGCCTGGCGGGATGCCTCCAGGAAGAGCGAGGCGGGCACCTCGTGTCCCGCGTCCGGCAGGACCTCCCTGGCCGAGGGCACGTCCACCGGGAACGTCAGCCCTTCCTCCGACTCGTCGAACGGCAGCCCGATCATGACGTTGCGTGCCGAGCCCCGGCCGACCAGCGAGGGCGCGGGGGTGGCGTGCCCCGGTGGCAGTCCGCTGTTGCGCTGAGCGGAGTGCTCGCTCTCCTGCCGGCCGTGCGTGCGGTGGTTGCGGTACACCCCCGGCATCAGGAACAGGAGCCGTGCCTCGGCCGTGCCGCACTCCGCACCGTCGATGCTCACCGACGCACGGCACCGCATCCCGCGCGGTACGCCCTTCACGACCTCGGTCGGTGTCAGGTCGAGGTCGAGGCCGAGCTGGCTGCCGGTCCGGGAACGCTGCCACGGAGCCACATCGGTGACCACCGCCGCGCTGGTGGTGACGAGCGTGCGCCGGTTCTCCGGCACCCGGAAGTACCGCCCGGCGGCGAAGAGCGCCGTCTGCCGCAGTGACTCGATCGGGTACAGCAGATCGTGGAAGGGTGCCGTCGCATCGGAGAACAGCGGGTGGTCCTGCGGAAGTTCGGTGGAGAAGGCGAAGTGCTGACGGACCGGCTCCGTGGAGGCGAGCACGAACGCCTCCGGAGTGTCCGGGCAGTGGACGAGATGGTGCGGGCCGAGGAACGAGGCGGACGGCGAGGGAGCGGGCAGGTGCTCGTGCTGGTCCACGTCGTCGGCCCGGGGGCCGAAGGTCTGCCGAACGGCGAAGGGTGAGGGAGCGATGTCCATGGAGATCCTTTGCGAGTGTCCTGGCGGCTCTCTGGCGTGGCGTCAAAGCAACGGCTTGAATTGACTCCCTCCACGGTGGACCTTCCCACTGAAGAACCAGGGAAGAAGGACGGGAGCCCGCACCCCCGCCGGAGGACCGCCGGCCCCCGTGGCAGGTCAGCCTGGTTCGCGCACCGGCTCCACCACGACCGTGGGGTGGTCCTCGGCGAACACCCCGTGGGACGCGGCCCCGGCCGGCGAGCCCAGGGGGACGAAGATCTCCCGGTCGGCGACCGCGTACCCCGCCCACTCGGTGGGCAGCGCGTCCTCGTAGAAGATGGCCTCGACCGGGCAGACGGGCTCGCAGGCCCCGCAGTCGACGCACTCGTCGGGGTGGATGTACATCTTGCGCGGGCCCTCGTAGATGCAGTCGACGGGGCACTCGTCGATGCACGCCTTGTCCTTGAGGTCCACGCAGGGCTGGGCGATGACGTAGGTCATGAAGTCCGCACCTTCCAGGTGTCGTTACCGGTGAGCAGGACATCGAGGTCGCCCTTGCCGCACAGTTCGACGGCGGTGTCGAGCTGGTCGGCCATGAGGGTGTCGTAGACCGGTCGTTCGACGCTGCGGAGTACTCCGATGGGGGTGTGGTGGAGGGTGTCGGCGTCTGCGAGTCGGGTGAGTGCGAAGGCGGTGGTGGGGCTGGTGGCGTGTGCGTCGTGGATGAGGATCTGTGGCTTGTTGTCCTCGGTGACGGTGACGACGGTCAGGTCGCCGGTGAGTGTGTCGCGTGCGACGCCTTTGGTGTTGTCGGTGCCGAAGAGGATCGGTTGTCCGTGTTCGAGGCGGATGACGGCTTCCTGGGCTTGTTCGCGGTCCTTGAGGACTTCGAAGGCGCCGTCGTTGAAGATGTTGCAGTTCTGGTAGATCTCGACGAGTGCGGTGCCGGGGTGGTCGGCGGCGGCGCGCAGGACGCTGGTGAGGTGTTTGCGGTCGGAGTCGACGGTGCGGGCGACGAAGGATGCCTCGGCGCCGATGGCGAGCGACAGCGGGTTGAAGGGGGCGTCGAGTGAGCCCATGGGGGTGGACTTGGTGATTTTGCCGATTTCGGAGGTGGGGGAGTACTGGCCTTTGGTGAGGCCGTAGATGCGGTTGTTGAAGAGGAGGATTTTGAGGTTGACGTTGCGGCGGAGGGCGTGGATGAGGTGGTTGCCGCCGATGGAGAGTGCGTCGCCGTCGCCGGTGACGACCCAGACGCTGAGGTCGCGTCGGGAGGTGGCGAGTCCGGTGGCGATGGAGGGGGCGCGGCCGTGGATGGAGTGCATCCCGTAGGTGTTCATGTAGTACGGGAAGCGGGAGGAGCAGCCGATGCCGGAGACGAAGACGATGTTCTCTTTGGCGAGTCCGAGTTCGGGCATGAAGCCCTGTACGGCGGCGAGGACGGCGTAGTCGCCGCAGCCGGGGCACCAGCGCACTTCCTGGTCGGACTTGAAGTCCTTCATCGACTGCTTGGCCTCGGACTTCGGCACGAGTCGCAGGAGGTCGTTGGTTCCGATTATGGGCATGGTGTCAGGCATCGATGGCCTCCTTGAGGGCCGTCGCGAGCTGCTCGGCCTTGAACGGCATGCCGTTGACCTGGTTGTAACTGTGCGCGTCCACCAGGTACTTGGCCCGGATGAGAGTGGCCAGCTGCCCGAGGTTCATCTCCGGGACGACGACCTTGTCGTAGCGTTCGAGTACGTCGCCGAGGTTCCGTGGGAACGGGTTGATGTGGCGCAGGTGTGCCTGGGCGATGGGCTGCCCGGCGGCGCGCAGCCGGCGGACGGCGGCGGTGATGGGCCCGTAGGTGGAGCCCCAGCCCAGGACCAGCGTCCGGGCCTCGGCGGGGTCGTCGACCTCCACGTCCGGGACTTCGATGCCGTCGATCTTGGCTTGGCGGGTGCGGACCATGAAGTCGTGGTTGGCGGGGTCGTAGGAGATGTTGCCGGTGCCGTCCTGTTTCTCGATGCCGCCGATGCGGTGTTCGAGGCCGGGGGTGCCGGGGACGGCCCAGGGGCGGGCCAGGGTCTGCGGGTCGCGTTTGTAGGGCCAGAACACTTCGGTGCCGTCGGCCAGTTCGTGGTTGGGTGCGTGGGCGAACTGGACGCGCAGGTCGGGGAGGCTGTCCGTTTCGGGGATGCGCCAGGGCTCGGAGCCGTTGGCGAGGTAGCCGTCGGAGAGCAGGAAGACCGGGGTGCGGTAGGTCAGGGCGATCCGGGCGGCGTCGAGTGCGGCGTCGAAGCAGTCCGCCGGGGTCTTCGGGGCGACGATCGGTACGGGGGCTTCGCCGTTGCGCCCGTACATGGCCTGGAGCAGGTCGGCCTGCTCGGTCTTGGTGGGCAGCCCGGTCGAGGGACCACCCCGCTGGATATCAATGATCAACAACGGCAGTTCCAGCGACACGGCCAAGCCGATGGTCTCCGACTTGAGTGCGACGCCGGGGCCGGAGGTGGTGGTGACTCCGAGTGCTCCGCCGAAGGCGGCGCCGAGTGCGGCGCCGATGCCGGCGATCTCGTCCTCGGCCTGGAAGGTGCGTACGCCGAAGTTCTTGTGCTTGGAGAGTTCGTGCAGGATGTCGGAGGCCGGGGTGATGGGGTAGGAGCCCAGGTAGATGGGCAGGTCGGCCTGGCGGCCTGCGGCGATGAGGCCGTAGGACAGGGCGAGGTTCCCGGAGATGTTGCGGTAGGTGCCGGTGGGGAAGGCCTGGGTGGCAGGGGCGACCTCGTAGCTGACCGCGAAGTCCTCGGTGGTCTCGCCGAAGTTCCAGCCCGCCCGGAACGCGGCGACGTTCGCTTCGGCGATCTGTGGTTTCTTCGCGAATTTGGTCCGCAGGAAGGTCTCGGTTCCCTCGGTCGGGCGGTGGTACATCCACGAGAGCAGCCCGAGCGCGAACATGTTCTTCGAGCGTTCGGCTTCCTTGCGGGGGAGCTCGAAGTCTTTGAGTGCTTCGATGGTGAGGGTGGTCAGGGGCACTGGGTGGACGTTGTACGCCTCCAGTGAGCCGTCTTCCAGGGGGTTGGTCTGGTATCCGACCTTGGCCATCGGGCGTTTGGTGAACTCGTCGGTGTTGACGATGATTTCGGCGCCGCGTGGGACGTCGGCGATGTTGGCTTTGAGTGCGGCCGGGTTCATCGCGACGAGGACGTTGGGTGCGTCGCCGGGGGTGAGGATGTCGTGGTCGGCGAAGTGGAGCTGGAACGAGGAGACGCCGGGCAGGGTGCCTGCGGGGGCGCGGATCTCGGCGGGGAAGTTCGGCAGGGTGGAGAGGTCGTTCCCGAAGGAAGCGGTCTCCGAGGTGAACCGGTCACCCGTGAGCTGCATACCGTCACCGGAGTCACCCGCGAAACGGATGATCACCCGGTCCAGACGGCGGACCGTCTTCCCCACCGCGTGCCTTCGCGGCGGTTCTCCCGCACGCTCAGTCGTCTGAACGGCCACCGGCCGCCCTCCCTTCCCTCGGACTCGGCTGTCGCCCTGCAGGTCGCACCGTAGGAATGCGCACTTGTGACCTGCCAAAGCGCCCGGTTTCCGGCCGCCCGGTATGAGATCTTCACGCCAGGCACGTGGCCTCGTGGCTGTGAACGGGACGTGCACAGAGTCAGAATCGAGGGAGTCTCGAGTTGACGGAAGGGGACGCCATGGCGCAGCCCACCGGGCGTCACACAGTCGATCTGTGGTCGCTGCACGAGGACGTCCTGGTCGAACCCGACGAGACCGGGGAGGATCTCGTGCTCCGGGGCCGACTGGGCACGGAGCGGATACGCCGGCCGGGCCCCCTGATCCGTGAGGCGCTGCGGCGGATGGAGCTCGGGCCGGTCCTCCTGGCGAACGTCGACGACCGGTCCGAGGGCACGGAGAGCGCGGGCGGCACGTACCTCGTGGTGCTGCCGACCCTGCGCGCGCTGTCCCACCTCATCGTGCGGACCCTGGGGATGATCACCGACCGCAACGGCCCGCTGCTTTCGGTGTCCGCGGTGTCCAGGCACGCGGTCTTCACGCCCGTGGGCGTTCCGGACCGGCGATTACTGAAGCTGCCCGGAGGGGTCTCCCTCACCCTGGAGAAGGCGGGGTTCGTCCTGGAGGCCGTCGGCTCACCGCACCGGGTGCAGCTGCACCGCCCGGAAGCGGTGTGGGTCGTCGGCCTGCTCGCGTGGCCGATCACCCCGGACGCGGCCTCGGCCGCGCTGCCGCTGCCGGCCGAGGTGACGAAGGCCATCCTCGAATACCTGGCCGCGGCCGGCATGGTGGCGCCGGTGCGGGACGAGGACGAGGACTGGGCGGCGGCCCCCGCCGAGGGCGACCCGGGCGCCTTCAGCAGCCGCGGGAACCCCGGTGCGTGAAGGCGTTCACAGCAGCCAGCCCGACTCCTGCGCGATCAGAATGGCGTCGACCCGATTGCGGGCGTTCAGCTTCGCGATGACGGTCGTCAGGTAGTTCCGTACGGTTCCGGTCGACAGGTGGAGCGAGGCCGCGATCTCCGGAGGCTCCGCGCCCTTCGCCGCCAGCCGGAGCACCTCGGTCTCCCGGAGGGTCAGCGGATTGGGGCCGACGCCCCAGGCGGAGACGGCCAGTTGAGGATCGACGACCCGGTGTCCGGCCGCCACGCGTCTTACTGCGCTGGCGAGTTCTCTGGGCGGGGCGTCCTTGAGGAGGTATCCCGCCACCTGGGCCCCGATGGCGCGGTGCAGTGTGCCCGGCCGGCCGAGGCTGGTCAGGATCAGGGTGTGGCACTGCGGCATCCGCTCCCGCAGTTCGGCTGCCGCGGTCAGGCCGTCCATGCCCGGCAGGTCGATGTCGATGACGGCGACGTCGGGCCGGTGCTTCAGGGCGCCTGCCACGATCTCGTCGCCGCGCTCGAGTTCGCAGACGACCTCGAAGTCTTCCTCGAGATCCAGCAGCGCGACCAAGGCGCCGCGAACCATGTTCATGTCTTCGGCCAGCAGAATACGAATCACGCGTCCCCCGTTCTCCGGCGGCGCTCCCCCGCGCCTCACGCGGGGCGATCGTACGGCATCCGGCCCCGGGATTCGTGGCGAGTTTCACATGCTCGCTCTGCGTTGCCGGCCGCCTGTATACGGAGGGTCCTACTCCATGATCCGAACGGTTTCGCGGCCCTGCGGCCCCGGCCCGTTCACGGCGTGGGAACCTCCGCCCGCACGTGGAACCCACCGTCGGCAGCCAGCCCGGAGGCGAGGCTCCCGCCGACCTCGCGCAGTCGCAGCTGAAGGTTGCCGAGGCCGCTCCCGCTGTGCGGCGACGGGTCGCGGTGCAGCGGGTCCGTACCGTCGTTGAGCACCGAGAGCCGGACGCTTCCCTGCCGCTGCGAGGCCTCGATGACGCACCTCTGGGCCTCGCTGTGACGCAGGACGTTGGTCACCGCCTCGCGCAGTACCGCCGCCAGTACGTTC
The DNA here is from genome assembly GCF_003751445.1 of Streptomyces sp. 840.1. Taxonomy (NCBI): domain Bacteria; kingdom Bacillati; phylum Actinomycetota; class Actinomycetes; order Kitasatosporales; family Streptomycetaceae; genus Streptomyces; species Streptomyces sp. 840.1. Next base: position 1,659,396 of record NZ_RJUU01000001.1, on the reverse strand, counting down.
TCGATCTGCTGGCTGACGTCGCAGATCGCGCCCTTGACCTCGACGTCCACATTGGCGGCCATCAGCACGGATTCGGCGGTCTCGATCTCCTGGGGCAGCGACATGTCCCGGAAGCCGCTGGCCACCCGGCGGACATCGGCCAGGGACTGCCGGGAGATGCCGAGGACGTCCTCGACCTCCGCCACGGCCCGGTCGGGCTGCATCGGAATCAGCCGGTGGATCAGCTCACTCTTGAGCGTGATCGCGGACAGGCTGTAGCCGAGCAGGTCGTGCAGGTCCCGGGAGAACCGCAGCCGCTCCTGCGTCACCGCCATGCGGGCGACCTCGTCGCGGGCACTGTGCAACTCCTGGATCAGCTCGGCAAGGCGCGTGAGCCCGTAGACGACGAGACCGGTCAGGAGCGTGCTCATCCCCGCGTAGAAGGCGCCCACCGCCGAAAGGCCCAGCAGCAGGGGCGGTACGAACATGCTGACGCCCACCAGGCCGTACAGGGTCCAGCCGAGCCGCTGCGGCATCATGAGCAGCAGCGAACCGGCCAGGAAGCCGGCCATCGACCCCCACTGCACGCCGAAGAGCAGGACCGGCAGATACGTGAGCAGGGCCTGGGCGCCCAGGGTGAGGCACTTGCGCGGGACCGACGCGCGGTTGGCGTCCGGCGTCGAGTGGACGAGCTGGATCACGAAGACCGCGGTGAGTACGGCGACGCCGAGAAATTTGACGCCCGCGGAGAGATCGGTGGCGAGGATATTCAGCGCGGTGATGATCAGATAACTCAGCACGACCACCCGGAGGATTACCCGCGCCAGCACGGGACCCGGAAGGTTCTTGCCGTGTTCACGTGGAATATGCCTGTAGGCGTGTACCTCCGGGTGGCGTTCTCTTTCGCCGGACGCGACGCTCGGTTCCGCTCCCACAGCCTCCTCTTTCGCAAATGTGTGCGTTTTTTGGGGATCATATGGGAAGAGGTCGAGGGGGTGTGGCTGGATTCCGTCTCAGACGAAGAGCGGAATGGGGTTGAGTTCCTCGTAAGTAGTTGGCGCCGTCAACCTTCCTAAATCAACCGGAACTTGGTAGAGGCGGCCGGGCCCGAGTCTGGCCCAGAAGTGCCGCATGCCCGGCACTATGACCTTGACCACAGGCATGTCCAGGTCGGGGCGAGTCTGGTTCAGGACCAGCAGTTCCATGCCGCGGGCCTGCACGAGCCGGGTGATGGCTTCTACATCGGTGAGCAGGTCAGGGTGGGGTGCGAAGGGCCAACTGGCCGGTTTCCGTGCCCTGATGCCTGGGTCCGGTTGCAGATATGGCTGATTGTCAACGGTGGCTGTGCGCCACCAGGTACACAGCTCCGGATCGTCGAGGGCATAGCCCGTGCCGTCGCCCCTGGCCATGGAAACCGCCGGCAGCAGCTGGCCCATTTCGGTCAGTGCCCGTCGCAGCGCCGTTCGCGGGTCGAAGTGCGCCCCGAATCCGAAGATCACGTCCTGAGCGGGCTTGTCGTCGCGCCGTGACAGCGCCACCATGACCGGGATCCCGAAGTCCGAAGTCAGGTCCAGCACCCACAGCTCGCGGTCGATCCTGCGGTAGCCGTCCCGGATGCGCCGGACGTAGGGCGCGTCGAAGGCGTCGAGGTCGACGGCCGGCTGCCGTGTGCGGTTGTACCACCACAGTGCGACCGCGTCCCGCTCGACCAACTCCAGGAACCCCTGGACCAGAGCGTCCTCGGGGCTGCTGCCCGCCGCGTTGCCGTTGGAATCGGCCAGCAGGCCGTCGCGGGTGCCCGCGTCGCCGGCGGTCGAGCCGTTGCCGAAGTAGAGCATCGAGGTGGGCAGCAACCGCTGGGTCTGCCCCGTCAGCGACCACACCGGTGTCCAGTCGGTCGGCTTGTCCTCGTCGAACGGCCGGGGCACGTACTGGAAATGGGAGCGGCCCCGGTTCCACGCGTCACGGGTGCGGTACTGCCTCTCGTCGTACAGCTGACAGGAGTTGGGGTGCACGGCCACCGGCCCCAGCGCCCGGTAGCTGTCCCGCACCACCGGCTCGTCACCCTGCCGGGTGCCGCTGAAGCGCTCCACCGCCTCGCACAGGGCGCTTGTCCGGGCCTCAGTGCTGGTGAGGCCCTTGCCGCCGCTGAGCGCGCGCAGTCCGGCGCGGAGCCCGGCGAGGGTGTGGGGGCTGACGGCGAGATTGTGGCCCGAGAGGTAACTGGCGACGAAGTCCGGGGTGTGCGGGGCGCGCCGGATCTCCTTGACGATCCCGGTGACCGGGCTGACCAGATGCCCGTACCGGTCGAGCATCTCGTCGGGGGTCAGTGCGCGGTCGCCGCCCAGCTCCTGCTCGGCCTTCAGCCGTGACACGGGCCGGAAGGGCGCGCGTACGGTCCGCGCGACCAGACCCGGATCGCCGCAGACCGCACATTGCGGCAGCCTGCTCACGGGGTGGGTGGCGACCCGGAGCAAGAGGGTGTCCAGGGTGTGGACGAGATCCTGCGAGGGATAGCGCATTCCGGCCAGCCACTTCGCCGTTTCGAGCACCACGATGTGCGCGGCGATGGAGCGGCCGGCCGCCAGGGAGGCCGACGGCCGGGTGAGCGGCCCGTCCAGGCCCAGCGCGCGCCGCACGGGCCACTCCGAGCCGCGGTGGCCGCGCAGCCGGACCGCGAGGCAGGACCAGCACGGGCCGCGGCCGGGCCGGAAGACCGGACCCACCCACGGATCCGCACCGGACACCTTGGCGATCAGCCACGGCGTGCCGCTCGCCCGGTGTGCGGCGTCCACCTCACGGAGCCCGGGGGCCAGGTAGTCGTCGCACAGGACGAGGGTGAGCCCGGCGGCGGAGCCGGGGGGCGCCACCGAGATCCGGGAGTCCCGGCAGGCGTCCTCCACGGCCCCGGTGTCCAGGTCGCCCACCGTCACGATCCGCACGCTGGCGGCGGCCAGTTCCGCCGAGGCCTGTCCGCCGTCGAGGCCGGCCAGGTCCCAGTACGCCTCGGCCACCGGGTCGCCGAGGGGGGCGGGGGCGCCCTCCGACGGCGCGGGGCGGAAGTTCAGCAGCCCCGAGCCGGTCAGGGCCCGCAACGAGGTGCCGGCTTCCTCGGCGGTCAGCGCCGGTGCCGCGGCGTGCAGCACGGAGCGGATGCTCCTGGTGCCGTCGAGCAACGGCACCAGCACTTCGGCATGGGCGCCGTACAGCGCCGTGACATTCCGGGGGGACACCAGGTACGTCGCCTCCCCCGGGATGACGGTCGGGCGCAGATGGCGCTTGAACCCCACCAGTGCGGTGTCGTCCGGCAGTGCCGCCCGGACGTCCCTTGCCCCCCGCCCGGTCATGCCGGGACTTGTCCGAGCGGCTCGGTGCGAATGCACCAGCTCAGCAGTGCGATGTGCTGGTCCGAGACGAGGTCGAGATGCTCGATCACCAGTTTCTGGCCGGAGGAACCGGTGGACTGCGCGGTGATCTCGTCGAGACTCTGAACGCCGTTCGATATGACGCTGTCCATGGATTCACGATCCTTTTCTTCGTCAGGGAATGGCCTGCGTTCCGTTGTGATGATTCTGCGAGAGGCGCCTTGTGCCAGGCAGTGCCCCTGTCATCAGTGGGGCGTGAAGTTCTCACGCGCCTGCGGCCCGGGGCTCTTTAGCGACGCTCAGGAGGGCTGCGGAACGCTCGGCAGTCCGTTCCGGTGGCAGGGGAGCTGAGCCCGCATATGCGTCGTTCATGGTTCGAATTGGGCGCTCGCATGGTGCGCTGCGTCTACCGCGCACTCATCGGGGCCGGTTCGATATGGGTGCACGTACCCGAGGACGCGCCCCCGCACCCGCGCGACCTGGAACGGGTGCGCCCCGACATCCCGTTGAGCGCGGTGGAACGCGCGATGGACCACCAGCTCAGCGACATCGAACTCTGAGGGGCCGGCGTCCGCGAGCGGATGCCGGTGGTGCCGCCCTCCTCGCCGGTATCCGCCCCGGTGCGGGCAGCGAGGAGGGCGGCACCCGGAACCGGGTGCCGCCCTGGTGTCACTCGACGGTTCAGACCCCGGCAGGGGCCTTGGCCGCTGCGGGAGCGGCCGTCGCGGTGGACGGCTCCGGCGCTGTCGCCGGGGACGTGGCCGGTTCCTGCGACACGTTGAACTCCGTCAGCAGGTCCTTGCTGAAGCCGAAGAAGTACGTGGCGACGAAGCCGGCCAGGTAGCCCACGACCAGGCCGCCCGCGTAGATCGCGATCGTCGCGCCCAGTCCGTGGTTGCCGTCGAGCAGCGGGAACAGGGCCCAGCCGGACGGACCGATCGCGGTGGAGCCGACCGCGTCACCGAGCTGGTTGAAGAAGCCGACGAACGCGCCGCCGAACGCACCGCCCACGCACGCCGTGATGAACGGGCGGCCCAGCGGCAGCGAGACACCGTAGATCAGCGGCTCCCCGACGCCCAGGAACCCTGCGGGCAGCGCGGACTTGATCGTCTTGCGGATCGACTCGTTGCGCGGGAGGCGGAAGTAGACCGCGATGGCCGCACCGACCTGGCCGGCGCCGGCCATGGCGAGGATCGGCAGCAGGACGGTGTAGCCCTGCTGCTCGATCAGCGTGGTGTGGATCGGGATCAGCGCCTGGTGCAGGCCCAGCATGACCAGCGGGAGGAAGAACCCGCCGAGGACCAGACCCGCGCCCGCGCCGCCGTTGGACAGCAGCCAGTCCGCGAACGTACCGATCGCGGTGGACACCTCACCGGCCACGTACATCAGGCCGAAGATCGTCACCAGGCCGGAGATCAGGACCGTCAGGGTCGGGGTGACCAGGACGTCCAGCGCCTCCGGGACCCAGCGGCGGCACCACTTCTCCACGTACACCGCGAGCACCGCCGCGCCCAGGGCACCCAGGACGCCGCCCTGGCCGGGGGAGAGCTTCTGGCCGAACGCCTCGATGTTCGCGACGCCCGGGAAGACGATGATGGCCGCGACCGCACCGCCGAGGATCGGCGTACCGCCGAACTCCTTCGCCGTGTTGTAGCCGACGAACACCGCGATCAGCGCCATGAAGCCCGAGGCCATCGCCGCCAGTGCCGGGGTGACCGAGGGCAGCCACTCCAGGTTGACCAGCAGGCCGTTCAGCCCCGCGATGATGCCGCAGCCGATCAGGGCCGGGATCAGCGGGACGAAGATGTTGGCGATCTTCCGCAGGAACAGCTTGAACGGCGTCGCGTTCTTCGCCTTCCTGGCCGCCTTCATCCCGGCACCCTGCGCGGCCAGTTCCTCCGCGGTGAGCGGGGCCCCGGCGGCCGGGGCGGGGGCGGGGGCGGCCGCCGGGGTCGCGGCCCGCCCCTCCTCGACGAGCTTCTCGAACTCCGGCGTGACGCGGGCGACCGTACCGGGACCGAGGACGATCTGGTACGTGTCGTCGTCGACCACGCCCATGACTGCGGGGACGGCCTTCAGCGCATCGTCCTGCACGAGCGAGCGGTCGTGCAGGCCCAGCCGGAGCCGGGTCATGCAGTGGGCGATGGAGCTGACGTTCGCGGTGCCACCGACGAGCGGAAGGATCGCGGCGGCAGTGGCGCGGTTCTTGTCTTCTGTAGCCATGGTGCGTGGTGCCTTGCTGTGCGGGGAGGGGGGAGGGTCTAGGTGGTGCGGGGGGCGGCGGCGAGCGCGGCGCGCAGGTGGCCGTCCGAGTCGGACAGGAGCGTGGCGGCGGTGGGGCCGTCGACCTGGCCGAGGATGGTCAGGATGGCGTTCTTCACCTCGCCGTCGGTGGCGGCGAGCGCGGCCTCGATCTCCTGGTCCGAGGCGCCGGTGGCCAGCGAGACGATCCGCCGGGAGCGGGCACGCAGCTTCTCGTTGGAGGCGCGGACGTCGACCATGAGGTTTCCGTACGTCTTGCCGAGCCGGATCATCGTGATCGTCGAGAGCATGTTGAGGACGAGCTTCTGGGCCGTGCCCGCCTTGAGCCGGGTGGAGCCGGTGAGCAGCTCCGGGCCGACGACGACCTCGACGGGGTGCTCGGCGGCGGCGCCCAGGGCGGAGTCCGCGTTGCAGGACAGGCCGATGGTCAGGGCCCCCTCGGCGCGGGCGTGCTCGACGGCACCGATCGCGTACGGCGTGCGGCCGGAGGCGGAGATGCCGACGACGGTGTCATCGGCCGTGAGCCCCAGCGCGGCCAGGTCGGCGGCGGCCAGCTCCTTGCTGTCCTCGGCGCCCTCGACGGCGGTGACCATCGCGGACGGGCCGCCCGCGATCAGACCGACCACGTCGGCGGGGTCGGTGTTGAAGGTGGGCGGGCACTCGCTGGCGTCCAGCACACCGAGGCGGCCCGCGGTGCCGGCGCCCGCGTAGATCAGCCGGCCGCCGCGGGCCATGCGTGCCGCGGTGGCGTCGATCGCGGCGGATATCTCGGGCAGCCGGGCGGCGACGGCGGCGGGGACGGTCTGGTCCTCGCCGTTCATGATCCGGGCGATCTCCGCGGTGGCCAGCTGGTCGATGTCGGCCAGCTCGGGGCGGAACGCCTCGGTGGTGAGGGTTTCGAGCTGGGCGCGCAGCTCGCCGTATCCGTCGGGTGCGGTGGCGTCGGCGTCGGTGATGGAGGTCATGGAGAGCGGCTCTGCTTTCTTGAACTCGTACGGTTCTGCGGGTGCGGGTGCGGGTGCGGGTGCGGGTGCGGGTGCGGTGCGTTACGCGGGCGGGTCGGCGGCCGTCAGCGGGTGCGGGGGTTGTGGCGGTGGGCCAGCGCCTCGTAGGACGCGGCGAGGGCCGGGGCGGCCGTCTCGTAGGTGCGCTGTGCGACCCCGATGAACAGGCAGTCGACGACGAGGAGCTGGCTCGTACGGCTCGACATGGCCGCCGGGCGCAGCTCGCTCTCGCGGGCCGTGGACGTGGTCAGCACGTGGTCGGCGTACTGCGTGACCGGCCCGTCGGGGCGGCCGGTGATCGCGATCGTCGTCGCGCCCCGGTCGAAGGCGACCCGCAGCGGCTCGATGACGTCACCCGTCGAGCCGGAGTGCGTGATCGCGATGGCCACGTCACCGGCGCGCAGCTGCACGGCGTTGGTGACCGCGAGGTGCGGGTCCATGTTGGAGTGCGCGATCAGGCCGATCCGGGCCAGCTTCTGGGCCAGGTCCTGGCCGACGAGCGAGGAGGCGCCGACCCCGTAGATGTCGATCCGGCGGGCCGTTGCGGCGGCGGCCACGGCGGCACCGAGCTGCACGGTGTCGAGCCCGGCGGCCGTGTCCGCGAGGGTCTGCTGCTCGTCGTAGGCGAGCTTGGCGACCACGTCCGCGATCGGGTCGTCGACCGCTATGTCGGCGGTGACGGCGGGCGCCCGGCCGGACTGCTGGTGGGCGGCGAGACCGGCGAGCGCGAGGCGCAGGTCGCGGTAGCCGGGGTAGCCCAGGAGGCGGGCGGTGCGGACCACCGTGGCCTCGCTGGTGCCGGTGAGCTCGGCGAGACCGGTGACCGTCAGCGCGGCGCAGCCGGCCGGATCGCCCGCGACCGCCTCGGCGACCCGCTGCATGGAGCGCGTCATGGACGGCGCGAGCGTGCGCACCTTGGCGGCGAGGGCGGCCGGGGCGGGCGGCGAATCAGCGCTGAAACTTTCCTTCAGGTCATTGGTCACATTTGAAAGATATTTTCAGGACCCGGGTCCGTCAACCCCTCTTTGGTCCTGACCTCTGGCGGCGGGAGGCTCCGGCGCGCGCAGGTGGACAATAGAGGGATGGAGCTGAATCCCCTGGAGCAGGCGCTGCACACCGCCCGCGCACTCGTCATGGCCGACCTCGCCGCCGGAGACGTGGCTCAGGCGCAGATCGTCTCGATGGTCGAGGACGCGGTGACGCACCGCCGCTGGTGGGTCGAGCAGTGGCCGCAGGGGGTGGAATTCGTCGTCGGTCTCGTGGCCCAGGACGTCCAGGACGCGCTCCTGGAGCAGTACGGCCGCTGGCCGCTGTGCCCGGTCTGCGACTCGGGCGACCCGCACGCACTCGACGTCGAACCGGAGCTGGGCCCGGACCCGCACTGGGTCTGTACGAAGGCCGCCGTCGCGGTCGCCCCGGTCGGTGCGCTCGGTGGGATACCGCGGCCGTGACCGTCTACATCGATCCGCCGGACTGGCCGGGCCACGGGCGGTTCTGGTCGCACCTGGTCAGCGACGAGTCGTTCGACGAGCTGCACGCCTTCGCGGCGTCGATCGGCTGCCCGGAGCGGGCCTTCGAGCGGGACCATTACGACGTGCCGGAGGCCCGGTACGAGGACGCCGTGCGGGCCGGTGCCCGGCAGATCGGCTCGAAGGAACTGGTCCGCCGCATCACCGAGGCGGGCCTGCGCCGCCCGAAGGGCCGGCCGGCGCCGGGATAACGCGCAGCCGCCGGCGGTGTGGACGGCCCGATTCCCCGCCCGGGTAACCGCCCAATTCCTGAAATCCGACGCCAAGTTGCCGGATCGGGGGCGGAATTGCCCGTCGTCCTGTCGAGCCCTCCCATTAATCCCCTTTCCGGGGGCGGCAGTTCGGATGAATCGGCCTGCAACTCTCCGCAGCCGTGTCGGGCGCCACGTCCACAAGCTCCGGCTTCGGCCGTCCCTCCCGGCTTCTGCTCTTGCTGCCGGATGTCAATTCCCCGTAAACAGACGGGCGGCGCGACACCCGGCAACCAGGAGCGCGACACCCGGCAACCAGGAGATCAACAGCCTTTGAAGGGCAGCAGAGGAAAAAGAAGCACAGCGGGAAACAGAAGCACCGGGCCCGGGTGGAGGGGCGGACTGCCCGCGCCCGTGCTGGACGGCATCCGCCCCCTCGCCGCCCGCGCTCAGCCCGCAGTCGAGGGCGCGGGCCGTGCCGCCTCGTCCAGCGACGCGGCGGCCGACGAGCCCGTCACCAGCCGCGACGACGCGCCCCGGTCGCGCTGCAGCCGCAGCGAGAGGACCACGGCCACCAGCGCCAGCACGGTCATCGCCGCACCCGCCCACGCGGTCGCCGCGAACCCGAAGTCCGCGTCGATCACCGCGCCGCCCAGCCAGGGCCCACCGGTGTTGCCGCTGTTGAACGCGGCGGTGGTCGTCGCACCGGCCAGCGTGGGGGCGGCGCCCGCCACGTTGAACATCCGGGCGTTCAGGGCGGGGGCCGTGTAGAACGCCGACAGGCCCAGCAGGAACGAGAGCACGATCACGGCGACCTGGTTGGAGGCGAACAGCGCCAGCGCCGCCAGGAAGACCGTGGACGCCGTGATGCCGCTCAGCAGCACCCCGAAGAGGTGCGCGTCCGCGACCCGGCCGCCGATCGTCGTACCGATCAGCGCACCGGCCCCGAACAGCGCGAGAACGGCGGGCACCCAGCCGGAGTCCAGCCCGGCGACGTCCGTGAGCACCGGCGCGAGGTAGCTGAACGCACAGAACACCCCGCCCGCCGCGAGCGCGGTGATCGTGATGGACAGCCACACCTGCCGGTCGCGGTAGATGCCCACCTCGCGCTTCAGCTGCGGCCTCTGGGCAGGTACCGGGATACGGGGAATCAGTGTCGCGACCCCGGCCAGGGCGATCACGGAGGCCACACCGACCGCCCAGAACGCCGACCGCCAGCCGAGGTTCTCCCCGAGGAAGGCGCCCAGCGGCACCCCGAGCACGTTGGCGATGGACAGCCCGCCGATCATCACGGCCATGGCGCGCGCCCGCTGGTCGACCCGGACCATCGCGATGGCGACGGCCGAGCCCACGGCCCAGAACCCGGCGCACGCGAAGGCGCTGACCACCCGGGACGCGAAGAGGATCTCGTACGTAGGCGCGAGCGCGCCCGCGATCTGGCCGAGCCCGAAGACCGAGATCAGCGAAATGAGAGTGGTGCGGCGCGGCAGCCGCAGCGTCGCGACGGCGAGCAGCGGGGCGCCCACCACCATGCCGATCGCGAAGGCGGATATGAGGAGCCCGGCGCGCGGGATCGACACGTTCATGTCGTCGGCGATGGGCGGCAGCAGTCCGGAGAGCATGAACTCGCTGGTGCCGAGGGCGAAGACGGAGAGGCCGAGTATGTATACGGCCAGGGGCATGCGCGAGCGGCGAGCGGCAGAGTCAGGCATGACACACCTCAACAGTGCGTACGCCTGTCGCATTCCCGCCCGGGTGTCCGGCCGGCCGGTCGTGCCGGTAGGCCGCGGGGCCGGTGACCTGCCCCTGTGTCCGCTCAGCGCGCGAGCAGTGCCAGTTCCGTGCGCAGGTTGTGCCGGGCCGCTGACTCCCACTCGGCCGCCCCGTGCGGCGTACGGAACAGCCTCGGCAGCTCCAGGAGCTGGCGCAGCACGGCCGCCCGCCCCTCCCGGAACGCGTCGTCCGGCACGAAGCCGTACTCCTCACGCACCTGGGCCGCGTACTGCGCGTAGTCCTTCGGTGACGACGCCAGGATCGCCAGGTCCGCATCGCACAGCGCCTCGCCGTTCCGGTCACCGGCGGCCGGGTCGTGCGTGACCGTGAGCCGGACCAGCCGGGCCACCTCGGCGGCCGTCGCGGCGGGCACCCCGGCCTCGGGCAGCGCGCGCTCGGCGAGGACGGCGCTGCGCTCCTCGTTCCCGGAGCGGTCGGGGCGGTAGACCGCGTCGTGGAACCAGGCGGCGAGCCGTACGGCGTCCGCGTCCGGGGCATGGGCGGCGAGCGTGTCCACGCGGTCCAGGACCGCCGTCAGATGGGCGGTGGAGTGGTACTTGCGCTGGGGCTCGGCCCAGCGCGCCAGCAGGTTGTCGGCGTACGGCAGCGGGTCCGGTCCCTCGGCCCCGCCCCGGGCGCGGACCAGGCAGTCGCGCCAGCGGCGCCGCAGCGCGTCGTCCGGGCTGCGGCGGCGGGCCTGAGCGGTGTCGTCGTCCATGACTCCGAGGTTACGGCCTCGCCCACCGCCGGTGCGCGGGCCGCTCGTCCGCCGAACGCCAAGTCAGGCGGCACGCAGGATGGTTGGCTGGGGGCATGGCTGACGAACGCGACACCGCACGCGACACCGCACATGACCTCGAGCGCGATCCCGAGCTGCCCGGTCTCCTCCTGCGCACCGAGCGCGACGCCCTCCTCCCGCTGCTGCGCTCCGCCGGCGACAGCGATTTCGCCCTGCGCACCGCTTGTCCCGGCTGGACGGTGCGGCACGTACTCGCGCACTGCGGTTCCGTGCTGAACCGGGTGGTGGAGAGCCGCTTCGAACCGGACGTCTTCAGCCCCGAGTGCAACGACCGCGACATCGCCGAGCGGGCCGGCTGGACGAACGCGCAGGTGGTGGACGAGCTGGAGCAGGGCATGGCCGAGGCCGGGGCCGCGATCGCCAAGGCGGGCGGGGTGCTGGACGGGGTGGCCCTCGGGGAGTGGATCCATGCCGGGGACGTCCGCGAGGCGTGGGGGCTCGAAGGGGCCTACCGGGGCGACGGGCTGCCGCACGCGCTCAGGCTCCTGGCCCCGTTCGCCCGGCGCCGCAAGACGCCGCTGCTGATCGCCCGGCTGGAGGACGGCGGCGAGCTGACCATCGGCACCGAGCAGGAGGGCCGCGCCCCCGGCCGGTACCGGGGCGACGGGGCGACGCTGATCCGGCTGTACGCGGACCGGCCGCTGGTGGGGACCCGGTACGAGCTGGAGGGCGTGAAGGAGAGCGAGCTGTCCGTGTTCTGAACCCGCACTTCCCGTGCGCGCAGACGCTAACGTGCGCTTCGTGACGAATCTGATGAATCCGGCGGACCGGGGGGACGCGTCGGCCCCGGCCGCTCCCATGGACCTCAACGCGGATCTCGGCGAAGGGTTCGGGCGCTGGTCGCTCACCGACGACGAGGCGCTCCTCGCGTGCGTGACCAGCGCCAACGTGGCGTGCGGCTTCCACGCGGGGGACCCCTCGGTGATGCGGCGGGTCTGCGACACGGCGGCCGAACGGGGCGTACGGATCGGCGCGCAGGTCTCGTACCGCGACCTGGCCGGGTTCGGCCGCCGCTCCATGGACGTCCCGTCCGACGAGCTGGCCGCCGAAGTGGCCTACCAGATCGGCGCGTTGCGGGTGTTCGCCGAGGCGGCCGGGGCCACCGTCTCGTACGTCAAGCCGCACGGCGCCCTCTACAACCGCGCGGTCCACGACGACGAGCAGGCGGGCGCGGTGATCGAGGGCGTCCGGCTGGCGGGCGGCAGCCCCGCCGTCCTCGGGCTGCCCGGCTCCCGGCTGCTCGCACGGGCCGCCGACGCGGGGCTGACGGCGGTCGAGGAGGCCTTCGCGGACCGCGCGTACACCCCGCAGGGCACGCTCGTCCCGCGCACCGAGCCGGACGCGGTCGTGCACGACGCGGACGAGGTGGTGCGCCGCAGCGTCGGGATCGCGGTGGACCGGAGCGTGCTCGCGGCCGACGGCGGCCGGATCGCGGTCGCGGCGCGCTCCCTGTGCGTCCACGGCGACACCCCCGGAGCTGCGGCGATCGCCCGGCGGGTCCGGGCCGCGCTGGAAGGGGCGGGCGTCGCGGTCCGGGCGTTCGCGTGAGTACGGCGCCGGAGGGGGAGCGGACGGGGCACGGCCCCGCGCCGGTCGTGCTGGCCGCCGGAGCCGGCGCCCTGCTGGTCGAGCTCGGCTCCGGCGAGGAGACGGAAGCCTTCCACGCGGAGGTGCTGCGGCGCCGCGCGGCCGGTGAACTGCCCGGCGTGCGCGAGGTGGTGCCCGGTGCGCGGACGGTTCTCCTGGACGGCATCGCGCACGACCCGGCCGCACTCGCCCGTGAGCTGGCGGCCTGGCGGGTGCCGCCGCTGCGGCGGGCCGCCGGTCCTGCGGTGGAGATCCCCGTCGTGTACGACGGCCCCGACCTGGCCGAGGTCGCGGCGGCGTGGGGGATCGCCACCGCAGAGGTGGCCGCCCTCCACTCCGGGACGGAGTTCCGGGTCGCCTTCTGCGGGTTCGCCCCCGGCTTCGGCTACCTGACGGGGCTGCCCGGCCACCTCCACCTGCCCCGCCGGTCCACCCCGCGCACCCGGGTCCCGGCCGGTGCGGTGGCCCTGGCCGGCCCGTACACCGGTGTGTACCCGCGCCCGTCCCCCGGCGGCTGGCAGCTGATCGGCCGCATGCCGGACCCGGCCGCCCTGTGGGACCCGGACCGCGAGCCACCCGCACTGCTGGTGCCCGGGGCGCGCGTCCGCTTCGTAGAGGCCGGTACGGGGCCGGGATCAGGTACGGCTACGGGTACGGGATCTCCTTCGGCTTCCGCTTCCGCTCCGGCTTCCCGGGCGCAGGCGTGAGCGCGGGCATCGAGGTCGTGCGCGCCGGGGCCCTGACCACCGTGCAGGACGAGGGACGCTTCGGCCACGCCCACCTGGGGGTGGGACGGGCCGGGGCCCTGGACGCGCCGTCCGCCCGGCTCGCCAACCGGCTGGCCGGCAACTCCGTCACCGCCGCGCTCCTGGAGACGACCGTCACCGGCTGCGCGGTCCGCCCGGACCGCGCGGTGCGGGTGGTCGTCGGCGGTGCGCCCTGCCGGGTGACGGTGGACGGGCGGCCGGTGGCGTGGGGCGCGGCGGTCCGGGTGCCGGCGGGCGCGGTGCTGGACGCGGGCCCCGCCGTGCGCGGGGTGCGCTCGTACCTGGCGTTCGCGGGCGGCCTGGAACCGGAGCCGGTGCTCGGCAGCCGGTCCGCCGACCTGCTCTCCGGGCTCGGCCCGGCGCCCCTGAGCGACGGCGACGTGCTGCCGCTCGGCCCGCCCCCGCCGGCCGGGCACCCGGGGGCGGGGGGAGAGGCGGCGGCGGTGCCGTGGCCGGGGGTGCCCGCCGAACTCGTGCTCCCGGTGGTCTTCGGCCCCCGCCACACCTGGTTCACCTCCGCCGGACTGCGCACGCTCACCACCGCCGCGTACCGCGTCTCGGAGCAGAGCAACCGGATCGGGCTGCGCACCGAAGGGCCCGCGCCGGAACGTGCCCGGCAGGGCGAACTGCCCAGCGAGGGCATGGTGCTCGGCGCGGTCCAGATCCCGCCGGACGGCCGCCCGGTGGTGTTCCTGAACGACCATCCGACGACGGGCGGCTACCCGGTGGCCGGCGTCGTCCCGGAACCCGCGCTGGCCGGAGCGGCGCGGGTGACCCCGGGGACGGTGGTGCGGTTCGTGCTCACCGCGAGGTGACCGGGGGCGCCGCTCAGTTCGCGACGGGCAGTCCGAAGTGGTCGGTGATGATCCGCAACGTCACCGAGCCGTCGGCGTTGTACGCCGGATCGGTGTCGTACACGGGGGTCTCCCGGCCGACGATCCCGGCGTCGAGCAGCCCCCGGATCAGCAGGTCGCCGCTGCGGTGCGCCTCGCGGCGCATTCCGATGTTGAAGTAGTCCAGCTCGAACCCGCCCCGGCTGTAGGAGTAGGTGAACGGGTGGTCCTCGCAGTGCGGGATCGCGTAGTGCTGCCCGTGCGGGCACTCGCACGCGGGTGTGGAGGCCAGGAAGACCGTATCCACCCGGTCGGGCCCGCCGAACCGCTCCTCGTAGCGGAATCCGGTGATGTCGCGCGCCAGGGACGTGACCGTCTCACCGCTGACGGTGGTCGCGTCGTGTGTCACCCAGGCCCAGCCGTTCGACTCGCCCGATGTGCGGACGGGCAGCGTCGCCTCGGCGTGGATGGCGGTGAGGGTGGGCAGGTCCAGGCCTCTGGCATAGGTGAGGTAGGTGTTCGGAGCCATCGGGTTCACTTGGCCGCCACCTCACGTGCGAGCGGGGGCGACGGCAGGGCGAAGGCCTCGGCGATCGTCTTCACCAGCCGCTCCCGCGCACCGTCCTCGTGCTCGTCGCAGTGGTGGCTCTCGTCGGTGCGCCACTTCTCGCACTCGGCGTCCGGGCCGATGAGGTTCGCGGCGAGGAGCTCCGCCGATATGTAGTCGGGGTTCGCGCCCAGCCGCTGGCCGATGTCCTCGAAGCTGAAGTACAGGGTCGGGACACCGTCGCGCAGGTAGTGGAACTCGGGCCCGTGCGCCTTCGCGCTGCACGGCTCGGTCACGAACACCACGAGCTCCGCGCCCTCGGGGCACAGGGGCCGGTAGTCGACCCCCTCGTAGTCCTCGGACCCCTCGTCCACCATGTCGTGCACCGCCCACGCCCAGCCGCCCGCCTCGCCGTGGGCGAGCGGCTCGCGGTTCACTGCGCGCAGGCCCGCCGTGAGGGCGTCAGGGGACTGGCCACGGGTGAGGACGAGGTTCACCTCGTGGCCGGGAAACGAATCGTGCATCCAGCTGATCATGCCGGAAGGCTAAGCGCGGCCACTGACAACGAGGCCATACGGCCGCCCTGTTGAGCGGCCGTCCGGCAGGCGATATTCACGCGACAGGGGGCGGCCCCTTTGGGACGCTTCGGGCCCGGGGGGCGGGTGGCCGCGCCGCCGATTGAAGGGTCAGCTATGGGTTTCACGCTGGAGGGACCGGTGCTGGAAGGCACGCGGGTGCGCCTCGAACCGTTGGCGCACCGGCATGCGGAGGATCTGCTCGGGGCCGCGCGGGAGGACCGCAGCTCCTACCGGTTCACCTGGGTGCCGGGAAGCCCCGCCGAGGCCGAGGAGTACGTCGACGCACAGCTGGCCCGTGCCGCGTCCGGGAAGCTGGCCCCGTACGCGCAGGTGGACCGGGAGTCCGGGCGGATCGTCGGGGCGACGGCGTACTGGGAGCCCCGGCACTGGCTGGACGAGGACGTCCTGAGCGCGATCGAGGTCGGGTACACCTGGCTCGGCGCCTCCGCCCAGGGCACGGGGGTGAACACCGAGTCCAAGTACCTGCTGTTCCGGCACGCGTTCGAGACGTGGGGTGTGGAGCGGGTGGACCTGAAGACCGATGCCCGCAACGCCCGTTCGCGAGCCGCGATCGAGCGGGTGGGCGCCCGGTTCGAGGGCGTGCTGCGGAACTGGTCCCGGTCCTCGGTGCCGGGCGAGGACGGGCGGCTGCGGGACTCCGCGATCTTCTCGATCACCGCCGAGGAGTGGCCGGACGTCCGGGCGCGGCTCGAAGAGCGCCTCGCACGCGGACGTGCCGAAGGGCGGCCGCAGGCCCGGCTCCCCGGAGGGAGCTGAGCCCCGGCCGCCCGGGGCGGGAGGGCGCGGCCGGTCACGCCCCGGCGCGGAAGCCCCGCAGCCGCAGCGAGTTGCCGACCACGAACACCGACGAGAACGCCATGGCCGCACCCGCGATCATCGGGTTCAGCAGGCCTGCGGCGGCCAGCGGCAGGGCGGCCACGTTGTAGGCGAAGGCCCAGAACAGGTTCGTCCGGATGGTGCCCAGCGTCCTGCGCGACAGCCGGATCGCGTCGGCTGCGGCCCGCAGGTCGCCCCGGACCAGGGTCAGGTCCCCGGCCTCGATCGCCGCGTCCGTGCCGGTGCCCATCGCGAGGCCCAGGTCGGCCTGGGCGAGGGCTGCCGCGTCGTTCACGCCGTCCCCGACCATCGCGACCGAACGGCCCTCCGCCTGGAGGCGCTTGACGACGTCGACCTTGTCCTCGGGCATGACCTCCGCGTACACCTTTTCGATACCGACCTCGGCCGCGACCGACTCCGCCACCGCCCGATTGTCACCGGTCAGCAGGATCGGCGTCAGTCCGAGTGCGCGGAGCCGCACGATCGCCTCGGCACTGGTGTCCTTCACCGCGTCGGCCACCTCCAGGACCGCCCGCGCCTCGCCGTCCCAGGCGACCGCGATCGCCGTACGGCCCGCCGCCTCGGCCTCGGCCTTGCGGCGCGCCAGCTCCACGGGGAGGTGGATCTCCCACTCGGCCAGCAGCTGTTCGCGGCCGACGAGGACGGCATGGCCCTCGACGACGCCCTGGACGCCGAGTCCGGGGACGTTGGTGAAGTCCTCGGGGGTCGGCAGCGGGCTGGTGGTGCGTTCGGTGGCTCCGGTGGCGACGGCCTGGGCGATGGGGTGTTCGGAGGCGTGTTCCAGGGCGCCGGCGAGGCGCAGGACGTCGGTTTCGGTGGTGCCGGGGGTGGTGTGGACGGCCTGGAGGGTCATCTTGCCGGTGGTGACGGTGCCGGTCTTGTCGAGGACGATCGTGTCGACGCGGCGGGTGGTCTCCAGGACTTCCGGGCCCTTGATCAGGATGCCGAGCTGCGCGCCGCGTCCGGTGCCGACCATGAGGGCGGTGGGTGTGGCGAGGCCCAGGGCGCAGGGGCAGGCGATGATCAGTACGGCGACGGCTGCGGTGAACGCGGCGGTCAGGCCCGAGCCGGTGGCCAGCCAGAAGCCGAGCGTGCCGAGCGCGAGCAGGATCACCACGGGGACGAAGACCGCCGAGATCCGGTCCGCGAGCCGCTGGGCCGCCGCCTTGCCGTTCTGCGCGTCCTCGACCAGCTTCGCCATCCGGGCCAGCTGGGTGTCGGAGCCGATCCGGGTCGCCTCGACGACGAGCCGGCCGCCCGCGTTGAGCGTGGCACCGGTCACCGGGTCCCCGGTGCCGACCTCGACGGGAACCGACTCGCCGGTGAGCATGGAGGCGTCCACCGCCGAGTTGCCCTCGACGACGGTGCCGTCGGTGGCGATCTTCTCGCCGGGCCGGACCAGGAAGCGGTCCCCGACCTGGAGGTCCGCCGTGTCCACGATGACCTCGCGGCCGTCGCGCAGGACGGTGACCTCCTTGGCGCCCAGTTCGAGCAGGGCCTTCAGCGCGGCGCCCGCCTTCCGCTTGGAGCGGGCCTCGAAGTAGCGCCCGGCCAGGATGAACGCGGTGACTCCGGCGGCGGCTTCGAGGTAGATGTTCCCGGCGCCGTCGCTGCGGCCGATGGTCAGCTCGAAGGGGTGCGTCATGCCGGTCATCCCGGCGGTGCCGAAGAAGAGCGCCCACAGCGACCACAGGAACGCGGCGGAGGTGCCGACCGAGACCAGGGTGTCCATGGTGGCCGCGCCGTGCCGGGCGTTGGTCCACGCGGCCCGGTGGAAGGGCCAGCCGGCGTACGTGACGACGGGTGCGGCGAGGGTCAGTGAGAGCCACTGCCAGTTGTCGAACTGGAGCGCCGGGATCATCGACATCGCGATCACCGGCACCGCGAGCAGGACCGAGGTGATCAGCCGCTGCCGCAGCGGGCGGAGCTCGTCGGCCTCGGCCGTCTCGGCCGGTGCCTCCTGCGCCCGCACCGGGGGAGCGGGCTCCTGCGCGGTGTACCCGGTCTTCTCGACGGTGGCGATCAGGTCCTGTACGGAGACGTCCTCGCCCCGGTAGCTGACCCTGGCCTTCTCGGTGGCGTAGTTGACGGTGGCCTCGACCCCGTCCATCCGGTTCAGCTTCTTCTCGATACGCGCCGCGCACGAGGCGCAGGTCATGCCGCCGATGGCGAGCTCGACCTCTGTGGCGCCGGTACCCGTGGTGCTGGTGGTACCGGTGGCGCCGGCGGTGGCTGCGGTCTGCGCGGACACGGGGCCTCCTCGGTAGGGATCATTTATACCCCTGGGGGGTATGTGGTGCTGATTCAGGTATACCCCCTACCCCTATCGATCCGCAAGGATGGCCGGTGATGGGTGCGCGGATTCCGGCTGTCCGGTCGCCTGGCACGCCTCTGACCTCGCGTATCTTCACCTGCGCGGTGAGGCTGTGTCCTGGGCCGCTCGGCCCGTAGGCTGGTCATTGGACTAGACCTATAGCTGCTTCCTGGAGGATTGGGTTCCCATGAGCAACCGTGCAGTCCTGGAGGTGATCGCTCTCGACGCGGAGGACGCGGTCGCTGCCCAGGCGGGTGGTGCGGACCGGCTTGAGCTGGTCACCGACATGGCGGCGGACGGCCTCACCCCGTCCTGTGCGACCTTCGCGGCGATCCGCGCCGCGGTGGACATCCCCCTGCGGGTGATGCTCAGAGTGGCGGACGGCTTCGCGGCCGGTGACATCGACGTACTCGTGGGCAAGGCGCGCGAGCTGCGGGCGGCGGGCGCGGATGAGTTCGTGTTCGGCTTCCTGGACGAGGAGGGCCGCCCGGACCTCGTCGCGGTCGAGCGGATCATCGCGGAGCTGGACGGCTGCGCCTGGACCTTCCACCGCGCGATCGACCGCGCCCCCGACCGGGATGCCCTGCGCAAGGCGCTCGCGGACCTGCCGGGGCTGGACACGTACCTCACGGCGGGATCGGCGGCCGGGGTGGACGACGGCATCCCCACGCTGCTGGTCGAGTCCGCGCGCAAGGGGGAGCCGGGGTACGAGCCGCAGATCCTCGTCGGGGGCGGGCTGCGCCTCGACCACCTGCCGGAACTGCTGGAGGCGGGGATCGACGCCGTCCACATCGGCGGCGCGGCGCGGCCCTACGGCTGGTCGGGTCCGGTGGACGCGGCGGCGGTACGGGAGTGGCGGGCGGTGCTCGACGCGTAGGGCGGCGGAGCCGCCGGGGTTCGTCCTGCGGTGGGCGGGGGCCCGGTCCGTGGAGCGGGGGCCCCGCCCCCGGACCCCCGCTCCTCAATCGCCGGAGGGGCTTGGTTTTTCGGCCTCGGGTTCTACGAGGTTGTCAGGCGGTCCGGCAGTCGGGTCGCATGGACCACGATGAGGCCGGAGACCGCTCGGGTCAGGGCCACGTACAGGCGGCGCAGGCCGGTTCGCTCGTCCGGTTCGCCGTCGACGACGGCCGCCGGCTCGTCCAGCACCACGTAGTCGTACTCCAGGCCCTTCGCCAGTGACGCCGGGACCAGGGTCAGCCGGGACTCGGCGGTCGTCTCCTCGCCGGGGGAGAGGTAGCTGTGGCCCGCCGCCGTCAGGGCGGCCGCCAGCGCCGGGATACGGGCGTCGGCGGCGATCAGGCCGGTCGAACCCTCCTGCTTCAGCGACTCCTCGCAGGCCCCGACCACCGCCGCGTCCAGCGCCCCCGTATCCGGCGCCTCCACACCCGGTACCTCCCGTACCGACAGCGAACCCGGCGACTCACGCACCGACTCGACCGCCGCCAGGCCCGGGGAGATCACCGGCAGCAGCCGGGACGCGTACGCGATCACCTCGCGCGGCACACGGAAACCGGCCGTCAGCTCCTCCACCACCGCGTCGGACTTGCCCAGGTGGTGCAGCGCCTGCTCCCAGCTCTGCGTCGACCACGGCGTCGTGCCCTGCGCCAGGTCCCCGAGGACCGTGGCCGAACCGGTCGAGCAGCGCCGGCCCACCGCCCGGTACTGCATGGGGGAGAGGTCCTGCGCCTCGTCGATCACCACATGGCCCAGCGAGTGCGTGCGCGCCACCAGGTCGTTCGCCTCGTCGATCAGCACCGCGTCCGCCGCCGACCACTTCGCGGACTTCACGCTGCGGGCCGGCTTGCTCCACAGGATCGTCTTCTGCTCGTCCTCGGTCAGCAGCCCCTCCGCCTGCGCGGCCAGGAACTCCGGGTCGGACAGCAGCCGCAGCACCAGCTTCGCCGGCTCGACCGAGGGCCAGACCGCCTTCACCGCCGCCTTGACGGCGGGGTTGCGCGCCACCGCGTTCTGCACCCGGTCGTCGGGCGCCTCGCCCGCCTCCTCCATCCGCACCAGCACGGCGTGCGCGATGCGCTGCGGAAGAGCCTCGTGCGCCGCCCCGTACCGCATGTCGCGGGCCAGCAGCTCGTCGACCATCTCCTCGATCTCGTACGCGGGCACCCGCCAGCGGCGCGAGCCGCGCACCACCATCACCGGCTCCACCGGCGGCGTCACGTGCGAACGGATCGCCCGCCGCAGCACCTCCGCCATCCGGGCATCGCCCTTCACGACGGCGGCCGGGGCCTCGTCCGTGCCCCGTACCTCGATGTGCGTGGTCACCAGGTCGTCGACGGTCGCCTGCTTGACCTCCAGCTCACCGAGGGCCGGCAGCACCTGCTCGATGTAGTGCAGGAAGGACCGGTTCGGCCCGATGACCAGCGTCCCGGTGCGGGCCAGCCGTTCCCGGTGCGCGTAGAGCAGATACGCGACCCGGTGCAGGCCGACGGCGGTCTTCCCGGTGCCGGGGCCGCCCTGCACGCAGACCGAGCCGCCCAGCTCGCTGCGGACGATCTCGTCCTGTTCCGGCTGGATCGTCGCGACGATGTCACGCATCGGGCCGACGCGCGGCCGCTCGATCTCCGCCTGGAGGAGCTTGCTGGTCTGCGTCGTCTCGGCGGGGTCGGTGAGGTGCTCGTCCTCGTACGCGGTCAGCTCGCCGCCGGTGTAGCCGAAGCGGCGCCGCTGGCCGACGTCGAGCGGCTCGTTGCGGGACGCCCGGTAGAACGGCTGGGAGACCGGCGCCCGCCAGTCGATCACCATCGGGTCGCCGTCGGCGTCGTGGACATGGCGGCGCCCGATGTAGAACTGCTCGCCCTCCGCGCCCTCGGCCTTCTCCGCGCCGACCACGTGGAGGTAGTCCAGGCGCCCGAAGAAGAGCGGGGTGTGGGAGAGGTCGGCCAGCGACTTGATGCGGTCGGTGATCTGGGCCTGCAGCACTGCGGCGTTCACCCAGTTCGCCGTGACATCGCGGATGTTCAGGGCCTGGGCGTCCTCGCGCATGGCGCGCAGCGCGGCGCGCGAGGCGGCGAGATGGGCGCGTTCATGAGCCAGGGGGTCGGTGGTGGTGTCGCTTTCGTGTTCGTGCGCGGGCACGGTGTTGCCTCCGGCATTCAACGCAGGACGGCGGACCGCTTCCCGTCCCCGGCCGTTCACCGGGGGCGATGCGGTCCGCTCGGGGATCGATCACTGGTACGCACGAGGGCGCGCGTACGGCTGTCGGCCGGTTTCCGTCCGGTCGGCGGCGCTCCCCCGGCTGCCGGCGCGAGCCCTTCCGGGCTGCCGGTACCACGGTGCGGGAGGCGGGCAGACCGGCGATTGTATCGACGGGCCGGGCCGGGCGCGAATGAATATCCGCGGACCAGGAACGGTGTACGCCCACGGGTCCACGGCGGGTCCACCCCGTAGGGGACGGCATCCGACCTCAGGAGCAGGAGCGGCCCCGGAACCTTCCCCCTGCGGGCCGACGCCCTCGCGGGCCGGGCGGAGCACCATGGAATACATGAGCACCGTCACCCTGAACCCGCGAAGGACCGGCCCCGCGCACGGCGCGACCGCGGCCACCGGTCACCACTACAGCCACCGCGCCGGGAACGCCCTGCGCGCCGCCGGGATCTTCGTACGGACCGCGTTCGGCGTCGTCGTCCTCGGTGAGTACGCGGAGGAGGCGGGCGTCCGCCGCAACCGCTGACCGCGGCCCGCCTCAGTTGTCCGTCAGCAGCTCGTCCGCGTCGACGATCCGGTACGCGTAGCCCTGCTCGGCCAGGAAGCGCTGGCGGTGGGCCGCGAAGTCCTGGTCGATCGTGTCGCGGGCGACCACCGAGTAGAACCGCGCCTCGTGCCCGTCCGCCTTCGGCCGCAGCACCCGGCCGAGCCGCTGGGCCTCCTCCTGGCGCGAGCCGAACGTTCCGGACACCTGGATCGCGACGGTGGCCTCCGGCAGGTCGATGGAGAAGTTCGCCACCTTCGACACGACGAGCACGCTGATCTCGCCCTCCCGGAACGCGCCGAACAGCTTCTCCCGCTGGGCGTTGCTGGTCTCGCCCTTGATCACGGGCGCGTCCAGATGCTCACCCAGCTCGTCGAGCTGGTCGATGTACTGCCCGATGACCAGCGTCTGCTCGCCCTTGTGCTTGCGCACCAGCGCCTCGGTGACCTTCCGCTTGGTCGCGGTCGTGGCGCAGTACCGGTACTTCTCCTCGGCCTCGGCGGTCGCGTACGCGAGCCGCTCGCTGTCCGTCAGATTGACCCGTACCTCGACACAGTCGGCGGGGGCGATGTAGCCCTGCGCCTCGATCTCCTTCCACGGGGCGTCGAACCGCTTGGGCCCGATCAGCGAGAAGACGTCCGACTCGCGGCCGTCCTCCCTGACCAGCGTGGCCGTCAGCCCCAGCCGGCGCCGCGCCTGGAGATCGGCGGTGAACTTGAAGACGGGCGCGGGCAGCAGGTGCACCTCGTCGTAGATCACCAGACCCCAGTCGCGGGAGTCGAACAGCTCCAGGTGCGCGTAGACGCCCTTGCGGCGCGTCGTGAGCACCTGGTACGTGGCGATGGTGACCGGCCGGATCTCCTTGCGGGTACCGCTGTACTCGCCGATCTCCTCCTCGGTCAGCGAGGTCCGCTTCACCAGCTCGTGCTTCCACTGCCGGGCGGAGACGGTGTTGGTGACCAGGATCAGCGTGGTCGCCTTGGCCTGCGCCATCGCGCCCGCGCCCACCAGCGTCTTCCCGGCCCCGCAGGGCAGCACGACGACCCCGGAACCGCCGTGCCAGAACCCCTCGACGGCCTGCTGCTGGTAGGGCCGCAGCGCCCAGCCGCTCTCGTCCAGCTCGATCGGGTGCGCCTCGCCGTCCACGTAACCGGCGAGGTCCTCGGCGGGCCAGCCGAGCTTCAGCAGCGTCTGCTTGACCTGCCCGCGCTCGGACGGGTGGACGGCCACGGTGTCGGGGTCGATCCGGGCGCCGACCAGCGGCTGCACCTTCTTCGACCGGAGGATCTCCTCCAGGACGGGCCGGTCGGTGGAGGTCAGCACCAGCCCGTGGACCGGGTGCTTGGAGAGCGTGAGGCGGCCGTACCGGCCCATCGTCTCTGCGATGTCGACGAGCAGCGCGTGCGGTACGGGGTAGCGCGAGTACTTCACCAGGGCGTCGACGACCTGCTCGGCGTCGTGTCCCGCGGCCCGCGCGTTCCACAGCCCGAGCGGGGTCAGCCGGTAGGTGTGGATGTGCTCGGGCGCGCGCTCCAGCTCGGCGAAGGGCGCGATCACACGCCGGCAGGCGTCTGCCTGCTCGTGGTCGACTTCCAGCAGCAGCGTCTTGTCGCTCTGGACGATGAGGGGTCCGGTCACGCGCTTCGGCCCTTTCTACGGCGGGGTGGCCGTGTACCGGCCAAACGTCCAGTGTGCCGTATGCGGTGGCGGGATGCGGGTGCTCCGTCGGGGCACGGGGTTCCGGGGCGCGGGGTTCCGTCCTCAATCGCCGGACGGGCTCGGGTTGTGCGGGCGCCCCGGGCCGTCAGGCCCGCTGGTCGTCCGCCAGTTCCGCGACGCCCGTGATCCGGTGCAGGGGATACGTGCGGACCTCGTCGGCCGTGTGGTCGTAGGCCGTGACGTAGCCGCCCTCGACGCGGACCGGGGCGATGACGCGCTGGCTGGCCGCGCCTTCCGCGTTGACGTAGCCGATCCAGATCGCGGAGCCGGTCATCGCGGCCGCCTGGACCGTGACGAGCGTCTCGGCCGACGTCGTACGGGGCAGCGCGTCCCCGGGCGCCGAGGGGCCGGTGTCCTTGTGGACGACCGTGGCGGCCGTGTCACCGGCCCGGATCGCCCGGACCGCCGTGCCCAGCAGGGCGGGCTCGGGGAGCGGCGGGCCCTCGGGTACGGGGGCGGGGGCCGAGCGGGGCGGGGTGCGGCGGGCGCCCGCCCGGGTGATCAGGACGTCGCCGTCGGCGGACTCCGCGGCGGGCGCGTAGCCGAGTTCGCGCAGGCCGTCCAGGAGCGAGGCCGGGTCGATCTGGGCGGCGAGGGCCGTGGGGGCGAGGCGGCGCAGCCGCAGGGTGGCCGAGCGCTTGTCGGCGAGGATCTCGTTGAGGACGGCCTCGTCGTCGCAGCGTACGTACGCGGAGGCGGCGCCGATCCGCAGGTGGCCGTGGCGGCGGGCGACGTCGTCGATGAGGTAGCTCAGCGGCTGCGGCACCGGCGTACGGCTGTGCGCGGCGAGGAAGGCGTGCAGGTCGGCGGCGGACTGCCCGGCGTCCAGGGCGCGCCGTACGGACCCGGGCGTGAACCGGTAGACCGTCGCCCCGCCCTTCGACTCGATGTCCGCGAGTGCGGCGAGCATGTCGGCGAGGGGGCGTTCCAGCGGGCCGGGGGCCACGGCGGTCAGGTCGGCCTGGAGCAGGACGTGGCCCAGGGGCTCCGGGATGAGCGGGGCGAGGCGGGCCGCGGCCTCGGCGGGGCCGGATGTCAGCAGGGCGCGGGTCTGCGAGGCGAGGGCGCCGCGGCCGGTGATGCCGAGGAGCTCCGACTCGTTCAGCGTCCACAGGGCGATCCGGGACCGCAGGTCGGTGGTGTCCCCGGCGGAGTTGGAGGCGCCGCGCAGCGGGCGTTCCCAGCGGAGCCGGGCGAGCAGGGTCTCCGGCTCCGGCGCGGTGCCGGGCGGCAGCGCGCCGAGCAGGGCCAGCACGCGGTGGCGGACCTCGGGGGCGGCCGAGCGGTCCAGGCCGGGGCCGAGGGTGGACAGGGCGCGGCCCTTGGCGTCCTGGCCGCCCACCAGTCCCGAGGTGCGGGTGGCGGCGAGCCAGGCGGCGGCCAGGCGCACCCAGCGGACCTCGGCGGGGAGTTCGGTCCAGTCGTCGTACGCGGGGGTCGGCGCGTACCGCTCGTCGGCCTCGCCGTCGGAGGCCAGCAGCCCGGCCGCGTAGGCCAGTTCGATCCAGAACGCGGCGACGGGCTCCGACACGTCCAGTACCGTCGCGGTCTTCTTCAGCTCGCGGACGCTGAGGCCGCCGGCCCGCAGTATGGCGGGGCCGCCGCCGTTCCAGCTCTTGAGCAGCTCCTCGACGGTGGAGACCGACAGGAACGCCTGGCCGGCCGCCGCGCTGTCCACAGCCTGTGGATCGCGTTCGGCGGCGGCCGCCACGACCGGCGGCAGCGGCTCGGGCACCCGGTGGGCGCGCCCGGCCCGCAGGTGCAGCGCGGCCTCGCGCGGCAGTACGACGGTGCGGGTCGACACCGGCAGCAGCAGCCCCCGGTCGCGGAGCCACTTCACGGGCGGCGTCGGATTCGGGGTCACCTCGCCGTACGGCGGGCCCCAGACCAGCCGGTCCAGCACCGACAGCGCCTCCACGGGGGCGGTGTCCAGCAGTTCGCCCATCCGGGTCCGGTCGGTGAAGAGCGCGGAGAGGGAGCTCACCGCGGAGACCGGGTCGTAGGTGGCGGGCAGCCCGGCCGCGGTGAGGATCTCCTGGAGCCGGCC
This sequence comes from Streptomyces sp. 840.1, assembly GCF_003751445.1. NCBI lineage: Bacteria > Bacillati > Actinomycetota > Actinomycetes > Kitasatosporales > Streptomycetaceae > Streptomyces > Streptomyces sp. 840.1. Next base: position 1,633,538 of record NZ_RJUU01000001.1, on the reverse strand, counting down.
CGGCGACATGCCGGCGGTGGCCTCCGAGACGGTCGGGCCGAGACCGGTGGGCGAGGGGTGCTGCGGTGAGGGCGCGAGGATTTCGCGGGCGGTCCGCACCAGGTGCAGCCGTGCGTCCTCGCCCCAGACGAGGGCCTGTTCGCGCAGCGTGTTGAGGGCCCCAGGCAGTGCGTCCACGATGGCGGCGCCCGCGTCGCCGCGGAGCTCGCCGTCGTCCCGGCCGTCACCCGTGAGCAGCCCGAGGAGGATGTCGTAGGGAGCGGGATCGGGCGCTACCGCGAGCGCCTCGGCGGTCTGCAGGGCGAACCGGTCGAGGTGTTCCAGCGCGCGGACGACGGAGGCACGGGTGCCCGCCCGGGTCGCGAGCTGGGTGATGTCGCCCGGCACGGGGTTGAGGAGGTCGGGCCGGGCGCGCAGCAGCCCGGCCAAGGACTCGTCGTCCCGGGCGCGCAGAGCCTCGGCCAGCGTCCGCGGTGGTGTGGTCATCCCCATCCGTCCCACGGTAGTCGCTCCGGAGGGGCCCGAGGGCGCTACCGTCGGTGCAGGGCGGTAGAGGGGAACCATCGCGTGGGGATCGAGAGCGATCAGCTGGTCTACGACTACCTGAGCCGGGTCGGGGACATGGCACAGCAGCAACAGCTGTCCTCGGGCACCCGGATGAGGCTCGTTTCGGAGTTGCGGGGCGAGATCGACCGGCAGCGGGTGAAGCAGGCCGCGGACACTCCCGCGGCGGTGCGCCGCATCATCGGGAGGCTCGGCACACCCGACGAACTGGTCGCCGCGGCGGCCTCGTCGGCCGACGGATCGGTGCGGCTGCCGCAGCGGCCGGAGGCGGAGCCGGGGCCCGCGAAGGCGCCCGGCGTCCCCCGGCCGCGCAGGCCGAAGCTCCGCCGGGACCCTCGCGGGGACGGCCGCCCGGCCGGGCGGAAAGACAGCCGGAAAGACAGTTCCGGCAAGGGCGCGTCGGAGCCCCCGGCGGACCCGTCCGGCGATCCGTTCGGGCTGTGGGACGGGATGCGGGGCGGCATGCCGGCCGGTGGCGGGCCGTCCGCGCCGCACCGGGCCGGCACGGACGAGCTCGGCCCGTCCGGCAGCGAGGCCGACTGGTGGCGTGTTGAGCCGGGCCCCTTCGGCGAGGCCGGCGCGTTCGGCGCGGGCACCGAGGTGGCGGGGTTCCGCGGCGGTGTGGAGATCCCGGCGCTGCTGCGCCCGCCGGTGGCGGACGACGACGAGGACGACGCGTACGAGGACGAGGACGAGGACGGGTACGAGGACGCCGAGGCGGAGCCCGGGGAGGGGGAGGAGGCGTACGAGGGGGAGCCGGCCGCTCCCCGGCGGCGGTGGCGGCCCCGGCTGCGCCGCGTCCGGGTCGAGGCGGGCGCGGCGTCCCGGGGCTTCTCGCACCCCTTGCTGCTGCTCGCCGCCGCGCTGCTGGTGACCGGTGCGGTGATGGGCTCGCTGCTGGCCCTGGCGGGTGGCTGGCTGATCGCGTACAGCTCCCGCAAGCTGTCGCGCGCGGAGGCGAAGTGGGCGGCGATCGGGCTGCCCGGGGTGGTCGCGGCGGGCGCCCTCGTCTGGCTGTGGGGCCGGATGGACGGCCGCTGGGGCGCGCCCATCGGGGACGGGCAGATGGCCCCCGCGATCGGCCAGACCTGGCCCTGGGTGGTGCGGGGCGCGGCCGTGGCCTCCGCGCTCTACCTGGTGTGGCGGGCGCGGGGCCCTCGGCCGGGAGGGCGCTGAGGGGCCAGGGTCCGCCTGTGCGGGTGCGCCTGCCTCCGTGGGTGGGGGCGGTGCCCCTCCGGGGCGTCTCCTCGGAAATGGCGTGTTCACCCGGCAACGAGAGGGACCCGGGTCGTACGCCATTCCCTGCGGGGACCCCCCTGCACGTCCCCACCCCAGGCCCAGTCGCGTCTGCACACCGGCGAAACTGCTGTCGCAGACGCACGGCGGGCGGGTTCGGGGGCGTGCAGGGGAGTCCCCGCAGGACGACGAACACAGACCCGGGCGCCCCATGCGGACCCGCCGCACGTTCGTCGTCCGAGGAGACGCCCCGGAGGGACCCCGGGCCCCCACCCACCGGACCAGGCGCCCAGCGGGGGCCCCGCACACCAAGCCCGTCCGGCGATTGAGGACGGAACCCCGCACCCCGGAATGGGGCAACGGACAGGGGCCCCGCGCCCCGGGACCCTCGATGCCGCCCGCCCAAGGGCCCCGCTGTCAGCCCGTCATCTTCGTCTGGAACTCGTCGAGGATCTGGTCGGCCGCGGTGTAGCCGATGCCCGCGATCCACAGCCGGTCGTCGACCTTGAAGACCTTTCCGTCCTTGGCGGCCTTCAGGTTCTTCCACAGCCCGCTCTTCATCGTCCGGGTCGTGCCCGCCTTGTCCGGGTCGCCGTACGTCGAGGTGAAGACGGCGTCCGCGTCCGCGAGGTCGATCTTCTCGGGCGAGACGTCGTACGAGAAGCCGTCCTTGGCCTTGTCCGTGATGGCGGGGCGGCCCATGCCGATGTCGGCGAGGATCGAGCCGATGTAGTTCTGCTTGCCGTAGATGCGGATGTCCGCGCCCTCGACGAAGCGTACGAAGTTGACGTCGGTGGCCGCCGCCTTCTTCTTGCCGCCGAGCGCCGCGGTCACCTTCGCGACATGGGCGTCGTACGCGGCGATGACCTTCTTCGCCTCGGCCTGCTTGCCGAGCGCCTCCGCGTGGACGTGGAAGTTGGCCTTCCAGTCCGAGCCGGTGGACTCCGTCATCACGGTCGGGGCGATCGCGCTGAGCTGCTTGTAGCGGTCGCCGTCGCGGACCTTGCTGGTGAGGATCAGGTCCGGCTTCAGGGCGGCGACGGACTCCATGTTGGGGTTGGCGATCTCGCCGACCTCCTTGATGCCCTTCGTCTTCGCCGCCGGCAGGTAGGCGGGGAAGCCGTCCTCGGTCGCCGAGTGCGTCCCGCCGACCGGCTGTACGCCGAGGGTGAGCGCGGAGTCCAGCTCGCCGGTGTCCAGGACCACGACCCGCTGGGGGTGCGCGGGGACCTTCACGTCGCCCATCGCCGTCTTGACGGTGTGGGTGTCACCGGACGACGAGGAGCCGTCGCTCTCGGAACCGGAGCCGGAGTCGGAGGATCCGCAGGCGGAGAGTGCGAGCGCACCGGTCAGGGCGAGCGCGCCGAGGGTGAGACCACGGCGGCGGACGGAGGTGGCCATGGGGTGCCTTTCGTAGAGGGGTGTGCGGAATCCGGGTCCGGCGTCCTGGGATTCAGGAAGCGTGCGCGGGCTGCCAGGGCGCTCCCGGCACGACGAGCGGCGAACCCGTCACCGGGTCCGGGACGATCACCGCGTCCAGGCCGAAGACCTCGCGGACGAGCTCGGCGGTGACGACGTCCTCGGGGCGGCCCTCCGCGACGATCCGGCCCGCCTTCATCGCGACCAGGTGGTCGGCGTACCTGGCCGCCTGGTTGAGGTCGTGCAGCACCGTCACCACGGTGCGGCCCCGGGCGCCGTCCGCCGCCGGGGCGGCGAGCCGGCGCACCAGGTCGAGGACCTCCACCTGGTGGGCGATGTCGAGGTACGTCGTCGGCTCGTCGAGCAGCAGCAGATCGGTCTCCTGGGCGAGCGCCATCGCGATCCACACCCGCTGGCGCTGTCCGCCGGACAGTTCGTCCACCGAACGGGAGCCGAGCGCGGTGATGTCGGTGCGCTCCATCGCGTCCGTCACCGCCCGCTCGTCCTCCTGCGACCACTGCTGCCACCAGTGCTGGTGGGGCTGGCGGCCGCGGGCCACCAGGTCGGAGACGGTGATCGCCTCGGGGGCCACCGGGGTCTGCGGGAGCAGCCCGATCGACTGGGCGATCTTCTTCGTGGGGATCTTCGACAGCTCGGTGCCGTCCAGCAGCACCGCACCGCCGCGCGGCTTGAGGAGCCGGCCCAGCGCGCGCAGCGTCGTCGACTTGCCGCAGGCGTTCGGCCCGACGATGACGGTGACCCGGCCGTCCGGGACGGCGAGGTCCAGTTCGTGGACGACGGTGCGGTCCTCGTACGCGAGGGTCAGCCCGCGCACCGTCAGCCTGCTGGTCACCGTGTCCTGGGCGTCCTGCTTCTGCGTGGTGGTCATGCGTTGCCTCCCCTGCGGCCACCGTGACCGCGGATGATCAGCCAGATCAGATACGGGGCGCCGACCGCCGCCGTCAGGACGCCCACCGGAAGTTCGGTGGGTGAGAAGAGCCTGCGGGCCAGCAGATCCGCGAAGACGACGATCACCGCGCCGAGCAGGGCCGAGCAGAGCAGCGGGATCTGCGCGGTCCGGGTCATCCGGCGGGCGATCTGCGGGGCGAGCAGGGCGACGAAGTCGACCGGCCCGGCCGTCCCCGTCGCCACCGACGCCAGGATCACGCCGAGCGCGACGAGCCCGAGCCGGACCCGGCCGAGCCGCACCCCGAGCGCGGTCGCCGTGTCGTCGTCCATGGTCACGGTGCGCTGTGCGCGGGCCGCCCACAGGACGGCGGGCAGCAGGATCAGCAGCGTCCAGGCGATGGGCGCGGCCTCGTCGTAGCCGCGGCCGTTGAGCGAGCCGGTCATCCAGATCTGGGCCTGCTGGGCGACGAGGTAGTCGCCCTTGGTCAGGAACAGCGTGGTGACGGACCGCAGCGCGATGGCGAAGCCGATGCCGATGAGCACGAACCGGGTGGCGTGCAGCCCGCCGCGCCAGGCGAAGGCGTAGACGAGCGCGGCGGCCGCGACCCCGCCGATCACCGACAGGTACGGCAGGACGGTGTACGAGGTGATGCCGAACGTCATCGCGCCGACCGTGAGCGCGCTCGCGCCCTGGCTGATGCCGATGATGTCCGGGCTCGCGAGGGGGTTGCGGGCGACGGTCTGGATCAGTGCGCCGGCTATCCCGAAGGCGAGGCCGACGAGGAGCCCGACGACCATGCGCGGCAGCCGCAGCGTGCCGACGACGAGTTCGTCGGCGGATGGCCGGCCCAGGATCACCTTGAGGACCTCGCCCGGCGCGACGAAGTTCTCGCCGACGCAGAGGTAGGCGACGCAGAGGGCGGCCAGCAGCACGACGAGTGTGGCGGCGACGACCGAGGCCCGGCGGTGCAGCAGGAACCGTCCGCGCGCCCCGATCCTTATGACGCTGTACCCGGCGGGCCGTACGACGGCCGTGGTGGCGCTCACGCGGGCACCGCCTTCCGGCGCACCAGCGTGACCAGGAACGGCACCCCGATCAGCGCCGTCATGACCCCGGCCGGGACCTCGCTCGGCGGGAAGACTGTCCGGCCGATCACATCGGAGACGAGCAGCATCACGGGTCCGATCAGGGCGGCCATCGGGAGCAGCCAGCGGTGGTCGCTGCCGACGACTCTGCGGGCGATGTGCGGGACGGCGAGGCCGATGAACGCGATCGGCCCGGCCGCGGCGACGCCGACGCCGGTCAGCACGGTGGCGCCGATGCCGCCGACGATCCGTACCGTCGCGATCTTCTGCCCGAGCCCCTTGGCCATGTCCTCGCCGAGCGCCAGCGCGTCGAGCCCACGGGCCACGGAGAGCACGAGGACCGTCCCGAGCAGCAGGAACGGCCAGATCTGCTGAGCGACTTCGGCCTCGCGTCCGGCGATCGAGCCGACCTGCCAGAACCGGAACTCGTCCAGCGCGGACGCCTTCGTCGTCAGCACGGCCATGGTCACCGAGACCAGCAGCGCGTTGATCGCGGCGCCGCCGAGCGCGAGTTTCACCGGGGTGGCTCCGCCGCGTCCGCTGGAGGCGATGGCGTACACCGCGACGGAGGCGATCGCCGCCCCCGCGAAGGCGAACCAGACGTACCCGGTGAGCGTGTGGATGCCCGCGTACGCGATGGCCAGCACCACCCCGACCGAAGCGCCCTGGCTGATGCCGAGGATGCCGGGGTCGGCGATGGGGTTACGGGTGATGCCCTGGAGCACCGTGCCGGCGAGGGCGAGGGCGGCGCCGACCATCAGCCCGATCAGGGTGCGGGGCACCCGCATGTTCCGGACGACCTCGGCGGCGTCGGAGTGCCCGCCGTGCAGGAGGGCGTCCAGGACCGCGGACGGGGCGATGGAGCGCGCCCCCACGGCGAGGCTGAGCAGGACGGCGAGCAGCAGCGCCAGGACGGCCGCCGCCGTCATGAGAGCGCGTCTGGAGCGGCGTGGTGCGGCGGCTGGCATCGGACCCAATCGAAAAGCGAAGCAAAGTTAGGCTTGGCTAAGTCTAAGCACCGCCTCCGTGCACCCGTCCGGGGGTGTACCGGCTCCCGCGCAGGCTCGGCACAATGGAAGCCATGGCATCGCACCCCCTGATGGTCGGCTTCGACCTGGACATGACGCTCATAGACTCCCGGCCCGGCATCAAGGCCGCCTACCTGGCCCTTTCGGCCGAGACGGGCGCGGTGATCGACACCGACCTGGTGGTGAGCCGGCTGGGGCCGCCGCTGGAGGACGAGCTGGTCAACTGGTTCCCGGCGTCCCGGGTGCCCGCGATGGCGGCCCGCTACCGTGAGATCTATCCCACATACGCGATCACCCCGTCTCCCGCCATGCCCGGCGCGTGCGAGTCGGTCGAGGCGATCCGCGATCTGGGCGGCCGCACGATGGTCGTCACCGCGAAGTACGAGCCGAACGCGAAGCTGCACCTGACCCACGTGGGCATCGCGCCCGACGTCCTCACCGGCGGCCTCTGGGCCGAGGCGAAGGCGGAGGCCCTGCGGGAGCACGGGGCGAGCGTGTACGTGGGCGACCACACGGGCGACGTGCGCGGCGCACGGGCCGCGGGCGCCCTGTCGGTGGCCGTGACGACGGGCCCGTGCGATGCGGAGGAACTCCGCTCGGCGGGCGCGGACGTGATCCTGTCGTCCCTGACGGAGTTCCCGGCCTGGCTGAACGAGTACGCGGCCGCCCGCTCCTAGGGCGAGCCCTTAGCGTCCGCAGGCGGGACCGGACCCCCGCCTACCGCTGCGGCGCCCCCGCCCGCGCCGAGCGGACGACCCCCGCGGCGGCGACCACGAAGCCGACGCCCATCAGCATGCACACCGCGTACGCGATGGACGGGAACGGCTCGGTGCCGAGGAACAGCGGGGCCATGGTGATCAGGGTCGCCACCGCGCCGACGAAGAAGATGATCGCGCCGAGCCGGACCAGCAGGTCGCCCGCGCCAGAGGGGGAAGTACTCACACCGTCAGAGTAGTTCTTTCAGGACACCAGTCCGGATGACCAGGCTTGACGAGGGGTACTTCACCTGTGGAGGCTTCTGCCAGCAGGGGGAGCGCGCCGGCTGGACGGCCTGACCTGCTGAGGCTTTGTTCCGGCATACGGGTTGAGATGGGGTGCGTGCTTTGCCGACTGGCAAGGTCAAGTGGTTCAACAGCGAGAAGGGCTTCGGCTTTCTCTCCCGCGACGACGGCAGCGACGTCTTCGTGCACTCGTCCGTGCTCCCGTCCGGAGTCGACGCACTCAAGCCCGGCCAGCGCGTCGAATTCGGCGTGGTCGCCGGACAGCGCGGTGACCAGGCGCTCTCCGTGGCGATCCTCGACCCCACCCCGTCCGTCGCGGCCGCCCAGCGCCGCAAGCCGGACGAGCTGGCGTCGATCGTGCAGGACCTGACGACGGTCCTGGAGAACATCACGCCGCAGCTGGAGCGCGGCCGCTACCCGGACAAGGCGTCGGGCGCCAAGATCGCCGGCCTGTTGCGCGCGGTCGCGGACCAGCTCGACGTGTGACGGACGCGCGGGGCACGCACGGGACACGGCGGTTTCAGGGGTAGGACAGCGCGTCCGGTCCGAGGGGAGGCACCAGTCCCTCGGCCGCGGCGCGGGTCAGCAGGCCCCGGATCGCCGCGTAGCCGTCCTCGCCGAGGTCGGCGGTGAACTCGTTCACGTACAGGCCGATGTGCTGGTCAGCGACGGACGGGTCCATCTCCTGGGCGTGCTCCTGGACGTACGGGCGCGAGGCCTGCGGATCGTCCCACGCCATCCGTACCGACGTGCGCACCGACTCCGCGAGCAGCTTCAGGGTGTCCGCGCCCAGGGAGCGCTTCGCGATGATCGCGCCGAGCGGGATCGGGAGACCGGTCGTGTCCTCCCAGTGGCGGCCCATGTCGGCCAGGTTGTGCAGACCGTAGTTCTGGTACGTGAAGCGCGCCTCGTGGATGACGAGGCCGGCGTCGACCTTGCCGTCCCGTACCGCCGGCATGATCTCGTCGAACGGCATGACGACGATCTCGCCCACGCCGCCCGGTACCGCCTCCGCCGCCCAGAGCCGGAACAGCAGGTAGGCCGTGGAGCGCTCGCTCGGCACGGCGACGGTCCGGCCCGTCAGGTCGGTGCCGGGCTCCCGCGTCAGGACGAGCGGCCCGCAGCCCCGGCCCAGCGCGCCGCCGCACGGCAGCAGCGCGTACTCCTCAAGCACCCAGGGCAGCACCGCGTACGAGACCTTCAGGACGTCCAGCTCGCCGCGCTCGGCCATGCCGTTGGTGATGTCGATGTCCGCGAAGGTGACGTCGAGGGCGGGCGCGCCGGAGACCCGGCCGTGCGCCCAGGCGTCGAAGACGAACGTGTCGTTCGGGCACGGCGAGAAGGCGATGCGCAGCGGGCCGGCGAGCGGGTCAGGAGTCGTGTCGGTCATGGTGGGTCGTCCAGCCTTCCAGTACGGGTATGAGCTTGCCGAACGCGTCGGTGAGCGCGGCCAGCGCGTCGCCGATGCGCCAGGCGTCGCGGTCGCGGGGGCCGACGGCGTTCGAGACGGCTCTGAGCTCCAGGACGGGCAGCCCGAGCCGGTCGGCCGCCTCCGCGACCCCGAACCCCTCCATGGCCTCGGCGGCGGCCCCGGGGTGCGCGGCGAGGAGGGCGGCGGCGCGTTCGGCGCTGCCGGTCACCGTGGAGACGGTGAGGATGTCGCCGGTCACCGCGCGGGTCGCGTCGGCCACCGCGCGGACCAGGGGGCCGGGCGGGTGGTGCCGGTCGCGGCCGAAGCCCAGCGCGGTGACGGGGACGAAGCCCCCGGCGGTCTCGGCGCCGAGGTCCGCGGCGATGACGCGCCCCGCCACCACGAGCGAGCCGACCGGGGCGACGCCGGCGAAGCCGCCGCCGATGCCCGCCGAGATCACCAGGTCGTAGCGGTCCGAGGCCAGGGCGAACGCGGCGGAGGCCGCCGCGGCGGCCGGTCCCGCCTCGCCCGCGAGTACGTCGAAGGGTCCCGCGCGGTGGATCTCCGCGCCCGGCACCCGGCGCACCGACACCTCGGAGCCGTCCCCGAACGCACGCGTGACCGCGTCCCGTTCCACCGGGACAGCGGTCACGACGAGCACACGCACGGGGGGAACCTCCGGGGCCGGGAGGGAATCAGCTGGAGGGATCAGCGGAACGGGACGGATCGGCGGGAGCAGATCGGTGGGACGGGATCAGCTGGTCTTCTTGAGCTCGAAGTGCCAGATGCCCAGCAGCTCCTTGCCCTTGGTCTCCACGATGCTGATCTGCGTCTTGTCCGCCGTGGTCTCGCCGTTCTGGCTGGAGAAGAAGGCGCTGCCCGGGATGGTCCGGAAGGTCTTCTTGTACGGCTCCTGCTCGGCCTGCTGGCCGTTGATGAAGAGCGTCCAGCCGTTGTCCGAGACCGAGGGGTCCACGCCGAAGTGGACCTTGTCGTCCATCGCGACGTCGACGGTCTTGTCGGCCTTTTGGTTGAGGCAGCCCTTGATGTCGGAGGTCTTGAGGGCCTTGCCGTCGTTGTAGCAGGACGCCTCGGTGTGCACCGAGTTGTCGCCGACCGTCACGGTGGCGAGTGGCGTCGGCTTGTCGCAGGCGGAGAGGACAAGGAGTCCCGCGGACACGGCACCAAGAGCGACGCCGATTCGACGGCCCTTACCGGAGAAGAACGCAACGGTCATGGCCCGAAGGTTATCGGTCGCTCCGGCTCATGCCACGCGGGGGTGCGGCGAGCCGCGCCGCGCGGCGCCCAGCAGCCCCCGTACGGAGGCCGCGGCGCCGAGCGCGAGGACGCCCGCGGCGACCGCCATGCCCAGTACGCCGTTGAGGGGGAGCGAGATCCCGATCGCGCCGCCGACCACCCACGCCATCTGGAGCAGCGTCTCGGAACGGGCGAACGCCGAGGTGCGCACCTCCTCCGGCACGTCGCGCTGGATCATCGCGTCCAGCGACAGCTTCGACAGGGCCTGGGTGAAGCCCGCCGTGGCCGCGAGCGCGGCGACCATGACCGTGCTGAAGAAGGCCGCGGCCAGTACGGCCACGCCCAGTGCCAGGCCCAGGACCGAGGCGATGATGATCTCCGGGCCGCGCGCCCTGAGCCAGGAGCCGACCGCCGTGCCCAGCGCGTTGCCCGCCCCGGCCGCCACGCCGACGATGCCGAGCGAGATCGCGGCGCTCTGACCGGAGAGCGGCTGCTCGCGCAGCAGGAACGCCAGGAAGAAGATCAGGAAGCCGGAGAGCGCGCGGTGCGCGGCATTGGCCTGGAGGCCGTGCAGGACGGACGGGCCGACCGAACGCAGCCCCGGCCGCTTCTCGCCGTTCCTCTTCTCGCCGTTCCTCTCCCGGGACCGGGAGGACTTCTTCGTGCTCCCGGGCGCGGCGCTCGCGCGGAGCGGCTCGGGCCGGACGGTGCCCTCGTCGTGCGGGTGCACGAGGTGCGCCTTGCGCTCGCCCTTCGCCGAGTCCACCTTGGGCGGCAGGGTGAAGGCGAGGACGGCGCCGCCGACGAAGATCGCGGACGCGCCGTACAGCGGCCACGGCGGGCCGATCGTCTGGAGCCCCGCGCCGACCGGAGCGGCCGCGCCGGTGGCGAGCAGGCCGGCGAGGGTGACCCGTGAGTTCGCTTTCACCAGCGAGAAGCGGGGTGGCAGCAGGCGCGGTACGACGGCGCTGCGCACGACCCCGTACGCCTTCGAGCAGACCAGGACGCCCAGGGCCGCCGGATACAGCTCCAGGCCGCCGGTGGCGACCGCGCCCGACATGGTGAGCGCCAGCAGCGCACGGGCCAGCATGGAGCCCGCCATCGCGGCGCGGCGGCCGTGCGGCAGCCGGTCCAGGAGCGGGCCGATGACCGGGGCGAGGAGGATGAACGGCGCCATGGTGACGGCGAGGTACAGCGCGACCCGGCCGCGGGCCTGGTCCGTCGGTACGGAGAAGAACACCGTGGACGCCAGCGCGACCGTGATCATCACGTCGCCCGCGCCGTTCACCGCGTGCAGCTCGATCAGCTTGCCGAGTCCGGACTCACCCGCCCCGTGGGCGTGCGTCGCCTTCCGGATGCCCCGGGCGGTCCCGGTGAACGGGGACCGCAGGGCATGACCGATCGTCCGGCCCGCCCTGCGGAGCGGGCCGGGTCCGTCGTGCGACCGGGCAGAAGCCACTTGGTCATACTGCCCCAGGACCCGTCGTCACGAACCGGGACAGGCGCGGGGCGCGGCGGGCAATGCCCTGTCGGGTCAGTGACCTGCCAGGTCGCAGGGGGTGCGGACCGGTCCGTACGGATGGCCGGGCAGCGCCCTTTACACGGGACACGGCACCGGATACGGCGTCGTTTGGGGCGGACAGGTGGGCGGGAAGCGGCGGAGAGGGTAGCGTGCGTAGCGCGCCACCGGCGGTTGTTCTTGGCCGCGCGCCTCTCAGCGATCCCGCAGAATGGGTTGCGGAAGGTGCGCCCGAGGCAGGCACAACGGGTGTGGACGTCGACGCGGCCCCCAGGTCCGCTCCGCCCGCAACCGAATGGCTGAAATCGATGGATGTGCTGGCGCGCTCGTGAGACTGGCGTAGGAGAGAAGCGAGACCTGTGAGTGCTGCGACGACGAGAAGCCGTACGGCCCGTACCCCTGTTCCCGACCGTTTGTGCGCCGAGGCCGTAGGCCTCGCCCGCGCGGCGGCCGAGGAGGCAGCCGCGCCAGGGGTCGTGGGTGAGCATGTGGCCGTGGTCCCCGAGGGGGACCGGGTCGTCACGCACTACTTCGAGTGCAAGGACCCGGCCTACCGGGGCTGGCGCTGGGCGGTGACGGTCGCCAGGGCCTCCCGCGCCAAGAACGTCACCCTTGACGAAACGGTGCTGCTGCCGGGCGACGAGGCGCTGCTCGCGCCGGAGTGGGTGCCGTGGAGCGAGCGGCTGCGGCCGGGCGACATGGGGCCGGGCGATCTGCTGCCCACCGAGGCGGACGATCTGCGCCTGGAGCCGGGCTACACCGGCGAGGACGAGCTGCCGCCGAACTCCGCGGTGGCCGCGGTCTCGGGCGAGCTGGCCGAGCTCGTCGAGTCCGAGGACGCGGAACTGACGACGCGCCCGGAGCCGCCGCGCCGCGGTTCGATCGCGGCGGTCGCGGACGAGCTGGGCATGCGGCGGGCGCGGGTGCTGTCGCGGTACGGGCTGTACGCGGCGGCCGACCGCTGGGACGAGGGCTTCGGCGCGAAGACGCCGATGGCCCAGGCGGCCCCGGCGACGTGTGTGTCGTGCGCCTTCCTGGTGCCGCTGGCGGGTTCCCTGAAGCAGGCCTTCGGGGTGTGCGCGAACGAGTTCGGTCCGGCGGACGGGCACGTGGTGTCCCTGTCGTACGGCTGCGGTGGGCACTCGGAGGCCGCGGTGATGCCGAAGCCGCCGAAGCCGGCGCCGCATGCGCTGGACACGATGCGGGTGGACGAGTACCCGCTCCGGCCGGCGCGGGATTCCGGCTCGGTGCCGGTGGACCCGGATGCGCCGTCGGAGGACCTCGGCCACTCCTGAGGCTGCCGCCACGAGACCCGGCCCCCTCCGCGGGGCGCGGGTCACCCCGGCCTGCCGGTTCCGTCCTCGAACGCCGGACGGGCCGGATCCGGCCGGAAGGGCGGGTCTTACGGGCAGGGCGGGACTTACGGGCAGGGCGTCCAGAACCGGGCCCGTCCGGCGATGGAGGACGGAACCGGGGCTGTGGTGTGCGGTGCAGCTGGTTTCAGCCCGTCCGGCGATGGAGGACAGGGGCGCCCGCGCGGGGACCCGGTAGCTTCGGGGCGCACACTTGGCGGCACGGGACCCGTAACCGGAAGAGGGAGTCACAGCGTGAGCATGAATGCGACCGAGGGGGCCGACCCGTTCGGCACCGCACGGCTGCGGCGCCGCGTGCTCGACGCCTGGGGCGCCGGCCCCGCCCGCTTCCGGGAGGACGCCAACGCCGAGGAGGACCTCGCGCTGGGCGGCTACCGCGACCGCCTCGTCGTCGAGCTGGCCCAGAACGCCGCCGACGCCGCCGCCCGCGCCCGGGTGTCCGGCCGGCTCCGGCTCACCCTGCACCCGGGGGCCGGCGACGCCCCCGCCGTCCTCGCCGCCGCGAACACCGGCGCCCCGCTGGACGCCACCGGCGTGGAGTCGCTGTCCACCCTGCGCGCGTCCGCCAAGCGCGAGGGCCACGAGGCCGCCGTCGGACGGTTCGGCGTCGGGTTCGCCGCCGTGCTGGCGGTGAGCGACGAGCCCGCCGTCATCGGGCGGCACGGCGGCGTGCGCTGGTCCCTGGCCGAGGCCCGCGACCTCGCCCGGGACGCCGCCATCGGCAGCCCCGGACTCGGCGACGAACTGCGCCGCCGCGACGGACACGTACCCCTGCTGCGCCTCCCGCTGCCCGCCGAGGGCACCGCACCGGACGGCTACGACACCGTCGTCGTCCTGCCGCTGCGCGACGGCGGCGCCGAGGACCTGGTCGGCCGGCTGCTCACCGCCGTCGACGACGCGCTGCTGCTCACGCTGGGCGGGCTCGACGAGATCGTCATCGAAACCCCGGACACCGTACGGACGTTGCGCCGCTCGCAGCACGGCCCGTACGTCCACGTCGAGGACTCGGAGCACGGTACGAACCGCTGGCGCACCGTCGCCCGGCACGGAGCCGTCGAGCCCGAACTGCTCGTCGGCCGCCCGCTGGAGGAACGGCTGCGCCCTCACTGGTCGGTGACCTGGGCCGTCCCGGTGGACGCGGAGGGCGCCCCGGTGCACCCCCGCACCGCCCCGGTCGTGCACGCGCCGACGCCCACCGACGAACCGCTCGGCGTCCCCGCGCTGCTCATCGCCTCGCTGCCGCTGGACACCACCCGCCGCCACCCCGCGCCGGGCCCGCTCACCGACTTCCTGGTGCAGCGCGCGGCCGACGCCTACGCCGAGCTGCTCGCCGACTGGCAGCCGGTCTCCGTCGCCACCATCGCGCTCGTGCCCGGACCGCTCGGCAAGGGCGAGCTGGACGGCGCGCTGCGCGCCGCGATCCTGGAACGGCTGCCGCGCGTCGCGTTCCTGGAGCCCGCAGCCCCGCGCGACCCCGCCGCCGAGCCGGACCGGTGGGACAGCTGGGACGCCGCTGCCGACGAGGGCCGCAAGGCCACCACCGCGCTGCGGCCGCTGGAGGCCGAGGTGCTGGAGGGGGTAGGCGCCGAGACCGTCACCGTGCTGGCCGAGGTGCTGCCCTGCCTGCTGCCCGCCGGGCTTGAGCGCCGCGTCGAACTGCGCACGCTCGGCGTCGCCCGGGTCCCGCTGACCGAGGCGATCGACCGGCTGGCCGGTCTGGAGCGCGACCCGGGCTGGTGGCGGCGGCTGTACGACAGCCTGGCCGGCATCGACCCGGACCGGCTCTCCGGCCTCCCGGTGCCGCTCGCCGGTACGGCCTCCCGGGGCGCGGACCCCGACGCCCCGGCCGTCCCCCGCACCACCATCGGCCCCCGCCAGGTCCTGCTGCCGCTCCCGGACGCGCTGACCGGCCCGGTCCTGGACCGGCTCGCCCGGCTCGGGCTGAAGGTCGCCCACCCGGACGCCGCGCACCCGCTCCTGGAGAAGCTGGGCGCGCTGCCCGCCACCCCGCGCGCCGTCCTGACGACCCCGCAGGTGCGGGCCGCCGTCGCCGGTTCGCTGGACGCGGGCGAGATCTGGGACGAGGACGCGCTGGACGGCGACGAGCTGGCGGAGACCGTCCTCACGCTCGTCCGGGACGCCGGCCTGGTGCCGGGCGACGAACCCTGGCTCGGCGCGCTCGCCCTGCCCGACGAGGACGGCGAGCCCGCCCCGGCCGGTGAGCTCGTGCTGCCCGGCAGTCCGTTCGCCGCCGTCATGCGCGAGGGCGAACTCGCCCTGTGCGACGAGGAGCTGGCCGAGCGCTGGGGCGAACAGCCGCTCACCGCCTGCGGAGTGCTGGCCACCTTCGCACTGGTGCGGGCCACCGACGTGGTCCTGGACCCGGACGAACTGGAGCCCCGCGACGGCGACTTCGCGGAGCCCGACGACGCCGGGCTGCTGGACGCCGTGGACGTCTGGTGCGAGGACATCCTCGACCAGCTCCCGGACACGGTGGTGCCGCCCGTCGCCACCGAACTCGTCGCCGTCCGCGACCTCGACCTGGTCGACGACGACGCCTGGCCCCAGGCGCTCGCGATGCTCGCCAGGCCGCCGCTGCGCGACGCCCTCACCCAGCCGGTCCGGGTACTCCTCCCGGACGGCACCACGCAGTCCGTGCGCCCGTACACCGCCTGGTGGCTGCGCGATCACCCGGTGCTGGACGGCCGCCGCCCGGCGGGCCTGCGCGCCGACGGCGGAGATCCCCGGCTGGCGGGCCTGTACGACTCCGCCGACGCCACCGGTTTCGACGACGCCCAGGTGCTGCGCGCCCTCGGTGTCCGGACCTCGGTCGCCGCCCTGCTGGACGAGCCCGGCGGCGCCGCCGAACTCCTCGGCCGGCTCGCGGACGGGGACCGCCCGGTCGGTCCCGTACAACTGCACTCCCTGTACACCGCCCTGGCCGAGCTGGACCCGGAGCAGGTCACGCTGCCGGACGAGCTGCGGGCCGTGGTCGACGGCGAGGTGCGGGTGGTCGACGCGGCGGACGCGGTGATCGCGGACGCCCCCGACCTGCTGCCGCTGACCGGGGGGCTGCCGCTGCTGCCGGTCGCCCCGGCGAACGCGGCGGAGCTGGCCGAGCTGTTCCAGGTGCGGCGGCTCGGCGAGAGCGTCGAGGCGGAGGTGACGTCCGAGGGCGAGGAGCACCAGGTCCCGGAGTCGGTGC
Organism: Streptomyces sp. 840.1; assembly: GCF_003751445.1. Classification (NCBI taxonomy): domain Bacteria; kingdom Bacillati; phylum Actinomycetota; class Actinomycetes; order Kitasatosporales; family Streptomycetaceae; genus Streptomyces; species Streptomyces sp. 840.1. Next base: position 1,617,530 of record NZ_RJUU01000001.1, on the reverse strand, counting down.
GCGTTTTGCTCGGCCGGGGCACCCCGGACACGTACGTCGAGCACGGCGAACTGCGCGCGGGCGGCGTCGAACTGGACTGGCGCCGCACCCCTGACGGCACGGTGCACGCCGCCACCCTGGAGGGCGTCGCGGCGGGCCTGGCCTGGGCGGCGGGCCAGTGGCCGCGCCGCTTCGAGGTCGCGGCGCTGCTGGAGGACCCGTCCCGCACCGGGGAACTGGCCCGGGACCGCTGGTTCGACTGAGGCTCCGGCCCCACGAATTCGAGATCCTTCGCAAAATCTTCATATGCGTGGGCAACCCTTCACATCCGTCGTTTGTCTGGTCTGTTGAGCCACTCCGGCTCAACAGACCGATCGGCCCTGCCGGTGCGCTTGCGCGCCAGGGGCCCTTTCCCACGGGGAAACACATGCGCATGCGTACCTCCGCGACCGTCGCCGTCGGTGCTCTGGCACTGCTGGCCCTCGCCGTACCGGCCGCCCAGGCCAACGGCCACTCGGGCGACACCGCCATCACCAAGGTCACGGTCAACGGTGGCAAGAACGTGGTGGTCGGCACCAGCGCCGTCAAGAAGTTCTCCGTCGCGGTGACCGGCAAGGACAACTCCGGCATCAAGGGGATGGAGATCGAGCTGGTCGGCCCCGGGTTCGGCTACCTGTCGCCGACCAGCACCAAGTGCTCCGGCAGCACCTGCACCGCGTCGTTCACCGTCGACCCGAAGGTCGACCTGCCGTACTCCAACGACGTCGCCGGTACCTGGTACGTCGACGCGTGGGTGGACGCCAAGGACGGCGACTTCGTCTGGAAGGAGAAGGCCGCGTCCTTCAAGTTCCAGCGGGCGGCCACGCAGACCGTCAACGCCGCCCCCGAGCCGGTGAAGAAGGGCAAGACCCTCACGGTCACCGGCAAGCTGGCACGGGCCAACTGGGACGACTTCAAGTACCACGGCTACACCAGCCAGTCGGTCAAGCTGCAGTTCCTCAAGAAGGGCGGCAAGACCTGGGGCACGGTGAAGACCGTCAAGACGAACAGCACCGGCGCCCTGAAGACCACGGTGAAGGCCTCGGTCGACGGTTACTGGCGCTACAGCTTCGCCGGTACGGCCTCCACTCCGGCCGTCAACTCCACGGGTGACTTCGTCGACGTGAAGTAGCCTCCGCGCGGCGGGCCGCCGCTTCCCGCTACACCGGGAAGCGGCGGCTCACCAGTCGCCAGGCGAACTCCAGCGCCGCCGAGGCGATCACGGCGATGCCCACCGCCGTCCACGGCATCGTCGCGCCCACCAGCTTCAGTGCGAAGAAGTCCTGCAGCCACGGCACGACCAGCACGATCAGGAACGCGATCCCCATCGCCGCCACCAGGCAGATCCGCCACCAGGTGTAGGGGCGGGCGATGATCGCCAGGACCCACATCGAGACCAGGAACAGCGTGAGTGTGGCCGCGCTGGTCTCCGCGTCCAGCGCGCCGGACCCGGTGTAGTGGTGCCGGGCCAGCAGGTACGTCACGAAGGTGGCGACGGCCGCGATCGTGCCGGACGGGACCGCGTACCGCATGACGCGCCGCACGAAGTGGGGGTGCGCGCGCTCCTTGTTGGGGGCCAGGGCGAGGAAGAACGCCGGGATGCCGATGGTCAGTGTCGACAGCAGGGTCAGGTGCCGGGGCAGGAACGGGTACTCGACCTGGAAGCAGACCACCAGGACGGCCAGCAGCACCGAGTAGACGGTCTTCGTCAGGAACAGGGTGGCGACCCGGGTGATGTTGCCGATGACCCGGCGGCCCTCGGCGACGACGGACGGCAGCGTCGCGAAGCTGTTGTTGAGCAGCACGATCTGGGCGACCGCGCGGGTCGCCTCCGAGCCGGAGCCCATCGAGACGCCGATGTCGGCGTCCTTGAGGGCGAGCACGTCGTTGACGCCGTCGCCGGTCATCGCGACGGTGTGGCCGCGGGACTGGAGGGCGGCGACCATCTCGCGCTTCTGCTGCGGGGTGACGCGGCCGAAGACCGCGTTCTCCTCCATGGCGGTGGCCATCTCGTCCGGGTCGGTGGGCAGCCGGCGCGCGTCCAGGGTGTGCTCGGCGCCCGGCAGTCCGAGCTTCGCGGCGACGGCGCCGACCGATACGGCGTTGTCGCCGGAGATCACCTTCGTGGCGACCCGCTGGTCGGCGAAGTAGGCGAGCGTCTCCTGCGCGTCGGGCCGCAGCCGCTGCTCCAGGACGATGAGCGCGGCCGGCTCCGCCCCGGTCGCCGTCGCGGGGTCGTCGAGCTGCCCGTCCACGCGGGCCAGGAGCAGGACGCGCAGGCCCTGCTGGTTGAGCTGCTCGATCTCGGTGAGAGCAGGGTCGTCCTCGGGGAGCAGCACGTCGGGGGCGCCGAGCAGCCAGCCGGAGGACTGCCCGCCGGCCTCGTCGAAGGCGGCGCCGCTGTACTTGCGGGCCGAGGAGAACGGCAGCGCCTGGGTGACGTGCCAGCCCTCGCCGTCCGGGACCGGGTAGGCGTCGATGATCGCCTGGAGGCTGGCGTTGGGCCGTGGGTCGGAGGCGCCGAAGGCGGCCAGTACGCGGTGCAGGTAGGGCTCGTCGGTGCCGTTCAGCGCGCGGGCCTCGGTGACGTCCATGCCGCCCTCGGTGAGGGTGCCGGTCTTGTCCAGGCAGACGACGTCGACCCGGGCCAGGCCCTCGATGGCGGGGAGCTCCTGGACCAGGCACTGTTTGCGGCCCAGCCGGACCACCCCGATCGCGAAGGCGACCGAGGTGAGCAGGACCAGGCCCTCCGGGATCATCGGGACGATGCCGCCGACGGTCCGGGCGACGGAGTCCTTGAAGTTGTGGTCCTTGACGACCAGCTGGCTGAGGATCAGCCCGATCGCGGTCGGGATCATCATCCAGGTGACGTACTTGAGGATGGTGGAGATGCCGCTGCGCAGCTCGGACTGGACGAGCGTGAAGCGGGAGGCCTCCTCCGCGAGCTGTGCGGCGTAGGCCTCGCGGCCGACCTTGGTCGCGGCGAAGGCGCCGCCGCCCGCGACGACGAAGCTGCCGGACATGACCGGGTCGCCGGCGCGCTTGAGGACCGGGTCGGCCTCGCCGGTCAGCAGGGACTCGTCGATCTCCAGGCTGTCGGCCTCCGCGACCGTGCCGTCGACCACGACCTTGTCGCCGGGGCCGAGCTCGACGAGGTCGCCCAGGACGATCTCGGAGGTGGAGATCTCGGCGGCGACCCCGTCCCGCCGGACGGTGGGTTTGGCCTCGCCGATGACCGCGAGGCTGTCCAGGGTCTTCTTGGCCCGCCACTCCTGGACGATGCCGATGCCGGTGTTGGCGATGATCACGAAGCCGAAGAGGCTGTCCTGGATCGGCGCGACGAACAGCATGATCAGCCAGAGCACGCCGATGATCAGGTTGAACCGGGTGAAGACGTTGGCGCGGACGATCTCGCGCACGGACCGGGACGAGCGCACGGGGACGTCGTTGACCTCGCCCCGGGCGATCCGCTCCGCGACCTCGGCCGAGGTCAGCCCGCGCCCGCCGCCCGGGGCCGGGGGCTCGACCGGGTGCACCGGGTCGAGCTCGCTGCCGGCGTCGATCATCACCGGCCGGTCGGTGCCGGAAGGCACGGAGGATCTGTTCGGCTCATCCCCTGAGGGGTCGAGTGCCCGCTGAGTCATGGTTCTGACGGTACGGGTGGAACGTCCGGTTCACCCACCGGGTGATCCGAAGATCAGACCGGGGGAGGACGGGAATCGTCCCGTGGTGGTACGCGGCCCGCGCCGGGGTCCGCTTTCAGGCGGTGGCGCCGGGAGTGTCCGAATCGCTCTGCGGGCCCGCGTCGGCGGCCTCGGCCCGCTTGATCGCGGCGTCGCGTCCCCGTACGTACCAGATGCCGATCAGGCCGAGGCCTCCGCCGGCCAGGCAGGTCCATACCCACCACAGGTGCCCGTGGTCGTCGAACCAGCCGTAGAACGGGAGCTGGACGAGGAAGAGGACGAACCAGAGGATCGTGCCGCCGGTGATGGTGGCGACGACGGGCCCCTCCAGGGGCTCGGGTGCCTCGTGCTTCGGTGTCCACTTCGCCATGCAGTCAGTGTATGCGGCGCGTACATAAAGGCCGCCGGGCCAGTCGGCCCAAGGGTCTACGCGCGGAGATAGCGATCTTCGCCTTATGTATTCATACTGAATCTGCTTACGACTGTCTCGAATTATTCGTGTGAAAGTCCAAAGCTGACCACATTTAGTCCCCCTCTACGTATGACTGAGGTCTTAGATGCCCCCCTCGGCCACCGCTCCGGTCGACTCCGGACAGCCCCCGGCTCCCCAGCCCTCCGGAGGCCTGGACCGTTTCTTCAAGATCTCCGAGCGGGGGTCGTCGGTCGCGCGCGAGATCCGTGGCGGATTCGCCACCTTCTTCGCGATGGCGTACATCATCGTGCTGAACCCGATCATCCTGGGCAGCGCGAAGGACATGTACGGGCATCAGCTCGACAGCGGCCAGCTGGTCACCGCGACGGTGCTGGTGGCCGCGTTCTCCACGCTCCTCATGGGGGTCATCGGCAACGTGCCGATCGCGCTGGCCGCCGGCCTCGGCGTCAACACCGTCGTCGCCCTCCAGCTCGCCCCCCGGATGAGCTGGCCCGACGCGATGGGCATGGTCGTCCTCGCGGGCATCGTGGTCATGCTGCTGGTCGCGACCGGCCTGCGGGAACGCGTGATGAACGCCGTACCGACCTCGCTCCGCAAGGGCATCGCGATCGGCATCGGCCTCTTCATCCTGCTGATCGGTCTGGTCGACTCCGGCTTCGTCTCCCGCATCCCGGACGTCGCGCACACCACCGTCCCGCTGCAGCTCGGCAACGACGGCCACCTCAACGGCTGGCCCGTGCTGGTCTTCGTGCTCGGCGCGCTGCTCACGCTCGCGCTGATCGTCCGCAAGGTGCCGGGCGCGATCCTGATCTCCATCGTCGCGATGACGGTCGTCGCGCTGATCATCGACGCGATCGCGGACCTGCCGGGCGAGGCCTGGGGCCTGACCGTCCCGCAGTGGCCGGGCAACCCCGTCGCCTCGCCGGACTTCGGGCTGATCGGCAAGGTCAGCCTGTTCGGCGGCTTCGACAAGGTCGGGATGCTCACCGGCATCCTGTTCGTCTTCACCGTGCTGCTGTCCTGCTTCTTCGACGCGATGGGCACCATCCTCGGCGTCGGCGACGAGGCCAAGCTGACGGACAAGGACGGCAACTTCCCCGGCATCAACAAGGTGCTGTTCGTCGACGGCATCGCGGTCGCCGCGGGCGGCGCGGGCTCCGCCTCGGCGGGCACCTGCTTCGTGGAGTCCACGGCGGGTGTCGGTGAGGGGGCCCGCACGGGCTTCGCGAGCATCGTGACGGGTCTGCTGTTCACGGCGGCGCTGTTCCTGACACCACTGGCGACGATGGTCCCCTCGCAGGCGGCCACTCCGGCCCTGCTGGCGGTGGGCTTCCTGATCATCGCGGGCTCGGTGCGGGACATCGACTGGAGCGACTACACGCTCTCGATGCCGGCCTTCCTCGCCATGGTGATGATGCCGTTCACGTACTCGATCACCAACGGCATCGGCGTCGGCTTCATCGCGTTCTGCGTGCTGCGGCTGGCCGCCGGGCGCGGTCGCTCGGTGCCGGTGGCCATGTACGTGGTGTCGGCGGTCTTCGTCTTCTACTACGCGATGCCGGCGCTCGGCCTCACGTGATCCCTCGCGGGCGGGCGCGCGGCCGAGGGGGTCAGGTGACCTCCTCGGCCGCGCGCCCGCCCGCTCCGTAGAACTTCTCCGTCCCGTCGACGGCCGCCTGGAAGCGCTCGTCGAAGTCATCGCGAATGAGCGTCCGGACCACATAGTCCTGGACGCTCATTCCGCGTCTGGCGGCGTGCTGCTTGAGCCGGTCGAGCAGCTCACCGTCTATCCGCAGGCTGAGCACTGTCGATCCCATGTCATGCAGGGTTACGTTCCCCGGGCCCGATACACGTGACTTTCCGGAACTGACTCACTCGTTTGGGTGATCGATTGGTGATTCGGGTCTCGCGCGTGTAACACGAGTGGTCTTTAGGGTAGGTAATGAGTTACGCTAACAAACATGCCTGACCTGATCCACGACAGCGACAGTGCCGCCGCCGTGAGCTCCCTTCGTTCCGCCGTCATGCTGCTCGGCCGGCGCCTCAAGCACCAGCGCGTCGACGAGTCGCTGAGCCCCACCGAGATGTCGGTGCTCGGCACGCTCGCCCGCTGCGGTTCGGCCACCCCCGGTGAGCTGGCCCGCAAGGAGCATGTGCAGCCCCCGTCGATGACCCGCATCGTCGCGCTGCTGGAAGCCAAGGGACTTGTCAGACTGGAACCGCACCCCGATGACCGTCGTCAGAAGATGGTCAGCCAGACCGAGCAGGCCGAGGCCATGCTCGCCGAGAGCCGCAACAAGCGGAACGCCTGGCTGACCACCCTTGCCGAAGGCCTGGACGAGGACGAGTGGGAGACGCTTCGCAACGCGGCCCCCGTGCTGGAGAAGCTCGCCCACCTGTAGCGGAGCGGGCCGCGCCGGACCATGACCGGCGCACCGCCCCCACCGCCGCATCCCCGTCAGTCAGCACCATGTCCACGCCCGAGGAGGCGAACCCTTTTGAGTACGGGATCCGGAGCAGACTCCGCCCCCGCACCGACTTCCACCCACGAGAGCAAGCCCGGCGGGACCTTCTCGTCGCTGAAGATCCGTAACTACCGCCTGTTCGCAACCGGCGCCGTGATCTCCAACACCGGTACCTGGATGTCCCGCATCACGCAGGACTGGCTCGTCCTGAGCCTCACCGGGTCCGCCGCCGCCGTCGGCATCACCACGGCACTCCAGTTCCTCCCCATGCTGCTCTTCGGCCTGTACGGCGGCGTCATCGCCGACCGCATGCCCAAGCGCAAGCTCCTGCTCATCAGCCAGGCCGCGCTCGGCCTGTGCGGTGTCGCGCTCGCGGTGCTCACGCTGTCCGGCGTGGTCCAGGTGTGGCACGTCTACCTGATCGCGTTCCTGCTCGGCATGGTCACGGTCGTGGACAACCCGGCCCGCCAGTCGTTCGTCTCCGAGATGGTCGGCCCCGCCCAGCTGCGCAACGCGGTCAGTCTGAACTCGGCGAACTTCCAGTCCGCCCGGCTCATCGGTCCCGCCGTCGCGGGTGTGCTGATCACCTCGGTCGGCAGCGGCTGGGCCTTCATGTTCAACGGCCTGTCGTTCCTCGCGCCGCTCGTCGGCCTGATGATGATGCGCACGAGCGAGCTGCACAAGGCCGTGGTCGTACCGCGCGCCAAGGGCCAGCTGCGCGAGGGGCTGCGTTACGTCTCCGGCCGCCCGGAGCTGATCTGGCCGATCGTCCTCGTCGGCTTCGTCGGCACGTTCGGGTTCAACTTCCCGATCTTCCTGACCGCCTTCGCGGACGAGGTCTTTCACGGCGGCGCCGGGATGTACTCGTTCTTCAACATCCTGATGGCCGCGGGCTCCCTCGCCGGGGCCCTGCTCGCCGCCCGCCGCGGCTCGTCGCGGCTGCGGATGCTGGTCGGCGCCGGCACCCTGTTCGGTCTGCTGGAGGTCATCGCCTCCATGTCGCCGTCCGTCTGGCTGTTCTCGCTGCTGCTCCTGCCGATCGGCATGATCGGTCTGACGACCAACATCAGCGCGAACACCAGCGTCCAGATGGCGGCCGACCCGGCCATGCGCGGCCGGGTGATGAGCCTGTACATGATGGTCTTCGCCGGTGGTACGCCGGTGGGCGCCCCGATCGTCGGCTGGATCAGCGACGCGTACGGCGTCCGCACCGGAATGGCGGTCGGCGGCGCGTTCTCGCTGGTCGCCGCACTCGGCGTCGGCTTCATGCTGGCCCGCGTAGGCGGCCTGCGCCTCCAGGTCGACCTGCGCCCCGGCCGCCCGCACGTACGGTTCGTCCCGCGCGAGCAGCTGGCCACGGCGGCCTGAGACCCGCCCGGCCACACACGATCACGGCCCCGACCGGGTATCCGGTACGGGGCCGTATCGCGTGCCGGGCGGGATCAGTCACGGGGGAGCCGCAGGTGCGGGCGATGCGGGCCTGGTCGCGGGAACGCCGGGCGAGCCGGTTACGCTCGTCGGGTGGATCCCAAGACCAGAAACCGCATCATGGCGGCCGTGCTCGTGCTCATGTTCGCCGTCGTCGCAGTGGCGGCCGCCCTCGGCTGATCGGTCTGCCGGGGACGGCCGTAAGCCGGGCCGCGTCTACCAGGCGAAGTTCTCCGGGGACGGGCCCGGACCCGGGAAGATCTCGTCCAGGGCCGTCAGCACCTCGTCCGACAGCTCCAGCTCCACCGCGCGCAGCGCGGAGTCCAGCTGCTCGCGGGTACGCGGACCCGAGATCGGGCCCGTGACGCCGGGACGGGTCAGCAGCCAGGCCAGACCGGCCTCGCCGGGCTCCAGGCCGTGCTTCTCCAGCAGGTCCTCGTACGCCTGGATCTGGGCCCGCACCTTCGGGTCGGCGAGCGCGTCGCCGGAGCGGCCCGAGGTGGATCGGGCGCCGCCGCCGTCGCGCTCCTTGCGCAGCGCGCCGCCGAGCAGGCCGCCGTGCAGCGGCGACCACGGGATGACGCCGAGGCCGTACTCCTGGGCGGCCGGGATGACCTCCATCTCGGCGCCCCGCTCCATCAGGTTGTAGATGCACTGCTCGCTGACCAGCCCGTAGCTGCCGCGCTGCCGGGCGACCTCGTTGGCCTGGGCGATCTTGTATCCGGCGAAGTTGGACGAGCCGGCGTACAGGATCTTGCCCTGCTGGATCAGTACGTCGATGGCCTGCCAGATCTCCTCGACCGGGGTCGACCGGTCGACGTGGTGGAACTGGTAAAGGTCGATGTGGTCCGTCTGCAGCCGCTTCAGGCTGGCGTCCACGGCGCGGCGGATGTTGAGCGCAGAGAGCTTGTCGTGGTTGGGCCAGGCCTCGCCGTCGGCGGCCATGTTGCCGTAGACCTTGGTGGCGAGGACGACCTTGTCGCGGCGGTCGCCGCCCTGGGCGAACCAGGTGCCGAGGATCTCCTCCGTGCGGCCCTTGTTCTCGCCCCAGCCGTAGACGTTCGCGGTGTCGAAGAAGTTGACACCCGCGTCCAGGGCGGCGTCCATGAGTGCGTGGCTGTCGCTCTCGTTGGTCTGGGGGCCGAAGTTCATCGTCCCCAGAACGAGACGGCTGACTTTGAGTCCGGTGCGTCCGAGCTGCGTGTACTTCATGGGACCAAGCCAACGCCTTGGAGTCCGCTCGAAGCAAGGGCGGATGTCCCCGGGGCGGCGGTCCTACCCGCGCGCGAACCGGTCCAGCGCCGCCAGCACCGCCCGGCTCGTCGCCGCCCCGCCGAGGTGCCCGGCGTCGTCGATCACGGTCAGTTCCGCGTCCGGCCACGCCTTCGCCAGCTCCCAGGCGGTGATCAGCGGACCGCCCAGGTCGAAGCGGCCGTGCACCAGCGCACCCGGGATTCCCGCCAGCCGCCCGGCGTCCCGGATCAGCTGCCCCTCCTCCAGCCAGGCGCCGTGGGAGAAGTAGTGCGCGCAGATCCGTACGAGCGCCTGCTGCGCGCGTGCGGGCCGGCCGCTGTACGGGGGCGGTCCGGAGTACGCCTCCTGGGAGAGCACCGCGTCCTCCCAGGCGCACCAGTCGGCGGTCGCCCGCGCCCGTACCTCGGGGTCGGGGCTCTCCGTGCGCGCGGCGTACGCGACGAGCACGTCGGGGGTCGCGTCGCTCGCGGCCTCCGGGACCCCGGCCCGGAACAGGTCCCAGGCCTCGGGGAACACGTTCCCCACGCCCCGGTACAGCCAGTCGATCTCGGAGCGGCGGGTCGTGGTGACGGCCGGGATCACGATCTCGCTGACCCGCTCCGGGTACCGCTCGGCGTACGCGAGGATCAGCGTCGAGCCCCAGGAGCCCCCGTACAGCAGCCACTTGTCGACGCCCAGCCGGACGCGCAGCCGCTCCATGTCCGCGATCAGCCGGTCCGTCGTGTTGAACCGCATGTCGGCAGCCGGGTCACTCGCGTGCGGGGTGGAGCGGCCGCAGCCGCGCTGGTCGAAGAGGATCACCCGGTAGCGGTCCGGGTCGAAGTACTGCCGGGGCCGCTCCTTGCACCCCGAGCCCGGTCCGCCGTGCACGACGACGGCGGGCTTCCCGGCCGGGTTGCCGCACACCTCCCAGTACACGAGGTTGCCGTCCCCGACGTCGAGCATCCCCTGCTCGTACGGCTCGATCGGCGGGTACTTCTCGTCCGGGTGGCGCTGCACGGTGCTCACTCCCGTTCCTCGGCGACGTACCGAGGGGCCCGCCCCGGCCCCGGAATTCTCACACGGAGGTGGTCCCGGCCCGCTCGCCCGTGGTCCTCGTCGCCTCCGACGGCTTCACCTGCGGCCGCCTCGAACGGATTCTCGTGTGATCCCGTTCGTCCAAGCGTCTCGGGCGGGCCCGCGAGGGGAGTCCGACGGAACGGGCCTTCGCTCGAAGAGCCTTCTCTTCGCGGGTGGTTGGGGTCTGCCCGCGGGGCTCAGCCCTTCACGGCGACGTGGTATGCGGACACCCACAGCGCCGCCGCGGAGCCCAGCCCCACCACGGCCCGCACGCTCTCGCCCGACAGTCCGGCCGCGATGAGCGCGAACCCGACGATTGCGACGACGCTCAACAGGGCCGCCGTCCCCTTGTACTGCCACTGGTCGTAGAAGCGCGCCAGCGGGAAGAAGTGCAGGCCCACGACCAGCGCGATGGCGGCCGGGATGAACTCCGGGTGGCCGGAGGCGTTCGACGCCGCGATCACGGCGAAGACGGCGGCCACCTCGACGACGTTCACGATGCCGACCGCGCGCGCCCAGTTCTCCGGCAGGCTCACCACGCGGGGCGAGGGGGCGGCGCCCTTGCGGTAGGCGAGCACGATCGCCACCGCCGTCAGCGGTACGGCGACGATCTCGACGGCCAGGGCCGCGCCGGAGGACGCCAGTCCGGACGCACCGGCGAAGGCCCAGATCACGGCGAACACCGAGAGGACGAGCGTGCCCCGGCGGCGGAGGTTCCGGGTGAGCGCGACGCACTCGGCGGTCGTGGCCGAGGGTATGGGGGGCGTCGATGGCGTTGCGGGCGTCATGGGCGTCATGGGCGGAGAGTACAGCGGTCCTCTCCCCGGACCGGCTGCTTCGGAAGGACTCCCATCGGCCCGATCCACCGTTCTGGCCTGCGGCGTAGCGTAGGAGCCGTGAACGCGACCCCCGAGGTACTGGCCGTACTCGATGACCTGCTCGCCACCGCAGCCCCCGACGACCGCGGGGCCCTGTGGCAACTGGCGCAGCAGGGAAGGGAGTTGGACGCGAACCTGGTGCGCCTCCCGCCCGGTGCGGAGGTGGGTGAGCACCAGGAGGACGTGCTCGACGTCCTCCTCGTGGTCCTCGCGGGCGGCGGCCGCCTCACTCCGGGCGGCGGCGGTGCGCCGTTGGAGCTGACCCCGTCCACGGTCACCTGGCTGCCCCGCACCTCGCGGCGCGCCCTGGCCGCGGGCCCGGACGGTCTCGCCTACCTCACGGTCCACCGTCGCCGTCCCGGGCTGGCCATCAAGCCGGCGGTGTTCGCACAGGAGGGCGGCGAGGCGCCGTGCTCCCTGGACCGGGTGTGCCCGGAGTGCGGCCGGATGTCCCAGGAGCCGGCGCCGAAGTACTGCGGCGAGTGCGGCGAGCGGTTCCCGGAGCGCTGAACGAGTGCCCCGGGAGCCGCTCTCTGCGACTGGGTCGCGCCGGTCTACCGGGCGAGTGCGGCCGGCTCGTCCAGCCGGGTCAGCTTGTGCGGGTTGCGCATCAGGTAGACCCGGGTGATCCGCCCGTGCTCCACCGCGAGGCTCACCGCCGTCGACTCGCCGCCGAGCTCGATCCGGCCGGCCGGTGCGCCGTTGAGCCACACCGGCGTCGTCGCGATCTCGGGGGCGCCCGGCCGGCCCGCGCGGGCGAGCAACTCCGCGACCGACAGGGCCCCGTGGACCGGAACCAGAGCGGCCGCCGCGACGCCGCCGCCGTCGGCGAGCAGGACCACGTCCGGCGCCATGAGCTCCATCAGCTCCTGGAGCCGCCCGGTGCGCAGCGCGCTGAGGAAGCGTTCCACCACGGCCTGCTGCTCCGACCGGCTCACCCGCACCCGTGGCTGCCGGGCCACGACGTGCTCGCGGGCCCGCCGTGCGGTCTGGCGGACCGAGGCGGCGGACTTCCCCACGGCCTCGGCGATCTCTCCGTACGGCAGCTCGAACACCTCGCGGAGCACGAACACCGCCCGCTCCGTGGGGCCGAGGGTCTCCAGCACGGTCAGCATCGCGATCGAGACGCTTTCCGCGAGTTCGACGTCCTCGGCCACGTCCGGGCTGGTCAGCAAGGGTTCCGGCAGCCACTCCCCGACGTAGTCCTCGCGGCTGCGCGACAGTGACCGCAGCCGGTTGAGTGCCTGCCGGGTCACGATCCGGACGAGGTACGCCCGCGGATCACGTACCTGCGAGCGGTCGACGCCGGCCCATCGCAGCCAGGACTCCTGAAGCGTGTCCTCCGCGTCGGCCGCCGAGCCGAGCATCTCGTACGCGACGGTGAAGAGCAGGCTGCGGTGGGTGACGAACGGGTCCTCGCTCATGTCGCCGACACTACGCCGGAGTTACCGGGACGCGGGGCGAGGGGGATCTCGCAGGCGTCGGAGAAGCCCTGCGACTCGATACCGAGCGCCGCGTTGTTCCTGGTCGCCATGTTGGTGAAGGCGACGAACGCGGTCAGCTCGACCAGTGCCGCCGGGCCGAGCCGGTCGAGCAGGCCCGCGGACAGCTCGTCCGTGACGGTCGGCGGCGTGTTCGTCATCGCCTCGGCGTACTCCAGCACGTCCCGTTCGAGGGGTGTGAACACGTCCGACTCCCGCCAACGTGGCACCTGACTGGCCTTGTTGACGTCCAGCTTCTGGTTCTGCGCCAGGAAGTAGCCGATGTCGAGGCACCAGGCGCAGCCGACCTGGGACGCGACCGCCATGTGCGCGAACGACTTGAGACCCTCGTCGACCTCCTTCCACGCTCCCGCCTTGGCCGCGAGCTCCGTATTGGCCGAGGCGACCGCAGGACTGTTCCACGCCACCGCGAAGGGGTCGGGTACGACGCCGAGCTGCTTGACCATGTTCTCGCTCGCAGCGGTGTCGAGACCTCGGCCCTGGGAACCCGTAGCGCCATGATGTCCTCCTGTGTGTCCGGCCGGTCTGTCCGGCCCGTGTGACATGAAGACACCGCCCGTCCCGCCGATGTGACAGCCGCCGGAGAAGCCGTACGGCGAGCGCGGGGGCGAGCTCCGGACGGAAGCCCGTCGGCCGCCGCGGGCGGCCGCCAGCCCCGTGCGACGATCGGGCGATGGACAACCTGGACCTTCGCCTCGCCGATGACGGCGACCTCGCCGCTGTCGTCCGCCTGCGTGACGACGCCGCCCGGTGGATGCTCGCGCGCGGCATCACCGGTCAGTGGCAGCCGGGCGAACTGAGCGAGGACCACTTCCGGCTGACCGTGAAGCGCGGCGGCGAGGTCTGGTTGGCCGAAGCCGGTGAACGGCTCTTCGGGGCTTGGGAGTTGTGGTGGGAGGACGAGGCCGCCTGGGGGCCGCAGCCGCCGGTGGCCGGCTATGTGCACCGGCTGATGGTGGATCGCGATGCCGCCCCGCCCGGGACCGGCCGGCTGCTGCTGCACGCTGCGGAGCGCCGGGTCGCCGCCGAGGGGCGGGAGTTCGTCCGTCTGGACTGCCTGGCGGACAACGCGCGCCTGAACTCCTACTACCTGGACGAGGGTTACCGGGCCGTCGGGCGGATAGCGGGCAAGCCGCAGCCGGGCGGCGCGCCCAAGTCGTTCACGCTGCTGGAGAAGGCCACGCGCGACATCCGGTGATCGCGGGGTGGGCCCCGTCTGTGTGAGGTGGGCCATATGCAATGGACCTCAACCGCAGTTGAGCAAGCAGGCTTACGCGTATCGCGGGACGGCCTGAGCGGCCGGCCCGGAACCTGCGCTGTCGAGGAGCTTGCGATGTCTGACAACCGTGTCGTGGTGGTTACTGGTGCGACCGGCCGGCAGGGCGGTGCCGCCGCCCGCGCGCTGCTGTCCCACGGCTGGACGGTGCGCGCCCTGGTCCGCGACCCGGACCGGGCCGAGGCGCTCGCGCTGAAGGCGGCCGGCGCGGTCCTGTTCCGGGGGGACCTCGACGACGAGGCCTCGCTGGACGCGGTCCTGGCGGGGGCGTACGGGGTCTTCAGCGTCCAGACGTTCACGGGGCCGGACGGTCTGGACGGGGAGGTGCGCCAGGGCAGGGCGGTCGCGGAGGCGGCGGCCCGCGCCGGTGTCGCGCACTTCGTCTACAGCTCGGTCGATGGCTCCGACCGCCCCGGTGCCGTGGGGCACTTCGCGTCGAAGGGCCGGGTGGAGCGGCACATCGAGGCGCTCGGGCTGCCCGCGACGATCCTGCGGCCCACGTTCTTCATCACCAACTTCGAGGGCCTGGGACCGCAGTGGGCCGAGGGCTCGCTCGTCCTCACGCTGGCGGTGCTGCCGCAGACGCGGCTGCAGATGATCACCCCTGCCGACATCGGGAACATCGCGGCCGAGGTCTTCGGCGCTCCGGCCGACTACCTCGGGCGTGCCATCGAGCTCGCCGGCGACGAGCTGACCGGCCCGGAGATGGCCGAGGTCTTCTCCCGCGCCGCGGGCCGCCCGGTGCGCTTCGACTCCCAGCCGATCGAGCAGGTGCGTGCCTTCAGCGAGGAGATGGCCGCCATGTTCGACTGGTTCAACACGGTCGGCTTCGTGGCCGACCTGCCGGGCCTGCGCGCCCGCCACCCCTACCTGACGACCCTGGAGGGCTGGGTGGGCGAACACTGGGCTGTGCCTGCGGAGCCCGCGACGACGGGCGCGTGAACCGGGGCGGCCGACGTATGACCGGGCGACCGGCGTGACCGGCCGACCGGCGTGACCGGTCGGCGGCGCCGGGCGGCGGGCGGCGGGCTCAGTCCAGTGCGTCGTGGACGGAGCGCGACTCGACGGCGTCCAGCGCGGCCAGCGCGGCATCGTCGAGGCGGATCGTTCCGGTGGCGACGTTCGCCTCCAGGTGGCCGATGTCCGCCGTGCCCGGGATGAGCAGGGTGTTCGGCGCGTGGTGGAGCAGCCAGGCGAGGCCGACCTGCGCGGGCGTACGGCCGAGGGACTCCGCAGCGGCGATGACGGCCGGTTCGTCGGTCACCTTCGGTAGGCGGGGGAAGGAGCCGCCGAGCGGGAAGAACGGCACCCACGCGATCCGCTCCTCGGTGCAGAGCCGCAGCATCTCCTCGTCCTCGCGTGACACCAGGCTGTACAGGTTCTGGACGCAGACGATCCCGGCGGGCAGGGCCCGGCGCACTCCGTCCAGCGTGACGGCGCTCAGGCCGATCGCGCCGATCTTGCCCTCGTCCCGCATCGCGGTCATCACGGCGAGCTGGTCGTCGAGGTCGACCACCTGGTCCCCCTCGGCCCGCAGCCCCGGCCGGGTGTCCAGGCGGCGCAGGTTCACCACCGGGATGGAGTCGAGGCCGAGCGACCTGAGGTTGTCCTCGACGCTGTCCCGCAGCTGCTCGGGCCGCTGGGCGGGGCGCATCGGGAAGGGGCCGTCCGGGTCGGGGTCGGCGCCGACCTTGCTGACGACCACAACGCCGTCCTCGGGGCGGAACGCGTCCCGGATGAGCCCGTTGACGAAGCCGTTGCCGTAGAACTCGGCGGTGTCGACGTGGTCGACGCCGAGTTCGACCACGCGGCGCAGGAGCCCGAGCGCGGCGTCGCGGTCGTCGCGCAGCCGCTCCAGCTGCATCGCGCCGTAGCCGATACGGGAGACGGTGAGGTCCCCGAGCGGTCCGGCCCCTCCGGCGCGCGGGACGCCGGAGGCCGTGAGCGGGGCGGACGAGGAAGGGGAGGCGGGAGAGGGCGTGGGGGAGCCGTTCGCGGTCATGGAGATTCCGTCCTCATGAGACGATGGAGAAGCGGAGAACCGGAGGGGCCTCCGCCTAACCGACTGTAGCATTCGTATCGGAGGTGCCTCCGTTTTGATGTCCACCGACCCGGTACCCAGCCACCCGACGCCTCCCGGTCCGGGGAAGGGGAAGAAGCCGCGCACCCCTCGCGCCGACGCCCAGCGCAACCGGGACAAGCTCGTCCAGGTCGCCGGGGCGGCCTTCGCGGCAGCCGACGGCACGGTCTCCCTCGAAGGCATCGCCCGCGATGCCGGCGTCGGCATCGGCACGCTCTACCGCCACTTCCCGACCCGCGAGGCGCTGGTCGAGGCGGTGTACGCGGCCGAGCTCGACGATGTCGCCGCCAGTGCCCCCGCCCTGCTCAAGGACCTTCCGCCGGACGCGGCGCTCCGGGCCTGGATCGAGCGCTACGCCGCGTTCATCGCCACGAAGCGCGGCATGGCGGACACGCTCCGCGCGGGCTGGGCCTCGGGCCGGATCGCCACCCCCGCGACCCGGGAGCGCATCACGGCCGCCATCGCCACGATCCTCACCGCAGGAGCCGGGGCGGGGGGCGAGGCCGGAGCCGGAGCCGGTTCGCTGCGCGCCGACGTCGAGCCGGACGACGTCACGGTGATGCTGCTGGGCATCTTCCTCGCGGGCGCCTCCGCCCACACCTCCGGGCAGACCGGCCGCCTGATCGACCTGGTCATGGACGCCCTGCGGCCGCCGCCGGCGCGCTGAGACGGGCCCGCCCAGTACTCAGTGCGTGTAGTACCCGGGGCGCTTGTTCCAGACCTGGCCGTTCAGCCGGGCCTGGAGCGAGTCGACGAAGGCGTACGGCACCGCGCGCGGCGGGGCGCTGACCTCGTCCAGCCGGGCGCGGAGCTCCCCGGGCAGGGAGAAATCGAGCGCGTCCAGGTTGGAGCGGATCTGCGCGGCCTTGCTGGCCCCGAGGATCACCGAGCCCACGGCGGGCCGGTTGGCCACCCAGTTCAGCGCCACCTGGGCGGGGCTCCTGCCGATCTCCTGCGCCACCTTGCCCAGTTCGGTGACGATGCGCCAGTTGCGCTCGCTGCGGTTGTCCGCCATGGTCCCCGTGGAGACGGCGACCTTGAGGCGGCCTTCCGGCAGGTCGGCGGCCGTCGAGGCGTCGGCGGAGTACTTGCCGGACAGCAGGCCCTTGGCGAGCGGGCCCCAGGTCATCAGGCCCATGCCCAACTCCTGCGCCAGGGACGGGAACTCGTACTCCAGGCCGCGCTCGGCGAGCGAGTACTCCAGCTGGAGCGCGACCAGCGGTTCGTAGCCGCGCCACTCGGCGAGGGTCTGGGCGCGTGCCGCGTACCAGGCCGGTACGTCGGAGAGTGCGACGTACCGCACCTTGCCTGAGGAGACCAGGTCGTCCAGGCCCCGCATGACCTCCTCGGCCGGGGTGAGGGCGTCCCACGCGTGCACGATGTACAGATCCACGTACTCGGTCCCGAGCCGGCGCAGCGAACCCTCCAGGGAACGCAGCATCGCCTTGCGTCCGTTGCCGCCCGCGTTCGGATCGCCCTCGCGCCCGCCGAGGGTGAACTTGGTGGACAGCACGGTGCGGTCGCGGACGCCGCGCTCCGCCAGGAGTTTGCCGACGAGCTCCTCGCCGGCGCCCTGGCTGTAGATGTCGGCGGTGTCGACGAAGTTGCCGCCGGCGTCGAGGTAGGCGTCCAGGATCTCTCCAGATGTCCGGGCATCGGAACCCCAGTCGGGCTGGCCGAAGGTCATCGTGCCGAGCGCGAGCGGGCTGACCCGCAGTCCGGACCGGCCGAGCGTGTAGTAGGCGTCGAGCGTCATCTGTCCCCGTCTCTGAAGCGGCTGCACGGCCGGTACACGTCACCACCCGGTGCGAGTGATGGCCGTAACGCGAACGAACATAACGTCTCATGGTCATGTTCGGTCAAGAGTTATTGGCAAAACGGCTTAACGAATATCGCCGGCCATGGCGTACGCCGCCACCGTTGAGATAGGTTGCCCGGAGGAGGCAGGCATGCGGCAGGTGGTGGGCGACATGGGTACGAATACGGCTGCGGGTACCGGCACGGTGGCGAGTACGGGCACCGGCACGGGTGCGGGTGCGGGTCCGTCGGAGCTGTGCGAGAGCTCGGCCGTGCTCCTCGGGTTCGTGAACACGACGCCTCACGGCAGCGGGCCGGTGGAACTGCTCGGCGACAGCGCGAGCCTCACCGCCTGGCTGAGCGGAGCCGGACTGATGGCGGCCGACGCGGCCGTGACCGGGGCTGATGTCATGGCCGCGCACGAGCTGCGGGCCGCGCTCGTCACGGTCTTCCTGTCCCGCTCCGGCTGCGAGGGCAGCGCGGACCGGCTGCCGGAGGCCGAGCAGTACCTGGGGCGCGTCGCCGACCGCTATCCGCTCACCCTCAGGGTCACCGCGGAGGGCTGCCGCGCGGTGCCGGCACAGAGCGGAGTGCTCGGCGCGTTCGCCGGACTGCTCGCTGCCGCGTCCGACCTGGCCGCGCGCGGCGCCTGGCTGCGCATGAAGATCTGCAAGAACCCCACCTGCTACTCGGGCTTCTTCGACCGGACCCGCAACACCTCCGGGCTCTACTGCAGCACCGCGTGCAGCTCGCAGGCGGCGCAGCGCGCGTACCGCAACCGCATCAAGGACGCCTCCTGCGCACAGGCGTCCTGACGGCGGGGCGGGCGGACTGGGCATGCGCAGGTTCAGGGCGGCCCGCCGGTACGGACGCCGGGTCCGGCCGCGTCTGCCCGCGTCAGACCGGACGGCGGCCCGCCCGAGCGCGCGTTCCCGGCGGCCGGACGGGTCGGGTCGGGGCGCGTTGCGCCGGGAGCCGCCAGGAACACTGATGCGGGTAGCCCCCCTCGGGCCGGGGGGCCCGTGCCATGGTCCCGGGGGGTGGCCGACGGCGAGGATCTTGACATGACTTCAACGCGGAACACGTTACGCATACTGACCGGTGCCGCCCTGCTGGGCAGCGTGGCCACCCTCATCGCTCCCGCCTCGGCGGCCGACTCGCACAGCCGGGGGACGCGGGACGGGGACGTCGTCTCCGTGAAGCAGGTGGACGAGCTGACGGCGGCCGAGGTGTCCGGACGGCTCCGGGGAAAGATCGACTCGTCCCGGGTCCGCTACGGAGTGACGGCATATCAGGTCGTGTACCGCACCACCAACAGCTCAGGTGCGCCCACGACCGCGAGCCAGCTCGTTGCCCTGCCCAGAAACGCGGGGCACCGCCTGTCGCCCGTCTCCTGGCTGCACGGCACCACCGTCTACCGCAAGGACGTCGCCTCGGAGGACCCCGCGTCGGACGACCGGCTCGCCGCGCTGCTCTTCGCGTCGACCGGGCGGGCGGTCTCGGCCCCCGACTACGTGGGCCTCGGCGAGGGCGAGGGATTCCACCCCTACGGTGACCCGCGAGCCACCGTGGCGGCGTCCGTGGACGGCCTGCGCGCTGCCAGGACGCTGACCCGTCGCAAGGGCCTGGAGCTGGAGCGCGAGGTGCGGGTCAGCGGCTTCTCCCAGGGCGGACCCGCGGCCATGCTGGTGGGCCGGGCGCTGCAGGACGAGGGGGCCGACCGCTACTTCGGGCTGGGCGCACTCGCCCCGGTCAGCGGCCCCTTCGACCTCTCCGCCTTCGAGGCCGCCGCGGCCGACGACAGGATCGAGAAGTCCGGCCTCTACCTCGCGTACTTCGTCACCGCGTGGAACAAGGCCTACGGCCTGTACCGCTCGCCCGGCGAGGCGTTCCGCGCCCCCTACGACCAGAAGGTGGAGGGCCTGTTCGACGGCGATCACACCACCGAGCAGCTCGTCGCCGAACTGCCTTCGACAGCACGGGACCTGTTCACCGAGGACTTCCTGAACAAGATCCGTCACCCCAGCGGTGTGCTCAAGGACAGGCTGCGCCCGATGGACCACACCTGCGACTGGCGGCCGGACGTCCCGGTGACCATCTTCCACGGCCGGGGCGACAAGGACGTCGACTTCTCCCACGCCGGTTACTGCTCGGCCCAGTTGACGAGGAACGGTGCCGACAACCGGCTGACCGATGTCGGCGACTACGAACACACCGAATCGATGCGGCAGGCCCTGCCCAGGATCATCAGGTTCTTCGACGAGCCGACGGGCTCCAGCGAAGGCGGGACGGGTTCGTCCCCGGCCGGCACGAGGAGGGATCAGCTGGTCCAACAGGCGTTGTGATACGAGAGGATGCAGTGCAGCCCCTCACAAGAGAGCGAGACCAGCGGTGACCGATGCGGCCTCGGTGGACCTGATCGACATGGGAGACGCGGACGGCAACCGGTGCGTCGTCCGCGTCACTGGGCGCGCCCAGCCCGGAGTGCTGCCCGGCCACGATGTGCTGCGCGCCGACGTCCTGGTCTCCGCGAGCTTCGTCGATGCCAGGCTCGAGCTCTACCTGGTCCAGAAGGACCTGGATACCTGGCAGCACGACCTGACACAGCTCGCACCGGGTGGAAGCGCAACCATCGGCAACGACCGTGGACTGCGTCTCCACTTCTTCATGCACCAGGACCGCACGTGGTCGTTGACGGTCGAGGACCCCGACCGCATGACCCTCGCGCTAGGAATCGGACAACAGGAGACCTGGGCCCGGGACCACCACCAGCGACTTGCCCTCGTCCGAGAAGCCTGGCCCAGCGAAGTGGTGGAGACGGCACCCATGGCCTACGAGTGGAGCCCCGGCCGCAAGAGCTGAGCCGTGACGGATGCCGGAACACCGTCGATCTCCATGCCCTGCGACCCGTACGACACCATCCAGTCACACCGCCGGACCGGCCTGACCCGTAAGCCGACATCACCTGTCGAGGTACTGGGCCTCCCCGTTGCCGAGCGACCAGTCGGCATCGGTGTTCTCGGTCAGCGTGACGAACACGTTGCGGGGTTCCGTTCCCGCGTATTCCTGGGCGAGTTCGGCTATGCGGCGGTAGAGCGCCTGCTTCTGCGCGGATGGCCGGCCGCCCCGCAACGTGATCCCCACGTACACGATGCCGTCGTCCCGCCGCACGCCGAGATAGGTGCCGTGGCGCAGCAGGCTTCGCTCCCCGTCGTGCCCGGTCAGGATCTGGAAGTGGTCGTCGTCCGGGAAGCCCATCGCCTCGCCGAGGGCCTCGTGGACGGCCTGTCCCAGCGCCTTCAGGCGCTGGGCGTCGCAGCCCAGGGCATCGATACGGACAAGCGGCATTGCGCCTCCAGGTGCGAGCTGCGGCATGACACCTGCGAGTGTACGTACTAGTAGGTACACACGCCCCTCTACGGCTGCCGCCGGCCGAGGAGCCCGCGCGCTTCCTCCCTGACCCCGGCATCCGGGTCCGAGGCCAGCGCCGTAGCCAGCGCGGTGAGGCGCTCGATGTCCTCGGCCGACTGCTCGCACACGTCTGTGACCGCGACCTGGAGGTCGTCACCGGTGTCCGGGTCCGCCGTGGCGAGTGCGGCCAGGACCAGGCGCAGGCCGTGCTCGTCCCAGCGCAGGAGCAGCGCCTGCGCGGTCTCCCGGGTGACGTAGGTGTCGTGCGCGTCGAGAAGCAACCGGGCCAGGACCCGGGCCACTTCGGGCACCTCCGCGGCGGCCGCCAGTTGCCGTCCCGCGGCCGCCCGGACGGACCAGGAGTCCGAGACGGCGTCCCGCATGCTCACAGAGCGGCCGGAGCCGGGGCGGTCCGGGTGCGGTCCCGGCGTCGCGGCGTTCGTCATGGCCGGACTGTACGGCAGCGGGCTCCGTCACCCGCCCGGGGCGGGCGGAGGCCGCACGGCGCGGCCGCTGAAACTGATCGGGCCCGCAGCCCGTCCTGATAGGCAGGACCGAGCGGACGGGAAGACATGGCGGAACGCGTGGACAGCGGAATGAGGCCGACGGCGGAGGGGGAGGGGGCGGCGGCGCCCCGGCTGCGGCCCCTTCCGGCGCGGGGGCGGGTCCTCGCGGTCCTCGCGGTGCTGACGGGCGCTCTGCTGGCGCTCCACCGGCAGGTGCCCAACTCCGCCGGACACCTGGGGAGTCTGCTGGAGGCGTTCCTGCCCTGGCTCGGCGTGGTCGTCGTACTCCTGCTCGTCCTGGCCCTGGTGCGCCGCTCGGCCACCGCCCTGATGGCCCTGCTCCTGCCGGTCTCCGTGTGGACGTACCTCTTCGGCGGGCTGCTCGGGCCCGGGGCGGACGCCGGTACGCGGGATCTGGTCGTGGTGCAGCACAACGTCAGCGACGAGAACGCCGACCCGGCGGGCACGGCCCGCACCCTGGCCGGTGCCGGTCCCGATCTCATCGCGCTGGAGGAGCTCGTACCGGCCGCGCTCCCGGTGTACGAGAAGACCCTCGCCCCGGACTTCCCGTACCACGAGGTCCGGGGCACCGTCGGGCTCTGGTCGAAGCATCCGCTGTCCGGTACCCGGCTGGTGGACATCAGGCCGGACGGGATCGAGGAGGGCTGGAGCCGGGGGCTGCGCACGGTGGCCCACACCCCGCACGGTGACGTCGCGGCGTATGTCGCGCACCTGCCCTCGGTCCGCATCCGGACGAGCGGACTCGCCTCCTCCCTGCGGGACGAGAGTGCCGGTCTGCTGGGCCGGGCCCTCGCCGCCGAGAAGACCGGCAAGGTGGTCCTGATGGGAGACCTCAACGGCACGGTCGAGGACCGGGGGCTGTCTCCGCTCACCTCACGGCTGAACGTGGCGGAGCGGGGGTTCGCCTTCAGCTTCCCGGCGTCGTTCCCGATGGCCAGGATCGATCAGGTCATGGCCGGCTCGGCGACGGTGGTCGACATCCGCACCCTGCCGTCCACCGGAAGCGACCATCTGCCGGTGGCCGCGCGGATCAGGCTGGACTGACGCTCCCGGTCACGGTGCCCTGGCGCGAACGAAACGTGTCTCACCCGCCGCGCCGATATGCACCCGCCCCGGGCAGCGGCTGATCGCGGCCCGTGACTGGCTGTCGGTCTGCCAACTCCCGCCCTGCGCAACCGAGCTCAACCCCGCTGAAGCCGTCTGGCCCCGCCTCAGAGTGTGAAGTCCTTGGGTGCGTTCTCGCCCACGCAGCCGTCCACCGCCTCGCGGAGGATGTCGGCGTGGCCTGTGTGTCGTGCGTACTCCTCGATCATGTCCAGGAGCATGTCGCGGACACTGGGTGTACGACCGTTCGGCCAGGTGAACGATGCCGGTCCGTCGATCCCGCGCTCCGCTATGACCTCGCTCACGAGCTCCCGCGACCGGTCGACAGCAGCGCGCCAGAGTGCGTACACGTCATCCGGAGAGTCCAACGCTCCGGTCCGCCATTCCCAGTCGGGGTCGGCGTCGAAGTCCACGGAGTCCCAAGGCGCCCCGTGCTCGCGGCCGGCCAGCTTCACGGCCAGCCAGTCCGCCTCGACCAAGGCCACGTGCTTGATGAGTCCGCCCAGCGTCATCGAACTGGCGGCCGTGGTCGCACGCAACCCGCTCTCGTCGAGTCCGGACGTTTTCCAGGCGAAGGTCCGGCGGTTGCGCTCCAGCACCGCAAGCAGAGAGTCCGCTTCAGAAGTGGTCGTGGACGGTGACGACTGGGGAGTTGATTCGCTCATGGCCGGGAGCCTAGCGAGCAGCGCTGACATCGCTCCCGCGCGGCCGGTGGCTTGTCAGGCGACCGGTCCTCCCGCGTTGCGGATCAGCCGCTGGAGCACTTTCACCGTGGTGACGTAGTCCGCATCATCGATGCCCTCGTGGAGGACGGCGCGGATCGCGGGGGCGCTGCTCGCGAAGTCGACGCGAGTCTGTTCCCCTTCTGCGGTCAGCCACAGCCGATGCTCGGCGTCCCGGGTCAGCCAGCCGCGATCCAGGAGCACCTCGGCCTCCGCTGCCAGATCATCCTCGGGGCGGATGTAGGAGGCCATGGCCTCCTGCAGCTCGGACAGCGTCATCCCCTTGCCATCGGGAGATATGTCGTTCGCCGACAGGTTGCGCAGCAGCCAGAACTGGGGCTGGGTATAGCCCCTTTCGGCCTGCCGGGCCCGGATGTGGGCGATGAGTGCCTCGTAGGCGACACCGGTCCAGTATGCGGCGGGCTGTCCGGCGAGTTCGGCGTCAGGGACCTGCTGTGTCGTCATGGGATATCCCGTCCTGCTGCTTCAGTGTGGAGCCTGCACGCTGTGCAGGTCATACGAAGACCGTAGAACCTCAAGCGCGGTTGAGGACAAGCGACTTGCTGTCCCGGACCCAGTGGGGACAGTCGAGGATTCCAGCCGCAGGTTCCGAGCCGAGACGTGTCCGAATGGTTGATCAAGCTCGCGGAACGATCTCGGTGTGGCTCGTGGGGGATCTGACAGACGACGAATGGTCGCGCCGCGAAGCGGTGTAGCCGTCGCCACCGAAGACGGGACGCAAACGGAGTACGGGGCCGGGTGCGCCTCGTAGGCAGTGGTCACCCCAGGAGATCGCTTCCGCGAGGGGAGAGCCCCCGCCGGGCCGCAGCCGGGTGAAGTTCAGGGAGTACGTCGCGTCTGGCATGGTGGCCGATGTGATGATCTCAGCGGCGGCAGCCGGCGGAATGGCCCTGGTGGAACTGGGGATGGCGCTGACGCCCGGCCCGAACATGGTGTACCTGGTGTCCCGGAGTATCAGCCAGGGCCGGACGGCCGGCCTCGTCTCGCTGGTCGGGACCGCGTTGGGCTTCCTGGTGTACATGACCTTGGCCAACCTGGGCCTGGCGGTGGTCTTCGTCGCCGTCCCGTGGCTGTACATCGGCTTCAAGGCCGCCGGTGCGGCCTACCTCGCCTACCTCGCCTGGCAGACGCTCAGGCCGGGCGGCCGGGGCCTGTTCGAGCCGCGGGACCTCCAGCGCGACTCGCACGGGAAGCTGCTGCGGATGGGGCTGGTCACCAACCTGCTCAACCCGAAGGTCGCCATCCTGTACCTCGCCCTCATCCCGCAGTTCATCGATCCCGAGCGCGGCCACACCACAGCCCAGGGGTTCGCCCTGGGCGCGATACAGATCGCCGTGGGCGTCACCGTGAACGGCCTGATCGTGCTCGCGGCCGGATCGGTCGCCGGACTCCTCAAGAGCCGTCCGCAATGGGCCAAGTGGCAACGCCGGATCACCGGCACCCTCCTCGGCGCGGTCGCGGTCGTCCTCGCCCGGGAAGTACCGGCACGCGCACAGGCCTGACCGGGACGGCCTGTGCGCGTGCCGTGGCTCTGGCCCTTCACCCCGCCGCCCCCCCGAGCGTTGAGCTCGGCGTTCAGTGACGGGCGAACTTCTCGACGGCGGCCGGGGTGGCCGGTGTGAAGAAGTTGACGAGGTTGCCGTCGGGGTCGCGGAAGAGCAGCGCCCGGTTGCCCCACGGCATCGTCGTCGGCTCGTTGACGAAGTCGGTGACGAAGCCGGTCAGGTTCCGGTGTACCCGGTCCACGTCATCGACGAGGAACTCGATGATCACGCTGCGGTTCTCCGCCGGGCGGGCGGAACCCGGAGCGAACAGTCCGACGGTGCGGGTGCTCCCGATCGCGAGCGTGGCGGTGGGGGTGCTGAGTTCGGCGAAGTCCTCGGTGGCCCAGACCGCGAGGATGCCGGTGGCCTTCTCGTAGAACTCGACGAGGCGCGCGATGTCGCCGGTGATGATGCGGATCGAGACGAAGTCCATGGGGTTCTCCCGGGTCGGTGGGGCTGCTGTTCTTCGCAGGCTAGGACGAATAGTGGACAGAATCGGTCCGGTATTCGCGTTAGGCTCGGAATATGTCTCGACCCACCGGGCGCGTACTGATCCTCCTGGAGCTGCTGCAGTCCGGCGGCATCCGCACGGTGGCCGAACTCGCCGGCAGGCTCGGTGTCGACGGGCGGACCGTACGGCGGTACGTGGACCAGCTGATCGACCTGGACGTCCCGGTGGAGGCGGTGCGCGGTCGCTACGGGGGATACCGGATCGGCTCCGGGTACCGGGTGCCGCCGCTCATGCTCAGCGACGACGAGGCGCTCGCCGTACTGCTCGGCCTGGCCGCCGGCCGCCGCTCCGGGCTGATGACGGCGGCGGACGCCGCGAGCGAGACGGCGGCGGCCAAGATCCGCAGGGTGCTGCCCGAGCGGCTGGCCCGCAGGCTCGACACGGTTCTGGAGTCCCTCGCCTTCACCACCCCGCCTGGTGAGTTCCCCACTCCGGATGCCGAGGTCCTGCTCACCGTCGCCGACGCGGTACGCCACCGGCGGCCGGTCTCGATCGGATACACCGACCGGGACGGTCACCGCAGCGAACGCCTGCTGCACGCGTACGGGATCGTCTCTCATTCGGGCCGCTGGTACGTCACGGGCGTGGACCCCGGCATCGGTGAGGACCGGACCTTCCGGCTCGACCGCATCGTGGGCGCCAGGCCCCTGACCGGCTCCTTCGAGGTGCCCGACGGTTTCGACCCGGCACAGCGCGTGCTTTCCGGGTTCGCCACGGCCGAGTACCGGTACGAGGTGACCCTGCGGATCGACGCGACCGTTGACCAGATCCGTACCCGACTGCCCGCCAGTGTGGCGACGCTGGAGGAGACCGTACCCGGGGACGCGGGAGCGGATCCGGGTGCCGGGCGGTGGATACGGGTCGAGCTACGGGCGCAGGAGCTCGACTGGCTGCCGCCGGTACTCGCCTCGCTCGACCGGCCGTTCGTCATCGAACGGCCCGACGCACTGCGCACTCTCGTCGTCGCGTTCGCCGACCGCCTGGCGCGATCGGGCGAACGCCACCACCCGGGGACGGCGCGCGAGGAGCCGCGCGGCGGGGTGACGGACGGAGCCTGAGGCGGGCGGGGCCTGAGCTGGGCGCGCTACGAAGCGGGTCGCCTCACGTCGGCAGGCGCTATACCGCAGCGTGCTTGAGGAACGCCGACCAGGCCGCGGGGGAGAGGGTGAGGGCGGGGACGGTGATGTCCTTGGAGTCCCGGACGTGGATGGTGTGGGGGCAGGTGGCCACCTCGACGCAGTTGCCGCCGTTTGTGCCGCTGTGGCTGGACTTAGTCCAGGAGAGAGCGACCTCTATGCAGTTGCCGCCCTCCGGGCCGCTGTAGCTGCTCTTGATCCACTTGAGGTGAGTGTTCATAGTCTCTTTGCTGCCTGCTCAATCAGCTTCCGTGACTCTTCCGGTCTGAGAGCCTGCATCCGCACAATGCCATATCTGGCGAACAGGGTTCCCAGATGGGCCTGTTCGCTGACGAGGAAGTTGCAGTTCTGAACCTCCAAGTACGCCAGACGACGCCGGTCATCGGTCTCCAGCAGGACGAAGGGCCCACTCAGTCCGCCATGTGTCTCCCGCTGGGGTGACATCACCTGAATGTGCACGTGACGCAGCTCGCCAACCTCCAGCAGGTGTTGGAGTTGTGCCTGGTGCACGCGCCGTCCACCGATGGGGCGAAGGAGCGCACTGAATTCCAGGACGAAACTGATGTCCGGCGCCGGTTTACGGGTCAGCATGGAGTGACGTGCGAGGCGGCCCGCGACCAATGCCTCGATCTCGTCGTCATCGAGAGGCGGGCAGGCTCCGCTGAACACGGCGCGTGCGTGCTCCTCGGTCTGCAACAGTCCAGGTATGACGTTGGATTCGTACTCGTAGCGCGCCCTGGCCCTGGCCTCTTCCTCGGCGAACGGTTCGAACCAGGAGGCTACCCGGCTGAAGGTCAGTTCCTTGGCTGCTGCTGTCAGAGCACCGTCCGCGCCGAGTGCGGCGTCCGCGAGCGGAGTGAAGTCTCCCTTCGGCGGACGTTCCCCCCGCTCCACCATCGCGACCTGCGACTTCGAGAAACCGATTTTCGCGCCCAGGGACTCCTGTGACAGGCCGGCCCGTTCGCGGTAGAACCGCAGCAACGTGCCGAACATCCCTGTGTTACTGCCACTGCGCCCATCGGAGTGCACAGCTCACCCCCCAAGTGCACAGCCGTGCACGGATGCCTTGTGTCCCTGGTCACCGTACGTGCGGGCGCCGACGCTTTACGTATGGAACCGAAATCTTCACCTGACCTGATGCCCTCCTGGATTCCCGCGAGCGGGCATGCCCTGCGTCATGCCGGGATCCACTTCGACGCCGTACGGATCATCGGGCTGCTCGGGGAACAAGTGGCCTACGAGGTCATGCAGTTCACCGACTTCCAGGCCGGGCCCATCGTCCGGTCCCGGATCGGGGAGCGGAGCATGTACTTTCTGCTGCCGCCCGGGAGTGCCCGCGTGTTCCGGTGGCCTGTCGGGGCCGAGGCGATGGTGCGGGAGGGGGCGGCGTTCGTCGGGGTGCCCGCGCTGGAGGGGCTGACGTATCCGCTGGACTGGCGTTCGCTCCCCACCGCCCAAGTCCCGTTCGTGGACGCGGAACTGCTGTTCGAGCTGCTTATGGGTGTGGTGGAGGCCGAGAAGTGTGATGTACCGTGATCGCGTTATCACGCTCTGTGTGTGTCTACGCATGGGGCGGCCCCCGGAGGTGCTACCAACACCCGACCGAGGGCCTTCACCCCGCGATGGATTGCTTGAGGTCCACCGAGAATGCTTTTTCATGCTATCTCGCCGTCCTACGGCTATGTGAAGGCGTCGCACGATGTCATCCGGCATCCGAAGCTCGACAGTGACGCGAAGATCTTGATCACCTACGTACAGGGGCTGCCCCCGGGCCGTACGGACAAGGCGCTCAGCGAGCACGCCAGGCGGCTCGGGATCACCGGGCGTGCCTACCAGAAGGCCAAGGAGCAGCTCAAGGCACAGGAGTTCGTGCATGAGTGGCGGCGGCAACGGGACGGAGGGCTGTGGGTGACCGATCAACTGGTCAGCAACGTGGCCATCTCCGCCGAAGAGGCCCGCCGCTTCCGGGACTCCGGGCCGGAAGCGGCGCAGGTGGGACCGAGCAGTCACTCTCCGATGGTCGGTCAGCCGGGTACTCGGTCGGCCGGTGGCCAACTACCGGTGGAAGAACGACAGGAGAAGAACTCGTCCCACCCACCCTCCGAAGCGGACCGGGCTTCAGCGTCCGAGCCGGATGGTGAAGCGGCCCCGGAGCGGGACGCCGAGGTCGTCGAGGCCGAGCACGTACTGCTCTCCCTCCGGCACGCCCACCCCCAGCTCCACCTCGGAGTCCGTGAGGCCCGGGGGCTGGCAGACGTCGCTGCCGACTGGCTGCGGCGCGGGGTGCGGGCGGCGGAGCTGCGGCTGGCGCTGGTCAGTGAGTTGCCCGAGAGCGGGGTGCGGTCGGCCGTGGGGTTCCTGCGGCACCGGTTGCTGCAGAAGCTCCCGGAGCCGGTGTGCGCGGCCGCATCCGCGCCTGCGCTGTCCGCGGCCCGGCCGCCCGTGCCCTGCGAGGGGTCGGGGCGGGAGCACATGTTCCGGCCCCGGGGTGACGAGACGGTGTGCCCGCCGTGCGCGCAGGAGGCCGCGTGGCGGGCGCACTCGGCCAAGTGGCCCGTCTACGAACCCGGTCGGGGCGAGGATGTCGAGGATGTCGAGGAGCCCGAGCCGTTGCCCTG
Organism: Streptomyces sp. 840.1; assembly: GCF_003751445.1. Taxonomy (NCBI): domain Bacteria; kingdom Bacillati; phylum Actinomycetota; class Actinomycetes; order Kitasatosporales; family Streptomycetaceae; genus Streptomyces; species Streptomyces sp. 840.1. The sequence continues at coordinate 1,588,063 of NZ_RJUU01000001.1, read as the reverse complement.
GCGGGAGCGGGTCGCGGCGGTCCTCGCGCAGGACGGGACCGGCGGTGCTAAGGACGGGACCGGCGGTGCCAAGGACGGGACCGGCGGTGCCGGCTGAGGCGTACGGCCGTTCGCCGGTGTGACGGTGTGGCGGTTCCACCGCCGGTGCGGTGGATCGAGGAGAGTGGGCCCGGGGGCCTGGACGAACTGAGGAGGACCGGTGGTGGATGCCATGGTTGACCGATGGGACGGAGTTCGGGTGGCGAGGGATCCGGTGCAGTGCCGTGAGCAACTGATGGCGGCCGGACGTACCTTGTTCGCCGTGTACGGGTACTCCCGTACCTCCGTGGAGGATCTCTGTGCCGCCGCGCATGTACAACTGCGCGATTTTTACCGTGAGTTCGAATCACGTGAGGCGCTGCTCGTCGACCTGTACGACGAAGTGGCGGTCGGGGGGATGCGGGCGGTCGAAGTGGAGCTCTCGGCCGAGGGCATTGACGCCTGTCCGACGGCGGAACGGTTCCAAAGGCTCTTCGACGCCTATGTGCGGGTCGTGACGCGGGACCCGCAGGCGGCGCGGGTGGCGTTCGTCGAGGTGCTCGGGGTGAGCCGGGCGATGGACGAACACCTCGCGATGTGGCGCTCCGTATGGGTCGAGTTCCTGACCCGTGAGGCCGAGCGCGCGGCGGGACTGGGCCATGGGTTCGGCGGGGATCTCACGGTCGTCGTGCAGGTGCTGACGCACTCCGTCGACGAGCTTCTCGCCCACCACGGGCGCCGTCCGCGCCAGGTGCCGTGTGACTGGCTGACCAGTGAGCTGACCCGGTTGTCACTGTCCATGATCGGCCCCGGCGACACCTCCGAGGCCTCCGTCTGACAGTGCCGTCCGACAGCGTCGCCTGACAAAGCCGCTTGCCGGACCGGCAAGCGGAGGCATCATGGAGGAATGGCAGCACACGAGCACCACGAGCACCACGGCGTGGAAGACGGCGGCGCGGCGGACGACGAGTTCTCGTCCGTCCTGACCGGAGTGGGGCCCCGGCTGCGCGCGCTGCGGACGGAGCGCGGCACGACGCTGGCCCAGCTGAGCGAGACCACCGGGATCTCGCTCAGCACGCTGTCCCGGCTGGAGTCCGGCGGCCGCAAGCCGACCCTGGAACTGCTGCTCCCGCTGGCGAAGGCGTACGGGGTGCAGCTGGACGAGCTCGTCGGCGCGCCGGACACCGGTGATCCGAGGGTCACCTTCCGCCCGTTCAACCGGCACGGCATGACGTTCGTGCCGCTGACCCGGCACATCGGCGGGGTGAACGCGTACAAGCAGGTCATGCCCGGACTGACGGGCCCCCCTGGGCCGGTCGAGCAGCGGGTGCACGAGGGGTACGAGTGGCTGTACGTGCTGTCGGGGCGGCTGCGGCTGGTGCTGGGCGAGCACGACCTGGTGCTGAAGGCGGGCGAGGTGGCCGAGTTCGACACGCGTACCCCGCACTGGTGGGGCAACGTCGGGCCGGAACCGGTGGAGTTCCTCAGCCTGTTCGGACCACAGGGGGAGCGGATGCACGTACGGGCGAAGCCGTCGGCGAGGCAGTGAGGGGCGGCGCCTCGGGCCGGTCCCGCGCCGGGGCATACGGCCCGCCCAGCCCCCACGCCTGGTGCATCGCGTCGGCGTAGGCGCCCGCGAGCCGGTGTTCGCCGGACGGGCCGGGATGGGTGCCGTCGTAGGTGTCCGTGTGGATGTCGTAGCCCGGCGGGCGGGAGGCGAGCAGCAGCGGGGACATCGGTTCGTCGAGGTCTGCCACGGCCTTGGCGAGGAGTTCGTTGAAGCGGGCGCACTCGGCGGCGAAGGGGGCGTCGGACTCGGCCCGGATGTTCGGTATGACGGGGAGCAGCACGCACCTGATGCGCGGGTTCGCGGTGCGGGCCGCCGCGAGGAAGGCGCGGGCGTTGCGGGCGGTCTGCTCGCTGTCCGTGTAGAACCCGAGGTCTATCAGGCCGAGCGAGACGAGCAGGATGTCCGCGCGGTGTGCGGCGACGGCGTTCGCGATCACCGGGGCCATGTGCAGCCAGCCCTCGCCCCAGCCGGCCAGGTGCGCGCGGGCGGGGACGGGGAACTCCTCGGCGGCGTACGCATAGGAGACCGGGGTGCCCGTGCCGGTGTCGTGCAGCTCGCTGCGTGGGCCGACGATCGCGTACGGGGCGCCGAAGGATGCCTCCAGGTGCTGCCACATGCGGTAGCGCCAGGTGAAGTCGCCGGCGCGCCCGATGGTCATGGAATCGCCGACGAACATGAAACGCATGGCGTCATCATGGCCGATCATGGCTCCGGCCTGCGACGTGACGATGGACACTTGTGCCATGCGTTCCTATCGACTGACTGCCTTCGGCGCCGCCGCGCTCCTGTCCCTCGCGGTGGCGGTGCCCGCCGTGGCCGACGACGGCGGGGCCGACCGCAGCTTCACGATCAAGGACCCTCGGATCACCGAGTCCAGCGGACTGGCCGCCAGCCGGGCCCATCCGGGGATCTACTGGACGCACAACGACAGTGACGACGGGCCGTACGTCTTCGCCGTCGACTCCAGGACCGGGAAGACCGTCGCGAAGATCACCATGAAGGGTGTGGGGGAGCCGCGCGACGTGGAGGCGATCTCGCTGGGGCCCGACGGGAATCTGTACGTCGGTGACATCGGGGACAACCTGAACGGCAGCTGGGACCACGTCTGGATCTACCGCTTCCCCGAGCCGAAGGTGCTGCGGGACGCGACGGTCCGCGCGACGCAGTTCGATGTGAAGTACGCGGACGGCCCGCGCAACGCGGAGGCGCTGATGGTCCACCCGAAGACGGGGCGCGTGTACATCGCCTCGAAGAAGGAGGGCGGCGGCGGGCTCTACGAGGGTCCCGCGAAGCTCACGGCGGGCTCGGACAACATCTTCCGGCGGGTCGGCGAGGTGCCGTGGGTGACGGACGGGGCGTTCTCGCCGGACGGGAAGGAACTGGTGCTGCGCTCGTACTTCAGCGCGCGCGGCTACGTGTTCAAGAACGGCCGGCTCGGCAAGGACTACCCGGTCGAGTCCCCGCTGCTGGGGCAGGCCGAGTCGGTCACGTACACGGCCGACGGCTCGGCGCTGATGTACGGCTCCGAGGGCGAGCAGAGCGACGTGGTGCGGGTGGACCTGAAGAACGGCGGCGAGTCGGGCCGTACCGGCGTCAAGTCCCCGTCGTCGTCCTCCGGTACGGGCAGCGGTGGAGGCGACGGTGTGCCGGTGAAGGGCACCACGGCGACCGGTCTCGGCGTCCTGGCCGTGATCGGGCTGGTGCTCTTCCTGGGCAGGCGACGCCGCAAGGGCTGACAGGGGTCACGTTTCGAGCGGGCGGACCTCGTAGTGCAGGGTCCGGTCCCGCTTGATCCGGTGCGTGAGCGGGACGAGCACGCCCTGCACGATCGGGTGCTTGCGCGACATCATCCGGGCGGCGTGGGTGTTCTCCTTCGAGCCCGGCTGGAGGAGCCGGGCGTGGGCGGTGATCTGCGGACCGGTCGGCCTGCCGCGCAGCGTGCACGGGCCGATGCGCACGGTGGGGTGGTTGCGCATCCGCTCCACCTTCCAGGCCGACGAGAACGTACGGATGTACGCGTGATCGCCCTCGACCGCGATGTTGACGGGGGTGTCGGCATGCGTGCCGTCCTGCCGACGGGTGCTGAGCAGGACGGTGTACTGCTTCACGAAGGGCTTGAGCTCAGCAATCGTGTCCATACCTTCCATGATCCGCAGGCCCGGCGCCGTGTCATCCCCGGGCGGGCCGCCGGACGAGCGTTTCCTGGCCGCCGCCGGGCCCGACAGTATGATCATCCGCATATGACGACGAACCACGGGCCGATGCCCTTCTCCACCCCGCGCCTGGACGCCCTGCCGCTGCGTGTGGCGCACGCGGACGAGATGGCGGCCGTACTCTCCGACCCGGCCCTGCACACCTTCACCGGCGGCGCTCCCCTGGACGTGGACGCCCTGCGGGCCCGCTACGCACGCCAGAGCGCCGGTTCGCCGGACCCGGCCGAGCGGTGGTGGAACTGGGTGCTCGCCGTGCGCGATGACGACTGCCTGGCCGGCTATGTGCAGGCGACGGTGAACGTGGGCGAGGCGCGGGCGGAGATCGCCTGGGTGATCGGGTCCGGCCGACAGGGCCGGGGCTACGCCAAGGAGGCGGCGGTGGGCCTCGTGGCGCACCTGCTGGACGGGGGAGCGGTGCGTACGGTCGTCGCCCACATCCACCCCGACCACGCGGCGTCGGCGGCGGTGGCCGCCGCGGCGGGGCTGGTGCGGACGGACGAGTGGGAGGACGGCGAGGTGCGGTGGCGGCTGGACGCGCGATGAGGGGATGGCCCCGGGGCCTCTCCTCGACGGCCCTCGGCTTCGTCGTACTGGCGGCGGCGGTGGGATGCACGGGCGGCGGCGCGGGCGGTGACGCCGACGCGGCTCCCGGGGACGGGATGTCGCCGAAGGCGCGCACCTACCTGACCTCCGCCCTGGACACGATGGAGAAGCACTCCCTGGTCACCAAGGACGTGGACTGGCCGAAGCTCCGTCAGGACGCCTTCACCGAAGCGCGGAAGGCGCAGACGCCGTCCGAGACGTATCGGGCGATCCGCCAGGCGGTGCGGGACCTGAACGACAGGCACAGCACCTTCTACGACCCGGAGCAGGCCGACGAATCCCTGAACGCACCGGCCGAGGACCTGATACTCCCCGAGGGCCGCCGGCTCGCGGGCGGCATCGCCCATCTGACGCTCCCCGCAGAGCCCTCCGACCGGGTAGCCGCCCCCTACGTCCGCTCGGCGCGGGCGACCGTCGCCGCGCTCGACGGGCAGGGCGTCTGCGGCTGGATCATCGACGTGCGGAGCAACAACGGCGGCGACATGTGGGGGCCGCTCGCCGCCGTCGGATCGGTGCTGGGCGACGGCACCGTCGGGAACGCCGTCTACGCGGACGGCAAGAAGTCCCCCTGGACGCTCACGAAGGGCACCCCCCGCCAGTACCTGGACACATGGGGCCCGGCGAAGCCGCTGACCCGCCCGGCGCCGCCGGTGGCCGTCCTGACCAGCCGCCGGACGGCGAGCGCCGGGGAGGCCGTCACCATCGCCTTCCGGGGCCGCCCGGACACCCGCACGTTCGGGGAGGCGACCACGGGCGTTCCCACCGCGAACGTGTCGTACGAACAGTCCGACGGTGCGCTGGTCATCCTGACCGTGGCCCGCGAGACCGACCGGACCGGGCGGACCTACGACGGACCCATCGAAGCGGACGTGGAGATCCCCGAGGCCCGCGGATACAACGAGCCCTTGACGGAAGCCGCCGCCTGGCTCAGGAAGCAGAAGGCCTGCCGAAGTTCCTGACCGGTCCACCGGCCGCCGTCATCCCTCGGACGGCCGCCGCTCCGGCCCCGGCTGCGACTGCGGCTCCTGCTCCCGAGGCGGGTTGGGCTCCTCCGGCGGCCATCATCGTAGGACTGCCGACCCTTCGCGGCCCGTACGCCCCGCGTCACCCCGGTGAGTGAAGCAGAAACGGCCCTGCACGCGCAGATCGCGGGTGCAGGGCCGTTCCGTACGTGTCGGAGGACCGGTTACAGCTTCTCGATCACGTAGTCGATGCATGCCGTCAGCGCCTGGACGTCCGACGGGTCGATCGCCGGGAACATCGCCACGCGCAGCTGGTTGCGGCCCAGCTTGCGGTACGGCTCCGTGTCGACGATGCCGTTGGCGCGCAGGGCCTTGGCGACGGCGGTGGCGTCGATCTCGTCCGCGAAGTCGATCGTGCCGATGACCTGCGAGCGCTTGGCCGGGTCCGTGACGAACGGGGTGGCGTACTTGGACTCCTCGGCCCAGCCGTACAGGTGGCCGGAGGAGGCTGCCGTGCGGCCGGTGGTGAAGTCCAGGCCGCCCTGGGTGTTCATCCAGGTCAGCTGCTCGTTCAGGAGGAACAGCGTGGCCAGGGCCGGGGTGTTGTACGTCTGGTTCTTCAGCGAGTTGTCGATCGCCGTCGGCAGCGAGAAGAACTCCGGGACGTGCCGGCCGGAGGCGTGGACGCGGGCCGCGCGCTCCAGTGCGGCGGGGGAGAAGATCCCGATCCAGAGGCCGCCGTCGGAGGCGAAGGACTTCTGCGGGGCGAAGTAGTAGACGTCCGTCTCGGCGATGTCGACCGGCAGGCCGCCCGCGCCGGAGGTGGCGTCCACCAGGACCAGGGAGCCCGCGTCGGCGCCCGCGACGCGCTTGATGGGCGCGGCGACACCGGTGGAGGTCTCGTTGTGCGTGAGGGCGTAGACGTCGACGCCCGCCTCGGCCTTCGGGTCCGGGTGGGTGCCCGGGTCGGAGGCGATGACGGTCGGGTCGGCCAGCCACGGGGCGAGCTTGGCGGCCTTCGCGAACTTCGAGGAGAACTCGCCGAAGTTGAGGTGCTGGGACTTCGACTCGATCAGACCGTGCGTCGCGATGTCCCAGAAGGCGGTGGAGCCGCCGTTGCCCAGGATCACCTCGTATCCCTCGGGGAGGGAGAAGAGGTCGCGCACTCCGTCACGTACCGCGCCGACCAGGTTCTTCACCGGAGCCTGGCGGTGGGACGTACCGAGCAAGGACGTTCCGGTGGCGGCCAGCGCGTCGAGCGCCTCCGTCCGCACCTTGGAAGGACCGGCGCCGAAGCGCCCGTCGGCGGGCTTGATGTCAGCGGGAATCTGGATGTCGGCCACGAGTCGGAGCGTAGCCGCTCGGTACGGCGGCTACGCATCCTGTCCGTCGGATGAGACGCGTGATCCGGTCGGTGGACGCCGGATCACGCGTCCCGGGGGTCTTGCTCAGCCCAGTTCGACCGGGAGGTCGAACAGGTCGTTCTGGGTGACGATCGGCTTGTTGCGCAGCTCGGAGGCCGGGACCGCGAGTTCGAGCTCCGGGAAGCGCTCGTAGAGCGCGGGGAGCGCGACCCCCGCCTCCAGCCGGGACAGGGCCGCACCCGGGCAGACGTGCGGGCCGTGGCCGAAGGCGATGTGGCGGTTGGGGGAGCGGGTCGCGTCGAACTCGCCCGCGGTCGGCCCGTACTGCTCCTCGTCGCGGCCCAGTGCGCCGAAGGAGACGATCAGGGCCTCGCCCTTGGGGAGGACCTTGTCACCGACCGCCACGTCCTCGGTCGCGAAGCGGATCAGTACGTGGGACGTGGGGGTGTTCCAGCGCAGGGTCTCCTCGATCACGTTCTCCCACGGCACCTCGCCGCCGAGCACCTGCTTGCGCTGCTCGGGGTGGGTCTGGAGGGCGACGACGGCGTTCACGATCAGGCTGATCGTCGTCTCGTGGCCGGCCGCGATGATCAGCTGGAGGGTGTTGACGATCTCCTCGTTGCTGAGGTGGTCGCCGTCGTCGGAGGCCGCGATCAGGGCACTGGTCAGGTCGTCGCCCGGCTCGGCCCGCTTGCTGTCGACGATCTTCGTGAAGAGCGCGCCGAGGTCCGCCATCATCTGCGGGACCTCCTCCGGCGGGGTCTGCGTCGAGAAGAACTTCTCGAACAGCTCCTTGAGCCGGGGGTGGTCGGCGCCGTCGACACCCATCAGCTCGCTGATGACGTTCATCGGCAGCGGATACGCGAACTCGGCCTTGAGGTCGACCTTCTCGCCCCGGGGCAGGGCCGCGAGGCGGTCCAGGCTCGCGGTCGTGAGCGCCTCGATGCCCGCCCGCAGCCGCTCCACCCGCTTCACGGTCAGGGCCTGCGCCACCAGGGTGCGCAGCCGGCGGTGGTCGGCGCCGTCGACGGTCAGCATGGAGCGGCCCGGGTTGGCGAGGCCTATCAGGGGCCAGTCCAGGGGGATCTCGCCGCGCTGCCAGGCGCCCCAGACGTTGATGTCCTTCACGATCCGGGTGTCGGTCAGCAGCTGCCGCGCCTCGGCGTGGTGCGTCACCGCGTAGCAGTGCACGCCGCCGGGCAGCTCCACCTCGGCGAGCGGGCCCGCGGCACGCAGCGCGGCGCCCTCGCCGTCGAGATCGGCGACGAAGGGGTCGAGGACGATCCGGGTCATTGCTGGCCTCCGTTGGCGGGTCCTGTGGCAGGGGTGGGCGTGAAGGCGACGGGGAGGTCGGTCAGGCCGCGCAGCCAGGGCGACGGGCGCCGGGTGAGCTGTTCGGCGGGGACGCCGAGGTCGATGTCCGGGAGGCGGTCGAGCAGGACCTCGATGCCGGTACGGGCGATGACCTCGGCGGTCTCCTGGGCCGGGAAGGGGCAGCGGTGCTCGCCGTGGCCGAAGGAGAGGAACGCGTTGTTGCCGCCGGTCAGCGCGGAGCCGTCGGTGCGGACCTGCGGGTCGGCGTTGGCGGCGGCGATGCCGAGGAGCAGCAGGTCGCCGGCCTGGAGGTGGCGGCCCCCGAGGTGGGTGTCGCGCGAGACCCAGCGGCCCGCGACGTTCTGGGTCGGGGGGTCCTCCCACAGGACCTCGTTCATGGCCTCGGCGACGCTGTGCCGGCCGCCCGAGAGCGAGGCGGCGAACCGGTCGTCGGTGAGCATCAGCCGCAGCGAGTTGCCCATCCAGTCGGCGGTCGGCTGGTGCCCGGCGGCCATCATGACCATCAGGTCCTGGGCGATCTCCTCGTCCGTGAAGCCGCCGGGGTCGGCCAGCATCCGGGTCGCGACGTCGTCGTCGGGCGCCGCGTGTTTGTCGGCCAGCAGCTGGGCCATGGAGGTGCCCAGGTGCTGCTGCCCGGCGAGGGCCCGCTCCCGGCCGTCGATCATGTCGTTGATCGAGCCGACGAGCGCGTCGCCGGTCTCGTCGCTGAAGCCGTAGAGCCGTGCCAGGACGCGGGCGGGGAGCAGCATCGCGTACTCGGCGATGATGTCGGTGGCGCCCTTGGAGCAGAACCGGTCGATCAGCTCGTCGGCGAACTCCTCCGCGTGACGCTTGAGGGAGAAGGGGTCGACCGCCTCCAGGGCGTCGCTGATCATCCGGGCGCGCTCGACGTGCCGGGGGCCGACCGTGTAGAGGATCGAGGGCTGCTTGCGGCCGATCATCGGCAGCAGCGGCCAGCCGTCGGGGATGCGCTCCCACTGGCTCCACAGGTCGGAGTCGCGGCTGAACAGCACCGGGTCGCTGGTGACCTGGTGCAGTTCGCGGTAGCCGAGCACCAGCCAGGCCGGGATGTCGCCGTCCAGCGTGATGGGTGCCACGGCGCCGTGGTCGCGCCGCATCTCCCGGTACAGCTGGGTGGGTTCGGTCTGGAACCGCGGCCCGGACAGCGGCACGCGGCCGTGCGCCGGGCAGCCCGGGGGTGGTTCGGTGGGCTGTGTCACGGGGCGTGCTCCGGGGTCTTCTCCGGCGTGGTCTCCGGACGGGTGGCTGCGGCGGAGGAGGTACCGGCCGTGCCCCTGGAGAGGGCGTACAGGTGCTCCACCAGTGTGATCAGGACGTATTTGCTGGACGACCGGTCCCGGGCGTCGCACTCCACGAGGGGTACGTCCTCGGAGAGGTCGAGCGCCTCGCGGATCTGCTGCTCGGTGTGGAGCGGCCCGCCGAAGTCGTTGCACGCCACGATGAACGGCGTGCCGTGGTGCTCCAGCCGGTCGATGGCGTACCAGGAGTCGGCGAGGCGCCGGGTGTCGACGAGCACGACGGCGCCGAGCGTGCCGGAGAACAGCCGGTCCCACAGGAACCAGAAGCGCTCCTGGCCGGGCGCGCCGAACAGGTACAGCACCGAGCGTGCGTCGAGGGTGATCCGGCCGAAGTCGAAGGCGACGGTGGTGGACGTCTTGGAGTGCACACCGTCGAGGTGGTCGACCGCCTCGCCCGCACGGGTCATCGTCTCCTCCGTGTTGAGCGGACGGATCTCGCTCACGGATCGGACCATGGTGGTCTTGCCGACCCCGAAGCCACCGACGACGACTATCTTCAGTCCGTTGTCGGCCGTGGCCTGCAGGGCGGCACGGTCAGAGGTTGCGGAGTCCAACGAGCACCTGTTCCAGGATGTCGGGGTCGGGGAGCCGGTCCGCGACGCGTGCGGTACGAGGGTGGCGGGCGCTGATCCGGCTGGTGTCGAGCAGGTCGCACAGCAGGATGCGCACGATACTGACGGGCAGGTTCAGGCCCGCGGCGATCTCGACGACCGCGGTGGGCCGTTCGCACATGCGCAGGATCGCGACGTGCTCCGACTGCATACCGGGGGCCGGTTCGCATTCCGAGACGACGAGGGTCACCAGGTCGAAGGAGGCCGAGTCGGAGCGGCTGCGGCCACCGGTGAGGGTGTACAGCCGGTCCGGGTCGTCGTCCCGGCCGGGACGCGGGCGGGACGTCATACGGCCGCGTTCTCGGCGGCCCCGGGGGCGCCGGGAGGCCCGGAGGGCTCGCGCGGCGGGGCCACGAGGTGTTCGCCGAGCTGCTCGACGAGCTCGCTCATGTTGTGCCCGACGAGGCCGACGTCGGCGTCCTCGGAGGCGACGACGGCGAGGTGGGCGCCCGCGCCCGCCTCCACGATGAACAGCACACCGCCGTAGAACTCGGCCATCGCGGACCGTACGCCGCCGGTGCCGTCGCCGAACTCGACGGACGCGCCGTGCGACAGACTCTGGATGCCGGCCGAGATCGCTGCCAGCTGGTCAGCCTGGTCTACGGAGAGCTCGGGGGTACGGCACAGCTTGAGGCCGTCCCTGGACAGTACGAGGGCGTGGCGGGCGCCGGGGGTGCGCTCAAGGAGCCCCTCCAGCAGCCAGTTGAGCTTCTCGTCCGTGGTCGCGGTCATCGGGTGTTGCCTTCCGGGTGCGGGGAGGTGGGCCGTACGGCCTGGCGGAAGCTGCTGAAGCGGGCTGCCTGTGCCTTGGGGTCGGACGTACGGGTCCGGGGGTTCGGTCCGTCGGGTGCGTCGGCGTCGGCTTCCGCCGAGGCTCTGGCGCGCGATTCGGCGGCGGCGAGGGTGCGGCCGCGGGAGCGCTTGGGCAGGCCGCTCTCGCCGAACCGGGGGAGGCCGCCGGTGGTGTCGGAGTCCGGGGCGGTGTCCTGGGCGGCGGCAGGCAGGGAGTCGGAGCGCCGCAGCTCCTGGGTGCGGGAGCTGTCCTGGGCGTCGCCGCTGCGGTCGGTTCCGGAGGTGTGGACCGGCTCGGGCTCGCGCGGGGGCGCGGCCGGGGGCAGGGCGTCGGGTTCCGGGGCGGCCGACGCCGCCGGGGCGGGGGCGGCCATCGGGGTCCGGGCGATGATCTCCTGCGGGAGCATCATCAGGGCGCCGGTGCCACCGCGTGCCGACGGCCGGAAGGAGACCGTCAGCCCGTGCTTGCGGGCCAGCCGGCCGACGACGGCGAGGCCGAGCCGGGTGCCGGAGAGGCCGGTCAGGTCCTGGTTCCGCGCGGACACGGCGCGCTCGGCGCGGCGCAGCTGCACATCGCTCATGACCAGGCCGCTGTCCTCGACGGTCAGCACGATGCCGGCCGGTACCTCCTCCACGTACACATGGACCTCGGCCGTGGGCGGCGAGAAGTTCGCAGCGTTGTCCAGGAGTTCGGCCAGGGCGTGCATGACGCCCTCGGCGGCGTGCCCGGCGACGGCGACATCGCTGGTGGAGTGCAGGCGAATGCGCTGGTAGCCGCTGATCCGGCCCATCGCGCCGCGCAGGATCGACTCCATGACGATGGGCTTCGCCCAGCGGCGTCCGGAGCGGGCGCCGGTCAGCACGGCGATGGAGTCGGCCAGCCGGCCCGCCTGGGCGGTGCGGTGGTCCAGGTGCAGCAGATCGCCCAGGACGTCCTCGGAGGCGTGCCGGTTCTCCATGTCGCGCAGGTCGGCGAGCATGCTCGTGGCGAGCGCCTGCATCCGGCCGGCGGCGTTGGCGCAGGCGGCGACGGCGGCGGAGCGCTCGGTCTCGCTGCGCGAGGCACGGGCCTTGAGCCGGGCGATCTCGGCGTTGAGGCGTTCGGCGTCGGCGGCGGCCCGCGTGCTGACCCGGTCCGTCTCGGCGGCGGCGGCCGATTTCATCCTTGCCGTCTCGGCGGTGAAGCGCTGGGCGTCGTAGGCGGAGGCGGACACCATCCGGGAGGTCTCGGCGGTGAACCGGCTGCTCTCGGCCGCGTGCTTCTCCCGCAGCCGGCGCAGCGTGGCGCGGGCGTGGACGGTGGTGGCTACGGCGGCGGACAGCAGCACGGCGGCGGCACCCGCTCCCCACGCCACTGCGGTCCTGGCCGAGTCGGGGGCGGCCACGACGGCCCAGAGACACAGGGATCCGGTGATGGCCACCGTGACCAGCAGGGCCAGTGCGGTCGGCTTGGTTGAGGGGCGCAAGCGGAGTCCTTGGGACGCGGACGAAAGCGGACGGGACGGTTCGGACAAGTCGGTACGGTGGGTATCAAATGCGACAACTGGAAGAGGTTATTCCCAGACAAGTCTGAGTCACTATATGAGAATTGACGATCTGTTTGGGAAGAACTTGTGGTGCTCTCTGTTGCGTATATGTTCGGGAGCCCGACAGATTCAGACGTATTGACGTATTCGGCGGAAACGCGCAGGCACGGACGGCACACCGGCCCGGACCGGCGGCATCCTGGCCGGATGACACCCCGCGCGGCAACAACCGGCCCCGACCGCACCGCACTCGCCGACGCGCTCCGCTCGGCCGTACGCGGCGAGGTCGCGTTCGACGCCACCGCACGGGCCCTGACGACGATGGACGCGTCCAACTACCGCCGGGTGCCCCTCGGCGTCGTGGCCCCGCGCGACGCCGACGACATCACCGCCGCGCTCGCCGTCTGCCGGGCGCACGGAGTGCCCGTGGTGCCCCGCGGCGGCGGCACCTCCATCGCCGGGCAGGCCACCGGCACCGGCGTCGTCCTCGACCTCACCCGCCACCTGCGCTCGATCCTCGAACTGGACCCCGGCTCCCGCAGTGCGGTGGTCCAGCCGGGCATCGTCCTGGACGACCTGCGGGCCGCCGCCGCCCCGCACGGGCTCACCTTCGGCCCGGACCCCTCCACGCACAGCCGCTGCACCATCGGCGGCATGATCGGCAACAACTCCTGCGGCTCGCACTCGGTCGCCTGGGGCACCACCGCCGACAACGTCCACGCGCTGACCGTCGCCCGCTACGGCGGCGACACCCTGCGCCTGGAACGCGGCGCGCCCGGACCCGCCGGGCTGGCGGAGCTGGTCGCCGCCCACCTCGCCCTGCTGCGCACCGGATTCCCCGGACTCCCGCGCCGCATCTCCGGATACGCGATGGACGCGCTGCTGCCCGAGCACGGCCCCGACCCCGCACGCGCCTTCTGCGGCAGCGAGGGCACGCTCGGCGTGGTGACGGAGGCGACGCTGCGGCTCGTCGAGGCACCGGCGGCCCGCGCGCTCGCCGTACTCGGCTACGCCGACGAGTCCGCCGCCGCCGAGGCCGCCCCCGGCCTCCTCCCGCACCACCCGCTGACCGTCGAGGGCATGGCCGCCGACCTCGTACGCGAACCGGCCGGGCTGCTGCCCCGGGGCGCGGCCTGGCTCTTCGTCGAGACGGGCGGCGCGACACCCGCCGAGGCGCAGTCCCACGCGGAGCGGATCGCACGGGCGGCGGCCCCGGACGCCGTGGCCACCGCCGTCGTCACCGACCCGGCCGGGCAGCGGGCGCTGTGGCGGATCAGGGAGGACGCGGCCGGGACGGCGACCCGCACACCGGAGGGCAGCGAGGCCTGGCCCGGCTGGGAAGACTGCGCGGTGCCGCCCGCCCGGCTAGGCCCCTACCTCCGCGACTTCCGCGCCCTGCTCACCGAACACGGCCTGCGCGGCACCCCGTACGGGCACTTCGGCGACGGCTGCATCCACGTCCGGATCGACTTCGACCTGCTCAGCACCGACGGCATCGCCCGCTTCCGCACCTTCTCCGAGGAACTGGCCACCCTCGTGGTCGCCCACGGCGGATCGCTCTCCGGCGAACACGGCGACGGCCAGGCCCGCGCCGAACTCCTGCCCAGGATGTACGGGGACGAACTGGTCACCCTCTTCGGCCGGTTCAAGGACCTGTGGGACCCCGACGGCGGCATGAACCCGGGCATCCTCGCCCGCCCCGCCCGCCTCGACGAGAACCTCCGCTTCGACGTGCTGCCGCGCGGACCGGTCGACGTCGCCTTCGGCTACCCGCACGACGGCGGCGACTTCTCGGCGGCGGTGCGCAGGTGCGTCGGCGTCGCCAAATGCCGTACGCGGGAAGCCCCGGGAGCGGACGTGATGTGCCCGTCCTTCCGCGCGACCGGCCAGGAGGAGCACTCGACCCGGGGCCGGGCCCGGCTGCTGCACGAGATGCTGGCCGGCCCGGCGGGAGGCGTGATCACGGACGGCTGGCGCTCCACGGAGGTACGGGACGCGCTCGACCTCTGCCTGTCCTGCAAGGGCTGCCGCAGCGACTGCCCGGTGGGCGTGGACATGGCCACGTACAAGGCCGAGTTCCTGCACCACCACTACCGCCACCGGCTGCGCCCCGCCTCGCACTACGCGCTGGGGCGGCTCCCGCAGTGGCTGCGCCTGGCGGCCCCCTTCGCGGGCGCCCTGAACGCCGCGGCCCGGGTGCGGCCGCTCGCGGCGCTCGCCAAACGGCTGGCCGGGATCACGCCCGAACGCTCCATCCCGGTGCTGGCACGGGAGACGTACACCCGGTGGCTGAACCGGCGCTGGGGCAGGGGCACGTACCTCTTCTCCAGCGACGAGGTGGCCACCGTCTGGCCCGACACCTTCACCGAGTACCTCTCGCCCGAGGTCGGCCGGGCGGCGGTGCGCGTCATCGAGGCGGCGACGGGGCGCCGGGTGACCCCGCCCGCCCGAGGGCTGTGCTGCGGCCTCACATATGTCTCGACGGGCCAGCTGGACAAGGCCCGTTCGGTGATGCGCCGCACCCTGGACCGGCTGGCCGGCAACCACGGCTCCCCGGTGATCGTCCTCGAACCGAGCTGCGCGGCCACCCTGCGCACGGACCTGCCGGAACTCCTGCCCGACGACGCGCGCGCCGCGGAACTGGCCGCCTCGGTCCACACGCTGGCCGAGTACCTGGAGGAGTACGCCCCCGGCTGGCGGCCCCCGCACCTGGACCGCCCGGTGACCGGCCAGACGCACTGCCACCAGCACGCGGTCCTGGGAGACGGACCGGACCGCCGGCTCCGCGAACGGGCGGGCCTGACCGGTGAGCTGGCCGGCGGCTGCTGCGGACTGGCCGGCAACTTCGGCTTCGAACGCGGCCACTGGGAGGTATCGGTCGCCTGCGCCGAGGACGCGCTGCTGCCGGCGGTACGGGAGGCGGCGCCCGGCACGGAGATCCTGGCGGACGGGTTCTCCTGCCGGACGCAGCTGGGCCAGGTGGGCGGCGTGCGGGCGCGGCACCTGGCGGAGGTGCTGGCAGAGGGGCTGGACGGGCCGGAGGCGTCCGGGGATCAGACCTGGTAGCGGCCGGGTGCGAACAGCCGGAGGTTCTCCTCGACCCACCGGGAGGTCAGCTTCAGGCCGTCCTCCAGGGAGACCTCCGGCTGCCAGCCGGCCCACTCGCGGGCCCGCGTGTTGTCGGAGAGCAGCCGCTGCACCTCGCTGCCGCTGGGCCGCAGCCTGGCCGGGTCGACGACCACCTGTGCGTCCCGCCCGGACGCGGCGATCAGCGCGGTCGCCAGGTCCCCGATGGAGATCTCCCGGCCGGTCCCCAGATTGACGGACTGCCCCAGTGCCCGGTCGCAGTCCGCCAGGGCGAGGAACCCGGCGGCCGTGTCCGTGACGTAGGTGAAGTCCCGGGTCGGCGTCAGCGAACCGAGCCGGACCTGCGTCGCCCCGGCGTGCAGCTGGGCCAGGATCGTGGGGATCACGGCCCGAGCGGACTGGCGCGGACCGTAGGTGTTGAACGGCCGGACCACGGTCACCGGCAGCTCGAAGGCGTGCCAGTGCGACAGCGCCATCATGTCCGCGCCGATCTTCGACGCGGAGTACGGGGACTGCGGCTGCAGCGGGTGGGTCTCGCTGATGGGGGCGGTCAGCGCGGTTCCGTACACCTCGCTCGTGGAGGTGTGCAGCAGCCTGCGGACCGAGTGCCGGCGGCAGGCCTCCGCCACGTTCTCGGTGCCGACGACGTTCGTCCGGACGTAGGCCCCCGGGGAGTCGTAGCTGTAGGGGATGCCGATGAGCGCGGCAAGGTGGAAGACGGTGTCGCAGCCCGCCACGGCGTCCATCACCCGCCCCGCGTCCCCCACGTCACCGGCGATCATCTCGACGGGGCCGTGCGGGTCGTCGAGGTGGCGGGCGAGGTGCCCCTTCTCCGCGTACGGCTTGTAGTGCACCAGCGCGCGGACCTTCGCCCCCCGGTCGGCCAGCATGTCGACCAGTGTCGAGCCGATGAAGCCCTCGGCCCCGGTGACCAGGACCGTACGGCCGTTCCAGTTGATGCTCATGCGGAGTTCTCCATGTCGTACGAAGGGGTGGCGAGACGGATGACCCGGGCGGCGAGCAGGTCCGCCGCCCGGCCGTGACAGCCCGGATCGGCGGCGCGGCCCATCGTGGCGAGCCGGGCCGGTTCGGCGAGCAGCGGTTCGACGAGGGCCGACAGCCGGTCGGCGGTCGCCTCGGCGTCCGGCAGCAGGTGGGCGGCGCCCGCGTCGGACAGCACGCGGGCGTTGTGCGTCTGGTGGTCGCCGGGGGCGTGCGGGTAGGGCACGAGGACGGCGGGCACCCCGACGGTGGCCAGTTCGGCGACGGTCGCGGAGCCGGCCCGGCACACGACCAGATCGGCGACCGCGTAGGCGAGGTCCATCCGGTCGAGATACGGCACGGCGTGGGCGATGTGCGCCGCGCCCGCGTCGGCGAGGCGCCGCCGGGTCGCTTCCAGCGCCGCGGGGCCGGTCTTGATCAGCAGGTGGACGTCCGTCCGGTGGCGCCGGCGCGCGGCGAGCCCGACCGCGGCCTCGGTGAGCCGGGCCGCGCCGAGGCTGCCCCCGTTGAACAGCAGCACCCGGGCGCCGTCGGGTATCCCGAAGGCGCGTCGCGCCTCCTCGCGCAGCGCCGCCCGGTCCAGGGCCGCGAGCTCTGCGGAGATCGGCATGCCGACGGTCTCCGCGTCCTGCCCGCCGGACAGATGGGCGCGGCTGCGGTCGAAGGCGACGGTGATGTTCGCGGTGAGCCGGGCCGCGAACTGGTTGGCCCGGCCCGGGACGGCGTTGGACTCGTGGATCACGCTGGGCAGCCCGGCCATCCGCGCCCCGAGGATGACCGGCGCGCTCGGGTAGCCGCCCATGCCGACCGCGACCCGGGCGCCCTGGGCGCGCAGGATGGACCGGCACTGCGCACCGGATCTGAGGAGCGCGGCGGGCAGCAGATAGCGCCTGGCGCCCAGGGACGGGTCGAAGGGGATCATGTCGACGGTGTGCAGCCGGTATCCGGCCCGCGGGATCAGCTCGGTCTCCAGGCCCCGCTCGGTGCCGACGAAGGAGATCAGGGCGTCGGGGGCGGCCCGGCGCAGTGCGTCGGCGAGCGCGAGACCGGGGTAGATGTGGCCGCCGGTGCCGCCCGCACCGATCACGACGGAGAGTGGTGTGCGCATGGGCGCCACACTCACGAAGCGGCCTAAGAAGGTTCTAAGAGTCCGTTTTGAGAGTCTTCACGGCATGACCAAGATCCTGGTAGTCGACGACGAGCCGGAAGTACGGGCGGCCGTCGAGGACGCGCTGACCGTGGAGGGGCACGAGGTGCGCGGCGCCGCCGACGGCCTCGCCGCGCTCTCCGAGGTGGCGTCCTGGCAGCCCGACGCGATCGTGCTCGACGTGATGATGCCGGTCCTCGACGGGCTGGCGGTCTGCCGCCGGCTCCGGGCGGTCGGCGACCGTACGCCGGTGCTCGTCCTGACCGCGCTGGACCAGGTCAGCGACCGCGTGGACGGGCTGGACGCGGGCGCCGACGACTATCTGGTGAAGCCCTTCGCACTGGACGAACTGGGCGCCCGGGTACGGGCGCTGCTGCGCAGGGCGGCGCCCTTGCCGCCGGACGAGGAGCTGTCCTTCGCGGACCTGTCGTTGAACGCGGCCACCCGCACCGGCCTCCGGGCGGGCCGCCCGCTCGAATTCAGCCGCACCGAGTTCGCGCTGCTGGAACTGCTCGTCCGCCACCCGGGCCAGGTGCTCCCGCGCGAGACGATCCTGGAGCTCGTCTGGGGCCAGGACTTCGGCCCGGACTCCAACTCCCTCGCGGTGTACGTGGGTTACCTGCGGCGGAAACTGGAGGCGGGCGGCGAGCCGCGGCTGGTGCACACCGTGCACGGCATCGGCTACCGCCTGGACACGGCATGAGTCGCCGCCGCCCGGCCGGGGTACGCCGCCGGCAGCGACCGCTGCGCACCCGGCTGGCCCTGGCGGCCTCCGCCGCGGTGGCGCTGGTCACCCTCGGCGTGTGCACGGCGGCCTTCTTCGTGATCCGGTACGAGATGTTCCACCAGCTCGACCTGAACCTGACCCAGTCGGCGACCAGGCTGATCCAGGAGCACCGGGGCGAGGGGCCGGACGTCCTGGCGGGTGAGTGCCGCTTCCTGTCCGCCCCCGCCTGCGCGCAGATCGTCCCCGCCGCACCGGCCGACGACCCGGCCGCACCGTATCTCCTGCCGGTGTCCGCCCCGGTCCGGGAGGTCGCGGCGGGTGAACGTGCCCCGTACTTCAGCAACATCACGCTCTTCGGCAGACCCGTCCGGATGCTGACCACGCCCCTGGGCCGGGGGCGGGCCGTCCAGGTCGCGCTGCGCTCGGACACGGTGCAGAGAGGGGTCCGCCAGGCCGCCGGGCTGCTGGCCTCGGTCGGGCTCACGGGCGTGCTCGTGGCGGCGGGCCTCGGCTACTGGGTGGCGCGCACCGTGCTGGCGCCGGTCACCCGGCTGACCGCCACCGCCGAACGCATCGCCGCCACCCGCGACCCCCGTCACCGCATCGAACTGCCGGGGCCGGCCGGCGGCCGGCAGGACGAGGTGACCCGGCTCGCCGCCAGCTTCAACACGATGCTCGGCGAGCTGGAACAGTCGGTCACCGCCCAGCGCCGCCTCGTCGCCGACGCCTCGCACGAACTCCGTACACCGCTCACGGCGCTGCGCACCAACGCGGAACTCCTGGCCCGCTCCGAACGGCTCACCGACGCACAGCGCGACAGGGCGTCGGGGGCGCTGGGGCGCCAGCTGCGCGAGGTGACGGGCCTGGTGAACGACCTCATCGAACTGGCCCGGGACGAGGAGCCCCGGCCGCTCCTCGAGGAGGTACGGCCGGCGGACCTGGCCGAGCACGCGGTGACGACCGCCCGCGCCCACTGGCCGGCGGTGCCCTTCCTGCTCGACACCGACCCGGCCGCGCGACCGGTGACCCGCCCCGGCG
The DNA here is from genome assembly GCF_003751445.1 of Streptomyces sp. 840.1. Lineage (NCBI taxonomy): Bacteria > Bacillati > Actinomycetota > Actinomycetes > Kitasatosporales > Streptomycetaceae > Streptomyces > Streptomyces sp. 840.1. The sequence continues at coordinate 1,568,749 of NZ_RJUU01000001.1, read as the reverse complement.
TACCGGCCCGCCTCACCCGGCTGCTGACCAACCTGCTCGACAACGCCGCCAAGTTCAGCCCGGCCGGCAGCCCGGTCGAGGTGGGCCTGGCCGTCCGCGCGGCCGCCCTGGAACTCACGGTCCGCGACCACGGACCGGGTATCGCCGCGCAGGACATCCCGTACGTCTTCGACCGCTTCTACCGCGCGGAGGCGGCGCGCGCCCTGCCCGGCTCGGGACTCGGCCTGGCGATGGCCCGCCAGATCGCCCGCGCGCACGGGGCCGAGCTCACCGCGGAAGCGGCTCCGGGCGGCGGGGCGCTGTTCCGGCTGGTGTTCCCGGCCGAGGGCGCGGGCCCCTCGGCCGGGTAGTGGGGCCCCGGACGGCAGCGGGTTCCTGGAGCTCGCTACTCCGGGACGTCCCGCGCCACGATCTCCCGGGCCAGCGCGGCGAGATCGGCGAGCGCCGGATGGCCCGGTGCGTCACGGCGGGCGAGCAGCACCGGCACGGCCGGCGCGTCGGTGAGCGGCCGGTAGGCGACCCCGGCGTGCGGGTGCATGGCGGCGGTGGAGGCGGTGGAGACGCCGGCGCCCCGGCCCGCCGCGATGGCGGTCAGCCAGTCGTCGGTGTTGGCGACGGTGAGGGTGGCGGCGGGGCGCGCGGCGGGCGGCCACAGGTCGGGGGTGGTGGTGCCGGAGACGGTGTTCAGGACGACGGTGCCGGTCGCCAGGTCGGCCAGCCGGAGCGCGGGGCGGGCGGCGAGCGGGCCGTCGGCCGCCACGGCGGCGACCCGTTCCTCGTCGAACAGCACCTCGGTGAGGAGGCCGGGCGCCTCGACCGGGCCGCGCAGCAGTGCGGCATCGACCTCGCCCCGGGTCAGCCCGGCGGTGCGGTCGTCGATCCGCAGGAGTTCGAGCGGGGTCTGCGGGTACCGCTCCTGCCAGCTGCGGAGCAACGGTGTGGTGTACCGGCCGAACGCGGACCAGGCGTGCCCGAGCCGCAGCGGCCACCGCCGCAGCCCGCCGGGGTCGATGGCCTCGTCGAACGCGGCCACGGCGGCGGCCGCCTTGTCGCGGAAGACGACGCCCTCGGGGGTGAGGGCCAGGTGGTGGGTGGAGCGGTCGACGAGCCGGATGCCGAGGTGGCGCTCCAGGGCGGCGAGGGTCCGTGAGACGGCGGGCTGGGTGAGCCGGAGCCGGGCGGCGGCCCGGGTGACGCTGGACTCGTCGGCCACCGCGAGGAACGCCCGCAGATGGCGGAGCTCGACCCCGCGTCCGGCGCCCCGGCCCGTGCCCTGTCCAGTACTCATGCGCCGGAAGCATAACGGGAGCCCAGTCGGCATTTCACGCGCCACGCGCAGGTGCCTACGGTAAGGGGATGGGCTGCGCGCGGTGAGTGCAGTATCTTCAATTGAGCAGTGCAGCATATTGCACTTGCCGATGTCGGTCGATGTGGGTCGACGTGAGTTGACGCGAGTCGACGCGGCCGGTGTATTCGTGAACTAGGGAAGTCAGGCCACAGGTGAACGACCAGGGCACCGCCGCAGAACCGGCCGCCGCAGTCGCACTGCCGGAGGCGGTCACCGCCCTCGGCGAACCAGGCGGCCCGGCTCCCGCCGGAGGGCGCGGAGTCGCGCTCGCCCCGGTCGCCCTGGTGGTCGCGGGCGGCCTCTCCGTGCAGTTCGGCGCGGCGGTCGCGGTCCTGCTGATGCCGAAGGCCGGCGCCCTCGGTGTCGTCACCCTGCGACTGGCCGCCGCCGCGCTCGTCCTGCTCGTCGTGTGCCGCCCCAAGCTGCGCGGCCACTCGCGCGCCGACTGGGGCACGGTGCTCGCCTTCGGCGTCGCGATGGGCGGCATGAACACGCTCTTCTACCAGGCCGCCGACCGCATCCCGCTCGGCGCGGCCGTCACCCTGGAGGTGCTCGGACCGCTCGCCCTGTCGGTGTTCGCCTCGCGCCGCCTGGTCAACGTCGTCTGGGCGGCCCTCGCGCTGGGCGGGGTGATCCTGCTGAGCGGCGGGGGCTTCGACCGGCTCGATCCGGTGGGCGCCGCGTACGCACTCGGCGCGGGAGCCATGTGGGCGGCGTACATCATCTTCAGCGCCCGCACCGGCCGCCGCTTCCCGCAGGCCGACGGGCTGGCCATGGCCATGGTGGTGGCCGCCCTGCTCTCGCTCCCGCTCGGCATCGTGGAGTCCGGCTCGAAGCTCCTGGTGCCCAGCACGCTCGGCCTGGGCGCGGCGGTCGCGCTGCTGAGCTCGGTGCTCCCGTACACCCTCGAACTCATGGCGCTGCGCAGGCTGCCCGCGCCCACCTTCGCGATCCTGATGAGCCTGGAACCCGCCATCGCGGCCACGGCCGGCTTCCTCATCCTCGACCAGGCACTCACCACCACGGACGCCCTGGCCATCGCCCTGGTCATCGGCGCGAGCATGGGCGCGGTACGCAGCCAGGTGGGGGGCCGGCGGAAGTCGGGCGGCGGGCGGAAGCCGGGCGGCGGTCGGCCTCCTGCCCGGGAGTCCTGAGCGCTCGCTCCACCTGGGCCCGGCCGGGCCCGGTCAGGTCTCGCGGCGTGCCGTGATGTCCGTCGCGTTGGCACGGATCCACTGCAGCAGCGGCTCCAGCGCCGCCGCCGCACCCCGGCCCAGACCGGTGACCGAATACGTGACGGACGGCGGCTGGCCCGTACCGACGCGGCGGTGCACCAGCCCGTCCTGCTGGAGTGAGCGGAGCGTGGCCGCGAGGCTCTTGTCGCTGATGCCCGCGACCACCGTGCGGAGCTCGTGATAGCGGAGCGGCTCGGCCAGCAGCGCCGTGAGGATCAGGATCGTCCATCGGCCGGCGAGGTGTCCCAGCACCTCGCGCGCCGGGCAGTCCTTGTGGAACACGTCACCCATCACGCCACCCCCGGGCCCCTGGACTGCGCGCTCACCGTCGGGTGAGCACCGCACCACAGGGTGAGCGCCTTCCGCCGCATCCGCGCTCTCCCTAGGTTAGCGACCTGCTCACGCCCTGAGGAGGAAGCATGAAACCGACCGCACTCGTCACCGGCGCCGCCCGTGGCCTGGGGGCGGCCATCGCCCGGCAACTCGCCACGCGCGGCCACCACGTGATCGTCAACTACCGCACCGGTGAAGCCGAAGCGGCCGAGCTCGTGCGCTCCATCGAGTCCACCGGCGGCAGCGCGTCGAGCGCCGGGGCCGACGTCACCGACCCGGCCGCCGTCGACGCACTGGTGACCGGGATTCTCGCCGCCCACGGCCGGATCGACACCGTAGTCGCGGCCGCCAACACCGCCCCGCCGCCCTTCGCCGCGCTGAGCGACCTGTCATGGGCGGACTTCGCGGCCAAGGTCACCGACGAGCTCGCCGGCGCCTTCCACGTCACCAAGCGCGTCCTCGGGCCGATGAGGGCGCAGGGCGCGGGCCGGATCATCTACCTCGGCAGCACCGCGGCGGACTACGCCGGCGATGGCCGGCTCGCGCACGGCACCGCGAAATCCGCGCTGGCCACCTTCGCCCGCCACGTCGCCGCGGAGAGCGCACGCCACGGCGTCAGCGTGCTCGTCGTCGCCCCCGGGGCCGTCAGGACGCCCGCCACCGCCGAACTCCTGACCGACGAGCGCGTCGCCCTCCTCGGCCGCGAGTCCGTGCTGGGCCGGATGCTGGAGCCGGACGACGTCGCCGCCGCGGTCGCACTGGCCGCCGACCCCGTACTCGCCGTGGCCACCGGTACGACGCTGCGGGTCGACGGCGGCTGGTCCGTCCTCGTCGGCGGCCCGGCCGGCAGACCCGCCTGAGCGCGGGCCCGGGGCCCGGTCACGGCCTCCGGGTCAGGTCCATGGCCCAGAATGCCCGGGGCGGCCACTGGATGCCCACCAGATGCGCCACACCCGCGCTCCGGGATCGAACCTGGCGCAGCGTGAACCCCTCGAAGGTGTCCGTCCGGTCGGAACGGCCATCAGCGGGACGTCGGAACTCACCACTGCAACTCCTCGTACTCGGCGCGGGCGGAGCGATGTGCCACAGGCGGAGCCGTGCCCGCAGGTCCGGCAACCGACGCCGCCGGTCACGGCTTGGCCAAGAGCCCGCCGTTCACAGTGCGGTCGGGGCGCGGGCGGGCTCATCTGTGAGGACGACGCCGGTCCCGCCCACTGACATCGCCGCCGAGCGGGCCGCGACCCGTCAGGCAGACCCTGACGTGGGCGGGATCCCGAACCAGGAGGAACCATGCCGGAACGTGATGATCTCATCGCGCTCATGACCGATCAGCGCACCAACTTTCTCTACACCGTCGCGAATCTCGACGATGCGCGGGCCCGGACCCGTACGACCGACAGCGAGCTGACGCTCGGCGGACTGGTGAAGCACCTGGCCCAGGTGCAGCGGACCTGGCTGGCCGTGGTCGACGGCACGGCCCCGGCTCAGGTCGAGTGGGCCGACCTCGACCCCGACGGCAACCGGATGTCCGAGGCGGACACCCTGCCCGCGCTGCTCGACGCATTCCACGCCGCGGCAGTCGAGTTCGACCGTACGGTGCGCGAGGAGGCCGATCTCGACCGTCAGGTCACCCTGCCGGCGTACCCCTGGTCGCCCCCGGAGCCGATCACCTGGACCGTGCGCCACGTCCTGTGGCACGTCTTCCGGGAGATCGCCCACCACAGCGGCCACGCCGACATCATCCGCGAGGCTCTGGACGGCGCCAGCACCACGGCGAAGATGGCCGAGGCGGCGTCCCGGGGGCAGTAGAAGAGGCAGCCCGGCCCTCCCCCTCACGGCGCGTACCCCGTGCGGCTCGCACGGGGTACGGAGCTGCCGGACAGCTCCTCCCGTGATCGTCTTCGGGGGCTAACCCCCGCGTGCCCACGGGCTTCAACGCCACCGCCGACAGGCGTGCCAGACGGATTCTTCGGCCTGCCGCATTTCCGAATGATTGGACCTGCAAGCAGCTCGCACCCCAAGTCCCCGAAGGATCAGCCATGTCGCGCCTTTCCCCGAAGCACCGGTCCACGTACCGCGCTCTGTCGGCCCTCGCCCTGCTGACCCTGACCGCCGGTGCCGTCACGGCCTGTGGCGACAGCGACCCCGCCCCGAAGTCCGCCGCCTCGCACCCGGCCGCCGCCTCCCGGCCCGCCGCCTCGCACCCGGCGGCCTCTCCGGCGGCCGCGGCGGGCGCGTCGAAGCTGCGCATGATCACCAACGAGGGTCACCGCGTGGCCTTTCACGTCACCCAGGGCAACGGCCGCACGATCGTCCTGGACTCGGGCGGCGGCGAGGACTCCTCCTACTGGAACGACCTCGTCCCCAGGCTCCACGCGGACACCGGCGCCACCGTCATCACGTACGACCGGCCCGGACTCGGCAAGAGCGACGTGGTGCCCGGACCGTGGAAGGTGGAGAGCGCGGTCAGTGACCTCGAAGCGGGGCTGCACCAGCTGGGTGTCAGGGGGAACGTGACCCTGGTGTCCCACTCCCAGGCCGGGGAGATCGCGAACTACTTCGCGAAGGAGAACCCGAAGATGCTCTCCGGCGCCGTCCTGGTCGACGCCAATCTGCCCCAGCTCTTCACCGACGAGGAGATCGCCCGTCTCGCGGCGGCGAGCGCGCCCCAGGTGGCCGCCGCGAAGAAGGACCCCGACGACCCGAAGAACCGCCAGCTCCTGTCCACCGCGGCGAGCTACGTCCCGATGCACCGTGCCTTCCACAAGGTCGTCTGGCCGGACGGAGTGCCGGCCACGTACATCGTCTCGGAGAAGACCCCGCTCGAGGCGTCCCCCGTGGACGCCCAGCGCTGGCGCGACGCCGCCACCCTCTTCGTCAAGAGCGGGCCCGACCGGACGCTCGTCACCGCCGAGGGCAGTTCCCACGACGTCCCGAAGGACCGCCCCGATCTCGTGCTCAAGGAGATCGAGGGCATGGTCGCCACCCCGGCGAGCTGAACACCGGCTTCGCCGGGGGGCGGTCGGGGCAGGGCCGGGGAGGCCGGCCCGTCGGGTCGGGGCCGTCAGGCCAGGCCCGCTCCGATCGCGCGGCGGACGGCGTCGGCGCGGTCCTTGATGTCCGCCTTGGCGAAGAGGTTGTTGATGTGCGTCTTCACCGTGGCCTCGCTGATGAAGAGCTGCTCCGCGATGGCCCGGTTCGGCAGGCCCCGGCCGATGAGCGTGAGGACCTCGCGCTCGCGGGGCGTGATGTCGGCGGGCAGTGGCTGTCCGGGGGCCGGGGGCCTCGTGCGGACGGTGGCGAGGAGGCGGTCCTGGACCTCGCGGTCGAGTACGGACTGTCCCGCCGCGGCGGCCCGGATCGCCCGGGTGATGTCGCGGCGACCGGCGTTCTTCGTGAGGTAGCCGCGGGCCCCCGCGCTCAGCGCGGCCAGGATGGAGTCGTCGTCGGCGAAGGTGGTCAGGACGACGACGGCCACGTCCGGGTGCTCCTCCGTGAGCCGCCGGGTCGCCTCGGTGCCGTCCATGACGGGCATCCGCAGGTCCATGAGGACCACGTCCACCGGCCCCGCGGCGACCGCGGCCAGCACCTCGGTCCCGTCGGCGGCGGTCGCGACGACGTCGAGGTCGTCGGCCAGACCGAGGACCGCGGCCAGCGGCTCGCGTACGGCGGCCTGGTCGTCGGCGACGACGACCCGCAACCGCTGGGTGCTCCGCGCGGGCTCGCCCACGCCGGGTTCGCCCATGCCGGACTCGCTCCTGCCGGATTCGCTCATGCCGGGATCACCGCTTCCACCTGCCAGCCGCCTTCGTCCGGTCCTTCGGTGACCGGGCCCGCGGTGATCGTCCCGCCCAGCAGGGCGACCCTCTCCCGCATGCCGATCAGCCCCATTCCGCTGCCGACGCCCGCACGCGCCGCCCGGGTCGCCGCACTGTTGCGGATCTTCAGTGTCGTCGATGCGGCGTCGAACGTCAGCCCCACCCGGACTTCGCTGCCGGGTGCGTGCCGCGCGGCGTTGGTCAGCGACTCCTGCGCGATCCGCAGCAGGTTCTGGGTCACCCCGGACGGCACCTCACGGACGGTCCCGCTGACCGTGAGGGCGCCGCGGTGGCCGGAGGAGTCGATCAGCGCGGTCAGGCTCCCGACCAGGGGCAGGGCGTCCTCGCGCAGGGCGCGCACGGTCCACTGGGCCTGTTCCAGGCTCTTCCTGACCAGGCTGTGCGCCTTCTGGTTCGCCGCACGGACCTTCTCCAGGTCGCCGGTCTCGATCAGCGCGTCCGCCAGTTCCAGCTGCATGTTGATGCCGGCCAGCGAGTGGGCGAGGACGTCGTGCACGTCGCGGGCGATCCGGCCGCGCTCGGTCAGGACGGCCGCCTTCGCCTCGGCACGGGCGGCCCGCTCGGCGGACTCGGCGGCGTCGATCGCCGCCCGGATGGCGCGCTGGCGGCCTCGGTTCACGATGCCCATCACGACCGGGGTGCCGGTGCTCAGGCCGAGGACCCAGGGGAGCAGGTGGTGGCCGGGGCCGATGTGGAAGTACAGGACGCCGCCGCACAGCGCGCCGGAGAGCGCCGCCAGGGTGACGGCCTGCCTGACCGGCAGCCGGAATCCGGCATGGCCCACGAGGAAGTACGCGAAGAGATAGCTCGAACCGCTGCGGCTGACGCCGATCAGGGCGGCCGCCGCCACGATGCCGAGGGTCAGCCAGACCAGGGCCGCGCGGGGCGGCACCTTTGCCTCGGGCAGGTGGCGTGCCGCCAGCGCGAGGGAGTTGACCACGAGGAGCGCGGCGACCGCGAGGCCCCGGCCGTCGAGGCCGAGCGGGCGGACCGTCGCGAAGGCGGACCCGATGACGAACAGCGTCAGGACCCACTGGACACGGGGGTCCTGACCGGGAACGGGGCGGGGGCCGGACTCCCGGCGCGAGGACGCCCCCGTTCCGGGGGCGTCCTGCGCTGCGGGCTCGTGTCGCTCTTCGGGGGCGCTCTGTGCTTCGGGCACGGCGTGACCATAGCTCACGGTCAGACCGTACGGTCGAGGGCCGGCGCGGGCCGCGTCGCCGCAGCGCGGTCCTCGGGCCGGGCGACCAGCCGGCTCCGGATGTAGATCGTCGCGAGCCGGGTGACGACCTCGGTGAGCGCCATCAGGACGAAGGCGGCGACCCAGGCCTGATCCGTGGTGATGTGGTGGGCGATGCTGAACCGCGCCACGTCGTCGGCGCCGCCGCCGTGCGAGACCCAGATCTGGAAGCCCATGCGGGCGCCCATGCCGAGCACCCACAGGACCGCGGAGGCCACGCCGGCCTTGATCAGCAGGTGCTCGCCGGCGGCCCGGATGCGGGTGTAGATGCCGCCCGCGATGCCGAGGGCCGCGCCGATGGCCACCAGCGCGCCGATCAGCACCAGGTCGTTGCCCCCGGTGGGCACGCTGTGGAGGTACGAGTGCGCCACGTAGGCGACGATCCCCAGCGGGATCAGGAAGGTCTTCAGGTCCAGCCGGCCCTCCCGCAGCTGCCGGAAGACGACCAGTACGAGGGCGATGTCGGTGATCCAGTCCGTGGTTGTCATGCCCTCAAGACTGCTGTCGCGGGGCCTCTCGCACCTGGACCCATGGGTGGAACGACAGGTGGAGATCGGCGGCCGGGACGGGTGACGGCCGGGCGATGACCGGGTGCCGCCGCTGTCGTCCCGGGGCCGCTGTCAAAAATAATGCAAGCATGCTTGATTGTTTTGGGTCCCGCTGGCAGGCTCCGGGGCACACCGCCACGCCCCGAGGGAGTGCACCGTGTCCGATGCCTCAGCCGTGCTCGACGATCTGCGCAGCGAGAGCGAGGAACTCGACCTGCTGGTAGCCGGGTTGAGCGCCCCGCAGTGGGCGGGGGCGACGCCCGCCGCAGGGTGGACCGTCGCCCACCAGGTGGCCCACCTGAGCTGGACGGACGAGGTGGCGCTGCTCTCCGTCACCGACCCCGGGCGCTTCGGTGACGAGGTCGCGAGGGCGATGCGGGACCCCGAGGGCTTCGTCGACGACGCGGCCGGTGAGGTCGTGGCGGCGTACGCCCCCGAGGCCCTGCTCACCCACTGGCGCACCGGGCGCGAACGGCTCCAGGAGGCCCTTCGGGCGGCCCCCGCCGGGACGCGCTTCCCCTGGTACGGGCCGCCCATGAGCGTCGCCTCGATGGCGACCGGGCGGCTGATGGAGACCTGGGCGCACGGCCAGGACGTGGCCGACGCGGTCGGTGTCACCCGCACGCCCACCGCCCGGCTGCGGCACGTCGCGCGGATCGGGGTGCGGGCGCGGGACTACGCCTTCCTGGTGCGCGGGATCAAGGCGCCGGGTGAGGAGTTCCGGGTGGAACTGGAGGGACCCGGAGGCGAGTTGATCTCGTACGGGCCCGAGGGCGCGGCCCAGCGGGTCACCGGGCCGCTGCACGACTTCTGCCTGCTCGTCACGCAGCGCGCCCACCGCGACGACCTCGCCGTGCGCGCCGAGGGACCCGACGCCGAGGTGTGGCTGGGCATCGCGCAGGCCTTCGCCGGGCCGGCCGGTCCCGGGCGCGACCCGAAGGCGGCCCGATGACCGAGCCGCCGGTGACCGTGCCGCCGATGACCGAGCCGCCGGCGACCGTGCCGCTGCGGATCGGCAACGCCTCCGGGTTCTACGGCGACCGCTTCGACGCCGTGCGCGAGATGCTCACCGGCGGCCCCCTCGACGTCCTCACCGGGGACTACCTGGCCGAGCTGACCATGCTCATCCTCGGCCGCAGCCGCCTCAAGGACCCCTCGCGCGGCTATGCCACCACCTTCCTGCGGCAACTGGAGGAGGGGCTCGGGCTGGCCGGGGAGCGCGGGGTGCGGATCGTCACCAACGCGGGCGGCCTCAACCCCGCCGGACTGGCCGACGCCGTGCGGGAGCTGGCCGCGAAGGTGGGCGTGCCCGTGCGCGTCGCGCACGTCGAGGGTGACGGCCTGCCCGTGCCCGAGGGGTATCTCACCGCCAACGCCTACCTCGGCGGGGCGGGCATCGCCGCCTGTCTTCGGGCCGGTGCCGACGTCGTCGTCACCGGGCGGGTCACCGACGCCGCCCTCGTCACCGGCCCCGCCGCCGCCCACTTCGGCTGGGGGCCCGAGGACCACGACGCGCTCGCCGGAGCCGTCGTCGCCGGGCACGTACTGGAGTGCGGCACCCAGGCCACCGGCGGGAACTACTCCTTCTTCCGGGGCCACGACCTGCGGCGCCCCGGTTTCCCCGTCGCCGAGATACACGCCGACGGCACCTCCGTCATCACCAAGCACGACGGCACCGGCGGCGTCGTCGACGTCGGCACGGTCACCGCCCAGCTGCTGTACGAGACCGGCGGCGCCCGGTACGCGGGACCCGACGTCACCGCCCGGCTCGACACCGTACGGCTGACCCCCGAAGGGCCCGACCGGGTCAGGATCTCCGGGGTGCGGGGCGAGGCCCCGCCGCCCACCCTCAAGGCCGGACTCACCCGGCTCGGCGGCTGGCGCAACGAGGTCGTCTTCGTCCTCACCGGCCTCGACGTCGAGGCCAAGGCCGGGCTCGTCAGGGACCAGATCGCCGACGCGTTCGCGCGCGCCGGGCGGCAGCCGGACGAGGTGCGGTGGGAGCTGGCCCGCACCGACCGGGCCGACGCCGGCACCGAGGAGACCGCGAGCGCCCTGCTCCGGCTCGTCGTCCGCGACCAGGACCCCGACGCCGTCGGGCGGGCCCTGTCCGGCGCCGCGATCGAGCTCGCCCTCGGCAGCTACCCGGGCTTCCACGTCACGGCGCCGCCCGGAAAGGGCGCGCCCTACGGGGTGTTCGAGGCCCGTTACGTACCGGCCGAGGACGTCACGCACCTCGCCGTACTGCCCGACGGGCGGCGCGAGGCGCAGGAGCCGGCCGCCCGGACCCGGGAGGTCGAGGTGCTCGAACAGCCGCCGCTGCCCGCACCGTTGGCGGCCGGGCAGTCCACCCGTACCGCCCCGCTCGGGCTCGTCGCGGGTGCCCGCAGCGGCGACAAGGGCGGGGACGCGAACGTCGGGGTGTGGGTCCGGAGCGAGGCGGCCTGGCGCTGGCTGGCCCACGAACTCACCGTCGAGCGCTTTTGGGAACTCCTTCCGGAGACCGCGCCGCTCACCGTCGTACGCCATGTCCTGCCCCACCTGCGCGCCCTGAACTTCACCGTCCACGGGCTGCTCGGCGAGGGCGTCGCCGCCCAGCACCGCTTCGACCCGCAGGCCAAGGCCCTGGGGGAGTGGCTCCGCTCACGCCACCTGGAGATACCCGTGGCCCTGCTCCCACCGGAGGTGCACGCATGACCGTCCTGCCCACCGGGCTCGACACCGCGAGCTCCGAATACGCCGCGAACCGCGCGGCCATGCTCGGCAAGCTCGCCGACCTCGACGCCGCGCACGCCAAGGCGCTGGAGGGCGGCGGCGAGAAGTACGTCGAGCGGCACCGCTCGCGCGGCAAGCTGCTGGCCCGCGAGCGCATCGAGCTCCTCGTCGACCAGGACACCCCGTTCCTGGAGCTGTCGCCGCTGGCCGCCTGGGGCAGCGATTACGCGGTCGGCGCCTCGCTCGTCACCGGGATCGGGGTCGTCGAGGGCGTGGAGTGCCTGATCACCGCCAACGACCCGACCGTACGCGGCGGGGCCTCCAACCCCTGGACGCTGAAGAAGGCCCTGCGCGCCAACGAGATCGCCTTCGCCAACCGGCTGCCCGTCATCAGCCTGGTGGAGTCCGGAGGGGCCGATCTGCCCTCGCAGAAGGAGATCTTCATCCCGGGCGGGGCGCTCTTCCGCGATCTCACCCGGCTCTCCGCCGCCGGCATCCCGACCGTGGCCGTCGTCTTCGGCAACTCCACGGCGGGCGGGGCGTACGTGCCCGGCATGTCGGACCACACCGTCATGATCAAGGAGCGGTCCAAGGTCTTCCTCGGCGGCCCGCCGCTGGTGAAGATGGCCACCGGCGAGGAGAGCGACGACGAGTCGCTCGGCGGCGCCGGGATGCACGCCCGCACCTCCGGCCTTGCCGACCACTTCGCCGCCGACGAGCAGGACGCGCTGAGGCAGGCCCGGCGGATCGTCGCCCGTCTCAACTGGCGCAAGGCGCACGCCGATCCGGGGCCCGCCGAGCCGCCGAAATACGACGAGGGCGAGCTGATCGGCATCGTCCCCGGCGATCTGAAGGTGCCCTTCGACCCGCGCGAGGTTATCGCCCGGCTGGTCGACGGCTCGGACTTCGACGCGTTCAAGCCGCTCTACGGGACGAGCCTGGTCACCGGCTGGGCCCGGCTGCACGGCTACCCCGTCGGCATCCTCGCCAACGCGCAGGGCGTGCTGTTCAGCGAGGAGTCGCAGAAGGCGGCGCAGTTCATCCAGCTCGCCAACCAGCGCGACATCCCGCTCCTCTTCCTGCACAACACCACCGGCTACATGGTCGGCAAGGAGTACGAGCAGGGCGGCATCATCAAGCACGGCGCGATGATGATCAACGCGGTGTCCAACTCGAAGGTCCCGCACCTGTCCGTCCTGATGGGCGCCTCCTACGGCGCCGGGCACTACGGCATGTGCGGCAGGGCCTACGACCCGCGCTTCCTGTTCGCCTGGCCGAGCAGCAAGTCCGCCGTCATGGGCCCGCAGCAGCTGGCCGGGGTGCTGTCGATCGTCGCCCGCGCCTCGGCCGCCGCGAAGGGACGCCCGTACGACGACGAGGCGGACGCCGGACTGCGCGCCATGGTCGAGCAGCAGATCGAGTCCGAGTCCCTGCCGATGTTCCTGTCCGGCCGGCTGTACGACGACGGGGTCATCGACCCGCGCGACACCAGGACCGTCCTCGGGATGTGCCTGTCCGCGATCCACACGGCACCGGTCGAGGGCGCCCGCGGCGGCTTCGGCATCTTCCGGATGTGAGGGCCCACACCATGATCACCACTCTGCTCGTCGCCAACCGGGGCGAGATCGCCTGCCGGATCTTCCGTACCTGCCGGGCCCTCGGCATCGCCACCGTCGCCGTGTACTCCGACGCGGACGCCGGCGCCCTGCACGTACGGGAGGCCGACACCGCCGTACGGCTGCCGGGGGCCGCCCCCTCCGACACGTATCTGCGCGGCGACCTCGTCGTGGCCGCCGCCCTCGCGGCGGGCGCGGACGCCGTCCACCCCGGGTACGGCTTCCTCTCCGAGAACGCCGGCTTCGCCGCCGCCGTCCAGGACGCCGGGCTGCTCTGGGTGGGCCCGCCGGTCAAGGCCATCGAGCTGATGGCGTCCAAGACCCGCGCCAAGGAGCTGATGGCCGCCGCGGGGGTGCCGCTCCTCGCCCCCGTCGACCCGGCCGTGGCCCACGCCGAGGACCTGCCGCTGCTGCTCAAGGCGGCCTCCGGCGGCGGCGGCCGGGGCATGCGGATCGTACGCGAACTGGTTTACCTGGAAGGCGAGTTGACCGCCGCTGCCGCCGAGGCGCTGTCCGCGTTCGGAGACGGTGAGGTCTTCGCGGAGCCGTACGTGGAGCGCGGCCGGCACGTCGAGGTCCAGATCATGGCCGACGCGCACGACGGCGTCTGGGCGCTCGGCACCCGCGACTGCTCCCTCCAGCGCCGCCACCAGAAGGTCATCGAGGAGGCCCCCGCACCCGGCCTGGACGACGGGCTGCGCGAGCGGCTGCACACCGCCGCGGTGACCGCCGCACGGGCCGTCGGCTACCGGGGCGCCGGCACCGTCGAATTCCTCGTCACCGAGGACGGGCGGCCGTACTTCCTGGAGATGAACACCCGGCTCCAGGTCGAACACCCGGTCACCGAGGCCGTGTTCGGCCTCGACCTGGTCGCCCTCCAGCTGCGCACCGCCGAGGGCGAACCGCTGCCCGCCGCCGGGCCCCCGCAGCCCGCCGGGCACGCCGTCGAGGCCCGGCTCTACGCCGAGGACCCGGCCCGCGACTGGCAGCCACAGACCGGGGCGCTGCTCTCGTTCGAGGTGCCGGACGAGCCCGGCGTGCGCCTGGACACCGGGTACGCCGGCGGCGACACCATCGGCGTGCACTACGACCCGATGATCGCCAAGGTCATCGCCCACGCCCCCACCCGCGCCGAGGCCGTGCGCCTGCTGGCCCGCGCCCTGGAACGCGCCCGCGTGCACGGCCCGGTCACCAACCGTGACCTCCTCGTGCGCTCCCTGCGCCACCCGGACTTCGTGGCGGCCCGCCTTGACACCGGCTTCTACGCACGCCACCTGGCGGCCCTGACCCCCGCGCCCGACGAGGCAGCGGTGCGACTGGCCGCGACCGCCGCCGCCGTCGCCGAGGCCTCCGGCGGCACCGCGCCGGGCACCGGCGGCGGGACCCCGGCCGGCCCCGCCCGCTTCGGCGCCTGGCGCAACCTCCCCTCGCAGCCCCAGCTCAGGCGCTACCGCAGCGAACCGGACGGCGCCGAGTACGAGATCGCCTACCGCCCCACCCGCGACGGCCTGGCCCTCGGCACGGACGGCGCCTGCGACGGCCAGACCCTCGGCACGGACGGCATCCGTGTCGTCTCCGCCGGGCGGGCCCGCGTCAGCCTCGAATCCGGTGGTGTCACCCGGCACTTCGACATCCGGGGCCACGGCGACCGGCGGTACGTGGACACCGCCACCGGCCTGTACGCCTTCACCGCCCTGCCCCGGTTCACCGACCCCGCCGAGCGGACCGAGCCCGGCTCCCTGCTCGCCCCGATGCCCGGCACCGTGGTCCGCCTGGCCGAGGGGCTGGCCGCCGGAGCCGCCGTCGCGGCCGGGCAGCCGCTGATCTGGCTGGAGGCGATGAAGATGGAGCACCGCATCCTCGCCCCCGCCACCGGCACCCTCACCGCCCTGCACGCCACCACCGGCCTTCAGGTGGAGGTCGGCGCGCTGCTCGCCGTCGTCACCGAGCGGCCCGACCACGCAGTCGTCACGGAAACCGCATCCGCACCTGCTGAGGAGACCGCATGAGCACCGTCCTCGAAACCGAAGAGCACCAGGCCCTGCGCGCAGCCGTCGCCGCCCTGGGCAAGCGGTACGGGCGCGACTACATGACCTCCGTCGTCCGCGACGGCGCCCACCCCCGCGAGCTGTGGGCGGAGGCCGCCAAGCTCGGCTATCTCGGCGTGAACCTCCCCGAGGAGTACGGCGGCGGAGGCAGCGGGATGGCCGAACTCTCCATTGTTCTGGAGGAGTTGGGGGCGGCCGGTTCGCCGCTCCTGATGATGGTCGTCTCGCCCGCCATCTGCGGCACCGTCATCGCCCGTTTCGGCACCGAGGCGCAGAAGCGCCAGTGGCTGCCCGGCCTCGCGGACGGCAGCCTCACCATGGCCTTCGGCATCACCGAGCCGGACGCCGGGTCCAACTCGCACCGGATCACCACCACCGCCCGCCGCGACGGCGAGGAGTGGGTGCTCACCGGCCGCAAGGTCTTCGTCTCCGGCGTCGACATAGCCGACGCCACACTCATCGTCGGCCGCACCGAGGACGCCAGGTCCGGCAAGCTCAAGCCCTGTCTGTTCATCGTCCCGCGCGAGGCCCCCGGCTTCCAGCGCTCGCAGATCGACATGGAACTCCAGGCGCCGGAGAAGCAGTTCGAGCTCGTACTCGACGACGTACGGCTGCCCGCCGAGGCGCTGGTCGGGGACGAGGACGCGGGCCTCCTGCAGCTCTTCGCTGGCCTCAACCCCGAACGCATCATGACCGCCGCCTTCGGTATCGGCATGGGCCGCTACGCGCTCGGCCGCGCCGTCGAGTACGCGAAGACCCGCCAGGTGTGGAAGGAGCCCATCGGCGCCCACCAGGCCATCGCGCACCCCCTCGCCCAGGCCCACATCGAACTCGAACTGGCCCGCCTGATGATGCAGAAGGCCGCCCGGCTCTACGACGACGGCGACGACATCGGCGCGGGCGAGGCCGCCAACATGGCCAAGTACGCGGCCGGCGAGGCCTGCGTGAAGGCGGTCGACCAGGCCGTGCACACCCTCGGCGGCAACGGACTCACCCGCGAGTACGGCCTCGGCTCCCTGATCACCGCGTCCAGGGTGGCCCGGATCGCCCCGGTCAGCCGGGAAATGATCCTGAACTACGTATCCCATCAGTCCCTGGGTCTCCCCAAGTCGTACTGACAGCCGCCATTCTGTCCCTCCACGCCGTACGGGACCCGCCGCACCCACCGCGGGGCGGCCGGGCCCCGGCCCGGCGCCGCACGCCATCTCGCCACGCGTCGTACGGGGCGGCGGCCCGTCTCCCGCCGCTGCCGCCCCGCCATTCCGCATCGAAGGGACTCCCCGTCATGGCGCACGTGTTCCGGAGCGACTACCCCGACGTCCTGCCACTCGACACGGCCATCCACGACGCGGTGCTGGGCCAGGCCGCCGCAGAGTTCGGCGACAGGGTCGCCCTGATCGACGGCACGGACGAGAACAGCCGGCTCACCTACCGGCAGCTCGACGCCTTCCACCGGAAGATCGCCGCGGGACTGGCCGCCGCCGGACTCGTCAAGGGCGACGTGCTCGCCCTGCACAGCCCGAACACCATCGCCTACCCGGCCGTCTTCTTCGGCGCCACCCGGGCCGGAGCCACCGTCACCACCGCCCACCCGCTCGCCACGGCCGAGGAGTTCGCGGGGCAGCTCCGCGACTCCTCCGCGCGCTGGATCGTCACCGTGTCCCCGCTCCTGAACACCGCCCGCCGCGCGGCCGAACTCGTCGGCGGCATCGAGGAGATCTTCGTCTGCGACCGGGCCGAAGGCCACACCTCGGTCCTCGACATGCTCGCCACCACCGCCCCCGAGCCGATGATCACCATCGACCCGGCCGAGGACATCGCGGCCCTGCCGTACTCCTCCGGCACCACGGGCATCCCCAAGGGCGTCATGCTCACCCACCGCTCCATGGCCACCAACCTGGAGCAGCTGCGCCCCTTCGTCCCCATGGGCACCGACGCCCGCATCCTGGCCGTGCTCCCCTTCTTCCACATCTACGGGCTCACCGCCCTGATGAACGCACCGTTGCGGACCGGCGCCACCGTCGTCGTCCTGCCGCGCTTCGACCTCGCCCAGTTCCTCACCGCGATCGAGACGCACCGCATCACTGGCCTGTACGTGGCCCCGCCGATCGTGCTGGCCCTCGCGAAGCACCCGGTCGTCGACCGGTACGACCTGTCCTCGCTGGAGTACATCGTCAGCTCCGCCGCCCCGCTCGACGCCGAACTCGCCGCCGCCTGCTCGCGCCGCCTCGGCCTGCCGCCCGTGCGCCAGGCGTACGGGATGACGGAGCTGTCGCCCGGCACCCACGTCGTCCCGCTGGCCGCGGAGAACCCGCCGCCCGGGGCCGTCGGCACGCTGCTGCCCAACACCGAGATGCGCATCGTCTCCCTCGACGCCCCCGGCGAGGACGCCGGAACCGGCACCGACGGCGAGATCCTGATCCGCGGCCCGCAGGTGATGAAGGGCTACCTCGGCCGCCCCGACGCCACCGCCGCGATGATCGACTCCGACGGCTGGGTGCACACCGGGGACATCGGACGGGTGGACGAGGACGGCTGGCTGTTCGTCGTCGACCGGGTCAAGGAACTCATCAAGTACAAGGGCTACCAGGTCGCCCCCGCCGAGCTGGAGGCACTGCTGCTCGGCCACCCGTCCATAGCCGACGCCGCCGTGATCGGCGTGTACGACGCCGACGGCAACGAGGTCCCCAAGGCCTTCCTGGTCCGCCGGGGGACCGTCGCCCCCGTCGACCTCACGGCGGACGACGTGATGGCCTACGTCACCGAGCGCGTCGCCCCGTACAAGAAGATCCGGCAGGTCGAGTTCATCGACGCCGTACCGCGCGCCGTCTCCGGCAAGATCCTGCGCCGCGAACTGCGCGACCGCGAGAAGGCCCGCACCGCCCCCGACACCCCGGAGAAGACCCCATGACCCTGGCCGCCCCCACGCACGAGCGCGGCATCACCACCCTCACCCTGGACTCGCCGGCCAACCGCAACGCGCTGTCCGCGCGACTGGTCGGCGAGCTCTCGGCCGCGCTCGCCGCGTGCGCGGCCGACGACGCCGTCCGGGCCGTCGTCCTCACCCACACCGGCAACACCTTCTGCGCGGGCGCCGACCTCACCGCGCCCGCCGACCCGGCGGCCTTCGTCGCGCTGATGCGGCAGATCGTCGCGCTGCCCAAACCGGTCGTGGCCCGGGTCACCGGCCACGTCCGGGCCGGCGGCCTCGGACTGCTCGGCTCCTGCGACATATCGGCGGCCGGGCCCGGCGCCTCCTTCGCGCTGACCGAATCCCGCCTGGGCCTCGCCCCGGCCGTCATCTCGATGCCCCTGCTGCCGCGCATGGACCCGCGCGCCGCCGCCCGCTACTACCTCACCGGCGAACGCTTCGACGCCGCCGAGGCCGCCCGGATCTCCCTCATCACGCTGGCCGCCGACGGGGACGTGGACGAGGCACTCGCCCCCGTGCTCGACGGACTGCGCCGGGCCTCCCCACAGGGGCTGCGGGCGTCGAAGGAGCTGGTCGCGGCTAGTGTGCTGGAGAGTTTCGACCAGCACGCGGACGACGTCATCGCCCGATCGGCGGCCCTCTTCGCCTCCGAGGAAGCCCGCGAGGGGATGACGGCCTTCCTCGAACGACGGGATCCCGCATGGGTGTGGTGACACAGGGCAGAAGCCCCGGCCCCAAGCAGGACCGCAGCCGGGCCACCCGCAAGCGGCTCCTGGAAGCCGCGGTGTCCTGCCTGGCCGAACACGGCTGGGCGGGCTCCACCGTCTCCGTCGTCGCGGAACGCGCCGGGGTCTCGCGCGGCGCGGCCCAGCACCACTTCCCCACCCGCGAGGACCTGTTCACCGCCGCCGTCGAGTACGTCGCGGAGGAACGCTCCGCCGCCCTGCGGGCCCTGCCCGACCAGGACCGCGCATCGGTCGTCGCCGCCCTCGTCGACCTCTACACCGGGCCGCTCTTCCGCGCCGCCCTCCAGCTCTGGGTCGCCGCCTCCAACGAGGAGCAGCTCCGCCCCCGCGTCACCGAACTCGAAGCCCGCGTGGGCCGCGAGACCCACCGCATCGCCGTCGGCCTCCTGCACGCCGACGAGAACCGCCCCGGCGTACGCGAAACGGTCCAGGGGCTCCTGGACATGGCACGCGGCCTGGGCCTGGCCAACGTCCTCACCGACGACACCGCCCGCCGCCGCCGGGTGGTGGAGCAGTGGGCGGCGATGATCGAGGAAGCGCTGGGCAGCGGGACGCGATGACGCGGCTGCCGGGCACGCCGGGAGCGGCGGTACCCGGTCAGCCCCCGGCCGCGCCCGGGGCCGGGACGGCGATGCCCACGGTCAGCAGCTCGTGCCGGGCCGCCCACCGCCCCTGCAACAACGCCGGCGGCAGGCCGCCGGCGGGCGGCGCAGAGACCCGCAGCCGCGCCGTGAACGTACCGTCCGCCCGTGGCTCCACCGCGACGTCCGAGAAGGACAACTGCCGGCCGGTCAGCGGGTGCCAGACCTTGTACACGGCCTCCTTGACGCAGAACACCAGCCGGTCCCACGCCACCGGGGGCCCGGCGTGCTCCAGCGCCGCGACGGCGTCCCGTTCCACGGGAAGCAGTATCCGGGCCGCGACCTCCGCCGACAGCGGCGCGTCCGGCTCGGCATCGATCCCGACGGCGCAGAACGCATCGGCAGGCGCCAGCGCCGCGGCCCGGTAGCCGAGGCAGTGCGTGAAGCTCCCCACCAGCCCGTCCGGCCACCGGGGCGCGTTCCGCTCCTCGCTCACCAGCGGGGCGGGCGGCCTGCCGAGCTCCCGCAGGGCCTGACGCGCACAGCCGCGCACCGTCGTGAACTCCCGCCGGCGCTTCTCGACAGCACCCGCTATGTACGCCTCCTCCTCGGGGAACAGCCGTATCGAGCCCGCGTCCCCCGCGTCGGTGAAGGCCTCGGCGAAGGCCACCCCGGCGGGCAGCGGTCCGTGGGCCATCGCCTCGATCACCCGCCACGCCTCCCGGTCCGGTTGTGGTCGGTCAGCATTATGGCAGCGTTCCGAGGCCGCTTCCCGGGCCGCCGGGGGCGATGCCACAAGGCGGTTCAAAGGGCTCGTCGTTCAGGGAAACGGCTCCACGGAGCCCGGCAGGGCACGGCACGGGGCACGGCCCTCGGGGTGCCCCGTGCCGCGCGTGGATATCCTGTCCCGTCCTGAACAGGCCAGGGAGGCCCCGCGTCATGAGCAGCACCGCAGCACCCTTTCCCGACCGGATCGAGCTCACGGGGGAGGGCCTCGTCCTGCGCGACTGGACGGAGTCGGACCTGGCCGCGATGCCCGCTCTGTTCGACCACCCCGACGTCGCGCACTGGACCCCGATCGTCTCGCCGTTCGACGAGGCGGCCGCCCGAGCCCGCCTGGACAAGGCCCGCCGGCTGCGGACGGAGGGCTCGACCATCCTGCTCGCGATCACCGTCGACGGCGGCGCCCCGCTCGGCGAGGTGATGCTGCGCCGCGCCCCCGAGGGCACAGAGCTCGGCTACGCGGTCGGCCCGGCCCACCGGGGCCACGGTCTGGCGGCACGGGCGGTACGCGTGATGTCCGGGTACGCCTTCGAGGAGCTCGGGGTGGAACAGGTGATCCTGGAGCTGGAGGCCGACAACGCCGCGAGCGTCGGGGTCGCCACGCGGGCGGGCTTCAGCCTGCTCGACGTACCCCTGATCGAGGGCGAGGAGAAGGGGCGCCCGTACGTCCTGCAGACATGGGGGCTGAGCCGCCCCTGACCGCACGGGGGGCAACGACGGCGGGCGCGGGCTTCACACGTCGGCTGAGAGGCCGGGCCCGCCCTGTGCCATGACCCTCGCCACCTCGCGGGCGGTTCCGGCGAAGGCCTCCGCCGCACCGCTGAGGTTCCCGGCCCGCCACACCAGGCCGTAACCGGTCGGTCGCGCGTCCGCGAAGCCGACATAGGCAACACCGGGGCGGGCGTGGTACGTCGCCGTGTGCGCGGGTGCGATCAGCGCGCCCTTGCCGCTGGTGACCAGCATCAGCGCCTCCTGCATATTGGTCATGCCGGGGCCGCGGGCGATCGGCCGGCCGCTCGGTGTGTGCGCGGGGACATGGTGTTCGAGCCAGTAGTCGGGCACCTTGCCGTCGATCGTGAGCAGCGGCACGTCGGCCAGATCCTCAAGGGACACCGAGTCCCGGGCGGCGAGCGGATGGGCCGAGCCGATCGCGAGGACGCGCCTCTCCCTCATCAATGTGATGCTGCCGTGCAAGTCCGGTTCATTCAGGGGTAGTTCGGTGAGCTGAATGTCGTACTCGCCCCTGCGTAGCTGCCCGTAGGGATCGGCGAGCGGCACCTCACAGAACTCGACGGCGAGTGTGGGGTGGCTGACGCGCAAGGCCTCCGTCGCCTTCATGACGATCTCGCCGGTCAGCGGGTTCGAGAAGCCGACGTACAGCACGGTGTCGATGCCGTGCGCGGTGGTGACGGCCCGTGCCAGGGCGGCTTCGATGGCGAGGTGGTGCGGTTCGAGATCGGCGCGCAGCTGCCGGCCGAGCGAGGTGAGGGCGACACGGCGGCTGGTACGAATGAACAGCGGAGCGCCGACGCGGCGCTCAAGACGCTGCACGAGCTGGCTCACCCGGGCCCGGGACAGCCGCATCCGGTCAGCCGTACGGCCGAAGTGCAGCTCGTCCGCGAGCAGGAGGAAGCACTCCAGTTCATCGCGTTCCATCGACGTTCCCCCAGGTCACATCGGATCGGTAAGCCTGGTTGAACGAACATTGCGATCTTCGCCGTTGTTCCCCCACACGCCCGGCCCGATGGTGAGCGAACCGAGAGCCTTCCTCCCGCCATCAAGGAACCGAACCGACATGAGTCGTCAGAAATCAGCGGATGCTCTGGGCACACGCGAGTGGGGCGTCCTGCTCGTCCTGTGCGGTGCGATCTTCCTGGAGGGCATCGATGTGGGCATGCTCAATGTGGCCCTGCCGTCCATCCGTGCCGACCTCGGCCTGTCCACCGGCTCCCTCCAGTGGATCATGAGTGCCTACGTCCTCGGATACGGAGGCTTCATGCTGGTCGGCGGACGCGCCGCCGACCTCTTCGGGCGCCGCCAGATGTTCGTCTTCTGGCTCCTGGTCTTCCTGCTCTTCTCCGGTCTGGGCGGCTTCGCCTCCGAAGGGTGGCTGCTGATCCTCGCCCGGTTCGTCACCGGAGTGGCCGCCGCCTTCATGACTCCGGCCGGCCTGTCCATCATCACCACCAGCTTCGCCGAGGGCCCGCAGCGCAACAAGGCGCTGCTCGTCTACTCCGGCACCGCGGCGGGCGGCTTCTCGATCGGACTGGTCGTCGGCGGGCTGCTCACGGCGGTCGACTGGCGCTGGGTGTTCTTCGCCCCGGTCGTGCTCTCCGCGCTGATCCTGCTCGCGGCGCTCGCCATCGTGCCCAAGTCGCCGCGCCCCGACCGCGGCGGACGGAGCGTCGATCTGGCCGGTGGCGTCAGCATCACCGCCGCGATCGTCCTGACCGTCCTCGGCGTGGAGCGCGCCACCCACGCAGGCCTCGCCTGGACCCTCGGCACACTCGGCGCGGGCCTCGCCGGCCTTGTGGCGTTCATCGTCATCGAGCGCCGCTCCGCGTCCCCGCTGGTCCGCCTCGGTATCTTCCGAGGCGGCGCCCTGGTCCGCGCCAACCTCGCCGGACTGCTCTTCGCGGCCGCCTTCTTCGGCTTCCAGTTCCTGGTCGTCCTGTACCTCCAGGAACTGCGCGGCTGGTCGACCCTCCGGAGCAGCTTCGCGATGATCGTCATCGGCGTCGACGCGATCCTCTCCCCGGTCCTCACTCCCAGGCTGGTGAACCGCTTCGGGAACGCCCGGGTGATCTTCGGCGGCCTGCTCCTCGCCGCACTCGCCTACGCCCTGTTCCTGCCGGTCGGCGCCGACTGGACGTACCTGGCGATGTTCCCCAGCCTGATCATCCTGGGGACCGCCTTCTCCCTCGCCTACGGGCCGCTCACCATCGTCGCCACCGAGGGCGTAAAGGACGAGGAGCAGGGCCTGGCGGGCGGGCTGCTCTACACCTCCTTCCAGTTCGGCGCCGCGATCGGCCTCGCGACGGTCACCGCCGTCAACGTCTCGGCCACCTCGTCGGCCTCACCCGCCGCGTTGCTCGACGGCTACCGGGCCGCTCTGTGGGTTCCCCTCGTCGCAGTTCTGCTCGCCGCGCTGATTAGCGCCTTCGGACTGCGCACCCGCCCGGCCACCACGCCGGTCACGCCGTACGGACCCGCCGACCGCGCCACCGACGAACTCCCGGCCTCCCGCTGATCGCACGCCTCAGGGGGATTTGAGGAGGTCGCGGAGTCCGGCGACGAGGGTGGTGACGTCGCGTTCGGCGGGCCGGCTCGCGGGGTCTGCCGGTTCCGCCGGGGTGCCGGGGGTTGGTGCGGGTTCGCGGCAGGGGTGGCAGAGGCCGTCGGGGAGTGCTTCGGGGCGGCCGGGGGTGCCGCATTGGGTGCACTCCATCATCACGCGGCGGGTGGGGGTGTTGGCGGGTGGCGGTGTGGGGGTGGTGGGGAGTGCGGGCGGGATCTTGGTGGTGAGGCGGTGGCGGACGAGGCCGAGGGGCGAGTCGACGTGGGCGGGCAGTCCGGCGGTGAGGGCACGGGTGAGGTAGTCGGCGTCCACGCCGCGTGCGAACCACCGCTGGGCCAGGGCTTCCATGGCCGTGCAGTCGGCGGCGGAGAGCGCCAGGCGCGCATCGACCCGTCCGAGCCCGGCGAGCGCGAGGTACGCGGGCGAGGGGGGCGACGGGGACGACGGGGACGTCGGTACGGGCACGGGTGCGGGCGCGGGCCGTTCCGGCTCGGGGGGTCGCTGCGTGGGCACCGCCACCGCAGCTTCCACGGGCTCAGCCTCCGCCATCGCCACGGGCGCGCAGTCCTCCTGGTTCACGCTCCCGGGGGCCAGGTGCGCCGCCCACCACGCGTCGCCCCGGGGGGTCCGCGACCAGTAGGTCCTGAACACCCACCGCACCTGGTCGCCCTCGCCGACCGCACACCGCACGCGCCGCAGGTGCCCGGCCACGGACAGCGCGGTCAGCGCCGAGCCGACGGCCTGCTGTCCGTAGAGCGGGATCTGCTTGGCGAGGGCCTTCACGCTCATCGTGGCGCCCTCGGGCAGCCGCTCGATGAACCCGGCGACATACCGCTCCCGCAACGGCAACAGCGCGAAATTATCAGCGCGGGGCGGGAGTTCGTCCGGCACGGTGCGCTTGCCGTAACCGGGATGGGACATCGGGTGCGGGGGCGACACAGCGGACGCGGGCAGGGCGGGACTAAAGTTCTGAACAGCCACGGATCGTCTTTCCCGATCTTGAGGTCAGACCCCGGCTCGGTGCTGATTACACCGCGTCGGGGTCGTTTAGTTTCTCGCACCGTAGACAGTCGCCACGCTCTGTCGCAAGCCGTCACCATTAGTCATACTTGCTGCCCGCGACAGGTCAGGGGCGGGTCAGGGGGACGAGCCGGGGGGCGGGTCTGGGAGGTGGGGAGGTTTTCCCAACCACCCTTCTTTCCCTACCGGTTAAAAGAAGGCGCTCGAATCTCGGAGCTCGGGGCTCGCAGCCCGGGTCCCAAGCTCCGAGCCCCGGGCCGAACCCACCCCTGCGTGCGCTCGAACGAGTGAACCACCCCTCCCGAAGCCCGAGGCTCGGGACCCGAGCTGCGAGCTTCGGACCAGGAGCCTCGCGGCCGGACCGGCCGACGACAGGGGACCTGTACAGATTTTCTGGGCCTGTTGGACCGTCTGCTTGGAGAGCTGGGAGAGCTGGGAGAGCTGGGGGAACGATGAGCACTGAACGCACGTGGTTCAAGTCCAGCTACAGCGGCAGCGAGGGCGGCCAGTGCGTCGAAGTCGCCGCGCACCCCGCCGCCGTGCACGTCCGCGACTCCAAGAACCCCGACGGCCCGGCCCTCGCCCTCCCGCCCACCGCCTGGTCCGCGTTCACCGCGCACGTCAGCAGCTGAGGCGCCGCCCGACCGCCCTTCGGGCGACGACGGCAGTTTGAAGAAGACAGGCCCTAGGCGGGCGGGATGGTACTGGTCGGCAGGGCCTGCTGGTAGAGCACCACCAACGCGCCGTGCACAGGCTGTTCCTCCCCGATCTCCGCCCCGCTTTCCGCGCCGTCCTCCTCGGCGTCGTCGACCAGTCCGGCGAGGGCCTCTCCCAGTTGTCTCGCCTTCGCGGGGCTGAGGCGCAGATGGCGCAGGGTCAAGAGGGGTTCGACCGGGGAGCGGTCCAGCTCCTGGGCAACCGCGGCGAGCATCGCGGCGGTGCCGGCCGCCTGTGGTTCGGCGACGACCATGTGGCGGGCCGTGCGCTGGTAGTACTGCTCGGTGCCGCCGCGGACCTGGCGGGTCTCCGCGATGTGGACCAGCCCGGCTTCGCGGAGCACCTTGAGGTGGTGGGCGACGTTGCCCTTCTTCGCGTCGAGCTGGACCGCGAGCCTGCTGACGGTGGCGGGCCGGTGGCCCAGGGCGAAGAGCAGCCGCTGACGCAACGGGTGGGCGAGGGCGGCGAACTGCTCGGGCGCGCCGATCTCCAGGATGTCCTCGGGGGGCGGTGAGTGGGAAGGCTGATCTCGCATACCGAAAGTGTCTAAAAGCTTTGACGCTTTCGCAAGTGGGGTGCTGTACTCCCTCCCATGACGACACCGACGAAGCTTCAGCCCGCCCTCGTGATCGACGAGACGGTCCGGCTCCTGACCGAGCGATACGTCTTCCCCGAGACGGCCGAACAGATAGCGGCCCTGCTCCAACGACGCCTTGCCGAGGGCGCGTACGACGTCGAGGACGCCGAGGAGCTGTCCCGTCTGGTCACCGCGGACCTTCAGTCCGGCAACGGTGACCGGCACCTGAGGCTGAAGCACCACGCGGAGCCGGTGCCCCCGAAGGAAGGGGCGGCGACCTTGGACGCCATGCGCCGGGACTTCGACACCTCGCTGGGCGGCGTGCCCCGGGTGGAACTGCTCGACGGAGGGGTCGCCGCGGTGGAGCTCGCGCCGATGCTGTTCCCGCTGGAGTGGGCCGCAGAACCGCTGAGCGCCGCCCTCACCCTGGCCTCCCGCGCCGAGGCGCTGATCGTGGACCTGCGCGGCAACCGGGGCGGCGACCCGGACACGGTCGCCTTCGTCTGCGGATACCTGCTGGACGAGCGCACCCACCTCAACACCATGTACTGGCGCGGCGGCGAGCGGACCGAACAGTCCTGGAGCCCGCCGCACGTTCCCGGCGCGCGCTTCGGCGGCACAAAGCCGCTGTACGTGCTGACGAGCGACAGCACCTTCTCCGCCGCCGAGGAGCTGGCGTACGACCTCCAGCAGCTCGGCCGCGCCGTGGTCGTCGGCGAGAGCACCCGGGGCGGCGCGCACCCGTGCCAGGGCTGGACCGTGCACCCGCATCTCGAAGCCACCGTCCCCTTCGGCCGCGCCGTCAACCCCGTGTCCGGCACGAACTGGGAGGGAGTCGGCGTGCAGCCGGACGTCCCCTGCGCCGCCGCCGACTCCCTCGGCCAGGCGCACACGCTGGCCCTCGCCCGACTGGCGGGCTGAACCGGACCGTTCCGCGGAGCAGCGGCGTCCGCGGCGACGCTGAGGTCGTGCGCGACTGACGGCCGCTGACGACACGGCACGCGGTAGCCGTTCCGGACCGCGGTGATGCCGGAGGTGCTGTGCCGGACGCTGGGCACGGCCGACAGCCCGCTCGGTCGCGCGCTGGTGGGACAGCGACCGGGTGATTCGGTGCGACGCGCCCGACGGGCCGACGGTCGCGACCATCGTGTCCCTCGGCTGATCGGCCGAGGGACCCGGGCAACCCGTCTACTGCTTTCCGTGGCTGGTGGGAGGGAACGGGTCGCGGTCCTTCCGGGTGCCTGCGGCCGAGGGCATCTCGCCCGATTCCGTCTGGCGGTCAACCTCGTCCTGCGCGGCCCGGTACACCTCGTCGGGGCTCTCCGTATGCTCGGCGGAGCGGCCCGCTTCCTCCTGGTCACGCGCCGTCCGCTTCCGCATCTCGCCCTCGTCCGGCCGCCGGGGCATCCCTCGGCCGTGGCCGTGGTCGGGGTCGCCCTCGACGGTTCGGTTGGCCTTGTGGTGGTGTGCCATGGGTCCGGCCTCCTCCGGTTCGCGCCCGGGTCCGCTCACGGACCAGGGCTGTTCCTGTCCTGCTCCGTCCCTCCGCAGGCCTGCGGAGGGACTCGGTCCCCCACCGGGCCGGGTTCGCCCGCGACGGTGGGCGTGCGGACCGCGTGATTGACCGCGCCGTCGCGCGCCGCAGCGAGTGGGCGCAGTCGTCAACGCGCGACCCAGGCCAGGCCGGTACGTCGTGGCCTCGAGCCGGACGTCGCACGCGGCTTGCCCGCCCTCACAGCCGACCGGTGGCTCCACCGGTCCGACCGGGTGGGCCGTCGGGCAAGACTGGGGGGGTACGTCGGTCCCGTCCCGTTCCAGCCTGCGCAGCCTTTCTCTCCGTCGCAACTTCGGCATCGCCGAGACCCGGTTCGAGGACGAGAACGCGGGCGGCTCGGCAGCGACCGCTGACGGCTTTCCCGGCCGCGTCCTAGGGCGCCGGACCTCGGCCCCCGGCCCGCGAGGATCGTTCGCGGGCCCGATGCGGCAGCCCGGAGCGGACGGACATTCTTTTCTTGAACCTGCCAAGAAGGAGTGCGTGATGTCGTACATCGAGAGCATGCGGTACCCGGAGCCCCGCTACCACGGCACCGGGGGCGAAGTGAACGCGTCCTTCCGGCCGGCCGACACCCCGCCGGAGGTCTCGTCGCCCGGGGGATCGACCAGCTACCTCGCCACGCAGGAATCGACCGGAGGCGAATTCGGCCTCTACAAAGGCGTGCTGGGACCGGGCTCGGCCGGAGCGAAGACTCACTTCCACCGGGCCATGTCGGAGTCCTTCTACATCCTCTCCGGCGAACTGGAGCTCTTCAACGGCGAGAAGTGGGTCACCGGCCGCGAGGGCGACTTCCTGTACGTGCCGGTCGGCGGTCTGCACGCGTTCAAGAACGTGACCGACGCCCCCATGTCCATGCTCATGCTCTTCTCCCCGGGCGCCCCGCGCGAGGAGTACTTCGAGCAGGTCGCGGAGATGTCGCAGCGCGGCCCCGAGGAGCTGAAGGAGTTCCGTATCCGGCACGACAGCTACTTCGTGGAGGACTTCGACTCCGGGGACGGCCGGGCGGAGTAGCCGCCCGTCAGCAGGCCGGGCTCGTCGCCCACTGAGTGGGACAGGGTCTCGAAGCTGAAGGCGGTGATCAGGCGCCCGTCGCGGTAGTACGCGAACGCCGGGCTGTGCGCCTTGGCGATGCAGGGCTCGGTCACCAGGACGACGAGCTCCGGGCGCATCGAAACTCCCGCAACGGCGAAATTCCGGCAAAGCGCCCGCACATCTCGATCTGGACATTTAAGGGTCTATTTCCAGACCTGGAGTCGCGGGTGATTGCTATGTGCAGCCACCTTGCGCGATCTTCGTCATGCAGGAAAGGGGAACGGGAGTAAAGGTAATTCGCAGCGATCGGACGGGTTTTCGACGTCCCTCTGTTCGCTCGCGGCGGCATGGCTCTCCCGTTCGAATCTGAATGCCGAATGCAGAATATCGGATGAAGGAGATCTTGTGATTTCAAAGACGAAGAGGATCGCCCGTTCCGTGGGTGTGGCGATCGCGGCCACCGCGGCGGTCACGATGGTCACGCCGACGAGCAACGCCTTCGCGATCGACCACGTCGAGTGCCGCGGCGGGGAGAACTTCCTGAAGGTCTGGTCCCACCTGGACGGCCGCACCAGCGTGGACTGCTACGCCAACAAGGGCCGGACCGGCTTCGGCAACTGGTGGGTCGATCGCATTTCGACGGGCAACAACGACCTCATCTACTACGACGCCAACGGCGATTCCGTGCGCATCAACCGGTGGACCGACATCACGTTCCCGAACAACCCGCCGAAGGTCAAGGACATCGAAATCCTCTGACCTCTCTGTGGGCGCTGTCCATTCGGGCCCCGCGCTCCGGCGCCCGAATGGACAGCGGCGGTCACAGATGGAGATCGGTGCGGTCGATCCATTCGGCGGTCACCACGATGTTCTCGCCGGCGGGGGTGTCGGATGCTTCGAGCAGTGCCCACTCGCGGGCCGATTCCACCAACTCCGGCCACGGCGACGTCCAGTCGAGGTCCCAGTCCAGCCGGGGGCCGTGGACCAGGTGGACGGCGTCGCCGTCCGCGGCCCAGAACGCGGTGTGCAGGACGACCTGGTCCAGGCCGGCGAGGGCGTTCACGAGCGCGTCGCAGTGGACGGCCGGCCACGCGGGACCGATCGCCGGCGGCGTCGTGGCGCGCAGGCCCTCCATCGACGCGGGCAGGACCGGCTGGCGGGCGCCGAGGCCGGCGAGGGCCGCACGCAAGGCGACCGGCTCGCTGAGGTCCGGCGGCGTCGCCCGCCGCACACAGGCGCGGTACGCGTCCCGCAGGGGCCCGACCGCGTCCCTGATGCCCAGGTCCGCGAGGGCCGTGGCGGCCCACTCCCGTTCGGTGCTGTCCTCGCTGACGAGCAGTCCGGTCAACGCGGGTCCGCAGCGCACGTCCCCGACCGCTTCGAAGACCTCGATGGCCGTCAGCCGGCCGAACCGGCCGAGCGACATCAGGCCGTCGACGATGACCGGAACGGCGGGGCGCCCGATGTGGATCAGCTCGGCGCGCGCGTCCATGGACTCCTCCGTGCCACCGTCCATCTGCCGGACGAGGTCTTCGAGGCGGGAGGTCACGTGAGGTTCCTTCCGGCCGGGCGTTCCGTCGGGGACGGGACGCCCGGCGCGCGAGGCACGGGAGGGGATGCTCAGTTGGTCCAGAGGACCGGGCTGTCGCTGTACGCGTCGCCCTCGTCGAACGAGGCGGCCGCGATGGGCGCCGTCTTCGTGGCGCTGAGCGAGCAGGACTCGTACGACGCGCCCTTGGCCTTGAAGTCCTGCGGCGCCCCGTCGTTGTCGCACTTGCCCGGGAGGTCGCCGATCAGCACGATGCCCGTGGGGCCGCCGTCCGCCAGTTCGCCGCGCAGCTTCAGCGACGAGTACGACAGGTCGGTGCCGCCGACGTTCTCCACCTTCATCCGGATGTAATAGGGCGTCATGCCCTTCGCCTTCGCGCCGAATCCGGCCATGTCGGCCTCCGCGCCCTTCTCGATCGCCGTGACGGTCACGGCGATGGTGCCCTTCTTGTCGGTCCCGTACTTGAACGGCAGCACCGCCTTCTCGCCGACCTTGAGCTTCGTGCCCGGCGCGGTGACGTCACCGACCGGGGCGGCACCGTCGTCGCCGGGGTCCGCGGACGGGCTGCTCGGGTCCGCCGCCGCCGAGTCGGACGCCGCCGGGTCGGCCGAGGCCGGGGCGGAAGCCGACGGCGAGTCCGGTGCCGAGGCCGAGTCGTCGCTGTCATTGCAGGCTGTGAGCCCGAGCCCCATGGTGGTGAGAGCAGCCGCGAGGAGTATGCGTCCCTTGTGTGTCATTTCGACCTAACTGACAGAGAGCCGCCCGACAGGGCAGCCGATGCGTTCAACAACTGGACAGAGCACTCGGCCACTCGGCCGGACGTGCCGGAGCGGCGCGGCGACGGGGTCCGTCGCCGCACCGCTTCTGACGCATCTCAGAATGGGCAGGAAATGACACAGGCATGCCACAGGCGTGCGACGGCTGCGGCACGGCTCGCCGGGTCGTGGAGCCGGTGGCCGCCGATGGCCGTCCGCCCTTCGACGAGGCGGGGCCCCCGATGTGTTGCCCGGCTCCGGGCGGTCAGTTGCCCAGGTCCGCCAGCTGATCGAACCCCGGGATCTCCCGAGGGCTGCGCGTCCCCGGGCCGATGTACGTCGCCGACGGCCGCACCAGGCGGCCCGTCCGCTTCTGCTCCAGGATGTGCGCCGACCAGCCCGCCGTACGGGCACACGTGAACATCGACGTGAACATGTGCGCCGGGACCTCGGCGAAGTCCAGCATGATCGCCGCCCAGAACTCCACGTTCGTCGCCAGCACCCGGTCCGGGCGGCGCGCGTGCAGTTCCTCCAGCGCGGCCTTCTCCAGGGCCTGGGCCACCTCGAAGCGCGGTGCGCCCAGCTCCTCGGCCGTGCGCCGCAGCACGCGTGCGCGGGGGTCCTCGGCGCGGTAGACGCGGTGGCCGAAGCCCATCAGCCGCTCACCCTTGTCCAGGGCCTTCTTGACGTACGCGGTGGCGTCCCCGGTCCGCTCGATCTCCTCGATCATGCCGAGGACGCGGGACGGTGCGCCGCCGTGCAGCGGGCCCGACATGGCCCCCACCGCGCCGGACAGCGCGGCGGCCACGTCGGCGCCGGTGGAGGCGATGACGCGGGCGGTGAACGTGGAGGCGTTCATGCCGTGCTCGGCGGCGGACGTCCAGTAGGCGTCCACGGCCTTCACGTGGCGGGGGTCCGGCTCGCCGCGCCAGCGGATCATGAACCGCTCCACGACGGAGTGCGCCTTGTCGATCTCGCTCTGCGGGACCATCGGCACCCCCTGCCCGCGCGCCGACTGGGCGACGTACGAGAGCGCCATGACGGCCGCCCGTGCCAGGTTGTTGCGCGCGGTCTCCTCGTCGATGTCCAGGAGCGGTTTCAGGCCCCACACGGGCGCGAGCATCGCCAGCGCGGACTGCACGTCGACCCGGATGTCACCGGAGTGGACCGGGATCGGGAAGGGCTCGGCCGGCGGCAGACCGGGGTTGAACGCCCCGTCGACCAGCAGCCCCCAGACATTGCCGAACGACACGTGGCCGACAAGGTCTTCGATGTCGACCCCGCGGTAGCGGAGCGAACCGCCTTCCTTGTCGGGTTCGGCGATCTCCGTTTCGAACGCGACGACTCCTTCGAGTCCGGGTACGAAGTCGGACATCAGGCGGCTCCCTCGGATCGGCGGCTGCGGGCGGGCCGTGACGGGCCCGCCTCACGATATTGGCGGGTTCCGACGTGACCGGGAAGCGTGACATCCGGCACAGCTCCCCGTTCTCCCCGGGATCTCTCCCGGATTCCTCCCGGATCACTCCCGGAACGGTTGGCGGCCCTCCTCGCCGGGCAGACTCGGCGGCTGCGGCAGGATGAGCGTGTGTCCACCGCAGATTCCTCCTCCGATTCCACCACCGATCCGGCCGCTATGCGCGAGCAGTACCGTTCCGAGAGCTTCGCCGAGGACAGCCTGGCCGCCGATCCCATGCAGCAGTTCGCCCGCTGGTTCCGGCAGATCGCCGCAGGCGGAGCGCTGCACGAGCCGAACGCCATGGTGGTGTCCACGGCGACGCCCGACGGCGCGCCGTCCTCCCGGACGGTGCTGCTGAAGATGTACGACGAGCGCGGCTTCGTCTTCTTCACCAACTACGAGTCCCGCAAGGGCCGTGAGCTGGCCGCCAACCCGCGCGTGTCGCTGCTCTTCCCCTGGCACCCGCTGGCCCGCCAGGTCATCGTCACCGGCACCGCGTCCCGCGTCGGCCGCGAGGAGACGGCCGCCTACTTCCGTACCCGCCCCCACGGCTCCCAGCTCGGCGCCTGGGCGAGCGCCCAGTCCTCGGTGATCGGCTCCCGCGAGGAGCTGGTCCGCCGCTACGAGGAGTTGTCGGACCGCTACCCGGAGGGCGAGCAGGTCCCGGCGCCCCCGCACTGGGGCGGCTTCCGGGTGGTCCCCGGCACGATCGAGTTCTGGCAGGGCCACGAGAACCGGCTGCACGACCGGCTGCGCTACGTACGCGAGGACGCGGACGGGGTGGACGGGGCCGCGTGGCGCGTCGAGCGGCTGTGTCCGTAGGACGCCCCGGACACGCAGAAACCCGCAGGCTCTGGTCCCTCCTTGCGGAGGGGCCGGCCGGACTAACCGGCGAGCCTGCGGGTCGGTGACTGCTTGGGATTGGCCGGCGACCGGCCTTGCACTGCAAAGAGTGCGACGACGGGCGTCAGCCCGCAGTCACCTCACGAGTCCGAAAAGAAATCACTTCCGGAGCACCTCCCTTCATGTGTACCCACAGGTTAGGAACCACCCCCGGGGCCGCACAACCGAATTATCGGTGGGGTTGATTTCGGTGAAGTCGCTGTGTGCTGGGTCACGTTCGAGTTCAATGGTCTGACGTGCAGTAATGCCGGACACGTCCTGCAGGGGGTACGGGGATGAGTGCTTCCAGGAGCAGCGGAACCACCGACGCTCTCGGGCCCGAGGAAGGCCCGGAGGGACGGCCCGCACCTGCGGCGGAAACGGCGGAGGCGGCGGACGGACCAGCGCCGATTCCCGGGTCCGAGCTGCTGGCGGCCCTGCTCGACGGAATGGACGCCGCGCTCTGCGCCTTCGACGCGGACGGCACCGTCACCCACTGGAACCGCGAGGCGGAGCGGATTCTCGGTTGGTCGGCGAAGGAGGCCGTCGGGCGGCCGGGGTTCGCCGGCTGGGCCGTGCGGCGGGCGGACGCGGGCGAGATCCAGGGGCGCCTGATGGCCGTCATGGACGGTCCCGGGCGCCAGGTCCACGAGTTCGCGCTGTTGCGCAAGGACGGCGGCCGGGTGCTGGTGCGGACCCAGTCGGCCGGGGTGCGGGGCGCCGACGGGAAGCCGGCCGGGGTGTACTGCGCGTTCGGCGAGGTCCACGCGCAGATCGATCTGGAGCGGGCCATCGCGCTCAGCGAGGCACTGTTCGAGGACGCGTCGTGGGGTGTGGTCCTGGTCGACGTGGACCTGCGGCCGACCGTCGTCAACGCCCACGCCGCCCGCGCGCTGGGCGGCGGCCGCACGGCGCTGCTGGGGCGTCCGCTGGGTGAGCTGATCGTGCAGGGCGTCGAGGACCTGGAGGGCGCGCTCCAGCACGTGCTGGCCGCCGGGGACCCGCCCGCCCCCGTCGAGCTGTGGGTGACGCTGCGGACGGCCGAGGGCAACCGGCGGCGCTGCTGGCGCAGCGGCTTCATGCGGCTGGCCTCGCCGCTCGCGGAGGAGCCGGTGCCGCTGGGCGTCGGCTGGCTGTTCCAGGACATAACCGAGGCGAAACTGGCCGCTCAGGACGCGGACCGGGTGCGCTTCCGGTCGAACCAGCTGCACCGGGCCTCGCGCTCGGCGGCCGAGTGCGACGACCCGATGGAGGCGGCGACCACGTCGCTCGACTACGCGCTCGCGGGCTTCGCCGACCACGCGCTGATCGACCTGGTCGCGGGGGAGCGGCTGGTCCGCGCCGCGGCGACGCCGTCCGACGCGCCGGGCCCGTGCCTGCCGGTGGCCGGTGGCGGTATCCCGCTGCGGTACGTACAGGGCCACCCGGCCCTTCAGGCGGTGGACCGCACGGGCTCGGTACGGGCCACGGCGGGGGCCGGGGCGGCCGGTGAGTGGGCGGCCGGCCGGCAGTGGCCCGCCGACTCGGTGCACGCCCTGTGCGCGGTGCTGCGGAGCCGGGGCCGGACGCTGGGCGTCGTGACGTTCCTGCGCTCGGCCCACCGCGCGGCCTTCGAGCGCCCGGACGCGGTGTACGCGGAAAGCGTGGCGGACCGCGTCGCGGCGTCGGTGGACCTGTACGAGGCGCTGAGGGCCGCCGGCCCCGGCAATCCCAACCCGTCCGGCGTCTGAGGACGGAACCGCCGCCGGGGCGGGCGTTCGCTCCGCAGGCCCGCTCGCCCGCCGCCGAGCGGTCGGTTCAGTGCCGGTAGAAGATCCGGTCCGCGTACTGCGACATCACGCGCCCGTTCCACTCATGGCCGCCGTCGACGTTCCCCGACCGCAGCAGCGGCGGCTCCACGCCCCGCTCCAGCAGCCGCTCCGCAGCGGCCGCCATCATCGCCTGCATCACCGCGCTGGTGACCACCGTGGACGCGGGTGCGAACGGCGCCTCGATGCCGTCCACGTTCAGCTCCGCGTCCCCGATCGCGATCTTGCTGTCCAGCACGATGTCGCAGTGGTCGCGCAGGAAGCCGCCCGAACTGTGCCGGGACCGGGTGCCGTCCGCGTACGCGACCGAGGTGACGCCGATGACCTTCAGGCCCAGCGCACGCGCGTTCATCGCCATCTCCACGGGCAGCGCGTTGCGCCCGGACAGCGAGATGATCACCAGGACGTCGCCCGGCTTCGCGGGGCTGGAGTCGAGGACCGCTCCCGCGAGGCCGTCGACCCGCTCCAGGGCTGAGCCCAGGGTCGCCGGCATGACGTCCACCCCGAGCGTGCCGGGGACGGCCAGGACGTTCATCAGGGCGAGCCCGCCGGCGCGGTAGACGACGTCCTGGGCGGCGAGCGAGGAGTGCCCGGCGCCGAAGGCGAAGAGCCTGCCACCGGCCTCCACGGTGTCCGCGATGGCCGCACCGGCTGCCGCGATGTTCTCGGACTCCTCGTCGCGCACCCGCTCCAGCAGGCCGATCGCTGCGTCGAAGAACTGACCGGCCAGCTTGCTTTCGCTCATCTGAGGAGGGCCTTTCCGGCGGGGTGGGGGTGACCAGGGGCGTCCGTACCGCCGATCACGTTGCGGTCTGGACCAGTGACATGTCAATACCGCGCGGGGGCCCGCGCGGTCACTCCGATGCGCCGCATCGGACCGACGAGGCACGGTTGTCGGTGCTATGCGTCAGAATTGGGTGAGGGCCAGCGCACGATTGCATCGAGGGGCACGAATGTCCGGACTGATCGACACAACGGAGATGTATCTCCGCACCATCCTCGAACTTGAAGAGGAAGGCGTGGTCCCCATGCGCGCCCGGATTGCGGAACGGCTGGACCAGAGCGGTCCGACGGTCAGCCAGACCGTGGCCCGCATGGAGCGCGACGGCCTGGTTCAGGTCGCGGGCGACCGCCATCTGGAGCTGACGGAGGAAGGGCGCCGGCTGGCGACCCGGGTGATGCGCAAGCACCGGCTCGCGGAGTGCCTGCTGGTCGACGTGATCGGCCTGGAGTGGGAGCAGGTCCACGCCGAGGCCTGCCGCTGGGAACACGTGATGAGTGAGGCCGTGGAGCGGCGGGTGCTGGAGCTGCTGCGCCACCCGACGGAGTCCCCGTACGGGAACCCGATCCCGGGCCTGGAGGAGCTGGGCGAGAAGGCCGAGGCCGATCCGTTCCTCGACGAGGGCATGGTGAGCCTCTCGGACCTCGACCCGGGCGCCGAGGGCAAGACCGTGGTGGTCCGCCGGATCGGTGAGCCGATCCAGACGGACGCCCAGCTGATGTACACGCTGCGACGGGCGGGCGTGCAGCCCGGTTCCGTGGTCAGCGTGACGGAGTCGCCCGGTGGCGTACTGGTCGGCAGCAGCGGGGAGGCCGCGGAGCTGGACTCCGAGGTGGCGTCGCACGTCTTCGTCGCCAAGCGCTGATTCACCACCGGGCGCCGCACGCCCGCCGGACGCAGCTTCGCCGCCGGGCACCCACGCGCCGTCCGGCGCCGGGTGTCCGCACGGCGGTCGTTCCACTCCCGCCGTGCGGCCTCGGTCCTTCGGCTCCGGACGTTCGGGTCCCGGCGTCCGGCTCCGGCCGTTCCGGTCCGGCGACCGGTTTTTTTCCGTACGGAACTGCAGCGCTCGGACGGATCGCGTGCCAGGCTGTGGCTGAGGGATACCTGAGAGTGTCGGCCGCCTGGCCGCGCGGTCGGGGAGGGGAGCAGGGTATGCACCCGTCGTATGTGCGTGTCCGGCCTGCGCACCGGACGAGACGTGCGCACACGCCCGCTTCCGGCCCCCGCCGGGGGCCCCGTGAACAGCGGATGGCCCCGGCGCCTCACGGCGCCGGGGCCTGTCCTCCCCTGCTTCCGACCTGGAGCCCCGAGCTCTTCAGGTCGGTCCCTGCGGGCCCTCATCCCCGAGTGGCCCGCCTCCCGGAGAAGATCTCCCCTCAGCGGCCGACGTCAATCCTTGGTAGCGGTCACTCGTACGAGCGGTGTTGCGTGCCGGAACCCGGTTTTCGAATAAGAGTTCGATAGTCTGCTGGGACGCGACCACACGGTGATCGAGGGACCAGAAGGGGGTGCCAGAACTATGGTGCGGCGCATCGATGTGACCGGAACCGACGGCGTACGCCTCGCGGCCTGGGAGTTCGCCGATCCGCCCAAGGAGCGCGCGGAGACCGACCGCGCCCCCGGCGTCTTACTGCTCCACGGCCTGATGGGCCGCGCCTCGCACTGGGCCTCCACGACCCGCTGGCTCGCTGAGCGGCACCGCGCGGTCGGCCTCGACCAGCGGGGCCACGGCCGCAGCGAGAAGCCCGCAGAGGGCCCGTACACGCGCGACGCCTACGTCGCCGACGCCGAGGCCGCGATCGAACAGCTCGGCCTCGCCCCCGTGACCCTCGTCGGGCACTCCATGGGAGCGCTCACCGCCTGGCAGCTCGCCGCCAAGCGCCCCGACCTGGTCCGGGCACTGGTCATCTGCGACATGCGGGCCTCCGCACTCGGCGCGGCCTCGCAGCGGGAGTGGGAGGACTGGTTCAAGTCCTGGCCGGTGCCGTTCGCGACCCTGTCCGACGTGCGGAAGTGGTTCGGGGAGGACGACCCCTGGGTGGAGCGGCCCAACCCCTCGCGCGGGGAGTTCTTCGCCGAGGTGATGGCCGAGCGCGCCGACGGCTGGCGGCCCGTCTTCTCCCGCCGCCAGATGCTCCAGTCCCGCGCCACCTGGGTCTTCGAGGCGCACTGGGAGGAGCTGGCCCAGGTCGACTGCCCGACCCTGGTGCTCCGGGGGCTGGACGGCGAGCTGGGCCGGGCCGAGGCCCAGGAGATGGTCCGGGTGCTGCCGCGCGGGCAGTACGCGGAGGTCGCCGACGCCGGCCACCTCGTCCACTACGACCAGCCCGACGGCTGGCGGGCCGCGGTCGAACCCTTCCTGGAACAGCTGGCCGAGGACGACCGGCAGCCGGTGTCCCCGTAACCCGCGAAGGGGAGCCCGCCGCCCCCTGCGGACCGAGGCTCACCCTTCGCGGGCCGAGGCTCACCCCTTGCTGACCGCCGCCAGGATCTCCGGCAGCCGGTTTGCCGTACGGGGCGCCGCCACCCGCAGTCCGGCCCAGGCGATCAGCGCCCCGTACACACCACCCGCCGGCAGCAGCACCCACAGCCACTCCTGCGCACCGGCGACGCGCAGCCAGATCGTCGCGGCGATCACCGGCGAGCACAGCAGCGCGGCCGAGACCATGCCGCCGAAGATCGACATCCAGGCGAGCCCGGCCTGCCCCGGCGCCACGTTCTTGAACGCGCCGTCCTGCGGGATCGAGTACGGCAGGTTCGCCGAGGCCACCGCGCCCGTCGCCAGCATCGCGCCCAGCAGCGCGAACGACAGCCCCATGACCCCCGGCAGCTGCTCCCAGTCCCCGAGCAGCGCGCACGTCAGCACCGTCACCAGGACCGTGTAGGGAAGGGTGATCAACAGCAGCGCCAGCGAGCGCGCCCGCAGCTCCAGGTACGCGTCCCGGGTCGAGGAAATCGTCAGGGCCACCATCCAGAAGGCGGAGGTGTCCTGCCCGAACTGGTTGTACATCTGGATGCCGAGCATCCCCGCGGCGAAGCAGGCGAAGTAGACGGAGCCGGTGCCCTGGAGGGCGTTGAGCAGCGGCACGATCAGCCCGATGGCCAGTGCCGTCACCCACGCGGCCTTCGTCTTCGGGTCCCGGGCGACGTAGCGCAGGCTGCGCTGCATCACCGTGCCGGTGCGCCCCTCGGGGAGCAGCGCCCAGACGCCGGAGCCGCGCGAGCCGGACTTCGTCCGGGCCGGCTCGGCGGCGGCGAGCGTCGAGCCGTCCGGCGCCGTCATCAGCTTCACCAGGCTGCGCTGCCACCACCACACCAGCAGGGCCAGCGCCGCCGCGGAGAGCAGCAGCTGGACGGCGGCCCGGCCGTAGGAGCCCTGGGAGGCTGAGTGCACCGAGCCGATGGCCGAGGCGGGCGGCACCCAGCGCACCACCTCCGCCGCCGGGTCCAGCGCGGAGAGCCCGCCGGCCCGGCCGAGCCGCTGCGCCCCGAAGTTGACGGCCTGGATGCCCACGGCGATCACCAGTCCGCTGAGCACCGCCAGGTCGCGGCCCTTGCGGGAGGTCAGCAGCCGGCTGTTGGCCGTGGCGACGGCCCGTGCCAGCGCCACGCAGACCAGCAGGGTGAGCGGGGCGGCCAGGACCGCGAACACCACCGCGCCCGCCCCGTGGGCCAGCGCGATCACCGAACCGGCCGCCAGGCAGAGCGTGAACAGGGGCCCGATGCCGACCAGCGAGGCCGTCAGCAGTGCGGCGATCAGCGGCCTCGGCCGCAGCGGCAGCATCACGAGGCGGCTCGGGTCGAGGGTCTCGTCCCCGGCGGAGAAGAACAGCGGCATCACGGCCCAGCCGAGCGCCAGGACCGCGGCCAGCAGCACCACGAGCGATTCCGCGTGGGCGTTGCCGCGCAGCGCGATCAGCGCGATGAGCTGGCCGGCGGCGATCAGCAGGGTGACGACGACGGACGTGATGTACGCGGCCCGCCGCCCGGAGGACTGCCGCAGCCCGTTGCGCAGCAGCGTCAGCTTGAGCCGTACGAAGACGGGGATCAGGGCCGTGCCCTCCGTGCCGCCCGTCCGGGGCCCCGACCCCGCCGGGGTGTCGAGCACGCTCATCGGGCGCCGCCCAGCCAGTCCAGGGTGGCGCCGCCGTCGCGGCCGCCCGCGCCGACGAGCTCCAGGAACGCGTCCTGGAGCGAGGGCGCGTCGCCGCGCACCTGCGCCAGGGTGCCCTGGGACCGGATGGTGCCGGCCGCCATGACGGCCACCCAGTCGCAGAGCGACTCGACGAGCTCCATCACGTGGCTGGAGAAGATGACGGTCGCCCCGGAGCGGGTGTAGCGCTCGAGGACGCCGCGGATGGTCTGCGCCGACACCGGGTCGACGCCCTCGAACGGCTCGTCCAGGAAGAGCACTTCGGGGTTGTGCAGCAGCGCCGCCGCGAGCCCGATCTTCTTCCGCATGCCGGTCGAGTAGTCGACGACCAGCTTGTGCTGGGCGCCCGCCAGGTCCAGTACGTCCAGCAGCTGGGTGGCGCGGCTGTCCGTCTCGGGCCCCGGCAGTCCGCGCAGCCGGCCGGTGTAGCCGAGCAGTTCGCGTCCCGAGAGGCGCTCGAAGAGCCGCAGGCCCTCGGGCAGCACCCCGATCCGGGACTTCACCTCGACCGGATCGCGCCAGACGTCCCGCCCGCCGACCTCGATCCGGCCCATGTCGGGCCGGAGCAGCCCGGTGACCATCGACAGGGTGGTGGTCTTGCCCGCGCCGTTGGGCCCGACCAGACCGATGAACTTCCCTGCGGGCAGCTCCAGATCGATTCCGGCCACCGCCGTCTGCTCGCCGAACCGTTTCCAGAGTCCCTCCACGCGCACGGCGGGTGGTGTCACCCGCGAGGTGTCCGCTTCGGCCGCCTGCTCTGTCCTGTCGCTCTCGTGCCGGTCCGGCATCGTGCACGCCCTTCGAAGTCCCCGTATGTGGGGGCCACCCTACGAAAGGCGGGTCCGTGCGTCAGCAGCTTCCCGGCCGCAGGCGTACGCGAGCGGGCTGATCAGCTCCTCCACCTCGGGCAGCCAGCGGTTGGCGGTGGTGGGGCGGCGCACCCACTGCACCACGCCGCTGCCGCCGACCCGGGTCGGCGGGGCCGTCACGTACTGGCCCTCGCCGCAGCCGCGCAGTTCGATCGCGGCGGCGCTCCAGCCCAGCCGCCGCACCAGTGCGTCGGCCTTGGCGGCGGCGCCCGGCAGGACGAAGAACTGCATCCGCCGGTCGGGGCCACGGGTGACCGGGCCGAGCGGCAGGCTCAGGCGCTCCATCCGGGCGAGTGCGAGGAACCCCGCCGACTCCGGTACGTCGATCGCGTCGAAGGCGCGGCCGGTCGGCAACAGGATGGACGCCCGAGGCTGCCGCTCCCACATCCGGCGGGCCGCCGCACCGCTGCCGGTGGCCAGTCCCGCCCAGTCGGCCCGGGTGGGATGCGCGCCGGGAACCGCGCACCGGCTCTCGCCGCACGAGCACCGTTCCGCCCCCTCGGCCGGCTCCAGCCAGGTGCCGGGGCACACGTCCCAGTGCCGCTCCTCCGCGTACCGCACGGCGGCGTCGAGCAGCGGCTCGGCACGCTGCTGGGGGACCTGTGCGGCTTCCATGACTCCGATGGGATCTTCCACGCACAGCACAACTCCCGTCATCACCTTGGGTTACGGGCGTGGCCTGCGCTGTTGGGGGCCGCCTGGGACGGGCGCCGGCTCCCGCACACGGGGCGCATCGATGCATGTGCGGGGGCGCGCGGTAGGCGTCACGACGAAGGACGGGTAACCAGATACGGGAATTCCGGCACAGTTCGTCTCGCATCTTAGAGCGCTTGCTGTGACGAAAGATGCAAGACGTCGTGAAAGTGACCAACACGATGAATCGCCGCATTTCTCAGGCATATGTCGGGCAGTGATCCCGCAACGATCACTGCGGCCTCAGGGGGATAAACATGGCAGCCAGGCCTCTCGTCGCACGTCAGCCGAACGAACGGCTGCAGGCGCTCATTCAGGAAGCCGGATGTTCCAACGCGGGCCTGGCCCGCCGCGTCAACATGGTCGGTGCCGAACGCGGCCTCGACCTCCGGTACGACAAGACCTCGGTGGCCCGCTGGCTGCGCGGACAGCAGCCACGCGGCAGGGCGCCGGGGATCATCGCCGAGGCTCTCGGCCGCAAGTTGGGCCGTACCGTCACGATCGACGAGATCGGGATGGCCAACGGCAAGAACCTCGCCTCCGGTGTGGGGCTGCAGTTCGCCCCCACGGTCATCGGGGCGATCGAGCAGGTCTGCGAGCTGTGGCGCAGCGACGTCGGCCGCCGCGACTTCCTCACCGGCTCGGCGGTGGCCTCCTCGGCGCTGGTCGAACCCAGCCGGGACTGGCTGATCAGCGGCGCCGACCCACAGGTCGCACGGGCGGCCGGGGCCCGGGTCGGGATGCCGGACGTGGAGGCGGTGCGGGCGATGACGGCCGCGCTGGTCGACCTCGACCACCGGTTCGGCAGCGGACATGTGCGGCCGGTCCTGGTGCACTACCTCAACAGCGTTGTCTCCGGGCTGCTTTCGGGCGCGTACCGCGAATCGACCGGGCGGCAGCTGTTCGCGGCGGTCGCGCGGCTCACCGAACTCGCCGGATACATGGCCATCGACACCGGCCAGCCGGGCCTCGCCCAGCGCTACTACATCCAGGCGCTGCGCCTGGCCCAGGCGGCCGGCGACCGCGCCTACGGCGGCTATGTGCTGGCCGCCTCGATGAGCCATCTCGCGGCCCAGCTCGGCAATCCGCGCGAGATCGCCCAACTGGCCAGGGCGGCGCAGGAGGGCGCGCGCGGCCGGGTCACACCGAGGGCGGAGGCGATGTTCTACGCCGCCGAGGCACGCGGCCACGCCCTCCTCGGGGACGCCGGGACCTGTCAGTCGGTCGCGGGGCTCGCGCAGGCGGCCCTGGAGCGCGCCGACCCGGACAGCGGTGACGACCCGGACTGGATCGCCCACTTCGACCACGCCTACCTGGCCGACGAACTGGCGCACTGCCACCGGGATCTCGGCCAGTCGGAGGCCGCCGCGCGCCGGGCGAAGGAGTCCCTGGACGGCCACCCGGAGTCGAGGGCCCGCCGCCGCGGCATCGGCCTGGCGCTGCTGGCCACGGCACAGGTGCAGATGCGCGAGGTCGAGCAGGCCTGCCACACCGGGACGCGCGCGATGGAGCTGCTGGGCTCGGTGCGCTCCAGCCGGGGCGCGGAGTACCTGGAGGACCTCCAGCAGCGGCTGGTGCCGTACGGGGACGAGCCCGCGGTACGGGAGTTCGGGGCCCGTCTGGAGCTCCAGGCGGCGTGATCCAGAGGGTGCGGCCGGGGCCCTGCGGGGTGGTCCGGCCCGGCCCGCCCCTTAACTGCGTCTTAAGGCCACTGAGTGTTACAGCCGGTGTGAAGGGGTGGTGAGTGACCTCACGCGCTTGGCGAAGGGCGGCTGCCACCCGATAGCGTGAGCCGACGATTCCATAGGTACACACGTAGGAGTCCCGGTGACACAGAGCGGACAGGGCGACGAGCAGCAGCTCCCTGCTGTACGACCCGCGCACGAGGGTGTCGTGCTGCCCGCGGGTGGCGGCGAGCCCTGGACGCCGGGTACGCCCGCAGACCAGTCGGCCCCGTCGGAAGGCCGGCCGTGGGGCCAGCCCTGGGGGCCGCAGGCTCCGCACCAGGACGCCGCGTCGCAGGGCCGGTACGGACAGCAGGAGAGCCAGGCGCCCGCGTACGGGCAGCAGCACGGGCAGTACGGCCAGGGGCAGCAGCAGCCGCCGGCGTACGGCCAGGGGCAGCAGCAGGGCCAGTACGACCAGGGGCAGTACGGGCAGGGACAGCAGCCGGGACCGGCCTACGGCGGGCAGCAGCCGCTGCCGCCCGCCCGGCCGCAGTCCCCGTACGCCCAGCCGCTGCCGCCCGAGGCGGTGCCCGGCATGGGCATGGGCGGGGACTCGGACGCCACGCAGTACATCGCGCCGGTGCCCCCGGGCCCCGCGCCCGGCGGGCTGCCGCCGGAGAGCCCCGCGGAGTCGACCCAGTACCTGGGCCGGCAGGGGTACCAGCAACCGCAGCCGCAGCAGGGCGGCCAGGACTCCGACGCGACCCAGTACATACCCCCGGTGCCCGGCGGTGCCCCGTACGGAATCAGGCCCGGTACGCCCGGTGAGCGCCCGCCGCCCGCCGAGTTCGACAACCTCTTCCGCAGCGACGGGCCCGCGGGCGCCACGCAGCAGATGCCCCGGTTCGACCCCGCGCAGCAGCAGGCCCCGCAGTACCAGGGCCCCCCGCAGCCCCAGCAGTCCTACCAGCAGCCGCCCCCGTACAGCGGACCCGAGGGCGGGCTGCCGGGCGACGGGCGCGAGGAGCGGCGCAAGCGGCCCGCGCACGTCCCGCTGATCGCCGCGGTCGTCGTCGGTTGCGCCGTGATCGGGCTCGGCGCCGGTGCGCTGCTGAGCGGTGGCGACGACGACGGCAAGGACAGCAAGCAGCCGGTGGCCTCGGCGAGTTCACCCGCCGCCCAGCCCTCCACCAAGGCCGCGGTCGACCCGGCGAAGCCGCAGGCCGAGGCGCTGGACAAGCTGCTCGCCGACAGCAACAACAGCCGGGCCGCGGTCATCGGCGCGGTGGAGAAGACCAAGACCTGCACCAACCTCGACAAGGCCGTGTCGGACCTGAAGGGCGCCGCCCAGCAGCGCCGCGACCTGGTCACCCGGCTCAAGGGACTGTCGGTCGACAAGCTGCCGGCCAACGGCGACCTGACCGCCTCGCTCACCAAGGCCTGGCAGGCGTCCGCCTCCGCCGACGACCACTACGCGGCCTGGGCCGCGCAGGCCAAGAGCAAGAAGGTCTGCAAGCACGGCAAGGCCCGGACGACCTCGCAGACGCAGGCGGCCAACGTGCAGAGCGGCGAGGCGAGCAAGGCCAAGCGCGAGGCGTCCAAGCTGTGGAACACCATCGCGAAGAAGTA
Source organism: Streptomyces sp. 840.1 (assembly GCF_003751445.1). NCBI lineage: Bacteria > Bacillati > Actinomycetota > Actinomycetes > Kitasatosporales > Streptomycetaceae > Streptomyces > Streptomyces sp. 840.1. The sequence continues at coordinate 1,524,341 of NZ_RJUU01000001.1, read as the reverse complement.
CGGCCTGACCGAGCGCGAGGCCACCGCGCTCTGACGTGGCGGGGGCGGGGCCGGGCGGACGGGCCCGCCCGCCCCGGGGCGCGGGACGGGCTCAGTCGGTGGCGCTCGCGTCCGACAGGGTCTTCGTCACGTCCACGAAGCCCTTCTTGTCGGCGACCAGCTTGCCGTCCCGCACGACCTGGAACGTCACCTTGCTGTTCACGATGCGTGGGTACGCGTCCGAGCCGATCATGTCCTCGTAGCGCCAGCGCAGTTCGGGGGTGAGGCCGCCGGTGTCGACCCGGATGCCCTTGTTCAGGGCCTTGGTGACCCTGCCCGCGGTGATCGCCGGCTCGTTCAGGGACTCGACGATGGACTTCAGGGCGGTGTAGGCGATCCAGGTGGTCTGCACGCCCGTGTCGTCCGGGTCGATGCGGTTGTCGCCGAAGGCGTGCTCGCGGATCACCTGGCGCATCCCGTTCCAGCGGGCGTCGCCCATGTCCGGGTACCAGCCGGTGACGTACGCGCCCTCGAACGGACTGTCGCGGCCGCCGGTGCGGTCGATGAGCGGCTGGCCCACGCTGCCGAGCACCGAGGAGATGCTGACCTTCGCGGCCGTCGGCGCCAGCCGCCGGAAGGAGTCGAAGAAGGTCTCCGTGCGGTCGCCCAGCACGGCCGTCACGCACCCGCCGGCCGCGCCCGCCCCGTCCAGCGCCCGGCCGGCCGCGTCGTCGTACGAAGTGGCCGTCTCCGCCGCCCGGATGTCGAGGGGCGCGGGCCGGCGGGCCTCGGTGAGGCCGGTCCGCAGGAGCCACGACTGCCCGTCGCCGCCCAGCGTGTCCGGCCGCACCAGGGATACCCGCTCGCAACCCCGGGCCAGCTGCTTGGCGTTGCCCGCCAGCAGCGCTGACTGGCCGCCGGTCACCGGGTAGGACATGTAGCTGCGGAACTCCTCCTCGGAGGCGCCGTAGCCGCCTATGTAGGGAATCCCGGCCACTTCGAGCGGCGCCATGAACGCCCGCCCGTACCGGCTGTACGAGCCGACGACCGCGACCGCCTTCTCCTCGACGGCCCGGCGGGCGCACCTGCCCGCGCCGACCGAGGTGTCCTGTTCGTCGCAGGTGACGACGCGCAGCTTGTGCCCGTCGATCCCGCCGCCGGTGTTGACCCAGCGCGCGTAGGTCTGCGCCATGGCCGTCATGCCCGCCATGCTGGCGCTGTCCGGACCGGATGCGCCGCTGGGCGCCCAGGTGACGACGGTGACGGGCTCCCTGGAGTCCCCCGAGGCCCCAGGGAGCACACCGCAGCCGGTCAGCAGCAGGGCCCCTGCCGCCACTGCGCCGATGAACGGCCTGGAAGGGCGGGGAAGGATGGGGCGCTGCCGTCCGGTCATGGGCCCAGACCTTTCCCGGCTCCGGGTAACGCCGCAGTGTGCTCCGTTCAACGCTCGGTGACATCCGGGTGAATTACAGGGGGCCGCACAGGGTGCCGCACGGAGTGTCGTAAAGGGAACGTACGATCGACAGCTGTGCAGCAAGGTTCCGAGAACACTTCCCGTCGCGGCCGTCGCTCCTCCACCATGGGCGGCATGCCGCTCAACGACATTCCGTGGTGGCGCTGGCGCAGCAACGTGCGCTCGGCGCTGCACATGCTCTCCGACCCCGTCTTCCACCACGAGTGCTGGCTGGCCGGCCGGGAGGGGTACGGCGACGTCACCGACGCCGTGTACCGCCTGGTCGAGGACACCTGGCTCGACAACTGGTCCGCCGAGAAGTACGTCGGCACGGTCTTCCGGGACTCCGGCGAGGCCGCCCTCGTGGACGTCGCCGTGCTGCGGGTGCTGCGCATCATGCACCAGGTCGGCGCGGACGCCCCCGTCTCCGCCTACCTGGAGCACCACGGCTGGCCGGAGGCCGTCAGGGCCGCCCGCGAGGCCCATGTGCTGCTCGCCTCGAACGACGGCGAGGACCCGGACGTACCGCCGCGCTCGCTGGACGTGCTCCGCATCATGACCAGAACGGCCTGAGATCCGGGCGGTGTGGCACCCTACGGGGATGACCGCGCCGCAGCCCGCCGAAACCGTCTCCTCAGCTGTCCCGGACGCCGCGTCCGAGCAGTACGTACTCACGCTCTCCTGCCCGGACAAACAGGGCATCGTGCACGCCGTGTCGAGCTATCTCTTCATGACCGGCTGCAACATCGAGGACAGCCAGCAGTTCGGGGACCACGACACGGGTCTGTTCTTCATGCGCGTCCACTTCTCGGCGGACGGCCCGGCGGTGACCCCGGAGAAGCTGCGGGCGAGCTTCGCCGCGATCGGCGACTCCTTCCGGATGGAGTGGCAGATCCACCGGTCCTCGGACCGGATGCGGGTCGTGCTCATGGTCAGCAAGTTCGGCCACTGCCTGAACGACCTGCTGTTCCGCTCCAGGACGGGGGCGCTGCCGGTCGAGATCGCCGCGGTCGTCTCCAACCACACGGACTTCGCCGAGCTCGTCGCCTCCTACGACGTCCCCTTCCGGCACATCCCGGTGACCAGGGACAACAAGGCGGAGGCCGAGGCGCGGCTGCTGGAGCTGGTCCGCGAGGAGGATGTGGAACTGGTCGTCCTGGCCCGCTACATGCAGGTCCTCTCGGACGACCTCTGCAAGCAGCTGAGCGGCCGGATCATCAACATCCACCACTCCTTCCTGCCGAGCTTCAAGGGCGCCAAGCCGTACCACCAGGCGCACGCCCGAGGCGTGAAGCTCATCGGTGCCACCGCGCACTACGTGACGGCCGACCTCGACGAGGGGCCGATCATCGAGCAGGAGGTCGAGCGGGTGAGCCACGGCGTCACGCCGGACCAGCTGGTCGCCACCGGGCGCGATGTGGAGTGCCGGGCGCTGGCGCGCGCGGTGAAGTGGCACGCGGAGCACCGCATCCTGCTGAACGGCCGCCGCACGGTGGTCTTCCCGTAGGGTCCCGGCCCCGCGCCCGGACCGGGCGCGGCTGTCACAGCCTGCTGAGCGAGGCCGCCGCGTACAGCACGTCGTGGATGGCCTCGCGGTCCCCGCGCTGACCGGCCGCCGTCTCCACGGGCGGCACATGGCCCGCCAGCAGCTCGCAGAACTCGGTGCCGTCCAGCGCGACCTGCGCCACCGCGTGGTCCGGGGAGCCGACCGCGGCCGGGGAGTCCAGCGCGATGTACCAGTTGCCGCCACCCAGGCCCTCGACCTCCAGATGGAGCGAGCGGCCCGGTGAACCGGCCGTCACCAGATGGCGGGCCGGACCGGCGAGCCCCGCGCGCCGCCGCCCGGCCAGGGCCGCCGGGAGCATCCGGGCCGCCAGGTCGATCATCCGGTTCAGATGGGGTGCGGAGGGCGTCTCGTACGGGTAGTCCACCGCCCTGGCGATGTCGCCGCCGTGCACCCAGCACTCGAAGGCGCGGTCCACCAGGGCGTCCTGAAGTGGCAGCGCGAAGTCCCCGTAGGAGACCGAGAGGTCCGAGACCCCGCGTCCGGCGAAGGACACGGTGCGGATGAGGGTGTGGCTCTGCTCCCGCCACGGCTCACGCACGGCGCGGGTCGGCGGCAGCTGCGCCGAGGACCAGTACGTCTCGGTGCGCGCGGTGGGTGCGAGCACCGGTCCCGGTCCCCGGCGCGGGACGCCCGGGACGCTGTCGGCGAGCGGGTCGTCGAGGCCGAGGGCGGTGCTGACCAGCCCGTCGACGGTCATGAGGTGGCCGATCACTCCGGCGACCGTCGTCTTGCGGCTGACGCCGCGCTCGCCCTCGAACCACTTCAGCCGCACCGGCGCGTGCCACTCGGACGCGCCGATGTCGCGCAGCAGTGCGTCGAGGCGGGCGGTCTCCGCGTCGTACGGGGCCGCCCAGTCGGGCACCGGGATCCTGGCCGGCCGGCGGCTCAGGCAGTTGTCCAGCACCCGGGACCTGAGCAGCGGATCGAGGTCCAGGCTGCCGTCGGTGTGCAGCAGCCCGACCGCGTCGCGCAGCCGCAGCGCCTCGTCCGCACAGGGCGCGCACTCCGTGAGGTGCTCCTCGACGGCCTCGGTCTCCTCGGTGGAGCAGGCGGAGAGCGCCCATGCGCCGAGGAGGGCCTTCAGCACGCGGTGCGGGAGCACCAGGGCCGGTGGGAACGGCGGAGGCGGTGGTGGCGGGCTGTCTGCCCGGTTCGCTGCCGCTTCCGGTTCCACTTCCGGTTCCGGTTCGCGTTCCGCTTCCGGTTCGGGTGGTACGGGTTCCGGCTCGGGTACGGGTGGCGTCACGTGGTCCATGTCGAAGTCGTCCGCCGCTGCCCGTGGTCCCGGTATACGACGGGCGTCGCGCACCTCGTCGTCCTGGCCGCCCCGCTCGCGGCCCGCGCCGTCGGGCCCTTCCGCGTCGTCGGTCACAGCCGCCGCCCGTATCCGGGCGGCGAGGAGTCCTCGAGGGGACGGGTGTGGGCGGTGGAGAGGAGCTGGAGTCCGAGTCGCAGCCGGCGCCGGGCCTCGTCCTCGGTGACTCCGAGGTCGGCCGCGGTCTGCCGGTAGTCCCGGCGCTGGATGTACGCGAGCTCCAGCGCGGCCCGCAGCGGCGCGGGCATGGACGCGACGATGTAGTCGGCACGGGCCGCGGCGGTGGCCCGGCGCACCCGCTCCTCCAGCTCGGCCGGGTCCGCGCGGGCCCCGCCGTCCTCCGCGTCCTCGCAGGTGCCCGGGTCGGCGGCGGTGCTGCGCAGCCGGCGCACGGACTGGTGGTGGGTGAGCCTGGCCACCCAGGACCGCATCGAGCCCTGCTTGGGGTCGTAGGCGTCGGGGTTCTCCCACACGTACCCGAAGACCTCGCGGGTCACCAGGTCCGCGGCGCTCTCGTCGTCGAGCATCCGGTGGGCCTGGCTGTGCACGAGCGAGGCGAACCGGTCGTAGAGCTCCCCGAGGGCGGCCGCCTCACCGCGTGCCAGCCGCTGCTGCATCTTGCGGTCCCAGCGGGGTGGTGCGTTATTAGCCATGAGACCCCCAGCCCTGTGCCCGTCGCCCTGTACCCCTCGTCACATCGAATGTAGTCGGCTGTCCTGATCATGCACGCTCTTTGTGGCAAGTACGCCCGCGCGAACGCCCTGGATGGTAGGGAATGCGGCGCCCCGGGCGACGGAATCAGACCTGAAGTGATCATTTCTGCCTGAAACCCTTCTGGGCCTTCGTGGCCGAAGCGGTGTTTCATGGAGAGTGCCCCGGGGCAGCCGCGAGGAGGAACGCAAACTTCCGGATCGCGAATTCCCCGGAATCCCCGGAACGAGAGGCCCAGTCGCGTGACAAAGCCATCCCCTCCTGGAAACGACCTTGCGGCTGCCACGAACCACGCCGCCTGGCTCGCCCCGGAACGTTCCCGGAAGCCACTGAGAGTGGCCGAGAGCGAGCAGGGCGGTTGGACCGTGCTGCACATACGGGGCGAGCTCGACCTGGTGACCTCGCCCGCCGTCCGGCAGTCCGTCCATGACGCGGTGGCCGTCGGCCGCCATGACGTCGTGCTCGACCTCTCCGAGGTCTTCTTCTGCGACTCCAGCGGCGTGGGCGTCCTGATCGCCTCCCGCCGCCTGATGCGTTCCTGCGGGGGCCGGCTGCGGCTGATCCTGCCCGCCAGGGGCGCGGAGGAGGGCTCCCACGTCAACCGGGTGCTCGCGGCGCTCGGCGTGCGTCGGCTGTTCGAGGTCTACCCCGACTCGGACTCGGCCGTCGTCGACGGGGCCCAGCCGCTCTCGGCCTGAAACCGTCTGCCGGGCGTCGCTGAGTACCGGCTTGTCACACCGCTGACGCCGGTAAGTGACACGTGAACGCCGTAGGCGTCGTACGCTCCCCGCATGGACAGCGCAGAGTATGAGCGCAAGATCGCATTCCGCTTCGCCGCCTTCGACCAGGACGGCAACGGCTACATCGATCGCGCGGATTTCGATGCCGCCGCGGCCCGTCTGCTCACCGAGTTCGGTACGGCGGCCCGCTGCGACAAGGGCCAGGCGCTCTACAGCGGGGCCGAGGCGTTCTGGCAGGGCATGGCGGGCATCGCGGACGTGGACGGGGACCAGCGCGTCAGCCGTGCGGAGTTCGTGGGCGGCGCGGTGAAACGGCTCAGGGACAACCCCGAGCGGTTCGCGGAGATCGCCCGCCCCTTCCTGCGAGCGGCCCTCGCCGTGGCCGCCCAGGACGACGTGGGCGGCGCCGCGGTGCCCGCCGTGGAGCGGGCGCTACGGGTGCTGGGTGCGAGCCCGGAGGCGGCGGCCTTCGGCGCCCAGAGCCTGGACGCGGACCGGGACGGGCGGATCGCGGAGGCGGACGCGGTGGCGGCGTTCTCGGCGTACTTCACGGTGATCGAGCCCGACGCATAGCCCTTGGCCGGGCGGGCGCGCGGGGTCTTTGGCCTTGTCCCTTTCCGGGGTGCGGGGTTCCGTCCTCAAGCGCCGGACGGGCTTGGTGTGCGGGTGCTCCGCCGGGTGCGGGGTGCGCCCTGTCCGGTGGGTGGGGGGTGGTGCCCCTCCGGGGCGTCTCCTCGGAAATGGCGTGTTCACCCGGGTACGCGAGCGACCCCCGTCGAACGCCATTCCCTGCGGGGACTCCCCTGCACGTCCCCACCCCCGCATCGTGCGCGTCTGCACACCGGCCTCACTGCTGTCGCACATGCGTGACAGGCGGGTTCGGGGGCGTGCAGGGGAGTCCCCGCAGAACGACGAACATGTTCCCGGGTACTCATCGCGGACCCGCCGCACGTTCGTCGTTTGAGGAGACGCCCCGGAGGGACACCGAACCCCCACCCACCGGGCAGGCGCACCCCGCACCGGCGGAGCACCCGCACAAAATCAAGCCCGTCCGGCGCTTGAGGACGGAACCCCGGGCGAGGGGACCCCGCACTCGTCAACCCGCGAACCGCTCGCGCAGTCGGTACTTCAGGACCTTGTGGAGGGTCTCGTTGCGGGGGAGGGCGTCCACCAGTTCCAGTTGTTCGGGGAGCTTGTGGACGGACAGGCCCTCGCCGCGCAGGTAGGCGGTCAGCTCGGGGAGGGTGAGGGGGGCGGCGCCCGGCGGTTGTTCGAGGACCGCGCAGACGCGTTCGCCGCGCTCCTCGTCCGGGAGGCCGATCACCGCCGCGTCACCGACGCCGGGGTGGCGGGCCAGGAGGTCCTCTATCTCCTTCGCCGAGATGTTCTCGCCCTTGCGGATGATGATGTCCTTCAGCCGGCCGGTGAGGACGAGGTGGCCGCTCGGCCGGAGGTGGCCGACGTCGCCAGTGATCAGGAAGCCCTCGACGTCGAACGGGTCCGAGCCGGCCAGGTAGCCCTTGCAGACGGCCTCGCCCCGTAGCCGTACCTCGCCGTCCGTGCCGTACGGCAGCGGCTTGCCGTCCTCGTCGGTGATCCGGATCTCCATGCCCTCGGGCGGCCGCCCCTCCGTCCCCGCCAGGTTCTCCACCGTGTCGTCCGGGGCGCCCATCGTGATCATGGGGACCTCGGTCATGCCGTAGCCGTGGGTGAGCTGGACGCCCATCTCGCGGACCACCGCGTGGTAGACCTCCGGCGGTTTCGGGGCGCCGCCGCCCGCCAGCAGGCGCAGGGTGGGGATGAGGGGGACGGAGGGAGCCTTGCGCTGTTCCGTCAGGAACATGGAGTAGAAGGCCGTGGAGCCGCCCGCGACCGTCACCCCGTGCCGCCGGTATCCGGCGAGCGCGTCCGGCATCGCGAAGTGCTCGAACAGCACCGCGGGGAAGCCGTACAGCAGCAGCATCACCGAGTAGTCCGGGCCCGCGACGTGGGCGAACGGGAATGCCATCGAGCCGACGTCGGCCGCCGACAGCCGCAGCGCATGGGCCAGGCAGGAGCCGGCCGCTATCAGGCTGCGGTCGGTGTGCAGGACGCCCTTCGGGTCGGAGGTGGTGCCCGAGGTCCAGTAGATCCAGCGCACCGAGGTGCCCTCGGCGGGCGGTGCGGGCAGGACCGCCGGATCGCCGTCCGGGAGGGTCTCGTACGCCTCGAACACCCTCGGCGGGCGGCCGGGCCCGGTGGCCAGGCGGGCCGCCATCGCGACATGGTCGAAGCCGCGCCAGGTGCCGGGCACGAAGAAGAACCCGGCCTTCGACTCGCGCAGCGCGAAGCCGATCTCGCGGTCGCGGTAGAACGGGATGAGCGGGGTCTGCACCGCCCCGAGCCGGGCCAGCGCGAACGAGAGCAGCGCCGTCTCCAGCCGGGTCGGCAACTGCCAGGCGACCACGGTCCCGGGTCGTACGCCCAGGTCGTACAGGCCCGCCGCCACCCGTTCGGCACGGGTCCGCAGTTCGCCGAAGGTGAGCGTGCGGTCGTCCTGGATCAGGAAGGGCAGATCCGGGGTCAGGGCGGCCCGGCGTTCGATGAGCTCCCAGAAGGTGCCCGATGTTCCCAGGGCGTGTGCGGTCTCGTTCACGGCGAACCCCTCACAGCTGACGGGTAGTCAGATCGTGCGGAGAGCGTAGAGCGCTGCGCCTTGTCGGTCCAGGGGTGCGGGGCTAGCCTGAGGGCGACGTCAATCTGACGGGTCATCAGAAACGTGTGCGCCGAAGGGGACACCATGACGGAACTGCCTCGGATCGTCAGCGTCGACGACCATGTGATCGAGCCGCCGCACCTGTTCTCGACCTGGCTGCCGGCCAAGTACCGGGAGCGCGGTCCGCAGCCGCTGACCGCGGGTATCGGTGAGCTGGCGTACACCGGCGGCAAGTACGTCATCACGATGGACCCGGACGGCCCGCCCACCGACTGGTGGATCTACGAGGACCTCAAGTTCCCGTACAAGCGCAACATCGCCGCCGTCGGGTTCGACCGCGACGACATGACGCTGGAGGGGATCACCCGGGCCGAGATGCGGCGCGGGTGCTGGGACCCCGTCGAGCGGCTGAAGGACATGGACCTCAATCACGTCGAGGCGAGCCTCTGCTTCCCCACCTTCCCGCGCTTCTGCGGGCAGACCTTCGCGGAGGCGCACGACAAGGAGGTCGCGCTGGCGTGCGTGCGCGCCTACAACGACTGGATGGTCGAGGAGTGGTGCGGGGACAGCGGCGGCCGGCTGATCCCGCTCTGCATCATCCCGCTCTGGGACATCGACCTGGCCGTCGCGGAGATCCGGCGGAACGCGGCGCGCGGGGTGCGAGCGGTCACCTTCTCGGAGATCCCGACCTACCTCGGGCTGCCGTCCATCCACTCCGGCTACTGGGACCCGTTCTTCGCCGTCTGTCAGGAGACCGGCACGGTCGTGAACATGCACATCGGGTCCAGCTCGCAGATGCCCGCCGCCTCGCCGGACGCCCCGCCCGCCGTCCAGGCCTCGCTCTCCTTCAACAACGCCATGGCCTCGATGATGGACTTCCTCTTCAGCGGCGTCCTGGTGAAGTTCCCGCAGCTCAAGCTCGCCTACAGCGAGGGCCAGATGGGCTGGATCCCGTACGCCCTCGAGCGCGCCGACGACGTCTGGGAGGAGCACCGGGCCTGGGGCGGGGTGCGCGATCTGATCCCCGAGCCGCCGTCCACGTACTACTACCGGCAGATGTTCTGCTGCTTCTTCCGCGACAAGCACGGGGTGGCGTCGCTGGATGTGGTGGGCCGCGACAACGCCACCTTCGAGACCGACTACCCGCACGTCGACTCGACCTTCCCGCACACCAAGGAGGTCGCCCTCGACCACGTCAAGGGACTGGACGACGAGACCATCTACAAACTGATGCGCGGAAACGCGATCCGGATGCTCGGCCTGGACCTCGACAAGTAGGCGCGCGCGTCATGGACCTCTCGTACACGGAGGAAGAGGAAGCCTTCCGGGCACGGCTGCGGGAGTGGCTGGCCGCCGCGCTCCCCGGGCTGCCCGGGAAGCCGGACCCAGGCGACTGGCCGGGGCGCCGGGCGTACGACACCCACTGGCAGCGGCTGCTGTACGACGCCGGCTACGCGGGCCTGCACTGGCCCGCCGACGCGGGCGGCCGGGGCGCAACCCCCACCCAGCACCTGATCTTCCTGGAGGAGACGGAGCGGGCCGGGGCGCCCTACGTCGGGGCCAACTTCGTCGGGCTGCTGCACGCCGGGCCCACCATCGCGGCCGAGGGCACCGCCGAGCAGCGGGCCCGCTGGCTGCCGCCGGTGCTGCGCGGCGACGAGATCTGGTGCCAGGGCTTCAGCGAGCCGGAGGCGGGCTCCGACCTGGCCTCGCTGCGGACCCGTGCGGTGCGCGACGGCGACGACTACGTGGTGAGCGGCAGCAAGATCTGGACCTCGCACGCCGAGGTCGCCGACTGGTGCGAACTGCTGGTGCGCACGGACCCGGCCGCCCCCAAGCACCGCGGGATCAGCTGGCTGGCGATGCGGATGGACGCCCCCGGCGTCACCGTCCGGCCGCTGCGCACGCTCGCCGGTTCGACGGAGTTCGCGGAGATGTTCCTCGACGAGGTCCGGGTGCCCGTACCGCACCGGGTCGGCGAGGAGAACGACGGCTGGCGGGTCACCATGGTCACGCTGTCCTTCGAACGCGGTACGGCCTTCGTCGGCGAGGTCGTCGCCTGCCGCCGCACCCTGGATGCCCTGGCGGCCGAGGCGCGGCGCAGCGGGCGGTGGGACGACGCGGTGCTGCGCCGCCGGCTGGGCAGGCTGAACGCCGAGTTCCGGGCGCTGTGGCGGCTCACGCAGTGGAACGTCAGTGAGGCGCAGGCCGGCGGGGGAGTCCCCGGGGCCGGCGGCTCGGTCTTCAAGCTGCGCTACTCGCACGCCCGCCAGGAGCTGTACGAGGCGGCGGCCGAGGTGCTCGGTGCGGGGGACGCCCTCGACCTGGACCGGGAGTGGGTGCTGGACCGGCTCTCCTCGCTCTCGTACACGATCGCGGCCGGCACCTCGCAGATCCAGGCGAACATCGTCGCCGAGCGCATTCTCGGCCTGCCGAAGGGGCGGTGAGCGGACCGTGGACTTCCAGCTCTCGGACGACCAGCGGGCCCTTGGGGCGGGGATACGGGAGCTGCTCGCGGGCCGGTTCGACAGGGACCGGATGCGGGCGGCGCACGACGGCGGCGGGGGAGTGGACCGCGCGCTGTGGCGGGAGCTCGGCGCGGCCGGGCTCTTCGCGCTGCGGCTGCCGGAGACGGCGGGCGGCGTCGGACTCGGCCTGCCCGAATCCGTACTCCTGTTCGAGGAGATGGGCCGGGCGCTGCTGCCCGGACCGCTGGCCGCCACCCAGCTCGCCGCCGGAGCGGTGAAGGGGGCGGCGGAGGGCGAGGCGGTGGTGGCCCTGGCGGAGGCCGGGCGGCCGGTGGGGCACCTGGAGGGGACCGATGCGCTGCTGGTCCTGGACGGGGAGGCGGGCGGCGCCGTCGGCCGGGTGCTGAGCGGGCGGGCGCTGCGGCAGGTCGTGCGGGAGGCCGAGCCCATGCGTTCGCTGGACCCGGGTACCCCCCTGTGGCGGGTGCCCGACCTGGCCGGGTACGAGGGCGAGCCGCTGCCGGACGGGGCGCGGCCGCGTCACGAGGGCGCCCTGCTGGCCGCCGCCGAGCAGCTCGGCAGTGCCGGCCGCAGCCTGGAGGCGGCGGTTCAACACGCCCGTGAGCGTGAACAGTTCGCGGCGCCCATCGGTTCCTTCCAGGCGGTCAAGCATCTGTGCGCCGGAATGCTGGTGCGCGCCGAAACGGCCCGCACGGCCGTCTACGCGGCCGCCGTGACCGGGGACCCCATGGAGATCGCCGGGGCCAAGCTGCTGGCCGACGAGGCGGCCGTCGGCAATGCCCGCGACTGCCTCCAGGTGCACGGCGGCATGGGCTTCACCTGGGAGGCGGATGTACACCTGCACCTCAAGCGGGCCTGGCTGCGGGCCGGGCAGTGGCTCACGGCGGCGGACGCGGAGGAGGCGCTGGCAGCCGATCTGGGCTGACCCGGGGCTCCCGGGGGTCCGCTGCGTGCGTGTGACGCTACGGACCCCTGAGGTTCACGCTGCGGAGTGACGCAGCGCAGTCGGTATGCACCGATACCGGCTTGTGTCCGATGCGTGATTCGTCACGGGGTGGAGTCGGCGCCGGGCTCGGGTACGCTCCGTTGGATGCGAGTGGTTCTGGAACCTGGCGATCCGGATGTGGCCTGTGCGGCCGCTCCGGTCCGCGAGAGGTGCCCTGCTCGTGATCCACGCAGAGGGGCCGGGCCTGCCGGGGAAACGTTTCCCGGGGTTTTCGTGGCCGCCGGGCGCCTCTGTTCGACTCTCCGCAGCGTGCGTCGCACAGTATGCACCACGCGTACTCCTTCGCGCTGGAATATGCCCGAAGCGCTTGTTGCGGTGACTGTACGTCAACCATGCTGTCTCGTAAGGGAATCACGTTCCGTGACCCTGAGGAGGCGCGAGGCGATGTGTCCGCCGGTTCGGATGGTGTGAGCGGTGCAGGTGCTTCAGGTTCAGTTGGAGGTCGGGGCCGACCCCGCAGAGGTCGGGCGGGCCCGCAGATGGGCGCGCTCGCGGCTGGTCGGGTCCGGGATAAGAGACGACGAGCCGCTGGCCGAGACGCTCATCCTGCTGATCTCGGAACTCGTCACCAACGCGGTGGTGCACACCGGCTGTCCGGCCGTGCTGCGCATGCTGTTCGGCTCGACGGGGGCACCGGGCAACGCCGGGACCGTCCGGGTCGAGGTGGCCGACACCAGCTGCCGCCCGCCGCAGCAGCGGCACGCGGAGGGCGAGGACACCGGCGGCCGGGGCCTTGAGCTGGTCGACGGCCTGGCCGACCGCTGGGGCTGGCAGCCGGAGGGCGCCGGCAAGCGCATCTGGTGCGAGGTGGACCGGGGCATCCCGGTGATCCAGGTCCAGATGCAGCCCTGCGCCCACGGGGCCGGCGCGCACGGCGCCGGGCAGTGCGGCGGCCCCGGCGGCTGCGACGCAGTGGGGCGCGAGGCGGGCGTCGGGCGTGAGGCCGGTGCCGTGTACGAGCCGTCGCACGCGGTCACCCATCGCGCGTAGGTTCGTTCGGCAGCCGCTTTCGGTGTGCTGTGGGCGCGGGATGTCGTCCCGCGCCCGGCCCGGCTCCGCGGTGGTCGTTCCTCAGAAGACCGCGACCGGGGCCACCGGTGTGCCGGTGGCGCCGACGAAGGGCTCCGGCATGGCGGAGAGCAGGAAGTCGTAGCGGTCCGACTCCGCACAGGCTGTGGACAGCCCTTCCAGGTTCCAGTTCTGGCCCTGGAGCATGCCCATTTCGACCAGATCCAGCGCGTGCACGCCCAGCCACAGATCGTCGATCTCCGGCGGGAAGATCTCGAAGGTCAGCGTGTCGTTGGCGACCGCGGCCACGTCCCGGGCCCTGAACCACTCGGGCGTCCGGATCGAGAGTCCCGGTGACGGGTACCCGTACGCGTGTTTGTCCCCGGCCAGATAGACCTGCACCTGTCCGGTCCGTACGAGAACGATGTCCCCGGCCCGCACCCGCACCCCGGCCAGCTCCTCGGCCGCGTCCAGGTCGTCCGGGGTGACGGCGTGGCCGCCGGGCAGCCGGTCCAGCCCGTGGGCGCGGGCGACGTCGAGCAGCACCCCGCGCGAGACGAGGTGCGGGACCTTCTCGATGCCGCTGAACCTGGCCCCCTCGTGCGCGGTGATGCTGTCGGCCGGGCGGCCGTTGTAGATCTTCCCGGAGTGCGAGACGTGGGTGAGGGCGTCCCAGTGGGTGGCGGTCTGGAGGCTCAGGACCGCGGTGTCGTCGCTGGTGGCGACCGTGCCGGGGCCGAACAGCTCCTGGTTGATCTGCACCATGGTGTGCAGCGGATTGACCCGCCCCTGGATCAGCCCGCTCTGTACGCCGTCCTGCTTGAGCGCCAGCGCCAGCGGCACCCGCCGCCCCGTACGGACGGTGGCCGCCGCCTGACGGACCACCTCGTCGGTGATGAGGTTCAGCGTTCCGATCTCGTCGTCCGCGCCCCAGCGGCCCCAGTTGTTCACGCGCTTGGCGATGTCGTGGAACTCGTCCGGCAGTGACATGGAGCCTCCTGGGGCTTGTGCCGGTGGACCTGATGACCCATAGAATCTAACGGTCCGTCAGAAACCGCGGGAAGGGGCCGGGCATGGGGAACTTCTTGGCAGGCAAGGTGGTGGCCGTCACGGGTGCCGGACGGGGCATCGGACGGGCCGTCGCGCTCGCCGCGGCGGCCGAGGGGGCGAGAGTCGTGGTCAACGACTACGGCGTCTCCATCGAGGGCGGCGAACCCGCCAGCGAGATAGCCGAGTCCGTCGTCAAGGAGATCGTGGCGGCGGGCGGTGAGGCGGTCGCGGTGGCCGACGACATCTCCACCATGGCCGGCGGCCAGCGGGTCGTGGACACCGCCGTCGAGCGGTTCGGGCGCATCGACGGGGTGGTGTGCGTGGCCGGCATCCTGCGTGAACGGATGCTGTTCAACATGTCCGAGGCGGAGTGGGACCCCGTGGTCGCCACCCACCTCAAGGGCACCTTCACCGTCTTCCGCGCCGCGTCCGCGGTGATGCGCAAGCAGGAGGGCGCGGGCACGTTGATCGGCTTCACCAGCGGCAACCACCAGGGCAGCGTCGCCCAGGCGAACTACAGCGCCGCGAAGGGCGGGATCATCTCGCTGGTCCGCAGCGCGGCGCTGGGCCTGCACAAGTACGGCGTCACGGCCAACGCGGTCGCGCCGGTGGCGCGTACCCGGATGTCCGCCAACGTGCCCATGGAGCTCAAGGAGATCGGTGAGCCGGAGGACGTGGCCGCGCTCGTCGTCTACCTCCTCAGCGACCGGGCCCGCGCGGAGAGCATCACCGGCCAGGTGTACACGATCGCGGGCCCGAAGATCGCGGTCTGGGCCCAGCCGAGGGAGCTGCGCGCGGGGTACGCGGAGGGGGCCGCCTGGACGCCCGAACGCATCGCGGACTTCCTCCCGGGGACGGTGGGCACGGACCCGATGCCGATGCTGGCCCAGCTGGACGCGATGGCGGAGGCGGCGCGGGATGCGAAGCGGCCGAACGCGTAGTGAGGTGCCCTGTTCAAGCCCCTCCGGCGATTGAGGAGCGAGTCCGGGGTGCGGTGTCCACTTCTGCTCCTCGGGCGCTTGATGGACGAGTCCGGCGGGTGCAGCGCCCACTCCCAGCCCCTCCGGCGCTTGAGGAGCGGGGGTGCGGGGGCGGAGCCCCCGGGTGCCGGGCGCGGGTTCGTCGCCGGGGCGCTGCCCCGGGCCCCGGCCCTCAATCGCCGGACGGGCTTGAGATGGGCGGTGCCCCGGACAGTCGGGCGGGCCCGGGATGGGCGGCCCCATACACGCCCCGTATCGAAAGGACGCAGCGTGGACTTCACCTTCGGCCCCGACGACGGCACGTTCCGCGAGGAGGCCCGCGCCTGGCTGGAGGCCCATCTCGTCGACGAGTACGCGGGAGCCATCGGCACCGGCGGTCCGGGCAGTGAGCACGAGGGCATCGCGGTCCGGCGGGCCTGGGAGCGCGAGCTCGGCCGTGGTGGGTGGATCGGCCTCGGCTGGGAGGACGACGGCGAGGCGGCCGGCGGCCGGCGGCGGGCCACGCTGACCCAGCAGGTCGTCTGGGCCGAGGAGTACGCCCGGCTCCGGGCCCCCGCCCGCGTCGGCCACATCGGGGAGAACCTGCTCGCCCCGACCCTCATCGCCTACGGCAGCCAGGAGCAGCGCCACCGGTTCCTGCCGCCCATCGCACACGGCGAGGCCCTGTGGTGCCAGGGGTACAGCGAGCCGGGCGCCGGCTCGGACCTGGCGGGGGTGCGGACGGCCGCCGTACGCGATCCGGAGCACGGCGGATACCGCGTGACGGGTCAGAAGGTCTGGACGTCGCTCGCCCAGGACGCCGACTGGTGCTTCGTGCTGGCCCGTACCGAACCCGGTTCGCGGCGCCACCACGGGCTGTCGTTCCTGCTGGTGCCGATGGACCAGCCGGGCCGGATCGAGGTGCGGCCGATCCGGCAGATGTCCGGGACCAGCGAGTTCAACGAGGTCTTCTTCGACGGGGCGCACGCCGAGGAGGTGGTCGGCGGCGAGGGCAACGGCTGGACCGTCGCCATGGGCCTGCTCGCCCTGGAGCGCGGCGTCTCCACGCTCGTCCAGCAGATCGGGTTCGCCGCCGAGCTGGACCGGGTGGTGCGGGCGGCCGTCGACAGCGGAGCCACCGGGGATCCGGTCCTGCGCGAACGGCTCGTCCGCCAGTGGGCCGAACTGCGGACGATGCGCTGGAACGCCCTGCGCACCCTCGGCACCACCACCGACCCCGGCGCGCCCAGCGTCGCCAAACTGCTCTGGGGCGGCTGGCACAAGCGCCTGGGCGAACTCGCCGTGGAGATCAGGGGAGCGGCCGGAGCCGTCGGCCCGCACGACTGGTCGCCCGGCGCACCGTACGAGATCGACGAGGCACAGCGCCTGTTCCTGTTCACCCGGTCCGACACCATCTACGGCGGCTCGGACGAGATCCAGCGGAACATCATCGCCGAGCGCGTGCTCGGCCTACCGAGGGAGCCGAGATGAGAGGCGTCGTCTTCGACGGCAAGCGGACCGAGGTCGTCGACGACCTGGAGATACGTGATCCGGGTCCCGGCGAGGTGCTGGTCGCGGTGGCCGCGGCAGGCCTCTGCCACAGCGATCTGTCGGTGATCGACGGGACGATCCCGTTCCCGCTGCCGGTGGTGCTCGGCCACGAGGGCGCCGGGGTGGTCGAGGCGGTCGGGGCCGGAGTGAGCCATGTGGCGCCCGGCGACCACGTGTCGCTGTCCACGCTCGCCAGCTGCGGCGCCTGCGCCCAGTGCGACCGGGGCCGTCCCACGATGTGCCGCAAGGCGATCGGGATGCCCGGCCGGCCGTTCTCGCGCGGCGGGCAGCCGCTGTACCAGTTCGCGTCCAACTCGGCGTTCGCCGAACGGACCCTGGTCAAGGCCGTGCAGGCGGTGAAGATCCCGGCGGACCTGCCCCTCACCTCGGCGGCCCTGATCGGCTGCGGGGTGCTGACGGGAGTCGGAGCCGTACTGAACCGGGCCAAGGTCGACCGGGGCGAGAGCGTCGTCGTGATCGGCACCGGCGGCATCGGGCTCAACGTGATCCAGGGCGCCCGGATCGCGGGCGCGCTGACCATCGTCGCGGTCGACTCCAACCCGGCGAAGGAGGCGGTGGCCCGTCAGTTCGGCGCCACGCACTTCCTGACCTCGGCCGACGGCGTCAAGGAGATCCTGCCCAGCGGCGCCGACCACGCCTTCGAGTGCGTGGGCCGCACCGAGCTGATCCGCACCGCGATCGACCTGCTCGACCGGCACGGCCAGGCGATCCTGCTGGGCGTACCGGCGGCGACGGCCGAGGCGTCGTTCCTCGTCTCGTCGATGTACCTGGACAAGTCGATCCTCGGCTGCCGCTACGGCTCCTCGCGCCCGCAGCGCGACATCGCCCTGTACGCGGACCTCTACCGGGAGGGCCGGCTGCTGCTGGACGAACTCGTCACCGAGACCTACCCGGTGGAGGACTTCGCCAAGGCGGCGGACGACGCGCACCACGGGCGGGTGGCACGGGGGGTGCTGGTGTTCTGAGGACGGGGAGCCGGCGGGGAGCCCGCTCAGCAGCGGTCTCCCGCCGTCGCCCGGAAGGTCCGGCGGTACGTCGTCGGTGAAACCCCCAGCGCCGCCTGGAGGTGCTGCCGCAGCGAGGTGGGCGTGCCGAACCCGGCGTCGCGGGCGATCCGGTCGATCGACAGGTCGGTGGACTCCAGCAGCTGGCGGGCCCGCTCCACCCGCTGCTGGGTCAGCCACTGGACCGGGCTGATGCCGACCTCCTCGCGGAACCGGCGGGTGAAGGTCCGGATGCTCATCGACTCCTGCTGCGCCATGTCGCGCAGCAGGATCGGCCGTTCCAGCCGCCCCAGCGCCCAGGCCCGCGCGGTCGTCGTCCCGGCGATCTGGGCGTCGGGCACCGGGCGCTGGATGTACTGCGCCTGGCCGCCGTCGCGGTGCGGCGGCACGACGGTGCGCCGGGCGACGTCGTTGGCGATGGCGGTGCCGTGGTCGCGGCGCACGATGTGCAGGCAGAGGTCGATACCGGCGGCGACCCCGGCGGACGTCAGGACGTCGCCGTCGTCGATGAACAGCACGTCGGGGTCGACCCGGACCGCCGGGAACAGCTCCTGGAAGTGGTCGGCGGCCGACCAGTGGGTGGTGGCGGGGCGCCCGTCGAGGTAGCCGGCGGCGGCGAGCACGTAGCCGCCGGTGCAGATGGAGACCATCCGGGTGCCGGGCCTGATGTACGCGAAGGCGGCGGCGAGTTCGTCGGTGAGCCGGCCCTCGGTGTAGACGGGGCCGAGTTCGTAGCTGGCGGGGATCACCACCGTGTCGGCGGTGGCGAGGGCCTCCGGGCCGTGCTCGACGGTGATCGTGAAGTCCGCGTCGGTGTGGATCGGGCCGGGCGCGCGGACCGAGCAGGTCACGACTTCGTAGAGTTTCTCGCCCCGGTTGAGCGGCTCGGTACCGAGTGAACGGCCGAATATCCTTTGGGGGATGCCCAGTTCGAAGGGGAGCAACCCATCGAGGGCGAGAACGACGACTCGGTGCAGCACCGCGGACTCCCTTCACCCACTAGCTGGTATAGACCATAAGCTGATACATGTCATCGGTGTGAAGGAAAAGTCAGCAGACCGCGCGCGCATTCCCGCCGTGGACCGCGAGAACGCTGTGCGTGATACGCCGCCAGTGCCACCCGTGTCCCCCATGTCTCCGGTGTCCCCCGCGTCCCCCGCATCCCCGTTGTCCCAGCTGCCCCCGCTGCCGTATCCGGCCCCCGGGACCGAAGCCCTCTGGAACCGCAACTTCCGGCTCTTCTTCGTCGCCCGCACCGCGGCGCTGTTCGGTGACGGGATGATCCCGGTGGCGCTCACGGCGGGCCTGCTGGGGGCGGGGCGTCCGCACTCCTCGGTGGGGTACGCGCTGGCGGCCTGGATGGGGCCGCTGGCGCTGTTCGTGCTCTTCGGCGGCGTGCTGGCGGACCGGTTCACCCCGCGCCGCATGATGATCATCGCCGACACGCTGCGGCTGCTCGGCGCCTCGGCGCTCGCGGTCTCCTTCGCGGTCGGCAACCCGCCGCTGTGGGCGGTCTACTCGCTGAGCGCGGTGGCCGGTGTGGGGGCGGCGCTGTTCCAGCCGGGGGTCGCCTCGACCGTGCCCCGGGTGTCGTCGGACGTGCAGCGCGCCAACGCCGTACTCAGGGTCTCCGAGGCACTGATGACCATGGCGGGTCCGGCGTTCGCGGGTGTCCTGGTCGGTCTGGCGAGCGCCGGAGCGGTCTACGCGGCGAACGCCTCGACGTTCCTGGTCTCCGGGATCTGCCTCTTCCTGCTGCGCCTGGCCCCGGCCCCGTCCGACGACGCCCGGCGCGGCACGTTCGTCGCGGAACTGGTCGACGGGTGGCGGGAGTTCCGGGCCCGCAGCTGGCTGTGGGGCGTGATCGCGATCTGGACGGTGTACGGCTTCACCGTGCTCGGCCCGATGCTCCCGCTGACCGCGATCGAGGTGACCGAGGCGCACGGCTCGGGGACGTACGGCGCGATGATGGCGGTGAACGGCGCGGGCAGTGTCGTCGGCGGGCTGCTCGCCCTGCGGCTGCGGCCGCGCCGCCCGCTGGCGGCGGGGGCCGTGGCGCTGACCGGGGTGTGCGTGAACCTGCTGGCGCTGGGGCTCGGGCTGCCCGTGTTCGCGCTGGGGGCGGGGCAGTTCATCGCGGGCTCGGCGTTCGCGTTCTGGCTGGTGATGTGGTCGACGACCGTCCAGACGCAGGTGCCGCCGGAGGCGCTGAACCGGCTGCACGCGTACGACGTGGCCGGATCGCTGCTGATGCTGGCGGCGGGCCGGGCGCTGGCGGGCCCGGTCGCGGACCGGGTGGGCGCACCGGAGGTGCTGCTGGCCGGGGCGGTGATCAACGTGCTGGCGGTGGGCGTACTGCTCGCGGCCCGGCCGATCCGACGGCTGGAGCGGATCAGGTGAGCGGGCGGCGGCCCGGAGCGGGGCCGGAGGGTGGGCGTGGCCCGCGTGCGTACCGGCGCCGCCTCGCCGCGGCGGGGGCGGCGGCCGCGACCGTCGCGGCCGGGATCGGTGTCCGCGCCGTCGCGACCGGGGACCTCGCCAAGTACGCCGGGGACGCGCTCTACACGGT
Source organism: Streptomyces sp. 840.1 (assembly GCF_003751445.1). NCBI lineage: Bacteria > Bacillati > Actinomycetota > Actinomycetes > Kitasatosporales > Streptomycetaceae > Streptomyces > Streptomyces sp. 840.1. The sequence goes on along the minus strand of NZ_RJUU01000001.1, from coordinate 1,504,224 downwards.
CCTGATCTGCGCCCTCGTCGCGCTGTGCGCGCCCCGCGCCCGGCCGGTCGCGGTGGCCAGCACGGGGCTGGCGGTCAGCTGGGCGGTCGAACTGCTCCAGCTGACCGGGGTCCCCGCAGAGCTGTCCCGGCACAGCGCGGCGGCCCGGCTGGTGCTGGGCTCGACGTTCAACGCGCCGGACCTGCTCTGGTACGCGGTGGGCGCGGCGGCGGCCTGGGGCGTGCACGCCGTGGCGCTCACTTCTCGCGTGCCCGGTCCTCGGACTGCTGCATCTCGATGACCTGGTGGATGTGTGCGCTGGTCTGCCGGCGGACACTGCCGCCGATGAGCAGTGCCGCGCCGAGGACCGACAGCGGCACGGACACGATCAGGATGGTGAGCAGCTCGGACAGGTCCGTGATCCGCTCGCAGGCGCGATAGCAGTACGCGTCGGACCGGTCGGCCAGCAGGAAGGCCAGCCATATCCACAGGGCGCAGGCGCCGAGCAGCAGTGCGACGCCCCACCTCTGCATCAGTGCGGACCGATGGTGGAATCTCTGAGTCGCGACCCAGTGCATGAGGTCCTCCGAGGACGTGGATGGGGCGGCGCGGGCCCGTCTGCGTACACGGGCCGCCCGGAGCAGGTGAGCGTACGCGCAGCGTGAAACGGCTCCGGATGCGGGTCGGTTGGTGCGGCTGCGCCGACCGGTCCACGGCGCCGGACCCGGGGCTCGATTCGGCGTGGCCCGATTCCTGCGAACAGTGTCCATCGGGCCACTCGTGGGGAGGGGCGCGGTGGCCGGATGCTGAGTGACGTGACCCAGACAACGGAATCTCCCGCCCGGGACGCCGGCCGGCGGACCGCCCCCGAGACGCGGCGCCGGCCGCGTATCCACCGCGCGTGGATCGTCGCCGCAGTCACCTTCGTGACGATCATCGGCGGCGCGGCCTTCAACTCCCTTCCCGGGCTGCTCATCGACCCCCTGCACTCGGAATTCCGCTGGTCGCGCGGGCAGATCGGTCTCGCGGTCTCCCTCGACATGGCGCTGTACGGGCTCACGGCGCCGTTCGCCGCGGCGCTGATGGACCGGTTCGGCATCCGCCGGGTCGTGGTCGTCGCGCTCAGCGCGGTCGCCGCCGGGGCGCTGGCCAGCGTCTGGATGACCGCCGCCTGGCAGCTGATGATCTACTGGGGGCTGCTCGTCGGCCTCGGTACCGGATCGATGGCGATGGCCTTCTCCGCGACGGTCACCAACCGCTGGTTCGTCGCCCGGCGCGGCCTGGTCACCGGCATCCTCACGGCGGCCGGTGCCTCCGGTCAGCTGGTCTTCCTGCCGCTCTGCGCCTGGATCGTCGACCGGCACGGCTGGCGCCCGGCCTCGGTGACCGTCGCGCTCGCGGCCCTGGTCGTCGTCCCGTTCGTCTGGCTCCTGATGCGCGACCACCCGGCCGATGTGGGCCAGGCCCCGTACGGCGGGGAGTACGTGGAGAAGCCCGCGCCCGCGCTGGGTGCGGCGAGCCGGACCGTACGCGTCCTGTTCGACGCCGCCCGCACCGGACCGTTCTGGCTGCTGGCCGGGACCTTCGCGATCTGCGGCGCCTCGACCAACGGCCTGATCCGCACCCACTTCGTGCCCTCGGCGCACGACCACGGCATGCCCATCACCGCCGCGGCCTCGCTGCTGGCCGTCGTCGGGATCTTCGACATCGTCGGCACGGTCTTCTCGGGCTGGCTCACCGACCGCTTCGACGCCCGCCGGCTGCTGGCCGTCTACTACGCGCTGCGCGGGATCTCGCTGCTGTTCCTGCCGCTGCTCCTGCACCCCACGGTGGAGCCGCCGATGGTCTTCTTCATCGTGTTCTACGGACTGGACTGGGTCGCCACGGTCCCGCCGACCCTGGCCCTGTGCCGGGAGCAGTTCGGTGAGGACAGCGCGATCGTCTTCGGCTGGGTCCTGGCGTCCCACCAGGTGGGCGCCGCCCTGGTGGCGTTCCTCGGCGGGGTGGCGCGCGACCACTTCGGCTCGTACGACGTGGTCTGGTACGCGGCCGGCGCGCTGTGCGCGATGGCGGCGCTGATGGCGCTGGTGATCCGCCGCGTCCGCGAACCGGCGGCCGCCGAAGCCGTGTGAACGGCCGCCGAGCCCGCTCAGCGGCTGAAGCGGCCGAACACTCCGGCCTCGCTCAGTTGCTGAAGCGCCCGAACGCCCCCTGGTGGAACAGCAGCGGGCCGTTCCCGTCCCCGTCCGCCGCCCCCAGGGCCTCCACCCGGCCGACCACGATCAGGTGGTCGCCGCCGGTGTGGACGGCCTGGATGCGGCAGTCGACCCAGGCGGCCACGGAGTCCAGCAGCGGCGACCCGGTCGCGGGCGCGGGGCTGTGGGCCACCCCGGCGAACTTGTCGGCCCCGCTGACCGCGAAGGACCGGCACAGCGCGCCCTGTTCCGCGCCCAGGATGTTGACGCAGAACGCCCCGGCGCGGGCGATGCGCGGCCAGGTCGTCGACGTACGGGCGACCATGAACGTGACCAGCGGCGGGTCCAGCGAGACCGAAGCGAACGACTGGCAGGCGAACCCGGCCGGACCGGCCGTGCCGTCGCCGCCGTCCGGATCGAGCGCCGTGACGATGGTGACCCCGCTCGCGAAGTGCCCGAGCACCCGCCGGAACTCGCCCGGATCGACGGGCAGCCGCTCGTCGTCGGCGACGGCCCGCAGGGCCGGGCGCGGCAGTGGATCGACCGGTACCGGGGAGACGGCCGTCGCGGCGCCGACGGACCTGAGGTAGCGGACGGCGGTTGCGGCCATGCCTGCGTGTCCCATCACCCTCCGATTAGAACTGACGAAGCGTCAGATGGGAAGGGCTGCGGACACGACCTGAGCCGAACGAGGGCCCCTGGGGCAGGCCCTAGACACCCCGGTACTTCGGTGCGCGTCGCTCCACGAAGCTCGCCACGCCCTCGTTGGCGTCCAGCGTGGTCATGTTGATCTCCTGGGCCATGGCCTCGGCGGCGAACGCCGTGGCCCGGTCGGTGTCCAGCGAGGCGTTGACCAGCTGCTTGGTGAGGGCGATCGAACGGGTGGGGCCCTCGGCCAGCCGCTGGGCCCAGGCCTGCGCGGTCGCCGCCAGCTCCTCGTCCGGAACGGTCCGGTTGACGAGCCCCAGGCGTTCCGCGTCCCGGGCCGGGAGCGAGTCCCCGAAGAACATCAGCTCCTTGGCGCGCTGCGGCCCGACCAGCCGGGGCAGCAGATACGCGCCGCCGCCGTCCGGCACGAGGCCGCGGCGCACGAACACCTCGATGAACTTCGCGGACTCGGCGGCCAGCACCAGGTCGCAGGCGAGGGCGAGATGAGCACCGATCCCGGCCGCCGTGCCGTTGACGGCGGCGATGACGGGCTTCTCGCAGTCCAGCACGGCGGCGATCAGCCGCTGGGCGCCGAGCCGGATCGTCCGGGCGACATCGCCCGGCACCCGGTCGCCGGACACCGGGGCGCCCCGCAGATCGGCGCCGGCGCAGAAGCCGCGGCCGGTGGCGGTCAGGACGACGGCCCGCACCCCGGGGTCGGCCGAGGCCTGCGCGAGCAGCGCGATGACGCGTTCGCGCTGGTCCCAGGTGACGGCGTTCATCGCCTCCGGGCGGTTGAGGGTGATCGTCGAGACGCCGTTGTCAGTGGCGTGCAGTATCAATGAATCAGGCGGTCCGGACGGGTCGCTCCGGTCGGTGGTGTCTTCGGGGGAGGACGGCATGAGGCAGCTCCTGGGCAGGTGGCGGGACGGCTTGCGGGGCAGGCGGGGGGCGCGGTGGCGAGGGGCGCGGCTGTGGGGCCGGTCAGCGGCAGACCGCGAGTGCGTCCAGCGCCACCGCGCCCTGTCCGCGTCCCAGCACCATCAGCGGGTTGATGTCCAGTTCGCACAGGTCGTCGCCCAGTTCCAGCGCCATCCGCTGCACCCGCAGCACCACTTCCACGAGCGCGTCCACATCCACCGGCGCACCGCCGCGCACCCCTTCCAGCAGGGCCCGGCCACGCAGTTCGCCGAGCATCGCCCGCGCCTGGTCCTCACCGAAGGGCGGCACCCGCACCGCCGCGTCGTGCAGCACCTCGACCAGTACGCCACCGAGCCCGACGGTCACGGTCGGACCGAACAGGGCGTCCTGCGTGACGCCGACCATCATCTCGACGCCCCGCTCGATCATCTGGCAGACCAGGATCCCGTCCAGCTCGACGTCCTCGTAGCGCGCGATGTCGGTCAGCTCGCGATAGGCGTCCCGCACCTGGCTGGCGGAGGTGAGCCCGACCTTGACCAGGCCCAGTTCGGTCTTGTGGGCCAGCCGCGCGCCGGACGCCTTCATGACGACGGGGTAGCCGACCAGCGCGGCCGCCCGGACGGCCGCGGCGGCGCTGGTCACCAACTGCTCGCGGGGCACCCGGATCCCGTACGCCCGCAGCAGCTGCTTCGCCGCGTGCTCGCTCAGCTGGTGGCCCGGACGCATCAGCGCCTGCGCCTTGCGGAACGAGGGCGACGGCGTGCGCGGCGCCTCGTCGAAGGGGGAGCGGTAGGACGCGGCGAACCGGTGGTGGTCCAGGTAGGCCTTCACGGCGGTGATGCAGTTGCCGAAGGTGCGGAAGGTGGCCACGCGCGAGGAGCCGAGCAGCGTCGTGCGGTAGGCGTCCTCGGTGCCGACCGGCGAACCCCACACCACGCACACCAGCTTGTCCGTGGCCTCCGCCGCGTCCACCAGGTCCTGCGCGAGTTTGTCGCTCATCGGCGGGAAGGGGCCGGTGATCGGACAGATGAGCACCCCGACCGAGGGGTCCGCGAGTATCGCGTCGATGATCTTCCGGCCGCGCCAGTCGCCGACCGGGTGCCCGCCGTTGTCGACGGGGTTCGCCACGTTCAGGTAGCCGGGTATCCAGGTGTGCAGCTCGGCCTGCTTCTCCTCGGACAGGACCGGGATGTCCAGGCCCGCCGCGGTCGCCAGGTCCGAGAAGTGCGCCCCCGTGCCGCCCGAGATCGAATACACCACGACCCCGTCGGCCAGCGGTTTGCGTGCCCGCGCCAGCAGGGCGGCGGTGTCCTGGAGCTCGTCCAGACCGTTCACCCGGATCACGCCGAACTGCCGCATCGCCGCGTCGACGACCTGGTCGGCGCCGGTCAGCTTGCCGGTGTGTGACGCGGCCATCCTGGCCCCCGTCTCCGTACGCCCGACCTTGACCGCCACCACCGGGACACCGGCCCGTGCGGCCCGGTCGGCGGCGAGCAGGAAGGAGCGCCCGTCCTTGAGCCCCTCCACGTAGCAGGCGATGGCCCCGACCTCGGGACGCTGGGAGAAGTACGAGATGAAGTCCGAGGTCTCCAGATCGGCCTCGTTGCCCGTGGGCGCCCAGTGCGAGAGCCGCACGCCCAGCTCCTGAAGGGTGTAGACGGGGCGCCCCTGGTGGCCGGACTGGGTGATCAGTGCGATCGCCGGCCCCTCCAGGTCGTCCCGGAACTCCTCGAACGCGTTGAGGTTGGTGTTCGGCCCGAGCAGCCGCAGCCCCGACCGCTCCACCGCGGCGGCCAGCCGGGCCTGCGCGGCGGCGCCCTCGGCCCCGGTCTCCGCGAACCCGGACGCGAAGGCGACGGCGAACTTCACCTTGGCGTGGGCGAGTTCCTCGATCACCGGGAGCGGGTCACCGACCAGCAGTACCGCCAGATCCACCTGCTCCGGCAGATCGGACACGGAAGGAGAGCACGCCCGCCCGAAGACGGTCTCCCGCGTGGGGTGCACGGGATACAGCCGCGCCCCGACCCGCTCGGCCCAGGCGATGAGCTGCCGGGTGATGCCGGTATTGGGCCGGCCGTCGGTGTCGGACGCGCCGATGACAGCCACGGACTCCGGCCGGAAGAACCGGTCCAGGTCCGGCACGGCCGCGTGCAGCGGACGGCCGCTGACGTCGAGGTCGCCTTCCGCCGCGGCGGCCGTCATGCTGTGGACGGCGGCGTGCGGCTCCTCGCCGCAGGCCACCACCCTGGCGCGGAAGTCGGTGGTGAGGGTGCCGTGAGTCGATCCAAGCATCGTTCCGCCCACTCCTGCTCGAAGGTCCCCGGCGCTCGTGCCGCCCGGCCGGCGTCATGAACTGACGCCGTGTCAGGTTACTGAACTGACGGCCCGTCAGGAATGGGTGTGCAGGCAAAGGCTGAGAGTGGCGCCTCCGGGAGCAGGCGGGCGGGGCCGGGCGCCCCTTCGGGCCCGCCCGGCGATCGAGGGCAAGGCGGTGCCCCGCAACCTCGCGCCCGGGGGTGTGCGGTGCCCCGCAACCCCGCGCTCAGGGGCGGGATCACGGGTGGGCTCCTCCCGGCCGCCCCCGGGTCAGCGGGTGCGGGCGAGCTTCCTGGCGATCTTCTCCGCGTCCCGGGCCAGTTCGCGGAGCATGCCGCTGATCGGGTTGGTGAACCCGGTGAAGTACAGCCCGGGGGCCTGCTTCGGCGTGCGGCCGCCGTGCACCACGGGCCGGCCCCGGGCGTCCAGCACCCCGAGGTGGCCGACCAGCCCCTCCAGGGAGCGCAGATAGCCGGTCGCCGCGACGACGGCGTCCGGGGTGATCCGGGACCCGTCGGCCAGGACCACCTCGTCCTTGTCGAAGGACTCGACGGCCGCCACCGGCACCACGTGACCGGCCTTCACGGCCTTGATCAGCCCCACGTCCTGGACCGGGATCGCGCCGTCCCTGACCCGTGAGTAGAGGCCGGTCTCCGGCCGGGGCAGGCCCTGTTCGGCCAGGTCGGGCATCGAGAGCCGGGTCAGCAGGCGCCCGGCCCGGTCGACGAGCGCGACCGGCAGCCTGCGCACCAGGATGCCGGTGCCCTGGGCGGGCCAGCCCGCCGTGGAGCGGCGCAGGATGTGTGGAGCGGTGCGCACCGCGAGCCGCACCCGTGCCGCCCCGCCCTCCACCAGGTCGACGGCGATCTCGGCCCCGGTGTTGCCGACGCCCACGACGAGGACGTCCTTGCCCGCATAGGGGGCCGGGTTGCGGTAGTCGGCGGCGTGCACGAGTTCGCCGGTGAAGGTGTCGCGCCCGGACCAGTCGGGGATGCGCGGGGTGTGGTTGAAGCCGGTGGCCACGACCACGGCCCGCCCGGTCAGTTCGCGGCCGCCGGTCGCGGTCAGCCGCCACCCGGTGCCGTCCGGTGCCGGGTCCACGCGGGAGACCTCGACGCCGGTCACCACCTCCAGCTCGTGGTGCTCGGCGTACTTCTCCAGGTAGCGCACCACGTTGTCGCGGGACACCCAGCGGCCGAACCGGCGGGGCATGGGCAGCCCCGGAAGGGCGGACCAGCGCCGCGTGGTGTGCAGGTGCAGCCGCTCGTAGTGGCGCCGCCAGGACGCGCCGACGTCCCCGGACTTCTCCAGCACGACGGCCCGTTGGCCCTGCGCGCGCAGGGCCGCCGCAGCGGCGAGACCGCCCGGACCGCCGCCGATGACGTAGACGGGCCGGTCCTCGGTGAGCGTGACGGAGGCCGGAATGGGGCTACCGGGGGCAGATGTGCTGTCGGGCATGGTTTGGAGCGTAATCGCGCGCTCTGTTGATGGGTCTCGGTCAAGACCGGAATCGATTGCGAATTGATCACGGGTACGCACTCATGAACCGGCTGCGGGTTCCCGGGCCTTGCCCACCCCTTGCGCGGGCCGCCGCCATCAGGTGAACTGACGTACCGTCAGATTAGGCGAACGGGAGGGCCCCATGCGGACGATCTGGCTCGACGGAGCCCAGTGGCTCGCCGTGCTCCGGATAGGCCTCGGCCTGTGGTGGCTGGAGAGCTGGCGGCACAAGGACAAGAAGGGCTGGTTCGAACGCGGCACCGGCATCGCCTGGGCCGCGGACGTCGCGGGGAAACACCGCTGGCCGGTGGTCCGCAGCGGCTTCGAGAAGGTCGTCGCGCCGCGCCCGAAGATGATGGCGTACGTCGTCGTCTACGCGGAACTCGCCCTGGGGCTGGGCCTGGTCAGTGGTCTGCTGACCCCGGTCGCGCTGGTCGCGGGGCTGCTGCTCAACCTGCTCTACCTGGTGCTGATGATCCACGACTGGGCCGAGCAGGGACAGAACGCGATGATGGCGCTGAGTTCTCTCGTCGCGCTGTTCGCGATGTCCTGGCAGACCTGGTCCCTCGACAATGCGATCGGACTCTTCCTGTGACCGCCGACAGGCCGGTCGCCCCGGCCCCCAAGCCCTCACACGCCCCAGCGGCGGCCCCCGTCCCCGCGCCCCGCTACGACCTGCCCGAGCCGGACGCCTCCACCCGCCCCTACTGGGACGCCGCCGCCGAGGGCCGGCTGCTGCTGCGCCGCTGCCGGGCCTGCGGGCGGGCGCACCACTACCCGCGCGAGTTCTGCCCGCACTGCTGGAGCGAGGACGTCGACTGGGAGCCGGCCGGCGGCCGGGCCACGCTCTACACCTGGTCCGTCGTCCACCGCAACGACCTGCCGCCGTTCGGCGGCCGGGTGCCGTACGTCGCGGCCGTCGTCGACCTGGCCGAGGGGCCCCGGATGATGACGGAGGTCGTGGAGTGCGAGGAGTCCGCCCTCGCCGTCGGGATGGAGCTGCGGGTGACGTTCCGGAGGGAGGAGGGGTGCGAGGCGGTGGCGGTGTTCCGGCCGTAGAGCGGCCTGACCGCCCGGCCGGGCGCGGCCCGGGTCGCGAGCGGCCGGACGAGGCGCCCAAGGCGCTCTACCGGCCGGGCGGTACGTCGGCCCGGACCAGGGCCCGCGCCAGGGCGATGCTCTCCGGGAAGCTGTCGAACGGGAGGGGCTGGGTCGCGACGGCGCCCTCGTGCAGCACGAGGAGCTGGACGGCGAGGGTGGCCGGGTGCGAGCAGCCCGCGCCGGCGGCGAGCTCCCTGAACAGGTCCAGCAGCCAGAGCTTCTGGTTCGCGGCGATGCGGTGTGCGGGGTGCGAGGGGTCCGGCAGTTCGGCCAGCGCGTTGATGAAGGCGCATCCGCGGGTGTTGGCCCCGCTCCAGCTCCGCAGCGCGTCGAAGGGCGCGGTGACGGCCTCGGCGGGGGTGCCGCAGGAGTCGACGGTGGTACGGACGAGCGCCCGCCAGCGCTGGTCGCGGCCCGTGAGATAGGCCGCCACGAGGTTGTCCTTCGAGCCGAACTGGTTGTACAGGGTCCGCTTGGTCACCCCCGAGTGCTCGGCGATCAGGTCCACCCCGACCGAGGTGATCCCGCGCTCGTAGAACAACTCCTCGGCGGCCGCCACGATGCGGAGACCGGCCGCCGTCACAGGCCGCGCCTCCGCTCCGGAGAGCTCGTGCCCCGTGAGCTCTTGCCCCGTGAGTTCGTGCCCTGCGGGTTCCGTCACTGCGAGCCTCTTCACTGATCGGTGTACAGTGGAACGTGTTCACAGATCAGTATACCTGCGAGGAGGTTCAAGCGATGGGTGAGCCCCAGGTCATGCGAGCGGTGCGGATCACGGGGCACGGAGGTCCGGAGGTCCTTGAGCCGGCTAAGGTCCCGACGCCCGTGCCCGGAGCAGGGGAGGTGCTGGTCCGGGTCGGCGCGGTGGCCCTCAACAACACCGACCTCTGGACGCGGGAGGGTGCCTACGGGCGGCCGGGGGACCCGGACGCGAAGTCGGGCTGGCGCGGCCCGATCGACTTCCCCCGGATCCAGGGTGCCGACGTGGCCGGCCGCGTCGTGGCCGTCGGGGCCGGGGTGCCGGGCGGCCTCGTCGGACGCCGTGTGGTCGTCGACCCCGCGATCTACGACAGCGAGGGGCCGGACGCCAACCCGGTGGGCCTGATGGGGAGCGAGCGCGACGGCGGGTACGCCGAGTACGTGACCGCGCCGGCGGAGCGCGTGCACGACGTGACGGAATCCCCGCTCACGGACGACCAGCTCGCGACGCTGCCGACCGCCTACGGCACCGCGCTGGGCATGATCGAACGGGGCCGGCTGCGGCAGGGGGAGACCGCCCTGGTCTCGGGGGCGTCCGGCGGGGTCGGCCTCGCGCTGGTACAGATCGCCCGTGCGCGCGGGGCGAGGGTCCTCGCCATCAGCAGCGGACCCAAGATCGACGCGGTGCGGGCGGCGGGCGCGCACGCGGTCGTCGACCGTGCGGGAGACGTCGCCGGGCAGATCCGGGCCGCCGCCCCGGAAGGCATCGACGTCGCGCTCGACGTCGTGGCCGGCGAACTCGTGAATGAGGGGCTTCCGCTGCTGCGCGAGGGCGGCCGGTGGGTCATCGCGGGCGCACTCGGCGGGTACGGCGTGAGCTTTGACGTGCGCCGTCTCTACCTGCACAACGCCCAGGTCATCGGGTCCGCGATGCACACGCCCCGGCACTTCGCCCTCCTCATGGACCTGGCCCGCCGGGCGGAGGTCCGGCCCGTCATCGCTGCGGCCTTCCCGCTGGACCGGGCCGCCGAGGCGCAGGACGAGCTCTCCCGCCGGGAGCACGTGGGAAAGATCGTCCTGCACCCCGGTGCCGCAGGACCTGCCTGAGGGACCCGGGCGCAGGGCGGCGGCCGTGCGGGTGTCAGGCTGAGGTTCCTTGATCCGTACGGCCGCGAGGGAAGCACGCATTGAACACCGGCAGCTATTACGAGCGCACCGACGACCACCGTTACAAGCCCACGGCCCACGCCGGTGGCGCGTGGAGCACGGACGAAGTGCACTTCAGTCCGCTCGGCGGCCTCATCGTGCACGCCATCGACCGCCACCTTGCCGACCGGCCGGGGGAGAGCCTGCTGCTGTCCCGGATCAGCTTCGACATCCTCGGCCGGCTGGCCCTGGACGAGTGCGAGATCCGGGTCGAGACCATCCGGCCCGGCCGCACCATCGAACTGGTCGAGGCAGTCGCCCTCATCGGGGACCGTCCCGTCGTACGGGCCAGGGCCTGGTGCCTCGCCGCCGTCGACACGGCCGCCGTCGCGGGCGGCACCGCCGACAGGCTCACGGCTCCCGAGGAACTCGCGCCCTGGCCGATGGCCGAGCTCTGGCCAGGCGGCTACATCGCGTCGATCGACGTCCGCCCCCTCGCGCAGCCGCAGCCGGGCCGCACCACCGCGTGGATCTCGACGCCCCTCGGCCTGGTCGCGGGCGAGGAGGCGAGCCCGCTCGCGTCCTACGTCGCACTCGTCGACACGGCCAACGGCATCGCGGTGCGCCAGGCGCCCACCGAGTGGATATTCCCTAACGTGGACCTGACGATCCACCTCCACCGCGCACCCGAGGGTCGCTGGACCGGACTGGACACCACCGTCGTGTTCGGCCCGACCGGCCAGGGCATCACCAGTACCGTCCTGCACGACATCAACGGACCGGTCGGCCACGCCCAGCAGATCCTCACCGTCCGGCCCGCGTAAGGCGGTGTGCGCGGTTCAGCGGCCGATTGCCTTGCGCCGCCTGCGGAGCTCCCGGAGGTTGGGGTTGCGGATGACGGCGGATCGCGAGGGCTCTGCAGCCATGCACCTGATGATACGGAGACGCTGCGGCTCCGGCCGGTCACTCCTCCGGCACGAGTTGGGCCATCACGACTCCGTGGAGCAGCTCAGCGTCCACGAAGTCCCCGGCGTCCGGGGCCCTGCACCGCCAGCTCAGCGGGTACGTGTTGCCGTCCGGCGCGGGGATCCCCACGTACTGGTCGCGGGCGGCCGGGCCGAAGCACTTCGCGCCGGGCGGCCAGTCGAAGTCCCGGCTCGCACCGGGGGCCAGCAGGAAGTACGTCCACCGCGCCCCCGCGATCTCCCGGACGACGGGCCCCGGATCGCCGTCGGTGAGGGTGGCCAGATGGTGCAGCGCCGCCTCGCCCCGCACTCCGCGTAGCCGGATCGCGTCGAAGTGGATGCCGGACAGGTGCAGTTGGAGCCCCGAGGCGGGTACCCATTCGGGGAGTTTCTTGCTCGTCATGTCTACGAGCATCGCGGCGACTGCGTAGCGTGACCAGGAGGAAACGGTCCACATCGCGCGGTGTGGGGAACGGTGGTGAGTTGTGGGGAAGACCGAGGCATCTCATGTTCGGCGGCTCGTGGGGGAGCTGATTCGCGTTCACCGAGTGCGTGCCGGGTTCACACAGAAGACGGCCGCTGAGCAGCTGCTGATCTCGGAGTCGCTGATGGGCGCGGTGGAGCGCGCGGAACGGATTCCGTCGATCGATCTGTTGGTGGCGGCCGATGAACTGTTCGCAGCGAACGGCGCTCTGGTGGAGTGCTGCGAGATGCTGGACGAGGAGAAGTATCCGCCGAAGTTCGTGAGCTGGGCACAGTCCGAGCGGACCGCGCGTGTCATCAACGGGTACGACACGATGGTAATGCCAGGCCTGCTTCAGTCCGAGGCGTACGCCTACGCACTGCACCGCGTGCGCGTCCCCGCGTACACGGAGGCCGAGGTCATCAGCCGCGTGGAAGCGAGGCTGGAACGGCAGGCGGTTCTGACCCGCACACCGCCTCCGCACATCGGAATCGTGGTGGAGGAGTCGGTGTTGGAACGGTGCTTGGGCGGGCCGGAGGTGCTGAAGGCGCAACTGCGGCACATGCTCGACTGCATCGAGCGCTACAACCACCTGACCGTGCAGGTGATGCCGACAGCGCAGCACACCCATGCGGGGCTGACGGGGCCCATGCACCTGATCTCCACGTCGGAGGGACGCGCGCTCGTGTACGTGGAGGCGCGTGGCGGGGATAGGTTTATCTCGCAGCCGGACCAGGTCGTCGACATGTTCGACCTCTTCGGCACCTTGCGGGCTCAGGCGCACAACCCCTGGGAATCCGCAGAGATCATCGAGAAGAAGATGGGGCAACTGTGAGCCACCACGCCACCGGACTGATCTGGTTCAAGTCCAGCTACAGCGGCAACGAGGGTGCCGAGTGCATCGAAGTCGCCTACGACTGGCACAAGTCCAGTTACAGCGCCAACGAGGGAGCGGCCTGTGTAGAGGTCGCCACCTGCCCCCACACCGTCCACGTCCGCGACTCCAAGGTCACCGACGGGCCGACCTTCGCGGTCGCCCCCGCCGCCTGGACCGCGTTCCTGGGGCACGCGGTCGGCAACTGAGAGCAGCGGCACCTCACGGCCGCCGACTGGCTCTTAACCGGGCCCGGCGCGTCTGAGAGGCTGGGTGCCCGGACGGCATATTCAGGGAGTTGTGATGCAGGTAGCCGTGGTCACCTTCGACGGGTTCAACGAACTCGACAGTTTCATCGCCTCAGCGCTGATCAACCGCTGTCGCAAGGACGGTCTGGAAGCCTTCATCACGACGCCCGCGCCCGTGGTCACGTCGATGAACGGAGTCGAGGTGACCGGGCAGCGTCCGATGGAGTTCGTAACCGAGGCCGACGTCGTGCTGATCGGCAGCGGGGTGAAGACGCGCGACGTGGTCGCCGATGACCGAATGCTCGCCATGCTGCCGCTCGACCCGTCGCGGCAGCTGATCGGTTCGCAGTGCTCCGGTGCGCTGGTGCTCGCACGGCTCGGGTTGCTGGGCGCGATGCCGGTCTGCACGGATGTGAAGAGCCGGCCCTATGTCGAGGCGTGCGACGTCACCGTGCTGGACGCGCCGTTCCACGCCGAGGGAAACATCGCCACGGCGGGCGGCTGCCTGGCCTCGCAGTACCTTGCCGGGTGGGTGATCACCCGGATGCTCGGGGAGGACGCCGCGCGCGCTGCCATCGGCTACGCGGCTCCGGTCGGTGAAGTCCAGGAGACCGTCGAGCGCGTGATGGGGACCGTCCGCGCCGGCGAGGTCGCACTGCGCTGACGCCCGCGAGGCAGCGGCGGGCACCCCGACGCCGGCTCGTCCTCGGCAGTCAGTCCCTGACCTTGAGGAAGCGCATCCGGGTCGCGCCGTTGCTGTCGGTGCCGCCGGCCTCGGCGTTGGTGATCTTGCCGCCGGTGAGGACGAACATCAGGTGCAGGCGAACCGTCCGGGGGCCGGAGCTGACCGTGTACTCGGTCATGATGTGTGTGGTTCCGCCGTGCTGCTCCTGCCTCGCCGCGTTGATCACCGAGATCTGCGTGAAGCTCGTCAGGAGGGTGTCCGTGGTCTCGTCCCTGAGCCAGCCGATGATGTAGCCGCTGCCTCCGGTGGCGGAACCGAGTCCGTACCGCACGTCGCTGTCGATGTGGTAGACCCCGGCTTCCGGGAGCACGATGTCGGACTCGGGGATCGGCACGTCGGCACCGGTCCGGGCCAGCAGGTCGGCGTTCTGCCGCTCGGAGTTGAGGAACGCGCTCACCGGCGTGAGTCGGGCGCCGATCTTCCACCTTTCGGGACAGCCGGGCGCGCCGGTGACGTCGATGTCCACCGACCGCTCTACGCCGCTGTTGCCGCCGGGAGCGATACCCGCCAGGTCGATCCGCGGTACGAGCAGCCCGCCGGTCGTGTTCCGTGCGGCATTGCAGGGGGACGGGTCCAGAGCAGGCGCGTCGGGCGCGTAGAGGCACCCGTCGCTGCCCCGGGTGATCGCGTTGCCCCGGTCGGTGGAGATGCACGGGGGCCGGTCGGTGGAGCACCCCTCCTGACAGGAGTCGGCCGGGACGACCGGCGGGACCGGGGCGTAGGGGGTCGATGAGCCGTCGAGGGTGTCGGTCGTGCAGGTGACCGTGCCGTCGCAGGTGCGGCACGTCGTACGGAGGAAGTGCCTGCCGCAGCCCGGGGTGGCCGCCTGAACGGTGAGGACGAAGCTGTCGACGGTCCACTGCTTGGGGCCGACGCGGCAGGCGCCGTCGTTGCCCGTTTCCAGGTTGAGTTCGACGACGACCCTTCCCGCGAGGACATCCGCGAGGGGCACGGTAGTCGGTGGGATGACGCCGTTGTCGTCACCGCCCGCCGGCAGGTCGGGTGGGCCGAGGAGGTCGGTGCGGACCGGAGTCGTACCGTTCCACAGGGCGAAGCGGCCGTAGAGCCGGCAGGCCGCGTTCGGGCCGTCGTTGTGGACGTGGACCGAGGCGCTGACCGTGACACTGGTGGGGTTGCCGCGCACGGACTCGGGGTCGATGCGCACGACGCCGGCCAGCCAGGTGTGCCGGCCGTCGTGCGTTCCGTCGTCGGCCGGGAACGTGCCCGTGCCGCTGTCCAGGACGGTCTGGGCGACGACCGGGTCCAGCGCGGCATGGGTGTTGGCGATGGTGTAGTACGGCGACGGGTCGGTGCTGATCGCGCTCGCCGCGACCCGGTACGGCGCGGAGTCGCGCAGTGGGGTCGTCTCGCAGTGCTCGCACGGCTTGGAGCCGGGGCAGGCCACGGGGGGACAGGCCACTGGGGGGCAAGGCGCCGGGGGACAGGCCGGCTTGGAGGGGTGGCGGCCGCCGATGGCGATGGGGGACTGGGTGTTGGGGGACAGTGCGATGGGGGACTGCCCGCAGCCGCATCCGCTCATGGGTCAACTCCTGCTGGAGGGTGGAGTGATGGCAGTGAGGGTGTGTCTCGTGCCCCTCGGCGCGGTGGGTGCGCGGAGGGAGTGGTGCGTCGGCTCGTCGGCCGACACGGAGGAGAGTCGCGCCTGGGGCGTTGAGGGGATGACGGCGGCCTGAATCCGACCGTTCGGCCGGGGAGCGGAGAGGGCCATGGGGCGGACCGCTCGCCCGGCAGTGGCTGGCTGACCGACCTGACGTCGGTCGTCATCCGGCTACGTGCTCCCGCAGCCGGTCAGGTACGTGGGGTGGGAAGCGGAAGCGGCCGTGTCGGCCCCACTTCGCGATGCTGCCACTACTGCTGGGCAAACCGCGTGGGGCGCTCGGACACCGGACCTGAAGCTCAGTCACTTGTCTTCTTCGGTGCCGTCCCTAATGTACTATCCCGTGATCTGTCGGGCATTACCCCGTTAGGGTGGCCGCGTGCAGCCCCGGCGGCCGCCCACCCCGATGACTGCTTCCACGCGTCAACCCGCACGCACCGCGTGTTGATGCCACTGTGGACGACATGGATGCAGGGGAGCGGGGACGGTTCGCCGTGCGGCGCGGGCGCGAGTCGGATGCGGAAGCGCTGGTCCGGATCGATTCGGTCGCGGCGGACGGTGACGACGCTCGGCGCACGGACATCCGGCGCTGGTGCGGCCGAGGCCTCGCGGCCGTGGCAGAGGACGCGTCCGGGCCGCTGGGCTACTGCGTGGTGGAGTACACGTTCTTCGAGCAGGGCTTCCTCACGATGCTGATGGTGGCCCCGGCCGCCCGTGGCCGGGGTGTGGGCGGCCGGCTGCTCGCGGAGGCCGCGGCCTCATGTGTCACTCCCAAGCTGTTCACCTCGACCAACGTGTCCAACCAGCCGATGCAGCGGCTCCTGCAGCGCGCGGGATGGAGCCCGGCCGGCCTGCTCCACGGCCTGGACGAGGGGGACCCGGAGCTGTTCTACCTGTGCCCGCCTGGGCTGCTCCCCACGGGCCCGTGACACTCAGCGCGGTATCACGCGCGCCGGCCCTCACAGCCCAGGCGCTCCCCACACCGGGAACCACCGGGCCAGGTCCTTCTCCACGCGCAGGTCGTCGCCGAGGGCGGCCCGGGTCTGCAGCTCCAGTTGGTTGTCGCGCTTCTCGCCGCTGCCCGGCACCGGGGCGAAGGGGTAGAACGTGCCCCGCTTGTAGAGGTAGACCAGGGCCAGTGGGCGCTCCTGCTCGTCGCGGAAGGCGATCAGGGAGCAGAGCAGCTGCGGGCCGAAGCCGCCGTCCTGGAGCAGGGTGTTGACCGCGTGCAGGTCGTTGACCAGTGCGGCGGTGTCCTCGGCGGGCTGGCGGGCGAGCAGCCAGGTGTAGCCGTAGGAGTCCCGGCTGAACTCCACCGGGATGCCGCCGCTCGCGGTGTCCGCGTCCAGCAGCTCCCGTACGTCCTGCTGGATACGGGCGAAGGTGGCGCCCTCCACCCCCGCGAAGCACACCGAGCCGAGGCCGGTCGGGACGAAGCCCGTCGCCGCCTGGAGGGTGAGCGCGGCCGACGGGACGGCGAAAAGCTGGTCGAGGTCCGGGCGGACCGGTTTGCTGCGGCCCAGGATGGTGTCGAGCAGGCCCACGGACGTACTCCTCGGTTCAGGGACGGGACAGGTCGGCGGAGATGCGGGACAGCTGGTCGAGGCGCTGTTCGAGGGTCGGGTGCGAGGAGAGCAGCCGGCTCAGGCTCTCCTTGGAGGAGAAGGCCGGGACGAAGTAGAAGGCGTTGTACGGCTCCGCCTTCCGCAGGTCCTCCGTCGGGATCCGGGCCATCTGGCCGCTCACCTTGGTGAGGGCGGAGGCCAGGGCCGAGGGGCGGCCGGTGAGCAGTGCGGCGGTGCGGTCGGCGGACAGCTCGCGGTAGCGCGAGAGCAGCCGGGTCAGCAGGAAGCTCAGCGCGTAGACGACGGCGCTGATCAGCGGAATCAGCATGATCGCGATGCCGACGGGGTCGTTGCTCCGGCTGTTGCGGGAGAACCCGCCCCACAGGGCGACCCGGGTGATGATGCCCGCGAGTACGCCGAGGAACGAGGCGATCGTCATGACGGCGACGTCACGGTGCGCGACGTGCGACATCTCGTGGGCGAGCACGCCCTCCAGCTCCTCGGGCTCCAGTCTGCGCAGCAGTCCCGTGGTCGCGCAGACGAGGGCCGTCTTCTCGCTGCGGCCGGTGGCGAACGCGTTCGGGACATCGCTCTCGGCGATGGCCACCCGTGGTTTCGGCATGTCGGCGAGGGCGCAGATGCGGTCGATCGCGCCGTGCAGTTCCGGTGCCTGCTCGGGTGTGACCTCGCGGGCGCCCATGCTGAAGGCCGCGATGCGGTCGCTGAACCAGAACTGGGCGATGAACATGCCCCCGGTGATGATCAGGATGATCGGCCAGGCACCGCGCAGCACGGCGAGCAGTACGCCGACCAGGACCACGTACAGCAAGCCGATCAGGAACATGGTGGTGACCATGCGTGTGGTGAGACCGCGGTCCGAGGCGTACCGGCTACGGGTTCGGGTCATGGGTGACCTCCAGTCCTCATCTGCTTCCCATAGTGCTCCTCGGTGGTTGAAATGGGATAAGGGTGGCAGCGTACGAGCCATGACGGGCGAGTCCGGTACGGGGGATTTGGCCGAACTACGCCTAGCCCAATTAGGTGCCTGGGGCATCTAGTGGTGAGTGATCGGCAGGACTCCCCCATCTCTTTGCGAGGTCCTCCATGACAGAGACCGACACCGAGAACCAGGTCGTCACCGAGACCGACACCGGAACCGTCGCCTTTCCGCAGAACCGCAGCTGCCCCTACCACCCGCCGACGGGATACCCGAGCGAGAGCCGGGGCCAGCAGTCGGTGACCCCCGTCCGTCTCTACACCGGCCGGACGGTGTGGCTGGTGACCGGTCACGCCGAGGCGCGGTCGCTCCTGGTGGACCCCAGGCTGTCGTCCGACCGGGAACACCCCGACTTCCCGCTCTTCGTCAAACGGCAGGCCGAGACCACCCAGCGGCGCGTCGAGCTGATCGGCGTCGACGATCCCGAGCACAACGCCCAGCGCCGGATGCTCATCCCGAGCTTCACGGTCAGGCGGACGGCGGCGCTGCGGCCGCAGATCCGGGCGACCGTGGACGCCCTGCTCGACGCGATGGTCGAGCAGGGGCCACCGGCGGACCTGGTCACCGCCTTCGCGCTGCCGGTGCCCTCGATGGTCATCTGCGCGCTGCTCGGCGTCCCCTACGCGGACCACGACTTCTTCGAAGCCCAGTCGCGCAAGCTGCTCCGCGGCCCCGAGGCCTCCGACGTCGAGGCCGCGCGGGACGCCCTCGACGAGTACTTCCGGGTACTGATCGGGCGCAAGCGGCGCGATCCCGGCGAGGGGCTGCTCGACGAGCTGATCGTCAAGCAGCTGGAGACCGGCGCGGTGGACACCGAGGAGCTGGTGCGGCTGGCCGAGATCCTGCTCGTGGCCGGTCACGAGACGACCGCGAACATGATCTCGCTGGGCACCTTCACCCTTCTCCAGCACCCGGAACAGCTGGCCCGTCTGCGCGCCGCCGGTGCCTCCACCGATGACGCCCCCGGCAGCGGGATGCCCGCCGCGGTGGAGGAGCTGCTGCGGTTCCTGTCCATCGCGGACGGGCTGTCGCGGGTGGCCGTCCAGGACATCGAGGTGGGCGGGGTGACCGTGCGGGCGGGGGACGGCGTCCTGCTGTCCACGTCGGTGATCAACCGCGACGAGTCCGTGTACCCGTCGCCCGACGAGCTGGACCTCGGCCGCAACGCGCGCAACCACGTCGCGTTCGGCTTCGGCATCCACCAGTGCCTGGGCCAGAACCTGGCACGGGCCGAGCTGGAGATCGCGCTGCCCGCCCTCTTCGAGCGCCTTCCCGGCCTGCGGCTGGCGGTGCCCGCCGAGGACGTCCCGTTCAAGCCGGGCGACACGCTCCAGGGGCTGCTGGAACTGCCCGTCACATGGTGACCGGCATCCGGGACGACCGACATCCGAACGAAGGCTCAGGCGAGGTGCAGATGACGATGAAGATCGATATTGACAAGGACGTGTGCATCGGCGCGGGGCAGTGCGCGCTCGTCGCTCCCAGGGTGTTCACCCAGGACGACGACGGGTTCAGCGAGCTGCTGCCCGAACCGGGCGACGCCCTCACCGGTCCCATGGTCGGCGAGGCGGCCCGCGCCTGCCCCGTGCAGGCGATCACGGTGAACTGAGCGCTCCGCGACCGGGGCGACCGGCTGCCGTCAGGGCCAGAGCAGCTCCCGCTGCCAGGCCCCGGCGGCCCCCGCCGCCCCGGTCCCGGTCCCGGCCCCCCGGTGGTAGCGCAGCCTGATGTGCCGGCGCCGCGCGTCGCCCTGGAAGAACTCCACCTCGTACGGTTCGACCACGTACCGCGTCCAGGACGCCACCTCCGCATCCGGTTCCTCCCGGGCCCGGTCCCAGGCGGCGTCGGAGGCGCGGGCCAGCTCCTCGGACGAGCCGAGCACCTCGCTCTGCCGCCCCACCAGCGCGGAGGCCAGTGCCCCGGTGGACCGGGCGTGCAGATCGGCCCGGCTCTCGGCGGCCGGGCACGCGGTGACCGGACCCCGTACCCGTACCTGCCGCCCCTGCGCGGGCCAGTAGAAGCCGAGCGCGGCGTGCGGGCGGGCGGCCAGCTGGCGGCCCTTCGCGCTGGTGGCGTGGGTGGCGAAGTGCCAGCCTCGCTCGTCCGCGTCGTGCAGCATCAGGGTCCGCACATCGGGCAGCCCCTCCGCGTCGGACGTGGCCAGGGTCATCGCGTGCGGCTCCGCCTGCCCGGCGGCCACCGCCTCGGCGAACCACGCGTGGAAGAGCGGGAGGGGGGTGTCCGGCGCGGCGGCGGGGTCGAAGGCGGGCAGCTCGATGTCCCACACGCGCTGGGTGTGGAGCAGTGCGCGGAAGGCGTGCTGTGCGGAGGCGTCGGTCATGCGGCCATTGGACCTCACGAGCGGGCCGGAACCGAAGCCACGACTGCGCTCTTGCCGCCTCACGCTGTAGCACGGCGGGACACGTGGCGCTACAGTGAGTGTATGAGGACCATTACGCAGCGAGAGTTCCGTAACAGCTCCGCCGATGTCATGAACGCCGTGGAAGAGGGGGAGGTCTTCCACATCACCCGTAACGGGATAGAGGTCGCGGAGCTCAGGCCGCTCACGCGCAAGCGGAAGCTGAGTGCCGAGGAGCTCGTGGCCCGGCATCGACGGCTGCCCCGAGTGGATGCCGTGCTGATGCGCCGCGAAGCGGACGACCTCTTCGGTGATGAGGACCGCGTCGGGGGCGACGATCCCTGGGAGCGCGCACGTGGCTGAGCGCTTCGGCTCGGGGGTGCTCGACACCTGCGCCTATATCGATCTCGATCTGTTGAGCGCCGAGGATCTGCCGGCCTTTCCGTTGCTCACCGCCGTGACGATGGCCGAGCTTCAGCAAGGTGTGGCGATGGCCGGGGACCCGGCCGGGCGGGCGGCACGGATGGAGAAGCTGGGCGCCGCGGTGGCCGACTTCGAACCGCTGCCCTTCGATGGAGAAGCTGCCGCCCGTTACGGGAGTCTGGTGTCTCTCGTCGTCGCCGCAGGCCGTAACCCCCGGCCCCGGCGGATGGACCTGATGATCGCTTCCATCGCGTCCGTCAGGGAGCTGCCGCTGTTCACCCGTAACGCGGACGACTTCAGGGGGCTCGAAGGGATGCTCACGGTCGTCGCCGTGTGAGCGCGCCTCACCCCCGACCGAGCACCACCGTCCCCGACGAGCAGAACCAGCCGCCCGTCCCGGACGCCACGGCCAGTTCCGGCAGCCGGCCGCCCGCCTTGCGGACCTGCCGTTCCCCCGCCTCGCCGCGCAGCTGGCGTACCGCCTCCACCAGCAGGAACAGCCCGCGCATGCCGGGGTGGCAGGCGGACAGGCCGCCGCCGTCCGTGTTCACCGGGAGCTCGCCGGTCAGGCCGGTGCGGCCCTTCTCGACGTACGCGCCGCCCTCGCCCTTCGCGCAGAAGCCCAGGTCCTCCAGCGTCACCAGGGTCATGTAGGTGAACGCGTCGTAGATCTCAGCCAGATCGATCTCGGCGGGCCGCACCTCCGCCCGCTCGAACGCGAGGCGGCCGGAGACGGCGGCGGGCGAGACCGTGAAGTCGTCCCACTCGGACATGGCGGAGTGCGAGACGTGCTCACCGGTTCCGAGGATCCAGACCGGGTCCTTCGCCGTGTCCGGTACGTACTCCTCGGCGGCCAGCAGCACCGCGCAGCCGCCGTCGCTGCGGATGCAGCAGTGCAGCTTGGTGAACGGGTCGGCGATCATCGGGCCGGAGAGGACCTCGTCGACCGTGACGGGGTCGCGGAACATCGCGTCCGGGTTGGCCGCCGCGTTCGCGCGGGCCTGCACCGCCACCTCGGCCAGCTGCTCCAGCGTGGTGCCGTACTCGTGCATGTGGCGGCGGGCGGCCATCGCGTACTTGGCGATCAGCGAGTGCCCGTACGGCACCTCGAACTGGAGCGGGCCCCGGGCCCCGAAGGAGAGGTTGGACGTGCGGCGGCCCGCCTTGATGTCCGCCCGCGCCGTCGACCCGTAGACCAGCAGTACGGCGTTGGCGCGGCCCGCCGCGATGGCGTCCGCGGCGTGGGCCGCCATCACCTCCCAGGTCGATCCGCCGACCGAGGTGGAGTCCACCCAGGTGGGTTTCAGCCCCAGGTACTCCGCGACCTCGACCGGGGCGAGGGTGCCGAGCCCGGCGGAGGCGAACCCGTCGACGACCGACCGGTCCAGACCCGAGTCCGCCAGCGCCCGGCGGGCGGCCTGGGCGTGCAGGGCGTACGGCGTCGCGGTGTCGACGCGTCCGCAGTCGGCCAGTGATATGCCGACGACAGCGACCTTGCGGGAGGAAGAGGGCATGAATCTGACGGTACATCAGATTGTGGTGACGTGAACCAGCGCGTGGAGCCTGGATCTTGGGCGTCGTCGCGGTGCGCGGCTCTGGGAATCTCGGAGGATCCGCCCTAGCATGACGCCCCGTCAGATCAGAGGCCGTCGGCCTCTGAGGGGAAGGAGTCCGACGATGGATGCCGCCTTCACCGCGGAACAGGACGAGATCCGCCGCACCGTGCGCGAACTGCTGGCCAGACACAGCGGCCCCGACGACGTCAGGAGCGCGGTGGGCACGCGGGACGGCTACGACGCCGAACTGTGGCGCCGGCTCGCCCAGGACCTCGGGCTGCCCGGACTCGCCCTCCCGCAGGAGTACGGAGGCGCCGGCTGCGGCCCCGCCGAGCTCGCCGTCGTCTGCGAGGAGGCGGGCCGCGCGCTGCTGCCGTCGCCGCTGCTCGCCACCGCCGTGCTCGCCGCGCCCCTGATCGCCGCCCTCGGCACCGAGGAGCAGCGCACCGCCCTGCTGCCGGAGATCGCGGCGGGCGGGCTCACCGCGACCCTGGCCGTCCCGGGCGGCTCGCTCGCCACCGCCCTCGGCCTCACCGGCGACCTGACCGGCGGCAGCTGGGCGGGCGGCGGCCGGGCGGGCGGCGTCCAGGCCAGGCCGGCCGGCGGCGACGAGGGGGGATGGCGGCTGTACGGGGAGGCCGATCAGGTGCTGGACGGGCACAGTGCCGGACTCCTCCTGGTCGCCGCGCACACGGGCGGCTTCCCGCGCAGCCGCACCCTGCTGTTCCTGGTCCGGACGGACGGGCCGCAGCCGCCCGCCGGGCTCGTCCGCACCCGGCAGACCGCGCTGGACGAGACCCGGCCGCTCGCCCGGGTCCAGCTGCGCGACACCGAGGCCGAACTCCTCGGCGCCGACGACACGGTGGACGCGGCCGGGGCCCTCGCCGTGGCAGGCCGTGCCGCCGCCGCCGTGCTCGCCGCCGAGGCGGTGGGGACGGCGGCGAGCGCGCTGGAGCGGACGGTCGCCTACGTCGGGGAGCGCGAGCAGTTCGGCCGGGCGATCGGCTCCTTCCAGGCGGTGAAGCACCGGCTGGCCGATCTGTACGTCCGGGTGCAGTCGGCCCGCTCGGCGGCGTACTACGCGGCCTGGGACCCGGAGGCCGGCGGGCTCGCCCTCGCCCAGGCGCTGGAGGCACTGCGGGTCACCACCGCCGAGGCCGTGCAGCTGCACGGCGGCATCGGCTTCACCTGGGAGCACGAGGCGCAGCTCTACTTCAAGCGGGCCGCCGCCGCCGAACTGCTCCTGGGCCCCGTCCACCGGCTCCGCGACCACGCGGCCCAGCGGGCGGGACTCTTCGGGAGCGCGGCGGAGGGGCCGGGCGCCGGGCAGCGGCAGGCGGCCGGGAACGGTCCGGCCGAACGGGTGGCCGTCTGATGGCGCCCGGTGTGCGCCTCGTCCAGAAGGTCTCCTCCACCCGGGCCTTCGCGCGGATCGCCCCCCATGTGGTGCCCGCCATGGACCGCGCGGTCCACCGGCTGACCCGCGGCAGGGTGCTGCTCAGCGCACAGATGCTGCCGGGGGTGGTGCTGACGGTGCCGGGGGCGCGCAGCGGGCAGCTCAGGACGACGCCGCTGGCCTGCATGCCGGTGGGGCGGGACGGCGGTCCGGGCGGCTGGGTGCTGGTCGGCAGCAACTTCGGCCGTCCGGGTCATCCGGCCTGGACGGCGAACCTGCTGGCGCACCCGGAGGCGCCGGTGATCAGCTGGAAGGGCGTCGGCATTCCGGTACGGGCCCGGCTGCTGGCGGGGGAGGAGCGCGCCGAGGTGTGGGAGGCGGCGCTGAGGTTCTGGCCGCCCTACGCGGCGTACCAGGCCCGGATCGACCGGGAGATCCGGCTGTTCAGGCTGGAGCGGCGCGACGCGTCGGGGTGAGCGGCGCGGGGGCGCAGGGGGTGCGGGCTCGCGGCGGTGTCCGGATGCACCGACGGCGGACCACATGGGTGGTCCGCCGTCGGTGAGACAGGACCTGGGGCGCCCGGGATCACCGCGCGTCACCCAGTACGGGATTCCGGCGCGGGCGCTACTTGGCCGGCTTCTTGCCGGTGATGCCCAGATGCACCAACAGCGCGAGGTTGGGCCGGAGTTCGGCCTGCTTCACGCCCCAGGTGGTGAAGCCCTTCTGGTGCGAGGCGACCGCGGCCAGCATCGCGACCAGCGAACCGGCCATCGCCGCGGGGCTGATGTCCTTGTCCACCTTGCCCTTGGCCTGGAGTTCCTTCACCGAATCCGTAAGGGAGTTGGTGACGGAGTTCAGGATCTTCATGCGGATCTTGTAGAACCGCTTGTCGCCCTCGGCCGCGCCGAGGTCGACCACGCGGAGGATCGCGTCGTTGCGCCGCCAGAAGTCGAGGAAGCCCTCGACGAGTTCTTCGGCCGTCTGCCAGCCGGATTTGCCGACCCAGGAGCGCCCGGCGACCAGTTCGGTCAGTCCGGCACCCTCCTTGGCCATTTCCTCCGCGATCTCGAGGACGGCGCCCTCGACGTCGGGGAAGTACTGATAGAAGGTCGCGGGTGAAGTCCCCGCCTTCCGGGCGACGTCGATGACTTTGACGTCCCGGTACGGCGAGGAACTGAGCATCTCGCTGAGGCAGTCGAGCAGCTTCTGCCGCGTCGCCTGTCCGCGTCGGCCGGCCACGCGGCCGTCGACGGTGCGTACTTGTCCTGTCATGCCGTCAGCTTACCGACGGGTGATCGGAGCGCGATTCGGCCGACTGCAAATGGGGAGGGCCGCAGGAATGGCGGGGGGAGTGCGGGGATTTCCGGCGATGTGCCCCGCAGTTCCGCTCCCGCCGTTCCCCACAGGCTGATTAGTATTATCAACAGCCTGTGGATAACTTCCGTGGATAACTTTCCGTGACGGAGCCGGAACACCGACAATCCGGGAAATTCATCTCGAAAATATGTTCGTATCGGAGAGGCTGGGGCGCGCACGGGACGGGCCGAGGCTACGTTGGCTGTGACGAGCGTCACCGCGACGGAAGGATCCGGGCCCATGGCCGCATTCGCGCAGTCCGCGCCGTGCTGGGTGGATGTGCAGCTCCCCGACCTCGAAGCCGGCAAGCGCTTCTACGGTGAGCTCTTCGGCTGGACCTTCCGGGCGGGCGAGGGCCCGTACACCGACGCCCTCAGCGGCGGCGCCCTGGTCGCCGCGCTCGCCGCCAAGCAGGACGGCCGGATGCCGACCGCCTGGGGCGTCTACTTCGCGACCGACGACATCACCGCCTCGGTCGCCCGCGTCCGGGAGGCGGGCGGGCAGGTGATCACCGAACCGGTGCGGGCCGGCCGGCTGGGGGCGCTCGCCCAGGCCGCCGACCCCGGAGGCGCGGTCTTCGGGCTCTGGCAGGCGGGTGAACGCCAGGGCTTCCAGAAGCAGAACGAGCCCGGTTCCTTCTGCTGGACCGAGGTCTACACCCGGCAGAAGGAGCGCGTGGACCCCTTCTACGAGCAGGTCTTCGGCTTCCGCTCCACCGACCCGGACGAGGCGGGCCCCGGCACCCCCGGTGCCCCCGGCACGGACGAGTCCCGCGTCGACTACCGCATGTGGTCGCCGGCCGGCACCGAACCCGGGCCGGACACCGCGGTCGGCGGGCGCAGCGTCATCACCGACGCGTTCCCCGCGATGATGCCCAGCTACTTCCTCAACTACTTCGCCGTGGCGGACTGCGACGAGTCGGCCGAGACCGTCGTCCGGCTCGGCGGCCGGGTCTCCGC
Organism: Streptomyces sp. 840.1; assembly: GCF_003751445.1. NCBI lineage: Bacteria > Bacillati > Actinomycetota > Actinomycetes > Kitasatosporales > Streptomycetaceae > Streptomyces > Streptomyces sp. 840.1. The sequence goes on along the minus strand of NZ_RJUU01000001.1, from coordinate 1,478,198 downwards.
ACCGCCTTTCGACATCCCGTACGGGCGGATGGCGGTGCTCCAGGACGACCAGGCCGCCGTCTTCGCCGTACTTCAGCCACCGGTGTCCTGATACCGCCCGGAGTGATCCACGACACCCGGTTCTGCCCCCGGGTTCGCAACCGGCGCCTCCGCCAGGAACAATCGGGGTGCGCACCGTCGGGTGGTGCCCAGTGGTGAGACGCTGCACAGGGCGGGAATTCGCGGACCTCGGGCGACCGGGGGCCGTACGGGGAGGGTGGCAGGTAAGTGATGGAGCAGCTGACGCAGCACGACCCGAGGCGGATCGGCCCGTTCGAGGTGCTGGGACGGCTCGGAGCCGGCGGCATGGGGCTGGTCTATCTCGCCCGCTCGGCGTCGGGCCGGCGGGTGGCGATCAAGACGGTGCGTACGGAACTGGCCGAGGACCAGCTGTTCCGGGTGCGCTTCACGCGTGAGGTCGAGGCCGCGCGGGCCGTCAGCGGCTTCTACACGGCCGCCGTGGTGGACGCCGACCCGCGTGCCGCGGTGCCCTGGCTCGCCACCGCCTACGTGCCCGCGCCCTCGCTCGAGGAAATAGTGAATGAGTGCGGGCCGATGCCGACCCAGGCCGTGCGCTGGCTGGCCGCGGGCATCGCGGAGGCCCTCCAGTCCATCCACGGTGCGAAGCTCGTCCACCGCGACATGAAGCCGTCGAACGTGCTCGTCGTGGAGGACGGCCCCCGCGTCATCGACTTCGGGATCGCGTCCGGCGTCTCCAACACCCGGCTGACCATGACGAACGTCGCCGTCGGCACGCCCGCGTACATGTCGCCCGAGCAGGCGCGGGACTCGCGCAGCGTCACGGGCGCCAGCGACATCTTCTCGCTCGGCTCGACGCTCGTCTTCGCCGCGACCGGCCACGCGCCCTTCCACGGGGCGAACCCGGTCGAGACGGTCTTCATGCTGCTGCGCGAGGGCCCCGACCTGGCCGGGCTGCCCGACGATCTGCGCTCGCTGATCGAGTCCTGCATGCAGATGGACGCCTCGCGCCGGCCCACCCCTGCCGAGCTCCAGTCCCAGCTCTCCCCGCACCTCTTCGCCTCCGGCGGCGACGACAGCGGCACGGCGTCGGCCTGGCTGCCTGCCTCCGCCACCGAGATGATCGAGCTGCGCCGGGGCGGCGGACGCGTGATCGCCGCGCCCCCTCCCGTGCCCGTGCCCGCCCCCGTACCGCCGCTGCCCGCCACGCATCCGGGCGCCGACTGGGACACCGCCCGGCACAGCGCCGTGGACCCGCGCCCCCAGGCCGTGTCGCCCGTCGTCCCGCCCCCCGCCCCGCCCGCCGAGGCGCCCGACGCGGGCGGCCCGGTGCGGCTCTCCGGTGCGCAGGTGCCGATCGGGCCCGGTCCGCGCGCCCAGGACGTGCGCGCCTCGGCCGCCGCCGAGGCGGCTCCGGCGACCGGCTGGGTGCGCCCGCCCGCCGGGGTGAACGGCGCGCTCACGGCCCCGGCGGCCCCGGTGCCCGCTCCGGCGCACGCGCCGGACAGCGCCTCCTCCGGGCCGGATCGCTGGCGGCCCTGGCGGTTCCGGATGTCGAACGACGTGTGGGGCACGCCGGTCGTGGTCGGTGATCTGCTGTACGTCACCTCCTTCGAGGTGCACGCGCTGGACACCGGCAACGGGCGGCGCCAGTTCAAGACCCGTGACGTGGCCTGGGCGATGGCCGTGGAGGGCGGCCGCATCCACGCCTCCGACGGGCCCTCGCTCTACGCCCTGGACGCGGTCAGCGGCGCCGAGCGCTGGCGGCTGCAGACCGACGCGTGGGTGTACTCGCTCAAGGCGGACCGCGGCACGGTCGTCACCGGCACCCGGGGCGGCGGCATCCAGGCGTGGGAGGCGTCCACCGGCGAGAAGCTCTGGGAGACCACCGGCGCGCAGACGGACTTCGAGACGGCGGAGGCCGGACCGGCCGTCCACGACGGCACGGTCTACCTCTGGCAGGACGCCCGGCTGCGGGCCGTCGACGCCCGCACGGGCACCGAGCGCTGGTCGTACCCGGTGGGCGACGCGGCCTCCTGCGGCGGGGTCCCGATCCGGGTGACCCCGGCGCCGGACGGCTACGTGTACGTCAGTGCGGGGGCCCGGGTGCTCGCCCTGGACATCGGCTCCGGCCGGGTGCGCTGGCACTTCGAGTCCCCGGCGGTCTTCCTCTCACCGCCCGCGTTCGCGGCAGGGCCGGCCGTCACCGGCGGCGGCGTGTACCTCGCGGACTACCTCGGCACGGTGTACGCGCTGGACGCCTCGACCGGCAAGGACCGCTGGCGCATCGCCACCGAGTCCCGGCAGTCGACCGAACCGGTGCTGGTGGCGACGGGGAACGTGCACGTCGGCAGCGGCAGCGCGCTGTACACGCTGGACGCGGTCACCGGCACCCCGAAGTGGCGCTTCGCCGCGGGCGGCGACGTGGTGGGCGCCCCGGTCGTCGCGGACGGACGGGTCCACTTCGGCTCGGCCGACCACGTGCTCTACACCCTGGACGCGGCGGGCGGCCAGCTCCGCTGGAAGCTCGCGACGGGCGGCGAGATCACGGGGTCGCCGGTGGCGCAGGGCGGGGTGGTGTACGCGTGCAGCAAGGACCGCTGCGTGTACGCGCTGGACGCGGTGAAGGGCACGGGGACGGGGAATAGGGCCCGCGCGTAGACGCCCGTCCGGCCCTTCTGGCTCCTCCGGCGATCAGCCGCCGGACGGGCCTGATTTCGGCGGCGGGCCTGATTCCGGCCCGGGGCCCGGGTCCGGAGGCGGGCCCGACTCCGAATCCGGTCCCACGTACGGGTCCGCCTCCGGCTCCGGCCAGGGGCTCGTCTGCACCGAGGGGCCCGGCTCCCGGGTGGGCGGCCAGGTATCGGGATCCGCCGACCCCGGCGCGTCGTACGGCTCCGGCCGCGCCGCGCTCCGGCGGCGGCGCCCCGACATCAGCGCCGCCCCCAGCAGGAGCAGCACCCCGCCGCCCGCGGCGTTCGCCACGCCCTGCTGAAGCCCGGAACCGTCGCCCGCGACCGTCAGTTCGCCGGCCGCCTGGCCCTGGCGGACCATCCACAGCACGGTGAACCCGAGCACCACCACGCCCGCGAGGGCCACCAGCAGCCGGGAGCGCAGGACCACGCCGACGACCGTCACGACCGCGGCCAGCACGAAGGGCAGCATCAGCGAGCCGAACAGGCCGGGGTGCGCCCCGGTGACGCCGGTGCCGGTGAAGAGGTCGCCGATCCGGTAGTGCCGCCCGAGGCGGCCGTCGTACCAGTCACGGAAGGGGCTCAGCACGGCGGCCGCCGCTCCGATGAGAGCGACGATCGAGCCGAGGACGTTACGGATCATCTCCGGCCTCCAGCGGGACGCGCGAGGCGCCACCGGCCGGTGGCGCGGATCAGCACCGCTCTCGCCTCCCGACGCTACGCCGGGCGAATGACGCCCGCCACCAGACGGAGATATGCCGGGCCGCGTTCCGATCACGGGCAGATGATGACAAGACCGTGACAGGGCCATGACCGGGCTGCCGACCGGGACCGGCCATGCTGTGCGCTACGGTGTCGCGCGCCGTGCGACGGCGAAGAGACGAGTCACAACACAAGGGGGGCTGCATCGATGATGCGGCAGCACATGAAACTGACAGTGGTCCTGGTCGCGGTGGTCCTCGCGCTCACGGGCTTCTCCAGCCACGGACACGGCAGCAAGAGCGGCAGCAAGAGCCGAAAGTCCAGCAGCGGCGGCAGCAGCAGCAGTGGCGGCGGGTGCTCCAACTCCAAGAAGAGCAACGGCACTTACCACGACACCGACTCCGACTCCGACTACGACGATGACGACTACAGCTCGTCCACCGGCTCCACCTACGGCACGGCGACCCCCACCGCCACCGCGACGGACGCGCCCCGCGCGTACGTGTTCCGTTGCGCGGCACCCGGCAAGGGCAAGCGCAAGGCCGTCACCTTCTCCACCGTGCGGCTCACGGCGAACGCGGCCGGCAGCCACACCTACGAGGTCGACGTGACGTTCCTCGACTCGCGCGGCAACACCGTGGACAGGGGGGAGGCCAGCGTGAACGTCGACGGCGGCGTCACGCAGACCCTCTCCGTCCGGATGGACAACCCGAGCAAGGTCTCCCGGGTGAAGAAGTGCTCGGTCACCGCCGAGCTGAGCTACTGACGGACGCGGCTCCGGCGCTCATCTCGGACGGTCCTCACCTCAGACGGGGTTCACCGCCACCGGCCCCCCTGCCCCGCTCCCTGAACAGCTCCGCCTGCCGCTCCGGCGTCAGGTTCCCGAGCGCGATCAGGTGCGGGGCATGGGCCAGCGCCTGGGTCCTGGCGGCCTCCTTGGCGGACCAGACGGCCCGTACCGTGCCCTCCACCGCCCCGGCCGGGTACGAGGCGATGACCGCCGCCGCCCGCAGCGCGGCCGCCACCGCGCCGCCGGCCGGGGTGACCTCGCTGACCAGCCCGGTCTCGTACGCGCGCCGGGCCGACACCCGCTCGGCCGTCCCCATCAGGGACATCCGGGCGACCTCACCGAACGGCATCCGCTGCGCCATCGAGATCGCCTCGTACGCGCTGACCATGCCGTACGTGGTGTGCGGGTCGAAGAACGTCGCCTCCTCGGACGCGATGACGAACTCCGCCTCGCCCAGCAGGTAGAACGCCCCGCCGCAGGCCATCCCCTCCACGGCCGCGATCACCGGCTTCCACAGGTCGTTGGCCTTCGGCCCGATCGCGATCAGCGGATCGTCGATCGTGTACGGGGACGAGGGCTGCGGGACGTCCGCGCCCCGGTCGATCCCGGTACAGAACGCCCGGCCGCCCGCGCCGGTCACCACGACCGCCCGCACTTCGTCGTCGTAGCGGAACGCCCGCCAGGCGGCGGTCAGTTCGGCGGCCGTAGCGAGGTCGATCGCGTTGAGCTTCTCCGGCCGGTCCAGGGTGAGCAGCGCGACCCCGGTCGCCCCGTCCGTCTCCGTGCGCAGCGCCATCGCCCCTCACCGCTCCAGCAGCCAGCGGACCATGGTCACCTCGGGCGAGACGGGGCAGAAGACCGCCTTCACGGCCGCGCCGATCCGCAGCCGCTCCGGGTCGACGGAGTTCAGCGGCGCGTCGGGCCCGCTGACCACGTTGCCGACCAGCCGGATCCCGGGGGCCTCGGCCAGTTCGACCACCACCGCGTTGTACGGGGCCTGGTCGGCGTAGGCGGGGAGCAGCGGCGGGTGCGGCAGCACGTACGACCAGATGCGGCCGCGCCCGCTCATCGCCCGCCACTCGCTCTCGAACGACTGGCAGTGCGGGCAGCACGGCCGGGGCGGGAAGCGGAGCTTTCCGCAGTCCGGGGCCGCGCAGGCCTGGACGCGCAGTTCGCCGCGGGCCGCGTACTCCCAGAAGGGCGCGCCGTCCTCGTCGACGACGGGCAGCAACAGTCCATCCATCGCGAATCGCTCCTCAATTCCTCAGCAGTACGGCGGACGTGGGGACGCCCTCCCCGGCGGTGACCAGGCAGGTCGAGGCGTCGGGGACCTGGGCGGTGGAGACGCCGCGCAGCTGCTTCACGCCCTCGTTGATGAGGTTGAAGCCGTGCACGTACCCCTCGCTGAGCCCGCCGCCGCCGGTGTTGACGGGCAGCCGGCCGCCGCTCTCCAGTGCCCCGCCCTCGGTGAACGCGGCGCCCTCGCCGCGCCCGCAGAACCCGTAGCCCTCCAGGGAGAGCGGGATGAGCGGGGTGAACGCGTCGTAGATCTGGGCGACATCGACGTCGTCCGGGCCGAAGTCGGCCTGCTTCCAGAGTTGTCGGGCGGCGGCCCAGGCCGGTCCGGTGAGCGGGTCCTCGTTCCAGTAGTTGACCATCCCGTGGTGCTGGGCGGGCAGTCCCTGGGCGACCGAGTGGAGGTAGACGGGCTTCTGCCGGCAGTCGCGGGCCCGTTCGGCGGAGACGATGACGCAGGCCAGCGCGCCGTCCGTCTCCAGGCAGTTGTCGAAGAGGCAGAGCGGCTCGCTGATCCAGCGCGAGGTCATATACATGTCGCGGGTCAGCGGGCGTTCGTACATCACGGCGTCGGGGTTCTGGTTGGCCCGGTTGCGGCAGGCCAGCGCGACGTTGAAGAGGTGGTCGCGGGTGGCCCCGTACTCGTGCATGTAGCGCCGGGCCAGCATGCCGATCTCGTCGGCGGGCCGCAGCAGTCCGTACGGACGGGTCCACTGGGCGGGCGTCGGCAGTTGCACGGCGGTGTTCTTCCAGGGCCGGGGCCCCGATCCGCGCTTGCGCGACCGCCAGGCGACCCCGACGCTCGCCTGTCCGGTCGCGACGGCGGCGGCGAGATGCGCGAGCGTCGCGCAGGAGCCGCCGCCCCCGTACCCCACCTTGCTGAAGAAGGTCACGTCACCGGCCCCGATGGACTTGGCGACCTCGACCTCGTCGGTCTCCTCCATCGTGTACGAGGCGAACGCGTCCACCTCCGACGCGGCGATGCCCGCGTCGTCGAGCGCCGCGACGATGGCCCGGCAGGCCAGGGTCTTCTCCGACTCGGGCAGGTGTTTCGCGAACCGCGTCTGCCCTATCCCGGCTATCGCTGTCTTGTCCTTGAGCGTCGCCACCCGCCACCTCCGAGGCCGTCATGACTGCTGACAGCGGAGGAGGCTACAGCTAATCTGACGGATAGTCAGCTACTGCGGCCGGCCACCGGAGCCGACCACCGCGGTGCGGTCCGGCGGGAGGGCACGAGATGCGCGGCGACGAGGAATGGTCCACCGTCCCGAACCTGGTACGGGAGGCGGCGCGACGCTACGGCGACCGCGAGGCGGTGGCCGAGGGCCGCACCAGGATCACCTACACGGAACTCGGCGAACGCGTGGAACGGGCCGCCGCCGCGTGCATGGCCTCCGGGGTGGAGCCGGGGGACCGGGTGGCGGTCTGGGCGCCCAACACCCTGGACTGGATCGTCTCCGCGCTGGGCGCGGTCACGGCCGGCGCGGTCCTGGTCCCGCTCAACACCCGCTTCAAGGGCACGGAGGCGGCGTACATCCTGGAGCGGAGCCGGGCCAGGCTGCTGTTCGTCACCGGCACCTTCCTCGGCACCTCGTACGTGGCCTCCCTGCGCCGCGCCGACATCGAACTCCCGGACCTGGAGAAGGTGGTGGTCCTCGCCGACACCGCCCCCGCCGACTACGTCACCTGGAAGGACTTCCTGGCCTCGGGCGAGCGGATCTCCCCCGAGCGGGTACGGGCACGGGCCGACGCCATCGACCCGTCCTCCCCCTCCGACATCATCTACACCTCCGGCACCACGGGACGCCCCAAGGGCGCCGTCATCAGCCACGCCCAGACGCTGCGCTGCTACGAGATCTGGAGCGAACTGGCCGGTCTGCGCGAGGGCGACCGCTATCTGATCGTGAACCCGTTCTTCCACACCTTCGGCTACAAGGCGGGCGTCATCGCCTGTCTGATGCGGGGCGCGACGATGATCCCGCAGCCCGTCTTCAACGTGGACACGGTCCTCGCCAACATCGCCGCCGAGCGCATCTCCGTCCTCCCCGGCCCGCCCACGCTCCACCAGTCACTGCTGGACCACCCGGCCCGCTCCACCCACGACCTCTCCGCGCTCCGCCTGGTCGTGACGGGCGCGGCGGTGGTCCCGCTCCAGCTGGTGGAGCGCCTGCGCACCGAACTCGGCATCGCCACGGTCCTGACCGCCTACGGCCTCTCCGAGGCGAGCGGCATCGTCTCGATGTGCCGCCGGGGCGATCCGGCCCGCACCATCGCCGCCACCTCCGGCCGCGCGATCCCCGGCACCGAGATCCGCGTCCTGGCCGCCCCCGGCGAACCGGGCGAGGTCCTGGTCCGCGGCTTCAACGTGATGAGCGGCTACTTCGAGGACCCGGAGACGACGGCCGCCACGATCACCTCGGACGGCTGGCTGCACACCGGCGACGTGGGCGTCCTGGACACGGACGGCAGCCTGCGCATCACGGACCGGATCAAGGACATGTTCATCGTCGGCGGCTTCAACGCCTACCCCGCGGAGATCGAACAGCTCCTGGGCCTGCACCCGGACGTCGCCGACGTCGCGGTCATCGGCATCCCCGACCCCCGCCTCGGCGAGGTCGGCAAGGCGTACGCGGTCCGCCGCCCCGGCGCGACGGTGACCGCCGACGACCTGATCGCCTGGTCGCGGCGCGAGATGGCGAACTACAAGGTGCCCAGGGCGGTGGAGTTCGTCAGCGGCCTCCCGCGCAACGCGAGCGGCAAGGTGGTGAAGGGGGAGCTGCGGGGGGAGGGCGGTCCCTCCTGAGGACGAACTGATCGCCCTGTGCGGGTCGTCGTCGAGCCGGTCACCAAGGACATCGCGGACGAGGCGATCCGCCTGCTCAGGGCGACCGGCCTGCACGGCCACAAGTACGCCGTCGACGCGGCCCTCGCGGTGATCGCGGGCCGGCAGCCCGGCCGGGGCCCGGACGTGCGGCGGCCGCGACGGCTCCCCCTCCGCGCCGCCGCGGCCGTTCCCCCACCCCGTCGCTCTGGTCTTTAGGCCTTCTCGGAGCCCGCGTGGTTCTCCTGCGGCTTGAGAAGGTCCTTCGGCGTGCCGCCGGCGTGGTTCTCCAGGGTGGCGACACCCTCGGTGACGCTGCCCGCGTGGTTCTCCAGCGGAGTGACCGTGCCGCCGTCGGCGGCCGGGCTGCCCGCGTGGTTCTCCTGCGTCGTGGCGTTGCCGGCCTTGGGCTTGATTGCGTCGCTCATGCCTGTCTCCCAGAGGTGTTACGTGCGCGGTCGGCGATGCCCGTCCGGCTGCTCCCCCGTGGGCTGCCGGACGGGCGTACAAGGACCGTTCACCCTAGCGGTGTGGTCCCCCGTACGATCCGCCTGCCCCCCGACGCGACGGATCGATGGGCACCAGACTGCCGAGCGGCGATAAACAATCGATGAACGCCGACGGCAATCGGCGACGGGGCTCCCTCAGGCAGCGGCGGGGGCGAGGAGCGCGCGGACCGCGGCCGCTTCCGCAGCACCGGTCTGCTCGTAGATGGACAACGCCTCCTGCCAGCACGCCCGCGCCCGATCGGTCTGCCCCAGGTCCAGGAGGGCGCGGCCCAGCGTCGTCAGGACGTTGCCACGCATCCATTCGCCCCCGATGACGCGCAGCGCAAGGGCCTGCTCCGCGTGCTGGGCGGCGAGCGCCGTCTGCTGTGACGCCAGGTAGGCCTCGGCGATACGGAAGTGGGTCGACCCTTCCCAGAGGCGCTGGCGGGTGCTCTGGAACAGGCTCATCGCCTTGGCCAGTTGTTGCAGTGCCTCGGTGGTGCGCCCGGCCCGGGTGAGTGCGATACCCAGGGCGAAACGGCCGTTGGCGGTACGCAGGCTGAGCCCCATGCCGTCGAAGATGGCCGTGCCCTGCTGAGCGAGTTCGACCGCGCTCGTCGTGCGACCCATGTCCACGTGGATCCGCGAGAGGTTGCACAACGCGGATGCCTCGCCCACGAGGTTCCTGTCCGCGCGGTAGTTGTCGATCGCCTCCTGCAGGAACTTCTCGCCGTCCGAGTGCCGGCCCTGGTAGAAGGCGATGATTCCCCGGTCGTTCGGGGCCCAGCAGGCGGGGATCGGGTCACCGGAGTCCCTGGCGAGCTCCATCGCGTGCATGGCCTCCTCGTCGGCCAGCGCGAACCGGCCGGACACGAGGTAGACCGTGGACAACGAGGCGCGGGCGCGCGCTTCCGCGCGGGAGTCGTTCTCCGCCTGCGCCGCGTTGCGCAGAGCTGTTCCGGTCGTCTCGTACTGGCGGGAGTTCGCACCCGACTCGGCCAGGTCCTTCGAGGCGCACAGCAGGTCGACAGCGCGCCGGAGCATCCCGCTGCCGGCGCTCTGGTGAGCGCAGGCGAGCAGCGCACTGGCCTCGCTGTAGAGCCAGTCCACGGCGGTGTGGCCGTCGCTGAACCGGAGACCGGGGTTGTCCGGCGCCACCAGGTGATCCACCGCCCGGTCCCCCGGCCGCTCCAGCGCGTACACCCCCGCCGCCGTGGCCAGGTAGAAGTCCAGCAGCCGGGAGAGGGCCGACTCCCGCTCCTGCGGCGACTTCTCGTCCCGTTCCGCGCACGAACGCGCGTAGAGGCGGACCAGGTCGTGGTAGCGGTAGCGGCCCGGGGCCGCCGACTCCAGCAGGGACGTGTCGACCAGGGCCTCCAGGAGGTCCTCCGCCGCGTGCGTCTCCAGGTTCAGCAGGGCGGCCGCGGCGGCGAGGGAGATGTCCGGTCCGTCCGCGAGGCCGAGGAGGCGGAAGGCGCGGGCCTGGGCGGGTTCCAGCTGGCCGTAGCCGAGTTCGAAGGTGGCCTTCACCGCGAGGTCGCCCGCCTGGAGTTCGTCCAGGCGGCGGCGCTCGTCCGCGAGCTTCGCGGCCAGGACCGAGACCGTCCAGGTGCGGCGGGCGGCCAGCCGGGAGGCGGCGATGCGGATGGCGAGGGGGAGGAAGCCGCAGGCGGCGACCACGTCGAGGGCGGCCTCGCGCTCGGAGTTGATGCGCTCCTCGCCCACGATGCGGGTGAAGAGCTGGAGCGCCTCCTCGGGCGACATCACGTCCAGGTCGACCAGGTGCGCGCCGGCCAGGTCGACCATCCGGACCCGGCTGGTGACGAGCGCCGCGCAGCCCGCCGTACCCGGGAGCAGGGGGCGGATCTGGGCCGCGTCGTGGGCGTTGTCCAGGAGGACCAGGATGCGGCGGCCGTCGAGCGTGGAGCGGTAGAGCGCGGCGCGTTCGTCGAGGGAGTCGGGGATGGCGGAGTCCGCCGTGCCCAGGGCGCGCAGGAAGGCGCCGAGCACCGTCTCCGGTTCGGCGGCGCGGGCGCCCGCGCCCTGGAGGTCGACGTACAGCTGGCCGTCCGGGAAGTGCGGGCGGGCCTGGTGGGCGACGTGCACGGCCAGGGTCGTCTTGCCGACGCCGCCGATGCCGGCCAGCGCGGAGACGGCCATGACGGAGCCCTCGGCGGTGGCGAGCCGGTCGCCCAGCTCGCGGACGAAGGAGGTGCGGCCGGTGAAGTCCGGGACGGTGGCCGGGAGCTGGGCCGGGCGGAGCGGGGCGGCGGCCTGGACGGGCTCGTCGGCCGGGCGGGCCAGCTCCTCGTCGGCCCGGAGGATGCGCTGCTGGAGCTGGGCCAGTTCGGGGCGCGGGTCGACGCCCAGTTCCTCGGCGAGCAGTCGCCGGGTGTCGGCGTACACGGCGAGGGCCTCGGCCTGGCGCCCGCTGCGGTACAGGGCCACCATCAGCAGCTCGCGCAGCCGTTCGCGCAGCGGGTGCGCGGCGGTGAGCGCGGTCAGTTCGGAGACGGCCTCCGCGTGGCAGCCGACCTCCAGGTCCAGGTCCAGGCGGGTCTCGGTGAGCTGGAGGCGCCACTCCTCCAGGCGGGTGCGCTGGTTCTCCGCGTACGGGCCGGGCACCGAGGCGAGCGCCTCGCCGTCCCACAGGGCGAGCGCCTTGTTCAGCAGCTCCCTGGCGCGGCAGCGGTCGCCCGAGGCGCGGGCCTTGTCGGCGCCGGAGGCCAGTTCCTCGGCCACGGTCACATCGAGCGCGTCGGGCCCGGTCCGCATCGCGTACCCGCCGGAATCGCTCGCCAGGGTCTGCGGGCCCAGGATCTTGCGGAGCCGGGAGGCGTAGGTGCGTACGGCGGCCAGCGCCTGGGAGGGCGGCTCGTCGCCCCAGATGGCGTCGATCAGCTCACCGGACGTGGCGGTGTGGCCGCCGCGCAGCAACAGGGCCGACAACAGGGCGCGCTGCTGCGGTGAACCCGACGGCAGCGTCTCGTCGCCCCGCCTGGCCCGTACCGGTCCGAGCACGGAAAAGCGCAGCTCTGTGCCGTCCGCCGGCTGTCGCTCCGGAGCTCGCTGTTCCGGAACACGCACCCGTGGCTCGCCGTCACGGCCCATTGCCGCCTCCTGTCCTGCTCTCTGCGCACTGCCCAGTGCCGCACCGAACATGTCGGGACACCGCCGAGGAGATCCGGATTGCTCCATACCGTTCGTATCGCCGTCAACAGTCTGCCTTGTGAAGGGTGGACACGTCAGCAGTGGGTGACTGTCTGCACGAGCCCTCGACAACGATTGTGGAACGGAGCCTCGCACAGATTGCTGACGGTTCGTCAGATCAGCGCTACCGTGGTACGCATGGAGACCTTCCCGAAGATCATCTCGGTGGACGACCACACGGTGGAGCCCCCTCATGTCTGGCGGGACCGGCTCCCGTCCAAGTACGCCGACTCCGGCCCGCGCATCGTCCGGGCGCCGCTCAAGGAAATGACGTTCATGGGCGGCAAGTTCGCGCCCGTGATGGGTGCGAAGGGCGACGACGGCCCGATCGGCGACTGGTGGGTGTACGAGGACCTGCACCGCCCGCTCACCCGCCTCGACACCTCCGTCGGCTACGACAGGGACGAGATAAAGCTCGAAGTCATCACTTACGAGCAGATGCGCCCCGGTTCGTTCTCGGTGCCCGAGCGGCTCGCGGACATGGACATCAACCACGTGCAGTCCGCGCTCTGCTTCCCGACCTTCCCCCGCTTCTGCGGCCAGACCTTCACCGAAGCGAAGGACCGCGAACTGGGCCTGCTCGGCGTGCGCGCGTACAACGACTGGATGGTCGACGAGTGGTGCGGCCCGGACGCGCACGGCCGGCTCATCCCGCTCACTCTGGTCCCGCTCTGGGACGCGCAGCTGGCGGCCGACGAGGTCAGGCGCAACGCGGCGCGCGGGGTGCGTGCGGTGGCGTTCTCCGAAATACCTCCACATCTCGGACTGCCGTCCATTCATACGGACGAGTGGGATCCGTTCCTGCGGGCCTGCGACGAGACGGGGACGGTGATCGCCATGCACATCGGCTCGTCCTCGAAGATGCCGTCCACCTCGGCCGACGCCCCGCCGGCCGTCGGCTCCACCATCACCTTCGCCAACTGCTGCTTCTCGATGGTCGACTGGCTGATGAGCGGCAAGTTCGAGCGCTTCCCTAACCTGCGGATCATGTACGCGGAGGGGCAGATCGGCTGGATCCCGTACATCCTGGAACGCGCCGACGTGGTCTGGGAGGAGAACCGGGGCTGGGGCGGGGTCGCGGACAAGGTCCACCGGCCGCCGTCGGAGCTGTTCACCGAGCACGTCTACGGCTGCTTCTTCGACGACGCCTTCGGGCTGAAGAACCTGGACGCGATCGGCGTCGCCAACGTGCTGTACGAGACGGACTACCCGCACTCCGACTCGACCTGGCCCAAGTCCCGTGAGGTCGGCGAGGAACAGATGGGGCACCTGGACGCGGACGTGGTGGACCGCATCGTGCGCCGCAACGCGATCGACCTGCTCGGGCTCACCGACGAAGGGCTGTGGGCGGGACCCGGCACCGGGGCGTGAGACGGGCGGGTGCCGCAGCCGTCCCCTCGGACGGCCGCGGCACCCGTCAGTCCTTGCCGCGTCAGCTGTTGGTGACCGCCTCGACCGGCTCCTGGAGCTCCGTCACCCACTGCGACTCGTCCTCGGGGCACTCCAGGCTGACCTCGCGGGCGTACCCCGCCGACCGGTAGCCGGAGCCGTCGATCCAGCGGGCCAGGGTCTGGGACGTCGGCAGTACGCCGTCCATCGGGCCCCGGTGGATGACGGTCGCCGCCTCGAACGGGGGCAGCTCGACCACCGTGATCCCGGTGTCGCCCAGCGGCCCCACGGGCTCCGAGACCGTCACCCCGGCGTGGACGACGACCGAGCCGCCGCCCTCCGGGGCGTCCTCGTAGCGGGCGATCCCGGGGCCCGTCGGGGAGACCCCGGCCCGGCCCAGCAGCGGGAGCAGCCGCTCGTACAGGGGGCGGATCACCGGCGTGATGTCCTGCGGCCCGTACCCTGCCGCCACCCCGGTCAGCTCCGCGACCCGTACCGCCGCGACGCTCTTGACCACCACATCGTCCACTGGCATGTGTCCCTCGCTCTCGATCGACCGGAGCCTCGCCTCGACCTGGATCAGCCGGGCCGCCGCCGCGGCCATGGCCTCCGCCAGTTCCGACCGCCGCAGCCGCAGCATCCCGCGCAGCTCCTGCGGGCCCACCTCCTCGTCCAGGACGGCCCGCACCTGCTGGAGCGTGAAGCCGAGGTCCTTGAGGGCGATGATCCGGTTGAGCCGGGCGAGCTGGCCGCCGCCGTAGGAGCGGTAGCCGGTGGCGGGGTCGGTCATGTCGGGGGGCAGCAGCCCGATCGCGTCGTAGTGGCGCAGCATGCGGGCCGATACCCGCCCGTGGCGGGCGAAGTCTCCGATGGTGAACATGATGTCTCCCAGTGCACGGCCTCACACGGTGTCAAGGTCAAGAATCGCAGCGCCTAAGGGCTGCCCCGGCGTGGCGCTCGCCCGCACGGACGAGCGCAAACCACGAGCGCACGGAGCTGGCCTTCGACGCCAACAGCTACGCCTACCCGGGCCTGCGCGCCTGCCTCGTCCAGGACACCGTGCCGGGCAGGAAGGGCGCCGTGACCGAGATGCAGGCCGCGCTCGGCCGAGGAGTCGTGAACAGCCGCGACGAGACCCCCAGGAAGTAGCGCGCACAGGCGGCGGAGCGCACAGGCAGGAGCCCCGTTCCCCTGCCGAGGCGGGGGAACGGGGCTCCTTGGGTACTGCGTTACCGGCCGCGATCGGCCGACCCGGGCAACTAGGCCGGGGTGACGTTCTCAGCCTGCGGACCCTTGGGTCCCTGAGTGACGTCGAAGTTCACGACCTGGTTCTCCTCGAGGGAGCGGAACCCGGACGCGTTGATCGCGGAGTAATGGACGAAGACATCCGGGCCGCCGCCGTCCTGGGCGATGAAGCCGAAGCCCTTTTCAGCGTTGAACCACTTGACGGTTCCGGTAGCCATAAGCCCTCCTTGGGCCAAAGGGTTGCCCTGCTCCAGAACCTGCAAAGAAGTCTGAAAACTACAAAAGCCTGCGGGTTACATGCTCCGCAGGCTCTGTACTGCAAGGGAAACCAAACTGCAACTTGGCGCTGAGCCTAGCACGCAGCATGTGCGGAACGGTAGAGGGAAAGATCACTTGACCCGAATGTTTGATTGCCGTGCGTACGGGCGGTCCGAGAGGCCCTTCGGGAGGGCTCCGCGGGGTCCTTCGAGCGGCGCCGTAGCCCTCGGCGGAGCCTCCGGGGGAGCCCTCCGCTGCGGTGGTCCGGGGGAGAGGCCGGACGCCGCTCCGGCGCCCTCCGGGAGAGGGATCGTGCGGCGCCGCGCGCCCCCGGTGGGGCTGACGGCGGGCGACAGGTCTAGCCTCGCGATGTGGACAATTCAACCGTCACAACCGTCGCAGGCGACGACCGTCGCAACCGGCCGCGCGTCGGCCACATCCAGTTCCTCAACTGCCTTCCCCTCTACTGGGGGCTGGCACGAACCGGGACCCTGCTCGACCTGGAGCTCTCGAAGGACACCCCGGAGAAGCTCAGCGAGCAGCTGATCAGGGGCGATCTGGACATCGGCCCCATCACCCTCGTGGAGTTCCTGCGCAACGCCGACGACCTGGTCGCCTTCCCCGACATCGCGGTCGGCTGCGACGGGCCCGTCATGTCGTGCGTGATCGTGTCGCAGCGGCCCCTGGAGGACCTCGACCGGGCCCGGGTGGCGCTCGGCTCGACCTCCCGCACCTCCGTACGGCTGGCGCAGCTGCTGCTCGCCGAGCGGTACGGGGTGACCCCCGACTACTACACCTGCCCGCCCGACCTCGGCGTGATGATGCAGGAGGCGGACGCCGCCGTCCTCATCGGTGACGCCGCGCTGCGCGCCAACCTGCACGACGCCCCCCGCCTCGGGCTCCAGGTCCACGACCTGGGCGCGATGTGGAAGGAGTGGACAGGGCTGCCGTTCGTCTTCGCCGTCTGGGCCGCCCGCAAGGACTACCTGGCGGCCGAGCCCACCGCGGTCCAGAAGGTCCACGAGGCGTTCCTGGCCTCGCGGGACGTCTCCCTGGAGGAGGTCACCAAGGTCGCTGAGCAGGCCGCACGCTGGGAGGCCTTCGACGCCGAGGTCCTGGAGCGCTACTTCACGACCCTCGACTTCCGCTTCGGCCCCGCGCAGCTGGCCGGCGTCCAGGAGTTCGCCCGCCGGACCGGCCCCACGACCGGCTTCGCCGCAGACGTGAACGTGGAGCTCCTCGGCGGCTGAGCGCACGCGCCGGACCCGGCACGCGCCCGCCTGTCCGGACCCGCTGCCCGAACGCGGGCGGCGGGTCCCTCCATGTCGTTCCCGGAACGCGTCCGTACGGAATTGGACTGGTCCGAATAGCGGTACGTCCGGGGCGGGCCGGACGCCCATTTCGATTGCCCCGGAATGTCACTTCCACCGCAATGGCGCCTGTCGTCCGGATTGCGACCGGGCATTGCGGTAAACGGAAGGCATTCCTCCTCCGGCTGTGCGCTCGGTCGCGGCCGGGGGCCGGGCGGCGTACCCATTCGGTATTCATCGGCCAATCCACTCCGCAGGCCGTGCGGTGAGAACGGGAAAGCCGCTGTCCGCGTAAGTTTCGGGCGGAAATGCCGCGCTATCGTGTGGCACCGAGCGGCACGCGCCGCAGGGGGCGGGGGCCGATGAGCGGGAACAGGACGACCACGGATCCGGGCGGCACGCCCGGGGCCGCGGTGCGCGGGCCGGGGCGGCCGGCTGCGGGCCCGGGGAAGCTGTTCGGCTCCCTGATGTGGGCCGTGCTCCTTCCCGCCCTCATGGTCCTCGGAGCCGGGATCGCCAACTGGATGATGTGGGCCGGTGTGGTCGTCATGCTCGCGGTCGTCGCGGTCGCCGGCTGCCTGGTCGGTGGCGTCTGGAGCCGCGCGGGCGCCGCGACGCTGGTCTGTGTCAGCGGCTTCGCCCTGATGCTCTTCGCGGGCCCCGCGCTGTACGACGTCTACATGAAGACCGCGGGCGATCCGGTCGCGGCGGTGGTGACGGAGCTGACCGACGACAACGACGGGCAGGGCTCCGACTGGCACTGCGCCGTGGCGGAGGCCGGCGGCGGCCACAAGAAGTACGAACTCTCCCAGCAGCAGAACTGCTTCGGCGGGGTCGAGGCGGGCGAGCGCATCGAGATCCGCAAGGATCCGCTCGGCCTGTTTCCGCCTCGGATGCCCGACGGCCCGGGGCACTCCGACGCGGAGATCTCGGCGGAGATCGCCGCAGGTCTCCTCCTGCTGACCGCCGGCGCCGTGTTCTACGGCGGGATGCGCCGACGGTCCTGACGCACGTCCCCCAAGCACGCACCCCTCAAGCACACACCCCTCAAGCACACACCCCTCAAACGCGCCCCCTCAGTCACGCTCCCTCAAGCGAAGCCCCTCGGGAAAGCGAAAGACCTTAGGCTTCGTCGGAGGTCCGGGGCCGGTCCACAGGGGGAGTCCGCATATGCAGCCGCTGGAAGCCGGCGAACCGCCGAGCATCGGTGCCTACCGGCTGATCGGCCGGCTCGGTGCCGGTGGCATGGGGCGCGTGTACCTGGGACGCAGCACCGGCGGCCGCACCGTCGCGGTCAAGGTGGTCCATCCGCACTTCGCGCTCGACGAGCAGTTCCGCGCCCGGTTCCGGCGCGAGGTGGACGCGGCGCGGCGGATCGGCGCCCAGTGGACCGCGCCCGTCCTGGACGCCGACCCCGACGCACCCGTCCCGTGGGTCGCGACCGGCTACGTGGCCGGGCCCCCGCTCTCCGCCGCGGTCGCCGAACACGGCCCGCTGCCCGAACACGCGGTACGCACCCTGGGCGCCGGGCTGGCCGAGGCGCTCGGGGCGGTCCACGAACAGGGCCTGATCCACCGGGACGTGAAGCCCTCCAACGTCCTGCTCGCCCTCGATGGCCCCCGCCTGATCGACTTCGGGATCGCCAGGGCTGTCGACGCCACCGCCTCGCTCACCTCCACCGGGGTCTCGGTCGGCTCGCCCGGCTACATGGCCCCGGAGCAGATCCGGGGCCGGGAGATCTCGGGCGCGGCCGACGTCTTCTCGCTGGGCGCGGTGCTCGCGTACGCGGCCACCGGCGCGGCCCCCTTCCTCGGCGACTCCTCCGCCGTGCTGCTCTACAAGGTGGTGCACGAGGAGCCCGAACTGGGTGAGCTGGCGGGCCCGCTGCGCGAGGTCGTCGCCTCCTGCCTGGCGAAGGACCCGGCGCACCGGCCCACTCCGGCGGAGCTCGCGCACCGGCTGGCCCCCGACGGCGCGGCGGCCCGGGTGGCGGCGGGCTGGCTGCCCGGCCCGCTGGTGCGCGAGGTCAGCCGGTCCGCGGTCGCGCTGCTGGACCTGGAACCGCAGGACGCCCCGGTGCGATCGGGTCCGGTGCCGTTCACCAACGCCTCGCACGGGGCCAACGGGGGCCCCGCCCTCGGTGTGTTCGGTCCGCCGGTCGAACCGGCCGCCCACCTGGCCGGCCCGACGCCGCCGCCGTTCCCGCCCGCGCCGGGGACGGACGGGGTGCCGGCGCAGCGCGCCCCCGACCCCCGGTTCGCCGTGACGGTGAGCGCCGACTCCCGGCCGGGCGAGCGCCGGGGGCGCAGGCTGAGCTGCACCGTCGCCCTCGCGGTGGCCGGTGCGCTGGCCGCGGTGACGGTGGGCAGCGCCTACGTGCTGGACCTGATGCCGGGCGGTGGCGGCGACAACACCGCCGGACACGGAGGCACCGACCGCACCCCGGGCGCCACCGCGTCCCCCGCGCCGACCCGCCCGGGGGACGGCGCCGAAGCCACTCCGGACCGCCGGGCCGTCGAGGTACCGCAGGGCTTCATCGGCACCTGGGAGGGGCCGCTCACCGAGAAGACGACCGGCCAGCCGCACGGCACGCTCAGCGTGGTGATCAGGAAGGGGAAGAAGGGCGCCGACGTGGTCCGTACGAGCACGACGATCTCCAGCCTCGGCGTCGAGGTCAGCTGTCACAGCGTCGCCTCCCTCACCTCCGCCACCGACAAGGAGCTGACGTTGCGGGAGCGCGCCGACCCGGAACGCCCCGGCACCGCAGGCCTGTGCACGACCACCACCACGGACATCCACTTCACCCGCGTCACCGACGACACCCTGCGCTTCCGGTCCGACGAGCGGGGCGCGGGGCTTCCCTACGGCACGCTCAACCGGTCCGGCGGCTGACCTGCGGCAGGGCTGGCGTACGCTGAACCGGTCCGTAGATCCGTTGAAAAACCGCCGAAAGGTGACAGCCCGGTGACCGAGAAGGCCGACCTCCAGCCCATCCTCGACCGAGCCGCCGAAGGCGGTCGGATCACTCCGGCGGAGGCGCTCGACCTCTACCGCTCCGCTCCGCTGCACGCGCTGGGCGCGGCCGCCGACGCCGTACGCCGACGCCGTTACGCCGGTACGGAGCACATCGCGACGTACATCATCGAGCGCAACATCAACTACACGAACGTGTGCGTGACGGCGTGCAAGTTCTGCGCGTTCTACGCGGCGCCCAAGGACACCGCCAAGGGCTGGTCCCGCGACCTCGACGACATCCTGCGCCGCTGCGCGGAGACCGTCGAGCTCGGCGGAACGCAGATCATGTTCCAGGGCGGGCACCACCCGGACTACGGCGTGGAGTACTACGAGGAGCACTTCTCCGCGATCAAGAAGGCGTTCCCGCAGCTGGTCATCCACTCGCTCGGCGCCTCCGAGATCGAGCACATGGCCCGGATCTCCAAGGTCTCCGCCGAGGAGGCCATCAGCCGCATCCACGCCGCCGGCCTCGACTCCTTCGCGGGCGCCGGCGCCGAGCTGCTGCCGGCCCGTCCGCGTACCGCGATCGCCCCGCTCAAGGAGTCCGGCGAGCGCTGGCTGGAGATCATGGAGATCGCGCACGGCCTGGGCGTCGAGTCGACCTCCACCATGCTGATGGGCACCGGCGAGACCAACGCCGAGCGCATCGAGCACCTCAGCATGATCCGGGACGTGCAGGACCGCACGGGCGGCTTCCGCGCCTTCATCCCCTACACGTACCAGCCGGAGAACAACAAGCTGAAGGGCCAGACGCAGGCCACGCTCTTCGAGTACCTGCGGATCATCGCCATCGCCCGGCTGTTCCTGGACAACGTCGCCCACATCCAGGGCTCCTGGCTCACCACCGGCAAGGAGGTCGGCCAGCTGTCGCTGCACTACGGCGCGGACGACCTCGGCTCGATCATGCTGGAGGAGAACGTCGTCTCATCGGCCGGTGCCAAGCACCGCTCCAACCGGCTGGAGATCATCGACCTGATCCGCAAGGCGGACCGGGTCCCGGCCCAGCGCGCCACCACCTACGAGCACCTCGTCGTGCACGACGACCCGGCGAACGACCCGGTCGACGAGCGCGTCGTCTCGCACATCTCGTCCACCGCGATCGCCGGCGGCACCGCCCACCCGGAGCTGAAGCTCCTCAGCGCCAACTGACGACGCCGTGCTGACCGTTCACGCCGCGCCGCTGGTACTCCCGGCCGGCGCGGCCGTGGTCGAGCGGGGCGCGGTGGCCGTGGACGGGGACCGGATCACCGCCCTCGGCCCGTACGACGAGGTCGCCGCCGCGTACCCGTCGGCGCGGGTGCGGCAGTGGCCGGGAGTCATCGCCCCCGGCCTCCGGCAGCCGCACGCCGAGTGGCTGCTGACCCGCTGCTACCACCCCGACCCGCGAGAGGCGGACGCGCTCGGGACCGAACCGCTCTCGGGCGGGGCGTTCGCGCGGCTCGCGGGCGAGCTGGACGCGACCCGGTGGGCCGGGAGCGTACGGCGGGGCCTCCAGCAGATGCTGCGGCACGGCACGACGCACCTCACCGGCCCCTTCCGCGACCCGGCCGTGCGTACCGCCGTGTCCCGCTCCGGGCTGGTCGAGGTGCCGCCCGCCGCCGGGGTTCCCGACAGTGAGGTCCGGGACCTCGATCCGCTCGCCGGGGGCCGTGACCTGCCGGGCTCCGTGCACACCCCGCTCGGCACCGGCGTCCGCGCCGATTTCGCGGTCTTCGACGTGCCCGACGAGACCGCGCTCGTCGCGGTGGGGGCGGCGTCCTGCGTGGTCACCGTCCTCGCCGGGCGGCTGGTGTACCGGCGGCGCTGAGCGGCGCGGTTTCCTCAGGAGCCTCAGGGCACGGATGGTCCGCCCAGGTATCGGCCGTTGGTGTCGTAGGGCCAGGCGTTGGCGACGCAGCCCTTGAGGCCGTAGATCTGCTGCATCATGGCGGGCGCGGGGCGGCCTGCGCCGGGGCAGGTCTCGTGGCCGTGGCCGAGCCAGTGGCCGACCTCGTGGTTGATGATGAGGGCGCGGTAGTCGGCCAGGGGGCCGTCGAACTCGGGCGAACCGGTCTGCCAGCGCTTGAGGTTGACCATGACGTCCACGCCGACACGGCAGTTGACCTCGCCGTGCGTGTCGAGGCCGCTCTTCCCGCAGATCCGGTCCGTGGTCCGGGGTGAGGCGATGCGTACGACCAGCCCCGCCGGCCCTTGGGCCACCTGGCGGAAGGTGTTCTCGCCGTGGTGCGACCAGCCCCGGGGCGCGGCCAGGATGCGGGCGACCTCGGCAGCCGCCTTGTCCGGGTCCAGGCCGGAGCCGTCCTCCACCTCGACCCGGTACGCGTGACCCCTGCCGGTGGCCGACGCGTCCGCGCGGGCGACGGTGAACGAGGCGGCGGAGCCCGAGTCGCCGGTACCGCCCGCGCGCTCGCTCTTCCACCGCAGCCCCGCCACGGTGGCCGCCACCAGGACGGCCGGGACGACGGCCATGACGAGCAGCCGGTTCCGGCCACGTCTTCGCTGCCCCTGCTGACGCACGTCCGATCCGGACATCCGCGCCCCTCCCCAGTGCTCCGGAGTACTCCGGTGTTCGTACTTCCCCCTGTAATGACTGCTGCGGGCTCGGATTGGTTCAGTCCACTCGCTCGGAAAGCGTGCCGGGGCCACCGAGGCGCAGTGTCGCGAGAGTCGCACCCGAATGAAGGGAT
This sequence comes from Streptomyces sp. 840.1, assembly GCF_003751445.1. NCBI lineage: Bacteria > Bacillati > Actinomycetota > Actinomycetes > Kitasatosporales > Streptomycetaceae > Streptomyces > Streptomyces sp. 840.1. The sequence continues at coordinate 1,456,276 of NZ_RJUU01000001.1, read as the reverse complement.
GGTAGCGTCAGAGATAGTATCGCTACCGATACTTTCCTTGACGGGAGGCTTGTGTGAGGCGCTTCATCGGACGGGACCACGAGCTGAACGTGCTCGGCAGAGCCCTGCGGTCGGTCCACGACGCCGTCGGCTCGGCGAAGCCCGGACAGTGCATCCTGATGCGCGGACGCAGACGAGTCGGCAAGTCCAGCCTCGTCGAGGAATTCCTCCGACGCGCCGAGGTGCCGCACCTCTTCTTCACCGCGGCGGGGGGCGGAGCGGAGGACGAGCTGACGGAGCTGCTCGACACCGTCGCCAGATCCGCCCTGCCGGAGCGGGCACTGTTCTCCGAGGAGACGCCGACGCAATGGAATGCGGCATTCAGGCTGCTCGCGGAGATCCTTCCCGACGACAGCCCGAGCGTGGTCGTCATGGACGAGGTTCCGTACCTGATGGACCGCATCGACGCCTTCGAGGGCATGCTCCAGCGAGCATGGGACCGTCTGCTGAGTCGCAAACCCGTACTGCTCCTCCTGGTCGGCTCCGACCTGGCGATGATGGAGGCGCTGAACAGCTACGACCGCCCCTTCAACCAGCGTGGCCGGGACATGGTCGTGGGGCCGCTGAACCCGGCCGACATCGGCGAGATGCTCGGGCTTGAGCCGGCAGCCGCTTTCGACGCCGCTCTGATCACCGGCGGCCTTCCGCTGATCTGCGCGGAGTGGCGGCCCGGAGCAGATGTCCGGGAGTTCCTCCGCGACTCGCTCGACAACCCGATCTCGGCGCTGCTGGTCTCCGCCGAGCGATCGCTTGCCGCGGAGTTTCCGCCGCAGACGATGAGCCGGCAGGTCCTGCGGGCCATCGGAAGCGGCGAGAGAACCTTCACCAACATCGCTCGCGCGGCGGGCGGTATCGCCCACACCACCCTCACGCGAGCCGCCGACGTCCTGACCGAGAAGCGGGTGGTAGCAGCCGAGCTGCCCCTCTCACTGAGGCCGTCGAAGGAACGCCGCTACCGCGTGGCCGATCCCTACCTACGGTTCTGGCTCTCGTTCCTTGATCCGCACATGGCGGAGATCGAGCGGATGCGGGGGGATCTCACGCTGCGGCGGATCAAGGAGCAGTGGACGAGCTGGCGGGGGCGTGCGATCGAACCCCTCGTCCGGGAATCCCTCGCCCGCCTCCTGCCGGACGGGCTCCTGCCCGCCGCTCCGGCGATCGGCGGCTACTGGACCCGAAGCAACGATGTCGAAATCGACCTGGTCGGTGCCGACCGGCAGCCGGTGGCCAAGGAGTTGCTCTTCCTCGGTTCGGTCAAGTGGCTGGAGAACTCCGCGTTCGACAGCCACGACCTGGCCGCGCTCCAGAAGCACCGGGCCGCGCTCACCGACGAGCCGGTGCCGCTCGTGGCGGTCTCGCGCAACGGGACCGCCTGTTCCGGGCTCCAGGCGGCGTACGGGCCCGTAGAACTGCTGGGCGCCTGGCGCAGAGCGTGACCAGTGGCCGTGGACGCCAGTCACAGGGGTGTCAGGGTACGGATGGTCCGCTCAGGTATCGGCCGTTGGTGTCGTAGGGCCAGGCGTTGGCGACGCAGCCCTTGAGGCCGTAGATCTGCTGCATCATGGCGGGCGCGGGGCGGCCCTTGCCGGGGCAGGTTTCGTGGCCGTGGCCGAGCCAGTGGCCGACCTCGTGGTTGATGATGAGGGCGCGGTAGTCGGCCAGGGGGCCGTCGAACTCGGGTGAACCGGTCTGCCAGCGCTTGAGGTTGACCATGACGTTCACGCCGACGCGGCAGTTGACCTCGCCGTGCGTGTCGAGGCCGCTGCTCCCGCAGATCCGGTCGGTCGTGGCCGCCGTGGCGATGCGGACGACCAGCCCTGCCGGGCCATCCGTGACCTGGTGGAACGTGTGCTCGCCGCCGTGCGCCCAGCCGCGCGGCGCGGCCAGGAAACCGGCGATCTGCTCGGCGGCCGCGTCCGGGTCGACGCCGGAACCGTCCTCGACCTCGACCCGGTAGGCGTTGCCGCCGCCCGAGGTCGCGCCCGCCCGCGCGACCGTGAAGGTGCCGGGGCCGGACGGGGGGATGGCGGGGTGGCCGCCGGTCTTGGAGCCGGAGCCGGACCCGGAACCGGGCTTCGTCTTCGGGCCGGGCTTGTGGCTCGCCTTGGGCCTGTGGCTCACCTTCGGCCCTGTGCCGGCCCCGGTCTTCGAGCCGGGACCGGACGCCGAGGCCGAGGCAGCCGGGTCCTTGGCGGGACCGTCCGACCCGGACGCGGCGGCCGCCGTCGATAGACCGTCCCCGTCCGTCCACAGCGGTGCGGCCGCGACCGCGACACAGGCCACCGCCGCCGGCACGAGGACCGCGAGCAGCAACCGTATTCGGCTGCGGCGGCGGCGCTCCCGCCGCGAGCGCCGCCGGGACCCCCCGCCATGTCGCTGTCTCTGCTGTCTGCGTACCTCAGCCGACACGATCCGCGTACTCCTTCGGTTCCATGGGGTGTGCCGCCGCGTACTTCACAAGCTCAAGGAACCTGGAGTTCCCCGCGACGGCGAGCAATTGATCAGCGGTGACGGGGGCCGGCCTCGTCGTGTCCTCGTCACCGTCGACCGAGAGGGCGACGGTGCTGGTGCCGTAGGTGAACCGGACGACGGTGCCCGTGGAGACCGGAGCCCCGTTCAGGTCGGCCACCGAGGTCACGGCATGGGCCTCGATCCCGCCGGGAAGCGTCGCCTGCTCGCACCGCAGCTTCGTGTCCGGGTATTCGCTGCACGGCGCCTCCTGCGGAGCGACGCTCCGATCGCTCCCGGGGCGTACCGAGAAGACGATCGGGAAGACGGTGCCGTCCCTCCCGGCCTGGTACCGGCTGACGGCGAGGTCCACCGGATGGACCGGACCGGCCTGCCGGGGCAGCAACTCCCCGAACAGCAGCGCGGCGTGCAGCTGGAACTTCTCCTGCCGGATGCGTTCGGCAGCCGGCAGGTCGGCCATCGAGGACTGGCCGGGGGACGGCTCGACGTGCACGGTGGACGGCCCGGGGGCGTCCGTGGCAAAGGGGGGTTGCGGGGCCGATGACGCCTCCGACGGCACGTCCGACGAAACCGGTGACGGCACGTTCGTGGGAGTCGGGGACGGGCCCGGGGCCTGGTCCGGCGACGGAGAGACGCTCGTACGCTGCGAGGCGGCGGACCACCCCCGGGCGGGCTCCGCGCCGCCGCCCCCGCTCCACAGCGGCAGCACCGCGCCGAGCACACCGAGCGCCACCACACCCGTCACCGCCGCCCCGATGGTCACGCGGGCCCGGGTGCGGCGCCGCCGGCCCTGGACCAGGGCGCCGGGCACCAGGTCGGGCAGGGCAGGTGCCTCGTCCGTCGCCTGTTCCATGGCGGCCCTGATCAGCAGGAAGCCGGCCTCCGCTGCTCCTTCGTCCGGTTCTGGTGCCCGGTCGCCGGGAAAGCGGTCAGAAGACGTGTCCACGACGGTTCTCCTCAGCTTCGGGTGGTGTAGAGGTGTGCGTCGCCCAGCCGCTTACGCAGCGTGGCGAGTGCGCGCGAGCACTGGCTCTTCACGGTGGACGGGCTGCACCGCAGCAGGTCGGAGACCGTCTCGACGCTCAGGTCCTCCCAGTAGCGCAGCACGACCATCGCCCGCGCGCGGGGCGGCAGTTCGGCCAGGGCGGCCAGCAGCGTGACCGTCAGCTCGGGGCCGATCGCGGGCGCGTGCGCCGCGATCGGCGTATGGGCACGGAAGTCGCGCAGCCGTCGCCGCCGCTCGGCGATGTAGGTGCGGGTCAGCACGGTCCGGGCGTAGGCGTCCGGATGGTGGGCGGCACTCACCCGGTGCCAGTGCTGGAACAGCTTGGCCAGCGTCGTCTGGGTCAGGTCACGGGCCGCCTCGGCGTCGCCGCACAGCAGGTACGCGGTGCGGTACAGCCGGCGCTGGCTCGCCCGCGCGAACTCCTCGAAGCTGTCGGCGTCCGGGCCGGTCCCCGCGCTCATCCGGCCCCCTTCACGGTCCGTCGGTGGTCTCTCCTCCTGTTACTGAGAGCTCACGGGCCGGAAAGGTTGAAGCCGAATCCGAATCAGTGTCCGAGTCCTGTGCTGTCCGTGTCCTGTCCGAATGCTGAGCGGTACGGCAGGGCTGGGTGGCCGGGCGGCGGGCCCGCCCCGCCGCCCCCCGGGCGGACTGCTTGAATGGGAGACGTGACCCGAGCCTCCCTGGACAAGCAGCCGCACGAAGTCGCCTCGATGTTCGACGACGTGGCGGCGAACTACGACCTCACCAACGACGTGCTCTCGCTCGGCCAGGCCCGGCTGTGGCGCAAGGAGGTCGCCAAGGCGGTCCACGCCCGGCCTGCGGAGAAGGTCCTCGACCTGGCCGCCGGGACCGCGACGTCCTCGCTGCCGTTCGCCGCGACCGGGGCGTACGTCGTGCCGTGCGACTTCTCCATCGGCATGCTCCAGGAGGGCAAGAAGCGCAACTCCTGGCTGCCGTTCACCGCGGGCGACGCGACGCGGCTGCCGTTCCGGGACGAGACGTTCGACGCGGTGACGATCTCCTTCGGGCTGCGCAACGTCCAGGACACGGACGCGGCGCTGAGCGAGCTGTACCGGGTGACGAAGCCGGGCGGCCGGGTCGTCATCTGCGAGTTCTCCCAGCCGGTCTGGACACCGTTCCGGACCGTCTACACCGAGTACCTGATGAGGGCCCTGCCGCCGGTCGCGCGCGCGGTGTCGTCCAACCCCGACGCGTACGTCTACCTCGCCGAGTCGATCCGCGCCTGGCCCGACCAGGCCGGGCTCGCCGCCAGGCTCCAGCGGGCCGGCTGGTCGGACGTCGCCTGGCGCAACCTCACCGGCGGCGTGGTCGCGCTGCACCGGGGCGTCCGCGCCTGACAGCGCAGCACGGGGCCCGGCCCTTCACCGGGCTCCGCGCCACGGCGGGCGGCCCACCTGGCTCACCGGCCCAGTGGGCTCACCGGACTCACCGCCTTACCGGACTCACCGGCTCACCGGGCTCACCGGACTCACCGCCTCACCGGACTCACCGGCTCACAGGGCTCAGCGGTCCAGTCGGCTCACCGGCTCACCGGCCCGGCTCCCGCTCCAGTTCCAGCCGGAAGCAGCGCACCGGCTGCCCCGACCGGGGCTCCGTGAAGGTCTCGGCCGGCTCCATGCCGAGGCGCCGGGCCACCGCGACCGACCGCTCGTTCCGCTCGTCGACCGCCGCCACCACCCGCTCCACCTCGGCCGCGCGCAACCGCTCCAGCGTGAGGCGCGCGGCCGCCGTCACGTAGCCCCGGCCCCACGCCGGACGGGCCAGCCGCCAGCCGATCTCGATCTCGCCCACCGGCCCGTACGCGCTCTGTGGCCAGGGCTGCGCACCGGTGAAGCCGACGAACCCGCCGTCCTCGTCGAGCACGCTCCAGAGGCAGAAGCCGCGTTCGGCATCCAGGCGGCGCTGCCTGGCGGTCCACTCGTCGTACAGCGACAGCTCGGACGGGCGGCCGCCGAGGAACGCCATGACCTCGGGGTCCGCGAAGGCGCGGTGCCAGGCCACCGCGTCCTCGTCGGTCGGGACACGCAGCTGAACGACAGGGAGTGCGCGGGGCGCGATCGACATGTGGGGAGCCCTTCGGGAGGTTGATCAGCAGGCCCCCATAGACTGCACGGGACATGTGCCGCGCGGCACGCGATTTCGAGTCTTCGGGAGATCCGACCGTGACCGAGCCCCTGTCCGAACACAGTGCGGATGTGATCGTCGTCGGGGCAGGCCCAGCCGGCTCCACGACCGCGTACTACCTCGCCAAGGCGGGCCTGGACGTCCTCCTCCTGGAGAAGACCGCCTTCCCCCGCGAGAAGGTCTGCGGCGACGGCCTCACCCCGCGCGCCACCAAGCAGCTCGTCTCCATGGGCATCGACATCTCCGAAGAGGCGGGCTGGCTCCGCAACAAGGGCCTGCGCATCATCGGCGGCGGTGTCCGGCTCCAGCTGGACTGGCCGGATCTCGCCTCCTACCCGGACTACGGCCTGGTCCGCAAGCGAGACGACTTCGACGAGCAGCTGGCCCGCCAGGCGCAGAAGGGCGGCGCGCGGCTGTACGAGCGCTGCAACGTCGGCGCCCCGATCACCGACCCCCGCACCGGCCGGATCACCGGCGTGCACGCGAAGCTCGGCGAGGAGAAGACCCCGGTCACCTTCCACGCCCCCCTCGTCGTCGCCGCCGACGGCAACTCCACCCGGCTCTCCCTCGCGATGGGCCTGCACCGCCGCGAGGACCGCCCGATGGGCGTCGCGGTCCGTACGTACTTCACCTCGCCCCGCCACGACGACGACTACCTGGAGTCCTGGCTGGAACTCTGGGACCGCCGGGGCACCGAGGACCGGCTGCTGCCCGGCTACGGCTGGATCTTCGGCATGGGCGACGGCACCTCCAACGTCGGCCTCGGCATCCTCAACTCCTCCGCCGCCTTCAAGGAGCTGGACTGGCGCGAGGTCCTCAAGGCCTGGTGCGCGTCCATGCCCGAGGACTGGGGCTACACCCCGGACAACATGACGATGCCGATCCGCGGCGCCGCCCTCCCGATGGCCTTCAACCGCCAGCCGCACTACACCAAGGGCCTGCTGCTCGTCGGTGACGCGGGCGGCATGGTCAACCCGTTCAACGGCGAAGGCATCGCGTACGCCATGGAGTCGGGCCAGATCGCCGCCGACGTCATCGTCCAGGCCCACGCCCGCTCCACCCCGGCCCAGCGCGAACTGGCCCTGAACAACTACCCGAAGGTGCTCAAGGAGACCTACGGCGGCTACTACACGATGGGCCGCGCCTTCGTGAAGCTGATCGGCAACCCGAAGGTCATGAAGATCGCCACCCAGCGCGGCCTGACCCACCCGCTGCTGATGAAGTTCACCCTGAAGATGCTCGCCAACCTCACCGACCCGACGGGCGGCGACGCGATGGACCGCATCATCAACGGCCTCTCCAAGGTGGCGCCGAAGGCCTGAGAATCTGCCTGTGTCCTTCTCGGCGGCCTCTTCGACGGAAGCTGCGAGCGGCAGCAGGACGGTGGGCTGCATGGAAATCGAGGCGGGCCGAAACCCTGACGCCCAGAACGGCGAAGTCCGTCGAACCGCTTTGTGAGGTGCGGTGTACGCCATGGAGTCGGGCGAGATGGCATTGGACGTCATCGTGCACGTGCACGCCCGTGCGACCCCGGCGCAGCGCGAACTGGTCCTGAACAAGCACCCAAAGGGTGCTCAAGGGCACCTACGGCGGCTGCTGAACGACGAAGGGTCGCGCCTTCGTGAAGCTGATCGGCAACCCGAAGGTCGTGAAGTTCGCCACGCAGCGCGGTCTTCGAGCCCCCTCCTGGAGCCTGTCTCTCTGACCGGTAAATGCCTCGTGGTGGGGGCTGGATAGTCTGCTGCGATGACTGATAGCGAGTTGGTCGTTGACCTGCGTGGTCGGTTGATCGAGACACTCAACGACTTCTGGGACGCGGTGAGCGAGCCGTGCGGACTGCCGGAGTGGTTCGGCCGGAACCTGGACGCATGGTCGGACACGATCGAGGCTCGGGGCATCTCTGAGGTGATCGACAGCCACGACATTCTGATCGTGCACGTCGACCAGCGGGGGCTCTTCGGTGGGGACCGGCTGGACGCCGATGTCTTGGCCGGAGTCTTTGACGGAGAGCAGAACCGGCTCGTCGTGCATGGGCCGCCGGCCTGACGAATCCTTCGGAGCCTCGCTCAGCGCCGGGTCCAGATAGGGATGGCAACAAGGTGGAGTGCGGCCTGGTGGGCGCTGGCGGGCTTGTCCGACCGCCTTGCGAGACCGCGCCACTGCTTGAGTCGGGCGATGCACCGCTCGACGGCCCACCTGAGCAAGCGTTCGTGTGCGGCCTGAAGAGGTCCAAGCTGCCTCCGGCAGGTCACGCCAAGGTGAGCAGGTGCGGTACTTCCGCGCGATGGCTTCCAGGGTCCGGTGGTGGTCGGCCCACTGTCGTCCACGGACCTGATCTGCCGACATCTGCGGCTCGATCCGGTCCCACATCGCCAGTGATCACTATCCGAACAGACACATCAGGTCAACCCATCAAAGAGACGCGCTCTAGACGGGCAGCATCCAGCCCGGACCGTCCGGAGTGCCGAGCCACACTCGCTGGGCATGGGGTGTGATCGTCATACCGAACTCGGACAGGTGCGGCGAACCGTGGGCCTGCCAGCGGGCGACCGACTCCTCGACGGCGTCCCACAGCTTGAGCGGGCCGCGCTGGATCACGGTCCACCCGTCGCCGCCCTCGGCAGCCCGGGTGCGCGCCTGCGAGCCTGTGGCGACGTCGAGCAGGATCTGGTCGTCCCCCGCGCCGAGCCGTTCGGCCGAGGGCGCGGCGAGCTGGGCGACGTACCGCCCGTTCCAGTCGTCGAGCAGGGCGGGGTCGATCCTGCTCGGCCGCTGTTCGCCCGGCAGCAGCTCGAAGGGGCCGTGCGGCGGCCGGTCGTGTGTGCGGGCCATCATGAACGAGGTGTACCCGGGCAGGAACCGGCCGCGCGCTCCGCCCTCCCCGTCGGCGATGAGCAGCACCAGTCCGTGCCCGAACCCCCACCCGGCCAGCGTGACGAGCAGGGTTCCCCCTTTCCTGACCTGCCGGAGCAGGCCGTACGGGACATGGCGCATGGAGCAGAACGCGAGGACGACGTCGTACGGTGCCCGGTCGGCATGCCCGCGCAGCCCGTCGCCTGTGATCAGCGTCGGCTCGTACCCGGCCTCGGCGAGGGCTGCGCGAGCCCGCTCCGCGACGCCGGGGTCGGTCTCGATCGCGGTGGTGGTGTCCTCGCCCGCGATCTCGCAGACGTAGGCGGTCGAAAGCCCCGTACCGGCGCCGATGACCAGGGCCCGGGTGCCGGCCGCGACCCGGGCCTGCTCGATCATCCAAAGGATCAGCCCGGGGAGGGTCGAGGACGACGTCGGCGTGCCGCCGGTGACCGGTCCGGCGGCGTCCTCCGCGAGCACTCCGTCGATCTGCGTCACCCACGTCGCGTTCCGGTAGGTGAGGCGCATCCACTCTTCGGCGGGAACGTCGGCGCGCCGAGTGGGCGTCCACACGGTGACACCCGGCGGGTCGCTCGGCAGGTAGACCGCGCGACCGAGGAACGTCTCGCGCGGTACGGCCCCGGCCGCGCGGAGCACGTCCGAGTCGTGCAGCAGGTCTTCGTGGACGAGCTCTTCGACGAGGCGGCGGCGCAGGGCTGCGGAGTTGTCAGGGGTCATGTGGGGGAGCCCTTCTGGAGGATGTCAGCGAGCGCGCTCGCGATGTCCCGGACTGTGGGCTCGTCGACGAACGCCCACTGCCCGTTCGGATTGCATTCGAGGAACCACCATCGGCCGTTTCCGTCGAGCGCGAAGTCGAAGGCGCCGAAGGTGAGCCCGAACGCGCGGAGGAAGTACTCCACGCCCTCGCGGACCGTGTACGGGATGGGCATCGGCGAGCAGGTGATCAGACGTTGATCCTGCCGCCAGTCCAAGTGATCTCCGGTGGTGTCGATCCGTGTGGCGAACAACTTGTCACCGACGGCGGCGAGCCGGATGTCCGCGATCTTCGGGACACAGGCTTGGAACAGGTGGGGGCACAGGGCAATCGAGTCGTCCAGTTCGTCGGCGTGCACGGGACGAACCCAGATGGTCCGGTTACGGCCGTCCTCACCTGTGAGGTGCACGCCATGAACCGGTTTGTAGATCACGGTCCCGTGCTCGGCGGCGAACTCGCGGGCGTGCCGCGGAACGTTCGTGATCAGGGTCTCGGGAACAGAGAAGCCGAGGCGAGCGGCTGTGCCGAGCTGGCCGGACTTGTGGTCGGCGGCTCGGTTACGGACGGGGTGGTTGACGTGCAGCGCTCCGGGGAGCGCGGTCAGCGTTCCCGTGTATCCGGCGCGGGACTGTTCGAGGGCGAACCGCTGCGGCGGCGACTCGCTCCGCCTCGGGTCGCCGTAGGGCGTGGGGCGCCGCCAGTAGACCGAACGGACGGCGGAGAGTTCGACGTGTCTGGAAGCTGTGGCCAGATTCCCCGTGAACGAGGCTGCCCCGACCCGGACGCTCATGCGGGCCGGCTCGGGGAAGTCGACTGCGGGGTCGAGCCGTACGGCCGGGATGCCCCGGCCGTACAGCTCACTCAGCACCAGATCCGCTGTGACGTCACCGAGTGCGGTGATGACGAGAACCGGCGAGTCGGTCATGTCAGTCCGGCACGTGGTCTTCGAGCGCGTCCGAGTCCGCGGGAGCGGGCGGCTGCGAGCCGCCGCCGTCGGAACCGGTCGCGGTCGGTGAGGCCGTCGACTGATTGGTGCCGTGTGCGCTACTCATGTCGACGGCCCGGCCCGCCGGGTCGAAGTAGCGTGTCGCCTGCGTCTCGGGGTCGATCTCGGTCCGGGTGAACGGGTACCGCACGGTGTTCGGGTAGAGGGCCAGGCGGTTGATGCCCCACGGCTGGACGGGGATGGACATCGGGGTCTCCTCGATCCTTTGGCTCGCTGCGACCAGGCCCGGCAAGTGGTCTCCGATCGTCGCGGGGTCCAGGCCGATGGCTTCGGGGCGTCGTTTCATGGCAGTGTCCTTCCGCTGCATGCGGGAACTTGTCGATGTGTGTTGAGTACAGCCCAGAGACCGGCCGCCGAACAGGTCCCATGTGTAGTCCCGGGGTTGTCCCGCCCTCACTCGCCGTATCCCTGCGGATACTGTCGATGGTGGAATTGGTGCGTGGACGATCCGATCCGGCACCCCCTCGCCTACGCCCGCGAACTGCGCGGGTGGTCGCAGAGCGACCTGGCCGCACACCTCGACCGGGTCGCCCGCAGACACGGACTCCGTTCCGGTACGGACAAGACAGCCGTCAGCCGCTGGGAGAACGGGCGCAAGAAGCCCGGCCCCGACTCACAGATCCTGATAGCCGAAGCCTTGGGCATCCCCCTGAGCGAAGTGGAGTTGTGCGGCTGGCCCGACTGGCTTCCCGGCCGGGACCTCCCCATGCCACTCGGGACGGCGTACCCGGTTCACGTACTTCGAGACGCACAGAAAGCAGCCATGGACCGTCGCAGCTTCATGACCTACAGCGCGGCTGCGCTGGCCGGCCTCGCCGCCCAGTGGGCCACGATCGAGACGGGCCGCCTCAGCGCCGCACTCAGCGGGCGGACGGCTGTCGACACCGAACTCGTCGACTGGCTGGAGGACACCAGCGCGAAGCTGACGGCCCTTCCCACCGAACAGCGCCAGCACACAATCAAGCTCGCGGATGCCCACCTGGCCACAGTCACCGACCTGATCGACGGCGGCCGGTGCTCCGAACGGACCGGCATGCGTCTGCACTCCCTGGCCGCCGCGCTGTCCACCACTTGCGGCTGGTACCGCTTCGATCAGGGGAAGCACTACGCGGCAGGCAAGCTCTGGACAGCGGCCCTGCACGCCTCCCACGCCGCAGGTGACCGAGACTTCGGCGCCGGGGTGCTCTCCGACTTCGCCTACCAGTCCAACTGGCTGGGCATGCCTGCTGTCTCCGTGGAACAGCTCGGCCACGCGATCTCGAGCACCGGCCACCCACCGCCCGGTCGCTGCTGTTCGTGCGCAGGGCCAGGGCTTACGCGGCCCTCGGTCGGCGGACCGACTGCTACCGGGACCTGTCCCGGGCCGAGACCGAACTGGCGGCGCCTGCGGTCGATCCCGCACCGGGCTGGTGCGCATGGATGAGTCCGGCGGACCTGGCGGTGGATTCGGGACAGTGCCTGCTCGACCTCGGCCGGACCGGCGAAGCTCGGACCAAGATGACCGAGGGCCTGGCTCTCCTACCGAGGGCCAGGGACAAGACGCGCGGCATCTTCTTGACCTACCAGGCCAAGGGATTCCTTCGGTCCGACGACATCGAACAGGCCCTTGCCGTCACCACCGAATCACTTGACCTCGCCACCAGGATCGGGGCCGGGCGGTGCGTCACCCTGGTCCGTGAACTCGTTCCGGCCTTTGAGCCCTACCGACAGGTCGAGGGTGTGGCCGACTTCCTCGACCGTCTGCGAGCCGGATGACCCCACCGGCGTCCGTGCGCCGGTGGCTGTCTCGCACTGCTGTCCGATGCCCCAACCCGCGCCGCACATTGCTGAGATGACCGCCGGGGGTTGACGCCGAGTGCCTCGCGCCGAGGTCTATCGTGGGCGCTGTGCCCGCCTCTGAACTGAATCTCATCCGCATCGTGTCCCGCGATTCGCCCATGGCCCTCGCCCAGGTGGAGCGCGTCCGCGCCCTGCTGGCCGCCCGCTGCCCGGACACCGCCACCGAGGTCGTCCCCGTCAGGACGACCGGCGACAAGTGGATGGGCGACCTCGCGGCGGTCGAGGGCAAGGGCGCGTTCACGAAGGAGGTCGACCAGGCGCTCCTCGCGGGCGAGGCGGACCTCGCGGTGCACTGCGTCAAGGACATCCCGGCCGACCGGCCGCTGCCCGCCGGTACGACGTTCGCCGCGTTCCTCGCCCGTGACGACATCCGGGACGCGCTCATCCACCCGGGCGGCCTCCGTCTCGACGAGCTTCCGGCCGGCACCCGCGTCGGCACCTCGTCGGTCCGGCGCGTCGCCCAGCTGGCCGCCTCACACCCGCACCTGGACTGCGTACCGATGCGCGGCAACGCCAACCGGCGCCTGGAGAAGCTCGCCGCCGGCGAGGCCGACGCGCTGCTCCTGGCGCTCTCCGGGCTCGAACGGATCGGCCGCACCGACGTGATCACCGAGGTGCTGTCGCCCGAGACGATGTGCCCGCCCATCGGCGCGGGAGTCCTTGCCCTGCAGTGCCGCGAGGACGACACCGCACTCATCGACGTCATCAGCGAGCTCGGTGACGCCTCCACCCACCGGGAGACCACCGCCGAGCGCATGCTGCTCCACGTCCTGCAGGGGCACTGCAACAGCCCCATCGCCGGGTACGCCCAGGTCGAGGGGAGTGGTGAACTCTCCCTCCGGGCGAAGGTGTTCACCCCCGACGGCAAGACCGTCCTCAACGCCCACGAGTGGGCGGGCCCCCTGGACCCCGCGACCCTCGGCACCTCCGTCGCCGTCAGCCTGCTGCGCCAGGGCGCGCGTGAACTGATCGACGGCATCGCGCACTGAAGAACCGGTGCGCGGACGCCGGGGGCGTGAGTGTCAGGTGGGGAGCGGGGCGTACGTGCCAGTCGTTCGACGCCTCATGAGCGCCCCGGACGCCTGGATCACTAAGCCTGGATCATGAAGTCGCACCGGAGCACTGAACGGCATTCCGGCGGCCGCGCATCGCCAGGGGCGGCTGTGCGGTGGCGGCACTGCCCGCCTTGGTCCGGTGTCGGCCCAGATGGGCGTGGATGGTCTTCCCCCGCCCCGGGCCGGGGACGGTGGTCACGGTGTCGCTGAGATGGCGGATCATGTGCCAGCCGAAGCCCCCCGTGCCGCCGCTCAGGTCCGGGGTGCGTTCGCGCGGGGGCGAGGGGCTGGGGTCGCTCACAGCCACGTGCACCGATTCGGCGGTGGCGTCGAGCCGGAGGGTGTAGCGGCCGCCCCCGTGGCGCACCGCGTTGGTGGCGAGTTCGGACACCACCAGGGCGAGGGTGTCCGCCGCTTCGGCTTCCAGGGCCGGGTCCAGGCCGCGCGCGAAGGCGCGGGTGGCATCGCGGGCGCGAGCCACGCCTGCCGGGCTGTCGTCCTCGATGACCAGGGCTTCGGGCGCTGCCGCGCCGGTCGTCGCCGTGCTGTTCATGCGCGATCACCCCACTGCGTCGGTTGTACCGCTGACAGGTTCGCGTGCCCGGATCATCGGTCTTCATGCCCACAGCGGAGCAATTTCCCTCGCATGGGTGCAGCAAGAAGAAGCCGACTGCACAACGAAGAAAAACTGTCATGGGGAGAGTAGACATCTGGCTTTCGACGTGGGTAGTGTTTTCCTCGTAACCAGGACGGCAAGGACGGCACGGCAGACACGAACTGCCGTGCGTGCAGGATCAGAACAGGATGCGGAACGGCGGTGGAGTGGCGGAGCCGGAAGTGGTGGGCTCCCTCGCTGGCAGCCGGGCCGAGCGGCCCCAGGGGTCGCGAGCAGTACCCGCAGTACCCGCAGTAACGACCGATATTTCGAACGAGGTAAGGAGCAGACGCCATCAGGATCGCCCGAGTGAGGACGAGCGCCGCTCGGGTACCGCAGACCCCGGAACGGAAGGTGGTCCCCGGTCACGCATATGCGATCTCCGCACCTCTGCCCTCCCAGGCGGACAAGCGGAACAAGAAGGCCGGTGCAGTCAGCCGGTAGATGGTGTTGAAAGCTCGGGGCCCGGGTGCCGCAAGGCACTCGGGCCCCTCGATCGTGTCCCCGAAAGATGAGGTGCTATGCCCCCTCGGAGTCCCCGTTCCAACGATGTTCTTGACGATGACGATTACCCCGCCTACACCATGGGCCGTGCCGCAGAGATGCTCGGCGCCACCCCCGCCTTCCTCCGTACTCTCGGTGAGAACCGGCTGATCACCCCCTTGCGTTCGGACGGCGGCCACCGCCGTTACTCCCGCTACCAGCTGCGCATCGCCGCACGGGCCCGTGAGCTCGTCGACCAGGGAACGAAGATCGAGGACGCCTGCCGCATCGTGATCCTCGAGGACCAGCTCGAAGAGGCCCAGCGCATCAACGCCGAATACCGCCGCGCAGCCGAGCCGGGGGACCCGCAGGCGACGGCTGCCCACTTCGGTGGGCTCCCGGCGGAGGCCCCGAAGGCGTGAGCGACAGGTGCAGCAGGGGGCGTACGTGCCACTCGATGTGGCGCCCCCTGCGGAGCATCAGCGTGAACCCGCAGGGCTCCCCGCGATGGAGCGCGCCGAGCGCCTGCACCCAGCCGCCCTGGTCCGCCCAGTAGAGCGCCCGCGCCGTCTCGCGCGGGGTCAGCCCCAGTACGTGGCTCGCGCGGAGCTGGACGCGGATGGCGCGGATCGCCTCACGGGGGCCGGGCAGGACGCGTAGGTCGACCGGTTCCGGGACGAAGCCGGTCGCCGGCCCGTACCTGAGCACTTCGAACCGGAAGCCGCGTTCGACGCGGGCCTCTACGGAGGTGGGGCGGGGAGATGTACGCATGGTCGACCGTCCGATCACGGCGTGGGGGTGCGCGCGGCCTGCAACTGGGCTGGATGCAGGGGAAGTTACGGCGTCTCCCGGTGCGGTTGAGTGATGCGCTCGACCGGGGCGGCGACGTACGGTGACCGTAGCGTCACCATTGTGTGCGGCGCAACAGTGGGACGTCCCAAAGTTGTGCCTCACCACGCGAAACGCCCTCCACCTGGAGTGCAGGCGGAGGGCGTTCGGCTGAGTTGGTCAGATCAGGTGGTCGAACTCGCCGGCCTTGACGCCCAGGACGAAGGCTCGGAGCTTGGCGACGCTCGTCGTGACGACCAGGTCGGGGTCATCGCTCTCGCGCATCTTGATCGCACCGTCCACGGGGGCCAGCTCGATGCAGCTCTGGTTATTGTCCGCTCCCGAGAATGACGACTTCTGCCAGTTGATTGCGTCGGTCATGTCGCTTCGACTCACATTTCGTGTGCGATGAGTTGGATGAACTGAGCCGATTCCTCCGGGCCGAGGGAGATCGACTCGATGGAATCAAGCAGTTCTCGGTATCTGGCGAGCTGGGCTTCGGCGTCCAGAAATCCGGCGTCGAAAGCGCTGTCGATCTGCACGGTGTCGAGCGCCGGAATGCTGGCCCCTGCGTACAGCATCGAATGCGCCGAACCGGTGATCTGCGCTGTGAACGGGATGACGCGGATCGTCACGGATGGCCAGGTGGAAGCCTCGTGAAGGAAGTTGAGCTGTTCGCGCATGATGCCGGTGCCGCAGTAGCGCATGCGGAGCGCGGCCTCGTGGACGAATGCCTCGAACGAGGTCGGGGCGGGCCGATCGAAGATGTCCCGACGTCGCGCGCGGTGCTCGACACGAGCGTTTAGCTCTGCGGCCGGAAGGTCGGAGACGCCGCTGCGGATCAGATCCCGTGCGTACGCCTCTGTCTGGAAGATTCCCGGAATGTTCAGCATCTGAATGGCGCGGATGTACGTGGCGCGGTGCTCCAGCTCGGCCAGGTCCAGGAATCCCGGCGAGAGTATGCCGCGGTATTCGTCCCACCATCCCTTCGTGCGCTCCTCGGCCATGCTCGCGAGTGCGTCCACCAGGTGCTTGTCACCGGCCGAGTAATGGGCGGCCAGGCGACGTACGCGCTGGTCGCTCACGCCGTAGCGACCGGATTCGATGTGGCTGATCTGCGCGCGCTCGCCACCCAGGAACGCGGCGGCCTCGCTCCCGGACATTCCGGCGCGCTCGCGCAGCTTGCGAAGCTCCGCGCCCAATCGCTTCTGTCTGGCGGTCGGGTAGCTCCTTGGCGGCATCGGCCCTCCCTTTCGTGCGGGTACGAGTGTGCCGCGCCACTGTGCCGCTGGTCCACTCGTATGGGTGCTACGGCCGTCCCATTGTTGCGCCGTCCCAATGTTGTGCCCTAGCGTCCGACGGTATCGACCGGCAACGGCTCGGTGCTCCGAAGTGCAGCCACCCTCAATCGAGTTGACCTCGTACGGGCCCCGGCCGATGCCACGGTCCACCGGAACGGTCCGGCGACGTACCGGAGACCCACACCCGTAGGGAGACCGTGCCATGACCCCCGTATCCGTTCCGCCCGCGCCCGCCCCGTACCTCCCGCAGCGCGGCGAGCGCTACCGGCTCGTCGCGCCGAACACCCCCACCGCGCCCCGCATCGCGCGGGATTTCGTGGGAGCGCTGCTGCGGACCACCGAGCACCCCGGGCTGGCCGACGACGCCCGGTTGTGCGTGAGCGAGGTGGTGTCCAACGCGCACTGCCACACGCGGTCGGCCCGCATCCGGGTCGACGTGACGGTGAACCGGCGCCAGGTGATGGTCTACGTGACCGACGACGAACCGGCCCGGCTGCCGAAGCCGGGCGTAGCGCCACATGTGCCACACACGCCATACGCGCCACACGCGGAGAGCGGGCGCGGGCTCGTCATCGTGGAGAGCCTGACCGACCGTTGGGGGACCACGACGCGCGGCGGGCGGGTGCGGACCGCGAAGACCGTCTGGTTCGTGCTCGTGGAGCGCGCGGCGGTCGTGGGCGCGCGGAGCTGAGCTCTTCGGGGCCGACCCCCTCCTGCCGGCGGGCCCGACGCCTCAGCCCGGATGGCCGCCGTGCGTGTGCGAGGCGAGCGCGGCCCGCCCCGCCACCACCACCGCGCCCCCCGCCACCACCGCCCCCCACCACATGACAGCGCGGAGCGAGGCGTGGTCGACGATCGTGCCGCCCGTGAGGGCGCCGGCCGCGAGGGTTGCCTGGAAGGACGCGGTGAACAGGACCGACGCCGCCTCGGGGGTCCGTGGGGCGGCGCGGGTGAACCAGGTCTGGGAGCAGACCGGGACCGCGCCGTAGCCGAGTCCCCAGGCGACGAGCAGGGCGAGCGCGCCCGCGTCGGTGCGGCCGAGGGCGGGCAGCAGGGCGGTCGCGGCGGCGATCGTCGCGGCGACCGCCCCGAACGCGAGGTGCGGGGCGCGGGTGGCCAGTGCGCCCCCGATGAAGTTGCCGAGCACCCCGGCGGCGCCGTAGACGAGCAGGAAGGCGGTGATCCGGCCCGGACCGGCCCCAGTGGCCTGGCGCAGAAAGGGGCTTACGTAGGTGTACGCGGCGAAATGGGCCAGTACGACGAGGAACGTCATGCCCAGGGCGTACCGGGTGCCCGTGCCGCGCAGCAGGCTACGGAGCACCGGGAGGCGGGTGACTTCGGCCGGGGGCAGCGTGGGGAGCGTGAGGAGCAGCAGGGCCAGTGCGCCGGTGCTCAGCAGCCCCAGCACCGCGAACGCGGTGCGCCAGCCCGCCAGATCGCCGATGAGCGTGCCGGCGGGGACGCCGAGGACGGAGCCGAGGGGCACGGCCGCGAAGAGGACCGCCGTGGCCCGCGCGGCCGAGGCGGGCGGGACCAGCCGGCCGGCCAGCCCGGCGCCGATCGACCAGAAGCCGCCGATGGTGACGCCGACGAGGACCCGGGCGACCAGCACCATCCAGTAGGCCGTCGCGGCGGCGCTGAGGAAGTTGGCCACCGCGAGCAGCAGGACCAGGGCGCAGAGCATCAGCCTGCGGTCGACGCGGGCCGTCGCGAGGGTCACCGTCGGGGCGGCGACGGCGGCGAGGAGGCCGGGCATCGTCATCATCAGGCCCGCCGTGCCGTCCGCGACGCCGAACTCGGCCCCGATCGGCGTCAGCAGACCGATCGGCAGGATCTCCGTGGTGACGATGGCGAAGAGGGCCAGCGTCAGGGAGAACACCGCCGGGATGCCGCGTAAGTGTGCGCGGGGTGGAGCGCCGGTGCGGGACGTGGCGGAGGTGGCGGTGTCCGTGGCGGGCGTGTGGCGCATGGCGGGGCCGTCCTGTGCTCGTGGAGCGGGGCTGTTCGCTCCAGTTCACAAGCGCGCGCGGCCGGTGTCCGGCAGGTTCCCGACGTCAACCGCGGTCGCCGGGGTGATGTCGCCTTTTCGCTGGAACCGGCAGCCGGAAGCGCACGCTGGACGCGCACGGCGGAAGCGCACGTGGAATCGGCCGGCTGAACCGATGGCCGGGAACGGCGAAGGGCCGTCGCTCCCGAGCGGGGGAGCGACGGCCCTTCGATGTGCGCCTGTCGATGTGCGCCTGGGCGCTTGTGAATCCGTGAACTCAGTGAGCGGGACTCAGAGGACGCGGACCGCGCCGGTCGGCATGTCGTAGTCCAGCGGGCGCTGCACCACACCGGTGGAGGAGTTCTGCGCACCGACGAACTGGCCGCCGCCCACGTAGACCCCGACGTGGTACGCGCTGCCCGCGCCGCCCCAGTAAAGGATGTCGCCCGGCTGGAGGTTGCCGAGCCCGACCTGGGTGCCGGCGGTCGACTGGCTCTGCGAGACGCGCGGCAGGTCGACGCCCACCGTGCGGAACGCGGCCTGGACGAGGCCGGAGCAGTCCCACGAGTTGGGGCCGGTGCCGCCGGACACGTACGCGTCGCCGACCTGCATCTGCACGAAGGAGACGACGGAGGCCGCGGAGCCCGTGGCGGACGAGGAGGCGGGCGCCGAAGCGGTCGACACCGAGGAACCGGAGGAAGAGGAGGAGGAAGAGGAGGAAGAGCCGGAGGGGGCGCTCAGCGCCGTGCGCTCGGCGGAGCGGGAGGCGCGCTCGGCGGCCTCCGCCTTGGCCTCCGCGGCGGCTTCGGCCTTCTTCTTGGCCTCTGCCTTGCGGACGGCCTCCGCCTTGGCCTTCTTGGCGGCCTTGGCCGCGGTCGCGGCTGCGGCGTCCTCGCTGGCCTGCGTCTCCAGGTCCAGGGCGACCTGCTGCGTGGCCTCGGCGGACGCCGCGACGGTGGTGGAGAGGCCTGCCGTGATGGTGGGCATCTCGATGGTCTGGGTCACCGGCTCGGCCTGGGCCGGACCGGCAGCGCCTGCGACCGCGATGGTGCTGAGGACGCCACCGGCAACTCCGGCCCGCAGTGCCGTCTTCGAGGCGCTTTGGCGGGGCTTCCGGTGGCTGGGTATGAGAGCGGTGTGGGACATGGGTACTAGCGCTATCAGGGCCTCAGGGGTCCCATCAAGAAACGTGTGTTGCGACACAGTTACGTCCGGAATCTGTGAATCCGCTTTCCGGTGGCCTTTATTGACGCCGTAACGGGCAAATCGGGCGGGAGCGATCACGGCTGTGATCACGGGTTTTCGGTAATACGCCCGAATTGCCCGTCACTTACCATCCGTTCACACGGTTGGCCAAGCCCGCTTATATGACGGGGATGGTTGAGTGACGCAGGTCACAGCATGGTCTCGACGTGACGGACATACGAGCACCTCGCGCGAGAGGTGTGGCGCGGCCGTCGAACTGACTGCGCACGGTGGCCTATTCGTCCGGAAGAGGGTTGATGTCCGGATCGTAGGGATTCGCCTGTCCGTGGCGACCCCGGTGACGTCGATGGGCCCCCGCGACCCCGATGGCCTCGATCGCCCCGGAGTTCCGTCGTCGCCCCAGAGTGGGGCAGATCCCTATATCACCGCATCGCGTCCATCGCCAATTTTGCTGTAGCCACCATCTCTTGATAGAGCGACACCCCTTTGACCAGCCATGACGACACCGGATGTCACGTCTCGTGATCACTCGGCCGCTTCGTGTATGAAGATCACCGCTCATCCGACTTCATGATCGTTCGTCAGGTGGTGGAGATCACAAAGGCGTTGTCGTACCCCGTGTCGCAGATCACAGGATGGCGGGCATAGGATGCGGGGCAGTCAGGCTTGTGAACTGCCTCACATGTGCACGATCTTGGTGGGGTGGCGAGCCAGATTGCCCGATGCGGTCCAACGGTCAAGGACGACTGGAAGGAGCGAGGAGCGTGAATGCCTACGCGCCCATCCTCGTGCTCGGCGCCCTCGGGGCAGGGTTTGCGATCTTCTCCGTGGTCAGCGCCACGCTTATCGGCCCCAAGCGGTACAACCGGGCAAAGCAGGAAGCGTACGAGTGCGGTATCGAACCCACCCCCACTCCAGCCGGAGGCGGCCGTTTCCCGATCAAGTACTACCTGACGGCGATGCTCTTCATCGTCTTCGACATCGAGATCGTCTTCCTCTATCCCTGGGCGGTCACCTTCGACGCCCTGGGGATTTTCGGGCTCGTCGAGATGCTGCTCTTCGTGCTCACCGTCTTCGTCGCCTACGCGTATGTGTGGCGTCGTGGCGGCCTGGAATGGGACTGAGGGGCTGAGGGGCACTTATGGGACTCGAAGAGAAGCTGCCCAGCGGCTTCGTGCTGACCACTGTCGAGCAGGCCGCCGGCTGGGTACGGAAGTCCTCCGTCTTCCCGGCCACCTTCGGCCTCGCCTGCTGCGCCATCGAGATGATGACGACCGGGGCCGGTCGCTACGACCTGGCCCGGTTCGGGATGGAGGTCTTCCGCGGATCGCCGCGGCAGGCGGACCTGATGATCGTGGCAGGACGGGTCAGCCAGAAGATGGCGCCCGTTCTGCGGCAGGTCTACGACCAGATGCCGAACCCCAAGTGGGTCATCTCCATGGGGGTTTGCGCGTCATCGGGCGGGATGTTCAATAACTACGCCATTGTTCAGGGTGTTGACCATATTGTGCCGGTTGATATCTATTTGCCGGGTTGCCCGCCGCGTCCCGAGATGCTGATCGACGCGATCCTCAAGCTCCACCAGAAGATCCAGGGCTCCAAGCTCGGGGTCAACGCGGAGGAGGCCGCCCGCGAGGCGGAGGAAGCGGCGATCAACGCACTGCCCCTGATCGAGATGAAGGGGCTGCTTCGATGAGCGAGCAGGAGCCCGGCGCCAACGGCGTCCCCTCCCCGCGCGACGAGACCGGCGAGGTCATCGGCGTACGCAAGGGCATGTTCGGCGCCAACAACGGCGGCGACACCTCGGGCTACGGCGGGCTCGTCCGTACCGTCACGCTGCCGGGCGCCACCTCGCGCCCGTACGGCGGCTGGTTCGACGAGGTGGCCGATGAGCTCGAAGGGGCCCTGGAGGAACAGGGCCTGCTTCCCGCCAACGCCATCGAGAAGACCGTCGTGGACCGGGGCGAGCTGACTTTCCACATCGCCCGCGAGCACCTGCCCACCGTCGCGAAGACCCTGCGCGACGACCCGGCACTGCGCTTCGAGCTCTGTACGGGGGTGAGCGGCGTCCACTTCCTCGGTGACAAGGGGCGTGAGCTGCACGCCGTCTACCACCTGCGCTCGCTCACCCACGGCCGGCTGATCCGGCTGGAGGTGTCCGCACCGGACCGCGATCCGCACATCCCGTCCCTCGTATCGGTCTATCCGACCAACGACTGGCACGAGCGCGAGACCTACGACTTCTTCGGGCTCGTCTTCGACGGGCATCCCGCCCTCACCCGGATCATGATGCCGGACGACTGGCAGGGCTTCCCGCAGCGCAAGGACTACCCGCTCGGCGGCATCGCCGTCGAGTACAAGGGCGCCCAGATCCCGGCTCCGGACCAGCGGAGGTCGTACTCCTGATGACCACTCCCCACGCAACGCCCAGGGCCACCACCGAGGGGACTGTATATACAGTCACCGGCGGCGACTGGGACGAGGTCGTCCAGTCGGCGGCCGCCTCGGACGACGAACGCATCATCGTCAACATGGGCCCCCAGCACCCGTCCACGCACGGTGTGCTCCGGCTGATCCTGGAGATCGACGGCGAGACCGTCACCGAGGCCCGCTGCGGCATCGGCTACCTCCACACCGGAATCGAGAAGAACCTCGAATTCCGGAACTGGACGCAGGGCACCACCTTCGTCACGCGCATGGACTACCTGACGCCGTTCTTCAACGAGACGGCGTACTGCCTGGGGGTGGAGAAGCTCCTCGGCATCGAGGACCAGATCCCCGACCGGGCGACCGTCCTGCGCGTGCTGCTGATGGAGCTCAACCGGATCTCCTCGCACCTGGTGTGCATCGCCACCGGCGGCATGGAGCTCGGCGCCACCACGATCATGATCTACGGCTTCCGCGATCGTGAACTGGTTCTCGATCTCTTCGAGCTGATCACCGGCCTGCGGATGAACCACGCGTTCGTCCGGCCCGGCGGACTCGCCCAGGACCTGCCGCCGGGTGCGGTCGACCACCTGCGCGAGTTCGTGAAGACCATGAAGAAGAACCTGCCGGAGTACGACAAGCTAGCCACCGGCAACCCCATCTTCAAGGCCCGCATGCAGGACGTCGGCTACCTCGACCTGACCGGCTGCATGGCGCTCGGCGCCACCGGTCCCGTCCTGCGCTCCGCCGGACTCCCGCACGACCTGCGCAAGACCGACCCGTACTGCGGCTACGAGGACTACGAGTTCGACGTCCCCACCGCCGACAGCTGCGACTCCTACGGCCGCTTCCTCATCCGGCTGGAGGAGATGCGCCAGTCGCTGCGGATCGTCGAGCAGTGCATCGACCGGCTCGCCCCCGGCCCGGTCATGGTGGCCGACAAGAAGATCGCCTGGCCCGCGCAGCTCGCGCTCGGACCGGACGGACTCGGCAACTCGCTCGACCACATCAGGAAGATCATGGGCACCTCCATGGAGGCCCTGATCCACCACTTCAAGCTGGTGACCGAGGGCTTCCGGGTCCCGGCCGGGCAGGCGTACACCGCCGTCGAGTCGCCCAAGGGCGAACTCGGGGTGCACGTCGTCTCGGACGGCGGCACCCGCCCCTACCGGGTCCACTTCCGCGACCCGTCCTTCACCAACCTCCAGGCCATGGCGGCGATGTGCGAGGGCGGCCAGGTCGCTGACGTCATCGTCGCCGTCGCGTCCATCGACCCCGTGATGGGAGGCGTCGACCGGTGACCGAAGCACGCAGCGAAGTCAGTCTGGGGATGCCGCAGCTCCCCGCCCCCGCCTACCCGGCCGAGGTGCGCGCCAGGCTCGAAGCGGACGCGAAGGAGGTGATCGCGCGCTACCCCGGCAGCCGCTCCGCGCTGCTGCCGCTGCTGCACCTGGTGCAGTCGGAGGAGGGGTTCGTCTCCCGCACGGGCATGGCGTTCTGCGCCGAACTGCTCGGCCTCACCACCGCCGAGGTCACCGCGGTCGCCACCTTCTACACGATGTACCGGCGCAGGCCGAGCGGTGACTACCAGGTCGGCGTCTGCACCAACACGCTCTGCGCGGTGATGGGCGGCGACGCCATCTTCGACACGCTCAAGGAGCACCTCGGCGTCGGCAACGACGAGACGACCGAGGACGGCAAGGTCACCCTCGAACACATCGAGTGCAACGCGGCCTGCGACTTCGCGCCCGTCGTGATGGTGAACTGGGAGTTCTTCGACAACCAGACGCCCGAGAGCGCGACCCGGCTCGTCGACGACCTGATCGCCGGCCGCACCGTCGAGCCGACCCGCGGTGCCCCGCTGTGCTCGTACAAGGACACCGCCCGGATACTGGCCGGCTTCCCCGACGAGCGCCCCGGCGCGGTCGAGGCGACCGGCGGCGCCGGACCCGCCTCGCTGATCGGCCTGAAGCTGGCCAAGGGCGAGGCCGGGCCGCAGCCCCGCGTGGTGGGCCAGCGCGGCGAAGCCCCGCGCGACGAACCGCAGAAGGGTGCCGAACACCTCAGCTCCCATGACGCGCCACAGCAGACCTCGGCATCCGACCCGGACCACCCGGCCGGTCCCGCCGCCGAGGAGGGGGAGTGATGACGTTGGCCGCCGAAATCGACAAGAACGGGACCAGTCCCGAGAAGCTTCTGGCACCGGTCCTGTCCGCCTTCTGGGACGAGCCAGAGTCCTGGACGCTGGAGACCTACCGCCGCCACGAGGGCTACGAAGGTCTGCGCAAGGCGCTGGCCATGTCCCCGGACGACCTCATCGCGTACGTCAAGGACTCCGGTCTGCGCGGCCGGGGCGGCGCAGGCTTCCCCACCGGGATGAAGTGGCAGTTCATCCCGCAGGGCGACGGCAAACCGCACTACCTGGTGGTCAACGCCGACGAGTCGGAGCCGGGGACCTGCAAGGACATCCCGCTCCTCTTCGCCAACCCGCACAGCCTCATCGAAGGCATCGTGATCGCCTGCTACGCGATCCGCTCCTCGCACGCCTTCATCTACCTGCGCGGCGAAGTCGTCCCCGTACTGCGGCGGCTGCACGAGGCCGTACGCGAGGCGCGGGAGGCGGGCTATCTCGGCAAGGACATCCTGGGCTCCGGACTCGATCTGGAACTCACCGTGCACGCGGGCGCCGGCGCCTACATCTGCGGTGAGGAGACGGCGCTGCTCGACTCGCTCGAAGGACGGCGCGGCCAGCCCCGGCTCCGGCCGCCCTTCCCCGCGGTCGCCGGTCTGTACGCCTGCCCCACTGTGGTGAACAACGTCGAGTCCATCGCCTCGGTTCCCGCGATCCTGAACAAGGGCAAGGACTGGTTCAAGTCGATGGGCAGCGAGAAGTCCCCGGGCTTCACGCTCTACTCGCTCAGCGGCCACGTCGCGGGCCCCGGCCAGTACGAGGCCCCGCTCGGCGTCACGCTGCGCCAGCTCCTCGACATCAGCGGCGGCATGCGCCCCGGCCACCGGCTCAAGTTCTGGACCCCGGGCGGCTCGTCCACCCCGATGTTCACCGACGAGCACCTCGACGTACCCCTCGACTACGAGGGCGTCGGCGCCGCCGGCTCCATGCTCGGCACCAAGGCGCTCCAGTGCTTCGACGAGACGACCTGCGTCGTACGCGCCGTCACCCGCTGGACCGAGTTCTACGCCCACGAGTCCTGCGGCAAGTGCACACCCTGCCGCGAGGGCACCTACTGGCTCGTCCAGTTGCTCCGCGACATCGAGGCGGGCAAGGGCCAGATGTCCGACCTGGACAAGCTGAACGACATCGCCGACAACATCAACGGCAAGTCGTTCTGCGCCCTCGGTGACGGTGCCGCCTCACCGATCTTCTCCTCGCTCAAGTACTTCCGCGATGAGTACGAGCAGCACATCACGGGCAAGGGCTGCCCCTTCGATCCCGCCAAGTCGACCGTCTGGGCCGACGACAAGAACGCTCACCGGGGGGTGAACGCATGACAGTCACCACGAGTGCGCCCTCCGGGGGCGGCGAGGCGGCTCTCCCGCCCGAGGACCTCGTCACGCTGACCATCGACGGCATCGAGATCAGCGTGCCCAAGGGCACCCTGGTCATCCGGGCCGCCGAACTCCTCGGCATCGAGATCCCGCGCTTCTGCGACCACCCGCTCCTCGACCCCGCAGGCGCCTGCCGCCAGTGCATCGTCGAGGTCGAGGGCCAGCGCAAGCCGATGGCGTCCTGCACCATCACCTGCACCGACGGCATGGTCGTCAAGTCGCAGATCACCTCGCCCGTCGCGGAAAAGGCGCAGCGCGGTGTGATGGAGCTGCTGCTCATCAACCACCCGCTGGACTGCCCGGTCTGCGACAAGGGCGGCGAGTGCCCCCTGCAGAACCAGGCGATGTCGCACGGCGACGCGACCTCCCGCTTCGACGGGCAGAAGCGCACCTTCGCGAAGCCCGTCCCGATCTCCACCCAGGTGCTCCTGGACCGTGAGCGGTGCGTGCTCTGCGCGCGCTGCACCCGGTTCTCCAACCAGGTGGCGGGCGACCCGATGATCGAGCTGATCGAGCGCGGCGCGCTCCAGCAGGTCGGCACCGGCGAGGGCGACCCGTTCGAGTCGTACTTCTCCGGCAACACCATCCAGATCTGCCCGGTCGGCGCGCTGACCTCGGCGGCCTACCGGTTCCGTTCCCGCCCCTTCGACCTGGTGTCCACGCCCTCCGTGTGCGAGCACTGCGCCGGCGGCTGCGCCACCCGCACCGACCACCGGCGCGGCAAGGTCATGCGGCGGCTCGCCTCCAACGACCCCGAGGTCAACGAGGAGTGGCTCTGCGACAAGGGCCGCTTCGGCTTCCGCTACGCCCAGCAGCGCGACCGGCTCACCACCCCGCTGGTGCGCGGCGAGTCCGGCGAGCTGGAGCCGGCGAGCTGGCCCGAGGCGCTGGAGGCCGCGGCCACCGGGCTCGCCGCCGCACGCGGCAGGGCCGGGGTCCTCACCGGCGGCCGGCTGACCGTCGAGGACGCCTACGCGTACAGCAAGTTCGCCCGGATCGCCCTGGACACCAACGACATCGACTTCCGGGCCCGGGTGCACAGCAGCGAGGAGGGCGACTTCCTGGCCGCCCGCGTCGCCGGGCGCGGCCGCGACCTGGACGGCGCCGGGGCCACGTACACCTCGCTGGAGAAGGCACCGGCCGTACTGCTGGTCGGCTTCGAGTCCGAGGAGGAGGCGCCCGGCGTCTTCCTGCGGCTGCGCAAGGCCAACCGCAAGAGCGGCCAGCGGACCTTCGCCGTCGCCTCGCACGCCACCCGAGGGCTCACCAAGGCGGGCGGCACCCTGCTGCCGGCCGCCCCCGGAACCGAGACGGAGTGGCTGGACGCGATCGCGGGCGGCGTCGGCCTGGACGGCGACGGAGCCGCCGCTGCCGAGGCGCTGCGCGGTGCCGGCGCCCTGATCGTGGTGGGGGAGCGGCTGGCCGGTGTGCCGGGCGGCCCGACCGCCGCGGTACGGGCCGCCGCCGCCACCGGTGCCGGCCTGGTGTGGATTCCCCGGCGGGCCGGCGAGCGCGGCGCGGTGGAGGCGGGCGCACTCCCGTCGCTGCTGCCCGGCGGCCGCCCGTCCACCGACCCGAGGGCCCGGGACGAGGTGGCGGCCCTGTGGGGCGTCGCCGAACTCCCGTCCCGCTTCGGCCGCGACACCGGCCAGATCATCGAGGCCGCGGCCTCCGGTGAACTGGGCGCCCTGCTCGTCGCCGGGGTCGAGACCGCGGACCTGCCCGACCCCGCGCTGGCCCTGGAGGCCCTGGACCGGGTCGGCTTCCTGGTCTCCCTCGAACTGCGCCCCAGCGAGGTCACCGACCGCGCCGACGTGGTGTTCCCGGTGGCCGCGGTCGCCGAGAAGTCCGGCACCTTCCTCAACTGGGAGGGCAGGGCCCGGATGTTCGAGGCCGCGCTGAAGCCCGAGCAGATGACCCGGACCCTCGCGCCGGGCGACGCCCGGGTGCTGCACATGCTGGCCGACGCGATGGACGTCCACTTCGCGCTGC
The DNA here is from genome assembly GCF_003751445.1 of Streptomyces sp. 840.1. NCBI lineage: Bacteria > Bacillati > Actinomycetota > Actinomycetes > Kitasatosporales > Streptomycetaceae > Streptomyces > Streptomyces sp. 840.1. Next base: position 1,428,646 of record NZ_RJUU01000001.1, on the reverse strand, counting down.
CGGACCTGAAGTCGGTCCGCCGCGAGCTGGACCGCCTCGGCGGGTGGCGGGGCACGCACGCGGACGACCCGCGTGAGGCGTCCCAGCCGCTGCCCAGGCCCGGCGACGGCGAGGCGGTCCTCGCGGGCCACCGGATGCTGCTCGACCTGGGCCGGCTCCAGGAGGGCGACACGGCGCTGGCCGGGACCCGGCACGCCGCGGTCGCCCGGCTCTCCGCCGTCACCGCGGCCGAGACCGGAGTCAAGGACGGCGACCTGCTGGCCGTCAGCGGTCCGGCCGGGAGCGTGGAACTCCCGCTCCAGGTCACCGACATGCCGGACCGGGTGGTCTGGGTGCCGCTGAACTCCACCGGACGGGGCGTGCCGGCCACCACCGGCGCCCAGCCCGGCGGTCTGGTGCGGATCGGTCCCGCCGCACCGGGTACTCCCGACGTCACACCGGAGGTGCGAGCGTGACTGCCCTCGCTCAACTGGCCGCGGCCCCGCACGGTGCGGTGCTCGCCGCCGAGGACCTGTCGATGTTCGGCACCGACCCCTGGTGGCTCGTCGTCGTCAAGGCGGTCTTCTGCTTCGCGTTCCTGATGGTGACCGTGCTCTTCTCCATCGTGTGGGAGCGCAAGGTCGTCGCCTGGATGCAGCTGCGCATCGGTCCCAACCGGCACGGCCCCTGGGGCATGCTCCAGTCGCTGGCCGACGGCATCAAGCTGATGCTGAAGGAGGACCTGGTCGTCAAGCGTGCGGACAAGGTCGTCTACATCCTCGCCCCGATCGTCGCCGCCGTACCGGCGTTCATGGCGATCGCGGTGATCCCGTTCGGCCCGTCCGGCAACGAGGTCTCGATCTTCGGGCACCGTACGGCGATGCAGCTCACCGACCTGCCGATCGCGATGCTCTACATCCTCGCGGTCGCCTCGGTCGGCATCTACGGCATCGTCCTCGCGGGCTGGTCATCCGGATCGACGTACCCGCTGCTCGGCGGCCTGCGCTCCTGCGCGCAGATGATCAGCTACGAGATTGCGATGGGCGCCGCGTTCGCCTCGGTGTTCCTCTACTCCGGGTCGATGTCGACCTCGAAGATCGTGGAGGCGCAGCAGGACCGCTGGTTCATCCTGCTGCTGCCGGTCTCGTTCATCATCTACATCATCACGATGGTCGGTGAGACCAACCGCGCCCCGTTCGACATGCCCGAGTCCGAGGGTGACCTGGTCGGCGGCTTCAACACCGAGTACTCGTCTATCAAGTTCGCGATGTTCATGCTCGCCGAGTACGTCAACATGGTCACCGTCTCCGCGGTCTCCATCACCCTGTTCCTGGGCGGCTGGCGGGCCCCGTGGCCGATCAGCACCTTCTGGGAGGGCGCGAACCACGGCTGGTGGCCGATGCTCTGGTTCGTCATCAAGGTCCAGCTGCTGCTGTTCTTCTTCATCTGGCTGCGCGGCACGCTGCCCCGGGTCCGCTACGACCAGCTGATGAAGCTGGGCTGGAAGGTCCTGATCCCGGTCTCCGTGGTCTGGCTGATGCTGGTCGCCACGGTGCGGGCGCTGCGCAACGAGGGCTACGACTACTCGAAGATCCTGCTCTACGTGGCCGGGGCCGTGATCGCGATCCTGCTGATCTCCTTCGTCGTCGACATGTTCCGCGACAGGAAGGGCCGGGCCGCCGAGGCGGAGGCCGAGCCGGAGCCCGCGTTCGACCCGATGGCGGGCGGATTCCCGGTGCCACCCCTGCCCGGACAGACCCTGCCGCCCGTGCCGAGGCGGGTGCCGCGCCGTGAGCGCGAGCTCGTTGTCAGTGGCGGCGTGGATACTCAGAGTGACGGAAATCCGAGTGACGGAAAGGAGGCCGACCATGTCTGAACTGCCTGAGTCGCGGGGGTCCGAGAGGCCCCCGAAGGCCACCGGGCCGACGGGGTCGAGTGTGGCTTCCGGGGGTTCGGGGGCCGGCGGGTCCGCCCAGTCCCCGCAGTCCTCGGACGACAAGTTCCAGAATCCGGTGGCCGGCTTCGGCGTGACCTTCAAGGCCATGTTCAAGAAGCGGCTGACCGAGCAGTACCCGGAGACGCCGAAGGTGACGGCGCCGCGCTTCCACGGCCGGCACCAGCTCAACCGCCACCCGGACGGCCTGGAGAAGTGCATCGGCTGCGAGCTGTGCGCCTGGGCCTGCCCGGCGGACGCGATCTACGTCGAGGGCGCGGACAACACCGACGAGGAGCGCTACTCCCCGGGGGAGCGCTACGGCCGCGTCTACCAGATCAACTACGCGCGCTGCATCCTGTGCGGACTGTGCATCGAGGCCTGCCCGACCCGGGCGCTGACGATGACCAACGAGTTCGAACTGGCCAACACCACCCGCGAGAGCCTCATCTACACCAAGGACGAGCTGCTCGCGGGCCTGGAGGAAGGCATGGTCGACAGTCCGCACGCGATCTTCCCCGGCACGGACGAACAGGACTACTACCGGGGCCTGGTGACCGAGGTCGCCCCCGGTACGGAACGTCAGGTCGCCGTCTCCAAGGGCGAGAAGCCGGCCGAGGACGCGCACGAGAGCAACGGCTCGGAGGTGGACGCATGACCGGCCTGGCCGCTGCGGCCTCCCAGACCTCCACCGGCGAGGCCTTCCAGTTCTGGGTGCTCGGCACCGTCGCCGTGATCGGCGCGCTGTCCACCGTCCTGATGAGGAGGGCCGTGCACAGTGCGCTGAGCCTCGCCGGGACCATGATCATCCTGGCGGTCTTCTACCTCGCCAACGGGGCGTACTTCCTGGGCATCGTCCAGGTCGTCGTCTACACCGGCGCGATCATGATGCTGTTCCTCTTCGTGGTCATGCTCGTCGGTGTCACGGCGGCGGACTCCCTGAAGGAGACCCTCAAGGGCCAGCGCTGGCTGGCCATCGGCTGCGGTCTCGGCTTCGGTGTCCTCCTGATCGCCGGCATCGGCAACGCCTCGCTGAACAGCTTCAACGGGCTCGGCGCCGCCAACACTGAGCACGGCGGAAACGTCGAGGGGCTCGCCAGCCTCATCTTCACCAAGTACGTCTTCGCCTTCGAGATCACCGGCGCCCTGCTGATCACCGCGACCGTCGGCGCGATGGTGCTCACGCACCGCGAGCGCACCGAACGGGCGAAGACCCAGCGGGAGATGTCCGAGGAGCGCGTCCGCAGCAGCCACCTGCCGCCGCTGCCCGCCCCCGGTGTCTACGCCCGGCACAACGCCGTGGACATCGCCGGTCTGCTCCCCGACGGCACCCCGTCCGAACTCACCGTGATGCAGACGCTGCGCAAACGCGGCCAGATGCGCGATGTGTCCAACGAGTCGCTGGCCGAGCTCAAGGCGCTGGAGCAGCGCTCCGGCGAACGGCTCGGCCGGGACACCGCCGACGAAGAGGAGGTCGCCAAGTGAATCCGGTCAACTACCTCTATCTCGCCGCACTGCTGTTCACCATCGGCGCGTCCGGAGTGCTGATCAGGCGGAACGCGATCGTGGTGTTCATGTGCGTGGAGCTGATGCTCAACGCCTGCAACCTCGCGTTCGTCACCTTCTCCCGCATGCACGGCAATCTCGACGGCCAGATCATCGCCTTCTTCACGATGGTCGTCGCCGCCGCGGAGGTCGTGGTCGGGCTCGCGATCATCGTGTCGCTGTTCCGTTCCCGCCACTCGGCCTCGGTCGACGACGCCAGCCTGATGAAGCTGTAAGGGGAGCTAGGAACTGTGGAGAACCTGATTGCGCTGCTTGTCGCGGCGCCCCTGCTCGGAGCGGCGGTACTGCTCTGCGGCGGCCGACGTCTTGACCGTGTGGGCCACTATCTCGGCACCCTGCTCGCCGGCGCCTCCTTCGTCATCGGCGTCGTGCTCTTCCTCGACATGCTGGGGAAGGGCGCGGAGGACCGGGCGCTGCACCAGAAGCTGTTCAGCTGGATCCCGGTCGAGGGCTTCCAGGCCGATGTGGCCTTCCAGCTCGACCAGCTGTCGATGACGTTCGTCCTGCTGATCACCGGTGTGGGCACGCTGATCCACATCTACTCGATCGGCTACATGGCGCACGACGAGCGCCGGCGCCGCTTCTTCGGCTATCTGAACCTCTTCCTCGCGGCGATGCTGATCCTGGTCATCGCCGACAACTACCTGCTGCTGTACGTCGGGTGGGAGGGCGTCGGTCTGGCGTCGTACCTGCTCATCGGCTTCTGGCAGCACAAGCCCAGTGCGGCCACCGCCGCGAAGAAGGCCTTCCTGGTCAACCGCGTCGGTGACATGGGCCTGTCGATCGCGATCATGCTGATGTTCACCACCTTCGGCACCTTCGCCTTCGGCCCCGTCCTGGAGGCGACCGGCGGGGCGAGCGAGGGCAAGCTGACGGCGATCGGCCTGATGCTGCTGCTCGCCGCCTGCGGCAAGTCCGCCCAGGTGCCGCTGCAGTCCTGGCTCGGTGACGCGATGGAGGGCCCGACCCCGGTCTCGGCCCTGATCCACGCCGCCACCATGGTGACCGCGGGCGTCTACCTCATCGTCCGCTCCGGCGCGATCTTCAACGCCGCCCCGGACGCCCAGACGGTCGTCGTGGTGGTCGGCGCGGTCACGCTGATCTTCGGTGCGATCGTCGGTTGCGCGAAGGACGACATCAAGAAGGCCCTCGCAGGCTCGACGATGTCGCAGATCGGCTACATGATCCTGGCCGCCGGGCTCGGCCCGATCGGCTACGTCTTCGCGATCATGCACCTGGTGACGCACGGCTTCTTCAAGGCCGGGCTCTTCCTCGGCGCCGGTTCGGTCATGCACGGCATGAACGACGAGGTCGACATGAGGAAGTTCGGCGGCCTGCGGAAGTACATGCCGGTCACCTTCGTCACCTTCGGCCTCGGCTACCTCGCGATCATCGGCTTCCCCGGACTGTCCGGCTTCTTCTCCAAGGACAAGATCATCGAGGCGGCCTTCGCCAAGGGCGGCGCCGAGGGCTGGATCCTGGGAGCCGTGACCCTGGTCGGCGCCGGGATCACCGCGTTCTACATGACGCGCGTGATGCTGCTGACGTTCTTCGGCGAGAAGCGCTGGGTCCCCGACGCGGAGGGCCACGAGCCGCACCCGCACGAGTCCCCGAAGTCCATGACGATCCCCATGATCGTGCTGGCCTTCGGTTCGGTCTTCGCCGGTGGCTTCTTCTCCATCGGTGACCGCTTCCTGCACTGGCTGGAGCCCGTCACCGGCCACGACCACGGCGACGCCCCGGTCAGCGCGACCACCGTGACCGCCGCCACCATGGTGGTGCTGGTCATCGGGGTCGGCATCGCCTGGCTGATGTACGGGCGCAAGCCCGTGCCGGCGGTCGCCCCGCGCGGCTCGCTGCTCACCCGGGCCGCCCGCCGCGATCTGCTCCAGGACGACTTCAACCACGTGGTCCTGGTCCGCGGCGGCGAGCACCTCACCCGCTCCCTGGTCTACATGGACCACACCCTGGTCGACGGGGTCGTCAACGGCACGGCCGCCTCCATGGGCGGGCTCTCCGGCCGGCTGCGAAAACTGCAGAACGGCTACGCCCGCTCCTACGCGGTCTCGATGTTCGGCGGTACGGCGGTTCTCATCGCCGCGACCCTGCTGATGAGGGCGGTCTGATCACATGTCCTTTCCCCTCCTGACAGCGACGGCGGCGCTCCCGGCGATCGGCGCGATCGCCACCGCCGCCGTCCCGGCCGCACGGCGCACCGCCGCCAAATGGCTGGCCCTGGCCTTCTCGCTGGGCACCCTGGTGCTGGCGGGCATCGCGCTCGCCCGCTTCGAACCCGGCGGCAGCCGCTTCCAGCTCACCGAATCGCACGCCTGGATCAAGGACTTCGGCGTCCGGTACGAACTGGGCGTGGACGGCATCGGGCTGGCGCTCATGGCGCTCACCGCTCTGCTGATCCCCTTCGTCATCCTGGCCGGCTGGCACGACGCCGACCCCCTGGAGACGAACTCCTCGCGCTGGCGCCCCACTCAGGGCTTCTTCGCCTTGATCCTGATGGTCGAAGCGATGGTGGTCCTCTCCTTCGTCGCCACCGACGTCTTCCTCTTCTACATCCTCTTCGAAGCCATGCTCATCCCGATGTACTTCCTCATCGGCGGCTTCGGGGACCGGGCCCACACCGGCAGCGACGAGAACGCCGCGGCGCAACGCTCGTACGCGGCGGTGAAGTTCCTCCTCTACAACCTGGTCGGCGGCCTCATCATGCTGGCCGCGGTGATCGGGCTCTACACGGTCGCGGGGACGTTCTCGCTCTCCGAGATCGCCGAGGCCCGCGCCAACGGCACGTTCTCCATGGCGACCAGCACCGAGCGCTGGCTCTTCCTCGGGTTCTTCTTCGCCTTCGCGGTGAAGGCCCCGCTGTGGCCCCTGCACACCTGGCTGCCCAACGCGATGGGGGAGGCGACCACCCCGGTCGCCGTGCTGATCACCGCCGTCGTCGACAAGGTCGGCACCTTCGCGATGCTGCGCTTCTGCCTCCAGCTCTTCCCGGAGGCCAGCAAGTGGGCCACCCCGGTGGTCCTGGTCCTGGCGCTGATCAGCATCGTCTACGGGGCGCTGCTCGCCGTCGGCCAGCGCGACATCAAGCGGCTGATCGCCTACGCGTCGATCTCGCACTTCGGCTTCATCATCCTGGGCATCTTCGCGATGACGAGCCAGGGGCAGTCGGGCGCGACGCTCTACATGATCAACCACGGCATCTCGACGGCCGCGCTGATGCTGGTGGCGGGCTTCCTGATCACCCGGCGCGGCTCACGGCTCATCGCCGACTACGGCGGAGTCCAGAAGGTGGCCCCGATCCTGGCCGGCACCTTCCTGATCGGCGGTCTGGCCACCCTGTCGCTGCCGGGGCTCGCCCCGTTCGTCAGTGAGTTCCTGGTCCTGGTCGGCGTGTTCTCCGCCTATCCGGTGGTCGGCATCATCGCCACCACCGGGATCGTGCTCGCCGCGATCTACGTCCTGGTGCTCTACCAGCGGACGATGACGGGACCGGTCAAGGCCGAGGTCCAGGGCATGACGGACCTCAAGGTCCGTGAACTGGTGGTGGTCGTCCCGCTGATCGCCCTGCTGATCTTCCTGGGCGTCTACCCGAAGCCGCTGACGGAGATCGTCAACCCGGCGGTGCAGCACACCATGTCGGACGTACAGAAGAAGGACCCGCAGCCCCAGGTGGAGGCCGTCAAGTGAGCGCAACAGCTGTCCACAGCCTGTGGACGATGGCGGGCGGGGTGACATCGGCCGCGCCTGACGAGAAGTTCAAGGCACCGGTCATCGAGTACACCCAGCTGACCCCGGTCCTGATCGTGATCGGAGTCGCCGTACTGGGCGTCCTCGTCGAGGCCTTCGTGCCGCGCCGGGCCCGCTACCACACGCAGATCTTCCTGACCGTCGTCGCCCTCGTCGCCGCGTTCGCCGCGGTGATCGGCCTCGCGGCCGACGGATACGGTACGACGAAGGCGCACATCGCCGCGATGGGGGCCGTCGCGATCGACGGGCCGGCCCTGTTCCTCCAGGGCACCATCCTGCTGACGTCGCTGGTCGCCGTCTTCACCTTCGCGGAGCGGCGGCTCGACCCCGCCTCGCACGGCAACAGGGTCGACTCCTTCGCCGCACAGGCCGCGTCCGTGCCCGGCAGCGACAGCGAGAAGGCCGCGGTCAAGGCCGGGTTCACCACCACCGAGGTCTTCCCGCTGATCCTCTTCTCGGTCGCGGGCATGCTGGTCTTCCCGGCGGCCAACGACCTGCTGACGCTCTTCGTGGCCCTGGAAGTCTTCTCGCTCCCGCTCTACCTCCTGTGCGCCGTCGCCCGCCGCAAGCGGCTGATGTCGCAGGAGGCCGCGGTGAAGTACTTCCTGCTCGGCGCCTTCTCCTCGGCGTTCCTGCTCTTCGGGATCGCCCTGCTCTACGGCTACGCGGGCTCCGTCTCGTACGCCAGGATCGCCGCCGTCGTGGACGGTTCCGTCCAGAAGATCGACCCGGCGCTCGCGGACACCATGGGCAACGACGCGCTGCTGCTCATCGGCGGCGCGATGATCCTGACCGGTCTGCTCTTCAAGGTCGGCGCCGTCCCGTTCCACATGTGGACCCCGGACGTCTACCAGGGCGCCCCGACCCCGGTCACCGGCTTCATGGCCGCGGCCACCAAGGTCGCCGCGTTCGGCGCGCTGCTGCGCCTGCTGTACGTGGTGCTGCCGGGCCTCACCTGGGACCTGCGCCCGGTCATGTGGGGCGTCGCGATCGTCACGATGCTGGGCGGTGCGGTCGTCGCCATCACCCAGACCGACATCAAGCGGCTGCTCGCCTACTCCTCGATCGCGCACGCCGGCTTCATCCTCGCCGGTGTCATCGCGGCCACCCCGGAGGGCATCTCCTCGGTCCTCTTCTACCTGGCCACGTACTCCTTCGTGACGGTCGGCGCCTTCGCCGTCGTCACCCTGGTGCGCGACGCGGGCGGCGAGGCGACGCACCTGTCGAAGTGGGCCGGTCTCGGCCGCCGCTCCCCGCTGGTCGCCGCGGTCTTCGCGGTGTTCTTGCTGGCCTTCGCCGGTATCCCGCTGACCTCGGGCTTCTCCGGGAAGTTCGCGGTGTTCAAGGCCGCGGCCGACGGTGGCGCCGGCGGCCTGGTCGTCGTCGGTGTGATCTCGTCCGCGATCGCCGCGTTCTTCTACATCCGGGTCATCGTGCTGATGTTCTTCAGCGAGCCGAAGGCGGACGGCCCCACGGTCGCCGTCCCGTCCCCGCTGACGATGACCACGATCGCGGTCGGTGTCGCGGTCACGCTGGTGCTGGGCCTGGCCCCGCAGTACTTCCTGGACCTGGCGAGCCAGGCGGGAGTCTTCGTGCGGTAGGGGTCACCCGTACCACCGCTGGAACAGCGCCGGACGTGCTTGGAAGTCAAGCCCGTCCGGCGTTGTCGTACGCGGCGCCTATCGTGGCAGGAGAGCGCGGAGACAGGAACGGGCCGGATGCCGGGGGACAGAGCGATGAGCGGGACGGGCGTGACAGGCGTGACCATGGGTGTGACCGAGAGCGACGCACGGCAGACGCTCCACCGGGTTTTCGGGTACGAGGCGTTCCGGGGTGAGCAGGAAGCGGTCGTCGACCATGTGGTGGCCGGCGGGGACGCCGTGGTGCTCATGCCGACCGGTGGCGGCAAGTCGCTCTGCTACCAGATCCCGTCCCTGGTCAGGCCCGGTACGGGCATCGTCATCTCACCCCTGATCGCCCTGATGCAGGACCAGGTGGACGCGCTGCGCGCACTGGGCGTGCGGGCCGGGTTCATCAACTCCACGCAGGACCTCGACGAGCGCCGCTCGATGGAGGCCCAGTACGTCGCGGGCGAGCTCGACCTGCTGTACCTGGCCCCGGAGCGGCTCCGGCTGGACTCCACGCTCGGCCTGCTCTCCCGGGGCGAGATCTCCGTCTTCGCCATCGACGAGGCGCACTGCGTCGCCCAGTGGGGCCACGACTTCCGGCCCGACTACCTGGCCCTGTCCGTGCTGGGCGAGCGCTGGCCCGACGTACCCCGGATCGCGCTGACGGCGACGGCGACCGCGGCCACGCACGAGGAGATCACCCGGCGCCTGGGCATGCCCGACGCCAAGCACTTCGTGGCGGGCTTCGACCGGCCCAACATCCAGTACCGCATCGTGCCCAAGGCCGACCCGAAGAAGCAGCTGCTGTCCTTCCTCAAGGAGGAGCACGCCGGGGACGCGGGCATCGTCTACTGCCTCTCGCGCAACTCCACCGAGAAGACCGCCGAGTACCTCTGCCGCAACGGCATCGAGGCCGTCCCGTACCACGCGGGTCTGGACGCCGGCATCCGCGCGCTCCACCAGTCCCGCTTCCTGCGCGAGGAGGGCCTCGTCGTCGTCGCGACGATCGCTTTCGGCATGGGCATCGACAAGCCGGACGTGCGCTTCGTCGCCCACCTCGACCTGCCGAAGTCCGTCGAGGGCTACTACCAGGAGACCGGCCGCGCCGGCCGTGACGGCGCCCCGTCCACGGCCTGGATGGCCTACGGGCTCCAGGACGTCGTCCAGCAGCGCAAGCTCATCCAGGGCGGCGAGGGCGACGAGGCCTTCCGCCGCCGGGCCGCCTCGCACCTGGACTCCATGCTGGCCCTGTGCGAGACCGTACGGTGCCGCCGGGCCCAGCTGCTGAAGTACTTCGGCCAGGAGCCCGCCACCGCCTCCTGCGGCAACTGCGACACCTGCCTCGCCCCGCCCGAGACCTGGGACGGCACGGTGGTCTCCCAGAAGCTGCTGTCCACGGTGGTACGGCTGAAGCGGGAGCGCGGCCAGAAGTTCGGCGCGGGCCAGATCATCGACATCCTGCTGGGCCGCAAGACGGCGAAGATCATCCAGTTCGACCACGACCAGCTCTCGGTGTTCGGCATCGGCGAGGAGCTGGCCGAGGCGGAGTGGCGCGGTGTGGTCCGACAGCTGCTGGCCCAGGGCCTGCTCGCCGTCGAGGGCGAGTACGGCACGCTGGTGCTGACGGAGGACAGCGCCTCGGTCCTCGGCCGGGAGCGCGAGGTCCTGCTGCGCAAGGAGGCCCCGAAGCCCGCGTCGCGCTCCTCGAAGGGCGACCGGAAGGCGAAGTCCTCGGCGGCGGCCGCCGAGCTGCCGGAGCAGGCCGTGCCGGTCTTCGAGGCCCTGCGCGCCTGGCGCGGCGCCCAGGCGAAGGAGCTGGGCCTCCCGGCCTACGTGATCTTCCACGACGCGACGCTCCGTGAGATCGCGACGCTGCGCCCGTCCTCCACCGCCGAGCTGGGCGGCATCAGCGGCCTGGGCGAGAAGAAGCTGGCGACGTACGGGGACGGGGTGCTGGAGGTCCTCGCCTCGTTCGACGCCGCGCCCACGGACGCCCCGGCCCCGGAAGCGGCTCCGCTGCCGGCCCCGGCCGCGCCCCCGGCGCCCGTACCTGCCCCTGCCCCTGCCCCTGCCCCTGCCCCCGCACCCGCCCCCGCCGCGGCCCGGCCCGTGGCTCAGGACCCCGACCCGGAGTTCGGCTGGGGCGAGGAGCCGCCGGAATTCGACTGAGTGAGGCTTCCCCGAGCGTGTGAACGCCACCTCGCGGCGGTGACCGGTGACCGGTGCCCGGCGGCCGGTGACGGCTGCCCGCGCCGGGCCGGGCCCGTGCTCTCCGGCGGGCCGCGCACCGGGGCGAGGGCCCTACCCCCCGCCCCCCGACTGGTTCGCCTTGTCGCGGCGGACGTTGCGGTGGACCGCGTGGGCCGGCCACTGCTCACGGATCAGGTGCCGCATCGCGCCGCGGCCGGACCGGTCGGTGCCGACGAAGCGGGACAGGCCCGCCGCCGAGACGAGGGCGGCCAGTGCCCGGCTGCGGTGGTCGGGGAAGCCCGCCCGCCCGGCAGTCTCGAAGCGCTGGCGGGCCTGGGCGGCCAGGTCCTTGGCGACCACCGGGTGGCGGTGGTACGGCAGCAGGCCGAGGAACCGGTGGCTCTCGCGGCGCAGGACGCCGCGCTCCACCAGGGCGTCCAGATACATCCCCTCGGTCTGCCGGCCCGCACGCCGCACCCAGGCCCTGGCCGATACGCCCGCACCGTTCCTGCCCTTGCCGGGGGCCGGCAGACCCCGCATCAGCGCGGCCAGCAGCGGGTCCGGCGGCTCCAGCGGGTTGACCACGCGGGCCTGTCCGCGCTCCCCGGTGATCCGGCCCTGGAGCTCCAGCTCCGCCAGGGCCGCCCCGGCCATCGCGTACTCCAGGAAGCGGTTGCGGCAGTACGGTCTGCCGCGCCGGGGGTCCAGCGCGAGCAGCAGCAGTTCCTCGGGCAGCGTCGGTCCGGGCGGCGCCGGTTCGGGCGTGGGGGTCATGGCGCGGAGACGATCCGTCCGGTGACGTCCCCGAGACCGACCCGGGTGCCGTCGGGGCCCGGGGCCCACGCGGTCAGCGTCACGGTGTCCCCGTCCTCCAGGAACGTCCGCTTGCCCTCGGGGAGTTCGAGCGGATCGCGGCCGTTCCAGGTGAGTTCGAGCAGGGAGCCGCGCTGGGCGGGCTCGGCGCCGCTGATGGTGCCGGAGCCGTACAGGTCACCGGTGCGCAGCGAGGCGCCGTTCACCGTCATCTGGGCCAGCTGCTGGGCCGCCGTCCAGTACATCGTGGCGAACGGCGGCTCCGCGACGACCTGGCCGTTGATGGCGACGGAGAGCCGGAGGTCGAAGCCGCCGGGCTCCTCCTCGTCCGCGTCGTCGAGGTAGGGCAGCAGGGGGAAGTCGCGCTCGGGCGGGGCGATGCGGGCGGCGTCCAGGGCCTCCAGCGGGGTCACCCAGGCCGATACCGAGGTGGCGAACGACTTGCCGAGGAAGGGGCCGAGCGGCACGTACTCCCAGGCCTGGATGTCGCGCGCCGACCAGTCGTTGAGCAGCGACAGGCCGAAGACGTGCTCGCGGAAGTCGGCGAGCGCGACGGAGCGGCCCTGCTCCGATGAGGTGCCGACGACGAAGCCGACCTCGGCCTCGATGTCCAGCTTCACGGACGGGCCGAAGACCGGCGCCGGGTCGGCGGGGGCCTTGCGCTGGCCCGAGGGGCGCGCCACATCCGTCCCGGAGACCACGACCGTGCCCGCCCTGCCGTGGTAACCGATGGGCAGGTGCTTCCAGTTGGGGGTGAGCGCGTCGCCGTCCGGGCGGAAGATCCGGCCGACGTTGGTGGCGTGGTGCTCGCTGGCGTAGAAGTCGACGTAGTCCGCCACCCGGTAGGGCAGGTGGAGCGTCACGGAGTCCACCGGGTGCAGCAGCGGCTCTATGTCCGGGCGGTGGGCCGGGACCGTCACCCAGGCGGTCAGCGCACGGCGCACATCGCTCCAGGCGGTCCGGCCGGCCGCGAGCAGCGGCATCAGGTCGGGCTGGGCCAGCAGTTGCGCGTAGGGCGAGCCGAGGGCCAGGGCGGCCGCGCCGGCGTCCAGCACATGGCCGCCGATGCGCACGCCGACCCGTCGCTCACCGGGCCGGTCGGGGGCGGAGAACACTCCGTACGGAAGGTTGTGCGGACCGAAGGGATCGCCCTCGGCCAGTTCGAGCGGGCTGCTCTGCTCGGGCATCTGTTGCTGCCTCGCTTTCCAGGTCGCTTGGGGGACACGTTACGTCGGCGGCGCCACCCGGCGGCAGAGTCCCAACGATCCCCCAATGCCCGGAAAATGCCGCTGTATCCCGGCGCGTCCGGGGGAACGCACGGGGATACAGCGGCACGGCTCGCAGGCTGTCAGCCGGCGGTACGCGGGATGCGCTTCTCCCAGGTCCGGTGGAAGACGACCTCGCCGCCGTCCTTGCAGACCACTTCGTTGGAGGTGATGAAGTGGGTCGCGTCGGCGCTGATCTCGGAGCGCGTGTCGATCTGGGCGTCCCAGGCCGTCTCCGGCCGGTGCAGCCGGACCGTCCAGTCGGAGCGGGTGTGCGCGGAGAGCGGGTCGCGCTCCTGGATCGTGTACGTCTCGACCGCGTCCTCGGTGAATTCGAGGCCGTCGGGGTAGACCCGGGTGCCGCCGTAGCGCGGGTCCACCTCCATCCGCCACTCGCCCTTGGCGACGTCGCGGATCACGAGGCGCTCGGGGCGCTGCTCGTCGAGGGTGGCCGGGTAGACGACGCCGAGCGGCTCCGACTGCTCGGGCTCCTCGAAGTGGATCGCGGGGTCCTCGGTGTGCCGGCGCACCGGCAGTTCGACGATGCTGCCCCCGGCGTCGAGCGTGAAGCCCGCCGAACCGGCCTGGGGCCAGATCCAGGGCCAGTACGAGGAGGAGATCGCGATCCGGATGCGGTGGCCGGGCGGGAAGGTGTGGCCGATGCCGTTCAGTTCGAACGTCACGTCCTCGGTGGCCCCGGCGGGCCAGTCGTCCGCGCGGTCCCGGCCGTGCCGGGCGGCGAGGTTGAGGACGCCGCGGGTGACGAGCGTGGAGGAGCCGTCGGGGGCGACGTCGCAGAGCCGGGCGATGGCCTGGCCGCGCGGTACGTCCATCCGGATGCGCAGCCGCACCCGGGGGCGGCCCAGGATCTCGATGGGTGCGTCCTCGACCGGGAACTCGAAGGACACCGATTTGGCGTCCTCGTCGCGCTGGTCGGGCGGCAGGTCGGCGTCGTTGCCGAACGGGAAGAACCGGCCCGCGTCCACCCCGGTCTGCTGCGGTGAGTCGACGGTCTGCGGGCCGCCCTTGAGGGCGTACGCGACCGGCGAGACGTTCTCCGAGGGCCAGCTGGTGTCCCCGACCCAGCGGCCGGGCAGGGTCTCGTACACCGTGGCGGGCCGGTGCGACTCGCTGATCCAGGACCTCAGCAGCGGCTCCGACATGACGCCGGTGTCCTTGTCCTTGAGGTGCTGGTCCCACCAGCGCAGCGTCTCCTGGAGGAAGCCGATGCCGGGCCCCGGCGGCAGACCCCGGTCGGGGTACTGGTGCGACCACGGCCCGATCAGGCCGCGGACCCGTCCCGGGTCCAGGTGCTCGACGAGCCGGAGCACGGTGTCGCGGTACGGGTCGTGCCAGCCGCCGACCGCCAGGACGTTCGCCTGGATGGCGGAGTAGTCCTCGCAGACGCTGCCGTGCTTCCAGTAGTCGTCGCGCGTCTGGTGGTCCAGCCAGGTGTGGATGAAGGGGTCGACGGCTTCGAGCCGCTCCAGCCACATGTCCTTCCACGCGTCGCCGACCTGGGCCGGGTCGGGCGGCCGGCAGACGAAGGCGAGCATCGTCGCGGCCCAGGCGTGCATGTCCACGGCGAGGACCGAGCCGCCCATGTAGTGGACGTCGTTGTCGTAGCGGTCGTCCGCCGAGCACACGGTGACGATCGCCTTGAGCGGCTCGGGGGCGAGCGCGGCGATCTGGAGGGAGTTGAAGCCGCCCCAGGAGATGCCGAACATGCCGACTCGCCCCGAGCACCACTCCTGCTGGGCGAGCCAGTGGATGACGGCGACGCCGTCCGCGAGCTCGGTCGCGTCGTACTCGTCGCCCGGCAGCCCTTCGCTGTTGCCATGGCCGCGTACGTCGACGCGCACCGAGGCGTAGCCGTGGCCCGCGTACCAGGGGTGGCGCTGCGCGTCGCGCGGCGCGGTCCAGTCGCTCAGCCGGTAGGGCAGGTACTCGAGGAGGGCGGGCACCGGTTCGTCGGTGACCGGCCGCCAGATCCGGGCGTACAGCCGGGTGCCGTCCGGCAGCGGGATACGGATGTCCTCGTGGGTCGTCTCGTACGGGAATTCGGTGCGGATGTGCATGGGGGTACCTCAGTGGACGGGGTGCATGGTGCGCTTGAGCCAGGGGGCGGCGGCGACGACGGCCACACCGGCCACCACCGCGATAGCGCCATTGACACCGAAGTAGGCGGGGTTGGAGACCTCGCCGTACAGCTTCACGATCTGTGCCTGGATTCCGTTGGCGAGGGCCAGCGAGAGGAACCAGAGCGCCATGGTCTGGCTGGCGAACGCCTTGGGGGCGAGCTTGGTGGTGGCGGACATGCCGGAGGTCTCCAGCAGGATGTCGCCGAGTCCGAGCAGCAGGTACGAGCCGACGATCCACCAGGCGGCCATCTTGTAGCTGTCGTCGGCGTGCCCGGAGGTCGGCAGGACCATCAGCAGGAACGAGAGACCGCCGAGGATCACGCCCATCGCGATCTTGTTGGACGCGTGCGGCTGGCGCGGCCCCATCTTCGCCCAGACGGCCGCGACCACCGGGGCGAGCGCGACCTCGAACGCGCCGAGCGCCGAGGCGTACCAGCTGGCCGGGAAGTGGAAGCCGAAGATCTCCGTGCGGGCGTTGGTCGACGCCAGCAGCATCATCGTCGAGTACGCCTGGAAGAGGATGAAGTTGAAGACGACGGAGGCCAGGAACAGCACCACGTACGGGCGCAGCCTGCCGCGCTCCTCCGGGGTGACCTGCGGGCTGCGGAACATCACCACGAAGTAGACGACCGGTGCGATCACCGAGATGACCGTCAGTACGTCGACGAAGCGGTCCATGGTCAGCCAGCCCACCAGGGCCAGCACGGTGGCGAGCGCCGCGACCACGACGACGCCGAGGACGATCCGCCACACGACGGCGCGCTTGGCCTCCGGAGCCAGCGGGAACTCGGCGGAGTGCTTACGCCCGGCCAGGTGACGCCGGCCCAGTACGTACTGGATCAGGCCGAGCGTCATACCGAAGGCGGCGGCCGAGAAGCCCCAGTGCCAGCTCGCGTGGTCACCCAGCCAGCCGGTGATCAGCGGGCCGAGGAACGCGCCGATGTTGATGCCCATGTAGTAGAGGGCGAAGCCGGCGTCGCGGCGCTCGTCGTCGGTCCGGTAGAGCTTGCCGACCATGGTGGCCACGTTGGGCTTGAGCAGCCCGGTACCGGCGCTGATCAGGCCGAGCCCGACCCAGGTCATGGTCGCGGTCGGCACCGCCATGGCGTAGTGGCCGCAGGCGATGAGGATGCCGCCGTACAGGACGGCCCGGTAGGAGCCGAGGATGCGGTCGGCCAGCCAGCCGCCCGCGACGGAGACCAGGTAGACCAGGGTCCCGTACGCGGCCGAGACGGAGGCGGCGGTGCCGGGCTCCATGCCCAGGCCGCCGTTGGCGACCGTGTCGGCGAAGTACAGGACGAGGATGGCCTGCATGCCGAGGAACGAGAACCGCTCCCAGACCTCCAGGCCGGACAGGGTCATCAGACCCCGTGGCTGGCCGAAGAAGGCGTGGTCGTCGCCCGGCGGTGGCTGGGTCGGATCGGTGTCGTGAGCGGTGTGGGACAAAGGGACTACTCCTGATCGTATGAGCTGATCCCGAACATACCGGCGGTGGCGGGAAGGCGCCCACGGTGATCCAAAGGGGACCGGATACGCTGACTTGAGTGATGGCAGCGACACATCGACATTCCGTGTGATCGTCAGCAGACAGGAGATCCCCTCGTGACCGTCGTCGGGCCGTTCGGACTGAGCGTGCGGGACCAGGCTCTTGAGGCCGGTGTCCAGGCCGGTTTGGCTGCTGTCGAGTCGGGACTCCTCGATGCGACCAAGAGCGAGGTGCCCTTCATCACAGAGGCCGCGCAGCACCTGGTGCACGCGGGTGGCAAGCGGTTCCGGCCGCTGCTCGCGATGCTGTCGGCCCAGTTCGGTGACGCGGACGCCCCGGGCGTGGTGCCCGCCGCCGTGGTCGTCGAGCTGACGCACCTCGCGACGCTGTACCACGACGACGTGATGGACGAGGCCGACGTGCGCCGGGGCGTGGACAGCGCCAATTCCCGCTGGGGCAACTCGGTGGCCGTGCTGACCGGCGACTTCCTCTTCGCGCGCGCGTCGCACATCCTGGCCGACCTGGGCCCGGAGGCCGTGCGCATCCAGGCGGAGGCGTTCGAGCGCCTGGTCACCGGCCAGATCCTGGAGACCGCAGGTCCGCGCGACGGGCGTGACCCGATCGAGCACTACCTCGACGTGATGCGCGGCAAGACCGGTTCGCTGATCGCCGTGGCCTGCCGCTTCGGCGCGATGATGGCCGGTGCCGACGACGCGACGACCGACACGCTCACCCAGTACGGCGAACGGCTCGGCGTCGCCTTCCAGCTCGCCGACGACGTCCTGGACATCGCCTCCGACTCCCACGAGTCCGGCAAGACCCCCGGCACCGACCTCCTCGAAGGCATCCCGACGCTGCCCGTACTCCGTCTGAGGGCGCAGGCCGAGGCCGACGGGAAGCCGGACGACCTGGAGCTCGTCGCGCTGCTGGACGGCGACCTGACCGAGGACGGCCGGCTGGCCGAGGCGCTGCGCCGGCTGCGCGCCCACCCGGCGCTCGAACAGGCCCGCCGCGACACCGTCCGGTACGCCGAGGAGGCGCGGGCCACGCTCGCTCCGCTGCCCGGCTGTTACGCCAAGTCCGCCCTGGAAGAGATGTGCGACGCCGTGGTGCACCGCGCGGGCTGAGCCCGGTCTGCTCGCCACCCCCTACGGGTAGGCGGAGCTACGGCGCCCGGTGTCATACCGCAGAGGTATGGGGAGTTGCTCCCCCGGGCTGACGCTTCGGGCTCGCCGATTTGGTCAGATGGAGAACAACCACTCCTGACCAAAACGGGTGAGAATGGCGGCACGGAGTGGACGAGTGCATCCCGACGGAAGCCGCCGACCACGGAGGTAGGGCACACATGGCACCGAACGACAGCGCAGACACCAACGGCACGGCCCCGCACGGCACCGCGCGAGGCGTCGCGGGCCGTCGGAAGGCGGTGCGCTACATCGTCCCGGTAGCGGTGGCGGGCGTGGCGGCCGCGACGATCGGGCTGGTCCCGGCGCTCGCGAGCTCCGGCGACCCCGATCTGCCGGAGATCACCGCACAGGAACTCATCGAGAAGATCGCCGCCTCGGACACGGAGCAGCTGTCCGGCACGGTGAAGATCAGCACCGACCTCGGCATCCCGTCCCTGGGCGGCCTGGCCGGCTCCTTCGTGCCGGACGGCGCGGGGGACAAGGGCGGCGCGAGCGCCGACCCGCAGGCGAAGCTGACCGAGCTGGCGTCCGGTACGCACACCCTCCGGGTGGCCGCCGACGGCCCCGACAAGCAGCGGGTGTCCGTCCTGGACAACGCGTCCGAGTACAGCATCATCCACAACGGCGACCAGGTCTGGGCGTACGACAGCAAGTCGAACGCCGTCTACCACGCGAAGGAGAAGGCCGGGAAGCACACCGGGCGCGGCGAGCACCCGGCGCCCGACGGCGTACCGACCACGCCGAAGGCCTTCGCCGAACAGGCGCTCAAGGCGGCCGACGGCACCACGTCCGTGACGGTCGGGGGCACCGCGCAGGTCGCGGGCCGTGACGCCTACCGGCTGGTCCTCAAGCCCGAGCAGAGCGGCTCCACGATCGGTTCGATCACCGTCGCGGTGGACGCGAAGACCGGGGTACCGCTCAAGTTCACCCTCCAGCCCAGCAGCGGCGGCAAGGCGGCGATCGACGCGGGGTTCACCTCCGTCGACTTCGGCAAGCCCGCCGCGTCCTCGTTCTCCTTCACCCCGCCCAAGGGCGCCGAGGTCACCGAGGCGGACAGCGCCGGCAGCCGCGAGAAGGCGGCACAGGCTCACCAGGCCGATGGCGGCCTGGGGGCGCTCAAGGGCCTGAACGCCAAGGGTGAGGGCGTGACGGTCACCGGCAAGGGCTGGAGCGCGATCGCCGAGATCAAGACCCCCGGCGCGGCCGGCAAGCCCTCGAAGGCATCGGGCGACGTACCGGCCGAGGCGCAGCAGCTGCTCGACTCGGTGGGCGACAAGGTCACCGGCACGTTCGGCTCGGGCACGGTCTTCAAGACCCGCCTGGTCAACGCGCTGATGACCGATGACGGCCGGGTGTACGTCGGCGCGGTCACGAAGGACGCGCTGGTGAAGGCGGCGGACAACGCCGGCTGACATCCGGCGGCCCGCCTCCCGCAGAACGCATGACGCACGACGCATCCGCCCCGCCGTACGCTCCGTACGGCGGGGCGGACGCGATCCGCGACCGCTGTCCGCATCGCGAACCGTGGGGAGCAGGCATGACACCTGGGGAGCAGGGATGACACCTGGGGGCAGGGATGACACCGGGGAAGCAGACATGACAGGGGCCGCGGTGACACCCGGGCCCATGCCCGTGATCGAGACCCGGGGCCTGACCAAGCGGTACCGGGGCGGCCAGCTCGCCGTCGACGGGCTCGACCTCACCGTCCCCGGCGGCAGTGTCTTCGGCTTCCTCGGCCCCAACGGCTCCGGGAAGACCACCACCATCCGGATGCTGATGGGGCTGATCGACCCGACCTCCGGCACCGCGAGCGTCCTGGGCCGCCCCATGCCGGCTGCCGCCCGCACGGTGCTCCCGCACGTCGGGGCGCTGATCGAGGGGCCCGCCCTGTACGGCTTCCTGAGCGGCCGGGACAATCTGGTGCGCTACGACCGCGCCGACCCGACCGCCGACCCCCGCACCCGCGGTGCCCGCGTCGGCGACGCGCTGGAGCGGGTCGGGCTGGCCGCGGCGGGCGGCAAGAAGGCGCGGGCGTACTCGCTGGGCATGAAGCAGCGCCTCGGCCTGGCCGCCGCCCTGCTCCGGCCCCGGCGGCTGCTCGTGCTGGACGAGCCGACCAACGGCCTGGACCCGCAGGGCATGCGGGAGATCCGCACCCTGGTCCGGGAACTGGCCGCCGAGGGCACCACGGTCTTCCTCTCCTCCCACCTGCTGGACGAGATCGAGCAGGTCTGCACCCACGCGGCGGTCATGGCACGCGGCCGGCTGCTCACCCAGGGCCCGGTCACCGACCTCGCGGCGGGCACCCGGGGCCGGCTCGCCGTCACCACCCCGGACCCGGCCGACGCCGCCCGCGTACTGGAGGAACACGGGGTCACCGGTCTGGTCCTCGACGGCGACCGGGTACGCGGCGACGCGCCGCCGGGCTCCGTCGAACTGTCCGACCTGAACGCCGCCCTGGTGCGCTCCGGCGTCCGGGTGCGGTCCTTCGGCGTCGAACGGGCCTCCCTGGAGGACGCCTTCGTCGCGCTCACCGGAGAGGGATTCGATGTCGCAGGCTGAACAGGCACGCGAGGAGGCCGCCCCACTCCCGCGCAACCCGCTGTGGACGCTCGGCATCCTGCGCTCCGAACTCACCACCACGCTGCGCCGCTGGCGCACCCTGGCCCTGCTCGGGGTGCTGGCCGCCGTACCCGTACTGATCGGGATCGCGGTGCGGATCGAGACGTCGAACGGCTCACCGGCCGGTCCCGGCGAGAGCGGGGCAGGGCCCGCGTTCCTCTCCCAGGTGACCAACAACGGCCTCTTCCTGGTCTTCGCCTCCCTCGCCGCCACGCTCCCGGTCTTCCTCCCGATGGCGGTCGGCGTCATCGCGGGCGACTCCGTCGCGGGCGAGGCCAACGCGGGAACGCTGCGCTACCTGCTGGTCGCACCGGCCGGCCGGACCAGGCTGCTGCTCGCCAAATACGCCACCACGCTGGCCTTCTGCCTGCTCGCCACCCTGGTGGTGGCGGCGTCCGCGCTGGCCGTGGGCGCGCTGCTGTTCCCCGTCGGGGACGTCACGACGATCTCCGGCACCCGGATCGGTTTCGGCGAGGGCCTGTTGAGAGCGGCGGTCATCGCGGTGGCGGTCGCGGCATCACTGATCGGCTTCGCGGTGCTCGGACTGTTCGTCTCGACCCTCACCAACAGCGGCATCGCGGCCATGGCGGCGACGGTCGGGATCCTCATCACGGTGCAGATCCTGGACACCATTCCGCAGCTGCACGGGATCCACCCGTACCTCTTCCCGCACTACTGGCTGTCCTTCGCGGACCTGCTGCGCGCCCCGGTGTACTGGGACGACCTGGTGAAGAACTTGGAGCTGCAGGCGCTGTACGCGGCGGTGTTCGGCTCGGCGGCCTGGGCGCGTTTCACGGCGAAGGACATCACCGCCTGACCTCGGCCGGGACCCTCACCCGTACCGTCGGCCGGGCGAGCCGTCCCCCGATCGGCTCGTCGCGGCACGAACGGCACGAACGGTGCGAAGGACTGGAACGAGCCGACACGGTACGTTCCGTTTCCGCTTGAGTATTGTTCGACTTCTGACGACGGACTGTCAACAAGGATTGGCTCAAACAGCCCTATGCTCACCGAATGATCACATCGCCGAGGTCACTGCGCCGCAGCGAGAGCTCACGCAGGGCGACCCTGGAAGCAGCCCTCGACCTGTGTACGGAGAAGGGCTACGGCCGCGTCACCGTCGAGGCCATCGCTGCACGGGCGGGTGTCAGCAAGAAGACGATCTACCGCTGGTGGCCATCGAAGAGCGCGGTGCTTCTGGAGGCGTTCACGGAGGCCCTGGTCCAGTCCAACCCGCCCGTCGAGACCGATGACATCGCCGCAGACCTGCGCACCCATGTGAACGGCGCGGTCGCCGTGCTCTCCGTCCCGCCCTTCGGCCCCGCGTACGCCGGCATACTCTCCGAGGTCCACCACGACGACGAATTGGCCGAAATCGTACGCACCCAGCTGATCGAACCCCGTTTCGAAGAGGTGGTCAACCGGCTGCGCGCCGCGCAGGCGCAGGGCCAGATCCCGCCGGGCGCCGATCTGCGGCTGGCGGTGGAGATGCTGTACGGCCCGGTCTACTACCGCCACGTACTGCGCAAGCCGATGCAGGACCCGGATGCGGTGGCGTCCCTGGTCGACCACGTACTGCGGTCGCTGGGGGCGGGGGTGGGCTGAGGCGGGTCAGCCGAAGACCCGCTCCAGGACCACCGCGACCCCGTCGTCCTGATGGGACAGGGTCACCTCGTCCGCCTCGGCCCGCAGGAGCGGGTGGGCGTTGGCCATCGCCACCCCGTATCCGCAACTGCGGAACATCGGCAGGTCGTTCGGCATGTCGCCGAAGGCGATCGCGGTGGCCGGGTCCAGTCCGAGGTGTTCGGCGGCGAGCGCGATTCCGGCGCCCTTGTCGATGCCGTACGGCTGGAGCTCGACCGTGCCCGGCCCGGACAGGGTGACGGTCGCCAGATCTCCGACGGCGGCGTGCGCGGCGGCCGCCAGTTCGTCGTCGTCGAGCTCCGGGTGGCGGATCAGCACCTTGATGACGGGGGCGGCCCACAACTCGTCGCGGTGGGAGGCGCGCTGGGAGGCCAGCGCCGGGTGCGGCATGAGGTAGCCCGGCTCGATCAGGGTCCGGCCGTCGGCGCCGTCCTGGTCCACCGCGGCGAACACCTGCCCCACCTGGGCCTCTATCTTGCCGAGCGCGGCGGCGGCCGCCTCCCGGTCCAGGACGACCGCGCGGATCATGCGCCCGGCCCCGGCGTCGTACACCTGAGTGCCCTGCCCGCAGACGGCGAGCCCCCGGTACCCCAGCGCGGCGAACAACTCCCTTACGGCGGGCACCGGTCGGCCGGTGGCCACGAGGTGGCGGGCCCCGGCTGCGGCGGCGAGGCCGAGCGCGGCGCGGGTGCGGGGGCTCACGGTGTCGTCGTGGCGCAGCAGGGTGCCGTCCAGGTCCGTGGCGACGAGGGCGTATGCGGGCGGGAGAGGCATGGGGCGAGCGTATGCGGTCCGCGTCCGGGGTCCGGCGCGCTGGCCGGCGTCCGGCAGTGCTGCCCCGGGGAAGGGTGCCGAGGGTTCATCGAACCATCAGGACCACCTTTCCCCGGTTGGCCCGGTCCTCGATCGTCGCGTGTGCGCGTGCCGCGTCCTCCAGCGCGAACTCCGCGTGCACGGCGGGCCGCAGGGCGCCCTCGCCGAAGAGCCTCCACAGGTCCTCGATCCAGGCCGCGTACCGCCTCGGCCGGTTCCTGGCGACCATCGCCACCTGGAACCCGATGGCCGATCTGCCTCCCACGAGGAGGTCGTACGCCTCGATGGTGCCGCCGCCCGAGCTGTACGCGACCAGCCGGCCGCCCGGGGCGAGCGCCTTGACCGCGGGTGTGAGCAGCGCGCCGCCGACCGCGTCCAGCACGATGTCGACGGGCTCTCCCCAGCTTTCCTGCCCGTACGTCACCACGGCATCGGCGCCCAGCGAGCGCACGAAGCCGGCCTTGGCCGGATCGCCCACCGCGGCGACGACACGGGACGCGCCCCGCAACCGGGCCAGCTGCAGGGCGAGATGGCCGACCCCGCTGGCCGCGGCGGTGACCAGGACCGACTCGCCCCGTTCCGGCCGTGCGGCCTCCAGGGCGCCCAGCGCCACGACGCCGCTGCGGACCAGCGCCACGGCGTCCCTGGCGGTGGCGTCCGCCGGGATCCGCGAGGCCATCGCGGCCCGCAGTAGCGCGTACTGCGCGTACCCGTGACCGAAGCACAGCCCGGTGACCCGGTCGCCCGGCGCGTACCCGTGCACCCCCTTGCCGGCCCGGACCACCTCGCCGGCCACCTCGCCGCCGAGCGGAACGGGCCGCCCGCTCTCGCGCACCTTGCGCACGACGGGCAGCGTGATGCCCACCGCCTCGGCCCTGACCAGCAGTTTACCCTCGCCGGGCTCAGGTACGGGGACCTCCTCGTGGAACAGCACCTCGGGTCCGCCGCTGTGTTCGTACCGGACGCGTCGCATGAGCGATGTCCTCCTGACGCCCGCGAATCCATTGGTAGTCCCAACGGTATCGAGTAGATCGTTGGGAAGTCCAACGGTATTTCGATAGGCTGATCCGCATGGCAGACAACCCGCCGGCGCCCAGCCGCATCCGCACCCTCCCGAGCTGGCTCCTGGGCCGGGCGGCGGCCCGGGGGCGCGGGCTGGTCGCGGAGGCGCTCGCGCGGCACGACATGCGGATGTGGCATCACGTGGTCCTCGCTGCTGTCGCGGACCTCGCACCGGTGGCCCAGGCCGAGCTCGGCCGGACGGTCTCGCTCGACCCGAAGGATGTGGTCGTCATCCTCAACGACCTCCAGGCGGCGGGCCTCGTCGTCCGCGCCCCCGACCCCGCCGACCGCCGCAAGAACGCGGTGAGCCTCACCGCCGACGGGGCGCGGCGACTGGAGGAGTGCTCGAAGGCGGGGGAGCGGGCCAACGACGAGCTGCTGGCCCCGCTCTCGGCGGCCGAGCGGGACCAGTTCCTCGACATGCTCCGCAGGGTCAGCGGGGTGGGGTGATCCCCCGTCGGCCGCGAACCCGCACGGTGCGCTGATCCTGCGCGACATGCTCGGCTTCACCGCGTCCGAGACGGCGACGGGGCGGGCACCGGCAGCCGGTGCCCGCCCCGTCGCCGCACTCCGCCGGCTGCGGGTCGATACGGCAGTTTGAAGACAGGCCCTAAAGGTTGTTGCACAACGGCGATCACGCCCGGATTCGGCCATCTCGGGCATGATCAACTGCCCGTTTGTGCACCGTTTTCCACCGGCCTGGGCGGCGACCGCATGCTGGCCCTGGAGATCGTTCGGGCCTTGTGCAACAACCTTTAGCGCGTGACGACCGAGCCGTCGTAGACGTTGTCCGGCGTGACGATCCCGGTGATCGCGCGGGCCAGGACGGTGGACGGCTCCTGGCCGTTCCGCTGGCTGTCCGTGTTGATCATGATGACCAGGGTGGCCTTCTGCGAGGGCAGGTAGACGGTCACGGTCTCGTACCCCGGGATCGATCCGTTGTGCCCGATCCATCCGTTGGTCTCGAAGATCCCGAGGCCGTAACGCGTACCGGGAAAGCCCGTCGGCAGCGTCCTGAGCCGCTGTGCCTGGGTGCCGGGGCTGAGCAGGGTGCCGGTGGCGACGGTCTTCGCCCAGCGGCGCAGGTCGTGCAGGTCCGAGATCATCGCCCCGGCCGCCCAGGCCCAGCTGGGATTCCAGTCCGTGGCGTCCGCGGTGTCGCCGCTGAGCGTCTGGTCGGTGTAGCCGTGCGGGTGCGGCTCGGGGAACTCGGCCCCCCTCGGGAACAGCGTGCGGTGCAGGTGGGCCGGGCGCAGCACCCGCTGGTGGATGAAGTCGGCGAGCTTGTGACCGCTGACCCTCTCGATCACCAGGCCGAGCAGGACGAGGTTGGTGTTGGAGTACTGGAACTGCTTGCCCGGCGCGGAGGTGTTCGCGTGCCTGAAGCCGTACGCGAGTGACTGGCGCGGGCTGAAGTAGCGCTGCGGGTCGCTCAGCAGGGCCTGGATGAAGCCGGGGTCGGACGTGTACGGGAACAGGCCGCTGCGCATCTCCGCGAGGTGGCGCAGGGTGATCCGGCGGCCGTTAGGCACGCCGCGGACGTAGCGGGAGATGGGGTCGTCCAGCCCGATCCGGTGCTCGTCGACGAGCTTGAGCAGGGCGGTGACGGTGAAGGTCTTGGTCTCGCTGCCGATCCGGACGAAGGAGTCGGCGGCCATCGGCCGGCCGGTGGCGGTGTCGGCCACGCCGGTCGCGCGGACGTAGCTGCCCCTGCCCGGCATCCACAGCCCGACGACCACGCCGGGGATGCCCGCCTGCTCGCGGACGTCCGCGATGGTGCTGTCCAGCCGTGCGGTGAGCGCGGATCCGAGGCCGTGCGGCGGCCAGTCGGCCCTGTGGTGCGCGGCGGTGCCCGCGGCCTGGACGGCGGGCGCGGGGAACGCCGCCGTCGAGGCCAGCGCGGACGCCACGAGCAGCGCTGCGGCGAGCAGACGGCGGGAGGGGGTACGACGCATGCGGGGGCACCTCTTCGTGAGGGGGGTGGACGGCATGAACATCACCACCCGGGCCCGCGCCTCAGGCGTCCTTTCCCGTCCGGGCGCCGAGGAGTCCACTCATTTGGCGCCCGAACGGTCCGTCCTACGCTGTCGCGTCCCGTTTCGCGCCGTCACGTCCCCGTGCTCATGCGGCGTCGCGGTCCAGTGCGATCACCTCGACCTCGATCTGCCAGTCCGGTTGGGCCAGCGAGACGACCTCGATGAGCGTGTCGGCCGGGTAGGGCTCGGCCAGGAACTCGCCGCGCAGCGTGATCACGTGGGGGAGGTTCGCCGCCATGTCCCGGACGAAGATGCCGACCTTGACCACGTCCGCGAAGGTCAGCCCGGCCGCCTCCAGTACCCGTGCGACGTTCCCGAACGCCTGCCGTCCCTGCGCCAGGAACCCGCCCTCGACGGTCGTCCCGTCCTCCTCGAAACCCGCCTGCCCGGACACGTACACGAAGTTGCCGGCCCGGACGGCCTGCGATATCCGGTACGGCTCGTACCAGTCGGGGGTGGTGGCGATCTTCTGGATGCGCGCCGCGCCGGCCGCGTTCTCGTTGCTGGACATCTCTCTCCCCTGTCTCGGCGGTCCGGGTACCGGACCCGGAACAGCCGCGTGACGAAACGTTCCGTAACGTTACGGGAAGCCAGGTCATCCCGGAGGTCTTTTCGAAACGAAACGTAACGTCACGTGAGCGGTAGGGTGAGGCGCATGACCCCCGACCCGAACCGCGAACGGCGCAGCGAGCGAGCCCGGCGGGCGATCCTCGACGCGGCGTTCGACCTGGTGAGCCGCAAGGGCTTCGCGAAGGTGACCATCGAGGCCATCGCGGCCCAGGCCGGGGTGGGCAAGCCGACGATCTACCGGTGGTGGCGCTCCAAGGGCGCGGTGGTGCTGGAGGCCATGAACGAGGAGCTCGGCGACGACTTCGCGTTCCCCGATACCGGCGACATCGCCGCCGACCTCGGGGCCCAGATCACCGCGGTGAGCCGGCGGCTGATCACCGGCAGGATCAGTGAGTCCTTCAGAGGTGTTCTGGGTGAGGCCCAGAACGACCCCGAGCTGATGAAGGCGTTCCGCGAGACGGTCCTGGAGCCCAGCATCGCGGAGTGCCGGGCCCGGCTGGACTCCGCCGTCGCCGCCGGGCAGCTCCGCTCCGACGTGCCCACCGACGTGATGGTCGACCTCTTCTACGCGCCGATCCACTACCGGCACTTCCTGGGCTTCGGCGACGAAGCGGTCAGGCACAGCGCCGATCTCGTCCAGGACGTCCTGCTCGGCCTGCGTCCCCGGCCGGACGCGGAGTGAACGGCCGCTGCCCGGACGTTCGTTGAGGAAACCGTTGCCCGGGGGCGGCTGCCGCTGCCCCGAGCCGCGCCCCGCTGCCCCGGGCCCGTCTACTGCAGGCAGAACTCGTTCTCCTCCGGGTCGGCCATTACGGTCCACGTCCCGCCCGGCTCCGCGACCTCGCGCAGCACCTTCGCGCCCAGCCCCTCCAGCCGGGCCGCCTCGGCGTCGCGGCGGTCCGGTCCGGCGTGCACGTCCAGGTGGAGGCGGTTCTTCACCGACTTGGGCTCGGGGACGCGCTGGAACAGCAGGCGGCGCCCGAGGCCGGTACCGCTCTCCGGCTCGTGCGGGTCGTCCGGGTGCCGGGCCGCCGCCAGGTCGAGCCAGGCCTTCCGGCCGTGCGCGGTCGTCGTGACCGCCTCCGGGACGGCTCCGAGGCCCAGGAGGCGTTCCACCAGGGGGCTGTTGTCCTCGATCTCGTAGCCGAGGGCGGCGGCCCAGAAAGCGGCCTGGGCGTGCGGGTCTGCGGAGTCGATGACGATCTTCCAGTCAAGGGGCATGGCTGCATTCTGGTCCGGACGGACCCCGCTCCGGCGGTTGAACCGGGGTCGGGCGTGGCGGATTCGTCAGGCGGGCCGGACCGACGTCAGCCGGGCGAAGGCCACCACGTTGGACTGATAGCCCCCCTCGTCGCGGTCGTAGGCTCCGCCGCAGGTGAGCAGGCGGAGTTGGGCGTCCTTCGTCGGACCGTAGACACGGTCGCTGGGGAAGTCGCGCTTCTCGAACTCCCGGACCGCGTAGATCCGGAAGGTCGCGATCCGCCGGTCCGCGCGGCGGACCTCCACGGTGGCGCCGGGCAGCAGCGCGTCGAGCCCGGCGAAGGCGGCCGGCCCGGTCGCGGTGTCGACGTGGGCCACCACGATCGCGTTGCCCGGGGAGCCCGGTGTCACCCCGTCCCGGTACCAGCCGGCCAGATTGCGGTCCGCCGGGTCGGGCACGCCGAGCTTGCCCCGGCTGTCCAGGGCCAGGTCCACCAGGGGCGCGCTGACCCGGAGTCCGGGGATGTCGATGCGGACGGGGCGGGCGGCGGGGAGCGCGGCCGGCAGGGGCGCCGCCGCCGTGGCCGGGGGGCCGGAGCGGGACGCGGTCCCGCCGCCGGGCTCCGCGAGGGGGGAGCCCAGCAGCAGGACGAACGCCGCCGCGGCGGCCGGGATCAGCCCGGCCGCCAGGGTGTGGCGCGGGAACGGTGCTCGGGGCAGCCGTTCCCGCACGGTGCGGGAGCTCAACCGCGTCGGCGCCGTGCCGCGCGGAGCGCGCCGGCCGAGGCGGCGACCGCTGCCAGCAGCCCGGCCGCGCCGATCGCCATACCGGGACCGGAGAGGCCGTCGGCGCCGGAGCCGGTCAGGGCGGTGGACCCGTCACCCGCGTCGACCGGGCCGCTGGGCAGGGGTGCGCCGCCGTGGCCGCCGCCCCAGTGGCCGTTTCCGTGACCGTTGCCGTGGCCGCCGCCGGGCGGATGGGGCTTGGGGTGGTGGGGGCGGGTGGGGGACGGCGAGGGGCTGGGCCGTGTGCCGGCGGAGGTGATCCGGCTGTGGTCCGTGGCCGTCACGCCCGTGCGCACCGGCCCGTCGGTGCCGTCGACGGTGACCGTCAGTTCGGTCGTCACGTCGAGCCGCCCGGCCGGCGCGTCCTCGGCGGCTGCCAGTGTGAAGGCGGCTCCGGCCCTCCCGCCCGGCTCCAGCGTGGCGCCGGCCCGCAGGTTGGTGCGCAGTTCGCCGGTGAGCGAGCCGTCCGGTTCCCGGGTCAGCGGGACCGCCGAGCCCTCGGACACGACGGTCAGCTGCTCAGGCGTCAGCCCGGCCGGGCCCTTGAGCGTCAGGCGCGTGCCGATGCCCTGGTATTCGGGGCCGTCCGCCGGGTCGGTGTAGGAGGCGTCGGCCGGGCGGGGGCCGTCGCCCGCCTTGATCCGCTCCGGGACGGTGAGCGCCGCCGACGCCCGGCCGGTGACGGCGAAGTCCCAGGTGGTGCCCTTGGCCGTGATGTTGTCGACGTAGGTGTTCAGCGTGCCGTTCGCGTCCCCGAGCCGGCCGATGTTGGCGATCACCCCGTACGCCCCCTCGCACGCGGTGACGAAGTGCGACAGCGGGGCGTCCCCGCCCGCCGGGATGCCCGCGACGGCCCGCGAGGTCCGCATCACGGAGTCGCCGGTGAGCCGGTACTTCTGCCAGGCGTCCGGCTTCAGGGCGGCGCCCTGCACGTCCGTGTTGGCGCCGGGTTCGAACGACAGGGTGGTGAAGCCCCCGCAGGACGCCGGGAGCTGGAGGTTGGCGCCGATGTCGGTGACGCTGGAGCCCTCGGACGCCGTGTACGCCCAGTACGACAGGCCCGCGTCCAGCAGCGGCCGCATCGGTTCCGGCGTCCACGTCGTGTTGAAGTAGTGCGCGACCTGGGCCTGTTGCCCGGCCGCGATGGCGAGGCGCAGGCTGCCGTTCAGATGGACCGGGTCGGGCTTGGGGGAGACCTGGTGGACCCCAGGGTCCCGGTCGGGGGTCGTTTCCTGGAGGCGGAGCCAGGGGCCGCCGGGGCCGAGCCCGTCCTGGTGGACGGTCCGCACGGTGTCGTCCGCGACTGCGGTGGGAGCGATTCCGCAGGCGAGGACGGACACGGCGGACAGGGCGGCGGTGGCGGTCGCGGTGCGCAGGAGCGTGCGGGAGGTCCCGGACGGGCGCAGGGGTCGGGTCATAAGATGTGAGGAAAATATAAGCAGCGGGTCGGCAGGGGGACGAGCCCCTGTGACTCGCTCAAGCTCGCTCCAATGCCGCACCCTTCAGGTACGCGGCCACGGCCCGGTGGCCCCCGCCCGGCGCGATGAGCCCCACGTGGTTGTCCGGGCGGATCAGTACGAGGACGTCCTCGTCCGGCCCGATGCCGTACGCCGAGCGGGCGTGGCCCCGGTGGTCGGCCAGCCCCCCGGCGTCGCCCGCGTCCACTCCGTGGGCCCGCAGTTCACCGGCGTGCGCGGCGGCCGCCCCGCGCAGGGCCGGGGCCGTTCCCGTACCGAAGCCGAGCAGGGTGAAGTGCGGTCCGGCGAAGGCCTCGAACAGCCGGCGGGGCGCCCCGGTGGCCGCGTCGGCGCAGGGTGCGTCCGGTGCGCGGTCGCCCGCGCGCAGCCGGGCGGTGGCGCCGGCGGGCGCCAGGGAGCTCCAGCGGTAGCCGTCACCCAGGCCGTAGGTCTGCGGGGTGACCGCCGAGTCCAGGCCGCCGCCCGGCTCCTTGATCGCCTCCAGCGTGGCCCGCAGCCGCTCCGACGTGATGTCCAGGGTCCGGGCCGCGATCGGCAGCCGCTCCTCCTGGTACGTGTCGAGCAGCTCCGGCGCCGCCCGCCCGGTGGCGGTCCTGGCGAGCTTCCAGCCCAGGTTGTACGCGTCCTGGATGCCGGTGTTCATGCCCAGGCCGCCCGCGATGGCGTGCACGTGCGCGGCGTCTCCGGCCAGGAACACCCGGCCCACCCGGTAGCGGTCCGCCAGGCGCTCGTTGACCCGGTAGGCGGAGAGCAGGGTGGCCCGGGAGAGCCGGTCGCCGGGCAGCCGGGTGTGCTTGGCGAAGAGCCGCTGGAAGCTCTCCAGCGACGGGGGCACGTGGCGGCCCTCGACGTCCGTCTCGGGGGCGGCCTGGAACCACCAGCCCGACCGGGTGCCGGGGATCGGGCAGAGCATCACACCGCCGTCCTCGTCGAACCACTGGTGCCAGACGCCGCGCTCGGGCCCCTCCGCCTCGACGTCGCCGCAGACCATCGCCTGCGACTCGTCCGTGCTGCCCTCGAACGGGACGCCGAGCAGCTTGCGCACCGCGCTGTGGCCGCCGTCGCAGCCGACCGCGTACCGGGCCCCGATCTCCCCGCCGCCCGCCAGGGAGGCCGTCACACAGTCGTCGTCCTGGGCCAGCCCCACGAGTTCGGCGCCGAGCTCGACCCGTACGCCGTACTCCGCGAGCCGGGCGCGCAGGATCTCCTCCAGCCGCCACTGGGCGATCAGCCAGGGCCGGTCGTAGGGGGCGTCCGGTGCCGGGCGCGCCGCCGCGAACGGATCGGTCTGCGCGATCACCTCTCCGGAGCGGTACTTGCGCATGGGCAGTGGCGCCGACCCGGCGGACAGCACCCGCTCGACGACGCCGAGGTCCTCCAGGACCTCCAGTGAACGCGGGTTGGGGCCCTTGGCCCGGGAACTGCGCGGAAAATGAGGGGACTTGTCGATGATCCGCACCCCGATGCCCCGCCGGGCCAGGTCGACGGCCAGGGTCAGACCGGTCGGCCCGGCTCCCACGATCAGCACGGTGGTGGTCTGGGTCTCGGGCATGCCTGCTCCTCGGTTGCCGGGTCCGTCGGGATCCATAGAAACGTAACCGAGTTAAAAAAGCAACCGAGTCATTGTTTATGTGTGACGCGTGGTGTGTGGTGCGGCTCAGGGGGTCGGGGTCGTCATCGCGGAGGAGGAGGCGGAACCGTCTGCGGTGGGCTCGGCGTGTTTCGCGGCCGCCTGCCGCGCGGCCAGCGCCTGCATCCGCGTGCGCCGCGACGTCCGCAACGCGTCCCAGGTCAGCAGTGTGAGCGCCAGCCAGACCAGGCCGAAACCGGCCCATCGCTCGGGCGGCATCGCCTCGTGGAAGTACACGATGCCCAGGATGAACTGGAAGACCGGCGCCAGATACTGCAGCAGGCCGAGCGTCGAGAGGGGCACGCGGATCGCCGCCGCCCCGAACAGGATCAGCGGCACCGCGGTCACTACCCCCGTCGAGGCGAGCAGCGCGGCGTGACCGGCGCCCCCGGAGGTGAACGTCGACTCGCCCCGCGCGCCCAGCCACAGCAGATAGCCGAGCGCGGGCACGAACACCACCGCGGTCTCGGCCGCGAGCGACTCCAGGCCGCCCATGTTCACCTTCTTCTTCATCAGGCCGTACGTCGCGAAGGAGAACGCCAGCACCAGTGAGATCCACGGCGGCTGCCCGTAGCCGATCGCCAGGACGAGCACCGACGCCACGCCCGTGCCGACCGCCACCCACTGCACGGGGCGCAGCCGCTCGCCCAGGAGCAGCACGCCCATCGCAATGGTGACCAGCGGGTTGATGAAGTAGCCGAGCGAGGCCTCGACGACGTGCCCGTGGTTCACGGACCAGATGTACAGGCCCCAGTTGATGCTGATCACGACCGCGGCGACCGTTATCAGCGCCAGCTTCCGGGGCTGCCGCAGCAGCTCCCCGATCCAGGCCCAGCGGCGCAGCACGAGGAGTGCGATGCCGACGACGCCGAGGGACCAGACCATCCGGTGGGCGAGGATCTCGACCGCACCGGACGGCTTCAGCAGCGGCCAGAACAGCGGGACGATGCCCCACAGCCCGTAGGCGGCGAATCCGGCCAGCAGTCCGGCCCGCTGTTCGTTTGTCCCCTTCACGGGCCCTCCCGGCAGATGTGCGTCGACGCTTCGTCAGCCAGACGAAGGTAGCGCCGACCGGGCCCGGTGTCATTGCCGTATCGCCAGACGGTCATGACACCGGGCCCGGGGGCGCTGTCGCCCGCCCCCGCCGGGGCCTCTACTGGGCGGCGACCGCTGCCGCGACGGTGTCCGCGAGCGGGGTCGTCGGGCGGCCGATCAGCCGGGCCAGGTCCCCGCTGGTACCGGCGAGGCGCCCGCGCCGCGCCGCCTCGTCCACGTCCACCAGGATCGCGGCGAAGTCGGCCGGCAGGCCGGCGCCGACCAGGATCTCCTGGTGCACGGCGGCCGGTACGTCGTTGTGGACGATCTCCTTGCCGGACGCCCGCGCCACCTCGGCGGCGTACTCGTCGAACGACCAGGCGACATCGCCGCTCAGCTCGTAGGCCCGGCCCAGGTGGCCCTCGCCGGTCAGCACGGCGACGGCCGCGGCGGCGTAGTCCGCACGGGTGGCGGAGGCGATCCTGCCGTCGCCCGCGTTGGCCACGACGGCGCCGTGGGCCAGGACGGGGGCCAGGTTCGCCGTGTGGTTCTCGGTGTACCAGCCGTTGCGCAGGAAGGTGTACGGCAGGCCGGAGTCGAGGATCAGCTGCTCGGTCGCCTTGTGCTCGTCGGCCAGCAGGAAGTCCGCGTCGGGGCCGCCCAGGATGCCGGTGTACGCGAGCTGCGCGACACCTGCCGCCTTGGCCGCGTCGATCACCGAGGCGTGCTGCGCGACCCGGCTGCCGACCTCGCTGCCGGAGATCAGCAGGACCCGGTCACCGGCCCGGAAGGCGCCGGCCAGGGTCTCCGGCCGGTCGTAGTCGGCTATCCGGAGCTCGACGCCACGGGCGGCGAGGCCGGCGGCCTTCTCCTTGTTCCGGACCACGGCGGCGATCCCGGCGGCGGGCGTGGTGGCCAGCAGCTGGTCGATGACGAGTCGGCCGAGCTCTCCGGTGGCTCCGGTGACGACGATGCTCATGGGATTTGCTCCTCTTTAGGTGCTCATGTTCCGTTCGTTCGTTCTGTTACTCACCTTAGGTACAGCGCTAACTAAAAGAAAGTACGCACTTTGAAGTAAGGTACTGGTATGAGCGTAAGTACCGTGAGCAGCGTGAGTGAGGGGGCCGGCGCGGCGCGGCGGCCGGACGTGGGGCGGCGGGATGTGCGGGAGCCGATGTGCCCCTCCCGGGTGGTGCTCGAACACGTCACCAGCCGCTGGGGTGTCCTGGTGCTCGCCGCCCTGCTGGAGCGCTCGTACCGCTTCAGCGAGCTGCGCCGCGAGGTCGGCGGGGTCAGCGAGAAGATGCTGTCGCAGACGCTCCGGACGCTGGAGCGCGACGGCTTCGTGGACCGGGACGCCAAGCCCGTCATCCCGCCCCGGGTGGACTACACGCTCACCGCGATGGGCCGGGAGGCCGCCGAGCAGGTGTGGGGCCTGGCCCGCTGGTCGGAGCGGCAGCTCGACGCCGTGGACGCGGCGCGCGCCGCGTACGACGCGAGCGAGCGGGGCTCCGGCTGAACCGTGCGCCGGGCGGTCAGCCCGCACGCGGCCGGTGCCGCTCGTCCCTCGCCCGCAGCTCCCGTGAGACGTCGAACGGCAGGATCGTCACCACCACGTGGGGCAGCTGCGTCAGCGTCTTCCCCATCTTCTCGCCCGTGCCCCGGTGCAGCAGCTTCCCGAGCGCGTTGCCGTACATCCGCCGGGGCACCAGGACCGTCAGCCAGGTCTCGCCGTCCTCGGTGCTGCGGTACGCGAGCTCCCTCATCGCGTGACGCAGCCGCCGGTCCGGGCAGGCCACCAGCTCCAGCGGTACGGCGGTTGCGGACGTCGCCTCCCAGCGGGCGGCCAGCCGCCCGGCGTACGCCTCGTCGATCGAGAAGTGCACCGCCCGGATCTCGTCGGGCCGCAGCTCA
This sequence comes from Streptomyces sp. 840.1, assembly GCF_003751445.1. Classification (NCBI taxonomy): domain Bacteria; kingdom Bacillati; phylum Actinomycetota; class Actinomycetes; order Kitasatosporales; family Streptomycetaceae; genus Streptomyces; species Streptomyces sp. 840.1. The sequence continues at coordinate 1,393,906 of NZ_RJUU01000001.1, read as the reverse complement.
TGCGCGTACCGCAGGGCCATCAGCGTCGCCAGGTCCAGCGTCTCGACCAGCACCAGGACCAGATGGCGCCGGTACACCGCCCGGTCCGCGCCGGGGGCCTGGATGCCCTGGAGCGCGGCGGCCTCACGCCGGTACTCGCGGTTGATCCGGGTCAGCGTCCACACCCCGAGCGGGAAGATCACCACGACCAGCCAGGCGCCCTCGGTGAACTTGGTGACCGCGAAGATCAGCACGACGGCGGCCGAGGTGACCGCCGCGAGCGCGTTGAGCGTGATCTTCGCCCTGCGGTACCGGTCCCGGCGCCGCAGGTGGTAGACGGTGAGCCCGGCCCCCGCCATGGTGAACGCGGTGAACACGCCGATCGCGTAGAGCGCCACCAGCTTGTCGACACTGGCACCGGTCACCAGCAGCAGCGCCAGCGAGACGACGGTCAGCGCGATGATGCCGTTGGAGAACGCGAGGCGGTGCCCGCGCCGGGTCAGCACCCGGGGCAGGAACCGGTCCTCGGCGACGAAGCTGGCCAGATAGGGGAATCCGGTGAACGGGGTGTTGGCACCCGTGTAGAGGACCAGCGCGGTCGCCAGCTGCACGAAGACCAGCCCGACCGTGCCCACGATCCCGCCGCCGAAGGCGAGATGGGCCTCCTGCGCGATGACGGTCGGCGTGCCGTCCGTGTACGGGACGGCGTGGGTGAAGTGCGCCAGCGTGGAGACACCGAGCACGAGGACGCCGAGGATCACGCTCATGGTGATGAGGGTGCGGCGCGCGTTGCGGCCCTGGGGCTCACGGAACGCGGAGATCCCGTTGGAGATCGCTTCGAGCCCGGTGAGGGACGAGCCGCCGTTGGCGAACGCGCGCAGCACGATGAAGAGCGAGGCCCCGTAGAGCCAGCCGTCGCCCGGGGTGCCGAGCGGCACGACCCCGGCGGCGTGCAGATCGGCGTGCGGCAGCCCGCCGGTCAGCCCGCGCACTGCGGAGACGGCCAGGACCAGCCCGACGGCGGCCATGAACAGGTACGCGGGCAGCGCGAAGAGCCGGCCCGCCTCCCGGACCCCGCGCAGGTTCCCGTATGCGAGGAGCACGATCACGCCGACGGAGACCGGCAGCTGGAGGTGGTCCAGGCCGGTGAACTCGTTGCCGGCCAGATGCGCGAGTGAGATCAGGGCGTTGGTGCCGGCCGAGACCTGTACGGCGACGGTGACGATGTAGTCGACGAGCAGCGCCACGGCGGCGACCTGCGCGACGTTCGGCCCGAAGTTCTCCCGGGCGACGACGTACGAGCCACCCGCCCGGGTGTAGATCGTCACCACATCGCTGTAACAGAGCGTCAGCAGCAGCAGGACCAGCAGGATCGCGAACGTCACCGGCATGAGCAGCGTGAACGCGGCGGCGCCGACGACCGGCACCAGGACCCGGAGCATCTCCTCGGAGCCGTACGCGGACGAGCTGATGCAGTCGGAGGCGAGCACCCCGAGCGCCGTCCGGTTGTTCAGCTTCTCCTCGCTGATGTGTTCCGTGGTCAGCGGCCTGCCGAGCAGTCGCCGTTTGATGCGGTACGCCGGACGGTCCAGGGTCATGGCCACATGGTGCGCGGGCACCGGCCGGGGCCCGGTCCGCAATCGCCGGACACCCGGAAAGTCAGCCCGTTCGGCGACGCGACACGGCTCCCGGAGGATGAGCCGTTCCTCCGGGAGCCGCGCTGTACTGCCGGCCGTGCGGCCGGCGGTGACTGCTAGCCGATCACGGTCCAGTTGTCGGTCCCCGCGAGCAGCGCGCCCAGGTCGCCCTTGCCGTTCCGCTCCACGGCGGTGTCCAGCTGCTCCGACATCAGCGTGTCGTAGACCGGTCGTTCGACGCTGCGGAGTACTCCGATGGGGGTGTGGTGGAGGGTGTCGGCGTCTGCGAGTCGGGTGAGTGCGAAGGCGGTGGTGGGGCTGGTGGCGTGTGCGTCGTGGACGAGGATCTGTGACTTGTTGTCCTCGGTGACGGTGACCACGGTCAGGTCGCCGGTGAGTGTGTCGCGTACGACGCCCTTGGTGTTGTCGCTGCCGAAGAGGATCGGTTGTCCGTGTTCGAGGCGGATGACGGCTTCCTGGGCTTGTTCCCGGTCCTTGAGGACTTCGAAGGCGCCGTCGTTGAAGATGTTGCAGTTCTGGTAGATCTCGACGAGTGCGGTGCCGGGGTGGTCGGCGGCGGCGCGCAGGACGCTGGTGAGGTGTTTGCGGTCGGAGTCGACGGTGCGGGCGACGAAGGATGCCTCGGCGCCGATGGCGAGCGACAGCGGGTTGAAGGGGGCGTCGAGTGAGCCCATGGGGGTGGACTTGGTGATTTTGCCGATTTCGGAGGTGGGGGAGTACTGGCCTTTGGTGAGGCCGTAGATGCGGTTGTTGAAGAGGAGGATTTTGAGGTTGACGTTGCGGCGGAGGGCGTGGATGAGGTGGTTGCCGCCGATGGAGAGTGCGTCGCCGTCGCCGGTGACGACCCAGACGCTGAGGTCGCGTCGGGAGGTGGCGAGTCCGGTGGCGATGGAGGGTGCGCGGCCGTGGATGGAGTGCATCCCGTAGGTGTTCATGTAGTACGGGAAGCGGGAGGAGCAGCCGATGCCGGAGACGAAGACGATGTTCTCTTTGGCGAGTCCGAGTTCGGGCATGAAGCCCTGTACGGCGGCGAGGACGGCGTAGTCGCCGCAGCCGGGGCACCAGCGCACTTCCTGGTCCGACTTGAAGTCCTTCATCGACTGCTTGGCCTCGGACTTCGGCACCAGCTGGAGGAGTTCGTTGGCCTCACCCCCGGTGCCGGTGCCGGTCGCGGTCCTGGGCTGCAGGAGCTCGTTGGTCTCAGGCATCGATGGCCTCCTTGAGGGCCGTCGCGAGCTGCTCGGCCTTGAACGGCATGCCGTTGACCTGGTTGTAACTGTGCGCGTCCACCAGGTACTTGGCCCGGATGAGAGTGGCCAGCTGCCCCAGGTTCATCTCCGGGACGACCACCTTGTCGTAACGCTTCAGCACCTCGCCGAGATTCCGCGGGAACGGGTTGATGTGGCGCAGGTGTGCCTGGGCGATGGGCTGCCCGGCGGCGCGCAGCCGGCGGACGGCGGCGGTGATGGGCCCGTAGGTGGAGCCCCAGCCCAGGACCAGCGTCCGGGCCTCGGCGGGGTCGTCGACCTCCACGTCCGGGACCTCGATGCCGTCGATCTTGGCTTGGCGGGTGCGGACCATGAAGTCGTGGTTGGCGGGGTCGTAGGAGATGTTGCCGGTGCCGTCCTGTTTCTCGATGCCGCCGATGCGGTGTTCGAGGCCGGGGGTGCCGGGGACGGCCCAGGGGCGGGCCAGGGTCTGCGGGTCGCGTTTGTAGGGCCAGAACACTTCGGTGCCGTCGGCCAGTTCGTGGTTGGGTGCGTGGGCGAACTGGACGCGCAGGTCGGGGAGGCTGTCCGTTTCGGGGATGCGCCAGGGCTCGGAGCCGTTGGCGAGGTAGCCGTCGGAGAGCAGGAAGACCGGGGTGCGGTAGGTCAGGGCGATCCGGGCGGCGTCGAGTGCGGCGTCGAAGCAGTCCGCCGGGGTCTTCGGGGCGACGATCGGTACGGGGGCCTCGCCGTTGCGCCCGTACATGGCCTGGAGCAGGTCGGCCTGCTCGGTCTTGGTGGGCAGCCCGGTCGAGGGACCACCCCGCTGGATATCAATGATCAGCAGGGGCAGTTCGAGGGAGACCGCGAGCCCGATGGTCTCCGACTTCAGCGCCACGCCCGGACCCGATGTCGTGGTGACTCCGAGTGCTCCGCCGAAGGCGGCGCCGAGTGCGGCGCCGATGCCGGCGATCTCGTCCTCGGCCTGGAAGGTGCGTACGCCGAAGTTCTTGTGCTTGGAGAGTTCGTGCAGGATGTCGGAGGCCGGGGTGATGGGGTAGGAGCCCAGGTAGATGGGCAGATCGGCCTGGCGGCCTGCGGCGATGAGGCCGTAGGACAGGGCGAGGTTCCCGGAGATGTTGCGGTAGGTGCCGGTGGGGAAGGCCTGGGTGGCGGGGGCGACCTCGTAGCTGACCGCGAAGTCCTCGGTGGTCTCGCCGAAGTTCCAGCCCGCCCGGAACGCGGCGACGTTCGCTTCGGCGATCTGTGGTTTCTTCGCGAATTTGGTCCGCAGGAAGGTCTCGGTTCCCTCGGTCGGGCGGTGGTACATCCACGAGAGCAGCCCGAGCGCGAACATGTTCTTCGAGCGCTCGGCTTCCTTGCGGGGGAGCCCGAAGTCCTTCAGCGCCTCGATGGTGAGGGTGGTCAGGGGCACCGGGTGGACGTTGTACGCCTCCAGTGAGCCGTCTTCCAAGGGATTTGTCTGGTATCCGACCTTGGCCATCGGGCGTTTGGTGAACTCGTCGGTGTTGACGATGATTTCGGCGCCGCGTGGGACGTCGGCGATGTTGGCTTTGAGTGCGGCCGGGTTCATCGCGACGAGGACGTTGGGTGCGTCGCCGGGGGTGAGGATGTCGTGGTCGGCGAAGTGGAGCTGGAACGAGGAGACGCCGGGCAGGGTGCCTGCGGGGGCGCGGATCTCGGCGGGGAAGTTCGGCAGGGTGGAGAGGTCGTTCCCGAAGGAAGCGGTCTCCGAGGTGAACCGGTCACCCGTGAGCTGCATACCGTCACCGGAGTCACCCGCGAAACGGATGATCACCCGATCCAGACGGCGGATCTCCTTGTCACCGTTGTCCGGTGCGGACTGGGGGGCACGCTGTCCCCCTACGAGCGCGTCACTGGCCTCATCGGCCTGCTCGGCTGGGCTACTGACCTGGCTGGTCACTTACTGGACCTCCCTCGGCGCGGTGGCTCGGAACCTTCCGGCCCGCCGGCGGTCCCAGGCCCCACCCTACGTCTGTAAGGGTCGCCTTCCTCTGGCCGATCATAAGTTGGACGGCATTTTGAGACGCCTGTCGGACGCCGTCCCGCCATGATTCATCAGCCACCCTGATCCTCGTTGGACCCTCACTGGAAGAGGGGGTGGAGCGAGTCGCGGAAGCCCCGTCCGACAGCCGTCCCGGGGCGTCAGGAGTTCAGGTAGGTCAGCACGGCCAGCACCCGCCGGTGGTCGCCGTCACTGGGGGACAGCCCCAGTTTCTGGAAGATGTTGCTGACGTGCTTCTCCACCGCGCCATCGCTCACCACCAGCTGTTTTGCCACCGCGGAGTTGGTCCGCCCCTCCGCCATCAGGCCCAGGACCTCGCGCTCACGGGGCGTCAGCCCGGCCAGTACGTCCTGCTTACGGCTCCGGCCCAGCAGCTGCGCCACCACCTCGGGGTCCAGCGCCGTACCGCCCTGCGCCACCCGGACCACCGCGTCCACGAACTCCCGGACCTCGGCGACCCGGTCCTTCAGCAGGTACCCCACGCCGCGGCTGGATCCGGCCAGCAACTCGGTGGCGTACTGCTCCTCGACGTACTGCGAAAGGACCAGTACCCCGATGCCCGGGTACTCCTTTCGGAGCCGCACCGCGGCCCGCACGCCCTCGTCCGTGTGGGTCGGCGGCATCCGCACGTCCGCGACCACCACGTCGGGCAGCGCGTCCTGGGCGGCGAGGTCGCTCACTGTCTTGATCAGCGCCTCTGCGTCCCCGACCCCTGCCACGACGTCATGACCGAGATCGGTCAGCAGCCGGGTGAGTCCCTCCCGGAGCAGTACCGAATCCTCGGCGATGACTACGCGCACCCTGTCCTCCACCACGACGTCTGTTCCCCCACCGCTAGCTGTTCCCGCCCGTATGCCGATCAGCATCCAGCATCCCAGTATCGGCGGTGACGCCGCGAGCGTTCGAAGGGTTGCGCCGCCGGGGAAGCCGGGGAAGCCGGGGAAGCCGGGGAAGCCGGGGAAGCCGGGGAAGCCGGGGAAGCCGGGGAAGCCGGGCTCGCCGGGGTGGAGGGGGCTCGGTGGGGGTGGTGGTCAGCCGCGCCAGGGGAGTTCGGCCGTGATCTTGGTCGGGCCGCCCACCGGGGACTCGACGACCAGGATGCCGTCCACCGCGTCCAGCCGCTCCGTCAGACCGGCCAGGCCGCTGCCCGACGTCAGGCCGGCGCCGCCGCGTCCGTCGTCGGTGACCTGGAGCATCAGGCGGTCCGCCGTCCGCCATACGTCGACGGAGGCGCGGGTGGCGTGGGCGTGCTTGCTGACGTTCTGGAGCAGTTCCGAGACGGTGAAGTACGCGATGCCCTCGATGGCCTGCGCGGGCCGGGACGTCAGGTCGACCTCGACCGTGACGGGGACGGTGCAGCGGGAGGCGATGGCGGAGAGCGCGGCGTCCAGGCCGCGGTCGGTGAGGACTGCCGGGTGGATGCCCCGGGCCAGGTCGCGGAGTTCCTGGAGGGCGACCTTGACCTCGCCGTGCGCCTCGTCGACCATCTTGGCCGCGGCCTCCGGGTCGGCCGTCAGCTTCTCCTTGGCCAGCCCCAGATCCATGGCGAGGGCGACGAGGCGGGCCTGGGCGCCGTCGTGGAGGTCGCGTTCGATGCGGCGCAGGTCGGCGGCGGCGGTGTCGACGACCACGCCCCGGTCCGACTCCAGCTCGGTGACCCGCGTCGCCAGCCGGGACGGGCTGAGCAGCCCGGTCACCATCAGCCGGTCCACCGAGGTCAGAGCGCGCACGATCCACGGGGTGAGCAGCACGAACAGCAGCCCGACCGCGCTGGTCAGGGCCAGCTCGGCGGGGGAGTCCAGATAGATCTGGTGGCCGTCGTCCCCGTACAGCTGGACCCCCTCGACGCCCGTGTACGCCGGGAAGATCCAGTGCCACGCCGGGTAGGTGAAGGCCGCCAGGCCCCAGGACCACAGGGCCGTCGTGACGACGAAGCCGAAGACCGCCCACGGCAGGTGCAGCAGGGAGTAGAGCAGGTGCCGCCAGGACACCCCGCTCTTCAGGACCGCCCCGACCCACGACATCAGCCCGCCGGTCCGCCCCCGCACCGGTGCGGGCGACGCCACGTCGAGCCGCAGCAGCCCCCGGGCCCTGGCCCGCTCCAGCGCGCCGAACCCGCGGCACATCGCCAGTGCGGCGGCCAGCACCGGAACCCCCAGGAAGGTGATGAGCAGGCCGGCACCCAGCGTCGTCATGGTGATCGCGAAGCAGAAGAACACGATGCTGAGGGGCATGCTGAGCAGCAGATACGTGGTCTCGCGCCAGGTCCGGCCCTCGAAGGGGGCGCGCAGTACGGCGGGGACCACGTGCCTGGGCTCGGGACGGTCGTTCCCGGCTCCCGGACCGGTGCCGAAGCCGGTGTCGAAGCCGGTGCCGGAGCGCTGCTGGTCCCGTGTGTCCGGTCCGTATGCCATGGCCATGGCGTCCATCCGTTTCTTCCGCGTCTGCTCTTCTGATTGTGCCGGGGTGCCGCTGCCACGCGTTCCGTACGCGTCTCCGCAGGTGCGGAGGCGGTGGTGGCGGAGGCGGTGGGTCACGCGTGCCGTACTGCTTCAAGGGTGCTGTGCCGGGCGGCGGCGCACCATGAGGCCGGTCTCCCTCTTCGGCCGGGGGTTTTCCCCACCATGGGAGGCGTCCGGGCCGGTCGTGCGGTGGCGCGGCTCCGCCACCCCGGGTGCTGCGGTGCTGCGGCCCTATGGCTTACGCCTTCTCCAGGCGGCCGCGGGTGGCGGCGGCATGCTCGTTCTCCCGGTCGCGCCAGGGCAGCTCCGCCGTCACGGTGGTCGGGCCGCCGGGCGGCGAGTCGAGGACGAACAGCCCGTCGACGGCGCCCAGCCGCTCGGCCAGCCCCGACATCCCCGTACCGCCGTCCATCGAGGCGCCGCCGCGTCCGTCGTCGGTGACCTGGATCAGCAGCCGGTCCGCCGTCCGCCACACGTCGACGGAGGCCGTGCGCGCCCCGCTGTGCTTGCTGACGTTCTGGAGCAGCTCGGAGACGGTGAAGTACGCGATGCCCTCGATGGCCTGCGCGGGCCGGCCCGGCAGATCCACCCCCACCGTGACGGGCACGGTGCAGCGGGAGGCGATGGCGGAGAGTGCGGCGTCCAGGCCGCGGTCGGTGAGGACGGCGGGGTGGATGCCCCGGGCGAGATCACGGAGTTCCTGGAGGGCGACCTTGACCTCGCCGTGCGCCTCGTCGACCATCCTGGCCGCGGCCTCCGGATCGTCGGTCAGCTTCTCCTTTGCGAGACCGAGCCCCATCGCGAGGGCGACGAGGCGGGCCTGGGCGCCGTCGTGGAGGTCGCGTTCGATGCGGCGCAGGTCGGCGGCGGCGGTGTCGACGACCACGCCCCGGTCCGACTCCAGCTCCGCGATGCGGCGTTCCAGCTCGTCGGAGGGCGACAGCAGCCCGCGCACCATGCCCCGGTCGGCGTTGGCCATGAACCGCGCCGTATAGGGGAGTACCGGCCACAGGACGAAGAGGCTCACGAGCGTCACCGCGAAGGTGAGCACGCCCCACGGCAGCCGGATGAAGGAGTACAGCACCGCGCGCCAGCCCACCGGGTCCTTGAGGCTCGACCACAGCCAGGCGAAGAACCCCTCCTCGCGGCGGACCCGGGCCATCGGGCTCGGCTCGTCGATCCGTACCCCGAGCAGCCCCCGGGCCCGGCCGCGCTCCATCCGGCCGATCAGCCGCGAACCCTGGAGACCGGCGGCCAGCAGGGGCAGCCCGATCACCGTGACCGCGAGCCCGACGCCGATGCCGATCATGAGCACCGAGTAGATGAACCCGAGGATCGCCATCGGGAGGTTGGCGAGGAGATGCGCGATCTCCTTCCACGTGTACGTGTCGAAGGCGATGCGGACGGGCGGCGGCCGGTCGTTGCCGGGTACCTGCGGGCTCATGGTCATATACCCAGCCTGCCGGGTGGGGCATCCGGACGCCATGGGGCTCGTGGGTGACGTGAAGTGGGGATAACCCCACCCGTTGCACGACGCGACTGCTTACTGTTCCTTTACAGGGCCTAGACTCCCGTGCGTACAGATCGTCGAACAGGTTTGAGGGAGCGAGGGGGCGGACGTGACGGACGTTGCGGACCTGTCGGGACCGGCCGTTCTCGCGTCGGAGTACTTCCACAGCTACTCGGTCGTCGGACTGCTCGCCGTGGTCGGGGTGCTGTTCGTCGCCGTCGCCTTCGGAGCCGGCCGGCTGATGCGCCCGGTGGTCCCGACGCCGGAGAAACTCCTCACGTACGAGTGCGGCGTGGACCCCGTGGGGGAGGGCTGGGCCCACACCCAGGTCCGTTATTACGTGTACGCCTTCCTGTACGTGATCTTCGCCGTCGACTCGATCTTCCTGTTCCCCTGGGCGACCGTCTTCGCCGCGCCCGGATACGGCGCGACGACGCTGGTGGAAATGTTCATCTTCCTCGGTTTCCTGGCCGTGGGACTGCTCTACGCATGGAAGAAGGGCGTCCTCGAATGGACGTGACGAGCCCGTCGTCAGCCGGTCAGCCGCAGCCCCAGCCGCAGTCGGGACCGGAATCGGGTCCCGCACCCGTACCCGTACCCGGGCCCGAACCCGTGCCCACGTTCCTTCCCGAGCCGAAGCGGCTCGGAGTGCTGTCCCGGCTCGCGCCCGAGCCGATGAAGGTGGTCCTCAACTGGGGACGCCGCTACAGCCTCTGGGTCTTCAACTTCGGACTCGCCTGCTGCGCGATCGAGTTCATCGCCGCTTCCATGGCGCGCCACGACTTCATCCGGCTCGGCGTGATCCCGTTCGCGCCGGGCCCCCGCCAGGCCGACCTCATGATCGTCTCCGGCACGGTGACGGACAAGATGGCCCCGGCGGTGAAGCGCCTGTACGAGCAGATGCCCGAGCCCAAGTACGTCATCTCCTTCGGCGCCTGCTCCAACTGCGGCGGCCCGTACTGGGATTCGTACTCGGTGACGAAGGGGGTCGACCAGATCATCCCGGTCGACGTCTACGTCCCCGGCTGCCCGCCCCGGCCGGAGGCCCTGCTCCAGGGGATCCTCAAACTCCAGGAGAAGATCGCCCGCGAGTCGCTCAGCGAGCGCTACGGGACGGGCGGCGCGGCCCGTCCGTCCACCGCCGCGCTGCGCAGCGGACTGGTCGCCGCGCCGTCCGTGACCGGTTCCGCCCCCGACTCCCCGAAGGAGGAGGGGAAGTGATCGCCGCCGAGAGCTACGACCGGCTGCCGGACGCCGTCGCCGAGATCTTCGGCGAGGACGCCACGGCGGAGCAGTCGTACGAACTGCTGACCGTCGACGTGCCACCCGCGTCCTGGATCGCCGCGCTCGAAACGGCCCGCGACCGCCTCGGCTGCACCTACTTCGACTGGCTGAGCGCCGTCGACGAACCGGGCACGGGCTTCCGGGTCTGCGCCCATCTCGTCGCGCTGCCCGACCGTGCCGGCCCCGGCCCTGCGGTCCGCCGGCTGCTGGTCCGCACGACCGTTCCGCACGAGGCCGCGGTGCTGCCCAGCGCGATCGGCGTCTACGCGGGCGCCGCCTGGCACGAGCGCGAGACCCACGAGATGTTCGGCATCGGCTTCGACGGCCACCCGCACCTGGTTCCCCTGCTGCTGCCCGAGGGCTTCGAGGGCCACCCGCTGCGCAAGGACTTCGTCCTGGCGGCCCGCGTGGCGAAGGCCTGGCCGGGCGCCAAGGAGCCGGGCGAGTCGGAGCACGGCGGCCCGAAGCGCCGCACGATGCTGCCGCCCGGCGTCCCCGACCCGAACGAATGGGGCCCGCTGAAGGGCCAGCTCCCGCCTGCCCCCGCCCGCCCCGCCCGCGCGGCGAGGCCGGCGGGCGACCGCCCGGCCCGCCGCACCCGCAGCGCGAGCGACGGCTCGGCGGGCCAGCGGCCGGCCGTAGCCCCCGACACCGCGCCGAGCCCGGCCCCGGGGACGGCGCCCCGGGCCACACGGGCTTCGGGCCCGGCCCCGGGTACGGATGCGACTGCTCCGAACACGGACGCACCGGCCCCTGCGCCCGCTCCGGCGACGGACGCACCCTGGCACAACGCCCGCCCGGCCTTCGACGACGCAGCGGACCGGGATGCCGGGGCTCCGGCTGACGCCGATGCCGCTGCCGATGCCGCTGATTCGGCACCGCCCCAGCCCCTCCGGCGTTTGAGGAGCGGGGGCCCGGGGGCGGAGCCCCCGGTTCGGGAAGGGGCGGGCAGGGGAGAGCCCCCGCGCAGCGGCACCCCCACCGAGCAACCCCCCAACGCGGCAGACGCGGCCAACACGACAGACACAGCCGACGCCGCAGACACACCCAAGACACCCGACACACCTGAAGCCCCCGACACACCCAACACCCCCGCCGGAGGCGATACCGAGTGAACGACGTACTGGACGTCGCCCTCCGCCTCGTCATCGTGTTCGCGGTGTTCATGGTCGTCCCCCTCGTCGTCGGCCAGGCCGAACACAAGGTGATGGCCCACATGCAGGGCCGCCTGGGACCCATGTACGCCGGCGGTTTCCACGGCTGGGCCCAGCTCGTCGCGGACGGCGTGAAGTTCGTACAGAAGGAAGACATCGTCCCGGCCGAGGCCGACCGCCGCGTCTTCCAGCTGGCCCCCGCCGTCGCGCTGCTCCCGTACCTGCTCGTACTCGTGGCCATCCCGATCGGCCCCGGCGAGGGCGCGGTCGGCCAGGTGGTCGACGCGGGCATCTTCTTCGTGCTCGCGGTGATGGGCATCGGCGTGCTCGGCTCGCTCATGGCGGGCTGGGCATCGGCCAACAAGTTCTCGCTGCTCGGCGGGATCCGCACCGCCGCCCAGCTGCTCGCGTACGAGCTGCCGATGCTGCTCGCCGCCGCCTCGGTGGCGATGGCGGCCGGCACGGTCTCGCTCCCCGGCATCCTCGACGCCTTCGAGTGGTGGTGGCTGCCGTGGCAGATCGTCGGGGCCCTGGTCTTCTTCGTGGCAGGGCTCGCCGAACTCCAGCGCCCGCCGTTCGACATGCCGATCGCGGACTCGGAGATCATCTTCGGCGCGTACACCGAGTACACCGGCCTACGGTTCGCCCTGTTCCTGCTCGCCGAGTATGCGGGCATCGTCGTCTTGTGCGCGCTGACCACCGTCCTCTTCCTGGGCGGCTGGCACGGTCCGCTGGGCGCCGACGGACTGGGCTGGGTCTGGACCCTCCTGAAGGTCGCCGTCCTCGCCTTCGTCGTCATCTGGCTGCGCGTGAGCTATCCCCGTCTCCGCGAGGACCAGCTGCAGAAGCTCGCCTGGACCACGCTCATCCCGCTCGCTCTCGCGCAGATCGCGCTCACCGGCATCGTGAAGGTGGCGATCAACTAGTGCCCCCGATCCCCGGCGCAGGCCTGGCCAAGGGTCTCGCCGTCACCCTGCGGACGATGACGAAGAAGACCGTCACCGCCCAGTACCCGGACGCGCAGCCCGAACTGCCGCCCCGCTCCCGAGGCGTCATCGCCCTCTTCGAGGAGAACTGCACGGTCTGCATGCTCTGCGCCCGTGAGTGCCCGGACTGGTGCATCTACATCGACTCCCACAAGGAGACGGTGCCCGCCGCCGCCCCGGGCGGGCGCGAGCGCAGCCGTAACGTCCTGGACCGCTTCGCCATCGACTTCTCGCTCTGCATGTACTGCGGTATCTGCATCGAGGTGTGCCCGTTCGACGCGCTGTTCTGGTCGCCGGAGTTCGAGTACGCGGAGACGGACATCCTCGAACTCACCCACGAGCGCGACAAGCTCCGCGAGTGGATGTGGACGGTGCCGGAGCCGCCGGCGCTCGATCCGGGGGCCGAGGAGCCGAAGGAGATCGCCGCCGCACGCAAGACGGCGGACAAGCTCCGGACCAAGCGTGAGCAGGAGGCCGCCGCCGAGGCCGCCCCGCCCACTCCGACGGATCCCGCCCCGACGGATCCCGCCCCGACGGACCAGGAGGGCCAGGCGTGATCGCCGTCCACGTCCTCGCCGACGGCCCCGCCCACGTCCTCGCCGCCGGGAGCCACCCGGGCTTCCTCTCCCCGGCAGGCATCGAGATCGCTTTCGTGCTGGTCGGGATCGCCACCCTCGGCGCGGCCCTCGTCACCGTCACGACCAGACAACTGGTGCACGCGGCCCTCTGGCTGATCGTCGCGCTCGGCGGGCTCGCCGTCGAATACCTGCTGCTCACGGCCGAGTTCATCGCCTGGGTGCAGGTACTGATCTACGTCGGTTCCGTCGTCGTCCTCCTGCTGTTCGGCCTGATGCTCACCAGGGCCCCCATCGGCCGCTCCCCGGACGCCGATTCGGAGAACCGCTGGGCCGCCCTCGCGGTGGCGGTCGCCGCCGCCGGCACCCTCGTATGGGTCGTCGTCGACGCCTTCCGCACCACCTGGATCGAACTGGACGGACCGGCCCAGGGCTCCACCGAGGCCACCGGCGCCTTCCTCTTCCGCCACTGGGTACTGCCCTTCGAAGCGCTCTCCGTCCTCCTGCTCGCAGCGCTCGTCGGCGCGGTCGTCCTGTCCCGCAAGGCCCAGGAAGCCAAGGCCCAGGCAGCCAAGGGGCAAGCGGTCAAGGGCCCGAAGCCCCAGGGAGCCAAGAGCCAGGCAGCCAAGTCCCAGGCAGCCAAGAGCCAGGCCGCCGAGAGCCGAGAGGACAACAGCTGATGCACCTCGCCTATCCCGCCGTGCTCGCCGTCCTCCTCTTCTGTACCGGCCTCTACGGGGTCCTCGCGCGCCGCAACGCGATCCTGGTCCTGATGTCCGTCGAGCTGATGCTCAACGCGGTCAACCTCAACCTGGTCGCGTTCGACGTATGGCTGCGCGACGCCCTGCACTCCGGCCAGGCCCTCACCCTGTTCACCATCGCCATCGCGGCGGCGGAGATCGGCATCGGCCTGGCCATCGTCCTCGCCGTGTACCGCAACCGGGGCAGCTCCGACATCGACCGCCTCCGCGACACCGCCGAGACCGACGAGGCCGAGGAACTCCCGGACGACGCCAGGGACACCGAAGTCCCCGAAGACCAGGCCACTGCTCCGGCAGGGAAGGCAAAGAAGGCAGAGGCCACCCCGTGACCACCACGACCCTCGCCGTTCTCGTCCCCCTCCTCCCGTTCCTGGGAGCCGCGGCCGGCCTGCTCCTCGGGCGCACGGCCCCCGGCTACGTCCGCCCCCTCGCCGTACTGCCCTCCCTCGCCACCCTCGTCATCGCCGCCGTCGTCGCGGCCCGCCAGGGCGGCGGCCGGGCCATCGACGCCGCGACCCAGCTCACGCCCACCGGCTCGGTCCCGATCGACCTGGCGCTGCACCTCGACGGCTTCGCGGTCCTCGTCGCCGTGCTGGTCGCCCTCGTCGCGAGCTGCGTGCAGATCTACTCGACCGCGTACCTGCGCGACGACCCCCGCTACTCCTCGTACGCGGCCCTCGTCTCCCTCTTCACCTCCGCGATGCTGCTCGTCGTCTACTCCGGCGACCTGATGGTGCTCCTGGTCGGCTGGGAGGTCATGGGCATCTGCTCGTACTTCCTGGTCGGCCACTACTGGGAGACGCCCGAGGCCCGCGCCGCCTCCCTCAAGGCGTTCCTGGTCACCAAGCTCGGTGACGTCCCCTTCCTCATCGGCCTGTTCGCCCTCGCCGCCGACACGGGCACCTTCCGCATCACCGGCATCCTGGGATCCGTCGCCCACGGCGGCCTCGACCACCCCACCGTGATCGCCCTGCTGCTCCTGGCCGGTGTCGCGGGCAAGTCCGCGCAGTTCCCGCTGCACACCTGGCTGCCCGACGCCATGGCCGGTCCCACCCCCGTCTCCGCGCTGATCCACGCCGCGACGATGGTCGCCGCCGGCATCTACTTCGTGGCCCGGCTGCTCCCCGTCTTCGCCGCCTCGGGCGCGGCGCTCGTCGTCCTCGCCGTGATGGCCGCCGTCACGATGATCGGCTCCGGACTCGCCGCACTCGCCCAGGACGACATCAAACGCGTCCTCGCCTACTCCACGATCGGGCAACTCGGCTACATGTCCGGCGCCCTGGCCGTCGGCGACCGGGGCGCCGCCGTCTTCCACCTCCTCTCGCACGGCGCGTTCAAGGCCGTCCTCTTCCTCGCCGCGGGCGTCGTCATCCACGCTGCGGGCACCAACTCACTGGCCGCCATGTCCCGCATGGGCGGCCTGGCCAAGCGCATCCCGGACGCGTACTGGACGATGAGCGTCGCGCTCCTCGCGCTGGCCGCCGTCCCGCCGTTCGCCGGCTTCTTCTCCAAGGAAGCCGTCCTCGTCGCCGCCGAACACACCGCCCTCGGCGACCGCCACGTCGCCCCGGCCGCCGCCGGCTGGACCGTCCTGGTCGCCGGGCTGCTGGCCGCCGTGCTCACCGCCGCGTACGCCACCCGCCTCTGGCTCCTCGCCTTCCGCGGCCGGGGCGCCGAGGCCCCCGACCACGGCAGGCAGCCCGTCGCCATGACCTCGGTCCTGTGGGTCCTGGCCGTCCCCACCATGGCGTTCGGACTGACCGTCGGCGTGATCACCGACTGGTTCGACGGCCACAGCCTCACCCCGTCGCTGACGACCGCCGTCCTGTCCACCGGCGTCGGCCTCGTCGGCGGACTCGTCACCTACGGGGCCTGGCGCCACACCACGGCGCTCGCCGCCCGCACCCCCATGGGCTCCGTCGTCGCCCACCCCGACGCCGAACCCGCCCTCATCGAGATCGAGGCCATGGAGAGCCGCACCGCCGCCTACGGGGACACCGGCGACGCCCCCGACCCGGCCGACCCCGGCCGGCTGCTGCTCGGCCCGCTCCACCGCCACGCGGCCGCCGGCTTCCACCTGGACGCCCTCTACGCGGCACTGTTCGTCCGCCCCGTCCAGGCGGCGGCGAGCCTCGTCCGCTTCCTGGACCGCGAGGTCGTCGACACCTACGTACGCGGCTCCGCCACCGGCGCACGCTGGCTCGGCACCGCCGTCCGCCGTGCCCAGACCGGCAACGTGCAGACCTACCTCAGCGCGCTGCTCGCCGGTTCCCTGGTCCTGGCGGTCGCCGCCGTCGTCTTCGCCAACGTCAACGCCGGGTCGTGAGCCGTGATCGATATCAGCGCATCCGTGATGCAGTTCCTTCTGGCGTTCATCGTCGTCGCCCCGCTCCTCGGAGCCGTCGCGGCCCTGCTCCCGGCCCCGCCCGGACTCAAGGGCCGCAACCCCGACCAGGCGGTGCTCCGCCACGGCGTGACCGTGACCGGCGTGATCCTCATCGCCGCGATCGTGCTCGCCCTGGGCTTCGACCACGACCACCCGTCGAAGATGCAGGCCACCACCGACATCAGCTGGATCCCGGCGCTCGACGTCCGCATCCATCTCGGCATCGACGGCATCTCGCTCCCCCTTCTCGTACTGACCGCGCTGCTGACCTTCCTCTGCGCGCTCCACAGCTACTTCAAGCTGCCTGCGGGCCCCTCCCCGAAGGCCTTCGTCGCCCTGATCCTGGTCCTGGAGTCCGGCACCCTCGCGACCTTCGCCGTCCTCGATCTGCTGCTGTTCTTCCTGGCGTTCGAGATGGTGCTCATCCCGATGTACTTCCTCATCGCCCGCTGGGGCGGTGCGCAGAGGCAGGCGGCCGCCTGGAAGTTCATCCTCTACACACTGCTCGGCTCGGTCGTCATGCTGCTCGGGCTGCTCCTCATCGGACTGAAGAGCGGCACCTTCGACATGGTGGCACTCGCCACTGACAACGGCCGAGGCCTCACCTCGTCCGTGCAGGTCATCGCCGTTCTCGCGATCGGCGTCGGACTCGCCGTCAAGACCCCGATGTGGCCGCTGCACAGCTGGCTCCCGGACGCCCACACCGCCGCCCCGACCGTCGGCTCGGTCCTCCTCGCGGGCGTCCTGCTGAAGATGGGCACGTACGGATTCGTCCGGATCCTGCTCCCGATCGCCCCCGACGGCATGCACACCTTCGCGCCCTACCTCGCCGCCTTCGCGGTCGCCGGCATCATCTACGGATCGCTCGCCTGCCTGGCCCTCGTCCGGCCCGGCGCCAAGGGCGACCTGAAGCGCCTGATCGCGTACTCCTCCGTCGGCCACATGGGCTTCGTACTCCTCGGCATCGCGAGCATGACTCCCACCGGCGTCAACGGCGCGCTCTTCGCCAACATCGCCCACGGGCTCATCACCGGCCTGCTGTTCTTCCTGGTCGGCGCGGTCAAGGACCGCTACGGCACCGCCGACCTCGACACCCTCTCCGGCGCCACCGGCGCCGCGCTCTACGGCAGCGCGCCCCGCCTCGGCGGCCTCCTCGCGTTCACCGCGATCGCCTCCCTGGGCCTGCCCGGCCTCGCCGGGTTCTGGGGCGAGATGCTCACGCTGTTCGGCGCCTTCGACCCGGCCGACGGCCTGAGCCGCCCCGCCTTCCTGACCTTCATGTCGGTCGCCGCGTTCGGCACCCTGCTCACCGCCGCGTACATGCTCATCCTGGTGCGCCGCGTCTGCATGGGCGCCAAGCGCGAGGAACCGCACCGGATCCCCGACATCCAGCACCACGAGTTCGCCGCCTGGACCCCCCTCGCCGCCCTCACCGTCCTGGCCGGGCTGTGGCCCGCCGTCCTCCTCGGCCTCACCGACCCGGCCGTGCAGAAGCTCCTCGCAGGAGGCAAGTCGTGACCACAGCGGCCGAGAGCACCACCGACCTCGTCCACACCGCGGCCGAGAGCACCACCAGCCTCGTCCAGTCCGTCGACTGGCTCGCCATCGCGCCCCCGGTCACCGTCGCCGCCGTCGCCCTCGTCGTCCTGGTCGCCGACCTCTTCGTACCCAGGGAACGCAAGCCGCTCCTCGGCTACGGCGCCGTCGCCGGCCTCGTGGCCGCCCTCCTGTTCCTCCTCCCGCTGCGCGACGGCGACCGCTCCACCTTCTGCCTCAGCGCCGGCACCCACGCCTGCAGCTACACCGCCGATCACTTCACCCTGGTCATCCAGCTCCTGGTGCTCGGCGGCGCCCTGCTGACCGCGCTGCTGTCGATCGGGGACACCCGCAAACTGCCGGCCGGCGAGTTCTGGTTCCTGCTGCTGTCCTCCGCCGCCGGTGCCGCGCTGCTGCCCGCCGCCCGCGACCTCGCCACCCTCGTCGTCGCCCTCGAAGTCGCCTCGCTGCCCGCGTTCGCCCTCGTCGGCATCAAGCGCGGAGACCGGCGATCCTCCGAGGCCGCGCTGAAGTTCTTCCTGTCCTCCGTCGTCGCGACCGCCGTGATGCTGCTCGGCGTGAGCTTCGTCTACGCGGCGACCGGCACCCTGCACCTCACGGAGATCGCCGCCCGCCTCGACGACGTACCCGGGCAGCTCTCCACCCTCGCCGAGGCGGGCGTCGCCCTCACCCTCGTCGGCTTCGCCTTCAAGACGGCCGCCGCCCCCTTCCACTTCTGGGTCCCCGACACCTATGTCGGCGCCCCGCTGCCGATCGCCGCCTACCTCTCGGTCGTCGGCAAGGCGGTCGGCTTCTCCGGCCTCATCCTCGTCACCGTGGTCGCGTTCCCCTCCTACGCGGACGTCTGGGGCCCCGCCCTCGCCGTCCTCGCCGCGATCACCATGACCGTCGGCAACGTCGCGGCCCTGCGCCAGAGCGCAACCCGCGCGCGCAGCGCCGTACGCCTCCTGGCCTGGTCGTCCGTCGCCCAGGCCGGCTACCTCCTGGTGCCGATCGCCGCCGCCGCGTACGCCGGCGACCGGCAGATCGGCTCCACCGTCGCGTACGCGCTGATGTACGCCGTCGTGAATCTCGGCGCCTTCGCGGTCGCCGCCCTGGTCGCCCGCACCAGCCCCGGCAACCGGCTGGCCGACTACCGCAACCTCTACGCCACCCGCCCCCTGGCGGCCCTCACCCTGGGCTTCTTCCTGCTCTGCCTGGCCGGACTGCCGCCGGGCATCATCGGCCTCTTCGCCAAGGTCACCGTCTTCTCCGCGGCCGTCGACGCCGGACTCGGCTGGCTCGCCGTCGTCATGGCCGTCAACGTCGTGATCGCGCTGTACTACTACCTCCAGTGGACCGCCGCCCTGTTCCGCGGCCCCGCCGAGGACGAAGCCCGGGACGGCGCGCAGGACGGTACGGAGCAGCGCCCCGCCACCCACCACCGCGCCCCGGCACCGCTCACCGCCGCGATCGTCATCACCGCCGTCGCCGGCATCGCCCTCTCCGGCGCACCCCAGGCGGTCCTCAGGTTCGCCGACGTCAACCTGTTCTGACCCCGGCAAGATCGGTTTGCCCGGAGCGGCCCCCGCAGGGCAAGGTCATGCCCGCGCACGGCGCATACGAACTGCACATCACAACCGAGGAGCCACAGGCAGTGCTGAACGGGTTCAAGGAATTCATCCTGCGCGGAAACGTCATCTCCATGGCGATCGGTCTCGCCGTCGGAGCCGCGTTCACCGCGGTCGTCACCGGGTTCAGCAACGCGTTCATCGTGCCGCTGATCGGCCTCATCACCCGAGGCACCGGTGACTTCAGCAAGGCCGAGTTCAAGTTCGACGGCGTGACGTTCCCCTACGGCCTCTTCGTCGCCGCCGCGATCGCCTTCCTCATCACCGCCGCGGTCCTCTACTTCTGCGTCGTCGTGCCCATGGCCAAGGTCCAGGACCGCTTCACCGCCAAGAAGGACCAGGAGGAGGTCGACATCAAGGCCGCCCTGCGCGACTGCCCCCGCTGCTACACGGCGATCCCCGCCGTCGCCTCCCGCTGCGCTTACTGCACCAGCGAGGTCGAGCCCGACCCCGAGGCCCTGGCGCTCGTCAAACTCCCCGTCCAGCGCTGACCCCGCGGCACCTCTCCACCCGTACGGCCTACGGCTCGCTCCGGAGCGGACACCCGGAGCGAGCCGGGCCCCGCGGCAGTGAGCACAAGGGAACTAGCTCTCCTCGCCTGGCGTTGACCAGTACGGGAGGCTCCACTGGGGAGTGGAGCACCACCAAGCAAGGGTTCCCCTGCTGCACCATTTGGAGGGCGTACCGTGCACCGCCGGCACAACGGGCTGAGAACCGCCGTACTCCTCGGGGGCCTGTCCGCACTCATCATTCTCATCGGCAGCTTCTTCGGACGTACGGGCCTGATCGTCGCGCTCCTGGTAGCCGTCGGCACCAACGCCTACGCGTACTGGAACAGCGACAAGCTGGCGCTGCGCGCCATGCGCGCCCGCCCGGTGAGCGAGTTCGAGGCGCCCCAGCTGTACCGCATGGTCCGCGAGCTCTCCACGGCCGCCCGGCAGCCCATGCCGCGGCTCTACATCTCCCCGACGCAGGCCCCCAACGCCTTCGCGACCGGCCGCAACCCGCGCAGCGCCGCGGTCTGCTGCACCGAGGGCATCCTCCAGATCCTGGACGAGCGGGAGCTGCGCGGCGTCCTCGGCCATGAGCTCAGCCATGTCTACAACCGGGACATCCTGATCTCGTCCGTCGCCGGGGCCCTCGCCTCCGTCGTCATGTTCCTGGTCAACTTCGCCTGGCTGATCCCGGTCGGCCGCTCCAACGACGACGAGGGCCCCGGCATCCTCGGCATGCTGCTGATCATGATCCTGGGGCCGCTCGCCGCCTCCGTCATCCAACTGGCCGTCAGCCGCTCCCGTGAGTACGAGGCGGACGCCTCGGGAGCCCAGCTGACCGGTGATCCGTTGGCCCTCGCCGACGCCCTGCGTAAGCTTGATGCCGGAACCAAGCAGCTTCCGCTGCCCCCCGAACCGCGGATCGAGACAGCGAGCCACATGATGATCGCCAACCCGTTCCGCCCCGGCCGGGGCATGTCCAGGATGTTCTCGACCCACCCGCCGATGGCGGAGCGCATCGCCCGACTCGAGCAGATGGCAGGTCATCGCCCGTGAAGACAATTCTGAACGTCATTTGGCTGGTCCTGTGCGGCTTCTGGATGTTCCTGGGCTACCTGCTCGCGGGACTCCTGCTGTGCATCACGATCATCGGTATCCCGTTCGGCCTCGCGGCCTTCCGTATCGGCGTCTACGCCCTGTGGCCCTTCGGCCACCGCGTCGTCGACCGCCGGGACGCGGGCGGGCCCTCCTGCGTCGGCAACGTGCTGTGGCTGGTCCTCGCCGGCTGGTGGCTGGCGCTCGGCCACATCACCACCGGTATCGCCCTGTGCCTCACGATCATCGGCATCCCCCTGGGCATCGCCAACTTCAAGCTGATCCCGGTGTCCCTGATGCCCTTCGGCAAGGAGATCGTCAGCACCGACGAACAGTTCGCCGGCTGGTGACCGTCCACTGCTGACGAGCGTCTGCCGACGGGCGGCGCCGCGAGACGTACAGCCAGCTCACAGCCCATATCCCGCAACCACCCGCCCCTCATGGACGTCTTGGATTCCAAGACCGAGTGAGGGGTAGGTTCGCACGCATGACGATTGTTGGCTGGATCATTCTTGGACTTGTCGCAGGCGTCATCGCCAAGATCCTTTTGCCGGGACGCGACCCCGGCGGCCTCGTGGGCACCACGCTCATAGGGATCGTCGGTGCCTTCGTGGGCGGCTGGATATCCGCGCGCTTCCTGGACCGGCCGATCTCCAAGGACGACTTCTTCGACGCGGCGACCTGGATCTCGGCCATCGGCGGCTCACTGGTCCTGCTGATCGTCTACCGGCTGCTGTTCGGGAACTCCCGCGAACGCCGCTGAACCCGTCCGCCCTCAGATGCCCAACCCGGTCTCGCGAAGGGTCAGATTGAGCCGCCCACCGCTCATGCCTGTCGCGGGACCGGCTGTCCCCGGACGGATCCTCGGCACTCCGTGGAACGCGAACCGCGAGGGGCCGCCGAAGACGAACAGATCGCCCGAGGCCAACTCCACGTCGGTGTAGGGCCTTCCCCGGCTCTCGGTGTTCCCGAAGCGGAAGACGCAGCTGTCACCGATGCTCAGCGACACCACAGGGGCACCGGAGCGCTCCTCCTTGTCCTGGTGCATGCCCATCCGTGCCGCGTCGTCATAGAAGTTGATCAGGGCGGTGTCCGGCGCGTACGCCTTCACCGGGCTCTGCGGCCCGTACGCCGCCACCAGTGCGGCCCGCCCCAACTCCCCGAGCCAGCCGGGAAACGGGGCGACGGGTGCGCCGTTCACGTCGTCCGCCGTACGCGTGTACCGGTACGGCTGCCAGTGCCATCCCAGGCACACGGTCCGTACGGACATCACCCCGCCGCCCGGCAGCGCCGTGTGCCGCAACGGCACCGGCCCGCGCGCCCACTCCCGGCAGGCCGCCACCAGCTCCCGCTGCCGCTCCTCGGAGAGCCAGTCGGGTACGTGCACCGCGCCCGGCGCGATCTCCAGCGGCGGCCGGGGGAAGAGCCCGGCCATCAGCGCACCGCCAGGGCGCCCTCAAGCCCCAGAAGTCGCTCCTTGCACTCCAGGCCGCCCGCGTAGCCGCGCAGCGCCCCGTCGGCACCGATCACCCGGTGACACGGCCGTACGACCAGCAGGGGATTGCGCCCGATCGCCGTGCCCACGGCACGCACCCCCGCCCCGGACGCGCCGACCCGCTCGGCGATCTGCCCGTACGACACGGTCTCCCCGTAGGGGACCTCGTCGAGCGCGGCCCACACCCGGCGCTGGAACTCGGTGCCCCGGCCGCCGGCGAGAGCGACGCCGAAGCGGGTCCGCCGCCCCTCGAAGTACTCCCGCAGCTGCCCGGCGACCCCCTCGAACGCCCCGGGCTCACGGATCCAGCCGTCCTGGACGACCGCCGCGCCCTTCTGTCCCGGCAGGGAGAGCGAGACGAGCGCGACCTCGTCGCCGGCCGGCCCCGCGGCCTTCTCGCCGACCAGCAGCAGTTCGCCCAGCGGGCTGTCGACCGTCGCGTACATGGTCATGACTCGTCCCTCGTCTCGTCCGTCGGGCAGCGGGATCATCGGCTGCCACGGACCAGTCTGCGTCGCCCCAACCGCCGCTACCGGCGGTATTCGGACATGACGTCCGGGCGCGGAACCACACACTCCGCCCCACGCCCGGACCGCCGCGTACTACCGGTAGTTGGCGAACTGCACATCGAAGTCGAAGTCCTGGCCCTTGATCAGCGCCTGGACGGCCTGCAGGTCGTCCCGGCTCTTCGAGCTGACCCGCAGCTCGTCACCCTGGACCTGCGCCTTGACGCCCTTGGGGCCCTCGTCGCGGATGACCTTCGCGACCTTCTTGGCGTTCTCCTGGGAGATGCCCTCCTCGATGGTGGCGAAGAGCTTGTACTCCTTGCCGGACAGCTGCGGCTCGCCCACGTCCAGCGACTTCAGCGAGATGCCGCGCTTGATCAGCTTGGACTGGAAGATGTCGAGGATCGCCTTGACCCGCTCCTCGCCGCTCGCCTCCATAAGGATCTTCTCGCCCGACCAGGAGATCGAGGCGCCGGTGCCCTTGAAGTCGTAACGCTGCGAGATTTCCTTGGCGGCCTGGTTGAGGGCGTTGTCGACCTCCTGCCGCTCGACCTTCGAGACGATGTCGAAACTGGAGTCGGCCATGACGTGTGGCTCCTTGTATCTGGGGTGCTGGAAACGGAATGTCTACGGGGCGGCAGCGGGGCCCACTGGCACCACGCCGCCCACCAAAGCCTAGCCACCCGGGCCCGCGCGGGCTGCTGATCAATCCAGTGGCGTAGCACCCCTGGGCATCAGGTATCGTTTACGTCGTTGCCACAGAGCGCCGCCGAGAGGCGGGCCCCACGGCAGCATCCCTTGGCGGTGTGCCCGAGTGGCCAAAGGGAGCAGACTGTAAATCTGCCGGCTCAGCCTACCCAGGTTCGAACCCTGGCGCCGCCACTGGAAGTGAAACCCCTTCCGACCTGCTGTTTCAGCTGGTCGGGAGGGGTTTTCTCGTGATCGGCTCGATGCGGCCTGTTGCCATGGGGCACAGATCCGTAGGTTGACCGCATGGAGTGGCTGACCCTGGTGGGGGCCTTGAGCGGGGCGGCGCTCGGTGTCGGCTCCACGCTGGTGGTCGAACGGCCGGTAGCGACTGCCTCAGACTGGTGTCCGTGGACGACCAGTCGTACGAAGACGCATACCGCAGTTGGACAACGTCGCTGACAACCCTGCTCGCCGACGCCTCGCTGCTTGCCCGTTGGCAGGAGCGGCGGTACCGGTTCGCGCACCGGCTCGGAGCTCTTCTGACTGGGACGAACGATGATGAGCCCGCCACGACCGGGCCGGTGCTCTATGGAGTCTTCGCCTCCGGTGCGGGGCTCTGCTACGTGGGGCAGACGCAGGCTGCTGAACGCCGCCTCAGAGATCTGCCAGTGGGGGAGAGCCATCACCTGGCCAACACCGTGCCGCCCGAGCTCTGGGAGAGGGTGGTGGTGATCCGCTGGCCTCTGTTGCTCTCCGAGGCTCCCGAGGACGAACAGGCTGTAGCCGCTGAGCTGGGGCTCGGTGTCTGTGGGCTCGCCTTGGAACACATGCTGCAGGTCAGGACCGCCCCGCCGCTCAACAGCCGACGGCGTACTGACGGCGACTGGCGGCCACGGGACCTCGCGCGCAGCCGTTCGCGCGGTGCGGTTCATGCGCAGTCCCTGCCGGGTCTGAGCCGGCTGGTCCTCGCAGCTTGGGAAGACCTTTCGGAGAGGGGAAAACCGGAGCACTCGGCAGTCGTCGACACCGGGGTCGGCCGAGTGGTGTTCCCTGCTGCACTGCATGAGCCGGCCGTCGGCTGAGGTGCACGGCCGGGCTCCGGCGCAGGCTGCCAGGCCCGGCCCTGGTGCCGCCGCACAACAGGCCCCTCGTCCCGGGAGGGGTGTTCTCGTCGTCCCGTCATCTCGTCGCGAAGGGCGTAACCGTGGAACCTGTGGAACCCATGGAACCCGTGGACTCCGTACTCGTCAGTGCCTGCCTCCTGGGTGTGCCCTGCCGCTTCGACGGCCGGGGCAAGGCCTCTGCCGGGCTTGCCGCCGCCATCGGTGACCGCCGGGCCGTGTCCTGCTGCCCCGAGGTCGTCGCCGGGCTGCCCACGCCCCGGCGTCCCGCCGAGATCGTCGGCGGGGACGGGCACGACGTGCTGGAGGGCCGTGCGCGCGTCGTGGACGACACGGGGCGGGATGTGACCGAGGCGTTCGTGGACGGCGCGCGGCGGGCGCTGGAGGCGGCGCGCGGGGCCGGGTGCACGGAGGCGCTGCTGATGGCCCGCAGCCCTTCGTGCGGGCGGGGCAGGGTTTATGACGGTACGTTCACCGGCGAGCTGCGCGAGGGCGACGGGGTCACGGCGGCCCTGCTGGAGCGGCACGGCATCACCGTGCGCCCGGCACCGGGTGGTTGAGACGGACCGTTGACCGGGGCGGCGGGCCTGCCGCCCCGGCCAGCCGCGTCAGTTGCCCGCGATGTCCTTCACCGCGACCATCACCGGCACGTTCCCCGAGATGAGCTCCAGCGTCAGGCCCGCCGCTGCCGGGGTGTCCAGCAGCTCCATGAGCACGGCCGCCACGTCGTCGCGCGGGACCGGGCCGCGGCCCGTCGACGCGGCGAGCAGCACCTGGCCGGTGCCCGCGTCGTTGGTCAGCATGCCGGGGCGCAGGATCGTCCAGTCGAGCGCCGTCCTGGAGCGCACGTAGGCGTCCGCCGCGCCCTTGGCCCGCAGGTAGGCGTCGAACACCTCGTCGCCGGGGTGGTCCGCGTCGGCGCCCATGGACGAGACGACGACGTAGCGCCGTACCCCCGCCCGTTCCGCCGCGTCCGCGAAGAGCACCGCCGCCCCGCGGTCCACCGTGTCCTTGCGGTCCGTGCCGCTGTTGGGGCCCGCACCGGCCGCGAAGACCACCGCGTCGGCCCCGCGCAGCACCTCCGCGGTCTCCTCCACGGTGGCCGATTCGAGATCCAGGACCACCGGTTCGGCGCCTGCCGCCCGGAGGTCGTCCCGCTGTGCGGGATCACGGATGATCCCCACTGCCTCGTCCCCGCGTGCAGCGAGCAGCCGCTCAAGCCGCAGCGCGATCTGACCATGTCCACCTGCGATGACAATGCGCATGGTCACGACCGTACGCCGGAGCGCGCCGCAGGGCGGTCAAGCCCCGCCGCCGGGGCCGGAATCCGGCCGTCCCTGGCGGGGGAGCCCGGCGCCGCCGCCCGTCTCGGAGTCGCAGTACTCGCGCACCGCGCTGGTGCGGGCCACCACGCGGCCCCGGTGCACCACGATCCGGCTGTACGCCAGTGAGAGCACCCCGGCGAGGTGTTCGCCGCGCACGGCGAGCAGCTCGGCCGGGAAGCCCGCCTCGATCCGGACCTCGGGCAGTCCCATCGCACGCCGGGCCTCGGCGGACACCGCCTCGTAGGCGTGCTCGGCCCGCAGCCCGCTCTGCGAGGCCAGCAGGTAGGCGGCCTCCAGCGGGTCGCCGCGTCCCACCGGGTTGGCGAGGTCCCGCAGCGCCCCGCTGCCCGCCGCGACCCGCACCCCGGCCGCGCGCAGCAGCCGCACGGGGGCGGTGCCCCGGCGCTCCGCCCCGCAGCAGCCGCCCTGCGGCAGGCAGATCACCGTCACACCGGACGCGGCGAGCTGGTCGGCGGCGCGGCCCGCCGCCTCCCCGGTGAGCCGGGAGAGGCCCGCGCAGGGGCCGATGGCGACCCCCTGGCGCAGTCCGCCGGCCATGGTCGCGAGCCGGGCCAGCCGGGCCGGGTCGTCACTGTCCGTGTGCAGATCGACGGGGCAGCCGTGCTCGGCGGCGATCTCCAGGACGGCTTCCGCGTACCCCGTCGGATCCGGATCCAGGTCGGGTCGGCCGCCGACCGCGCCCGCCCCCATCTTCACCGCGTCGCGGAGCATGGCCAGGCCGTCGGCGCCCGCGACGCCGGTGAGCAGCCGGGGGACCGCGACCGCGGTCAGGTCGGCCAGTCCGCGCAGCGAGCGGCGCGCCTGGAGGACGGCTTCGAGGGCGGCGAGGCCCTGCACATCGCCGATCCGTACGTGTGAGCGCAGCGCGGTCGCGCCGTGTCCGAGTTGCAGCAACGCGGCCTCGGTGGCGCGCCGCTGGACGTCCTCGGGGAGCTGGGAGGCGGGGCCGGGGGCTCCGGTGGCGGCGCCGTCGGCGGTGAGCGCGGTGTCGCTGTGGGCGTGCGGCTCGGCGGGCGCGGGCAGCAGGAGGTGGCCGCGCAGATCGATGCGCGCGCCGGGCGCGGTGAGGCTGCCGGCGGTGCCGACGGCCTCGATCCGGCTCCCGCCGAGCCGTACGTCCACGATGCGGCCGTCGGTGAGACGGGCGCCGCAGAGTGTCAGCGCGGCGCTCTCCCGGCCGTTGGCCGCGTCGGCGGCGTGGTCGTCTGGCGGCCGCGGCCGGCTGTCGGGCATCGCGCTCCAGGGAAGGGGCAGGGTCACGCAGAGTGAGTCGAGCCTAGAGGTGTGCCGTACCGGGTTCGAGGAGGAGCTGAATAGTCGTACCGGTGTCGTCTGCAGGGGCGCGTGGGGCGGGTGTGCACGTGCGGGGCGAGATGGGGGTCGGTGGCCGCCGAGCCGCCCCGCACGTGCCGGACGAACTGCTGACGAAGCGCCGGACGGACCGCAGCTCAGGTGCCGGAGGAACCGCCGACGAAGGGCCGTACGCCCCGCTGGTCAAGTAGCCGACGAACCGCTGATCAAGCGCCGGATGAGCGGCTGATCAAGGGTTCGGAGCGGCGCCGATCAAGGGCTCGGGGCGGGGCTTCGAAACGGATTTGGGCGATCGGCGACCGAGCGTGTAATGTCTTCATCGCTCGCCCCAATAGCTCAGTCGGTAGAGCGTCTCCATGGTAAGGAGAAGGTCTGCGGTTCGATTCCGCATTGGGGCTCTGGTGATCGGGAAACCCCGCTTCGGCGGGGAGACTCATCATCAAAGCGGTGTAGCTCAGTCGGTAGAGCAAGCGGCTCATAATCGCTGTGTCACCGGTTCAAGTCCGGTCACCGCTACTAACAGTAGCCGATTGTGGGGTCGGTCCTCCGATCGGCTACTCTTTTTTTGCGTTCATCCGTCCACCGTCCGTCCAAGGAGCACTCACGTGGCTGCCACCGACGTCCGCCCGAAGATCACGCTGGCCTGCGTGGAGTGCAAGGAGCGGAACTACATCACCAAGAAGAACCGGCGTAACAACCCGGACCGTCTTGAGATGAAGAAGCATTGCCCGCGCTGCAACTCGCACACTGCGCACCGCGAAACGCGCTGAATCAGGCTCGTACACGAGGCCGTCCCCGTTGGGGGCGGCCTCGTGTCGTTGTACGAGGATGTACTTCGAGACTTCGGCCCATTCGTCTTTCATCAGGAGGTTGCGAGCCCATGGCGCTCGATCAGTCCTTCGTGGGGCGGACCTATCCGCCCACCACACCGTACGAGGTCGGCCGGGAGAAGATCCGGGAGTTCGCCGAGGCGGTGGGCGACTCCAATCCCGCGTACCTGGATCCCGATGCGGCCAGGACGCTCGGTCACATTGATGTGATCGCGCCGCCCACGTTCGTGTTCTCGATCACCTTCAAGGCCGCGGGGCAGGTCGTGCAGGACCCGCAGCTGGGCCTGGACTACAGCCGGGTCGTCCATGGCGACCAGCGGTTCGTCTACGTCCGCCCGGTGCGGGCCGGTGACCGGCTGACGGTCACGTCGACCATCGAGACGGTCAAGTCCATGGCGGGCAACGACATCCTGGACGTCCGTGGCGAGGTCCACGACGAGTCCGGGGAGCTTGTCGTGACAGCGTGGACGAAGCTGGTGGCGCGCGCCGCCGAGGAGGCGTGATGGCTGCGAAGGTGAGCTACGGCTCGGTCGAGGTCGGCACTGAGCTGCCGGCGCAGTCCTTCCCGGTCACCCGGGCGACGCTGGTGCAGTACGCGGGCGCCTCCGGGGACTTCAACCCGATCCACTGGAACGAGAAGTTCGCCCGCGAGGTCGGACTGCCGGACGTGATCGCCCACGGCATGTTCACCATGGCCGAGGCGATCCGGGTGGTCACCGACTGGACCGGCGACCCCGGTGCGGTCGTCGAGTACGGAGTCCGCTTCACCAAGCCGGTCCCCGTGCCCAACGACGACAAGGGCGCGCTGATCGAGGTCAGCGCCAAGGTGGCCGTCCTGCTGGACGACAAGCGCGTGCGCGTCGACCTGACGGCGATGAGCGACGACAAGAAGGTGCTGGGCATGTCCCGCGCCGTCGTCCAGCTCGCCTGACGCCCGACCGCAACAGAAGCCTGACGTAAGGGGCGTGGTCCATGGGCCACGCCCCTTACCCGTGGACTGGGGGCAAGGCGCACCGGTTGACTAAGTTAGTGATTGAGTACTAACTTAGCTGCATGCCAAGGATGAGTGCAGACGAGCGGCGCGAGAGCGTCATCCGTGCGGCGGTGACGGAGTTCGCCCGCGGTGGGTACAGCGCGACGTCCACCGAGGTGATCGCCAGGCGCGTGGGTGTCTCGCAGCCCTACCTCTTCCGTCTCTTCCCCAGCAAGCAGGCGATGTTCCTGGCCGCCACCGAGCGCTGCATCACGGACACCCGCAAGGTCTTCGCGGACGCCGCCGAGGGGCTGGAGGCCGAGGAGGCGCTCCACGCCATGGCGACGGCGTACCAGCGCCTGATCATCCACGACCCGGACAAGCTGCTGATGCAGATGCAGATGTACGCGGCCGTCGCGGCGGCCGAGGCCGCCGGGGACCGCGAGTTCGGCGAGTCGGTACGGGCCGGCTGGCTCCGGCTGTGGGACGACGTCCACCTGGCGCTCGGGGCCGACGCCGACGGGACGACGACCTTCCTCGCCTACGGCATGCTGGCCAACACCCTCGCCTCGCTCGGCTTCCCGGCCGGCCACCGGGTCTGGTCCGGGTTCTACGACTCGGCCAAGCCGGACGCCTGACCGGCGCGGCCCGGATGTGCGGCCGTTTTCTGTGCAGAAAAGTTAGTAATCAATAACTAACCCTCAGGGGGAGCAGTGGAACAGCACACGAAGGGCCGCTCGGGAGTGGCCTGGGCCCTTGTCATCACCAGCATCGCCGGCTTCATGGCCGCACTCGACAACCTCGTCGTCACCACCGCCCTGCCGTCCATCCGCGAGAGCCTCGGCGGCGAGCTGGGGGAGCTCGAATGGACGGTGAACGCGTACACCCTCACCTTCGCCGTCCTGCTGATGCTCGGCGCCTCCCTGGGGGACCGGTTCGGCCGGCGCCGCCTCTTCGTCATAGGGCTCTCCGTCTTCACCGGCGCATCCGCCGCAGCCGCCCTCTCGCCCGGGATCAACGAACTGATCGCCTTCCGCGCGGTCCAGGGAGTGGGCGCGGCGATCATGATGCCGCTGACGCTCACCCTGCTCACGGCCGCCGTGCCGCCCGCCCGCCGCGGCGCCGCGCTGGGCATCTTCAGCGCCGTCACCGGGCTGGCCGTGGCCAGTGGCCCGCTGGTCGGCGGCAGCCTCACCGAACACCTCTCCTGGCAGTGGATCTTCTGGCTGAACGTCCCGATCGGCCTGGTCCTGCTGCCCCTCGCCCGGCTGCGCCTGGCCGAGTCCTACGCCCCCGACTCCCGGCTCGACATCCCCGGCACCCTCCTGGTCAGCGGCGGGCTCTTCGGGATCGTCTACGGCCTGGTGAACGCCAACTCCGACGGCTGGACCGACCCCACCGTCCTGACCTCCCTCATCGCCGGTGCCGTCCTCATCGGCGCATTCATCCGCCACGGGATCCGCGCCAAGAACCCGATGCTGCCGATGCGGCTCTTCCGGAACCGGGCGTTCTTCGGGATCAACATGGCCGGTCTGCTGATGTTCCTCGGCATGTTCGGTTCGATCTTCCTGCTCAGTCAGTACTTCCAGGGAGTGCTGGGCTACTCGCCCACCGAGGCCGGTCTGCGGATGCTGCCCTGGACCGGCATGCCGATGCTGGTGGCGCCCGTCGCCGGGGTGCTCGCCGACCGGTTCGGCGGTCGCCCGGTGGTCGTGACCGGACTCGCCCTCCAGGCCGCCGGCCTCGCCCTGTTCGCCCTCGCGCTGGCACCCGACGCCTCCTACGCCTCGCAGCTGCCCGGTCTGATGGTCGGCGGCATCGGGATGGCCATGTACTTCGCGCCGGCCGCCAGCCTGGTGATGTCCAGCGTCCTTCCCGGTGAACAGGGCATCGCCTCCGGCGCCAACAACGCGCTGCGTGAGGTCGGCGGGGCCCTCGGGGTCGCTGTGCTCGCCACGGCGTTCTCCTCGCAGGGCGGCTACGACTCCCCGCAGACCTTCACGGACGGGACCGTGCTCGCGCTCTGGATCGGCGCCGCGGTGGTGGCCCTCGCCGGGCTCGCCGCCCTGATGATCCCGGGCCGCAGCGGTACCCCGGTGGGGGAGGCCGACCGGGCCGAGGTGCGGGTCCCCGTCTCCGCCTGAGGGGTTGTCACGCCGGTACGGTCCGCGGCCCCGCCCTGACGGCGGGCCCGCGGACCGTACTCTTGTCCCCGTGCAGGAACTCCACGACGCGCCCCTCGCCCCCCTGACCACCTTCCGGCTCGGCGGCCCCGCCACCCGCCTCCTCACCGCGACGACCGACGCCGAAGTCGTCGAGGCCGTGCGCGAGGCCGACGACAGCGGCACCCCGCTCCTGATCATCGGAGGCGGCAGCAATCTGGTCATCGGTGACAAGGGCTTCGACGGGACGGCCCTGCGCATCGCCACCAAGGGATTCGTGCTGGACGGCGCGAGCCTCGAACTGGCCGCCGGAGAGATCTGGACGGACGCCGTCGCCCGCAGCGTGGAAGCCGGTCTCGCCGGACTCGAATGCCTGGCCGGAATCCCCGGTTCCGCCGGTGCGACACCGATCCAGAACGTCGGGGCTTACGGGCAGGAGGTGTCGTCCACCATCACGGAGGTCGTCGCCTACGACCGGCACAGCCGGGAGACGGTCACCATCCCGAACAGCGAGTGCGACTTCTCCTACCGGCACAGCCGCTTCAAAGCCGAACCCGACCGCTTCGTGGTCCTGCGCGTCCGCTTCGGGCTGGAAGAGGCCGGCGGTCTGTCCGCGCCCCTGAAGTACCCCGAAACGGCCCGTGCCATGGGTGTCGCCGAGGGCGAGCGCGTGCCCGCCGCCGAGGCCCGTGAGACCGTGCTCGGGCTCCGGGCCGGCAAGGGCATGGTGCTCGACCCCGAGGACCACGACACCTGGTCCGCCGGCTCGTTCTTCACCAACCCGATCCTGGACCCGGACCAGTTCGAGGCGTTCCTGGCCCGGGTCGCGGACCGGCTCGGACCGGAGGTGGCGCCCCCCGCCTTCCCCGCGGGCGGGGGACGCACCAAGACCTCGGCCGCCTGGCTCATCGACCGGGCCGGATTCACCAAGGGATACGGCACCGGCCCGGCCCGCATCTCCGGCAAGCACACGCTCGCCCTCACCAACCGGGGCGCCGCGAGCACCGAGGACCTGCTGGCGCTCGCCCGCGAGGTGGTCGCCGGCGTCCACGAGGTCTTCGGCGTCACGCTGGTCAACGAGCCGGTGACCGTGGGCGTGACCCTCTAGGCCTGCCGTCGTCGCCCGGCGGACGGCAGTTTGAAGACCGGCCCCAGCCGCACAGTGAAGTGACCCGCGGTGCGGGCCCGCGCGTGGGCCCGGCGCTCAGTACGCCACGCCCACGCCCTGCTTCAGCGCCGCCGGGTCGTCGATCAGCGCCAGCATCGCGTGCGCCACGTCGGACCGGGAGATGGACCGGCCGCTGCGCGGGTTGCTGCCGTAGACCGTCCGGTACGTCCCCGTCAGCGGCCCGTTGGTGAGCTTCGGGGGCCGCACCGACGTCCAGTCCGTCGCGGACGCCGCGAGCGCTGCCTCCATCGCCGTGAGGTCCGCGTAGACCTCCTTGAGGATCGCGCCGATCGCGGAGAGCATCATCCGGTCGAGCAGCGGGTCGTCCGCCGGGTGCGGCGCGACCGGGGCCGCGCTCACCACGAGCAGCCGCCGGGTGCTCTCGGCCTCCATCGCCGCCAGCACCGCGCGGGTCAGCCGCTCCGCCACCCCGTCCGCCTTCCGGCCGGGTGCGCCCAGGCCGGAGAGCACCGCGTCCTGGCCCGCGACCGCCTCGCGCAGCGCCTCCGGGTCGTCGAACCGGGCCACCGTGCGGACCGTCACGTCGGAGAGCGGGACCGGCAGGCGCGCGGGGTCCCGCACCACCGCCGTCACCTCGTGTCCTGCCGCCACCCCCTGGCGGACGATCTCCTGGCCGATACCGCCTGTCGCGCCGAACACCGTGAGTCGCATCGCACACCCTCCTTGGGTAGGTAAGTATTCACTCACCTCTAGAGTGAGTGAGTACTCACCCGCTCGTCAAGCTTCTCTGGAGCGCACATGGAGCAGAAGCCGGCCCGCGCCCGCATCATCGACGCCGCTCACCGGCTGATGCTCACCATCGGCCTGGCCCGCGCCACCACCAAGGAGATCGCCAAGGCCGCCGGCTGCTCGGAGGCCGCGCTCTACAAGCACTTCCCGAGCAAGGAAGAGCTGTTCGTGGTGGTCCTGAAGGAGCGGCTGCCCAAGGTCGACGGCATCCTGAAGCGGCTCATCGCGGAACCGGGGGACGGGGAGCGGACGGTCGAGCAGAACCTCACCGAGATCGCCCGTGAGGCCGCGCTCTTCTACGAGCAGAGCTTCCCGATAGCGGCGTCCCTGTACGCCGAGCCGAGGCTCATGAACCGTCACAACGCGGTGATGCGGGAGCTGGGTACCGGCCCCCACGTGCCGATCCGGGGCGTGGACGCCTATCTGCGCGCCGAACAGTCCGCCGGCCGGGTACGGGCCGACGCCGACACCTACGCGGCCGCGTCCCTGCTGGTGGGGGCCTGTGCGCAGCGGGCCTTCGCCTACGTGGCCCTGGAGGACGGGCGGCCGCCGCAGTCCCTCGACGAGTTCGCCGCGTCAATGGCCCGCGCCCTGCTGCGGGGGATCGGGCAGTAGGCCGGGCCGGGGCCGGTCAGCCCACCGGCTGCGCCAGCCAGTCGTCCACGCCCGCCAGCAGCTCGGCCCGTACCGGCTCCGGCGCCGCCGAACCCCGTACCGACTGACGTGCCAGCTCGGCCAGCTCCTCGTCGGTGAAGGCGTGATGGCGGCGTACGAGGTCGTACTGCGCGGCCAGCCGGGAGCCGAAGAGCAGCGGGTCGTCCGCGCCGAGCGCCATCGGCACCCCGGCCTCGAACAGGGTGCGCAGGGGTACGTCGGAGGGCTTCTCGTAGACGCCGAGCGCCACGTTCGAGGCGGGGCACACCTCGCAGGTCACCCCGCGCTCCGCCAGCCTGCGCAGCAGCCGGGGGTCCTCGGCGGCCCGTACCCCGTGCCCGACTCGGGAGGCGTCGAGATCGTCCAGGCAGTCGCGGACGCTGGAGGGGCCCGACAGCTCACCGCCGTGCGGGGCCGCCAGCAGGCCGCCCTCCCTGGCGATGGCGAAGGCCCGGTCGAAGTCGCGGGCCATGCCGCGCCGCTCGTCGTTGGAGAGCCCGAATCCGACGACGCCCCGGTCGGCGTAGCGCACCGCGAGCCGGGCCAGCGTCCTGGCGTCCAACGGGTGCTTCATCCGGTTGGCCGCGATGACCACCCGGATCGGCAGCCCGGTCGCCCTGGACGCGCTGTCCACCGCGTCCAGGATGATCTCGATCGCCGGAATGAGCCCCCCGAGCAGGGGCGCGTACGAGGTGGGGTCGACCTGGATCTCCAGCCAGCCGGACCCGTCCGCGACGTCCTCCTGGGCGGCCTCGCGCACCAGCCGCTGGATGTCCTCGGGCGAGCGCAGGCAGGACCTGGCGATGTCGTAGAGCCGCTGGAAGCGGAACCAGCCGCGCTCGTCCGTCGCGCGCAGCTGGGGAGGCTCGCCCCCGGTCAGCGCTTCCGGCAGTCTCACGCCGTACTTGTCGGCCAGTTCGAGCAGCGTCGTGGGCCGCATCGACCCGGTGAAATGCAAGTGCAGGTGGGCCTTGGGCAACAGCCGTACGTCACGCTCCATTCAAAGATCTTGCCGCACGCACGGTGCGTCGCGGTAGCCGCTTTCCCCATCGAGTTGCCCACCGAACAAGAAAGCGACCCCCGGCCGTGGCCGAGGGTCGCCCGCTGGATACGTCAGGTGCTCAGGCCTTGGCCTCGCCCAGCAGCTTCTGGAGGCGCGAGATGCCCTCGACGAGGTCCTCGTCGCCCAGCGCGTAGGAAAGCCGCAGGTAACCCGGGGTGCCGAAGGCCTCGCCCGGTACGACCGCGACCTCGGCCTCGTCCAGGATCAGGGCCGCAAGCTCCACCGAGGTGGCCGGACGCCTGCCGCGGATCTCCTTGCCGAGCAGTTCCTTCACCGAGGGGTACGCGTAGAACGCGCCCTCGGGCTCCGGGCACAGCACGCCGTCGATCTCGTTGAGCATCCGCACGATGGTGTGCCGGCGCCGGTCGAAGGCGGTGCGCATCTCGGCGACCGCGTCCAGGTCTCCGGAGACGGCGGCCAGCGCGGCGATCTGGGCCACGTTGGAGACGTTGGACGTGGCGTGCGACTGCAGGTTGGTCGCGGCCTTCACGACGTCCTTGGGGCCGACGATCCAGCCCACCCGCCAGCCGGTCATGGCGTAGGTCTTGGCGACGCCGTTGACCACGATGCACTTGTCGCGCAGCTCGGGCACGATCGCGGGCAGCGAGGTGAACTTCGCGTCGCCGTAGACGAGGTGCTCGTAGATCTCGTCGGTCAGCACCCACAGGCCGTGCTCGACGGCCCAGTGGCCGATCGCCTCGGCGTCGGCCTCGCTGTAGACGGCACCCGTCGGGTTCGACGGCGACACGAACAGCACGACCTTCGTGCGCTCGGTACGGGCCGCCTCCAGCTGCTCGACGGAGACCCGGTAACCGGTGGTCTCGTCGGCGACGACCTCCACCGGCACGCCGCCCGCGAGGCGGATCGACTCGGGGTAGGTGGTCCAGTACGGAGCCGGGACGATGACCTCGTCGCCCGGGTCGAGGATCGCGGCGAAGGCCTCGTAGATGGCCTGCTTGCCGCCGTTGGTCACCAGGATCTGGGACGCGTCGACCTGGTAGCCGGAGTCGCGCAGCGTCTTCTCCGCGATGGCGGCCTTGAGCTCGGGGAGCCCGCCGGCCGGGGTGTAGCGGTGGTACTTCGGGTTGCGGCAGGCTTCGACCGCGGCGTCGACGATGTAGCCGGGGGTCGGGAAGTCGGGCTCACCGGCACCGAAGCCGATCACCGGACGGCCGGCGGCCTTGAGGGCCTTGGCCTTGGCGTCGACGGCGAGGGTGGCGGACTCGGAGATGGCACCGATGCGGGCGGAGACCCGGCGCTCGGAGGGAGGAGTAGCAGCGCTCATGCCCCCCATGCTCCCAGACCGTATTCCGCGTCGGCACAGGGGTTTCAGGGACCGGACACCATGTGGACAGCATGCGGACAGGCAACCGGACAGCATCGGACAGGAGCGGTCGGGAGCTATCTGTTCGACGCCGGGCCGCTGAGCACGTACACTCACCTGTCGTTGGCCTTCACCAGCCGCACCGTTCCTGCACCCGGGGCATCCCGGAGCATGCGGTAGGTTGGTGGAAACCACAAAGGGTCGTAGCTCAATTGGTAGAGCACTGGTCTCCAAAACCAGCGGTTGGGGGTTCAAGTCCCTCCGGCCCTGCTACACACTCCTTCGCCAGGATGTGTGCGCATGTACGTACTTCAATGCATCGCCGTGCGGCTCCACCGGGCGCGGCACGGCCATGACCCGGAATCAGGTGAGAAGCGTGACGGACGCCGTGGGCTCCATCGACATGCCTGATGCCGAGGATGAAGTCCCCGAGTCGAAGAAGAAGACCCGGAAGGGCGGCAAGCGCGGCAAGAAGGGCCCTCTGGGCCGTCTCGCGCTCTTCTACCGCCAGATCGTCGCCGAGCTCCGCAAGGTTGTCTGGCCGACTCGCAACCAGCTGACGACATACACCTCCGTGGTGATCGTGTTCGTCGTCGTCATGATCGGTCTCGTTACCGTGATTGACTTCGGGTTCCAGCGGGTCATCAAGTACGTCTTCGGCTGATCCCGCGGAGGGCGCCTCATGGGCGCCCCTTTCGCATGTTCCACCCATTTGTATCCAGGAAGAAGCAGCCACCGTGTCTGACCCGAACCTGAACGACGCCGTCGAGCCGACGGCGGGCGCCTTCGAGTCCGCCGAGGACGAGCTCGACATCGTCGAGGCGGCGGACGCTGTGGAGCCGGACCAGGCTGAAGCTGCCGACGCCGCCGCGGGCGAGCCCGCCGAGCAGGCCGCAGTGCACTCCGAGCCCGTCGACGAGGCCGCAGCGGCCGACGCCGATGAGGCCGAGGCCGAGAGCGCCGACGACGAGACCGCGGAGGCCGAGGCCGCCGCGGACGACGAGGACGCCGACGCCGAGGAAGCCACCGACGAGGCCGACGAGGAAGAGGCCGAGCCGGCCGAGCCCGTCGACACCGTCACGGCCCTGCGCGAGGAACTGCGCACTCTGCCGGGTGAGTGGTACGTCATCCACACGTACGCCGGTTACGAGAAGCGCGTGAAGGCCAACCTGGAGCAGCGCGCCGTCTCGCTGAACGTGGAGGAGTTCATCTATCAGGCCGAGGTGCCTGAGGAGGAAATCGTCCAGATCAAGAACGGCGAGCGCAAGAACGTCCGGCAGAACAAGCTCCCGGGTTACGTCCTGGTGCGCATGGACCTGACGAACGAGTCCTGGGGCGTCGTCCGCAACACTCCCGGTGTCACCGGCTTCGTGGGCAACGCCTACGACCCGTACCCGCTGACCCTGGACGAGATCGTCAAGATGCTCGCGCCGGAGGCCGAGGAGAAGGCCGCCCGTGAGGCCGCCGAGGCCGAGGGCAAGCCCGCTCCGTCCCGCAAGGTCGAGGTCCAGGTGCTGGACTTCGAGGTGGGCGACTCCGTCACCGTCACCGACGGCCCGTTCGCGACGCTTCAGGCGACGATCAACGAGATCAACGCCGACTCGAAGAAGGTCAAGGGTCTCGTCGAGATCTTCGGCCGCGAGACGCCGGTCGAGCTCAGCTTCGACCAGATCCAGAAGAACTAGCACCACCCGAGCAGGCGACTGCCAGCTTCTGGACACATGCCTACCAAGCAGGTCAGACCGGCTGTCAAAGCCTGTCTGACCTGCTTGGTTTTTGGTCGCGCAGCTATACCCGTTATCGTTGTGCGGTATGCCTGCATCCGGATGACCGGATGACGGCGAAAACTCTCACTAGGACCCGGAGAGAGCACATGCCTCCCAAGAAGAAGAAGGTCACGGGGCTTATCAAGCTCCAGATCAACGCCGGTGCGGCCAACCCGGCCCCGCCGGTCGGCCCCGCACTGGGTCAGCACGGCGTCAACATCATGGAGTTCTGCAAGGCCTACAACGCCGCGACCGAGTCGCAGCGTGGCATGGTCGTGCCGGTGGAGATCACGGTCTACGACGACCGCTCCTTCACCTTCATCACCAAGACTCCGCCGGCCGCCAAGCTGATCCTCAAGGCCGCGGGTGTGGACAAGGGCTCCGGCGAGCCGCACAAGACCAAGGTTGCCAAGCTGACGGCCGCCCAGGTCCGCGAGATCGCCACGACGAAGCTCCCCGACCTGAACGCCAATGACCTCGACGCCGCGTCGAAGATCATCGCCGGCACCGCCCGTTCCATGGGCATCACGGTCGAAGGCTGATTCAGCCCCACCCCCTCAGTGGTAGGACCAAGCGCTGGTCCGCACCACGACTCCACACTCTGAACCCACAGGAGTAGAAGTGAAGCGCAGCAAGAACCTCCGCGCTGCGGACGCCAAGATCGACCGGGCGCGCAACTACGCCCCGCTCGAGGCCGTCCGTATCGCCAAGGACACCGCCTCCACGAAGTTCGACAGCACCGTCGAGGTCGCGTTTGCCCTGGGTGTTGACCCTCGCAAGGCCGACCAGATGGTCCGTGGCACCGTGAACCTCCCGCACGGCACCGGCAAGACCGCCCGGGTCCTGGTCTTCGCGACCGGTGACCGTGCTGCGGCCGCGGAAGCCGCGGGCGCCGACATCGTCGGCGCCGACGAGCTCATCGACGAGGTGGCGAAGGGCCGTCTGGACTTCGACGCCGTCGTCGCGACCCCGGACCTCATGGGCAAGGTCGGCCGCCTGGGCCGCGTGCTCGGCCCGCGTGGTCTGATGCCGAACCCGAAGACCGGCACCGTCACCCCCGACGTCGTGAAGGCTGTCAACGACATCAAGGGCGGCAAGATCGAGTTCCGCGTCGACAAGCACTCGAACCTGCACTTCATCATCGGCAAGTCCTCGTTCGACGAGACCAAGCTGGTGGAGAACTACGCAGCGGCGCTGGACGAGATCCTCCGTCTGAAGCCGTCCGCCGCCAAGGGCCGCTACATCAAGAAGGCCACGCTGGCCACCACGATGGGCCCCGGCATCCCGCTGGACGCCAACCGCACCCGTAACCTCCTCGTCGAGGAGGACCCGGCCTCCGTCTGAGCCTCCGTGCTCGTACGACCGCCGTGTCACGTGTGACATTGACGGGCCCCGCAACCTTTCGAGGTGCGGGGCCCGTCCTCGTATGTACGAACCGGCGCTGTCGGAGCCGTGCGTTAGCGTGTGGTCACCGAGAGCCGGACAAAGGGGTGGGAGCAGATATGAAGACGAGTACCGTGCGGCGCGTCGGGCTGTCCGTGGCAGTGGCGGCGGCGCTGACGTCGGTCGCGGCGTGTGGCGGATCGGACGACAAG
Source organism: Streptomyces sp. 840.1 (assembly GCF_003751445.1). Taxonomy (NCBI): domain Bacteria; kingdom Bacillati; phylum Actinomycetota; class Actinomycetes; order Kitasatosporales; family Streptomycetaceae; genus Streptomyces; species Streptomyces sp. 840.1. The sequence continues at coordinate 1,354,386 of NZ_RJUU01000001.1, read as the reverse complement.
AGCGAGGGCCGCGCCGGCAGCGCGGTGACGAAGGCCGACCCGGTCGCCGCGCTCCTCGCCGTCCAGAAGAAGACCGGCGGGGCGAACTCGGCGAAGGTCGAGGGCACCACCACGATGGGCACCGCGATGTCCATGAAGCAGGCCGGGGCGCTCGACTGGTCCGACGGCGTCAGCGGCTCCATGAAGATCACCTACACCGGCGGCGCCATGGCCGACACCATGAAGAAGGCCGGCGGCGACGGCACGATGGAGGCCCGGTACTTCAAGGACGGGTACGCGGCGAACATGGGCAGCGCCATGGCCGCGCAGACCGGCGGCAAGAGCTGGATCAGCTACTCCTACGCCGACCTCGCCGAGCTCGGGGGCGCCGCGGGTGCGGCCATGCAGGACCAGATGTCGAACGCCACCCCCGAGCAGGGGCTGAAGTCGCTGCTGGCCTCGGGCGACGTGAAGAAGGCAGGCCAGGAGGACGTACGGGGTGTCCCCACCACGCACTACTCCGGCACGGTCGACGTCGCCGAGCTCACCGCGAAGAACTCCGAGCTCGACGCCGGCCAGGTCGCCGAGCTCAAGAAGCAGCTCGGCGACGCCGGGATCACCACGGAGAAGATCGACATCTGGGTCGACAAGAACGACCTGCTGGTGAAGAAGACCGAGCGGGGCCAGATGAAGACCGGCGAGCTGAACTCGACGGTCTACTACAGCGACTACGGCACCAAGGTGTCCGTCGAGCGGCCGCCGGCCTCCGAGACCATCGGCTTCAAGGAGCTCCTGAAGCAGCAGCAGGGTGCGTCCGGGAGCGCGTCCTAAACCTCCCTGACCGCCCGGACCGGGACGGATTTGCTCGGCGCGGCCCCGGTCGCGTACTCTTCTGCAGAAGCCAAAGACCGCTGGTCGTTGCTGCATTCCGCAAGGAAACAGCAACCGAAGGATCCGTTGAGCACGGACGACCTGCGCAGGTGACTGTGGAAAGCTCCCGGACTTCGTGCGGTTGAGCTACGCCCTGGCACTTGTGCTGGGGCGTTTCGTCTTTTCCGGCCCCTTCTGAGCGGTCCTCATCACCCGGAAGGAGGCCGACGCTCATGGCAAGGCCCGACAAGGCTGCCGCGGTAGCCGAGCTCGCGGACCAGTTCCGCAGCTCGAACGCCGCTGTGCTGACCGAGTACCGGGGTCTCACCGTGGCACAGCTCAAGCAGCTGCGCCGTTCGCTCGGTGAGAACGCCCAGTACGCCGTGGTGAAGAACACGCTGACCAAGATTGCGGCCAACGAGGCCGGGATCGACACGCTCGACGACCTGTTCGCAGGTCCGACGGCGGTTGCCTTCGTCACCGGTGACCCGGTGGAGTCGGCGAAGGGTCTTCGTGACTTCGCCAAGGACAACCCCAACCTCATCATCAAGGGCGGTGTCCTTGACGGTAAGGCGCTGTCCGCCGATGAGTTCAAGAAGCTCGCGGACCTCGAGTCCCGCGAGGTTCTGCTCGCCAAGCTGGCCGGTGCCATGAAGGGCAAGCAGACTCAGGCTGCGCAGCTCTTCCAGGCTCTGCCGTCGAAGTTCGTCCGCACCGCGGAAGCGCTTCGTGCCAAGCGGGAAGAGCAGGGCGGTGCCGGTACTCCGGCTCCCGCCGAGGCCGCCGAGTAATTTCGCTCAGCGGTCCAGCGGGCTCCACGTACGCCCGCCGACATATACATCCGGCACCTGCCGAATAGTGGAAGGACGCCATCATGGCGAAGCTCAGCCAGGAAGACCTGCTCGCCCAGTTCGAGGAGCTCACCCTCATCGAGCTCTCCGAGTTCGTTAAGGCCTTCGAGGAGAAGTTCGACGTCACCGCCGCTGCGGCCGTCGCCGTCGCCGGTCCCGCCCAGGGTGGCCCCGCCGCCGAGGCCGAGGCCGAGCAGGACGAGTTCGACGTCATCCTCACGGGTGCCGGCGAGAAGAAGATCCAGGTCATCAAGGTCGTGCGTGAGCTGACCTCGCTGGGCCTCAAGGAGGCCAAGGACCTCGTGGACGGCGCCCCGAAGCCCGTCCTCGAGAAGGTCGCCAAGGAGGCCGCCGAGAAGGCTGCCGAGTCCCTCAAGGGCGCCGGCGCCTCCGTCGAGGTCAAGTGACCCTGCGAGTCTTCTGACTCGTCTGGACCACCGTGCCGCGAGGCACGGACGTCACATCGCGAAAGGCGATCACCCGTACGGGTGGTCGCCTTTCGGCGTACCCGTGGGAGTGCCTTGCTCTTCCCGCGCTGACGAGTATGGTGATCTTCGCCGTGCGCCTCTCGTAGGGGAGTGCGAACGGCGCGCGGGGGCGGCGCAGGCGGGTCTCCGGGGCCCGTCCCGGCTGGGGGGCCTTGACGAACCGCACGAGGCGCGCAATTCTCAAGGCGCGTCGTCACATCGATCCGGATCCGAGGCATGGATCGAGGGCGAAGAGGGCAGTAAAGAAGAGCGCGGCTCATGCAGGGCTACGCAGGGCTAGACATAGGTGTTGAGAACAAGCTGTTGAGAGCAACGTGGGTCTCTGAGAACCCCGACTGGACATCAGTGTGCCTCTTGGCTACACTGACCCTTTGCGCTGCCTGTTAGCTGCCTCCTGCCCGTCACCAGGGGCATACCCATCTTGTGCACCGTGGACTGAGCATCCCTGAAGAGGGACATCTATCCATGTGTCCAGTTTGGGACCGGTACGCGCGTAGTGAGTCCGAGCCCTCGGAAGGACCCCCTCTTGGCCGCCTCGCGCAACGCCTCGACCGCGAATACGAACAACGGCGCCAGCACCGCCCCGCTGCGCATCTCTTTTGCAAAAATCAAGGAGCCCCTCGAGGTTCCGAACCTCCTCGCGCTGCAGACCGAGAGCTTTGACTGGCTCCTCGGTAACGCCGCCTGGAAGGCTCGCGTCGAGGCTGCTCTGGACAGTGGACAAGACGTCCCCACCAAGTCCGGCCTGGAGGAGATCTTCGAGGAGATCTCACCGATCGAGGACTTCTCCGGGTCGATGTCGCTTACGTTCCGCGACCACCGCTTCGAGCCCCCCAAGAACTCGATCGACGAGTGCAAGGAGCGCGACTTCACGTTCGCCGCCCCGCTCTTCGTCACGGCCGAGTTCACCAACAACGAGACCGGCGAGATCAAGTCCCAGACGGTCTTCATGGGCGATTTCCCGCTCATGACCAACAAGGGCACCTTCGTCATCAACGGCACCGAGCGTGTCGTCGTGTCGCAGCTGGTCCGCTCGCCGGGTGTCTACTTCGACTCCTCGATCGACAAGACGTCCGACAAGGACATCTTCTCCGCCAAGATCATCCCCTCCCGGGGTGCCTGGCTGGAGATGGAGATCGACAAGCGCGACATGGTCGGTGTCCGCATCGACCGCAAGCGCAAGCAGTCGGTCACCGTCCTCCTGAAGGCTCTCGGCTGGACCACCGAGCAGATCCTGGAGGAGTTCGGCGAGTACGAGTCGATGCGCGCCACCCTGGAGAAGGACCACACCCAGGGCCAGGACGACGCACTGCTCGACATCTACCGCAAGCTGCGTCCGGGCGAGCCGCCCACCCGCGAAGCTGCTCAGACGCTGCTCGAGAACCTCTACTTCAACCCGAAGCGCTACGACCTCGCGAAGGTCGGCCGCTACAAGGTGAACAAGAAGCTCGGCGCGGACGAGCCGCTCGACGCCGGTGTCCTCACCAGCGACGACATCATCGCGACCATCAAGTACCTGGTGAAGCTGCACGCCGGGGAGACCGAGACCGTCGGTGAGTCCGGCCGTTCGATCGTCGTCGAGACCGACGACATCGACCACTTCGGCAACCGTCGTCTGCGCAACGTCGGCGAGCTCATCCAGAACCAGGTCCGCACGGGTCTGGCTCGTATGGAGCGCGTCGTCCGCGAGCGGATGACGACCCAGGACGTCGAGGCGATCACGCCGCAGACCCTGATCAACATCCGGCCGGTCGTCGCCTCCATCAAGGAGTTCTTCGGCACCAGCCAGCTGTCGCAGTTCATGGACCAGAACAACCCGCTGTCGGGTCTCACCCACAAGCGCCGCCTGTCGGCTCTTGGCCCGGGTGGTCTCTCCCGTGAGCGGGCCGGCTTCGAGGTCCGTGACGTGCACCCGTCCCACTACGGACGCATGTGCCCGATCGAGACCCCTGAAGGCCCGAACATCGGCCTGATCGGTTCGCTCGCCTCGTACGGACGCGTCAACGCGTTCGGTTTCATCGAGACGCCGTACCGCAAGGTCGTCGACGGCCAGGTCACCGACGAGGTCGACTACGTCACGGCCGACGAGGAAGACCGTTACGTCATCGCCCAGGCGAACGCGACGCTCTCCGACGAGCTGCGCTTCACCGAGCCCCGCGTCCTGGTCCGCCGTCGTGGCGGAGAGGTCGACTACGTGCCCGGCACCGAAGTCGACTACATGGACGTCTCGCCGCGCCAGATGGTGTCCGTCGCCACCGCGATGATCCCGTTCCTGGAGCACGACGACGCCAACCGTGCCCTCATGGGCGCGAACATGATGCGTCAGGCGGTGCCGCTCATCAAGTCGGAGGCGCCGCTCGTCGGCACCGGCATGGAGTACCGCTGCGCCACCGACGCCGGTGACGTGCTGAAGGCCGAGAAGGACGGTGTGGTCCAGGAGGTCTCCGCGGACTACATCACCGTGACCAACGACGACGGCACGTACACCACGTACCGCATCGCGAAGTTCATGCGCTCGAACCAGGGCACCTCGGTCAACCAGAAGGTCGTCGTCTCCGAGGGCGACCGCGTCATCGAGGGCCAGGTCCTCGCCGACGGGCCGGCCACCGAGAACGGTGAGATGGCCCTGGGCAAGAACCTGCTCGTGGCGTTCATGCCGTGGGAGGGTCACAACTACGAGGACGCGATCATCCTGTCGCAGCGCCTCGTGCAGGACGACGTCCTCTCCTCGATCCACATCGAGGAGCACGAGGTCGACGCCCGTGACACCAAGCTCGGCCCGGAGGAGATCACCCGGGACATCCCGAACGTCTCCGAAGAGGTCCTCGCGGACCTCGACGAGCGCGGCATCATCCGGATCGGTGCCGAGGTCGTCGCCGGCGACATCCTCGTCGGCAAGGTCACGCCCAAGGGCGAGACCGAGCTGACCCCCGAGGAGCGCCTGCTCCGCGCGATCTTCGGTGAGAAGGCGCGCGAAGTGCGCGACACCTCGCTGAAGGTGCCGCACGGTGAGATCGGCAAGGTCATCGGCGTCCGCGTCTTCGACCGCGAAGAGGGCGACGAGCTGCCGCCGGGCGTGAACCAGCTGGTCCGCGTCTACGTCGCGCAGAAGCGCAAGATCACCGATGGTGACAAGCTCGCCGGCCGTCACGGCAACAAGGGCGTCATCTCGAAGATCCTGCCGATCGAGGACATGCCGTTCCTGGAGGACGGCACCCCGGTCGACATCATCCTCAACCCGCTGGGTGTCCCGTCCCGAATGAACCCGGGACAGGTCCTGGAGATCCACCTCGGCTGGCTCGCCAGCCGCGGCTGGGACGTCTCCGGCCTCGGTGACGAGTGGGCCAAGCGCCTGCAGTTCATCGGCGCCGACCAGGTCGCCCCCGGCACCAACGTCGCGACCCCGGTCTTCGACGGTGCCCGTGAGGACGAGATCACCGGCCTCTTCCAGGCCACGATCCCGAACCGCGACGGGGACCGGCTGGTCCAGCCCTCGGGCAAGGCCAACCTGTTCGACGGCCGCTCCGGCGAGCCGTTCCCGGAGCCGGTCTCGGTCGGCTTCATGTACATCCTCAAGCTCCACCACCTCGTCGACGACAAGCTCCACGCTCGTTCGACGGGTCCGTACTCCATGATCACCCAGCAGCCGCTGGGTGGTAAGGCTCAGTTCGGTGGACAGCGCTTCGGTGAAATGGAGGTGTGGGCCCTTGAAGCTTATGGCGCCGCATACGCCCTCCAGGAGCTGCTGACGATCAAGTCCGACGACGTGACCGGCCGCGTGAAGGTCTACGAGGCCATCGTCAAGGGCGAGAACATTCCCGAGCCCGGCATTCCCGAGTCCTTCAAGGTGCTCATCAAGGAAATGCAGTCGCTCTGCCTCAACGTGGAGGTGCTGTCCTCGGACGGCATGTCCATCGAGATGCGCGACACGGACGAGGACGTCTTCCGCGCGGCGGAGGAGCTCGGAATCGACCTGTCCCGGCGAGAGCCGAGCAGCGTCGAAGAGGTCTGACGGGTTGGCCGGCCGGATCCCTGTGATCCGGCCGGCTCTCCCCGGACCCGTTCAGACCATTGCTGAAGTGCCCCGATTTCTCGCGTTGACGCGAGGGGGCTCGAACCCCCGAAAGAGGGATTGACGACAAGTGCTCGACGTCAACTTCTTCGACGAGCTGCGGATCGGCCTTGCCACCGCGGACGACATCCGGACCTGGTCCCACGGCGAAGTGAAGAAGCCGGAGACCATCAACTACCGCACGCTCAAGCCCGAAAAGGACGGACTCTTCTGCGAGAAGATCTTCGGTCCGACCCGGGACTGGGAGTGCTACTGCGGCAAGTACAAGCGTGTCCGCTTCAAGGGCATCATCTGTGAGCGCTGTGGCGTCGAGGTCACTCGTGCCAAGGTGCGCCGTGAGCGCATGGGCCACATCGAGCTTGCCGCTCCCGTCACCCACATCTGGTACTTCAAGGGCGTCCCGTCGCGACTGGGCTACCTGCTGGACCTCGCGCCGAAGGACCTCGAGAAGGTCATCTACTTCGCCGCGTACATGATCACGTTCGTCGACGAGGAGCGCCGCACGCGCGACCTCCCGTCGCTGGAGGCGCACGTCTCCGTCGAGCGTCAGCAGGTCGAGAACCGTCGCGACTCGGACCTCGAGAACCGCGCGAAGAAGCTCGAGACGGACCTCGGCGAGCTGGAGGCCGAGGGCGCCAAGGCCGACGTGCGCCGCAAGGTGCGCGAAGGTGCCGAGCGCGAGATGAAGCAGCTGCGCGACCGTGCGCAGCGCGAGATCGACCGCCTCGACGAGGTGTGGAGCCGCTTCAAGAACCTCAAGGTCCAGGACCTCGAGGGCGACGAGCTGCTCTACCGCGAGCTGCGTGACCGCTTCGGCACGTACTTCGACGGCTGCATGGGTGCCGCTGCTCTGCAGAAGCGCCTGGAGTCGTTCGACCTCGACGAGGAGGCCGAGCGCCTCCGCGAGATCATCCGTACCGGCAAGGGCCAGAAGAAGACCCGTGCGCTCAAGCGCCTCAAGGTCGTCTCGGCGTTCCTGCAGACCAGCAACAAGCCCAAGGGCATGGTGCTCGACTGCGTGCCGGTCATCCCGCCGGACCTGCGTCCGATGGTGCAGCTGGACGGTGGCCGCTTCGCGACCTCCGACCTGAACGACCTGTACCGCCGTGTGATCAACCGCAACAACCGCCTCAAGCGTCTCCTTGACCTCGGTGCCCCCGAGATCATCGTGAACAACGAGAAGCGGATGCTGCAGGAGGCCGTCGACGCGCTGTTCGACAACGGCCGCCGCGGTCGCCCGGTCACCGGTCCCGGTAACCGCCCGCTCAAGTCCCTCAGCGACATGCTGAAGGGCAAGCAGGGCCGATTCCGTCAGAACCTTCTCGGTAAGCGTGTGGACTACTCCGCGCGTTCCGTGATCGTCGTCGGCCCGCAGCTCAAGCTGCACCAGTGCGGTCTGCCGAAGGCCATGGCGCTGGAGCTCTTCAAGCCGTTCGTGATGAAGCGCCTGGTGGACCTGAACCACGCGCAGAACATCAAGTCGGCCAAGCGCATGGTCGAGCGCGGCCGCACGGTCGTGTACGACGTCCTGGAAGAGGTCATCGCCGAGCACCCGGTTCTCCTGAACCGTGCGCCGACGCTGCACCGCCTCGGCATCCAGGCCTTCGAGCCCCAGCTGGTCGAGGGCAAGGCCATCCAGATCCACCCGCTCGTCTGCACCGCGTTCAACGCGGACTTCGACGGTGACCAGATGGCCGTGCACCTGCCGCTGTCGGCAGAGGCGCAGGCCGAGGCCCGCATCCTCATGCTGTCCTCGAACAACATCCTGAAGCCGGCCGACGGTCGTCCCGTCACCATGCCGACCCAGGACATGGTGCTGGGCCTGTTCTTCCTCACCACCGACGGCGAACTCCGTGACACCAAGGGCGAGGGCCGCGCGTTCGGCTCCACGGCCGAGGCGATCATGGCGTTCGACTCCGGCGAGCTGGCGCTCCAGTCGTCCGTCGACATCCGCTTCCCGGTGGGCACCATCCCGCCGCGTGGCTGGGTGCCGCCGGTCGCCGAGGAGGGCGAGCCCGAGTACCAGCCGGGTGACACCTTCCGGCTGCGCACCAGCCTGGGCCGCGCGCTCTTCAACGAGCTGCTGCCCGAGGACTACCCGTTCGTCGACTACTCGGTCGGCAAGAAGCAGCTCTCCGAGATCGTCAACGACCTCGCCGAGCGCTACCCCAAGGTCATCGTGGCGGCGACGCTCGACAACCTGAAGGCGGCGGGCTTCCACTGGGCCACCCGTTCCGGAGTCACCGTCTCCGTCGCGGACATCGTCGTCCCCGAGGCCAAGAAGGCCATCGTCAAGGGCTACGAGGACCAGGACGAGAAGGTCCAGAAGCAGTACGAGCGCGGTCTGATCACCAAGGACGAGCGCACGCAGGAGCTCATCGCGATCTGGACCAAGGCGACCAACGAGGTTGCCGAGGCGATGAACGCGAACTTCCCCAAGACGAACCCCATCTTCATGATGGTTGACTCGGGTGCCCGAGGAAACATGATGCAGATGCGTCAGATCGCCGGTATGCGTGGTCTGGTGTCCAACGCCAAGAACGAGACGATTCCCCGTCCCATCAAGGCGTCCTTCCGTGAGGGCCTCACCGTTCTGGAGTACTTCATCTCCACGCACGGTGCCCGTAAGGGTCTGGCGGACACCGCCCTGCGTACCGCCGACTCGGGTTACCTGACCCGTCGTCTGGTGGACGTCTCGCAGGACGTGATCATTCGCGAGGAGGACTGCGGCACCGACCGCGGCCTCAAGCTGAAGATCGCGGTCAAGGGCGCCGACGGCGTGCTCCGCAAGACGGAGGACGTCGAGACCTCGGTCTACGCCCGCATGCTCGCCGAGGACGTCGTCATCGACGGCAAGGTCATCGCGCCTGCCAACGTCGACCTCGGTGACGTCCTGATCGACGCCCTGGTGGGCGCCGGCGTCGAGGAGGTCAAGACCCGCTCGGTCCTGACCTGTGAGTCCGCGGTCGGCACCTGCGCCTTCTGCTACGGACGCTCGCTCGCCACCGGCAAGCTGGTCGACATCGGTGAGGCGGTCGGCATCATCGCCGCCCAGTCCATCGGTGAGCCCGGCACCCAGCTGACGATGCGTACCTTCCACACCGGTGGTGTGGCCGGTGACGACATCACCCAGGGTCTGCCCCGAGTCGTCGAGCTCTTCGAAGCCCGTACGCCCAAGGGTGTCGCCCCGATCTCGGAGTCCGCAGGCCGGGTCCGGATCGAGGAGACCGAGAAGACGAAGAAGCTCGTCGTGACGCCGGACGACGGCAGCGAGGAGATCCCGTTCCCGATCTCCAAGCGCGCCCGTCTGCTGGTGGGCGAGGGCGACCGCGTCGAGGTGGGCCAGAAGCTCACCGTGGGTGCCACCAACCCGCACGACGTGCTCCGCATCCTCGGTCAGCGCGCGGTCCAGGTCCACCTGGTCGGCGAAGTCCAGAAGGTCTACAACTCGCAGGGCGTGTCGATCCACGACAAGCACATCGAGATCATCATCCGGCAGATGCTCCGCCGCGTGACGATCATCGAGTCCGGCGACGCGGAGCTCCTGCCGGGCGAGCTCGTCGAGCGCTCGAAGTTCGAGACCGAGAACCGTCGTGTGGTCACCGAGGGCGGTCACCCCGCCTCCGGCCGTCCGCAGCTGATGGGTATCACCAAGGCCTCGCTGGCGACGGAGTCGTGGCTGTCCGCGGCTTCCTTCCAGGAGACGACCAGGGTCCTGACGGACGCGGCGATCAACGCCAAGTCCGACTCCCTGATCGGCCTCAAGGAGAACGTCATCATCGGTAAGCTCATCCCGGCCGGTACGGGTCTGTCCCGCTACCGCAACATCCGGGTCGAGCCGACCGAGGAGGCCAAGGCCGCGATGTACTCGGCCGTCGGCTACGACGACATCGACTACTCGCCGTTCGGCACCGGCTCCGGCCAGGCCGTTCCGCTGGAGGACTACGACTACGGTCCGTACAACCAGTAAGCGAGTCGCCTGATACGACCGGAGGGCGGTCACCCCGTACGCGGGGTGGCCGCCCTCCGGCGTGTGCGGGACGACCGCCCGCCGGCCTCCCACGGGCCCGGCCGGGGGTGTCAGGGACGGGGCTCGGCCGGATGGCCTGTCCGGGTGGACAACACTTGTTTTGACCGGAGTCGATGAGGTAGGTACGATCAGACCTTGTGCCTGGGGTGTGCCTGGGCTCGTGTGCGTGTCCTCAACCGCACGGCGAGTCCGTCTTTGGCCACCGTGATCTGCGTATGAACCGCCTTCAGGGCAGTGACCCGCAGCATTCGACACACCCGACCGCGTGGGTCGGAGTTGTTTCAGGTTAGTTTCACCGACGGCACACAGAAACCGGAGAAGTAGTGCCTACGATTCAGCAGCTGGTCCGGAAGGGCCGGCAGGACAAGGTCGAGAAGAACAAGACGCCCGCGCTCGAGGGTTCTCCCCAGCGCCGCGGCGTCTGCACGCGTGTGTTCACGACCACCCCGAAGAAGCCGAACTCCGCGCTCCGGAAGGTCGCACGTGTGCGTCTGACCTCCGGCATCGAGGTCACGGCCTACATCCCGGGTGAGGGACACAACCTGCAGGAGCACTCCATCGTGCTCGTGCGTGGTGGCCGTGTGAAGGACCTGCCGGGTGTTCGTTACAAGATCATCCGCGGCTCCCTTGACACCCAGGGTGTCAAGAACCGCAAGCAGGCCCGCAGCCGCTACGGCGCCAAGAAGGAGAAGTAAGAATGCCTCGTAAGGGCCCCGCCCCGAAGCGCCCGGTCATCATTGACCCGGTCTATGGTTCTCCTCTTGTCACCTCGCTGATCAACAAGATCCTGCTCAACGGCAAGCGTTCCACCGCCGAGCGGATCGTGTACGGCGCCATGGAAGGCCTCCGCGAGAAGACCGGCGCTGACCCGGTCATCACGCTGAAGCGCGCGCTTGAGAACGTCAAGCCCTCGCTCGAGGTCAAGTCCCGCCGTGTCGGTGGCGCCACCTACCAGGTGCCGATCGAGGTCAAGCCCGGTCGTGCCGCCACCCTCGCGCTGCGCTGGGTCGTCGGTTACTCCCGCGCCCGTCGCGAGAAGACGATGACGGAGCGGCTCATGAACGAGCTGCTCGACGCCTCCAACGGTCTTGGCGCTGCCGTCAAGAAGCGCGAGGACACCCACAAGATGGCCGAGTCGAACAAGGCCTTCGCGCACTACCGCTGGTAGTCGCTTACCCCATCGAGACCGAGAGAAGATTGAGCCTTATGGCCACCACTTCGCTTGACCTGGCCAAGGTCCGCAACATTGGGATCATGGCCCACATCGACGCGGGCAAGACGACCACCACCGAGCGGATCCTCTTCTACACCGGCGTTTCGTACAAGATCGGTGAAGTCCACGACGGCGCAGCCACGATGGACTGGATGGAGCAGGAGCAGGAGCGCGGCATCACGATCACGTCCGCCGCGACGACCTGTCACTGGCCGCTCAATGATGTTGACCACACGATCAACATCATCGACACCCCGGGTCACGTCGACTTCACCGTCGAGGTGGAGCGTTCGCTCCGCGTCCTCGACGGTGCCGTCACCGTGTTCGACGGTGTGGCCGGCGTCGAGCCGCAGTCCGAGACCGTCTGGCGTCAGGCGGACCGCTACGGCGTGCCGCGTATCTGCTTCGTCAACAAGCTCGACCGCACGGGTGCCGAGTTCCACCGCTGTGTCGACATGATCGTCGACCGCCTTGGTGCCGTCCCGCTCGTCATGCAGCTCCCCATCGGCGCAGAGGCCGACTTCAAGGGCGTCGTCGACCTCGTGTCGATGAAGGCCTTCGTGTGGCCCGAAGAGGCCGCCAAGGGCGAGATGTACGACACGATCGAGATCCCGGACACCCACAAGGAAGCTGCCGAGGAATGGCGCGGCAAGCTCCTTGAGGCCGTCTCCGAGAACGACGACGAGATGATGGAGCTGTACCTGGAGGGCGTCGAGCCCACCCAGGACCAGCTGCACGAGGCGATCCGCCGGATCACCCTCGCGTCGAAGGGTTCCGCCGACTCCGTCACGGTCACCCCGGTGTTCTGTGGCACCGCGTTCAAGAACAAGGGCGTCCAGCCCCTGCTCGACGCGGTCGTCCGCTACCTGCCTTCCCCCCTGGACGTCGAGGCCATCGAGGGCCACGACGTCAAGGACCCGGAGAAGGTCATCCAGCGGCGTCCCTCGGACGACGAGCCGTTCTCCGGCCTCGCGTTCAAGATCGCGAGCGACCCGCACCTCGGCAAGCTCACCTTCGTCCGGATCTACTCCGGTCGCCTCGAGGCCGGCACCGCGGTGCTGAACTCGGTCAAGGGCAAGAAGGAGCGCATCGGCAAGATCTACCGCATGCACGCGAACAAGCGTGAGGAGATCGCGTCGGTGGGCGCGGGCGACATCATCGCTGTCATGGGGCTCAAGCAGACCACGACCGGTGAGACGCTCTGTGACGACAAGAACCCGGTGATCCTGGAGTCCATGGACTTCCCGGCGCCGGTCATCGAGGTCGCCATCGAGCCGAAGTCCAAGGGCGACCAGGAGAAGCTGGGTGTCGCCATCCAGCGCCTCTCCGAGGAGGACCCCTCCTTCCAGGTGCACTCCGACGAGGAGACCGGCCAGACCATCATCGGTGGTATGGGCGAGCTTCACCTCGAGGTGCTCGTCGACCGCATGAAGCGCGAGTTCCGCGTCGAGGCGAACGTCGGCAAGCCGCAGGTCGCGTACCGCGAGACGATCCGCAAGGCCGTCGAGCGCATCGACTACACGCACAAGAAGCAGACTGGTGGAACCGGCCAGTTCGCGAAGGTGCAGATCGCCATCGAGCCCATCGAGGGTGGCGACGCGTCCTACGAGTTCGTCAACAAGGTCACCGGTGGCCGCATCCCCCGGGAGTACATCCCCTCGGTGGACGCGGGTGCTCAGGAAGCCATGCAGTTCGGCATCCTGGCCGGCTACGAGATGGTGGGCGTCCGCGTCACCCTTCTCGACGGTGGTTACCACGAGGTCGACTCCTCGGAGCTCGCCTTCAAGATCGCCGGTTCGCAGGCGTTCAAGGAGGGTGCCCGCAGGGCGTCCCCCGTGCTCATGGAGCCGATGATGTCCGTCGAGGTCACCACGCCCGAGGACTACATGGGCGATGTGATCGGCGACCTCAACTCCCGCCGTGGCCAGATCCAGGCCATGGAGGAGCGTAGCGGCGCTCGCGTCGTGAAGGGCCTCGTGCCCCTCTCGGAGATGTTCGGCTACGTCGGAGACCTCCGCAGCAAGACCTCGGGTCGCGCAAGCTACTCGATGCAGTTCGACTCCTACGCCGAGGTTCCGCGGAACGTCGCCGAGGAGATCATCGCGAAGGCCAAGGGCGAGTAACTCTCCCGAGCTCACGCTTTAGGCTTGTCACCGGAGCCCGGTGGGGCATTCCGCACAGCGCGCACGTGCTGAGCGGAATGCCCCCGGGTCCCGGCATCCCAGCAAAGATCACCTGGCGCCGATGAAGCAAGGCGTACAGAACCACTCCGCAGGAGGACCCAGTGGCGAAGGCAAAGTTCGAGCGGACTAAGCCGCACGTCAACATCGGCACCATCGGTCACATTGACCACGGTAAGACGACCCTCACGGCCGCCATTACCAAGGTGCTGCACGACGCGTACCCGGACCTGAACGAGGCCTCGGCCTTCGACCAGATCGACAAGGCTCCCGAAGAGCGCCAGCGCGGTATCACCATCTCGATCGCGCACGTCGAGTACCAGACGGAGTCGCGTCACTACGCGCACGTCGACTGCCCCGGTCACGCTGACTACATCAAGAACATGATCACGGGTGCGGCGCAGATGGACGGCGCCATCCTCGTCGTCGCCGCGACCGACGGCCCGATGCCGCAGACCAAGGAGCACGTGCTCCTGGCCCGCCAGGTCGGCGTTCCGTACATCGTCGTCGCCCTGAACAAGGCCGACATGGTGGACGACGAGGAGATCCTGGAGCTCGTCGAGCTCGAGGTCCGTGAGCTCCTCTCCGAGTACGAGTTCCCGGGCGACGACCTTCCGGTCGTCAAGGTCTCGGCGCTCAAGGCTCTTGAGGGTGACAAGGAGTGGGGCCAGACCGTCCTCGACCTGATGAAGGCCGTCGACGAGTCCATCCCGCAGCCCGAGCGTGACGTCGAGAAGCCGTTCCTGATGCCGATCGAGGACGTCTTCACGATCACCGGTCGTGGCACCGTCGTCACCGGTCGTATCGAGCGTGGTGTCCTCAAGGTCAACGAGACCGTCGACATCGTCGGTATCAAGACCGAGAAGACCACCACCACGGTCACCGGCATCGAGATGTTCCGCAAGCTGCTCGACGAGGGCCAGGCCGGTGAGAACGTCGGTCTGCTCCTCCGTGGCATCAAGCGCGAGGACGTCGAGCGCGGCCAGGTCATCATCAAGCCCGGTTCGGTCACGCCGCACACCGAGTTCGAGGCCCAGTCCTACATCCTGTCGAAGGACGAGGGTGGCCGTCACACCCCCTTCTTCAACAACTACCGCCCGCAGTTCTACTTCCGTACCACGGACGTGACGGGCGTTGTGACCCTTCCCGAGGGCACCGAGATGGTCATGCCGGGTGACAACACCCTCATGAACGTCGCGCTGATCCAGCCGGTCGCCATGGAAGAGGGCCTGAAGTTCGCCATCCGTGAGGGTGGCCGGACCGTGGGCGCCGGCCAGGTCACCAAGATCCTCAAGTAAGTACTTGAGCGTCTGACCTGGTAGCTCCGCACAGAGCAACCGAGAAGGGCCCCCTCCCATCGCGCAAGCGGTGGGAGGGGGCCCTTCTGCGTACGGTCAGGCGGTGGGTACGGGCCGGCGCACCATGAAGACGTCGACCGGGTCCTCGCGCTCCAGGACGAATCCGTGCCGCTCGTACAGCCGCCGGGCCGCGCTGCCCTGGAGCACGTCGAGGCGGACCGTGACACCTTCGGCGTCGGTACGGGCCAGCAGTCCGCGCAGGACCGCGGAGCCGATGCCCGCGCCCTGGAGCTCCGGGGCGAGGAAGAAGCTCTCCAGCCACCGGTCGCCGTCGCGCGGCCGCAGGGTGACGCAGCCGGCGAAGCGCCCGTCCACGGCGATGACCGAGGTGTGCTCCGGCAGGTAGGAGTCGCGCATCCGCCGCCGTACCCGGTCCTCGTCGTAGCGCCCCAGGCGGACCAGGTCCGGGCGCATCACGACGGCCCGGAGCTCGACCATGGCTTCCAGGTCATCGGGGGTGGCGGGGCGCAGTGCCCACGCCTGAGCGGTACGTGCATGCATGGCCGGAGTCTGCCAGAAGGTGACCGGTCCGCTCCCGGGCCGACCGGGGAGCGGACGGGCGGACGCGGCCGACGGTCAGTGCTTCTCGACGAATACTTCCTCAGCGGTGGCGGCGGTAGTGGCGCGGTGGAGCCACTGCCGCAGGAGCTGGGGGTCGGTGCAGGTAGTGATCTTCTCGCGGGTCTCGTCGGTGAGCGGGATGCCGCGTGCTTCGAGGACCATGAGGAGGCCTTCCGCGCGGCCTTCCGCGCGGCCTTCGTCCCGGATTTCTTCTGACATGAAGGATGTGTAGAAAGAGGTATCCACGGCCACCAGGTTCCTCCACTGTTGTGCGGCCGGGCGGTTGCCCAGGCCTTGTGCGGTGAGTTCGACGATGGGGTCTGCGATGGTTTCCGGTGCCTCCCGAAGCGCGGCGGAGAGCGTTTTCAGTATGGCACCGACGTCCGGATTGTCGGCGTGTGTGATGGCGGCGAGGGTGGCGAGCGCGAGGTCTTTGCGGGCTTCGGCCACGTTTGTGATGACGGGCATGTTGTGCGGTCCCGCGACGAGCGGGCTGAGGGTGAGGGTCGGCCATTGGCGGAGGCCGATGGTGAGGGGGCGGGCGGCCCATTCGGCGGTGGCGTGGTCCTGGCAGACGACCAGGAGTAGGACGGGCAGTCCGTCGTATCTGTTGTGCAGGTAGCTGACGTAGTAGGGCCAGCTCTTCGTCTTGCGCGGGTCTTTCTTGCCTTGGGCCTCGATGGCGAGGAGGAACGGGCCCTCGTCTCGCGTTTCGATGCGCAGGAGTGTGTCGACCCGGCGTTCGACAGGCTGAGCCTCGGTGAGGTCGGTGGGCAGGACGGTGGCCGAGGTGGGCGGTGGGATGTCTACGCCGAGCACTTCGGAGACGCGGGAGAACAGGCCCGGGTACTCCTGGAAGATGCGGTGCATCGCCTCGTGCGGTGAGCTGACCATGCAGGTCCGTTCGGGGTTGAGGGTGGATGTGCGTCATGCGGTGGGGCTGTGCGTGACGGCCTGTTTTTCGGTTTGGCAGTCACGGCAGTTGCCGGGGTGGGGGGAGCGGAAGGCGCGCTCGCAGGCGTCGCAGTTCTGGAGCGGGATGACGAGGACCTTGCGGCGGGGCGGGGCGAGGTCTGCTGTGCCGGGGAGTGGGGGCGGCAGGAGGGTGGTGATGCGGTGCCGCAGGAGCTTCGCGGGGTGCTTGACGGGGACCGGGAGGTCGGTGGCGAGGGCATGGCGGATGGTGTCGGGGTGGCTGTCGCGTTCGAGCCAGGTGGCGATGCCCGGGGTGAGGGTGGCGATGTCGCCCTCGGTGAGGGTGAGCGTGGGTGCGTGACGGCGTAGGCCGGCCAGGAGCGCGGAAGCGGTTCGGTGCAGCTCGTCGGTGGGGGCGTGCGGCCGTGGGAGCGGCGGGGGCGGAGTCCTGGGGGCGGTGGGCGGCGGTACGTGGACGGGTGCGGGGGCCGGGGCGGGTGGGGTGGTCGCCTCGCGCGGCGGTGGGGCGGTGGGTGGCACCGGCGGTTGGCTGCGACGGGGACGGGGCTGCGGGTGCGGCTGCGGTGTGGTGACGGTGGAGGCGCTGGGCCGGTTGTACGAGACCGTGCGCGTGACCATGCGTCCACTGGGGAGGCGTACCCGGCTGCGGTGCAGGTAGCCCTTCGCTTCCAGCTCGTGCAGGGCGGCCGTGATGCGGGCCTTGCTCTCCGGGAAGCGGTCGGTGAGCACCTTGATGCCGACCTTCGCCCCGGCGGGCAGCGACTGGATGTGCGCGGCGAGCCCGATCGCGATGAGGGAGAGCTCGTGGTGCTGGGCGAGGTGGTTGCCGATGACCGTGAAGCCGGAGGTGTGGCGGGTGTTGACGTGGAGGACGCCGGATGTCGGCGTGACGTCATGCGCGGAGCCGGGACCGGGCGAGCCCGGGAAGCTGGGCCGGGCGCACGGGGGCGCGATAACCTGCTGGGTATCCATTGGGAAGGGCTACTTCCTCGTGGTCAGGCCCCTGGTTGAGATTCGCGTCTCGCCGGGGGCCGTCTCGTTGTGTGGTTGTCGCGGCGAGCATATGCCGGTCAACCCGGCCCAAATCCAGCTCTGTTGCCATTTGTCACCCGTGTGAGTGACGCAGGTCAGGGCGGGTTCGGGTGGGGTTTGGTTGGGTTGTTTTCCCGAGTTCTTTAAAAGCCTTTAGACGTCGTGGCCGACCGCGTCGCGGCTCACCGGGTCGTGGCCGAGGGGGTCGTGGGCGCCCGCGACCCGGTGGGTCCGGTCACGGTACGAGGTCGAGTTCCGCCCAGACCGTTTTGCGCGGGACCGGGCCCGGAATGACACCCCAGCGGTCGGCGAGGGCCTCCACGATGAGCAGGCCGCGTCCGCTCTCCGCGAGCCGGTCGGGGACCGCCGCCACGGGCAGGCGGTCACCCCGGGTGTCGGTGACCTCGATCCGCAGTCGTTCGTCCGCGCCCACGGTGAGGCGCAGCTGGAAGTCCCGGCCCGGTACGCGGCCGTGGACCGTGGCGTTGGCGGCGAGCTCCGCGACGATGTGCGCGGCCGACTCGGACGGCAGGCCCCAGAGTCCGAGGTGGGCCACGGCGAGGAGCCGGGCCAGCCTGGCCCCTCGCCGGGTGGGGGAGAGCCGCACGGTGAACGTGCGCTCGGCGGTGGGGCGTTGGGGGGAGGCGGTTTGTTGGTTCACGTCACTCAGCGTGGCCGTGTCTGCGTACTGTGAACAGTGACGAAGCCCTTGCGTACGGTGATTGTCCCGGGCTTGTCCAGTGCTGTCCCGGCTGTCCGGAGTGACGTGTGGGGAACAGAGGCGGTTGAGGAAGAACGGCACGCGCGTCGGAAGTGGGGCACGGATGAGTGTGGACGGGATCGGCACGGAGCAGGACGGCGGCGGGGCGGACGAGCCCGGTTGGGACGTCGATCCCGATGACGAACCGGGTGTTGCGGTTGTTGCCGCCGTGGGCCGCCAGATCAAGGCCTGGCGGGAAGCGGCCGGGATGCGGGCCGCCGAGTTCGGGGCGGCGATCGGTTATGGGGAGGACCTGGTCTACAAGGTCGAGGGCGGGCGGCGCATCGCCCGGCCGGAGTTCCTGGACCGCGCGGACGATGCGGTGGGCGCGGGCGGGAAGCTCGCCGCGATGAAGCGGGACCTGGCGGAGGTGAGGTACCCGAAGAAGATCCGGGAGCTGGCGAAAATGGAGGAGCGGGCGGTTGAGATGGGGTTGTACAGCAACCACAACATCCACGGCCTGTTGCAGACACCGGAGTATGCGCGGGCTCTGTTCGAGATGAGGCGGCCTGCGTACTCGGAGGACGAAGTGGAGAGGGTGTTGGCCGCGCGCATGGCCAGGCGGCGCGTCTTTGAGAGGTCGCCCGCTCCCACGCTCAGTTTCGTGCAGGAGGAAGTGACTCTCCTTCGCCCTATCGGGGGCGCAGTGGTACTGCGCCGACAGCTCGAACGACTGCTGGAGGTGGGGCAGTTGCGGAATGTCGAGATTCAGGTGATGCCGACCGGCCGCGAGGACCACGCCGGAATGGATGGCGGGGTCGAGGTATTGAAGTTTGAGGATGGCACTGCGGTGGGGCGGTCCGATGGCGCCTTCGCGGGCGGGCCGGTGTTCGATCCGAAGCAGCTCAGGATCCTTGAGTTGCGCTGTGGGATGATCCGGGCCCAGGCTCTCCCGCCAGGAGAGTCGTTGGCCTTCATCGAGCAACTGCTGGGAGAGACATGATCAGCGAGACCTCTGCCGGGGCCGCTTCCGGGCTGACCTGGTTCAAGAGCAGCTACAGCAGCAGCAGCGAGGGGGACTCGTGCGTCGAGGTTGCGACGGCCCCCGGTGCAGTGCACGTGCGCGACTCCAAGAACCTGCCGGGGCCCCGGCTCGCCTTCGCCCCGACCGTGTGGGCGGGCTTCGTCCCGTACGTGGCCGGCCGCTGAGTCCCCGTACGCACGCACGCCCCTGACCCCGGTCCCACGCCGGGGCCCAGGGGCGCTGTCAGTACGCCGGGTCCCCGCTCGACCGCAGCGCGGGCAGGTCCACCGGGGTCAGCGAGGTGTCCCGGATTCCGCGCAGCAGCTCCGCCCCGATCTCCGCGAGCCGGGGCGCGTCCGGTGGCGTCGCGCCGAGGCCGATCGCGTAGCCCGTGCGGCCGCCGAGGGTCAGCGGGCGGGGCCAGACGCGGCAGTCGGGAGCGCCGGCTTCGGCCAGGGCGGCGGTCAGCGCCAGGAGGCGGCCGCGCAGCCGCCCCTCGTCCGGGCCGCCCGCCGCGACGGAGGCGAGGGCCCAGGCGGCGTGGTCGTCCCGTAGCGCGGGCGGGGCGCAGAGCCGGGTGCGCGGGTCGATGCTCTCCGGCGCAGACTCCAGAACCTCCCACGCGCGGAACAGCTCCGCGGTGAGCAGGTCGCGGCCCGACGGGGAGGCCTGTGTGGTGCAGGAACGTACCGGTGCCGTCGGTGTCAGCACCGTGACCGGGTCACTGCTTGCCGCAGCCCCGCCCACCGCCGCGTGCCAGTCCCACGCCGCCCAGGTCGCGAAGAAGTGCCGGAGCAGCGCGAGCGGCGGCAGGGCGCCGGCCTCGTGCGCGGTGCGGGCTGCGAGGACGGTCCAGGCCAGCCCCGGCAGTCCGCCGCAGGGCGCGGAGTCCAGGCCCCGCGCCCTCGCCCAGGCCTTGACGTCACGGGCGAGGGCGGTGAAGGCCTGCCGGTGCGGTTCGGCCGCCGCGAGCACCGCTTCGGCGTCGCTCACCGCGCTCAGCGCCACCGCCGCCGCCTCGCCCAGCTCGCTCCGGCGCGCGACCGCGTCGCCCGGGGAGAGCGCCCCCGTCGCGACGGTGACCAGGTCGACGCTCAGCCCGTCCAGGCGGAAGCGCAGTCCGGGCACCCTGGCCCCCGTCACCTCGCGCAGGTCCCGCGCCCCCGGGAGCGCGGCGGCCACCCGCTGCCGTACCGCTGCCGGAGCGGGGTCGCCCGGCAGCGCGGCGACCAGGTCCAGATCCGCGCCGGGCAGCGCGCAGCCCATCCGCCGGGAGCCGACGACGTGGACCCGGGCGCCGGGGAGTGCTGCGGCGACCCGGTCCGCGACTCCTTCCGTTGCCGCTGGTGCGGGCGGGCCCAGCTCCACCCGCACCCCGTAGTGGTCGGAGACGTACAGCCCCTGCGGGCCCGGTGTGTCCCCGGTCAGCGTCGCGGTGCGGGCCCGGAGGCGTTCCGTGCGCAGCAGCACCCGGTCGAGGCGGGAGACGCGGCCGGACAGTGAGGAGACGGCGGCCAGCGGGTTGGCGGCCGGGTCGAAGGTCGGGGTGTGGTCGGCGGGGCCGTGCACCTGGTGCCAGGCGTCCGCCATGGCGAGCCGGCTCTGCGGCCGGTCGCCGCCGTCGTTGAAGTCGCCGACGAGCAGCACCTCGCCCCCGACCCCGGCCAACCCCGTTGCCAGCTGGGCGAGTTCGGCGTCGCGGCGGGCGGCGCCGGCGGGGGAGTGGTCGCTGCTGAGGTGGGTCACGGCCACGGTGACGGGCCCCTCGGCGGTGTCCACGACGGCGGCGGCCACGGCCTTGTGCGGGCCGAGTACGTGCAGCCCCGCTTCACGCACGGGGAGCCGGCTGAGCAGCAGCAGTCCGCAGTCCCGTACGTCGGGGGAGGCCGGTTCGGTGGCGAGCGCGTACCGCTCGCGCACCCAGCCGGAGGCCAGCAGCAGCTCCAGCAGCGCGGGCTCGGCCTCCTGGAGCGCGATGACGTCCGCGTCCGCCGCGTGCAGCGCGTCCAGGAGCAGGGGGCGGCGGCGGGCGGTGTCGATCCGGTCGCTGTCGTACCGGTCCCAGAGGGTGTTCCAGGTCAGCACGGTCAGGGGGCCCGGGAGACCGGGCGGTCGGGCGGGCGCGGGTTCCCACGCACCGGTCGCGGGGGAGAAGGCGTGCGGGGTGCGTGAGGTGAAGTAGGGGGAGGGCAGCAGGCGCGGGGTGCGCAGCCGGCCGGCGTCCGTCGCGTCGATCCGGTCGGCGCCGGAGGCCCGGTCCCACACCGTCTCGCCGTCCGCCTCGAAGAACAGCACCCGGTGCCAGGGGATGTCCCCGCCCGGGGTGAACCGCTCCAGCGGTACGCGCTTGGGGTCGCGGCCGCGCTGGGCGACGCCCAGGACGAAGCGCGCCGGGTCGAACCTGGGGTCCCAGCGGACCCGGTGGTAGATCTCCTCGCTCGTACGCATCAGGCCCGGTCCTCCACTGTTCCGCTGCTGCCGATGTACCAGGTGCGGTGCGCCTCACCCGGGTACGGGGGCACGAACCGGCGCAGCTGGGATTCCAGTACCTCCGGGGGCACCGGGTGGGCCCGGCGGGCGTTGCGCGCGGTCAGCTCGGCCTCCCCGGCCCAGGCCACCGCGTGGGTGAGCAGCGCGTCCCGGCGGTGGGCGACCGCGTGCACCAGTCCGCGCTGGTGCGGGTTGAGCGAGGTGGCGTCCCAGACCACGGTGGCGCCGGGCACCAGCGCCTCCTCCAGCCGGTGCAGCCCCTCGCGGAGGACGTCCGTGTTGGCGCTCTGGTCGGCGCGGGAGCCTCGGGCGAGGCGCAGGTCGTCGAGGGAGATACAGGTGTCGGTGTCCGGCAGGGCGCGGGCGAAGGTGCTCTTGCCGCTGCCGGAGGGGCCGACGAGGTGGATCAGGCGAGGGAAGTCCCCGTCCCGCCACCGCCAGGTCGCGGCCACCGCCTCCTGCGCGGTGCTGATCCGGCCCAGGGCGTACGCCTGGCGGGCCTGCGCCAGGCAGCGGTCGGCGGCGGCCGGTTCCAGCCCGTCGAACGCCTCCCGGAGCCCGGCGGGTTCCCGTACCTCCTGGGCGTGCAGCTGCGACCACTCCACCTGTTCGCGGGCCTCGGGGGTCGTGGCCAGCGCGCCGGCCACCGCGTGCAGCACCGGCAGCCGGGCGGCGAACGACATCCGCGTCAGTCCGGCGCGCCGCTCCTCGTCCGGGTAGGGGCGGTGCAGCGAGGGGGCCAGCCCCACGAGGTCCGCGATCCGCCGGGCCGGCGGCATGCCGAGCGGGCCGGTCAGCGCGGGGGTCAGGGCGGCGCGCCGGGTGCGGTGCAGCAGCGCTGCCAGTACCCCGGCGAGCCGGTCGTCGCCGGTGAGGCCCTGCGCGTCCAGGGCGTCGGCCGCGGCGCGGGCGGCGGGCGCGTCGGGCGGTGCACCGGCGCCCGGTGCGGTGCCCACAGCCGCGGCGAGGGCGGCCGGTGCGTCACCGGCCCCGGCCGAAGCGGCGGCGCCGAGCGCCACCGGGTCGACCGGGGCGCCCGAACGTACGTCCCAGAGGGCGGCGGACGGCCCCAGCCCGTTCTCCACGACCGCGGCGTGCATCCAGTGCGTGTCCGTGACGACGTGCGCCGGTCGCACCCATTTCGCCACCCGCCGCCCGAATTCGGCAGCCGCGAAGGTCCCGGCGGGGCGGACGACGTAGCCCTCCTGGCGTCCGGTGTCCAGGCGCAGGGCGCGCAGTGTCCGTTCCGCGCGGGCGTCGAACACCCCGCGCCAGAGCACCGGCGGGGTCGGGATGCCGAGGTCGCGCAGGACCTCCACGGTGCGGTCCCAGTCCAGGCAGGTGTCCCCGTCCCAGACGGAGAAGCCGTAGAAGTGGCCCGCCAGGTCGTCGTACGGGATGGAGTGACGGGCGAACATGTTCTCGCCGCAGATCCGCCGGCCGGCCGGGATGCGGGAGCCGACGCGTCCCTGGAGCGCCTTCACGCGGGCCCGGGAGGGGTGGTGCGCGGAGTCGAGCGAGCGGGCGTGCAGTCCATCGGCGTAGAGCGTGGTGTTCTCGCCGTCCATCTTCTCGGTGACCACGACCTCTGAGCCGGTGAGGCCGGCGAGGTCCGCGCGGCCGGTGAGCCGTACGTCGTCCGAGGTGGCCCCGGGCGACCAGGGCAGATGCGGTGTCCGCGGATAGTGCGTACGCATGTTCCATGCCCCCGTCGGTAGCCGCCCCGGCCGGTCACTGTAGGGGCGGGGAGCGGAGGCGCTCGACCGATTTAACCGCCGGGGGGAGCCGAACGGAGGTGGTGGAGGCGTGCCCGCGTTTGACCCTCGGACCCCGGGGGGTAAGATCCCCGGCCGATTGGCCAGGCTCACGCCCCGTATGGCACACTGACCAGGTTGCTCGGTTGAGTGTCAATGCTGCGCGCCTCCCGCCGGGAGGACCGGAAGCGAGTCCCACGGTACTCGTCGGCCCCATGCGGGCCGGACGTACGGGAATCTTTCGGGAAGCGTATGTGTGCCACCGGCCAGGCACCCGGTGGGGTTCCTCCCCCGGCATTCGCGGTCTCAGGCCCGCACCCCCTTGGTTGGGATCTCCTTCGGGAGATTTTCGTAGAGGGGATGCGACACGCCCGACCGCGTGGGTCGGAGGCGGAGTATCGAGAACCCCGGGTTCCAGAGCGTTACGAGAGACAGGACTACTAGTAGCCATGGCGGGACAGAAGATCCGCATCCGGCTCAAGGCCTACGACCACGAGGTCATCGACTCCTCGGCGAAGAAGATCGTCGAGACGGTGACCCGCACTGGTGCGTCGGTCGCGGGCCCGGTGCCGCTGCCCACTGAGAAGAACGTGTACTGCGTCATCAAGTCGCCGCACAAGTACAAGGACTCGCGCGAGCACTTCGAGATGCGCACGCACAAGCGCCTCATCGACATTCTCGACCCCACGCCGAAGACGGTTGACTCGCTGATGCGCCTCGACCTGCCGGCGGGCGTCGACATCGAGATCAAGCTCTGAAGGGACGGGCCGAGATGAGCAAGAACATCAAGGGCGTCCTGGGCGAGAAGCTCGGCATGACCCAGGTCTGGGACGAGAACAACCGGGTTGTCCCGGTGACCGTCGTCAAGGCCGGTCCGTGCGTCGTGACGCAGGTCCGTACGAACGACAGCGACGGCTACGAGTCGGTCCAGATCGCCTTCGGCGAGATCGACCCGCGCAAGGTGAACAAGCCCCTCAAGGGTCACTTCGCCAAGGCCGACGTCACCCCGCGCCGCCACCTGGTGGAGCTCCGCACCCCTGACGCCAGCGAGTACACGCTGGGCCAGGAGGTCACTGCCGAGGTGTTCGAGTCCGGCGTCAAGGTTGACGTCACGGGCAAGAGCAAGGGCAAGGGCTTCGCCGGTGTCATGAAGCGTCACAACTTCAAGGGCCTCGGCGCCGGCCACGGCGTCCAGCGCAAGCACCGTTCCCCCGGTTCGATCGGTGGCTGTGCCACCCCTGGGCGTGTCTTCAAGGGCATGCGCATGGCCGGTCGGATGGGTAACGAGCGCGTCACCACCCAGAACCTGACCATCCACGCGGTTGACGCGGAGAAGGGTCTGCTGCTCATCAAGGGCGCGGTCCCCGGTCCGAACGGCGGCCTCGTCCTGGTCCGTACCGCGGCCAAGGGGGCTTGAGGTAATGAGCACCATTGACATCCTTTCGCCGGCAGGCGACAAGGCCGGTACCGTCGAGCTCCCCGCGGAGATCTTCGACGCGAAGACCAGCGTTCCGCTGATCCACCAGGTCGTTGTCGCCCAGCTGGCAGCTGCCCGTCAGGGCACGCACAAGACCAAGCGTCGTGGCGAGGTCCGCGGTGGTGGGCGCAAGCCTTACCGCCAGAAGGGCACCGGCCGCGCGCGCCAGGGTTCGACCCGCGCACCGCAGTTCGTCGGCGGTGGCGTCGTCCACGGCCCGCAGCCGCGTGACTACTCGCAGCGCACCCCGAAGAAGATGAAGGCCGCCGCCCTGCGCGGTGCCCTCTCCGACCGGGCGCGCCACTCCCGCATCCACGTCGTCACCGGCGTGGTCGAGGGTGCCGCGGTCTCCACGAAGGCAGCGAAGTCGCTGTTCGGCAAGATCTCGGAGCGCAAGAACGTGCTCCTGGTCGTCGACCGCAACGACGAGGCCGCGTGGCTCTCCGCACGCAACCTGCCCCAGGTGCACATCCTGGACCCGGGCCAGCTGAACACGTACGACGTGATCGTCTCTGACGACGTGGTCTTCACCCAGGCCGCTTTCGAGTCCTTCGTGTCTGGCCCCCAGACCGCTGAGACCGAAGGGAGCGACGCCTGATGAGCGAGGCGACCGTTACCAGCAAGACCTACTCCGACCCGCGTGACGTTCTCGTCAAGCCGGTTGTTTCGGAGAAGAGCTACGCGCTGCTCGACGAGAACAAGTACACGTTCATCGTCGCGCCCGGCTCCAACAAGACCCAGATCAAGCAGGCCGTCGAAGCGGTCTTCTCGGTCAAGGTCACCGGGGTCAACACGATCAACCGTCAGGGTAAGCGCAAGCGCACCAAGACCGGTTTCGGCAAGCGCGCAGACACCAAGCGCGCCATCGTGACCCTCGCTGAGGGCGACCGAATCGACATCTTCGGCGGCCCGACCTCCTAACGGAGGTCGAGTCGTCCGGAATCGGACGAGGACTGAGAAATGGGTATCCGCAAGTACAAGCCGACGACCCCGGGCCGTCGTGGCTCCAGCGTCGCCGACTTTGTCGAGATCACGCGGTCCACGCCGGAGAAGTCGCTGGTCCGCCCCCTGCACAGCAAGGGCGGCCGTAACAACACCGGTCGTGTGACCGTTCGCCACCAGGGTGGTGGCCACAAGCGCGCCTACCGCGTGATCGACTTCCGTCGTCACGACAAGGACGGCGTGCCGGCCAAGGTCGCGCACATCGAGTACGACCCGAACCGCACCGCGCGCATCGCGCTCCTGCACTACGCCGACGGCGAGAAGCGCTACATCATCGCGCCGCGCGGCCTGGGTCAGGGCGACCGTGTCGAGAACGGCCCGGCCGCCGACATCAAGCCCGGTAACAACCTGGCGCTGCGCAACATCCCGGTCGGTACGACCATCCACGCCATCGAGCTGCGGCCCGGCGGCGGCGCGAAGTTCGCCCGTTCCGCGGGTGCCTCCGTGCAGCTGCTGGCGAAGGAGGGCACCATGGCCCACCTTCGTATGCCGTCCGGTGAGATCCGGCTGGTCGACGCCCGCTGCCGCGCCACGATTGGCGAGGTCGGCAACGCCGAGCAGTCGAACATCAACTGGGGCAAGGCCGGTCGCATGCGCTGGAAGGGCGTTCGCCCGTCCGTCCGCGGTGTTGCGATGAACCCGGTCGACCACCCGCACGGTGGTGGTGAAGGCAAGACCTCCGGTGGACGTCACCCGGTCTCGCCGTGGGGTCAGAAGGAGGGTCGTACTCGCTCGCCGAAGAAGGCATCGAGCAAGTACATCGTCCGCCGCCGCAAGACGAACAAGAAGCGCTAGGAGCGGGTTTAGATGCCGCGCAGTCTCAAGAAGGGGCCCTTCGTCGACGGCCACCTCGTCAAGAAGGTGGACGTACAGAACGAAGCCGGCACCAAGAACGTCATCAAGACCTGGTCCCGTCGCTCGATGATCATCCCGGCCATGCTGGGTCACACCATCGCGGTGCACAACGGCAAGATCCACGTCCCGGTGTTCGTCACCGAGTCGATGGTCGGCCACAAGCTCGGCGAGTTCTCGCCGACTCGCACCTTCCGCGGCCACGTCAAGGACGACCGGAAGTCGAAGCGCCGCTAGCGCGGGGTGGAAACGACTATGACTCACACCGAAGGGACAACCATGGAAGCCAGGGCCCAGGCGCGGTACATCCGCGTCACGCCCATGAAGGCCCGCCGAGTGGTGGACCTCATCCGTGGCATGGATGCCACGGAGGCTCAGGCGGTCCTGCGTTTCGCCCCGCAGGCCGCGAGCGTGCCGGTTGGCAAGGTGCTCGACAGCGCCATCGCCAACGCTGCACACAACTACGACCACCCCGACGCTTCTTCGCTGGTCATCAGCGAGGCGTTTGTGGACGAGGGTCCGACCCTGAAGCGGTTCCGTCCGCGTGCTCAGGGCCGTGCCTACCGGATCCGTAAGCGGACCAGCCACATCACCGTGGTCGTCAGCAGCAAGGAAGGAACCCGGTAATGGGCCAGAAGGTTAACCCGCATGGGTTCCGGCTCGGCATTACCACGGACTTCAAGTCCCGTTGGTACGCCGACAAGCTGTACAAGGACTACGTCAAGGAAGACGTTGCCATTCGTCGCATGATGACGAAGGGCATGGAGCGGGCCGGCATCTCGAAGGTCGAGATCGAGCGCACCCGCGACCGCGTCCGCGTTGACATCCACACCGCCCGTCCGGGCATCGTCATCGGCCGCCGCGGCGCCGAGGCCGATCGCATCCGTGGCGAGCTGGAGAAGCTGACCGGCAAGCAGGTCCAGCTGAACATCCTCGAGGTCAAGAACCCCGAGGTGGACGCTCAGCTGGTGGCCCAGGCCGTCGCCGAGCAGCTCTCCTCCCGCGTCTCCTTCCGTCGTGCCATGCGCAAGAGCATGCAGAGCACGATGAAGGCCGGCGCCAAGGGCATCAAGATCCAGTGCGGCGGTCGCCTCGGCGGCGCCGAGATGTCCCGCTCGGAGTTCTACCGCGAGGGCCGCGTGCCCCTGCACACGCTCCGTGCGAACGTCGACTACGGCTTCTTCGAGGCCAAGACGACCTTCGGCCGCATCGGTGTGAAGGTCTGGATCTACAAGGGCGACGTCAAGAACATCGCCGAGGTCCGCGCCGAGAACGCTGCTGCCCGCGCGGGCAACCGCCCGGCCCGTGGCGGCGCTGACCGTCCGGCCGGCCGCGGTGGCCGCGGTGGCAGCGAGCGTGGCGGTCGCGGCCGCAAGCCGCAGCAGTCGGCTCCGGCCGCCGAGGCCCCCAAGGCCGACGCGCCCGCCGCTGCTCCGGCGGCTGAGAGCACCGGAACGGAGGCCTGACCGAAATGCTGATCCCCCGTAGGGTCAAGCACCGCAAGCAGCACCACCCGAAGCGCAGCGGTATGTCCAAGGGTGGCACGCAGGTTGCGTTCGGCGAGTACGGCATCCAGGCGCTGACCCCGGCGTACGTGACGAACCGTCAGATCGAGTCCGCTCGTATCGCGATGACCCGTCACATCAAGCGTGGCGGCAAGGTCTGGATCAACATCTACCCGGACCGCCCCCTGACGAAGAAGCCTGCCGAGACCCGCATGGGTTCCGGTAAGGGTTCTCCCGAGTGGTGGATCGCGAACGTCAAGCCCGGTCGGGTGATGTTCGAGCTGTCCTACCCGAACGAGAAGATTGCTCGTGAGGCGCTCACCCGCGCTGCTCACAAGCTTCCGATGAAGTGCCGGATTGTTCGGCGCGAGGCAGGTGAGTCGTGATGTCGGCCGGTACCAAGACGTCCGAGCTGCGCGAGCTGGGCAACGAGGAGCTCCTCAACAAGCTCCGCGAGGCCAAGGAAGAGCTGTTCAACCTCCGCTTCCAGGCGGCGACCGGACAGCTCGAGAACCACGGCCGGCTCAAGTCCGTCCGTAAGGACATCGCCCGGATCTACACCCTGATGCGTGAGCGCGAGCTCGGCATCGAGACGGTGGAGAGCGTCTGATGAGCGAGAAGACTGTGACTGAGACGAACACTGACCGCGGTTTCCGTAAGACCCGTGAGGGTCTGGTCGTCAGCGACAAGATGGACAAGACCGTCGTCGTCGCTGTCGAGGACCGCGTCAAGCACGCGCTGTACGGCAAGGTCATCCGCCGTACGAACAAGCTCAAGGCTCACGACGAGCAGAACGCCGCCGGTGTCGGCGACCGCGTCATCCTCATGGAGACCCGGCCGCTGTCCGCCACGAAGCGTTGGCGCGTCGTCGAGATCCTCGAGAAGGCCAAGTAATTCCTGAGGGGCATTCCCCTCAGGCAGGTTCCGCCAGGCTCGGTGGGGAGCCTTCGTAAGTCACTTACGGAGCTCCCCACCGGGAACCGGCAGACGATCAGGAGATAGACGTGATCCAGCAGGAGTCGCGACTTCGCGTCGCCGACAACACGGGTGCGAAGGAAATTCTCACCATCCGTGTTCTCGGTGGCTCGGGTCGCCGCTACGCGGGCATCGGTGACGTCATCGTCGCCACCGTCAAGGACGCGATCCCCGGTGGCAACGTGAAGAAGGGTGACGTCGTCAAGGCCGTCATCGTTCGCACCGTCAAGGAGCGTCGTCGTCAGGATGGCTCGTACATCCGCTTCGACGAGAACGCCGCCGTCATTCTGAAGAACGACGGCGACCCCCGCGGCACCCGTATCTTCGGCCCGGTGGGCCGTGAGCTGCGCGAGAAGAAGTTCATGAAGATCATCTCGCTCGCGCCGGAGGTGCTGTAAGCATGAAGATCAAGAAGGGCGACCTGGTTCAGGTCATCACCGGCAAGGACAAGGGCAAGCAGGGCAAGGTCATCGTTGCCTACCCCGCTCAGGACCGCGTCCTCGTCGAGGGTGTCAACCGGGTCAAGAAGCACACGAAGGCCGGTCAGACCGCTCGCGGTTCGCAGACCGGTGGCATTGTGACGACCGAGGCCCCCGTCCACGTCAGCAACGTGCAGCTGGTTGTTGAGAAGGACGGCAACAAGGTCGTTACTCGCGTCGGCTACCGCTTTGACGACGAGGGCAACAAGATCCGCGTTGCCAAGCGCACCGGTGAGGACATCTGATGACTACCACCACAGCGCCGCGTCTCAAGACGCGCTACCGCGAGGAAATCGCCGGCAAGCTGCGTGAGGAGTTCTCCTACGAGAACGTCATGCAGATCCCCGGTCTGGTCAAGATCGTGGTCAACATGGGTGTGGGCGACGCCGCCCGCGACTCCAAGCTGATCGATGGCGCCGTGCGCGACCTCACCACGATCACCGGCCAGAAGCCCGCCGTCACCAAGGCCCGCAAGTCGATCGCGCAGTTCAAGCTGCGCGAGGGGCAGCCGATCGGCTGCCACGTCACCCTCCGTGGTGACCGCATGTGGGAGTTCCTGGACCGTACGCTGTCGCTCGCGCTTCCGCGTATCCGTGACTTCCGTGGCCTGTCGCCGAAGCAGTTCGACGGCCGTGGCAACTACACCTTCGGTCTCACGGAGCAGGTCATGTTCCACGAGATCGACCAGGACAAGATCGACCGGGTCCGGGGCATGGACATCACCGTGGTCACCACGGCGACCAATGACGACGAGGGTCGTGCCCTCCTTCGTCACCTCGGCTTCCCGTTCAAGGAGAACTGACCGTGGCGAAGAAGTCCCTGATCGCTAAGGCCGCCCGCAAGCCGAAGTTCGGCGTCCGCGGGTACACCCGCTGCCAGCGCTGCGGCCGGCCCCACTCCGTCTACCGCAAGTTCGGCCTGTGCCGCGTGTGCCTTCGTGAGATGGCTCACCGTGGCGAGCTGCCGGGCGTGACCAAGAGCTCCTGGTAATCCTCCTTCGCCCTTTGGGCGTTGGGATTATCCGGAAGCTCTCGGTAAGTATCTGGTCGGCAGGAGCCCGGCCCCACATGCCGTAGGCTTGTGTGGTTGGGCGCCTGCCGCCCTAGACCGACTTACTACGCCGTAGGTCCCCGCACCGCACCCGTCCCGCCACTGAGTGGGGAGAGGGATGGCGCATACAGGAAACCCCGGCGAGAGAGGCCGAAGGCCAACTCATGACCATGACTGATCCCATCGCAGACATGCTCACGCGTCTGCGTAACGCGAACTCGGCGTATCACGACGACGTCAAGATGCCGCACAGCAAGATCAAGTCGCACATCGCGGAGATCCTCCAGCAGGAGGGCTTCATCACCGGCTGGAAGGTCGAGGACGCCGAGGTCGGCAAGAGCCTCGTTCTCGACCTGAAGTTCGGTCCGAACCGCGAGCGTTCGATCGCCGGCATCAAGCGTATTTCGAAGCCGGGTCTGCGTGTATACGCAAAGTCCACCAATCTGCCGAAGGTTCTGGGCGGCCTGGGCGTGGCGATCATCTCCACGTCCCACGGTCTCCTGACCGGCCAGCAGGCCAGCAAGAAGGGCGTAGGTGGGGAAGTCCTCGCCTACGTCTGGTAGTCGGGAACGGAGGAAAAGCTCATGTCGCGAATCGGCAAGCTCCCCATCCAGGTTCCCGCCGGTGTGGACGTCACCATCGATGGCCGCACGGTCGCGGTGAAGGGCCCCAAGGGTTCCCTCTCGCACACCGTCGCAGCGCCGATCGAGGTCACCAAGGGTGAGGACGGCGTTCTGAACGTCGTCCGCCCGAACGACGAGCGTCAGAACAAGGCCCTTCACGGCCTGTCCCGCACGCTGGTGGCGAACATGATCACCGGTGTGACCCAGGGATACATCAAGGCGCTCGAGATCAGCGGTGTCGGTTACCGCGTCCAGGCGAAGGGCTCCAACCTGGAGTTCGCCCTGGGCTACAGCCACCCGATCCTCATCGAGGCCCCCGAAGGCATCACCTTCAAGGTCGAGTCGCCCACGAAGTTCAGTGTCGAGGGCATCGACAAGCAGAAGGTCGGCGAGGTTTCGGCGAAGATCCGCAAGCTGCGGAAGCCTGACCCGTACAAGGCCAAGGGCGTCAAGTACGCCGGCGAGGTTATCCGCCGCAAGGTCGGAAAGGCGGGTAAGTAAGCCATGGCATACGGTGTAAAGATCGCCAAGGGCGACGCCTACAAGCGTGCCGCCCTCAAGCGCCGCCACATCCGCGTCCGGAAGCACATCTCCGGTTCGCCCGAGCGTCCGCGCTTGGTTGTGACGCGTTCGAACCGCCACATGGTCGCTCAGGTCATCGACGACATCGCGGGCCACACGCTCGCGTCGGCGTCGACGCTCGACGCTTCCATCCGCGGCGTCGAGGGTGACAAGAGTGCCCTCGCCAAGCAGGTCGGGGCCCTGGTCGCCGAGCGCGCCAAGGCCGCAGGCGTCGAGGCCGTCGTGTTTGACCGCGGTGGTAACCAGTACGCCGGGCGGATTGCCGCTCTGGCTGACGCCGCCCGTGAAGCCGGGCTGAAGTTCTAAGCCCCGGTTCCTACGCACAGCGGACGTAACAGAGAGAGGTAATTCCAATGGCTGGACCCCAGCGCCGCGGAAGCGGTGCCGGTGGCGGCGAGCGGCGGGACCGGAAGGGCCGTGACGGCGCCAGCGCCGCCGAGAAGACCGCGTACGTCGAGCGTGTCGTCGCGATCAACCGTGTCGCCAAGGTCGTGAAGGGTGGTCGTCGCTTCAGCTTCACCGCGCTGGTCGTGGTGGGCGACGGTGACGGCAGCGTCGGTGTCGGATACGGCAAGGCCAAGGAAGTTCCCGCGGCCATCGCCAAGGGCGTTGAAGAGGCCAAGAAGAGCTTCTTCAAGGTTCCGCGTATCCAGGGCACCATCCCGCACCCGATCCAGGGCGAGAAGGCCGCGGGCGTTGTCCTGCTCAAGCCTGCTTCCCCCGGTACCGGTGTGATCGCGGGTGGCCCCGTGCGCGCCGTGCTCGAGTGCGCCGGCGTTCACGACATCCTGTCGAAGTCGCTCGGTTCTTCGAACCCGATCAACATCGTGCACGCGACGGTGGCGGCCCTCCAGGGCCTGCAGCGTCCCGAGGAGATCGCGGCCCGCCGCGGTCTGCCCCTCGAGGACGTGGCCCCGGCCGCTCTGCTTCGTGCCCGAGCGGCGGGTGTGTGATGGCTCGCCTCAAGATCACGCAGACCAAGTCGTACATCGGCAGCAAGCAGAACCACCGCGACACCCTTCGTTCGCTCGGGCTCAAGCGCCTGCACGACGTGGTTGTCAAGGAGGACCGCCCCGAGTTCCGCGGAATGGCTAACACCGTCCGCCACCTCGTGACGGTTGAGGAGGTCGACTGACATGGCGGAGAACCAGCCGCTGAAGGCCCACGACCTCCGGCCTGCCCCGGGCGCCAAGACCGCCAAGACCCGTGTGGGTCGAGGCGAGGCGTCCAAGGGTAAGACCGCCGGACGTGGCACCAAGGGCACCAAGGCCCGCTACCAGGTTCCGGAGCGCTTCGAGGGTGGGCAGATGCCCCTCCACATGCGTCTCCCGAAGCTCAAGGGCTTCAAGAACCCGTTCCGCACCGAGTACCAGGTCGTGAACCTGGACAAGCTCGCGACGCTCTACCCGCAGGGTGGAGAGGTCACGGTGGCCGATCTGGTCGCCAAGGGCGCTGTGCGCAACAACCACCTCGTCAAGGTCCTCGGACAGGGCGAGATCTCCGTGGCACTGCAGGTTTCGGTTGACGCCGTCTCCGGCTCCGCCAAGGAGAAGATTGCCGCTGCCGGCGGCACCGTCACCGAACTGGTCTGAGACAACTCGGACACATTGGTGGCCTGAACATCCGACCGGGGATGCCTCTCATATGGGGCATCCCCGGTTGGTCGTTCCTAGGGGGGCATGTACGCCGGTAAGGTGGCGTCCGTTGCTGTGGTAAGCCCTGGACGCATGTCGTCCGGGGACCTTTGACTGTTACGTATTCGTCAATCCTCAAGACCGTCACCTCTACGCATCGCGCGGGGGTCGCAGGAGGCACCGTGCTCACCGCGTTCGCCCGGGCGTTCAAGACGCCCGACCTGCGCAAGAAGCTGTTCTTCACGCTCGGCATCATCGTGCTCTACCGGCTCGGGGCGCATATCCCGGTCCCGGGGGTGAGCTACGAGAACGTCCAGACCTGTGTTGATCAGGCAAGCAAGGGCAACAACAGCCTCTTCGGCCTGGTGAACATGTTCAGCGGTGGTGCACTGCTGCAGATCACGATCTTCGCGCTCGGCATCATGCCGTACATCACGGCCAGCATCATTCTTCAGCTGCTGACCGTGGTGATTCCCCGACTCGAGGCGCTCAAGAAGGAGGGGCAGTCCGGCCAGGCAAAGATCACGCAGTACACGCGTTATCTGACGGTCGCACTCGCCATCCTGCAGGGCACCGGCCTGGTGGCCACCGCACGCAGCGGTGCGCTCTTCAGCGGCTGCCCGGTCGCTGACCAGATCGTCCCGAACGACTCGCTCTTCACGACCATCACCATGGTCATCACGATGACCGCCGGCACCGCCGCCGTCATGTGGCTCGGTGAGCTGATCACCGACCGCGGCATCGGCAACGGCATGTCGATCCTGATGTTCATCTCGATCGCCGCCAGCTTCCCCGGCGCCCTGTGGGCCATCAAGACGAGCGGCAAGCTCGCCGACGGCTGGATCGAGTTCGGCACCGTCATCCTGATCGGCTTCGTGATGGTGGCCCTCGTGGTCTTCGTCGAGCAGGCCCAGCGCCGCATTCCGGTGCAGTACGCGAAGCGCATGATCGGCCGCAGGTCCTACGGTGGTACGTCCACCTATATCCCGCTGAAGGTGAACCAGGCGGGTGTGATTCCCGTCATCTTCGCCTCTTCGCTGCTCTACATCCCGGCCCTGATCGTCCAGTTCTCCAACTCCCAAGCGGCTTGGGCGACCTGGATCAAGGACCACTTCGTCAAGGGCGACCACCCGTACTACATCACCGCGTACTTCCTGTTGATCGTCTTCTTCGCCTTCTTCTATGTGGCGATCTCGTTCAACCCCGAGGAAGTCGCGGACAACATGAAGAAGTATGGTGGCTTCATCCCGGGTATCCGGGCTGGTCGACCTACTGCCGAGTACCTGAGCTACGTGCTCAACAGGATCACTTGGCCGGGCTCGCTGTACCTGGGTCTGATCGCTCTGGTGCCAACGATGGCGTTGGCAGGCTTCGGTGGCGCTAACCAGAACTTCCCGTTCGGCGGGACGAGCATCCTCATCATCGTGGGTGTGGGTCTGGAAACCGTGAAGCAGATTGAGAGTCAGCTCCAGCAGCGCAATTACGAAGGGTTCCTCCGCTGATGCGAATCGTCCTCGTCGGCCCGCCGGGTGCCGGCAAGGGAACGCAGGCTGCGTACCTTGCCAAGAACCTGTCGATTCCGCACATCTCCACGGGCGACCTCTTCCGCGCCAACATCAGCCAGGGCACTGACCTTGGCAAGCAGGCCCGCGCCTACATGGACGCGGGGCAGCTGGTGCCGGACGAGGTCACGATCGGGATGGCCAAGGACCGGATGTCCCAGTCGGACGCGGTCAACGGCTTCCTGCTCGACGGCTTCCCGCGCAACGTGGGCCAGGCCGAAGCCCTTGATGTGATGCTCAAGGACGAGGGCGTAGAGCTGGACGCGGTTCTCGATCTCGAGGTCCCCGAGGACGAGGTCGTGAAGCGGATCGCGGGCCGTCGCATCTGCCGCAACGAGAGCGCGCACGTGTTCCACGTGACGTACAACCCGCCGAAGACCGAGGGTGTCTGCGACACCTGCGGCGGCGAGCTGTACCAGCGCGACGACGACAGCGAAGAGACGGTCCGCACCCGGCTCGAGGTCTACCACACCCAGACCGAGCCGATCATCGACTACTACAGGGCTCAGGACCTGGTGGTCACCATCTCCGCGCTCGGCAAGGTCACCGATGTGACCGAGCGGGCCATGGAGGCGCTCAAGAAGCCCGACGAGGCCTGAGAGCGAACCCGTAGTACCTGTCATTCGGCCGCGGCGTCCCTGGGCGCCGCGGCCGAGTGCGTGCGGCCGTATCGTTGAGTAGGCCGCCCCGTCCCGTATGCAGAAAGGCGCCGCGCAATGGTGCAGATCAAGACCCCCGAGCAGATCGCGAAGATGCGTGAGGCGGGGCTGGTGGTCGCTGCCATTCACGCGGCCACCCGAGAGGCCGCCGTTCCCGGCGCCACCACGATGGACCTGGACCAGGTCGCCCGCAAGGTGATCGCCGACCACGGTGCGAAGTCGAACTTCCTCGGTTACGGCGGATTCCCCGCGACGATCTGCACCTCGGTCAACGAGGTCGTCGTCCACGGCATCCCGGACGAGAAGACCGTCCTCAAGGACGGCGACATCATCTCCATCGACGCCGGCGCGATCATCGACGGCTGGCACGGCGACGCTGCCTACACGGCCTTCGTGGGCACCGGTCACGCTCCGGAGCTCGTCGAGCTGTCCCGGGTGACCGAGGAGTCGATGTGGGCCGGCATCGCGGCGATGAAGGTGAACAACCGCCTGGTCGACATCTCGCGGGCGATCGAGTCCTACATCCGCCGCCAGCCCCGCCCGTCGACCGGTAAGTACGGCATCGTCGAGGACTACGGCGGCCACGGCATCGGCACCGAGATGCACATGGACCCGCACCTGCTGAACTACGTCGCCCGCAAGCGCGGCAAGGGCATCAAACTGGTCCCGGGCGTCTGCCTGGCCATCGAGCCGATGGTCTCCCTCGGCACGGCCCGCACCGAGGTGCTGGCCGACGAGTGGACCGTGATCACGACCGACGGCAGCTCGTCCTCCCACTGGGAGCACTCCATCGCCCTCACGGAGCAGGGCCCGCTGGTGCTCACCGCGCCGGACTGCGGCCGCGAGAGGCTCGCGCAGTACGGCATCGAGGCGGCGCCGGACCCGCTGGGCTGAATGGTGCGCACCGTGCTCGCCGGGGTGATTGGCGGTGGCCCGGAGGTCTAAGGATCTCGGCGGTGGGCAAACTTGACGGATTCGTCTTTTGGAGTCCGCTGACGTAGACTGACTCGTCGGCTCTCGTGCATCAGTGTGCCCGTATGTGTGCACACGACGGTACGGAGCCGATCAAGGTAGCCGATTCGAAAGGCGAAGCGTGGCCAAGAAGCAAGGTGCCATCGAAATTGAGGGCACCGTGATCGAGTCTCTCCCGAACGCCATGTTCAGGGTGGAGCTCCAGAACGGTCACAAGGTCCTCGCGCACATCAGCGGGAAGATGCGGATGCACTACATCCGAATCCTTCCCGATGACCGGGTCGTCGTGGAGCTCTCCCCGTACGACCTGACGCGTGGCCGGATCGTCTACCGCTACAAGTAGATCTTGCCCACATTCCGCTGCGGCGGGGTGCTGGCACTGACCCGGAGAACCTGACATCCCATGAAGGTCAAGCCGAGCGTCAAGAAGATCTGCGACAAGTGCAAGGTGATCCGCCGTCACGGTCGGGTCATGGTCATCTGCGACAACCTGCGCCACAAGCAGCGCCAGGGCTGACGCACGACCCCCTGCATCTCGCAGACTTCGCGCGACGCACGTAAACGTACATACGCAGTGCCCGTCCAAGCCACGGCTGACGACACCTCCGGCGGGGGCCGGAGACCCGGGCGTACCACCTCTCCCCGTGAGAGGTCGGCGGTCGGGAGCGGCACTGCGGAAGACCCCCGAAATAACAACTGGAGCCATTGAATGGCACGCGTTTCAGGTGTTGACATCCCGCGCGAAAAGCGCGTGGAGGTTGCCCTCACCTACGTCTTCGGTATCGGGCGCACCCGGTCCAAGGAGATCCTCGCCACCACCGGCGTGAACCCGAACACCCGCGTTCGTGACCTGGCCGAAGAGGACCTGGTCAAGATCCGCGAGTACGTGGACGCCAACCTGCGCACCGAGGGTGACCTCCGCCGCGAGATCCAGGGCGACATCCGCCGCAAGATCGAGATCGGCTGCTACCAGGGCATTCGTCACCGCCGTGGTCTGCCGGTGCACGGCCAGCGCACCAGCACGAACGCGCGTACCCGCAAGGGCCCGCGTCGCGCCATCGCCGGTAAGAAGAAGCCGGGCAAGAAGTAGTCCTCAGCGGACGCACTGCGAAGGTCCGGGTCCCCGGGCATCCGCAGCATCCAGCGGTCTTCGCTGTAGGACCGATCACCTCCCCTCTCCATCTGGAGTAAAGACATGCCCCCCAAGGGTCGTCAGGGCGCAGCCAAGAAGGTGCGTCGCAAGGAAAAGAAGAACGTCGCTCACGGCCACGCGCACATCAAGAGCACGTTCAACAACACCATCGTCTCGATCACGGACCCCTCGGGCAACGTGATCTCCTGGGCCTCCGCCGGCCACGTCGGCTTCAAGGGCTCGCGCAAGTCCACCCCCTTCGCCGCGCAGATGGCCGCCGAGTCGGCCGCCCGCCGCGCGCAGGAGCACGGCATGCGCAAGGTCGACGTCTTCGTGAAGGGTCCGGGCTCCGGCCGCGAGACCGCGATCCGCTCCCTCCAGGCCACGGGCCTCGAGGTCGGTTCGATCCAGGACGTCACCCCGACGCCGCACAACGGCTGCCGTCCGCCGAAGCGTCGCCGCGTCTGATGCGCCACGGCCGGTGACGGCCGTGCGTCAGTAGCGTGGGTACGGGCGGTATGCCCCCTACGGGGGTGTGCCGCCCGTATCCTTGTTTCATCTGTCGGGCGTCAAATAGTGGTCGCCCACGACTGAAGGATTCACACATGCTTATCGCTCAGCGTCCGTCGCTGACCGAAGAGGTCGTCGACGAGTTCCGCTCGCGGTTCGTCATCGAGCCGCTGGAGCCGGGCTTCGGCTACACGCTCGGTAACTCTCTTCGCCGCACGCTCCTCTCCTCGATCCCGGGCGCCGCTGTCACCAGCATCCGGATCGACGGCGTTCTGCACGAGTTCACCACCGTGCCGGGTGTCAAGGAGGACGTCACCGACCTCATCCTCAACATCAAGCAGCTGGTCGTCTCCTCGGAGCACGACGAGCCGGTCGTGATGTACCTGCGCAAGCAGGGTCCCGGCCTGGTCACCGCTGCCGACATCGCCCCGCCGGCCGGTGTCGAGGTCCACAACCCGGACCTCGTCATGGCCACCCTGAACGGCAAGGGCAAGCTGGAGATGGAGCTGACCGTCGAGCGCGGTCGCGGCTACGTCTCCGCCGTCCAGAACAAGCAGGTGGGCCAGGAGATCGGCCGGATCCCGGTCGACTCCATCTACTCGCCGGTGCTCAAGGTCACGTACAAGGTCGAGGCGACCCGTGTCGAGCAGCGCACCGACTTCGACAAGCTGATCGTCGACGTCGAGACCAAGCAGGCCATGCGTCCCCGTGACGCCATGGCGTCGGCCGGTAAGACCCTGGTCGAGCTGTTCGGTCTGGCGCGCGAGCTCAACATCGACGCCGAGGGCATCGACATGGGCCCCTCGCCGACGGACGCCGCGCTCGCCGCCGATCTGGCGCTGCCGATCGAGGAGCTGGAGCTCACGGTCCGCTCGTACAACTGCCTCAAGCGCGAGGGCATCCACTCGGTGGGCGAGCTCGTGGCCCGCTCCGAGGCGGACCTGCTCGACATCCGCAACTTCGGTGCGAAGTCGATCGACGAGGTCAAGGCGAAGCTGGCCGGTATGGGCCTGGCGCTGAAGGACTCGCCTCCCGGCTTCGACCCGACCGCCGCCGCCGACGCGTTCGGTGCGGACGACGACGCGGATGCCGGTTTCGTGGAGACCGAGCAGTACTGAGTCGCCTCCGGCTGGGGTGCGTGTCTTTGATGCGTGCCCCGGGCCGGGCGAGGGCTCTGTCCTCAATCGCCGGACGGGCTTGATTTTGGGCTCGTACGCGAGGGTTTTGTCCTCAATCGCCGGACGGGCTTGAGTTCGCTCGGGCCCTCCGGCACCTGAACTTCCGCGTGGCGTCCGCCGCGCGGGAACTGACACCGGTACCTGATACGGCCGGTGCAGCACACAAGGAGAAATACCATGCCTCAGCCCGCCAAGGGCGCCCGTCTGGGCGGCAGCGCTGCGCACGAGAAGCTTCTTCTCAACAACCTCGCGAAGTCGCTGTTCGAGCACGGCCGCATCACCACGACCGAGGCCAAGGCCCGCCGCCTGCGTCCGGTCGCCGAGCGTTTCATCACCAAGGCGAAGAAGGGCGACATCCACAACCGTCGCCTGGTGCTGCAGTCGATCACGGACAAGGGCATCGTGCACACGCTCTTCACCGAGATCGCCCCGCGGTACGAGAACCGCCCCGGTGGTTACACCCGCATCACCAAGATCGGCAACCGTCGTGGCGACAACGCCCCGATGGCCGTCATCGAGCTGGTCGAGGCCCTG
This sequence comes from Streptomyces sp. 840.1, assembly GCF_003751445.1. NCBI lineage: Bacteria > Bacillati > Actinomycetota > Actinomycetes > Kitasatosporales > Streptomycetaceae > Streptomyces > Streptomyces sp. 840.1. Next base: position 1,314,122 of record NZ_RJUU01000001.1, on the reverse strand, counting down.
ACCGTGGCGCAGGCTGCCACCGGTGAGGCCGAGGCCGCCACGAAGCGCGCGGTCAAGGAAGACGCCCAGAAGAAGGACGAGACCCCGGTCGAGTCCGTCGAGGACGCCAAGCCGGCCGACGCCGACGCGGAGTCCAAGGACGCCTGAGCGTTCTGAGACCACGGAACGGGCCCGCATCACCCTTCGGGGCGGTGCGGGCCCGTTCTGCTGTGTGCCGTGTGGTGTGTACGGATCTTGAGAGGATCGCTGGTGAGTGACGTAGTGGAGCCCGGTTTCGTACGGGTGCGGCTGGACCTGGCGTACGACGGCAAGGACTTCTCGGGCTGGGCGAAGCAGACGAGCCGGCGCACCGTCCAGGGCGAGATCGAGGACGCCCTGCGTACCGTGACGCGCTCCTCGCGGACGTACGACCTGACCGTGGCCGGGCGCACCGACGCCGGGGTGCACGCGCGCGGCCAGGTCGCGCACGTGGACCTGCCGGACGGGGTGTGGGCCGAGCACGCGGACAAGCTGCTGCGTCGCATGGCCGGGCGGATGGCGCCCGATGTGCGGATCATGCGGATCGCGGAGGCGCCGGCGGGGTTCAACGCGCGCTTCTCGGCGCTGTGGCGCAGGTACGCCTACCGGGTCGCGGACCGGCCGGGCGGTGTGGACCCGCTGATCCGGGGTCATGTGCTGTGGCACGACCGGCCGTTGGACGTCGACGCGATGAACGAGGCGGCGGCGCTGATGACCGGGGAGCACGACTTCGCGGCGTACTGCAAGAAGCGCGAGGGTGCGACGACCATCCGGACGCTGCAGAAGCTGAGTTGGGCGCGTGACGAGGCGTCGGGCGTGATGACGGCGACCGTGCAGGCCGACGCGTTCTGCCACAACATGGTGCGGGCGCTGATCGGGGCCGCGCTGTTCGTGGGAGACGGGCGGCGGCCGGCGGCCTGGCCGGCCGAGGTGCTCGCGGCCCGGGTGCGGGACCCCGGCGTGCACGTGGTGCGGCCGCACGGACTGACGCTGGAGGAAGTCGCTTACCCGGCCGATGAGTTGCTGGCCGCGAGGGCTGTCGAGGCCCGTAACGTGCGGACGCTGCCGGGGGCCGGCTGCTGCTGAGCGGACGGCCCCAGGACGGCTCTCGTGCGGTCGCGTCGGGCGGCGGGGTCAGGTGGCGGGCGCGGTGGCGGCCGCCGAGGCCTGGACCTCGCCGCGGTGGCGGATCTGGCGGAAGGTGAAGTCCGTCAGGTCGTTCCCGGCGGTGAAGACGTTCTTGTCGGCCTTGGTGACGCTCTTGCCGTTGGTGAAGCCGCTGATCGCGAAGTAGGCGTACCGGCCGTAGGAGTTGGCGGTGCGGCGGCAGACGGCGCCGCCCCGGCAGAAGGTTGGCACCCCCGCGCCGCTGAGTGACGCGATGCTGCCGGAGGCCTGCTGGGCGGCCTTCTTGGCCTGGGCCTCGGTCTCGAAGACCGCCAGCCCGATGGTCACGGCCACCCCGCCTCGGCTGTACGTGGCCCGGATGACCTGGTCGCAGCCGTTGCCGGCGAGGATCGAACCGAGCGCGCCCTGAGTGGTGGCGGCGCATGTGGCGGTCTGATTGGTGGCGCCCTTGGCGTAGCCCCGGTCGCCCATCTTCAGCTGCTTGCCGGGGAAGAAGGCGTCGGCGCTGACGGGAGCCCGGTCCTTCTTCACGTCGGATATGTAGTCCTTGGGATCCGGCGGGGGCGGCGGCTGCACCGCGGAGAAGGACGGCTCGGGCTCGGCGGTCTGGCTCGGCAGGTCCGTCGCCGACGGCAGCTGGCTCGCGTTCTTCCCCCCGGAAGCGCTGGTGTCGTCCTTGTCGGTCTTGATGACCGCCGTCGCCACGATCGCCGCGACGGCGGCGGTGGCGAGCGCGCCCCCGCCGATCATCAGCCACCGCTTGCGCCTGGTCCGTGACGCGGACTGATCGGCCAGAGCCGCCCAGTCCGGAGTCCCGCTCTCCCCTGGCCCCCAGGAGGGCCCCCCTTGCCCAAAGCTCATGCGGCGAATCCTAGCGCCGCGCGAAACCGGTTGGGCCAGAGCCTGGCGGGCCGTGACAATGCTCTGCATGGGACATCTTGAAGCAGGCCATCTGGAGTACTACCTACCGGACGGGCGGGTGCTGCTCGGCGATGCTTCGTTCCGGGTGGCGGACGGGGCGGTGGTCGCCCTCGTCGGGGCGAACGGCGCCGGGAAGACCACGCTGCTGCGGCTGCTCGCCGGTGAGCTCCAGCCGCACGGCGGCTCGGTCTCGGTGAGTGGCGGGCTCGGCGTGATGCAGCAGTTCGTCGGCTCGGTGCGCGACGAGCGCACGGTGCGCGACCTGCTGGTCTCCGTCGCCCAGCCCCGTATCCGGGAGGCCGCGCAGGCCGTCGACCGGGCCGAGGAGAAGATCCTCACCGTGGACGACGAGGCCGCGCAGATGGCGTACGCGCAGGCGCTGAGCGACTGGGCCGAGGCGCGCGGGTACGAGGCCGAGACCGTCTGGGACATGTGCACGACGGCGGCGCTCGGCGTCCCGTACGAGAAGGCGCAGTGGCGCGAGGTGCGCACGCTCTCCGGCGGTGAGCAGAAGCGGCTGGTGCTGGAGGCGCTGCTGCGCGGCCCGGACGAGGTGCTGCTGCTCGACGAGCCGGACAACTATCTGGACGTCCCCGGGAAGCGCTGGCTGGAGGAGAAGCTGAAGGAGACCCGTAAGACGGTCCTCTTCGTCTCCCACGACCGGGAGCTGCTGTCCCGGGCCGCCGAGAAGATCGTCAGCGTGGAGCCCAGCGCGGCCGGCAGCGACGTGTGGGTGCACGGTGGCGGCTTCGCCACGTACCACCAGGCCCGCAAGGAGCGGTTCGCGCGCTTCGAGGAGCTGCTGCGGCGCTGGGAGGAGGAGCACGCCCGGCTGAAGGCGCTCGTCCTGCGGATGCGGCAGCAGGCGGCGAACAGCCCCGACATGGCGAACCGCTACCACGCGATGCAGACCCGCTTCAAGAAGTTCGAGGACGCCGGACCGCCGCCGGAGCCGCCCCGGGAGCAGGACATCCGGATGCGGCTGCGTGGCGGCCGGACCGGGATGCGGGCGGTGACCTGCAAGAACCTGGAGCTGACCGGCCTGATGAAGCCGTTCGACCTGGAGATCTTCTACGGGGAGAGGGTCGCCGTCCTCGGATCGAACGGGTCGGGCAAATCGCACTTCCTGCGGCTGCTGGCCGGCGAGACGGTGGCGCACACGGGGGAGTGGAAGCTCGGGGCGAGGGTGGTGGCCGGCCACTTCGCGCAGACCCACGCCCACCCGGAGCTGCTCGGCAAGACGCTCGTCGAGATCCTGTGGACGGAGCAGGCCAAGGACCGGGGCGGCGCGATGTCCGTGCTGCGGCGGTACGAGCTGGAGCGGCAGGGGGACCAGCCCTTCGAGAAGCTGTCCGGCGGCCAGCAGGCCCGCTTCCAGATCCTGCTCCTGGAGCTGGCCGGTACGACGGCGCTGCTGCTGGACGAGCCGACCGACAACCTGGACCTGGAGTCGGCCGAGGCGCTCCAGGACGGCCTCGAGGTCTACGACGGCACGGTGATGGCCGTCACCCACGACCGCTGGTTCGCGAAGTCCTTCGACCGGTACCTGGTCTTCGGCTCCGACGGGGTCGTACGGGAGACGGCGGAGCCGGTCTGGGACGAGCGGCGGGTGGAGCGGGCCCGGTAGCGGCCTGGGCGGGCCGGGGCGTTTTGACCGGTCCGGGGCGCGGCGGGTAGTGTCGAGGTTTGTTATACGTATGGGCCGCGTCGTTCTCGCACGAAGGACCGCCCCTACGTAGGTTCTCTGGAGCAGTTACCAGTGGCTCGCATACGGGCGTCGTTCCCGGCATTGTGAGCCCCAGCTGCATGATCGCTTCAGAGGTGTGTCGTGTGTATGGACCCCATCCACTGAAGAAGCGAAGGCTACGAAGTGCGTACGTACAGCCCCAAGCCCGGCGATGTCACTCGCCAGTGGCACATCATTGACGCCGAGGACATCGTCCTGGGCCGTCTGGCCACCACGGCCGCGAACCTCCTCCGAGGCAAGCACAAGGCGATCTACGCCCCCCACATGGACATGGGCGACTTCGTCATCATCATCAACGCCGAGAAGGTTCACCTCTCCGGCAACAAGAAGACCCAGAAGATGGCGTACCGCCACTCCGGGTTCCCGGGCGGTCTGCGCTCCGTGCGCTACGACGAGCTTCTCGCGAAGAACCCCGAGAAGGCTGTCGAGAAGGCCATCAAGGGCATGATCCCCAAGAACACTCTGGGCCGCCAGATGATCTCGAAGCTCAAGGTCTACGCGGGCGACCAGCACCCGCACGCTGCTCAGCAGCCGGTCCCGTTCGAGATCACCCAGGTCGCGCAGTAGTTCCGGCCTCCCCCTAAGACGTACAGAAAGATCTGAGGAGAATCGTGGCCGAGACCACTGCAGAGACGCCCGTCGAGGGCACCGAGGTCACCGAGGGCGAAGAGACCTTCGCCGAGGTGACCACCTTCGAGTCCGAGGTGCCCGTCGAGGGCGAGTACACCTCGGAGTCGCTCGTGGGCCGCTTCGGCGACCCGCAGCCCGCGGCCGGCCTGGGCCGTCGCAAGAACGCCATCGCCCGCGTCCGGATCATCCCGGGCACCGGCAAGTGGAAGATCAACGGTCGCACCCTTGAGGACTACTTCCCCAACAAGGTGCACCAGCAGGAAGTCAACGAGCCCTTCAAGGTGCTCGAGCTCGACGGCCGCTACGACGTCATCGCCCGCATCTCGGGTGGCGGCGTCTCCGGCCAGGCCGGTGCCCTGCGCCTCGGTGTCGCCCGTTCGCTGAACGAGGCGGACGAGGACAACAACCGCGCCACGCTGAAGAAGGCCGGCTTCCTCTCCCGCGACGACCGTGCGGTCGAGCGCAAGAAGGCCGGTCTCAAGAAGGCCCGTAAGGCCCCGCAGTACAGCAAGCGCTAAACCGCCTGCTCATCAGCGTTACTCGTTCGCCCCGGCGGCACACCTCGTGCTGCCGGGGCGTTCGTTTATTGACAGCCTCGGGCATATAACGGCATAAGACGTTCATACGCCCGTGGACTGCCTGGTCTGTTTTTTTGCGTTTCGGAGCACCTTCGGAGGACACCAGTGGGACGACTCTTCGGCACGGACGGCGTGCGCGGTGTCGCCAATGCGGACCTGACGGCCGAGCTCGCGCTCGGCCTCTCGGTCGCTGCGGCGCACGTACTGGGCGAGGTGGGCACCTTCGAGGGCCACCGGCCGACGGCCGTGGTCGGCAGAGACCCCCGCGCCTCCGGAGAGTTCCTGGAGGCCGCCGTGGTGGCGGGCCTCGCCAGCGCCGGCGTCGACGTCCTGCGGGTCGGCGTCCTGCCGACCCCCGCCGTGGCTTACCTCACCGGGGCGCTGGGCGCCGACATCGGCGTGATGCTCTCCGCCAGCCACAACGCCATGCCGGACAACGGCATCAAGTTCTTCGCCCGGGGCGGCCACAAGCTCGCCGACGAGCTGGAGGACCGCATCGAGACGGTCTACGAGCAGCACCGCACCGGCGAGCCGTGGGCCCGCCCCACCGGCGCCGGAGTCGGCCGGATCAACGACTACGCGGAGGGCTTCGACCGTTACGTCGCTCACCTCATCGGCGTACTGCCCAACCGGCTCGACGGCCTGAAGGTCGTACTCGACGAGGCGCACGGTGCCGCGGCCCGCGTCTCGCCCGAGGCCTTCGCCCGCGCCGGGGCCGAGATCGTCACGATCGGCGCCGACCCGGACGGCCTGAACATCAACGACGGCTGCGGCTCCACGCACCTGGAGCTGCTCCGCGCCGCCGTCGTCGAGCACGGCGCCGACCTCGGCATCGCGCACGACGGCGACGCCGACCGCTGCCTGGCCGTGGACGCCTCGGGCGAGGAGATCGACGGCGACCAGATCCTGGCCGTCCTCGCCCTCGCGATGCGCGACGCCGGGCAGCTCCGCAAGGGCACCGTGGTCGGCACCGTGATGTCGAACCTCGGCTTCAAGATCGCCATGGAGCGGGAGGGCATCGAGCTCGTCCAGACCGCGGTGGGCGACCGCTACGTCCTGGAGTCGATGAAGGACAAGGGCTACGCGCTGGGCGGCGAGCAGTCCGGCCACGTCATCGTCCTGGACCACGCCACGACCGGCGACGGCACGCTGACCGGCCTGATGCTGGCGGCCCGGGTCGCCGCCACCGGCCGTACGCTCGCCGAGCTGGCCGGTGTGATGGAGCGCCTGCCGCAGGTCCTCATCAACGTGCCGGACGTCGACAAGTCCCGCGTGGCCACCTCCCCGGAGCTGGCCACGGCGGTGGCCGAGGCCGAGCGCGAGCTGGGCGCCACCGGACGGGTGCTGCTGCGCCAGTCGGGCACGGAGCCGCTGGTCCGGGTCATGGTCGAGGCGGCCGACATCGAGCAGGCGCGCGCGGTGGCGGGCCGGCTGGCCGACGTGGTGAAGTCCGCGCTGGGCTGAGCGGCAGCGACGGGCCCCGCGACGGGGCCTTGTACGGGGCCTGGGACGGGGCTGGACCGGCGGGGAGATCCGCAGGTCCGGCCCCGTCGCCGTGTCAGCTCACCCGGGTGGTCGTGGGCGCCACGCGCGCACCCCGGTCGCGGGCCAGCCGCCACAGGGCCTTCTGCACCAGCAGCGTCAGGGTCCCCGCCAGCACGATCCCTCCGAGGTTGGCCAGCAGCTGTTTCGTGGAGCCGGTCATCTGGCCGTAGTCGCTGTAGCTGAACGCCACCGCCGCGTTGGCCGCGGCCGGCACGGTCGTCACCGAGATCGCGACGCCGATCAGCGCCCCGGACTTGGCCGAGGTGAGGGAGAGCGTCCCGGCGATGCCCGCCAGGAACGCCACCACGAACGACATCCAGTCCGGCTGCCAGACGAACGCCGTATTGGGCCGGTCCGCCTCGATCATCGCCTCCGTGAACAGCCCGAGTACGTCCATCAGCCAGGCGAAACCGGCCGTCAGCACCATCGCGGCGGCGAAACCGCCGACCAGCGCCAGCAGTGAGCGCCACACCAGCCGCGGCGCCCGCTGCACCAGGGCGGTGGAGATCCCGGCCAGCGGCCCGAACTCCGGGCCCACCGCCATCGCGCCCACGATCAGGATCGCGTTGTCGAGCATCACACCGCAGGCGGCGAGCATCGTCGCGACCGCGAGGAACGCCACGTAGGTGACGCTGAACGTCGACTCCTCGTGGGTCGCCTCCGACAGCTCCTCCCACAGCACCGCGTCCGCGCCCTCGCCCGGTGCGTCCTCCTCGGCCCGCTCGGCGCGTGCGGACAGCGTCAGATCCATGTTCTCGACGGTGATCGACCCGTATGTGTCGACCCCGAGCTCCCGCAGTGCTCCGATCAGCTCGTCGCCCGCCTCCCGCGCCACGTCGCACAGCACGACGTCGCCGACCGGATCACGCGCGACCCCCGGCAGCACCACAAGATGAGCGGTCCCGACGGTTCGCTCCAGCAGGTCCGTCACTTCGTCCGTGCGGCCGGTGGGCACGATGAGACGCAGATGCAGCACGGGGCTCCTCGGGGATGGATCCTGCGCTCAGAGTTTGCGCAGCGACAGCCGCTGGACCTTGTGATCGGGGCCCTTGCGGAGCACCAGGGTGGCACGGCCCCGGGTCGGTGCGACGTTCTCGACCAGATTCGGTTTGTTGATGGTCCGCCACATCGTCGCGGCGTACTCCATCGCCTCCGCTTCGGAGACCTGGGTGTACTTGCGGAAGTACGAGGACGGGTCCTGGAACGCCGTCGCGCGCAGCTTGCGGAAGCGGTTGAGGTACCAGGTCTCGATGTCCTCGGGCCGCGCGTCCACGTACACGCTGAAGTCGAAGTAGTCCGCCAGCCCGACCCTGGTGCGGCCGTCCTTGCCGGGCAGCGCGGGCTGGAGCACGTTCAGCCCCTCGACGATGAGGATGTCGGGGCGCCGGACCGTGAGCCGCTCGCCGGGCACGATGTCGTAGATCAGGTGCGAGTAGACGGGGGCGGTCACCTCGTCCTTGCCGGCCTTGATGTCCGCGACGAAGCGGGTCAGGGCGCGCCGGTCGTAGGACTCCGGGAAGCCCTTGCGCGACATCAGCCCGCGCGCGTGGAGCTCTTTCATCGGCAGCAGGAACCCGTCCGTGGTCACCAGCTCCACCCGGGGGTGCTCCGGCCAGCGGGCCAGCAGCGCCTGGAGGATACGGGCACTGGTGGACTTGCCCACCGCGACGCTGCCCGCGACCCCTATGACGAACGGCGTCCCGCGCTGCGCCCCGTGCCCGTTTCCCGCGTCCCCCAGGAAGGTGTTCAGCGCGCCGCGCAGCCCGGAGGTGGCCTGCACGTACAGGTTGAGGAGCCGGGAGAGCGGCAGGTAGACGTCGCGCACCTCGTCCAGGTCGATGACGTCCCCGAGCCCGCGCAGCCGTTCCACCTCCTCGGCGGTCAGCGGCAGCGGTGTCTTGTCCCGCAGGGCGCTCCACTCCGCTCGGGAGAGGTCGACGTACGGCGTCGCGGCGTGCTCGGCGCGTCGGTTCGTGCTCCGTGTCGGCGAAGTGATCACGGGTTCATTGTCGCGGGAGTTCGACAGGAGTTCGAACGGGGCGGGGGGTGGGGTCGGTCACGTGGCGGGCCGCGTCCGGAGCCAGTACGAGCGGGCCGCGATCGTCAGGGCGATGCCGTAAACGGCGAAGGCGACCATCCCAATCCAGCTGACCAGCAGCGCGTCGCCCGAGGAGTGGAAGTCGCCGCGCCGCATCGTCACTACGCCGGCCGTGGCCAGGGCCAGGTATCCGACCCCCACAACGCCGTACGGGGCGAGCGTGGCGGCGCCGAGCAGGGCCGGGGCGAGCGGGAGCCAGCGCGGCACGCGTCGGCCGTGAAGGAACAGCGTCCAGCGCGGGAAGACCTGCCCCCACGGGCGGACCAGCCCCCAGAGCAGGAAAACGCCGAGCACTGCCAGTAGCGCGGTGGGGTCCAGGCCCCAGGACTCCAGGGTGAGGAAGAGCCCCGAGGCGCCGTTCCGCTCCGAGACCGCGAGCATCTCCTCACCGGTGATCCCCGCGAACGTTTCGCCGGACGCCCAGACCAGCTTCATCGCCGCGTACGGGACAAAGGCCAGTGACCCTGCCCAGGCAGCGACTTGGACGAACTGCGGTGCAGCGGACGGCGCCCGTACGGCAGTACCGGCGGGCCGGCGGCCGGACCGGGCCGTGGCCGCGAGCAGGGCCGCCCCGACCGCCGCCAGGGCCTTGTTCGCAGCGGAGGCCCAGCTGTCCACTCCCTGACCGAGCATCAGCGTGATCACATCCATCAGCAGGCTGAACGCGGTGATCCCGGCCAGCCCGCAGGCCACCCAGAGCATCACCCGTAACCCTGGCCGCAGCCCGTACAGCACCACCGCTCCGCAGACCGACGTCGTCAGCACACCCACCGCCACGACCGCCCAACCCAGCCCGGAGGCACCTGAGTCGCCGCCGTGGTAGAGCAAGGAGGTCCCGCTCAGCACGCACGCCAGGCCGAAGCCGGCGTACAGCACCGCCCACAGCATCGTTACCCAGGCCACCCTGCGCGGCCATCGCTGCCACCAGGCGCTCCGGAGCGCGTTCAATGTCCGTTCATCACCGGTCATGTTCCCAACGGTCCATCGACCGCGGCGGGGCGGCGTCAGCCGCCGGAATGATCTCCCTCCCCCTGACGGGTGAGTGACCTCTGGGCCCAAGGTATGCGTCACGGAACGTGACGTCTCGACCGCCCGTCCGTGGGGAATCGGGACTGGCCGCTGTCACTGCACGCCGATGTTCCCTGCTCAGCGCGGTTCCCACCCCGAGCAGGCGCCGGAGCACGCCCCGGTGCGGACGGCGGACCGGGCGCGGGACCGGCGCCGCGGGCTTCGCCGGTCACCCCACCGTCAGCACCGCGTTCCCCCGCACCCGCCGGCCCCGGATGTCCTCGATGACCTCGGCGGTGCGGGACCAGTCGCGGACCGTGCCGATCTCCGGGTGGAGCCGGCCCCCGGCGACCAGCCGGATCAGGGTGGCGAGCTCGGCGGCGTACGTCGTGTCGGCGCGGGTGTAGTCGAAGTGGGCGATACGGGACTGGGCCGGGCCCTTGAAGAAGTCGAAGAAGTCCAGGGTGACCGGGGTCCGGCTCGCCTGACCGAACCAGACCAGCAGCCCGCCCGGGGCGAGCCGGGCCAGGGCGGCGGGCAGCGAGGTACCGCCCACCGATTCGAGTACGACGTCGTACGGGCCCTCGGCGTCGGCCGGTGAGGTCACGATGCCCGCCGCTCCCAGCTCCAGCAGCCGGGCGCCGCGCTCCGGCGTCGAGCTGACCGCCGTCACGGCCGCGCCCGAGGACGCCGCCAGCTCGGTGACGTAGTGGCCGACCCCGCCGCTCGCGCCGGTGATCAGCAGCCGTCGGCCGGCGACCGGTCCGGCCGCCCGGAGGAGCCGGAGGGCCGTGATCCCGGCGAGCGGGAGAGCGGCGGCGGTCACCGCGTCGACGGCGTCCGGGAGCGCGGCGACGCTGTGCACCGGGACGGCGACGCGCTCGGCCCAGCCGGACGCGGGCGGATGGGCGACCACGCGGGTTCCGGCCGCCGGGCCGGTGCCGTCGGCGGCGGCCCGTACGACCGTCCCGGCGACGTCCTTGCCGGGGCGCCAGCCGGGCCGGCGGCGGTCGAGCCGGCCGTCGAGCTGGAACGTCTCGCCCCGGTTCACGGAGTACGCCTCGACCGCTATCAGCACCTCGTCGTCGGCGGGTTCGGGCTCCGGAGCCTCACCGGTCAGGACCGATCCATCGGCGTCGGGAAGCATGGCTCGCATCGGGTCTCTCCAACTCGTCGTGGAACGAAGGGGTGTCGTGGAACGAAGGGATAGGGCAGGAGCGGGGTCAGGCGAAGACGACGGTGTGGGCGTGGAGCGTGTCGAAGTGCTCGCGGACGGCGGCGATCCGGCCGTCACGCACGGTGAACACGGCCAGGCAGTGCTGGTCGTAGCGCCCGCCCGCTCGGGCCCGCGCCCGGGTCTTCCACTCCGCCAGGACCCGCTCGCCCTCCGCGATCACGCCGACGAACTCGAACTCCATTGATTCCGGGACCAGTCGCTCCACCATCCGGGCCACGAACGAGCCGAAGATCTCGTCGGGCCCGGTCCAGGTGCCCGACACCGGAAGGTCACCGGCGAGCGTCCAGGTGGCCTCGGGATCGAAGAAGGCGCGCAGCCGGTCCAGGTCGCCTGCGGCGAGCGCGTCCATGTAGTCGAGGACGACCGCCTTGGGGGTGACCTCGGTGTCCGTGATGTTGCTCGTGGCGGTGAGGCTCATGGTTGCGTACGGCCTTTCGTGCGGTCTCTCCACCGGTGTGTTCCGGCCTCCGAAGGCTATGGAGAGACCGTGCCGGCAGGGAAAGACCTGTCTCCGATCAGCTCAGAACGGTTCGGCATCACCGCAGCTCAGAGCCGCAGTTCAGGGCCGCAGCTCAGAGCCGCAGCTCAGGGTCGCAGCTCAGAGCCGCAGCTCAGGGTCGCAGCTCAGAGCCGCTCGTATGCTGTTGCGTATGTCAGATCTGCGGCGCCTGCGCTACTTCTTGGCCGTGGCCGAGGAACGTAACTTCACCCGGGCCGCCGAGCGGCTGCACATCGCCCAGCCGGCCCTGAGCCGGCAGATACGCGAACTGGAGAAGGAGTTGGGCGTCCGGCTCCTGGACCGCAACACCCACACCGTGGAAGTCACCGAAGCGGGAGCGGTGTTGTCCGAGCGGGGCGCGGTGCTCTGCGAGGAGGCCGACCGGCTCTGGCGCGATGTGCGCGGATTCGCCGGCGGCGAGCACGGCACCCTGGCCCTCGGGTACAGCATGAGCACGAGCTACGAGACGGCCCCCGCGCTCCTCGCCGCCCTGGCCGAACGCCTGCCCGGCCTCACGACCACCACGCGTCCGCTGTCCACCGCCGAGATCCTGGCCGGGGTCGCCGACGGCACGCTGGACGCGGGCCTGGTGCGCTGCCCGCCGCCCACCCCGGAGCTCGTCCGCACCCTCCTGCGGCTGGAGCCGCAGGGTGTCCTGATGGCGGCGGACCACCGGCTGGCGGCCGGCACCGGCGTCGACACCGCCGAACTGGCGGCCGAGACCCTCCTCATCCACCCGCGCGAGGCCAACCCGGGCCACTACGACGCGATCACCGCTCTCCTCGACCGCGCGGGCATCAGCCCGAAGCTGATGCTGCGCCCGCTGTCGTTCGACGCCGGTCACACCCCGGTGGCCCGTGGCGCAGCGGTCTGCGTGGTCGGCCGGTCGGTCGCGGCCGGGCTGCCCGCCGGTCTGGTGTGGCTGCCGCTGGCCGGGGGCGCGGCGATCGAGCTGCACCTGCTGACCCGGGGCCGCACGGCCCGCCCCGTGGTCGCGCAACTGCTCCGTACCGCCACCGAGACCGCCCGCGCCGGTGGCTGGCTGCGGTCCCCGGGCGGTGCCGGGCGGTGAGCGGGGGCGGGCATGGTGTGATGGCGGGGTGAGCCGCGCCGCAGAGGAGTCGAACCGCCGGATGCTCCGGGCCCGGGACGCGATGGACCGCGCGTACGCGCAGCCGCTGGACGTACCCGCCCTGGCCCGCGTCGCGCACGTCTCCCCGGCGCACTTCTCGCGCACCTTCCGGGCCACGTTCGGCGAGACACCACACCGCTACCTGCAACGCCGCCGGGTGGAGCGCGCGATGTTCCTGCTGCGGGAGACCCGCCGCAGCGTGACGGACATCTGCTACGAGGTCGGCTTCGGCAGCACCGGCACGTTCAGCCGCACCTTCAGCGCGATCGTCGGCCGCACGCCGAGGGCGTACCGCAAGGAATCCGTGCCGACGGGCGTACCCACGTGCTTCACGATGGCGTGGACGAGGCCCAGCGACTGAGCGGTTGAGGCCCGGCGACTGAGCAGTTACGGATAAGTTTTCCCGCCCCGCCCGCCGTAGCGTTGAGCACATGTTCAACGCGATCACACACTCACAGATCTACGTCCTCGACCAGGACCAGGCCCTCGACTTCTACGTCGGCAAGCTCGGCCTGGAGGTCGCCGCCGATGTCGACATGGGCTTCATGCGCTGGCTCGCCGTCAGCGTCCCCGGCCACCCCGAGCGCCAGATCCTGCTGGAGCGGCCGGGCGCCCCCGCGATGTCGCAGGAGACGGCGGAGCAGGTACGCGAACTGGTCACCAAGGGCGCGATGGGCGGCTGGCTCATCCTCACCACGGACGACTGCCGCAAGACGTACGAGACGCTGCTCGCCAAGGGCGTCGAGTTCACCGAGGAGCCCACCGACCGCGACTACGGAATCGACTGCGGACTGCGCGACCCCTTCGGCAACCGCCTCCGCTTCACCCAGCTCAAAGCCGCCTGACGGCACGGCACAGCACGGCACGGCACGGCACGGTACGGCGGCTGGTCGCGGGCGGGCCATCGCGGGCGGGGCATCAGCTCAGGATCGGGATGAGCCCCAGCCCGAAGACGGCGTAGAACAGCGCCGCCACGGCCAGCCGTCCGGGGGTGAGCCGGTGGGCGCGCATCGTCAGCAGGAGGTAGACGATCGCGGCCATGGTGATCAGCCCGGACCAGAGCAGGGCGCCGTCGAACTTCCAGCTGGTGAACAGCAGGCCCAGGCCGCTGGGGACGGTCGCCTGGATCATCATGGCGCCGGAGATGTTGGCCAGCGCGAGCTGGGTCTTGCCCTGCCGGACCCAGATGATCGCGTTCATGACCTCGGGCAGTTCCGTCGCGACCGGCGACAGGAGCAGCGCGGTGACGGCGGACGAGAGCCCGAGCATCGGGCCGATCGCGTCGAGCTGCCTCACGAACAGCTGGGACGCGAAGAAGATGACGGCGAGCGTCGCCAGGGTCTGGACCACGACGGCCCAGGTCTCCGGGACGGCGGCCCCGGGCCGGAGCTTCAGCGGCTCCAGCTCCTCGTCCTCCCCGCCGTCGTCGCCGCTGCGGATCTCGCGCCAGAAGTAGACGGCGTAGGCGGCGAAGAACAGCACGCCGAGGACGGGCTTGAACGCGAACGCGACCAGGCCGAGGGCGACCTTGACGACGAAGATGGGCAGGAACCACGTCTGGTCCTTGGCCAGCCGCCTCATGTCCTTCTCGTCACCGAGCGGCCGGGCCCGGACCCGGCCGTCGGTTCCGTCGGTTCCGGCGGGCTCCGGTTCGCGCTCCCTGCGGCGCTTGAGGAGCAGCATCGCGCCGGTCACGCCGTAGGCGATCGTGGACAGCGCGAGCGGCCCGCCCATCGCCGCGCCGACGCCGATGTTCTTGGCCTCCTCGTCGGCGCCCGTGGTGACCGCGACGAGCGTGACGACCGACTCCGGCAGCGCGGTGCCGAACGCGGCCAGAATCGTCCCGACCGCCATCTTCCCGACGTCGAGGCGCTGGCCCAGCCACTCCACCGCGTTGACGAACCACTCGCACGAGAGGTAGATGGCCACCGCGCACACGATGAGCAGAACGAAATGGATCACACTGACCGCCCGGCCTTCCCGCACCACGGGTTCCCGGGGCTCCTGGGCCCGCGGAGCCCACCCGCCAGATTCTGCACGGGCCCGGCTGCCTGGAGCCGGAGCGACCCGGGCAAGTCGCCGGCCCGTTCGTGTGCGGGGCCATCGCTTCCGGAGCCGGGCGGATCGCCTACGCGGTGGCGGACAGCTCCGACCGGCACTCGCCGCAGCTGCCGGGCTCGGGTGCTCTGAAGGCGCGGTCGCAGTCGTCGCAGTTCTGGAGCGGCACCGGGGGTGGGCAGACGCGGGCGGCCGGGACCGGGGCCGGGAGCTGGGTGCTCAGCCGGTGCGCGAGCAGCTTGGCCGGGTACTTCAGGGGCGCGGGCAGGTCGGTGGTCAGTACCCGGGTGACGGATGCGGGGCTGGCGCCGCGTTCGAGCCAGGTGGTGACGGCGGGGGTGAGGCTGCGGATGTCGCTCTCGGAGAGCACGAGCACGGCGGCCTCGCGCCGCAGCCCGAGGAGCAGCGCCGAGGCGGCTCCGTGCGGAGCCGGTCCGGGCGGCGTCTGCGGCCGGGGCGGTCGCTGCGCGAGTACGGGGGCGCGGGTCGGTGCGGGAACCGGAGTCGGCGTTGGAGCCGGAGCCTCGACGGGGGCGGGTGCGGTAACCGGGGGCGGGGCTGGGGCACGGTCGGTGCGGCCGGTGCGGTTCGGGAGGGGGACCGGCGGACCTGCGGACTGCGCGCACGGCTGGTTGTACGAGGTCGTCCGGGTGATCATGCGGCCGGTGCTCAGGCGTTCGCGGGTGCGCCGCAGATAGCCCTTGGCTTCCAGCTCGCGCAGGGCCGCGGCGATGCGGTACTCGCTCTCCGGGAAGCGCTCGACCAGGAACTTGATGCCGATCTTCGCCCCGTCGTGCAGCGACTGGATGTGTACGGCGAGCCCGATCGCGACCAGCGACAGTTCCTGGTGCTGGGCGAGGTGGTTGCCCACGACCGTGAAGTGGCTGGTGTGGCGCACGTTGACGTGTAAGACGCCACCGGACCGGCCGCGCGGGCGGGCAGCACGTGACGGGGCGTGCGACTGGGCGTCTGACAGGCCGTCTGACGGGGCGCGCGAGGGCGCGATAATCTGCTGGCTATCCATCGGGAAGATCTGCTGCTTCCTCGTTGGTCAGGCCCTCGTACGGGATTGCAATCCCGGCGGGGGCCGTCTCATGTCTGAAGTTGGTTTCGCGAGCATATGCCAGGCAACCCGTGCGAAATCCAGCTCAGTTGGCCAACGTCACCCGTGTGAGTGACGCGCGCCGAACCGGCGAGGGCGCGCCGCGCGAGGGCGCGTTGCGAACGCGCGCGGGGGGCCTGCTGAGGTCCACCCGGGTGGGTTTGGTTTGGTTGGATTTCTTCTTCCCAAGTACTTAAAAGCCCTTTACGTCGTGGGCCGCCGCGACTCGGCCGGCCGAGTCGTCGTCCACCGGATCGCCGTGCACCGGATCGTGGTATCTGCGATCCGGCCGATAGGTCTGGACCAATGGGTTTGTGTCGCTACGCTGCGGCGCATGGACATCGTGATCCCGCTTTTCGACCAGTTCGAGCCGCTCGACGCGATCGGGCCTTACGAGATCCTCGCGTACGTCCCCGGCGCCACCGTGCGGTTCGTGACGGCCGAACCCGGCCCGGTACGGGACACGTTCGGTTCCCTGCCGGTGCACGTCGCGACCCGGTACTCCGAGGTCGAACGGTGCGATGTCCTGCTGATCCCCGGCGGCGGCAGCTTCCTGGCGATGGTGGACGACCCCGAATTCCTCGACTGGGTGCGCCGGATGCATGCCGGTACCCGCTTCACCACCTCGGTCTGCACCGGGTCGCTGGTGCTCGGAGCGGCCGGCCTGCTGGACGGACTGACCGCCACCACGCACTGGGACGCGGCCGGCGAACTGGCTGCGTACGGAGCCACCTACACCGCCGATCGAGTGGTCAGGCACGACCGGGTGATCACCTCGGCCGGCGTCTCGTCCGGCATCGACATGGCCGTCCGGCCGGCCGCCCTGCTCACCGACGAGGTGACCGCCCAGGCGATCCAGCTGTACACCGAGTACGACCCGGAGCCCCCCTTCGACACCGGTTCGGTGGCCAAGGCCCCTGCCGAGGTGATCGAACGGGCCCGCACGCTGCGCTGACCGAACGCCCGCGTTCCGGTCCTCGCGGGAACTCGATGGGCACTGCATGATGCGGCGATGAGTTTTCCCGGCCCGGCCCGTCTACCGTGCGTCAAGTGATCACTCGTCAAGTGATCAGAGGCGCGAAGCAGGAGGAGCGGTATGAGCCAGCTGTTGCGGGTCCAGAACTTCACCGTCTCGGCCGACGGGTTCGGCGCCGGCGAGGGCCAGAGCCTTGAGAAGCCGTTCGGCCATGCCGATCCGAGGAGCATGTTCGCCTGGGCCAGTGCCACTGAGCACCCGCCCGTCAAGCGTTCCGAACCCGGTGGCAGCCGAGGTCTGGACGACTACTTCACGCGGGACTACGCCCGCAACATCGGCGCCGAGATCATGGGCCGTAACAAGTTCAGTCCGCAACGCGGGCCCTGGCAGGACTACGAGTGGCAGGGCTGGTGGGGTGACGAGCCCCCCTTCCACACGCCGGTGTTCGTCATGACGCACCACAAGCGCCCGTCGTTCACGCTCACCGACACCACGTTCAATTTCGTCGACGGCGACCCGGCTGCGGTGCTCGCCCAGGCGAAGGAGGCGGCGCAGGGCCAGGACGTCCGGCTCGGCGGCGGGGCCACGACCATCCGGCAGTTCCTTGATGCCGACCTCGTCGACACCCTGCATGTGGCGGTCCTCCCGACGAAGCTGGGTTCGGGAGCCCGGCTGTGGGAGTCCCCCGACGAGCTGCGCGACCGGTTCCACCTGGACGTCGTGCCCAGCCCGAGCGGCGTGACGCACCACCTGTTCTGGCGGAAGTGAGGCCGGACCGACGTCCGGCGGCCGGCATTCCGTCGCCCCGTGCCCGTTGTCGCGGTCAGCTCAGATCGATCTCCGCCCAGACCGTCTTGCGCGGGAACGGGCCCTGCCGTACGCCCCAGCGCGTGGCCAGCGCCTCGACGAGGAGCAGCCCGCGCCCGGACCCCTGCTCACCTTCGTACAGGAGGAAGCGACTCTCAGGCGGCCCGCGGGCGGCAAGAACGTGTTGCGCCGGCAGCTCGAACGCCTGCTAGAACTGAGCATGTTGAGGCATGTCGAGATCCAGGTGATGCCGACCGAGACCGAGGAGCACGCGGGCTTGGGCGGCTCTCACCGGGTGCTTGAGCTGAGTGCCGGTACGACTGTGGGCTACAGCGAGGTTCAACTCACCCCTCGGCTGATCAGCGATCCGAGGGAAGTGCAGATCCTTGAGATGCGCTACGGCATGATCCGGGCCCAGGCGCTCACGCCTCGGCTCTCACGGACCTTCATCGAGAAACTGCTGGGAGAGACATGAGCGCCAAGCCCTCGGCCGGACGCACATCCGACCTGACGTGGGTCAAAAGCAGCTACAGCACCAACGACGGTCCCTCATGCGTAGAGGTCGCGACCGCCCCCACCACCATCCACGTCCGGGACTCGAAGAACATCTCCGGCCCCGAACTCGGCTTCGCCCCGGGCACCTGGGCCGAGTTCGTCTCGTACGCGTCGATCGACTGAGCGCCGGCACGCGGCCATCGCCGCCCCCGAGGGCCTGCCACGCACACCCGCGCGCGGCAGGCCCTCGGCGCGTGAGAGGGCGGGGCCGTGCCTCCGGTCAGAACCGGCCGAGCGCCTGACCGGCGAAGAACGGGACGGGTACGAGCAGGGCCATCGGGAGCCAGATGTCGATCCGCCAGCGCTCCTGGAGCGGCATGAGGATGTCGACCACGACGGCTATCCCGAGGACGAAGAGGCCACTGAGCGCGGCGCCGAACATGTAGAGGGGCCCGTCCTCGTACGTCTCCCTGTCGCAGTCCGCGGTGTGGACGGACGCGTGGGGCGCACAGTCCATCGGCAGGTAGTCCCTGAAGATCCACCGGATACACAGGGCGGGGACGATGGCGCACAGCCCGATGCCGAGGTTGGCGGCGGCGGCGACCCACAGCTGGTTACCGGCCCGCATGGGCCGCGTGGCACCCGCTCCGGAGGGTGCCTTCGAACCCGTACCGGAAACCTGCATGGCTGCCCCCTCGCGGATCAGTGCTGTACTGCCCTGGATGACCAGAGGTGTCTGTCCGGTTCCGGCGGCGGGGCTGCCGGTAGACAGGTCGTCGGCCCACCATGTGCCGGCCGACCGGCGGGCGTCGCATCGAACTCCGATGCGAGCGCCCACCGGTATGCGGGCCAACGGTCAGCCTCGCGGACCCGTCCTCCGTCGACGGCCCATGAGGATCGCGACCAGGACGAGCACCAGGCCGCCTCCTGCCGCGCCGAGGCCCGACAGCCAGATGCCCTGTTCCATGGCGGGATGGGTCACCTTCGATGTGCCCGTCGGGGTTCCGAAGTGTTCCTTCCCCGTGTACTTGACCGGGGTCGTCCTGTCCTTGGCCGGGGTGGCGGCGGCCAGGACCGCGGCCGGAGCGTTGATCAGGCCGTAGCCGACCAGGGCGTCGCGGCCGCCCTCGGGATGGTGGGCCGTTGTGGTGAGGGCCGAGCGGACCTGGGCGGGGGTCAGCTTCGGGTTGTGGGAGAGCATGAGCGCGACGACACCGGCGGTGAGGGCGCAGGCCGGGGACGTTCCGTCCTCCGTGGTGAAACCGCCGGACTTCTTGGCCATGGTGATGCCCACCCCCGGCGCGGCCACCGCGTTGTGCGAGCGCACCGTGGAGAAGGGGGCACGCGCACCGTCCCGTCCCGTGGCCGCCACCGAGATCACGCTGGGATAACCCGCCGGGTACGAGCCGGAGTTGTCCTCGTCACCGCTGTTGCCCGCGCTGGCGAGCACGGTGACACCGCGGCTGACCGCCCGGCCGATGGCGTAGGCCTCGTCGGCGCTGTAGTCCTGCACGAAGTTCCCCGCGTCTCCCAGGGAGAGCGAGATGACGTCGGCGTGGTGATCGACCGCGTACTCGATGCCCTTGGCGATCGGGCTCGTGCCCCTCGACACGGTTCTGTCCCTCTTCTTCGACTCGTCGAGAACGCGCACGGAGAGGATGCCGGCCTCCGGCGCGACCTTGAGGACGGCCGAGGCCATGGCGGTGCCGTGGCGGCCCCAGTTGTCGCTGTCCTCGCTCGCGCCGTCGTCGAAGAAGTCGGGGCCGGTGGTGACGTGGCCCTTGAGCGAGGGGTGGTCCGCCTGGACACCCGTGTCCAGGACGGCGACGGTGATCGCCTTGCCCTTGCTCAGACGTTGCGCCGAGTCGACCCTGAGGGCGATGGACTCCCAGCCCGCCGGGGTGCTCTGCGCGGCGGATGCGGGGGCCGTGGCCAGTGTGCACAGGAGGGCGGAGAGCGCCGTGCACAGGACCGCGGCCCGTGCCTTCGTCGTATGTGTACGCCTCATAGTCACGGTCACTTCACTCCACTCAGCTGCAGGTCCGAGAGGTGGGCGTTGAAGGTGCTGACGAGGCCCTCCGCGTCGCCCTGCCACGCATTGCGGTCCGAGCGCCCGTCGCTGTCGTCCTCGCCGAAGGTGCCGGGCAGGTGCCCGGCCCACAGGCCGTCCACCGCACCGAGGGTCACGCCGATGGCGTAGTGCATGCTGTCGCCGCTGACCGGTTCGAGCGCTGCGGCGTTGCGTGCGTCATTGGTCCAGCGAGCCGCCAAGGTGCCTTTTACGGGGAGCACGTTCACCGCCCCCTCGATCCCGTCCCGGCTCGTGAAGAACGCGCCGAGCTGCTTCTTGGCGGACGTGTCCCCGTCTCCGCCCGCGAGGGGGAGGACGACGATGACGACTGTCGCCAGCTGGTTGCCTGTCGGGTCCACGTAGGTGGCACGCAGAACCGCCTCGCAGTCCAACTCTGCTGCTTTGGCACGGGTCTTGCCGGACAGGCCTGCGGCACAGGAGGTGTCCGAGGAGAGGCCGAGCCGCCGCCACTGGGCATTCCGGGGAGTGGTGAGCGCGCCGTCGTATGCCCCCGAGCGGACCCCGATGGTGTCCGGCAGTACGGTGTCGGCCGCCTCGTTGCGCCAGAGGTCCTCGCCGTAGGCGGTGTTGTCGATCTCTTGCCGGCTGTTGCTGTAGGCGTGTGCGGCCAGTGCGCCGCCGCCGATCAGGAGCAGGGCACCGACGACGCCGAGGACGGCGCGCAGGGCGGTGCTGCCGCCACGGCCGGAGGCCCCGGGAGGGGTGGGTGCGCCGTACGGTATCTGCTGCTGAGGTACGGGGGGAGGCTGCGGGGGCTGATACCCCTGATGGGCCGGATACCCCTGGTACCCCTGATTCCCCTGGTACCCCTGATTCCCCTGGTACCCCTGATTCCCCTGGTACCCCTGACTCCCCTGACTCCCCTGATGCCCCTGGTATCCCTGTCCAGGTGCGCCCTGTGCCGGCGGCTGCTGCCAACCGGTCGGCTGGGGCTGCTGGTTGTACGGATTCGCGGCGCCCGGGTCCCCGGGCGGCGTGTGGTAGGACATGTTCCCCCGTTTCTGACACGGAGCCCATGGGCCCCGTCATCCGTGGAGGCTGTCCCCGCCTCCACGCGTTCCGCCCTTCGGCGTCCGGGTGAGCCTATGGCAGGCCCCTCGGGGCCGACGCGGGCCCCGGCGTGGACCGGTGCCGGGCTGTTCCGCGCCCGTGGCTCACGCGGGAGGGGCGAGTGGCCCGGCGGGACCGCGGGCGAGTGCGGTCAGGTAGTCGTCGAGCAACGCGGTCTGGTGATCCGGAGGGAACGCGGCCGGGTCCAGTAGTGCCTGCACCACCAGGCCGAGTGCGAACGACTGCGCCGATGCGGCGATCCGGCCCGGGTCGCCCGGGGGCAGCTCGCCCGCGTCCTGCGCCTCGGCCACCCGCGCGGCCAGCACGCCTCGGCCGTCGGCGTATCTGCGCGCGTGGTCACCGCACAGCTGCGGGTCGGCGAGCGCTGAGTCCCACGAGGACACCCAGATGCGGCTGCCTGCCACGGCGTCCGCGTTCAGCGGCAGGATGTCCAGCAGGGCTGCCCGCAGGCCGTCCAGGCCGCCGCCCGCCTCGCGGCGCGGACGGGCGGCAGTGCGCTGCTCCAGCAGGTCGAGCGCGTATTTCACCAGCGCGCGCTTGCTGGCGAAGTAGTGGGTCAACAAGCCTGTCGTCGAGCCGAGTTCGCCGGCGACGGCACGCATTGACAGGCCGGTGAAGCCACCGGTGGACATGACCCGCCACACCGCTTCCGAGACCTCGCGGCGGCGGCTTTCGTGATCTCCCTTGGAACGCGGCATCCTCCTACGCTACATTCACACAACACTTGTTATGTAATCAGGGAGGCATCCATGTTCTCGCTGCCGCTGAGCGATGACGCCCGTATCGCCCCGCTGGAGGTCTGGCACGCCGGCGAGTTCGCCGGCCACCTCGACCGCGCCCGCGACCACATCCGTCCCTGGGTGGGCCCGGCCTTCGTCACCGACGACGTCGAGGGCGCACGGTCCACCCTCGTCAGGTACGCCGAAAAGCAGGCGCACGACGGCGCCCGCCTGTTCGGCATCTGGTCGCAGGGAGTGCTGGTGGGCGGCGTGATGTTCACCGACTTCCAGGCCGCCGCGGGCTGCTGCGAACTCGGCTGCTGGCTGGAGCCCTCCGCTGAAGGCAGGGGCCTGGTCACACCCGCCTGCACCGCCCTCCTGGACTGGACGTTCCGGAAACGCGGGCTGCACCGGGCCGAGTGGCACTGCCGCGCCGACAACCACCGCAGCGCCGCGGTGGCCAAGCGCCTGGGCATGTCCCTGGAGGGCGTCCGCCGTGAGGCCTGGCCCTACGCCGGCAAGCGGTACGACAAGCAGGTGTGGTCCCTCCTCGCCACCGAATGGCCGCCCACCGACCACTGAATCCGTTCCCCTGCGACTACGACACGAGAGGCCCCACCCGTGGTCACCTGCCACCTCCGCTACGAGATCGACCCTGCCCGCATCGACGACTTCGAGGCCTACGTCACCGGCTGGGTCCCCGTCATCACCCGCCTCGGCGGCACGCACCACGGCTGCTTCCTGCCGCACGAAGGCGCCAGCGACATCGCCTACGCCCTCTTCTCCTTCTCCAGCCTGGCCGCGTACGAGGTCTACCGCACCGCGATCCGCGACGACCCCGAGGCCCAGCGTCTCCTGCGTCTCGGCGCGGAGACCCGCTGCATCCGACGCTACGACCGCACCTTCCTGCGCCCGGCCGGTCCGGCCGAGGGCGTGCCGGTGTGACCGCCGGCCCTGGTTGCTGAGGATCGGAGCGGCCCCGGAGGCCACCGGCTCTCGTGAGGCAGACAGCGAAGTGGGAGCCACTCAACGTACGAGTGGCTCCCACTTCGCTGCTCGGGTCGCTGTTCCACCTACCCGTGGAAGCGGCCGGTACACCGGCTGCTCGGCGCGGTGCGGGAGTGGGGCGACCGGACGGGCTCGATGTGGCCGACGTGGGCCTGAAATGGCGGGACCTTCTGCGACTATGCGGGGAACGTAACCAGATGACCATGAAGGGACCGTTATGTGCGGAATCGTCGGATACGTCGGTGGGCAGTCGGCGCAGGACGTCGTCGTCGCGGGCCTCAAGCGGCTGGAGTACCGGGGGTACGACTCCGCCGGGATCGCCGTCCTCGCCGATGGCGGGCTGGCTGCCGCCAAGCGGGCCGGGAAGCTCGTCAATCTGGAGAAGCTGCTGGTCGAGCGGCCGTTGCCGGCCGGGAGCGCCGGGATCGGCCACACCCGCTGGGCCACCCACGGCGGGCCCACCGACGCCAACGCACACCCGCACCTGGACAACGCGGGACGCGTCGCCGTCGTGCACAACGGGATCATCGAGAACTTCGCCGCCCTGCGCTCCGAACTGACCGGGCGCGGCCACGAGCTGGTCTCCGAGACCGACACCGAGGCCGTCGCCCACCTCCTCGCCGAGGCGTACGCGGACGACCCCGACCCGGCCGGGGCGATGCGCCGGGTCTGCCGGCGGCTCGAAGGCGCGTTCACCCTCGTCGCCGTGTTCACCGACGCGCCCGACGTCGTGGTCGGGGCCCGGCGGAACTCGCCGCTCGTGGTGGGTGTGGGGGAGGGCGAGGCCTTCCTCGCCTCCGACGTCGCCGCGTTCATCGCGCACACCCGGTCCGCGATCGAGCTGGGCCAGGACCAGGTGGTGGAGCTGCGCCGGGAGGGCGTCGTCGTCACCGGGTTCGACGGGCGGCCCGCCGAGGTCCTCCCGTACCACGTGGACTGGGACGCCTCCGCCGCCGAGAAGGGCGGCTACCCCTCCTTCATGCTCAAGGAGATCGCCGAGCAGCCGAAGGCCGTCACGGACACCCTCCTCGGCCGGATCGACCCGGAGGGCACCCTCCACCTCGACGAGGTGCGGATCACCCGGAGCGAGCTGCGCGAGGTCGACAAGGTGGTGATCGTCGCCTGCGGGACCGCGTTCCACGCCGGGATGATCGCCAAGTACGCCATCGAGCACTGGACCCGCATCCCCTGCGAGACCGAGCTGGCCAGCGAGTTCCGCTACCGGGACCCGATCCTGGACCAGCGCACCCTCGTCATCGCCATCTCGCAGTCCGGCGAGACGATGGACACCCTGATGGCGCTGCGGCACGCCCGCGAGCAGGGCGCGAAGGTCCTCGCCATCTGCAACACCAACGGGTCCACCATCCCGCGCGAGTCCGACGCCGTCCTGTACACGCACGCCGGGCCCGAGGTCGCCGTCGCCTCCACCAAGGCGTTCCTCACCCAGCTCGTCGCCTGCTACCTCGTCGCGCTGTACCTCGGCCAGGTCCGGGGGACCAAGTGGGGCGACGAGATCCGTACCGTCATCCGCCAGCTCTCCGAGATCTCCGGCGGGGTCCGGCGGGTCCTGGGCACCATGGAGCCGGTGCGGGCGCTGGCGCGTTCGCTGGCCGGCCACGACACGGTGCTCTTCGTCGGCCGGCACGTCGGCTACCCGGTCGCCCTGGAAGGCGCGTTGAAGCTGAAGGAACTCGCGTACATGCATGCCGAGGGGTTCGCCGCCGGTGAGCTCAAGCACGGGCCGATCGCGCTGATCGAGGACGGCCTGCCGGTCGTCGTGGTGGTGCCGTCGCCGCGCGGCCGCTCGGTGCTGCACGGCAAGATCGTGTCGAACATCCAGGAGATCCGGGCCCGCGGCGCGCTCACCGTCGTCATCGCCGAGGAGGGCGACGAGGCGGTCGTCCCGTACGCCGACCACCTCATCCGGATTCCCGCAACGCCTACGCTGCTCCAGCCGCTGGTCGCCACCGTTCCGCTCCAGGTCTTCGCCTGCGAGCTGGCGACGGCCCGGGGCAACGAAGTGGACCAGCCGCGCAATCTGGCGAAGTCCGTCACCGTGGAATGAGTGCGATGAAGTGAGTGGGGCGGTTACGTGATCATCGGGGTCGGGATCGATGTGGCGGAGATCGAGCGGTTCGACACGGCGATACGGCGTACGCCGAATTTGGCCCAACGCCTTTTCCTGGAAAGTGAGTTGCTGCTGCCGGACGGCGAGCGGCGCGGGGTCGCCTCGCTGGCCGCGCGGTTCGCCGCGAAGGAGGCGCTCGCCAAGGCGCTCGGCGCCCCCGGCGGGCTGCTCTGGACGGACGCCGAGGTGTACGTCGAGGAGAGCGGGCAGCCCCGGCTGCGGGTGAGCGGCACGGTCGCCGCGCGCGCCGCCGAACTGGGCGTACGGCAGTGGCACGTATCGCTCAGCCATGACGCGGGGGTGGCGTCCGCCGTGGTGATCGCGGAGGGCTGAGCCGGGGCGTGGCGGGCGATTCCTGCGTACGTTGGAGCCATGCGTACCGCCTACAGCGTCTCGACCGTACGAGCTGCCGAACAAGCCCTCATGGCACGGCTCCCGGAGGGCACGCTGATGCAGCGCGCCGCCGCCGGGCTCGCCGCCGCCTGCGCCGACCTGCTGCGGCGCGGCGGCCGGGTCTACGGCTCCCGGGTCGTCCTCCTCGTCGGCAGCGGCGACAACGGGGGCGACGCGCTGTACGCGGGCGCCCGGCTCGCCCGGCGCGGGGCCGGAGTGCTGGCCGTGCGGGTCTCCCCGGGCCGGGCCCACGAGGGCGGCAGCCGGGCGCTGCTCGCGGCGGGCGGCCGGGTGGTGGACGGCGCCGATCTCCCGGCGACGAGCCGGCACCGGGACTGGGCGGGGCGCGTCGACCTCGTCGTCGACGCCGTCACCGGCATCGGTGGACGCGGGGGACTGCGGCCCGGCGCCGCCGAGCTCGTCGCCCGCTACACGGCGCACCACGCACCCGTCCTCGCCGTCGACCTGCCCAGCGGCGTCGAGGCCGACACCGGCGAGGTGCTGGGGGACGCCGTCCGCGCGGACGCGACCGTCACCTTCGGGGCGTACAAGCCGGGGCTGCTCATCGACCCGGCCGCCGAACGGGCCGGGGCGCTGCACCTCGTCGACATCGGGCTCGGCGCCGAACTGCCGGAGGTGCCCGACCTGGAGGCGCTCCAGTACGCGGACGTGGCCGCGCTGCTGCCCGTACCGGGCGCCGAGAGCGACAAGTACCGGCGCGGCGTCGTCGGCATCGCCGCCGGATCGGCGCGCTATCCCGGCGCTGCGGTGCTGGCCGTCTCCGGGGCGCTGCGCGGCGGGGCCGGTGCGGTGCGCTACGTCGGACCGGGGGCCGACGCGGTCATCGCGCGGCATCCGGAGACCCTGGTCCACGCGGGACCGCCGTCGAAGGCCGGCCGGGTGCAGGCCTGGGTCGTCGGTCCGGGCCTGGGCGACGGGACGGACGCCGTCGAGGCGGTCTCCGACGTGCTGGCCGCGGACGTCCCGGTGCTGGTCGACGCGGACGGGCTGCGGCTGCTGGACGCCGCCGCCGTGCGGGCGCGCACCGCCCCCACCGTCCTGACCCCGCACGCCGGGGAGGCCGCGGCGCTGCTCGGCGTCCCGCGCGACCGGGTCGAGGCGGGGCGGCTCGACGCCGTACGCGAACTCGCCTCCCGGTTCCGCGCCACGGTCCTGCTCAAGGGTTCGACGACGCTGATCGCCACCGACGACCCGGGCGCCCCCGTGCGGGTCAACCCCACCGGCACGTCCTGGCTCGCCACCGCGGGCAGCGGCGACGTGCTCTCCGGACTGACCGGGTCGCTGCTCGCCGCCGGCCTCGCCCCGCGCGACGCGGCGTCCGTCGGCGCCCACCTCCACGGCCTCGCGGCCCGGCACGCCTCGGACGGCTCCCCGGTCGCCGCCCAGGACGTCGCGGAGGCCGTCCGGGCGGCCTGGCGGGACGTACGGGCCTGAGCGATGGTGGGAGAACCGAGCGAGGGAGTGATCGGCGTGGGCGGCAGCGGTGACGTGCGGGTGCGCCGGGTGTACGACCCGCAGGAGGACGGCGACGGCACCCGCGTGCTGGTCGACCGGCTCTGGCCGCGCGGGGTGGCCAAGGAGCGCGCCGCGATCGACAGGTGGCTCAAGGACCTCACCCCGTCGAAGGAACTGCGCTCCTGGTACCACGAGGACCGCTCCGGCACCCGCTACGACGACTTCGTCGACCGCTACCGGGCCGAACTGGCCGACCCCGTACACACCGAGGCCGTCGGTGAACTCGTCGCACTGGTCCGCGACGGCGGCCCGGTGACCCTCGTCACGGCGGTCAAGGACGTCCCGCACAGCCACGTACCGGTCCTCGTCGACCACCTGGAGCACGAGCTGCACCGCGACTGACCCCGGACATCCGGCGCGCCAGGCGGCGCCCGGGGGCCGCACCGCACGGCTCTGAGACACTGGGCGCGATGAACGAGACAGCGTCCTTGAGAGCCCGTGCCGAGATCGACCTCGCCGCACTCCGCGCCAACGTGCGCGCTCTGCGCGCACGGGCGTCCGGCGCGCAGCTCATGGCCGTCGTCAAATCCGACGCCTACGGACACGGCGCGGTGCCCTGCGCCCGCGCCGCGCTCGAAGCCGGGGCGGCCTGGCTGGGCACCGCGACGCCGCAGGAGGCGCTGGCGCTGCGCGCGGCGGGGCTCGGCGGCCGGGTGATGTGCTGGCTGTGGACGCCCGGCGGGCCCTGGCGCGAGGCGATCGAGGCCGATGTCGACGTCTCGGTCAGCGGCATGTGGGCGCTGCGCGAGGTCACCGCGGCGGCTGCGGAGGCGGGCCGCCCCGCCCGGATCCAGCTCAAGGCCGACACCGGCCTCGGACGTAACGGCTGCCAGCCCGCCGACTGGCCCGAGCTGGTCGCCGCCGCCCGCACCGCCGAGCAGGCCGGCACCGTCCGGATCACCGGCCTCTGGTCCCACTTCGCCTGCGCCGACGAGCCCGGCCACCCCTCCATCGCCGCCCAGCTGGACGTGTTCCGCGACATGGTGGCGTACGCCGAGAAGGCCGGTGTGGAGCCCGAGGTGCGGCACATCGCCAACTCCCCGGCGACGCTGACCGTCCCCGAGTCGCACTTCGACCTGGTGCGGACCGGGATCGCCATGTACGGCATCTCGCCCAGCCCCGAACTCGGCACCCCGGCCGATTTCGGACTCCGTCCGGTGATGACGCTCGCCGCCTCGGTCGCCCTGGTCAAGCAGGTGCCGGCCGGGCACGGCATCAGCTACGGGCACCACTACACGACGTCCGCCGAGACCACGCTGGGCCTGGTGCCGGTGGGGTACGCGGACGGCATTCCGCGCCACGCGTCGGGCCGGGGCCCGGTCCTGGTCGGCGGTGTCCGGCGGACGGTCGCGGGCCGGGTGGCCATGGACCAGTTCGTCGTCGACCTCGGCGGGGACGTGGTCGCGGAGGGCAGCGAGGCGGTGCTGTTCGGCCCGGGGGACCGGGGCGAGCCGAGCGCCGAGGACTGGGCGCGGGCGGCGGACACGATCGCGTACGAGATCGTCACCCGGATCGGCGGCCGGGTGCCGCGCGTCTACCGGGACGCGACGGCGGACGGCAAGTCGGCCGGGTCCTGACCGAGGAAGCGTTCCTGACCGGGCACGATCAGATTCGGTCTGATCGGATCGGAGCAGATTGGACCGGGGCTGATCCGGTCGGAGCTGATGTGATCGCAGCTGATGTGAACGCAGCTGGTGTGATCGGAGCGGATGTGAACGGGCCGGCCCTGACCCGAACGACACGACCCACGAGGAGCGCGGCACGGTGAGCGAGATCAGCGCGGGGGACGCGATGGCGACGGCCGCTTCGACGGTCGGCTGGCGCCGGGCGGGGGTCGCCGGGGCCGCCATAGGCGTGATCGCGGCGGGCGCCGCCGCCGGTGTCGCGGTCGAGCGCCTGACGGTCGGCCGGGGGATGCGCAAGCGGGCCCGGCTGGCGCTGGACGCCACCGGGCCGTACGGCTCGCTGCGCGGGCTGCCGGGCCGGGCGACCGCCGACGACGGCACCGAGCTGTACTACGAGATCGACGAGGTCGAACCCGGCGGCGGCAGCGGCGGCACGCCCCCCGGCAACGCCACCGGTCCGCGCAGGCGCCGCCTCTTCGGGCGCAAGGCCCCCGCCCCGGTCACGGTCGTCTTCAGCCACGGCTACTGCCTCAGCCAGGACTCCTGGCACTTCCAGCGCGCGGCCCTGCGCGGCCTGGTGCGCACCGTCCACTGGGACCAGCGCAGCCACGGCCGCTCGGAGCGCGGCCGGGCCCAGGCCCAGGGCGTCCACGTCGGCATCGACCAGCTCGGCCGCGACCTCAAGGCCGTCATCGACGCGGCCGCGCCCGAGGGCCCCGTGGTGCTGGTCGGGCACTCGATGGGCGGCATGACGATCATGGCGTTCGCCGACCAGTACCCGGCCCTGATGCGCGACCGGGTCGCCGCCGTGGCCTTCGTCGGCACGTCGAGCGGGAAGCTCGGGGAGGTCAACTTCGGGCTGCCGGTGGCGGGCGTGAACGCGGTGCGGCGGGTGCTGCCCGGGGTGCTGAAGGCGCTCGGCTCGCAGGCGGAGCTGGTGGAGCGGGGCAGGCGGGCGACCGCAGACCTGTTCGCGGGGCTCATCAAGCGGTACTCGTTCGGTTCACGGGACGTGGACCCGGCGGTCGAGCGGTTCGCCGAGCGCCTCATCGAGTCCACGCCGATCGATGTGGTCGCGGAGTTCTACCCGGCCTTCACCGAGCACGACAAGAGCGCCGCACTGCCCCTGTTCCTGGACGTCCCGGTGCTGATCCTGGCGGGGGACAAGGACCTGGTGACCCCCAGCTCGCACAGCGAGGCGATCGCGGACCGGCTGCCCGACGCGGAGCTGGTCATCGTCCCGGACGCCGGGCACCTGGTGATGCTGGAGCACCCGGAGACGGTCACCGACCGGCTGGCCGACCTGCTGGTGCGGGCCGGAGCCGTACCGGAATCCTCTAACGTTGGCGGGCATGGAAGCACCGCACAACAGCCCGGCGGCCGCTGAGACCGCCGCGAACGCGTCCGGCACCGTCAGCGTGACGCTGGCCGTCGAGTCCCCCGAACAGATGCAGGCCCTGGGCCGCCGGATCTCCGGCGTGCTGCGCCCCGGCGACCTCGTGATGCTCACCGGCGAACTCGGAGCCGGCAAGACCACCCTGACCCGCGGCCTCGGTGAGGGCCTCGGGGTGCGCGGCGCCGTCACGTCCCCGACGTTCGTGATCGCCCGCGTCCACCCGCCACTGGGGGACGGCCCGGCTCTGGTCCACGTCGACGCGTACCGGCTGGGCGGCGGGCTCGACGAGATGGAGGACCTGGACCTCGATGTGTCGCTGCCGGAATCGGTGGTCGTCGTCGAGTGGGGCGACGGCAAGGTCGAGGAGCTGGCGGACGACCGGCTCCAGGTGCTGATCGACCGCGCGGTCGGCGACACGGACGACGAGCGGCGCGCGGTGACGCTGGTGGGCGTGGGCGCGCGCTGGGCGGGGCTGCGTCTCGCGCCGTGGGAACCGTGGGTGACGGACGGGGACGACGAGCCTTCCGGGGCCTGAGCGACGCCTCTTTCCGACGCGGTGTCGGCAAATTGTTGCGCGGGGCGGGGCATGCGTGGTGACATGGAGGGCGAGAGCAGGTTAGGTCTGCCTAACCGTGCCTTCCACCGGAGCCCAGGAGGCGTCCATGCCGACATCCGAGAGTGACGTGCGGCCCCCGCGGGCGGTAACGATGAGTGATCTGCTGGCGGCGGGGGCGGCGGCGAACGCGGTGTCCACACCGCCGGACGCGGAACGCCCGGGGGCGGCCTGTCCCGCTTCCGCCCCGTCGGACGACCAGGGGACGTCCGGCCCGACCGGTACCGCAGGGCCGTCCGGCGTCTGAGGACGTCAGCCGGGCGCCGGTTTGGGGCGCGCGCGAGGACGTCCTCCATCCCCGGCCGGCCCAGGAGTGACCGGACGCGGCCCGGAGCGGCCGGCTGAGCCGGTTACGGGATCACGACGACCTTCGCGCCGACCGTGGCGAACGTCCACACCGCGTCGCCGTCCGCACGGGACATCCGTACACCGCCCGCCTTCAGCGTCGGGTCCGGGCTCTCCATCGAGCCGTCCTGCGCGGCGCTGAAGCCGATGGCCACGTCGTTGGTCGTCGCGAACCGCACCACGTGTTCGATCGGTACCCCGTCGGAGCCGGTCACGCTGTTGGAGCGCGAGGTGACCCGGTACGTCCCGGGGAGCGCGCTGACCGCGCTCGGCATGACCTTGAAGGTCCGCGAGGCCTTGCCCTTCGCGTCCACCAGCCACACCCGCCGGTCGGCCAGCGCGTAGACCACGCGCATCCCGGTGCCCGACGAGCCCGGCACCGCGAGCGGGTCCTTCTTCGGCTTCGGCTCGGCGTGGCCGGCGGCCGGGGAACTGCTGGACGCCTTCGGCTTCGGGGCGACGGTGTCGGGGGCGTTCGCCGACGCCTGGTAGGCCAGGAAGCTCACCGCGGCCACGGCCGCCGCGGTGAGCGCGACCACGATTCCCGAGCTGCCCCTTGACACCGTGCGCGCCTCTTTCGCTGTTGGTTGTCGTACAAGCGTTTACACGTACTCCGCGTATACCCGGTGACGGTAGCAGCCGTGGCCCCCCGGGCCGGGACGCCGTACGGGGCGCGGTCGCCCCCGCGCCGGAGCCGTAGGCTGTTTGCGTGCTCTTGCTCGCTATGGATACCGCCACCCCCGCCGTCACCGTCGCCCTGCACGACGGGACCCGTGTCGTCGCCGAGTCCGCTCAGGTCGACGCCCGGAGGCACGGGGAGCTGCTGCTGCCCGCCGTCGACCGGGTCCTCGCCGAGGCCGGGGTGAAACTCGACGCCGTCACGGACGTGGTCGTGGGCGTCGGCCCCGGCCCGTACACCGGCCTGCGGGTAGGCCTGGTGACGGCCGCGACGTTCGGATCGGTGCTCTCCGTGCCCGTGCACGGACTCTGCACCCTGGACGGCCTCGCGTACGCCGCCGGACAGGCCGGCATCGAGGGCCCGTTCGCCGTCGCGACGGACGCCCGCCGCAAGGAGGTCTACTGGGCGCGGTACGAGGACCCCCGCACCCGGACCGGCGAACCCGCCGTCGACCGGCCCGCCGACATCGCCGGGCAGCTCGCGGGCCTTCCGGTGGTCGGCGCGGGCGCCGTGCTCTACCCCGAGGCGTTCCCGGACGCGCGCGGCCCCGAGCACCTCGCGGCTGGCGCCCTGGCCGCCCTCGCCGCCGAACGGCTCGCCTCGGGCGCCGGGATGCTGCCGCCCCGGCCGCTCTACCTCCGCAGGCCCGACGCGCAGGTCCCGAAGAACTACAAGGTGGTCACGCCGAAGTGAGCGCCGTGACCGCTGCACTGCGCGAGATGCGCTGGTGGGACATCGACCCGGTGCTCGACCTCGAACACGAGCTGTTCCCGGACGACGCCTGGTCGCCCGGCATGTTCTGGTCCGAGCTGGCCCACGCCCGCGGCCCGCAGGCGACCCGCCGCTACGTGGTCGCGGAGGACCCGGCGACCGGCCGGATCGTCGGGTACGCGGGCCTGGCGGCGGCCGGTGACCTCGCGGACGTACAGACGATCGCCGTCTCCCGCGACCACTGGGGCGGCGGCCTCGGCTCCGAGCTGCTGACCGATCTGCTGAAGCACGCCACGGCCTTCGAGTGCGCCGAGGTGCTCCTCGAGGTCCGGGTCGACAACACCCGGGCGCAGAAGCTGTACGAACGCTTCGGCTTCGAACCGATCGGCTTCCGCCGCGGCTACTACCAGCCGGGCAACATCGACGCACTCGTCATGCGCCTCCACGTACACGAAGACGTACCGGGGCACGCACAGGAAACAGAGATCTGACTGATGGCTGACGAACCCCTCGTACTCGGTATCGAGACCTCCTGCGACGAGACCGGCGTCGGCATCGTCCGAGGGACGACGCTGCTCGCCGACGCCGTCGCCTCCAGCGTCGACACGCACGCCCGCTTCGGCGGCGTCGTCCCCGAGATCGCCTCCCGCGCGCACCTGGAGGCGATGGTCCCGACCATCGAGCGCGCCCTGAAGGAGGCCGGGGTCAGCGGCCGCGACCTCGACGGCATCTCCGTCACCGCGGGCCCCGGACTGGCCGGCGCCCTGCTCGTCGGCGTCTCGGCGGCCAAGGCGTACGCGTACGCGCTGAACAAGCCGCTGTACGGGGTCAACCACCTCGCCTCGCACATCTGCGTCGACCAGCTGGAGCACGGCCCGCTGCCCGAGCCGACGATGGCACTGCTGGTCAGCGGCGGGCACTCCTCGCTGCTGCTGGCGCCCGACATCACCAACGACGTACGGCCGCTCGGCGCGACCATCGACGACGCCGCGGGCGAGGCCTTCGACAAGATCGCCCGGGTGCTGCACCTGGGCTTCCCCGGCGGTCCGGTCATCGACCGCCTGGCGAGGGAGGGCGACCCGGCGGCCATCGCGTTCCCGCGCGGTCTGACCGGCTCGCGCGACCCCGCGTACGACTTCTCCTTCTCCGGCCTGAAGACCTCCGTCGCCCGGTGGATCGAGGCGAAGCGCGCGGCCGGCGAGGAGGTGCCGGTACGGGACGTGGCGGCGTCCTTCCAGGAGGCCGTGGTGGACGTGCTCACCCGCAAGGCCGTCCGCGCCTGCAAGGACGAGGGCGTCGACCACCTGATGATCGGCGGCGGGGTCGCGGCCAACTCGCGGCTGCGGGCACTCGCCCAGGAGCGCTGCGAGCGCGCCGGCATCCGGCTGCGGGTGCCGCGCCCCGGCCTGTGCACCGACAACGGCGCGATGGTCGCCGCCCTGGGCGCGGAGATGGTGGCCCGCAACCGGCCGCCCTCCGACCTGGAGCTGTCGGCCGACTCCTCGCTGCCGGTGACCGAGCCCCACGTACCGGGCACCGCCCACGGCCACGGCCACACCCACGATCACGTGCACGAGATCAGCAAGGACAACCTCTACTCATGAGTGCCGCGACCGTCGCCCTGATGTGGGAGGCCCGCGCGACCGAAGGCCGGGGCGCGGAGCTGCTGGAGTGGGCGCGTGCCCGTGCGGGCGAGCTGGCCCGGCCCCCGCTGCGCAGCGAGCTGCTGCGCGCCCCGCAGGACCGGGTCCTGGTCATCACCTGGTGGGAGGGCGCGTACGGCGACGAGCTGCCGGAGCTGCCCGAGCCGGACGCGGGGACCGTCACCCGGCCGGTGCACCGCTGGCGCTTCGAGTCCCTCGGGTCAGCAGACCGGTGATGATCGCGTCGAGTTCGTCCACCACGTCGTAGTCGGCGGCGTACGCGCGCCAGTCGTCCTTGATCTGGGTGAGCCGGGGCAGCTCCGCCGCGTCCTCCTCGGTGACCATGTCGGGGAAGTACCTCTTGACCGGCGGGTGCTCGGCGCGCCTGGCGGCCGCCCGGCGGAAGACCAGGTCGCCGTAGACATAGCTCCAGACCGTCCGGTAGAGGCGCACCGCCCGCCCGGGGGAGAGGCCGCAGGCGAGCGCGCAGTCGATGATCTCCTCGACCATCCACAGCGCGTTGCGGTCGGTCAGCTCGCCCAGCGCCAGGACGTCGAGCACCCAGGGGATCCGCGAGAGGATCCCGTGCATGTGCGCGGCGACCGCGGTCAGCCGCTCGCGCGGGTCGGCGGGCAGCTCGGGGCGCGGGAAGGCGGCGGCCGTCCCGGACAGGGTGAGCATCAGCAGCTCGTCCTTGTCCTGGACGTAGTGGTAGAGCGCCATCGGGGTGGAGCCGAGCTCCTTCGCCACCCGCCGCATGCTCAGGGCGCTCAGGCCCTCGTCCTCGATGATGCGGCGCGCGGTGGCGACCATGGCGTCCGGGTCGAGCCGGCGCGGACGCCCCACGGACCGCTTCGGCCCCGGCGGATTCTTCTCTGTCCCTGGCACCCGGCCATTGTCCCCGCCCGGCCCCGGAGGCCGAACCCGAAGGACCGGGCGGGGGCGGCGGCGTTACGGGCGGGCGGTTCGAGCATCCCGGTGGCGGCTGCGGAGAATTCTCAGAAGAATTTCGCGGGAGGTGTCGATCCGGCCGTGTCCCGTTCGACGCAGGGGTGAGAGCCGGGGAGAGCCCCCGTCCTCCCGACCGAGGAGCCACCATGCCGCGCTTCATGTCCCTCATCCGTCTCGACGAACAGGCCGCCGCCGGATTCGAGCCCGACCCCGGCTTCGACGAACGGGTGTCCGCCCTGTTCGAGGAGATCAACAAGGCCGGGGTGATGCTGGACACCGCCGGGCTCGCCCCGACCGCCGGGTCCACCCGCGTCCACTGGTCCGGGGGCGCCCTCAGCTACACCGACGGGCCGTTCACCGAGACCAAGGAGGTCGTCGGCGGATACGCCATCCTCCAGTGCAAGGACAAGGAGGAGGCGCTGGAATGGGCCCGGCGCTTCCTGCGGGTCCACCCGGAGAGCTGGAACGTCACGTGCGAGGTCCGCGCCATCGACGAACCCTGAGCGACCGCCCCCCACCGGCCCGGCCTCGGTTGCCGGGGTCCGGTGCGGCTGCTCTGATGGGTGGCCGTGACGGCAGCGAGCGCGGTTGAGACGGTGTTCAGGATGGAGTCCGCGCGGATCATCGCGGGAGTCGCCCGGATCGTGCGGGACGTCGGCATCGCGGAGGAGCTCGCGCAGGACGCCCTGGTCGCCGCGCTGGAGCAGTGGCCGGAGTCGGGTGTCCCGGACAACCCGGGAGCCTGGCTCATGGCCACCGCCAGGCACCGCGCCGTCGACCTGGTGCGCCGCCGCGAGACGTACGCCCGCAAGCTGGCCGAGATGGGCCGCGACCCGGACGGGCCGGGCCACGCCCCGGAACCCGTCCCGGCCGACCCGGACGACATCGACGACGACCTGCTCCGGCTGATCTTCACCTCCTGCCATCCGGTGCTCTCCACCGAGGCGCGGATCGCCCTCACCCTGCGGCTGCTGGGCGGCCTCACCACCGAGGAGATCGCCCGCGCCTTCCTCGCCACCGAGCCGGCCGTCGCCCAGAGGATCGTCCGGGCCAAACGGACGCTCGGCCGGGCCGCCGTCCCCTTCGAGGTGCCGTACGGCCCCGAGCGGGCGGCCCGGCTCGGATCGGTGCTGGAGGTCATCTACCTCGTCTTCAACGAGGGCTACGCCGCGACCGCCGGGGACGACTGGCTGCGCCCGGGACTCTGCGAGGACGCGCTGTGCCTGGCCCGGGTGCTGGCCGGCCTGATGCCGCAGGAGCCCGAGGTGCACGGACTGGCCGCGCTGCTGGAGCTCCAGGCCTCGCGCACCACCGCCAGGACCGGGCCGGACGGGGCGCCGGTGCTGCTCGCCGACCAGAACCGGGCCCGCTGGGACCGGCTGCTGATCCGCCGCGGCCTCGCCGCGCTGCTCCGGGCGAGCGAGACCGCGAACCGGGCGGCGGACCGGAACGCGGGCACCGGGGCGGCCACGGCGGGGCAGGCGCTGGGCCCGTACGCGCTGCAGGCCGCGATCGCCGCCTGCCACGCCCGCGCGGCCCGGTACGAGGACACCGACTGGGCCGCCATCGCGGCGCTCTACGACCGCCTCGCCGCCCTGACCCCGTCACCCGTCGTCGAGCTCAACCGCGCCGTCGCCGTCTCCATGGCCGAGGGCCCGGCGGCCGGTCTGGCCCTGGCCGACGCCCTGGCCGCCGACCCGGCCCTCAAGGCGTACCACTTGCTGCCGAGCGTCCGGGGGGATCTGCTGGTCAGGGTGGGGCGTACGGACGAGGCGCGCGCCGAGTTCGTACGGGCGGCGGAGCTGACCCGTAACCAACGGGAACGGGCGATGCTGCTGGACCGGGCGGCACACCTGGACCGCGGCGGCCGATGAGTTCCGGCCCCGCGGCCGGTCTACCCTGCACGACCGTCCGCACCACCGCGTGAGGAGAAGGACCATGCAGAAGATCACCACGTTCCTGTGGTTCGACCACAACCAGGCCGAGGAGGCCGCCGACCACTACATCTCGGTCATCGGCGGCGACTCCCGGGTCCTGGACGTGACCCGCTGGACGGCGTCGGCACCC
Source organism: Streptomyces sp. 840.1 (assembly GCF_003751445.1). Lineage (NCBI taxonomy): Bacteria > Bacillati > Actinomycetota > Actinomycetes > Kitasatosporales > Streptomycetaceae > Streptomyces > Streptomyces sp. 840.1. Next base: position 1,277,166 of record NZ_RJUU01000001.1, on the reverse strand, counting down.
GGCGAGGCGGGCGCCGTGATGACCGTGCGCTTCCAGCTGGAGGGCACCGAGTACATCGCGTTCAACGGCGGCCCCGAGTTCCCCTTCAACGAGGCCGTGTCCCTCTCCGTGGAATGCGCCTCGCAGGAGGAGGCGGACGAGCTGTGGGACAAGCTCACCGCGGACGGCGGACAGGAGAGCCAGTGCGGCTGGCTCAAGGACCGGTTCGGCGTCTCCTGGCAGATCATCCCGCCCGGCCTCGGTGACGCCCTGACCGACCCGGACCCGGAGAAGGCGGCCCGCGCGATGAAGGCGATGCTCGGCATGAAGCGGCTCGACATCGAGGCCCTGCGCAACGCCTGAGCCGGCCGGCACGGGGGCGGCGGTCCGGGCCCGCGGAACCCGGCGGACTCGGTAGGGTCTCGCCCATGTCCCGCCGTTCAGCGCTGCCCCCGCCCCCGCCGCCCGTGGAGATACGCACCTGGCCCGACCGGGGAGCGCTGCTCGCCGACCGGGCCCTGCTTCTGGGCGAGTTGGTGAAGATGCACCTGGGCCCCGGGCGGCTCGGGCTGCTGTGGCTCTGGGGTGCGCTCGGCGCCCTCGGCTGGTCGCTGATCAGCACGGCGTTCATCACCTTCGAGGAGTCCTACGACGTCATCAGCGCCATCATCGGCCTGGTCCTCCTCGTCCTGGGCGTGTGCTGCCTGGTGCCGGCCGTCATCCTGGTCGTCGTCGGGCTGCGCCGTGACGTACTGATCCGCCGACTGCTGGCGCAGTGGGGCGAGTTGGACCGTGAGCCGGCGGCCGACCGCGCGCTCCGGCTGCCCGGGACCAGCCTGGTCTGGCTGCTGGTCTCCTTCCTGCTCTGCGCGTGCGGGCTGTACGCGTGCGTCGCCGTTCCGGCCGGAGCGGTCCGGGGCCACGACACCTACGGCCTGATGGCCCTCATCATGGGACTCGGCCTCGTCGGCTGGCTCATCGGCCTGATCGGCGTCACCAAGGCGCTCCTGCACCGGCGTTGGGTGATCAGGGTGCTGATCGGGGCGCCCGCGCCCGCCACGCTGGTCTCCTCCGGAGGCGGGGCGCACCGCTGACTCCGGTCCTATCCTTGGCGCGTACACGAGAACGGCGCGTGTGCGCAGGACTCAGGGGGAGGGCGTGTCATGGAGTGGTACTGGTGGCTGCTGATCATCTTCTGGACGGGCGGATTCGGCTGGCTGGCCGACAACGCCCGTACGGCGCTGCGCAATCGGCACGAGCGCAGGCTGGAACTGCTGGAGGCCGGCAAGCGGGAACGGCTGGCCGTCGAGGCGGCGCACAAGCCGCCGGAGCCGGTCTGCGGCTGCACGCACCACCTCGCCAAGCACGACAAGCAGGGCAAGTGCCATGAGCTGGTCGAGGTGCCGACCGCCTGGGACGAGCAGAAGAAGCCGGTCCGCTTCGAGTCGGGGCAGTGCAACTGCCAGCAGTACGTGGGCCCGCAGCCGCTTTCGCAGGTGTACGCCGACGAGCTGACCGACCTCGGATAGGGCCGCCTGGCGGGGGGCCGCCGGCGGCACCCGCCGTCAGGCCAGGCCTGCCTCCGGGCCGGTCACGGGGTGGCCGATCAGCATCGTCGGGGCGTCCGCGACCCGGGTCAGGAAGACGGTGGCCCGGTTCGGGCCCTGGAGCTTCATCTTCTTTCGCAGCTCCTCCGGTTCGACCGGCGAGCCGCGCTTCTTGACCGTCAGGACGCCGACCTTCCGCTCCCGCAGCAGCGCCTTCAGCCGCTTCATGTTGAACGGCAGCTGATCGGTGATCTCGTACCCGGCGGTGTACGGGGAGTCGTACAGCTCGTCGCTCGTGACGTACGCGATCATCCCGTCGATCAGCCGGCCGCCGCACCGTTGCACGATGTCCGCGACCAGATGGGCCCGGATCACCGCGCCGTCCGGCTCGTACAGGTACCGGCCCACCGGCCCGACCGGCGGGGCGGGCAGTGCGGCCGGGGCCGACAGGGTGGCGCCCGACGGGAGCAGGGTGGCGCGGTACGAGCCGGCCTCGAAGCCCTCGCCGAACCAGAGCACCGTCTCCTTCACGTCGCCGCCGTCCGAGATCCACTCGGCCTCCGCCTGCGGGCCGATCGCCTCGTGCGGAACGCCGGGGGCGATCTTCAGCGCCGCCCTCGGGGCCCTCAGCGCGGCGGCGGTCGCCCAGGACAGCGGCGGGGAGTAGGCCTCCGGGTCGAAGATCCGGCCCCGGCCGCCCCGGCGGGCCGGGTCGACGAACACCGCGTCGTAGGGCGAGGCGTCGATCTCCGTGACATCGGCGCACCGCACCTCGATCAGCGCGCCCAGGCCGAGCGCGGCCGCGTTGGCCCTCGCCACCTCGGCGGTCAGCGGGTCGCGGTCCACGGCGAGGACGCGGATCCCGGCACGGGCCAGCGCGATGGCGTCGCTGCCGATCCCGCAGCAGAGGTCGGCGACGCTGCGCACGCCGGTGCCCGCGAACCGTGCGGCGCGGTGGGCCGCCACCGAGGAGCGGGTCGCCTGCTCCACCCCGTCGGGCGTGAAGAACATCCGGTGCGCGTCCTCGGCGCCGAACTTCGCCACGGCCCGCTGCCGCAGCCGGGCCTGCCCCAGCGCCGCCGAGACGAGGCCGGCCGGGTGGGTGCGGCGCAGCCGGGTGGCGGTGGCGAGTTCGGTGGCGGGGTCGTACGCGCGCAGCCCGGCCAGCAGCTCGGCGCCCTCGGGGGTGCGCAGGGCCAGGAAGCCGGCGAGGGGGCCGGACGGGTCGGGGGCGCCGGACGTGCCGGACGCGTCGGGCTGGCCGGGGTCGTCGGGCGGGCCGGTCGGGGCGAGAGCGTTCACCTGCCCCATTGTGAGCCAGCCGGGGGACCGGGCGGGTCCGGCGGCGGTGTCGGCCCGGGAGCCCGATCACGTACTGGCAGTATGCGGCGCCATGCAGCTTGTACGACAAAAGGAAGAATCTACTATGAACAGGCGCAGACCGGTACAGGCGACGCAGGGTCAGCAGGAGCAGCGACGGGGCGCGGCCGGGCGCGGGCGGGGATACCTGCGGCGCCGGCCCGGCTACGCGGTCCTGGCCGCACTCCTGGTCGCCGCGGTCGGCTCCGGCTGCGCGGCCGGCACCGACAGCCGCACCACCGCCGGGGCCCCGGAGCAGGGGACCAAGGCCCTCGCCGGGCAGCCGGGCGGCCCGGCCGGCAACGCGGGCGCGGCGGGCACCCGCGCCGCCCAGGCCGAGAAGGCGCGCCTCGCCCAGGCGGCCCGCGCGGTCGCCGCCAAGAAGTGGGGCCTGGCGGGCACTCCGCTGGCTGCGCCCCTCCCGCCCGCGGTGAAGCCGCACATCACCACCCGCAAGGGCTTCGAGGTCGAGGGCGGTGACGACTCGCTGCCGCCGGTCTTCACCAACGTCCCGACCAAGGAGAAGATCGTCTTCCTGACGATGGACGACGGGGACGACAAGGACCCCGAGCTGCTGCGGATGATGTCGGACCTGAACATCCCGTACAGCGCCTTCCTCAGCGACTACCTGGTGCGCGACGACTACGGGTACTTCAAGGACGCGCAGGCCCGTGGCGTCACCCTCAGCAACCACACGCTCAACCACCGCTATCTGCCCGGTCTCTCCTACGACGAGCAGAAGCAGGAGATCTGCGACCAGCAGGACATCATCGAGAAGCAGTTCGGCGAGCGCCCCCGGCTCTTCCGGCCGCCGTACGGCAACTACAACGGCGACACCCTGCGGATCGCCAAGTCCTGCGGCATCACCGCCGTGCCCCTGTGGTCGGAGGAGGCCTTCCCCGACCACATGGAGTGGCGGGAGGAGGACCAGGACCTGCACCCCGGAGACATCATCCTCACGCACTTCCGCGGCGAGAAGGACTGGAAGGGCTCCATGCCCGACCTGGTCAGGGCCGTCATGAAGGTCATCACGGACAAGGGATACGCCGTGGCCCGGCTGGAGGACTACGTATGAGAGGGGCGCACCGGCTGCTGGCCGGACTGCTGGCCGCCGGTGCGCTCCTGACCGCCTCCACCGGCTGTGCGCAGTCGGTGGACCCGATCGAACGGCTCGGCCGCAAGGCCGCGCAGCGGGTGAACCCGCCGCCGAGCCGGCCGGCCGCGCGACCGGCGGGGTCGCGCGCCGCGGCGGTGCGGGGCGACCACGGGGCGCCCGGGGCGCTGGTCGTCGTCTCCTGCGGGCGGGCGGCGGGGCCGCCCGGGGGAGAGGGCCGGAACGGTACGGGCGGGCGGAGCGTTGTCCTGCGGGAGGGCGCGGTTCCGGCCGGTCCGGGGCGCGGCGTCGTCCGTCATGGACGCCACGAGGGGCGTGAATTGGCACTCCGCTTGACCGAGTGCTAATCGCGGCCATAGTCTCAGTGCTGGCACTCCCCACTGGAGAGTGCCAGCAGTACTGTGCGACCGGCAGGTCCGGCACCCGCGACGACGGGCCCATCTGGTCGCCACCCAAAGACTGTTAACCCCGTGAGATCTCCGAAGGGGGAGACCGGATCGTGTCGACCAGCACCAAGGTTGCGATCAAGCCGCTCGAGGACCGCATTGTGGTCCAGCCGCTCGATGCCGAGCAGACCACGGCCTCCGGCCTGGTCATCCCGGACACCGCCAAGGAGAAGCCCCAGGAGGGCGTCGTCCTGGCCGTGGGGCCGGGCCGCTTCGAGAACGGCGAGCGTCTTCCGCTCGACGTCAAGACCGGCGATGTCGTTCTGTACAGCAAGTACGGCGGCACCGAGGTGAAGTACAACGGCGAGGAGTACCTCGTCCTCTCGGCCCGCGACGTGCTCGCGATCATCGAGAAGTAATTCACCCGACGTTTGCTTATGTTCTGCGCCCCTGGCCCCCTGCGAAATAACTAGCCGGGCGGCGAGGGGCGCAGTTCGTGTTTTTGAGAGGACAGTTCAGCTCCATGGCGAAGATCCTGAAGTTCGACGAGGACGCCCGTCGCGCCCTCGAGCGCGGCGTCAACAAGCTTGCCGACACGGTGAAGGTGACGATCGGCCCCAAGGGCCGCAACGTCGTCATCGACAAGAAGTTCGGTGCGCCCACCATCACCAACGACGGTGTCACCATCGCGCGCGAGGTCGAGCTGGACGACCCGTACGAGAACCTCGGTGCCCAGCTGGTGAAGGAGGTGGCGACCAAGACCAACGACGTAGCGGGTGACGGTACGACCACCGCCACCGTCCTCGCCCAGGCGCTCGTCCGCGAGGGCCTGCGCAACGTGGCCGCGGGCGCGTCCCCGGCCGCCCTGAAGAAGGGCATCGACGCCGCGGTCAAGGCCGTGTCCGAGGAGCTCCTCGCGACCGCCCGCCCGATCGACGACAAGTCCGACATCGCCGCCGTGGCCGCGCTCTCCGCGCAGGACAGCCAGGTCGGCGACCTCATCGCGGACGCGATGGACAAGGTCGGCAAGGACGGTGTCATCACCGTCGAGGAGTCCAACACCTTCGGTCTGGACCTTGAGTTCACCGAGGGCATGGCCTTCGACAAGGGCTACCTGTCCCCGTACATGGTGACCGACCAGGAGCGTATGGAGGCCGTCCTCGACGACCCGTACATCCTGATCCACCAGGGCAAGATCGGCTCGATCCAGGAGCTGCTGCCGCTCCTGGAGAAGGTCATCCAGGCCGGTGCCTCCAAGCCGCTGCTGATCATCGCCGAGGACGTCGAGGGCGAGGCCCTGTCGACCCTGGTCGTCAACAAGATCCGCGGCACCTTCAACGCCGTCGCGGTGAAGGCCCCGGGCTTCGGTGACCGCCGCAAGGCCATGCTCGGCGACATCGCCACCCTCACCGGTGCGACCGTCATCGCCGAGGAGGTCGGCCTCAAGCTCGACCAGGCCGGTCTGGACGTGCTGGGCACCGCCCGCCGCGTGACCGTCTCCAAGGACGACACCACCATCGTCGACGGTGGCGGCAAGTCCGACGAGGTCACCGGCCGCGTCAACCAGATCAAGGCCGAGATCGAGTCCACGGACTCGGACTGGGACCGCGAGAAGCTCCAGGAGCGCCTGGCGAAGCTGGCCGGCGGGGTCTGCGTGATCCGCGTCGGTGCGGCCACCGAGGTGGAGCTCAAGGAGAAGAAGCACCGTCTGGAGGACGCCATCTCCGCGACCCGCGCCGCGGTCGAGGAGGGCATCGTCTCCGGTGGTGGCTCCGCTCTCGTCCACGCCGTCAAGGTCCTCGAGGGCAACCTCGACAAGACCGGCGACGAGGCCACTGGTGTCGCGGTCGTGCGCCGCGCCGCCGTCGAGCCGCTCCGCTGGATCGCGGAGAACGCGGGCCTCGAGGGCTACGTCATCACCTCGAAGGTCGCCGAGCTCGACAAGGGCCAGGGCTTCAACGCCGCGACCGGCGAGTACGGCGACCTGGTCAAGGCCGGCGTCATCGACCCGGTCAAGGTCACCCGCTCCGCCCTGGAGAACGCCGCGTCCATCGCGTCGCTGCTGCTCACGACCGAGACCCTGGTCGTCGAGAAGCCGGCCGAGGAAGAGGCCGAGGCCGGTCACGGCCACGGTCACTCGCACTAGCGCGTAGCTCTCCGCGCAAGCGGTGAGGCCCGGTCCCCTGAGGGGGCCGGGCCTTTCGCGTGTCCGGGGCAAGATCCAGCCTTGCGGCTGCGTGCCCGGCCCCGGTCGGCGAAACCGGCACTGCCGGTGGCTTCTTCCGGCTCGGGTCGGCGAAACCGGCCTCTCGGGCGGGCAAGATCCAGCCTCGCCGGCGTTTGAGGCGCGGGGTCCGGGGCGGAGCCCCGGGGACGCTGCCCCCGGCCCCCCGCTCCTCAATCGCCGGAGGGGCTGGATCTTGCCCGGCGATCCCGAACGCGTCGGAGGGGCCCGAGCGTGGTCGACTACGCCGAGCGCGGGAGCGCGTCCCCGTGGACCGGGTCCGCGAACGGGCGGCCGGCGGCGAAGCGTTCCAGCTCGTCCAGGGCCTGGTCCGCCATCCGGTGCAGCTCATTGCCGAGCGAGCCCGCGATGTGCGGGGTCAGCAGCACGTTCGGCAGGTCGTAGAGCGGCGAGGTCTCCGGCGGCAGGTCGGGGGCCGTCACATCCAGGACGGCGTGCAGCCGTCCCCGTACCAGTTCCGTCACCAGCGCGGGCTCGTCGATGAGCGAACCGCGTGCGGTGTTGATCAGGGTCGAGCCGTCCGGCATGGCCGCCAGCTGGGCGGCGCCGATCAGCCTGCGGGTGGCCGGGAGCTCCGGCGCGTGGACGGAGACGATCCCGCTGCGGGCGCAGAGCTCGTCGAGCGGGACCGGCTCCACGCCGAGCCGGGTGGCCGCCGCCGGTTCCAGGTACGGGTCGTACAGCAGGACCTCGAAGTCGAACGGCCGCAGCAGCTCGATGACGCGGCGCCCGGTCCGGGACGCGCCGACGATGCCCACCGTGCGGCCGTGGTTGCCCCAGCCGTCGAGCTCCTCGCGCCAGTCGTGCGCGGCCCGCAGCTCCCGGTAGCGGCGGGCGCTGCCCAGCACGTTCTTGCCCGCGAAGAGGATCGCGGCCAGCGTGTACTCGGCCACCGGCCGGGCGTTCGCGGCCGCCACCGAGGTGACCTGGATGCCGCGCTCCCAGCACGCGTCGGTGATGTGGTGCTTGACGCTGCCGGCGGCGTGGACGACCGCGCGCAGCCGGGGCGCGGCCGCCAGGACCTCCTCGGTGAGCCGGGGCGCGCCCCAGCAGGTGAACAGGACCTCGGCCTCGGCCAGCGCGGCGGCGACCTGCGGGGAGGCGTCGGGCAGCTGGTGGGCGACGAGATCCGGATCGATGCGGACGAGGCCGGTCAGCCGGTCCCGCTGACCGGGCGTGAGCAGCCGTTCGACGATGCCGGACCCCATCGCCAGGAGTGCGGCGGGCCGGGTGTCAGTGGTGTGGTGCATGGTGGAACTCGGGCTCCTCGGATGTCACTTGACGCTGCCGGCGGTGAGACCGGCCTTCCAGTGACGTTGCAGGGTGATGAAGGCGATGATCAGCGGAGCGACGGCGAGGAGGGATCCGGTGACGACCATCGGATAGAAGGTGGGGTCGGCGTTGGCGGTGCTGTGCCAGTTGTAGAGGCCGAGGCTCAGCGGATAGAGCTTCTTGTCCGAGAGCATGACCAGGGGGAGGAAGAAGTTGTTCCAGATCGCGGTGAACTGGAAGAGGAACACGGTCACGAACCCCGGCATGACCATGCGCAGACCCACCGACCAGAAGGTGCGCATCTCGCCCGCCCCGTCGATCCGGGCGGCCTCCAGGACCTCGTCCGGTATGTAGCCCGCGCTGAAGATCCGGGCGAGATAGACACCGAAGGGGTTGACCAGGGACGGGATCAGCACCGCCCAGTAGGTGTTGACGGTCCCGGTCTTCACGGCCAGCAGGTAGAGCGGCAGGGAGAGCGCGGTCGAGGGCAGCAGCACGCCCAGCAGGACGAGCGCGAACAGCTTCTCCTTGCCGCGGAAGCGGTACTTGTCGAAGGCGTACCCCGCGGCGACGCTGATCAGCGAGCAGCCGAGCGCCCCGATCCCCGCGTACAGCAGGGAGTTGCCGTACCAGCGGAAGTAGACGCCGTCCTGGTAGGTGGAAAGGGCGGAGAGGTTGCCGCCGAGGTTGAAGCCCTCGAAGGAGAAGACGTCACCGCCCAGCAGGTTCCCGGCGTCCTTGGTGGCCGCGGTGACCAGCCAGATCAGCGGGAACAGCGTGTACACGGCGGCGATGACCAGCACGCCGTTGACCGCGCCCTTCGACAGCCAGCGGCTGGACCGGGCCCCGCCCGCGGCGACGGGGGCACGGCCCTCGGCGCGAGCGGGGGTGCGGGTCGGGGCGGCCGGATCGACCATGACGGGGGAGGTCATGCCCGTGCCTCCTTGCGGTTGTTGGTGAAGCGGGTGACGACGAAGGAGAGGACGGCGGCGACGAGGGCGATGAGCACGGAGGCCGCCGCGGCGAGGCCGTAGTCGTTGCGCTCGAACGCGGCGCTGTAGGCGTACATGTTCGGGGTCCAGGTGCTGGTGACGGCCGAGCCGGAGCCCCGGTTGAGGATCAGCGGCTCGGTGAACAGCTGGAGCGAGCCGATGATCGTGAAGAGGAGCACCATCACCAGCGAGGAGCGGATCAGCGGGAGCTTGATGGAGAAGGCGATCCGCCAGTTCCCCGCGCCGTCCACGGTCGCGGCCTCCAGCAGGGAGCGGTCGACGGCCTGCAGCGCGGCGTAGAAGATCACCACGTTGTAGCCGAGCCACTCCCACAGCGCGATGTTGACGATGGAGGGCAGCGTGCCCTGGGACGAGAAGAAGTCGAAGCCGATGCCGCCCGACTCCATCGCCTTGACGACGGGGCTGAGCTGCGGCGTGTACAGGTAGATCCAGATCAGCGCGGCGATCAGCCCGGGGATGGCGTGCGGCAGGAAGAACGCCAGCTGGAAGAAGCGCCGGGCGCGGGCCAGCGCGGTGTCCAGCAGCAGCGCCAGCACGATCGCGCCGCCGGCCATCAGCGGGATGTAGAAGGCGCAGTAGCCCAGGAGCACCCAGAAGCCGTCGCGGAACGCCTGGTCCCCGAGGGCGGAGGCGTAGTTGCCGAGCCCGTCGAAGACCGTGCGGGGGCCGTCGAAGCCGAGCCCGGACTGCTTCTCGGTGAACAGGCTCAGCCAGAGCGCGTAACAGACCGGGATGATCATCGCGGCGGTGAACAGGACGAAGAACGGCGTGAGGAAGGTACCGGCCGCGATCCGGGTACGGGCCTTCGCGCTCAGCCCGCCGGGGCGGGCACCGGACGTGGGAGGCGTGCTCATGAGGGCTCCTCGACCTTCAGGCCGCGCTTCTTGAGATCGGCGACAGTGGCGTCATGGGCGGTCTTGATCGCTTGCGGCAGGGTGGAGCTGCCGCCGACGACCTCACCGAGTTCGTCGCCGAGTGCGGAGTTGGTGGCACCGGGGCTGGGGCCCCACACCCAGTCGGGCCCGATCGAGGCACCCGCCTCGGTGAACAGGCCGTACAGGTCCTGGCCCCCGTAGAAGCTGGTGTCGAAGGCCTTGCGGGCGATCGGCACCATGGCCGGGGACGCGGGCAGCGCGCTCGACGTGCTCGCGCCGATCCGGGCCCTGATGGCGTCCTCGTGGGTGGACATCCACAGCGCGAACTCGACGGCGGCCGCCGCCTTGTGACTGTTCTTGCTCACGGCGAAGGTGGAGCCGCCGATCATCCCGCTGGCGGGCTTGTCGGCCTCCCAGCTGGGCAGCGGCAGGGCCGCCCACTTGCCCTTCTCCTCGGGGACGATGCCCGCGAGCACGCCGGCGCTCCAGGAGGCGCCGAGGTAGCCGACCGTGTTGCCCTGCTTCAGGGAGCTGGTCCACTCCGGGCTGAACGAGGAGGCGGTGCTCACCAGGCCGTCGTCGATGAGCCCCTGCCAGTACTCGGCGGTCCGCTTCGACGCGGGGTCGGTGGTGTCGATCTTCCAGGCGTCCTTGCCGGCGCTGAACCACTGGGCGCCGGCCTGCCAGGCCATCGCCTGGAAGAACGTCGGGTCGTCCGGGAAGAACGTGGCGATCCTGGTCTTCGGCGAGGCCTTCTTGACGTCGGCGGCCGCGGCCCGGAAGTCGTCCCAGGTCTTCGGCAGCGCGATGTGGTGCTCGGTGAAGAAGTCCTTGCGGTAGTAGAAGACCTGGGGCGCCGCGTCGAACGGCACCGCCCAGTTCTTGCCGCCGAGCGTCGTCATCTCGATGGTCTGCGGCAGGAACTTCTTCTTGATGTCGTCGGTGAGGTAGCCGCTGATGTCCTGCAGCGAGCCCTGGCTGACGAACGCGGAGAGCTGCGGGTACTCGATCGAGAGCAGGTCGGGGGCGATGCCCGCCTTCACCGCGTTGGCGATCTTCGGATAGCCGCCGAGACCGCCGGACGGTATCTCCTCGAACTCGACCTTGATCGTGTCGTGGGTCGCGTTGAACGCGTCCACGACCTCCTGCGAGCCCTTGGTCCATGCCCAGAAGGAGACGGTCACGGGGTGCTCGGCGGTGCCACGGGCGGGGGAGTCGTCGGCGCTGCCGCACGCCGTCAGGACGGCGAGGGCGGTGGCAGCGCCGACCAGTGCATGGATGGGACGGGACCAACTGCGGCTCACGGGAACAGCTCCTGTACGTGCGGGAACAGGCATTCGCCGTGATGTTTCGATCTGCGGTGAGCGAAGTCAAGAGCGAAAGATTGAATGATCGAAAAATGATCGAACGGGGAGGCGGTGAATGGGCTGAATTGCCGCGAACGGGACGTGCGGTGGGTGCCTTCTGCGGTGGATACCTTCTACGACCACGGGCTACGGCTACGGGCTACGGGCCCCGGGCCGCCCGGGTCAGGTGCCGGACGGTTCCGGGTCCACCGGCCGGTTCGACGGCCGGGCGCACGAGTCCCGCACCCGGAGGGTCGGCAGCAGGGCGATGTGGCGCCTCGGCGCCAGCTCGGACGGGACCCCGTAACGGTCCCCCGACAACCGCTCGACCAGCAGTTCCGCCGCACTGCGTCCGACCTCCCGCTTGGGCGGCGCGACCGCGGTGAGCGGGGTGTCGGCCAGCGCCGCCACCTCGTCGTCGTACGTGACCAGCGACAGATCGTCGGGCACCCGGACGCCGAGCTCGGCCAGCCGCCGCATCATCCGGATGGCGTCCTCGTCGTTGTGCATCAGGGCCGCGGTCGCCCGCCCGCGCCGCACCGCGTCCCGCAGCTGGAGCGCGGCCTGCTCGAACAGCACCGGATCGCGCTCGTCCGAAGACGACTCGATCACCGGGCCCGGCGCGCGCAGCCCCAGCACCGACAGAGCCCGCGCGTACCCCGCCCGGACCGCCTGCGCCGTCGGGCTGTCCGCCCGCGCGACCAGCAACGCCGCGCCGTGGCCCAGCTCCAGCAGGTGCCGGACGGCGAGCAGCACCCCGTGCGCGTGGTCCGAGCCGACCCGGTCGAGGCCGTCCAGCGGCCCGCCCGGCACCCCGGTCCGCTCCACCAGGACCCGCTCCACCGGCAGCTGGGCGAGCCAGCCGCTGTAGGCGGCCGGGTGGCCCGGCTCCGTCCAGCTCGGGGCCAGCAGCAGCCCCTGCGCCCCGGCCGCGAGGAGCCCGGCGGCATGCGCCGCGTCGTCCTCGGGGTGGTAGTCGGTGACCCGCAGGATCAGCCGCGCGCCGAGCCGGGCCGCGGCCTCGTGGGCGCCCCGGATCACCTCGGCGAAGTAGTAGACGGCGGCCGGGGCCAGCATCCCGATGACCGGGCCGCCGCCCGCCGGGGTGCCGGCCGGTCCGCGTTCGGCGGGCCAGGAGACCGAACCGTGCACCCGGTCGAGCAGTCCCCGTGCCGCCAGTGCCTCGACATCGCGGCGTGCCGTCACCGGGGAGACGCCGAGCCGGTCCGCGAGGTCCGAGACCCGGGCGGTGCCTCGTTCGCGTACCAGGTTCAGCAGTCGGTCATGACGTTCAGTGGCACCTTCGCGCACGGTGGCAGCCCCTCAGGCGATAGTGGATGATCGAACGATGTGCTGTTCTGATCATTCGATCACAATCGGCCGGGGGCGTCACGGTGCCGGGGGACCGGCCGTCAGCGGGGTCCGTACTTCCGGCCCGTCCTGGAGGTGACGCCCCCGAGCAGGCTGCGCGGGGTCACCTTCACCAGCCCCATGAGCGCCTTGTACCGGGGATCGGGGATCGAGACCGACTTGCCGCGCGCCAGGTCGGCCAGGGCCGAGGCCACCAGCTTGTCGGCGTCCAGCCACATCCAGCCCGGGATGTTGCCGGTGCCCATGCCGGCCCGCTGGTGGAACTCCGTCCGTACGAAGCCGGGGCAGAGCGCCATCAGCCGCACTCCCGAGCCCGCCAGGTCCTTGGCCGCGCCCTGGGTGAACTGCACGACCCACGCCTTGGACGCCCCGTACGTACCGCGCGGCACGAACGCCGCCACCGAGGCCACGTTGACGACTCCGCCCCTGCCGCGCTCCCGCATCCCGGCCGCGGCCGCCGAGGTCAGCCGCAGGACCGCCTCGCAGTGCACCTTCAGCATGGCCAGCTCGTCGGCCATGGGGACATCCAGATAGCTGCCCTTGTTGCCGAACCCGGCGTTGTTGACCAGCAGATCGACGGACTGCAGGCGGTCGCCCAGGCGGGCCTCGACCGCCGCGATCCCCTCGTCCGCCGACAGGTCGGCGGGCAGCACCTCGGCCTCGATGCCGTGCCGGTCGTGCAACTCGGTGGCCTGCTCGCGCAGCCGCTCGGTGTCGCGGGCCACCAGGACCAGGTTGTGCCCCTCGGCCGCGAGCCGCCGCGCGAACGCGGCCCCGATGCCCGCGGTGGCGCCCGTAATCAGTGCAGTCGTCATACGCGGCACGTTAGTGCCCCGCGCGGGCCCCCTGACGCGCCGCCCGGCGCCCTGCGCTCACCGCTGCCGGGCCGCGTACTCCCGCGCCTGCCTCAGCGGCTCGGGGTGCAGCGCCTCCGCGGCCGGGAGCAGCAGCGGCAGCAGCTCCCGCCGGGTCGTCACGGCCCGGAACTGGAGCTCCACCGTGACGTCGTGGTCCGGCCGGTGCACGATCTCCACCGGGTCGCCGGCCCGGATCGAGCCGGGCGTGAGCACCCGCAGATACGCGCCGGGGGTGGCCGCCCGGGTGTAGCGCCTGACCCACTGCCGCTCGTCGAGGTGACCGGCGAACGTACGGCACGGGATGCGGCCCGAGGTGATCTCCAGGAGCAGATCGGGGCCGACCCGCCAGCGCTCGCCGATCAGCGCGCCCCTGACGTCGACGCCGTCCGTGGTCAGGTTCTCGCCGAAGGCCCCGTTGGGCAGCGGGCGCCCCAGCGCCTCCTCCCAGCGGTCCAGCTCCTCGCGGGCGAAGGCGTACACCGCCTGGTCGGAGCCGCCGTGGAAGCGCAGGTCGCAGACCGCGTCCCCGGCCAGACCGCTGCCGCCGGTGCCCTCGGGGCCGGGGTCGGTGACCCGCACCGGGCCGTCGGCCGGACGCTTGTCGATCCCGGTCACCCCGTCCGGGGAGTCGGTGTACGGCACCGCCACGGGCCGGCCCGTGTTCACGGTCAGCACCCTCATCGCACTCATCCCCGCACGCTACCGACGCCCCGAGCGGCTGCCGAACGCATTCCGGCCCAAAGTCACACGCGAACAATTCGCACCTGACCCAAGAGCCGCTTATAGTCAAAGGGTGATCGAAGCCCGTCATCTCCGCGTCCTGCGAGCCGTGTCCACCACCGGCTCCTTCTCCGCCGCCGCCCGCGAGCTGGGCTGTACGCAGCCTGCGGTGAGTCAGCAGATGAAGGCACTGGAGTCCTCCGCCGGGACCACGCTGCTCATCCGGACCGGACGCGAGATGCGGCTGACGCAGGCCGGTCAGGCGCTCGTACGGCACGCCTCGGGCATCCTCGCCGGGCTCACCGCCGCCGAGGAGGAGGTCGCCGCGATCGCCGGTCTGCGGGCCGGCCGGGTCCGGCTGGTGTCCTTCCCGAGCGGCAGCTCCACCCTGGTCCCCGGCGCCCTCGCGGCGCTGCGGGCCGCCCACCCCGGCACCCGGGTCTCCCTGGTCGAGGCCGAGCCGCCCCGCTCGGTGGAGATGCTGCGTGACGGCGACTGCGACATCGCCCTCGCCTTCCGGTACGGCACGCAGGGCGCCGAGTGGGACGACCTGGTGGTGCGTCCGCTGCTCACCGACCGCCTGGTCGGCCTGCTGCCCGCCGGCCACCACCTGGCGGGCCGGCCGGCGGTGGGCATCGCCGAACTCGCCGATGAACCGTGGATCGCGGGCTGCCCGCGCTGTCGCAGGCAACTGGTGGAGGTCTGCGAGGAGTCCGGCTTCACCCCCCGGATCGACTTCGCCACCGATGACTACCCCGCCGTGATCGGCCTGGTCGGCGCCGGCCTCGGGGTGGCCGTGCTGCCGGCGCTGGCGATCGAGTCGGTACGCCCGAGGGGCGCCCTGACCGTCACCGTGGAGCCGGCCATCGAGCGCGAGATCGTCGCGCTGACCCTGCCCGACCTGGCGCAGGTCCCGGCGGTGGCGGCCACGCTGGACCAGCTGTCGCTGGCGGCCGCCCGCTGAGGGGTCGCGGGCACGGGCCGCGGGGCACGGGCCGCAGGGTGCGGCGCGTGCGGCGTGGGGCGGCGTTCGGGTACGCCGAAGAAACGTTTCTGCCGCGCTGGGGCCGTGACAGGGGTCAGCCGTGTCCGGGCGGCGAGGCGGGTCCTGAGGGCGCCGTCGCCGCGATCAGCCGGTTGCGGGCCCGCCCCATGAGCTCCTCGCGTTCGTCCTCGGTCAGTCCGCCCCACACTCCGTAGGGCTCTCGTACCGCCAGTGCGTGGGCCGCGCACTCGGCGCGTACCGGGCACCGCATGCAGACCTCTTTCGCGGAGGTCTCGCGGGCGCTCCGGGCGGCACCTCGTTCCCCCTCGGGGTGGAAGAACAGCGAGCTGTCGACCCCGCGGCAGGCCGCCAGCAGCTGCCAGTCCCACAGGTCGGCGTTGGGTCCGGGAAGGCGGGAGAAATCTGCCATTGCTTGTCCCCTCGAAACCATGCTGAGTCGGAAACGTCGTTGTTGTCCGTCTTTGACCGTGTTCATGACCGTACATCTACGGTGTTAGTAGATGTAAATATGACTGATTGCGAATCTAGTCACAGACACCGTGAAAAGGGAAGAAAACCCGCTAAATGGTGCATAAGTTCCTGTGAAGGTTCGGTTGACGGCTGCACAACCCGTGGCGGCTCGTCTCCGTGTCCGCGCCCTCACGTAGAGTGCCGAACCCTGTCCTCCGACCCGTAACTCTTTCGAGTGACCATCGTTGAGAGTGCGGAGGCGGTTGACACAGAAAGCGATCGGGCAGATGTCCGAGAGCGTCAACCGCACAGGTGACGACTTGTAACAGCCTGGAGGCTCAAGGTGACGCGCATCAGCTTCGGAGGGCGGTCATGACATCCGTCCTCGTCTGCGACGACTCCCCGCTTGCCCGAGAGGCGCTCCGTCGCGCGGTCGCGACCGTGCCCGGCGTCGAGCGTGTGACGACGGCGGCCAACGGCGAGGAAGTCCTCCGCCGCTGGGGTGCCGACCGTTCGGATCTGATTCTGATGGACGTACGCATGCCCGGTCTGGGAGGTGTGGAGACGGTCCGCCGGCTGCTCTCCGCCGACCCCGGGGCGAGGATCATCATGCTGACCGTCGCCGAGGACCTGGACGGGGTGGCGCTCGCGGTCGCCGCCGGGGCCCGCGGGTATCTGCACAAGGACGCCTCCCGGGCCGAGCTGCGGGCGACCGTCACCCAGGCGCTGGCCGATCCGACGTGGCGGCTGGCCCCGCGCCGGCTGCGGTCGGCCGAGATGGGCGCGGCGCCCACGCTCACGGCGCGTGAGATCCAGGTGCTCGAAGGGATGAGCCACGGCCGCTCCAACGCGGAGATCGGCCGTGAGCTGTTCCTCTCCGAGGACACGGTGAAGACGCACGCCAGGCGTCTGTTCAAGAAGCTCGGAGCCTCGGACCGGGCGCACGCCGTCGCGCTCGGCTTCCGCTGGGGCCTGGTCCGCTGAGGACCGGGCACGGCCGGCAGTCGATCCACTCCCCGTCCGCACACCGGCGGACGGGGCGACCCGGGGCCCGGCGGTTTCCCGCCCGCGGAGTCCGCCGCCCCCGCGGTATGTGACGCTTCCCGGCCGATGCCGCATCCTTGAGATGTGGAGTTCCTCGGGAACGATTCGGTCGAGCGGAAGGGGAGGGCGCAGGACATGACTTCCGGCGCACCCGCTCATAACGCTTCGGTGCACAACTACGGACGCGGTGCCGCGGATGATGCGGCACCGGGGCACCATGGTCCGATGCGCGACGACGGAACGACGGTGATCGGTGCTCTGGTGCACCGCGCCGTCGACGGCGACGCACAGGCCACCCACGACCTGCTGGCCCACGTCCACCCCCTCGCGCTGCGCTACTGCAGGTCCCGGCTGAACCGGCTGCCCGGTGATGCCCGCCACTTCGTGGAGGACCTGGCGCAGGAGGTCTGCGTCGCCGTACTGATGGCGCTGCCTCGGTACAAGGACACCGGCAGACCCTTCGAAGCCTTCGTCTTCGCCATCGCCGGCCACAAGGTGGCCGATCTCCAGCGGGCCGCGATGCGGCACCCCGGATCGACCGCGGTGCCCTCCGACGAGATGCCCGAGCGGCCGGACGATTCACTCGGGCCCGAGGAGCGGGCGCTGCTCAGCAGCGACGCGGCCTGGGCCAAGAGGCTCCTCGCCAACCTCCCGGAGAACCAGCGTGAGCTGCTCGTCCTGCGCGTCGCGGTCGGGCTGACCGCCGAGGAGACCGGGCAGCTGCTGGGTATGTCGCCGGGCGCGGTCCGGGTCGCCCAGCACCGTGCGCTGAGCCGGCTGCGGGCCCTCGCCGAGCAGTGAGCCGGAGCCCGTCGCGGCTCCCGTAGGAAGGTACAGAACCTCCGGGTGATCTTGCTCGTGGAATGAGACACGCACGGAGGCCGTTAGCATGGACATCCGCACCGATCAAGGCCATTTGGGGAAGGTGTCATGACTGCAAACGTCGACGGAGTGCCCGAGAAATTCGCGACGCTCGGGCTGACATACGACGACGTGCTGCTGCTGCCGGGCGCATCTGACGTGCTGCCCAACGCGGTCGACACCTCGTCGCTCATCTCGCGGAACGTACGCGTGAACATCCCGCTGCTGTCCGCCGCGATGGACAAGGTGACCGAGGCCCGCATGGCGATCGCCATGGCCCGTCAGGGCGGCGTCGGTGTGCTGCACCGCAATCTCTCGATCGAGGACCAGGTCAACCAGGTGGACCTGGTGAAGCGGTCCGAGTCCGGCATGGTCACGGACCCGATCACGGTCAGCCCGGACGCCACGCTCGGCGAGGCCGACGCGCTGTGCGCCAAGTTCCGCATCAGCGGCGTCCCGGTCACCGACCCGGCGGGCAAGCTGCTCGGCATCGTCACCAACCGCGACATGGCCTTCGAGTCGGACCGCTCGCGCCAGGTGCGCGAGGTCATGACGCCGATGCCGCTGGTCACCGGCCGGGTCGGCATCTCCGGCGTGGACGCCATGGAGCTGCTGCGCCGCCACAAGATCGAGAAGCTTCCGCTGGTCGACGAGTCGGGCATCCTCAAGGGCCTCATCACGGTCAAGGACTTCAAGAAGGCCGAGCAGTACCCGAACGCGGCCAAGGACGCCGAGGGCCGGCTGCTCGTCGGTGCGGCCGTGGGTGCCAGCCCGGAGGCGCTGGACCGGGCCCAGGCGCTGGCCGCGGCCGGTGTCGACTTCCTCATCGTCGACACCTCGCACGGTCACAACAGCAACGCCCTCAACTGGATGGCGAAGATCAAGTCGGCCGTCGGCGTGGACGTCATCGGCGGTAACGTCGCGACCCGCGACGGCGCCCAGGCCCTGATCGACGCCGGTGTGGACGGCGTCAAGGTGGGCGTCGGACCCGGTTCGATCTGCACCACCCGGGTGGTCGCCGGTATCGGCGTCCCGCAGGTCACCGCGATCTACGAGGCCGCGCTGGCGGCCCGCGCCGCCGGCGTCCCGGTCATCGGTGACGGCGGCCTGCAGTACTCCGGCGACATCGGCAAGGCCCTGGTGGCCGGCGCCGACGCGGTGATGCTCGGCTCGCTGCTCGCGGGCTGCGAGGAGTCCCCGGGCGAGCTGCAGTTCATCAACGGCAAGCAGTTCAAGTCGTACCGCGGCATGGGTTCGCTCGGCGCGATGCAGTCCCGCGGCCAGGGCCGCTCGTACTCGAAGGACCGGTACTTCCAGGCCGAGGTGTCCTCCGACGACAAGCTCGTCCCCGAGGGCATCGAGGGCCAGGTGCCCTACCGCGGCCCGCTGGCCAACGTCCTGCACCAGCTCGTCGGCGGGCTCCGCCAGACGATGGGCTACGTGGGCGCGGCCTCCGTCGACGAGATGGAGTCCAAGGGCCGCTTCGTCCGGATCACCTCGGCGGGTCTCAAGGAGAGCCACCCGCACGACATCCAGATGACGGTCGAGGCACCGAACTACAGCAGGAAGTAGTACAACAGCGCAGATGAGGGGCGGTCCGGGGTTCCCGGGACCGCCCCTCATCCGTGTGTCGGGGATACTGGACACGCAGACGTAGAGGGAAAGGCCACACATCGTGACTGAGATCGAGATCGGGCGCGGCAAGCGCGGCCGCCGGGCATACGCATTCGACGACATCGCCGTCGTCCCGAGCCGCCGGACCCGCGACCCGAAGGAGGTCTCGATCGCCTGGCAGATCGACGCCTACCGCTTCGAGCTGCCGTTCCTGGCCGCTCCCATGGACTCCGTGGTCTCCCCGCAGCACGCCATCCGGATCGGTGAGCTCGGCGGCCTGGGCGTGCTGAACCTGGAAGGCCTGTGGACCCGGCACGCCGACCCGCAGCCGCTGCTCGACGAGATCGCCGGGATGCCGGTCGAGTCCGCGACCCGCCGGCTCCAGGAGATCTACGCCGCCCCCATCCAGGAGGAGCTGATCGGGCAGCGCATCAAGGAGGTGCGCGACTCCGGTGTCGTCACCGCCGCCGCGCTCTCCCCGCAGCGCACCGCCCAGTTCTCCAAGGCCGTCGTCGACGCGGGCGTGGACATCTTCGTCATCCGCGGTACGACGGTCTCCGCCGAGCACGTCTCGGGCGCGGCCGAGCCGCTGAACCTGAAGCAGTTCATCTACGAGCTGGACGTCCCGGTGATCGTCGGCGGCTGCGCCACGTACACCGCCGCCCTGCACCTGATGCGCACCGGCGCGGCCGGTGTCCTGGTCGGCTTCGGCGGCGGCGCCGCGCACACCACGCGCAACGTCTTCGGCATCCAGGTCCCGATGGCGACCGCCGTCGCGGACGTGGCCGGTGCCCGCCGTGACTACATGGACGAGTCCGGCGGCCGGTACGTGCACGTGATCGCGGACGGCGGCGTCGGCTGGTCCGGCGACCTGCCGAAGGCCATCGCCTGCGGTGCGGACGCCGTGATGATGGGCTCCCCGCTGGCCCGTGCGACGGACGCGCCCGGTCGCGGCCGGCACTGGGGCATGGAGGCCGTCCACGAGGACGTGCCGCGCGGCAAGCTGGTCGACCTCGGCTCGGTCGGGACGACGGAGGAGGTCCTCACCGGTCCTTCGCACACCCCCGACGGCTCGATGAACATCTTCGGCGCGCTGCGCCGGGCGATGGCGACGACGGGCTACAGCGACCTGAAGGAGTTCCAGCGCGTCGAGGTCACGGTGGCGGACTCGCAGCACCGCCGCTGAGCGTGTCCCGCATGACCGAGGCCCTGGACCGAGGCCGCTGATCGTTGCTTCGGTCCTGCCTTTCGCCCCGCCGAGTTGTTCGGCGGGGCGAAGTGCTGTGCGGTCCAGGGCGATGCGGTTCCTCGGATTACCTCCTGACGGGTGCTCATGTCTGCGCAACGTCGGTAACGCAACGTCGGCCCTCAAGACCTTGACCAGGTCGTGAGGGCCGACGTTGCGTTACCGGGGTGGGTTCCGGCTACGAGGCCTTGCGCGCACCGCCGATGGCGCCGATCGCGCCGATCGCGAGGAAGAGGTACGTCTTGAAGTCGGCCGACTGCTTCCACGCGTCCGTGAGGTCGCCGAAGTGGTCGAAGAAGATGCTCGACGCCGACTGGTCCGCCATGTCGGACAGGATGATCGACATGCCCACGATCTGGCCGAGGTAGACCGCGCCGATCGAGAGCAGGGCGCTGACGACGGTCAGCACCGGGTTCCGGCCGCCGACCTTGCTCGCGGCGAAGCCGACGAGGAAGCCGACGCCGACGGCGATGTAGCCGACCTCGCGCTCGATCGAGCCGGCGATGAGGCCGTAGAGGAACGCCCCCACGAGCGCCGCCGCCACGGCGGCCAGCAGTCCGAGGCCCACGTTGTTGCGCGCCGGTGCCACCGGAGCGAACGGTGCGCCACCGCCGAAGGGGGCGCCGGCCGGCTGCTGGCCGCCGAACGGGTTGCCGGTCGGGGCGGCGGGCTGCTGACCCGCGTACGGGTTGCCCTGCTGCGGCTGGGCGCCGTACGGCTGGTTCGGCGGTGGTACGGGCTGGCTCATTCGGGTTCCCCCCTGGACGATGCGCACGGCTGTGCGATAAGTGACGCCGCAGGCTAGCAGCCGCGTCGGACATCGGCCCAGAAGATTCCATGGCTGGATTGTGCTCAGAGCCGGTGTGCGGCCCCGGCGGGTGTCGCGCCGCGTGTGTCGAGCAGCAGTTGGGCCTTCACGGCGAGCCCCTGGAGGTCGTACGTGCGGTGGTGCTGGAGCAGCACCGTGAGGTCGGCGCTGGAGGCCGCCTCGTACAGCGAATCGGCCCGGGGGACGGGGAGTTCGCGTACCCGCCAGTCCAGTACGTGCGGGTCGTGGTAGCCGATCTGGGCGCCCATGTCGATGAGCCGGTTGGCGATCTCGCGGGCGGGGGAGGCCTCCTGGTCGGCGAGGTCGGGCTTGTACGTGACGCCGAGCAGCAGCACCCGGGCGCCGCGCACGGACTTGCCGTGCTCGTTGAGGAGGGTGGCGCAGCGCTGGATCACGTACTGGGGCATCCGGTCGTTGATCTCTTGGGCGAGCGAGACCATGCGCAGCGGGTGGCCGGGGGTGCGGCTGCTGTACGGGAGGTAGCCGGGGTCGACCGGGGCGCCGTGGCCGCCGACGCCGGGCCCGGGACGGAAGGGCTGGAAGCCGAAGGGCTTGGTCTCGGCGCACCGGATGACGTCCCACAGGTCGACGCCGAGGTCGTGGCAGAGCACCGCCATCTCGTTGACCAGGGCGATGTTGACGTGCCGGAAGTTGGTCTCCAGGACCTTCGTCATCTCGGCCTCGCGCGGGCCTCGGGCGCGTACGACCTTGTCGGTGAGCCGGCCGTAGAAAGCGGCGGCCGATTCGGTGCAGGCGGGGGTGAGGCCGCCGATGACCTTGGGTGTGTTGGCGTAGACGTGGCTGCGGTTGCCCGGGTCGAGCCGGGTGGGCGAGTGGGCGAGGTGGAAGTCGCGTCCGCCGCGCAGCCCCGAGCCGTTCTCCAGGATGGGGAGCAGGAAGTTCTCGGTGGTGCCGGGGGGCACGGACGATTCCAGCAGCACCGTGGTGTGCGGGCGCAGCCGGGCGGCGAGGGCGCGGGCCGCCTCGCCGACGGCGCTCAGGTCCAGGGTGCGGTCGGGGCCGAGCGGGGTGGGCGCGCAGATCACGGCGGTACGGACCCGGCCCAGCTCGGCCTCGTTGGTGGTGGGGCGGAAACCCCCGGAGAGCATGCGCCGGATGTCGGACGCGGGGAGTGATCCCTCGACGGGGGTGCGGCCTGCGGAGAGCTCCGCGAAGGCCCGGGGGTCGGTGTCGTAGCCGACGGTCTGGATACCGGCTGCGACGGCGGCTTGGGCGAGGGGCAGGCCGAGGTGACCGAGTCCGATGACGGCGAGGTCTGCAGGCACGTGGGTGGCCGTCCTTCCCTAAGACCATGAAGACAGAAAGCGCAACCGCTGGGGACAGCGCAATGTCAGACTAGGCGTAAATATGACCTATATGTCGCATTGTGGGGCCGTGGTTGTCCGGGTGTTGTCCACAGGCGGTGGCTGAAGTCGCGGAGCGCGGACAGAATCGAGGGGTGGGCACGGGCGCCCGACCCCCCGGTCGGACCGCACCCCCGTGCCCGGACCACCCCGATCTACCGGGAGGCAGCAGTGAGGACAGCGACACTGGGACCCGCGGAGCGCGTCGAGGCGCTCGCAGCGATGGCCGAGCGCGAACTGGACGTGCTGGTCGTGGGGG
Source organism: Streptomyces sp. 840.1 (assembly GCF_003751445.1). Lineage (NCBI taxonomy): Bacteria > Bacillati > Actinomycetota > Actinomycetes > Kitasatosporales > Streptomycetaceae > Streptomyces > Streptomyces sp. 840.1. The sequence goes on along the minus strand of NZ_RJUU01000001.1, from coordinate 1,254,409 downwards.
CGGGCGTGGTCGGCGCCGGGACGGCACTCGACGCGGTCACGAGAGGGCTCTCGACCGGCCTGGTCGAGGCGCGCGACTGGGCGTCCGGCACGTCGAGCAGGTCGAGCAAGCTGATCCACGGCGGGCTGCGCTATCTGGAGATGCTCGACTTCACGCTCGTCCGGGAGGCGCTGAAGGAGCGCGGGCTGCTGCTGGAGCGCCTCGCCCCGCACCTGGTGAAGCCGGTGCCGTTCCTGTACCCCTTGCAGCACAAGGGCTGGGAGCGGCTGTACGCGGGCTCGGGCGTCGCGCTGTACGACGCGATGTCGGTGTCGTCCGGCCACGGCCGCGGGCTGCCCGTGCACCGGCACCTCTCCCGCCGCCACGCCCTGCGGGTCGCGCCGGCGCTGAAGAAGGACGCCCTGGTGGGGGCCCTGCAGTACTACGACGCCCAGATGGACGACGCCCGCTATGTGGCCACGCTGGTGCGGACCGCCGCCGGGTACGGCGCACACGTGGCGAACCGGGCCCGGGTGGTCGGCTTCCTCCGGGAGGGCGAGCGGGTCGTCGGCGTCCGGGTGGAGGACGTCGAGGCGGGCGGTGAGTACGAGGTCAGGGCCAAACAGGTGGTCAACGCCACCGGCGTCTGGACGGATGACACCCAGGCGCTGATCGGCGAGCGCGGCCAGTTCCACGTCCGGGCGTCCAAGGGCATCCACCTCGTCGTCCCGAAGGACCGCATCCACTCCTCCACCGGCCTGATCCTGCGCACCGAGAAGTCCGTGCTCTTCGTCATCCCGTGGGGCCGTCACTGGATCATCGGCACGACGGACACCGACTGGGACCTGGACAAGGCCCACCCGGCCGCGTCCAGCGCCGATATCGACTATCTGCTCGAACACGTCAATTCGGTCCTGTCCACCCCGCTGAGCAGGGACGACGTCGAGGGCGTCTACGCCGGGCTGCGCCCCCTGCTGGCCGGCGAGTCGGACGCGACCAGCAAGCTCTCCCGCGAGCACACGGTGGCGCACCCGGCCCCGGGCCTCGTCGTCGTCGCGGGCGGGAAGTACACGACGTACCGCGTGATGGCCAAGGACGCCGTCGACGAGGCGGTGCACGGCCTCGACCAGCGGGTGGCCGACTGTGTCACCGAGGACATCCCGCTGCTGGGCGCCGAGGGCTACCGCGCCCTGTGGAACGCGCGCGCCAGGATCGCCGCCCGGACCGGGCTGCACGTCGCCCGGGTGGAGCATCTGCTCAACCGGTACGGCGCGATGACCGAGGAGATCCTGGAGCTGATCGTCGCCGACCCGGTGATGGGTGAGCCGCTGCCGTCCGCCGACGACTACCTGAAGGCCGAGATCGTCTACGCGGCCTCGCACGAAGGGGCCCGTCACCTCGACGACGTACTGACCCGGCGGACCAGGATCTCCATCGAGACCTTCGACCGGGGCACGCGTTCCGCGCGGCTCTGCGCGGAGCTGATGGCCCCGGTGCTCGGCTGGGACAAGGACCAGATCGAGCGGGAGGTCACGCACTACGAGAAGCGGGTGGAGGCGGAGCGGGAGTCGCAGCGCCAGCCCGACGACCTGACGGCGGACGCGGCGCGGCTCGGAGCGCCGGACATCCAGCCCATCTGACCCCTCCGGCCCTCCGTTCCGTCCGGCCGGACCGACCCGTCCGACCCGTCCGGGCCGGCTGGTCCGGGCGGGCCGTTCAGGGGCCATGGTCCGTTCACGCCGGGCAGAACTCCGCTTCCAGGAGCGCGGGTTCGAGGGAGCCCGCGTGGGACAGGATGTCCGTGTCGATGCGGTACGTCATGATGTGGCCGCCGTCCCGGCTCGCGGTGGTACGGACGTAGCTGCCCGCTGTGCGCCCGTTGGGGCCCCGGACGGTGATCCCGCAGGCGGGCCGCTCCGGGTGGATGCCCAGGCCGTAGTCACCCTGTGCCGCAGCGGTGTTCAGCGGTGTTCAGCGGTGCGGCGAGCTGGGCAGGCGGGAGCAGCCGCCCGCCCGGCAGGGCCGCGTGGAAGCGGTTCGGGCCGGCGAACGTGGAGATCGGCTCACCGGCGGCGGAACTCTGTACCAGGACTGCTGCGGTGGGCGCCCGGCCCTGGACGGCGAGCCCCGGCAGGTAGGAGGCTGCGGGCGTGAGGTGTGGTTCGCTGGGCAGGCTGGCTGTTCCGAGGCCGGGCAGCGCCGTCACCAACAGGGTGACGAGCGGTGCCCTTGGGGCCGGAGTGTCAGGGAGTCCTCTCCTCCGGCCACATGATGGCGGAGCCGGGCCCCGGCACCAGGGCCGGTCCCGGGGTAGGGGACAATGAACGCTCTGCCAGGGCGGGTTGATCGCAGAGGGGACGCATGTCGGAGGCGGAGCAGGCACGGGAGCCCCAACGGGACAAGGACGGACGTCTCCTTGCGGGGCGCTACCGGCTCGGGGAGGTGCTCGGCCGGGGCGGTATGGGCACGGTCCACCGTGCCGTCGACGAGACGCTGGGCCGCACGGTAGCGGTCAAGGAACTGCGGTTCCCGACAGCCATCGACGACGACGAGAAGCGCCGTCTCATCACGCGTACGCTGCGCGAGGCGAAGGCGATCGCCCGGATTCGCAACAACGGCGCGGTCACGGTCTACGACGTGGTCGACGAGGACGACCGCCCGTGGATCGTCATGGAACTCATCGAGGGCAAGTCGCTGGCCGAGGCGGTGCGTGAGGACGGTGTCCTGACGCCGAGACGGGCGGCCGAGGTGGGGCTGGCCATACTCGACGTGCTGCGCTCGGCCCACCGCGAGGGCATCCTGCACCGGGACGTGAAGCCGTCCAACGTGCTGATCGCCGAGGACGGCCGGGTCGTACTGACCGACTTCGGGATCGCCCAGGTCGAGGGCGACCCCTCCGTCACCTCCACGGGCATGCTCGTCGGCGCACCCTCGTACATCTCGCCGGAGCGGGCCCGCGGGCACAAGCCGGGCCCGCCGGCCGACCTCTGGTCGCTCGGCGGACTGCTGTACGCGAGCGTCGAGGGCTGCCCGCCCTACGACAAGGGCTCCGCCATCGCGACCCTGACCGCGGTGATGACCGAACCGCTCGACCCGCCGAAGAACGCGGGCCCGCTGGAAGAGGTCATCTACGGGCTGCTCGCCCGGGACCCCGAGCAGCGGCTCGACGACGCCGGTGCACGTGCCCTGCTCAACGACGTGATCAACGCACCCGAGCAGTCGGACGTCCCGGTGCCCCCGGCCGACGCCACCCAGGTGATGGCGCTGCCCAAGGTGCCCGCACCCGCGAAGCCGGCGTCGAAGAGCGGTGAACCGGGCGAGGGCACCCGCGACCGGCTGCGGGGCGCGCTGCGCTCCGCGCGGAACGCGAAGGCGGCGCCCGCCGCGTCAGCGTCCGCTGCGGCCGTGCCGGCCCGGCCCGCCCAGGCCCCCTCGGCGTCCGCCGCCTCCGCGGCCGTACCGCCGCCGCGTCCGGCCGGCTCTCCGGGCGCCCCGCCCAAGGCCTCGCTCACGGACGTGGTGCCGCGCCGCACCCTGGCGATCATCGCGGCCGTCATCGTGCTCGCCGTGCTCGGCACGGTCCTCGCCCTCACGCTGGGCGGCGACGACACGGGTACGGACAACGCGGGCAAGGGCAAGGACGGCCCCTCGGCCTCGGCCGGCGCCTCGACGGCGGGCGCCTCCGCCGGCACCGCCGGTACCGAACAGGGCGGCAGCGGCAAGGACCAGGGCAAGGGCCAGGACGGGAACGACGGCCAGGGCCAGGACAAGGGCAAGGACGACTCCGGCAAGGGGTCGGACGGTTCGGACGACTCCGGCGACGCGGACGGCAAGGGCGCGCTGCCCGCCGGGTACAAGCCGGTCACCGACAAGCGGTTCCACTTCGCCATGGCGATGCCCGAGGGATTCGAGCGCAATTCGATCGCGGGCAGCAACTCCGGCGGCATCTACAACATCGACAAGGGCTTCCCGCGCGTCCAGGTCGACTACAACAGCTCGCCGGGCGACGACGCGGCCGCCGCCTGGAACTCGCTGAAGGGCGCGGTTGCCGGCAGCAGCAGCGGGTACCAGCACCTGAGCATCAAGAAGGTCGAGTACAACGGGTACCCGACCGTCGCGGACTGGCAGTTCGAGCGCAACGAACACGGCCAGCGCAGCCGGGTACTGAACCGAGGCTTCAAGGTCGACGCGAAGCGCGGCTACTCGATCATGATCAGCTGCAAGGCCGACGAGTGGGACGGCAAGGCGTGCAAGACGCTGCGTGAGACGGCGTTCGGCACGTTCAAGCCGCTCGGCTGAGGACGGCTGCGGGGCGGGTTGCGCCGACCCTGCCGCGCGACCGCCCGTTGCCACGTATTGTGAGAGTCCGGAGACCGTACGCAGCCGAAACCACATGTCAATTGCACGTTAAGTGACCGCAATTGGTGGTTTCGGTGCGGTCTGCGTGACCGGGGGACAGCGCGCTCTGGGGAGGCGTCGTGGACGACTACGCGGGTCGGGTACTTGCCGACCGCTACCGCCTTCCGCTGCCCCCGTCCGATGCGTACGAACTGGTGGAAACCCGGGCGTTCGATACCTATAGCGGACAGGAAGTCCTGGTCCGGCAGGTGCCGTTACCGGAAGTCGTGGACGCGGAGGTGCTCGACGCCGACGGCCTGCCCGCACCGGCCCGGCGGCCCGGCGGGCGCACGGTGCGGCGGTCCACCGATCCGGCGGTCCGGCGCGCCATCGAGGCCGCCCAGGCGGCGGCCCAGGTCCCCGACCACCCGAGGCTCGACCAGGTCTTCGACGTGTTCGCCGAGGCGGGATCGCTCTGGATAGTGAGTGAACTGGTCGCGGCCCGGCCGCTCGCGGCGCTCCTCGCCGAGCGCCCGCTCAACCCGTACCGCGCCGCGGAGATCGGCTCCGACGTCCTCACCGCGCTGCGCGTCCTGCACGCCCACGGCTGGACCCATCGCAACATCACCGTGCGTACCGTGCTCATCTGCGACGACGGACGCGTCGTGCTGACCGGCCTGGCGGCCGGGGCGGCGGAGGAGGCCCTCTGCGGCTACGTCCCGGTGCCGCGCCCGGACGAAGCCGGCGAGGACGGGGAGTACGGCGGCCCCGCCGTGGAGTCGGGCCCCACCGGCCCCTACGTCCCGCCGATGGCCGAACCGGGTCCGGGGCCCGACGACCACGACCACGACCACGAGCCCTACGCGCTGCCGGTGGCCGGGCCCCGGTCCGGGTACGAGCCCGAGTACGGAAGCGGGCGCGAGCCGGAGCCCGGGTACCCGTCCGAGCCGGAGCACGCCTCCGAGACCGAGTACGCAGCCGAGGCCGAGGCCGAGGCCGAGTACGAGTACGAGGCCGAGTACCAGCAGGGCTACGCGTCCGGCCCCGGCAGCCCCCGCGGCGCCGCTGAGCTGGAGTCCGTACGCCCTGCGCCGCCGCAGCCCGTCCCCGCGTCCGAGCCCGGCAGCGCCGCCCAGGCGCGTGCCGCGCGTGCGGGCGCCATCGCCGCGTACCGGGCGGGGGCCCGCGCCGCCGCCGCCCGCGTCAGCGAGGAGGAGCGCCGCGCCGATGCGGACGAGGCGTGGGACACCGGCGTCCTGCCGCCCCAGCGCGACGCCGGTTCGGGGACGCCGGGCGACCCGGACCGGATGCCCGACCCGCTGGACCCCCAGGCCTACGACTACGCGTACGGCAGCGACGCCGACCCGTACGACGACGAGGACGAGGACGACGAGTACGGCGATGACGACGACGGCGGCCAGGTCCCGCCCCGGCGGCTGCATCTGACCGGTTCCTGGGACGACGGGCCGGGCGCCGGACGCCCGGTCCCGGCCGGCGGCTCCAGCGAGGACGCCCTGCGGGCCGACTCCCGGCGCCAGGGCGCCACCCCGGCCGTCGTCCGCCGCGAGCCCTCCGTCGCCGGGACCGGGGGGACCGGGGAGGCCGCCCCGGGCCGCTGGGACGAGATCGTCGCGAGGGACCGCGACACCCCCGCCTACCGGGGCCCCGCCACCACCCTCGCCGCCGAACGCGCGCGGCAGGCCCGGATCGCCGTCGTCGGCGCCGTCACCGAGCGCTGGGCGCCCGAACAGGCCGGACCGGTCCACGAGAACTGGCAGCTGGCACCGCCCATCGGCCCCTCCACCGACCTCTGGGCGCTGGGCGCGCTGCTCTACCGCGCCGTCCAGGGCCACGCCCCCTACCCCGAGGAGAACGCCGCCGAGCTCGTCCAGATGGTCTGCGGTGAGCCGCCGGCCTTCGCGGAGGAGTGCGGCGCGCTGCGCCCCGTCGTCGAGTCGCTGCTGCGGCAGGACCCGACCGAACGGCCGGACTTCGAGGAGCTGCGCGGCTGGCTGCGCTCCCTCGTGCGGTCGGCGCCCGAGCCGGAGGCCGGTCTCGACGTGGTGCCGCTGCCGTCCGTGGACGAGACCCGGCTGCCCGTCGTACGCCGCCGGGGCGAACTCGTCCGCAAGCGGCGCGGCCGTCGGGGCGGGGCGGCGCACGGCCGCCACCGCCAGGGCAGGGGACGCGTCGAGGCGGAGCCGGTACGCGCGGAACCGCGCGAGCCCCGGGCCGTCAGGCCGCCGCGCGAGCCGAAGGGCCCCAAGGCGCTGCGCACCCCGCCGCGCCCGCAGCAGGGCGGGCAGCGCGCGCCGCGACGGCTCGGCCGGCTGCTGCTCGTGCTGATCCTGCTGGTGCTGGTCGCGGCGATCGTGTACGCCGTGATGTTCATGCCCAAGTCCGGTTCGGAGTCGGGCGCGGGCGCCAGTCCCTCCCGTACCGCGACCGGGCCGGCCGATCCGGGCTCCGCCCGCCCGAGCGGCTCCGGCGGGTCTTCCTCCCCGTCGAAGCCTCCCGCGAAGTCCCCCGCGAAGCAGAAGCCGCAGACCAGCCGGTCCGCGGTCGCGCTCCCGTCCGGCTACGTCCTGCGCAAGGACGACGAGGGCTTCGAGGTCGGCGTGCCCAAGGGCTGGCAGCGCAGCCCCGCCAACACGGAGCGTCAGGTCCACTACGGCAGCGACGGCTTCACCCTGCTGATCGTCCCCGGCCGCGACACCGTCAAGACGAACGGCGCCGACCCGCTCGATTACCAGCGCGACAAGGAACCCGAGTTGAAACCCTTCCGGGACTCCAGCTGGTCCACCGCGAGCGGACTGCGCCGGATCGACGTCGGCCGACAGTCCATGGCGGAGGGGCAGTTCACCTGGCAGGACAGCTCAGGCCGGGAGGTGTACGTACGCAACCTCGCGATGATAGTCAAGGGCCGGTACCACCTCATTCAGGTCATCGGCCCGGAGAACCAGCGTGACAAGGTCTCGGACATCTACCAACAGGCCATCGCCTCTTACCGCGTGACGCCCTGATACCTCAGGGGACCCCAGAGCGACAGGACGACGCGACAAGCATCACAGTGCGATCTCGTGGGCGGTGCGAGGTTCCGTGGCCGCACCTCTCATCCGTAACCTGTCATCCGAAGGAACGGGGCAGGGATACGTGGATCGATCACAGGGCACGGATGCGGGACTGTTGCTGGCCGGGCGATACCGGCTCGGTGAAGTCCTCGGGCGCGGCGGCATGGGCAAGGTCTGGAGAGCCCACGACGAGGTGCTGCACCGCACCGTCGCCGTCAAGGAGCTGACCGCCGGGCTGTACGTCGCGGAGGCGGACCGGGTGGTGCTGCACGCCCGTACGCAGAAGGAGGCCCGCGCCGCCGCCCGCATCACGCATCCGGGCGTGGTCACGGTTCACGACGTCATCGAGTACGACAACCGGCCGTGGATCGTCATGCAGTACGTCGACGGCCCGTCACTCGCCGACGCCGCCAAGGAATCCGGCGAGCTGGTCCCGCGCGAGGCCGCCAGGATCGGCCTGCACGTGCTGGGCGCGTTGCGCGCCGCACACAGCGCCGGGGTGCTGCACCGTGACGTGAAGCCGGGCAACGTCCTGCTCGCCCGGGACGGCCGGGTGCTGCTCACCGACTTCGGGATAGCCGCGATAGAGGGCGACTCGACCATCACCAGGACCGGCGAACTGGTCGGGTCCATCGACTACCTGGCGCCCGAGCGGGTCCGCGGGGGCGACCCCGGTCCCGCGTCCGACCTGTGGTCGCTGGGTGCCACGCTGTACACGGCGGTCGAGGGCAGATCGCCGTTCCGGCGCACCTCTCCGATATCCACCATGCAGGCCGTCGTCGCGGAGGATCCCCCGGACCCGGTCCGGGCCGGGCCGCTGGCCCCCGTCATCACCGCGCTGCTCCGCAAGGAGCCGGAGGACCGGCCGTCGGCCGCGGAGACGGAACGGATGCTGCTCGAGGCCATGGAGGGGCGCCAGCCCCGGGCGGCCCAGGCGTACGTCCCGACGCAGCAGGTGCCGGAGGAGGTCCTGCGCGCGATGGGCTCCGGCGCCACCTCAGGGGGCACGGCACAGCTGCCCCACCCCGGTGGCACGGCCCAGCTGCCCTACCCCGGCGGCACCGCCCCGCAGCCGCACCCCGGCGCCGTCCCGCCCGCCGGGCCCGCCCCGGCGGCGGCCCGGCCCGGTCGCGGCCGGTGGCGCACGGCGCTGCTCGTCCTCGCCCTGGCGGCGCTGCTCGGCGTCGGCGCGGGAGTCGCCGCGATGAAGTACCGGGACCACCCGGAGAGCAGCGCCGCGAGCGGCGGCACCGGGGACCCGGGCGGGAGCTCGCCGGACCCGGCTCCCCACAAGTCCTCGCCCGACGCCTCCGGCAAGCCCGGTCCGAAGCCCGATCCGACGCTCAAGGGCGTACCGGCCGGCTGGAAGCGGGTCCACGACCCGGAGGGGTTCAGCCTCCTCGTGCCGCAGGGCTGGGAGCGCCGGACGAACGGCACGAACATCGACTACACCCCGGACAACGGCAAGCGCTACCTCCGCATCAGCATCGACCAGCAGCCCGACTTCGAGACCTCCTACCAGCACATGCAGAACCTGGAGCCGGGGCTGCGCAAGCGGCTGCCGCAGTACCGGGGCCTGGTGCTGCGCGACAACGTCTACCGTGACCACCCCGGATCGCTCTGGGAGTTCACCTGGACCGAGAACAGCGGCGAGCAGCGGCACGCCATCGACCAGATGTACTACGCGGACGACGGCGGGCCGGAGTACGCGCTGTACATGACCGGGCCGGCGGCGGACTGGGACACCACCCGGGAGCAGTTCGACACGATGCTGCGCGGCTGGCGCGCACCGGGGGACACCGGCTGACGCCGTCACTCCCAGGAAGTACGAGCGCGGCCGGCATAGCGCGAGCCCGGGAAGATAGCCCCTGATCAGCGCTTATGTAGCCAGTGGACACTGGCTTGATCGGCGGGTGCTCGCGGAGGGCTCCTGTGGGGACTGTGAAAAGCCGTTACCCACGGGTACCCAAAGCATCCGGCTGGACGTACTCTCGCCCTCATGACGGACTTGCAGGCCTCCACGCCCACCCCCGCCGCCGGTGTCGGCACCAACCCGGTGGCCGCGGCGCCCGCGGGCGTGCGCACGGCCGCCGACGTCGTGACCCCCGAGGTGATCGCGCAGCTGACCCGCGGCGTCGCCGGCTCCGGCCGTACGGCGAACCACACCCCGTTCACCGGGGAGAAGCTGGCCGACCTGCCGGAGTCCACCCCCGAGGACGTGGCCGCCGCCTTCGAGCGGGCCCGTGCGGCCCAGCCGGCCTGGGCCGCGATGCCCGTCCGGGCCAGGGCCGCGGTGCTGCTGCGCTTCCACGACCTGGTGCTCGGCCGCCAGTCCGAGGTCCTCGACCTCATCCAGCTGGAGACCGGCAAGGCGCGGCTGCACGCCCACGAGGAGGTGCAGGCCGTCGCCGTCGCCGCCCGGCACTACGGCCGCAAGGCCGGCTCGTACCTGCGGCCGAGGCGGCACACCGGTGTCGTACCGACCCTCACCAAGGTCACCGAGCTGCGCCAGCCGCGCGGTGTCGTCGGCCAGATCGCGCCGTGGAACTACCCCCTCGAACTGTCCGTCGGCGACGCCCTGCCCGCGTTCGTGTCCGGCAACGCCGTGGTGATGAAGCCCGACACGGAGACCGCGCTGACCGCGCTGTGGGCCCGTGACCTGCTGATCGAGGCCGGGCTGCCCGCCGAGGTGTTCCAGGTCGTGCTCGGTGACGGACCGGTGGTGGGCCCCGAGGTCGTCAAGCACGCCGACTACGTCTCGTTCACCGGCTCCACCCGTACCGGCCGCGAGGTCGCCCAGGGCGCCGCGGCCCGGCTCGTCGGGGTTTCGCTGGAGCTCGGCGGCAAGAACGCCATGATGGTCCTGGAGGACGCCGACGTGGAGAAGGCCGCCGCGGGCGCCGTCCGCGCCTGCTTCTCCTCCGCCGGCCAGCTCTGCATCTCCATCGAGCGGCTGTACGTGCACGAGTCGGTCGCGGACGACTTCCTGGCGCGGTTCGCCGCCCGCACGAAGGCCATGCGGCTCGGCAACTCCCTCGCCTACGGGGCCGACATGGGCTCGCTGGTCGGTGAACGCCAGCTGGAGACGGTGAGCCGGCACGTCGCGGAGGCCGTCGAGAAGGGCGCCACGCTCGTCGCGGGCGGCGTCGCCCGCCCCGACATCGGCCCGCTGTTCTACGAGCCGACCATCCTCGACGGCGTCGAGGCGCCCATGGCCGTCTGCACCGAGGAGACCTTCGGACCGGTCGTCTCCGTCTACCGCTTCAGCGACGAGGACGAGGTCATCGCCCGCGCCAACGCCACCCCGTACGGCCTGAACTCCAGTGTCTGGACCAAGGACGGCAGGCGCGGCCACCGGGTCGCCGCCCGGCTGCGCACCGGCACGGTCAACATCAACGAGGGCTACGCCCCCGCGTACGGCAGCGTGCAGTCCCCGATGGGCGGCATGAAGGAGTCCGGCCTCGGCCGCCGGCACGGTTCCGAGGGCATCCTCAAGTACACCGAGGCCCAGACGGTCGCCCAGCAGCGGCTGATCCCGCTCGCCCCGTCCTTCGGGATGGACGACGAGAAGTACGCGGCGTTCATGAGCCTCAGCCTGAAGGCGATGAAGGCCTTCCGGCTGCGCTGATCCGCCCCCGCACCACCGCAGCATTTCTGTCCTTTTCGTACGGAGGAGTGCCATGTCCCAGGACAGCCCTGCCCAGAATCAGGCCGGACCCGGCGGTGCGGCCGACGACGACGCCGCGTACGACTACGACGTACTGGTCGTCGGCTCGGGCTTCGGCGGCGCTGTGTCGGCCCTGCGGCTGAGCGAGAAGGGGTACCGGGTCGGCGTCCTGGAGGCGGGCCGCCGGTTCACCCCCGCCACCCTGCCCAAGAACAGCTGGGACCTGAAGAACTACCTGTGGGCCCCGGCGCTCGGGCTCTTCGGCATCCAGCGGGTGCATCTGCTCGGCAAGGTGATGGTGCTGGCCGGCGCGGGGGTCGGCGGCGGTTCGCTGAACTACGCCAACACGCTGTACGTGCCCCCGGCCCCGTTCTTCGAGGACCGCCAGTGGGCGCACATCACCGACTGGCAGGACGAGCTGAAGCCGTACTACGACCAGGCCACGCGGATGCTCGGGGTCCGGCTCAACCCGACGACGACCCCCTCGGACGTCCATCTCAAGGCGGCCGCCGAGGCCATGGGCGTCGGCGACACCTTCCACCTCGCCCCGGTCGGTGTCTTCTTCGGCGACGGCAAGGACGCCGACGGGACGGCGCGGGCCAGGCCCGGCGGCACGGTCGCGGACCCGTACTTCGGCGGCGCGGGCCCCGCCCGCAAGGCCTGCACCGAGTGCGGCGAATGCATGACCGGCTGCCGGCACGGCGCGAAGAACACCCTCAACGAGAACTACCTCCACCTCGCGGAGAAGGCCGGAGCGGTCATCCACCCGATGACCTCGGTCGTCGCGGTCACCGACCACCCGGAGGGCGGCTACCGCGTCACCACCGTGCCCACCGACCGCCGCCGGAAGGCGAAGCCGACGCGGCTGCGCGCCCGCCAGGTGGTCGTGGCGGCGGGCACGTACGGCACCCAGACCCTGCTGCACACGATGAAGGACCGGGGGCTGCTGCCCCGGCTTTCCTCCCGGCTCGGGGAGCTGACCCGGACCAACTCCGAAGGGCTCGTGGGGGCGCAGACCTCCGACCGGCGCTACCGCAGGAAGCACGGCACCAAGGCCGACTTCACCCGGGGCGTCGCCATCACGTCCTCGATCCACCCCGACGAGAACACCCACATCGAACCGGTCCGCTACGGCAGGGGATCCAACGCGATGGGCGGGATGACCATCCTCCAGGTCCCCTACGGCACCCACCGGGTGCTGGGCTGGCTCGGCAACATGGCCAGGCACCCGGCGCTCGCCGTGCGCTCGCTCTCCAACCGGCACTGGTCGGAGCGGACGATCATAGGGCTCGTCATGCAGTCGCTGGACAACTCCCTGACCGCCTACCGCAAGCCGGGCGGCATAGGGAAGGGCCTGCTCACCGCCCGGCAGGGCCACGGCGCGCCCAACCCGACCCAGATCGCGGAGGCCACCCGGAGCGCGACGCTGCTCGCCGACGAGATCAACGGCTTCGCGGGCTCCAACATCGGCGAGCTGATGGGCACCCCGCTCACCGCGCACTTCCTCGGCGGCTGCCCGATCGGCGCGAGCGCCGAGGAGGGCGTCATCGACCCCTACCACCGCCTGTACGGGCACCCGGGCATCTCGGTGGTCGACGGTTCGGCGGTCTCCGCCAACCTCGGCGTCAACCCGTCGCTGACGATCACCGCGCAGGCCGAGCGCGCCATGTCCTTCTGGCCGAACAAGGGCGAGCGGGACCCCCGCCCGGCGGCGGGCGGGGCGTACGAGCGGCTGGCGGCGGTCGAACCGCAGGCACCGGCCGTTCCGAAGGAGGCGTTCGGCGCGCTGAGGCTGCCGTTCCTGGGGATGCCCGCGATGCCGCCGAAGGAGTCCGGCCGGGCCTGAGGGCCGGAGGGGCCGCACGCGCAGGGGACAGCAGAAGGGGCTGCACCCCCCTCCGAGTGCAGCCCCTCATGCTCTACCGGTGAAGCCGAGTTACGGATGCGACCGGTGGTTCTGGTTCCGCATGCATGACCTGCAAGGTGGCCCGATGGTTGTCCCGGAGTTCACGGAATCCCTGTGTGACGTCAGTCACGTCGGTGATGTGGGCGTTCAGTGATGTGTGCGACCGGTGATGCGGGTGATCCGCGATGTGCTCGTTCCGTGATCCGGAGCCGCGCAACTATTCACCCGGGCCCGTGGTCGTACCCTCGTCGCCGCAACGGCGATCACTCAGCTCCTCACGACCCGGAGAGCCCGCGATATGAGAAGCACGACCCCGAGAGCGGCTCTGCGCAGAGCCGCGGGTGGATTCGCCGCAGCCGGTCTGCTGGCCGCCGGATCTCTCGCCCTGACCGCTCCGGCAGAGGCGGCAGTCCCCGAGTTCACGCTCGGCGGTCCGGCCGGGACCGCACTGTATCCGTATCCGGCGACGGGCGCCCCGCAGAAGGCCTCCCTCGAGTTCACGGTCAGCAACCCGTCCGAGGACGAGGAGAACGGCGCCTTCCAGGGCGAGTACACCGTCCGCTTCGACCTCAGCGGGATCAAGGGCGTCGCGGACGTTGCCTTCGACAAGGAGGCCAGTGGCGACTGCACCGTCACCGGGACCAGTGCCGTCTGCCACGACTGGGGCATCTTCCCCGGCCTGAGCACGCTCGCGGAGCTCGACGTCACCGCGGCGAAGGGGAGCGCGAACGGCGACACGGGCGCCATCGAGGTCACCGCCGAGGCGGACGGGGCCACGTTCACCTCGTTCACCGCCCGGATCGGCATCGGCGGCCCCGACCTGTCGATGGAGCGGCTGCCGTTCAGGCAGGAGCTCAAGCCCGGCGACACCCAGCCGGTGCCCATCACCTTCACGAACAACGGCACCCGCGCGGCCGACGGCCTGCTGCTCACCCTGCGGTACACCCGCGGCATGGAGTTCACGGAGCGGTACCAGAACTGCGAGTACAGCGAGTCCGAGCTGGGCATGGGCAGCCCCGGCGCCTGGACCACCGCCCTGTGCACCTTCGACGGCAGCTACGAGCCCGGCGTCGCCTACACGCTCGCCGAGCCGCCCGCCATCAGGGCCACGCGGCGCGCCCTCTACGACTCGTTCCTCTACCGCATCGAGGAGGGCGGATCCGCCGCCCGCGCGGCGCAGCGCGCCGGTGCGCGGTTCAGCCCCGGCAAGGGCGCCACGCTGGCCCTGCACAAGGCCCCCGCGGCACTGACGGCCGACCTGGACCCGAGCGACAACCAGCAGGACGTCGACTTCCGGACCGACAACACCGCCGACTTCGAGGCGTACGGCGCCCGCGCGAAGGGCGCGGCCGGCGACTCCGTCGAGGTGACGGTCGGGTTCCGCAACCGGGGACCGGCGTGGATCGGGAACATCCGCTCCGGCGAGGACGTCGCCACCGTCGATGTCACCGTGCCCGAGGGCGCGTCGGTCGTCTCCAAGCCGGACCTCTGCCGGGGTGTGACGGCCGACGGGGAGTACCGCGAGAACCAGACCGGCGCCCCGCGCTACTTCTGCTCCACCCCGATGTCCGTCCGCGAGGACGCCGACTTCGCCCTGCCCTTCGAGCTGAGGATCACCGAGGTGGTCGAGGGCGCGTCCGGCAAGGTCGTGGTCCGCAACACCTCCCTCCGGGACCCGGAGCCGGCCTTCGACCCCGAGCCCGCCAACAACAGCGCCGCGCTGGTGCTGAACGCCAAGGACTCCGGCACGGGCGACCCGGGCGCCGCCACCGGCGACGGCGACGCCGGTTCGGGCGGCTCGGCGGGCGCCACCACAGGTTCCACCGGCTCCACCGGTTCCACCGGGGGTCCGGGCGACTCCGGCGGCAGTGCGCCGGGCGCCACGGGCGGTTCGGCCGGCTCCTCCTCGACGGGTGACGCCACCGGCGGCGGCTCCGGCGGCGGCCTCGCCGCCACCGGCTCCGTCGCCCTGATGACCGGCGCCGCGGCCGCCGTCGCGCTGGTCGCGGGCGGGGTCCTCTACACGGTGTCCCGCCGCCGCGCGGTCCGCTGAGCCGAGGACACGGCTCAGGCCGTACGGCAGCGGACGGAAACGAAGAGCGGCCGGCCCCGGGCGTCCCCGGAGCCGGCCGTTCCCTGGAGGGTCCGGCCCCTGGGGGCTGGCCCTCCGGGTGACCGGGCTGCTGTCCCCTGCCGACCGGTCACGCACGCCGGTGCGCGGTCCCACGGCGTACCAGCGGTACGCCACACGCCCCGGCGAAGCCACGCGTGGTTTCGTTCCACAGCCGCCCCTGGCTGGCACGGACAACGGGACCAACGAAGCCGCGACGGGCCCGGTCACGCGCCGTACGGGTGAGACCCCGCCCGAACTGGGATACGTCCGTACAGCCCTGCGGCGCGTCACACGCGGCCGCGGCACAGCTCCAGCAGCGTCATCGCGAGGGAGGTGCCCGGCTTACCGAGCGCGTCCCGGTACTGGCCGAGGATCTCCATCTCCCTGGAGAGGTTCACCCGGCGGCCCCCGGAGGTGATCCTGGCCTCCTGGATGACCGAGGAGACGGCCATCCGTTCCTGGACGAGACCGATGATCCGGTCGTCGAGGGCGTCGATGCGCGCACGGGCGTCGCCGATCAGGGACGCGGCCTCCTCGGTGTGCGCGCCGGTCGCCTCGGCGGAGGTGGCGGGGCGGGCTGCTGCGGTGCTGCTCATGGCGGGTCTCCCGGGTAGCTGCGGCTCCCCGGGGCCGACCGGGCCCGGAACGCCAGAACGCCCCGGGCCTGTCGGCCCGGGGCGCCTGGAACGATGCTTGTCAGTTGCTCAAGCAGCACGACCATGGCAGCCGGCGGGCCGGGTGCCATAGGTAAAGACGAAGATCGTGTGCTGACGCATGGCAGACAGTATGGACCCGCTCCGGGCCGGGGCTCGCACCGGGCCCGGATGGTGAGACGGGAGTCCGGCGGGGCGATGGTCCACGGCCGGTAGAATCGGAAGAACCGACCCCCTCTCCACCGCCGGAAGGCCGCCCCGTGCCAGCAGCACCCCCCGCCGCCCCCGACACCACCACCGACGTGGTCCTCGTTGTCGACTTCGGCGCGCAGTACGCCCAGCTCATCGCCCGCCGCGTCCGTGAGGCCCGGGTCTACAGCGAGATCGTGCCGTCCACGATGCCGGTGGCCGAGATGCTGGCCAAGAACCCCCGCGCGATCATCCTGTCCGGCGGCCCCTCCTCCGTGTACGCGCAGGGCGCGCCCTCGCTCGACCGCGCGCTGTTCGAGGCCGGGGTCCCCGTCTTCGGCATGTGCTACGGCTTCCAGCTGATGGCCACCACCCTCGGCGGCACCGTCGACGACAACGGTGCCCGCGAGTACGGCCGCACCGCGCTCGCCGTCTCCAAGTCCGGCTCGACCCTCTTCGAGGGCACCCCGGACCAGCAGTCGGTGTGGATGTCGCACGGCGACGCCTGCTCCGCCGCCCCCGAGGGCTTCACCGTCACCGCGTCCACCGACGTCGTGCCGGTCGCCGCCTTCGAGAACGACGAGAAGAAGCTCTACGGCGTCCAGTACCACCCCGAGGTCCTGCACTCCACGCACGGCCAGCAGGTGCTGGAGCACTTCCTGTACCGGGGCGCGGGCATCGAGCCGAACTGGACGACCACCAACGTCGTCGAGGAGCAGATCGCCCTCATCCGCGAGCAGGTCGGCGACAAGCGCGCCATCTGCGGGCTCTCCGGCGGCGTGGACTCCGCCGTCGCCGCCGCCCTCGTCCAGAAGGCCATCGGTTCCCAGCTGACCTGCGTGTACGTCGACCACGGGCTGATGCGCAAGGGCGAGACCGAGCAGGTCGAGAAGGACTTCGTCGCCGCGACCGGCGCGAAGCTGAAGGTCGTCGACGCGGAGAAGCGCTTCCTGGACGCCCTGTCCGGCGTGTCCGACCCGGAGCAGAAGCGGAAGATCATCGGCCGCGAGTTCATCCGCGTCTTCGAGCAGGCCCAGCTGGAGATCCTCCAGGAGGACGGCCCCGAGGTCGCCTTCCTCGTCCAGGGCACGCTCTACCCGGACGTAGTCGAGTCCGGCGGCGGCACCGGCACCGCCAACATCAAGTCCCACCACAACGTGGGCGGGCTCCCCGACGACATCGAGTTCCAGCTCGTCGAGCCGCTGCGCCAGCTGTTCAAGGACGAGGTCCGGATGGTCGGCCAGGAGCTCGGGCTGCCCGATGAGATCGTCCAGCGCCAGCCCTTCCCCGGCCCCGGCCTCGGCATCCGCATCGTCGGCGAGGTCACCAAGGAGCGGCTCGACCTGCTCCGCGAGGCCGACGCCATCGCCCGCGAGGAGCTGACCGCGGCCGGCCTGGACCGCGACATCTGGCAGTGCCCGGTGGTCCTCCTCGCGGACGTCCGCAGCGTCGGCGTCCAGGGCGACGGCCGCACCTACGGCCACCCGATCGTGCTGCGCCCGGTCTCCTCCGAGGACGCCATGACGGCGGACTGGTCGCGGCTGCCGTACGAGACCCTCGCCAAGATCTCCACCCGCATCACCAACGAGGTGGCCGACGTCAACCGCGTCGTCCTCGACGTGACGAGCAAGCCGCCGGGCACCATCGAGTGGGAGTAACCCCCCACCCGGTACCCGCCGCGATGCCGCCGCCCGTTCCCACGGGCGGCGGCATCGCCGCGTTCCGGGCCGGGCCCGCCCCGAATCGGTCCCCGATCCCTCTGGCCACCTGCGGCAACCGGCGGTAACTTCCGATCCCGTACGCCTGATCCCGTACGTCAGGGAGCCCCGAGGAGCCGCCATGCCCGAGCCCACACCCATACCGGTGGACCAGCTCCACTTCGCGATGCCGCCCGTGCACGCCTCCCTCCACGAGGAACGCACCCACCGCAAGGAACGCCTGGCCGGAGCCCTGCGCCTGTTCGGTGAGTACGGGTACGAGGACGGCGTCTCCGGGCACATCACGGCGCGGGACCCGGAGTTCACCGACTGCTTCTGGGTCAACCCCTTCGGCGCCCCCTTCGAGGGGCTGCGCCCGGACGAGCTGATCCTGGTCAACGGGGAGGGGCAGGTCGTCGAGGGCCGCCACCACGTCAACCAGGCGGCGTTCGCCGTCCACGCCCAGGTGCACCGGGCCCGCCCGGACGTCGTCGCCGTCGCGCACACGCACTCGGTGCACGGCCGCGCGCTGGCCGCGCTGGGGGAGCTCATCGAGCCGATCACCCAGGAGTCCTGCGCCTTCTACGAGGACCACGCCCTCTACGACGCGTACACCGGGGTCGTCGTGGACGAGGACGAGGGACGCCGGATCGCGGCCGCGCTCGGCGCCCGCAAGGCGGTCGTCCTGCGCAACCACGGCCTGCTGACCGTGGGCGACTCGGTGGACGCGGCGGCCTGGTGGTTCCTCACGCTGGAGCGGTCCTGCCAGGTGCAGCTGGCCGCGCGGGCGGCCGGGAAGCCGGTGCTGATCGAGCACCGGGACGCGCTCGCCACCCGGGAGCAGCTCGGCAGCGACCTGGTCGCCTGGATCAACTACCAGCCGCAGTGGCAGCGCATCGCTCGAACGTTCTGACGAACCCACCCGCCCGATGCGCCCCGATGCGGTATCAGCCCGCCCGGTACGGCACAATTCGCAGCGATCACAGCTGAGTTGGATCGACCGGCAGCTGTACAGAGGCGGGAAAGGGCGGCGTTCTCCGTGGCGTTGGACGAGGCACGACAAGGCGCGCACGGCGGTGGCTGTACGTGCGGCGACTGCCCGCACGGAGCGCGCGAGGGACACCGGCGCGCGGTGGCCGCCTTCCTGGCCAAGCGGGACGAACTCGCCGCAGGTCAGGGGCTGCCCGCCGGGGTCGCCCGGTCCGCCTCCGCGACCCGGCAGTGGGTCTCGGACGAGCTGACCCAGTCCGCGCGCGCCGTCGCGGACCGGGGCCGCGAGGAGGGCGACGCCTGGCTGTACCGGGTGTGGCAGCGCACCCTGGTCACCGTGTGGGGCGCCGTAGCCGTACTGGCCGTCGCCGAGGCCGCCACCGCGATCGGGGCGGGCTGGACGCACGCCCGTACCGCCGGACTGGTCGCCGGACTCGTCACCGCCGCGACTCTGACCGCAGCCGCCCACGTCCACCGGGAGCGCGGCGGCCTCCTCGCCCCGCTCATCGGTGAGGACAACCGGCTCTCCACCTCCAGGGCGGTCGCCGCGTCCTGGGTGCTGCTCGCGGTCTTCTCCGTGCTCGTCCTCGCGCTCCAGCTGGCGGGCGCCTCCGGCCACGCGCAGCGCGACGCGCTGATCGAGGGCCTGGACCTGGCGCGCGGCGCCGGGGTGGTGAGCGTGCTGGCGCTGGTGTGCGCCATCGCCGTGGTGGTCAAGCGCGTGGTGGGCGTACGGGTGCTGTCCGGGCGGCTCCAGAAGCTGCGGGCCGACCGGCCGCGCGCCGCCGACCTGCTGACCGACGACGCGGGCCGGGGCGCCTTCACGGACGTGCAGTACGTGCTCGTGTCCACCGTCGCGGTGCTCTTCGCCGCCGTCCGCCTCGCCCGGCGGCCCGAGCAGCTGCCCGATCTGCCGTGGGGCCTTGCCCTGCTGGTGGGCGTCTCGGCGGCGGCGTACTTCGCCGGCAAGTACACCGAGTCCGGCCGGCCCGTGGTCCTTTCGGTCGTCAGGGCCCGGGAGGCCGGCGATCTGGACGCCCCGATCCGTACCGGCGACGACATCGAGATCCGGGGCGCGGGGTTCGTGCCGCCCGGCGCGGGGGCTCCCGACCGGCTGGCCCGGATGGTCGTCCGGATCGGCGCGGTCCACGTCCACGTGCCGCTGATCCCGGTCCCGGGCGGCTTCGCCAACCCGAGCGACACCGTGCTGACCGTGCCGGTGCCGGTGGAGGTGGAGCCGGGGGTGGTCGAGGTGCAGGTGGTCACGGCGGCGGGCACGGAGTCCAACCGCGTCGAGATCGACGTGACCGACTGAGACCCGCCGCCCATCGGCCCGGGGCCCGCTCCGGGGCCCTCGGGGCACCGGGAGCCGGCCGCGCGCGAGGTCGTAAGGTCTGGTGACGGGTCGAACGGTCCGGCGAGGGTCGAATGGCCCTGTGGGCGGGGCCGGCGGTCCGCCGCAGGGCTGCGGAAGGCGGGACAACCATGCACTACGGCATGAACGGGCGCGGTCTTGGCGAGCCGAGGAGCCTGCGGGAGCTGGCACGGGAGCACGCCCTGCTGCCGCTGCGGATCTTCCTCGGGGTCACCTTCGTCTACGCCGGGCTCGACAAGCTGACCGACAGCGCCTTCTTCCACACCACCGGCGCCGGCTCCATCGGCGAGACGATGAACGCGGTCCGGGACTCCGCAGCGATCCCGGCCCTGGTCGACCTCGCGCTCAAGAGCCCGTCCGGCTTCGGCTACGCCATCGCGATCGGTGAACTCCTCGTCGGGATCGGGACGCTCCTGGGCCTGTGGACCAGGATCGCCGCGCTCGGCGGTGCGCTCATCTCGCTGAGCCTGTGGCTGACCGTCAGCTGGCAGGCCGAGCCGTACTACCTCGGCAACGACCTGATCTACCTCATGGCCTGGCTGCCGCTGCTGCTCGGCGGGGCCACGTCGTTCTCCGTGGACGGCGTTCTCCCGCCCCGGCGGCGCCGGATCCGGTAGGCCGCCCAGGTGGTCAGGACGGAGACCCAGAGGCCGGCGGTGAACAGCGCGACGAAGAACGTCAGCGGGGCGTGCCAGGCGCCTGCGGCATCCGCCGCGTAGCCGGCCGCCAGGCCCAGCATCACCAGGCCCGCCACCGCCCGTCCGGGCCGGATCTCATGACGCAGCACGGGTGACCTCCACCTGTCCGATGCCGACTTCCAGATCGAGTTCCACGGTGCCCGCCGTCCCGCCGCCCGACGCGGGCGGCAGCGTCCGGTGCTCGTTCTCGGAGACCCTGATGTCCACGTCGTCCTTTCGCGATCCGCCGCCCGGCGCCTCGCCCGGCAGCCTGATGTCGCCGACACCGGCGCGCGCGCTCAGCCGTACGGTCACCGCCGCCGGCACGCGGACCACGACCCGGCCCGCGCCGACCTCCACCCGGGTCGTGAGCGTGTCGCCCCTGGGCACGGCGACCCGGGTGAGATCGAGGTCCGCCACCCCGGAGCCCACCTCGTAGCGGGGCTGCACCGCGGCCACCGTGGCCGGCCGCCACTCCTGGCGCACCCAGTGCGCGGTGATGTCGGCGGGCAGCACGGACGCACCCGCCAGCAGGCCTGCGGTGATCATCGCGAGCAGCACCGTGCCGAAGCCGGTCCGGCCCACGAACGCGCTGACCAGCAGCCCCGCCCCGAACACCGCGAGCGCGGCGGCCAGGCCGATCTGCAGGCTCAGCCCCAGCGGCTGGGTGTCCCAGTTCGCCCTCGCGCCGACCACGCCCGCCAGCACCGCCAGCAGGAAGACGGCCCCCGCGATCGACGTCGCGTCCGGGTCCTGCCGCGATGTGCGGGGCGTCCGGAACGGGCCGGCCGCCGTCGCCCCGCGCGGCCCGGCCGCCCGGCTGTCCGTCGCCGTGTCCGCCGGTCCCCAGAGATAGCCGGAGCCCAACGGGCCCGTGGTGCCGTCCTTGATGATCGGGTCCCGCCACCAGGACGGGCTGTCCGGCCGGGGCGGCGCCTTCACCTCGGGCGGCGCGTCCGAGACCGCCTGCGCGGCCGCGGGATGCAGGGGGCCCTGCGGATCGGCGGTCCTGCGGTGCTGCGTCCACACCGAGAAGCCGATCACCGCGAGGGCCAGCATCGCGGAGAACGCCAGCGTGCCGCCGTTGCCCAGCATGGACAGGAACAGGCCGCAGCCGACCAGCGCGAACAGCACCGCGATCAGCGAGGCCCCCTCCACCCGGCCCGACAGCAGCCGGCGCGCCTCGTTCTCCTCCTCGCCATCCAGCGGGACGAGCAGCCACGCGAAGCCGTAGAAGATCAGCCCGAGCCCCCCGGTCACGGAGAGCACCCCGAGCACGATCCGGAAGATCACCGGATCGACGTCGCAGTACCGGCCGAGGCCGCCGCAGACCCCGGCCACCACCTTCTGCCGCGAGCTGCGGTGCAGTCGCCCGCCCGGCCCGGCGGACGGTACGGCGCCGGGCGGCGCATCCTGGGGAACGGTCATGGCTCCATGGTGACGGGCGGCGGGCCCGTCCGGCACCCGCCCCGACCCTGGACGAACCCTGAGATCACCCCCGCCGGACCCTGAAGGGACCGTTCCGGGCACCGGCCCCCTCCGTCCCGGCTCTCCGCACGGGTCCAGCCCGGCTCTCCGCCCGGCTCTCAGGGTCGAAGTGGGGGCCGACCCTGATGCCACCGGCCGCACCCACGTGTGACGATCGGGGCATGCCAGCCGCCACCACCCGAGCCGCCAGCTCCCTCAACCCCGATCCGGAGGAGCCACCGCTGCGCAAGCTGTACCGCAGCGCCGACGGACGGCTGCTCGGCGGCGTCGCACGCGGTCTCGCCGGACACCTCGGGCTGCCGGTCGCCTGGGTGCGGTTCGTCTTCCTCGGACTGTTCTTCGCGGACGGCCTCGGCGCGCTCCTGTACGCGGTGTTCTGGATCGTCGTGCCGCTCGGCGTCGGCGGCGTGGACAGCCCGAGGTCCGTCTTCGAGACCGCCCCCGACGGCAGGCGCCGGCTCCGCAAGCCCGACCGGGGCCAGGTCTTCGCCCTCGTCGCCCTGCTCATCGGCGCCGTGATCTTCGTCGGCAACGTCGACATGGGGAGCAAGGCCGACCGCTACATCTGGCCGACCCTGCTGATCGGCGCCGGTTCCGTCCTGGTCTGGCGGCAGGCCGACAACGCCCGCCGCGCCCGCTGGATGGAGGTCGGCAGCCGCCGCCGGGTCCTCAACCTGGCCCGGGGGCTCGCCGGAGTCGCCCTGGTCGGCCTCGGCCTGGCCGGCTTCATGGTGGTGCGCGGCTCCGCCGCCCAGCTCGGCAACGTCCTCACCGCGGCCATCGCCGTACTCACCGGCATCGCCCTGCTGGCCGGTCCCTATCTCGTCCGGATGACCCAGGACCTCTCCGAGGAACGCCTGATGCGCATCAGGGCCCAGGAGCGCGCCGAGGTCGCCGCCCATGTGCACGACTCCGTCCTGCACACCCTCACCCTGATCCAGCGCAACGCGGAGGACCCGGGCGAGGTGCGCAGACTGGCCCGCGCCCAGGAGCGCGAGCTGCGCAACTGGCTCTACAACCCCGAGGGCACCGGCAAGGACGAGGACGACGAACCCGAGACCCTGGCCGAGGCCGTCAAACGCGCCGCAGCCGAGGTCGAGGACAAGCACGGCGTCCCGCTGGAAGTCGTCGTCGTGGGCGACTGCCCGCTCGACGAGAAGCTGACCGCACAGATGCAGGCCGCACGCGAGGCGATGGTCAACGCCGCCAAGTACGGTGGCGAGGGCGGCGCCGTACAGGTCTACGCCGAGGTCGAGGGCCGCACGGTCTTCGTCTCGGTGCGCGACCGGGGGCCGGGGTTCGACCTGGACTCCGTACCGGGGGACAGAATGGGCGTACGAGAATCAATCATCGGCCGGATGCAGCGCAACGGCGGTACCGCCCGGCTGCGTTCGGTGCCCGGCGGGGGCACGGAAGTCGAGCTGGAGATGGAGAGGACGAGCGATGAACGGGACCACTGAGGCGACCGGGGGCCACGCGGACCCGGAGCGCCGGGTACGAGTCGTGCTCGTCGACGACCACCGGATGTTCCGGACCGGCGTACAGGCCGAGATCGGCCGCACCGAGGAGACCGGCGTCGAGGTCGTGGGCGAGGCCGCCGACGTCGACCAGGCCGTCACCGTCATCACGGCGACCCGCCCCGAGGTCGTCCTCCTGGACGTGCACCTCCCGGGCGGCGGCGGCGTCGAGGTGCTGCGCCGCTGCGCCCCGTTCATGGGCGCGGTGGAGAACCCGGTGCGCTTCCTCGCGCTGTCCGTGTCGGACGCCGCCGAGGACGTCATCGGGGTCATCCGGGGCGGCGCCCGCGGCTACGTCACCAAGACGATCACCGGCGCCGACCTGGTCGACTCGGTCTTCCGGGTGCAGGACGGCGACGCGGTGTTCTCGCCCCGGCTGGCCGGCTTCGTCCTCGACGCCTTCGCCTCGACGGACGCGCCGCCGGTCGACGAGGACCTCGACCGGCTGACCCAGCGCGAGCGCGAGGTGCTGCGGCTGATCGCGCGGGGCTACGCCTACAAGGAGATCGCCAAGCAGCTGTTCATCTCGGTGAAGACGGTCGAGTCGCACGTCTCGGCGGTGCTGAGGAAGCTCCAGCTGTCCAACCGGCACGAGCTGACCCGCTGGGCGACGGCCCGTCGGCTGGTCTGAGACCGGCGGGCCCGCCGGCTCAGGCCGGGTCGAGCGAGATGTTCAGCTTCTCGCCGACCCTGCGGTAGCCGATGCCCGCGTAGATCCGTTCCACATCGGCGTCGCCCGGCTCCAGCCAGACCACCCGGCAGCCCTGCTCGAAGGCGGTCGCGGTGAGCCGGGCGGAGAGGTCGGCGCCGATGCCGCGGCGCCGGAACTCCGCGGCGACGGCCAGGCCCACCAGCTCGCTGAGGCCGTCGACCGGCACCGAGCAGCCGCCCGCGCCCGCCGGGACGCCCTCCAGCGTGGCGAGCGCGGCGACCCCGCCGTTCGCCGCCGCGTCGCGCAGCCACTTCGCCTCGCCGCCCTCGGGCTCGCCGGTCCCGCCGTACCCCAGGTGCTGTACGAGGGCGGCGGCGTCGAACTCCGCGGCCGTGATCGGTTCGGCCGTCACCAGACCGTCCACCGGCTTCGGCGGCAGCAGGCCGCCGGGCGCGCAGGCCATGACCGGGGCCCGGTTCTCGACGGTGAACCCGGCTGCGAGCAGCGCGGGTTCGACCGCCGGCGCCCAGCTGGGCAGGTACTCCAGGCGCGGCATCCGGTCCCGTTCACGGAAGCCCGCGATGAGGGCGTCGATGTCCTCCGGTGCCGGTTCGGCGCCCTGGTCCGGGATCGCGTAATTGGCGTACTTCAGCGACCAGTTCACGTTGTGGCGCACCGTGAACGGGCCGACCCGGTAGTGGTCCGGGGAGCGGAGGGCGAGCGTACGGGCATGGGTCTGGACGTCGAAGTCCATGGGCATGAGTGGGTGTCCCTCGGTCCGGTCGGTCGGAAGGTCGGGAGCCTATGCCACCCGGGCCGCTCCGGCGAAGGGCATTTCGTCGATCGGTGCGATGCGGACCGGGGCTCCGGGGCGCGGGGCGTGGATCATCCGCCCGTTGCCGATGTAGAGGCCGACATGGCTGATGCCCGAGTAGAAGAACACCAGATCCCCGGGGGCGAGTTCGGAGCGTGAGACGCGCCGGCCGGCGTTGATCTGGGTGTACGTGGTCCGGGGCAGCGAGACACCGGCGGAGCGCCAGGCGGCCTGGGTGAGGCCGGAGCAGTCGAACGAGGAGGGGCCGGTGGCGCCCCAGACGTACGGTTTGCCGAGTGCCCCGTACGCGAAGGCGACGGCCGAGGCGGCGCGGGCGTTGGGCGCCCGGTCGGAGCCGCGGGGGGCGCTGCGGTCGGCGTGACCCGTGCCCCGGCCGCCGTCGTCGGAGGCGTCGTAGGCGGCGCGCTGGGCGGGAGAGAGGCGGGCCAGCAGTTTGCGGGCCTCGGAGAGCTTGGACCGGACCGTCGCCTTGTGCTTCTGGAGATCGGCCTGGCGGGCGGTGAGCGCGGCCAGCTGCCCCGCCGCCTCGGACCGCAGCTGGGCCACGTCCGCGACCTGGCGCTGCACGGCGCGGAGCTCGTCGCTCCGGCCGGCGGCGGCCCGCTCCACGTACGAGGCGCGCTGCAGGTACTGGTCGGGGTCCGAGGAGAGCGCCAGCTGCAGCGACGGGTCCAGGCCGCCGGCGCGGTACTGCGCGGCGGCGTACGAACCCAGCTCCTCGCGCGAGGCGTTGAGCCGCTCGGTCCTGCGGGCGGCCTCGTCGCGCATCGCGTCGATGGCCTCGGCGGTGGCGGCCGTCTTCACCTTCGCACCGTTGTACTGCTCGGTGGCGACCTCCGCCTCCCGGTACAGCCGGTCCACCTGGGCCTTGACCTGGGCGGCGGACGGCGTCGGGTCGGCGTGCGCGGATCCCGGCAGCGCGGCAGCGGTCGCGGCCCCGGCGAGGGCGAGGGTCGCTGCGGTGCGGGCAGCAGAGCCGGTGTACGGGCGCTGCTTTGGTTTCCGGTGCGCGGCCACGAGGGCGGTGGTCCTTCCTGTCGACTGCCCGCCGGGGCCTACCGGAGGGCCCGCCCGGTCCGGCGGCGGGTCACCAAAAGGGGGAGCGGCCCGCCGCCGGATCTCTCGGCGGGGCGGCCGGACGGTGCCGTCCGGGTGCGGAGCGGCGGTGATCCGGTCACCTGGTAGGGACGCTAAACCCGGGGCACGGGGAAGAGTCGTAATGACGCTTATTGCCCGAATTTGGCGCTGCGTTGTTGTTGGGTGACCGGAATAATTGCACCAGAGTAAGGCAATTGGTGCATTCATGAGTCAAGCATCCAGTAAGCCTGACCTGGCTGCCGATGCCTGATATGGCCAGGGCTAGGGTGCGGAACCATGCGTGTACTCATCGATGTCTTCGTCGCCCTCCACATCATCGGGATCGCCGCCCTGCTGGGGGGTTTCCTCACCCAGATGAAGGCGATGGGCGCGGGGACGGCGCGGTTCGTGCCGGGGATGCTGCACGGCGCGCTGACCATGCTGGTCACCGGGATCGCCCTGGTCGGGCTCGACCAGGCCGACGACCACCCCGTGAACAACGTCAAGATCGGCATCAAGCTGCTGATCCTCGTCGTCGTCCTCGGGCTCGTCTACGTCAAGCGGGACGAGGAGAGGATCGACAAGGGCCTCTTCGCGGCGGTGGGCGGGCTGACGATGGTCAACATCTTCATCGCCACGATCTGGACCTGAGCACACCCGGCCTGAGTCCACCCGGCCTGAGCACACCCGGTCCGAGCACTCCGGGCCCGCGCGCCCGGGGCCCGAGCGCTCCGGGCCCCGGGCCCTCCCGCCGCGAGGGGCCGTCAGCTGCCGATGCCCTGCCAGAAGCCGCACCGGTGTTCCTGGGCGAGGTCGACCGGTTCCGTCCTCCCCGGTTGCAGCGGCTGGACGTGCCGCGCCGTGCCGAACCGGGGCCAGGGTGCCGCCCCGTCGCCGTTCGGGTCGCCGGTGTGTGCGAACCGGGCCCAGTAGCGCACCATCGTGTCGGCGAGCCGGTGCTGAGCGGCTGTGGCCGGACCGGGGAGCTGCTCGTCGTCGAAGAGGTACTGCAGCTCGCTGCCGTGGAACGCCCCGGTGGGGAAACCGGGCTTCTTGAGCGAGCTGAACCAAGGCGCCTCGTCGTCGCCGAACTCGTAGGCGTAGGTCGGCACGTACCGGTCCAGGGCCTGGTCCCGGTCGAGGACCGTGCACCCCCAGGCCCAGTCGCTGATGACGGTGGACAGCGCCTCGCCGGGGGAGTGGAAGCGGCCGGTGGGGTAGCGGGCCAGGACGCGGGCCGCGTCGCCCGTGCTGAAGAGTGCGCCGATCTGCTGCCGGTAGTCGGCCTCGGTCGTCGTGCTGCCGGTCACCGCTTCGATGGCCGCGGTGAACAGACGGTGTTCGTCCCTGGTCGTTCCCTGGATGACGGGCACCCGGTTGAAGCGGCCGGTGGCGAAGGCCCGTTCCGGGCTCACGGGCAGTACGCCGCCGCCGACCGAGGGCCCGGACCCGAGTCCGTAGTCGGACCACTTGAGGAGTTCCGGCACGGATGTGCCGCGCAGGCAGGTCGCCGCTGTCCGCAGGTCGGGGCAGCCGGCCTCGGCCGCCACGTCGAGCCCGTGCCGCTCGCGCTCCGCGCGTGGCAGCGGGAACCACGTCGCCGGACCCGGTGACCATTTGCGTCCCGCGCACTGGGCGCTCTGCAGGATCGCCTTCTGGAAGAGGCCCGCCGACCCCGGCGCCGCGAGGTGCGCGCAGACGCTGGTGCCGCCGGCGGACTCGCCGAAGATCGTGACGTTCGCCGGATCGCCGCCGAACGCCGCCGCGTTGCGCCTCACCCACCGCAGCGCGGCCTGCTGGTCCTCCAGGCCGAAGTTGCCCGACAGGTGCCTGGCCGCACCGTGGTCGAGCGCGGGATGGTCGAGGAATCCGAAGATGCCAAGCCGGTAGTTGAAGCTGACCACGATCACCTTGCCCGTACGGGCCAGGCGCTGTGCGTCGTAGAGGCTCCCGGCGCCGTTGATGTAGCCGTTGCCGTGGATCCACACCATCACCGGCAGCGCGCGGGCGCTGCCGCGCAGCGGTGTGGTGACGTTCAGATAGAGGCAGTCCTCGCTGAGGCTCTGCCGGTCGATGAGCCCGCCCGCCTGTGCGCACCGGCTGCCGGGTTCGGTCGCGCTCCGCACGCCCGGCCAGGACGCGGCCGGCCGGGGTGAGGCCCAGCGCAGCCGGCCGACCGGCGGGGCGGCGTAGGGGATGCCCTGGAACATCCGGGTGTCCCTGCCGAGGCGGCCCTCGACCGAGCCGGTGTCCGTCCTGACCACGGTGGCGGGCCCGCCACGGCCGTTCCCGGCGCGATGTGCGGCCTGCGTGCTTCCGGCCGCGCCGCTGATCATGGCGGAGCAGAGCAGAACGGTCAGCAGGGCCCGTAAGCGCGGCCGCACCGCGACCTGCGGTCCGCGCTGCCCCGGCGAGGGGGTCCGGCGTAGAGGATTCACAGCAGTTCACTTCCTCGAACAGTTCGTGTGGGGTCCACACTAATATAAAGTGTGAGGCACGCACGAAGTCAATGCCCCTGCGGACGGGGACATTGCGGAGGGGCATGGTGGACGGGACATGGAGATGAGCTCGATGCCGGCGGGTGACGACGATCGGCTGCCGCCCGGCCTCGCCCTGGCATGGGGGCTGCCCGTGAAGACGGGGCGGCTGGGCCGGAAGCCCTCGCAGAGCGTCGAGGGAATCGTCGAGGCGGCTGTCGGGCTGGCCGACGCGGAGGGCTTCGCGGCCCTGTCCATGCCGAACGTCGCGAGGCGGGTGGGGCTCACCGCCAACGCGGTCTACCGGTACGTCAGCTCACGGGACGAACTGCTGGTGCTCGCCGCCGAGGCGGCCTGGGGCCCGGCGCCGGAGCTGGAGACCGGTACGGAGCGGTGGCGGGCCGCGGCCACCACCTGGACCAGGGCGATGATCGAGCGGTGCGACACCCACCCCTGGCTGCCGGACCTGCCCACCCGGGGGGCGCCCGCGACCCCGAACCTGCTGCGCTGGACGGAGGTGCTGCTGGCGGCGCTCACCGGTGCCGGTCTGAGCGCCGCCGAATCACTGGGGTGCGCGCTGCTGCTCGACGGCTACGCGCGGCGCATCGCCAGTGCCCGCCGTGATGTGCGCGACAGCAGCGCGGCCCCGGTCCGGTCCGCCGCCGTGGCGCGGTTCCTGCGCCCGCTCCTGCACGAGCACGGATATCCGATTCTGGCGTCCATGATGTCGCGCGACGAATACGACGACGACATCGGCGACGACGACGTCGACTTCGGCCTGACCCGGATCCTGGACGGAATCGAGGTCCTGATCGCCCGACGGACGGGAGAGCCGCCGCCGACGACGAGCTGACGCCGGGCCGACGGCGAACCGACGGCGGACCCTGATCCGAACGAGAGGCCCTGATCCGGACGGAAGACCCTAGCCGGGGCGCACGCTCCCGTAGATCGGCATGTAGTAGATCGACTCCTCGCGCACGTTGGCCCCCGGCTTCGGCGCGTGGATCATCATGCCGTCGCCCTTGTAGATGCCGACGTGGCTGATGTCGTCGTAGAAGAAGACCAGGTCCCCGGGCTGCAGATCGTCCGTGGCGATCCGGGTGCCGACGTTCACCTGGTCCCAGGTGGTCCGCGGAATGGTGACGCCCGCAGCCTTCCAGGCCGCCTGGGTCAGCCCCGAGCAGTCGTACGAGGACGGGCCGGTCGCCCCCCAGACGTAGGGCTTGCCGAGCTGGGCCCTGGCGAACGCGAGGACCTTCTCGGCCTTCGTCGAGGCGCTGCTGTCCGAACCCGAACCCGAACCCGAACCCGAACCCGAACCGGTGCCGGTGCCCGTGCCCGAGCCCGTTCCGGTGTCCGAGCCGGTGCCGCTTCCCGCCTCCTTGGCCTTGCGGTCGGCCTCGGCCTTCGCGGCGGCCTGCTTCTTCGCCAGCTCCGCCGCCTTGCGCTTGGCCTCGGCCTTCTTCTTCTGCTCCAGCTCGGCCAGCCGCGCCTTCTCCTCGGCGGTCAGCTTCGACAGCAGCGTGCGCGCCTCGGTCAGCTTCGTCTGCACGTTCTGCTTGCTGGTGCGCAGCTTCGTCTGCGTCGCGGTGAGCGTCTCCAGGCTCGTCACCGCCTCGGCACGCTTCTTCGACGCCTCGGCCTGCTTCGTACGGAAGTCCGTGACGGCCTGCTGCTGGTTCGAGGCCATCCGGTCCATGAGATGGGTCTGGTCGAAGAACGACTGCGGGTCGTTGGCCAGGAAGAAGGTGGCGGTCGGCGCGAGCGCCCCGTCGCGGTACTGGGCGGCCGCGTAGTTGCCGAGGGTGCGGCGGGCGTCGTTCAGCTTGTCGGCGCGCTCGGCGATGTCGTCCAGCAGCGTGTCCACCTTGGTGCGCTGCTCGGCGGACGCCTCTTTCGCCTCGTCGTAGTGCTGGGTGGCGGTGCCCGCCTCCCGGTACAGGGCGTCGACCTTCTTCTGGACGTCCTCGATGCCGGGCTTCGGGGCCGGGGCCGCGAGCGCGCTCTGTGTGGACAGCAGGGTCACCGAGGCGAGTGCGGCCGTCGTGAACCCGATGGCGGGGACGCTGCTGCGCACCCGGGGGCGCGGTTTGCGATGCGATGCCAAGGCCGGCATCTCCTTCCGTGGACCGCCTACCGGGTTAGCTGTCGGGTTCGGGCGGAACGGAAGGCTGCCCTACGGTCCTATGGGGGTTTCGGACCGATTCACCCCGGTGCTGCGTGTGGGTCCCCGGTTCCGGACCCCTGGAGGCAGCCCGGATTCGGCGTGGACGCCCGCTCGGCGTGGTTCGCCTCTGGGGGTACGGGCCGTCCGAACGAGCACGCTAGCCAACTCATGGTGCCGCTGTGAAGGTTGATGTTCGATATGCCCGATACGTTTCCGTGACCTTATGGAAGCCGTAAGGTTCGGCCCGGCGCGGCGCGCGAGTTCCCTACGCAGGGTGGACCGGGCATCGCGGTGTGTGGCCCCGGACGGTGTGTTTTCCCATGCGGCTCCGGGGTGTCAGTGCGGCCGCCTAGACTCGGACAGCGATGAGCAGCCTCTTTGACGACAGTTTCCTGGCCGGCCTCCAGCACACGGAGGAAGGGCCCCCGCCGCCCCCCGAGGACTCCGCACCCGAAGCGGTGCCGGAGGACCTCTTCTCAGGCGTGTTCGACGGGCCCCCGCCGCCCCGCGACGCGTACTACCGGGACGGCGCCCACCGCCCGGTCATCGATGCCGCCGCGCTGCTCGACGGGCTGAACACCGAGCAGTGTGCCGCCGTCGTGCACGCGGGCTCCCCGCTGCTCATCGTCGCCGGGGCCGGTTCCGGCAAGACCCGGGTGCTGACCCACCGCATCGCCCACCTGCTGGCCGAGCGCGGCGTGCACCCCGGCCAGATCCTGGCGATCACCTTCACCAACAAGGCCGCGGGCGAGATGAAGGAGCGCGTCGAGCAGCTCGTCGGCCCCCGCGCCAACGCCATGTGGGTCATGACCTTCCACAGCGCGTGCGTACGGATCCTGCGCCGCGAGTCGAAGAAGCTCGGCTTCACCTCCTCGTTCTCGATCTACGACGCCGCGGACTCCAAGCGGCTGATGGCCCTGGTCTGCCGCGATCTCGACCTCGACCCGAAGCGCTTCCCGCCGAAGTCGTTCACGGCGAAGGTGTCGAACCTGAAGAACGAGCTGATAGACGAGGAGACCTTCGCCGGCCAGGCGACGGACGGTTTCGAGAAGACCCTCGCCCAGGCCTACGCGATGTACCAGTCCCGGCTGCGCGAGGCCAACGCGCTGGACTTCGACGACATCATCATGACGACGGTGCACCTGCTCCAGGCCTTCCCCGACGTCGCCGAGCACTACCGCCGCCGCTTCCGGCACGTCCTGGTCGACGAGTACCAGGACACCAACCACGCCCAGTACACGCTCGTACGGGAGCTGGTCGGACCGGCCGGTGCCGCCGACGCACCCGGCGAGCTGTGCGTCGTGGGTGACGCCGACCAGTCGATCTACGCCTTCCGCGGCGCGACGATCCGCAACATCCTCCAGTTCGAGGAGGACTACCCGGACGCGACCACGATCCTGCTGGAGCAGAACTACCGCTCCACCCAGACGATCCTGTCCGCGGCCAACGCCGTCATCGAGCGCAACGAGAGCCGCCGCCCGAAGAACCTCTGGACCAACGCCGGTTCCGGGACCCGGATCACCGGCTACGTCGCGGACACCGAGCACGACGAGGCGCAGTTCGTCGCGGACGAGATCGACCGGCTGACCGACGCGGGCGACGCCAAGGCCGGTGACGTCGCGATCTTCTACCGGACGAACGCGCAGTCCCGTGTCTTCGAGGAGATCTTCATCCGGGTCGGCCTGCCCTACAAGGTCGTCGGCGGTGTGCGCTTCTACGAGCGCAAGGAGGTCCGGGACGTCCTGGCCTACCTCCGGGTGCTGTCCAACCCCGAGGACACGGTCCCGCTGCGCCGCATCCTGAACGTGCCCAAGCGCGGCATCGGCGACCGGGCCGAGGCGATGATCGACGCCCTGTCGCTGCGCGAGAAGATCACCTTCCCGCAGGCGCTGCGCCGCGTCGACGAGGCGTACGGCATGGCCGCGCGTTCCGCCAACGCCGTCAAGCGGTTCAACACGCTGATGGAGGAGCTGCGCACGATCGTCGAGTCGGGCGCGGGCCCCGCGGTGGTGCTGGAGGCCGTCATGGAACGGACCGGCTACCTGGCCGAGCTCCAGGCCTCCACCGACCCGCAGGACGAGACCCGGATCGAGAACCTCCAGGAGCTCGCCTCCGTCGCACTCGAATTCGAGCAGGACCGGGGCGAGGAGGAGGGGGCGGGGACGCTCGCCGAGTTCCTGGAGCGGGTCGCGCTGGTCGCCGACTCCGACCAGATCCCCGACGAGGACACCGACGGCTCCGGAGTCGTCACGCTGATGACCCTGCACACGGCGAAGGGCCTCGAATTCCCGGTGGTCTTCCTGACCGGCATGGAGGACGGCGTCTTCCCGCACATGCGGGCCCTGGGCCAGGTCAAGGAGCTGGAGGAGGAGCGCCGGCTCGCCTACGTCGGCATCACCCGCGCCCGCGAGCGGCTCTATCTGACCCGGGCCTCGATGCGCAGCGCGTGGGGCCAGCCCTCCTACAACCCGCCGTCGCGGTTCCTGGAGGAGATCCCGGAGCAGCACCTGGAGTGGAAGCGCAAGGGCCCCATGGGCGCCCCTGCGGGACCGACGTCGGGCATCACCTCGTCGCTGTCCGCGTCCCGTTCGCGCTCCGGGCCCTCGGGCTTCGCGACACGGCGGACGTCGGACAGGCCCACGATCACGCTGGTGGTCGGCGACCGGGTCACCCACGACCAGTTCGGTCTGGGCACGGTGACGGCGGTCGAGGGCATCGGGGACCAGGCGAAGGCCACGGTCGACTTCGGGGACGAGCGGCCGAAGAAGCTGCTGCTGCGGTACGCCCCGGTCCAGAAGCTGTAGCGCTCCGGCCCGGGGCTCCCCGGGCCGGAACGAGGGGGCAGGTCAGGTCGGGTCGATGCCGTGGCTGCGGAGCCAGGGCAGCGGGTCGACGGCCGCGCCGCCGCCGGGCCGCACCTCGAAATGCATGTGGGGGCCCGTCGAGTTGCCGGAGTCCCCGGAGTGCGCGATCACGTCACCGGCCTTGACCTGGCCCGAGCGGATCCGGGTGCTGCTGAGGTGGCAGTACCAGGTCTCGGTGCCGTCGGCCATGGTGACGATGGCCATGTTCCCGTAGGCGGTGTTGAACTGCGTACGGATGGTGCCGTCGGTCGCCGCCATCACCGGGGTGCCGTACTGGACGGGGAAGTCGATGCCCGTGTGCACGGACATCCAGTTGACCCCGGCCTGGCCGAAGTACGCGCTGAGGCCGTGATCCTTGACCGGCATGACGTACTTGGGGCGCAGGGCCTCCTTGCGGGCGGCCTCCTCCTCGCGCTTCTTCTTCTCGGCTGCCTGCCGCTCCTTCAGGTCGATGCGCTCCTGGGTGCGGCTGGCGCGGTCCGCGAAGTTCTCCGCGTCGGCGCTGAGGTTGGCGAGCTGGGTGTCCAGCTTGTTGTTGGCGGCGACGGGCTTGACCGCCCCGGGGTCGGCGGCCGCCATCGTGGTGGTGTCGTCCTTCGTCTCCTCGCCGCCGCCCATGCCGCCCACGGAGGCGGCGGCGATACCCGCCACGCTCATCACGCAGGCGGAGGGAACGGCGACGGTGAGGAGAGCGGAGCGCTTGGCGGGCGAACGCCTGCGGCTGCGGCTGCCTCCGCGGGAGACCTGGCGGCCTGCGGGGCGGTGGGAGTCGGCGGGGGACGGGGCGGCGAGGCCTTCGGTGTCCGGTTCGTGGACCGGTTCGGGGTCCTGCTCCTGGGCGAGGTCCGGCTCCGGGAGGCTGAACTCGGAGGTCCGGGAGGGTTCGTAGGCCTCGGGCGCCTCGTATGCCTGGTACGTCCCGTACGCCTCGGCCGTCCCGTACGCCTCGTGCATCTCGTGTGTCTCGTACGGATGCTGCCGGGTCTGTTCGGATTCGTGCGATGCCGTCAAATTCTGCGGCGTCTGCTGTGCGTGCTCGGGCGTGGCGCCGGTGTTCCAGGCGGTGGCGTCGTACGCGCCGGAGTCGTATCCCGCGGTGTCGGTGGTCGACCACTGGCCGTCGGCGTACCAGCCGGAGGTGTCCCACTGGCCCGATGCGTCCGGGGCGCCGCCCTGTGACGGGATGTTCGCGCCGTGACCGTCGGTCGTCGCCCAGGTGGCGGTGGTGTCGTACCGCTGCGGTGCCGCGTCGTACGGGGGGTACTGCTGGGGGTGGGGGGCGTAGGCCGCGTAACCGCTGGTGTGGTCGTACTCGGCGGTCCGGTGGGCGCCGGTGTCCCACTGGGTGGTGTCGTACTGGCCGCTGTAACCGGTCTGGCCGTTGTCGTACGGGGCCGCGTAACCGGTCGTGGTGTCGTACGAACCGTCGTAACCGCTGGGGAGGGAGCCGAAGAGCGGGTCGTTGTCGAAACCGCCCGTGGAGTGGCTGTCGTATCCGACATACCCGGCGTGGGGGTGCTGGTCGTTCACCAACTTCTCTCTCGCCTCGGCAGCAGGACCTTGGTCCGGGGCCCGTGGGGGACCCCGGGGAAAGCAGTGGCCGCGACTGTACCCGGCGGTATGCGACACCGACAATCTTCCACGGCCCGCGAGCGCTCCGGAAACGGGCAATCGGCCGTCTTTCGACGGACCACTCACACAGCCTTGGCTCTATGTTCGAAACCCGTTCTAATTCCGGGCTCGTCCGCGTCGAGCGCCTGGCGGATTCCGGCGGCCACGGCCGGGTGCACGGGCAGCGCGAGATGGCCGATCCCGGTGACCCGCACGTTGACCGCGTCGAGGTCGGGGTGCTCGATGCAGGCCGCCTCGGCGGGGACGACGACCTGGTCCAGCTCGCTCCAGAAGCTGATGAACCGGGTGCGGCAGCCGGGCGCCGGCAGCCGGAGCTCCTCGATCGGGGCCGATCCGCCGCGCATCTGTCGCACGATCGGGTGGGCGCTGGCCAGCGGGGCGACGGCGGTGCCGGCGTGCGGCGTGCCGAGGGTGACCAGGGTGCGGACGCGCCGGTCACCGCCCAGCCGCTGTACGTAGTAGCGCGCTATCAGGCCGCCCAGGCTGTGTCCTACGACGTCGACCTCGCGGTGTCCGGTGCGGGCGCAGATCTCCTCGATGTGGCGGCCGAGCAACTCGGCGGCGGTGCGGATGTCGCAGGTCAGCGGGGAGTAGTTGAGCGATTCCAGATGGCGCCAGCCGTGCCGGGCCAGCGAGCGGCGCAGCAGGACGAACACGGAGCGGTTGTCGATGAAGCCGTGCAGGAGCACGACGGGCGGCCGGTCCGTGTGTCCGGCGCCCGCGCCGCTGCCGGTGTTTCCCGTGTTCGCGCTGGGCAGGGCGGTGGTCCCGACCGGTACGGGGACCGGGCCGGCCGCCGGGCGTGGCGTGGTGCGCCGTTCTCCGGTGATGCCGGTGGGGTAGATCAGTGCGTGTCCGGCGAGCACCACGAGTTCCAGCGCGGTCGCTCTCAGCAGTGCGGACGACAGCCAGGCGTTGCGCGGACCCGGC
Organism: Streptomyces sp. 840.1; assembly: GCF_003751445.1. NCBI lineage: Bacteria > Bacillati > Actinomycetota > Actinomycetes > Kitasatosporales > Streptomycetaceae > Streptomyces > Streptomyces sp. 840.1. Next base: position 1,218,115 of record NZ_RJUU01000001.1, on the reverse strand, counting down.
CGGCGCAGCAGTAGGGGAAGAACGGGCAGGGCCTTCATCGGCCGACCTCCTGCTCCGGCACCCGGGGAGCGGCGGCTCCTGCCCCGTATGCCCTCGTGGGGAGCCGTGTGGAGGTCCGGGCGGCCGTGCGACCGTCCCGGGTCGCCGACCGCCGTGCCTTCCGGATCACCCGCGGTGAGCGGCCGGTGGGCGGTCGGTGAGCCGTACCACCGTGCCGTGCGGCTGACGGCGCGGTGGTACGACGACCTCGTGCGGCTCTCCCGGCGGCGGGTCCCGCACGGCAGGTGTGCCGCGTGCTGCGGGAAACGGCGCCCGGTGAACATGTCCCATGTGTGATTTCCCCCTCCCCGCCCACCGCGAAACAGCGGCTTGCGGGATGCTGTGGATAACGTTCGTTCACATCCCCGGCCTGTCAGGGGCGGGAGACGCGTGTGGAGGCAGTGATGGGTGTGACCGGTCCGATCCGAGTGGTGGTGGCCAAGCCGGGCCTCGACGGCCATGACCGAGGGGCCAAGGTGATCGCGCGGGCACTGCGCGACGCCGGCATGGAGGTCATCTACACGGGGCTCCACCAGACTCCCGAGCAGATCGTGGACACCGCGATCCAGGAGGATGCCGACGCGATCGGCCTGTCGATCCTCTCCGGTGCGCACAACACGCTCTTCGCGAAGGTGATCGCCCTGCTGAAGGAGCGCGAGGCCGAGGACATCAAGGTCTTCGGCGGCGGCATCATCCCGGAGGCGGACATCGCACCGCTCAAGGAGCAGGGCGTCGCGGAGATCTTCACCCCGGGCGCGACGACGGTCGAGATCGTCACCTGGGTCAACGCGAACGTCCGCCAGCCGGCGGAAGCCTGATCCTGCGGGCGGGCCGGCCCGGTCCGTCCGCCCGCTCCCCCTCGGGCCGGGGCCGCCCTCTACCGCTGTCCGGCTCACCGGACCGCCCCTTCGCGCTGTCCGGCTCACCGGACCGGCGTCAGTTCCGCCTCCATTCCCGCGCGCAGTCGCAGGGTGGAGACCAGCCGCTGGAACGCCTCCGACCAGTAGCCGTTCGCGCCGGGGGAGGCGTCCGCCGGTTCGTCGGGGGTCGTGGTGAGGACCTCCAGGCGGTCGGCCTCGGCCGGGTTGAGACAGCGCTCCGCGAGGCCCATCACGCCGCTGAAGCTCCACGGATAGCTGCCGGCGTCCCGCGCGATGTCGAGGGCGTCGACGACGGAGCGGCCGAGCGGTTCCGCCCAGGGCGTCGGGCAGACCCCCAGCAGCTGGAACGCCTCCGACAGTCCGTGCGCGGCGATGAACTCGGCCACCCAGGCGGCCCGTTCGGCGGCGGGCAGCACGATCAGCAGCTTCGACCGCTCGGCGAGCGATGCCGTGCCGGGGGCGTTCGACGGGGGCGTCGACGGGGCCCCGAGCAGCGCCCGTGCCCACTCCGGGTCCCGCTGCCGGACGGCGGCCCGGCACCAGGCCGCGTGCAGCTCCTCGCTCCAGCCGTCGGCCACGGGCAGCGCGACGATGTCCCGCGCCTCGCGCCCGCCGAACCGGGCCGGCCAGATGGTGAGCGGGGCCGACTCCACCAACTGGCCCAGCCACCAGGACCGTTCGCCCCGACCGGACGGCGGGAGCGCCACCACGCCGTCGCGCTGCATCGCCGCATCGCATTCGTGCGGGGCCTCCACGGCCACGGACGGCCCGGTGCCGGTGAGGCCGGGGCTCACGCAGGACAGCGCGCGCTCAGCCATCCGGAGGGCGAGCGCCGATCCGGGCAGCGCGGACAGCAACTCGGCGGCCGTCGACCGCACATTGCGGCTGCGGTCGGTCAGGGCCTGCTCCAGGAAGGGTTCGTCGGCGCCGGAGAGCCCGGTGCGCAGCGAGTCGACGAACATCAGCCGGTCCTCGGCCCGCTCGGTGGCCCAGGTCGTGGCGAGCAGGGCGAGCGCGGCGCCGGCCTCGTGCGCCCGGACCGCCGAGAGCAGGGCGACCCGTTCGGCGAACAGGCCTTCCTCCCAGAGCCGGTGGACCGCTTCCCGGTCGGTCACGTCCGGCAGCAGCGAGGTGCCGGACGAACCGCGCAGCGCGAACTTCCACTCGGGGTTCAGCCCGGCCAGCCAGAGTCCGCGCGGTCCGGCGAACGTCAGGGCCTGCGGCCGCAGATCGGTCCGCGCGCGGGCCGCGTCCAGCAGGGCGGGCAGGGCCGCGTCCGGTGCCCGGTAGCCGTGCAGATTGGCGATGGCCAGCCACTGCGGGATCAGTTCCGTCAGGTCGGGGGCCGTGCCGCGTCTGCCACCGGAGCCGCTCGGGGCCGCCCGGTCCGCGAGCAGCCGCTCCAGCCGGCTCCGGGCGGCCCTCGGCAGGGCCGGCCGGGGGTCGGCGGGCGCCGGGCCGGGCCGGGGCGCGGCGGGGGCCGGCAGCAGGCCTGCCCGGCGCCGCACGGTGTGCAGGGCGGCGGCGTTCAGCAACGCGGCCGCCGCGCCGTCCGGACCGGTGCCGTCCGGACCGGTGCCGTCCGGCATCGCGGGCGGGCGGCGGTCCGTGCCGAGCAGGGCGGAGGTGACGAGCTCGTCCCACGGGGTGGCGGCCGCCGAGGCGGCGGTACCGGGCATCGCGCTGGGTGTGGTGGGTGCGGTGGGCGTGCTGGGTGTGTCGGTGCGGGGCATCGTTCCTCCTTCAGGAGTCACGGGAGTCACGGGAGTCGCGGGAGCTACGGGAGGCGCCGGGGTCAGATGAGCGGCACGGCCTCGGGCCCGGCCTCTGTGTCCGCGCTGTGTGCGGGCGTGGCCGGCCAGGCCGCGAGCGGGTCGAAGCCCCGGTGGCCGCACTCCCCGAAGACGGTGACCGGCCCGCCGCCGGAGAGCGCGACGAGCTTCCACAGCGCGGGCCGGGACAGCGCGGCCGGGGCGACGGGCAGGGCCGCATCCCCTTCCGCGTCGGCCAGTTGCCAGCCGTCCCGGGACGGCACGGGTATGACGTCGCGCAGGGTAACCGGCCAGGATTCCAGCCAGGGGTCGTCGCCGAGGGCCCGCCCGTACGCGGCGATCGCCCCGGCGGCCGTGACGCCCGGCGGTGGTGCGCCGTTCGGCGCCGGGGCCCCGAACTGCGTTCCCAGGTCGGCCCGTAGCTGTCCGGCCCCCTGATGCGGTGCGATCTCCGCGTCCAGCGTGGCGCCCACCGGCAGGGCCTGTCCGGGGGAACGGCCGGCGGCCCCGAAGGACAGCAGCAGCGCGATGCGGCCCGACTCCCGCCCGTACAGCCAGATGCGGCGGGCGACGATCTTGCCCTCGGGGGTGTCGTACTGGGCGAGGACCAGCCAGTGGTCACGGACCGGCGCGCCCCCGGGCGGGGCCGGCAGCCCGATCCGGGTACGGACCGTGGCGGCCAGCTGCGGCGGCAGCCGGTCGATGCCCTGCCAGCCCGTGTCCAGCAGGTGCAGCAGCGCGCACTCCTCCAGCAGCCGCACCGGCCAGCCCGGCCCGGACGCCGGTATCGCACCCAACTCCCGTACCCGGCCCGCGAGGCCGGGTGCCTGGGCGTCGACCATGCGGGCCGCCGTCTCCTCCCACAGCCCGTACCCCGTCTGCTCGGCTGCCGCCAGCCCGCCGCGCACCAGGTCGGTCAGGCGCCGTTCCAGCTCCTGCACGCCGCCGCCGATCCGCTCGGCCCGGCGCTCGGCCCGCCGCCTGGCCGCCACCGGATCGGCGGGCCCGGCCGAGGCGTCCTCGCCGCCCTCCGGCCGCTCCTTCAGCGCTGCGGCCCCGGCCCGGCGCCGCCGGTCCGCAAGCCACTCACCGGCCCAGTCCGGCGGCTCGGCCGCAGGCAGCGCCGTCTCGTCGGACGCGCGGAGCAGCAACAGGCCCAGCGCGTGCTTGCAGGGGAACTTCCGGCTCGGGCAACTGCACTTGTACGCGGGACCGGTGGTGTCGATCACCGTCCGGTACGGCTTGCTCCCGCTTCCCTTGCACAGCCCCCACACCGCACCCGGCCCGTCCCACCCGGTGTCCGACCACGGCCCGGCCGAACCGAGCCTGTTCCCCGCCTTGCGTGAAGCGTCGTCAGGAGCCAGGGCCAGGACCTGCTCCACCGTCCAGCGCACTGCCGGAGCAGCGGTGCGCAAGGGTTCTCCCCCGTCAGTCAGCAGCATGGGTACGACGGTAGGCCGCACCACTGACAACGCCTGCGACCTGCGGGAACGTTGATTGTCAGTGCCATGGTGCACGGTGGGAAGCGCATCGGGACGACCGATCCGGAGGGGGATCCATGACCGTGTCCGAAACCACCGCAGCCGTGGGCGCCGAGGCGCTGCGTCCGCACGCCGAGGAGGCCTTCGCCGACGAGCTGAAGGCGCTCGCGGCCGCCGACGACCGCCCCAGGCCCGCCCGTTGGCGGCTGTCGCCCTGGGCCGTCGCCACGTACCTGCTGGGCGGCGTGCTGCCCGACGGCACCGTGATCACCCCCAAGTACGTGGGCCCGCGGCGCCTCGTGGAGGTCGCCGTCACCACCCTCGCCACCGACCGGGCGCTGCTCCTGCTCGGCGTGCCCGGCACCGCCAAGACCTGGGTGTCCGAACACCTCGCGGCCGCCGTCAGCGGCGACTCGACCCTGCTCGTCCAGGGCACGGCGGGCACCCCCGAGGAGGCGGTCCGCTACGGGTGGAACTACGCGCAGCTCCTCGCGCACGGCCCCAGCCGCGACGCGCTGGTGCCCAGCCCGCTGATGCGCGCCATGTCCGAGGGCATGACCGCGCGGATCGAGGAGCTCACCCGCATCCCCGCCGATGTGCAGGACTCACTGATCACGATCCTGTCCGAGAAGACCCTGCCGCTGCCCGAGCTGGGCCAGGAGGTCCAGGCGGTCCGCGGGTTCAACGTCATCGCCACGGCCAACGACCGCGACCGGGGGGTCAACGAGCTGTCCAGCGCGCTGCGCCGCCGGTTCAACACGGTGGTCCTGCCGCTGCCGGCCACCCCCGAGGCGGAGGTCGACATCGTCTCCCGGCGCGTCGACCAGGTCGGCCGCTCGCTCGACCTGCCCCCCGCACCCGACGGCCTCGCGGAGATCCGCCGCGTCGTCACCGTCTTCCGTGAGCTGCGCGACGGGGTCACCACGGACGGCCGCACCAAACTCAAGTCGCCCTCGGGCACGCTGTCCACGGCCGAGGCCATCTCCGTCGTCACCAACGGCCTGGCGCTCGCCGCCCACTTCGGTGACGGGGTGCTGCGCGCGGGGGACGTCGCCGCGGGCATCCTCGGCGCGGTCGTCCGGGACCCGGCCGCCGACCGGGTGGTCTGGCAGGAGTACCTGGAGACGGTGGTGCGCGAGCGGGACGGCTGGAAGGACTTCTACCGGGCCTGCCGTGAGGCGTCCGTATGACCGGCGCCCCGCGCCCCGCCGGGCCGCTGCTGCTGGGGGTGCGGCACCACGGCCCCGGCTCGGCCCGCGCCGTCGGCGCCGCGCTGGACGCCGCCCGCCCCAAGGCGGTGCTCATCGAGGGCCCGCCCGAGGGCGACGCGCTGCTGCCGCTCGCCGCCGACGAGCAGATGCGCCCGCCCGTCGCGCTGCTCGCCCACGCGGTGGACGATCCCGGCCGGGCGGCGTTCTGGCCGCTCGCCGGGTTCTCGCCCGAATGGGTCGCGATCCGCTGGGCCCTCGCGCACGACGTCCCGGTCCGCTTCATCGACCTCCCCGCCGCGCACTCGCTGGCCATGACGGAGAAGGAGGAGGAGCGGGAGGCGGGGCGCCGGGCAACGCCCGAGGGCTCCGGGGAAGCGGTCCCCGCGCCCGTCCCGGTCGACCCGATCGGGGTGCTGGCCGAGACCGCGGGCTACGACGACCCCGAGCGCTGGTGGGAGGACGTCGTCGAACACCGCGCCCACGACGGCGGCCCCGCCGACCCGTTGGCGGCCTTCGCCGCGCTCGGCGAGGCGATGACCGCGCTGCGCGAGGTGTACGGGGACGGCGGCCACCCCAGGGACGCGGTCCGCGAGGCGTACATGCGGATCCAGTTGCGCACGGCGCGCAAGGAGTTCGACGACGACGTCTCCGTGGTCTGCGGTGCCTGGCACGTACCCGCGCTCGGAGCGAGGACGACGCTCGCGGCCGACCGGGCCCTCCTCAAGGGGCTGCCCAAGGTCAGGACCGAGCTGACCTGGGTGCCCTGGACCCACCAGCGGCTCGCCCGGCACAGCGGGTACGGGGCCGGTATCGATTCACCCGGCTGGTACGCCCACCTCTTCGCCTCCCCGGACCGCCCGGTCGAACGCTGGATGACCAAGGTCGCCGGACTCCTGCGCGACGAGGACCGGTTCGTGTCGTCCGCCCATGTCATCGAGGCCGTCCGGCTCGCCGCGACCCTCGCGGCCATGCGGGGCCGCCCGCTCGCCGGACTGAGCGAGGCGACCGACGCCGTGCGGGCCGTGATGTGCGAGGGCTCCGACGTGCCGCTCGCCCTCGTCCGGGACCGGCTGATCGTCGGCGGCGCACTCGGCGAGGTGCCGGACACCGCCCCCGCCGTGCCGCTCCAGCGCGACCTCACCCGCAGGCAGCGCACCCTGCGGCTCAAGCCGGAGGCGTCCGAACGGGACATCGAGCTCGACCTCCGCAAGGACACCGACGCGGCCCGCAGCCGGCTGCTGCACCGGCTGCGGGTCCTCGGCGTCGGCTGGGGCGAGCCCACCGAGGGCCGGGGGAGCACCGGCACCTTCCGGGAGAGCTGGCGGCTGCGCTGGGAGCCCGAGCTGTACGTACGCGTCGCGGAGGCCGGCATCTGGGGCACCACCGTGCTCTCCGCCGCGACCGCCCGTGCCGAGTCGGACGCCCTGTCGGCCACCGCCCTGGCCGACGTCACCGCGCTCGCCGAACGGTGCCTGCTGGCCGGACTGCCCGACGCGCTGCCCGTCGTCATGCGGGTGCTCGCGGACCGCGCGGCGCTCGACACGGACGTCGGCCACCTCGCCGACGCCCTGCCGTCCCTGGCCCGCTCGCTGCGCTACGGGGACGTCCGCTCCACGGACACCACCGCGCTCGGGGAGGTCGCGGCAGGGCTCGCGGAGCGGATCTGCGTCGGGCTGCCACCCGCCTGCACCGGACTCGACGACGAGGGGGCGGCAGCCCTGCGCCCCCAGGTGGACGGCGTGCACACGGCGATCGGCCTGCTCGCCGGCGCCGTACCGGCCACCGCGGACGGGCTGCGCGAACGGTGGAGAGCGGTGCTGCACAAGCTCGCCGCCCGGGACACGGTCGCGGGAGTGATCCGGGGCCGGGCCGCCCGGCTCCTCCTCGACGACGGGCACCTCGAACAGGACGACGCGGCCCGGCTGATGGGCCTGGCCCTGTCGCCCGGGACACCGCCCGCCGACGCCGCCGCATGGATCGAGGGCTTCGTCGGCGGGGCTGCCGGCGGCGGCATGCTCCTCGTCCACGACGAGAGGCTGCTCGCCCTCGTCGACACCTGGCTGTCCGGAGTCTCCCCGGACACCTTCACCGACGTGCTGCCGCTGCTGCGCCGCACCTTCTCGGCGTACGAGTCGGGCGTCCGGCGCACGCTGGGCGAGCTCGTCCGGCGCGGCCCGGCCGCCGGGGGAGGGAACGCGGCGGCCGCCGCCCCCGGTGGGACGACGGCGCCCGGATTCGGCCCCGTCCTGGACGGGCCGCGCGCGGACGCCGTCGTACCGGTGCTGCGCCTCCTGCTCGGCCTGGACACGGAAGCGGGCGCGCAGGCATCGGCGGAGGGACACGAGAACACCGAGGAACCGCTGGGGGCAACAGGATGACGACGACCAGGGCGAACGAGCCGACCGCAACGGACGAGCCGACGACAACGGCCGGGCCGACCGAGGGGGACGGTGTTGCCCGCGCCGCGCACGTCGCGGACGACGCCGAACGGCTGCGGCGGTGGCGCATGGTGCTGGGCGCGGACAGTACGCAGAGCACCGGCCACACCCCGGCCGGCCGCGACGCCGCGATGGACGCCGCGCTGACCGCGCTGTACGAGAGCGGCGGCAGACAGCCCGGCGGGCGGGGCGGCAGCGGCCGCTCGGCCGGCCTCGGCGCGTCCGCGCCCTCCGTGGCCCGCTGGCTCGGGGACATCCGTACGTACTTCCCCAGTTCCGTCGTCCAGGTCATGCAGCGCGACGCCATCGACCGGCTGGGCCTCTCCGCGCTCCTGCTCGAACCGGAGATGCTGGAGGCCGTCGAGGCGGACGTCCATCTCGTCGGCACACTGCTCTCGCTCAACAAGGTCATGCCGGAGACGACGAAGGAGACCGCGCGGGCCGTCGTGCGCAAGGTCGTCGAGCAGTTGGAGAGCCGGCTCACCACCCGGACCACGGCCGCACTGACCGGCGCCCTGGACCGTTCCGCGAAGGTCAGCAGGCCGCGCCACCACGACATCGACTGGAACCGGACCATCCGGGCCAACCTCAAGAACTACCTGACCCTCCCCGGCGCGGACGGCGAGGACGGGACGGGCACCGTCGTGCCCGAGCGGCTCATCGGCTACGGGCGCGCGGCGCAGTCCGTGCGCAAGGACGTCATCCTCTGCATCGACCAGTCCGGTTCGATGGCGGCCTCCGTGGTGTACGCCTCGGTCTTCGGCGCCGTACTCGCCTCCATGCGCGCCCTGCGGACCAGGCTCGTCGTCTTCGACACGGCCGTCGTCGACCTCACCGACCAGCTCGACGACCCGGTGGACGTGCTCTTCGGCACCCAGCTCGGCGGCGGCACCGACATCAACCGGGCGCTCGCCTACTGCCAGTCGCAGATCACCCGCCCGGCGGACACCGTCGTCGTACTCATCAGCGATCTGTACGAGGGCGGCATCCGCGACGAGATGCTGAAGCGGGTCGCGGCGATGAAGGCGTCCGGGGTGCAGTTCGTGACGCTGCTCGCCCTCTCCGACGAGGGAGCGCCCGCCTACGACCGCGACCACGCGACGGCACTGGCCGCGCTGGGTGCCCCGGCCTTCGCCTGCACCCCGGACCTCTTCCCCGAGGTGATGGCGGCCGCGATCGAGAAGCGGCCGCTGCCCGTGCCGGACCGGGAGGCCCCCGCGTGACCTGCGCGACGGGCCGCCCCCAGGCCCGTACCGGGGCCGATTTGTCCACTGCGACCCGGCCACCAGGGCGGTCTGTGACCGTAATCACCGCCCAGGGGTCAGCTGCGATTTAGGGTCCTGCGGGGCACGGGGATAACCTGCGAGATGGACATGCCGCGTATTCGGTCACCGTGTGCGCCTTCCTGGTGACAGAGCAGTCACGTTGCCCCTCGCGGCACGCCCACGCAGAAAACCAACCGCGAGACCATTTGATAAGGGACGGACGCGCGTGGACCTGTTCGAGTACCAGGCGAGGGACCTCTTCGCCAAGCACGGTGTACCGGTGCTGGCCGGTGAAGTCATTGACACGCCTGAGGCAGCCCGCGAGGCGACCGAGCGGCTGGGCGGCAAGTCTGTCGTCAAGGCGCAGGTGAAGGTCGGTGGCCGAGGCAAGGCCGGTGGCGTCAAGCTGGCCGCCGACGCAGACGAGGCGGTCGCCCGCGCGACCGACATCCTCGGCATGGACATCAAGGGCCACACGGTCCACAAGGTGATGATCGCCGAGCTGTCGCCGGAAATCGAGGCCGAGTACTACGTCTCGTACCTCCTGGACCGCACCAACCGCACCTTCCTGGCCATGGCCTCGGTGCAGGGTGGCATGGACATCGAGGAGGTCGCGGAGAAGACCCCCGAGGCCCTCGCGAAGGTCCCGGTCAACGCCGTTGACGGCGTCGACATCGTGAAGGCCCGCGAGATCGTGGCCCAGGCGAAGTTCCCGGCCGACGTGGCCGAGGGTGTCGCCGAGGCCATGGTGACCCTGTGGGACACCTTCGTCGCCGAGGACGCGCTCCTCGTCGAGGTGAACCCGCTGGTGAAGACCAAGGACGGGCGCATCCTGGCCCTGGACGGAAAGGTGTCTCTCGACGAGAACGCCGACTTCCGCCAGCCGGAGCACGAGGCGCTCGAGGACAAGGCCGCAGCCAACCCGCTCGAGGCTGCCGCCAAGGCCAAGAACCTCAACTACGTCAAGCTCGACGGCGAGGTCGGCATCATCGGTAACGGTGCCGGTCTGGTCATGTCGACCCTGGACGTCGTCGCGTACGCCGGTGAGAACCACGGCAACGTGAAGCCCGCCAACTTCCTCGACATCGGTGGCGGCGCCTCCGCAGAGGTCATGGCGAACGGCCTGGAGATCATCCTCGGCGACCCGGACGTCAAGTCCGTGTTCGTCAACGTCTTCGGCGGCATCACCGCCTGTGACGAGGTCGCCAACGGCATCGTCCAGGCGCTCGAGCTGCTCAAGACCAAGGGCGAGGCGGTCACCAAGCCGCTCGTCGTGCGTCTCGACGGCAACAACGCGGAGCTGGGTCGCAAGATCCTCTCCGACGCCAACCACCCGCTGGTCCAGCGCGTGGACACCATGGACGGCGCGGCCGACAAGGCCGCCGAGCTCGCCGCGGCTGCGAAGTAAGGAAGAGGGACTCAGACCACCATGGCTATCTTCCTCACCAAGGACAGCAAGGTCATCGTCCAGGGGATGACCGGCGCGACGGGCATGAAGCACACCAAGCTCATGCTCGCCGACGGCACCAACATCGTCGGCGGCGTGAACCCGCGCAAGGCCGGCACCTCCGTCGACATCGACGGCAACGAGGTACCGGTCTTCGGTTCCGTCAAGGAAGCGATGGAGAAGACCGGCGCGAACGTGTCCGTCCTCTTCGTGCCGCCGGCCTTCTCGAAGGCCGCCGTCGTCGAGGCGATCGACGCCGAGATCCCCCTCGCCGTCGTGATCACCGAGGGCATCGCCGTTCACGACTCGGCCGCCTTCTGGGCGTACGCCAACGCCAAGGGCAACAAGACCCGGATCATCGGTCCGAACTGCCCCGGCCTGATCACCCCCGGTCAGTCCAACGCGGGCATCATCCCGGGCGACATCACCAAGCCCGGCCGTATCGGTCTCGTGTCGAAGTCGGGCACGCTGACCTACCAGATGATGTACGAGCTCCGTGACATCGGCTTCTCGTCCGCCGTCGGCATCGGTGGCGACCCGGTCATCGGTACGACGCACATCGACGCCCTCGCGGCGTTCGAGGCCGACCCCGAGACCGACCTGATCGTCATGATCGGCGAGATCGGCGGCGACGCCGAGGAGCGCGCGGCGGACTTCATCGCGAAGAACGTGACCAAGCCCGTCGTCGGTTACGTCGCGGGCTTCACCGCCCCCGAGGGCAAGACCATGGGCCACGCCGGCGCCATCGTCTCCGGCTCCTCCGGCACCGCGCAGGCGAAGAAGGAGGCCCTTGAGGCCGCCGGCGTCAAGGTCGGCAAGACGCCGACCGAGACCGCCAAGCTGGCGCGCGAGATCCTCGGCGCCTGACGCTCACCGCGTCGGAGCAGCACCGCAGGATCGCGCCACCGAGCGCACAGACGCGGGCCCGTACCCCGGCCGGGGGTACGGGCCCGCGTCTTTCGTGTACGCGTCCGGGCTCAGCCCGCGTGGGGAACCAGCCGGGCCGGACCGTGCACCAACTCGCCGCCGAGCTTCTTCTGGAGCTTCTTGTCCTGCGGCGTGAGCTTCTGCGGCCCGCCGAGCGCGGGCACCCCGCCGACCTTCTGGGCCGGCGACTGGGGTGTCTCGTACTTCCTGGGCGCGGTGGCGAGGGTGATCAGTGTCAGCCCGATCAGCAGCACGGTGAACGCGATCGCCGCCCGCGTCCAGAGCTGTGCCTTGCGCTCGCTGCCCGTCCGGATCAGCTCCGGGACGGGCAGTGAGGTCGCGGGCTGGGCGAGGGCGAGTGCGCCGAGGTGCTCGTGCAGCAGCGCCGCCTGCTCGGCCGGTTCCTTCGGCGCCGCGAGCTCGGGCAGCCGTTCCACGATGGCCGCCCGCGCGGTCATCAGCCGCCCCGCCGCCGCCGGAGTGCTCGCCTCCGTCTCCGCCGCGGTCTCGGGCAGCCCCAGGCCGACGCCGTCGTGGAGCAGCAGCGTGCGACGGTACGCGGGCGGCAGGGACAGCAGTGCGTCGAGCAGCGCGCGCGGGCCGGGTGCCTCGGGCGGCGGATCGGCGCGGCGGTGTTCGGGGTGCAGCCGGCGCCACGGCGACATCGCGTGTTCGTAGGCGGCCGCCCGGACCCAGCCCGCCGGGTCGCGGTCCACGGCGACCTCCGGCCAGCGCTGCCAGGCGAGGTCGAAGGCCTTGCCGACGGCCTCGCGGGACAGGTTCCGGCGTCCCGTCAGCAGGTAGGTCTGGCGGAACAGCGCGGCGGCGGTGTGCCGGTACAGGGCGTCGAACGCCTCCGCAGGCGCCTCCGCAGGCGCCTCGGCGGATGCCCCGGCGGACGGCTCGGTGGATGGTTCGGCGGGGGACTCGGCGGGTGTCCCGGCAGGGGCCGGAGAGGGCTCCGGGGGCAGCACCGGGGGCGGTGCCTGGGTGCCGGCCGGCTTCGCGGCCGAGGCGGGCGCCGACGGGCGGTGCGCCGATGGGTGGTCAACCGACGGACGGTCCACCGGTCCCGGCGCGTCTCCGGAGGAATCCTTCGACCACTTGTCCGAGGTCCCCGGCTCGATGGCATCGACGGCATCGACGGCATCGACGGCACCGGTGGCATCCATGGCACCCACGGCATCGATGGCACCGGCGGTCCCGGTCGCATCGGCGGGCGGCGTGGACGTCGCGTCGGCCGTTCCGATGAGCCGGGCGTACGCCTCGCGCTTGCGCCCGCGCGGGCTGGTGCGGCCCGTCTCCCAGGCCCTGACCGTGGCCCGGGTGACGCCGACGGCCGCCGCGACCTGCTCCTCGCTCAGTGACTTCGCCTCCCGCAGCCTGCGACGCTCCTTGGGTGAGGGAAGCGGTTGGGCGGCTGCCGTGCCGGTCGTGCTCTGTGTCATGAGGGCTCCCCGCCCGGCCTGCACTGGGTGAAAAAGTACATAAACGTATATTGAGCGACACAGCGGTCATTCGCCCGTTACATGGATTAAGCGCGTGTCGTTGGGAGCATTGCGGTGTGACCCAAGTGACCGAACGCAGCCCCTCGTTGTCGGCAGAGCAGGGACAGCCCGCCGTACTGGCCTCGGCGGTGCTGCGCGGAGTGCTCGCCGCAGGGCTCGGACTGGGCTCCGTCGCGGTGCTCGTCATGGTGCTGTGGATCAGCTCGCCCGCCTCCGCCGGCGGTCCCGGCGAGGCCGTCCACACGGCGGCCGGCCTCTGGCTGCTCGCCCATGGTGCCGAACTGATCAGAACCGACACGCTGACCGGCACCCCGGCCCCCGTCGGCGTCGTCCCCCTGCTGCTCGCCGCGATGCCGGTCTGGCTGGTGCACCGCGCGGTCAGGGATGCGCTGGAGCCCGACGAAGGGCGCGGAGCCCCCTCGCCCACCGCCGCGTTCGCGCTGGTGACGGGCGGATACCTGCTGGTCGGGGCGCCGGTCGCGCTCTACGCGCGAGGCGGCGCGCTCTTTGCCGAGCCGCTGTCCCTGCTGTTCCCGTCGCTCCTCGTGGTGGCGGGCGCGGCGGCCGCCGGGGTGTGGACGGCCTCCGGCCGCCCGCTCGGGCCGCCGCCGTCGTGGGCACCGGTACGGCTGCACGAGGCGATGGCGCGCTCCCTGTTCGTCCGGCGGGCGGAGGCGGTGGGCCGGTCCGCGGCGGCCGGGGTGATGGTCCTGCTGGGCGGGGGCGCGCTGGTGGTCGCGGCGGCACTGGTGTGGCACGCGGACCCGGTCCAGGACTCGTTCCTGCGGCTCTCCGGCGACTGGGCCGGGCGGTTCGCGGTGCTGCTCCTGGCGCTGCTGCTGGTGCCGAACGCGGCGGTGTGGGGCGCGGCGTACGGGCTGGGGCCCGGGTTCGCGCTCGGCACGGCGGCTACGGTCACCCCGCTCGGGTTCACCGGCCGCGCGGCGGTGCCGGACTTCCCGCTGCTGGCCGCGATGCCGGCCGAGGGCGCGGGGGCGCCGCTGAACTGGGCGACCGCCGCCGTCCCGGTCGCCGCGGCGGTCACTGTCGCCTGGTTCACTGTGCGGCGGGCGGCCCCCGCCCACGGTGTGCGCGAGGAGGCGTGGAGCCTGCGGGAGACCGCGTTCACCGCCGCGCTGGGGGCGCTGGGGTGCGGGATCGGCGCCGCGCTCCTCGCGGCGGCGGCCGGAGGACCGCTCGGGACCCGGGCACTGGCGGAGTTCGGCCCCGCGTGGTGGCTCACCGGGGCGGCGGCCCTGGGGTGGACGGCCGTGCTGGGCGTTCCGCTGGCGCTGCTGCTGCGGGCCTGGCGGCTGCGTGGAGGCACCGCCCCCGAACGGCCGGCGACGGAGGCGGAAGGGGCCGGGAGCACGGCAGGGGCGCAACGGGCCGGAAAGACCGGGAAGAAGGAGACCGTGCCCGCAGCCGCGCCGGTACCCGCACCCGCGCTTGTACCCGTATCCCTGCCCGGAGCGGGCGGCGGCTCCGCCGGGCGGGTCGCGGACAGCGGCGAGGCCGAGGCCGAGGACGACGAGCTGTACGACTTCCTGCCGACCGACCCCTGGCACGCGAGGGCGGCAGACGAACCGGCGGCGACAGACGAACGGGCGGCGACAGACGAACGGGCGGCGGCAGACGAACGGGCGGCGGCAGACGAACGGGCGGCGGCAGACGAACGGGCGGCGGCAGACGAACGGGCGGACCGGTCGGCCGAGGCCGGACCGGTCCGCCCGCCGGACGCCGCTTCCCCTGACGCGGACGCTACTTCTTGACGCCGAAGAGGGGTTCCAGCGGCTTCGGCAGCAGGTCGTTGCAGGACACCTGGCCCGACTTGGTGAGGGCGTCGTTCACGCAGGTGTAGTAGTCCCGGTAGACGAGCTGCACCGTGAACGATGTCGCGACGATCGCCAGAGCGACCAGCGCCGTCACCAGACCGCTGACCGCGGCCGTCGTCTGCTGCCGGCTGCCGCGCTGCACGACGTTCGCGCCCGGTGCGCCCGGCGCACCCGGTGCGGTGGGTGCGGGAGCGGGCACCGGAGCCTGGGGTGCGGGAGCGGATCCAGGAGCGTGGGCCGCGCCCGCCCCGGCGGGCTTCTCACCGGTCGTCGAGGGGTCCTTCGGCTTGGCGCGGAGCGCGCTGATCGACCAGTAGGTCGCGAGCGCGCCCAGCAGCAGGGCGATCTCCGGGAGATCGAAGATCGCGAAGAAGAAGGCCCACATGCCGGCGAGCAGGGAGTAGCGCGCCCGGCGCTGGACGGGGTCGGTCGGATCCCAGCGCATCCCGCCGGGCTTGCCCTCGGGACCGCCCTTGCCGCCCCCCTGTCCGTTCGGCCCGGCGGGTCCGGCGGGCTGTCCGCCGAAGCCACCGCCCTGGCGGCCCGGCTGGTGGCTGCTCCACTGGCTGCCCCAGACGGGCCGGTCGTCCGTGGAGCCTCCCTCGGGCGCGTCGCCGCCGTCCCCGCTGTCGCTGTTGTTCCCGCCGGCGACCGGGTGGCGCGGCTGCCACGGCTGGTCCGGGCGGTCCTCCGGTGGCGGCGCGAAGGGGTTGTCGTCCTGCGGTCCGGACCCGGAGGATCCCGACGGCGAAGAGGACGAAGGGGACGAGGAGGAGGAGCCCGGCGTGGGGGACTGGCGCTCCCGCATCAGCAGTGAGCTCGGCTCGGTGAGCGGTTGGCGGAAGGCGGTGCGGCGGCGTCGGTCCGGCATATGGTGAACGTCTTCCCCATCTCGTCGTTGCCGCCCTGCGGACGGTTCGCTGTCCCTGACGCTACCTCCCGGCGACGAGAGGCCGAAAGCTGGGCGTGCACGCGCGGTGGCCGACAGCTGCCGATACCCAGCGCCTGCCGTCACACCCGCGGCTGCCTCACGGCGACGACGGGAGTGTGATGCCAGGCCCAGGTGTATTGATCACGAGCGTTGTCGACACCGGTCTGGTCCTGAACATGGCGAAGACCTCCGGTGCGGTGGCAGCTGTCCAGGAACTCACCGCGCGGAGGTCTCCGTGCCCCACCGCATGCCCGGCTGACCGTTTTCGGTAGGCAACTGCTGGTCGCGCGCCTTCCCGGACCGTCTCCGACTCGCCGGTCTGCATAACGACGCCGGCGGGGGTAGCCGCCGTTCATGGCAAACGAACAGCACGGCAAGGAAAAGGAAAGAGATCAGGACACGGAGGCGGGGCCGGACGTCCAGGTGGAGCGCGAGGCACCGGACGCCCCGACCCAGCTGGGCAAGGCGTCCTGGTGGGCGGTCCTCAAGCGGACGGCGAAGGAGTTCCAGCAGGACGAGCTGACCGACCGCGCCGCAGGGCTCACGTACTACGGGGTTCTGTCACTCTTCCCAGCCCTCCTGGTACTCGTCTCGTTCCTCGGGCTGGCGGGTGAATCGACTACGCAGAAGGTGCTGGACAACGTCGAGAAGCTGGCGCCGGGGGTCGCCAAGGACGTGACCAAGAGCGCGATCACCCAGTTGGAGGGCAGCGGCGGCACCGGTTCGGTCATGGCGGTCGTCGGCCTGGCGGGCGCACTCTGGGTCGCCTCCGGGTACGTGGCGGCCTTCATGCGCGTGTCGAACTCCGTCTACGACCTGCCGGAGGGCCGGCCGCTGTGGAAGGTGCTGCCGGTCCGCGTCGGGCTCACCCTGGTGCTCATGATCCTGGCCTGTGTCAGCGCCCTGATGGTGGTGCTGACCGGGGGTATCGCCCGTGAGCTCGGCGCCTTGCTGGGCATCGGCGACACCGCGCTCACGGTCTGGTCCATCGCGAGGTGGCCGGCCCTGGTGCTCTGCGTGGCCGTCATGCTGGCGATCCTGTACTGGGGCGCCCCGAACGCCAAGGGCCGAGGCGTCACCTTCGGCTCCCTGGGCAGTGTCCTGGCGCTGCTGATCTGGGTGGCCGCCTCCGTGGGCTTCACGCTCTACGTCGCCAACTTCGGGTCCTACAACAAGACCTACGGTGCGCTGGCCGGCGTCATCGTCTTCCTGATCTGGCTGTGGATCACGAACGTGGCCATCCTGCTGGGCCTGGAGTTCGATGCGGAGATGGCTCGTGAACGCGCCATTCTGGGCGGCCACCCGCCGTTCGAGGAGCCCTACGTCGAGCCCCGCGACACCCGTGCGTGGTCCGACGAGGACCGTCGGTCGATGGGCGAGACGGGCCCCTCCAGCGACGTGCGCAGCGGCTGAACGGCCGGCGTGCCGCGCCGCTCGTACGCGGGACGGAACACCGGCCCTCGGTACCGGCGTTCCGTTCCGGCCAGGGGCGCTGACGAGTCCGGAGAATTCCATGGCCGGCTCCTTCGTGGCCGGTGTGTCGGTTCCGGACGCCCCTGCGGGCGGCCGGGACCGCCTTGGACTGGGGCTTTCTTCACATCGTTGACAGAGAGACAAATCCGTTGCCGGGAAGGCGTCTCGTCATTCCTGCTTCGTTCGTGCATACGTCCGGACTGCAAGGGCAGGCGAACGTAAGCCACGAACGACGGAGGCCGACCAGCGAGCGGCCCTCCCCGGCGACAGGCGGAGGATGAGTACCGAAAAGGACACCGATAAGGAGCACGACACCGATAAGGCGCACGACGAAAAGCGCGTTGACGTCCCTACCGCTATGCGGCAGGCCTCCGCGCAGCTCACAGAATTGCTCCAGTGCGAGCCCGGCTCCGTTTCGGCGGTCAAGGCGACCGAGGACGGCTGGGCGGCGGATGTGGAGGTTCTTGAGCTGGAGAGGGTTCCGGACACCATGAGCGTTATGGCCTCCTACCGGGTGCAACTCGATCCGCAGGGAAGGCTCATGGCTTACGAACGGCTGCGTCGATACGCCAGAGGCCAGATCGATCGGCGCTGAAATCACGTCGTCAGTCAATCGGAATGACGTGACCGGACAAGACGTAGATCTCTGAAAGGAGTTCCCATGACACTCGTGCAGCAGAGCAATGCGACGGCCGGAGGGAGCGGCGGCTCAGGAAATCTCTACGACGTTCTTGAGCTCATACTCGACCGCGGCCTGGTCATCGACGCGTTCGTCCGCGTATCCCTGGTGGGCATCGAGATCCTCAAGATCGATGTCCGGGTGGTGGTCGCCAGTGTCGACACCTATCTGCGGTTCGCCGAGGCCTGCAACCGGCTCGACCTCGAGTCCGGCCGCAAGGCGCCGAGCCAGCTGACCGATCTGGTCGGCGACATGACGGAGAACGGTGCCAAAGGCAAGTCCAAGGGCGCGCTGACCGGAGCCGTCGAAGCGTTCAGCGAGTCGTTGCAGGGCAAGAGCGAGGAATCCGAGGAGGAGCCTCGTAAGCGTCCTGCCCGCAAGTCCACATCCAGCCGTCAGTCCCAGCGACAGGAGTAGCGGTGCCCACCTACATCTACGCCATTACCCGTGCCGACCACCCGTTGCCCCTGAACGGCCTGCACGGCGTGGGCGAACCGCCCTCGGAACTGCGCACCCTGCAGACCGACCGGCTCGCCGCCGTGGTCAGCGACGCCCCTCCCGGGCTTCGCGCGAAGCGGCGGGACGTCATGGCCCACCAGAGCGTGCTGGAGTCGCTGATGGCGGGCGGTGCGACCCTGCCCATGCGTTTCGGTCTGGTGGGGCCGGACGACGAAGAGGTCACCGCGGCCCTGGACCGGGAGGCCGACGCCTACCGTGAGCGGCTGACGGAGCTGGACGGCCAGGTGGAGTACAACCTGAAGGCCGGCCGGGACGAGGAGGATCTCCTGCGGGAGATCATGGCCGAATCCGACGAGATACGGCAGCTCAACGAGCGGACCCGCGCCCAGGGCGGCCACGAGGATCGAGTCGCCCTCGGGGAGCTGGTGGCCCGTGAGGTGAGCGCCCGCCACGAGCGGGAGGCCGCGGAAGTGGCGGCCCGGCTGGCCGACGTGGCCACCCGCAGCTCGCACGCGGAGCCCGCACCCCAGCAGTTCCTCAACCTGTCCTTCCTCGTGCCCCGGGCAGGCACCGACACCTTCGTGAACGCGGTCCAGCGCGAGGCGGACCAGCGGGGCGAAGGGTACTCGTACACCCTGACCGGGCCGCTGCCGCCGTACAGCTTCGTCTGATCACCGCGGCCCGTCCGGCTCCCAGGAGAGTGGAGGTGATCTGCCGCCATGGGCCTTGTCACCACCATCTTGACCCTGCCGCTGGCTCCCGTACGGGGGTCGGTCTGGGTACTCGAACAAGTGGTTCAGGCCGCTGAGGACGAGTACTACGACCCCGAGCCGGTGCGCGCCCGGCTCGCGCAGCTGGAACAGGACCTGAACAACGGCCTCATCGACGCCGACGAGTTCGACCGGTGCGAGGACGAACTCCTCGACCGCCTCGACGCGATCGAGGAGTACCGACAGAGCAAACGGTCCACGCCATGACCATCAGCTCCAACCACACGTGACAGGGGGAGATCCGAGGTGCAGTTCAGATGACGAAAAATGCCAAGATAGGTGCCGCTCTGGTGGGGGGATACCTGCTGGGGCGTACGAAGAAGGCCAAACTCGCCCTGGGGTTCGGGATGTTCCTCATCGGCAAGAAGTTCGACCTCGACCCGAGGCAGCTCGGCAAGACGCTCGCCGCTTCTCCGGTCCTGGGCTCCCTCAACGACCAGGTGCGCAAGGAACTGGTGGATGCCACCAGGACGGCGGCTACCAAGGCCGTCACGCAGCGGGCCGGCAGTCTGGCCGACTCGCTCCAGCAGCGCACCCAGGCGCTGGCGGCCGGGCCCGGGGCCGATGACGAGGAGCCGGAGGAGGACGTCGAGGACAGCACGGCGGCCGACGACGAGGCCGAGACGGAGCAGGACGAGGACACCGACGGGGGCGGGACGCGCAAGAGCGCTCCCCGCAGGTCCGGCTCCAAGTCGGGCTCCAAGAGCTCCGAATCGGGCACCAAGTCGGGCTCGGGGAGCCGGTCGTCGTCGAGCCGCAGCCGGTCCGGGAGCGCGAGCAAGGCCTCCGCCCCCGCGCGCAGCCGCAGCGGCACCGCACGCAAGACCGCGGCCTCCGCCGCCCGCAAGACCCGGGGAGGCGGCAATGCCTGAATCCACACTCGGCGGAATCAAGGACGACGTGGTCAAGAACCCGGCCACCGACCGCCTCAAGGACGAACTGCAGAACTACGTCCGGGCGCGTGCCGAACACGCGGTGACCCAGCTGGGACACCGGCTCGGTGACTCGGTGTCCAAGCTCGCGGAGCCGGGCAGCGGCGGGGGTGCCTTCAAGAGCCTCGCCAAGGGCGGGCAGGCCCTCAGCGAGGGCAAGTCGCCCGGCCAGGCCGCGCTGAGCGCGGGCGCCTCCCACGTCAAGGACACGATCAAGGACAAGGTCAAGGGTTTGTTCGGCAAGGGGCGCAAGTCCGGCGGGGGCAAGTCCAAGAGCGTCACCATCGTCGAGGACATCGACGTCGGTGTGCCGGTCCGCGAGGCGTACGACCAGTGGACGCAGTTCCAGGAGTTCAGCTCGTTCGCCAAGGGCGTTGTGAGTGTGGAGAAGGCGGACGACACCAGCAGCAACTGGAAGGTGAAGGTCGCCAAGTCCACGCGCAGTTGGAAGGCGAACGTCACCGAGCAGGTGCCCGACGAACGCATCACCTGGACCACCGAAGGCGCCAAGGGCACCGTCAAGGGCGTGGTCACCTTCCACGCGATCACCGACGGGCTCACCCGCGTTCTGCTGGTCCTGGAGTACTTCCCCAAGGGCCTGTTCGAGAAGACGGGCAACATCTGGCGCGCCCAGGGCCGCCGGGCCCGGCTCGATCTGAAGCTGTACCGGAAGTTCATCATGATGCGCGGCGAGGCGACCGACAGCTGGCGCGGCGAGATCCGTGACGGTGAAGTGGTCGTCAGCCATGACGAGGCCGTCGAAGAGGAAGAGGCGCAGAACGACGAGGGCGCCGACGGCGACGTCTCCGAGGACGGGGAGCCCGGCGAGGAGGCCGAACCCGACTACGACGACGAGGAGCCGGCCGACGAGGAGCCGGCCGCCGACGACGACGAAGACGCCGACGACGACGACGAAGACGCCGACGACGAAGACACCGAGGACGTCGAGGACGTCGCGGACGAGGACGTCGAGGACGACGACGTCGAGGACGAGGACGCCGACGAGGAGCCGGTGGACGAGTTGGACGAGCCGGAGGACGAAGCCGAGGACGTCGCGGACGAGGAGGACGAGCCCGCGTACGAGGACGAGGCCGAGGAGCCCCGCCCGGCCCGCCGCTCCCGCCGTCGTACGGCCGCCGCCGACCGGTGACCGGGGCAGCGCACAGACCCCCACCGACACCCCACGGAAAGGCGTGAGAGACCGTGTCCGATTCACTCGCCGGCCGACTGCCGGCGCCGCCCAGGGCGGCCGCCCCGGCATACGGGCAGCAGGGTTCCTCGGCCAACCTCGCCGACATCCTGGAAAGGGTGCTGGACAAGGGCATCGTCATCGCCGGTGACATCCAGATCAACCTGCTCGACATCGAGCTGCTCACCATCAAGCTCCGGCTGCTCGTCGCCTCCGTCGACAAGGCCAAGGAGATGGGCATCGACTGGTGGGAGCACGACCCCTCGCTGTCCTCCCGGGCCCGCCCCGCGCGGGAGACCGAGGCCCGGCCGGGGAGCGACAGCCTGGCCGAGGAGAACGAGCAGCTCCGCGCCGAACTGGCGCGGCTGCGGGAGGCCGCCGGGCTTCCCGAGGGTGCCACGGACGCCGGGGGCCGGGCTGTTCGGGCCGAGCAGAAGGAGGAACGATGAGCACCGGAGCGGACGCGCCCGTCGGCCTTCCGGCCCCGGACACCGAGGAGATGACGTACGTCTACGCCGTGGGCCGTGACGGCCCGGCCCTGCGCGCGCTCGTCTCCGGGCTGCCGGGTGTGGACGGCCGCCCCCTGCATCCGGTCGGCGAGGGTGGGCTGTGCGCGCTCGTTTCCCCCGTACCGGCGGGGACGTTCAGCGAGCAGGGCCTCGCCGCGCAGATGGAGGATCTGGAGCGGCTCGAAGCGGTCGCCCGCGCCCATCACGCCGTGGTGGAGGCCGCGTTCGCCGAGACTGCCGTCCTGCCCATGCGGCTGGCCACGGTCTATCTGGACGACACCCGGGTCGTCGACATGCTGGCCCGTCAACGCGAACAGTTCCAGGAGCTGTTGGGCCGGCTGGAGGGTCACGTCGAACTGGGGGTGAAGGTCTACGCCGATCCGTCGGCGGCCGTACCGGTGCCGGCCACCGTGACGTCCGTCGCGGCCGGGACGGGGCGTGACTACCTGCGGCAGCGCCGGGCCGACCAGCGCAACAGCCGGGACGCCTACCGGGCAGCGTCCGAGCTGGCCGCCCGTGCCGGACAGCTGGCGCAGAGCGTGGCCGCCGCGCGGGCGGTCCACCGTCCGCAGCAGGGACAACTCGCCTCGCACCCCGGGGTGAACGTGGCCAACGAGGCCTATCTGGTGCCCCTGACGCACACGGAGCAGCTGCGGCGCGAGCTCGCCGCCCTGGCCGACGGCACACCAGGTGTCTCGGTGGAGGTGACGGGGCCCTGGGCGCCCTACTCGTTCGCCACCGCTCCGGCCGCGCAGGGCGCGGACGGTGGTGGGGCACGGTGAGTACGGACATCGTCGGTGGCGTACTCGGTGACACCGAGGCCCGGGGCGGCCCGCCCATCGCACTGATCGACCTCCTGGACCGCCTGTTGAACGGCGGCGCCGTGCTCACAGGCGATCTCGTGCTGTCCATCGCCGATGTGGATCTCGTCCACATCAACCTTCGAGCGGTGATCCGGTCGATCACCGGTGAGGAGCCCGCACCGTGGTGAGCCCATGGCCCGGTTCCGCACCCGGCCGGAACGCCGGGGCGAGGAGGGAGACGCGATGACCGAGAGCGATCGAACGCAGCCGGCGCCGGCCGCGCCCGCCGCGACCGTCGAGGAAGTGGCGCTCGCCGCAGCCCGGACGTTCGGGCTGGCTCCCGCGCAACCGGACGACCGGGGTACCTCGGCCACCGCCCAGCGGTTGCGGACCGACCCGGACACCGTGGAGCGGGATCTCATCAAGCTGGTGCTCACCATCGTCGAACTGCTCCGCCAGCTCATGGAACGTACCGCGATCCACCGGGTCGAGAAGGAAGACCTGAGCGAGGAGCAGGAGGAGCGGATCGGTATGACGCTGATGATCCTTCACGAACGCATGACGGAGCTGTGTGACCGGTACGGCCTGACCATGGACGACCTCAATCTCGACCTGGGTCCGCTCGGCTCCCTGCTCCCGCACAACGGCTCCTGAGTCGGCATCACCCAGGTTTTCGAAGCAGCACCGAGGCAAGGAGGAGACCATGACTACTGAAAGCAAGGACACCAAGAACTCCACCCCGAGCAAGGGCAGGACCTCCGCCGCCAGTAAGGGCACCACCGCCAGTAAGAACACCACCGCCCGTAAGACCACCACCGCCCGTAAGGCTCCTGCGGCCCGGAAGACGGCCGAAGCCGGTGAGACCGTCGGCAAGCAGGCCGGCGCCGCAGCGGGGGGCGTCAAGGACTCGGCGTCGGACACTGTGCGCGCTGCCGCTGGGTCCACCGGGCGCGTCGGACGTGCCGCGGCTGCCGGCCTCCAGACCGGGCAGCAGGCGGTGACGGCCAACGTGGCCAAGGCGGCGAGCGTGGCCACCACCGCTTGGACCGTCATCAAGCACAGGAAGGCGGTCGCCGTCGGCGCGACCGCGGGGGTCGCCGGCGTCGCCGGAGCGGCCTTCGCCATCGGCCGGTCGACCGCCAGGCCGCCGACGGGCCCGTTGACCCGGCTGGCACGCGGCAGGATCTGACCGCGGAAGGGACCCCGGGCCTCCTGCGCCGGTTCCCACCGGGCGGCCGCCCGCGTTCGGTGTTCAGCAGCCAGGGTCGAGGACCGTGGTGAAGCCCCCGTCGGATCGCGTCGACGGGGGCTCTGCCGTGGGTGCGTGCACGGCCGCGGTGAGCAGGAGGCGCCCGCGCCGCGCGGGCTGATTCCGGGCGGGTCGGCGTCCCCTCCGTCATGATCGCCGTCAGGCGGTCCGGGGCTGGATCTTTCGCACTGGAGCACTGCCGGCA
Organism: Streptomyces sp. 840.1; assembly: GCF_003751445.1. NCBI lineage: Bacteria > Bacillati > Actinomycetota > Actinomycetes > Kitasatosporales > Streptomycetaceae > Streptomyces > Streptomyces sp. 840.1. The sequence goes on along the minus strand of NZ_RJUU01000001.1, from coordinate 1,194,112 downwards.
CTTGCTCCCGGCACCGGCCGGAGCGCCGCCGGTCCCTCACCCCCGTCACGCAGGGGCCTCGCGAGGTGCCGGTATCGTTGCTGACGGTCGGCTCGTTCGTAGAGTCCCCCGTATCGGGGGGCGTGCTTCTTTCGTACGACCGTACAAACAACAGGGCCGCCGTGGTGCGGCCGCTTCGAACTGCTCCATACGCGAGAAAGGGCCCAGCCGTGGCCTCCCCGCTCTCCTCCGCCGCCCCGGCCCGACTGGTCGTGCTGGTCTCCGGCTCCGGTACGAACCTCCAAGCCCTGCTCGACGCGATCGGCGACGACCCCGGGGGGTACGGCGCACAGGTCGTGGCGGTCGGCGCGGACCGTGACGCGATCGCCGGTCTGGAGCGGGCCGAGCGGGCCGGAATCCCCACGTTCGTGTGCCGGGTCAAGGACCACACGACGCGTGCCGAGTGGGATGCCGCGCTCGCCGCCGCCACCGCCGCGCACCGCCCGGACCTCGTCGTGTCCGCAGGGTTCATGAAGATCGTCGGCAAGGAGTTCCTCGCCGGGTTCGGCGGCCGGATCATCAACACCCACCCCGCCCTGCTCCCCAGCTTTCCCGGTGCCCACGGAGTGCGTGACGCGCTCGCGTACGGCGTGAAGGTCACCGGGTGCACCGTCCACTTCGTCGACGACGGCGTCGACACCGGTCCGATCATCGCGCAGGGCGTGGTCGAGGTGACCGAAGAGGACACCCCGGAGGGCGAAGCGGCCCTCCATGAACGCATCAAGGAAGTCGAGCGCAAACTGCTCGTCGAGGCCGTGGGGCGGCTCGCCCGTGACGGCTATCGCATTGAGGGACGAAAGGTTCATCTCGATCATGTCGGTGAATAAGCCCATCCGCCGCGCCCTGGTCAGCGTCTACGACAAGACGGGGCTCGAAGACCTCGCCCGCGGTCTGCACGAGGCGGGTGTCGAGCTGGTCTCCACCGGTTCGACCGCCGGGAAGATCGCGGCCGCCGGAGTGCCCGTCACCAAGGTCGAGGAGCTGACCGGCTTCCCCGAGTGCCTCGACGGCCGCGTCAAGACGCTGCACCCGCGCGTCCACGCCGGCATCCTGGCCGACCTGCGCCTGGACGCCCACCGCGAGCAGCTCGCCGAGCTGGGCGTGGAGCCGTTCGACCTGGTGGTCGTCAACCTCTACCCGTTCAAGGCGACCGTCGCCTCCGGCGCCTCGGACGACGAGTGCGTGGAGCAGATCGACATCGGCGGCCCGTCGATGGTCCGTGCCGCCGCCAAGAACCACCCCTCGGTCGCCGTCGTCACCAGCCCCGAGCGCTACGCCGACGTGCTGGCCGCCGTCAAGGCGGGCGGCTTCGACCTGACCGCCCGCAAGCGGCTCGCCGCCGAGGCCTTCCAGCACACCGCCGCGTACGACGTGGCCGTCGCCTCCTGGTTCGCCGCCGACTACGCCGCGGCCGACGACTCGGGCTTCCCCGACTTCACAGGTGCGACCTACGAGCGCAAGAACGTCCTGCGCTACGGCGAGAACCCGCACCAGCCCGCCGCGCTCTACACCTCCGGCGAGGGGGGCCTCGCCGAGGCGGAGCAACTGCACGGCAAGGAGATGTCGTACAACAACTTCACGGACACCGACGCCGCGCGCCGGGCCGCGTACGACCACACCGAGCCGTGCGTCGCGATCATCAAGCACGCCAACCCGTGCGGCATCGCGATCGCCGACGACGTCGCGACGGCGCACCGCAACGCGCACGCCTGTGACCCGCTGTCGGCGTTCGGTGGCGTCATCGCCGTCAACCGCCCGGTGACCGTCGCCATGGCCGAGCAGGTCGCGGAGATCTTCACCGAGGTCATCGTCGCCCCGGCGTACGAGGACGGCGCCGTCGAGGTGCTCGCCCGCAAGAAGAACATCCGGGTGCTGCGCTGTCCCGACGCCCCGTCCGCCGAGGTCGAGGTCAAGCCGATCGACGGCGGCGCGCTGCTCCAGGTCACCGACCGCCTCCAGGCCGACGGCGACGACCCGGCCAACTGGACGCTGGCCACCGGCGAGGCGCTCTCCGCCGCCGAGCTCCGTGAGCTCGCCTTCGCGTGGAAGGCATGCCGCGCGGTCAAGTCCAACGCGATCCTGCTCGCCAAGGACGGCGCCTCGGTCGGCGTCGGCATGGGCCAGGTCAACCGCGTCGACTCCGCGAAGCTGGCCGTCGAGCGTGCGGGCGAGGAGCGGGCCCGGGGCGCGTACGCGGCCTCCGACGCCTTCTTCCCCTTCCCCGACGGGCTGGAGATCCTGACCGCCGCCGGCGTCAGGGCCGTGGCCCAGCCGGGCGGTTCGGTCCGTGACGAGCTGGTGGTCGAGGCCGCGAAGAAGGCGGGCGTGACGATGTACTTCACGGGGACCCGGCACTTCTTCCACTGAGCCGAACAGGCCGAAGGCCGTGCGCCCCGGAACGAGGGGAGCACGGCCTTCGGTCTGTTCGTGAGTGTGCCGCGTGCTGAGCGGCCAGTACCGAGCGCTCAGTACTGGGGCTGCTGCTGGCGGTTGAACCAGGCGCCGCCGTCGGACTTGGCGACGAAGACGATGATCAGCACGGAGAGAACCGTGTGGACCAGACCGACGAGGACGAAGGGGTAGAGCCCCAGCAGCGCGCTGATGGACGCGAAGACGATCGCGGTGATGCGGATTCCGTTGCCGCCCTTGCCGAACTTCACGGCCAGGAACACGGCGAGCGCGCCCCAGAGCAGGACGATCACCGCGACGCCCCACAGGGCGCCGGAGGAGTAGTCGGCGAACTGCTGGAAGTCGACGTCGTCCTTCAGCGTCTCGTCGTTCTTCGCGGCGCTGACGGCGACCGCGCTGATCGCGATGAGGATCATGCCGATCACCTGCAGGCCCGCGATCACGTAGAGCATGACGCGGGCGGCCTTCACACCGCCCGGCATCTCCGTCATGGCGCCGTAGCCGCCGTAACCGCCACCGAACTGCGGGTTGACCGGCGGGGCGCTGGGGTAGCCATAGCCCTGCTGCGGCACGTCCTGCGGGGTCTGCTGCGGATAGCCGTATCCCGGCTGCCCGCCCGGCTGCGGCTGGCCGTAGGGGTTGTTCGGGTCGCCGTTGCTCATGGCGAGATTCCTCCGTTGTGAAATATGCGGGGACGATGCGGTCCGGGCGGAGGAAAGCTGCGCATTAAGAACGGTCTGTCCCCCCGACACTGTCCGCGTTCTGCGCGGCTCATCGTCGTCGTGACATCGTCTTTTTGTCCAGTCGGTTGCCCTATGCGTTGTGCAAGTGCAATCAGCCGGTCATGCCCCGCACGCAGAATTGGTACGAGGGCGGGGTCATCCGCGAGTATGTGCACATGACTGCCCAGATTCTCGATGGCAAGGCCACCGCAGCCGCGATCAAGTCCGATCTCACCGTCCGCGTGGCGGCCCTCAAGGCACGGGGCATCACCCCCGGCCTGGGAACCCTCCTGGTGGGTGACGACCCGGGCAGCAAGTGGTACGTGGCCGGCAAGCACCGCGACTGCGCGCAGGTCGGCATCGCCTCCATCCAGCGCGAACTCCCCGACACCGCCACCCAGGACGAGATCGAGGACGTCGTACGGGAGCTCAACGCCGATCCCGAGTGCACGGGATACATCGTGCAGCTGCCGCTTCCCAAGGGGATCGACACCAACCGGGTCCTGGAGCTGATGGATCCGGCCAAGGACGCCGACGGTCTGCACCCGATGAACCTCGGCCGGCTCGTGCTCAACGAGAAGGGCCCGCTGCCCTGCACCCCGCAGGGTGTCGTGCAGCTGCTCCGCCACCACGGGGTGGAGATCAACGGCGCGCACGTCGTGGTCGTCGGACGCGGTGTCACCATCGGCCGGTCGATTCCGCTGCTGCTGACCCGTAAGTCGGAGAACGCCACGGTGACGCAGTGCCACACCGGTACGCGTGACCTCTCCGCCCAGCTGCGTCAGGCCGACATCATCGTCGCCGCCGCCGGTGTGCCGCACATCATCAAGCCCGAGGACGTGAAGCCGGGCGCGGCCGTGCTCGACGTCGGCGTCAGCCGGGACGAGAACGGCAAGATCGTCGGTGACGTCCACCCGGGCGTGGCCGAGGTCGCCGCGTGGATCTCCCCCAACCCGGGCGGCGTCGGCCCGATGACCCGCGCCCAGCTGCTCGTCAACGTGGTCGAGGCGGCCGAGCGCGACTCCGCCCCGGCCGCAGGCTGATCCGGACCGGAAGGAACTCCATGGGTGCTGGTACGAGTCCGGCCGACCGCGCCGCAGCGGACGGGCCGGCCGCCGAGCGGGCCGAGCCGGTCACGGGCGACGAGGCGGAAGCAGAAGCGGAACCCGCAGCGGACGTGGACGCGGAAGCGGAGGCGGACGTGAATGCGGACGCCGAAGCGGCAGCCGCAGCGGCACAGGACGGCGCCGGGGACCGGGCCGCTGACGGGACCGCCGGCGACGACGCGGACGGCCGCACCGGCAGCCACCTGGCACCCGCGCCCGCCGAGGGGCCCGCGACGGGCCGTTCGCGCGAGGCGGCGGCGCTCACCACGGACACCGCGCGCCCCGAGGGCGGCGGCCGGGCGGCGGGCCGGGACGCCCCGGCGCCCGCCCGTCAGTGGCCGTTGCTCGCGGTGCTCTCCACGGCCGCGATCGGCCTGCTGATCGTGGCCACCGACCCCTTCGACGAGGCCTTCCGGATCGGCACGATACTGATCGGTGTCGCCCTCATCGGGGGCGCGGTACTCCGCCTCGTGATCCCCTCGGTGGGCATGCTCGCGGTGCGTTCCCGCTTCACGGACCTGGTGACGTACGGACTGCTGGGCGTCCTCATCGTGATGCTCTCGCTGATGGCCCAGCCCAAGCCGTGGCTGGACATCCCGTTCCTGGAGAACGCGGTCCACTTCACGATCCGCTGAACCCTGCCGCTCACCGGTGCCCGTCCCCTCCCCCGAGAAGGGACGGACACCGGGGGCGGGGCCCGCCGGAGCGAAAAGCTCCGGAATGCGGCGAGTTGAGCGGCCTTGCCCCGTCCTGACTCCAGCTTTGTGGCTGGGAGAGGTCTGTTCAAGGCATGACTGTGGCCTGTGGCACGGAAGTGACCATTCCGCCACGGTGTGATCGTCAGGCAACGATGGCAGACTGGCCCGGCGGCCAGTCGACGGACGGCCGGTGGGCCGGCGAGGCAGGGGCGCGCGAGGGTGCGTGCCGGACGTACGAGTGCAACCGTGCGCCACCTCTCCTGGAACTGGCAGTCTGCGTTCGCGCATCTCCCTGGGTAGTCCGGAACGGAAGACCACCGGTTCCGGACTAGGGGGAGTGGCGTGCGATGCGCAGGGCGCGTCCAAGGCCGGCGGAAGCCGGGACGACGTGAAGCGGGAATGGGAAGTAGGGGGAAGTCATGCCTCGTTGGAAGGCACTGCCGGAGGATCTCGACCCACAGGTGAGGGAGTTCGCGGGCCAGCTGCGCAGGCTCGTCGACCGCAGCGGCCTGAGCATCGCGGCGCTGGCCGACCGCACGGGGTACAGCAAGACGTCGTGGGAGCGGTACCTGAACGGGCGGCTGCTCGCCCCCAGAGGCGCGATCGTCGCGCTGGCCGAGGTGACGGGCACCAACCAGTTCCATCTGAACACCATGTGGGAGCTGACGGAACGGGCCTGGAGCCGCGCCGAGATGCGCCACGACATGACGATGGAGGGCATGCGGATAATCCAGGCGCGTGCGGCGCTCGGTGAGACCGGGCAGCCCTCGCGCGGCCATGACAGGAGCCGTCCGTCCGGCGCCGTCGGCACGGCGGAGGGTGCGGCCGGTGCGAGCGGGGCGGGACCCTCGCCGTCCGTCCCGGTCCAGCGCGGGACCGTTCCCCCGATCCCTCAGCAGCCCCAGTCGCAGTCGCAGTCGCAGCCCCAACCTCAGCCCCAGCCCCAGTCGCAGAAGCCGCTGGCCTGGCCGGGCCAGGCGATGGGCGCGATGGGCGCGGAGCCGCTGCCCGGCTACCCGCCCGCACAGCAGTACAGCGGAGGCCAGGACGGCACAAGGCGCGGCAGCGCCGGGGGCCGCGACAGCGGCCGCCGTAAACAGCTCGTGATCGCCGTGGCCGCGCTCGGTGTCCTGCTGGCGGTGACCGGAGTCGTGCTGATGACCGGCCCCGGTGGCGACTCCGACGCCGACAGGGCAGCCGCACCCTCCCCGACGCCCACCTCCAGCGCGCCGCAACTGCCCGCCGGGGTCGGCTGCAACGGCTCCGACTGCGCCGGACAGGACCCCGAGGACATGGGCTGCGGCGGCAAGCACGTGCGTACGGTCTCCAGCGCCACCGTCGGCGCAAGCGTCGTCGAGGTGCGCTACAGCGAGACCTGCGGGGCCGCGTGGGCCCGGATCACCAAGGCGGCCACCGGCGACCTCGTGCGGATCAGCGCGGGCGGCGCCGGACAGGACGGCACGGTGTCCGGCGCCGCCGACACGTACACCCCGATGGTCGCCGTGAAGCAGGTCGCGGACGTCAAGGCGTGCGCCACCCTCGCCACCGGCACGAAGGGGTGCACGGCCGAAGCGGCCGGGTAGCCCGCTCCCGCGGCCGGGGCGGCGCGATGAGCGCGCAGTGACCGGTTGTGTGCGGTGCCACAGGGGGCCGGGCGGCCACGGGGTTCCGGGTCGGATAGCCTGATCGCTGGATATCTCTTCACATCAAGATTCAGGGATGTCCAGCACCAGGGGCCAGGAGCCCCCACCGCCAGCTGTCTAACGGAGATCGCCATGACCCGCACTCCCGTGAATGTCACCGTGACCGGCGCAGCCGGCCAGATCGGCTACGCGCTGCTCTTCCGCATCGCCTCCGGCCACCTGCTCGGCCCGGACGTGCCGGTCAACCTGCGTCTCCTGGAGATCCCGCAGGGGCTCAAGGCGGCCGAGGGCACCGCGATGGAGCTCGACGACTGCGCCTTCCCGCTGCTGCGCAACATCGAGATCACCGACGACGCCAACGTCGGCTTCGCCGGTGCCAACGTCGCCCTCCTCGTCGGCGCCCGCCCGCGCACCAAGGGCATGGAGCGCGGCGACCTGCTCTCCGCCAACGGCGGCATCTTCAAGCCGCAGGGCAAGGCGATCAACGACAACGCCGCGGACGACATCAAGGTCCTCGTCGTCGGCAACCCGGCCAACACCAACGCGCTCATCGCGCAGGCCGCCGCCCCGGACGTACCGGCCGAGCGCTTCACCGCGATGACCCGCCTCGACCACAACCGCGCGATCTCGCAGCTGGCCGCCAAGACCGGTGCCGCCGTCTCCGACATCAAGAAGCTGACGATCTGGGGCAACCACTCGGCCACCCAGTACCCGGACATCTTCCACGCGGAGATCGCCGGCAAGAACGCCGCCGAGCTCGTCAACGACGAGGCCTGGCTGGGCGACACCTTCATCCCGACCGTCGCCAAGCGCGGCGCCGCGATCATCGAGGCCCGTGGCGCGTCCTCGGCCGCCTCCGCCGCGAACGCCGCCATCGACCACGTGCACACCTGGGTCAACGGCACCGCCGCAGGCGACTGGACCTCCATGGGTATCCCGTCGGACGGCTCCTACGGCGTCCCCGAGGGCATCATCTCGTCGTTCCCGGTCACCACGGAGAACGGCACGTACAAGATCGTCCAGGGCCTGGACATCAACGAGTTCTCCCGTGCGCGCATCGACGCGTCGGTGAAGGAGCTCACCGAGGAGCGCGACGCGGTCCGCGAGCTCGGCCTCATCTGATCCACCGCCCGTTCGCGGGTACGCACTACGTCAGACGCCCCCGGCACCGTCGGGGGCGTCTGCGTGTTCCGCGTGGTGCGGGCGAGGCTCTCAGGCCCTGCGCAGCTCGTCCGCGAATCCGCGTACGGCGGCCATGGCCCGGCGCTGGAGGCCGGGGCCGAACGTGATCCGGGTGGCGCCCAGCTCCCCGAGCCGGCGCGGGCCGGGACCGTCCGGCCGGGAGAGCGCGTTGAGCGGCACGGTCACGGCGGCGGCCAGGCGGGGGAGCGCCTCGGGCGGCGCCATGATGGGGTAGACGCCGTCGGCGCCCGCCGCCGCGTACAGCAGCGCACGGCGCACGGTCTCGGCCTCCTGGCCGGTGCCGTCCGGGACGCCGGTGACGTACGTGTCCACCCGGGCGTTGACGAACAGCCCGTCCCCGGCGGCCGCCCGTACCGCCGCCAGCCGGTCCGCCTGCCACCGGGCATCCACCAGGACGCCGTCCACCGTGTCCTCCAGGTTGCAGCCGACGGCCCCGGCCGTGAGCAGCCGCTCCACCAGCTCCTCCGGCGCCAGCCCGTACCCGGCCTCGATGTCGGCCGACACGGGTACGGAGACGGCGCGGGCGATCCGCGCCACCGCCGCGAACATCTCGGCGGCGGGCGTGGCCCCGTCCTCGTACCCGAGCGACGCCGCGACGCCCGCGCTCGGAGAGGCCAGGGCCGCGAACCCGCTGTCCTCGAAGACGCGGGCGCTCGCGGCGTCCCAGGGGCCGGGCAGGACCAGGGGATCACCCGGGGTGCGGCCGTGGTGCAGAGCGCGGAGGGCGGACGCGGTCATCGCGGTGACTCCTGAGGGCAGGGGGAGGGGGAGGGGCGCGGTGGAGACCGCGGTCAGTGGTCGCCCGGGGTGTAGTGACCCGGGACCATCCGGGTGGACACGGCGAACCGGTTCCAGGCGTTGATCGTGACGATCGCGGCGATGAGGTGGGCGAGCTCCGCCTCGTCGAAGTGTTCGGCGGCCTTCGCGTACACCTCGTCCGGCACGAAACCGTCGGTCAGGACGGTGATGGCCTCGGTCAGCTCGATCGCCGCGATCTCCTTCGGCGTGTAGAAGTGCTGCGACTCCTCCCACGCGCTGAGCTGCACGATCCGCTGGAGGGACTCGCCCGCCGCGAGCGCGTCCTTGGTGTGCATGTCGAGGCAGAACGCGCAGTGGTTGAGCTGCGAGGAGCGGATCTTCACCAGCTCGGCCACGACCGGGTCGAGACCCTTGCGGGACGCGGCCTCCAGGCGGGCCATCGCCTTGTAGACGTCGGGGGCGTGCTCGGCCCACTGCATGCGGGGCGTGTGCTCGGTGGTGTACTCGGACGTTGCGTGGCTGTGCTCGTTCGTGGTCATGGATACGACGCTACGCGGGGGGTGGCGCAGCGGTATGGTCCATTTTCATGACAGATCCCTGGGCCACTTTCGGCGCCGACCTGCACATTGACCCGAACGGCGCAACCGGGCTGCGGACCGGGCTCATGGACGCCCTGCGCGAGGCGGCCCGGACGGGGCGCCTGGCACCCGGCACCCGGCTGCCGTCGTCCCGCTCCCTCGCGGCCGACCTGGGGATCGCCCGCAACACCGTCGCGGACGCCTACGCGGAGCTGGTCGCGGAGGGCTGGCTGACCGCCCGGCAGGGCTCCGGCACCCGGGTCGCGCAGCGCGCCGAGCCGCGCCGCGCGGCGGCCACGACGCCGCGCTCCCGGCCGCCCCGCACCCGCCCCGCCTACAGCCTGATGCCCGGCTCGCCCGACCTGTCGACGTTCCCGCGTGCCGAGTGGCTCAAGGCGGCCCGCCGCGCCCTCACCGAGGCGCCCAACGAAGCGTTCGGATACGGCGATCCCCGCGGTCGCGTCGAACTGCGCACCGTGCTCGCCGACTACCTGTCACGGGCCCGCGGCGTGTACGCGGACCCCGAACGCATCGTCATCTGCTCGGGCTTCGTCCACGGACTGAGGACGATGGGGAAGGTGCTGCGGCAGCGCCGCGTGCGGGAAGTGGCCGTCGAGTCGTACGGGCTCGACGTGCACACCCGCCTGCTCGCCGAGGCCGGGCTGCGCATCCCCTGCCTGCCGCTGGACGAACTCGGCTGCCGGACCGCGGAGCTGTCCGGGATGCCGGGTGCGGGCGCCCTGCTGATGACACCGGCGCACCAGTTCCCGACCGGGGTGCCGCTCCACCCCGACCGGCGGTCCGCAGCCGTCGACTGGGCCCGCAGTACCGGCGGCCTCATCCTGGAGGACGACTACGACGGCGAGTTCCGCTATGACCGGCAGCCGGTGGACCCCACGCCCCGGGAACCCGGCACGTCACCGGTCCGGTACTGGAAGGGGCAGGTCGGAGCGTTGCAGGGGCTCGACCCCGAGCGGGTCGTCTACCTGGGCACCGCCAGCAAGTCCCTTGCTCCGGGGCTGCGTCTGGGGTGGATGGTGCTGCCGGAATCACTGGTGGCGGAGGTGGCCGAAACGAAGGGGTACTCGGACTCCTGCGGGGCTCTCGACCAACTGACCCTCGCCGAGTTCATTCGTTCCGGCGCGTACGACCGGCACGTCCGTGCACGCCGGCTCGGCTACCGGCGGCGCCGTGACGAACTGGTGGCGGCCCTGGCCGAGCGGGCGCCGCGCATCGGGGTGACCGGTCTCGCCGCAGGCCTGCACGTGGTGCTCCGCCTGCCTCCGGGCGTCGACGAGCACGCGGTGATCCAGGCGGCCAACTGGCTGGGCCTCGCCGTTCAGGGCGTCGGCGCGTTCCGGCATCCCGACGCGCGGGCGGAGGGGTGGGCGGGGCTCGTGGTGGGGTACGGCACACCGACGGACTCGGCGTGGGCGGGGACTCTGGAAGCGTTGTTGCAGGCACTCTCGGCGGTGGTGGACGCCTGAGAGGGCGTCGGGCCCCGTTCCGGTTGATCCGGCCGGGGCCCGGCAGCGATCAGCGGGTCCTCCGCATCCGCAGGAGCCGCCTCCGTCCCCCCTCACGGCAGCCGCAGCCGTGGTCGGCGTGTCCTCCGCGCCCCGTACCCGTAGTACTTGCGAGCTACCCCGCAGATGTGCTCCCGGGAGGGACGCGGACGAGGCGGGGCGGCCCGTAGCTTCCGTACCGGATTCACCAACACCCCGGTACGGAAGGACCTTTCATGGTGCCAAGCCCACGCGGCCGCAGACTGCGGCGTGTGCCGGCGGTCGCGCTCCTGACCGCGGCCGTGGCGCTGCCGGTATCGGGGGCGGCGCGCCCCGCCGCTGTCCCGGCGCCGGTCCCGGCCGCGCTCGCCCCGCTGGCCCCGGACTCCCCGGCGGCGCTGGACGCGCGGTACGCCACCACCCGCGCGGACGTCCGGGCGGCGTTGCGGGCGGCCGAAGACCACGGCGACCGGCGGCGGGCCGGTTCGCTGCGGGCGATGACCGGGACGGGACGCCGATTCCTGGCGTTCGACGGACGCGACGGCGGCCGCAGCGCCGAGGTCTTCGGCACGCTGGCCGGGGCCCGCCGAATAGCGGTCCTGGTGCCGGGTGCGGGCGTCGACCTGGACCACTACTGGCGGCTCAGACGGGACGCCGAGGCCCTGGCCGGCAGCCTGGGCCCGCGGTCCGCCGTGGTGGCGTGGCTCGGCTACCGGGCGCCGTCCATGCTGAGCGCAGGGGCACTGACGACAGCCGCAGCCGACCGCGGAGTGCCCCAACTCACCTCCCTTGTCACGGAGTTGCACAAGGCGCGGCCGGGTGCGCGGATGTCGCTCCTCTGCCACTCCTACGGCTCCGTGGTCTGCGCCCGGGGCGCCTCCCGTCTCGACGTCGCGGACATCGTGCTCTACGGCAGCCCCGGCACCGGCGCGCCCGACGCCGGCGCCCTGCACACCGCGGCCACCGTCTGGGCCGGCCGGGGCAGCCAGGACTGGATCGCGCACGTGCCGCACGTCAGGGCCGGACTGCCGCCGCACACCGTGGGGTTCGGAACGGACCCCGTCGCGCCGGGGTTCGGTGCCGAGGTGTTCGACGCGGGCTCGGCGGGCCACAGCGACTACCTGCGGCCGGGCTCGGTGTCGCTGCGCAGCCTGGCCGCGATCGTCGCCGGGACGGAGGCCGGCCATGCGTGAACCCGTCCGCCGTACCGTCCTCCGCATCGACGCGGCGACACCCGTAGGCCGCGACCGCGCCCTGGACGCGCTGCGGGCGTTCGCGATCCTCGGGGTGGTGGGCGGCCACTGGCTGGTGACCGCGCTGGTCGCCGACAGCGGCACCATCCACGGGGACAGCCCGCTGCACTACCTCCCCGCCCTCGCTCCGGTCTCCTGGGTGTTCCAGACGCTCGCGGTGTTCTTCATGGTCGGCGGGGCGGTCGCGGCGAAGGGGTACGCCTCGGCGCGGCCGAGGGGTGTGACGTACGGGAGCTGGCTCCGGGCGCGGTGGGCGCGGTTGTTCCGGCCGGTCGTGGTGCTCCTGGCGGTGTGGGCCGCGGCGGCCGGGACGATGCTGGCGGGCGGGGTGGACGAGGGTACGGTCCGGGCGCTGGGCAAGCTGGTGTGGTCGCCGCTGTGGTTCCTGCTGGTCTTCGCGGGGCTGACAGCGGCCACTCCGCTGGTGGCACGGCTGCATCCGCTGTGGCCGCTGGCCGTGGTGCTGCATGTGGATCTGTTCCGGCTGGGGCTGGGCGGACCGCAGTGGCTGGGCTGGATCAACGTGGTGGCGGGCTGGCTGGTCCCCTACTGCCTGGGGGCGCTGTGGGCGCGGGGCGGGCTGCGGGGTGGGCGCGGCGGATGGGTGCTGCTGGCCGGTGGCCTGGTGGCCACGGCCGGGCTGGTCCTGTTCGCCGGATATCCGGCGTCCATGGTCGGGGTGCCGGGCGGGAGGCTCTCCAACCTGGACCCGCCCACACTGGCCGTCGTGACCTTCGGTCTCGCCCAGTGCGGGGGCGCCCTGCTGGTGCTCGGGCCGTTGCGCCGGGTGCTGGCGAGGCCGGCCGTGTGGGCGGCGGTGGCGATGCTCAACCTGTCGGCGATGACGGTGTTCCTGTGGCACCAGACGGCGATGATCACGGTGACATCGACCGCGCTGTACCTGGGCGGTCCACTGCCCGGACTGCACACCCTGCCCGACGGCGCAGGCTGGGTGGCGGCCCGGCTGGCCTGGCTGCCGGTGTTCGTGGCGGCGCTGGCCGTGTTCGTGGCCGTATTCGGCCCCTACGAGACACGGGGCGGCGGCCGTTCACGGGTCGTACGCAGGAGCCCGGCCGCTTCCCCCGTTCCGGCCCCGAAGTCGCGTCATGCCTAAGCTGAGGGCCATGACGGGGGTGGCGGGGGCTTGGCGTCGGCTGCGCGGACTGCCGCGTGCACTGTACGAGGACCTGTGGGCGGTGCCCGTCGATCCGCAGCCCGCCCCTGGCCGGCCCGGGGCGCCCGTGTGGCGGCCGGTGTTCGCGATGCTGCTCTCCCTGGCCGCGGCGGTGATCGCCCTGGTCCACGTGTACGACCTGGTTCCGCCCGGCGCGGGCATCCCGGGCTACGCGTCGCTGCTGGTGGTGTGTCAGTCCGGGGCGCTGGTCGCCGGCCTGGTCCGTCCGTTGCACGCCTGGTGGGTGTCGCTGGCGCTGATGTGTGTCGGGGTGCGGATCTCGGAGCCGGTGCTGGGGGCGGGTGAGCTGTTCCCCACGGCGTCGGAGATAGCGCTCGTGTCCGGCGCGCTTTTCCTCCTGGCGCTCCGGGTCCCGCCGCGCCGGGCGGTGACCGCACTCGTGGTCACGCTGCTCGCGACGTCGCTCGCGGCCCAGGCCACCACCCGGAACCACGCGCACGCCCTGGACCGCGCCTCCCTGATCATCGTGACGGCCGCGGCGATCGGGACGGCGCTGCGCACGCTGCGGGTGTCCCGTACGGAACTGGCCGAGCAGTCGGAGCTGACCGCGGAGGAACGGGCCCGGCGCACCCTGCTGGAGGAGCGCACCCGCATCGCCCGCGAACTCCACGACGTGGTCGCCCACCACATGTCGGTGATCTCGATCCAGGCGCAGGTCGCCCGGCACCTCGTGGCGGACCCCACCCCCGAGTTGCTGGCGAATCTGGCGGACATCCGCGGCAACGCCGTGGACGCGCTGACGGAACTGCGCCAGGTCCTGGGCGTACTGCGCTCGGAGGACTCCGGCGCGGACGCCGCCCCGCACGCCCCGCAACCCACCCTGGACCTGCTGGACGAACTGGTCGGCAGGGTGAGGGCGACGGGAGTGGAGGTGTCCGCGCACACGACGGGCGCCTCGCGCCCGCTGCCGCCGGGGGTCGGCCTGTCGGCGTACCGGATCGTGCAGGAGGCGCTCAGCAACGTGCTGCGGCATGCGCCGGGGGCCCGCGCCCGGGTGGAGGTGTGCCATCACGCGGCCGCCGTCACCGTACGCGTGACCAACTCGGCCGCCCGCACCACCACCGCACCCCGCACCGGGCCCGGTCACGGGCTGCTGGGCATGCACGAACGTGCCGCGATGCTCGGCGGCGACCTCACCCACGGGCCGACCCCCGGTGGGGGCTACGAAGTCCTGGTGACGCTTCCCCTGGAGGACCCCTCATGACCATTCGCGTCCTGATCGCCGATGACCAGGTGATGGTCCGGCAGGGATTCACGGTGCTGCTGAACGCCGAATCCGGCATCGAGGTCGTCGGACAGGCCGTGGACGGCGTGGACGCCGTCGAGAAGGTCGGCCAACTGTCGCCCGATGTCGTCCTCATGGACATCCGGATGCCCCGTCTCGGCGGCATCGAGGCCACCCGCCGCGTCACGCAGACCCCCGGCTCAGAGGTCAAGGTGCTGGTGCTGACCACCTTCGACCTCGACGAGTACGTGTACGAGGCGCTGCGCTCGGGCGCCTCGGGGTTCCTGCTCAAGGACGCCTCGGCCGACGAACTGGCCCAGGCGGTACGGGTGGTGGCGGCCGGGGACGCGCTACTCGCCCCCAGCATCACCAAACGGCTCATCGCCGAGTTCTCCCGGGTCAGCGCGCCTCTGCGCCCGCCGAGCAGAGAACGCCTCGGCGACCTCACGGGGCGCGAGACGGAGGTGCTGTCGCTGGTCGCGCAGGGCCTGTCGAACGCCGAGATAGCCGGCCGGCTCGTCGTCGCGGAACAGACCGTGAAGACCCATGTCAGCCGCATTCTGGTCAAGTTGGGCCTGCGCGACCGGACCCAGGCGGCGGTGCACGCGTACGAGACGGGGCTGGTGCGGCCGACGGGCCTCTAGATGATCGATTCCAAGGGGCCGGCGTTCGTAGGCGGCCTACGAACAGCGGGTGTGACCTCTCCGGCCGGCCTTCTGCCGCGCGGGGCGGCAACCTCTGAGGGAGGGCTTTGATGGAGATTACTTCGCTGCCGTTTGTGGACGAGCATGCGACGGCCATCGCGGCGGGGACCGACGATGTCTGGTGTCATCTGGGTGAAGCCTTGGACGGGGTCTTTTCGGGCCCCGGCATGGCCGGATACGCGCGACTGGTCGGGTCTGCCGAGCGCACGGCGTCCGGGCCGAGGCCCCTTGCCGAGGGCTCGACCTTGCCCGGTTTTCGGGTGGTCGCCGCGGTTCCGGGACATGAGCTGATCCTGCAGGGGACCCATCGCTTCTCGACCTATGCCTTGATCTTTCGCCTTGAGCACGTTGGCCCGGGGCGGTCACGGTTGCGCGCCGAGAGCCGGGCGGCCTTCCCAGGCCTGGCCGGTGGCCTCTACCGACGGCTCGTCATAGGAACGGGTGGACATGTGGTCGGCATGCGCCGCCTGCTCTCCTCAATCCGCCGCCGATCCGAATAGCGCCCACGCGCCCTCAGGCCAGCCGGCACCCACCTTCCATAGCCGACAACGCCGTCGCGCACGTCGTCGCGGACGGCATCGGCGTCCCAGGATGCTCGGCGCAACAGGTGCTGCATGCCGTGTGGGCCGGCTTCCGCGGCCCACCCCGCGATCGCCCAGCAGTTCTTGCGTGGCAGGTCCGACAGCAGCCCAAGCACCAACCGTCCGGCCCGAAGTTCGCCCACACGGCCGTCAGGTTGCTCTCGGTGATCTTCGACCGGTCGGGATCCCCCTCCGGTGCTGGATGGACCTGTCCCATGAAGTCACCCTTGATGACAGCATGCGGTAGCGCCGTAGCGCGAAGCTGAGCCGAAACCTCCCAGCCGACCGACGTCTTGCCGACACCGGCCCGTCCTCCGATGAGTAGTACTTCCGCATGATCCATGGGAGCGGAGTGCCGGCCCGCGAGCACCCCACGCGATCCGATATCGCTCCGTCCCCGCGACAGCACCCCCGCCCCCGGCAAGATCACGATCTACAGCTGGAGTACCAGGACGCCCGGCGGGGTGCTCAGTTCGAGCGCCGCAGGGCGGGCAGGCCGGCGCACAGGGCGGCCGGGAAGGCTGGTTCGACGCGGTTCACGTCGGCGCAGCCCGCCTTCGTGCCGCGTGCGATCGGCACCCATCCCTTCTTCTCGGCCCGGAAGAACCACCGGTCGCCGAGGCTCGCCCCGCAGCCCGGCGCCTCGCCCTCGGCGCAGGCCGGGCCCACGAGCGAGGACACGTCGAACACCAGCCACTTCCTGTCGCAGTGCTCCTCGCCGCGGGAGGTGTGGTTCGGCACGTCGAGCGCTGCCACCGCCTGGTCGTAGGAGGCGGGGGTGCAGCCGGTGGGCGCCGGGTGGCAGCCGAGGTCACCGCACAGGCGCAGGTCGGGCAGGTCGGCGTCGTCCGCGGTGAACGTCGTGTCGTTGTCCACGGACAGCTGGCGGTGACCGAGGGCGGACGGCAGCCGCACCTTCGCCGTGCCGGGCGCGGTCTTCGAGCAGTCGGCGTGCGGGTCGCCGGTCAGGGCGGAGAAGGTGACCTGCACCCACACGGTGCGCTCCGAGGTGGAGGTCACGACCGCCTTCAGTCCGCGCGCGCAGGTCTTCCCGTTGCCGGGCACCTCCACGTCGACGCTGAGCGCGCGCCCGCCGTCGGCGAGCCGGGCGGCGGTCACACGGAACGGGGCGAACGTCTGCCAGTGCGGCGTTTCCCTCCCCGTCGGCGCGCCTGCCCCGGCCCGCTGGGTCCCGCAGGCCCCGAGCAACAGCACGGCGACGGCGAACAGCAGGACGCCGACCAGTGATCTCCTGGATCGCATGTGTTCCGGACCCCCCATGGAAACGGCCGACCCGGGCCACTATAGGACCGCGCGTACACGTCAAACCCTGGAAGGCGTGTTCGTCGGCGTCGGTCCCCGGGTGGATCAGGCCGCGAGGCGGCGACGGGAGCTTCCGTCCCCGTCGCGTCGGATGCCCGGGACCCGTCGGCCGCCGCCCGCTCCGGCCGGACTCGTCGTCCGGTGATCGTCACCACCAGGCCGACGGCGGGGTCGACCAGGGTGAACGCGTCGGGGCTCCCGGATTCCAGCCGCGCCATCGCCTCGTCCTGCTGCGCCTGGTCCTCGGCCCAGGCCCGGAGCCCGTTCAGCACTGCGGAACTCCGAAGGGCGGCCGCCCGCACGTCGGCCTCCCTGGTACGACCCCGCGTCCCCTCGGCCCCCTCCGCGAGCCGGAGCGCCTGCCGCCGCAGCCACCGGAGGGCGAGCCGGCGGTTACGCACCACGACCGCCCCCAGCGAGACGGCCCGCTGCCCGTCGGTCACGGTGATCTCCGCCCCGTACCCCCCGCCGCTCACGCGGCACGCCCCCGCACGGCCGCCGCCTCGACGGCGGCCGCGAACAGCTCCAGCTCGGCCGCCTCGGCGGCGCGCTCCCGGACGCGCCGCTCGATCGCGACGTCCAGCGCGGCGAAGAACTGTGCGCGGGACTCAGCGTCCGAGCCGATCCACTCCCACGCGAGGTCCGGGACGCGCGTCACGGCTGCTCTCCGTGCTCGGCGTGCTCTCCGTGCTCGGCGGCCCGGTGCCGCCTGCGCAGCACCCGGCAGTCGGTCGCCCGGCTCTCGTCCCGCTCGCTCCGGGCCACGGCCTCGGCCAGGTCGAACTCCTGGCAGACCCGGCATGTGTCGGCCCCGGCGGGCTCGGCGCTGTTGTGGTTGGTCATGCCACGTCCCCCCGGCTCCGGGCGTTCTCGTACGCGGTACGGGCGCGCAGCCGCTCCTCGGGTGTGGCGAGCCGGACGTATGTGGGGATGGCTTCCCACTCGGGCCCCCCGCCGATCGGCCGCAGCGACCAGTAGGGACCCGCGACGCCTCGGAACTCCCCGACGCGGTCGTTACGGCCCCGATCCACCACGAGTGCTCCGGCGGGAGGGAGTTGGATGCGCTTCTGCTTGGACATCGCCGCACCTCTCTGTAGTCATTCCGCTACCAAGGGCGTTCAGCGTGGCTTAGAGTCAGGAGCTGTTCAACGTGTCAGTCGCGAACGAAAGACTGGTGATGTCTCCTTGAACCGCAAGGAGTTGGACCCCGAGAGCAGTCCGCAAGCCGCCTTCGGCGCACGTGTCCGCCGCGCTCGCGAGGCTCGTGGGTGGAAGCAGGAAGAACTGGGCGAACGGATGGGGTACTCCGGTACGCACATCTCGGCCGTGGAAGTTGGTCGCAAGATGCCAACTCTCCGCTTTTCGCGCAGTGCGGACCGTGTGTTCGGTACCGGAGACACCGCTGACACGTTCGAGCGTCAGTGGCGCGAGATCCGGCACGGATCGCTGCTGGAGGGCTTCCCGCAGTACGTCGGGTACGAGGGCAGGGCTGTGGAGATTCGGCTCTTCGAGATCGGGATCATCCCTGGGCTGCTGCAGACGCCGGAGTACGCACGGATTCTGGCGGACGGCGATGTGCAACGGGGGGCCATCGCGCCGGAGCAGGCTTCCGAGCGCGTTTCCTTCCTTGCTGAGAGGCAAGCTGCTCTAGCAAGACCTCGTCCGCCCATGGTGCTTGTTGTGATGGATGAGAGCTGCCTCCATCACGCTGTCGGCGGGAGAGAGGTTATGGCGGCGCAGCTCCAGAAACTGGTTGAGGTGGCTGCTCTTCCCAACTGGGTTCTGCAGGTGGCCCCGTTCGAGATAGGCGAGCGGCGGCCCTTCAATCTCCCTGTCAATCTGCTTACTCTGCCTGATCGGTCCGTTCTGGCGTATGCCGAGTCGCAGGCACAGGGGCACGTGGATCGTGAAACTGGCTCTGTGGTGCCTCTGCTGACCGCATACCATCAACTGCAGGCCGAGGCGATGTCACAGGCGGCATCCGTGGCCAAGATCAGCCAGTTGAGAAAGGGCACTCCGTGACGACCGAAGCTCCACGCTGGTTCAAATCCTCATACAGCTCGAACGGCGGCAACTGCGTCGAGGTCGCCGCGAACCTCGCCGCGGCGCGAGGCGTCGTCCCGATCCGTGACTCCAAGGCCCCGTCCGGCCCGGTTCTGAGCGTTCCCACGGCCTCGTTCACATCGTTCGTGGCGGGCGTGAAGTCCGGCGAGTTCGGCGGCATCTGACCTGATCGTATTGCCACGGCTCGCCATGCCAGGCGTGGCGGGGCTTGGGCCGAGAGCTAGAAAGGGCACTCCGTGACGACCGAATCCCCCCGCTGGTTCAAGTCCTCGTACAGCTCCAACGGCGGCGACTGCGTCGAGGTCGCCGCGAACCTCGTCGCCGCGCGAGGCGTTGTCCCCGTCCGTGACTCCAAGGCCCCGGCCGGTCCCGTCCTGCACGTCCCCACCGCCTCGTTCGTCTCCTTCGTGGCGGGCGTCAAGGGTGGAGAGTTCGGCGCTCTCTGAGGGCGCCGCCCGACACGTACCGGCCCTGGGAAGCCCCGTTGCACGGTGTGCGGCGGGGCTTTTCGCTGCTCCCGACGCGTGCCCGCACTCCGGACGCGTCAGCGCCGGGCGAACCGGGTGATCGTGACGTCGTTGGTGAATGAGGTGCGGTCCTCCACCTTGAAGAGCGTGGGGTCGAACTCCCCGTTGAAGACCGGGATCCCGGTCCCGGCGACCACGGGATAGCTCTTGATGATCAGCTCGTCGATCTCCGGCAGGAGTGCGCCGGCGAGGAGTCCGCCCCCGCAGAGCCAGATGTCCTGGCCGTCCTCCTGCTTGAGGTCGCGGACCAGGGCGAGGGGGTCTTCGCCGACCACGGTGACCGCCGGGTCGGTGCCGGGTGCGAGGGTGCTCGACACGACGTACTGGCGCAGGTGGGCGTAGGGGCTGGTGAAGCCTGCGTCCAGGCCGGGGCGGTAGCTTCCGAGTCCCATCAGGACCGTGTCGAAGCGCTGGTTGGGGGTGTCCGCCAGGCCGTGCGCGTCACGCATGAAGGTGGGGACCGTCTCGGGGTAACGGGTGTTGACCCACTGGGCGTAGGCGGCGGCCTGCTTCTCGTCACCCTGAGGGTAGAAGTCGAACTCCCCGCCGGGTCCGGCGATGTAGCCGTCGATGGTGACAGCGACGTAGTACACGAGCTTTCGCATCTATAGAACTCCGAGCGTAGTACTCTGACTGAAGTGCTTTGAAGTTAGTACTACGACTGGAGTGGTGTCAATGGCGCGCAGGAACGACGAGCGGCGAGCTGCCCTCGTTGATGGTGTGATTGAGGTGCTGGCCAGGGAGGGGGCGCGGGGTCTGACCTTCCGGGCGGTGGACGTCGAAGCCGCCGTGCCCGCCGGTACGGCCTCCAACTACTTCGCCAACCGCGATGACCTGCTCACCCAGGCGGGCGCTCGGGTCTACGAACTGCTCCAGCCCGACGAGGCGACGATCGCACGGCAGCGGGCCGGTGCGCCCGACCGGAAGACCTACGCGAAACTGATGCACGAGCTGGTCGGCCGGGTCAGTGCCTTCCGTACCGGCCGTCTGGCGCTGCTCGAACTGCGCCTGGAGGCCACCCGGCGCCCCGAGTTGCGCGCGGTGCTGACCGAGCGTGTCCGCGCCGACGTCGACGCCAACGTGGCCTACCACGAGGAGTCCGGCCTGCCCGGCGACGCGACGGCGGTCCGGCTGCTGTATCTCGCGCTCAACTGGCTCATCGTGGAACAGCTCACCCTGCCCGGGGTGTTCTCGGAGGCCGAGCGCGCACAGCTCATCGAGGCCGCGGTCGAACGTATCGTGACCTCGTGACCTCGTGACTCCGTGAACCGCGAGCAGGCCCCACCGCCACCCGGGGCATGAAGTAGCCGACCAGGGGCCCCATGCACAGGGCGACCAGCACCGTGCCCACCCCGACGGTTCCCCCCAGCAGCCAGCCCGCGCAGGCGACAGTGACTTCGATGCCGGTGCGCACGACGGCGACCGGCAGGCGGGTGAGCCGGATGAGGCCGGTCATGATGCCGTCGCGCGGTCCCGATCCGAACTGCGCGCCGAGGTAGAGCGCGTCGAAGAACGCCAGAGCGACGATCCCGGCGGCGAGGTATCCGGTCTGGGCGAGCGGCCCGTGCGGGGCGGGGAGCACCCGGGCGGTGGCGTCGGCGGCGAAGCCGACGATCGCGACGTTGAGGAGCGTGCCGAGACCGGGCAGCTCGCGCAGGGGAATCCAGGTGAGGAGCACGAGCAGGGAGATCAGGTTCGTCGCCCAGCCGAACGAGATGCCGAGGGAGCCCGCGGTGCCTTCTGTGAGCACGTTCCAGCCGGCGGCGCCGAGCCCGGACCGGACGAGCAGCATCACGGCCGCTCCGTATCCCACCAGACCGAGCAGGAGCTGGGGGACTCGACGTGCCTTGCGGCCCGCCCGGACCTGATCGAAGGCGTTCATGCGCGGTATCGCGGGTGGGGCGTGGGGAGCCGCGGCGGAGGGGAGCGCGGTGGAAGCGGTAGGTGCCATGCGGCGAGTGTCCCGACCATCTGGACCGGGATTCCATAGCCAGATTGATTAGGCTGGTCCGGTGAAGATCAGCTCGCACGCCGTGGCCCGGATGCTCGGGGCCTGGCGGGAGGGGCCCGGCCCCGCACACCAGCGCCTCTCCGACAAGATGCGTCTGCTCATCCTGGACGGACGGCTGTCCCTCGGTGCTGCCCTGCCGAGCGAACGCGACCTCGCGACCGTGCTCGACACCAGCAGAACCACCGTCGGGACGGCTTTTCGGACGCTGGTCGAGCACGGGTACCTCGCCACGCAGGCCCGTACCAGGGCGACCGTACGACTGCCCGGCGGCGCCCCGCCCGAGCGCCCGGCCGGGACCGACGCGGAGACCGTCGACCTGTCCTTCGCCGCACCGGCGGCGCCCGTGGAGGTACTGCACTCCGCGTTCGCGACCGCGCTCGAACAACTGCCGCGACACTTCGAGCGGCACGGATACGACCGGTACGGCACCGCGGAACTGCGTGAAGCGGTCGCCCACTGGTACGAGCGGCGGGGGCTGCCCACCCGGCCCGACCACATCCTGATCACCAGCGGCGCGCAGCACGCGCTCGCCCTGCTGACCCGGGTACTCGTGTCGCCGCGCGACAGGGTCCTCGTCGACCATCCGACGTACCCGCACGCGATCACGGCGTTCATCCAGGCGCGGGCCCGGCTCCTCCCCGTCGCCGTGACGTCCTCCGGCTGGGACACCGAACAGCTCCGAGCGGCAGGACGGACCGCGAACCTGGCCTACCTCATCCCGGACTTCCACAACCCGACCGGTATGTGCATGCCGACGAGCGTGCGTAGCCGGCTCGGGCTCGGGTGCCTCACGGTCATCGACGAGACGATGGCCGATCTGGCCCTGGACGTTCCGAGCCCCGAACCCTTCGCGCTGCACATGCCGGCGGCCGTCAGCGTCGGTTCGGTGTCCAAGAGTGTCTGGGGCGGCCTGCGCATCGGCTGGATCCGCGCGGTCCCCTCTCTCCTGGAGCGGGTCGAAAGGGTCCGTCCCGCGACGGACCTCGGGACCCCCGTCGTCGAGCAACTCGCCTCAGCCGTCCTCCTGAACGAGCACCGCACCCGGCGGCCGGACGCGCTGCGCCAGCTCAGCTCGCAGCGCGACGCCCTGCGGCAGGCGCTCGCCGCGTACCTGCCGCACGTCGACGCTCCGCAACCCGCCGGCGGTGTGACGCTCTGGGCGAGCTTTCCCGGCCCCATCGGTTCGCGGCTGGCGGCCGTGGCACCCGACCACGGGGTGGCCATCGCGGCCGGGCCGCGATTCGGGGTCGGGGGCGCGTTCGAACGCAATATCCGGCTCCCGTACACGCTCCCTCCGGGGCAGCTGACCCGGGCGATCCGCAGACTCGCGCGGGCGGAACAGGCGCTCGCCCACGGCGCGACCGGAACCCACACCCCCGCCCCCGTCGCGTGAGCGGCGGCAACCCCCGCCCACCGCCCCGGCGTACAGGAATCGATCCGCACCATCCGATTCGACGGCAGGCACGTCGTTTACCCCCCTTCGCGGTGGTCTTGCCCGGGATCGTAGTCTTGGCCCCCACATAAACACCCCTCTGCGGAACGGGCGTGACGTGTCCGTGGTGCCGCGACGAGGGGCGGCGCTCATGCGCCCATGCGCGCCGCCGGGCCGTCCCCCTGCTCCGAACCGGGGCTCCGAACAGGGGAGTACAGACGTGATCGCCATAGCGGCCGCACTCGCGCAGATCATCGTGATCCTGATCCACCGCCGGCGCCCGGCGACGACGGCGACCCGCACCACTCCCTGGGCGTACATGGCGGCCGCGCTGGCGGCATGCGCGGGCGGGTGGCTCGTCATCGGCCTCCCGCCGGTCGTTTGGGGCGACCTGTTCCTGTCCCTCATGTGCGGCGTGATCCTCGGCTCCGAGGCCGCCGGGGCCGCCAGGGAACTGTCCGGGCGCGCCTGGGCGGGGTGGGCGACAGCCTGCACCGGCGGAGCGGCCTCGGCCACCTGGCTCCTGGACACCCCGCTGCCCTTCACGACCGCGTTCTCCGGGTAGCCCCGGCCGCGTCGCGAACGCCGTCAACCCCGGTGCCGTTCCTGGCCGGGCACGGTGCGCGCCCCCCACGGGAACTCGTCCCCCTCACCCACGCGGTCGGCTGCGAGGTCCTGCTGCGACGGCCGCCCGAGCCCGTGGCCGGAGGGGGGGGAGGGGGGCAGCTGTCGCCGGTCCTACCCCGGGTGCACCACAGTCGCGTCGTCCGGTGTGTCCCCGGGCGCGTCCTGTGCCGGGGCCTCGCCGAAGCGGGCGAGGGCCAGGGCGCCCGCGACGGCCACCGCGAAGCCGGTGACCGCCAGCCAGCCGAGCCCCTCGCGGGTGCGGTCCCCGAGCCAGATGACGCCCACGAGGGCGGGCCCGATCGTCTCGCCCAGGACCATTCCGGCGGTCGCCGTCGTCACCGAGCCACGTTGCAGCGCCGAGGTCAGCAGCAGGAACGCCGAACCGCCGCCCACCAGCAGCGCGTACGTGGCCGGGTTGGACAGCAGCGCGGCCGGTGAGACGTCGTCGATGAGCCGGACCGCGACCTCCACCACCCCGAAGCCGCAGCCCGCGCCGAGCCCCAGGACCAGGGCGCGGGCCCGCTCCGGCAGCCGGCCCGCCGCCGTGCCGATCAGCAGGACGGCGACCGCCACCCCGAGCATCGACCAGCGCAGCGCGTCCGAGCCGGACAGATGGCCCTCGCCGCCGGAGGCGAGGCCCAGCATGCCCAGGCCCGCGCAGACCACGGCGACGGCCGTCCACTCGGTGCCGCTCAGCCGGACCTGGAGCAGGCGGGCGGCGACGACCGCGGTGACGGCGAGACTTGCGGCGAGTGCCGCGCCCACCGCGTAGATGGGCAGCGAGCGCAGGGCGATGATCTGGAAGACGAAGCCGAGGCCGTCCAGGGCGAGCCCGGCGACGTAACGCCACTGCCGCAGGGCTCGCAGCAGCAGCGCCGGATCGACCCCCGCACCGGATCCGGGCTCGGCCGCGGCCCGCGCGGCGACGGCCTGAAGGACGGAGGCCGTGCCGAAGCAGACCGCAGAACCGAGCGCGCAGATCATCCCCAGAAGCACACCCGGGACTCTACTGGGCGGCTGCGACCGCCCCGGCCGGCCGCGTCGGCCGGGGTGGGCCGCTGCCGTCTCAGCCGCGCAGGACCTCGCGGAGTTGCTCCAGGCCCCAGTCCAGGTCCTCCTTGCTGATCACCAGCGGCGGTGCGATCCGGATCGTCGAGCCGTGGGTGTCCTTCACCAGCACCCGGCGGCCCATCAGCTTCTCGGAGATCTCCCGGCCCGTGCCGTGGCCGGGCTCGATGTCGACGCCCGCCCAGAGCCCGCGCCCCCGCACCGCCTCCACCGCTCCGCCGCCCACCAGCAGCCCCAGCTCCTGGTGGAGGTGGTCGCCCAACTCCGTTGCCCGCTGCTGGAACTCACCGGTGCGCAGCATCGCGATGACCTCCAGCGCCACCGCGCACGCCAGCGGATTCCCGCCGAACGTCGACCCGTGCTCCCCGGGCCGGTACACCCCCAGCACCGCCGCCGACGACACCACGGCCGACACCGGCACGACGCCGCCGCCCAGCGCCTTGCCGAGCACGTACATGTCCGGCACGACGCCCTCGTGCTCGCACGCGAACGTCTTCCCGGTCCGGCCCAGACCCGACTGGATCTCATCCGCGATGAACAGCACGTTCCGCTCGCGGGTCAGCTCCCGGACCCCGGGCAGGTAGCCGGGAGGCGGCACCAGCACCCCGGCCTCGCCCTGGATCGGTTCGAGGAGCACCGCCACGGTGTTCTCCGTCATCGCCTCCCGCAGCGCGGTCAGATCCCCGTACGGCACGATCTCGAACCCCGGTGTGTACGGGCCGAAGTCCGCACGGGCCTCGTGGTCCGTGGAGAAGCTGATGACCGTCGTCGTCCGGCCGTGGAAGTTGTCCGAGGCGACGATGATCTTCGCCATCCCGTCCGGGACGCCCTTGACCCGGTAGCCCCACTTGCGGGCGGTCTTCACCGCGGTCTCGACGGCCTCCGCGCCGGTGTTCATCGGCAGCACCATCTCCATGCCGCACAGCTCCGCCAGCCGCGTACAGAACTCGGCGAAGCGGTCGTGGTGGAAGGCCCGCGAGGTCAGCGTCACCCGCTCCAGCTGCGCCTTGGCCGCGTCGATCAGACGGCGGTTGCCGTGGCCGAAGTTGAGCGCCGAGTAGCCGGCGAGCATGTCGAGGTAGCGCCGCCCCTCGACATCCGTCATCCAGGCGCCCTCCGCCGTCGCGACGACGACGGGCAGCGGATGATAGTTGTGCGCGCTGTGCGCATCGGCGGAGGCGATGGCGTTTTCCGTGGTCGACACGGGATCTCCGTTCGTCGTGCGGATCGGGTTGGTGTGCCCACTTTCTATCGTCGGTCGGATCGCCCACGAGGAAACCTCCCGTTCACGGCGCGCCCGCGCGGACCCCCGCGCTGGAACGATGGGCGGACACGCGCACGAAGAGGGGCGGCATGCATGACGGACACGCCGGAGGGCGGCATCGCGGGCGAGGCTGTCCTGCTCGTCCCCGCCACTGAGGATCACCTGTCGTTGCTTGCCGGGTGGTTCGCGGACCCCGAGTTCGTACGCAACTGGGGCGGACAGCCGCTCACGCGCGAGGAAGTGGCCGCCAAGTACGTCGGGAGGCGGCGCCCCGCGGTGGCCTCGTTCCTGGTCCTCGACAGCGCCGGCCCCGTGGGTTACGCCCAGTACGTCCCCGCCGGCCCCCGCGAAGGCGGCATCGACATGGTGTTGCTGCCTCACGCACAGGGCCGGGGCCACGGCCCCGACGCCGCCCGCGCCCTCGTCCGGCACCTTCTCACCGTCGTGGGATGGGAACGGGTGACCGTCGATCCCGAGGCTTCCAACCAGCGGGCCGTCCGGGCGTGGAGCAAGGCGGGCTTTCGCCCGGTCGGCCCGCGCGGGAGCCAGTTGCTGATGGAGTGCGGGTCCGCACCGGCTCAGGAGCCGGTCAGCCGCTGACGCGGCCCCGCCGCGGGAGCCACCGCGCCCCGGACGCCGCACGCAGCCGTCCGGCCGGGCGGACTGTGTTCCTGGTCTCATTTCGCCGCGGTCCGCAACAGCCACGGCCGGCCCGCACCCTCGTCATCGACGGCGCGGCACCTCTTCCGGCCCGGCCGCAGAGCCCCCTCCCGCGTCCTCACACCTTTCATACACCGGCTGCCCGAGATCGGTTCCGTACCTGAGACAATGATTTCTATGGCCTCTGAACGTCCCCGTGTGCTCTCCGGAATCCAGCCCACCGCAGGCTCGTTCCACCTCGGCAACTACCTCGGCGCGGTCCGCCAGTGGGTGGCCCTGCAGGAGTCCCACGACGCCTTTTACATGGTCGTCGACCTGCACGCGATCACCGTGCCGCAGGACCCTGCGGCACTGCGCGCCAACACCCGGCTCGCCGTCGCCCAGCTGCTCGCCGCCGGGGTCGACCCGGACCGCTGCACGCTCTTCGTCCAGAGCCATGTCCCCGAGCACGCCCAGCTCGGCTGGGTCATGAACTGCCTGGCCGGTTTCGGTGAGGCGGCCCGGATGACGCAGTTCAAGGACAAGTCCGCCAAGCAGGGCGCCGACCGCACCACCGTCGGACTCTTCACCTACCCGATGCTGATGGTCGCCGACATCCTGCTCTACCAGGCCGACCAGGTCCCGGTCGGCGAGGACCAGCGCCAGCACCTGGAGCTGACCCGGAACCTCGCGGAGCGGTTCAACGGCACCTACGGCGACACCTTCACCGTGCCGGACCCGTACATCCTCAAGGAGACGGCGAAGATCTACGACCTCCAGGACCCGTCGTCGAAGATGAGCAAGTCGGCGGCCACCCCGAAGGGCCTGATCAACCT
This sequence comes from Streptomyces sp. 840.1, assembly GCF_003751445.1. Taxonomy (NCBI): domain Bacteria; kingdom Bacillati; phylum Actinomycetota; class Actinomycetes; order Kitasatosporales; family Streptomycetaceae; genus Streptomyces; species Streptomyces sp. 840.1. The sequence goes on along the minus strand of NZ_RJUU01000001.1, from coordinate 1,166,701 downwards.
CCTGGACGAGCCGAAGGCCACCGCCAAGAAGGTGAAGAGCGCGATCACCGACACCGACACGGTGATCCGCTTCGACCAGGCGGAGAAGCCCGGCATCAGCAATCTGCTGACCATCTACTCCACCCTCACCAACACACCCGTCGCGGATCTGGAGCAGAAGTACGAGGGCAAGGGCTACGGTGCGCTGAAGACCGACCTCGCCGAGGTCATGGTCGACTTCGTCACACCGTTCCGCACCCGCACCCAGGAATATCTCGACGACACCGAGACGCTGGACTCCATCCTGGCCAAGGGAGCGGAGAAGGCCAGGGCCGTCGCCGCCGAGACCCTGGCGCGGACGTACGACCGCATGGGTCTTCTGCCCGCGAAGCACTGAGTCCAAGGACCCTGGCGGTACCACCTTCACAGGCGGCACACTGGCGGCGTGAAGCTTGCGGCCGTCAGTGGCTGAAAACAGACCATCGAGGATTGAGGAGAACGACGTGGGGACCGTAACGCTCGGCGTTTCGATCGCGGTCCCGGAGCCCTACGGCAGCCTGCTCCAGCAGCGGCGCGCGAGCTTCGGGGACCCTGCCGCACATGGCATTCCCACCCACGTCACCCTCCTTCCGCCGACCGAGGCGGAGGCGGCCCACCTGCCCGCGATCGAGGCGCACCTCGCCAAGATCGCGTCCGGTGGCCGCCCCTTCCCGATGCGGCTGTCCGGCACGGGCACCTTCCGCCCGCTGTCGCCGGTCGTCTTCGTCCAGGTCGTCGAGGGCGCCTCGGCCTGCTCCTGGCTGCAGAAGCGGGTCCGGGACGCCTCGGGTCCGCTGGTGCGCGAGCTCCAGTTCCCGTACCACCCGCACGTGACCGTGGCCCACGACATCTCCGAAGAGGCGATGGACCGGGCGTACGCCGAGCTGGGCGACTACGAGGCCGCCTGGACCTGCGGTTCCTTCGCGCTGTACGAGCAGGGCTCGGACAGCGTCTGGCGCAAGATCAACGAGTTCCCGTTCGCGACGGGCGGCGGGGCTGCCGCCCTCCCCGCGCAGAGCGGCAGCTCCGTGGACACGCCCTCGCTCCACCCCTGACCCCGGCGGCCCCCCGGCCCCCGGCCCCGGGTCAGACCGGCAGGCGGCGGAACAGCGGGCGCGGCACATGCCGCAGCGCCGACATCACCGCCCGCAGCGCCCCGGGCACCCACACCGTCTCCGAGCGCCGGCGCAGACCCGTCACGATCGCCGCCGCGACCGCGTCGGGCGTGGTCACCAGGGGCGTACGGGTGAACGGGATCGTCGCGAGAGGCGCCTCGGCCGCCGTACCGGGCGCCTGTACGGGACCGGGGCGTACGACCATCACATGCACGCCCGTCCCGTGCAGCGCGTCTCCGAGCCCCTGGGCGAAGGCGTCCAGGCCCGCCTTGCTCGACCCGTAGATGAAGTCCGCACGCCGGGCGCGCTCCCCTGCCACCGACGACAGCACCACCAGCGAGCCGTGCCCCTGCGCCTGGAGTGCGCCGGCGCACACCAGCCCGGCGGAGACGGCCCCGGTGTAGTTCGTCTGGGCGACCCGGACCGCCGAGAGCGGCTCCTCCTCGTCGCGTTCCTGGTCGCCGGGGATACCGAAGGCGAGCAGCACCATGTCGATGTCGCCCTCGGTGAAGATCTTGCCGAGGGTGGTCTCGTGCGACTCGGTGTCCAGCGCGTCGAAGTCCACGGTGCGGACGTAGGCGCCGCGCCCGCGCAGCTCGGCCGCCGCCGACTCCAGGGCCGGGGAGGGGCGCCCGGCCAGCCAGACCGTGCGGGTACGGCAGGCGATCAGGCGACGGGCGGTGGCGAGCCCGATCTCCGACGTGCCGCCGAGGACGAGCAAGGACTGCGGGGCACCGAAGGCATCCTTCACGGAAACGCTCCTTGGGGGAGGGGGAGAAGCCGGGGGTAACAGGGAGCCGGGCCGGGGTGTCCGTCAGAGCGACAGCCGGCGCGAGAGGTCCGATCTGAACGCGCCGTCCGGGTCGGACTCGGCACGCAGCGAACGGAAGTCGTCCAGCCGCGGGTACATCGCGGCCAGCACGTCCGGGCGCATCCGGGAGTCGTTCGTCAGGCAGACCCGGCCGCCCGCGGCCGCCACCTCCTCGTCCAGGCCGTCGAGGAAGCGGGCCAGCCCCGGCAGGGCGGCCGGCAGGTCGAGGGACAGCGCCCAGCCGGGCAGCGGGAAGGACAGCCAGCCGGGATCGCCCGCGCCGAAGCGCCGGAGCGCGGCGAGGCGCGCGGGGCAGCGGCGCTGCGAGATCTGCCGGACGATCCGGTGCAGCGTCTCCCCCTGACCGTGGCCGACGGCGAACTCGTAGTGCACGAAACCGCCGCGCCCGTGGACCGGGCTGCGGCGCGGCGCGGCGTCCAGCGGGTGGAAGAAGGCGGCGATCCGGCGCAGTTCGCCCGTGCGGGACCGGGGCGCCCTGCGGAAGCGGAGCTCGGCCAGGGCGGCTGCGGAGGTGCGGCCGAGCAGCCCGCCGGGGACGAGGTCCGGTACGAGCGAGTGCGCGGGGGGCAGTTGGCCGGGGCGGAAGGAGAGCGGTGCGCGCCGGGCGTGCGCCGGGAGTGCGTCCAAGGGGGCGTGCTCCCCCCGGGTCAGGACGCCCCGGCCCGTCGCCCGGCCGCGCGCGGTCAGGTCGACCCAGGCGGACGCGTAGCGGTGGCGGTCGCCGTCCGTGGCGAGACGGGCCATCAGGTCGTCCAGATCGGCGGCCCGTTCGGTGTCGACGGACATCAGGGACGTCTCGACGCGATGGAACCGGAGCGTGGCCGAGAGAATCACCCCGGTCAGCCCCATGCCGCCCGTGGTCGCGTCGAAGAGCGGGGTGCCGGGCCGGACCGTACGGATGCCGCCGTCGGCGGTGAGCAGTTCGAACCCCGTGACATGGCGGGAGAAGGAGCCCGCCGCGCGGTGGTTGTCACCGTGGACGTCGGAGCCGATCGCGCCGCCCACCGTGATGTACCGGCTGCCCGGCGTCACCGGCAGGAACCAGCCGAGCGGAAGCAGCACCTCCAGCAGCCGGTGCAGGCTCACACCCGCCTCGCACACCACCTCACCGGTCCCGGCGTCGAAGGCCCGGACGCGGTTCAGCGCCGTCATGTCGAGGACGGAGCCCCCCGCGTTCTGCGCCGAGTCGCCGTGCGCCCGGCCCAGCCCGCGCGCGATCGAGCCACGGGGCCCGCAGCCGCGCACCGTCGCTGCGGCCTCCTCGTAACTGCCGGGGCGAAAGCGCAGCGCGGTCGTCGGGGCGGTACGGCCCCAGCCGCTCAGGGACACGGTGTCGACAGGCATGAGGGTGACCGTATCGCCCGAGAAAACACCTTTGAGGGATTTGTTACAACACTCACCGAAATGGGTGATTGAGGAGGCGTCATCTCCTACGCTCCCCATGGGGCATCGGTTTTTGCTGACGGGGAGGGTAGTCGTACGTCATGGACTGGCTGAAAAAACTCCCTGTCATCGGGCCGCTCGTCTCCCGGCTGATGGAGACGCACGCCTGGCGCAGTTACGAGACGCTGGTACGGGTCCACTGGGCGCGGCTGGCCGCGGCGATCACGTTCATCAGCTTCCTGGCGCTCTTCCCGCTGATCGCGGTCGCCGCGGCGATCGGCGCGGCGCTGCTCTCCGACAAGCAGCTCGACAAGATCGAGAACAAGGTGGCCGAGCAGGTGCCGGGCATCTCGGATCAGCTGGGCATCGACAACCTGGTGGCGCACGCGGGCACGGTCGGACTGGTGGCCGGTGCGCTGCTGCTGTTCACCGGCATCGGCTGGATCGGCTCGATGCGGGACTGCCTGCGCGCGGTGTGGGACATGGACGACCTGGACGAGGGCAATCCCGTCATCCGCAAGCTCAAGGACGCCGGGGTGCTGTTCGGCCTGGGCGGGGCGGCCCTGGTGACCCTGGCGATCTCCTCGGTCGGCTCCGTCGCGGTCGGCTGGATCGCCGACCTGATCAACATCCCCGAGAACGGCGCGGGCGGTGTGCTGCTCCGGATCGCGGCCCTGGCGGTGGCGGTGTGCGCCGACTTCCTGCTGCTGCTCTACCTGCTGACGCTGCTGCCCGGCGTCGAGCCGCCGCGGCGCCGGCTGGTGGTCGCCTCACTGACCGGCGCGGTCGGCTTCGAGCTGCTGAAACTGCTGCTCGGCAGCTATATGAAGGGCGTCGCGTCGAAGAGCATGTACGGCGCGTTCGGCGTGCCCATCGCCCTGCTGCTGTGGATCAACTTCACCGCGAAGCTGCTGCTGTTCTGTGCCGCCTGGACGGCGACACCGAGCAAGGACGCCGAGGAGCCCGTGCCGGTGGAGGGCGAGCCGGCCCCGGACGACGACGGCGGTGCCAGGGGCGGGAGCACCCGGGCGGGACGTGCCCGGGGCGAAAACGCCCCGGGCGGCCGGGTCAGGGGCGGGAGCGACGGCGCACCAGGTCCGGCAGCGGCCAGCGCCGGTTGACCAGGAACACGGCACCGGCGAGCAGCACCAGCACCCCGCCGACGATGCCCAGCGCGACCCCGGCCCCGCCGGAGCCGTCCGCCGCGGCGGCCTTCGCGGTCGTGTCCGGGCCGTGCTTCGCCTTGTCGGCGGCGGGGCCGTCGGCCTCGGCCCCCTTGCCGGTGCCGGTGTCGGGCACCGCGGACTTCGGCGGGACCAGCTCGCCCACCGGGGTGACCTTGCCGCTGGCGCTGAACCCCCAGTCGAGCAGGCTCGCCGCCTCCTTGTAGACGGCGTGCGTCTCCTCGGACGACGGGTGCATGACGGTGACGAGAAGCACCTTGCCGTTGCGCTCGGCGACACCGGTGAAGGTGTTGCCCGCGTGCGTCGTGTAGCCGTTCTTGACGCCGGCGATGCCGTCGTACGCGGCGACGCCGTCGGCCCCGGTGAGCAGTCGGTTGGTGTTCTGGATGCCGAACTCCTCCCGCTTCTTGCCCTTCTTCTGCTCGCCGGGGAACTCCGCCGTGCCGGTCGCGCAGTACTCGCGGAAGTCCGCGTTCTGCAGCCCGCTGCGGGCGAACAGGGTCAGGTCGTACGCACTGGAGACCTGCTTGGGCGCGTCGTAGCCGTCGGGCGACACCACGTGGGTGTCCAGGGCCTGCAGCTCCACGGCGTGTGTCTGCATGTCGTGGACGGTCTTGGGGACGCCCCCGTACATCGCGGCCAGTACGTGCACCGCGTCGTTGCCCGAACGCAGGAAGACGCCGAGCCACAGGTCGTGCACCGAGTAGCTGAGGTCCTCCTTGACGCCCACCAGGCTGCTTCCCTCGCCCATGTCCGCGAGGTCCTCGTCCTTCACCGTGTACTCCCGGGTCTTCGGCTGCAGGGCCGGGTCCGGCATCACGGTGTCCGCGAACAGCATCTTCAGTGTGGAGGCCGGGGGCAGCCGCCAGTGCGGGTTGTGCGAGGCGAGCACCTCCCCGCTCTCGGCGTCCGAGACCATCCACGATCTGCCGGTCAGGTCCTTGGGCAGGACCGGGGCGCCGGGGCCGAGATTGACCTGGGTGCCGGACCGGCCCAGCTGTTCGCCACCGAGCCGCGACATGGCGGCAGGCGGCTTCGGGGCGTCGTCGGAGGTGTCCTTGGCAACCGCAGAGGCGGGGCTGACGACGAAAGTGGACAGCAGGGCGGCAGATGTGACCGCCATCGCGGTCTTCTTAAGAGCTGACACGGTCGAAAACGTACATGCAGTTGATGTGAAAATTGACACCGGCGCTATGACCCGCCGTGCGTACCGCCAGGACAGCCCACCCCGGGACGGCCCGTCCGAGGACAGTCCCCCCTGGCCCTGCCCACCCCGGGCGAGCCGGCCCGGACGCGCCGGAGATACTGACTCCATGAAGCTCAGCCGCCCCGTCTCCTGGTTCCTGCTCGCATTCGGGGTGTGGAGCTGGTTCATCTGGATCACTTTCGTCAAGAACCTGTGGAAGGACGGCAGCGGTCTCGCCTTCGACGACGCGGGTGACCCTACTGCGTACTTCTGGGTGCATCTGCTGCTCGCCATCACGTCCTTTCTTCTGGGGACGGCGGTTGGCGTGATCGGGTTCCGCGGCGTCAGGGCGTTGCGCGACCGTTCCGCGTAACGACGCGGCACCTCGTACGGACCGGATACGGACAAACAGGGCGGGGAAGCGCACGTGGCGGTCATGGGATTCGTTCTGGCGGCGATCGTGGTGCTCGCAACTCTCGTCGCCGTGCACCGCTATGTGTGGCGCCGCTTCGTCGGTGACACGACCGCCGCGGGCAGCCTGCCACGCCGGGCGGGCACCGTGGCGGCGTACGTGCTGCCGCTGCTGAGCGTCGGCGCCCTGGTCTCCGGCCGGTCGGGTGCGCCCTTCTGGCTCGAGCGGGTGCTGGCCTGGCCGGGCTATCTGTGGCTGGCCGCCCTGCTCTACCTGACACTGGCCCTGCTGGTCGGTGAGGCGGTACGGCCGCTGCTGCGCAGGCTCCTCGCACGCCGGGACGCGACGGCCGGCGCCGGGGCGGAGGCCGGACCGGCGCGAACGGGGGAGACCGTGCGGGCCGAGAGCGCCGGAGCCGCCCCCGGCTCGGACACCAGGACAGCGGCCCCGACCGCGCCCTCCGCCCCGCAGCCCCCCGCCGCCTCCCCCTCGCGCCGGCTCTTCGTCGCGCGGGCGGTCGGGGGCGCCGCGGCCGTGGCGGGGCTCGGCACGGTGGGGTACGGCACCTACGGGGTGCTGCGCGGCCCGCGGGTCAAGCGCGTCACCATCCCGCTGGCCCGGCTGCCCCGCTCCGCGCACGGCTTCCGGATCGCCGTCGTCAGCGACATCCACCTCGGCCCGATCCTGGGCCGGGCGCACACCCAGCGGATCGTCGACACGGTCAACCGGACCCAGCCCGATCTGATCGCGGTCGTCGGGGACCTGGTCGACGGATCGGTCGCGGATCTCGGTCCGGCCGCCGAGCCGCTCGCGCGGCTCCGCTCCCGGCACGGCGCGTTCTTCGTCACCGGCAACCACGAGTACTACTCCGGCGCGGCCCAATGGGTGGATCATGTAAGGGAATTGGGGATGCACCCGCTGGAGAATGCCCGGGTGGAGATCGACGGATTCGATCTGGCCGGGGTCAATGACATCGGGGGCGAGAGCGAGGGCCAGGGCCCGGACTTCGGCCGCGCCCTGGGTGACCGGGACCGCTCCCGGGCCGCCGTCCTCATGGCCCATCAGCCGGTCCTCATCGACGAGGCCGTCGAGCACGGCGTGGACCTGCAGCTATCCGGGCACACCCACGGTGGCCAGCTCTGGCCGGGCAACTACATCGCGGAGCTCTCCAACCCCACGGTCGCCGGGCTCGAACGCTACGGCGACACGCAGCTGTACGTCACGCGCGGCGCGGGCGCCTGGGGCCCGCCGGTGCGGGTCGGCGCACCCTCGGACATCACCGTCGTCGAACTCGCCTCCAAGCAGGCCTGAGAGCCGCCCCGCAGGCGAATTCGGTGACCGTCCGCCAACCCTCTGTATTCGGCCTATCGATCCAAGGTTTCAAGTAACGAACAAAAGGCTATGTGTCTCTGATTTGCCCTTCCAGATGTGAAAATCGTGTGATTGGCTGAGCGCGAACGTGCGGTGATCTGCGTATCTGAGCGCGACACCGAGGTGGGGCTGTTAAGGGAGAGCACGGCAATGCGGTCGATCCGAATACGGATTCTCGCGATTCTCGCGGTTTTGGTCATCGCAGGCGTCGGCGCCTGGCAGTTGCTTCCTTCGGACGGAGCGAAGGAGGACCCGGTCTCCGTCGGTACGACCGACGTGGTGACCTCGCTCGACCCGGCCGGAGCGTACGACGCCGGCTCCTGGGCGATGTACAGCAACGTCTACCAGTCCCTCATGACGTTCAAGTCCGGAGCGATCGTCCCCGAGCCCGACGCGGCCGAGAGCTGCGGCTTCATCGGCGGGAAGCTCCAGACGTACCAGTGCAAGCTCCGTGACGACCTGTCGTTCTCCAACGGCCGGAAGATCACCGCCGAGGACGTCAAGTACTCCTTCGAGCGCATGCTCAGGATCAAGACGAACGTCGGCCCCTCGGTGCTGTTCCCGACCCTCAAGAACGTGGTGACCGAGGGCCGGGTGATCACGTTCAACCTGTCCTCGCGCGACGCGACCTTCCCGCAGAAGCTCGCCACCGGGGCCGGTTCGATCGTCGACCGTGAGGCCTACTCCGAGAAAAAGCTGCGGAGCGACAACAAGGTCAGCGGCTCCGGGCCGTACGTGCTCAAGTCGTACCAGCCGGGCTCCAGGGCCGAACTGGTGCCGAACACCAGGTACAAGGGCGCGCTGAAGAAGACCGGCGGGCCGGTCACCGTGCACTACTACCAGCAGTCGGACGACCTCCTGGCGGCCTGGAAGTCGGGACAGATCGATGTCACGCACCGTCAGCTCCCGCCGTCCGCGCTCGCGGAGCTGAACCCCGGCGACGCCGATCAGCGCATCACGGAGGCGGACAGCGCCGAGATCCGCAACCTCGTCTTCAACGTCCGCTCCGGCTCGCCGCTCGCCGACAAGCGCGTCCGGCAGGCCATCGCGGCGATCATCGACCGCGCACCGATCGTGACCGACGTCTACCAGGGCACCGTCGCACCGCTCTACTCGCTGATCCCGCAGGGCTACATCGGGCACAGCACCCCGTTCTTCGACGAGTACCCGCAGCCGGACGCCAAGCGCGCCAAGAAGCTGATGGAGGAGGCGGGCGTCCAGCTGCCGCTCCCCCTCACCTTCGCCTACCGCTCCGGCGACTCGTACACGCCGGAGAGCAAGGAGATCCAGCGCCAGCTGAACGCGGACGGGCTGTTCAAGGTCTCGATCAAGTCCGTGGAGTGGACGGCGTTCCAGAAGGGCTACGCGGCCGGTGACTACGACATGTACACCGTCGGCTGGCTCCCGGACTACCCGGACCCCGACACCTTCAGCCAGCCGCTCGTCGGCCGCGACACCAGCCTCCACAACGGCTACAGCAGCAAGAAGATGGACCAGCTGATCAGCGACACGCTGCAGTTCAGCGACCGCAGCCGCACCTCGGCCGACTTCAAGGACCTGCAGAAGCTGGTGGGCGAGGACGTGCCGCTCGTCCCGCTGTGGCAGAAGAAGGACTACGTCCTCGCCAAGCCCGAGGTGGCCGGTTCGCAGTACCTCTCGGACGGTACGGGCATCTGGCGGCTGTGGGAGCTCGGCTGGATCTGACGGGCCCGTCGCGGTCCGGAAGCCAGGACCGCGACCCGGCAGACAGAAGCGGAACACGAAAGGAGCGGCCGTCCCGGTACCCACGGGGCGGCCGCTGCGGCGTGTACGCCGCCGGGCGCGGTCAGCGCGGCCGGTCCGCCACCGGTCCCGTCGCCCCCGGCAGGAACTCCTCCAGCACCGCGTGGACCTGGCGCACGAGCGGCCGCAGCACCCGGAACCGGGACAGGGCGATGGCCCGCGCGATGATCGGGGCGGTGCGCTCGACGAGGCGGCGACTGCGTTCGGCGTCGTCCGTCCGGTCGTACACCCAGTACAGCACCAGGCCCATCTGGTTCAGCCACATCAGCTCCGGCAGCAGCTCGGCCAGTTCCGGATCGACCTTGGTGTCCGCACCCTCCAGGCAGCGCCGGTGGATGGAGATCGCCGCGTCGCGGGCCGCGACGGAGTCCTTCGAGAAGGGGCTGAGCGGGCTCTCCGGATCGGCGGCGTTCTTGAAGAACTGGGCGGCGAAGCGGTGGTACGGCTCCGCCACGTCCAGCCAGCCGAGGAGGACCCCGCGAATGCGTACCGCGAGGTCCTGGTCGCCGGCCAGGACCGGCTGGACCGCCGCCTCGTGCTCGGCGGCGATCCGGTCGTAGAAGCCCTGGACGAGGTGTTCCTTGGACGAGAAGTAGTAGTACGCGTTCCCTACGGAGACGCCGGCCTCCTGGGCGATGGCCCGCATGGTCGTCTTGTCGTAGCCGCGTTCCTGGAAGAGCCGGAGCGCGGTTTCGAGGATGAGTGTGCGGGTCTGTTCGCTCTTGGGAGCCTTGACTTCCTTCACGTCCTTCTCTTCCTTCACCACGGTCCCGAGGGTATCCGGCCCGGTCCTGGCCCAGGACCCTAGGTGCCGGGCTCCGGGCCCTCCACCGCGCAGGCGCCGCCCCCTTCGCCGTCCGTCCGGCAGGGCGCCGCCGTCAGGGAGCGGTACCTCGCCGCGGCGAGGACGGTCGCCCTGGCGAACGGGCGGCCGGCCGGGGTGGTCAGCCAGTGGGCCCTGGGCCGGTGCTCGGCCAGCGCCCAGAGGCAGACGATCCACGCCGACGTGGAGCGGTAGACCTGGCCCCCGTCACCGATCACCGTGATCTCCTCCAGCGTCCCGGAGTGGTCGAGGGCGGGGAAGCGGCGGTGCGCCTCCGCCGAGTCCGCCGGGACCAGGTCCAGCGGTACCAGCTGACGCTGTCTCATCAGCCAATGCCGCAGGTGGACGCAGAGCGAGCACTGTGCGTCGTAGAGCACGGTGAGCCGTTCGACGGACAGCCGCCGCCCACCCGTCCGGACCGTCATGGCCGGCCCTCACGCCCGGGGGGCGGGCGCGGCCCACGGCCCGGTGCCCGGCGGTGTCCAGCCCTGCGGTGCCACGGGCGGGGTCTGCTCGCGCTCCATCATGCCCCGGCGGCGGATCCTGTTCAGCACATAGACGTTGCCCAGGTGCATGACCCCCAGCACGAGCAGGACGACGCCGACCTTCAGCGAGAGCGCGTCGAAGAGCGCGCGGGCGTCGGTGACCTCCTCGGAGTTCTTCAGGTAGAGCGTCACGAACCCCAGGTTGACCAGGTAGAAGCCCACCACCAGCAGGTGGTTGACGGCATCGGCGAGTTTCTCGTTCCCGTGCAGCACATCGGCGAGGAACACCTTGCCGTTGCGGCTGAGCGTGCGGGCCACCCAGATGGTGAGCGCCACGCTGATGAGCAGGTAGATGACGTACGCGACAACAGTGAGGTCCATGCCCCACCCTCCCTTGAACGCGTTCAAATGCTGTTGTCATGGACTGTAGACCTGGAACTGAACATGTTCAAGCCGGTGCTTCGGTGGTGCGCGTCACCTGGTCCGAGGGGGCTGTGAAGCGCCGCACCCCGGGTATCGCGGCGGTGGCCAGGCAGGCCGCGCCGACCGCCACCCCGGCTGCGGCAAGGGGGAGTTCGGCGCCCCAGGCCGAGGCGGCCGGCGGGGCGAGGGCGTAGCCGAGCGGCATCGCGCCGAGGGAGAGCAGCCAGTCGTAGGAGGTGACCCGGGCCAGCGCGTGCTTGGGTACGGCGGACTGGACGGCGGTCTCCCAGACCGGGTTGAGGTAGCCCAGCCCCGCCTGGGAGAGGCCGTACGCGGCGATGGCGACGACGGCGGGGGAGTGGGCGGCCAGCAGGCAGAGCGGCAGTGCGTACAGGGCGAGGCCCAGATTGGCGGTCAGGACCGGGCGGCGCGGCCTGGCCCGGCCGGCCAGCAGCGAGCCGAGCAGCAGGCCGACGGCGCCGGTCTGGAGGAAGGCGAGCCACATCCCCTTGCCGCCCAGGTGGTGGATGAACAGCGCCGGACCGAGCGTCATCAGGACGGCCGCCGCGCCGTTCCAGACGGAGTGGGCGATCAGGCTCGTCCAGTACCAGTCGCGGCCCCGGACCTCGCTCCAGCCCTCCTTGAGGTCGCTGAGCACGGACCTGCGGGCGACGGGGACGTGCCGGACGTCGATCGCGGACAGCAGCGCCGCACTCACCGCGAAGCCGGCCGCGTCCAGCACGAAGGCCCAGCCGGGCCCCGCGGTGAGGACCAGCGCCCCGGCGACGGCCGGGCCGCCGATCCGGGCGGCGCTGCTGACCACCGCCATCAGGGAGTTGGCACGCAGCAGTCCGGACTCCGCCACGGTGCCGCGGATCAGCGGGGAGACGGTCGGCATCGCGAAGGCCCCGGCGGCGCCGCCGATCGCCTCGGCCAGCGCGATCTGCCACAGCGCCGGTGCCCCGGAGAGGAGTTCGGCGCCGACGAAGAGCTGGCTGGCGCACCGTACGAGATCGGTGGTGAGCGCGACCGTGCGGGCGTTGAAGCGGTCGCCCACGACGCCGCCGAGCGGCAGCAGGAGCAGCTTGGGCACCATCGCGCAGGCGAGCACCAGGGCGAGCGCCCCGGTCGATCCGGTGGCCAGGTAGACGGCGAGGGTGAGAGCTGCGGGGATCGCCGCGTCGCCCAGCATCGAGAAGCTGCGCCCGATGAAGAGCAGCCGGAAGGAACGGGTGCGCAAGGGATGAGGCATGGCGCGGAATCTATTTCGCTTCCGAAGTATTCGTCAACGAAATATTTGATACCGAAGGGTAGTTGGGGTTCGGCGTAGGGTGTGGACCATGGAGCAACGCGACTGGACCGACGGACACGTGGAGCGGTGGAAGCCGGTGCTTCCCGAACTCGACCCGGACATCGAGGGGGCGGTGACCCGGATGAAGAAGCTCTCCGTCCATCTGCGCCGGGTGCGTGAACAGTCCCTCGTCGACTTCGACCTGGACCGCCAGGAGTTCGACACGCTGCACAAACTCGCCGGGCACGGCGGCAAGGCCGCCCCGTCCGATCTCGCCGCCGACCTCGACCTCGCGCCCGCCTCCGTCACCGGCCGGCTGGACGCCCTGGAGCGCCGCGGATTCGTCCGCCGTACCCCCTCCACCACCGACCGGCGGCGCGTGGACGTGGAGTTGACCGACCGGGGGCGCTCGACCTGGCTCGGCGCGATGGACTTCCTCGGCAACGAGGAGGAGCGGCTGCTCCACGTCCTGGACAAGGAGGAGCGCGGCCTGCTCAACTCCATGCTGCGGCGGATCATGGTGATCGCCGAGGACCGGGGCGGCGCGCACTGGGACTGACCGGGGCCCCGGGCGGGGACCCCCGCGGTCCCCGCCCGCCCGGCGCCCCGGGCCCGGACTTCAGAAGCTCAGCGAGCGGGCGCTGTTGATCTGCGACATCACCATCGCGAAGGTCTCCGGGTGCGTGGCCGGGATCATCGTCGAGTGGTGCCGGCCACCGCTGGTCACCGACACCTGGATGAACCCGGTCGTCTTCTTCTCCTTCATCAGCAGGAAGAGCAGACCGATCAGGCACAGCAGGGCGAAGACGATCGCCAGCACGATCCCGACCGTGGGGATCTTCTCCTCGGTGCGCGACATGTCCGTGGCCGTCCACGCGGCACCCTTGAGGGGCATCGTCCCGGACGGCGTCACGATGGAGTCGCCCATGACCGTGATGTCGCCGATGGTCAGCAGCGGCGCGCCGCCGCCGCCCGTCGGGACCATGCCCTGCTGCCCCGGGTAGCCGTAGCCGGGCACCGCCGGCTGGGTCGCCGGGTAGCCGTAACCCGGGGGCGGCGCGTCCTGGAAGGGCTGCTGGTAGCCGGGTGCCGGGTTTCCGGCGGCCGGATAGCCGTATGCCTGGCCGTCCGGCATGGTGGGCGGGCTTGCGGGTTGCTGGGCAGGCCCCCACTTGTATGAGTCGTCCGCGTACGGATTCGGATCGCTCAACGTTTCCTGCTCTCGATCGGGCTGTGAGCCCCCGTGCTCTGCTGCGACGTGGGCGGCGAACCGGTGTCCGGTTCCGCACGACGGTACCGTCGCGGGCCGCGCCGCGCAGCCATGAGGCCCCGTCCCGCACGGTGTTCGCGCGGAGGACGGGGCCCTGGATGCTACCGGTGCGGCAGGAAGGTCAGAAGCGACGCGTGATCAGCGCGCGCTTGACCTCCTGGATCGCCTTGGTGACCTCGATGCCACGCGGGCAGGCGTCCGTGCAGTTGAAGGTGGTGCGGCAACGCCACACCCCGTCACGGTCGTTGAGGATCTCGAGGCGCTGCTCGCCGCCCTCGTCGCGCGAGTCGAAGATGAAGCGGTGCGCGTTGACGATCGCCGCCGGGCCGAAGTACTGCCCGTCGTTCCAGAACACCGGGCACGAGGACGTGCACGCGGCGCACAGGATGCACTTGGTGGTGTCGTCGAAGCGCTCGCGGTCCTCGGCGGACTGCAGACGCTCGCGGGTCGGCTCGTTCCCCTTGGTGATGAGGAAGGGCATGACGTCGCGGTAGGCCTGGAAGAACGGGTCCATGTCGACCACGAGGTCCTTGAGGACCGTGAGGCCCTTTATGGCCTCGACCGTGATCGGCTTCTCCGGGCTCAGGTCCTTGATCAGCGTCTTGCAGGCGAGCCTGTTCTTGCCGTTGATCCGCATCGCGTCCGAGCCGCAGATGCCGTGTGCGCAGGAGCGCCGGAAGGTCAGCGTTCCGTCGGTCTCCCACTTGATCTTGTGAAGGGCGTCGAGAACACGCTCCTTCGGGTCGATCTCGATCTGGAAGTCCTGCCACTCGGACTCCTCGGAGACCTCCGGGTTGAACCGGCGGATCCGGAAGGTGGCGGTGATGTACGGGGTGTCGGCGAAGCCGGCCTCGGGCTCGGGGACCTTGTCGGCCTTTTCCATCGTGGGGGTAGCCATCAGTACTTACGCTCCATCGGCTGGTAGCGGGTCTGGACGACCGGCTTGTAGTCCAGCCGGATCGACTCGGTGCCGTCGTCTGCGACCTCGCGGTACGCCATGGTGTGGCGCATGAAGTTGACGTCGTCGCGGTTCGGGTAGTCCTCGCGGTAGTGACCGCCGCGGGACTCCTTGCGGGCCAGCGCTGAGGTCGCCATGACCTCCGCGAGGTCCAGCAGGTTGCCCAGCTCGACGGCCTCCAGCAGGTCCGTGTTGAACCGCTTGCCCTTGTCCTGGATGGACACGTTGAGGTAGCGCTCGCGCAGCTCCGCGATCTTGTCGACCGCGGTCTTGATGGTCTGCTCGGTGCGGAACACCATCACGTTGGCGTCCATGCACTCCTGCAGCTCCAGGCGGATCGCCGAGACGCGCTCGGTGCCCGTGGAGTTGCGCAGCCGCTCGACCTGGTCGATGACCATCTGCGCCGGGTTCTCGGGAAGCTCGACGTAGTCGTTCTTCGCGGAGTACTCGGCGGCGGCGATGCCCGACCGGCGTCCGAAGACGTTGATGTCGAGCAGCGAGTTGGTGCCGAGGCGGTTGGCGCCGTGCACGGAGACACAGGCGACCTCGCCGGCGGCGTACAGGCCCGGGACGACGGTGGTGTTGTCGGCCAGCACCTCGCCCTCGACGTTAGTCGGGATGCCGCCCATGGCGTAGTGCGCGGTCGGCTGGATCGGGATCGGGTCCGTGTAGGGCTCGATGCCGAGGTACGTACGCGCGAACTCCGTGATGTCCGGGAGCTTGGCGTCCAGCTGCTCCGGCGGGAGGTGCGTCAGGTCGAGGTAGACGTGGTCGCCCTCGGGACCGCAGCCCCGGCCCTCGCGGATCTCCGTGTAGATGGAGCGGGAGACGACGTCACGGGACGCGAGGTCCTTCATGACGGGCGCGTACTTCTCCATGAAGCGCTCGCCGTCCTTGTTGCGGAGGATGCCGCCCTCACCGCGGGCGCCCTCCGTCAGCAGGATGCCCATGCGCCAGATGCCCGTCGGGTGGAACTGGAAGAACTCCATGTCCTCCAGCGGCAGACCGCGGCGGTACGCGGCGGCCTGGCCGTCACCGGTCAGGGTGTGCGCGTTCGACGTCACCTTGAAGAACTTGCCGGTGCCACCGGAGGCGAAGATGATCGACTTCGCCTGGAAGACGTGGATCTCGCCGGTCGCCAGCTCGTACGCGACGACGCCGGCCGACTTCTTGACCCCGTCCACCTCCTGGAGCAGCAGGTCCAGGACGTAGAACTCGTTGAAGAACTCCACACCCTCCTTGACGCAGTTCTGGTACAGCGTCTGGAGGATCATGTGGCCGGTGCGGTCCGAGGCGTAGCAGGACCGGCGGACCGGGGCCTCGCCGTGGTTACGGCTGTGGCCGCCGAAACGGCGCTGGTCGATCTTGCCCTCGGGCGTGCGGTTGAACGGCAGGCCCATCTTCTCCAGGTCGAGAACGGAGTCGATGGCCTCCTTCGCCAGGATCTCGGCGGCGTCCTGGTCGACCAGGTAGTCGCCGCCCTTGATCGTGTCGAAGGTGTGCCACTCCCAGTTGTCCTCCTCCACGTTGGCGAGCGCCGCGGCCATGCCGCCCTGCGCCGCGCCCGTGTGGGAGCGGGTGGGATAGAGCTTGGTCAGCACGGCGGTGCGGCTGCGCTTGGTCGACTCGATGGCCGCGCGCATGCCGGCGCCGCCGGCGCCGACGATGACGGTGTCGTACTTGTGGATCTGCATGGTTTACCTCTGGTCCTTCGGGCCCGGCGCCTAGCGGATGTTCGGGTCGAAGGTGAAGATCACCAGCGTGCCCAGCAGGACGGTGAACACCGTGGCGGTGTACAGCAGCATCTTCAGCCAGAAGCGGGTGTTGTCCCGTTCGGCGTAGTCGTTGATGACCGTACGGAGACCGTTGGCACCGTGCAGCATGGCGAGCCACAGCATCGCCAGGTCCCACATCTGCCAGAACGGCGAGGCCCAGCGGCCGGCCACGAAGGCGAAGCCGACCTTGGAGACGCCGCCGTCCAGCACCAGCTGGATCAGCAGGTGGCCGATGACCAGGACGACCAGGACGATGCCCGACAGGCGCATGAAGAGCCAGGCGTACATCTCGAAGTTGGTGCGCGACCCCTTGGGCGTCTTGCCGGTCCGCGTACGCGGGGGCTCGATCACGGGGGCCGGATTGTCGACATCGTAGAGGCTGACGCCTTCGACTGCGCCGATCGCGGAAGTCTCGGTGGACATGGGCCTCAGCTCCCGAAGATGGAACGGACGGCGTGGCCGAGGACGGGGTACAGGGCCCCGACCATGAGCACGATCCAGATGCCCAGCACGGTCCAGAGCATCTGCTTCTGGAGTCGCGGGCCCTTGGCCCAGAAGTCCACAGCGATGATGCGGAGACCGTTCAGCGCATGGAAGAGAATCGCGGCCACGAGGCCGTATTCAAGGAGCGCGACGGGCCATGTCTTGTACGTGGCCACGACCTCGTCGTAGGCCTCGGGGGAGACACGGACGAGAGCGGTGTCCAGGACGTGTACGAACAGGAAGAAGAAAATGAGGACACCGGTGACTCGATGAGCCACCCAGGACCACATGCCTTCCCGGCCGCGGTACAGCGTTCCAGCCGGCACGGAAGAACCCTCCGGGAGCGGGGATTGGGGTCGGCCGGCTTGACTGTCGGTCTGACCCGGCCGGGTACGGTCCACCGGCCCCGGCCATCGTAGCGACGGTTTGTCGGTTCGTTCGCGCCGGGGCCTCTGGTGTGATCAAAGTGGCAATCAATCAGGCACGTACGGCCTAGGCAGGGCCCGGGGACAGGCCACTTCCCGGGGCGGGGCCCTCCCGGCCGGCCGGTAACCCGTTACTGACTCGATACCAGCCCGATGATGCGGCCCCGGGCGAGTCGCCGCATCTCGTCCGCCGTCACCACGCGCTCCTGGTCGGGGTCGTGGGCAAGCCTCGCCCGGATGCCGGCCAGCACCTGGTCGGGGTGCTCGGCGGGCCGGACGCCGTCGAGGCAGATGACGAAGACGTGGCCGAAGCGGCTCTCGTACGCGGCGTGCGCGGCGGCCAGCGCGAGGTGGGCGGAGGGTGCCGCGTCGGGCGCCAGGGCCGGGGAGGCCTCGACGGCGAGCGCCTCGGCGCGGTCGGTGAGGGACAGGTCGTAGCCCGCCTCGTCGGCGGCGGCGAGCAGCGCGTCCAGGTCCGGGTAGGGGCGGTGGGCGGCCAGCCGCTGCGCCCAGCGGCGGCTGCCGAAGCAGTCGAGCAGGGCGGCCTCGACGTCGGCGGCCGGCGCGGCGTTGAGACGGTGCAGGCCCGGGGCGTGCGAGCAGGGCCGGCCGGGTGCGGGCCCGCAGCTCTGTACGGGCACGGCGGCCCGCCGGACGGGCCGGCGCGGTTGCTCCGGCAGGCCGGCGTGGGACTCGCTGGACCTGGACAGCGTGGGCTCCTCGAATCAGCGGCATCTGTGAACCTGGAGTGGGGAGGGATCGGTGTGACCAGGTGGATGCAGGGTGAAGGGAGAGACGAATGTGCCTCAAAGCTAGCGAGTCCGGGCAACGGCCGTCCGGCGGATGTACGAATTTCACCCGGACGGGAGAGCGGACCGGAGAGTTTCGGAACGACTGATGCACGAAACAGCGAGGAGAATGCCCGGCTATCTCCTTACTTCTGCTCTCTTTCCCACTAAAACCGGAGGTTTCTGACCGATGTCGCTCTCACGCGGCGCCCTCGCGGCCGGAGCGGCCGTCACCGCGGCCGCCGCGGTGACGCTCACCGTCGTCCTGTGGCCCGACAGCTCCGACCCCGCACACAGGTCCGACTCCCAGACCTCGCCCAAGGCCACGTCCGCCGCCCCCACCCCCTCCCCGACCCGGAGCTACCCGCTCTCCAAGACGCCCCGCGCCATCCCCGCCGTACGCGAGCACACCCCCGCCCACGGCCCCGGCTGGCGGCCGGGCAAGGACAGCGCGGTGGTGATCGCCGGCGGCAGCAAGGCGCTCGACGACGAGGGGCGGCTGCTCGCGGGCGAGCTGAAGATCGCCTACCGGGGCGAGAAGGCGGCGCGGGCCGGCGATGTGGAACTGGCCCTCACCCCGACGGCCGAAGGCGGGCCGGAGTCGTACACGCTGAAGACCCACGACGGCCGCGTCACGATCAGCGGGCCCGGCCAGGCGGGCGTCTTCTACGGGACCCGCACCCTCAAGCAGTCGGTGCGGGCCGACGGAATCATGCCCGAGGGCGAGGTGCGCGACCGCCCCGACCGCCCGCAGCGCGGGCTCAACCTCGACATCGCGCGCAAGTTCTACAGCGTCGGCTGGATCGAGGACCGGCTGCGCGACATGGCCGACCTCAAGCTCAACCAGCTCGGCCTGCACTTCTCCGACGACCAGGCCTTCCGCGTCCAGTCCGACACCCACCCCGAGATCGTGTCGCCCGAGCACCTGACCAAGGCGCAGGTCCGGAAGATCGTCGCCCTGGCCGGCAAGCTGCACATCCAGGTCGTCCCGGAGATCGACTCCCCGGGCCACCTCGGCGCGGTCCTGCGCGCCCACCCCGACCTCCAGCTGCGCAACGTGTCGGGCGTCGCCTCGGCCGGATCGCTCGACATCTCCAAGCCCGGCGCGGCGAAGCTCATCGACGAGCTCCTCGGTGAGTACACCGAGCTCTTCCCCGGCTCCTACTGGCACCTGGGCGCCGACGAGTACCTCGCCCTGCTGGCGCGGGACCCCGCCGCCTCCTATCCCCAGCTGCAGCGCGCCGCCGTGCGCAAGTACGGGCCGCAGGCCGGGATCGAGGACCTCGCCACCGGCTGGCTCAACGACCGCGCGGCGGTGGTCCGCCCGCACGGAAAGCAGCCCAAGGCGTGGAACGACGGCCTCTTCCGCGACGGCGTCGTCAAGGCCGGGAAGAACATCGAGATCGAGTACTGGACGGGCAAGGAGTACGGGGCCCGGCAGCCGGACGAGTACCTGCGCGAGGGCCGCAAGGTGCTGAACCTCAACGACGAGTTCCTCTACTACGTACTCGGCCAGCCCAACGACTTCGTCTACCCCACCGGCAAGCGGATCTACGAGCAGTGGACCCCCCTCGTCATGCGCGGCACCACCCCCGTCCCGGCCCGCTACTCGCACCAGATCCTCGGCGGCCGCTTCGCCGTCTGGGGCGACCTGCCGAACGCCCAGACCGCCGCTCAGGTCGCGCAGGGCATCCGGATGCCGCTGCGTGCGACGTCCCAGAAGCTGTGGGACCCGGGGAAGCCGAAGCTGAGCTGGGACGGATTCCGGAAGCTGGCCGGGGAGATCGACAAGGGCTGAGCACGCACCGGCGCCGGTGTGCGGGGAGCTCGTGGGGGACCTGTGGTTTTTATGTGGACAGGGCGGTGACCTGGGGCTAGGTTCCGGAGGTCGCGCGCACTTGGGGAGGAGCGCGCGGCCTCGGCCATCCGCTCTCGTCCGCGCCCGGGATCTCCGCGCGCCCACAACCCTGGGGGGTTGCTCCATGCTGTGCTCCATCTGCGGCACCAGACCGCCGGCCGGCTCCGACGGACGGTGCGCGCCCTGCGCACGGACCGCCGGACCGGCCAGGACCCGGGCCTCCTCCACCCCGGCCTTCATCGCCCCGCAGCAGTGGCTGCGCTCGCCCGAAGGGCTCGCGAAGGCCGTCGTCGTCCTGCTGCTGGTGGTCATCGGGGCGGACCTGCTGGCGGTGGCCGCAGACCTCAACCTCCGCTCGCTGATCGACGACGGCCTCGACTTCGGCCCCTACGGCGGTTTCCTGGCGATCGACCAGGCGGAGGCCGACCGCGCCGACCTGTTCTACGCGGGCGCCGGAGTCCTCCAGCTCCTCACCACCATCGCCACCGCCGTCGGCTTCATCATGTGGTTCTGGCGGGTCCGGGCGAACGCCGAGATCTTCGACTCGAGCGCCCAGCCGATGCGGCCCGGCTGGGCCATCGGCGGCTGGTTCGTCCCGGTCGCCGGGCTGTGGCTGCCGCGCCGGATCGCGGGCGGCATCTGGACCGCCAGCGCGCAGACCAACACCGACGGCACCTGGCGCCAGGTCTCCCACGCCCCGATCAACCAGTGGTGGGGCGCCTGGGTGGCCACGCTGTTGTTCGGCCGGATCGCCTCCCAGCGCTACGACCAGGCCGAGCAGCCGCAGGAGATCATGGACGCCGCCTCGATGATGATGGTCTCCGATCTGCTCGACATCGCCGCCGCGATCCTCGCGATCCGGTTCGTGCGCGAGCTGACGAGAATGCAGGGCGAGCGGGCCGCCCTCGGCCTGTTCCCGCTCACGGCCCGGTTCTAGCGGCTTTTCCCGGTAGCGCCCGGCCTGCGGGTAGCAAGCGGTTTCGGCCGAACGCAGTGACGATTTTCGGCCATTCGGCGCTGAACGCGGTAACAGGAAGCGCTGCGTCCCCATGCGTCCTGGCATGGGGAGGGCCGACGGGAGACTGCCGATGAGCCTGCTGGAACTGATCGCCGCCGCCGACGAGCGGGCCCTGGCCGCGAGCGGGGCCGCCTGCCTCGACCGCTGCCTGCCGCAGCCCGCCGAGGGCGCCGACCCCGACCCGCTGCGCCCGCTCTGGGCCGGCTGCGCGGACCGGGCGGCCTGGGCGGACCGGCTGGCCGAGGCGCGGGCGGCGCTGGACGCACTGCCCGGCCCGGACACGGCCGTCCGGCGGATCCGCGCACTGCTCGGCGAGGCGCCTGCGGACCGGGCGGGCGCCGGGCTGCGCGACTGGGCCGACGACTGCTCGGTGCTGGCCCTGGAGATCCACCTCGGCCACGACGCCGAACGCGCCGGCGCGGCGGGGCTGGTGGGGCGGTGCCGGGCGGGCGATCCGCGCGGGGCGGGACCGCTGCTGGCCGGGGAGAACGCGCGCCAGA
Source organism: Streptomyces sp. 840.1 (assembly GCF_003751445.1). Lineage (NCBI taxonomy): Bacteria > Bacillati > Actinomycetota > Actinomycetes > Kitasatosporales > Streptomycetaceae > Streptomyces > Streptomyces sp. 840.1. Next base: position 1,145,321 of record NZ_RJUU01000001.1, on the reverse strand, counting down.
CCCGGATCCTGGAGATGCTGGCGGACATCGCCGACGCGGCTCCGGCCGGGGCCGGGCTGCGCCAGGTGCTGGACGTGTCGGCCGAGGGGCAGCGCGTGCTGCGTGCGGCGCTCTCGCGGCGCGCACGCGTGCGGGGGTGAGGCGGCCCCCCCCGGCGGCGGGGGACCCGGCGGTGCTCACCCCGTGCCGGGTGCGGCCCCGTATCCGTGGAGGAAGGTCTCGACGGCCCTGGTGACGCAGTCGCGCATCCGGGCCGGGCTCAGTGCGGGGCTCCCGTGCGGGCGGATGGTGATCTCGGACGTCACCAGCGCGATGAAGTGCAGGGTGCCCAGCGCCGGGTCCTCTATGCGCAACAGCCCCGCCTCCGTGAGGAGTTCCAGCTGCCGGGCGACCTCCCGCTGCACCCGCAGGGGGCCGGCCTGCTGCCAGGTGTCGATCACGGCGGCGGGGAAGTGCTGCACTTCGGCCATGATTTGCTGGATCATCGCGAAGTGCTCGGGGAACTGGGTGCGCTGGCCGACGAAGGCGTTGCCCAGCGCGAGCAGGTCGGCCTTCGGGTCGGTGCCGGTGACCTGTTCGTGCACGGTGGCGATGAAGGCGTCCGCCACCTGGCTGGCGCTGTTGTGCACCACGTCGGCGAAGAGGTGGTCCTTGCCGTCGAAGTGGTTGTAGATGGTGCGCGTGGACACCCCGGCCTCGGCGGCGATGGCCTCGATACTGGTGCGGCTGTACCCGTCCCGGCCGAAGACCGTGCGCGCGCCCTGCGTGATGGCCCGGCGCTTCCCGGCCCTGACGCCGGGGCGGCCCGTGCCGGGCGAGCGTGACGCCGCGCCCGCCTCCGGCTCGGCGGGCGCCGTCGGTGTGGTGTTCAGGGGGAGCCTCCGGTTGATCAGGTGGTCGGTGGCCGGTCGGCCCGGGGTGGTCCGGGTCCGGCTGTCGTGCAGGTCGGTCCAAGCGGCCCGGGACCGTTTTACCGTGCACGTTGTACTTTACTTTCCGGTCCTCCGCTACTCGGCGGCCCGGACGTCCGGCGCGATGCGTGCCCCCGGGGGCGGCATCTCCAGGACCGTCTTGCCCAGGCTGTGCCCGCTCTCCACCGCCCGTACCGCCAGCGGCGCCTGCTCGAAGGGGACCACCCGGGTCACCTTCGGGTCCAGGGCTCCGGTGCGGACCAGCTCCACCACCGCGCCCAGTATCGCCAGGTCCCGTACCGGCCCCACCGGGGCCCCGCCGAGTGCGGCGACCGCCTCCCGGTCGGCGCCGCTCACCAGCTTGGTGCGGTCCGCCAGGAGAGCGGCGGCCTCCTCCAGCACGTCTCCTCCGACCAGGTCGAGGACACCGTCCACGCCGTGCGGCGCGGCCGCCGCCACCCGCGCCGCGAGTCCCGGCCCGGAGGCGACGAACCGTATGCCCAGCGCCTCGGCGAACTCCCGCTTGGCCGGGGCGGCCGAGCCCACCACCGTCAGGCCGCTGCCCGACGCCACCTGGGCGGCCGCCACTCCGACCCCTCCCGCCACCCCGGTCACCAGCAGCGTCGCCCCCGCCGGCAGTCCGAGCCGGTGCACCGCGGCGTAGCCGGTCGCGGCGGCGATCGGCAGTACGGCGGCGTCGGTCCAGGAGACCTCCGGCGGCTTGTGCACCGCCGACCGCGCGGGCAGCAGCGTGTACTGCGCGTACCCGCCGGTCACCGGGCCGCCGAGGACCGCGTCCCCCACGGCGAAGCCGGTGGTGCCGGGGCCGAGCTCGACCACCTCGCCCGCCGCCTCGCCGCCCATCACGGCCGGCAGCTCCACCCCGGGCGCGCCGGCCGGCCGGCGGCCCGAACGGCGCTTCCAGTCCACCGGGTTGACACCCGCCGCGCGCACGGCCACCAGCAACTGGCCCTGGCCCGGCACCGGTCGGGGCAGCTCCGCGAAGTGCTCGACCTCCGGTCCGCCGAAACTGTCGTGAACATAGGCGATGGGCATGCGGTACCTCGACGCTTCCGTCTCGTGGTCACGGTGGGTCGTGCGGGGCCCCATGGATACGGCGGCGCCTGATCCGGGCCGTCCGCCCAGCCCCTAATTGCCATGCAGATTGCATTTTACCTGACTGGGCGGCTAGGCTCCGCTGACGTGGGCGGAGCCCCGTTCCGGATGCGGAGCCCCGCTGCGGACAGCGGGTTCCACGCGGTGAGTACAAGGAGCGCACGTATGGGCAGCACGGTCGCGATCGTCGGTGGCGGATACGGAGGGGTCGCTCTGGCCCGCCAGCTCGACCCGGACTTCGATGTCGTACTGATCGACCCCAGGGACGCCTTCGTCCACGCGGTGGCGGCGCTGCGCGGGCTGGTCGACGCGGACTGGGCGCAGCGGATCTACTTCGGCTACGACGGGCTGTTCAGCCGTGGCCGCCATCTGCGCGACCGCGCCGTGGCGGTGGACGCGGGCGGTGTCACCACCGCCGACGGCACCCGGGTCGACGCGGACTACGTGGTCCTGGCCACCGGCTCCTCCTACCCCTACCCGGCCAAACCCGACACCGAGGACAGCGCCGACTCTCAGCTCCGGCATGCCGCGACGCGCGCCGAACTCGCCTCCGCGTCGCGGGTGCTGCTGCTCGGGGCCGGTCCCGTGGGGCTTGAGCTGGCCGGGGAGATCACCGAGCAGTGGCCGCAGACCGAGGTGGTGGTGGTCGACACCGCCGACGACGTGCTCGGCGGCCGCTATCTGCCCGAGCTGCGCCGCGCGCTGCGCGAGCAGCTGACCGACCGGGGGGTGCGGCTGGAGCTGGGCAGTGCGCTGACGGCGCCGCCGTCCGTGCCGCCGGGCGTCCGTGAGCCGTTCTCGGTCACCACGGAGGCGGGCGCGCGGATCGAGGCGGATCTGTGGTTCCGCTGCTACGGCGTGGTGCCCCTCAGCGGCATGCTGCACGGCGAACTCGGCGCCGCGCGGCGCCCGGACGGGCATGTGGAGGTGGACGAGTACCTGCGGGTGGCGGGCGCGTCGAACGTCTTCGCCGTCGGTGACGTCACGGCCGTCCCCGAGCCGAAGCGGTCCAAGGCCGCCTCCGAGCACGCGGCCGTCGTCGCCGCCAACATCAGGGCGCTGGCCGCGGGCCGGTCGCCGGAGCAGAGCTACCGGCCGGGCGAGGAAGCGGTGCTGGTACCGCTGGGTTCGGCCGGCGGGGCCTCGCAGGTGCCGGGGCCGGACGGTCCGGTGGTGCTGGGCGCCGCCGAGACGGCCCGTTACAAGGGTGACGATCTGCTGCTCGGGCGCTTCGCGGAACTGTTCGGGGCTTCGGCCGCACCGAGCTCCGCGAGCTGACGCAACGTCAACTCCGTTCACAAACAGCTGAGTTCGACCTACCACGACATGTTCCCGCAGCACTGTCTTCATGCGCGTCCGCCAGGATCGGGTTGATTCCCGAACCGAACGAGAGGTCGATGACCGATGGCTAACGGAACGCAGTCCCTCGCCGGCAAGGTGGCCGTGGTCACCGGCGGTGCCGGAGGGATCGGTGTCGCCACGGTGGAGGCGCTGGCGACGGCGGGCGCGGATGTCGTCCTCGCGGACGTCGCCGAGGTGCCGGCCCGCGCGGCGGCCGCCGAGCTGGCCGCCAAGGGGCTCTCGGTGGTCGGGCGCGGCGTCGACATCGCCTCGGAGGACAGTGTCAAGAGCCTGGTGGACTTCACCGTGGACACCTTCGGCGGCATCGACGTCCTGGACAACAACGCGGCGCTGACCTCCGCGATCCCGCAGGACCGGGACGTGGTGTCGATGTCCGTCGAGCTCTGGGACCAGGTGTTCGCCGTGAACCTGCGCGGCCCGATGCTGCTGTGCAAGCACACGGTGCCGGTGATGATCGAGCGCGGCGGCGGGTCGATCATCAACATCACCAGTGGCCAGGGCCTTTCGGGGGACCGGGTGATGGTCGCCTACGGCAGCTCCAAGGGCGGGCTGGTCGCGCTGACCCGCTTCGTGGCCGCCGCGTACGGTGCGGACGGCATCCGCTGCAACGCCGTCGCGCCCGGACTGGTGCGCACTCCGGCCCTGGAGGCGGACATGCCCGTACCGGTGCAGGAGATGTTCCGCAGCGCGAACCTCATTCCGCGGCTCGGCACGCCGGACGACGTGAGCCAGCTGGTGGCCTACCTCGCCTCTCCCGCCGCCTCCTTCATCACCGGGCAAGTGCTCTCCGTGGACGGCGGCTTCCTCGCCCACCTCCCCACCCTCTCCCCGCTGCCGCCGCGCTGACAGTGCGATACCGCGCACGCGGGAGGCCCCGGAACAGTCGCGACCGACTGCTCCGGGGCCTCCCGCGTGCGCGGCCCGGCGGCCGGATCACCCCAGCCAGGGAGCGAGGCCCGCCTCGACCGCCGGCCCGTCGGCCGCCCCCGCCCAGGCGTAGTAGCCGTCGGGCCGCACCAGGACCGCCTCGCGCGCACCCCTGCCGCCGCCGCCCGTACGACGGGCGACGACGACCCGCTCCCGTCGCGCGTCGGTATCGAAGCCGGTACCCCGGCCGGGCTCGCCGGATGCCCCGGCCGGCAGCACCAGGACGAACCGGCCCTCCCGCAGCCGCTCGTAGAGGCGGCCGCCGTCCAGCTCCAGGTCCGGCGCCCGCTTCCCCACCAGCGCGTGCGCCCCGCGCGGCGCCGGGTAGGAGTAGCCGATCCCGGTGATCTCGCCCACCGCCTGCCGCGCCACCGGCCGCACATGGGTCACCACCAGCTTGCGCACCGTGCGCAGCGCCACCTCCAGCGGGTTGTGCGCCATGGCGAGGCGCAGGTTGAGGCCACTGCTGCGCAACACCGCCCGGCCGACCGGGTGGCGCTCGCTGTGGTAGGTGTCCAGCAGTGCGCCGGAGGCCCGGCCGCCGAGCACGGCGGCCAGTTTCCAGCCGAGGTTGACGGCGTCCTGGAGGCCGGTGTTCATGCCCTGCCCGCCGGCCGGGGAGTGCTGGTGGGCGGAGTCGCCGGCCAGCAGCACCCGGCCCACGCGGTACCGGGGCACCTGGCGTTCGTCGCTGTGGAAGCGGGAGAGCCAGCGCGGGTCGTGCATCCCGAAGTCGGAGCCGAAGGCCCGCTCGATGAGGGAGCGCAGTTCCTCGAACTCGACCGGTGCGTCGTCCGGCCGGCCCCGGTGGGCCCGGTCCCAGCCGCCGACCCGCCAGTACCCGTCGCCGAACGGGGCGATGAAGCCGAACGCGTCGCCGGTGCCGTGCACCCGGACCACCAGGCTGGGCTGCTCGGTGAACCTCACATCGGCGAGCGCCACCGAACGGATCACCACCTTGCCCGGGAAGGGCAGCCCGAGGGCCTCGCGCACCGCGCTCCGTGCGCCGTCCGCGCCGACCAGGTAGGAGGCCCGCAGCGTGCCCTCGCCCGCCTCGGTGCGCACCGAGACGGTGACGGCCTCGTCGTCCTGCGTCAGCCCGAGCACCTCGGTGCCGTAGCGGATGACCGCACCGTTCTCCGTCGCCCTGCGCAGCAGAAGCTTCTCCACCTCGTACTGCGGGGTCACCAGCAGGAAGGGGAAACGGGAGGGCAGGGCTCCGATGTCGAAGGGGATGGCTCCGAACAGCCGCAGCTCGCGGATCATCTGCCCGGTGGCGACGAGTTCGTCGGCGAGCCCCCGGGCGTCGAGGAGTTCGAGGGTCCTGGCGTGCACGCCGAAGGCGCGGGTCAGATTGCTGATGCCCTCCGGGCGCTTCTCGACCACCACGACGTCCACGCCGGCCGCCGCGAGGTCGCCGGCGAGCAGCAGCCCGGTGGGGCCCGCACCGGCAATGACGACCGGATGGGAGCCGGGGGCCGGCCCGGAGCCTTCGGTGGAGCCGGGGCCCTCGGGGGCGCCGTGACCTTCGGCGGCGGGGGAACCATGTGTGTGGGGCATCCGCAACTCGCTTCCTGCTGTCGGAATCCTGCAGAGGGAATCGGTGGGTGCGGGGGTGCCGGTGAAACCGGATGCCTGGGGGCCGGTCCCATGCTGCACCAGTACGTCGTCGCTCCAGCCGCAGGTGCGGCTCGTCTGACCTGAACGGCCGCGAGTTGTCGAAGCCGGGCACTTCTCTGTCATCGCCCGGCGTCGCTCTGACGTAGTCCGGCGTCGCTCTGACGTTGGCGTGGGTTCCTGGCGAAGGCCTGACGAAGCCCTGAAGCGGCTCGTCTTGAGCGCCGCATCCGAACAGATGAACCTTGAAGTCGCGGGTCAGTGCGTCTGCTTGGGGGCTTTCCGGGCGCGACATGTGGCGCGGCACATGTCGCGCCATGTCATGCACTGTTCATGAACGAGGAGTGGGTACGCATGCACAGCACCTTGATCGTCGCCAGACTGGAACCGAGCGCGAGCACGGATGTGGCCGGGCTGTTCGCCGACTTCGACGCCACCGAGATGCCGCACCGGATGGGCACCCGGCGGCGCCAGCTCTTCTCCTACCGGGGGCTGTACTTCCACCTCCAGGACTTCGACCAGGACAACGGCGGAGCGCGGATCGAGGAGGCCAGGACCGATCCCCGGTTCATCGGCATCAGCAACGACCTGAAGCCGTTCATCCAGGCGTACGACCCCGCGACCTGGCGCTCCCCGGCCGACGCGATGGCGTCCCGCTTCTACTCCTGGGAGGCGTCCGCGTGAGTCCCCGCCGCGTCGTCATCACCGGACTGGACGTCCTGGCCCCCGGCGGTGTCGGTGCCAAGAACTTCTGGAACCTGCTGAGCGAGGGCCGTACGGCCACCCGTGGCATCACCTTCTTCGACCCCGCGCCGTTCCGCTCGCGCGTCGCCGCCGAGATCGACTTCGACCCGTACGAACACGGTCTGACCCCGCAGGAGATCCGGCGGATGGACCGGGCCGCACAGTTCGCCGTGGTCGCGGCGCGCGGCGCGGTCGCCGACAGCGGCATCGAGTTCGGCGGGCTCGACCCGTACCGGACCGGCGTCACCGTCGGCAGCGCGGTGGGCGCCACGATGGGACTCGACGAGGAGTACCGCGTCGTCAGCGACGGCGGCCGGCTCGACCTGGTCGACCACGCGTACGCGGCACCACACCTCTACAACCACCTCGTGCCCAGCTCCTTCGCCGCCGAGGTGGCCTGGGCGGTCGGCGCCGAGGGCCCCAGCACCGTGGTCTCCACCGGCTGCACATCCGGCATCGACTCGGTCGGCTACGCGGCCGAACTGATCCGCGAGGGCTCGGCCGACGTCATGGTCGCCGGCTCGTCGGACGCGCCGATCTCCCCGATCACCCTGGCCTGCTTCGACGCGATCAAGGCCACCACCCCCCGCCACGACGACCCGGCCCACGCCTCACGCCCCTTCGACGCGACGCGCAACGGCTTCGTACTCGGCGAGGGCGCCGCCGTCTTCGTCCTGGAGGAACTGGACAGCGCCCGCAGGCGCGGCGCGCACATCTACGCCGAGATCGCCGGCTACGCGACCCGCTCCAACGCCTACCACATGACCGGACTGCGCCCGGACGGCGCGGAGATGGCCGAGGCCATCCGGGTCGCCCTCGACGAGGCGCGGCTGCCCGGCGAGGCCATCGACTACATCAACGCCCACGGTTCGGGCACCAAGCAGAACGACCGCCACGAGACCGCCGCGTTCAAGCGGAGCCTGGGCGCGCACGCCTACCGGACACCGGTCAGCTCGATCAAGTCCATGGTGGGCCACTCGCTGGGCGCCATCGGCTCCATCGAGATCGCCGCCTCCGTCCTGGCCATGGAGTACGACGTGGTGCCACCGACGGCCAACCTCCACACGCCGGACCCCGAGTGCGACCTCGACTACGTACCGATCGACGCACGCGACCAGCTCACGGACGCGGTGCTCACCGTGGGCAGTGGCTTCGGCGGCTTCCAGAGCGCGATGGTGCTGGCGGACCCGGAAAGGAAACTGGTGTGAGCACGCGTACATCCGTCGTCGTGACCGGGCTCGGCGTCGCCTCCCCCACCGGGCTGGGGGCGCGGGACCACTGGGCGGCCACCCGGGAGGGCAGAAGCGGCATCGGCCGGCTCACCCGCTTCGACCCGTCGGGCTACCCGGCCAAACTGGCCGGAGAGATAACGGGGTTCACCGCCGAGGACCACCTGCCGAGCCGGCTCGTCCCACAGACCGACCGCATGACCAGGATCGCCCTGGCCGCGGCCGACTGGGCGCTCGCGGACGCGGGCGTACGCCCCGACGAGCTCGCCGGCTTCGACATGGGTGTGGTCACGGCAAGCGCCTCCGGCGGCTTCGAGTTCGGCCAGAACGAACTGCGCAAACTGTGGAGCCGGGGCAGCCAGCACGTGTCCGCTTACCAGTCGTTCGCCTGGTTCTACGCCGTCAACAGCGGCCAGATCTCCATCCGCAACGGCATGAAGGGGCCCAGCGGTGTCGTCGTCAGCGATCAGGCGGGCGGCCTCGACGCGGTCGCCCAGGCCCGACGCCAGATCCGCAAGGGCACCCGGCTGGTCGTCTCCGGCGGCGTCGACGCCTCCCTGTGCCCGTGGGGCTGGGTCGCGCAGCTGGCGAGCGGACGCCTCAGCACCAGGGAGGAGCCCGGCCGCGCCTACCTCCCCTTCGACCTCGACGCCCAGGGCCATGTGCCGGGCGAGGGCGGCGCGATCCTGATCCTGGAGGACGCCGAAGCCGCCAGGGAACGGGGCGCGCACAGCTACGGGGAGGTCGCCGGATACGGCGCCACCTTCGACCCGAAGCCCGGCACCGGGCGGCCGCCGGCCCTGCGCAAGGCCATCGAACTGGCCCTGGCCGACGCGGAGACGGACCCGGCGGACATCGACGTGGTGTTCGCCGACGCGGCCGCCGACCCGGAACTGGACCGGGCCGAGGCCGACGCGCTCACCGCGGTGTTCGGGAAGCGGGGCGTGCCCGTCAGCGCGCCCAAGACGATGACCGGCCGCCTCTACTCGGGCGCCGCACCGCTCGACCTGGCGACCGCGCTCCTCGCCCTGCGCGACGGCGTGATCCCCGCAGCGGTCAACGTCCGCCCCGCACCCGGCTACGACCTCGACCTGGTAGTCGGCCGCTCGCGCGAGGCCACGCTGCGTACCGCACTGGTACTGGCCCGCGGCCACGGCGGCTTCAACTCCGCCGTCGTACTGCGCGCCCCCGCCTCGCCCCGCCCCGGCCACTGACCGCGCCCGCCAGAGGCCATCGATCTCCCACCGCCACCGGTCACCCCACGGCCACCGCTCACCCCACCGGAAGGACCGTTCCCTTGTCTGCCGAGCAGTTCACCCTCGCCGATCTCAAGCAGATCCTCCTGGAAGCCGCAGGCGCCGCCGAGGACGTCGACTTCGACGGAGACGTCCTGGACACCCATTTCGACGCGCTCGGCTACGAGTCGCTGGCGCTGCTGGAGACAGCCGGCCGCATCGAGCGCGCGTACGACATCGCCCTCGGCGACGACGTGCTGACCAAGGCCGAGACGCCACGCGCACTGATCGACGTCGTCAACGAACTGCTGACCGTCTCCCGAAGCGCCTGAGAGGACCAGGACCACCATGACCGACACCACCACGGCCGAGGCCGGACGCGTCGTACTCGTCACCGGGGCCACCAGCGGAATCGGCCTGGCCGTCGCCCGGCTGCTCGGTTCCCAGGGACACCGCGTCTTTATCGGCGCCCGCGACGCGGACAACGTCGAGGCCTCCGTCAAGGAACTCACCGCCGAGGGACTCGACGTGTCCGGAACGGTCGTCGACGTCCGGGACGCCGACGCGGTACGGGCGTTCGTCCGCGCCGCCGTCGACCGGTTCGGCGCGATCGACGTACTCGTGAACAACGCGGGCCGCTCCGGCGGCGGCGTCACCGCCGACATCCCCGACGAGCTCTGGGAGGACGTCATCGAGACCAACCTCACCAGCGTCTTCCGGCTCACCCGCGAGGTGCTCACCACCGGCGGGCTGCGCGACAAGGACTGGGGCCGCATCATCAACATCGCCTCCACGGCCGGCAAGCAGGGCGTCGTCCTCGGAGCCCCGTACTCCGCCTCCAAACACGGCGTGGTCGGCTTCACCAAGGCCCTCGGCAACGAGCTGGCCCCCACCGGCATCACCGTCAACGCCGTCTGCCCCGGGTACGTCGAGACGCCGATGGCGCAGCGGGTCAGGCAGGGATACGCCGCCGCGTACGACACCACCGAGGAAGCGATCCTGGCGAAGTTCCAGGCCAAGATCCCGCTCGGCCGGTACTCGACGCCCGACGAGGTCGCCGGACTGGTCGGCTATCTGGCCTCCGATACGGCCGCCTCCATCACCGCGCAGGCACTGAACGTCTGTGGCGGCCTCGGCAACTTCTGAGCCCCGCCATCAGCCACAACTCGTCACCCGCCACCCGCCACCCGACTCCGCGAGGGGAAACGACCATGACGACCCGTGAGGTCGAGCACGAGATCACCGTCGGCGCGCCCGCACCCGCCGTCTACCGGCTGCTGGCCGACGTGGTGAACTGGCCGCGGATCTTCCCGCCCACCATCCACGTCGACCAGGTCGGGAGCAGCGGCGACGAGGAGCGCATCCGGATCTGGGCCACGGCCGGCGACGAGGCCAAGAACTGGACCTCGCGCCGCACCCTGGACCCCGAGGGGCTGCGCATCACCTTCCGGCAGGAGATCAGCGCCCCGCCCGTCGCCGCGATGGGCGGGGCCTGGATCATCGAGCCGCTCGGCGAGAACGAGTCCCGGATACGGCTGCTGCACGACTACCGCGCCGTCGGCGACGACGCGGCCGCCCTCGCCTGGATCGACGAGGCGGTGGACCGCAACAGCCGGTCGGAGCTGGCCGCGCTGCGCACCAACGTGGAGGCCGCCCACGGCGCGGCCGACCTGACGTTCTCCTTCACCGACAGCGTCACCGTCGACGGAGCGGCGAAGGACCTCTTCGACTTCGTCAACGAGGCCGGACGATGGGCCGAGCGGCTGCCGCACGTGGCGTCCGTGCGCCTCAGCGAGGACACCCCCGGCCTCCAGACACTGGAGATGGACACCCGCGCCAAGGACGGCTCCACGCACACCACCAAGTCCTACCGCGTGACCTTCCCCCACCACCGCATCGCCTACAAGCAGGTCACCCTGCCCGCGCTGCTGACCCTGCACACCGGCATCTGGACCTTCGAGGAGACCGAGGCCGGCACCGTCGCCTCCTCCCAGCACACGGTCACGCTCAACACCGGCAACATCGCGGCCGTCCTGGGCCCCGGGGCCACCGCGGCCGACGCCCGCAGTTACGTGCACTCCGCCCTGTCCACCAACAGCCTGGCCACCCTCGGCCACGCCAAGGCGTACGCCGAGGGCCTCGGCGGGGAGCGGGGCCGGGATGCCGGGTGACCGCCTCGACACCCAGGTCGTCGTCGTCGGCGCGGGACCGGTGGGGCTGCTGCTCGCGGGTGAGCTGCGCCTCGGCGGCGCGCGGGTCGTCGTGCTGGAACGGCGCACGGCGCCCACCACCGAGTCACGTGCCTCGACCCTGCACGCCCGCACCATGGAGATCCTCGACAGCCGGGGGCTGCTGGACGGGCTCCCCGCCCCGCCGAACGACCCGCGCGGGCACTTCGCCGGCATCCCGCTCGACCTGGCCCTCCCCGGCAGCCGTCCCGGCCAGTGGAAGGTGCCGCAGTCCGACACCGAACGGCTGCTGGGGCGGTGGGCGGCCGGTCTCGGCGCCGAGATCCTGCGCGGCCACGAGGTGCGGGCGGTCACCGGCACGGGCGGGTACGTCGAGGCCGAGGCGGTGGGCGACGGCGGCCCCCTCCTCGTACGGGGCACGCACCTCGTCGCCTGCGACGGCGAGACCAGCACCGTCCGTGACCTCATCGGCGCGGACTTCCCCGGCCACGACGCGCGCCGGGAGCTGCTGCGCGCCGACGTCGCGGGGATCGAGGTGCCCGACCGGCGCTTCGAACGGCTGCCGGACGGCCTGGCCATCGCGGCACGCCGGGCGGACGGGGTGACCCGGGTCATGGTGCACGAGCACCGGGCCGCCGCCCCGCACCGGACCGGCGCACCCGAGTTCGGCGAGGTCGTGCAGGCGTGGAAGCGGGTCACCGGCGAGGACATCAGCGGCGGGACCCCGCTGTGGGTGAACGCGTTCGGCGACACGGCACGCCAGCTGGCGCGCTACCGGCACGGCCGCGTCCTGTTCGCGGGGGACGCGGCGCACCGGCAGCTGCCCATCGGCGGCCAGGCGCTCAACCTCGGCCTCCAGGACGCCTTCAACCTGGGGTGGAAGCTGGCCGCCGAGGTCAGCGGCCGCGCCCACCCCGAGCTGCTCGACAGCTACCACGACGAACGGCACCCGGCCGGCCGCCGCGTCCTCTCCGCCATCGAGGCCCAGGCGCTGCTGCTGCTCGGCGGCCCCGAGGTCGAGCCGCTGCGCGCCCTGATCACCGAACTGACCGGCCACGAGGCCGTACGCGCCCACCTCGCCGCCACCATCAGCGGGCTCGACATCCGCTACGACGTCAAGGGCCCGCCGCACCCGCTCCTCGGGGCCCGGCTGCCGCTGACCCCGCTGGCGCCACCCGGACCGGACGGGGCGGCGACCAGCACGGAGGCCCTGCGCACCGGCCGGGGCCTGCTGCTCGGCCCGGCCGGCGGCCCGGACCCCGGGCCTGCTCCCGCGTCCGTTCCCGGGGCCCGGGACATCCCCTTCGCCACGCCGGCGGTGCCGGTCCCCGGGAGGGACGGCGCCGGCTGGACCCTCGTACGGCCCGACGGCCACGTGGTGTGGGCGGGCCCGTCCGGGGCCCTCGCCGAGGAGAGCCTGCGCGAGGCACTCACCCGCTGGTTCGGCCCCGCCTGACCCCGGTACGGCCCGGCGCGCCCCGGCAGACGTACCCGCAGACCGCACCCGAAAGGAAACCCGCCATGCCCCTGATCAAGCCCGACGACGGCTACCTGACCGTGTTCAACCTCTTCGAGACGGATACCGTGCCGCTCCAGGACGACGTGCTCGACGCGATGCGCGACATCATCGACAACGCCGACTACCCCGGCTGGATCTCCTCGACGCTGCACGCGGGCGTCGATCAGCCGGGGACCGTCAACTACATCCAGTGGCGCAGCGCCGCCGATCTCCAGGCGCGTTACGAAGGTCAGAAGTTCCAGCGCAAGACCGTGCCGCTGTTCCACAAACTGGCCCGGACCGTCCGGCTGTTGAAGACAGAGCTCACTGCCGCTCAGCACCACCCCGAGCTCGGCGGAGACATCGAGATCGCCCCGGAGCGCGACGACTACACCGTGCTGATCGTGTTCGACACGAAGCCCGAGGACCAGGGAGAGCTGCTGGACACCCTCGCCAAGCCCGACGAGTGGATCAAGACGGTGCCCGGCTACCGGTCGCACACCTACTTCCGGGGCGTGGACGGCACCTTCGTCGTCAACTACGCGCAGTGGGAGAGCAAGGAGCTCTACGACGCCTTCCACCACCTGCCCGAGGAGGAACGCCCCGCCGACATCCGCGCCGGCCGCAGCCGCGCACGCTCCCTGGTCACCAACCGCCAGGCCAACACCTACCGGGTGACGCACTCCCGGTCGGCGAAGGACTGACCGGCATGGCATCCGAGGCGGAACCCGTGCGGGACACGGACGTCATCGTGGTCGGCGCGGGCCCGACCGGCCTGACACTCGCCGGCGAACTGCTCCTGGGCGGCGCCCGGGTCACCGTCCTGGAGCGGCTGACGGAGCCCACCGGACAGTCCAGGGGCCTGGGCTTCACGGCCCGCGCCATGGAGGCGTTCGACCAGCGCGGCCTGCTGCCCCGGTTCCAGCGGGGCGACACACCCGCCATCAGCCCGGTGGGCCACTTCGGCGGGGTGCGGTTCGACTACACCGTGCTGCCCGGCGCCCACTTCGGAGCCCGGGGCATACCGCAGTCGCAGACGGAAGCGGTCCTGGAGAGCTGGGCGACCGAGCTCGGCGCCGTCGTCCACCGGGGCTGGGAGTTCACCCGGCTGCACGAGGGGGCCGGGCCCGAGGACTCCGGCGTGGAGATCACCGCGACGACGCCCGAGGGCCCGCGACGGCTGCGCGCCGCGTACCTCGTGGGCGCGGACGGCGGCCACAGCCCGGTGCGCGTGGCGGCCGGGATCGGCTTCCCCGGCACACCCGCGTCCCGCTCCATGTACCTCGCCGACGTGGTGGGCAGCGCGACGCGCCCCCGTCCGCTCGGCGAACGCCTGGAGCACGGCATGGTGATGGCGGCCCCGCTGAGCGAGGGCGTGGACCGCATCATCGTCTGCCCGGACGGCGCACCGCCCCGCGACGACGCCTCGCCCGTGACGTTCGCGGAGGTGGCGGACGTGTGGCTGCGACTCACCGGCGAGGACATCTCCGGCGCCGAGGCCCGGTGGGTGAGTTCCTTCACCGACGCCACCCGGCAGGCGGCGGCCTACCGGCGCGGCCGGGTCCTGCTCGCGGGGGACGCGGCCCACATCCATCTGCCGGCCGGCGGCCAGGGGATGAGCACCGGCATCCTGGACGCCGTCAACCTCGGCTGGAAGCTCGCCGCCACCGGCCGCGGCACCGCACCCCGCACCCTCCTGGACACCTACCACGACGAGCGCCACGCGGTGGGCGCCAGGCTGCTGGTGAACACCCGGGCCCAGGGCACGGTCTTCCTCGGCGGCCGCGAGTCGGACCCGCTGCGCGCCCTGTTCGCCGAACTCATCGAGTACGACGACGTCAAACGCCATCTGGCCGGCGCCGTCAGCGGGCTGGACACCCGGTACGCCATCGACGGGTCCCACCCGCTGCTCGGCCGGCGCGTCGCGCCCCGCGTACTGGTCGGGCCCGAGGGGGAGACCAGCACCACCCGGCTCCTGCACCCGGCGCGCGGTGTCCTGCTCGACCTGGGCGACGACCCTGCGGTCCGGGCGGCCGCCGGGCCCTGGCGCGACCGGGTCACCGTCACCACGGCGACCCCGAAGCCGCTGGACGGCCAGGACGACGAACTGCGCGGGCTGCACGCGCTGTTGATACGCCCCGACGGGCACGCCGCCTGGGTGTCGGCCGCGCCCGGGGACGACGGACCGGGCGAGGCCCTGCACCGCTGGTTCGGGCCGCCGGGACCGCCCGTCGCCGGAACCGGACGGGCGGCGGCCGGGGGCGGCGGATGAGCCCCGCCGGCGCCCTCGCGGCCCCCGCGCTCTCCTCGGGGGTACGCCGCATCACCCTGAACGGCGCGAGCGCGCCCCTGTCGGCGCTGCTCGCCGAACCTGCGGCCCCCACGCCCCGCGCCGTCGTGGTGGCCCTGCACGGGTGCGGCCTCACCTCGGGCTACTTCGACGGGCAGGCGCACCCCTCGCTCTCGCTGCTGACCCTGGGCGCGAGCCGGGGATACACGGTGCTCGCCCTCGACCGCCCCGGATACGGCCGCTCCTCGGCCCATCTGCCCGAGGGCCTGCCCCTCACCGAGCAGGCCACCATGGTGCGCGCCGCGCTCGGCGCCTTCGCCGCGTGCCACCCGACCGGGGCCGGCTTCCTGCTGCTGGCCCACTCCTTCGGCGGCAAGCTCGCCCTGCACCTCGCCGCCGACGGGCTCCCCGACCTGCTGGGCCTCGACATCTCGGGCTGCGGGCACCGCAGCGCCGTGGACCCCGCCCGCCACCCGCTGCGGGGCGGCCATATGCGGGCGGCGCGGCACTGGGGGCCGCTCGGGCTCTACCCGGAGGGCACCTTCCGCCGGGACCGGGTGCCGGCGGCGCCGGTGCCGTCGCGGGAGATGGCCGAACTCGACGGCTGGCCGCAGCGGTTCGGGGAAGTGGCCGCCCGCGTCCGGGTACCGGTCCGCTTCACCTTCGCCGAGCACGAGCGGTGGTGGCTGCACGACGACAGCGACCTCGCCGACCTCGCGGCAGGACTGACCCGCGCTCCCCGGGTGCGTACGGAACGACAGCCGGGGGCCGGACACAACATCAGCCTCGGGCTGGCCGCCCGCACCTACCACCTGCGGGCGCTGCGCTTCCTGGCCGGATGCCTGGACGAGCCGGGCCCCACCACCACACCTGTCGCGTCTACCGAAGGGCAGTACCTCCCATGAGTGCCGTCACCACCGCCGAGGAGACCCTGGCCGCGCTGCGGGCCCAGCTCCGCGACCTCACCGACCGGGCCGAACTCATCGCGCTCGCCGACCGCTACGTCACCCACCTCGACCGGGACCGGCACCGGGACGACTGGTTCGGCTCGGTCTTCACCGACGACGTCCGCCTCAGCTTTCCCATGGGCGAGTACGAGGGGACGAAGGGGCTCGCCGAGTTCCAGGAACTGGCCCGCACCACCTTCGAACGCACCCACCACACCGCCTCCAACTACACCGTCGGCCTCGACGGCGACCGGGCCCGGATCCGGGCCCACCTGACCGCCGTACACGTACGCACCGCCGCCGAACCCGGCACCCACTTCACCATCGGCGGCCACTACGAGGCCGACGCCGTCCGCACCGCCGACGGCTGGCGGATCAGCCGGTTCGTCTTCGATCTGGTGTGGCACGAAGGACAGGGCCCGCAGGGCGCCCCGGGGCACTGACCTCGCAACCTGCAGAGATCTGACGTAGCGCACAAAGACCTGACACCGGCGCGCCTTGAACCGCCCGAGGGGGCGGAACAGACTTCATCAGGGCCTGCCGGTGTGTCCCGGTCCGAACCCACAGACCGCTCCCGGTACCAAGGAGGAAGCCCCGTCATGCCCTCAGGCCCCCAGAAGCCGCCCCTGTCCGCACAGGTGCTGGAGATCATCACCGCGGGATGGCTCGCCCAGGCGGTCAGCGCCGCCGCCGAACTCGGGGTCGCCGACGTGCTGGCCGACGGCCCGCGTCCGGTCGCCGAGATCGCCGCCGAGACCGGCTCGCACGCCCCCAGCCTCTACCGGCTGCTGCGGGCCGGCGCCGACCTCGGCCTGTTCACCGAACACGACGACAAGGTCTTCGAGCTGACCGAACTGGGCGGCACGCTGCGCGCCGACAGCCCGACCAGTCTGCGCAACTTCGCGATCTGGACCGGGCTGCCCGCCGAACGCCACGCCTGGGCGGGCCTCGCCGACGCCGTCCGCACCGGCCGCACCCCGTTCACCGAGGTGTTCGGCAAGCCCGTCTGGGACTACTTCCACGAGCACCCCGAGGTGCTCGGGGTCTTCGACCGGGCCATGACCGAGGCCTCCCGGCAGATCATCGCCCCCGTCGTCGCCGCCTACGACTTCGGCCGGTTCGGCACGGTGGTGGACGCGGGCGGCGGGCGCGGCGCCCTGCTGGCCGCCGTACTGGCGTCGGCCCCCGGCACCCGCGGGGTCCTCTACGACCGGCCCGAGGTCATCGAGGGCGCCGGACAGCCCCTGCGCGAGGCCGGTGTGGCGGACCGGGCCGAGCTGAGGTCCGGAGACTTCTTCGAGTCCGTACCGGCCGGCGCCGACGCGGTGATCCTTTCCAACATCATCCACGACTGGGACGACGAGCAGTCGCGGCGCATTCTCGTCAACGCCCGGGAGGCGCTGACCGACGGCGGACACGTCCTGCTGGTCGAGGCGGTCCTCCCGGACCGGCCCCGCCCCAGGCCCACGGTCTCGCTGATGGATCTCGACATGCTGGTGGTGGCCGGCGGACAGCAGCGCACGGCCGCCGAGTTCGAGACCCTGCTGGCCGACTCGGGCCTCAAGCTGTCGCGCATCGTGCCGGGCGGCCACTGCAGCATCGTCGAGGCCGTACGCGCCTGACCCGTGAACCCGCACGAGGCCCGTGATCAGCACAAGGCCCGTGATCAGTACAAGGCCCGTGAACCAGTACAAGGAAAGGGCACCAGCCATGCCAGAACGGCCTGCGAGGAAACTGTGGTTCGGAATCGGCCCCGGCGTCGCGGTGACCGACGCGCCGGAGGTCGTGCGCAGGGTCGAGTACGCCGACCGGGAGGGGCTCGACTTCTTCGCCGTGTCCGACCACCCGTACTACGGCGACCGCCTGGAGGCCTACAGCACCCTCGCGCTGCTGCTCGGCCGGACCCGGAACATCACGGGCGTCACGACCGTCACCAATCTGCCGACCCGGCCGGTCCCCCTGCTGGCCCGCACCCTGTCGACGCTGTCCGCGCTCTCCGGCGGGCGGGTCGTGCTCGGCCTCGGGGCGGGCGGGTACTGGGACGACATCGAGCGCTTCGGCGCCACCCGGCTCGATCTGGGCGCCGCCGTACGCGCCCTGGAGGAGGCCGTCGGCCTGGTCCGGGCGCTGTCCGGCGGCGGGGCGCCGGTAAGCCTGGACGGCGAGTTCACCAGGATCGCCGCACTCGATCCGGCACCGGTCCCGGCGCCGCTGATCTGGACGGGCTCCGTGGGCCCCAAGTCCCTCGCCGTCACGGGGCGGTCTGCCGACGGCTGGATACCCGGCAACGCGGCGGACTGGCACAGCGACCGCTACCGGTCCTCGCGGCCCCTCATCGACGAGGCCGCCCGCGCCGCCGGGCGCGATCCGGCGGACATCGCCACCGTCTTCAACCTGCCCGCGCGCATCACCGACTCGGCGGTCGGCGTGCCCCGCGATCCGTCCGGCCGCTGGCTCGGCGGATCCGTGGACCAGTGGATCACCGAACTCACCGAGGCGGTGCTCGAACACGGCGCCTCCGGGTTCGTCTACTTCTCCTCCGGCGACCCCTCGGGACAGACCGGCCTCCGGCGCTGGGCCGAGGAGATCGTGCCCGCCGTCCGCGAGGCGGTCGCCAAGGTCTGAGGCCCCCCGCCGGAACGCCGGCCGGCCGACCTCCCCCCGTACCGGTCATTTCCTTCCCCCCCCCGCACGTCCGCACCACCGCGCATTCCAGAGAGGCCCTCAGATGTCCACGAGAACCACCGGCCCGCGTCCTCGGCTCCGTCTCGCGATCGCACTGCTCGCGGTCGTCCTGCCCGTCGCGGCCTGTTCGGGGGAGGGGACCGACCCCGGCGGCGGCGGGAGCAGCGGCGCACCCCGTGACGGTGGCACGCTGCTGGTCGGCGCCGAGGCGGACCCGAGCTGCCTGGACGCGCAGCAGACCGGGCAGGTCACAGCGGTGGACATCACCCGTTCCGTGGTGGACGGGCTCACCTACCAGGACCCGAAGACCGGCAAGATCGTGCCCTGGCTGGCGAAGTCGTTCACCACCAGCGCCGACGGCAGCGACTTCACCTTCGTCCTGCGGGACGGCGCGACCTTCAGCGACGGCAAGCCCGTCGACGCCGCCGCCGTGAAGACCACGTTCGACAACCTGGTGAAGCTGCCGGCGAACGGCGCCCCCAGCTATCTGATCGGCTACCAGGGCACCACCGTCACCGACGCGCACCGGCTCACCGTGAAGTTCTCCACGGCCAACGCCCAGTTCCTCCAGGCGACATCGACCGTAGGGCTGGGCATCCTGTCGCCCGCGACCTTCACCGCGTCCGCCGCCGAACGCTGCCGGGGGAAGTTCATCGGCTCCGGGCCGTACGTGCTGGACCACTACACCACCAACCAGGAAGTCGTCCTGAAGAAGCGCAAGGACTACGCCTGGCCCTCCTCCATCGCCGAGAACAAGGGCGCGGCGCACTTCGACGAGGTCAAGTTCTCCTTCATCCCGGAGGGCGGGGCCCGCACCGGCGCCCTCACCTCCGGCCAGGTCCAGATCGCCAAGGCCCTGCTGCCCACCGACGAGGCCCAGTTCAAGGGCAACGGCTTCCGGGTCCTGTCGGCCCCCGGCCCCGGCCTGGTCCCGCCGCTCTCCCTCAACCACAAGGGGATACTCGCCGACTACAAGGTCCGTGCGGCGCTGCTCAAGGGCATCGACCGGCAGGAGCTGGTGGACTCCGTCTTCAGCTCCTCCTACAAGCCCGCCACCAGCGTCCTCTCGTCGGTCACCCCGTACTACAAGGACTTCTCCGACAAGCTGCGCCACGACCCGGACGGCGCGAAGGCCCTGCTGGACAGCGCCGGCTGGAAGCCCGGCAAGGACGGCATCCGGGTGAAGGACGGCAAGCCGCTGGCCCTCACCTGGCTGATCCCCGCGCCGATGCCGCCCGCGAACGAGGCCGTGCAGCAGCAGCTCCGCAAGATCGGGGTCGATGTGAAGCTGAAGCCCGTCGCACCGCCCGTCTACGTGGAGCAGCAGCAGAAGGGGCAGTTCGACCTGACGGCCGTCGGGGTGACCCGCGCCGACCCGGACGTCCTGCGCAACCTCTTCTACAGCAAGGGCGACAACCTCTGGCACCTGCCCGCCGGCAAGCTCGACACCTACCTGGAGCAGGAGGTCTCGGCGACCGACGAGAAGGGCCGCCAGAGCGCCGTGAACAGCGCCGTCGAGTGGATCCTCGACCACGCCGACACCGTTCCGCTGTACGAGGGCGCCCAGGTCCACGGCGTGTCCGACAAGGTGCGCGGCTTCGGACTCGACGCCTCCAACCGGTTCGACCTGCACGACGCCTGGCTCGGCTGAGGGGAGGGGCACCTGTGAACACGGCCCTGTACGCGGTCACCAGGATCCTGCGCGCGCTGTTCGTCGTCTGGGCCGCCTTCACCCTCACCTTCGTCGCGCTGCGGCTGCTGCCCGGCGATCCGGTGGCGCTGATGCTGAGCGGACGCGGCGGCTTCGCCGGGCTGACGCCCGAACAGATCGCCGCCACCCGGGCGGAGCTGGGCTTCGACCGCCCGCTGATCACCCAGTACGGATCGGCGCTCGCGGACGCGGTGCGCGGTGACTTCGGCGCGTCCCTCCAGAGCGGGCAGCCGGTCTCCCGGATGATCACCGAGGCGATCCCTCCGACACTCCAGATCGGCGCTATCGCACTGGTGCTCGCACTCGTCATCGGCACCCTGACCGGGGTGGCCGCCAACCTCACCGCCAGCCCGTTCCTACGTCAACTGCTGCGTTCCATACCGTCGTTCGCGGTATCGATGCCGTCGTTCTGGGTGGGTCTCATCCTCATCCAGCTGCTCTCCTTCCAGTGGCACCTCTTCCCCTCGCTCGGGAACAGCGGAGTGCAGAGCACGGTCCTGCCCGCCTTCACCATGGCGATCCCGGGTTCCGCCCTGGTGGCCCAGGTGCTCGGCAAGAGCCTGCACACCACCCTTCAGGAGCCGTACGCCGACACCGTCCGGGCCACCGGCGCGGGCAGGGCCCGGCTGCTGTTCGGGCACGGGCTGCGCAACGCGGCCATTCCGGCCGTGACCGTCCTCGGCCTGCTCGTCGGATACCTGATCGGCGGCGCGGTCGTCGTCGAGACGGTGTTCTCGCGGCCCGGGATGGGACGCATCACCCAGTCCGCCGTCTCGGCCCAGGACCTGCCCGTCGTCCAGGGCGTCGTGGTCGTCGCCGCCCTCGCCTTCGCGGTGGTGAACCTGCTGATCGACCTGGTGTACCCGGTGCTCGATCCCAGAATCCGCTCCACGGGACGGCTGGTGACCTCATGACGGAACTGACGAAGACGCCCGTCGCCCCGGACCCCGGGCCCGTGGCCGGGGCGGAGCCGGTCCGGGACGGACGGGAGCCCGCCCCGGAGCGCGCCCGCATCCGGCGACTGCTGGGCGCGCCCCTGCGCTCGCCCGGCGTCACCCTCTCCGTCCTGGTACTGCTCCTGGTCCTCGGCTGGGCCCTCGTACCCGAGTGGTTCACCGGCCGGAACCCGCTGTCCGGGGTGCCGGGCGAGCGGTTCCGGCCACCCAGCGCCGAACACCTCTTCGGGACCGACCAACTGGGCCGCGACATCTACGCACGGGTGGTGCACGGCGCGGCCCTGTCGCTGCGCGCCACCGTCGCCGCCATCCTGATCGCGTTCGGCGGCGGGGCGGTGCTCGGCCTGGCCGCCGGCTTCTTCGGCCACTGGACGGACGCCGTCATCATGCGGGCCGTCGAGGTGATGCTCTCGGTGCCGCCGGTGCTGCTCTCGCTCACGATCATCACCGCGCTCGGCTTCGGCACCGGTCAGGTGGCCATCGCCATCGGTGTGACCAGCGTCGCCGCGTTCACCCGGGTCATGCGCGCCGAGGTGCTGCGGGTGCGGACGGCGCCGTACGTCGAGGCGGCCGTCCTCACCGGAACCCGGTGGTGGCGCATCCTGCCCCGCTACATCCTGCCCGCGGCGATCGGCCCCGTACTGGCCCTGGCCGCACTCGACTTCGGCCTCGTCGTCCTCGCCATCTCCAGCCTCAGCTTCCTCGGCTACGGGGAGCCGCCACCGGCCCCCGAATGGGGATCGCTCGTCGCCGAGGGACGCAACTACCTCGCCACCTCCTGGTGGCTGACCACCCTGCCCAGCCTCACCGTCACCGTCGTCGTACTCGCCGCCAACCGGCTCTCGCGGGTGCTGGAGACAGAAGGGAGAAACCGGTGAACGTGGTGGACCCGGTACAGCCGGCTCCCCGCGCGGCGGAACCTGCCGGGAGCACCGGCACCCCGCTGCTGGCCGTCCAGGGCCTGCGGATCGGCTACCGCACCGCGGGCGGCACCCACATCGCCGTCGACGGCCTCGACCTCACGGCCACGGCCGGCCGGATCACCGCCGTGGTGGGCGAGTCCGGCTCCGGGAAGAGCAGCACGGCCCACGCCCTGATCGGCCTGCTGCCCACCGGCGGCAGGGTGCTGGGCGGCTCCGTCCGCCTCCAGGGCGAGGAGCTGACCGGGCTCGGCGAGCGCGCGTGGCGGGAGGTGCGCGGGCGCCGCGTCGGACTGATCCCGCAGGACCCCGGCGTCTCCCTCGACCCCGTCAAACCCGTCGGCGCCCAGGTCGCCGAGGTGCTCCGGGTCCACGGCCTGGCCACCCGCAGGCACGCCCCGGCCCGAGCCGTCGACCTGCTGGCCGAGGCCGGGCTGCCCGACCCGGCGCAACGCGCCCGCCAGTACCCGCACGAACTGTCCGGCGGCATGCGCCAGCGCGTCCTCATCGCCATCGCCACCGCCGCCCGGCCCAGGCTCCTGGTGGCCGACGAACCCACCTCGGCCCTCGACGTCACGGTGCAGCGGCAGATCCTCGACCACCTCCAGAACGTGGTGACCACCACCGGCACCGCGATGCTCCTGGTCACCCACGACCTCGCGGTGGTCGCCGACCGCGCCCAGCACGTGGTGGTGATGTCACAGGCCCGGGTGGTCGAGGCGGGCCCCGCCGAACAAGTCCTCACCGACCCCCAGCACCCCTACACACGCAGACTGCTGGCCGACGCGCCCACCCTCGCGGCGCGCCCGCCGCGCCGCGACCGCACCCCGCCGGCCGATACGCCGCACGAGCCCGCCCGGCCGCCGGTCCCGCTGCTCCAGGTGTCCGGGCTGACCCGCGCCTTCCCCGTCCGGGGCCCGGCACTGTCCCGGCGCCGCTCGCGCACCGCCGTCGACGGGGTCGAACTGCGGCTGGACCGGGGCGAGACCCTGGGCCTCGTCGGCGAGTCCGGCTCCGGCAAGTCGACCACCGCGCGCATGATCCTCGGCCTGGAGCGGGCCGACAGCGGCACGGTGCTGCTGGACGGCGTCGACGTCACCACCGCACGGGGAGCAGCCCGCCGGGCCCTGCACCGCCGCATCCAGTTCGTCTACCAGAACCCCTACGCCTCGCTGAACCCCCGCTTCACCGTCGCGGAACTGCTCACCGAGCCGCTGCGCAACCACCGCATCGGCACCGCGAAGGAGTGGGGCGCGACCGTGCGGCGCCTCCTGGACGACGTGGCGCTGCCGGCCGGGACCGAGCTCCGCAAGGCCGCCGAACTGTCCGGCGGCCAGCGCCAGCGCGTTGCCATCGCCCGCGCGCTCGCGCTCGGACCCGAACTGCTCGTGTGCGACGAGCCGGTCTCCGCACTCGACGTCACCGTCCAGGCCCGCATCCTGGAGCTCCTCATCGGCCTCCAGGAACGCCACGGCCTGAGCTACCTCTTCATCTCGCACGACCTGGCGGTCGTCGCCCAGGTCAGCGACCGGATCGCCGTCATGCGCGACGGCCGGATCGTGGAGAGCGGCCCCGCCGACGAGCTGCTGCGCTCCCCGAACCACCCCTACACCAAGGAACTGCTGGCCGCTGCGCCCGGCGACCGACGCATCGAAAGCCCGACGGAGGACAACCCATGGAGCTAGGGCTCATCACTTTCGGCAGCCTTCTTCCCGACCCGCTCACCGGCCGCACCCTCACCCAGCAGCAGCGGCTGCGGGACGTGGTCCGGGCCGCGGCCGAGGCGGAGGAGGCCGGCTTCGCCTGGTACACCATCGGCGAACACCACTTCGGCGAGCGGGACGTGATCTCCTCGCCCGCCCTGGTGCTGGCCGCGATAGCCGAGCACACGTCGACGATCCGGCTCGCCACCGGCACCACCCTGGTCGCCAACCGCGACCCGGTGCTGGTCGCCGAGGACTACGCCCTGGTCGACCTGCTGTCCGGCGGCCGTCTCGAACTCATGGCGGGCGGCTCTTTCTTCCCCGAGCCGTACGCGGTCTTCGACCAGGACCCGAAGTCGAAGGCGGCGCGCAAGCGCGAGAACACCGAGCTGCTGCTGCGGCTGTGGACCGAGGAACGTGTCACCTGGCAGGGCGAGTTCCGGCCGCCGCTCGACGAGGTCACCGTCCAGCCCCGGCCGCTCCAGCAGCGCCCGCCGATCTGGATCAGCGGCGGCATCGGACCGGAGTCCGTGCACCTCGCCGTCGATCACGGACTGCCCCTGGTGGTGGGCACCACCGCCCGCGAACCGGCCACCTTCGCACCGGTCTTCGACTCCTACCGCAGCCTGTGGAACGAGAGCGGCCGCACCGGTCCGCCCGGCCGGCTGGGTGCCGCCAGCCATGTCTTCGTCGCCGAATCGTCGCAGCGGGCAAAGTCGTTGTGGTCCTCGTACATGAACAACTACCTGACCGTGAAGAAGCCCGGCAACACCCACTTCTCCACGCCGCCCGACTTCGACACCTACATCGGCCCCGACGGGCCCGCGATCTGCGGAAGCCCCGCCGAGGTCGTCGACAAACTGGGCCGGCTGCACGAGCTGTGGGGGCACGATCTGCACCTGCTCGCCATCGACGTGGGCGGCATCCCCTACGCGCAGGTGCAGGAGGCCACCGAACTCACCGCCGCCGAAGTGCTGCCCCAGGTCACGGGGCTGGGCGCGGGGACGGTGGCGGCCGGTGCCTGACGAGAACCTCCACGAAACCGCCCCGCCGCCCGTCGTCGACGCGGCCTGGGTGCGTGAACACCGCGAGGGCCTGGTGCTCGTCGACGTCCGGTGGTTCCTGGACGGCCGCAGCGGCTACGACGCCTATCTCGCCGGGCACCTGCCCGGCGCGGTGTGGGCCGACGTCGACACCGTCCTGAGCGGGCCGCCCGACGACAGGGAAGGGCGGCACCCGCTGCCCGACCCGGCCGTCTTCGCGGAGGCGCTCGGCGCGCTCGGCATCGGGGACGGCTCCACCGTGGTGGCCTACGACGCCGACGGCGGTGCGTACGCGGCCCGGCTGGTGTGGCTGCTGCGCCGCACCGGGCGGCCCGCCGCACTCCTCGACGGCGGGACGGCCGGCTGGCCCGACGGCACCGAGACCGGTCCGGTGACGCTCCCCGCAGCCCGGCTGACCCCGGTGGACTGGCCCGCCGGGGTGCTGCGGAGCGCCGACGAGGTCGCGGCGGGGAAGGCCGTCGTCCTGGACGCCCGCGCCGCCGGACGGTACTCGGGCGAGACCGTCCTGCCCTCCGACATCCGCTCCGGCCACATCCCCGGCGCCCGCAGCGCCCCCTGGAGCGAGAACCTCACTGCGGACGGGACGTTCGCCACGCCCGGGCAACTGCGGTCGCGCTACGAGGCGCTGGGCGTGCGGGAGGGATCGGAGGTCGTCGTCTACTGCGGCAGCGGGGTCACCGCCTGCCACGACCTGCTGGCCCTG
The DNA here is from genome assembly GCF_003751445.1 of Streptomyces sp. 840.1. Taxonomy (NCBI): domain Bacteria; kingdom Bacillati; phylum Actinomycetota; class Actinomycetes; order Kitasatosporales; family Streptomycetaceae; genus Streptomyces; species Streptomyces sp. 840.1. The sequence goes on along the minus strand of NZ_RJUU01000001.1, from coordinate 1,119,514 downwards.
GAACGCGCCGGGATCACCGGCGCGGCCCTCTACCCGGGCTCCTGGTCCGCCTGGTCGGCGGAGCTGTCCCGGCCGGTGGCGACGGGGCAGGAGCCCGGATAGCGCGGCGGCCCGGCCGGTGGCGCACGGACGGCGCGGGAGCACGGCCGCCGCACGTCACCAGCCGGTGCCGAACCTCGCCATCGGCTCGATCAGCTCGCTCTCCTCGTACGAGAGGTGCGACAGCAGGGTGTCCGTGAGCAGGTCCATGGCCGCCCGCAGCCCGTCCGGGTCCCGGCCCGCACCGGCGAAGGCGACCAGCTCGCGGTCGACCCGGTCGATCACGCCCTGTATGGCGTGGTGTTCCTCGCTGAGCCGGTCGAGCACCGAGCCGAGACGCGGATCGGAGCGGCGCAGGTAGGGGAAGAGATCCTGGTCCTCCCGGGTGTGGTGCAGATTGGTCACCCGGCAGTACGAGGCGCAGTAGGCGCCGAGCGTCCAGATGTTCTGGCGCAGGGTCAGCTCGGCGATCTCGGAGCGCGCCTCGCCCGGGTCCCTGGTGTCGGCCAGCACCTCCCGGACCACCTCGCCGAGCCGGTCCAGGTCGCTGCGGAGCTGGTCGTGCGCCGCGACCAGGTTGCGGGCCGGCTCCTGTTCGCGGCGCGGATAGCGCCGGTCCGGGTCGGCGGGCGGTCCGGTGGGCCGGGTCGACTCGTCCCACAGCCGCTCGGTGGACCGGCGCACACCCGGGTCCGGTGTGGGCCGCACGGAGAGACGGTCCCCCGGCCCGGCGGCGCCCGCCCGGCCGCTGTCCGGCGCCGGCGGGGCGGGGGCCGGGGCGGGAATCGGCCGGGGACCTGCCGGGGCAGCGGCACGCGCGCGTTCGGCGGCCACCAGCTCCCGGGTGGCGGGCGCCACCTCCGCGGCGAACACCTCGATCAGGCGCGGCTGTTGCGCGGGCAGCAGGAACGCGCTCGTCCCGTGCTCCAGGGTGAGCGCGGCCAGCTGCTCGGGCCAGGTGTCCGGGGCTCCCCGGGGGAAGCCGCCCGGCCCCGGCGAGAGGTTGTACAGCCGGCGCACCGCCGCCGGTTCGCGGCCCGCCCCGGCCGCCGCCTCGTCGATGACGCGGTGCCCGGCGGCGAGGCGGCCCGGCGGTACGTGCGGGACGCTGGGCACCCAGCCGTCGGCCGCCGCCCCGGCGAGCCCGAGCATCCGGGGGCCGATCGCGCCCAGCCAGATCCCGATGGGGTGCGCCGGGGCCGGGCCCGGGGCGGCGCCGTCGAGCCCGTAGTGCTTGCCGTCGAAGCGGAGCGGCCGGCCCGGGGTCCACAGGGCCCGGATGATCTCGATGGCCTCGCGGGTCGCGCGGACCGCCTCGCCGGGGGTGCGCCGGGGCCCGCCGTCGGCGGCGACGGCGTCCCAGTAGGCCCCGGCGCCCAGGCCCAGTTCGACCCGGCCGCCGCTGAGCAGGTCCAGGCCGGCCGCGGTGCGCGCCAGCACGGCGGGCGGCCGCAGCGGGAGGTTCGCGACGTTGGGGAGCACCCGGATCCGGGTGGTGGACGCGGCGATGACCGCGAGCACCACCCAGGCGTCGAGCAGCTCCGGCCGGTAGGGGTGGTCCGGCACGCTCACCAGGTCCAGGCCGGACCGGTCGGCGATCCGGGCCAGCGCCACCGCGTCCTCGCCCCGGTCCGCCGACGGCACCAGGACCGCGCCGAAGAGGAGGTCGTGTCCGTAGTCAGGCATGTGCGCGAACTCCTAGGCCGGGGGCCCGCTGCTGGGCGCGGGTGCGGTTGCGGTTGCGGGGGCCGGTGCGGAGGCGCTGCGCCACAGCTTCCCCGGTCCGGCGAGGGCCGCGAGGGTGGCGACCCCCAGCGCGACCGCCGACATGACGAACGCGGTGGTGTAGCCGCCCTCGGCGGGTATCCGGGTGCCGGGGATCGTCTCGGACGCCACGAGCGACGCGGCGATCTGCGCGCCGAGCGAGCCGCCGATGGTGCGCATGATGGTGTTGATGCCGGTCGCCTCGCCGGTCTGGCTGCGGTCGACCGCGCTGACCACGAGATTGGCCAGGGCGGCGAAGGCGAACCCGACGCCGATTCCCAGCACCGCCGATCCCGCATACAACGCCCATTCGGTGTCGTGCGCCACCGCGTAGATGACGAAGCCGACCAGGCCGATCAGGCACGCCAGGACCAGCGGCAGCTTCCAGCCCAGGCTCGCGCCGATCCGTCCGGCGAGCGGACTGGCGATCAGCATGGTCACCGCCATCGGCACCATGAAGAGACCGGACTCGGTCACCGAGGCGTCGAAGCCGTATCCGGCCTTCGACGGGGTCTGGGCGAGCAGCGGCACCAGCGTGAAGGCGCCGTACATGCCGAAGCCGATGATGAGCGCGGTGATGTGGCTGGTGAGCACGGCGGGCCTGCGCAACAGCGCGATGTCGATGAGGGGTTCGCGCACCTTGTTCTCGACGTAGACGAACACCACGAGCAGTACGGCGGCCGCGACGAACAGGCCGATGACCCCGCCCGAGGCCCAGCCCCACGACTTGCCCTCGCTGATGGCGAGCAGCAGCGCCACGACGCCGCCGCTCAGCAGGGCCACGCCCGTCCAGTCGATCCGGCCTGGGGAGCGGACCGAGGACTCCTCGATGAACACGGCGACGGCCGCGATGCCCAGCAGGATCACCACCAGGCCGAGCCAGAAGATCCAGTGCCAGTTCAGGGCGTCCACGATCGGGCCGGGGATGATCAGCCCGACTCCGAAGCCGATGCCGAACGTGGAGGAGATCAGTCCGATCGCCACGGGCACCCGCTCGCGGGGGAACTGGTCGCGCACGATGCCGAACGCCAGAGGGAAGGCGGCCGACCCGACCCCCTGCACCGCGCGGGCGGCGATCAGCAGGGCCAGTGAGTCGGACAGGGCGGCCAGCAGGGTGCCGGCGGCGAAGACGGCGAGGCTGGCGATCAGCACCCGGCGCTTGCCGAACATGTCACCGACCCGCCCCAGCAGCGCCGTGGCCACCGAGGCGGTGAGCAGGAAGGAGCTGATCACCCAGGAGACGCCGGTGGTGGAGGCGTCGAACTCGCGCTGGAGGTCGGGCAGCGCCGGCACGACCATCGTCTGCATCAGGGAGAAGGAGAGCACGGCGAGGAGCAGGGCGGCGAAGGGGGCGGCGGTGCCGCCCCGCGCGCCGGTGGCCGGAACCTCTGCCGGCGCTGCGGGTATGTCGGTCATGGAGCGGTCCTCCGGGAAAGGGGCGCCGCCGTCCGCGGTCCGGAAAGGAGGCCGGGAGCGCCGAACTGATATCACCATGGAATGATTACATGATGTCATCCTTACGTCCAGGCACTATATTCCGGTATCGTGAACGCATGAGCGAAACCCCTGGAAGCGGTCCCGACGGCACGGCCGGTCCGGCGCCGGTGCGGACGGAGGCGGCGCCCCGGCCGCCGAGCCTGCTGGCGCTGCCCTCGTACCTGGCCGGCCACGCGGCGCGTATCGGGCACGACGCCCTGGTGGAAGCGGTGGGAAGGAACGGGCTGCGGCTGCCGCACTTCGCGACCCTGACCGCCCTGTCGGACTTCGGCCCGCTGCCCCAGCACGTGCTGGCCGACCGGCTCGGATTCCAGCGCAGCCATCTGGGCGGCTACCTCGACGCGCTCGAGAAGCAGGAGCTGGTGCGCCGTACCCGGGACCTGGCCGACCGGCGGCGCCAGCTGGTCGAGCTCACCGACGAGGGGGTGGCGCTCCAGCGCCGGCTGTGGCTCGTGGCCGAACAGTCCCAGGACTCGTTCCTCGACTGCTTCACCAGCGCCGAGCGGGAGACGCTGACGGCGCTGCTGCGCAGGCTGGTGGACGCCGAGGACCGGGGGCGCGCCTGAGGCGGGGCCGGGGCGCGAATGATCGCCGGGCACACGCGTAATCGGAACCGCGGAACCGAAATGCGGGAAATGCTCAAGTGATCTCGACGAGGGGAATATTGCTTCATATGACTGCAACAGTGAATTCACTGCCGAAGCTTTGAATTCGGCATCCCGGTTTGTATCTTTGTGTTCAAGTTTCGCTTTGTGCAACGAACTTGGCCTGCCGGGGGAGAGCGTGATGCAAAGATCGTCAGAGGTCCTGCCGAGGCCTCATATACCCATTCAGCACATACCCGCCCAGCAGGCCGAGGCCAGGTCGGTCCCGACGCAGCGGTCGGTGACCGAGCTGCTGCCGGGCCCGTTGCGCGCGGGACTGCCCTCGGCGGGCGGGTGGCGCATCCTGATAGTCGAGAGCGACGCCGCCGACGCCCTCGCGCTGGAGGACGGATTGCGGCGGCAGGGCCACGAGGTGGCCGCGGTGGACCGGGGCAGCGTGGCCCTGGAGGCCCACGAGAGCGTGGATCTCGTCCTGCTGGACCTCGAACTGCCCGACCTGGACGGCCTGGAGGTGTGCAAGGCCATCCGTTCGGTGAGCTGCGTCCCGCTGATCGTCGTCACCGCTCGCGGCTCCGAACTGGACCGGGTGCTCGGCCTGCAGGCCGGCGCGGACGACTACCTGGTCAAGCCGTACGGGTTCCGCGAGCTGATGGCCCGCATCGAGGCCGTCATGCGCCGGGTGAGGACGCAGCGCCGGCTGGGGCAGGCGATCGACCACGGCCCCCTGCACATCGACGTGAACTCCCGTGAGGTCAGCGTGGACGGCCGGGAGGTGGGACTGACCCGAAAGGAGTTCGACCTCCTGTGCCTTCTCGCGTCGCATCCCGACACCGTCGTTTCGCGTAAGCGGCTGTTGCAGCAGGTATGGGGCGATTCCTGGTCCCGGCGGACCGTGGACACCCACGTCAGCAGCCTTCGCGGGAAACTCGGCGGAAGCGGCTGGATCATCACCGTGCGCGGTGTGGGTTTCAAGCTGGGCAGCGCCTGAATTCCTTGTTCGCCGTGTCCCGGCGGGTGAATCGCCCGATCCGTTCCGGGGCCCCGCGACCTGTGTACTGCCTGGTCGATGTGGGGAGGAGCCGGAACGACGACCGGGGCCGCCACCTCTGGCCGGACTGCGCCATGAAAGGCGCCTGACCCAGCGTTTTGGCGTCTGGACGAAGGTCCTCGCTTACTGTCTGGAGCGGCCTCGATCCGGGTTTTTCTGCCTGTCCCCGGGCGCTGTTGGTCACGCGTTGACCATGCGGCCAACCGGCGGGTCGGCCACTGCGGGTTGGGCAGCGATCACCCCAAGGCTCCTGGGAGTGATCGCCGCCCACGTGTGTTTGCGGATCAAATTGCGGCCAGTCGACGCGGTCGCTGAGCGTAGTCAGCGTCGCCTCTCGCGAAAAGTCTGGATCAGCTACCGGGACAACTCAGGTACGGGCGCAGGACGCTCCGCGCGTCCGAGGAGATCCGGTCGAGGTCGAGTGTGTCTGCGGCGACGGCAAGCGCTTCCTCTCCCATCGCCGGGAAGGATGCGACCAGGAGCCGCTCGTCATCGAAAAGCGGCTCGATCACCTGGAACGCGGCTGCGGACCGAATGGACGCGTCAGGACTTGTCAACAGAATCTCGACGAAACGAAAACACCGCGCCAGCGCGCCATCGGCCGCATCGTGTGTCTGCGCGGAATGGAGCAGTGGAACGAGGAGCCCGTCGGTGAAGACGTCCTTGAGGAAGTCGTACAGGTCCAGGTCCGACGCGGCCTCGGCCTGCTCCTGGACCTCCGGGACCATGCGACCGAGCAGGGCAGGAATAGCTGCTCGCGTCAGTCGTTGAGGTCTGGGCGGTATCCGCTTGTAAGCCAAGGGGTGCTCCCCGTTATCCGTACATGCGCTTGCTGGTCGTCAGGCGGGTCAACTGGCCGGAGTTGCCGTGCAGGGCCACCGACTTGCCCACCGCGAAGCCCGTCGGTAATGCGGTCCACCACACGCAGCCCCGCCACCGAATAGTCCAGGGACAACCGGTTCCGGGCTGTCACCCGCCGTACGAACTCAGCCACCCCCACGCGCATCTCACCGGCAGACAAAGCACGTCTCTGCTCTCCGCCCAAACCCACCGCAGCCCCCAGCCGTCATTCCCGGGCCTCATCCGGACACCCGGCGGGGGACCCCTTTCGGCCACTCCCCCCAACCAAGCGAAGTCGCACCCGGAAGTGTCACCGCGAGGACCGGCAGCCGCAGGACGGGCGCCTGCGGCTACGCGGCAGGGACAGGGGCGAGACGGCCGGCGATGAGCTCGCGCAGCCGGTCCGAGTCCTGCGGTGAGGCCAGACCGCCCTTGGGAAGGATCATTATCCCGGCTCTCGACACGTCCGGAGTGAGCAGCACGAATACCCGCCGGCCCTCGACGCAGCGTCCGTAGAACTGCCAGCAGGTCTCCTGCGTATGCCGCCCGGTCACCGTCCTGATCCCGGATGCGTCGACGGTCACGCAGTGTTCTCCCAGGTGCCGGGCGTAGCTCAGCAGGCGCAGAGCCGCCAACCGGCGGACTCCTGCCAACAGGAGACAGGTGACCAGGAATGCGCTCCACGTGCTCGTGTCCACGGCACCGATGCCCCGGGTCAGCACGGTGGCCGCGATCGCGAAGGCGAGGAACGCGCCCAGGCCCCACATGATGCGACGGGACCACCGCCCGACCGGACTGTGCCGCATCTGGATCTTCAACCCGTCGGATATCTCCCGCCACGTCACGGAGTACGTCAGCTGCACCGACACGTCAACGGCCATGCGTCCTCCCACGGACACGCGAATCGGCATACAGCGGCAACACCCCGCATCGGGTGAACGCCTGGGTGTGTTGGCCACACGTTGGCCATGTGGCGTGTCTGCGACCTACGTTTTGCCAGCTCAGAGGGGGTATATGGAACGACGACCGGGGCCGCCACCCCTGGCTGGACTGCCAGATAAAGGGCCCCTGACCAGGCATTTTGGTACCCAGGGTGGAGGTTCTCCGTTGCTGCCTGGATCGGCCTCCACCTGGGTGTTTCTGCCTGTTCCTGACCGCTGTTGGCCACGCGCTGGCCACGGCGTCCAACCATCGAATCGGCCCCCCGAGGGCTGTGGTGCCGGCGAGTTCATAGGGGCAGCGCATGTACGTCACCTCGCGCGCCAGTCGCGTACAAGACACCGTCGTTGATCGCGGGGAATCCTTGACGGTCTGGACTTACCAGGAGGTCATAGGATCGGACCTTTCGACCCGTCAGCAGGTTCCATCTGACGAGCTTCGCGGCGCGGTCGGCTGTGAACAGAGCGCCACCTTCAATGGACGGTCGGTTGAGGAGGCGGCCGTCGGTCTTCTTCTCCCAGAGAACGGTTCCAGTATTAGTGTCTAGAGCCACAAGCCGGTTTTCCGTGTCACCGAAGAGCAGTACCTCGTCGGTGGCGACTAGAGCCGATGCTAGGAGCGATTTAGTATCGAACCACCAAAGTAGTTGTCCGTTCTCAGGGTTCACCGCCACGATTCGCTGACACGAGAGAGGTTTCTCCGGTTGCAAGGCGATGTAGATGCCCTTGTCTGTGACCGTCCAATCCGGAGATAGAGGGGCCTCGGCCTCGTAGGACCAGACCACCCTCCCGTCAGTGACAGCCACCATGTGATCCGCGCTAAAGCTCGCTGTCGCGCCGGGAATTGGGGACGCCGCAGCCGTGAAAAGCGCATATTTGGCGGCTGTTTGGGGTGGAGAAGTGACGGTAAGTCCGCCTGCGGCAACCGACCAAAGAGGTCTAAGCGTCGACGGCGCAAAGGCGCGCAGGGTGCCGTTCTGATCAGTTGCGTACAGCACGCCCTTTGAAACGCCTAGCAACCCGTCGCGGATTGCGGCTGGGTGTGACGCTCGGTGCTTTCCGGTCCGCAGGTCAGTCATTTGCAAGTGACCGCCCTTTCCGGGGAAGTAAGCCGCGTGCCTATATAGGGCGGGGCTGCCTGGATAGCACATCTTGATCAGGGGCAACCGCTGTCGAGATTCGAGGTCTATCGCATGCAGCTTGTATGGCTCGTGCACTACAAGCACGCCAGCGGACAGGATGGGCTGCCGAGCTGGCCCGAAAGCGGCTCGGGCTTGCCAGGGCTCAGGCTTGCGCTGTGCTTGAAGACCCAAGGATGGGCGAGTCCGGCTACCCGTACGGTTGGGTCGCGAGGCCCTTGACTTCCGCTGCTTCCGCACCTTAGCGAGCGCAATGTCGTACTGCATCTCGCCGCCCATACGAGGGGTTTGAGCGGCTCCCTCTTGGTGCAGACGCTCGCAGGCAAATCGGTAGAGCTCCTGGAGGGTGACTACACCGTCGCCGTTGAGATCGGCAGCGCCGTTGGATATGCCTTCGATGAGTGCCCCGGTGAAGAGTGATGGTGCGGGCGTCTCGGCGTCAAGATGCTCCCCCTCCCAGGCTCTCTGCGACCTTGTACCGGCGGTGATGACGATGCGGCCCTGCCCTGCCAGCGCCTCCTCAAATCTTGCCGATTCGTCACCCTTAGCCCCGGGTAGGAAGAGACCGCTGTAGCAGCAGTCGAGGATCACAACGATGCTACGAGCACGGCATTCATCCATGACCTCGTGGATGAATGCCGCAGAGATCGTTGTATAGGAAGGTCGGCCAGGATCCGTCTGACGGATAGCGAAGTGAAGCTTGTCGTTACGACTTACGATCCCGTGCCCAGAGAGGTATAGGAGGCGTACGTCGTCGCCCCAAGCGCTGAGGAAGAACTCTCCGATTGCCCGTTCCAACGCGGCGCGGTCGGCATCAATGAGTGTCTGTACCTCGAATGCGCCGATGTTTGGGTCACGCAACAAGGTGGCCAGGCGAGTGCAGTCCACTTCGGGTGACCGGAGCGCTGGAAGTTCCGGGTGATCGTATGTCCCTGTACCGATGAGCAGGGCTCCGCGGTTTCCGTTGCCGAACGGCTGAGCGGCCATATTATCGGGACTGCTCGGCGGAGCGCTCTTCGGAGCGGCCCTCGCCCAGAACCTCGTGGTGAGCGAGGAAATTGTCGATCAAACGAGCCCGCTCGGCAGTCGAGGCATCACTCAACTCGATCACATGGCCTTCCAACTCCACCTTGATACCGCGCACAGGCCGGTTCTTCAACCAGGTGTCGGCGAGTAGGAGAACCTGACGCAGAGCAAGAGACGCGGCCGTGACGACAACCGATCCAGCAGCGACCAGCTCGCCGCTCTTTGCTCCCTTCGAGATCTCATCCGTGGAGTGCCCGGTTCGTACGTCTAGTACGTCCAACTCCCGGAGCGAGCGCCGCAGCTGGCCTCCAAGACGCAGCAACTCGTCATCGTCTGTGTCAGCAAGCCTCAGAAGTTCCAGTCGTACGGTCTGCTGCATAGTTCCACCCCAGTGTCTGCGCTCTCTTCGCGCGTCAGTCTAGGGAGAGAAATGGTTGGGTTGAGGTAAAAGCTAGGTACTAGCCTCGATTGATTACTTACCAGCCGAGTTGCATCTGAATGGGAATGCCGTCCGCGATTTCGGTGTAGGCGGCTGGGGTCACCTCTACCGGAACGCCCAGCTGTGCGGCGATGGGGGTATACAGGTCGGTGGAGACCTCGGGCGTGCGCAGAGAGATCAGAAGGGCGTAGCTGACGGGCAAGCCGATGCGGGCGTTGCGCCTGTTCGCCTTCCACCAGCCTCCGACGGGGTAGACGGCGAGCGTGCCGCAGTCGGCGAGTTCGGCCGCCGATCCGCGCCAGATGTCCGCATGCAGGGAGCCGAGATTGCGGGCCCGGGGGCCAATCAGCCACTTGCTGTCGGACTCGAATGCCTTGGGGTTGCCAAGGCCGTCGCTCTCGTGTTCGGCCTGTTCCGCTAGTCGCCTCTGGAAGGAGTCGCTGGATTCGGTAGGGCCTTTGATGGCGAAGCGAAGGCCGTGTGAGGCGTAGCTGTAGCGGCCGAGCATGCCGCGCCGGCCGGGATTGGGTTCGATCATGTAGGCGAGCGTCACACGCAGGTCTACGGTGGTCTCGGCTAGGTCACGCAGTTGCTCCAGGGGCCAGGGCAGCTCGTGCAGCTTAAGTTCGGCCAGGCGAACCTGACCGCCCTTGACCTTGTACGGCACCAGGGTGCTCTGGATGATCATGGTGACGGCGTTCGAGGTGCTGCTGCGGATACGTTCGGCGGTGGGCATGCCCCACCCGTACCGGCGGATCACCTGTCGCATCATGTCGCCCTTGGCGAGTTTGGGGGCGCCGGTCTTCTTGAACAGGCCCTGTTCGACCATGGCAGGGGTCCACTGGGCTTCGTGCACGAGAAGGGCGCGAACAGTCTCCGGCCGCAGCCCGGGGTAGGTACTCATCGCCGTGGCGGCGAGCGCAGCCGCCTGGGCCGTGGCAGCGCTCGTGGCGTTCGTCCAGGTCAGCTGACGCGCCGGGTCGTGGTGGGTGGTCGCCACGCTTACCAGATCGTGTGGGTCCAGGATGCTGTCGTCAGGGGCGACGAGCATGTTCCCGCCCTCCAGAACGATGTCGGGCTTGGCGATGGAGCCCTTGGTCAGCGCCACCGATGTCCGGCTGAAGGGGGACAGGGAACCGGGAGCGGCCAGCGGACGAAATCCGCTGAACAGGGCGGAATCGGGGACGGCGTCCATATGCGTGCACGCCCCGACGGTGAGTACGTTGTGCGCCTGGGAGGGTTCCTCGATGCGTGACAGATCGGACAGAAGCAGCGGATCCAGCGTGCCGTCATCGCGGCGCATCTGGTGGGGCACGGCACCGCGGATATTGCCGGCGCTGACGATGATCAGGCGTGACGCTTCAGGATCGGGCGCTCCGATCAGCTCGATCCGGTCATCCCGGACGGTGACGTCCGTGCCTGCTGCCAGGGCGTCAAGGGTGGCCGACCACAGGGTCGCGGTGCCGTCTACGCCGTTCTCCCCTTCCCCGGACTCCCGGGTGACGGCCATCGAGAAGACCCGTCCGGATGGTGCGGGGCCTCCGTTGCCGATCTCAGCGGTTGCCACTGCGTTCGCAGTGGTCTCCGCGCAGGTGCGCGGGGACGCGTCGGCTGTGCGAGCGTCGTTGAGGATCTTCACGGACTCAAGGCCGTGACCGAGGACGACGGGACCTCGTGATTCAAGGGCTGCGGCGAAGTCCCCGAAAAGGGCGAGCCCGGCCATTTGCGTGCCGTGCCCGATGCGGTCGGCCGGGGTGCTGCCAGGGAGCACGCTGTAGGCGCGCTCGTGCAACGCGGGCTTCAGCAGGGCGTGCTCCTGAGCTATCCCCGTGTCCAGGATGCACACCGCCGGGGCTTCTGGTGCGGCCGGTTCGATTCGCGCGGCGAGATCCTTGACGAGGTCCACGCGGAACTCGCGGTCGACGGCGTAGAGGCCCTCAGCAAAGGTAGGGCTACGGATCTCAGTAGGGCAGGCGTTCGTGGCCAACAGGAACGCCAGCTCGTTGCCGGTCGTCGAGACGTGGGCCACCAGGCGTTCCCCGACATGGATCGCCCGTTCACTGACCCGCCAGCGACGCTCTTCGGCCAGGGAACGCAAGGTGGCAACTGCCGTTGGCGAGATCCGCGGATCGAACCACAACTCCCACCACCGCTCCTCGTCCAGCGGCGGCAGATCCTGGCGCTCCTGCCAGAGGTGCTCCAGCAGAGCCCGTTGGACCTGTTCCATGTTGGCCACCAGCAGAGCCTGTTTGGGGTTACCGCCGGGGGTGTTATCAGTGAAGTCGGCGATCCGCTGGGTGAACGAGGCGACTTTGTCGAAGGGGATCCAGACCAGCGCGTCCTGCTGCCTGCTCTCGGTCTGCGGGTGGCTGCTCATGAGTGTCAGGCCGGATGCATCCAGGCGCTCCAGGCTCAGAGAATGGTCGCGAGCCGCCTCGATGCGCACCGCGAAACCGTTAGGCTGACGGTCCTCGGGCGTCTGCTGCACGAGCTGGGTCGCCTCACGGCGGGCCGTCTCCAGCCCGTCCACCAAAGCGTCGGCGTGCCCCTGCCGGTCCATGTGCTGAACCAGGTCTGGACCGCTCCTTCCGGGAACCTCGGAGCGTGGCGTGAGGGTGGCGGCCTCCCAGGGCACGATCAGGTGCGGACTGAGCCGTGCGGAAGAGTCGGGCTCAGGCATGGTGGGTGGCGTGCCGCTCGCTCAGGGCTTCCAGCAGCAGTTGCTCGTCCACCACGTCCCGGTCAGCCAGGATGGCTCGTTTGGCTGCTGCTTCCGCCGCTTTGACCAGCTCGGCGTGACTCAGGCCCGATGCACGTTCTGTCACGATGCCCCACCGTAGTGTGCTTGTGTCCATTCCGGCTAGACGTCGCTGCAGCACCTGTACAGCTTCCTCCCCGGTGGGAGGACCGTAGGTGGCGATCATGTCGAAGCGACGGAACAGAGCCTGGTCCAGAAGCTGGTGATGGTTGGTGCCGGCCACCACGAGACTCTCAGAGGGTGCCTCGTCCAAAAACAGCAGGAATGAGTTGAGGATCCTGCGCGCTTCGCCGACGTCGTTCCCTGCCGCCCGTTCGGCTCCCAGAGCATCGAACTCATCGAACAGGTAGACCGCACGGGTCTGAGCCACGGCGTCGAAGACCAGACGCAACTTGGCGGCGGTCTCGCCCATGAATCGGCTGATCAGCCCGTCCAGGCGAATGGTGAACAGGGGCAGTTTCAGCTCTCCTGCCAGTGCCGCTGCCGTCATGCTTTTGCCCGTCCCGGGAGGCCCGGACAGCAGAATGCGGTGCACCGGGGTAAAGCCGAAGCGCTCCAGACGTGCTCGCTGTCGTTGTTCGTGCAGTACGCGGTCCAGCGAGGCACGCAGTCCGGCGTCCAGGGTCATGTCGTCGAGCTGGGTGTCTGGGTAGCCTGCCGTCAGGAGGCTGGTCAGCTCACCGCGGGGCTGCACCACCGGGGTAGCGGCACGCTGAGTGCCCGGCTTTCCCTGCCGCTGTTGGGCGGCCTCGACCAGCTCACGCAGCTCTACTGCGAACTTTCCCTGCCCCTGGCGGGCGGACTTCGCCGCGACTTGCAGGGCGACGCTGTAGAAGAGGTTGTCGTTGGCTTCGGAGTGCGCCCGCACAAGAGCTTTCAGGTGCTCGGCGTTCGCCGCCATACGCCTGTCACCCTCCGATGTGGACTGCCTGTAGGAAGAGGTATACCCAATTCAGTGGGCCCCTGCGCCTGCATCGTACGGCCCTGGGCTCCAGGCTGCTGCCCGGATCCTCCGCTGACTGAGGTGTCCGATTGAGCTGAGCGCAGCGTAAGAACACTGAACGGTCAGCTGGCCTGGGAATCGCCTCACCAAGGTCCGATAGGGCAGTCCGCCGGTGATGTACGAAGCAGGCATGCCGCTGGAGGATCGACGGTCGAAAACCTGCGCACCCACCGCTTCAGCACACCAGAGGTGAAACACCCGCTGCTACGGCTGTGCCTGGGCGTCCCCTCGGGCAGACTCCTGTCTCGGTTTCCGCTCGTCCGCATCCGGTTCGCTGACCTGATGCGGGAAGAAAAGGATCCACCAGGAAGGACCCTTCCTGGCCGACGGGGGAGTCACGTTTCACGCAGTCGACCTGGAGCGTGCGCCGCGCTGGCCACGCGCTGGCCACGCGGGGGACCCGCTGGCCTCGTTTTGCCAGGTCAGAAGGGCAAAATGGAACGACGACCGGGGCCGCCACCCCCCACAGGAGAGGCCCCGGTCGTCTTCCGCGGGGCCGCGGAACGACCCCGTACTCATCTCAGCGCCGGGAACGCGTTTTCTGTCACACCGCAGCGCGCCCACACAATGTTGCGGGTTGTACAAGTCATGGACGTGATGCCCGCGAAGGACGTAGCGTGCTGAGTCGCGCAGGGTGGCGCGGCAGTGGTGACCAGCTGCGATTCGGGACAGCAGGGCGGGTTGAGGGAGTGCTGGGGGACGACGCGGGGCTTACCGCCGCGGTGCTCGCGGCGCAGGACGGGGACGAGGACGCCTTCCGTACTGTGTACCGCGCTGTGCAGCCGCGGTTGCTGGGCTACATAAGGACGCTGGTGGGGGAGCCGGACGCCGAGGACGTGGCGTCCGAGTCCTGGCTCCAGATAGCGCGCGACCTCGACCGGTTCAGCGGTGATGCGGACCGGTTCCGGGGGTGGGCGGCGCGCATAGCGCGTAACCGCGCCCTGGACCATCTGCGGATGCGCGGCAGGCGGCCCTCGTCCGGCGGCGACGAGACGGAGCTGTCCGAGAAGCCCGCCGAGTCCGACACGGCGGCCGAGGCGATCGAGTCCCTGGCCACCGGCCGCACCATGTCGCTCATCGCTCAGCTCCCGCAGGACCAGGCCGAGGCCGTGGTCCTGCGTGTGGTGGTCGGGCTGGACGCCAAGAGCGCGGCGCAGACCCTGGGCAAGCGGCCGGGTGCGGTACGCACCGCCGCCCACCGGGGGCTGAAGCGGCTCGCCGAACTGCTGCGGGCGGACAGCGCGGACCCGCCGGACGGCACCACGCGTCCGGGCGGCGGCGATCCGCCGCCCGTGGACCACACGGAGGGCGGCGCCCCGGCCGGCGGAGTCGGCGCCCCCAGGGGGCCGGGCGACGGGCCGGCCCCCGTGCAGGCGCCGCACGGCAGCGCGGCCGGCCGGACGGCCGAACTCGGCGCCGTACCCGCGCAACGCCCCTCCCGCACCGGCCTGGTGGCGCCCGCCGGTGTGACGCATTCGCGTCTTTGGACGCAGAAGGACATGTGATGGCCGACGAGCAGTACGAGTGGCTTGACAAGGAAGCGGCGGAGAGAATGCTCCGCCGTGAACCGGTCGATCCTGTCGACGGCCAGCAGGGACCGGACGCCGGGAGGCTCGCGGCCGCCCTGGACGCCGCTGCCCGGTCCGCCCGCCCGGCCACCGGGGAACTTCCCGGCGAGGCCGCCGCACTGGCCGCCTTCCGCGCCGCTCCGCGCTCCGCGGCCCGTAACCGCCCAGCGTCCGCGCGGGCCGGCCGGGCGACCGCCGCCGGGCCGGACGGGGGCGGCGTGCTCGCGCCCGTACACATCGGGCGCGCCGCCTCCGGCAAGGGGCCGGGCACCGGGACCTCCGGCGCCCGCCCGCCGAGCTGGAGCCGGCCCGTCCGCTTCGGCCTGGTCGCCTCCCTCGCGTGCTGTGCGATCGGCGGGGTGGCGGTGGCCGCCGGGACCGGGGTGCTGCCCGGTCCCTTCGGCCGGCACACCCCCTCGCCGGCGACGTCGGTGTCGGCCGCCGCCTCGCCCGAGGAGCTCGGCTCCGGTCTCACGCCCGACGACGGGACGCCCGAGCCGCCGGACGGTACGCCGAGCCCGCGCAGTTCGCCCCCCGAGGCACCGGACTCCGCCCGCCCCGGCGGGCGGAGCACCCGGGGCACCGGCCCCACCGGCGGCCCCGCCACCGAGGGCGGAACCGGCGCGGGACAGCCGGAGGACCCGGCCGGCGGCTCCCCGGACAGCACGCAGGACCCCGGAGCCGGCGACAGCGACGGCTCCGGGCAGCCCGGCACCTCGCCGGGCGGCACCTCGGGCGCCTGGTACGCCAAGACGCTCAAGGCCTGCCGCGACTACCGCGACGGCAAGCTCGACGACGACCGCAGAAGCCGCCTCGAAGCGCTGGCCAAGGGCGCCCGCAACCTGGACCGGTTCTGTGAGCGGATGCTCGACACGGCCGGCGACAACCGAGGCAGCGGCAGGGACAGCGACAACGGCAGCGGTGACGACAGCGGCAACGGTGACAGCGGCGGTGATCCGGGCAGCGACGGCGACTCGCCGTCCGGCGGCTCCGGCTCGCTCCCGTCGATCGGGTTCACCCCCGCGTCCCCGCAGCCCTCGGCGGCCTTCGCCGTACCGGACCCGGAAGCCGGCTCCGCCACGGAGCCCGGCACGGGCCCCGGAGCGGACCTCGGGGCCTCGGCGCCCGCCACCCCCGTCGCGGCCCGCTGACCCCGTCCACCACCGGGTGTGACGATTTTCGGCACGCCGGCGCAGTACAGAGTGAGCCGACTGGTCATCGGCAGCGTCCTGAGCCGGGGTTCCCCCCGTACCTTCGGCTCGGCGCAACGGCGCGGGCGGGACACGTTCCCCCGGTCCCGCCCGCGCCCCTCACATCCGCCGGCCGCCCGTCCGGCGCTCAGCCGTAGACGACGACCTTGTCGCCGTTGCGGACCTGGGCGTACAGCGAGGCGATCTTCCCCTCGTCCCGCACGTTGACGCAGCCGTGCGAGGCGCCGTTGTAGCCGCGGGCCGCGAAGTCCGACGAGTAGTGCACCGCCTGCCCGCCGCTGAAGAACATCGCGTACGGCATGGGCGAGTCGTAGAGCGTCGACACATGGTGCCGGGACTTCCAGTAGACGGCGAAGGTGCCCTCGCGGGTCGGCGTGTACTGCGAGCCGAACCGCACGTCCATCGACGAGAGCACCTTGCCGTCGATCATCCAGGACAGCGACCGGCTGTTCTTGCTGATGCAGATCACCCGGCCCTTCAGGCACCGCTTGTCCGGCTTCGCGACCGGACGAGTGGTCGGCGGGTTCAGCTCCGCCGCCGTCGGCTCGTGCGTCATGCCGAGCAGCTTCTGCCAGGTGAGCGAGTCCGCCTTCCCCGTACGGGACAGCCCCCGCTTGCCCTGGAACGACTGCACGGCGGCGACCGTGACGGTGCCGTAGTAGCCGGTGGGGCTGCGGTCGAAGTGGCCGATCTGGCGCAGCCGGGCCTGGAGCTCGCGCACCTGCTTGCCCTGCGCGCCGCTCGCCATCAGCACCTTGCCCTGCGGGTCGGGCGCGGTCGTGGCGGAGGGCGTGGGCTTCGGCGGTGTGCTCGCCGGTTTGCTGGGTGCCGTGCTCGCGGACGGCGTCGGCGTCCCCGGCCCGTCCGGGCCGGGCTTGGCGTCGTCGGTGGGGCTGCCGCTCGTCTGCGTGGGCACCGCGGCCGACGGGGTGCTGCCCGCGGCCTGCGGTTCGCACCCCGCGGTCACGGCGGTCAGCGCGAGGACGGCGACGGCGGCGCCGGTCGTCGCCGCGGCACGGCTGCGACGGTGCGCGCGGCCGCGCCCGGTCCTTCTGGTGCTTGTCATCTCGGCCCCCTGGGTCTGGCGGTATCTCATGAGACGGATTTCCGCCCTGCCCGGTTGCCGAACCCCGCACACGACGGCGAAAGCGTTATCGAGACTCATCGGTTACCGACGAGTGGCCGGAGCGGGATGCGGACACGGCCTACGCCCAGGCGGGCATCCCGGTCTGCGTCGTTCTTCGCGCCCGACGAGGCCGGCGTCGAGCTGGAGCTCTCCGTGGACCGCCTGTTCAACGGCGACGAGGGCTGACGGAGCGCGTCGTCCCAGGACCTGAACCCACCGCCCGGAGTGTCGTACCCGCGTGCGAGACTCCGTTTCATGCTGGGTGTCACCGACCTTCCGACCTATCTCGCCGGCCTCGTGCTGATCGTTCTGCTGCCGGGGCCGAATTCGCTGTACGTGCTCTCCGTCGCCGCCCGGCGCGGGGTGCGGACGGGCTATGTGGCCGCGGCCGGGGTGTGGACCGGGGACACCGTCCTGATGACGCTGTCCGCGCTGGGGGCCTCGTCGCTGCTGCAGACGACGCCGGTGCTCTTCGCCGTGGTGAAGTTCGCCGGAGCGGGCTATCTGACCTGGCTGGCCTTCGGGATGCTGCGGGCCGCGGTGTCCATGTGGCGCGAGCGGCACCGGCGGGTGGCCGAGCTGACGGGCGAGTCGGCGGACGGGGCCGAGGCGGCCGGCGCCATGGAGCGGCCGTACCGCCGGGCGCTGGTGGTCAGCCTGTTCAACCCGAAGGCGATCCTGTTCCTGATCTCGTTCTTCGTGCAGTTCGTCGATCCGGGGTACGCCTATCCGGCGCTCTCCTTCCTGCTGCTGGGCACCCTGCTCCAGGTCGCCAGCTTCCTGTACCTCTCCGCGCTGATCTTCGGCGGCACCCGGCTGTCCGCCGCGTTCCGCCGCCGCAAGCGGCTCTCGGCGGGCGCCACTTCGGCGGCGGGGGTGCTGTTCCTCGGCTTCGCCGCGAAGCTGTCGCTCAGCAGCGTCTGAGCGCTCAGCCCGCCGCGAGAGCGACACCCAGCGGTGCGAGGTACTCCGCGAGCCCGCCCGGTTCCTCGCCCGCCCAGCCGAGGTAGCCGTCCGGGCGGACCAGGAACAGCCCCTTGCCGTACGCCTCGTACGCGTCCATGCGGTGCACCCGGACGTCGGATCCCGCGAACCGCGGCAGCTCCGCGTCGGTGCCGACCGCCAGCAGCGTGAAGTGCGGGCCCCGGAAGACGTCGAACAGCCGCCGGTCGCCGGCGGGCCCGTCGGGGGCCCGGTCGCCGGCCCGCAGAGCGCCCGCGCTCCCCACCGACAGCGGTCCCTCGCGGTAGCCGATGCCCAGCTGCTGGGCGGCCGCGCCCCGCTCCTGCCGGCCGCGGTGGATACGGGTGGACAGGCCGAGCACCTCGGCGGCGACCGGGCGGCGCTCCGCCTCGTAACTGCCGAGCAGGGCCTCGGGCGCTCCGTGCCGCAGCACCCGGCCGAGTTTCCAGCCCAGGTTGTACGCGTCCTGGACGCTGGTGTTGAGCCCCTGGCCGCCTGCGGGGGAGTGGACGTGGGCGGCGTCCCCGGCCAGGAAGACCCGTCCCTCGCGGAACCGGTCGGCCAGGGCGGCGCGCGGGCGGAAGTCGGAGGCCCAGAGGACCTCGGTGATGTCCTGCGCGGCCAGGTGGGTGCGCTCCGCGACCAGCGCGCGCACCCCCTCTGCCGAGGTGTCCGGCTCGCCCTCCTTGAACCGGGCGGCCAGCTGGAAGTCCGCCGTGCCGGGCAGCGGGCAGAGCGTGATGAATCCCGCGTCGGTGTCCATCATGTGCCAGTTCAGCCGGTCGAGCGCGCCCTCGGCGACCCGCACGTCGGCCACCAGCATCGGCGCCGGGTCCACGGTCTCCCCGGCCATCGCGATGCCCAGGGCCCGTCGCACGGTGGAGCGTCCGCCGTCCGCCGCGACCAGGTACGAGGCCCGGACCGGACCGGTGGACAGCTGCGCGGTGACCCCGTCGGCGTCCTGGGCGAGTCCGGTCAGCGCGGTCGAGAACGCGACGTCGCCGCCCAGCTCGCGCAGCCTGGCCAGCAGGATCTCCTGGGTGCGCCACTGCGGCATCAACCACGGCTCCCCGTAAGGCTCGGCGTCCGTGGGGGCGGCGACCCGGAACATCCGGTGCTCGCCCATCCGCTCACCGTTCTGCCAGACCATCCCCACCGGGGCGGGACCGCCGTGCTCGCGGACCGCGTCACCGATCCCGAGGTCGTCGAAGACCTCCCGGGTGCGGGGCTGGATGCCCTTGCCGCGCGAGCCGGGGAAGAGCGCGGGCGCCTGCTCGGCCAGGAGGGCGGGCACGCCCCGGCGCGCCAGGTCACAGGCGAGGGCGAGGCCGCACGGACCCGCGCCCACGATGAGGACCCCAGTTTCCTTAACGTTGTTAAGTTCCATGGTCCGGAGTGTGTGCTTAACGCTGTTAAGTTGTCAAGGTGGGGCTGTTCACCTGGCGGGGTAACTTGGCGAGGTGGGTACGACGAAGATCGACCGGTCCCAAGTGGCCGGCACCGCGCTGCGGCTGCTGAACGAGGTGGGCCTGGAAGGGCTCAGCCTGCGCGCCATCGCCAGGGAGCTGGACGTCAAGGCGCCCGCTCTCTACTGGCATTTCAAGGACAAGCAGGCGCTGCTCGACGAGATGGCCACGGTGATGTACCGCAGGATGCTCGACGAGGATCTGCCGGGGCCGGCGCCGCAGGGCTGGCAGGAGCAGCTCGTCGCGTACAACAGCGGACTGCGGCGCTGCCTGCTGCGTTACCGCGACGGGGCCAAGGTCTACGGGGGCGCGAAGTTCACCGGCACCGACCACGCCGACGGGCTCGAAGGCCATCTGCGGACCATGACCGACGCGGGCTTCGAGCTGTGGCAGGCGGTCCGGGCGGGCACCACCGCGTACTCGTACACGATGGGCTTCGTCAGCGAGGAGCAGGGCGTGCGCCCGATGCCGGACCAGCGGCGCGAGGGGTACGACGTCGCCGAACGCGCGGAGCGGCTGGCCCGCTATCCGCTCGCCGCAGCGGCCGGCTCCGAGATCTTCGCCAACTACGACGAACGCTTCGAGGACGGCCTGCGGCTGATCATCGCGGGCATCGAGGCGCGCTACGGGGCGCGCTGAGGCCCCGGGCCACGGGCCCTTGACGGGCGTCGCGGACAGGTGCCGCAGCGCCCGCTCAGAGGTGGCCGTCCAGGAACTCTCGCATCTCGGCGGCGGTCATCGGCCCCGTGCCGTGTGCCACCGCCGCCCCGTCCTTCAGCAGGAGGCAGGACGGGGCTCCGGTGATCCTGTGTCGCTCGGTTGCCGCCGGACAGCGTGTGATGTCGGTGCGGACGACCGTCAGGCGGTCCGCGTAGTCTTCGGCGACGTCACCCACGACGAGGTCCATCACTCGGCAGGGCTCGACTGCTTTGGGCCACGTCCCGGTGAAGTACGCGAGGACCGGAACCCTGCTCATCCCGAGGATGAAATCGAACTCCGCGTCCTCACGGGGCCGGTGAACCCGCTTTGCCATGGAAGCTCCTGACCTTGCGTTCCGTCGTTCCCTCCCATCATCCCTCGCGCGGTGTGCCAGGCGTGACGGGACTATGCCGACTCAGAACACCAGGCGCCTGCGCCGCCGCGTCCGGGCCAGCGCCGCGGGCCCGAACGCCGTGGCCAGCAGCGCCGCAAGCGCGGCGGCCCCGGCGAGCGAGCCGGCCCGCAGCCCCGGCGGCCGGAACGAGCAGTCCACCGCCGTCCGGCCCCCGCCCACCGGCACCGCGACGAGCCCGAGGTAGGAGCCGGCCGGGCGCCCGTCGCAGCTCCAGCCCGCGATCCGGGGCGCGGCCAGCACGGCGAGCCCCTCGGTGTGCGGCGGGAGTTCGGCGTGCAGGCCGCTGCCGGAGACCGTGACGCGGGTCGCGCCCGTGCGCTTCAGCCCCGCCACCGCCGAGGCGAGGCGCCCCGGATCCAGGCAGCCGAGGGACTCGTGCGGAACGGTCCCGTCCCGCTCCGCGCGCAGCGTCACGGCGATCCGGCCCGAGCCGGGGCCCAGCGGCAGCATCCCGGCCCGGCGGGCGGGCAGATCGCCCCGCACATCGGCCGGTTCGCCGCCCGCGCCCAGCAGCGCGGTGCCGAACAGGTCGGGCGCCCACAGGAACACCTCGCTGCCGGCCGGACAGGTCGCGCTCAGGGTGTACGTGCCGGCCGGCGCCTCGTACGCGTAGGCGTTCCGGTCCGGGGCGGCCGCCCCGTCCGCGCTTCGCAGGACCGCCTTCGGCAGCGTGTACACGGGCGCGCCGAGCAGCTTCTCCTGGTTGCGGAACGGCGAACGCCCGAACGGGCCGGCGGAGGCGGCGGGACGCACCGTCACCAGCGGCGGCACGTCCCGCCGGGTCACGGTCACCGGACGGTCGTCGGGGCGGTTCCAGACCTGGTGCGGGTCGCGCGGCACGTGCACCCGGGCGCCGACCGAGAACACCGTGTCCGTCACCGGGTTGTCCAGGCTCTGCAGGGCCCGGCCGCGCGAGGTGAAGCCGCCCCCCAGCGCGAGGAAGGTGCGGGTCGTCACGTCGGGCGTGTGGCTGCTGTAGTACGCCCCGCCCTGACCGCCGACCGTCAGCGGGTCGTTGGCCGTGCTCTGCTCCAGGCCCGGATCGGTGCGGTAGCGCGGCCAGCCGTCGGCGTCCGCCACCGCATCGGCCTGGAGGCGCTGGCGCTCGCCCCAGGGCGCGTAGTCGTCGAGCTGCTTCAGCCGCTGCCGGTCGTCGTACGCCGTGGTCGCGGCGGCCTGCCCGGCCTGCGCCCCCACCAGCAGCAGCACCGCGAGCGCGAGGAACCTGCCGCTGCGCACCAGGGCGAGTCCGCAGAGCGCCGCCACCAGACCTGCGGCGAACAGCGGATACGTCCACCGGGTGAGCAGCGCGCTCGGCGCGGCCGCCGCCGCGATGAGCACCAGCACCCCGGCCCCGCCCAGCAGCGCCCGCCGGTCCGGCCAGGCGCGGGCGACCGACGTCCACGCGGCGATCACCACGATGCCGCTGAGCACGAACGTCTGCCGGAACGGGCTGCCGTTCGGCGTCGCGAAGGCGTGCCAGAGCAGATGGGTGGGCCCCCACTGCATGGAGAGCGCGACCGCCGCCACGAGCCCCGGCCACACCCACCGCTCGGCGCGCGGCAGCTCCCGGTGGAACGCCGTCACGCAGGCCAGCAGCAGGGCGCCCGTGCCGAGGAAGACCGCCGGGCTGAAGAAGCCGTACGTGGCGGGCAGCAGCCGGGCCGCGACATCCGGCCAGGCGGCCGGGGCGAACTCCCGCGTCCAGCCCGGGTAGGCGTGCTTGGTGCCGAGGAAGACCGGCAGCAGCACCGGCGCGGCCAGCCCGATGCCGATCAGCGCCGTCCGTACCGCGCGCACCAGCCCCCGCACCCGCTCCCGCGACGACTCCTCCTCCAGCAGCAGCCGCACCACGAGCACCAGCGCGGCCCCGAGCGTGGCCATGTACGCGGTGTAGAAGTTGGACACCCAGGCGAGCGTCACCAGGAGCGTCGCCGGCACCGGCCGCCGCGCGGTCCGCGCCCACTCACCGGCCAGGCACAGCAGCGGGAACGCGATCAGCCCGTCCAGCCACATCGGGTTGTACGCCGCCTCGGCGACCGACCAGCCGCACAGCGCGTACGAGGCGCCGAGCACGGTCGCCGCCCACTCCCGGCCGCGCCCCCGGCGCAACGCGGTGAGCAGCCACGTCATCGCCGCCGCCGCCACCCCCGTCTTCACCAGCGTGACCACGTAGACGGCCAGGTCGATGCGGTCCCTCGGGAACACCCCGACGAGCAGGGCGAACGGGCTGCTCAGATACGTACCGAGGTCCGGCAGGAAGCCGGCGCCGAAGCCCGACTGCCAGTTCAGCAGCAGCCCGCCGTCCGCCCTGCCGTGCAGCAGGTCCCAGAGGTGGGCGTGGAACGGTACGAACTGGTTGCCCAGGTCGTTCACGCTGCGGGTGCGCGGGCCGAACGGGTAGCTGCGGGCCACCGCGTCTCCCGCGCAGACGGTGACGACGGTGAGCACGGCGGCCAGGGCGGCGCCCGTGGCGCGCGGCGATCGGAGAATCGGCGGAGTCCTCATGGTGGGTCGAATATGTCATCGAACATCGTGAAATCCCTTGCCGGAAAAGGCGGTTCACCTGATGTCCCGCCGCCCTTCACGTGCCGGTCCCCGCCGGGTCACCGGGGCCGGTCGGCAGGGGCAGCCGTTCGCCGTGCCGACAGGGTGAGTTCACCCGGCGGCCGTCCAGCTTTCCTAACGTGCCACGGAACCCCGAACGGTTGACGAACATCCGTCCCCGTCCTACGCCCCTTCCCCCCACGGGCATCAGACGCTTTGGAGCGCCATGACGAAAGCCCGCACCCGTTGGCCACGGCAGCGTGACGCGGAGGCCCCGCTCCCGTCCGAGGGCCCCGCGCCCTCCCTCGCCGACGTCCGCCCGACGGAGCTGGAGACCTGCCTGCGCGCCTGCGCCGCCCACAGCGGGAAGCTGGTCGCCGGGCTCGACCGGCGGCGCACGGCGCTCGCGGAGGCCCTGCGCAACCTGCTGGCCACCCACGCCGCCATGGAGCAGACGCCCGCCCCGGCCGCCCCCGCACCCCTGCTGCGCCGCACCGGCAAGACCGCTCCCGCCTCCGCGCTGGTCATCGGCGACCGGCTGATGGACCCGCTGCTCGCCGTCGGCGGCAAGGCCCTGGACTGCGGTTACGAGGACGAGCTGAAGCTCGCGCTCCTCGTCGCGGACACCGTGCTCACCCAGCGCACCCGCTCCCGCGCTGCCTGGCGGCTGCGGGCCCGCGTCCTGGAGGCCGTGGGCGCGGAGGCCGACGCCGTGGAGGCGTACGGGCGCTACCTCGCCCTCACCGACGACGACGGATTCGGGATCGCGGCCAGGACGGCCGGGCTGCGGGCCGGGGCGGAGCACCAGGACGAGCTGCTGCGGATGCTGGAGCGGGACTGCCCGGAGGCCGCCGGCTTCGCCGGGGGACCGGTCACCGACACCTGGGCCGAGGGCCTGGCGCTGCACGCGCGCGGGGACTGGAACCGGGCCCGGTCCCGGCTGATCGGCGCACTGCTGGCCCAGGACCGCTCCGGCGCCCCGGTGCCGGAGATCCAGGAGGCCCTGGCCCACTACCTGGGCCTCGCCCTGGAGGCCGGCGGCGCGCCGGGCAGCGGTGCACGGCGCACCACCCCGGGCAAGGACGGCGCGGGGCACCTCACGGAGCTGATCGCGCTCTACGCGGGACAGCGCCGGAGCCGGATGCGCGGACCGGTCGCGGACCCCACCTTCGGCGGGGTCGAGTGGCTGACCCTCGGCGAGTTCCGCAACCACATCGCGGGCAAGTCGATCTGCCTGATCGCCAACTCCCAGCGGGTCGGGTCCGGTTCGCTGGGCGCCGAGATCGACGCGTACGACCTGGTCGTCCGCTTCAACTCCTACCGGATCGACCCGGCCGCCACCGGCAGCCGCACCGACATCCACGCCAGCATCCACAAGCACGGCTTCAACTGGGACCAGAAGGTCCACACCCGGCTGGTGTTCGGCGGGCTCGCCGGCGACTGGAAGCACTCCCTGCGCACCCGGCTGGTGCCGGGCGCCCAGCGGTACCTGGGCGACGAGTCGCTGCGCTGGCCGCTGCGCGACATCGGCAAGGTCGGCGCGGACGCCTGGCCGTCCATCCCCACCAGCGGATTCAACATGCTCTGGCTGCTGGACCACCTGGACGTCAGCCCGCGCCTGGACCTGATCGGCTTCGACTTCTACGAGAGCGGTGCCTACCGGCTGCCCGCCGCGATGAAGATGCCGATCACCTCCGTGCACGAGTACACGAGCGAGAAGGCGTGGGTCATGGAACGCGCCCAGAGCGTCACCGATACGAGGATCCGACTGCGATGACGACAACGCCCCACGCCGAAGCCCCCGCGCGGCCCGCACCCGTACAGCCCGCACCCGTACAGCCCGCACCCGTGCCGCCCGCGCCCGCCAACGCGCTCACCGGCAAGCGCCGGGTCGCCTTCGCGAGCTTCGTGGACGAGAACTACCTGCCCGGCTTCCTCACCCTGCTGCGCAGCCTCGCCCTGTCCAACCCGGCCCTGTGCGAGGACTTCATCGTCCTGCACGACGGGCTGCGCCCCGCCTCCGTCGCCCGCATCCGGGAGCTGCACCCGCGCGCCGACTTCCGCCGCGTGGACGCCGCGCACTACGACACGTACGCCAAGGGCGACCAGGACAACTACCTGGTCCGCAAGGCCTACTTCATCCTGGACGTCTTCCGGGTGCGCGACTACGACACCGTGATCACGCTGGACACCGACATGGTGGTCCTCGGCGCGCTGGACGAACTGCTGCGGCTGCGCGAGGGACTCGCCGCCGTTCCGCAGTTCTTCTACGGGCAGCACAAGCTGAACAGCGGGCTGCTGGTCATCCAGCGCGAGTACCTGAGCGACGCGTTCTGCGACCGGATCGACGAGACCGGCCGCTCCGGCGCGTACGAGCTGGACAAGCACGACCAGGGCATCCTGAACGCCGTGCTCGACGGCGACTTCGTCCAGCTCGACTCCCGCTACAACTTCGTCAAGCGGCGGCTCTCCGGCGACCTCCCGGTGCCCGAGACCACCGCGATCCTGCACTTCACCGGCCGGCACAAGCCCTGGCAGGGCGGCGAGGCCGGGTACGGGCAGGCCGAGGACCGCTGGCGCGAGTTCGAACTGTCCGACGCCGAGTTCCACGCCGCCTACCTGGCCCGGCCCGGCGCCAAGCACCACGACCTGCTGGTGCACTACGGCACCCGGCACGTGCGCCGCACCGCCGATCCCGACAGTGCCCGCCGGGTCGCCGTCGCGCACATCGGCGCCGGTGAGTACCAGGAGGCGGCCGACCTCCTCGGCTCCGTCCGGATCCCGGTCGACGAGGCGTGGCCGCACGAGGTGCTCGGCCACGCGCTGATGAGCGTCTCCCGCTACGAGGAGGCCCGCGCCCAGCTCCTGCTGGCCGCCGCCGCCCCCAACCGGGCCGCCACCGCCTTCTCGCGGCTCGCCCAGATCGCCTGGATCCACGGCGACGACACCAGCGCGGCGCGGTACGCGCTCGACGGCCTCGGCGTCGACCCCACCCACCGCGCCAACCGGCTGATGTACAAGCGCGCCACGGACACCGGGACGCCCGCCGAGGGACCGGCCGACGAACAGCTGGCCCACGTCGCGTTCTACATGGACCGGCAGGGCAACGCCGGGGACAAGCTCCTCCCGGAAAGCGTCCGCCTCGCCTTCGGCCACGACACCGGCCCGGCCCGCTGGCACTCCGTCCACGCCCACCGGCTGTTCGACGAGGCCGCGCTGGAGCGGATCAACTCCCGCCGGGGCCTGGTCATCGGCGGCGGCGGCCTCTTCATCCCGGACACCGCGCCGAATGGCAACAGCGGCTGGCAGTGGAACGTCCCCGACGAGATACTGGAGCGCATCGACGTCCCCGTCATGGTGTACGCGGTCGGCTTCAACGCCTTCGACGGCCAGGCGTACGGGCACGGCCGGGAGCGGTTCCTGTCCTCGCTGCGCAAGCTGGTGGAGCGCTCCGCGTTCTTCGGGCTCCGCAACCACGGCTCGATCGACAAGGTCCGCGAGCTGCTGCCCGCCGCTCTGCACGACAAGGTCCGCTTCCAGCCCTGCCCGACCACCGTCACCCGGCAGCTGGTCGACGGCTGGAGCGACCCCGAGCGGCGCGAGGACACCGTGCTGGTCAACGCCGCGTACGACCGCTCCGGCCTCCGCTTCGGCCACGACTACGGGCACTTCCTCGCCGAGATGGCCGAGGCGGTCAGGGGGCTCGGCGCGTACGCCGAGGTGAAGTGCGTCGCCCACTCGCTGGACGACGAGCGGATCGCGTTCGACCTGCGCCGCGAGCACGGCATCGCGCTGCCGGTGATCCCGATGTACGACTTCGGCAACGACGCGATCCGGGACACCTACGCCCGCACGAAGCTGGTCATCGGGATGCGCGGGCACGCGGGCATGATCCCGTTCGGCTGCGGCACCCCCGTCATCAGCCTGATCTCGCACCCGAAGATGGCGTACTTCCTGGCCGACATCGAGCGCCCCGAGTGGGGCATCTCCGTCCACGACCGGCACCTCGGGGCACGGCTGGTGGAGCGGGCGGCCGGGATGCTGGACGACCACACGGCGGCGGTGGCCGATGTGCACGGACGCCAGCAGGAGCTGTGGAAGGTCACCGAGGCGAACGCCGCGGACCTCCGGCTGATCCGGGCCGGCGTGCGCGTCTGAGACCGCCACGGACGGGGGCCTTCCGGCTGGATCAGCCCGGCGTGATCCAGCCGGAAGGCCCGAGGGGCGGGGCGCCGGTCGCGCCCCGCCCCTCGTCCGTCGTCACCGCGCCCGGCTCACCGGTCCGCGCGGTCACCCGGCCGGGTCACCGCCGCGCGCCCGGCCGCAGCGCCTTCGCGCGCCGCGCCACCCGGCGCACCGCCGCGCTCCGCGGCAGGAACCCGAGCTGCTGCGGCACCCCGCCGGGCAGCGCGAGTGCGGTCAGCCGCCTGCGCTTGAAGTAGCGCCGGGTCGCGGCCGCCGGACGGGCGGCGAGATACCGCTCCGCGACCGGCCGGAGCCCCGGGTAGATCTTCGGCTGCATGGCGAAGCCGACCGCCCGCACCAGGTCGTTCAGCCCGTCCGGCGCCACCGCCTCCCCGGCCGGGGCGGGGGAGGCCTCCTCCAGGTCCGGCACCAGCGCGTCCACCAGCGTCACCGGGACCCGGTTGCTGTTCTCGTACGGGGTCAGCCGCTCAAGGAGCGTCTCCGTGCCGACCCGGGCCACCGGCAGCCCGTAGAACGCGGACGCCGTGAGCAGCGCCGTCGAGAAGCAGCCGACGACCAGCGCGGGCCGCATCCGCTGGTACAGCACCTCGGCGAGGACCGGGGCGGTGAGCACCCCCGCGTCCAGCACGGTCAGTTCGGCGCCGAGCCGTTCCGCCTCCGCCGCCATCCCCCGCGACCACTGGGCCGGGGCCGTCGGATGCGGTTTGAACACCAGCCGGGAGTGGCCGAGCCGGACCGCGCCGCGCATCATCCGCAGGTGCAGCTCCTCCTCCTCGGCCGCGCTGATCAGGCCGAGCGCGGAGAGGTACTGGCCGAGCAGCAGCGCGGGCTCCTCGACGGACGGCACCCCCGCCGCGACGTCCGGCGCGTCGCCCAGCTCACCGAGCACCTTGAGGAACGCCTCGGTCGGCACGATCGCGGGCTCCACCC
Source organism: Streptomyces sp. 840.1 (assembly GCF_003751445.1). Lineage (NCBI taxonomy): Bacteria > Bacillati > Actinomycetota > Actinomycetes > Kitasatosporales > Streptomycetaceae > Streptomyces > Streptomyces sp. 840.1. The sequence continues at coordinate 1,091,287 of NZ_RJUU01000001.1, read as the reverse complement.
CGAACTCCGTGAGCAGCAGCGGCCGCAGCCCCGGCACCAGGTCGAGATGGAGCAGCCGCCGCACCCGGGTGCCGACCAGCGGGTCGATCTTGTTCCGGGTCGGCCCGTAGCTCATCAGCCCGTCCGCGTACACATCGAGCGGCACGCCGCTGAAGATCTGGGCGACCGCCATGGCCGGGTCGACCTGGATCGACTCGACGGCGATCTCGACGTCGTCGTCGCCCAGCCCCCAGGCCAGCCGCAGATGCCGTTCCCACAGCGGTACGTCGTCCGGGCGCGGGGACCAGCCGCCCGGGTGGTGCGGGGCGATCGTCGCGTTCCACGACACCACGTCGTCGAACCGGCCGCGCAGCACGTCGAACCCGGGCATCGCGGCGAGGGCCGTGGCCGTCTCCGGGATCGCCGCGTTGTTCGAGACGAGCAGGACGCGCCGCCCGGCGTCCTCGAACAGCCCCGCGTCCAGGGCGGCGGCGAGCGTGGCCGTGCCGTAGAGCGTGGAGGCGAAGAAGATCTGCGTCGTACGGGCCCGGCTGCCGTTCACGCGGCCGCCACCTCCTTCGCGGCGGACCGCCGCCGCAGCCGGCGCAGCACGGTCGCGCGCTTGACGTCCATCGAGTCGATGGCCTCGTCCAGCACGTCCTGCGGCATTCGCCCCAGGGCGCCGGCGCTCATCGTTTTCAGGGCCCGCGCCACCGCGGGCTCGAACCTCTCGATCGAACCCATGTGATGGGAAATGATCGCGCAATAGTTGCGGACCGCTTTCGGCAGGAGTTCCGCCGCATCACGGTCCGCCGCTGTTTCCCGTACGACCTGGTCGAACGAGCGAATGAAATCGAGCTGGCGCATGTCACCGATCTGGGTGAGCGACGAGGCGACGCCGCGTCGGTAGAAGATTCCGAGAAGTCCCAGCACCGCGAAGGAATCCGCCTCCCGGTGCAGCCGCCAGATCCACGGCCGGTCCTCCGCCGTGCGCAGCCCGTCCGTGAAGTGCAGCAGCCCCCGGTCGAGCAGCCTGCGGTGGTACAGGCCCGCCCAGGCGTACGCGTAGTCCACGGAGGTGCTGCGCCCGGCGGGCAGGATCGCGTCCCGGGGCGCCGAGACCACGTTCCTGGGACCGTGCGGGACGCGCTGGACGGTCCGGGTCCTGCCGTCGGCCTGGACATGGTCGGTACGGACGAAATCGCAGCCCAGCGCCTCGGTCCTGGCCAGCAGTTCGGCGTAGAAACCGGGCGCGAGCCAGTCGTCGCCGTCCAGGAAGGCGAGGTACTCGCCGCTGGCCGCGTCCAGACCGGTGTTCCTGGCCGTGGCCAGTCCGCCGTTCTGCTGGTGACTGCGGACGACCACCCCGGGAATCTCCTCCTGCGCGCGGCGCAGCATGTCCGCGGTCCCGTCGGTCGAGCAGTCGTCGACGAGAATGAACTCGAAGTCCTCGCGGGCGTTGGCCCGCAGGCTTCTCAGGGTGTCGGGGGCGTATGTCTGCACGTTGTAGAACGGCACGATGACCGAGAGCTTAACCACCCGCGTCACGCTAGTTCCGGGCCGGACATTCGCCCTTGCGGCCGTACGGACGCGAGGTGAACGGCGCCGGTCGAAATGATGAACCGGTAAGCATCCGGGACCGCTTTATTGGTCCGTTCAGGCAGCCCGGCGGCGGGTTGGGCAATCGTCGGCGGGCTGTTAACCCTTTGTTGCTGTCACGTTGGGCTGCTCACCCCCGGGCCTTCCTACCTTCTTGGACGTGCCCCCTCGTAAAAGCAATTCGGTTTCGCCGGCAGTACCGGAATCCGCGGACACGCCGCCCCCGGTCCTCCGGGTGGCCGTGCTCGCCGACTCCGACACCCGATGGAAGTGGGGCGCGCTCACCGCGCGCCGGCTGACCTCGGGCGGTACCCGTGCGGACGCGCCCCCGGCGCAGATCAGCGGGCTGCTGCTGCGCGGCCGGGCGACCCCGACCCCGCGCCAGCTGGCCGAGGTCGGCGACGTGGGCATCGACCCCGGCCGGGTCCGCGAGGTGACGGCCGCCGAGTTCCTGCACACGGTGCGGGACGAGGGCTACGACCTGGTCGTCCTCGCCCTGGTCGGCGGCGCCGTCCAGGCGATGCTGCACGGCCTGGCCGCACTCCGCACGCCCGCCCGGCCCGTCGTCGTCACCGGCTACGTCGGCGTCGTCTACGAGAAGCTCGCGGACGGGCTGCTGCTGCGGCACGGCGCCGACATCGTCCTCGCCAACTCCCGCGACGACGCGGAGCGTTTCCGCGCGGTGTACGAGGGAGTGGGCGCCGACGCCTCGGCCGTGACCGAAGCCGCCCTGCCCTTCCTCGGCGGCGAGCCGCACCGCCCCGAACCGGGCCGCGACACCGTCGTGTTCGCCGCCCAGCCCTCGGTACCGGCCTCCCGCGCCGACCGTACGTACCTGCTGCGCAGGCTCGTCGAGCACGCCAGGCTGCACCCGAAGCGCGAGGTGCTCCTCAAGCTGCGCTCCAGGCCCGGCGAGCACACCACGCACATCGAGGAACTCCCCTACCAGCGGCTCGCCGAGAAGCTGCCCGGCGGACTCCCGCCCAACTTCCGCCTGGTCTACGGCCACATGGGCGAGGTCCTGGACCGCACCGACCTGCTGGTCACCGTCTCCTCGACCGCCGCCCTGGAATCCCTGCACCGCCGCATCCCCACCGCCGTCCTCACCGACCTCGGGGTGCGCGAGACGCTCGGCAACCACCACTTCATCGGCTCCGGCCTGCTCACCTCCTGGGACCACCTGGACGGCGGCGCCCATCCGGAGCCCGACGCCGAATGGCTGGCCGGCCAGGGCGTCGCGGCCGACGGCGGCTACGAGCGGGCCTACGACACCGCACGGGCCCGGGTCACCGCCCTGCTCGCCCGGGACCGGCTGCCCGGCCTCACGCCCTACTACACGCCCGCCACCGCCCCCGGCTACCTCCCCGGCATCCTCGCCCGCCACCACCTGGCCCCCGACGGCCACCCGCTGCCGGGCGCCACCGCGACCGGGGAGCCCGGCCGGGTCAGGGGAGCGGTGCGCGAGGCGGTCCGGGACGCGGCCCGCGGCGCCTACCGCCACGGCGTCCAGCGGGTCGCCCCGGTCATCCGGCGGATGGGCGAGCTGTGAACACCACCACCAAGACACCCCTGGGAGCAGCGATGACGCAGCCCGCCACACCGCCCACCGTGCTCGCCGTGATCCCCGCCCGAGGCGGATCCAAGGGCGTACCGGCCAAGAACCTCGCCCAGGTCGGCGGCGTACCCCTGGTCGTCCGCGCGGTCCGCGCCTGCCTGGCCTCCGCCGAGGTGACGGCCGTCGTCGTGACGACCGACGCCCCGGCCGTCGCCGAGGCCGCCCGCACCGCGGCCGGGACGCTCGGCCAGGCGGACCGGCTGCACTGCGTCCAGCGCCCCGAGGCCATCGCGGGGGATACCGCGACCAGCGAGGCCGCCGTACTGCACGCCATGGACGACTACGAGCGCGAGCACGACCGCAGCGTCGACGTCGTCCTCCTCGTCCAGTGCACCAGCCCCTTCGTCGCCCGCGAGGACATCGACGGCGTCGCCGCGGCGGTCGCCCGCGAAGGCGCCGACACGGCCGTCACCGTCGCCCCCTTCCACGGCTTCCTGTGGCGCGACGGCAGCGCGGTCGAGGACCACAACTACGGCGTCAACCACGACAAGTCGGTCCGCCCCCGCCGCCAGGACCGCCCCGAGGACCTCCTGGAGACCGGCGCCGCCTACGCGATGGACGCGGTCGGCTTCCGCACCCACCGCCACCGCTTCTTCGGCCACACCGCGCTGGTGCGCACCGACCCGGCCCGCGTCCTGGAGATCGACGACCCGCACGACCTGGCCCGCGCCCGCGCCCTGGCCCCGCTCCTGGACCCGGCGCCGCTGCCCACCCGCGAGGACATCGACGCGGTCGTCCTGGACTTCGACGGCACCCAGACCGACGACCGGGTCCTCATCGACGCCGACGGCCGCGAGACCGTCGCCGTGCACCGGGGCGACGGACTCGGCATCGCGGCCCTGCGCAAGGCCGGCGTCCCCCTCCTGATCCTCTCCACGGAACAGAACCCGGTCGTCGCCGCCCGCGCCCACAAGCTCCGCGTCCCCGTCCTGCACGGCATCGACCGCAAGGACCTCGCGCTCAAGCAGTGGTGCGACGAGCAGTCCATCGCCCCCGAACGCGTCATGTACGTCGGCAACGACGTCAACGACCTCCCCTGCTTCGCACTCGCCGGCTGGCCCGTCGCCGTCGCGAGCGCGCACGACTCGGTACGCGCCGCGGCGCGCGCCGTGACGACCACCCCCGGCGGTTCCGGTGCCATCCGCGAGATCGCGGCCTGGCTGCTCGGCCCCACCCTCACCACTTCCACCCTCACCACCCACACCCCCCTCCCCAAGTAAGGAACGCACCATGAACGCCTCCCGACTGCGCACCCTCGGCTCCCGCACCGCGGGCCCCGGCCACCCCGTCTACGTCACGGGTGAGATCGGCATCAACCACAACGGCGACCTCGACAACGCCATCGCGCTGATCGACGTGGCCGCCGAGGCCGGCTGCGACGCCGTCAAGTTCCAGAAGCGCACCCCGGAGATCTGCACCCCGCGCGACCAGTGGGACATCGAGCGCGACACCCCCTGGGGCCGGATGACGTACATCGACTACCGCCACCGCGTGGAGTTCGGCGAGACCGAGTACCGGGCCATCTCCGAGCACTGCGCCGAGCGCGGCATCGACTGGTTCGCCTCCCCGTGGGACACCGAGGCCGTCGCGTTCCTGGAGAAGTTCGACGTCCCCGCCCACAAGGTGGCCTCCGCCTCCCTCACCGACGACGAGCTGCTGCGCTCGCTGCGCGCCACCGGCCGCACGGTGATCCTCTCCACCGGCATGTCGACCCCGCGCCAGATCCGCCACGCGGTCGAGGTGCTCGGCTCGGACAACATCCTTCTCTGCCACGCCACTTCGACGTACCCGGCGAAGGCCGAGGAGCTCAACCTGCGGGTCATCAACACCCTCCAGCAGGAGTACCCCAACGTCCCGATCGGCTACAGCGGCCACGAGACCGGGCTCCAGACCACCCTCGCCGCCGTCGCCCTCGGCGCGGCCTTCGTCGAGCGCCACATCACCCTGGACCGCGCGATGTGGGGCTCCGACCAGGCCGCCTCCGTCGAGCCGCAGGGCCTCACCCGCCTGGTCCGCGACATCCGCACCATCGAGGCCTCCCTCGGTGACGGCGTCAAGAAGGTGTACGAGTCCGAGCTCGGCCCGATGAAGAAGCTCCGCCGGGTCCCGGGTGTCGTCGCGGAGAGCGGTGAGACGGCCCAGGCCGCCGAGCCGCTCGCGGTCTGACGGGCAGACCGGTGAACCTCGCCTTCGTCGAGAGCCCGGTCCAGCTCCTGAACGTCCTGGAGTGGGCCTACACAGAGGGAGGCGGCGGCCGCGTCCTCGCGGACGTCACCGTCGTCGTCCTCCCTCCGGTCGACCCGATGTCGCGCGGTCAGCTGCGCCGGATGGCGGAGCTGGCCCGCGACGAGGGCGTCACCGTGCGCTGGCAGGAGGCGCGCGGCGACTCGGGCACCCCCCTGAAGTCGCTGCGCGCCCTGACCCGGCTCGTCCGCAACGCCGACCACATCGTCATCGGGGACCCGTTCTCCCGCTACGTACAACTGCTGCTCACCCTGGTCAGGCCCCGCCGCCTCACCGTGGTCGACGACGGCACCGCGACCATGGAGTTCGTCACCCAGCTCACCCGCGGCGAACGTCTCACCCGCTGGCACCGGCGCGGCGGTTCGAGCCCCCGCGACCTGGCCCTGGCCCCGGTCACCGCCACCGCGCGGCGCCGGTTCACTCCCTCGGCGGCCCGCGAGGTCGAACTCTTCACCGCGATGCCGGTGATCCCGCCGCCCGGCATCTCCCTCATCCCCAACACCTTCTCCTGGACCCGCTCCCGCTTCGGCCCGCCGCTGCTCACCAAGGGCGCGGACCTGGTCGGCACCTCCCTGGTGGAGACCGGCGTGGTCGACCGGGCCCCGTACCTGGAGGCGGTCGCGGAACTGGCCCGCACCCACGGCGCCACCCGCTACTTCGCCCACCGCCGCGAGTCCACCGAGAAGCTCCACGCCCTGGAAGCCGCCACCGGCCTGGAGATCGTCCGCCCCGACCTCCCGCTGGAACTCATCGCCCGGCGCGGCCCGATCGGCCGCACGGTCCTGAGCTTCCCCTCCACGGTGGTCCACACCCTGCCGCTGGCCCTGGTCGGCACCGAGGTGAAGGTCGCGGTCTGCGACATCGCCCCGGAGTGGCTGCGCGAAACGGCGTCCCCGCGGGCCCAGGGCTTCCTCTCGGGCGTCACCGAGACGGCCCGCGACGTCCATCGGCTGGCGCCCTGGCGGGCGACGGCGGTGGCCAGGGAGGCGTGAGGCGGGCCGGGTGCCGGACCACCCGCCGCCCGGCCCGGAATCACCCGCCGTTCAGGACGCGGCGCGCCACGAGCCGCCGCGCCCCCGAGAGTTCCGCCCGGAGCGCGGCGTCGCGGGCGCTGTCGACCGTCACCGTCGCCGGGAGCGCGGCGACGGCCAGCAGCCGGGACCGGCGCAGGTGGGTCGGCGGGTGCGTGGAGTCGACGCTGTGCCCGCGCACCGCGCTACGGCGGCGCTGACGCTCGTACTCGCTCGCCGGAATCGACTCCACGTGAGCGGCCAGGCGCTCCCACAGGCCGCTCTCCGCCGCACCGGCCGCCCGGCCTCCGGAGCGGTGGTTCCGGAAGGCGTTCGCCTCGCGCTCCAGCGTGACCCCGGCGGAGTCGGAGACCAGCACCGCGTCCATCAGCCCCACGGCGGCGGCCGTCGAGCCGCACCGGGCGGCGAAGGAGTCGGCCAGGTACTCGCCGCGCTGGGTGGCCCGCAGGGTCAGGTGGTCGAGGGCCGCCGTGACGGCGACGACCACGCCGCGAGGAGCCAGGTAGAAAGCGTTGAGCAGGGTTTCCGGCAGTGTCGGGCGCTCGATCCGGCTCAGCAGGTAATACCAGGTGTGCAACGACTGGAGCGCGTTCCCGAGGACCACGCCCTGGCGGGTGTCGCCGTTGGCGTAGTGGCCCAGTTCGTGGCCCAGCAGCGCGATCCGCTGACCGGTGTCGAGTACCTCCCAGAGCCCGAGGCCGATGGTCAGCACCCTGCGGCGCCGCAGGCCGTACGTCGAGACGGTCGCGTTGGCCTCGGCGTCGACCACGACCGCGTGCACCCCGGTCGTCCCCACCGTCCGGGCGACCTCGTCGATCAGGGCGAACAGCTCGGGCGCGTCGGCCCGGTACAGCACCTGCTCGTCCTCCGGCAGGCGCGGGAACCGGGGGCGCAGCAGCCAGCCGATGAACAGGCACAGGGCGCCGAGCACCGGCAACGCGCTGCCCCAGCCGAGGACCATCAGCAGCACTCCGCCGACGAGCAGCGCGGCCGTGAAGCCGTGGACGGCCAGTGCCAGCGCCATGGCGAGGACGCTCGCCGCGTCACGCCGGGGGCTCAGGAGCTCGTCCGTCGTCACCTCGGACAGCAGCCGCTCGCCGTGCTCCGCGGCCAGCCTGCGCCGCAGTGCCTCCAGCCGCCCGTGCGGCTTCTCGGGCTCGCCCGGGTCCACATTCCAGTCGCAGGCGGCGCACCACGCCACGAACCTGTGGTCGGTCCGGATCTCCCGCCCGCACTCCGGGCATGACCGAACGTGCTCCTCCACCGTGCCGATCACTGCTGAGCCCCCTCGTCCCACGGCTCCCCCCCCGGGGACCGTTCAGGCGTATGCCGAACGCGCAATCGGGTTCGGCGGCAACGACGCAGCGTAAGCCGTGAGTCGATGGTGTGTACAGGAAGTCCGGTCAGGCCCGGCGACGCGCTCACCCGCCGCGGCCCTCACACCCACCCGCGTTCCCGCGCCCTCACCCCGGCCTGGAACCGCGTGCCCGCGTCCAGCCTCTGCATCAACGCGGCCACCCGGCGCGTCGCCGTCCGGACACTGACGCCCAACTGCCGGGCGATCGCCTGGTCCTTGTAGCCGGAGTGCAGCAGGCGCACCAGCATCAGCTCCTCCTCGCTGGGCCCCTCCACCACGTCCGGCGCCTCCGCGAGCAGGGGCTCGGCCCGCTCCCAGTACGCCTCGAACAGCTCCATCAGCCCGTCCAGCAGGTGCGAGGGATGCACCAGCACGATGGAGTCCTTGCTGCCTCCCGTCAGCGGCACCACCGCGACCCGCCGGTCCACGATCCGTGCCTTCAGCGGAAGATGCGGCAACAGCCGCGACCGCTCCCCGGCCGCCGCCAGGTTGAGGATCGTGCCCAGCCGTCCGGGCGGCTCGATCGACTCCAGGCAGTACACGCCCCGGATGTCCACCCCGCGCGCCACCCACTCCCGGGTCGTCGCCGCCTCCCGCTCATCGACCTGCGGCTGACCCACCTGCTGCAGATAGGGCGGCTTGTCCAGCGTCCACTGGTGCGTGGTGACGGACCGGCTCAGCTCCTCGATCTTCCGCATCATCACCTCCCGCCCCGTCAGCACCTCCACCAGGGAGCCCGGGTCCGACCCCAGCTGCCCGGCCCGGTGCAGGCGGCTCAGATCGGCGAAGCCCGTCTCCACATCCGCGAACGCGCTCTCCGCCTCCGAGCGGCGCCGGTGCAGCAGTGCCGCCAGCGCCGAACGCGGACTCACCGCCTCCCACTGGCCCGGCCCCGCCCGCCGTACCAGCCCCAGACCGGCCAGACGCGTGAGCGCCTGTCCGGTGCGGGCCACCCCCGCCCCCGCTCTCTCCGCGAGGTCGCGCACCGTGCTCCGCGAACCCGCCAGCACCGCTCGGTACACACCCTCGTCGAACGGGCTCACGCCCACCGCTTCCAGCACAACCAGCCTCCCCTGTCCTACGTGTGGGGGAGCCCCCGGACAGGTACGGCAGTCAGTCACGGCCGACCGTCCTCTCCCAGGTGGCGCGTTTGGTCACCAGGCCAAAGACGCCAACAGATTATCTGGACAGCAAGTGATCGCACAGCGTTCACTCCTGAGGGACCGCCGGTCGATCGCTCCACGTGAACGGCGGTCCGACCACCCCAGCCCTCGGCCCACGCCCCGCGAGGCGAGCGACCCCCGCTCGCCTGCCCGGCATGCCCGGACCCCTGTGAGGAAACTCGTGTCACCTCGGCCACGAAGAGCGTCCCGCACCCGCATACGACGCGGCACCATCGGCGCGCTGCTCACCACCACCCTCGCCGCCGTCAGCCTGCCCCTCGCCACCCCCGCGACCGCCGCCGCAGGCTCCGCGAGCCCCCTCGCCGCAGGCGTCTACCTGATCACCCTGGCCGACCAGCCGCTCGTCACCTACGACGGCAGCGTCAACGGCATTCCCGCCACCCGGCCCACCGAGGGCCGCAAGCTCGACGTCGGCGCCGCCAACGCCAAGCGCTACCGCACCCACCTCGTCGACGAACAGGCCCAGGTCGCCAAGAAGGTCGGCGCCACGGTCCGCCAGCACTACGCCGTCACCACCAACACCTTCAGCGCGCGGCTCACCGCCCGTCAGCTCGTCCGGCTCGCCGCGACCAAGGGCGTCACCGGCATCGCCCCGGACCGGCTCCACCACACCACCGACGACAAGAACTCCACGGACTTCCTCGGGCTCTCGGGCCGCAAGGGCCTGTGGGCCTCGCTCGGAGGCAGCGCCAAGGCCGGCCGGGGCGTCGTCATCGGGGACATCGACACCGGTATCTGGCCCGAGAGCGCCTCGTTCAAGGCCCCCGCGCTCAAGGCCCGCAAGCCGGCCAGGAAGCCCGCCGAGAAGGACCGTTACCGGCCCTACCTGGACGGCACCACCACGGTGATGCCCAAGGCGGACGGCACCAAGTTCACCGGCACCTGCCAGACCGGCGACGGCTTCACGGCCGCCGACTGCAACGAGAAGATCGTCAGCGCCCGCTACTTCGCCGACGGCTGGGTGCAGGCGTTCCCCGACTTCGACCCCGACTACTTCTCCGCCCGTGACGGCGAGGGCCACGGCACCCACACCGCGTCGACCGCGGCCGGCAACGCCGACGTCCGGGCCACCGCCGGCGGCGCCGACTTCGGCACCGTCTCCGGCGTCGCGCCCGCCGCCGCCGTGGCCGTCTACAAGGCTCTCTGGCAGAGCAAGGACGGCAAGCAGAGCGGTGGCCTGACCAGCGACCTCGTCGCCGCCATCGACCAGGCCACGGCGGACGGCGTCGACGTCATCAACTACTCCCTCGGCACCCAGTTCGAGAGCGACTACGACGACCCCGCGCAGACCGCGCTCCGCAACGCCGCCGCCGCCGGGATCTTCGTCTCCACCGCCGGGGGCAACACCGGCCCCGACGCCTCCAGCCTCGACAACACCGCTCCCTGGACCACCACGGTCGCCGCCGGGACCATCGCCCCGTACAGCGGAACCGTCACGCTCGGGAACGGGAAGAGCTACGCCGGTATCAGCACCAGCGTGCGCAACACCGTCGGCTCCGCGCCCCTCGTCCGTGCCGCCGCCGTCAGGACCGGCGGCGCCGACGCCACCGAGGCCGACGTCTGTGCCAAGGGCGCCCTCGACCCCGCACGCGCCGCCGGAAAGATCGTCGTCTGCGACCGGGGCACCGTGGACCGCGTCGCGAAGTCCGCCGAGGTCGAGCGGGCCGGGGGCATCGGCATGGTCCTGGCCAACCTCCACGACGAGAGCACCGACGGCGACCTGCACTCCGTGCCGACCGTTCACCTGACCGGGTCCGACGCCACCGCCGTACGCGACTACGCCGCCACGTCCGGCGCCACCGCCACCCTCACGCGCGGCGCCACCGGTAGCACCCCCTACCCGCAGGTCACGAGCTTCTCCTCGCGCGGCCCCTCCCTCGTGGGCAACGGCGACCTGCTCAAGCCCGACATCACCGCGCCCGGCGCGACCATCCTCGCCGCGGTGGCCCCGCCCGGTAACCAGGGCCGTGACTTCGACTTCTACTCCGGCACCTCCATGGCCGCCCCGCACATCGCGGGCCTCGCGGCGCTCTACTTCTCCGAGCACCCGAACTGGTCGCCCATGAGCGTCAAGTCGGCCATGATGACCACCGCTTCGCCCACCAAGACCTCCGACGGCAGGAACAGCACCGACGCCTTCGCCCAAGGCTCCGGCGAGGTCGAGGCCAGGGACATGCTCCGGCCCGGACTCGTCTACGACTCCTCGGAGCGGGACTGGCTCGGCTACCTCGAAGGCTCCGGCGTCGACACCGGCACCGGTACCAGGGCCATCGACCCCAGCGATCTCAACTACCCCTCGATCGCCATCGGTGAGCTGTTCGGCAAGCAGACGGTCACCCGCACCGTCACCGCGACCTCGGCCGGCACCTACCGTGCCGAGGTCGACCTCCCCGGCATCAAGGCCACGGTCTCCCCGTCCGTCCTGCACTTCAGCCACGCCGGGCAGAGGCGCACCTTCACCGTCGAGCTCAAGGTGACCACCGCACGCGCCGGCGCCGTCGACACGGGCTCCCTGACCTGGACGTCCGGACGCACCACGGTCCGCAGCCCGATCGTCGTCACCCCGCAGAGCATCCACGCCCCCGATGAGGTCATGGGCACCGGCACCCACGGCGAGAGCACCTACTCCGTCACCCCGGCCACCAAGACCCTGGTGGCCACCGCCCACGGCCCCGTCTCCGCGCCCGTCACCAGAGGCACCCTGACCGGAAACGGTGAGGCCGACTACGAGGCGGTCATCCCGGCCGGTACCAGGGCCACCCAGATCACGGCCCACTTCGACGTTGCGGAGGGCGACATCGCCGGTGTCGTCTGGGGGCGGATGGTCAACGGTGCCCCGACGGACCTCGCGCTGGCCGACCCCGACAGCGACGGAACCGTCACCCTCACCCTGCGGCAGCCCGAGGCCGGGAAGGTCTTCGTGGCCCTCGTCTCGGTCGACGGCAGCGGCACCGGCGAGAGCGTCATCCCGTACAGCTACCAGGTGAACAACGTGACCGACGCCCCTGCGGCCACCGGCAAGGTCACCGTCACGCCCGACCACGCCCGTGTCACCCCCGGCGCCCCGGCCGACCTGACCGCCGCCTGGTCGGGTATCCCGTCGGACGCCCGGTCCACCGCCTGGATCGAGTACGCCAACGGGGCGGGTACGGTCCTGACCCTCAACTGACCCCGAGTCCGCCCCCGAGTCCGCCGCCCAGTGCGCTCGGGGGCGGCCGGGGGTCATCCCCGATAGCCGGGGAATCGCGCCGAGCTGATGATCGATGCATGCAGATCACGGAGATGACGCAACGTCAGAACAGTTCCACCACGCGAACGTTGCTGCTGGCCCCGGCTCTGATGGCCGGTTACGGACTGGTGCGGGCGGCCGGGAGGGCGATGGGGGACTACGGGCCCGGGGTGTGGTGGTCGCTGGCGCACGTGCTGTTCCTGGCCGGTGTGCTCGCGTTCGTTCCGGTCTTCCTCGGCCTGCGGCTGCCGGACGGCGTACGCGGCGGCAGACGGGTGGCCGTCCAGGTGGCTGCTGGGACCGGGCTGCTGGGGGCCGCGGCGGTGGCGGTCCAGGCGATGACCGACCTGGTGGTCGGGTTCGTCGCGGCGGACGACCGGGCCATGAGCGACATGTTCGACAAGGTGCGGGACGTGCCCGGTGTGATGCCGGTGGTCTACACGGTCGTGCCGCTGCTGTTCTGGCTGGGCCTGCTGGCGCTCGTCACGCTGCTGGCGCTCTTCCGGCGGGCCGAGGTCCCGGCCTGGTCCCCACTGCTAGTACTGGCCGGAGTCGTCATGGCGGCCATCAGCCTGGACCTGCTGACGGTGGGGGCCCTGTGCATCGGACTGGCCCTCTTCCCGATGCGCCGGGGCCTGCCGGGCTGACGTCGGCGCCTACGACGACGGCTCGATCGTTCCGACCCGCAGGTACTGCGCGAAGTCGATGCGGTCGAGCGGGGCGTAGGCCCCGCCGCTGTTGCCCGGGGCCTGCGAGCCGAACTCGGAGGTGAAGCCGAACTCCTGGGCGTTCTTGACGTCGAACGCCCCGTACTCCTGAAGCGCCTTCGCCACCATCCGCTCGTACGGCCTGAGCGAGGTGTCGGCGTCGATGTCGTACGAGGGGTCCAGCCAGATGAACTGCCCGGCGCGCCACAGCCCTTGCCCCTGGCCGTCGCTGCCGACGGCAGGGAAGACATGGCGGCCGCTGTTGTCCGGGGTGCCGAAGCTCAGGGCGTGGTCGATGCGGCCGGCCTTCCAGTCCGCGCGGGTGATCAGCCCGGCGAGGCGGGACAGCCCGCTTCCGGTGTCCTGGCCCTTCTCGGAGACCGACGAGCCACGGGTGTCGGACACCGCTCCCCATTCGCAGCTGGGCCCGGCGGACGACACCTTCGTCCGCCAGCACTCCATCGCCCGCCCGTCCGGCCCGATCACCACCGTCCACTCGCGGTCCGGGGCCGGCGCCTTCCACGACGGGTCCCAGGGGAAGCGGGCACCGTCGAAGGGGTTGGGCCCCCACGGGCCGACGTGCTCGCGCGGGGTGACCTCGTAGGTCCGGGTACGGGAGGTGGCCCGGTACACCAGGGATCCAGCCGTGCCGGTGTACAGCTTCACCCGGCCCGGCGCGAGCAGACCGGAGACCATTCGCGCGGAGTCGGGCGACAGCCGGGGGTGCGGGTGGCGCCGGTTGAACGCGTCGTCGTCGGAGAAGAAGCGGGAGGAGCCCGCGGCGGCGGGCGGCGGCGCCCGGTGGTCCGGCCGGTTCGCGAGGACCGCCGCTGCGGCCGTCAGCGCGAGCGCGACGACCCCCGCGACGGCGAGGGCCCACCGCCGCCTCGTCGGCCGGGGCCGTGACGCGTCGAGCTCGTTCCGCGCCGCCTGCCAACGCCGCTCCCATTCCGCGCGGTTGCCGCCACACGCTTGCGCGTAGGCCAGGGCGACCGCGAGGGGCGGCAGCTGCCCGCCCTCCGCCGCCTCGGACAGGGCGCTGGGCGACTGGCCCGTGCGCGCGCCCATCTGACGGTAGCTCGGGGTGTCCGCCTCGCTGCGGAGCGCCCGTAACGCGTGAGCGAACCGCTCCGCCGCATCCGCCGCCGGACCGCCCGGCGGGGGCCGTAATCCTCCGGCCACCTCTCCGCCCTCCAAGCCACGGCCCGTGGCCGTCCATGGGTGACGTCCGGTCCGCCGTTTCCGATTGTAGGGCGTGTCCGCGAAGTCGCGCCTGCCCGGCGCGACTTCGCGGACACGCCCTACAAGAGCGTTTCGTCCCGGCCGGGGTACTCCATCGCAGTTTGGGTGGCGGAACGGTTCGGGCCGACTGAGGCTTCGGAAGTCTGCGGTGGCAGGTGGGGCATCAAGCTGGCCATGGTCGACCTCAAGAGCCGACGGCTCACCCGTGAATCGACCCCGAACCGGCGCGACACATGACCACTGGGACCGCGTTGAACCCCACGAATCGCACCCAGGAACGACCAAGATCCGCCGCCTCGCCAAACGCCTCCGGCAGGACGAAACGCTCTTTAAGTGAGCGTTTGGTTCGCATATCAGGTGTTTGGCTGCGATTCTGAGCGGTCAAGCGAAGTCCCCTGAGCGGTGATTCGCCGGGGAAGTGGCTTATACGGCAATCCGTGGACCAGTAATGCACCGGGTTTCTGATGAGAGATCCCGTCTCATTCAGAAGCAACCTGGTTCATGCGGGTCTGCGCACTCGCGCCCTGGTGCCCCGGATGCCTCGCCGCACGCCCTGCCCAGGTCGGCTGCCGCCGCGTACCCAGGCATCATGCAGCCCTCACAGTCCTACCCCAGCGACCTGTCCGACGCCCGCTGGGAACTCATCCGCCCCACGCTGGAAGCCTGGCGCCAGGCCCGCGCCGGCATCCGCAAGCCCACCCACGACCTACGCACCCTGATGAACGCCATCCTCTACGTCGACCGCACCGGCATTCCCTGGCGCTACCTCCCCCACGACTTCCCACCCCACCAGACCGTCTACGGCTACTTCGCCCGCTGGGAAGCCGACGGCATCTTCGACCAGCTCACCAACATCCTCCGCGGCAAGGTCCGCAAGGCCGAAGGCCGCGCGAGCCAGCCCAGCGCCTGCCTGATCGACAGCCAGAGCATCAAGACTTCCGCCACCGTCCCCCTGACCAGCCAAGGTATCGACCCGGCCAAGAAGATCATCGGACGCAAACGGCACATCGTCACCGACACCCTCGGCCTCCTCCTGGCCGTCGCCGTCACCGCCGCGAGCGTCCACGACTCCGCGGCCGGCACCCAGCTCATGACCAAGGTCGCCGCACTCCACCCAACGATCAGCAAAGCCTGGGCCGACAACGGCTACAAGACCAAAGCCGTCGAACACGCCGCCCACCTCGGCATCGACCTCGAGATCGTCCAACGCGACCCCACCACCAGAGGCTTCCACGTCCAGCCACGCCGATGGGTCATCGAACGCACCCTCGGCTGGCTCATGCACCACCGCCGCCTCGCCCGCGACTACGAAACCCACCCCCACCGATCAGCAGCCATGATCCAGCTGGCCGCCATCAACCTCATGACCCGCCGCCTCACCCACGAGACCACCCTCAACTGGCGCGACACCTAGACCAAATGAAACAGACATCGGAGAACGAAACGCTCACTAAGGGCTACGGATATCCGCGAAAAGGCCGCGTCCGGCCGCGCACGGCGGAAGATGGAGAGCATGGAACAGGCGTTGGCGGCCCTGCTGGGCACCGGGCTGGGCGTCGCCGGAACCCTGTGCACCTCCGGGCTGACGTACGCGTCCGTCCGGCGCCAGGCGCGCGATCAGGGGGTGGTCGACCACCAGCGGGAGCTGCGGAACGAGCGCCGGGAGGCGTACCTCGCGTTCATGCAGGCGGCGGAACCGGTCGACGACGTGCTGCACCGGCTCGCGCACCGGGACGGGGTGCCCGCCGCGGCCCGGGACACCCCGCCCACCGCCGATGTGCTGGACGCGGCCGTCGAGGAGCTCGGCACCGCGGTGCACGCGCTCAGCAAGGCACAGGCACGGCTCGATCTCATGGGCCCGGAGCCCGTGGCGGAGGACGCCGTGAACGTCTGGTCGGACGTGCGCTCCCTGCGGGCGTACCTCGAACGGGTGGTCCGCGGGGTGTGCGAGAGCGCGGCGTACGACGGGTACCGCACCGGTCTCGAAGACGCGGTCGACAATCTGGAGAGGAGCCGGGAGAAGTTCACCCGGAGCGCCCGCGAGGTGATGACGGCACCGCCGTGAGGCGAGCAGGGAAGCCGCTGCGGGGCGCGGGCGGCTGCTGTGGGGCCGTGCCCGACCTGTCGACGAAGTGCGCGAGTGTACCCATCCTGGCAGCGGCTCACACGCCGTGCTCCAGTCATTTATTCGTCTATGTGGCTGAACTTTTCTTGTTTCATGGTCAGTTGACGGGGGAAGGGCCTTACCCTTCACCAGTGAGCCACTCGACGTCCCGCCTTCGTGAAGCCCGGCCGCCCGCAGGAGAGGACCTGCCCGGCACGCTGCCCGAAGCGCTGCGCGCCGAGCTGATCGCCTTCCGGCGTGATCTGCACATGCACCCCGAGCTCGGCAACCAGGAGTTCCGCACCACCGCCGCCATCAAGGCCCGGCTGGAGCTGGCGGGCCTGGAGCCGAGGGTGCTGGCCTCCGGGACCGGGCTCATGTGTGACGTGGGGACCCGGAGCGCGGACACCCGCCCCATGCTGGCGCTGCGGGCGGACATCGACGCGTTGCCGATCCCGGACACCAAGACGGGCGTCCCGTACCGCTCCACCGTGCCTGACCGGGCGCACGCCTGCGGGCACGACGTCCACACCACCGCCGTGCTCGGCGCCGGCCTCGTGCTCGCCGGCCTCGACCGGCAGGGGCTGCTGCCCAACCCGGTGCGGCTGATCTTCCAGCCGGCCGAGGAGGTGCTGCCGGGCGGGGCGCCCGACGCGATCGACTCCGGGGTGCTGGAGGGCGTCGGCCGGATCGTCGGGGTGCACTGCGACCCGAAGGTCGACGTGGGGCGGATCGGGCTGCGGGTCGGCGCGATCACCTCCGCCTGCGACCGGCTGGAGCTGTCCCTGGACGGGCCCGGCGGCCACACCGCCCGCCCGCACCTGACCACCGATCTCGTCACCGCGGCCGCCAAGGTGGCCACCGAGGTCCCCGCGCTGCTGGCCCGCCGGGTCGACGCGCGGGCCGGGCTCGCGGTGACCTGGGGACGCCTGGAGACCGGGCACGCCTGCAATGTGATTCCGCAACACGCCGAACTCTCGGGCACGGTTCGCTGCCTGGATCTGGCGGCCTGGCGGGACGCCCCGGACCTGGTGCACGCCGCGATCGACGAGGTGGCCGGAATGCACCGGGCAAAGACGGTGATCAACTACATCCGCGGCGTGCCGCCCGTGGTCAACGACGCCGACGCGATCGATCTGCTCACCGAGGCCATGACCGCCCGCCGCGGATCGTATGCGATCGAGGACACCGAACAGAGCCTGGGCGGGGAGGACTTCTCCTGGTACCTGGAGCACGTGCCGGGCGCGATGGCGCGGCTCGGGGTGCGCACCCCCGGCGACACCCGCGGTCTGGACCTGCACCGGGGCAATTTCGACGCGGACGAGGAGGCGATCACCGTTGGCGTGGAGCTCTTCACCGCCGCTGCGTTGCTCGACGGTAATCCTCTGTAACCGGACAGGTCACCCCCGGTTCGCGACGATCCGATAACGGCTTCCGTACAGGGCTTTATCTGACATCTACGCGCGTTACGATCGCCGCGAAACCAGCGCCGGAAGAGGCGCTTCGGTCAGGTTTGAAGGAGCCTTCCCTTGCGCCCGGTATCCAAGATCACCGCCGCGTGTGCCATTACCGCGGCGCTCGCCCTCACTGCCACCGCGTGCGGCAGCTCGTCCGACGAGAGCAGCAGCTCCGACGGCAAGATGAAGATCGGCATGGCCTACGACGTGGGCGGCCGGGGCGACAACTCGTTCAACGACTCCGCGGCCCGCGGCCTGGACAAGGCCAAGAAGGAGTTCGACGCCGACACGAAGGAGCTCACCGCCAAGACCGGTGAGACCCCGGCCGACCGCGAGCAGCGCCTGCAGTCGCTCGCCGAGGGCGGCTACGACCCGGTCATCGCGATCGGCTTCGCGTACAAGGACGCGGTCGACAAGATCGCCGCCAAGTACCCGAAGGTCAACTTCGGCCTGGTCGACTCGGTCTCCGACGCGAAGAACGTCGCCTCGATCGTCTTCACCGAGGAGCAGGGCTCCTACCTCGCGGGTGTCGCGGCGGCGCTGAAGTCCAAGGACGGCCAGGTCGGCTTCATCGGTGGTGTGGACCTCCCGCTGATCAAGAAGTTCGCCGCCGGTTTCCAGCAGGGCGTCATCGACACGAACCCCAAGGCCAAGGTGCAGATCCAGTACCTGTCCACCGGTTCGGACCTGTCCGGCTTCGGCAGCCCCGACAAGGGCAAGGCCGCCGCCAAGGGCATGCTCGACAAGGGCGTCGACGTCATCTTCGCCGCCGCGGGCGGCTCGGGTGCCGGTTCGATCGAGGCCGTCGCGGGCCAGAAGGGTGCCTGGTCCATCGGTGTCGACTCCGACCAGGCCCTGGACCCGGCGCTGGCGAAGTACAAGGACACGATCCTGACCTCGGTCGTCAAGAACGTCGACGCCGGTGTCTTCGACCTGGTCAAGTCCGTCAAGGACGGCAAGCCGCTGACCGGCACGCAGACGTACTCCCTGGCCAAGGGCGGCGTCAGCCTGACCACCACGGGTGACCACCTCAAGGACATCCAGACCCAGCTGGACGCCGCGAAGAAGAAGATCGTCGACGGCTCCATCAAGGTCAAGTCCACGACCTGATCCGGCCCGTCGATCGGGGCCCGGCGAGCGGCTTCGGCTGCTCGTCCGGGCCCCGATTCACGTACCCCCGAGACGGGGGTCACCGGCCCCGGTACGCCACCTGTGAACAGGTGGCCAACGATTCGGAAGCGCTACGCGCGTAGCGCCCGCTCGGGCGCGGTACCTTTTTCCGCCCCCGCAATCGGCACCCACCGCCTCCGCCCTCCGCTCCTGTCAAGGAGAGTGCGCCATCAACGCGTCCAGCAGTCCTCATGCCGTGGAGCTCCGCGGCATCACCAAGCGGTTCCCCGGGGTCGTGGCCAACCACGACATCGACATCACCGTGCGCCGCGGCACCGTCCACGCCCTCGTCGGTGAGAACGGCGCCGGCAAGTCCACGCTCATGAAGATCCTGTACGGCATGCAGAAGCCGGACGAGGGCACCATCGCGGTGGACGGCGAACAGGCCACGTTCTCCAACCCGGGCGACGCCATCGACCGGGGCATCGGCATGGTGCACCAGCACTTCATGCTCGCCGACTACCTCACCGTCCTGGAGAACGTCGTACTCGGCTCCGAGAAGCTGTACGGCATCGGCGACCGGGCCAGAGCCAAGATCAGGGAGATCTCCGACTCCTACGGTCTCGGCGTCCGCCCGGACGCCATGGTCGAGGACCTCGGTGTCGCCGACCGCCAGCGCGTGGAGATCCTCAAGGTCCTCTACCGCGGCGCCCGCACCCTGATCCTCGACGAGCCCACCGCCGTCCTCGTACCGCAGGAGGTCGAGGCGCTCTTCGACAACCTGCGCGAGCTCAAGGCCGAGGGACTGACCGTCATCTTCATCTCGCACAAGCTGGGCGAGGTGCTGTCCGTCGCCGACGAGATCACCGTCATCCGGCGCGGGACGACCGTGGGCACCGCCGACCCGAAGCACACCACGACCAAGCAGCTCGCCGAGCTGATGGTCGGCAGTGAGCTGCCGTCGCCGGAGACCCGCGAGTCGACCGTCACCGAGACGCCGATGCTGGCCGTCGACGGGCTGCGGCTGACCGCCACCGACCCGGACGGGGTGGTGCGTGCCGTGCTCGACGGCATCACCTTCACCATCCACAAGGGCGAGGTGCTCGGCATCGCCGGAGTCGAGGGCAACGGCCAGTCCGAACTGGTCGACGCCATCATGGGCATGCGCACTCTCGACGCGGGCTCCCTCTCGCTGGACGGCGCGGACATCTCCCGCACGCCGACCCGCAGGCGTCGCGAGGACGGGATGGCCGTCATCCCCGAGGACCGTCACCGGCACGGACTGCTGCTAGAGGCCCCGCTCTGGGAGAACCGCATCCTCGGCCACGTCACGGAGCGCCCCAACAGCAAGGGCGCCTTCCTCGACCTGAAGGCGGCCCGCGCCGACACCGAGCGGATCGTGCGCGAGTACGACGTGCGCACCCCCGGCATCGAGGTCACCGCGGCCTCGCTCTCCGGAGGCAACCAGCAGAAGCTGATCGTCGGCCGCGAGATGAGCCACTCGCCCAAGCTCCTGATCGCCGCGCACCCCACCCGGGGCGTGGACGTCGGCGCCCAGGCCCAGATCTGGGACCAGATCCGCGAGGCGCGCCGCGAGGGACTCGCGGTGCTGCTGATCTCCGCCGACCTGGACGAGCTGATCGGGCTCTCCGACACCCTGCGCGTCATGTACCGGGGCGGACTCGTCGCGGACGCCGACCCCGCGACCGTCACCCCCGAGGAGCTCGGCTCCGCGATGACGGGCGCGGCCGCCGGCCACCTCGAAACGCCCGCCGAAGCCGGGCCGGCCGAAGCCGGACCCGCCGAGCCCGGGAGCGACGGCGCATCCGCCGCCCCCGCCACGGACGAAACCGACCCCCGGGACGGGGGAGAGGACCGATGAAGAAGATCGACAAGGAGCGGCTGCTCCTGGGGATCGCGGCCCCCGTACTCGCGATCGTGGTCGCCTTCCTGGTGACGGCACTCGTGCTCGCCGCCACCGGCAAGGAGCCGTTCAGCGCCTTCGGCATCATGTTCGACTACGGGGTGAAGTCGGACAGCCAGGTCTACATCCTGAACAAGGCGACGACGTACTACCTCGCAGGTCTCGCGGTGGCCGTCGGCTTCCGGATGAACCTCTTCAACATCGGCGTCGACGGCCAGTACCGCCTCGCCGCCTTCTTCGCCGCGGCGGTCGGCGGCGCGCTGACCCTGCCGGGAGCCCTCCAGATCCCGCTGATCATCATCACCGCGATGATCGTCGGCGCGATGTGGGCGGGTATCGCGGGTGTCCTCAAGGTCACCCGGGGCGTCAGCGAGGTCGTCTCGACGATCATGCTGAACTCCATCGCGACCGCGATCATCGGCTACCTGCTCCAGCAGAACCGCCTCGGCCACCTCGACGAGGCCGGCACCAAGATCTCCACCAAGCCGATCCCGGAGTCCTCGCACTTCTTCGAGTTCCCGACCACCCCGACGCCCGTCTGGGGCTTCATCGTCGTCGCGGTCGTCGCGGGCATCGCCTACTGGTTCACGCTCTCGCGCACCCGGTTCGGCTTCGACCTGCGCACGGTGGGCCAGTCCGGCTCCGCCGCCGAGGCCAGCGGCGTGAACGTCAAGAAGATGGTCGTCACCTCGATGCTCATCTCGGGCGCCGTGGCCGGCCTGATCGGCATGCCCACGCTGCTCAACGACAGCTACGAGTACAGCGGCGACTTCCCCATCGGCATCGGCTTCACCGGTATCGCCATCGCCCTCCTCGGCCGCAACCACCCCGTCGGCATCGCGCTCGGCGCGCTGCTCTGGGGCTTCCTGGAACGCGGCACCGGAAAGCTGGAGTTCGAGGGGTACGACAAGGAGATCGTCGGCGTGATCCAGGGCGTCATCGTCCTGTGCGTCGTCATCGCCTACGAAGTCGTCCGCCGCTACGGACTCAAGCGACAGCAGAGCAAGGTCGGCGCGGAACTCGCCGCACAGGCCGCCCGTAACTCCGACCAGCAGGAGGTGTCGGCGTGACCGTCACGGCGACTTCCACCCCGCCCCCCGCGGCCCGCAAGGTCTCCGGCGGCAAGGGCGGCCGCACCCGCCTCTCCTTCCCCGTCGTCCTCCTGATCATCGCGGGCGTGCTGCTCGCGCTGTCCGCCGTGCGCGCCATCACCGGCGCGCAGGACGTCACCTCGGCAGGACAGATCAGCGCGGCCCTCGCGATGGCCGTGCCGATCGGCCTCGCCGGTCTCGGCGGCCTCTGGTCCGAGCGGGCCGGCGTGGTCAACATCGGCCTCGAAGGCATGATGATCCTGGGCACCTTCTTCGGAGCCTGGGCCGGCTGGCAGACCAACCCCTGGCTCGGCGTGCTCGCCGGTGTCGTCGGCGGGATGCTCGGCGGTCTGCTGCACGCGGTGGCGACCGTCACCTTCGGCGTCGACCACATCATCTCCGGCATCGCGATCAACATCCTGGCGCTCGGCTTCACCACCTACTTCGCCAAGCTCTGGTTCAACTCGGGCGACGCGGCGGCCAAGGGCGGCTCGCCCAAGCAGTCCCCACCGGCCGACGCCATCACCTCGGTGACGATCCCGGGACTCTCCGACTGGCTGCACACCGTCGAGAAGCACCACTGGTTCTTCGTCTCCGACCTCGCCGGAGTCCTCGGCGGACTGGTCACCAACGTGTCGCTGCTGACGATCGTCGCCGTGGTCCTTTTCGCCGTGACGTTCTTCGTCCTGTGGAAGACCGCCTTCGGCCTGCGGCTGCGCTCCTGCGGCGAGAACCCGGTGGCCGCCGAGTCGCTCGGCGTCAACGTCTACACGTACAAGTACATCGCGGTGATCGTCTCCGGCGGCATGGCCGGACTGGGCGGCGCCTTCCTCTCCCTGGTCACCTCGCACATCTACAACGAGGGACAGACCGGCGGCCGGGGATACATCGGTCTCGCCGCGATGATCTTCGGTAACTGGCGGCCCGGCGGACTCGCCATGGGCGCGGGCCTGTTCGGCTTCGCCGACGCGCTCCAGCTGCGCAACGGCGGCGAGTCCGTCCACGCGCTGCTCCTGCTGCTCGTGGTCGTGCTGGCCGGTATCGCGGCCTGGAAGCTCTACCGCAAGAGCTTCCTCCAGGGCGCCATCAGCGCGGTCATCGCCGCCGCCGTCCTGGTCTGGTACCTCGGTACGGACACCGTGCCGACCGAGTTCGTGAGCGCGACCCCGTACGTCGTCACGCTGCTCGTCCTCTCGCTCTCCGCGCAGCGGCTGCGGATGCCGAAGGCGGACGGCATGCGCTACCGCAAGGGCCAGGGCAAGTGACGCCCACCGCCGGAGCGGACGCCGGCGCCGTGGCCGGGGCCGACTGGGACGCCCTGCGGAACGCCGCCCGGGAGGCCATGTCCCGGGCGTACGCGCCCTACTCGGGCTACCCGGTCGGCGTCGCCGCCCGGGTGGACGACGGCCGCATGATCGTCGGCTGCAACGTCGAGAACGCCTCGTACGGCATCAGCCTGTGCGCCGAGTGCGGGCTGGTCTCCCAGCTGCACGCCACCGGCGGCGGCCGGCTGACCCACTTCACCTGCGTGGACGGGGCGGGCGAGATCCTGGTCCCGTGCGGCAGGTGCCGGCAGCTGCTGTACGAGTTCGGCGGCCCGGAGCTCGTCCTGGAGACCCCGGACGGCTTCCGCACCCTCGACGAGATGCTTCCGCAGGCGTTCGGCCCCTCGCACCTGGGGTAGCGACCCGCCGGACGGGCCCGGGACACCGGGAACCCGTCCGGCGGCCCTCTTCTTCTCTATGCGCGTAGAGTCAACAGGACTCACGCGTACCCATTGCGTACCCATCGCGTACGTACGTACCGGCCGGAAGGACTCCAGACCATGGACGCCATCTCCGTCATCCGCACCAAGCGGGACCGAGGCGAGCTGACCCCCGAGCAGATCGACTGGGTCATCGACGCGTACACCCGCGGTGAAGTGGCCGACGAGCAGATGTCCGCGCTGGCCATGGCGATCCTGCTGAACGGCATGAACCGCACGGAGATCGCCCGCTGG
The DNA here is from genome assembly GCF_003751445.1 of Streptomyces sp. 840.1. Taxonomy (NCBI): domain Bacteria; kingdom Bacillati; phylum Actinomycetota; class Actinomycetes; order Kitasatosporales; family Streptomycetaceae; genus Streptomyces; species Streptomyces sp. 840.1. The sequence continues at coordinate 1,067,415 of NZ_RJUU01000001.1, read as the reverse complement.
ACCGCCGCCATGATCGCCTCGGGCGAGCGGATGAACTTCGCCTCGCTCTCCCGCCCCACCACCGACAAGCACTCCACCGGCGGCGTCGGCGACAAGATCACCCTGCCGCTCGCCCCGCTGGTCGCCGCCTGCGGCGCGGCCGTTCCGCAGCTCAGCGGCCGAGGCCTCGGCCACACCGGCGGCACCCTCGACAAGCTGGAGTCCATCCCCGGCTGGCGCGCCCACATCACCAACGCCGAGATGCTGGACGTCCTGGACACCACCGGCGCGGTCATCTGCGCGGCGGGCGACGGCCTCGCCCCCGCCGACAAGAAGCTGTACGCGCTCCGCGACGTCACCGGCACCGTCGAGGCTATCCCGCTGATCGCCAGCTCGATCATGTCCAAGAAGATCGCCGAGGGCACCGGGGCGCTCGTCCTGGACGTCAAGGTCGGCTCCGGCGCCTTCATGAAGACCATCGAGGACGCCCGCGAACTGGCCTCCACCATGGTCGCCCTGGGCACCGACAGCGGTGTGCGCACGGTCGCGCTGCTCACCGACATGTCCACCCCGCTCGGCCTGACCGCGGGCAACGCCCTGGAGGTCCGCGAGTCCGTCGAGGTGCTGGCCGGCGGCGGCCCCCGGGACGTCATCGACCTCACCCTGGCCCTCGCCCGCGAGATGCTGGACGCGGCCGGGCTCAAGGACGCCGACCCGGAGAAGGCCCTCGCGGACGGCTCCGCGATGGACGTCTGGCGCCGGATGATCTCCGCCCAGGGCGGCGACCCCGACGCCACCCTCCCGGTCGCCCGCGAACAGCACGTCGTGACGGCCCCGTCCTCCGGCGTACTGACCCGCCTGGACGCCTACGACATCGGCGTCGCCGCCTGGCGCCTCGGCGCGGGCCGCGCCCGCAAGGAGGACCCGGTCCAGGCCGGCGCGGGCGTCGAGCTGCACGCCAAGCCGGGCGACACGGTGACGGCGGGCCAGCCGCTGCTGACGCTGCACACGGACACCCCGGAGAAGTTCGACTACGCGCTGAAGGCCCTGCCGGATTCGTACGACATCGCCCCGTCCGGCACGCCGTTCACCGCCACCCCGGTGGTGCGGGAGCGCATCGCGTAACCGCGGGCGCCGACGCGAACGGCCCGCCGGGACGGTGTCTCACCGTCCCGGCGGGCCGCTTTCATACGGTCCTGCCGCGTACTGCCGGCCGGGCTACTTGCCGAAGTAGGCGTTGTAGATCGCCACCGAGGACGTGTTGCCCTTCTTGTCGGTGACCGAGGCCTTGAAGGACACCGACTTCTTCTTGGCCGGGTTCTTCATGGCGATCTTCCCCTTCTTGACCGCGGTCTTCTTCCAGGTCTTCCCGCCGTCGTAACTGAGCGACACCGTCAGCGACTTCAGGTTCTTCCCGGCTGCCGCACCCTGCACCGTCACCGGCACGGACACGGCCTTGCCGGCCTTGGCGGTGCTGTCCGGCGCCACCTCGGGAGTGAAGCGGACCATGGAGACCGGCAGCTGGGCGTAGTCCGAGGCCGGACGGCCGGAGCGGAAGGTCCAGCTCGCGTCGATCCGGCTGGAGACCGAGGCGACGTCGGCGCCGCGCCGCACCGACGTGGTCAGCCGGTAGTCGGCGGCGGCGGCCGGCACGACGATGGGCGTCTCGCCCGTCACCGGTTCGGTGTTCTTGGCGAACTCCTTGCCGTTGCGGTAGAGCACGGTCTTCACCGAGCTGTACGCCGAGTAGCCGACATTGCGGTGGCCGTCGGCGACGAGCGGCAGCGCCGCCGTGAGCTCGTTGCCGTCGCGGAAGACCCCGAAGCGGGCGTTGAGGTACGGCCCGAACACCGCGGTGTTCACGGTCCTCGTGTACGTCCCGCCCGCCTTGAAGGCCTGCGGGGCGCCGAGGGAGTACGAGGCGTCGGTCTTCGGGAAGCCGTCCTCGTCGAGCGCGCCGTTCTGGCTGAAGTCGAAGCTCCACTTCACCTTGTCCGCGGTGGAGACGTAGGCCGTGGTGGTCGACGGGAGCTTCTGGCTGGTCAGGGCCGCCCAGCCGCCGAACGAGCCGGGCAGCTCGCCTGTCGCGCCGATGTCACCGGTCTTGCCCTTGGCGGACGCACCGGAGCGGATCGTGACCTTGGCGAGCTGACCGCTGCTGAACGCGCGGTGGTAGCCGGTCGCCGCCCGGCTCACCGGGCCGCCGACCGTGATGTCGTACCGGGTCGCCGCACCCTTGGTCCAACTCCCGGTCCAGTGCTGCGAGAGCTGGATGCCGGTCGTCTTCGGGCCGATGTGCGCGGTGCGCAGCGGCTTGAACGAGTCGAGCAGCCAGCCGTAGCCGTAGCCGTTGTCCTCGGTCTCGAACTGGAGGTCGGGCGAGGCGAGTACGGCTTTCGTGCCGGTCGCCGGAACGGTGATGTCCACCGGCTTGGCCAGGCGCGCGTCGAAGGTCACCGTGGTGTTCTTGGTGACGTTCAGATGGGGCTGGGTGAGCCAGTCGACGCCCTTGTCGAGGTTGTCCGGGTCGATGTACACGGCCGAGTTCAGCACGTACCCGCCCTTGGGGACGCGGAGCTTCGCCGTGCCGTTGACCACCTCGGGGGACTCCCACACACCGGTCCCGCCGCCGGTGATGCCGTAGACATCCCCGGTGGTGTACCGGGCCGGCTTGCCGTCACGGCCGATGGTCCTGAGCGTGAGGTCGTACGACTCGGCCTCGCGATTGACCGCGGCCGCGGTGCGGACGGTCTGACCGCCGCCCGTCGCCACGACGTACGCGGAGTAGTCGCCGTCGGCCGTGCCGCCGAGCCTGGTGTTCACGGTCAGCGGCACCTCGGCGGTGCCGCCCGCCGGGACGGTCACCCGGTCGGCGCCGAGGGTGAAGAACCCGGCCGGGGCCGGCTTGCCCGCCGGGCCGGTGGCCTGGACGGTGAGCGAGAGCGTGACCTCGGTCGTACCGAGGTTGCGGTACGACACCTTCTTCGCGACCGGCACGTCATCGGTGTGCGGCCACTGCTGGAGGCCGTAGCTCAGCGACACCGGGTCGGCGACGACGGACTGGGTGATCGCCCGGTCGACGGCGATCCGGCCCGAGCCCTGCTCGAAGGGGGTGTACTTGCCCGGCTTCGTGGAGGCCGTGAGCGCACCCTTGAGCTCGGTGTTCTTCCACTGCGGGTGCTGCTGCTTGAGGAGCGCCGCGGCGCCCGCGACGTGCGGGGTCGCCATCGACGTACCGGAGATCGTCAGATAGCCCGCAGGGTTCTGGCCGACCTCCTTGTCGATGACGGAGCCGGGGGAGGCGGCCGCCGTGATGTCCACGCCGGGAGCGGTGACATCGGGCTTGATCGCGTTGTCACCGACCCGGGGGCCGCGGCTGGAGAAGTCCGCCAGCACGTCCTTGTCGTCGACGGCCCCGACGGTCAGCGCGGCGTCCGCGCTGCCGGGGGAGCCGACCGTGCCGGCCATGTCGCCCTCGTTGCCCGCCGCGATGGCGAAGAGCACGCCGCTGTCGGCGGAGAGCTTGTTGACCGCGGCCTCCAGGGGGTCGATCCCCGGGGTGTCGGTGCCGCCGAGGCTCAGGTTGATGACGTCGGCGCCCTGTGCGACCGCCCACTCCATACCGGCCAGGATTCCGGAGTCGTCGCCGAAGCCGTCGTCGTCGAGGACCTTGCCCTCAAGGAGCTTGGCGTCCGGGGCGACGCCCTTGAACTTGCCGCCCGACTTCGCGCCCGTACCGGCCACGATCGAGGAGACATGGGTGCCGTGGCCGAAGTGGTCCTTCAGGTCGGGCGTGCCGGCGAAGTTCTTCGACGCGAGGATCTGGCCCTTGAGGTCCGGGTGGGTGGCGTCCGCACCGGTGTCCAGGACGGCGATCTTGACGCCCTTGCCGGTGTAGCCCGCCTTCCAGGCGGTCGGCGCGCCGATCTGCGGGACGCTCTTGTCGAGGCTCGCCCGGCGTACGCCGTCCAGCCAGACCCGGTCGATGCCGGTGGCCGTGGTCCGCTGGGCGCTGCCCGACGGCTTGCTGGTGAGCGCCTGCCAGACGGACCGGGCGTCCTCCCGCGGGGTGGCCACGGACTGGGCGTTCAGCGACTTCAGCACGGGCCCGACGCGGGTGGCGCCGGCGTCGCGGACCTCCGCCCTCGCGGCCGCGGCCCCGGCGCCCCGGTAGGAGACGATCAGTTTCAGGCCGGACTTCTGCGCCTTGCGGTTCTCCGCCCGGTTCAGCTCCGTGACGTCGAACAGCCGGCGGTCCAGCCTTCCGGAACCGATCAGCCGGTGTGCGTCGGCCGGGACGAGCAGGGTGTGCCCGTCCCGTATCTGCCGCTGCACGGGTATGTGCTCGCGCCCCGCTGCGGGACGGAAGCCCACGACCCGGCCCTTGGCGTCCACCGTGACGCGGTCGCCGGTGATGAGCGTGAGCTGATGCCGGGCGCCGGACGTGCCGTCCGCCGGCCGCGACGGGCCGTTGTCACGGGCCATGGCCGGGGTGGTCAGCCCGGCCGCGAGGGCCACGGCCGCAGCCGTGGCGACGGTTGAAACACACGCTCTTGTGACGTGTCTGCGCAACTCTCCCCCTGGAGAATCAGGCGGCCCCACGAGAGGGCCACTGGGCAGTCGGTCCCGGTACGCGCACCGGAGCCGGCCGTTTCACTCACATAGAGGGGAGATTTGATCGAATCGGTTCACAGCAAGCACACAGTTGTACGGAGTTGGCGAAACTTCGTCGATGGTCGGGGGCCTCGCGCCACGGGAATCGGCTGTGACGACGGTGGCCTGGGGAGGCCCGTGCGCAGCTCGGGGCGCCAAGGCGTCCTCGGGGCGCCGGAGGAGAGCCTTCGGCAGTCCGGTGGGAAGCGGGTGCCGGCGCGGCGATGAGTTTCGGCCGCCGGACCGGTCTCCCTGATGTGGATGCCATGACCCCGATCGTTCTCACCGTCTCCGGACGCCTCACGCGGGCCGGTGTTCCCGCGCTCTGCGCCGAGCTGGAGGCGCTGCTGGCCGCCGCCGACACGGGGGTGGCGGAGGTGGACTGCGACGTGGGCGGGCTCGTCCACCCCGACCTCGCCGCCGTGGAGGCGATCGCGCGGCTGTCGCTGGTCGCCCGCAGATCGAACGGCAGGCGGCTTCGGCTGCGCGGGACGACTCCGGAACTCCGGCTGCTGCTCGACCTGGTGGGGCTGGCGGACGTGGTGGGGCTGGCGGAAGAACTGCCCTGAGTGGCGAGAGCTGGGCGGTGACCCGCATTTATGCCGCACTGTTCTGGCCCGGTCAGGAACAGGTCTGTCGAAACGTACTGGGAAGCTCTCATGGCGGGCGATTTCGAGGCCGCCCGCAGTCTCTACGCACCGGGCGCGACCTGGACACTCCCCGGTGACCTCCCGCTGTCGGGGACCTGGACCGGGCCGGACCGCATCCTGGGCGAGTCCGTCCCCGCCATGCGTGACCGGCTGGAGACGGATTCGCTGGAATTCGAGTTCGAGGGCGTGCCGGGTGAGGGCGAGCCGGTGCTGGCGGAATGGAACACCCGCGGGGCGTCCAGGACCGGCCGCCCCGGAGTGAGCGCCCGGCCGGGCCCGCCTACGCGTACGCCTACTCGTCCGCCTCGCGCCAGCCGTCCCTGACGACCACCGTCGAGCACTGGACGGTGTACGCGTGGGCCTCGTCCCCCATCGCCTTCGCGGAAGCGCCCGGAAACGGTGACGGGGACGGTGACGCGTACGCGCCGGAGGCGCCGGACCGGGCCCGGAACTCGCCGCAGGAACCGCCGTCCCCGATCTCCGGCTGCGGTCCCGGCTCCGCGTCCGAGACCGGTGGCGCGACGCGGCCGGGGCCCGAGGTGGCGGCCGGTTCACCGAGCCACTGGGCGACTCCCCAGCCGCCGGCGGCGACCACGGCCCACGCCGCGACGAGCCCGTACGCCGTACCCCGGCCCGGACGTCGGCTCACGCCGCATCCGCTTCCAGGCGATCGGGGAGCCCGAACAGCGGGAACCAGCGCGGGGTGTCCAGGAAGCAGTGCATCCCGGTGATCGCACCGTCCGCGATGTCGATGACCTGCACCGCCCACGGCACGAACCCCGGCCCGTCCGGATCGGGCTTGTAGTGCGCGAACGCCGGGGTGCCGTTCGCCGACGTGGCGATCAGCCGGGAGCCCGCGCACGACGCCCCGATGGAGGTCATGAAGCCCGCGATGTCGTCGTGCCCCTGGAGCCAGAGGTCGAACGGCGGCATCGTCATGATGGCGTCCTCGTGGAGCAGCGCCGTCAGCGCCTTCATGTCGTACCCCTCGAACGCCGCTACGTAGCGCTCCAGGAGTTTGCTCTGCTCCTCGTCCAGCGGATCGGCGGCATCGGCCGCCGTGCCCTGGTGTTCGTTGAGCGTCGCCCGCGCCCGCTGGAGGGCGCTGTTGACCGAGGCGACCGAGGTGTCGAGCAGCTCGGCGACCTCGCTCGCCTTCCAGGCGAGCACCTCGCGCAGGATCAGCACGGCGCGCTGCTTGGGCGGCAGATGCTGCAGCGCGGCGACGAACGCGAGCCGCACCGACTCGCGCGCCACCGCCGCCTCGGCCGGGTCCGCGACGGACGGCAGAATCCGCCCGTCCGGCATCGGCTCCAGCCAGGTGTTCTCCGGCAGGGGGTTGAGCGCCGCCTGCGCGAGCGGCGTCGGGCCGGAGAGATCCACCGGCCTTGCGCGCTTGTTGCCCGCGTTCAGCATGTCCAGGCAGACGTTCGTCGCGATCCGGTACAGCCAGGACCGCAGCGAGGAACGGCCCTCGAACTTGTCGAAGTTGCGCCAGGCGCGCACCAGCGTGTCCTGGACCGCGTCCTCCGCCTCGAAGGCCGAGCCGAGCATCCGGTAGCAGTAGCCGGTCAGCTCGACCCGGTGTCCCTCCAGACGGCTGTCGATATCGTCAGCCGTCGCCGTCAGATCACTCATCGCTCCACCCCTGTTGCGCTGTGACACCGCTCACTCAGCACTTCGGAAGCTACCGCACGGCACTGACAACGGGGGCGGGAAGAGCCGAAAGGGTCACGTTCCGAGCTTGCGCCCGTACACGTACACGTCGTCGCCGTTCTTCAACAGGTTCCAGTATGACTTCGCGTCGGCGGTCCGCATGTTGACGCAACCGTGCGAGCCCGGCGGGTTCCACATCTTGACGCCCACCGCGTGGAAGGCCTGGCCGCCGTCGAAGAACTGCGAGTACGGCATCGCCACGTGGTAGATCGAGGAGACGTGGTTCTTGTGCTTCCAGTAGATCTTCTTCGCCCCGGTACGGGTCTCGTAGCCGTCCCGCCCGGTCCGCACCGGCACCGGGCCGAACTTCAGCTTGCTGCCGTCCTGGATCCAGCTGATCTGCCGGGTCAGGTCGACGCACGCGATGCGCCCCTTGTTCGTGGGGCACTTCTTGGCCTTGTTCGGGTTCTTCCCGGCCGCCTTCTGGGCGGTCAGCGTCTGCATGGTGCGCCAGGTGACCGGCCCGGCGTAGCCGAGGGTGGGCGTGACCCCGTACGTGCCCTGGAACGACCGGATCGCGTTGCAGTCGGCGGCCGACTGCTTGCCGTCCACCTTCAGGTGCAGGTACTTCTCCGCCTGCTTCTGGTACGGCCCCTTGGACGCCGTGCAGGAAGCCGCCTGCGCGGCCGTGCCGGTGCCGAGGACGAACGCCGGTATCGCGGTCAGGCCCGCGACGGACAGCACCAGTCCACGCCGCAGACGTGTGCCCGATATGCCTTGAATGTTCTTCATGTTCCCTGTGATTCTCATGTACGCCAACTCCCCTTCGCGCGCAGTGCGGTGATTCCGCCTGCTAGACGCGCGTCGGGGAGTGGTTGGTTGTGCGCCGAATGTCTCGGTTCTGTACGTCTCAGTTCTGGACGGACAGTACTGCCGCCGACCGGCGCCGTTCGACGCGCGCCGCCCTCGTCCCGTACAGCGTGATCGAGACCACGCCCAGGACCGCGAGCAGTCCCAGCGTGACCGTGCCCGCCCAGCCGCCGGCGTGGAAGGCGACCGCGCCGAGCGTGCCGCCCGCGCTGGAGCCGAGGTAGTACGCCGACTGGTAGAGCGCCGATGCCTGGGCCCGGCCCCTGGTCGCCGTACGGCTGACCGAGGAGGAGGCGACCGCGTGCCCGGCGAAGAAGCCCGCCGTGATCAGGACCAGACCGGCCAGCACCGCCACCAACTGGTCGGCCAGCGAGAGCAGCAGGCCGGCGGCCGTGGTGGAGACGGCCAGGTAGAGCGCGCCCCGGCGGCCCAGCCGGGCGACGAGCCTGCCCGCGGCGGCCGAGGAGACCGTGCCGACCAGGTAGACGAGGAAGATCGAACCGACGATCCCCTGCGGAAGGTTGAAGGGGGCTTCCACCAGCCGGTAGCCGATCACCGTGTAGACCGCGCCGAACACCGTCATGAACAGCGCGCCGATCGCGTACAGGCGGCGCAGCAGCGGATCGGCGAGGTGGCCGCCGACAGTCCGGGCGAGTGCCTTCGGGTTCAGCGAACCCGGGGTGAAGTGCCGGGCCTTGGGGATCATGAAGTGGAAGACGACGGCGCAGGCCACCGCCAGCAGCCCGACCGAGGCGAGCGCGGCCCGCCAGCCCCACAGCTGGGCGACCCAGCCGGTGAGGATGCGCCCGCTCATCCCGCCGATGCTGTTGCCGGCCACGAACAGCCCGATCGCCGCGACCAGCGCCTTGGGCCGCACCTCCTCCGCGAGGTACGCCATTGCGGAGGCGGGCAGTCCGGCGAGTGCGGCGCCCTGTACGGCCCGCAGCGCGATCAGCCAGCCGAGCGAGGGCGCGAACGGCACGAAGAGGCCGACCACGACCGCGACCGTCAGTGATGCGGTCATCATCTGCCGGCGCCCGAACCGCTCGGACAGGGCGCTGAGCGGCAGCACGAACAGGGCCAGCGCGCCCGTCGCGGCGGAGACCGTCCAGCTCGCCTGCCCGGCCGTGGCGCCGAAGGACGCGGAGACGGCGGGCAGCAGGGCCTGGGTGGAGTAGAGGAGTGCGAAGGTCGCGACACCGGCGGCGAAGAGCGCGAAGCTCATCCGGCGGTAGCCGGGCCCACCGGGCTCCAGCCGGTCCGCGGTGGCGGTCTCGGCGGCGGTTGCGGCGGTGGCAGGGGACGACTGGGTCGAGGCGGCCACGATCAGGGTGGACGCCCCGGTACTGGCGGGAGGCATGCCATGAACGTAGGCCGCGCAGTTTCATGCGTCCAATGCACAAACGGGCGATAATCAATCCCATGGCGCATCAGCACAGCTCACAGCCGCGGCTGTCACCGAGTAGTTACGAAGAAGACATCCGCGCGGTCCTCGCGCCGCGCCTCGCCTACTTCGAGGCGGTCGCCCGCCACGAACACGTCACCCGCGCCGCGCACGAACTCGGCGTCCCGCAGTCCACGCTCTCGCGCGCCATGGTCAGGCTCGAACAGGACCTGGGAGTGGCGCTGTTCGCCCGCAAGGGCCGTACCGTCTCCCTCACCCCCGCCGGCCGCACCTTCCTCGGCTCGGCCGAGCGGGCCCTCGCGGAGGTGGAGAAGGCCGCCGACTCGGTACGGGCGGACGCCGACCCGACCGCGGGCAAGGTCGCCTTCGGCTTCCTCCACACCATGGGCTCGGAGACCGTCCCGGCCCTGATCCGCGCCTTCCGCGCCGACCACCCCCGGGTCCGCTTCCAGCTCGTCCAGAACTACGGCGAGGCCATGATCGAACGCCTGCGCGCGGGCGGCCTCGACCTCTGCCTCACCTCACCCGTCCCGGACGCCCCGGACCTGGTCGCCCGGCGCCTGGACGAGCAGCGGCTGCGCCTGGTCGTACCCGACGACCACCGGCTGGCCGGCCGCCGTCGGGTCCGCCTGGCAGAGGCCGCCGACGAGACGTTCGTCACCCTGGAACCGGGCTACGGGCTGCGCCGCATCACCGACGACCTCTGCGCGGAGGCGGGCTTCGTACCCCGTATCGCGTTCGAGGGCGAGGAGGCCGAGACGCTGCGCGGCCTGGTCGCGGCCGGCCTGGGCGTCGCGCTGCTGCCCCCTCCGGCGGTCGCCCGCCCCGGCGTGGTGGAGCTGACGGTGACCGCGCCCCGGGCGGCCCGCGAGATCGGCGTGGCCTGGCTGGACGGCCACCCGGACACCCCGCCGGTCGCGGCGTTCAAGAAGTTCCTGCTGTCCCGGCGGGGGCACCTGCTGCCGGAGTGACGAGGACGCCACCGGCGCCCCCGCGCTCCGGCCCACGCCGCCCGGGGGCTACGGCCGCTGCTTGGCCCTGTCGACGACGGCCCAGCTGTCCAGGTACGAGAGCTGGACGTACCGCTTCATGTTCTTGCCGTCCCCCGAGCTGCGCTCGTCACGGAAGCCCAGGAAGCGGTGCGTGCTCGGTTCGAAGATGAAGAATCCGCCGTACCCGCCCTCCCCCGACGGGATCATCGGGTCGTCGTAGGTGATCGCCACGCCCGTACGGCCCTTGGCGTCCTTCTGGTTCGGCACCGCCCGCACCCCGGGCACCATGCCCAGTGCCTCGTACGCCGCCGGGCGCAGCCCCTCGGGCATCACCGGGACCAGCTTGAGCAGCCCGGCCAGCGAGAAGTGGATGTCCGACCACTCCTGCTCGCCGATGTCGTCGAGCGAGTCGTTCCTGTCGTCGGGCCCGGTCTTGTGCAGGAGCGAGAGGATCAGCTTCTCGGGATCGGTCGGCAGCTTCCGCAGCGTCCCCCAGTCCTGCGGCGGCCACATGCTCTCGTCCTTCCCGAGCGGCGGCGCCCACCAGCCGTGGCCGATCTCCATGACCCAGGAGCGCTGCGAGCCGTCCACCGAGCGCCAGTCCTCGTCGACGTAGCTCTTCTTCGCGCCGGTCGCCCGGTTCGTCTCCTGGATGATCTCCTTGGTGTAGACGAACTGGTCGTCGCGCGGGCTGACCGCCTTCTCGTGCCTGCGCTCGTACGCCGCCGCGTCGTTGAGGACGGTCTGTGCGCTCACGTTCCGCATCGCGGGCGAGCCGGCGCCGGGCCCGGCCGCCCGCGACCCGTCACCGCCCCCCTCGCCGTGGTACGGCAGGCCGATCAGGACCCCGGCGGCGACGGCCGCCGCGACGCCGCCGGTCAGGGCGATGCGCAGAACGGGCCGGCGGCCCGCGCGGGCGGCGGACCGGTCCGGCGCGGCCGTCGTGCTCATCGCGGCGGACAGCCGCGCCCGCGCCCGCTCGCGGGTGGTGTCGTCGAGCGGTGGGGCCTCGGCGTCGTACTCCCTCAGCACGCGCAGTTCGTCGATGCCACGGTCACTCATGGGGTGTCTGCCTCTCGGGAAGCTGTCGGATCGGCGTGACCGGAGGGACCCGGGTGATCGTCGTGATCAGCCGTGCCCGCCGGACGTGCCGGATCTGTCGGATCGCATCCACCCAGCGCTTCGCGCAGTCTGCTGCGAGCCCGGTGCAGCCGTGATCTGACGGTGCCGACCGGCACCCCGAGGGCCTGGGCCGCCTCCTCGTAGTCGAGGTCGGCCCAGGCCACCAGCAGTACGACATCGCGATGCCGGGCCGACAGCCCGGCCAGCGCGGCCGCCAGTTCCCGGCGCACCCCTGTAGCGCCGGCCCTGGCGACCGCGCGGTCCGCGACCGGTTCCTCGTGCTCCACCGGCTCCGGCACTCTTGCGAGCGCCTTGAAACGGCGCGCCTCCGACCTGCGGTGCCGGCTCACGAGGTTGGTGGTGATGCCGAACAGCCACGGGCGGGCGTCGCCGCGCGAGAGGTCGTACGTATGGCGTCGCTGGAAGGCGGTCGTGAACGTCTCCGCCATCAGATCCTCCGCCGCCTCCGGACCGAGCCGCCGCGCCGCGTAACGGTGCACGGCGTCGGCGTACCGGTCGAAGAGTGCGGCGAACAGCTCGGGCTCGTCCCGGGACCGTTCGATCACCCGGGCGTCGCTCTCCTCGCGATCCGCTTCGCGGATGCGGACGCCCGGGGGCTCGACGGTCATCGGGGCTCCGTTCATCGGTCTGAATACCTCGAAGGCTCGGGCTCGATCGGTTCTTGCACCGGTACTTCGCCGGAAGCCGGAATCGAGTTCCATTCCGTGCCGTGCCGCGCCTGTTCTCCCGCCGGGCCCCGGGCCGTGACGAGGGCGCGGGGGCCCACGGGCCGGGCCCGAAGGCCCGTCCCGGGGCCCGGATCGCCGCGCGGGGAACGCGGTCGGCTCAGTGCCGCACCAGGCCGCCGACCTGGACGGGAGCCACGTGGCCGGTCGCCGGGGCGGTCCGCGCGAGGGCGAGGCCGACGTCGACGAGCGAGGACCGGAGCAGCGAGGCGACTTCGGGCAACGGCGTCCAGACGGACTCGGCGATCACGCCGTCGGGCTCCGGCCGCAGCCGGCCGCCGGTGATGCGGACCCGGTAGAAGACGCCGACGTTCTGGTGCTCGGTCCCGTGCCGTGCCTCGGCCGCGGAGATCACCCGTGAGTCCACCCCCAGCAGGCTCTCGACCACCGCCGTGCAGCCGGTCTCCTCCGCGACCTCTCGGATCACCGCGTCGAACGGATCCTCCCCGTGCTCGACCCCACCGCCGGGAAGGGTCCAGGTGCTCTGCCCGTCCGCAGAGACGTGACGGGCGATCAGCACCCGTCCGTCCTCGACACACACGGCGTACGCCGCCAGTCGGAAGCTCAACCTGCTATCTCCTTCGCACCGTTCGGGTCCTCAGTGCCCCAGTGACTTCCCGAATCCCGCCGCCAGCGGCATCCGCAGCCCCAGCGGCGGCGGGGCCGCCAGTGCGTCGGCCACCGGGCGGGCATAGGCGTGGCCGAACAGCGAGCCGCGGATGAAGTCCGCCGCCAGGGCGGCCACTTCGCTGTGGTGCTGGCGCAGCGCGTGGCCGTCCGAGTGGACCTCGAAGCGGCAGGTGTCGCGGTTGGACTTCTTGGCGCGTTCCGCGAGGCGGAAGGAGAGTTCGGGGTCGGCGCCCGCGTCGGTGGTGCCGTGCACCACCAGGACCTGACGCCCGAGCAGGTGTTTCACCGGCTCCGGCTCGGCGTCCGGGTCGGCGGGCAGCCAGGGGGCCAGGGCGAGGACCGCGCCGACCGCCGGGTGGCCGCCGGCGCGCAGGGCCGCCCGGCCGCCCATGCCGTGGCCGGCCAGGCAGACGGGGACGTCACCGTAGCGGCGTACCACCTCGTCGACCGCCCATTCGGCGTCCGCCGCGAGCTGGGCGTCCGTCGTGTTCCAGCCCCGGCAGCGGTAGTGGACGACGTGCGCCGTGAGGCCGTCGTCGCGGGCCGCGCGGGCCAGGGCGCGGGCCAGCGGGAGCTGGCGGGCGTACGAGAGGGGGGAGGGGCGGCGGTACGAATGCGGCTCGCCGTCCGGGAGCAGCAGGACCACGCCGCTGACCTCGCTCGATGCTCCGGCCGTCCTGACGGCCCGTCCCAGCCTCGCAGCAGGCAGGGGTAGTGCGCGCTGTGCCATGACGTAACAGTCTCAGAAGGACAGGTGTACACCACCCGTATTCGCGGTCACCGTTACATATCGACGAGCCCGCTCTACGCGCGTAGGCGCTAGAGTGCGTGGATGATGAGCCCGACCCTCAATGTGCCCGGCCAGGATCAGATCCGGCGTGCGCCCAAGGTCCTTCTCCACGACCACCTCGACGGCGGGCTGCGCCCCGGGACGATCGTCGACCTCGCCGCGGCGACCGGTTACGAAGGACTCCCGGAGAGCGAGCCCGACAAGCTCGGCATCTGGTTCCGGGAAGCCGCCGACTCCGGTTCGCTGGAGCGGTACCTGGAGACGTTCGCCCACACCTGCGCCGTCATGCAGACCCGTGACGCGCTCGTCCGGGTCGCCGCCGAGTGCGCCGAGGACCTGGCGGCCGACGGGGTCGTGTACGCCGAGATCCGCTACGCCCCCGAGCAGCACCTCGAAGCGGGGCTGACCCTCGAAGAGGTCGTCGAGGCGGTCAACGCCGGCTTCCGGGAGGGCGAGGCACGCGCCCGCCGCGACGGCAACCGGATCCGGGTGGGCGCCCTGCTCACCGCGATGCGGCACGCCGCCCGTTCGCTGGAGATCGCCGAACTCGCCAACCGCTACCGGGAACAGGGCGTCGTCGGCTTCGACATCGCGGGCGCCGAGGCCGGCTTCCCGCCCACCCGGCACCTCGACGCCTTCGAGTACCTCAAGCGCGAGAACAACCACTTCACCATCCACGCGGGCGAGGCCTTCGGACTCCCGTCGATCTGGCAGGCCATCCAGTGGTGCGGCGCCGACCGGCTCGGTCACGGCGTCCGCATCATCGACGACATCGAGGTCGCCGAGGACGGCAGTGTGAAGCTGGGGCGCCTCGCCTCCTACGTACGGGACAAGCGCATCCCGCTGGAGCTCTGCCCGACCTCCAACCTGCAGACCGGTGCCGCCGCCTCGTACGCCGAGCACCCGATCGGGCTGCTGCGCAAGCTGCACTTCAGGGCCACCGTGAATACGGACAACAGGCTCATGAGTGGTACGAGCATGAGTCAGGAATTCGAGAAGCTGATCGAGACATTCGGATACGCGCTCGACGACATGCAGTGGTTCACAGTCAATGCGATGAAATCAGCATTCATTCCTTTCGATGAACGTCTGGCGATGATCAATGACGTCATCAAGCCCGGATACGCCGAGCTGAAGTCCGAATGGCTCTTCGAGCAGACCGCTGCGACCAGCGTTTCCACCTCGGTCGCAGGCTGAACGGGCACACCGCGACAGACGGCCGGGAAGGCAATTCCCGGCCGTTTTCGCGTGTTCGCGGTGTTTGCGGGAGGGGCCCGGAGCTGGCTACGTTGCAGAGCCGCTCACATCCCCTTCCCCAAGGATGAAATTCACATGAAGCAGTCTGCTGTCAGGACTCTCGGCGTTGCCGTCGTCGGTGCCGCGTTCGCCGCTGCCGCCGCCGGTACCGCGTCGGCCTCCGCACTGCCGCTCGACTCCGCGACGGGCGCCCTGCCCGTCGCCGGCGCGCTGGCGAACGCCACCTCGGCCCTGCCGGTCCAGGACGCCGCGACGGACCTCCTCGGCACCAGCCAGACCAAGGTCGTCAAGGACGTCACCACCCCCGCCAAGGGCCTGCTCGGCGGTCTCCCCACCGGTAGCCTCAAGACCGGCGGCCTGACCGCCAACGGCCTGCCGCTCGGCCGCTGACACCCGTACGGCACATGCCTGTGGGCGGACACCCTTCCGGGGTGCCCGCCCACAGGCATGTGTACGGCAAGGACGGCGGCGCGGCCCGGCTACCAGGCGCCGGCGGACGAGGACCGCTCCTCGGGGAGCAGCACCCACAGCGCCAGGTAGAGCAGGAACTGCGGGCCGGGCAGCAGGCACGAGACGAGGAAGATGACGCGCATGGTTCCCGCGGAGGTGCCGAAGCGCCGGGCCAGCGCCGCGCACACTCCGCCGATCATGCGTCCGTCACGGGGGCGGGCAAGTGCGGCCATGGTGAGCTCCTTCGCGAACCGTTTCCCGGGGAGCGGCGGATCGCCCTCCGATGTATCCAGGATGGCTCGGACGGCAGGGCCGGGGCATCGCTCTACGGGGCGATGCCGACCCCGGAAATCGTCGGGGTCGACCCCTGAGGGACCTCGCGGCCGGCCGGGGGCAGCACCCTGACGCCGCCCCGGGTGCGACGGCGCAGCCGCGCCCGGCACGCGGGGACGAACAGTGCGTGGGCGAGTGCCACACCGACCGTGTTCAGGATCAGCGAGTCGACGTCGACGACCTGACCCGGCACCCCGGTCTGGCCCAACTCGATGCCCAGCGAGATCAGCGCCCCGGCCGTGACGGTACGGGCGAGCGAGGCCCACGGCGAGACGGAGAGCCGGCCGCCGGCCATCGGCAGCAGCACGCCCAGCGGCGCGAGCAGCAGGAGCTCCTTGCCGATCCGGTGGGCGGCGGCGGCCGGGCCCAGGGTCAGATCGGCCCTGATGCCGGCGAACGGTGAGAAGTTGGCGGCGGTCATCCACGGCACGTCCAGCGGGCGAAGAGTCAGCCACCCGACGAGCAGCAGATGCGCGAGGAGGAGTGACACTCCGGCCGCGCGGAAGCGGATGACGGCTTGGCCGCCCGAACCTTGACGCACGATTCCCAAGACGCGGGCAGCGGCAGGATCGGTTCCGCTCCCCCGGGGGAGACCTGCCTCACCCCCGCGCCGGAGCACGGTACGAGGCGGCCGACTGCCTGCTCGGGGCAGCCCGACCGGCCTCAGAACAGGTGGACCACGCTCACGACAGCCGGACCGCGCCCAGCGTCGGGACCGCCTTGGGGCTGGCCTTCGTCTCGGCGGTGCACAGATAGCCGCGCGCCGCGTACGCCCCCGGGCCGCCGAGCAGCACCGTGCCGTCCTGGACGAGCGGATCGCTCTCCGTGTACGTGCAGACGATCTGGGCCAGCGCCTCGGGCGTCAGGTCCTCCGGCTGCTCGCTGAGCCGCAGCGCACCCTTCGGGTCGCCCGTGCGGGGGCCGCTGACCCGCAGCGTGGCGGGGACGTCCGTGGTGAAGCCCGCCTGCCGCTCGGGCGCCGGCGGCTCCTTGCGCAGCTCGTTCAGGAGGGCGACCGCCAGCGTGAGCCGGCCGGCCTTCGCCTCCTGGACCTCGACCGTGCGGTCGACCGTGACCAGCTGCGAGTTGCAGACGAGATAGACCTCGGCGCCGATGCTCTGGCTCGGCTGGGCGGTGCTGTCCGGCGAGGGCGTCTCGCACGGCACCCGGGACGGCGCGGGCCCGGCGTCGACCGGCACCGAGGTCGTCCTGATCCCGCAGCCCGCGGCCAGCGCCGCGCACAGCACGGCCCCGGCCACCGCCGCGGCGAGGCGTCGGCCCCGGCCTTCGCTGCGTATCACGTCGCGTCGTCCTCCTGGTCCGGGATCTCCGCGTCATGTCCGTCGGCGCTGCGGCTCAGCGCCTCCGCGTCGCGCGGCAGGCGCAGTACGAACACGGCGCCGTCGCCGTCCGGCGAGTTCGCGGCGGTGATGTCACCGCCGTGGATGTGCGCGTTCTCCATGGCGATCGACAGCCCGAGTCCGCTGCCCTCGGAGCGCGGCCGGGACGCGCTGGCCTTGTAGAAGCGGTCGAAGACGTGGGGCAGTACGTCCTCGGGGATGCCGGGGCCGTGGTCGCGGACCTGGATGACCAGCTCGTCGCCCTCCGTGCGGACCGTGACCCGGACCGGGGAGCCGCCGTGCTTCAGCGCGTTGCCGATCAGGTTCGCCAGGATCACGTCGAGCCGGCGCGGATCGAGGCGGACCATCATGCCGCGCTCGGCGTCCAGATCCACCGCGTCCAGCCAGGCCCGCACGTCTATGCAGGCCGTCACCTGGTCGGCCACGTCCACGGTGTCCAGGACGAGACGGGCGGTGCCCGCGTCGAAGCGGGTGACCTCCATCAGGTTCTCCACCAGGTCGTTGAGCCGCCGGGTCTCGCTGACCACCAGGTGCACGGCCGGCGCGATCATCGGGTCGAGGCTGTCGGCCTCGTCCTCCAGCACCTCGGCCACCGCCGTGATCGCGGTGAGCGGGGTGCGCAGCTCGTGCGACATGTCGGCGACGAAGCGGCGGCTGGACTCCTCCCGCGCGGTCATGTCCGCGACCTTCTTCTCCAGCGAACTCGCCGTCCTGTTGAACGTCCTTGACAGATCGGCCAGTTCATCGGTCCCGGACACCACCAGGCGGGTGTCCAGCTTGCCCTCGCCCAGCTTGCGGGCGGCGTCACCGAGCCGCTGGACCGGACGCAGCACGGTCGTCGCCGCGGCCTGCGCGAGCAGCGCGGAGCCGACGAGCGCGAGCGCGGTGGCGATCCCCAGCGACCAGGCGAGGGAGTTCAGGTCCTGCCGTTCCTGGTCGAGGGACTTGAGCATGTACCCGGTCGGGCCACCGCCGATGATCTTCGTACCGCCGACGAGATACGGGGTGCCGCGGATCGAGGTCCGCTGCCAGAACACGTGGTACTGGTACTTGTTGCCCGCCTTCACCGGCTGCTTCTTGGCGACCTGCTTCCGCAGCGACTCCGGCACGTTGTCCCGGGTGAAGGTGTCCACGTCGGAGTTGCCGACGATCGGCTTGCCGGGATCGCGCTCGTCGATCAGCAGCACGCTGTAACCGGGGCTGCTGCTCGCCATCTGCGCGGCGGCGTGCTCCAGGTCGTCCTTGGTGGGGCGGGGCGGCAGCGAGGCCGCCCGGTTCTGCATCTCCTGGCGGAAGTCCCCGAGCGCCGAGTCCTGGGTACGGGTCAGCACCGCCTCGCGGTTCAGCCAGTACGCGATCCCGGAGGCGGATACCGCGGCGGTCAGCGCCACCAGCGCGAACACGACGACGAGCCGCAACCGCAGGCTGGTCCAGCGGAGCCCGGCGCGCAGGCCCCGCCGCACAGCCGTGCTCACTGCGGAGAGTCCAGCCGGTATCCCACGCCCCGCACGGTACGGATCAGGGTCGGCGAGGACGGCACGTCCTCCACCTTCGCGCGCAGCCGCTGGACGCAGGCGTCCACCAGCCGGGAGTCACCGAGGTAGTCGTGCTCCCAGACCAGGCGCAGCAACTGCTGCCGGGACAGGGCCTGGCCGGGGCGGCGGCTCAGTTCGAGCAGGAGGCGCAGCTCGGTCGGCGTGAGCTGGAGATCCTCCCCGTTCTTGGTGACGGTCATGGCGGACCGGTCGATCACCACGTTCCCGAACGTCGCGGAGTCCGTGGACTCGCGCTCGCCCCGGCGCAGCACCGCGCGGATCCGGGCGTCGAGCACCCGGCCCTGCACGGGTTTCACCACATAGTCGTCGGCACCGGACTCCAGCCCGACCACGACGTCGATGTCGTCGCTGCGCGCGGTCAGCAGGATGATCGGCAACTGGTCGGTGCGCCGGATGCGCCGGCACACCTCGAATCCATCGATTCCGGGCAGCATCACATCCAGCACGACCAGGTCGGGCCGCTGTTCTCGCAGCAGGTTGAGGCCGTCCTCTCCCGTCGCCGCGGTGGCCACACGGTGGCCCTGGCGTGACAGCGAGAGTTCGAGGGCCGTGCGGATGGCGTCGTCGTCCTCGATCAGCAACAGGAAAGGCACGCTGGTCATTCTGACCCATGGGGGAGCCCTAGTTCGACAGTTGGTCCCCTCTTATGCGTCGGGCACCCCTTGATCGTGTCCTCACAGGGCCCTGTGACAGGCCTGTGACAGTCGGGGGACAGCGCCATGAAACTGCCCCGGCAAGCTCGTTGTCACAAGGAACGGACGGACTCCACCGACGGGGGGCGCGAGATGAACGCAACTCACAGCATCACCGCAAGCGCAGTTGTCACGCGTCTCCACGACGTCGGGCGGACCGCAGAGAAGTCCGGCGCCGCATTGAACGGGCGGGGGTGCGTTCGCGGCGCTGGGCGTCAGCACCCGTCGTACATGACGGTTGTGGACGCACCCGCCCCAACGGGCGGGAGCAACGGGGGAAGCACGTACGGGGAGGCCACGGGGGAGCGGCAGGCCCCGGCGCGGGACGAGGACGCCGAAGCGGTGTTCACGGCCTACGTCAGGGAACGCCGCGCCTCCCTGTACGCCACCGCCTATCACCTGACCGGCGACCGGTTCGAGGCCGAGGACCTGCTGCAGAGCGCCCTCTTCTCGACGTACCGGGCGTGGGACCGGATCAGTGACAAGGCGGCGGTCGGCGGCTATCTGCGCCGCACCATGACGAATCTGCACATCAGCGCCTGGCGCAGGCGCAAGCTGAACGAATACCCGACCGAGGAGCTGCCGGAGACGGCGGGCGACACGGACGCGATGCGCGGTACCGAGCTGCGTGCCGTGCTCTGGCAGGCGCTGGCGCGACTGCCGGAGCTCCAGCGCACGATGCTGGTCCTGCGCTACTACGAGGGCCGTACGGACCCGGAGATCGCGGCCATCCTCGACATCAGTGTCGGCACGGTGAAGTCCAGCATCTGGCGGTCGCTCCGCCGGCTGCGTGAGGACGAGGTCCTCAGCTTCGGCCGTGACGAGGAGGAGTCCTTCGGCGAGCTGGTGGCCTGAGGCAACGGGGGGATACGGGGAACGGGGATACGGGGGGAAACGGGGTCGTCGCTTCGGGGGAGGCGGCGGCGCACGGGGGAGAACGCCGACGGGGTCGGACGGGCCGGGGGGTCCTGTCCGGCCCCGTCGGCGCGTGCGTGTGGGGGGCCGTTCAGGACGAGCGGCCCCCCACCGCCCCGCGCACCGCTCGTGCCCGGCACTGGCCCGCGGCGGCCGCGGCGAGCCGCCCCAGCGCCTCTTCCTTGCCGCAGGGGTACGCCCCCAGTTCGGCCTGGCGCGCCACGATGCGCCGCTCGGAGCGCATCAGCCGCCAGCCCCGACGCAGCAGGAACGGCACCGACTTGCGGCCCTCGCGCAGATCCCGCAGCAGCCGGCGGCGGAACGTCGTCGTCGGGCGGCCCCGCAGGCACAGGGCGTCCGCGAGCACCCCCAGTGAGCGGCACCGCTCGACGATGTCGGCGGCGAAGATGCCCTCGGCCACGAAGAGCGGGGTGCGCTCGATGTGGAGCACCTCGTGCCCGGTCCGGGAGCTGGTGGCGATGTCGTACAGCGGTACGTCGGTGCGGCCGGTGCGGCACAGCGCGGTGATCGCGGCGACCGCCGCGTCGGCGTCCCAGGACCGTGCGGAGTCCCAGTCGATGTCCGTGCTGTCGGGGACGAGCGGCAGCGTGGGGTCGTCGGCCTCCTTGTAGAAGTCGTCCAGCCGCAGCACCGGAAGACCGGTGAGAGCGGCGAGGGAGGACTTGCCGGAGCCGGAGGGGCCCGCCAGGAGGACGACGCGGGTCGAATGCGCATGGGAACTCACAGGACATGAGTGTGAGGCATTGACCCGCACAGGGGACCCCCCGGAGGTCTTGTTGGTATCGAGCATCACACCTCAACTACGCTGTGCACCCAGACGATTACTCGATCGATGGTTCGATCGGCCCGATCAGGTGGGAAATCCATGGCTCGTCACGCACTTTCCAAGTCCCCGCGCCGCGCTCTGCTGCGGGCGGGGCTGACCGTCACCGCGGTGGGAGCCGCACTCGGCGCGGGGGGCGCGGCGGCCCAGGCGGCGCCGCTGCCCGCCGCACCGGTGGCCGGCAGCGACAGCGGCAGCAGCGGCCTGGGTGCGGCCACGGACGCCGCGGGCGGGGCGTTGACCGGGGCGCTCGGCCCCGCGCTGGACAACAGCATCGCGCCCGTCACGCACCTGCGGCTCGACCCGCTGGCCGGCACCGGCACGGACCCGCTGGACAACGCGGTGGGGACGCAGATCGCCGACTTCAAGCCGGTCTCCACGGCCCTGGTCACCGACCCGCTGACCAGCGGCGGCGCGCTGAAGGACCTGCCCGTGGTGGGGCAGGTCACGGGGCTGCTGCACAGCTGACCCGGCGGTGGCCCGTGCCCCGGGGAGTCCGGGGCACGGGCCACTCCCGTGTGTGCATCAGTGCGTCAGTACGAGGAGCCCGACACGCCCAGCGCGCCCGTCGGGTGCCAGACCGTCTTGGTCTCCAGGAACGCGGTGAGCCGGTGCGTGCCCGGGTCGGCCGACCAGTCGGTGCCCGGCAGGGGCGGGCGGGCGACGCGCTTCAGGTTGTCGGCCGCCGCGATCTCCAGCTCCTTCGCCAGATCCGCGTCCGCCCCCGTGAGGTCGATGCCGTTCACGTCCTGGTGCGAGGCGAGCGGCGCGGCGAGCTCCGCGGTCTTCCCGGACAGGATGTTGACGACCCCGCCCGGCAGGTCCGAGGTGGCCAGCACCTCGCCCAGCGACAGGGCGGGCAGCGGGGCGTCGGCCGAGGCGATGACGACCGCGGTGTTGCCGGTCGCGATCACCGGGGCCACCACCGAGACCAGGCCAAGGAACGAGGACTCCTGCGGGGCCAGCACCGTGACCACACCGGTCGGCTCCGGCGTCGAGAGGTTGAAGAACGGCCCCGCGACCGGGTTCGCCCCGCCCACGACCTGGGCGATCTTGTCGGTCCAGCCCGCGTACCAGACCCAGCGGTCCACCGCCGAGTCCACGACGGCCGAGGCCTTGGACTTCGACAGCCCCTCGGCCTCCGCCACCTCGCGGACGAACTGCTCGCGGCGGCCCTCCAGCATCTCCGCGACGCGGTAGAGGACCTGGCCCCGGTTGTACGCGGTCGCGCCCGACCAGCCGCCGAAGGCCTTGCGGGCGGCGACGACCGCGTCGCGGGCGTCCTTGCGGGAGGACTGGGGCGCGTTGGCCAGCCACTTGCCCTTGGAGTCCGACACCTCGTACACCCGGCCGCTCTCGGAGCGGGGGAACTTGCCCCCGACGTACAGCTTGTAGGTCTTGAAGACACTCAGTCGCTGGTCAGACATCGAGATAGGCCTCCAGACCGTGTCGGCCGCCCTCGCGGCCGAAGCCCGACTCCTTGTAGCCGCCGAACGGCGAGGTCGGGTCGAACTTGTTGAACGTGTTGGCCCAGACGACGCCCGCCCGGAGCTTGTTGGCCACCGCGAGGATGCGGGAGCCCTTCTCCGTCCAGATGCCGGCCGACAGGCCGTACTGGCTGTTGTTGGCCTTGGCGACCGCCTCGTCCGGCGTACGGAAGGACAGGACGGAGAGCACCGGGCCGAAGATCTCGTCGCGGGCGACGGTGTGCGCCTGGGTGACGCCCGTGAACAGCGTCGGCGCGAACCAGTACCCCGAGGACGGGAGTTCGCAGGGGGCGGACCAGCGCTCGGCGCCCTCGGCCTCGCCGGTCTCGACGAGCGAGGTGATCCGGGCGAGCTGCTCCGCGGAGTTGATCGCGCCGATGTCGGTGTTCTTGTCCAGCGGGTCGCCCAGGCGCAGCGTGGTCAGCCGGCGCTTGAGGGCGTCCAGCACCTCGTCCTGGACGGACTCCTGGACGAGGAGCCGCGAGCCCGCGCAGCAGACCTGGCCCTGGTTGAAGAAGATGCCGGTGACGATTCCCTCGACGGCCTGGTCGATCGGCGCGTCGTCGAAGACGATGTTGGCGCCCTTGCCGCCCAGCTCCAGGGTGGCCTTCTTGTCCGTGCCCGCGAGGCTGCGGGCGATCGCCTTGCCCACGGCGGTCGAGCCGGTGAAGGCGATCTTGTTGACGTCCCCGTGCTCGACGAGGGCCTGTCCGGCGTCCCCGTAGCCCGTGAGGATGTTGACGACGCCCTTGGGCAGCCCGGCCTGGCGGCAGATGTCCGCGAAGAAGAGCGCGGAGAGCGGGGTCGTCTCGGCGGGCTTCAGGACCACCGTGTTGCCGGTGGCGAGTGCTGGCGCGATCTTCCACGCGAGCATCAGGAGCGGGAAGTTCCACGGGATGATCTGGCCGGCCACACCGAGCGGACGCGGGTTCGCGCCGGCGTTCCCGTCTGTCGTCCTTCGGCCGAACCCCGCGTGCTCCAGCTTGTCGGCCCAGCCCGCGTAGTAGAAGAAGTGCGCGGCGACCAGCGGGAGGTCCGCGTCGCGGGTCTCCTTGATCGGCTTGCCGTTGTCCAGGGTCTCCAGGACGGCGAGCTCGCGGGAGCGCTCCTGGATGATCCGGGCGATCCGGAACAGGTACTTGGCGCGCTCGGAGCCGGGCAGCGCCGACCACTTCTCGAACGCGCGACGGGCGGCCTTCACGGCCCGGTCCACGTCCTCGGCGCCGGCCCGTGCGACCTCGGAGAGGACTTCCTCGCTGCTCGGCGAGACGGTCTTGAAGACCTTGCCGTCGGCGGCCTCGGTGAACTCACCGTCGATGAACAGGCCGTACGAGGGCGCGATGTCGACGACGGAGCGCGACTCGGGGGCGGGTGCGTACTCGAATGCGGATGCCATGGGTATCAGTCCACCGTCACGTAATCGGGGCCGGAGTAACGGCCGGTGCTGAGCTTCTGGCGCTGCATCAGCAGGTCGTTCAGCAGGCTGGAGGCGCCGAAGCGGAACCAGTGGTTGTCCAGCCAGTCCTCGCCCGCCGTCTCGTTCACCAGAACCAGGAACTTGACCGCGTCCTTGGAGGTGCGGATGCCGCCGGCCGGCTTCACGCCGATCTGGACGCCGGTCTGCGCCCGGAAGTCACGCACCGCCTCCAGCATCAGCAGGGTGTTCGCGGGGGTGGCGTTGACCCCGACCTTGCCGGTCGACGTCTTGATGAAGTCCGCGCCCGCCAGCATCCCGAGCCAGGAGGCCCGCCGGATGTTGTCGTACGTGGACAGCTCGCCGGTCTCGAAGATCACCTTCAGCCGGGCCGAGCCGCACTCCGCCTTCACGGCGAGGATCTCCTCGTAGACCTTCAGATAGCGGCCGGAGAGGAAGGCGCCCCGGTCGATCACCATGTCGATCTCGTCGGCCCCGGCGGCCACCGCGTCGCGGACGTCCGCGAGCTTCACGTCGAGCGCGGCACGGCCGGCCGGGAAGGCCGTCGCGACGGACGCCACCTTCACGCCGGAGCCGGCCAGGGCGGCGACCGCGGTCGCCGCCATGTCGGGATAGACGCAGACGGCGGCGGTGCGCGGCGACGTGCGGTCGGTGGGATCGGGATTGACGGCCTTGGCGGCGAGCGCCCGGACCTTGCCCGGGGTGTCCGCGCCTTCCAGCGTCGTCAGGTCGATCATCGAAATGGCGAGGTCGATGGCGTACGCCTTGGCCGTCGTCTTGATCGAACGGGTTCCGAGCGAGGCGGCGCGCGCTTCGAGGCCGACGGCGTCGACGCCGGGCAGCCCGTGCAGGAAGCGGCGCAGCGCACTGTCGGACGCCGTCGCGTCGACGAATGAAGGTGCAGTGGTGGGCATGGTCACCAGATGAGCATATCTACGCGCGTAGCGGCCTGTACAGGGGCCCATGCCGTTCGCGTATCGCCCGGCTCCGCGGCGCCGTGCCCCCGGCGGTCGGGAAGCCGCCCCCGCATCCCTTGCGCCTGTCAGGCAGAATCGGGCTCATGACGAGCCCCACGCCACCCGCCGAGCCCACTTACGCCGACCGGACCTTCCGGTCGCCCGCCGGGCTGGTCGGGGGCGCCCTGCTGCTCCTGCTCATCCTCTGGATCGGCCTGGACGCCGCGATCCGGGGCGAGGGCCGGGTGCCGTGGCTGGCACTGGCCGGGCTGCTGACCGTGGTCCCCCTGGTGATCGCCTTCACCGTGCGCCCGGTGGTGTTCGCCAACGACCGGCGCATCCGGATCCGCAACCCGTTCCGCACGATCACGCTGCCGTGGACCGACGTGGCGAACGTGCGCGCGGGCTACTCCAGCGAGCTGTTCACGCAGGCCGGCACGAAGTACCAGCTCTGGGCGGTCCCGGTCTCCCTGCGCCGGCGCAAGAAGGCCGCCCGCCTCCAGTCCCGCCAGGCGACGGACGACCCGTACGGCCGGACATCGGTGACCGCCGACGTCCGCGCCACCAAGGCACTGACCGCGGGCGCCGACCAGACCGTGGTGGACCTGCGCGAACTGGCCGAACGCGCGGGCGACAAGCCCGTGGCGGGCGACGTCGTCGCCTCGGTGCGCTGGGCGTACGAGGTCATCGCACCGGCAGCCGTGGGCGCGGTGCTCCTGGTGGTGCTGGGCGCGACGGGCTGAGCGGACGCTTCGGGCCGGGGTGACCCGCCGGTCACGGTGAGGGGCGGCCCTGCTGCCGGCCAGTCGAGCACGGTCAGCTCGGGCCACGCCTGCCGCCGGCGGGCGCTCTTCGTCTCGTACACCTCCTGCGGAGCGAGCACCGGATTCGGGCGCACGACGAGGTTGAACACGTCGGACAGCCCGTGCGGCGCGTAGACCCGCCGGCTGCCGCCGGACAGGCCCTGGGCAGCAGGTGGTGGCGGCGAAGCAGTCGATGGCCGACTCGGCCGAGGTGTGCGGGACGCCGAACTTCTCCGCGTACCAGAGATGGACCCGCGCCTCGTTCCGGATCTCGACCTCGGCGGCAAGACCGGCGAACGCCTCTCGGCCCGCCCGGATCGCGGCGTCCTCGACCTCCCACGACAGGTCGCCGTCGTCGAAGTAGAAGACGTCGTAGTCCTTGATCCCGTGTGTGGGAGCCCGGTAGGTGACGGCGTTCCACACGGCTTGGAAGAGGCACCCTGCGGTCAGGTACCAGCCGGGCAGCCCCAGCCCCGCGGCCCGCCCCGGCAACCTCCAACAGGACGTCGATACGGGAGAGCGCGGACTTGAGCGCCACGCGCTGTTCGTCCAGAGCCGGCCGGCCGGTCATCGCCCATGCGTACCGCGGGGATGGGGTGCGTAGCGGGGGGACCGAAGACGGCCCCCGTTCGCTGCGCGCCACACGCGATTCAGATGTTGCGTTTGCTTCGAATATTTCGGATACTCGCATTCGGGTGTGACGCGAGGAGCTGAGAGATATGTCCATAAAGGTTTCCAGTGCTCAGGAGCCCCGCCGTGAGAGCGTTGAATCCGCAGGGAGGGCAGTCGACGCCGTGCGTGACGCACTGTCCCGGCACAGTGGCGTGAGCGATGACATTCCGGTGCTCATCGAGGCCGACACGGTGGAGATCCCGCGCGAGGCGTTCGAGATGTTCGCCACGATCCTCGGGCACATGGCGGCTGGGCGGGCAGTGTCGATCGTGCCCGATCACGCCGAACTGACCACGCAGCAGGCGGCGGACATGCTCAATGTGTCGCGCCCTTTCCTGATCGGTCTCCTGGAAGCGGGAGAGATCGAGTTCCGTAAGGTCGGGACGCACCGGAGGATCAAGGCCCACTCCCTCGCGGCGTATCAGCGCGCCGATGACCGTCGGCGCAGGCAGGCCGCCGACGAACTGACGGCGCTCAACCAGGACATGGGACTGATCTGACCGATGCCGTTCACGGTTGTGTCGACGCGTGTGTCCTGTATCCCAGCACCTTGCGTGATCTCCTGATTCGGATAGGTGCGGCGGGACTCGTGCAGGCCAAGTGGAGTGAGCGGATCCTTGACGAGGTCTTCGACAACCTCGCCAAGAACCGCCCGGACCTTCGGACGGAGAAGTTGGACCGCACGCGTGTCCTCATGAAGCGTGCTGTTCGGGACTGGCTGGTGGTGGATTTCGAGAGACTGGAGCCGGTGTGTGAGGTTCCGGACCCCGACGATCGTCATGTCCTCGCGGCAGCTGTCAGGGCCGGTGCTCAGCTGATCGTCACGCGGAATCTCAAGGATTTTCCGGCGGAGGCGCTGGCGCCGTGGGGCATTGACGCGATTCATCCGGACGATTTCGTGCGGGCACAGTTGGACCTCGACCGTGGCCGGGTTTTCGCGTGTATCCAGCAGATCGCGGACAGCTGGCGCAATCCCCCTGGAGTGCCTGGCGATGTCCTGGAGCGTCTGGAACGCGACGGGCTGGTGAAGTCGGCCGCCGAATTGCGAGCAGGTATTTAGGGCCTGTCCAGAATCCCCGTGCAGCGTCGCGGCGGACTGGACCCGCCCCTCACAGCCAGCCGTTGCGCTGGGCCTGCAGGGCCAGCTGGAAGCGGTTGGCGGCGCCCAGGCGGGCCATCAGGACCTGGATGCGGCGGAACAGCGTGCGGCGGCTGATGCCCAGTTCGCGGGTGACGGCCTCATCGCTCGCGCCGCCCGCCAGGAGCCACAGGAGGCGGCGGTCGGCGGGCGGGAGGCCGCCGGGGCGGGCGGTGGAGCCGTGGAAGGGGAGGGCGTTGCGCCAGGACTGCTCGAACAGGGCGATGAGCGCGGAGAGCAGTCCGCACGGCTGCACGACCAGCATGGTGTTGTGCACATCGGCCTCCTTGATCGACAGCGACACGAGCGCGTACGCGTCGTCGATGATCACGAGCTTGACCGGCACGGACGGCAGCACCCTGGCCTGTTCACCGGCGTTGACGCACGGTTCGATGACGTCCTTCAGATGGCCCGGGTGCTCCAGTGACTCCCGCGAGTACACGACGCGCTGTGTGACACCGCGCGCCAGGGTGGCCAGCGCGTCGTCCGTGGCGGCGGGCAGCGGGAAGTACGGCGGTGACTCGAACTGGCGGATCTGCTCGCGGGCGCTCGCCCAGGCCCGGCGGATCCTGGGGCCGACGGCGTCGCCGGTGACGACCTCGACGAGGTGGTCGTTGTACGCCGCCAGCCGCTGACGCCGGAACGAGTCGAACGCGCCCCCGACGGCGATGCGCGACGCCTCGACCTCGCTCGCCCGGCGCCGGGCGAGGATCTCCAGGCCCGCGGCCGGCGGCACCGGGGCCACCACGTCCCCGTCCTCCCCGGCGGCGCTGGCCAGACCGGCGTCGACCAGCGCGCCGTACGCCGCGTCGAGCTCCGGGCCCGCCAGGCCGGCCGCCTCGCCGACGGCGGCCAGGGGCGCGGGGGCCAGGCCCAGGAGCGCGAGATAGACCTCGGCCGCCGGGTGACCGAGCCCGAGGAGCCGCAGAGCCGCACCGAGCTTCTCGTTCGTCATGCCCCCATTGTCCAACGGGCCCGGCCGGCGCATGGCCGATCCGTGCCAGTGGCACTCCTTGGCCCCGGGGGCCATCGGTGGGCGATAGCGTCCGGATGCCGCCGACGACCGGCGGCAGCGAGGGCGGCCCGGCCGCACCGGGCCGGCACGTCCCTCGCCGCCGAGGAAACCACCGGAAGAGGGTGCACGACGTGGCGAAAGGCCGGAAGAACCGTCTCTACACAGGGATCTCCGAGGAACTGTCCGCCCTGATGCGGACGGGCTGGGCGGACACCGAGCGGCACGACCTCCAGCTCGGCGAGCAGGCCCCGCACGCCGCCGTCCGCCGCGCCGCGCTCTCCGCGCGCTTCCCGGGCGAGCGCCTCGTGATCCCCTCGGGGAACCTCAAGGTCCGCTCCAACGACGACGGCTACGCGTTCCGGCCCTACACCGGCTACGCGCACATGGCCGGCGACCTGGCCCGGGACGGCGCCCTCGTCCTCGAACCCCGCGCGGACGGCGGCCACGACGCCTACTGCTTCCAGCTGCCCCGCGACAGCCGGGACAACGACGAGTTCTGGACCGGTCCCACGGCGGAGCTGTGGATGGGCCGGCGCCGCTCGCTCGCGGAGTCGGAGCGGGTACTGGGCCTGCCCTGCCGCGACGTCCGCACGGCCGCCGACACCCTGGCCGCGGCCACCGGCGCGCCGACCCGGATCGTCCGGGGCATCGACCCGTCCCTGGAAGACGCCGTCACCACCGACGAGGAGCGCGACGCCGAACTGGAGGAGGCGCTCAGCGACCTCCGCCTCGTCAAGGACGCCTGGGAGATCACCGAGCTCCGCAAGGCCGTCGACTCCACCGTGCGCGGATTCACCGACGTCATCGGTGAGCTCTCCCGCGCCGTCGCCTCGTCCGAGCGGTGGATCGAGGGCACCTTCTTCCGCCGCGCCCGCCTGGAGGGCAACGCCGTCGGCTACGGCTCGATCTGCGCGGCCGGCGAGCACGCCACGATCATGCACTGGACCGACAACGACGGCCCCGTACGCCCCGGCGACCTGCTCCTGCTCGACGCGGGCGTGGAGACCCACACCCTCTACACCGCCGACGTCACGCGCACGCTCCCGATCAACGGCACCTTCACCCCCCTGCAGCGCAAGGTGTACGACGCGGTGTACGAGGCCCAGGAGGCGGGCATGGCCGCCGTGAAGCCGGGGGCCGCCTACCGGGACTTCCACGAGGCGTCCCAGCGCCACCTCGCGGCCCGGCTGGTCGAGTGGGGCTTCATCGAGGGCCCGGCCGAGCGCGCGTACGAACTCGGCCTCCAGCGCCGCTTCACCATGGCGGGCACCGGGCACATGCTCGGCCTGGACGTCCACGACTGCGCGCACGCCCGGAACGAGGCGTACGTCGACGGCGTGCTGGAGCCGGGCATGGTGCTCACCGTCGAGCCCGGCCTGTACTTCCAGCCGGACGACCTCACCGTCCCCGAGGAGTGGCGCGGCATCGGCGTCCGGATCGAGGACGACCTGGTCGTCACCGAGGACGGCCACGAGAACCTGTCCGGCGGCCTGCCGAGGTCGGCCGGCGACGTCGAGGCGTGGATGGCCCGCTTCGCCGGCTGAGCGGGGCGCACGGACACAGCGCAGAGGGGCGGCGGGAGACTTCCCGCCGCCCCTCCCGGCTCAGATCCCGGCGGCGGCCGCCAGGTCCCGCTTGATGCCTTCGAGCAGTTCCGTGCCCCGTGCGCGGGCCGTGTGCAGCCCGTCGGCCGAGGCGACCGGCACCACGACCTCCAGGTAGCACTTGAGCTTGGGCTCGGTGCCGCTCGGGCGGACGATCACCCGGGCGCCCTCCAGCCGGTAGCGGAGCCCGTCGGTGGGCGGCAGCAGTTCGGTGCCGTTCGACAGGTCCTCGGCCGAGGTGACGGCGAGGCCCGCGAGTGCGGCCGGCGGCTGCTCGCGCAGCCGGCGCATGGCGTCCGCGATGAGGGACAGGTCCTCGACCCGCACCGACAGCTGGTCCGTCGCGTGCAGCCCGTGCTCGACCGCGAGGTCGTCCAGCAGGTCGAGCAGGGTGCGGCCCCGCTCCTTGAGTACGGAGGCGAGTTCGGCGACGAGCAGCGCGGCGGTGATGCCGTCCTTGTCGCGGACCCCGTCCGGGTCGACGCAGTAGCCGAGCGCCTCCTCGTAGCCGTAGCGCAGACCGTCCACCCGGGCGATCCACTTGAAGCCGGTCAGCGTCTCCTCGTAGCCGAGGCCCGCCTTCCCGGCGATCCGGCCGAGCAGGGACGAGGAGACGATCGACTCGGCGAAGACACCGGTGACACCGCGTCCGACGAGGTGCGCGGCGAGCAGCGCGCCGACCTCGTCGCCGCGCAGCATCCGCCAGCCGCCCTCGGCCGCCGGGTCCGGGACGGCGACGGCGCAGCGGTCGGCGTCCGGGTCGTTGGCGATCACCAGGTCGGGGTCCGAGCGGCGCGCGGTGGCGAAGGCGAGATCCATCGCGCCGGGCTCTTCCGGGTTGGGGAAGGCGACGGTGGGGAACGCGGGGTCCGGCTCCGCCTGTTCGGCGACGAGGACCGGGGCGGGGAAGCCCGCCCGGTCGAAGGCCGCGGTGAGCACCGAGGTGCCGACGCCGTGCATGGCCGTGTAGACGACGCGGGCGGTACGGGGCGAGCCTGCGGCCAGGACCGCGTCCGTACGCGCCAGATAGGCATCCAGCACCTCCTCGCCCAGGGTCTCCCAGCCGTCGTCGGGGCGGGGCACGGTGTCCAGCGGGCCGACGGCAGCGATCGCGGCGGCGATCTCCCCGTCCGCCGGGGGGACGATCTGTGAGCCGTCGCCGAGGTAGACCTTGTAGCCGTTGTCGCGGGGCGGATTGTGGCTCGCGGTCACCTCCACACCCGCGACGGCGCCCAGGTGCCTTATGGCGTAGGCGAGTACGGGGGTGGGGAGCGGGCGGGGGAGCACCGCAGCCCGCAGTCCGGCGCCGGTCATCACAGCGGCGGTGTCGCGGGCGAAGTCGGTGGACTTGTAGCGGGCGTCGTAGCCGATGACGACGAGGCCGCCCGCCTGCCCCTGGTCCTTCAGGTAGGCGGCGAGCCCGGCGGCGGCGCGGATGACGACGGCGCGGTTCATCCGCATCGGGCCGGCGCCCAGCTCACCGCGCAGGCCCGCGGTGCCGAACTGGAGGGTGCCGGCGAAGCGGCCGGCGAGCTCGTCGAGGTCCTCGGTCTCGATGAGCTTGGCCAGCTCCTCGCGGGTCTCGGGGTCGGGGTCCTCGTCGAGCCAGGTCCTGGCCCGCGCGATGAGGTCCTGCGTGGTCACGGTGGTCCGCCTTTCGGGGGGTGGGGCGCAACGAGCCCCTCCGGCTGTCGGGGGGCGGGGGCCCGGGGGCCGGGGAGGGGCAGCCGCTCAGATGCGGTCCAGCAGGCGCGCCAGCAGCGAGCCCATCCGGGTCGCGGAGTCGCGGCCCGCCTGGAGTACCTCCGCGTGGTTCAGCGGCTCCCCGCTGAGCCCGGCGGCCAGGTTCGTCACCAGGGAGATGCCCAGGACCTCGGCCCCGGCCTCCCGGGCCGCGATGGCCTCCAGGACGGTGGACATGCCGACCAGGTCGCCGCCCATCGCACGGACCATGTTGATCTCGGCCGGCGTCTCGTAGTGCGGGCCGGGGAACTGCACGTACACGCCCTCTTCGAGGGTCTCGTCGACCTCCTTGCACAGCGCGCGCAGCCGCGGCGAGTACAGGTCGGTCAGGTCGACGAAGTTGGCGCCGATGATCGGCGACGCCGCCGTGAGGTTGATGTGGTCGCTGATCAGGACCGGCTGCCCGGGGCGCATGCCCTCGCGCAGCCCGCCGCAGCCGTTCGTCAGGACGACGGTCCCGCAGCCCGCCGCGACGGCGGTGCGCACCCCGTGCGCCACGGCGGCGACGCCGCGGCCCTCGTAGAAGTGCGTGCGGCCCAGGAAGACCAGGGCGCGCTTCTCGCCGATCAGGTACGAGCGGATGGTGCCGCCGTGCCCCTGGACGGCGGGGGCGGGAAAGCCCGGCAGTGCGGTCACCGGGAACTCGGCCTCCGGGATGCCGAGCGCATCGCCCGCGGGTGCCCAGCCGGAGCCCATCACGAGTGCGACGTCGTGGGTCTCGGCACCGGTCAGCTCGCGCAGGCGGGCGGCGGCGTCGGCGGCGGCGGCGCGCGGGTCGCCCTGGATGTGGTCCGGAATAACTGATGCGTTCACGCGGATGAGCGTAACCGCTGATTCCCTACGCGCGTAGATGTTCCCGTACAGAGACTCGGGGCTTCCGTTCGTGCTTTCGCACAGAAGGCCCGGCCGGCGGGGGTCAGCAGGGGCGCTTGCGGAGTTCCATCACGTAGTCGTGCGGGGCGCCCGCCGAGTCGGCGGCGTCCGCGATCTCGCCGAGGTAGCGGGCGGAGGGCAGCCCGCCCTCGTAGCCGTTCAGCACGTACATCCAGGCCGGCTCCTCGCCGTCCAGGGTGTGCACCCGCACCCGCATCCGCCGGTAGATGTCCAGGCCGACGCCCTCCCAGCGGTCCATGGAGTCCTCGTCCATCGGGGCCAGGTCGTACAGGGCGACGAAGACCTGCGAGCGCGGCGCCTCGACCACCGTGGCCAGCGCGCCCTCCCAGCCCATCTGCTCCCCGCCGAAGGTCAGCCGCCAGCCGTTCAGCCAGCCGGTTCCGCGCAGCGGCGAGTGCGGTGCGCGGCGCGTCATCAGCCGCGCGTCGAGGTTGCCGGCGTATGCGGCGTAGAGCGACATGGGGTCGAGGGTACGGGAGGTGGCACCGGTGAGGTCGATTCCGGTGAGGAAGACGCCCGCTCGGGGGGTGCGCCGCGCCCGGCCCGGCCCCCGCCCCAGCGGCCCGGCGCACGTATGGAGGGCCCCGGGGCGAAGCACCTTGGCGCGTGCGGGACAATGAAGTACGTACTGCATTCACCCGGGGCGGCCCCCCGGACCCCGGCCGGGGCAAGCAGACGGCCGCGGGACGAAACGCGAGGCGGACTTTTCGTGACCCGGATCGTGATCATCGGCGGCGGACCCGGCGGGTACGAGGCGGCATTGGTGGGCGCCCAGCTCGGCGCGGAGGTGACCGTCGTCGACTGCGACGGCCTCGGCGGCGCGTCGGTGCTCACCGACTGCGTGCCCTCGAAGACCCTGATCGCGACGGCAGAGGTGATGACCACCTTCGACTCCTCGTACGAGGAGCTCGGCATCATCGTCGCGGACGACACCCCGCACCTGGAGCAGGCCGCGCGGGTGGTCGGCGTCGACCTCGGCAAGGTCAACCGGCGGGTGAAGCGCCTGGCGCTCGCCCAGTCCCACGACATCACCGCCTCCGTCACCCGGGCCGGCGCGCGGGTGATGCGCGGCCGGGGCCGCCTGGAGGGCCTCCAGGCCGCCGACGGCTCGCGCAGCGTCGTCGTGACCGCCGCGGACGGCACGGAGGAGACGCTCACCGCCGACGCCGTGCTGATCGCGACGGGCGGCCACCCCCGGGAGATCCCGGACGCGCTCCCCGACGGCGAGCGGATCCTGAACTGGACCCAGGTCTACGACCTCGACGAGCTCCCCGAGGAGCTCATCGTGGTCGGCTCGGGTGTCACGGGCGCGGAGTTCGCCGGCGCCTACCAGGCCCTCGGCTCGCGCGTCACGCTCGTCTCCTCCCGCGACCGGGTGCTGCCGGGCGAGGACCCGGACGCGGCCGCCGTCCTGGAGGACGTGTTCCGGCGCCGGGGCATGAACGTGATGGCCCGCTCCCGCGCCCAGTCCGCCAAGCGCGTCGGCGACCGCGTCGAGGTCACCCTGGCCGACGGCCGGGTCATCTCCGGCTCGCACTGCCTGATGGCGGTCGGCGCGATCCCGAACAGCGCGGGCATGGGCCTGGAGGAGGCCGGGGTCCGGCTCAAGGACTCGGGCCACATCTGGACCGACAAGGTCTCCCGCACCAGCGCCCCGGGCGTCTACGCGGCCGGTGACGTCACCGGGATCTTCGCGCTCGCCTCGGTCGCCGCGATGCAGGGCCGGATCGCGATGTACCACTTCCTCGGTGACGCGGTCACCCCGCTGAACCTGAAGACGGTCTCCTCGAACGTCTTCACCGACCCGGAGATCGCCACGGTCGGCTACAGCCAGTCCGACGTCGACTCGGGCAGGATCGACGCCCGGGTCGTCAAGCTGCCGCTGCTGCGCAACCCGCGCGCCAAGATGCAGGGCATCCGGGACGGCTTCGTCAAAATATTCTGTCGCCCCGGCACCGGCATCGTGGTCGGCGGCTGTGTCGTCGCGCCCCGGGCGAGCGAGCTGATCCACCCCATCTCGATCGCGGTCGACAACAATCTGACGGTGGAACAGATCGCAAACGCCTTCACTGTGTATCCGTCCCTGTCGGGATCGATCGCGGAAGTGGCCCGCCAGTTGCACACCCGTAAGCAGGCGGGCGAGGCGTAACCGCGCTGCGGAACCCCCGGCGGGCCCGGCATTACCCGGCAACTCCCGGCAACTCGGGCGGTTCCGCGACCACCCGCGATCAGTAGGGGACAACAACGGGGCCGCCTATACCACTTGGCGGCCCCTTGTGTGTACAACTTCTGCAATTCAGCGCAAACTGCTGAGAACTATCGGGCGATGGCGTTACTGTCAGTTTCGTGTTCGCTGCAGAACGTCGTCAATTGATCCTCGAAATGGTGCGCGCCAACGGGGCGGTATCGCTCCGTGAGCTCGCCCGCGTCGTCCAGACCTCCGAAGTGACCGTACGGCGGGACGTGCGGGCACTGGAGGCAGAAGGACTCCTCGACCGCCGGCACGGCGGTGCGGTCTTGCCGGGCGGTTTTACGCGGGAGTCCGGCTTTCCGCAGAAATCCCATCTCGCCACCGCGGAGAAGACGGCCATCGCCGATCTGGCCGCAGGTCTCGTCGAAGAGGGCGAGGCCATCGTGGTCGGCGCCGGTACGACCACGCAGGAGCTGGCCCGCCGGCTCGCGCGGGTCCCCGGTCTGACCGTGGTCACCAACTCGCTGCTCGTCGCCCAGGCCCTGGCCCACGCCAACCGGGTGGAAGTGGTGATGACCGGGGGCACCCTGCGCGGCTCCAACTACGCGCTGGTGGGCAGCGGGGCCGAGCAGTCGCTCCAGGGGCTGCGGGTCTCGCGGGCGTTCCTGTCCGGGAGCGGCCTCACCGCCGAGCGCGGGCTCTCCACGTCCAACATGCTCTCCGCGAGCGTGGACCGGGCCCTGGTCCAGGCGGCCGGGGAGGTGGTGGTCCTGGCCGATCACACCAAGCTCGGCTCCGACACCATGTTCCAGACGGTGCCGACCGACCTCATCACCCGGCTCGTGACGGACGAACCGGCCGCGCACGACGACCGCGCGGCGGCCGAGCTGCAGGCCCTGGCGGACCAGGGGGTGCAGATCGCGGTGGCGGGCCCCTCGGGCGCCCCGGCCCCGGCCTCGTCCGACCAGGGGGCATCCGGGCGGGGCAACCGCCGGGACATGCCCCTGCCGGGGCAGCGGCGCACGCACGGGGGCGGGCCGCAGCCGTTACGGGGTTCCGCGGTGCTGGCGGAGCAGGGTCAGGCGGACCGGGCACGGGTGGCGGACCTGCGCCGCCGGTAGCCGGTCCGGCGGAGGTCCTGGTTCCGGGGCGCCGGGTCTCGGGGGCGCTGCCCCCGTACCCCGCCCTCAGTCCACGGAGGGGCCCGGATGTGCCGCGCCCAGTCCCTGCACCGTCAGTGTCAGCAGCCGGTCCGCCAGGCCCGGATCGTCGGGCGACTGCTCGGCGGCCAACGCGATCGCGTTGGTGAGCTGCATCAGATCGTCGATGGACACGTTCGCCCGCACCGCCCCGCCCGCCTGCGCACGGGCCAGCAGGACCGAACCCGCCCGGCGCATCGGCACACTGCACCGGGACAGCGCCGAAGTCTCGTCCCGGCAGGTCGACATGAGGGCCTGCGCCAGCCCGCGGTACTCACCCGCATGAGTGATGATCGTGCCCAGCCACTCCACCAGCGCGTCGCACGGCCGCTCCGCCCCGGCCAGTTCCCGGGAGCGGGCGATCAGATCGGCCACCGCCTCCTGGAAGACGGCGCTCATCAGCGCGTGCCGGGTCGGGAAGTGCCGGTACAGGGTGCCGATCCCCACCCCCGCGCGCCTCGCGACATCCTCCAGGGACGCCGTCGTGCCGTGCTCAGCGAAGGCGGTACGGGCCTCGGCCAGCAGCCGGTCGTAATTGCGGCGCGCGTCGGCGCGCATGGGCCGGGCCGGTGTCGCTGCAGTGCTCGTCGCCATCGCGCAGTCCTCCCTGATTCCGCCGCGGGGGTCCAGGATGCCATCGCCCGTCCGGCCCAGTGGCCAGGGAGCCCGCAGGCGCCGGGCGGACAACGGGCGGCGCCCCCGTCACGTCGTACGACATGACGGGGGCGCCGGGGAACGCGAGGAGCGGGGGTCAGTCCTTGATCTCGCAGATCACGGCACCGGACGAGAGCGAGCTGCCGACCTCGGCGGTCAGGCCCTTGACCGTGCCGGAGCGGTGCGCGTTGAGCGGCTGCTCCATCTTCATGGCCTCCAGGACGACGATCAGATCGCCCTCCTTGACCTCCTGGCCCTCCGCCACCGCGATCTTCACGATCGTGCCCTGCATCGGGGAGGCGAGGGTGTCGCCGGAGACCGCCGAGCCGGACTTCTTGGCCGCGCGGCGCTTGGGCTTGGCGCCCGCCGCGAGGCCGGTGCGGGCCAGGCTCATGCCGAGCGAGGAGGGCAGCGAGACCTCGAGACGCTTGCCGCCGACCTCGACGACGACGGTCTCACGGCCGGACTCCTCGTCCGCGTCGGCCTCGGCGGGCGCGGCGAAGGCGGGGATCTCGTTGACGAACTCGGTCTCGATCCACCGGGTGTGGATGGTGAACGGGTCGGCGGTGAACGCGGGATCGACGACGACGGCGCGGTGGAAGGGGATGGCGGTGGCCATGCCCTCGACGGTGAACTCGGCCAGGGCGCGGGCCGCGCGCTGCAGTGCCTGTTCACGGGTGGCGCCGGTGACGATCAGCTTCGCGAGGAGCGAGT
The DNA here is from genome assembly GCF_003751445.1 of Streptomyces sp. 840.1. Taxonomy (NCBI): domain Bacteria; kingdom Bacillati; phylum Actinomycetota; class Actinomycetes; order Kitasatosporales; family Streptomycetaceae; genus Streptomyces; species Streptomyces sp. 840.1. The sequence goes on along the minus strand of NZ_RJUU01000001.1, from coordinate 1,030,009 downwards.
CCCACGCGGGGCCGATCACGCTGCCGGACTCGACGCCGGCGTCGAGGCGGACCCCGGGGCCGGTCGGCGGGGCGAACAGGGTGACCGTGCCGGGAGCGGGCAGGAAGCCGCGGCCCGGGTCCTCGCCGTTGATCCGGAACTCGAAGGAGTGCCCGCGCATCGCGGGGTCGTCGTAGCCGAGCTCCTCGCCGTCCGCGATGCGGAACATCTCGCGCACGAGGTCGAGGCCGGTGACCTCCTCGGTGACCGGGTGCTCGACCTGGAGGCGGGTGTTGACCTCGAGGAAGGAGATCGTGCCGTCCATGCCGACCAGGAACTCGACCGTGCCGGCGCCGACGTAGCCGGCCTCCTTCAGGATCGCCTTGGACGCCGCGTACAGCTCCGCGTTCTGCGCCTCGGACAGGAAGGGGGCCGGGGCCTCCTCGACGAGCTTCTGGTGGCGGCGCTGGAGCGAGCAGTCACGGGTGGAGACGACGACCACGTTGCCGTGGGTGTCGGCCAGGCACTGGGTCTCCACGTGCCGGGGCTTGTCGAGGTAGCGCTCCACGAAGCACTCGCCGCGCCCGAAGGCCGCGACGGCCTCCCGGACCGCGGAGTCGTACAGCTCCGGGATCTCATCGAGGGTGCGGGCGACCTTCAGCCCGCGCCCGCCACCGCCGAAGGCGGCCTTGATCGCGATCGGCAGCCCGTTCTCCTCGGCGAACGCGACGACCTCGGCGGAACCGGAGACCGGGTCGGGGGTGCCCGCGACGAGCGGGGCGCCGGCACGCTGGGCGATGTGACGGGCGGCGACCTTGTCACCGAGGTCCCGGATCGCCTGCGGCGGCGGACCGATCCACGTCAGCCCGGCGTCCAGCACGGCCTGCGCGAACTCGGCGTTCTCCGAGAGGAACCCGTATCCCGGGTGGATCGCGTCCGCCCCCGAGTCCTTGGCAGCCTGGAGCACCTTGGCCATGTCCAGGTAGCTGGCGGCCGGGGTGTCACCGCCCAGCGCGAATGCCTCGTCGGCCGCACGTACATGCAACGCGTCGCGGTCCGGGTCCGCGTAGACGGCCACGCTCCCGATTCCCGCGTCCCGGCAAGCTCGGGCAACACGGACAGCAATTTCGCCACGGTTGGCGATGAGCACCTTGCGCACGATGGCTCCCTCCTTGAAACAAGCTGAGTTTAGGGACTACCGACACGGCCCTACGACCCGTCCCCAATGGTGAGCTTGCCCACACGGAGTGTGATTCGAGGCCTGCTCAAGTCGCGAAATCCCTTGTGGAACCACGGTACGCCGGGAACCATAACCGCACAGTAGCCACGAGGTGTGGTCCAGGTCTCTGTCGGTAAGGGCAGCGACGCCCGGTGTTTCTTTGTCTGATTCCCACTAACGGCCGCGCGTTTCTTTGCCCGGCGGCCGGCGGCTCGCACGGGCAGGCGGCCCCCGCGCGTGCCGCCGGGCCGCGAAGGCGGTCGAACCCCTTGTCCCGAGCATTACCGATTAGTAGGGTCCGCGCTATCGCACGTACTGCAGGTAACAGGGGGTGAGCGCCGTGCTGCGCAGGACGGTGGCATACATATCCGCGATCGTGCTGTTCGCGGAGGCCGTGGGCATCGTGATCGTCAACGGTGTCATGGCGACGTTCGTGGAGAACCAGGACATGTCCCTCGCGGGCACGGATCCCGGCGTCATGGCCAACGGGGCCTGGGTGCTGGGCGGGGTCTGTGGCCTCTTCCTGCTGCTGTGCGGTGTGCTGCTCCTGCTGTGCGGCATCCGCGACCGGGCCCCGGGCCGGATCGCCAGGACCGTTCTCATCTGCTGCGCCGTCATCCACGGGGTGCTGGGCGCGCTCGCGGTGGGACTGATCGGCTGGACCGCGTTCGTGTTCATGATGGTGGTGCTCGGCCTGATCGTGCTGACGCTGGTGGCGTACGGGCCCGGCCGCGAGGCACCGGCCGCCGGGGCGGAGGCCGAGCAGCCGGCGGCCCCGGCCCCCGTCTGACCGGACCCGCCCCCGCCTGGCCGGACGCCTCCTGCCTGACCGGACCCGCCCCCGCCTGGCCGGACGCCTTCCGCCGGCCGGACGCCCGCTGCCTCGCCGGACCCGCTCAGGCCCAGAGTTCGGTGACCGTGATCCCCAGCTCGCCGAGCAGCCGCCGCAGCAACGGCAGCGAGAGCCCGATGACGTTGCCCGGGTCCCCGTCGATGGAGTCCACGAACGGCGCGGAGCGCCCGTCGAGGGTGAAGGCGCCCGCCACGTGGAGCGGTTCGCCGGAGGCCACGTAGGCCGCGATCTCGGCGTCCGTCGGCTCGCCGAAGCGGACCGTCGTGGACGCCGTCTCCGAGACCGTCCGCCCGGCCGCGGTGTCCGTCAGGCTGTGACCGGTCCGCAGCACCCCGGACCGCCCCCGCATCGACTTCCAGCGGGCCGTGGCCTCCTCGGCGTCGGCCGGCTTGCCGAGAGCCTGGCCGTCGAGCTCCAGCACCGAGTCGCAGCCGATGACCAGGGCCCCCGCGACCTCCGGCAGCGCCGCCACCGCGGCGGCCTTGGCCTCGGCCAGCACCAGCGCCAGCTCGGCGGGGGTCGGGGCGCTCAGCGCGTCCTCGTCCACCCCGCTGACGATCACCTCGGGCGCGAACCCGGCCTGCCGGAGCAGACCGAGGCGGGCGGGCGAGGCGGAGGCGAGCACGAGGCGGCGGGGCGCGGGATCAGTCATGCGCGCCATCGTACAAATCAGCCGGTGCGGGTGGCCCCGGCAGCGGCACCGGGGGAGCGCGCCCGCCCTGTCAGCGGGTGCCGCTCACGAACATGGCGACGACCATGGCCAGCGCGAGCACCAGACCCACGCGCCGCATCATGTCCTGGGCGTCGCGCAGTTCCTTCGGCGGCTTGTTCTCGGGATCGGACCACAGCATGCTTCCGATCCTGCTGCGGCGGACCGGGCCCGCGCCTGAGTACGAGTACTCAACAACCGCCCCGGCCGTACCCGGCTACCCGGGCCAGTACGTACGCGCCCAGGCGCGCGGCCTCGGCAGATGGCGCCCGCGCCGGGCGACCCGGCCCGGGTCGGACCAGCGCGCGGGCAGCTCCGGCGCTCCGGAGGACACGGCGGCCACCGCTGCGGCGCGTGCCTGGACGACCGCGAGCGCGGCTGCCAGCTCTTCCGGGGTCGGATTGCCCCGTACGACCTTGATCATGGCCAGAGCCCTTTCTAGAGAGGGATGTTGCCGTGCTTCTTCGGGGGCAGCGACTCCCGCTTGGTCCGCAGCTGCCGCAGTCCCTTGACCACGTGGGCCCGGGTGTCGGACGGCATGATCACCGCGTCCACGTAGCCGCGCTCGGCCGCCACGTACGGGTTGAGCAGCGCGTCCTCGTAGTCCGCGATCAGCTCGGTGCGGGTCGCCTCCTGGTCCTGCGCGGCGGCGATCGTACGCCGGTGCAGGATGTTGACGGCGCCCTGCGCGCCCATGACGGCGATCTGGGCGGTCGGCCACGCGACGTTGATGTCGGCGCCCAGGTGCTTGGAGCCCATCACGTCGTACGCGCCGCCGAACGCCTTGCGGGTGATCACCGTGATCAGCGGGACCGTCGCCTCCGCGTACGCGTAGATCAGCTTGGCACCGCGCCGGATGATGCCGCCGTACTCCTGGTCGACGCCGGGCAGGAAGCCGGGCACGTCGACGAAGGTCAGCACCGGCACGTTGAACGCGTCGCAGGTGCGCACGAAGCGCGCGGCCTTTTCGCTCGCGTTGATGTCCAGACAGCCGGCGAACTGCAGCGGCTGGTTGGCGACGATGCCGACGGGGTAGCCCTCGACGCGGCCGAAGCCGGTGAGGATGTTCGGCGCGAACAGGGCCTGGGTCTCCAGGAATTCACCGTCGTCCAGCACGTGCTCGATCGCGGTGTGCATGTCGTACGGCTGGTTCGCGGAGTCCGGGATGAGCGTGTCCAGCTCGCGGTCCTCGTCGGTGACCGCCAGGTCCGCCTCCTCCGGGAAGGCCGGGGCCTCGGAGAGGTTGTTCGACGGGAGGTAGGAGAGCAGCGACTTGACGTACTCGATGGCGTCCTTCTCGTCGCCCGCCATGTGGTGCGCCACCCCGGAGGTGGTGTTGTGCGTACGGGCGCCGCCGAGCTCCTCGAAGCCGACGTCCTCACCGGTGACCGTCTTGATGACGTCGGGGCCGGTGATGAACATGTGCGAGGTCTGGTCGACCATGACCGTGAAGTCGGTGATCGCTGGGGAGTAGACCGCGCCGCCCGCGCACGGTCCCACGATCAGCGAGATCTGCGGGACGACACCCGAGGCGTGCACGTTGCGCCGGAAGATCTCCGCGAAGAGGCCCAGCGCCGCCACGCCTTCCTGGATGCGGGCGCCGCCGCCGTCGTTGATGCCGATGACCGGACAGCCGGTCTTCAGCGCGAAGTCCATCACCTTGACGATCTTCTCACCGTAGACCTCACCGAGCGAGCCGCCGAAGATGGTGAAGTCCTGCGAATACACGCAGACGGGGCGGCCGTCGACCGTGCCGTACCCGGTGACGACACCGTCTCCGTAGGGCCGGTTCTTCTCGATCCCGAAGTTCGTCGACCGGTGCCGGGCGAATTCGTCGAGCTCGACGAAGGAGCCCTCGTCCAGCAGCAGGTCCACGCGCTCGCGCGCCGTCAACTTGCCCTTCGCGTGCTGCTTCTCCACCGCGCGGGCGGAACCCGCGTGGGTCGCCTCCTCGATGCGGCGCTGCAGGTCCGCGAGCTTGCCCGCGGTGGTGTGGATGTCGGTCTCTTCCGGCTCGGACATCGGGTTGCGGCTCCCTGCCTGGTCACGGGGACGACTGTGCTGCTGATCAGCGGATGAACAGCTACTGCCCCGTAGCGTATCGGCGCGGATACGGTTCGGCAGTGCGTCGTTTGACACACCTAGGGTGGCTTGCATGACACCCTCGGATGCGTCACACAACCGTTGGTCGGACCTGGACCGGCCGCCTCTGAACGTCCCCGCGCTGCGCCGCGGTCTGCTCCGGCCGGACGGGCTGTGGAGCGCCCTCGACGTCGTGGACTCGACCGGGTCCACCAACTCCGACCTCGCGGCGCGAGCGGCCGGGCTGACCGAGGGCGCTGTCCTGGTCGCCGAGGAGCAGACCGCAGGACGGGGCCGCCTGGACCGGACCTGGACCGCGCCGGCCCGCTCGGGCCTGTTCTTCTCCGTCTACCTGACGCCCGGCGCGGTCCCCGTCCAGCGGTGGGGCTGGCTGCCGCTGCTCACCGGGGTCGCGGTGGCGACCGGCCTGGCGAAATCGGCGGGCGTCGACACGGCACTGAAGTGGCCCAACGACCTGCTGGTCACGGTCGGGACCGAGGAGCGCAAGGCGGGCGGCATCCTGGCCGAACGTGCCGGGGACGGCGTCGTCATCGGCATCGGCCTCAACGTCTCCCTGCGCGAGGACGAGCTCCCCGCCCCCACGGCCGCCTCGCTCGCCCTGGCCGGAGCGGTCTCCACGGACCGCGAGACGCTGCTCAGGGGCGTGCTGCGCTCACTGGAGCAGTGGTACGGGCAGTGGCGTGCGGCGGACGGGGACGCGGCCGCCAGCGGGCTCCAGGAGGCGTACGCGGCCGGCTGCGCGACGCTCGGGCGGACGGTGCGGGCCCAGCTGCCCGGCGAGCGCACGCTCACCGGGGAGGCGGTGGCGATCGACGGGGACGGGCGCCTCGTCCTGTCGGCCGGCGACGGCCTCCAGGAGCCGGTCTCGGCGGGCGACATCGTCCACCTGCGGGGAGTCGCCGGCGGCCTGACCTGAGCGGCGCCCCCTGGGGTGTGTCCGCAGAGTCCCGCCCGGTCCGCGACGCCCGGCACGCGCGGCCACCCGGCGCGAGGGCGATCCGCCGGCTCGCGACTGCACGCACCGGACGCCGCGGACCACGCCCTCCGGGCCTACGGCGGGACTTTACGGACACGCCCCAGGTCCGGACGACCTGAGGACGTGAGGTAGGGCACACCTGCCGTATCGTTGAGGCGATCCACCGACAGATCGGCAGGGCAGTGCGCAGGGAACGGGCAGGAGGCGGCTGGTGACCGTCGACGACACGACCTCCGGCGATGGCTCGGAGCCCTCGTCGGACCCATCGGTCCACGCGACACCGCATCACGAAGTCGACCACACGGCCGAGCCGACCGACGATCCCCTCGCGATCAGGCTGGAAGCGCTGATCCTGGGCGCCGACCGGCGCTACACCCCGTTCCAGGCCGCCCGGACCGCCGGCGTCTCGATGGACCTGGCGTCCCGGTTCTGGCGGGCCATGGGCTTCGCCGACATCGGCCAGGCCAAGGCGCTGACCGAGGCGGACGTGCTGGCGCTGCGCCGGCTGTCCGGTCTGGTCGAGGCCGGGCTGCTGAGCGAGCCGATGGCGATCCAGGTCGCCCGGTCCACCGGGCAGACCACCGCCCGGCTGGCGGAGTGGCAGATCGACTCCTTCCTGGAGGGCCTGACCGAGCCGCCCGAGCCCGGCATGACCCGCACCGAGGTCACCTACCCGCTGGTCGAGCTGCTCCTGCCGGAGCTGGAGGAGTTCCTGGTCTACGTGTGGCGGCGCCAGCTCGCCGCCGCCACCGGCCGGGTCGTGCAGGCGGCGGACGACGACGAGATGGTCGACCGGCGCCTCGCCGTCGGCTTCGCGGACCTCGTCGGCTTCACCCGGCTCACCCGCCGCCTGGAGGAGGAGGAGCTCGGCGAACTCGTCGAGGCCTTCGAGACCACCTGCGCCGACCTGGTCGCCGCCCACGGCGGCCGGCTCATCAAGACCCTCGGTGACGAGGTCCTCTTCGCCGCCGACGACGCGGGCACCGCGGCCGAGATCGCGCTGCGCCTCATCGAGGCGATGACGCTGGACGAGCAGATGCCCGCACTGCGCGTCGGCATCGCGTTCGGGACGGTCACCACCCGGATGGGCGATGTGTTCGGCACCACCGTGAACCTCGCCAGCCGGCTCACCTCGATAGCGCCGAAGGACGCCGTCCTGGTGGACGGGGCGTTCGCCGAGGAGCTGACCCGTACCGGCGACGCCCCCGCCTCCGAGGCGCGGGCCGCCGAGGAGGCCGCGGCCGCCGCCGAGCGCGCCGGCCGGGAGGGCACGGACGGCGAGGAGCCGAGGCCCGTACCCAAGTACCGCTACGGGCTCCAGCCGATGTGGCAGCGCCCGGTGCGCGGCCTCGGTGTCGTCGAACCGTGGCTGCTGGCCCGCCGCGGCAGCTCCTGACCCGCCCCTGACGGACTGCCCCGGGGCCGGCACGCCTAGAGCACGCACCTGACGCCCCCCCCGGCCGCCCTCCGGGCGACGACGGCAGCTTGAAGGCAGGCCCTAGGATCCCTCCGGTAACGCTCGTTAACCGACAGGGGTGCAGCCATGACCGTCACGTCCGAGCAGCGGTTCGGGGAGTTCGTCGTCGTACGGGGTCACGAGGGCCTGGAGCACGTCGCCGAGCTGGTCCTGGACCGGCCGAAGGCCATGAACGCGGTGTCCACGGACATGGCCCGCTCGATCGCCGCCGCCTGTGCCGCGCTCGCGGCCGACCCGGACGTGCGGGTCACCGTCCTCACCTCCAGTCACGAGCGGGCCTTCTGTGTGGGGGCGGACCTCAAGGAGCGGAACTCCTTCACCGACGCGGACCTGGTGCGGCAGCGGCCGACCGCACGGGCTGCCTACACCGGCGTCCTCGAACTGCCGATGCCGACGATCGCCGCGGTGCACGGCTTCGCGCTCGGCGGCGGCTTCGAGCTGGCGCTGTCCTGCGATCTGATCGTGGCCGACGCCACGGCCCTGGTGGGCCTGCCCGAGGTCTCGGTCGGGGTCATCCCGGGCGGTGGCGGCACCCAGCTGCTGCCGCGCCGGATCGGGGCGGCGCGTGCCGCCGAGCTGATCTTCACCGCCCGCCGGGTGGAGGCGGCCGAGGCCCGGGAGCTGGGGCTGGTGGACGAGCTGGTGGAGGCTGGCGAGGACCGGTCCGAGGCGCTGGCGCTGGCCGCGCGGATCGCGGGCAACTCCCCGGTGGGGCTGCGGGCGGCCAAGCGGGCGCTGCGGCTGGGGCACGGGCTCGATCTGCGGGCGGGCCTGGAGGTCGAGGACTCCGCGTGGCGGTCGGTGGCCTTCTCCGGGGACCGTGCGGAGGGCGTCGCCGCGTTCAACGAGAAGCGGAAGCCGAACTGGCCCGGCGAATGACGTCCGCGTGACGCAGGGTTACCGCAGGGCGACGCAACGCGCATGATCGTCACTGCAAACTGATCAAATCACCACAAATCTACATAAGCTGGGGTGATGGGTGGTGATGATGCGCGGCTCCGGGCCGTGGTTTCGCTTGCACAGGCGATGGCGGCGGCGCACACCCCGCGGGGGTGCTGGCGGGCGGCCGCGCTGGGGGCGTGCGAGGCGCTGGGCGGCTCCTTCGCCGCGCTGTCGGTCTGGGAGCGCGGGCGCGGGCGGCTGCGGGTCCTGGTGAACGCGGGCGACCGGGCGGAGGGGGAGGAGGAGTTCCCCGACGAGGAGACGTACCCGGTGCACCAGTTCCCGGAGATCACCGAGTTCCTCCACGAGCGGTGGGCCGGAGGCGGCGAGCCGGACGCCTGGGTGGAGACGGCCGACGGCCCGGTGGAGCCGGAGCCCTCGGCCGGCGGGCGGGGCGCCGGGGCGGCGGGTGCGCGCGGCTACGGGCACGGCTACTGCCACCAGCGGGTGGCGGCCCTGCGCCGGCGCGGGCGTGGCTGCTGTGTGGTGGCGCCGATCGTGCTGCACGGCCGGGCCTGGGGCGAGCTGTACGTGGCGCGTCCGGTGGGGGAGCCGGTGTTCGGGCGGGCGGACGCGGACTTCGCCACGGTGCTGGCCGCCGTCGTGGCCGCCGGGATCTCCCAGACGGAGCGGCTGGAGGAGGTGCGCAAGCTCGCCTTCACCGATCCGCTGACCGGCCTCGCCAACCGGCGGGCCGTCGACATGCGCCTGGACGAGGCGGTGGAGCGGCACCGGGTGGACGGTTCGGTGGTGAGCCTGGCCGTCTGCGACCTCAACGGGCTGAAGGCGGTCAACGACACCCACGGCCACGCGGTCGGTGACCGCCTGCTGGAACGTTTCGGCTCGGTGCTGTCGCGGTGCGGCGCGATGCTGCCGGGGGCGCTGTCGGCCCGGCTCGGCGGGGACGAGTTCTGCCTGCTGGCGGTGGGTCCGACGGCGGACGAGGTGGTCGCGGTGGCCACCGAGCTCTGTGAGCGGGCGGCCGAGCTGGAGTTCGGCAACGGGGTCGCCTGCGGGATCGCCTCCACCGGCGACCCGATCGGCCCGGTGGTCTCCGCCCGACGGCTGTTCCGGCTCGCGGACGCGGCCCAGTACCGGGCGAAGGCGGCCCGCTCGCTGCGGCCCGTGGTGGCGGGGCGCGACGGCGAGGTCATCCGGCTGGCCGACTCCCCGCCCAAGGCCGCCCACGACCGCCGCCGGCTGCGCGGCAACCGCCCCTGAGCCTCTGGGCCCCCGGGCCCGCGCGGTCCGGTCGGTAAGGGGTCAACCCGGCGACCACTAGTGACATGAAGAGATTCAATCCGTACGCTTCTGAATATGGATATGCATACAGTCGTGGTGGGGACGTCCGGTACCACCGCCCAGGACGTCATCGCCGTGGCCCGCGGCAACGCCCGCGTCGAACTCTCCGCCGCCGCGCTGGGCGCTCTCGCCGCGGCCCGCGAGGTCATCGACGCCCTCGCCGCCAAGCCCGAGCCGGTCTACGGCGTCTCGACCGGATTCGGCGCCCTCGCCAGCCGCCACATCAGCCCCGAGCTCCGCGCCCAGCTCCAGCGCAACATCGTCCGCTCGCACGCCGCGGGCATGGGCCCGCGGGTCGAGCGCGAGGTCGTCAGGGCGCTGATGTTCCTCCGGCTCAAGACGGTCGCCTCGGGCCACACGGGCGTGCGGCCCGAGATCGCGCAGACCATGGCCGACGTCCTGAACGCCGGGATCACACCCGTCGTTCACGAGTACGGTTCGCTCGGCTGCTCGGGCGATCTGGCACCGCTCTCGCACTGCGCGCTGACCCTGATGGGCGAGGGCGACGCGGAGGGCCCCGACGGCACCGTGCGCCCCGCCGGCGAGCTCCTCGCCGCCCACGGCATCACCCCGGTCGAGCTGCGCGAAAAGGAGGGTCTCGCCCTCCTCAACGGCACCGACGGGATGCTCGGCATGCTCGTGATGGCCATCGCCGACCTGCGGAGCCTCTACACCTCGGCGGACATCACCGCGGCCCTCTCCCTGGAGGCCCTGCTCGGCACGGACAAGGTCCTCGCCCCCGAACTGCACGCCATCCGCCCGCACCCGGGCCAGGGCGCCAGCGCGGACAACATGCTGCGGGTACTGGCCGATTCGGGCCTCACGGGGCGGCACGCCGAGGTCACAGGCGACGCGCCGCGCGTCCAGGACGCCTACTCGGTGCGCTGCGCGCCCCAGGTCAACGGCGCGGGCCGGGACACCCTCGCGCACGCCGCGACGGTCGCCGAGCGCGAGCTCGCCGCCGCCGTGGACAACCCGGTGGTCCTCGCCGACGGCCGGGTCGAGTCCAACGGCAACTTCCACGGGGCGCCGGTCGCCTACGTCCTGGACTTCCTCGCGATCGCCGCCGCCGACCTCGGCTCGATCACCGAGCGCCGCACCGACCGGCTGCTGGACAAGAACCGTTCGCACGGGCTGCCGCCGTTCCTGGCGGACGACGCGGGCGTCGACTCCGGACTGATGATCGCCCAGTACACCCAGGCGGCCCTGGTCAGCGAGATGAAGCGGCTCGCCGTCCCGGCCTCGGCGGACTCGATCCCGTCCTCCGCGATGCAGGAGGACCACGTCTCGATGGGCTGGTCGGCCGCGCGCAAGCTCCGTACCGCCGTGGACAACCTCGCCCGGATCGTCGCCGTCGAGCTGTACGCGGCGACCCGTGCGATCGAGCTGCGTGCCGCACAGGGGCTGACCCCGGCGCCCGCCTCGCTCGCGGCCGTCGAGGCGCTGCGGGCAGCGGGCGTCCAGGGCCCGGGGCCGGACCGCTTCCTGTCGCCGGACCTGGCCGCCGCCGACGCCTTCGTGCGCGCGGGCGGACTCGTCGCGGCGGTGGAACCGGTGACGGGGCAGCTCGCCTAGGGCCTCTCGTTTGGATCATGCCGGGCTCGCGGTGTCCGGCACGCACATCTGCGGCGTTGTCGTCGGTCGCCAATGCTCCGCATTGACTCCCTCCTCCGCCTTGCAGCCGCACGCACCGGACACCGCTCCCTGATCCGGCCTGATCCAAACGAAAGACCCTAGGGCGTGTTTTGAAGGTCCCGTCTGCCCGGCCCGCTGCCGCGCGACTGTCAGTGCGCGGGCAGCGGGCCGGTGCGGCGTGCGGAATAGGTGACGAAGCCCGCGCCGATGCCCAGGAACGCCATGCCCCCGATCAGGTACGGGGCCGTGTCGGTGCCGGTCCCGGTGTCCGCGAGCCTCGCGCCCTGCGCGCCGGTGGCGCCCATGGCGTCGATGGCGGCCGTCCGGTCCGGGGTGCCTCGGCCACCGCCCGTATCGCCGGTGGCGGTGGCTGTCGGCACGAACCAGAGGGCGCACAGCAGCGTTCCCGCGGCGGTGGCGGTCAGGAGCGGGCGGCGGGTGCTGGCCACGGAATCGATCCCCCTTGTGACAGCGGTGAGTTAGGCCTGCGACCGATGCTAGTGAAAGCAGCGGGTCGCAGGAAAGCCGAGGCGGCCGGGAGCTTACGCTCCGGCACATGAGCACTTCTGAGACATCACGTTATGTTCGCCTTCGGGTCGAAATGGTGTTGGAGATCACCGACGCCGACGCACTGAGCGGAACCGCTCTGGAGAGCCTCGCGGCCGAGTACGGAGAGCCCGGCGGGGATTCCGCCGAGGAGCGCACGCATGCCGAGACCGCCGTCCGGGAAGACGGTGCGGAGGCCCTTGCCTCGCTGATCGATCCGTTCGACCTGGTCAGCGAGGTGCCCGGGGTTGAGCTGACCCAGGCCTCCTGGAGCAGCGAGAGCATCGCCTACGACCCGCAGGACCCGGACGGATGGGACCTCGACGACGACGATGACGAAGAGGACGGGGACGACGGCGACGTGGACGCCGCCGGCGTCCCGCACAATGGGGAGGAGAACGACGACGACGGCAGCGCGGAGCGGCAGGCGTAGCGGGTGGACAACCACCGGCCCCGGCCCGTATCCGGCGGGCCGGGGCCGGCGGGCAGGACAGCCGGCGCACCGGATCGCGACGCTGCCGCGCAACCGGCCGGACACCGGCGGCACCTACGCGGTGGAGCACAGGAACCACCGTGGATACCCGTACGTCGATGAGTGGTGTTCCCCACATCTCCAGCGGATGTGGAACGGGTAACCCTTTCAGGGGGTTCTTGGAACATTGACGGGGTATCGCCGGTCGACGGCCTTGCTCGGGGTTTTTGGGGATTCGGCAACGATGGAGAAGCGTGTGATGACGGACAGCAAGCGGCGCAAGGGCCTCATGGCCGCGTCCGCACTGCTCGGCGGCGTGCTGGTGCTTACGGCCTGCAGCGACGGCGGCGACAAGGGCGGTTCCAGCCCCGACAGCTCGAAGAAGTCACAGGCGGCCGAGGTCGACAAGGCGGCGGCCGAGGAGACCTCTGAGGCGCAGATAGCGATCTCCCCGAAGAACGGTGCGACCAACGCGAGCATCAACAACGACGCGAAGGTCACCGTCGCCAAGGGCAAGCTGACGGTCGTCACGATGACCACGGCGGCCGGGGCGAGTGTCAAGGGCACCCTCTCCGCCGACGGCACCACCTGGAAGCCGGACGCCCAGCTGGAGCGCTCGACCACGTACAAGATCAACGCCACGGCGAAGGACTCGAAGGGCCGCGAGGCGCACGAGAACTCCTCGTTCACCACCGTGTCGCCCGCCAACAGCTTCATCGGGAACTTCACCCCCGAGGACGGTTCCACCGTCGGCGTCGGCATGCCGGTCTCGATCAACTTCAACAAGGCGATCACGGACAAGAAGGCCGTCCTGGACGGCATCACCGTGACGTCCAGCAGCGGCCAGCAGGTCGCCGGCCACTGGTTCAACTCCCAGCGCCTGGACCTGCGCCCGCAGGACTACTGGCAGGGCGGTTCCACCGTCACGCTGAAGCTGGCGCTGGACGGCGTCGAGGGCGCGGACGGCGTCTACGGCGTGCAGCAGAAGACGGTCACCTTCAAGGTCGGCCGCAACCAGGTCTCCACCGTGGACGCCAAGACGCACACGATGACCGTCGCCCAGAACGGGAAGACGATCAAGACCATCCCGATCTCCGCCGGATCGCCCGAAAACCCCACGTACAACGGACAGATGGTGATCTCCGAGAAGTACAAGGAGACCCGGATGGACGGCTCCACGGTCGGCTTCACGGACGACGACGGCAAGGGTGAGTACGACATCAAGGACGTGCCGCACGCCATGCGGCTGTCCACGTCCGGCACCTTCATCCACGGCAACTACTGGGGCAAGGGCATCTTCGGCACCGCCAACACCAGCCACGGCTGCGTCGGGCTCGCCGACGTCAAGGGCGCGGGCGACGCCAGCCAGCCCGCCGCCTGGTTCTACAACAACTCCATGATCGGCGACGTGGTCGTCATCAAGAACTCCCCGGACAAGACCATCCAGCCCGACAACGGACTCAACGGCTGGAACATGAGCTGGGCCCAGTGGACGGCGGGCTCCGGGGCCTGAGCGGACGCCCGGCCCACCCCCGACCCCTTCGACGCAGGCGGCGGCACCCGATCCCCACGGATCACGGGTGCCGCCGCCTGCGGCGTATGCGGAGCGTTCTCATCCGTCTCTCATCGTGGCCTTAACCCACCATCACAAGCGGTCCATAACCTCGCGCCATGTTCTTCACCTACCTCCGGCGCGAGCTGCGCCGCCGCAGAAAGGCGGCGCTCGTCGTCGCCTCGGGGCTCGGCCTCGGCATTGCGCTGGTCATCATCGTCAGCTCGGTCTCCACGGGCATGAGCAGGGCCCAGGACAAGGTCCTGGAATCGCTGTACGGGCTCGGCACCGACATGACCGTCACCAAGGCGGCCGCGGCGCCCGGTTCGGGCACGGAGCGGCCCAGGTTCGACTTCGACGCCAAGGAGAACGGCGACGACACGACCCAGAGCACGGACCGGGTCATGGTCCAGGGCTTCCAGACGCTGGCCGCCACCACGGTGGACAAGGTGGGCAAGCAGGACGGCGTGGCCGACGCCGTCGGCGGCCTGAGCATGACCGTCATGAAGGTCGACGGCCAGTTCAGGCGCGGCGAGTTCAAGCAGGAGGGCGGCACGTCCCAGGGCGGTCGCGGCGGCTACGGCGGCGGCCAGCCGCAGGGCGAGGTCAAGGGCGGCGGCGCCTCCTTCGACGTCAACTCCTACACGGTCTACGGCACCGACGTCACCAAGCAGGACCTGGGCCCGCTCACCTCGTCGAAGATCACCTCGGGACGCACGTTCAAGTCCACCGAGACCAACGGCAAGGTGGCCGTCGTCGACGCCGCCTACGCCAAGGAGAAGAAGCTCGCCGTCGGCAAGACGGTGACCGTCCACGGCACGAAGTTCACGATCGTCGGCGTCTCGGCGGCCGACAGCGGCGACGCGGCCGCCAACCTCTACGTCCCGCTCCAGCAGGCCCAGACCCTGGCCGACGCCAAGGACAAGGTCACCACGGTCTACGTGAAGGCCACGGACTCGCAAGCGATCGACAGCGTCAAGTCCACGATCCAGAAGAACATCACGGGCACCACCGTCACCACCTCCGCCGATCTCGCGGACACCGTCTCCGGCTCCCTGTCCACCGCGTCCGACCTGGCCTCCAGCGTCGGCAAGTGGCTCTCCGTCGCCGTACTGATCGCCGCCTTCCTGGTGGCCGGCCTGCTCACCTCCTCCGCGGTCAGCCGCCGGGTACGGGAGTTCGGCACGCTCAAGGCCCTCGGCTGGAAGAGCGGCCGGGTCACCCGCCAGGTCGTCGGCGAGGCCCTCGTCAACGGCCTGATGGGCGGCGTCCTCGGCATCGCGGTCGGCCTGGCCGGCGCGTACGCCGTCACCGCGGTCAGCCCCACCCTCACCGCCCAGCTCGGCTCCTCGGGCGGCGGCGGAGGCGGCGGGATGCGCGGCGCGATGATGGGCGGCGGCCCCGGCCGGCAGAGCGCGTCCAAGGCCCTCGACATCGCACTGACCGCGCCCGTCTCCGTCTCCATCATCCTGATCGCCGTCGCCCTGGCCGTGGCGGGCGGGCTGATCGCGGGCGCCTTCGGCGGCTGGCGCGCCTCCCGGCTGCGCCCGGCCGACGCGCTGCGCCGCGTCGAATAGTCCGTCCGCCCACCGTCCAGCAGGAGTTGACCCATGTATACCCTTCAAGGCGTCACCAAGCGCTACACGCGCGGCAAGTCGACCGTCCACGCGCTCGCAGGCGTCGACCTGACCATCGAGGACGGCGGCCGCCTCGTCATCCAGGGCCCCACCGGCGGCGGCAAGTCCACGCTGCTCCAGATGCTCGGCGGCCTGGACCGCCCCACGGCCGGCAGCGTCGAACTCGACGGCGTCGACCTCGCGAAGCTCAGCGAGGCCAGACTCACCAAGGTGCGCGCGCAGAACATCGGCTTCGTCTTCCAGAGCTTCAACCTCATCCCGACGCTCACCGCCCAGGAGAACGTCGAGACGGCCCTCGTACCGCTGGGCGGCAAGGCGTCGGAGCGGCGCAGACGGGCGGCCGAGGCGCTGGACTCGGTCGGCCTGGGCGAGCGGCTCGGACATCTGCCCGGCGAGATGTCCGGCGGTCAGCAGCAGCGGGTGGCGATAGCCAGGGCCCTGGTCAAGCAGCCCAAGGTGCTGCTCGCGGACGAACCCACCGGCAACCTCGACGAGTCCATGCGCGACGAGATCATGGAGGTGCTGGAGACCATGTGGAAGGAGCACGGGCTCACGTTCATCATGGTCACCCACGACAGCGCGATCGCCCGCCGTGCCCCGAGGCTCGCGACCATCCGCAAGGGCAAGGTCACCATCACGGAGAACGCGGCGGCGTGAACACCCCGCGCCCGCAGGCGGGTCACCGCCGGACGGCAGGCCTCAGGCGGCCCGTCCGGCGGCGGCCCGGCGGTGCGCGGCCAGATCGCTGCGGCGCACCTGGCGCACCCCGGCCGGGTCGGCGTACGGCTCCGCGTACGGATCGCCCTCCTCGCAGCCGCGCGGCGCGGGCCCGGGGGAGTCGTCCCCGCGGGCGAGGTGGGCGCGCAGCCCGTACCAGGGCTGGAGCGGCAGCCAGCACAGGCCGTGCAGCCAGCGCCGTACGAGCCGGCCCGGCCCCGGGCGGCCGCCGTCCGGCAGGCTCACCACCCGGATGCCCATGATCAGTTTTCCGGCGCCGGCGCCGACGAGCGCGGTGAGGACGACCTGGTTGAGGAACGAGATGACGAGGACCGGCCCGAGCAGCAGGACGACGTCCCCGGGCAGGGGCGCCGAGTCCACGTGCGGCCGGGCCAGTAACCCCGCGGTGACCAGGCAGAGATAGCAGTCGAGGCCCACGGCGAGATAGCGGCGCGTCTCCCCGGCCCGCGGCGGCGTGCGATACCCGGACCGCCCGGTCCGGCCGGGTATGTGCGGCGGCCTCGGCTGCCCGTGTCCGAGCAGCGTGGTTCCGGCCGGTGACGCGAGCCCGTAGTGCTGCCGGCCCGGCCCGTGGCCGCCGTGGTGCCCCGGTGAAGTCTTCATGACGGCATCATGTCCGATTGCCCGTCACGGCGGGCCCGGTCCGCACAGGCGGTTCCCGTACCGGCCGCCCGCCCGCTTACCTCACGGGTAATCGACGCTCCCCGCCGCTCCCGGCAGCATGGTGTGCACCAGCGGACGGAAGACCCGAAGACCGGAGGACGTGACCATGACCGCGTACGCGATCGCGCACCTGCACCCCGATGGCCCGCCCAACGAGGAGGTCCTGGAGTACATCGAGCGCATCCAGTCGACGATGGACCCGTACGGGGGCCGGTTCCTCGTCCACAACACCCCGGCCGAGGTCATGGAGGGCGACTGGCGCGGCGCCCTCGTCGTCCTGGAGTTCCCCGCGATCGAGGCGGCCCGCACCTGGTTCGCCTCGCCCGCCTACCAGGAGCTGATCCCGCTGCGGGCCCGCAACATCGCGGGCGAGGTGGTGCTGGTGGACGGCGTCGGCCGGGACTACGACGCGCGGGCGACGGCCGCCGCGATGCGTGCCGCCGCGTAACGGCCCGAACCATGGTGCAGCCGGCTACACCATGGTTCGGGGGGCGGGGGCCCTCGTACCGGAGCGGGCCGCCCGGAAGGATGGGTGACGCAGCCGGACGCCGACCCGGCCGCGTCACCGGGGCCGGGTCGCCCCGTGTCCCGTCTTCCTTGGAGGTACCCCGTGAAGCCGCTGCTCTGGACCCTGCTCCTCCTCGCGCTCGTCGCGAACGTCTCCCTCAACCTCATGGACGGTCAGGAGGGCCTGCACATCGCCCTGAGCGTCGTCTCGGGCGTGGTCGTCCTGGCGTCGGGCGTGGGCCTGTGGATGCGGCGTACCCCGCGCGAGTACTGAGGGCCTGGCGCCCGGACCTCACAGCCGGGGCCGGGGTGTTGTGAGGTTCACCACCTCGGGGGGTGTCCGGGCATACCCCCCAACCCGGTCGTTCCGCCCGGAACCGGCCCGGGGCAAGGCTTGCGCGACCGGTCGCTGCCGGGCCCGGCGGGATTCACCATGTGGATGGCCATGGAGGATTCGGCCGTCCCACTGGGACACTCGGTGGGCCACAACGGTCCTGTACGTCGCAGTCGTGAGAGCGCGGTACGCGCGCCATCCGGGCGACGCCCTCAATGGGGAGGGGGGACCTGGTGCCCTCCGGGACGGGGGCGCCTTCGCGATGAGCCGACCCATGGAAGGTCTTGATCAGATGACGGCCACCCCTGACTCCGCAATCCCGCACGCCGCCGAGAACCGCGTCATCGAGCCGCTGTACGCGGAGATCCTCCGCCGCAACCAGGGCGAGAAGGAGTTCCACCAGGCGGTACGGGAGGTTCTCGAAACGCTCGGCCCGGTGCTGGCCCAGCGGCCGGAGTTCGTGGACGCCCGGATCATCGAACGCATAACGGAGCCGGAGCGCCAGCTCATCTTCCGGGTGCCGTGGTCGGACGACTCGGGCGACATCCACGTCAACCGGGGCTTCCGGGTGGAGTTCTCCAGCTCGCTCGGCCCGTACAAGGGCGGACTGCGCTTCCACCCCTCGGTCAACCTGGGCATCGTGAAGTTCCTCGGCTTCGAGCAGATCTTCAAGAACGCCCTCACCGGCATGCCCATCGGCGGCGGCAAGGGCGGCTCGGACTTCGACCCGAAGGGCCGCTCGGACGCCGAGATCATGCGGTTCTGTCAGTCCTTCATGACCGAGCTCCACCGCCACCTGGGCGAGTACACCGACGTCCCCGCCGGGGACATCGGCGTGGGCGGCCGCGAGATCGGCTACCTCTTCGGCCAGTACAAGCGGATCACCAACCGCTTCGAGTCCGGTGTCCTCACCGGAAAGGGCCTCGGCTGGGGCGGCGCCCTGGTGCGTACGGAGGCGACCGGCTACGGCTGCGTCATGTTCACCGCCGAGATGCTCCGCAGCCGAGGCGAGTCCCTCGACGGCCAGCGCATCGCCGTCTCCGGCTCGGGCAACGTCGCGATCTACGCGATCGAGAAGGCCCAGCAGCTCGGCGCGACCGTGGTCACCTGCTCGGACTCCGGCGGCTACGTCGTGGACGAGAAGGGCATCGACCTCGACCTGCTCAAGGAGATCAAGGAGCAGGGCCGGGGCCGCATCTCCGAGTACGCCGAACGACGCGGCGCGCACGTGAAGTACGTCGAGGGCGCGGGCGTCTGGAACGTCCCCTGCGACGTGGCCCTGCCCTGCGCCACGCAGAACGAACTGCACGAGGCCGACGCGCTGGCCCTCGTACGCAACGGCGTGAAGGCCGTCGCGGAGGGCGCCAACATGCCCACCACCCCCGAGGCCGTGCGCGTCCTCCAGGAGGCGGGCGTGGCCTTCGCCCCCGGCAAGGCGGCCAACGCGGGCGGCGTCGCCACCAGCGCCCTGGAGATGCAGCAGAACGCCTCGCGCGACTCCTGGACCTTCGCCCACACGGAGGAGCGCCTCGCGGAGATCATGCGGCACATCCACGACTCCTGCTACACCACGGCGGAGCGCTACGGCTGCCCCGGCAACTACGTGGTCGGCGCCAACATCGCAGGCTTCGAGCTGGTCGCGGACGCGATGCTGGCCCAGGGCCTGATCTGACCGGGTTCCCAGCCTGCCGGCACGGGCCAGGGACGCGTCCCTGGCCCGTGCCGGACCGGTCAGTAGTTCATGACCGAATCGATGTAGACCTTCGGGTCGTCCGGCATATTGCCATCGCCCGGATCGGCTATGAGGGTCGTCTCCCGGCCCGTCCCGCCCGCCGCCACACGCGGCAGGTTGAACTTGGTGGTCCGCACCCAGTCCGTCCCGTTTCCCACGCTGACGGTGACCCTGATGTTGAGAGTTCTGTCATGGGTGTTGGTGGCGTTGCAGGCGACATTGAAGCCGATCGCGTTGCGAGTCGCACGGACCTCGACATCGCCTAGCGTAACGATCTTGGTCTTCCCCAGATGGCTGATCACCGGTGACGGCTCCGAGCTCACCTCGGCCGATGCCGGAGCACTCGCGGCGCTGCTCGGTGTGCCGGAGGGGGACGGCCGGGGAGTGGCGGGAGAGCTCGAACTGTCAGAGCATCCGGTGGCCAGAACGGCAAGGAGCAGTGCTGCGGCCCAGGTGACGGGGCGGAGCGCGGCGCGGGCCGGCGTATCACTGGTCAACTCGGCCCCGTCGGCGGCCGAAGCGGCAGGTTCTGCCCTGGTCGCCAACGCTATGGAAGCCTTCACTTCCCCCCTTAAAAGGACAGTCAGGCAGTCCTGACGCGCGGAGATTACCCCATCGGATACCCGGCGCCGGGCCCTCACCGAGTCCGATCAGGGTTCGCCCCCCGGCCGTGACCGGCAGCTAGTCCATGTCCTCGTACCCGTCGTGGAACAGCGCGGAGAAGCTCGTGAACTCGTCCAGTTCGCCGTACTTCGGCGTGAAGAGGTACGCGGCCCACTCGCCGTCCGGCCCGACATCGGTGGGGTCGAGCAACCAGACGTCCTCGCCTCCGGCGACCTCGACGGACCGGCGGAACAGCTGAGCGAAGTCGTCGTTGTCGGCGTCCTCGCCGTAGAGCGGAATCAGGCTCGCACCGGCGTCGCTGTCCCGCATCCAGGAGATGCGCCCGCACGGATACACGAGATCCACCCACCCGCTCACGCGCGGCCACCCGTCGCTGGCCAGCAGGAATCCACGAAGGCTGGGCGGAAACCGCACCCCGAGCCGCTCCTCGGCCGCGACCACGGCCTCCTCCGACGCGGGTTCCCCGCCCAGCCACCTCTCCAGCCGGCCCTCTTCCTCCAGTACCTCCAGCTCGCTCTCCTCCAACAGATCAGCAAGCTCCTGGTCGGAGGCGACGTTCTTCAGATACCGCTCGTCGTACCGCCCCAGATAGCCACGCCACTGCTGCGACGTGGTCAACACACCAGTTTCTGCTGCCTCGTTGGCCCCACCCGTGTCATTCATGACCCCGATGGTGCCAGGTGCGGGGGACCGGATCGCGACCACCGGAGCCGAGTGCGGCCAGGAGGGCAAACGCCCCGGGGCGCTCACCCCTCGGCCGGGGCCACCCCGATCGGGCACGAGACGCCCGTGCCGCCGATGCCGCAGTAGCCGGCCGGGTTCTTGTCCAGGTACTGCTGGTGGGCTGCTTCCGCGGGCCAGAAGGGGCGGCCGTCGGCGGGCAGGATCTCCGTGGTGATCTCGCCGTGGCCGGAGCCGGTGAGGACCTTCTGGTAGGCCTCGCGGGAGGCCTGCACGGCGGCTTCCTGCTCGGGGGAGTGGGTGTAGACCGCCGAGCGGTACTGGGTGCCGACGTCGTTGCCCTGGCGGAAGCCCTGGGTGGGGTCGTGGGACTCCCAGAAGAGCTTCAGCAGCTCGGGGTAGGTGACGACGCGGGGGTCGTAGACGACGCGGACGGCTTCCGTGTGGCCGGTGAGGCCGGAGCAGACCTCTTCGTAGGCGGGGTTCTCCGTGTAGCCGCCCTGGTAGCCGACGAGCGTCGTCCAGACGCCGTCCTTCTGCCAGAACGTGCGCTCGGCGCCCCAGAAACAGCCCATCGCGAAGTCCGCGACTTCCAGGCCGTCCGGGTACGGGCCCAGCAGGGGGTTGCCCAGGACCGTGTGGCGGGACGGGACGGTGAATTCGGGGGTGGGGCGGCCGCGCAGCGCCTCCTGCGGAGTGGGGAGCTGCGGGGTACGGCGGTGCAGGAACATGCGGGGGCTCCTCAAGGGTCGGCGTGCTGTCCGTACAACGCACCGGGTCCGCCGTGGATTCCGCCTCCGGCCCGGCCGGCCAGGTCAGCGGCGCGGCGTGCCGTTCTCGGACTCCGCGTCCTCGACGTAGGCGGCGGTCCGCTTGCGGGCCTTGAACCAGAAGTAGAGGCCGAGGCCGATCAGGATCAGGGGTATCAGTCGGGCCATGAGGTGTACCGGTCCCATCAGTCAGTCGGTCGTCGCCGTGTCGGTGCCTACCGTCGCACACCCCTCCGGTGCCGGGCAGGCCCTACCTCGCCAGCGTCGCCGGGCTGCCGCCGTTCGCCTCGTAGCCGGCCACCGCCAGGGCCCGGTACACGGTGTACTCGGCGGCCGGGTCGGAGCTCTCCGTCCACGGCAGCGCGCCCACGTGCCCGTCGATGTGGACGAACTGGTTCATCGCCTCCGACCAGCGCTCCATCCGGACCAGGAACAGCACCAGCAGGTGGCGGACGTGGGCGAGCATCGGATCGTCCGGGCGGGCCGAGTGGACCGCGTACAGGGCGCCCTCGACCGCCTTGGTCACCGACTGGCTCCGGTAGAAGCCCCGCACCAGGTTGACCTCGGGCAGGTGCTCGTACAGGGCGAACAGCGGCAGCGCGGCCAGCAGGGAGCCCTGCGGGGCGCGGGCCGCGGCCGAGGTGGCGAAGCGGTCGGCCTCCTCGCGGGAGCCGTGCCACTTCTCGCACCAGAAGTGCAGCGCCGCGATGTGTGCGCCCATGTGCGCGGGCGCCCGGTCGATGATCTTCGCCCAGAGCTGGTCGAACTCCTCGTGGGAGTAGCCGAGCCCGCGGGCCGCCGCCAGCTCCACCAGGTACGGCACCGGGTCGCCCGGGGCCAGCAGGGCCGCCTCGCCGACGACCGTCCGGGCCTCCTCCAGGATGATCCGGAAGTCGTCCGTACCGACGGTGGAGGAACGCCAGGCCTGCTGGACCAGGAACTCGGCGTGCACGGCCGCGCCGCCCGCGTCCTTGGGGGACTCGGCCCGCCACTTGCGCAGCCACGCCCCGCCCTCGCCCGGCCGCTGCGCCAGCTCCAGCGAGGCTGCCCCGGCGAACGCCTGTACCCGCTGCCACCGCACCTCGCCCTCCTTCGGCGTCCCGGACAGCAGCTGCGAGGCGGCCCGCCACTCCTGGGTGCCCTGGACGACATCGAGGACGTCCATGAGGTCCTGGTCGGGGCCGGGCATCCGGATGTCCAGTTCCTCCTGGCGCGCGAAGCCGTAGGTGTCCGGGTCCGCGGCGTCCGGGGAGCCGGGCGCCACCTGCCGGATACCGCCGCGGCGCCGGCGCAGATAGGGGCCGGCGACGGCGGCGAGCAGGCACAGAGCGAGCAGGAACCAGAGAATCTCCATGCCCCCATTGTCCCCGGACGGCCCCGGTGCTCCGTGAGCGCCCTCGTGACGAACTACGCTCGGGCCCCATGAGCGACCAGCACAGCTTCGAGACTCTCGCGATCCACGCGGGAAACACCGCCGATCCCCTCACCGGCGCTGTTGTTCCGCCCATTTATCAGGTGTCCACGTACAAGCAGGACGGCGTGGGCGGGCTGCGCGGCGGCTACGAGTACAGCCGCAGCGCCAACCCGACGCGCACCGCACTGGAGGAGAACCTGGCGGCCCTGGAGGGCGGCCGCCGCGGGCTCGCCTTCGCGTCCGGTCTGGCCGCCGAGGACTGCCTGCTCCGTACGCTGCTGACGCCCGGCGACCACGTGGTCATCCCGAACGACGCCTACGGCGGCACGTTCCGGCTGTTCGCGAAGGTCGCCTCGCGCTGGGGCGTGGAGTTCTCGGTCGCGGACACCTCGGACGTGGCGGCGGTCCGGGCCGCCATCCAGCCGCGCACCAAGGCGATCTGGGTGGAGACCCCCTCCAACCCGCTGCTCGGCATCACCGACATCGCGGCCGTCGCCGGTGTCGCCCGCTCGGCGGGTGCGCGGCTGGTCGTCGACAACACCTTCGCCAGCCCCTACCTCCAGCAGCCGCTCGCCCTGGGCGCCGATGTGGTGGTGCACTCCACCACCAAGTACATGGGCGGCCACTCGGACGTCGTCGGCGGCGCGCTGATCGTCAACGACCCCGAACTCGCGGAGGAGCTGGCGTACCACCAGAACGCGATGGGCGCCGTCGCCGGCCCCTTCGACGCCTGGCTGGTGCTGCGCGGCATCAAGACCCTCGCAGTCCGGATGGACCGGCACACGGAGAACGCCACCAAGGTGGCCGACCTGCTGACCCGGCACGCCAAGGTCACCCACGTCCTGTACCCGGGGCTGCCCGACCACCCGGGGCACGAGGTCGCCGCCAAGCAGATGAAGGCGTTCGGCGGCATGGTGTCCTTCCGGGTCGCGGGCGGCGAGAGCGCGGCGGTCGAGGTCTGCAACCGGGCGAAGCTCTTCACACTCGGTGAGTCCCTCGGTGGCGTCGAGTCGCTGCTTGAGCACCCGGGCCGGATGACGCACGCCTCGGCGGCCGGATCGCCCCTGGAGGTCCCCGCCGACCTGGTCAGGCTCTCCGTCGGCATCGAGAACGGCGACGACCTGCTGGCCGACCTGACGCAGGCGCTCGGCTAGGGTCTTTCGTTTGGATCAGGCCGGACACCGCGAGCCCGGCGTGATCCAAACGAGAGGCCCTAGGTGTTCTGTCCACGTGACGGCGCCCGGCACCTCACGGCGCGAGCGCTCCTGGGGCGGGGCCGGTAATCCGGCTCCGCCCGGTGCGTCGGACCCGTCTCAGACGGTGGCCCGCTCGTCCTCCAGCATGGCCCGGACCTGCTCACGCAGTTCGGGGCCGTCGGCGTGCTCATGGACGGAGACGGCGTGCTCGGTCGCCGCGCGCACGACTTCGTCCTCCTCGCCGGAGATGGTCAGCGAGCAGTTCGACTCGCTCGGATACTTGCGACAGTCAGCGATCTTCCTGGTCATGACGACCTCCCGGGCCGGTTCCCTGTGGCCCCGGCCGTTTCCTTCAAGGATAGATCCGGCACGGGCCGCCGGCCGGGGCTACCAGCCCCCCAGCGGCGGCGTCGTCTCCGCCGGTGGCGCCTGCCAGGGCTGGACCGTCACCGCCCACACCGTGAACACCGCCACCGCGGCGATCAGCGCCAGCAGCCCCAGCCGGCGCAGCGCCCGCCGCCGGCGCAGCACCCGGCCGCCGAGCTCCGCCGCCCGTTCCGCCAGATCGGCGGGCACCTGCGGATGCGGCCCCTCCAGCATCCGCCGGACCTCGTCCTCCTTGCGGCCGGCCCCGCTCATGACGTGGCCTCCCGCCGGACGGTGGGTCCGCGGGTGCCGCGCAGCGTGGCCACCGAGCGGTTGCAGATCGCGCGGATCCGGTCCGCGGGCAGTCCGAGCAGCGCCGCGGTCTGCTCCTCGGGAACGCCCTCGTGCAGCCGCAGCACCAGGACCAGCCGTTCCTGCGGGGTCAGCCCGTCCAGCAGCCCGCCGCGCGGGTGGTGGTGGCGCCAGGCCTCCCGCGCGAACCGGCCCGCCAGCTCCTGCCGGGTGCGGTTGTACGGGTCCTCGCCGTGCAGCCGGTCCCAGTCCGCGTACGTACGGGCCAGCGCGGCCGTCAGCAGCCGCAGCGCGCGCTCGTTGGAGCCCGGCGGGCGGGCGGGTTCGGCGGTGAGCAGGGTGGCGGCGTGCAGCAGCCGGCCGGCCGCGCCCGCCACGAAGGCCTCGAACTCCTGGGCGCGGCGCCGCTGTCGGCCCGCCTGGCGCTCTCGCACCCTGTTATCCGAGCGCTCCTCGGGCCCCCGGTCAAGGCCTGGGCACGGCCCGGGTTCCGGGCTGCCGCGCCCTATTCCGCGGCGGGCGGCTGGTTCGCGCTCTGCCGGGCGGCCAGCGCCGCGTTGAAGCGGGTGAGCAGCGCGCAGAACGTGTCCCGCTCCTCCGCGTCCCAGTCGCCCGTCACCTGGGACATCAGCTCGCGCCGCGAGGCCCGGACCTCGTCCAGGCGGGCCTGGCCGCGCGGGGAGAGCTGGAGCACGACCGCCCGGCCGTCCTCCGGGTGCGAGGTCCGCTTGACCAGGCCGGTGTCCACGAGCGGCGCGACCTGCCGGGTCACCGTCGAGGAGTCGATTCCCATCCCGGCGGCCAGCGCCTTCACGCCCATCGGGCCTTCCCGGTCCAGCCGGTTGAGCAGCAGATAGGCGGCCCGGTCCATGGAGTTGCGCACCTGGCCGACACCGCCGAGGCGGGTCTGCTCGGCACGGCGGGCGAAGACCGCCACCTGGTGCTGCAGGGCGTCGAGGAGGTGGTCGGGACCCGGGTTCTCCGGGGCTGCGCCCCCGGAAGGAGACGCGGCAGTCGTCATGTCCTGAGGGGGCATGGCCTGGGGCTCTCTTCGTGCGGTGTCGGATGGGTGGGGGACAGAGTACGCGGCCCCGGGGCAACGCGTACCAGCGCTGCACAAACCTGCGGACATCGGCGCAGGACGGCATCCTCGCGGCGGACGCCACCCCCGACGGCTGCAAGACTTGCGGCATGAACTTCCCGCCGGCCACCCAGTTCCCCCCGCTGATCCTCGACGACATCAAGGGGGCGCAGAAGATGCTCTCCGGCGTCTCACGGGTCACCGCCATGGAGGGCAGCCGCCATCTCACCGAGCTGGTGGGCGCGCCCGTCCAGTTCAAGTGCGAGAACCTGCAGCGGACCGGCTCGTTCAAACTGCGGGGCGCCTACGTGCGGATCGCCGGACTCTCCCCGGTGGAACGGGCGGCGGGTGTGGTGGCCGCGAGCGCCGGGAACCATGCGCAGGGTGTCGCGCTCGCCTCTGCGCTCCTCGGCGTACGGTCGACGGTCTTCATGCCGGTCGGGGCGCCGCTGCCGAAGGTCGCCGCGACGCGCGAGTACGGGGCACGGGTGCGGCTGCACGGCCAGGTCGTCGACGAGACGCTGGCCGCGGCGCAGGAGTACGCGCAGGAGACCGGCGCCGTCTTCATCCACCCCTTCGACCACCCGGACATCATCGCGGGCCAGGGCACGGTGGGGCTGGAGATCCTGGAGCAGTGCCCCGAGGTGCGCACCATCGTCGTCGGGATCGGCGGCGGTGGCCTCGCCGCGGGGATCGCGGTGGCGGTCAAGGCGGTCCGGCCCGACGTGCGGATCGTCGGTGTGCAGGCGGCGGGCGCCGCCGCCTACCCGCCCTCGCTGGCCGCCGGTCGCCCGGTGTCGATCGGCTCGCTCCAGACGATGGCGGACGGCATGAAGGTGGGGCGCCCCGGCGATGTCCCGTTCCCGCTGGTCAGGGACCTGGTCGACGAGGTCCGTACGGTCTCCGAGGACGAGCTCTCCAGCGCGCTGCTGCTCTGCCTGGAGCGGGCGAAGATGGTCGTGGAGCCGGCCGGGGCGAGCCCGGTGGCCGCCCTGCTGAGCGACCCGAAGTCGTTCCGCGGGCCGGTGGTGGCGCTGCTCTCCGGTGGCAACGTGGACCCGCTGCTGATGCAGCGCATCCTGACCCGGGGCATGTCGGCGGCCGGCCGCTACCTGAGCCTGCGGCTGCGGCTGACGGACCGGCCCGGCGCGCTGGCGACGATGCTCGGCGTGCTCTCGGTGGCCGACGCGAACGTCCTGGACGTGAGCCATGTGCGGACCGACCCGCACCTCGGCCTCACCGAGGCGGAGGTGGAGCTGCATCTGGAGACGAAGGGCCCGGAGCACTGCGAGGAGGTCGCGGCGGCGCTGCGCGACGCGGGGTACCTCGTACTGAACTGAACTCCTTGTGTGTCGCGATGTATCGCGTTACTGTGCCATCGCCTGGCCCGTCGGTGTACACGCGTTCGCTTCGGGTGTTCGCCGGGCAAGAGGGGACGGGCAAATCTAGGATCTGTGAGGAAGCCACCCAAACGCACCGGGGGAGCCCCATATGCCAGGCGCCATCTACGCCGAAGGTCTGGTGAAGACCTTCGGCGACGTACGAGCACTCGGGGGTGTTGATCTGGATGTTCCCGAAGGCACCGTCCTCGGACTTCTCGGCCCCAACGGGGCCGGCAAGACGACCGCCGTGCGCGTCCTGACGACGCTGCTCATGCCCGACAGCGGCAGCGCCTTCGTCGCGGGCATCGACGTACTGAAGAGACCCAACGAGGTACGGCGCTCGATCGGGCTGTCCGGCCAGTTCGCCGCCGTCGACGAATACCTGACCGGCCGCGAGAACCTGCAGATGGTCGGCCAGCTCTACCAGATGAGCCGGCGCGACGCGAAGGTCCGGGCGGGGGAGCTGCTGGAGCGGTTCAACCTGGCCGACGCGGCGGACCGGCCCGCCAAGACGTACTCCGGCGGTATGCGCCGCCGCCTCGACCTGGCAGCGGCGCTCGTCGTCTCCCCGCCGGTCATGTTCATGGACGAGCCGACCACCGGCCTCGACCCGCGCAACCGGCAGCAGCTCTGGGAGGTCATCGAGGAACTCGTGGCAGGCGGCACCACATTGCTGCTGACCACGCAGTATCTGGAGGAGGCCGACCGCCTCGCCCATGACATCTGCGTGATCGACCACGGCCTGGTCATCGCCCGCGGCACCTCCGACCAGCTCAAGGCCCGCACCGGCGGCGAGCGCGTCGAGGTCGTCGTCCACCAGCCCGACCAGATCGACCCCGCCCGCGCGGTCCTGGCCGGCCTGGGCAAGGGCGAGGTCGCCGTCGTCCCGCACATGCGGAAACTGACCGTCCCGGTCGACGGCGGCGCCAAGCTCCTCGCCGAGATCATCCGCGACCTCGACGGCCGAGGCGTGGAGATCGACGACATCGGGCTGCGCCGCCCCACTCTGGACGACGTGTTCATCTCCCTGACCGGCCATGCCGCCGAACAGGAGAAGAGCGAAGGGGGCGGTGCGGACGAAAAGGTCGCGGCCGCCGGATCGGAGGCCGAGAAGTGAGCGCCCTCAGCGAAGCGGCCCCCACGCGCGCCCCCCGGGCGAGCGGCGGCATCGGGCAGTCCGTCCGGGACTCGCTGGTCATCGCGCAGCGAAATCTCATCCGCATGACCCGGATCCCCGAAATGATCCTCTTCGGGATCATCCAGCCGGTCATGTTCGTGGTGCTGTTCACCTACGTATTCGGCGGCTCGATCGCCATCCCGGGTGCGGGCGTCAGCGCCAGTGCCTACAAGGAATTCCTGATGGCCGGCATCTTCGCGCAGACCGTCACCTTCGCCACCGCGGGCGCCGGCGCGGGCATCGCGGACGACATGCACAAGGGGCTCATCGACCGGTTCAGGTCGCTGCCCATGGCGCGGGGCGCGGTGCTGACCGGGCGCACCCTGGCCGACCTGGTGCAGACGGCCATCACGCTCGCGGTACTCGCGGCCGTCGCCCTGCTCGTGGGCTGGCGCACCCACGAGAACATCGCCGAGGTGCTCGCGGGCTTCGGCCTGCTCCTGCTCCTCGGCTACGCGTTCACCTGGATCGGTGCGCTGATCGGCCTCTCCGTCCGCACCCCGGAGGCGGCCACCTCGGGCGGTCTGATCTGGCTGTTCCCGCTGACCTTCATCTCCAACGCGTTCGTTCCGGTCAACGGCATGCCGAGGTTCTTGCAGTACGTCGCCGAGTGGAACCCGTTCAGCGCCACGGTGGCTGCGGCCCGCGAGCTGTTCGGCAACACGATCGAGGGCGTGCCGAAGTCCGTGACGGGGGCCTGGCCGATGGAACACCCCATCTGGGCGTCGCTGATCTGGTCCGTGCTGATCATCGTGTT
Organism: Streptomyces sp. 840.1; assembly: GCF_003751445.1. Taxonomy (NCBI): domain Bacteria; kingdom Bacillati; phylum Actinomycetota; class Actinomycetes; order Kitasatosporales; family Streptomycetaceae; genus Streptomyces; species Streptomyces sp. 840.1. The sequence continues at coordinate 1,000,873 of NZ_RJUU01000001.1, read as the reverse complement.
CTTCCGGACCCTGGCGGTGCGCAAGTACCGTTCGGTCGCCGTCTGAGCCCGCAGGACGCGCGAGAGCCCCGGCCGCCTGCGGCCGGGGCTCTCGTTCTCTGCTCGTTGTTCTCTGCCGGGCTGTGCGGATCAGCCGGAGTACGGCTTCGCCGAAAGGATCTTCACCGTGGCGGTCTTGCCGTTCGGCAGCTCGTAGTCCGCGGTCTCGCCCATCTTCTTGCCGTTCACGCCCACCCCGAGCGGGGACTGCGGGGAGTACGTCTCGATGTCCGCGCTCGCGTACTCACGGGAGGCCAGGAGGAAGGTCGTCGTGTCGTCGTCATCGCCGTCGAAGGCGATCGTCACGACCATGCCGGGCTCGACCACACCGTCGTCGGCCGGCGCCTCGCCGACCTTCGCGTGCTCCAGGAGCTGGGTCAGCTGGCGCACCCGGAGCTCCATCTTGCCCTGCTCCTCCTTGGCCGCGTGGTACCCGCCGTTCTCACGCAGGTCCCCCTCCTCACGGGCCGCCGCGATCTTTACGGCGATCTCCGTGCGCGCGGGACCAGACAGGTACTCCAGCTCGGCCTTGAGCTGGTTGTACGCCTCCTGCGTGAGCCAGGTGACGTTTTCGCTGGTCTGGGTCACAGGGTGCTCCTCGTCGGTACTGGGAATACAAAGCATCGCCCTACCCCGAAGCATGCGCTTCCACGGGTGGGCGAAACCACGAGCCTAACAATTCGCCGGGAAAAGGGGGAGAAGGTTACTGACCGATCCTGTCGAGCCGCAGGTCAGCGGCGTCAAGAGCGGGTCAGGACGTGCGTGCGCCGGTCAACCCGACGCCCCGTCGTCGTCCGTGCAGCCCAGCAGCTCGACGCTGGTAGCCCTGGACGTCGTACGCAGCGAGAGCACGCGGTCGATCCGGTCGGTCCGCTCGTCGAAACGGAAGTCCTTGCGGGCGACGTCGGTGCCGTCCTCGCGCTGCGAGCGGATCGTGCAGTAGCCCTTGGCGTCCGGGTCCTTGCGGACCTCCAGATGCACCTCGACCCGGTCGTCCGAGACGACCTTGAACTTGATCACCTCGGCGCTGACACCCTGGCCCGAGACGTAGTCGTAGCCGATCCAGCCGATCACGCCGAGCAGGGCGACGCCCAGCACCGAGCCGATGATCTTGAGTTTGCGGTCCGCACGCTGGTCCGCGGAGCGGCCGTAGCGGTTCTCGGGGGGCGCCTCGCGCACCGCGGTCATGATCGTTCCTCCCGTGCCGGGGATCGAAGGAATTTTCCGCCCCCCGGTTCGGTCACTATAGAAGCCTCCACCCGCCACCCGACCGCCACCCCACACCGACGTCCCTGCGGGACGGCACCTGATGGCGACCGAATCACTGAGGAACGAGTCTTGACTGAGCAGCTTCGACTGATGGCCGTGCACGCCCACCCCGACGACGAGTCGAGCAAGGGCGCGGCCACCATGGCCAAGTACGTGTCCGAGGGGGTGGACGTGCTGGTGGTCACCTGCACGGGCGGTGAGCGCGGCTCCATCCTCAACCCGAAACTCCAGGGTGACGCGTACATCGAGGAGAACATCCACGAGGTGCGCCGGAAGGAGATGGACGAGGCCCGCGAGATCCTGGGCGTCAAGCAGGAGTGGCTCGGCTTCGTCGACTCCGGGCTGCCCGAGGGCGACCCGCTGCCGCCGCTGCCCGAGGGCTGCTTCGCGCTGGAGGACGAGGAGACGGCGGCGGGGCGTCTCGTCGCGAAGATCCGTGCGTTCCGGCCGCAGGTCATCACCACGTACGACGAGAACGGGGGCTACCCGCACCCCGACCACATCATGACCCACACGGTCTCGATGATCGCCTTCGAGGGCGCGGCCGACGCCGAGCGGTTCCCCGAGGCAGAGTTCGGCCCGGTCTGGGCGCCGCAGAAGCTCTACTACAACCAGGGCTTCAACAAGCCGCGCACCGTGGCCCTGCACGAGGCACTGCTGGCCCGTGGCCTGGAGTCCCCGTACGAGGACTGGCTGAAGCGCTGGAAGGAGTTCGAGCGCGCCGAACGCACGCTGACCACGCATGTTCCGTGCGCGGACTTCTTCGAGATCCGCGACAAGGCGCTGATCGCGCACGCCACGCAGATCGATCCGGACGGCGGCTGGTTCCGGGTTCCGATGGACATCCAGCAGGAGGTTTGGCCGACCGAGGAGTACGAGCTGGCGAAGTCTCTCGTCGATACCTCCCTCCCCGAGAGCGACCTCTTCGCGGGCATCCGCGACAATGCCTGATATGTACGCGACTCAGGCACTGCCGCACCTCGTCCCGCTCGCCGAGGAACTGGACAAGAACAAGGTGACCCCCGGGGTCCTCGGCTTCATCGTCTTCGCCGCGCTCGCCGTCGGCGTGTGGCTGCTGATGAAGTCCATGAACCGGCACATGGGCAAGGTCGACTTCGAGGAGGCCCCGGAGGCCCCCGGTACGCCGCAGACGTCCGGCGCCTCCGGGTCCGCGAAGCGGAAGTAGGCAGCGGGGACGGGCGGGGCGGCACCGGGGTCCGGTGGCCGCTCCGCCCCCAAGCGCCGGGCGGGCTCGAGGGCGTCCTCAGAGCGCCGGACGGGCTGAACGCTGCCCTCAAGCGCCGGGCGGGGCTGAAGGATGCCCTCTGTCCGGGATCGCTACGCCCATGATTTCGCGGGCGTGGCGGGTCGGGGTCAGGCCCAGGCGCCAGGCCTGCCAGCCGTCCTCCAGGTCGACTCCGCGGTTCAGGACCACCCGGAACGCCTCCGCGCACTCCTCCAGCTTGCCGTCCCGGGTGGGGTGGCCGGCCGCGACCAGGTCGGCGAGCTCCTGCTGGGCCACCACCGTGCCCACCTCGATGCCGCCCGGGGACGCGTACGGCAGCAGCGTGCAGCGCAGGAAGCGGGCCCAGTCCGCGCCGCGCGCGTCCCCGTACGAGTCGAACAGCTCGGCCGCCTCGCCGCACAGGCCCAGCGCCTGCGGCGCGCGCTGGTTGCCCGCGTCGATCAGGGCCAGCTCCAGACACGTCCAGGCCTCCCCGTGGGCGACCCCGATCCGCCGGAAGTCGGCCCGCGCGTCCACCAGGAGCTGGCGGGCGAAACCGGAGTTGCGCAGGTTGCCCGTCTGGGCGGCCCGCTGGTCGCGGGTGACCCGGCCCGAGTGGTGCCGGGCGCACGCCAGCCCGTACACGTCCCGCATCCGGGAGAACATCGTGCGCGACCGCTCCAGCTGCCGCACCGCAGAATCGGTCTCGCCGCTCTCCTCCAGGGACTGGCCCAGGTAGTAGAGCGTCCACGCCTCGCCCCGCGCGTCCTCGTTGTCGCGGTGCCGGGCCAGCGCGGCGTTCAGCTGCTCCACCGCGGGGACCGGGTCACCGTCCAGCAGCCGGGCGCGGGCCAGCTGGGTCAGCGCCCAGGCCTCACCGCGCTCGTCGCGGGTGCGCCCGTACAGATCCAGGGCCGTGCGCAGCGCGAGCTCGGCCCGCTCCACATCGCCCATCCGCAGGAGCACCTGACCCAGCTGGAACTGCGTCCACGCCTCCCCGTGCAGCGACTCGCCCTCGCGGTGCAGGACCAGCGCGGTGTCCAGCAGTGCCAGCGCCTCGGCCGGGTGGGCCCGGTCGCGCTCCACCGCGGCCAGCGCGTGCATCGACCAGGCCCGGTCCGCGGCCTGGGCCTCGGAGGTCTGCAGTTCGAGCGCCTCCCGCAGCCGCGCCGCCGCCTCGGTCAGATTGCCCTGGTGGTGCAGGGTGATGCCGAGCGAACAGAGCGCAAGCGCCGTACCCGAGTCGTTCTGCGCCTCGCGGTACAGGCCGACGACCGAGGACAGTGTGGTGCGGGCCTTGTCCAGCTCACCCAGCTGACGGGCGGCGATCCCGGTCCGCCACTGCACCGACCGCTCCAGCAGCCCCTGGTCGACCGCCTGCGTCAACTCGCTGATCTCGCCCAGGCGGTAGAGGTCGCCGCGCAGCAGGCAGTAGTCGCACAGCGCGCCCAGCAGATCGAGCACCGCCGCCTGGTCGACGCCCTCGGCGTGCCGCAGCGCGGAGGTGATGAAGCTCGACTCCTCGTCCAGCCAGCGCAGCGCCGCATCCAGCGAGGTGAAGCCGTGCGAGCCGAACTGCCCGGCCCGGGTGGACATCTTGCCGTCCACCATCCGGATCACCGCACCGGCCAGCTCCGCGTAGTTCACGATCAGCCGCTCCTGCGCGGCGGTGCGCTCGGCCGGCTCCTCCTCGTCGAGCAGCCGGGCCAGGGCGAAGCCCCGCACCAGGTCGTGCAGCCGGTAGCGGGAACCGCGCACGTGGTCCAGCAGCCCGGCCCCGGCCAGGGCGGTCAGCAGCCGCCCGGCCTCCTGCTCGTCGGCCGAGAGCAGCGCTGCGGCGGCCGCCGCGCCCAGGCTGGCCCGCCCGGCCAGTGCGAGCCGCCGCAGCAGCCGCCGCGCCGGCTCGGACTGGTCGGTGTAGCGCAGCCACAGCGCCCGCTCGACCGGTGTCACCGGTCCGTACGCGCCGAGACCGGCGGCCAGCGCGCTCGGGCTGCGTTCCCCGAGCGAGGAACCCGCGATCCGCAGTGCCAGCGGCAGCCCGCCGCACAGTTCGGTGATCGCCTCACTGGACGGGTAGTCGTACGGCCCCGGGGCCTCGTCCTGGGAGGCCTCGCGCAGCAGCTCCTCCGCACCCGCCGGGTCCAGCGCCCCGACCTCCAGCTGGTGCACCCACGCCTGGAGGGACCCGGGCAGGTCGAGCGGCTCACGGGCGGTGACCAGGACGAGACTGTCCGAACGCTCCGGGACCAGGGTGCGGACCTGCTCCACGTCACTGGCGTCGTCGAGGACGACCGTCACCGGCGTCCCGGTCAGATGCTGGTGGTACAACTCGCTGAGCCTGCGGACCTGTTGCTCGGCGGACGACCCCGTCGACCGTCCTGCGGAGCCCCCGTCCCGGAACAGCAGCTGCTCGCGCGGCGCGCCCAGCCGGTTCAGCAGGTGGAGCAGCGCGTCCCGGGTCGGCAGCGGCGGCTCGCCGTCCGCGCCGCCGCGCAGGTCCACCACGCACGCGCCCCGGAACTGGTCCTTCAGGTCATGCGCCGCCCGCACGGCCAGCGTGGTGCGCCCGGCGCCCGGCGGGCCGTGCAGCACGACCACGGTGGGCTTCGTCTCCGTCGACGCACGGGCCGCGTGCACCCACTGGGCGATCCGGGCCAGCTCCGTCCGGCGGCCGGCGAACTTGGCTTCCTGCGAGGGGAGATGGCCGAACGACTGCTCCAGGAGCGAGCGCATCCGCGCCGCCGCACTGCGGTCCCCGCCGCGCAGGGCCGGCGCGGTGCGGGCCTTGACGGCGGCGGCCTTCTTCGCCGGGGTACGCGAGGAGGCGGTCAGCATCCGCTGCTGGTCGAGGAACGGGCGGATGCCCCGTACCTCCAGTGCGGTCAGCCACTGGAGCCGCAACTGCTCGGTCCCGCCGGGCTGTCCGAGCGCCCCCGCCCGGCGCGACGCGGCCGGCCAGTGCGATGCGGTGACCTTGGCGACGGTCGCGGTGGCGCCCGCGACGGCGACGACGGCTCCCGCGCCGAGCGCCAGACCCGACGCCGTACCGAGCGCCAGGTCCGCCCCGAAGGCGGCCGTGGCGGCAACACCCGTCACCAGCAGCGGCGTTCCCAGCGTCGCCCGGTTGAACTTCTGCTTCCCGGCCGTCTCGGCGTCCAGCGCCTGGACGTACGAGGCGTACTCCTCGGCCGCCCCCGCGGCCATGGAGTCCAGGGCGTCCCGCGCCCGCGTCATCAGCACGCCGGAGTCCGTCCGGCCGCCGGTGCGCCTGGCCTCCTCCTCCACGGCCCGTACCAACAGCCTTTCGGCATCCGCGCGATGGCTGTCCCGCATGTGTGTCCCCCTCCGGATACGCCGACTGCCCCAGGCTCGGCGGTCGTCGCCGTCAAGTGTCCTGCCTGGGGTCCGTCAGCGCGAGGGTGCGGTGGCCGCGCGCCACAGGAACACACCTGACGAAGACCGGGCGCCCCCGGGGGGATCGCGGAGGAACAACGCGAGGGCGCGTGACGCGGCGGTCGCCGATGCCGTCTTCCGTAACCAGCAGCCCACTTCTCCACGACCGCCCGCCCGGCCACCTGCCTCCCCGGCCACCCGCCCGCCCGGCCGGTACTCTTCCGGGGTGACGGAGCACACCGGGCAGGAGGGGCGGCGGCCCACGAACGACGGGCCGAAGGCGGCCGCCCGCAACCGGGCCGCACTGGTCGCCGCCGCCCGGGAGATCTTCTCGGAGCACGGCCTGGAGGCACCGCTGTCCGCGGTCGCGCGCAGGGCCGGAGTGGGGCAGGGCGTTCTCTACCGGCACTTCCCGGACCGGACCGCCGCCGTGGCCGCGGTTCTGGAGGAGAACGTGCGGCAGGTCGAGCAGGCGGCCGACACCGAAGGCGTGACCTTCGCCGATGTCCTCGGCGTGCTCACCTGGCACCTCGCGGAGTCGGCGGCCTTCATCGGTCTGTTACACGCCGTCCGGGCGGGCGACCGGTCCGGCATCCGCGCCCACGCCCTGACCCTGTCCGCCCGCGTCGAGAGCGCCCTGCGAAGGCACCTGCCCGCCGGGCACCGGCTCGGCGCCGGGGACGACCTCGTGCTCTCGGTCGCCATGGTCTCCGCGGCCGTCACCGGCGCCACTCGCGAGGAGCGGGAGCGGCGGGCGCTGGCGGCGTGGCGGCTGCTGGGCGTGGAGGTGGCGGCGGTGCGGCCCTACGGCGGTTGAGCGGCGGCCGGGATCAGCCGCCGTTGGACTGCCGGATCCCGGCGGCGAGTGCGTCGAAGGTGTAGAGGTATCCGCCGGCCGGGCCGCTCACCGTCACGTACGCCTTGGTCCCGCCCGGAGCGATGGCCACGTTCGTCGCCGACTCCAGCCCCTTGTCGCGCGAGGGGATCTCGACCGTCGCCAGCCGGTCACCGTGCCGGTCGTACACGGCCATCGCGGCCCGGCCGTGCAGCCCCTGGTACAGGTTGCCGTCGGCGTCCACGGCGATCGAGTCGGTCTGGGCGATCCCGCCGTCGACGCGTACGGCGGTGTGACGGGATGCCGCTTTCCCTTCCCCGCCCAGGAGCAGGTAGGAGATCCGGTTCTCGGTGAGCTCGCTGAACCAGAGCCCGCTGTGGTCCAGGTCGAACGAGATCCCGTTCGGCGCGGCGAGACCCTTGGCCAGGACGGTGGCCCGCGTGCCGTCGCGGCTGATCCGTACCACCCGTCCGTCCGGCTCGCCCTCGGACATGCCTCGTGCGTCGCTGACGTACAGATTGCCCGCCTCGTCGAAGGCGATGTCGTCGGGGTTCATCGGCGCACCGTCGACCTTTCCGGAGAAGAAGGTCTGCCGGTCGCCGCCGCCGGGGGCCAGGCTCACGATCTCGCCGTGGGCGAAGTCGCTGAGGTAGAGCCGGCCGTCGTAGGGGCTGAACTGTGCGGAGGTGTAGGCCCCCCGGTCGTCCGTGTGGACCGTCCGCAGGGTCCTCCTCCCGACATCGACCCGCATGACCTTGGGCCGGCCGGCGGGCGCGGTGACGTCGACGACGAAGAGGCCACCGTCCTTCCCGAACGTTGGGCCCTCCAGCAGCGTCCTGCCGGTGCCGCCGGGCGCCCGGGTGAGCTGCATGAACTTCTGTGCGTGGATGGTCCTGCCCGCGCCGGCGGGCGCCTGTGCCGCCGTCTCGGAGCCCGCGCTCTGCGTACCGCAGCCGGTGAGAACCAGCGTGCCGATCGTGGCGAGCGCGGCCAGGGACCGGGCCGTGTACCGCTGCATGGGGATCACTCTTCCTGTCCGTCGCGTGGGTCGCGTAGCCGGCGCCCACCGACGTACCGGAGGCACCCACGCGCCCCGGCCGCAGGACGGCGAGGTTCCGGAACCCAACCGGACACTGTTGTCCGGTACTTGTTACCGTAGCGGACGCCAGCCCGGACCGAACCGCCCCACCGTTGAGGAACGAGGCCCATATGACGAACTCTCACCTGACGAACACTCACGAGGCGGTCCCTCCTGAGCTCGCGGCACTGAGGCGGCGCTACCGCCTCGAACGCGAGAGGCGGGTCCGCCCCGACGGCGCTGCCCAGTACCGCGACGCCGACGCCGAGTTCGGCTACTACGCCGCGGACCCCTACACCGAGGAACCGGTGGAGCGCGCCCCGCTCCAGGACACCGTCGACGTCGCGGTGATCGGCGGGGGGTTCGGCGGCATCCTCGCCGGCGCGCGGTTGCGGCAGCAGGGGGTGGAGCGGGTCCGGGTCGTCGAGAAGGGCGGCGACTTCGGAGGTACCTGGTACTGGAACCGGTATCCGGGCGTCCACTGCGACATCGAGGCGCACGTGTACCTGCCGATGCTCGACGAGACGGGGTACGTGCCGGAGTGGAAGTACGCCCCCGGCGAAGAGATCCGCCGCCACGCGATGCGGATCGCGCGGAAGTTCGACCTCTACACGGACGCGCTGTTCTCCACCGGAGTCACCGCTCTGGCCTGGGACGAGGATTCAGGGACGTGGACCGTGGCCACGGACCGCGGTGACACCTTCCGGGCCACGTACGTCGTCGCTGCCACCGGTACCCTCACCGACCCGAAGCTTCCCGGGATTCCCGGCATCGAGGACTTCAAGGGCCACACCTTCCATACCTCCCGGTGGGACTACGCCTACACCGGCGGCACCCCCGAGGGTGGCATGAGCGGACTCGCGGGCAAGCGGGTGGGCATCGTCGGCACCGGGGCCACCGGAGTGCAGGTCATTCCGATGCTGGCCCGGGACGCCGCACACCTCTACGTCTTCCAGCGCACCCCCTCCACCGTGGACGTACGGGCCAACCGCCGCACGACCGCCGGGGAGGTCGGCGCCGAGCGCGAGGGCTGGGCCCGCGAACGGCGCGAGAACTACCTCCGGATCGTCTCCGGCGAGAGTGCGGAGACGGACCTCGTGGCCGATGCCTGGACCGCGTCGGCGGGCCTGCTGGAGAAGCTCCTGCCCAGTTTCCGGCGCCGGGGCGACCGCGCGGCCTTCGAGGCCGCCTACGAGGTGGCCGACGCCGCCAAGATGAACGAACTCCGCGCCCGCGTCGAGCAGACCGTCACCGACCCGGAGACGGCCCGCAGGCTCCAGCCCTGGTACCGCTACGCCTGCAAACGCCCCACCTTCTCGGACCAGTACTACCCGGCGTTCAACCGGGCCGACGTCACCCTGGTCGATACCGCGGACACCCACGGCATCGAGCGCGTCACCGCACACGGCGTCGTGGTCGGCGACACGGAGTACGAACTCGACTGTCTCGTCTTCGCGACCGGATTCAACGTCGGGACCTCCGGCATCCACTCCGGCAGGCTCCCGGTACAGGGCCGGGACGGCGTCCAACTGCTGGACCGCTGGGCGCGGCAGGGCCCGCGCACCCTCCACGGGCTCACCAGCAACGGCTTCCCCAACCTGATCCAGCTGGGCCCGCTGCAGAACGCCAGCAGCGTCAACTTCTCGCACATCCTGGACGAGCAGGCAGTGCACGCGGCAGCGCTCGTCGCGGCCGCCGAGGCCGCGGGTGCCCGCATCGAGCCGTCCCGCCAGGCCGAGGAGGACTGGCTCGCCACTCTGGCCGCGGACGCCCCCGACCACGAGTGGTTCCACGCCGAATGCACCCCCGGCTACTACAACGCGGAAGGCCGCGGCCGGCGCAACGGTCCGGGCGGCTACCCGCACGGCGCGGTCGCCTTCCACCAGCTGCTGAAGGAGTGGCGCGACACCTCGATGGGCGAAGTCCTCCGGCCCGGGGCCACTCCTCGCGCCTGACCCGGACCCACCGGTGGGCGCCCACAGCGCACGACAGCGCCCGGCGAAATACCGTCGCCGTACGGGGCGCCTGCCGGCCCTCATGCCGGGCCGGGCCCTTCCCGGAATACCGGCCCCACTCATCGCCACACCTCTGGAGGACCACCCATGACCACGCCCCCAGCCGAGCCGGGCACCGCCCCCCGCGCACCCCGGAGCGTCATCGTCACCGGAGCCGCCTCCGGGATCGGCAGGGCCGCCGCCCTGGCCTTCGCCGCCCAGGGCGACCGCGTCCTGGCCGCCGACGTCCACGCGGAAGGCGCGCAGGAAACGGTTCGTATGATCACGGCCGCCGGGGGTGTCGCCCTCGCCGCCGTCGGTGACCTGGGGGAGCAGCGGGTGGTGGACGCGCTGGTGGCCCGTGCGGTCGACGAGTTCGGCGGAATCGACGTCCTGGTCAACAACGCGGGCATCATGGACCGCATGTCGGCGGCGCACGAGACCGACGACGCGGAGTGGGAACGGGTCCTGCGGATCGACCTCACGGCTCCCTTCCTCCTCACCCGCGCCGTGCTCCCGCACATGCTGGCTGCCGGTACCGGATGCCTGGTCTTCACCGGCTCGGAGGCGGGCCTGCGCGGCGGAGCCGCGGGAGCCGCGTACACCGCCGCCAAGCACGGGATCACCGGGCTGGTGAAGAACCTGGCAGTGATGTACCGGGGGCAGGGCATCCGGACCAACATGATCGCCCCCGGCCCCACGGCGACCGGCATCAGTGTCGACAGCCGCCCTGACGCGCACGGCCCCGCGCTCATCGGCCGGCTCGTCGGTGCGAACATCGGCCGCCTCGGTTCCGCCGCTGAACAGGCTGCCGCGATCGTCTGGCTCGCCTCCGACGCCGCCTCATTCGTCAACGGCGCGATCCTCCCCGTGGACGACGGCTGGTCGGCCGTCTGACCCCGCGGGCTACAAGATCCGCCGGACACAAGACCCTAGCCCGGCGGACCCCCGCGTCGGGTGGTGTTCCGTCGTGATTCCGCTCCGAGGAGGGCGGCCATCACGGCGAGGGCCGCCCTCTGGCGCCGAAGCTTCCGGGACCAGATCGCGGGGCAGACCACCCCGAAGAAGAAGAACGAGCCCAGAAGCAGGCTCGGGGCCGCGGACAGCGCGGCGACGGCCACATTGCCTTGGAGCCCGGCGGCAAGCGTGCCACCGCTGGTCACGGCCAGACCGGCGGGAGCCAGCCAGCGGGCAGTTCGCCGCGGCGGCTCCGTAAGCGGGGCTCGATGGACGCTCCGGCTCGCTTCGCGGGGCGGGACATTCCCCGTACCCTCGGACATGTAGTTCTCCGTACCTTCAGAAGGGGACTACGAGCAAGAGACGGCTTCCTGTTGGCGCAGGGAGCCGTCGCTCGTTGCGGGTGCATGACTCAGCCGCTGGCGCAACGATCGCAGACTTCCAGACGTCATGTTCCGCAGAAAACATCGCGGGACTGATGTAGATTGGGATCAGGCCAGTTCAGACACGGTTTCGTTGGATTGGATGTGGCTCACATCACTCAAGCGAAGGGGAATAGTGTGATGCATATCACGGTGAAATCATGCCCCGTGCGCTCCCTGTGAAGGGTGATGGGCCCTTCGCCGAGTTCGCGATAGCCCTACGTGACCTGCGGGAGCGGGCGGGCGGGACGGTCGACGCGGTGGTCATGCGCGGCGCGTCGAGGACGGCGGTCTACGCGGCGCTGAGTGGTGCCCGGCTACCGAGCGTGCAGACGCTGGATCTGATTGTGGATGTGTGGGCGGGCGGTGTCGCGGCGGAGCGGGGCCGGTGGCACGAGCGTCGACGCGCGGCCGAGGAGGCCGCGGCAGAGCGATCGCGTCTGAGGGGAGCGGCCGCGGCACGCCGCACGCCGGAAGAAGCTGACTTCGCCGACGAACTGCGCGCGCTCTGGAACGAGTGCGGCGGCCCGGCCACGGAAGCGGTGGCGCGCCATTGCGAGGTGAGCGCCCGCACCATGGACTCCTACCTCGACGGACGGACGCTCCCCACGCCGGATCGGTTCGACCAGATCCTCGTCGGACTGGCAGCTGTGAGCGGAGCCGACGACGCCACAGACGAATCGCCCGTGCACGTGACCTCCCGGACCGAGCGTCTCAGGGAGGCTCTGTTCCGGGCGCGCGCGGCACGCAAGGAGGAACGCGCCAGGGTTCGTGAGCTGGCTTCGGCCCTGCCCGCCGGGCAGTCGGGGCCGGAGCGGGAGATGCCGTCCTCCTCCGCCGGGTTCGGTCTGGTGCCGGGCGTTCTCCCGGGGCGGCGGTTCGACGATCGGGCAGGCCTGGTCCGGGCCGGGGTCCATCGGCAGTTGATGAGCGCCATTGCGGGTGGCAAACGCGGAGCCGAGTCGGTCGTCCTCAGTGACGAGCACTCCCGCGACGAGGACCACGGTGATGTCATCGTCCTCACCGGCGAGGGGGCGACGGGTGACCAGCAACTCACCAGCGGCAATGCCGCACTGGCGACAAGTGCGTCCACGCGGGCCCCCGTCCGTGTGGTGCGGCCGATCGCGACCGTCGGCGGCGGCCGGGCCTACCTCTACGACGGGCTCTACACGGTCGAGGACTATTGGTCCGAGCAGAGTCCGGACGGGCGACGCGTGTGGCGGTTCCGTCTCGTCCGACGGGTGCCCGCCGAGCAGGGTGTGGCGGACGGTCCGCAACCCGATGAGGCCCACGGGCCGGGGCCGGTCGGCGGTGTTCGGTCGCCCCTCTCGATCCAGCGCGTTGTCCGCAGCACGGCTGTCGCCAACCTCGTCAAGCGGATCCACGACTTCAGGTGCCAGGTCTGCGGAGTCCGCCTTCAGCTGAGCGCCGGTAGCGCGTATGCCGAAGCCGCGCACATCCGGTCGCTGGTAAGCCCACACGGAGGCGCGGACACGATCGGCAACGTGTTGTGCCTGTGCCCCAACTGCCACGTGCTCATGGACAGGGGGGCGCTGGTCATCAACGACGACCTCACCGTCGTGAGCCGGGCGGACAGCAGCGTGCTCGGCGTCCTCCGCGAGACCGCTGAACACCGGATCGACAGGGAGGCGCTCGCTTATCACCGCACCCTCCACGGGGTAGCCGAGGAAGGCCTCGGCGCAGACACGTGAGCCGGTTCCTGACGTCGCGCCAGTCCTGGCCGACGCGGTCTGCCGGTCGCCCTCCACTGCTCCGGGCAAGGCCCGTCCACGGCGGCGATGCCACTCCGGTCCGCAGGCAGCGACGACCGCGAGGCGGCCCGCTCGCGGCCACCGGTCTCGGATCGGACCAGGGAACAAGCCCACGCGGGCGGGGGCATACGGCCCGCGCCTCTTGCGCCGGGACGTGCGCCCCCGCCCCGGGTCCTGAGCCCGGAGGGGGCCGTGCGGCAGGATGGCCGCATGTCTAACCGCCTTGCTGACGCGACATCCCCGTACCTCCTCCAGCACGCCGACAACCCCGTCGACTGGTGGCCGTGGTCGCCCGAAGCCTTCGAGGAGGCGCGCAGGCGGGACGTTCCGGTGCTGCTCAGCGTCGGATACTCGGCCTGCCACTGGTGCCATGTGATGGCCCATGAGTCGTTCGAGGACGACGACGTCGCGGCGTATCTGAACGAGCACTTCGTGCCGGTCAAGGTCGACCGCGAGGAGCGTCCCGACGTCGACGCCGTCTACATGGAGGCCGTGCAGGCGGCGACCGGGCAGGGCGGCTGGCCGATGACGGTCTTCCTCACCGCCGACGCGGAACCCTTCTACTTCGGGACGTACTTCCCGCCCGAGTCCCGCCACGGCCTGCCCTCCTTCCGGCAGGTGCTCGAAGGCGTCGTCGCTGCCTGGACGGACCGGCGCGACGAGGTCGGGGAGGTCGCCGGGCGCATCGTCCACGACCTGTCGCAGCGTTCCCTCGCGCACGGCGGTGAGGGGCTGCCGGCCGAGTCGGAGCTGGCGCAGGCGCTGCTCGGGCTGACCCGGGAGTACGACGAGAAGAACCGCGGCTTCGGCGGGGCGCCCAAGTTCCCGCCGTCGATGGTGATCGAGTTCCTGCTGCGCCACCACGCCCGTACCGGTGCGGACGGTGCGCTCCAGATGGCGGCCGACACCTGCGAGGCGATGGCCAGGGGCGGGATGTACGACCAGCTCGGCGGCGGCTTCGCCCGCTACTCGGTGGACCGCGAGTGGATCGTGCCGCACTTCGAGAAGATGCTCTACGACAACGCGCTGCTCTGCCGGGTGTACGCGCACCTGTGGCGCTCGACCGGCTCCGAACTGGCCCGCCGGGTCGCCCTGGAGACCGCCGACTTCATGGTCCGGGAGCTGCGCACGGCCGAGGGCGGCTTCGCCTCCGCGCTCGACGCCGACAGCGAGGACGCGCAGGGCAAGCACGTCGAGGGCGCGTACTACGTCTGGACGCCGGCGCAGCTGCGCGAGGCGCTGGGCGAGGACGACGCCGCGTTCGCGGCCGAGCACTTCGGGGTGACCGAGGAGGGCACCTTCGAGGAGGGGTCCTCGGTGCTCCAGCTGCCGCCGAAGGGACCGCACCACCCACCGCGCACCGGTGAGGTGGTGGACGAGGCGCGGGCCGCCGACGTACGGGCCCGGCTGCTCGCCGCCCGGGAGCTGCGCACCCGGCCGGGGCGGGACGACAAGGTGGTCGCCGCGTGGAACGGGCTGGCGATCGCCGCCCTGGCCGAGGTGGGCGCCTACTTCGACCGCCCCGACCTGATCGAGCGCGCCACCGAGGCCGCAGACCTGCTGGTTCGGCTCCACATGGGCCCGGTGGCCCGGCTGGTGCGGACGTCCAGGGACGGGCGCGCCGGGGAGCACACGGGTGTCCTGGAGGACTACGGCGATGTGGCGGAGGGCTTCCTCGCCCTGGCCTCGGTCACCGGCGAGGGGGTCTGGCTGGAGTTCGCGGGCTTCCTGCTGGACATCGTGCTCCAGCACTTCACCGGCGAGGGCGGTCAGCTCTACGACACCGCGGACGACGCCGAGCAGCTGATCCGCCGTCCGCAGGACCCGACCGACAGCGCCACCCCCGCAGGGTGGACGGCGGCGGCCGGCGCGCTGCTCTCGTACGCCGCGTACACCGGATCGGAACCCCACCGCGCCGCCGCCGAGCAGGCGTTGGGCGTGGTGAAGGCGCTCGGGCCGAAGGCGCCTCGGTTCATCGGCTGGGGGCTCGCGGTGGCCGAGGCGCTGCTCGACGGCCCGCGCGAGGTGGCCGTCGCCGGGCCGGTCGGCGGTGAGCTGCACCGTACGGCGCTGCTGGGACGGGCGCCGGGCGCGGTGGTCGCGGCGGGCGAGACGTCGGGCTCGGAGTTCCCGCTGCTGGCCGGCCGTCCGATGCTGGGCGGTGCGCCGACCGCGTACGTGTGCAGGCACTTCGTGTGCGACGCGCCGACGACCGACGCGGCGGAGCTGGCCCGTGCTCTTGGGGGCGACGGGGCCTGATCCCGCCGCACAGACGGGACTTCCGCCCCACGCCCTAAGGGCTGTCCCGTAATCCCTGGCGGGCACTCGACGACAGCTACGGCACCTCGCTGCGTTGTCGAAACGCCCGAATACATCCAGTATGCGGACGCTCCTCCGCCTTGCGATGCACCGCATCTGACGCCGAGCGCTGATCCACCAGGGATTACGGGACAGCCCTTAGAGCAGCAGGCCGCCCTCCAGGGTGTCCAGAGCGTCGTTGATCATGGCGATCAGGTCGCCTTCCTGATCGTGCTCGCCCCAGTAGAGCGTCACTTCGCGCAGCGCGCCCAGCACCGCCGCGATGAAGATCCGGATCTTCAGGTCGTCGGCGCTGCGGCCGGTGCGGTCCGCGAGGACCTGGGCGAGGATCTTCGCCGTGTCCGACATGGTCTCCGTCATCCGCGCCCGGATGGCGGGGACCTCCACCATCAGCCGGGTGCGCTGGCGCAGCTCCTCGTTCTCCGTCTCCATGAACGACGTCAGCGACTCGATCATCATCAGCCGCACCGACAGCAGGGGCGCCTCATCGGCCGGCCGGCTCCGCAGCGAGGCTTCCATCACCGGGTCGTACTCGTCGGTGAGGACGATGTCCTCCTTGGTCGCGAAGTACCGGAACACCGTGCTCGGCGACACCTCCGCCGCCTCCGCGATCTGCTCGATGGTCGTCGCGTCGTACCCCTGCTCGGCGATCAGCCGGTACGTCGCCTGCCGGATGGCGACCCGGGTCCTGAGCTTCTTGCGCTCGCGCAGTCCCAGTGGGGGCTGCGCGCCGGGCTCGGCGGGGGAAGGGGTACGGGGAGTGGCGGCCATGGTCGCCATTGTCAGGCATCGACGGGGACGGCGGCCACGTCGGCGGGCTCGTCGAGCCCCGGCTTCGTGCCGGGCAGGAACGCCGCCACCAGGAGGGCGCTGACCAGGGCGGTGGCGCCGATGACGAGCAGGACCAGGCTCATGCCGTGCAGGTACGCGGCGTCGGCGGACTCCGCGAGCCGCTGTGCGCCGAGCTTCGCCGCGACGGCGTGGGCGGCGACGACCGAGTCCCCGGCGGTGTCCGCGGCGGCGGCCGGCAGGCCCGTCGTGTCGAGGCGGCCGCCGTAGGCACCGGCGAGCAGGCTGCCCAGCAGGGCGATCCCGAGCGCGCTGCCCGTCTGGCGCACGGTCATCAGCAGACCCGAGCCGCTGCCCGAGCGGTCCGCGGGCAGGGCGGCGAGCGCCGCGTCCATGGCGGGGACGACGGCGAAGCCGAAGCCCGCCCCGGCGACGGACAGCCACAGCGCGGTGAAGCCGTAGCCGCTGTCGACCGTCGTGCGGCTGCCGAGGAACGCGGCGAAGGCGAGCACGACGAGCCCCGCCGACATCGTGGCGCGGGGCCCGAAGCGCGCGTTGACCGGGCCGCCGGTCCTGGTGGCCACGATCAGCCCGCCCATCATCGGCAGCATCCGCAAGCCGGTGCCGAAGGCGTCGTTGCCCAGCACGGCCTGGAGGTAGCCGGGCAGGATGAACATCAGCCCCGCCAGCACGAACATCACGAGCGTCGCGGCGAGCGTGCTCAGCAGGAACGTCCGCTGCCGCAGCAGGGACAGGTCGAGCATCGGGCGGGGCGCCTTGCGCTCGCGCAGGACGAGCGCGGTGATCAGGACCGCGCCCGCAGCCAGTACGGCCAGGATCAGCGGGTCGCCCCAGCCGCGGCCCGGTGCCTCGATGACCGCGTAGATCAGCGTGCCCAGGCCGGTCGCGGTCAGCGCGGTGGAGACCGGGTCGACCCGGGGAGAGGCCGGGTCGCGGGTCTCGGGGAGCAGGAACACGCAGGCGGCTATGCCGATGCCGACCATCGGGACGTTGACCAGGAAGACCGAGCCCCACCAGAAGTGGTCGAGCAGCCAGCCGCCCAGGATCGGGCCGAGCGGCAGGCCGAGCGCGGAGGCGGCCGAGACGATCGAGACGGCCTTCATCCGGTCCTTCGGCTCGCCGAACAGCGAGGGCAGTACGGCGAGGGCGAGGGGCATCACGAGCGCGCCGCCGACGCCCATGACACAGCGGGCGGCGATGACCGTGGTCACGTCATCGGCGAGTACGCCGAGGACCGAGCCGACGAGGAAGACGCCGAGCCCGGCGATGAGCATCCGGCGGCGGCCGAAGCGGTCGCCGAGCAGTCCCGCCGGAAGCATCAGCGCGGCGAACACGACGACGTACGCGTCGGCCATCCACTGCTGTGCTCCGGTGCCGGCGCCCAGCTCACCGGCCATCGTCGGCAGCGCCACGTTGAGGATCGTCATATCGAAGCCGAGGACGAGCGTGCTCGTCACCAGCGCGCCCAGGGCCCACCAGCGTCGGTTCATGGCTACTCCTTTGAGAGTTACAGTCAAGTGACAGTAACTCTCAAAAGGTGGTGAGTGTCAATCAGGGAGTCGGTGGGGTCGGGCGGAGTCGATGGGGTCGATGGGGTTGACGGGATCGATGAGGTCGGAGGAGTCGAATACGTCCTGACATGCGTCATGGCCGTGACTCGGGAGTCACGGCCATGAGGGAGGAGGGGGAGTGGGTGCGGTGAGGGGTCAGCCCTGGCTGTACGCCACCAGGGAGATGCCCACGTAGTGCACGACGAACGCCGCCAGGGTCAGCGAGTGGAAGACCTCGTGGAACCCGAACCAGCGCGGCGAGGGGTTCGGCCGCTTGATGCCGTAGATGACGCCGCCCGCGCTGTACAGCACTCCGCCGACGACGACCAGCACCAGCACCGCGATGCCACCGGTGCGCATGAAGTCCGGCAGGAAGAAGACCGCGGCCCAGCCCATCGCGATGTAGCAGGGCGTGTAGAGCCAGCGCGGGGCGCCGACCCAGAACACCCGGAAGGCGATCCCCGCGACCGCCGCGCCCCAGACCGCCCAGAGCAGCGGGGTCCCGGTGGAGCGGGGCAGGAGCAGCAGGGTCAGCGGGGTGTAGGTGCCCGCGATGATCAGGAAGATGTTGGCGTGGTCCAGCCTGCGCAGCACCGCCTCGCCGCGCGGCCCCCAGGTGCCGCGGTGGTAGACGGCGCTCACGCCGAACAGCAGGCACGCGGTCAGGATGTAGACGCCGCAGGCGATCCGGCCGCGGGTGGTGTCCGTGAGCGCGATGAGCACGATGCCCGCGACGACGACCGCCGGGAACATGCCGGCGTGCAGCCAGCCGCGCATCCGTGGCTTCAGCTCGGCGGCATCGGTTCCAACTGGTTCCAGCCCGGCGGGTTCGGGCGCGGCGGCGGCAGCAGCAGTCATTCCCGCATCGTACCTACGCCACCGTAGGTTGCGGATATGAGTGGCGATGCTCACGTGGGCGGCCCCCTGGACATATGGGCGAAACGGTCGGATGATCAAATGAGTGCGGTCGGCACCGGATGAGCGCCAGGGGAAATTCGAAGGGGTAGAAGCATCCGGGTCGCGGCCCCCACGGGGCAACTAACAACAGACACCCTCATCAAGGAGCGATCGTGGCGCGCGACATCGCGGCTCCCCTCACTGTTCCCACCAACCACCGGGAGCTCGTCTCCTGGGTCGACGAGATCGCAGCCCTCACCGAGCCGGACCAAGTGGTCTGGTGCGACGGCTCCGAGGCCGAGTACGAGCGCCTGTGCGGGGAGCTCGTGGCCAAGGGCACGTTCACCAAACTCGACGAGATAAAGCGCCCGAACTCGTACTACGCCGCCTCCGACCCGAGCGACGTCGCACGGGTCGAGACCCGTACGTTCATCTGCTCCGAGAAGGAGGAGGACGCCGGTCCGACGAACCACTGGAAGGCCCCCGCCGAGATGCGGGAGATCTTCGTGGGCGACCAGGGCGTCTTCCGGGGCTCCATGCGCGGCCGCACCATGTACGTCGTGCCCTTCTGTATGGGCCCCGTCGGCTCGCCGCTCTCCGCGATCGGCGTCGAGATCACCGACTCCGCTTACGTCGCCGTCTCCATGCGCACCATGACGCGCATGGGACAGCCGGTCCTCGACGAACTGGGCACCGACGGTTTCTTCGTCAAGGCCGTCCACACGCTCGGCGCACCCCTCGAGGAGGGCCAGGAGGACGTTCCGTGGCCCTGCAACTCGACCAAGTACATCTCGCACTTCCCCGAGGACCGCGAGATCTGGTCCTACGGCTCCGGCTACGGCGGCAACGCCCTGCTCGGCAAGAAGTGCTACGCGCTGCGCATCGCCTCCGTCATGGCGCGCGACGAGGGCTGGCTGGCCGAGCACATGCTGATCCTCAAGCTCACTCCGCCGCGCGGGGAGTCCAAGTACGTCGCGGCCGCGTTCCCCAGCGCCTGCGGCAAGACGAACCTCGCCATGCTGGAGCCCACGATCTCCGGCTGGACCGTCGAGACCATCGGCGACGACATCGCCTGGATGCGGTTCGGTGAGGACGGGCGGCTGCGCGCGATCAACCCCGAGGCCGGCTTCTTCGGCGTCGCGCCCGGCACCGGCGAGCACACCAACGCCAACGCCATGAAGACGATGTGGGGCAACTCGGTCTTCACCAACGTCGCGCTCACCGACGACGGCGACGTCTGGTGGGAGGGCATGACCGAGGAGCTCCCGAAGCACCTCACGGACTGGAAGGGCAACGACTGGACCCCCGAGTCCCCCACGCCCGCCGCCCACCCCAACGCCCGCTTCACCGTCCCGGCCGGCCAGTGCCCGATCATCGCGCCCGAGTGGGAGGACCCGAAGGGCGTGCCGATCTCCGCCATCCTCTTCGGCGGCCGCCGCGCCTCGGCCGTGCCGCTGGTCACCGAGTCCTTCAACTGGCAGCACGGTGTCTTCCTCGGAGCCAACGTCGCCTCCGAGAAGACCGCCGCCGCCGAGGGCAAGGTCGGCGAGCTGCGCCGCGACCCGTTCGCCATGCTGCCGTTCTGCGGCTACAACATGGGCGACTACATGAACCACTGGATCAAGGTCGGCGCGGACAAGGCGGACCAGTCGAAGCTGCCGAAGATCTACTACGTGAACTGGTTCCGCAAGAACGAGGCGGGCAAGTTCGTCTGGCCCGGCTTCGGCGAGAACAGCCGCGTCCTGAAGTGGATCGTGGAGCGGCTGGAGGGCAAGGCCGAGGGCGTCGAGACCCCGATCGGCATCCTGCCGGCCAAGGGCTCCATCGACACCGAGGGCCTGGACCTCTCCGAGGCGGACCTGGACTTCCTGCTCAAGGTCGACAAGGAGGTCTGGCGCGAGGAGGCGGCGCTGGTCCCCGAGCACCTCAACACCTTCGGCGACCACACGCCGAAGGAGCTGTGGGACGAGTACCGCGCCCTGGTCCAGCGCCTGGGCTGATCCCGCCCTTCGAACCCCGCGGCCCGGCTCCCGACATCCGCCCTGACCTGTGGGGTCAACGGCCTGCCGCGGTGGGGACGTGCACGAACACGGCCCCGGCCCCCGGAACCGGCATGCGGTTCCGGGGGCCGTCCCCGTGGAGGCGGTTGCCGCGCGCGAACCGGCCCGCCCTGTTCGTAGTCGGGCTGTGACCGGCCGGAGCTGTCGCAGGGATGGGCCCCGGCCTACGTTGGACCCGGCCGTGCCGGGGGGCGCGGGGGGTGTGGGGGGCCATGACGCTGTCGGCGATACCGCCGTACCCGGATCAGCACACCCGCATGCCGCGGCGGCGGCGCACCGGCATGCCGCGCTGGGCGGTGACCCTGATCGTGGTGACGGTCTCGCTGCTGGTGCTGTCCCCGGTCGCCCTGGTGGCGGCCTTCTTCGACGCCTGGGGGAAGAACCACGAGGACCTGCGCTTCCCGTCCCGGGACGTCACTGTCGCCTCGTGCCGACGGGACGCGGCGACCGGCGGTCCGGTGGCCGAGGTGCGGGTGACGAGCCGGGCGAAGCGGCGGGGCAGCTACACGGTGTACCTCTCGTTCCGGCACCTGCGGGACAAGGGCGGTGGTGCGGGCGGGAGCGAGGCGGCGGGCCGACGCACCGTGGTGATCAAGGATCTGGCGGTGGGTGCCACGGTGACCAGGGAGATCGCCGGGCCGGTCCCGGTGCGGGGCCGGCCGCAGTGCGTGGTCACCGACGTGACGTTCCTGTCGACCGCCCCGGCCGCGCGGGCTTCCGCCTCGGCCTCGCCCTGAGGCCCGCCCGCCGATGAGTCCCGGTCCGTGCCGTGCGACGACCCCGCCACCCGGACGACCCCGCCCGTGCCCACGCCGGGTGAGACGCCGGGCCGGCTCCAGCTCACCGACCACGCGAACTACCGGGTCGCCGGGATGCTCTGCAACCGGCCGCTCCCGGGCAACGGCGGCCTCGACGTCACCTTCGAGCAGTACCGGTACGGCACCAACGACCCGGACGCCGGCGACGCGGTCCTGCGCAACGCCGTCACCTCCGATACGCCCGGCGCGCGGACACACGCTGACGGCAAGCAGGTACTGACAGACCGACGGCCCGGCCCGTTCCGCGTGAACTGCGGAACGGGCCGGGCCGTCGGTGTTGTGCGGTGGCACCCGGTCCACACGCCTCTACGGCATGTGGACCGGGGCCGTCTAGAGGGCGCCGACCAGGTGCGACGGGCCGGTGGCGACCGGGGCCGCCGCCGCGTGGGCGTCCATGCGCTCGGCCGAGAGGATCGCGGCGGCCGTGTCGGCGCGGGACGCCGCCACCACCAGCGCGCGGCCCGCGAGGGCGTGGGCGCGACGGTGCAGGGCCGGTGCGGGGGCTTCGGTCAGACCGGCGTGCCGGGCGGGCGGTGTGCCACGCAGCCGTGCGACCTGTTCGGCGATACGGTCGCCCGCCTCGCCGAGTCCCAGCTCGTCGGTGACCGCGAGCAGTGCGGCCAGATGTCCGGCGAGCTGGATGTCCAGCTCCTCCTCGCGGCTGCGGTGCGGGAAGTCGGCGTGGTCGGCCGGTGTGTGGACCGATTTGGTGCGGATCGGTTCGTACATGGATGGCCTCCTGGTGTTGCTGTGGAACCATCCTAGCTTGGATTCAGTCTAAAGTTGTCCAGATTCGGGATCTGGCGGCATGAACCCTCGCCCCGGCCGTGTCCGCACCGGCTCCGCCTGTCGTCTGCACCTGGTTCCGCCGCCGTCTACACCTGGCAGTATCCGTCCAGGAAGCGGGCGATCCGGCCGATCGCGTCCGTCAGGTCCTCGGTCGAGGGCAGCGTCACGACCCGGAAGTGATCGGTCTCCGGCCAGTTGAACCCCGTCCCCTGCACGACCATGATCTTCTCGGCCCGCAGCAGGTCGAGGACCATCTGCCTGTCGTCCTTGATCTTGTAGACCTTCGGGTCGAGCCGGGGGAAGAGATACAGTGCGCCCTTCGGCTTCACGCACGTCACGCCCGGGATCTGCGTCAGCAGGTCGTACGCCACGTCCCGCTGCTCCAGGATGCGGCCGCCCGGCAGCACCAGGTCGTTGATCGACTGCCGCCCGCCGAGCGCGGTCGCCACAGCGTGCTGCGAGGGCATGTTGGCGCACAGCCGCATGTTGGCGAGGATCGTCAGCCCCTCGATGTACGAGGAGGCGTGCGCCTTCGGGCCGCAGACCGCCATCCAGCCCGAGCGGTAGCCGGCCACCCGGTAGTTCTTGGACAGCCCGTTGAAGGTGAGCACCATCAGGTCGGGCGCGATGGCGGCGGTCGGGGTGTGGGTCGCCCCGTCGTACAGGATCCGGTCGTAGATCTCGTCGGAGCAGACGACCAGGTTGTGGCGGCGGGCGATCTCCGTCAGTCCGCGCAGCATCTCGTCGTCGTACACCGCACCCGTCGGGTTGTTCGGGTTGATGATCACCATGGCCTTGGTGCGGTCGGTGATCTTCCGCTCGATGTCGGCGAGGTCGGGCATCCAGTCGGACTGCTCGTCGCAGCGGTAGTGCACGGCAGTGCCGCCGGCGAGGGAGACCGACGCCGTCCACAGCGGGTAGTCAGGAGCCGGTACGAGCACCTCGTCGCCGTCGTCGAGCAGTGCCTGCATCGACATCTGGATCAGCTCGGAGACCCCGTTGCCCAGGTAGATGTCCTCGATGTCGAGGTCGATCCCCTTGGTCTGGTAGTGCTGCATCACCGCCCGCCGCGCGGACAGCAGCCCCTTCGCGTCGCCGTAGCCGTGCGCCCCGGAGAGGTTGCGCAGGATGTCCTCGAGGATCTCCGGCGGGCACTCGAAGCCGAACGCGGCGGGGTTGCCGGTGTTCAGCTTGAGGATGCGATGGCCTGCCGCTTCCAGCCGCATCGCCTCCTCCAGCACGGGGCCCCGGATTTCGTAACAGACGTTGGCGAGCTTCGTGGACTGGATGACCTGCATGTCTGCGAGCTTACGACTGTGTTTCGCGGGGTGCCCGGCCTTTCCCCGCAGGTTGACCCAGCCGGGTCGTCCGGCCCGCCCCGCCCGGCTTCCATCCCATGCGCCCACCGCCCGTGAACCGTGGGAACCCCGGGCGCGGACGGGGGCCGGGCTTGGAAAGGTGTGGGGCCGGGGTGCGAGCGGGCGGGGCGGGTGAGATGCGCCACGGAGGCGCCGGGCGGGCCCTCGCTTCGGCAGCCCGCCGTCACTCCGCGAGCCCGCCGTCGCTCCGGCAACCTGCCGTCACTCCGGCAGCCGGGCCCCCTCCGGCAGCCGGATCGCGAAGGATTCCGCGAGGACCCGCTCCACCTCGGCCCCGTCCGCCAGCTCCCGCTCCTCGCGGCCGCCCCCGTTCGCCGTCACCACGAGGGTGCGGCCGGTGAGCGCCAGATGGGCGTCCTCGGTGGTGCGCTGGACGTACAGCACCCGCGCGAACGGCGAACGCGGGTTGGTCGCGATGTGCCAGTTGACGACCTCGAAGTCGGGTGCCTCGAAGGGTTCCACCGTGAACGCGTACTGCGCCTGCCACGAGCCGCCGTCCGTCGCGGCCTGGAGCTCCCACAGCTCCAGCGGCCCGTCGTGCGGCGGGTGCACGAGCCGGTGGCGGCGCGGGCCGTCGTCCAGCTCGGCCCCGGTGGCCAGCGCGATCGGCTCCAGCAGCGAGCCGATCGCGCCGAAGCCGACATCGGCCAGGTACGGCGTCGGCTCACCGGGCACGCCGACGCGCATCAGCATGTGCGTCCGGGGCCGGACGTCCCCGGGGTGCGCGCCCAGCACGACCCGGGCACAGAGCAGCGTGACCTCGAAGCCGAGCGCCCGCAGCGCGGCGGTGAGCAGGGTGTTGTGCTCGTAGCAGTAGCCACCGCGGTCACTCCGCAGGAGCTTCGCCTCCAGATCGGCCGGGGCGAGCGAGGGCACGGTGCCGAGGACGGGGTCCAGGTTCTCGAACGGGATGCCCAGTGCGTGCGCACGGTGCACGGAGCGCAGCACGGCCGCCGTGGGGCGGCGCTCCCCGCTCCAGCCGATGCGGGCGAGGTAGGCGTCGAGGTCGAGAACGTGCGCGTGATCGGAAGTCATGCCCAGACGGTACGCAGCCGGGACGGGCCCGTGCCGCGTTCCGGCTACTTTCCCTTGTCCTCGGCCAGCGTGTGCGCGACCAGGGCGTTGGCGTGGCCGTGTCCCATCGCGTGCTCGGACTTGAGCCACGCGACGATCTCCATGTGCTTGGTCAGCGGCGAGGCGCGGATGAGGTCCTTCCACTCCGCGACCGGACGGCCGTACTTCTGCTCGATCGACGGGAAATAGCTGGCGGGGCCCTTCACTGCGTCAGTCATGGAAGAAGTCTGTCAGGGGGGTCCGACAGTCGGCCGGAACTGGCGGTCAAATCGGCGGCCGGATCCGGCGGTTGCCCGCTGCCGCTGCCGCTGCCGCTGCCGCTGCCGCTGCCGCAGCCGTCCGGTCCGGCGGCCGGCGGGGCCCGGTGACCTGATCCGCCCCTTGTGCGACTTCCGGCAATGCGCCACCATGCGCATGTCAAAACCGGAAGAACTTCGGTCGCAGAGGCCCCACACGCTCTGCGCAGGTCACTTGAGGGGACCCCCACATGAAAAAGCCTCTCGTCGGTGCGCTCTTCGCCGTGCTGCTCCTCGGAGCCGGCACCGCACCCGCGACCGCGGCCACAAGCCACGACGCGACAGCGCCCAGCACGGTCAGGGCGGCGGCATCATCGAGCCACACGGCGGTCCGGGCGAAGCCCCGGACCAAGGCGGTCGGTTTCGCCGGCACCGTGGCGCTCAGCAACTGTTCGGGATCGGTGGTCCGTACGCCCGGATCCCAGCCGGACGATCCCGCGCTCGTGCTCTCCAACGGGCACTGCATGGAGTCCGGCTTCCCCGGGCCCGGCGAGGTCGTGATCGACCAGCCGTCCACCCGCAGCTTCACCCTGCTGGACGCCTCGGGCGGCGACCTCGGCACGGTGCGGGCGAGCAAGATCGCGTACGGGACGATGACGGACACCGACATATCGGTGTACCAACTCACCTCCACGTACGCCGAGATCGAGAGCGACTACGGGATCGAGGCGCTGGAGCTCAACACCGCGCACCCGGTGCAGGGCACGGCGATCACCGTGGCGTCCGGGTACTGGAAGCGCACCTACAGCTGCAACGTCGACGGGTTCGTCTACCGGCTCAAGGAGGGCGAGTGGACCTGGAAGGACTCGGTCCGCTACACCTCCGCCTGCCAGACCATCGGCGGCACGTCCGGCTCGCCGGTGATCGACAATGCCACCGGCAAGGTCGTTGCCGTCAACAACACCGGTAACGAGGACGGGCAGGAGTGCACGGACAACAACCCGTGCGAGGTCGACGAGAACGGCCAGGTGACGGTCCGCGAGGGCATCAACTACGCCCAGGAGACCTACGGCATCGTGCCGTGCATCGGCGCCGGCAACAAGTTCGACCTGGACGCAGCGGGTTGTGAGCTGCCCAAGCCGTAACGGCAGGGCGGGGCGGGGGCCTCGGCCCCCGCCCCGCCCGCGTCGCCCGCCCGCGTCGCCCGCCCGCGTCGCCCGCCCGCGTCGCCCGCCCGCGTCGCCCGCCCGCGTCGCCCGCCCGCGTCGCCCGCCCGCGTCGCCCGCCCGCGTCGCCCGCCCGCGTCGCCCGCCCGCGTCGCCCGCCCGCGTCGCCCGCCCGCGTCGCCCGCCCGCGTCGCCCGCCCGCGTCGCCCGCCCGCGTCGCCCGCCCGCGTCGCCCGCCCGCGTCGCCCGCCCGGCTCAGATCCGGCGCCGGCGGGCGTTGGCGAAGGAGAACAGGCCGAAGGCCGCCAGTCCCACCGCGATCAGGGCCAGCAGCCAGGGGCCGGCCGGAGTGGTGCTGAGGGAGCGCAGGGTGTCGTCCATGCCCTTCGCCTCACCGGACCTGGCCTTCACCGCGGCGGCCACGGCGAAGCCGCCCGCCACCGCGAAGACCAGCCCTCGGGAGACCCCGCCGAAGACGCCGGTGATGTCCACGGCGCGTCGTTCGGTGCGTGACATCTCGCCCATGCGCAGGTGCTTGTGGAACTTGCGGAGCGCGGCCCGGCCGGCGATCCACAGGCCCGCGCCCGCGACGCCCACACCGACCGCACCCACCAGCCAGCGGCCGCCCGGCAGGTCCAGGGCCTTCGCCGTGACGTCCTGCGACTGCGCGTCGCTCGAACCGCTGCCGCTGCCCCGGTCGCCCGCGGCGAACATCAGGACCGAGTAGGACACGAAGCCGTAGAACACGGCGCGTCCGGCCGACGCCAGCCGTTTGGTCGCCTTCTGTCCATCGGGGCCGGCGGCCCCGAACGCGGCCTCGGACAGCCGCCACAGGGCCATGCCCGCCAGTGCGACGCCCAGGACCCACAGCAGGACCGAGCCGAAGGGCTTCTGGGCTATCTCGGACAGCGCCCCGCCCCGGTCCGCCGTCTTTCCGCCGCTGCCGCCGGTGTCGTTGAACGCTATGCGCAGCGCCAGGACGCCGACCAGGAAGTAGATCACCCCGCGGGCCACGAAGCCGGCACGGCCGGCGGCCTCGACCGCCGAGCCGTTTCCCGCGCGTCTGGCCTTTCCGTGTCCTTCTCGGGCTGCCGCAGAAATATTCATGTGCTCCGGGTGCCCGGGGAAGCGCTGGAGAAACGGTCCCGCGCCGCTCCGGGAGGAATGCGGGCGGCGAGGTGTGGTCCGGCGCGACCGGGGCACTCGAATGCGCGGAGGTTGATAAAAATGGTTCCCCTTCTGGTCGTTCTGCTGCTTGTTCTGCTGCTGTTCGGTGCCGGGTTCGCGCTCAATCTGCTGTGGTGGATAGCGGCCATCGTGCTCGTGGTCTGGCTGCTCGGCTTTCTGCTGCGCTCGGGCTCCGGGGCCAGCCGCGGCCGCTGGTACCGATGGTGAAGCCGGTACCGGTGGTGGACCCGTACCGGTGGTGAAGCGGACGCCGGTGGTGATGCGGGGGAGTCAGGGCGGGTTCGCCCGGCCGGCTCCCCGGCCGCCCCGCCGGACCGCCGCCTCGACGCCGTCCAGGAGTACGCCGAGGCCCGCGTCGAACATCTCCCGCGCCTCCCGCTCCGGATACGGCACCGCGTCGTCGGCCGCCGGCTGCGGCGGCGCCGATTCCCGCTCCATCCGGCTCAGTTCCGGGTAGCGGTCCGCGAAGTCCGGGACCAGCTCGCCGAGCGCCGCCGAGCGGGCGTACCACCACTCCTCGTCCGGCCGCCCCGTCGCCGACGCCGCCCCGCGTGCGTCGGCGACTGTCTGCGCGGCGCCCCGCACGAAGTGGAACAACGTCCCGACCAGGCGCCGGAGCACCCCGGCGTCGAGCCCCGTGCCGCGCAGGAGGCGCACCAGCGCGTCCAGCGCGGCGTACTCGTGCGGGCCGAGCACCGGACGGGCCTGGGAGACCTGGAGCACCCAGGGGTGGCGCAGGTAGAACGCGAGGGTGTCCCGCGCCCACTCCGTCAGGTCCGTACGCCAGTCGCCGCCCGGGGCGCGTCCGGCGGGGAGTTCGGCGTGCGCCGCGTCGTACATCAGGTCCAGCAGCTCGCTCTTGCCGGGGACGTAGGTGTAGAGCGCCATCGCCGTGCGCCCGAGCCGCTCGCCCACCGCCCGCATGGAGAGCGCGGCCATGCCGTCCTCGTCCGCCACGGCGATCGCGGCGGCCACGATCGCGTCGACCGTCAGCCCCTGCCTGGGGCCGGGCCCGGCGGCGCGGCCCGGCTCCGGCGGCGCGGCCGAGCGCCACAGCAGCGACATCGACCGACGGGCATCGCCCTGCCCGGCATAGACCACCACTTGCGACTCCTTACGCCATAAAGTAACTTCTGCCCCGGCAACTCCTTACGACGTAAAGTATCAAACGTGGGTGTCGAGCGTGAGGTATCCGGTCCGGTGAGAGGTGTGGTGTGGCCATGGTGGTGCAGGCGTTGGCTGTTTCGTATGTGCGGGTAGTGGAGGTCGAGCGGGTCACCCCGAGGATGCTGCGGATCAGCTTCTCCGGGGACTCGCCGCCCGCACTGCTGGAGAACCGGCCGGACCAGCAGATGAAGCTCTGCTTCCCCAGGCCGGGACAGCGCGTGCCCCGACTGCCGGAGCCGGAGGCCGAGGACACCTACGGCATGCGCTGGTACGAGGCGTACCTCGCGATCCCCGAGGCGGAGCGGCCGCTCATGCGGAGCTTCACCGTCCGCTCGTACGAACCCGGTTCGGGCCTGATGGCCGTCGACTTCGTGCTCCACGGCGACGACGGGCCCGCCACCCGCTGGGCCCGCGCCGCCCGGCCCGGGGACGTGGCCGGCATGGTCGGCCCCTCCTCGGCGTACGCCCGGCCGCTGCCCGCGGCCGGGCACCTGCTGCTGGCCGGTGACGAGTCGGCGCTCCCGGCGATCGGGACGATCCTCGAAGGCCTGCCGGCCGGGGCGCGGGCGACGGTCTGCGCCGAGGTGGCCGACGCCGCCGAGGAGCAGCGGTTCGACAGCGCGGCCGAGGTGACGGTGCGCTGGGTGCACCGGAACCGGGGCGAGTCGCTGCTGGACGCGGTCCGGTCGGCCGCGCTGCCCGGCGACGACGTGGCCGGCTGGCTCGCCGGGGAGGCCGGCACGGTCCGCGCGCTGCGCCGCCATCTCGTCGAGGAGCGCGGACTGCCCAGGTCCGCCGTCGAGTTCAGCGGCTACTGGCGCCGCGCGCTCACCCAGGACGACGCCCCCACCGAGGAGGACCTGGCGTGGGCGCGGGAGCGGGCGGAAGGCGCCGGATAGCCCCGGGACCCCAAGCGCTGTCGTCGTGGCGCCCGCCAGGGAGTACGGGACGGCCCTCAGGTCGTGGAGCGCACCGAACGGCCGGCCAGGGTCTGGGTCCGCCTGCCGTCCTCGATGACGAAGCGGCCGTCGATCAGTACGTGCGGGATGCCGAACGGCAGGGTGCGCGGCTGGTCGAAGGTGGAGCCGGCCGCCACCGTCGCGGGATCGAACAGCACCAGGTCCGCGCGGTAGCCCTCGCGGACCAGGCCCCGGTCGGCCAGCCGCAGCCGGGCCGCCGGTCGGGAGGTGAGGTGGGCGACGCACTCCTCCAGGGAGAGGATGCCCAGCTCCCGGGTGTACCGGCCGAGGTACTGCGGGAAGGTGCCGTAGGCGCGCGGGTGCGGCTTGTCGCCCTGGAGGATGCCGTCGCTGCCGCCGGTGTGGACGCGGTGGCGCATGATCTGCCGGACGTTCTCCTCGTGGCCCACGTGCTGGAGGATCGTGGAGCCGAGCCGGTCGTCGATGAGCAGCCGCCGCGCGGTCACCCAGGGCTCCTCGCCGCGCAGCCGGGCGGACTCGGCCACCGTACGGCCGACGTACGCCTCGTGGCCGGGCACGCTGACGCCGGATATCTCGATGCGGTCCCACTCGATCGGAACGCCGTGGCAGCCGTCCGCCCCGACGACCTCCATGTCGTGGCGGATCCGGGCCGCCGTCGCGTCGTCGGCCAGCCGGGCCATGACCGACTCCGGGCCGCCCTCGCTCGCCCAGCTCGGCAGCATGGCGACCAGCGTCGTACAGCCCGGGGTGTAGGGGTAGGTGTCCAGGGAGATGTCGGCGCCCTCGTCCAGGGCCCGGTCCAGGAGGGTGAGCAGCTCCGGCGCCTTCCCCTCGTTTACGCCGAAGTTCATGGTGGCGTGGGCGAGGTGCAGGGCGCAGCCCGCGGTGCGGGTGAGCGTCACCATCTCCTCGTACGCCCGCAGCGCGCCCGCTCCGTAGGAGCGGTGGTGCGGGCAGTAGTAGCCGCCGTGCCCGGCCACCACGCGGCAGAGCTCGGTGAGTTCGGCGTCGTCCGCGTACATGCCCGGGGTGTAGGTGAGCCCGGAGGACATGCCGACCGCGCCCTCGGCCATGGACTGGGCGACGAGCTGCTTCATCCGGGTCAGCTCGGCTTCGGAGGCGGGCCGGTCGTCCCAGCCGACCGCGTACATCCGGACGGTGCCCTGCGGGATCAGGTAGGCGGCGTTGACGGCGATGCCCCGGCCACCGAAGTTGCGGTCGAGCCGGTCCAGGTACTCACCGACCGTGCGCCAGTCGAAGTCGATGTCGCTGCCGTCGCCGTTCCAGCCGGTGATGGAGCGGCGGACCTCGGCGAGGGTGCGGTCGTCGACCGGGGCGTACGACAGGCCGTCCTGGCCGAGGACTTCGAGGGTGACGCCCTGTGCGGCCTTGGCGCTGTGGTCGGGGTCGCGGAGCAGCGCGAGGTCGCTGTGGGCGTGCATGTCGATGAAACCGGGGGCGAGGGCGAGTCCGTCGGCGTCCAGGGTGCGGGCGGCCGAGGGGCGGGGGCCCGGGGAGTCCTCGCGGTGGATCTCCGCGACGCGGCCGTCGCGTACGGCGACATCGGCGCGGTAGGAGGGGGTGCCGCTGCCGTCGATGACGCGGGTGTCGCGGATGACCAGGTCCATAGGGGGTGCCTTTCGCGTTCCAGCCCCGCCGGCGTTTGAGGCGCGGGGTCCGGGGCGGAGCCCCGGTTGCGGGAAGGGGCGGGGTGGGGAAAGGCACCCCGCAGGGGATCAGAAGAACGTGCGGATGTAGTCGGTGACCGTGCCGTCCGCCGCCACCAGGGGGATCAGCTGCCATTTGTCGAAGCTGGTGCAGGGGTGCGACAGGCCCATTCCGACCCAGTCCCCGACCTCCAGTGCGGCCCCCTCGGCCGTCCGTACCCACGCGTGCTGGTCGGACAGGCCGGTGATCTCGATCCCCGAGGCCTCGCGGACCGATCCGTCCCGCCCCGACCGCACGACCTGCGCCTGCGGCAGGTCCAGGTCGTAGGCGGCGTCCCGCTTGCCCGCGTTGAGGAACGCCTGCCCGGGGGAGGGGCGCGAGACGACCTGCGCCCAGAGCCGGAAGGCGGGCTGCAGCGCGCCCTCCTCGGGGACCCGGTTGAAGGGCGTGAGGTGGCGGTAGTGGCCGTCGTCGTGCGAGACGTACGCCCCCGAGCGAAGCAACTTGCACACGGGGGAGGACAGTTCGGGGATCTCGGCGAACACGTCCGCCACCGCGTCGAACCAGGCGCTGCCGCCCGCGCTGATCACGATCTGCTCACCGGCCTCCAGCGCGGCGAACCGTCCCTGCGCGTCGAAGGACGCGGCCAGCGCGACGAGCCGGCGCAGCCAGTCCCGTACCCGCTCGCCGGAGGCCTCGGGCACCTCGCCCTCGTAACCGGCCACGCCCACCAGGCGCAGGGACCCGGCCGAGGCCACCGCGTCGGCGACCTCGGCGCAGTCGGCCTCGGTCCGGGCGCCGGTGCGGGCGCCCTCACCGGCGCCGAGCTCCACGACGACGTCGACCCGGCGGGAGGCACCGGCCGCGCGCAGGGCCTCGTCCATCAGCTCGACGCCGCGCACCGAGTCGACGTAGCAGACGAACCGGAAGCCGGGGTCGGCGTCCAGCTCGCCCGCGAGCCAGCGCAGCGCGGCGGCGTCGACGAGCTCGTTGGCGAGGAAGATGCGCTGGATCCCGTAGGCCCGGTAGACGCGGGCCTGGTGCGGGACGGCCGCGGTGATGCCCCACGCGCCGTGCTCCAGCTGGCGGGCGAACAGCTGCGGGGACATCGAGGTCTTGCCGTGCGGGGCGAACACGAGGCCGTGGCGCCGTGCGTACGTCTCCAGGAGCGCGAGGTTGTGCTCGACGGACTCGGCCGACAGGGCGAGCACGGGGGTGGTGAACCCGCCGGTGAAGAGGTCGCGGCGCTCGGCGGCCAGTTCGGCGACGGTCAGCCCCTGCGCGTCGGGCGGGAGCGCCTTGAACCGGTGGTCGACCCGCTCATCAGCGAGTCCGGCCAGTCCGGCCACGGGACGGTCGGCAGCCTCGGCAGCCATGGGGGCCTCCTCGATCGAAGTAGATCGTCTTGGGTCGTCGTCGGTCATCGTCAGTCATCTGTACTGTATTGCGTTGCAGCATATGCAACACCCATTGCGTATATCGCTCAGGGCTGTCTAACATCCGAGCCGACGCCCGGTCAATGGTGAGAACCGGCGCCGCCCGCAGACCCAGAGGAGCCCCGAGTGTCCGGAACCCCGGCCAGGACCGCCGCCGACGCCACGACCACAGATGTCGTGTGCCTCGGTGAGTCCATGGTGACGTTCCTGCCCTCGCAGCCGGGGCGCCTCGCCGACGTGCCGTCCTTCGGCCGGGGCATCGGGGGCGCCGAGTCCAACGTCGCCTGCGCGCTCGCCAGGGCCGGGCACCGGGCGGCCTGGGTGAGCCGGGTCGGGGCCGACGGCTTCGGCGACCACCTCGTCGACACGATCGCCGGCTACGGCGTCGACACCTCCGCCGTGCGGCGCGACCCCGCCCGGCCCACGGGCATCTACTTCCGCACGGCCACCGACCGCGCGGCCGACATCCACGAGGTGGCCTACTACCGGGCCGGCTCCGCCGCCTCCGCGATGTCCCCCGCCAACGTCCCGCACGAGGCCCTGCTCGCCGGCCGGGTCCTGCACCTGTCCGGCATCACCGCCGCGCTCTCCGCCGACTGCCTCGCGCTGCTGCGCGAGCTGACCGCCCCGCGCCCCGGCCGCCCGCTCGTCTCCTTCGACGTCAACCACCGGCCCGGACTGTGGCGCGACGGCGACGCCTCCCCGCGCGTCCTGCTGGACCTGGCCCGGGGCGCGGACCTCGTCTTCGTCGGGGAGGACGAGGCGGAGGAGGCCTGGGGGATCACCGGGGCCGGGGCGATCCGTGCGGCACTGCCCGAACCGGCCGTGCTGGTCGTCAAGCGCGGCGCCGACGGTGCGACGGTCATCGAGGGCGACACCGTCACCGACGTCCCCGCGCTGCGCGTCGACGTCGTCGCGCCCGTCGGCGCCGGTGACGCCTTCGCGGCCGGGTTCCTCTCCGCCACCCTGCGCCGACTGCCCGTCCGCGACCGCGCCCGGCACGGCCACCTGATGGCCGCCGCCGCCCTCACCGTCCCCGGCGACCTCACCGACCCGCCCGCGCGCGACCGGGCCGACCGCCTCGTGGCCCTCGACGACGCCGCCTGGGGGAGACTGCGTCTCGGCCCCGGCTGGACGGGGGACGACCAGGAGGTACGTACGCAATGAGCCAGACCGTCGACCGGGCGCTCAGCATCCTGCCGCTGCTCGCGCAGGGACCCGCCGACCTCGGGCAGGTGGCCGAGCGGCTCGGCGTCCACAAGTCCACCGCGCTGCGGCTGCTGCGCACGCTCCACGAGCACGGACTCGTCTACCGCCAGCAGGACCAGCGCTACCGCCTCGGCGCCCGCCTCTTCGCGCTCGCCCAGGAGGCCGTCGAGAACCTCGACGTCCGTGAGATCGCCCACCCGCACCTCGCCGAACTCAACGAGAGCTGCGGACACACCGTCCACCTCGCGGTGTACGAGGAGAACGAGGTCCTCTACATCGACAAGGTCGAGAGCCGCTACCCGGTCCGGATGTACTCCCGGATCGGCAAGCCCGTCGCGATCACCGTCGCCGCCGTGGCCAAGCTCCTGCTCGCCGACCTGACCGAGCCGGAACGGCGCGCCGTCGCCGAGAAGCTCGACTACCCCATGTACACGTCCCGTTCGACCCCCGGCGCCGGTGCGTTCCTCAAGGAACTCGCCGCCGTACGCGAACAGGGCTGGGCCACCGATCTCGGTGGCCACGAGGAATCCATCAACTGCGTCGGCGCCCCCATTCGCGGCGCCGACGGGCGCGTCGTCGCCGCGATGTCGGTCTCCGCACCGAACGTGGTCGTCACGGCAGAGGAACTCCTCACCCTGCTCCCACTGGTCCGGCGCACCGCCGACACCATCAGCCGGGAGTACTCCGGCACCACCCGACCCAAGAAAGCCTGATCAGCGATGACCGACAAGACCGCACTCACCCCGAGCACCCACACCGCTCCGCCCGCGAAGTTCTCGCACGGAGTGAAGAAGGGGAACATCCTTCAGGTCGCCGGCCAGGTCGGCTTCCTGCCCGCCGTGGACGGCCAGGCCCCGACCCCGGCCGGTCCCACCCTGCGCGAGCAGACCCTGCAGACCTTCGCCAACGTCAAGGCGATCCTGGAGGAGGGCGGCGCGAGCTGGGACGACGTCATGATGATGCGCGTCTACCTCACCGACGTCGACCACTTCGCCGAGATGAACGAGATCTACAACACCTACTTCGGCGACCAGAACCTCAAGGCCGCCCCCGCCGCCCGTACGACGGTCTACGTCGGCCTGCCCAAGGGCCTGCTCATCGAGATCGACGCCCTCGCGGTGCTCGGCTGAGCCTGATCACCACCTTGCCGCACCCGCACCACCGCACCACCACGCACGGCACGGCGCCCCGCCCCACAGCGGCGCCGTGCCGCGCTCCACCACGCCCTGCCCGAAGCCCCATGGACGACAACGGAGTTACCCATGCAGCTCGCCGCAAGCCCCCCACCGGTCGAGACGCCACCCCACACCGGTGGACTCCTCCTCCTGATAGACGGCACGGCCGGTCTCCTGACCGTCGCCGTCCTCGGAATCGCGCTCCTCCTCTTCCTGATCATCAAGATCAGGCTGCAGCCGTTCGTCGCGCTGCTCGCCGTCTCCATAGCCGTCGGCCTGGGCGCCGGACTCTCCGTCACCGAACTCTTCGGCACGGTGCAGAAATCCGCCGCCGTCTCCGTCATCGAATCCGGCATGGGCGGCATCCTCGGCCATGTCGCGATCATCATCGGCCTCGGCACGATGCTCGGCGCGATCCTCGAAGTCTCCGGCGGAGCAGAGGTGCTGAGCGGCCGGCTGCTGAACCTCTTCGGTGAGAAGCGTGCCCCGCTCGCCATGGGCCTGACCGGTCTGATCTTCGGTATCCCGGTCTTCTTCGACGTCGGCATCTTCGTCCTCGCGCCGATCGTGTACGCCGCCGCCAAGCGCTCCGGCAAGTCGATCCTGCTGTACTCGATGCCGCTCCTGGCGGGTCTGTCCATGACCCACGCCTTCCTGCCGCCGCACCCCGGCCCGGTCGCCGCCGCAGGCCTCTTCCACGTCTCCCTCGGCTGGGTCATCCTGATGGGCGCCCTCGTCGGCATCCCGTCCGTACTGGCCGCCTGGGGATACGCCGCCTGGATCGGCAAGCGGATCTTCGTCGACGTCCCGCAGGACATGGTCGAGGCCGCCGAAGAAGCGAAGGCCGCGGTCGTCGCGGAACAGCGCGCCGCCGGAGTCACCCCGCAGGAGGCCCCGGTCGCGCTCGGCACCGTACTCGCGATCATCGGCACCCCGCTGGTGCTGATCCTCGCCGCGACGTTCTCCTCCATCGCGCTGGACCCCTCGACGCTCCGCTCGGTCGTCGAGTTCTTCGGCAACCCGTTCGTCGCCCTGACGATCGCGCTGCTGCTCGCGTACTACCTGCTCGGCATCCGGCGCGGCTGGTCCCGCAAGTCCCTGGAGTCGGTGTCGACCTCGTCCCTCAAGCCGGTCGGCAACATCCTGCTGGTCGTCGGCGCGGGCGGCATCTTCGGCGCCGTGCTCAAGAGCAGCGGCATCGCGGACGCCCTCGCCGACACCTTCAACGACGTCGGCCTGCCGGTCATCCTGCTGGCCTGGCTGATCTCCGCGGTGCTGCGCATCGCCCAGGGCTCCGCGACGGTCGCCATCGTCACCACCGCGGGCATCGTCGTCCCGCTGGTCGAGGGCCAGGGCATGTCGCAGCCGCACCTGGCGCTGATCATCATGGCGATCTCGGCCGGTTCGATCATCGCCTCGCACGTCAACGACGGCGGCTTCTGGATGGTGTCGAAGTACTTCGGCATCTCGGAGCGCGACACCCTGAAGTCCTGGACGGTGCTGGAGACGGTCCTGTCCGTGGCGGGCTTCGTCGTCGCGGCGCTGCTGAGCCTGGTGATCTAGCCAGGGCCTGGCGTCACGGCGCGAGGGCCCGGCCGGGCCCTCGCGCCGTGACGCCAGGCCGAGGCCTTCCAGCGGGCGAACGCGCGGGCGAGCTGCTCCGAGGCGCGTTCCACCGTGCCGTCGGGGCGCGGCTCGCCCGCCGGGACCGGCAGGTCGACCGAGGCGTAGCGGGGGTCCTCCTCGGCCGGGATGACGTCGGCGGTGTCGGCCAGCCAGCGCAGGAGCGCCTGGTTCATCCGGCGCTCCACGTCGGCGTGTCCGGGCAGCCCGGCGAGGCTGACGCGCTCGTCCGGGTCCGAGGCGCGGTGGTAGAGCTCCGCCGGCTCGTACAGGCGCCAGACATAGCTCCATTCCCGGTCCCGCACGGCGACGGCCCGGCCGACGAGCTCGGGCCGTTCGTGCTGGAGCGCCGCCTTGAGGTCGTACGGGAACCCGGCACCCTCCAGCTGGGGTTCCTCCTCGACGGAGAAGCCGCCCTCGGTGAAGGCGTAGGTGCGGTGGTCCGCCCCGGGGTCGTGCAGCAGGGGCACCAGGCTGCGGCCGAAGTGGCGGTGCGGGGCCTCGGCGCCCGCCAGCTCCAGGACGGTCGGCAGTACGTCGATCAGCTCCACCATCGCGTCGGTGTGCCCGCCCCCCGGCAGCCCGCCGCCCGCGATGACGAGCGGGTCGCGGGTGATGGCGGGGTGCAGGGCCGAGGGCCACTTCTCCACGAGCCCGTAGTCGCCCAGGTATTCGCCGTGGTCGGCGAAGAAGAGAGTGACGGTGTTCTCGCCGGCGCCGCTGCTGTCGACCGCCGCCATCAGACGCCCGAGCTGCTCGTCCATCCGCGAGATCATCCCGTAGTACGTGGCCTTGACCTCGCGCCACATCTCCGGGGTGGTGTCCTCGATCCCGAACCGTTCCCTGATGGCCCGCATGTAGGCGGGCTCGGGGCCCGCGTCACCGGCGGGCGGGACGGGGCCGGGCAGGGTGTCGCGGTCGTACATCGAGAACCAGGGTTCCTCGACCTCGAACGGACAGTGCGGGGCGATCAGCGGGACGAACAGGGCCCAGGGCCCTTCCGGAGGCTCATCGAGCCAGCGCAGCGCGGTGCGGATGGTGGCCTCGTCGGCGTCGACCCTGCTGTCGTCGTCGGGCAGCCGGCCCCGGTAGTACAGCCGGGCCCACTCCTCGCCGCCGGGCCAGTCCGCCGCCCCCGACGCCGTGGCGAAGGCGGTGGGCGGCACCCCGAAGCCGTACTCGTCCACGCTGAGTTCGGTGGCCCCGGGGGCGAAGGTGTCGCCGCGCATTCCGGGCCAGGTGACGTGGTACCCGGACTCCTTCAGCGTGCGCAGGAGATTGGGCTCCCAGGGCTTGAGCAGGTTGGTGAGGGTGCGATGGCCCTGGGTGTGGGGGTACCAGCCGGTCAGGAAGGAGGCCCGGCTGGGCGAGCAGACGGGGTGCTGCACATACGCGTTGTCGAAGCGGGTGCCCCGGTCGGCCAGCGCGTCCAGGTGCGGGGTGCGGATGTGCGGGTTGCCGAAGGCGCCCAGGGCGTCGGCGCGCAGCTGGTCCGGGATGAAGAAGACGAAATTGGGCCGCCTGCCTGCCATGGCTGGTGCTCCTTCGGTGGGGCCGGTACGTCGAGGCCGTCTGCGACAGCGGCGCGGACACGTTCCGTAAAACCGTATGGTGAATGGTTTTTAACTGTCAAGGTTTCCCGATTCTGGCGTTTTGGGCGTGATGAAGATGTTGCCGATTCCGCCCCGACTTCTCCGGCCGGTCCATTGACGTCCAGAAACCGATCACATTATGGTTTTTGCAGTCGAAGAGTCCGTCGGCCGGACGTGCTGTCCGGCTGCTCTGACGTTCCCGCCGGGCGACATCGATGCCCGGCCCTCCAGACAGTGAGTACAAGATGAGGATTTCCACTCGGGCCGGGGCGCTGGCAGCCTGTGCCGCCGCGGCATCCCTGGTGCTGACGGCCTGTGGGGGCGGCGACGTGGCGAAGGGCGGCGCCTCGGAGCTCGACATCGCCACGCTGACGGCCGCGCAGAGTCTGGACCCGGCCGATGCGATCGGCGGCGCGCTGCCCTACTTCCAGGCGGTGTACGACACCCTGCTCAAGCGGGACCCGGACGGTACGTTCAAGCCGATGCTCGCCACCGGGTGGACGTACGACAAGAGCCGCACCCGGCTGGCGCTCACCCTGCGCGAGGGCGTCGAGTTCAGCGACGGCACGGCCTTCGACGGCCAGGCGGTCAAGGCGAACCTGGAGCACTTCCGGAAGGGCGGCGGCGGCGCGGCCAAGAACCTGGCCGCGCTCAAGTCCGTCACGGTCCAGGACGCCACGCATGTGACGCTCCAGCTGTCGGCCCCCGACCCGGCGATGTTCTTCTACCTCAGCGACGCCGCCGGCCTGATGGCCAGCCCGGCGAAGCTCGCGGACGGATCACTCAAGACGACGCCCGTCGGCACCGGCCCGTACACCCTCGACAAGGCCAGGACGGCGATCGGCGACAAGTACGTCTTCGCACGCAAGGGCGGGTACTGGGGCGACGAGCTGCCGTACAAGACGCTCACCATCAGTGTCTTCGACAACGAGACCGCCGTCGTCAACGGCCTCAAGACCGGCCAGATCGACAGCGCCGTCCTGCAGGACGCCAACCAGCAGGTCGCCGTCGAGTCCGACAAGAACCTCACCAGGACCGAGTACGCCTTCGACTTCCAGGGCCTGCTGCTCTTCGACCGCGGCGGCGCCCTGACCCCGGCGCTGCGCAAGCCCCAGGTGCGGCAGGCGCTGAACTACGCCCTGGACCGCACGACCATGCTCGACAAGCTGCGCCGGGGACGCGGTGAGGCGACCGACCAGATCTTCGGCACCGAGACCAAGGCGTACGACAAGAGTCTGGACACCTTCTACGCGCACGACCCGGCGAAGGCGAAGCAGCTGCTGGCCGAGGCCGGCTACGCCAAGGGGTTCACGCTGAAGCTGCCGCGGATCACCGCCATCGTCAACGACGCGCTCGCCGCGTCGGTCCAGACGGACCTCAAGGCCGTGGGCATCAAGGTCGTCTGGGAGCAGCTCGACGCGAGCAGCGCCGTTCAGAAGAT
Source organism: Streptomyces sp. 840.1 (assembly GCF_003751445.1). NCBI lineage: Bacteria > Bacillati > Actinomycetota > Actinomycetes > Kitasatosporales > Streptomycetaceae > Streptomyces > Streptomyces sp. 840.1. The sequence continues at coordinate 961,348 of NZ_RJUU01000001.1, read as the reverse complement.
CTACAAGGACCGGGCCTACTCCGCCATGGTCATGAACATCGGCCAGTCCTCGATTGACTGGGTCACCATCCAGGACCTGGTGACCCCTGGCACGTTCAACCTGTTCGGCTCCACCGACGCGACGGTCAAGAAGCTGCTGCCGAAGGTCCGGGCGGGCGGCGCCGGGGCCGACGGCGCGGCACGCGCCCTGAACGAGCACCTGGTCGAGGACGGCTGGTTCGTGCCCTTCTACCGCTCGACGTTCCTGGTGGTGTCCAGCAAGGACGTGAAGGTCCAGACGCAGTCCGGGATGGGTGTGCCGTCGATCTACAACTACACGCCCGCCGCTTCCTGACACCGGCGCCGCGCACGGCATGACGGAAGGCGCCCTCCCCGCTCGGGGAGGGCGCCTTCCGTCATGCCGTGCGCGGGCGGGTGGCCGGGTCACTCCCAGGGGACGTCCTGGGCGTCGAAGTAGGCCAGTCCCCGCTCACGCCACAGGCCCGCGTGCCGCGAGAGGCGGCGGCGGTACTCCTCCCACTCGGCGGCCCGGCCCGACCAGGCGGCTTCGGCGACCGAGCCCAGGCGCGGCAGGAGCAGCGTGGTCAGGTCGTCGAGCCCGGTCAGGGTCTCGCCGAACACGGTCGCCTCCACGCCCGCGATCCGGTCGTCCGGGATGCCGTGCGAGGCGGGGTCCCAGGAGGCGGTGTGGCGCACGCTGCGGGGGCGGTACGTGGGGAAGCCGAGGCGCTCGGCGTCCCGGGCCCGGTGCGGGGGCGTCACCTCGGCCGAGTAGCGCCGGTCGAGGTAGAGGTGCGACTGCGGGGACAGCAGCAGGCGCCCGCCGCCCGCCAGGATCCGTTCGACGTCGTGGTCGGAGGGGGCGAAGAACGACGTGAGGGCCGAGGCGAACTCCATGGTCATGCCCGCCGCGAGCAGATCCGGCCGGTCGGCCAGCTCCTCGGGGGTGCCGGGCAGGTCCATCATCGGGACGTCGACCCAGAACTGGGCGAGGTCCTCGGGCCCGGTCCCCGCCCGGGAGGCCTCCTGCCAGGACACCGGGCGCTTGCCGGACTTCCGGGCGAGCGCGCGCAGTTCCCGTACGCCGGCGTCGAAGCACGCGTCGGTGATGCCGACCGCCTCGTCGCCGCCGATGTGCACGAACGGGCCGTCGGTCAGGGCGCAGACGTCGGCGAGCACGGCGGACACCGCCGCGTGGGTGGCCGGGTCGGTCAGGTCCAGCGGCGGGACGAAGGGGAAGCCGCGGGCCGACTCCGGCGCGGGCGCCGGCGGGAGGTCCGGCAGGGCCGCGCGCAGGGCAGCGCAGTGGCCCGGCAGGTCGATCTCCGGCATGAGGGTGATGTGGCGCCGTGCCGCGTAGGACTGGAGGTCCCGGTACTCGTCCGCGGTGTAGAACAGCCGCTTCCCGTCCGCGTCCGTCTGCCCCCGCGTCAGGGCCGGCAGTGAGGGCAGCTCCAGGCGCCAGCCCTCGTTGTCGGTGAGGTGCAGATGGAGCACGTTGAGCTTGTAGAGGGCGGCGAGATCGATGATGCGGCGCACCTCGGCGGGGGCGAGGAAGCAGCGGGCCGGGTCGATCAGGAGGCCGCGCCAGGCGTAGCGCGGAGCGTCGGTGACCTCTTGGGCTTCGATCGTCCCGCCGTCCGGTGCGGTCGCGATCAGCTGGGCGGCGGTGGTGGCCGCGCGGAAGGCGCCCTGCGGGGTGCGGGCGCGGCAGGTGATGCCCTGCGCGTGGACCGTCAGGGCGTAGGCCTCGTCGGCCGGTTCGGCCCCGCCCGCCGGGTCCGTCCCGGCGGTCCGGGCCGGGGGCACGGAGGTGCCGTCGAGCAGGAGGAGGATCTCGCTCGCGTGCGCGGCCGGGGTGTCCCCGGGCAGCAGTCGCGCTCCGAGGTGGGGTTCCAGCAGGGCGTGGACCGTGTCGGCGACCTCGGTCAGGCGCTGGTCGTCGGCGCGGACGCGCCACGGTCCGGCCACGGTGAGCGCGGGGGTGCTGTCCGGGGTGGCCCGTGCGGCGGGGCGGGGGATGACGGCGTTCATGGATTCCTCCACCGGCCGGTCCGGGAGCCCGGGGCCCGGTCGCCGGTTCGTCAGGTACGGCGCTTCGGTGCCGCCGGGTTCCCGGGCCGGGTCCGGGCTTCGCGGGTGACCCGGCGCCTCTTCCTCCCGGACCGGCGCCACCTGTACGCTAACATGAAAACCGATCAACGAACGCTTTTTAGAGGTGACTGTATGACGCCCTCGGCTGAGTCCGAACTCGTGCTGCCGGACGGCTTTTTGATGGGAGCCGCCACCTCTGCCCACCAGATCGAGGGCAACAACGTCTCCAGCGACTGGTGGGCTCTGGAGAACATGCCCGACACCTTCGTCGCCGAGCCGAGCGGGGATGCCGCGGACAGCTTCCACCGCTGGCCCGAGGACATGGACCTGCTGCGGGACCTCGGCTTCAACGCCTACCGCTTCAGCATCGAATGGGCGCGCATCGAGCCCGAGCAGGGCCGGGTTTCGAGGGCGGCCGTCGCGCACTACCGCGCGATGGTGCGCGGGGCGCTCGAACGCGGGCTGACCCCTGTGGTGACCCTGCACCACTTCACCTCCCCGCACTGGTTCAGCGAGCGCGGCGGCTGGGCCGCACCGGACGCGGCGGAGCTCTTCGCGGCCTACACGAGTACCGCACTCGATGTCCTGCGCGCCGGGGTACGCCACGTGGCGACCATCAACGAGCCCAACATGGTCGCCCTGATGTACGCCATCCGGCGGCACGCCACCCAGCACGGCTGGGGCGGGGCCGCCGGCTCCGGTGAGAACGGCGCGGCGGCCGGCGGCCTCGGCGCCGTCGAGCCCGCCGCCGACATCACCGAGTCCCTCATCCGCGCCCACCGCGCGGCGAGCACCGTCCTGAAGGCCGCCGGCCTCGGGCTCCAGGTCGGCTGGACCGTGGCCAACCAGGTGTACCAGGCCGAGCCCGGAGCGCAGGAGACGGCGGACGCCTACGCCCGCCCGCGCGAGGACGTGTTCCTGGAGGCCGCCCGCGACGACGACTGGATCGGCGTACAGGCCTACACCCGCCACCTCATCGGCCCCGACGGACCGCTGCCCGTCCCCGAGGGCGCCGAGACCACGCTGACCGGCTGGGAGTTCTACCCCGAGGCGCTGGGCGAGGCCGTCCGGCACACCGCACGGCTGCTTCCCGGCATCCCGGTCCTCGTCACCGAGAACGGCATCGCCACCGGGGACGACGAGCGGCGCATCGCCTACACCGCACGCGCCCTCGCAAGCCTCGCGGACGCCATGCGCGACGGCATCGACGTGCGCGGCTACCTCCACTGGAGCGCGCTGGACAACTACGAATGGGGCACCTACCGGCCGACGTTCGGGCTGATCGCGGTCGACCCGCGCACCTTCGCGCGCACCCCGAAGCAGTCGGCCCACTGGCTCGGGATCCTGGCCCGCTCCCGGCGCATACCCGGCGCCCCGGCGGGCGCTCCGGCCCTCCGTCTAGGCTGACGGCATGGCAAAAAGAGGCCCTTACGAGAAGGGCGAGGCGAAGCGCAGCGAGATCCTTCACGCTGCCCTGGAGATCTTCGCCGCCGAGGGATACCGCGGCACCTCCCTGCGCAAGGTCGCGGCCCGGTGCAATCTGAGCCTCCCGGGCCTCATGCACTACTTCGACTCCAAGGAGGACCTGCTCACCCAGGTCCTTCGGGTGCGTGACGAGACGGCGCGGGAACGCCAGCGGGAGCGGGCCGGCCCCGAGGCCTACCGCGAGATCATCCGGGAGGGCGCGAGCACACCCGGACTCGTCGAGCTGTTCGTCTCCATGTCCGCGGCGGCCAGCGATCCGGAGCACCCGGCCCACGCCCACTTCGCCGCCCGCTACCCGACCCTGCGCGAGCGCGTCGCGGAGTACCTTCAGCAACGGATGGACGAGGGCGAGATGCGTACGGACATCCCGCCGGAGCGCCTCGCGGTGCTGCTCATCGCGGTGGCGGACGGGATCCAGCTGCAGTGGCTGATCGACCGCTCGACATCCATGGAGCAGCCGATCGACGACGTGATGGCGCTGCTGGCCCCGAGGCCGGGGGACTGACGCCGGGCCCGGGGCACACGGCGGGGCGCCGCAGCGGTCATCGCTGCGACGCCCCCGTCGTGTGCCCCGGCCGTGTCAGCCGCCGCGCGTTGTTGCCGCCGCCTCGTGGATCGCGCGAGTCCACGGCACCCAGCGGGGATCGGGTCCGGTCCCCGTCCACGACATCCGCGTGCAGGTGTAGCCCACGGCCAGGCCGCTCCCGGGGTGGGCCATGCCCAGCCGGCCGCCGGCGCCCGCGTGGCCGAAGGATCCCTCGCCCAGCATCGGCAGCCCGCGGCGCGGGAGTTCGAAGCCGAGCCCGAAGCGGCCCGGGTCGGCGTCTGCGGGACGGACCAGCGGCGCGGGCGGCGGCAGGTGGTCGGTGCGGGGTGCGCGCGCCCGTTCCACCGTGAGCGGCGACAGCAGCCGTACGCCGTCGACGTGCCCGATCACGGCCGCGTAGAGCCGCGACAGTGAGCGGGCGTTGCCGATGCCGCCCGCGGCGGGGATCTCGGCGGCGCGGCCTTCCCGGGTGCCGAACGCGGCTGTGACGGCGCTCAGTTCGGTGAAGGACGCCAGGAGCGACCGGGTCAGCCGGTCCCCGGGGCCCAGGCCGACGGCCCGGAGCGCCGGGGTGATCGCCTCTTGCGTGGGCGGCGGCGCGTGGGAGTGCTGCGGTACGAACCGGTGCTCCTCCCGCTGGGGCAGCCCGATCCACAGGTCGAGCCCCAGTGGGGCGGCGATCTCGGCCGCGAAGAACTCCCCGACCGGCTTCCCGGTGATCCGCCGGACCACCTCACCGGCCAAGTGCCCGTAGGTGAGGGCGTGGTACTGGCAGGCGGTGCCCGGCTGCCACACCGGCCGCGCGCCGGCCAGCCGGGCGACGCAGCCGGGCCGGTCGAGCAGGTCCGCGGTGTCCACGTCCCCCGGAGCCTCGCCGAACGAGGGCAGCCCCGCGCTGTGCGTGAGCAGATCGGCGACCGTCGTCCGTTCCTTCCCCCGGACCGCGTACTCGGGCCAGTAGCGCGCCACGGGCGCGTCCGGATCGAGCTCCCCGCGCTCGCTGAGCAGATGCACGCAGACGGCGACCATGCCCTTGGTGACGGACATCAGCACCCCCACGGAGTCCGGGCCGTGGGCCTGTGAGCCGTCGGGCCGCCCTGTGGTCCACGCGTCGACGACGACCCGGCCGCGGTGGTGCACGGTCAGCTGGGCGGCACCGGGGTCCGGTGCCTGCGCTCGGGCGAACGCCTCCAGCACCCCCTCCCACCCGGAGGCGGTGCGCCCGTCGACGCCCGCGCCGGCCTCAGGCACCGCCGCCGTCCTCCCGCTCGTCCTCCGCGTCCCTGGCCGCCGCCACCCGGGCTGTCAGCGCCACCACGTCCTCGGGCGTGAGGCTGCCCTGCGGGAACTCGGCGATCACGTCCAGCGGGATGCCGGACAGGAAGCGGCGCATCACCGGATCGGCCATCGCCGCCGAGCCCTGGCCACCCTCGCCGCCGGCGGCGAACCGCGCCATGAGCAGCGGCCCGCCGACCGGGTGCCCGAACCACTCCGCCAGGGTGTGGCGCCCCGTCAGCCTGATCCGCGACGGGTCGCCCTGCACCGGAACGTCCACGGACAGCCTGATGTCCCGGGAGGAGGCGGCGGCCTCAAAGGCGTACGCACCGCCCTCCACGTGTCGGCCGCCCTCGCGTTCGCTGTAGTGGGCGAGGTCGTCGCGGTCCACCACGATGCGGACCTCGCGGGACTCGCCCGGCTCCAGATCCACCGCCGCGAAGCCCCGCAGTTCGCGCTCGGGGCGGGCCACCGCGCCGTCCAGCGGTCCTCGGGTATAGATCTGGACGATCTCGCGCCCGGACCGCTCCCCGGTGTTGGCCACCCGGATCCGCACCTCGTACCGAGAACCGTCGGATGCGGTGTCCACGCTCAGACCGGAGTACCCGAAGGTCGTGTACGACAGGCCGTGCCCGAACGGGAAGGCGACCTCGGTGCGGCGTGCGTCGTAGCCGCGGTAGCCCACGAACACGCCCTCCCCGTAGCGGACATGGCCCTCCTCGCCGGGGAAGGACAGATACGAGGGGGAGTCCTCCAGCCGCAGCGGAATCGTCTCGGCGAGCCGGCCCGAGGGGTTGACCGCGCCGAACAGGACCCGCGCGAGCGCGGCGCCGCCGGCCTGCCCGAGGAGCCAGCCCTCGACGACGGCGGGGGCCAGCTCCTGCCAGGGTGCGGTGCGGACGACGCCGCCGTTGGACAGGACCACCACGACCCTCGGGTTGGCGGCGGCGACCCGCTCCAGGAGCCGGAGCTGGGCGGCCGGCAGGTCGATGTGGTCGCGGTCGAAGCCCTCGGACTCGTCCTGCGCGGCCAGTCCGAGGAACAGCAGCACCGTGTCGCTGGAGGCGGCGAGCCGCTCCGCCTCCTCGACGAGCGACGCCTCGTCGGGCTCCGGTTCGGCGCCCGGTAGCGCGTATCCGGCGGCGAACTCCACCCGTGCTCCCTCGGCCGACTCCCGCAGCCCATCCAGCGGGACGTCCAGCCGGGTCGGGGTCACCTGGGAGCTGCCCGCGCCCTGGTAGCGGGGGGTGCGGGCGAGTTCGCCGATGACGGCGACGCTGCCGGTCCGAGGGTCCAGCGGGAGCAGCGCCGCGTCGTTCTTGAGCAGTACCACGCACCGCTCCGCCGCTTCCCGCGCGAGCCGGTGGTGGGCCTCCTGCGGCAGCGTCTCGCCGTCGGTGCGGCCGGCGGCGGTGGCCCGGTGCGCGAAGCGGGCGAGCCGCTCCACCGCCGCGTCGAGCACCGCGACGTCCAGCTCGCCGCGTTCGACGGCGGCGACGACCTCGGCGTCGGTCCGCCCGCCGGTGGCGGGCATCTGCAGATCGAGTCCGGCGCGCAGGGCGGCGACACGGTCGCGCACCGCGCCCCAGTCGGACATGACGATGCCGTCGAAGCCCCACTCGGTGCGCAGGATGTCGGTGAGGAGCCGGTGGTTCTCGCTGACCGGCACTCCGTTGACGGCGTTGTAGGAGGCCATCACGGACCAGGGGCGGTCGCGGCGGACGATGCGTTCGAAGGCGCGGAGGTAGATCTCGCGCAGGGGGCGCTCGTCGATGTCGGCGCTGACCCGCATGCGGTCGGTCTCCTGGTTGTTCGCCGCGTAGTGCTTCAACGCGGCGCCCACTCCCGCCTCCTGCAGCCCGCGCACCATCGCACCGCCCATCTCGGCGGTCAGGTGCGGGTCCTCGGAGAAGTACTCGAAGTTCCGCCCGCACAGCGGCGACCGCTTGATGTTGATGCCCGGACCCAGCAGTACGTGGACGCCGTGCGCGCGGGCCTCGGCGGCGAGGGCCCCGCCCACCCGCTCGACGAGTGCGGGATCCCAGCTGCTGCCGAGTGCCACGGCCGGTGGGAAGCAGGTGGCCGGGGCCGCGCTGTGCAGATCGAGCTGGCCGCCGTCGCCGCTCTCCTTGGGCAGCCGCAGGCCGTGCGGCCCGTCGGACACCGATACGGCCGGTACGCCTGCGGCCGCCTCGGTCACGAAGTCCCCCGCCCCACTGGTCAGCGACGCCTTCACGGCGAGGCTCCGACCGGAGTCCGAGGCGGGGCCGACGGAGGCGGGGGAGTGGTTCTGCTGGGTCATACGGCCTGCCCGTTCACGGTTTCGGGATGACTGGAATCATCGGTACTCAAAAAACGTAAGTTGATCGGTTTTCGCTGTCAAGGTGCCCGCGGTCGCGGGCGGCGGCGTTGTGACCGGCGGTGGCCGGAGTATTGACGAATAGAAACCGATCGCCGTACGGTTTTCGGATTCCGGGGTCCCGCCCCGCAGAGGCCCGGGGCTTCCGGGCCCGTGACGAGAAGAGGTACGGCAATGCCGCTGCACCGTTCTTTGCCCCGGTTCGCAAGGCCCCCGGCCCGCCGGGCCGCCGTAGGGGCGGGGGCCGCGCTGGCCGTCGCCGGGCTGCTCGGCATGGCGGTCGCCCAGCCCGCGGCGGCGCACCCGGGCGACCGCACGCCGTCCGGCCGGAGCGCGGCGGCCCCCGCGCCCCGGTACGTCGCGCTCGGCGACTCGTACAGCTCCGGCCTCGGCATCCCCGAGGAGACGGACCTGAACTGCGGGCGCTCCAGCCGGAACTATCCGTCCCTGGTGGCCGAGGCGATCCACGCGGCCCAGGTCACCGACGTGACCTGTGCGGGAGCCGACACGACCCACATGACGCATCGGCAGGGGTCCGCCCCCGCCCAGCTGGACGCCCTGCGGCCGGACACGACAGTGGTCACCCTGGGCATCGGCGGCAACGACCTCGACCTGACGGGCCTGCTCACCCGCTGCGTCCTGGTCGCCTACCTGGCGCCCGACGGGACCCCCTGCAGGACGAGCTTCACCCTGTTCGGTACGGACGAGGTCCGCTCCCGGATCAACGCCACCGGGCCGAAGATCGAGGCGGTCATCGAGGAGATCCACACCCGCTCCCCGAAGGCCGAGGTGTACCTGGTCGGCTACCCGGCCATCTTCCCCGAGGACGGCTCGGCCTGCCGCGACCTGATCCCGCTGGCGACCGGCGACTTCCCCTGGGTACGGGACAAGACCAAGCAGCTCGACTCCATGCTCGCCGAGCAGGCGGCCGTCTACGGCGCCACCTACGTCGACGCCTACAAGCCGTCGGTGGGCCATGACGCCTGCGCGGCTGACGGGGTGCGGTACATCGAGCCCAAGGACACCGGGAGCGCCGCCGGTTTCCACCCCAACGCCGCCGGGCACCGGAGCACGGCCGCCGCGGTCCTCGCGGCGATCAGGAGCTGACCTGGTCCGGGCCGGGCGTGGCTGCCTCGGCGGTGGGCAGTCCGTACCGGGCGAGGAAATCACGTACCAGCTCCTCCATCAGGACCGCGTCCGGCTCCAGCAGCCACTGGACCTGCAACCCGTCCAGCACGGCCAGCAACTGCTGGGCGGCGCGGGCCGGATCGGCCCGCACGGGCGGTTCCGCGGCATCGAACAGGGCGGCCAGCAGGATGGCGACCTCGGTGCGCAGCCGCGCGTACCGCTGCACGAAGTAGCCGTGGGCCGGATGGCCGGGCTCCGAGGCCTCGGCGGAAAGCCGCGCGTACAGGGAGACGAGACCGGGGGTGTGGCTGTTGCGCACGATCACACCGATGAGGCGGCGCAGCCGCTCGCCGGGCGGGGGCTCGCACGCCTCCGGGTCGAGGAGGCGCGGAAAGAGCCGTGCGGCGTCGTTGCGGTCGCGCAGGCTGAGCACCTCCAGCAGGAGGGCCTCCTTGCCGGAGAAGTGGTGGAGCACTCCCGCGTGGGTGAGTCCCGCGTGCGTGGCGATCTCGCGCAGGGAGACGGCGGTGAAGCCGTGACGGGAGAACAGTTCGGTCGCGGAGTCGAGGATGCGGGCGCGGGTGCGCTCGCCCTTCGTCCGGGGCTCCTGGCTCAACGGGCTTCCCTCCGGCGGCGGTCGGGCCGGGTGCGCCGCTGGCACCGGTCCGGACTGCCCTGAACTTACCAGGTGGTAAATTTCTGAGAACGGAACCTACCAACTGGTTAATTCTGTGGGTAGGGTCGCCGTAGTTCCCCGGCCGCCGAAGCGGCGCGGAACCTCCCACGCGCCGAGCACGGCCCCGCCGAACGCGGGCCCCGGCCGGACGCGCATCACCCCGGCCGATCCGGCCGCCGGTCACGGATACCGAGACACATGCTGACCTTCATCGCCCGCAGAATCGCCGCCGGAGTCCTGCTCCTGGTCGTCATCTCCCTGTTCTCCTACCTGCTGCTGTCGATCCCCGGCACGGACGTGGGCCGCCAGCTCCTCGGCCAGGGCGCGTCGCAGAGCGCCATCGACGCGAAGAACGCCTCGCTCGGCCTGGACCGCCCCGTGATCGCGCAGTACACCGACTGGCTCTCCCACGCGGTACGCGGCGACTTCGGCACGTCCTGGTTCACCAGCGAGGACGTCACCCAGGCCATCGCCAACCGGCTGCCCGTCACGGTCAGCCTGATGCTCGGCGTCACCCTCGTCACCGCCGTCGTCTCCTTCCTGCTCGGCGTCTGGGCGGGCGTGCGGCGCGGCGCCGTCGACCGCGTGGTGCAGGTACTCGGTGTCATCGGGTACGCCCTGCCCGGCTTCCTGGTCACGCTGGTCCTGGTCCTCGTCTTCGCCGTCCGGCTGAACTGGTTCCCCGCCATCGGGTACGTCCCGTTCACCGAGTCACCCGGCGACTGGCTCTCGACCATCACCCTGCCGGTGCTCGCCCTGTCGGTGGCCTCCGTCGCCGGCGTCTCCCAGCAGGTGCGCGGCGCCGTCGTCGACGTGCTGCGCCAGGACTACGTACGCACCCTGCGGGCCCGCGGCCTGCCGGCCTCCCGCATCGTGCTCAGGCACGTACTGCGCAACGCCTCCGCGCCCGCGCTCTCCGTACTCGGCATGCAGTTCGTCGGACTGCTCGGCGGCGCCGTGCTGGTCGAGCAGATCTTCGCGCTCCCCGGCATCGGCGGCATGACCGTCACCTACACCACCCGCGGCGACATCCCCGTGATCATGGCGCTCGTCATGCTCACCGTGGTCGGCGTCGTCCTGATCAATCTCCTGGTCGACATCCTGATCGGCTGGCTCAACCCGAAGGCGAGGGTCGCATGAGCGACAACCTCCCCGCCGCCCCGGCCACGCCCGCGGCGGCCCTGCCGGGCCTCGCCCGCCCCCACGGCATCCCGCGCCGCCTGCTGCGCAACCCCCTGGGCGCGGTCTCCCTCACCGTCCTGCTGCTCCTGGTGGCGGCCGTCCTGCTGGCCCCGCTGCTCGCCCCCCAGGACCCCGGGCTCTCCTCGCTCGGTGACGCCTTCGCGGGCCCGAGCGGCGGCCACCCGCTCGGCATGGACTCGGCGGGCCGCGACATCCTCTCCCGCATCCTGTACGGCGGACGCAACACCTTCGGCGGCGCGCTCATCGCCCTGGCCATCGCCCTCGCCCTCGGCGTGCCTTCCGGGCTGCTCGCCGGCTACCACGGCGGGAGGTTCGACTCCGTCGCCAGCTGGGCCGTCAACCTCGTCATGGCGCTGCCCGCCATGGTCGTCCTGCTGGCGTCCCGCGCCATCCTCGGCCCGAACGTCTGGGTTCTGATGGTGGTGCTCGGCGTCCTGGTCGCACCGAGCTTCTTCCGCCTGGTGCGCGGCATCGTCGCCAACGTCCGGGGCGAGCTGTACGTCGACGCCGCGAAGGTCTCGGGCCTCTCCGACATCCGCATCGTCGCCCGCCACGTGCTGATCGTGGTGCGCGGCCCCATCATCATCCAGGTCGCACTCGTCGCGGGGCTCGCCATCGGCCTCCAGGCCGGGCTCGAATTCCTCGGCGTCGGCAGCGGATCCACCGCGACCTGGGGCGCCATGCTCAACGAGGCGTTCCAGAACATCCAGCGCGAACCGGAACTGCTGCTGTGGCCCGGCCTCGCGCTGGGCCTGACCAACGGCGCGCTGGTGCTCCTGGCGACGGCCCTGCGCGATGTGCTGGAGGACCGTACCGGCGAACCCGCCCGGCGCCGCACGGCCGGCAAACGGCACCGGGCAGCCGCCCCCGAGGCCGCCGCCCCGGACACGGCCGGTGACCGTGCACCGCTGCTGTCGATCCGCGGCCTGGCCGTGGCGTACGGCCGCCCGGACGGCACCGAGAAGGAGGTCGTGCACGGCATCGACCTCGACGTCCGGCCCGGCGAGATCGTCGGCCTGGTCGGTGAGTCGGGCTCCGGGAAGACCCAGACCGCGTTCTCCGTACTCGGCATCCTCCCCGAGGGCGGCCGGATCAGCCGGGGCAGCGTCCTGGTGGCCGGCCAGGAGGTCGCCGGACTGCCCGAACGCGCTCACCGGGCGCTGCGCGGCCGCACCGTGGCCTACATCCCGCAGGAACCCATGAGCAACCTGGACCCCGCCTTCACCATCGGTAGCCAGCTCACCGAACCGATGCGGTACGTCCTCGGCGTCTCGCGCGCCGAGGCCGCCCGCCGCGCCGTCGACCTGCTGCGGCTCGTGGAGATCCCCGAACCGGAGCAGGTCATGCGCCGCTACCCGCACGAGATATCCGGCGGCATGGCGCAGCGGGTACTCATCGCCGGAGCCATGTCCTGCGACCCTGCACTCCTGGTGGCCGACGAACCCACCACCGCCCTGGACGTGCGCGTCCAGGCGGAAGTACTCGACCTGCTGCGCCGGCTGCAGCGGGAGCGCAACCTCGGAGTCCTCCTGGTCACCCACAACCTCGGCGTCGTCGCCGACGTCTGCGACCGGGTCACCGTGATGAACGCGGGCCGCATCGTGGAGACCGGCGACACCGAACAGGTCCTGCACGCCCCCCGCGACCCCTATACCCGAACGCTGCTCGACGCCGTGCTCGACGAGGCCCCCGCACGGGCACCCTGGCAGCCCCGAGAGGCGAGGAGCACCCCGGCATGACCACCGCCGCAACCGCCGTCCATCCCCCCGAGGCCGACGAGAACGCCCTGCTGAGCGTGCGGGACCTGCGCGTCTCGTTCCCCGGCAAGGGCTGGCGCGCTCCGCGCACCGAGGTACTCAAGGGCATCGGCCTCACCGTCCGGCCCGGCGAGACCCTGGGCCTGGTCGGTGAGTCGGGCTCGGGCAAGACAACGATCGGCCGGGCCGTCCTCGGCCTGGTCCCCGTCCGGTCGGGCAGCGTCACCTTCGACGGCGAACGCATCGACACCGCCGGCAGGGCCCGCCGCCGCGCCCTCAGCCGCGACCTCCAGGTCATCTTCCAGGACCCGTACACCTCGCTGAACCCCTCGCTGACCGTCGGCGACACGCTGTCCGAGCCGCTGATCGGCCAGGGCGCCGACGCCCGGGAGGCCGGCGGGCGGGTCGGGGAGCTGCTGGACCGGGTCCATCTGCCGTCCGACGCGGCGCGGCGCCTGCCCCGGGAGTTCTCGGGCGGCCAGCGCCAGCGGGTGGCGATCGCGCGGGCCCTGGCGCTCCGGCCGAGGCTGGTCGTGTGCGACGAACCGGTCTCCGCGCTGGACCTGACGACGCAGCGCACCGTCCTCGAACTCCTGCTGGAGATCCAGGAGGAGACCGGGGTTTCGTACCTCTTCGTCTCCCACGACCTGTCCGTGGTCCGCTTCATGAGCCACCGGGTCTCCGTGATCCACCGGGGCGAGATCGTGGAGACGGGCGACGCGGACCGGATCACCCGGTCGCCCGACCATCCGTACACCCGGACCCTGCTCCTGTCGGCGCCGGTCACTGATGTCGCCGAACAGCGCAGACGCCGGGAGCTGCGCGGCAGTCCGGCGCCGCACGAGGCGGATCACAAGGCAGCGAACGAGACAGCGAACGCAGCTGCGAGCGAGAAGGCGAACGAGGCCGATCACAGGGCCGGATGACGCAGCAGCGCCGCCGGGGGAGCGGCGGCGCTGCTGGTCATGGACGCGGGTCCGCGGGCCGGACCTCTGCCGGCTACCGGATACTGGTTACGGCAGGCCGTGCACGTGCGGGCCGACCGCGTTGGACCAGGCGTTGCCCGACTTGGCGTCCCAGTTGGTCGACCAGGTCATCGCGCCACGCACACCGGGGTAGGTCTTCGACGGCTTGAAGCTGCCGCAGCCGGTGCCCTTGGCCAGGCAGTCCAGGGCCGCGTTCACGACCGAGGGGGCGACGTAGCCGCTGCCCGCGCCACTGGTGGAGGCGGGGACACCGAGGCCGACCTGCGAGGGGTCGAGGCCGCCCTCCAGCTGGATGCAGGCCAGCGCGGTGAGGAAGTCCACCGAGCCCTGCGAGTACACCTTGCCGTCGCAGCCGAGCATCGAACCGCTGTTGTAGTACTGCATGTTGACGACGGTCAGGATGTCCTTGATGCCGAGCGCGGTCTTGAAGTACTCACCGGCGGTCGACTGCATGTCGATGGTCTGGGGCGCCATCGTGATGACGAGACCGGAGCCCGCCTTCTGCGACAGCGAGCGCAGCGCCTTCGTCATGTAGGTGGAGTTGACGCCGTTCTCCAGGTCGATGTCGACACCGTTGAAGCCGTACTCCTGGATGAGCGAGTACACGGAGTTGGCGAAGTTGGTCGCGGACGCGTCGCTGTTGACCGAGACCGAGCCCTTCTCGCCGCCGACCGAGATGATGACGTTCTTCCCGGCCGCCTGCTTCGCCTTGATGTCGGCCTTGAACTGGTCGACGGTGTAGCCGTTCAGGCCCGCCGAGTCCAGGTTGAAGGTGACCGCGCCGGGCGTGGTCGTGGCGTCGGCGAAGGAGACCGCGATGATGTCGTAGTTCGCGGGCACGTCGCTGAGCTTCTGGACGGTGGCGCCGTTGTTGAAGTTCTGCCAGTAGCCCGTGACGGCGTGCTTGGGCACCGAGGTGGACGGCACGCCCGGGTCGGTCCCGCCGCCGACGGCCGTACGGCCGCTGACGGTCGCGGACTTGACGGACTCACCGGCCGCGTTGGTGGCGCTCACCGTGAACTGGTAGGCGGTGTTGGCCGCGAGCCCGGTGACGGTGGCCGAGTTGCCGGTGGTGGTGGTCGCCTTCGCGCCGTCCTTGTAGACGGTGTAGCCGGTGGCGCCGGACACCGCGTTCCAGGACAGGGAGACGGAGGAGGCCGTGGTCGCGCCGACCGCGAGGCCGGCCGGGGCTGCGGGGATGACCGGGCCGGGGTCCGTCCCGCCGCCGCCGTCGGGGCCGCTCACCGAGAGGTCGTCGACGAAGTAGGCGGACTGGCCGTACCAGCCGTGCGTGTACACGGTGACCGAGGTGGTGTTCGCCCCGGTCTTGAAGCTGGTCTTCAGCTGGGACCAGCTGCTGGAGCCGGGGGTCCAGGTGGACACGTCGGTGGTGCCGGTACCGGTGACGCCCAGGTAGGCGTACCCGCCCTGGACCCAGGAGCTCAGTGCGTAGGTCGAGTTGGGCTTCACCGCGACGGTCTGCGTGCACTGGGCGTTGTCCTGCCCGGCCGGCGTCGCCTTGAGGGCCGAGGTGCCGCCGTGCACGGGGGAGGAGACGGTGGCGCCCGAGCCGCCGGAACAGGTCCAGTTGGCCAGGCCCGATTCGAAGCCCGCGTTCTTGGCGACGTTGACGTCGGCGGCCTGTGCGCTGCCGGTGAGACCGGTGATGCTCAGGGCGCCCGCGGCGACGACGGCCACGGCGGCGCCCAGCCCCTGACGGGTGCGGCGCCCTCTTCGGCTGGTTACGGGGGAACGTTCCACTTGCTGCCTCCGTGGGGGAGTTGGGGATGGCGGGAGAGCGACACGGGGATGTCGGGGGTGTGGAATCGAGGAACGGTGGCCACCGCTGGCCGATAAACTGGTCCAGACCAATCAAGTTGTCAAGACCTCTGGCAGCGACAGCTGTTCGCGCACCCCGCCGGCCGGGGAGGGCAACCGGCCGCCCGGTGTGCGTACCCACTCACGGGTGACGTGGGCGGTGGGGCCGGACAGTGACTGTCCTCAGGGGCTTCGAATATGGCGAGAGCATGTCAAGATCTGCGGTGACGTGCGCAAATGAATTCCAGCGGTACGGAAATGGGAATGCCTGACAGTAACCCTCCGCAGTGGTACGGGAGTTAACAACCTTCGGTTTGGTCCGATTTCGTACCCGGGTGTTGTGCGGCTGGCGCGGGAGTGTTGCCGTGCGGGGTTCCTTTGGGTGTTCTCTGCCGTGTAGGACACGGTTAAAGTGCTGGAGGAGGGGCTGAGGCGGAAGCGCGGCGCAGCAGCGATTGCGGCCGACGTCACGGCGACGCCGACCGGAGCCGAACGGGGAACAGCGTGCCGACCGCAATAGCAGTGACCAGCGCCGATCTGGTCCTGCCGCCGACAGACCAGCAGACGCCGACGGCGGCCGTACTGCAGGCGCCCGACGCCCAGGCGATGGACCTGGCGATCGGCGACATGCACATGATGCTGGAGCGGCACGGGTACGTAATCGCTGTGTACCCGACGGGAATCGCACTCGCGCACGAACGGCGGCTCCACGCCGTCCGCTCGGTGCTGGAGAGTGATCGCATCGCGCTGCTCAAGGTGGATCTGCCGCCGCTGGGTGTGGCCGTGCTGGTCAGGCAGTTACGGCAGCTGTCCGTCTGCGACTTCAGCCCCGGAGTGATCGCCTCCTCCGTGCGCCTTCTGTCCCATTACATCCACGCGGGCGCCCTGCTGAATTCGGTGGCCAGGCTCGACCGCGTCCCCGTCAGCCTGAAGACCCACGCCCATTCCTGGGTTCCCGGTTCCCAGTTCGCCGTACTCGCGGGCCCCAGCCCCCAGCTCGTCAAGGTCGGCCCGGCGGCCGAGCAACTGGCCGGCCCCCAGTTCGGAACCCATCTCCAGGTGGCAGTAGGGCAGTTGCAGTCCGATTGGGTGCGGCAGACCCTGGCGCCCGCCTGGAAGGTGCAGGCGATTCAGGAAGCGAAACTTCCCTCGGAATCGCCCCGCTGGTGGGGCACCGGGAAGCTGATCGAATTCGCCGCCTACCTTCCGGATATCTCCGTCCTGTATCAACTCGTGTCCTCAGTAAGGCGAGTGACTTGTCACTGGTGCGGAATGGAGCTGATCGGTGATCGTTGCGGTTTCTGTTCCTCACCCCTTCCCGTCACCGAGACCCGAATGCTGTCGTCGGGTGTCATGAACCAAGGGGCGCCCGCACCGCCGCGGTCGTAGCGGCCGAGGATTCCGCCGTCGCGGATTCCCGCTCCGCAGATCCCCCGCGCGGTCCGGACGCCCGTCCGCACCGCACACCCGGACCGGCCCGGCTCCCCGGCCTCCCGGCACCGGGAGGCAGCCCGCCCGCCCCCGCGCTTTCCCTCCGTCCGCCCCCCACACATCCGACCCGAACGAGGTTGTCCGGCCCATGAACTCCCGACAGCGCCGTGGCGTGATACTCCTGCTGCTCTCGGTCCTGTGCGCCTTCGGCGCCTTCGCCGGTGTGCTCTCGGTGATCAGTGACGTGAACTCGAAGGTCGGACCCGAGGTCTCGGCCTACCGGCTGAAGAGCGACATAGCCCCCTTCACCGGCCTGACTCCGGACAGATTCGAGAAGGTGTCGATGCCGAAGCGGTGGCTCTCGGCCAACGCGGTGACCGACATCTCGGACGTCAACGGCAAGATCGCCCTCACCACGCTCAAGAAGGGCTCGCTGCTCCAGTCCGACATGATGGAGACCCGCCCCGCCCTGAAGCCCGGTGAGCAGGAGATCGCGATCATGATCGACGCCGCCACCGGCGTGGCGGGGAAGATCACCTCCGGCGCCACGGTCAACGTCTACGCCACGTTCGCGGGCGAACGCGAGGGCGACCCGGCCCAGTCCAAGGTCATTGTCTCCAACGCCAAAGTCCTGGACGTGGGCAAGCTGACGCCGCTGGACCCGAGCCGCGACGGCAAGGGCAGCCAGGCCACCGAGGCAGTGCCGATCACCTTCGCGCTGGACACCCTCGACACCCAGCGCATCGCGTACGCGGAATCGTTCGCGCAGCACGTACGCCTCGCACTCGTCGCCCCGGGCGGCGACAGCAAGATCCGTCCGGGCGACCGCACCTACACGCTCGACAAGGACAAGTGAGGATCGGATGACCACGAGGATCCTCCCGGCCGTCGGTGACGCCGACGCGGCCAGATCCGTCACCACCCTGCTCAGCCAGCTCCCCGACGCGGAACCAGCGGCTCCGGTCGGTGACTCCACCCAGCTCATCGACACACTCGCGCGTCTCGCGGGCGAGTCGCTCGACGAGCTGCCCGAGGTGGTGCTGGTCCACGAGCGGATCGGACCGGTACCGGCCCTGGAGCTGATCCGCGAGGTGTCCCTGCGCTTCCCCGCCGTCGGGGTCGTCCTCATCACCGCCGACGCGAGCGCCAGCCTGTTCTCCGCGGCGATGGACTCCGGGGCGCGCGGCCTGGCCACCCTGCCGCTGGGTTACGAGGAACTGGCCAACCGGGTCCAGTCGGCAGCCCAGTGGTCCGTCGGCGTACGCCGGCACCTCGGCGTCGGCGGCGACGTCTTCACCGGTCCGGGCGGCACCGTCGTGACGGTCAGCGGCGCCAAGGGCGGGGTGGGGACGACCGTCGCGGCCGTGCAGCTCGCCCTCGCCGCCCAGGCCTCGGGACGGACGGTCGCCCTGGTCGACATGGACCTGCAGTCCGGGGACATCGCCTCGTACCTGGACGTGCAGTTCCGCCGCTCCATCGTCGACCTGGCGGCGATCAGCGACATCTCCCCGCGCGTCCTGGCCGACGCGGTGTTCAGCCACAGCACCGGGGTCGCGCTGCTCCTGGCCCCCGGTGAGGGGGAGCGCGGCGAAGAGGTCAGCGACCGCGCGGCCCGGCAGATCGTCACCGCACTGCGCTCGCGCTACGAGACCGTGGTCATCGACTGCGGCGGCCAGATGAGCAGTGCCAACGCCGCGGCGATCGAGATGGCCGACACCGCGCTCCTGGTCACCACCCCGGACGTGGTCGCGGTGCGCGGCGCGAAGCGGATCGTACGGATGTGGGACCGGCTCCAGATCCGCAAGGCCGAGGAGACGACCACGGTCGTCAACCGCTTCAACCGCAACACCGAGATCCAGCCGCAGCTGATCCAGAAGATCACCGGGACCCGCATGGCCGGGACGGCGATCCCCGCCAATTTCAAGGAACTCCAGAGCGCCGTCGATGCCGGGCGGATGCACGAGCTCGACCAGAAGAGCGTGGTGAAGCAGGCGCTCTGGGCGCTGGCGGGGGAGCTGGGCCTGGTGAAGCTCCCCGCAGCCCCGGCGGGCAAGGAGAAGTACCGCGCCGACCGGGGCTCGATCGGCCGTCCGCGCAGGCGCGGCGATCTCGCCGGCCGTGGCAGAACCGACTGAGGGGCGGGCGGATCCATGGCAACCACGCGGACGGCGGAAGCGGCAGCGGCGGAAGCGGCAGCGGCGGCGGAAGCCGGCACAGGCGCGGGTACGGGTTCGGGTGCAGGGCCGGGCTCGGGTACTGGCTCGAGTACGGGGCCGGGCTGGGGTGCGGGGCCGGGTTCGGCCGGGAGGCGTGACCGGCCCCGCACCCGAGCCAGTACCCGAGACCGCGGCCGTGACCGGGGCCAGACCGCGATCGAGTTCGTCGGCGTGACGCCTCTGATCATTCTGCTGCTCGTCGCGCTCTGGCAGTGCGCCCTGTTCGGCTACACGTTCAGCCTGGCGAGCAACGCGGCGGACATGGGGGCACGGGCGGGAGGCGGATCGCAGGGGGACCGCGCGGGCGCCTGCCACCGGGCGGCCGACGAGGACCTGCCCGACGCCTGGCGGGGCGGCTCAATCGACTGCGGCGACGGCGGCCCCGGCCTGTACCGGGCCAGGGTCCACCTCGACGTGCCCGTCCTGGTGCCCGGCGTACTCGACTGGGGGCCGACGGTCACCGGTGAAGCGGCTTCGGTGAAGGAGGGCTGATCGATGACCGGGAACGGGCGGAGGCCCCGTCGTGAGCGCGGCCAGGTCGCCATCGAGTACCTGGGGTTCATCCCGCTGCTGCTGCTGGTCGGCCTCTGCGCCATCCAGCTCGGCATCGCCGCGTACACCGTCAACCAGGCGGGCACCGCCGCGCGGGTCGCGGCCCGGACGGCCGGGCAGGACGAGCCCGAGGCCGGATCGCCCGAACAGGCGGGCTCGAACGCGATCAGCGGCTGGCTCGCGGACGGCCTGAGCTGGAGCTCGTCGGGCGGCGGCAACGACGTCACCTACACCGCCGACGTGGACATCCCCAGCGTCATCCCCGGCCTCTCCTCACTGGGGACGGCCACACGCAGCTCGACCATGCCGCGCGACTGAGCCCCGCACCGCACCACCAGCAAGCCGGACCGAGGAGTTGGCACCATGAGTCTGCGGGCACGCATCACCGCCCCCGATGAGCACCGAGGGGGCCGGGAGGACGGCCACATGGTCGCCTCCTACCGGGCCAAGCTGCTGGAGGAGATCGACCTCGCGGAGATGTCCTCGCTGGCCGCCGCCGACCGGCGGGCCCGCCTCGAGCGCGTACTCGGCCACATCATCAGCCGCGAGGGCCCGGTCCTCTCGACCGTCGAACGCGCCCAGCTGATCCGCCGGGTCGTGGACGAGGCACTCGGCCTCGGTATCCTCGAACCACTGCTGGAGGACGCGTCCATCACCGAGATCATGGTGAACGGACCCGACCAGATCTTCGTGGAGCGCGGCGGCAGGGTCGAACAGCTCCCGATGCGCTTCGGCTCGCACGAACAGCTGATGCAGACCATCGAACGCATCGTCTCCACCGTCAACCGCCGCGTCGACGAGTCGAATCCGATGGTCGACGCCCGCCTCCCCAGCGGGGAGCGCGTCAACGTGATCATTCCGCCGCTCTCGCTGACCGGTGCGACGCTCACCATCCGGCGGTTCCCCCGGTCCTTCACCCTTCCGGAGATGATCGGCTTCGGCTCGCTCGACGAGCAGATGCTGCTCCTGCTCTCGGGGCTCGTCCAGGCCAAGCTCAACATCATCGTCTCCGGCGCCACCGGTACCGGTAAGACCACCCTCCTCAACGCGCTCTCCGGGCTGATCCCTGACCACGAGCGCATCGTCACCATCGAGGACTCCGCCGAGCTCCAGCTCCAGCAGAACCACGTCATCCGGCTGGAGTCCCGCCCGGCGAACGTCGAGGGCAAGGGCCAGGTCACCATCCGCGACCTGGTCCGCAACTCCCTGCGCATGCGCCCCGACCGCATCGTCGTCGGTGAGGTCCGCGGCGGCGAGTCGCTCGACATGCTCCAGGCGATGTCCACCGGCCACGACGGCTCCCTCGCCACCGTGCACGCCAACAGCGCCGAGGACGCGCTGATGCGGCTGCAGACCCTGGCCTCGATGTCGGAGATCAAGATCCCCTTCGAGGCGCTGCACGACCAGATCAACAGCGCCGTCGACGTGATCGTCCAGCTCACCCGGCACGCCGACGGTTCCCGCAAGGTCAGCGAGATCGCCATGCTCGACTCGCACGGCCGGGACAACTACCGCATCGTCAGCGTGGCCCGCTTCGACGCCCGGCCGATGGCCGCCGACGGCCGGGTCCACGGCCGGTTCCAGTACCTCCCGCTGCCCCGGAAGGCCGCCGAGCGCCTCTACATGGCCGGCCAGCCCATCCCGCAGGCCTTCGGGGTCGCCACGTCCGAAGAACAGCTCGCCACCCGAGAGGCCAAGTAGGTACCGCGCCATGACCAATCTCGCCCTCCTCACGATTGGCGTCACCCTCGTCTGCGGCGTACTCGGCGTCGTGGGTCTGCACGCGTACGCCGGCGGGAAGGCCGACCGCGACGCCCTCCTCGACCGCCTCTCGCACCCGGGCCAACTGCCGCCAGGGGGGCGCCACCGCCGCTTCCAGGGCATCGACCGCAGACTGCGTACGACGGGTCTCGGCCGCAGGATCGAGCTGAAACTCACGGCCACCGGGCTGGAGATCACGCCGGGCGAGTTCTTCGTCTACGCACTGATCGCCATGGCCGGGCTCTGGCTGGCCGCCTCCTCGGTCCTGGCCTCCTTCTTCGGCCCCGTGGCCGCCCTGATCGGCCTCTGGGGCACCAACGCCTTCCTGAACTGGCAGCGGACCAAACGCACCGACCGCTTCATCAACCAGCTCCCCGAGCTCTCCCGCATCCTCGCCAACGCCACCCAGGCCGGACTCGCCCTGCGCACCGCGCTCGCCATGGCGGCGGAGGAACTGGATGACCCGGCGGGCGAGGAGCTGGCCCGGGTCGTGCGCCGGCTCGACGTGGGCGAATCGCTGGACGACGCGCTGAGCGAGCTGACCGACCGGCTGCCGTCGCGCGAACTCGTCGTCCTCGTCACCACCCTCGTCCTGTCCAACAGGGCCGGCGGCATGGTCGTCAGCTCGCTGCGCAACCTCACCGAGACGCTGGAGGAGCGCAAGGAGACCCGGCGCGAGGTCAGGACCCAGCTCTCCCAGGTGACCGTCACGGCCTACGCCGTCCCGGGGTTCGGCTTCGCCGCCATGCTCCTGATGAACGCCGTGATGCCCGGCGCGCTCGACCGGATGACGGGCGCGCTGATCGGCCAGGCCGCGGTCGTCGTCGCGCTCATTTTGTACGCGATCGGATTCGTAGTGATCCGCCGCCTGTCCCGCATCGACGTCTGAGGGGAGGAGCGGACATGGACCTGTTGCTCGCACTCGTGGTGGGACTCGCCGTGTACGGCGCGATCGCCGGCATCCGGATGTACCGGGCCGACGCCAAGCTCCCCGGCGACCTCGCCATCGCCCTGGAGGTCGGCTCCACCCGCACCGGCGCGGTCGGCTCCGTCATCGACCGGATGGGCATGCGGTGGGCCCCCGCGGTGCTCAGGATGATGGGCGCCAAGGCCGTCAGCAAGAAGCGCCGCCAGATCGACATGGCCGGCAACCCCGGCGGCCTCACCATCGACCGGTACGCCGCCCGCCGCGCCGTCTACGGGGCGCTCGGCGCGCTCGGTGCCCTGACGATGCTGATGCGCGGCCAGATCTTCCTCGCCGTCCTGCTGGTCGCCTTCGGCATCTTCTGGGTCGAGGTCGGCATCTGGTCGGCCGTCCGGGTCCGCCGGGACCACATCGAGCGCACCCTCCCCGACTTCCTCGACGTCCTCGCCGTCGTCGTCTCTGCGGGCCTCGGATTCCGGCAGGCCCTGGAACGCGTGGCGGAGAAGTACGAGGGCCCCTGGGCCGACGAACTCCGCATCACCCTGCGCCAGATGGACATGGGCGTCAGCCGTCGCGAGGCCTTCGAGGAGCTCCGCAGACGCAACGACTCGGAGCAGGTCGCGATGTTCGTCACGACACTCCAGCAGGGCGAGGAACTGGGCGCGCCGATCGTCGAGACGCTGATCCAGATAGCCAACGACATGCGCCGCACCGACGCCCAGAACGCCCGCCGCAAGGCGGCCAAGGCCGTCCCGAAGGCGACCTTCGCGGTCACCACCTTCCTGCTCCCCGGCACCCTGCTGCTGCTCACGGTCGGATTCGTCTACGGGGCCGACGTCGACTTCTCGTTCCTCGGCGGATGAGGCGGGTGACCGGGATGCTCTGGATGAACCGGATGCGAGACGCCGCTGCTCCCGCCCTCACCACCGCCTCCGTGGCGCTGGGGTACGCAGAGCGCCACGCCCAGCCATCGAGGGGCCCGTCTGCGAATCGCCCCGTACCGCACTCGCAGGGTCTTTCGCATGTGCAATTAGGTATGGGACAGTCTTCTGTGACCGGGAGGCTGGGTGCCGCCTATAACGGGGCGCAGTACAGGCAGAGTTCAAGGGAGGTGGGGGTCGTGGAGCTGATCGCGTCAGGAATGAGCAACCAGCAAATCGCCGCCACCCGCTTCACCGGCGAGACGGCCGTGAAGAACCAGATCAACCGGATCTTCCCCAAGCCGCACAGCGCCGGCCGAAGCGAGTCGATCACCCGCCGGCTGGGCACAGCCCCCGCCCCCGGCCCCGCCCCGCAGAGGGGAAGGTAGCCATGCGAGGGCGGAGCGGTACCCGAATGGCTGAATGGGCCCGGGAAAGGGCCCTGAGACCCTCTGGCGCAATCGGGGTTCCGCCGTATGTTTCTCATGTCACCCTTGTCAGAGACCGGGAGGAAGCCGGTAACGGGGTTGGCAGCGAAGGAACTTGCGCGCCCGCCGGCAATCGGTTGGCCGAATCCGGAGGGGAACACCATGTCGAACATCACTCTGAAGGCCGCCGCCCGTGTCAACGGCTGGGCCAACACGGCGGTATCGAGGCTCCAGAAGCGCTACGAGACCGCGGACCGCGGCCAGACGGCGTTCGAGTACCTCGGGATCATCCTGGTGATCGTCGCGATCATCGGCGGCATGGTGGCTTCGGGAATCGGTGCGGCGATCACTACCCGCATCACTGCGTTGGTGTCCCAGGTCAAGGCAGGCTAGTGACTGCGAGGGACCGCAGCGAGGCAGGGCAGGCTTTCCCCATCTACATCGTGATGGTGGCGGGCCTGCTCTTTCTCGCTTTTGCCTTCTTCGCGGTCGGTCAGGCCGCGGCCGCGCGCAATGGAGCCCAGGGTGCCGCCGACGCTGCTGCACTCGCCGCTGCTCAGCAGGCGCGCGACGACCTGATGGTGCCGTTCCTCCAGGCGCTTCGGGAACCTGACGGTCTCAATGACTTCTTGGGGGGCTATCAGTACTTCGGAGCGGGGGAGTCCGAAGCCGTTCGGCTTGCATCCAGGAATCGCTCGGACTTGACCGACTTCTACTGGCGGCAGGGGTACTGGCAGGACAGAGTCACTGCCAAGGTCAGGACTCGCTACACAGTGGGTTCTTCGGTGATCCCTTCGACCAAGAACGCTCATGCCACGGCATCGGCCACAGCGGTGGTCGAGTTCCGGTGCACCTTGAAGTCCGTTCCTCAAGCGCCTGACCCCGGGCAGAGCGAGAGCAGGGACGAGGACGACGGCGACAAGGGCAAAGGCGATGCGGACGGCACGCTCGGGCCGTTTGAGTTCCGTTGTGACGGGGGTCAGGACGTCACGATCGACCTGACCGATAAGGACCCTGTCCCTGAACTCGGCAAGTTGATCTTTGCCGTGCACCTGACCGACAACTGACAGCGAACAATGAGCAGACGAGTAGAGGATTCTGAGCCCATGAGCATTCGGCGCACCACGAAGTCCCAAAGGGCAGTGGCGGCCGCCTCGATGGCGGCTGCCTTGGCCTTCGTCGTCACTGGTTGCGGTGGGGACGACGGTGGGGGAGCGAAGGACGTCGGAGCGTCTGCACCTTCGAAGTCTGCGGAAAGGGGCACCGACGGCGACAAGGGCGCGCAGCAAGACACCGCCGCCGGGGACCCAGTGGACCCGAACGCCAATCTGGCTCAAGCCAGGGGCGACAAGGGTATGTTGCTGGTCATCAATCAGGTGAAACGCGACTCGGGCGGGTTCGTCACCGTGCAGGGTGAGCTGACGAACAAGGGCGACACGCCTGTGAACCCTTCAGCTTGGGTCGGCACCGAAAGCAACATCGTGAACAGTAATCTCAACTCCGTCGCCGGTGCGACGCTGGTGGACAAGACTGGTAAGAAGCGCTACTACATCCTTCGTGACACGGACGGCCGGTGCCTGTGCACCTCGGACATGTCGGCGGTCCAGCCCGGCAAGTCCACTCCGGTGTTCATGCAGTTCCCGGCGCCACCGAGCACGACGACCGAGGTTGACTTCACCCTGCCGACGTTTGCGACCACGTCACTGAAGATCTCTGGATGATGTCTGACATGACCCACACATCATCGCGTCAGCCGAGGCAGATTGCGGGAACAGCCATTGTCACTGCCTTCTTGCTGTCTTGTGTGTCGGTCTTCGGCGCGCCGACGGCCCAGGCGGATGACGGCCCGAGCGTGCCCCCGGGGACGGAAGCCTCGGAGACGCCACCGGTCGCGGTGGACGGGAACGATCCCGACCTCAAGATGCCGGAGGGCAGCACGCTGGCTCCGGCCAGAGTCCTCGACATCATTCAGGTGGTCGAGGATGAAGGGGGCCAGGAGCGTCGCGAGGATTCGAACGCGAGTGTGAAGTTCGCCCTTCAGGCGGAGGTGCTCTTCGGTAAGGACAGCGCCAAGCTGAGCTCCGAGGCCAACTCTCGTATTGCTGCCATCAGCGCCGAGATCGAGAAGCAGAATGCCACCAAGGTGCGCGTGTTCGGCTTCACGGACGACCTCGGATCCTCCGCTCACGGAGATGTTCTGTCCAAGCAGCGTGCCGACGCTGTGAACGGAGTCCTGTCGAAGCAACTCGGGCCCGACATCACCTTCGAGATCCGCGGCTACGGCGAGCAGTACCCGATCGCCGACAACAGCACGGAAGAGGGCCGGAAGAAGAACCGCCGCGTCGAGGTCTCCTTCCCGCGCGGCGGCTCCTCCTGACCCGTCGCACGACCGCCCGACCGCACGACCGAGGGCCTACAGAGCCACGGTCACGGGGCCGCTTGGCCGTCTCCTCCGAGGTGCCCAAGCGGCCCCGTCAGCAGCGGTGACCGCCGCCATGGTCAACCGGAGACGCGGCGGCCATGGAGGACAGCGCGTACGGCCCGCTCTCCGCGAGGGTCGGCCAGCAGGCGGGCGAGGTCCCACCACCGCAGCAGCAGCGCCGGATAGTGCGGCGGGATCGCGGCCATATGGTCCCGGTCGAAACGCGCGCGGATGCTCTCGTGGCGCAGGGCGGACCGGACGTCGTGGAGGGACGGCGGACGGTGGCGGACAGCGGGCGGCAGCGTGGCCTCGTACTCCGGCGCCAGCAGGCGGCCGGGGGCGGCCATGACGTTCCCGCCCAGCGCGTTCGCCACGGCGTCCTCCAGCTCCTCCTGGGCCTGCACGGCGCGCTCCCACCAGTGGTCCCGGAAGGCGGTGACGGACTCGGGGTCGCCCAGGTCGAGCGCGTCGCGCCGCGCATCGAACTCCGCACGCTCATCGACGGGCAGGGCTTCCCGGATCGCGCCGGGAGTCTTCGCGGGATGGCGCGGCGGGGCCTGACCCAGGTGGTGCTGCCACTGCTCCCCGCGCACCTCGTCGGAAGGCGGTCCCCACATGAGGGCGCCGCCGTTCATGCCGGGCTTCTCCGGGCCGGCCGTCGCCAGGGGGGCTTCCAGACTGACCGCCATGAGTTCCAGGTAGGCGGGCAGCGACTCGTACTCCCGCTCGCGCTCCCCGTATCTGGTCCACTTGCAGACTTCCCCGGTCTCACCGTTGAGGTAGAGGCCGTAGACGGTGTCGTTGGGGCTAAACGAGCAGAACGGTATCCAGGACGGCTTCCACAGCACCAGGGCGCCCTCGTCCTCGCCGTGCCCCTCCTGCATCTCCATCTGCATTCGGTGGACCGTGATCACGACGTCCAGCGGCATCAGGGCCCAGTCGCCCAGCATGAGCCCCGAACCCGCTACGCCGTCCTCGCCGGCGGACAGCCGCCACAGCGCCTCCAGCTCGTCCGGAACGCTCACGCCGAGGGCTTCTGCCAGGGCCGCGATGTCGGTGTCGGAGGCGCCGGGCCTGAGGGCCGCGTACGACGGCGGGGTGTATTCGGCCAGCCACTCCACGATCCGGCTCCATGCCCGGGTGACTCGCTCATCCGCTGGTGTGTTGTCGGTGGTCATGGTCACCACGCTCGCATGCGCCCCCACCTCTCCCGCAGCAGGGCCCGGGGCGCTAAGTGAGCCTTCCGCGGGAGAGGTTGGCGAGCAAGGCCCCCACCCCTCAGCGCTTTATGCCCACGCCCGCCAGCAGGCCGATCTGGGCGTCTGCGGGCTCCGTGCCGTCGGTGGGTCCGGCGGGGCGCCAGCGGTGGCAGCAGCACAGGCCGGGGGCTATCACGTCGAGGCCGTCGAAGAAGCGGCTGATGTCCTTGTGCGAACGGAACTCCACCGGAGTCCCCGAGCTGGTGTAGACCTCCGCGACCGCGTTCCAGACGACGGGGTCGAAGTCCGGCGTGCAGTGGTTCATCGCGAGGGCGCTGCCGACCGGCAGTGCGTCGAGGAGCCGGCGGACGATGTCGTACGGGTCGTTCGGCGCGGTGATGAAGTGCATGAGCGCGTTCAGGGAGAGGGCGATCGGCTTCTCGAAGTCCAGGACCTCCGAGGCGCGCACGGCGTCCAGCAACGCGTCGGGGTCCTTGACGTTGGCCTCGATGTAGGTCGTGCGTCCCTGCGTCGTGCTGCGCATGAGGCGTTCGGCGTACTTGAGGACGAGGGGGTCGTTGTCCGCGTAGACGACACGGGCCTCGGGGACCACGGACTGGGCGACCTGGTGCAGGTTGGGCTCGGTCGGGATGCCGGTGCCGATGTCGAGCCACTGGCGGATGCCGTGCTCCTGCGCCAGGGCCCGGGTGGCCCGGTGCATGAACGCCCGGTTCTCGCGGGCGGTCACGAAGAGGCCGGGGTGGGCCTCGGCGGCGACCAGGGCCGCCTCCTTGTCTATCTCGAAGTGGTCCTTGCCACCCAGGAAGTAGTCGTACATCCGGGCCGAGTGCGGCCTGCTCGTGTCGAGGTCCCGGCCGGCCTGCCTGGTGCTCATGTGCTCCCCTTCGTCCGTGTGTCTGTCAGCCCGCAGGCCTGGAACGGGACCGGTGTCGGCGTTCCCGCTGTCCGCCGCCGGTTCACCCGGCGGCCAAGTGATCGGCCATGCCCTCTTTGACCCCGCGCACGAACGCGGCGATCTCCTCCGGTGCGTAGATCAGCGCCGGCCCGGCCGGGTCGGTCGACTGCCGTACGGCCACCCGGCCGTCGGCGAGCTTCTTCGTTTCGACGCACTGGCCGCCGTTCGGCCCGCTCCAGGGGCGCTCCCAGCCCTGTTCCCCGAGATCGCGGGCCGACATTCCGTTGTAGACACACTTGTCGGTGATCGTCACGAGTACTCCTTGCGCATGCGGTTCAAGAGCGCTCTGCTGTCCTCGGACGACGTCAGCAGCGCCATACGGGAATGCGCCTCAAGATGGGCGACGACGTCCACCCGCTGGTCCAGGTAGACGGAGGCGGACAGGATTTCGCTGTAGACGATGTCCGGCAGCTCGGGCTCCGCGAACCGGAAGTACGTGAACGGGGCGCACGCCCCGACGTGCGCACCTGCGTCGAACGAGACGATGTCGAGGCTGACATGCGGGAGTTCGGACACGTCGAGGAGCCGCTCGATCTGCTCCCGCATCACGTCGGGGCCACCCACCGACCGGTGCAGGACGGCTTCCTCCATGACCACCCACAACGTGGGGGCGTCCTCGCGCTCCAGCAGGCTCTGGCGGCGCAGCCGCAGCTCCACGCGGCGCGTGAGCTCCTCGTCGCTGCCGTTCGGCAACCCTCCGCGCAGTACGGCGCGGGCGTAGTCGTGAGTCTGCAGAAGGCCCGTGACGTACTGGGGTTCATAGGTGCGAAGGGTCTGGGCGCCGGTCTCCAGGCTGACATAGGCGGTGAACCAGCTCGGCACGGCGTCGCGGTAGGAGTGCCACCAGCCGGGCTCGTTGGCCTGCTCGGCCAGGTCGACGAACTCGTCTATCTCCTGGCGGTCCGCCCCGAAGGTCTCCAGAAGTTTCTCGACGTACAGCGGTTTCAGGGCGACCTCGGCCTTCTCGAGCCGCCGGATCGTCAGGGGTGTCACGCGCAGAGCCTTCGCCGCGTCCTCCAGCGACGCACCGACTGCGAGCCGCATGTCCTGGAGCCGACGCCCGAGGATCATGCGCAGGACCGTCGGCGCGGTGGTGCCGGAACGGGCTTCGCTCACGCCCAACCTCCTGAGAGTTCATCAACAACACCATTCTTACAGTGGCTTGAAGACGACGCCAGGGTGATACCGGCACTGCTGAAATTATCAGGGAGTCGGTTGCAGCGTGAGTCCTAGCACGCGATAGTTGACATGTGAGTGGTCAAGTCGCAGCTCTGACGAGGCATCCGGTCCGGACAGGACGCGTGATGCCGATGCCGTCGTCGGCACCTCACCGCAGGGGGCCTGCCTCGGCACGCGCCTCTTTCTCATCGGGCCGCAGCCCGCACCCCCACACCGCGCCTGCCCCCCGGAAGGCACTGGAAGGCGACATCCGTGACTCTGCACACGTCCCCCGCCCCGGCCCCGCCCGCGACGTCCGCCTTAGCCGCGACCGAGCCCTGTCGGGAGTACTGGTTCGGCCTGCCCGCCCTGCGCACCAGCGCGAGAGCCGCCCGCGACACCGTGCGAGACCGGCTCCGCGCCTGGAAGGTACCGGGCGACACGTGCTGCGACGCGGTGCTGCTGGTCTCCGAGCTGACCACGAACGCCGTGCTGCACACCGGCAGCGGCCGGGTCCTGTGCGGCCTCACGCTGACCGACGACGAGCGGCGCCTGCGTATCGAACTCCACGACGAGGGCCGCACCCCGGTCCGTGCGCCCGAGCATCTCGCCGGCCCGGACGAGGAGAACGGGCGAGGCCTGCTCCTCGTGTCCCAACTCGCGGACCGCTGGGGCTCCGCACGCTCGGCGCATGCGGAAGGCAAGGTCGTCTGGGTCGAGTTGGCGGCCCACTCCTGACGCCATGGGTGCGGCCCGGCGCCGAGTACGGCGCCCGCCCCGGCGGCGACACCCCGAACGCGGCGCGGACAGGCCCCGCCTGCCGTGCACCGGACCGGTCCCCCCGCTCAACGGCGAAAACCCCGGTCGAAACCGTACGGCCCCGCTACGCCTCCTTCGCGCGGCGAGGAATCCCCGTTCCTCGATGCATCTACAGAAGGCACCCATGACCCCCCACGCTGAAACCGCCTCTCCCGTCGTCCTGTACGTGTGCGCGGACAGGGCCCCCCGCGCGCCCGGGGCGGCCACGCAGCGTGCACGGAGAGAGGGCCACGCGTTCGCCCAGGAGCGCGGGCTGACCATCGCCGAGGTCGTCACCGACACCTACGGCGAGCCCGACCCGGCCCAGCGCCGGGGATGGCGGCGAGTGAGACAGCTGGTGCGAACCGGCCATGTCACCGCGGTACTCGTCCGCTGGCCCAGCGCCATCGCGCCGGAGTCCGCGCCCGAACTCCGCCGCCGCGAGACCGCCTGGCTCCAGGACCGGGGCGTACGCGTCCGGTACACGTGGGCGCCCCTGTCGTCGAAGAGCGAGTGACGAGACCCGCTGTCACAGCAAGTGGTCCGCCTTGCCGGCCTTGATGTCGCGGATCAGCTGCTGGAGTGCCTCGCGGCTGTCAGTGAGGAAGTGCTCCTCCGAGCCGAGGACGGCGATGTAGCCGTTGCCCTCCTGGTCGGTGCCGAGCCTGAAGCAGCTGGCGCCCTCGCCGCAGAACGGTTCTTCCCACGTGACGTCCCGCATGGTGGCTCCCTCATAGGTGGCGTGCGATGCCATGGATGAAGTCCCGTGACTTCTGGGGCGGCAGAGCGATCCGCTCCATCCAGTCGAGATGGGAACGATACTTCGCCAACTGTTCTTCCCCATCCAGGAATTCGGGGCCGTGGGTGCTGTCCACCTGCACGGTGTCCAGCCGAGGCGTCGGCCCTTCCGCGTAGTTGACCGTCTGACCGGCACCCGGGAACGCGCCCGCCTCGAAGGGGATGACCCGCAGGGTGATGTGGCGGCTCTCTGATGCGGTGAGCAGGTGATCGAGCTGGACACGGGCGACCTTGCGGCCACCGAACTGCATGCGCAACGCCGCCTCGTGTATGACACCCGTGTACTCGGGCGGCGTTGTGCCCTCCAGAACCTGCTGTCGTTCCACGCGGTGCGCGAGCCGCAGCGCGACTTCGTGTTCCGGGAGGGCTGGGACGACCACTCGGAAGACGGCCAATGCGTGATCGCTGGTCTGGAGGATTCCGGGGATGTGGACGGAGTGCGCGCTCCGCATGCGGAGCGCGTGGGCCTCCAGCTCCGCGATGTCGAGCAGGCCGTCGGGGAGCGAGTCGCGATACCGCTCCCACCAGCCTCTCCTCGCGCGCCTCGTCATGGCGGCCAGCGCCTCGACGTACGCCTGGTCCTGGCAGGCGCATGCGTGGGCCAGGGCGAGTACGCGGTCCTCACTGATGGCTCGGATGCCTTGCTCGATGTTGGAGAGTCTGGACCGGTCGACCCCGAGGAGACCGGCGGCTGTCTCGGCGGAGACTTCGGCTGCCAGGCGCATCTTGCGGAGTTCGCGCCCCAAGCGCCTCTGACGCTCGGTCGGTGAGGTTCGCGATGACATGTCAGTCCTTCCGTGGCCATCTCGCTGAAGTCTGCCGTGTAGATGACGGCTTGAGTGTGCGAGGGGCATTTTTTCCGACCTTGGTGGCCAATATGGCCCCTGGCGCGCTACATTCGGTAACGCACCGCTTACGCAGCGACGAGCCGGAAGTGCATCGCGCGGGCCTGCCCGCTACCTCCTTCCCTGGGAAGGGCGGGGCCGCGCCAGGGAGACAGGCCACTGTTCGTCCGTAAGGCGCAAGCCATTCGTGCGCACCCATGAGGAAGAGAGACGCCACCAACTCGCACCCGTAAAAGGGGAGTCAAACGTGTACTCATCCCCACTCGCCGCACTCTGTCCGGCCCTCGCCCCAGCGGACCAGGGCCCGGGGCCCTACCTGCGCCCGAGGAGTCGCGCCGGGCGTGACGGGGCCGGGCTCGCGCTGAGCCTCAGCCTCACGCTGCCCGGCAGCCCCCGCAGCGCGGTCATCGGCCGGACGGCCGTCGGCGCGGCCCTGGAGGCTCATGGGCTCGCCCCGTACGTCTGGCCAGCGACGCACGCCGTGTCCGAACTCCTCGCGGTGAGCGCGCGGATGACTCCGGGCCGGGAGCTGTACGTGTCGCTGCGCCGGCGCGACGACGCGGTCCGCCTCCTCGTCTGGGACCAGCACCCGCACCATGCCGAACCGGACACGGCCGCGCTCTGCGAGGTGCGGCGGCGGCGTGCGCTCTGGATGCTGGCCGCCGTCGTGGACGACTGGGGAGGCGAGTGGGGGACGTGCGAGGCTCCGCAGCGGGAGCGGCTCGGCAACAAGTCCTGGGTGGTGCTGCCTCGCTGAGGCGGTACGCGCCCGGCGGCTTTCAGGGGGGTTGGCAGGATCGATGCCATGGATGTCACGCCTGTCGCTCCGCCACGGCCGACCGATGGTGCCGCGGTCTTCCCCGCGCTGGTTCCGCCGGCACGCACGGCGGCCCGGCTGCGCCCCCGCCCCGCGGCGCCGACGGGCCGTGGCCCCACTGCGAGGGCCCGCATGAAGTGGATGGTTCGAGGAAGGGGACGACGAGGCGGGCAACTGGTCCCCGTACGAGGAGCCGGCCGCTGAACCGTCGCCAGGCACGCCCTCCCGTGCCGGGCGGTGCGTGAGCTTCGGCGTCGGGTGAAGCCGCTCGACGGCAGAGGGCCGCGTTGACACGCGGCGGGCGGATACGTGTAATGGAGGCGGTGTCGCGTGACGCCGGCCAAAGAGCAGTGGGCCGGCCGGTGATCGGGCGAGCACCCTTCACCCAGGGGTCCGTCATGAGTTCTCACTCCGCGCCCTGCGGCTGACGCGGCGAAGCCGCGCACACTCAACCCTCCCGTTCCGCCCGGCGCACCCGCGCGCCCCGTTCGGGAGGCTGCGCGGTCGCTTCGTCCTGGGCACGTCACCACACACCATGACCCGCAGCCACTGCGGACATCACCGAAGCTCCGGAGACACGCATCCGTATGCCCACGTCCTTCAACGAAACGATCATCGAGGAGTTCCGCGCCAACGGGGGAAAGGTCGGCGGCCCCTTCGCGGGCGGCGACCTCCTCCTGTTGACGACCACCGGCGCCAGGTCGGGGGCCGAGCGGACCACCCCGCTCGGCTACGTCCGCCACGGCGAGCTGATCCTGCTCGTCGGCTCCAATCTCGGCGCGCCGAGCCACCCCGCCTGGTACCACAACCTGCTCGCCCACCCGGTGGTCCGGGTGGAGATCGGCACCAGCACCTTCCAGGCCCTCGCGGTCCCCGCCGAGGGTGACCGGCGCGACGAACTGTTCGCGCACGCCGTGGAGTCCGCCCCCGGGTACGGCGACTACCAGGCCCGGACCGACCGGGTGCTGCCCGTCGTCGTGCTGGAGCGCGCCGACCCCGACGGGTGGCGGCCCGGCGAGGTCCGCACCCTGGCCGACAAGGTCATGGAGGTCCACACCTGGCTTCGCGGCCAGTTGCGGCAGGTGGCGGCCGAGGCGGACGCCCACTTCGCCGAGCGTGCGACCCACCAGGGGCCGGGCCGGCCGCCGGCGCCGGGCCTCGGGCTGCAGATCAGGCAGCGCTGCCTGGCGTTCTGCCAGGCCCTTGAGTTCCACCACACCAGCGAGGACGGGCACCTGTTTCCCGGGATCGCGCGGTACCACCCCGACCTGGGTGACACCTTCGCCCGGCTCGACGCGGAACACCGCACCGTGGCCCGGATCCAGGCGGCGCTGGTGGAGCTGCTCGCCGGTATCGCGATCGCCGAACCGGACAGCTTCCGAGCCGAGTTGGCGCGGATGTCGGCGGAGCTGAACGCCCACCTCGACTACGAGGAGGAGACGATCGTCCCCCTCCTGGCCGACGTGCCCTGGCCGCCGGTCCCTCCCGCGAACGCGAGCTGACGGGAGGAGGCGGGAGCTGACGCGGGCTGACGCGGGCTGATGTGAGGTGCCGTGACCCGAGGCCTCGGGTCAGTCCGGCGTCGCCGGGTCCCGTCGCCGCACCAGCGGCAGGTACACCTCGTCGACGATTTCGACGAGGACGTCGTCCGGTGCGGCCGGGACCCCGCGTACGACGAACTCGTTGCGCAGCAGCACCATGGCCACGGTGGCGACCCTGGGGTGCAGCGCCTCCGGGGAGGCCTCGCCCCGGGCCACCGCGCGGCCCAGGACCGTCAGCCAGGGGGCGGCCGCGGAATCGCCGGACTGGTCCTGGAGCTGCGCCAGGAGTTCGGACGCGCCGCCCGCCGCGGAGATCAGCTCGCG
This sequence comes from Streptomyces sp. 840.1, assembly GCF_003751445.1. Classification (NCBI taxonomy): domain Bacteria; kingdom Bacillati; phylum Actinomycetota; class Actinomycetes; order Kitasatosporales; family Streptomycetaceae; genus Streptomyces; species Streptomyces sp. 840.1. The sequence continues at coordinate 926,909 of NZ_RJUU01000001.1, read as the reverse complement.
CAGGATCGTGCCGAACGGCGAGCTCCAGTTGCGGTTGGCCCGGCGCAGCAGCTCCAGGACGTCGCCGCGCAGTGAGCCGGTGTCGGGCGGTTGGATCGTCGTGGACAACTGCCGGTAGGCGGCGATGCCGAGGGCGAGCCGGTTCGGCCAGCGGCGGTAGATGGCGTTCTTGTTGGTGCCCGCACGGGCGGCGACCCGGTCCATGGTCAGGGCGGCGTATCCCGATTCGGTCAGCTCGGCCGCCGCGGCACGCAGGATCGCCTCCTCCAGGACGGCTCCGCGTCGCCGGGTCTGCCCGGCGACCGGCTGCCCCGCCGCGTCCTCTGCCATCGCGCCTCCCGCTGACGGTACCGCTCGTACCCTCCCATTTTGCTTGCCGTTCCAGCGCAGCCGCAAATAGGGTACGTTCGGTACCGTAAGTGTCAGGAAGAGTGACGGGGGAGCGACGCATGCGGGCCAGAGGGATCAGTTACGACACCGGCTTCGTCAGGAACGGAGTGACGTCCCGGGCGTCCTTCGACCCGGTGACGGTCGAGCGCGAGCTGCGCGTCATTCGGGACGAACTGCACTGCAACGCGGTCCGGGTCATGGGCGGTGATCCGGACCGGGTGGAGCTCGCGGCGGCGTACGCCGCAGACCTCGGCCTGGAGGTCTGGTTCTCCCCGTATCCGCTCGAACTGGCCGCCGGCGAGATGCTGTCGCTCTTCGCCGACTGCGCCGAGCGGGCGGAACGGCTCCGGCTGCGGGGAGCGGAGGTGGTGTTCGTCTGCGGTGCCGAACTGAGCCTGATGAACGAGGGGTTCCTGCCCGGTGAGAGCCTCGGCGAGCGGGTCGCCGCGCTGCGCAGGCCCGACTTCCTGCGTGAGCACCTCGGGGAGCTGAGCACTCGGGTCAACGAGTTCCTCGGCCGGGCCGCGGCGCTCGTCCGCGAGCGCTTCGGCGGCAGGGTCACCTACGCCGCCGTGCCGCTCGAACGCGTCGACTGGGCGCCCTTCGACATCGTCTCCCTGGACCTCTACCGGTCCGCCGCGACAGCCGGCCGGTTCGCCGACGGCGTCCGGGACCTCGTGGCGCAGGGGAAGCCGGTCGCGATCACCGAGTTCGGTTCGGCCGGATACCGGGGCGCGGGGGACCGGGGTGCGGAGGGGCTGGAGATCGTCGAGTACGGGGAGGACGCCCGCCCCGTCCGGCTGAAGGGTGAGTACGCCCGCGACGAGGCCGGGCAGGCCGCGTACCTGCGTGAACTGCTGGAGGTCTTCGGGGCCGGGGGCGTCGACAGCGCCTTCGTGTTTACCTTCGCGCAGTACGACCACGTGCACCGCCCCGACGGCGACCCCCGTGACGATCTGGACCTGGCCGGCTACGGCATCGTCAAGGTGTACGAGGACCGCCTCGACGCGGGCGGGCCGGGGCTGCCGTGGGAGCCGAAGGCCGCGTTCACCGCCGTCGCTGACCACTACCGGGGGCGCTGAAGTCCGACGGGCGCGAGGCCGGCCCCCCGGTCCCCGCCCCGGCCGTCGTGGCCTGCACGAGGAGTTTCAGCGCGGCCTCGGAGGCCGATCCGGCGGCGGTGGTCACCATGACCAGGGACTGCTCGGGTTCGGACGGCGCCGTCAGTGTCTGCTGGGTGACCGTCAGGGAGCCGACGAGCGGATGCCGCAGCTCGTACTCGGCACTGTCGCAGGCCCGCACCCGGTGATCGGCCCACATGCCCGCGAACTCGGAACTCTGTGTGGTGAGTTCGCCGATGAGCGCGGTCAGCCGGGCGTCCTGCGGGTGCCGCCCGGCGACCAGTCGCAGATTGCCGACCACGGCTCGGGCCTTCGCCGTCCAGTCGACGTACAGCTCACGGATGTGGGCGTCCAGGAAGACCAGGCGCGCCATGTTCGGCCGGTCCGCCGGGCGTTCGGGACCGGCCGGGTCCACATGCCCGGCCAGCAGCGCGTGCCCCGCGGCGTTCCAGGCCAGTACGTCGCTGCGCCGCCCGGTCACCACGACGGGCACCTCGCCCAGGGACCGCACCAGGTCGCGCACGGCCTGGGCCGGTCGCTCGGCCGGGGGGCGCCGGGCCGTGACCCGGTGCCGGCAGGCGGTGGCCAGGTCGCGCAGGTGCAGCCGTTCGGTCTCCTCCAGACGCAGGGCGCGGGCGATCGCGTCCAGCACCTCGACGGAGGCGTGGCAGGAGGCCCCCTGTTCGAGGCGGGTGTAGTAGGAGGCGCTGACACCCGCCAGCAGGGCCAGCTCCTCACGCCGCAGTCCCGGCACCCGGCGGCGGTCCCCGTAGGTCGGCAGGCCGACGTCCTGAGGCTGCAACTGCGCCCGCCGCGCCTGGAGGAAGGCGCCGAGCTGTCCGTGAGCGTCCATGGCTCCGAGTATCCGGGGTCAGGACCCCGCGCAGCCTGCCCCTGCCAGGGATAGGCAGAGCCGGGGCTGGTTGCCCACCGCGGCCCGGACACACAGTGGGGCCACGAGCCGGCCCGGCCGACGGACGACAGGACCGGGCCCCGTACGCATCCCGCTCGTCCACCCCATCCCGCTCGTCAACACCCCATCCCGCTCGTCCACACCCCACCACGCAAGGAATCAACGTGTCAGCGAAGTCAGCGAAGTCAGCGAAGTCCACGAAGTCCGCACGCAACGCACTGGCCGTCGCCATCGCGACGGTCACCCTCACCGTCGGCTGGGCAGGCTCGGCGACGGCCTCCACCGCGCCCCTGTCGCACGCCCGGATCACCGAGCACTTCGACCTGGACGCCGGGCAGATGCCGGAGAACATCGTCGCGGAGCCCGACGGCGACCTCGATCTGTCCCTCTCCAAGGCGGGCCGGATCACCCAGGTGACCCGCGACGGCAGGGTGCGGGTGCTGGCGACCCTGCCCGTACCGGCCGATGACGGCGTGCACACCCCGGCGCTCGGCTTCTCACTGGTCACGGGCCTGGTCAGGGACGCGCACGGCACGCTGTACTTCCTGTACGCCACGGGCACCGACGACCTCACCGGCGTCTGGCGGCTCACCCCCGGCGGCCACCCGGAACGCATCGCCGCACTGCCGGCCGACGGCCTGCCCAACGGGCTGGCGCTGGACTCCGGCCGTCTCTACGTCACCGACTCGGTCCGGGGCGTCATCTGGCGCGTACCGGTGGCCGGCGGCCGTGCGACGGTCTGGGCCGACGGTGCCGAGCTGGCCCCGGACAACTTCCTCGGCGCCAACGGGCTGAAGGTGCACAACGGCGCGGTCTGGGTGTCCAACCTGGACCGCGGCACCGTCCTGCGGTACCCGGTGCGAAGGAACGGCACGGCGGGGCCCGCCCGGGTCGTGGCCGAGCAGCTGCCCGGAATCGACGACTTCACCTTCACCGGACGCGGCGACCGGATCCTCGCCGCCCTCAACCAGACCGACGAGGTCGCTTTGATCGAGCCCGACGGCACCCACACCATCGTCCTCAGCGCCCGGGACGGGCTGCAGAACCCCACGGCCGTTGCCGTGCGCGGCGACACCGCGTACGTGACCTCGGCCGCGTACCTCACCGGCCAGGACCCCAACCTGCTCACCGCCCGTATCCACGACCACCACTGACGGACCGCCGCGACGGGGCCCGGCGACCGCCGGGCCCCTGCCCAGGGAGGCGCCATGAGCACCACCGTTCCCGACCGCACCGCACACCCCACCGAACTCGGACAACCCGGCCCGGAGGACTACCGCTTCACCAGGAAGGCATGGATCGCCACCACGCCCTCGCGCGCCTACGACCTCGTGAGCGACGTGCGGATGATCGGCACCTGGAGCCCGAGCGCGAGCGAGGTGCGCTACGACGCCGGCTGCGGCCCGTACCCCGGAGCCCGGTTCGGCGGACGCAACCGGCGCGGCGACCGCGAGTGGACCAGCCGCTCACAGGTGCTGGAGGCCGAGCCCGGCGACACGTTCTCCTTCGTCGTCGAGGAGGTCGTCCGGTGGCGCTGGACCTTCCGCCCGCTCGGAACCGGCACCGTCGCGGAACAGTCCTGGCAGCTGCTGCGGCTGGACCCCGTGCTGGGCACCACCCGCGCGGAGCTGGACGCGCTGCTCGCGCACATGGCGGACAGTGCCGAGACGACCCTGACCGCCCTCGCGCGCTGGGTCGCGGAGGAGAGCGACAGGCGCGGCCTCGGCCACCGCTGAGCCGAACGGGAGTGAGCGGGAGCGAGAGGGAGCGAGCGGGGCCACCGGAGTATCGGCGGTAAACCGGAGCAGAAGAGGATAGGCAGCACAGGGCGTCTCCCGCGTCCCCCCGCGTCCGCGCGGCGGGAGGCGCCCCGGCTGTGCCTGCCCACCCTCCTAAGCTCCGTACGCCTCCTACGTTTCCGGAGACTCATCCGTGTTCAGCAAGATCAGCGACACCGCCACCGGGGCGCCGTCCCGGGCCGCCGGGCATCCCGGGCCCGCGCGGCGCTGGTCCGTCGCGCTGCGGCGCACGCCCGTCTCCCTGTGGAACGACGACCTTTCGGACTGGGCGGCGGCCCTGACGTATTACGCCATCCTCGCGCTGCTCCCGGCGCTCCTGGTCACGGTGTCCGTCATCGGGCTGGCCAATCCCCGGGCCACCGACGCGCTGATCGCGGACATCACGGCCTTCGCGCCGGCGGAGTCCGGCGCAGCGCTGCGCCAGCCCCTCGTGGCGGCCACGGAGCAGCGGACGGCGGTATGGCTGCTGGTCGCGACCGGGACCCTCAGCGCGGTCTGGTCCGCCTCCAGCTATCTGGCGGTGTTCCGGCGGGCGCTGCACGCGATGCACGGGGTCCGGGACACCCGGCCCGCCCTGCGCAAGGCCCACATCATCGTGGCGACGGCGATCGGGCTGCTGCTGCTCCTGATGGCCAGCGCGTTCGCCCTCGTGCTCTCCGGCCCGCTGGCCCGTTGGCTCGGGCACCGGATCGGCCTGGCTCATCTGGGGGACGCGGTGTGGGAGGTGCTGAAGTGGCCCGTGCTGCTCTGCCTGGTCGCCTGCCTGATCACGGTCCTCTTCCGGACCGGTCCCGCATCGGCGCGCGGCTCGCGCCGCGCACTGCCGGGAGGAATGCTGGCGGCCCTCCTGTGGCTGGCGGCCTCGGCCGGATTCGCGCTGTACGCGACGTACATCGGCTCCTACAGCCGGTTGTACGGGTCGCTGGCGGGACTGGTGGTGTTCCTGATCTGGGTGTGGTTCACCAACCTGGCCCTGCTGACCGGCGCCCAGTTCAACGTGGAGCTGGGCCGGGTACGGCACGGAGGCACCGGGCCCCGGACCGACGGCGACGACAACCGCGACGGTCACGAGGGTCACGACGGGAGTGACGGTCACGAGGGCCCCGACGGGAGTGGCCGGAGTGACGAGACCGGGGACGCCTTCGGGACGGACGCCGCGCCCGGTGGCTCCCCGACTGGTGGTTCCCCGCCCGGTGCGTCCACGCCCAGTGCTACCTAGGCCCGCTCGCGAACCGCAGTCCGGCCCCGCGCCGGCAGACGCTCAGCGGCCGATGGTGTCCAGCTCCGCCACATCCTCGCCGGAGAGGGAGAGCCCGGCGCCCGCGATGTTCTCGCGCAGGTGAGCCGTGGAGGAGGTTCCCGGGATGAGCAGGATGTTCGGTGAGCGCTGCAGCAGCCAGGCCAGCGCGACCGGCATCGGCGCCGCCCCCAGCCGGCCCGCGATCCGTGAGAGGGCCTCGGACTGCAGCGGCGTGAACCCTCCCAGCGGGAAGAACGGCACGTAGGCGATGCCGTCGGCGGCGAGCTGGTCGACGAGGCCGTCGTCGTGGCGGTGGGCGAGGTTGTACATGTTCTGCACGCACACGACCGGGGCTACGGCGCGTGCGTCGGCGACCTGTTCCGCAGTGACGTTGCTGACGCCGAGGTGGCGGATCAGCCCCTCTTGCTGGAGGCCGGCGAGCGTCTCGAACGGTTCGGTGATCGAGCCGGGCTGCGGGCCCTGGGCGTCGCCCATGCGCATGTTGACCAGGTCGAGGGCCTCGACGCCGAGGGATTCGAGATTCTCGTGGACCTGCTTGCGCAGGTCTTCGGGGCGCCGGGCCGTGGGCCACCCGCCCGAGGCGTCCCGGGTCGCGCCCACCTTGGTGGCGATGAACAGCGACTCCGGGTACGGGTGCAGCGCTTCGCGGATCAGCTCGTTCGTGATGCGGGGTCCGTAGGCGTCGCTGGTGTCGAGGTGGGTGATCCCCAGGCCGGCGGCCTCGCGCAGGACGGCGAGGGCGCCGTCGTGGTCGGCGGGCGGCCCCATGACCCACGGACCGGCCAGTTGCATCGCGCCGTACCCGAACCTGGTGACGGCCGAGTCACCCAGCGTCCAGGTGCCGCCGGGAAGAGAGGTGGAGGACGTGTCCATCGTGGTGCCTTTCGCTGCTTCTCGTCGGGGGTGGTATCTCCATCGCCCCTTGCACCATGATTGGAGACCTGCTTCCTCCTGGGAAGTAGGCACTCTGAAGTGCGTAACGAACCCAAAGAGTGAGAGGCGAGACCAGTGACGACGAAGGCCGACAAGGAAGCGCAGGTCAAGGCGGACTACAACGCCTTCCTCGCGGTGTGCCCCAGCCGCCTGCTCCTCGACCGGATCTCGAACAAATGGGTCGTCCTGATCCTGTGCGCGCTGGGCGGTGACGCACCGGCGCAGGCCGGCGCGTCGAACGTTCCGAAGCCGATGCGCTACTCCGAGCTCTCCCGGCTGCTGGCCGGTGTCAGCCAGAAGATGCTGACCCAGACCCTGCGGTCGCTCGAACGCGACGGCCTGCTCCTACGCACCGCGACCCCCACGGTCCCCGTCACGGTCACCTACGCCCTGACCGACCTGGGCCTCTCGCTCCACCACCTGACCCGCGGGCTGAGGAGCTGGGCGCAGTCCCATATGGACGAAGTCCTCGCCAGCCGTGAGGAGCACGACGCGCGGACTCCCTGAGCGAGTCACCTGGCGTCGACTGCGACCCCGCCCAGCCCGGACAACCCGGAGCCACTCGCCTGCGGGAGGGCTCTCAGGAGCCTGTGCTGCCGTCGACGATCTCCCGGATGATGTCGAGGTGGCCGTTGTGCCGGGCAGTCTCCTCGACGAGGTGCAGCAGGATCCAGCGCAGATCGGGGTGGCGGCCGTCGCTGTGCGGACGCTTGGCCGGGGTGTCCAGGTCGTGGGCGGCGACGAGCTCCCGGTAGCGGACGCACTGCTTCTCGTAGTCCGTCAGCACGTCGGCGAGCGGCATGTCCACGGCGATGCGCATCTCGCGGTCGGGGTCCTCGTCGGTCCACGGGCCCTCGTCCTCCCCGCCGAGGAACACGACCTCGAACCAGTAGTACTCGACCCAGCGGAGATGGTTGACCACGCCCGCGAGCGTCATCAGGGGCGAACCCGGCAGCGGTGCCTTACGGGCATCCTCCTGCGCGAGACCCTCGCACTTGGCCAGTGCGGTCGCTCGGGTGTAGTCGAGGAAAGTGGTCAGCTGTGTGCGCTCGTCCCAGGCGGGAGGCGAATCGGTGCGTGTCATCGCGGTACACCCTGATGGCTCACCGACGGCCTGTCCACCACATATCGAAGCCCGAGGACGGCCACGGGTTCGGAGTCCTCCGGTGGAACGAACGCCGGCTGCCGGCCCAGCCGGGGTAGAGGCGCAACGCCGGTCCGGCGCGCGCCGAGGTGATCAGCCGGCAACGACCGTCCACCGCAGGTGCGGTGACGGAGTCCAGGAGCGCCGCCGCGAGACCGGCCCCGCGGGCACGCGGGCCGAGAGCGAGTTCGTCCACTTCGAGGGCGCCGACGAGCCACGCGGCCGTCCGCTCCGGCCCCGGCGCGGCGCTGATCCGCGAGTAGCCGTGGGGCCCCGGACCCATGCACCCGGCGGCCGGGCTGGCTAGGCTCGTGAGCGACCGACCGCGAGCCGTCCGCAACTGCCGCCGCCAGGCGGCCGATCGGGCATGCTCCGGTGCGCAGGGATCTTCACGCTCTACCTGACCTGTAGGGCGGTCGACCGCCAACCGGCCTGTCCGGGTGGGCGGGTGGCCACACTTAAAATGGGGTGCGGTGTCATGAGTGACGGATTCTTCTACTCGTATCACGTGGGCTGGAGCCGCCCCGACGCGGAATCGCTGCTCGGGGACCTGGAGGCGGCCGGCGTAAGTCCCGCACACCCGGCCACGCGGCGCATCACGCTCGTCAGCCCGGGAGCCGAACCACCGGGCACCCAGTCATGGGTGACCAGGGATCAGCTGGTGCTGCTGGCCGGACTGCAACGGCTGGACCAGGTCGACTTCCTGCTCTGGGTGAGCAGCGGAGCCGAGATCCCGACCCGGGTCCGGCGGACGGACGACGGCACGGTCGCGCTGCAGTTCGCCCTCGGCGCGCTGGGACCCGAGGAACGGGAAGCGGCCGTGCGCGCGATACGGGAGGCGATAGGCAGGGCCTCGGTGCTCTGCATCGGCTTCGTGCTCGACCGCGAGGGCGCGTCGGCGGCGACGGACTGGCGGGGGTTCATCGTGAAGGGGTCGGTGTACTTCGACTGCTGGCCGGACACCCTGGCCGTGCGCTCCGAGGTCGCCTCCATGCAACCGCAGCTGTTCGGGGTGGGCTCCTTCGAGCAGGCGCCCTGGGTCGTCTACGGCAGTGAGGTCCCCAGCAGGTGACCGGGCGCGAGGCAGACCGGCATCCGGGAGGGGCCGTCCCGGCCGTCTCGATGCCGGGGGAGCGGGGAGCGGCGGCGAGCGAGCTGCTCACGGAGGACGAGACCCGGCTGCTGCGCCGGGCACTCCTCGAATGGGGCGGCCCGGCCCGGTGCGGCGACCGGCTCGCCGTCGGCATGGGGTTCGCGGATGCCCAGGACCTCGTCGACCGGGCCCATCTGCTGCGCGACGCGCTCGGCGCCGACCGCCCGCTCGCCCCGGCCGACTGGGCGCGGGTACTGCTGGCCACGGAGATCGTCTTCGTCAGCGATCTCGCGGGCACCGGCGTGGAATGGCCGACGACCACCGGACTCGCGGACGAGCCGACCATCCGGATGCTGCGCTCGGTGCAGCGGAAGCTGGCCGGAACCGTCAGGCCCTTCTACGGAAGGAGCCCGGGTGACTGAGACACCGGGAGGGCGCGGGGCCGCGGACGTGCGGCTGGTGACCGATTTGGTGGAGCGGGTCCCCGGGTTCCGGGCTCTGTACGAGGCGCACGTCTTCAACGAGGACACCGTGCTGCCGCACGTCTTCTTCTGGGACGTCACCCGGCAGACCGTACGGTCCTACCTGGGCGCGGAAGCGCACGCGCACGCGTACACAGAAGCAGACGGAGACCGAGACGCGGACGGAGATGGGGACGGGGACGGGGACGGGGACGGGGACGGAGCGGCCGGCGCCCCGGAGTGGCGTCGCACCCTGGGATTCCTGGAGGAGCAGTTCACGCGCGGGATCGCGGGGATCGACGAGGTCGTGGTGACCTCCTTCCTGGGGTACCTGCCCTTTCCCGGCAGCCCGGGGCATGGCCTCACCCAGGAGCTCGGCCCCGCCCTGGCGGCGGGACTCACGCGGATCCGCCCCGCCGGGTGAGCCGGGCCCGCCGGGTGGGCCGGGCCTGCCGGACGCGGGGGCCCGGACCGGGGCGGCCACGGGTGGGAACCCCGGAACGGCGATAATCGGCCGTATGTCCGCAGAACCCTCCCCGCAGGCCACCCGCTCCCGGCCGCATCCGCAGCCCTCCCAGGAGCACAGGCGGGTCCGGGCCCGCGCCTCGGCCGCGCTCGCCTCGGCGGCCCCGGCGCTCGGCGCCTACGCGGCCGTGCGGATCGTCGGGCTCGTCGTCTTCTGGGCGGCCGCGTCCCTAGCGGGGAAGGACGCCTTCCACCTGCTCGCCGAGCGCTGGGACTCCGTCTGGTACCAGCGGGTCGCGGAGCACGGGTACGTCTACACCGTCACCCTGCCCGACGGCGGTATCCACTCCGACCTGGCCTTCTTCCCGCTGCTGCCCGCGCTGGAGCGCGGCATCGCGGAGGTGACCCCGCTCGGCGTCGCGGGCGCCGGACTGCTGGTCGCGTGGGTGGCGGGTCTCCTCGCGGCCTGGGGGATCTTCGCCGTCGGCGCACGGGTCCACGGACGCCGGACGGGGGTGGTGCTGGCCGCGCTGTGGGGGGTGTACCCGACGGCGTTCGTCCAGTCCATGGCGTACACCGAGACCCTGTTCACCGCGCTCGCCGCCTGGTCGCTGTACGCGGCGCTGACCCGGCGGTGGATCGTGGCCGGCGCGCTGTCCGTACTGGCCGGTCTCACCCGCCCGTCCGCCGCCGCGCTCATCGCCGCCCTGGCGATCACCGCAGCCGTCACGCTCGTACGCGAGTACCGGGCCGGTGCCACCGACGGCATCGTCCGCCGCAACGGCCGGATGCTCGCCGGGGTGGCCCTCGCGCCGCTGGGCTGGCTCGGGTACGTGGTGTTCGTGGCCGTGCGCGAAGGCAGCCCGTTCGCCTACTTCGACGTCCAGGCCCAGTGGGGCAACAGCATCGACGGCGGCGCGGCCCTCGCCGGGTTCATCCTCGGCCTTCCGCTGCCGGGGGCGCTCGGGCTGTGCGTGGCGCTGGCCGGTCTCGGCTGGCTGGTGTACCTGTGCGTGCGGCAGCGCCAGCCGCTACCCGTACTCGTGTACGGCATCGCCGTCGTCGTCATCTCGCTGATCGGCTCCGGCTACTTCGGCTCCCGGCCCCGGCTGATGATGCCCGCGTTCCCCCTCCTCCTGCCGCCCGCCGTCGCGCTGCTGCGGCTGCGCTCCGCCGCCCGTACGGCGACGGTCCTGGCGCTACTCGCCTCGGCCTCGGCGGCGTACGGGGCATGGACGCTGCTCGGCTCCGGCCCGCCGTGAGGCGGGTGGCCGGCACTGAGCGGTACTCCGTACGCCACGACTCGTATCCCTTGTGGGCCGAGCGATTTCGGGATGTTCGTGCCCTAGGGTCTTTCGTTTGGATCAGGCCGGATCAGGGAGCGGTGTCCGGTGCGTGCGGCTGCAAGGCGGAGGAGGGAGTCAATGCGGAGCATTGGCGACCGACGACAACGCCGCAGATGTGCGTGCCGGACACCGTGAGCCCGGCATGATCCAAACGAGAGGCCCTAGGTGACCTCCGAGGTCGCCCGGGGCCTGTTCGACGACGGCCTGCCGGCTTCGAAGTGGAAGCCCAGCCACCAGGAGACCGGTGAGCTGGGGGAGACGGCCGTGGTCTACGACCGGGTTCGCTGAACCGGGCGGTCGGCGCCCCCGCCGATGAGGCGGCGGGCGTCAGCGCCATCACCTGCCCGGCACGCTCACGCGCCGTCACCGGGGGAGCCGTCGCCCTGCGAGATCGCCACCCGCACACCCGGCCGCAGGCCCCACCCGGCCATCGCACCGGCCTCCGCCTCGATCACGTGCCGGGCGCGGAGGCGGGGGAGCCCGAGCCGTCCCGGCTTCATCGTGCGGACCGCCACCACCTTCAACTTCCGGTCCAGATAGGCCACATCGATCGTGAACCGCATACGGAAGGAGTGCACACTCCCGCACGGCGTGATCAGCAGCGCCCCGTCGATGCCGTCCTGCCCGAGCAGCCCACGGCTCCGATGCCGGTACGAGGCCGCGATCCGCAGCGGAATGTCCGTCTCCCGCGCCCTCTCCGAGTCCATGAACGTGAGCGTTCCACTGCCGTTGCGCCATTGGGCCATGTCCACGACGGTAGCCCCAACTCGCGCCCGCCGGGCCGGAACAGAGCCCTGCGGGCACCCGGAGAGCCCTTAGGCTCGGTGAGGTGTACGCCACGCTGATAGCGGTCGCCGCCCTCTGGGGCGCCTCGGCCGGACTGCTGGTCCCGCGCGCCGCCTACCGGTTCTCCGTCGAACCCGAGGACGCGTGGCGCGACGCCTGCCCGGCCGGCCACGCGCTCACCGGCCCGGCCCGCGGCTGGCTCGGCTCCACGCGCTGCACGGCCTGTGCAACAGCGGATCCGGCAGTGTCCACACAGACGCCCCGCGGCCTGCACCCGCACCCAGACACCCACCCGCGCCCCGGCCCGCACCCGCACCCGCACCCAGACACCCACCCGTCCCCCGGCCCGCACCCGCCCCCGGACACCCACCCGGGCGCGTCCCCCGGCCCGGAGGCCCCCCGCCCCACGCCGCCGCGCCGGGGCGGACCTCGGTACGCGCCCGCCCTCCTCCTGCCCGTCATCTCCGCCCTCGGCTGCGCCGCGGTCGCCGCGACCACCGGGTTCCGCCCCGAGCTCGCCGTGTGGCTGCTGCTCGTCCCCGTCGCCGTGCTCCTCGCGGCCGTCGACCACCGCGTCCACCGGCTGCCGGACCGGCTGACGCTGCCTGCCGCCGGGGCGGCCGCCGTTCTCCTGGGCATCGCCGCCCTGCTGCCGGAACACGGCGGCTCCTGGCTGTCCGCGCTGCTCGGCGGTGCCGGCCTCGGCGCCTTCTACCTCCTGCTCTTCCTCGTCAACCCGAACGGAATGGGCTTCGGAGACGTCAAACTCGCGCTCTCACTGGGCGTGGTACTCGGCTGGTACGGCTGGGCCGTCGTGTTCGCGGGCGGCTTCGCCGGGTTCCTGTTCGGCGCGGTGTACGGCCTGGCGCTGATGATCATGCGCCGCGCCGGGCGCGCGACGGGCATCCCGTTCGGCCCGTTCATGATCGCCGGGGCGCTGCTCGGCATCCTCCTCGGCGGCCTGGCCGCCTGAGGGCCGCCGCGCCCCGGCGACGCCGCGCCCGCGCCGCCGCCGCTATTACGGTCGCGTGCGGCGGGGTCCGGCTGAGACGATCTCCGTATGCCCGGAACACCCGAAGACACCAGCGCGGCCCAGGCCGCACAGTCGGCACAGGAGGCGGCCCGGAGCGCCCGGTTCGACGCACTGGTCACCGAGGCGGACACCGTCTCCGTCGCGGGCTGGGACTTCTCCTGGCTCGACGGCCGCGCCACCGAGCAGCGGCCCTCCTGGGGCTACGCCCGTGCCATGGGGGAGCGGCTGGGCCGGGCGGGCGCGGCGCTCGACATCCAGACCGGCGGCGGTGAGGTCCTCGCCGCCGCGCCGAAGCTGCCGCCGCTGACCGTCGCCACCGAGTCCTGGCCGCCGAACATCGCCCGCGCCACCGCCCTGCTGCACCCGCTCGGCGCGGCCGTCGTCGCGGACGAGGACGAGCCGCCGCTGCCCTTCGGCGACGCGGCCTTCGACCTCGTCGTCAGCCGGCATCCGGTGACCACCTGGTGGGACGAGATCGCCCGGGTCCTGACGCCCGGCGGCACGTACTTCTCCCAACAGGTCGGCCCCGCAAGTGTCTTCGAACTCGTCGAGTACTTCCTCGGCCCGCAGCCGCCGCAGGTGCGGGGCAGCCGCGATCCGGAGCAGGCCCGCGCCGCCGCCGGGGCGGCCGGTCTCGAAGTCGTCGACCTGCGGTTCGAGCGGCTGCGCACCGAGTTCTTCGACATCGGCGCCGTCGTCTACTTCCTGCGCAAGGTGATCTGGATGGTGCCGGGCTTCACCGTCGAGCGGTACCGGCCGCAACTCGCCTCACTGCACCGGCTGATCGAGAACGAGGGCCCGTTCGTCGCCCACACCACCCGCTTTCTGATCGAGGCCCGCAAACCCGGACGGCCGGTCTCACCCGCGTAGCCCCTTCCCGCGCCCGAAGGATGGCACTCTGGTCGCTGAGCGCACGGGGAAGGAGCCACGCCATGAGGGTCGGCAGCGACGAGGAAGCCACGAGCGGCCCTCGGCAGGGGAACGCCGAATGGCTCAGAGGCGCCCGGATCGTCGGCGTCCTCGGCGTGTTCTATCGGCCCGAGGGCCGGATGGGGGAGCCCGAGGCCGTCGAATTCCTGCTGTCCGACAGCCAGTCGGTGCTTCTGACCTGCGCCTCGGACGGCACCCTGCACGTCGGCTCCGGCACCTGGCCGCACCTCCCCGACTGGTGTGTGCCGGCCGCCCAGTGGGAGTTCGCCACGATGGCGAATCTGCCGCAGCCGCCCGACGGCGGCTGGACGGTGCTGAGCACCGAGGAGCGCCGGGACGACCGGGGTGAGGTCCACGAGGCCGTCATCCGCTGCGAGGGCGGCCGCTTCGTGGTCATCGGCGGGGACACCGTGGGAATCAGGTTCACCCGGGGCCACCGGGGCGCGGCCTCCACGACCTGACGACCGGCTGCGGCCGGGGCCGCGAACAGGGGCGGGCGGCCGCCCGCAGCCGGAATGTGCACGTCCTGTGCATGTCTCGTGGGCGATTCGGGCGTCAAGGCGGCGCCCCGGGCCGTCCGTGCAGGTCCGAGGGGGCCGGAGGCCCGTATTCCGTGCTCACAACGGAGCCCCGCACATTCGGAGAGTAATTATTTGGCGGCGATGCACGCAGCAGCACTTACGAAGGGTTATGGTGGAAACCCCCCCTCGGGCCGGTCCGTAACCCCCCCCCACGGACCGGCCCGTTTTTTTGTGCCCCGGCGCAAACGGGGCCGCGGTGCCCGCTGACGCGACGCGGGCCCGCCTCCCCGCCGGCCCCCTGCCGGACCGCAGGACCGCCCGGCCTGTCAGGCCCGTCCGGCCCAGATGTTGGTCCCGGCGGTGTCCACCGCGAAGGTGTCGATCTCCTTCAGCTCCGCCGCGGTCAGAGCCGGACCGGCCAGCGCCGCGACGTTCTCCTCCAGCTGCCGCACGCTCGACGCGCCGATCAGAGCCGACGTCATACGGCTGTCGCGCAGCACCCAGTTGAGGGCCAGCTGGGCCAGCGACTGACCGCGCCCGCGCGCGATGTCGTTCAGGCCGTTGAGCCGGCGCACCACCTCGTCCGAGAGCAGGTCCGGGTTGAGGGACTTGCCCTGGGTGGCGCGCGAACCCTCCGGGATGCCCTTCAGGTACTTGTTGGTCAGCAGCCCCTGGGCGAGCGGCACGAAGGAGATGCAGCCCATGCCGGCCGCCTCCAGCGTGTCCAGCAGACCGTCCTCCTCGGTCCAGCGGTTGATCATCGAGTAGGACGGCTGGTGGATCAGGGCCGGTACGCCCATCTCCTTGAGCAGCCGCGCCGCCTCGGCGGTCTGCTCGGAGTTGTACGAGGACACCCCTACGTACAGCGCCTTGCCCTGCTGCACGGCGGAGGCCAGGGCCCCCATCGTCTCCTCCAGCGGGGTGTCCGGGTCGAAGCGGTGCGAGTAGAAGATGTCGACGTAGTCGAGGCCCATCCGCTTCAGCGAGGCGTCGAGCGAGGACAGCAGGTACTTGCGCGAGCCCCACTCGCCGTAGGGGCCGGGGTGCATGTCGTACCCGGCCTTGGTGGAGATCACCAGCTCGTCGCGGTACGGGGCGAAGTCCTGCCGGAAGAGCTTCCCGAAGTTCAGCTCGGCGGAGCCGGGCGGCGGGCCGTAGTTGTTGGCCAGGTCGAAGTGGGTCACCCCGAGGTCGAAGGCGCGGCGCAGGATGGCGCGCTGCGAGTCGAGCGCGCGGTCGTCGCCGAAGTTGTGCCAGAGGCCGAGCGAGACGGCCGGGAGCTTGAGACCGCTGCGGCCGGTGCGCCGGTACTCCATGGAGTCGTAGCGCGTGCCGGCGGCCAGGTAATAGGAAGAGGAATCAGTCACGTTTCCCTCTTTATCACGGACTTGTGACAGGCCGGGTTGGGCCGGTGCGGCGCCTGCGCAGTAATGTGGCGGCTTCGGGACTGCCACGGCACGGCGGGGCGATCGGCCCCCTACCGGTGCGACGATCCCCAGGGGGACAGCCCCGGGCGAGGCGGCGGGCGGGCCCGCACGGAACCGAGAGGTGGACTCAGTGAACTTGCGCGACCTGGTGTACGGGCTCTACGCCCGCCGGGTGGAGGCCCGCCTCGATCACGCCCAGGTGCCCAAGCACATCGGGGTCATCCTCGACGGGAACCGGCGCTGGGCGAAGGCCTCGGGCGGCACGGCCGCGGAGGGCCACCAGGCGGGCGCGGACAAGATCAAGGAGCTCCTCGGCTGGTGCAGTGAGACCGACGTCGAGGTGGTCACCCTCTGGATGCTCTCCACCGACAACTTCGACCGGCCCGAGTCCGAGCTGATCCCGCTCCTCGGCATCATCGAGAACACCGTGCGCGACCTCGTCGCCGACGGCCGCTGGCGGGTCCACCACGTCGGCACGCTCGACCTGCTGCCCGCGCACACCCAGACGGTCCTCAAGGAGGCCGAACAGGCCACGATCGGGGTCGACGGAATACTGGTCAACGTCGCCGTCGGCTACGGGGGCCGCCAGGAGATCGCGGACGCGGTGCGCTCGCTGCTGCTCGACCACTCCGCCAAGGGCACCTCCTTCGAGGACCTGGCCGAGATCGTCTCCACCGACCTGATCTCCGAGCACCTCTACACCCGGGGCCAGCCCGATCCGGACCTGGTGATCCGGACCAGTGGCGAACAGCGTCTGTCGGGCTTCATGCTCTGGCAGAGCGCCCATTCGGAGTACTACTTCTGCGAGGTTTTCTGGCCGGCGTTCCGCCGCGTCGACTTCCTGCGGGCCCTGCGCGACTACGCGGCCCGGCACCGCCGCTACGGGGGCTGACACCGCATTTCCGCCCAGCTCGGCGCCCCCTGCGCACCGGTGACGTCCACGAGGACGGACGGTCTTGAGCGGCTCGGGCTGCATGGCTTCGCGCGTTCGAGGGCATACCCCTGACAGGTCGACGTCCGGTCAGGAACCAGGCGGATGTCGTCACCAAGTGAGCGGCATGGAGTCCGCTCGCCCGGGAGGCCCTTTGCACACGAAGGACCGTACATACAGTGCGGCTGACGTCGAGGGCCGGCGCTCGGCCCGCGCAAGGTGGCCGAAGCCCGGTCCGTCCTCTCCCTTTGGGATGCTCCGCGACGCCGTCGCACCCCAACCTCGTCCGAGGGGGTACGTCCTTCCGTGGTGACCAGCACAAAGCGCCGCATGCCCGACAGGCGCACCTATGTTCTCGACACCAGCGTCCTGCTGGCCGATCCGAACGCCATGTCCCGGTTCGACGAGCACGAAGTAGTGCTCCCGATCGTCGTGGTCACGGAACTGGAGGCCAAACGGCACCATCCGGAGCTCGGGTACTTCGCCCGGCAGGCCCTGCGCCTGCTGGACGACTTCCGGGTCCGGTACGGCCGGCTGGATGCCCCGATCCCCCTCGGGGATCTGGGCGGGACGCTGCGCGTCGAACTCAACCATTCCGATCCCGGCGTACTTCCCGCCGGCTACCGGTTGGGGGACAACGACTCACGGATTCTCGCGGTAGCGCGCAATCTGCAGGCCGAGGGGTACGACGTCACGGTCGTCTCCAAGGACCTGCCGCTCCGTATCAAGGCGTCGTCGGTCGGTCTCCTCGCCGAGGAGTACCGCGCCGAGCTCGCCATCACCGACGCCGGCTGGACGGGGATGGGCGAGCTGTCCCTCTCCGCCGAGCAGGTGGACCTCCTCTTCTCCGAGGAGACGCTGTACGTCCCCGAGGCCGCCGATCTGCCGGTGCACACCGGGCTGGTCCTCCAGTCCGAGCGCGGCAAGGCGCTCGGGCGGGTGACGCCGGAGGGCAACGTCCGGCTCGTCCGGGGCGACCGGGAGGCCTTCGGTATCCACGGCCGCAGCGCCGAGCAGCGCATCGCGCTGGATCTGCTGCTCGACCAGGACGTCGGCATCGTCTCGCTGGGCGGCCGGGCCGGCACCGGCAAGTCCGCACTGGCGCTCTGCGCCGGTCTGGAGGCCGTGCTGGAGCGGGGGCAGCACAAGAAGGTGATGGTCTTCCGTCCGCTGTACGCGGTCGGCGGGCAGGATCTCGGCTACCTGCCCGGTTCCGAGGCCGAGAAGATGGGCCCCTGGGCCCAGGCGGTCTTCGACACGCTCTCGGCGGTCGCCGGGCGCGAGGTCATCGAGGAGGTCCTGGGGCGCGGGATGCTGGAGGTGCTGCCGCTCACCCACATCCGCGGCCGGTCCCTCCACGACGCCTTCGTGATCGTCGACGAGGCCCAGTCCCTCGAACGGAACGTCCTGCTGACCGTGTTGTCCCGGATCGGGGCGAATTCGCGGGTGGTGCTCACGCATGACGTGGCCCAGCGGGACAACCTCCGGGTCGGCCGGTACGACGGAGTGGTCGCCGTGGTCGAGAAGCTGAAGGGTCATCCGCTCTTCGCCCACACCACGCTCACCCGGTCCGAGCGCTCGCCCATCGCCGCACTGGTGACCGAAATGCTGGAGGAAGGCCAGATCTGACACGGGATAGGACAGTTGGTGCCGCCCGGCGAGCGAAGGAGCTTAGCCGGGCGGCACTGTGTTGCGGTGCCATTTCCGTAATTCACGTGCTCCAAACGGGGTGTGAGCTTTCACACGCAACAGAGAATTGCTTCGTGGTGTCCCGTTCCGGCAGAGTCTTGCTTCCGTCAGGCCCCGCATACGGCACACCCGCACCACCAGAGGTGCAACGCACCAGACAACTCAACAATCGCCGTCCGTATGCCGCCCGCGAGTACCACGCGGCGCTTCCTCCGGGGAGTCGCCCACCGGGCCCGTGCCTCCCGTGACCCAAGCAGTAGGGAGGCCAGTGTCAGGGGCACGATTGCGCCCGCGAGGTCACCTAAGCGGGCGATGCTGGAAGGACACCGTGTGAGCCGGATCTCGGTCCGGGGGTTCGCCGTGGCATCTGCCACAGCGGTAACCACCGTAGGCGCCGTCGTGGGAGTTGCAGCGGGCAGTACCCCTGCTGTCGACGACAACAACTTCGAGGCCACCGCAGCCGACACCACGCTGCTCGCAGACATCCCCGCGGGCCAGCAGGCCCAGGTGCAGACCGCTTCCCTGACGCAGCAGGCCGACGCCCAGGCGTCCGCAGCCGACGCGACGGCGAAGAAGTCCGCGGAGGAATCGGCCCGCCTCCAGGCCGCCAAGGACGCCAAGACGAAGAAGCAGGCGGCCGAGGACCGGCTGGTGAAGGAGCGCAAGGCCGAGCAGGACAAGAAGGACGCTGCCGAACGCGCCAGCCGTTCCGAGGTCCGCAGCGCCTCCTCCTTCGCCGTCCAGGGCTCGTACTCCGTTGCCGAGGTCCAGGCGATGGCCCGGCAGATCGTGCCGGCCGACCAGTTCCAGTGCTTCAGCAACATCGTGAACGTCGAGTCGAGCTGGAACTACCGGGCGAGCAACCCGTCCTCCGGTGCCTACGGTCTCGTCCAGGCGCTGCCCGGCTCGAAGATGTCCTCGGCCGGTGCCGACTGGCAGACCAACCCGGCCACGCAGATCAAGTGGGGCCTCAGCTACATGAACAGCGGCCGCTACGGCAGCCCGTGCGCGGCCTGGTCGTTCTGGCAGGCCAACCACTGGTACTAGAGCGCCCCGAGGCACTGAACCCCTGAGGTTTCCTGAGGTTCGGTTCTCAACCACGCGAAGCCCCCCACCGTCCTACGGTGGGGGGCTTCGCGCATGTACGGTCGTGCGGGACCGTTCCCGGGGGGAGCGGTGGGGAGAGTGGACGGGGGTAGAGGGAACGTTATGTCGAAACTGCCGGGATGGCTGGGACAGCTGGGGGCCGAACTCACCAAGATGGGTGAGCGCCTGGAGGAACGTCGCGTCGAGGCCGATGACGAGGACGAGAAGGCGGCGCGCGAGGGCTCGTCCGCGACGGCCGGCGTACCGCCGGGGAGCGGGGCCGAGAAGGGCGCCGCCGACCATGTGCCGCCGCCGCCCGACTACGCCCCCGCGGTCGCCGCGCGCCCCGATCCGGTCGCGGCCATCCCCTGGGGGATGCGGGTCGCCGCCGAGGCCGGCTGGCGGCTGCTCGTGCTCGCGGGCACCCTGTGGGTGCTCATGCGGGTCATCAGCGCGGTGCAACTGGTGGTGCTGGCCTTCGTCGCCGCGCTGCTCGTCACCGCGATGCTCCAGCCGACGGTCGCCCGGCTGAGGCGGTACGGGCTGCCGCACGGGCTGGCGACCGCCGTCACGGCGGTCCTGGGCTTCATCATCATGGGCCTGGTCGGCTGGTTCGTGGTGTGGCAGGTGATGGACAACCTCGACACCCTGTCCGACAAGATCCAGGACGGTATCCAGGACCTCAAGAACTGGCTGCTCGACAGCCCGTTCCACGTCACCGACAAGCAGATCAACGACGTCGCGAAGAACCTCAGCGACACCGTCGGCACCAACACCGAGGCGATCACCTCGGCCGGACTCCAGGGCGTCACCGTGATGGTGGAGCTCCTGACCGGGATGCTGCTGGCGATGTTCTCCACGCTCTTCCTGCTGTACGACGGCAAGCGCATCTGGCACTGGGTGCTCAAGCTCGTCCCCGCGCAGGCGCGGCCGGGTGTCGCCGGAGCGGGTCCGCGCGCCTGGCGCACGCTGACCGCCTACGTACGGGGCACGGTCATCGTCGCGCTGATCGACGCGATCTTCATCGGCCTCGGGATCTACTTCCTCAATGTGCCGATGGCCGTTCCGCTGGCTGTCTTCATCTTCCTCTTCGCCTTCATCCCGCTCGTCGGCGCGGTGGTCTCCGGGGCGCTGGCCGTGGTGGTCGCGCTCGTCACCGAGGGCGTGTTCACGGCGCTGATGGTGCTGGTGGTGGTCCTGGCGGTGCAGCAGATCGAGGGCCACATCCTGCAGCCGTTCATCCTGGGCCGCGCGGTGCGCGTGCACCCGCTGGCCGTGGTCCTCTCGGTCGCCGCGGGCGGCATGATCGCGGGCATCGGCGGTGCGGTCGTCGCGGTGCCGCTGGTGGCGGTGACGAATACGGTGGTCGGCTATCTGCGGGCGTACGGCCAGGAGGATTCCCGGCGCCACTCGCCGCCGCCGCACGGCTCGACGGCCCTGGACACGGCGCCGACCCCGGCGCCCGGATCGCCGCCGGAGCCGGTCGACGACGGCAGCGACGACGAGGAGCAGCCGGTGGCGGACGCGCCGAAGGAACCCTGAGCGGGCGGGCGGGAGTCCGCACGGGCGGACACGTAAGAAGGGCCCCGGGGACGGTCGGTCGTCCTCGGGGCCCTTCTCGTACGTGGGTACCGCCGGTGTTACTCCGCGAGGACCGCTTCGGCCTCGAGCGTCACGCCGACCGCCTGGAGCACCGAGGCGATCTTGACGGCTTCCTGAATGGTCTCACGGTCGACGCCGGCCTTGCGCAGCACCTGCTCGTGGGAGTCCAGGCACTGGCCGCAGCCGTTGATCGCGGAGACGGCGAGCGACCACAGCTCGAAGTCGACCTTCTCCACGCCCGGATTGCCGATCACGTTCATCCGCAGGCCGGCACGGAGCGTCCCGTACTCCGGGTCCGACAGCAGGTGCCGGGTCCGGTAGAAGACGTTGTTCATCGCCATGACGGCGGCGGCCGACTTCGCGGCGGTGTACGCCTCCGCGGAGAGGTTGGCCTTCGCCTCCGGCTCCAGCTCGCGCAGCACCTTCGGCGAGCGCGAGGCGATCGCGCAGGCGAGGACGGTGCCCCAGAGCTGCTGCTGCGGCAGGTCGCTGTTCCCGATGACCGAACCGAGGTTCAGCTTCAGGTCCTTGGCGAAGTCCGGAACGGCGGCCTTCAGTTCGTCGAGTGCCATGTCGGTATCAGCTCACTCGCCCGAGAGGAGCGCGACCGGGTCGAGGGTGTTCTCGCCCTTGGTCCAGTTGCAGGGGCACAGCTCGTCGGTCTGCAGGGCGTCGAGGACCCGCAGGACCTCCTTGGGGTTACGGCCCACGGAACCGGCGGTCACCATCGTGAACTGGATCTCGTTGTTCTGGTCGACGATGAAGACGGCGCGCTGCGCGAAGCCGTCCTCGCCCTCGATGCCGAGGTCCCGCATCAGCTCGTGCTTGGAGTCGGCCAGCATCGGGAAGGGCAGGTCGGTCAGGTCCGGGTGGTCCTTGCGCCAGGCGTGGTGCACGAACTCGGAGTCACCGGAGAAGCCGAGGACCTGCGCGTCGCGGTCGGCGAACTCCTCGTTCAGCTTGCCGAACGCGGCGATCTCGGTGGGGCAGACGAACGTGAAGTCCTTCGGCCACGCGAAGACGATCTTCCACTGACCCTCGTAGGTCTTGTGGTTGATCTGCTCGAACTCCTTGCCGCTCTCCAGCGAAACACAAGCGGTCAGGTCGAACTCGGGGAACTTGTCACCGACAGTGAGCACGCGCTCTCCTTGCAGCATAGGAAGACCCTTTTTGGGGGTGTTCCTGAGGGTTGGACGGTCCTCACCATGGCACAGAGTGCATTGATCACGGAAATAGCTACACTCGGTCGTGATGATCGGAGGTGCCTATCAGTGGCGCAGATGAACCAGGGCAACCGGCCCAAACAGCCCAGCCTCTCGCAGCTCCGCGCCTTCACTGCGGTGGCGGAACATCTGCACTTCCGGGACGCCGCGGCAGCAATCGGGATGAGTCAGCCGGCGCTCTCGGGAGCCGTGTCCGCGCTGGAGG
This sequence comes from Streptomyces sp. 840.1, assembly GCF_003751445.1. NCBI lineage: Bacteria > Bacillati > Actinomycetota > Actinomycetes > Kitasatosporales > Streptomycetaceae > Streptomyces > Streptomyces sp. 840.1. The sequence continues at coordinate 904,550 of NZ_RJUU01000001.1, read as the reverse complement.
AGGCACTGGGTGTCCAGCTCATCGAGCGTACGACGCGCAAGGTACTGCTCTCGCCCGCCGGGGAGCGGCTCGCGGTGCGGGCCCGCGCCGTGCTGGAGGCCGTCGGTGAGCTGATGGAGGAGGCCGAGGCCGTGCGCGCGCCCTTCACCGGGGTGCTCAGGCTCGGCGTGATCCCGACCGTCGCCCCGTACCTGCTGCCGACCGTGCTGCGGCTGGTCCACGACCGCTACCCCGACCTCGACCTCCAGGTGCACGAGGAGCAGACGTCCTCGCTGCTGGAGGGGCTCGCGGCGGGGCGGCTCGACCTGCTGCTGCTCGCGGTGCCGCTCGGGGTGCCCGGGGTGAGCGAGCTCCCGCTCTTCGAGGAGGACTTCGTCCTGGTGATGGAGCGCACCCACTGGCTCGGCGGACGGGCCGACATCCCGCGCGAGGCGCTCAGGGAGCTGCCGCTGCTGCTGCTCGACGAGGGGCACTGCCTGCGCGACCAGGCGCTCGACATCTGCCGGGAGGCGGGCCGCACCGAGGGCGCCCCCGTCACCACGACTGCCGCCGGGCTCTCCACCCTGGTACAGCTCGTGGCCGGCGGGCTCGGGGTGACGCTGCTGCCGCGCACCGCGGTGACGGTCGAGACCGCCCGCAACGAGGCCCTCACCACCGGGTACTTCGCGGACCCGGCCCCCGCCCGGCGGGTGGCGCTCGGCATGCGGGCCGGGGCGGCCAGGCACGAGGAGTTCGAGGAGTTCGCGGCGGCGCTGCGCGGGGCGATGGCGGCGCTGCCGGTACGCGTGGCGACGGCCGGCCGGACCTGATCGCGGGTCCGGCCGGCCGTCGGGGAGCTACTCGCTGCGCAGTCCGTCGGGGCGCATCATGCGCCACAGCAGCGGCATCGAGAGCAGGGTCACCACGAGGATGAGCGCCGCGCCCGCTCCCGCCATCGGCAGGAACAGCCACCAGTCGGAGACCTGCTTGTCGATCTGCCAGGTCAGCGTGGCGCCGAGCGCGAGGCCGCCGGCCACCGCGATCAGCAGCCCGATGACCACCGGGATCGCCGTCTGCCACAGCACCGACCAGCCGAGGGTGACCCGGCGGGTACCGAAGGCCACCAGCACCGACAGCAGCCGCTTGCGTTCACGCAGCTGTTCCAGCTGGGAGACCAGCATGGACGCCGCGATCAGCATCAGGACGGCGGTCGCGCCCACCTGGAGACCGGTCTGGACGCTCTGGTAACGCCGGTCGCGTTCGACCGAGTTCAGGGTGACCAGGCGCATGCCCGGGTCGATCCGGGCGGCCGTGTTGCGCACGTACTCGGCGACCTCGGGGACGCTCTTGTCGATCCGGATCTGCGAGACGGTGGTCGCGCCCGGCAGGGTGCCCGCGTCGATCGCTCCGGGGGTGGCCATGATGCCCCAGTGGTCCTCACCGAACGGGTCGGTGCGGCTCTTCACGGTCCGGGAGTCGGCGGGCAGCGTCCAGTGCAGCGGCTTGCCCCGGCCGTAGGAGTCGAATTCGAGCACCTTGCCCTTGCGGGCGGTCTCGTCCACCCAGCCGGCCATCTCCTTGTCGGCCGGGTGGACGACGAAGGTGTCGCCGTCCCGGCAGGAGCCGATCCGGGCCAGCTCGCGCAGGGTCGCGCAGTCGCCGATGCTGAAGGAGGTGGTGGGCTGCATCTCGTCCTCCTTGTACGTCCCCGGCTTGGTGGCGTACGCCTCGACCGTGCCGATCACCTTCTTCACGCCCTTGGTGGCGCGGAACTCCTTGATGGTGCGCAGGGCCGCATCGCCGGTGACCCGCTCGGACGAGGCGTAGAACTGGGCGCGGCTCGGGTCCTGCCCGGTCACCCTGTTGAAGTCGTCGTTCATCGCGGCGAACAGCATCTGCAGGGCCACCGCACCCGCCACCGCGACGGTCACGCCGCTGACCGCGCGGGACGCGGCCCCGCTGCTCAGCTGGAGCCTGCGGGTGGCCAGTTGCCAGGGCACCGGCCCGCCGCGCAGCCGCTTCACGCCGGCCTCGACCAGCCACGGCAGGAGCAGGGCGAGCCCCACCAGGACCAGCACGGCGCCGACGGCGACCGCGTAGGTGTTGGCACCGTCGTACAGGTCGACCTTGCCGGTGATCCCGAACACCGCGAGCCCGGCGACCGGCAGCAGCAGCCGCCACCACAGGCGGCGTTTGCGGCCCCGGCTGTGGCGGACGACCCCGAGCGGTTCGATGACCACGGAACGCATGGCGGTCAGGGTGACCAGGACCGCGGTGAGCGGCACCGCGAGGGCGATCAGCAGGATCAGCCAGGGGCCGGGGGCCAGATCGGAGGGGAACGCGCTGACGTCCCACACCTCGACGGCCCCGACGAACCGGCGCCCCACCAGGAACAGCACGGCCCCGACGGCCAGGCCGCACACGGCGCCGAAGAGGGCCTCGCCCGCCGCGATCCGGTGTGTCATCCGGATGTCGGCGCCGACCAGGCGCAAGGCGGCCAGCCGCCGGTCGCGGCGGTCGCCGCCGAAGCGCACGGCGGTGGCGATGAAGATCCCCACCGGCACCAGCAGCACCACGCAGACCATCGCGACGAGCAGGACCAGCAGCGGCTGCAGCGGTTTGCCCGGCCCCGGATCGCCGTATCCGGCCAGCCGGTGGCCGCCCGCGGCGGTGGTGAGGGTGTCGCTGCCGGCGTAGAACCGCAGCTCCCCGGGGGAGACCAGACCGGCGTCGCCGATCGTGCCGGTCACCCGGTAGGGGAGCCGCTCCTTGAGCAGCGCGTTCTGCGGCGCGGCGAGGAGGTCCGCGAGGGCGGGGGAGACCACCATCTCGCCGGGGGCGGGGAGTTCACCGATGCCCGGCGGGACGACCGGGCTGCTGCCGTCCGCGCGCATGAGGAAGCCGTCGATGGTCCGGGTGTGGTACTCGGTCCCGGCGTTGATCACCACGATCGTGCTGTCCGACTTCGGCGCCGAGGCGTCGGGGGACTCCGAGATCTTGGTCTCGCTGCGGGCCTGGTCCCGGGCGGAACGCTGGTCGAGCAGGTGCGGAACGGAGGAGGCGACGAGCAGGAGCGCCACGCCGAGGCCGACGCCGACCGCGGTGAGCAGGGTGCGGGTCCAGCCCTCGCGCCCGCCGGCGACGGCGAAGCGGATGCCGAACCCGAGCTCGCGCAGCAGGGCGGGGGTGCGGGAGAGGGGGGACCCGGACCGCTCCGCAGGGGCGGCCGGGGTCTCCTTCCGGTCGAGCAGCGTCATACGGCGTGCTCCATGTCGCGGGCCCGGCCGTCGCGCACGGTGACGTCGCGGTCGGAGTAGGCGGCGACGCGGGCCTCATGGGTCACCAGGACCACGGCGACACCGGCGGACCGGGCCGCCTCGGTGAGCAACTGCATGACGCGTTCGCCGTTGAGGGAGTCCAGGGCGCCGGTCGGCTCGTCCGCGAAGATCACCTTCGGGGACGCGGCCAGCGCACGGGCCACGGCGACGCGCTGGCCCTGGCCGCCGGACACCTCACCGGGACGCTTGGCGCCGAGGTCGTCGACCTCCAGGCGCTCCATCCATTCCAGGGCGGTGCGCTCGGCGGTCTTGCGGCGGACGCCGCTCAGCCGCAGCGGCAGGGCCACGTTCTCCACGCAGGTCAGTTCGGGGACGAGCTGGCCGAACTGGAACACGAAGCCGAACTCGCTGCGGCGCAGGGCGCTGCGCTCCGCGTCGGACATCGCGGACAGCTCCCGGCCGGCGTAGGTGATGGTGCCGGAGTCGGGCGTGATGATTCCGGCGAGGCAGTGCAGCAGGGTGGACTTGCCGGAGCCGGAGGGGCCCATCACGGCGACGACCTCGCCGGGGTGGACGGAGAAGGAGGCGCCGTCGAGCGCCGGGGTCGACCCGTAGGTCTTGTGCAGGTCGTGCGCGCTGAGCAGGGAGCCGGCGGGGGTCACGGGGCCACCACCTCGGCGAGCTTGTCGAGGCGTGCGGCGGTCAGTTCCAGCCAGCGCAGGTCCGCTTCGAGGTGGAACAGGGCGTGGTCGCAGATCAGCTGGTCGGCGAGGTCGCCGCGGCGCTTGCGGTCGGTGAGGATGCGCATCAGGCGCAGGTGCTCGGAGCGCTGGGCGTCCAGCACGTCGGCGGCGCTGCGGCCGGTGAGCATGGCCAGCACGACCTTGGTGTACAGGGTCGACTGGAGGTAGGGCTCCGGCTTCTCGGGCTGCGCCAGCCAGGTGGCGACATCGGTGATGCCGGCGTCCGTGATGGCGTAGCGCTTGCGCTCGGGGCCGCCGCCGGTCTCGACTCCGTCGACCTCGACGAGGCCGTTCTTGAGGAGCCGGGACATGGTCGAGTAGACCTGTCCGTAGTGCAGCGGGCGGTCGTGACCGAACTTCTCGTCGAACGTCCGCTTCAGGTCGTAACCGTGGCGGGGGCCGGACTCCAGGAGCCCGAGCAGGGTGTGGCCGATAGACATGTGCAGCACTGTACACGGTGTGTATACCTGCCATGTATACCGGCTCTTCCGTCACCGCCGGAGCCCGTGCGGGACACGGATCCGGGCCGGTGAAGAGGGGGGCCGACGGCCTCGGGGGCCTGGATGTCCGGGCCCCCGGGGGTCTGTCGTCACTGCGGTCCGGGGGACTTCGGTGGCCGCCCCCGGCGCGGGATCGGCGCCGCCCCGCCCGGCAGCCGTCCCGCCTCCGCGAGGGCCCGCCGCAGCAGGAACTCGATCTGCGCGTTCGCGCTGCGCAGCTCGTCCGACGCCCAGCGCGCGAGCGCGTCGTGTACCGCCGGGTCGAGCCGCAGCAGCATCTGCTTGCGCTGCTGCGGCTGCTGCGGCCTGCGCCGCGGTGTTTCCTCGGTCACTGGTAGAGCGTGCCCGTGTTGAGGACCGGCTGCACCGCGCGGTCACCGCACAGCACCACCATCAGGTTGCTCACCATGGCCGCCTTCCGCTCCGGGTCGAGCTCGACGATGTCCTGCTCCGCGATCCGGGTGAGCGCCATCTCGACCATGCCGACGGCACCCTCCACGATCTGCTGCCGGGCCGCGACGACGGCGCCCGCCTGCTGGCGCTGGAGCATCGCGGAGGCGATCTCGGGGGCGTACGCGAGGTGGCTGAATCGCGACTCGATGATCCGGACGCCCGCGGCCTGGACCCGTGCGGTCAGCTCCACGGCCAGCTTCTCGGTGATCTCCTCGGCGTTGCCCCGCAGCGAGAGGCCGCCCTCGTCGTGGGCGTCGTACGGGTACTCGATCGCGATGTGCCGGACGGCCGCCTCGGTCTGGGTGGCGACGAACTCCAGGAAGTCGTCGACCTCGAAGAGCGCCTGCGCGGTGTCGTCGACCTTCCAGACGACGATCGCGGCCAGCTCGATCGGGTTGCCGTAGGCGTCGTTGACCTTGAGGACCGCGGTCTCGTGGTTGCGGACCCGGGTGGAGATCTTGCGGCTGGAGGTCAGCGGGTTGATCCAGCGCAGGCCGTCGGCGCGAATCGTGCCCACGTAGCGGCCGAAGAGCTGGATGACCCGGGCCTCGCCCGGTGCGACCATCTTCACACCGCCCATGCAGAAGAACGAGGCGATGGCGAGCAGCACTCCGAGGATGCAGAGCGGGATGCCGACGCCGTTGTTCCCGTTGGACCCGATGACGCCGCCGACGATGGCGAGACCGACGCCGACGATCACCCCGACCACGGTGAGCAGCAGGCCGATGCCGCCCGGGATGCTGTGTGCCGTCGTCTCCCGGACCTGCGGTTCCGGCATTTGCGGCGCGTCCGGCGTGAGGTCCGGCGTCGGCGTGGCGGGTGTGGCCGGGACGTGCGGATCAGTCATGGAATCCCCCGTTTGTGCGGGCTAGCTCGGCGCTAGCAATGTGATTTCACATTAACTCATGTGACAACCCTGCGCACCTCTCGTGAGTCGGTTCCCTTGAAAGCGGGTGCTGATTGTCACGTCCGGAAAAGGGCGGATCGCTGGGCTTCTGTCCCTGTCAGGGGTGTTAGCTGGCAGGTCCGAGCTGATCCGGTCGAGCAGAGAAACGGGAGCAACACAGCAATGGGTCGAGCGGATGCGCGACGAGCCCAGCGGCGCGGGTCGCGGCGGGCCGTGAAGAGGGGCGGCATACGCAGACTCTTCACCTGGCGAAAACTACTGGGCGCGGCCTTCGGGCTCTGTCTGCTGGTCATGGGCGCGTTCGCCGTGCTCTACATGGTCGTGCAGGTGCCGGAGGGCAACGCACAGGCCAAGCTCCAGGCCAACGTCTACAAGTACTCCGACGGCAAACTGCTGGCCCGGACGGGCGAGGTCAACCGGGAGATCGTGAGCCTGGCCGAGGTGCCCAAGGACGTCCAGCGGACCTTCGTGGCCGCCGAGAACAAGTCCTTCTACCACGACCAGGGCGTCGACTTCAAAGGTACCGCCCGAGGCCTGATCAACACCGTTTCCGGCAAGGGCAAGCAGGGTGGCTCGACCATCACCCAGCAGTACGTCAAGAACTACTACCTCGACGCCGACCAGACGGTCACCCGCAAGCTCAAAGAGCTGGTCATCTCGCTGAAGGTCGACCAGAAACGGTCCAAGAGCGAGATCCTCGCCGGGTACATCAACACCAGCTACTACGGCCGGGGCGCCTACGGGATCCAGGCCGCGGCGCAGGCGTACTACGGCAAGGACGCCAAGGACCTGGACGTCACCGAGGGCGCCTACCTCGCCGCCCTGCTCCAGGCCCCCAGCCAGTACGACTGGGCCGTCGCCACCGACCACGGCAAGGCGCTCGTCAAGGAGCGCTGGAACTACGTGCTCGACAACATGGTCGACGAGCACTGGCTGGACGCGGGCGAGCGCCAGGGGCTGAAGTTCAAGGCCCCGCAGGCCCCCAAGCAGTCCGAGGGGCTCTCCGGCCAGAAGGGCTACATCGTGGCCGCGGCGCGCGCGGCGGTGCAGAAGCAGGAGCACATCACCGACGCGCAGTTCGACGCCGGCGGCTGGACGATCACCGTCAACATCGACAAGAAGAAGCAGCAGGAGCTGGAGAAGTCGGTCAAGGCCAAGCTGACCGACAAGCTGGACACCAAGGGGCGCAAGCTCGACCAGGACGTCCAGGCCGGTGCGGTCTCCGTCGACCCGAAGACCGGCCGGGTGCTCGCCATGTACGGCGGCCGCGGACTGACCGAGCACTACATCTCCAACGCCACCCGGCGCGACTACCAGCCCGCCTCCACCTTCAAGCCGGTCATCCTCGCGGCGGCGCTCGACCAGGAGTCGCAGACCCAGGACCACCAGCAGATCACCGCCGACACCCGCTACGACGGCACCAGCAAGCGCCCGGTCAAGGGCAGCGACGTCGCGTTCGCGCCGGAGAACGAGGACGACGCGGACTACGGCCAGGTCACCGTGCAGACCGCGATGAACAAGTCCATCAACTCCGTCTTCGCGCAGATGGGCGTGGACGTCGGCATGGACCGCGTGATGCAGACCGCCGGCAAACTCGGCATGGACGTCGAGGGACTCCAGGCCGTGCCGGCGCAGACCCTCGGTTCCATGGGCGCGAGCCCGATGGAGATGGCCGGGGTCTACGCGACCCTCGACAACCACGGCAAGAAGGTCACTCCGCAGATCGTGAAGTCGGCCCAGAAGCAGGGCGAGCAGCCGATCGAGCTGCCCGAGGCGATCGGTGGCCAGGTGATCAAGCGCCAGGCCGCGGACTCCGTGACCTCCGTGCTGACCGGCGTGGTCGACGACGGTACGGCCCACGAGGCGGTACGCAACGCAGAGGGGCTCGCCGACCAGCAGATCGCGGGCAAGACCGGCACCTCGGACGACAACAAGTCCGCCTGGTTCACCGGCTACACCCCCCGACTGGTCACCTCGGTGGGCCTCTTCGGCGAGGCCGCCTACGCCCGCACCGACGACGACGCCAAGAAGATCGGCAAGGGCGCCCAGGTGCCCCTGAAGGGTGCCGGCGGCGGCGGCCGGGTCAACGGCGGTGGCTTCCCCGCCGACATCTGGGCGAGCTTCACCGCCCAGGCGATGGGCGACCCGGGCGAGTTCGACCTCGACACGGACATGGGCGCCGCGGTCACCCCGCCGAGCCCGACCACCTCACCGAGCCCGTCCATCACGCCCTCCAAGAAGGCCTCGCCCTCGGACGACCCGACGACCAGCGCGCCCCCGTCCTCGGATCCGTCGAAGGAGAGCGTGCCCCCGCCGTCCGTGCCGCCGCCGTCCTCCCCGTCGGGCGACCCGTCGGGCGACCCGACCACCGAGCCGCCGCCCGACCCCGACCCCAGCGACTCGGCCGAACTGCCGGTGGATCCCGGGGGCGACCGGCCGAACGGTGACAACGGCCTGACACAGTGACGCGCTGATCCGGCTACCGGAACGCCGGAAGGGGCGGTGTACGAGGAAGACTCCTCGTACACCGCCCCTTCCGCTGTTCCGGTAGCGCCGGTCCGGGCCAGGAGATGGCCGGAAATGTTCGACGCCGGACGTTTGCCCGGTCACCCGCGCCCGGCTGCCGGGCCCGCCTGCCGCTCTTGGCTACTGTCCCCGGGTGGGCATCTCGAACCAGACGACCTTGCCCGTCGACAGGCGCGTCGCGCCCCACCGCCGGGCCAGCCGGTTCACCAGGAAGAGTCCGCGACCGCCCTCGTCCATGTCCCGGGCGCGGCGCTGGCGCGGCAGCTGCGGGGAGTCGTCACCGACCTCGCAGCGCAGGATGTCGGTCCGCAGCAGCCGCAGCGTCACCGGCCGCTCCGCGTACCGCACGGCGTTGGTCACCACCTCGCTGACCAGCAGCTCCACCGAGTCCGACAGGTCCTCCAGACCCCAGCGGCTCAGGGCGCGGCGGGCCAGCCTGCGGGCCCGGCCCGGGGCCGAGTCCTCCGGCTCCAGGAACCAGTACGCGACGTCGCTCGGCGCGATCCCGTCGAAGCGGGCGGCCAGCAGGGCGATGTCGTCGTCCCGGTCGCCGGGGCCGAGCATGTCCAGCACGTCGTCGCAGAGGGCCTCCAGCGGCGGCGAGTGGTCGGGCCCAGTCAGCCGGGCGGTGGTGGCGAGCCGCTCGCGCAGCTGCTCGATGCCGGTCCACACGTCCCGCAGCCGGGACTCCACCAGGCCGTCGGTGTAGAGGAGCAGGGTGGCGCCCGCGGGGGCGTCCAGCTCGACGGCCTCGAAGTCCACGCCGCCGACACCGATCGGCGCCCCGGGCGGTACCCGCAGCACCTCGGCGCGGCCGCCGAGGTGGAGCAGCACGGGCGGCGGGTGACCGGCGTTGGCGATGGTGATGCGGTGGGCGACGGGGTCGTACACCGCGTACAGGCAGGTCGCCATGCGGTCGCTGCCGAGCCGCTGGGCCTGCTCGTCGAGGTGGTGCAGGACCTCCTGCGGGGGCAGGTCGAGCCCGGCCAGGGTCTGCGCCGTGGTGCGCAGCTGGCCCATGATCGCGGCTGAGGTCATGGAGTGGCCCATGACGTCGCCGACGACCAGGGCGACCCGGCTGCCGGGCAGCGGGATCGCGTCGTACCAGTCGCCGCCGACCCGGGCCGTCTCGGCGGCCGGCAGGTAGCGGGAGGCGAGCCGGACCCCGGTGGGCTGCGGCAGCGAGTCGGGCAGCATGGTGCGCTGGAGCTCGTCCGCGATGTAGGCCTCGCGCCCGTACAGCACGGCCTTGTCGATGCCGAGCGCGGTGTGCGTGGCCAGCTGGGCCGCGACCAGCAGGTCGTTGGCCTCGAACGGCGGGCGTTCGGTGCCGCGCAGGAAGACCGCCGCGCCGATCACCCGGCGCCGGCCGCGCAGCGGGGCCAGGATCGCGCGGTGCCCGGACGGTACGGTCCGGCCGGCGCCGAGCAGCTCGGGCAGGGCGGCGCGGGCCGCGGCGGAGTCACCGAACACCGGCCGCACTCCGCGCAGCACCTCGGCCAGCGCACCGCCGGGGCGGACCTCGCACAGTTCGGCGGCGGGCGTCAGATCGGTCTGCGGATCGATGGCGGCCGGCCGGAGCCGCTCGCTCTCCGTCAGTCCGTCGGCGAGTTCGTCGCTCAGCCGCAGCCGGTCGGAGCGGCGCAGCCGCAGCACGAACGGGTTGACGGGGCGCTCGTCGCCGACCGGCAGCGGGTCGCGGAGGTAGACGAGTATGGCGTCGGAGAACGTCGGCACGCTGGCCCGGCACAGGCCGAGGACGATCTCGTCCAGATCTATCCCGCGGGCGATCCGGCGGGTCGCGGCACCCACGAAGCGCAGCCGGTCGCCCTCGCGACGGGCAGCCGCCTGGGGGTCCGGTCCTGCCGCCGGGCCTGTTCCGGCAGTGCCGGGACCGGGGCCCTTGGCCGGGCCCGGGATCGCCGTGGCGGCAGCGGCGGCCGCCGACGCGGCATCCCGCTGCCGCGGCCGGGCGCGTTCCTGCGGCCGGGCGGCGAGAGGCTGCCGGCCTTCGTGGGAGGTGGGGTGCTCCGTCACGCTTGGGGTTCCGTCCGTCCGGGCCGGTTGTATGAGGCAATCACCTTGTGGGGCGCTACTGTGCCCCGGCATGAGCGGCAATAACAACGGCTGACACCGCATGCCCCGGAACACCGGGCCGAAACCGGACGTCCGTGAACGGGGACGGTGACAACGTTTTCGGCGGTGGGGCGGCGAACAGTGAGCACGTCTCCACCCCCTCGTAGTGGCTCATGCGATGCGGGCAACTCGTGCGACTCATACGACTGATGCGGTCATGAAGCGTGCAACCAGTGCGATGACTCGATGATTTACGGTCAGCTCGTGTGCGGCGCCCGCAGGGTCGGGCGGACCGGCCCTCCTCGGGACGATCCAGGGTCTGTCCCCCTGGGGTGCGTCAAGGGTCTCACGACGGCATGGCGGAGGGGGTACGGTCCCAGTCATCCGGAAGCCGGTCCCAGTCGTCCGGAAGCGTGGGCACCCGCCACTGCGGATCGGGCCGCCAGTCCTCCCAGCCGTCCCGGAACGGCGCCCCCCAGTCGCGGATCACCCCGACCGCCGCGCGCCCCGCCTCCCGGACCCGCCGAGCGGTCGCGGGGGTCATCAGGCCGACCCGCTGGGCCTGGGCGAACTCGTCCTCGTCGCGCCAGAGCCAGCTGCGGTCCGGGTAGACCGAGATGTCCAGGAAGTGGTCCTCGGAGTCGATGCCGCCGGCCCAGCGGGTACGCGGCTCCTCCAGGTTCACGTACCAGCTGCGGAACTCCCAGCCGCGCTCCCAGAACAGCCAGACCGACCAGGGCTCGCCGGGCCGGGCCAGCTTCAGCACCCCGTTGCCCAGCCAGGGCGAACGGGCGGTGGTGCGCGGCGAGGTGTACCGGGTGGCGAGCGGCTCCGCGTGCACCTCGGTGCCGTCCGCGAGGACCGGCTTGACGCACTCGGTGCCGGGCGCCACCCAGACGGCCAGCAGATCTTCGGTGTCCTGGACGACGGTGACGGGGCGGCAGATGTGCACCGGGTTCCGCGCGCCGCCGGGCCCGGGGCCGTGCCGCACCGGTCCGTTGCCGCGGTAGCGCCACAGGATCTGATCACCCGGCGCCCAGCGCTCGGTCCCTCCGGTACCTGTCATGGAGGGATCTTAGTGAGCGAGCCGCCCCACCGCAGCGACGCGCGTCACGGGCGGGTCATCCGCAGCACGTCCAGCGCCTCGTCCAGCTGCTCCACGGTGAGGTCCCCGCGCTCGACGTAACCGGAGTCCAGCACCACCTCGCGGATGGTCCTCCGCTCGGCCAGGGACTTCTTGGCGACCTTCGCCGCCTCCTCGTAGCCGATGTACTTGTTCAGCGGGGTGACCACGGACGGCGAGGACTCCGCGTACTCCCTGGCCCGCTCCACGTTCGCGGTGATCCCGTCGACCGTGCGGTCGGCGAGCAGCCGGGAGACGTTGGTGAGCAGGCGTACGGACTCCAGCAGGTTCTTCGCGATGACCGGGAGCATCACGTTCAGCTCGAAGTTGCCCGCGGCCCCGGCGGCGGCGACCGTCGCGTCGTTCCCCGTCACCTGGGCGGCGACCATCAGCACGGCCTCGGGGATGACCGGGTTGACCTTCCCCGGCATGATCGACGAGCCCGGCTGCAGGTCGGGGAGGCTGATCTCGGCCAGTCCGGTGCGCGGCCCCGAGGCCATCCAGCGCAGGTCGTTGGAGATCTTGGTGAGGGAGACCGCGATCGTACGGAGCTGGCCGGAGGCCTCCACCAGGCCGTCCCGCGCGCCCTGCGCCTCGAAGTGGTCGCGGGCCTCGGTGAGCGGCAGTCCGGTGACCCGGGCGACCTCCGCGATCACGGCGGCCGAGAAGCCGGGCGGGGTGTTGATGCCGGTGCCGACGGCCGTGCCGCCCAGCGGCAGTTCCGCGAGGCGGGGGAGCGAGGCGTACAGCCGCTCGATGCCGTAGCGGATCTGCGCGGCGTACCCGCCGAACTCCTGGCCCAGGGTCACCGGGGTCGCGTCCATCAGATGGGTGCGGCCCGACTTCACGACCGCCGCGAACTCGACGGACTTGCGCTCCAGGGCTGCCGCGAGATGGTCCAGAGCGGGGATCAGCCCGCCCGTCACCGCGCCCGTGGCGGCGATGTGGATGGAGGACGGAAAGACGTCGTTGGAGGACTGCGAGGCGTTGACGTGGTCGTTGGGGTGGACCTCGCGGCCCAGGCGCTCGGTGGCGAGGGTGGCCAGCACCTCGTTGGTGTTCATGTTCGACGAGGTGCCGGAGCCGGTCTGGAAGACGTCGATCGGGAAGTGCGCGTCCCAGCCGCCCCCGGCGACCTCGGCCGCGGCGTCCTGGATGGCCCGCGCGATCTCCGGGTCGAGCACCTCCAGCTCGGCGTTCACCTTGGCGGCCGCGCCCTTGATGCGGGCGAGGGCCTCGATGTGGGCCCGCTCCAGGCGCTGCCCGGAGATCGGGAAGTTCTCCACCGCCCGCTGCGTCTGGGCCCGCCACTTCGCGTCGGCGGGCACCCTCACCTCGCCCATCGAGTCGTGCTCGACGCGGTAGTCCTCGGTACCGGCTGCGGTCGTTCCCTCGTCCGTCATCGTTCAACCTCCATAGGGCCGCCCGGGAAGTGGTGGGCGGCGTCATCTGCAGCGTTGTCGTCAATCAACAACTTCCCCGAGCTCTCGGCTTCGCTCGAGCAGGGGAGACCCCATTGCGTTGCCTCAATCCTCCGCCCTGCAGCTGCACGCACCCAGCCTCGCTCCTTCTTCCGCCCACCACTTCCCGGGCGGTCCTGAAAAAGATGAGCACTTGTCTTGTTCTATGTATTCCCAAGTCGGCTACCGACCAGTAAATACCGGGGGTAACAACAATCTCGGGAGGCGCAATGAGGCGCACAAGGTTCAGACTCCGTTGTACCGTCGCGGCCGTCGCCGCCACGGCGGCCGCACTGGGCGGGATGACCGCGGCCGCCGGACCGGCGGCCGCGGCACAGTCCGGTACCAGCACTACCTCATCCACCGCACTGCCGCCCGGACTGGAGGCCGTCCGCGCCGCCGAGGCCACCCAGCTGTACGGCGACCCCGCCGAGCGCCCGCTCGCCGACCGCAAGACCGGGCTGATCTCGCTCGGCGACAGCGAGATCTCGGGCGAGGGCGTCGGCACGTACGAGGCGGGCACCAACGGCCCCGACAACTGGTGCCACCGCTCGCCCGACTCCGCCATCCACCGCACCGGCATCCCGGCCGACGTCACGTACAACGTCTCCTGCTCCGGCGCGTACACCGGGAACATCGTCATCGGCGGTTCGAAGCAGTACGCCGACGAGCTGGTGCAGAGCGACAACCTCGCCATCAAGGCGCGCAACACCCGCATCAAGATGATCGTGCTGGTGGCGGGTGCCAATGACGACCTCCAGTTCGGTCCGGTCATGACGGACTGCGTCGAGCGCTGGGTCCTCCTCCAGGGCACCTGCGAGCCCAAGTACGCGGGCGGCTGGCAGGCCCGCGTCGATGGACTCGTCCCCAAGGTCGAGAAGACCGTCGGCGACCTGCGCACCGTCATGTCGGACGCCGGATACGCCAACAGCGACTACAAGCTCGTCGTCATGGGCTACCCGAGCCCGATCGGCCCCGACTTCTACGACAACCCGAACTTCCCCGGCAAGCTTCCCGGCGGCTGCGCCGGATACGACTCCGACGCCGCCTGGGGCCGCAACACCGCCGTCCCCGCCTTCGAGCGCGGCATGCGCAAGGCCGCCGCCGACACCGGCGCCGTCTACCTGGACAACTCCCGGCTCTTCCACGGCCACGAGGTGTGCAGCGAGTCCACCTGGGCCCGCGGCCTCTTCATCGACCTCTCGCACTTCCCGCCGGACTCCAACTCCCTGCGGCAGTCCTTCCACCCGAACGCGGCCGGCCACGGCGCCTTCGCCTCCTGCCTGACCCAGATCTACAACTCGGGCCTGCGCGAGGCGAGCTGCGCCGACCCGGCGAGCACCGGAAAGCCCGTGCTGCAGGCGGCCGCCTGGGACGACGTCTTCAAGCCGCTGAAGAACGGCGCCACCGGCACCTGCCTGGACGCCCCCGCCTCGGTCACCCGCAACAACACCGGCGTGACGGGCTGGGAGTGCCACGGCGGCCGCAACCAGGACTGGTGGTACGACGCCAGCACCAAGACCGTCCGTACGGAACTGAGCCACGACCGCTGCGTGGACGTACCGGGCGCCGACTACAGGGCGGGCGCCGCCCTCATCCTCTACAACTGCTCCGGCGCGGCCAACCAGCGCTTCGAGCGGCAGTCGGGCACCCTGCGCCCGGCCGCCGCCACGGGCCTGTGCGCGACCCTGGCGGGCGCCCACGACCCGCTGAGGCTCCAGCCCTGCGACGGAGGCGCGAGCCAGCGCTTCGCCTAGGGCCTCTCGTTTGGATCATGCCGGGCTCGCGGTGTCCGGCACGCACATCTGCGGCGTTGTCGTCGGTCGCCAATGCTCCGCATTTACTCCCTCCTCCGCCTTGCAGCCGCACGCACCGGACACCGCTCCCTGATCCGGCCTGATCCAAACGAAAGACCCTAGCGGGCCCGTTCTCCGGGCTGCGGGGAGGGGCGGTACCGCACTCCTCCCCGCAGCCCCCGGGTCAGCCGGACGTCACGAACGCGCCCAGGATCGCCGCCAGGTGACCCGGGTCGTCCGCCCCGCACAGCTCACGCGCCGAGTGCATCGAAAGGCCGGGCACTCCCACGTCCACGGTCGGGACACCCAGCCGGGCCGCGGTGAGCGGGCCGATCGACGTACCGCACGGCATCGCGTTGTTCGAGACGAACGGCTGCCACGGGGCGCCCGCCCGCTCGCAGGCCGACGCGAACACCGCGATGCCGGTCGAGTCGGTGGCGTAGCGCTGGTTGACGTTGACCTTGACCGTGGGGCCGCTGTTGGGCAGCGGGCGGTGGTCCGGGTCGTGCCGCTCCGCGTAGTTGGGGTGCACCGCGTGCGCCATGTCGGCCGAGAGACAGAAGGCACCGGCCAGCGCCCGCGACCAGTCCTCCGGGCTGCCGCCGCGCGCGGTCACCGAGCGGCTCAGGACGCGCTCCAGCAGCGGGCTCTGCGCTCCCGTGTCGGAACCGCTGCCGACCTCCTCGTGGTCGAAGGCCGCCAGGACCGGGATGTACGCCGGCTCCTGGGCGGCCGTCGCCGTCGCGGCCAGCGCCGTGACCCCGGCGTGCACCGACACCAGGTTGTCCAGCCGGGAGGAGACCACGAACTCCCGCTCCGCGCCCAGGTATCCGGGCGGCTGGATGTCGTGGAGCATCAGGTCCCACCCCAGCACCTCCTCCGGATCGGCCTCCGCGGCCGCCGCGACCCGGCGCAGCAGGGCCCCCTCCTCGGCGGCGCCGAGCGACCAGACCGGGGCGATGTGGCGCTGCCGGTCCAGGGACAGGCCCTCATTGACGGTCCGGTCCAGGTGGATGGCCAGCTGCGGTACGCGCAGGAGCGGTTCGTCGATCTGGACGAGCCGGGAGTCGGTCGTGCCGCCGGGGCCCCGGAGCGCGAGCCGGCCCGAGATGCCCAGGTCCCGGTCGAGCCAGGTGTTGAGCGGCACTCCGCCGTAGATCTCCACCGCGATCTGCCGCCAGCCCGCGGAGCCGGTGTCCGGGGTGGGCTTGATCCGCAGGTTCGGTGAGTCGGTGTGGGTGCCGATGATCCGGAAGGGCGTGTGGGCGGGGGTGCCCTCGGGGGCGTACCAGGCGATCAGTGCGCCGCCCCGGACGACGAAGCTGCCGCCCGTGGTGCCCGTCCAGTCGTCCGTGCCCCGCAGTTCACGGAAGCCGGCCTTCTCCAGCCGCTGGGCGGCGCTCGCGACGGCGTGGTACGGGGAAGGGCTGGCCCTGATGAAGGAGAGCAGGTCATCGACGTGGCTGCGGTGGTGGACCGGCGTCATGCGGTCTCCGCCTTTCCGGTGTGGGACGGTGAAGGAGTGCGGTGGTGCGGGGCGGGGTGTACGGGGTCGGTGGCACGGGCCTGGGCGTCCGGGCCGGGGTACCCGGGTCGGGGAGGCGACGCGAGGTGGGGCCGGGCGGGGCGGATTCTCCTGCGACGCGGACAACTCACCGCATCTGCCGCCGGCCCCGCAAGCCCGGTCGGCGGCCCGCTGCGCGAATGCGGCGGTGCGGCGCCGTTGCCCTCGGCCGGCAGACGCGGCCGCAGGGCCGGGCGGGACGGCCCGGACGGCACCGGAACGGTGAGCGGCGGGCGGCCGACAGCCGTACCCGCGCTGTCGCCCGCGCGCGGGAGGCGTCGCGGGGGCGTGGCGCAGGCCCCCGCGTAATTGGCTGAATTCAGTCGTACGCGGACCGCCCCGTGACCGGCACGCGACCCGGCCCGGGGCCCGGTCACGGCGGCGACGCTGCCGGCGGGGACCTGCGCAGGCCCGTCACCCGGATCAGGAACACCGCGGCGACCACGAGCGCGGCACCGTGGGACCAGCCCACGACCGTCAGCGGGGTGTAGTGGTCGAGCGCGGCCGCCACCAGGATCATCCCGGCGCCGAAGCCGAGGTTCTCCACCGTGGCGGAGAGCCCGAAGGCATGGGCGCGCAGCCCGGCCGGCAGGGTCTGCAGATGAGAGGTGTACGAGACCTCCGTGAGCCCGTCGGCGGCCCCGGCGACCAGCGCGATCGCGGCCGTGGCCGCCGGCGGGAACCCCGCGAACGCCAGGATGAACGCCGCCGACATGAGACAGGTGCCCCAGCCGAAGCCCAGCGCCCCCACCGACTGGCCGGTGCGGCGCGCGTAACGCTGGATCAGCTGCTGCACCACGATGTTGCCGAGCGCCCACAGGCACCAGAAGGCGCTGACGAACACGGCGGGGCGCGAGTCGTCGAGCTCGCTGGAGTAGACCGGAAGCGCCGCGTTGTGCGAGGACGAGCCCAGCGCGTCCACCCCTCGCAGCGCCACCATCAGCGCCAGACCGGGCGCGGCGGCCAGCGCGGCGAGCGCGACGGGCCCGCGCCGACGGGCCGGCGCGGCGTCCACCGGATTCCCGCCGGCTGCCGCGTCCGGCTCCTTCCCGCTCCGGTCCGTACTCCCGTCCCCGGCGCGCCGCTTGCCGCCGCCCGGGATGGGGAGCAGGGCCACCGTCACCGCGCAGACCGCGAAGGTGGCCGTGTCCACCACGAAGGCGGCGGTGTACCCGACGAGCGAGACGACGACGCCCGCAGAGGCGAAACCGGCCACCATGGCCAGCGAACGACCGGTGATCGAGAGGGAGTTGGCCCACGAGCGGCGGTCCTCGCCGACCATCTCGGGAATGGAACTGCGCAGGGACACCATGAAGAGCGTCCCGCAGGAGCCCACCACCACGGATACCGCGATCAGCGCGGCGGTCCGCAGCCCGTCCGGCGCGAGAACCAGCAGCAGCATCACCGACGCCTGCGCGATATTCGTCCAGAGCATCACGCTCTTCGCCGGGAATCGGGCGAGCAGCCCCCCGGCCGTCAGCCCGGCGGCGAATCCGGACGCGAGTCGCACCGCCATGAACAGCCCCATGGCGAGAGCCCGTCCGGTCGTCTCATAGACGAACAGATTGAGCGCCACCATATTCAGGAAGGTGCCGTACGAAGAGATGGCGTAGCCGGTCACGAGGAATCGATATCGCCGTACTCCGTAGCGCGAGTCGGCCGATTCGGCGTCCGGCCGGCTGAGGGTGTTGTCGGGGCCGGGCGTCACCCGTTCATAGTCGCCGAACCGTCGAACTGCCCGCCGTCATCCCTTGTGCACAAAGGTAATCTGCATACTTGTGAAGGACGATCAATCCAGCCCACCGGTATGCGATTGCCGCGAATCGCCGGCCGACAGCTGCGCACGGACCGGGGCCGGGGCCGGTCCGGAACGACCCTGCGAGAGCGCGCTCGCGACCTACCGGCGCGCACTGGTGGCGGGATGCCTTCCGCAGGGCGAGGTGGCCGGTTGCCTGCGGGACCTGCACCTGATGGTGGCCGACCGGGGCTCACCGGGATTCATGGTCCCCGTACCGCCGGAGACCGCGTCCTACACCGCGCTCGCCCCGCTCCAGGAGGCCCTCCTCGACCGGCGCCGGGCGCTGCGTGCCACCCGCGCCACGCTCTCCGTCTTCGAGGCCCTGTACGCGGACGTGCACCGCAGCGAACAGCCCGCGCTCGCCCGGCTGTCCGGGGAGGCCGTCATCAGCAGGGCGCTGGAAGCGGCGGTGGGCGGCTGCCGGGAACAGGTCCGCACCGCGCACCCGGGCGGCGGCCGCCCGGCACGCGTGCTCCAGGAGGCGCTGACCCGGGACCTGGGCAACCTGGGGCGGGGGGTCCGGCAGCGGACGATCTACCAGCACACCGTCCGCTCGGACCGGACGACCCTCGCGTACATCGAGCAGGTGACCGAGGCGGGAGCGGAGGTCAGGACCCTCGCCGAGGTGGTCGACCGGGTGATCGTGTTCGACCGCGATCTGGCGTTCGTCCCGTTCTCCGACGAACCGCACCACGCCCTGCGCGTCCAGCACCCGTCGCTGGTGCGGTTCCTGGCCCGCGCCTTCGACGAGGCCTGGGCCCGCGCGGTGCCGGTCCGCCCGGAGCGGGCACCACTGCGCACCCCCGTCATCACGTCGGACCTGCAGCGCGCCATCCTGCGGGCGGTGGTCAACGGCGAGACGGACGCCGCGATAGCGCGCCGGATCGGGATGAGCCGCCGCAGCGTGGCGGAGCACATGCGCAAGGTCTCCGAGCAGCTCGGCAGTACCGGCCGGGCCCAGCTCGGCTACCTGGTCGCGACCTCGGGCCTGCTCGACGGGTGAGGGGCCGCCCGGCCGGGCGGCCCCTCACCCGCGCGTCCGTCAGGCCAGGCCGGGGCCGCGTACCGGAATGCTGGTGAACGTCGGTGCCGGGGCGGGCTCGGTGAAGAAGTCGTTGCCCTTGTCGTCGACGACGACGAACGCCGGGAAGTCCTCGACCTCGATCCGCCAGACCGCCTCCATGCCGAGCTCCTCGTACTCGACGACCTCGACCTTCTTGATGCAGTCCTGCGCGAGCCGCGCCGCCGGGCCGCCGATGGAGCCGAGGTAGAAGCCGCCGTGCGCGTCGCACGCGTCGGTGACCTGCTTGGACCGGTTGCCCTTGGCGAGCATCACCTTGGAGCCGCCGGCCGCCTGGAACTGCGCGACGTAGCTGTCCATCCGGCCGGCGGTCGTCGGGCCGAAGGAACCGGAGGCGTAACCCTCGGGCGTCTTGGCCGGTCCCGCGTAGTAGACCGGGTGGTCCTTCAGGTACTGCGGCATCTCCTCGCCCGCGTCGAGGCGCTCCTTGATCTTGGCGTGCGCGATGTCGCGCGCCACGACCAGCGGGCCGGTCAGCGAGAGCCGGGTCTTGACCGGGTACTTGGTCAGCTCGGCGAGGATCTCGTCCATCGGCCGGTTGAGGTCGATCCTGACCACGTCACCGGCCTCGTCGAGGTGCTCGTCGGTGGTGTCGGGGAGGAAGCGGGCCGGGTCCGTCTCCAGCTGCTCCAGGAAGACGCCCTCGGCGGTGATCTTCGCGGTGGCCTGGCGGTCGGCCGAGCAGGAGACGGCGATGGCGACGGGCAGCGAGGCGCCGTGGCGGGGGAGGCGCACGACCCGTACGTCGTGGCAGAAGTACTTGCCGCCGAACTGCGCCCCGATGCCGATCTTCTGCGTCAGCTCGAAGACCTTCTCCTCCAGCTCCTTGTCCCGGAAGCCGTGACCGGTGGGGGAGCCCTCGGCGGGCAGCTCGTCCAGGTAGTGCGCGGAGGCGTACTTCGCGGTCTTCATCGCGAACTCGGCCGACGTACCGCCGACCACGATCGCCAGGTGGTACGGCGGGCACGCGGCCGTACCGAGCGAGCGGATCTTCTCCTCCAGGAACTTCATCATGGAGGCCTCGTTGAGGACCGCCTTGGTCTCCTGGAAGAGGAACGACTTGTTGGCCGAGCCGCCGCCCTTCGCCATGAAGAGGAACTTGTACGCACCGCCGTCGGTCGCGTACAGCTCGATCTGGGCCGGGAGGTTGGAGCCGGTGTTCTTCTCGTCCCACATGTTCAGCGGGGCCATCTGCGAGTAGCGCAGGTTGAGCTTGGTGTACGCGTCGAAGATTCCGTGCGACAGCGCCTCCTCGTCACCGCCCTCGGTGAGCACGTTCTGCCCGCGCTTGCCCATGACGATCGCGGTGCCGGTGTCCTGGCACATCGGGAGCACGCCCGCGGCGGCGATGTTCGCGTTCTTCAGCAGGTCGAGCGCGACGAACTTGTCGTTGGACGAGGCCTCGGGGTCGTCCACGATCCGCCGCAGCTGCGCCAGGTGCGCGGGCCGCAGGTAGTGCGAGATGTCGTGCATGGCCTCGGCGGCCAGGGTGCGCAGCGCCGCCGGATCGACCTTGAGGAACGTACGGCCGTCGGCCTCGAAGGTGGAGACACCCTCGGAGGTGACCAGACGGTACGGCGTGGTGTCCTCTCCCAGGGGGAGCAGATCGGAGTACGCAAACTCTGGCATTACGGCCATTCCTCACTCGGTGACAGCGGCTGGCCTCCCTTGGACAGCGCACCCACCAGGGTAGGACCCCGCAGGAGCGGCGAGCCTGTGAGGTAGGGCTCACCGGGATCGGCCCCGCGCCACGCCGTCAACGCCCGGCCCGGGGCCGGTCGTCGAACTGCCGCCCGCCGCCTGCCGCGCTACCGCCTGCCGCGCTGCGGGCGACGGCGGCGGTTTGCCCACAGGGCCTAGTCGCGATCTATCGCGTTTGGGTACGCTGGGTCGGTGGACCTCGAAAAGCACCCCCAGCAGCCCACCGCGCCGGCGGAACCCGACGGTATCCGCGCTTCCGACGCCGACCGGGACCGGATCGCGGACATCCTGCGGGAAGCCATGGCCGAGGGCCGGCTGACCGCCGACGAGCACGGCGAGCGGGTCGACGCGGTCTACCGTGCCAAGACCGTCGGCGAACTGGAGCCGCTGGTACGGGATCTGCCCGCGCCGGGCGGCGCGGCCACCAGGCCCGCCGCCGCGCAGTACGCCCACGGCCCCGAGGAGACCGCGGGCCCGGCCGACAACCTGATCGCGGTCTTCAGCAGTTCCACCCGCAGGGGGCGCTGGCGGGTCGGCGGCCGGACGAACGCGTTCTCGCTGTTCGGCAGTGTGGAGATCGATCTGACCGAGGCGCTTTTCGGACAGCGTCTGACCGTGATCAACGCGACCTCCATCTTCGGAAGTGTCGAGATCCGGGTTCCCGAGAACATCTCGCTGCGCGGCAGCGGAACGGGAATCTTCGGGAATTTCGAAGTCGTCACGCTGGAATCCGGAGATCCGGAGGCGCCCGTGGTCGTGGTCAACGGCTATTCGGTGTTCGGCAGCGTCGAGGCAAAGCCCAAGCGCGGCAAGTTCATCGCGGATCTCCAGGACCGGCTGCGCAAACACCTCGGGCGCTGACGCGGAAGCGGTCCCGGGAGGAACTGATTTCAGCCGAAACCGCGATCGGCCGCAATTTCGCGGACCGGACCTGAGTGCCACTCAGTGCATAGGCGCGCGCACAGCGGGTAGGGAGAGCTGCATCGTCTTCTCGCCCGCGAAGCCGTCGTCAGGAGTGGACCGTGCTGCAACTGCCGCATCAGCCCCTGCAGGTCGCCGCCGTTCCTTCCCAGCGGAATCCCGCTCGGGAGGACCAGGCAGGCCCCTGGCATTCGGAGGCGGTGTGCCGCCGGGACGAAGCCGGGCTGTTCTTCGCCCCGTCGAAGGAGCCGACCGCTGCCCGGCTCTCCCGCGAGGAGTCCGCGAAGCGGGTCTGCGCGCGCTGTCCGGTCATGGTCGAATGCCGGGAACACGCCCTGCTGCAGCCCGAGCCGTACGGGGTGTGGGGCGGCCTCACGGCTGCCGAACGCCGCGTGGCCCTCGCCCGCCGCCGGCGGCGCGAGGCCGAGCTCAAGGCATCCGGCGCGGCGGGCCGCATCGCCGCGGCCGGCTGAGTGCCGCACCGCATCCGTTTGGACGTGGAAGGGGCGCCCCCACCGCACATGGGGGGCGCCCCTCTCACGTGATCGTGAACGCGCCTACGTCGTAGGTGTCGACGCGGCGCGTGTCCGCGTCAGGCGTGTCTGCGTCACTTCGCGCGGTCGAAGTCGATCGCGCTGTAGGCCCGCAGCTTCGACAGCCGGTGGGTCGAGTCGATCTTCCGGATGGTGCCCGACTTGGAGCGCATCACGATCGACTCGGTGGTGGCCGTCTCCGCGCGGTAGCGCACACCGCGCATCAGTTCGCCGTCCGTGATGCCGGTCGCCACGAAGAACACGTTGTCGCCGCTGACCAGGTCGTCCGTGGACAGCACCCGGTCCAGGTCGTGCCCGGCGTCCAGCGCGCGCTGGCGCTCGGCCGC
Source organism: Streptomyces sp. 840.1 (assembly GCF_003751445.1). NCBI lineage: Bacteria > Bacillati > Actinomycetota > Actinomycetes > Kitasatosporales > Streptomycetaceae > Streptomyces > Streptomyces sp. 840.1. Next base: position 881,764 of record NZ_RJUU01000001.1, on the reverse strand, counting down.
GTCCTTCGGCCAGAGCTTGCCCTGGATGACACCGCCGAGGCACTTTATGGCGCAGGCCGAGATGATGCCTTCAGGAGTGCCGCCGATCCCCATCAGCAGGTCGACGCCGGTGTCGTCGCGGGCGGCCATGATCGAACCCGCGACATCTCCGTCGGAGATGAACTTGATCCGCGCGCCGGTCTCCCGGATCTCCTTGACGATGCCCTCGTGGCGCGGGCGGTCCAGGATGACGACGGTGACGTCCTCGGGGGTGGAGTTCTTCGCCTTCGCGACCCGGCGGATGTTCACCGAGACGGGGGCGTTGATGTCGACGAAGTCGGCGGCCTCGGGGCCGGTGACCAGCTTGTCCATGTAGAAGACCGCGGACGGGTCGAACATCGCGCCCCGGTCTGCGGCGGCCAGCACGGCGATCGCGTTCGGCATGCCCTTGGCGTTCAGGGTCGTGCCGTCGATCGGGTCGACGGCGATGTCGACCTCGGGGCCGGTGCCGTCACCGACCCGCTCGCCGTTGAACAGCATGGGGGCTTCGTCCTTCTCGCCCTCACCGATGACGACGATGCCGTTCATCGACACGGTGGAGACGAGGGTCCGCATGGCCTTCACGGCGGCGCCGTCGGCGCCGATCTTGTCCCCGCGGCCGACCCAGCGCCCGGCGGCCATGGCGGCGGCCTCGGTGACCCGGACGAGCTCCAGGGCGAGGTTGCGGTCGGGGGCCTCCGGGGAGACCTCCAGCTGGGACGGCAGATGATGCTCGGACATCGGAGCGCACCTTTCTGTACGACGACGACCGGATGAGGGTGATGTGACTCTATCGTCAGGTCGATAAAATGAGCAGACCGGGTCACTTATGAGCGGGGCGCCCCCGGTTCGGTGCCGTCGGGGCTGATGCGACGATGGACCCGTGGCAAGCAAGCGAGGCAAGCAGACAGTGCGGGACATGTTCCTGTCGTTGGCGGTGATCGCCGCCGTGGCGGGGGTCGTCTACATCTTCGTCCCGCACGACGACAAGGCCGATCCCGTCAAGGCGGTCGACTACCGGGTCGAGCTCCTGACGGCGCGGCGCGCGGCTCCGTATCCGGTGGTGGCGCCCAGCGGTCTGGCGCAGAAGTGGAAGCCGACCTCCGTCAGCTACGAGCGCGAGGCCGGCAACAGCTGGCACCTGGGCTTCCTCGATCCGGACGGCGGGTACGTCGCGGTGGAGCAGTCCACGTCGCCGGCGAAGAAGTACATCACCGCTGTCAGCCAGGACGCGAAGAACACCGGCCGCACCCAGCAGGTCGCCGGTGAGACGTGGCAGCACTGGGAGGGCCCGAAGTACGACGCCCTCGTGCGCGAGGGCAAGGGGGCGACCACGGTCGTCACCGGCTCCGCCTCGCCGGAGCGGCTGGCGGAGATGGCGGCGGCGCTCAAGACGTCCTGACGGCGCCTTCCGGCAGCAGGAAGGGCCGCTGGCGCGCACGGGCGCGCCGGGGCGCGCGACATACGGAAAGGCCCTGGAGCAGGTGCTCCAGGGCCTTTCCGTATGTCGCGGCGCGCTCGGACTCAGACGGTCTTGATGACCTCGTCGTAGGCCAGGCGCGGCAGACGCGGGAACCAGGCGTCGTCGCCCGGCTTGCCGATGTTGACGACCATCAGCACGTTGTGGTCGCCGTCCAGGAACTCCTTCTCGATGCCCGCGGCGTCGTAGCCGGTCATCGGGCCGGCGGCCAGGCCGGCGGCGCGGACGCCGATGATGAAGTAGGCGGCCTGCAGCGCGCCGTTCAGCGCGGCGGCGGACTCGCGGACCGGGCGCTCGGAGAAGAACGCGTCCTTGGCCTGCGGGAAGTGCGGCAGCAGCGCCGGGAGCTCCTCGTGGAACTCGTTGTCGGTGGCCAGGATCGCGACCAGCGGGGCGGTCGAGGTCTTGGGCTGGTTGCCCTCGGCCATGTGCTGGACGAGGCGCGCGCGGGCGTCGTCCGAGCGGACCAGGACGACGCGCAGCGGCGACTGGTTGAACGCGGTCGGGCCGTACTTGACCAGGTCGTAAATCGCCTGGACCTGCTCCTCGGTCACCGGCTCGTCGGTGAAGGTGTTGGCGGTGCGGGCCTCACGGAAGAGGAGGTCCTGGGCGGCGGGGTCAAGAACGAGGGACATCTTGCGTATTACCTTCCGGACGAACACGGGGGTCGGACTACTCCGGTCACCGTACGGGAGAGGTAGGTTAACTTTCAACTAAAACTGGAGGGGAGTGATCCACTCCACAACGGCAGTGGTGACGGTGACGGCGAGGGGCCGCCCTCCGGCCGTACACCGCCCGGCTCAGCCCGCGTCGGCCGCCGGGCCCTCGGCGCCGTCGGTCCCGGAGCCGGCCGGCCCCGCCAGCGCGGCGTCCAGCCGGGCGCGGGCGCCCTCCAGCCAGTGCCGGCACACCTTCGCCAGCTCCTCGCCCCGCTCCCACAGGGCCAGGGACTCCTCCAGGCTCGTCCCGCCCGCCTCCAGCCGGCGCACCACCTCGATCAGCTCGTCGCGCGCCTGCTCGTATCCGAGCGTGCCCGTGGCCGCAGCCGCCGTCGTCCCGTCGTCCGTCATGTGATCCACCCTATGCGTCGGCATGTCCGTCGATTCCGGCCCCGGCCGGCCTTCCGGGCCCTGTCCGCAGGGACCGGAAGGTGTTGCTCATCCGTCGACCCGCACGACGAACTCGCCCCCCGACACCCGGGCCCGCAGCGCGTCCCCGGCCGCCCCAGCGTCCGAGGGATCGCGCACCACGTGCCCGTCCGCCCGCTGCAGCACCGCGTAGCCGCGCTCCAGCGTCGCCGCGGGCGACAGCGCGACCACCCGGGCGCGGGTGTGGGAGAGCTCCGAGTCCGCACGGTCCAGCAGATGGCCCAGCACCCGCCGGCCGCGCCCGATCAGCGCGTCGATCTCCGCCGCCCGCTCGTCCACCATCCGCTGCGGGCGCTCCATCGATGGGCGCCCCAGCGCGTGCGCGAGCCCCCGCTCCTCCCGGTCGAGCAGTCCCCGCAGCGACCGCAGCGCCCGGTCCCGCAGCTGCTGGACCCGGTCCAGCTCCTCGCTCACATCGGGCACGATCCGCTTCGCGGCGTCCGTCGGGGTGGAGGCCCGTACGTCGGCCACCAGGTCGAGCAGCGGGGAGTCCGGCTCGTGCCCGATGGCCGAGACCACCGGGGTGCGGCAGGCCGCGACCGTACGGATCAGCTGCTCGTCCGAGAACGGCAGCAGGTCCTCCACGCTGCCGCCGCCACGCGCCACGACGATCACGTCGACCTCGGGGAGAGCGTCCAGCTCCTGCACGGCCCGGACCACCTGGTTCACCGCGTGCACGCCCTGCACGGCGGTGTTGCGGACCTCGAAGCGGACCGCGGGCCACCGGCGCCGGGTGTTCTCCAGGACATCGCGCTCGGCCGCCGAGGCCCGGCCGCAGACGAGACCGATCAGCTGCGGCAGGAAGGGCAGCGGCTTCTTGCGGTCGAGGGCGAAGAGGCCCTCCCCGGCCAGTGACTTCTTCAGCTGCTCCAGCCGGACCAGCAGCTCGCCGATGCCGACCGGCCGTATCTCCGTGGCACGCAGTGAGAGCTGCCCGCGGGGGGCGTACCACTCGGGCTTGGCGAGGACGACGACCCGCGCGCCCTCCGTGACCACGTCGGCGATCCGGTCGAAGACCTGCCGGAAGCACGTCACGCTCACCGAGATGTCGTGCGAGGGGTCGCGCAGTGTCAGGAACACCACTCCGGCCCCCGGGCGCCGCGACAGCTGGGTGATCTGTCCCTCGACCCAGACGGCGCCGAGCCGGTCGATCCAGCCGCCGATGAGCCGTGACACGTCACCGACGGGCAGCGGAGCTTCCGCGGATGTTTGGAGAGCCATGCGAGCGAGCGTATCCGTCTGCACCGACAACCAGCCGGCCCCGCGGAAGGAGCCCGGGAGAAGGAACCCGCGGGCATCGAACCTGCGGGCGCCGAGCGCGCCACCCGCCGCACTCCTGACGCCGACGCCGTGTCCCTCACGCCGACCGGCGTCCGCGCTGCACCAGGAGTACCGCGAGCCCTACCACGAGCCAGCACGCCCCCACCACCTGCGCGCTCGACGTCGCCTCCACGATCACCGCGATCAGCACGCCGGCACCCACCACCGGGATCAGGACGTGCCGCCACCAGCTCGGCGGCCCCTCCATCCGGCGCACCACGAACCAGCCGACCACCGAAGCGTGCAGCAGCACGAACGCGGTCAGCGCGCCCACGTCCACGACCGACACCAGATGGTCCAGGCCGTCGTCGCGCCGGGCCGCCCAGACCGCCGCCACCAGCGTCACGACCGCCGCGATCAGGATCGCGATCCGGGGCACCCCCGAGCGCGGATCGACCTTGGACAGCAGCGCGGGCAGCCGGCGCTCCCGGGCCATCGCGAACAGCAGCCGGCCCGCGGCCGCCTGCCCGGCCAGCGCCGCGAACGCCGCCCCGATCGCCTTGCTGACCGCCACCAGATCGTGCAGCCAGGAGCCGACCGCGGAGTCCACCGTGTCGTAGAAGGCGGAGCCCTGGGCGGCCGGGTCGGCGGCCAGCTCGGCCGACGTCATCGGTTCGAGCAGCGCCGCCAGATACGCCTGTGCCACGAACAGGAACCCCGCCAGCACCAGGCAGAACAGCAGCGCCCGCGCCACCTTGGCCGAGCCGCCCGTCACCTCCTCCGCGAACGTGGCGATGGCGTCGAAGCCCAGGTACGACAGCACGGCCACGGACACCGCCCCCAGCACGGCCGTCGCGGAGAAGCCCGCGTCGCCGTTGAGCGGCGTCAGCCAGCCGCGCTGCGCCCCGTCCTGCACCAGGACCACCACGGCGGACACCAGGAACACCAGCAGCACCACGATCTCCATGGCGAGCACCGCGAAGCCGACCCGGGCCGCCGCCCGTACGCCCCAGAGGTTCAGCAGCGTCGTGAGGACCACGGCCAGCGCGGTCCACACCCACCGCGACACGTCGGGCACCAGCGAGTTCATCGCGATGCCGGAGAAGAGGTAGGCGACCGCCGGGATCAGCAGGTAGTCCAGCATCGCCATCCACCCGGCGATGAACCCCGGCGCCTCCCCGAGCCCTTTGCGCGCGTACGCGAACACCGAACCCGCCAGGGGAGCGACCCGCACCATCTGCGCGTAGCTGAAAGCGGTGAACGCCATCACCACGGTCGCCGCGATGTAGACCAGCGCCACCGCGCCGTGCGATTTCGCGTCGAGCGTGCCGAAGACGCCGACCGGGGCCATCGGGGCGATGAACAGCAGCCCGTAGACCACCAGATCCCGGAAGCCCAGCGTCCGCCGCAGCCCCGCCCGGCCTGCGGTGCTGCCGGAGACCTCGCCGGAAACCGCGTCGTGGCCGGAGCCCGTGCCGTTACCGGAATCGGTTCCGCTGCCGGAATCGCTGCGGCTGTCGCTGCCGGCCATGAGTCCTCCGTTGTTCGCGTGATGATCAGTCTCCCGACCCCGTCGGCCCCGCGCCTGTTCGGTACGGCCTAACGGCCTCCCCCGCTGCGGGGAGCGGGCTCCCGGTGCTCTCCGGCTCCGCGCCCTGCCGCGGGGGAGGCCGTTACGATGGGGCGCATGACTGCTACGACACCCCGACGCGTCCTGCTCGCCGCTCCCCGTGGCTACTGCGCGGGCGTGGACCGTGCCGTGATCGCCGTGGAGAAGGCTCTGGAGCAGTACGGCTCACCGGTCTACGTGCGCCACGAGATCGTCCACAACAAATACGTCGTGCAGACGCTGGAGAAGAAGGGCGCGATCTTCGTCGAGGAGACCGCCGAGGTCCCCGAGGGCTCGATCGTGATGTTCTCCGCCCACGGCGTCGCGCCGACCGTGCACGACGAGGCGGCCGAACGCAAGCTCGCCACGATCGACGCGACCTGCCCGCTCGTCACCAAGGTCCACAAGGAGGCCGTCCGCTTCGCGCAGGACGACTTCGACATCCTCCTCATCGGCCACGAGGGCCATGAGGAGGTCATCGGCACCTCCGGCGAGGCCCCCGACCACATCACGCTGGTCGACGGCCCCGAGGACGTCGCGAACGTCGAGGTGCGCGACCCGTCCCGGGTCGTCTGGCTCTCCCAGACCACGCTCTCGGTCGACGAGACGATGGAGACCGTCGGCGCGCTGAAGGAGAAGTTCCCGCTGCTGATCTCGCCGCCCAGCGACGACATCTGCTACGCCACGCAGAACCGCCAGATCGCGGTCAAGCAGATGGGCGCGGACGCCGACCTGGTGATCGTCGTCGGTTCCAAGAACTCCTCCAACTCGGTCCGCCTGGTCGAGGTCGCACTCGGCGCGGGCGCGGGCGACTCGCACCTGGTCGATTCCGCCGACGAGATCGACGAGGCCTGGCTGGACGGCGTCTCCACGGTCGGCGTCACCTCCGGAGCATCCGTGCCCGAGGTGCTGGTCGACGGTGTGCTGGCCTGGCTGTCCGAGCGGGGCTTCGAGGACGTGGAGATCGTGAAGGCGGCCGAGGAGTCCATCATCTTCTCGCTGCCCAAGGAGCTCCGCCGGGACCTGCGCGCGGAGGCGGCGGCACTGTCGGCGGAATGACCCGGTGACCCAGGTCTCCGGACCGGGTTTCCGCACCGCCTTGCGCATTGCCTTTCCGTACCGGGTTTCCGCTCCGGGAAGTGGGCGGGGCCGCCTGCCCGTAACGTGGATCACATGGAGATCTTCGGCGTGGACATCGGCGGATCCGGGATCAAGGGTGCTCCCGTGGACCTGGACCGCGGAGACCTGGCGCGGGAGCGCCACAAAGTACTCACACCGCACCCGGCCACGCCTGATGACGTGGCCGGGGCAGTGGCCGAGGTGGTCGGGCACTTCGACTGGACGGGCCCGGTGGGCATCACCTTCCCGGGCGTGGTGACCAGCGGTGTCACCCGCTCCGCCGCCAATGTCGACAAGGGCTGGATCGACCTGGACGCCCGCACGCTGCTGAGCGACAAGCTCGGCCTGCCGGTCACCGTGCTGAACGACGCGGACGCGGCCGGTGTCGCGGAGATGACCTTCGGCGCGGGGCGCGGCCGCAAGGGCACGGTCATCGTGCTGACACTCGGTACGGGCATCGGCAGCGCGCTGTTCATCGACGGCAGGCTCGTGCCCAACACCGAGCTCGGCCATCTGGAGCTGAACGGCCACGACGCGGAGAAGCACGCCTCCACCAAGGCCAAGGAGGACGAGGACCTGAGCTGGCACCACTGGGCGCACCGGGTGCAGAAGTACCTGGTCCACGTGGAGATGCTGTTCTCGCCCGAACTGTTCATCATCGGCGGCGGTGTCAGCCGCAAGGCCGACAAGTTCCTGCCGCTGATCGAGCACGTACGGTCCGAGATGGTGCCGGCCGAACTGCAGAACAACGCCGGCATCGTGGGCGCGGCCATGGCGGCAGCGGGCAGCTGAGGCGCTCCCGGCCCGCTGCCGCTGCCCGTCCCGCCTGCTGCTCGGGCCGGTTTCCGCACCTGTCCCGACCTGTCCCGCCCGTTCGCCGGCCGCGGGCTCAGCGCTGGCGGCGCCGGGGCCCCTGTGCGGCGGCCCGGGGCGCTTGCCCGGCGTCCCGGGGTGCCTGCCCGCCGGATCGCGGGGACTGCGGCTGCCCGCCCGCCCGCGCGGTCTGCGCGGCCAGCAGCATCCGTCGCTGCCGGGCCCGCATCAGCCGGACCTTGCGCACGGTCGCGATGAGCCCGGCGACGAGCGTGCCGCCGTACAGCCAGCCGGCGTGGACGGCGAGGGCGGTGACGACGGCCATCATCTGCCCGCCGAAGCCGCCCGTGCCGCCCGAGATCGGGATGATCCCGACGGCGAACGCGATGGGCACGCTGATCGGCGCGGTCACCAGGTCCGCAGGGCGCACCCAGAACGCGGTCAGGGCGCTGACCGGCAGGAACAGCACACCGAACACGGCGGCCGAGCCGTCGAACAGCAGCCAGTCCGCACAGGCCAGCACGAACATGGTGGCCGCCGCGAAGAGCCCGGCGCCGATACCCGTCAGCCGCGGATTCGGCAGCCGCCGCAGGGCGAGCACGGCAGGCGCCACCGGGCGGGCCCGGCCCGCGGGTGTGCTCATCACCCGGTAGACGGCGGCGCTCTCGCCGGCCGCCCCCTTCGCTCCCTTGGTTCCGTTGGCTCCCTTGGTCCCGAGCGGGGACAGCGGGGCCTGCTGAGTCTGGCTGCGCTGCGGGGGACGTGTCCTGTGCTGCTCCACCGGGACAACGTAGGTCGCCGAGCGGCAGGAATCAGGTGCGGGACACGCGCTTTGGGTGACCTTGGCGATGAGTTCGATGCCACACGGCCCAATGGGAACCGGATCGGCCCCCGGCGGGACCCGTGGCCGGGCGCTCGCCCCCGCCCGTAAACTGGAGAATCGGTCCACCGGGGCCGGACCTCACTGCCCCCGCCCACCCCCTAGGGAAGTCGCCAACGTGTCGCTCACGATCGGAATCGTCGGCCTGCCGAATGTCGGCAAGTCGACCCTGTTCAACGCCCTGACCAAGAACGACGTGCTGGCGGCCAACTACCCGTTCGCCACGATCGAGCCGAACGTCGGCGTCGTCGGCGTCCCCGACCCGCGCCTGAAGACGCTCGCGGAGATCTTCAACTCCCAGAAGCTGCTCCCGGCGACGGTCGACTTCGTCGACATCGCGGGCATCGTGCGCGGCGCGAGCGAAGGGGAGGGCCTGGGCAACAAGTTCCTCGCGAACATCCGTGAGTCGGACGCGATCTGCCAGGTCATCCGCGCCTTCAAGGACGAGAACGTCGTCCACGTGGACGGCAAGGTCTCGCCCAAGGACGACATCGAGACGATCAACACCGAGCTGATCCTCGCCGACCTCCAGTCCGTCGAGAAGGCCGTCCCGCGCCTCACGAAGGAGGCCCGCCTCCAGAAGGAGAAGGTCGCCGTCCTGGCCGCGGTCGAGGAGGCCCAGAAGATCCTCGAAGCGGGCGACACCCTCTTCCACGCGGGCATCACCGCCGGCACCGAGAAGGGCCGCCTCCTCCACGAGCTGCACCTGCTCACGACCAAGCCCTTCCTCTACGTCTTCAACGTGGACGAGGACGAGCTGGTCGACGAGGACTTCAAGAACGAGCAGCGCGCTCTCGTGGCCCCCGCCGAGGCGATCTTCCTCAACGCCAAGATCGAGTCCGAACTGATCGAGCTCGACGACGACGAGGCCCTGGAGCTCCTCCAGTCCATGGGCCAGGAAGAGCCCGGCCTCGCGACCCTCGGCCGCGTCGGCTTCGACACCCTGGGCCTCCAGACCTACCTCACGGCAGGCCCCAAGGAGACCCGCGCCTGGACGATCAAGAAGGGTGCCACGGCCCCCGAGGCGGCCGGTGTGATCCACACCGACTTCCAGAAGGGCTTCATCAAGGCGGAGATCATCTCCTTCGACGACCTGGTCGAAACGGGCTCCGTCGCCGAGGCCCGCGCCAAGGGCAAGGCGCGCATGGAGGGCAAGGAATACGTCATGCAGGACGGGGACGTGGTGGAGTTCCGCTTCAATGTGTAGCGGGTGACATACCACCACATCGCTTAACTGGCAAATATGCAGGTCAGAGGGGGCTCGGCTCTTCGGAGTCGGGCCCTTGGCTTTTTTCCGTGCTGGGATGGTGCTGGGATAGCTGACCCCTCGTCACCTGTCATCATCCCCGGTCATCCGTACCGTGCTGGGATCGTGCTGGGACGTGGATGTGGCGGCGGTGCTGGGTTCGGCCCTGGTGAGTGGCCGAACCGTGGGACGGCGGCTGCTAGCTCTGGCAAAGTGATCGGCACTGCTAGACGATTCTCGTGAGGAACTTGTGAGCGCGCTCGGTAGCTTCATCTGGTCAATCGCTGACCAGCTTCGGGGGCCCTATCGCCCCAACCAATACGGGACGGTGGTCCTCCCGTTCACGATCCTGCGGCGGCTCGACTGCATCCTTGAGCCCGATCAGGCGACGGTGCGAGAGCTGGCAGCGAAGTTCGATAACCCGAACCGGCTCAAGGTCGAGGTCAAGAAGGCCACTGGACGGACCTTCTACAACACCTCCAACTACTCGTTCGCGAACCTGCTGGCCGACGCGGACGGGCTGGCGGACAACCTGGTCGACTACATCGACCGTTTTTCCGGCGACGTGGACGTGTTCGAGTACTTCGACTTCAAGAAGGAGATCCTGGCTCTGGAGAAGGCCGGGCTCCTACGTGAGGTTGTCAAGTCCTTCGGCAAGGTCGACCTCCACCCTGTTGTGGTGTCGAACTCCGACATGGGCGACGCCTTCGAATACATCATCCGCAAGTTCAACGAGGCAGCGAACGAGACCTCCGGCGACCACTACACACCCCGCGACGCGATTCGGCTGCTGGTCGACCTGCTCTTCTCGGAGAAGGACATCGACCTCACCGAGGACGGCATCATCCGATCGCTGTACGACCCCACTGCCGGCACCGGCGGCATGCTGTCCCTGGCAGAGGAGCACCTGCTCGCTGGGAACCCTGACGCGAAGCTGGGCCTGTACGGCCAGGAGTACAACCCGCAGTCGTACGCCATCTGCAAGTCCGACCTGCTCGCCAAGGGCCAATACGCGACCAACATCGCATTCGGCAACACCCTCACCGACGATGCCTTCAAGGGCCGCCAGTTCGACTACTGCATGTCCAACCCGCCCTATGGCGTGGACTGGAAGCAGTATGCCAAGGCGGTCAAGGACGAGCGAGACTCCGCTGGCCCCTACGGCCGCTTCGCACCGGGCCTCCCCGCGACATCCGACGGGCAGATGCTCTTCCTGCTCCACCTGGCCCACAAGATGCGCGCACCCGAGGACGGCGGTGGCCGCGTCGGCATCGTCATGAACGGCTCTCCGCTCTTCAACGGCGCCGCCGAATCTGGCCCTTCCAACATCCGTCGGTGGCTGCTAGAGAACGACCTTGTCGACGCGATCGTCGCCCTGCCGACCAACATGTTCTTCAACACCGGCATCGCCACCTACATCTGGATCCTGGACAACACCAAGCACCCCGACCACCAGGGCAAGGTGCAACTGATCGACGGCACGTCGTTCTGGACCAAGATGCGCAAGAACCTCGGAGCCAAGGGACGCGAGATCAGCGACGCCGACCGCGCCGAGGTCGTGCGGCTCTACGCCGACTTTGAGGACGCCGATCCCGACTTCTCCAAGGTGCTGCGCAACGACGAGTTCGGGTATTGGACGGTCACCGTCGAGCGCCCCCTGCTGGACGAGGGCGGGAGCCCTGTCGTCAACCGCAAGGGCGACCCGAAGCCGGATTCGAAGAAGCGTGACACCGAGAACGTGCCTTTCACTTATGGTGGCTCGACCGTCGGCGCGGCAGGTGCGCGCGAAGTCATCCAGGCGTACTTCGACACAGAAGTGAAGCCGCACGTTCCCGACGCCTGGGTCGACTGGACTAAGACCAAGACGGGGTACGAGATCCCCTTTACACGGCATTTCTTCAAGTACGTTCCGCCTCGTCCGCTCGCGGAGATCGATGCCGACCTGGAGAAGCAGGTCGCTAAGATCTTGGATCTTCTTCGCGAGGTGGAGGGATGAGCGACTCTATCCGCCTCAAGTGGCTGCTTTCGGAGTCCGACATCCGAGCGGGAATGAAAGCCGAAACTTTGCCCCTTCTGTCGGTGTCGATCAGTTGGGGTGTTCGGCGTCGGGAGGCGACGGACACGTCTACAAGGGCCGCGGCAGAGGATCTGTCCAACTACAAGATCTGCCGGGCTGGTGACCTTGTCATCAACCGCATGAGGGCGTTCCAGGGGGCCCTTGGCATTGCCCCGGAGGACGGTATCGTCAGCCCTGACTACGCCGTGTTGAGTGTCGGCCCGAGGATCGATACGCGTTGGCTGAAGCACTTTCTCACGAGCAGATCCACCGTGGCGACCATGGCCAGTTTGGTTCGAGGTATCGGCGGAACAGAGGCTGGGAACGTTCGAACTCCCCGACTGAACATCGCCGACCTGCTGTCGATGACCGCGCCTCTCGTATCTACTGAGGAGCAAGGCGTCATCACCGACTACCTCGACCACGAGACGGCCCGCATCGACACACTCATCGATGAGCAGCAGCGGCTGATCGAGTTGCTCCACGAGCGCCGCCACGCGCTTGTTGGCAGAGTCTTCGATACCCGGCTGCCCAATACCCGACTACAGAACGCATGCACGGATGTCGTCGACTGCCCACACACGACGCCGGAGGTTGCGGATGATGGCGCGTACGAGGCAGTCCGAACCGCCTCGGTCAGGAATGGAAAGTTTCGGCCGGGAAACGGCCTGCCCGTCAGTGCGGAGACTTGGGAGGCCCGGAACGCTGGAGGTGCACCGTCCGTCGGCGACGTGTTGTTCACCCGTGAGGCGCCTGCCGGTGAGGCATGCATGGTGCCAAATGAGCAGATTTGCCTTGGCCAGCGGATGGTCCTGCTTCGGATCAACGACGCAGTTTGCGTAGGAGAGTTCCTGCTGTGGCAGATCTACTCGGACCGTGTACAGGACCACTTCCTGCTCTCGGCAAACGGCTCGACAGTGGCAAACGTTCGGCTTCCGATCTTGCGCACAACACCGATCTGGCTGCCGAGTCTCGCGGAGCAACGCCAGATCGTTACGCACCTCGACGAGCAAACGACCAAGATTGACGAACTCGTTTCGGAGACTGAGCAGTTCATTGAACTCGCCAGGGAGCGCCGATCGGCACTGATCACGGCAGCCGTGACAGGTCAGATCGACGTACGAGAGGCGGCGTGATGGCCGACCACAACGAGGCCGTCTTCGAAAAGGAGATCTGCGAGTACCTCAAGGCACGCGGCTGGCTGTACTCGGTGAACGATCACGACGGTGGCGAGTACGACCGCGAGCGGGCGCTCTTCCCAGCGGATCTGTTCGCGTGGCTGGAGGCGACACAGAAGCCGGCGTACGAGAAGGCACTGAAGGCGGCGGGGTCGCAGGCGAAGTTCCTTGACGTGCTGACCGCAGCGTTGGACAAGCCGCTTGAGCATGGCGGCGGGACGTTGAACATCCTGCGCAACGGGGTTCAGTACATCGGTGGCGGCCGGTTGAAGATGGCGCAGTTCCGCCCCGAAACCTCTCTCAACGCGACCACCGTGTCGCATTACGAGTCGATGCGGGTGCGGGTGGTGCGGCAGGTGCACTTCTCGACTGCCGACCAGCGCACCATCGATCTGGTGTTCTTCGTCAACGGGCTTCCGGTGGCCACGGTGGAGCTGAAGACCGACTTCACCCAGTCGCTGGAAGAGGCGATCAACCAGTACAAGCACGATCGCAACCCGCTGACGAACGGGCGCCCGGAGCCGCTGCTGTCGTTCGGTCACCGGGCGCTGGTGCACTTCGCGGTCTCCAACGGCCTAGCGGCCATGACCACGAAGCTGGAGGGGGACAAGACTTACTTCCTTCCGTTCAACATCGGCTTCGACAGTGGTGCTGGCAACCCGCCTGGCGCGGACGATGAGTCGGCGACGGCGTACCTATGGGAACGTGTCTGGGAGAAGCACGCTTGGCTGAACGTCATCGGGCGGCTGATGATCGTGCAGACCAAGGAGGAGTGGGACGTCACCACCGGCACCTCCGTGCGGCGTACGAGCATGCTCTTCCCGCGCTTCCACCAGTGGGAGGCCGTCACAAGCATCGTCGCCGCAGTGAAGGAGGAGGGCGTCGGGCACCGGTACTTGATCGAGCATTCGGCCGGGTCAGGAAAGACGAACACCATTGCCTGGACCGCCCATGGTCTGGCCCGACTACATGATGCCGACGACAAGAAGGTCTTCGACTCCGTCATCGTGGTCGTGGACCGTACCGTGCTCGACTCCCAGCTGCAGGATGCGATTCGGCAGATCGACGGGAACAAGAAGATTGTCGCGACGATCAGCCCCGAGGACGTTCGCAAGGCTGGCGCGAAGTCGAAGTCGGGTCTGCTGGCGCAGGCGTTGAAGAACGGCGAGCTCATCATCGCGGTGACGGTGCAGACCTTCCCGCATGCGTTGGAAGAGATCCGGACCGACGCCGGCCTGAAGGGCAAGCGGTTCGCTGTGATCGCTGATGAGGCGCACTCGTCCCAGGCGGGGCAGATCTCCTCGAAGCTGAAGCAGGTGCTGACAGCCGAGGAGGTCAAGGAGATCGAGGAGGGCGGCGAAGTCGATGTGGAGTCGGTGCTGGCTTCGGAGATGACCGAGCGGGCCGAATCGGAGAACATCTCCTACTTTGCTTTCACTGCGACGCCGAAGAACAAGACCCTTGAACTGTTCGGCCGCAAGGGGCCCGACGGGAAGCCTCACGAGTTCCACCTGTACTCGATGAAGCAGGCGATCGAGGAGGGCTACATCCTCGACGTACTCAAGGGCTACCAGTCCTACGAAACTGCGCTGCAGATCGCCGGCAAGGCGGAGGCTGGTGACGGAGGCGAGGTCGAAGAGGCCGCCGCCCGCAAGGGGCTGATGAGGTGGGTTCAGCTCCACCCGACGAACGTCAGCCAGAAGGTGCAGATCGTCGTCGAGCACTTCCACGCCAACGTCGCCTACCTCCTCGAGGGCAAGGCGAAGGCGATGGTGGTGACCGATTCGCGCAAGTCCGCTGTGAAATACAAGCTGGCGATAGACGCCTACATCGCTAAGCGTCGTGCTGAGGACGCCTCGTACAACTACCGCACCCTGGTCGCCTTCTCGGGCGGGGTGACAATGCCGGAGAACGAGACCTGGCACAGCGACTGGGGCCCGCAGCCCTCGAAGGACGACGAGTTCACCGAGGCCAACATGAACCCCGGTGCCGGGGCTGATCTGGCGGCCGCGTACAAGGGCGACACGTACAAGATCATGCTGGTTGCCAACAAGTTCCAGACCGGCTTCGACCAGCCCCTGCTCTCGGCGATGTACCTCGACAAGAAGCTGTCGGGAGTCACCGCAGTGCAGACGCTCTCGCGCCTCAATCGCACCCACCGCACCGCTGGTGGGGAGCAGAAGCGCAAGACGTTCGTCATCGACTTCGCCAACAAGCCCGAGGACATCAAGACGGCCTTCGAGCCGTACTTCAAGAACGCGACTCTGGAGACCGAGACCGACCCGTATGTCGTCGTCCACCTGGCCAACAAGCTCGCCCAGGCCGGGATCTACACCGAGGGCGACGTCCGCAAGGTCGCCGAACTTTGGGTGACACGGAAGGGCAACAACGCTCTCTCGGCGGCGATCAGCCCGGCGCAGCACGACTTCCGGCGCCGCTACGCGCGGGCGATCGAGGAGGAAGACAAGGTAAAGCTCCAGGAGCTCGACCTGTTCCGCAAGGACGTTTCCACCTACGTACGGCTCTACGACTTCATGTCCCAGATCGTCGACTACGGCGATCCCTACATGGAGATGCTCTCGATCTTCCTGCGCCTGCTGGAGAAGGTGATCGCAGAGTCCGCTTGGGCGGCCGATGTAGACCTCTCCGACGTGGTGCTGGTCGGGGTCAAGCACAGCAAGGCGATCCCGGTCGACATCTCTCTCGTGGGCGACGGACAACTGAAGGGCATCAGCGCCGCCGGCACGGGCGCGAAGAAGGATCCGAAGTACGTTGCGCTTCAGGTCGTCATAGACAAGATGAACGACCTCTTCGGCGCCGAAACGTTCGCCGCCTCCCAGATTAGGGAGTTCGTGCAGGGCCTCCTGCAACTGCTGCTCGCCGACCCGAACCTGGTCCAGCAAACCAAGGTGAACTCTAAGAAGCAGTTCCTGGAGTCACAGGACTTCCAAGCCGCCGTTACGGAAGCAGTCGCAGAAAACCAGGACGCCCACAACACGATGGCCGACTACTTCTTCACCGACGGGCCGGCGATCAACTCGATCATTGTCGCCCTCGCTGATGCCTTCTACGAAGCAGCGGTCGCCCCCCACGCAGTCGCCGGCCGCGTGGTTGATGTCGCAGTGTCACCTCCGGCGCTTTCGGCACCGCCACGCTGCCGAGCGCATCTGACGCTCTTGGACGACAACCCCAGTGTGGGGACTCCAGTACACGTGACGCTGAAGCTGATCGCTGAGTCCCAGCATCCATGGGCCCGCCCAGGTGCGCGGCCCGCGCTGGACATCGTGGCCGTGCCCTTGAGCGGCGCGGAGGTTGCACCAGCCACGATGGCGTACCTCCCTGGAGACGCCGAATCCGAGCAGTTCCGCGTCACGGCACTGGAGCCCGGCACACACCGGATCCGGTTCACCCTGGTACATCACGACACAGGTACCGTCTTGCAGCAGGTGGAGTCCGACCTGTCCATCACCGAGACGAAGCCCAGCGGGCCGGGGAATAGACAGCTGCGGCCACGCACGGGGAGGGCCTGACCGATGCCCCGTGAAGTGCCCACCCGCATTGTTCAGGATCCCAGTGACGGCTTCCGCTTCCTGCCGCACCTGACGACGCAGGCTCCCGACCTCCTGGTCAGCTTCGACGTCCTTGGCAGAGGTCGGATCCGGGCGCGGATATCAGGTTCGGCCGTTCCGGCACTCCAGGGCACCGAGCATAAGGTTGACCTGCATGCCCGGCCCGATGAGGTCCATGGGGCGGCGGCCCGGCTCCGTGCCCGATGGAAATCGGAGTTCGTCGATTTCCAGCCCGTCGACGACCAGAGTCGGCCTCTACAGGGGCGACGGCGCCCGTACGCAACATCCGCGGACCTCAGTACCGAACCTGAGGAGGAGCTGCGCCAGAAAGTGGCCGATCTGGCTCGAAGCGGGGAATCACTGCTGTTTGGCACTCTGCTGCGCGGTGACGATGAACCGACCAAGATGTTCCGCTTCGCCCTGCGTTCAGCCTTGTCCCAGGAGGGGCTGCGGGTACGGTTCGACTCTGATCTACATCTGCCCTGGCCATTGTTGTGCACAACCGAGGATTCCACCGTGCCTGCAACCTTGGAGGTTCTCTTCACTCGCTTCCTCGGCCATCGGCATCAGATCGAGCACACCAGTGATGCCTACGCGTGGATCGGGCCGCCCGGAGCAGCCCACGAGCGACCCACGGTCAGCCTGAACCACGACGTCCGCGTGGGCAGAGCCACCCGTGCGCATGAAGTCGCGAAGGCACTGGCGGTGGGCACGGAGTACACTGAGCGAACGACTTACGAGGAACTCGTCCGCGATCTGGGGAAGCCTGAGCTGGACGAGCAGTTGATGTACTTCTGGTGCCACGGAGACTTCGTCGACAACCTTCCTGAACCCCCGACCCTGGTCGTCAAGCTCACCGACGGCACCCCCTTCGACGGCCACACTGTACGTGAGCTAAGGGCAAACTACCGGCACGGTTGCTTCCGACCGCTTGTCCTACTCAACGCCTGCCACACCGGAGTCTCCGCGGCGAGTGCGGACCGAGCGTTCCTTGGGAGCATGTTCATCGAGCACGGCGCGCAGGGCGTGCTCGGGCCGCAGATCGCGATGCCGCAAGCGTTTGCCGCCGAGTACGCGCTCGAGTTCGTCACCCGCTACTTGCGCGGGGCAGCGACCGCCGGCCAGATCACTCATGAGCTGGCCCGGGACTTCGCCGCCCGATACCGAAATCCCCTGGGGTTCGCCTACGGTCTGCACAGCGGCATGGATGCTCGTCTGGATCGGACAAGTGGAGGCGAGGCGTGAGCCGTGTCGGCACGGTGGAGGTCGTCGACCTGGATGCGACGGGCTGGCTGCTCGACGCTGACACGGGTGAACCTGTACCCGAGGCCTGGTTGCGCCATTACTTCGCGGAGCGTCTTGCCCCACCTGCCTGGGCGACGGACATACTCGTCTATGTCCACGGTTGGCAGACCTCACCCAACTCCGCCTACCGCACCGCCGAGCGACTGTTGGCTCTGATGCACGGCGTCCTGGAGACAGCCCCGGCCCGGTATCCAACCCTAGCGGCCAAGGGCTTCACCCCATGGTGCGTCGTCGTGCGCTGGCCATCCTCCAGCCCGGTCACCCCCACCGGCTACCGCAGGATCCGGGACCGGGCACACGCTATGGGTGCACGCGACGGAGGAGGCCACGCCGCCCACATCCTGGGCCGGCTCCTCGGCTATCTGGATGCCGAGCGCGCCGACCCCGAAGCAGCGCCCGTGCTCGCCAACCGAGACGGTCAGTACCTCCACCTCGTCGGGCACTCCTTCGGCTGCCGCTTCCTGTGCGAGGCGGTCCAATGGTCGGCAGACGCCGACCTCGACGACACACTCGGCTGGAGCGTGACGGACCACTCGCCGTCCCGCCCGTTCACCGCCGACAGCATGCTGCTATTCCAGATGGCCGCACGCCGGGACGCGTTCCTCTCGCTCTTTCCGAACATCCTGCCGAGCGAGGCGCATGACGGCGCTCCGCTGAGGGGGCCCATCGTCGCCACCTACTCCCGTCACGACCGGGCGACGGGGTTTTGGCACCTGCGGGCCGAGCAGCAACCCGGCATCGGGCACTCCGGAATTGGTCCGGCCCCCGCGCCCATGTTCACCACAACCCTGTTGCCACTCGACGAGCGGTATCCGCACTCCACGCTCGACCACCGTTTCGTCAACATCGACGCCTCCGACGTGTACGTTCGCGGGCGCCACCTCAATCCGGCAGGTGCCCATTCCGATCACGTGCGCGCTGAGTCGGCCCACCTGCTACTCACCCTCGCGGACTACTCGCGCTGAGCAGACGGTCCACGGTCCCCATTGCCAGAGGACTGCACCGTCGGGCAACTCGTGTACGCCGCCACTGCTCATCCGCTATCTCTCGCGCAGCCGACCATGGAACCGCTCACTCAGCTTTGACCCTCCCGGGCCCTTCACAATGACCCCACGGGGTTCGTTAAGCCCAGCCGCGGGGTCGGCGAGACAGCGCGATTCGGGCTGAGTGAACGCCAAGGTCAGACATCCTTGATCTGTACTCCGTCGCCGCATAGTTTCGACCAGTCGTCGCGGTCCGAGGCCATTACGAGGACGGGTGCCGGGGAGCGGAGCGCCATCGCGGCTACGAGGGCGTCGATGGCGTACTTGTGGCCGTGCAGGCCGCCGGCGTCGCTCAGGAGCTGCACCGCAGTGAGACTGTCCGCCTGGGTGACGTCTTGGACTTGAAGGCGGGAGAGCACCCAGCGCAGCCGGGCGGTATCTGTCTTCCCGTAGACGGCCTCCACCACGGTCAGGGCCGATACGAGGACGGGCACGCCCACGCGCCGAGCGGCCTCGATCCGGGTGATCATCTGGCGGTCGTTGCGCAGTAGCAGCGACAGCGCCTGGGAGTCGAGCACCAGGGACCTGGCCGCGGACTCCTTCATGCGGCGCTGTCGTTCGACGCGTAGGGCGCCGGTGCATCGCCGAACAGTTCGCTTTGCGCGGCCTGGACTTCGGCGTCGCTCAGTGGCTCGTACTCGGCTTCGTAGGCAGCCACGATCTCGGCGAGGCCGTCCATGGCGAGCTGATGCCGGACCGCCGCCGTCACGTACGCGGACACGCCGCGCTTACCGGTACGGGTGCGCAGAGCACCCAGGAGTTCGGAGGGCATCGACACGGAGAGGTTCTCCGTGCCGCCGGGGCGGGGTGACTTCATGGCCGCAAGTCTAGTACAGAAACTATTACAGCGTCTGGAGTGCTGTGCGGTCTGTATCCGGGGCGGCCTTGATGCGTAGTCTTGGTGCTTCCGGACCTTCTTGTACTTTGCAGTGAATCCCGTGCTGGGATGGTGCTGGGATGCGCCTGCATAACCGCAGGTCAGACCGGTTGTGATGGAGTTCCGCTTCAACGTGTGACGGCCGCTGCACCGTCGCCGCGGCACTGATCCGGCAGACACGCAGCTCACCAGGGGTCCGACTCGCCGGAGTCCGGACCCCTGGTACGGGTTCCGCCGGGTCTCCGGGGCCTCAGGGGTTCATGTCACGCCTCCGCGAGGTGTCACCAGTCCCTTCCGATCGACGACACCCTGATCTTCCGCAGCTCCTCGACCGCCTGGTCCGCCGAGAAGGCGTGCTGGAGGTCCTGTACGAGGTGGGCCAGCGTCTGGAGCAGGTACTCCATGGTCACGAACCGGGCCTGTGTGCCCTGCTCCTCCAGTACCCTCCGCGCGCCGGCGTCCGCACCCCGCACGATGACCCGGGCAGGCCGTCCGGCCACGGCCTTGGCGCCCTCGGCCGTGAGCGAGAACTGTTTGGGCACCATGATCTCGACGGTGGCCCCGGTGCCGGGGGCGGTCCAGACGGACACGGCGAACGCGCCCTCCATCGCCGGCTCCGTGACGTGCAGGCCCATGTCCCGCATGGTCTCGCAGAGTCGGTCCAGGTACTCCTTGGCCGTTTCCGCGTTGTCGAGGTCGCCCGAGAGTTCGGCGAACGTCTCGCCCTCGGTGCCCGGAATGGTCTCCCCGGCCACCTCGCCCTCGATTCGTTCGAGCTGTTTGCGCTCGTCCTCCATCCGGCTCTCGATGGTCTTCCGGATGGTCTCGCGTTCCTGCTCGTCGAGCACCGCCTTGATGACGTCGGCGTTCACGAGGTCGGACAGGTGGTTCAGCTCCTTGTCACCGGCCAGCTTGGCGAGGCGCTCGCGGTGCAGCGACGGGATGCGCATCCTCGATACGCGCGCGAGCCAGGTCGGCAGCCCCGACTCGACGCGCTGCGCCAGTGCGTGCATGCGGAAGGAGTGGTCGTATCCGTCCTCGCCCACGCAGAGTTCGGCCGTGGCGCGCAGGTATCCCGCGACCTGTTCGCAGAGCTGCTCGACGTCCGCGTAGTACAGCTTGACCGAGGGCGCCCGCCGTTTGCCCCGGTCGGGCTGCTCGGACGACTGGACCACGCCGCCTATCCGCTTGGCCATCTCGTCGTACGGAGTCCCGTTCAGCCACTCCCACGCGACGACCGCCCGCAGGAGCGCGTTGGCGTCCTCTATCGTCAGGTCGTCCTCGTCGACTGCCAGGAGCCGGCGCAGGTCGTCGGAGATCTGCTGGTTGTTCTCGCTGAGCAGCCGGTCCGGTACGGCCGGTCCCTTGGTGGCGATGTAGCGCAGGGAGTAGTGGCGCCGGGTCGGTGCTTCGGCGGAGTCGCCCGGCAGGCAGTGCGCGCACAGGAGGGTGAGCACGGCTCCCTTGAGCGAAGGCATGTGGTGGCTCGTGGGCGGGCCGGGCAACGCGACCCAGGCGGTGACCCGCTGTACGGACCGGGCCTTGAACGCGTGCCACAGCAGGTCGAGGTGGCCCTTGTTCTCGAGCGCGAGCTGCGCCATGTGCTGCAGTTCCGCCGCGTCGTCCAGCTCCAGGCCCGACTGGCCGAGTGCCTGTCCGAGCGGGGACAGGGACAGCACCTCCTCACCGCCCCGGTACCCCTCGCCCTCGCTGAACACGATCAGGTTCCGTGCGTCGAGTTCCCGCAGGACGTCCTCGGCTTCGGGGATGTCCGGGGAGTCGGGCTCGTAGGAGATGAGGAGTCCGCCGAGGATCTCCGTCACCCGCTGGAGCCACTGCCGCCGGGTGAGCCCGCTGCGGCCCTGGCAGAGCGCCTGGAGGACCAGACCGCTGATCTGGAGCGTGTCGCGGAATTGCGAACGGACCCTGAGCGAGCGTTCAGAGTTGTTGACGAAGGTTCCGTACACGCCCTCCTCGGTCGAGAGCGTCTTGACCTGTTGCGGGGTCAGGCCTTCGATCTCCTGGAGGTCCTTCGGGGACGGGACGAGGATGTAGAACTTCCCGAGCTGGTCGGTCACCGTCCTTTCGAGCCGCCGCCCCGCGCGCCCGCCCTTGTTGTCCAGGTCGGCCGCCGGCAGGAGGCGCCGTACCCGGTTGGTTCCCTCACCGCCCCAGCCGGACACGCTCGTCGCGATGACGACGTCGGCGGGCAGGTTGAGTCCCACGGCCAGGGTGTCCGTGGCGACGATCACCCGCAGCAGCCCGTCGGGCTCCCTGAACTCGTCCTCCACCTGGCGCCGCAGGGTGGGCGCCAGGGCGGCCGTGTGAAAGGCGACGCCGTGCCGCAGACCCCGCATGACCAGGTCGTACAGGGGCAGATCCGAGTTCTTCAGCCTCTCGTACAGACGGCCCGCGGCGTCCCTGGCCCGCGACTCGGGCCCGTTGTAGCGGCCGCCCTGCCAGGGAGAGCCGCGTCTGCCGGCCGGTTTCTGGCCGGTGGTGTCCTGCAGCAGGTCCTGAATGGCCAGCGCGAGGTTCTGGGCGATGGTGCGGCCGGGGACGAAGACGATGATCCGCTTGTCCGGATCCTTGATCAGGGTCTGGACGACCAGGGCGGCCGCGAGCGGCGCGGTGGAGAGCCTGCTTCCGGGAAGTCCCTCGAAGCGCAGGGAGAGTGCCTTGGCGTGTTTGTCGCGGATGCCGCCGAGCTCGTGTTCCTCCTCGTAGCGGGGCGGTGGTGTCTGGTCGACGCCGGGCATGCTCAGCAGGTGGGCCTTCTCCTGCACCAGCCAGCGTCGTGGACCCACCACGTAGGTGTCGAGCGGCACCGGTCGCACGTTCGTGAAGTGCTTCCGAAGCAGCCGGTCGTGTCCCAGCCAGCGCTCCAGCGTCTCGCCCGCCGCCGGTGAGAGCGCGGCGGACAGCCCCAGGAGAGCGGGCTGCTGGTCCCGGGGGAGCATCTTCACCAGGGTGAGCAGGGCCTCCAGCTTGGCGGCCCGCTCGCTCCGCTCCGCCAGCATCTGGAGTTCGTCGACGACGAGGAGGGCGCTGCGGCGCAGCGGGGACATCCGGTGTACCAGGTACACCCCGAGCTTCTCGTAGATGGCCAGCGCGACGTCGTACGAGCCCGCGCCGACCGGCCGGTCGTTCTCCGGGTAGTCCCGCGAGGCCGGATAGATCCGCAGGCCCGTCATGTCCGGGCCGCTGCCCTGGAGCACCTGCCACTCGGAGTGCTCCTGGGTCACCAGGGCCTTGATCGGTAGCAGCATCATCGAGGTGCTGCCCGAACTCACAGCCATCGTCATGCCGAACCGGGCCAGGGTGGTCTTGCCGCTGTTGGTCACGGCATAGATGAGTCCCACCCCCCGCTGGTCGATGATCTCCCGGCAGAGGACGAGTAACTTCTTCTGGAAGTCGGACAGTTCGGCCCAGGATCCGAGTCTTCCCTCCCAGCTCTCCAGCAGTGCGTTCCGCAGGTCCGGGCGGTCGCCGACCGGGAGCAGCTCGCCGTAGCCGCGGATGGTGGGCCCCATGGAGCCGATCGCCGACTCGGGGGCCTCGCGCGGGGGGCCGGCGAGCGGCGGCGCACCGGTGACGGGTTCCCCGAGGCCGCCCACGGTGACGGGTTCCCCCACGCCACCCAACCTGGTGAAGATCGCCTGGTGGCTGGCCGTCTGGTCCTCGTTGGCCAGCCGGGCGAGATCCTGCCAGCTCAGGGACGCGGCCCCCGATTCGGCCCGTTCCCGGACGTGTTCCCAGAAGTCGGCCTGGCTGGACGCGGACGGCGGGAGCTCTTTGGCCGGGAAGCGCAGGTCGCGCAGAAACCTCTGCCTCGCACCGGGTTCCACATATGCGGCGCTCAGCCCCGACCGGAGTTCGTCCCAGTCGCTCTGTGAGATGTCCCAGCCGGCCGGGCCCGTCACCGCCTCGTCGAATACGTTGTCGGACGTGGGCGGCTCGGACGGCACATCGAGTGGCATGGCGACTCCTAGCGAGACGTGGAACATTGGTGCGGGCGGTTCACGCCGTGCCGGGCAGGACTAAGAGCTGGGTCTGGACGCTGCGGCACATCGCGGCCTGGTTGACGGTGTCCTGGGCCGCGAAATGGGCCGCGGCCCCGATGGCCGGTGCGTTGGGCGGGCCGGGGGAGTCCGCGAGTTCGCGGTAGAAGGCGGCGGCGAAGAGGACGGAGCACTCCGCGTCCAGCCTTCCGCGGTGGGCGATGACGACCTCCGCGTACGGCCTGAAGCGCTCCGCCACCTCCTGGCCCTCGCAGGAACGCAGGACCAGCGCCCGCAGCCGGTGACCGCGGTGCTCGGCCGCGAGCTTCAGAGTGTTGACGAGATCGTCCGCCGCCAGGTGGTGTGCCTCGCCGCCGGCGTCCTCGAGGATCAGCTCCTCGCGCGTACCGTGGCAGGCGAGGTGCAGCACATGGGGGAGGATCGAACGGATCTCCCCCAGATCGGCGGCGCCGGCGGCCGGGAAGAGCCGCATGTCCAGGCGCCCGCCGGTCTCTCTGGCGGCCGCCCGCAGTTCGGCGCCGGCCCTGGTGGCGCCGTATCGGGCGGGCTCGGCGCCCAGGAGCATCACGCGCAGGCGCTCGTCCGGCGTTGCCACCGCGCCCGCGCCCGCCATCGCCGGCCCCGGCCCGTCCTGCTCCCCGGCGGCGAACACGGGGTGGAAGGGGTGCTCGGCGTGGGCTCTGGACAGGATGCGGGTCCGCCCGTCAGCCATCACGCCGCCCTCCAGCTCCGAGGAGACCTGGCTCCAGAACTCGCCCATGGTGTTCGCACCGGCCGGGATCGCCGGAGCCGGGAATCCGGCGGAGCGCAGCATCAGCCGGGCGCGCCCCGCCGAGTGGTAGACCTCCGCCAGCGCCCGCACCTCCTGCTGGTTCAGTGGGGCTCTGTCCGTGTCCGCGGGCGTCACAGGAACGCCTTCAGCCGCAGCGGGTCGGGCAGTTCCCGGCTGAACCGTCGCAACAGCGGCTTCTCGACACCGGCGGTCACCGTGCATCTCAGTTCCGTGTCGGTGCCCGCTCCGCAGCGCACGACGAGGCTGAGCGGATAGGTGCCGGTCAGCTGGGTCGCCATGGTCGGCCTGAAGTCCCAGGCCGGGGTCGGTCCGCCGAGGTCGAGTGCCTGAACGAGTGGCTGATTGGTGGTGTAGCCGACCGTCCGCGTCAGCTCGCCGAGGGAGGCGTCCGCGCCGAGCAGAGCGAGCTGTGGGCCGAGGCGCCGCACCCGCTCGATCTGGACGGGGTCCGTCAGCCGGATCGGGTCCATGGAGTGGGCGACGGGCTTCGGGCCCCAGTCGGAGGTGAGGTGGAGGGCCACGTTGGCGAACTTCAGCCGGGCACCGCCCGCCTGGGGGACGAAGGTGAGGGAGAGCCGCACCAGGTGGTGCTCGTAGAGGGCGGCCTGTTCCTCGGCGTACCGGGCGAGCTCGGGGTCTGCGGAGAGTTCGTCGGGGGTCAGCCGGACGGAGTGCGGTCCGCCGAGCCGGAGGCGGCCGGCGAGG
Organism: Streptomyces sp. 840.1; assembly: GCF_003751445.1. Taxonomy (NCBI): domain Bacteria; kingdom Bacillati; phylum Actinomycetota; class Actinomycetes; order Kitasatosporales; family Streptomycetaceae; genus Streptomyces; species Streptomyces sp. 840.1. Next base: position 856,643 of record NZ_RJUU01000001.1, on the reverse strand, counting down.
GCCTCGGGCTCCTCGCCCCCCGTGGGTCCTTGTCCTGTTCCTCGCGCGGGGTCATCGGCGCTCAGGACTATGTCGTACGTCGTTAACCGAGGATCAGTGAGCTCGATCACCAGCCACCCTTTCAGGGACGGAGGAGGCCGGGATGGACCGCGTAGCCGTGGCGCCGGACAGCGTGCAGGCGCAGACGGCTCTTCCGAGATGTCCCCGCGTGTCCCCCAGGTGCGCAAAAGGTTACCCATAGTGGGTCGTTGGGGGGTAGAACTTTGCAACTCACAGATGTCCGGCCGATCGGACGCCGGTGCCGGGCCACCGGCCGGGGGGGGGTGTCGGACGGGCGGCCCGGCCGCGGGGAGGCTTCACCGCGTCGGCGTTCCGCCTCCTACAGCGCGGTCGGGCCGAGGGCGGCCGCTGTCCGGGCCAGGGCGTGGAGGGCCGGGTTGTCGGTGCCGGTGCGCCAGGTGAGCGCCCATTCGAGGGCGGGGGCGTCGTGGAGGGGGAGGAAGGCGATGCCGGGGGGATTGTTGTAGCGGGCGGCGATCTCGCCCAGGACGTGGACGCAGTGCCCGGCGGCGACCAGGGAGAGGATCTCGTGGAAGGTCCGTGCGGCCGGGCCCCGGGGGATGCGGCGGCCGAGCGGGGTTCGGTGGGGGACCATGGCGGCGACCCAGTACTCGGGGGGCTCGGGGCCCAGGTCGACGACCTGGTTGTCGGCGAGGTCCTCCAGGGACGCGGCACCGCGCGCGACGAGCGGGTGGTCCGCGGACACGGCCAGCACACGGCCTCCGGTGAGCACGGTGGGGCCGACGGTGAGGTCCGGTTCGGCGACGGGCAGCCACAGCACGTGCGCGTCGTGCTTCCCGTCGCGCAGGGCGGTGAACGCGTCGTTGCCGTTGATCTCGCCGAACTGGATGTCGCAGCCGGGGTGGCGTACGCGGAACGCCTCGACGAGGGGCCGCAGTTCGTGTCCGGCGTGGCCGAAGACGCCCAGGCGCAGGGTCCGGCCCGCGCCGAGGCCCGCAGCCTGGGCGCGGGCGAGTCCCGCGTGGAGGAGATCGACGGCCTGCTGGAGGTCTTCGCGCAGCCGCCGGCCGACCGGGGTCAGAGCAACACGCCGGCTGGTGCGGTCGAACAGGGTCACGCCCAGGCGCCGTTCCTGTTTGCCGATGGCCTGGCTGACGCGGGCCTGGGAAACGTGGAGCCGTTCCGCCGTGCGGCCGAAGTGCAGCTCCTCGGCCAGCGTCAGGAAGATGTCGATGTCCCGAAGCTCCATGCATAACCCCCGTGTTATGGACCGCCCCACGGGCTCGTCCTTGTTCCGCCTCTGACCTGCGTCGATGCTGGACACATCATCCACAGGACAGGCGACCGGAGCCTGGCCGGCGCATCGATGAGGCAGGGAGTCCCGATGAGCAGTCTGCAGGCCGTCGCCGATCGAGTCGAGATCGAGGCGCTGTGCGCCGAGGTCACCGATGCGGTGATGGTGCGCGAGTTCGACCGCTTCGCCTCGCTGTTCACGTCCGACGGTGCCATGCGGTGGCCGCACATCGGTAGGGAGTTCGTCGGCCGCGAGGAGATCCGCGAGGCGATCGAGTGGGGCCAGGGGCTGTGGGAGTTCTTCGTGCAGAACGTCCACCCCGGTGCCCTCCGGATCGACGGCGACACCGCGCGGGGACGCGTGTACATCCATGAGTTCGGGCGGATGCGTGACGGCAGCTCGCACGCCAACTGGGCGCTGTACCACGACCGTTACCGGCGTACCCCCGACGGCTGGAAGTTCAGCGAACGCGTCTACGAGGTCAGGTACGTCGACGCCACGCCGCTCACCGGAGCGCCGCCTCCGCACCACGAGCCCGTGCACCACGAGCCCGTGCACCACGAGCCCGTGCACCACGAGCCCGTGCACCACGAGCCCGCGCGCCCCGAGCCCAGGCAGCTCTGACGATCACCGGCGCTTCGATGCCGATGCCGACGTTGGCGTCGATGCCGACGTCGGTGTCGACCTTCGTCGGCCGGCACTCGCTTCACTTCACCCACTTCCCGCAGGGCCATCACACAGGACACAGGAGTCCACCCATGAACCTCGCCCTATGGATCGCCACCGCACTACTGGCCGCGGTCGCCCTCGCCGGCGGCATCAGCAAGACCTTCGTTCCCAGGGCCAGGCTGGCCGCACAGCACGGCGGGGAATGGACACGGGATGTCGGCGCGGGTTACATCAAGGCCCTCGGCATCCTCGAACTGCTCGCGGCGGCGGGCCTGATACTGCCCGCCGCGCTCGACATGGCACCGGTGATGGTGCCGGTGACGGCCAGCTGCTGGGTCGTCCTCATGATCGGCGCGATGATCACCCACGGGCGCTTCGGCCAGCCCAGGCTGGTGCTGCTGAACTCCGTCTATCTCGCCCTGGCCGTCCTCACGGCCTGGGGCCGCTTCGGGCCCTGGTCCTTCGGCGGCTGAGGGCGGGGGACGGCTGCCGACGCCGGGTACGAGGCCGGGTCTCTCCCGTCACTGCTCGCGGTTCATCAAGCTGAGCACGGCGCGGACGAGGGCGGTGAGGGTGCCGTCGGTGAGGGGCTTCTTCTCCAGGCGGAACTCGACGGTGTTGTGCCCGTTGTCGCGCTTGAAGCGGAAGTTGACGTGAAGGCGGAGGAAGGTGAGGACGCCGGTGAGGACGGTGAGGTCCGAGACGATGTCCTCGCCGCCCATCTGGTCGTCCTGCGGCGGGTCGGCCAGGATCTCCGCGACCAGATTCCGCGCGCCCTCCTCGCGCGCCAGGGCGGCCAGCACGCGACGGGCGGCGGCCGGGGGGTCGTCCGCCCTGGACGGCGCGGTCCCGGCGCCGGCCTGCGTGAAGAGTTCCTGGAGGACCTGCATGGCCTCCGCCGCGTTCGCCACACCCGTGGGGAAGGTGCGGCCCAGCTCGTACGCCGCCTCCTCCAGCGCGAGCAGCGCGGTCCGGTCGGGGAGGGCCGCGGCCCGCTCGGCGTGGACGTCCACGGTCATTTCAACTCCAGTCCCCGAGCGGGACGAACGCCGCCCAGTGGTAGGGGTGGGACAGGTAGGCGTGGTCGGCATCGGCGAGCATGCGGCGCTGGGCGTCCCACAGGGCGCGCCACATCGGGCGTCCGCGCATCACCGCACCGGTCACCTCGTCGAGCAGGGCCGCCGAGCTGGTGCGGTCGACCTGCCAGACGGGGGCGAGGACCGTGCGGGTGCCGCCGCGCAGCAGGGCGCGGGGGAGGCCCGTGAAGTCCTCACCGGGGTGGTCCGGCTCGTGCCAGCCGACCGAGCAGGCGCGCAGCACCACGCGGGACGGGGTGCGTGACTCGGCCAGGTCGCGGGCCCGCAGGGAGGTCCGCCTGGCCCGCTGCGAGGCGGGATCGGCGCGCCGGCTGGGGCGGTCGGTGCCGTCGGAGAGCAGCAGGGCGCTGTTCTCCGGGTCGCTGTGGTCCTGGTGGCCGTGGCAGGCGATGTACGCGAGGTCGGCCTGCTCGATGCCGGCCAGGACCTCCTCCGGGGTGGCCTCCGGTCCGGTGAGTGAGGACAGCCGCCAGCCGTGGCCGGCCGGGAGCGCTTCGGCCTCGAAGCCGCTGCCGCCGTTCTGCAGGTCCTCCTCCGCCGCGACCCGCACGCACAGCGCATTCCCCGAGCCGGCCGGCCTCGCGGCACGCAGAGCGGTCAGGCCCGAGATGCTCGGGGTGTACACCAGGGCCGCCTGCTCCACGCAGTAGCGGCCGTCCGGCAGCCGCAGCGCACCGAGCGGCAGCACCGACAGCGGCCCGTGCGGCGCCACGCACAGGAGCCCGCGGTCCGCCAGCAGCTCCTGGAACGGCAGCAGCAGCTCCGCCAGCCCCTCCAGCGGCAGCGGGACCGGCCGCCTCGGCTTGATCGGGGGGACGGCGGGGAACGCGGAGCGGTCGCCGTCGACCGTGAGGCGGATCCGCTCCGCGGCCGCGTGCAGCTGCGCGCGCCCCACCGGGATGCGGTGCCACCGCATCGCGTACTCGCCCGAGGCGAGCACGAAGCAGAAGGTCTCGGACTCGCCGGTGAAGTACGAGGCCAGCACCATGCCCTCCGCCGGTGCCGCCTGGTCCAGCAGCCCCGACGCCTCCTCGAAACAGGCGGGTTGCGCCCTGCGCAGCCGTACGTACTCCGGGGCGAACGGCTCCAGCGCCTCGTACAGCGGTGCGAGCGCCCGCACGCACTCGCGCCACGACCAGGCCCGGTCCGGGCGGTCCCCGCCCGCCAGCTGCCGCTGGGCGTGGAGCAGCCGCTGTTCCGCATCCCACAGCCGCTGCGGTACGTGCGACGGCTTGGCCAGCGGCATCCGTACCAGGTCCTCGGCCAGTCCCCGGGCCTTCGCCTCCTCGTGCAGGTCGAAGGCCAGCACGCCCGGCGGGCGGCCGTCGGGCAGCGGCAGGTTCTCGCCGTGCTCGAACAGCAGGGAAAGCAGCGCCTCGTACAGCGGGAGCACCTGGCCGGCGGCCTGGTCGGCGTCCTGCAGCAGCGGATGCGAGTCCCTGGCGCGCAGCCGCAGGCCGCGGTGGTGCCACAGCACCTCGAAGGCCCGCCGGTGTCCGCCCCGCACCCGCTCCAGCAGCCGGGCCAGACCCAGCGGCAGCGCAGGGTCGGGGAGCCGGCCCTGTGCGTCGTGGAAGGCGAGGACCTCCTCCAGCAGCCGCGCCCCCTCCAGCGGCCCGTGCGCCTCGGCGACCGCCTCGCACACCGGCACCGCCAGGTCCTGCAACGTACGGGGCACCTTCCGTTCCGCCGCCCGGCGCAGCCCCGCCGCGAGCCGGTCCGCCATCCGCGCGCGCCGCTCCGGGTCGCGCTCGACGACGCACAGCCGTTGCAGGGCCAGCAGACGCGTGTCCGGCAAGTCGTTGGACCCCTCGGGGAAGAGGCGCAGCATGCGTTCGCGCAGCTTGCCGAGGGCGAAGCCGACCGGATCGGTGGGCCCGCCCAGGGGCAGCAGCCGCGACAGCAGCGTGCGTTCGCGAAGCCGTTCGGGAAGGTGTGCCGGCTGCTGGGCGTCCTCGGTGTCCCCGGCGACGTACAGGGCGTAGCGGTAGCACTCGGCCGCGCCCGCGTCGTGGCCCTCGGACAGGTCCAGGTCGCCCATCGTGACGAACAGCTCGCCGAAGCACGGGTAGGTGGAGCCCGCCGCGTCGAAGACGCCCTTCATCAGCTGCTCCTCCAGCGAGTGCAGGTCGCGGGGGAGTCGCGGATCGGTGCCGGAGAACAGCAGCCCGGCCATGGTGCAGCGCAGGGACACCAGGTTGAGGTATCCCGCGCCCTGCTGTTCGGCGCGCTCCAGCTCGGAGTTGAGGAGTTCGTACGCCTCCCGCTGGCGGTGGGTGCGTCGCAGGCAGGAGACCAGTGCGTACAGGGTCGCGGCGCGCGGCGCGGCCCGCGTCGACATCTCGGGCAGCTCCAGCAGCGCGCGGTAGGCATCGGCGGCCGCTCCCAGCGCGCCGAGCGCCTCCGCCACCCGGGCCCGGCAGCTGAGGAGATCCCAGCGCGAGGGCAGGTACGCCGCGTCCGAGTCGTTCTCCGGACGTGCCGCCAGCGCCTCCGCGCGCTCCAGCGGGAGCACGGCCTCCCGGTAGCGGTGCAGCGAGGTGAGGGTGTCCGCGAGCTGGAAGCGCACCGCCGCCTCCTCCACGGCGGAGACGCTCTCCCTGTCGACGGCTGCGGCCGCCTGCAGCAGCACCTCGGCCCGGTGCGGCAGATCGTCCATCGCGCGGTAGACCGAGGCCAGCTGCAGGTGGGTGTTCACCAGCGAGTGCGCGTCGCCCACCGCGTGCTGCAGCGACAGCGCGCGGGCCGCGTGGTAGAGCGCTCTGCGGTGCCGTCCCTGGCGCAGCAGGTGGTTCGCCCAGTCGGCGCGGGCCGTGACCTGGCTCGGGCCGTCCTCGGCGAGCAGGCCCAGCGCGGCGATCGCGTGGGCGTTACGGGTCCGGTCGGCGCGCCACTCCGCCAGCAGCCGCACCGCGGCCCGCACCGGTTCCGGCGGGAACAGCGCCTGGTGCCCGGCCAGCACCCGGTAGGCGCCCAGCACGTCCCCGGCCGCGCAGGCGCGGCGCAGCAGCCGCGGGAATCCCCCGCCGGAACCGGAACCGGAACCGGAACCGGGGCGGGAGCGGCGCGGCTGCCCGGTGGACGCGGGCGTCTGTGCGCCCAGGTCCTCGCAGCGCTCGGCGAGGAACAGTGCCAGTTCGGCGAGCGGGCCCCGGCCCTGGGAGCCGATCGTCCCGGCATGCTCCCGCAGGAACGCCCCGGCCTCGCCGTGCCGGCCGGGCGGCATCTCCGCCAACTGGTCGAGCACCTCGTCGTACGTGGGCGCCGACAGGGTGCGCATCGCGATCTGCAGAGGCCACGACTCCCGGTCCTCATCCGTCATGGTGCTCCCCGTTCCGCGCCGTGCCCGCCGAGTCGCGCCAAGGCCTCCCGATACGGTTCGGGGTGCTCGGAGGCGCGGGCGCGCAGCCGTAGTTGCTCCAGCGGCTCGCGCAGGCTCTGCTGTCCGCGCTCCACCTCCGTACCCAGCAGCAGGGCCTCGTACTGGGCCTCCTGCTCGCGCAGCCTCCGCTCCAGGAGGGTCGGCCGGTGCAGGCGTGCCAGCACCATCGAGTGGGGCGCGGTCCGCCGCAGGCGCGCCAGCACCTCGTCCCGCTCGCGCGCGGGACCGGCCGCGATGCGGATCCGTGCCAGCTGCTCCAACGTCGTGCCGACCAAAGGCAGTTCGTCCTGCCCCAGCAGCGCTGCCGCCCGGTCGAAGGGGCCGAGCGCGTCCTGGGCCTCCCCGAGGGAGATCAGTGCCGCAGTGTGCAGCAACAGCCGGTCCGTGCCGAGCGGCTCCTGGCCGGTCCGTCCCCGGATCTCCTCGTCCGCCGCCGTACGCAGTTCGAGGAAGCGCAGCTCGTCGACGCGTTGCCGGCGCAGGTCGCGCACCGCGATCATCCGGTTGTGGGCCTCGGTGGACCGCCTCGAATCCAGCGGGTAGGGCGACGCGTTGGGGCCGACCGTCTCGAATCCGGATACCACGTGCGCCAGTAGCCACATGGCCATGTCCAGCCGCTCCACGGCCGCGTAGGCGCAGGCCGCGTCCACCCACGCGCCGCGCCGGCGGGGATCCGAACCGAGCGCCCCGAGCAGCCACGCGGCCGCCCCGAAGACGTGTCCGGCCCGGAGCATCGCGATCCCCAGCAGGTGCTCGTGCACCGGACCGCGCCGCACGGCCTCCATGAACGGGTCCAGCGCGCGCATCCGATCGCGAAGTGGAGCCTGCGGCTCAGGCAGCTGCGTGACCCACTTGCGCGGGAGGTCCTCCGCGTCGAAGGGTGCTTCCCACCCCAGCACCGCCGCCGCCTCGCGCACGTCCGCCACCCCCGTAAGGCCCGCCCGCCATCCTCCCCTGCCTGTCGGGCGCGAGCAAGTAATCAAGGAATGCAGGGGTGTTGAAGGCCGTGTACCGGCCGCGGAGCCGTACACGGTTGCGGATGCGGGCCGGGATGCGCACGCGCGTACGGCTCCGATCGGGCGGCCGGTCACCGGTCCGGCAGGTCAGCCGGAGGGCGGGTCGGTGCGCTCGGAGTGCTCGCTGCCCCCGGTGGGGAACGACTGGGTGCCGAGTACCCGCAGCAGGTCCAGCCGCTCGCGGGTCTCAGGGTCCGCCGGGGTGAGGACCAGCAGCTGCTGGCGCTGGTCCGGAGTGAGCAGGGTCTCGCAGTCCATGAGCATCGGCCCCACCCGGGGATGCAGGATGATCTTGCGGTCGGCGCGCCGGACCGCCACCTCGTGCTCGGCCCACAGCCGGCCGAAGTCCGCACTCGCGGCCCGCAGCCGATCGACCAGACCGGTGACCGTCGGGTCGCCGGAGCGGCGGCCGGCCGCGGCGCGCAGGTCCGCCACGAGCTGGCGCGCGTGATGCTCCTGCTCCATCACGGGGGCGCCGCTACGGGCGGCCGGGTCGGTGAACCAGCGGTAGACGGTGTAGCGGCGGTCACCGGTGAAATCGGCATGGTCGCCCGTGAGCAGGGCGGACGTCCGGTTCTGGGCGAGGATCTCGCCCAGGTCGGACAGGACCATGGCGGGGGTGTCACCGAGGAGATCGATCATGCGGATCAAGCCGGCGCGGGCCGGGCGGTCGGCCCCGTCGGCGGGCGGCGGCTGGTGGCCGGCCAGGCGGAACAGGTGGTCGCGCTCGTCATCGGACAGCCGCAGCGCTCGGGCCAGGGCGCCCAGCAGCTGGACCGAGGGCTGACTGCTGCGGCCCTGTTCCAGGCGCACGACGTAGTCCGTCGACATGCCCGCGAGCATGGCCACCTCCTCCCGGCGCAGGCCGCTGGTGCGGCGGCGTGGGCCGGCGGTGATGCCCGCCTCCGAGGGGCGGATCGCCTCGCGACGGCGGCGCAGGAAGTCGGCGAGCTGTTCACGTTGCATACCTCCATGGTCGCGCCCGGACGCCGGGCCATCCAGGGAGCGCCGCTCCCTGGATGAACGCTCCTCTCCCGCGTACGGCTGATCCCGCCCACAGTGGAGGCAAGGACCGACGACGAAGGAGAGCGCGATGCAGACGCGAACCCTGGGCCACAGCGGCCCGACCGTTTCCGCCCTGGGCCTGGGGGCCATGGGCATGTCCGGTGCGTACGGCGAGGCGGACCGCGCGGAGAGCATCGCCACGGTGCACGCCGCACTGGACGCCGGTGTCACGCTGATCGACACGGGCGACTTCTACGCCATGGGCCACAACGAACTGCTGCTCGCCGAGGCGCTGCGCGGCCGTGACCGGGACAGCTACCGGCTGAGCGTCAAATTCGGCATGCTGCGCGGGCCCGGCCCGGCGTTCGGCGGGCAGGACTGCCGCCCCGAGGCGGTCAAGAACTTCCTGGCCTACTCGCTGACCCGGCTGGGCGTCGACCACATCGACGTATACCGGCCGGCCCGGCTGGACCCGGAGGTCCCGATCGAGGAGACGGTGGGCGCGATCAAGGAGATGATCGACGCGGGCCACGTGCGCCACCTGGGCCTCTCGGAGGTCGACGCGGCGACGATCCGCCGGGCGCACGCCGTGCACCCGGTCGCCGACCTGCAGATTGAGTACTCGTTGATCTCCCGCGCGGTGGAGGCCGAGATCCTGCCCACGCTGCGGGAGCTGGGCATCGGGATGACCGCGTACGGCGTTCTGAGCCGGGGCCTGATCTCCGGGCACTGGTCGGCCGGCCACGCCGCAGGGCCCGGCGACGCGCGCGGGCACAGCCCCCGGTTCTCGGCGGCCAACGTGGACCACAACCTCGCCCTCGTCGAGGCGCTGCGCCGGGTGGCCGGGGCGAAGGGCTGCACCGTCGCCCAGCTGGCCATCGCGTGGGTGGCCGCACAGGGCGAGGACATCGTGCCCCTGGTCGGCGCGCGCACCCGTGAGCGGCTGGCCGAGGCGCTGCCCGCGCTCGACGTGCGCCTCACCGCCGACGACCTCGCCGGGATCGAGAAGGCGGTTCCCCTCGGCGCGGCCCGCGGAGACCGGTACCCGTCCGCCTTCATGTCGGGCCTCGGCGCGGGCAACTGAGACGCGGCATAGGAATTCCCTATAGCGTCCGCTGCCTTTTCGTCTTTGTCCCGCATTCCGTTCCGGTCGTACCGTGAAGCAGCTCCACGGGATACACGCCGAGAATTCTCCGGAATTCGCGCCCTGCGCACGGCGATCCGTCCCGTCGAGCGGACTCACCCACGATCGAGAGGGCCGGTGGCATGACCACAGTCGAGAATGGATCAGGGAACGGATCCGTGAAGGAATCCGGGAATGGACCGGGGACTCCGGAACTCGCGGGAAAGCGGGCTCTGGTCACGGGCGGTTCCCGCGGAATCGGGGCGGCCGTCGTGCGCCAGCTCCTGGACGCGGGCGCCGAGGTCCTGACGACCGCCAGGTCGGCGACGGGCACGGTGCCGGACGGCGCCCGGTTCGTGGCGGCCGACGTGCGGACCCGGGTCGGGGCGGAGGCGCTCGCCGCGACGGCGCAGGAGGTGCTCGGCGGCGTGGACATCCTGGTTCACAACGCGGGCGGCGCGAGGCCCCACGAAGGCGCTCTGGCCATCTCCGACGAGGAGTGGCAGGACGCGCTCGACCTGAACTACCTGGCGTCGGTACGGCTGGACGCGCTGCTGGTGCCGGGGATGCGGGAACGCGGTTCGGGGCGGATCGTGCACGTCTCCTCGGCGGCGGTCCTCGCCCCGGTCGGGCCGTTCCTGCACTACGTGGCGGCGAAGGCGGCGCTGGAGAAGTACAGCCAGGGCCTGGCGGTGGAGCTGGCCCCGTTCGGAATCCGGGTGAACGCCGTGTCGCCCGGCAGGACCGCCACGCCGGGCGGCGAAGCGACCCGCGAACAGTGGGCGGAGGTGTCCGCGCGCATGGGAGGGGCGCCCGGCCCGACCGACACCACGCCGCTGGGGCGCGACGGCCGGGCCGAGGACATCGCCGACGCGGTGCTGTTCCTGCTTTCCGACCGGGCGCAGTGGCTGACGGCGAGCAATCTGATCGTGGACGGCGGCGAATTCCCCAGGGGCTGAGCCCGGCGGTATTCCCGTTCCGCGATTATCGTTCCCTGGTTCCGCTTCCGGCCGATTCGGGAAATTCGGCGGAACCTGCCGCCTTTTCGCCGGCCTTCAGGGGGCCGGCGAAAAGGCGGCCGAATCGGACCAGGTCTCCTGACGCAGGAGGTCGAGCAGAGCCGTCTCCGCCGGACCCGCGCCTTGCCTGACCACGGCGATGACGGGCTGGGACACGGCCGGGAACACCGGGCGGACGAGGTGTTCGTGGCCGTGGGGCACCGTGGAGGCCGGGACGAGCGTCGGCCCCAGTCCCTGGGCGGCCCAGCGCACGGCCGTCGCCGTCTGCGACACACGGGCGGCCGTGACCGGGGGCAGGCCGTTCTCCCGCAGTACGTTCTGCAGCACGGCGTCGAGTGCGCTGTCGCGGTCGAACCGGACCCATGGCTCGCCCTCCAGCTCGCGCAGCTCGACCCGGTCCGCGGCGAGCTGCCGGTGCCCGGCGCCCAGCACCACGACGAACTCCTCCGCCCCGAGCAGGTGGGCGTCGGCGGGGCTCCGTTCGCACTCCGCCATCAGGGCCAGGTCCAGCACGCCCCGACGGCACAGCTGCTCCAGCTCGGCGGAGCTCGGCTCCTCGAAGACGGTGATCTCCAGGCGGGGGAAGCGGCGCCGCAGCGTGCCCAGCGCGCCGGGCAGCTGCCGCGTGCCGAAGCCCAGCTGCGCGGCGACCGTCAGCTCGCCGGCCAGCTCGTCGGCCCCGGCCCGCGCCGTCGCCCTCGCCCGCCGTGACGCGCTCACCGCGACCTCGGCCTCCCGCAGGAACGCGCGCCCGACCACGGTGGGCACGAGGCCGGTCGGCGTACGCGCGAACAGCTGCACGCCGAGTTCCCGCTCCAGGCCACGGATCTGCTGGGACACCGACGGCTGGGCGACGTGCAGCAGCTCCGCCGCCGCCGTCACCGAGCCCTCCTCGGCAACGGCCAGGGCGTACTCGTACTGGCGAAGGCTCATCGGCTGCCGTTCCTCCCTGCGGTGGACCGGGGTCCGCCCCGTCGCTGCCGCTGTCGTCGTGGTCATCGTAGGCGAGCGCCTTCGGCACCGGCCGGGGATCGACACCGCCGGCCCGTCCTCACTGCGTACATGTGGTTGCAGGCATATAACTGGAGTCGTATATTGGTCTGGTGAGTACTCCGGCAAGTGACGTCATCGCAGTACTCGCCGAGCCCAGCCGCCGACGCATTCTCGACCTCCTCAAGGACGGCGAGCGGCCCGTGGGCGAGCTGGTCGACGAGCTGGGGCTGACGCAGCCGGCCGTCTCCAAGCACCTGCGCACTCTGCGCGATGCCGGGCTGGTCGAGGCCAGGGTCGACGCCCAGCGGCGGCTGTACCGGATACGACCGGAGCCGCTGGCCGAGCTCGATGCGTGGCTCGCCTCCTACCGCAGGCTGTGGAGCGCGAGCCTGGACCGCCTGGACCGGCATCTGGAGGAGGAAGGACCGTCATGAACAATTCCGCTGACGCCACGCTGAGCACGGGCGGCGACGGCCGGCCCGTGCTGCGCTTCGAACGCGTACTGGCCAGGCCCCCCGAAGCGGTCTGGCGCGCGATCACCGACCGCGAGGAGCTCAAGGCCTGGTTTCCGTGCGAGGTCGTCACCGAATCCTGGGAGCCCGGTGCCAGGATCAGCTTCCCGTTCCCCGGGACCGGCATGACCCTCACCGGCGTCGTCCTGGAAGCGGATGAGCCCCGCGTTCTCGCCTACACCTGGGGGGAGGAGACCCTCCGCTTCCACCTGACGCCGGAGCCGGGCGGCCGCACCCGCCTGGTGTTCACCGACGAAACGCCCCCGGGCATCGCCGCCCGCAACGCCGCCGGCTGGCAGATCTGCCTGGGCCACCTCGCCGGCGAACACATCGCAGCCGACGCCTGGAAGGGGCACTTCGACCGCTACGCCACCGCGTTCGCACCGGCACTCGGCCCGCAGGAGGGCCCTCCGGCGTGACGGCGCCCGGGGGCGGCCGACCGGAGATCGGTGCGGGGTGGCCCTTCTGCGGGGCCGGTGCGGGTACGGGCTACAGCTCGTCGCCGAAGGCCTCGGCGAGCTTTCGCCACTGAGCGCGCGGCAGACCGCCGCCGCCCTCGCCGGCCGTGAGTACCTGGAGGGCGACGTGGTCGGCGCCCGCGTCGAGGTACTGCTGCGTCCGCGCCTTCACCTGCTCGACGTCACCCAGGGCGAAGAGGGCGTCGAGCAGACGGACGCTGCCGCCGTCCGCGAAGTCGCTCTCCGCGAACCCCAGGCGCAGCAGGTTGTCGGTGTAGTTGGGGAGCTGGAGATACATACCCAGCATGTTCCGGGCGGTGGTGCGGGCCCGGTCGAGGTCGGTGTCGAGCACGACGGACAGCTCCGGGGCGAGCAACGCGTCCGGGCCGAGCGCCTCGCGTGCCTCCGCCGTGTGTTCGGTGGTGACGAGGTAGGGGTGCGCGCCCAGCGCCCGGCCCGCCGCCAGCTTCAGCATCTTCGGGCCGAGCGCGGCCAGGAGGCGATGTCCGGAGTCCACGGGCGGGACGGCGGAGTCCAGGGCGTCGAGGTAGGCGACCATCGCGCTGTACGGCTTCGCGTACTGCGGCACCATCGGGCCGTGGCTGACGCCCAGGCCGAGGACGAACCGCCCGCGCGCGCTCGCGTCGATCGCCGCGATCCGGGCCGCCACGTCCTGCGCCTTGTGGTCCCAGATGCTCAGGATGCCGGTCGCCACGGTGGCCCTGCGGGTGGCGGCGACGACCGCCGCGGCGTCGTCGGCCGAAGGGCTGCCGCCGATCCAGAGCGTCCCGTACCCGAGCTCATCGAGTTCGGCGACGGCTTCCGCGATCGCCCGCTTTCCCGCGTCGTCCACCCGCGACCCGTGCAGGGCGCTGCTCCAGATGCCGATCCGTCCGAATGCCTCGCGTGTCTCAGAAGTCATGCTGTGGCCAACGCCGGCCCGCGCCCGCTATTCCCGGCGGGCCGGGATTCACCCGTGTGCACGGCTGCCCGCCGCTGTGCGACCGGCCGTCCGGGCAGCCCTCAGGGCTGGGTGACCCTCAGCTCCCGTACTCCCGTGGGCTCGTCCGCATCCGCCGACCGGACCGTGACCCGCACCTCGCGGGCGAGCGCCCCCGCCCGGTACGGCTCCCAGTGCTGCCCGTCCGCCGAGGTCTCCAGGCGGTGCGAGGCGGGGCGCACGTCCGTCCACTCGGCCGCGATCCCCGTCACCGCGCCCGTCCGGCCGAGGTCGACGGTCAGCGTGCCCGTCGCCCCGTCCGGGGACCAGGCCGTCGCGGTGCTGCCGTCCACCGCCGCCGCCGCGTAGAGGCCCGGGGTCTCGGAGGTGGCCGTCGCCGGGCGGCAACGGGACGCGTCGGCGGTCGGGGTGAGGTCGGGGCGGCGGGTGGGGAGCGTCAGCGTGGTGGACAGCGTGCGGGGCCCGGACGGGGTGTCGACGGTGAACGGGGCGCCCGAGGCCAGCCGGACCCGCGTAGTCCGGGGGCCGATCGCGATGTCGTACGTACGCCCCCGGAACCGCAGGCCCGTCAGCGTCACGCCCTCGTGCAGCTGCGGCGGCAGCATCGGGTCCAGCCGCACCCCGTCCTCGCGCAGCCGCAACCCCGTCAGCCCGTGCGTGAACACCTGGAGGAAGCCGCCCTTGCCGGTGAGGAAGTCCTCGGCGGGAAAGCCGGACAGCGGGTCCTGCGCACCCGACTTCGCGCCCCGCGCCTCGCTGAAGAGGGCGTACGGCCCGCGCGTGAACGGGCGCACGGCACGCTGAAGGTAGGTGTACGTCGCACAGCCCGGCTCCCCGGTCGCCGCCGCGTCGATCGCGTGGACCGAGTCCGTCATCGCCGGGCCGTCCGGATCGGTGCGGGCCGCGTAGTAGTCGAGCGTGGCGGCCGCCGCGCCCGGCTCCATCGGCCACTCCAGCGGATAGATGAGCAGCACGGTGTCGGCCTGTTTGATCGTCGAGCCGTCGTAGCCCGCGTACTGGAGGAACAGCTTGCGCTCCGGGTCGTAGGGGATGCGCAGTCCGTCCGCGACCTTGTTCCACTCGGCCGGAGCGGGGTGGCCGAGGAGCTCGGCCGCGCGGGTGGCGTTGCGCAGGGCGGTGGCGGCCACGGCGTTGGTGAACACCCCGTCCGTGACGCCGTTGCTGTACTCGTCCGGGCCCGCCACCTCCTTCACGGAGGTGCTGCCGTCGGCGTTCGCGGTGGCGCGCGAGGCCCAGAAGTCGGCGATGCCCCGGAGCAGTTGCCAGCCGTGGCCGGCCAGCCAGTCGCGGTCGCCGGTGGCCAGGTAGTACTGCCAGACGGCCAGTGAGACATCGCCCTGGAGATGGTTCTGTGTGACGCAGTGCGGTGGGTTCCAGCTCTGGCACTCGGACCAGAGCCGGCCCCTGCTCGCGCTCGTCCAGGGGTAGAACAGCCCCTTGAACCCCAGCTTCCCGGCATTGGTACGGGCCTCGTCGCGCGTCCGGTAGCGGTACTCGACCACCGAACGGGCCAGCTCGGGACGGGTGGCGAGCAGCGCGGGGTACATCCAGGTCTCGGCGTCCCAGAACACCATGCCCGCGTAGTTGTCGCTGGTCAGCCCGGCCGGGGCGATGCTGTCGCGGGAACCGGCGCGGGTGGCGGCGAGGAGCCCGTACTGCGCGGAACGCAGCCACTTCTGGAGGTCGGGGCTGCCCGGCACGGACACGTCCGCCGACCAGTCCCGGCGCCAGGCGGCGGCGTTCTCCGCGAGGACCGCGGCCCAGCCGAGCCGAGCCGCACGCCGGGACGCCTCACGGGCGGTGGTGCGCGGGGAGCGTGAGGTCAGCGCGGTGTCGACCCCGACGTACTTCTCGAACGTGTAGGTGCGTCCGGCGCTCACCCGGGAGCGAGCCGCGCCGAGACGGCCCCGGCGCATCGTCTGGACGATCGCTCCGGCGGTTCCGGTGCCCCGCGTGCGGAACGTTCCGTCGTCCTCGAGTGCGATCCGGCGTGCGCCACGCGGGTCGAGCCGGCCGGTGACCGTCGCCGTGCCGCTCCAGTGCGGGGTCATGCGCAGCCGGACCGCGCCGGTGTGCACGGAGGCGCGGTCGGCCAGCACCTCGTACGTCAGGTCGGTCGCGCGGCCGTCTGAGGCCGTCCAGCGCAGCGACGTACGCACCAGCCCGCAGCGCATGAACACCGTCTGGCGGTACCGGGAGATCCGGGCCGCCGGGGTGGCGGAGCCGTACGTCTCCTCGCCCACGCGCACGTCGAGGCCGGTCCAGCTGGGCAGCGCGGCGGCCACCTCACGGCCGGCGGCCAGCTCCTGATCGCGGCCGAACAGCCCGGAGACGAAAGCCCCGTCGTAGCGCGGGGTGAACAGCGGCCAGCCGGTCTTCTCGCCCGGCTCCGCGTATCCGGCGCCGGCGGCGGGCACGCGGTGGCCCAGGTATCCGTTGCCCACGTAGGGGTCGTAGCCCTTGGCCTCGCCGAACGTGGTGGACGTCGGCGCCCAGGCGGGGTCGGTGTCGCGGCCGCAGGCCACGTCGGGCGCCGGGGCGGGCGCGGACCGCTCCGAGGCGTGGGCGCCTGGCGGCAGCGGCGCGATCAGGGCGCAGGCGACCAGTGACGTGAGGAGGGAGATACGCGAGAGGCTCACGGTACGAACGTAGGGAAACGGGCACGGCGCGGCGTCGCACGGCGCGCGGGTGAACGGCTGACGCGGACAGCGGACAGCGGACAACGGGGCGCGCGGGAGGCGCCGGCCGCTTCGGCAAGCCCTCGGGCTCCCGGCCCCGCGCCCTCGTCCCAGGCCTCGTCCCGCGCCCTCGTCCCAGGCCTCGTCCCGCGCCCTCGTCCCAGGCCTCGTCCCGCGCCCTCGTCCCGGCCCTCGGGTCAGGCCGCGAGCCCCGTCTTGAGGCCCGCGCCGCACAGCGGTACGACGACGCTGCGGTCCGTCCAGCCGCCGACCGCGGCCCAGCACGCGACCCCTGTCGTCTCCACGTAGAAGCCGCGCGCGGCCAGATCCAGCTGGGCGGCACGGATCTGATCCTCGGTCACGGTCAGGAAGGTGCCGCCCGATTCGCGCACCGCCGCCAGGATCGCGCGGGCGCGCGGCGGCCGGGGGATGGCGATCCCTTCTGCGAGGGTGGTCGAGAGGGCTCGGGCCCTGCTGTCGAGGAGGTCGTCCGCGCCCGCGCGGAAGGCCTCGGCCAGTGGGGAGACGGCCTCGGCCTGTACGGCGATCAGGGCCGGACGGGTGTCGATCAGCCCCTGCTCGCGGAGTTCCGCGACGGCCAGGGCAGCGCCGAGGAGCAGGGTGCCGTTGCCGACCGGTACGGCGATCGCGTCGGGCAGTCTGCCGCCGAGGTCCTCCCACAGCTCGTACACGTAGGTCTTCGTGCCGTGCAGGAAGTACGGGTTGAACACGTGCGAGGCATAGAAGGTGCCGGGTGCGTCGGCGGCGGTCCGGGCGGCCAGAGCGGTCGCCTCACGGTCCCCGGCGACGATTTCCAGCCGGGCTCCATGCGCCCGGATCTGCTCGGTCTTCTTCGGGGACGTGCCCTCGGGGACGTACACCGTGCACGGCAGCCCGGCGCGGGCGCAGTAGGCCGCCACGGCGGTTCCCGCGTTGCCGCTGCTGTCCGCCACGACGCGCGCGGGGGAGAGTCGCCGGGCCAGTTCGGAGAGCATCACCGCGCCGCGGTCCTTGAAGGAGAGCGTCGGCATGAGGAAGTCGAGCTTGGCCGAGACCGTATCGGTGAGCGGCACGAGCGGGGTGCGGCCCTCACCGAGAGTGGTCGTGGGGGACGAGAGCGGCAGCACCTCCTCGTAACGCCACAGGGAGTTGACGCGTCCGGGCAGGGCGTCGGGACGCAGGGGGCCCGCGCTCTCGAAGTCGAGGTCCCAGGGGCCTCGGCAGACCGGACAGCACCAGGTCAGCGAAGTCGTCGCGGCGAGGGTCCCGTCCTGCGGGCAGCGGTATGCGGTGGCCATGCCGGCCAGCATGCCAGGCGGCGGCAGGAGCCCGGGGCGGCTGCGCCCTCGCGGTCGCCCCGGGCCCGGGAGCCGTTACCGCCGGGAGAGCCCTCGGTCGACTGCGGCCATCAGCTCGCCGTCGTCGGTGTCCCCGTCCAGCGACCAGAACATCGCGCCGCCGAGCCGGTGGTCGCGGATGTAGGTGGTCTTGGTGCGCAGGACCTGCGGATCGTCGTACGTCCACAGGGTAGTGCCGTCGAACAGCCAGGCGCTGCCGTCCCGGACGTTGCGATGGACCTTGTACGCACCGGATTCGGCCAGCTTCTTGAGGGCCTTGTAGTCCTCGTAACCTGCCGCCCAGGTGGCGGGGGCGGGCGCCGCGGCCGGCTGCCCCAGACCGTCGCCGCCACCGGTCACCCCGGTCCAGCCCTGGCCGTAGAACGGCATTCCCAGCACCAGCTTGCGGGCCGGGGCGCCACGCTTCAGCCAGTCGCGCACTGTCCGGTCACCGCTGAAGTCGCCCTTCGCGTACAGCGCGGACTGCTGGGCGGTTGTCGTCTCGCCCGAGACGTGGAAGTCGTAACCCTGGAGGTTCACGAAGTCGAAGTCCCGCATGATGCGCGGGACGTCGAAGCCCGCGTCGATCTTCTGCGGGGAGGCGGGGACGAACGCGGAGAGGTCGTAGTGCTTGGGCTTCGAGCCGTGGCTCCTGCCCTGCTGCCCCTTGTGGGACGCGGCGCTGCTCTTCGCGTAGGCGTCGAGCTGGGTGCGGAACTCGTGCACCAGGGCGGTGAAGTTCCGCTTGTCCTCCGGGCGGTACACCGTATCGGTGTCACCGGCCGATCCCGGCCACTCCCAGTCGATGTCGACGCCGTCGAAGAGACCGGCCGCGGCGCCCTCTCCGCCACGTGTCCCGTCCACGGGCAGGTTGCCCTTGATGTACAGGTCGATGCAGGAGGAGACGAAGGCCTTGCGGGAGGCCGCGGTGCGGGCCGCGTCCGAGAAGTGGGTGGACCAGCTCCAGCCGCCCAGCGAGATCATCACCTTGAGGCCGGGGTGTGCGGCCTTGAGCTCGCGCAACTGGTTGAAGTTGCCCGCGAGGGCCTGCGTGTCGGTGTCGGCCACGCCGTCCACCGAGCCCGCGGCGTCCAGCGGGCGGACATAGTCCGCCCAGGCGTCGGCCTCGCCGGGCACGTTGCCGGTGAAGCACTTGCCGTCGGCGCTGACGTTGCCGAAGGAGTAGTTGACGTGGGTGAGCTTGGCCGCCGTGCCGCTCGTCTCCAGGTCCTTGACCTGGAAGTCGCGTCCGTAGACGCCCCACTGGGTGAAGTAGCCGACCCGCTTGTAGGCGGGAGCGGCGTCGTGGTGAGCGCTTCCCCCGCGGCCGTTGCCCTGGTCCCCGCCGTGTCCGGCGGAGGCGTTGGCGGCGGGGGTGAGGGCGGCTGCCAGCGAGAAGGCGCAGGCGGCAATGGCCAGTTTGGACAGGGTTCTTCGACGCATGAGGCCCGTTCCTGTGCGTGTGCTGAGAGGTGCGTGAGCCGTGCTGTGTGGAGAGGAAGTTATTGGTCTGGACCAAATGGGGTCAAGGGGGCGGACGGATCCGGCGGCGAGTCGCACCCCGGGAAGCGGCGGACGGGCCGCGGCGAGCGGCCGCAGTGCTCGCGGCGGCTCCGGGTGCGGGTATGCGCGCATCGGTGACGAATCATCACTTCGAGTGAATCTCTGGCCTGTGCTTGCGGTCCGGAACCGACGGTTGCGACGCTGTTGCAGTCTGTCAACCTCTTGGGGAGTGGCCTGTGACTTTCGGTGAGCGGCCCGCCTATCTGCGCGTTGCGAGCGATCTGAGAGAGAAGATCGTCAACGGTTCGCTGCCGCCGCATACGCGCCTGCCGTCGCAGGCGCGCATCCGCGAGGAGTACGGGGTCTCGGACACCGTCGCGCTGGAAGCACGCAAGGTGCTGATGGCCGAGGGGCTGGTCGAGGGCCGCTCCGGCTCCGGCACGTATGTGCGCGAGCGCCCGGTCCCGCGCCGGATCGCCCGTTCCGGCTTCCGGTCGGAGAGCGGTGCCAGCCCGTTCCGGCAGGAGCAGACGGCCGAGGGCGCGCGGGGGACCTGGGAGTCCCGGAGCGAACAGGAGGGGGCGAGTCCGGAGGTCGCCGAACGGCTCGGGATCGAGCCCGGCGACCGGGTGATGCGCACGCGCTACGTGTTCCGGGAGGCGGGCGAGGCGATGATGCTCTCGACCTCCTGGGAGACCCTCGCCGTCACCGGGCGCACGCCGGTGATGCTGCCGGAGGAGGGCCCGCTGGGCGGCTGCGGGGTGGTTGAGCGGATGGCCGCCATCGATGTGGTGGTGGACAACGTGGCCGAGCAGGTCGGCGCGCGCCCGGGGCTGGCGGAGGAGCTCCTGGCGCTCGGCGGGGTGCCGGGCCATGTGGTGATGGTGATCGAGCGCACGTACTACGCGTCGGGCCGGCCGGTCGAGACCGCCGACGTGGTGGTGCCCGCCGATCGCTATCGGATCGCCTACCATCTGCCGGTCAGATGACCGGCCCCCGCGAGAGCCCTGGCTGTTGGGTGACCGATAGCCGGTGGAGCCCGTCCGGAGCCCGTGACGACAAGTTAACGTCCGCCCGGGTCCCGTAACAGCCGGGCAATCGTCGACTGTGATGGCTTGTCATGTCCTGCTCCTAACTTCCCGTTTCGAACCCGCACACCGGACTGACGAACGGGAAGTCACCGATGACGGACACAGCCATACCCCAGACGGCCGGGGCTCCTGAGGCGGATGCCGCCCCAGGAGCCCCGGGGAGCGCGGCCGGTGCCCCGGGGGGCGGGACCGAGTCCCCGGGGAGCGCGGCCGGTTCCCCGCCGCCCAGGCGCAGTTACGCCAAGCTCGCCGCCGACGAGAGCCGCGAGGACTTCTCCCTCCGCTACGCTCCGCACTCGTTCCGGCGCTGGTCGCCCGCCGTGGTCGCGGGTACCGCGCTCGGCGGGATCGCCTATCTGGCCGACTTCGCCATCGGTGCCTCGATCGTCTTCACCTACGGATTCACCAGCGGGTTGGCCTCGATCCTGGCGGCGGCGACGATCATCTTCCTCACCGGCATCCCCATCGCACGGGCCTGCGCGAAGTACGGCCTGGACATGGACCTGGTCACCCGTGGCGCCGGATTCGGCTACTTCGGGTCGACGCTGACCTCGCTGATCTACGCGTCGTTCACCTTCATCTTCTTCGCCCTCGAAGGCTCGATCATGGCGCAGGCCATGCATCAGGCCGTCGGCCTGCCCGTCCAGGCGGGGTATCTGATCACCACCCTGATCGTCATCCCGATCGTCTTCCGGGGCATGGGGGCCCTCGCCAAGGTCCAGGCCTGGACCCAGCCGGTCTGGATCATCGGCATGGTGCTGCCGTTCGTCGTCCTCGCCTTCGAAGCGCCCGACGCCTGGGGCGCGTTCAGCTCCTTCGGTGGCACGGAGGGGGCGGGACCGGGCTTCTCGTGGGTGGGTTTCGGGCTCGGTACCGGCGTGGCACTCTCGCTCATCGCCCAGATCGGCGAGCAGGCCGACTACCTGCGCTTCATGCCGGCGAAGACGGCGGCCAACAGGCGCCGCTGGAACTTCGCGGTCCTCGCCGCCGGCCCCGGCTGGGTGATCATCGGCGCGGCCAAGCAGCTCGGGGGCGCGCTGCTCGCCTTCGTCGCACTCGAAGCGGTCGGCAAGACGCACGCGCTGGAGCCGATCGCACCGCAGATCGAGGCCCTGAAGCCGTGGCTCGGGTCGTTCGCCCTGCCTGCCGCCGCGCTCTTCGTGATCGTGTCGCAGATCAAGATCAATGTGACCAACGCCTACAGCGGCTCGCTGTCCTGGTCGAACTTCTTCTCCCGGATCACCCACCGTCACCCCGGCCGGGTCTGGTACATCTTCCTCAATCTCGTCATCGCGCTCACGCTGATGGAGATGAACATGTTCGCCGCCCTCAACAAGTTGCTGGGCTTCTACTCGAACGTCGGCATCGCCTGGATCGCCGCGGTCGCCGCCGACCTGGTCATCAACAAGCGGATCGGGCTGAGCCCTCCGTACATCGAGTTCAAACGGGCCTACCTGTACGCGGTCAACCCGGCGGGATTCGGCGCGATGGTGATTGCCTCGACCGTCTCGATCCTCGCCTTCTTCGGGTTGTTCGGTACGTACGCGGAGGCCTTCTCCACCTTTATCGCGGCCGGCCTCTCGCTGACCCTCTGCCCGCTGATCGCCTGGGCGACCAAGGGCAAGTACTACCTGGCCAGGCCCAATCCGGTGAACGGTCCGGGCGTCGAGGTCGCGGACATCACCGCCACCCACACCTGCTCGGTCTGCGAAACGGCCTACGAGCTCCCGGACATCGCGGACTGCCCCGTGCAGTCCGGCCCGATCTGCTCGCTCTGCTGCTCGTTGGACGCGGAGTGCGGTGACGTCTGCCGCAAGGAACCGGCCAACGGCCCGGTCCTCATGCCGATGCCGGTGGTGGTGCCGGTATCGGCGGCGATGCCCGTATCGGCGCCGGTGCCGGTGTTGCGTCAGGGGGCGGGCGAGGCGTAAGCGCTCCGGTCCGGCACACGTCGGGCCGGTCCGAACGGCCCCGGGGGCGCATCCAGTTGGATGCGCCCCCGGGATTTGGTCCACACCTGGCCGGATCGGTATCTCTTTGTGCAATTACGTATTCGTTGCGTGAAGGTCAGGCGTACGCTCGGGCATATGCGTACTGCGGTTTCCTGGGGATCCTTAGAAACATGCACGCCGTTGATGGGAGGGGCGCAATGCTCAGGAGGGACACGATGAGCGACAGCGGTGCCGTGCTCCCTTGGCTGGTGATACGGCAGGACGACAACGGCAACCGCTACCGCGTGGGCAGGTACGCCACGCAGGACGAGGCGCAGCGGACCGCCGACAAGCTCGATGTCCGCGGCCACAAGCAGCTCTACTGGGTGGAGCGGGTGGGGCAGGCCGCGCGGCCGTAGCGCGTGCCGTGCGCCGGGCCGCCGGGTCTCCGGCGTCCGTGCCGTGCCCTCGGGGGTGGCCCGGCCGGGTATTACGCTCCGGGGCATGAGTGATCGTGTGGTGGTGGCCGGAGCCGTGTTCGACCGGGGGCGGCTGCTCGCCGCGCGCCGAAGCGCCCCGCCCGAGCTGGCCGGCCGGTGGGAACTGCCCGGCGGCAAGGTGGAGGCGGGCGAGAGCGGCGAGCAGGCGCTCGTGCGCGAACTCCGCGAGGAGCTCGGCATCGAGACGGAACCGCTGGAGCGCCTCCCCGGCCAGTGGCCGCTGAAGCCCGGCTACGTACTCAGGGTGTGGACGGCCCGTCTGGTGTCCGGCGTGCCCGCCCCGCTCCAGGACCACGACGAGCTTCGCTGGCTCGGCCCCGGTGAGAGCGACTCGGTCGACTGGCTGGAACAGGACCGCCCCGCGGTCGCGGAAGCCGTTCGGCGGCTGGCCGGCGGCGCACACCGCTGAGCGGGGTGTTTGCCCGGCGGCGCGCACCCCAGGGACCGTGCGCCCTTTCCTTGCACGTACACCCGTTCGTGCGCATGGCCTTACACCCGTACGCCCCACGTGTCGGCGCCGACCGGTATTCCGCGTCGAATATCGGGTATGTCCTGTTTAGCCCCCGCAAACAGGACGTTCTCCGTTGCTGGTCTTGGGAAGTGATCGGCGTGATCGATACCGAAGGCGACTGCGCCGAGTGGAGCTTTCCGGCTGTACCCGGTGCCGTGCGCACGGCCCGGCACGCCGTCCATGAGGCGCTGCGCGGCTGGGGGCTCGACGCGGCCGTCGGTGATGTGGCTGTACTCCTGGTCAGCGAGCTGGTCACCAACTCCATGCGCTATGCCTCGGGCCCCATCGAAGTGCGAGTGGTGCGGCCCCATCACGGCGGTGACGGCCTCTCGGCGCATTCCGGTCTGGTGGTGGAAGTCTCCGATCCGCTTCCGGATCCGCCCACCGAACGTGCGGCGGGACCTGACGACGAGGGTGGCAGAGGACTGCAGCTCGTGGCCTGTTCCGCCAGGCGATGGGGGATCAGGTGCGGAAAGAGTGGCAAGACGGTGTGGTTCGAGCTGGCCCTGCCTGGTTAGGAGTGGGGTGGGAGAACGGCGATCACCGGAGGTCGTGCAGAACCTGGCTGAAAGGGACTGAGACCGTGCTGTGATCGTGAACGCCGTGTCGGTGAGGGCCGTAGTGCTGAATACTGCGGGCAGGACCGGTCCGGTGTGTGAGCTGGAGGGGACGGTCGCGTGAGCGAAATACCTGGGACAGCGGGCGACGTTGTGTGGCAGAGCAGTCCGCCTGGCTCGATCTATGACTACATCAGGGTCGCCTCCTTCTCGATCGGCCCCGACGGTCTGATCGAGCAGTGGAGCCGCCGGGCCGCCGGCCTCTTTGGCGTTGCCGCGGACGAGGCGCTGGGCAAGGACCCGGTCGAGGCCTTCATGCCCGGTGAGCTGCGCCGTGACGGCCATCGCCGGATCGGTGAGGTGCTCGACGGTAAGGAGTGGACGGGTCTCGTCCCCTTCCGCATGCCGGGCGAGAGCGCACTGCAGGGGCTCGCTGAGATCTATGTGATGCCGAGCGAGACGGCGACGGGTGAACGGGCAGCGGTCTGCATCGTCGTGGACGTCCGCGCGTTGCGCGGCATCGAGACGGACCTCGCTGCCTCGCAGGCGATTTTCGGCCAATCTCCCTTCGGCTTCGTGCTGTTCGGTACCGACTTCACGGTGGTGCGGGCCAACCAGCGCTTCGCCACCGTCTTCGGTGGCCGGGCCGACGACCACCGCGGCCGGACCGTTCACGACTACCTCGCCGGCACGGAGGCCGACCGGCTGGCCGCCACTCTCAGCCGCGTGCTGAAGACCGGTGAATCCGTCACCGACCTCCAGCTCGTCGGCACCGCCCCGGGCGAACCGGAGCGCCGTCACTGGTCGATGAACCTCTACCGGGTGCACAGCGGATCGGGCCGGCCCATCGGCATCGCCGGACTCGCCACCGATGTCACCCGGCGCCATATCGCCGCCCGCGAGGCCGCCAGCGCCAGGCGCAACCTCGCTCTGCTCAACGAGGCCAGCGCCCGCATCGGCAACTCCCTCGACCTGGAGACCACCGCACGCGAACTCCTCGACGTCGCCGTACCCGGCTTCTGCGACCTCGCGTCCGTCGACCTCTACCAGTCACTCCTCACCGGCGAGGAAGCGCCGCCGGGCAGCTGGAGCTCGCTGCGCCAGGAATCGGTCGGCGGCTCCGCCGAACTGCGTCGTGTCGCCTTCGCCAGCGCCGTTTCGGACGCCATGCCCGACATGCTGCCCGACACCGTCCCCGAATCCGGCTACGGGCACAGCCACGGTCAGGGTCACGGGTCGGGCGGCGATGCCTCCCGGGTCCAGCCGGCAGCCGGACCGCCCGCGCTCGGAGCGGTGCACCGCTACCCGTTCAACTCGCCGTGCGCCATAGCCCTGCGCACCGGCCATGTCGAGGACGTGCCGGGCGACGACCGCGGATTCGTCCAGTCCACCTTCGCCGTGCCGATGGTCGCCCACGACACCGTGGTCGGTCTCGTGCAGTTCTCCCGCACGAAGGGCAGCGAACCCTTCGGGGAACGGGACCGGGCGCTGGCCACCGAACTCGCCGCCCGTGCCGCCGTCTGCATCGACAACGCCCGCCTCTACCGCCGCGAGCACGAGCGGGCCCTGATACTCCAGCGCAGCCTGCTGCCACCCGGGGACCCCGAGGCCGCCGGTCTCGACATAGCCTGCCGCTATCTGCCCGGCAACACGGCGACCGAGGTGGGCGGGGACTGGTTCGACGTGATCGAACTCCCCGGGCACCGCACCGCCCTCGTCGTCGGCGACGTGATGGGCCGCGGACTGCGCGCCGCGGTGGCCATGGGGGAGCTGCGCACCGCCGTACGGACCCTGGCCCTCCTGGACCTGGAACCCGCCGAGGTGCTCTCCGCCCTCGACGAGGTCGCCCGGGGCCTCGGCACCCCCGGTGGCAGCACCTCCTCCGACGGGCTCGGCGGCCCCCAGTGGCCCTCGCGGGCCGCCCACAAATCCCGCGAGGCGGACCTGTCCGAGGTCTACCTGGCGACCTGTATCTACGCTGTCTACGACCCGGTCACCCGGCGGTGCACCTTCGCCAATGCCGGACACCTCCCCCCTGTCGTGGTCGAGCCGGGTGAACCGGCGCTGCTGCTCGACGTCCCGCCGGGCATGCCGCTGGGCGTCGGCGGCGAGCCCTTCGAGGAAGTCGAGGTCGAACTCAAGGAGGGCGCCCTCCTCGCCCTCTACACCGATGGCCTCGTCGAGTCCCGCGACCACCCGCTGGACGAGGGCCTGGAGGCCCTGCGCGGTGCGCTCGTCGAACCCGCGCCCCTTCTCGAGGACGTCTGCGACCGCGTACTGAGCACCCTCGACACCCGCCACGGCGAGGACGACATCGCCCTGCTGATGGCCCGGATACAGGGACTGCCGACCGAAGCCGTCGGAGACTGGCGGCTGCCCCGCGAACCCCGCTCGGTCGGCCGCGCCCGCGAGCTCGCCCGTGGCCAGTTGCTCGCCTGGGACCTCGACGACCTGGTGGACACCACCGAACTGCTCGTCAGCGAACTCGTCACCAACGCCCTGCGCTACGGCGAGGGCGAGATCAGGCTCAGGCTGCTGCGCGACCGGACCCTCGTGTGCGAGGTGTGGGACGCGGGTCTCGTCCAGCCGAGGCGACGGCGGGCACGCGACACGGACGAGGGCGGCCGAGGTCTGCAACTGGTCGGCCTGCTGAGCGCCGCCTGGGGTTCCAGGCGTACCCCGCGTGGCAAGACGGTCTGGTTCGAACTGCCGCTGCCCGATGGCCGGCCGGCCGCCGAGCGCACGGTGGAGGAGCTTCTGAGCATGTTCTGATCACGGCCCGGACCGGACTCATGAGCTGGTCTTCAGGGCTGCGAGACGAGCCTCGACCTCCGCGCTCGCCCCGAGCGTGTCCAACTGCTCGAACTGGGCGTCCAGCGAGGAGGCGGCAAGCTCCTGCTTGCCCACCGCCTTGGCCTCCTCACGGCGCACCTTGTCCTCGAACCGGCTGATCTCGCTGGTCGGGTCGAGGACGTTGATGTTCTTGACGGAGTCCATCATCTGGTTCTGTGCCTGTGCGGACTTGGCCCGAGCGACCAGCTCGTCCCGCTTGGACTTCAGCTCCGACAGCTTGGCCTTCATCTGGTCCAGTCCGGACTTGAGCTTGTCCACCACCTCCGTCTGCGAGGCGATGGTGGGCTCCGCCGTCTTCGCCTCCTTCTCCGACTGGAGCTGCCGGCCGAGCGCGACCTTGGCCAGGTTGTCGAACTTGTCGGCATCGGCCGCCGATCCGCCCGCGCGCAGCTCATCCGCCTTGCGGCTGGCGGCGAGCGCCTTCTCGCCCCACTCCTCGGCCGCCTCGATGTCCTCCCGGTGGTCCTGCTCCATCAGCCGCAGGTTGCCGATCGTGGCGGCCACGGCCTGTTCGGCCTCCGAGATGTTGGACGTGTAGTCGCGGATCAGCTGGTCCAGCATCTTCTGCGGGTCCTCGGCCTGGTCGAGGAGCGCGTTGATGTTGGCCTTCGCCAGCTGGGTGACGCGTCCGAGAATGGTCTGCTTGGTCATGGCACCTCTCCTGTGTGTCCAGTGCTGTACGTCCCGTGCTGTCGCGCCCGGCGTTGCTCTGCCGACAGTGCTGCCGGTCTGCGGCGCTGCCCGTGCGCCGCCTGTGCTGGGCGCGGTCAGAAGCGGCCGCCTCCGCCGCGCCGGCCGCGCGTGCCCCCGCCGCCGAAGCTGCCCGGCCCGCCGCCCCCGCCGCCGAGCCCCCCGCCGCCGAAGCCGCCGCCGGATCCGCCTCCCCGGCCGCCCCCGCCCAGGAGCCCGCCGAGGATGATCCCGCCGAGGACGGCACCGCCCACGCCCCCGCTCCCGCCGCCCCCTCCTCGCGCACCGCCCGGACCATTTCGGTTCCCGTATGCCTGCACGTCCCCTTCCGCCATGCTCTGTGCCTGCCCTGCCAGCGAGTCCGCCCGGTGCGCCTCGGCCAGCGCCCCCTGCGCGTCATCCGCCCCGGCCAGCTCGCCGGCCCGCTCCAGCCTTCGCTGCGCCTCCGCCAGGCGGGTCCGGGCCTGGCTGCCGACCGCCCCCCGGTTGGTGCTGATGTAGTCGGCGGCGCCGGCGATCGCGGATCGCGCGGTGAGCATCGTCTGGTCGAGGAGCGAGCGAGCCCGCCGGCTGTCCTGCTCCTGCTCGCGCGCACCGGCCAGCGCCTCGTCCAGTGCCGCGTCCGCCTCCTCCACCCGGCGCAGCGCGTCGATCGGGTCGTACCGGCCGGCGCCCACCTCTGCCCGCACATCGCGGATCACGGCTGTCGCACGGGCGATCCGGCCCCGGAGGTCAGCCGTGGACACCCCCTCTGCGGTGCCCTCCAGTAGTCCGCCCGCGTCGGCCAGGTCCGTCTCCGTCTCGGTGAGCGCGGCCGGCAGCTTGTCAGCGGCCTCCGCCACCTCCCGTGCGCGCCGGTCGACGGCGTCGACGAGGGTGGTCGCCTGGCCGACCGCACCCTCGGCGGCCCGTACGTATACGGCGGCGGCCGCGTTGTCGCCGCCGTCCACCGCCTGCCGGGCCCGGTTGAGCGACGACGTCGTGAAGACGAGCCGGTCCTTGGCCTGCTCGACAGCGCCGGCGACGGGGGCCGAGGCGGACTCCGCGTAGCGGCCGCGCATGGAGGTGACGGTCGTCTCGGCCGCGGAGACCCGGCCCGCCAGCGAACGGAACGCGCTCTCGGCCGCGGCGAGCGCCTGCGGGGCGTCGCGTTCGAGCGCGCGGAGCCGGTCGAAGTCCTCGGAGACCGCGTCCAGGCGGGTGTTGGCGTCCTCGCAGCGGCTGATGATCTCGTCCAGCATCCGCCGCCGGGTGGCATCGTCCTCGGGAATGGCGTCGTCGAGCTGCTGGCGCAGCCGGAAGGCGGCCGTGAGCTCGCCCCTGGCGTAGGCGACGGCCTCGGTGAACGGGGCCGCGGCCTCCTCGCCGAACTGGGCCGTGGCGAATCCGAGTTCTTCGTCGCTCGTGCGGACCGCGTCGTCCGTGCCGACCAGCGTCTCCTTGGCTCCGGCGTCGAGTTCCGGCAGCGGAACGGGAGGTTCCGGCGACGTGCTCCGGTCGGTGCCGCCCGGTCCCCAGCCGGTCGCACCGGGTGTCGTACGGGTGGCGGTGCGCCGCTTCCTGCGGGTGTAGCCGTAGGCGGCGGCCGCCGCGACCGCGATGACGACGACGATCGGCAGGATCAGGTCCCCGACGCTCGTCCCGCCGGAAGCGCCTGTCCCCGGGTCGTCGGCGCCCGGAGTGATGGCCGGTGTCGGTACGGCCGCGCCGGCCAGGACGGCGGAGTACCCGTTGGCGGCCCCGATCGCGGCGCCCGCCCAGTCGTTCTCCCTGAGCGCCGGCTCGATGGCGGTGCTCGCCACGTCCTGGAGCTGGGCGTCGGTGAAGCGGGAGTCCTGGTCGACCGAGTAGGCGTACTGCCGGTCGTGGGTGGCGACGGCGAGCAGGACGTCGTCGCGGCCGAGCCCGTTGCGGTTGGCCGTCTCGTCGGCCCAGCTCTGCGGGGACCTTCCGGAGAAGTCACGGACGTAGGCCACGAAGAGCTGGACGCGGCGTTTGTCGTACAGCTGGTCGAGGGCCGAGACGACCTGGTCCTTCC
The DNA here is from genome assembly GCF_003751445.1 of Streptomyces sp. 840.1. Lineage (NCBI taxonomy): Bacteria > Bacillati > Actinomycetota > Actinomycetes > Kitasatosporales > Streptomycetaceae > Streptomyces > Streptomyces sp. 840.1. Next base: position 827,383 of record NZ_RJUU01000001.1, on the reverse strand, counting down.
GGTTTCCCAGTGCGCCGACCCTGTCGGTGATCTGCCCGTCCCGGGACAGTGCGACGGGGTCGTCCGCACGGGCGGCGACCGAGGCGGGAAGGGCCAGCCAGCACACCGTCATCAGGAGGGCGAGCAGGGCCCGGCCCGGTATGAGGGTCCGGGTTCGGCTCACAGGCGGCGTCACGTTTGTGAGGTTATGTCCACCCTCCGTGCCCCGCGACCCGACGGAACACCCCCGGCCGGCCCTCCCCGGAAGGCCCCCGGGAACGGCCCACGGGGCAGGCGCGTCCTGCTCTCAGTACGACTGGATCACGCGGACCATCCGTCCGCGCGACTGGATCGCACGGATCACACAGGTCGAACGGGACACGCGGACCACAGGGGACGCACCGACACAGGGGGCACGCGTATGCGTGGGCGGACGGGACGAGCGGTCGCGGCGTTACGGAGGCGGGCGGCCCGCTTCCGGTGGACCTGGCCGCGGCGCATCGCGCTGATCCTGGTCCTGGTGATCGTGGTGCCGGTCCTCGCCGCCGGGACGGCGCTGCGGCTCAACTTCACCGGCGACCCCGGCGAGGGCACCCGCACCCGGGGCCGCGACGCCATCTGGCTGGGCCACGCCTGGGTGGACGGGCGGAAGAAGGACGCCGACCTCGCCGCGTTCGCCGCCCGGATCAGGGGGACGGGCATCAAGGACCTGTACGTCCACGCCGGGCCGCTGGAACACGACGGCACGCTGCCCGTCGCCCGCTATCCGCGCGCCCGATGGCTCATCAAGGCGGTCCACCGCACCCTGCCCGGCGTCCGGGTCCAGGCCTGGCTCGGCGACCGGCTCGCGTCCGAGGGCCCGGACGGGCTGCGGCTGGAGCGGGCCGCCTCGCGCGACGCGGTGACCGCCTCCGCGCGGCAGATCCTGGACGCCGGGTTCGACGGGGTGCACTTCGACCTGGAACCGCTGCACTCCGGCGATGCCCACTACCTCTCCCTGCTCGACGGCCTGCACGCGCTCACCCGGGCACGCGGGGTGCCGCTGTCCGTCGCCGCCCACCAGATCGACCCGCTGCCCGCCGCGCAGACCGTCCTGGGCGGGCTCACCGGCCGGGGCAAGTGGTGGTCGCAGAAGTACTTCGGGCAGGTGGCCCGCAGGGTCGACCAGATCGCCGTCATGTCGTACGACACCTGGATGCCGCTGGAGGGACTGTTCGGCGGATACGTCGCCGAGCAGACCTCGCTGGCCCTCGAAGCGACCCCCCGCTCCACCGACCTGCTGATGGGGCTGCCGTTCTTCCACGAGAACGACCTCGGCCACCACGGATCGGCCGAGACGGTCGCGGCCGCGGTCCGCGGCACCAGGCTGGGACTGGCGCGCACGGACCGCGACCGGGAACGCTTCGGGGTCGCGCTCTACGTGGACTTCGCCGCGACGGACGCCGACTGGACGGCGTACCGCGAGGGCTGGCACTGAGCGGCCGGGCTCAGATACTGAAGCGCTCCTTGGCGAGCAGCGGCCGTACCCGGGAGCGGAACCCACCGGTCCAAAACGGCTGCTGCAGCAGTCCGGGCCGGATCGCCTGGGCCAGTGCCGCGGCGATCATGCCCTGGTCGAGGGCGAGCTGGTAGTCGCTGACCCGTCCGGTGGAGACGTTGACGGAGTCCCGGAACCCCAGGCCGTCGTGGTAGGCACCGAAATCACGGTCCAGGGCCCGCAGGTTCGCCACCGCCTCGGCCGGCGCGTAGGACAGGGCGAGGAACGAGGCGTGCGGGGTGACGACACCGTTGGTGAACGCCGGGGCGGGCGGCAGCGGGGCGCCGTCCTCGGTGTACGTGCGGTCCGTGTTGGACGCGTAGCCGTCGAGTTGCATGCCGAGCGCGTCGACCCCGTACTCCTGGTACCCGCCCTCGGGAATGTTGGCGGGGGAGAAGCCCCAGTACCCGTACCGGGCCTCTGAAACACCGTGCTCGATCTGGCTCCGCACATACCGCTGGTGGGTGCGCCCCCACGACTTCGGCGACCATTCCGGCTCGGGCACGAACAGCGGAACCATCAGCGCCTCGAACATCGACCCACCCCAGGTGGGGACGAGCTTGCGGCCGCCGTGCGTGTAGTGGCCCTCCCAGACGCGGATACCGTCCATGGCCACGTAACTGCCCTGCGGCTGCTGCTCCTGCTCGTTCCCGGGGAGCATGGTGCGCAGCAGGTGCCAGTAGTGGTCGGCGGGCAGGGACCCGTCGGCTATGCCCAGATAACTTGCCATCCGGGGCTCGGTGTTGAGCGCGCCGTAGTGATGGCCGGTGGGCTCCTCCGTGTCGGTCCAGAAGCCGCCGCGCAGCTGGCCGGGCCCGGCGACCGGGTCGGCCGGATCGAAGGGCGTGTAGAAGTAGGACCAGTCGGCGTCCGCGAGGATGCGGCCGATGCGGGGGCCCAGTGCGGGAGCGGCGTCCGCGGCGATGCGCAGGCCGGTGATCAGCCAGGCGTTGTCGACCGAGGAGAGGAACGGGCGGACGGGTTCGCCGGTGCCGGGCCATTCGGTCAGCACCGAACCGTCGTGCGCGTCGTACCAGTTGAGCCAGAAGCCGTGATGGCGCTCCAGCTTCTCCACGGACCGGACCGCGCGCTCCAGCCTGCTCCGCATCGTGGCGTCACTGATCACCCCGAGCCCGCCGGCGGCGACCGTCGACCACAGTCCGCAGCCGATATTGGTGGGCGAGGTCTGACGCGACCGGACGGGACCGCCGAGACCACTCACGTCGATCTTGTCGACGGCGAGACCCAGGCCGGTCGTCATGGCCTCGATCGAGCGATACGTATCGCGGAACCAGCGCAGCAGCAGCGGCTTATCGACGGCACGGACAAGATGAGCGGCGTCCGCCGAAGGCACGGACGCGGTGGCGGGAACGGCATGCGCCGGGGATACGGACGCAGCTCCGAGGGACAGAGCGGCAGCCCCGGTCCCGGTGGTGGCGAGAAACGTGCGACGGTCCATGAAGGTCCAGCTCCCGTTGGCAGAAGGGGGATGGGGGCGTTTCGTGGCGTGCTCGATGCGGCGGACGAGAGCCGCCCGGGGGTGGTGCCGCGCCTGGGGCGCCGTATTCGGGTGTGGCTGTCGGCGTGGCCCGAGCGGTGGGGCGGGGTCACGCCGGGTGTACCGGTGCGGGATCCGGCGTCCGTCAGGTGCCGCCGGACCCCGCACGGTGGGGAGCCGTCAGGGGCTCCCGGTCAGAGGCCCGGCGTCAGTCGGCGATGCGCGGGAGGGTGCGGGTGCGGCCCATCTCGCCCAGCCAGGCGGCGGACGGCTTCGGCAGCCGCTCGAAGGTCTCCGGGTTCCAGCCGATGAGGCCGAAGGTCGGTGCGTAGGAGCCCCACTCGTAGTTGTCCAGGGCGCTCCACGCGAGGTAGCCCTCGACGCGCAGGCCGTCCTGGATGGCGGACGCGACCTCGTTCAGGGCGCCGGTGTAGTAGTCGATCCGGCGGCTGTCCTTGTCGGTCGCGATGCCGTTCTCGGTCACGATCAGCGGCATGTCGCTGCCGACGACCTCGGCGGTGTGGCGCAGCGCGTGGCCGACGGCGCAGGGGTAGTACTCCCACTGCGTGAGGGTGCGCTCCACGTCGTCTGCGGTGGGGATCGGCCCGTCGGTGCCGATCCTGGTCCGGGTGTAGGACTGCACCCCGATCCAGTCGTCGCCGCGGGCGGCCTCGATGAAGATGTCCTCACGGGGGTGGCGGTAGGCCGCGGTGACCTCTTCCGCGCCCGGAAGGGCCTGGTAGACCTGGTTGGCGATGGTCCAGCCGACCTGGATGTCGGCGTTGATCGCCTTGACCTCCTTGACGGCCGCGTGGTGCGCGGCGATGACGGCCTGGGTGGTCTCGTCGTCGGGGGTCGGCAGTCCGGCGGGCGGGAAGCCGATGTCGCCGCGCTTGGCCTGGCCCGCCATGACGGCGATCATGTTCGGCTCGTTGATGGTGCAGACGTGGCTGACGCCCTCACTGATCACGGGTGCGCAGGCCGCGACGTAGCGGGCGAACAGCTCCGTCGCGCCCTCGGCGGTGAAGCCGCCCCGTGCCTCGAACCACTGCGGCACGGTGAAGTGGTGCAGGGTGATCATGGGGCGGAGTCCGCGCTCGATGGCGCCCTCGACCATCCGGCGGTAGTGGGCGATCTCGGCCCGGGAGAACTGACCCTCGGCGGGCTCGATGCGGGCCCACTCGATGGAGAACCGGTAGTCGGTGAAGCCCAGTCCGGCCAGCACGTCCATGTCCTCGTGCCAGCGGTGGTAGCTGTCGCAGGCGTCCAGGCTGGGCTCCTGGATGTGGGTGCCCGCGGTGTGCTCCTTGACCCACCAGTCGCTGTTGGTGTTGTTGCCCTCGATCTGGTGGGCGGCCGTGGAGGCACCCCACAGGAAGTTTTCGGGGAACGGGACCTGGGTGTGAGTCATCGCAAACTGTCTTTCTGGTGCGGGGAAGGGGGCGGCCGGCGGGTGTGCGGGTGCGGGCCGCTTACGTATGGGAGGGGCGGCCGGGGACGGGCCCGGCCCGCTCCTTGGGGCGGACTACTTCATGCCCGCGGTGGCGATGCCCTGCGTGAAGTGCCGCTGGAGCGCGATGAACACGACCAGGACCGGCAGCACGATCAGGAAGGAGCCGGCCATCAGCATGCCGTTGGATCCACCCGCCTTGTTCGGGTCGGTGGCGAAGGTGGCCAGGGCGACCGGAAGGGTGTACTTGTCGGGGTCGTTCGTCGCGATGAGCGGCCAGACGAAGTTGTTCCACGAGCCGAGGAACGTGAAGATCGACAGCGTCGCCAGCGCGGGCTTCACCAGCGGCATCACGATGCGCCAGAAGATGTACCACTCGCCGGCACCGTCCATCCGGGCTGCTTCCAGCAGCTCGTCCGGGATCGACTGCATGAACTGCCGCATCAGGAAGACCCCGAAGGCCCCGGCTGCGAACGGCAGGACCAGCCCGGCGTACGAGTCGATCAGCTGCAGCTTGCTCATCAGGACGAAGAGCGGCAGCAGCATCAGGTTGCCGGGCACCATGAGGGCGCCGAGGACCACACCGAAGATCTTGTTGCGGCCGACGAACTTCAGCTTGGCCAGGGCGTACCCGAGCATCGAGCAGAAGACCAGGTTCGAGACGGTGACCAGCACAGCCACGATCACCGAGTTCATGAAGTACAGCGGCAGATCGAGCTTGTCGAGCAGCTCCCGGAAGTTGTCCAGGGTCCACTCGGTCGGGATCCAGACCGGCGGGCTCGCGGTCAGTTCGCTCGTCGTCTTGAACGAGGAGAGAGCCATCCACAGGAACGGCGCCGACATGACCAGCAGACCGAGCGAGAGCAGGACGTAGACGAAGATCCGCTTCCATGACCTCGGCTCCCTGCCGCTGTCCTTCCGCCCGGTCCCGCGTTCGCTCTTCCCGGGCTTCTTCGACGGCGCCGTCGAGACGGCGCCCGGTGCATTGGTGGCGCTCATTTCGTGTTGTCCTTCAGCAGTCGGAGCTGCAGCACCGTGATGCCCATGATCACTACGAAGAGGACATACGCCATGGCGCTCGCATAGCCCATGTGGAAGAAGTTGAAGCCCTCGCGGTACATGTTCAGCGAGACGGTGAGCGTCGAGTCCGACGGCCCGCCCTGCGTCATCACGAAGGGTTCCTCGAAGACGTTGAGGTAGCCGATCGTGGTGATCACGGTGGCGTAGAGCATCGTGGGCCGCAGAAGCGGGATGGTGATGCCCCTGAACTCCTGCCAGATGCCGGCACCGTCCAGCCGCGCCGCTTCCCGGACCTCGGTGGGAATGGCCTGCAGACCTGCGATGAAGAGCACCATGACCGTGCCGACGTTGCGCCAGACCGCCATCGCGATCATCGACGGCATGGCGAGCTTCTCGGAGCCGAGGAAGTCCGGAGCGGTGAGACCCACTTCGGAGAAGAGGCCCGCGACGAGACCGTCGCTCGGATCGAGCACGAAGCGCCAGACGACGGCGACCGCGACGATGGTGGTGACGACCGGGGCGTAGAAGCCGACGCGGAAGAAGGTCCTGGCCCGGTCGATGCCGTTGTTGAGCAGTACGGCGACGATCAGTCCGAGGAAGATCGTCAGCGGGACGCCGATGACCACGAAGTACGCCGTGTTGAACAGCGACTTGAGGAACTTCTCGTCACTGAACAGCTTGGTGTAGTTCTCGAATCCGATGAAGTTCGCGTCCAGCGGGTGCGTCACGTTGCGCAGCCCGAAGTCCGTGAAGCTCATCACCAGGGTGGCGATGATCGGGACGGCCATGAAGACGAGGAAGAGAACGAGGAAGGGAGTGGAGAACAGCCAGCCGGCCATGTTCTGCATTCCCAGCGAGGGCTTCCTGCGCCTTGGTGAACCCTTGGGCCCGGCGGCCGGGGACTTCGCGGTCCCCGGTCCGGCCTGCACCTTGGCCGACTCTGCGGCCTTTCCGGTCGTGGTGCTCATGGCTCCTACTTCACGAGGCCTTCGATCTGGGACTGCGCCGTCTTCAGCGCGTCCTCGGCGGACGCCTTGCCCTGGGTCACCTTCGCGATGGCCTGGTCGACCTTGTCGGTGATCTCAGTCCAGTTGGAGAGCGACGGGGAGGACTTGGCGGTGTCCATCTGCTTCTTGAAGATCTGCAGATCGGGGTCGTCGGCGAGGTCACCGGAGGTCCAGGCGGCGGTGTTGGCCGGCAGGTCCTTGGTGCGCTTGTACCAGTCGGCCTGGCCCTTGGTGTCCGTCAGGTACTTGATGAACCGGGTGGCGGCGGCCTTGTGCTCGCTGTCCTTGGAGATGACCAGGGAGGAGCCGCCGGCCATGGAGACGGAGGACTTGTCGGCGGGCACGTTGGCCACCGCCCACTTGCCCTTGAGCTGCGGCTGGCCCTCGTTCAGCAGGGTGACGTGCCAGGGGCCGCCGAAGAACATCGGGACACGGCCGTTGCCGAAGTCCTTCACCACGTCGTAGCCGGGCGGCTGCGACTTGTTGGAGAGCCCCTTGGAGAAGTACGAGCCGTACTCCTTGAGCGCCTTGACGGCCTCGGGGCTGTTGATGACGACATCGCCCTTGGCGTTGACTATCTCGCCGCCGGCCGAGTACAGGAAGGGGTAGAAGTTCTGGACCGTGTCCAGGGCGCTGGGCTGGATGGACAGGCCCCACTTGGTGCCCGCCTTCTTCTGGTAGGCGGTGGCGAGGTCCTGCATCTCCTTCCAGTTGGTCGGAGCCTTGGTGATGCCCGCCTTCTTGGCCAGGTCGGTGCGGTAGTAGAGGACGCGGGTGTCGACGTACCACGGCACGCCGTACGCCTGGCCGTCCACCTCGCCCTGCTTCCAGCCGGCCGGGAAGAAGTCCTTCTCCTGGAAGGTCTTGGCGTCGACGGGCTCCAGCACACCGAGCTCGGAGAACTCGCCCATGTAGCTGCCGCCCATCTGTGCCACGTCCGGCATGCTGCCGGCGGCGGCCGCGGAGACCAGCTTCTGGTGGGCGACGTCCCAGCCGACCGGGGTCACCTTGACGGTGACGTTCGGATTGGCCTTCTCGTAGACCTTTGCCACGTCCGCGAGCTTCTCGCCCTCGGCCCCCATGGCCCAGACAGTGAGCGTCTGCTTCTTGTCCGCGGCGACATCGTCGCCACCGGAGCTGCCGCACGCGGTCAGACCGAGAGCGAGTACGACGGCGATACCTATACCGGTGGAGGCGGTTCTGGCGATGCGGGGCATGGAGGGCTCCTCCTTGAGCAATCCGAATGTATGCGCTGCCTGTAAGCGCATACATCACTCTGCGGCAGGGATTCGGGAATCCGCAAGAGGGTGCTGGGTCACACTCGTGCAACGTATTGGACATCTGAATGTTCAACTTGGAACGTTAAGTGTGCTGTTTGCGAAAAAGGCAACGATGTGACCGATTCCGCACGGTTGGGGCGGGCGGACATCGGTGGCCCGAACTGCGGGGAGTGGGAGGCGATATTGTCGTGATCATGTCTTCATTCGTGCATGGATTCCCTTTTGACCCGTCGTACGGGCGCACACTCGACGATCTGCTGGCCGTCCCCGCGCCCGCGGCCCCGACGGACTTCGCCGATTTCTGGCGAGCGCGGTACGCGGCTGCTCGCGAGGTCGCGACGGTGCCGGAGATCGGGCCGCTGGAGAGCGAGCGCGACGGTGTCCGGATCCATGGAGTGACATTCACCTCGGTGGGCGGGGTGCGGCTGGGGGGCTGGCTGGTACTGCCCGCGGAGGGGCCGGTGCGCCACGGGTTCGTCATCGGCCACGGTTACGGCGGCCGGCAGGGGCCGGGGCCCGATGTGCCGCTGCCACTGCCCGGGGCGGCGGCGATCCTGCCCTGCGTGCGGGGGACGGGGGCGCGCGGTCTCGTGGCGGGCATCCCGGACGTCTCCGGCGCGCATGTGCTGCACGGCATCGAGTCACGCGACACGTATGTGATCGGTGACTGCGTGGCGGACCTGTGGTGTGCGGCGTCGGCGCTGCACGAGCTGGTCCCCGAGCTCGCGGGCGCCGGCCCGCTCGGCTACCTGGGGGAGAGCTTCGGCGGGGGGCTCGGCGCCCTGGCCCTGCCCTGGGACGACCGCTTCGGGGCCGCGCAGCTGACGGTGCCGACCTTCGGGAACCACCCGCTGCGGCTCACGCTGCCGTGCGCGGGGAGCGGGGAGTCGGTGCGGGAGTACCACCGAGGGCATCCCGAGGTCACCGAGGTGCTGGCGTACTACGACGCCGCGACGGCTGCGGGGTTCCTGGAACGGCCGGCGCTGGTGGCCGCGGCGCTGTTCGACCCGTCCGTGCCGCCGCCGGGCCAGTTCGCGGTGTACAACGCGCTCGCGGGGGAGCGGGAGCTGCTGGTGCTGAGCGCGGGGCACTTCGAGCACCCGGGGCTGGCGGACGAGGCGGCCGGGCTCGTGGCGGCCCGTACGCGGTTCTTCGGGGAGCGGCTCAAGCGCTGACGGGCGGCGGGCGCGGGGCGTGGGCCGGCCGCCGGCGCCGCGCGGCCGCGGCCGCGTCCCCGCGCGGACCCGGCCGCCGTCGCCGCGCGCACCTGCCCGCCGTCGCCGCGCGCACCTGCCCGCGTTCCCGCCCGCACCGGGCCGGTCAGCCGCAGCCGCAGCTCCTGCGGCGGATCGGGACGACCGGGAGGGTGAGCGAGACCGGTTCGCGGTTCGCGTTGTTCAGCCGCTGCACCAGAAGTTCGACCGCCTGCTCACCGAGCTGCCGGATCGGCTGGCGCACCGTCGTCAGCGGCGGCTGGACGATCCGGCTGAGCGGGATGCCGTCGAAGCCGGTCACCGCCATGTCCTCGGGCACCCGCACGCCGCGTCTGGCCAGTGCGCGCAGGGCGCCCACCGCCATCTGGTCGTTGGCGAAGAGCATCGCCTCCGGCCGGGGCCCGTCCGCGTCCAGCAGCCGTTCGGCGGCCCACTCGCCCTCGGCCTGCTTCATCATCGTCGTCCGCACGCTCGGCGCGTCCGGCACCGGGATTCCCGCGTCCCGGCACGCCTCCCGGAATCCGCGGAACCGCGCCTCGGCGTCGGGTGAGTCGGTGTCGCCCGCGATGAAGGCGAGCCGGCGCAGTCCGTGGTCCTCGATCAGGTGGCGGGTCAGTTCGCGCTCGCCGTCGACGTTGGCGACGACGATGTGGTCGAGGTGGTCGATCTCGCGGGGGCCGGCGAGCATCACGACCGGCAGCCGGCGCGATATCACCTCGAGGTCCTCGGTCGGCACCGTCTGCGCCAGTACCGCGAAGCCGTCGACCCGTCCCGCGACCTTCGCGACCAGGCTCTCCGGACCACCCTCCAGCGAGGCGGCGATCAGCAGGGCGTACCCGTGCCGCCGCGCGGCCCGCTCCATGCCCCGGATGATCTGGTCGGAGTAGAGCATCACCGCGTCGTCGGCGTCGCTGTCCGCCTCGGCGTCGGCCTCGGCGTCCGGGTCGGCGTAGTCGGGAAAGCAGAGCCCGAGCACCCCGGTGGTGCGGCTGGCCAGGCCCCGGGCGTTCCCGCTCGGTACGTAGCCGAGCTCGCGCGCCGCCTCCAGGACCCGCTCACGGGTCTGGGCGCGCACCGAGTCCGGGGTGCGGTAGACCCGCGAAACCGTGGCAATGGAGACGCCCGACCGCTCGGCGACGTCGTACACCGTTGGGGCGCTCACTCGACCGACCGTCCGCTTCTTCTTCCGTGCCCACACGTATCGACATACGCCTTTTGAAAGCGCATTCACCCTAGATCGCGGGCCGGACGGGAGCAAGGCCATCCAGCAATCGACAGGCTACCTTGCAAGATGGCCTGTGCATCTTTACGGTGGGAGCATGACGCAGACGCCGGCCGCCACCCCTGTCGACCCCACGGCCGAGCAGGTCGGGAACGACCTCGCGGCCGTTGTCGGCAGGCTGTTGCGGCGGCTGCGGTCCTCGTCCTCGGAGAGCCTGCTGACGCCGACCCAGCGCTCGGTGCTGGCCCGGCTGGAGGACGGGGGCCCGGCCACCACGGCCGCGCTGGCCCGCGCCGAGTTCGTACGCCCGCAGTCCATGCGGCTGACCCTGGGCGCGCTGGAGGAGCAGGGACTCGTCGAGCGGGCGCCCGATCCGGACGACGGCCGCAAGTCGGTCATGTCGATCACCGGCGCCGGGCGCACGACGCTCGCGCAGGTCCGGGTCGCCAAGCGCAACTGGCTGGCCGAGGCCATCGCCGCCGAACTCGACGGGGCCGAGCGCCGGACCCTGGCCGAGGCGACGGTCCTCCTCGACCGCCTGGTCGGTTCATGACCGGCCGCGACGCCGTCCCCGCCGCGATACCCCAGGCGCCCCCGGAGCCGGCACCCAAGCCGCCACCCCAGGCGTCCCCGGCGCCGGCACCCAAGCCGCCGCAGGAGCCCGCGCCGGACCGGGACGCCGCGCCCGGATTCAGTGGCCGGCTCACCGCCCCGCTCCTGATCGGCTCGCTGCTCAACCCGCTCAACACCACCATGATCTCGACCGCCCTGGTGGCGATCGGGCACCACTTCGACATCGGCGCCGCCGACACCGCCTGGCTGATCTCGGTCCTGTATCTGGCGAGCGCCGTCGCCCAGCCCGTCCTCGGCAGACTCGCCGACGTGCTCGGCCCCCGGCGCGTCTTCCTCGCCGGGCTGGTCGTCGTCATCGCGTCCGGCCTGGTGGGGGCGGTGGCGCCGAGCTTCGGCTGGCTGATCGTGTCCCGGCTGCTGCTCGGCATCGGTACGTCGGCCGCCTACCCGGCCGCCATGGCGGTGCTGCGCGACGAGTCCGCCCGGATCGGCCGCGCCACGCCGCGCTCCGTCCTGGCCCGGCTCTCGTTCGCGGCGCTCGGCAGCGCGGCGGTCGGTCCCACGCTCGGCGGACTGCTGGTCATGGTCGTCGGCTGGCGCGGCATCTTCGCCGTCAACGTGCCCGTCGCGATCGTCGCCTTCGGCGCCGCCCTGCTCTGGATCCCGGCCGACCCGCCGCGCAGGCGGGCCGCCGACGGCAGTACGCCCCGGCTCGACCTGGACCCGCTCGGCATCGGCCTCTTCACCACCGCCCTGACCGTGCTCGTCTTCTTCCTGCTCGACCTCGCCCACCCGATGTGGTGGCTCCTCGCGCCCTTCGCGGTGCTCAGCGCCGCACTGGTGCGGTGGCAGCTGCGGCGCCCCAACCCCTTCATCGACCTGCGGATGCTGGCGGGAAACGCCGCCCTCTCGCGGACCTACCTGCGGCACGGAGTCAGCTATCTGCTGATCTACTGCGTGATGTACGGATACACCCAGTGGCTGGAGGAGGCCCGTGGCTATTCGTCCGGGCACACCGGCCTGCTGATGCTGCCGATGTCCGTCGCCGCTCTGGTCTGCTCACTGCTCGGCGCCCGTACGAAGGGCATCCGGGGGCCGCTCACCCTGGCCTGTGTACTGCTCACCGTCGGGGCGGGCGTGCTGCTGTTCCTCTCCGGGGACACCCCGCTCGCCGTCCTGCTGATCGCCGGGGCCTGCTTCGGCATCCCGCAGGGGCTGATCGGTACGAGCAACCAGGCGGCCGTCCAGGCCTACGCCCCGGCCGAGTCCATCGGCTCGGCCGCCGGCCTCCAGCGCACCGCCCAGTACATCGGGGCCATCACCGCGTCCAGCCTCATCGCCCTCGCCTACGGGCAGTCCACCGGCGACCGGGGCCTGCACCTGATGGCCGGCGTCGCCGCCGTGCTGGGCGTCCTCCTCATCGTCCTCACCGTCACCGACCGCGCCCTGCGCGGCCGTACCTGAATACCGTTCCGCACCACTCAGCAAGGAGCACCACCATGAGCGCCACCACCCTCGACCCGAAGACCGCGCTGGTCGTCGTCGACCTCCAGAAGGGCATCACGGGCCTGCCCACCGCCCACCCCAGCGCCGATGTCGTCGCGCACGCCGCGTCCCTCGCCGACGCGTTCCGGGCCAAGGGCCTCCCGGTCGTCCTGGTCCGCGTCACCGGCGGCGCCCCCGGCCGCACGGAGGGTCCCGCCCGCTCCGGACAGCCCGCCGCCGACTGGGCCGACATCGCCCCCGAGCTCGGCCCGAAGGAGGACGACATCGTCGTCACCAAGCTGACCTGGGGCGCCTTCTACGGCACCGACCTCGACCTCCAGCTGCGCCGCCGCGGGGTGACCCAGGTCGTGGTGGCCGGGATCGCGACCAGCATCGGCGTCGAGTCCACCGCCCGCTCGGCGTACGAGCACGGCTACCACGTCACCGTCGCCACGGACGCGGTGACCGACATGAGCGCCGAGGCCCACGACAACAGCGTCGAGCGGATCTTCCCGCGCCTCGGCGAGACCGACACCACCGACGCCATCATCAAGCTGCTGGGCTGAAGGCCGCCGGGCTCGGAGCAGCCGGGCTCGCAGCTGCCGGGCCGAACGCCGCCGGGCCGAACGCCGCCGGGCCGAAGGCTTCCGGGCCGGCGGCGCGTGCGCGCCTCACGCCTCCCGGCGGCGGATCTTGTTGCCCAGCCACACCAGCGGGTCGTACTTGCGGTCCACGGCCCGCTCCTTCAGCGGGATCAGCGCGTTGTCGGTGATCTTGATGTGTTCGGGGCACACCTCCGTACAGCACTTCGTGATGTTGCAGTAGCCGAGGCCGTGCTCCTCCTGGGCCGTCGCCTTCCGGTCGAGACCGGACTCGGCGGCGGCGTCCAGCGGGTGCATGTCCAGCTCCGCGACCCGCATCAGGAAGCGCGGACCGGCGAAGGCCACCTTGTTCTCCTCGTGGTCGCGCACCACATGACAGGTGTCCTGGCACAGGAAGCACTCGATGCACTTGCGGAACTCCTGCGAGCGCTCCACATCGATCTGCTGCATGCGGTAGTCGCCCGCCTTCACCCCCTCCGGGGGCACGAAGGCGGGCACTTCGCGTGCCTTGGCGTAGTTGAAGGACACGTCTGTCACCAGGTCCCGCACCACCGGGAAGGCGCGCAGCGGGGTGACCGTGACCGTCTCCTCGCGGGTGAACACCGACATGCGCGTCATGCACATCAGCCGCGGCCGTCCGTTGATCTCCGCGCTGCACGAACCGCACTTGCCGGCCTTGCAGTTCCACCGCACCGCCAGATCACCGGCCTGGGTGGCCTGGATGCGGTGGATGATGTCGAGCACCACCTCGCCGTCGTTGACCTCGACCGTGAAGTCCTCCAGATCACCGCCGTCGGTGTCCCCGCGCCACACCCTGAACCGTGCGTCGTAGCCGCTCACTCGTACAGCTCCTCTTCGGCGAGGTACTTGACCAGCTCCTCCTTCTCGAAGAGGGCGAGCAGGTCCGGACGGATGGGTTCGGTGACCTTGCGTACGAGATCGATCCGGCCCGCCGGCGGCGTGGCGGAGGCGTCGGCCGGCCGGCACAGCAGGTTGACCGGGCGCCAGGAGCGTTCCATCACCGGGCAGTCCTCGCGGGTGTGGCCGCCCCGGCTCTCGGTGCGCTCCAGGGCCGCCCGTGCGATGCACTCGCTGACCAGCAGCATGTTCCGCAGGTCCAGGGAGAGGTGCCAGCCGGGGTTGAACTGCCGGTGCCCCTCGACCCCGGCCCGCCGGGCCCGTTCCCGCAGCCCGGCCAGTTTCTCCAGGGCCTGCTCCATCTCGGGGGCCCGGCGGATGATGCCGACGAGGTCGTTCATCGTCTGCTGGAGTTCCTGGTGCAGGGTGTACGGGTTCTCCGCCGGAGCGCCCCCGGCGAGGTCCTCCGCGCTGAACGGACGCAGGGCCTCCGCGGCCGCCGCGTCGATCTGGGCCTGGTCCACCACCGGCAGGGCCTCGGTGGACTCGGCGTGTCCGGCTGCGTGCAGTCCGGCCCGGCGGCCGAAGACCAGCAGGTCGGAGAGGGAGTTCCCGCCCAGCCGGTTGGAGCCGTGCATGCCGCCCGCGACCTCGCCGGCCGCGTACAGGCCGGGCACGTCCAGGGCGGCGGCGGTGTCGGAGTCGACGGCTATGCCGCCCATCACGTAGTGGCAGGTCGGGCCGACCTCCATCGCCTCCGCCGTGATGTCGACGTCCGCCAGCTCCTTGAACTGGTGGTACATCGAGGGCAGCCGGCGCCGGATCCGCTCCGCGGACATCCGGGTCGACACGTCCAGGAACACCCCGCCGTGCGGCGATCCGCGGCCCGCCTTCACCTCGGAGTTGATGGCTCGGGCGACCTCGTCGCGCGGCAGCAGTTCGGGCGGGCGGCGGTTGTTGTCCGGGTCCTCGTACCAGCGGTCGCCCTCCTCCTCCGACTGCGCGTACTTCTCCTTGAACACGTCGGGGACGTACTCGAACATGAAGCGTTTGCCCTCGGAGTTCCGCAGGACCCCGCCGTCGCCGCGCACCGACTCGGTGACGAGGATGCCCTTGACCGAGGGCGGCCAGACCATCCCGGTCGGGTGGAACTGGACGAACTCCATGTTGAGCAGGGGCGCGCCCGCCAGCAGGGCCAGCGCGTGGCCGTCGCCGGTGTACTCCCAGGAGTTCGACGTGACCTTGAAGGACTTGCCGATGCCGCCGGTGGCCAGGACGACCGAGGGCGCCTCCAGGACGAAGAACCTGCCTGTCTCGCGCTCGTAGCAGAAGGTCCCGGAGACGCGCTCCCCGTCCTTCAGCACGCGGGTCACCGTGCACTCCTGGAAGACCTTCAGCCGGGCCTCGTAGTCACCGAACTCGCGCTTGTCCTCCTGCTGGAGCGAGACGATCTTCTGCTGGAGGGTGCGGATCAGTTCGAGGCCGGTACGGTCCCCGACGTGCGCCAGGCGCGGGTACTCGTGGCCGCCGAAGTTGCGCTGGGAGATCTTCCCCTCGGGCGTGCGGTCGAAGAGCGCGCCCCAGGTCTCCAGCTCCCAGACCCGGTCGGGCGCCTCCTTGGCGTGGAGCTCGGCCATCCGCCACTGGTTGAGGAACTTCCCGCCGCGCATGGTGTCGCGGAAGTGCACCTGCCAGTTGTCCCCGGAGTTCACATTGCCCATGGAGGCGGCGATCCCGCCCTCCGCCATGACCGTGTGCGCCTTGCCGAAGAGCGATTTGCAGATCACCGCGGTACGGGCCCCGCGCTCCCGCGCCTCGATCGCGGCCCGCAGCCCGGCACCTCCGGCACCGACCACGACGACGTCCCACTGCTGCCGTTCGAGCTCAGTCATTCAGAAAAACCTCGGATCGTCGAAGGCGCCGGAGGCGACCAGGTACACGTAGAAGTCGCACGCCGCCACGCTGATCAGCGAGGCCCAGGCGAGCAGCATGTGGTGGGCGTTCAGGCGCCCCACCCAGCCCCACAGCCGGTAGCGCACCGGATGCTTGGAGAAGTGCCGCAGCCGGCCGCCGATGATGTGCCGGCAGGAGTGGCAGGACAGGGTGTACGCCCAGATCAGGGCGATGTTGACAACGAAGATCAGCGAGCCGAGACCCATGTGGCCCCAGGCGTAGTGCTCGTCGCGGAAGGAGAGCACGGTGTCGTACGTCAGGATTCCGGCGACGGGCAGTGCGGCGTAGAAGAAGTACCGGTGGATGTTCTGCATGATCAGCGGGAACCGGGTCTCGCCGCTGTACGCGGTGTGCGGCTCCGCGACCGCGCAGGCCGGGGGCGAGGCCCAGAAGCCCCGGTAGTAGGCCTTGCGGTAGTAGTAGCAGGTCAGCCGGAAGCCGAGCGGGAAGATCAGGATCAGCAGGGCGGGGGAGAGGCCCCACCAGCTGCCGAACAGGTCCCAGTTCGGGCCGTGCCGCATCGGGGCGCAGCTGTCCGCCAGGCAGGGCGAGTAGAACGGCGAGACATAGGGGGCGGCGTAGTAGTCGGCGTTCGAGAACGCCCGCCAGGTCGAGTAGACGATGAAGGCGAGGAGCCCGCCCGCGGTGACGGCGGGCGCCAGCCACCAGCGGTCGGTCCGCAGGTGGCGGGCGGCGATGGCGGCCCGTGAGGCGTGGTGCACTCCCGCCGTCCGGGTCGCCGCTCCGCCCGGCGCGGGTGACTTCGTGCCCGGCGCGCCCCCCGGGCCCCTGCCGGGACCCTTTCCTGAATCCGTGCCTGTTTCCGTACCGGTGGCCAAGGAGCTCTCCTAGGGGCGTCTGACGGATGAGTGCGGGAGAAGGAGCGGTGTCCGGCGCGTTGACCGCAAGGCGCCGGGGCGTCCTCGGGGCGGAGTCACGCGGGCCTTTCGGCACCGCCGCGAGCGTGCGGGCCGGACACCGCGACGCCGCAGGCATCCGCCGGACACCGTCTCTAGGGCCTGTCTTCAAACTGCCGTCGTCGCCCGCAGGGCGGCCGGGCGGCGTCAGGTGCGTGCTCTCGGCGTGCCGGCCCCGGGCCCCTGTACTGGACGTACCGGGGTCTGGGGCCGGTGCGGCGAGAGTGCGTGCATGGCGTCGCACGGCAGACGGCAGTTTGAAGACAGGCCCTAGGGGGCGTGCCTGCCGCGGACGCCCAGACCCTCGTCGTCCGAGTCCGTCCACAGCGTGGTGTCGTACGGCGCCTCGGTGATCGTGATGACGCCGTCGACCGGGCCGGTGTGGCCGCCCGGGGCGAGCGGATCCGGCGCGGAGTCCGCCGCGCGCAGCTGCGCGAGGCTCCGCTCCAGCCGCCCGACGGTGCGGACCAGGTCATCGAGACAGTGCTGAACTGCCGTCAACTCGTCCTGTAGTGACATGACTTGATCTCACTTCCGCAGTTGCGGGTGGCCATGCTCATGCGCATGCGAGTGTCGCGCGTCACATCCTCTTTGGGAAGGGAGCGGGCCGCCCCGGCTTGCCCGTCGGTGCCCGGAGGGTCGCTGGAACGGCGGATTTCGGCCAGTGTCCGGTTCCGCCGCACGGGTGAGCTTCGGTGCGGCCCCGACGTGTCTGCGGCGCCCCTCGCGCGTGGGCGCTTTCAGTGGATGAGCGGAACCAGTGTGATCAACTGCAAATGCCACCAAACACGCATCATCCGGTCCATTCGGTTACGGGTGGTCCGGGCCGTCTCCGGAGGTATCAGCCATGTCCCACGTCGGCGTCCCGCGCGGGGCAGCCCGAAAGCGCCGCTCGCTCGCCCTCCTCACCACCGGGGTGCTCACCATCCCCGTGCTGGCCGGCTGCAGCTCCGGCAAGGAGGAGGCCATCACCTCCGTCGTCCCGCAGGACGTCGCGCCCGCGGCCCGCACCCAGGTCGCGGACGGCGGCACGGTCAACTGGGCGATCGACGCGATGCCCGCCACCTTCAACGCCTTCCAGACGGACGCCGACACCGCCACCACCCGGATCACCGGCGCCCTTATGCCTACCCTCTTCCCGCTGGACGCCAAGGGCCGGCCGCAGCTCAACCCGGACTACCTGGAATCCGCGAAGGTGGTCGAGCACGAACCCCGGCAGGTGGTGCTCTACCGGCTCAACCAGCAGGCGGTCTGGAGCGACGGCCGGGAGATCGGGGCGCCGGACTTCGTCGCGCAGTGGCGGGCCCTGAGCGGCAAGGACTCCGCGTTCTGGACCGCCCGCAACGCCGGCTACGAGCGCATCGAGAAGATCGAGCGCGGCGCCGACGACCTGGAGGTCAAGGTCACCTTCGCCAAGCCGTACGCGGACTGGCGCTCCCTCTTCTCACCGCTGTACCCGAAGCAGGTGACGGGCTCCCCGGACGCCTTCAACGACGGAGCGCGGTCCACGATCAAGGCGACCGCGGGTCCGTTCCGGCTGCGCGACGTGGACAAGGAATCGGGTTCCGTCACACTGGCCCGCAACCCGCGCTGGTGGGGCAGCCCCACCAAGCTCGACTCGCTGGTCTTCAAAGCGGTCAAGCCGCAGGACCGGGCCGAGGCCCTGACCGAGGGCAAGGTCGACGTCGCGGACATCGACGCGGCGGCGGCCCACCGCATCGCCCAGGCCGCCCGGGACGCCGGCAACAGCGGGCCGCCCGCCCACGGTCCCGGCGCCGGGACCACCCCGGCCGAGGCGCTGCGGTCCTGGGCCCTGGCGCACGGCTCCGACGAGGACGCGGCCGCCGAGGCGCAGGCGGCCAGGGACGAGCGGAGCCGGGCGGTCGAGGCGTACGCCGCCGAGCAGAACGATCTGCGCGGCTACGTGGTCCGAAAGTCCCTGGAGCCCGCCTACACGCAGCTCGCCCTGAACGGCGAGACCGGACCGCTCGCCGACGACCGGGTACGCCGGGCGGTGGCCCGCGCCCTGGACCGCCAGGAGCTCGTCGACACCGTCCTCAAACCGCTCGGCCTGCCCGCGGCCCCGCTCGGCAGCCACCTCGCCCTGGCCGGACAGCCCGGATACAAGGACAGCAGCGGCGCACTCGGCGGCCAGGACACCAAGGAGGCCCAGGCGCTGCTGGCCGACGCGGGCTGGACGCGGGAGGGCGCCCTCAAGAAGACGGACGGCACCAAGGCGGGCAGCGAGGGCGAGAAACAGACGGCCGAGGAGAAGAAGGCCGCAGAGGACAAGAAGGCGGCGGAGAAGAAGGCGGCCGACGCGAAGAAGGACGACGGCAAGGCCGACGACGCCGCCGGCCGCGAGCCGTCCAAGGACGACGGCCTCTACATCGTCGGCGACGACAGCAAGCCCGGTGAGGCCGAGGGCGCGGTCACCCGCTTCATCGCCCCGGCCCCCGCCGCCGCCGCGCAGAGCGCCGCACTGCTGCGCCAGGCCGGACACCTGGGAGAGACCGGCACCTCCGAGGACGTCCCGGCCAGGGTCACCGCCCAGGACCGGCAGCCCGGTGGCGCCGCCGGAGCCTACGCACCGGTCGGCACCGCGGCACCCGCCCAGGCGCCCGACTCCGCCCGCGGCCCGCTCGGGAAGAACGGCAAGCCGCTGTCCCTGCGGTTCGTCCTGCCCTCGGGACCGGGCTCCGAGTCGCTGCGCGGCGTCGGGGACAAGATCGCGGCGATGCTCGACACGATCGGGATCCGCACCGAGATCACCAAGGTCTCCGACGACAGCTACTTCCGGGACCACGTCGCCTCCGGTGACTACGACCTGGCGCTCTACTCCTGGCCCGCGACCGCCTATCCGGCCACGGACGACCGCCCGATCTTCGCCAAGCCGGTGCCGGCCACCGACGGCTCGCTGCTCGTCGAGCAGAACTACACCCGCGTCGGCTCCGACCACATCGACCAGCTCTTCGACCAGGCGGCGGGGGAGCTCGACGAGAGCGCTGCCGCGAAGCTGATGAAGCAGGCCGACGCCCGGATCTGGGCCGCCGCAGGATCGATTCCGCTCTACCAGCGCCCGCAGCTCGTCGCCACCGACAAGAAGCTGCTCAACGTCGGTGCCTTCGGCTTCGGGGTGCCCCACTACCAGGACATCGGCTTCAAGAAGCCGCAGGCCGCCGGCGCCCCCGCCGATCCCAGGAAGTAGCAGGTCAGCGCGGGGCCGAAAGCTCAGAACTGGCTCAATTCCCTTGCCCGCCGGCCCGCCGGCGGGCAAGGCTGTGTGCACCCGCTGACCCGGGTAGCCGCTCCGCCCTCCGGTCCTCGGGGCCCCAACCCCGAAGGCCGCGGCGCACAGGCAGCACTCCGAGCTCCCCCTCGGAGCCGCGGCTTCGGAGCCCCACCTCCGAGGCCGCCGGGTCCCGCGTCCGCGCCCGCCCGGGAGACGGTGCTCACGGTCGTCCGCGCCCGCCCGGGAGACCGTGTTCACGGCACCGGTGAAAACCGCCGGAACACCTGGTCACGAGGGCACGAACACGGAGCGGACGCGGGCTCTCGCGCGCGGTGCGCGCCCGCCCTGTGGCCGGTAAGACTTGCCCGGGAAGCCGCAGGGGCGACCGGCCCGTACCATGGGACTAGCCGTGGCGCGTCCGCCCGGCTGGGCGTACGAGGACTCAAGACCGACTAAGACGCCTGAATCCCCGATCCGAGAGAAGCGCAAGCCACCCATGCCCACGCGCCACGACATCCGTAACGTAGCCATCGTCGCCCACGTCGACCACGGCAAGACCACGCTGGTCGACGGCATGCTCCGGCAGGCCGGCGCCTTCGCGGCGCACGCCGCCGAGAACCTCGACGAACGCATGATGGACTCGAACGACCTGGAGCGTGAGAAGGGCATCACGATCCTGGCCAAGAACACGGCCGTGAAGTACCACCCCAAGGATGGCGGCGACGTCATCACCATCAACATCATCGACACCCCCGGCCACGCCGACTTCGGTGGTGAGGTCGAGCGCGGCCTGTCGATGGTGGACGCGGTCGTCCTGCTGGTCGACGCGTCCGAGGGGCCGCTCCCGCAGACCCGCTTCGTGCTCCGCAAGGCCCTGACCGCCAAGCTGCCGGTCATCCTCTGCATCAACAAGACGGACCGCCCGGACTCCCGGATCGCGGAGGTCATCGACGAGACGTACGACCTCTTCCTGGACCTGGACGCCGACGAGGACCAGATCGAGTTCCCGATCGTCTACGCATGTGCCCGTGACGGCGTCGCCTCGCTGACCAAGCCGGAGGACGGCACCGTCCCGCCGGACAGCGACAGCCTGGAGCCGTTCTTCAGCACGATCCTCTCCGCGGTCCCGGCCCCGGAGTACGACGAGGACGCGCCCCTCCAGGCCCACGTCACCAACCTGGACGCGGACAACTTCCTCGGCCGTATCGCGCTCTGCCGTGTCGAGCAGGGCGAGCTGCGCAAGGGCCAGACCGTCGCGTGGATCAAGCGCGACGGCACGATGTCCAACGTGCGCATCACCGAGCTGCTGATGACCGAGGCGCTCACCCGCAAGCCCGCCGAGAAGGCCGGTCCGGGCGACATCTGCGCCATCGCCGGCATCCCGGACATCATGATCGGCGAGACCCTCGCCGACCCCGAGAACCCGATCGCGCTGCCGCTGATCACCGTCGACGAGCCCGCGATCTCGATGACCATCGGCGCCAACACCTCGCCGCTGGTCGGCAAGGGCGGCAAGGGCCACAAGGTCACCGCCCGCCAGATCAAGGACCGCCTGGACCGCGAGCTGGTCGGTAACGTCTCGCTCCGCGTCCTGGAGACCGAGCGCCCCGACGCCTGGGAGGTCCAGGGCCGAGGTGAGCTCGCCCTCGCCATCCTGATCGAGACCATGCGCCGGGAGGGCTTCGAGCTCACCGTCGGCAAGCCGCAGGTGGTCACCAAGCAGGTCGACGGCAAGACGCACGAGCCCATCGAGCGCATGACGATCGACTCGCCCGAGGAGCACCTCGGCGCCATCACGCAGCTCATGGCGACCCGCAAGGGCCGCATGGAGACGATGACGAACCACGGTTCGGGCTGGGTCCGCATGGAGTGGATTGTCCCGTCCCGCGGCCTCATCGGCTTCCGTACGGAGTTCCTGACCCAGACCCGCGGCACCGGCATCGCGCACTCCCTCTTCGAGGGCCACGAGCCGTGGTTCGGCGACCTGCGCACCCGTCACAACGGTTCGCTCGTCGCGGACCGCGCGGGCGTCGTGACGCCGTTCGCGATGGTCAACCTCCAGGAGCGCGGTGTCATCTTCACCGAGGCCACCACGGAGGTCTACGAGGGCATGATCATCGGTGAGAACTCGCGCGCCGACGACATGGACGTGAACATCACCAAGGAGAAGAAGCTCACCAACATGCGTGCGGCTTCCGCGGACACCACGGAGAACGTGGTGCCCGCCCGCAAGCTGTCGCTCGAGCAGTCGCTGGAGTTCTGCCGCGACGACGAGTGCATCGAGGTGACCCCGGAGACCGTGCGTATCCGCAAGGTCGTCCTGGACCAGAAGGAGCGCGGCCGCTCGGCCTCGCGCGCCAAGCGCTGATCCGCCGCCGTCCGGCGATCCGCCGGACACGGCTCAAGGACACGCCTGAAGGGGCCCGGCACCGCTCACCACGCGGTGCCGGGCCCCTTTGTCATGACCGCCGCCCAGGGCCTGAACAAGCCACGTACGCCCGCGCATTGCCTTAGGGTGGAGCGTCCGCAACCGGCGGCCCGCAGTCCGCTTACGGCGGCGGGCCGGCCGTGCCGGCACTCCGTGATTCGCCGGGTGCCGGACGGGGTGCCGGGCCCCGACAGGTCAACCCGATTTTGTGGACCATGCGTCCGGATATCGGGCGTCGCTCTCCGGAACATGTGTTAACAGTCCGTTTCGGGTGTGTCTGTCTGGGGTCATTTTGTCCGTATTTTGATCCGAGCGGCCGGGCGATGTTGTCAAACCGAGACCCTTTAAGTGTGGTTTACAGCCCAGTCGTACTTAATAGTTGGCTCCATTGAGCTCGGGTCAATGGGTCACGCACTGTGGGGAGTGCCGACTCACGAGCACACTCAGGGCACTGAAACGATCACCGTCAGGGGTGTCGGTGTATCAATCCAGTGCCCTTCTTGTAGTCAAAAGTGGACTCATGAGGAGGAACCCATGCGTGGTGCCAAGAGCGCCAAGTGGGTCGCGGGAGCGGCCATCATCGCCCTGGCTGCGACCGCTTGTGGCGGCGGTAACGACGACGCCGACAAGGGCAAGGGCGGCGACAAGGGCGCCGTCAACGCCGATGGCATCTTCTCCGTCGAGGTCGGTGAGCCGCAGAACCCGCTGCAGCCGGCCAACACGATGGAGTCGAACGGCAGCATCGTCACCGACTCGATCTTCTCGCAGCTGGTCGACTACGACCCGGCCGGCAAGCTTGAGATGATCAACGCCGAGTCTGTCGACACCAAGGACAGCAAGCTCTGGACGGTCAAGCTCAAGAAGGACTGGAAGTTCCACGACGGGACCCCGGTCACGGCGGAGTCGTACATCAAGGCCTGGAACTGGGCCGCCAACATCAAGAACAACCAGACCAACGCGTCCTGGTTCGGCGACATCAAGGGCTTCTCCGACGTCCACCCCGAGGACGCCAAGGCCAAGCCGAAGTCGGACGTGATGTCCGGTCTGAAGAAGGTGGACGACTACACGTTCACCATCGAGCTGAACTCGGCGCTGCCGTACTTCTCGTACAAGCTCGGCTACACCGTCTTCTCCCCGCTCCCCGAGTCCTTCTACGCGGACCCGAAGGCCGCCGGCGAGAAGCCGGTCGGCAACGGCGCGTACAAGTTCGTCAGCTGGGACCACAAGAAGCAGATCAAGGTCGTCCGCAACGACGACTACAAGGGTGCTGACAAGGCGAAGAACGGCGGTGTGGTCTTCAAGAACTACACCACCCTGGAGACCGCCTACGAGGACCTGAAGTCGGGCAACGTCGACGTTCTGCGTCAGATCGGCCCGAAGGACCTCCCGGTCTACCGGGCGGACCTCGGTGACCGCGCGGTGGACAAGCCGTACTCGGCCATCCAGACGATCGCCGTCGCGTTCTACACCAAGCAGTTCAAGGACATCGACCCGAAGGTCCTCCAGGGCCTGTCGATGGGCATCGACCGCGACACGATCACCAAGACCGTGCTCCAGGGCACGCGCGAGCCGGCCACGGGCTGGGTCGCTCAGGGTGTTCTCGGCTTCCAGAAGGACGCCGCGGGCGACGTCACCAAGTACGACCCGGCGAAGGCCAAGAAGCTCATCAAGGACGGCGGCGGCGTCCCGGGCAACAAGATCTCGATCCAGTTCAACGCCGACGGCGGCCACAAGGAATGGGTCGAGGCGGTCTGCAACAGCATCAAGCAGTCCACCGGTGTCAACTGCACCACCGACTCGAAGGCCGACTTCCAGGCCGACACGAACGCGCGTGACGACAAGCAGGTCAAGTCCCTGTACCGCTCCGGCTGGGTGCTCGACTACCCGGTGAACGCGAACTTCATCTCGGACCTGTTCCGTACCGGCGCAGCCGGTAACCAGGGTGACTTCTCGAACAAGGGCCTTGACGCGGAGATCAAGAAGGCCGACTCCGCCGCTTCCCTCGACGACTCGGTCGCGGCCTACCAGAAGATCGAGAAGGAGCTGGTGAACTTCATGCCCTCCATCCCGCTCTGGTACTACAAGGTCAACGCCGGTTACTCGGAGAAGGTCCAGAACGTCGATTACGCGCAGGACGGCGACCCGATCCTGACCCAGATCGAAGTCAAGAAGTAACCACACCGACGTAGTCCGCGCGCACGCGCGGGACCGGCACTGAAGGACCGGTCCGCGCCTGCCCGCACGCAGTGGCCGGGGGGCCCTTCCGCGCGACCGACGACCCCACAGGGGAAGCCGGGGCGGGGGAGGGCCCGTCGGCTGCCGCCGCCTATTACATGGAGGCATGATGGGGCGCTATGTCGCACGACGACTGCTCCAGATGATCCCGGTCTTCCTCGGGACAACGCTGCTGATCTTCCTGATGGTCTACACGCTGCCCGGCGACCCCGTGCGCGGGCTCTTCGGGGACAAGGGTGTCGACCCCGCGACGCTGGCGAGACTTCGCCACGAGCACGGGCTCGATCAGCCGATCCTGCAGCAGTACTGGAATTACATGACAGGCATCGTCCTGCATTTCGATTTCGGTAACCAGATAGCCAGCGGGCGCCCGGTAACGGACGTCCTCAGCGACGCGTTCCCCGTCACCCTCCGGCTGGCCGGCATGGCGTTCGCCATCGAGATCGTCGTGGGCATCAGCCTCGGGACGATCGCCGGCCTGCGCGCCGGCCGGCTCACCGACAACGTGATCCTGGTCTTCACGCTGCTGATCATCTCGATCCCGGTGTTCGTCCTCGGCTTCATCATCAAGACGGTGTTCGCCTTCCAGCTGGGCTGGATAGACCCGAACGTGTCCGGTGACGCCAAATGGAGCGAACTACTGGCGCCCGCCATCGTGCTGGGATCGCTCTCGCTCGCCTACGTCGCACGGCTCACGCGTACGACGATGGCCGAGAACCTGCGCTCGGACTACATGCGCACCGCCATCGCCAAGGGGCTTCCCAAGCGGCGCATCGTCGGTGTGCACCTGATGCGCAACTCGCTGATCCCCGTGATCACCTTCCTCGGCACCGACCTGGGCGCCCTGATGGGCGGCGCGGTCGTCACCGAGGGCCTGTTCAACGTGAAGGGCATCGGCGGCACGATCTACGAGTCGATCGTCAAGCGCGAAGGCACGACGCTGGTCGGCCTCGTCACCATCCTGGTGCTCGTCTATCTCCTCATGAGCCTCATCGTCGACCTGCTGTACGCGGTCCTGGACCCGAGGATCCGTTATGCCTGACGTGACCAAGACCGCTCCCGCGCCCGAGGACGCCAAGGCGCCCATCGCGGACCCGTCGGCGGTAGTGAAGGCCGAGAAGGCCCGCAGCCTGTGGGGCGATGCCTGGCGGGACCTGCGCTCCAACTGGTACTTCATCATCTCGTCCGTACTCATCGTGATCCTGCTGGTGATGGCCGTATTCCCCAGCCTGTTCACGAGTGCCTCGCCGTCCTCGGCGGACCTCGTCCACCACTACCTGGGCAAGCCTGAACTGAGCAAGATCGGTTCGCCCGGCTGGCTCGGTTACGACGGCCAGGGCCACAGCGTCTACGCCCGTGTCATCTATGGCACCCGCGCCTCGATCACCGTCGGCGTCTGCGTCACCGTGGCCGTCACGATCGTCGGCGGACTGGTCGGCATGCTCGCCGGTTACTTCGGCGGCTGGGTGGACGCGCTGCTCTCCGGCTTCTTCACCAACGTCTTCCTCGGGATCCCGTTCCTGCTCGGCGCCATGGTCGTCCTGCAGGCCTTCTCCGAGCGCAGCGTCATGGTCGTGATCTTCGCGCTGGCCTTCCTCGGCTGGACCCAGATCGCGCGTGTCATGCGTGGTGCGGTGATCGTCATCAAGCAGTCGGACTACGTGCAGGCCGCCAGGGCGCTCGGCGCGGGAACCGGCCGGATCCTCTTCCGGCACATCCTGCCGAACGCCATGGCCCCCGTGATCGTGGTCGCCACCATCTCGCTCGGTGTCTACATCTCGGCCGAGGCGACGCTGTCCTACCTCGGTCTCGGTCTCGCCGACCCGACCATTTCCTGGGGCATCGACATCTCCGGTGGCGCCAGCCAGATCCGCGTCGCACAGCACATCCTGCTGTACCCGTCGATCATGCTCAGCATCACCGTTCTGGCGTTCATCATGCTCGGCGAAGCCGTCCGTAACGCCCTCGATCCCAAGTCGCGATAAGGAGGGTGAACGTGACCACCATCGACAAGACCGCCGAAGTCCCGTCCCCGCGCTCGGGTGACGACTACGTCGGCCCGCTGCTCGACGTCCGTGACCTCCACGTGGAGTTCCACACCCGGGACGGCGTGGCCAAGGCCGTCAACGGTGTCAACTACAGCGTGAACGCCGGTGAGACGCTCGCCGTTCTCGGTGAGTCGGGCTCCGGCAAGTCCGTGACGGCCCAGGCCATCATGGGCATCCTCGACATGCCGCCGGGCAAGATCCCGCAGGGCGAGATCCTCTTCCGCGGCCAGGACATGCTGAAGATGTCCTACGAGGAGCGCCGGAAGATCCGCGGCCAGAAGATCGCGATGATCTTCCAGGACGCGCTCTCCTCGCTGAACCCGGTCCTCTCCGTCGGCTACCAGCTCGGCGAGATGTTCCGGGTCCACCAGGGACTGTCCAAGAAGGAAGCCAAGGCCAGGGCCATCGAGCTGATGGACCAGGTCAAGATCCCGGCCGCGGCGGCCCGGGTCTCGGACTATCCGCACCAGTTCTCCGGCGGCATGCGCCAGCGCATCATGATCGCCATGGCGCTGGCCCTGGAACCGGACCTGATCATCGCGGACGAGCCGACCACCGCGCTCGACGTGACGGTGCAGGCCCAGGTGATGGACCTCCTCGCGGAGCTCCAGCGCGAGTACAACATGGGCCTGATCCTGATCACCCACGACCTCGGCGTCGTCGCCGACGTCGCGGACAAGATCGCCGTGATGTACGCGGGCCGGATCGTCGAGACCGCCCCGGTCCACGAGATCTACAAGCGGCCGGCGCACCCCTACACCAAGGGGCTGCTCGAATCGATCCCGCGCCTTGACCAGAAGGGCCAGGAGCTCTTCGCGATCAAGGGCCTGCCGCCCAACCTGCTCCACGTGCCGTCGGGCTGTGCCTTCAACCCGCGTTGCATCATGGCGCAGGACATCTGCCGTACGGACATCCCGGCCCTGCGCCCGGTGACCGAGCAGGACGGCGCCGAGCTGGTCGGACGCGGCAGCGCCTGCCACTTCTGGAAGGAGACGATCCATGGCTGACATCAACAAGGAGCCCGTGGACGCCACCCCCAACGTCTCCGACGTCGAGACGGTCGACGCGGCCACCGAGGCGGAGGCCGTAGCCGCCATCGACGCGCCCGTGTCGCAGGGCGAGCCGATCCTCCAGGTCCGCAACCTGGTCAAGCACTTCCCGCTGACCCAGGGCATCCTGTTCAAGAAGCAGGTCGGGGCCGTCAAGGCCGTGGACGGGATCTCGTTCGACCTCTACGCGGGCGAGACGCTCGGCATCGTGGGCGAGTCCGGCTGTGGCAAGTCCACCGTCGCCAAGCTCCTGATGACGCTGGAGCAGGCCACCGCGGGCGAGGTCTTCTACAAGGGCCAGGACATCACCAAGCTGTCCGGCCGTGCGCTGAAGGCCGTGCGCCGCAACATCCAGATGGTGTTCCAGGACCCGTACACCTCGCTGAACCCCCGTATGACGGTGGGCGACATCATCGGGGAGCCGTACGAGATCCACCCCGAGGTGGCTCCCAAGGGCGACCGCCGGCGCAAGGTCCAGGAGCTCCTGGACGTCGTCGGTCTCAACCCGGAGTACATCAACCGCTATCCGCACCAGTTCTCCGGCGGCCAGCGCCAGCGCATCGGCATCGCCCGCGGCCTCGCGCTCAACCCGGAGATCATCATCTGCGACGAGCCGGTCTCCGCGCTCGACGTGTCGGTGCAGGCGCAGGTCATCAACCTGATGGAGAAGCTCCAGGACGAGTTCAACCTGTCCTACCTCTTCATCGCGCACGACCTGTCGATCGTCCGGCACATCTCCGACCGGGTCGGCGTCATGTACCTCGGCAAGATGGCCGAGATCGGTACGGACACGCAGATCTACGACCACCCGACGCACCCCTACACCCAGGCGCTGCTGTCGGCGGTCCCGGTCCCGGACCCGGAGGCCCGTGAGGGCCGCGAGCGGATCATCCTCTCCGGGGATGTCCCCTCCCCGGCCAACCCGCCGTCGGGCTGCCGCTTCCGCACCCGCTGCTGGAAGGCCGAGGCCAAGTGCGCCGAGGAGATGCCGCTGCTGGCCATCCCCGAGCGCTTCAAGACCTCCACGACGCCGGCCGCGCACGAGTCGGCCTGCCACTTCGCGGAGGAGAAGGACGTGGTCGGCGCGGCGGCCTCGTAACCGTCCGCCCACCGCACCCAGGGCAGCAGAAGGCGCCCGGAACCGATCGGTTCCGGGCGCCTTTCCCGTATTCCCGGAAACCGGGCGCGCAGGTGGCTCGGGTCAATGGGCCGACGTGCTCGGTTCCCTGGGCCGGTGGAGCCCCGCGGCCGGACGGACCGGTCGGGTACGTCGTCCACGGGGCTCCACCGGGGCCACGGCGAGGGGTGTCAGCCGAGGGCCTTGGGGTCTTCGCCGGTGCTGTCGCCGAGGGTCTTGTCCAGGCGCGGCGCCTCGGGCTCCGTACGGGCCTGCGGGACGGCCGCGACCATGCCCGGCTCCTCGGGGTAGTGGCAGGCCGTCAGATGGCCTTCCCGGCTGCCCTCGATCCGGACCAGCGGCGGCGTCTCGCTCGCGCACTTGTCCGTCGCCTTCCAGCAGCGGGTGCGGAAGCGGCAGCCCGACGGCGGGTTGACCGGCGACGGCACGTCGCCCGTCAGCCGGATGCGGTCGCGGGCCGGCACGTCGTCGGCGCTGGCCTCGGGGACGGCGGAGAGCAGCGCCCGGGTGTACGGGTGCCTCGGGTTGCCGTACAGGTCGTCGCGGTCGGCGATCTCCACGATCCGGCCCAGGTACATGACCGCGACGCGCTGCGAGAAGTGGCGCACGATCGCCAGGTCGTGGGCGATGAACAGGAACGCGATGCCCAGTTCCTTCTGCAGCTTCTGCAGCAGGTTCACCACCTGGGCCTGGATCGACACGTCCAGCGCCGAGACCGGCTCGTCGGCCACGATGAGCTTCGGTTCCAGGGCGAGCGCGCGGGCCACCCCGATGCGCTGGCGCTGGCCGCCGGAGAACTCGTGCGGGAAGCGGTTGTAGTGCTCCGGGTTGAGCCCGACGGTCTCCAGGAGCTCCCGGACCCGGTTCTCCCGGCCGCCGGCCGGATGGACGTCGTTGATCTCCATCGGCGCCGTGATGATCTTGCCGACGGTCTGGCGCGGGTTCAGCGAGGCGTAGGGGTCCTGGAAGATCATCTGGATCTCGGACCGGATCGGGGCCAGCTGCCCCCGAGAGGCGTGGCTGATGTCCTGCCCGCGGTAGGTGATCCGGCCGCCGGTCGGCTCCAGGAGCCGCGTGACCAGCCGGCCGGTCGTCGACTTGCCGCAGCCGGACTCACCGACCAGACCGAGGCTCTCGCCCGCGGCGACCGAGAAGTCCAGTCCGTCCACGGCCTGGACCGCGCCGATCGTCCGCCGGATCGGAAAGCCGCCCTTGATCGGGAAGTACTTGGTGAGTCCGGAGACGTCAAGGAGGGGATCGGTGCTGCTCATAGAAGGGGAGTCCCGTCTCAGTCGCGTCAGTTGGTCCGGGCGCCGGCGAAGTCCGCGAAGAACTCCACGCGCTGTTCGGGCGTCAGGTGGCAGGCGGCGCCGCGGCCGGCGGTCAGCTCCAGCGGAGGCTGCTCGTTCGTGCAGCGGTTGCCGCCGACCCGCTCGGTGAACGAGCACCGGGGGTGGAAGCGGCAGCCGGTCGGCGGGTTGAGGAGGCTGGGCGGCGATCCGGGGATCGGCGACAGCGGTACGTCCACCGGCCCCTCCAGGCTCGGCATCGACCCCAGCAGACCCCAGGTGTAAGGGTGCTGGGGTGCCCGCAGCACCTCCTTCTTCGTGCCGCGCTCCACGCACCGGCCGCCGTACATCACCAGCACGTCGTCCGCGATGTCGGCGATGACACCGAGGTCGTGGGTGATGAAGATGATCGAGGTGCCGGTCTCCTGCTGGAGGTCCTTCAGCAGGTCCATGATCTGGGCCTGCACGGTGACGTCGAGCGCGGTCGTCGGCTCGTCCGCCACCAGCAGCGCGGGGTTGCAGACCAGCGCCATGGCGATCATCGCGCGCTGGCGCATACCGCCGGAGAACTGGTGCGGATAGTCGTCGACGCGCAGGTTCGGCTGCGGGATGCCGACCTTGGTGAGCATCTCCACGGCCCGCGCCCGCGCCTCGCGCTTGGACGCCCCGGTGTGCTTGCGGAACGTCTCACCGATCTGCTTGCCGATGGTGTGGTACGGCGAGAGCGAGGCCAGCGCGTCCTGGAAGATCATGGCCATCTTGTTGCCGCGCAGCCGCTCCAGCTCCCGCTCCGACGCGGCCAGCAGGTCCTGCCCGTCGAGCAGGATCTCGCCCTCGATCTCGGTGTGGTCGGGGTGGTGCAGGCCGAGGATCGAGAGGTTGGTGACGGACTTGCCGGAGCCGGACTCGCCGACGATGCCGAGGGTCTTGCCGTGTTCGACGTCGAAGGACAGCCCGTCGACGGCCTTGACCATGCCGTCTTCGGTGGAGAAGTGCACGCGCAGATCGCGTACGGAGAGGAAGGGGGTGCTCACTGGATCTCTCCCTAGGCGAGGCGGACGCGTGGGTCGATGAGGGCGTAGACGGCGTCCACGACGATGTTGAGGAGCACGATCGCGACCGCGGCCACCATCATCACGCCGAGGAGCGTCGGCAGGTCGTTGGTGGACACCGCCTTGACCGAGAGGGCCCCGATGCCCTGGAGGCTGAAGGTCTTCTCGGTGATGATCGCGCCGCCGAGCAGTACGCCGAGGTCCAGGCCGAAGATGGTGACGATCGGCCCCATGGCCCCGCGCCAGGCGAATCTGAAGAACACCGTCCGCCGGGAGAGCCCCTTGGCGCGGGCGGTCCTGACGTAGTCCTCGCTCATCGACTCCACGAGCTGGGAGCGGGCCATACGGGTGTAGTTGGCCGTGAAGATGACCGAGAGCACCAGCCAGGGCAGCAGGAGCCCGGAGAACCACGCGCCCGGGTTCTCGGTGAACGGCGTGTAGCTGGGGCGGTCCAGCAGGTGCCACTGGTCGGTGAGGAAGTACATGGCGAGCACGCCGACGATGTAGATCTGCATCGAGGAGGCGATCAGCGAGGCGGAGGACGCGACCTTGTCGAGCGGCTTGCCCTGCTTGACGGCGGCGAGCATGCCGGCGCCGACACCGAAGATGACGAACACGAAGGCGCTGCCGACGGAGAGCGAGAGGGTCGTCGGGAAGCGGTCCACGATGGTGCCGAAGACCGGCTCGCGGTTGATGAAGGAGTAGCCCAGACAGGGCGCGGGGCAGTTCCCGTAGGACGTGTACTCGCGTCCTACGAAGATCCCTTGCAGCCAGTGCCAGTACTGCACCGGTATCGGGTCGGCGATCCCCAGGTTGTGCCGCACCAGCGCGAGTGTCTCGGGCGTGCAGACCTTGCCGCAGGCGACCCGGGCGGGGTCACGCGGGGCCGCGTAGAAGAGGACGAAGACTAGGGCGCTGATGATCAGCAGAATGACCGCGGCGCCGACGACACGGCGGAGAAGAAAGCGCAGCATGGCAGTGGGTTTTCCTGACGGATGCCGAGGGGGAGGAGGGGAGGCGGGCGGCTCTCGGTCCGAGAGCCGCCCGCTCCCCGGGGGCCGTTCGTCAGGCCTTGACGTACGTCTTGTAGAGCAGCGTCGCGGAGAACTGCGGGTCCATCATGGCGCCGCCGACCTTCGAGCCGAAGAGGTAGAAGCGGCGCTGGAAGGTCTCCGGGATGACCGGCACGACCTCGTCCATGATCTTCCGGTCCAGTGCGGCCCAGGCGTCGCCGGCCTTCTTCTGGTCGGCGATGACGACGTTCTTCTTGATGGCCTCGTCGATCCAGTCGACCTTGACCTGGGAGACGTTGTTCTGGCCGTTGCCGATGTTGGCGCTGTCGAACAGCGGCTGGATCATCGTGTAGGCGGTCGGCCAGTCCGGGGACCAGCCGAACCACATGACGTCGAAGCTGTTGTCGACCTGCTGGATCTGGTCGTAGTACGAGGTCGAGTCGACGGGCTTGATGACCGGCTTGAAGCCCGCGGCCTTGAGCGCGTTCTCGACGACGACGGCCGTCTTGTCGTAGGTGGGGCTCTGCGGGTAGGTGTAGACGATCTTCTGGCCGAGCTTGCCGGCCTTCTTGAGGATGGCCTTGGCCGCCTCGGCGTCACCCTTGGGCTTCTTCAGCTTGCCGTAGAAGTCGAACTCCTTGCGGCCCAGGATGTCGGGGCTGAGGACGGTGGTCGCGTAGTCGCCCGCGGACGGTCCGCCGTAGATCTTGCGGATCTGCTCCAGCGGCCAGGCGGTGTTGAGCGCCTTGCGCACCTCGACGTCCGTGACGCGCTTGCAGTTGATCGCGTAGTAGTACGTGCCGGTGAGCAGGCCGTTGAAGGTCCGCTTCTTCAGCTCGGGGTCGGAGAGCACCTTCTGCATGCGCTCGGCCGGCACGGCCTTGTAGATGGAGACCATCTGCTGGTCCTTGCCCTGGTCCGCGATGAAGCGGTCCGCGGACTCCAGCGCGGTGGGCCCGAACTCGAACTCGAAGGTGTCCGGGTAGGCGGTGCGGATGGGGTCCGTCGCCGGGTCCCAGTGCTTGTTGCGCGTCAGCGTCATCGACTTGTCGATGGTGCGGTGCTTGACGATGTACGGACCGCAGGAGACGGGCTGCTTGTCGTACTTCTCCTTGGTGTCCAGCTTCACCGGCGTGGCCGCGTAGGAGCTCATGGCCAGGGTGAAGTTGAAGTCCGGGCGGGGCTCGGCCAGCTTGAAGGTGATCGTCTTCTTGGCCTTGTCGATGACCAGCGAGTCGAGGTGCTTGCCCTTGTACGGACCCTCGTAGCCCTTGCGCCAGTCGCCCTTGCCGGTGAGCGCCTGCTGCACGTAGGCGGCGCCCTCGGTGATGAACGGTGCCCAGGCCCGCTCGATGCCGTGGCGGACGTCCTCGACGGTCAGCTCGCTGCCGTCCTGCCACTTGAGCCCGTCCTTCAGGGTGAAGGTCCAGGTCTTGTTGTCGGCGGACGGCGTGCCGACATCGGTGGCGAGGTCGCCGACCAGGGTCATCGCGCCTTTGTCGTCGATCTTGTAGCCGGTGAGGCTGCGGGCGAACATCATGGCGCCGGTGGAGTTGAACGCGAAGTAGATGCGCTGCGGGTCGAGGTGGGAGAAGTCGTCCTCGGAGATGCCGTAGATCGTCCCGCCCTTCTTGGCGCCGGGGACCTCGGCCGCGGGGCCGGCGGAGTCCTCCTTGGTCCCGATCTTGACGGTCGCGCCGGTGTACTCGGTGGCGCCGGCGTCCGGCGACCCCTTGCCACCGCCACCGCCCGAGTCGCCACTGCTGCACGCGGAGAGGACGAGCGAGCCGCCCGCCGCGACGGACGTGGCGATGACGAAGTTTCTGCGGGAGAGAGACATGGCAACCTGCCCTGGTCGGTGAGGAGTCGGATGATCCGGCGGAGCCCCGTCGCTCCGGTCCGGGGGCGGAACTGTCAGCGCTTGGTCTTCGGGTCGAGAGCGTCCCGGACCGAGTCGCCGAGGAGGTTGAACGCGAGGACGAAGACCACCATCGACACTCCGGGAAAGAGCATGAAGGTGATGTCGTCCTGGTAGACGTCGGCGCCGCGTTGGAGCATCACGCCCCAGTCGGGTGTCTTCGCCGTCAGTCCGACCCCGAGGAACGCGAGTCCGGCTTCGGCGCTCACGAACATGGGGAGAGCGAGGGTCGCCTGGATCAGGATCGGCGTCCACAGGTTGGGCAGCAGTTCCTTGAAGATGATCCGTGCGGGTGAGGCCCCGGTCACCTTGGCGGCCTCGACGAACTCCCGCTCGCGCAGGGCGAGTACCTCGCCGCGCAGCAGCCGGGCGATGGACGCCCAGCCGAAGGCCGTCATCACCAGGATGAGGCTCGTGACCGTGAGCCAGACCGGGGTGGCCTCCTCGGGGGAGACCAGGACCGAGATGAGGACCGGCCAGAACGCGATGAAGAACAGCGTCGAGGGGAAGGCCAGCAGGATGTCGATGACCCGGCCGATGAAGTAGTCGGTCTTCCCGCCCAGGTAGCCGGCGGTCACGCCGATCACGATGCCGAGGACGGTCACCAGAAGCGTCGTGACGCCCGCGATGAACAGCGAGTTGCGGATGCCGTAGACGAGGAACGTGAGGAGGTCACGGCCCAGTTGGGGCTCGATGCCGAACCAGAAGTCGCCGCTGATGCCGCCGTTGGGCTTGATGGGAAAGCCGAAGTCGTTGAGCAGGCCGTCCTGGTTCTGCCCGTAGGTCGTGTACGGGTCCTTGCCGTAGACCTTGGAGATCAGCGGCGCGCAGAGGGCCACCAGGAAGAAGAAGATGACCACATAGGCCGAAATGACCCCGGACCGGTCGCGCTTGAAGCGACGCCAGGCCAGTTTGCCCGGAGAGCGCCCGTCACCGCCCTTCAGTGCCGAAGGTTCCGGCGTCTTCTGCGGGTTCGCGTTGGCCACCTCAAGGGCGGCTGCTGCGTTCGAGGTTGGAATCGTCATGGTGCTCCTGGCCCGGAGGGTCGAAGGACTCCGCAGGGCACACCTACGGGCTACCCGGACTTTTTCAACGCAATTCATGCAGGGTCAATGAATGTCGGACCGGCTTGAGCCGCTCTTTGGAAGCTTGACTTATACATGACCAGTTACCGGGCGTGCCATTGCCTTCCCTTTGCCTTTTCCAGGGCAGATTTGTGGGTGAAACGTCGGAAGTCAGTCAATGAGTCCGATATACGGGCGGCCATGTCTCGGAATCCGTGCATCCGCCCCGGTGGGCTCCGGGTCGATGCGCGTTCGTTGTGTTGCCGTTACCGCTTCGCCGCTCGTCAGGCCGGTTCGACACCTCCGCAGGCATGGCATGCACTCGCCAAAAGTGTCCGCCCGGCGCCCGCTCCCGCCATTCGAGTGGCTTCCGTTGTGCCCGGATGGCGGGGGTAAATATGCGTAACGCTCGGTATGCGGTGATATTTGACCTGACGTAAGACGGAGCAATACGAGGAGGCACTCCATGCGCGGAGCCACACAGGTCAAGTGGGCCGCATGCGCGGTCGCCGTCGCCCTGGCGGCGACCGCCTGCGGCGGCGGGGGCGACAGTGGTGGCGGCGGTGGCGCCAATGGGGTGGTGAGTTCCTCGTGGGGTGACCCGCAGAACCCGCTGGAGCCGGCCAACACCAACGAGGTGCAGGGCGGCAAGGTCCTCGACATGGTCTTCCGGGGTCTCAAGCGGTACAACCCCAAGACCGGCGCGGCCGAGGACATGCTGGCGGAGAAGATCGCCACGACCGACTCGAAGAACTTCGACATCACCGTCAAGGACGGCTGGACGTTCTCCAACGGCGAGAAGGTCACCGCCAAGTCCTTCGTGGACGCGTGGAACTACGGCGCGAGCCTCAAGAACAACCAGAAGAACGCCTACTTCTTCGGTCAGATCGATGGCTACGCCAAGGTGCACCCGGACTCCGGCGCCCAGGCCGCCGGAGCCATGTCCGGGCTGAAGGTCACCGGCGCCAGGACGTTCACCGTCAAGCTCAGCCAGAAGTTCTCGCTGTGGCCCGACACGCTGGGCTACGCGGCCTTCGCCCCGCTGCCCCAGGCCTTCTTCGACGACCACGCGGCCTGGCTGAAGAAGCCGGTCGGCAACGGCCCGTACACCATTGACTCGTACACCAAGGGCTCGCAGATGTCCCTGCGCAAGTGGGACAAGTACCCCGGTACGGACAAGGCGCAGAACGGCGGCATCGACCTCAAGGTCTACACCGACAACAACACCGCCTACACCGACCTGGTGGCCGGCAACCTCGACCTGGTCGACGACGTCCCCGCCGCGCAGCTGAAGAACGTCAAGGCCGACCTCGGCGACCGCTACATCAACACCCCGGCCGGCATCATCCAGACCCTGGCCTTCCCGTTCTACGACAAGGCGTGGGACAAGGCCGACAGCGACAAGGTCCGCAAGGGCCTGTCCATGGCCATCAACCGCAAGCAGATCACCGAGACGATCTTCAACAAGACGCGGACGCCCGCCACCGACTGGACCTCGCCGGTGCTGGGTGAGGCGGGCGGCTACCAGTCCGGCTTCTGCGGCAGCCTGTGCGACTACAACCCCGCCGAGGCCAAGAAGATGATCTCGCAGGGCGGCGGCATCCCCGGCGGGCAGGTCAAGATCGGCTACAACGCCGACACGGGCAGCCACAAGGACTGGGTGGACGCGGTCTGCAACAGCATCAACAACGCGCTCGGCAACGACAAGGCCTGCGTGGGCGCCCCGACCGGCACCTTCGCCGACTTCCGGAACAAGATCACCCAGAAGAAGATGACGGGCCCGTTCCGCGCCGGCTGGCAGATGGACTACCCCCTCATCCAGAACTTCCTGCAGCCGCTCTACTACACCAACGCCTCGTCCAACGACGGTAAGTGGTCGGACCCCAAGTTCGACAAGCTGGTCAACCAGGCCAACGCCGAGTCGGACAAGGCCAAGGCGGTCAAGACCTTCAAGGACGCCGAAGCGGTGGTCCGGGACAACATGGCGGCCATTCCCCTCTGGTACCAGAACGGCAGCGCCGGCTACTCCACGAACGTCTCGAACGTCGCGCTCAACCCGTTCAGCGTGCCGGTCTACAGCGAGATCAAGGTCAAGTGACCCCGTAGTGACGGTGACGGCCCGGCGCCCCGTGAGGGCGCCGGGCCGCCGTGTGTGCGGCCGGTCCCCGTCGCTCGTCACACGTTTGGCCCCTTCCGGCGCACCGGTGTTCCCGTGAGGGTGCGCAGAAGATGCTATTCGGTACGAAATGGGATGTTATTTGGTTCACGTCGGGACAGTGAACGACCCGGCAGTCGAGTCAACGGCCGCTCGGGGAAGCCGGTGTCAACAGGGAGGTGACTGCGCGATGCAGTCGTTCATCAGGTCCCGATCCGCCCCGGAGCGACCGACGGCCGAAGTCTGCTGCCCGATCGATGTGCGGAGGGTGACATGGGGCGCTATGTGATCCGTCGTCTGCTCCAGATGATTCCGGTCTTCATCGGAGCCACACTGCTGCTCTTCCTGATGGTCAACGTGATGGGCGACCCGATCGCGGGCCTCTGCGGCGACCGGCAGTGCGACCCGACGACGGCCGCCCAGCTCCAGAAGGAGTTCGGCCTGGACAAGCCGGTGTGGCAGCAATACCTGACCTACATGGGCAATGTGTTCACCGGTGACTTCGGTACCGCCTTCAACGGACAGAAGGTCACCGAGCTGATGGCCTCCGCCTATCCGGTCACCCTGCGGCTGACCATCGTCGCGATCCTGTTCGAGATCATCGTGGGCGTCACGCTCGGCGTCATCAGCGGACTGCGGCGCGGCCGTGTCGTCGACAACTCGGTCCTGGTCGCGACGCTCGTCGTGATCGCGATCCCCACCTTCGTCACCGGCTACGTGCTCCAGTACCTGCTCGGGGTCAAGTGGTCCGTCATCTCCCCGACGGTCTCCTCGGACGCCCCGTTCGACGAGCTCATCCTGCCCGGCCTGGTGCTCGCCTCGGTCTCACTGGCCTACGTCACCCGCCTCACCAGGACGTCGATCGCGGAGAACTCCCGCGCCGACTACGTGCGCACCGCCGTGGCGAAGGGCCTGCCCAGGCGCCGCGTCATCGTGCGCCACCTGCTGCGCAACTCGCTGATCCCCGTCGTCACCTTCATCGGTACGGACATCGGCGCGCTGATGGGCGGCGCGATCGTCACCGAGCGGATCTTCAACATCCATGGCGTCGGATACCAGATCTACCAGGGCATCCTGCGGCAGAACACTCAGACCGTGGTCGGCTTCGCGACCATCCTGGTGCTGGTCTTCCTCATCGCGAATCTGGTCGTCGACCTCCTGTACTCCGTACTCGACCCGAGGATCCGTTATGCCTGAACCTCAGCCCGAGCCCCAGAACGCGATCGCCGGGACCGGTGCCGGCGGAGCGGCGGACCTGGCCATGAGCGAGGGCACCACGCTGGAGGGAACACCGGAGGGGCCCGAGGGCGGCGGGCCCAGGGAACGGGCGGGCAGCCTGTGGGCCGACGCCTGGCGCGACCTGCGGCGCAACCCCGTCTTCATCGCCTCGTCCCTGATCATCGTCTTCCTGGTCATCATCTCGATCTGGCCCTCGCTCATCGCGTCCGGCAACCCCCTCAAGTGCGACCTGGCCAAGGCGCAGCAGGGCTCCCAGCCGGGCCACCCCATGGGCTTCAACGCGCAGGGCTGCGACGTCTACACCCGGGTCGTCTACGGGGCCAGGGCATCCGTCACCGTCGGCGTCTGCGCCACGCTCGGTGTGGCGCTGCTGGGCGGACTGCTCGGCGGCCTCGCGGGCTTCTTCGGCGGGGCCTCGGACGCCATCCTCTCGCGCGTCACCGACATCTTCTTCGCCATCCCCGTGGTCCTCGGCGGCCTCGTCCTCCTCTCGGTGGTCACCAGCAACACCGTCTGGCCCGTCATCGGCTTCATGGTGCTGCTCGGCTGGCCGCAGATCTCCAGGATCGCCCGGGGCGCGGTGATCACCGCCAAGCAGCACGACTACGTCCAGGCGGCACGGGCCCTGGGCGCGTCCAACTCCCGCATGCTGCTCAGGCATGTCGCGCCCAACGCCGTGGCGCCCGTCATCGTGGTCGCCACCATCGCGCTGGGCACGTACATCGCGCTGGAGGCGACGCTCTCCTACCTCGGCGTCGGGCTGAAGCCCCCCACGGTCAGCTGGGGCATCGACATCTCGTCCGCCTCGCAGAACATCCGCAACGCCCCGCACATGCTCCTCTGGCCGGCCGGCGCGCTGGCGATCACCGTGCTCGCGTTCATCATGCTCGGCGACGCGGTGCGCGACGCCCTCGACCCCAAGCTGCGCTGAGGAGTCCGCTGCCATGTTGCTCGAAGTGCGCGATCTGCACGTGGAGTTCCACACCCGGGACGGGGTCGCCAAGGCCGTCAACGGGGTCAACTACTCGGTGTCCGAGGGCGAGACGCTCGCCGTGCTCGGCGAGTCCGGCTCCGGCAAGTCGGTCACCGCACAGGCGATCATGGGCATCCTCGACATGCCGCCGGGGAAGATCAGCGGCGGCGAGATCCTCTTCAAGGACCGCGACCTGCTGAAGCTCAAGAAGGAGGAGCGCCGGAAGATCCGCGGCCAGGAGATGGCCATGATCTTCCAGGACGCGCTCTCCTCGCTCAACCCCGTGCTGACGGTGGGGGAGCAGCTCGGCGAGATGTTCGTCGTCCACCGCGGACTGTCCCGAAAGGACGCGAAGGCCAAGGCCGTCGAGCTGATGGACCGGGTCCGCATCCCGGCCGCCAAGGAACGGGTCGGCAACTACCCGCACCAGTTCTCCGGCGGCATGCGCCAGCGCATCATGATCGCCATGGCGCTGGCCCTGGAGCCCTCGCTGATCATCGCGGACGAGCCCACCACCGCCCTCGACGTCACCGTCCAGGCCCAGGTGATGGACCTCCTCGCGGAGCTCCAGCGCGAACTGAACATGGGCCTGATCCTGATCACCCACGACCTCGGCGTCGTCGCCGACGTCGCGGACAAGATCGCCGTGATGTACGCGGGCCGGATCGTCGAGACCTCACCGGTCCACGACATCTACCAGGCGCCCGCGCACCCCTACACCCAGGGGCTGCTCCGCTCGATCCCGCGCCTGGACCAGAAGGGCCGGGAGCTCTACGCGATCAAGGGGCTGCCGCCCAACCTGCTGCACATCCCGCCCGGCTGCGCCTTCAACCCGCGCTGCCCGATGGCCCAGGACGTCTGCCGCACCGACGTACCGCCGCTGTTCGACGTGGCCGAGAACCGTCAGAGCGCCTGCTACTTCTGGAAGGAGACGCTCGATGCACGCTGATCACTCGGGGCGCAGGGAAGCGCGCCAGGAGGGCGAGGTGGCACGCGCCCTGCTGGCCAAGTCACGCGAGACGAGCGCCCAGGCGGGCAAGGAACCGATCCTGGAGGTGCGCGACCTCGTCAAGCACTACCCGCTCACCCGCGGCATCGTGATCAAGAAGCAGATCGGGGCCGTCAAGGCGGTCGACGGGGTCTCCTTCGATCTGGCGGCCGGCGAGACGCTCGGCATCGTGGGCGAGTCCGGCTGCGGGAAGTCGACCGTCGCCCGGCTGCTCGTGCACCTGGAGGAGCCGACGGCCGGAATGATCCGGTACAAGGGCGAGGACATCACCAAGCTGTCCGGCCGTGCGCTGAAGGCCGTGCGCCGCAACATCCAGATGGTGTTCCAGGACCCGTACACCTCGCTGAACCCCCGT
Source organism: Streptomyces sp. 840.1 (assembly GCF_003751445.1). Lineage (NCBI taxonomy): Bacteria > Bacillati > Actinomycetota > Actinomycetes > Kitasatosporales > Streptomycetaceae > Streptomyces > Streptomyces sp. 840.1. The sequence goes on along the minus strand of NZ_RJUU01000001.1, from coordinate 786,591 downwards.
ATGACGGTGGGCGACATCATCGGGGAGCCGTACGAGATCCACCCCGAGGTGGCTCCCAAGGGCGACCGCCGGCGCAAGGTCCAGGACCTGCTCGACGTCGTCGGTCTCAACCCGGAGTACATCAACCGCTATCCGCACCAGTTCTCCGGCGGCCAGCGCCAGCGCATCGGCATCGCCCGCGGCCTCGCGCTCAACCCCGAGATCATCGTCGCGGACGAACCGGTCTCGGCCCTCGACGTGTCCGTCCAGGCGCAGGTCGTCAACCTGCTGGACCGGCTCCAGTCGGAGTTCAACCTGAGCTACGTGTTCATCGCGCACGACCTGTCGATCGTCCGGCACATCTCCGACCGGGTCGGGGTGATGTACCTGGGCCGGTTCGCGGAGATCGGCACCGACGAGGAGATCTACGAGCACCCCACGCACCCGTACACCCAGGCGCTGCTCTCCGCCGTGCCGGTGCCGGACCCGATGGCGCGCGAGTACCGCGAGCGGATCATCCTGCACGGCGACGTGCCCTCGCCCGCGAACCCGCCCTCCGGCTGCCGCTTCCGCACCCGCTGCTGGAAGGCGCAGGAGCGGTGCGAGCTGGAGGTGCCGCTGCTGGCCGTCCCGGCGGTCTTCCGGCTGACGGACACCCCGGCCCGGCACGCCTCGGCCTGTCACTTCGCGGAGGAGAAGCGCGTGGTGCCGCCGGAGGGCACCCTGGTGCCGGGCGAGGGCGGGCCGGGTCCGGACGTGGAAGAGGTGGACCGCGAGGCCCGCAGGCCGCCGGCGTCCCCGCAGCCGCCGGGTCCGCCCGACGAGGACGCGGCGCCGCCGCCGGACACCGACGACGGGCCGCCGCCGCCCTCCGGGAGCAGCCGGGCCGGCTGACCGCCGACGCGTTAACGCACGGGCAACTCGGCCGTCGCACGTCCGATATACGGACCCGTCAGCATGGACGACGTACGGCCGTGCGGGTGCCGTGGACCGGCCGGGGGCTGTCAAAGCCCCCGGCCGGTCGCCCGTCAGGACGCCGCCGTACAGGCCCTCTTGTCCGGAGACCCGGCTCGGTGGAGTATCGCTGGGGTGATACTCACGCGGGGAGCAAGAGTCACGGGTGCCGTCCTCTGCGGCGTGCTCGCGGTGATCGTGGCGAGCTGGCTGGTACGGGACATCAGGGCGGCCGATTTCGGCCAGCTCATGCGGTACTGGGCCGGCTTCCAGGAAGCCCGCCCGAACGCGATGCCCACGACCACGGCCATGGACGCCGCTCTGTTCGTGGTGTACCTGGTCGCCGCCGTCGCCGCGCTCCGCTCGGCCGTCGCTGCCACCGTGCTCGTCGCCACCGGCGTGGTCACCCTCGCCGTACGGCTCCCCGGACTCTGGAACATCGGCAGCCCCGCGATGGAGTCGTCGTTCTCCGACGACCTGCGCGCCCGTGCCCTGATCTGCGCCTTCGCCGCCCTCGCGGCGGGCATCGCGCTGTTCATCACCGCCGGGGCGGGGCGCCGCCCGCCGGCCGGCTCCTACGAGCAGTTGCCCACCCGGCCCGGACCGGGTGCGTCGGCGACCGGCTTCGTGCTGCTGAGCGCGGTCGGCGCGGTGCTGATCGCCTGGGAGGTCCGCCAGGTCGTCAAGTACCCGGAGATCTTTCCCGACTGGTACGTCGGCGGCGACCGGATCATGCACGGGCTGACCGACCCGCCGCCGGGCTGGAGCACCGTGACCCTGGCCCTGCTCTGCCTCTTCGCGGGGGTGAGCGCGCTGCCCCGCGCCGTGCACGCGCGGCCGTTCGGTCTGGTGGCCGCGGCGCTGCTGCTGCCGGGCGGGGTGCTGGGAGTGGTCCGGATCGTGCACTACGACCTGTTCGACCGTTTCGGTTCGATGCCGACCGAGACCCAGCTGACCCTGGCCAGCTGGCTCTTCGAGGCGTTCGTCGCCGTTCTGGCGCTGATCGTGCTGGCCCCCAGGGGCTTCGCGGACGTTCCCGGCCCGTTCGCACCGGGATACGGCTCCGGGTACGGCACCCCGGGATACGGCACCCCCGGATACGGGACGCCGGGACACGGAACTCCTGGGTACGACTCCGAGGCGCACCCCGAGCCGGACGCGGCCCCGCCCCCGGGGCAGCAGCCGCCCGCCCCGGGGTACGGATACCCGCAGGGCGGCGGCTTCGGGCCGCCCCCGCCGCCCTCCCAGCCGCCGCCGCCCTCCCAGCCGCCGCCGGGCTGGTAGGCCCGTAGGCCGCGCGTCAGGCCGCCGGGCCCGCCAGCGACCGCTTCAGGAAGTCCACCTGGAGCAGCAGCAGGTTCTCGGCCACCTTCTCCTGCGGGGTCATGTGGGTCACCCCGCTCAGCGGCAGCACCTCGTGCGGCCGCCCCGCGGCGAGCAGCGCCGACGACAGCCGCAGCGTGTTCGCGACCACCACGTTGTCGTCCGCGAGTCCGTGGATGATCATCATCGGCCGCACCTGCTCGGCGGCGTGCGACAGCCCCTCGTCGGTGAGCAGCGAGTTGTACGCGTACACCTCGGGCTGGACCGCCGGGTCGCCCAGGTAGCGCTCGGTGTAGTGGGTGTCGTAGAGCCGCTGGTCGGTCACGGGGGCGCCCACCACGGCCGCGTGGAACACATCGGGCCGCCGGAGCACGGCCATGCCGGCCAGGAAGCCGCCGAACGACCAGCCCCGGATGGCGACCCGGTCCAGATCCAGCGGGAACCGCCCGGCCAGCGCGTGCAGGGCCTCGACCTGGTCGTCGACGCTGAGGGCGAGGTTGTTCTTCACCGCCTTCTCCCAGCCGGGTGAACGGCCCGGGGTGCCCCGGCCGTCCGCGACCACCACGGCGAAACCCTGGTCCGCGAACCACTGCGAGGTGAGATGGGTGTTGTGGGTGGCGACCACCCGGCGGCCGTGCGGCCCGCCGTACGGATCCATCAGAACCGGAAGCGGACCATCCGATTCCTTGTAGTCGGAGGGGAGCAGCACGGCGCACGGAATCCGCCGTGCGCCCCCTTCGGTGAACCGCGCCCGCACGGACAGCACCGGCTGCTCCGCGTGGTTCGCGACGGTGGTGATCACCTTGCCGTCCCGGAGCACCCGGGCGGTCGTCCCCGGCCGGTCCGGGGCGGTGGACACCAGCACCGTCACCCCGCCGCTCCGGACCGCGGAATGCACGCCCACCCCCTCCGAGACCCGCTCCACGCCCAGCTCGTTGACCCGGTAGACATGGCTCTCGCCGATCTCCGGCGCGGCCGCGGTCTCGCCCGCCGAGGCCGCCACCAGGATGTCCGATCCGCCGATGTCCAGCACCGCCTGGATCTGCAGCTGCGCCCCGGTCAGCAGGCGGTCGCCGGCCGCGAGGACCCGCGCCCCGCCCTCGTCCGCGATCCGCACCAGCCGTCCGTCCGGCGCCCACGCGGGCACCCCGGGGAACAGGTCCAGCCAGACCGGGTCCTCGTCGACGTGCACCGTCCTGGTCGTCCCGGTCTCCGGGTCCACCGCGAGATGGAGCTGGCTCTGCTGGTCACGGGCCTGCACCAGCAGCAGCGGCGCCCCGGCCGACGACCAGTGCACCTGCGCCAGATAGGGGAACCGGGCCCGGTCCCAGACCACTTCGGTACGCTCCCCGGCCAGGTCCATGACGAACAGCCGCACCTCGGCGTTGGGCGTCCCGGCCGCCGGGTACGCGATCTCGGCGGGCTTGCGCTCCGGGTGCGCCGGGTCGGAGATCCACCACCGCCGCACCGGGCTGTCGTCGACCCGGGCGACGAGCAGCCGGTCCGATTCGGGAGACCACCAGAAGCCCCGCGAGCGCTGCATCTCCTCGGCCGCGATGAACTCCGCGAGGCCGTAGGAGACCTGCGCGTCCTCGGGCTCCGCGAGTGCCCTGTCCTCCTCGCCGCCGGACCCCACGACGCGCAGGGCCCCCTTGGACACGTATGCGATGTGTCGTCCGTCCGGGGAGGGGCGCGGATCGATCACCGGGCCGGGCACGGGCAGCGCACGCGCCGTGCCCGCCCGCAGTTGTGCGACGTACACCTTCCCGGAAAGTGCGAACGCCGCCAACTCGGCTGCCGCGTCGACCGCGTAGCCGACGATGCCCGACGACCCCTCGCGGCTCCGCTCGCGCCTGGCCCGCTCCTGTGCCGACAGCCGCTCCGCCGACCCGCCCAGCAGCACGGCGGGATCGGCCACCAGCCGCTCGCTCGGTGCTCCGTCGCCGGTCAGGTCGAGGACCCAGAGCCGGCCCGAGCGGTCGGTGCCCGAGCCCGAGCGCAGGAAGATCACCCGCTCACCGTCGGGTGACACCGTGAACGCGCGGGGAGCGCCGAGGGTGAATCGCATCGTCCGGGCCAGCTGCAGCGGAAAGGTGATCTCTGACGAAGTCATGTGCCGAACCTATCGGCCGCCCCCGGCCCGTGCGCCCCTCGTGCTGCTGTGCCCCGATCAATGCCTTGCCACGGATAGTTATGATCCGTAGCGCTCGGTGGGTATGAACCTGCTGGCTCCATGCGTGCTGCCCGTCCCGACCGTACTGATGGAGGTGAACCGCCGTGGCACTCTCGATTTCGGCGGTGGTGCTGCTGGCGATCGTCGTCTTCCTGCTGGTCCGGAAGTCCGGACTGAAGGGCGGACATGCGGTGGTCTGCATGCTGCTCGGTTTCTATCTCGCCAGCTCGTCCATCGCGCCCACGATCTCCGAGGTGACGACGAACGTGGCGGGCATGATCGGAGGGCTGAAGTTCTGACAGCGGCAGGCGTGCGCCTGTGACAGTGACCGGCGTCCGCGGTTCGCCGGCGCCCGGTGCGCGGGCGCCGTCGGCCATCGGGCCGGCCGGCTCGTAGGGTGGTACCCATGACGGACCTTCCCGCCCGGCGTCTGCTCCTGGTGCACGCGCACCCCGACGACGAGTCGATCAACAACGGCGCCACCATGGCCAGGTATGCCGCCGACGGCGCCCTGGTCACGCTGGTGACCTGCACGCTCGGCGAGGAGGGCGAGGTCATCCCGCCCGCGCTCGCGCACCTCGCGGCCGACCGGGACGACGCCCTGGGGCCCTGGCGGCAGCGCGAACTGGCGGCGGCCATGAAGGAGCTGGGGGTCACCGACCACCGCTTCCTCGGCGGCCCCGGCCGGTTCCGCGACTCCGGGATGATGGGCGCCGAGCAGAACGACCGCCCGAACGCCTTCTGGTCCGCCGACGTGGACGAGGCCGCCGGGTACCTGGTGGACGTCATCCGCTCCGTCCGCCCCCAGGTCCTGGTCACCTACGACCCCGACGGGGGCTACGGGCACCCCGACCACATCCAGGCGCACCGGGTCGCGACCCGCGCCGCAGAACTGGCCGCCGACCCCGCCTACCGCGCGGAGTCCGGCGCCCCGCACACCATCGCCAAGATCTACTGGAACCGGGTGCCGCGCACCACCGCCGAGGACGCCTTCGCGAACCTCCGGCTCACCGCCCCCGACACCTTCCCCGGCATCGCCGCGATCGACGACGTGCCGGGTGTGGTGAACGACACCCTGATCACCACCGAGATCGACGGCGCCGCCCACGTGGCCGCCAAGGCCGCGGCGATGCGGGCGCACGCCACCCAGATCGCGCTGAGCGGCTCCTTCTTCGCCCTTTCGAACGATCTCGGCCAGCCCGTTCTCACCACCGAGTACTACGAGTTGGTGAGCGGCACCCCGGTAGCCGCTCCGGGGGCCCGGGAAGACGATCTCTTCGCCGGTGTGACGGGAGCGGACCAGTGAGCGGCAGCAGGCCGAGGGCCGCGCGGACCAACGCGCCTCCCCGTGACATTCCGGCCACCGGTCTGGCCGCGCCCCTCAACCCCGGCCGGATCGCGGCCCTGCTGGGCCTCGCGGTCCTCGGAGCGGTGGTGGGGATCGCCGGGGCGCTGGTCCAACCCGCTTGGTTCCCGGGCGGGTTGCTGCTGGCGCTGCTGGCGTCCGCCGGACTCTTCTACGGTGGCCGCCGCCTCATGGGCACCCAGCCGGGCGCGGTGGCACCCGCTGCGGGTTGGCTGATTTCGGTCGTATTTCTGCTGGGCGGGCGCCCGGAAGGGGACTATGTCTTCGGTGACGAACTGGGTCTGGCCCTCTTCGTACTGGGCGGGATGGTCCTCGCTGTGATCTGTGCCACCATGTCGCGGTCACCCCAACCGGGTGCCGACAGCGGCCGACCTGGCAAGTAATGTGCCACGTCCGATCCCGTAATGCCCCCTGTCCGTCCGGGGGGTGCGCAGTCGTTTCCCCCGGTCGCGGGGTGTCTGTCGGCCGCGGCCAGTAAGGTGGTTCGCGCGCCGAGCCGTCCCCTGGCCTGCGGCATGGGGGAAGTACGGGCGGCGGAGCCAATCGGGAGAACCTGCCTTGAGTCGTGAAACTGACAGTTCGTCCTCCGGGCCCCAGGGCCGCGGGGGAGCCGCGTACCCCTCGGGTACGCCGCCGTACGGATCCCGCCAGTATCCGTCACTGCACCCCTCTCAGGATTCCCCGGAGGAGACCCCGGAGCCTGTGGACCCGTCCAAGCCGGAAGAGCCGAGGACGGAGACGACGCTGACGACGCGTATCCGGATCAACATCCCCGGCTCGCGTCCGATCCCGCCGGTTGTCATGCGTACGCCCATGAGCGACGCGGACGGCGGGCCCGGCAACGAGCGCACCGGCAACGTCCCGCGTCCGGGCGCCTCCGCGTCCGAAGGCGCGAAGGGGACCCCGGCCGCACCGGGGCCCGAGTCGGGAGCCGGGTCCACCGCGGCGGAAGCCGCAGCCGAGAAGCCGGCCAGGGAGAAGAGCGGCAGCGATTGGTTCGCGCCGCGCAAGCCCCCGGCGGGCGCCCCGGCGGACACCTCCGCGAACGGTGCGACGGGCAAGCCGCCGGTCGGCGGCGGCACCAACGGTGCCGGCTTCTCCGCGAGCGGTGCGGGTGCCGGTACCAACGGTGCGGGTTTCTCCGCGAGCGGTGCGGGCGACCGGGGCACCCCGCCCGCCGGTACCCCGCGCGCCGATCTGCCGTACTTCTCGGACGGCCCGCAGCGCGCGGGCGAGCCGGGCGCACCCGGCTCCGGGGCGGACGGCCCCGGCGGACCGCGCTCCACGCCGAACCTGGGTATCCGTACGCCGGGCCCGTCCGGGCCCACCACGGGACCGGCCGGCGGCACCTCCCCGCTCACCCCGGACCTCGAGGGGCCCGGCCCCTTCGCCGGGGCCTTCACGCCGCCGGGCTCCGGACCGGGCGGACCGCAGGCACCCGGTGGCCCCGGTGGTGTGCCGCCGCGGATGTCCGACGACACCGCGGTGCTCACGCCGCAGTTCCCGGCCGCAGGCCCCGGCTCCGGTTCGGGTGACAACGTCTCGGGCGACACCCTGACCAGCGGCATCCCCGTGGTTCCGGCGGAGCACCGCACGGCTGGGCCCCAGTCGCCGTTCCAGGGCCCCGATCTCACCCCGCGCATCCCGGACAACCCGATGGGCACCGGTCCGGCCGGCCCGGGAGGGTTCGCCGCGCAGGCGCCCGAGCCCGCCGCCCGCACCGCTGCGGAGCCCGCGGCGGCGAAGGCCCCGGCGAAGAAGGGCCGTTCGAAGCTGGTCCTGCTCTGCGTGGCCGCCGTCTGCGTGCTCGGGGTCGCGTACGGCGCCGGGCTGCTGATGAACCACTCGGACGTCCCCAAGGGCACCACCGTCCTCGGCGTCGACATCGGCGGCGGCACGAAGGAGGACGGCGTCGAGAAGCTGGACGCCGCCCTCGGCAAGCGGGCGACCGCTCCGCTCCAGCTGAGCGTGGACGGAAAGAAGACGCAGCTCGCGCCGGACAAGGCCGGACTCTCCCTGGACAGCCAGGCGACCGTGCGCGCCGCGGCAGGCAGCGACTACAACCCGGTCTCCGTCATCGGCTCGCTCTTCGGCGGCAAGCGTGACATCGACCCGGTCCTCCCCGTCGACCAGGAGAAGCTCGGCGTCGCGCTGACCGACCTGGCCGGTGCCTCGGGCTCCGCCAGCAACGGGACGATCAAGTTCGTACCGGGCAAGGCCGTCGCCGTACCCGGCAAGGCGGGCAAGGCGCTCGACGCCAACCAGTCGGTGGGCTCGGTGCGCGACGCCTACCGAGCCCAGGTCGAGACGGGCCGGTCGGCCACCGTCGAGCTGCCCGTCACCACCCGCGAGCCCACCGTCGGCCAGGCGGAGCTGGACCGGGCGATGAAGGCCTTCGCGGAGCCCGCGATGTCCGGCCTGATCACCATCAAGGCAGGCCCGAAGGTGATCCAGTTCGGACCGGACAAGTCCTTGCCGAAGATCCTTTCGATGAAGGCGGTCGACGGCAAGCTCGTCGACTACTACGACAAGAAGGCCATCGACACCCTCTGCGAAGGCGTCTTCAACGGCATCATGATCACCAAGGGTGACGGTACGAAGCACCAGCTCAGCGCGGACGACGTGGCCTTCGCCATGAAGGGCGCGCTGGTCGGCAAGACCCCCGCCGAGCGGACCGTCACGATCGACCTCGACGGCAACGGCTGACCCGGCCGGGCCCGCCCGGCGCCGCCCCCGACCGGACCTCCGGCCGGGGGCGGCGCCGTCTGTCCGTACGGTCCCAGCAGCCGCGCAGCGCGGGGCCCGTCACACGTAGGGCATGACAGATGTCATCCCGGATTCACGATCCCTGACCCTGCCGGGCGCACACCCCGCTCCGCCAGGCTGGACCCATGACAACGACAGCTCCCGAAGCCACCGAGGCGAAGACCGCCGTGGTCAGCTTCGACCAGGTCAGCAAGGCGTACGGCGACGTACGGGCCGTGGACGGGCTCACGCTCGACCTGCACCCCGGCGAGACCGTGGCGCTCCTCGGCCCCAACGGCGCGGGCAAGTCCTCCGCGCTCGACCTCCTCCTCGGCCTGCGCACCGCCGACTCCGGGACGGTCCGCCTCTTCGGCACCACCCCGCAGGCGGCCATCGCGGCCGGCCGGGTCGGCGCGATGCTGCAGACCGGCGGCCTGATGGAGGAGGTCACGGTGGGGGAGCTGGTCGGACTCGTCTGTGATCTGCACCCCAGGCCCTACCCGGTGGACGAGGTGCTGGCGCGGGCCGGCATCGCCTCGATCGCCGGCCGCATGGTCAACAAGCTCTCCGGCGGCCAGGAGCAGCGCGTACGCTTCGCGCTCGCCACCGCCGGTGCCAACGACCTGATCGTGCTCGACGAGCCGACCACCGGGATGGACGTCACCGCCCGCAACGCCTTCTGGGCCACCATGCGCGAGCAGGCCGACCAGGGCCGGACCGTCCTGTTCGCCACCCACTACCTCGAAGAGGCCGACGCCATCGCGGACCGGGTCCTGGTCCTGCACAAGGGCCGGATCCTCGCCGACGGCACCGCCGCCGAGATCAAGGCCAGGGCCGGCGCCCGCCGGATCTCCTTCGAGCTGGAGGGCCCGGTCGACGAAGAGGCGCTGCGCGCCCTGCCCTTCCTCTCCGCGCTCGACGTCACCGGCCGCCGGGTCCGCATCCAGTCCCACAACGCCGACGCGACCGTGCACGCCGTCTACGGCCTCGGCCTCTACCCGCGCGAGCTCGAAGTCGCGGGTCTCGGACTGGAGCAGGCCTTCGTCGCTATCACCGAGGCCGAGGAGGCCAGGACCCGATGAACACGCTGATCAAGCTCGAAGTGACCCGCACCCTGCGGAACAAGAAGTTCATGTTCTTCTCGGTCATCTACCCGTCGGTGATCTACCTGCTGATTTCCGGCACGCAGAACACCACCGACAAGGTGCCGGGCACCGACCTCACCCTTCAGGCCTTCTTCATGGTCTCCATGGCCTCCTTCGGCGCGCTGACCGCCGTGCTGATGGGCAACAGCGAGCGCATCGCCAAGGAGCGCGAGAAGGGCTGGGTCCGTCAGCTGCGGCTGACCGCGCTGCCGAGCAGGGGCTACATCCTGGCGAAGATCGCGAGCGCCGCCGTGATCACCCTGCCCTGCATCGTGGTCGTCTTCCTCGTCGCCGCCTCCGTCAAGCACGTGCGCGTCGACCTGTGGCAGTGGTTCGCCCTCACCGGCGTCATCTGGGCCGGATCACTGGTGTTCGCCGCCCTCGGGGTCGCCATCGGCTACGTCGCCAGCGGTGACGCGGTCCGCCCGATCACCATGATCATCTACTTCGTGCTCTCGATCCTCGGCGGCCTGTGGATGCCGAGCTCGACCTTCCCGCAGTGGGTCCAGAACATCTCCGAGTGGCTGCCCACGCACGCGTACGCTGCACTCGGCCAGTCCGTCGAGATGGGCGGCGCGCCCCAGGCCAAGGACATCGCCATCCTCTGCGTCTACTTCGTTCTCTTCGCGGGCGGTGCGGCCTGGCTCTACCGGAAGGACACCTTGAAGGCGTGAACGAGGACGAGATGTCCATGGGTATCGGGCGCCCGCCGGGGGACCGCAAGCAGATCATGGTCAAGAGCCTGTGGATCGGCGTCTGGCTCGCCTTCATGAGCGCGCCGATCAAGGATCTCGCCGACGGCGCCCACAGCCCGTGGGTGACCGCGCTCGGCACCCTCGGACTGGTGGTCTTCGTCGGCTGCTACCTGGTCCTCGTCTTCCGTCCCTCCCCGACAGTGCTCGGGCCTGTCCAGGTCGGGATCGTGCTCGCCTTCCTCGGCGCACTCGCCGTCACGCTGTCCCTGACGCTCGGCAGTCCGTGGCTGGTCCTGTTCGTGTACGTCTCGGTCTCCGCGGGGGCGGCACTGCCGCTGCGGGCCGCCCGCTGGCTGATCCCCGCGTCCGTGGCCGTGCTGATAGGTATCGGCCTCACCGCCGAGCACCCCCGCGAGATCATCACGGCGCTGGTCTTCCCGGCACTGCTCGGCGGATTCTCGATGACGGGCATCCGGCAGATGATCCTCACCACCATCCAGCTCCGCGAGGCCCGCGCCACCGTCGCCCAGCTCGCCGCCAACGAGGAACGGCTGCGCCTGGCCCGGGACCTGCACGACCTGCTCGGCCACTCCCTCTCGCTGATCACCCTCAAGAGCGAGCTGGCCGGCCGCATGCTCCCCGGCCACCCCGAGCAGGCCGCCGCCCAGGTCGCGGACATCGAACAGGTCAGCAGACAGGCCCTGGTGGACGTCCGCAGCGCGGTCACCGGCTACCGCCGCCCGACCCTCCCCGGCGAACTGGCCGGTGCCAGGACCGCCCTCGCCGCCGCCGGGATCGCCGCCGCCATCCCGGCCGAGCCGCCCGAGGACCTCCCCGAGAAGGCGGAGGAGGTGCTCGCCTGGGCGTTGCGGGAAGCGGTCACCAACGTCGTACGCCACAGCGGCGCCCGCAGCTGCGAGGTGACCCTCGCCCCGCGCCAGACCCTGGACGGCCGGGTCCTCGAACTCACCGTCGCCGACGACGGCCGTGGCGCCTCGGGCACGGCACCGGGCAACGGCCTCACCGGCATCGCGGAGCGCCTCGCCACGGTCGACGGGACGCTGACCACCCGGACCGCCGGCACCCGTTCCGGGAAGGGCTTCACCATCACCCTCAGCGTGCCGGCCGAATCCGGCCTAGGATCCCCGGAATGAGCATGATCAGACTCCTCCTCGCCGAGGACCAGTCAATGGTGCGCGAGGCCCTGGCGGCGCTCCTCGGTCTGGAACCCGACATCGAGGTCGTCGCACAGGTCGCCCGGGGCGACGAGGTGTTGGCCGCGGCCCGGGAACACCGGGTCGACGTCGCCCTCCTGGACATCGAGATGCCCGGCATGACGGGCATCGACGCGGCGGCCGAACTGCACCGCGAACTCCCGGGCGTCAAGGTCGTCGTCGTCACCACCTTCGGCCGCCCCGGCTACCTGCGCCGCGCGATGGAGTCGGGCGCGGACGCGTTCCTGGTGAAGGACGCGCCGGCCTCCCAGCTCGCGGCGGCGGTACGCAGAGTGCTCGCCGGCGAACGCGTCATCGACCCGACCCTGGCGGCCGCCGCCCTCGCGGACGGGGCCAGTCCGCTGACCGACCGGGAGCGCGAGGTGCTGCGCACGGCGGCGGACGGCTCGACCAACGCGGAGATCGCGGCGGTGCTGCACCTGTCGCAGGGGACGGTCCGCAACTACCTCTCGACAGCGATCCAGAAGATGGCGGCGCGCAATCGCGCGGAGGCGGTCCGGATGGCGCGGGAGAAGGGCTGGCTGTAGCCGGAGCCACGCCCCGGACCCCACGCCTCAGCCGCCGGCCGGGCCCGGGAAGCCCGGTGACACCAGCGGCGAGGCCTCCCGCTCCGGCCCCCGGAGCCCGGGGCCGTCCTGCCGCAGCGCGCCGAGCATCCGGCGCAGCGTGGTGGTGGTGCTGCTCCTGCTCCCCATGGTGCTCAGCTCGCGCCGCCACCTGACGGCGGTGCTCCAGCACACCCTGCCGTTCAGCGCGTGGGAACGCCTGGCGAGCACGCGGAAGCAGCGCTCCGGCATGGTCGGTCTACGCTCTCTGGGCGCTGGTGGCAGCGGTGGTGACGGTGCTCGCGGTGCACCGCCGGGACCAGTGACGACCGGGGGCGGCGGGTGGCCCACGCATCACGAGTTCCTCAACCCGCCTTCCCTGCAAGTCATTTCAGAAACATGCTGGAAACTCTTGCGCAACTCTTGACGTGTCCATCGCTGGAACGGCAGGCTCCGAACTCCCCCCACGGTGGCCAGGCGCGTGGCTGCCCACGCCGGGTGCGGGCTCCGCCCGTACCCGCGACCGAAGGAGCCGCAGATGAGTTCCCGCGCCGCTCGCGCGACACTGGCCGGACTGCTCGCCGCCGCCGCAGTCACCGCCTTCGCCCCCTGGACCTCCCAGGCGACCCCACCGGGCGACCGGACCGTCACCGCCACCCTGTTCGAGTGGAAGTACGACGCGGTGGCCCAGGCCTGCACGGACTCGCTCGGTCCGGCCGGTTACGGCTACGTCGAGGTCTCGCCCGCCTCCGAGCACATCCAGGGCGACCAGTGGTGGACCTCGTACCAGCCGGTCAGCTACCGGATCGCCGGACGCCTCGGTGACCGCGACGCCTTCGCGTCGATGGTGGCCGACTGCCATTCGGCCGGAGTCAAGGTCGTCGCCGACGCCGTCATCAACCACATGTCCTCCGGGGCCGGCACCGGAACCGGCGGCACCGCCTACACGAAGTACGACTACCCCGGCTACTTCCAGGACCAGGACTTCCACTCCTGCCGCAAGGACATCAGCAACTACGGCGACCGCGGCGACGTCCAGAACTGTGAACTGGTCGGCCTGGCCGACCTCGACACCGGCAGCGACGCCGTCCGTACGACGATCGCCGCCTACCTCTCCGACCTGCGCGCGATGGGTGTGGACGGCTTCCGCATCGACGCCGCCAAGCACATGGCGGCCGACGACATCGCCGCGGTCAAGGGCAAGATGGCCGACCCCGGTTTCTGGGTCACCGAGGTGATCTACGGCGGCGGAGAGGCCGTCCAGCCCGACGAGTACACCGGGGTGGGCGACGTCGACGAGTTCCGCTACGGCGGCCACCTCAAGAGCGCCTTCCAGGGCGGCTCCCTCACCGGGCTGAAGAACATCGCCGACGGCAAGCTGGCGAGCGGGAGCGCCCGCACCTTCGTCGACAACTGGGACACCGAGCGCAACGGCTCCACCCTGACGTACAAGGACGGCGCGGCCTACACCCTGGCCAACGTCTTCATGCTGGCCTCGCCCTACGGCTCCCCGAACGTCTTCTCCGGCTACGAGTGGTCGGACAAGGACGCGGGTCCGCCCGCCGGCGGCGCGGCAGCATGCGGCAGCGGCGGCTGGACCTGCACGCACGCGCAGACGGCGATCACCGGCATGGTCGGCTTCCACAACGCCACGGCGGGAACGGAGTTGACGCACTGGTGGGACAACGGCTCCTCGGCCATCGCCTTCGGCCGCGGCGACAAGGGCTTCGTGGCGGTCAACAACGGTGACGCGGAGCTCCGGCAGACCTTCACCACCTCGCTCCCCGCGGGGTCGTACTGCGACGTGGCCCAGGCCTCCCCGGACGCCTGCGACGGCCACACCGTCGAGGTCGCCGCCGACGGCACCGTGACGGCGGCCGTCCCGGCGAAGGGCGCGCTGGCCCTGCACGTCTGAGCCGCCCCGCCCCGCCCCGTACACACGACACCGCCGCCCGGCGGGCATGTCCTGGGACCCCGCCTGCCGGGCGGCGGTGTGCGTACGGGTGCCTACAGGGCGGCCGTGGTGCCCGCGCCGCTCGCGCTCTGGTCCAGCCACTGCGACCACGACAGGTTGAAGGAGGCGTAGCCGTTGTCGGCGGGGGCCTTGGCGCGCGGGGAGCCGGTGATCGTGACGGGGTCGCCCTGCTTCACCTGGCCGTAGAACCACTTCGCGTCGGACAGCGAGAGGTGCACACAGCCGTGCGAGCCCAGCGCGCTGCCGCTGCCCGGGTTGGTGTCGCCGGTGGAGAAGTGGACGTAAGTGCCCGACTGGGTGAGGTGGATGTCCCAGGGCAGGGTCAGGTCGTAGTAGTTCGCGTCGCCCTTGTTGCAGCTGATGTGGACGCTGCAGGACGTCATGTGGACCTTCTCCTGCTTGTCGATCACCGCCATCGTGCCGCTCCAGGTCGGGTACTGGGCGCTGCCCGCGTTGATGGAGAGCGTCCGCACCGGGGCGCCGTTGCGGGTGACCTTCATGGTGTGGCCGGTGACCGACGCGTCGGCCCGGACGTCGTCCCCGATGGTGAAGGAGTGGGTGTAGCCGTGCGTGCCGTAGCGGCCGCTGCCGTTGGAGACGTCCTTCAGATCGGCGTCGATGCGCACCTTGGTGCCGGACTTCCAGTAGTTCTGCGGACGCCAGTCGACCCGCTTGTCGCCCATCCAGTGCCAGGCACCGGTGGTGGGGACGGAGGCGGAGACCTTGAGGTGCTTCTCGATGTTCGAACGGGCCGAGGTGGCCACCGGGTTGGTGAAGACCACGGAGACCGGCATGGCGACGCCCACCGTCGCCTTGTCCAGCGGCGCGATGGTCTCCAGCAGCATCGGCGGACCCGAGGGACGCGTGTGCGACGGCGACGGGTGCGCGCTCGCCGACGCCCCGCCGGAGGAACCGCCCTTGGCGTCCCCGTTCCCGGAGTCGGCCGATGCCGGTCCATTGCCACCGCAAGCGCTCGTCCCCGCGAGTACCGCGCTCACCAGCAACGCGATCCCTATAACGCCCTTGCCCCGCCGCATGTCCTGCTCCGCTCGCGTCACTACTTCAAGGATTCAACATTTATAGAGACATGGAGAGGCCCGGCGCGGTTGCGGGTGGTGTGTAAAGCACGTGTCAAGTCCGAGGCCGGGCGGGCGTGAACGAGGCGCGCGGCGGGGGCGCGGGAGGGAGCACGCGAAGGGGGGGTTCGCGAGGCGACGAGACGCGGCGCCGGGCGCGGAAAAACACAAAAGGCAAGGAGAGGACTCTCCTTGCCACTCTCAACTTATAGCGCACAGGGGGGCTTGCCGCAAGGCCCCCGTCAGGGCGCAGAATCGTCGCTCGTTGCCGAGACCTGCGGAAACCGGCGGCCGCGCGTGTGTTGCTGCCGGCCTGCGCGGGACACGGTGGCGTCGAATCAGTGGTGGGGCCGGCAGCGCGGTCGCAGCGATGCGCGCCGCCCCGCTCGTCGGAGGGAAAACAAGCAGGGATGATGGCGATGAACGAGCGTTACGTGCTGGACCTTCAGGATGTCGACGAGACCCGGACCGAGGCCGTCGGCGGCAAGGGGGCGCACCTGGGCGCCCTGTCGCGGATCGAAGGCGTCCTGGTGCCCGACGGCTTCTGCGTGACGACGGACGCCTTCCGGCAGATCATGGACCTCACGCCGTCGGTCGACGACCGGATCGAGCAGTTGTCCCGCCTGGACCCGGACGACCGCGAGGCGGTCCGCACGCTCAGCGCGGAGATCCGCCGCGCCATCGAGGAGACCGCCGTCCCGGACGCCCTCGCGGCGGAGGTCACCGGCGCGCTCGGCCGGCTCGGTGCGGGGGCCGCCTGCGCCGTCCGCTCCAGCGCCACGGCGGAGGACCTGCCGACGGCCTCGTTCGCCGGGCAGCAGGACACGTATCTGAACATCGTGGGACCGGCGGCGGTCCTCCGGCACATCAGCCGCTGCTGGGCCTCGCTGTTCACCGAGCGGGCCGTGATCTACCGCCGGCGGGGCGGCATCGACCACCGCACGGTCCACATGGCCGTGGTCGTGCAGCGGATGGTCCTGCCGGACGCGTCCGGCATCCTGTTCACGGCCGACCCCGTCACCGGCAACCGCAGGACGGCCACCGTGGACGCCGGCTTCGGCCTCGGCGAGGCGCTGGTCTCCGGGCTGGTGAACCCGGACGTCTTCACGGTGCGGGACGGCGAGGTCGTCGCCAGGTCGATCGCCGCCAAACAGCGGGCCGTCCACGCCCTGCCCGGTGGCGGTACGCGGGAAGTCGAGCTCGATCCGCACCAGCGGGAGCGGCCCGCGCTGACGGACGAGCAGGCCGTGCGGCTCGTCGAGCTCGGACGGCGGATCGAGGCGCACTTCGCGAGCCCGCAGGACATCGAATGGTGCCTGGCCGACGGCGGGTTCCAGATCGTCCAGAGCCGGCCCATCACCACGCTGTTCCCGATCCCCGAGGCCGGTGACCAGGAGGAACACATCTACGTCTCCGTCGGTCACCAGCAGATGATGACCGACCCCATGAAGCCCCTCGGGTACTCCATGTGGCAACTGACGGCCATGGTGGCGATGCACGAGGCGGGCGGCCGGCTGTTCGTCGACGTCACCCAGCGCCTCGCCGCGCCCGAGAGCCGCGCCGCACTCCTGGACATCATGGGGAAGGGCGATCCGCTGGTCAGGGACGCCCTGGAGACCGTGATCGACCGCCAGGGCCTGCCCCTGCCGCCCTCGGACGCGTCCCCCGCCGCCCCGCAGGTGCCCGGGGACGCCGTCCCGGACGGGCCCGACCCGGCCATCGTCCCCGAGCTGATCGAGCGCAGCCGGACCTCCCTCGCCGCCCTGGAGCGCGACATCGCGACGAAGAGCGGACCGGCACTGTTCGACTTCCTGCTGGAGGCCTTCGAGGAGCACAGGCGAGTCCTCGGGGACCCGCTCAACTTCCGGGCGATCATGGCCGGGATGGACGCCACCTGGTGGCTCAACGAGAAGCTGCTGGAGTGGCTGGGCGAGAAGAACGCGGCCGACACCCTGACCCTGTCCGCCCCCGACAACATCACGTCGGAGATGGGCCTTGAGCTGCTCGACGTCGCGGACGTGGTCCGCCCCCGGCCGGAGGTCGTGGCGTTCCTGCGCGACGCCGAGTCCGTCGACGACGCGGCCTTCCTGGACGAGCTGGCGAAGGTCGAGGGCGGAGCCGCGGCGCGCGACGCCATCGAGGTCTACCTCGGCCGGTACGGCATGCGCTGCGTCGGCGAGATCGACATCACGCGGCCGCGCTGGAGCGAGCGGCCCACCACGCTCGCGCCCGTGATCCTCGACAACGTCCGCAACTTCGGTCCGGGCGCCGCCGCACGACGCTTCGAGGAGGGCCGGCAGAAGGCGCTCCGCAAGGAACAGGACGTGCTGACCCGGCTGCGGGCACTGCCCGACGGGGACCGGAAGGCCGCCGGGACCAAGCGGATGATCGACCGGGTCAGGGCCTTCATCGGCTACCGGGAGTACCCCAAGTACGACATCGTCAGCCGCTACTTCGCCTACAAGCGGGCCCTGATGGCGGAGGCCGGGCGCCTGGTGCGGGCCGGGGTGCTCCCCGAGCGGGAGGACGCCTTCTACCTGACGTTCCAGGAACTGCGCGACGTCGTGCGCTCCGGCGAGGCGGACGGCCGGCTCGTCGAGCGGCGCAAGGAGGCGTTCCGCTCGTACCGGACGCTCACCCCGCCCCGGGTGCTCACCTCGGACGGCGAGGCGCTGACCGGGGCGTACCGGCGCGACGACGTTCCGGACGGTGCCCTGGCGGGGCTGCCGGTCTCCGCCGGGACGGTCGAGGGCCGGGCCCGCGTCGTCCTGGACATCGCGGACGCCGATCTGGAAGCGGGCGACATCCTGGTCACGACCTTCACCGACCCCAGCTGGTCGCCGCTCTTCGTCGGCATCGCGGGCCTGGTGACCGAGGTCGGCGGCCTGATGACGCACGGCGCGGTGATCGCCCGGGAGTACGGACTGCCGGCCGTCGTGGGGGTGGAGGGGGCCACCCGGCTGATCGAGGACGGGCAGCGGATCCGCGTGCACGGAACCGACGGGTACATCGAACTCCTGCCCTGAGCGGGCCGCGGAGCCCGACGGCCCTGCCGCCCGGACAGCGGTGTGCCCCGTCGTGCGTATCGACGGGGCACACCGCGCTCGGCCTCAGGGCCACCGGCCGGTGACCCGGACCGCGTCATGCGCTTCCTACGGGAAGGACACCACCTGCGACGGGACGGTGGACGTCCCCGACGTGGGCGAGCCCGTGTCGTTGATGACGTGGTCGTACTGTCCCTGGCCGCCGAGCGAGACGACGAGCAGGTCGTGGAACTTCACTCCGGGCTTCACCGGGGCCTCGAAGCCGTGGCCCTGGATGATCGTCGGGTCCACGTTGTAGTAGCAGTAGCTGCCCAGGCCCCACCCTTCGTGGGTGGTGACGGAGTCGTCGACCTTGTAGGCCGCGAATCCCTTGGTGTCACCGTTCTGGACGGCCGCCTGGTTGGGGGCGTCGTACGACTTCTCGTTCTGGAAGAAGATCGTCTTGCCGTTCTCGCCGGACCAGCGCACGTCGTACTTGTTGAAGTGTTCGACGAACAGTCCGGTCGCCAGCACGTTGTCACCGTTGACCTGGAGGCCGTAGTCGGAGCGGTTGGTCTCCCAGCCGACTCCCTCGCCGTGGTCCGCGCGCCACAGCCAGGTGTGGTCGATGATCGTGTCGTTGCTGTTGATCACCATGGCGGTGGTGGCCTTGCCGGCTCCCGCGCCGCCGACCCGGGCGAACACGTCCTGGAGCGACGTCGGGTTGTCCGCGTGGCTCGTGGTCGAGCCCTCCGTGCCGACCTCGATGAGGGACGTGGAGTTGGTGGTCCCGGCGTCGACGAGCAGACCGGCGAGCTTCACACCGTCCACGTCACCGACCTTGATGGCCGTCACCCCGTTGTCCGGGACGATGGTGGCGAGACCCAGACCCAGCGCCACGGTGTTGGCGCGGTCGATGTCGATCGTCTGGTCCACGTGGTAGACACCCGGCGTGAACAGCAGGTGCAGGCCCTGCTGGACCGCCGCGTTGATCGTCTCGGCGGTCGCGCCGGGCTTCACCACGTAGAACTGGTCCAGCGGTATCGACTCGCCCTTGGGTGCGCCGTTGGCCCACGAGACGCCGCGCGCGTTGGTGCGCTTCTCGGGGACGAACACCTTGTAGTCGTCGCCGTCCAGGTACAGGAACGGCTTCTCGCGGGAGACCGGGGTGTTCTCCAGGGTGGTGTACGGCGGCTCCGGGAAGCTCTGGGCGGGGGCGCCCTCGACGCCGGAGAACGTCATGTTCCAGACGCCGTTGCCCCAGCCGCCGATCGAGCTGTCGCGGGTGTACCACTGCTGCTGCGAGTAGGGGCCGACCTGGCCGTCGATCTTGCTGTCGGCGATGTACCCGCCGCTCGCCCAGCCGTAGCCGTCGGGGGCCAGGTTGAGTCCGCCCTTGACGTGCATCCGGCGGAAGGGTGCGGCCTGCGAGACGGCCCAGCGGTCGGTGCCGCTGACCGGGTTGAGCGCCAGGTTCTCCGCCGAACGCCAGAAGTTCTGGGTGGCGTTGCCGTTGAACCAGCCCGCGTCCACAGTCACATCGCCGTTGAACGTGGTGTCGTCGGGGTTCAGCCCGAGACCGGCGATCGAGGTGTAGAACCCGATCTGCGCGTTGAGGTTGTTGTACGTGCCCGGCTTGAACATCAGCGCGTAGCGGCCGTCGCCGAACTGCGCCGACTCCTGCTTCTTGAACACCTCGTCGACCTTGGCCTGGATGTCAGGCATCGACGGATCGAACACCATCACGTTCGGACCGAGGTCGCCGCCGCCCTCGATGGCCTTCGCGTCCGCCCCGAAGGCGTTCTGCGCGGTGGGGACGGCCATGAGCAGCGAGACGGCGAACGCGGCGAACCCGAACGTCCGGGTACGGCGCCTGCGACGGGGAGCGGTGGGGGGCGCCATGGGCGTCTCCGTGGGGGGAGCATGCATAGACGTACGTCTCCTGAGTCGTGGTACGGGTGACACGACGAGCTTCTCGGAGAGTCTGTGAGAGCGCTCTCCGACGGGAGTTGATGCTTCCGCCGCCACCCGGGAAACGTCAAGAGGTGTGCATCAAGAGCCTCACCCGAACCTCCTGCGCGCAACAAATAACGTCGGCAGAAAGGCAATTGACCCGTTCTGGACTCAGTTCTGGGTGCGGTTGACTTTAGGAGTTGATGTTCCTCGGCGTGCTGCGTGAGCGGTCGGAGCCGGCTCCGGACGCGGACCTGGCCGGCACCTTGGTCAGGTGGGGTGCCGGCCAGGGGCTCGGGGTGCGGGTCAGGAACTCCCGCTCGCGCGCCGCGTGATGCGGGCGATCGCCTCGACGGTCAGCGCGCGGTCGTGCGGTTCGGTCTCCAGGGCGCGGTGGATGGACAGGCCCTCGATCAGCGCGTCCAGCTGACGGGCCGTCGCCGGGTCGAAGTGCCACTCCAGCGCTCGCCTGCTCCTGCGCATCCACTCCCGGGTCAGCTCACGGTAGGCGGGTTTCCTGGCCGCGAGCGTGTAGAGCTCGTGGGTGAGGACCAGTTCGCGCTGGTTCCCGCTCGACAAGTGGTGGACGAGACCGGTCACCGCCTCGCGGGCCTCGTCGGGAGTGTTCGCGGCGCCGAGCCGTTCCTCGAAGACCGCGACGATGCTGCTGGAGAAGCGGATGAACGCCTCCCGCAGCAGCTCGTCCATGCCGCCGAAGTGATACGTCATCGATCCGAGCGGCACCCCGGCGCGGGCGGCGACCTTGCGGTGCGACGTCCCGGCGACCCCCTCCTCCGCGATCAGGTCGAGCGCGGCGGTGATGATGCGCTCCCGCCGCTCGGGGTCGTTCCTGCCGGTCGCCACGGTGCTTCCCTCTTCTGAACCCTAGATCGAACGGATCACCCGGGCCGGATTGCCCACGGCGACCACGTCGGCCGGGACGTCCCTGGTCACGACGGCTCCGGCGCCGATGACGCTGTTGTCCCCGATGGTCACCCCGGCCAGCACGATCGCTCCGCCGCCGAGCCAGACATTGTCCCCGATCGTGATCGGCTTGGCCGCCTCCAGCTTGTCGCGGCGCGGCTCGGGTTCCACCGGGTGGGTCGGGGTGAGCAACTGTACGTTCGGCCCGATCTGGCAGTCCCGGCCGATGGTGATCGGGGCCACGTCCAGGGCGGTGAGGTTGTAGTTGATGAACGTGTCCTCGCCGACCGTGATGTACGTGCCGTAGTCGACGTACAGCGGCGGCCGGATGTGGGCGCCCGTACCGATGGCGCCGAGGAGTTCGGCGACGAGGGGCCGCGCCGCGTCGGCGTCCTCGGTGTAGGCCGCGAGGTACCGGGCGGCGAGGCGCACGGCGCGCTGCTGGGCCTTCGCGATGTCCGGGTCGTCGGAGACGTAGAGGTCGCCGGCCAGCATCCGCTCATGGTTGGTACGGGGGTCCCCCGCGAAGTGATCCTTCATGCGTACGATCGTACACTCAGGGCGTACGATCGTACGCTCCAACTGCCGTCCTTCTTCGATCCGTCTGCTGAGGCCCCCGCTGCCATGGATGCCGTCACCCGCCGCTGGCGCACCGCCCTGTTCCTCTTCATGCTCGCCGCCGGCACCGGAATGGCGTCCTGGGTGGCCCGCACCCCGGCGGTCCGGGACGGGCTCGACGTCTCCACCGGCTCGATGGGCCTCGTGCTGTTCGGGCTGTCCGTCGGTTCGATGGCCGGCGTCATGTCCTCCGGCCCGCTCGTGCGCCGCCACGGGGGCCGGGGGGCGATCAGCGTCGGGGCGTCGCTGATCGTCACCGGGCTCCTGGTCGTCGCGGCGGGCACCGGCCTGTCGCTGGCGGCCGGGGTCTTCTGCGGACTTGCCCTGTTCGGCGGCGGGATGGGGCTGGCCGAGGTCGCGTTCAACATCGAGGGCGCGGCCGTCGAGAGCGCCATCGGCCGGCCCGTACTGCCGGTGCTGCACGGCTGCTTCAGCCTCGGCACCGTGGTCGGGGCGCTGCTGGGCATGGGGCTGACCGCGGCCGCGTTCCCCGTCGGATGGCACCTGACCCTCGTCGCCGTACTCATAGCCGCCGCCGCGGTCCGCGCCGTCCTGTCGATCCCGCACGGCACCGGAAAGGACGACGGCGGCGGGGCCCCGGGAACGGGCGGTCTGCGCGGCCAGCTGACGGTGTGGCGGGACCGGCGCCTCGTCCTGATCGGGGTGATCGTGCTGGCCATGGCCTTCGCGGAGGGCGCCGCGAACGACTGGCTGCCGCTGCTGATGGTGGACGGCTACGAGGTGAGCGCCACCGCCGGCTCGCTGACCTTCCTGGTCTTCGCCTCCTCGATGACGCTCGGCCGCTTCGCGGGCGGCCCCCTCCTGGAGCGCTTCGGCCGGGCCCAGGTCGTCCGGATCAGCGCGGTCGTCGCCGCGCTGGGCCTGGCGGTGGTGATCGTCGCGCCGAGCCCGGCGATGGCGGGCGCCGCCACGGTGCTGTGGGGGCTGGGCGCCTCGCTCGGGTTCCCGGTCACCGTGTCCGTGGCGGGCGACCACCCGCACGACGCGGCGGCACGGGTCGGTGCGGTCTCCACCGCGGGCTACCTCGCCTTCCTCGTCGGCCCGCCCGGACTCGGCTTCCTCGCCGACCACATCGGCCTCCGGCTCGCGATGACCGTGGTCCTCGCCCTGGTGATCGTCGCCGCCATGCTGGCCGGGGCGCTCGGGTCCGGCCGCCGCACCGCCGCGGCGCCGGACATGGCCTGACCCCGACGTTTCGTGACGGTCCGCCGGTGGAGTCGGTGGACCGTTTCCGTCACGGAGCGCGGGGCGGTCAGTCAGCCGCCCTGTCCGCGCCGGGACGGGAGCGGTGCCGGTCCACGATTCCCTCGACGATCTTCATCAGCCGGTCTCCCGTCTGATCGATGCTTCCGTTCTGTGTGCTGACCTGCGCCCCTTCGAGTACGAAGGTGATCTCGGCCGCGGCCTGCCCGGGGTCGGGCATCTGGGCTTCGGTGCACATGCCGATCAGCCTGCGGGCCTGGAGGGCCTTGTGCTCCTCGATCACCTGCCGTGCCGGATGGTGGCGGTCGGGCAGCTCGGCGAGGGAGTTGATGAACGGGCAGCCCCTGTACGAGATCGCCGGCAGCCCCTCGGCGATGAAGCGGGCCAGGCCCAGGATCTGCTCGTCGGGCCGGTCGGGATATTCGGCTTCCACGCGGTCGAAGGCCGCCCGGTAATCGGCGGCGACGATCCGCAGCCATTCCGCGACCAGCGCGTCCTTGGTCTCGAAGTGCCGGTAGATCGCCATCTTGGTGGTCTCGGCCCGGTCGGCGATCGCCTGCACCCCCACCTGCCGGATCCCTTCCCTCTGGAAGAGCTCTTCGGCGGCGTCGAGAATGCGCTCACGAGGCGGCAGCTTCGCCACTCTGCTCGGCCTGCTGAGGGTCGATGCCATGACTGCTCCGTCACTCCGGCCGGTCGATCGTGGGGTCCGCCCCTTACGGTACCAGCCCGACCCCTTAGATACCGTAGGGTATCGTCCAGCACTCGACGGTATCGTTCTTGTCGGGGAGTGACAGTGAGAGTTTCTGAATACGTGAGCTTTGACGCGGTCGGGCTGGCGGACCTTGTGGCCAGGGGCGAGGTGCTCCCCGCCGAACTGGAGGCAGCCGCACGCGAGGCCGTACAGGCGGTCGATCCGCAGATCAACGCCGTCGTGGAGACATGGCGGAGCGACGACGAACCCGTCCCCGGCAGCGCACCACTGGCCGGCGTCCCTTTTCTGATCAAGGACATCGCGGTGGCCATGACCGGGAGGCGAATGGAGCTGGGAAGCCGTCTGGCGGCCGGTAACGTCGCCGGCTCCGACTCCTCACTGATGCTGCGCTTCCGTCGCGCCGGCCTCGTGACGTTCGGGCGCACCGCGACACCCGAGATGGCTTACGGCATCTCGACGGAATCAGCGTTGTACGGCGCGACCCGCAACCCGTGGGACCTGGAGCGGAGCGCGGGCGGATCCAGTGGAGGCGCGGCCGCAGCTGTCGCCGCGGGGGTGGTCCCGATTGCCCATGGCACCGACGCGGCCGGATCGCTCCGCATCCCCGCTGCCTACAACGGCCTCTTCGGGATCAAGCCCACCCGCGGCCGGGTCTCCATGGGGCCCGACACCGACGAGGTCTTCAACGGCCTGGCCGTGCACGGCAGCGTCAGCCGCACCGTACGCGACAGTGCGGTACTGCTCGACCAGATGCGCGGCCCGGAACCGGGCGACCCCTACTTCGCCCAGCAGCCGTCACGGCCGTACGCGGAGGAGGTCACCCGTCATCCGGGCTCCTTGCGCATCGGTGTCCTCGCCCAGGCGTGGGGCGGACGCCGCACCACCGCACCGGTGACCGACGCCCTCTCCCGCACCGTGCGGTTGCTCGAATCCCTCGGCCACCAGGTGAGCGAGGCCGAGGCCGGCCTCGGCGCCGGCTGGGAGGAATTCGTCCTGGCCAATGCCCGACTCATGTCAGTGAACCTCACCACCCTGGTCGACGGGCTGGCCGCCGCCTTCGGCCGTCCCGTCGACTCCTCGACCCTTGAGCCGGCGACCCTCGCCGGCTACCACTACGGACAGCGGGTCGGCGGCGCGCAGTTCCTCACCGCTCTCGCGATGCGGAACCGGGTGGCCCGAAGCCTGGCACGGTACTTCGACGCCTACGACATCCTTCTCACGCCGACCCTGCCAGAGCCTCCACTGCCGCTGGGCACCCATACCGAGGGCGCGGAGACACTGGACGGCCTCGGCTGGATCGAGCGCATCAACGACCTGTCGCCGTTCACCATGCCGTTCAACGTGGCGGGCACGCCCGCCATGTCCGTACCCGTGACGGCCGACGCCGGGACCGGGCTCCCGGTCGGCATGCAGTTCGCTGCCGGATATGGTCTTGAGAGCCGGCTCTTCCGCCTCGCCGGACAACTCGAACAGGCAAGTCCGTGGTCAGGCCGCACCCCCACGGTATGGGCAGGGGACCACCCGGGCCGCTGAAGAACGCTCCTGGCACGCTGCGGAGACCCCTTGAAGGAGTCCCTCCATGGCCGAGCGCATCGGCGTGCGCGTTCCCCTGCCCGACGGCGCCGAACCGGCCGCCCGGCTGCTCCTTCCCGAGAACGCCGAAAAGCCTTAGTCCCACAGCGCGGTGCTGTGCGCCGCGACGAGTGCGGCGATCCGGGCGAGCGCCTCCCCGGCCGGCCCCGGCTCCAGCCGGCGCCCGTCGCGCAGGCGCAGCGCGACGAGGTCTCCGGCGGCCTCCGCGGCGCCGATCACCGCCTGGTACGGGACGAGCCTGGCCTCCCGGACGCGGGCGCCCAGGCTGCCCCGCTCCCGGCCGCTGACCTCGGCGCGCAGCCCGAGCGCGGCGCAACGGCGGGCGCAATCCTCGGCGTCCGGGAGTTCGGCGTCCGAGACCGGCAGGATCACGATCTGGGTGGGGGAGAGCCAGCCGGGGAAGGCGCCGCCGTGCTGCTCGACGAGGTGGGCGACGGCCCGCTCCACGCTGCCGATGATGCTGCGGTGCACCATGACCGGCCGGTGCTTGGCGCCGTCGGCCCCGGTGTAGTGCAGATCGAAGCGCTCCGGCTGGTGGAAGTCGACCTGGACGGTGGACAGGGTCGACTCGCGGCCCGCCGGATCCGCGACCTGGACGTCGATCTTGGGCCCGTAGAACGCGGCCTCGCCCTCGGCCTGCTCGTAGGGCAGCCCGGACGATTCGAGTACCCCGGTCAGCAGGGCGGTGGAGCGCCGCCACAGCTCCGGCGCGTCGACGTACTTCCCGCCCGGCCCCGGGAGCGAGAGCCGGAAGCGGGCCGGGCGGATGCCGAGTGCCTCGTACGCCCGGCGGATCATGCCGAGCGCGGCATGCGCCTCCCCGGCGACCTGGTCCGGGGTGCAGAAGATGTGCGCGTCGTTCAGCTGGATGGCCCGCACCCTGGTCAGCCCGCCGAGCACCCCGGACAGCTCGGAGCGGTACATGCCGCCCAGCTCGGCCATCCGCAGCGGCAGCTCGCGGTAACTGTGCGCGCGGGAGCGGTAGATGACCGCGTGGTGCGGGCACAGGCTCGGCCGCAGCACCACCTGTTCGCCGCCCAGGTCCATCGGCGGGAACATGTCGTCGCTGTAGTTCGACCAGTGCCCCGAGATCTCGTACAGCTCCCGTTTGCCGAGCACCGGCGAGTACACGTGCCGGTAACCGGCCTGCCGCTCGGCGGTGCGGACGTACTCCTCCAGGGTGTGCCGCAGCGCCGCGCCGTCGGGCAGCCAGTAGGGAAGCCCCGCGCCGATCAGCGGGTCGGTGTCGAACAGCTCCAGCTCGCGGCCGAGCCTGCGGTGGTCGTGCATGGCGGTCTCCTCGTGAACGACGAGGGGCGGGCCACCGCAAGCAGAAGCCCCGGGGCACCCGCCCCGGGGCTTGCGACTGGTCAGCAGTCAGCGCGCCGGGACACTCTCCGGCGTCGTCGTCACAGCGGCGCGCTTCATGCCGGGGACGCTAGCAGGGCCCCCGGCGCCCCGCGCGGGAATTTACGCGCGGGGCGCGTGGGCACGGGGAGGTCAGCCCTTCTTCGACGAGTCGAGGTGGGCGAACACGACCACGTTGTCCTCGTAGTCCTTGACCGTCCTGTCGTAGTTGCCGCCGCAGGTGATCAGGCGCAGCTGGGCGTCCGGGGTGTCGGCGTACACCCGCTTGTCGGGGAACTTCGCCTTGCTGAACGTCTCGACGGTGTCGACCTTGAACGTGGCCACCGTGCCGTCCGTGCGCGTGATGTCGACCGTCGATCCGGGCTGCAGGAAGCGCAGTTGCAGGAAGATCGCGGGGCCGGTCGTCGTGTCCACATGGCCCGCGACGATCGCCGCCCCGCGCTCGCCGGGCGTCACCCCGTCCTTGAACCAGCCGGCCAGGTTCTTGTCGTTCGGGGGAGGGGCGTCGAGCCGGCCGGAGGCCCCGATCGCCAGCGGGGTGAACGGCGCGTCCACCGCGATGGCCGGAATCCGCAGCCGCTTCGGCACGGACCGGGGCAGGGACGGTCCCGGGTCGGCCGTCTTCGGGGCGGCGGAGGCCGACGCGGGGGCGGGGGCCGGGGCGGCGGGCGCGGCGACCGAGGGCGGGGCGGGTGGTTTGTCGTCGGCCGGGGAGCCGACCGAGTTGTAGATCAGGAGCATGCCGAGACCGGCCGCCGCGGCGGGCCAGAGCAGGGCGCGGCCGAGCGTGACGGTGTCGGAGGCAGTCCGGGGGGAGGGTGAACCGGGCGACTGCGGGGCGGCCATGGGAACGAGCCTTTCGTCTGCGCGGGACAGCGGTGGCGGGGATGCGGTGGCGCCGGAGCGCCGTGATGCGGGGGAAACGAAGGCGCCGCGGCCGCCGTCCGGAGGGACAGCGGCCGCGACAGTGGAGCTACCGGCCGGCAGTGCGGTCGGGTCAGGCCATCGCGCCGCCCGCCGCCTGGCGGCGACGCAGCTTGTAGGCGCCGACACCGACGCCGCCGAGCAGCAGCAGCGAACCGGCCGCCAGACCACTGCCGGTCATGGCCATCGCGCCACCACCGGTGTGCATGCCGCCGCTGGGCTTGTCCTTCTTCCAGCCCTCGTCGTCGGACTTGCCGCCCTCGTCCGACTTGCCACCCTCGTCGTTGCCCGGCTGCCACTCCTTGGCGACCATCGACGACAGGGCGCCGCCGCCGGCGTGCATACCGCCGCGGGGCTTCTCCTTGTCCTCGTCCTTGTACTTGCCGCCCTCGTCGTCGTTGCCGGGCTGCCATTCCTTGGCGACCGTCATCGACAGGGCGCCACCGCCGGTGTGCACGCCACCGTGCGGCTTCTCCTTGTCCTCGTCCTTGTACTTGCCGCCCTCGTCGTCGTTGCCGGGCTGCCACTCCTTGGCGACCGTCATCGACAGGGCGCCGCCGCCGGTGTGCACGCCACCGTGCGGCTTGTCCTTCTTCCAGCCCTCGTCGTCCGACGTGCCGTGCTCGTCCGACTTGCCGTGCTCGTCCGACGTGCCGTGCTCGTCGCGGTCGCCGGCGACCGTCATCGACAGGGCGCCGCCGCCGGTGTGCATGCCGCCGCGGGGCTTGTCGCCGTCCTTGTCCTTGTACTTGCCGCCCTCGTCGGACTTGCCGTGCTCCTCGCTCCGGGAGGACGAGCCGCTGTCGTGGCCCCCGTCCTCGGAGACGGCGATGGCGTAGGCGGAGGGAGCGGTGACCGTGAGGACCGCCGTGACGGCGGCCGTAGCGAACAGTGTGCGGGCAGAGCGCATCTGAACACATTTCCTTTCGTCGCGACTGCGGAGAGTGACAGGATGTCGACTCGTGGTGGCGCAGTGGCTACGTGATCCACCGTCAGTCGGAACCCCGGGGCGCGCCATCGGAGAGCTCCGCATTGGAGCTACTGCGTGGGCCCATCGAGTGGCGGAGCACGGATAATCACCCGTTGGACGGCACGCCGCGCCGGGGAGAGGTTTGGACTTCTGCCGAACGGTCGTCAGCTGACAGTTCCTCACCGCACCGGATCAGGGATCACGCCCCGGTAAATGGGTTGCACCGCCGCCGGACCCACTGCTGTACTCACCGCACAAGCCGACAGAGCCAGGAGACCTCCATGCGCCGATCTCACATGTTCGTTCAGACGGGAATTCACACCGAAGCTGAGAACATGGAGTTCTGTGCACACGCTGAATCTTGGCATTCTGGCGCATGTCGACGCCGGTAAGACAAGCCTGACGGAGCGGCTGCTCCACACCGCCGGAATCGTCGACGAACTCGGCCGGGTCGACGACGGGAACACCCGGACCGATTCCCTCGCGCTCGAACGGCGACGCGGCATCACGATCAAATCGGCGGTCGTCTCGTTCGATATCGACGACGTCACGGTCAACCTGATCGACACCCCCGGCCACCCGGACTTCATCGCCGAGGTGGAACGGGTGCTGAGCGTGCTCGACGGCGCCGTGCTGGTCGTCTCCGCCGTGGAGGGCGTCCAGGCGCAGACCCGCGTCCTGATGCGGACGCTCCAGCGGCTGCGCATCCCGACGCTCGTCTTCGTGAACAAGACCGACCGTGCCGGAGCCCGCCACGAGCAGGTGCTGCGCGACATCACGGAGAAGCTCACGCCGAACGCCGTCGCGATGGGACCGGCCGTCACCGGCCTCGGCACCCGCGACGCGCACTGCCCGTCCTACCCGGCCGACGACCCCCGGCTCACCGGCCGGCTGACGGACCTGCTCACCGAGCACGACGACACCCTGCTGACCGAGTACGTCGAGGGCGGCGACGCGATCGCGCCCGGCCGGCTCCACGAGGAACTGGCGGCCCAGAGCGGACGGGCGCTCGTCCACCCCGTGTACTTCGGCTCGGCCGTGACGGGTGCCGGAATCGCCGCGCTGACCAGCGGGATCACGGAGCTGCTGCCCGGCGCGCGGGGCGACGACGACGGGCCGGTCTCCGGCACCGTCTTCAAGGTCGAACGCGCCCCCGCAGGCGAGAAACTCGCGTACGTCCGGATGTTCTCGGGCACGGTACGCACCCGCGACCGGCTGCCGTTCGGGCGCGGGCCGTCCGCCGCCGGCGAGGGCAGGGTGACCGGGATCAGCGTCTTCGCCGACGGCTCGGACACGCCCCGTCCGTCGGTCGGACCGGGACGCATCGCGAAGCTCCGTGGGCTGGGCGACATCCGGATCGGGGACGCGGTCGGTATTGCTCCGGAAGGGGCCGGAGAACACTATTTCGCCCCGCCCACCCTGGAATCCGTCGTGGTACCCGAAGCCCCCGCCTCCAGGGGCGAACTGCATTTCGCCCTCGCACAGCTCGCCGAACAGGATCCGCTGATCGACCTGCGCCAGGACGACATCCGCAAGGAAGTCTCCGTATCGCTCTACGGCGAAGTGCAGAAGGAAGTCATCGAGGCGACACTCGCGGAGGAATTCGGAATCGGTGTCACCTTCCGCGAGACCACGACCATCTGTCTGGAAAGGCCGTCCGGCACCGGTGCCGCATTCGAGATCATCGACAAGGACGACAATCCCTTTCTCGCGACGGTCGGCCTGCGCGTCGATCCCGCCCCGGCCGGCAGCGGGGTGGACTACCGGCTGGAGGTGGAGCTCGGCTCCATGCCGTACTCCCTGATGAGGGCGGTCGAGGAGACCGTGTCCGAGACGCTCGCACAGGGCCTGTACGGCTGGCGGGTCACCGACTGCACGGTCACCATGACGCACTCCGGGTACTGGCCCCGCCAGAGCCATGCGCACGGCACCTTCGACAAGTCCATGTCGAGCACCGCGGGGGACTTCCGCAGCCTGACGCCGCTGGTCCTGATGTCGGCGCTCCAGCGGGCCGGCACCACGGTGTACGAGCCGATGCACCGCTTCCGGCTGGAACTGCCCGCGGACGCGCTCGGCCCGCTCCTGCCGGTCCTCGCCCACCTGACGGCGGTCCCGGACGCCCCGGCCGTGGACGGCGCGAACTGTGTGCTGGAGGGCGAGATCCCGGCGGCCAGGGTGCACGAACTGCAGCAGCGGCTCCCGTCGCTGACCCGGGGCGAGGGCCTGCTGGAATCCGCGTTCGCCACGCACCGGCCGGTCGTCGGCGGCCTGCCCAGGCGCTCCCGCACCGACCACAACCCGCTCGACCGGAAGGAGTACCTGCTGCACGCGGCGCTGCGGGGGCCGGGCCCGTCCGGCGGCTGAGGCGGCCCAGGGCCCGCCGCCGGCTCAGTTCAGCCGGGCCCGCGCCGCCCGCGCGCTGCGCCGGACCGCCTCCGCGGCCTCCGGCTCGACGTCCGCGACCACGTCCGCGTACTCCTCCAGCTCCGCCGCCCCGCGCAGGAACTCCCCGCTGCGGACCAGCAACTGGGCCCGTTCGTACCGCAGCCGGGCCGGGTGCGAGGGCAGCAGCAGGGACAGCTCCACCGCCCACAGCGCCACGTCGGAGCGCTCCGGGCGGGCCGCCGCCCAGGCCCGGATGTTGTTCAGGATCCGCAGCACCGTCTCCAGCGGCCGCGCGGGCACCAGCATCGACGGCTCCAGCGGCTCCCCGGTGGTGCTCGTCACCAGCAGCTCCGCGTCCTGGCCCGACAGCGGACGGCCGCCGGCGAACGGATCGGCCAGCACCCGCTCCTGCGGATCGCCGAAACCGACCACGAAGTGGCCCGGCAGCGCCACCCCGTACACCGGGGCGCCCGCCCGCCGGGCCACCTCGATCCACACCACCGACAGCAGGATCGGCAGCCCCCGCCGGCGCCGCAGCACCTCGTGCAGCAGGGACGATTCCAGGCGCTGGTACTCCGCCGACGAGCCCTCGAACCCGTACCGCTCACCGAGCAGTTCGGCCAGTGCGGAGGCCCAGGCCCGGCCGCCGCGCAGCCCGTACGGCAGCAGGCCCGCGAGCCGGTCCAGCTCGATCTGCGCCGCGTCGATCCCGTTCGCGTCCAGCGCGGGATCCGCCTCCGCCGCCAGCAGCAGGCAGAGCAGTGCCAGGTCCGGCCGCTCGGCCCGCGCCTCCTCGGCGAACCGGCGGCGGATCTCTTCCCTGTCGCGCCCCTCGGGAGCCATCGCGCTACGCCGGCCGGAAGTGGTGGTAGCGGTGGTGGGTGGCGAACCCCATCCCGTCGTACAGCGCACGGGCGCCCTCGTTCTCCGCCTCCACCTGGAGCCACCCGGCCGAGGCGCCCTCGTCCATGGCCTGCCGGGCCAGTGCGGTCATCACCGTGGTGGCCAGTCCCCGGCGCCGGTGCTCCGGGGCCACCTCGACGGCCATGAACCCGGCCCACCGCCCGTCCACCACGCAGCGGCCGATCGCGGCGGGCGCGGCCCCGCCGTCATCGCCGGGCACGGTCGCGAACCACACGGACGGACCGCTGCCGAGCACCGCCCCGACCTCCGGGCCCGGGGTCTCGAAGCGCTGGTAGCGCGAGAGCCACGCCGCGTCCACCGAGCGGCTGAGGCGCACCCGCGACACCTCGGCCGCCAGATCACCGATCGGGGCCAGCGCCGCGATCCGCACCTCCGCCGTCACCTCGCGCCGCCACCCGTGTGCCTCCAGCGCCGCGCACAGCTCCTCCTGGGTGCCCTGCGCCCCGGTCGCCGTCTGGACGTACGGCACCAGTCCCCGGTCCGCGTACCACTGCCGGACCCGCGCGAGCGCGGCGTCGAGCGGAACGCCCGGATCCCCGAGCGGCAGTACGGAGTTGGCGCGCCGGGTGAAACCGCCGGCGGAGCGCAGCAGCCAGTCACCGAGCGGCTCGCTCTCCACCGGCTGCCAGGCGCGGGCACAGACCCGGGCGAGTTCGCCGAAGGAGGCCGCCGGGCCGCGTCGCCTGGGCGGCGCGGCCGGTACGGTCTTCCCCGCCACCAGGGACGATTCCACGATGCGGACGGTCTCACCGCTCTTCGGTGTGACGGACAGCACACCACCGTCCCACGATGTGAGAACACCAACCGTGTCAGTGAATTTCGGCCCCTGCGGACCGTCCTGGAGCAGGCGGCGGACCGAGACCCGTTTGCCCACGTCAGCCGGTGTGATCCGGATCTCCAGCCGTCCGCCGATGGTGAATTCCACAGCTCTGTCCGCCCCTCCTGTTCGGATCGTGCCCGGGAACGGAGATACTAGGTGCGGGCATCGACGACGCCGCGCTCCCGCGCGAGAGCCAACGCCCTACCGAGGAGGAACGACAGCGTGACCTACGTCATCGCGCAGCCTTGTGTCGACGTAAAGGACAAGGCCTGCATCGAAGAGTGCCCCGTCGACTGTATCTATGAGGGCCAGCGGTCCTTGTACATCCACCCGGACGAGTGCGTCGACTGTGGGGCCTGTGAGCCGGTCTGCCCGGTCGAGGCGATCTTCTACGAGGACGACACCCCGGAGGAGTGGAAGGACTACTACAAGGCGAACGTCGAGTTCTTCGACGACCTCGGGTCGCCGGGTGGTGCTTCCAAGCTGGGTCTGATCGAGCGCGACCACGCGTTCATCGCGGCCCTGCCGCCGCAGAACCAGTAGCAGCGTCCGGCACGTGCGTCACCCCGGTCCCGTACGGCTCGTCACCGTGCGGGACCGAGGCGTTTCCGCACCCCTCCACGCCGCGACGCCGGCCGTCACGTCGGCCGTGACCCCCGCCGCGTCATGAGCCCGAACCCCGCACCAGAAAGCAGAGATCCGTGTCCGCAGCAGTCTCCTCCCGCCTCCCCGTCTTTCCCTGGGACCGGCTCGCGCCCTACAAGTCGACGGCCGAGGGCCACCCGGACGGCATCGTGGACCTGTCCGTCGGCACCCCCGTCGACCCGGTGCCCGAGCTGATCCAGCGGGCGCTCGTCGCCGCTTCGGACAGCCCCGGCTACCCGACGGTGTGGGGGACCGCCGCGCTGCGCGACGCGCTCACCGGCTGGGTGGAGCGGCGGCTCGGCGCTCTCTCGGTGGCCCACGAGAACGTGCTGCCCGTCGTCGGCTCCAAGGAACTGGTGGCCTGGCTGCCGACCCAGCTCGGCCTCGGCGCCGGCGACAAGGTCGCCTACCCCCGGCTCGCCTACCCGACCTACGAGGTCGGCGCCCGGCTCTGCGGCGCCGAGCCGGTCGCGTACGACGACCCGACCGAGCTGGACCCGGCCGGGCTCAAGCTGCTCTGGCTCAACTCCCCGTCCAACCCGACCGGCAAGGTGCTGGCCAAGGACGAGCTGACCCGGATCGTGGCCTGGGCGCGCGAGCACGACGTGCTGGTCCTCAGCGACGAGTGCTACCTGGAGCTGGGCTGGGAGGCCGAACCGGTCTCGGTGCTCCACCCGGACGTCTGCGGCGGTACGTACGAGGGCGTCGTCGCCGTCCACTCGCTCTCCAAGCGGTCCAACCTCGCCGGGTACCGGGCCGCCTTCATCGCGGGCGACGCGGCCGTCCTGGGTGAGCTGCTGCTGATCCGCAAGCACGGCGGGATGATGACGCCCGCACCGGTCCAGGCGGCCGCCGTGGCCGCGCTCGGTGACGACGCGCACGTGACCGAGCAGCGCGCCCGCTACGCCGCCCGCCGCGCCGCCCTGCGCACGGCGCTGGAGGCCCACGGCTTCCGGATCGAGCACAGCGAGGCGAGCCTCTACCTGTGGGCGACCCGCGACGAGCCCTGCTGGGACACCGTGGCGTACCTGGCGGAGCTCGGCATCCTGGTGGCGCCCGGGGACTTCTACGGCCCGGCCGGCGACCGCTTCGTGCGCGTGGCGTTCACGGCCACTGACGAGCGCGTGGCGGCCGCGGTCAAGCGGCTGGGCTGAGCACCCGTCCGGTGACACGCGCGAGGGCCTGAGGGGTGCGCACCCCTCAGGCCCTCGCGCGTTGCTGTACCGGTGCGGCGTGGATCAGCCGAGCGGCAGGCCCTGCGTCGGCAGGCCGCCGAGGCTGCCGGTGGGCAGTCCGCCCTTGGCCGCGCCGCCGGTCGCGACCTTGCCGACGGCGGGGGCGGCCTTGCCGGCCGTCTCGCCGAGGGTCTTGCTCGCCACCGGCAGCGTGGTCCCGACGACCTTGCCGCCGGTCTCGGCGCCCTGCTTGGACACGCCGTCGACCGTCTTGCCGAGACCGGCGCCGTCGACGGTGGTGAGACCGCCGAGCTCCGGAGCCTGCGGGAGCTCCGCGGCACCGGCGGCGCCGGCCGCACCGACCACGGGGGCCGCACCCGCCGCGATCAGCAGCGCGGTACGGGCGATCCGACGGGTCAGGGGGAGGGACATGATGCTCCTTCGACGGGGTGTGGAATCTGCGCTGTCCGTGGACCGGACGTCATGACAACCGTCCTGGGGGCGGGGGAGGTTGCGGTGAACCGACGTAAAGAGTCGGCAATGCGTCACATAATCCGCAACGGAGGAACCCGGGCAGACAATGCATTGCCCGACCGTTGGACGAACCGTCACTTCCCTTTTCCCGCAAGGAAATTGGGCCCTCCCGGGCGGGTCACGCGCACCCGTGTGCGGAGCCCGTTCCGGGAATGGCCGGACCCCCTGTACGAGGGACCGGCCGCACTAATGCACGAAGCGCATACGGACCTCTGTGGTGCCCGTTTTCACGCTTTCGGTCCGCCAGCCCGACCCGGCCTTCCACACCCGGCCCGCGTACGCGACCTCGTCGATGCCCAGCCCCTCGGACTGCGCGACCGCCCAGTGCGCGAGCTCCCAGCCGTGCTGCGGAACACCGCTCTTCGCGGCCGCGCCGCCCGAGCGCACCGGCACCGAGAGTGAGCCCCGGGCCGTCGCACCGGCGGTCGGGGTCCGGCTGTCCGCCGCGTCCGCGGACGGCAGCGCGTCCTTCCCGAAACTACGGGTCAGCGCGGCCCGGACCTTCGAGACATCGCCCGTCCCGGCCGTGCTGCGCGGCGGCGAACAGGTCAGCGCGGCCGGCGTCCGGCCGGTCAGCACGGCCGCGAGCAGCGCGGCGTCCGGCTCGTGCTTCGCGTACGCCTGCGGGAAACCGCTGCGCTGCACGCGCTGAGCGGCCACCGTCAGCGGCAGCCGCGAGTAGCCCGGGACCTCGGCCAGGTGCTCGTAGAACTTCCCGGCCGAGTACACCGGGTCCAGGATCTGCTGACCCGTGCCCCAGCCCTGCGAGGGCCGCTGCTGGAACAGCCCCAGGGAGTCCCGGTCGCCGTGGTCGATGTTGCGCAGCCCGGACTCCTGGAGGGCCGTCGCCAGCGCGATCGTCACCGCCCGCTCCGGCATCCCGCGCGTGGTCCCGACGGCCGAGATCGTCGCGGCGTTCGCGGCCTGCTCCGGACTCAGCCGGTAGGTACGCCCCGCGCCGGACGAACCGTCCGCCGACCGCACCGTGCACTGGTCGGAGCTCGTACCGCCCGAAAGGTAGGAGACGGTCAGATAACCGCCCACGGCCACGAGCACGGCGAAGGCGGCCGCGAGACGGAGCCGGCGGCTGCGGCGGCGGCCGGTGTGTCGGCGGGCGGAGGAGTCGGTCCGGGGCACGGGGCCACCGTACGCGAGGCACTAGGGTCGTAGCCATGGCCGAAAGCACCCTTGACCTCACACTGGACGGACCCGCGCTGACCGCCCGGCTCGTCGACTTCCCCTCGGTCAGCGGGGACGAGAAGGACCTCGCTGACGCCATCGAAACGGCGCTGCGGACCCTCCCGCACCTGACCGTTGACCGGTACGGCAACAACGTCGTCGCCAGGACGGACCTCGGCCGCGCCGAGCGCGTCCTGCTCGCCGGGCACATCGACACCGTGCCGATCGCGGACAACGTGCCCTCCCGGCTCGACGCCGACGGGCTGCTGTGGGGCTGCGGGACCTCCGACATGAAGTCCGGCGTCGCGGTCCAGCTGAGGATCGCCGCTACGGTGCCCGAGCCCAACCGCGACCTCACCTTCGTCTTCTACGACAACGAGGAGGTCGCCGCACACCTCAACGGCCTCGGACACATCGCCGACGCCCACCCCGACTGGCTGGCGGCCGACTTCGCCGTCCTCCTGGAGGGCTCCAACGGCGAGGTCGAGGGCGGCTGCCAGGGCACGCTGCGCGTCCTCCTCCGTACAGAAGGGGAGCGGGCGCACTCCGCGCGCAGCTGGATGGGGTCCAACGCCGTCCACGGCGCCGCCCCGATCCTGGCCAGGCTCGCCGCGTACGAGCCGCGCAAGCCGGTGATCGACGGGCTGGAGTTCCACGAGGGGCTCAACGCCGTACGCATCGAGGGCGGCGTCGCCAACAACGTCATCCCCGACGCCTGCACCGTCGTCGTCAACTACCGCTACGCCCCCGACCTGAGCGAGGCGGAGGCGCTGGCCCACGTCCACGAGGTCTTCGCCGGCTGCGGCGTCGCCGAATTCGTCGTCGACGACCACTCCGGCGCGGCGATGCCCGGCCTCTCCCACCCCGCGGCCAAGGCGTTCATGGACGCGGTCGGCGGCACCGCCCGGCCCAAGTTCGGCTGGACGGACGTAGCGCGCTTCGGCTCGCTCGGCGTCCCCGCCGTGAACTACGGCCCCGGCGATCCGATCCTCGCCCACAAGCGCGACGAGCACGTGGCGGTCGAGCGGATCACCCACTGCGAGGCGCGGCTCCGCTCCTGGCTCACGACCTGACCTCCGGCATTCCCCTGCCCGTAACGTCCGGCGATCTACGCTGGGCAAAGACAGAGCGCCGCAGGGTGGCTCTGACGTCGTCGGAGGGAGCAGGTCATGGGCAACCCCGAGGGAGCAGGGACTCCCGAGGAACAGCGACTCGGCCCGGTGCTGCGCCGCAGGGACCAGGTACAGCCCGGCACCACCGATCAGCGGCTGCTGGACTCCGAGGGTGACTCCGAGTGGGTGCACACCGACCCCTGGCGGGTGATGCGCATCCAGTCGGAGTTCGTCGAGGGGTTCGGCGCGCTGGCCGAACTGCCGAGTGCCATCAGCGTCTTCGGCTCGGCCCGCACGCCGGTCGACGCGCCGGAGTACGAGGCGGGCGTACGGCTCGGCAAGGCGCTGGTCGAAGCGGGGTTCGCGGTGATCACCGGGGGCGGCCCCGGAGCGATGGAGGCGGCGAACAAGGGGGCGCGGGAGGCGAAGGGGGTCTCGGTCGGCCTGGGCATCGAGCTGCCCTTCGAGTCCGGCCTCAACCCGCACGTCGATATCGGCGTGAACTTTCGCTACTTTTTTGTCAGAAAGACCATGTTTGTGAAGTATGCCCAAGGCTTCGTCGTCCTGCCCGGCGGACTCGGCACCCTGGACGAGCTCTTCGAGGCGCTCACGCTCGTCCAGACGGGCAAGGTGACCCGTTTCCCGATCGTCCTGTTCGGCACGGCGTACTGGGGCGGCCTGGTCGACTGGCTCCGCGACACCGTGATCGCCCAGGGCAAGGCCTCCGCGAAGGACCTGCTGCTGTTCCACGTCACGGACGACGTGGACGAGGCGGTGGCACTGGTGACGAAGGAGGTCGGCCGCTAGGGCCGCCTCCCCGGCGAGTTCCCTGGCGGTCGCCAGGTACGTTCCCGGGCTCGTCGCAGACAGGTCCGGGCTCCCTTCCTCCCCGTGCCCCCAGCCTCGCCGGCGTTTGAGGCGCGGGGCCCGGGGCGGAGCCCCGGTTACGGGAAGGGGCGGGGAGGGGGAACAGGCCCGCCGCAGGCGCACCGCCAGGGAGCGCACGCCTGGAGCGCACCGTGCCCCCACGGCCTCCGCCCCGCTAGGCGAGCCCGCGCCGCGCCACGGCCGGCGCCCGGTGCCCGGCGATGGCCGCCACCATGTCCAGGACGTCCCGCGTCTCCGCCACCTCGTGCACCCGGTACACCCGCGCCCCCAGCCACGCGGACACCGCGGTGGTCGCCAGGGTGCCGATCAGGCGTTCCTTCACCGGGCGGTCGAGGGTCTCGCCCACGAAGTCCTTGTTGGACAGCGAGACCAGCACCGGCCAGCCCGTCTCCGCCATCTCTTCGAGGCGGCGCGTCGCCTCCAGGGAGTGGCGGGTGTTCTTCCCGAAGTCGTGCCCCGGGTCGATCATGATGCCGTCCGGCCGGACACCCAGCTCGACGGCCCGCTCGGCCAGCCCCACGGTCACCCGCAGGATGTCCGCCATCACGTCCTCGTACCCGGTCCGGTGCGGCCGGGTCCGAGGCTCGGCGCCGCCCGCGTGCGTGCACACAAGGCCCGCCCCGTACCGCGCGGCCACCTCCGCGAGCCTGGGATCGACGCCGCCCCACGCGTCGTTCAGCAGATCGGCGCCGGCCTCGCAGACCGCTTCGCCGACGTCGTGGCGCCAGGTGTCGACACTGATCACCACGTCCGGGTGACGCCGGCGCACCTCCGCGACGAACCCGACCGTCCGGCGGGCCTCCTCCTGGGCGGTGACCTCTTCGCCGGGCCCGGCCTTCACCCCGCCGATGTCGATGATCGCGGCACCGTCCGCCACCGCCTGCTCGACGCGGGAGAGAGCCGGCTCGTCACGGAAGGTCGCGCCCTGGTCGTAGAAGGAGTCCGGGGTGCGGTTCACGATCGCCATGATCACCGGCTCGTGCGCACCGAACTCGCGCCGCCCCAGCCTGAGCGCACCGCTTCGCATCCCGTGAATCTCCCTGTGAGTTTTCCGGCGCATCTCCCGCCGGGACCGACTGCGACCCTAATGCCTCGCCCGCCACGGCCCGCCCCGTCACGCCGCCCGGCACGCACGCTCCCTGCGGGCGCGGCGAACCCGGCAGGCCGCACCGGGCGGGGCACCGACTGCCGGTGCCGCATGGCACGATCGGAGCCGGACGAAATTCCGCTCCCGGGGAGATGCGCGTGTTCTGGTTCTTGCTGCTCGCGATGGTGGTTGTGGTCGCCGCGGTCACCCTCGCGGTGATCGGCGGAGGGAGGAGCGCGATCCTCCAGGACGTGGCGCCCGAGCAGCTGGTCGATCCGCTGCCCGCGACGCGCCCGGTCGGCCGCGCGGATGTCGAGGCGCTCAGGCTGCCGGTCGCCGCCCGCGGCTACCGGATGACGGATGTCGACGAGGCGCTGGGCCGGCTCGGCGCCGAGCTCGCCGAGCGGGACGCGCGGATCGCGGAGCTGGAGTCCGCGCTCGCCGGTGCGCAGGCCACCAGGGCGGGTGGCCCGGATCTCCTCAAGGAGCCCGATCTCCCCCAGGAGCACCAGGAGCACCAGGAGCACCAGGGACGGTCCCAGACGCCCTGGCAGGCCCCTTGGCAGCCGCAGCAGGAGCCGCATCAGCAGGGGCAGCCCCCGGCGAACCCCGGGAACAGCGCCGCCGCACCCCGGCCGGACGAGGAGGGCGGGCGATGAGCGGCGGAGCCGAAGCCGCGGCGGACGGCCGGCTGCGCTGCCCGTGGGGCCTGTCCACCGAGGACTACCTCGCCTATCACGACGCGGAGTGGGGCCGCCCGGTCCACGGCGACGACGCGCTCTTCGAGCGGCTGTGCCTGGAGGCGTTCCAGTCGGGCCTGTCCTGGCTGACGATCCTGCGCCGCAGGGAAGGCTTCCGCACCGCGTTCGCCGGGTTCAGCATCCCCGCCGTGGCGCGGTTCACGGACGCCGACCGGGAGCGGCTGCTGGCCGACGAGGGCATCATCCGCAACCGCGCGAAGGTGGACGCCACCATGGCCAACGCCAAGGTGCTGGCCGGCTGGCGCAGCGGTGAGCTGGACGAGCTGATCTGGTCGTACGCCCCCGACCCGGCCACCCGGCCCGCCCCCCGGACGCTCGGGGACGTCCCGGCGGTCACGACGGAGTCCACGGCACTGTCCAAGGACCTCAAGAAGCGTGGGCTCCGCTTCATCGGCCCCACCACCGCCTACGCCCTGATGCAGGCGTGCGGGCTGGTCGACGACCATCTCGTCGACTGCGTGGCGCGCGGCACCGGGGCGTAGGAGCGGGCCCGCTCCGGGGCGTGGGGCGGCTACTGCCCGAGGTACTTGGGCCGTTCCTTGTCGAGGAAGGCCCGCACCGCGATCGCGTGGTCCTGCGACGCGCCCGCCCGGGTCTGGAGTTCGTCCTCCTTCTCCAGCGCCTCCCCGAGGGTGTGACCCGCCCCGTATGCCAGGGACTCCTTGAGCGCCGCGTAGGCCACCGTCGGGCCGTCCGCCAGCCTGCGGGCCACCGCGGCGGCCTCGGCGGCGAGCTCTGCGGTGGGTACCAGTCTGTTCACGATGCCCAGGTCCTGGGCGTCCTGCGCGGAGATCGAGCGGGGGAAGAGCAGCAGGTCGGCTGCACGGCTCGGGCCGATCAGCCGGGGCAGCGTCCAGGAGACGCCCGAGTCGGCGGTGAGCGCGACACCCGCGAACGAGGTGTTGAACGAAGCGGTGTCCGCGACCACCCGGTAGTCGCAGGCGAGGGCGAAACCGAAACCGGCACCGGCCGCCACCCCGTTGACCCCGGCTACGACGGGCTTCGGCATCTCGGTGATGGCCCGCACTATGGGGTTGTAGTGCTCCCGCACGGTGCTGAGGGCGTTGCCACCGTCCGACTCCCGGGCCTCCGCCAGCTTGGCGACGTGTTCCTTGAGGTCCTGCCCGACGCAGAAGGCGCGCTCGCCGGCGGCGGTGAGCAGCACCGCCCGCACGGCCGGATCGGCGGCCACGGAGGTCAGGGCGTCACGCAGCGCCACCTTGGCCGCGGTGTTCATCGCGTTCATCGCGTCGGGACGGTTGATCGTGATCGTCGCGAGCCCGTCGCTCACGTCGCAGAGCACGGCGTCGGCCATGTGGAGTCCCCTTTTGCGCCTCGTCCAAAGTCTGTCGAGGCAAGCATGGCCGACTTCGGCGGACGCGAACATGTGACCTGCGTCTAACAATTACGCCCCGATGGAGGGGTAAGGGGGACGGAGTATCGCAGTCCGTTCGCCGAATTGGGTGGTTTTGAGCGAGCGCGTTGCGCAAGCGATGCAGAGCGATGTTGGTCATCGGGGTCTGTGATGCGGGATAATGGCCTGGAAGCAATGTGTTCGATGCCGGTGAGGCAGCGCCTGTCATGGGGCCGCCGGTTGCGATGAGCTGGTTTCAGGAAGGGGAACGAGCATGGCGGCCATGAAGCCGCGGACGGGCGACGGCCCGCTCGAGGTGACAAAGGAGGGGCGGGGCATCGTCATGCGCGTTCCGCTCGAAGGCGGCGGTCGGCTTGTCGTGGAGCTGACTCCGGACGAGGCCGATGCGCTGGGCGATGCCCTCAAGAAGGTCGTCGGCTGACGCGGAGGAGCCCACACTTCACTACTGCCCCGGCACGGATTCCGTGCCGGGGCAGTAGTGCGTCCGGTGCCGGGGAAATCGGGGCCAGGGCCTTCGAGAGGCCGTGGTCCGCTCGTTCGGATCATGCCCGACAGGCCCCAGAGCGTGTGTTGAAAGTCCCGTCTGCCCGCCCTCCGGGCGGACGACGCTGCTTTCAACACACGCCCTAGCCGCGCCGTACCGCGCAGAGCAGGCCGTCGCCCACCGGCAGCAGGGTCGCCATCAGCTCCTGGCTCTCGCGGACCGCGCGCAGCAGTTCGCGCAGGCGCAGCACCTCCGCGGGCTGGGGCGCCGAGTCGACCGTACGGCCGTCCGCGAAAACGCCCTCGAAACACACCAGGCCGCCAGGTCGCAGCAGGCGCAACGATTCAGCGAGGCAGTCCAGGCTCTCCATCCGGTCGCCGTCGCAGAAGACGAGGTCGTATCCGCCGTCCGCCAGCCGGGGGAGTACGTCCAGCGCGCGGCCGGGGATGAAGCGGGCGCGGTTGGCGGCGAAGCCCGCCGCCCGGAAGGCCTCGCGGGCGAACTGCTGGCGCTCGGGTTCCGGGTCGACCGTGGTCAGCACCCCGTCGGGCCGCATTCCGTGCAGCAGATAGATGCCGGACACGCCCGTACCTGTGCCGATTTCGGCGACCGCTTTGGCGTCCGTCGTGGCAGCGAGCAGGCGCAGCGCTGCGCCGGTGCCCGGTGACACCGAGCGGAGCCCCGCGTCCCGGGCCCGGTCCCGGGCCCAGCGCAGTGCTTCGTCCTCGGCGACAAAGGCGTCGGCGAACGCCCAGCTCGTCTGCCGGTTGGCTGTGATGGCCCTCTCCTGTCCCCGTAGTTGGCGCAACGGTGACTGTATCCGCTGCACCCGGGAACCCGCAGATGGGACCGGGCGTTATGGAAGGAGAGGGGAAAGCCCGTGGATCGGCCTCGCAGATCGGGTCCGGGGATCACGGGCAGTCGGTTCCCGGGGCTGCCCCCGGCCCCAGCAGGAAAAAGGCTTATCCGGAGCTAACGGGCGAGGTGGCTATGGTAGGGGCTCCACTGGACACCACCAGAGCCGACAGGGGAGGTGCGGCTGCGCCTGTGGATCGGGGAGGAGTGCTGCGGCGCTTCCTCAGGTCGGTGGGTGAGCCGAAATCCGTGACCAACATTGCTGACCGTTCTTCCAACGACTCCGCAACGACCGCGACCTTCGCCTCGGATGCGCACTCCCAGGCGTGGACGCCGCCCTCATGGGAAGAGATCGTCAGCACGCACAGCGGTCGTGTCTACCGCCTTGCCTATCGACTGACGGGAAACCAGCACGACGCCGAGGACCTCACTCAGGAGGTCTTCGTCCGGGTGTTCCGTTCGCTGTCGACCTATACGCCCGGCACCTTCGAGGGCTGGCTGCACCGCATCACGACCAATCTGTTCCTGGACATGGTGCGCCGCAAGCAGCGGATCCGCTTCGACTCCCTGGGTGACGACGCCGCCGAGCGGCTGCCGAGCCGTGAGCCGTCGCCGCAGCAGGTCTTCAACGACACCCACTTCGACGCCGACGTCCAGCAGGCGCTGGACACCCTCGCGCCCGAGTTCCGGGCCGCGGTCGTGCTCTGTGACATCGAGGGACTTTCGTACGAGGAGATCGCCGCGACACTCGGCGTGAAGCTCGGCACCGTGCGCAGCCGCATCCACCGCGGGCGCTCCCACCTGCGCAAGGCGCTGCAGCACCGTTCGCCCGAGGCCCGTGCCGAGCAGCGCTCGCTCACCGGGGTCCTCGCGGCAGGGGAGGGCGGAGCGGCGTGAGTGGCACAGGTCCGACCTCCGCGGAACAACACCTGGGGGACCGGCTCGCCGCGCTTGTCGACGGCGAGCTCAAACACGACGCCCGTGACCGGGTGCTCGCCCACCTCGCGACCTGTGCCAAGTGCAAGGCCGAGGCTGCCGCCCAGCGGCGCCTGAAGAGTGTCTTCGCCGACTCGGCCCCGCCCTCTCCCTCCGAGGGCTTCCTTGCCCGCTTGCAGGGCCTTCCCGGTGGACCGGGTGGTGACGACGACAGTCGGGGAAGACCAATGGGCGGCTCAGGCCGTTTCGGTGACGGAGTCTTCCCGGTGACGCGGCCGCTCGGCAGCCGCGCGGACTCACCCTCGGGCGGCTCGCCGCTCGACGGCTTCGGATACCTCCCGGCCGCGCACGGCTCCGCCGCGGTCCTTCCGGCCGGACCGACCCGGCCCGCGTTCCGTATCCACGAGGTCAGCCGCGAGGCCGACCGTTCGCCGTGGCGGGGCCGCAGGTTCGCGTTCGCCGCCGCCAGTGCCGTCTCGCTGGCCGCCATCGCCCTGGGCGGCGCCCTGCCGACGGACGCGGGACCCGATTCCCCGACCCGGGCCGAGGGTCCGGGCTCCAGCGCCACACCGCTGGACGCCGACGCTCGCGCCGAGAGCGGCACCACCGTCAGCCGCCGCGGGGGCGGCCACGGCACGCTCCCGGCCGCCGGCATCGGCGACCGCCGGGTCTCCCTCGTCATGAACGCCGCGCCGCTGGCGTTCTCCTCGGCCCCGCCCCTGCTCGGCACCGGCGGTCTCACCGGGAGCCGTTACGCGCTGCCCGTCCAGGCCAACGTGTCCGCGCCTTCGCTGATACGTCCCAACGGCACCAGCCCGCTGTTCGCCCAGGCGCTCGGCAGCGGACTCTCCACGGCCTCCCCCGAGCCGTCCCGGACCCCCACATCGGCGGCCGGACTGCCGGTTCCCGCCAACCACGGGCTGCCGCTCCTTCCCCGTCGCTGACACACGTCCGCGCAGGGCATGCACAAACCTGGTTGAATTCCGGCAGGATTTCCGGGAGGGACGCCCCAGTGGGGCGTGCAGAGGCCAGTTGAGGCAGTTGCGGGGAGAGCATGGACGACGGGAAGCCCACCGAGCCGAAGGCGAAGTGGTGGAGCAGGCCCACGCCGGGGCGCAGCACGGACACAGCGCCTCAGGATCCGTCGCCCGTCGAGGACGCGGTGCCCCCGTCGGACGCGATCGCTGAGAGCGGCGGGGCCGAGGCGGGCACGGAGCCGGAGGTGTCCGCCTCGGCCGAGGC
Source organism: Streptomyces sp. 840.1 (assembly GCF_003751445.1). NCBI lineage: Bacteria > Bacillati > Actinomycetota > Actinomycetes > Kitasatosporales > Streptomycetaceae > Streptomyces > Streptomyces sp. 840.1. The sequence continues at coordinate 741,666 of NZ_RJUU01000001.1, read as the reverse complement.
CGCGCCACGGGCGGCGCGGCCGCTGCACGAGCCCGACCAGTACAGCACCCCGCCCTACGGCGGCCCCGGTCCCTGGGCGCCCGCACCCCCCGTGCAGCGGCCGGTCCAGACCCCGGCACACGGCACCCCCGTACCGCCGCCCTACTCGGGCACGAACGGCGCGGGCATCACGACAGCGCCCGCCCCCGCCCCCGTACCGGCCCCCGCCCCGGCTTCCGTCCCGCCGGCCGCCTTCCCGCCCCCGGCCGCACTGCCGCAGGGCCCCCAGCAGCCCCAGCACCAGCACCAGCACCATCAGCAGCCCCAGCAGCCCCAGCCCCACCAGCAGTCGCAGCAGCCCCACCACCACCCGTCGCCGCAATGGCTTCAGTACGACCCCTGGGGCGCGCCCCGGCAGCCCCTGATCACCAACCCCGGCCCCCCGCTCGGCACCGACGGCGGCCGGCGGAAGAACCGGCGCGGCTCCGTCCTCGTCGGCGCGCTGCTCCTGGCCCTGGTGGCGGGCGGCATCGGCGGCGGGATAGGCGCCTACATAGAGCGCAACGGCGGCCTCACCCAGATCGATCTGGCCCAGGACGAACGCAACGGTGGCGGCCGCGCTCCCGACAGCGTCGCCGGTATCGCGGCCAGCGCGCTGCCCAGCGTGGTCACCCTGCACGTCAGCGGAAGCACCGAGTCCGGCACCGGCACCGGCTTCGTCCTCGACAACAAGGGACACATCCTCACCAACAACCACGTCGTGGCCCCCGCCGGTTCGTCCGGTGAGATCACCGTGACGTTCAGCGGCGGGGAGACGGCGAACGCCGAGGTGGTCGGCAAGGACAGCGGCTACGACCTGGCCGTGGTCAAGGTCAGCGGCGTCTCCGGGCTGAAGCCGCTGCCGCTCGGCAACTCCGACAACGTGCGGGTGGGCGACCCGGTGGTGGCCATCGGGGCACCGTTCGACCTGTCCAACACGGTCACCTCCGGCATCATCAGCGCCAAGGACCGGCCGATCACGGCAGGCGGCGAGAAGGGCGACGGCAGCGACATCAGCTACGTCGACGCGCTGCAGACCGACGCCCCGATCAACCCGGGCAACTCCGGCGGACCGCTGGTCGACACCGACGCGCACGTCATCGGGATCAACAGCGCCATCCGTGCCGCAGACAGCGGCTCGACGACCGAGGGCGGCCAGGCAGGCTCCATAGGCCTCGGCTTCGCCATCCCGATCAACCAGGGCAAGCGGGTCGCCGAGGAGCTGATCAACACCGGGAAGGCCACCCACCCGGTGATCGGCGTCACGCTCGACATGAAGTACACCGGTGACGGCGCCAAGGTCGGGCAGCAGGGCGCGGACGGCAAGTCGTCCGTCACGCAGGGCGGTCCGGGCGCCAAGGCCGGGATCCGGCCCGGCGACGTCATCACCGAGGTGAACGGCGCCCGGGTGCACAGCGGCGAGGAGCTGATCGTGAAGATCCGCTCGCACCGGCCGGGGGACCGGCTGGACCTCGAGCTGACCCGCGGTGGTAAAGACCTGACCATGACTTTGACGCTCGGTTCGGCAACCGGCACGTGACGGACACGGGAAGCTACCGCGCGGACAGTTCGGCCGGGTACCGTGGGCCGGGTCCGGACCTCATCCGACCTGGTCGCGGAGAACACGAGGAGCCGCAAGGTGTTCAATGACATAGGACCACTCGAACTGGTGGCGCTCGCGATCATCGGCGTGCTCATCTTCGGTCCGGACAAGTTGCCCAAGGTGATCCAGGACGTCACGGGCTTCATTCGCAAGATCCGTGAGTTCTCCGAGAGCGCCAAGGAAGACATCCGCACGGAGCTCGGCCCGGAGTTCAAGGACTTCGAGTTCGAGGACCTCAACCCCAAGACGTTCGTCCGCAAGCAGCTCATGGACGGCAACGACGATCTCGGGCTGAAGGAGATCCGCGAGAGCTTCGACCTGCGCAAGGAGGTCTCCGAGGTCACGGACGTGGTCAACGGCCGCGCGACCTCGTCGGTGGAGGCGAAGAGCGGCGTGTCGGGCGGTTCCGCGGTCACCGCGGCGAACGGCTCCGCAGGCGCTCCGGACCTGCTCAAGAAGCGTGAGCAGCCCGCGAAGGACGATCACCCGCCGTTCGACGCAGACGCCACCTGACACCCGTCAATCCCGACTCGTCCGGACGGTATGGCTATTCTCCATCTGTCCGGTTGTGAGGACGCCCGAGGGGGGCGGGCCGCTCCGGACCCTACGGATCGAGGAGGCGGCCGGACAGATGGAGACAACGAGTCGGGTGGGCGCGGAAGGTGCGCCGGACACAGGCACGGCAGAGGGGGTGCCGGCGGCCCGGCTCACGGTCGACGGCTATCTGAAGGCGCCTTTCCCCTGGTACGGACTTGACGAGGCGTTCACCGGGCCGCGCTGGCTGATGCAGGTGGGCACCGCCGCGGACGGCACGGTGCAGCACGGCTCCACCGGCCACGGCGACGAACCCTCGGTGCGCAGCGACGCGGGCGAGGACAGACAGCGCTTCGCCGTCGTCGTGACCGTGGCCAGCAGCCCGGTGCGGCGCAGCGGCGACGGTACGGGTGTCCTGGACGCCACGACGGTCTCATCGGCGGCCTGGCTGGCCGGCTCGGGCCTGCTGGCCTACACCTGGCCCGCGCAGATGGACCACACCCTGCGGGACGACTGGCTGGACCAGCAGACGGAGACGGCCTTCGAGCTGGCCGACGATCTGGACGGCCCCGAGTGGTCGGCGCTCTCGCTGCCGGTCGACGGGGTGCCGGTGGCCTTCCACTACCGCGAGTCCGAGTTCGGCTGGGTGCTGGCAGGGTCGGCGCACGGCGGGGTGCACATCGGGGCGTACGGGCGGGGCATGAGCGCTTACGGGCTGGGCTTCTCGGCCGTCGGTGACATCACGTCGTACGCGTAGCCGCAGGCGGGACCGGGGGCGGGCCGGGGAGCACCGCCCCGGCCCGCCACGGGTTCGTCCGGGGTCAGAACTTGTTGCGCGGGGTGATGCCCAGGGACATGCCTGACAGGCCGCGCTGACGGCCGCTCAGCTTGTCCGCGATGGAACGCAGCGCCTTGCCCGCCGGCGAGTCGGGGTCGGACAGGACGACGGGCTTGCCCTCGTCGCCGCCCTCGCGCAGCCGTACGTCGATCGGGATGGAGCCGAGCACCGGCACCTCCGCGCCGACCGTCCGGGTCAGCCCCTCCGCCACCCGGGCGCCGCCGCCCGAGCCGAACACGTCGACCATCTCGTCGCAGTGCGGGCAGGGCATGCCCGACATGTTCTCGACGACGCCGACGATCTTCTGGTGGGTCTGTACGGCGATCGAGCCGGCCCGCTCCGCCACCTCGGCGGCCGCCTGCTGCGGGGTCGTGACGACCAGGATCTCCGCGTTCGGCACCAGCTGGGCCACGGAGATCGCGATGTCACCGGTGCCCGGCGGCAGGTCGAGCAGCAGGACGTCCAGATCGCCCCAGTACACGTCGGCGAGGAACTGCTGGAGCGCGCGGTGCAGCATCGGGCCGCGCCACACCACCGGGGCGTTGCCCGGGGTGAACATGCCGATGGAGATGACCTTCACGCCGTGCGCGGACGGCGGCATGATCATGTTCTCGACCTGGGTCGGCTTGCCGTCCGCGCCGAGCATCCGGGGCACGCTGTGCCCGTAGATGTCCGCGTCCACGACGCCGACCTTGAGGCCGTCGGCGGCCATCGCGGCCGCGAGGTTCACGGTCACCGAGGACTTGCCGACGCCGCCCTTGCCGGAGGCGACCGCGTACACCCGGGTCAGCGAGCCGGGCTGGGCGAAGGGCACCTCGCGCTCCGCCGTGCCGCCGCGCAGCGAGCTCGCCAGGTCCTTGCGCTGCTCGTCGCTCATCACGTCGAGGGTGACCTCGACCCGGGACACGCCTTCGACGCGGGCCACCGCGTCGGTCACGTTGTTGGTGATCGTCTCGCGCATCGGGCAGCCGGAAACGGTGAGATACACCGTGACAGCGACTACACCGTCAGGATCGATCTCGACCGATTTCACCATGCCCAGCTCGGTGATCGGGCGGTGGATCTCCGGGTCGTTCACTGTCGCCAGTGCCTCAAGCACCGCGTCTTCCGTAGCCATACCGTCGATAGTACGGGTGCGCGCCCCGCTCCTGGAAAGGGTGTGGCGGGAGACGGGCGGGCATCACGGCGGCTCTTCCTACGCGCGAGTAGCCTTGTCAGCGGTCTTCGTCGCCCTCGGCCCCCGCCGGTGTCCTGCGGTCGTCGAGATCCCGCACCAGGTCCTCCAGTTCGGAGCGGATCCAGTCGCGGGTGGCGACCTCTCCGAGGCCCATCCGCAGCGCCGCGATCTCCCTGGTCAGGTACTCGGTGTCGGCGATGGAGCGCTCGTTCTGGGCCCGGTCCTGCTCGTGGGTCACCCGGTCGCGGTCGTCCTGCCGGTTCTGTGCGAGCAGGATCAGCGGGGCCGCGTAGGAGGCCTGGAGGGACAGCATCAGGGTCAGGAAGATGAACGGGTACTCGTCGAAGCGCAGGTTCCCCGGCGCGAAGATGTTCCACACCACCCAGACGATGATGATGAGGGTCATCCAGACGATGAACCGCCCGGTCCCCAGGAACCGCGCGATCCGTTCCGAGAACCTGCCGAACGCCTCGGGGTCGTACTCGGGCAGCAGCCGCCGCCTCGGGTCCTTCGGCTGGTCGAGCCGGGTCCTGGGGGTACGGGTCAGGGCGGTCGAGCCGTTCGACGCCCTGGAGCGGTCCTCACCGGCCACGGAGCACCCCCTCGCGGCCGTGGAAGTCGGTCTCCCGCCAGTCGTCGGGCAGCAGGTGGTCGAGCACGTCGTCGACGGTCACCGCGCCCAGCAGCGAGCCGCTCTCGTCCACCACGGGCACCGAGACCAGGTTGTACGCCGCGAGGTAGCTGGTCACCACCGACAGCGGGGTGTCCGGCGTCAGCGCCACCAGATCGCTGTCGACGATCGAGCTGACCAGGGTGAACGGCGGATCGCGCAGCAGCCGCTGGAAGTGCACCGTGCCCAGGTACTTGCCCGTGGGCGTCTCGTCGGGCGACCGGCACACGTACACCTGGGCGGCGAGCGCGGGGGAGAGGTCCTGCTGGCGGACCCTGGCGAGGGCGTCGGCGACCGTGGCGTCCGGGCGCAGGATGATCGGCTCGGTGGTCATCAGGCCGCCCGCCGTCCGCTCCTCGTACGACATCAGGCGCCGGACATCGGCCGCGTCGTCCGGGCGCATCAGCGTCAGCAGCCGCTCCTTGTCCTCCTCGGGCAGCTCGGACAGCAGGTCGGCCGCGTCGTCGGGGTCCATCGCCTCCAGGACGTCCGCCGCCCGCTCCTCCTGGAGCTTGCCGATGATCTCCACCTGGTCGTCCTCGGGGAGCTCCTCCAGGACGTCGGCCAGCCGGTCGTCGTCGAGCGCGGCGGCGACCTCCGCACGCCGCTTCGGGGTGAGGTGGTGCAGGGCGTTGGCGACATCGGTCGGGCGCAGCCTCTCGAAGGTGGCGACCAGCGACTCCGCGCCCTGCCCGTGCTCCTCCAGCGAGAAGCCGCTGACCGCCGACCACTCGACCGTCAGGGTCTCGCCCTTGCGGCGCAGCGCCCCGCCCCTGCCCTTGCGCACGAAGTACTTGTCGATCTCCCAGTCGCGGCGGGCCGGCAGCTGCTGGATCGCGACGTCCAGGATGGTGACCTCCTCGCCGGTCTCCACCAGGCTGACCCGCCGGTCGAGGAACTCGCCCAGCACCAGGCGTTCGGTGGGCCGCTGCTCGAAGCGCCGCATGTTGACCACGCCCGTGGTGATGACCTGTCCGGACTCGATGCCCGTCACCCGGGTCATCGGCAGGAAGATCCGGCGCCGGCTCACCACTTCGACGACGATGCCGAGCAGCCGGGGCGGCCGCCCGCCGACGCGCAGCATGGCGACCAGGTCACGGACGCGCCCCACCTGGTCCCCGTTCGGGTCGAAGACCGGCACGCCGGAGAGGTGCGAGACGAAGACCCGGGGCGTCCCTGCTGCCATGCCTGCGCCTCCTCCTCCGTCGCCGGCTTACGCATCCGGTCTGTTGTGACATTTATTGCACCGTTATGACGGGTTCAGGCTAGCCCGTACCGCCGCAGGTCGCCCTGGAGAGCGGTCGTCGCGACTCTCTGCCGGAAGGTGTAGGCCGCACAGGTACGCTGCCGTCTGCCACCCCCGCCACGCAGATGAGAGGCAGTGCGCCTGTGACCTCTTTTGTCCCGACCGTCCGGGCCCGCCGCCGGACCGCCACCCTCGCCGTCGTGCTCTGCGCGGGGCTCGGCGCGGCGCTGACCGCGTGCGCGGACGAGGATCCGGACAAGGGGACCAACGGCGTCGGCAGACTGGACGCGCCGGAGATCGAGAAGAAGGCGCGGGCCGCGGCGGACTCCTCCGACATGGTCCGGCTGGCCGGCACCCTGGTCAGCAAGGGCGGCACGTACAAGATCGACATGCGGCTCAAGGACGAGGGCGGGGCCGGCTCCGTCACGTCGAAGAACAGCACCTTCGAGCTGCTCCGGATCGGGGACGTGCTCTACCTCAAGGCGGACGCCGGCTTCTGGAACCACGGCACGGCGGACGCCGGCAAGGCGAACGAGGCCGATGGGGCGGCGGCGGACAAGCTGGACGACAAGTACGTGAAGGTCCCCCAGGACGACCCCACCTACAAGCAGCTGCGCGGCTTCACCGACAAGAAGGTGCTGCTCGACGGCCTGCTGACGCTGCACGGCGACGTCGGCAAGGGGGACCGCGACAGGATCGGCGCCGACCGCACCATCCGGATCACCGGTGGCAAGGGCGTGGGCGGCGCGCTCGACGTGTCCCTGGACGGCAAGCCGTACCCGCTGCGCTTCGCGCGCGGCGGCGGCGGGGGCGTCATCACGCTCGCGGACTGGGGCAAGGACTTCGCGCTGAAGGCCCCGGCCGAGGATGCCACCGTCGACTACGGGCGCCAGCTTCCCAAGTCCACCTCGTAGGCGCAGGACGGGTCCGCCGGGCGGGCCGCTACGGCTTCCTGAGCGAGCGCTTCAGCAGCCGTGGCAGCCCGGCCGGTACCGGCTGCCGGGTGGTCGCGGTGGTGGGCAGCGGCGCCGCAGCCCCCGAGCCCGTCGGCAGATCGGTACGGGAGTCGAGCGGCGTGAGCCGTACGATCCGGCACTCGCGCGCCCAGCGTTCGGTCATCTGTTCCGCGTCCGGCGCGTTCAGCCGCTTGCCCCTGAGCTCGGCCACCGCCGCCTCCCACTCCTCGGAGTGCGGGGCGAGCTGGGCCACCGAAGCCGTCCAGGCGACGAGCCGGCCGCCCTTGTCCTTGCTGCGGACGGTCACTTCGGCGTTGGCCCCGTCGGTGAGACCGGCCGGCAGCGGCTGCTCGCCGGGGCCGTCCCCGACGAAGTACGCCGCGCCCTCGTGCCACACGTGCCACAGTGCCCGCGCGGGCCCGGTGCCGCGCACCCAGACCAGGCCCGACTTCTTGGTGGCCTCCTCGACGAGGGCCGGTCCGAGCAGCGTGTCAGCAGCAGTCATGGGGCAGAGCTTAGACCGGCCGGCACAGGGGCCGGCCGGTGGCGGAACGGTCAGAGCCAGCCGTTGCGCTTGAGCATGCGGTGGATGGAGAAGCAGACCACGCCGATGAAGCCCAGCACCATCGGATAGCCGTACGTCCAGCGCAGCTCGGGCATGTGCTTGAAGTTCATGCCGTAGACCCCGCAGATCATCGTCGGCACGGCGATGATGGCCGCCCAGGAGGTGATCTTGCGCATGTCCTCGTTCTGCGCGACGGTCGCCTGCGCCAGGTTGGCCTGGAGGATCGAGTTCAGCAGCTCGTCGAAGCCGATGACCTCTTCCTGCACCCGTACGAGGTGGTCCGCGACGTCTCGGAAGTACTTCTGGATGTCCGGGTCGATCAGCCGCATCGGCCGCTCGCTGAGCAGCTGCATCGGGCGCAGGAGCGGCGACACGGCCCGCTTGAACTCCAGCACCTCGCGCTTGAGCTGGTAGATCCGGCCGGCGTCCGAACCGCGCGGGCCGCCCTTGTCGGGAGTGGAGAAGACCTCGATCTCCACCTCGTCGATGTCCTCCTGCACGGCGCCCGCCACCGCGATGTAGCCGTCGACGACATGGTCGGCGATGGAGTGCAGGACCGCAGACGGGCCCTTGGCGAGCAGCTCGGGGTCGTCCTGGAGCCGGTGGCGCAGCGCGCGCAGCGAGCCGTGGCCGCCGTGCCGCACGGTGATGACGAAGTCCCGGCCGGTGAAGCACATCACCTCGCCGGTCTCCACGACCTCGCTGGTCGCGGTCAGCTCGGCGTGCTCGACGTAGTGGATGGTCTTGAAGACGGTGAACAGGGTGTCGTCGTACCGCTCCAGCTTCGGCCGCTGATGGGCGTGGACGGCGTCCTCGACGGCCAGCGGGTGCAGCCCGAACTCCCGGGCGATGCCCGCGAACTCCTCCTCGGTCGGCTCGTGGAGGCCGATCCAGGCGAAGCCGCCCTTCTCCCGCACCCGGAGCATCGCCTCGTGCGGCGTACGGCAGGTGCCGTCCTCCTCCGCGACCCGGCGTCCGTCGCGGTAGACCGCGCAGTCGACGACCGCGCTGGAGGCGGACGGATCACGGGTGGTGTCGTAGCTGCTGTGCAGCGTGTTGGTCTTGCGCAGGGACGGGCGCACCACAGCGCGCAGGTCACGGATCATCGACATGGCTGGGCTCCTTCACGGAGGGGCCGTCGGCGAGGGCGTGGAACAGCCCGGAATGGGGACGTGGGCTCACGTCCGCAAAGCGGGCGGCACCGCGGCGGCGCGATGACGGCGTTCGCTACAGACAGGCAAAAAGGGGGTGCTCTTCCGTCGTGCGAAACGCCATGGGCCGTGGCCGGGAAGGCGTCAGATCACAGAAGAAAGGTGTCGGGCGGAAGAGCGGTTGGTACTGCACGGTCGACTTGGATCCACCGCAGCCCCACCTCCTCCGGTCGGTCCCCCGTGAGGGACGACGTTGCGTCGGGACTTGAGAGCGACGCTTCTGCGTGCTGTCCCGACCGGCGGGCCCAGGCTATCAGCAGGCACAGGGCCAATCTCTTACTTTGCCCGTTCCATACGCGTCCTATGCTCGCCACATGGCAGAAATTCTTGCTCTGGTCGAGGCCCGTCTGCGGACGGGCCTGGGTGAACCGGACGCACGTGCGGCAGTGACATTCCTCGGTACGGAACGGATCGAGGTGCTCCGGTTCATCGACGGCGACGTGGTGAGGTACGCCACGCTCGGCATGTCCGCGCAGCCGATGGCCGACCCCTCCGACCCCTTCGCCGACCCGGTGAAGGGACCTCGGGCCGAACTGGTCCTGTCGGTGCGGGCCGGCCTCGCGGACACCGACCAGGTGCTGCGCAAGCTCGCGGTGCTCGCCGCCTCGCCGCAGGTGGAGGGGGTGATCGTGGCTCCCGGCGCCTCGCTGGACCTCGGTGAGCCGCTGTGGCCCGGAGCGCCGTTCAGCTCCGTGCTCGTCGCCGAGCCCGGGGGCCTGGTCGAGGATCTGGAGCTGGACGCGCCGATGGAGGCGGTGCGGTTCCTGCCGCTGCTGCCGATGACGCACAACGAGGCCGCCTGGAAGCGGGTCCGGGGCGCTCAGGAGCTCCAGGAGCGGTGGCTGTCCCGGGGGACGGACCTGCGCGATCCGCTGCGCGCCCCGGTGGCCCTGGACTGACACCGGGCGGGCGGTGCGGGCCTGCGGAAACGCCGAAAGCCCCGCCGCGCGGCGAGGAGGCGGCCGCGGGCGGGGCGTTCGAGGGCGGGGCGGGTCCGGGCCCGGCCCCGGTGGTTCAGTTGGCGAAGACCGTGACGCCGTCCTCGGTGGCGTGCTTCGGCTCCAGCTCCTCCGCCTCGTGGGTGAGGGCCGAGCGCCGCACCCAGACGACTACCGCGCCGATGACGGCGGCGACGGCGGCGATCACGAACGGGATGTGGATGTTGCTCCACTCCTCGATCTTCGGGGCCAGGAAGGGCGCGGCGGCCGCGGCGAACCAGCGGACGAAGTTGTAACCGGCGCTGGCCACCGGACGCGGCGCGTCGGACACCCCGAGTGCCAGCTCCGTGTAGACGGTGTTGTTCATGCCGATGAAGGCGCCGGAGACGATCGTGCAGACGATGGCCGTGGTGTGGTTGCCGTAGCCGAGGATGACCAGGTCGGCGGCGAGCAGCACCAGCGAGGCGCCGACCACCTTGAGCGAGCCGAAGCGCTTCTGCAGCCTCGGCGCGACCAGTACCGAGAACACCGCGAGCAGCAGGCCCCAGGCGAAGAACACCGCGCCGGACTTGTACGGCGACATGTTCAGCACGAACGGCGTGAACGCCAGGATCGTGAAGAAGGCGTAGTTGTAGAAGAACGCCGAGGTGGCGACGGAGGCGAGGCCGCGGTGGCCGAGCGCCTTGATCGGGTCGAGCAGTGACGTCTTCTTCGCGGGCTTGGGCTGTTCCTTGAGGAACGCCGTGATGCAGACGAAGCCGATCGCCATCAGCGCGGCGGTCCCGAAGAACGGGTAGCGCCAGCTGGCGTCACCGAGCAGCGCGCCGAGCAGCGGCCCGCAGGCCATGCCGAGGCCGAGCGCCGACTCGTACAGCAGGATCGCCGCCGAGCTGCCGCCCGCGGCCGCGCCGACGATCACCGCGAGCGCCGTCGAGACGAAGAGGGCGTTGCCCAGGCCCCAGCCGGCCCGGAAGCCGACGAGCTCCGCCACGGATGACGAGGTGCCGGACAGCGCGGCGAAGACCACGACGAGCGCCAGCCCGGCCAGCAGCGTCTTGCGCCCGCCGATCCGGCTGGAGACGAAGCCGGTCACCAGCATCGCCACGGCGGTGATCAGGAAGTAGGAGGTGAAGAGCAGGGACACCTGACTCGGCGTCGCTTCCAGGCCCTTGGCGATGGACGGCAGAATCGGGTCAACCAGGCCGATTCCCATGAACGCGACAACAGAAGCGCCCGCTGTGGCCCAGACGGCCTTCGGCTGGCGCAGGATGCTGACCGTTCCTGAGTCGAACGGATCCTCTCCCTGCATGGGACTACTCGCTCTCCACTAGATCGATGCGTTATGCACAGAATAAGTTAGAGAGGCTAATAAATGCAAGCTACATCTAAATCCCCTGGTGAGAGCCACACTGCGGAAGGGTGATCGTCCTTGACGCGGCGACGGCCGGGGAGGACGGTTGGTTGTTATGAGGGGCGAACCCAGTTGCCCGAAGTGCGGAGGCCGGGTCAAGGCGCCCGGTTTCTTCGACGACACCTGGCAGTGCGACGTGCACGGCAGTGTGCAGCCGCTGCAGCCGGTCATCCCGCCCGGTGTGGAGGCGCTCGGTGTGGTGGTGCACCGCGCACGGGTGCCCGTGTGGATGCCCTGGCCGCTGCCGGTCGGCTGGCTCTTCACCGGTGTGGCGTGCGCGGGCGACGACCGGGGCGGCGGCCGGGCCACCGCCGTGGCCTGCTCCGGACCGGGGCCGCTCGGCGGCATCGGTGAGCTGCTGCTCGTCGCCGAGGAGCTCGGCGTCGGACTCGGTGCGCGGTACGCCGGAATCGACGGCCCCGACCCTGGCCCGTACCTGCGGGTGGACGGCCCGCCGGACGTCAAGGTGCTCGCCGCCGGACGGCCGACCCCGCTCTGGCACGTGAAGGACGCCCCCGCCGACCGGGCCGTCTTCGCCGGTGAGGCGCGCGGCCTGTGGCTCTGGGCGATCGTCTGGCCCGAGCAGTCCGGCCTCCTGATGTACGACGAACTGGTGCTCACCGATCTGCGTGACGCCGGGGGAGAGGTCGACCTCGTGCCCTGCGGCGCGCTCACCCCCCGGCTGCTGAGCGGTCCCTGAGCGGGTCCGGAACCGACGCGTGAGCCGGTTATCCTTGGGCGTCCCCCATCCGGCCGCGAGCACTGGAGTCCGAGTCGTGCGCATCGACCTGCACACCCACTCCACCGCGTCGGACGGCACGGACACCCCCGCCGAGCTGGTGCGGGAAGCCGCCGCCGCAGGCCTGGACGTCGTAGCCCTCACCGACCACGACACGGTCCGCGGGCACGCCGAGGCGATAGCCGCCCTGCCCGCCGGGCTCACCCTGGTCACCGGCGCCGAGCTGTCCTGCCGGCTCGAAGGCGCGGGCGGCCTGCACATGCTGGCCTACCTCTTCGACCCCGACGAGCCCGAGCTGGCGCGCGAGCGCGAGCTGGTCCGCGACGACCGGGTGCCGCGCGCCAGGACCATGGTGCGCAAGCTCCAGGAGCTGGGCGTGCCGGTCGAGTGGGAGCAGGTCGCGCGGATCGCCGGCGACGGATCGGTCGGGCGGCCGCACATCGCCACCGCACTGGTCGAGCTCGGCGTCGTGCCGAGCGTCTCCGACGCCTTCACCCCGCAGTGGCTCGCCGACGGCGGGCGCGCCCACGCCGAGAAGCACGAGCTCGACCCCTTCGACGCGGTCCGGCTGGTCAAGGCCGCCGGCGGCGTCACCGTGCTCGCCCACCCCGCCGCCGTCAAGCGCGGCCACGTGATCCCCGAATCCGCCATCGCGGAGCTGGCCGCCGCCGGGCTCGACGGTATCGAGGCCGACCACATGGACCACGACGAGCCGACCAGGGCCAGGCTGCGCGGGCTCGCCCGCGAGCTGGGGCTGCTGGCCACCGGGTCGAGCGACTACCACGGCAGCCGCAAGACCGTACGGCTCGGCGAGAACGTCACCGACCCCGAGATCTACGGCGAGATCACCCGGCGCGCCACCGGGGCATTCCCCGTGCCGGGAGCCGGCGGACCGCTCGTCCCGTAACGGCCCGCGCGCCACTGCCCCACCCGGCCGCGCCGCACCGCGACGCCGCCCGCACCACCCCCGCGTACCACGCACCCCCCCTGCGCACCGTGCTGTTGCGGCTGCCGTCCGGACTCTCCGGCGGACGCCGGTCCGGCACTCGTCCGGTGCGCCGTCCCTGCCGAATTCCCGCTCTCTCCCCGCAAGGCTCACTGTGTTCGACGTCGCTGTCTTCGGATCCCTTTTTCTCACGCTTTTTGTGATTATGGATCCGCCCGGAATCACCCCGATCTTCCTGGCCCTCACCGCCGGCCGCCCCGCCAAGACCCAGCGCAAGATGGCGCTGCAGGCGGTCTCCGTCGCCTTCGGCGTGATCGCCGTCTTCGGAGTGCTCGGCCAGCAGATCCTGGACTACCTCCACGTCTCCGTACCCGCGCTGATGATCGCGGGCGGTCTGCTCCTGCTGCTGATCGCGCTGGACCTGCTGACCGGCAAGACGGACGAGCCGACGCAGACGAAGGACGTCAACGTGGCGCTCGTACCGCTCGGCATGCCGCTGCTCGCCGGTCCCGGCGCGATCGTCTCGGTGATCCTCGCCGTCCAGCACGCCGACAGCCTCGGGAGCCAGTTCTCCGTCTGGACGGCGATCGTCGCCATGCACGTGGTGCTCTGGCTGACCATGCGCTACTCGCTGCTGATCATCCGGGTCATCAAGGACGGCGGCGTCGTGCTGGTCACCAGGCTGGCCGGGATGATGCTGTCCGCCATCGCCGTGCAGCAGATCATCAACGGCGTCACCCAGGTCATCCAGAACGCCTGACCCCGCCCCGCGCAGCACAGCGCCCCCGCACGATCGGTCCGTGCGGGGGCGCTTCGTCTTTATACCGGCAAGGTGTTACGAGGCCGAGTTGTCGGCCGGGCGGATATAGATGCGCTGGCCCAATGCTGCGGCCTGCTGCACGATCCGGTTGACGGAGGCGGCGTCCACGACGGTGCTGTCCACGGCGGTACCGTCGACATCGTCGAGTCGCATGATCTCGAAGCGCATACGGCTTCCCTTCGTCTGATCCTCCTGCTGGAGAACTACTGGGAGGACGGGTGACCCGTCCGCAAGGATGAGGGGCGCCAGGCTGGTACGTCTCGCGCCCCACGAGGTGTACAACGGCTTGCCTCCTGCAATCATTCCCTACGCTAAGGAAATTTTTTGGATGTCTAAGTACCAGCAGGTAACCGAGCATGCGCGGACGACGACATCCACGACGAGGCCCGTATGAACGACGCAGAGACCGGCGAGCGTCTGGACCGCACCAACGAACTGCTCCAGCGCGTGCTCGCCGAGGTGTCGAAGACCCCCTCGACCCACGCGATCTTCGTCGACGCGGGCTATGTGTACGCCGCGGCCGGGCTGCTCGTCACCGGCACCGAGGACCGGCGCTCCTTCGACCTCGACTCGGAGGGGCTGATCGAGGCCTTCATCGACAAGGCCCGCACGATCTTCGCGGACAGCCGGCTCCTCCGCGTGTACTGGTACGACGGGGCCAGGCGCCGGATCCACACCGTCGAGCAGCAGTCCATCGCGGAACTCCCCGACGTCAAGGTCAGACTCGGCAACCTCAACGCCAACAACCAGCAGAAGGGCGTCGACTCACTCATCCGCACCGACCTCGAATCCCTCGCCCGCCACCGCGCCATCAGCGATGCCGCACTCGTCGGCGGCGACGAGGACCTGGTGTCGGCCGTCGAGGCAGCACAGGGGTACGGGGCCCGCGTCCACCTCTGGGGCATCGAGGCCGCGGAAGGCCGCAACCAGGCCGAACCACTGCTCTGGGAGGTCGACAGCCAGCGCACCTTCGACCTCGACTTCTGCCGCCCCTACGTGACCAGACGCCCCGTCACCACCTACGAGGACGACTCCCCGGCGCCCTCGCGCGACGACGTCCGCTTCGTCGGCACGCAGATCGCCGCGGCCTGGCTCGCCGCGCGCGGCCGCGAGTCCCTGGCCGACCTGCTCCCCGGGCACCCGTACCTGCCGGGCTCCGTCGACCAGGACCTGCTGGTCGAGGCCGAGCGCCTGCTCCAGCACTCGCTGCGCGGCCACGCCCATCTGCGGCGGGCGCTCCGCGACGGCTTCTGGCAGCACCTCCAGTCGCAGTACTGAGCGGGGGCCGGGGCCGCGGCGCCCTCGGCTACAGGCTGTCCCAGAAGGAGACCAGGGCGGCCGCCGTCGGCTCCGGCCGGTCCGTGTTGGGGGAGTGCTCGGCGCCCTCGATCCGGGTCCGGCGGGCGCCCAGCCGCCCGGCCATCTCGTCGAGCAGGGGGACCGGCCAGACGTCGTCGCGCTCGCCGGAGACGACGTGGACCGGCAGTCCGGTGGCGGCGACCTCGGCCACCCGGTCGGGCTCGGTGGCGAGCTGGCGGCCGGTGGCGATCAGCTGGGCGGGGCGGTGGCGCATCCAGCGCCGCCGCAGGTCCTCGCCGCCCGTCTCGGCCTCCGCGGGCGGGTCGAAGGCGCGCATGGCCTCCCAGACCCGGTCCATGCTCATGGTCGCGAGCGCGTCACCCAGGATCTTCGCCTTGATCTGCTGGGCCTCGACGACCTGCGCGGGCCCGGACGACATCAGGGTCAGCGAGCGGAACGGTGCCGGATCCAGGATGGCCGCGGCGCGTGCGACCAGCCCGCCGAGCGAGTGCCCGAGCAGGTGGACGCCGCCGTCACCGAGGCCGAGCGCGGCCGTCTGCGCGAGTGCGTCGCGCGCCAACTCCGCCTGCGCGTAGGACTCCTGGCGATCCGTCCCCTCGCTCTCGTACTGCCCGCGCCCGTCGACGGCGACCGCGCGGTACCCGGCGTCCGCCAGTGGTTCCAGCATCGCGATGAAGTCCTCCTTGCTGCCGGTGAAGCCGGGCAGCAGGAGCGCGGTGCCGCGCGGTGCGGTACGCGGGGACGCGTCCAGGACGGCGAAGTCGCCGCGCGCGGTGTGCAGCGTACGGGCCCGGGTGCAGGGCGGCGGGACGAAGGTGGGTGGCCGGCTCATGGGAGGAGGTTATGCCGTACAACGCCCGACGGGCCCGAGGGGGATCCCTCGGGCCCGTCGGGCACACACCCGGCGCGCTCGGGCGCCGGTCTCAGCTGTCGTTCTCAGCCCTCGGTCTTCGCGGCGGCCGCCCGGGGTGCCCGGCGCCGGCGCGGCTTGGCCTCGCCCTCGGTGACCGGGGCGTCCGCCACGGCCTCCGTCTTCGGCTTGGCGGCGGCGCGGGTGCGACGACGCGGCCTGCTGTCGTTCTCCGGCTCGGCGATCGGCGCGATCTGGAAGTCGACCTCGTCCTCGGCCGGCTTGATGACCCGGGCGCGGCGGCGCGGCTTGGTCACCGTCGTGGCCTCGGCGGCGGGCTCGGCCACGGGGGCGGTCTGGAAGTCGACCTCCTCCGTCACCGGCTTCGCGACCCGGGCGCGGCTGCGACGCGGCTTCGCCGCGGGCACCGCCTCGGCCGCCACCTCGACGGTGACATCGGCCTTGGCCCTGGAGGCCCTGGTCCGGGTCTTCACCACGGGCTCGGGCTCGGTGTCGATGACGACGACCGGGGCGGCCTGCACCGTCTCCACCGCGGCCTCGGCCGCGGCGTCCGGGGTGTTGACGCGGCCGCGACGACGCCGGCGCGGCGTGCGCGCCTCGGCGGGGGCTTCGGTGGCGGCGGGAGCCTCGACGGCCTCAGCTGCCGGTGCGGGCACCGTGGCGGCGCTCTCCTCGGCGGCGGAACCGCCCCGGGTGCGACGGCGCTGACGCGGCGTGCGCGGGGGGCGCTCCTCGCGGACGGCGGGTGCCGCGGCGGCGGGGGCGGACTTGCGGCCGCGGCCGCCCGTCTCCCCGAGGTCCTCGATCTCCTCGGCCCGCAGACCGGCGCGGGTGCGTTCGGTGCGCGGCAGGACACCCTTGGTGCCGGCCGGGATGTCCAGCTCCTCGTACAGGTGCGGGGAGGTGGAGTACGTCTCCGGCGGGTCCGGGAACTTCAGGTCGAGCGCCTTGTTGATCAGCTGCCAGCGCGGGATGTCGTCCCAGTCGACCAGCGTGATCGCGATGCCCTTGGCGCCCGCGCGGCCGGTGCGGCCGATGCGGTGCAGGTAGGTCTTCTCGTCCTCGGGGGACTGGTAGTTGATGACGTGGGTGACACCCTCGACATCGATACCGCGGGCCGCGACGTCGGTGCAGACGAGGACGTCCACCTTGCCGTTGCGGAAGGCGCGCAGCGCCTGCTCGCGGGCGCCCTGGCCCAGGTCGCCGTGGACGGCGCCGGAGGCGAATCCGCGCTTCTCCAGCTGCTCGGCGATGTCGGCCGCGGTGCGCTTGGTGCGGCAGAAGATCATCGCGAGTCCGCGGCCGTTGGCCTGGAGGATGCGGGAGACCATCTCCGGCTTGTCCATGTTGTGCGCGCGGTAGACGTACTGCGCGGTGTTCTTGACCGTGGTGCCCTCGTCGTCGGGCGAGGTGGCGTTGATGTGCGTCGGCTGCGACATGTAGCGACGGGCGAGGCTGATGACCGCGCCCGGCATGGTCGCGGAGAACAGCATGGTCTGCCGCTTGGCCGGCAGCATCGTGATGATGCGCTCGACGTCGGGCAGGAAGCCCAGGTCCAGCATCTCGTCGGCCTCGTCGAGGACGAGGACGCGGATGTGCGACAGGTCGAGCTTGCGCTGGCCCGCCAGGTCGAGCAGCCGGCCCGGGGTGCCGACGACGACGTCGACGCCCTTCTTGAGGGCCTCGACCTGGGGCTCGTACGCCCGGCCGCCGTAGATCGCGAGAACGCGGACGTTACGGACCTTGCCGGCGGTCTGGAGGTCGTTGGTGACCTGCTGGCACAGCTCGCGGGTGGGGACGACGATCAGTGCCTGCGGCGCGTCGGTGAGCTTCTCGGGCGCGGCCCGGCCCGCCTCGACGTCCGCGGGGACGGTGACGCGCTCGAGCAGCGGCAGCCCGAAACCGAGCGTCTTGCCGGTGCCGGTCTTGGCCTGCCCGATGACATCGGAGCCGGAGAGCGCTACGGGGAGCGTCATCTCCTGGATGGGGAAGGGGGACATGATGCCGACGGACTCAAGGGCCTCGGCCGTCTCGGGAAGAATCCCGAGGTCTCGGAACGTAGTCAGGGTATTGCCTCTTCTGTGAAACGCGGTCCGAGGCGAACGAAGGGGGTCGTACCGTGCCGGGGTTGGTCATCCGGCCGTGGATGGGCCGGGTGGCGCGGGACCACTGCCGTCGCTCGAGCGCTCGTGCCGCTGAGGGGGCCCCTCATCTGCGGTCGTACGTGGCGTACGCCTCGCGTGGAGGGCTGTCGGGTCGGAGCCGATCGGGCCACCGACCGGGCATCCTCATTCAATTTCGCGCCACGAGCAGTTGCAAAATGCTCAGTAAGCGCAATACCACTGTACCCCGGATTCGCGCATCTGTGTTGGGCGAATTCATCGGAACGGTGTGACGTCAGTCTGCGGGCGGACCCGTCCACCCCCCGGCGGGCGGGCTATTCTGCGCTCCATGGAGACGCCTGACAACGCCACGGAAACCCCCGCATCCACCCGAATTGCCGACCAGGACTGGGCCACCGCGGCCACGGAGCCGCAGTACCGCGCCGCCGTCGTGGACCTGCTGGGAGCACTCGCCTACGGGGAGCTGGCGGCCTTCGAGCGGCTCGCCGAGGACGCGAAACTCGCGCCGACGCTGGGTGACAAGGCGGCCCTGGCGAAGATGGCGTCCGCGGAGTTCCACCACTTCGAGCGGCTGACCGACCGGCTGACGGCGATCGAGGTGGAGCCGACCGCCGCGATGGAGCCGTTCGCCAAGGCGCTCGACGACTTCCACCGCCAGACCGCGCCGTCCGACTGGCTGGAAGGCCTGGTCAAGGCCTATGTCGGTGACTCGATCGCCAGTGACTTCTACCGTGAGGTCGCGGCCCGGCTCGATTCGGACACCCGTTCCCTGGTGCTCGCCGTCCTCGACGACACCGGACACGGCAACTTCGCCGTCGAGAAGGTGCGCGCCGCGATCGAGGCCGACCCGAGGCTCGGCGGCCGGCTCGCGCTGTGGGCGCGCAGGCTGATGGGCGAGGCGCTCTCGCAGGCGCAGCGCGTGGTGGCCGACCGCGACGCGCTGTCCACCATGCTGGTGGGCGGGGTGGCCGACGGCTTCGATCTGGCCGAGGTCGGCCGGATGTTCTCGCGGATCACCGAGGCGCACACCAAGCGGATGGCCACCCTGGGGCTTGCGGCGTAGCGCCGCCCCCGCGGTGTCAGGCGGCCGCCGACCGGTTGATCCGGCGGCTGCGCGGCCGGATCAGCAGGGACACCGTCACCGCGGAGATGAGCGCCGCGCCGATCAGCGTCGCCGCCGAGTGGCCGGGGCCCAGCACCGAGTGCATCAGATACAGGCCGAACAGGGCCCCCAGCGCTCCGGTGCCGAAGACGGCCCGGCGGGACGGGAGGCGGGGCGACAGGGAGCGCAGGGCCGCCCAGGAGAGGGCGAGTCCGAGCACGACGGAGCCCAGGGTTTCCAAGATCACAGACGATCACCTCGCAGGTACGGGGCGGGCAATTCGGTCTACGCGGTACTACCCCCGGGCCGCGGAACGCAATCCCCCGGCGGACAGGCTTCGCCCAGGCGTCGCACAGGAACGCACAGAAGTTCGACTGCCGTACATGAACGGCCGCCGTCGCACGGGACGGTCCTGCTCGGGCTCGCACCCCGGGCACAGCGGAAAGCGGCCCGGCGGGGGAATCCCCGCCGGGCCGCTTTCCGCGGTCTCTGTGTCCGTGCGCGCCTCTAGAGGGCGCCGAACCCCACCCGTCGCGTGCTGGGCTCGCCGATCTCCACGTAGGCGATCCGGTCGGCCGGCACCAGGACCTTGCGGCCCTTCTCGTCCGTGAGGCTGAGCAGCTGCGCCTTGCCGGCGAGAGCCTCGGAAACCGCGCTCTCGACCTCTTCGGCGGAAAGCCCGCTCTCCAGAACGATCTCCCGGGGCGTGTGCTGCACCCCGATCTTGACCTCCACGGCTATGTCCCTCCGACGGTCAGTCCCTGCGCGGTGAACCGCGCCGTACGCAGCACACATTAGCCCGCTGCGGACGGTGACCAGGGGTCGGCGGGCAACGCCCGCAGCGAACACGGGCGCCGGCCGCCCCGCTCAGTGCTGGTCGATGCCGTGCAGCGGGAAGCCCGCGATGCCCCGCCAGGCCAGCGAGGTGAGCAGCTGGACCGCGGTGTCGCGCGGGATGGCGGACCGGCTGGAGAGCCAGTAGCGGGCGACCACCTGGGACACCCCGCCCAGGCCCACGGCGAGCAGCATGGACTCGTCCTTGGACAGCCCCGTGTCACCGGCGATCACGTCGGAGATCGCCTCGGCGCACTGGAGCGAGACCCGGTCCACCCGCTCGCGCACGGCGGGCTCGTTGGTGAGGTCGGACTCGAAGACCAGCCGGAAGGCGCCGCCCTCGTCCTCGACGTACGCGAAGTAGGCGTCCATCGTCGCGGCCACGCGCAGCTTGTTGTCGGTCGTCGACGCGAGCGCCGTGCGGACCGACTGGAGCAGCGACTCGCAGTGCTGGTCGAGCAGGGCCAGGTAGAGCTCCAGCTTGCCCGGGAAGTGCTGGTAGAGCACCGGCTTGCTGACCCCGGCCCGCTCCGCGATGTCGTCCATCGCGGCGGAGTGGTAGCCCTGCGCGACGAAGACCTCCTGGGCGGCGCCCAGGAGCTGATTGCGTCGGGCGCGACGCGGCAGGCGAGTGCCCCGCGGGCGCGCCGCCTCGGTCTGCTCGATGGCTGTCACGCCGCCTCCCAAATTCGTGTTCCGGCACAACCGTTCCGTACTCGCTGCGCCGTACCGCCATCGTACTTTCGGGTAACCCGGGTACGCGCGGCGCGGACGCAGAATTTCACGGACCGGACGCCCGCGGTAGCCACAGTTCCCCTTGACCTGTGCCGTATAGCAGGACGTATCAGCGGTAATCGTCCTCGTCGTGCGTGACGACGCGGGCCTGTTCCGCCGCGTCCGCCTCGTTCGCACGGTTCCGGTCGACTTCCGTCAGCGGTTCGTCGCTCTCGGGGCGCAGCTCCGCCTGCTGCTCGGCGGCGTCCGCCTCGGGTGTCTCCTGGCCGGGTCCGTCGGGCTGGACGCCCTCGAAGGACTCCGGGTCACTGGGGTCGACCGTCATGGTGACTCCCTTCCTTGCCTCCGAGCCTAGGAGTACGGACCCGATGCCGCTATGCGGTGTGTGACGGCGAACACATGAATCGCGGTGTGATCGTCTCGTAACATTGCCACATGTCTTCGACCGAGCTGCCGGGAGTCCGGGCCGCCGCCGCAGCGGCGGCCCCCACGGTGAGCGCCGTCAGGGTCGCGGAGGGCGAGAGACTCCGCTCCGTCACGCTGGCCGGACTCACGCTGAACGTCCGATCGCGGCCCCCGGAGCGGACGGACCTGGCGCCCGCCCTCTACGTCCACGGGCTCGGCGGCTCCTCGCAGAACTGGTCGGCCCTGATGCCGCTGCTGCAGGACGTGGTGGACGGCGAGGCGCTCGACCTGCCGGGCTTCGGGGACTCCCCGCCCCCGGACGACGGCAACTACTCGGTCACCGGACACGCCCGCGCGGTGATCCGCTTCCTGGACGCGGGCGAGCGCGGGCCCGTCCACCTGTTCGGCAACTCCCTCGGCGGCGCGGTGGCGACCAGGGTCGCGGCGGTCCGCCCCGACCTGGTGCGCACGCTGACCCTGATCTCGCCCGCGCTCCCCGAGATCCGGGTCCAGCTGTCGGCCGCGCCGACCGCCCTGCTCGCGGTTCCGGGGCTCGTGTCCCTGTTCGCGCGGATGAGCCGGGACTGGACCGCGGAAGAACGCACCCGCGGAGTCATGGCACTCTGTTACGGCGATCCGGCACGCGTCTCCGAGGCGGGCTTCAGTGCGGCGGTGGCCGAAATGGAGCGACGGCTGGAACTGCCGTACTTCTGGGACGCCATGGCGCGCTCGGCACGTGGCATCGTCGATGCCTACACGCTGGGCGGTCAGCACGGGCTGTGGCGTCAGGCCGAGCGGGTGCTCGCGCCGACCCAGCTCGTGTACGGCGGACGGGACCGGCTCGTCTCGTACCGGATGGCACGCAGGGCGTCCGCGGCCTTCCGCGATTCGCGGCTGCTGACACTGCCCGACGCGGGGCACGTGGCGATGATGGAGTACCCGGAGGCGGTCGCCCAGGCGTTCCGGGAACTGCTCGACGAAGACGGCGGGAGCTGATCCGGGGCGTGGGACGACACAGTCGAAAGGGCCCTGAGGCCAAGGCGCCGGAGGCCGGGCCCGCCCCGGCGGAACCGGGCGCCGGGCGAGAGGGCACCCGCCCCGCACCCGGCAACGGCCGGCGCAGGCGGCCGGGCGAGGCGCCGCAGGCCCCCGATGGGCCCGCCCCGTTCCAGGGCGCGCCCCAGGTGCGCGGCGGCCACCCCGAACAACGCGAACCGGGCGGCGGCTGGGGCACCGGACCCGCCGGGCGCCCCGGCCCGCCGTCCCGCACCGAACCCGGCCGTACCGCCGGCGAGGCGTCGGCGCCGCAGCAACCGCAGGCGCCGCGGAACGCGCAGGGGACCGGCACCAAGCCGCTGATACCGGGCCCGCGCAGGGAGTTCGTCGAGGCGTTCGACGCCCCGGCCGCCCGGCCGCCCCGCGCCACCCCGGCGCCGGAGCGGGTTGCCCCCGCCGATCCGCACGGCCCCGTCAGCGACGGGGGCGAGCAGCCGCCGGACAGTGCGGACGGCGCGCCCAAGGACTCCAGGGGCGGCAGGGGCCGCACGTTCACCGGTATCGCGGCCGCCGCCGTGACCACGGTGCTCGCGGTGGTCGTCGCCGGCCAGGTCGCCCACGACAGCGGCGGCCGGTCCGGCGAGGCACAGGCGGCGGGAGTCGACCGGGACGGCACCGACGGCACCTCGCGGTCCGACGACAGGAACACCCCCAAGGTGGCGGTCAAGCCCCTCTCGTACGAGCAGAAGATGGCCAAGGCCTATCCGCTGGCGCCGAAGCTCAAGGGCTCGGGGAAATTCACGGCCGTACCCGGGGCGGCGAAGGCTCCGGGCAAGGGGCGCAAGTACGTCTACCGGATCGATGTCGAGAAGGGGCTCGGGCTCGACTCCGCGCTCTTCGCCCAGGCGGTCCAGAAGACCCTCAATGATGAACGCAGTTGGGCGCACGACGGCGCGATGACCTTCGAACGGATTTCCACCGGCGATCCGGATTTCGTGATCACGCTGGCCAGTCCGGGAACCACCGGGGTCTGGTGCGAGAAGTCGGGTCTGGACACGACGGTGGACAACGTCTCCTGCGACTCCGCCGCCACCGAGCGCGTGATGATCAACGCCTATCGCTGGGCCCAGGGCTCGTCCACCTTCGGTCCGGACAAGCTCTACTCCTACCGGCAGATGCTGATCAACCACGAGGTGGGTCACCGGCTGGGGCACAACCATGTGAGCTGCCGCACGCCGGGCACCCTCGCTCCGGTGATGCAGCAGCAGACCAAATCGCTCGACATCGACAACATCAAGTGCAAGCCCAACGCCTGGGTCCACCCGCAGGGTTGAGCCCTGCCCGCGGCCGCGCGAGCGGCCGCCACTCCGGTGGCCGCGAGGCCGGCCGCCGGAGGCGCGGCGATGGTCTCCCACCGCACTTGTCCGAATAGCGAGACGGTCGTCTCGTATCGCGTTGACACCGCGTGGGCCGTCGCCGCATATTTCTCGGCATGTCACACAGCCCCCTCACCGCCGAACGCGCAGCCATCGAGCTGGCGCTCATCGGCGTGACCGGGCACAGTGTCGCCGACGTCGACTGTTGCTGACGCCTGCCCGAGTGCGCGTCGGCCCCTGCCGCCCGAGCCCCGACGGGCCGGCCGGCCCCTCCCCGACTGCCGCACCGGGCGTACTCCGTCCGCAGGCGCGGCAGCTCCGGTGTCCCGGCCCCGACCGGCCGTACGCACATGTCCCTCTCGCCGCCTGCACGGACGCACTTCCGTATCCCCCACCCAGGCAGTTCTCCGAGAGGTCACCTTCCGATGCGTCAACCGTCCGTCATATCGCGCCGCGCAGCAGCGGCCGTCGCAGTACTCGTCGTGGCCGCCGGCGCCGCGGCCTGCGGGCCCGAGGGCAGCGGCAAGGGGAGCGACAGCGGCTCCGGCGCGGCGGGCGCGCCCAAGAAGGGCGGCACGCTCACCGTCCTCAACAGCGCCCCGCAGGAGGACTTCGACCCCGCCCGGCTCTACACCTCCGGCGGCGGCAACGTCCCCTCGCTCGTCTTCCGCACCCTCACCACCCGCAACCGGGAGGCCGGCGCGGCCGGTTCGAAGGTGGTCCCCGACCTGGCGACCGACCTGGGCACGCCCAGCAAGAACGCCACCGTCTGGACGTACACGCTCAAGGACAACCTCACGTACGAGGACGGCAGCGCGATCACGAGCGCCGACATCAAGTACGGCATCGAGCGCTCCTTCGCCGCCGAACTCTCCGGCGGCGCGCCCTACCTGCGTGACTGGCTGGTCGGCGGCGCCGGCTACCAGGGCCCGTACAAGGACAAGAAGGGCCTCGACTCGATTCGGACGCCCGACGCGAAGACGATCGTCTTCCACCTCAACAAGCCCGAGGGCGAGTTCCCCTTCCTGGCCACCCAGACCCAGACCACCCCCGTACCGAAGGCCAAGGACACCGGCACCAAGTACGAGGAGCACCCGCTCGCCTCCGGCCCGTACAAGGTCGTGAAGAACGAGGGCGACGGCGAGCGCCTCACCCTGGCGCGCAACCCCCACTGGTCGGCCGCCACCGACGAGGAGCGCAAGGCCTACCCGGACCGCATCGACGTCCGCTCCGGGCTCGACTCCGCCGTCATCAACCAGCGGCTGTCCGCCTCGCAGGGCGCCGACGCCGCCGCCGTCACCACCGACACCAACCTCGGCCCGGCCGAGCTCGCCAAGGTCAGCGGCGACAAGAAGCTCGCCGCCCGGGTCGGCACCGGCCACTTCGGCTTCACCAACTACATCGCCTTCAACCCGAAGGTGAAGCCGTTCGACAACCCGAAGGTGCGCCAGGCGATCTCCTACGCCGTCGACCGCACCTCCGTCGTCAACGCCGCAGGCGGCTCCTCGCTCGCCGAGCCCGCCACCACCTTCCTGCCCGACCAGGCCTCCTTCGGCTACACGCCCTACGACGCCTTCCCGGCCGGCAGGAACGGCAACGCGGCCAAGGCGAAGGAGCTGCTGAAGGAAGCCGGGTACCCCAAGGGGCTGACCGTCACCCTCACGCACAACAACGAGAAGAACTTCGCCACCAGCCCGGAGATCGCCACCGCGCTCCAGGAGGCGCTGAAGAAGGCCGGTATCACCGTCAAGCTGCGGGGCCTGGAGGACAACGCCTACTCGGACACCGTCTACAACGTGAAGTCCGAGCCCGGCTTCTTCCTCGGCGGCTGGGGCGCCGACTGGCCCTCGGGCGGGCCGTTCTTCGCCCCGGTCTTCGACGGACGCCAGATCGTCACGTCCGGGTACAACTTCAACGCCTCCCAGCTGAACGACCCGGCCGTCAACAAGGAGATCGACGAGATCAACAAGCTGACCGACCTGGACGCCGCCGCCAAGCGCTGGGGCGCGCTCGACAAGAAGGTCGGTGAGCGGGCGCTGACCGTGCCGCTGTTCCACCCGGTCTACAAGCGCCTGTACGGCGAGGCCGTCAAGAACGTGGTGATCGGCGACTGGACCGGCGTGCTCGACATCTCGCAGGTCGCGGTCAAGTAGCCATGACCGAAGCACTGCTGGTCAAGGAGGCGGGGGCCGTCGAGGCCCCCGCCTCCGGGGCCCATCCGTTCTGGCGGCGGCTGCGCACCAGGCGCTCCGCCCTGGTGGCCGCCGTCCTCGTCGCCCTGCTGGTCCTGACCGCGCTCGCCGCACCGCTGCTCGCGGGCATCGAGGGCCAGGACCCCACCACCTACCACCCCGGGCTCGTCGACTCCGCCACCGGCGGGGTACCGCTCGGCTCCTTCGGCGGGATCAGCGCCGAGCACTGGCTCGGCGTCGAACCGCTCACCGGACGCGACCTCTTCGCCCGCGTCGTCTACGGCGCCCGGGTCTCGCTCGGCGTCGCGCTCGGCGCGACACTGCTCCAGGTCGCCATCGGCGTCGTCGTCGGCCTCGCGGCCGGACTCGGCAACCGCCTCGTCGACCAGGTGTTCAGCCGGGTCACCGATGTGATGGTCGCCCTGCCGGTCATGGTCGCCGCCCTCGGCGCGCTCGCCGTCGTCCCGGCCGGATTCCCGCGCCCGGTACTGATCGCGCTGCTCGTCGGACTGGTCGGCTGGACCCACATCTCCAAGATCGTGCGCGCGAAGACCCTCGCCCTGAAATCGCTGGACCACGTCGCCGCCGCCCGGCTCAGCGGCTGGGGGCCGGTGCAGATCGCGCGGCGCGAACTGCTGCCCGCGCTGGCGGCACCCGTCATCACGTACGCCGTGCTGCTCTTCCCCTCCAACATCGTCGTCGAGGCCGCGCTGTCCTTCCTCGGCGTCGGCATCAAACCGCCCACCCCGTCCTGGGGCCAGATGCTCAGCGACGCCGACACCTGGTACCAGGCCGCGCCCACCTACCTGCTGATCCCGGCCGGACTGCTCTTCGTCACCGTGCTGGCGCTCACCGTCCTCGGCGAGGGCGTGCGCACCGCGCTCGACCCGCGCGCCGCCTCCCGGCTGCGGATCGGCACCGGCGCCAGGAAGGAGGCCGGAGCATGACGTACTTCCTGCTGCGCCGGCTGGGCGGGGCGCTCTTCGTCCTGCTCGCCCTCAGCGTCGTCGTCTACACCGCGTTCTACGTGGCGCCGGGCAACGCCGCACAGATCGCCTGCGGCCCGCGCTGCTCGCCCGCCCAGGTCGCCCAGGTCACCGAACAACTGCGCCTCGACGACCCGGTGTACGTGCAGTACGCGCACTTCCTCCAGGCCCTGTTCGCCGGCCGCGACTACTCCACCGGAACCGGTGTGGTGCACTGCCCGGCCCCCTGCCTGGGGCTCTCGTACCAGAGCGGACAGCAGGTCACCCAGCTGATCGTCGCCAAGCTGCCCGCCACCGCCTCGCTCGCCGTCGGCGCGTTCGTGCTGTGGATGGTGCTCGGGGTCGGCACCGGACTGCTCTCGGTGTGGCGGCGCGGCCGCGCCACCGAGCGCATCCTCACCGGGATCACCCTGGCCGGCATGGCCACACCCGTCTTCGTGATCGGCCTGCTGCTGATCATCATCTGCGTCACGGCCCTGCGGATCCTGCCGTTCCCGGACTACGTCCCCTTCACCGATGACCCGGAACAGTGGGCCTGGAACCTGCTGCTGCCCTGGATCTCCCTCGCGCTCGTCTCCGCCGCCCCGTACGCGCGGATGACCCGCTCCTCGATGCTGGAGACGCTCGCGGAGGACCATGTGCGCACCTTCAGGGCGTACGGGGTCAGCGAGCGCGTGATCGTGGGACGGCACGCCCTGCGCGGCGCGCTCGCCCCGGTGATCGCGCTCGGCGCACTGGACATCGGCTCGATGTTCGGCGGCGCCGTGCTCACCGAGTCCCTCTTCGGGATTCCCGGGGTCGGCCGCGAACTCGTCGCGGCCGTACGGAACGTGGACCTCCCGGTCGTCGTCGGTCTGGTGCTCGTCACCGGGTTCTTCGTCGTCCTCGCCAATGCCGTCGCCGACATCCTGCAGGCGATGGCCGACCGACGGGTGGTGCTGTCATGAGTCTCGTCGAGGTCACCGATCTCTCGATCTCCTTCGGCGGTGTGCGGGCGGTGCGCGGACTGTCGTTCTCGCTGGAGGCGGGCGGCGCGCTCGGCATCGTCGGCGAGTCCGGCTCCGGCAAGAGCGCCTCGGCGTACGCCCTGCTCGGACTGCACCGGGGGACCGGCGCGAAGGTCGGCGGCTCGGTGCGCGTCGCGGGCGTGGACGTCCAGGCCGCCGGGGACGCGGAACTGCGCGGGCTGCGCGGGGCGAAGGCCGCGATGGTCTTCCAGGACCCGCTCTCCTCGCTGGACCCGTACTACGCGGTGGGCGACCAGATCGCCCAGGTGTACCGGGTCCACAACCGGGTCTCCCGGCGGGCGGCCCGGACCAGGGCCGTCGAGGTGCTGGACCGGGTCGGCATCGCGGACGCGGTACGCCGCTCCCGCTCCCGGCCGCACGAGTTCTCCGGCGGGATGCGGCAGCGTGCGCTGATCGCCATGGCGCTGGCCTGCGAGCCGGAGCTGCTGATCGCGGACGAGCCGACGACCGCGCTCGACGTCACCGTCCAGGCCCAGATCCTCGACCTGCTGCACGGGCTGCGCCGCGAGACGGGCATGGGCCTGCTGCTGGTCACCCATGACGTGGGCGTGGCGGCGGAGTCGGTGGACGAGGTGCTGGTCATGCGGTCGGGACTCGCGGTGGAACGGGGGCCGGTGGCCGAGGTCCTGCGCGCGCCGCGCGAGCCCTACACGAAGGCGCTGCTGTCGGCGGTGCCGCGCATCGCCCCGGAGCCGGACGGCGCGGGGGGCGCCCGGCATGCGGTGCCGGACGGAGCCGAGGTGCTCGTCGAGGCCGACGGCCTGCGGCAGGTGTTCGGCCGGGGCAAGTCCGCCCTGGCCGCCGTCGACGGGGTGTCCCTCACCGTCCGCCAGGGCGAGACGCTCGGCATCGTCGGGGAGAGCGGCAGCGGCAAGACCACGCTCGGGCGGATGCTCGTCGGCCTGCTGGAGCCCACCTCCGGCACGCTCAGCCGGGTGGACCGGGTCCAGATGGTCTTCCAGGACCCGGTCTCCTCGCTCAACCCGCGCCGCTCCGTGGGAGAGTCCGTCGCCGACCCGCTGCGGGCGCGCGGGCAGCGCGACGAGGGCGCGATCAGGGCGCGCGTACGGGACCTGCTGGAGCGCGTCGGGCTCGACCCGGACCAGTACGACCGCTATCCGCACGAGTTCAGCGGCGGGCAGCGCCAACGCGTCGGCATCGCACGGGCGCTGGCCGCCGAACCGAGACTGATCGTCTGCGACGAGGCGGTCTCCGCCCTCGACGTGACGACCCAGGCCCAGGTGACCGCGCTGCTGGCCGAACTCCAGCGGGAACTGGGGCTCGCGCTGGTCTTCATCGCGCACGATCTCGCGGTCGTACGCCAGGTCAGCGACCGGGTGGCCGTCATGCGCCACGGCCGGATCGTCGAGGAGGGCCCGGTGGAACAGGTCTACGGACAGCCCCGTGACCCGTACACCAAGCAGCTCCTGGCGGCGGTGCCGGCGCTGGATCCGGCGCTCTCGGCGGTCCGCCGCGCGGCCCGCGCGGAGCCCGCAGCGGTCTGACCGTACGTAGTCGACTGCCTCTATAGCGCGACGGAACGCTACGGGGGTGGGAAAGTTACGACGGTTCACCCCTTTCGGTGGTGCGACGGACAACCGTCCGTCGCACCACCGGCGTATCCGCTTACGGTCGTCCCGCTGCGAGTCACCGATCCAACGGTGGCCGCCCACAAGGGAGATCGGGGGTGTGCTCGTGCGGATCGGACTCCTCACCGACGGTGGTTATCCGTATGCGACCGGTGAGTCCAGACTCTGGTGCGACCGCCTGGTGCGCGGACTCGCGCAACACGAGTTCGATCTCTTCGCGCTCAGCCGGGACGCCGAACAGGAGGCGCGCGGCTGGGTCCAGCTCCCGCTCCAGGTGAGCCGGGTACGCACGGCCCCGCTGTGGACCGCCGACGAGGACGTCCTGAGACTGCACGCCCCCAGGGGGCTGCTCTCGCGCCTGCTGACCGGCGGGGGCGCGCACTCCTACGGACGGCGCGAACGACGGCGCTTCACCACCCACTTCACGGCGCTCGCGACGGCGGTCTGCGCCGCGGGCGCGAGTGGGGGTGAGCGGGACGAGGACACCGGACGCGTCGAGGGCTCCGCGCTCACCGGGCCCGCGGACGACACGCGGTTCACCGACGGCCTCTACGGGCTGGCCGAACTGGCCGCCGAACGCGGCGGACTTCCCGCGGCGCTGCGCTCCGAGACCGCGGTACGGATCCTGGAGGCGGCCTGCCGCGCGCCCGGCACCGGCCGCACCGTCCAGGCCGCCACCGTCCCCGACCTCCTCGCCTTCGCCGCCGAGCTGGACCGGGTGCTGCGCCCGCTCTCCCTCGACTGGTACGACGAGGAGAGCCTCGGCGCCGTGGACCTCTGCCACGCCACATCGGGCGGCGCCGCCGCCCTGCCCGGCCTGCTGGCCAAACGCTTCTTCGGCGTGCCGCTGCTGGTCACCGAGCACTCCGTGCGGCTGCGGTCGCACTACCTCGCGACGGCCGGAACCCCGCTCAGTGCGCCGGTGCGCGCCCTCCTCGCGAACTTCCACGGCCGGCTCGCCGCCGAGGTGTACCGCCAGGCCGCCCTGATCACCCCCGGCAACACGCATGCCCGCCGCTGGCAGGAACGCTGCGGCGCGGACCCCGCCAAGGTGCGCACGGTCTACCCCGGCATGGAGTCCGGCCGGTTCGAGGCGCTGGGCGAGACCGAGGGCGACGGCGGTCCGGACACCCTGGTGTGGGTCGGCCGGATCGAGCCCGCCAAGGACCTGGTCGCCCTGCTGCACGCCTTCGCCGAGGTGCGCAGGGCCGAGCCCGACGCCCGGCTGCGGATCATCGGCGCGGCGGCCCAGGGCCCCGAGGGCGCCGGCTACCTCGCGCAGTGCCGGGCGCTCGCCGCCCAGCTCTTCCCGGACGAGGCTGCCGGCGCGCACGCCGAGGGCGACAACCCGGTCTCCTTCGAGGAGATCGGCGGGGCCGAGGTCCCCGACCTCGCCCAGGCGTACGCGGCCGCCGGGATCGTGGTGCTCTCCAGCGTGGTCGAGGGCTTCCCGATCAGCCTGGTCGAGGCGATGTTCTGCGGCCGGGCCACGGTCTCCACGGATGTCGGCGCGGTCGTCGAGGTCATCGGCGGGACGGGGCTCGTGGTCCCGCCGCGCAATCCCCGGGCGCTCGCGGACGCCTGTCTGACCCTCCTGCGCGACCCCGAGCGCCGTGCGCGCCTGGGTGCGGCGGCCCGCGCCCGCGCGCTCGAACTCTTCACGGTCGAACAGAACCTCGCGGCATTTCGCGGCATTTACCTGGAGCTGATCGCTTGCGCGCCGGTGCGCAGGGACACGGCGACGGTGAACGGGGACGGCGGCCCGCGCCCCTTCGCCACCCCACCGGAGGCCCATGTCCTCGGCCTGTGGCCGGGCCCGGACGAGCGCCTCGCCCCTGTTCCGGCCGAGCGCACACCCAGCTGGGCCGGGAGCGGGGCGTGCGCGGGGGCGCGCGGAGCGGGGGACGGCGATGCGT
This sequence comes from Streptomyces sp. 840.1, assembly GCF_003751445.1. Classification (NCBI taxonomy): domain Bacteria; kingdom Bacillati; phylum Actinomycetota; class Actinomycetes; order Kitasatosporales; family Streptomycetaceae; genus Streptomyces; species Streptomyces sp. 840.1. The sequence goes on along the minus strand of NZ_RJUU01000001.1, from coordinate 710,521 downwards.
GACCAGGAAGCGGCCGGACCGGGCCGCCGTACCGACCCGGCGGCCCGTGCCGACCTGACCGCCCGTGCCGACCTGACCGACCCTGCCCACCTGACCGGCCGGGCCGGGGCGCCCGGCGCCCACGGCGAGGAAGACGGAGGAACGACGATGGGCCGCCCGACCGAGTTGCCCGGCACACCGACGACCGGCAGCGGCTGGGACCCCCGCTCGCGGGCGCTCGTCCCCGACGCACCGGCCGGGACCGGCCCGGAGCGGAGGACGGGGACCGCCCCGGCGACAGCGCCGGCCGCGCCCAAGACCCCGGCCGAGGCCCCCGAGCCCCGGGCCGAGGCACTCGCCAAGTCCCCTGCCGAGCCCCCCGCCGAGGCACTCGCCAAGACCTCGGCAGAGGCGGCGGTCTCAGGGGTCCCGGAGGCACCGGCGGTCGCAGTGGCCGCAGGCGCCCCGGAGCGCGCGGCCCAACCCTCCGCCCGCGCACCGGAGATCGCGCACGCCGCCCAGGCGCGCAAGCTCAGCACCGGGCGACGCGGGCCCGCCGACCCGGTGAAGTCGCTCATGCACCGGCACCGCGAACTCTGCGAGCGCGCCGTCGACTCGCTGGAGATCGCCGCCGGGCTGGAGGCCCACGGCGTCACCGACCGCACCGCCGCCCGCTACCGCCACCGCGACGTGTTCTCGCTCGCCGAGGAGCTGTTCGCCCGGGTACCGGGCATGGCGGGGGAGCCCGCGGCACCCGGCACGGCGCAGGAGCCCGTCGTCGTGCTCTCCACGGCGGCGGGTGACATCCAGACGCGCGCCGCCTGGTCGCTGCGGGCACTGCTGCCGGGCGCCGCCTGTCTGGCGACGCTCGTATCGCTGCGGCTCACCGACGGGGTGCTGGGCGGCGAGGCGCGGCTCGCCATCGGCAGCGGCGGCGCCCTCCTCGCGTTCATCGGGCTCGCCCTCGCGCTGCGCAACGGGCCGCTCTCCACCGACGGCCGCGCCACGGGCGCCGCCAACCTGTACGGCTGCTGGCTGCTCGGCTACGCCCTGTACGGCGAGGCCCTGCTCCACCAGGTGCTCAGCGGCGGCCCCGAAGGCCCCTGGGCGATCACCCCGGCCCCGCTGCTCGGGCTCGCCGTCGCGGTCGCCCCGGCCGCCTGGTGCGCGCACCTCTTCTCCGTGCACGCACACCACAAACTCAACGGCAGCCGCGCACTGGAGGAGTTCGCGGCAGGCGTGCGCCCCCTGCTGTTCGGCGCCGTCGCGTTCTTCCTCTGCGTCGTGACCGGGCTGCTCTACCTGGCCGGTCTCGGAACCGGCGGCGGCGCCCCCGTCGGGGCGGCCGGCCTCGGGGTGCTGCTCCTGCTGGCACGGCTCCTCACCGTCCACGGCTTCCCCGGACCCGCCGCCACCGGACTCGCCGCCGCCTGTGCCGTCGAGGCCGCCGCACCCGCCCTGGTCCTGGCCGGACGGCTGCCCGGCCTCCACCCCGTCGCCCGGCCGGTCGACGCCCTCGTCGCGGCGGCGGGCGCCGGAGCCGTACCCGCCGTGGCCTGCGGCGCGGCCGCGCTCGGGCTGCTGACCACCGCCACCGTCGCGCTCTCCCGGGCATCCGCCCACACCGCCGACTGACGCGCGCCACGACGCACCACAGACCCCCGCGGAGCCGACGCCGCGGGTCCCGCCCCGCACCGTACTCAACTGCCTCAAGGAGACACCGGACATGACCCCCCAATACCTCGCACCGGCAGCCCGCCGTCGGCACCCAGGGGGCGCACGATGAGGGTGCTGCTGCTCGGAGCCAACGGATTCCTCGGCCGGTTCGTCGCCGACCGGCTGCTCGCCGACCCGGCCGTACACCTCACGGCGCTCGGCCGAGGCGACGACGCCGACGTACGGTTCGACCTCGCCAGCGGCAGCCCGGGAGCCCTCACCCGCTTCCTGGACGCCGTCCACCCCGGAGTCGTCGTCAACTGCGCCGGCGCCACCCGGGGCGGGGCGCGCGACCTGACCCGCCACAACACCGTCGCCGTCGCCACCGTCTGCGAGGCGATGCGGCGCAGCGGCTGCACCGCCCGGCTCGTCCAGGTCGGCTGCTCCTCCGAGTACGGGCCCTCGCAGCCCGGCTCGTCCACCGCCGAGGACGCCATCCCCCGCCCCGGCGGCCCGTACGGCGTCAGCAAGCTCGCCGCCACCGAACTCGTCCTCGGCTCCGGCCTCGACGCGGTCGTGCTGCGGGTCTTCTCGCCGGTCGGTCCCGGCACCCCGGCCGGCTCCCCGCTCGGCCGGCTCGCGGAGGCGATGCGCCGCGCCATGCAGTCCGGTGACGGCGAGCTCAAGCTCAGCGGTCTCGGCGTGCAGCGCGACTTCGTCGATGTGCGCGACGTCGCGCGCGCCGTGCACGCCGCCTCGCTCTCCGCCGCCCAGGGCGTCGTCAACATCGGCACCGGCCGGGCCGTGCGCCTCCGTGACGCCGCCGCCGTGCTCGCCAAGGTCGCCGGATACGCCGGCGCGCTCCACGAGCTGGACACGCCCCCCGCCCGGCTGCCCATCGGCGCCCCCCGCACCTCGGCCGAATCGGTCATGGAACACCTCTCGGCCACCCCCTCGCCCTACCCGGACGGCTGCGGCGCCTGGCAGCAGGCCGATGTGCGCACCGCCAGGGACCGGCTCGGCTGGCGCCCCCGGATCAATCTGGAGGAGTCCCTCGCGGACATCTGGATGGAGGCGGCGTGCCGTATCTGACCAGTACCGGCACGGCCCGCCGCACCAGCGGTGCCGAACAGCTCGGCTTCGGCGTCCCCGGCTACACGCACCCGCTGCTCGCGCCCGTCGAATGGGCCGAGCTGGCACGCCCCGGCACCCCGCTGCACTGGGCCGTCCTCGACATCGACAACGGTCCCGGCACCCGTCCCGACCCGCACTGCCTGGAGGCCGCGGGCCGGCTCCGCAACGCCCGCGAACGGGCCGTGCACGGCGAGGAGGCGCTGGACTCCGTGCGGGCGTCGGCCGGGCGGCTGCTCGGCCGGCTCGATCTGGCCTTCGGTGACCGGCCCTTCGACGAGCTGGTCACCGACGCCCGGTCCTTCCTGGACTGGTACCGCGTCGACGGCTTCTACCTCGACCGGTGCCCGGCCGGCCGCCCCGGCCTCCCGGCGGTCCGCCGGCTCACCAGCACCCTCGCCGCGTTCCTGGCGGACAGCGACGGCGTGCGGGGCGGCGGGCACCTCGTGCTCGGGCACGACACCCACCCGTACCCCGGCTACGCGGAGGCCGCCGACCAGCTCGTCACCTTCCGCGGCCCGTGGACCGACTACCGCTGGTCGCAGGTGGCGGAGTGGACCGCCGCCTATCCGCCCGGCCGGTTCGCGCACTTCGTCCACGGCGTTCCGCGCAGCCACCTGGAGGAGGCGATGCGGATCGCGCGCTGGCAGGGCGCCGGAACGATCTTCTTCACGGATCGCAGCGGTGAGACGGATCCCGGGAACGGGCACGGACAAACCGATCCATTCGCGACGCTGCCCAGCTACTGGGATGAAATCGTCTCGCGGATCGGACCTGGTATCTCGGAATGAGAGGGGGCGTGGCAGTGTTACCGCAAGAACAACCGTACGTAGTCGAAGTACGTAGAAACCGACCACCTGCATTGTTGAGGTTCCTGTGTCGCTGCCACCCCTGGTCGAGCCAGCTGCTGAGCTCACCGTCGACGAGGTCCGCAGGTACTCCCGCCACCTGATCATCCCGGATGTCGGGATGGACGGGCAGAAGCGGCTGAAGAACGCGAAGGTGCTCTGTGTGGGCGCCGGCGGACTCGGCTCGCCGGCCCTGATGTACCTGGCCGCCGCCGGTGTCGGAACGCTCGGCATCGTGGAGTTCGACGAGGTCGACGAGTCGAACCTGCAGCGGCAGATCATCCACAGCCAGGCCGACATCGGCAAGTCCAAGGCCCAGTCGGCCAAGGAGAGCGTGCAGGGGATCAACCCCCTGGTGAACGTGATCCTTCACGAGGAACGGCTCGAAGCCGAGAACGTGATGGAGATCTTCGCCCAGTACGACCTGATCGTGGACGGCACGGACAACTTCGCCACCCGCTATCTCGTCAACGACGCCGCGGTGCTGCTGAACAAGCCGTACGTCTGGGGCTCCATCTACCGGTTCGACGGCCAGGCGTCCGTCTTCTGGTCCGAGCACGGCCCCTGCTACCGCTGCCTCTACCCGGAGCCGCCGCCCCCCGGCATGGTTCCCTCCTGCGCCGAGGGCGGCGTGCTGGGCGTGCTCTGCGCGTCCATCGGCTCCATCCAGGTCAACGAGGCCATCAAGCTGCTCGCCGGAATCGGTGACCCGCTCGTCGGCCGGCTGATGATCTACGACGCCCTGGAGATGCAGTACCGCCAGGTCAAGGTCCGCAAGGACCCCGACTGCGCGGTCTGCGGCGAGAACCCGACCGTCACCGAGCTCATCGACTACGAGGCCTTCTGCGGCGTCGTGTCCGAGGAGGCCCAGGAGGCGGCGCTCGGCTCCACGATCACTCCCAAGCAGCTCAAGGAGTGGATGGACGCGGACGAGAAGATCGAGCTGATCGACGTCCGCGAGCCGAACGAGTTCGAGATCGTCGCGATCCCCGGCGCCAAGCTGATCCCGAAGAACGAGTTCCTGATGGGCAACGCCCTCCAGGACCTCCCGCAGGACAAGCGCATCGTCCTGAACTGCAAGACCGGCGTCCGCAGCGCCGAGGTCCTCGCGGTCCTCAAGTCGGCGGGCTTCGCCGACGCGGTGCACGTCGGCGGCGGCGTGATCGGCTGGGTCAACCAGATCGAGCCCGAGAAGCCGGTGTACTAGAACAACTCGAAGGGGCCGGTCCGCACCACGCAGACCGGCCCCTTCGTCGTGCCGGGGGGAGGGGGCTACGAGCAGGTCTTGCCGTCCGCCGGGACCTTCCCGTCCAGGAAGTACGCGTCCACGGTGGACGTCACGCAGGCGCTCCGGCCGTAGGCGCCGTGCCCCTCGCCCTTGTTGGTGAGCAGGACGCCGACGCCCTTGCCCAGCTCGTCCGCCATCTTCCGCGCCCCCTCGTACGGCGTCGCCGGGTCGCCGGTCGTCCCCACGACCAGGACCGGGCCGGCGCCCGGGGCGCTCGCCTCCGGGGTCGCGCGCTCGCCCTTCACCGGCCAGTCGGAGCACCAGCCCGCGGTGTCCCAGGCCAGGAACGCGCCGAAGACCGGCGACAGCTTCTCGAACTCGGGCAGCAGCGCCCTGGCGTCGGCCACCGTCGGCCGGACGTTGCTGTCCGCGCAGGAGATGGCCCGCTGCGAGTGGCTCTCGGTGCCGTAACGGCCCTTCTCGTCCCGGTTGTTGTACGAGTCGGCCAGCTGCAGCAGCATGCTGCCCCGGCCGCTCTCCGCCTCGTCCAGCGCCCGGGTCAGAACCGGCCAGTTGTCCTTGGCGTAGAGCGGCATCACGATGCCCGTGATGGCCAGTGACTCGTTGAGCTCGCGGGAGGTACCGGTCGGCAGCGGCTTCCGGTCGATCCCGGCCAGCAGCCGGGCGATGCGCCGGGTGCCCGCTCCGGGGTCCTGGCCCCGGTCCTTCAGGTAGTTGTCCAGCGCCCGCTGGAAGCCGGTCGTCTGGTTGCGGGCGTGCCCGACGGCGTCCGCCGTGGGGTCGACGACCGCGTCCAGGACGGTGCGCCCGACGTTCGCCGGGAACAGGTGCGCGTAGGTGCCGCCCAGTTCGGTCCCGTACGACATGCCGAAGTACGTCAGCTTCCGGTCACCGAGCACCTCGCGGATCAGGTCCATGTCCCGGGCGGCGTTCGTCGTGCCGACGAACGGCAGGACCTTGCCCGAGCGGCGCTCGCAGCCCGCGCCGAAGTCCGCGCCGTCCTTCATGAACGCCGCCTCCTCAGCCGCCGTGTCCGGAGTCATGTCCACCTTCCGGGCGGCGTCCTCCTGCTCCTGGTCGGAGCGGCAGCGCACCCCGGCGCTCCCGGCCACCCCGCGCGGATCGAAGCCCACCAGGTCGTAACGGGTGTTGAGCTTCTCGTACGAACCGGCGGCGCGCGGCAGGATGGAGACGCCCGAGCCGCCGGGGCCGCCGAAGTTGAACAGCATCGAACCGAGGCGCCGGCCCTTGTCGCGGGCCTGCTTGCGGATCAGCGCGATCCCGATCGTGTCGCCCTGCGGCTTCGCGTAGTCCAGCGGGACGCGGACGCTCGCGCAGCGCCAGTTGGAACCGGGAGCGGACCCGCCCTCGGGCGCCCCGCAGCGCTTCCAGTCGAGGTGCTGCGAGGTGAGCGAGCCGGGCAGCGCCGGTTTCCCGTCCGCCGCGGATGAGGCCGGGGCGGACGGTGAACCGGCCCTACCGCCGCCCGTCGCCCTGCCGGGCTTGTCGTCCGTACCGTCGTCGCAGCCCGCGAGCGCCCCCGTCAGCAGCAGCGCGGTGGCGGCCAGCGCGCCGGCCCGTGCGTATGAGACCACGTGTGCGTCCCTCCCCTGTGTCCCCTGTCGCCGCCCGACCGGCCGGCGGCCCGCTCATCGTAGGACGGTGCCGCGGGGCCCTACCCGCAGACCGTGCCCGCCGCCGGTACCTTGCCGTCCAGCAGATAGCCGCCGACCGCCTTCTGCACACAGGCGTTGCCGCTGTTGTACGCGCCGTGCCCCTCGCCCTTGTACGTCAGCTCCACGCCGACGCCCTTGCCCAGCTCATCGGCCATGGCCTTCGCGCCCTTGTACGGGGTCGCCGGGTCGCCGGTGTTGCCGATGACGAGCTGGGGGGCCGAGCCGGGGGCGCTGACGTCGGGGTGCTCCCAGGCGCCGGCCACCGGCCATTCGGTGCACGCCATCAGGCCCCAGCCCAGGTAGTCACCGAAGACCGGTGAGGCCTCACGGAACCCGGGGAGCTTCGCCTTGGTCTCCTCCAGGGTGAACCGCTCCTTGGAGTCGGCGCAGTTGATGGCCGTGTTGGCCGCCGCCGAGTTGTCGTAGTGGCCGTTGTCGGAACGGCCGTTGAGGGAGTCGGCCAGCGCCAGCAGCAGCCCGCCGCTGCCGCCGTCGGCCTCGTCGATGCCCTGCTCCAGCAGCGGCCAGGTCTCCTTGGAGTACAGGGCGGCCGCGATGCCGGTGGTGGCCTGTGTCTGCGTCAGCTTGCGTGCGCCGAGACCGGAAACGGGACGCTTCTCCAGCCGGTCCAGGAGGCCGGAGATCCCCTGCTCGACCCCGTCGGCGTCGGAACCGGGCAGCTTGCAGGCGTCGCCCCGCTCCGCGCAGTCCTTGGCGAAGTTGTCCAGCGCGAGCTGGAACCCCTTGGCCTGGCCCAGCGAGGACTGCTCGGCGTTCTCGGTCGGGTCCACCACCGCGTCCAGCACCGACCTGCCCACGTTCTTGGGGAACAAGTGGGCGTAGACACCGCCCAGTTCGGTGCCGTACGAGATGCCGAAGTAGTGCAGCTGGTGGTCGCCCAGGACCTGGCGCATCAGGTCCATGTCGCGGGCGGCGTTCGTCGTCCCGACGTAGGGGAGCTCCCTGCCGGAGTTCTTCTCGCAGGCGGCGGCGTACGCCTTCGTGTCGTCGGTGAACGCCGTCTCCTCGGCCGCGGTGTCCGGTGTTCCGTCCTCCTGGTAGCGCGCGTCCAGCTGTTTGTCGTTCTCGCACCTCACCCCGTCGCTGCGGCCGACCCCGCGCGGGTCGAAGCTCACCAGGTCGTAGCGGGTGCGCAGCTTGTCGTACTCGGTACCGAAGGCGGGCAGGGTGGCGACGCCGGAGGCGCCGGGGCCGCCGAAGTTGAAGACGAGGGAGCCGATGCGGTTCTTCTGGTTCATGGCCTTCGCGCGGACGAGCGCCAGGCCGATGGTGTCGCCCGCAGGTTTGGCGTGGTCGAGCGGGACCTTCATGACGGAGCACTCCCAGACGGCCCCGCCGGGCAGCGGCGAGGGCGCGGCGCCGCCGCCCTCCGCCTGGGACGGGGCCGGGCAGCGCTTCCACGTCAGCTGCTGGGTGGCGAGGGCGGACGGGCCCGGACTCGCGGCGGCGTTCGCCGGGTGCGGCGAGTCCTGCGACCGGTCCGGGGCCTCGTTGTCACCGCCGTCCGAACAGCCGGTGAGCGGGAGCAGCACGGTCACGGTGGCGGCGAGGGCCGCGGCGCGCAGGGCAGGGGAGGTCCTCATCGCTCCATCGTGCGGCGGGGGCGGGGAGGCCGCACGGGGCGCCGGTCCAAGCGGGTGGCCCGCTGCCCGGACCGGCGCCCCGTCCCGCGTCGGTGTCCGCGCGGCAGACGGCAGTGTGAAGACAGGCCCTAGATGTTCTGTCCACGGAGGTTGGTGACAGGTTTCACGGTGGGGTGATCTTGAACGAGTGAGGGCCTTCCGGGTTCGGTGTGGATTGCGACGTCTACACCGACCAGAAAGGCCCTCGTGCCCCACCGTAATGCACCCCTGACCGAGACCGGACGTCTGCGTCTGGCCCGCTGCGTCGTCGAGGACGGCTGGCCTCTGCGCCGGGCCGCCGAACGCTTCCAGGTCTCCCCGACCACCGCCCAGCGATGGGCCGACCGCTACCGCGATCTGGGCGAGTCGGGCATGAGCGACCGCTCGTCCCGGCCCCACCACAGCCCCTCCCGGACCCCGACCCGCACCGAACGCCGGATCATCAAGGTCCGCGTCCTGCGCCGCTGGGGGCCGGCCCGCATCGCCTACCTCCTCGGCCTGAACCCCGCCACCGTCCACCGCGTCCTGACCCGCTACCGCCTCGCCCGGCTCACCCACCTGGACCGGGCCACCGGCCGGGTGATCCGACGCTACGAGCGTGACCGGCCCGGCGAGCTGGTACACGTCGATATCAAGAAGCTCGGCAACATCCCCGACGGCGGCGGCCACAAGGCCCTCGGACGCCCATCCGGCCGCAAGACCCGCTCCGGCGCCGGCTACAGCTACCTCCACAACGCCGTCGACGACCACTCCCGCCTCGCCTACAGCGAGATCCACCCCGACGAGAAGAAGGAAACCGCCGTCGGCTTCTGGACGCGGGCCCACGCGTTCTTCACCCGGGCCGGGATCACCGTCGAACGTGTCCTCACCGACAACGGCGCCTGCTACAAATCCCACCTCTGGCGCAACACCCTTGCGGAGGAGGGCATTTCACACAAGCGCACCCGCCCCTACCGGCCGCAGACCAACGGGAAGGTCGAGCGCTTCAACCGCACCCTCCTGGACGAATGGGCCTACGCCAAGCCCTACCGCAGCGAGGCCGAACGACGCGCCGCCTACCCCGCCTGGCTCCACACCTACAATCACCACCGCGGACACACCGCGCTCAAGGGCCAACCACCCGCCAGCCGCGTCCCCAACCTCACAGGACAGAACACCTAGAGCTCACCCTTGCGGGTGAGGTGGTTGAAGCAGATCCAGCCGGGAAGCACCGGCAGCCACAGGGTCATCAGCCGGAACAGCAGCACCGCCGGGGCCGCGACCTCCTTCGGCAGGCCGACCGCGATCAGACCCAGCGTCAGCGCACCCTCGACCGCGCCCATGCCGCCCGGGGTCGGTGCCGCCGAGCCCAGCGCGTTGCCGGCGAGGAAGACCACCGCGATGCTCGCGTAGCTGAGGTGGGGGGTGTCCGGACCGCTGAACGCCCGGACCGACGCATCCAGACACATCACGAACAGGCCGGTGAGCAGCAGCATCCCGCCGATGCCGGTGAGCAGCTTCTGCGGGCGCTGTACGACGTCGAGCATGCGCGGTACGACTCCGGCGAACAGTGACCGCACCCGGGTCACCACGAACTTCCGCAGGAACGGGATCGCCGTCACGACCAGGACCAGCACGGCGACCGTCAGCAGCCCCGCGATCACCGTCCTGGACGGGGTGAGCGAGGACGGGGTCTTCTCGGTGCCGGTCAGATAGCCGAAGGCGCCGAGCAGCAGGATGTGACAGCCGAGGCCGAACAACTGCGAGGCGCCGACACTGGCGACCGCCAGCCCGGGGCGTACGCCGGAGCGCTGCAGGAACCGCGTGTTGAGGGCGACACCGCCGACCGCGGCGGGCGCCACGATCTTCACGAACGAACCGGCGATCTGCGCCAGTACCGTCTTGCCGAACGGCACCCGCTCCGGCACGAAGCCCAGCAGGCTCATCGCCGCCGCGATGTAGCTGAGGGCCGAGAAGCCGAGCGCGGCCGCCACCCAGCCCCACTCCGCCTGTTCGACCACCGCGCCGAAGTCGGCCTCGGTGACCTGGGAGATCAGGAAGTACGCGGCGATGGCGCCCGCGATGAAGCTGAGCAGGGTGCGCGGCTTGATGCGCTCCAGGCGGACCGGCTCGACCGGGGCCTGCGGCCGGATCAGCAGCACCTCCCGGCGGATCAGGGTGAGCAGATCCTCCTCGCGCGCCTCGTCCAGCGCGTCGTCCATGGCCCGCTTCTCGGCCTGCTTCTCGTTGCGCAGCGACTTGCGGGCGATCTTGCGGTCCGCGTCCGCGGCGCTCTCCGCGCCATGGGTACGGGCCCGCTTCGCCGCGTCCGACGCCTCCAGCACCGCCTCGCGTTCGCGCTGCGACCGTTCCCGGGCGAGTCTGCGCAGATGCGCCCGGGTGGAGCGGCTGAGCGCGATCGGCTGGAGCAGCGGCAGGCAGTCCGCGACGGTGTCCGGGCCGACCACCGCGAGAGCGGCGGCCACCGCCCGCTCGGCGCCCACCCGCAGACCGGTCGTGGTGAGCAGCTGGGCGACGTCCATCCGCAGCACCAGATCGCCTGCCGCGATCTCGCCGCCCCGGAGATCGGTGACGAACACCTTGCCGGAACGATCCACCAGCAGCGCGTCACCGGTGAGCCTGCGGTGCGCGATCCGCCGGGATTGGAGTGCCTGCACCTGACGCCAGGCGTCGCGCACCAGGTCGTCGGTGATGTCGGAGTCCTCCAGGGCGTCCAGCGAACGCCCGCCGATGTGCTCGTACACCAGCATCACGGCGTCGGGGCCCAGCTCCGAGGTGGCGATCAGCTTGGGCGCGTTGGCCCCGGCGGCGATCGCCGCGTACGCGAGCAACGCCTCCTGCTCCAGCGCCTGGCGCAGCGACTGGATGGAACGCCGCTGGGTGATCCCGCGCAGGGTGAGCCTGCGCCACACCCGGTAGAAGAAGCCCTGGGCCTGCTGTTCCCGGTCGACGACGGTCACGTCGAGCGGTGCGCCGTCCTCCAGGGAGACCAGGTAGCGGCGGCCTCGGTCGTTCTGGTCGCCGGAGTCGGGGGCGTCGTCGGCCCGCATCGCGGTGACGGGGCGGAAGCCGACATGGCGCAGACCGGCCATCAGATGCTGCCCGGTCGGCCGGACGTTCGGCGAGCCGACCGCGTAGAGCGTGCCGTACGCCACCGTCCAGCCGATCAGCACCGTGAGGATGATCGAGAGGGGCGTCGTGTAGCCGCCGACCAGCATGGCGAAGGCGTCGAGCAGCAGCACCACCCACAGCACGACCCGCCAGCGCGGCCGTCTCGCCATCCCGACCGCCGTCATGTAGGCGATGACCGGGGCGAGGTAGCCGTGTACGGGATCGGTGAGCGCGTCACCGGGCGCCGGCTGGGTCAGGGCGTCCTGAATGGATCCGGAGGCGTTCTTGGCGACCCACAGATCGGCCGCGAGCGTCACGCCGTGCGCCAGCACGGCGGCCAGCACACCGTCCGCGATCCGCAGCCCGTCGCGTTTGATCAGCCGTTCGATGGCGAAGGCCACCGGGACGAGCAGCACGGCGATGCTGGAGACCAGGCCGGCGATCTTGATGAGCACGTCGGGCGCCTGGCCGGTGCCCTTGTTGATGTCCTCCTCGAGCCCGGTGGTCGTGCCGTGGGCGAACGCGGCGACGGAGAACAGCACGACGATCGCCAGGACACCGATGAGGAGCCGCAGCAGATCGGAGGGACGGTGCACCCGGGCGGGGAGCAGGGGCTCGTCCCCCGAGACGCGTTCGGACAGATCCTCTTCGGAGGTCGAGAGCGTGGAGCCGGCCGGGTTCCCGGAAGGGTTCTCCGGACCGGTGTCCGAATCCGGCCGGCCCTCCTCCGGGCGCGGCTCGGCATCAGAGGCGTCGGCCGCCTTCGGTGGCTGCACGCCCTGCTCCTTCGTCGCCTCTGATTGGTCTTCGTGTTCTCGTATCACCGGTCACCGCCCGGATGATGGTGGCACGGCCTGTGGACGCAGGAAGGCATCAGGGTGCGATGCAGGGGCGCGCGAAGCGCAAGATACGCCCCTTTCCCGCCCTGCGCACGCTGTGTGTCCGGCCGGACACGGGATCGGCGGCGCTGTCGGTGGCTTACGGCAGGATGGGCCGGATGAGCGAGAACCCGACGAGTGAGGCGTTGCCGCAGTACGCGGAGCGCGTGCTCGATGTCGCCGAGCTGATCCCGCCCGGCCGCGTCATGACGTACGGCGACATCGCGGAGTGGCTGGGGGACGGCGGCCCGCGTCAGGTGGGCCGGGCCATGGCGCTGTACGGGGCGGCGGTGCCGTGGTGGCGCGTGGTGCGCTCCGACGGGACGCTGCTGCCCGGCCACGAGCTGCACGCCCTGGACCACTACCGCGAGGAGGGCACCCCGCTGCGCGAGGCTCCCGCCGGTGCGGAAGGTCACGTCCCGCGTCTGGACATGAGACGCGCGCGGTGGGACGGCGTGCCCGGCGCGGCGGCGGACGCCGGGGCGGACGGCAGGGCGGGCGGTCCGGGGGCGGACGGCGGCGGGGGTGCTCACAACTGACAGCTTCGGCCATCCGGCGGCCCATCGTGCGGAGCCGGGCCCGTACGGCGTACGGGAAGCGTGACGCGCACACCGTGCTGCGGGCCCGCCGTCCGCCGGGCGCACGCCGTCCGGGCGGAGTGCGCCGCCTGCCTCGCGTCCGTCGCCCCCATCGTGTCCATGGCATCCATCGCGTCCGCCCCGGCCGCTCCCGCCCGCCGGGGCCGACGTGACGATCCCCGCATCCGTACCGACGCGATCGGGCCCGTCCCCGGAGTAGCGTCGTCAGTTCGCGGCAACTGCCGCGTCATCGTCATCAGCACACCCACCAGGACCGGCGACCCACGTGAGCTCCTCCTCCACCACCCGGCACAGTCCGCACCGTCAGGCACGGCGGGGGACCACGGGCGCGTACCGGCTGGTGCGTACCCCGCCGGGCTCCGTGGAATCCCCTCTCCTGGACGCGGCGCAGCGTGCGGTGGTTGACCACCCCGGCGGGCCGCTGCTGGTCCTCGCCGGACCGGGCACGGGCAAGACCACCACGCTCGTCGAGAGCGTCGCGGCGCGTGTCGCGCGGGGCACCGACCCGGCCCGCATCCTGGTCCTCACCTTCAGCCGCAAGGCCGCCGTCGAGCTCCGCGACCGGATGGCCGCCCGGCTCGGCGCCGTCCGGAGCCCGCAGGCCACCACCTTCCACTCCTTCTGTTACGCCCTGGTCCGTGCCCACCAGGACGCCGATCTCTTCGCCGACCCGCTGCGACTGCTCTCCGGGCCGGAGCAGGACGTCACGGTCCGTGAGCTGCTGGCCGGCCAGCTCGACCTGCAGAAGCAGGGCCACGCCCACATCCGCTGGCCCGACGAGCTGCGGGCCTGCCTGACCACGCGCGGCTTCGCGGACGAGGTACGCGCGGTGCTCGCGCGCAGCCGTGAGCTGGGCCTCGGCCCGGACGCCCTCGCGGACTTCGCCCGGCGCACCGGCCGCCCCGACTGGAGCGCCGCCGCCGAGTTCCTCGCGGAGTACCTCGACGTGCTGGACGCCCAGGGGGTGCTGGACTACGCGGAGCTGGTCCACCGCGCGGTGCTGCTCGCGGAGCGGCCCGAGGTGTCGGCGCTGCTGGCCGGGGAGTACGACCTGGTGTTCGTCGACGAGTACCAGGACACCGACCCGGCGCAGGTGCGGCTGCTGCACGCGCTGGCCGGGAACCGGGGGAGCACCCCGGGCGGCGGCGGTGGCCGGAACCTGATCGCGTTCGGAGACCCGGACCAGTCGATCTACGCCTTCCGGGGCGCCGATGTGAACGGCATCCTCGACTTCCCCGAGGTGTTCCGGCGGGCGGACGGCGCTCCGGCCCCGGTCGGCGTCCTCACCACCTCGCGCCGCTCCGGGGAGCAGCTGCTCCAGGCCACCCGGCTGCTCACCCGCCGGATGCCGCTGACCCGGCTGCCCGCCGCGAAGGTCCGCGCCCACCGGGAGCTCGGCGCGGTCCGCGAGGGCGGCACCGTCGAGACGTACACCTACCCGACCGCCTCCACCGAGCTCGACAACATCGCGGACCTGCTGCGCCGGGCACATCTGGAGGACGGGGTGCCGTGGCACGAGATGGCGGTGCTCGTCCGCTCCGGCGGCCGCACGATCCCCGCGATGCGCCGGGCCCTGACCTCGGCGGGCGTTCCGCTGGAGGTCGACGGCGACGACCTGCCGCTGCGCCACGAACCTGCGGTGGCCCCGCTCCTGACCGCCCTGCGCACGGTGGCGACGGCCGCCCTGAACCGGGGCGCGGCCGCCGGGTCAGGCGAGGCCCCCGCCGGTGAGCCGGAGCGCGCGGGGGCGGACGGCGTCGGCGAGCCGGAGGGCGCCGGGGCGGAAGGCGCCGGGCCGTCGGTCTCCGGCACACCGGCCACCGACGCGCGGACATGGCTCGACACCGAGACCGCGCTGACGCTCCTCGCCTCCCCCCTCGGCTCCATGGACGCCGCCGACCTGCGCCGGCTGGGCCGGGCCCTGCGTGACGAGGAGCGCGCCGCCGGGAACCGGGTGCCCGCGCCCTCCGGCGACCTGCTGGCCCGCGCCCTGGCCGAACCGGAGCGGCTCGTCACGCACGATCCGGCGTACGCCCGCGGCGCCCAGCGCCTGGGCGCCCTGCTGCGCAAGGCGCGCGAACTCCTGGAGGGCGGCGGCACCGCCGAGGAGGCCCTGTGGGAGCTGTGGTCCGGCACCCCCTGGCCGGGCAGGCTGGAGCGCGCCGCGCTGCGCGGTGGCGCGGGCGGGCGCAACGCGGACCGCGACCTCGACGCGGTCTGCGCCCTGTTCGACACGGCGGCCCGCGCCGAGGAGCGCACCGGCGGGCGCGGCGCGCTCAACTTCCTGGAGGAGGTCGACGCCCAGGACATCGCGGCCAACACGCTCTCCAGGCGCTCCGCCCGGCCCGATGCCGTACGGCTGATGACCGCGCACCGGTCCAAGGGCCTGGAGTGGCGGCTGGTCGTCGTCGCCGGGGTGCAGGAGGGCCTCTGGCCGGACCTGCGCCGCCGGGGCTCGCTGCTCGAAGCGGACCGGATCGGCCGCGACGGTCTCGCCGAACCCCTCACCCCCGGCGCGCTCCTGTCCGAGGAGCGCCGGCTCTTCTACGTCGCGGCCACCCGCGCCCGCGAACGGCTCGTCGTCACCGCCGTCAAAGCGCCCGCCGACGACGGCGACCAGCCCTCCCGCTTCCTGAGCGAACTCGGCGTCGAACCCCGCGACGTCACCGGCCGCCCGCGCCGCCCCCTCGCGGTCGCCGCCCTCGTGGCCGAGCTGCGCGCCACCACCGTCGACCCCGGCGCGTCCGACGCCCTGCGCGAGGAGGCCGCCCACCGGCTCGCCCGGCTCGCGGCGCTCACCGACGACGAGGGCCAGCCGCTCGTGCCGTCGGCCCACCCCTACCGCTGGTGGGGCCTGTACGAGCCGACCCGCTCGGCCGTCCCGCTGCGCGACCGGGACCAGCCCGTCGCCCTGTCCGGCAGCGCGCTCGACCAGCTGGCCAACACCTGCGCGCTCCAGTGGTTCCTGGGCCGCGAGGTGAAGGCCGACGCCCCGGCGACCGCCGCCCAGGGCTTCGGCAACGTGGTCCACGTACTCGCCGACGAGGTGGCCTCCGGCCGCACGCCTGCCGATCTCGCCGTTCTCATGGAGCGGCTCGACTCGGTCTGGGACGGGCTGGTCTTCGACGCCCCCTGGAAGTCCCAGCAGGAGAAGGAACAGGCACGCGTCGCCCTGGAGCGCTTCCTGCGCTGGCACGTCATGGACCGCACCGGCCGCACCCCGGCCGCCAGCGAGCACGACTTCGACGTGACGCTGGAGGCGGGGGAGTACGAGGTGCGCATCCGGGGCTCCATGGACCGGGTGGAACGGGACGCCGAGGGCCGGGCCTACGTCGTCGACTTCAAGACCGGCAAACAGGCCCCGACCAAGGACGAGGTCGCCCGCCACCCCCAGCTCGCCGTGTACCAGCTGGCCGTGCGGGAAGGGGCGGTCGACGAGGTCTTCGACGGCCGCCGCCCGGAGTCCGGCGGCGCCGAACTCGTACAGCTGCGCCAGCCCGCCCCCAAGAAGGAGGGCGGTGACGCCGTCCCCAAGGTGCAGGCCCAGCAGCCGCCGGACACCGAATGGGTCTCCGATCTGCTGGCGACCGCCGCCGGGCGGGTGCTGGACGAACGGTTCACTCCGACGACCGGCCAGCACTGCACCCACTGCACGTTCCGGGCCTCGTGCAGTGCCCAGCCGGAGGGGCGGCAGGTCCTGGAGTGAGCGGGTGCGCCCGCTCACTCCAGGACGTCACGGTTTGCGGGCCATCACCCCGTACACACTGACGTCCGCGTCGGTGACGTCGTTGATGTCCTGGTAGCGCGTCCGGTCCAGCGCGTCCAGGCTCGCCACGAACTCCTGGTCGGGGTCGGCGGCCTCGGGCAGATCGGTGACCTGCTCGGGGCGCCAGCGGTGGACGGGGACGACGCCGGGGTCGAGCAGCTCCAGACCGTTGTCGGTCACGAAACGCTCCACCTGGGCGTGCGAGCGGCGGACCATGGCGAAGCCGCGCTCCTTGAAGGCCTTCGTCACCTGGCCGACCTGCTCGGGGTTGAGGTCCGAGCTGACGTTGCTCAGCACGAGGTGGCTGCCCGAGGGGATCGCGTCGACGAGCTGCCTGACGATGGGGTAGGCCTCTTCGTCCTCGATGAAGTGGAGGACGGCCGCGAGCACCAGGGTGACCGGCCGG
Source organism: Streptomyces sp. 840.1 (assembly GCF_003751445.1). Lineage (NCBI taxonomy): Bacteria > Bacillati > Actinomycetota > Actinomycetes > Kitasatosporales > Streptomycetaceae > Streptomyces > Streptomyces sp. 840.1. Next base: position 693,579 of record NZ_RJUU01000001.1, on the reverse strand, counting down.
TCGAAGTCGAGCGTGCGCCGAGCGGCTTCGAGGATCCTGGCGGGGTCGCGCAGGTCCGCCTCGATGTAGTCGGTACGCCCCTGCGGCCCGCTGGTCAGCAGCGCCTGAGCGTGTACGAGCACGACCGGGTCGTTGTCCACGTACACGACCCGTGAGTCGGGTGCGACGGCCTGCACGATCTGGTGGACGTTCTGCTGCGTCGGCAGCCCCGTGCCGACGTCCAGGAACTGCCGGGCGCCGTTCTGGGCCGCGAGCGTCACCGCGCGCCGCATGAAGTCCCGGTTGTGCCGCACGGTGAGGTACCCGCGCGGGTTGGCCTTCAGTGCCATGGCGGCCGCCTCGCGGTCGGCCGGGTAGTTGTCCTTGCCGCCGAGGAAGACGTCGTAGACCCGGGCCGGGTGCGCCTTCGTCGTGTCGATGCGCTGCCTGAGCCCGGCGGTGCCGGCCAGGGCTGCGGCGTCGCGGCCGGAGACGGACGCGGACGGGGACGGGGACGGGGACGGGGACGGGGACGGGGACGGGGACGTGGGCCCGGATGTGGACGTGGAGGCCGACGCGGACGTCGAGGCTGACGCGGATGTGGACGCGGACGCGGATGTGGACGCTGGGGTGTCGGAGCTCATCTGGCCGTCCTCGTATGGCTGTTGATACGACAGGCGTCAATCTAGACGGTCCGCCACGCCCTGCACCCCGGCACCATGCAGAACAGCTGCCCCGCCGGGGCGCCGCGCCGCGACCGTCCGGACCCCTGCCGGCGTGCGCCCCCTCCGTCCACGGCCGGCGGTCTGCGCCCGCTCACCGCAGCAGGTGTGCGCCCGCTCACGGCTTCGTGGGTTGTCGGCGCGGCCGGTTAGCCTCTGTGGAGTGTCCTCACACCTCACCGATCCCGAGCAGCTCAAGGAGCTCCTCGGGATCCCCTTCACCCCGGAGCAGACGGCGTGCATCACCGCGCCGCCCGCCCCGCAGGTGATCGTCGCCGGGGCCGGGTCGGGGAAGACCACGGTGATGGCGGCCCGTGTGGTGTGGCTCGTCGGGACGGGCCAGGTCGCCCCCGAACAGGTCCTCGGCCTCACCTTCACCAACAAGGCGGCCGGCGAGCTGGCGGAGCGCGTCCGCAAGGCCCTGGTCGCGGCCGGTGTCACCGACCCGGAGGCCATCGACCCGGACAACCCGCCGGGCGAGCCCAGCATCTCCACCTACCACGCCTTCGCCGGCCGGCTCCTCACCGAGCACGGGCTGCGGATAGGGCTCGAACCCACCACCCGCCTCCTCGCGGACGCCACCCGCTTCCAGCTCGCCGCCCGCGTACTGCGCGAGGCCCCCGGCCCCTACCCGGCCCTGACCAGGTCGTTCCCCACTCTGGTCAGCGATCTGCTGGCGCTGGACGCCGAGCTGGCCGAACACCTCGTACGCCCCGAACAGCTCGCGGAGTACGACACCGGACTGCTGCGCACCCTGGAGACCGCCAAGCTCAGCAACGCCGAACTGCGCAAGATCCCCGAGACCGCCGAGGCCCGCCGTGAACTGCTCTCACTGACCCGGCGCTACCGGGAGGCCAAACGGAGCCGCGACCTCCTCGACTTCGGTGACCAGATCGCGCTCTCCGCGCAGCTCGCCCTCACCCGCCCCGAGGTCGGCGCGATCCTGCGCGAGGAGTACCGGGTCGTCCTGCTCGACGAGTACCAGGACACCTCCGTCGCCCAGCGCCTCCTGCTCTCCGCCCTCTTCGGCAGCGGGCCCGACGGCGTCCCGTCCGGGCACGCGGTCACCGCGGTCGGCGACCCCTGCCAGGCCATCTACGGCTGGCGCGGCGCCTCCGTCGCCAACCTCGACGACTTCCCCCGCCACTTCCCGCAGGCCGACGGCGCCCCCGCGACCCGCTACTCCCTCAGCGAGAACCGCCGCAGCGGCGGCCGCCTCCTCCACCTCGCCAACGGCCTGGCCGAGCCGCTGCGCGCCATGCACGAGGGCGTCGAGGCGCTGCGCCCCGCACCCGGCGCCGAGCGCGACGGGCTCGTCCGCTGCGCCCTGCTGCGTACCCACACCGAGGAGATCGACTGGCTCGCGGACTCGATCGCCCACCTGGTGCGGACCGGCAAGGCACCCGGCGAGATCGCCGTCCTGTGCCGAACCGCCGGGGACTTCCCGCAGATCCAGGCCGCCCTGGTGGCCCGGGACATCCCGGTCGAGGTCGTCGGCCTCTCGGGGCTGCTCCACCTCCCCGAGGTCGCCGACCTCGTCGCGGTCTGCGAGGTCCTCCAGGACCCGGGGGCCAACGCGTCCCTGGTCCGGCTGCTCACCGGCCCCCGCTGGCGGATCGGCCCCCGCGACCTGGCGCTGCTCGGCCGCCGCGCCCGCCTCCTCGTCCACCGCGCCTCCCACGGCGACGACGAGGACTTCGACCCCGACCGCCGCCTCGCCGAGGCCGTCGAGGGCATCGACCCGGCCGAGGTGATCTCCCTGGCCGACGCCCTGGACACCTTCCTCGACTCCGGCGGCGACGAGGACGACCGGCTGCCGTTCTCCACCGAGGCCCGCATCCGCTTCGCCCGGCTCGCCACCGAACTGCGCGAACTGCGCCGCTCGCTCTCCGACCCCCTGATGGACGTACTGCACCGGGTCCTGAGCACCACCGGACTGGAGGTCGAGCTCTCCGCCTCCCCGCAGGCCCTGGCGGCCCGCCGCCGCGAGACCCTCGCCAACTTCCTCGACGTCGCGGCCCGCTTCGCCGCCGTCGACGCAGAGGCCACACTCCTCGCCTTCCTCGGCTTCCTGCGCACCGCCGCCCAGTACGAGAAGGGCCTGGACAACGCGCTGCCCGGCGGCGAGAACACCGTCAAGGTCCTCACCGCCCACAAGTCCAAGGGTCTGGAATGGGACGTCGTGGCCGTGCCGGGACTGGTCACCGGCCAGTTCCCCAGCGGCCAGTCCCGCGACGCCTGGACCTCCCAGTCCAAGGTCCTCCCGCACGCCCTGCGCGGCGACACGGCCACCCTGCCCGTCGTCCACTCCTTCGACGCCAAGGGACTCAAGGGCTTCAAGGAGGAGATGAAGGAGCACCAGCACACCGAGGAGCTGCGCCTCGGATACGTCACCTTCACCCGGCCCCGCACCCTGCTGCTCGGCTCCGGCCACTGGTGGGGGCCCAGCCAGAAGAAGACCCGAGGCCCGTCCGGCTTCCTGCACGCGCTGTACGAGCACTGCGCGGCCGGTCACGGCGAGATCGAGGTGTGGGCGGACGAGCCGGCCGAGGACGAGGAGAACCCGGCCCTGGCCGAGTCCGCAGCCGACCACGCCTGGCCGCTGCCGCTGGACGACACCGCGCTGGCCCGCCGCAGGGCTGCCGCCGAAACGGTGCTGGCCCACCTGACGGCACTGGCCGGGGCGGGGCCGGTGCCCGAGGGGTACGGGGCGGTGGGCCATGGAGCGGCGGCGCTCCTGCCGGACGGGCCACCGCCCGACGAGCCGCCCTTCGACGACGCGGAGCTGTTCCCCGAGGACGACCCCTTCCTGGACGAGGTACCGGCCCCCGAGGACACCCCGCACGGTGGCGCGGGCCCGCACGACACCCCGGCCCCGCACGACCCCCCGGGCCCGCACGGCTCCCCCGCCCCGCACGACGCCCCGGCCCCGCACATCCCCGCGGCCCGGCTGCCCGAGCAGGGCCCCCCGCGCCTCACCCCCGAGGAGGCCCGCACCCTCGCCTCCTGGGACCGCGACCTCGACGCCCTCGCCGGGGAGCTGCGCCGGGCCCGCGCCACCGTGCGCGACGTCCTCGTCCCCGCCTCGCTCTCCGCCACCCAGCTGATGCGCCTGGCCGACGACCCGGACGGCTTCGCCCAGGAGCTGGCCCGGCCCATGCCCCGTCCCCCGCAGCCCGCCGCCCGCCGGGGCACCCGCTTCCACGCCTGGGTCGAGTCCCGCTTCGAGGAGCTGCCGCTGCCCATGCTCGGCCCCGACGAGCTGCCCGGCGGCGAGGAGAACGAGGCCGAGATCGCCGACGAGCAGGACTTCGCGCTGCTCAAGGAGGCCTTCGAGCGCACCCCGTACGCCCGCCGCACCCCGTACCGCGTCGAGACGCCGTTCCAGATCACGCTGGCCGGCCGGATCGTCCGGGGCCGGATCGACGCGGTGTACCGGACCGGGGACACGTACGAGATCGTCGACTGGAAGACCAGCCGCACCAACACCGCGGACCCCCTCCAGCTCGCCGTCTACCGCCTCGCCTGGGCCGAACTGCACGGACTGCCGCTCACCGACGTGACGGCCACGTTCCTCTTCGTCCGCACCGGCGAAAGCGTCCGGCCGGCCCGCCTCCCGGGCCGTCCGGAGCTGGAGCGCATCCTCCTGGACGAGCCACCTCCTGCGGCCGGATAAGCTGAAGGTCATGAGCGACACCCCGGACAGCGCCGTCCGTACGTACACCGAGCAGCACCGCGCCGCCTTCCTCGACGACCTCGCGGAGTGGCTGCGCATCCCGTCCGTATCCGCGCAGCCGGAGCACGACGGGGACGTGACGCGCAGCGCCGAGTGGCTGTCCGCCAAGCTGAAGGAGACCGGCTTCCCGGTCACCGAGGTCTGGGAGACGGACGGTGCGCCCGCCGTCTTCGCCGAGTGGCCGTCCGAGGATCCGGACGCCCCGACCGTCCTGGTGTACGGACACCACGACGTGCAGCCCGCCGCCCGCGAGGACGGCTGGGACACCGAGCCGTTCGAGCCGGTCATCCGGGACGGCAGGATGTACGGGCGCGGCGCGGCCGACGACAAGGGACAGGTGTTCTTCCATACCCTCGGCGTCCGGGCCCACCTCGCCACCACCGGCCGCACCAGCCCCGCCGTGCACCTCAAGCTCCTCGTCGAGGGCGAGGAGGAGTCGGGCTCCCCGCACTTCCGCGCCCTGGTCGAGCAGCGGTCGGACCGGCTCACCGCGGACGCCGTGATCGTCTCCGACACCGGCATGTGGGACGAGACCACCCCGACCGTCTGCACGGGCATGCGCGGCCTGGCCGAGTGCGAGATCGAGCTGCGCGGCCCCGGGCAGGACATCCACTCCGGCTCGTTCGGCGGCGCGGTCCCCAACCCGGCGACCGAGATCGCCCGGCTCGTCGCGGCGCTCCACGACCAGGACGGCCGGGTCGCGGTCCCCGGCTTCTACGACGGCGTGGCCGAACTGACCACGACCGAACGCGAGCTCTTCGCCGCACTGCCCTTCGACGAGGCCACCTGGCTGCGCACCGCCAGGTCGCAGGCCGCCTCCGGAGAAGCCGGCTACTCCACCCTGGAGCGCATCTGGGCCCGCCCCACCGCCGAGGTCAACGGCATCGGCGGCGGCTACCAGGGCGCCGGAAGCAAGACGATCATCCCGTCCTCCGCCCTGGCCAAGATCAGCTTCCGCCTGGTCGCGGGGCAGGACCCGGACCGCGTCCAGGACGCCGTACGGGCCTGGGCCGAGGCCCGCATCCCGGCCGGGATCGGCCACCGGATCACCTTCCTCCCCGCCACCCGCCCCTGCCTCACCCCGCTGGACCACCCCGCCCTCCAGGCCGTCGCCCGCGCCATGGGACGGGCCTTCGGCAAGAAGATCCTCTTCACCCGCGAAGGAGGCTCGGGACCCGCCGCCGACCTGCAGGACGTGCTCGGCGCCCCCGTCCTCTTCCTCGGCATCTCCGTACCGTCCGACGGCTGGCACGCCCCCAACGAGAAGGTCGAACTCGACCTGCTGCTCAAGGGCGTGGAGACCACCGCCCACCTCTGGAGCGAACTGGCGGCCGCACTCCGCTGAATCCTCTGAACACCCGATCCATCCCGGGGGAGTAGGAAGCACCTGTGAGCACCTTCGACAACGCCACCACCGACCGGCCCATCGGCCTGACCGCGCCCAGCGGCATCGACCGCGCCGCGCACCACCGCCTCGACGAGGCCTGGCTGGCCGCCGCATGGAGTCACCCGACGACCCGGGTCTTCGTCGTCTCCGGCGGGCAGGTGCTGATCGACGACACCGCCGACGGCACCGAACTCGTGATGACCCCCGCTTTCGAGGCGCCCGTCACCGAGACCCACCGCTACTTCCTCGGCACCGACGAGGACGGCGTCAGCTACTTCGCCCTCCAGAAGGACTCGCTGCCCGGCCGCATGGACCAGTCGGCCCGTCCCGCCGGGCTCCGCGAGGCGGGCCTGCTCCTCGGCGCCCGCGACGCCGGTCTGATGGTGCACGCGGTGGCGCTGGAGAACTGGCAGCGGCTGCACCGCTTCTGCTCCCGCTGCGGCGAACGCACGGTCATCGCGGCGGCCGGACACATCCGCCGCTGCCAGGCCTGCGGTGCGGAGCACTACCCCCGCACCGACCCCGCGGTCATCATGCTCGTCACCGACGACCAGGACCGCGCCCTGCTGGGCCGCCAGGTCCACTGGCCCGAGGGCCGCTTCTCGACCCTGGCCGGATTCGTCGAGCCGGGCGAATCGATCGAGCAGTCCGTGGCGCGCGAGGTGTTCGAGGAAGCCGGCATCACGGTGGGCGAGGTGGAGTACGTCGCCAGCCAGCCCTGGCCCTTCCCGTCCAGCCTGATGCTCGGCTTCATGGCACGGGCCACGACGTTCGACATCAACGTCGACGGCGAGGAGATCGAGGAGGCGCGCTGGTTCTCCCGCGAGGAGCTGACCGCCGCCTTCGAGTCCGGCGAGATCCTGCCCCCGTTCGGCATCTCGATCGCCGCCCGGCTGATCGAGATCTGGTACGGCAAGCCCCTCCCGAGGCCGCGCAGCGCCGGCTGACACCGGAGCGAGCAGCCGGCACCGGAGCGGGAACGCGAGCCGGGGAGCGCGGCCCGCGCTCCCCGGGCCCGTTCGCGTGGCTCTACAGTGGACGCGGGCCGTGACTGGCGCTGAGGTGGAGCACCACCGGGGAGCGGCCGCAGAGAACACCGGCAGTCCATGGGGCTGCCGAAGCCGTGCGCCTGGGCGACCGACCACGATCCGCGATCCCTCGCGGCCCCGGTGGCCGACGCGATCGCCCGAGCGCCCAGGAGTACCAGTGAACGCGACCCAGACGGCTCAGCTGATGGACGGCACGGGCCTCGCCCGCCGAAGCGTCGAGGAGACCACGGCCGCGGCCGCGGAGATCCGGCTGCGCACCGGAACCCCGCCCTGCCTGGCCACCGTCCTCGTCGGTGAGGACCCGTCCTCGGTGACGTACGTCAAGATGAAGCGCAACCGGTGTGCGCGGGCGGGCATCGAGTCCCGGCACGTGGCACTTCCGGCCGACTCCACCACCGAGGACGTGGTCGCCGCGGTGACCACCCTGTCGAAGGACCCGGGCGTACACGGCATCCTGCTGCAGCACCCGATGGGCCCGCACATCGACGAACGGGCCGCCTTCGAGGCGATCGCCCCGGAGAAGGACGTCGACGGCGTCACCATGCACGCCTTCGCGGCGATGGGTTTCGGCCTCCCCGGATTCGTCTCCTGCACCCCGGGCGGCATCATGCGGCTGCTCGACGCGTACGAGGTCGACCTCGCGGGCAAGCACGCGGTGGTCGTGGGACGCAGCGCCATCCTGGGCAAGCCCGCCGGGATGCTCCTGCTGGGGCGCAACGCCACAGTGACGTACTGCCACTCGCACACCGCCGACCTCTCCGCGATCGTGCGGCAGGCGGACGCCCTGGTCGTCGCGGTCGGCCGGCCGCGCTTCATCACCGGTGCCGACATCAAGCCGGGCGCGGTGGTGATCGACGCGGGCTACAACGAGGGCAACGTCGGTGACGTCGATTTCGAGACAGCCGCCGAGCACGCGAGCCTGATCACCCCGGTCCCCGGAGGTGTCGGCCCGATGACCATCGCCGTCCTCCTCGAACAGACGGTTGCGGCGGCGTCCCGCCAACTAGGCCTGAGCTGATCTTCCTCAGCCGGCTTTCCTGAGCCGGCTTTCCTGAACCGGCCTTACTGAACTGACTTTCCTGAACTGATGCAGGCACACAGCCGCCCGCCGCTTCCGGTCCGTGTCGACCGGAAGCGGCGGGCGGGCGCGCTCGGGGTGGGGCTCGGCGGGGTCAGGCGCCGACCTTCTGCTTCACCTGGGCCAGCGAGGGATTCGTCAGCGTCGAACCGTCCGGGAAGAGAACGGTCGGGACCGTCTGGTTCCCGCCGTTCGCCTTCTCGACGAAGGCCGCGGAGTCCGGGTCGTGCTCGATGTTGATCTCGGTGTACGCGATGCCCTCGCGGTCCATCTGGCCCTTGAGCCGACGGCAGTATCCGCACCACGTGGTGCTGTACATCGTCACAGTGCCCGGCATGTCTACGCGCTCCTCTGTCTCATCGGTCCCGGCAATCCCGCCACATCCCGTCCCGTCTCCTCCGTCACACTCCACACTCCGCACACCACCCGCCGCGTGGTTCACGGCGGGCGTCAGGCATCGGGTGGCACGCGCAAAGGCCCCGAGATCCGGGACGTGCGTTGCCGCACGACAGGGGAACGTACGTGACCTGTCCACCATTCCCGGCAGCGCGCCCGGCGCCGATCCCGGCAGCGCTCCAGGCGCCGGTCGCGATCAGTGCGACCAGTACGACCAGTACGACAGATGCGGCACCCCTGTGGACAACTTCCGCGTCCGCCCCTTTCGACCTGGCAGCATGGCGGGGTGACATCAGCAACGCATTCCACCCTCTTCCCTCAGGTCCCCGACTCCGCCGACGCCGTCCTCGACGGGCTCGACCCCGAGCAGCGCGAGGTCGCCATGGCCCTGCAGGGCCCGGTATGCGTGCTGGCCGGGGCCGGTACGGGCAAGACGCGGGCCATCACGCACCGCATCGCCTACGGGGTGCGCGCCGGGATCATCCAGCCGACGAGTGTGCTCGCCGTCACGTTCACCAACCGTGCCGCCGGCGAGATGCGGGGACGGCTGCGCCAGCTCGGAGCGGGCGGGGTGCAGGCGCGCACGTTCCACTCCGCGGCCCTGCGCCAGCTCCAGTACTTCTGGCCGAAAGCAGTCGGTGGCGATCTGCCCAGGCTGCTGGAGCGCAAGGTCCAGCTGGTGGCCGAGGCCGCGGCCCGCTGCAACATCCGCCTCGACCGCAACGAGCTGCGCGATGTCACGAGCGAGATCGAGTGGGCCAAGGTCACCCAGACCGTGCCGGCCGACTACCCGGCCGTGGTCGCCAAGTCCCAGCGGGACGCCCCGCGCGATCCCGCCGAGATCTCACAGGTCTACGCGACGTACGAGCAGCTGAAGCGGGACCGGACGGTGATCGACTTCGAGGACGTGCTGCTCCTGACCGTGGGCATCCTCCAGGACCGGCACGACATCGCCGACCACGTGCGCCGGCAGTACCAGCACTTCGTCGTCGACGAGTACCAGGACGTCAGCCCGCTCCAGCAGCGGCTGCTCGACCTCTGGCTGGGCGACCGGGACAACCTCTGCGTCGTCGGTGACGCCAGCCAGACGATCTACTCCTTCACCGGAGCCACCCCCGACCACCTGCTGAACTTCCGCACCCGCCACCCCCGGGCCACCGTCGTCAAGCTCGTCCGGGACTACCGCTCGACGCCCCAGGTGGTCCACCTGGCCAACGGGCTGCTCGGCCAGGCCCGGGGCAGGGCCGCCGAGCACCGGCTCGAACTGGTCTCGCAGCGCGAGCGCGGTCCCGAGCCCGCCTACACGGAGTACGCGGACGAGCCCGCCGAGGCCGAGGGCACCGCCCGCCGCATCCGCGACCTGATCGCGGCAGGCGTCCCGGCGGGCGAGATCGCGGTGCTCTACCGGGTCAACTCCCAGTCCGAGGTCTACGAGCAGGCCCTGGCCGACGCGGGGGTGCCGTACCAGCTGAGGGGCGCCGAGCGGTTCTTCGAACGCGCGGAGGTACGGGAAGCGGGCGTCGCCCTGCGCGGCGCGGCCCGCGCCGGCGGCAACGACTCCCTGCTCGACGATGCGCAGGGGCTGCCCGCCGAGGTCCGCGCTGTGCTGTCCACCAAGGGCTGGCGGAGCGAGCCGCCGGCCGGCTCCGGGGCGGTGCGCGACCGCTGGGAGTCCCTGGCCGCACTGGTCAGGCTCGCCGAGGACTTCGAGCGGGCCAGGCCGGGCGCGACCCTCTCCGACCTGGTCGCCGAACTGGACGAGCGGGCCGCCGCCCAGCACGCCCCCACGGTCCAGGGCGTCACCCTGGCCTCGCTGCACTCCGCGAAGGGCCTGGAGTGGGATGCCGTGTTCCTGGTCGGACTGACCGAGGGCATGATGCCGATCACCTACGCCAAGACGGACGAGCAGATCGAGGAGGAGCGCCGGCTGCTGTACGTCGGTGTCACCCGGGCACGCTTCCACCTCTCGCTCTCGTGGTCGCTGGCCCGCTCGCCCGGCGGCCGGGCCGGCCGCCGCCCGAGCCGCTTCCTGAACGGACTGCGTCCCGGCTCGGCGGCGCTGGGCGCCAGGGGCACCGCGGGCGGCAGCGGCGGCATCGAGCGGCCGGTGGCGGCCCGGCGCAAGCGGCGCGGGCCCGCGCTGTGCAGGGTGTGCGGCAAGACCCTCACCGACGCGGGCGAGATGAAGCTGATGCGCTGTGACGACTGCCCGTCCGACATGGACGAGGCGCTGTACGAGAGGCTGCGCGACTGGCGTGCGGTCCGGGCGCAGGAGATCAGCCAGCCCGCCTACTGCGTGTTCACCGACAAGACGCTGATGGCCATCGCGGAGGCCGTGCCCGGCAGCGAGGGCGAGCTGGCCGGGATCCCCGGGGTCGGCGCGCGGAAGCTGGGCCGGTTCGGAGCCGCGGTGCTGGACATCTGCGCAGGTGGGGACGGGGCGGAGGAGCCTGCGGAGGCCGACGAGCAGGTGTGAGAAAAACTCGTCGAAAAAATAGTTTGCGCCTGCCCCAGTAATCACCATAGGTTCTTAACCACGGGAACAGCGACTTCTCTGAAGCCCTGATCCTGTGCTGTACTTATCCGAATACGTAGGACCGGCTCGGTCGGTCCGCTCTAGACGCCGAGAGGAGGCGATTGAAGTGATCAACATCATCGAGACCAACAAAATGACCGATCTCTCGGTCGTCTCCGCCTGCTCGCTCGGCCTCGCCCACTCTTCGACGTCTTCCCTGCGTGGCACCGGTATGTCCGGCATTTCCGCCGTCAGCCCGCTGTCCCTGGTGAGCCTTCCCGAGCGGGAGCGTAATGAGCGACCGACCCAGGCACCGGCAGCAGCAGTAGCGAAGGGACAGGCCCAGGCCTATGCCTTTGCGGCCGTCGGTGCGGGAGCGGAAGCCGGAGCCAAGAAGCAGACGACGCACCACCACACGATGTGGGCCTTCCGTGGGCCTGAACCCTGGAGAGATCCAGCCTGATCGACAGTCAGGCCGGCGCCTTCAGGGCCGCGGAACCCCACTCGGGATCCGCGGCCCTTTTGTTTTGTCCGAACGGACGGGACAGCGCGAAGGAGCCTCGGGACAAGTAACACCTGGTACCAGCCGCCCCCGGCCAACAGGCCGGAAACGACCAGACGAGGACACCACCACCGTGCAACTCGAAGCGCACGCCCCGTCCGTCCCGCCTTCCGAAACGATCCCCCCGCCCGGCCTCACGGAGGACTCCACCTTGATCCCGCTCACTGCGCTCACCGCGCTCGACGACGCCATCGAGAACCTTGGCGTACCCGTCCCCTGCCGCTCCTACGACCCCGAGGTCTTCTTCGCCGAGTCCCCGGCCGACGTCGAGTACGCCAAGTCCCTCTGCCGCACCTGCCCGCTCGTCGAGGCCTGCCTCGCCGGCGCCAAGGAGCGCCGCGAGCCGTGGGGTGTCTGGGGTGGCGAGCTCTTCATCCAGGGCGTCGTCGTTGCTCGCAAGCGGCCGCGTGGCCGTCCGCGCAAGAACCCGGTCGCGGCGTGATCGCCGGCCTGGGAGCTGCGGCCCCCAAACCCATGAAGCGCATCGGAACCATCGACCGTCCCCAGACCCACGACCCGCGAAACCAGGAACCAATGACCATCCCCACGAGGGAGCCCGTCGGCTCCGCGACACCGGACGTCACCATCATCGGCGCGAACGACTCGCGTCAGAACAGGACCCGTGAGATGCAACTCATCCCAGAAGCCCTGGCTCGTGCTCATATGCACGACCGCCTGCGGGAAGCCGACGCGGATCGTCAGGCCGTGCGCCTGATCAACGCGCGGCGGATGCAGCGCCGGGCCGAGCGCGCCTCGATGCGTGCCCGGCGTGCGCTGGCCATGGCGGTCATGCACTGAGGAGCAGGACAGAACACCGCAGGACAGAACACCGCATGACAGAAGGTCAGCACTACCGCTGCGGGGCAGCCGCTCTCCGACCCGCAGCGCGCAGTACCCAGCACCCACATCACCACCCCTGCCTCGGGGCCGGTCCACGCGGACCGGCCCCGAGGCCGTGCTGTGTGGTGCCGTGCCGGACCAGGCCGGTGGAGATATCGTCGGGAGGTGGACGAGGAGACCCAGCGCCCCGAAGCAGCGGGCGCGCAGAGCGGCGCGGGCGTCGTATGCGCCCTGTGCGGTACCGGATCGGGGAGCGACAGCGCACCGCCGACCTGGCTCTGTTCCGTGGAGCACGGCAGCCGGCGCTACTTCTGCGACAACTGCGCCCGCACCCACATCCGAGCCATCGAGGGCCGGCTCGGCTCCGACTGGTGGTGAGCGGCCGCTATGTGGCGAGCTCGGACGCCGCTTCCCCGGGCAGCTCCTCCTCGGCCCACTCCTGCGCAGCCCACCCCTCCTCTTCCTGCGGCAGGAACCCCGGGAGCCAGGACTCGAGTTCGTCGCGCAGCCGGACCGTCGCGCCGAGCTGGCACAGCACCCCGATCGTGCTCAACGTCACACGGTGTATGAGCAGATAGGCAGGCGGCAGATTCAACTGCTTGCCCAACTGGTGGGCGGGCGAACGCGGATCCGCTATCCGGGCGGCCTGACTGCGCATCCAGCCCCGGCTGAACGCGAACTCCTCCACCAGGGCGGGTTCAATGATCGGCTGGAGGTAGTCGAGCACCGCGTCCGGAGCGAGGTCGATCGAGTCCTTGACGAACCCCTCCTCGCGCAACAGCGCGTACACCGCGTCCGCGTCGCCCTGGAGCGTGAGACGCAACGAGTCCCCGATGGTCTGCGGAAGCCCGCCCGGCAGCCGGTCCACCGTTCCGAAGTCGAGGACACCGAGCCGCCAATGATCAGCCCCGGGGGCCGTCGCACCGTCGTTGTCAGCCGTGCAGGCCGCGTCCGGCGGCAGCAGCCGGAAGTTGCCGGGGTGCGGGTCCGCGTGCAGCAGCCCGGTGCGCGCGGGGCCGGAGAAGAGGAACCGGGCCAGCAGCTGTCCGGCCCGGTCGCGCTGCTCAGCGGTTCCGTCGGCGATCACATCGGCCAGCGGCACCCCGTCGATCCACTCCGTGACCAGCACCTGATCGGACTGGTGGACCACGCCCGGCACCACGACATCGGGATCGTCCGCGAACTCTTCGGCGTGCTCGCGCTGCGACTGCGCCTCCTGCTCGTAGTCCAGCTCCTCCGACACCCGGTCACGGAGCTCCGTGATCAGCGGCTTGATGTCCATGCCCGGAATCAGCGGGCCCAGCAGCCGGGCGAACCGGCTGAGCTGGGTCAGGTCAGAGAGCAGCGCCTCCCCGGCTCCCGGGTACTGCACCTTCACCGCGACGTTGCGCCCGTCGTGCCACACCGCCCGGTGCACCTGCCCGATCGAGGCGGCGGCCGACGGTTTGTCCTCGAAGGTCAGGAAAAGGTCCCGCCAGTCCTGGCCGAGACGCTCGGCCAGCACCGCGTGGACCGTGCTGCTCGGCATCGGAGGGGCGGCCTCCTGCAGCTTGGTGAGGGCCGCGCGGTAGGGACCGGCGACCTCTTCGGGGAGGGCGGACTCGAAGACGGACAGCGCCTGTCCGAGCTTCATCGCCCCGCCCTTCAGCTCGCCCAGGACCTTGAAGAGCTGGTCGGCGGTGCGCTGCTGTACCTCGCGGGCGACCAGCTCCGCGGACTTCCCGCCGATGCGCTTGCCCAGCCCCCACGTGGCGCGGCCCGCGAACCCCAAAGGCAGCGCTGCCAGCTTGGCGGTTCGGGTGACCGCCTTCCGGGGAAGATCAGACATAAACCCCTCCAAATCCCAGACTGCCGTGCGGCGGCTACCCGGCCATTGTGTCGTGCGCCGTGCCGGCCCCGGAGGTGCGCACCCCTCAGTGTGCCCACCCGCTCTGCAGGAACAGTCGAGGTGTGCCCGGATCGGCTCCGACCGCCAGTCCAACAGCGGCAGCGCGGCTTCCCACCGGGACCCGGTGCAGGCGGGCAGTTCCCCGTCGAGGAAGGACAGCGCGTGGGCGGCGGCCAGACCCGCCACCGCGGTAGCCAGGCCCAGGTCGCAGGCCTGTACGGCGGTGCGCCGCCCGGACTGCCACTGGGCCAGCATCCGGGGCCACTGCGGGTCCCGGTCGCGCCGGTGCAGATCGAGGCATCCCGCGCACGCCGTGCCGCCCGGCAGTACCAGCGGTCCGACGAAGCCGGTGGCCTCGATGACTCCGGCGTAGAGGTGGGGTGTGCCCGAGGCGATCCACGGCTCGGCGGTGCGCGGATCGGGGATGTAGGCGGAGAGGCTCTCACGAGGGGCCACCACGATCAGCGACAGTCCGGGCTCGCCGCTCGCCGGCAGGCCCGGCGGCTGGGCCGTCCGCCGCGCCGGGCCGGGAGCCGAGCGCCGGACCAACTGCCGGGCCGAGGTGTCCCGGCGCTCTCCCGCCGCCGACGGTGGCAGACCCCCGGGCGAGACGTCACCCGGCTCGGCGGTGCCGCCGTCCAGGACCTCGACGTGCCCCACCCCGGAGCCGGAAAGCACCGCGGCGACGGCCGCACCCACCCGGCCGGCCCCCCGGACCTGGACGCGCATGGAGCGGCGGGCGGCCATCCGGCGCATCCCGCCGCCGGGCTCGGGATGCACGACGGAGAGGGACGCCAGATCGGGCCGGTGACGCTCCATGGCCTCCGCCCGGTTCCGTAACGCATCGGCTTCCGGGCCGCCGGCCCTCACGTCGTCGATGAGTCCCGCGTCCAGCAGGCGCATGACGAGGGTGTCCACGTGGTGTTCGGTGAGATCCAGCGCCCTGGCCTCTTCGTGCAGCAGCGGCATCCCGCGTGTTCCGTCGAGGAGCTCCAGGAAACTGCCGGTCGCGAGGTCCATCGGGCCGACCTTCACCGCATGGGCGGGCGTCACGCCGAATTGGACGGTGCCGCTGCCGCGCCATGCGCGGCGCAACGCGGGCTTCAACATCGGATGCATGGTTTCCCCCGGTCGGTGTCTGTGCGTGATCTGTGTGCGGTCCGTGCGTCTGCGCGAGATCCATTGCCAGAATGCACAGGGCCGCAGATGCGGGTGGAAAGTTATCCACAGGCGGGGGGTATTAGTCGTTCAAACGGTGCACGCCGCGGGGCGGATCATGTGTGAACCGTTCGGGAGACGGGACTTCCCCCACCGGCAACGGGTAACGTCGTGCCGTGCCCGCCGACCCGTCGCCCGGCTTCGCCGGGGAGACCCCCGCGCGCAGCGCCGGAATCCAGCAGCGCAGCGCGGCAGACCATCCGCCCCGCGGCTCGACGACGAGCGCGGTCGAGGTCCGCAGGAGTTCCCGCCGCAGCAGAACGGTCTCCGCGTACCGGGAGGGCGACCGCACGATCGTGCTGATCCCCGCCCGGATGTCCGAGGCCGAGGAACAGCGCTGGGTGAGCGTCATGCTCGACAAACTGGCCGCCCAGGAGAGCAGACGGATCCTCGGTGACAGCGAACTCGCCGAACGGGCGGAGCGGCTGTCCGCGCAGTACTTCGACGGCCGGGCCAGACCCGTCTCCGTCCGGTGGGTGACCAACCAGAACACCCGGTGGGGGTCCTGCACCCCGGCCGAGGGCAGCATCCGTCTGTCGCACCGGCTGCAGGGCATGCCGGAGTACGTCGTCGACTACGTGCTGGTCCACGAACTGGCCCATCTCCTGGTGCCCGGACACGGTCCGCGGTTCTGGCGGCTCCTGGACGCCTATCCCCGTACCGAGCGGGCGCGCGGCTATCTCGAAGGGGTGGTGGCCGCGGACCGGCTGCCGCATCTGCCCGCCGCGCGGGGCGAGTGACGTCCGGCGGTTGTGTACCGGGTCTGTACCGGCTTGGTCCGGGGCAGGACTTTGCGGTTAGCCTGACGCGACGCATTCAGCTTTCCGGATGGGGGACGGTCGTTACGCATGGCCAGGGAATTCCAACGCGGCCACAAGGCCAAGATCAGCGATCTCACACCGGGGACGGACCTGTACGTAGGTGTGCAGATCGCCGGCCCGGGACTGACCTTTGACATCAGCTGTTTCGGCCTCGATGCCAATGAGCAGCTCTCCGACGACCGGTATTTCATCTTCTTCAATCAGCCGAAATCGCCCGAGGAGTCCATTCAGCTCCTGGGCGCCCAGGCCGGTGACACCGAGTCGTTCCGTGTGACTCTGGACCGCATTCCGGCGAGCATCCACAAACTGTCGTTCACCGCCACGCTGGACGGTGCCGGACAGATGGCGCAGGTCGGCCCCGGTTACATCCGGATCGTCGCGGGCGGCGAGGAAGTCGTCAGGTACGCCTTCACCGGCTCGGAGTTCACCACCGAGCGTGCGGTGATGCTGGGTGACTTCTACCTGAAGGACGTCTGGCGGTTCGCCGCTGTCGGCCAGGGCTTCGACGGCGGACTCGACGCGCTGCTGAAGAACTTCGGCGGCGAGGTCGCCGAGGAGGAGCCGGCGGCTCCGCAGCCGCAGTCCGCAGCCCCGTCCTTCGCCCCGCCCGCACAGGCCGCGGCGGCCCCTCCGGCGTTCGGCGCCCCGGCCGCACCGCAGGTCCCGCAGCCCGCACCGTCCTTCGGCGGACCGGCCGCACCCGCGCCCACCCCGCAGCAGCAGATGCACGCCGCGCCCACCATCGTCGCGCCGCTGGCACCGCAGGGCGGCAGCGTGCCCCCGCCGCCTCCGCCTCCGCCCGCTCCGTACGGACAGCCGGGGCAGCCGCCCCAGCAGTCGCAGTTCGGGCAGGTCCCGGGACAGGCTCCCGCGCCCTACGGGCAGCAGGCCCCCGCCCCGTACGGCCAGCCTGCTGCGGCTCCGTACGGACAGCAGCCGCCAGGCATGCCCCAGGGCGTGCCGCAAGGGGTGCCGCCTGCCGGGGCGGGGCTCCTGGCCGCGCTCCAGCCGTACAAGGAGACGGCCACCGGCCAGCGCTGGACCTCGCAGAACCAGCAGCTCATGCGGGTCGACCTCACCAACGGCGGTGGGGGAGTGCTGGCCAGGCAGGGCAGCATGGTGATGTACCAGGGCAAGGTCGACTTCGGCTACAAGGGCGCCGGTTTCGCCGGCCGGATCGTCGGCAACGCGACCGGTCAGGAAATGCAGCTGATGCGCTGCACCGGCCGGGGGCAGGTCTTCCTCGCCGAGGACGGCTCCCACCTGCACTCCGTCGAACTCCAGGGCGACGGCATCTGCGTCTCCGCAGAGAACGTCCTCGCCTTCGACGAGTCGCTGCAGCACGAGGTCCGCAGGATCGAGGGCCACGGCATCCCCGGCGGCGCCCTGTTCACCATGCAGTTCCAGGGCACCGGCACCGTCGTCGTCAAGACCCACGGTGTGCCGGTCGTCCTGCCGGTCACCCCGACCACCTTCGCCGACTGCAACGCCGTCGTGGCGTGGTCTTCGGCGTCCCAGGTGATCGTCTCCAGCCAGGTCCGGCTGCGCCGCAACGCCTACCCCGGGCACAGCGGGGAGACCGTGAACCTCCAGTTCCGGGGCGCACCCGGCAACTTCATCGTCGTCCAGCCCTACGAGGTCTGAGGGAGCCCGTCATGAATCAGCAACTCGCGGGCTACGCCCCGACACCCGTAACGGCCCGGATGGCGAACCACGGCCATTCGATGCTGAAGGTGGCCATGGCCACCGGCCAGGACCTCTACGCGCGCACCGGCTCGATGGTGGCGTACGAGGGCTTCGTCCAGTACGAACCCAATCCGCCCGCCGTCCGTCAGATGGCCTCGCAGTGGATCACCGGCGAGGGCACGCCCCTGATGAAGTGCGCCGGTGACGGGCTGCTCTACCTCGCCGACTACGGCGCGGACGTGGTCGTCATCAATCTCAACAACGACTCCCTTTCGGTCAACGGCACCAACGTCCTCGCCTTCGACGCCCATCTCACCTGGGGTGTCGAACGGGTCAAGGGGCTCGCCAAGTTCGCCGGCCAGGGCCTCTGGAACGTCTGCATCTCGGGCACCGGATGGGTCGCCATCACCTCCCGCGGCACGCCGATCGTCGTGGACTGCGGGCGCGGCGAGGACGAGACGTACGTCGACCCGGACGCGCTGGTGGCGTGGTCCCCGAACCTCAAGGTGAAGGGCAAGCGCAGCTTCAAGGCCTCCTCGCTCATCGGGCGGGGCAGCGGAGAGGCGTTCCAGATGGCCTTCTCCGGCCAGGGGATCGTCGTCGTCCAGCCGAGCGAGGACAGTACCGACCGCCTGCGGGTCCGGAACTGACGGGGAGGGAGAACACACCATGCAGAGTCCGCTCTTCAGCTACACGGAACAGCAGTCCCAGGACCGGTACACGGTCCAGAATCCGCAGCTCCTGCGGGTCTCGCTGACCGGCCGCGACGACGTCCTGGCCCGCAAGGGCGCCATGGTCGCCTACCAGGGGCTCATGGAGTTCGACGGCGAGTACCAGTCGCACGGACAGCGCCGGGCCCGCGCCAGCACCGGTGAGGGCCTCGAGCTGATGCGGTGCTCGGGCCAGGGCACCGTCTATCTCGCCAACCTGGCGCAGTACGTCCACGTGGTGGATGTCGACCGCGACGGCATGACGGTGGACAGCGCCTACGTCCTGGCGCTCGACTCGTCACTGCACACCGAGGTCATCGCGGTGGACAGCCAGTACGGCATCTCGGGCACCGGCAAGTACCAGCTCAACATCTCGGGCAGCGGCAAGGTCGCCCTGATGACCTCCGGCCAGCCCCTGATGATGCAGGTCACGCCCGACAAGTACGTCAACGCCGACGCGGACGCCGTGGTCGCCTGGTCCAGCTCGCTGCGCGTGCAGATGCAGGCCCAGACGCACTCCTCGGGCGTCATGCGCCGACGCGGCAACACCGGAGAGGGCTGGGAGCTCAGCTTCCTCGGGCAGGGCTTCGCACTGGTCCAGCCGAGTGAGGTGCTGCCGCCGCAGAGCGCCCAGATCGGCCAGGGGCTGGCCGCCCAGTTCGGCATGGGGCAGCAGGGGGTCCACGCCCAGAACCAGAACAACGCCTGGAACTGAGCCGCACCCGATGGCACCGGTAAGGGGCGTCCTCCATGGAGGACGCCCCTTACCGGTGCTCCGGTCCCGCCGTGCTGTCGCCGTTCCGTTTCCGCTAGCGGACGCCGTCCAACGCCGCCCGCGTACGTTCCACCAGGCGCACCACCGAGGAGTCGGCGACCTCGGGGACCTCGTCGTAGGCGAACCAGCGCAGGTCCAGCGATTCGTCACTGATCCGCTCGGTCGAGCCCGAGGGGGCCAGCGCCGCGTACTGGACATCGAGGTGCCAGTTGCAGGGCGCCGGGATCGCGTGGCGGTCCAGGGTGACCGGGCTGCCCGCCAGCAGCGTCAGACCGGCGATACCGGACTCCTCGGCGGCCTCGCGCAGCGCCGCCCCGGCCAGCGTGGCGTCCCCGGGCTCGCAGTGACCGCCCATCTGCAGCCACATCCGCAGCTTCCGGTGCAGCGTGAGCAGCACCTTGCCGCGCTCGGGGTCCACGACCAGCGCGCTCGCCGTGAGGTGCCCGGCCCCGCACGCCTTCCACATGCCGTCGGGATGCACTGCCAGGTGCTCCAGATAGGCCCGGCGCAGCTCCTCCTGGGCTCCGTCCCCACCGCCCCCGTAGTTCTTCAGTACGAGAACGGCGTCGTCGTGCAGGTTCACTTGTCGGTGTCGTCCTTGCTGTCGTCGTCCTTGCTGTCGCCGTCCGTGCCTTCGCCGGCTGTACCGCTGTCGCCCTTGCCCTCGGCGCCGTCCTGGCCGGGCCCGTCCTTGCTGTCGCCGCCCGCAGCGGGCTTCTGCGGCCCGTTCGCGGCCTCGCCGAGCATCTTGTCCAGCTCGGAGAAGTCCAGCTGCTCGTGGTGGACGAAGCCGTCCGGATCGTCCAGGTCGTGAGCGGTCGGCAGCATGTCGGGGTGCTCCCACAGCGCGTCGCGCCCGTCGAGGCCCCGCGCGTCCGTGAGCGAGGCCCACAGCCGCGAGGCGTCACGCAGCCGCCTCGGACGCAGCTGGAGACCGATCAGCGTGGCGAAGGTCTGCTCGGCGGGACCGCCGGAGGCGCGCCGCCTGCGCATCGTCTCGCGGAGCGCGTCCGCCGAGGTCAGCCGCGACTTCGCGGCCTCGTGCACCACGGCGTCCACCCAGCCCTCGACCAGCGCGAGCGCCGTCTCCAGGCGGGCCAGCGCGGCCTTCTGCTCCGGGGTGTCCTCCGGCTGGAACATGCCCTGCTGAAGCGCTTCCTGCAGCTGCTCGGGCTGCGACGGGTCGAACTGGCCGACCACGTCCTCCAGCTTGCTGGTGTCGACCTTGATGCCGCGCGCGTAGCCCTCCACGGCACCGAACAGGTGCGAGCGCAGCCACGGCACGTGGGCGAAGAGACGCTGGTGAGCGGCCTCGCGCAGCGCCAGGTACAGCCGCACCTCGTCCTGCGGCACGCTCAGGTCCTTGCCGAAGCGCTCGACGTTCAGCGGCAGCAGCGCGGCCTTGCCGGCGGGGCCCAGCGGCAGCCCGATGTCGGTCGAGCCGACGACCTCACCGGCCAGCACCCCGACGGCCTGCCCGATCTGCTGGCCGAACATCGCGCCGCCCATCGACCGCATCATGCCGATCAGCGGGCCCGCCATCGCCTGCATCTCCTCGGGCAGCACGTCGCCCATGGCGAGACCGACACGCTCGGCCACCGGGTCGACCAGCTTCTGCCAGGCGGGGAGGGAGGCCTCGACCCACTCCGCGCGGCTCCAGGCCACGGTGGAGACCGAACCGGACGGCAGTGACGTCACGCCGTCCAGCCAGAGGTCCGCCAGTCGCAGGGCCTCGTCGACCGAGGCGCGCTCGGACGGGCCGACACTCGCGTCCTTGGTGCCGTCGGCATTGCCCTGGGAGACGGTCTGGCGGGCGATCTGCTTGGCCATGTCCCAGTTCACGGGACCGCCCTCGTAGCTCAGCATCTGGCCGAGCTGCTGGAAGGCGGCGCCCAGGTCGTTCGGGTTCATCGAACCGAACATGGCGGCGAAGGGGTTGTCACCGCCCGCGCCGGGGCCGAAGCCGAGCGGGTTCGCCGGACCGCCCGAACCCTGCCCACCTCCGGTGGGGTCCTTCTTCTTGCCATGGTCGCCGTCGTCCGGCTCCTCCGGCGGAAGGCCGAATCCGAATGGGGTGTCACTCACGGGTTTCCTCGGCTCGTAGGGCCGCCGGATCGAACCGACGGCGACTGCCCGACATCACCATCCAGCGTAGACACCAAGTCCGCTCAGGGCCTCAGTGCTCCGCCGGCTCCCGGCCTGCGGCAGGATGGACGCCACCTGGTACGTACGCGTCATTCGGGTACGTACTGAAGACAACCGCTGGAGACGCCCGGTGAGTTCCCCAGATCCACAGGTTCGCGCAGCGCGAAACCTGGCCGACCCGCCGCCCGAGAAGAAGCCCGAGAAGAAGCCCGGGAAGAAGAACGAGAAGAAGCCCGAGAACGGGTCGCAGGACCCGACCGAGACCACGACCGCCGGCCCGGCCGAGCCCAGGACCGGCAGCAAAGCCGACCGGAGCCGTTCCAGGAGCCGTGGACCCGTCGTGGCCATCACCGGAGCCGCCACGGGCGTCGGAGAACTGCTCGCGGCCCGGCTCGCGGCCTCAGAGGAGATCAAGCAGGTCATCGCCATCGACGAGCGTCGCGGGGAGGTCTCCGAGGCCACCTGGCACATCCTCGACGTCCGCGACCCGGCGATCGCGGAGAAGCTGCGGGGCGCGGACGTCGTGGTGCACCTGGCGCTCGACCTCGACCTGGAGACCGATGCCGCCGCCCGCACCGCCTACAACGTGCGCGGCACCCAGACCGTGCTGACCGCCGCGGCGGCCGTCGGCGTCCACCGGGTCGTGCTGTGCACCTCCGCGATGGTCTACGGCGCGCTGCCCGACAACGACATCCCGCTGGCCGAGGACGCCGAGCTGCGGGCCACCGCGGAGGCGACAGGCGTCGGTGACCTCCTCGAGATCGAACGGCTCGGCCGCCGCGCGCCCCGCGCCCACCCCGGGCTCCACGTCACGGTGGTCCGCCCCACGGTGCTCGTCGGCGGCACCGACACGGCGCTGACCCGGTACTTCGAGTCACCGCGCCTCCTGGTCGTCGCCGGATCGCATCCCACCTGGCAGTTCTGCCACGTGGACGACCTGGTCACGGCACTGGAGTACGCCGCGCTCGAGAAGATCGACGGAGAGTTCGCGGTCGGCTGCGACGGCTGGCTCGAACAGGAGGAGGTCGAGGAGATCAGCGGCGTCCGCCGGATGGAGCTGCCCTCCGCCGTCGCGCTCGGAGCCGCCGCCAGGCTGCACCGGATCGGCCTCACCCCGTCCCCCGCAGGCGATCTGGCGTACACGATGCACCCCTGGGTGGTGAGCGTGAGCCGGCTGCACGACGCGGGCTGGCGCCCGAGCTGGACCAACGAGGAGGTGCTCGCCGCGCTCCTCGAGGAGGTGGAGGGACGGCACACCCTCGCCGGCCGTCGGCTCGGCCGCAAGGACGCCACCGCGGCCGGTGCCGCCGGTGCGACCGTGGCCCTGCTGGGCACCGCCGCGCTGGTACGACGCGCCCGCAAGGCGCGCCGCCGTATCTGAGGGCTGTCCCGAGGCGCCCCGGCAACCCGATACGGGCCCCGGGGCCTGTTCCGGGTGTCCGGGCACGGTTCCGGCGTCTGTAGGAGGCTCCAAGGGCGACGGCGTCCCACCAGCGGATTGCGCTATTCCGTGATGCCGGCGCGGTACGGCACGATGGTCCGTATGGCACCTACGCATGACCACCCCGGCGAGCAGGCGGCACCGGACCCCATCCGGCTGCTGGACATCCGCGACACGCCGCTGTCGCTGGACGAGGTCTTCCGTGCCGTGGGCGACGACGCCGCGGGCGGCACCGCGCTCTTCGTCGGCACCGTGCGCAACCACGACGGCGGCCAGGACGTGGGTGCGCTCGGCTACTCGTGCCACCCCTCGGCCCTGGACGCGATGCGCCGGGTGGCGGAGAAGGTCGTGGGTGCCTTCCCGGTCCGGGCGCTCGCCGCCGTCCACCGAGTGGGTGAACTGGAGGTGGGCGATCTCGCCGTGGTCGTGGCGGTCTCCTGTCCGCACCGCGCGGAGGCCTTCGAGGCCTGCCGCAGGCTCATCGACGACCTCAAGCACGAGGTTCCGATCTGGAAGCACCAGCGCTTTTCGGACGGGACGGAGGAGTGGGTCGGCGCCTGCTGAGCGCAAACCCGGCCGGGTGGGCTTCCCCCCGATTTGCGTAACCGCACCCCTGCCGTGAGCGTTGGCTCTGCAGATGGTTAATCTGCTGATCGGTCAGTTGCGGTTGCTCATGGGGCAGGGAGGTCGTCATGGCAGCACTCGCCTGGTTGTTGATTCCGCTTTTTGCTGCGTTCGGTGCCGCGATATGGGGAAGCTGGGCCGCCCGTAATCGCACGACCGGCGATGTGACCGAGCTCGCCGGCTACGCCCGGTTCCGCGAGGCGATGGAGAAGTCGCACTCCGGTTCGGAACCGGTCGAGCAGATATCGAACGTCTGACGCCACGCCGAACGTACGCGGTCGCCAATCCGAGCCGCCGCGTCGTCCGCCGAGAGCCGCCGACGTCTCTGCGTATACCCGTCCCGGACCTCGTACCGGCGCTGCGCCGGGCGTCGCACGGACGCGGGCTCAGCCCCTCGTACGGACCGGCCCCGGCGGTGGACAGACGGACCCTTCCCGTACTGTCGTTCCATGCCACGCCGAACCGCGACGATGCTCGCCTCCACCCTGGTTCTGATCGCGCTGCTCTGCGCGGGTGTGCTGATCAAAGTGCCGTACGCGGAGATGTCCCCCGGGCCGACCGTGAACACGCTCGGTGAGGTCGACGGGGACCCCGTCCTGCAGATCACGGGGCACAAGACGTACAAGACGTCCGGCCACCTCAACATGACGACGGTCAGGGTGACCGGCGCCGACTACAGGATGAACCTCGTCGAGGCCGTGTACGGCTGGCTGGGCCACGACAGCCTGGTCGTACCGCACGACACGCTCTACCCGGACGGCAAGACCGAGCAGCAGTCGACGCAGGAGAACGCCGAGGAGTTCAGCCAGTCCCAGGAGAGCGCCAAGGTCGCGGCCCTCACCGAACTGGGCATCCCGGTGTCGTCACGGGTCGTCGTCTCCACGGTCATCAAGGACAGTCCCGCCCAGGGCAAGCTGCACGCCGGCGACGTGATCAAGGCCGTCGACGGTACGGCGGTCAAGCAGCCCGAGGACGTCGCGAAGCTCGTCACCCGGCACAAGCCCGGCCAGGACGTCACCTTCACGGTCATCCCGGCCAAGGCCGCGGCGGCGGCCGAGAAGGCCGGCAAGGAGCCCGAGGGGACCGAGAAGATCACCCTCACCACCGCGAAGGCGCCCAAGGAGAACCGGGCGATCGTCGGCATCCAGGCGGGTACGGACCACACCTTCCCGTTCGACATCGACATCAAGCTCGCCGACGTGGGCGGCCCGAGTGCCGGTCTGATGTTCTCGCTCGGCATCGTCGACAAGCTCACTCCGGGACAGCTGACCGGCGGCAAGTTCGTCGCGGGCACCGGGACGATCGACGACAAGGGCAAGGTCGGACCGATCGGCGGCATCAACATGAAGCTGGTCGGCGCGCGCAACGCCGGCGCGCGCTACTTCCTGACCCCGGCCGACAACTGCAAGTCGGCCGCGTCCGACACCCCCGACGGACTCACCCTGGTGCGGGTGAAGACGATCGACGACGCCAAGAAGTCGCTGGACAGGATCCGCTCGGGGGACACGGCCGGCCTGGCGAGCTGCTCGACAGGCTGACCGGTCCCCGCTCCGGCGGACCGGACGGGTCAGGACTCGAAGGTCGCGGCCAGTGCCTCGGCCAGCCCCGGCACCAGACCGGCACCGGTCAGCACCTCGTTCGGGGAGTCCTTCTCCCGGAGCCGTACGGCCGACTCCCGGGCGCCGTCCCGCAGCACGGCCACGGTCATCCGCACCTCCTGACGGTCCGGATGACCGGCCACCCACTTGGTCAGCTGGGTGTCGTCGAGACCTTCGGGGACGGAGGCCTCGGCGGACGGCGGCAGCATCAGCCGCTCCACCGTCATCGCGCACCCGACCACCGCGTCCGGCCAGGCGATCGTGGCTAGGAACTCGTCCAGCGCGGTACCTGCGGGAAGCTCCTCCTGCTCAATAGGGGTGAGTGCGGCGGCCTTCGAGCCGTCGCCGTCGAGGCCGAGCTGGGCGGCGAGGCCCGGCTCCTGGACCCGCAGCCGGGCGGTGTCGACGAGGGCGAAGAGCCGGGCGGGCTGGTCCCAGCCGAGGCCGGAGATGTATTCGTCGATTTCGAGCACCGCCACGGTGAGCGGGCTCGCGGCCATCGGAGGGCCTGAGGGGGAAACGTTGGACATGGACAACATCCTGCCTCCTTCTGCCCCGGGAACGGGAACTAGGTAAAGCCTCAGTAAGTTGCATAGGTGGGCTCTACGATCGCGGGGCCCCTTCAACACGACCGCGAACTTTGAGGTGCGCACGTTGGCTTTCCAGATGCCGGACCGCGGCGGAGGCCCGACAGGGCCACGGATCAGAGTCGGCCGCCCGTCCCGGCGCGCCCGAACCCTGCTCATGACACTGGGCGTCCTGGCGATTCTCGCCATGGCGTTCGTCATGTTCGCGGGCTTCTGGACGGACTGGCTCTGGTACAGATCGGTCGCGTATTCATCCGTCTTCACCACCACCCTGTGGACCAAGATCGGGCTGTTCCTCGTCTTCGGGCTGCTGATGGCCGTCGCCGTCGGCGTGAACATCTGGCTCGCGCACCGGCTCCGGCCGCCGCTGAGCGCGATGTCGCTGGAACAGCAGAGCCTGGACCGCTACCGGATGGGCCTCGCCCCGTACAAGAAGTGGGTGCTGCTCGCGATCACCGCGCTCGTGGGGCTGATCGCCGGAGCGTCGTCCTCCGGCCAGTGGCGTACCTGGCTGATGTATGTGAACGGCGTGTCGTTCGGGCAGAAGGACCCCCAGTTCCATCTGGACGTGTCCTTCTTCGCCTTCGACCTGCCCTGGTACCGCTTCCTGCTGGGCTTCGGCTTCGCGGCCACGGTGCTCTCCCTGGTCGCCGCCGCGCTGACGCACTACCTGTACGGCGGGCTGCGCATCACCAGCCCCGGCGCGCGGGCGACGGGGGCGGCCACCGGTCACCTCTCGGTTCTGCTCGGCATCTTCGTCGCGCTGAAGGCCGTGGCGTACTGGCTGGACCGCTACGGGCTCGCCGTGAAGTCCAGCGACTTCAAGGCCACGGACAACTGGACGGGTCTGCGGTACGTCGACGCCAACGCCTACCTCCCGGCGAAGACGATCCTGTTCTGCATCGCCGCGATCTGCGCCGTGCTGTTCTTCGCGACGCTCTGGCGCCGCACCTGGCAGCTGCCGGTGATCGGCTTCGGGCTCATGGTCCTCTCCGCGATCCTGATCGGCGGGCTCTACCCGGCGATCGTGCAGAAGTTCCAGGTCCAGCCGAACGAGCAGGCCAAGGAAGCCCCGTTCATCCGGAAGAACATCGACGCCACGCGTGACGCCTACGACATCGACGACGCACAGGTCGACGACTACGCGGGCAAGAGCACCACGGACGACGAGACGAAGCTCCGCGCCGGCGCGGACGCGGCGGCCAGCTACCGGGTGATGGACCCCAACGTCGTCTCCCCGGCCTTCCAGCAGCTCCAGCAGAAGAGGAACTACTACCAGTTCCCCAAGACGCTGGATGTCGACCGCTACAAGGACGAGTCCGGCAAGGAGCAGGACACGGTCATCGGTCTGCGCGAGCTCAACCTCCAGGGCATCCCCAAGCGCAACTGGATCAACGACCACTTCACCTACACCCACGGCTACGGCGCGATCGCCGCGCGGGGTACCACCACCGGCACGAACCCGAAGGGATCTCCCGACTTCACCGAGTCGGGCCTGCCGACCACCGGCGAGCTGGGCAAGTACCAGCAGGAGATCTACTACGGCGAGAAGACCGAGCAGTACTCCATCGTCGGCGGGCCCCAGAAGGAGCTCGACTACGAGGAGGACGGCGAGAAGACCACCAGCTACAAGGGCAAGAGCGGGGTCAGTCTCTCCAGCGCGTTCAACCGCGCCGCCTACGCGGTAGCGTTCAGCGAGCCGCAGATCCTGTACTCGGGAGCCATCGGTGACGGCTCGCGAATCCTGTACAACCGCACCCCCAAGGAGCGGGTCGAGGCGGTCGCTCCCTGGCTGACCATCGACGGCGACGCCTACCCGGCCGTGGTCAACGGCCGCATCCAGTGGGTCGTCGACGCGTACACCACGACCAACGGCTACCCGTACGCCTCGCGTACGACGCTGGGTGACACCACAGCCGACTCGCTGACCACCAACCAGCGCGCCGTCGTCGCCCAGCAGAACCAGGTCAACTACATCCGCAACTCGGTGAAGGCCACCGTCGACGCCTACGACGGCACGGTCAAGCTCTACGAGTGGGACACCGAGGACCCGATCCTCAAGACCTGGCGCAAGGCGTTCCCCGGGACCGTGAAGCCCCGGGCGGACATCCCGCAGGACCTGATGGATCACCTGCGGTACCCGCAGGACCTGTTCAAGGTGCAGCGCGAGCTGCTGACCCGCTACCACGTCGAGAACCCCGCCCAGTTCTACAGCGGCAGTGACGCGTGGCAGGTCCCGGACGACCCGACGAACAAGGAGTCCGGCGCCGTCCCGCCCTACTACCTGAGCATCAAGATGCCGGACCAGAAGGCCCAGAAGTTCTCGCTGACGACGACGCTCACCCCCAAGGGGCGGCCCAACCTGGGGGCGTTCATGGCGGTGGACGCCGACGCGTCCAGCAAGGACTACGGCACGATAAGACTGCTCAGAGTCACCACCACGGTGAAGGGCCCCGGCCAGGTACAGAGTGAGCTCAACGGCAACGACGACGTCGCCGAGTTCGTGAGAAACCTGAAGGGCACCGACTCCGACATCGAGTACGGCAACCTGCTGACGGTGCCACTCGAGGGGGGCTTCCTCTACATCGAGCCGGTGTACACGCGCGGTGGCACCCAGAACTATCCGCTGCTGCGCAAGGTCGCCGCCTCGTACGGGTCGAAGACCGTCTTCGAGAACAGTCTCGGGGATGCGCTCAACGCGGTCTTCGGGGTGGACGAGTCCGATACGAGCCGGCCACCGGCCGAGAACACGCGACCACCGGGTGACACCACGGAGCCGCCGGCCACCGGCGACGCCGCGCTGAAGAAGGCGATCGCGGACGCCCAGAAGGCCTACACGGAAGGCGAGGCAGCCCTGAAGAAGCAGGACTGGACCGCCTACGGCAAGGCCCAGACGGATCTCCAGGACGCCCTGGAGCGTGCGGCGGCCGCCCAGCCCAAGTCCGGCAGTACCGGCGACGGTGACAAGGCGGGCCAGGGTGACAAGGCCGACGGCACCGACAAGGGTGACAAGGCCGGTGACGGTGACAAGGCCGGCGCGTCGGACAAGCCGGCGAGCACCGGCAGCGGTGGCTGAGTGACTCGGTAAAGCTTCACCTCCGCGCCGTGGTACGGTTTCAGCACGACGGCGCGGGGTGGAGCAGCTCGGTAGCTCGCTGGGCTCATAACCCAGAGGTCGCAGGTTCAAATCCTGTCCCCGCTACTGAAAGACGAAGGCCCGGATCCTTTCGAGGATCCGGGCCTTCGCCGTGTCGTCGTGACTTTTTCGCACAGTCGGCGTGAAGTGCGGTTCATGGGGCAGCAGTTGGACAGGGACGTGCTTGACTTGTCTCTCTGTGGGCAAGTCGACAAAACGCTGAATTGACCTCGCTGGCCGCGATATACCAGGTGTACGCGGGTTACAGGTGGTGCGACGATGGTATTTATGGGGGACAGGGCAACTCTGTTGGAGACAGGGCGGTTTGGTCAGCGTCATGCCCATCCGGCAGAAAACGTGCTGGATGTGGCATTTGCCGCCGCCGCACGGTACAACGACTACATCGAGACCGCCGAGACTGCGGAGTGTGCCGCGACCGTCGAAAGTGCAGAGACCGCAGAGTCCGCGGACGGCGTGGAGCACGCCGAGGGCGCGGAGACCGCAGAGAGTGCGGACAACGCCGAGAGCGAGGCGCGTCACCGTCGTGCCGCCGACGCCGGGGACACCGCGTCGATGAGCGTCCTCGGTGCCCTGCTGCTGCGCCGGGGCGACCTGAGCGGAGCCGAGGCCTACCTGCGCGCTGCCACCGCCGACGGCGACCGGGCGGCGGCGAACAACCTCGGCGTCCTGTTGCACCAGCGCGGCTACCCGGACGAGGCGGCCGACTGGTGGCGGACCGCTGCCGTCGCCGGCTCCGCCGCGGCCGCGCACGCCCTGGGACGCCACTACCGCGAGCGCGGTGACGAGCCCGGCGCCGAGTACTGGCTGCGCCAGTCCGCCGAGCAGGGCCACGCGCTGGGCGCCTACGCCCTCGCCGACCTCCTTGAGCACCGCAGCGACGTCGGCGCCGAGCGCTGGCTGCGTGCCGCCGCCGAGCAGGGGCACCGCGAAGCCGCTTACCGGCTGGCGCGCATGGTGGAGCGCAACGCGGCCGACGACGCACACGACGCGTTCGGCCGCCCCGGACTCGGCCCCCGCACCGCAGCGGACGACAAGTCGGGCACCGCCCCCGGCCGGCCGGCCGGGCGCAAGGACGACAGCCCGGTCGCCGGCCCCGAAGCCGGCCGGGTCGGTGAGGCCGAGCAGTGGTACCGCCAGGCCGCCGCGCGCGGTCACCGGCGTGCCGCCCTGCACCTCGGCGCCATCCTGGAGCAGCGCGGCGAGCTGAAGGAGGCCGGACGCTGGTACCTCATCGCGGCCAAGGCGGGCGAGGCGCGTGCCGCGTGCGCGCTCGGCTTCCTGCTCCGTGACGCCGGCGACCGGGAGAGCGCCGCCGTGTGGTGGCTGCGCGCCGCACAGGAGGGTGACGGCAACGCCGCCAACGCGCTCGGTGCGCTGCACGCCGCCCGCGGGGAGCAGCAAACCGCCGAGCGCTGGTACCGCGCGGCCATGGACGCCGGTGACGTCAACGGCGCGTACAACCTGGGGCTGCTCTGCGCCGCCCAGGACCGTACGGCGCAGGCCGAGCAGTGGTACCGCCGCGCCGCGTACGCAGGTCACCGGGAGGCCGCCAACGCGCTGGCCGTGCTGCTGCTCCAGGCGGGCGACGCGACCGGTGCGGAGCCGTGGTTCTCCAAGGCCGCCGAGGCGGGCAGTGTCGACGCCGCGTTCAACCTGGGCATCCTGCACGCCGGGCGCGACGAGGACCGGGCCGCCCTGCTCTGGTACGAGCGGGCCGCGGCGGCCGGCCATACCGAGGCCGCACTGCAGGTCGGCATGGCGCTGCTGCACCACGGTGAGGAGCGGGAGGCGGAGCGCCACCTGCGCTGCGCCGCCGGTGGTGGCAGCGCGGAGGCCGCCTTCCGGCTCGCCGGGGTGCTGGACTCGCGGCTGCCGCCGCCGGGCCCGCCCGCCCTGGGTGAGCCGATGCCGGAGAAGTCCGAGTGCGAGGAGTGGTACGAGCGCGCCGCCGAGCAGGGCCATCGCCGGGCCCAGGTGCGCGTCGGGATGCTCGCCGCGTCCCGGGGCGATGTGGAGAGCGCCGGCCGCTGGTACCGGGAGGCGGCCGAGTCGGGCAGCCGTAACGGGGCCTTCAACCTCGGTCTGCTGCTCGCCCGCGAGGGCAGTGAGCGCGAGGCGGCGCTGTGGTGGAGCCGTGCCGCGAACGACGGGCACGGGCGGGCGGCCCTGCGCCTGGCCCTGCTGGCCGCGCGCCGCGGTGAGCTCACCGAGGGGCAGCGGTGGTGTGCGCGGGCGGTGGAGCTGGGGCCGGCGGAGGTCTCGGAGCGGGCCGCGCGGTTGCGTGAGGCGCTGCACCAGGAGCTGACCGCGTAGGCGGGAGCCGGTGGCGGGGTTCGGGGGCGCGGCGCCTTCGGCCCCGCCTTGTCCTCGATCGCCGGACGGCCTTGATCTGGCTGAGGTTCCAGGGCGTTCCCGGTGGGGCGGGGCGTGGCAGGGAAGTGATTTGCGCTGGTCCGGAGGGGTGACGTAATGTGGGGATCACAACGGCGCGGGGTGGAGCAGCTCGGTAGCTCGCTGGGCTCATAACCCAGAGGTCGCAGGTTCAAATCCTGTCCCCGCTACTAAAGACAGAGGGCCGGATCCTTTCGGGGATCCGGCCCTCTGTGCATGTTCCCGTCCCGTGCGGCACGGGCCCCGCTCAGGGCTTGTGGCCCACGGCCTCGCCGTACATTGCCCGGTCCACGGCCTTGTCCTCCGGTACCGGCGTGCCCGTCTCGACGCCCGAGTCGGCGTACGCCTTCTGCACCCGGTCCGTGGTGCCCGCGCGGATCTCCCAGTCCATCCGCATCGACGGGGTCGAGCGCAGGGTGGCCTCGTCGGTCTTCATCAGCTTCGCCAGCTCGCTGACGAAGGCGGGGTCGGACTTGTAGTCGCCGGCGAAGTAGGTGTTCACCGTCCGGATGTAGGCCCGCAGGAAGGCGACGCCCGCGTCCGGGTCCTCGTTCAGCAGGTTCGGGCCGAACAGGAGTCCGCCGAGCGGTTCGCCGGCCGGTTGGCCGCCGAGGAAGGCGTACTTCTTGTCGCCGTCCACCTTGCGCCAGATCGGGTCGAGCAGCCAGGCGGAGTCCACGCCCCCGTTCTGCAGGGCGGTCAGCACGTCTGCGGAGCCGAGCTGCTGGAAGCTGATCTTGTCTAGGCCGCCGCCGTGCTTCTTCAGCGAGGTGTCCATCGGGTAGGCGATCACCGAGCCCTTGCCGATCATCGTGCCGAGTTTCCGGCCCGCCATATCGACGTGACCGGCGCTCTCGCCGTCCTTGAGCCGTACCCACAGGCCGCTCTTGGAGGCCGGGTCGGGGGAGAAGTTGCCCGCGACCCACTTGATGTCGAAGCCGCCGTTGATGCCGTTCATCACCGCGACCTCCGGCGCCGCCCACTGGGCGTCGACGTCCCCCTTGGCGAGCAGGGGCAGGGCGTCCGGGGTGGGGAGCACCTTCAGCTGGACGTCCAGGCCCTCCTTCGCGAACTCGCCCTTGGCCACCGCGACCTGGAGCGGAGCCACGTACTCCGCGCTCAGGGTGCCGGTGGCCAGGACGATCTTCCGCTTCTTCGCCGGCGGCCGGGGCGCGGGTGCCCCCTTCTCGCAGCGGGCGGGTTTGCGGTCGGGGGAGAGGTCCGAGGGGTCCGTCCAGCTCCCGGCGCCGCAGCCCGCCACGGGCTTGACGGTCCGGGGTGCGGCGGAGCCGGCGGAGCCGTCGCCCGGGGAGTCCTTCCCGGCGCAGCCCGCGGCGCCGAGCAGCGAAGCCGCCACGAGCACGACGGTGCAGGTGAAGGGGGTACGTGTGCGCACAGTGCCTCCGTACGGGGAACGAGGGTTGCTGGTCACGACTGGCTGCGGCCCCGGTCGCGCGGGGCCCAGGGGGTGAGCAGCCGGCCCGCTATCCGGACCACTTCGGAGAAGACGACGCCGAGCACCGCCACACAGACGATGCCGACGAACATCACGTCGTTCTGGAACAGGGCCCGGGAGTCGAAGATGAGATGGCCCAGTCCGTCGGCCGCCGCGATCTGCTCCGAGGCGACGATGACCAGCACCGCAACGCCGGCCGCGATCCGGGCGCCGACCAGCACCGCGGGCAGCGAGGCCGGCAGGAGCACGTGCCGGAACATCTGCCAGGGCGAGGCGCCGAAGACCTGCCCCGCGTCCCGGTGGCCGACCGGGACGGCGAGCACGGCCGCCATGGTCGAGATCCAGACGAAGAAGAAGACGGTGGCGGCGACCAGGGCGATCTGCGGCCCCTCACCGAGTCCGAACATGTTGAGGAAGACCGGCAGCAGCGCCAGTTTCGGTACGACGTACAGGGCGTCGAGCAAGGGTTCCAGCGCCGCCCGCACCAGGGCGAGCGAGCCCATCAGCAGGCCGAGCGCGTAGCCCGCGACCGTGCCGATCGCGTAGCCGCCGAGGACCCGTTTGAGCGTGGCCCACACGTCGGGCCACAGATCGCCGTCGGCGGCCCGGTCCCAGCCGTCCGCGAAGATGGTGGAGGGCGCGGGATAGACCCGGTCGTCGATCCAGGACCTGGCGGCGGCCAGCTGCCACAGCAGCACCAGGAGCAGCGGTACGGCGACGGCGAGCGCGATTTCGAGCGTGCGGCGCCTGCGGTGGGTGCGTACCGGATGCAGTTCCTGCGGGCCGGGCCTGCGGACCAGCACCTGCTCGTCGGTGGTCGCGGACTTCACGGCGGTGCTCATACCAGGGCCGCCTCTCCGCGGACCTCGCCGCGCAGCAGGTCCCACAACTCGCTCTTCAGCGCGGTGAACTCCGGTGTCGAGCGGATGTCGCCGGTGCGGGGCCGCTCGAACGGCGGGCGGTGCTCGGCGATGATCCGGCCGGGGCGGGCGGACATCACGAGCACCCGGTCCCCGAGCACGATCGCCTCCTCCAGGCTGTGGGTGATGAAGAGGGTGGTGGTGCGGGTGGTCTGGGTGAGCTCCAGCAACTCGTCCTGGAGGATCGTGCGCAGCTGGGCGTCGAGCGCCGCGAACGGCTCGTCCATCAGCAGGACCTCGGGTTCGACGGCGAGTGCGCGGGCGATCGCGACCCGCTGGCGCATCCCGCCCGAGAGCGCGGCCGGGTAGGCGCCGGCGAATTCGGCGAGACCGATCCGGGACAGCCAGTCGTGCGCCCTGGCGTCGGCCTCCTTGCGGGGGACGCGCTGGATGTCGAGGCCGAAGCGGACGTTGGCCAGGACGGTCTTCCAGTCGTAGATCCCGTAGTCCTGGAAGATCATCGCGGCGGGCCGGGGCGATGCCGTACGGATGGACAGCTCGCCGGCGCTGGGCCGCAGCAGTCCGGCCGCGATCCTGAGCAGGGTGGACTTGCCGCAGCCGGACGGGCCGACGATGCAGGCGAACTCGCCCGGCACGATGTCGAGATCGACCGGCCCGAGGGCGGCCAGGGCCTTGGCTCCCCGTCCGAAGGAGCGGGCGAGGGAGCGGGCGCGGAGTTTGGGGGCGTCGGTGGACGGCGGTGGCGCGGGGGGTGGGTTCGGGTGCGGGTCTCCCACGGGTCTCTCCTCGTACGCAATCGAGGTGCGGAGCCGCCGCGGGGCGGCGGTGATCGCCGATGACGATATGACGACCCGTCAGATTCGGGAAGGGGGTGCGCGGGGGTCAGTGCGCGGGCGCATGCGAAGAAGCCCCGCGCCGGAGTGTCCGGTGCGGGGCTGGGGGAGGGGTGAAGTCAGGCGGCCGCTGCGCAGTTCGGGCAGATGCCCCGGTAGGTCATCTCGACGCCGGAGACCATGAAGCCGAAGCGTTCGCCGGCCGGCAGGTCCGCCAGCGGGTCGCCCGCCGGGTGCACGTCGCGGATGGCCCCGCAGTTCGCGCAGACCAGGTGGTGGTGGGGGCGGTGGGCGTTCGGGTCGTAACGCTTGGCCCGGCGGTCGGTGGAGACCTCGATGACCTCACCGAGCGTCACCATCTCGCCCAGCGTGTTGTAGACGGTGGCCCGGGAGATCTCGGGCAGCCGGTCGACGGCCCGTGCGTGGACCTCGTCGGCTGTCAGGTGCACATGCTCCCCGTCGAGCACCTCGGCCACGACGCGCCGCTGTGCGGTCATGCGCCAGCCGCGTCCACGAAGTCGTTCCAGCAGGTCACTCATAAGGGCAATCCTAGCAGTGGAGGGGTCCTGTTCCGAACTCGTGTGACTCTGGATGTCTGCTTGACTTGGATTAAGTCCAATGTAGGATCGAGTTCGACGCAGGCCAGGGGACAGGCTGTGCACGCCATGACGACATGACGAATGTGCAGGAATGACGCAGGAGGCGCACGTGACGCAGGGACCGCTCACCACAGAGACCGGAGCACCGGTCGCCGACAACCAGAACAGCGAGACCGCCGGCATCGGTGGTCCGGTACTGGTGCAGGACCAGTCGCTGATGGAGAAGCTCGCGCACTTCAACCGGGAGCGCATTCCGGAGCGCGTCGTGCATGCCCGGGGCGCCGGTGCGTACGGCACGTTCACGCTGACCCGAGACGTCTCGCAGTGGACGCGGGCGAAGTTCCTCTCCGAGGTCGGCAAGCAGACCGAGACCTTCCTGCGCTTCTCCACCGTCGCCGGCAACCTCGGCTCCGCCGACGCGGTGCGTGACCCTCGCGGCTTCGCGCTGAAGTTCTACACCGAGGACGGAAACTACGACCTCGTCGGCAACAACACCCCGGTGTTCTTCATCAAGGACGCCATCAAGTTCCCCGACTTCATCCACACCCAGAAGCGCGACCCGTACACCGGCTCGCAGGAGGCGGACAACGTCTGGGACTTCTGGGGGCTGTCGCCCGAGTCCACCCACCAGGTGACCTGGCTCTTCGGCGACCGAGGCATCCCGGCCACGCTGCGCCACATGAACGGGTTCGGCTCGCACACCTACCAGTGGAACAACGAGGCCGGCGAGGTCTTCTGGGTCAAGTACCACTTCAAGACCGACCAGGGCATCAGGAACCTGACCCAGGACGAGGCCAACAAGCTGGCCGGCGAGGACCCGGACAGCCACCAGCGCGATCTGCGCGAGTCGATCGAGCGCGGCGACTTCCCGTCCTGGACCGTGCAGGTCCAGATCATGCCCGCGGCAGAGGCTGCCACCTACCGCTTCAACCCCTTCGATCTCACCAAGGTGTGGCCGCACGAGGACTACCCGCCGGTCGAGATCGGGAAGCTGGAGCTCAACCGGAACCCGGACAACGTCTTCGCGGAGACCGAGCAGTCGATCTTCAGCCCCGCGCACTTCGTGCCCGGTATCGGCCCGTCCCCGGACAAGATGCTCCAGGGCCGCCTCTTCGCGTACGGCGACGCGCACCGCTACCGCGTCGGCATCAACGCCGACCACCTGCCGGTGAACCGCCCGCACGCCGCCGAGGCGCGGACGCACGGCCGTGACGGCTCCCTGTACGACGGCCGCCACAAGGGCGCCAAGAACTACGAGCCGAACAGCTTCGGCGGCCCGGTCCAGACCGGTCGTCCGCTGTGGGAGCCCACCCAGGTCACCGGCGGCACCGGCACCCACGAGGCCGCCGTGCACGCCGAGGACGACGACTTCGTCCAGGCGGGCAACCTCTACCGGCTCTACTCCGAGGACGAGAAGGCCCGGCTGATCGACAACCTCGCCGGGTTCATCTCGAAGGTCTCGCGCGACGACATCGCCGAGCGGGCGATCAACAACTTCCGTCAGGCCGACGGAGATTTCGGCAAGCGGCTGGAAGCGGCGGTCCAGGCCCTCCGCGGCTGACAGCCGCCTGCCCCGGCCGGCCGGTCCCCCTGTACGGGGGCCGGCCGGCCGTTTCCGCAGGCGTGCTCAGCCGACCAGCTCCACCGGATGACGGCCCGCCGGTGCCCAGCAGCGGATGATGTCGCGCACCGACACGACGCCGACCGGGCCGTTGTCGTCCAGCACGATCAGATGCCGGAAGCCGCCGTGCGTCATGGCCTCGGCCGCCTCCTCCAGGGTCCAGGCCGGCGCGGCGAAGACCACATCGGTGGTGGTGTGCTTGGCGGCGGTCTCGACGTCGGGGTTCTGGCCGGATCCGACCGCGTTCAGGATGTCGCGCTCGGTGATGATGCCGAGACCGCAGGTGTCCGGGTCGTGGACGACTGCTGCTCCGATCCGGCGCGCCGACATCAGCCGGGCTGCCTGGCGGAGGGTGTGGGCGGGGCCGATGGTGAGGACCACCGTGCTCATGGCGTCACGGACGAGCATGAAAGGAGCCACCTCCTTCGTGAGCGACTCTGTGAGTCGGTTCACAAGTTCACAAGCGGGGGGACTCTCAGAGTCGCACTGTTCAGGGGTGGCAACAAGGGGTGGTGAAGATCGTCCGAGGGGCGCGCGGTGGTGCGGCACGCCCCTCGTGTGACCGGTGCGCCTGCTCAGCGCCGTACGGTCCGGTCCGCAACGGTCAGTAGCGCTGGTTCAGATAGCCCAGCAGTTCGTGGTGGAGCGTTCCGTTCGAGGCCGCAGCGTTGCCGCCGCCCGGCCCCGAGACTCCGTCCAGGCTGGTGAACCGGCCGCCCGCCTCGTCCACGATGATCGCGTTGGCCGCCATGTCCCAGAGTGACAGCTCGGGCTCGGCGCAGATGTCGACCGATCCCTCGGCGACCATCATGTACGGCCAGAAATCCCCGTACCCGCGGGTGCGCCAGCAGGCCCGGGTCAGATCCATGAAGCCGTCGAGCCGGCCCTGCTCCTCCCAGCCGGTCAGCGAGGAGTACGCGAACGACGCGTCCGCGATCCGCTCCACCTTCGACACCTGCAGCCGGGACGCCGAGGTCAGGCTGCGGCCGGTGAACGCCCCCGCGCCCTTCGCCGCCCACCAGCGCCGGTTCAGCGCGGGCGCGGACACCAGGCCGACGACCGGCTGGAAACCGTCCTCACCCGCCTCCATCAGCGAGATCAGCGTCGCCCAGACCGGCACGCCGCGTACGTAGTTCTTCGTTCCGTCGATCGGGTCGATCACCCAGCGCCGGGGACCGGTCCCCTCGATCCCGTACTCCTCGCCCAGGATCGCGTCGCGCGGGCGGGCCCGGTGGAGGTGGCCGCGGATCAGCTCCTCGGTGGACTTGTCGGCCTCGGTCACCGGCGTCATGTCCGGCTTCGTCTCGACCTTGAGGTCCAGAGCCTTGAACCGGTCCATCGTCGTCGCGTCGGCGGCGTCGGCCAGCACGTGGGCGAGGCGCAGATCATCGTGGTAATCGGGCATGACCGTCACAGTATCGACCATGGGTGAGCGGAGCCACAGGGCCCCGGACGCTGCCCAGCCTCTTGACAGTCCGGGGGAGCGCGTCAACTCTGAAACGCAGGCCCCGGCGTGGGAGGCGATGATGCCGACAGCGCGAGACGCACTGCTGGACGCCGCCCACGCGGCCCTGAGCACCCGGCCCTGGCCGGCCGTGCGGATGGTCGACGTGGCAGCCGTCGCCGGAGTCTCCCGGCAGACCCTCTACAACGAGTTCGGCAGCAAGGACGGACTGGCCCGCGCCCTGGTCCGGCGGGCCGCCGACGCCTACCTGGCCGGTGTCGAGCGGGCGCTGGGAACAGCCGGCGGCACCGGCGACAGGCTGGCCGCCACCGCGGCCTGGACGGTCCGGGCCACCCGTACGGACGGCCTGCTCCGAGGGCTGCTCACGGGCTGCTGGGAGGACCGATTACCGCACCCCGCCCACCGGGCCCGCCCGGCCGGCTCGCCCGTGCCGTCGCAGCGCCCGGCCGACGCGGGACCGCCGACCCCCGCCGAACTGCTCGGGCACGTCAGAGACCGAGCGGTGGCCGTCCTGGACGACGGGCGCCCGCCGCACGACCCGGCGGCCCTGGCCGTGACCTGCGAACTCGCCCTGCGGCTCGCCCTGTCCTACGCACTGGTGCCCCCGCAGCCAGGGGCGGCGGGGGACGGGGCGCCACTGGTGCGTGAGGTGGTCGAGCGGGCTGCGGATTCCGCGGCCCCGGGATGCTGAGGCCCGGTGCTCAGTGCGAGGACCCCGAGAGGCTCAGTGCGAGGACCCCGAGAGCTGGAGCCCGATCACGCCGAGGATCACCAGCGAGATCGAGATCAGCTTGAGCGTGGAGACCACGTCGTCGAGGAAGATCATGCCGTAGATGGCGGTGCCCGCGGCCCCGATGCCGGTCCACACCGCGTAGGCGGGTCCGACGTCGAGCTTCTTCAGCGACATGGTCAGCAGACCGAAGCTGCCGAGCGCGAAGACGCAGAACGCGATGGTCGGCCAGAGCCGGGTGAAGCCGTGCGAGAGCTTCAGACAGACGGCGAAGCCCGTCTCCAGAAGTCCGGCGACCACCACCAGCAGCCACGCCATCGTCAGTGCCCTCCCGCATCGGTGACCGCCTCGTACCGCTGGGCGTGATTCGTGATTATGCACTTACCGGTGGCGAGTGATCGCAAACGTGCCCGGATCAGTCGCCTTCGCGTCGCTCCCGGGTGGAGAGCAGCCGGCGCAGTGAGTCCAGCCGGGCCGGATCGGCGTGCCCGTCGGCCACCCAGGCGTCCAGCGCGCATTCCGGTTGCTGGCTGTCGTGGGTGCAGCCGCGCGGGCAGTTCTCGGTGCCGGGCTGCAGGTCGGGGAAGGCGTTGATGACCCGGGACGGGTCGATGTGGTGCAGGCCGAAGGAGCGGACGCCCGGGGTGTCGATGACCCAGCCCCGGTAGTCAGGCAACGGCAGGGCCAGCGCCGAGGTGGTGGTGTGGCGGCCGCGCCCGGTGACCGCGTTGACGACCCCGGTGGTACGCCGTCTGTCCTTCGGTACCAGGGCG
Organism: Streptomyces sp. 840.1; assembly: GCF_003751445.1. Taxonomy (NCBI): domain Bacteria; kingdom Bacillati; phylum Actinomycetota; class Actinomycetes; order Kitasatosporales; family Streptomycetaceae; genus Streptomyces; species Streptomyces sp. 840.1. The sequence goes on along the minus strand of NZ_RJUU01000001.1, from coordinate 653,916 downwards.
TTGACCAGCGTGGTCTTGCCGACGCCGGAGTGCCCGACGAACGCCGTCACCCGGTCGTTGAGCTGCTCGCGGACCCGCTCCGCCGCGTCGCCGTTCTCCAATTCCTCGCGGTTGGTGACGATGAACGGCACGCCCAGCGGGGTGTACGCCTCCAGCAGCTTGTCCGGGGAGGCCAGATCGGACTTGGTCAGCACCAGGAGGGGCGAGAGCCCGCCGTCGTACGCGGCGACCAGACAGCGGTCGATCATGCGCGGGCGGGGTTCCGGATCGGCCAGCGCCGTGACGATCGCGAGCTGGTCCGCGTTGGCGACCACCACCCGTTCGAAGGGATCGTCGTCGTCAGCCGTCCGGCGCAGCACCGAGCGGCGTTCACCGATCCGGACGATCCGGGCGAGGGTGTCCTTGTCGCCGGACAGATCGCCGACGATGGAGACGGTGTCGCCCACCACGGCTGCCTTGCGGCCCAGCTCACGGGCCTTCATCGCGATGACCGTGCGGCCCTCGACGAGACAGGTGAGGCGGCCCCGGTCGACGGTGAGGACCATGCCCTCCTCGGCGTCCTCGTGCTTGGGGCGGATATGCGTACGGGGCCGGTTGCCCTTGCGGTTGGGGCGGACCCGGATGTCGTCCTCGTCGGGGTTCTTGCCGTAGCGGCGCATGTCTCAGGCCCCGAGCATTCCGGTCCACATCTGCGGGAAGTCGGGCAGGGTCTTGGCGGTCGTCGCCACGTTCTCGATCTCCACTCCGGGGACGGCAAGGCCGATGACCGCCCCGGCGGTGGCCATCCGGTGGTCGTCGTACGTATGGAAGGTACCGCCGTGCAGCGGCCTCGGCCGGATGTGGAGGCCGTCGGCGGTCTCGGTGACCTCGCCGCCCAGCTCGTTGATCTCCTTGGTGAGCGCGGCGAGCCGGTCCGTCTCGTGCAGCCGCAGATGGGCCACGCCGCTCAGGGTGGAGGGGGAGTCGGCCAGGGCCGCGACCGCCGCGATGCCCGGGGTCAGCTCGCCCACCTCGCCGAGGTCGACGTCGATGCCGTGGATACGTCCGGAGCCGGTGAAGGTGAGGCCGTGCTCGGTCAGCTCGCAGCTGCCGCCCATCGCGGTGAAGATCTCGCGCAGCGCGTCACCGGGCTGCGTGGTGTGCAGCGGCCAGTCCGGCACGGTGACCCGGCCGCCGGTGACCAGCGCCGCGGCCAGGAACGGCTGGGCGTTGGAGAGGTCCGGCTCGATGGTCAGGTCACGGCCGAGCAGCGCGGAGGGGGAGACCCGCCAGACGTTCGGCTCGCCGCCCGTCTCCGGCTCGTCGACCTGGGCGCCGACGGCCCGCAGCATGTCGACGGTCATCCGGATGTGCGGCATAGACGGGAGCCGGGTGCCGGTGTGACGCACCTCCACGCCCTGGTTGAAGCGCGGCGCCGACAGCAGCAGCGCCGAGACGAACTGGGAGGACGAGGACGCGTCGATCGCGACCGGGCCGCCGTCCAGCGCGCCGCCGCCGTGCACCGTCATCGGCAGCGAGCCGCGCCCGTCGTCGTCGATCCGGGCGCCGAGCACCCGCAGGGCGTCGATCACCCCGTTCAGCGGGCGCTCGTAGGACCGGGCGTCGCCGTCGAAGTGGACGGGGCCGTCGGCGAGGGCCGCCACCGGGGGCAGGAAGCGCATGACCGTGCCCGCGTTGCCGACGTCGATGGTGACCGGGCCGTGGAGACCGGCCGGGATGACCCGCCAGGCCTCGCCGGAGCCGTCCGGGCCGCCCGCGACCGACGAGCTGGAGGAGATCGTCTCCTCGATGCCGACGCCCATCGCGCGCAGCGCGTCCGCCATCAGCAGGGTGTCGCGGGAGCGCAGCGGCCGGCGCAGCCAGCCGGGCTCCGAGGAGAGCGCGGCCAGCACCAGCGCGCGGTTGGTGACCGACTTCGATCCGGGCACGGTGACGGTCGCGTCGACGGCTCCGCTCGCGTGAGGGGCGGGCCAGAGGGCGGGGTGCACGGAACTTTCGGTCATGCGCTTACTTTAATGGCTCCACGCAAACCCGGATCTTGATCAAATGCGCGGAAACCGGGACGTAACGCGAGGGTGGTAGAGGGGGCGGCGGGGTCACAGGCCCAGCAGCCAGCGCCCGCCGCCGATCAGCGAGCAGAGCGAAACGGCGTGGAACAGGAACAGCCACAGCGCCGCCGGTACGTCCGTCAGCCGGGACAGCTGGTCGGCGTCCGAGTCCGGCGCACCGCCGTGCCGCCGCTTGGACTGCAGCTCGAAGGCCGGGCGCACGCCCCCCAGCAGCAGGAACCAGACCGCGCTGTACGCGAACAGCGACTGCCAGGCGGGTGAGGCCAGCCACGACATCAGCAGGAAGAGCGAACCGGTGAGGATCACCGTCAGCGCCCCGTACACATTGCGGATCATCACCAGCATCACCGCGAGCAGCGCCGTCGCCAGCCAGAGCAGCAGCGTGATCCGGCCGTTGGCCAGCAGCCAGGCGCCCCCCAGCCCGAGCAGCGGTGGCGCGGTGTAGCCCGCCGCCGCGGTGAGGACCATGCCGATGCCGGTCGGCTTGCCCCGGCTCACCGTCAGCCCGCTGGTGTCCGAGTGCAGCCGGATGCCCGACAGCTGCCGCCCGCTCAGCAGCGCGATGAGTCCGTGCCCGCCCTCGTGGGCGATGGTGATCGCGTTGCGGGTCAGCCGCCATATGAAGTTCGGCACGACGGCGATGAGCGCGGCCGTGGCGGTCACCACGACCAGCCACTGCTCGGGGGCCGGCTGGGTGCCGAAGACGCGGTCCCAGAGATTGCCGAGATCGGTGCTGTCCATGGCGCGGGCGGCTCCTTGCGGTATTGACGTCCGGTCGGGGTGACGGTCGTGGCAGTCTGGCACTTATGTGCGGACGGTATGCAGCGAGTCGGCGGCCCGAGGATCTGACCGGACTCTTCCAGGTGGAGAAGTGGGAACCGGCCGAGACGCTGGAGCCCGATTACAACGTGGCGCCGACCAAGGAGGTCTACGCCGTACTGGAGCGTCCGGTGAAAGACGCGGATGACCAGCGTCCGGTTCGCCAGTTGCGCGCACTGAAATGGGGGCTCGTCCCCTCCTGGGCCAAATCGCTGGAGGGCGGCGCCCGGATGATCAACGCCCGCGCCGAGACGGTGCACGAGAAGCCGTCCTTCCGCCGCCCCTTCGTCTCGCGCCGCTGCATCCTGCCGGCCGACGGCTATTACGAGTGGGTGACCGGCAGCGAGGAACGGCAGCTGGAGGAGAAGGGGCGCAAGAAGCGGCCCCGCAAGCAGCCCTACTTCGTGACCCCCGCCGACGGTTCGGTCTTCGCGATGGCCGGGCTCTACGAGTTCTGGCGCGACCGGACCCTGCCCGATGACCACCCCCGGGCCTGGTGGGTGACCTGCTCGGTGATCACCACCGAGGCGGAGACGAGCCCGCTCGCCGTCGCCCCCGCCGAGGGGCCCGCCGCGCTCGCCGACATCCACCCCCGGATGCCGCTGATGCTCACCCCGGACCGCTGGGACGACTGGCTGGACCCCTCGCACACCGACCTGGACGAGCTGCGCGGCCTGCTCACGCCCCCGCCCGGCGGCCTGATGCGCGCCTACCCGGTGGCCACCGCCGTCAGCAACGTCCGCAACAACGGACCCGAGCTGAAGGACGAGCTGGCCGCGCCCGAGGTCGGCACGCTGTTCTAGGTACGCGCCGGACCCCGGCCGGCCCGCCGGGGGTTGGTTGGATGGGTGGTGTGAAAGCCACCGAGAAGGACCCCCGCACCGAGACGGTAGACACCGAGGCCGGGACCGCCCGGATCAGCTGGCTGCCCGCGAAGGACCCCCGCCTCCTGCTCGCCCTGGGCCACGGCGCAGGCGGCGGCATCGAGGCCCGGGACCTGCGGGCGCTGGCCGCCGCACTGCCCGCCCACGGAGTGAGCGTCGCTCTGGTGGAGCAGCCCTGGCGGGTCGCCGGGAAGAAGCTCGCGCCCGCCCCGAAGACCCTGGACACCGGCTGGCGCGGCCTGTGGCCGGTTCTGGCGGCCGCCGGGCTCCCGGTCGTGGCCGGCGGGCGCAGCGCGGGCGCCCGGGTGGCCTGCCGCACCGCGGCCGGACTCGGCGCCCGCGCCGTCCTCGCGCTCAGCTTCCCGCTGCACCCTCCGGGCAGGCCGGAGAAGTCCCGCGCGGACGAACTGCTGGGCTCCGGCGTGCCCACCCTCGTCGTCCAGGGCGGCAACGACCCGTTCGGCAGGCCCGCCGAATTCCCGCCGGGGGAGTACCGGATCGCCGAGGTGCCGCACGGGGACCACGGCTTCGCCGTACCGAAGCGGTCGGGGGTGACCGAGGATCAGGCGATGGAGATCCTCACCTCGGCCGTGACCGGATGGGTGGCCGAAATCGCCTGACGCGGCAGCCGGGAATGTTGGGCGGGGGGCCACTGTTGTGCCGTGTGTCGGTACACCAACGTCGTATGTGGAGAGGGAGTCCGTCGCATGGGTTCGACCATCTGCCCGCGTCGCTCGAACGCCGCTGACCTGGAGTGGACGGTGCTGCATGCGGCCAGGACCACTCCCGAGCGGGCACTGAGCGGATCGGATCGACAGCCCGCGCTCGACCAAGGTCGACTATTCTCCGATTCGAGCGGGTCCGGTTTCGGTTCCGCCACAGCGTTGGAGGAGGTGGGTCCGGTCACTGGGACCGACACAGGGACCGACGACGGCCGCCCGCAGGAGACGACCGCCGAGCGCAACGCGCGCTTCGAGCGCGATGCCCTCGGTTTCCTCGACCAGATGTACTCGGCCGCGCTGCGCATGACGCGCAACCCCGCGGATGCCGAGGATCTGGTCCAGGAGACGTATGCCAAGGCGTACGGCTCCTTCCACCAGTTCCGTGAGGGCACCAACCTCAAGGCGTGGATGTACCGCATCCTCACCAACACGTTCATCAACTCGTACCGCAAGAAGCAGCGCGAACCCCAGCGCAGTGCGGCCGAGGAGATCGAGGACTGGCAGCTGGCGCGTGCCGAGTCGCACATGTCGACCGGTCTGCGCTCCGCCGAGTCCCAGGCACTCGACCACCTGCCCGACTCCGATGTGAAGTCTGCGCTGCAGGCGATCCCCGAAGAGTTCCGCATCGCGGTCTATCTTGCCGATGTCGAGGGCTTTGCCTACAAGGAGATCGCGGACATCATGGGGACTCCCATCGGTACGGTGATGTCCCGACTGCACCGGGGCCGCCGTCAACTGCGCGGCATGCTGGAGGACTACGCCCGTGACCGCGGGCTCGTCCCGGCGGGCGCCGGTGAGTCGGACGATCGGAAAGGCTCGGGCTCATGAGCTGCGGAGAGCCGCACGAGACGGATTGCTCGGAGGTCCTTGACCACCTCTACGAGTTCCTCGACCGGGAGATGCCCGACAGCGACTGCACCAAGTTCGAGACGCATTTCGGCGAGTGCTCGCCCTGCCTGGAGAAGTACGGCCTCGAGCAGGCCGTGAAGAAGCTGGTGAAGCGCTGCTGCGGTCAGGACGACGTGCCGACCGACCTGCGCTCCAAGGTGATGGGGCGGATCGACCTGATCCGCTCCGGCCAGGCCGTGCCCGAGCAGGACGTGACGGTCTCCGACAGCGAGCTGCCGGCCGCCGCCAAGGACTGACGCATCACCCGAACGTGCTAATCCTGGCCGTCGGCACCGAGCCCGGCCACCCAACTCGCTAGCCTGGCGCCTCCATTTGGCGATGCTGGGGGCGGGCGGAACGGGTGAGAGCCACACGCGGCGCGGCGCGGGCGTACATCCTGGCCGTCGCGCTCTGCGCCACCCTCTGCGTGCTGCCCGCGCTGCGCCCCGGCGCGGGCACCCCGTGGACCACCCTCGCACTGCTCGCCGGGCTCTGCCTGCTCTGTGAACTTCCCGGCCGCTGCCGCTTCTTCGGCAGCTCCGTGCCGGTCAGCGCCGGATCGTTCTTCCCGCTGCTCCTCGCCGCCGCCTTCCTGCTGCCGCCGGGAGCGGCGGCGCTGGTCGCGATACCCGGCTCGTTCGCCGGGCGGGTGGACAGCCCCCCGGCCGCCGCCCGCCGTATCTGGCGGGCGGCCCAGCTCGCCCTCACCGTCTGGGCGGCCTCCCAGGTCCACGCCCTGCTCGGCGGGCCCGCCGCACTCGGCGGATCCGGCGCCGGACGGCTGCCCGACCTCCCGTACGCGCTGCTGCCCGCCTGCGCGGCCGCCCTCGCCTTCAGCCTGGTGCTGAGCGCGCTCGACGGCTCGATCCTGGCCGCGGCCGAACAGCTGCCGCTGCGGCGCGCCTGGAGCGGGCTGCTGCCCCGCTCGCTCGGCCCGCACCTCGTGCACGGCCTCGCCGGACTGATGATGGCGGTCCTGTGGAACAGCTCGTACGGGCCGCTGGCCGCGCTCTTCGTCCTGCTGCCGATGTACATCTCCTGCTGGGTCTTCGCCCAGTACCACCGCGAGCACGCCGCGCACCGCGCCACCATCAGGGCCCTGGTGCAGGCCGTCGACATCAAGGACACCTACACCCGGGGCCACAGCGAGCGCGTGGGGCGCGCCTCCGTGCTGATCGCCGATGAGCTGGGCATGGCGCGGGACCGCGTCGAAGTGCTCCGGTTCGCCGGCATCCTGCACGACGTCGGCAAGCTCGGCGTGCCGACCCGGGTGCTGCGCAAGGACGGGCCGCTGACCCCGGACGAGCGCCGGGTGATCGAGCTGCACCCGGAGTACGGGCACGAGATCGTGCGCGGCATCGGATTCCTCGGTGAGGCACGGGCCGCGATCCTGCACCACCACGAACGGCTCGACGGCAGCGGCTACCCGTACGGGCTCACCGGCCGTGAGATCCCCGAGTTCGCCCGGGTGGTCGCCGTGGCCGACGCCTTCGACGCGATGACCTCGACCAGGTCCTACCGGCCGGGGCGCCCGGTGCCGGCCGCCGTGGAGGAGCTCAGGCGGTGCGCCGGCACCCAGTTCGATCCGCAGATGGTGCGGGCGCTGGCGCGCGGCCTGGAACGGCACGGGTGGGTGTCGTCCGCCGTGACGGGGGCGGAGGTGCCGGGAGCACGTGCCGGGGAGCCGGGCGGGGGCTCGGGCGCCGCCCGGGAGCCGGCTCGTCCGCAGCCGCCGGACGGGCTCGGTCCCGGCCCTTCGCCGGATCCGGCGGACGGCGGGGCCGGATGCGGCGTGCCGCCCCCGCCGGCCTCCCGACGGCCGGGCCGGCGGCGGTGAGGGCGCAGCGGGTCCGGCCGGCACCCGTCACCCCGGTCGTGCGCGGCGCCGCTCTCGCGCTCACCGCCGCCGCGCTCGGGCACACCCTCTGGCACGGGATCCACGACCCGGGCCACGCCCTCGCCTTCGGGGTGCTCATCGCCATCGGTGAGCTGGCCCGCTGGGGCGCCCTGCCCGGGGAGCGGGAGCCCGCGCCGCTCGGCGCCGCCGGAGCCCTCGCGTACGCCCTGCTCGGGCGCAGCGGCGGGGAGCCCACCGGCCAGGGCGCCCTCCAGGTGATCGCCGTGCTCGTCGCGGCCCAGCTCGTCGCCTCCGTGCCCCATGTCGCACGCGGCAGCGGGCCCGGACCGGACCAGGTGGCACGCCGCATCCTGACCGTGGGCTTCGCGGCCGTGTGCTTCCAGCCGCTCTACAACTCCGGCCGGTCCGAGACCTGGTTCGGTGACGGCCCGTACTACGCGGCCTTCCTGCTCCTGCTGCTCGGCCTCACCGCGCTGTGCGACGCCGTCCTGGGCGCCCTGGTGCTGCGGGCCGGCACCACCGTCCCGTACGGCCCGCTGCTCCGCGACGAGCTGCGGGCCCTGATCGGCATCGGATCTGCGGTCTGCGCGACCGGCGCGGTGATGGCGCTCGGGGTCGCCGCGGCCGGGCTGTGGGCGCTGCCCGTCCTGTGCGTACCGCTGCTGCTCACCCAGCTCTCGTTCCGCCGCTACGCCGCCGTGCGCACCACCTACCGGCAGACCATCGCCTCGCTGGCCCGCTCCACCGAGATCGCCGGGTACACCCCGCACGGCCACGCCCGCAGGGTGGCGGCGCTCTGCACGGCCGTCGGCCGTGAGCTGGGACTCTCCGGGCCCGATCTCACGGTCCTGGAGTACGCGGCCCTGATGCACGACATCGGGCAGCTCTCGCTGGTCGACCCGGTCCCGGAGGGGGCCACCGCCACCCTGCCGGCCGCCGAGCAGCGCCGGATCGCGCTGCTCGGTGGGGCCGTGGTCCGCCAGACCGGGGTGGACGCGAGGGTCGCCGTCGTCGTGGAGCAGCAGGCTGACCCCTTCCGCGAGCAGCCGCTGTCCGCCAGGATCGTCAGGGCGGTCAACGCGTACGACGACCTGTGCGGGGACAGCGCCGGCGGGCCGCTCGGCGCGCTGGAACGGCTCAGGCTCGGGACCGGCCACGACTACCAGCCCCAGGTCGTGGAATCGCTTGCCCGGGTTCTGGCCAGGGGCGGTCTGACCCCCGTCCCGCCTGGGTAACCCATGGGTAATGAGCGGGCGTCCGGCCAGGCATGGTTGGATGCGAAGGAGAGCGGAAAACGAGGGTGTCCAGTCGGGACAGGCGGGAATCGTGAGGATCTTCGGGAAGGTACGGCATCGGCCCTCCGCCTCTTGGCGGCAGGCCACGGACCGCGCGTTCACGCTGATCGGCGACGGCCGGTACGAGGACGCGGGCGCACTGCTGACGCGTGCGGCGGACCTGGAGCCCTGGCTCTCCGAGTCATGGTTCAACCTGGCGCTGCTGCACAAGTTCCGGCATGACTGGGAGCAGGCGCGGGCCGCCGGGCTGCGCGCCGTGGCGCTGCTCGACAAGGAATCCGGCGCTCCCGACTGGTGGAACGTCGGGATCGCGGCCACCGCGCTGCAGGACTGGCCGCTGGCGCGCCGGGCCTGGCAGGCGTACGGGCTGAGGGTGCCCGGAGGCGGGCAGCAGACCCCCGCCTCCCACAGTGAGCCGGTCGGCCTGGACCTGGGCAGCGCAGCCGTGAGGCTGTCGCCGGAGGGCGAGGCCGAGGTCGTGTGGGGCCGCAGGCTGGACCCGGCGCGGATGGAAGTGCTGTCGATCCCGCTGCCGTCCTCCGGGCGGCGCTGGGGCGAGGTCGTGCTGCACGACGGGGTGCCGAACGGTGAACGGATCACCGCGGCCGGGCCCTCCTATCCCGTGTTCGACGAGATCGAGCTGTGGGCGCCGTCCCCTGTGCCGACCTGGGTGGTGCTCCTCGAAGCCGCCACCGAGGCGGACCGGGACGCCCTGGAGCAGCTGGCCTCCGACGCCGGTTTCGCCGCCGAGGACTGGTCCTCGTCCGTCCGGCTGCTCTGCCGGGCCTGCTCGGAGAGCCGGATGGAGAGCGACGAGGGTGACGGCGAGCACCTGGACCCGCACGACCACAGTGAGCCGGGCCACCCCGGCCCGCTGGGCCACCGCACCGCGGGTGAGCTGTGGGTGCCGGAGCGTGAGTGCGGGCTCGCGGCGCCCGCGGGGCTGGTGCGCGGACTGCTGGACGGATGGGTCGCGGACAGTCCGGACAGCCGCGAGTGGCGGGATCTGGAAGAGGTCTGCTGACCGCTACCCGTAGGCTGTGTGCGCACCGATTCCGGTGTTCGGGTGCCCGGGTCCTCGCGAGCCGCGGATCCCGGGTTTCACGTTGTGAGGAAGGCGTACGGCGGACATGGCGCAGCACCAGACGGACGAGCAGATCAGCGTCGACGGCGTCGACGACGAGGGCTTCCTCGTCGACACCGAGGACTGCGAGGCGCGTGAGGCGGCCTACCGCGAGCGCGGCACCTCGCGCCCGATCACGGTGGTGGGCAACCCGGTCCTGCACAAGGAGTGCAAGGACGTCACCGCGTTCGACGAGAAGCTGGCCACGCTGATCGACGACATGTTCGCCAGCCAGCGGACGGCGGAGGGCGTGGGCCTGGCCGCCAACCAGATCGGCGTCGACCTCAAGGTCTTCGTCTACGACTGCCCGGACGACGACGGCGTGCGGCACACCGGCGTCATCTGCAACCCGGTGCTGGAAGAGCTGGCGCCCGAGGAGCGCGTCCTGGACGACTCCAACGAGGGCTGCCTCTCGGTCCCGACGGCGTACGCCTCGCTGGCCCGCCCGGACTACGCGGTGGTGCGCGGACAGGACGCGAAGGGCAATCCGGTCAAGGTGCGGGGCAACGGCTACTTCGCCCGCTGCCTCCAGCACGAGACGGACCACCTGTACGGGTACCTGTACATCGACCGGCTCTCCAAGCGCGACCGCAAGGACGCGCTCCGGCAGATGGAGGAGAACACCCCGCGCTACGAGATCGTGCCGAACGACTGACACCGGCGCGCGCAGCCTCGCGGAGCCCTGTTCCGGTACGCCGGGGCAGGGCTCCGCACTGTCTCCCGCCCGTCAACCAGCCTTCTCCTGGGCGTAGTTGACGCGCGTCGACTCGTCCGACAGTCTCTCTGCTCACACCTTCGTCGTGGTAGGGAGCCCCCATGCTCAGACGTTCCGCGAGACTTCTGCTCGGCCTTGTCATGACCATGGCTTTCGCGCTGGGCGGGGCCGTGGTCACGGCCGGCACCGCCCAGGCCGACGGCTGCTACACCTGGACCCGGACCCTCTCGCCGGGCGCCACCGGCAACGATGTCGTCCAGCTCCAGATCAGGGTCGCCGGATACCCCGGGTACAACTCCGTACTCGCCGTCGACGGCTCCTACGGACCGGCCACCACGGCCGCCGTCAAGCGCTTCCAGGCCGCCTACGGGCTGGCCGCCGACGGCGTCGCGGGCCCGGCCACCCAGGCCAAGCTCTACGCCCTCCAGGACAACGACTGCACGCCCGTCCACTTCACCTACGCCGAACTCAACAAGTGCAACAGCACCTGGGCCGGAGGCGCGGTCGCGGCGGGAACGGCGAAGGCCAACGCGCTCAGCACCATGTGGAAACTGGAGGCGCTGCGCCACGCGCTCGGCGACCACCCCATCACCGTCAACAGCGGTTTCCGCTCCACCTCCTGCAACAGTTCGGTGGGTGGCGCCTCGAACAGCCGGCACCTGTACGGCGACGCGGCCGACCTCGGCGGCATCGCCTTCTGCACGCTGGCCAAGGAGGCCCGTAACCACGGGTTCAACGGCATCCTCGGCCCGGGGTACCCGGACCACAACGACCACGTGCACGTGAACCAGGGCCCGAGCCACTTCTGGTCGGCGCCGAACTGCGGTATCTGAGCTCCGGCGCACGTGTGGGGCCCGCCGTCACGGCGGGCCCCACAGTCGCGCGTCAGGCGGACTTCGCTGTCAGGCGCGCCCCGCCCGTCGTCTGTACCGCCGCGCCGTCCTCGGCCCGCTCCGTCAGCCGGAGCTGCGAGACGGCGTTGCGCAGGACCAGCGCACCGGCCCCGGTGTCCAGCTGCCAGCGCTGGGTGCGCGCCCCCGCCGAGCAGGTCCCGAGCGACAGCTCGGCACCCACCTCCAGCGGGGCGCCCAGGTACTTCTTCCCCCGTACCGCGTCCAGACACGTCCCGTTCCCGGCCGAGCGGACGGTGTAGTACCCGTCGGCGGTCGCGGTGAGCGTCCAGCCCGCCGTCGCGCCCCGGGTCAGCGCCACCCCGGAGTCCGCGCCGGGCGCGAGCGCCTTCGCGCCGGACGTCAGCCGGTACGTGCCGTCGGGGAGCGGGGCGCGGTCGGTGTTCGCCCAGCCGGGCGCGTGACCGATCCGCCGGGCCAGGGCCTCGAAACCGGCGTACGTGTCACTCGGCTTCGGGCCGCCCCAGGTGGCCTGGGCGATGAAGCGCAGCGGCATGAAGACCTTCACCTCGACCTCGTTCTCGGTCTCGGCGGCCGCGCTGTCCGGCCAGAGGCTGATCTTCGCGCCGGTCAGGTTCGCCGCCGTGGCCGGCAGCGTCTCGCCCTCGAAGCTCAGTGGCGTCCAGTCGCTCTCGTACAGCTTGCGCGTGTCCATCGTGAAGCCGCCGCGCACCAGGTAGAGGGAGTAGGCGGAGTTCATCACCGGACGGCCCTCGGCCAGCAGTTCGGACGGCTGCTGGATGGCGCCGCCGCCCAGCCAGTGCTCGACGGCGATGTCGCGGTCCAGCGGCACGGCGGCGTTGTGGCCGGTCAGCCCGTCGTTCCAGATCCGCAGTGACCGGCCGCCGGCCTTCACATGTGCGTTGACCTGGTTGATGAAGTCGACGAAGAGGTCGTCGGGGGTGGCCGACGCGCCGAACTTCGCGATCGCGGCCGCCTGGAGCTGCGGGTAGTCCGGATACGAGGAGCCGATCATGTACTCGTCGGCGCCCATGTGCCAGGTACGGGTGTCCCACACCTTCAGGGCCTCGTCCACCAGGGACGTGTAGTACGTCAGCGCCTCGGGCCGCGAGATGTCCAGCCGGGGCGGCGAGGCGACGCCGTCCTTGTCCTTGAGCTGGAGCTCGGGGTGGTTCTCCAGATAGGTGTCCATGTGACCGGGGGAGTTGATCTCCGGCACCAGCTCGATGTGGTACTTCTTCGCCGTCGCGGCCAGCGAGCGGATCTGCGGCTTGGTGTAGTAGCCCCAGAAAGCGGACTCCGGGTCGGTGTCGCTCCTGACCTTCGCCTCGATCCAGAGCTGGTTGAGCTTCTGCGAGGCCATGTCCTTCATCAGCCGCTCGAACCAGGGGAGGGACACGTTGATGTAGCAGGCGCAGACCCCGACCCCGCGCTCCCGGTACGCCGGCACGTCGGTCGCCGAGCCCCGGGCCGCGCGGCCGTCGTCGTTCAGCAGCTGGAGAACGGTGCGTGAGCCGTAGAACACGCCCGTGGAGGTCGCCGCCGTGACCGTGACCCGGTCCCCGACGTCGAGCCGGTAGCCCTCCGTGCCCAGCGACCCCTTCAGGGAGGCGTCCTGGCGCAGCACCACGTCGCCGGCCCGTGCCCGCCCCCGGGACACCGCAGCGCCGCCCTTCAGCTCGCCCGCGAACCGCTTCGCGTCATCGGCGGTGCGCTGCTCCCGCACCCCGTCCAGCACGATCCTGGCCCGGTCGGTGAGGGTGAACTCCCCCTCGGCGGGCTGCCACTGCCGCAGCGAGGGCAGCACCTCGGGCGGAGGGGCGGCGCCCGGTCCGTCCACGGCCGCAGCGCTCTGCCAGGGCAGCAGAGTGGCGGCGAGCGCGGCCACCACGGCCCCGATGGTCCTTCGTCCTGCCGTCCGGATGTCCATCGTCCGACCCTGGGCCCGCCGCCGGGCCCCGGTCCATGGACAGGTGAGGGAAACGGTTGGACGAATGATCGGATGTCAACGCGGCCGGGGTCAGGCGACTTCGGTCAGGTCCGAGGGTCCGCGGAAGGTCCGCCGGTACGCGTTCGGCGTGGTGCCCAGTGAACGTACGAACTGGTGGCGCAGGGCTGCGGCGTTGCCGAAGCCCGCCAGTCCCGCGATCGTGTCCATCGTTTCGTCCGATGTCTCCAGGAGGTGCTGGGCCAGCAGCACCCTCTGGCGCAGCAGCCAGCGGTACGGCGTGGTGCCCGTCTCCTGCTGGAAGCGCCGGGCGAAGGTGCGCGGCGACATGTGCGCCTGGGCGGCGAGCTGCTCGACGGTCATCTCCTGGTTCAGATGCCGCTCCATCCAGACGAGGGTGTCGCCGACCGTGTCGCAGCGGTCGCGGGGCAGCGGCCGCTGGATGTACTGCGCCTGCCCGCCGTCGCGGTGCGGCGGCACCACCATGCGGCGGGCGATGGTGTTGGCGGCGGCGGGCCCGTACGCCTGGCGGACCAGGTGCAGACAGGCGTCGATGCCCGCGGCCGTGCCCGCCGAAGTGATGACGGAGCCCTCGTCCACGTACAGCACGTCGGGCTCGACACAGGCGCGCGGGAAGCGGCGGGCCAGCGCGTCGGAGTGGCGCCAGTGCGTGGTGCAGCGACGGCCGTCCAGCAGTCCGGCCGCGCCCAGCACGAACGCACCCGAGCAGACACTCAGCACCCGGGCGCCTCGGTCCACGGCCCGGCGCAGGGCCTCCAGCACCTCCTGCGGGTACTCCCGGTCCATGAAGTGGCTGCCGGCCGGCACGGCGATGAGGTCGGCCTCCTCCAGGCGGTCGAGGCCGTGCGGGGTGCTGATGGTGAACCCCGCGTGGGTCTGGAGCACCGGGCCGTCGGCGGAGACCACGGCGAAATCGTGCACCGGCAGGCCCTCCTCGCTGCGGTCGAGCCCGAACACCTCGCAGAGCACGCCGAGTTCGAAGGGGTGGACCTCGTCGAGCAGCAGGACGGCGACGTTTTTCAGCATGGCCCCAGTGTGGCAGTAATTCGATGCTCCATGACAGTCCTGCCACTGCCGGATTCTGCTCGGACGGACGACAGTAGAGGCATGAACACATTCCAGAACGTCCTGGGCATATCCGCTCTTATCGTCCTCGTCCTGCTCCCGGCGCTGATCGGGATCGCCCGCGAGCTCCGCATCGGCCGCGAGCTCCGGGACGCGGAACGGAGCCGGAGAACGGCACCACCGGAAACGGCGGACGCCGCGCAGCCGGTGAAGGCCGCACGGCGTCCGCCGTTGAGGAGCTGGGCGAGGGTCTGAGCCCCGCCGGGAAAGGGCAGGTCCTAGAACTCGTCGTCGAAGCCGACCGTGCCCTCGACCGCCACCTGGTAGGCAGACGGGCGGCGCTCGAAGAAGTTCGTGAGCTCCTGGACGCCCTGGAGCTCCATGAACGAGAACGGGTTCTGCGATCCGTACACCGCGGGGAAGCCCAGCCGGGCGAGCCGCTGGTCGGCGACGCACTCCAGGTACTCGCGCATGGACTCGGTGTTCATGCCCGGCAGGCCCTCGCCGCACAGGTCGCGGCCGAACTGCAGCTCCGCCTCGACGGCCTCCTTCAGCATGTCGGTGACCTGCTGCTGGAGGGCGTCGTCGAAGAGTTCGGGCTCCTCCTTACGGACGGTGTCCACGACCTCGAACGCGAAGCTCATGTGCATGGTCTCGTCGCGGAAGACCCAGTTCGTCCCCGTGGCGAGGCCGTGCAGCAGGCCGCGCGAGCGGAACCAGTAGACGTAGGCGAACGCGCCGTAGAAGAACAGCCCCTCGATGCACGCCGCGAAGCAGATCAGGTTCAGCAGGAAGCGGCGGCGGTCGGCCTTCGTCTCCAGCCGGTCGATCTTCTCGACCGAGTCCATCCACTTGAAGCAGAACTGCGCCTTCTCACGGATCGAGGGAATCTCCTCGACCGCGTCGAAGGCCGCCGCCCGGTCGTCCGGGTCGGGCAGATAGGTGTCGAGCAGCGTCAGATAGAACTGGACGTGCACGGCCTCCTCGAACAGCTGCCGCGACAGGTAGAGCCGCGCCTCGGGGGAGTTGATGTGCTTGTACAGCGTCAGCACGAGGTTGTTGGAGACGATCGAGTCACCGGTCGCGAAGAACGCGACGAGCCGCCCGATCATGTGCTGCTCGCCCGGCGACAGCTTGGCGAGGTCGGAGACGTCGGAGTGCAGGTCGACCTCCTCCACCGTCCAGGTGTTCTTGATCGCGTCCCGGTAGCGCTCGTAGAAGTCCGGGTAGCGCATGGGCCGCAGGGTCAGTTCGAAGCCCGGGTCCAGCAGGTTCTTGTTCTCGGATGCGCTCATTACTGGCAGGCCTCGCAGGACTCGGGGTTTTCGAGGGAGCAGGCGATCGCGTCCGCGTCGGGCGCGGCCGCCTGCTGTACGGGAATGGGGGCGGCGGCCGCGGCCTGGCCGGACGCCGCACGGGCGATCCGCGTCGCCGGGCGCGAGCGCAGGTAGTACGTCGTCTTCAGCCCCTGCTTCCAGGCGTACGCGTACATCGAGGAGAGCTTGCCGATCGTCGGCGTCTCCAGGAACAGGTTCAGCGACTGGCTCTGGTCCAGGAACGGCGTACGGGCGGCCGCCATGTCGATCAGGCCGCGCTGCGGGATCTCCCACGCGGTGCGGTACAGCGCCCGCACGTCCTCGGGGATCCACGCGAAGCCCTGCACCGAGCCGCTGGCCTCGCGCAGCGCCTCCCGGGTGCGCGCGTCCCACACGCCGAGCTTCTTCAGCTCGTCCACGAGGTAGGCGTTGACCTGGAGGAACTCACCGCTGAGCGTCTCGCGCTTGAAGAGGTTGGAGACCTGCGGCTCGATGCACTCGTACACACCCGCGATCGAGGCGATGGTCGCGGTCGGCGCGATGGCCAGGAGCAGAGAGTTGCGCATGCCGGTCTTCGCGACCCGGGCGCGCAGCGCGTCCCAGCGCTCCGGCCAGTTCAGCTCGGTGGCGTAGTGGTCCGGGTGCAGCACGCCGCGGGCGGCACGCGTCTCGGACCAGGCGGGCAGCGGGCCGGAGCGCTCCGCGAGATCGCAGGACGCCTCGTAGGCGGCGAGCATGATCCGCTCGGAGATCTTCGTGGAGAGCGCGCGGGCCTCGGGGGAGTCGAAGGGCAGCCGCAGCTGGAAGAAGACGTCCTGGAGACCCATCGCGCCCAGCCCCACCGGCCGCCAGCGGGCGTTGGACCGGCCGGCCTGCTCGGTCGGGTAGAAGTTGATGTCGACGACCCGGTCCAGGAAGGTCACGGCGGTGCGCACGGTGGCGTCGAGGCGCTCCCAGTCGATCGCGCCGCCCTCGACGAACGCGCCGAGGTTGACCGAACCCAGGTTGCAGACGGCCGTCTCGCCGTCGTCGGTGACTTCGAGGATCTCGGTGCACAGGTTCGAGGAGTGCACGACGCGGCCCGGCTCGGCGGTCTGGTTCGCGGTCCGGTTGGAGGCGTCCTTGAACGTCATCCAGCCCTGGCCGGTCTGGGCGAGGGTCCGCATCATCCGGCCGTACAGCTCACGGGCCGGCATCGTCTTGCGGGCCAGGCCCTTGGCCTCGGCCGCGCGGTAGGCGGCGTCGAACGCGTCGCCCCACAGGTCGACCAGCTCGGGCACGTCGGCCGGGGAGAACAGCGACCAGGCGGAGTCCGCGTCGACCCGGCGCATGAACTCGTCCGGGATCCAGTGCGCCAGGTTCAGGTTGTGCGTGCGCCGCTGGTCCTCGCCCGTGTTGTCGCGCAGCTCCAGGAACTCCTCGATGTCCGCGTGCCAGGTCTCCAGGTAGACCGCGGCGGCGCCCTTGCGCCGGCCGCCCTGGTTGACCGCGGCGACGGAGGCGTCGAGCGTCTTGAGGAACGGCACGATGCCGTTGGAGTGCCCGTTGGTGCCCCGGATCAGTGAACCGCGGGCCCGGATGCGGGAGTACGAGAGGCCGATGCCGCCCGCGTGCTTCGACAGCCGCGCCACCTGGTGGTAGCGGTCGTAGATCGAGTCCAGCTCGTCCAGCGGCGAATCCAGCAGGTAGCAGGAGGACATCTGCGGGTGCCGGGTGCCGGAGTTGAAGAGCGTGGGCGAGGAGGGCAGGTAGTCCAGCCGGCTCATCAGCCGGTACAGGGCCGCGACCTCGTCCAGGGCGCGCTCGGAGTCGTCCTCCGCGAGCCCGGCGGCCACCCGCAGCATGAAGTGCTGCGGGGTCTCGACGACCTGGCGGGTGATCGGGTGGCGCAGCAGGTAGCGGCTGTGCAGGGTGCGCAGCCCGAAGTAGCCGAACCGGTCGTCGGCGCCGTCGGTGAGGGCCTGGTCGACCAGCGCGTCGAGAGCGGCCGCGTGCAGCGTCACGAACTCGGCGGTGCGGTCCGCGATCAGGCCCTCGCGGTGGCCGGCCGCGACGGAGGCGGAGAAGGACGTCGCGCCCTGTCCGGCCGCCTCGTCCGCGATGGTGCGGGTGAGGAGGCGGGCGGCGAGCCGGGAGTAGGCGGGGTCCTCGGAGATCAGGCCCGCGGCGGCCTCGGTGGCCAGCGAGCGCAGCTCGGCCTCGTCCGACCGGGCGTTGCGGCCGCGCAGCGCGGCGCCGGCGACGCGTCCGGGGTCGGTGTCGGGCAGGTCCGCGGTGAGGGCGGTGAGGGTCCGCAGAAGTGCGGTGCCCGGTCCGTCGCTCGTGGGTCCCGTTGATTCGGCCGCTGAAACCGGATCGGCTGGCGCGATGGTCACGTGGTGCTCTCCCTCGCTCGGCTCTGGGCCGGCGGAGGAACGGGGCAGCCGGACGGAGCGGGGCCCCGGTCGGGGCAGCACGTCGTACGGCGTCCACCGGCCCATCCACGAGGCCCGGACGTCTGGGCATCCGGTTCGGTCGAGCCGGATGCGCTGTCGGCAGGTCCTCGGACTCGGGGGTGCACAAAAGCACACCGAATACACCGTTGCGGGACAGTTCCGGATTCGCACCGGATTTCCCTGCGGCGACAGCGAGCATGAGCATACATGTGGGGGCCGCCGGATGAGGCAGCCCCCACATGTTGTGTCGCGTGACCGATCAAGAGACCGCCGGGAACTCCAGGCGGTACGTCAGCAGCGAGAGCCCTTCGATGGGATACCAGTCCTTCTCGGGGGTCCGGACGAAGCCGAGGCGCCCGTAGATCCTATGGGCGCCGCGCATCGCCGGCTGCGTCGACAGGACGATGCCGGTGACCCCCGGGGTGGCCCGTGCGCGGTCGATACAGGCCCGTACGAGCGCCTCGCCCGCCCCGGCGCCGCGGGCCTCGCGGGAGACCGCGAGCATCCGGAACTCGGCCTCGTCGGGCGCCGCGATATCGGCCCAGCGATTGCCCGGAGGCGCGTAGGTGACCCCGCCGAGGACGTGGCCCCGCGCGTCCGCCGCGACAAGCACCTCGGCCTCGGCGGCCCGCCTGGGGACGTCGCGCAGTTGCACCAGATACGGATCGTCGGCGCCGAAGTCCAGCAGCCCGTCCCCGAGATAGGCCTCGGCGGTGATCTCGCCGAGGGCGGCGTACTCGGCGGGCTCGACCGGCCTGATGGTTATGTCCATGCACGGAAGTCTGCCGCACCCGCGGGCGGCGCCGGCACGGGGATTTCCCCCGGACGTGCGAACGGGCCGCCGTACCCCATACGTGCTGGGGTGCGGCGGCCCGTGGGGGCCCCGGTCAGTGACCGCCGGGCGCACCGGCCGTGGCCGGCGGGAGCTCCGTCTTCACGCCCGGGTCGCCCGCGTCGGCGGTGTAGTCGGCGGGAGAGGTCTCGTCGATCCCCGCAGGCGCCTTCACGGCGTTCAGGACGAAGGTGAGGACGACGGTCACCACGACGTTCAGCACGAACGCCGTCAGGCCGATGTAGCCGATCTCGCCGATGCCCGGGATCTCCTTGGACGAGCCGCCGAAGTGCGCCTGGGTGGGGCTGGCGACCCCGTAGGCGGCAGCCGTCCCGTAGACCATGCCGACCGCCCAGCCCGCGAGCAGCGCCCAGCGGTGGAACCACCGGGTGAACAGGCCGCCGACCAGGGCCGGCATCGTCTGGAGGATCCAGATCCCGCCGAGCAGCTGGAAGTTGATCGCGACCGTCTTGTCCATGGTGAGGACGAAGGCGAGCGCGCCGACCTTCACCAGCAGCGACACCAGCTTGGAGACCCTGGTCTCCTGGGCGGGGGTCGCGTCGGGCTTCAGGAAGTCCTTGTAGATGTTCCGGGTGAACAGGTTCGCCGCCGCGATCGACATGATCGCCGCGGGGACCAGGGCACCGATGCCGATGGCGGCGAACGCCACCCCCGCGAACCAGTCGGGGAACATGTCCTCGAACAGCTGCGGGATCGCCAGCTGGCCGTTGTCCACCTTGACCCCGGCGGCGATCGCCATGAAGCCGAGCAGCGCGAGCAGGCCCAGCATCAGCGAGTAGAGCGGCAGGATCGTGGTGTTGCGGCGGATCACGTTGCGGCTGCGGCTGGAGAGCGTCGCCGTGATGGAGTGCGGGTACATGAACAGCGCCAGCGCCGAGCCCAACGCGAGCGTGGCGTAACCCCACTGGCCGTCCACGCCGGGCGCGAGCGCACCGGTCGGCTTGCCGCCCGGCGGTCCGGCGAACTTCTCCTGCGCGGCAGCGAAGATGTCGTCGAAGCCGCCGAGCTTGATCGGGATGTAGATGATCGCCACGGCGATGACCAGGTAGATCAGCCCGTCCTTGACGAAGGCGATCAGCGCGGGCGCGCGCAGGCCCGAGGAGTAGGTGTACGCGGCGAGCACCGCGAACGCGATCAGCAGCGGCAGGTCCTTGACGAACCAGTTGGTGTCCTCGCCGCCGCCGACGCCCATCACGTCGAGCACCGCCTGGATGCCGACGAGCTGGAGCGCGATGTACGGCATGGTGGCGAGGATGCCGGTGACCGCGACGGCCAGCGAGAGTCCCTTGGAGCCGAACCGGCCCCGGACGAAGTCCGAGGTGGTGACGTAGCCGTGCTTGTGCGAGACCGACCACAGGCGCGGCAGGAAGGTGAAGATCAGCGGGTACACAAGGATGGTGTAGGGCACCGCGAAGAAGCCGGCCGCGCCGGCCGCGTAGATCGCCGCCGGTACGGCCACGAAGGTGTACGCGGTGTAGAGGTCGCCGCCGAGCAGGAACCAGGTGACCCAGGTGCCGAAGGACCGTCCGCCCAGGCCCCATTCGTCGAGGCTGGCCTCGTTCTCCGCCTTGCGCCACCGGGCGGCCATGAAGCCGACGACCGTGACGGCCAGGAAGAAGAAGATGAAGACGCCGAGCGCGATGCCGTTCACGCCGTCCTTCATGCGGACGCACCCCCCTTGCGGGCGCGCTGGTCACGCTGCCACAGCTTGTACGCGATCATCGTGAGTGCGGTCGAGATGAGCACCCAGAGCATCTGGTACCAGTAGAAGAACGGGATGCCGATGAAGGTCGGGTCGATCTTGGCGTACGAACTCACCCAGAGCATCGCCACGAACGGCGCGATGAGGCAGAGGGCGATGACCACCCGCACGGGTGTGACCGTGGGCGGCTTTCCTCCTGGGTCCGCTGGCTTTCCTTCTGGGTCTGCTGACATGGCGGCGACTCCGTCCCCTCGCTGATCACCTTTGCAATGCGCAGGAAATCTAGGCGAGGGTTCCGGCCAGCGTCACCCCCTGTCCGCATTGCGGTCCGGCAACGGTCCGCAGGCCGGTGGCGGGCCGCCGGGACGATCCCCTGCGCGGGAGAAGGGGTGGGGGATGTGGTTCAGACCAATGGCGGGACGAAGGGGCTGTCCGGGGGACGGGAAAGCCCCCGTGGAAGCGGTTCCACGGGGGCTGTCGGGGTGGTGCGCCGGGGCGTTGCCCGGTCAGTCCAGTGGACGCTTCAGGCGGGCCACGAACTTGTAGCGGTCACCTCGGTAGACCGAACGGACCCACTCGACCGGCTCACCCTGCTCGTCCAGCGAGTGACGGGACAGCATCAGCATCGGCAGGCCCACATCCGTGCCGAGCAGTCCGGCCTCGCTCGGGGTGGCGAGCGAGGTCTCGATGGTCTCCTCGGCCTCGGCCAGCCGGACGTCGTACACCTCGGCCAGGGCCGTGTAGAGAGAGGTGTACTTCACCAGTGAACGCCGCAGCGCCGGGAAGCGCTTGGCCGAGAGGTGGGTGGTCTCGATCGCCATCGGCTCACCGCTCGCCAGCCGCAGCCGCTCGATCCGCAGCACGCGGCCGCCGGCGGTGATGTCGAGGAGTCCGGCGAGGGTGTCGTCGGCCGTGACGTAGCCGATGTCCAGCAGCTGGGACGTCGGTTCCAGTCCCTGGGCGCGCATGTCCTCGGTGTAGGAGGTGAGTTGCAGGGCCTGCGAGACCTTCGGCTTGGCGACGAAGGTGCCCTTGCCCTGGATGCGTTCCAGCCGGCCTTCGACGACCAGTTCCTGGAGAGCCTGGCGCACGGTGGTGCGCGAGGTGTCGAACTCGGCGGCCAGGGTCCGTTCCGGGGGCACCGGGGTGCCGGGCGGCATCGTGTCCGTCATGTCGAGGAGATGCCGCTTCAGCCGGTAGTACTTCGGAACGCGCGCGGTACGCGTCCCGGCGCCCCCGCCCGTCTCGGTCTCCGAACTGCCCCCGTCGACGCCCATGGCCCGCCTTCCCGACTGCTGCGCTGCTGCCGTCACCGGCTCCTCCGTCTGTCGCGGCTCACATGGTGGCACGGTCCGGTCACGGCTCGTCGCCCTCCCTCAGATGTCGGTCCTATAACGGACGCGAGTGCACTTCTTATACACCCTTGACACCCCTAAAGGTCTAGGCCAAGCTCCCGGTACTGGTCTAAACCATTAAAGACCAGGTTCCAGCCCCAGTAGTACTCGTCGACGTTATTTGCGCGGTGGGCGGGGGTTGCAGCATCCCTGAGGAGGGTGGCGTGAAGCGCAAGCTCATCGCGGCGATCGGCGTCGCGGGCATGGTGTTCGGCATGGCGGCCTGTGGTTCGGACGACGACAGCGGCGACGGCAAGAAGGCCGGTGCCGAAGGATACGCGGGCCAGACCCTGACTGTCTGGACGATGTCCGGCTCGAACCCGCCCGGTTGGACCAAGACGGTCACCGACGAGTTCGAGAAGAAGACCAAGGCCAAGCTGAAGATCGAAGTCCAGGAATGGAACGGTATTCAGCAGAAGGTCACCACGGCGCTCTCCGAGTCCAACCCGCCCGACGTGCTGGAGATCGGTAACACCCAGACCCCGGCGTACGCCAAGACCGGCGGTCTCGCCGAGCTCGCCGACGTGAAGAAGGAGATCGGCGGCGCCTGGCCCGACGCGGTCAACGCCCCCTCCGTCTTCGAGGGCAAGCAGTACGCGCTGCCGTGGTACTTCGGTAACCGCGTCGTCATGTACAACAAGAAGGTCTTCAAGGACGCCGGTATCACCGAGACGCCGAAGACCCGCGCGGACCTCTTCAAGGCCTTCGACGCCATCAAGAAGAAGGGTGACGCCGAGCCGATCTACCTGCCCGGCCAGAACTGGTACTTCTTCGACGGTCTGCTCGTCGGTCAGGGTGTCGAGCCGGTCAAGAAGGAAGGCGACAAGTACGTCTCCAACCTGGCCGACCCGAAGGTCGCCGCGGCCATGGACGTGTACAAGAAGTACCAGTCCTACTCCAAGGCCCCCAAGGACAAGGACGAGGCCACCCCGCAGCAGGCCGAGGTCTTCGCCAAGGGCAAGACCGGCGCCATCATCGCGATGGGCTACGAGGCCGGTACGGCCATCAAGGCCAACCCGAAGCTCGAGAAGGACATCGGCTTCTTCACCATCCCCGGTGAGACCGCCGAGAAGCCCGAGGGTGTCTTCCTCGGTGGCTCCAACTTCGCCGTCGCCGCGGGCAGCAAGAAGCAGGACCTCGCCAAGGAGTTCCTGAAGATCGCCCTCAGCGAGGCGAACGACGGCGCTCTCGTCAAGGAGGCCGGCTGGACCCCGAAGTCCGAGGCCATGCAGAAGTTCGCCGTGGGCCAGCCCGCGGCCGAGGCTGCCGGCCCCGCCGCCGCCAAGTCCGGTGGCACGACGCCGCTGATCCCGGAATGGGCGCCGGTCGAGAACCCGCCGAACCCGATCAAGACCTACATGACACTGGTCCTGCAGGGTAAGTCGTCCGCCGACGCGGCCAAGCAGGTCGAGGGCGAGCTCAACAAGCGCCTGAGCCAGCAGCAGTAGTCGCAGCAGCGCGACACACTCCGGGGCGGCGGGCATCCACCCGCCGCCCCGGCTGTACGCACCGTTCCTGTAGGGCTCTGTTGGAAGTGATGACGAGCATGGCAGTAGACACCAATCCGTCGGACGTGGCTAAGACAGCCGCAGGCCGGGGGCACGGCGGGCAGCCACCCGCCGGACCGGACGGGAAACGCGGGCGGAAGCTGGGCGCGGGGGCCGCGGCCTATCTGCTGCTCGTACCCGCTCTCGCCGTGACGGCGCTCCTCCTCGGCTATCCCCTGGTGAAGAACGGCATGCTGTCGTTCCAGAACCTCAATATGGGGCAGCTGATCCGGCACGCCACCGAATGGAACGGGTTCAAGAACTACACGGAGATCCTCGGTGGTGAGGACTTCTGGCGCGTCACCCTCCGCACCATCATCTTCACCAGCATCAACGTCGCGCTGATCATGCTGTTCGGCACGCTGGTCGGACTGCTGCTCGCCCGCCTCGGCAAGCGGATGCGCCTCACCCTGATGCTGGGCCTCGTGCTCGCCTGGGCCATGCCCGTCGTCGCGGCGTCCACGGTCTACCAGTGGCTCTTCGCCTCGCGGTTCGGCGTCGTGAACTACGTGCTCGACAAAATCGGCTTCCACTCCATGGCCGAGTACAACTGGACCGGCTCGCAGGTCTCCACCTTCTTCGTGGTCGGGCTGCTGATCGTCTGGCAGTCGATCCCCTTCGTGGCGATCAACCTCTACGCCGCCACCACGACGATCCCCAAGGAACTCTACGAAGCCGCCTCGCTCGACGGGGCCGGCAACTGGAAGAGCTTCACACAGGTGACGTTCCCGTTCATGCGGCCCTTCCTCTACGCCACGACCTTCCTCGAGGTCATCTGGGTGTTCAAGGCGTTCCCGCAGCTGTTCACCATCAACGAGGGCGGCCCCAACCGCCTCACCGAGACGCTGCCCATCTACGCCTTCGTCGAAGGGGTCGGAAACCAGCACTACGGCATGGGCGCCGCGATCTCGCTGCTCACCATCCTGATCATGCTGGGGCTGACCTCGTACTACCTCCGCATCGTTCTCAAGCAAGAGGAGGACGAGCTGTGAAGCGCTCACTGCTCGGCCGCATCTGGCCCAACGCAGCGGCGATCGTCCTCTTCGCCGCCTTCGTCTTCCCCGTCTACTGGATGTTCAGCACGGCGTTCAAGCCGACCGGCGACATCATCACGGAGACGCCGGTCTGGTTCCCGACCGACATCACGTTCGACCACTTCAAGACGGCGTACCACGCACCGGACTTCTTCACACTGGTCAGGAACTCACTGACCGTCACGCTGCTCGCGGTCGTCTTCTCGCTGATCATCGCGCTCTTCGCCTCGTTCGCCTTGGCGCGGATGCGGTTCAAGGGCCGCAAGAGCATGATCCTGGTCTTCATGATCGCGCAGATGGCCCCGTGGGAAGTCATGGTCATCGCGATCTACATGCTGGTCCGCGACGCGGACATGCTCAACAGCCTGGTCCCGCTGACCCTCTTCTACATGGTCATGGTGCTGCCCTTCACGATCCTGACGCTGCGCGGCTACGTCGCCGCCGTGCCCAAGGAACTGGAGGAGTCCGCCATGGTCGACGGGTGCAGCCGCCCGCAGGCCTTCGTCAAGGTGATCCTGCCGCTGCTCGCCCCCGGTCTGATGGCGACCTCGCTCTTCGGCTTCATCACGGCGTGGAACGAGTTCCCGCTCGTCCTCATCCTCAACAAGGACCCCGAGTCCAAGACGCTGCCGCTCTGGCTCTCCCAGTTCCAGAGCCAGTTCGGCGACGACTGGGGCGCCACCATGGCGGCGGCCTCGATCTTCGCGGTCCCGATCCTGATCCTCTTCGTCTTCCTGCAGCGTAAGGCCGTCAGCGGTCTCACCGACGGTGCCGTGAAGGGATAACGCACCCCATGACCACCCTCGTATCCACCACGGACACCGTCACCCGCGACGCCCTCGCCGTCCTGCAGCCGGGGTTCACCGGCACCACGGCACCGGACTGGCTGCTGCGCCGGATCGGCGAAGGTCTCTCCTCCGTCGGGCTGTTCGGCCGCAACATCGAGACGCCCGGACAGCTCACCGCGCTCACCGCCCAGCTCCGCGCCGAACGCGATGACGTACTCGTCGCGATCGACGAGGAGGGCGGGGACGTCACCAGGCTGGAGGTGCGCCACGGCTCGTCCTTCCCCGGCAACCTGGCGCTCGGCTCCGTCGACGACACCGCGCTGACCCGCGCCGTCGCCCAGGAGCTGGGCCGCCGGCTCGCCGCGTGCGGCGTCAACCTCAACTGGGCGCCGTCCGCGGACGTCAACTCCAACCCCGGCAACCCGGTCATCGGGGTGCGGTCCTTCGGCGCCGAACCCCAGCTGGTCGCCCGCCACACCGCCGCGTACATCGAGGGCCTCCAGGCCGCCGGCGTCGCCGCCTGCACCAAGCACTTCCCGGGGCACGGCGACACCGCGGTCGACTCGCACCACGCGCTGCCGCGCATCGACGTGGACCTGGAAACCCTGCACGCCCGTGAACTGGTGCCCTTCCGGGCGGCGATCGCGGCGGGTTCCAAATCCGTGATGAGCGCGCATATCCTGCTTCCCGCGCTCGACCCGCACCGCCCGGCGACGCTGAGCCCGCAGATCCTCACCGGCCTGCTGCGCGAGGAGCTGGGCTACGACGGACTCATCGTCACCGACGCCGTGGAGATGCAGGCCATCGCCTCGACGTACGGGATCGAGCGCGGCTCGGTCCTCGCGATCGCGGCGGGCGCCGACGCGCTCTGTGTCGGCGGCGGCCTCGACGACGACAGCACGGTGCTCCGGCTGCGCGACGCGCTGGTCGAGGCGGTCCGTTCCGGTGACCTGCCCGAGGAGCGGCTGGCTGATGCCGCCGCCCGGGTGCGGGCCCTCGCGTCCTGGACGCGACGGGCCGGGGGGGCTGTCCCGGAGCCGGGCGCGGCAGTGCAGGAGGGGACCGCGCCCGGCGCCGGGGGCAGCAAGCTCATCAGCTCCGACATCGGCCTCGTCGCGGCCCGCCGAGCCGTCGTGGTGACGGGCCCGGCCGAACCGCTGACCGGCCCGGCCTATGTCGCCGCGCTCACCCCGGTCGCGAACATCGCGGTGGGGGACGAGACACCCTGGGGCGTCGCCGCCGAACTGGCCCGGCTGGTGCCGGGCACCGGGACGGACACGTACGGCAGCGAGCACGAGGCCCTCGCGGACGAGGTGCTGCGGGCCGCGGGGGAGCGGCGCATCGTCGCGGTCGTCCGCGACGCGCACCGCCACCCGTGGATGACGGCGGCCCTCGACGCGCTGCTGGCGGCGCGTGCGGACACGATCGTGGTCGAGATGGGCGTACCCCAGGCCGAACCGAGGGGAGCCTTCTACATCGCCACCCACGGAGCCGCCCGGGTCTGCGGCCTGGCAGCGGCAGAGAAGATCGCATCAACGGAAGCCACCCCGTCGGCCGGTTGAGACAACACCGGACGCCGGGCACCTCAAGCCCGTCCGGTGATTGAGGGACAAGCCCTCGCGCCGGACGGGCAGGCCCGAAAATCCAGTCCGTCCGGCGATTGAGGACAAGGCGTCCACCACGACGCACCCGTACAGACGTGAGGGGCCGGACACCACCAGGTGCCCGGCCCCTCACGCGTACCGCCACGTACTAAATACCCTGCCACGGCGGCTTCGCCGCGTACGTGGCGCGGAAGTAGTCCGCCAGCTTCAGCTTCGACGCCGCCGCCTCGTCGACCACTATCGTCGCGTGCGGATGCATCTGCAGCGCCGACGCGGGCACCACCGAGGCGACCGGACCCTCGACCGTCGCCGCCACGGCATCGGCCTTGCCCTCGCCCGTCGCGAGCAGGATCGGGTGGCGGGACTCCAGGATCGTGCCGATGCCCTGGGTGATCACGTGGTGCGGCACCTGCGTGATGTCGTTGTCGAAGAAGCGCGCGTTGTCGACCCGGGTCTGCTCGGTCAGCGTCTTGATCCGGGTACGGGAGGCGAGCGAGGAGCACGGCTCGTTGAAGCCGATGTGCCCGTCGGTGCCGATGCCGAGGAGCTGGAGGTCCACCCCGCCGGCCTCGGCGAGCGCCTTGTCGTACGCCTCGCAGGCGGCCTGGACGTCCTCGGCGGAGCCGTCCGGGCCCATGAAGGAGGCCTCGGAGAGCCCGAGCGGCTCGACGACCTCGCGCAGGACCACGGAGCGGTACGACTCCGGGTGGCCCGCCGGCAGCCCGACGTACTCGTCGAGCTGGCAGATGCGGGCGCGCGAGGCGTCCACGGCACCGGAGCGGACCTTGTCCGCGAGTGCCTGGTAGATGGGCAGCGGGGTCGAGCCGGTGGCAACGCCGAGAACGGCGTCGGGCTTACGGCTCAGCAGGGCGCCGATGGCCCCCGCGATCAGTTCGCCGCCTGCCTTGGCGTCCGGGACGATGACAACTTCCACGCGGGGCCTGCCGATCTGGAGTGAATCATGTGGTATAGACCAATCAAAGTCCTAATCTAGCAGACCCGGCGCACGCGGACGATGCCCCCGGGCGCCCGCCGGGTGAACCCCTTGCGCCCCGTCCGCAATCCCGCCGGGTGCCCACCGCTGGCGGCCCCTCGGTGCCCCGTGTTGGACTTGGTCCGGCTCCGGCCGACGCATCGGCACAACCCCGGGAGGCACCAGACATGTCCGTCACGTACCCGGCAGACGAGGGCGAACTCCCCGGCCGGATCATGTCCGGCGAGATGGCCGAGCAGCCCGGGATGCTCCGCCGCATCCTCGCCGAGGGAGCCCCCGCCATCCGGGCGGTCGCGTCCGAGGTCGCGGCGCGGAACCCCCGCTTCGTCCTGCTCACCGCCCGGGGCACGTCGGACAACGCCGCGCTCTACGCGAAGTACCTGATCGAGATCACCCTCGGGCTGCCC
Source organism: Streptomyces sp. 840.1 (assembly GCF_003751445.1). NCBI lineage: Bacteria > Bacillati > Actinomycetota > Actinomycetes > Kitasatosporales > Streptomycetaceae > Streptomyces > Streptomyces sp. 840.1. The sequence continues at coordinate 625,563 of NZ_RJUU01000001.1, read as the reverse complement.
TGCGGTCTGGCCTCGATGTCCACCACCACCGCGTACGGCGCGAAGCCGGACCTGAGGGACGTCCTGGTCATCACCGTCAGCCAGTCCGGCGGCTCGCCCGACCTGGTCGCGTCCACCAAGGCCGCCCGGGAGGCCGGTGCGGTGACACTCGCGGTGACCAACAACCCGGACTCCCCGCTGGCCGCGGTCTCCGAGTACCACATCGACATCCTGGCGGGCCCGGAGAAGGCCCTGCCGGCCACCAAGACGTACACCGCCTCGCTGCTGTCCCTGTACCTGTTCGTGGAGGGGCTGCGCGGCGGTGACGGCGCGGCTGCCGCGATCCTGCCGGAGCTGGCCGAGGCGGTCCTGGCCCGCAAGGACGAGGTCAAGGCTCTGGCCTCGCGCTACCGCTTTGCCGAACGCATGGTCATCACCTCGCGCGGCTACGGCTATCCCACGGCCAAGGAGGCCGCCCTGAAGCTGATGGAGACGAGCTACATCCCCGCGCTCTCCTACTCGGGCGCCGATCTGCTGCACGGCCCGCTCGCCATGGTCGACAACATCTCCCCGGTGATCGCGGTGGTCACCGACGGCCGGGGCGGCGAGGCCCTCCAGCCGGTGCTCGACCGGCTCCGCGGGCGCGGCGCCGACCTCTTCGTGGTCGGCCCGAAGGCCCAGGTGCGGGCGGCGTCGGCGGGGTTCGTGCTGCCGACGGCCGGAGTCGCGGAGGAGGTCCAGCCGATCCTGGAGATCCTGCCGCTGCAGATGCTGGCGTACGAGGTGACGATCGCCCGGGGCCAGGATCCGGACGCCCCCCGCGCGCTGGCGAAGGTCACCGAAACGCACTGAGCGCACCCCCGGAAACACCCGCGGGCCACGGCGCCGGGCCGGGACCCTCAGCCCGACCAGCACCGCAGCCCGGAGTAAGACCGCCCGAAGGGCGGTCAGCCAGGCCGGCGGTGTGCGGTGCCCCCGGCCCGGGAGAGGTACCGGCGCAGTCAGGGCAGAGAGCGCGGGTACCTCGTTCCGCTCTCCTGTGCGGGGAGAGCGGAGGCTCTGTCTCCTGCATTGTGGACTAGACCATTCATGCCTGTCCATCCATGGGGCACGGTAATTTCCGGCCCTTCCTACTGCACGTGGCGCCGGGCCGTCCGGTTCGGTACCTGCGCACATCCACGGGTACGCTCGCACGCGTGCCCTCCATGAACGACCTCGTCCGCCAGCACACCGCCCTGAGTGACACCGACCTCGAGTGGCTCCATCTGCTGGTCTCGGAGTGGCAGCTGCTCTCCGACCTCTCCTTCGCCGACCTGGTCCTCTGGGTCCCTACCCGCGACGGCACCCGCTACGTGTCCGTCGCCCAGATGCGGCCCAACACCGGCCCCACCTCCTACCAGGACGACATGGTCGGCCACCTGGTGCCGCGCGGCCGCCGCCCGCTGCTGGACGCGGCGCTGGACGAGGGCCGGATCGTGCGCGAGGGCGACCCGGAGTGGCGCGAGGAGGTTCCCGTGCGGGTCGAGTCGATCCCCGTGCGCCGGGAGGGCCGGGTGCTGGGCGTGATCGCGCGCAACACCAACCTCCTCACCGTCCGTACCCCGTCCCGGCTGGAACTCACCTACCTCCAGTCCGCCTCCGACCTGGCCCAGATGATCGCCGCCGGGTCCTTCCCGTTCCCCGGCCAGCAGGTCGACATGGACGCCTCGCCCAGGGTCGGCGACGGCCTGGTGCGGCTCGACGCCGACGGCGTCGTCCAGTACGCCAGCCCCAACGGCCTCTCCGCCTACCACCGTCTCGGCCTGGCCTCCGACCTGGTCGGCCAGCACCTCGGGGGGATCACCGCCGAACTGGCGCCCTCCCGGGGGCCGGTGGACGAGGCCCTGGTCAAAATGGCCAGCGGTTACGCGCCCCGTGAGTTCGAGGTCGAGTGCACGGGCGGGGTGATCCAGCTTCGGGCGATCCCGCTCAAGCCCAAGGGGGTCCGGATCGGCTCTCTGGTGCTGCTGCGCGACGTCACGGAACTGCGCCGCCGCGAGCGTGAGTTGATCACCAAGGACGCCACCATCCGGGAGATCCACCACCGGGTGAAGAACAACCTCCAGACGGTGGCTGCCCTGTTGCGGCTGCAGTCCCGCCGGATGGACTCCGAGCAGGGCCGCGAGGCGCTCAACGAGGCGGTACGGCGCGTCGGTTCGATCGCCATCGTGCATGAGACGCTGTCCCAGAATCTGGACGAGCGGGTGGAGTTCGACGAGATCGCGGACCGGGTCATCGCCATGGTCGCGGAGATCTCGCCGGGCAAGGTCACCTGTCGCCGGACGGGACGCTTCGGCATCCTCGACGCGGAAGTTGCCACTCCGCTGGCGATGGTCCTCACCGAGGTGCTGCAGAACGCGCTGGAGCACGCCTTCGGTGTCGCCGAGTCAGGCACCGTCGAGGTCTCCGCGGTGCGGGGCGGTTCGCCCACGGAGACGCGGCTGCTGATCACGGTCCAGGACGACGGCTGCGGACTGCCCGAGGGATTCGACCCGCAGCGCACCGGCAATCTGGGGCTCCAGATCGTGCGGACGCTGGTGGAGGGCGAGTTGAGCGGGACGTTCGGCATGGTGCCGGCGCCCGAGCGCGGCACCCAGGTCATCCTCGACATCCCGGTCAGCGCCGACAAGTAGCGGCGCCCCTGCCGGCAAGCGGCGGCACCCCTTCGGGGGCGTGCGGCACAGGAGCTCGGAGTGCGCGGCACAGCAGAGAGCCCGGACCGTTGGTGAACGGTCCGGGCTCTCTGGTCAAGCATGCGCTTCGGGGGTACTGCGCGCTGCGACTCGGGGGGCGGGGTGATGCGTACACTCCGTACGCGCCGCCTGGCTGAGGTTCGTAGCGGTGGCGTCGGTCAGGCGCTGGCGTTGCGCGCCCGGTTGCGAGCGGCGCGGCGCTTCATTGCGCGGCGCTCGTCCTCGCTGAGGCCACCCCAGACGCCGGAGTCCTGGCCGGACTCGAGCGCCCACTGCAGGCACTGCTCCATGACGGGGCAGCGACGGCAGACGGCCTTGGCTTCCTCGATCTGCAGCAGCGCAGGACCGGTGTTGCCGATGGGGAAGAACAGCTCCGGGTCTTCCTCACGACAAACGGCGTTGTGACGCCAGTCCATGGCTGCTACCTCTCCTTGGTATACGTACTGTGGCTTGTGAATGTGAACGCTTTCACGAATCCCCCCGCAGATGTCGGGCCGACGCCCAGATGAACTGGATGTGGTCCTGTTTAAGTGAGGAGGGGTTCTGGCTCTCAGTGGAGGCCGTTGTTGCGGGCCGTCCCGATCGCCATGTAGAGATTCGCAAACCTCGGCGGCGGATACAACCCCTTCAGGAAAGTTTTTTTTGATTCCTCGGTGTCGGCTAGGTCACAGCCGTACTTCTAGAGGGTGGAAGCCAGTCCAAACGTTCGAGTTAAAGGACTTTGGTCCCTTCCACTCACACAATCACACGCAGTGCACGGCGTACGCCTGTGAACGTCACACTTGTGCGCACCCCCAGGTGGTCACCGTCCATCTGGAAGGGCAGTGGGGCCTTTGAATGCAAGGTGAAGTCTGTGAGGTCATGCAGTGAAACCGCGTGCTTACCGTGTGGCCCCTTCTCGGGACTCGAAGTGAGCAGCTGGGTCGCGTAGCGGGTGACCGCCGCCGTCGACAGCCGCTGCAGGCCGAGGACGTCCAGGGCGGTGTCGAACGAGGCCTTCGGGGAGGCGTACATCGGGCGATTCCCCAGGTAGGTCCAGGGTGCCGTATTGCAGATTATGGAGAGCGCGAGATCGGTGACCGGCTCGTGTCCGGGCACCTCCAGCGTGATCGTTCCCTGCCGCCGGTGCGGTTCCTCCAGGAATTGGCGCAGCACCTGGCGGACGTACAGCGCATGGGTCGAACGCTTTCCCTGTTCCCGTCGCTGTTCGACCCGGCCGATGACTCCGGCGTCGAATCCGAGGCCGGCGCAGAAGGTGAACCAGCGTTCGGGTACGGATTCGTCCTCCGTGCCCGGGGTGCCGGCCGCCAGGCCGAGGCCGACGGTGCGCTCCGTGCGGTTGGCCAGTGCGTCCAGGATGGCGCCGGTCGCCTCCACCGCGTCGTTGGGCAGGCCGAGGGCGCGCGCGAAGACATTGGTGGAGCCACCTGGGACGACGGCGAGTTTCGGCAGGTTGTCGATGTCGGGGCCCTTGTGCAGCAGGCCGTTCACGACCTCGTTGACCGTGCCGTCACCGCCGAGTGCCACCACGAGATCGATGTCGTCGCTGTCGGCGGCCTGACGCCCCAGATCGCGGGCGTGCCCGCGGTACTCGGTGGTCACGGCCTCCAGCTTCATCTCGCTGGCCAGTGCGTGGATGAGCACATCACGGGTGCGTGCACTGGTGGTGGTAGCAGCTGGATTGACCACAAGAAGTGCGCGCATGACCGCCAGACTACCTACCGCGGGGTAAAGGCCTGAAGTCCTGCCTGCCGGCCCTCACGCAGGGTGACGGTCCGGGCGCGGTGGGCCGATCGTGACGGCCGGTTTCCGGTGGATCCGTGACCCCGGCTTCGCTTCGGCGGCTCCGGGGTGCCAACCTGCAGGGGTGAGTACTCAGCAGAACGCGCCCTCGTCGATGCCTCTGGCCGAGCCGCCGAAGCCGGCCAGGATCACGCTCGTGGCCGGACTCAACGCCCTGGAGGGCGCGGCCCTCGTCATCGGCGGGATCTACATGCTGGTCATGGGGCTGCTCGGCCGCCCCGAGAGCCCGCAGCAGGCCGAGATGGGCGGTCTGACGCTGATCGCCCTCGGGCTGATCCCGCTGTTCGCCGCCCGTGGGCTGCTGCGGCGGCGCAGCTGGAGCCGCGGCCCCGCCCTCATCACCCAGATCATCGCGCTGCCGGTGGCGTGGACGCTGCTGCGGTCCCAGGGCGCGCTGATCCCGGCCGGGATCGTCCTGGCGGCGGTGTCGCTGACGGCGTTGTACCAGCTGGCGCGGCCGACGACGATCGTCGCGCTGGGCATCCGCCGGCCGGGCGCCGAGCCCGACACGGACCCGGAAGCCTGACGCGTACGTGTGAACCGGGATGCGGGCGGCCGCCGGTCTCCCGGGGCCGCGCACACCGTCCGGCTACTCCTCGACGAGCAGCCGCTCGCGCAGCTGGGCCAGGGTGCGGGCCAGCAGCCGTGAGACGTGCATCTGCGAGATGCCGACCTCCTGCGCGATCTGCGACTGGGTCATGTTGCCGAAGAACCGGAGCAGCAGAATCCGCTTCTCACGCGGTGGCAGGTCCTCCAGCAGCGGCTTGAGCGACTCGCGGTACTCGACGCCCTCCAGCGCCTCGTCCTCCGAGCCGAGCGTGTCCGCGACCGCGGGGGACTCGTCGTCGGTGTCCGGCACGTCCAGGGAGAGGGTGCTGTAGGCATTGGCCGATTCCAGCCCCTCCAGCACCTCCTCCTCGGAGATGCCGAGACGTTCCGCCAGCTCGTGCACCGTGGGCGAGCGGCCGTGCTGCTGGGAGAGCTCCGCGGTCGCCGTGGTCAGCGAGAGCCGCAGCTCCTGGAGGCGGCGCGGCACCCGCACCGCCCAGCCCTTGTCACGGAAATGGCGTTTGATCTCACCGACGACCGTGGGCGTGGCGTACGTCGAGAACTCGACGCCCCGCTCCGGATCGAACCGGTCCACCGACTTGATCAGGCCGATCGTGGCGACCTGGGTCAGATCGTCCAGCGGCTCGCCCCGGTTGCGGAACCGCCGGGCCAGGTGCTCCACCAGCGGCAGATGCATCCGCACCAGCCGATTGCGAAGCTCGGCCTTCTCGGGCGAGCCCTCGGGGAGCTTGCCCAGCTCGATGAACAACGCCCGCGCCCCGCTGCGGTCGTTCGGATCGTGGTGCCTGTGCTCGCTCATCTGGCCTGCCCGCTCCGCCTGCGACTGCTCCACCGCGACCGTACGGCCAGCGGGCCCGTCCGCCCCGTCCACCGCACGGGGCAGGTCGGCCCCGTCCACCGGATGAGTCATGGCCTGCTGCTCCGGGATGCCTGCCGCGTGCACCACCCCTGGTCGGATCGTCTCGTCCCGCACAGGACCGTCCCCGTTCCCGTTGCTCACGCCGGCCCGGGTCCCGCGCCGCGCTGTTTGTACAGGCTGATGCTGACCGTCCGGTCGTCGGCGACCGTGGAGTCGACCTTGCCCGCCAGTGCGGAGAGCACCGTCCAGGCGAAGGTGTCACGCTCCGGGGCCCGCCCGTCCGTCGTGGGGGCCGATACCGTCACCTCGAGAGAATCGTCGATGAGACGGAAGACGCAGCTGAGGACGGAGCCGGGCACGGCCTGCTGAAGCAGGATCGCGCAGGCCTCGTCGACCGCGATGCGAAGATCCTCGATCTCGTCGAGAGTGAAGTCCAAGCGCGCTGCGAGACCGGCCGTGGCCGTACGCAGCACCGACAGGTAGGCACCCGCAGCGGGCAGCCGGACCTCTACGAAGTCCTGATTCCCGGGCTCGCCTGCGATCTGGGACACCCTCACCTCCAAGGTGGCACAAACTCATTCGAGGATCCGGGAAGAGTGCCCCGGAGCCATGCGGTACGTCTTCGGTTCTTGGTCCGGCGACGCTATCGCGATCCATGATGCCGTGTCGCCAAGACCCCGTCCCATGACTGTCACTCATGGTAAGCCCATGAGTACACACAGTGGCTAGAGGTCTGCGGCGGTCAATTACGAACAACAGGCGCCGGTTTGACGTACCCAGACGTCAGACGATCGAACCGTGCTCGAAGCACCAACGCCAGCTTTCACCGGGCTCGAAGCTCCGCATCACCGGATGACCGGTCTCCTTGAAGTGGCCCGTGGCGTGCTGCATCGGTGAGGAATCGCAGCAGCCGACATGGCCGCAGACCAGGCAGAGACGCAACTGCACGGGGTGGGTGCCCGCTGCCCGGCATTCGGGACAGGTCTCGCCGAGGGGTGCGGGCTCGGGGCGCGGCAGATCTGATACGTGCGGGCACTCACTCATGATTGCCAGGTTACGACGGATGCGAGGACCCTGAGATGGACGCGTTGCCACTGGTGGCACTGGTCGCGGCGAGTGCGGCGATGGCGGGGCTGGCCCGCCGCACCCCGGTACCGGCCCCGCTGTTGCTGGTGGCCATGGGGCTCATCGGCAGCTACGTGCCGGGGGTGCCGACGTACACCCTGGACGCGCACATCGTGCTGCCGCTCCTGCTGCCGCCGCTGCTCTACACCGCCGCCGTCGACAGCTCCTACCTCGACCTGCGGGCCAATCTGCGCCCGGTCGCGCTGCTCTCCGTCGGCTACGTGCTGTTCGCGACCGTCGCGGTCGGCTGGCTGGCCTACCGGCTGGTGCCCGATCTGCCGCTCACCGCCGCACTGGTGCTGGGCGCCGTGATCGCCCCGCCGGACGCGGTCACGGCCGCCGCCATCGCCCGCCGGGTCGGCCTGCCGGCCAGGGTCACGACGATCCTCCAGGGCGAGTCCCTGGTGAACGACGCCACCGCGATCACCGCGTACAAGGTGGCCCTCGCGGCGGCCGTGGGCGAGGGGATGAGCTGGGGCGCCGGAATCGGGGAGTTCTTCCTCGCGTCGGTCGGCGGTGTCGCGGTCGGGCTGGTGCTCATGGTGCCGCTGCACTGGCTGCGCACCCATCTGAAGGAGCCCCTGCTCCAGAACACCCTGTCGCTCCTGATCCCCTTCGTGGCGTACGCGGCGGCCGAGCGGGTGCACGCCTCCGGAGTGCTCGCCGTGGTCGTCGTCGCGCTCTACCTGGGTCACCGGTCCTGGCAGGTCGACTTCGCCACCAGGCTCCAGGAGGCGGCCGTCTGGAAGATGGTCGCCTTCATCCTGGAGTCCGCCGTCTTCGCGCTGATCGGCCTCCAGCTGCCCTTCGTACTGAGGGGGCTCGGTACGTACGCCGTCGCGGATGCGCTCTGGTACGCGGTGGCGGTGTTCCTGGCGGTCGTCGTGGTCCGGTTCGTCTGGGTCTATCCGGCGACCTACCTGCCCCGGTGGCTGTCGAAGCGGATCAGGGACCGGGAGCCCGAGACCGACTGGACCGCGCCGCTCATCGTCGGCTGGGCCGGGATGCGCGGTGTCGTCTCGCTCGCCATCGCGTTCTCCATCCCGATGGTCACGGCCGGCGGCGCGGACTTCCCGGCCCGCAACCTGGTCCTCTTCCTGACGTTCACCACGGTCATCGGCACCCTGGTCATCCAGGGGCTCACGCTGCCGCTCCTGGTGCGCGTGCTGCGCCTCCCGGGGCGCGACCGGCAGGCCGAGACCCTCGCGGAGGCGCAGGCGCAGAGCGAGGCGTCCACGGCCGCCGAGGCGCGCCTGGAGGAGCTGCTCGGCGACGAGCGCAACCGGCTGCCCCAGCCGCTCACCGACCGGCTGCGCACCGTGCTGGAGCGGCGCCGCAACGCCGTGTGGGAGCGGCTCGGGGCGTCGAACCCGGTGACGGGGGAGTCGGCGGACGACACCTACCGGCGGCTGGCCGGCGAGATGATCGAGGCCGAGCGCGAGGTCTTCGTGCGGCTGCGGGACGAGCGGGGCATCGACGACGAGATGATGCGGACCCTGCTCAGGCGCCTCGACCTGGAGGAGGCGGCGGCCTACCGGGAGGAGTCGGACTGAGGTGCGCCGGGCGCGTCTGCGGGGTCCGGGCGCCCGGTGATCACGGCGGCGACCGTACTCCCGGCGGGGAACGCGCCCTCCCCGGCCAGCGTCGTGAGCGCGTGGAGGAGTTTGGCCACATAGAGCCGTTCGACCGGCAGGCCGTGCCGGTCCTCGAAGTCGTCCGCGAAGGCGTGCAGGGCGGGGGTGGTGCGGGCGTAGCCGCCGAAGTGGAAGCGTTCGTCCAGGGACCAGTCGCCGGCCGGTCCGCCGAACGCCTCCCGCTGGAGGCCGCGTACCGCGTCGCCCAGGAAGCCGCCGCGCAGGACGGGGACGCCGAGCGCGCGCTGCCCCGGTGCGAGACCGGCGGCGAGGCCGGCCAGGGTGCCACCCGTGCCGCAGGCCACCGCGGCCACGTCGGCCCGCCCGCGCAGCTCCCGCCCGAGCTCTGTGCAGCCCTGTGCGGCCAGGGCGTTGCTGCCGCCCTCCGGGATGACCTCGCACTCCCCGTGGGCGCTCAGCAGCCCGGCCAGGACCTCTGGATCGGCCTTGGCGCGGTACGTCCGGCGGTCCACGAAGTGCAGCCGCATGCCGTCGGCGACGCACCGCGCCAGCGAGGGGTTGAGCGGCCGGTGGGCCAGCTCGTCACCGCGGACGACGCCGACCGTACGGAAGCCCAGCAGCCGTCCGGCGGCGGCCGTGGCCCGCAGGTGGTTGGAGTACGCCCCGCCGAACGTCAGCACGGGACGTCCGGCGGCGGCGAGCAGGTTGGGGGCGAGCTTGCGCCATTTGTTGCCCGGCAGATCCGGGTGGATCAGGTCGTCGCGCTTGAGGAGCAGCCGCACGCCGTACCGCCCGAAGCGGTCGTCCTCGACCGGCAGCAGGGGTGACGGAAGTGCCGGCCGCAGCCGGGAGAGGGCGGGGGGACCGGGCGGTGTGGCGGGCATGTCCCCATTGTGGACGGGGCGCGGTCCCGGCGGCGGGCGGCTACTTCAGGCGGGCGTTGATCCGGGCCCGCATGTCGGCCATCGTGAAGCCGCGGGGGTCCACCTTGCCCGGTTGCCACTCCAGGTGCCCGATGACCGACTTGGAGGTCCAGCCGTGATGGCGGCAGACCGCGGCCGCGGCCTTCTCGATGGCTTCGAGCTGGACGTCGGGCCAGGGGTCCTTGCCGTCGCCGAGGTTCTCGCACTCGAAGCCGTAGAAGTGCCGGTTCCCGTCGGTGTTGGCCTCGTTGTCCGGCGGCAGGCCCTTCTCCGCGACGACGGCGCGCAGCACGTCGTCGTCGCCGAGGCCGGCGTGATTGGCCCGGCCGTAGCCGACCAGGTGGACGCTGCCGTCCTTGGCGATGACGCCGTGGCACAGCGGCCCCGGCAGGTCGCTGTGGCCGTCGCGGCAGAGCTGGACGGTGGCGTCGGTGCCCTTGGTGACGGTGTGGTGGATCATCACGCCGTTGACCGGGCCCCAGTCGCCCTGCTGGTTGCGGTTGTGGGTTCGCCAGTCGCCTACCTGCACGACGGTGAGCCCCTCGTCCTTCAGGGCGGCGAGGAAGGTGCTCGCGGACATGGGTGAGGACATGGCCGACTCCTTTTGCGCGTGGGGGAGAGATGCCCGTACAGCGCTTGTACCCGGCGAACCGGGGCCTGAGCCAGTCATGGGCTGTTCACGGTGTTCTGTTCGGGCGGTGTGCGAGCCGATCCGGTCAATTCCGCGAGCGCCGGACCCGGTTCAGTCCTCGGCGAGCCACAGGTCGGGGCCGAACACCTCGTAGTGGATGTCGGCGGCGGGGACGCCCTTGGCGAGCAGCTGGGTGCGCACCGACCGCATGAAGGGCAGCGGGCCGCACAGGTAGGCGTGGGTGCCGGAGGCGACGGCCAGGCCCGTCAGGTCGACCAGGCCCGTGCGGTTCGCGGGGTGGCCCGGCCCGGGGTTCTCGTACCAGAAGTGTGCCGAGGCCTCGGGGAGTTCGCCGGTGAGCACGGTGTGGGCGGTGCGCAGGGCGTGGTCGTCGGGGGAGCGGTCGCCGTGCACGACGGTGACCGGGCCGCGGTGCCCGCCGTTCGCCAGGTGCTCCAGAACCGAGAGCATCGGGGTGCATCCGATGCCTGCGGAGGCGAGCAGGAGCGGGGCCCGGTCCGACTTCAGCACGAGGTCGCCGTACGGCGCCGAGACCTGGAGCCGGTCGCCCGGCCGGACCCGTGCGTGGAGCCGGTGCGAGACCTCGCCGTCCGGGACGCCCTCGCCGCGCACCCGCTTGACGGTGATGGCGCGGAGCGGGGAGCCGGGGGCCGAGGAGAGGCTGTACTGGCGTATCTGGCGTGCGCCGTCCGAGAGCTCGCACCGTACCGAGACGTACTGGCCGGGCCGGAAGCCGGGGGCGGGCGAACCGTCGGCGGGGCGGAGCCCGAAGGTGGCGACGTCCGGGGTCTCCTCGGTCCGGGAAACCACCTCCCAGTCCCGCCAGACGTCACCGGCGAGTACGCCCCGCTGCGCGTACAGCCGCTCCTCGATGGCTATGAGGGCGTTGGCCATCAGCCAGTAGACCTCGTCCCAGGCGGCGGCGACCTCCGGGGTCACCGCGTCGCCGAGCACCTCCGCGATGGCGGCGAACAGGTGGGTATGCACGACGTCGTACTGGGCGGCCGTGACGCCGAGCGAGGCGTGCTTGTTCGCGATGCGGCCGAGCATGACGTCGGGGCGGGTGTCCGGGTGCCCGACCAGCTGGGCCGCGAAGGCGGCGATGGAGCCGGCGAGCGCCCGGCGCTGCGCGCCCGAGGCCTGGTTCCCCCGGTTGAACAGGTCGCGCGACAGCTCGGGGTGGGCGTCGAACAGCTTGCGGTAGAAGAGATCCGCGATGTCTCCGATGGCCGCGCCGACGGCGGGGAGGGTGGCGCGGACGGTGACGGTCGACGGCTCGGAGAGCATCGTGACTCCTCGTGTTTGAATTGGTATCCAAGATGCGTATTTATGGGTTCGCCGGATTCGGGCGAGGGGGCCGGCCTCTCACCCGGCGCGGGTGGGGGTGCGGTTCAGTCGCCGGGCGGCCGGGCGCTGCTGATGCCGATCAGGAGCGGTCCGGTGGGGGAGGCGACGAGGTCCGCGACGGTGAGCGGGTCGAGCGCTGCGTAGAAGGCCTCCGCCGCGTCGCGCAGGGCGCCGCGCAGCCGGCACGCCGACCGCAGCGGGCACGGTGTGGCGCCCTCGCACTCGACGACGTCGCCGGGGCCCTCCAGCTCGCGGACGAGCCCGCCGACCGAGGCGGTCCGGGCGCCCGCGGCGAGGGCGAGTCCGCCGCCCCGGCCCCGTCGCGCCTCGACCAGGCCGAGGTGCTGGAGGCGGGCCACGACCTTGGCGGCGTGGGAGTAGGGCACGCGCATGGCCGCCGCCACCTCGCGGGTGGTCGGCGGTTCCTCGTTCTCCATGACGGCGAGGCGCATCAGTACGCGCAGTGACACGTCGGTGAATCTCGTGAGCCGCATGGGCGTCACCGTAGATAATTGGTATCTGAGATGCAAATAAACTGCTCCTCGGGCATCGCGCAGCGTTGTGCCCAGCCCAAAGCCCGATTAGTCACACTCTTTTGTGTAATGGCGCGCCGAGTCACGTGCTGAAAGGCTTCTGCTGCAGTTCAGCCGATGATCGAGAGGACGTCAGATGTCCGTTGGTGAAGAGGTTCAGAACGTGCAGGTGCCGCCGCAGCAGAGTCTTGGCACGGCAGCCGCACGGAACCTCGCGACGACCACCAAGTCCGCCCCGCAGATGCAGGAGATCACCTCGCGGTGGCTGCTGAAGATGCTCCCGTGGGTCCAGGTGCAGGGCGGCACATACCGGGTGAACCGGAGGCTGAGCTACTCGGTCGGCGACGGCCGGGTGACCTTCGTGCAGACCGGCGACCGAGTGGCGGTCATTCCCGCCGAGCTCGGTGAGCTCCCGGCCCTGCGGGACTTCGGGGACGAGGAGGCGCTCGCCGAGCTGGCCCGCAGGTGCGAGCAGCGTGACATTCCCGCCGGGCACCTCCTGGCCACGGCCGGTGACGCGGCGGACCGGGTCTTCCTGCTGGCGCACGGCAGGGTCGAGAAGATCGGCACCGGCCCCTACGGGGACGAGACGGTGCTCGGAGTGCACGCGGACGGGGCCTACTTCGGCGACCACTCCCTCGTCGAGGGGGACGCCCTCTGGGAGTACACGGCCCGCGCCGTCACCGACTGCACCGTACTGACGCTGCAGCGGGCGGATGTCCTCAACCTCGCGGAGCGGTCCGACTCGCTGCGCGAGCACCTCGCCAGGCTGCTGGCCATCCCGCACCAGCGCACCAACAAGTACGGCGAGGCGGCCATCGACCTGTCCGCGGGACATGTCGGGGAGGCCCTCGTCCCGCACACGTACGTCGACTACGACGCCGCGCCGCGCGAGTACGAACTGAGCGTCGCGCAGACCGTGCTGAAGGTCCACAGCCGGGTCGCCGACCTCTACAACCAGCCGATGAACCAGACCGAGCAGCAGCTGCGGCTCACGGTCGAGGCGCTGCGCGAGCGCCAGGAGCACGAGCTGATCAACAACCGCGAGTTCGGCCTGCTCAACAACTGCGACTACGAGCAGCGCCTCCAGCCCCACGACGGGGTGCCCAGCCCGGACGACATGGACGAACTGCTGTCGCGCCGCCGGGGATCGAAGCTCTTCCTGGCCCACCCGCGGGCCATCGCCGCCTTCGGCCGGGAGTGCAGCAAGCGCGGCCTGGTGCCGGAGAGCGTGGACGTCGGCGGTCACCGCATGGCGGCCTGGCGCGGAGTGCCGATCTTCCCGTCGAACAAGATCCCGGTCAGCGACGCCCGCACCACGTCGATCATCTGCATGAGGACGGGCGAGTCCGAGCAGGGCGTCGTCGGGCTCCAGCAGACGGGCATTCCCGACGAGATCGAGCCCAGCCTCTCGGTCCGGTTCATGGGGATCGACGAGCAGGCGATCATCTCCTACCTCGTGACGGCCTACTACTCGGCGGCCGTACTGGTCCCGGACGCCCTCGGTGTCCTGGAGAACGTCGAAGTGAGCCGCTGGCGTTAGGGCCTGTCGTCGAACTGCCGTCTGCCGTGCGGCGCCATGCACGCACTCTCGCCGCACCGGCCCCGGGCCCCGGTACGTCCAGTACAGGGGCCCGGGGCCGGCACGCCGAGAGCACGCACCTGACCCCGCGCGGCCGCCCTTCGGGCGACGACGGCAGTTCGACGACAGCCCCTGGGCCGTGTCCGGGCAGGGCCGGCGCCACCGGCCGGCCCGGTCCGGAACGCGCCGCCGTCCGAGGCACACACAGCAACCACCCACGTCCCGGCCCGGGGCGACAGCGACCGGGCAGGGACGGCAACGACCGGGGTGACCGATTGACCATGACCCGTACCGACGCCGCGACCGAGGGCAACGAGGCCGCAGCTCTGCTGGAGTACACCCGAGCCCTCGTCGACCCCCACCTGCGGGCGGCGGTCGACTCGCTGCCCGGATCGATCCGGCGCGTCGTCATGTACCACTTCGGCTGGCAGCACGCCGACGGAAGCCCGGCCGACGCCGGTGCGGGCAAGGCGATCAGACCCGCGCTCGTGCTGGCCGCCACCCGGGCGCTCGGGGGCGATCCCAGGGACGCCGTGCGGGCGGCCGTCGCCGTGGAGCTGGCCCACAACTTCACCCTGCTGCACGACGACGTCATCGACGAGGACCGGACCCGCCGTCACCGTGCCACGGCCTGGACGGTGTTCGGCATCCCGGATGCCGTCATCGCGGGTGACGCCGTACTGGCCCTCGCCCAGCGACTGCTCGCCGAGGACGCCCGAGCCGTGTCACCGCGAGCCTCGGCCCGGCTCTCGACCTGCATCATCGAACTCTGTGCCGGACAGCAGGCCGACTGCGCCTTCGAGGAAAGAGGCCCGGAGGAGGTCTCGTTGGACGAGTGCCTCACCATGGCGACGGCCAAAACGGGTGCTCTGCTCGGCTGCGCCTGCGCGCTGGGCGCGCTCTACGCGGGCGCCGACGCGCGTGCCGTCGGCGCGATGGACGGGTTCGGCCGGGAGGCGGGGCTGGCCTTCCAGCTCATCGACGACCTCATCGGCATTTGGGGCGACCCGGCCCAGACCGGGAAGCCGGTGGGGGCCGACCTCGCCGCCCACAAGAAGTCGCTGCCCGTGGTCGCCGCGCTCACCTCCGGCACCCCGGCGGCCGCGGAACTGACCGCGCTCTACCGGGGTGCGATGAACACCGTCGGCGAGGTGAGCCGCGCCGCCGACGCCGTCGACAGGGCCGGCGGCCGCGACTGGGCGCAGAGCTGCGCCGCGGACCGGATGGCGCGCGCCGTGCACCACCTGTCCCGCGCGGTGCCCGATCTGTCCGCGGCGGGCGATCTCCTGGCCCTGGCGGAGTTCGTCACCCGCCGGACCCACTGAGCGGGAGGGGAGGATCGGCCGAGGTCACAGGCCTCGTGCGGTGAAGTGGAGGGCGGCAGGAGGGAGTGTCCGAGGCACGGGCTACAGTCCCTGCCCATGACAGATGAGTCGTGGGCAGGGTGGTACCGGGACCGGCAGGGATCCGATGCCGTCATCCTCACCACCGACGGACAGCAACTCCGCCTCCGTATCCGGGGAGTGGACTTCGAGGGCGAGAGCTTCGACGGGCTGCGTCCCGCGGCGGGCACGCCGGACCAGGGCGAGGTGTTCGCCCTGGCGGACGGTGTGCTCAACGACTGCGTCCTGGAATGGGACCTGCCGTTCCCGGTCACCGCGGACGGGGTGCCCCAGCAGGCGCGGCTCAGCTGCCTGTTGTCCCTGCGCAGGCCGGACCCGTACCTCTACCTGGAGCTGCAGTTCGGCGGAGCGGGCTTCCGCTCCCACCGGGCCGAGAGCGACTTCGGCTCCGCGCTCGCCACCATCCAGCGGGTCCTTCCGCCCGGGGTCCGGCTCCGGAGCTGTATCGCCTGCGCCTTCTCGGACTACTTCCCGGCCCCCGGCCGGGGCCTCTCCGGTGGGCTCGCCTGCTTCCGGGGTGCCAAGGACGAGTACCGGGGAGCGGACGGCCGGGGCGATGTCCTCGACCTCTGGGACCGGCGCAGCGGATTCGTCCAGGAGACCTGGAGCTGCCCGGAGTTCGAGCCGAGGCCGACGGCCGGCGCGGGCACCGGACACCGCGGAGCGTTCCCCCTCGAACTGGCCTGACCGCCCGGCCCGCAGGGCGTCGGACCGCACCAACCGCTCAGCGCTCGTACCCGACCGTCACCGAGCCCGCCTGACAGCGCGTCACCGTCAGGCGGGCTCCGCATTGCCTCACCTTCATTGTTCTACTAGCATGCAAACAATGGAGGTTTCTATGAACCGTCGAAACGCTGGCCGTGTGAGCCTCGCCGCGCTGCCGTTCGTACTCGCCCTCGCCGCCGACCTCATCCTCTTCGCCACCCGCCGCGACCGGCTGCCCGCGCGGCTGGCCAGCCACTTCGTGGGCAACGGAGAGGCGGACGACCATGCGGGCCAGGGGTCGTACATCGCCGTCGTCGTGGTGCTGTTCGCCGGGATCGGGGCCCTGTGGGTCCTGATGGCGGTCGCCGGGAGGTTCACCGGCGCCGCGTACCGGAGGACCGTCGCCAGTGGCTATGCCGTCGCCGGCGGCCTCGGCTACCTGATGGCGGTCACCCTGCTCATCAACGTGGACGCGGCCCAGGACGCGCAGGGCCGGGCGCAGGGCGTCTCGTTCCCGATGTGGCACATGGCCGTTGCCCTGGGAGTCGCCGCGCTCGCCTTCGGAATCGGCCTGCTGCTCGCCGCGCTCCTTCCTCCGGAAGAGGCCCCGGCCGGACGCGGACCGGCCGGTGGCGGTGAACGGATCGCGCTGGCCGACGGCGAGATCGCGGGCTGGGCGCGCAACGCCGGGGCCTGGTGGCTGTCGGTGGCCCCGCTCGCCGTGTGCACGGGAGGGATCGCCCTGCTGCTCACCGCCGGCTGGGTCGCGGCGGTTCCGGCTCTCGTGGCGGGTGTGCTCCTCGCGGTCTTCGCCCGTCCGTACGTCATGGTGGACCGGCGTGGCATCACCGTCTCCGGAGTGCTGCCGTGGCCCCGGATACGGGTCCCGCTCGACCGGATCGAGGCGGCGAGCAGCCGTAGGATCAACCCGCTGGCCGAATACGGCGGCTGGGGCTACCGGATCCGCCCCGGGCGTACCGGCGTCATGACCCGGTCCGGAGAGGGAATCGTGGCGCAGTTGGCGGGCGGCCGGTCCTTTGCGGTGACCGTCCGGGATTCGGCGACCGCCGCAGCACTTCTCAACACCCTGATCGATCAGCGTCGAACGGAAAAATGACCATGCTTTTCCGGGTCGATCCCACCTCCACCGTGCCGCTCGGTGACCAGATCGCGGCCTGCGTGCGCCGCGCCGTCGCCGACGGGACGGTGGCCCCCGGCGAGCGGCTGCCCGCCGCCCGGGTCCTCGCCGAATCGCTGGGCGTCAACGTGCACACGGCGCTGCGCGGCTACCAGCGGCTGCGCGAGGAAGGGCTCATCGAACTGCGCCGGGGGCGCGGCGCGATGGTCGCCGCGGGCGTCTCCCCGCACCGTGCCAGGCTGCTGGAGCGGGTCCGCGAGGTGGTCGGCGACGCCCGTGAGCTCGGGATGACGGAGGACGAGCTGCTGGCCCTCGTACGCGCCGAACTCAACGGGTGATCCGTGAACGAACTCGACGGGTGGTCCCTGCCGAAATCGCCGGGTGGTCCGTACCGGGACTGAACGGGTGAGGGGCCACCCCCGTCCTGCGGGGCGGCCCCTGTCCGCATGCCCCGGTCAGGAACCGCTGCGGGCGAGCGCCGCCGCGAAGCCGTTCTGCCAGAGGTAGTTGACCTGGTTGCGCTCATTGGTGTTCGGATACGGGTTGGTGCAGGACGGGCCGGGGCCGCCGCCCGACATCAGCTCGCTGCACGGGCCCGAGTAGTGATCCGGCAGGCCGAGCACGTGTCCGGTCTCGTGGGTCGTGACCCGGGTCGAGTTGTACTGCTGGTTCTGCGCGTAGTCGAGGAAGATGTAGCCGTTGCCGTGTCCGTCGGTGCTGGCGTACGAGCCGCTCGGGTCGTTGCCCTCGTAGTAGGTGAAGTCCGCGTTGGACCCCTCCTGCAGCCGGACGTTGGAGACCGAGCTGTTCCAGATCTGCGCGCTGTTGGCTATCTGGGTGCGGAAGCTGGGAGCGTTGGCGGTGCTGTAGACGATGGTGACCGACTGGACGCCCGGGTGGGCGGCCCGCTTCTCGGCGACCGACTTCGCGACCGCCTCGAAGAACGCCTTGTTGGCGGCGGCGCTCTCGTGGGATCCGGAGTGCGAGGTGTACGCGACGTGGGGGGCCGGCGCGGAAGAGGCAGGTGCGGGGGCGGCAGAGGCGAGCGCGGGTGCGGTTCCCAGCGCGGCGGCGAGGCCGAAGCCGAGGCCGACCACGGCCGACATGACGGTCCTGGGGTGTCTCATGGGGGGTCTCCTACCAGTTACCTGTCCGAGGAACCCGTCCGGTGATCGGACTCGGACGGGTGCGGTACGGAGAGAGTGTCGGTGACGTCGGAGCCCCGGCGGATGATGCCAACCGGCGATAGCGCCGCCCTATCACCCCACCACCGCTGCGGGGTGAGCACGCGATGACGCGAGCGGGCACAAACGGTGTCCGGCATTCCACCAACCCCTGAATTACAGGAGTTTGATGGGGTTGGGGCGTCTGGTGCGGCACGGTCCCACCGCCCTACTCTCGGCGGTATGGAGCTTGAGGTGAGGCACCTCAGGGCGCTGTGCGCCATCGCCGACACCGGCAGCCTGCACCGGGCGGCCCGCAGGCTGGGCGTGAGCCAGCCCTCGCTCACCACCCAGCTGCGCCGCATCGAGAACTCGCTGGGCGCCGAACTGTTCAGCCGCGAGCGCACCGGCTGCCGCCCCACCCTGCTCGGCCACGCCGTGCTGAGCAGGGCCCGCCCGCTCGTGGACGGCATGCGGGCGCTGGTCACCGACGCCAAGGCGGAGGCGGACGCCGCCCGGCCCGGCGGTCCCCGGCTGCGGATCGGCTGCACCGCCAGCCGGGTCATCGGCGGCTGGCTGCGCAGGCTGCGCGTCCGGCTGCCCGGCACGGACATCTCGCTGCGGGTCGACGTGTCCGCCCACGCACTGCTGCGCGCGGTCGAGGCGGGCCGGCTCGACGTCGCGTTCGTGCACGAGGTGGAGGGCTGCCCGCTGTACGTGCCGGACGGCCTGGTGCAGCGGGTGCTCCTGGACCGCGAACCGCAGTTCATCTCGATGGCCCGCGACCACCCGGCCGCCGCCCTGCCCGTCGTCGACCTCACCGACCTGGCGGCCGACCGGTGGATGGTCGACCCCACGGTGGACGGCGAATGGGACGGCCTGCGCCGGGTGTTCGGCGCCGCCGGGGTCGCGCCGACCGTGCTGCACGGCGACTACCTCACCGCCGCCTCCCTCGTCGTCCTCGGCGAGGCGGTCGCCCCCTGCCAGCCGACCTCGGGCCCGCGCGACGACATGGCGATCCGCCCGCTGCGCGACGACCCGCTGGCGGTGCGGCTGCTGCTGGTCTCGCGGCCGGGCGCCGACACGGCGACGGTGTACGGGGAGCTGGAGGCCGCGTACCGGGAGGCGGCCGGGCGGGTCGAGGGCTACCGCCAGTGGCTGCTGCGCAACCGGAGCCCGCTCGCCCATTCCTCCTGAGCCCGGACCGGCCGGACTGGACGGGACCGGCCCGCGCCGGGCCCGATTCAGCCCACAGCGAGGCCGGTTCCGGTTCGGGGCGCGGGGATGCAGAGTCGCTGTCATGAGGCTTCTGATGCTGGGTGGTACCGAGTTCGTCGGCCGGGCCGTCACCGAGGACGCCCTCGCGCGCGGCTGGGAGGTGACCGTGTTCCACCGGGGCCACCACGCACCGCCGCCCGGCACGGCCGAACTGCTCGGTGACCGCACCGCCGAGGACGATCTGGCCGCGCTGGAGGCCGCCGGCGGGCCGGGGGACGGCACGTACACCTGGGACCTGGTCGTCGACACCTGGAGCGGCGCCCCCTCGGCCGTACGGGACGCGGCCCGGCTGCTCGCCGGACGGGCCCGGCGCTACGCGTACGTCTCCAGCCGCTCCGTCTACGCCTACCCGGCCCCGGCAGGTCTGCCCGAGGACGGTCCGCTGGTGGACGGCGCCTCCCCGGACGCCGGCGGCGACGTCTCGTACCCCCTGGCCAAACGCGGTGGCGAACTGGCCGCACTGGAGGCCTTCGGGGACCGGGCGCTGCTCGTCCGCGCCGGGCTGATCATCGGCCCCTGGGAGAACATCGGCCGGCTGCCCTGGTGGCTGACCCGGATCGCCCGCGGCGGACCCGTACTGGCCCCCGGGACACCTGATCTGCCCCTTCAGTACATCGACGCACGCGACCTCGCCGGATGGCTGCTGGACGCCGCCGGGCAGGAACTGCACGGACCGTACAACCTGGTCAGCCGCCCGGGGCACACCACCATGGGGGAGCTGCTCGACGCCTGCGTGCGGGCCACCGGCTCCGGTGCCGAGCTGCGCTGGACCGACACCGGGGCGATCCTCGCGGCGGGCGTCGAGCCCTGGTCCGACCTGCCGGTCTGGCTGCCGCCGGGCGAGCTCTACGACACCCTGCACCAGGGCGATGTCAGCCGGGCGTACGCCACCGGGCTGCGCTGCCGGCCGGTCGGGGAGACGGTCCAGGACACCTGGGAGTGGCTGTGCGAACGCGGCGGCAGCGCGCCGCAGCGGCCCGACCGGCCCTCCGTCGGCCTCGATCCGGACACCGAGGCGAAGCTGCTGGCGGGCTGACGGGCGCCGCCGTCCGGGGCCGCCCGGCCGACCGGTCGGCGGAAGCGGCACGCCCGACCGGCGTGGCACAGCTGATGAGTACTCAGTAAACCTGCATATTGCGCTGTATGGGAACAAAAGCGCGCAGAAGCGGTAAAACTCACCGCGTGGCGGTGACGGTGGCGGCAGCGGCGGCCATGGTGGGGGCCCTCGCCCCCGCCGCGGCCGCCGACCCGCTGCCCGGCGGGCTCGGGCCGTGTCTGGGGGACGACTGCCCCACCGACTGGAACGACCCGAACAACGGGCCCGTGGTCAACCACGACAGCAACATCAACATCTACGTCGGTGGCGACTACCTGGTCCGGGAGGCGGCGGCCGAGGCCGAGGGGAAGATCGTCACCCTCGGCGAGTTCGACATGAACAAGCGGCCCGGTGCCTCGCAGATCTACAACGTCGGCGTCGCGGGTGTCGGCTCACGGGTGCCGCCGCCCAACGGCAGCGACTACCTCACCGTCGGCGGGAACCTCACGATCGCCGGCGGCCAGCGGCTTCTCGCGGTGGAGATGGCGAACACCGGGCGGGTCCGGTACGCCCAGGCGCTGAGCGGCACGGTCGATCCGGACACGGCGCCGATCAGTGACCCGGACGCGATCGTCCCCTACGCGGACCTGCGCGGACAGCTCACGGAGGCCAGCCACTGCTACGCGTACGACGACAACGCCGACCACCGCCGCCCGACGACCGGCACCACCGAGAACAACGGTTCGGAGACCATGTTCACGGGCGACGGCACCTCGCCGCTCCAGGTCTTCGCGCTGGACGCCGATATCGCTTCGGGCGCGGGCGGGGACGAGGGCATCGTCTTCAACGGCGTTCCGGACGGCGCCACCGTACTGGTCAACGTGTACGGCACGACCCGGAACATCAGGACGTACATGGGGTCCCTGCCGCAGTCCGGCCTCCGCGAGAACCTGCTGTGGAACTTCCCGGATGCCACGGAGATCGGTCTCGGCGGCACCGGCCAGTTCCAGGGCAGTGTGCTGATCGGGCAGCAGTCGAGCCAGACCCGGCTGGACGTCAGCGGCACCAACGGCCGCTTCTACAGCGCGGGTTCGCTCACCCACACCTCGGCGGGCGAGTCGGGCGGCCAGGAGATGCACGCCTATCCCTTCGACGGCGATCTGCCGGACTGCGACGCGGAACCGTCGCCCTCGCCGACCCCGACGGACTCGCCCACCCCGACGCCCACGGACTCACCCAGCCCCACCCCGACGGACACGCCGAGCCCCACTCCGACGGACACGTCGGGACCGTCCCCGTCCGAGTCGACCCCCGGCCCCAGGCCCACCCCGACGCACTCCTGGCCGCACCGGCCCCACCCGGGCGGAGAGCTCCCGAACACGGGCTCGCGCGGCGGTGAATGGGTGATCGGCGGGATCGCGGCAGCGCTGCTGGTCGCGGGATCGGCGGCCACGCTGATGGCCCGAAGGACGCGCCGACGCGGCTAGGCCACTCGGTCGGCCCTAGTTTTGGGCCATGGCCGAACTGCTGCACCTCACCGAAAGCCCGTTGTGGGAGGCGGCCCGCGGGACCGGGACGTACGAGACGTCCACCCGCGGCCGCACCCTGCACGAAGAGGGCTTCATCCACTGCTCGCTGCCGCACCAGCTCCCCGGTGTGGCCGAGATGCTGTACGGCGCCGGGAACCGGGCCGGAGCCGGTGACCAGGACCTGGTGGTCCTCGTCATCGACACCGAGCGGCTCCCCGCGCCCGTGCGCTACGAGTCGGTCACACCCGGCGGCGAGGAGTTCCCGCACATCTACGGACCGGTTCCGGTCGACGCGGTCGTGGAGGTGCGCCCCTGGCAGCGCAAGGAAGGCGATCAGGCATGACCCCATCGGACGACACGCCATCGGACCACACACCATCCGGCGAGAGGCACGGCCCCGAAGACCTCACGAGCGGTCCCCTCACCGCGGTCACCGGCGCGAGCGGTGCGCTCGGCGGCCGGGTGGCGAGGCGGCTGGTCCGGGCGGGCGTTCCGGTCCGCCTGCTGGGCCGCGACCCGTCCCGGCTGCCGGAACTGCCCGGCGCCGACATCGCGCCGGCCGCGCCCTACGGCGACGGGGACGCGATGCGCCGGGCGCTGGCCGGGGCGCACACCCTGTTCCTCGTATCGGCGCACGAGAGCCCGGACCGGGTGGGTGAACATCTCAGCGCCGTGGACGCGGCGACGGCGGCGGGCGTCGAACGGATCGTGTACGTCTCGTTCCTCGGCGCGGCGCCGGACGCGACGTTCACCTTCGCCCGCGACCACTGGGAGACCGAGGCGCACATCCGGGTCTCCGGTGTCCGCCACACCTTCCTCCGCGACAGCTGGTACCTCGCGGGCCTGCCGGCGATGACCGGCGCCGACGGCGTGCTGCGCGGCCCGGCCGGGGACGGCCGGGTGGCCGCGGTGGCCCACGAGGACATCGCCGACGCGGCGACCGCGGTACTGCTGCCCGGCGGCGACCTGGCGGGGGACGCCGCGCACGACGGGGTGACGTACGACCTGACCGGACCGGAGGCGTTCACCCTCGCCGAGGCGGCCGAGGAGCTGGGCAGGGTCACCGGACGGACCGTCACCTACGTGCCGGAGACGCGGGAGGAGGCCTACGCCTCACGCTCGGGGTACGGCGCGCCGGACTGGGAGGTGGCGGGATGGGTGACATCGTACGAGGCCATCGCGGCCGGTGAGATGGCCACGGTCTCGGACGCCGTGCGACGGCTCACCGGCCGGCCACCCAAGGACCTGGCCACCTACCTCAGGGAGCATCCGGACAGCTACCGGCACCTGCTCCTGCCGGGCTGAGGACGCCGTGCGCACGGAGACCCCCTGGGGCCCCTGGGACCCGCTGTCCCTCTCCGCGACCGTCGCCCTGCTCGCCCCGCTGAGCGGCCCGTGGTGGATCGCGGGCGGGTACGCGGTCGAGCTGGCCGTCGGCCGCGCCTACCGTGAGCACGCCGACATCGACGTGCTCCTGCTGCGCCGGGACCAGCTCGCCGTCCAGCGGGCGCTTCCCGGCTGGGAGTGGTGGGCCGCCGATCCGCCCGGCACGCTGCGGCCCTGGCGCCCCGGCGAGGTGCTGCCGGAGCTGGTGCACGACATCTGGTGCCGGCCGGGCCCGGACGAGCCGTGGCGCGTCCAGTTCATGCTGGACGACGTGGTGGGCGAGGACTGGGTGTTCCGGCGCGACCCCAGGATCAGGCTCCCGCTGGCCCGGCTGGGCACGGTCTCCGGGGACGGCGTCCCCCATCTCGTGCCGCAGGTGCAGCTGTTGTACAAGGCCCGGTCCCGGCGCCCCAAGGACGAGCGGGACTTCGAGGCCGCGCTGCCGGTCCTCGGCGAGGACCAGCGCGCCTGGCTGACCGAGACGATCACCCTGGCCGAGGGCGCGGACCACCCCTGGGCGGCCCGGCTGCGGGCGGGCTGAGGCGGGCTCAGCTCACGTACGCACCCGCCCTCGCGGCCGCGACGGCGGCGTCGGCCGCGCGGTCGGCGGCCGCCGCGTCGAGCGGGTCGCCGCTGGCCAGCAGGCGGTAGTAGAGCGGCGCCGACACGGCACGGATGACCTCGTCCGGATCGGTGCCGGCGGGCAGCTCCCCGCGCTCGACGGCCTCGGTGACACAGCCGGACCACTCCTTGATCCGGATCGCGTAGAAGCGGTTCAGCGCCCGGCCCGTGCGCTCGTCGCAGGCCGCGGCCGCGATCACGGAGCGGAACAGGGCGCCCTGGCGGGGGTCGGTCAGGGTGTCGAGCACGAGCCGGGCGTTGGCCCTGAGGTCCCCGGCCAGCGAGCCGGTCGCCGTGCGCGGGGAGGACTGCTCGGCCATGTCGTCGAGCAGATCCGCGATCAGCCCGGTGGGGCTGGACCAGCGGCGGTAGACGGTCGTCTTGCCCACCTCCGCACGGCGTGCGACGTCGGCCAGATCGAGGCGGTCGAAGCCGTGTTCGGCCAGCGCGTCACCCGCCGCGCGCAGAACGGCCTCCCGCACCCGGGCGGTGCGACCGCCGGGCCGGACCGTACCGGGTTCCACACCCTCAGATGTCATAACGGGTCTCCAGTTCCATTACTGCGCCTTCCTCTGCTACGGTCACCTCATCTTAACGGAACTCCAGATCCGTTAAAACCTCCGTCCGAAGAAGGCGACCATGTCCGCACCCAGCCAGACCCCGTCCGTACCCGGTCAGACCCCGCCCGCCCCCGGTCAGACCCCGTCCCGCGCCCCCATCGGCTCGTCCCTCGGCTCCCTCGGTGACGCCGCTCCGCCGGACCCGTCCCGGATGACCGGCCGGCAGAAGCTCGTACTCGCCCTCCTCCTCGGCGCCCAGTTCATGATCGCGGTGGACTTCTCGATCCTGAACGTCGCACTGCCCGTCGTCGGTGAGGGACTCGGCTTCGCCCTCCCGGACCTCCAGTGGATCGCCACCGCGTTCGCCCTGGCGGCCGCCGGGTTCACGCTCCTGTTCGGCCGCGTCGCCGACCTCGTCGGCCGCAAGCGCCTGTTCATCGGCGGCATGGTCGTCCTGGGCCTCTCCTCGGCGCTGGGCGGGCTCGCGACCTCCCCGGAGGTGCTGCTCACCGCCCGGGTCCTCCAGGGTCTCGCCACCGCGGCCGTCACTCCGGCCGGACTCGCCCTGCTGACCACGGCATTCAAGGAGGGCCCGCTGCGCGAACGCGCCCTGGGCCTCAACGGGGCACTGATGTCCGCCGGATTCACGGCGGGCGCCATCCTCGGCGGGCTGCTCACCGACCTGCTCTCCTGGCGCTGGGCCTTCTTCGTCAACGTGCCCGTCGCCGCACTCGTCGTCGCCCTGGCCCCGTCCGTCATCACCGACTCGCGCCCGGCGCGCCGCCCCCGCCTGGACGTGCCCGGAGCCGCGACCGTCACCGGCGGCCTGCTGCTCCTGGTCTACGGGCTGACCCGGGCGGGCGCGACCGGCTGGACCACGCCCGCCACCCTGGCCGCACTCCTGGCGGGCATCGCGCTGCTCGTCGGCTTCTGGTTCGTCGAGAAGAGGGCCGCCGCACCGCTCGTCCCCGTACACATCCTCAAGCGCCGCAGCGTCATCTGGGGCAACGCCACCGGTCTGATCGCCTTCGTGACCGAGACCTCGCTGGTCTTCCTGCTGACGCTCTACCTCCAGGAGGTGCTGGGCTACTCGCCCCTCGCGACGGGGCTCGCCTTCGGTGTCCTCGGCATCGGCACGGTCATCGGCGGCACCCTGGGCGGCCGGGCCGTCGGCCGCTTCGGCAACCGCGCCACCATCGTCACCGGCGGCATCGTCCAGGCGGCGGCCACCCTGTCCCTGGTCGCGCTCGGCACCTCGGGGACATGGATCTGGCTGCTGCTGGCGGCCACGTTCATCGGGGGCATCGGCAACATGCTGATGATCGTCGGCTTCATGGTCACCGCCACCTCCGGCCTCCCGGACGAGGAGCAGGGCCTGGCCACCGGCCTCGCCACGATGACCCAGCAGGTCGGCATCACCCTGGGCATCCCGGTCATGAGCGCGATCGCGACCGCCCGGATCGCCGGCTCGGGGGACACCGGCCCGCAGGGCGTCCTGTCGGGGGTCGCGGTCGCGACCCTCGTCAACTCCGCGCTGGTCCTGGCCGGGGCTCTGCTCGCCGGGGCGTTCCTCGGCGGCCGACGAGCGGAGCGGGGCACGGTCACACCGTCTTGATCGAGCCTCCGTCGATGATGTGGTCCGCGCCGGTGATGCTGCCGGCGCGGGCGGAGGCGAGCCAGGAGACGAGCGCGGCGACCTCCTCCGGGTGTACGAGCCTGCCGGTGACCATGCCCACGGCGGCCGGGAGACCGGCCAGGAGCTGTTCGTGCTCCACGCCCATCGACCTGGACAGCTCGGCCCCGTACCCGTCCGGGCTCTCCCACATGGCGGTGCGGACGGGGCCGGGCGAGACGGTGTTGACGCGCACGCCCAGCGGGCCGAACTCCTCGGCCAGCGCCTTGCCGAACGCCGTCAGCGCCGCCTTCGCGGTGGTGTACGGGACGGGGCCCGCGTGCGGGGTCCTGGCCCCGTTGGAGGAGATGTTGACGATGGAGCCCCGGCTCTCCGTGAGGTGGGGCAGGGCGGCCCGTGTGGTGCGGACGGCCGTCATGAAGTTCAGGTTGAACGTGTCGTGCCACTGCTGGTCCGTGAAGCCGAGGAACCCGCCCGTCGGGTCCGCGCCCGAGTCGCCCCCGCCGACGTTGTTCACCAGGAGGTCGAGCCCGCCGAACTCGGCCGCCGCCAGAGCGACCAGCTGGCCCGGGGCGTCGGGCGCGGAGAGGTCCATGGCGACGCAGACCGCGCCGGTCTCCTTGAGCTCCGGCGTGACGGTCCGCGCCGCGCCGACCACCCGCATCCCCTCTCCCATCAGCGCGGACACGGTGGCCAGGCCGATTCCGCGGCTCGCGCCGGTCACGACGGCGGTCTTGCCGGTCAGTTGCAGGTCCATGAGGCACCCCTTCACCTAGATGGGTCGCTAGTGATGCAACAACCCTAGGAGCTGCAACATGGATGTTGCAAGTCGTGGATGAGCGGCGACTGTCCCGTAGCCTGTTCGAACACAAGATGGGATGTGAGGGGCCTCGTGGACCGGAAGAGTCAGCAGCGACCGCTGCGCGCCGATACGGAGCGGACGGTCAGGGCGATCCTGGAAGCCGCCGAGCGGGTCCTCGGCGCCAACCCGGCCGCCACGATGGAGCAGATCGCGGAGGAGGCGGGCGTCGCGCGCACCACGGTCCACCGCCGGTTCAGCAGCCGCGAGGCGCTCGTGGCCGCGCTGCGGGAGTGGGCCGCCCGGCAGTTCCACGAAGCCGTGACGAGTGCCCGCGCCGACAGCGCCCCGCCCCTGGTCGCCCTCTACCAGGTGACCGCCAACGTCCTTAGGGTCAAGACCGGGTGGGGCTTCGCGATGAGTGCCACCACCCCGGAGGACCCCGAGGTGGCACGCGTGCACGCCGAAGTGCTCGACCAGTGCGACCGGCTGTTCCGGCGGGCCCTGGAAGCGGGCATCCTGCGCCCCGGCACGGACCTGGCGTGGGCCCGCCGCGTCTACTACGCCCTGATCCACGAGGCCGCCCAGACCCGCGCCACCGAAACCAGGAACGAGGACGAACTGGCCGCGCTCGTGGTCGACACCCTGCTGCGCGGCATGGGTCAGGGCACGCTGCTCAGCCCCTGAGCCAGCCCCAGCCGGCCGGAGCGCGCCTCGCCATGGCCCCTTCCGGCTTCGATCACCACGGGGGCGTCCGCCAACAAGACCGCACCCGGCCCGACACGGACGCCCTTGCGGGCGACCGGCGGACCGGGTGCGGTCGGGTGGGCTGCGTGACCGGCGAGAACCGCGGGTCAGGCTGCCCGGCCGGAGATCAGGCCTTCTTGGTCTCCCAGAAGATCTTGTCGATCTGGGCGATCAGGTCCAGAGCCTTCTGGCCGGTCGCCGGGTCGTTCGAGCCCTTGGCCGCGGAGAGCGCCTTCAGGGTGTCGTTGACCAGCTGGTGCAGCTCCGGGTACTTCTCGAAGTGCGGCGGCTTGAAGTAGTCGCTCCAGAGCACCGAGACGTGGTGCTTCGCGAGCTCGGCGCGCTGCTCCTTGATCAGGATCGAGCGCGTGCGGAAGTCCGCGTCCTCGTTGGCCTGGTACTTCTCCTGGACGGCCTTGACCGACTCCGCCTCGATGCGGGCCTGGGCCGGGTCGTACACGCCGCAGGGGAGGTCGCAGTGGGCGCTGACCTTCACCTTGGGGGCAAACAGGCGGGAAAGCATGGGGCTGTCCTTCCTCGTGATCGTCTTCTCAGGTGGGACATTACTCCGTGAGAGCCGCGAAATAGTGGGTGCCCCCATGGGCTTAGGCCAAAAGTCCAGGGTGAGGATGGGACCAGTGGCCGAATGTACGGAACGCTGTGTGGACGGTGTGCTGGACTGACGGGGAGGTGCCGGAGAGATGCGGGAGGTGCCGGAGTTGCCGGAGCTGACCGATGAACAGCCCGGACGCGGGCTGGCGCGGGTGCCGTTCCAGGTGGTGGAGGTGACCGGGCCCTCGATGGTGCCCACGCTCCACCACGGGGACTGGCTGCTCGTGCAGTACGGGGCGCCGGTGCGCCCCGGTGACGTGGTGATCCTGAGGCATCCGTTCCAGCAGGACCTGCTGGTGGTCAAGCGTGCCGTGGAGCGGCGGACCGGGGGCTGGTGGGTGCTCGGTGACAACAGGTTCGCGGGCGGCGACAGCACGGACTACGGGGTCGTGCCCGAGGAGCTGGTACTGGCCAGGGTGCGGGCGCGCTACCGGCCGCTGACGAAGGATCAGCGCTCGTTGCGCGGGGTGGCGGGCTGGGCGGTCTCCGCGCTGCGGCCGGTCTCGGCGGCGCGCTCCGTCTCCAGGCGCTTGCGGGCCCGGTAGGCCGCGACGTTGGCGCGGGTCGCGCAGCGGTCCGAGCAGTAGCGGCGGGAGCGGTTGGTCGAGGTGTCGAGGTAGGCGTTGCGGCACGGCGCCGCCTCGCACAGGCCGAGCCGGTCCACGCCGTACGAGGTGAGGTGGAAGGCGAGGCCCATTGCCGCGGTCGCCGCGTACCCCGCCGTGGCGTTGGACGGGTGGTCGGCCAGGTGCATGTGCCAGTCCGGCTTGCCGTCCGCGTCCCGGATGTTGTGGCCGGAGATCTGCGGGCTGACCGGGAACTCCAGCAGCAGCGAGTTGAGCAGGTCCACGGCCAGCGTCTCGTCGCCGCCGTCGGCCGCCTCGAAGACCGAGCGGAGCCTGGCCCGTACGGACCGGAAGCGGGTCACGTCCGCGTCGGTCGCCCGGCGGGCGGCCTGCCCGTTGACGCCGAAGAGCTCGCGCACCGCGTCGACCGAGGTGAGGGTGTCCTTGTTGCGGGCCGGCTCCTCGGTGTTGACCAGGCGCACGGCGTAGTCCGAGTAATAGGCCAGTTCCACTTGTAGTCCTTACGGCGTCGGTCTAAGGTCGGTGCGACGATGATGTAATGGTCTTCTCTGGGTCCAGGGTATTACAAAGGAGGGTTTCGGGTGACGGAGACAGCGCGGGGTACCGACTGGCAGTCCTGGCAGGAGAGCTGGGACCGGCAGCAGGAGTGGTACATGCCCGACCGCGAGGAACGCTTCCGCGTGATGCTCGACATGACCGAGGCCCTGGTCGGCCCCGAACCGCGGGTGCTGGACCTCGCGTGCGGTACGGGAAGTATTACGGACCGGCTGCTCCGGCGGTTCCCGAAGGCCACCAGCACCGGGGTCGACCTCGATCCCGCGCTGCTCGCCATCGCCCGCGGCTCCTTCGACGGCGACGAGCGCGTCACCTTCGTCACCGCGGACCTCAAGGACCCTCGGTGGACGGACGCGCTGCCGTACGACTCGTACGACGCGGTGCTCACCGCCACCGCCCTGCACTGGCTGCACAGCGAGCCGCTCACCACCCTCTACGGGCAGATCGGCGGCCTCGTCCGGGCCGGCGGGGTGTTCATGAACGCCGACCACATGATCGATACGGACACCCCCCGGATCAACGCCGCCGAACGCGCCCGACGGCACGCCGGCATGGACCGGGCCAAGGCCGCCGGCGCCGTGGACTGGGCGGACTGGTGGGCGCTCGCCGCGCAGGACCCGGTGCTCGCCGGCCCGACCGCCGAACGGTTCGCGATCTACGGCGAGCACGCCGACGGCGACATGCCGTCCGTGCGCTGGCACGCGGACACCCTGCGCGCGGCCGGTTTCGGCGAGGCGCGGGCCGTCTGGGCCTCGCCCTCGGACAGCCTGGTGCTCGCGGTGAAGTAGCGGCAGTATCCCGGGAGGGGCGGCGCGGACGACGGTCCGGGCCGCCCCTCCCGGGTTTTCCGGCCGGCTGCCGCAACCCGCCCCGCGCCCCACCGCACTGGAAGGGTGAGACGGTCCGCACCGGCGGACCCGGAGAGGGGCGGTGACGATGCGGATCGATGACGATGCCGCGCTGCACGCCTTCGTGGAGAGCAGACGCACCGCGCTGTACCGCAGCGCCTACCTGCTCTGCGGAGACCGCCACGAGGCCGAGGACCTGGTTCAGACGGCCCTGGTCAAGGTGGTGCTCGGCGGGCGGCGGCACGGGCGGCTCGACAACATCGAGGCGTACGCACGCAAGACCCTGGTCAACACCTTCATCGCGTCCCGCCGCCGGTTCTGGCGCCGGGAGCAGTCGTACGGCGAACTGCCCGACCGGGCGGACCGCGCGCCCGACACGGACACCGGCCTCGCGGTCCGGGCGGCACTCGCCCGGCTCACCGCCAGGCAGCGGGCCGTACTGGTGCTGCGCTACTGGGAGGACCTGAGCATCCAGGCCACGGCCGCACTGCTCGGGATGCGGGAGAACACGGTCAAGAGCCACGCGGCTCGGGGGTTGGCGGCGCTGCGCGCCGAGATGACGGAGGAGAAGGTATGAGCGAGGTGCGTGAGCTGCTGGGGCGGGCCGCGGAGGACGCGGGGCAGCCGGTCATCAGCACGGAAGCGGTCTACGCCGGGGCGGCCCGGGTGCGGCGGCGCCGCCGGGCCGGGGCGTCGGCCGCGGCGGTCTGCGCGGTCGCCGCAGGGGCGTTCGTGGTGCCGGGGCTCTCCTCGGGACCGGCCCCGCAGGACTCCTCGGTGGCGGCCCCCACCGAGCTGGTCGGCAACAGCGGACGGGCCGAGGAGCTGACGGCACTGCTGCCGAAGGGGGTCGGTGCGGTCGAGCAGGTCTCGATGGCCGTCATCATCAAGCACGCGTCGTCGGAGCAGGCCGAGGAGCATCCGGTCGGGCCGCTGGACGGCCAGTACTCCGTGCGCAGGGACGGCGGGGTCGGCTATCTGACCGTCGACGTCAAGACCCCGAAGATGCTGGACGCGAAGCTCGGCGGCGCCCCCCGGGACGAGAACCTGTGCAAGGACAAGGCCGGGGAGCCCGCCCCCGACGACTGCGTCCGGGAGAAGTTGCCGGACGGGCGGGTGCTGACCATCTGGAGTGACGCGATGAACTACGGCGGCACACCCAAGTGGGGCCCCGAGCTCGTGGCCCGGCTCACGCTCAAGGACGGGGGGATGCTGGCCGTCCGGGACAGCACCGGCTTCGAGGCCGCCGGCTCGCAGGGTCCGCTGCTCAAGGCCCCGCCGCTGACGCGGGCGCAGTTGCGGACGCTGATGCTCAGCCCGGAGCTGCTGCCGAAGAAGTAGCGCGCCGGCGAACGGGGGAGGGGAGGGCGGTACGGACCTTCGAGTCCGTACCGCCCTCCCCTCGTACCGTCCTAGAGCACCTTGGACAGGAACGACTTCGTCCGGTCGTGCTGCGGGTTGGTCAGCACGTCGCGCGGGTGGCCCGATTCGACCACCACACCGTCGTCCATGAAGACCAGCGCGTCCCCCACCTCGCGGGCGAAGCCCATCTCGTGGGTCACGACGATCATCGTCATGCCGTCGTCGGCGAGACCGCGCATGACGTCCAGGACATCGCCCACCAGCTCCGGGTCGAGCGCCGACGTGGGCTCGTCGAAGAGCATCAGCTTCGGCTCCATGGCCAGTGCGCGGGCGATGGCCACCCGCTGCTGCTGGCCGCCGGAGAGCTGCGAGGGGTAGTTGTTCGCCTTGTCGGACAGGCCGACCCGGTCGAGCAGCTGGGTCGCCCGCGCACGGGCGACGGCCTTGGACTCGCGCTTGACCTGGACCGGGGCCTCCATGACGTTCTCGATCGCCGTCATGTGCGGGAACAGGTTGAAGCGCTGGAAGACCATGCCGATGTCCCGGCGCTTCAGGGCGACCTCGCTGTCCTTCAGCTCGTAGAGCTTGTCGCCCTTCTGCCGGTAGCCCACCAGCTCGCCGTCGACGGACAGCCGGCCGGCGCTGATCTGTTCCAGGTGGTTGATGCACCGCAGGAACGTCGACTTGCCGGAACCGGACGGGCCGATCAGACAGAAGACCTCGCGCGGGGCGACCTCCAGGTCGATGCCCTTGAGGATGTGTGCGGCGCCGAAGGACTTGTGGACGCCCTCGGCCTTCACCATGGCGGTCATGCCATGCCTCCGTTCGGGCGGCCCAGTGACAGCAGGTTGGTCCGGATCTTCTGCATCGGGGTGGGCGGCAGACTGCGGCTGGAGCCCCGGGCGTAGTACCGCTCCAGGTAGTACTGCCCGACGCTCAGCACCGAGGTCATGATCAGGTACCAGGCGGCGGCGAGGAAGTACATCTCCACCGGGGCTCCGGAGGCCTGCCCGATGTCCTGGGCGTATTTGAAGAGTTCGTAGAACTGCACGGCGGCCACCAGCGAGGTGGTCTTGAGCATGTTGATGACCTCGTTGCCCGTCGGCGGCACGATCACCCGCATGGCCTGCGGGATCACGACGCGTCGCAGGGTCTTGGCATGGCTCATGCCCAGCGCGTGGGACGCCTCCGTCTGGCCCTCGTCGACCGAGAGCAGACCGGCCCGGCAGATCTCCGCCATGTACGCGGCCTCGTTGAGGCCGAGGCCGAGCAGCGCCGTCAGCAGCGGCGTCATGAAGCTCGACCAGTAGTCCTTGTAGATCGGTCCGAGGTTGATGTACTGGAAGACCAGCCCCAGGTTGAACCAGACGAACAGCTGGACCAGGACCGGTGTCCCGCGGAAGAACCAGATGTAGGACCACGCGATCGACGAGGTCACCGGGTTCTTCGACAGGCGCATGACGGCCAGCAGGATGCCGCCGACCACGCCGATCACCATGGACAGGGCGGTCAGCAGCAGGGTCTGGCCGACGCCCTTGACGATGCGGTCGTCGAAGAAGTAATCCGGGACCGCGCCCCAGGTGATCTTTCCCTGGCTGAAGGCATAGATGATCGCGACCAGTGCGGCGATGGCGATGACCGCCGACACGTAACGGCCGTAGTGCCGGACCGGGATGGCCTTGATCGCCTCGGGTCCGGCCACCGGGGTGGGGGGAGTGGGCGGCTGCTCGTCGGCCGGGCCCGACTTCTCGATGTCAATCACGGCTGATGCCTTTCAGCGCCGGCGCCCGGTCACGATCCGCCGTTCAGCTTGGCCTCGGTGACCGCACCGGCCTCGACGCCCCACTTGGCGATGATCTTCTCGTACTCGCCGCTCTTGATGATCGCGTCCATGGCCGCCTTGACGGCCTTGGTGAGCTGGTCGTTGCCCTTGGCGATGGCGATGCCGTACGGGGCAGCCTCGACCTGGTCGCCGACGATCTGGAAGTCCTTGCCGCCGCCCGAGGTCTTCACCGCGTACGCGGCGACCGGGAAGTCGGAGGAGCCTGCGTCGGCGCCGCCGGAGCGCAGCCGGGTCTGGGCCTCCAGGTCGTTGTCGTACGGCTCGATGGCGATCTTCTTGCCGCCGGTGCACTTCTTCGACTCGGACTTGGCCAGGTCGTGCGAGACGGTGTTGCGCTGGACGGCGATCTTCTTGCCGCAGAGGTCGGACCAGGTCTTGATCCCCTGGTCGTCACCCTTCTTGGTGTAGATCGAGACGCCGGCGGTGAAGTAGTCGATGAAGTCGACGCCCTCACCGACCTTCTTCTTCGTCTCGGGGTCGATGCCCTCCTGGCGGTCCTTGGTGTCGGTCATCGCCGACATGGCCAGGTCGTAGCGCTTGGAGCGCAGACCCGTGACCAGCGTGTCGAACGTGCCGTTCTCGAACTGGAACTCCACGCCCAGCTCCTTGCCGAGGGCCGCGGCGAGGTCCGGGTCGATGCCGACCGTCTTGCCGGACTTGTCCTTGAACTCGACCGGCGGGTACGCGATGTCCGAGCCGACCTTGATGACGCCCTTGGACTTGATCTCGGGCGGGAGGAGGTCGGCGGGGGAGGCGGCGGCGCCGTCGCTCGCCTTCGTGGAGGCGGAGTCGCTGGAGTTGTTCTTCGTCTGGTCGCCACAGGCGGTCAGCAGCATGGTGCCGGCGACCGCGATGGCGCCGACCGCTGCGATCCGGGACTTCGCGGTCGTACGACGAGTCTTGCGTGCGGTCATGATCGGGTTCCTCCGGCAGATGAGGGTGGTGTTGCCAGGCGGTGTGGCACACGTCGTCGGGTGTCGCCGCCGTGTGCGATTACGGCATCTTGCCATTCGGACCAGCGCAATCAGGGGGCCGGTCATGTCAAAATCGGGTAACGGGCGATCCCCGATCCTCACGAGGCCGGTACACCAAGGCCGGACCTTCTATGGGGTTTCTTTCCTGCGGCCGCAGAATCTGCGGTGCGTCTCGGTCGGTGGACACTCATTCTTCGCGTGGCGGGCTTTGTCCAGATATTGGGCTATGAGTCACGTCACCGAGCGGGTATGGACTCGTCCACGACCCGGTCCGTCCGGTATGAAAGACGTTTACACCCCTCATCCGGGGCTCAGGGCGCGTGTGCGGCGCGCCCGCGCGTACGTACCTCTCCCCCTGCCGGGGCGGGCCAACCGCCTGGCGCAGGGCACGTACGCGGTGCCCGCCCACCCCTCCTCAACCAGGAGTGGCCACCCTCAAACGATGAAGACTTAAGGGGTCAACACCATGGCAGCGGAGATCGTCAATCCTCGCAGCGACAGCAGTACGGACAGCACCGGCAGTGCGACCGACGAGCCGTTCGATCCGGCCTTCGCCCTCCACCGGGGCGGGAAGATGGCCGTGCAGGCCACCGTCCCGATCCGGGACAAGGACGACCTCTCCCTCGCGTACACGCCCGGTGTGGCGAAGGTGTGCAGCGCGATCGCGGAGAATCCCGAACTCGTCCACGACTACACCTGGAAGTCGCAGGTCGTCGCCGTCGTGACGGACGGCACCGCGGTGCTGGGGCTCGGGGACATCGGACCCGAGGCCTCCCTCCCGGTGATGGAGGGCAAGGCGATCCTGTTCAAGCAGTTCGGCGGCGTCGACGCGGTGCCGATCGCGCTCGCGACCACCGACGCGGACGAGATCGTCGAGACCGTCGTCAGGCTCGCCCCGTCCTTCGGTGGCGTGAACCTGGAGGACATCTCGGCGCCGCGCTGCTTCGAGATCGAGCGCAAGCTCCAGGAGCGGCTCGACATCCCGGTCTTCCACGACGACCAGCACGGCACCGCCGTGGTCACGCTCGCCGCTCTGCGCAACGCCGCGAAGCTGTCCGGGCGCAGCCTCGGGGATCTGCGCGCCGTCATCTCCGGAGCGGGCGCGGCCGGCGTGGCCATCGCCAAGTTCCTGCTGGAGGCGGGGCTCGGGGACGTCGCGGTCGCCGACCGCAAGGGCATCGTCAGCCGGGACCGCGAGGACCTGACCGACGTCAAGCGGGAGCTGGCCGCGCTCACGAACA
Organism: Streptomyces sp. 840.1; assembly: GCF_003751445.1. Classification (NCBI taxonomy): domain Bacteria; kingdom Bacillati; phylum Actinomycetota; class Actinomycetes; order Kitasatosporales; family Streptomycetaceae; genus Streptomyces; species Streptomyces sp. 840.1. Next base: position 589,843 of record NZ_RJUU01000001.1, on the reverse strand, counting down.
AGGCCGGCATCTCCGGTCCGCTGGACACCGCGCTGGCCGGCGCGGACGTCTTCATCGGCGTCTCCGGCGGTACGGTCCCGGAGCCGGCCGTCGCCTCGATGGCACCCGGCGCGTTCGTCTTCGCGATGGCGAACCCGAACCCCGAGGTGCACCCCGACATCGCGCACAAGTACGCGGCCGTCGTGGCGACCGGGCGCTCCGACTACCCGAACCAGATCAACAACGTCCTGGCGTTCCCCGGCATCTTCGCCGGCGCGCTCCAGGTGCGGGCGTCCCGGATCACCGAGGGCATGAAGATCGCCGCGGCGAACGCGCTGGCGGACGTGGTGGGCGACGAGCTGGCCGCCGACTACGTGATCCCGTCGCCGTTCGACGAGCGGGTCGCCCCGGCGGTCACGGCGGCTGTCGCCGCCGCGGCCCGCGCGGAGGGTGTGGCCCGGCGCTGACGTTCTGAGGCGGGGGTCCGGCGGTGCCGCCCTTTTCGGGGCGCTGCCCCGGACCCCCGCTCCTCGAACGCCGGAGAGGCTTGTTTCCGCGCGGCACGTGTCACGTGTCGCAGAGGGGCCTGTTGCCGCGCGGCGCGTGTCACACCCGCAGCCGGTTACACCGGACCGCCGCCCGGCCTATCGTCGGCCCCATGTTCGCCGCCTACGCATCCCGCCTCGACCGCGACCACCCCCTCAACGGCCTTGAGCTGGGCGAACGCCCCGCTCCCGGCGCGCGTCCGGGCTGGACCACCGTCAACGTCCGGGCCGCCTCCCTCAACCACCACGACCTCTGGTCCCTGCGCGGCGTCGGCCTCGCGGAGGACAAGCTGCCGATGATCCTCGGCTGCGACGCCGCCGGGACCGACCAGGACGGCAACGAGGTCGTCCTGCACTCCGTCATCGGCCAGACCGGACACGGAGTCGGGCCGGACGAGCCCCGCTCCATCCTCACCGAACGCCACCAGGGCACCTTCGCCGAGCAGGTCACCGTCCCCACGTGGAACGTGCTGCCCAAGCCGAAGGAGCTCACCTTCGAGCAGGCCGCCTGTCTGCCCACCGCCTGGCTGACCGCGTACCGGATGCTCTTCACCAACGCCGGGGTGCGGCCCGGCGACTCGGTGCTCGTCCAGGGCGCCGGCGGCGGTGTCGCGACCGCCGCGATCGTGCTCGGCCGGGCCGCCGGACTGCGGATCTACGCCACCAGCCGCGACGAGGCCAGGCGCGAGCGGGCCGTCGAACTCGGCGCCGTCGAGGCGTACGAGCCCGGCGCGCGGCTGCCCCACCGCGTCGACGCCGTCATCGAGACGGTCGGCGCCGCGACCTGGTCCCACTCCGTCAAGTCGCTGCGCCCCGGGGGCACGCTGGTCATCTCGGGCGCCACCAGCGGTGACCGGCCCTCGCACGCCGAACTGACCCGGATCTTCTTCCTGGAGCTGAAGATCGTCGGCTCGACGATGGGGTCCAAGGGCGAACTGGAGGACCTGCTGGCGTTCTGCGCGACCACCGGGGTGCGGCCCGTCATCGACGAGGTGCTGCCGCTGGACCGGGCCCGGGAGGGCTTCGAGCGCCTCGCCTCGGGCGACCAGTTCGGGAAGATCGTGCTGACTGTCAACCAGGATTGACACGCGAGGTCGTGTCAATGTAAGTTGACAGCTATGACCGAAGCGACGGAACTCGCCGCACGCGCCGGCGACCACGACCCCCGGGTGGGGCTGCGGTCGGTCGCCGCGCTGCGACGACTGCTGGAACAACTCGAAGCCGTACAAGTCAGAAGCGCCCGGGTCCAGGGCTGGTCGTGGCAGGAGATCGCGGCCGAACTGGGCGTCAGCCGCCAGGCCGTGCACAAGAAGTACGGGAGGCATTGATGTTCGAGCGATTCACCAGGGGCGCCCGCGCCACCGTGACCGGCGCCGTCACCCACGCCGACCGGACCGGGGCCGGCCCGGTCACCGAGGAGCATCTGCTGCTCGCGCTGCTGGACCAGGAGGGCGGCCGGGCCTCCTTCGCCGCCGCCGCGCTGGGCCTCACGGACCGCAGGGCGTCGGTGGAGGCCGCGCTGGCCGAAGCGCGCAGGCGCGGCGGCATGACGCAGGCCGATGCCGACGCCCTCGCGGGCATCGGTATCGATCTCACCGCGATCGTCTCCCGCGTCGAGGAGGCGCACGGTGAGGGGGCCCTGCGGGACGGGCAGGCGGACCGCCGCAAGCGGATCGGCGGCCGGTTCACCCGCGGGTCCAAGACGATCCTGGAGAAGTCCCTGCGCATCGCGCTCGGCCGGGGCGACAGGTTCATCGGCGAGGAACACCTGCTTCTGGCCCTGGCCGCGTCCCCCGGTGTCGTCGCCGACGTGCTCGCCGAGCACGGTGCGAGCTACGCGGCGGTCGAGCGCGCGCTCTACGGGGACGGTGGCGCGCAGCAGGACCGCAGGGCGGGCTGAACGGGAGCGCGCCGAGCGGCGGTCGGCCCGGGGCCTTCCCCGGACCGGGGGCCGGGACGAGCGGCGGGCGACCGGGGAACACCCCCGGTCGCCCGCCGCTGCGTGCTTCGCACCGCCGCCGGTCCCTACTTCGTACCGCCGTCGGCGTCCTTGCGCAGGAGCGCCCCGATGTGGGCCGCCGCCGTCGACAGGTGGCGGCGGGCGTCCGTGAGCTGCTCCTCCGTCACCCCCCGGTCCCTGGCCGCGTCCCGGATGTCGTCCCGGAAGCGGTCGAGCAGGCGGTCCAGATCGCGTGCGGGGTCGCCCGTGCCGCCCGAGTCCTTGCCCCAGTCGGGGTCGGCGCCTGCGGGCTCGGGCTCGCTGTACGGAGGCCGGGTGCCGGTGCGGGCGAAGGCGCCCAGCTGGCCGGTGATCTCCGCGAGACCCTCCCGTACCCCGGCCGGCCAGTCGCCCCGGGCGAAGTGCTCCTGGACCTGGCGGGCGGCGTTCTGCATCTGCTCGCGCGCCCGGTCCTGGGCCTCCTTGGCCTGGCGGCGGGCCTGCTGGGCGTCCTCGCGGGCGCGGCGGGACTCGTCCTTCGCCCGGCGGGCCTGCTCCTTCCACTCCTGCCGGGCCTTGCGCAGCTCCTCCTTCGCGGTCCGCCACGCCTCCTTGTCGCTGAGGTCGGACAGGTCGCCGAGGCCCCCGAAGTCCCCGAATCCGCCGAAGGGGGACTCCTTGCCGGCCTTCCCGCCCGGACGGGAGCCGGTGGTGTGCCGGGACTCGTCGGCGGCGGCGCGCATGTCGCTGCGCAGCTTGCCGGCCGCCCCTCGCACGTCGTCGCGGATCTCGGCGGCCAGCTCGGAGACCGACTCCCGGATCTCCAGCTCCAGATCGGCCAGTTCGCCGGTGCGTCCCGCGAGTTCGGCGCGGCCGGCGTCGGTGATCGAGTAGACCTTGCGGCCGCCCTCGGTGGCGTGGGTGACCAGGCCCTCGGCCTCCAGCTTGGCCAGCCGCGGGTAGACCGTGCCGGCCGAGGGTGCGTACAGCCCCTGGAAGCGTTCCTCCAGCAGCCGGATCACCTCGTAGCCGTGGCGGGGCGCCTCGTCGAGCAGCTTCAGCAGGTAGAGGCGCAGGCGGCCGTGGGCGAATACGGGGGGCATGTCAGAGCACCTTTCCGGTCGGCTCGGCGGCGTGCGCGTCGTCCTCCGCAGGGGGGCGGCGGAGCAGGGCGATGGACCCCGAGACCGTTGTCGCCTTCAGCGTCCCGGCCCCGGAGCCGAGCGTGCCGGTGATCCGCTTCGCGCCCCACTGGCCGTTGACCCGGAGGTCCTCGAAGCCGTTGGAGACGGAGCCGCTCGCGGTGTTCGCCTCCACCTTCGCGTCCGCCGGGTGCGGCAGCCGGATGGCGACCTCGCCGGAGACGGTGGTGAGCCGGATGTCCGTGGGGCGGCCGGTCGGGTCCAGGTCGAGGACCATGTCGCCGCTGACCGATTCGGCCTGTACGGAGATGCCGGCGCCCTCTATGACCGTCAGGTCGCCCGAGACCGAGTGGAAGCGCAGATCACCGGTGACGGCCTGGGCCTCCAGGTTGCCGGACACGGTCTCCGCGCCGACCGGGCCCGCGAGTCCGACGAGGGTGGTGTCGCCGGTGACGCCGCGTACGTCCGTACGGCCGCGGATTCCGGAGACGAACGCCCCTGCGCCGACCACGCCGACCTCAACGCCCGATCCGGCGGGGACGGCGAGGGAGACGGCCGCGTTGCGGTGCCAGCCCTTGCGGTCGAACCACTTGAGGAGGCCCTGCCAGGCCAGGTCCTCGTAGGTGACGGTGAGGACGCCGTCCTGCTGGGTCACGATCAGCGGCGGTCCCTCGATACCGGTGACCTCGAGCCGGGCGGTCGGTTCGTCGGTGCCGACGACATTGACCGTGCCGTTGACGATGCGCACCCTGAGCGCCGTCACGGGTTCGTCGAAGGTGAGTTTCTGAGGCTCGGCGATGGCCCACGTCGACACAGGCATGGATCTGACCTCCCGGGGAGCGCGAACGACGCAACATATCGCGTCTCTTGCAGAACACGATATATCGCGGATGGGGGAAGTCAAGGCCGGTCGGGGCGGACGCCGAAGTGAGGTCGATAGCCCAAATCGCCCCAAAGGGTAATGAATCCCGCTGAACTGTCCTACGGTGTGACGCATGGACGCGACATCACCCGTGGGTGCACTGCTGCTGTGCCGGGCCGAACCCGATGCCGTACGGCCGGTCGCCCACCTGCTGCGCGAACGGATGCTGCTCGCGCCCGCCGGAGAGGGGTGGAGCGTCCTCGTGCCCGAGGGAACGCCCTGGCAGGACCGGCGCGAACGGGGCGCGGGGGAGCCGGCCGAACCCGTCGAGCGGGTGCTGGGAGGCTGGGCCACCGCACTCGCGGTCGGCTCCACCTGGCCGGTCCTCGCGCTCTGGTGGGACGGCGACCGGGCCGGCTGCACCCTGGCCGCGGGCTTCCGCCGGCCGGTCGGCTACGTCTGGCTCGCGGACGGGACCCCGGTGGGCGAGGACGAGGCGATGCGTACGTTCGCCGAGCGGCTCGGCCTCGATCCCGTACCGGACGTCCAGGCGCTCGAAGCCCTCACCCGCCCCGACCCGGAGGCGGACGCCCGCACCCGGCTGCGCGGGCTGCTCGCCGTCCTCACCCGCATCGGGCTGACGCTCCCGGCCGGGCTCGACCCCGGTGAACCCGCCGCCGCACTGACCGCCGGAGCCGGTGCCCGGCCCGAGGCCGAGCTGATCACGTGGGCCGGCTGGCGCGACGCGGTGAGGGTCGAGCTCGACGCGGTCGAGAACGGCCGCATGGGCCCCTGGATGCGCGGGCCCCGGGCCCGCGCCCTGGCCGGCGCCCAGCTGGCAGCCGGACTCCCGCTCGCCCTCTGGGGAGCCGGCCGGCGCAGCGGCGGCTGGGTCTTCGCCGGGGCGTTGCTGATGGTGCACGGTGCGCTCGGTCTCGCGTACGACCGGATCAGGGACGGCGGGCCGGACGGGCCCTGAACATCCTGCGCTGATCAGTCCTCGTCTTCGTCCTCGTCGTCCAGCCGGGCCAGCCAGGTGGCGAGGCGCTCGACCGGCACCTCGAAGTCGGGGTTCAGGTCGACGAACGTACGAAGCTGCTCGGCGAGCCACTCGAAGGTGACCTCTTCCTCGCCTCGCCGCTTCTCCAGCTCCTCGATACCGCGGTCGGTGAAGTACATGGCGCAAGTTTAGTGAAGCGCGTTGGCCCCGCACGCCGCAGGTCCTCGTGAAGCTCGCCATGCGCCATGGCCCGAGAGGCCTGGTGGAGGACGCCACCGTACGCATCCATCGCCCGGCGTCCGGCTACGGCCTGACAGGCCGGGCGGGGAACGTGCGGGGAGGGGAGCCGATGCCGAACGGTGCCGGTGCTGTGCCGCCCCGATGACCATCGCTTCGCACGGCCGGGGCGGGATCGGGTGGCCGACGCCGTCCGTGGGGCATTCCGCCGACGGCCGAGGCGCACTGCCATGGGGGAGGCGCCGATTTCAGAGCCGGTCGGCGCGACCGGCCCGACGGCATTGTCTTGTACTACGACGACCCCTCCGGGCCCCTGCCCGGAGTCGTGGAGTGACGGACGAGTGATGCCGAGAGGAGGCGTACGAAACGGCTGCGGCCCCCTGCTGTGAACAGGAGGCCGCGTGCCTTGCCCAGTAGCTCCACCGATCAAAGGAGAGAACCATGGGTTGCGCATTCGAGCCTACGGGCGATTCGGAAGGCACGTCGGCCCTCCCCTCGCGGCGCCAGGCGTCGCGCGGCGCCCTGCCAGCGGTGCCGTCCGCCGGGGGAGACGTCCCGGCGGGGCGGCGCCGTGATCTGCGGTCCCTCGCGCTCACCGCCGGTCATGGACTGGTCTACGGCCTGGCGTCCGCAGTCGGCGGGGCCGTCGTCACCGGCCTCATCTGGTGGAACCAGGGGTGATCTGCCGGGCCCGCCGCTTCCATGAGCGGCGGGCCCTTTCCCCGCCGGCCGGCCGGCCCGCACGCAAGAGGACGCTCCCGGCCGTGCGGACCGGCCGAGAACCGGGCCGCCGAGCATCTGCGTCATGTCCAACTACCTCGCATCGGCCGACTACGGCCGTTAACCTGCGGGTAGTTGGGGAGCGGGGGGTGTCATGAGCGACAGTGTGGCCCGTATTACGCGCATTGAGATGCCGGACGGCACGCCGGTCTGGGCCCGGATCTCGGGAGCCGAGGAGCTGGACGGTCCGGCGCCCGGGTCCGGTCCGACGTACACGGACACCGGGTTCGGCGACATCGCGGACCAGGTGCAGGCCCGGGTCGAGAGCCTGCAAGGTGTGGTGACCAGCGTCGCGCGCTCGCTCGCCGTGCCGCTGCGCGCCGTGCGGCCGGACGAGGTGAGTGTCGAGTTCGGGATCGAGCTCACCGCCAAGTCGGGCCGGATCGTCGGGCTCCTCGCGGACGGCGAGGCCAAGGGGGCCATCAAGGTCACGCTCACCTGGAACGGCGGCGGGCCGCCCGTCGACCCACCCCCGCCCGCGCCCGCCCCCGTACCCGCGCAGGCCCCCGGGCCGGCCGGGACGCCGGGGTACGTGCCGCCGGTTCCGTTCGCGCCCCCGGGGGCGCCGCCGGTCGCACCGGCGCCCGCGCCCCCCGGCCCGCCCGCCGGTGCGTCCCCCGGCGCCCCGGCGCATCCGGACGGGGCGGGCGACACCACCGGCGGCGGGGCATGAGCTCCGAGGGCGACGGGGGCGCAGAGGGGGGCCCGGGGCAGTCGGAGACTGCTCTCATGGGCCTCGTGCATGACGCGACCGTGCGCATCCATCGACCCGGGGCCGGGTATGCCCATGACGGACCCGGCGGGGAGTTCCTGGGGAGCGGTTTCTTCATCGCGCCGAGCTGGATCCTCACGTGTGCGCACGTGGCGATGCGGGGGGAGGGGGGCGTGGTGAACGTGTGGTTCAAGGAGGACCGCTACAGCACCGAACTGAGCGAGGTGCCGGGCAAGGTCGTCGTCGCCATGCCCGGCGCCCGCCCGCAGGGCCTCACCGGCTGGCCGGCCCCCGATCTCGCGCTCATCAAGCTCCAGCGGCCCGTCGAGCACACCTGCGTGTACGTCACCGAGCGCTCGGAGGCGATGCTCCGCAGCCGGGAGATCCACTGCGTGGGCTGGGCGCCCTCGCAGGGCGGCGGGCTGCTGAAGCGCAGCGGCGTCTGCGTGGTGAAGGGGGCCTACGGCGCGTCGGACGACGCCGAACAGGTCGTCCGGCTCGACGGCGACTGGCTGGAGCCGGGCATGTCCGGCGGGCCCGTGGTCGATCTCGCCCGGGGCGAGGTGGTCGGGGTGATCAAGTCGCGGCTCGACAACCACCAGGGCGGAACGGCCGTGGGGATCGAGCGGCTGCGCACCCTGAAGGTGCCGTCCGCGCCCGTGGAGACCGAGGCCGACGACACCTACCAGTCCGTCTTCCACGCCCACGACCGCTACCACGCGGACCGGCACAACAGCCCGGCCAGCACCGAGCGGACCTGGGCCGACGTGCAGAGCGAGCTGGCGTCCCCGCCCGGCGGCGTGCTCGGCCCCAAACGGCGGGCCGACCTGCTCGGGCGGCTCGCAGAGTTCCCGCCCCCGGTCAGCACCCGCGGCCTGCTCCTCATCCTGGACGCGCTGCCCGGCGTCCACTCCCGTGACCACCGCCCGGCCCCGCGCGGCTGGCGGGACGGGCTGGGCGCCCTGTACGACACCCGCGCCCGCGACCGGGACGCCCCGCTCGAACTGGTCCTGCGCTACTGCATGGGCGTCCTCGCCGCCGACCGGCCCTTCGACGTGCCCTCCACCAGGACAGCGGCCAAGTCGCTGTGGGAATGGGTGAAGCGGATCGCGGAGGAGGAGCTCTCCCGGGACTTCCGCCGGCAGCTCGCCATGGAGTGGGCGGCCGTCCGGCTCCGCCTGGAGGAGAACCGCCGCCAGGCCGGCGTCCGGACGGGCGGTCCCGTCCGCCACGGCGAACGCCCCTGCGTCCTGCTGGCGCTGGAACCCCAGGGCTGGGCCCGGGACCGCTACGACTGGCGGATCGGCGTCGTCCGCCACACCGGGGAGATGCTGCCCGTCGACGAGGACAGCCAGGGCGCCGTGCTCGACCCGCTGCCGGGCCGGCTCGCGGCCGCGCTGACCGAGGCCTTCCGGCAGTGCGACGAGCCGGGCAGTCCCGCCCTGCTGCAGGTCGCCGTCACCCCCGCGCTGTTCGGCCTGGAGGTCGACCGCTGGGAGCTCCCCCCGGACGGCCTGCCGCTCGGCGTCCTGCGCCCGGTGGTCCTTCGCAGCGCCGTACACGGGCCGGCCGAGGAGCGCCTGGCGCGCTGGAAGCTCACTCCGGGCGCCGCGACACGGGCCGAAGTCGTCGACTGCGAGAACGAATTGCGGGTACGCGTACCGGAGGTCGCGCAGCTGCGCACTCTGGCCCACGACAGCGTGCCGGTGCTCTGCCGTTACGGCAGCCGGCCGGACCCGGAGATCACGGCCGGGGCGGTCCGGGTGCTGGAGACCGGCTTCGGAGTGGCCCTGCTGCAACGGCGGCCGACGGAGACCGACACGGTCTGCCGGGAGTTCCACCGACGGGTCGCCGAGGCCGTGTCCGACGCCCGGTCCCGTGACGGACTGCCTCTGAAAATACTGGAGTTGAGAAAAGCAGTGAGTGCGGAACGCACCGAGACGTACTGGTCCGACGGAATCACCCTGTTCTATGACGATCCGCACCATCCGCTGCCCGGTTCGGACGAACTCCTGGAGGCGCCGTGACCGGACGCGCCGTACATCACCCGAAGGACCGCGCCGATCCCCTTACGGGGGGTGCGCCTGATCGCTACGGTAAGGCACGTTCGACGGCTGCCGTCCCCGGCGGACCAGCTGCCGTGCCCGGCGGACGAGTGACACAAGGACCACGCCATGAGTGAACCGAGTGAGTGGCTCATCTACCGAGGAATCGGTGAACCGCACGACGGTTTACCGCAGTTGCCGCCCCCGCCGCCCTGGCGCGACTTCTCCGGCGGCCGGGGAACCCCGGCGGACGGGAACGACTCGGCCGACCGCCGCCTCGGCATCCCCGGACGCATCGCGGAGGAGCACCGGCCGGGCGCCGAGGAACTCGAGATGATCAACGCCGCGCTGTATCTGCGGCGGCCGCTGCTCGTCACCGGGGACCCGGGGGCCGGAAAGAGCACCCTGGCCCACTCCGTCGCCCGCGAACTCGAATTCGGCAAGGTGCTGCGCTGGCCCATCGTCAGCCGCTCCACCCTCCTGGACGGCCTCTACCACTACGACGCGATCGCCCGGCTGCAGGACGTCCAGATCGCCTCGCACGCGGCCGCGGACGGCGTCGTCGGATCCGACTCGGCCCAGAACGTGGGCAGTTACATCCGGCTCGGCCCCCTCGGCACCGCCCTGCTGCCCTCGGACCGGCCCCGGGTGCTGCTCATCGACGAGCTCGACAAGAGCGATATCGACCTGCCGAACGACCTGCTCAACGTGCTGGAGGAGGGCGAGTTCGCCATCCCCGAGCTGGAGCGGATCGTGGACCGGCTGCCCGACGGCGAGGCGGACGTGCTGGACCACGACGGCAACAAGGTACGGATCAAGGGCGGCCGGGTGCAGTGCCGGGCGTTCCCCTTCGTCGTCCTCACCAGCAACGGCGAGCGGGACTTCCCGGCCCCCCTGATGCGCCGCTGTATCCACCTGGAGCTCGACCGCCCCGACCACAAGCGCCTCGCCTCCTTCGTCAAGGCCCATCTGGGCGAGGAGGCGGCCCGCTCCAGCGAGGACCTCATCACCCGCTTCCTGGAACGGTCGCGCAGTGAACTCCTCGCCACGGACCAGCTGTTGAACGCCATCTATCTCACCCACGCCGCTGCGCCGGCCGGCCGCGACCGGCTGGCCGAACTGCTCATCCAGCGGCTCGACCGGCCGAGGTGAGGTACTGATGCCCGGGGCGGACGACGCCGGCGCGCGGCCCGGTGCGGCCGGCGCCTCGGAGCCGTACGACGCGGAGCCGCTGCAGGAGCTGGTGGTCCGGCTGCGCGGGGCCGGGCTCGACCCCGATGCCGAGCAGCTCTGTGACGCCCTCTGGCTGGCCCGGCTGACCGGCCGGCCCGGCGGCGGGGAGGAGCAGGACGCGGACGAGTCGGGGGCCCCGGTCGCGGACGTCCGGAGCCACCCGGAGCAGGACGGTCCGGGGGTCCGGGACCGGCCGGGCGCGAAGAGCGGCCGCGCCTCGGGCACCGGCCGGCCCGGCGAGTACCGCGAGCCGGCCGACCCGCCGGCCCGGGACGGGCGCATCGCCCTGTACCCGGTCCCGGGCACCTCGGCCTCGGGATACGGGGACGGGGACGGGGACGGGGGCATTCTCCCGGCGGACCGGCGGTTCGCCGCGCCGGGCCGCGCCGCCGAGCTCCCGCTCGGCGTTCCGGCCGCCCCCGTCCTGCCCGCACCCCTGGAACTCACCCGCGCACTGCGCCCGTTGCAGCGCTACCGGCCGGTCTCCGCCCCGCTGCGCCGCACCCTGGACGAGACGGCGACCGCCGACCTCAGCGCCCGTGCGGGCGGCATGGTCATGCCGGTGTTCCGCGGCGTCGGCCGGGGGGACGCGATCCTCCAGTGCGTCATGGACGCCTCGTCGTCGATGCTGGTGTGGGACCGGATGTTCGCGGAACTGCAGCAGATCTTCGGTCAGCTGGGCGCCTTCCGGGATGTGCAGGTGCGCTATCTGCACCAGGGCCCGGACGGCGGCTGCACGGTCAGCCGCAGCTCCGACCCCGCCAACGCCCCGCTGCACTCCGCCGACCGGCTCAGCGATCCGACCGGACGCCGGGTCACCGTGATGATCAGCGACTGCGCCGGACCGCTCTGGCGCAGCGGACGCGCCCACCGGCTGCTGCACCAGCTCGCCCGGCAGGCCCCGGTCGCCGTGCTCCAGCCACTGCCGCAGCGCATGTGGAACCGCACCCGGCTGCCGGTCACCTTCGGTTCGCTCTCCCGCGGGGACGGGCTCGCGGGAGCCACCCTGCTGAAGGTCACCGAGGACGCCGGAACCGGCACCGCCGTCCACCCCGGCGCCCTGGCCGTCCCGGTCCTCCCGCCGGTGCCGGGCGCGCTGGCGGCCTGGGCCAGGCTGCTCTCCGGCACCGGCGCGGCCCGGATCTCCGGAGCGGTCGGCTGGGTGCGGGCCGACCAGCCGGCGGCGGCCGTCCAGCGCTCCGGCTCCACCCTGTCCTCGCTCCAGCTGGTCAGCCGCTTCCGTTCGGCAGCCTCGCCCGCCGCCGGGCAGCTGGCCGTCTACCTCGCGGCCGCGCCCCTCTACCTCCCGGTGATGCAGCTCGTGCAGCGCACCATGCTGCCCCAGTCGGGCCCGTCCGAACTGGCCGAGGTGCTGCTCAGCGGCCTGCTCCTGCGCGTCGACGGCACCGGCGGCCGGTACGGCCAGTGGTACGCGTTCGCACCCGGCGTCCAGGAGGCGCTGCTCGGCCCGCTGGGCCGGGACGAGGCACTGCTCGTGCTCAAGCACTGTTCGCAGTACATCGAGACGCGGTTCGGCAAGGGCGGGCCCAACTTCCCGGCCCTCGCCTTCGCCCAGCTCGGGGACGCGACGGCGGGTCCCTTCCCCCTCGGCGCCCGAGACGCCGACGGGGCCGCCGTGCGCCCGGCGGCCGAGGAGAGCGACGACCAGGAAGAGAGCGAGGACAGCGAGGAGAACGAGGCGGACGAGGCGCCCGGGAGGAGCGACGGCCCCCGCGTGCCCCACGCCTTTGCCGAGGTCGCAGCCCGCGTACTGGAGCGATTCATGCCTGTGCCCAACAGATTCGTGATCCCGCCGAAGCTCCCCGCCCCCGGCGCAACCTCGGCCGTGGAGCGGGCCCGCGAACTGATGCGGCAGTTCGAGGCCGACAAGATGGTGCAGCGCCTGATCGACGCGGTCCAGCTGCTGCGGGGCGCCGCCGAGAACGGCCCGCGCCCGTCCGCGGACCCCGAACTCTGGGCGCAGTACGCGCGCTGCGTCCTGCGTCTGTGGGAGGTGCAGGGCGGCGCCGAGCTGCTCCGCGAGGCCGAGCGCGCCGCCGGGCGCGCCGCCTCGGCCCCCGGCGCCGTACGCGAACGGGCGGTGCTGGCCAAGGTGCTGCACGCCGCGGCCGACGACCGGCGGCGGCGCGGCGACCGGCGCGGCGCCCTGGAGCTCCTGCGCCGCGCCGACCGCGAGTACACCGCCGCCTGCGCGGCCCCCGGCCTCCCGCCGGCCGAGGCGCTGGCGCTCACCCTGGAGCGGGTGCGGGCCCTGGAGGCGCAGTGGCGGCTCGACGGCGACAGCGCCCTGCTGCAGAGCGCCTGCGGGATGCTGGAGGCCTTCGCGGACTCCTGGCCCGACCAGGAGAACCGGCCGGCCGCACTCCCGCTCCAGCACGGCCGGACGCTGCTGAAACTGGCCGGCGCCACCGAGGACACCGAACGGTCCAGGGAGTTCGCCCGGCAGGCCGCCCGTTCGCTGCGCACGGCCTTCGCCCAGGGCGGCCGGCACACCATGGGCACCGAGGTCCGCATCGTGCTGGACCTGGTGGACGCGCTGCTGGCCTCCGGCGAGGAACCGGAGGAGGCCGCGACCCTGACCGGCCAGGCCCTGGAGACCGTACGGGAGCAGCGCCAGCGCGCCCAGCTGCAGACCAGGGCCGGACGGGTCCGGGTCGCCCGCTACGAGCACACCGGCGACCCCGACGAACTCGTGGCGGCCGCCGACTGGTTCGCCCGCGCGGCCCGCGGCATCCCCCGCGACTCCCGCGCCCACACCGACCTGCTGGCCGAATGGGGCGGCACCCTGCTGCGCCGCGCCGAACTCCCGGACGGCGGGGCGCACATCGGGGCCGCGGTGCGGGTGCTGCGCGACTGCCGCACCGAGACGCCGGCCGGCGGCGCGGACCAGTCGGAGCGGCTGCTGATGCTCGGCCGGGCCCTGATGCTGCGGCACCGGGCGACCGCGGACCGGGTCGACCTGCGGGAGGCCGAGTACCTCTTCGGCCTGGCCGCGCAGGAGGCCGCGGCCCCGCTGACCGCGGCGCGCTGCTGGCTGGCGCTGGGCAGGGCGCTCCTGGAGGCCGCCGACGTACTGGTCAGGCCGAGCCGGCGCGACGAGGCGGCGGAGGCCTTCCGCTCGGCCGCGGCCTCCGCCGCGACGGCCGAAGCGGAGCTGGAGAGTCCGCAACAGCTGCGGGAGTCCGTGGAGTTGGGTGCTACAGCCAACCACTGGCGGGGTATGACGTATGAGAGAGCGGGGCGCCCCCGGGCCGCGCGAGAGGCGTACCGGGCGGCCCGCCTGGAGTGGCGCAAGCTGCCGGACGGCGGCGGCGCGGCGGGCGACCGTACCGCCGAGCGGCTGGCCGAGCTGGAGCGCTGAGTGCTCAACGACGAGCACCCGGCACAGCCGTGCGCCCGGACCGGATACGGGCACGGCCGGCGCGCGACCGGCGCCGGCCGGGGCGCGGGCAGAGGGACGAAGCGGGTCAGGGACGCGGGACCGGCGGTGCGCGCTCAACGGCGAGCGCGGCGCGGGCGGCCCGCTGCTGAGTACGGGGAGGCGTGATGGACGAGTCGACACGTGATGACGGGGCGGATGTGCCCGCGGGCACGGGCGGCGGTGGGCCCGCAGCCGGGGGCGCGCTGCCGGATCTGCTGGGTCTCGATCTGGAGACCCTGCGGACCCTGAGCCACCCGGTGCTGTCGGAGGTGGTCGCGGACCTGCGCGGCCGGGCCGAACAGCCCCGGGAGATGCTCTGGGGGTTCAACAACGCCTTCTGAGCCGGGCGGCCCCGCCGCGCCCCGCCCCGGACCCGCACGGTTTCGGCCCGGGGCGCGGCCGATCAGGACATCATCGACCGGGACGGGTCTGCCCGCGCCGGCGCCGGGGATACTCACCCCGGGCCGGTGCCGGTGACCGTCCCGGCAGACGACCAGCACGGGGGTGCCGGAGTGGCCCGACGGGCGATGCCACAGGGGGAGCGGCGGTACGCGGACGGGAGCGGCGGGCCGTTCCCCGGAGCCGGGCCGCGCCCGGAACCGGCCGACGGCCGCGCGGGCCCGCCCGCACCCGTACCGTTCGGGCAGTTCATCGTGAAGGTGCACGGCCGCTGCAACCTCGCCTGCCGCTACTGCTACCTGTACGAGGGCCCGGACCGCACCTGGCGGGACCGGCCGGCCGCCGCCGCGCCCGCCGTCCTGGAGCGCACCGCGGACCGGATCGCGGAACACGCGGCCGCCCACCGGCTGCTCCACGTCGCCCTGGTGCTGCACGGCGGCGAACCCCTGCTCGCCGGCCCGGACCGGCTGGCCGCACTCGCCGACCGGGTGCGCGAGCGGGTGCCGCCCGGCTGCACCGTCCACGCCACCGTGCAGACCAACGCCACGCTGCTCACCGACGCGGGCGTCACCGTGCTCGCCCGGCACGGCATCAGCATCGGCATCAGCCTGGACGGCGGACTGGCCGCCCACAACACCCAGCGCACCGACCACGCCGGGCGCCCCTCCTGGCCCGCCGCCGCACGCGGCGCCCGGCTCCTCGCCGACCGGCACCCCGGCGCGTACGCGGGCATCCTCACCGTCGTCGACCCGCGCACCGACCCCGTCGAGATGTACGAGTCGCTGCTCGCCCTGCGCCCGCCGGCCCTGGACCTGCTCCTGCCGCACGGCAACTGGACCAGCCCGCCGCCCGGACTGCCGGACCCGGCGGGCATCCCCAGGGGCCCGGGGTCGGGCCGCGCCACCCCGTACGGCGACTGGCTGTGCGCCGTCTTCGACCGCTGGTGGCCGGCGGCCCGGCGGGAGACCCGGATCCGGCTCTTCGAGGAGTGCGTCGCCCTGCTCCTCGGCCTGCCCGCCGCCACCGAATCCCTGGGGCTCGACCCCGTCAACGCCGTCGTGGTCGAGACCGACGGGTCGATCGAACAGGTCGACTCCCTCAAGTCCGCCTACGACACGGCCGCCGCCACCGGACTCGACGTGTTCCGCCACACCTTCGACGACGCCCTGCGCCACCCCGGCGTCGCCGCCCGCCAGGCCGGAGCCGGCGCGCTGGCCGCCGCCTGCCGGTCCTGCCCGCTGCTGACCGTCTGCGGCGGCGGCCACTACGCACACCGCTACCGCGCAGAGAACGGCTTCATCAACCCGTCCGTCTACTGCGCGGACCTCGAACGGCTGGTCCGCCACGTCGCGGACCGGCTCGCCGACGCAACCGCAGGAGACCCCCCATGAGCCCCGCCATACCCGATCGCGTACTGCGCGAACTCGGCCGCACCGAGGGCGACACCGACTCCCTCGGCCTGCTCGTCCGCGACCAGGACACCCGCCGCCTCGTCCTCCTGCGGGCCCTGCTCGACGCCGCGGAGGCCGCCCCCGCGACCGTGTGCCCGCCCGGAGCGCTGGACCGGCTCCGCGAGGACTGGGCGCTGCTCGAAGCGGCCGAACGCACCGACCGGGCCGCCGTGCGCACCGTGCTGTTCCACCCCATGGCCGGCCCCTGGGCGCAGCGGCTGCTGGGCGGCCTCACCGCGACCACCGCCGCGGGCCCGGAACTCCGCACCGACCTGGCCCACCTCGGCGCCCTCGCCGCAGCAGCCTCGGTCCGGGCCGGGCTGCCCTGCACCACCCGGCTCACCGCCCGCGAAGGACTGCTCTCGCTGCCCACCCTGGGGGCGGCACGGGTGGACCCGGGCCCGGTCGGACTCGGCTACGACGGAACCGAGATGACGCTCCGCCCGGCCGGCGCCCCGCCCCTGTCGGTACGGGCGCTGCCCGACGGCACCATGAGCTCGGCCGACCCACGCTGGCTGCCGGTGCTCACCCTGCCGGCCGTACTGCCGGGCACCCGCCCCGTACCGCTGGACGACCTCGACCCGTACCGCACCCGGGGCACCGGCCTGGAACGCCACGGGCTGAGCGCCGCCACCCACATCGACGACCACGAACGCAAGGCCTGGACCGAGTCCTGGTCCGGGGTCGAACCGCTGCTGCGCGTGGGCGGCGAGCACCGGCTCACCGAGGCGGCCGTCCTGCTGCGCTGCCTCGTGCCGCTCGGGCCGCCGCCGGGGTCCGGGCCGACCGGCCAGGGCGCGGCCCACTGCAGCGGCACCCGGCGCGAGGCGTTCGGCGCGGTCCTCAGCAGCAAGCCCGCCACGCCCGCCTACTTCGCCTCGACCCTCGTGCACGAACTCCAGCACACCAAGCTCGCCGCGCTCGGCTCACTCGTCAGGCTGCACCACGAGGACGCCACCCCACGCCACTTCGCACCGTGGCGCTCCGACCCCAGGCCCTTCGACGGACTGCTCCAGGGCGCCTACTCGCACCTGGCGCTGGCCGACTACTGGCAGCGGTTCGCGCTCGGCGCGCGGCGGGTCACCCACCGCGATCTGGCCTGGGCGGAACACGCGCGCTGCCGCCAACAGGTCGGCGCCGTACTGCCGGTGCTGGCCGGCTCCGCCGCGCTGACCGCCGAGGGCCGGGTGCTCGTCAACGAGATGATCACGGTCTACCACCGTCTGGAGGATTCGCCGCCACCCACGGGTCACCTGGCTCGCGCGGAGGCCTATGTGAGCACCGCCAAGGTGATATGGCAGCAGAGGAACGGATCATCCGGGAGCTGAGCGGCCAGGAGATTCCGGCCGGAGCGAGCGGCTCCGGTGTATCTTGAAAGAGCTCGCAACGAGGTCAGGGAGACGGTTGAATGCCCGGAACGCGTAAGCAAGTTGGAGCAACCGGGGCGCAGACCGTCACCCTCAGTTTCGCCGGTTTCAACCGGGCCTGGGCGGCGTGGATCGCGGACCGGCTGGAGCGGCGCGGGGTGACGGTCGTCCAGCAGCGCTGGGACCCTCCGGTCGAGGTCCCGCTGGAGGACGCCCTGCGCGACCTGATGCTCTCCCGGGGCCGGATCCTGGTCCTGCTCAGCGACTGGTACTTCCAGGTCGGACCCCGCGGCCACGAGGAGTGGAACCGCGCCCTGCGCGAGGTCGTCGCCCCCGACCCGGACCGCTTCGCCGCCGCGTCCGTCACCACCTCGGCCCTGCCCGGCGCCACCTCCGTCTTCGGCGCCGCGGACCTGACGAACGTCGGCGCGGACGAGGCCGAACGCCGGCTGCTGGTGCGGCTGGGCCTGCCCACCGACCCGCTGCCCGAGGACGCCGAGGCGCGGCCCGGCCCGCGCTACCCGGCGGACACCCCCGAGGTGTGGGGCGGCGTACCGCGCCGCAACACCCGCTTCACCGGCCGCGAGGAACTGCTCAGCAAGGCCTACACGGCCCTCCAGGACGCCGGCGCCGGTGCGGGGGTCGTCACCCTGCACGGCATGTCGGGTGTGGGCAAGACGCAGCTGGCCGCCGAGTACGTCTACCGCTTCGGCTCCGAGTACGACGTGGTGTGGTGGGTACCCGCCGACCGGCGCGCCCTCTACCGCCAGAAGCTCGCCGAACTCGCCCCGGAACTGGGCCTGTCCACCGGCGCCGAATACGGCGAACGGCTGCGCGCGGTACGCGACTCGCTGCGCCGCGGCGACCCGCACTCGCACTGGCTGCTGGTCCTGGACGGCGCGGACGAACCCGAACAGATCTGGGACCTGGTGCCCACCGGCCCCGGCCATGTCCTGATCACCTCCCGCAACCCCGAGTGGGGCGAGCACAACAGCAACCTCGTCGAGGTACCGGTCTACGCGCGCGACGAATCGATCGCCTTCATCCTGCGCCGCGCCCCCCGCCTCACCCGCCCCGAGGCCGACCAGCTCGCCGAGGCGCTGGAGGACCTCCCGCTGCTCCTCGACCAGACCGCCGGCTGGCTGAACGACTCCGACATGTCGGTCGAGGAGTACATCGAGCTGCTCGGCGGCGGCATCGACCAGGACGTCGTCAAGGTCTCCGCCGACTTCCCGCTGGCCTTCCAGACCGCCTGGTCGATACTGCTGAACAAGCTCCGGGACACCGTCCCCGAGTCCGTCGACCTGCTGCGCCTGTGCAGCTTCTTCGCCCCCGGCTCCATCCCCGTACGGCTGCTCAAGGAAATGCCGCCGGGCGAACTGCCCGAGCAGCTGTCCGGCCTGATGAACGACCCGCTGCTGTGGAACAAGGCGATCAGCCAGCTGCGCCAGTACTCCGTGGTCCGCCTGGAGTCCCACGAGTCGGTCATCGACGAGACGTCGTCCGGCGAGTCCGTCTACCTGCACCGGATGGTCCACCAGATCGTCCGCAAGGACATGCCGGAGCGCGACCGCGAGGAATTCATCGACGTGGTCCGCCGCGCCCTCGCCTCCGCAGACCCGGGCCGCCCCACCGACACCCGGCTGTGGCCCGCGTACGCCGAGATCGCCCCGCACCTGAAGTGGGCCGACGTGCTGCGCAGCACCGACCCCGCGGTGCACTCGCTGGTGCTCAATTGCCTGCGCTACATGTACCTCTCCGGCGAGTACCGGGCCGGCATCAAGCTCGGCTCCCGCGCCATGAAGGCCTGGGGCGAGCTGCTGGGCGAGAACCACCCCCGCGTCTGGGACCTCAGCTACAACTACGCCAACCTGCTGCGCGCGGTCGGTGACTACGCCGGGACCGAGGTCATCGAACGGGCCGCCGTCGACCACCTGCGCGCCGAGCGGGGCGCCGACGACCTGGAACACCTGCGCGCGGCCGGCGGTCTCGCGGCCGACCTGCGCGGCCTCGGGCAGTACGACGAGGCGCACGAGATGTCCGGCTGGATCCTGGCCTCGTACCGCGAACTGCTGGGCGACCAGGACTCGCGCACGCTCAGCGCGCAGAACAACCTCGGTACGTCCCTGCGCCTGCTCGGACGGTACGAGGAGTCGCTTGAACTCAACCGGCGCACCCTGGAATCGCGCCGCCAGCTGCTGCGCCCGCGCCACAGCTGGACCCTCTACTCCGAGATCCACTACGCCACCGACCTCCGGCTGCTCGGGCGCTACACCGAGGCGGAGTCGATCCAGAGCCAGAGCGTCCGCGTGCACCGGCTCGTGATGGGCCAGGACAACCCGCAGACCCTGACCGCCGAGCACAACCTCGCGCTCTGCCAGTACCGCTCGGGCGAGCGGAACAAGGCGGCGGCGCTGTTCAGCCGGGTGCTGGAGCGGGGTGAGCGGGTGCTCGGTGAGGCCGCCCCGCTCACCATGATGTTCGCGGCCAGCCAGAGCTTCTTCGCCCGCGAACACGCCGACATCGACCAGGCCCGCGCCATAAGCGAGAAGGTCGTCGAGGGCTACGTGGACATGCTGGGCGACCAGCACCCCTACGTGGCGGGCACCCGCGCCAACCACGCCCTGATCCTGCGCAGCGTCGGGGAGCGGGACCAGGCGTACCACCTCCTGGAGGAGGCGCTCGTGGACATGGGCCGGGCGGTGGGCGAGAACCACCCCTGGACTCTGGGCTGCGCGGTCAACGCCGCCGCTCTCCGCAATCTCGTCGGCGACCCCGAGTCCGCAACGGCGCTGACGGACTCGGTCATCGCCCGTGCCACCGAGGTGCTCGGCAGGACCCACCCGCTGACCCTGACCGCCCGGATCGCCCACGCGGCCGATCTGCGCGCACTGCGCGAGCGGCAGCGGGCGGAGAAGGTCGAGTCGGAGGCGCTCGACGATCTGGTGACCACCCTGGGCGCGCAGCACGTCCATACCATCTCGGCGCGCTCCCGCAACCGGCCGTTCTGGGACTTCGAACCGCAGATCATCTGATCAGCCTGCCGGAAACCCCGGCGGTAGGTGAGAACGCGTCAGTAACCTTGCTGGACAGGTCGGTTGGTGATTCAGGGGGCGCGTATGGCTGTCGTTGTGGGCTCGGTGGCACCGGGGGAGGACGGCCCGATACCTGTCGTGGTGGACGCCGAGGCGTACACCGCGACCGGGGCGGCCGCCACTGACGTGGACTCCCTGTACGGCAGCGAGGAGACCCGGGACGCCGCGGCGGCGGCCAGGCGCGCGGTGGGGGCGGCCGGCGATCTGTACGGGGACGGCCTCGACCTCGCCCGCCGGTGCGCCTCCCAGGCCATGCGCAGGCTCGGTGACCTGGGGCAGGGGCTGCGGCCCGACGAGATCGAGCTCCAGGTCGGCATCACCTTCGAGGCCGGGATGGCCGCCGTGGTGAAGACCGGTGCGCAGGCGCAGATCCAGGTCACCTTCCGCTGGCAGCCGGGACGCGAGGAGCGCGCCACGGCCACGGTGACGCCTTCATGAGTGAGCCGGCGCGGGCGGTCCCGATCCTGCCGTACAGCCGAATCGTCGGGCAGGACGAGCTCAAGCTCGCGCTGGAGCTGAACTTCGTCGCCCCGGGAATCGGCGGCGTCCTCATCGCGGGACAGCGCGGCACGGCCAAGTCCACCGTCGTCCGCGCCTTCGCGCTGATGACCGGCGGCCGGCTGCCCGTCACCCTGCCGATCAACGCGACCGACGACCGGGTGCTCGGCGGCTGGGAACTGGACGCGCTGATGCGGGGCGAGGCCAGGAGGCAGGCCGGACTGCTCGAAGAGGCACACGTCAAAGGGCTGTTGTACATCGACGAGGTCAACCTCCTGGACGACCACATCGTCAACATCATCCTGGACGTCGTCTCCACGGGGGTGCTGTCCGTCCAGCGCGAGGGCATCGACACCGAGACCCATGTCTCCTTCGGGCTCGTCGGCACCATGAACCCGGAGGAGGGCAGCCTGCGCGCCCAGTTGCTCGACCGCTTCGGGCTGATGGTCACGGCGGCCGAGCTCGACATCGAGCAGCGGCACCGGATGATCACCACCGTGCTCACTTTCGAGGAAGAGCTCGAAACCGACGGCTCGGCCTGGCTGCTGGCCGCGCACGAGGAGAACGGGCGCCTGCGCGAACAGCTGCTGGCCGCCCGCGACCGGCTCACCGAGGTCCGCCTGGACGACGACATCAGCAGGCTCTGCGCCGAGGCGGCCGCCCGGTCCGGCGCCGTCGGGCAACGCGGCGACCTCCTGGTGGCCAAAGCCGCCCGCGCGCTGGCGGCCCTGGAGGGCGCGGGGCGGGTCGAGCCCCGGCACGTGCACCGGGTGCTGCCGCTCGCGCTGCGCCACCGCAGGCCCGAATCCGCCCACGGAGCGGAGTTCGCCTGGGGGCCCGACGAGTACGGCGCCCTCGCCGGTCTGTTCGGCTGACCGCGTGTCCGCCCGGCCGCCGCAGACCCAGGACCCGGAGGAGCGTGACGACGCCGCCCACCGGCTGCTGACCGCGCTGGTCTGTTCCGCCCTGGAGCCGGGCCTGACCGGTGTGCTGCTCTTCGACCTGCCGTCCGAGCAGGTCCCCGCCGTGGCCCGGGTGTTCGCCGAGGTGCTCGGCACGGCCTGCGGCCGGCCGCCGGAGGCCGTGCCCCGCACGACGCTCGACGCCGCGACCGCCGACGACGACCTGTGGTCACGGCCCCTGGTGCGGCGGGGCTCGGGCGGCATCGAATTCACCCTGGGGCCAGGACCGCTGGCCGAGACAGGAGACGTCCCGCCGCTCGTCGTCGTGCCCGACCTGGCCCGGCTGAGCGTGCCGGGGATGCGGGCCGCCGTCCAGCTCCTCGGCGCGGACACCGCCACCCTCGAACACTCCGGCATCCGGCGCAGGTGGACGCCCCGCGCCCGGTGGCTGGCGTTCTGCCGGTCCGAGGACGCCGCACACGTCTCGCCGCACCTCCTGGACCGCTTCGCCGTCCGCCTCGGCGTCCCCGGTCTGCGGTTGCGGCCGGGCCCCGGCCCCCTCGGCCCGCTGCCCGCCGCCTGGGCCGCCGCGCTGAGCCCGCGCACGCCACGGCGGCCCGCCACGCTCGCCGACGGGTTCGCCGCGTCGGTGCTGGAGCACCTGGACGACAGGGAGGGGCCCGGTCACCGCAGAGCCCTCGCGCTGGGCCGCATCGCCCGCGCCCTGGCCCGGCTGGACGCTGCGCAGGAGCGGGCGGAGCCGCTCGGCGACCCGGCGACCGCGGCGACCACCACCGCCCCCGTCCACGTCGCACCCGCCCACGTGGACCGGGCCGCCCGGCTGATCCGTCTGCGCACCGTCCACCGTCCTCCGGCACCACCCCCCGCCTCCGCCCCCGCCCCCGAGCCGCCACGGGCTCCCGGGCCGGGCCCCGGCCGTCCGCTTCCGGACCACCCGGCCGGACCCGAACCACCGCCCGGGACCGGCCCGTTCGTGCGGGAGCCGGAGGCCGCGGTCTCCCTCGGTCCGGCCCCGGCCCCGGTCCGGGGCGCGGCGCCCGGCCCCCTCACCCCGTACCCGGAGGACGGCGCGGGCCCGGGGCCCGACGGGGCGACGCTGCGGATACCGGCCCGCCGGACAGCGGGCACCCGGGCCTCGCGCGGTGCCGTCGTGGGGGTGCGGCGCGCCCGCGACCTGTGGGACCTCGCCCCGGTCCGCACCGCGATGGAGGCCGCCAAGTACCGGGCGATACGCGGCGGCCAGGGATCGCTGGTGATCCTCCCGCAGGACCTGCGCGGCTATGTCCGGGCACCCGAACCCGTCCGGATGCTCACCCTCGTCCTCGACCACACCTGCCGGGGGGACTGGGACTGGCGCCCGGCGCTCGAACCGTTCCTCCAGTGGGCCTACGTCACCCGGGCCGCCGTCCACGTCGTGGAGGTGGGCGCCCGCGGAGCGGCCAACGAACTGCGGGCCGGCTCGTTCTCCGCCCGGTCCACCCGGGACCCGAGGATCGCCGCCGCACTCGGCCGGCCCGCCGGCCGCGCCACCCCGCTCGCGCACGGCCTCGACCAGGCCGGCAGCGCCCTGCGCCGGGCCTTCCGGCACCACCGCGCCGGACTCGTCGAGGCGCTGCTCGTGGTCGTGACCGACGGGCGGGGCAACGTGCCGCTGACCGAGGGCCGCACCGGACGCCGGGAGCGCGGCCCGGCCGGGCGCACCGGGACGACGGACGCGATGCGGGCCGCCGAACGGATCGGCGCCCTGGGCGGCACCCGGCTGCACAGCGTGGTCATCGACCCCGGGCGACGGCCGTACACCGCACTGCCCGCCGAACTCGCGGACGCGCTCGGCGCCGACGTCATCGCGGCGCGGGCCGACGACGAGGGGGCCGGCCGTGCGTGATGACCCCCGCAACGTGATCCGGCGCCTGGGCAGGCTGGCCGGACAGGCGCTGCCCGTCCCACGGGCCGTCGTGCCGGCCAGGGCGCGTACCGCCGAACCGCTGGGGCTCGGCACGGTGGCCGTCGACGCCCGGCAGGCCCCCGACACCCGGTACGCCCGGGTCCGGGTGCGGCGCCGGCACTCCTCGCCCGGACTGCCCCAGGCGTACGGCTTCGAGGCCTGGTGCCCCGGGGTCGCGCCCCTCCCATACACCTCGGGCGACGGCCAGCGGCGCCCGGCGGCGATCAGCCTCGGCAACGCCCGGCCCGGCGGCGAACCGCCGTCCGAACTGCTCCGTTCCATCCACCGCTGGTCGCGCAACCAGGGCCCGCTGACCGGCTGGATCAATCGGTGCCGGCAGGTCCACGGCAACAGCCTGCAGCTCGTGATACTCGACCAGACCGGCTTCGACCTGCCCTGGGAGGCGCTCGCCCTGCCACCGGAGCCGGCCGCGGGACTCCCCGGCGGAATGCTCGGGACGCTCGTCGACCTGGCGCGCTGGTTCGACGCGGTCCGGGGCGGCGACGACTTCCCGACCGCCGTCGCCGCCCCCGCCGGTGCCGTGCTCGGCTACTTCCACCCGGACATGCGCTCCGACCGGGAGGTCTTCCACGGCTACGAGCACCGGCCGCACTCCGGCATCGTGTCGTTCCTGAAGAGCCTGGACGAACACACCGCCGACCCCACAGGACTGGTCTACATGGGCTGCCACGGAACCTTCGACCAGGAGCTCAGCAAACTCACCCTGGCCGACGTGACCTGGGCGGAGTACCACGACCACGGCATGCGCCTGCTCGGCCGGGACGGTTCACTGGTCTGCCTCAACGCCTGCCACTCCGGCCGGTTCCTGGACCACGACGGGGACGGCAGACAGTATCTGCGGGGCTTCACGGAGGTCTTCCTCGGCAACGGGGCGGGCGGCTGCATCGTCACCGCGGGGAAGGTCGGTGACGCCGAGGCCCGTGAGCTCATCCGCCGACTCGTCGAGACGGTGACGGCCGACCCGGACCGGCCGGTGGCACGCGCCCTGCGGGCCTTCCGGACCGGGGCGCACGAGAGGTTCCTCGCGGAGGGCGGGGTTCCGCTGATGGTCCGGGACGACGGCACGTTCGACGAGCGGGGGCAGCGCAACGCCCTGCGGCTGCTGTACAGCCTGATGTTCCAGTACTACGGGCACCCGCTCAGTACCCTGCACCTCACCGGCCGGTACGCGGACGACGGCCCGCACACGGGCGGGGGCCGGGAGTGAACGGTGACGAGCGGCCGCTGCTGATCGAGCCCGTCGTGGGCTGGCTGCCCGAGGTCGGACCCGGCGTGGTCCAGTGCGTCGGCGTCGACCTGCGCGGCCCCCTGAACGCCCGCGACGAGGAGGACAGCGAGGCCTGGCCGTACGAGGAGGAGGAGCTGGCCTTCAGCGTCTCCCTGGACGGCGCCCCGCACTTCGTCTGCGAGGTGCTCGACGACCCGGGACTCGTACTGCACCGCTTCGGCGGTACGTACGGCCCGGCCAGATTCCTCGTCACCGCGGGCACCGCGACCGGGCCCGCGGTGCTGCGGCTGACCATCTCCAACCAGTGGGGCGCCCCGGTCCGCAGGGCCGAACTGCCCTGCCGCATCACGGAGTCCGCCGACCCGCACGGGGGGCCGGGCGACCGGTGGCTGCCGGGGCCCGGGGGCCCCGGGGCGCCCCCGAGCGGCGCACCGCCCACCGGGGCCCGCCCCCGGGCGACCGCGCGCCGACCGGGCACCGCAGCCCCGCCCGCTCCGCAGCCCCCCGCACCCGGTACCGGCATCACCCTCAGCCACGCCGACTCCGACCGGGCCTGGGCGGCATGGACCGCCGACCGGCTGGAGCGGCGCGGGGTGACCGTCCGCCGGCAGTGCCGGGACCCCCGGGCAGGCGACTCACCGGCCGACACGCTGCGCGCGCTGGCCCGCTCCGGCGGCCGGGTCCTGCTCCTGCTCAGCCCCCGGTACGTCCAGCTCGCCGGCCACGGGCGCGAGGAGTGGGACCGGGCCCTGCGCGAGGTCGTCGGGCCCCGGCGGGAGCGGTTCGCGGCGGTCTGGTTCACCCACACCGCCCCGCTGGGCGGCGCGGTCTCCCTGCTGGACCCGCTGGAGCTGTACGGCGTCGGCGAGGAGGACGCCGAGCGCCGGCTGCTCGTACGCCTCGGCCTCCCCACCGGCCCGCTGCCCGAGGACGTCGCCGCCAGGCCGGGCCCGCACCACCCGGCCCACACCCCCGAGGTGTGGGGCGGGGTGCCGCGCCGCAACACCCGCTTCACCGGCCGCGAGGAACTGCTCGCCGGCATCGGCGAGGCCTTCCACGCGGGAGGACCCGGCGGGGCCACCGTCACCCTGAGCGGGATGCCGGGGGTCGGCAAGACGCAGCTGGCCGCCGAGTACGTCCACCGGTTCGGCTTCGAGTACGACGTCGTGTGGTGGGTGCCCGCCGACCGGCGAACCCCGGTTCGCTACAAGCTCGCCGAACTCGCCCCCGAACTCCACTTGTCCACAGGCCCGGAGTACGGGGAGCGGCTGCGCGCCGTGCACGAGTCGCTGCGGCGCGGCGAACCGTACGAGCGGTGGCTCGTTGTGCTGGACGGAGCCGACGAACCCGACCAGATCCGGGACCTGGTGCCCGCCGGCACGGGACACGTACTGATCACCTCCCGCAGCACCGGCGAGGAGGAGGGGCGGGACGCGCCGATCGAGGTGCCCGTCTACCGGCGCGAGGAGTCGGTCGGCTTCATCCGGCGCCGCGCCCCCCGGCTGGACCCCGCCGATGCGGACCGGCTGGCCGGGGCGCTGGAGGACCTGCCGCTGCTGCTCGATCAGACCGCCGGTTGGCTCAACGGCTCCGGCCTGCCGGTCGAGGAGTACCTCGAACTCCTTGAGAGCGGGGCCGGCCAGGACGTCGTGAAGGTGTCCGCCGACTTCCCGATGGCCTTCCAGACCGCTTGGTCGATCCTGCTGAACAGGCTCAGGGACACCGTGCCCGATGCGCTCGACCTGCTGCGACTGTGCAGCTTCTTCGCACCCGGCGCCATTCCCGTGCGGTTGCTGAGAGGAGCGGCGGGCGACGAACTGCCGTCACCAT
This sequence comes from Streptomyces sp. 840.1, assembly GCF_003751445.1. Classification (NCBI taxonomy): domain Bacteria; kingdom Bacillati; phylum Actinomycetota; class Actinomycetes; order Kitasatosporales; family Streptomycetaceae; genus Streptomyces; species Streptomyces sp. 840.1. The sequence continues at coordinate 563,170 of NZ_RJUU01000001.1, read as the reverse complement.
TTGCGGGCCTGATGAACGATCCGCTCATCTGGGACAGGGCCGTCGGACAGTTGCGCCAGTACTCGGTGGTATGGCTGGAGTTCCATGAATCGGACGGCGGCCACCGGTCCGTGGACTCGATCCATCTGCACCGCATGGTCCATCAGCTGGTCCGCAAGGACATGCCGGACCACGACCGCCGGGTATGCGCCGACGTCGCCCGGCGCGCCCTCGCCGCCGCAGACCCCGGCGATCCCGCCGACATCCGCCACTGGCCTGCCTACGCCGCCCTCACCCCCCACCTCAAATGGGCCGAGGTCCTGGAGAGCGAGGACCCACAGGTACAGCGACTGGTGCTCAACTGCCTGCGGTACATGTACCTTTCGGGCGAGTACGGGAGCGGCGTCCGGTTCGCCGCCCCCGCGATGGAGTCCTGGGAGGCGCTGCTCGGGCCCGCCGACCACCGGATCCTGGCCCTGCGCCACCACTACGCCAACCTGCTGCGGGCTCTCGGCGACTACCGGGGCAGCGAGAGCGTCGAGCGCGCCACCGCTGACTTCCTGGCCGCCGAGCGCGGATACCTGGACCTCGACCACCTGCGTGCCGCCGGTGGTCTCGCCGCCGATCTGAGAGGCCTCGGTCGCTATCAGGAGGCGCTGGACCTCTCCGCCTCGATCCTGGAGCGCGACCGGCAGCTGCTCGGCCCCGAGGACCCCCGCACGCTCAACGCGGAGAACAACCTCGCTGTGTCGCTGCGGCTGCTCGGCCGCTACGAAGAGGCCAGGGAACAGGACGAGCGCACCCTGGCGGTGCGCCGGTCCGTCCTGACGCCCGACGCGCCGCCGGCCCTGTACTCGGAGATCAACCTCGCCATGGACCTGCGGCTCCTCGGGCGGCACCGGGAGGCGGAACTCGCCCTGCGCGACACGGTCGGGCGCCATCTGCGGGGGATGGGCGGCAACAACCCGCAGACGCTGCGCGCCCAGTACCACCTGACACTCTGCCAGTACGCGCTGGAGGGAGCCGTGTCCGCGCTTCCGGCGCTCGCCGCGACCAGGCAGAGCGCCCTGCGTCTCCTGGGAGAGCACGACCCCCTCACCCTCCTGATCACCACGGCCGTCGCGACGGCGGAGAGGGAGGCCGGTGACCCCCGACAGGCGCTGGAACTTCACGAACACGTGGTGACCGGCTACCGGCGAATGCTGGGCGACCGGCATCCGTACACGATCGGCGCCGAGGGCAACCTGGGGCTGATGCACTGGTCGCTCGGTGACCGCGACCCGGGATACGAGCGGGTCGAGCGGGCCCGTACCGCGATGGCGGGCGCGGTCGGCGAGGAGCATCCCTGGGCCATCGGCTGCGCGATGAACGCGGTCGTCATGAGGGCCCGCACGGGGCGGACCGGCGCGGCCCGCGAGCTGGGCCGGGTCAGTTGCGAGCGGGCCAACGCCACGTTGACGTCCCGCCATCCGCTGTCCGTGGCCTGTTACGCGGCGATCGCGACCAGGCCCCGCTACCCGGCCTTCTGGCCCTTCGAACCGCTCATCATCTGAGCCCGGCGGCCCGACGCAACGCCGCGGGCCCGGCACCGCGACGGTCTCGCGGTACCGGGCCCCCGGTTCGTGCTGTGCCGGTCAGGCCTCGAAGACCTCGTCCAGCAGCTGGGTCTGCTCGGCCTGGTGACGCTTGGCCGAGCCGACCGCGGGGGAGGAGCCGCGCGGCCGCGAGATGCGGCGCAGGCGCTCACCGTGCGGGACGTCGGCGCCGACGGCCAGATCCAGGTGGTCGATCAGGTTCAGGGCGATGAACGGCCATGCGCCCTGGTTGGCCGGCTCCTCCTGGGTCCACAGGTACTTCTCGGCGTTCGGGTACTTGGCGATCTCGGCCTGGAGCTCGGCACCCGGCAGCGGGTACAGGCGCTCGAGGCGAATGATCGCGGTGTCCGTCACGCCGCGCTTCTCGCGCTCGGCTTCCAGGTCGTAGTAGACCTTGCCGGCGCAGAAGACGACCTTGCGGACCGCGTTCGGGTCGACCGACTCGTCGCCGATCACCGGACGGAAGCCACCGGTGGTGAACTCCTCCGCCTTCGACGCGGCCGCCTTCAGCCGGAGCATCGACTTCGGGGTGAAGACGATCAGCGGCTTGTGGTGCGGGTTGTGGACCTGCCACCGCAGGAGGTGGAAGTAGTTCGACGGCAGCGTCGGCATGGCGACCGTCATGTTGTCCTGCGCGCACATCTGGAGGAAGCGCTCCGGGCGGGCGGACGAGTGGTCCGGGCCCTGGCCCTCGTAGCCGTGCGGCAGCAGCAGCGTGACGCCGGAGGTCTGGCCCCACTTCTGCTCGGCCGAGGAGATGAACTCGTCCACGACGGTCTGCGCGCCGTTGACGAAGTCACCGAACTGGGCCTCCCAGATGACCAGCGATTCCGGGCGGGCCAGCGAGTAGCCGTACTCGAAGCCCATCGCCGCGTACTCGCTGAGCAGCGAGTCGTAGACGTTGTACCGGGCCTGGTCCTCGGAGAGGTAGAGCAGCGGGGTGTAGTCCTCGCCGGTCTTCTGGTCGACGAGCACCGCGTGCCGCTGGCCGAACGTGCCGCGGCGGGTGTCCTGGCCGGCGAGCCGGACCGGGGTGCCCTCCATCAGCAGCGAACCGATGGCGAGCGTCTCGCCCATGCCCCAGTCGATCGTGCCGTTGTCCACCGAGGCGGCCCGGCGCTGCATCTGCGGCATCAGGCGCGGGTGGACGGTGACCGAGTCGGGGATGTTGACCTGCGACTCGGCGATCAGCTTCACGACCTCCGAGGACACCGCGGTGGTCACGGCCACCGGGAACTCGGCCTGGACGTCCGGGACGTGCGGCTGGGACGGTGCGGAGGTGGCCTCGCGGACCTCCGCGAAGACCTTCTCCAGCTGGCCCTGGAAGTCCTGGAGCGCCTGCTCCGCCTCTTCCAGCGTGATGTCGCCGCGACCGATGAGGGACTCGGTGTAGAGCTTGCGCACCGAGCGCTTCTTGTCGATCAGCGTGTACATCTGCGGGTTGGTGAACTCCGGGTTGTCGCCCTCGTTGTGACCGCGGCGGCGGTAGCAGATGAGGTCGATGACGACGTCCTTGTTGAACGTCTGCCGGTACTCGAAGGCGAGCCGCGCGACGCGGACCACGGCCTCCGGGTCGTCGCCGTTGACGTGGATGATCGGCGCCTCGATCATGCGCGCGACGTCCGTCGCGTACATCGAGGAGCGCGAGGACTCCGGGGCGGCGGTGAAGCCGACCTGGTTGTTGATCACCACGTGCACGGTGCCGCCGGTGCGGTAGCCGCGCAGCTGCGACATGTTCAGCGTCTCGGCGACGACGCCCTGGCCCGCGAAGGCCGCGTCGCCGTGGAGCGCGACGGGCAGGACGGTGAAGTCCGTGCCGCCCTTGTTGATGATGTCCTGCTTGGCGCGGGCGATGCCCTCCAGGACGGGGTCCACCGCCTCCAGGTGCGAGGGGTTGGCGGCCAGCGAGACCTTGATCTGCTCGCCGTCCAGACCGGTGAAGGTGCCCTCGGCGCCCAGGTGGTACTTGACGTCACCGGAGCCGTGCATCGAGCGCGGGTCGAGGTTGCCCTCGAACTCGCGGAAGATCTGCGCGTACGACTTGCCGACGATGTTCGCCAGGACGTTCAGCCGGCCGCGGTGGGCCATGCCGATGACGACCTCGTCGAGGCGCGCCTCGGCCGCGGAGTCGATGACCGCGTCGAGCAGCGGGATGACGGACTCGCCGCCCTCCAGCGAGAACCGCTTCTGGCCGACGTACTTGGTCTGCAGGAACGTCTCGAACGCCTCGGCGGCGTTGAGGCGGCGCAGGATCCGCAGCTGCTCCTCGCGCTCCGGCGCGGGGCGCGGACGCTCCACCCGGTCCTGGAGCCACTTGCGCTCCTTCGGGTCCTGGATGTGCATGAACTCGATGCCGGTGGTGCGGCAGTACGACTCACGCAGCACACCGAGGATGTCGCGGAGCTTCATCAGGGTCTGCCCGGCGAAGCCGCCGACGGCGAAGTCCCGCTCCAGGTCCCACAGGGTGAGGCCGTGCTCGGTGATGTCCAGGTCGGGGTGCTTGCGCTGGCGGTACTCCAGCGGGTCGGTGTCGGCCATGACGTGGCCGCGGACCCGGTAGGAGTGGATCAGCTCGAAGACCCGCGCGGCCTTGGTGACGTCGTCGTCGTGCGAGGCGTCGATGTCCTTGAGCCAGCGGACCGGCTCGTAGGGGATGCGCAGCGCCTTGAAGATCTCGTCGTAGAAGTCGTTCTCGCCGAGCAGCAGCTGGGACAGGATCCGCAGGAACTCGCCGGAGGCGGCGCCCTGGATGACCCGGTGGTCGTACGTCGAGGTCAGGGTCATGACCTTCGAGATGCCCAGCTTGTTCAGGGTGTCCTGCGAGGTGCCCTGGAACTCGGCCGGGTAGTCCATCGCGCCGACACCCATGATGAGGCCCTGTCCGGGCATCAGGCGGGGCACCGAGTGGACGGTGCCGATGCCGCCGGGGTTGGTCAGCGAGGCGGTGACTCCGGAGAAGTCGTCCATGCCGAGCTTGCCGTTGCGGGCCCGGCGGACGATGTCCTCGTAGGCCTGCCAGAACTCGAAGAAGTTGAGCGTCTCGGCCTTCTTGATGGCCGCGACGACCAGCTGGCGGTCGCCGTTCGGCTTCACCAGGTCGATGGCCAGGCCGAGGTTGACGTGCTCCGGCTTGACCAGGGTCGGCTTGCCGTCCTTGGTGGCGAAGGAGTAGTTCATCGCCGGCATGGCCTTGAGGGCCTGCACCATCGCGTACCCGATGAGGTGCGTGAAGGAGATCTTCCCGCCCCGGGCGCGCTTGAGGTGGTTGTTGATGACGATGCGGTTGTCGAAGAGCAGCTTCACCGGGACGGCGCGCACGGACGTGGCCGTCGGCAGCTCCAGCGAGGCGTTCATGTTCTTCGCGACCGCGGCGGAGGGGCCGCGCAGCGTCACGTACTCCGGCCCGGCAGGGGCCTCGGCGGCCGGTTCGGCGGCGGCCTTGGCGGCCGGGGCCGGAGCGGCCTTGGCCGGAGCCGGAGCCGCCTTCGCCGGTGCGGCCGGAGCCGCCGGAGCGGCGGGCGCGGGCGCCGGGGCAGCGGGTGCTGCCGGGGCCGGGGCGGCCTGGGCGGCGGGCTGCGCCGGCGCGGCCGGGGCGGTCTGGTCGGTGGCGGTCGGCGCGGTCACGGCCGGAGCCGTGGGCGCCGCAGCCCCCGCGGCTGCGGCGCCGGGAACGGGCTTGTCCGCCGTGCCGGACGTACCCGGCTTGTAGTCGGCGAAGAAGTCCCACCAGGCGCGATCGACCGAATTGGGATCCTGGAGGTACTGCTGGTAGATCTCGTCGACGAGCCACTCATTGGGGCCGAACGCAGCAGCCGGGTTCGAACCCGGGCTGGCTTGGTCGGTCGAGATGCTCGAGTTACTGGGGGACTGAGACGACACGGCGGCAACCGCCCTCTTCCGCTTCACAAGGTGGTGGACAGCGGAAATCAAGGCTACGCCTCCCGGACCGTTCCATGCGGACCGGGCCGGTCTTCGTCGTGCAAGTCACATCGAAAGTCGGGTTTCGGCGCAGGAAATGGCGGGAAACAAGCTTGGTTCCGCATTGCTCCGGGTACGCGAGACCGCTGTTACGGCCCCTTGGACCGTACCCCTTGAACAGAACACGCAGAACGTGCCCTTCCGGTTCGAACCCTATGTCAACCTCGCGGTTGATGGATCCCCGGAAGAGTGACGCGGATGCGGCATCCGCGAGCTGATTCGGCCACACCGATCCGTCCGCCGTGCAGATCCACCGCCCAGCGGGCGATCGCCAGACCCAGCCCCGTACCGCCGTCGCTGCCCGGCCCGTGCGGGGACGTCACCTCGCCGCGGTTGAAACGCTCGAAGACCCGGTGCCGCTCGGACTCCGGAATACCGGGGCCCTCGTCCACGACCTCCAGGTGCAGCGACTCGGGCTGGGCGCCGCGCCGGGCGCGCACCGTGACCCGGCCGTGCGGGGGGCTGTGCTTCACCGCGTTGTCGATCAGGTTCGCCACCACCTGGTGCAGCCGCTCCGCGTCCGCGTGCGCGGTCAGCTCGGGCGGGGACACGTCCAGATGCAGGTGGACGTCCTTGCGGGTGGAGTTGCCGGAGCCCGAGGACAGCCGGCGGTGCCCGGCGGCCAGGTTCGCCTCCTTCAGCACCCCCGACAGATACGGCCACACCTCGAAACGGCGGGCCTTCAGCGTGACGACGCCGTTGTCCAGCCGCGACAGGTCCAGCAGCGTCTCCACCAGCCTGCCGAGCCGCTCGGTCTGTTTGAGGGCGGTGCGCATCGTCTCCGGATCGGGCGAGGACACCCCGTCCACGACGTTCTCCAGCACGGCTCTCAGTGCCGCGATGGGGGTGCGCAGCTCATGTGAGACATTCGCCACCAGCTCCTTGCGGTGCCGGTCCACGGCCGCCAGGTCGTCCGCCATCAGGTTGATCGTCTGGGCCAGATCGCCCAGCTCGTCACGCCGGTCGGCGCCGCTCACCCGTCTGGTGTAGTCGCCGTGCGAGATCGACCGGGCCACGGCCCGCATCTCGTCCAGCGGCGCGGTCAGGCCGTGCGCCACGAACTGGGTGATCAGCAGGGTCGCGATGACCGAGAACACCGTGATGAACCGCAGCTCGGTGCGGGTGCGCAGGGCCACCATCAGCAGCCCGGTGGTGATGAAGACCGAGACCACGACGAGCGTGCCCAGCTTGGCCTTGATCGAGAACGGCCGCAGCCCCGGTCCGGGCGCGGTCATGGTGCCGGGGTCTCCAGGGCGTAGCCGACGCCGTGCACGGTACGGATGCGCTCCGCGCCGATCTTCCGGCGCAGCGCCTTGATGTGACTGTCGACGGTCCGGGTGCCCGAGGCGTCCGCCCAGTCCCAGACCTCGGCCAGCAGCTGCTCCCGGGAGAGCACCGCGCGCGGGGTGTTGGCCAGGCAGACCAGCAGGTCGAACTCGGTCGGCGTCAGGTGGACGTCGTCCGCCCGCACCCGCACCCGGCGCTGCGCGTGGTCGATCTCCAGCTCGCCGAGGCGCAGTATGCCGCTGCGCGGCGTCACGGCGGCCAGCGCGGCCCGCTCGACGCGGCGCAGCAGTACGTGCACCCGGGCCGCCAGCTCGCGCATGGAGAACGGCTTGGTCATGTAGTCGTCGGCGCCGACCCCGAGGCCGACGAGCATGTCGGTCTCGTCGTCCCGGGCGGTCAGCATCAGGACCGGCACCGGGCGCTGGGCCTGCACGCGGCGGCAGACCTCCAGCCCGTCGAAGCCGGGCAGCATGATGTCGAGCACCATCAGATCCGGCTGCCAGGCCTCGGCCGCGTCGACGGCCGCGGGGCCGTCGAGCGCGGTCTGCACCAGGAAGCCCTCGGCCCGCAGCCGGGCGGAAATGGCGTCGACGATCGTCGCGTCGTCCTCGACCACCAGCACGCGGCGCTGAGCGCCCGGGGTGGCCGCGACACCGTTGTGGGTGGTGTGTGTCTGTTCCATCGCCCCGCCCCTGCCCGTTCTCGCGGGGGACATTCCCCCGGACGCACGGTTATCGCTTGTGAATTTCGCGGGAGATCCCGTTATCGGTCAGCAGCGTAAAGGCAGCGGACGGTTTTCGGCTACGCAGGGTGCAAGGGCATGAGTGCGTACCGGCCGTGCGCAGGAGGCGGAGTGTCGCTCTTGTGGCGCTTGGCCCCCGGGCGTCCCGGGGGCCCGGATACCCGGCGGGGGGATCTCAGCCGGTGCGAATTGCGAGATGGACCACGTCGGGCACACCTCGGGCAACCCCTACCTCTTCGGTCCGAACCCCCTGGAAACCGGCATCGCGCAAGGCCTCCTCGAACTCCGCGGAAGGCTGCGCGGACCACACCGCGAGCACTCCGCCGGGTGTGAGGCAGCGCAGGCAGTCGGCCAGCCCGGCGGGGGAGTAGAGGGTGCCGTTGTCCTCGGTGACGGTCCAGTCCGGCCCGTTGTCGATGTCCAGACACAGTGCGTCGTAACGTTCCGTAGTGGTACGGAGGTGGGCCACGAGATCGGCCGTCAGGATCGCGGTCCGCGGATCGGCCAGCGCCTCCCCCGAGATCCCGGCCAGCGGCCCGCCCAGGTGCCAGTCCACGATGGCCGGCTCCCGCTCCACCACGGTGATCCGCCCCCACCGCGGCTCCTCGGCGGCCCGTACGAGCGAGAACCCGACGCCGAGTCCGCCGATGAGCACCGCGGGGGCGGCCCGGCCTGCGGGCAGCGCGGCGAGCGCGGCGTCGATCAGCAGCCGCTCGGAGCGCCCGTCCGAGGTGTCCATCAGGAAGCACCCGTTGGCGATGATCTCGAAGTCGTCGCCCCGCTTGCGCAGGACGGCCTCCCCGTACGGCCCCTCGCGGCGGTCGAGGGTGACGGGGGAGAGGGCGTCGGGGCCGTAGGTGTGGTGCATGGCGGGGGTCTCCGGTGGGTCGGTCGGCGGGTGGAGCACCGCCGGTCGGTATCGCGTACATACTCGCCCGCCCGGCAGTCACCGGGCCAGCGGTTTGCCCGTTCGGGCGGCGGCCGGCGCTGTCCTGCTGCGGCCCGGCCCCTGCCCGGCGGGGTCAGGGGCGCGGGGTCTTCTCGCCGTGCACCGCGATGTGCTCGGCCGCCAGCCACGGGGCTAGGTCGTTGACGAGCATCGACAGGACGGCCGGGTCGGCGGTCGGGGTGCGGCCTGTACGGGCGGCCAGCCGCATCTGTTCGGCCCGTTCGGGCACGTGGGGGTAGTAACGGGCGAAGAGTTCGGCGCACTCGGTCAGATCGCTGGTCCAGCCGCCCCACCTCGGCATCACGAGCGTGAAGCCCGTCCGCACGATCCGGCGGGCGACGCCGCGGTTCATGGCGCGGCGTTCGGTGTCCGTCCTGGCCCCGGCGGCCCGTTCGTGCCAGCGCGGCAGCAGCAGGCACAGGTCGCCGTTGGTCTCCCGGGCGAGCAGTGAGCTTGTACGGTAGTGCGGCAGCCGCCCGGCGAGGTCATCGCCGAGCAGCGGGGTGCAGAGGCAGGCGATGAAGAAGCCCGCGTCATGGCGTTCGAGGTCGCTGAGCACGGTGTCCCTGCCGGACAGCAGGATGCCGACGCCGTCGATCTCCTCGAACGACGCGTCGAGTCCGGCCTCGACGGCGTCGGCGTCGGCCCGGTCCGCCTCGGTGGGTTCGGTGCGCAGGACCAGCTGCAGATCCAGGTCGGAGACGCCGGGAACGGCTGTGCCGCGCGGAATGCTGCCGTAGATGTAGGCGCTGTCCAGCCGGTCCGGGCCGAAGACCTCGCGGATACGGGAACGGGCCGCCGCCACGACCGGCGCGAACCGCTCCGGCACGCGGTCCAGCGATCCCTCGCGGGCGATCGTGCCGTCCGGTTCCAGCCCTCTGTCCTCGTTCATACGGGCACTCTGCCCTGCCGGCGGGCCCGCGCCGACCCGTTTACCGTCGTCAGGGGCTTGCCGGGCGCTCTCCGGCGGGCGCCCGCCGCGTCCCCGGCGGCGCGGCGAACGTGACGTCCTCGGCCCGGACGGTGACCTCCGCGTCGCCGCTGATCGCCCACGCCGCGACCCGGGACACCACGGCGGCCGGGACCGCGGCACTGATGCCGGGGGCGGCCGGGATGTCCTGCGTCGCGTGGGCGTCGTACGGCAGGACGACCTGGTGGCCCAGGGCCAGGGCGGTGCGGGCGGTCGCCTGGACGCACATCTCCGACATCACCCCGCACACGACGAGCGACTCGGCCCCCGCGCCGGCCAGCAGGTCTCCCAGTCCGGTGTCCGCGAAGCCGTCGTCCCTGGTCTTGCGGATCACCACCTCCGCAGGACCGGCGCCGATGGGAAGGTGCAGCTCCCAGCCCGGGGTGTGCGGCTCGTCGTCCGAGCCGGGGGCGCCGTCGTTCTGGAGGTGGACGACCAGCGCACCGCCGGCGCGGGCGCCGGCGATCAGGGCCGCCACCCGCTCCAGGAGTCCGGCCGCGCCGGGCACCGCCCGCTCGCCCGTCACCCCCGCCTTCTGGACGTCCACGACCAGCAGGGCCTGCGAGGGGGGAGCGAAATCGTTCATGGCGTCATCCTGTCCGGCGCTGCCCGCGCCTTCCACGGGATTTCCCGGGATTTCGCGAGCGCCTCCCGGTGTTGCACGAAGAGCACAGGCAGGCAGTCGTCCCCTGGTCACACCCTGATCGCTCACAGCGAACACCTCCCGGGGAACATTGAACGGCTCAGAAGCATTGAGTCTGCATAGCTCAACTTGACTGCCGAAGGGGAGATCATGGCTACTGAGTCCAATGCGGTCACACCGCTCACCCTGCCTGTGCTGCCGCTCGACGACGAGGTCGTGCTGCCCGGAATGGTGGTACCTCTGGACCTGTCCGACACCGACGTCCGCGCCGCCGTGGAGTCCGCACAGTCCGTCGCCCGTGAGGACGGCGGCAAGCCCGAGGTGCTTCTCGTCCCGCGCATCGACGGCACCTACACAGGCATCGGTGTCATCGGCACCGTCGAACAGGTCGGACGGCTCTCCGACGGAGACCTCGGCGCGCTCATCCGAGGGCGCGGCCGGGTACGGATCGGCGCCGGGACCAACGGACCGGGCTCCGCGCTCTGGGTGGAGGGCACCCGGGTCGACGCTTCGGCCCCCGACCCCCTTCCCGGGGCCGCCGCCGAGCTGGCCAAGGAGTACAAGGCGCTCGCCACCAGCTGGCTGAAGCAGCGCGGTGCCTGGCAGGTCGTGGACCGGGTCCAGCAGATCGAGGACATCTCCGCGCTCGCCGACAACTCCGGATACTCCCCCTTCCTGACCACCGCTCAGAAGGTGCGGCTGCTGGAGACCGCCGACCCGGTCGCCAGGCTGAAGCTCGCCATCCAGTGGCTCGGTGAACACCTCGCGGAGCAGGACGTCGCGGAGTCCATCGCCAAGGACGTCCAGGAGGGCGTCGACAAGCAGCAGCGCGAGTTCCTGCTGCGGCGCCAGCTCGACGCCGTGCGCAAGGAACTCTCCGAACTGAACGGCGACTCCGGCTCCGGAGACGAGTCCGACGACTACCGGGCCCGCGTCGAGGCCGCCGACCTCCCCGAGCACGTCCGCGAGGCCGCGCTCAAGGAGGTCGACAAGCTGGAGCGCTCCTCCGACCAGAGCCCCGAGGGCTCCTGGATCAGGACCTGGCTCGACACCGTCCTCGAACTGCCGTGGACCGAGCGGACCGAGGACGCCTACGACATCCGCGGCGCCCAGGAGATCCTCGACGCCGAACACGCGGGCCTCCAGGACGTGAAGGAGCGCATCACCGAGTACCTCGCGGTGCGCAAGCGGCGCGCGGACCGGGGCCTGGGCGTCGTCGGCGGGCGGCGCGGCGGAGCCGTACTGGCCCTGGTGGGTCCGCCCGGCGTGGGCAAGACCTCGCTGGGGGAGTCCGTGGCCCACGCCATGGGCCGCAAGTTCGTCCGCGTCGCGCTCGGCGGCGTCCGGGACGAGGCGGAGATCAGGGGCCACCGGCGCACCTACGTCGGCGCGCTCCCCGGGCGCATCGTCCGCGCCATCAAGGAGGCCGGTTCGATGAACCCGGTCGTCCTGCTCGACGAGATCGACAAGGTCGGCTCCGACTACCGGGGCGACCCGGCCGCCGCCCTCCTCGAAGTGCTCGACCCGGCCCAGAACCACACCTTCCGCGACCACTACCTGGAGGTCGAACTCGACCTCAGCGACGTCGTCTTCCTGGCCACCGCCAACGTCCTGGAAGCCATCCCGGAAGCCCTGCTCGACCGGATGGAGCTGGTCAGGCTCGACGGCTACACCGAGGACGAGAAGGTCGTCATCGCCCGCGACCACCTGCTCCCGCGCCAGCTGGAACGGGCCGGTCTGGAGCAGGACGAGGTCACCCTCGACGAGTCGGCGCTGCGCAAGCTGGCCGGCGAGTACACCCGCGAGGCAGGGGTCCGGAACCTGGAGCGGTCCGTGGCCCGGCTGCTGCGCAAGGTCGCGGCCCAGCACGAACTGGGCGACCGGGAGCTGCCGTTCACGGTGACCGACGAGCACCTGCGCGCGCTCATCGGGCGGCCGCACCACGTCCCGGAGTCTGCTCAGGACCCGGCCGAGCGCCGCACCGCGGTGCCCGGTGTGGCCACCGGACTCGCGGTGACCGGGGCCGGCGGCGACGTGCTCTTCGTCGAGGCGTCCCTCGCCGACCCGGAGACCGGCGCCTCCGGACTGACCCTCACCGGTCAGCTCGGCGACGTCATGAAGGAGTCCGCGCAGATCGCGCTGAGCTTCCTGCGCTCGCACGGTGCGGAGCTGGAACTGCCGGTCGCGGACCTGAAGGACCGGGGCGTGCACATCCACTTCCCGGCGGGCGCGGTGCCCAAGGACGGCCCGAGCGCGGGCATCACCCTGACGACCGCCCTGGCCTCGCTGCTCTCCGGACGCCTCGTCCGCACCGATGTGGCGATGACCGGTGAGGTGTCGCTGACCGGACGGGTACTGCCGATCGGCGGCCTGAAGCAGAAGCTGCTCGCCGCCCACCGCGCGGGCATCACCACCGTGGTGATCCCGCAGCGCAACGAGGCGGATCTGGACGACGTCCCCGCCGAGGTGCTGGACACCCTGGAGGTCCACCCGGTCACCGACGTCCGCCAGGTGCTGGAGATCGCGCTCGCCCCGGCCTCGGCCCCGGCGGAGCGCAGGATCCCGGCCGCCGCGTAGGCGCCGCGCAGTGACGGGCGCGGCACCACGGGCGCGGCCGGTACGGACGGCCCGTCTTCCCCTCGCGGGGGAGGCGGGCCGTTTCGCGTGCCGGCGAGGCTCAGGGGCGGTAGATCGTGCCCGGCACCGGCTCGGCGGGCGCCATCAGCTGGGGAACGGTCACGAAGGTGTAGCCCTGCTTCTTCAGCGCGTCGATGATGCCGGGCACCGCGGGCACCGAACCCTTGTAGATGTCGTGCAGCAGGATGATGCCGTCCTTGCTCGCCTGGTCCAGGATCCGCTTCTTGATCAGCGCGGAGTCCGTCGTCGAGTAGTCCTTGGCGGTGGCGCTCCACAGGATCTGGGAGAGCCCGAGGTCCTTGCTGATGTTGGAGACGGTGTCGTCGGTGCGGCCCTGCGGCGGGCGCATCAGCCTCGGCTTCTTGCCGGTGATCGCCGCTATCGCGTCCTGCGTCTTCTCCAGCTCGGCCCGTATCTCGGCGGGCTTCTTGTCCGTCAGGATCTCGTGCGACCAGGTGTGGTTGGCCACCTCGTGACCCTCGGCCTCGATCCGGCGGACCGTGTCGGGGTGCTTCTTCACATGGTTCTTGCCCAGCAGGAAGAAGGTCGCGTGGACCTTCTCCTTCTTGAGTATGTCCAGCAGGTGGGGGGTGTCCTCGGCCGGGCCCGCGTCGAAGGTCAGGGCTATGCACTTGGCCTTGCGGCAGTCCACCGGGCCGAACGACCCCTTGGAGTCCGAGGCGGCGTCGGCGCGTGCGGAGCCGGGTGCGGTGGTCTCCATCGAGCAGCCGCTGAGCGTGAGGGTGAGGGCCGTCACAAGGGTGACGGCCAACCCCGTACCGATCGACTTCGTCCTACTGGGCAAGACAGGTCACTCCTTCTTGGCTGAAAGGCGCACACGGCGTGCGTCCGGACGGACTATACACACTGGCTATACACGGCATGTATAGCGGGGGTGTCCGCCTCCCTGTGAGAGGGAATGCCTGGTCAGGGGGCGTCCGGGCCGGCGAAGCGGCGGACGGGTGGCCGGCAGTCGTCAGGACGTGGCCGTGCCCGGCGGACGGATCGCGCCCGGCCCGGTGGCCGGTCCGTGGGTCACGCCAGGGTGACGCGCATGCCGCCCTCGGTCAGGAGTCCGAGGGCGAGGCCGAACAAGTCGTAGGGCCGGCCGTCGGGTGCCAGGGCCCGGGACAGGTGCTCGCGCGCCGTCGCGGCGTCGCGCCAGAGCAGCGTCGCCGGGGCGGTGTGGCCGAAGTCGCCGCGGAGGCAGTCGTCGAGGGCGGCGAGACAGCCGCCGAAGTAGCCGCCCGGCCCGTTCACCGCCTCTCCGAGCGCCAGGTAGAGACCCGGTTCGTCGGTCATGTGCCGGCCGTCGAGTGTGTAGGCGTGACCGGCCGGCCGGTCACGCAGGGTGCGGTGGGCGGCTCACTCCCGGACGAGGTCGTGCCAGACCCAGCGGCGCCGGGTGTCGAGGCCGGCCCAGGCGGCCGCCGTCCCGGGCGGCCCCGCGAGCCACCGCTCCCAGATCGGTCGGGCGTGTTCGGGGACGGGCGTGAACAGCTCGCCGTCCAGCTCCAGATCGATGAGATCCGCCCCGGACGGGGACGGGCGCCAGGCGGCGACTTCGGTCCAGAACAGGCGTTCGGTGAGCGGTGCGCCCTGGTCGTCACGTATCTCCAGGGCGGCCTGCTCCAGGTCCAGCGCCCGCCGGGTGCCCTTCGCCAGAGCCGCCCTCAGCTCATCGCCCTGGGTGAGCCCCCGCAGGACGAGTGGGGGTGCCGGCCTCTCGCGCGGCAGGATGCGGGCGAATTCCCGGCAGGAGCCGAGCCATCGGCGCCCGTCATGCACACGGACGGGGCCCCTGTGCCCCTCGGGCGGACCCTCACAGTCATCGAGGCCGGTGAACACGAGACCGTCCGTCCCGGCGGGCCGCTCCGCTCTCTCCGCGTCCTCCAGGAGCCAGGGGCCGAGCGCCTCATCGTCCGGCACCAGCCAGAGGCGGTTGCCGGCCCAGGCGCCCGACTCCGCCTGCGGAACCCAGCCGAACAGCTCGTAGGTCCCGCGTCGGGGCTCTCCGAACAGCCCTTCCACCTCGGAGCACCAGCCCCAGGCGTGTCCGTGCGCCGTCCCGGTCAGCGTGTACCGCGATCGCCCGGGACGGTCCCCGCCCTCGTCCTTGTGCACGCCGGGAATCATGCCGGAACCGGGTTCCGACGGCGAAGGCATTACGGCCGCAGGAACCCGGCGACGCGGTGCGTCGCCGGGTTCTCCTGCGGGGAGGGTGCGCCGGGTGGAGACCGGCGCGTGGTGGCTCAGCCGTTGGCCAGTGCCTGTACGCGGTCGAGGGCGCCGTTGAAGTGGCTGTGGTCGCCGACGGTGGGGCCGGTCGAGGTGTACTGCCACATCGTGTAGAAGCCCCAGCCGGCCGGGAGCGCGCCGACCGTGGTGTTGTAACGGGCCACCCAGAGCGGGTTGGTGGTGCCGAAGCCCGCGTTGTTGCCCGTGCAGGTCTGCCACCAGCTCGTCGCGGTGTAGATGACCGCGTCGCGTCCGGTGCGCGCCTTGTAGGTGTTCACGAAGTCGCGGATCCAGGAGACCATCGCCGCCGGGGTCTTGCCGTAGCACTGGTCGCCGTACGGGTTCCACTCGATGTCGAGGGCGCCCGGCAGTGTCCGGCCGTCCTTGGACCAGCCGCCGCCGTGGTCCACGAAGTAGTTGGCCTGGACGGCGCCGCTCGTCGTGTCCGGAGTGGCGAAGTGGTACGAGCCCCGGATCATGCCGACGTTGTACGAACCGTTGTACTGCTGGGCGAAGTCCTCGTTCGTGTAGTACGTGCCCTCGCTGGCCTTGACGTAGGCCCACTTGACGCCGCTGCTCCAGAGGGCGGCCCAGTTCACGGCGTTCTGGTGGCCGCTGACGTCCACGCCCTCGGTCTGGACGGCTCGGGTGCCGGCCGGCAGTCCGCCCCGGCCGTCGTGGGCGGCGACGCCCATGCCCATGGTGGCCGAGCCCCGGGCGGGCTTCGTGGGGTCACCGGTGGCCGGGTTGCCCGCGGCGCCCGCGGCACCCGGCAGGGTGATGAGGAGGGAGAGTGCTGCGAGCAGAGTTCCCGCGGCTGCGAAGCGCGAGCGGCGGGTGGTCATTGAGCCGGATCTGTGCACGGGCATTGCGTGCCTCCGAGGCCTCAGTGGGGGGATCTGCTGACTCAGGGACCGGTGGGCGCACCCCTGGTGGCACGTCATGGTGTGAACATGCCATGCATGACGCTACGCACGTAGACCCGTGCGGCGGAAGAGGGCCAGGGCGGTGCCGTTGGTCTACTCCTGCGAAATACTGACGGAGCTGCGGCGATGACCAGCGGTGAAAGAAACTTTCAGCGGCAGGAAAGCTCATGAGGGGTGTTGACGTGCACGGGAGCGAAAGAGGGAGTGAACCCGGCGCAGCCGGGGCGAGTGGTGTGGACCACGAATTCCTGGCCCTGGAGCTCGAGTTGGCGGTGTTCCTGCGCCGGGCGCGGGCGAATTCGGGCGAGATGGCGCGCGAGGTCCACCCGGAGCTGGAGGCCGCCGCCTACGGACTCTTCGTGCGCCTGGAGTCGGCGGGACGACAGCGGGCCACGGACCTCGCCTCGTACTTCGGGGTCGGCAAGGCCACCATGAGCCGTCAACTGCGCGCCCTCGAAGGCCTCGGACTGGTGGCGCGCGAGCCCGACCCGGCCGACGGCCGGGCCTTCCTCGTCCGCCTCACCGACGAGGGCCTCGACCGCTTCCGGCGCGTCCGCGACGCCCGCCGGGACCAGTACGTGCGCAAGCTCGCGGACTGGGACCGGGCCGAGGTCGCGGAACTGGCCCGGCTGCTGCATCACTTGAACGCGCGCGCGGAGGACTGAGGGCGGTCCGCCGGCCGTGTCGCGTCCTCACGGAAGCGCTCCGGGCCGGCTCACAGCTCCGCGTAGACCGCCGTCGCGTCGTCGTGCGTCTTGCTCCGCCGCAGCCGCGTACGGTCCGTGTCCGCGTCCTCCAGGGCCCGCACCCGGTCGATCAGCCCCTGGGGCCCCTCCTTGCGCAGCACCCCGAGGCAGGCCGTCCAGTCGCCCTCGCCGAACATCTCCGTCCAGCGGCTCGCGCCGTCCGTCATCGCGGCCACCGCCCGGACCTCGGCGCGGGGCGTATGCCCCGTCACCGCACGCTGTGCGACGGCCGGATCGGCGGCGGCGGTGAAGAAGCCGCCCTCCTTGTTCCGGACCTGCGCGTCGGCGATCGCGTCGGAGGCGAGCGAGCCGGGCGGCAGCCGGTCGAGCCGGTCGTCCAGCAGGGCGCGCACCGTCCCGTCGGGCGATTCGAGAAGCAGCACGGAATCGGACAGGACCAGGTGTTCGATCCCGGTCGAGTCCCAACGCACCATGACGACGGTTGCCTGTGGTGTGCGTACGTGAGAAAGGTCACACTGGGGGCGGTGTGTGTCGGCGGTGCGCCGGATGGACTCCGCCAGGATCTCCCGCAGGGTCAGATCCCGTCGTGAACCCGACAGTTCGACCAGTGCGCCGCCCAGCCGGGCGGTGAACCACGGCACCGAGTGCACACAACCGTCGTCGCCCGGGGGCGGGGTGACCCCGTCGAGCAGGACGAGCCCTCCGCCCTGGCCGGAGGCGGGCAGCACGGTGGCCGCCCAGTCCTCGTTCGAGCGCCCGGGAATGCCGGCGGCGGTGGCGAGCTCCATACGCATCCGGTCAGTCTGCACGACGCCTTCACGAAGCGCGCACGGACCCGGGCCGACTCGTACTACCAGGTCAGGCGGGCGGCTGGAGCGGAGGTAAACCCTCCGCCAAGGGTGCGGGCGGGCATCCTGCCAAAGCCTGCCCGGAAGTTCCAGCCAGGCGTCCAGGTGTGCCGCTGAGGCCCCGTGGGGAGAGTTGTTCGGCAACTCTTGATTGCTGTTCACTCGTTCGAGTGGCGGAGCGGTTGATGCGCGCCCCCCTCTCAAAAGCACTGGAATGGTCAGAAGCCGTACCAGGGGGCGGGGCGCTCGTTCATGTGGCCGTGCGTCACCTCTGCTTCAAGGGCGGACGAGTCAAGATTGCGAGCACCGGTGCAGAAGAAGCGGCCTCGGAGCAAGGGCGGCAACAACAGCGGTTCCGAGGTGGCGTCTTCGGCGCCGGCCGAAGGCGGGCGCACCGTGCGCGTACGCAGTCGGCTGGTCGCGGGAGTCGCGGTCGTCGGGATCACCGTCATAGCCGCGGGGGCCCCGGCCGCCCTCGGCGCCTCGTCCGATCTGAACGACTCACAGCGGCTGGTCACTCTCGCGGAGCTGAACCAGCAGGCCATCGCGCTGGCGCACTCCCTCGCCGACGAGCGCGACGAGGTCACCGCGTACATCGCGGCCGGCCGGGAGGGCAAGCCCGGCACGACCGGCACCGCCGGGAGCCGGAGCGCCCGGGTGGACCAGCAGGTCGACGAGATCCGCGACGCGGCCCCCGACGTCCTGCGCCGCGACCTCTCCACCATCCCCTCGCTGCGCCGCGACGCCATCAGCGGCAAGGGCTCGGCGCTGGAGGCCCATCAGTCGTACTCCGAGGTCATCGCCAAGCTCCACGGTCTCGCCGACGAACTCGCGGAGAAGACCCCGCCGCGAGCCGCCGGTCCCGGCCGCGCCCCGCTCGCCCTCGGCCAGGCCACCGAACACGCCTCGGCCACCCGGGGCCTGCTCCTCGCCGCGCTCGCCGTTCCCCGCACGGAACCGGTGACGCAGACCGACCCGTTCACCGGGCTGCCCGTCCAGACCCAGGACGAGGGCGAGACGAAGGACGACCGCACCCGTGACGAGCTGAGCGCCGCCGCCCAGCAGGCCAGGGTCGGGGAGCTCTCCTCGCTGGCCGACTTCGACCAGGCGGCCGGCGCCACCGCCCGCGACAAGCTCGCGTCCACCGTCACCGGCCCCGAGGTCAACAACGCGGAGAAGTACCTCGCCGAGCTCACCGACCGTCCCGAGCTCTCCGACTCCGACCGGAAGACCGACAGCAAGAAGGCCGGGGCGGCGCTCTCCGCCCGGATCGACCGGATGCGCAGCGTCGAGTCGGCGCTCGGCACCGCCCAGGTCCAGCGGCTTGAGCAGCTGCGCGACGACGACGTCACCGCACTCGAACTGCGCATCGCGCTGCTCGGCGGCTGCTTCCTGATCGCCGTCGGTGTCTCCACCGCCGTGGCCCGCACCCTCACCCAGCCGCTCGCCGTGCTGCGGATCGGCGCCGCCCGCCTGGCGGCGGAGCCCGAGACCGCCGAACCGGTCCGCTACACCGGCCGCAACGACGAGTTCGCCCAGGTCGTCCGGTCCATCAACGCCCTGCACGGCAGGCTGCACGGACTGCTCCACGAGTTCAACGGGCGGTTCGGGAAGCTGGAGAGCGAGCGCGCCGAGCTGATCGCCGGCCGCGAGGCGCTCACCATCCAGCGCGCCGAACTCCAGGTCCACACCGCCGACCTGACCGCCCAGCTGGAGAAGCTGAAGAACACCGTCCACCACACCTTCGTCAACCTCTCGCTGCGCAACCTCGGCCTCGTCGAGCGCCAGCTCGGGGTCGTCGAGTCGATGGAGGAGCGCGAGCAGGACCCGGACCGGCTCGCCACCCTCTTCAAGCTCGACCACATGGCCACGGTCATGCGCCGCCACAGCGAGAACATGCTGGTCCTCGCGGGCGCCGAGCACGGGCACACGCATCCGGGCCCGATCCCGCTGGTCGACGTGTTGCGCGCGGCGGTCAGCGAGATCGAGCGGTACGAGCGGGTCACCATCCAGTCCCTGCCGCCGCACGCCCAGATCGCCGGATTCGCCGCCGACGACCTCAGCCACCTGGTCGCGGAACTCCTGGAGAACGCCACCTCGTTCTCGCCGCCCGACTCCCAGGTCCAGCTCTCCGGCTGGCTGCTGGAGAGCGGCGAGGTGATGCTCTCCGTGCAGGACGAGGGCATCGGCATGTCGGCCGTGCGGATGGGCGAGCTCAACACCCGGCTGGCCGACCCGTCGCTCTTCGAGGCGGGCGAACAGAACGCGGACGGAGCCGGCCTCGGCCTCCAGGTGACCTCGCTGCTGGCCGCGCGCCACGCCGTGCGGGTCCAGCTGCGCGAGCAGAAGGGCAACGGGGTGGCGGCGGTCGTCGTACTGCCCACGGCCCTGCTGCCGAAGACGCCGCCGGCCGCCACACCGCCGCCGGTCACCGCGCCCGGCGACGCGCCCACGCTGAACCTGCCGGGCTCGGTCGCGGAGGCCAACTCCAACGCACTGCCGAGCCGCACCCCGGCGCTGCCCGGCGACCCGCTGATCGCGGCGGCCGAACAGACGATCGCCGAGTCCGAGGCCGTGGCCGAAACCGGGCCGGAGCCCGCGCCGGAGCAGACCGTGGCCGCACCCCAGCCGCAGCCCGCACCCCAGCCGCAGCCCGCACCCCGGCCGCAGCCCGCACCCCGGCCGCAGCCCGCTCCCGTGCCGCAGCCCGCCCCCGCCCCCGCCCCCGCCCCGGAGACCGGGGCCGGGCAGCCGCCGGAGTCCGAGTCCGAGTCCGAGTCCGAGTCCGAGACCACGATGCAGGTCCGGCTCCCCAGGGTGCCCGAGTTCGACGACGTACCCGAGTTCACCCACGCCCCGGCCTTCGGGGACGGCCCCGAGCCCGCGCTCGCGTCCGGCCCCTACGCCATCGGCCCCGACGCCCACGAGCGCGCCGCCGACGAGGGCCCGCAGCCGGAGAACACCCCGGCGCCCACCGCCGTTGCCGACGCCGTGCCCGGCCCGCGCCGGCCGGAGCCCGACCCGGTCACCGACAAGGGGCTGCCCAAGCGCACCCCCAAGGTCGTCGCGCCCGCAGCCGCCCCCGCCGCCGACCGCAGGGGCAGCGTGGACAAGGACGCCCTGCGCCGCCGGCTGGGCGGCTTCCACCAGGGCGCGAAGGACGGCCGCAGGGACGTCGAGGCGGAGATCTCCGGTTCCGCCACGCCGGGGACGGCCGTACCGGCCGGTCGCACCGCACGTACAGGCCACACTGAGGCGGCCGACCGTACCGACGGTCGAACCGACGAGACGGGGGACACAGTCGAGGAGGCACGCAGTTGACTGCGCCCAGCACGTTCGGGCTGAGTACCGAGGCCCGGAACCTTCAGTGGTTGCTGAGCAATCTGGTGGAGGAGGTGCCAGGGGTCCACTCGGTCACCGTCGTCTCGTCGGACGGCCTGATGCTGCTCTCCTCCGACCCCGGCCACCAGGCCGCCCAGGCGGCAGGCAAGCAGGACGGCCCCCGCGGCTCCAGCGCCGACCTGGCGACCATCGTCTCCGGTATCGGCAGCCTCACCATCGGCGCCGCGAAGCTGATGGAGGGCGGCGGCGTCAAGCAGACCATGGTCGCCATGGAGGAAGGCAGCGTCTTCGTCATGTCGATCAGCGACGGCTCGCTGCTCGGGGTGCACGCCACCCCCGACTGCGACATGAGCGTCATCGCCTACCACATGGCGCTCTTCGTCGGCCGGGCCGGCCACGTACTCACCCCCGAACTCCGCAGTGAGCTGCGCAAATCGATGGAGAGCGCCCAGTGACCCCCGCCGCCGAACCCGCCCGCAGGCTGCCCGTCCGGGGGGCCGACAGACGCCCCGCCCGGGTCCGCCCGTACTCGCTGACCGGTGGCCGCACCCGGTTCGGCCACCTCCTGCTCGTCGAGACGTTCGTGGCCGCGCTCGAAGCGCCCGACGAGCGACGCGAACTGACCAACGGCAACCTCGCCTCGCGCGTCATGCCGGAGCTCCGGGCCATCGTCGAGCTCTGCCGCCGGATGCGTACTGTCGCGGAGGTCTCCGCGCTGCTGAAGATGCCGCTCGGTGTGGTCCGGGTACTGCTCAGCGACTTGGCCGACCAGGGAAAGATCCGCGTGTACGGGACCGGCCACGGCGCCGGCCAGCCCGACCGCGCACTGCTCGAAAGGGTGCTCAATGGACTCCGTCGTCTCTGAGTCGCCGCTGTTCGCCCCGCGTCAGCCGGGGCCGGAGAACCGGGCCGACGAAGGTCTGCAGGCCTGGCAGCTGGACCACACCAGGGCCCCGGTCGCCACGAAGATAGTGGTCGCGGGCGGCTTCGGCGTGGGCAAGACCACCTTCGTGGGCTCGGTCTCCGAGATCACCCCGCTGAAGACCGAAGCGATGATGACCCAGGCCAGCGAGGAGACCGACGACCTCAGCGCCACGCCCGACAAGGTCACCACGACCGTCGCGATGGACTTCGGCCGTCTCACGCTCGGCGACGACCTCGTGCTGTACGTCTTCGGCACCCCGGGCCAGCAGCGCTTCTGGTTCATGTGGGACGACCTGGTGCGCGGCGCGATCGGCGCGGTCGTGATGGCCGACACCCGCAGGCTCGCCGACTGCTTCCCGGCCCTCGACTACTTCGAGAGCTGCGGGCTGCCCTACATCGTGGCCGTCAACCACTTCGAGGGCACCCCCGGGTTCGAGGCCGAGGACGTCAGGGAGGCCCTGACCGTACCTCCGCACGTACCTGTTGTGATCATGGACGCGCGAAACAAGATCAACGTCGTCGAGGCCCTGCTGGCCCTGGTGGGCCACGCCCTCGAGGTGTCCCCCGAATAGCTCGCACGTCACACACAACGGAGAACCGCGATGCGGAAGATACTCATAGTCGGAGCCGGCCAGTCCGGGCTCCAGCTCGCCCTGGGACTGCAGTCCAGAGGGTACGAAGTCACCCTCATGTCCAACCGCACCGCCGACGAGATCCGTTCGGGGCGGGTCATGTCGACGCAGTGCATGTTCCACACCGCGCTCCAGCACGAGCGGGACTACCAGCTCAACTTCTGGGAGTCCCAGGCCCCGCGCATCGAGGGCCTCGGTGTCTCGGTCGCCGCGCCCGACTCCTCGCGCGCCGTCGACTGGGTCGGCAAGCTGGACGGCTTCGCCCAGTCCGTGGACCAGCGCGTGAAGATGGCCGGCTGGATGGACACCTTCGCCCAGCGCGGCGGACAGCTCGTCATCCACGGCGCGGCCGTCTCGGACCTGGACTACTTCTCTCGCACCTACGACCTGGTGATGGTCTCGGCGGGCAAGGGCGAGCTGGTCTCCATGTTCGGCCGGGACGCGTCCCGCTCCCCGTTCGACGCCCCGCAGCGCGCCCTGGCCGTCGCGTACGTCCACGGCATGGGACCGCGCCCCGAGCACCCCGAGTTCGACGCGGTCCGCTGCAACCTGGTCCCGGGCGTCGGCGAGCTGTTCGTGATGCCGACCCTGACCACGTCCGGCCGCGCCGACATCCTCTTCTGGGAGGGCGTGCCGGGCGGACCGCTCGACGTCTTCCAGGGCATCAAGGACCCCTCGGAGCACCTGGCCAAGACGCTGGAGCTGATGGAGCGGTTCACCCCGTGGGAGTACGCCCGCGCCACGAAGGTCGAACTGACCGACGCCAACGGCACCCTGGCCGGCCGCTACGCGCCGACCGTCCGCAAGCCGATCGGCCGGCTGCCCGGCGGCGGCCTGGTGCTCGGCGTCGCGGACGTGGTCGTCGCCAACGACCCGATCACCGGCCAGGGTTCCAACTCGGCGTCCAAGTGCGCGAACGCCTACCTGGACTCGATCATCGAGCGCGGCGACCGCGAGTTCGACGCGGAGTGGATGCAGTCCACGTTCGACCGCTACTGGGACACCGCCCAGCACGTCGTGAGGTGGACCAACGCGATGCTCGGCGTCCCGCCGGAGCACGTGCTGAACCTGATCGGCGCCGGCGGCCAGCTCCAGCCGGTCGCGGACCGCTTCGCCAACGGGTTCAACGACCCGGCGGACTTCGACAACTTCTTCTTCGAGCCGGAGAAGACGAACGCCTACCTCGCCTCGGTGTCCGGGGCCTGACCCATCGCCTGACCTGTGAAGTAACGGTCAGAATGGGTGAACATTGCCGGCTGTGGGCCGTCCCCCGGCGGCCCACAGCCGGTCCGGAGAGCAGGGCGAACGGATCAGGGATCCTTGCGGATCCGAGGCGCGATGCATCGGCCTCCTCGGCCACGCCCTTCGCAATAACGCCGAGACCACCGGTAAGCCCGACGACGGAGGCGAACCATCCCCCTGCGCAACCCCCGTCCGCTGACGTTGCCGACAGGTACTGCCGTCAGACACCCGAGAGGCCCCACCGGAAGCAGACTCCGGTGGGGCCTCTCGGCCGAATCTACCGGCCGTATGGTGGCTCGCCGAGCGCGTGAATGAGACGATTGACTACTTCACCAACAGTGAAGTCCCATCCAGTTAGGCGCTGTCCACTCCAGTTGATCCCCACCCGGAAGTCGTCCTTGACTAGATCTGGCAAAGCCGCGCTTTGCCAATGATCCAGCGGCATTGAAACAGCTCGAAATTGGGGACCCCATAGCTGAGTGGCGCGCAGCGCACGGGCCTCTGACGACCAGTAGGGGAAAGCTGGTTGCCCAGAACTTGAGACCGGGGTCGGACTGCCGTCGTCGTCTCGAACCCACCAAACGGTACGAGTCTGAGCGATCTCACGGAAGAAGGCCGCTGCCTGAGACCCGCTTATGCTCACCTGAATCCTCCTAGAGCGTCCCGACTTCAGCTTCACGCTTCGGCGGCGGGGCCAGAGGGCCCCAGCGTCGCACGCCCGTTCGCAGCGCTAGTAACCGGGCGGCAGCCTACGGTGTCCGCCTGGATCCATGAGGACATTATCCTCTGGCCATCGTGGCGTTATCAACATACCGCCATCCCGCTCGGGAATAGGTTCATGGCTCAGCTCCATTGATTCCCACGATCCGTCTGGACGCTGCCGCTGTGGCGCCATTCCGCGCTTCATGCGACCGGTGTTCGCGGCACCATATTGGTCTGCGGCGCCCGGCTCCGCTGCTTCGTTCTTCCAAAACCGCTTACGCATGGTGGACATGGACGGTGCGACGCCATTCTTATTGGGCTTGGAATAATCTTCGCCCAATTTCCAGCGCCCACCACAGTTGCTGTTGTGAACCAGGACCAGTGTCTGCCCAGCCAGTACATAGTACGTGTGCTACGCGACCCCGCTCTATCTGCGTATTCGCAGATCGGCGGTGGTTTCGGGTTCCGCTGGTGTCCGTAGTTGTGCGGGGGAATCCGTGGGTGTTGCCGTCTCTACTGCCGTCAGCGGCGCGGCGCGTACGGTGGTGCTACCGCTGGCGGGATGTCGGCGCAGGGGGACTTTACTGCCATTCTCCGGGCTCGGCACGGAGCATGGCGCGGACGGTCTGCTCGTAGTGCTGGTGGCCGGTCTGGGCGCAGTGTCCGGCGATCCAGCGGGTCAGCTCGTCCGGGGTGTGCAGGGTGCCGGATGTGGCGCCGCAGCTGCGTTCCTCGCCGGTGACGCAGAGCGCCGTGAAGGCCGGCAGAGCCAGGGGGTCGGGGACGGTGGTCACGTGGTACTCGCGGAAGCGGTAGCGCCCCCGCGCGGCGTCGCGGACCGGTGCGTCGGTGTCCGTAGAGTCATGCACCCTCGTCCACCTCTTCCTCTTCCGAGTCCGGGAGGCGCTGCCCGCGCGGGCCACGCCCACATCGGCGTCACCGCCGGCGTCTACGCCCAGGTACGCCTCCGGCTCCAGCGCCAGGCCATCGACACCCTCGGAGGCATCCTCAGCCAGACCGACGCCCCGGAAGACCCGCCCGCCGCAGCCGTCGTCCGCTGACGTTGCCGTCACCGTTGCCGTCAAACGGCATGAGGCCCTCCCGAAATTCTCGGGAGGGCCTCATTTCGATGACTACTAGATTTCAGTCAGCCATTCCCAGTCGCCAGGCCTGGCACGCAGCCGTACGAACCCCTGCTCCAGGCAGTCATTGAGGCTGGAAGATTCGGCACGGATAAATCCCTGCTCACCTAGCCCCGGCCCCGACATTACCAACGTCCAAGGCTCCCCACCTTCCGCCATCCTCTCATCATCCATCTTAAGGATGACAGTGACGCCAGAGCGGCCCAACTTGTCCATGAGCTGCTCGATATCCATCACTCTTACTCCCATCAATAGCCTCTCAAGGCTGCTGAGATGTCACTGACGTCATGCAGCTGACCTTTGCCTACCCTGTCGATGACACTTCGGAGGTCAGCGGAAGTGGGACCGCTCGTGACGCCGTTCCGTTGCATCAACTGCTCAACGGTAGCCTGAGCAGTTCGCTTATTTCCGTTGTTGAACATGTGGCTTCCCGCAATATCCCGGATCACAACCGCCGACTTATCCCAGAAGCTGTTATAGCGACTGGCATTAGCCAGGGTGTTTGCTGGCGATCCGCTCAACAACGTCTCCCCACCGAAACCGCGGTTAATATCGGCGATCTCGTCCGGGCTGACACCCGCCTTGAACCCGCCAGTCAGCGGACAGTTGGAATTGTGAACCAGAACCGGCGTCTGCCCCGCCAGCACATAGTACGTGTGCAGGCCTTTGACGGTGAGGTCATGAGTGCGTTGCGGTCCCTGCTGGTTAC
Organism: Streptomyces sp. 840.1; assembly: GCF_003751445.1. Classification (NCBI taxonomy): domain Bacteria; kingdom Bacillati; phylum Actinomycetota; class Actinomycetes; order Kitasatosporales; family Streptomycetaceae; genus Streptomyces; species Streptomyces sp. 840.1. Next base: position 536,978 of record NZ_RJUU01000001.1, on the reverse strand, counting down.
GGACCTCGGTCACGGGCACGCTGACGCCGTCCGGGGTGCGCAGTTCGTCACCGATCCGAAGTGCACCGGCGTTCTTCCACCGCTGGTCGTCCTCAAGCCAGAATGGGTGGTTGTCGGTTGCTGTGACGGTGGCCGGGCCCTGCTCGGTGGTGATCGTGAGCCGGGTGAAGTTCTCGTCGTCCTCGGTGGTGAAGGTGTTGGTCACCGGTCGTGCAGCGGTCAGCCCCGTCCGCGGTTCGCTGGCGACGACCCGGTCTCCGATGCGAATGTCCTCGATGGCGCGGGTGGCGCCGTTCGCCAGCAGTACCTGGGTGCCGGACGGGAAGCTGTGCGGCTTGGCGCAGGCCGCGAGGTCCCGTTCCGACTTTGCCTGGTCGGCGAGCTTCTGCGCCTCGACCTCGGCCAGCGCGCGGGCGTTGATCAGGGTCTTGGCGCGGAGGGGGTAGGTGAGGCGGACCTGGCAGCCACAGGTCTGGGCATCGGCTTTGGCCTGTGCTTGGACCCGGGCCGCGACCGAGGCGTAGAGCGGTCCGGCTCCCGGGTCGGAGCACTTCAGGGTGCCCGAGACGGTATTGCCCCGGACGGGGAAGGTGCGCTGGGCGCTGGTGCACTGGCCGGCGGGCTTGCCGTCGATGGTGAAGTTCGCGTTCATCGTGGCGGTGACCTCGCCTTTGGTGACGCGTTCCTTCCGGGCGGTGGAGGTGACCACGCCGGTGAAGCTCTGGGTGGTGGTACAGCCCGACGAGGTGCAGTTCATCTCGCCCGCGCCGTCGAGGGAGAAGGCGATGCCTCTGTCGGTCGCGTCCTTGAGCTGGCCGGCGTATTCGACCAGAGTGTCGAACATTTTGTCGGCGGCATCGGCGAGCACCGGGATAACTTCCATTCCCTCTGCGTCGCCGGACACCAGTGGACCGGTGGTCACCGTGGGGGGAGCTGTCGGTGTCTCGCCGTTCGGGGCCTGTTCCCCCTGGGCGGAGATACTTTCACGGGGGTCGTGCGCCTCCAGCCGAAGCACCCGGTGCGGCTTGTTCTTTGTCACGAGCAGCCGACCGGCGGAGGTGTCGACGCCGAGGGCGGGCGTTCCGTTCACGCTCAGTGGCTGCTGCCCGTACGGGCTCGACGCCCTTGCCCCGTCCGCTGAGGCAGGAGATTTTTCCAGGCCGGTCAGGGCCTTCGTCAGCACGGCTGCCAGACCTGAGGGGGCGATGGCGCGGGCGAGCGTCTTGTCCAGGAGCTTGGAGCCGTCGTCCATCCCTGCGGCCCACTCGCTCGGCTGCGTCTTCCCGCCCGCCGTCGGGTCCTGTCCGGGGGCAGGGGCTACATGCTCCCGCGTGAACGCCTTGCCGCCGATGCGCAGCACGTCCCGGACGGGGGCGTTCCGTCCGGAGGACGCGGTTCCGAACTGGCTGCCGTTTGCCGTGACGCTGATCTCGTTCTGGGTGGTACCGGAAGCCGAGGTGTCCTTGTAGCGCAGGCCAGGGGCTTTGGCCAGGTCATCGACGGCTTCCCTGAACGGCTTGAGGTTCCGCTGAGTTGTTTGTGCCGCGTCCGAGTCGGCGGACGAGGACGTCAGAGTCAGGAGCCCCGCCACCATTGCCACAACGACTGCACCAGCAATGCCGAACAACAACGCCGACCGGGATCCGGTCAGGATCTGGAGTCGCGTCTTCCACGGAGTGCCGGGCGGCAGTGAACGGTCCGGACACGGTGGCGTGTCGTCAGGGGAGGGAAGCGTGCTCGGTTCGTCCGCTGCGGATCCGCGCGGGGGCGGCTGCTGCCCGCTGGTCGGCTTCGGGTCGGTCATGACTTCCTCTCACACTTCCCTTTCACGCCGGTACGCGCATTCACGCCTGCTCCCGACGTGTGTCGCGGAGACCCGCGAAGAGAGTTCGCGGCCCGGCCTTTGTGATGCCGCGCTTTGAAGCGCCGGGGCCATCCGTACGGTGGTTCGGAATTCCGCGCCGGATGCCGTGTGCTGGTGTGCTGGTGTGCACAGGAGAATGTCCCGGCAGGACGGAGTTGGTCGCGCTCACGAGGACTTTCCGCGTTCACCGCGTACTTCGTCGATGAGTTCTTGTGCCCGGCCGGCCGCGACGGCTTGTGCGTCGATCTCGGCCCAGGCGCGCATCGATACTCCGTAGTCGACGGAGCGGCCCATAGCATTGGCCTGCCGTTCGGCCTCGGATTTGCGGCGTGCCAGTTCCGCGGAGTAGAGCGGACCGGCCTCCGGCACGTGGCAGGAGAGATTCCCGTTCGAGACGTTGCCGGCGAAGCGCACGACCGTCGGGGGGCTCGTGCACCGGCCCGCGCTCTTGCCGTTGATGGTCACGGTCGCTGTCAGTACGGCCGTGACCTGGTTGGTCGTGATGCGCTCCCCCTTTTTGCGGGGGACGATCTTGCCGGCGAAGCTCTCCCGGACGGAGCAGCCGCCGGGCCCGCAGTCCAGATCACCGGCGGTCTTGAGGGTGAAGTCGACGCTTGGGTCCACCGCGTTGCCGAGCTTGGCGACGTACCCCTCCAGCCGGTCGTACATCGCATCCGCCTGGGGGCCGGCGAGAGGGGTCAGCCCCAGCCCCTCGGAGATGGTCTCGTCTCCCTGGAGGGGGCCCCCGTCAATTTGGGGAGGCATCGAGGGAACCGTTCCCTTCTCGTAGTCCTTCTTGAGCCGGTCCGTGATCTCGCTGAACTTGTACGGCTCAATGCGCAGGACGCGATAGGGCGCGGCCTTGGAGACGACGAGCCGTCCGACCGAGGTATCGACGGCCAGGGCCGGTACCCCCGCCACGGTGCGGGGTGGCGTTTTGACAGTTGGGAACTGCTCAACCTTGCCAAGCGAACGGGCCAGTTGCGCCGCCAGCAGCTTGGGGGAGACGTACTTGTCGAGGGTCTCGTCGATGGTCGAATCACCGACCTCCCAGCGCCCCGGCCCGTTCTGCTCGGCTGGGGGCAGCGCGTCCTTCTCGTAGTCGGGGGCCTTCTTCGCCCGGGTGTAGGTCTTCTGCGCGATCTGGAGGACGTCGTCCTCCAGGCTGCTCAGCTTCTCGCCGAATCCGGCGCTGCCGAATTTCTTGCCCGACGCGGTCACCGTGATGTCCCGCTCGCTGTAGCCGCCGATGGCCGCTTCCTGGTAACGGACGCCCTTGGCCTCGGCCAGGCTCGCCACTGCCCGGTCAAACGGATTGCGGTCTCCTCTGTCCTCGGCCTCGTCGTCTTGGGCGGCGAGACCGACGGCCGTTCCGGCCATGAGCGCGAGAAGGAGAACGCCCGCGCCGATGAGGTATGTCCGACGGCGTCGACGGGAGATCCTCCCGTCCGTGCGGCCCCGGACCGCCGCGTTGGTTCCCGGCGTCTCTGGTGGTGGCGGTGCTCCGTACCCGTCCTGCGTCTCGTGCGCTGCGTTCTGCTCGTCGGTCACGGCACTCCCTTACTGGCTCGCAAGCACGGCGTCCGGATTCCTCGGCGTCCGGAGGCTCATGGATGTCCCTCACGCTTCTGTGACTCGTGGCAGATTCATCGGGTCCCCACGTGATCGGGGCGCCCCTGGGACCATCGAGCCGGATCCGTCGGCCGACGTGGTGGACGACGGCAGCACACCCTTGACGTCCGCCACGCCGACCTGCCCCTCGCTCGTTCCGCACGTCGCGCCGAGGTGACCGCATGTGGTCAACCTGCCGCCGACGTAACGGGCTTGCCCCGCTTGTGCACCCACTGCGATCACCGCAGCGCTACCCTCATGTGAAACAGGGAGCCCGTGTACAGCCGCAGTGAGACCGTGCGACGCGGACGGGCCGAGCGGCACAACCCGGACGGCATGGTCCGAGAACGGGTCCGGGTCCTTGAGGACATCCCCCCGACGCCGGATGCGGACGGAAGGCCATCTCATGACTTCCCGCCCCGCCCGAAACGGCCGAGGGACGCCGCACCGAACTCTTCTGCCCGCGGGAGACTTCACCCGGGGCCCCGCACGGTCCCGTCAACCATGACCGCAGGCGTTTCAGCGCCGATGAAATTTTGATGATGTGCGAGGTGGCAGTGCAGGGAAGCCTGAGGACTGCGGCGGGCGGCGGGGTGCCGGAGCCGCTCCGGATCGAGATACTGGGCCCGGTCCGAGCACGCCGCGGTGCGACGGCGGTGGACATCGCCCCGGCACGTCGGCAGGCCGTGCTGGTGGCACTGGCTTTACACCGGAACGGACCGGTCGGCTACGAGCAGTTGCTTGACGACGTGTGGGGGACCCGCTTACCGCAATCCGGCCACCGGGTACTTGCCAGCTACGTCTTCGCGTTGCGCAAAGCGCTCGACCCGAAAGGGACCAAGCCGGAGAATTCGGTGATCCGCGGCGGTGGCGGCGGATACCGCCTTGTGCCCGAAGGCCTCGAACTGGACACCGTCGAACTCGAGACGCATGCCCAGGCGGCACGCCGGGCCAAGGACTCGGGCGACCTGGCCACCGCCACTGACAGGTTCGCCGCAGCACTCGCCCTGTTCCGGGGAGAGCCTCTGACCGGACTGCCCGGCCCATGCGCCCAGGCCGAGAGGCAGCGGCTGACGGAACGCCGCGTCGCGCTCCAGACCGGAAGGCTTGAGTGCCTGATCGGGCTCGGGCGCGCCGGCGACACCCTCGATGAACTGGCCGCGCTCACGGCCGCCGACCCTCTCAACGAACCACTGCTGGGCTTGCGTATGCGAGCCCTGTACACAGTCGAACGGCAGGGCGAAGCGCTGAAAGCCTTCGCCGCCATGCGCGCAAGACTCGCCGACGAACTGGGGGTCGACCCCGGCAGACAACTGCAGCGCGTCCACGAGGCGGTTCTCCGACGTGACGACGCGTTCCTCCTCGGCAACGCGACCCGCCCGGCCCGTGGCCGCCGCGTGGTGAAGGACCTGCCCGGCAGCGTAGGAAAGATCAGCGGACGCGCACACGAACTGAGCCTTCTCACCGCACCGGCCCCGAGTGACGCGGTGTCCCTCACGACTGTCGACGGAACCGCAGGCGTCGGCAAGACGACACTCGTGCTCCAAGCGGCCCGCCAACTGAGCGACCACTACCCGGACGGAAGCCTCCACGCGGACCTGCGGGCACACAGCGAGGAGCAGCGGAGCCTCGCCCCGCAACGGGTCCTGCGCAGGTTCCTTCGGTCCCTCGGCGAGCCCAACAGCGAAGCAATGAGTGACCTCGACGAGCTCACAGCGGCGTGGCGCGCCGCCACAAGCTCGCTGCAACTGCTGCTGGTACTGGACGACGTCGCGAGCGCACGACAGGCTGTCCCGCTCCTTCCGGCCGGGCCGGGCAGCCGGGTACTGATCACCAGCCGCCGTCGCCTGGTCGAGCTCGACGCCGACCTCAGAATCACCTTGGAACCTCTTGAAGCCGACGGTGCGGTGTCGCTGCTGCGGCACATGGTCGGAGAGGAGCGCGCGGACACCGAGCCGGAGGCCATGCGCGAACTGGCCCGGCTCTGCGACGGCCTGCCGCTGGCACTGCGGATCGTCGGGGCACGACTACAGACCCGGCCCACGTGGACACCCGCTTTCCTGGTGGAACGGATGACCGGGGAGGAGCACCGGCTCGCAGAACTGAGCGTAGGGGAGCGCAGCGTCGAAGCAGCCTTCCGTCTCTCCTACGATCAGCTTCCTGAACGGCTTCAGCACGGATTCCGGGTCCTGGGACTCGCACCGACGACCGAGGTCGACAGGCTCGCCTCAGCGGCCATGCTGGGCTGTTCGCACGCCGAGGCGGAGACCATCCTGGAAGGCCTCGTCGACGTCAGTCTCCTTCAGCAGCCCAGGCCGGGCCGCTACCGCTTCCACGACCTGGTCCGGGCACACGCCCGCCGCCTTGCCGAGGCCACTCCCGAGGAACATCCTGCGGCACGCACCGCCCTGTTCCGCCTCTACCTGGACGCGGGCCGTCTTGCCAGCGACTGGGGCCCCAGCGGATTTCCCACCGGTCCACAGCCCACCGGTACTCCGTTCTCCGACTGGCAACACGCCGAGCGCTGGCTGGATGCGGCAGGCACCGACCTGCCCGACGTCGTCGCTCACGCCGCCGCGCTGGGCGAAGCCGACTACGCCGGCTGGATCGCCGAGGCACTGACCGACTACTTCCTGCGCCGAGGCCGCTATCACGAGTGCACAGTCACCCTCGAGACGGCGCTCGCCTGCGTCGGCGAAGCGACCGATCGGCGGATGGCTCCCGCTCTACGGAGCGACAGGGGAATGGTCGATTTCTACCAGGGCCGACTGGCGGAAGGACACACCTGGTTCACCAAGGCCCTGGAACTCAGCCGTCGGAACAACGAACCACGCGAAGAGGCTCGTGCTCTGACCGGGCTGGGAGCCGTCGCCTTCAGCCTGGGCCGGGGAGAGGACGCCATGCCTCAACTGACCACGGCCCTGAACCTTGCCGAAGAGCAGGGTGACAACTGGCTCACCGGCATGGCGCTCAACCTGCTCGGCTCGGTCCACCACTACCAGGGACGCATCGAAGCCGCGCTCGACTGCCTGGGCCTGGCTTACACCCACGCCGAGACCAGCGGCAGACCCAACCTGCTGTGCCAGGCCCTGCTCGGCATCGGGGACGTCCACCTCAGCCAAGGTCGCCACCGCGAGGCGTACGGAATGTTCCGCCGCGCCCTCGACCTGGTCGTACAGAGTGCGTACACCCTCCAACAGGCACTCCTGCTGACGCGGCTCGGAACCGCACAAGAGACCACTGACCTGGACAAGGCCTTGTCCCATCACCACGAAGCACTCGCCCTCCACGAACGAATCGACCCCTTGAAGGAACCGCATTACGACCGAATGGAGATGGACATCCGCTGCAGACTCGGCCAGACGTACGCCACCGCCGGCCTCTTCCACGAGGGACGTGAACAGTTCCTGGCCGCGCTCGCCGTCTCCGGCGCCGAAGCACACATCTTCGAATACGCGCGGGCGAAAGCGGGCCTGGCAGCCTGCAAGATCACCTGAGGCCACCTCCCGCGACGTGTCCCTGGGAGTCGGTCACGGTGGTGGCCTTCATGGTGCGCTGTCATCCGGTGGGGGCCGTGGAGACGCTGTACCCCTCGTCGGAGCCCCCGGACGCCCCGCGGGGCAGCTCCGGCGCCTTGTACGAGGCCAGCGGGGTGCCCTCCGGGTCCGGCCGGACCGCGCCCAGCAGCGGATTCGACGCCAGCGGCGAGACCTTCACCACGGAGCCCGGCCGGGGCGCCTGCACCACAAGACCGTTGCCGATGTACAGCGCCACATGCGTGGCCTTCGGGAAGTAGATCACCAGGTCACCCGGGCGCAGGGCGCTCACCGGCACCTTCCGGAGCCGGCGCCACTGCTCCTGCGACGTACGCGGAATGGTGCGGCCGGCGCTCGCCCAGGCCTGTGAGGTGAGCCCGGAGCAGTCGAACGAAGAGGGCCCCTCGGCGCCCCACACGTACGGCTTGCCGATCTGCCGGACCGCGTACCGGACCGCCTCGCCGCCCTCCTCGGACGGCGGCCGGGCCGAGGACAGGGCGCCCGAGGTGACCAGCTTCTCCTGGGCCTTCGCGGTGCCCTGCGCCTCAAGGCCCGACAGTTCGGTGAGCTGGTCCGCCGAGAGCGTGGCGAGCATGGCCTCGACCTCCTTGAGGCGGCCGCGCACCGAGTCGCGTTCCTTCTTCTGCCGCGCGGCCAGCACCTGTTGCCGGTCGAGCACCTTGCGGGATTCCTTCGCCAGCTCGTCGGCGCGCTTCTCCGCCCCGGTGAGCCGCTTCACGGCCGCCACCCGCCCGGCGGCCAGCCGCTGGATGACCTGCCCCTGGTCCAGGGCCTGCGCGGGGTCGCGGGACAGCAGCAGCCGCAGGTACGAGGAGAAGTCGGAGCGGCCCTGGTACTGCTCGCGGGCCAGGCGCCCCGCGGCGTCGCGGCCGCGTGACAGCGACAGGCGGGCGGTGACGAGGGCGGCGTCCAGCTTCTTCGCCTCCGCGGTCCGCTTCTTCAGCTCGGCCGCCGTCCCGTTGTACGTCTCGGTGGCCTCCTCGGCCTGCTGGTACAGCTTCTGCAGCTCCACCAGCAGCGCGGCGGCACCGGTGCCCGGTTCAGCCGCTTCCGGGGAGGCGCCGCCCGCCGGGTCGGCCGCCGGGGAGGGGGAGGGGGCGGCCACCGCGGCGGCCGGTGAGGTCACGACGACGGCCGCGAGCGCCGCCGTGCAGACGGAGCGCAGAACACTGCCCGGCACGACATCACCTCCGATAGCGGGGTGAATCGTCGGACTACCCCATAAGTGAGCGCAATGCCTCTATACGCTCACCTGCCGTCAGGTGATTCAAGGACCGGGGCGCGTGGCGGCGGCCCGGTCCCCCGGAAGGCGGCGGTCGCGTGCCGCCTTCCGGCTCTGCGGTCAGTCGACCGGGAACGCGTAGACCGCCCGGCCGCGCCGGACGACCGCGGTCTTCCCGTAGGGCAGTACCTGGTACGCGGCGTTGACCGTGGCGCCCTTCGGGTCCTGGTCCCCGATGTCCTGGAACTTCCACAGCCGCCGCCCGTCGGCCGCCGCGAACGCGGTGACCTGTCCGGAGGTCGCGGCGAACAGTGTCGCCCCGCCGCCGCTGACGGTGACGGTGGGCGCCCGGCCGGGGCCAGTACCCTCCGTCGACCGCTGCCAGCGCAGCCGGCCCGTCTCCCGGTCGACCGCCCCCACCTCCAGCTTGCTGTTGGTGGTGTGCAGCAGCTTGCCGGCCTCGACCGGGGTCCCGAACCGGGTGCCGCCGGCGCCGTTGAGGGTCCACCTGGGCTTGCGGTCGGACAAGCCGAAGGCGCGGAGATCGTCCCCGACCGCCGCGTACAGCACGCCGTCCTCGTCGCCCACGGCCGCCGCGTCGGGGGTGACACCGCCGAACGCCTCGGTCCACCTGGACTTCCCGGTCTTCCGGTCGAAGCTGCGGAAGATCCCCTTGCCCTTGGCGGCCTTCACGTCCGCCGGGGTGAGCGACAGGTGGTCCTGGCGTACGACGATGTTGTCCGGCCCCGCCGCGATCAGCCGGTACACCGGCGCCGCCGGGCCGCGACCGGTGGGTACCGCCGTGCGCCACAGCTCCTTGCGCTGCTCGATGTCGTACCCGAACAGGTAGGACTTGACGACCACCTTGTCCTTGCCGCGCTTCTTGCCCTTCTTGGGCTTGGGGGCCTTAACGGTGGACCGGGTGGAGCCGGTGAGCCAGACGGTCGGTCCCGACGCGCCGACGAGCGTGCGCACCTTCAGGCCCGGAGCGCCGTCGAAGCCGTCGGCGTACGCCAGGCGGTGGGCGACCTTGCCGTCCTTCGCCGACAGCCACAGGAACTCGTCCGGGCCGGCGATGAAGCAGAGTTCCTTTCCGGCGGGCAGGGCGGCCTGTCCCTTGGCGGCGTCCGCGTTCTGCCAGACCCGGCGGCCGGTGCCCAGGTCGATGGCGGTGGCGTGGGCCGCGTCGGTGAGCACCAGCAGCCGGTCGTTCCAGAGCGCGGCGGTCAGCGGGACCGGTTCGGACGCCGGGTGGGCGTGGATCCAGCGCGGCTGCGGCGGCAGTCCGGCGACGGCGGCCCCACTGCTGCTCGGGGCGGGCTTGGCGTCGTCCGTGGTCTTCGGGTCGTCGCCGGAACCGAGCGCGGCCACCGCGCCACCGCCGACGAGGAGCCCGACGACCCCGGCCGCCGCCCCGATCAGCAGGCTCCGGCGGCCGGGCGACGGGCGCTCGGGAGCGGCCTGGAGCGGCGAGGGAGCGGGGAGGGGCGCGGGCTGGGGTGTGTAGGGCACCGGGAGAGCCGCGTTGGGGAAGGGCGCCGACGGGCCCGAGTACGGCTGGGGCTGGGGGTTCTGGGGTGCCTGGGGCGAGTGAGGGGGCTGCGGCTGGGGCGCCTGACCGGCCTGCGGTCCGGCGGGGCCGGGCAGCTCGCGGTTGAGCGCGAGCTGGGCCGTCGCCAGATCGGGCCGCAGGGAACGGGGGTCGATGATGCCGAACTGCGCGGTCCGGGTGTCCCGGCGGGGGGCGGACTCCTCGGCCCCGTGGCCGGCGGTCGTCGCCGGCGGCACGGCGTCCTGGACGTCGGGCACATCGGTGGCTGCGGGGACGTCGTTGGCATCGGGGGCATCGGGGGCATCCGGAGCATCAGGGACCTCCGGGGCATCAGGGGCACCAGGGACCTCCGGGGCCGCCTGGGCTTCCTGGCCGGCCGTCCCCGCCGCGTCCGGCACCGGCACGGCGTCCTCGATGACGGGGGGCGCCGGCTCCAGCGCCCGCGCCCGCGCGCCCTGTTCCGCCACAGCCGCCGACAGCGTGCCCGGCAGCCAGTCCCCGCCCTTCGCGAGGCCGGCGGCGCCCTCCAGGGCCAGTTCCGCGGCCACCGCACCCGCCGTCGGCCGGTCCGCCGGGTCCTTCGCCAGGCAGCGCCCGATCAGCTCGCGCAACGCGTCCGGCACGGAGGCCAGTTCGGGGTCGGTGTGGGCGATCCGCTCGGCGGCCTCCGTCGCGGGGCCGTCCGCCAGCGGGGTACTGCCGGTCGCCGCGTACGCGAGCAGCAGGCCCAGCACGAAGAGGTCGGAGGCCGGACCGGCCTCCTCGCCCTCGATCTGCTCCGGGGTCAGGTACCCGAGCCGGACGGAGAGCTGTCCGCCCGGCCGCGCCTCGGCGTCGGCCGCCGCGCCCAGCGGGCCGAAGGCGGTGAGCCGGGGCCCGTCCTCCGCCAGCAGCACCGTCCTGGGCGCGAGCCCCTGCAGCACGGCTCCCGTGGCGTGCACCCGGGAGAGGGTCTCGGCGACGCCCGCGCCCAGTATCCGCACGGCCCGCTCCGGGAGCGGCCCGGCGGTCTCGATCGCCTCGGCGAGCGTCAGCGCCGGCACGTACTCCGCGGCCGTCCACAGCAGCTCGTCGTCCTGGTCCCCGTCCGCGCCGGTGCCGAGCTGCGCGGCCACCCAGCCGCCGGCCAGCCGGTCCGCGGTCCTGGCCTCCGCCTGGAAGTGCCGCCGGAAGGCGGGCAGCGCGGCCAGTTCGGGCCGCGCGGCCGTGATCACGGCGAGGTCCTGCGGGGTCGCCCCGCGCGCGAGGTACTGCACCGCCGCGGCCGTCTCACGCAGCCGCACCAGCGCCGTGTACGGGCCGAAGCGGTGTGGATCGTCCTGACGCAGCGCCTCCATGGCGCACCCCCTATGTGACCGTCCTCGGACCTGACCGTCGATCTTAGACCGCCCGGCACCTGCTCGGTCCGACCGGTGCACGGGCCGCCCGAACCGTCCCACGCCTGCTCACCCGGTACCCCTCAGCCGGGCTTCGACCAGGGCCACTTGGGTCCGCTGCGCTCACGGCCGCCGGGGGCGTACTCGTAGACCCAGCCGCGCTGGATGCCCAGCCGTTTGGTGTACCCGGCCGGGACCCGCCGGTAGGAGTGCACGGTGGCGGGTCCGCCGTCGGCGTCCGGGACCGGGACCTCGTACCACTTGGGCGGGTGGCCGGTGGCGCCGACGAGTACGGGCAGGGCCCGCCCGTCCAGCGGGCCGCCGGTGAAGGGGACGTTCTCGCTTCTCACCGCCCCAGTCTGACCGATCAGGCCGGGGGCAGCAGATGCGCGGCCTCGCCGACCACCGGGATCAGCCGCTCCGCCAGCCGGCCGGCCGGTCCCGCCGCCGTCTCCAGCGGCAGCAGCTCGGCCACGGCGGCCGCGGTGGCCGGGTCGGTGGCCGCGGTGACCGCGAGGAGTCCGATGAACTGGTCGACGAGCCAGTCGCGCAGCTCGGAGGCGTCCGGCTGCTTCTTCTCGTCCAGCCAGATCAGCGAGGCCGCCTCGACGGCGGCGATCCAGGTGCGCACCATCATCCGCAGCCGGGGTCCGGGATCGCTGCCCGCGCCCCGGCCCAGGTGCAGGAGGATCTGGTCGGCGGCCGCCCGCCGTACCTCGTCGACGATCGTGCCGGTACGGGAGGTCTCGGCGACACTGCCGCCGCGCAGCAGCGCGCTGAACCCGGCGTCGTGCTGGTCGACGAAGGCGAGGTAGCGGTCCAGGACGCGCGTGACGCGCTCCGTGGGCGGGCCCACGGGCGGTTCGGCGAAGCACAGGATCAGTTCCTCGGCGGCGGACCTGAGGGCCGCCTCGTACAACTGCTGGCGCCCGCCCGGGAAGTAGCGGTAGACCAGCGGCCGGGAGACGCCGGCCACCGTGGCCACCTCGTCGAGCGAGACCTCGTCGGGGGCCCGGTGCGCGAAGAGGGTGAGAGCCGCACCGAGGAGCTGGGCGCGCCGCTCCTCGACGCTGAGCCTTCGGTAAGCGCGCTGCGGCGGCGCGGCTGCGGCAGGGGTCATACCCGCAACCCTAAGGGCTGTCCGGTCAACGTCACCGTGAACGTCGCTGTCATCGTCACCGCCGACGTAGCCCTCACAGCCCCGGCCCCAGCCCCAGCCCCGGCCCCGGCCACTGTCACCGCCGTCAGGCGAGCAGGCCCGAGTTCTTCCACAGCCTGCGGCCCACGCCGTTGAGGACCCCGATGTCGTCGAAGAAGTCGGTGAGCCGCTTGGCGCCCGACTGCATGACCTCCGCGCGGTGTCCGCTCGCCCGCACCTGCGCCACGGCCTCGTGGCGGTCCAGGCCCACGTTCTCGTACACCTGGGGGTTGACGAAGCAGACGGAGAAGACGCGGGCCGCCTCGCCGCAGCTGACCCGGGTGAGTTCGCGCTCCCAGCGCGGCGCGGTCACCATCTGGCGGCGCAGTTCCTCACGGGCGTACCGGACGTGCCTGGCCTCCTCGATCACATGGATGCGGGTCACACCGCGCACCAGGGTCTGGACGCGCTCGTCGGGGAAGGTCAGCCGCTGCATCCAGTCGAGGATCTCCTCGCCGAGCAGGGTGGCCGCGAACGAACCGGGCGTCGTGGAGATGGTCTTCAGCACCCGGGCGAGGTTGTGGTACCTGCGCGGGACCGGGTAGCAGGGCGCCCCGCCCCAGGTGATCATCCGGCCGAACATCATCGAGTGCCGGCACTCGTCGGCTATCTCGGTGAGCGCGTAGCGGACGTGGTTGCTGACCACCGGCTTGTCGTAGATGTGCCGGACCAGCAGCTGCATCAGGATGATCTCGAACCAGATGCCGAGCGAGGCGAGCGAGGCCGCCTCGTGCCGGGCCAGGTCCTGTTGCTGCTCCAGCGACATCTTCCGCCACATCGGGGTGTCGTAGAGCGAGATCAGCTCGGGCGGCCAGAACCACTTGCCGTCCTCGACCGCCGATTCCCAGTCGATCTCCGTGTCGGGGTCGAAGGAGTGCTTGGCCGAGGCCTCCAGCAGCCGTTCCGCGATCTGCTCGCGGTCCCGGAGCGGGCCGAGTGCGTCGCGGAGCAACTGCACATCGCGTTCGGTCACTGTCGTCATGGCTGGAGGCACCTCACACATGGGTTACCGGCGGTCACTCCTTATGAGACCTTCTGTCAGCAAGCTCGTCAATCCCTCGCGCACGACTTGTTGACCCGGCGTCTACCAGCATGTGAACCTGCCAACTGAGCCATCCGGCAAGTAAATTGTCGAAGCATGCGAGGCGAAGGAGCCGTCCATGTCGACCCACGACCTTTACACCACCGCCCCGGACCAGCCGCTGTGGACCGTTCCCGCGTCCGGGGCAGCCCGCTTCAGCTGGGACTACGACGACGGCCGCGAACGCCTCCTCGCCCTCTACCAGAAGGGCAAGGACAAACAGTGGGACGGCAACAAACGCATCGACTGGAGCCTGGAGGTCGATCCCGCCGACCCGCTCGGCACCCCCGACGAGGCCCTCACCCTGTACGGCACGCCGCACTGGTCGAAGATGACCGAGAAGGACCGCGGCGAGCTGCGCAAGCACTACACCTCCTGGCAGTTCAGCCAGTTCCTGCACGGCGAGCAGGGCGCGATGGTCTGTGCGGCCCGGATCGTGGAGTCCGTCCCTGACCTGGACGCCAAGTTCTACTCCGCGACCCAGACCATGGACGAGGCCCGGCACGCGGAGATCTACGGCCGGTTCCTGCACGAGAAGATCGGCATGCTCTACCCGGTCAACGACAACCTGCAGGGCCTCCTCGGTGACACCCTGCGGGACTCCCGCTGGGACATGCCCTACCTCGGCATGCAGGTCCTCATCGAGGGCCTCGCGCTGGCCGCCTTCGGCATGATCCGCGACACGACGACCAAGCCGCTGCCCAAGCAGATCCTCGCCTACATCATGCAGGACGAGGCGCGCCACGTGGCCTTCGGCCGGATGGCGCTGCGCGACTACTACAAGCAGCTGAGCGACGCCGAACTGCGCGAGCGCGAGGAGTTCGTCATCGAGGGCTGCTACCTGATGCGCGACCGGCTCAGCGGGGTGGAGGTGCTGGAGAACTTCGGCATCGGCAAGCGGGAGGCCAAGGAGCTCTCCGAGCACTCCGAGTTCCTCCAGCTGTTCCGCAAGCTGCTGTTCAGCCGGATCGTCCCGTGCGTCAAGGACATCGGCCTGTGGGGCGAACGGCTCCAGAAGGCGTACGTCGACATGGGCGTCCTCGAACTGGGCGACTCCAGCCTGGACCTGCTGATGGCCCAGGACGAGGAGATAGCCGAACAGCTGGACCGGGACCGTTTCGCGGTCGAGGAGCAGGAGCGGGTGGCGGAGGTCGCGGAGGCCATCGCGGACGGCGGGGCGGCGGGTCCGACGGAGTCGTGACGTCCTGACGCCCCGAACGAACCCTGGAGTCGGCCGTATGAGCGAGGAGACCGATCACGCGGCCGGCCCCGTGCGCGGCGGGCGGCGCGCCGCCCGGTCGGCCGCCCACGCCACGGTGTCCGCCCACCTGTCGCAGCTCAGCGACCAACGGCTCCACGACCTGGTCCACGCGGCCGCGCCGGGCGGATCGGGTATGGGCGGCCGGTCGGCGGAGCTGGACGTGGGCGGGCAGCGGGTCTTCGTCAAACGGGTGCCGCTGACGGACCTCGAGCTGCGCCCGGAGAACGTGCGGTCGACCGCCAACCTCTTCGGGCTGCCGCTGTTCTACCAGTACGGGATCGGCTCGGCCGGATTCGGTGCCTGGCGGGAGCTGGCGGCGCACCGCATCACCACCGGGTGGGTCCTCCGCGACGCGTACCCGGACTTCCCGCTGATGTACCACTGGCGGGTCCTGCCGGACTCCGCCCCGCAGGACTTCATGGACGAGTTCGGGGGCATCGACGGGGCCGTCGCCCACTGGGAGGGCTCCCCGGCCGTGCGGAGCCGGCTGGAGGCCATCGGCGCGTCACGGGCCTGCCTGGTGCTCTTCCTGGAGCACGTGCCGCAGACCCTCGCGTCCTGGATCGGCGAGCGCCGTGCGGCGGCCCGGGAGGGCGGGGAGAGCCCGCCGTACGCGTGGCTGGACGAGACCCTGGCGCGCGGGGCGGACTTCATGAGCTCGCAGGGTTTCGTGCACTTCGACGCCCACTTCCGCAACATCCTGACCGACGGCCACTCGGTCCGCTTCGCGGACTTCGGCCTGGCCCTCAGTTCCCGGTTCGAACTCACGGCGGAGGAGACCGGCTTCCTGGCCGGGCACCTCGCGTACGACCGCCACTACGTCGCCGGGCACCTGGTCCGCCACCACCTGCTCGACGACGTGTGCGACGCCGGTTCCCTGCGCGGCTGGATCGCGGGCGACCGGCCCGAGGGCGTACCGCCCGGGGCCGCCGCGGTCATCGACCGGCACGCGGCGCCCGCCGTCGTCCTGGACGGCTTCCACCGCCGCCTGCTGAACGTGAGCAGGCGGACGCCCTATCCGGCGGCCGAGATCGAAGCGTCCTGCGTCGGCACCAGCCACTGACGTCCGTCGACGGGTTCGCGGGCCGCGTCGAGGTGTCCGGCATGGCACCCGGAATGGCACGCGGTCCCGGTGCTGACGTGCGGCCTCTCGTCCCCCCGGCGGCCCCGCTCCCCGGGCCTGGCTCCCACGGTCTACGAAGGGCCCGGTCCGGTTCCGGGCCGGGCGGCGGGCGCCCCGTCCCGCGGGTACAGGGCCGTGCCCCGGGCGCTCCGCACCGCGCGTTCCATGCAGACCAGATCCGCGCGCTCGTCCCATGACGTGGTGACGGTGAAGCCGAGCCGCCCGTAGAGGGCGATCGCTCCCGTGCGCCACTTCCACACCGACAGCCGCACCGTGTCCGCTCCGCCCCGCGCGGCCTCGTCGAACGCCGCGCGGAGCAGGGCGGAGGCGATGCCCCGGCCCCGGTGGCCGGGGTCCGTCCACAGCCGCTTGACCTCCGACCGGCCGGCCGAGGGGGCGGTCACCACCAGGCAGCCCACGACGTCCTGTTCGGCGCGGGCCACGAGGACGACGGCGTCGGCGAACGCGGCCCCCGGGTCCTCGACCTCCGCGCGGTACCGGTCGGGCAGCCCGGTCACGTCCGCGACGCCCCGGCCCTTCTCCCGCTCCGTGCACAGGTGGTAGTCGGCCAGCAACGCCGACAGGCCGTCGTCGGCGGGAGCCGTGGCGGGGCGGAGGGAGACGGAGATGCCGGGCCGATCGCTCATGGCGCCAAGGATGCCACCGTTGCGGACGAAGACGTTCCGGTCGAAAAGGGCTGTACGGCACCGGACCGGGGGACCAGGATGGCGCCATGGCCCCAACGACCGTCGAAGCAGACCCCGCCGCCGCCCGTCGCAGTCTCGAAGCGCTGGCGCTCGGGGACGCCTTCGGGGAGCGGTGGTTCCCGCTCTTCCGGGCGCCCCGGCAGGCGTACAACGAGGTCAGGGCGCGCCGCACGCCCCCGGAACCCGTGTGGAACTGGACCGACGACACAGCCCTGGCCCGTGCGCTCCACCAGGTGCTCGACGAGTGCGGGGAGGTCGTGCAGGACCGGCTCGCGCTCTCCTTCGCCCTGGCCTTCGACGCCGACCGGGCGCGGGGATACGGCCACGGCATGCACATGCTGCTGCCCCAGCTGCTGACGTCACCGGGCGACTGGCGGACGCTGGCCCCCGGGCTGTTCGAGGGCGGCAGCCTCGGCAACGGCGCGGCGATGCGGGTCGCACCGCTCGGGGCGCGGTTCCACCGGGACGTCGGCCACGCCGCCGGACAGGCCGCGCGGCAGGCGGAGGTCACGCACGCCCACCCCGAGGGGATCGCGGGCGCGGTGGCGGTCGCGGTCGCCGCCGCACTGGCGGTGCGGGGCGAGTTCACGCTGGACGAGGTCGTGGCGCGGACCCCCGCGGGGTCCGTGCGCGAGGGGCTGGCGCGGGCCGCCGGTCTGCCCTTCGACACCGAGCCGTGGCGCGCCGCCGACCTGCTCGGCAACGGGAGCCGCATCCGTGCCGACGACACGGTGCCGTTCGCCCTGTGGACCGCCGCCCGGCACCGGGACGACCTGGAGGCGGCGCTCTGGGCGACGGCCGAGGGGTTCGGGGACGTGGACACCACCTGCGCGATCACGGGCGGGATCGTCGGCGCCGCGGCCGGGGTCGGCGGTGTGCCCGACGAATGGCTCCGGCGCCGCGAGCCGCTGAACTGAACCGGTCGGCCCCGGGGTTCGAAAGTTCGAAATGGTGTTCGTGCGCATGACGTAACTTGGGCGCCATGACCACCCCGCCGCAGCCGCCGCAGGGCCCGTACGGAGCACCGCAGGGCCCGTACGGACCGCCGCCGCAGCCCCCGCAGGACAACCCGTACGGCCAGCAGTCCCCGTACGGCCGGCAGTCCCCGTACGGGCAGCAGAGTCCTTACGCCCCGCAGGGCCCGTACGCCCAGCAGCCCGTCGCGGGCCCGCCGCCCTTCGGGTATCCGCAGGGTCCGCCGCAGCAGCCGTTCGGCTTCCCGCAGGGTCCGCCGCCGCCCCGGAAGCGGCGGACCGGGCTGATCGTCGGGATCACCGTCGGCGCGCTGGTGGTGGCCGGCGGCATCGTGTTCGGCGTCTCCAGGCTGGCCGACGCCGGGCAGGCGGTGGCCGGCCGGGGGTTCCCGGCGGCCGAGTACCGGCTCACCGTTCCCAAGAAGCTGCTGGACGACGAGTACACGCTGCTCAAGGACTCCTCCTCGACCGACGGCCGCGAGATCGAGGAGACCTACGACCCGAGCATCCGCGACGCGAAGGCCGTCGTCACGCAGTACACCTCGTCCTCCGGCGGCACCCTGATCGTGTCCGGGCTGTGGGGACGGATCAAGAAGCCGGAGTTCTCCCGGGACAAGATCCTGGAAGGGGCCACCCAGACGGACGGGATGACCATCGCCGTACCCGCCAGGGAGTTCACCCCCGACGGGTACGGAATCACCGTGTCCTGCCAGGTCATGCGGTCCAAGGGCGGTGGGATCACCAGCACCCTTCCCATGTGCGCCTGGGGCGACGGCAACACGGCCGCGTTCGTCGCCGTCGTCACGCCCGAGTCCGCGAGCCAGGACCCGGAGAAGGTCGACCTCGGCAAGGCGGCGCTGGACACCGCGCGGGTCAGGGCCGAGTCGCGCAGGCCGATCACCGCCGCCGGGGGACCGGCCGACTCGCCGGGAAGCTCTGTCGCGGGGTGAACGCCCGTGGAGTGGGCCCGTGTTCACGTAGTACGGGCGCCCAGCGCGGGGCCGGGGCGCAGGCCGGGCCTCAGTCGGCCAGCGCCGCCTCCATGACGGACCGGGCGATCGGTGCCGCGCTGCCGCCGCCGCTGATGTCGGCCCGGTCGGCGGCGGCGTCCTCGACGACCACCGCGACCGCGACGGCCGGCCGGGCCGAGTCCTGTGCCTGCGCCCAGGAGATGAACCAGGCGTACGGGGTGCCCGTGTTGTCGATGCCGTGCTGGGCCGTGCCGGTCTTGCCGCCGACCGTCGCCCCGTCGATCGCCGCGTTGCCGCCCGTACCGTCCCGCACCACGTCGATCATCATCTGCCGCAGCTGCGTCGCCGTCCGCGGATCCATCGCCCGGTGGTAGGTGCGCGACCCCGTGGTGCGGACGGTGGAGCCGCTGTGCGTGGTCGTGCGGTCCACCAGGTGCGGGTACATGAGTTCGCCGCCGTTCGCCACGGCCGAGGCCACCATCGCCATCTGGAGCGGAGTCGCCGTGGTGTCGAACTGGCCGATCGAGGACAGGGCGAGCTGGTCGTCGCTCATGTCGGTGTCGAAGTTGCTCTTCGCCACTCCGGACGGGATCTTCAGCCCGGTGTCGTTGAAGCCGAACTTTCCGGCCGCCTCCACCATGCCGTCGAGCCCCACACGCACGCCGAGCCGGGCCATCACGGTGTTGCAGGAGACCCGGATCGCCTCGGCCAGGGACGCGTCGGCGCAGCCGCTCGCCTCGTCGGGCAGGGTCGTCGAGGTGCCCGGCAGGACGTAGGGGGAGGGGGAGTCGGTGGCGGCGTCCGGGTCGGTGACGACCTCGGCGTCCAGCGCCGCCGCCGCCGTCACGATCTTGAAGGTGGAGCCGGGCGGATAGGTCTGCCGGATGGCCCGGTTGAGCATCGGCTGACTGGTCTGCGCGTTGAGCTCCCGCCAGGCGTCGGTGACCGGCGAACCGGTGCCGGAGAGCCGTCCGGGGTCGTACGAGGGCGTCGAGACCAGGGCCAGGATCTTGCCGCTCGTCGGCTCGACGGCCGCGACGGCGCCCCGCCGGCCGCCCAGCCCCTCGTAGGCGGCGCGCTGCATGGAGTCCTTGACCGTGGTGGCGACATCGCCGCCGGGCTGCCGGCTGCGGGTGATCTCGTTCCAGAAGGGGACCGGGGCGAGCATCGGGTCGGTGCCGGAGAGGATCTCGTCCTCGGCGTTCTCGATCAGGGTGGTGCCGTACGTCTGTGAGGCGTACCCGGTCACCGGGGCGTACAGCGGGCCGTGGCGGTAGGTGCGCTCGTGGGCGAGCTGCTCGCCGGTGTCCTTCGAGCCGGTGACGGGCTTGCCGTCGACCAGGATGTTGCCGCGCGGCTGGTCGTAACGGTCGATCGTGTTCCGGCGGTTGGCGGAGTTGTCGTCGAGCGAGGGGGCCTCGAAGACCTGGACGCGTGCGGCGTTCAGCAGCAGCGCCACGAGCAGCAGCAGACAGAAGGCGGCGGCGCGCCGGATGTAACGGATCACGGCCGGGTCCCCCGGGCGGTCGGTGCGTACGGGATCACAGCTCGTCCTCCAGGATGGGCGCGATGACTCCGGTCTCCACCTGGTCGGGGTGGGGCCTGCGGGCCTGGTCGCTGACCCGGATCAGCAGCGCGATGATGATCCAGTTGGTGACGACGGACGAGCCGCCCTGGGCGAGGAACGGCATCGCCATACCGGTCAGCGGGATCAGCCCCATCACACCGCCCGCGATCACGAAGACCTGGAGCGCCAGGATCGAGGCGAGGCCGATCGAGAGCAGCCGCCCGAACGAGTCGCGCAGCGCGAGCCCGGCCCGGTAGCCGCGCGCCACCAGCAGCGCGTACAGCATGAAGATCGCGGTCAGCCCGGTCAGGCCGAGCTCCTCGCCCGCTGTCGCCAGGATGAAGTCGGACTTGGCGGCGAAACCGATGAGGATGGAGTGCCCGAGGCCGAGCCCGGTGCCGAGCATCCCGCCCGCCGCGAAGGCGAACAGCGACTGGGCGAGCTGGCTGGGCCCCTGGCCCGCGTCGATGGAGGCGAAGGGGTCGATCCAGTCCTGCACCCGGCTGTGCACGTGCGGTTCGAAGGAGCCCACGACGAACGCGCCGACGGCAGCCAGCAGCAGCCCGACGGCGATCCAGCCGGTCCGGCCGGTCGCCACGTACAGCATGATCACGAACAGGCCGAAGAAGAGCAGCGAGGTGCCCAGGTCACGCTCCAGGACGAGCACCCCGACGCTGAACAGCCAGATCGCCACGATCGGGCCGAGCACCCGCCCGGTGGGCAGCTGCAGTTTCCAGATCCTGCGGCCGGTGTACGCCAGGGCGTTGCGGTTCGCCGCGAGGTAGGCGGCGAAGAACACGGCGAGCAGGATCTTGGCGAACTCGCCCGGCTGGAAGGAGAATCCGCCGACCCGGATCCAGATCTTCGCGCCGTTCACCGCCGGGAAGAAGATCGGCACGATCATCAGGACGAGGGCGGCGGCGACCGAGAGGTACGCGTACCGCTGCAGCACCCGGTGGTCGCGCAGGAACACCACCACCGCGATGAAGAACGCGACGCCGAGTGTGGACCAGACCAGCTGCGTCGTCGCGGCCTGGTCCTTCGGGGTCTCCAGGTCGAGCCGGTAGATCAGCACCAGGCCCAGGCCGTTGAGCAGCACGGCGATGGGCAGCAGCAGCGGATCCGCGTACGGGGCGCGGAAGCGGACGGCGAGATGGGCGAGGAGGGCCAGCAGGCCGAGGCCGCCGCCGTACCCGGCGACATCGGGCGGGACCGCGTCGTTCCTGGCCAGACCGACGGCGGCGTAGCCGTAGACGGAGATGAGGACGGCCCCGACGAGGAGCGAGAGTTCCACGCCGCGCCGCTTGGGCAGGCGCAGCTCGGGCGGGGGTGCGTCCGCTGTCGTTGCGGTCATGCCACGCAACGTAGCAAGAGGCGGGGACTATTTCCCTTATGTCATAGTGCGGAGGTTCGCGGGGTCCCGCAGCGGCGGCTGTCGGGACCGGGGTTTGGTGGCGGGCCGTCAGGACCGGCAGCCGGGCGGCTCCCCGTCCCCGTCGTCGTCCTCCTCGTCCTCGTCGGGTACGTACTCCGGCAGCGTCAGCCGCGCGAGGGCCCCGCCGTCCGCCGCGTTCTCGAAGACCAGCCGGGCGCCCATCACCCGGGCCTGGCCGGCCGCGATGGTCAGGCCGAGGCCGTGCCCCTTGCTGCCGCCCTCGGTACGGAAGCGCTGCGGGCCGTCCTCCGTCAGGTAGGCGGGGAAGCCCTCGCCGTGATCGCGCACCGTCACCACCGGCCCGTCGACCGTCAGCACGACCGGCGGGCGGCCGTGCCGGTGCGCGTTGCTGATCAGGTTGCCCAGCACCCGCTCCAGCCGCCGCCGGTCCGTCTCCACGCGTACCGGCGGCCCGTCCTCGACCACCTCGGCCCCGGTGCCGGTGTCCGACGCGGCGACCACCCGCCGGGCGAGCGGTGCCAGTTCGTACACGTCCAGATCGACCTGCTCGGTGCGGGTGTCGAGCCGGGAGATCTCCAGCAGGTCCTCGGTGAGGGCGCGCATCGTCCGGACCCGGTCCTGGACCAGTTCGGCCGGGCGGCCGGGCGGCAGGAGCTCCGCGGCGGCGGACAGACCGGTCAGCGGGGTGCGCAGCTCGTGCGCGACATCGGCGGTGAAGCGCTGTTCGGTCAGCAGCTTGCGCTGGAGCGCCGAGGCCATCGTGTCCAGCGCACCGGCGACGATCGCCACCTCGTCCTGGCGCCGCGAGGGATCGGCCGTACGGGGGTCGTTGACGCGGGCGTCGAGGTCGCCGGCCCCGATCCGGCGGGCCACCCGCGCGGTCTGGTGCAGCCGCCGCGTCACCCGGGTGACGGCGAAGCCGCCGGCCAGCAGCGTGGCGCCGATCGCCAGCAGCGAGGAGCCGATGATCGCGCCGTCCAGACCGTTGATCGTGCGGGCACTCTGGCTGTAGTCGATCCGGGTCGCCAGCGCGTGGCCGTCAGCCGGGGCGGCAGCCCACATCGTCGGGCGGCCGAGGCGGTCGGCGACCATGGTGCCGCGCTCCCCGTCCACCGCCAGCGCGCGCAGCGACGCGGGCAGCCCCGGCGGATCGAGACCCGAGCGCGGCGGGAGCGCCTCGCCCGCCTCGTAGGCGGCGGTCACGTCCGCCAGCCGGGCCAGCGCCTTCTCGCGGGCGTGGCCCACCGTCTGGCGGGTGACCGCGGTGTGCACCAGCACGCCCAGCAGGGCCGCGAGCACGCAGCACATCACGGTGATGAAGACCGCGGACTTCCAGGTCAGCGTCGCGGTCCAGGCGGGCATCCGCAGCCCGCGCCGGCCCGGGGCGGACCGCTCCCGCCGCTTCACCGGCGCTCCGCGGACACGGCCGCCGAGGGCGCCGCGGTGGGTGCGGCGGTCGGCAGCGCGGTGGGCGGCGCAGCCGTCGGGGCGGCGGAGGGCAGCTCGCCCGGCCGTTCGGAGGGGCGGGGGCCCGGCGGCTGCCGGCGGCCGGGCTTCGGCTGCGGGGTCATCCGCAGGATCCCGTCCTGGGTGGGCAGCATGGCGCGCTGCCTGCTGTCCCAGGACCAGGCCGTGCGGTACTCGTACCCGGTGATGGCCGACGGAGCCCGCATGATCAGGTCCCGGCCGGCCAGCTCCACGCTGATCACCGCGTCCGAGGTGGACATGATCCGGGTCAGCCCGCCCGACTCGGGCATGTAGACCCGCACGGACAGCTGGCGGTCGGCCAGCTTGACGGCGAGGACCAGCTCGTCCCTGCCGTCGCCGGTCAGATCGCGGTAGTACGGCGCGAGCACCGGGCAGTCGTCGGGCGCGGTCCGGCAGGCGTTGATCCGGCGGACCGCCGAGGCCGGGAGCTCATCCGTACCGCTGGCCCGGTCGGGGCGCGCCTTCAGCCCCGCCCGCACCACCGCCACCGGGTCCAGCCGGTGCACGTCGCCGCCCGGAACCGTGATGCCGGGGATGTGCGCGGTCTCGCCCTCGCCGTAGTCGTACGGAGCCGCGGAGGCGGGCGGCAGCTCCGGCCAGAGCCGGGCCGGGCCGATGGCGGCCGGGGCCGGCCCGGTGCTCTTCAGCCCGCCGCCGGTGCCGCACCCGGCCAGCAGGGCGGCGCCGGCCAGCAGCGCCGCCGCGCGGGGCCGCGCCCGGTGCTGCGCACGCATGGCTTTCTCCGTTCCCGAGGTCCGTCGAGCCGGTCGGCACGCGCTCGCACACGGCCCCGGCTCCACCGACCTTATTCGGAAGGAAGTCTCTTATGCGTATTTAGTGCTGATACGGGTTCTGGCCCTGGCCCTGCGCTCCCGGCACCGGGCCCGGCTGCTGCTGCGACTGCCCGAACGGGTTACCGCCCTGCGACGCCACGTGCTGGGCCATCAGCTGCTCGGCCTGCTCCTTGGGAATCTGCTGCTCACCACCGCAGAAGGTGCACTGCGTGGCGAACTTCGTCGAGAAGGGGAACAGCGGCACGAAGAACAGCGTGAACTTCGTGACCCGCTTGCGCAGGGTGTGCGCGGACGGGTTCCCGCACCAGCCGCAGACCATCGTCATGACGGCCAGTTGGTAGAGATAGCCTCGCGTACCGAAAATGATCATGTTGTGGGTCCCTTCCCCGTATTACCCATGAGCGCCCGGCGGCAGAGCGCCAGGAGCTTCTCGTCCTCGTATGTGTCATGGCTGCCGTAGCCGCCGTCCATCGCGTTGTGACGGCGTACGGAGGCGAGCTCGGCGCGCAGTACGTGTGCCGCGTCCGACCCTGCACCAGCGGCCCCCATCCGCGCCAGGCATTCGGCCACCCGGACCCTGACATGGCGGTTCTGCTCCCAGGCCGCCAGGAGGACCGGAACGGACTCCCGGGCCCGCCCGGAAACCTCCCACAGAGCGATCGCCGCGTCCACCCGCAGCCACAGCTCCTCGTGCCCCAGCAGCGCCCGCAGACGCGGCGCCGTCACCTCCGCCCGCGCCCCGAGCCGGCCCAGCGCGCTCGCCGCCGACCGCCGCTCGTGCGCGTGCTCCGCCTGGAGCCCCTCGATCAGGACCGGCAGCACGGCCGAGGCGTCCCCGGCGACCGCCCAGAGCGCCTCGGCCGCCTCCGTGGCCGCCGAGGTACCGGGACGCCGGATCATCGCCCGCAGCTCCGGCACCGCACAGCGCGCCGCGGGACCGAAGGAGCCGAGCGCCCGCAGCGCCGCCGTGCGCAGCCACTCACCGCGGTACTCCGGAGCCCCGCGCAGCACCCGAAGCACCTCCGGCGCCGCCTCGCCCGCCCGCAGCGCCGTCAGCCCGGCCAGCAGCGGGCTCGCCCGGTCGTACGCGCCCTCGTCGAGGCCCACCTCACCGAGCCTGCGCCGCAGCGCACCGGCCAGCGGACGGGCCGCCGCCCCCAGGTAGCCGATGGCGAACCCCACGTCGTGCGGCACCTCGGGCCGCTCCAGCGCGGCGGCCAGCGCGGGCAAGGCACGCGCGTCACCCAGCCGCGACAGCGCCTTCACCGGGCTGCCGAGGCCGGGCGGCCCGCTCGCCCACTCCTTCACCCAGGCGCCCGGATCCGCCGCGACCCGGGCCGCCAGCGCGTCGGCGGCCGGTGCGGCCAGGCCGAACAGCTCCTCCAGGACGTGAGACGCGGCCTCGGCCAGCCTCGGCTCGGCCGCACCCAGCTGCTCGCCGACCAGCCGCACCAGCTCCGAGTAGGAACCGCGCCAGGCCCGGATCAGGCCACTGCTCATCCGCACCGCGTCGATGCGCTGCCAGCGGTCGGGGCTGCACAGCTGGTCGGTCAGCAGCGCCGTCCGCTCGGCGACCCGGTCGTCGAGACCGACATGCAGGGTGCGCAGCAGATCGGCCGTCCAGGGCGCCGTGCGGCCCGCGCTCTCCTCGGCCGACATCGCCCGCAACTGCCCCACCAGGGTCACCGGCGCGGCCCGTTCCTCGGTCCCGGCCGGCTCCGGCTCGCTGTGCGCCTCCGCACCCCGGCACCCCGGCTCCGCGCCCCCCGCCGGGGGCGACGAGCGCAGCTGACGCAGCAGCCCCGCCACCACCCGCACCACATCGCCCGGCAGCGCCTGCGGTGCGCAGCGTGCCAGCTGGGCCAGGGCCGCCAGCCGCAGCCCAGGCGGATGCGCCTCGGCGGCCAGCCGGCTCAGCCAGTCCGCTATCTGGTCGGTCAGCGGGCGGTGGCGCAGCGCGACCCGCCCCGCCGCCTCGACCAGGGCGAGCCGTACCTCCTCGTCCGGCTCCACCGCGAGCCGCTCCCGCAGCAGCGGCAGGACCCGCGCGGGGTGGCCGTGCAGGGTGGCCAGGGCCAGCGGGGCGGAGACCCGCACCCCCGGGTCGTCGTCGGCCATCAGCGCGAAGAACACCCCGGCGCCCGCGCTGACGGCCGCCGCCGCCATCGCGTAGTTCGCCGCGCCCTCGATCTCGTCCTCGTCGATCTCGTCCTCGTCGTCCTCGTCGAGGTCGATGCCGCCGATGCTGGTGAGCAGCTCGACGATGCCTCCCCGGTCCGGGACCGCCGGGTCCACGACCAGCTCGAAGAGGAAGGGAATGCAGGCGAGGGTGCACGCGTAGACGTCACCCTGGTGGTGCACGGCCCCGTACATGCCGTCCAGTGCCCCCTCGCGCTCCGCCGGATCGGCGGACGCGAGGCCCTGGAGCAGGCCGGGCACATCATCGGCAGGCCCGTAGGCATGCTCCATCGAGGCCCAGTCGACCTCGTCGATCCCCGCGAACACGCCATCGCCTCCCCATGCCTTACGGCCTCACCCACCATTGCCGGCGGCGTCGGGGGTGAGGTCGTCACCACGAAGCAGTGTCTGCGCAGAGTGTGCACCACCGCTCGGACAATCCACCCGCCACATGCGGGCTTTTACCTTTGGACATGACAACAAAGGCAGTGGTGCGGTATGCCCCGGGCCGCCGGGGCCCGAACTATGCCGTGTCCGGGATCGGGCGCCCCCGGCCCGGTTCGTTGAGCGGCCCGAGCAGATCCCCGTACCGCGCCAGCCGTTCCGCCATGTCGTCGGCCAGGAAGACCAGCTCCCCGGGCTCCCGGCACTCCTCGATCTCCGCCCAGGTGACCGGGGCGGACACGGAGGGTTCCGCTCGCGCGCGCAGCGTGTAGGGGGTGGCGGTCGTCTTCGCGGCGGCGTTCTGGCTGAAATCGACGAACACCTTCCCCGGCCGCAGAGACCTCTTCATCCGGTGCACCACCAGATCCGGGAGCTCCAGCTCCGCCTGGACGGCCAGCCCCTTCGCGTACGCCGACACCCGTTCGGACGGCGTGGGCTCCAGCGGTACGAGCAGGTGCAGCCCCTTGGAGCCCGAGGTCTTCCCGTACGCCTCCAGACCGTCCCCGGCCAGCCGCTCCCGCAGCCAGCGGGCGACCTCGCAGCACTCCACGACGCTCGCGGGCTCTCCCGGGTCCAGGTCGAACACCAGCCGGTCGGCCACCCCCGGCGCCCCGGACCGCCACTGCGGGGTGTGGAACTCCACCACCAGATTGGCCGACCACATCAGCGAGGCGAGATCCCCCACGACGAGCTGCCTGGCCGCTTCGTTGTCGTGGTGCGGCACCGGAGCCGTCCGTACCCAGGACGGCGTACCGGGGGGCGGGTTCTTGGTGAAGAACCGCTGCCCGTCCGGCCCGTCCGGATAGCGCAGGAACGACACGGGCCGCTCCCGCAGATGCGCCAGCAGCGCCTCGGCGGCCGTGGCCGCGTAGTAGTGCAGCACCTCGCCCTTGGTGGTGCCGGTGGCCGGATACAGCACCTTGTCCAGATTGCTGAGCGTCAGGCGCCGCCCCTCCACCTCCGTGATCGGCGTCATACGATAAGAATCACACGAAATCCGTCAATACGGATCTGTAAAGGCTTGTACCCATCTATGACTGCCCGGGAAGAAGTAACCGCCCCGGCAGATATCGCGGACGCAAGGGGTGACCGGTGAGGTCCATATGGAACGGCGCCATCTCCTTCGGCCTGGTCAGCATCCCGGTCAAGCTGATCAACGCCACCGAGAACCACGCGGTCTCCTTCCGCCAGATCCACCTCAGCGACGGCGGCCGGGTCCGCTACCGCAAGGTGTGCGAGTTGGACGGGGAGGAGGTGACGGCGGCCGAGATCGGCAAGGGCTACGAGGACGAGGACGGCTCGGTGATCCCGATCACCGACGAGGACCTCGGCTCGCTCCCGCTGCCGACGGCCAAGACGATCGAGATCGTCGCCTTCGTACCGGCCGAGTCGATCGACCCGCTCCAGATGGACGCGGCCTACTACCTCTCCGCCAACGGGGTCCCGGCCGCCAAGCCGTACACCCTGCTGCGCGAGGCGCTGAAGCGCAGCCGCAAGGTCGCCGTCGCCAAGTACGCGCTGCGCGGGCGCGAGCGCCTCGGGATGCTGCGGGTGGTCGACGACGTGATCGCGATGCACGGCCTGCTCTGGCCGGACGAGATCCGCGCCCCCGAGGGGGTTGCTCCGGACACCGGCGTGAAGGTGCGCGCCGCCGAACTGGACCTGGCCGACGCCTTGATGGCCACGCTCGGTGAGGTCGAGATGGACTCGCTGCGCGACGACTACCGGGAGGCGGTCGAGGAGCTCGTCGCCGCCAAGGCCGCCGGCGAGGTGCCGCTGCGGGCTGAGCCCGAGGACACCGGCGGCAAGGTGATCGACCTGGTCGCGGCCCTGGAGAGCAGCGTCCGGGCGGCGAAGGAGGCCCGCGCGGGCGGGGCGGAGGAGGGGGACGGCGAGGACGCGCGGGTCGCGAAGGTCACCTCGATCGCGGACCGAAAGCCGTCGGGCGCGAAGAAGTCCACGGCTGCCGGGACGACGGCGAAGAAGAAGACGCCGGCCAAGAAGGCGACAGCCGGGGGTGCGAAGAAGACGCCGGCCAGGAAGGCGACAGCGGCCAAGAAGGCGGGGACCAAGAAGACAGCGGCGAAGAAGACAACGGCGAATAAGCGGACCGGTGCGAAGAGCACCCCGCGCAAACGCACCTCAGCCTGACCTCGCCGTTTCCCCGGCACGCCGACCCGCTGCCCCCCCAACGGGACGAACGCGCGGAACAAACGGAACGGACCGGACGGAACGGACCGGACGGCCGCCACGGGGCTCGTGCCCCGGGGCGGCCGTCCGCTTCCGCTTTCCCGTACTCCCGCTCCGCTACCTCGACCGCTACCGGATCAGAGGATCAGTGCTTGCGGTAGGAGCTCACGTATCCGGGGGCCGGAGTTCCGACACCCGTCACGTCGTCGTAGCCACGCACCGCCGACAGCGAGGCGTCCTTGCCGAGGCTCCGCACCGAGGTCAGCAGACCGTCGGCCGCGTCGTACCCGTTGGCGAAGTCCACCCGGGCGACGGCGAGGTCGTGCCCGGCGCCCAGCGGGTGGTCCGTCACGTCGTGGTACGCCTTCGAGAAGTACCGGTCGTAGATCGCCGGGTTGGCGAAGCCGAGCGGCCTGCCCCGGTTGGCCTGCTGGGAGAGGGCCTGGACGCCGGCGATGACCGGCGCCGCGAGCGACGTGCCGCCGATGCGGTACTCGTCGTAGCCCAGCGATCCGTCGGGCATCGTCTGGGTCTGGCCGACCAGGAATCCGGTGTTCGGATCGGCGACGGCCGCGATGTCCGGAGCGGTGCGCATCCGGGTCCTGCCGTTGGCCTTCGCCAGCGAGTCCGGCACGACGCCGCGCTGGTAGAACGGCTGCTCGACGGTGGAGCTGGTGCCGCCGCCCGCGCCCGAGGTGTAGGCGCCGGGGAACCCCTTCCAGCTCTTGCCGTCGGCCGACAGGGGAGCGTTCGTGGTCCCCCAGCCGGTCTCCCACTTGTAGGTGTCGTGCTTGCCGACGGCCAGTGACGTACCGCCGACCGAGGTCACCCAGGCGGAGTTCGCGGGGACGTCGATCTGCTTCGTGCCGGTCGAGGCGACGTTGTCGCCGGCGTCGCCGGAGGAGAAGTAGAAGCCGATGCCCTCGATCGCGCCCATCTTGAACACCTGGTCGTACGCGAGCGCCAGGTCGGGGGTCTGGTTGGCCTCGACGTCGCCCCACGAGTTGGAGACGATGTCCGCGAGCCGGTGGTCGACGACCTTGTTCAGCGAGTCCAGCAGATCGTTGTCGTAGCAGGACGCGCCGCCCACGTACACGATGTCCGCGGCGGGTGCGACGGCGTGCACGGCCTCGACGTCGAGGGTCTCCTCGCCGTACCAGCCGGAGGCCCCGCACTCCTCGGTCTTCGTGTAGTCGTCCGGCAGCACCTGGCTGAACTGCCCGCGCTTGTAACGTGCGTCGCCGTTGCGCTTGGCGTACTCGGCGGCGTCCTCCGCGATGGTGGGCGAGGCGTACGCGTCGGTGATCGCGACGGTCACGCCCTTTCCGGTGTAGCTCCCGGCCCCGTACGCGGCGCGCAGCTGCTTGCCGGTGTAGCCCTTGATCGCGTACGGAACCTTGGACCCGTACGCGCTCGGCAGGGTGGAGGCGGTCTTCGACCCGTAGTACGACGAGGCCGGACCCGAGTTGCGGAACACCGCGTCCGGCGGCGGGAGCACCTCGTCGTGGCTGGACTTGTGCGGCGCGTTGTCCAGACCCGATACGGCGAGCACGTCATCGCTCAGCGCGGCCGGCACGGAAGCGGTGGAGGCGGGGGCGCGGTAGGTGTGGGCGCCCTTGCGGTAGTTGCGTAGCTGGGTGCTGAACGCCTTCTCGGTCCGGGCGACTTCACCGGTGGCCGAGACGTAGTGCTGGTTGGCGCCGGTGACGGTCAGCCCGCTCGACTTCAGCCACTTGCTGACCCGGTCGATCTGGTCCTGGGTCGCCCCGAACCGTGCCTGCGCCTGCGCGGCGCTCAGGTACTTCCCGTACGACGCCGACTGCGGGTCGGAGACGGCGGCCGCGTAGGCGGTCAGCCCCTTCGCGTCCCGCCCGGCGAGGTGGACCCGGACGGCGACCTTTCCGCTGTCCGCCGTGGCGCCCCGGTCGGCCGTGGAGGTGGCCCAGGCCGGCTTGGTGCCCTGCAGCGCATCCCGGCCGCTCGGTGCGGAGTCCGCTGCTGCGTTGGGTATCCCGAGGGCGAGCGCTCCGGCGAGCAGTGGCAGTGTCGCTGCCATGCTCAGCCCGGCGCGTCGTCCGGCGCGGCTGATTCTCAAAGTAACCCCCTGCGATGTGGGTCTCGCGTGCGGAGCATGTGCCGAATGATGTGCACATGTAATGCGCCACTCTGGCGAGCAACGCTTCATGTACGGGGCATGTAATGACCAAGAATCGGCCAAGGGCCTTTCCGGTGGGGGAGGTTCGCACCGGATTGCGAGGCGAAGGGCTCCCTTGTCCTTAGGTGCCCGATAGATCCGGACGTCCAGGTCTGGGTCCACCCGTACGGGCCGTGGAGCCGTATGGGTAGCGGAGCCGTTCGGCCCGTCGAATCGGTATTCGCTGTCGCGCTCCTGCCCGGGTCGGAAGCGAGCCGTGCGGTGTCATGCAGGCATTCCGTGTCGCGTGCATGGAGATCGGCACGCTATGTGCCGAAATGCCTTGCTGTGCAAGGGAGTTGCTGGCGGCCTGTGTAACCGAATCACCCGAATGGGTGAGCTAGTTCGGGCTCGCCGGCCCGTTTCCTGTGCCATGATCGTTCAGTCGGATCATCGGCACCGAAAATCGGCCAACTCGGCCTGGAACTAAGGAAGTTGTAAAGTACATGTGGAAAATTCTTCAGTGGATGTGGTGACCTCGCGGCCCCTGTCCGGGGACGTCACCGGCGGTTGATCCACACCGCGGTCGAACGGGCCGACTGCTGGGCGAGGCTCAGGTGTCGGTCCGCTTCACTTCCTCCAGCAGCAGACGTCGCAGGCTCTCCGCCTCGGCTTCGGTGCCCAGGCTCCGGTACACCTCCTGCGCCCTCCTGCCGTACTCCAGGGCAAGGCCGCTCCGGTGCGTAGTCAGGGCCGCACGCGCGAGACCGGCCAGCGCCCGCGCCGCAGCGGGACGGGAGCCGGTGCGCTCGGACAGGCCGAGTGCCTGCCCGTAGATCTCCAGGGCCACGTCCGGCCGGCCTGCCGACCGGTGGATGTCGGCCATGCCGAGCAAGGCCCTGGCGCGCTCATAGGCACTGTCGATCCTCCGCGCGACCTCCTCCGCCACAGTGAACTGAAGCAGCGCCTCCTCGCTGTCGCCGTTCGCCGCGTGCGCGGCACCCATGCTGATCAGGGCGTTCACCTCACCCAGTGCGTCCCCTCGGGCCCGGTGGCTCTCCAGTGCCCGCCGGAAGCCGGCCAGCGCCCGTGGAGTGTCTCCCATGGCCTGATGCACCGTGCCCATGTTCGTGTCCAGAATGGCCAGCTCCTGGGCTCCGCTGTGCAGTTGGGCCAGCATCCGCGATCGTTCGAGATGGTCGCGGGCGCGCTCGATGCGCCCCTGGAGCTGGTGGATCTCGCCGATGTTGTTGTGCGCACGGATCTGCCCCAGCAGGTCGCCCGTCCCTTCGTGGATCCGGAGCGTGACGCGCGCCCGGACGAGCGCCTCGTCGTACCGGCCCTCGTAATACAGCGCTGCCCCCTCGACGTTGAGGCAGTCCGCCTCGCCGTGCAGGTCGCCCAGGCCACGGTAGAGCGCCCGTGCCCGCTCCACCATGCGCAGCGCCGGGCCGGTGTGACCGGCGGCCAGGTGGGCGCGGCTCGCCTGGAACGAGCTGTCGGCGCATCCTGCGGGATCATTGAGGTCCTGGAACAGCGTCAGCGCCTCGCCCGCACAGCTCAGCGCCTCCCCGGGCCCCGTCTGCGCCAGAACGTCCGCCGCCTCCATCAGCGTCTGCGCCAGCAGTACCGGGTTGCCCCGGGGGCGCAGCGCCTCCACGGCCGCGCCGTACAACTCGTTGGTGACCGCCCAGCTGCCCCAGATCCTCAGGGAGGGGGCGAGCGCGTGAGGGAACAGGGCCGCGTGGTCCGCGTTCTCGGCGGCAGCCGTGCGAGCGGCGGCCAGCAGGTTGGCCCGCTCGGCGTTCAGCCAGGCCGTCGCCTCTCCGTCGTCGCCGAACTCGGTCGCGTGGACCGACGGGAGATCGGGCTCCAGGGCCCGGCGGTGCGGATGAGTGAGGCGGTGGGCCCGGTGCGCGGAAGTGAGGTAGTACCCGAGAAGCCTGCCGACAGCCTTGCCGCGAGTGCTCTCCGGCTCCTCGGCCGTCGACATGCGCAGCGCGAAAGCCCGTGTGAGGTCGTGCAACTGGTAGCGGCCGAGTGCCGGTTCCGTCACCAGGTGGCAGTCCAACAGCTCCTCGATGCTGCGCCGCACGCCCCCGGCTCCGGCCCCGGGGGCGAGGCCGGTTGCGTTTCCCGACAGTGCGGCCGCGGCTGCGGCTGTGACGTCGGGGCCGGGATGCAGCGCCAGCAGGCGCAGCAGCCGGCGGGTGCCGGGAGTCAGCTCCGCGTACGAGAACCGGAACGCGGAGACGAACACGTCCTCGTCGAGCTCGGCCAGTGGGTCGCTCGACTGCTCCAGGCGCTTCAGCAGGTGGCGCAGGTCCCAGATCTCCCGGTGCCGGAACCGGCCTGCCAGCAGCGTCGTGGCCAGCGGATGACGACCGCAGGCATCCACCAGCAGCTTCAGTGCCTCCGGATCGCGAGAGGTGCGGGCGGTGCCCGCGACCCGGGTGAACAGAGCCGTCGCCTCCTGGGCCGGCAGCGCGTCGACCAGCAGGGACGTCGCCCCGTCCAGTGCGGAGAGGCGGTTTCGGCTCGTCACGATGGCCAGACAGCCGGCCGAACCGGGCAGCAGCGGGCGGACCTGGGCGGCGTCCCGGGCGTTGTCGAGGACCACCAGTACTCGGTTGCGCGCGGTCCACTCCCGCCACTTGGCCGCCCGCTCGTCGAGTGTGCCCGGCAGCGCGCCGCCCGATCCGGCGGCGTGCAGCAGGAGAGCCAGGGCCTCGGCCGGGTCGGAGGGACGCTGTCCGCTGAACCCGTGCAGATCGACGTACAGCTGACCGTCCGGATAGGCGTCGGCCAGCCGGTGCGCCGCGTGGATCGCGATCGCGGTCTTGCCGATGCCGGGCATCCCGTGCAATACGGCGAGCGGCAGCGCGTAGTCGTCGGCACCGGCGATACCTGCGCGCAGGAGCGTCAGTTCCCGGGTGCGACCGGTGAAGTCCCGGGTGTCACGGGGGAGATTGTTGCGGGCCGGGGAACCGGCCGGGGGCCGCGTGAGCGGGGCGGTGGGGGCGGGTGGTGGAGCGGGCGGGGAGAGAGTCGCGGGGGAGGGCGTCCCGACAGTGACGGCCACCGCCCGGGTCTCCGTCAGGCCCCGGTCCTGTTCCAGTATTCGCTGGTGGAGGGTCCGTAGACCGGGGCCCGGGTCCATGCCCAGTCCCTCGCGCAGCCTGGCATGGGTTGTCCGGTAGAGCTCCAGCGCCTCGCTGTGTCTTCCGCTTCGGTGGAGAGCCAGCATCAGGGAGCCGACGACCCCTTCGGCCAGCGGGCTCTCGGCAGCCAGCTCGCGCAGCTCACCGATGAGATCGGCATGGCGGCCGAGCTCCAGCTCCAGCCGGATGCGTTCCTCCCGGACATGGCGGTGGTCCTCCATCAGGCGGGTGCGTACCGACGCAGCCCACTCGCCGGAGCTCTCCGTCAGCGGCTCGCCCCGCCACATGCTCTCGGCGGTGCGCAGCAGCCCGATCGCCCAGTCCGTCCGGCCCTGCTCCGCCGCCACCGCGGCCTCGGCGCGAAACCGCTGGAAGCGGATCAGGTCCAGGTCGTTCAGGTCGTTCATGCGGAGTCGGTACAGCCGGGGCGCCACATGGTCCACCTGCACGAGCGGACCCACTGCGTCGCCCAGATGTCTGCGCAGTTTGGAGAGGTAGGTCTGGAGCGTGGCGGGGCCCTTGGGCGGAGGTTCGTCGCCCCAGACCCGTTCCATCAACGTGTCCACGGCGACGGGCTCCCCACGCGCGTGTACCAGAACCGCGAGCACACAGCGGTGTTTCACCGAACCGAGCATGTGCTGCTGGTCTCCGTGCCATAGTTCCAGAGGTCCCAGAGCAAGAAGGTCCATATCGCCCCCCGATGGGTGCGTCACTTCCTGCCGCCGTCGGCAGCGCCCGCACGTCTGTGCGGAACAGTCCACTGTTCCCTGAGCCACCGACCCGGACTAGAGCGCATGGGGGCGCGGCCGGGGCGCATAGCGCAGCGCACTTCTTCGTACAGCTGGAACGCAGGATTCCTGCAAGCCCTCCGTCCACGCCCATGGGCAGAAGCGTGCCGGGCCGCCACCAGCCGCGGCCTCCGCAGGCCGACTGGCCCGCGGCGACGGAAACGGGGACTGATCAGATGAGCTTGACCATGTCGGACGCGCACCGGCCGCTCGTACCGGTACGCCTGGACGTCGAACGCTGGGCCACCCGGCGGACGCGCAGAAAGATCCTGGCTGTGGTGCACACCGTCACAGCGGGGCAGCGGCTGCTCGAAGCCGTACGGCTGCTGGAGGGTGACGCGCGGCTGCAGGTGTTCTTCACCCAGGCGCCCGACGTGTTCAGCCACGGGGTGGACCACTTCCTGGACCAGCTGGGGGGACTGGTACTGCCCTGGCACCAGGCGGTCCAGATGCCCTTCGACCTGGCACTGGCGGCCGCCAACGGCGGGCTGGGGGAGTTACACGCCCCGGTGATCGTGCTCCCGCACGGCGCCGGGCACAACAAGCTGGTCCCCGCCGGGCAACGCGGCCGCCGGGTCGCCGGACGCGGGATCTACGGACTCAACCGGCAGTGGCTGATCCAGGACGGCCGTCTGGTGCCCGAATCGATCGTGCTCGCCCACCACGAGGACATGACCCGCCTCGGACGCGAATGCCCCGAGGCACTGCCCGCAGCCGAGGTGGTCGGCGACCCCTGCTTCGACCGGATCACCGTGAGCCTGCCGCAACGGGCCCTCTACCGCGACTCCCTGGGGGTCGGGCCGCGACAGCAACTGGTCATGGCCTGCTCCACCTGGGGGCCGGGTTCCCTCCTCGGCCAGCAGTGGGAGCTGCTGGAACGGCTGGTCGGGGAGCTGCCCCGGGAGGGATTCCGCGTCGCGCTCCTGCTCCACCCGCATGTCTGGAACGCTCACGGCGTGTGGCAGATCCGCAGCTGGCTCGCGGCGCTCGGACGCGCCGGGCTGTTGGTGATCAGCCAGTACGCCGACTGGGTCGGCGCGCTGGTCGCCGCCGACTACATCGTCGGGGACCACGGCTCCATCACTCTCTACGGAGCGATGACCGGAGTCCCCGTCTTCATGGGCAGCGACCCGGCAGGCGACCTGGACCCCGCCTCGCCCGCCGCCGAACTCGCCTCCTTCGCACCGAGACTGCAGATCGGCCGTCCCCTGGACCGTCAGCTCGCCCGCGCCGCATCGGCCCATCGCGCCGAACGATACAAACAGGTGGCGGCTCGGATCACCTCGGAGCCGGGGCGGTTCGCCGTCAGGATGCGGGCTCTGATCTACCGCAAGCTCCGGCTGCGCGCCCCTGGCGTCCGGCCGCGTACGGACCACGCCCCGCTGCCGGTGACGGTGCGGCACGACGACCGGGGACCGGCCTGATGAGCGCGATGACCGTACAGCTCACCGAGGACGTCCCGCAGCGAGGAGTCCGCCACACCGAAGCGGCTCTGCTGTGCCCGGACCGAGCGCTGCGGGACGTCGATGAGCATCTGCGCGTCCGGCTCTCCGCACCGCCTCCGATGCCGCTGCTGGCTGATGTCCTGGTGGCGGAACTCCCTTCTGTCGCACTGCTCTCGGCAGGGCGTCCGCCGCACGAGGACCCCGCCCGGTACACGGCCGGCCTCGCCGACTGTCACCCCGGCGCCCTGGTGGTGGCCGCGTACCGGGGCCCCTGCTGCTGGCTGCGGTTCGGCGGCCGGCCACGGCTGCTGGTCCGTGAGCCGTGGTGGCCGGTGCAGTCCTGGGCGGTCTGGGCCTCGGTCGCGCACGTCTGGCTGGTGGCCGGCCGGGACCCGGACGAGTTCGACCCGGCGGTCGTACGGGTCGTCAGGACCGTTCGCGGCTATCGGCCGGCGGCATCGCCGTCCTGGATATCGTCGGACACATCCGGCTCCGGAGCCTCGGGGCCCGGATCCCCGGGCCTCGCTTCCGGCGGCTCCAGCGCACTGAGCCGTGCCAGTGCTTCGGCCGCCTCCGCCGACTGCGACCGGCCGGCTGAGGAGTACAGGAACAGCGCCTTGCGGTAGTACTGCCGGGCTTGCAACGGCTGCCCGCGCCGCTCGGAGAGCCGGGCCAGGCCTCCGAGCACGTGGGCAGCCTCGAACCCGGCCCGCTCGGTCTGCAGCGCGGACAGCGCCGCCGACAGCTCCGACTCCGCCTCGTCGAGCCTGCCCAGACCTACGCAGGCCCGCCCGGCGAGGCCGGCGGCCCGAGCGGCGTTGTACGTGTCGCCGGCCGCCTCCAGGGTGAGCCGGGCGGCCTCGGCGTTGACGACGGCATCCCCGTACCGCCCCTGGCCCAGGGCGACATCGGCCAGATTGAACCGGGCCAGCGCGCCGGCCCGGAGGTCCCCGCAGGCGGGGAGTTCGGCCGCCGCTCGGGCGAAGAGTTCAGCCGCGCGGTCCGGTTGCCCGAGCCGCTGATGGGCCAGCCCCCGGTAGTTCAGCGTCCGGGCATGGCCGAGGGCGTCGCCGCGCGCCCGGAAGGAGGCGGCGGCCCGCTCGAACATCGCCAGCCCCTCGGCGTGGTCGCCCGTCGCGAGCCTTCCCAGGGCCCCGGAGGTCAGCATCCGGCAGGCGGCCTCCTCGTTCCCCGCCTCCTCTGCGGCCAGCAGCCCCTCCTCATGGGCCTCGCGCCACTCCCTGTAGAGCTTGCGACGCGGAAACAGCGGCCACAACGCGTCGGTGAGCCCCCAGGCGAGCTCCGGGGCGCCGGCCGGGCGCGCCAGGCGGACCACTGCCATCAGACTGGGCAGTTCCCGCTCCAGCCAGTCCAGCGCGGCCTCCGCCGCCGTCTG
Source organism: Streptomyces sp. 840.1 (assembly GCF_003751445.1). Classification (NCBI taxonomy): domain Bacteria; kingdom Bacillati; phylum Actinomycetota; class Actinomycetes; order Kitasatosporales; family Streptomycetaceae; genus Streptomyces; species Streptomyces sp. 840.1. The sequence goes on along the minus strand of NZ_RJUU01000001.1, from coordinate 499,500 downwards.
CCCAGCCAGGGGGGCGAGATCCTCCTCCACGACGGATTCCGGCTCGAAGTCCCTTTCCAAGGAGGCGCGTCCGGGCTCGATGATCTGCTCGGCCCGGCCGGCGTTGGCGAGGTAGTGGTGACCGATACGGAGCAGGGCGGCGGCCCGCTCGTCGCCGCTCTCCTCCTGCAGGGCCCATGCGGCGGCGTGCAGTCGCACCAGATCGTGGAACCGGTAGCGCTCACCGCCCGATACCCCGGCGATATCGACGATCAGATTCGCGTCGTGCAACGCGTCGAGGGCTTCGACGGCATCCCCACCCAGCAGCGCTCGGGCCACCGGAGCGCCGTACTCCGGGCCCGGATGGAGCCCCAGTAGCCGGTAGAGGCGGGCAGCCGTGGGCGGGAGGCCCTGGTAGGAGAGGTCCAGCGCCGCCCGCACGTCGTGGTCGCCCTCTATCGCCAGGGCCTTCAGCCGTTCGTGCTCCTCGGACAGGGCGCGGACCATCGTGGTGATGCCCTGTCGGGGACGGGCCGCCAGCCGAGCCCCGGCGATGCGCACCGCGAGCGGCAAACCCGCGCACAGCAGGACGAGGGCTCGCGCCTCCTCGGGCTGGGCGGCGACGCGGCCGTCGGCGAGGGTCGCGTCGAGGAGTTCTACCGCTGCCTCGGTGGAGAGGGGCTCCAGATGGATCACATGACCCCCGTCGAGGCTCAGCCCCGGCATTCGCCGGCGGCTCGTCACGGCCGTCACACACCGCCCCGCAGGTAGCAGAGGCCGCACCTGGGCAGCGGTCGCGGCGTCGTCCAGCAGCACTACGAGCTGTCGTTCGGCGGTCAATGACCTGTAGAGCGCGACCCGTTCGCCCACCGTCGACGGCACCTGGCCCGTGGGGACACCCAGAGCCCGCAGAAACCGTCCCACCACCTCGCCGGGGTCGACGGGTCCGCCCGGTGCCTGCGCGCCCAGATCGGCGTACAGCTGACCGCCGGGAAAGTGCGGGCGCAGGGTGTGCAGCCAGGCGACCGCGACCGCGGTCTTCCCCACCCCGCCCAGCCCGCTCACCGCCGCCAACGTGGAATGCCCGTCCTCCGCAGCCCTGCACCGGTGCGCCTCCAGGGCGCGGAGTTCGTCGGTGCGGTCGGTGATCCGGACGGAGGGCGGTAACTGCCAGGGCGGCGGCACCTTTTCCCGCGGCCCGGTTCCGGCCACATGGATGCCGCCCTGCACGCTCCCCGCCTGCACCACGAAGCCGTGCACCGTACCGCTCAGATCGTTGCTGCTGTGCTCGTACCCCCGCATGCGTCCCCCTCCGGACAGCCGAGTACCGACTTCCACAGACATCCTTTCCGTACAGGCGCTCGATACCCGGGCCCACGGCGGCCGAGTGCGACCGTTTGTCGAATTCTCGCCCGCATCCCGCGAGTTGGCATATGCCATAGTCATGGACAACCCGTACGGGTGACCGTGCGGGTCACATGCGGCGGACGGGCGGGCGGAGTGAGGGGAGAACGGTGCGCGGAAGGGACAGGCGCACGCGTGCCCGCCGCCCCGAGATCGCCTTGCGGCGCCGCCTGGGGGCGGTTCGCACCGAATGGCCGGAGACCAACAAATCCCGCCCGGTGTCGCCGCGTGTATCGGGCCCCGTGAGCTCAGCCCGATCCAGACGACAGGCGTCGGCGCCCGGTAAGGTACGAGTCGCCGCGACTGGCGCGTACCCCTCACCGGGGTGCTCAGTGGAATCGACCACGGGGGAGCGGCACCCCCCGGGCCTGCCCGGGGTGTCATCGCCGGAGAGCCGTCCGCCTGGGCATCCGGGTCCACGCCGCAGTACGCGGCCGACCCGGGAGGATCCCGTGACCGCATCCGTACCCTCGAACCCCCGCCACCCCGCACTGGCGGCGGCGGATCCGGAACTCGCCGCCCTGGTCGCCGCCGAGGAGCAGCTCCAGGCCGACACCCTCCGCCTGATCCCCAGTGAGAACTACGTATCGGCCGCCGTGCTCGAAGCCTCGGGGACCGTGCTCCAGAACAAGTACTCCGAGGGCTACCCCGGCAAGCGGTACTACGAGGGCCAGCAGATCATCGACCAGGTCGAGACGCTCACCGCCGACCGGGCCAAGGCGCTCTTCGACATGGACCACGCCAACGTGCAGCCGTACTCGGGCTCACCGGCCAACCTCGCCGTGTACCTGGCCTTCCTCAAGCCCGGCGACACGGTGCTCGGCATGGCGCTCCCCATGGGCGGCCACCTCACCCACGGCTGGGGCGTCTCCGCCACCGGCACCTGGTTCAACGGCGTCCAGTACGGAGTGCGGCGCGACACCGGCCGCGTCGACCTGGACGAGGTCCGCGACCTGGCGCTCGCGGAGCGCCCCAAGGTGATCTTCTGTGGCGGCACGGCCGTCCCCCGCGAGATCGACTTCGCCGGGTTCGCCTCCATCGCCCGCGAGGTGGGCGCCGTCCTGGTGGCGGACATCGCCCATATCGCCGGTCTGATCGCGGGCGGCGCCCACCCCTCGCCCGCCCCGCACGTGGACGTCGTCTCGACGACCACCCACAAGACCCTGCGCGGCCCGCGCGGCGCGATGCTGCTCAGCCGCGCCGAACACGCCCGCGCCGTCGACCGCGCCGTCTTCCCGGGCCTCCAGGGCGGCCCGCACAACCAGACCACGGCAGCCATCGGCGTCGCCCTGCGGGAAGCGGCCACGCCGGAGTTCCGGACCTACGCCCACGAGGTGGTGGCCAACGCCCGCGCCCTCGGTGAGCAACTGGCCGCCCGCGGCTTCGACCTCGTCTCCGGCGGCACGGACAACCACCTGCTGCTCATCGACCTCACCACCAAGGACGTCCCCGGCAAGGCGGCGGCCAAGGCCCTGGACCGCGCGGGCATCGTCGTGAACTACAACGCCGTCCCGTACGACCCCCGCAAGCCCTTCGACCCCTCGGGCATCCGGATCGGCACCCCGGCCCTCACGTCACGAGGAATCCCCGCTTCGGAGATGGCCACGGTCGCGGGCTGGATCGACCGCGCCGTCACAGCGTCCCGCACCGGAGACGAACCGGCGATCGCCAAGGTCCGCGCCGAGGTGAAGGACCTGATGGACGGCTACCCGGCGCCGGGGCTGCCGGTGTCGTAATCCGTGCCCGGGACGGGGCGGCGCCAAGGACGGACCCGGCGCCGCGCCGTCCCGGGAGGCGTAGCCGGCCTGCCCGACGGCCGCCGAGACCGGCTCAGCCCAGTCCGCCGACGAAGGTGCGCCAGGCGTCTGCGGTGAAGGCGATCACGGGACCGGCGGGGCGCTTGCTGTCGCGGACGGGGACGAGGTGGGGGGTGTTGTCAGCGACTTGGACACACTCGCCCTGGCCCCCGCTGTAACTGCTGACGCGCCAAACAGCTCCCGCAAGGTCGGGCAGGAGGTGGCGGTCTCGAGTCATGGTCTGTACTCCTTGGCGATGCGTCGGATCACGCTGAGTGATTCCGTTGGCGGCAACGCCGAGGTGCGAGCGTCGTCGAAGAGGTCCCGGTATCGAGCGACGTCGGACTCTCGTTCCATCCAGATATTGCCGGTCGGAGTCTCCGTCAGTACGAGATCGAGCGCCGACACCCGCGGAAAGCTCAGCAGCAGGTACGGACCGAACATACCTGCGTGCGCTCCGCGTGAGAACGGCAGCACCTGGACAGTGATGTTGGGTTGCTCGGCCAGGTTGGCCAAGTGCTCCAGCTGGTCGCGCATGACGGCCTGTCCGCCGACCTGCTGGTGGAGGACGCCCTCCGCGAGAACGGCCCAGAACTCCAGTGAATCGTCGCCGGCCAGCCGCTTCTGCCGGGCCAGTCGAACTTGTACGAACTGATCGATCTCCTCGGCGGTTTGCCAGGCACGGGAGGCGACGGTCACCGCCCGCCCGTACTCCGGCGTCTGCAGGAGCCCGGGGACAAGCTGAACCTGGAACGTCCTGACGCCGTCGCAGATCGTCTCCATCTCGATGTAGTCGCGGTATGTGTCACCGAGTACGGAGCCGTACTGATGCCACCAGCCCTCGCGGCGGCGACGGTTCGCTGTGCGAGCAAGTGAGGCGAGGCGGTCGCGAGCCTCTGGATCCGACACGGCATACGCGTGTATCAGGGCGCTCAGATCGGGTGTTCGGACCGGTACATGCCCGTTCTCGATGCGGCTGATCTTGCCCTTGGTGCAGTCGAGAACCTCAGCTGCCGCGGCAGTGGACAGCCCGGCGTCCTCACGGAAACGGCGTAGCTCGTCGCCGAGTTGGCGCCCCAGGACGGTCGATGGCTTTACGGATGGCATAAGTCACTCCTTACCAGTCGCGTGAGGATTTTGCGCTCATGATGCACGAACGGATGAATTGGGCATCGGGTAACCATTCAACGTTGCGCGAGTACAAAGTGTACGTGCATTCTGGGCGTGGGGAGTGGCCACTAACTTCACCTGAACGAAAGCCCCTTGTCTTGATTCCTGCGACCCTCAGGGAGCGCTATGGCAGAGCATTTCGACCGTCGCGAAGTCAGCCTTCGGCTGATTCGGTGCCGCAGCAGCATCCCCAGGGCAAGAGCGGCGCTCCGCGCCAAGCTCGGGGAGTGGCGGGCGGTCCAGGCGGCCGCTGAGGATGGCGAGTTGATCCTCTCGGAGCTGGTGACCAACGCGGTGCGGGTGCCCGTGCCCGGGGACCGGATGGTGGGCGTACGCATCGAGTGCCGGGGGAGGGGCGAACTCCTGCGGCTGGAGGTGAGCGACGCCGGGTCGGGTCGGCCCGAGGTGCAACGGCTCGGCGAACTGGACAAGGGCGGGCGCGGGCTCCTGCTCGTCGAGGCGCTGGCACACCGCTGGGGCGTGGACGAGCGCCGGGCCGGGATCGGCAAGACGGTGTGGGCGGAACTCCTGGCACCGGGCGCCGTACCCGCCCCCGCAGAGGTCCAGATCGCGGCGGTGTCCGTCCGGCCCGGCCAGTGCGTACGCGCATGGGGCGCCTGGCAGACGGTTCGCGCGGTACGGAGCGAGCGGTACGCATCGGGAGGACTGGCGGTCCTCATCGTCCTGGCCGACGGAGGCCCGGCCCTGCGCCTGCACGCAGCCGAGCAGGTGACCGTGCGGGCAACAGCACCGGCGGCCGAGAGCCGGGGCAAGGCGGCGACGGGCCCGGTGGTCTCGTCGTGAGGGCGCTCTGGAAGAGGCTGCTCCGGCGCCGGGTGCCTGAGTGCGTGCCGCGTTTCACCGGCACGCTGACTCAGCTGGTCGACGGCCGGCTGATCGTCATCAGCAGGGCGGGCCAACCGGTGGCGAGGAGGCTTCTGCAGCCACCGTCACCCCCGAGGCCGCAACCGCAGTGGCGGCGGCCGGGGCGGGGCTCGCTGCGGGGCCGTATCCGTATCCCGGCGGACTTCGACGATGCGCGCGCCTCGGTGGCGGAAGCGCTGGGGATGCGCTGATGCGACTTCTTCTCGATACGCGCGTGGTCATGTGGTGGATCGCAGACTCACCACAACTGCCCGCGTCATGCAAGGAGCTCCTGGAGACCGCACCGGCCGTGTACATCAGCGCGGTGTCGGCTTGGGAGATCACCGTCAAGCAGTATCTCGGCGGCTTGGAGGGTCCCGGAGACCTGGCCGAACAGGTGCGGGATCTCCAGTTCGGCGCCCTGCCCATCACAGCCGCGCACGGCGTCCGGGCGGGCCGGCTGCCGATGGTGCACACCGATCCGTTCGACCGGATACTCGTCGCGCAGGCGCAGGCCGAGGGGTTGGCGCTGGTCACCCGGAGCCCGTGGATTCCTCAGTACGACGTACAGGTCATGCCGGTCTGACGGGGCAGACGTGTCTGACCCGCCTGTTGCGCGGGCGGGCCGGTCAGTACCCTGAACCCCGTCCGCACTATCTGGGGGAGACATGGCAAGCAGGTTCACCGAGTTGACCGTTGACTGTCACGACCCGGAGAGGCTGTCGGCCTTCTGGTGCGAGGTCCTGGACTTCAAGGTGATCGACCGGAGAGCGGGCCAGGTCGAGATCGGCTCCTGGGAGCCGACCGTCGAGGATATCCGGGCCGGTCAGATGCCACCGACCGTGGTGTTCATCCAGGTGCCCGAGGACAAGACTGCGAAGAACCGGCTGCACCTCGACGTCAGCCCGATCGACCGCAGTACCGAGGACGAGGTGAGCAGACTGCTCGGCCTCGGCGCCACCAGGACGGACGTGGGCCAGGGCCCGGACCGGAACTGGGTGGTCCTGGCGGACCCCGAGGGCAACGAGTTCTGCGTCGTGCGCACGCTGGCCCCGTAGAACCAGGGCCTGTTGCCCGCAGAGCGGACCGTCCCGGACAACGAACCGTCCCCCACGACGACGTCCGAATGCCGCCAGCAAGATCCTCCTGCGTTGATCACTCTGGCGGCATGACGATGTCATCCACTGCGGACTCAACGACAGTTCTCACCGGCATGTATGCGGCCGAGGCGGAGTACCTGGCGGCAGGAGGCCCCGGCGAGGCCTCGTTCGACCTGCTCGCCCCCTTCTTCGCACCGGACGTCGAGCTGCACCAAGCAGACGCTCTGCCCTACGGCGGCACTTGGCGTGGGCACAAGGGCATGGCGCAGTTCTTCCGCGTGATGGGGGAGGTGTGGGAGTCGTTCGAGATGGTGAAGCAGGAGTTTCTCGCCACCGGCGAAACTGCGGTCGTGCTCACCCAGGTCCGTGCTCGCGCCCGTGCGACCGGCCGCGAGCTCAGCTTCCCGATTCTGCAAACGATCACGGTCAAGGACCGGCGGATCACGGAGGTCCGTCCGTTCTACTGGGACACGCGGGCCATCGCCGATGCCTGCTCCGAGACGACCATTTATGAGCACGGCCGTGCGTGACGTCTGTGGCCCGGAGTACCGGGATCACGACATGGCTGCGGCGCGGTACAGCGTGAACCAGAACGTCGGGACCGGATTCGTGCCGGGTGTCACGTCGGCCAGCTGCCACCCGGTGAACCTGGTGGCGAGTTCGTCGGCGGTGACGCCGGAGATCGGGTCGTCGAACGCCTCGGGCCCGTAACCGAACATCAGCAGTCGCGCGCCGGGGGCGGCACGCTTTGTGACGCCGGCGGCATAAGCGTCGCGGCGGTGCGGCGGAATCCCGCAGTAGCAGCTCAGGTCGAAGAACAGATCGTACGGGCCGGGCACGTCCATCTCGTCGAGTCGGGTGGCGTCCCCGCACACCACCGTGACGTCTGCTCCGGCCTCGGCCGCCTTCTCCCTCGCCTGGTGGACCGCGCGGTCGACCAGGTCGACGGCCGCTACCCGCCAGCCGTGCCGGGCCAGGTACACCGCGTTGGTCCCGGTGCCACAGCCGAGTTCGAGGGCCCGGCCGGCCATCGGCGCGCCGGGCCCTTCCACTACGGCCACCAGCTCGGGCGGCGTGACGCCGCTGTCCCACGGTGGCTCACCGTTCCGGTAGTAGTCCTCCAGCATGCGGCGCACGGCCGCCTCCTGGCCGAGCTCCGCAGCTGTCCGAGTCTCGTTCATGGCTATCTCTCCAAAACTAGAGTTCAGCTCTAGTGGCTAACTCTAGAGATAGACTCCCGTCATGGATGGAGTCAAGGGACCCGGCGGAAACGTCAAGCGCCCCGGTAAGCAGGCCGAGCGCTCACGGCGCACTCGCGAGAAGATCGTGGCGGCGGCGCGGGACCTGTTCGTCGCGCAGGGGTACGGCGCGACGAGCCTTCAGGAGGTCGCGGATCGCGCGGGTGTGGCCGTACAGACCGTGTACTTCGTGTTCCGCAACAAGCGCGCGCTGTTCAAGGACGTCGTCGACACATCCATCGCGGGCGACGCCGAACCGGTCGCCACGATGGACCGGGACTGGTTTCGCGCCGCGTGCGCCGAGCCCACCGCAGCCGGTCAACTACGCGCCCATGTGCGGGGTGTACGTGACATGCTGGGCCGCGTCGCCCCGATCGTGCCGCTGATCGCCGCCGCCGCGGCCACGGACCCGGAGATCGCCGCGCAGTGGCCCGCCGACGCCGACCCGCGCTACACCGTCCAGCACGCCGCGGCGACAGCACTGACTTCCAAACCCGACGCTCGCCCCGACGTCGACACCACCCGCGCCGCCGACCTGCTGTACGGGCTCCTCAGCCCGGAGCTGTACCTGATCTTCGTACGTGATCGGGGCTGGTCACCCGACGCCTGGGAGGAGTGGGCCAGCGCGGCTCTGACCGCCGACCTCTGCACCGGCGACTAGTAGGCCACGGCCCCCTTCGGCCGCAGCCGCCGAAGCGACGTCAACGGTCGGGCAGCTGCTGCTGCGGCCACCGGCCCCACCCCACCAACACTGCTGGACGGCCCTTGGGCTCACTGGCCAACCGTCAGGTCAGCACATCCATCCAGACGGACGTGATCAGCTCTTCTTCAGCTCCTCGGCGAGCATCACAAGGATGCCGCTGGGGCCGCGTAGGTACGTGAGCTTGTAGACGTCCTGATAAGTCGCCACACCGCGCAGCGGATGGCATCCGTGCTTTGCGGCGGTTGCGAGTGCTTTGTCGATGTCGTCGACCGAGAAGGCGACGCGATGCATGCCGATCTCGTTGGGAAGCGTGGGTTCCGTCTCGATCGCTTCGGGGTGGATGTACTCGAAGAGCTCAAGACGACCCTGGCCGTCCGGTGTCTGGAGCATTGCGATCCTGGCGTGGTTGCCGTCAAGGCCGACGGCTGTGTCGGTCCACTCACCACTGACCGTGTCACGGCCGAGGACCGTGAGGCCGAGGTCGGTGAAGAAGGAGATCGTTGCTTCGAGGTCGCGAACGGCGATGCCGACGTTCTCAAGTTTGATGCCCATGTTTCGCATGCTAGCGAGCCGTGCTGACAAGGGCCGTCCGTCAACGACACGGCCGAGCTGCCGTGCGGCCCGGCCCCTCATCCGCGCGTAGTCGCAAACCGGGGACCAATCGCCAAGGTCGCCCATACGATCGAATACCTACTGAGGCGCCGGAAGGATCCAGATGCAGGCTTCCGAGATATCCGCTGCGGCGGTCAGGGTGCTGACCGGGTCCACGCCGGCCTCGGCAGAGCAGACCGCAGCGGTTCGCGAAATAGTCTGGGGCCAGCTCGGGCGTACCGCGCTGGGATCCTCCGCCCTCGCCCGTCTGCACGAGCAGCCCGGTGCCGGGTCGTCGGGCATCGTCGAATCCGTGATCGCGGACGAGTTGCTGGCGGACCCGGACTTCGCCGACCGGTTGCGTGCAGCCCTTCAGCCGCCTCCCACCTCGGCGACGTATGACTACTCTCCCGACGTCACCGCAGGACCTCCGCCTCCTATGGCGCCTGCCGGACCGGCTGCGCCTCCGCTCCTGGGTGCCCCGGACCCCGCAGAGGTGCGGAAGGTGTGGCTACTGGGGCTCCCACAACTCCTGCTGTGCTACGTCGTCCTGTTCCTCCTGGGTGCGGCCGGACTGAACGGACTGGCCGGCACTCTTCTGTTCCTCCTCATCTCCGGTGGCCTGGCCGCCTACGGACTCCGGTGCGGTGCCATCCTCCTGCGCCACTCACGTGGCCCCTGGCTCATCGCCGGAACAGTGCTTGCCGGCCTCGTACTGCTCAGGATGGTTGTCTCGCTCCTCGCACTCCTCATGGTCTGAGCGCCTCACTGGCACCACCCCAACTCTGCCGCCGATGACACACGTTGGGTGTCGCCAGCCCGAGAGCCGCCGTCGAAGGAAAGCCTCGAGTCCGGAACGGAACGTGGGTGACTACCGGTACCGGCCCGCTCGAGTGAGGAAAGGGGAACGGGCATCCAAGGAGTGTAAGGAGCCGTGGTCATAGGGCTGGCGGGTCTCTCGCCCGCGCTCCTCGGGACCGGGAATGTGGGGCCGTGCAGCCCTGTTGACCCCTCACATGACACGCTTCGACGGCTTCGACGCCGCCACCGCAAAGCTCCTCGACGGCAAGAACTTCGCGACGCTCGCCACCCTCAACCCCGATGGTGGGCCGCAGACTTCAGTGGTCTGGTACGTGCGCGAGGACGGCACCCTGCTGGTCTCGGTGACGGCGGCCCGGCGCAAGGCCCGCAACATCGACCGCGATCCCCGGGTCAGCCTGACGGTCTTCGATCTGGCGAACCCGTACCACTCGGTCGAGGTCCGTGGCACTGCCGAGCTGCTACCGGACCCGGAGAAGGAGCTGCCGCGTCGGCTGTCGCACCGCTACTTGGGCGAGGACCCGCCGCACGAGGGGGCGGAGGAAGTGCGTCTGATCGTCCGGATCACGCCGGAGCGGGTGAACGGCTTCGCGGTCTAGTGGTGCTTCGTTACTTTGAGCGATCTTGCCTGGTGGTGGGGATCCTTCGAGCGTGAAGCTGGGGGTGTGCCTCACGTGCGAGGCACCCTCTCGACGGTTGCTGAAGCGGTCGACGTCCCTCGGCCGGTCTCGACCGCAGGCACGCAGGGCGATGGAACTTTCCGGCGCGGCCCCGGGTCTACCAGGGTACGGAAGCCCCGCGCCCGGCCGCGCTCAACGTCTCCGGCCGCATCACCCGCGACGCCGCCCCCGACTGGTGCGCAGGCCCGGAAGCCCCCTTGGCCGGGCCGGCGGACGACACAACGGTGCGCTGCGACCTGAGCGGCGTCGTCCATCCGGACCTGGCAACGGTCGAGGACATCGCCCGCCTCTCCCTGACAGCCCGCAGAACGACCGCCTGCGCGCTGCGCCTACGCGGAACGCCTCCGGAACTGCGGGCATTGCTCGGGCTGGTGGGACTGGTGGGGCTGGTGGGGCTGGTGGGGCTGGGGGACTCGCAGGCGTAAGGCCGCTCGCGGGCTCACTCCGCGAAGGGGTCCAGCCCGCGTACGTCCTCGGCCTTCACCACGTCCGAAGGGTCCGGCCTTTGCGGTTCGACCGGCACGTCGACGTCGACCACCACGGGGGTGTCCGCGATCTCGAACTCGATGCCGCGGGGCGTCGGTCTGCTAGGTGTGGAGTTCGTCGATCTCGCGTGGTGCGGGGTTCATGGCGTCATTTCGCCTTCTCGAGCGAGATGCCCGGCCGGTCCAAGGCTGGAGCGGCCGCCAGGAAGAGCCAGGTCGTCACGACGAACGGCCAGGTGAAGGGGGAGCCGCCGGAAGGCCGGGCGAAGGCCTGCCAGGCAGCCGTGAAGGGGACCGATGAGATGACGGCGAGCGCGGCGTATCCCGCGGTCCACGGGGTGACCGTCAAGAAGGTGGCCGCCAGCGCGATGGCGACGAGTACCGCGTTGTAGCCGTACAGCCCCGCGCTGATCGGGTCGGCGGGCAGGCCCGTGGCACAGGCGGTCACGATCGCGACCACGCTGCCGCAGGCCGCGGCCACGGCGGCGGCCCGGGACGCGACGAGCAGCCCGGCCAGCAGGATCAGGCCCGCGTACCACTTGTCGAGAAAGAAGATCTGACCGAAGTTGTCGCAGAAGGCGCGGCCGAGTTCGAGGGCCGACAGATGAGTGATCCCGTCACCGTCGATCGCCGGCGCGGCGGCGGCCGGGGCGGTCGGCAGGGCGATCTGCAGCACTCCGGCAACCAGGCAGAACGGGGCCGTCAGTACGGGCAGGCCGACCCGGCCCAGCAGACGGCCGGCCGCCGCACCCAGTACCGCGCAGACCGCTCCGGCGAGGACGGCGAGCAGCGCGGTGCGCCACGAGGCCCCGAGCCGGACGACGACGGAGATGGCGGTCAGGCAACCGCAGTAGCCCTCCAGCCCTCTGACCAGACCCTCCCGGTCGGCGCCCAGCAAGGACGCGGCCACGGTGGAGGCCGCCGCGCCGAGCAGACCGTACAGGCCGATACGCCAGCCGTTCGTGAACAGTGCCGCGGTGAAAAGCAAACCGGTCCACGGGCTGGCGCTGAGGGCGACCTGCGCAATGCCTCGTAGCTGTATCCGCCCCGCATCGGCGGCAGCCCGGTGTCCGGGCTGCGCCGCCCCCATGGCAGCAGGCATGCATTCTCCCTGGTGGTGACACGTCGAATGCACCAACAACCCCTGCGTTTAAAGGGATTGATGCCCGGTCAACAACTTGTTGAAGCGTACGCCCGGCGTGGCCCGCAAACGCTCGGTGACGACTGGTGACCGAGCGGGCACCCACGGGGATGCTCGCTGATCACAAGCGCGGGTGGGTGTGTCGAGATGCCGATACCTTGACTCTCTTCGAGAACCCTTGGGCAGCCTTTGAGGCTTCCGTGGCGAAAACTCGACCAAGAGACGGAGATCTTCCTCCCGTACTCAGAAGTCCCGGTCGAGCACCGGCTTGCCGAGTCGCGCACGCAGTGGCATTCGGTCTCTCGGAGTGGTCGGGGCACTGCCGCCGTAGGCCGGTCCTCGGTGTCCGTGACCCGAACCTCCTGCAGGGAGCCCGCGCGGCGGCCGTTCTCGAACTGCACCAACTTGGGTCCCTCGGCGGCGATCTCCTGGAGTGCCGGCCGCTGGGCCGGTTCGTTTGGATCGCTTCCGCCGGCCGGGGTTGTCGTTGATGATGTCTGTGTGACTCACCGCATCAGCGCTCTGATCTCGGCCTCAGGTGTTCTTGCGAGCGTGATGCTGGTCGTTGCGGGCGTTCGTGAGTACCGCTCTGGCGCGTCGGTTCTCTGGGTCGTGGCTGGAGCCGCGATCTTCCTCAGCGCTTCGTACACGCTCGTGCGGGACGTTCAGCGGCTCCGCGCTGGGCGGACCGACTGACGGCGGTGCCGTTCCAATCGACTCCGCCAGTCGTTGCTCCCGGGAACCACACCGTGACATTCTGCTATGCATGTTCGATAACGGGGATGATGCGGCGGCTGCGCCTGCCCGGTGTTCGACGACGGCCGGCGCGGCGGATCCGGCCGGCTGGTCCGATGGCGAGGGGGATTCCGCACTGAGGGGGGCACCGGTCATGGCCGGTGCGATGACGGCGGCGGGTGATGCGGTGACGCGGCGTGAGTTTGCTGTGTTGCTGGGTGAGTTCCGGCGTGCGGCGGTGTTGGTGCCGCTGGACGGGGCCGGGGATCTGTGGTCGGCGGAGTGGGACGGGGTCCGTTGGATCTGTGCGTTCTCGGACGAGGCGGCGTTGGCCCGGTTCGCGGAGGTCCGTGGGGAAGCCGGGCGTGAGTGGGTGTTCCGGGCAGTGCTGGGTGCGCGGTTGCTGGATGTGATGGTGCCGATGTTGCCGGGGCCTGCCGGGGTGGCGTTGGACGCGGGCAGTGCGGATGGCGGGATGTTGTTTCCGCCGGTGGCCGGGATCGTGCCCGACGCGGTTGCCGTGGGAATTCCATGAGCCTTTTCCAGCCTCAGGCTCAGGGATGGGCGCCGTGAATGACACTGTCGCGGTTGCCCTGATCACGTCCCTGTCCACGCTGAGCGCGGCGGGGCTCGCAGGTGCGGCTTCGGCGTGGGTGACCGGCCGGCAGCTACGTCACCAGAGTGTCCTGGCCCGGGAGGAACGGGCCGAGCGGCGGGCGACCGACCATCGGGAGATGCGCCGGGAGGCGTACGAGAAGCTCTTGTCCGAGGCTGACGCGGCCTACCGCGTCCTGGACGAGGGGTGGTTCGCGCTTCCGCTCCCGGAGTCGCGCCGCTGGGAAGCAGGATTCGCTGCGCGCAGGGCTCTGGATGAGGCGTACATCCGGGTTCGGCTGGTAGGACCGGACGAGGTCGCGGAGCGCGGAGCCGAGGTTCTTCGCAGCATAGGTCGCGAGTTCCGACTGTGCGCGCGCATCGTGAACGACAGCCCGGACGCGACTGACAGCGCCGCCGAACTCGAGCCTTCAGCCCGCTCAGGGGCACTGCGTGCCCGGTCCGCCGGCAGCACCGGGTTCGTTGCCGTGGCCCGGAGGGCACTGGACGGCGAGGTGTCGGCCACACCACGGACGGGCCCCGGCTCAGCGGGGCGGGCCCACGGCATCACGTGATCAAAGCGGATGCCCCGGGAACCCTGCGGGCCCTGTGTCCTGCTCGACGGGCAACGTTCGTGTCCGGTCTCCTGCCGGCGACGGATGATCAACCGGCTCCGCGACGTGTTGGCCGGCGTTCTTCCCGCCCTGGGGTCGCGCTTTGGCTCGGCCCGGTACCCGGACAGTCAGGATCCGGCGAGGCTACGGCCGCTTTCGGAGGCCGCTCAGCAGCTTCACCGCGGACTCGCTATTCCGCTGCCCGGCCCGGCCGGGGGCTGGTCAACGTACGGGCCCAGCAGGACGGCGCCCCTGGGACCAGCCCGTGTCCTGAGCTGAACACGACCGGAACCAGCAGGACGATTTCCCCCTAATTCGCCATAATGGCGATGTGGACGATCACGACCTCTGTCCACTATGGGTCAGTTCGGATCTCTGACGGCCGGAAAGCGAGAACGTATGTGTACGCGGGCACTCTGGGCTGATGCGGGCGGGGCGGTTCTTGCTGGGCGGAACATGGACTGGATGGAGGACATGGCGACGAACCTCTGGGCGTTTCCGCGTGGCATGTCCCGTGAAGACGGTCTCGGTGGGGCGCTGACCTGGGCCTCTACGTACGGCAGTGTGGTCGCCGGTGCACATGACCTGATGACCGTCGACGGGGTGAACGAAGCCGGTCTTGCGGCGCATCAGCTGTTCCTCCCGGAGTCCGACTACGGCGAGCGGGACACGAGCCGGCCTGCGTTGAGTGCGGCGGTCTGGATGCAGTACGTACTCGACAACTTCGCGACCGTCGCCGACGCGGCCGCCTGGATCGAGAGCTCGCAGCTGCAAGTGGTCGCGCAGACCGACCCGTCGAGCGGGAAGGCGGTGACGCTGCACATGGCGCTGGATGACCGGTCGGGCGACTCGGCGATCGTCGAGTACCTGGACGGGACGCCGCGGGTGCATCATGACCGGGCCTACACGGTGGTCACCAACTCGCCTCCGTTCGAGGAGCAGCTTGCTCGCCTGCGCACGATCGAGGGCTTGGGCGGAGTTGAGCCCCTGCCGGGCGGGACTGATCCCTCGGACCGTTTTGCCCGCGCGGCGTACTACTTGTCCAGGCTCCCGCAGCCCGCCGGCACCACCGAGGCCGTGGCGTCGCTGCTGAGCGTGATGCGCAACGCCGCTCAGCCCTTCCGTGTGGCCGACCCCGACAAGCCCTACGCCTCGCAGACCATTTGGCGCACCCTCGTTGACCTGACCAACGGCATCTATGTCTATGAGTCGACGTCACGGCCCAACATCGTCTGGGTCCGTATGTCCGGACTCGATCTCTCGGAGGGTGCGCCCGTGCTGAAGCTCGACCTGGCCCACGACACCGGCCTCGAAGGCGGACTCGTCGGAGATGTCACCGGCAGCTTCACCCAGGCACCGCCGATGGCCTTCCTGCCGGCGCTGTAGGGACTGGCTGTACGAATGCGCCCCGGTGCCGGTGCCGGTTCCGGCGCCGCGACGTGTTGATCGGAGGTTTCCGGCCCCGAAACCGTTCCCCGACCACACGTCCTACAGAACGCGCCGGTTGTCGCTGCCCGCCCCGGCAGAAGCTTCCACATGCCGTGGCCAAGCAGCTGGCGCGCCGGACGCGCCAGGCGTTCACTGCCGAACGGCAGGCCCGGGGCCGGAACGCGGCTGACTACTTTTCGTCGTTGCTCCTGGAAACGACTCCGTGACAGTCTGCAATGTATGTTCGATAACGGGGATGATGTGGCGGCTGCGCCTGCCCGGCTTCCAGGGACGGCCGGCACGGCGGGTCTGGCCGTCCGGCCCGCCGGCGAAGGGGATCCCGCGCTGAGGGCTGTATCCGACGCGGCCGGTGCCATGACAGACGCCGATGATCCGGTCGCGGTGGCGCGGCGTGAGTTTGCTGTGTTGCTGGGTGAGTTCCGGCGTGCGGCGGTGTTGGTGCCGCTGGATGGGGCCGGGGATCTGTGGTCGGCGGAGTGGGACGGGGTCCGTTGGATCTGTGCGTTCTCGGACGAGGCGGCGTTGGCCCGGTTCGCGGAGGTCCGTGGGGAAGCCGGGCGTGAGTGGGTGTTCCGGGCAGTGCTGGGTGCGCGGTTGCTGGATGTGATGGTGCCGATGTTGCCGGGGCCTGCCCGGGTGGCGTTGGACGCGGGCAGTGCGGATGGCGGGATGTTGTTTCCGCCGGTGGCCGGGATCGTGCCCGACGGGGTTGCTGTGGATCTCGGGGGGCTGCGATGAGCGGGGAGGGCTCGGAGCTTCGGGTGCCGCCGGAGGCCGGAGATCGCGAAGGGGATCGATCTGGCGCATGCGGAGCTGAAGGATCTCGGCATGATCGGACAGGCGTCGATGGGCCGGGGATTCTCCGATCTCGCTTTGTCGGGGCTGGAGTTGGGGCATGGCGGGCTGACGTCGGAGTTCGGGACGTTCTGCGATCGCTGGGAGTGGGGTGTGCGGGCTCTGACGCAGAAGGGCAACGGCTTCGCGCTGGGCGTGGGGCTGTCGGCTGGGTCTTTCGCCGAGCAGGAGCAGTACGTAAAGGACTCGGTGAAGATCGGCGTGAACTCCCTGAACGGGAATCCGCACCTGTCCGAGGACGAGGTCAAGGACAAGAGCTGGGACACGATCAGCAGCCAGACCTCGTACGACAACCCGGACTGGAGTGCGAAGTCGATGCTGGAGGCGCACGACGAGGTGAAGCAGACCTGGAAGGACACGACCTACGACGTGGAGGATTCCCTGCTCGACTCGATGGAGCGCTCCGGGATGGTGGACCCGGATGTGCGGGCGGCGGCGGATGAACAGCTGAAGCAGAAGCTCGATCCGTCGCAGGAGACGATCGATCGGGCCGAGAAGCCGCGGTGGGGGGAGAACCGCTGATGGTGGACTGGGGGAAGCTCGGCGGAGACCTGTACGACGGTGCGGGCAAGCTGGTCGACAAGGGCAAGAAGGTCGTCGGTGAGGTCGTCGACGAGGGCACCGACATCGTCGGCTCGGGCCTGGAGAAGGTCGGTGCGCACGAGTGGGCGGACACGGTCGAGGACTGGGGCGACGAGACCGCGTCCTCACTGGGTGCGGAGATCGGGGAGCAGCAGCTCGGTCAGAGTGAGGAAGCGGACGAGCTGATCCATGGCCGGCCGGAGAAGATCAGCGCGACGGTGACGAACCTCCGGGACTTCCACCGGGCGTTCGATCTCGTCGGCGGCGGGATGAAACGGCTCGACTCCGGTCACTGGAAGGGTGCGGCTGCCGATGCCTTCCGGGCGAAGTTCGAGACGCTGCCGACGGACTGGCTGCGGGCGGCGGATGCGTTCGAGGACGCTGCGGGGGCGTTGGAGACGTACTGCGGCACGGTCACGAGCGCGCAGGCCAAGGCCACTGAGGCGATAGCTCTCTACAAGGAGAGCAAGCAGGACTACGAGCGTGCCGCAGCCGCGTTCAAGGAGAAGGCGGAGGCGTACAACGCGGTCCGCAACACCGATCATCCGCTCCCGCATCCGGGAAAGTTCACCGATCCGGGCGTGGCCAAACGCCAGCACGCCCAGGAGATCCTGCAAGACGCGCGGCGGGCGCGGAACGAGGCCGCCGAAGTGGCCAAGTCGGCCATCACCGCGGCGATGGCACACGCACCCAAGGAGCCCACCGGTCTGGCCCGCGCCGAGCAGGAGCTCATCGACTACGAGGTCGGCCAGGGAATCGAGCTGTCCCACTTCGGCGGCGGAGTCCTCAAGGGCACCGCGGGGATACTGAACTTCGTCCGCTCGGTCGACCCGCTCGACCCCTACAACCTGACCCACCCGGCCGAGTACTACAAGGGCGTCAACACGACGCTCGCCGGGCTCGCATCCACCGCCGCCAATCCCGACCGGGCACTGCAGAACGCCTGGAGCGCAGCCAAGGGCGACCCCGCCGAATTCCTCGGCCGACTCGTCCCCGAAGTATTCGGCACCAAGGGAGGCGGCCTGCTCAAGGGCGGTCTGCGCGCCGGAATGAAGGACCTCCTCAAACACCCCAAGGGCAAGGGCCGCCGCGGCCACGAGAAGAACCCCGCCTCCAGCGCCAAGAAGTGCAGCGAGGTCAAATGCGCCGGTGACCCCATCGACGTCGCGACCGGCCGCATGCTGCTTCCGCAGACGGACATCGCGCTGCCCGGATCGCTGCCTCTCGCCTTCGAGCGGGTCTTCGACTCCTCCTACCGGGCCGGCAACTGGTTCGGGTCCGGCTGGTCGAGCACGGTCGACCAGCGCCTGGAGATCGACGCGGAAGGAGTGGTGTTCAGCGCCGAGGACGGCAGCCTGCTGGCCTACCCGCACCCCGCGCCCGGCGTTCCCGTCCTGCCGACGCACGGCCGGCGCTGGCCCCTGGACCGGGTCGACGACGGCTACACCATCACCGACCCGGACACCGGCCAGGTCCGCTACTTCGCCGACCACTCCAACGGCGAACTGGCGCTCCTGGCCCAGATCGACGACCGCAACAACCGATGGATCGCCTTCGAGTACGACGAGACGGGCGCCCCGACGTCGATCGTCCACCACGGCGGCTACCACCTGAAGCTCACCACGCACGAGGGAAGAGTCACCGCCCTCCACCTGGCAGGCGCCGCCCCCGACGGCACCGACCAGGAGATCCTGCGCTACGGCTACACCGACGGCCACCTCACCGCGACCACCAACTCCTCAGGCAAGCCCCTGCGCTTCGACTGCGACGAGCACGGCCGCATCACCGCGTGGACCGACACCAACAACAGCCGCTACGAATACGTCTACGACGAACACGACCGCTGCATCCACCAGGCCGGCACCAACGGCTACCTCGAAGCCCACTTCACCTGGGACGACACCGACCCCGTCACCGGCCTGCGCATGACCTCCATGACCGACGGCCTCGGCCACACCACCCGGTACGTCATCAATGACCGCTCCCAGGTCATAGCCGAGATCAACGCACTGGGAGCTGTCACCCGCTTCGAATACGACCAATACCACCGGCTGCTGTCCGTCACCGACCCACTGGGACACGTCAGCCGCTCGACGTACGACGAGCACGGCCGGCCTGTTGTCGTGGAGCGCGCGGACGGACGCAGGGCTACGGCGGAGTTCAACGCTCTAGGGCTGCCCGTTCTTGTGAGGAGAACAGACGGCACCGTTCTACGCAGTGCTTACGACGCGCGAGGTAATCGTCTCGCGACCACAGACTCTGCAGGCTTGACGACTCGGTTCTTGTACGACGACGCGGGGAATCTCATATCAGTGACGGATGCCCTTGGCCGTGCCTCGCAGCTTCGCTGCGACCCCGCGGGACTTCCCGTCGAGTTCACCGATTCGTCGGGGGCCACGATCCGCTACTCACGGGATTGCTTCGGTCGCCTCGCTGCAGTTACCGGCCCTCTTGGCGCAACCATCTCCTTCGAATGGACAGTCGAGGGGAAGCTTGCTCGCCAAATCGAAGCCGACGGCTCCTACGAGTCTTGGACATACGACGGCGAGAGTAACTGCACTTCCCACACTGCGTCGTCCGGCGGGACGACCTCTTTTGAGTACACGAGCTTCGATCTGCAGGTGGCACGGACCGAGCCGGATGGCGTGAGGTACGAGTTCAGCCACGATGTCGGGCTGCGCCTGACTCGGGTGCTCAACCCCCAGGGCCAATCATGGAGTTATGACTACGATCCGGCCGGCCGGATCGTGAGCGAAACCGACTTTGATTCTCGTACGCTGAGTTACGTGTACGACGATGCCGGGCATCTCATATCGCGTACCGACGGTATTGGCCATACCGTGGAATACGAACGCAACGCGCTTGGCCAGACCCTGCGCAAGACGGCGCAGGGCGCGGTCACCACTTTTGAGTACGACCTATTCGACGAAATCGCCTTGGCTATTGGCCCAGATGCGACGTTGACGCGGCTGCGTGATCGAAATGGCCGCCTGAAGTCTGAGACCGTCAATGGCGGCATAATCGAGTTCACCTACGATGCTATCGGTCGCAGAACAGGGCGCAAGACGCCGAGCGGTGTGATCAGTACTTGGAAGTACAACCGGGCAGGTCGATGCAACGAGTTGACAACCTCGGGGCGCACATTCCGGTTTGGCTACGACGTGGCCGGGCGGGAAGTCGTCCGCCAGATAAACGAGGCTGTAACCATACAGAATTCCCTCGACGAAGTAGGTCGAATCACTAGCCAATCAGTGACAGGGGCGCAAGGTGAGCCCATCCAGCGTCGTGCTTACGCCTATCGCACGGATGGGCACCTCACGAGTATTCACGATGACCTCAATGGCTCGCGGACCTTCGACCTCGACACCACAGGCCGAGTAACTGCGGTCCATGCAGCAGGGTGGACAGAGCAGTACACCTATGACGATGCCGGAAACCAAACGAATGCGGTCTGGCCATCTTCACATCCCGGGCAGGAAGCCACAGGGCCTCGGCTTTACCGCGGCACGCGCATCACTCAAGCAGGAAACGTGCACTACGAGTACGACACTCAGGGGCGCGTTGTACTGCGCAGGAGACAGCGCCTCTCGCGCAAGGCAGATGTTTGGCGCTTTCGCTGGGGCGTCGAGGATCGACTTGCCGCCGTCACCACACCCGACGGAACCCTGTGGCGCTACCTCTACGACCCTGTGGGGCGGCGCATAGGGAAGCGGCGACTGGCCCCCGACGGCTCGACCGCGCTGGAGAGGGTGGACTTCATCTGGGATGGCCCCATTCTGTGCGAGCAGGTGACGTACTCTCCCATATTGCCCCACCCGGTCTCGGTGACTTGGGACTATCACGACATGCGTCCTGTGGCCCAGACCGAACGCATACTGGCCAAGGATGTACCGCAGAGCGAGATCAACGAGCGCTTCTTCTCGATCGTCACAGATCTTGTTGGTACGCCGACCGAGCTCATTGACGAGCGGGGGGCTATCGCGTGGCGGACGCGTGCCACTCTGTGGGGCACGACTACGTGGGCGGCGTCCAGCACCTCATACATCCCGCTGCGCTTCCCGGGGCAGTACTTCGACCCGGAAACGAGTCTCCACTACAATTTTCACCGCCACTACGACCCGGAAACTGCGCGGTACTTCAGCTCTGACCCACTCGGTTTGGCCGCCGCACCGAACCCCAGTACCTACGTCCATAATCCACATACCTGGTCAGATCCTCTGGGGCTTTCGCCATGCCCGCGCGGCCCCTACGACTTTCGGGAACCAAATTCCGCTCATCCGCCAAGTGCCAACCTCACTGATGTAATGAGAGCGGCACCCCGAGGCCCGGAGGTTGACTGCTCCGACATCGCTTCTTTCATATCTCGCAGAGCCGATGGGGAAGGTAGAATAGTGCACTATACGACTTTCTCGGGCGGTGACATCAGGATCCCTGAACGCGCCGGCGCCCGTGTGGATATTGAGGATTACACCTTCCATGAGGTGTATACGGACGGGCGTTATGTCTACGATCCAACTCTCAGTCACAATCCAGTTCCTCTTGGTGACTATGAGCGGGCGTTGAGGCTGACGAATGATGGAGAGAAAGTCATCCGGAACAATGGGGAATACAAGATGCCGCCCCCGTGGAGGCGGCGTTGAAGTCGGCAGGAGAGGCAGGCATGAAACGAAATGAGCGGGCACGGCAGGTGTTGAGTCGTTTCGGTGATGTGGCGTGGTTTAGACACCCGGTGGAGCGTCACCCCATTTATGGCTACCTTCAGATCTCATTTGTGGCGTGGCGTTATGTTGAGCCCCGTGAAGAGCTGAAGAAATTGTTCGAGGCGGCCGTGAAAGAAGCGCCGGAGAGGGTCGAGTGGACGTTTAAATCGGTGAGGAACTGGATGATCGTGCCGAGTCGTCTCATGCGAGAGGCTGGGCCGGATGGTGCAAACTTCAATGATGCTATGGGTGCAATTCGGGAGAGTGACCAGGAATTCTGTGCGGCGACGGCGGAAGACCTCGAAAATATCTTTCGGAAACTTGAGGAAGTCCCGTCAATTGATGGTTCGTCATCGGCCTGAACGCAGGTCCCGGGTTGCTCAATCCGTCCAGGCCCGACCAGCTGAGAGGGAAGCCTGGTCGAGAGGGCAGCTGGCATTGGATGCCGGTCCGCGTGGCTCAGCCACCCGACTCCGTCAACGTACCGCCGGTTCGAGCAGTGACAGGGATCGCTGCCGATCGTCGAGCGGTTCCTTCGCGACCTCCGTCCCGAGGTCCGCAGGGAGGCGGCAGAGGCGATGAACGAACTGCGCTGGAGCCGGGGGCAGGGCCAGGAGCCAACCGAGACAGCCCAGTAGCTTCGGGGCTCGGTCGTGAGGCGACTGCGTTGGCTGTCGATGGCTCCCGGCCCCCGCAGCGCCCCGCCGCCCCTCACACAGCCCCCGCCGGCCCGACCGCCGGCACCTCCTCCGCCGTGATCGGCGACTCCAGCGCGTCGGCCTTCCCCGGCTCCCGGCCCAGGCGGCGGATGGCGGGCACGCTCAGCATGGCGGCCAGACACACCACCGAGACGGCCGAGGAGAACAGCAGCACGCGGTCCGCGCCGAAGGCCTCGGATGCCGGGCCGGCCAGGGCCCTGCCCAGCGGGATGGCCATGATGGACCCGGCGACGTCGTAGGCGTACACCCGGCTCAGCACGGCGAGCGGGATGTGGGACTGCACACTGGTCGCCCACATCACCCCCCAGAAGGCGAAGCCGCAGCCGGCCAGGACCCCGGTGAGCATGGTGGCGGTGAAGGACCAACCCAGGGCCGGGGCCAGGGGGTTGAGGGCGAAGCAGAACATCGCGCAGGCTCCCGCGACGAGCGGGCGGGTGGGCCGTACCCGCATGCCGAGCAGGCCGCCGACGATCGTTCCGGCGCCGTCGGCGGAGGCGATCCAGCCGTAGCCGTCCGCCCCGTGCTGCTCGGTGAGCAGGGCGGCGCCCAGCGGCAGGGCCGGCCCGAAGACGAACAGGCCGTAGATCGCCCAGACGACGATCACGCCCCACAGCCAGGAGCGGGAGCGGAACTCCTGCCAGCCCGCCTTCAGGCGGTGCAGCACCGGGTCGTCGCCCTCCTCCCGGACGACGCTGAGCCTGCGCAGCGGTACGAGGACCAGCGCGCTGAGCCCGTAGGCCGCCGCGATCACGAAGTAGGAGCCCGCCACCTGCCAGTAGCCGACCAGCAGACCGGCCAGGCCGGGGCCGACCAGCGCGCTCATCGCCTCGGATATCCGCAGCAGCGCGTTGGCCCGCTGGATGTCCGGCGCGACCTGCGGAACCATGCTGGCTACCCCGGGCTGGAACATGGCGGTCGCGGCGCCGCTGAGCGCCATCAGGGCCATGATCTGCCACAGGCGCACCTCGGTCGTGAGGAGCAGCGCCGCGAGGGTGAGCATGGCCAGCATCCGCACCAGGTCGGCGCCGACCATCATCACCTGCGGGGTGAACCGGTCCGCGAGCACGCCGCCGAACAGCACGAGCAGGGCGATCGGTGCCATCCACGCGGCCAGCGCGTATCCCACACCGCCGGCGCCGTATCCGGCCCCCAGCACGGCCGTGGTCAGCGAGACCATCAGCATGCCGTCGGCGAGCAGCGAGGCGCTGCGGGCGGTGAAGAAGAGCCGGAAGGAACCCGACTTCCAGGGGCTGGGGAGCGGAGCGGAATCCGGGGACTCCGGCCGGTCCAGCACTTCGTCAGTGGTCATCTCGCGTCGGCCGGTGACGGCCGTTCCCTTCCATGAGGATCCGCTGCCGGAGCCATGCGGTGCTTTCGCCCGGAGTGGCCGGCGAATCGTGAACGATGACGTATCGCGTGGGCGCCAGGAGTCCCGAATGGCCGGGGCCGGGCGCGGAGATCACGTCCATCAGCGCGGTGTGGGCCCCGTCCGGGGTGAGTGGCGCGCCGCCGGACGCGATGAAGGCGGTCAGGCCGCCTCCGGGGGAATCGCCGACCGGCTCGGGTCCGGAGACGTCGTCCGTCGTGACGTGTACGGGCAGGCCGCCCAGTGCGTCGCTCAGGGCGCCCGCCACGGCGGTCGGTGATGTCCAGCAGCCGTCCACCTGCAGCCAGTCGCCCGCGCGCACGGCCGGCCGGATCCCGGTGACTTCCGTCAGTGCGGCCAGCGGTACGTCCTCGTACGCGACCACCTCGAGCAGCTTCACCAGACCGGTGAGGAAGGTCTCCGCCTCCTCCCGGGAGAACAGTGCGGGGTCCGCCCACATCCCGAGGTGCAGCACCGGGTCCGTCCGGTAGGCGAAGCACAGCAGGCGGGTCGGCAGTACCTGCACCGGGCCCCAGTCCAGGTCGAGTTCGGCGTCCTGCGCGTCCCCGGTGCGGCTGTCGGTGGCGGGAGCGCGGGTGTCGGTGAGGACGCTCACGTCGTTGAAGACCACGTCGCGCGCGAAGTGGCTGCCCCGTTCGAAGGTGGTCCCCTCGATCGCCTCCCACAGGCGTACCGAGTCGAACTGGCTGTGGCGGTAGGCGCCGAGCGCCGCCCCCCACGCCTTGCGCAGCACCGCGTCGAAGGAGGGCCCCCGCACGTCGAGGGAGAGCAGCGCGTCCTGCGACAGGGTGTTGACCGAGCGGGCGAGCCCCGGGCGCGACCGGTTGGACAGCGGGGCGGCGGCGACGCAGGTGGACTGGCCGGCGCGGTGCGCGACGAGCGTGCACCACGCCGTCAGCAGCACGGTGGGCGACGGGCTGCCGGTGCGCTTGGCCGCCTGCGCGAGCGCTCGGGCACCCCGCCGCGAGCGCAGGGTGAGCTGCGGCTGCTGCCCGTCCGAGCGGACGGCCCTCGGTTCGGCGAACATCTCCTGCGGCCCGGTGCCGATGATCTGCTTCCAGTACCGCAGTGACGCCTCCGACCTGCGCAGTCCGGCCGGTGTCGCCTCCTCGGCCGCGAGATCGAGCGGGGTGAGCGCTTCCACCGGCGGCAGCCCGGCGCCGTCCAGCAGCGCGAGCCACTCCTCGCGCAGTACGGCCAGGGCGCTGCCGTCCGTCACCGCGTGGCTGGAGGACAGGGTGACGAAGGCCGGTGCTCCGCGCAGGCTGAGCAGGGTGATGCGGAGCGGGAAGTCGCGGTCCAGCCGGAACCGCCCCGCACGGGCCTGCCGGGCGACCGTCTCGGCGTAGTGCGCGGGGTCCGCGCCCAACTCCTCGTGGTCCAGGACGCGTACGGTGAAATCGCCTTCGGCGGCGACGACTTGGGTGCGGGACGCGCCGGCGGCCGGCTCGGGGAAGGTGGTGCGCAGCGCTTCGTGGCGTACCACCAGTTCGCGCAGCGCGTCGAGGACCTGCTGCAGCGCGGCGCCCTGGGGGACCGGCCAGACGTCGTGGTTGTTGATGTGCAGGGGCTCGTCCCGCAGGATGCAGCGGATCATGTTCGCCTGCCCCATCGTGACGGGGCCCCGGCGCCTCTCGCCGCCCGCGTAGGCGACGGTGACCGTACGTTCCTGCCCCGGCCGGGGCGTCCCGCTCCGGGTCCCGGCACCGGTACCGAGGCCGGCGCGTCCGGCGGCCCGTACCAGGGGTTCCCAGGCGTCGATCAGCAGGGCGAAGTCCTCCATGTCCGCCCTGGCCGCGGCGAGCAGCGGTTCGCGGTGCGCGGCGAGGGCCTCCGCGACCGCCGTGTACCGGCCGCCCAGCGCACGGTAGGAGCGCTCGATGACGTCGAACCGTTCGGCGTTCCCCGCCGGGTCCAGCCGTGTGCTGTCCCGGACCAGCGCGGCGACGGCGTCGGGACGGACCCGGCCCGCCGGGTCCAGCAGCGTGTCGCCGGCCGCCGCCGCTGCCGCGTACACGGCGTTGAAGTACGGCGTCGACAGCAGGAACTTCGCCAGCCGCACCTGGTAGGCGACGAAACCGGCATCCGAACGGCGTTCACCGGTGTGGTAGTTGACGATGTGCCGGTTGTGCAGCACGCCGGGGAGGCGGGCGTCGTGGACCAGGTGGATGAGGAAGTAGTCGCTGCCGATGGTGTCCGTGGCGGGCGGCAGCGGAACCGCCCCGTAGACCCGGCTGTCGAAGCCGATGTTGCACATGTCGACGCGGGTCGGCGCGACCCTGGTGAGGGTGGTGAGGTCGGCGGCGAACGGAGTCGTCCCGGCGCCGCGGAAGGACTCCTCGATCAGGTTCCGCCGCCAGATCTCCGGATACCCCTCCGGCACCGACAGCCCGACCAGTTCGTGGTGCACGGCCGGGTCGAGCCGGCGGATCTCCTCGACGTCCACGGACATCTCGCCGATGAAGGAGCCGCCCACCATGGCCACCGGCCGGTGCGCGTACGCGGGGTCGAGCCGGCTGCGCGACACCAGGTCCGCGACGTCGGCGGCCCGCCGCCCCAGGGAGGTCAGTTCCTGGTGGAGGGGGAAGACCGGCTCGCCGTCCAGGCTCTGGTACCGGCTGTCGGAGTCCCGGCGGTGCACCGATTCGCAGCCGAGCGCCTCCGCGATCAGGAAGGCCCGGTTGGTGCAGGCGCCGTACGACACGCGGTCGGGCAGCATCAGGCCGAGCACCCGGTCCGGGTCGGCGACGCCGGACGCGGTGGCCACCTCCCGCAGGAAGGCCCGCTGCCGGGCCTCGTCGAGGTGGTGGACGACCACGCCGGGTTCCCGGGGCAGAGCTGAGACGGCCGCCCGGTGCCCGGTGAGTGCCGGGGCGTCGGACGAGTCCAGGATCAGCAGGTGCACCTCGACGCCGAAGTGCCGGGCGCCGTGGGCCGCCTCCGCGGCGACCGCGGCGATCGTCTCGGCGCAGGGCCGGTTCGTCGGGAGGGTCAGGCAGACGCGGCGCACGACGGCTCCTCGCTCCGTCCGGCGGCGGGCTGCTCCTGGTCCTGGCCCTGGACCTGCTCCTGGCCCTGCTCCTGGTCCGCGTCGTTCCACGAGGTGAGGCCGAGCAGCCGGCTGCCGAGCCCGTCGAGCGTGGCGGTGGGGTAGCGCTTGGACTCGTGCTGGGTGAGATCGCCGACCAGGGTGCGGTTCCAGCGCGGGGTGCGCAGGTGCCGCCAGGACTCGACGCGTGAGCGCCGCAGCCTCTCGTGCTCCTCCAGCGCGGGCATCATGGACAGGTACTGGACCGCCCGGACGCCGTCGCGCGAGGTGTTGCGGGCCACCCCGTGGGCGAGCAGGCCGTTCCAGATCAGCAGGTCACCGGGGTGCAGGTCGGGCCGCACGACCGGGAACTCGGAACGGTCCACCGAAGGACGGATGGGGTCCCGGTCCGCGGGCTGGCCGATCTTCCACTCCTCGAACCGCCGGAACAGCTCGGGGCCGCACTGGAAGCCGCCCGTCTCCGGGCTGGTGTCGTTGAGCGCGATGATGCCCTGCACCCGCTGCGGCGGGACGCCCA
Source organism: Streptomyces sp. 840.1 (assembly GCF_003751445.1). Lineage (NCBI taxonomy): Bacteria > Bacillati > Actinomycetota > Actinomycetes > Kitasatosporales > Streptomycetaceae > Streptomyces > Streptomyces sp. 840.1. The sequence goes on along the minus strand of NZ_RJUU01000001.1, from coordinate 472,329 downwards.
GCGTGGTGTCGATGTCCCAGTGCAGCTCGATGTCGAAGCCCCGGTCGGTGGCGTCGATGAGAGCGCGGTCCCGGTTCCCGACGTTGGGCGGGTTGAGGTTGAGCCGGTCCAGGGTGACCCACAGCTCCTCGCAGTCCCACACGTCGACGAAGGCGTCGTACACCCGCTGGGCCTGGCGGTTGTCCCACAGCAGCTGGTGGTGGTACGCCTCGACGAAGCCGTAGACGTGCAGCTGGCGGTCCAGTTGGGAGCGGAACGGGCGGTCCTCGTACCAGCTGTCCGGCCGGTCCGGGTCGAGGCCCTGGAAGTCCCACGTGAAGTCGAGGAGTTGACGGGCCGTCTGTGCGGGGACCGCCTCGCGGACGACGACGTAGCCATAGGTCTGCCAGTGGGCGAAGTCCTCCTCGGACAGCACCCGCAGCGGCCGCGACTTGCTCAGTTCCCGAAGGGTGGTCTGGGCGAGGTAGGACTCGCCGTCGGCGCTGAAGTAGGGACGGTCGGACGCCGCCCGGTGCAACCGGGGACGGCGGGAGCCTTGCGGGGTGTTGGGTATCACTCTGACCTTCTGGGCAGGGGGACTCGGGCGGCCCGGCGGTCGCCCGGGGTCCCGTTGGCAGGCGCCGGAGGAAGGGCGCGCGGGAGGCGTGAGAAGGGCATGGCGGACACGGACTCCTTCTCGGCCAGGGGCAGCACGCCGCTGTCCGCGGAGAGTGCGAACGGCAGGATCGGGGGCGGTCACTCCGGCGGATCGGTGGAGATCCCGCGATCAGCACAGTGGTCCAGACCATTACCCCTGTCAAGCGACGCGCCGGTACGGGCGCGCGGGCCGTTGTCACCGCCGTGGGCAACGTGCCGGGTCAGCAAGGTGTTTCGTCATCTTTGGTCTAGACAAATTACGGCGACCCGCCCTAAGGTCCCTACGTGGCATGGCTCCTGACGGAGCCTCCGTCGGCGCATTCCGTGCGTTCCGTCGAAATGGCCACCTTCACAAGGAACTTCGCTCCGCCCCGACCAGCGGTCCGGAACGTTCCGCCCTGCCGATGGACCATCTCCTCGGCTCTCCTCGCCACGCTCAGAGGGAGCGGTCTGCATGAGCACAACCGACACCACGAAGCCGTCGGGTATCACCCTGAAGAGCCCGGGACCCGGACTGGTCCCACTGGACCCGGTCCACACCGCCCTGCTGCACGGACTGGACTCCCTGCTGACGGGCCTGGCGGCCAGGCTCTCGGCACCGGAGGTGGTGGGCCCGCCCCTGCTCTCCGCAGAGGGCCTGTCCCGGCTGGACTACTTCCGCAACTTCCCCCATCTCGGTGTCGCCGCAGGCCGCTTCGCCCCGGACGCCTTCGACGGGCTGGCCGGCGGTCAGCAGCCGGGCGGCCTGCCGCTGGAGCCCACCGGCCACCTCCTGCCCTCCGCCACCTGCTACGGGCTCCTGCTCTCGCTGGAGGGACAGGACATCGGCGCGGACGGGCTGAGGCTCTCGGCGACCGGCCGCTGCTACCGCAACGAGACCCACTACGACGGGCTGCGGCGGCTCTGGGGCTTCCACATGCGCGAGGTGCTGTACCTCGGCACCCAGGACGGGGCATCCGAACACCTGGACCGAGGGGCGGAGTTCATCCGCGAGGCCGCCGCCCTGCTCGGCCTGGAGCTGACCCGGGCCGCAGCCGACGACCCGTTCTACGACAAGGGCGGATCCCGCGCCCGTCTGATGATGCTGGACCCGGTCAAGCACGAGTTCAGCGCCCCGGACGGTACCGCGATCGCCTCGGTCAACCGGCACCGCAACTTCTTCGGCGAGCGGCTCGGCATCCGCGCGGGCTCCCAGGAACCCGTGTACAGCTCCTGCGTGGCCTTCGGCGTCGAGCGCTGGGTCCACGCGATGGTCCTCGCCCACGGCACCCCCGAACTGGCCCTCGACCGGCTCCGCCGCGCCGGCGACTGAGCGCCTTCCGGCTCACCCCGGAGCCGAGGCGGCCCGGCTCCGGGCCGCCTCGGCTCCGACAACACCCGTACGACAAGGAACGGTTCCCCACCATGGACAGCATCACCGCGTGGCTCCACGAGAAGAACCCCGGCCTCACCGGCGCCCTCGCCCCGGACGAGGACCTGATCGAGGCGCGCCTCATCGACTCCATGGACTTCCTGGAGTTCATCGACCTGCTGGAGGAGCTCTCCGGCAACAGCATCGACCTCCAGGAAGTCACCATCGACGACTTCCGCACCCTCGACCGCATACAGCGGACCTTCCTGACCCCGCCCGTCCCCTCGGCGGCCTCCGGGGCAGCCGCAGGTGCGGCGTCCGGATGAGCGTCCGCCGTTGAGCGTCCGTCCCCGGCCGCGCCCCGGCCGCGTGGTGGCCGCGGTGGCCACCACGGCGGAGGTCCTGGCCCACCCTGAGCTGGACGCGGACATGCTCGCCCCCTGGGAGCAACGGCGCCTGGCCCGGATACGGGTGCCGGCCCGCCGCGACGACGTGGTCGCGGCGCGACTCCTGCTGCGCCTGTGCGCCTCACGCTTCACCGGCAGCGCCCCGGACGCCCACGAGCTCGTCCAGTTCTGCCCCGAGTGCCGGCAGGACGAGCACGGCCGCCCCTCGCTCCGGGACAGCCCCCGCACCGGCGTCAGCATGAGCCACGCCCAGGGCCTGGTCGCGGCGGCGGCCGGCCCCGGCGCCGTGGGCATCGACGTGGAGCCCGCCACCCGCCGGCCCGGCCCGATGGCGGTGCTGCGGCGGGTGCTGCCCGAGGCCGAACTGCGGGCGGCGGCCGCTTCGCGGGACCCGGGCCCCGGACTGCTCCGGGCCTGGGTGCGCCGGGAGGCCCTGCTGAAGGCGGGCGGCGCCGGCCTCCCGCTGCTGGAATGGGAGGACCCCGGCCGTGGCGCCACGGCGGCGGTCGCGAGCGCCGCACCGGTCGACGTCCTGCCCGGGATCGCGGAGCCCGGCTGCCGGTGAGCGGCGCCCCGGCCGGGGCCCGCCCCCGGTGAGCCTCAACCGCTCAGGACGCCCTCGGCCGGTCGGGCGCGCACGCTACGGCGGCCCGCACGGACCCTGCTGGGGTTGTGCGGGCCGCCGTAGCGCGCCGAGCGTCCCGCCTCTCGGTCCGGCCGCCGGGGCTTCGGCCGGCCGACGGTCAGCCGACGGTCAGCCGATCTGCCCCCATTGCGCCGGGAAGTCCGGAGGCCAGGCCGCTTGTGGGCCGTACAACGACTGCCGCTCGCCCATCAGCTCGTACTCCGCCTCCCGCCACGACGGCTTGCCGCTGCGGACGAAGCTGTCGCCGTCCTGCTCCAGCATCCATGTGAAGGGGGCGTCCTCCTCCGGAATGCCGTGCCGCTCGCTCAGCACGCCGAACTCGGCCTCGTTCGCCGCCCGGACGTAAAGCCCGTTCCGGTAGAGGGGCTTGAGGAACATCAGCGTGACGTGGCCGAAGTACACCTCGACCCTCGTCGTGGTCCGGTCCACCAAAGTGGCCTCACTGGTGAGAAAGAGCTGCCGGTGCGAGGGGTTGAACCCGCTGACCCTGAAGAGCCGCCCCTCCCGGCGGAAATCTGTCACGCCCACCATCACCTCACTCATCGCGCCCCGGCTCTCCGTCGGAGTAGCTGAAGCGTTCCGGACCGACCGGTAGGGCCTTGCCCTTGTCGTTGATCATCTTGATACCAGGCGCGACCGGCCCGTCGCCCGCCGCCGTCGGATTCGCTCCGCCGGTCACCGGACGCCGGAATCCGCGGCGGTCGAATGCCTTCTGCGCATCGGCGTTCCGGTGTACGGTCTCGGGCCAACGGGGAAGTGGGAGCGCTCCCATATCGGTTGTCCGCTTCGAACGAGGAGGAACACCTTGAAGCGTCTACTCGCCTTACTGGCGACCTGCGCGACGGTCCTGGGCCTCACGGCACTGGCCACCCCTCAGGCGGCGGTGGCCGCGACCGGCTGCCAGGTCGACTACACCGTCACCAACACCTGGCAGGGCGGCTTCCAGGCCGCGGTGAAGGTCACCAACCTGGGCGCCCCCGTCGCCGGCTGGAAGCTCGCATTCGCCATGCCGGACACGGGGCAGCGGGTCGCGCAGGGCTGGAACGCCACCTGGTCGCAGGCCGGCTCCGCCGTCACCGCCACCGCCCCGGACTGGAACGCCACGCTGGCCACCGGCGCAGCGGCCGACCTCGGCTTCACGGGCTCCTTCGCCGGCGCCAACCCGGCCCCCTCGGCGTTCACGCTCAACGGCGTCCCCTGCACGGGCTCCACCGGAGAGCCCCCGGTCGTGGACGACGGCACCCCCGTGGGGACCAACGGACGGCTTCACGTCTGCGGGGTGAACCTGTGCAACCAGTACGACCGCCCCGTACAACTGCGGGGCATGAGTACGCACGGCATCCAGTGGTTCAGCCAGTGCTACAACGCCGCCTCCATGGACGCGCTGGCCCATGACTGGAAGGCGGACCTCCTGCGTATCGCCATGTACGTCCAGGAAGACGGCTACGAGACCGACCCGGCCGGCTTCACGGACCGCGTGAACGGCCTCGTCGACATGGCCGAGGCCCGCGACATGTACGCCCTGATCGACTTCCACACCCTGACGCCGGGCGATCCGAACTACAACCTCGACCGCGCCAAGACGTTCTTCGCGTCCGTCGCCGCCCGCAACGCCGACAAGGCGAACGTGATCTACGAGATCGCCAACGAGCCCAACGGCGTGAGCTGGGCGGCCATCAAGAGCTACGCCGAACAGGTCATCCCGGTCATCCGGGCCGCTGACCCGGACGCCGTGATCGTGGTCGGCACCCGTGGCTGGTCCTCGCTGGGAGTCTCCGACGGCTCCGGCGAGAGCGAGGTCATCAACAACCCGGTCAATGCCACCAACATCATGTACACGTTCCACTTCTACGCCGCGAGCCACAAGGACAACTACCGCGCCGCAGTGAGCCGGGCCGCCGCGCGACTGCCCCTGTTCGTGACCGAGTTCGGCACGGTGAGCGCCACCGGCGGTGGAGCGATGGACCGGGCGAGCACCACGGCCTGGCTGGACCTCCTCGATCAGCTGAAGATCAGCTACGCGAACTGGACCTACTCCGACGCTCCGGAGAGCAGCGCCGCGCTGCGCCCGGGTACGTGCGACGGCACCGACTACAGCACCAGCGGCGTACTGACCGAGTCCGGAGCACTGCTCAAGGACCGGATCAGCACTCCGGACCACTTCCCCACCGGCTGACTCGACGGTCCGGCGCGGGGTGCCAAGCGCGCCGATCTTCATGTCCTCGGCTGAGCCACCGCCCGTGGTGGCTGGTCACGCAACGACAGAAGAGCCGGATCCAGTGGAACTGGATCCGGCTCTCGAAGTCTGGCACTTCACTTTTTCAACGTAATGATCACGCTGTCCGGTGAAAGTGCCCCCGGCAGGATTCGAACCTGCGCACCCGGCTCCGGAGGCCGATGCTCTATCCCCTGAGCTACGGGGGCGTATCGCTGTGTTGCTTGGCGACGGGTGAAACACTACCAGCTTCGACGGGGTGGCCGTGAACAGGTATTTCCGAGCCGTCGCGGAGGTGTCGCGGACGTCCCGCGAGCCCCGCCGGACCCGTCGCACACACATCCGGCCAACCTGCGCCGCCATCCGTCCGGGGACGGAAGTGGGCAAAACCCGGACGCAGCCACTCCGGCCCGCCTACTCTCGAAGGGTGTCAGGGGCGTCCGGCCGCGTGCTTGTTGTCGACGACAACAAGGTCATCCGGCAGTTGATCAGGGTCAATCTCGAGCTTGAGGGCTTCGAGGTCGTGACCGCGGCCGATGGTGTCGAGTGTCTGGATCTGGTGCATCGGGTCAGTCCCGATGTGATCACGCTCGATGTCGTCATGCCCCGGCTGGACGGTCTGCAGACGGCCACCAGACTGCGCTCCGATCCACGGACGCGGCATCTGCCCGTCGCGATCATCAGCGCCTGTACGCCGTACGAGGTGGACAACGGTGTCGCGGCGGGGGTCGACGCGTTCCTCGCGAAGCCCTTCGAGCCGAGCGAGCTGGTGCGGGTGGTGCGGGAGTTGATGGAGCGCGGCCGCCCGTCGGCGCTCGACGGCAGGCAGGGCGCCGGGCGGGCGGAGCGCGCCGCCGGCTGACCGGATGGCGAAACCGGTTCGCGAAAGGCCCCCCTCCCTCCCATACGCTTGTCCCGTGACCCCCGCCGACCTCTCCTCGACCGTGCTGCACGCCGTGCGCCGCGCGGTCGACGAGGACGCCTTGCACGCGCCCGTGCCCGCGCGCGTGCGAGTGGAGAGGACGCGGCCGGGCGGCCGGGGCGACTACGCCAGTGCCGTCGCTCTCCAGCTGGCCGGGCCCGCCGCACTGCCCGCGCGCGAGGTGGCCGAGATCCTTCGGGAGCGGATGGCCGGCGCACCGGGGATCGGGCGGGTCGAGATCACCGGACCCGGATTCCTGAACTTCACGCTCGACGCCCCCGCCGACGCCCACGGCGCTCTCGTGCGCCAGGTGCTGGACCAGGGGCTGCGCTACGGACACGGCGACGCGCTCGCCGGGACGCCGCTGCAATTCAGCCACGCCCGCGAGGTCCGGGCCGCCGTCACCGCGGACGCGGTGCGCAGGCTCGTACGGTCCCAGGGCGCGCCCGTGCGCATCAGCTGCGACGAGGCCTCCGACCCGGACTGGGTGCGCCTCGGCATCGCCGTCGACGCCCACGGCCGGCCCCCCGTACCGCTGACGGAGATCCGGCCGGTCCCGGCCGGCGCCACCGCCGGGGAGCTGCTGGAGCGGCTCGGGCCCGACGCCACCCGCTGGGGGCTGCTCCGGCCGGCCGGTCACGACCGCGCCCGGCTCGATGGCGGGCTCCTCGTCCAGGGCGAGGGCAACCCGCTGTTCCTGGTCCGCTACGCCCACTCCCGCGCCCACACGTTCACCCTCGGCGCCCAGCGGCTCGGGTTCACCAGCGACCCCGGCCAGGCCCCCGGCCAGGACTCGAACCGCGCCCAGGACCAGGACCAGGACCAGGACCTCGGCCGGAACCGGAACCAGGGCCAGAAGCTGGGCCCCGCCCCCACCCCCGGCCGAGCCGCTTTCGATGAGCCCGAGGCGCTCGCGCTCCTCGCCCTCGTCGCCGACCACCCCGCCGTGCTCGCCGCCGCGGCGCGCCACCGCGCGCCCGACCGGCTCGCCCGGCACCTCGAAGCGGTCGCGCACGCGTTCCTCGACCTCCACGACGCCGCGTCACCCCTGCCCGTCGGGGACGAGAAACCCTCGGCCGCCCACCGCACCCGGCTCGCTCTTGCCGAAGCCGCCGGGACGGTGCTCGCAGGCGGCCTGTCCCTGCTCGGCATCAGCGCGCCCCCGTACCTCTGAGAGACCCGAGAGAGCAACACGATGAGCCGATCCGCACACCCCGCCGGTCCCCGCCACGCCGACGTCATGACCGAGGGCCACTACTCCGCCCCGGCCGAGGACCTCAACGTCCTCGACGACAAGGTCTGGTCCCGTACCGTCACCCGCGACGGGAACGGCGCGCTGACCGTCGGCGGGATCGAAGTCGCCCGGCTGGCCGAGGAGTTCGGTACCCCGGCCTACTTCCTGGACGAGGCCGACTTCCGGGCCCGCTGCCGCGCCTGGTCCGACGCCTTCGGCCCCGGCGCCGACGTCTTCTATGCCGGCAAGGCCTTCCTCTCCCGCGCGGTCGTGCGCTGGCTGAAGGAGGAGGGGCTCAACCTCGACGTCTGCTCCGGCGGCGAGCTGACCACCGCGCTGGACGCCGGGATGCCCGCCGAGCGCATCGCCTTCCACGGCAACAACAAGACCGTCGACGAGATCGAGCGGGCCGTCACGGCCGGCGTCGGGCGGATCGTCCTCGACTCCTTCCAGGAGATCGTCCGGGTCTCCCACATCGCGCAGCGGCTCGGCCGGCGCCAGCCCGTGCAGATCCGGGTGACCGTCGGCGTCGAGGCCCACACCCACGAGTTCATCGCCACCGCGCACGAGGACCAGAAGTTCGGCATCGCGCTGGCCGGCGGACAGGCCGCCGAGGCCGTCCGCCGGGCGCTCACCCTCGACGGGCTCGAACTGATCGGGATCCACTCGCACATCGGCTCGCAGATCTTCGACATGGCCGGCTTCGAGGTCTCCGCCCGGCGCGTGGTGCAGCTGCTCGCCGAGGTGCGCGACGAGCACGGCGTCGAGCTGCCCGAGATCGACCTCGGCGGCGGCCTCGGTATCGCGTACACCTCCGAGGACGACCCGCGCGAGCCGCAGGAGATCGCCAAGGCGCTCGGTGACATCGTGACCCGTGAGTGCGAGGCCGCCGGGCTCGCCACCCCCCGGATCTCCGTCGAGCCGGGCCGCGCCATCGTCGGGCCGACCGCCTTCACGCTGTACGAGGTCGGCACGATCAAGCCCCTGGAGGGGCTGCGGACGTACGTCAGCGTGGACGGCGGGATGTCGGACAACATCCGCACCGCGCTGTACGACGCCGAGTACAGCGTCGCGCTCGTCTCGCGGACCTCGGACGCCGAGCCGATGCTCGTCCGGGTCGTCGGGAAGCACTGCGAGAGCGGCGACATCGTGGTCAAGGACGCCTTCCTGCCGTCCGACCTGGCCCCCGGCGACCTGATCGCGGTGCCCGCCACCGGCGCGTACTGCCGTTCCATGGCGAGCAACTACAACCACGCCCTGCGCCCGCCGGTCGTCGCGGTGCGCGACGGACAGGCGCGGGTCATCGTCCGCCGCGAGACGGAGGAAGATCTTCTGCGTCTGGATGTCGGCTGATGCCGTATTTCCCGGGGCACCCCGGTCCCACGTAAACATCTCAGGATCCGGACGGGTGGCGGGAACGCCCGTCCGGTGAGTGAGACTGGTCCATACATCAGATGTAAAGGAAACGAGGTCGGATGATGCGTACGCGTCCGCTGAAGGTGGCGCTGCTGGGCTGTGGAGTGGTCGGCTCAGAGGTGGCGCGCATCATGACGACGCACGCCGACGACCTCGCCGCGCGCATCGGCGCGCCGGTGGAGCTCGCCGGTGTCGCCGTGCGCCGGCCCTCCAAGGTGCGCGAGGGCATCGACCCCGCACTGATCACCACCGACGCGACGGCCCTGGTCAAACGGGGCGACATCGACGTCGTCATCGAGGTCATCGGTGGCATCGAGCCCGCCCGCACGCTCATCACGACCGCCTTCGAGCACGGCGCGAGCGTCGTCTCGGCCAACAAGGCGCTGCTCGCCGAGGACGGCGCCGCCCTGCACGCCGCCGCCGAGCAGCACGGCCGGGACCTCTACTACGAGGCCGCCGTCGCAGGCGCCATCCCGCTGGTGCGGCCGCTGCGCGAGTCCCTCGCCGGCGACAAGGTCAACCGGGTCCTCGGCATCGTCAACGGCACCACGAACTTCATCCTCGACAAGATGGACACCAGCGGCGCCGGTTACTCCGAGGCGCTCGACGAGGCCACCGCGCTCGGATACGCGGAGGCCGACCCGACGGCCGACGTCGAGGGTTTCGACGCCGCCGCGAAGGCCGCGATCCTCGCCGGAATCGCCTTCCACACCCGGGTGAAGATCGGTGACGTGCACCGCGAGGGCATCACCGAGGTCACCGCCGCCGACATCGCCTCCGCCCGCCGCATGGGCTGCACCGTCAAGCTCCTCGCCATCTGCGAGCGGGCCGCCGACGGGCAGTCGGTCACGGCCCGCGTGCACCCCGCGATGATCCCGCTCAGCCACCCGCTGGCCTCCGTCCGCGAGGCGTACAACGCGGTGTTCGTCGAGGCCGAGGCCGCCGGGCAGCTGATGTTCTACGGCCCCGGCGCCGGGGGCGCGCCGACCGCCTCCGCGGTCCTCGGCGACCTCGTCGCGGTCTGCCGCAACAAGCTCAACGAGGCCCCCGGCCCCGGTGAGTCCGCGTACACGCGTCTGCCGGTCAGCGCCATGGGCGAGGTCGTCACGCGGTACCACATCAGTCTCGACGTGGCCGACAAGCCTGGCGTGCTCGCCCAGGTCGCGACGGTCTTCGCCGAACAGGGCGTATCCATCGATACGGTCCGCCAGAAAGGCCGACAGGACAAGAGCGGCGAGGCTTCGCTCGTCGTCGTCACCCACCGCGCGCCCGACGCCGCCCTCTCCGGGACCGTCGAGGCGCTGCGCAAGCTCGACACCGTGCGCGGTGTCGCCAGCATCATGCGTGTTGAAGGGGAGTAAGGACCCATGACCACCAAGGGCACCCACCAGTGGCGCGGCATCATCGAGGAGTACCGGGACCGTCTCCCGGTCACGAGCACGACGCCGGTCGTCACGCTCCGTGAGGGCGGCACGCCGCTCGTACCGGCTCAGGTCCTCTCCGAGCGCACGGGCTGCGAGGTGCACCTCAAGGTCGAGGGCGCCAACCCCACCGGGTCCTTCAAGGACCGCGGCATGACGATGGCCATCACCCGGGCCAAGGAGGAGGGTGCGCAGGCCGTCATCTGCGCCTCCACCGGCAACACCTCCGCCTCCGCCGCCGCGTACGCGGTCCGCGCGGGCATGGTCTGCGCCGTCCTCGTACCGCAGGGCAAGATCGCGCTCGGCAAGATGGGCCAGGCGCTCGTGCACGGCGCCAAGATCCTCCAGGTCGACGGCAACTTCGACGACTGCCTCACGCTGGCCCGCTCGCTCTCGGACAACTACCCGGTCGCGCTGGTCAATTCGGTCAACCCGGTCCGTATCGAGGGCCAGAAGACCGCCGCCTTCGAGATCGTCGACGCGCTCGGCGACGCCCCGGACATCCATGTCCTCCCGGTCGGCAACGCGGGCAACATCACCGCGTACTGGAAGGGCTACACCGAGTACGCCGGGGACGGCCTGTCCACGCACAAGCCGCGGATGTGGGGCTTCCAGGCCTCCGGCTCCGCGCCCATCGTGCGCGGCGAGATCGTCAAGGACCCGTCGACCATCGCCACCGCCATCCGGATCGGCAACCCGGCCTCCTGGCAGTTCGCGCTCAACGCGCGGGACGAGTCGGGCGGCTTCATCGACGAGGTGACGGACCGGCAGATCCTGTCCGCCTACCGGCTGTTGGCCTCCCAGGAGGGCGTCTTCGTGGAGCCCGCGTCGGCCGCGTCGGTCGCCGGTCTGCTCAAGGCCGCCGAAGAGGGCAAGGTCGACCGGGGCCAGCGGATCGTCTGCACGGTCACCGGCAACGGCCTCAAGGACCCGGACTGGGCCGTCGCCGGCGCCCCCCAGCCCGTCACGGTCCCGGTCGACGCGGCCGCCGCCGCGGAGAAGCTGGGCCTCGCGTAGTACGCACCGCGCGGTCGCGTCCCGGGGGCACGGCCCCCGGGACGCGACCGTGACGACGGGCCGTCAGGAAGACAGCTCAGCCGCCCTTCCCGGGACGGAGAGCGCACCGGAGGGGTGCGACACGCATCGTGCGCCTCCTGTGCGCCCTATGTCGCCACAGAACCTTCCTTCGATAAGCTGTACCCAATCAGCCCCGCCGTATATGCCGGGGTGTACGGGCCGCTGTGGTTCCCCCATGAAGAATCCCCGGAATCCCATAATCCGCAGCTCCTCGAATTCCCCGCCGCCTCACAAGGAGAGTCGTCAGAGCGATGGCCGGTCCCGCCTTCCGAGCCGCCGCCGTACGGGTGCGCGTCCCCGCCACCAGCGCCAATCTGGGTCCGGGCTTCGACGCCCTGGGCCTGTCGCTGGGGCTCTATGACGACGTCGTCGTCCGCGTCGCCGACGCCGGGCTGCACATCGACATCGCCGGTGAGGGCGCGGAGACGCTGCCCCGCGACGAGAGCCACCTGCTCGTACGGTCCCTGCGCACCGCCTTCGACCTGCTCGGCGGACAGCCCCGCGGCCTGGAGATCGTCTGCGCCAACCGCATCCCGCACGGCCGGGGCCTCGGTTCCTCCTCCGCCGCCATCTGCGCCGGCATCGTCGCCGCCCGTGCCGTCACGACCGGGGGTGACGCCCGGCTCGACGACGCCGCCCTGCTGGAGCTCGCCACCGAGATCGAGGGTCACCCGGACAATGTCGCGGCCTGTCTTCTCGGTGGGTTCACGCTCGCCTGGATGGACGGCGGATCTGCCCGCGCCATTAGAATGGACCCTGCGGATTCCATCGTTCCGGTGGTTTTCGTCCCCGGCAACCCGGTGCTCACCGAGACCGCCCGCGGACTGCTGCCGCGCACCGTCCCGCACGTCGACGCCGCCTTCAACGCGGGCCGTGCGGCCCTGCTCGTCGAGGCCCTGACCAGGCGCCCCGAGCTCCTGCTCACCGCCACCGAGGACCGCCTGCACCAGGAATACCGCTCCCCGGCGATGCCGCAGAGCGTGGAACTCGTCAACCGACTGCGTGCGGACGGCGTCCCCGCGGTCATCTCCGGTGCCGGGCCGACCGTGCTGGCACTGGCCGAGGACGGTGCGGCCGACAAGGTCGCACGGCTGGCGGGCGAGGGATGGGCGGCCAACCGGCTGACTCTCGACGCCCCGGGCGCGAGTGTGCTGCCGCTCGCCCCGTAGCCGCGAAGTGATTGCCGGTGCGTGAGAGGGGGAATGTTTGTTGGAGCCGGTAGTGTTAACCTCAAGTCTGCAATCGACGTCTATGTGGCGCGTTGCTTCGTGTCCCTTTCCGGGACCACCATTTCTTCCGGGAGCCTCCCCAACTGCCTGAGCAGCCTGCCTGAGCAGTTTCGAGCACGCTCCGGAACCGGCACGACACCCTCTCGCTCGTCCAGGAGTGGGCCGAGCAGGGGGATGCTCGCGCCGGGCCCATGCACACGTTCATCTCTCCGCCGTACCTACCCGGCGGACCACCGCCCCGGCACGGTCCGCACAACCAGAGACCGCAGTCGGACAGCACAACCGGTCGCCGAGCCAGAAGGCCGACGTCCGCTCCAGGGAAGGACCCTTCGTGAGCGACACCACCGATCTGATGGGCGTGACTGCCGACAAGAACGTCGACAGTGCCGCGCCCGCCGAAGGTGCTGCCACTGGCACCACCGCACGGCGCCGCCGCTCCGGCACCGGCCTTGACGGCATGGTCCTGGCCGAGCTGCAGCAGGTCGCGTCCGGCCTCGGTATCAAGGGCACTGCGCGGATGCGCAAGAGCCAGCTGATCGAGGTCATCAAGGAGACCCAGGCCGGCTCCTCCTCCGCGCCCAAGGCCAAGGCCGCCGCCGCGGCCCCCGCCGATGAGGCCGGGACCAAGCCGAAGCGCCGGGCCACCTCCAAGGCGCGCACCGGCGCCGAGGACGAGGCGCCGGCCGCCGCTGCCGCCGACAAGGCCGCCGCGCAGCAGCAGATCGACATCCCCGGTCAGCCGGCCAGCGACGAGCAGCCCGCGGGTGAGCGCCGCCGGCGCCGCGCGACCGCTTCCGCGGGCAGCCCGGAGACCAAGGCGGAGCCCAAGGCGCAGGCCAAGGAGCGTACGCAGGACGAGCCGAAGCGCGAGACGCCGGCCGAGGACCGCTCCGAGTCCAAGGCCGAGGCCGCGGCGGACAACGCCGAGGGCCGCCGGGGCGAGCGTGGTGAGCGCGGTCAGCGCGGCGAGCGTGGTGACCGGGGCGACCGTGGTGACCGTCGCGAGCGGCAGCGCGACCGCCGGGGCAAGGGCGGCGACGAGCAGGGCGGTGGCCAGGGCGGCCAGCGTCAGCGCCAGGGCCAGGGGCAGGGGCAGAACCAGGGCCAGGGCCAGAACCAGGGCCAGGGCCAGCAGGGTGGCGGCGGACCGCAGGACGACTTCGACGACGAGGGCGGCCGTCGTGGCCGGCGCGGCCGTTACCGCGACCGCCGCGGCCGTCGTGGCCGTGACGACTTCGCCAGCGACGCACCGCCGGTCACCGACGACGACGTCCTGATCCCCGTCGCGGGCATCCTGGACATCCTCGACAACTACGCGTTCATCCGGACCTCCGGCTACCTGCCGGGCCCGAACGACGTGTACGTGTCGCTCGCCCAGGTCCGCAAGAACGGCCTGCGCAAGGGTGACCACGTCACCGGTGCGGTGCGTCAGCCCAAGGACGGCGAGCGCCGCGAGAAGTTCAACGCGCTGGTCCGCCTCGACACCGTCAACGGCATGGCGCCCGAAACCGGCCGCGGCCGCCCGGAGTTCCAGAAGCTGACGCCGCTGTACCCGCAGGACCGGCTCCGCCTGGAGACCGACTCCAACGTCCTGACGACGCGCATCGTCGACCTGGTCGCCCCCATCGGCAAGGGCCAGCGAGGCCTGATCGTGGCCCCGCCGAAGACCGGTAAGACCATGATCCTCCAGGCGATCGCCAACGCGATCACGGTCAACAGCCCCGAGTGCCACCTGATGGTCGTCCTGGTCGACGAGCGTCCGGAAGAGGTCACCGACATGCAGCGGTCGGTGAAGGGCGAGGTCATCTCCTCGACCTTCGACCGTCCCGCCGAGGACCACACCACTGTCGCCGAGCTGGCCATCGAGCGCGCCAAGCGCCTCGTCGAGCTGGGTCACGACGTGGTCGTCCTGCTGGACTCGATCACCCGTCTGGGACGCGCGTACAACCTCGCCGCCCCGGCCTCCGGCCGCATCCTGTCCGGTGGTGTCGACTCGACCGCGCTGTACCCGCCGAAGCGGTTCTTCGGTGCGGCGCGCAACATCGAGGACGGCGGCTCGCTGACCATCCTGGCCACCGCGCTCGTCGAGACCGGCTCGCGCATGGACGAGGTGATCTTCGAGGAGTTCAAGGGCACCGGCAACATGGAGCTCAAGCTCGACCGCAAGCTCTCCGACAAGCGCATCTTCCCGGCGGTGGACGTCGACGCGTCCAGCACCCGTAAGGAAGAAATCCTGCTCGGCAGCGACGAGTTGGCGATTGTCTGGAAGCTGCGCCGGGTGCTCCACGCGCTGGACCAGCAGCAGGCGATCGAGCTCCTCCTGGACCGGATGAAGAAGACCCAGTCCAACGCGGAGTTCCTGCTCCAGATCCAGAAGACGACGCCGGCCCCGGGCAACAACGACTAGTCGTAGCCGCCCGCAGCCGTACACAGGGCCGCCCCCGCCACTTCGGTGCCGGGGGCGGCCCTGTGCCGTACGCCGTGACCGGTCCGAGACCTTCGCCACACGGCCGGTGGCTCCCGCACGCTCCCCGCATTGCCTGTATCCGGCAAGAAACCGCAGGTGAACGCCGGATAACGGGCTGTTTCCGGCCGCCGCCGGACCGTCTCGCGGACACCCGGTGGCCCCGCCGTCCTGTGCAACCCTTCTTGTCGCCGTGGCGTCGTATCCAGCAAGCGACGGAGCGGCGCAAGGACCCGTACACCGCAGCAGGGGGTAGCCGGGAGCAGCCGAGGGATCGAGGAGACGGATGACCGAGCAGAGCGGGAGCAACAGCCGAATACGGGCCACCGGCAAACGCCGGAGGAAGCCGTCCCGCCGTCGCAGGGCGACCGTCATAGCCGCGTGGAGTCTGGCCGGCCTGGTCGTCGTGGGCGGTGGAGGACTCGGCTACGCCTACTTCCAGCTCGACGGCAATCTCAAGGCCGTCGACATCAACAACGCGCTCGGCAAGAACCGCCCGCAGAACGTCGACAACGGCTCCGAGGACATCCTCGTCCTGGGCTCCGACTCCCGCTCCGGCGCGAACAAGCAGTACGGCGCCGATCAGGGGGGCGCCCGCTCGGACACCGCGATGGTCCTGCACGTCAACAAGGGCCACAAGAGCGCCAGCGTCGTCTCCATCCCCCGCGACACCCTCGTGACCCGGCCCGAGTGCACAAGCGACGAGAGCGGCGCGGACGTCGCGGGCGAGCAGCGCGCGATGTTCAACACGGCGTACGAGGTCGGCGGACCGGCCTGCGCGGTCAAGACCGTCGAGTCGATGTCCGGGATCCGGATGGACCACTACCTCGAGGTCGACTTCACCGGCTTCAAGAAGCTGATCGACAAGCTCGGCGGGGTCGAGATCACCACCAAGAAGGCGATCAACGATCCCAAGAGCCATCTGGACCTCCAGCCGGGCACCCACACCCTGAACGGCGAGGAGTCGCTCGGCCTGGTCCGTACCCGCCACAGCGTCGGCGACGGCAGCGACCTCGGCCGCATCCAGCTCCAGCAGGCCTTCATCAAGGCGCTGATGGTGCAGGCGAAGAGCGTCGGCGTCCTCAACGGCACCAAGCTGTACGGCCTCGCCGACACGGCGACCAAGGCCATCACGACCGACTCCGACCTGGGCTCGGTCACCAAGCTCACCGGCTTCGCCAACGGGCTCAAGGGGCTCGGTGCGAGCGACGTCCACATGGTGACGATGCCGGTCGAGTACGACCCGGCCGACCCGAACCGCGTCATACCGCAGGAGAAGGCCGGACAGCAGGTGTGGACGGCGCTCCGGCACGACCTGCCGATCCCCGCGTCCGCCACCGAGAAGTCGGCGGGCGACAAGGGTGACGCGGGCGACATCGTGGGATGACCCGGAGCACCCGGGAATAGTTCCGGGCAGACCCCGGTTTTGGGAGATACGGCCGGTCCTGGCAGACTGGTACGTCGGCCCCGGTTCACGGACACGCAATCCGCGCGTACGACCCGGCGCCCTCCCGAAACTAGGAGACACCCTTGAAGCGCGAGATCCACCCCCAGTACTTCGAGACCCAGGTCAGCTGCACCTGTGGCGCCTCGTTCACCACCCGCTCGACCCTGGACAGCGGCGCCATCCGTGCCGACGTCTGCTCCGAGTGCCACCCGTTCTACACGGGCAAGCAGAAGATCCTCGACACCGGTGGCCGTGTGGCCCGCTTCGAGGCCCGCTTCGGCAAGGCTGCCGGCTCCGCCAGCAAGTAGCGAGCCAACTGCGCCGGTTCTCGGCGCCCTCTTCCCGGGGGCGTCGGGGCCGGCGTTTTTTCCGGCCGGGACACGGCACCCCCGCGTCCCGCCAGGCAGGCACGTCCAGCGAAGAAAAGCGAAGAAACCAGGAGCCCGAAGATGTTCGAGGCGGTCGAGGAACTGATCGGCGAACAGTCCGATCTCGAGAAGAAGCTCGCGGACCCGGCGGTCCACGCCGACCAGGCCAACGCGCGCAAGCTCAACAAGCGCTACGCCGAGCTGACCCCGATCGTCGCCACGTACCGCTCCTGGAAGCAGACCGGCGAGGACATCGAGACGGCCCGCGAGTTCGCCGCCGACGACCCCGACTTCGCCGCCGAGGTCAAGGACCTGGAGAAGGAGCGCGAGGAGCTCACCGAGAAGCTCCGCCTCCTGCTCGTACCCCGTGACCCCAGTGACGACAAGGACGTGCTCCTGGAGATCAAGGCGGGCGCGGGCGGCGACGAGTCCGCCCTGTTCGCCGGTGACCTCCTGCGCATGTACCTGCGCTACGCCGAGCGGGTCGGCTGGAAGACCGAGATCATCGACTCCACCGAGTCCGAGCTCGGCGGCTACAAGGACGTCCAGGTCGCGGTCAAGACCAAGGGCGGCAACGGAGCCACCGAACCCGGCCAGGGCGTCTGGGCCCGGATGAAGTACGAGGGCGGCGTGCACCGCGTGCAGCGCGTGCCCTCCACCGAGTCCCAGGGCCGCATCCACACCTCCGCCGCCGGTGTGCTGGTCACACCCGAGGCGGAGGAGGTCGACGTCGAGATCCACGCCAACGACCTGCGGATCGACGTCTACCGCTCCTCGGGCCCCGGCGGCCAGTCCGTCAACACCACGGACTCCGCCGTCCGCATCACGCACCTGCCCACCGGCGTCGTTGCCTCCTGCCAGAACGAGAAGAGCCAGCTCCAGAACAAGGAGCAGGCCATGCGCATCCTGCGCTCGCGGCTCCTCGCCGCCGCCCAGGAGGCCGCCGAGCAGGAAGCCTCCGACGTACGGCGCAGCCAGGTCCGCACGGTCGACCGCTCCGAGAAGATCCGTACCTACAACTTCCCGGAAAACCGCATCTCGGACCACCGCGTCGGCTTCAAGGCGTACAACTTGGACCAGGTGCTCGACGGTGAGCTGAGCGCCGTGATCCAGGCGTGTGTCGACGCCGACTCCGCCGCCAAGCTCGCCGCCGCGTAAGCTCCACCACCCGCACCGCTCGTGAACCTGTACGGAGAACCGCGATGAACCTGCTGCTCGCCGAGGTGGCCCAGGCCACCCAGCGGCTGGCCGACGCCGGTGTGCCTTCGCCGAGATTCGACGCGGAGGAACTCGCCGCGTTCGTGCACGGCGTCAAGCGGGGCGAGCTGCACAACGTGCCGGACGCCGACTTCGACGCCCGCTACTGGGAGACCATCGCCCGTCGCGAGGCCCGCGAACCGCTCCAGCACATCACCGGACGCGCCTTCTTCCGCTACCTGGAGCTCCAGGTGGGGCCGGGGGTCTTCGTGCCTCGGCCGGAGACCGAATCGGTCGTCGGCTGGGCGATAGACGCCGTCCGCGCGATGGACGTGGTCGAGCCGCTGATCGTCGACCTGTGCACGGGATCGGGCGCCATCGCCCTCGCCATGGCCCAGGAGGTGCCGCGCTCGCGCGTGCACGCCGTGGAGCTGTCCGAGGACGCCCTCAAATGGACCAGGAAGAACGCCGAGGACTCCAGGGTCACCGTGCACCGCGGAGACGCTCTGACGGCCCTTCCCGAGCTCGACGGACAGGTCGACCTGGTCATCTCCAACCCGCCGTACATCCCGCTCACCGAATGGGAGTACGTGGCCCCCGAGGCCCGCGACCACGACCCGCAGATGGCGCTGTTCTCCGGCGAGGACGGCCTCGACACCATCCGCGGCATCGAGCGCACCGCCCACCGGCTGCTGCGCCCCGGCGGCCTCGTCGTCATCGAGCACGCCGACACCCAGGGCGGCCAGGTGCCGTGGATCTTCACCGAGGAGCGGGGCTGGGCCGACGCGGCCGATCACCCCGACCTGAACAACCGCCCCCGTTTCGCCACGGCCCGCAAGGCCATGCCGTGACCGGCGCACACCACCCGCACGACCCGTACCAGCCCTACCCGTACATGCTTGAGGAGGCCGGCTGATGGCACGGCGATACGACTGCAACGACGCGACCGACCGTACGACGGGTCTGCGTGAGGCCGCGTCCGCCGTCCGCCGCGGCGAACTGGTCGTGCTGCCCACCGACACGGTGTACGGGATCGGTGCGGACGCCTTCGGTTCCGAGGCCGTCGCGGACCTGCTGGACGCCAAGGGCCGAGGCCGCAACATGCCCACGCCCGTCCTGATCGGTTCCCCGAACACCCTGCACGGCCTGGTCACGGACTTCTCCGAGCAGGCCTGGGAGCTCGTCGACGCGTTCTGGCCCGGCGCCCTCACGCTCGTCGCCAAGCACCAGCCCTCCCTCCAGTGGGACCTCGGGGACACCCGGGGCACCGTCGCCATCCGGATGCCGCTGCACCCGGTCGCCATCGAGCTGCTCACCGAGGTCGGCCCGATGGCCGTCTCCAGCGCCAACCTCACCGGACACCCCTCGCCCGAGGACTGCGACGCCGCCCAGGAGATGCTGGGCGACTCCGTCTCCGTCTACCTCGACGGCGGTCCGACGCCGGGCATCGTCCCGTCCTCGATCGTCGACGTCACCGGCAAGGTCCCGGTCCTGCTGCGCGCCGGCGCGCTCTCCGCGGAGGAGCTGCGCAAGGTGGTACCCGACCTCGAGGTGGCCAATTGACCGCCCCTGAGGGGCGTGGCATAGCGGGGCAGACCGACACTTTCCGCATCCTCCACGTCAGCACCGGCAACGTCTGCCGCTCACCGATCACCGAGCGGCTGACCCGCCATGCCCTCGTGGACCGCCTGGGCGACCCGCTCCAGGGCGGCCTGATCGTGGAGAGCGCCGGCACCTGGGGGCACGAGGGCGCCCCGATGGAGGCCAACGCCGAGGTGGTCCTCGCGGACTTCGGCGCGGACGCCACCGGCTTCGTCGGCCGTGAACTGCTGGACGAACACGTGATCCGTGCCGACCTGGTGCTCACAGCGACCCGCGACCACCGGGCCCAGGTCATCTCGATGGGGCACTCGGCGGGCCTGCGGACCTTCACCCTCAAGGAGTTCACCCGGCTGGTCCGGGCGATAGACCACGCGACGCTGCCCGACGCCGAGGACGAGGGCGTCGTCGAGCGTGCCCGCGCGCTGGTGCGCGCCGCCGCCGCGCTGCGCGGCTGGCTGCTGGCCCCGACCGCCGAGGCCGATGAGGTGTACGACCCGTACGGTGCGCCGATCACGTTCTTCCGGTCCATCGGCGACGAGATCAACCAGGCCCTGGAGCCGGTCGTCACCGCGCTGACCGGCGTATCGACTCCGCGCTGACCGGCGCGGGGTCCGCCGGCCCTCCGGACGGGTGCACCGCGGGGCGCGGCAGCGGGCAGCGGGCCCGTCGCGGGCCTACATTGGAGCTGACGTCAGCGCACTCCTCCCAGGCCCGGAGGCCCCGATGCCGCCCGCCGCTTCCGCCGCACCACCGGCCACCCTCCCGCAGGACTTCGGCGCCCTGCTCCGGGAGGACCCGGAGATCGCCGACGTGCTGCTGGGGGAGCTGGGCCGGCAGTCCGGCACGCTCCAGCTGACCGCCGCCGAGAACTTCACCTCGCCCGCGGTCCTGGCCGCCCTGGGCTCGCCGCTCGCCAACAAGTACGCCGAGGGATACCCCGGCAGGCGCCACCACGGCGGCTGCGAACAGGCGGACGCCGCCGAACGCATCGCCGTCCGCCGCGCCACCTCCCTCTTCGGTGCCGAGCACGCCAACGTCCAGCCGCACTCGGGCTCCTCCGCCGTCCTCGCCGCGTACGCGGCGCTGCTGCGGCCCGGCGACACGGTGCTCGCGATGGGGCTCCCGTACGGGGGACACCTCACGCACGGCTCACCGGCCAACTTCTCCGGCCGCTGGTTCGAGTTCGTCGGCTACGGGGTCGACGCGGGAAGCGGGCTGATCGACTACGACCAGGTCCGCGCCCTGGCCCGCACCCACCGCCCCAAGGCGATCGTCAGCGGCTCCATCTCCTATCCGCGCCACCCGGACCACCAGCGGTTCCGCGAGATCGCCGACGAGGTCGGCGCCTACCTAATCGCCGACGCCGCGCACCCGATGGGGCTGATCGCCGGGGGAGCGGCCCCCAGTCCCGTCCCGTACGCGGACGTCGTCTGCGCCACCACGCACAAGGTGCTGCGCGGTCCGCGCGGCGGCATGATCCTGTGCGGCGCGGAGCTGGCCGAGCGGATCGACCGGGCGGTCTTCCCCTTCACCCAGGGCGGCGCCCAGATGCACACGGTCGCCGCCAAGGCCGTCGCCTTCCACGAGGCGGGTACGCCGGCCTTCGCCGCGTACGCCCATCGTGTGGTCTCCCACGCCCGCGTCCTCGCGGCCGGTCTGGCCGCCGAGGGCTTCGACGTCACCACCGGCGGCACCGACACCCACCTGATCGTCGCGGACCCCGCCCCGCTCGGTGTGGACGGCCCCACCGCCCGCGCCCGGCTGGCCGCCGCCGGCCTGGTGCTGGACACCTGCGCGCTTCCGTACGGAGACGCCCGGGGCATCAGGCTCGGCACCGCGGCCGTCACCACGCAGGGCATGGACGAGGCCGCCATGGCCCGGCTCGCGGCGCTGTTCGGCGCGGCGGTACGCGAGGACGGTGACGTTCTGGGGGAGGTCCGGGAACTGTCGGCGAAATTTCCGCCGTACCCGGTGTGACTTGGGCTCTATGTCCCGAATGAGGGTGGCTCGTGCAACCATCGCGGGTACATACGTGTCCTCAACCATGAGGCCGACCTAGTTAAGGTGTGGGCTGAGATGGCCGGCGATAGTTGTGGGGCAGCCCGTGCGTGATTACTTGCTGACGCTCTGTGTCACGGCAGCGGTGACCTACCTGCTCACCGGCCCGGTGCGTAAGTTCGCCATCGCGGTCGGGGCGATGCCCGCGATCCGGGCGCGCGACGTCCACCGTGAACCGACACCGAGGCTCGGCGGTATCGCCATGTTCGGCGGGCTGTGCGCCGGGCTGATCGTCGCCGATCACCTGGCCAACCTCGACAGCGTCTTCGACCTCTCCAGCGAACCGCGCGCGCTGCTCTCCGGGGCGGCGCTGATCTGGCTGATCGGTGTCCTGGACGACAAGTTCGAGATCGACGCGCTGATCAAGCTGGGCGGCCAGATGATCGCGGCCGCGGTCATGGTCCTGCAGGGTCTGACGATCCTGTGGCTGCCGATCCCCGGCGTCGGCACCGTCGCCCTCACCCAGTGGCAGGGCACGCTGCTCACGGTGGCCCTGGTCGTCATCACGATCAACGCGGTGAACTTCGTCGACGGGCTCGACGGTCTGGCCGCCGGCATGGTCCTCATCGCGTCGGCCGCGTTCTTCCTCTACACCTACCGGCTCTGGTACGGACACATGATCGAGGCGGCCGCCCCGGCGACGCTCTTCACGGCGATCCTGATGGGCATGTGCCTCGGCTTCCTGCCGCACAACATGCACCCGGCCCGGATCTTCATGGGGGACTCCGGTTCGATGCTGATCGGCCTGGTGCTGGCCGCCGGCGCGATCTCGGTGACCGGGCAGGTCGACCCGGACACCATGAAGATCTTCGAGGGCAGTGAGCGGCAGGCGACCCACGCGATGCTGCCGGTCTTCATCCCGCTGCTGCTGCCGCTGACCATCATCGCGATCCCGGCGGCCGACCTGGTGCTGGCGATCGTGCGGCGCACCTGGAACGGCCAGTCGCCGTTCGCCGCCGACCGGGGTCACCTGCACCACCGGCTGCTGGAGATCGGCCACTCGCACAGCCGGTCGGTGCTGATCATGTACTTCTGGTCGGCCCTGATCGCGTTCGGCGCGGTCGGCTACTCCGTGCACTCGGCGTCGATGTGGATCGTCCTGGTGATCGTGGGGCTGAGCGCGCTGGGCCTGATCCTGCTCCTGATGCCCCGCTTCACCCCGCGTGCCCCGCTGTGGGCGCAGCGCATCGTGCCGCCGCGGTACCGGAGGCGGCGCCGCCGGGCCGAGGGGCCGCAGGAGCCCGCGGACGGGCCGGAGGGGCAACAGCGGCCGCTGGACGATCAGATGGGACGGGAGGGGGCCGAGCAGGCGCCCCGGGCCCCGATCGCCGCAGGAGTCTCCGGCGTCAACGGAGCGACCGCCATTGGCCCCCGTTCGCGATTTTCGGACCGGCGCAAGGCCGATTCCTCTCATCGGTGATTCGGGCATCAACGGGCAATACCAGACAAGTGGTTGTGTCGTCGCGCTCACACGCGCTTGTTCACACTCACGTGTGACAGCAACCACACTTTCTTGGTAAAGACCTCATCAAATAGTTTGTGATACCGTTCACGAACCCGGTGACAGAGCCGAAGGACCTGAGTAGCGCGGTCCCTTGGCCCCGAGGCATCGACTCGGACCGGGCCTACGCTCGTCCATTGACGACACACTGCCGACCCCCAGCAAGCGGAGCTGCCGCCATGCCGTCCAACGACGTCCGGACTCTCCTCCAGACCGCCGTACCCACCGTTGTCGCCGGCGCTGTTGCCGCCGCGATCAGCGCTGGCGTCGCCGGTGGCAAGGGAGCCCTGGGCGCGATCGTTGCGACGATCGTGGTCATTCTCTTCATGGGCATCGGGCTCGTGGTCCTGCAACGGACCGCCAAGTCCATGCCCCACCTGTTCCAGGCGATGGGGCTGATGCTGTACACGGCTCAGCTGCTCCTGCTGTTCATCTTTGTCGCCGTATTCAAGAACACCACGATGTTCAACCCGAAGGCCTTCGCGATCACTCTGGTCGCGACGACTCTCGTGTGGATCGGCGCACAGGCGCGTGCGCACATGAAGGCCAAGATCCTTTACGTCGAGCCCGAGTCCGACAAGGGTGAGAAGCCCAAGAACACTGGGCACCGGTCGTGAAGGGTAGGGGCGGGATAAGGGTAAGTTCAGGACCCTGCTATCGTCCGGTTCCAACTGCGGCACCGCGGGCGCGGGCATGTGAGCTGACGCCTGCTCGATCGCGAGGCTCAATGCCTGACTGCCGCTCACACATCCGAAACACCAGTCCAGTGCCGAACCGCGGCTGCGCGCCGCGCCGACACAACGAGGTTGCCGTACCTATGCGCCACGCTGAAGGAGCCCGCGGTGAGTGCTGACCCGACACAGGTGCTCGCCTTCGAGACCGATTGCCACATCTTCCAGAACAACGGTTGTGGTTTCCCGGCTCCCGGTCTGCACTCGTTCCTGTTCGAGTCCCTCTGGGGCGACGGGGACAGCAACTTGTACTTCAACAAGACGATGCTGCTGGCGCTGCTCGGCTCGATCATCATCGTCGGCTTCTTCTGGGCTGCCTTCGCCAAGCCGAAGCTCGTTCCGGGCAAGCTGCAGATGGTGGCCGAGGCCGGCTACGACTTCGTACGCCGAGGCGTCGTCTACGAGACGATCGGCAAGCGCGAGGGCGACAAGTACGTCCCGCTCGTCGTCTCGCTGTTCTTCTTCGTCTGGATGATGAACCTCTGGTCCATCATTCCGGTCGCCCAGTTCCCTGTGACGGCGATCATCGCGTACCCGGCCGCGCTGGCCGCGGTCGTGTATGTCCTGTGGGTCAGCCTGACGTTCAAGAAGCACGGATTCGTCGGTGCCTTCAAGAACTTCACGGGCTACGACAAGAGCCTCGGCGCCGTCCTGCCGCTCTCGATGACCATCGAGCTGTTCTCGAACCTGCTGGTCAGGCCGTTCACGCACGCTGTCCGGCTCTTCGCCAACATGTTCGCGGGCCATACCCTGCTGCTGCTCTTCACGATCGCCAGCTGGTACCTGCTCAACGGCATCGGCATCGCCTACGCGGGTGTCTCGTTCGTCATGGTCATCGTGATGACCGCGTTCGAGCTCTTTATCCAAGCTGTCCAGGCCTATGTGTTCGTCCTGCTGACCTGCAGCTACATCCAGGGCGCTCTCGCCAAGGGCCACTGAGCACCCACCTCCTGAAGCACCCGGTGGCCAACCCCCACCGGACCAAGAAAGAGAAGGAAGAACCGGCATGTCTGCTCTCCAGACCCTCGCCGCCACCAGCGTCGAAATCAAGGGCAACCTCGGCTCCATCGGTTACGGCCTCGCCGCGATCGGCCCCGGCGTCGGCGTCGGCATCATCTTCGGTAACGGCACCCAGGCGCTCGCCCGTCAGCCCGAGGCTGCCGGTCTCATCCGCGCCAACCAGATCCTCGGCTTCGCCTTCTGTGAGGCGCTCGCCCTGATCGGTCTGGTCATGCCGTTCGTCTACCCGACCTCCTGACCGGTCGCGAACAGCCCATTCGACGGAAGGCACTGACGTGAACCCTCTGGTTCAGCTCGCGGCGGAGGAAGCGGAAAACCCGCTCATCCCGCCGATTCCTGAGCTCGTCATTGGCTTCATCGCCTTTGTCATCGTCTTCGGCTTCCTCGCGAAGAAGCTCCTCCCGAACATCAACAAGGTTCTGGAAGAGCGTCGCGAGGCCATCGAAGGCGGTATCGAAAAGGCCGATGCGGCCCAGACCGAGGCCCAGAGCGTGCTTGAGCAGTACAAGGCTCAGCTCGCCGAGGCCCGCCACGAAGCCGCTCGTATGCGCCAGGAGGCGCAGGAGCAGGGCGCCGTGATCCTGCAGGAGATGCGGGCGGAAGGCCAGCGGCAGCGCGAGGAGATCGTCGCTGCGGGCCACGCCCAGATCGAGGCCGACCGCAAGGCCGCGGCGTCCGCGCTGCGCCAGGACGTGGGCAAGCTCGCCACCGACCTGGCCGGCAAGCTCGTCGGGGAGTCCCTTGAGGACCACGCCCGGCAGAGCGGCACCGTCGACCGTTTCCTCGACGAGCTCGAGGCGAAGGCCGAGGCCGTCCGATGAACGGCGCGAGCCGCGAGGCACTGGCCGCCGCACGTGAGCGTCTCGACGCACTGACCGACAGCACGTCGGTCGACGCGTCGAAGCTCGCCGAGGACCTGGCCGGCGTCACGGCGCTGCTGCACCGCGAGGTGTCGCTGCGCCGGGTACTGACCGACCCGGCCCAGGCCGGCGAGGCCAGGGCCGAGCTGGCCGGGCGTCTGCTGGGCGGCCAGGTCGGCGGCGAAGCCGTCGACCTGATCTCCGGCATGGTCCGCTCGCGCTGGTCGCAGTCGCGCGACCTGGTCGACTCGGTCGAGGAACTGGCGAACACCGCAGACCTCACCGCCGCCCAGCGGAGCGGAGACCTCGACGACGTCGAGGACGAGCTGTTCCGGTTCGGCCGGATCGTCGCCTCCGACCCCGCACTGCGCGCCGCGCTCACCAGCCGGACCGCGACCACCGCCGCCAAGGGCGAGCTGCTGCGCAGCCTGCTCGGCGGAAAGGCGCGGCCCACCACCGAGCGCGTCATCGTGCGGCTTGTCACACAGCCCCGGGGACGTAGCCTGGAGGAGGGACTCGACTCCCTCTCCAAGCTCGCCGCGGAGCGCCGTGACCGCATGGTCGCGATCGTCACCTCGGCAGTGCCGCTGAGCGACCGGCAGAAGCAGCGGCTCGGCGCCGCTCTGGCGAAGATCTACGGCCGCCAGATGCACCTGAATCTCGACGTGGACCCCGAGGTCCTCGGCGGAGTCACAGTGCGAGTCGGTGACGAGGTCGTCAACGGCACCATCGCGGAGCGTCTCGACGAGGCGACCCGACGGATGGCCGGCTGACCCAGCCCGGCGCAGTAACAGAGACAGAGCAAGACCAGCGGCCCGGTTGGGCCGTGCAGAAATTGCAGAAGATTCCTGGGGGTCGGCCCCCAGACCCCCTTAAGAAACTTCGGGCCCAACAAGGAGAGCAGGGAACCCAGATGGCGGAGCTCACGATCCGGCCGGAGGAGATCCGGGATGCGCTGGAGAACTTTGTCCAGTCGTACAAGCCGGACGCGGCCTCGCGCGAGGAGGTCGGTACGGTCAGCGTTGCCGGCGACGGCATCGCGAAGGTGGAGGGCCTGCCCTCCGCCATGGCGAACGAGCTGCTGAAGTTCGAGGACGGCACCCTCGGTCTCGCCCTCAACCTCGAGGAGCGCGAGATCGGTGCGATCGTCCTCGGCGAGTTCAGCGGGATCGAGGAGGGCCAGCCGGTGCAGCGCACCGGTGAGGTGCTCTCCGTCGGCGTCGGCGAGGGATACCTCGGCCGCGTCGTCGACCCGCTCGGCAACCCGATCGACGGTCTCGGCGAGATCGCGACCGACGGCCGCCGCGCCCTCGAGCTGCAGGCCCCTGGCGTCATGGTCCGTAAGTCGGTGCACGAGCCGATGCAGACCGGCTACAAGGCCGTCGACGCCATGGTGCCGATCGGCCGCGGCCAGCGTCAGCTGATCATCGGCGACCGTCAGACGGGTAAGACCGCGCTGGCCGTCGACACGATCATCAACCAGCGTGACAACTGGCGTTCGGGCGACGTGAACAAGCAGGTGCGCTGCATCTACGTCGCCATCGGTCAGAAGGGCTCCACCATCGCCTCCGTGCGCGGTGCCCTCGAAGAGGCCGGCGCGCTGGAGTACACGACCATCGTCGCCGCCCCGGCGTCCGACCCGGCCGGCTTCAAGTACCTGGCGCCGTACACCGGTTCGGCCATCGGCCAGCACTGGATGTACGCGGGCAAGCACGTCCTGATCATCTTCGACGACCTTTCGAAGCAGGCCGACGCGTACCGCGCCGTATCGCTTCTGCTGCGCCGTCCGCCGGGCCGCGAGGCCTACCCGGGCGACGTCTTCTACCTCCACTCGCGTCTGCTGGAGCGCTGCGCCAAGCTCTCCGACGACATGGGTGCCGGTTCGATGACGGGCCTCCCGATCGTCGAGACCAAGGCGAACGACGTGTCGGCGTTCATTCCGACCAACGTCATCTCCATCACCGACGGCCAGTGCTTCCTGGAGTCCGACCTGTTCAACGCCGGCCAGCGTCCGGCTCTGAACGTCGGTATCTCGGTCTCGCGTGTCGGTGGCTCCGCCCAGCACAAGGCCATGAAGCAGGTCTCCGGCCGGCTCCGCGTGGACCTCGCCCAGTACCGCGAGCTGGAGGCGTTCGCCGCCTTCGGTTCCGACCTGGACGCGGCCTCGAAGGCCTCGCTGGAGCGCGGTAAGCGCATGGTCGAGCTGCTGAAGCAGCCGCAGTACGCCCCGATCCCGGTCGAGGAGCAGGTCGTCTCGGTCTGGGCCGGCACCACGGGCAAGATGGACGACGTCCCGGTCGAGGACATCCGTCGCTTCGAGAGCGAGCTGCTGGAGTACCTGCGCCGCGAGCGCAAGGAGCTCCTGACCAGCATCGTCGAGGGCGGCAAGATGTCCGACGACACGCTGCAGTCGATCGCCGACGCGGTCGCCGCCTTCAAGCAGCAGTTCGAGACCTCGGACGGCAAGCTTCTGGGCGAGGGCTGATCGATGGGCGCTCAGCTTCGCGTTTACAAGCGCCGCATCCGCTCCGTCACCGCCACGAAGAAGATCACCAAGGCGATGGAGATGATCGCCGCCTCGCGCATCGTCAAGGCGCAGCGCAAGGTGGCGGCCTCGATGCCGTATGCCACCGAGCTGAACCGTGCGGTCACCGCGGTGGCGACCGGATCCACCACCAAGCACCCGCTGACCACCGAGGCCGAGACTCCGGCACGGGCCGCGATCCTGCTCGTCACGAGCGACCGCGGTCTGGCCGGCGGTTACTCCTCCAACGCCATCAAGGCCGCGGAGCAGCTGACCGAGCGGCTGCGCGGTGAGGGCAAGGAGGTCGACACGTACGTGATCGGCCGCAAGGGTGTCGCCTACTACAACTTCCGCGAGCGCAAGATCGCGGAGTCGTGGACCGGCTTCACCGACAGCCCGACGTACGCGGATGCGAAGCGGGCGGCCGCCCCGATGATCGAGGCGGTCACCAAGGAGACCGCCGAGGGCGGTGTGGACGAGCTGCACATCGTCTTCACCGAGTTCGTCTCGATGATGACGCAGAACCCGGTGGACAACCGGATGCTGCCGCTCAGCCTCGACCTCACGAAGGACACGGACGGCCAGGGAGAGATCCTGCCGCTGTTCGACTTCGAGCCGTCGGCGGAGGACGTCCTGGACGCCCTGCTCCCGCGGTACGTCGAGAGCCGGATCTACAACGCGCTGCTGCAGGCCGCTGCTTCCGAGCACGCTGCCCGCCGCCGCGCGATGAAGTCGGCCACCGACAACGCCGGGGAGCTCGTCAAGAGCCTCTCCCGGCTTGCCAACGCGGCCCGCCAGGCCGAAATCACCCAGGAAATCAGCGAGATCGTCGGTGGTGCCAGTGCGCTGGCCGACGCGACCGCGGGGAGTGACAAGTAATGACGACCACAGTTGAGACGGCCGTTGCCACGGGCCGCGTCGCCCGGGTCATCGGCCCGGTCGTCGACGTGGAGTTCCCCGTCGACGCGATGCCGGAGATCTACAACGCGCTGACCGTCGAGGTGGCCGACCCGGCCGAGGACGGCAAGATCAAGAAGCTGACGCTCGAGGTCGCCCAGCACCTCGGCGACGGTGTGATCCGCGCCATCTCGATGCAGCCCACCGACGGTCTGGTCCGCCAGGCCCCGGTGACCGACACGGGCGCCGGCATCACGGTGCCGGTCGGCGAGATGACCAAGGGCAAGGTGTTCAACACCCTTGGTGAGATCCTGAACAAGCCCGAGGCCGAGGCCGAGGTCACCGAGCGCTGGCCGATCCACCGCAAGGCCCCGGCCTTCGACCAGCTCGAGTCCAAGACCGAGATGTTCGAGACCGGCGTCAAGGTCATCGACCTTCTCACCCCGTACGTCAAGGGTGGAAAGATCGGTCTGTTCGGTGGTGCCGGTGTCGGCAAGACCGTGCTGATCCAGGAAATGATCTACCGCGTCGCCAACAACCACGACGGTGTGTCGGTGTTCGCGGG
This sequence comes from Streptomyces sp. 840.1, assembly GCF_003751445.1. Lineage (NCBI taxonomy): Bacteria > Bacillati > Actinomycetota > Actinomycetes > Kitasatosporales > Streptomycetaceae > Streptomyces > Streptomyces sp. 840.1. Next base: position 442,541 of record NZ_RJUU01000001.1, on the reverse strand, counting down.
CGTCGGTGAGCGTACCCGTGAGGGCAACGACCTCATCGAGGAGATGGCCGAGTCCGGCGTCATCGACAAGACGGCGCTTGTCTTCGGACAGATGGACGAGCCGCCGGGCACGCGTCTGCGCGTCGCCCTCGCCGGTCTGACCATGGCGGAGTACTTCCGCGATGTGATGAAGCAGGACGTGCTCTTCTTCATCGACAACATCTTCCGGTACACCCAGGCCGGCTCCGAGGTGTCCACCCTGCTCGGCCGTATGCCGTCCGCGGTGGGTTACCAGCCGAACCTGGCCGACGAGATGGGTCTCCTCCAGGAGCGCATCACCTCGACCCGCGGTCACTCGATCACCTCGATGCAGGCGATCTACGTCCCCGCGGACGACCTGACCGACCCGGCTCCGGCCACCACCTTCGCCCACCTCGACGCGACGACGGTTCTCTCCCGTCCGATCTCCGAGAAGGGCATCTACCCGGCCGTGGACCCGCTGGACTCCACGTCCCGGATCCTGGACCCGCGCTACATCGCGAAGGACCACTACGACACCGCCATGCGGGTCAAGGGAATCCTTCAGAAGTACAAGGACCTCCAGGACATCATCGCCATTCTCGGAATGGACGAGCTCGGCGAGGAGGACAAGCTCACCGTCTTCCGCGCCCGTCGCATCGAGCGCTTCCTGTCGCAGAACACCCACGTCGCCAAGCAGTTCACCGGCGTGGACGGTTCGGACGTTCCGCTCGACGAGTCGATCGCCGCGTTCAACTCGATCGCCGACGGTGAGTACGACCACTTCCCCGAGCAGGCGTTCTTCATGTGCGGTGGCATTGAGGACCTCAAGGCCAACGCCAAGGAGCTCGGCGTCTCCTGAGCCTCCGGCTCACCGAGGGGGGCGGGTGCGTCCCGTCCCCCTCACCACGCCCCGTAGAATTGACCCAACACCCGGCATGACCGCCGGGTGGTGACCCGAGGAGCCACCCTTGGCTGCTGAGCTGCACGTCGAGCTGGTCGCGGCGGACCGTAGTGTCTGGTCCGGCGAGGCCACCCTGGTCGTCGCGCGCACCACGTCCGGCGACATCGGCGTCATGCCCGGTCACCAGCCGCTTCTGGGTGTGCTGGAATCGGGCCCGGTGACGATCCGTACGAGCGATGGCTCCACTGTCATCGCCGCGGTGCACGGCGGTTTCATCTCGTTCGCGGACAACAAGCTCTCGCTGCTGGCGGAGATCGCCGAGCTGGCGGACGAGATCGATGTCGAGCGCGCGGAGCGTGCGCTGGAACGTGCGAAGTCGGACACGGACGGCGCCGCCGAGCGTCGCGCCGATGTGCGACTGCGTGCGGTGGCGGCGCCCTAACCGCCCCGCGAAATGTCTTTACCCTCAGCCGCGGCCCGAGCTGGAGACCTCTCCAGACCGTGTCGCGGCTGAGGCGATGCAGGTGCAGTTGAAGTTCGGGCGGTATCCGTTTACTCGATGACGCGAGGAGGTCGGTGGAGATGTTCCTCGCGCTGTGGGTGGGCGGGCTGGTCGTCGCACTGGTCGCGGTTGGTCTCTTCGTCTTCGGTCTGCGCCGGCGGCTGATTCAGCGCTCCGGCGGGACCTTCGACTGCAGCCTGCGCTGGAATGTGCCGGTGGAGCCGGATCTCTCGGGCAAGGGCTGGGTGTACGGCGTCGCCCGGTACAGCGGCGACAAGGTGAACTGGTTCCGGGTCTTCAGCTACTCCCCGCGTCCGCGCCGGGTGCTGGAGCGGTCCGCCATCGAGGTGGTCGCCCGCCGGATGCCGGAGGGCGAGGAGGAGCTCGCGCTGCTCTCCGACGCCATCGTGCTCGGCTGTCTCCACCGGGAGACCCGCCTGGAGCTGGCGATGAGCGAGGACGCGCTGACCGGTTTCCTCGCCTGGCTGGAGGCGGCGCCTCCCGGCCAGCGGGTCAACGTGGCGTAGACCGGCAGGCCCGCCGGAAAGGGGCACCTCCCGGACGAATTCCGGGGGCGGGTGCACGTGGCTCAGGAGCCACCCATACGAAAACCGGGGAGACAGGGGGCGGACCTGTCTCCCCGGTGCTTTTCGGGGGTTACGCGATGAGTGGTGCGGCGGTGGGGACTACTACTTCAGACCGCTGTTCATCGCGCTCACGAGTTCACCGTTGCTGGTGTCGCCGCTGAACTCCCAGAAGAACGCGCCTCCCAGGCCCTGGTTCTTCGCCCAGGCCATCTTGGACGTGATGGTGGCCGGGGTGTCGTAGCTCCACCAGTTGGTGCCGCAGTGCGCGTAGGCGGTGCCCGCGACGGTGCCGGTGGTGGGGCAGCTGTTCTTGAGGACCTTGTAGTCCTCGATGCCCGCCTCGTAGGTGCCGGGCGCGGCGCCGGTGGCGGTGCCGCCGGGCGCGTCCTGGGTGACACCGGTCCAGCCCCGGCCGTAGAAGCCGATGCCGAGCAGCAGCTTGGAGGCGGGGACGCCCTGGGCCTTCAGCTTGGCGATGGCCTCGGAGGAGCTGAAGCCGGCCTTCGGGATGCCGGTGTACGGGGTGAGCGGGGAGTGCGGAGCCGTCGGGCCCTTCGCGTCCCAGGCGCCGAAGAAGTCGTACGTCATCACGTTGTACCAGTTCAGCGACTGTGCGGCGCCCGCGTAGTCGGCGACGTCGATCTTGCCGCCGTCGGAGCCGTCGGCCGTGATGGCGGCGGTCACCAGGTTGTTGCTGCCGAACTTGGTCCGCAGCGCGGAGGTGAGCGACTTCAGCGCGGCCGGGCCGCTGGTGTCACAGGTCAGACCGCAGGCGTTGGGGTACTCCCAGTCGATGTCGATGCCGTCGAAGACATCGGCCCAGCGGGGGTCCTCCACCAGGTCGTAGCAGGACTGGGCGAAGGCGGCCGGGTTCTGGGCCGCCTGGCCGAAGCCGCCGGACCAGGTCCATCCGCCGAACGACCAGAGGACCTTGATGTTCGGGTACTTCGCCTTGAGCTTGCGCAGCTGGTTGAAGCTGCCGCGCAGGGGCTGGTCCCAGGTGTCGGCGACGCCGTCGACCGACTGGTCGGCGGTGTACGCCTTGTCGTAGTCGGCGTAGGAGTCACCGATGGTGCATTTGCCGCCGGTCACGTTGCCGAAGGCGTAGTTGATGTGGGTGATCTTCGCGGCCGAGCCGGAGGTGTCCAGGTTCTTCACGTGGTAGTTGCGCCCGTAGACGCCCCACTCCGCGAAGTAGCCGAGGTTGACCTTGGAGCCGGTGCCGGGGTCGGTGCCGCCGCCTCCGGTCGTGTGCACCTTGACCGCGCCGCTGGCCGGACCGGTCTGGTCGGCGGTGTCGCGGGCCTGCACGGTGTACGAGTAGTCGGTGCCCGCGGTGAGGCCGGTGTTGGTGTACGTGGTGCCGGTGACCGTGGCGACGACCGCGCCGTCCCGCAGGACGTCGTAGTTCTTGATGCCGTGGTCGTCGGTGGCCGCGCTCCAGCTCAGCTTCGCGGAGGTGTTGGTGACGCCGCTCGCGGTGGGGGTGCCGGGGGCGGAGGGGGCGTTGTCGCCGGGGACGCTGCCGCCGTCGCAGGAGGCGCCGTTCAGCTTGCAGCCGCTGGCGGCGCCGGAACCGGAGCCGGTGCCGTTGAAGCCGAAGGAGACGCTGGCGCCCGGAGCGACCGAGCCGTTCCAGCCGAGGTTCTTGGCGGTCCAGTGGTTCCCGGAGCTGGTGACGGTGGCGTCCCAGGCGGAGCCGACACCGGTGCCGGCGGGGAAGTCCCACTCGATGGTCCAGGAGCTGAGGGCGGTGGTGCCGGTGTTCTTCACCGTCCACTGGCCCTCGAAGCCGCTGCCCCAGTCGGACTTCTTCACATAGGTGGCGGTCGCCGAGGTCGCGGCTTCGGCCGGGGAGGCCATGCCGACCATCGCGGCGAGCGGGAGGAGCAGTGCGGTGAGGCCCGCGACGGCTCGTGATCTGGTGGCTTTCCCGGCCCCGAGTCTGAATCGGGTCCGGCGGGGGGTCTCAGTGCTCAACGGTGCTCCTGGGGTGAGGTCCAGACAAACGGGGGTGGTCCGTGGACTGCAAACCCTGCGCCGCCCTGAGCGCGCCTTGTCATGGCGTACTCACCGCAGTGTGTCCGGTGAGATTAGGAAGGTCTGGACCAATCGTCAAGAGGTCCAGACCAAAGATCGGAATCGGGCCGAAGTAAACGTCAGATGCCCAACTCCTGCGCCAGTACCGCCGCCTGGACCCGGCTGCGCAGCTCCAGCTTCCCCAGCAACCTGCTGACGTGCGTCTTCACCGTCGCCTCCGCCATCGAAAGGCGCACCGCGACCTCGGCGTTCGACAACCCCTCACCGAGACACCCCAGCACCTCGCGCTCGCGCCGGGTGAGGGAGTCCAGCACCGCCCGGTCGGCGGCCCTCGGCGGCGCGGTGGTGGAACCGGCGAACTCCGCGATCAGCCGGCGCGTCACCGCCGGGGCGATCAGCCCCTCGCCGCGCGCCACCGTGCGCACCGCTTCGAGCAGCCCGCGCGCCTCGGTGTCCTTCAGCAGGAAGCCCGACGCCCCGGCCCGCAGCGCGCCGAACACGTAACTGTCCAGATCGAAGGTGGTCAGCACCAGCACGTCCGCCAGGCCCTCCGACACCACCTGCCGCGTCGCCGACACCCCGTCCAGCCTGGGCATCTGGATGTCCATCAGCACCAGGTCGGGGCGCAGTTCACGGGCCAGCCGCACCGCCGCCTCCCCGTCACCGGCCTCCCCGACGACCTCGATGTCCGGTGCGCTGCCCAGGATGAGCACCAGCCCCGCACGCACCGCCGACTGGTCCTCGGCCACCAGAACCCGGATCGTCATGTCCTCACGCTTCCTTCCCCGACGGGCAGTTCGGCCCGTACACGCCAGATCTTCGGTCCGCTCCCGGCGGATACCGGCCCCGCCTCGAACTCCCCGCCGAGCAGCGCCACCCGCTCCCGCATCCCGACCAGCCCGGCCCCCGAACCGGGTGCGCGCGGACCGGGCCGGCTGCCGAGCGCGCTGGTGACCTCCACCGTCAGCCGCTGCCCCGGCTGCCCGAGGCGGACCGTGACCGGACCGGGCCCGGCGTGCTTGAGCGCGTTGGTGAGGGACTCCTGCACGATGCGGTACGCGGCCAGTTCGACCGGCGCGGGCAGCGGGCCGGGTCCGGTGCGCGAATCCTCCAGCACGCAGGTCAGCCCGCTGGACGCGGCGTTCGTCCGGTGCTGCTCGACCAGGGCGTCCAGTGAGCCGAGCGTGGGCGAGGTGAGGGGGCCGGGATCCGCCGCGCCGGTGCGCAGCAGCCCGATCAGACGGCGCATTTCGGCCAGACCGTCGACGCTGTTCTCCCGGATGACCCCCAGGGCGTTCCGGGAGGTCTCCGGCTCGTCGATGGAGAGCGCGGCGGTGGAGTGGATGGCGATCGCGGAGAGGTGGTTGGCGACCAGGTCGTGCAGTTCGCGCGCCATCCGGGCCCGTTCGGCGGTCACCGCCTGCACCCGGTCCATCTCGGCCAGCAGAGCCGTCTGATCGGCGCGCAGCCGTTCGGTCTCGGCGGCCTCGCGGTGGTTGCGCACGCTGACCCCGGTCAGGGCGGGCACGAACGAGACCAGTCCGGTGACGATGCCGATGAGCAGCGCCTCGGCGGTGCGGAACCAGGCCAGGAACCCGATCGTGACGGCGACGGTGATCAGGAGCGTGGTCACCGGGATGCGGCGGGCGGCCGCCGGGGTGCCGTACAGCACGGCGGCGTACATGACGTCGGTGTACAGCAGCACGGTCGCCAGGTTCCCCGGCGTGAACTGGTCCAGGACCAGCGCGAGAGTGCCGATGACCAGGGCGGTCTGCGGTGCGGTCCGGCGCAGCAGCGCCAGCGACGACATCACGGCGAGCGGGACCAGCTCGCTGCCGGACGCGTCCAGCGGCCGGCCGTTCTGCATGTGCAGGCCGAGCAGCCACAGCACCACTCCGCCGAGCAGACCGGTGACCGCGATGAGGAGGTCGTCGCGGTGGGGGCGGAGGTGGATGAGCACCCTTCCATCCAACACGGCGGGCGGTGCCGGGACGTCGGTACGGGGAGTGAGCCGCGAGTACATCGAAGTATGCAGCGGCGGTTCGTCACTCCGGGCGACGACCTGGCCCGCCGGGGCGGGGACGCTGGAGGCAAGAGACAAGGAGCCGGACCGTGATCGTCACACTGATCGTCCTCTGCGAGATCGCCTTCTGGGTACTGCTGGCCGCGGGACTCGCCCTGCGCTACGTGGCGAGGAAGCCGCGGCTCGGTGGCGCGGTGCTGCTGTGCGAACCGCTGCTGGAGGTGATCCTGCTGGTGGTGACCGCCGTCGACCTGAAGAACGGCGCCGAGCCGGACTGGAAGCACGGCCTCGCCGCCGTGTACATCGGCTTCACGGTGGGCCTCGGCCACTCCACGATCCGATGGGTCGACGCCCGGGTCGCCCACCGCTTCGCGGGCGGACCGCCGCCGGTGAAGCCGCCGAAGTACGGGAAGGCGCGGGCGGTGCACGAGTGGCGGGTGGCCGGGCGGTGGACGGTGGCCGCGGTGACGGCGCTGGCGCTGCTCCAGGCGGCGGTCTGGTACGTGGGAGGCGACGGGGACGTGGTGTCGCTGCGGTCCTGGCAGCAGACGATGCTGTTCGTGATCGGGATCAACCTGCTGATCGCGCTGAGCTACACGCTGTTCCCGAAACGGGACCCGGAGCGCGCCCCGGAGAAGGTGCAGGGCCCGCCCGGCTGAGGCGCTCTACCGCGCGGCCGGACGGGCTCCGGGGATACCGGAGGGGCTTGGGCCTACCGCTCGCCGCCCGGCACCCACAGCACGTCCCCGACCTCCTTGTTCGCCACCCGGGCGAGGATGAACAGCAGGTCGGAGAGCCGGTTGAGATACGTCGCCGTCAGGGCGTTCATCGCCTCGCCGTGCACCTCGAACGCCGCCCAGGTGGACCGTTCCGCGCGCCGGACCACCGTGCAGGCCTGGTGGAGCAGGGCCGCTCCCGGGGTGCCGCCCGGCAGGATGAAGCTGCGGAGCTTCTCCACCTGCTCCAGGAAGTGGTCGCAGTCCGCCTCCAGCTTGTCGATGTAGAACTGCTCCACCCGCAGCGGCGGGTACTCCGGTTCCTCGACGACCGGTGTCGAGAGGTCGGCGCCCACGTCGAACAGGTCGTTCTGCACGCGGACGAGGACCTTCACGATGTCGTCGGTCAGCTGCCCGAGTGCGATCGCCGTGCCGATGACCGCGTTGGCCTCGTTGGCGTCGGCGTACGCGGAGATCCGCAGATCGGTCTTGGCGGTCCGGCTCATGTCTCCGAGGGCGGTGGTGCCCCGGTCGCCGGTGCGGGTGTAGATGCGTGTCAGGTTGACCATGCGGTCAGCGTAGTTACGCACCGGTCCTGCGGAACACACGTGTGCCCGTTGTCACGGCGATGGCGGCGAAGCCGAGGGCGACCAGTACCCCGTAGAGCATGTGCGCGGTGGCGTACGAGCCGGTGTACGCGTCCCGTACCGCGTCCACGAGATAGCGGAACGGCGTGAGGTGGGAGAGCACGTCCAGCCACGCCGGCCCCAGCGTCATCGGCAGCATCAGGCCGGAGAGCAGCATGGCCGGCATGGTGAGCGAGTTGATCACCGGGCCGAACTCCTGCGGCGTGGCCACCTTCATCGCCAGGGCGTACGAGAGCGAGGCCAGCGAGACCGTCAGCAGGCCGACGAACGCGAAGCCGATCAGTACGCCGGGCAGCGGTGCGCGCAGCCCCATCGCCACGGCGGCGAGCACCAGCAGCACCGCCTGGAACATGAACAGCAGGGCGTCCCGCAGGACCCGGCCCAGCAGCAGCGCCATCCGGCTGACCGGGGTGACGCGCATCCGTTCCACGACTCCGGTCGACTTGTCGATGATGATGGCGAAGCCGGCGAACGAGGCGCCGAACAGGCCGAGCTGGAGCAGCAGGCCGGGGACCAGGATCTGCCAGGAGTCACCGGACCGGCCGAGCGGCAGCCCGGTCAGCAGCGGGCCGAAGAAGAGCAGGTAGAGCAGTGGCATGAGGATGCCGAAGAGGATCTGGAACTTCGAGCGAAGGGTCTGGCGGGCGTACCGCCCGAAGACGAGCGCGGTGTCGTGGAGAAGCATCGGGTTCGGTTCCTCGATTTCGGTCCTGGACTTCGGTTCCTGGACTGTCGGTTCTCAAACGGCGACGGGTGCGGTGTCGGCGGCCGGGGCGCGGCCGGTGATCGCGAGGAAGGCCTCCTGGAGCGAGGCGTCGGGGGAGTCCGCGTACCGGGTCTTCAGTTCGGCCGGCGTGCCCTGGGCCGCCACCAGGCCGCCGTCGATCACGACCAGCCGGTCGGCGAGGGCGTCCGCCTCGTCGAGGTAGTGGGTGGTGAGCACGACGGTGGTGCCGTGCTCGTCGCGCAGCCGCCGCACCAGGTTCCACAGGTCGGTGCGGCTGCCCGGGTCGAGGCCGGTCGTCGGCTCGTCGAGGAAGAGCAGCGGCGGGCGGTGGGTGAGCCCCATCGCGATGTCGAGCCGTCGGCGCTGGCCCCCGGAGAGCGAGGCCGTCCTGCGGTCGAGCAGCTCCGCCAGGCCCAGCTCCCCGGCCAGCTCATCGGCGCGGGCGGTCGCCCCGGCCTTGCCGAGCCGGTACATCCGGCCCTGGGTGACCAGCTCCTCCCGCACCGTGATGTGCGGGTCGACGCCGCCGGACTGGGCGACGTACCCGCAGTTCTCCCGTACGCCCGCCGGGTCCGCGACCAGGTCGTGGCCGGCGACGGTGGCGGCGCCGCCGGTCGGGGCGAGCAGCGTGGTGAGCATGCGCAGGGTCGTTGTCTTGCCCGCTCCGTTGGGGCCGAGCAGGCCGACGATCTCGCCGGCCGCGACCGTCAGGTCGACGGAGCGCACGGCCCGCACCGGACCGGCCTTGGTGTCGAAGGTCCGGGCGAGCCCGGCCGTACTGATGATTGGCATAGCGACTACAAAAACAGAGTCAAATGAAAAATTGCAATGACACCAAAAATTCATGAACCCCAGAGAGGTCATAGGGTGGGGGCATGGCTGAGGGACTCAGGGAGCGCAAGAAGCGCCGGACCAGACAGCACCTCTCGGACGTGGCCACCGGTCTCTTCCTCGACCGGGGCTTCGACGAGGTCACCATCGCGGAGGTCGCCCGCGCCGCCGACGTCTCGGTGAACACGGTCTACAACTACTTCCCGGCCAAGGAGGACCTCTTCCTGGACCGCAGCCGGGGCATCGTCGACCGCCTCTCGCGGTACGTCCGAGGCCGGGACCGGGGCGAGTCCGCCGCCGACGCCGTCCTGCGCGAACTGCGCATCCAGGTGGAGAGCGTCTCGCCCACCGTCGGCCTGATGGAGGGGTACGAACGCTTCATGCGGGTCATCGAGGGCGCCGACAGCCTCAAGGCCCGCCTCTGGCACGTGCAGCAGGAGGCCCTGCTGCATCTGGAGACGACGCTCCTGGAGGAGTGCGGCGCGGAGCCCGGGGACCGGACCCCGGTCCTGGTGGCCGGTCAGCTCTCCTGGGTGCACAGCACGCTCATGGCGTACATCGGACGCGAGATGGTGGCGGGCCGCCCGGCCGCCGAGGTGTCCAGGGACGCCCTCGTCCTGCTCGACGACATCGAGGACCTGCTGGGCGAAAAGGTGCTCAACTACGCCCGGCGCACCGCCGAATGACGCATCCCGGTGTGATGTCCGTCATTTGAGACGTGACGCGCATCTCTTCGCCGCCCCAGCGCCCCTCACGGGGACTAACCTCCGCCGGAGAGCATGGAACAGGAACCGTATGGAAGCAGGGGTGTCAACGTGGCCAGGAAGCTCGCCGTCGTCGGAGCCGGACTCATGGGGTCCGGCATCGCGCAGGTCTCCGCCCAGGCGGGCTGGGACGTCGTGCTGCGCGATGTCACCGACGCGGCACTGAACCGGGGCCGTGACGGCATCAGCGCTTCCTACGACAAGTTCGTCTCCAAGGGCAAGCTCGCGGCCGCCGACGCCGAGGCCGCGCTCGCCCGCATCACCACGACCACCGATCTCGACGCGGTCGCCGACGCGGACGTCGTCGTCGAGGCGGTCTTCGAGAAGCTGGAGGTGAAGCACGAGATCTTCCGGGCCCTCGACAAGATCGTCCGGGACGACACCGTGCTCGCCTCCAACACCTCCGCCATCCCGATCACCAAGATCGCGGCCGTGACGGAGCGCCCGGAGCGCGTCGTCGGTGTGCACTTCTTCTCGCCGGTCCCGATGATGCAGCTCTGCGAGCTCGTACGCGGCTACAAGACGAGCGACGAAACCCTGGCCACCGCACGCGAGTTCGCCGAGTCGGTCGGCAAGACCTGCATCGTGGTCAACCGCGACGTGGCCGGCTTCGTCACCACCCGGCTGATCTCGGCGCTGGTCGTCGAGGCCGCCAAGCTGTACGAGTCGGGCGTCGCCTCGGCCGAGGACATCGACATCGCCTGCAAGCTCGGTTTCGGCCACGCCATGGGCCCGCTCGCCACCGCGGACCTGACCGGCGTCGACATCCTGCTGCACGCCACCGGCAACATCTACACCGAGTCCCAGGACGAGAAGTTCGCCGCTCCGGAGCTGATGCGCCGGATGGTCGATGCAGGTGACATCGGCCGCAAGAGCGGGCAGGGTTTTTACACCTACTGATCGTTTCTGGTCCTCCGGTGTCTGATTTGCCGTCAATCAGGCCCGCAGGACCAGGGGGTCGCCCCCCGCGATCATCGGATCCGTACAAGCCACGCATCGGATCCACCTCGGATCCACGGCGGACCCGGTTCACTCCACGGAGTGAATTCGGTATCGGTTCGCTTACAGACGGCAACTTCCCTGTCGCTGCCGCAGTCAGTTGGGGCAGAGACAGTTTCAGACAGACGGACCTTGCTACGGGGCATCCAAGGGGAGCGCATATGCACATCAGGGGCGACCACGCCGAGCTGGTCGTCGGGGGCCGCCTCGACGTCCGAAGCGCGGCGGACGCCCGTACGGTCCTGCACTCGGCGCTCGACGACGGAGTCGGCGATCTGGTGCTGGACCTGACCGAGCTGGATTCATGGGATGCCACCGGACTCGGTGTCATCATGGGCGCGCACAGACGGGCCGGACGGGCCGGCCGGCGGCTGGTGCTCCGCGGGGTGCCGCCGCAGATGCAACGACTTCTGGTCGCCACCAGACTGCACCGCATCCTGGCCATCGAGGGCGGAATCGCGGCGGAGTCCCTGCCGCGCGTCTGAGGAACCCGGCGGCGGCGGACGCCCGGCCACACCCCCGGGCCGATCCCGCACAATCCTCACGAGACCGTGATCTGTCGGGCGGCACGGCACCCCGGATGTTCGTAGATACTGTGCGAAGGTTTAGGGTTCGGCCGTCTGCCGATTGACGGACCCACCTGGCTGACACCGGACCGGAAGCAACAGCTGGACGTGCGAGGCCGGGAGGGACAACCGCGCTCGACGCGTCTTGGGGGCTTTGGCGATGGACCCGACACACCGGGGGCCGGAAGAGTACGGCCACGACAGCGAAGGCTCCGCGCAGGACGCCGGCCGCCGGCGGCCCTCACGCGATCCGCTGACGCCTGATTTCGGTCAGCAAACACCGCAACAGGCACGTATCGTCCAGCTCATATCGGGCGGCCTTCTGCTCACGGTCAACCCGGTCGACGGCAGCGAGGTCGAACCGGTCCGGCCGGGCGAGCACCCCGACGAGCCGGTCCGGCGCACCTCCGCCGAGCGCACCGACCGCGAACGCGCCGCCGCGCCCCCCGTGCCGCCCGGACCCCCCGTCCCGCAGCTGCCCCTCCTGGAGCGCGACGGCGAACGCGAGCGGCTGGTACGCCTGCTGGCCCGCGGACGCTCGGTACGGCTCACCGGACCGGCCGGATCCGGCCGAACCGCGCTCCTGGACGCGGTCGCCGCGGACTGCGCGCAACTCGCACCGGACGGAGTCGTCCGGCTCAACGGCCACAAGCGGACCGTCACCGACCTGCTGCACGGCCTCTTCGACGCCGTCCACGACGCACCGCTGCACCGCCCGGACCGCACGCTCCTGCTGGAGAAGCTCCGCACCACCGGCGCCGTCGTCGTCCTGGACGACCTGGAGTTCGGCGGCGCCGCGCTGGACGAACTGTTCGACGCGACGCCCGAATGCGCCTTCCTGCTCGCCGCGACGCCCGACGTCGCCGCGCCGGACGCCGACTCCCACCTCGAAGAGGTCTTCCTCACCGGGCTCGACCGCGACGCCTCGGTCGTCCTGATGGAACGGGTGGTCGAACGGCCGCTCACCGAGGAGGAGGCCAACTGGGCGGGCGACCTCTGGTTCGAGTCCGAGGGACTCCCGCTGCGCTTCGTCCAGGCGGGCGCCCTGCTGCGCCAGCGCGACCTGCTGCGCGCCGACCCCACCGCCTACGACGAGTACGGCTACCTCGACAGCCGGCCCGCCGAGGCACCGCTGCCCGCCGAGCCCCTCGATGTGCCGCTGCCCAGCCTCGGGGAGGGCGCCGCCCCCGCCGCGCTGCTCGCCTCACGGCTGAGCGGCGCCGCGCGCGACACCCTGCGCTTCGCGGTCGCGCTGGGCGGCGAGGTGCCGCACCAGGCGCATCTGCCGGCCCTCGTGGGGGACACCCACGCCGATGCCGCGCTCGGAGAGCTGGCCGGCTGCGGACTGCTCTCCCCGGCCGGTTCCCGCTACCGGCTGGCCGCCGGGGTGCTCGCCCAGCTGGCGGCCGCCGGATACGGGGACGAGGCCACGGGCCTGGCCCGTACGGCCGCCCAGCACTACGCCTGGTGGGCCGGTCACCCCTCGGTCACCCCCGCACGCGCGGTCGCCGAGGCCGACGCGATCGTCGCGGCCATGACCCAGCTGGTGCCGGGGGACGGCGCCGGACAGACCAGCGTCGCCGTGCTGCTGGCCCGCAGCGCCTCGCCCGCCTTCGCGGCGGGTCTGCACTGGAGCGCCTGGGAGAAGGCCCTGCGGATCGGCCAGGAAGCCGCGCGGATCGCCGGTGAGGTGGCCGAGGAGGCCTACTTCCACCACGAGCTGGGCGTACTCGCCCTCTGCACCGGCAATCCGGACCGGGCCAGGGCCGAGCTGGAGACCTCCATCAGCATGCGTGGGGCGCTCGCCGACAAGCCGGGTGCAGTGGCCGGTCGCCGGGCGCTCGCTCTGGTCGACGACCTGGCCGGCGCCGCGGTGGTGGGGCAGGGCCCGGCGGACGAGGAGACGGCGGCGAGCCGCTTCGAGGCGTCGCCATCCGGCCCGACGTCCGTCATACCGGTCACCATGCGGGCGCCGTACGCGGACGAGACCACCGTCCTGCCCCGGCAGACTGCTCCGAAGAGCCCCGGCAGCGGGTCGGCCGGGCGCTTCGCGGTGCTGGGCGGGGCGCGTCGCAACCTGGTCGCCGCAGGCGCGGGTGTGCTGCTGGCCGGGGTGCTCGGCACGGTGGTGACGCTCGGTCTGACGTCGAACAGCGATCCGCAGGACGACCCCGGCGTCTCGACCGAGCAGTCGGTGAGCGAGGGCGACGACAGCGAGAACGAGGTCCCGGCCGAGGAGCCGACGGACCGGACGGCTCCGTCCGTCCCGGCGACCGGCTCCACCTCGTCGACACCCGGGCCGACGGGCACCGGGTCCGCGCCGGCCGGGGGCGGGGGTTCGTCCCCGGGGTCGAGTGCCCCGCCGGACACCACCCCGTCGTCCCCGGGGAAGCCGTCGAGCGACAGGCCGAGCCCGACGGACACGTCGTCCGAGCCGACCGAGCCGTCGGAGTCCGAGTCGGAGTCGCCGTCGGCGAGCGAGACGCCGACCACGCCGCCGCCGGCGAGCGAGTCGCCGTCGCCCACGGACACCGCGACGGACGAGCCGAGTGAGTCCGACTCGTCGGCGAGCGGGCCCTCGGGGGCGATGAGCGCGAGTGCGGAGGAGTCGGGGGAGCCGTCGGGGAGCCCGTCGGTGCTCTGAGCGGTGCCTTGAGCGGGGGTGCGGGCGCCTGGGCCGGGCGCCTTGTCCTCAATCGCCGGACGGGCTTGGAATGCTGCCTGTCCGGCGGGTTCCGGTCTTCGGGATGAGATGGTGTTCTCGATCGCCGGACGGGCTTGAAGTGCTGCCTGTCCGGCGGGTTCGGGTCTCCGGGACGAGGCGGTGTTCTCGATCGCCGGACGGGCTTGAAGTGCTGCCTGTCCGGCGGGTTCGGGTCTCCGGGACGAGGCGGTGTTCTCGATCGCCGGACGGGCTTGAAATGCCGCCCGTCCGGCGGGTTCCGGTCTCCAGGGGTCAGAACAGCCGGAGTTTGTCGTCCTCGATGCCGCGCATCGCGTTGTAGTCGAGGACCACACAGCCGATTCCCCGGTCCGTCGCCAGCACGCGGGCCTGGGGCTTGATCTCCTGGGCGGCGAAGATGCCCTTCACCGGGGCGAGATGCGGATCGCGGTTGAGCAGCTCCAGATAGCGGGTCAGCTGCTCCACGCCGTCGATGTCGCCACGTCGCTTGAGCTCGACGGCCACGGTCTGGCCGTCGGCGTCGCGGCACAGGATGTCGACCGGGCCGATGGCGGTGAAGTACTCGCGGCGGATCAGGGTGTAGCCCTCGCCGAGGGTCTCGATCCGGTCAGCGAGCAGTTCCTGCAGGTGCGCTTCCACGCCGTCCTTGATCAGGCCCGGATCGACGCCCAGTTCGTGGGACGAGTCGTGGAGGATTTCCTCCATCGTGATGATCAGTTTTTCGCCCGCCTTGTTCACCACGGTCCAGACGCCCTCGGTGTCGTCGGCGCCCTCCTTCAGGGTGCAGGGCGGTGACATCCAGTTGAGCGGTTTGTACGCCCTGTCGTCGGCGTGGATCGACACGCTCCCGTCCGCCTTCACCAGGATCAGACGGGGAGCGGAGGGCAGGTGGGCCGTGAGCCGGCCCGCGTAGTCCACGGAGCAGCGGGCGATGACGAGACGCATGGTGGGCAACGCTACTCGACGACCGGCGGTCGACGCGATTCACCCACCCGTCACTCCGCCCTCGCCCGTACCTGACCGAATCTGGCTTGTCCGTCTTTGAACCCCTTCGTTATTGGCCGGTTGTGTTCCCAATCTCCTGGTGCGGCCCGGACTGCGCCCTTACCGTGGATGCAGGAGGTCGCCGTCTGTGCACGCTGCGTCGCCGTCCTCCTTCCCTGCCCGTAAGGCCCCGGCCCTCCGTCGGGGTCGCGAGAGGAGAACCCATGTCGCTCGACGTCTCACCGGCGCTGTTGGAACAGGCCGAGCGAGGCGAGGTCGACGAAGCCGACTTCGTCGACTGCGTCCGGACCTCCCTGCCCTTCGCGTGGGAGATGATCAGCTCGCTGGTGGCTCAGCTGAAGGTCGACGGCGGGGAGTTCGCCGACAACCAGACGCCGCCGCCCAGCGAGCAGGCACGCGGCCAGCTGCTGCGTGCACTCGCAAGTGATGCGATTCGCGGCGCGCTGCAGCGGCACTTCGGGGTGCGTCTGGCATTCCAGAACTGCCACCGCGTCGCGGTGTTCCCGTTGGACGCCTCGGTCGACGACCGGCTGGCCAAGTTCACCTCGGTGAGGGGCCAGTTGCTCAACCAGTCGCCCGAACTACGGGACTGCTGAACGACTCTGCTGCCGTCCCGGGCCGCGGGAGGTGCGACTGGTCCGGGGCGGCAGCTCCCCCTCTTACGACGGAAGAGCGTATTCCGGCGGTCATTTCAGGAGCGGCAGCACCTCGGTGCCCAGCCGCGCTACGTTCTCCTCCGTGGCCACCAGATCTCCCGAACCCTCGACCAGGAGCGCGAAGCGGGTGATACCCGTGCGCTCAGCCGTGGCCGCGAGCCGGTCCGCGGCGAGCCGGGGCGGGCCCACCGGGTGAATGCCGCACAGCATCTCCGTATAGCCGACCGGGTCCCGCATCACCCGGTGCCGGCCGTCGACCGTGACATGGGCGTCGAGGCCCTGGCGCAGCCAGCCGGGCATCGCCTTCACCAGGGTCTCGGTGGCGTCCTCGGTGCGGTCCGCGATCTGGGCCACCCCGGCCGACACGTGCCCGGCCCGCCGCACGCTCTCCGGCGAGCGGCCCGCGGCCAGCGCGGCGGTCCGCCAGAGGCCGACCATCTCGGCCTTCTCCTCGTCCCCGCAGTGCATCCCGAGCAGCATCGGCAGGCCGTTCTCGGCCGCGAGCCGCACGCTCTTGGGCGAGGTGCACGCGACGACCACCTCGGGGCCGCCGGGGTTCTCGCCGCTCTCCGGGTCGAACAGCTCGTCGGCGCGGGGCACCACCGCCACCTCGGGGAAGCCGTAACGCTCCCCACGGCCCGCCACACGCGGTTCGCGCAGCCAGTCGAGCAACAGCCCCAGGGACTCCGGGAAGCCCGTCTCGTAGGCCTCCAGGCCGCCGCCGAACACCTCCAGGTCGATCCAGGGGCCGCCCCGGCCGACGCCGAGGACGAACCGGCCGCCGCTGGTGAGGTGGAGCAGTGCGGCCTGCTCGCCGAGCGCGACCGGATGCTGTGTCGGCAGCACGCTGACCGCGGTGCCCACCCGGATCCTGCGGGTGCGGCCGAGCAGCAGCGCGGCCAGTGTCACCGCGGACGGGCAGACCCCGTACGGCACGAAATGATGTTCTGCCAGCCAGACCGAGTCGAGTCCGGATTCCTCCGCGACCTCGGCGGACCGGATCGCGCGATGCAGCGCTTCCCCCGGCCCCTGCCCCGGGAACTGGGCTGCCAGTACGAACGTTCCCACACGCATCGCCTAATGCCTCCTTGCGGCCGACGCGGCTCTCCCCTGCTGGCAACAACGTCTGACACGTGCCAAAGGCACGGTCGGGCATGAAGTTGTTGCGATTTTCCGGTAACCCGTCCCGCCCCGGGTCCGGAGCCGCGCGGTGCGGTACATATGCCCCGGCCGAATGGCCCTACGCTGGACGGGAACTGCCCAGCCTGCCCCGTGAGGTGTCACGTGTCCCCGCGCCGCAACCGCCCCCGAGGCGGCGAGAGCCCCACCGACAGCGCCGGAGCGGTGGGGGACCGGTACGGGGGTGGCGGGCGCGCGGAGGAGTGGCAGGGCGAGGACTGGTCCGTCCGTCCGGTGAGCGGCGCGAGCGCGGCGGGCAAGCGCTACCGGTGCCCCGGCTGCGACCAGGAGATCCCCTCCGGCGTCCCGCACCTGGTGGCCTGGCCCGAGTACGGCGGCATCGAGGACCGCAGGCACTGGCACAAGGCGTGCTGGAACGCGAGGGACCGCCGCACCACCCGGGTGCAGCGGTCCAGGAACGCGCCTCGCTACTGAACAGGCGTTCCGCCTCCGGTGTACGTCACCGGGCGGTGGCCGGTCAGACGTCGCGGCGGCTCATCGCGAGATAGGCGCCGCCCATGGCCAGGGCGGTCACCACGAGAATGATCCACAGCGGCTCCCAGCCGGACGGCCCCGACCCGGTGACCGAGGTGTCGTAGAAGTTGCTGAGCTGGTTGGGGATCGAGTACTCCAGGAGCCACTTCTGGACCTTCGCGAGCGACTCGGCGAACATGAAGATCGCCAGGACGAGCGGCAGCAGCACCACGCCGATCATGAGCGTGATCGCACCCGCCGAGTGCCGGATCAGCGCGCCGGCCGCCAGCGAGAGCAGCCCCAGCGTCGCGGTGTAGAGGCCGACTCCGACCGTGCTGCGCAGCCAGTCCGCACCGCTGGGCGTATCGGCGTCCAGGATGGCCGTCTGGAGCACCGCGACCACCGAGGTCATCACGGTGGTCAGGACGAAGGTGAGCAGGAAGAAGACGATGGCCTTCGCGGCGAGCACCCGGCCGGGGCTGGGGCAGGCCGTCATCGTCGTGCGGATCATCCCGGTGCCGTACTCCGAGGCGATCGTCATCACTCCCAGCGTGATCACGCAGATCGAGCCGAGCAGCACGCCGAAGAAGCCGAGGCTGAGCACAGGGGTGGAGCCCAGGTCGGTGTCCGAGGCGTCGACGGCGATGGCCGAGAGCAGGCCGATGGCGAGCAGCAGCACGATCTGGACGCCGAGCGTCCACATCGTCGAGCGCACCGAACGGATCTTGGTCCACTCGGAGGCGAGCGCATCGGCGAGGGTGGCCCGGCGCACCGGGATCGGCGAGGTGTAGAAGCCGGCCCCCGCGTACTGCTGCGGTGCGGGCGGCTGCTGGTACTGGTACGCCTGCTGCTGGAACGGCGTCTGCGGCGTGGACGGCGTTGTCATCGGGGGTCCTCGCTGGTGTCGCGCGCGGTCAGGTCTGCCGGAGCCGCGGCGGGCGCTGCCGGGGCGGGAGCAGGAGCGGTGGGGGCAGGGGCAGGGGCAGGGGCAGGAGCGGCGGCGGGCGCCACCGGCGGCTGGGCCGGGGCTGCGGCCGCCGGGCCGCCGGGGCCGGACGGGGCCGCGTACGGGTTGTCCCCGGGCGGCGGCGGGGCGTACCAGCCCTGCTGCGGCACGTCGGGGGCGGCGGCCTGCGGCGGGGCGTACCCGGGGTGCGGCTGCCCGTATCCCGCCGTCGGCTGCGGCGCTTGCAGCCCCGCCCGCTGGTCCACCGTCGAGCGGTAGTCCACGGCGCCCTGCGTCAGCCGCATGTACGCCTCCTCCAGCGAGGCCTGGTGGGGCGACAGCTCCCACAGCCGTACGTCGGAGTCATGGGCGAGATCGCTGATCCGGGGCAGCTTCAGCCCGGTGATCCGCAGTGCGCCGTCCGGCTCGTGCATGACCTGGCCGCCGGCCTCGGTGAGGGTGGCGGTGAGCTTCTCCCGCTGCTCGGAGCCGTTGTCCTGGACCCTGACCCGGGCGAAGTCGGCCGAGTTGGCCGAGATGAAGTCCGTGATGCTCATATCGGCCATCAGCTGGCCCCGGCCGATCACGATCAGATGGTCGGCGGTGAGCGCCATCTCGCTCATGAGGTGGCTGGAGACGAAGACCGTACGGCCCTCGGAGGCCAGCATCTTCATCAGGTTGCGGACCCAGAGGATGCCTTCCGGGTCGAGGCCGTTGACCGGTTCGTCGAAGAGCAGCACCTGAGGGTCACCCAGCAGCGCGGCCGCGATGCCCAGTCGCTGCCCCATGCCGAGAGAGAAGCCCTTGGAGCGCTTGCGGGCGACGTCCTGGAGGCCGACGACACCGAGCACCTCGTCGACCCGTGTGGGGGGAATCCCGGCGAGCTGGGCAAGCGAGAGCAGGTGGTTGCGGGCGCTGCGGCCGCCGTGCACCGCCTTGGCGTCCAGCAGGGCGCCCACCTGGCGCGGCGCGTTCGGCAGGCTGCGGTAGGCGTGGCCACCGATCGTCACATGACCGGCGGTCGGCCGGTCCAGGCCGAGCATCATGCGCATGGTCGTTGATTTGCCCGACCCGTTGGGACCGAGGAATCCGGTGACGGTGCCTGGCCGCACCTGGAAGGAAAGGTTGTACACGGCCGTCTTCGCGCCATAGCGCTTGGTCAGGCCGACTGCCTCGATCATGCTCCAGCCCCATCGACTTATCTGTCGTCGGGGCCCAGGCCGTCCGGCCGCACGGCCCCCGTAAGAGTTAGGAGGATAACCAGGCCTTTACGGTTCCGGCCAAGCCGTTGCGGCGGCGCGCCCCGCCGGAGCCCACGGACCGGGGTCCACGGCCTCCGGCGGGACCGGCCGTCAGGCGTCCCGCTTCTTCAGTACGAGGAAGCCGCCGATCACCGCGGCCGCCACCCACGCCACCATGATCAGCAGCCCGGCCCACGGCCCGTAGGGCGCCGGATCGCTGTTCATCGCGTCGGGCACCACCTGCATGATCTTGGAACCGGCCTGGTCGGGGAAGTACTGGGCCACCTTCTTGGCACCGGGCACCGCCGACAGGATCTGCGAGACCAGGAAGAAGAACGGCATCAGGATGCCGAGCGACAGCATCGAGCTGCGCAGCATCGTCGCCACCGCCATGGAGAAGACCGCGATCAGCCCCATGTAGATGCCGCCGCCGAAGACCGCCCGCAGCACGTTGTCCGCGCCGAGGTCCGTGCCGTGGTCGCCCAGCAGGGCCTGGCCGAGGAAGAACGTGACGAAGCTGGTGGCCAGACCGACCACCAGGGCCAGCACCCCGGCCACCAGCATCTTGCTGAAGAGGAACGTGGTGCGCTGCGGCACGGCCGCCAGCGAGACGCGGATCATGCCCGAGCTGTACTCCGTGCCGACCACCAGGACACCGAAGACCACCATCGCCAGCTGACCGAGGATCATCCCGGAGAAGCTGATGAAGGTGGGGTCGAAGGTGGCCCGCTCCGCGTCGGAGAGGTCGTTGAACTGGGAGTTCATCACCGCGCAGAGGGCGGCGCCCATCGCCACGGTGACGACGAACGCGGAGATCAGCGTCCAGGTGGTCGAGGAGACCGTACGGATCTTGGTCCATTCGGAGGTCAGGACCGCGGGTACCGATGCCATCGTCGTCACGCCCCCTTTCCGGTGCCGGACCCGCCGGGGGCCCCGGGAGTGCCGTCGGGCGGACCGGGGGCGGCGCCGGGCGGCTGATCCCACTGGTCGCCCCAGTGCGGTCCCACCGGCGGCGGCGCGGCTCCTCGTTCCGAGTGCGCGTGGTACTCCACCGAGTCCGCCGTCATCTGCATGAACGCCTCCTCCAGCGAGGCCCGCTGGGAACTGAGCTCATGCAGCACGATGGAGTGCCGGGCGGCCAGCTCGCCCAGGTCCTCGGTGGTGGCGCCGTCGATCTCCAGCGTGCCGTTGCCCGACTCGACCGCGACGAGGCCCTCCGCGTGCAGCACGTCGCGCAGCCGCTCCTGCTGCGGCGAGCGCAGTCGCACGTAGCTGCGGGAGTTCTGGTGGATGAAGTCGGCCATCGAGGTGTCGGCCAGCAGCTTGCCCTGGCCGATCACGATCAGATGATCCGCCGTCAGTGCCATCTCGCTCATCAGGTGCGAGGAGACGAAGATCGTCCGGCCTTCGGCGGCGAGCGCCTTCATCAGGTTCCGGATCCAGTGGATGCCCTCCGGGTCCAGACCGTTGACGGGTTCGTCGAACATCAGGATCTCGGGATCACCGAGCAGCGCCGAGGCGATCCCCAGCCGCTGCCCCATTCCGAGCGAGAAGCCCTTGGACTTCTTCTTCGCCACCGCGCTCAGGCCGACGGTGTCGAGCACCTCCGCCACCCGGCTCTGCGGAATGCGGTTGCTCTGTGCGAGACAGAGCAGGTTGTTGTACGCGCTGCGACCGCCGTGCATCGACTTGGCGTCGAGCAGCGCACCGATGTACTTCAAGGGTTCTTCCAGCTCGCGGTAGTGCTTGCCGTCGATCCGCACCGATCCGCTGGTGGGGTTGTCGAGATCGAGCATCATCCGCATGGTGGTGGACTTGCCCGCCCCGTTGGGACCCAGAAAACCCGTCACCATTCCCGGCTTGATCCGGCACGACAACTGGTCGACGGCAACCTTGCTGCCGAAACGCTTGGTGAGGCCATCGAGCTCGATCATGCGCTCACGCTAGAACGGCCGCGCGCCCGGCGCCACCAGAAAGGTGGAACCGGGCGCGTCGGAATCGGACCGGCCGGTGTGTCGGGGGACCACCGGTCGTTGCCGCGTCGCTCCTGACGTCAGCGGGTCTGCTGGGCCGGAACGCCGCGCGAGGCGGGCTCCTCGTCGGCGGGGGTGCCGGCGGCGGCCACGGCGGCGCCGGTCAGCGTCGCCAGCATCTCGCGGACGTTGGTCAGCTGAGCGTTGATCGAGTCGCGGCGGTTGGTGAGCGCCGCCAGCTCGCGCTCGGACTCGCTGCGGATCCGGTCGGCCTTCGCGTTGGCGTCGGCCACGATGTCCTCGGACTGGCGCTGCGCGGTCTCCACCGTCTGACGGGCCCGGCGCTCGGCGTCCGTACGGAGCTTCTCGGCCTCCAGGCGGAGCTGCTCGGCGCGGTGCTCGATCTCGGCCAGACGCTTCTCGGCCTTGGCCTGACGGGACGCGAGGTCGCGCTCCGACTGGTCGCGGCGCTTGGCCAGGTTGGTCTCGAAGTCCGCGGCGGCCTGGGCGGCCTTGGCGCGGGTCTCCTCGAAGAGCGCGTCGGCCTCCTCGCGCTTCTGCGCGGCGTCCTTCTGCGCGTCCGAGCGGAGCGTGGTGGCCTCGCCCTTGGCCTTCTCGACGATGCGGACGCCGTCGTCCTCGGCCTTGGTCTTGCGCTCCGCGGCGAACGTCTCGGCGTCGTTGCGGACCTGCTGGGCCGCGGACTCGGCGAGTTCGCGGTGCTGCTCGGCGGCGCGACGGGCCTCTTCTCGCAGGTCCTTCGCCTCCTCCTCGGCAAGGCGGAGAATCTTCTCCACGCGCGCGCCGAGACCGGCGTACGACGGCTCCGCGTCGTTCACCTGGGCCTGTGCGTTCTGCGTTTCGAGGTGCAGCTCCTCGATGCGCTTTTCCAGCGAGGTGATGCGGGTGAGAGCACTATCACGGTCGGCGACGATCTTGGTAATGCGGTCATCCACCTGACCGCGGTCGTAACCACGCCGCACGAGCTCGAAGCCGAAGGGGGAGGAAGGGTCACTCATGGGGTTCCTGTCGAAGTAAGACCGGTGAGGTGATAGAGGGAATCCTAGGGGCCCGGACGGCGTGTCATCGAGCAGATGCGTGTTTGATCTGGAGAATGACACCCCTTTTGAGTGGCTAACCCGCGCAAGCCTTGCCACCCGGGGGGCTGAACGTCCGTGCCGGACCGCGGAAGCCCGCCGGACAGGTCCTACCCATCGGACGGCTTGCCACTCGAACGAGTGCCCGCTGCCGCGCCGGCCTTGGCGCTGTCGGCGCCCTTACCGCCCGCCGCGGGGGTCTCGAAAGACTCCAACGCCTCCAGCACGTCCTGGACACGGGAGATCTCCGTGTTGATGTCCGCGCGCCGGCGTACCAGGACGTCGAGTTCGCGCCGGCCCTCGTCCACCGTCCGCTTGGCCTCGGCCTCGGCGTCGGAGCGCAGCTTCTCGGCCTCGCGCACCAGGCTGGCCTTCTTCTGCTCGGCCTCCTTGAGCAGCGACTCGGCCCGCTTCACGGCGGCGATCCGGACCTTGCTCGCCTCCGAATTCGCGTCGGACAGCAGTTCCTTGGCCTTCGCCGCAGCTTCCTCGCGCTGCTCGGTCGCCGCCCTCATCAGGTTGTCGACGCGCTCGCCTGCCGTCTTCATCTGCTCGGAGGTCTCCCGCCGGGCCCGGTCGTGCAGCTCCTCGATCTCGCTCTCCAGGCGGGTCCTGAGCTCCTCGGCCCGCTCCCGGATGGCGGTGGCGTCCCGGCGCGCGCCGACCAGCAGCTCGTCCGCGTCCGTCCGGGCCCGCTCGACCAGGGAGTTGCCCTCGACCGTGGCGTCGGAGGTGATCCGGACCGCCTCGTTCCGGGCAGCCCCGACCATCGTGTCGGCCTGCTCCTCGGCCTCGGTGGCGGCGCGCAGCGCCTCCTCCTGGGCCTTGTTGATCAGCTGGTCCGCCTGTTCGGCGGCGTCGGCCCGGCGCTTGGAGGCCGATTCGCGGGCCTCGTCGAGCAGTCGGTCCGCCTCCTGGCGGGCCTCGGCACGCATCTGTTCGGCCGCCGCCTCGGCATCGCTGCGCAGCCGCTCCGACTCCTCGCGGGTGCGGACCGCGTGCTCCTGCGCGGAACCGACGGTGGCCGCCGCCTCCGCCCGCAGCCGCTCCGACTCGCTCGCCGCCTCGTCGCCGATGCGGGCCGCCTGCTGCGCCGCCTCCGCCACGGCGCGCTCGCTCTCCGCCGTCGCCTCGGCCAGCAGCCGGTCGGCCTGGACCGCCGCGTCCGACCGCATCCGGTTGGCGTCCTCGCGGGCCTCGGCACGGCTGCGCGCCGCGTCCTGCTCCGCGGACGCCAGGGCGTCGGACGCCTCGGTACGCATCCGCTGGCTGTACTCCGCGGTGTCGGACCGCAGCTTCTCGGACTCCGCGATCGCGTCGGAGACCGTCCGCTCGGCCATCGCCTTGGCGGCCTCGGTCTCCTCCTTCGCGACCGAACGGATCCTGGCCGCGTCCTCGCCGGCCCGCTCCCGCTCGGCGTGCGCGTCGGCGCGGACCCGGTCCGCCTCCTCCTGCGCCTCGGACTTCGTCCGCTCCGCGACGTGCTCGGCGGTGGAGCGCAGCCCGGCGATCTCCGCCTCGGCCTGCTCCTGGAGACCGCTGACCGCGTCCCGTACCTGCTGGGCGGTCTGCTCGGCGGCGGAGACCATCTCGGTCGCCCGGCTGTCCGCCTCCTCGACCAGCCGCTGCGCCTCGGCCTGCGCCTGCTCGACCCGCTTGCGGGCGGAGGCGAGGAGCTCCTCGCTCTGCTCGCGGGCCCGCTCGCGCTCCTGGTTCGCCTCGCCGCGCGCGGCGTCGAGCGTCTCCTGGGCCTCGCGGCGGCGCCGGTTCGCCTCCTCCTGGGCGGCGGCCAGCGCCTCGGCGGCCTCGGTGCCCACCCGCTCGGCGGCGGCCGCGGCCTCCGACCGCACCCGGTCGGCACTCTCCTGCGCCTCGGTCTTCAGCCGCTCCGCCTCGGCGGCCGCCTCGCTCCGCAGCCGCACGGCGACGGACTCGCCCTCCGCACGGGAGCGCGAGGCGTCGGACGCGGCCTCGTCGCGCAGCCGCTGGGCCTCGGTCTCGGCCTGCTCCTGGAGGGTGCGCAGCCGCTCGGCGGCCTCGGTGCGCAGCCGCTCGGACTCCTCGTTCGTCTCGCGCCGGATCCGCTCCGCGTCGGTGCGGGCCTCGCCCAGCGTCTGCTCGGCCGTGGCGAGCCTGGTCTCGGCCTCGGTGTGCAGCCGGGTCAGCTCGTCGGCCGCCTCGGCCTGCCTCGCCGCGACCGCGCGCTCGGTCTCCTCGCGCAGCTCCGCCGCGGCCTGCTCGGCGGCGGACGTCGTCGCCTCCACCAGCTCCTCGGCCTCGGTGCGCAGCTGCTCGGCCTCGGCGTGGGCCCGCTGAAGGGCCTCGTCCGCCTGCTTCTTCAGCGTGGCCGCCCGCTCGGTGGCCTCGGTGCGGACCCGCTCGCTCTCGGTGCCGGCGGCGCCGCGCAGCTCCTCCGCGTCGGCCTTCGCCTTGGCGAGGAGCTCCTCGGCGGTCTTCGCGCCCTCCTCGATCTGCTGGAGGGCCTCCCGGCGGGCCTCGCCGCGGATCCGCTCACCCTCGGCGACCGCTTCGGAGCGCAGCTGCTCGGCCTCGCCGCGCAGCCGGCGTGCCTCCTCCTGGAGCTCGACCGTCTTGGCCCGGTACTCCTTGGTGTCGTCCTTGGCCGCGCCCTTGAGCTGGTCGGCCTGCTCGGTGGCCTCGCCGCGCAGCCGGTCCGCCTCGGACTCGGCCTCGCGGCGGATCCGCTCGGCCTCCTCGCCCGCGGCGCGGGTGGTCGACTTCGCGTCGTCGGACGCCTTGGTCAGCACCTCCTCGGCGGCGCGGGCCGCCTTGGCGAGCTGGGCCGCGGCGTCCTCGGCGGCGGCGGTGCGGGCGCTGTCGGCGGCCTCGGAACGGAGCCGGTCCGCCTCGGCACGGGCGTCGGCGAGCGCCTGCTCGGCCTCCGCCTTCAGCGACTCGGCGTCCTTGGTGGCCTCGCCGACCAGCCGGGCGATCTCCGACTTGGCGGTACGGGTGCGCTGCTCGTTCTGCGACTCGGCGCCGGCCAGCCGCTTGACCGCGGCCTCCTTCGCCTCGGACAGGACCTTCTCGGCCTCCACCCGGGCCTCGCGCAGCTGCGTCTCGGCCTCCTGCACGCGCTGCTCGGCGGTCCGGTTCAGCTCGGCGGTCTGCTGCCGGGTCTGCTCGGTCTCGGCCGTCGTCGACGAACGCAGCTGCTCGGCGTGACTGGTCGCCTCCTGCGCCTGGCTGGAGGCGGCGTTCAGCATCCGCTCGGCGTCCTTGCGGGCCCGCAGCAGGATCGACTCGGCCTCGGACCTGGCGGACTCCGCCTCGGAGCCCAGCCGCTGCCGCGTCTCGTCCGCCAGCCGGGCGGCCTCGGCACGGGCGGCGGTCAGCGCCTGCTCGGCCTCGGCCCGTGACTCATCGAGGAGCCGGCGGGCCTGGGACTCGGTCCTGGCCCGCAGCTGCTCGGCCCACGCGACGTTCTCGTTGACGTGGGACTCGACGGTCTGGCGGCGCTCCGCCAGCTCCTGGTCGAGCCGCTGGCGCCGCTGCACGGCCTCGTTGTGCAGCTCGGCCTGGAGCCGCGCCTGGTGCTCGGCGTGCTCCTGGAGGATCCGCTGCGTCTGCGCGCGGGCGTCGCGCAGCTCGCGCTCGGCGTCGCTGCGCAGCTGCTCGGCCTGGACCTGGGCGTTACGGAGCAGCTGCTCCGCCTGGTAGCCGATGTCCGCGCTGTCGTACGCGGGACGGGTCGCCAGACTGCGGCGGGCCTCGTGCAGCTTGGCGCGCAAGACCTCGACCTGGTAACCGAGGTCCTCGGCGTGCTGGACGGCCTTCTCCCGGTCGGTCTTCAGCCGGTCCATCTCGGCCTCGAACCGCGAGAGATGGTCGTCTTCAGCCCGGTGGCTCTCCTGGCGTTCGTAGCCCCGCACTGCGCGGTCCCATCCTTCCCCGAGCTCTGAACTCTTTCCCCAAGCTCTCAACTTCGTTGGAGCAGGGGATGCCCCACTGAGCAGGGGGAGGCCCCAACCCTGGTCGCAAACTCCACATGAGTACCGTTCGCCGGCGAACGGTCCCCCCGGGGAATGGTGACAGATCAACGGCTGAGGACGCGGCGCGGCCCCGACCCGGCCCCGGCCCGGAACAGCCCACTCTACCGGGCCGGGTATCCCTGAGAAGCTGTTGTCCTCAGTGCTCTGTCCTGGACGTGACCAGTTCGGTCAGGACGCCGTGGCAGTCCTTGGGGTGCAGGAAGGTGATCCGGGACCCCATGGAACCCGTCCTGGGCTCCTCGTACAGCACCCTGACGCCCTTCTCGCGGATGTCCGCGGCGTCCGCGTCCACGTCCGCCGTACCGAACGCGATGTGGTGCACGCCCTCACCGTTCTTGGCCAGCCATTTGCCGACCGCGGAGTCCTCCCGGGTCGGTTCCAGCAGCTGGAGGTAGGAGGCGCCGCCGTCCGACGTCTCGTTGATCTTGAGCATGGCCTCGCGTACGCCCTGCTCCTCGTTGACCTCGGAGTGGAACACCTCGAACCCGTAGGTCGAGCGGTAGAACTCGACGGTGGCGTCGAGGTCGAAACAGGCGATCCCGATGTGGTCGATTCGCGTCAGCATGGGAACAGTGCAGCGCTCCGGGGGCGGTTACGCAACGTGCGCGCGATCACACCCGCCGCCGGATGACGGGCCGGGTACCGCTCAGTACATTCAAGCGGAGGGGCCCGTACATGAGGGGTGGAGGAAGGAGCAGGGCCCGGTGCGTGCAGCTGCAAGGCGGAGGAGGGAGGCATGGCGGAGCCATGCCGACCGACGACAACGCCGCAGACGGGCGTGCCCGGCCCTGTGACGCCGCCCCTCATGTACGGGCCCCTCCCACCCTCGTTCACAACCAATCCAAGGGGCTGTGCCTCATGTCAGGAACGACCGGTACGACTTCCGTGATCGTCGCGGGCGCCCGTACGCCCATGGGCCGTCTCCTCGGCTCACTGAAGAGCTTCTCCGGGGCCGACCTCGGAGGCTTCGCCATCAAGGCGGCGCTGGAGCGGGCCGGCATCGGCGGCGAGCAGGTCGAGTACGTGATCATGGGCCAGGTGCTGCAGGCCGGGGCGGGGCAGATCCCGGCACGGCAGGCCGCGGTCAAGGCGGGCATCCCGCTGAGCGTCCCGGCGCTCACCGTCAACAAGGTGTGCCTCTCCGGGCTCGACGCCATCGCGCTGGCCGACCAGCTGATCCGGGCGGGTGAGTTCGACATCGTCGTGGCCGGCGGCCAGGAGTCCATGACGAACGCCCCCCACCTGCTTCCGAAGTCCCGCGAGGGCCACAAGTACGGCGCGATCGAGATGCTCGACTCGATGGCGTACGACGGCCTGACCGACGCCTACGAGAACATCCCGATGGGTGAGTCCACCGAGAAGCACAACACCCGCCTCGGCCTGGACCGTGCGGCCCAGGACGAGATCGGCGCCCAGTCCCACCAGCGGGCCGCCGCCGCCCAGAAGAACGGCATCTTCGAGGCCGAGATCACCCCGGTCGAGATCCCGCAGCGCAAGGGCGACCCGGTCCTCTTCTCCAAGGACGAGGGCATCCGCGCCGACACGACCGCGGAGTCGCTCGGCAAGCTGCGCCCGGCCTTCGCCAAGGACGGCACGATCACCGCGGGCACCTCCTCGCAGATCTCCGACGGCGCCGCCGCGGTCGTCGTCATGAGCAAGGCCAAGGCCGAGTCGCTGGGCCTGGACTGGATCGCCGAGATCGGCGCCCACGGCAATGTGGCGGGCCCGGACAACTCGCTCCAGTCGCAGCCGTCCAACGCGATCCGGCACGCCCTCAAGAAGGAGGGCATCGGCGTCGGGGACCTCGACCTCATCGAGATCAACGAGGCGTTCGCGGCCGTCGCCGTCCAGTCCATGAAGGACCTCGGCGTGACCTCCGAGAAGGTCAACGTCAACGGCGGTGCCATCGCGCTCGGCCACCCGATCGGGATGTCCGGCGCCCGGGTGGTGCTGCACCTTGCGCTGGAGCTGAAGCGGCGCGGCGGCGGTACCGGAGCGGCGGCGCTGTGCGGCGGCGGCGGTCAGGGCGATGCGCTGATCCTCCGCGTACCGGGCAAGTAGTACGCAGTACGCACAACACGCAGCGAGCGAGTGAGTGAACGGAGCGGTGATGGTGGACGTCCCCACCCTGGTGGAGCAGGCCCGCGAGGGCAGGCCGCGGGCGGTGGCCCGGCTCATCTCCCTGGTGGAGGGGGCGTCGCCGCAGCTGCGTGAGGTGATGGCGGCCCTGGCGCCGCTGGCGGGCAACGCCTACGTCGTCGGCCTGACCGGCTCGCCCGGTGTCGGCAAGTCGACATCCACCTCGGCGCTCGTCTCCGCGTACCGGCGGCAGGGCAAGCGGGTCGCCGTGCTCGCCGTCGACCCGTCGTCACCGTTCTCCGGCGGCGCGCTGCTCGGCGACCGGGTCCGGATGTCGGACCACGCCTCCGACCCGGGCGTCTACATCCGCTCCATGGCCACCCGGGGCCACCTGGGCGGCCTCGCCTGGTCGGCCCCGCAGGCCATCCGGGTGCTGGACGCGGCGGGCTGCGACGTGATCCTGGTGGAGACCGTGGGCGTCGGCCAGTCGGAGGTGGAGATCGCCTCCCAGGCCGACACCTCGGTCGTCCTCCTCGCCCCCGGTATGGGCGACGGAATCCAGGCGGCCAAGGCCGGGATCCTGGAGATCGGCGACGTG
Organism: Streptomyces sp. 840.1; assembly: GCF_003751445.1. Lineage (NCBI taxonomy): Bacteria > Bacillati > Actinomycetota > Actinomycetes > Kitasatosporales > Streptomycetaceae > Streptomyces > Streptomyces sp. 840.1. The sequence goes on along the minus strand of NZ_RJUU01000001.1, from coordinate 413,294 downwards.
TACGTGGTCAACAAGGCGGACCGGGACGGCGCCGACGCCACCGCCCGCGAGCTCAACCACATGCTGGGCCTCGGGGAGTCCCGGGGCCCCGGCGACTGGCGGCCGCCGATCGTGAAGACGGTCGCCGCCCGGGGCGAGGGCATCGACGAGGTCGTCGAGGCGCTGGAGAAGCACCGGGCGTGGATGGAGGAGCACGGGGTGCTCGCCGGGCGCCGTGCCTCCCGCGCCGCCCGCGAGGTCGAGACGATCGCGGTCACCCGGCTCCGCGAACGCATCGGGGACCTGCACGGCGACCGGCGCCTGGGCGCTCTGGCCGAGCGCATCGTGGCGGGCCGGCTCGACCCGTACACGGCGGCGGACGAGCTGGTGGCGGGACTGACCGGGGAGGCCTGAGCGGGGCGGCCGAGCGGCCCGTCAGGCCGTCGGGACCCGTCAGGCCGCCGGGCCGGGCGGGACGCGGACGCGGCGTATCCCGCCGCGCAGGGCTGATAACGCGTCAGTCATACGGCGGGAGTGCGCCGTTCACGTCTTTCCGCCCTGCCGCACCCGCCCCGTCCGTGACACGATTGCCGCCGGTCACGTGTCATGCGCGCCAGGGGGGGAGCGGCACATGCTGGGTCCGCTGCGGGAGGACTCGCCCAGACGGATCGGCCCGTACGCGATACGGGCCCGGCTCGGCGCGGGCGGGATGGGGGAGGTCTTCCTGGGGGACCGGGGCGACGGGTCCGGCCCGGCCGCCGTCAAGACCGTCCGCCGCGACGTCGCCCAGGACCCCGGCTTCCGCAGCCGCTTCCGCCGCGAGATCACCGTCGCCCGCTCCGTCACCGGCCCCCGCCTCGCGCCGCTGCTCGACGGGGACGCCGACGCCGAGGTCCCCTGGCTCGCCACCGAGTACGTCGCCGGGCCCACCCTGTCCGCCGCCGTCCGGGGCGCGGGCGCGCTGGGCGAGGCCGAGGTCCGGATGCTGGGCGCCGGACTGGCCCGCGCCCTGGCGGCCGTCCATGCGGCGGGCATCGTCCACCGCGATGTGAAGCCCGGCAACGTGATGCTCGCCGCCGACGGGCCGCGCCTCATCGACTTCGGGATCGCCCGGGACGCCGGAGGCACCCCGCTCACCACCACCAGCCGGATGGTCGGCAGCCCCGCCTTCATGTCGCCGGAGCACGTGGCGGGCAGCGGACGCGTCGTACCGGCCTCCGACGTGTTCTGCCTCGCCTCCGTGCTCTGCTTCGCCGCCACCGGCCGCGACCCGTTCGGGGACGGCCCCGTCGCCGCGGTCCTGTACCGGGTCAAGTACGTCGAGGCCGACCTGGCGGAGGTGCCCCAGGGGCTGCGCGCGGTCCTGGACGACTGCCTGAGCGCCGACCCCGCCGCCCGCCCCACCGCCGACGCCCTGGCCGCCCGGCTCACCCCGGGCGCCGCCGACGGGTGGCCCGCACCGGTGGGCGCACAGATCGCGGAGTACCAACGGGAACTGGCCCGGGTCGGCGCGCTGGACGGGCCGCTGCTGCCCGGATACACGCCCACCGAGGCGGCCACCGGCAGCCGGGAGGCCGCGCCCCGCCACCACACGGTGGCGACAGACTTCGTGCTGCGTCCGCCCCAGGTGCCCGCGCCGGAGCCGGCCGCGCCGCCGCGCTCCCGGCGGCGGCGCGGTCTCCTGGCGGCCCTCGCCGCGCTCGTCCTCATAGGGGCAGCGACCGGCGCACTGCTGGCGCTGCGCGACGGCGACAAGGGCAGCGGGGACCGGAAGCAGCCCGCCGAGGTGCTCGCCGGCATCGACGCCCAGGGCGGCCCGGAGGGCGCCGGCACCGTCCCGTACGGCCGTGACGTCCGGCCTGCCGGGTGGCACTCCTGGCAGGGCGAGCTGACCGGGCGCCCGTTCGGCTGCGCGGCGGGCCGGGACGTGTTGGTCTGCCGCACCACGGGCGGCGCGTACGAGGCGCTCTCCCCGTCCGACGGGAAGAAACTGTGGGACTACTCGGCCCGGCTGGACGCGGACGAGGTGGGCGCCCGGATCAGCCCCACCGGGCAGGTCTTCATGCCGTCCGGGTCGACCCGGCCCGCCGTCTACGGCGATTCCGTGCTGCTCGCCACCGGCGACCGGATCGTCTCGCTGGACTCCCGTACCGGCAAGCCCCGCTGGGAGACCCGCGCCGGATCGTCGCACGGCTTCGAGAGCGCGCCGCTGGTCGCCGACGGGCTGGTCTTCGCGGACATCGGCCCCGTCCCGGAAGGGGCCCAGGTCGCCGCGTTCGACCTCGCCACCGGCAAGGAACAGTGGCGCAAACCGCTGGTGGGCGACAACCTCGCGAAGGTCGACGAGTACGACTTCTGGCCGCTCACCACCAGCGACGGGGTGCTCTACCTGCGCGGCCAGGACGGACTGCGCGCCCTGCGCACCGGGGACGGCGCCGAACTCGGCCGCAGGAAGGAGGGGCAGGACTCCCGGTGCTACGACGCACTGATCCGCGCCCCGCACGTCTACTGCACCGCGTACACGTACTCCGCCGAGGGCGAGGCCGTAGCCGTCCAGCGGCTCCGCATCCCCACGCTTCAGTCCGACGGTGAGATCCCGCTGCCGGACGGACTCACCGGCGGGGCCGCCCTCGGCGCTGTCGACGACCACGTGGTCGTCCTGGTCCGCAGCGGTGCTCCCTGGGAGGAGGACGACATCGACCCGGAGATCGTCGTGGCCCGGCGGGAGGACGGCAAGACCCTCGCCCGCTACCCGCTCGACCGGCGCTCCTTCGACAGCCCCGTCAATGCCGCCTCGTCCCCGGTGATCGTCGCGGACACCCTGGTGTGGGCGGACAGCACCAGCCTGTACAGCGTCGCCCTGAACGGCGCGGCGAAGCCGGGACCGCTGCGCACAACCGCGATCGAGGGCGCCCCGGGGCCCGAGACCCGCAAGGACTACGACATGCTCCAGTGGGGGGTCGTGCTGTCCGACGAGGTGCTGCCGCCGGAGGTCCTGCCGGTCGGCGGAGCCGTCTACGTCATCCAGCACGGCGGCAAGGTGTTCTCCGTCCCGCTGCCCGGCGCGTCCGCCTCATGATCGAACGGCCGGCCCCCGGCACCCGGACCCGGATCGGGCCCTACCGGATCCTCGGTCTGCTCGGCACCGGCGGCATGGGAGAGGTGTACCTGGCGCGGCCCGCCGGGATGCCCGCCGCGGCGCTCGTCGCGCTGAAGACCGTACGGCTCGAACTCGACCTGGACGACGGGTTCCGGGTCCGGTTCCGGCGGGAGATCGAGGCGGCCGCCGCCGTGCGCAGTCCCCGCACCGCCGCGTTCCTCGGGGGCGACGCGAGCGGCCGCACGCCCTGGCTCGCCACCGAGTACGTCGCCGGTCCCTCGCTGGCCGAGGCGGTGATCCGGGGCGGGCCGCTGCCCGAGCCGGTGGTCCGGGCCATGGGCGCGGACCTGGCCCTGGCCCTCGCGGACATGCACGCCGTACGGGTGCTGCACCGCGACCTCAAGCCGGGCAACGTGCTGCTGGGCCCCGAGGGCCCCAAGGTGATCGACTTCGGCATAGCCCAGGCCTTCGACGCCACACAGCTGACCCGTACCGGTGTCGTGGTCGGCAGCCCCGGCTACATCTCGCCCGAACACGTCAACGGCTCCACCGCGCTGGTGCCGGCGTCCGACGTGTTCTGCCTGGGCGCGGTGCTGGCGTTCGCGGCTGCCGGACGCGGCCCGTTCGACGACTCCGACATGGCGGCGGTGATCTTCCGGATCTCCCGGGGCGACGCCGAACTCTCCGGGGTGCCCCCGCTGCTGCGCGAGGTGATCGCCCGGTGCCTGGACCCGAGGCCCGAACTGCGCCCGGGTTCCGGGGAACTGGCCGCTCTGCTGCTCCCCGGGGGCCCCTCGCTCCCGTTCCCCTGGACGCAGGGCGTTCGGGACCAGCAGGCCGACTACGGGCGCGCGGCCAGGGAGTGCGCCGACTCGGCTCCGGCCGATCCGGAGTCCGTCCCCTTCGTGCCGCCGCTGCCGCCCGGCCCGCCTCCCGTCGCCGTCATCACGCCGGCGGACGCCCCGCGCCGGGCGCCCCAGGTGGTCCTGGCGGCCGTGGCGGTCACGGTCTGCCTGCTGCTGGGCTACGTGCTCTGGCCCGACCCGCCTGCCGGGGGCGGTGGTCCGGGGAGCGGCGCCCGGTCCTCGGGTCCCGGCGCCGGTCCGTCCCACGCGGCCGACACCGCCGGCGTCCGCCTGGTTCCCCGGGCCGACAGCGGCCGCTCGGGCGACTTCGGCAATGCCGCGACCGACCGGTCCGTCCGGCCCGCCGGCTGGAAGGCGTGGAAGTCCACCGTCCAGGGCGGCACGGGCGACTGCGGCTTCGCGGAGTCGGCCCTGCTGTGCGGCGGGAAGAAGGGGCTCACCGCGCTCGACGCGGCCGACGGCAAGCAGCGCTGGCGTATCCCGAAGGCGGCACAGGGCGCCGCGGCTGTCGTCGCCGGCTTCACCAAGGGGACCGTGTACGCGTTCGTCGGCCGGGCCCTGGTCGGTTACCGGCTCACGGACGGCGAGGAGCGGTGGCGCGCGAAGCTGCCGGCCGGGCACACCGGTTCGGCCGCCGTCCAGGACGGCGACACCCTCTACTACGCCATCGGCGGCGGCGCCCCCGGCACCGGCAGGCTGGCCGCCCGCCGGCTCACCGGCGACCGGCGCGAGCTGTGGAACAAGCCCTACGACGGGACCCGGCCCGCCCTGGTCGCCGACGAGGGGCGGCTGGTCGTGGTGGCGGGGGACACCCGGATCGTCGACGGGGCGACGGGCACCGTGAAGGAGCGGCTGTCCGAGAACGACTTCCCGTGCCGGGACCCGGTGCTCAGGGGCCGCGTGCTGGTCTGCCGGGCCACGCCGGGGCCCGGCCTCGCCGCCATGAACGACGTGACCCGGCCCCGGGAGCACCGGATCATCGCCGCGGGCATCGCGGTCCACGGCCCGGTGGCGCTGACCGACGACGGAACCGTGGTGGTCAACGACGACGAGAGCCTCCACGCCTTCTCGGTGGCCGGCGACGTGTCGAAGTGGGCCACCGACCGGTACGCGGACGGGGGTGGTCGGCCCTCGGTCGCCGGGGACCTGGTCCTCGCGGCCACGGGCGCGGGGGTGGGCACGTACCGGCGGACGGACGGGGAACCGGAGAACAGCACCGGATACACCGGCGTCCCCTTCCCGCCCGACGACCCGCCGCAGCTGCTGGCCGTCGGCGACGTCGTGTTCCTCGGCTTTCCCGACGGCACGGTCGTCTCCGGCTACATCCCCTGAGGCGGGACCGCGGCCGCTGCTCAGTCGTCGTCGTGGTCGTCCCCGTCCCCGTCGTCGCCACCGTGGCCGCTGTCCGGCCGGTCCACCGTGACCTTCGCCGTCTTCGCGTCCACGTCCAGCTCGTGCTTCGCGCCGTCCTTCCCCCGGACGTCGACCTCCCAGTGCACCGCCCGGCCGGTGCGGCCGTCGTGGTCCTCCAGCTCGACCGAGGTCACGGTGCCAGGCACCGATCCGAGCGCGGCCCGCACCGCGTCGTCGAGCGTCACGGAGGTCTTGCGGGGCGCGGACCGGTCGCCGTCGTCGGAGTCGACGTGATCGGCGAGCACCTTGCCGTCGGCCGGGTCCACCGTCACGTCGTGCCGGGTCCGCTCGGAGCCGTACACGTCGAGCTCCCAGACGAGACGGCCGTCCTCGTCGTCGAGTTCGGCCTCGGTCACCGTGCCCGGCACGGCCCGGACGGCGGCCGCTGCCGCGTCCCCGACGGTGACGCGGGCGCTGTCGCGGCCCGGCGTGCCACTCGTGGGACCGCCGCCCGCCAGGGCGACGGCCGTGGCGGTTCCGCCGGCGGCCAGCACCGCGGCGGTGACGGCGGCGATGACGATCTTTCGCTTCATGAGGGGTCCTCCCCGGTCGGACGGTCCGTTGTGCGACGGGTCCCACCCTGCCGAGGGGATGCTGAACGCAGCCTGAAACCACCTGAAGCCGTCTTCAGCTCCGGTTTGCGAGGCTGTGCGCATGCGCCTGTTGATCGTGGAGGACGAGAAGCGGCTGGCGATCTCCCTGGCCCGGGGGCTCACCGCCGAGGGATTCGCCGTGGATGTCGTGCACGACGGGCTCGAAGGGCTGCACCGGGCCTCCGACGGCGCGTACGACCTCGTCGTCCTGGACATCATGCTGCCGGGGATGAACGGCTACCGGGTCTGCGCCGCCCTGCGCGCCGCAGGGCACGAGGTGCCCATCCTGATGCTGACGGCGAAGGACGGGGAGTACGACGAGGCGGAGGGCCTGGACACCGGCGCCGACGACTACCTCACCAAGCCGTTCAGTTACGTGGTGCTGGTCGCCCGGGTCCGCGCACTGCTGCGCCGGCGCGGCGGCTCCGCATCCCCGGTGGTCACCGTCGGCTCCCTGCGCATGGAGACCGCCGCCCGCCGGGTCCACCTCGGTGGGGACGAGGTCGTGCTCACCACCAAGGAGTTCGCCGTGCTCGAACAGCTCGCGCTGCGGGCCGGACAGGTGGTGAGCAAGGCGGAGATCCTGGAGCACGTCTGGGACTTCGCCTACGACGGCGACCCGAACATCGTCGAGGTGTACGTGAGCACCCTGCGCCGCAAGCTCGGCGCGGCCGCCATCCGCACGGTGCGCGGCGCCGGTTACCGGCTGGAGGCGCTGTGAGATCGGTACGGGCCAGGGCGGCGCTCGGCGCCACGGTGGTCGTCGCCCTCGCGCTCGTCGCCGCCGGGCTCGCCGCCCTGCTGGTCCTGCGCGCCAACCTCACCGGCCAGGCGGGCCTCCAGGCCGAGGTGGCGGCCCGCGAGGCCGCCGGGCAGCTGGCCCTCGACGTCCCCTACGACAAGCTGGAGACGGGCGACGAGGAGGACCATCCGGTCCAGGTGACCGACGAGGACGGACGGGTGGTCGCCGTCTCCAAGGACCTGGAGGCGATCTCCGGCACCGGCACGGACCGGGTCACCCCGCAGCCCTCGCCCGCCCCGGGCACGGGCGACGACGGCGACCGCGATGACGACGACGATGACGACGGCGCGGGCACCGACCCCGGACGCGGTGAGGTCTCCACCGAGGACCCGGACTTCGGCAACGGCACCGCCACCGTCGACGGCGAGAGCGCCGACTACCGCTTCGCGTCCGTCGAGGCGACGAACTCCGCCGGGCTGACCCTGACCGTCCACGCCGGGGCCCCGCTCGCCGCGGAGCAGCGGGCCGTCGCGAGCGTGCGCGCCGCGATGCTGGCAGCGCTGCCCGTCGTGCTGCTCGTGGTCGCGGGGGTGACCTGGCTGGTGACCCGGCGGGCGCTGCGCCCGGTCGAGGACATCCGGCGCGAGATGGCGGCGATCACCGCGTCCGAGGACCTGGGCAGGCGGGTGCCGGAGCCGGGTTCGCGCGACGAGGTCGCGCGGCTGGCCCGTACCACCAACGAGACGCTCACCGCCCTGGAGGCCTCCGTCGACCGGCAGCGGCGGTTCGTCGCGGACGCCTCGCACGAGCTGCGCTCCCCGATCGCCTCGCTCCGCACCCAGCTGGAGGTGGGCGCCGCGCACCCGGAGCTGCTGGACGTGCCGGGTGCGGTGGCCGACACCGTGCGGCTCCAGGCGCTGGCCGCCGATCTGCTGCTGCTGGCCAGGCTGGACGCGGGGGAGCGGCCGGGGAGCGTGCGGCTGGATCTGGGCGCGCTGGTGCGCGAGGAGGTCTCGCAGCGCACCGGTGACCGGATCGCGGTGGCGGTGTCCGTGCCGGAGCCGGGCGGGCCGGAGGTGACCGGTTCACGAGGTCAGCTGGCCCGGGTGATCGGCAATCTGCTGGACAACGCCGAGCGGCACGCGGTCGGTTCGGTGGCCGTGGCGGTGCGGGGGGCACGCGGGGGCGCGGTCCTCGTGGTCACGGACGACGGGGCCGGGGTGCCGGAGGCGGAGCGCGAGCGGGTCTTCGAGCGCTTCGTGCGTCTCGACGACGCCCGCGCCCGCGACGACGGCGGGGCCGGTCTGGGCCTCGCCATCGCCCGCGACGTGGCCGTGCGGCACGGGGGCCGGCTGACCGTGGCCGGGGCGGGGGAGTGCGGCGCCCGGTTCGAGCTGTGGCTGCCGGGCCCCCGCTGAGCGCCGCCCCCGGGCTGCCGGACCGCTGTCAGACGCGGCGGGCGCGCAGGTGGTCCGCGACCGGGGCGAGGGCGGCGTGCAGCTGCTCCAGCGCCTCCGGGGTCAGCAGGTCCATGAAGTGCTTGCGCACCGACGCCACGTGGTGGGGCGCCACCTTGCGCATCGTCTCCGCGCCGGTCTCGGTGAGGACCGCGTACAGCCCGCGCCGGTCGGACTCGCAGTTCTCCCGGCGGACCAGGCCCGCGCTCTCCATGCGGGTGACCTGGTGCGAGAGCCTGCTCTTGGACTGCAGGGTGGCGGTGGCGAGATCACTCATCCGCAGCCGCTGGTCCGGCGACTCCGAGAGGTTGACGAGGATCTCGTAGTCGTTGTTGGTCAGGCCGAACGGCTGGAGGTCCTTCTCCAGCTGGTGCATCAGCAGCCTGCTGACATCCAGGTGGGTGCGCCAGGCGCACTGCTCCGCGTTGCTCAGCCAGCGGGTGGCCGTCTCGGTCTCCATATATGGATTCTACCTAAGAAGTTGAAATCCGGACGAAGTCAGTTGGTGTGACGCCCGGCACGCGCCGGCCGGGTCCCGCGGGTGAGGCGCTGACCTTCGGCGTCACACTCCGCAGACTACCGTTCACAACCCGAAGCGCCGTTGGAGGTCCCCCAGCTGGCCCGGGGTGCGGGGGTTGGACCCAGGTTGACCCCCGCCCGGAACACCCGCCTGCTGCGGCACCGCTCCCGTCGGCTGCTCGGCCATCAGCACCTCGGTGGACTGGAGCAGCACCGTGCCCGCGCCGACGAACTCGAACTGGTGCTCCTCGCCCGAGGCGCCGCCGATCCCGGTGAACGCCCGCAGCCCGCCCAGCACGCCCCGCATGTAGCCGTGGTCGTAGTGGTGGCACGGCGAGGGGCAGTCCGCCCAGCCCACCAGTGCCTGCGGGTCGACCCGCAGCGGCGGCTCCATGAAGACCACCGGACCGTTGGAGGCGGCGACGAACTTCCCCGTACCGATCAGCGTCAGGAACCCCGGCACGATCGACTGCTTCAGCGCCAGCGTCGGCTGGTAGGCCAGCAGGTTCCCGGACCGGATCGTCAGGTTCCCGTCCTGAAGGTCGTAGGAGTTCACGTCGAAGGCCCGGTCCGCGAGCAGCATCTTCCCGCTGCCCTCGGCCACCACCCAGTCACTCGCGTGCAGCGGCGAGTGGAAGCTCGTACGGACCAGGCCCTCGAAGCGGCCGTGCCCGATGCCGTTGAACTCGATCCGCCCGTAGTAGGCGATCATCTTGCCCTTCTGCAGGAACCACTGGCTCCCCTTCAGCTCCACACAGAAGGTGTACGCGTTGACGTTGTCGTCCGACGGCAGCGTCATCGGGTCGAAGACCACGGGCGAGCTCACAGCTTCTCCTCCGACGCCTGGACGTACACCGCACCACTGCCGCTCAGCTCCAGCTGGAAGCCCTCGCCGGAGCCGCGCCCCACCATCTCGCGCCAGCCGAGCGCGGTGGAGAGCTTGTTGCGCACGTCGCCGTGGTGGGCGACGTAGGCCTGCGGATCCACGTGCACGTCGCGGCCCGGCGTGATCGGCAGCTCGATCACCCCGCCGTGCGCCATCACCGCCACCGCGCCGTGCCCCTTCAGCGTCGTCGTGAACAGGCCCTGCCCGCTCACCTGGCCGCGCACCATGCCCATCACGCCGCCCTGCGAGCCCATGAACATCGTGCCCTGCTGGAGCGCGCCGTCGAAGGCGAGCAGCCGGTCGGCCTCCACGTAGAGGGTGTCCCCGGACAGGTTGATCACCTGGATGTGGTGGCCGCCGTGACCGAACATCACGGTGCCGCTGCCCTCGACCGTCATCAGGGGCGTCGCCTCGTTCGCCATCCGGCGGCCGATCATCGACATCACCCCGCCCTGACCGCCCTGGATGTTCGGCGTGAAGGACACCTCGCCGCGGTAGGCCAGCATCGCGCCGCGCTGGCTGAACATCTTCTGGCCGGGGACGACCGTCGCCTCGACCATCTTCGAGTTGATCTCGCGGAACGGCATCAGAGATCGCCCCCGATCGTGTTCCGCTCACTGGGCTGGACGTAGACGAGTCCCTCGCCCTCGAAGCGGATCTGGAAGGACTCGCCCGAGCCCTCGCCCATCAGCGTCCGGAAGTTCACCCCGGACTGGAAGTGCTGCTGGAGGCTGCCCTGGTGGGCGATGTAGGCGCCGGGGTCGACGAAGAGCGGGTACTGGGCGGAGACCCGCAGGGTCACGGCCGTGCCGTCCGACATGATCGCCGCCTGGCCCGTCCCCTCGACGGTGGTGGTGAACAGGCCGTTGCCCGTCCCGCCGCCGCGCAGCCCGGTGAAGGTGGTGCCGGTACGCAGACCGGCCTCGGTGCAGAGCAGATTGCTCGCCTCGACGTGCAGCTTCTCGCCGCGCAGCGAGACGAGGCTGATGTCACTCGCCCGGTCCGCGAAGTAGCAGGTGCCCTCGCCCTTCACCTCCATCACGGCCATCTGCTCGCCGGTCAGCCGGCGGGTCACCATGCCGCGCAGGCCCTCACCGCCGCCGGTCATCTTCTTGAACGCCATCCGGCCGTCGTACGCGACCATCGAGCCGTTCTTCGCCTTGACGGCGTCGCCGGTCAGGTCGACGGCGAGCGTCTTGCTGCCTTGGAGTCGGAACATTGCCACGGTTCGACGGTAGCCGCCGGAAATCCGGCCCGTCCCGCGAATAGAGGACAAGGAGTGCCCGAAGGGCGCGAAACGGCCCCCGCCACAGGGCCGGGTGGCGGCCGGTGCCACAATGGTCGCGCTTGTGCCTGCGTTCACAAGCTGTCACCGTCCTCCCACCCGAAGGTGCCCCCGTGGACATCAAGACCGCTACCGCCCTGCACCGGCTGCGCCTCATCTCGATTCCCGAGGCGCTCTCCTTCCCCGCGCTGATCATCTTCGGCTCGGTGCTGAGCCGGGTCTCCGACATCGACTTCCTGATGATGCCGCTCGGCATGCTGCACGGCGTGCTCTTCGTGATCTACGTCGTCCTGCTGCTCGACGTCTGGAACAAGACCAAGTGGCCGCTCAAGCGCGTCGCGTTCTTCTTCCTGCTCTGCGTGCTGCCGTTCGGCGGCCTGTACGGCGACAAGGTGCTGAAGCGCTACGAGGCCGACGGTGTCATCGCCGCCCGCGCCCGCCGGGAAGGTACGGTCAGCGCATGATCGTCGCCTTTTCCGTCAGCCCGCTGGGGGTCGGTGAGGACGTCGGCGAGTACGTCGCCGACGCCGTCCGGGTCGTCCGCGAGTCCGGGCTGCCCAACCGCACGGACGCCATGTTCACCTCCGTCGAGGGGGAGTGGGACGAGGTCATGGACGTCGTCAAGCGCGCCGTCGCCGCCGTCGAGGCGCGGGCCGGCCGGGTCTCCCTCGTGCTCAAGGCCGACATCCGCCCCGGTGTGACCGACGGGCTGACCGCCAAGGTCGAGACGGTCGAGCGGCACCTGGCCGGCTGACCCCCGGGGAGCGGCGCCCCCGCCGGGCGCCGCTCGTCACGGTGCGTGCGGCACTGCCAGGGCGATCCCGAGCGGCGTCCGCTCGTACAGCACCTGGTGCCCGTACCTGCGCGAGGTCAGCAGCCCCGCGGACCGCAGCACCGACAGGTGCTCCGAGACGGAGGACGGCGCGAGGCCGAGCCGGTGCGCGAGCGCGGAGGTGCCGGCCGGCTCGTCGAGCGCGCACAGGACGTCGGCGCGGGCCCGGCCGAGCAGCCGGGCGAGGACGTCCGGGGTGCGGTCGCCCGGCTCCGTCCAGAGCCCGCCGATGCCGCGCGCCGGATAGATGACCGCGGGCAGCCAGGGCGCCTCGAAGCCGCCGACCACGTTCGGCCAGGCGAACACGCTCGGCATCAGCACCAGGCCCTGTCCGCCGAGCACCCGGGAGTGCCGGCCGGCCGTGCGGGCGATGGTCAGCGTCGAGTCCGCCCAGCTCAGCTGCGGGCTCAGCTCGCTCAGCAGCCGCTCGAAGCCGACCGCCGCCAGCCGCCGTGAGTGGTAGGCCACATCCGCCTCCAGCAGCGCCCGCAGCCGGGGCCAGTGCGGCTCGATCAGCGCCCGCCAGGCCAGCTCCAGCAGATCGGCCAGCTCCCGCACGGTCCGTGCCGGATCGGCCAGCATCGCCCGCCCGGCGGGTGAATCCAGCGCCCCGGGCCGGTCGGCCAGCGCGCACGCGATGTCCTCCCGCGCCAGCGCCGGATCCACCGCCCGCACGCCCGCCATCTCCTCCTCGAACGAGGCGAGCGGCCCCAGCGGCGGCGGGCAGAAGAAGTCCGGGCTGTGACCGCGCTCGTTCATCAGCAGCCACAGCGGACCGAGTTCGAGCCCGGCGGCCGCGTCCCGGATCCTTCGCAGCCACGGCAGGTGATAGCCCTGCCGCTCCGGCCGGGCCAGTACCCGGACAGCCGCCTGGGTCTCCCCGATCGGGGACAGCGCGAACCGGCAGCGCAGCAGATCGCTCTCGTCGAAATGCAGATGGAACGGCATGCGCGGCCTCGGGAAGATTCGGGTGGGACCGAAAGTCTACGGACCCGGCGCCGTGCTCCCGCAGGCTGCGTCCATGCCGAGAGACACCGATCCGCCGGCGGGCGGCCACACACCCCGCGACCCGGAGCGCGCCGGTTCCCCCGACCCGAGCGGGCCGGCCGCGCTCCGGGCCCCCGCGGCCCCCGAAACCGTGCCCGGACCCGCCGGGCCGGCCCCTGCGGGTCCGGGACCCGGCGCGGAGCCCTCCCGCGGCTACCGGGCCGTCTTCGCCGTCCGCGAGTTCCGCGCCGTCTTCGCCGCGCATCTGCTCTCGCTGCTCGGCGTCGTGGTCAGCGAGCTCGCGCTGACCGTCCTCGTCTACGACCTCACCGGCTCACCGCTGCTCAGCGCCCTGACGTTCGCGCTCGGCATGCTGCCGTACCTCGTCGGCGGCACCCTCTTCGCGGGGATCGCCGACCGCTACCCCGCCCGCCGGGTCCTGGTCACCTGCGACCTGATCTGCGCGGCCTGCGTCGCCGTGATGGTGCTGCCGGGCACCCCCGTCGCCGGACTGCTCCTGCTGCGCTGCCTGGTGGCCGCCGTCTCGCCGGTCTTCACCGGGACCAGGATGGCCGCGCTCGCCGACATCCTAGGTGAGGACGACCTCTACGTACTGGGCCGCTCGCTGCTGCGGATCGTCTCGCAGAGCGCCCTGCTGGCCGGTTTCGGGGTGGGCGGGCTGCTGCTGGCGGCGGTCTCGCCGCGCGGTGCGATCACCATCACCGTCGCCACCTTCCTCGGCTCGGCCCTCCTGCTGCGCCTCGGCACCCGGGACCGTCCGGCCCGGACCGGCGGCGGGGGCGGCGGCACCCTGCTGGGCGAGTCGCTCTCGGGGGCCCGGCTGGTCCTCGGGAACCGCCGGATCCGGGCCCTGCTGCTGCTCTTCTGGCTGCCCCCGGTGTTCGTCGTCGCCCCGGAGGCGCTGGCGGCGCCGTACGCCGACGAGATCGGTGCGGGCACCGTCGCGCTCGGGCTGCTGATGTGTGCCATGCCGGTCGGCCAGATCGCCGCCGAACTGTACGTGGGCGCGGCCCTGAGCCCACGCGCCCGCTCCCTGATCGTGCTGCCGGCCGCGGCGGTGGGGCTGCTGCCCTTCCTGCTGTACGGGATCAGCCCCGGCCTCGTGGTGATCGCGGCCGCGCTGGTGGTGGCCGGCGCGGGCTCGGCGTACATCATCGGGCTCGACCAGTGGTTCGTCGAGGCCGTTCCGGAGGAACTGCGCGGCCGGGCCATGACCCTGCTCACCGCCGGGCTGATGACGCTGCAGGGCGTGGGCATGGCGCTGGCGGGCCTGGCCGCGGAGTTCTTCCCGGTGCACCAGGTGGTCGCCGGGGCCGGGGCCGTGGGCACCCTGTGCATGCTGGTGCTCGTCGCGGAGGTCCGCAGAACCGCACCCGCTCACCGAATTCGGACCGAAGTTCGAGACGGGGCGGACCAGCATGTGACCAGTGGGTAAGGTCGATGCCGTGCCGAAGCCGCTCAGTCTCCCCTTCGATCCCATCGCCCGCGCCGACGAACACTGGCAGCAGCGCTGGGGCCCGGTGCCCTCCATGGGTGCGATCACCTCGATCATGCGCGCGCAGCAGATCCTGCTCGCGGAGGTCGACGCGGTGGTCAAACCGTACGGGCTGACCTTCGCACGGTACGAGGCGCTGGTCCTGCTGACCTTCTCCAAGGCCGGTGAGCTGCCGATGTCCAAGATCGGTGAGCGGCTGATGGTCCACCCCACCTCCGTCACGAACACCGTGGACCGGCTGGTGCGCTCCGGCCTGGTCGACAAGCGCCCCAACCCGAACGACGGCCGGGGCACGCTCGCCTCGATCACGGACAAGGGGCGCGAGGTCGTCGAGGCGGCCACCGAGGACCTGGTCGCGATGGAGTTCGGGCTCGGGGTGTACGACGCCGAGGAGTGCGGCGAGATCTTCGCGCTGCTGCGGCCGCTGCGGATCGCCGCACAGGACTTCGAGGAGATCTGAGCGGGCCGGGGAGGGCGGGGTTCCGCGCCCGGCCCGCTGCAAGATCGCCCACGACGTCCGGTTAGGCTCGATGGCATGAAACGCAGCGTCCTGACCCGGTACCGGGTGATGGCTTACGTCACCGCCGTCATGTTGCTGGTGCTCTGCACCTGCATGATCTTCAAGTACGGCTTCGACACCGGCGAGGGCCTGACGCTCGTCGTCTCGCAGATCCACGGCGTGCTCTACATCATCTACCTGATCTTCGCCTTCGACCTCGGCTCCAAGGCGAAGTGGCCGATGGGCAAGCTGCTCTGGGTGCTGATCGCCGGCACGATCCCGACGGCCGCCTTCTTCGTCGAGCGCCAGGTCGCCCGCGACGTCGAGCCGCTGCTCGCGGACGCCGCCCCGGTTCCCGCGAAGGCCTGACCGGAGCCCGGTCCCGGCCCGGCCCGAATCCTGGTCCGAACCGCCCCGCGCAAAGCGCCGGGCGGTTTCCCATCGACATTTACTAGGACGTCCTAGTAAATTTGTGCGCATGGACGCTGACGCGATCGAGGAAGGCCGCCAACGCTGGCAGGCCCGTTACGACAAGGCCCGCAAGCGTGACGCGGACTTCACCACGCTCTCCGGGGATCCGGTCGAGCCTGCGTACGGCCCCCGGCCCGGGGACACGTACGAGGGCTTCGAGCGGATCGGCTGGCCCGGTGAGTACCCCTTCACCCGCGGGCTCCACCCGACCGGCTACCGGGGCCGCACCTGGACGATCCGCCAGTTCGCCGGCTTCGGCAACGCCGAGCAGACCAACGAGCGCTACAAGATGATCCTGGCCGCCGGCGGCGGCGGGCTCAGCGTCGCCTTCGACATGCCGACGCTGATGGGCCGCGACTCCGACGACCCCCGCGCGCTGGGCGAGGTCGGCCACTGCGGGGTGGCCATCGACTCCGCCGCCGACATGGAGGTCCTCTTCAAGGACATCCCGCTCGGTGACGTCACGACGTCGATGACGATCAGCGGCCCCGCCGTGCCCGTCTTCTGCATGTACCTGGTCGCCGCCGAGCGCCAGGGCGTCGACCCGGCCGTGCTCAACGGCACGCTCCAGACGGACATCTTCAAGGAGTACATCGCGCAGAAGGAGTGGCTCTTCCAGCCCGAGCCCCATCTGCGTCTCATCGGTGACCTGATGGAGCACTGCGCCCGCGACATCCCCGCGTACAAGCCGCTCTCCGTCTCCGGCTACCACATCCGCGAGGCCGGGGCGACGGCCGCGCAGGAGCTCGCGTACACCCTGGCCGACGGCTTCGGATACGTGGAGCTCGGCCTCTCCCGCGGCCTGGAGGTCGACACCTTCGCACCCGGCCTCTCCTTCTTCTTCGACGCGCACCTCGACTTCTTCGAGGAGATCGCCAAGTTCCGCGCGGCCCGCCGGATCTGGGCCCGCTGGATGAAGGAGACGTACGGCGCGAAGACCGACAAGGCGCAGTGGCTGCGCTTCCACACCCAGACCGCCGGGGTCTCGCTCACCGCCCAGCAGCCCTACAACAACGTCGTACGCACCGCCGTCGAGGCGCTCTCCGCCGTCCTCGGCGGTACCAACTCGCTGCACACCAACGCCCTGGACGAGACCCTCGCGCTCCCCTCCGAGCAGGCCGCCGAGATCGCCCTGCGCACCCAGCAGGTGCTGATGGAGGAGACCGGCGTCGCCAACGTGGCCGACCCGCTGGGCGGTTCCTGGTACGTGGAGCAGCTCACCGACCGGATCGAGGCGGACGCCGAGAAGATCTTCGACCAGATCAAGGAGCGCGGCACCCGCGCCCACCCGGACGGACAGCACCCCGTCGGGCCGATGACCTCGGGCATCCTGCGCGGCATCGAGGACGGCTGGTTCACCGGCGAGATCGCCGAGTCCGCCTTCCAGTACCAGCGTTCGCTGGAGAAGGGCGACAAGCGGGTCGTCGGCGTCAACGTCCACCACGGCTCGGTCACCGGCGACCTGGAGATCCTGCGGGTCAGCCACGAGGTCGAGCGCGACCAGGTCATCGAGCTCGCCGGCCGCAAGGACGGCCGCGACGACGCCCGGGTGGGCGCCGCGCTGGACGCGATGCTGGCCGCCGCCCGCGACGGCTCCAACATGATCGCCCCGATGCTCGACGCCGTCCGGGCCGAGGCGACCCTCGGCGAGATCTGCGGGGTGCTGCGCGAGGAATGGGGCACCTACACGGAACCGCCCGGGTTCTGACAGGCAGTCGGTAGTTACAGGTGTCACCTCCAGGGGGCCGGGTAGGCGCAGCCGCGATACTCGTACCCCTCTGGAGGAACACAGTGAGACTGTCCGGGAGAATGACAGCGGCCGCGGGCGCCGCACTCGCCGTACTCGGAACGCTGCTGGTCAGCGGTTCGACGGCGGTCAGCGCCGCACCGGCACCGAAGCCGAGGGTGCAGGACGCCTTCGACTCGCTCGGCCCGGATGTGCAGGCCGCGAAGCTCTCCAGCGGCCGCACCGCGCACTACATCGACGAGGGACGCCGGGGCGGCACCCCGGTCCTGTACATCGGCGGAACCGGAACCAGCGCGCGGGCCGCGCACATGACGGACTTCTTCCGGTCCACCCGGGCGTCGTTCGGACTCCGGCTGATCTCCGTGGAGCGCAACGGCTTCGGTGACACGGAGTACGACCCGTCCCTCGGCAAGGCCGACTTCGCGAAGGACGCCCTCGAGGTCCTGGACCGGATCGGCGTCAAGAAGGTCTCGGTGATCGCGATCTCCGGCGGCGGACCCTACGCCGCCGAGCTCGCCGCCCGCGCCCCGGGCCGGATCAAGGCCCTCCACCTGGCCGCCGCGCTCCCGCCGTACGGCGAGAAGGCCGCCTACTGCTCTCTGAGCGACGACCAGCTCACCGACGCGGTCAAGGACTCGATAGCCGACCCGCGTTCCTGGTGGGCGTTCCCCGACGACAGCGCCGTCAAGTCCATCCCGGGCTTCGCCGACACCGCGTACGAGGAGGGCGCCCGCACGTACAACCAGCGCGGCCAGAAGTCCGATCCGGCGCCGCAGGTGCACGAGCAGCGGCTCTACTGCCAGCGCCCCGGGCCCGACCTGTCGAAGCTGAAGGCGCCCGTCTACCTCTACGGCGGCGACAAGGACACCACCGTGCCGACGGCCGCCGCCCTCGCGGCCTGGCGCAAGGCGCTGCCGGTCACCCCGGTGGTCCGTACGTACGCCGACTCCGGCCATGACGTCCAGTACCGCCACTGGGACCAGATCCTGGTGGACCTGGCCGGGCAGGGCGACCGCACCGTCGTCTGCCACAGCGACCGCACCAAGCTGATGGCGCCGAAGCAGGCGGACCGTCTGGTCTCCGCCGGCCGGGCCACGCTGGGCAGTTGCGCCTGGCAGAAGTAACCCCCCCGCCGCGCTATCCGGCGGCGGCCGCGCCCAGCCCCGCCAGGAGCAGCAGGGTGAAGCGCCGGGCCCAGTCGGCATCGACGGGTTCGGCGCTCACCAGCGCCCGGTGCACCACGGCCCCGGCGATCACGTCGAAGATCAGGTCCGCCGTCAGGGCCGCCGTGACCTCGTCCTGCTCCTGCGGCAACTCGCCGCGTTCCTGGGCCCGTCGGCGGCCCTGGAGGACGAGGCGCTTCTGCCGGTTCACGATCGAGTCGCGGATCCGGGTCCGCAGCGCCTCGTCCCGGGTCGACTCCGCGACCACGGCCATCAGCGCGGTCTGGGTCTCCGGGCGCTCCAGGAGCGCGGCGAACTGCAGCACCACCGCCTGCACATCGGCGGACAGACTGCCCAGATCGGGGAGTTCCAGCTCGTCGAAGAGGACCGCGACCGCGTCCACGACCAGTTCGTTCTTGCCCGCCCAGCGCCGGTACAGCGTCGTCTTGGCGACCCCGGCCCGCGTCGCCACATCACCCATCGTCAGCTTCGACCAGCCGAGATCGACCAGTGAGGCTCTGGTCGCCTCCAGGATCGCCTCATCGGCCGCGGCATTGCGCGGTCGTCCCGTTCGTGAGGGTTTGGGGTGGCTGTGGCTCAGCATGACGCGACCATACCCGCCAGTAGCTAAATCCGACCGGCCCCGTCGGCCGTGAGACAGATCACCGGGTGGTCCTGTTCAGCAGGGGGCGTGGCCAGTTACGCTACGGGTCGTAGCGTAAGGATGCCGGTCGGCCGGCGTCGCGCCACGGACGAACGACAGCCACAGGCACCGGGTGGGGACCGGGTGCCGAACCGGGTCTTTCAGGGGCCCTCGGGCCGTGTCTGTCCGCACACCTCGCACACCGGCGGGGGTCGCGGACGGGCGCGGTTCACGTATCGCTTTCCGGATCGGTGTGCCAAGGGGGGAGGATGTACGTATGCAGCCTAGGAACATGTCCATGAGCGGTGTCGTCGACCTCGCCGCGGTGAAGGCGGCCGGTGAGGCCAAGGTGAAGGCGGAGCAGGCCCGCGCCGAGTCCGCCCGGCAGGGTGGCCCCGCCGCCGTACCCGCTTCCTCCCTTGTGTTCGATGTCGATGAGGCGGGCTTCGAGAGCGACGTACTGCAGCGCTCCGCCGAAGTCCCCGTCGTCATCGACTTCTGGGCCGAGTGGTGCGAGCCGTGCAAGCAGCTGGGACCGCTCCTGGAGCGGCTGGCCCAGCAGTACAACGGCCGCTTCGTGCTGGCCAAGGTCGATGTCGACGCCAACCAGATGCTGATGCAGCAGTTCGGGATCCAGGGCATCCCGGCGGTCTTCGCCGTCGTCGCCGGCCAGGCGCTGCCGCTCTTCCAGGGCGCGGCTCCCGAAGCCCAGATCCGGGAGACGCTGGACCAGCTGATCCAGGTCGGCGAGGAGCGGTTCGGGCTCACCGGCATCGTGGTCGACCAGGACGCGGCGGCTCCGGGCGCGGCCGCGCAGGAGCCCGCTCCGGTGCCCGCCGGGCCGTACGACGCCCTTCTGGAGGCGGCCGCGCAGGCGCTGGACGCCAATGACTTCGCCGGTGCCGTCCAGGCGTACAAGAACGTCCTCTCCGACGAGCCGGCCAACGGCGAGGCCAAGCTCGGTCTCGCCCAGGCCGAACTCCTGGCCCGGGTCCAGAGGACGGACCCGCAGCAGGTCCGCAAGGACGCCGCCGAGAACCCGGCCGATGTGCCGGCCCAGCTCGCCGCGGCCGACCTGGACCTGGTGGGCGGTCATGTCGAGGACGCGTTCGGCCGGCTCGTCGAGACGGTCCGCCGGACTTTCGGCGACGACCGGGACCGGGTCCGGGTGCGGCTGCTGGAGCTGTTCGAGGTGATCGGCCCCGACGACCCCCGGGTGGGCGCCGCGCGCACCGCGCTCGCACGCGTCTTGTTCTGATCTGACAACACGGCCGCGGCTCCTTCCGGGAGCCGCGGCCGTTTTCGCGTCGGGGCGATAAGAGAAGCCCACGCTTTACCAAATCTTGATAAAAGCAACGGCTGTTACTCCGAGTAAATCACCCGCTGAGATCTGTCCGGCTTCGGCCGCCAATGCCGTGATTCGTCTGCGGGCCCGGGGCAACCCTGTGTGGCCGGTCGGTGCCGCCCGGTCGTGACTGGGTTATCGCGCCGTTACCAGTGAGTAACGAACCCCCTTGTGTCACGGCCGTGAATGGACCACGATCGGCCACGCTCGGTCCAATAACGCCAGTCCGGCTGCCAGTCGGTGCGGCGGCTCTGTTGGGTCCCCACCGGGTGGGCCGGCGGCAGTGGCGCCGGCTCCGGACAGGGGGGTTCCTGCTGAACGGCAGGGCCTGTCCGAAGAGGTTGCGCGAACGCGTGGCCAGTGGTTGTCGCTCGGGGGTGATCGCCGGTGATTCGGGCGCGGTTCACGTCCCCGTTCGCGGGCGCTCTCCTTTCCGAGGACGTAGCACTTCTCCCATCCCAGGTCGGGCAGGATGCCAGGCCGGAGATGTACGTCCGAGAAGGAGGAAAAGTATGAGTTCCCAGGTTCGCGGTGGCACGAGATGGAAGCGTTTCGCTGTCGTCATGGTGCCGAGCGTCATAGCCACCGCCGCGGTGGGTGTCGGCCTGGCACAGGGCGCGCTCGCCGCTTCGTTCAGCGTGTCCGGCCAGGAGTTCAAGGTCAGCGCGGATCAGCTGGTCGGCCAGGACTTCGTCCAGTACGGCAGTGTGGCGACGGGCAAGGACCTCAAGGGCAAGGACATGGCCGCTCCGGTCGCCGTGTCCGGGTTCAGCGAGGCCACTATCACCAACATGTGCCAGTCGGTGGTCACCCCTGACCTGCCGTTCGGTCTCGGCAGCGTGACGCTGGAGCTCCACGCGGGCACCGGCAAGGAAAAGGTCTACGCCAAGGACCTGTACCTCGATGTCTCTTCGCTGGGCGCGGACGCCGAGTTCACGAACATCGACATCGGCGTCGCCGCCGGTTCGCTGAAGAACCCGGGCATCCAGCCCGGAACCCAGGCCAACCCCTACGGGTTCTCGCAGCGGGCCGAGGTCGCCAAGCTGTCGAAGGTCAAGCAGCAGGCGTGGGCGACCACAGCGGGAACGTTCAAGCTTCCTGACCTGAAGCTGTCGCTCCACAAGGGTGTCAAGGAGTGCTACTAAGCACTCGCCCGGGTGGCCGGGGGCATGCGCGACATGCTCCCGGCCGCCCACCCTTCTCTTCTTCTCACAGCAGTACCGGTTCCAGGGAGCTGTTTTCCATGAGCCCCGAATCCACAGGGCAGAACGAGCACTACCTCCGCGTCTTCCGGCGACGCTTCCGCACCTGGCGGGGTAACCGGCCGTTCTGGGCGGGTCTGTTCACCATCCTCGGCGGTGTACCCATCGCGTACTTCCCGTACGCGAACATGCACCTCGGCAACATGACGCTGGCGATGTCCACCACCGCGGGCGCGGGATCCCTGATCATCGGGATCCTGCTGATCACGCTCGGTCTGACGATGTGGTTCCACCACATCGTCCGGGTGTTCGCGGGTGTCGCGGCGATCCTGCTCGCACTGATCTCGATCCCCGTCGCCAACATCGGCGGCTTCCTGATCGGCTTCCTGTTCTCCCTGCTCGGCGGTGCCCTCTCCCTGTCCTGGGCTCCCGGTGAGCCCGTGACGGACGAGGCCGCGCCCGCAGGGGGAGTCCCCGCAGCGGCGGCGCCGGACGGCCTCTCGTACACGACGGACGAGCAGACCGCCGGCCATCCCGGGGGCGCGCTCCAGGGGGCGGCCGTTCCCCAGCAGGAGCCGGCGAAGTACGAGACGGCAGTTGAGGTCGACGGCGGGAGGCATCGTGCGGGGTGACGACAATCAGACGGACACGGCGGGCGGGAGCGGGCTCCAGGAGCGAAGAGGGCCGCGCCACGCCGCCCCCAGGAAGTCGCTGCTGACGAAGCTCCACATGCCCGCGGGCAAGAAGGCGTTCGCGCTCGCCGCGATGCCGACCGCGGTGTTCGTCGGGATGGGGCTCACCCCGAAGCTGGCGATGGCCGACGACAGCGCGGACATCCCCTACGCGCCCGGCCCGTGCGTGACCCGCTCCGACGAGCCGAGCGAGTCGCCGTCGCCCTCCGCGTCGGAGACGAAGAAGCCGTCCCCGTCCGCCACGGCGAGCGAGACGGCCACCCCGGACAAGAGCGACGGGGCCACCACCCCGAAGCCCTCGGCCACCCCTTCCGAGAGCGCCACGGGCGACCCGGAGACGGACTCGGCCAAGAAGGCCGCCGACACCCCGGCCGAGACGCCGAGCGCGACTCCTTCGCCCACCGAGTCGAAGAACCCGCTCGACCCGCTGGGCGTCGGTGACGCGCTCAAGGACCTCTTCGACGGACCGGACAAGGAGACGGCGAGCCCGTCCCCGAGTGCCACGACCGCGTCCCCGAAGCCGTCCGCGAGCGACACGGACAAGTCCTCCGGCACGGCGGCGGACAAGCCCGCCGACAAGCCCGTCGAGAAGGTCACCGAAGCGGCGAAGGACACGGCCGACAAGACCGCCGACGCCATCCGTGAGGCTGCGGGCAAGGCCGGCAAGCCGGTCGAGGAGCTGGACAAGGACGCCAAGGGACTCGACCCCAAGAAGGACGAGGACATCCCGGACGGCGCCAAGCCCTCCTTCCCGTGCCCGACCGCCGACCCGAAGGCACTTGCCGCGGCCGATCTGGAGCAGGGCATCCCCCGCCTCCCGAACGACCCGTGGATCCTTGAGAGTTCGCTGCTCACCCTGAGCGGACTCGACTACAAGGGCATCGTGGAGGTGCAGAAGGGCGACGGCAGCACGAAGAAGGTGCTGAAGTTCACCGCCACCTCGCTCGACATCAAGGACCTCCACCAGATGACGGTCGGCCCGCAGTCGGACGCGACCGGTCACGTGAAGGCGCGGAAGGGTTCCACCTCCACCATCCGCAACGGCACGGTGACGATGTACACGGAGGAGCTGAAGGGCAACCTCTTCGGCCTCATCCCGATCACGTTCAGCCCCCAGACGCCGCCCCCGATCAACGTGCCGTTCGCCTTCTTCACCAACGTGAAGGTGACGCAGGCGGGCCAGTTCGGCGGGACGCTGACGGTGCCGGGCCTGCAGAACTACTTCACCAAGGGCACCGGCTGACCGGAGCCCGTCCGTGAGCCGTGGAAACGGCTGTGGGCCGCACCCCGAAGGGTGCGGCCCACAGCCGTTCCAGCTGTCCGTGCGGACCGGGTCAGTCGCGGCCCTGGCCGCCCACGTGGTGCACGCGCACCATGTTGGTCGTGCCCGGGACGCCGGGGGGCGAGCCGGCCGTGATGACCATCGTGTCGCCGGTGTTGTAGCGGCCGAGCTTCAGCAGCTCCGCGTCGACCAGGTCGACCATCGCGTCCGTGGTGTCCACGTGCGGAACGACGTGGGCCTCGACGCCCCAGCTGAGGGCCAGCTGGCTGCGGGTGGCCTCGTCCGTGGTGAAGGCCAGGATGGGCTGGGCCGCGCGGTAGCGGGAGAGGCGGCGGGCGGTGTCGCCGGACTGGGTGAAGGCCACCAGGGCCGCACCGTTCAGGAAGTCCGCGATCTCGCAGGCCGCGCGGGCCACCGAACCGCCCTGGGTGCGCGGCTTCTTGCCCGGCACCAGCGGCTGGAGGCCCTTGGAGAGCAGCTCTTCCTCGGCGGCGACGACGATCTTCGACATCGTCTTGACCGTCTCGATCGGGTACGCGCCGACCGAGGACTCCGCGGAGAGCATGACCGCGTCCGCGCCGTCCAGGATCGCGTTCGCGACGTCGGACGCCTCGGCGCGGGTCGGGCGGGAGTTGGTGATCATCGACTCCATCATCTGGGTCGCGACGATCACCGGCTTGGCGTTGCGCCGGCAGAGCTCCACCAGGCGCTTCTGCACCATCGGGACCTTCTCCAGCGGGTACTCGACGGCGAGGTCGCCGCGGGCGACCATCACACCGTCGAACGCCGCGACGACGCCCTCCATGTTCTCGACGGCCTGCGGCTTCTCGACCTTGGCGATGACGGGGACCCGGCGGCCCTCCTCGTCCATGATCTTGTGGACGTCCTTGACGTCACCGGCGTCCCGGACGAAGGAGAGCGCGACCAGGTCGCAGCCCATCTTCAGGGCGAAGCGGAGGTCGTCGATGTCCTTCTCGGACAGGGCCGGGACGTTGACCGCCGCACCCGGCAGGTTGATCCCCTTGTGGTCGGAGATCACCCCGCCCTCGATGACGATGGTGTGGACCCGGGGGCCGTCCACGGAGACGACCTTCAGCTCGACGTTGCCGTCGTTGATCAGGATCGGGTCGCCCTTGGCGACGTCGCCGGGCAGGCCCTTGTAGGTGGTGCCGCAGATCGACTTGTCCCCGGGGACGTCCTCGGCGGTGATGACGAACTCGTCCCCCCGGACCAGTTCGACGGGGCCCTCGGCGAACTTCGCCAGGCGGATCTTCGGGCCCTGGAGGTCGGCGAGTACGCCGACCGCCCGGCCGGTCTCGGCGGCGGCCTTGCGGACCCGGTCGTAACGACCCTGGTGCTCCGCGTGGGAGCCGTGACTGAAGTTGAATCGGGCCACGCTCATGCCGGCCTCGATCAGAGCGACGAGCTGCTCATGGGAGTCGACGGCGGGACCGAGGGTGCAGACGATTTTGGAACGGCGCATGAGGCGGATCCTATCGGTTTGTTTCGCTGCGGAATATTCCGGCTGGTGGAAGATACAAAGGGGCGCGGGTGCGCTCAGTTGTCGATCAGTGCGAAGGTCTGGCCGGCGATCTCCAGTTCCTCGTCCGTCGGCACCACGGCGACCGCGACCCGTGCGTAATCCGGCGAGATCAGCCGGGGTGCGCCGGACCGTACGGCGTTGAGATCCGCGTCCACCACCAGGCCGAGCTCCTCCAGACCGGCGATGGCAGCCTCCCGTACCGGAGCGGAGTTCTCGCCGACCCCCGCCGTGAACACCACGGCGTCCACCCGGCCGAGGACCGCCGAATAGGCGCCGATGTACTTCTTCAGCCGGTGGACGTAGATGTCGAAGGCGAGCGCGGCACGTTCGTCGCCCTCGTCGACCCGGCGCCGGATCTCCCGCATGTCGTTGTCGCCGCAGAGGCCGACCAGACCGCTCTTCTTGTTGAGCAGGACGTCGATCTCGTCCGCCGACATCCCCGCCACCCGCTTGAGGTGGAAGGTGACGGCCGGATCGATGTCCCCCGACCGCGTACCCATCACCAGCCCCTCCAAGGGGGTCAGTCCCATCGACGTCTCCACGCACCGGCCGCCCGCCACGGCGGAGGCCGATGCCCCGTTGCCCAGGTGCAGCACGATGACGTTGACGTCCTGCGGGGCGCGGCCCAGCAGCTCGGCCGTCTTGCGCGAGACGTAGGCGTGCGAGGTGCCGTGGAATCCGTAGCGCCGGATCCGGTGCGCGTCGGCCGTCTCCACGTCGATCGCGTACCGGGCCGCGTACTCCGGCATCGTGGTGTGGAACGCGGTGTCGAAGACCGCCACCTGCGGCAGGTCCGGGCGCAGCGCCTGCGCGGTGCGGATACCGGTGATGTTCGCGGGGTTGTGCAGCGGCGCCACCGGGACGAGGCGCTCGATCTCCTTCAGCACCTCGTCGGTGATCACGGTCGGCTCGGTGAACCGCAGCCCGCCGTGCACCACCCGGTGGCCGATCGCCGCCAGCTCGGGGGAGTCCAGGCCGAGCCCGTCGGCGGCCAGCTCATCGGCGGCCGCCTTCAGGGCCGCCTCGTGGTCGGCGATGCGGCCGGTGCGCTCCCGGGGCTCGCCACCGCCGCCGGTCAGCGGGGTGTGCACCAGCCGGGAGGTCTCCTCGCCGATCCGCTCGACCAGCCCGGACGCGAGCCGGGAGTGGTCGCGCATGTCCAGGAGCTGGTACTTCACTGAGGAGGAGCCGGAGTTGAGGACGAGCACCCGGCTCGGCCCCGTACCTGCTGCGGCACCTTCGGTGGTGGTCATGTCGCGGGTCACTCCTCGCCCTGTGCCTGGATCGCCGTGATGGCCACGGTGTTGACGATGTCCTGCACCAGCGCGCCCCGGGACAGGTCGTTGACGGGCTTGCGCAGCCCCTGCATGACCGGGCCGACGGCCACCGCTCCCGCCGAGCGCTGCACGGCCTTGTAGGTGTTGTTGCCGGTGTTCAGGTCCGGGAAGATCAGCACCGTCGCCCGGCCCGCCACCTCGGAGCCCGGCAGCTTCGTCGCGGCGACGCTGGGTTCCACCGCCGCGTCGTACTGGATGGGACCCTCGATCATCAGCTCCGGGTGGCTCGCGCGCACCAGCTCCGTCGCCTCACGGACCTTGTCCACGTCGGCCCCCGTGCCCGAGGTGCCCGTCGAGTACGAGAGCATCGCGATCCGGGGCTCCACGCCGAAGCGGGCCGCGGTGACCGCCGACTGGACGGCGATGTCGGCGAGCTGCTCCGCGTCCGGGTCCGGGTTGACCGCGCAGTCGCCGTACACCAGGACCTTGTCCGCGAGGCACATGAAGAAGACCGAGGAGACGATCGAGGCACCCGGCCCAGTCCCCCCGGCGCCCGCCGCCCTGCCTGACGAGCTCCGCTCGCCCCCCTTGGTCTTGATGATCTCGAAGGCCGGCCGGATCGTCGCCGCCGTGGAGTGGACCGCACCGGAGACCATGCCGTCCGCGAGGCCCTCCTGCACCATCAGGGTGCCGAAGTAGTTGACGTCCGAGACGACGTCGTGCGCGAGCTCGACCGTCACCCCTCGGTGGGCGCGCAACTGCGCGTACCGCTCCGCGAAGGCCTGGCGCAGCTCGGAGGTCTGCGGGTCGACGAGCTGGGTGCCGGCCAGGTCGATGCCCAGGTCGGCGGCCTTCTTGCGGACGATGCCGGGGTCGCCGAGGAGGGTGAGGTCGCAGACGTCGCGCCGCAGCAGTACGTCGGCGGCGCGCAGCACCCGTTCCTCGGTGCCCTCCGGCAGCACCACCCGGCGCCGGTCCGCGCGGGCCTGCTCCAGCAGCTCGTGCTCGAACATCATCGGCGTGACCCGGCCGCTGCGGGCGACCGAGATCCGGTCGAGGAGCGCCCCGGTGTCGACATGGCGCTCGAAGAGTCCCAGCGCCGTCTCGGCCTTGCGCGGCGTCGCCGCGTTCAGCTTGCCCTCCAGGGCGAAGAGCTTCTCGGCGGTGGGGAAGGAACCGTCGGCCACCGCGACGACCGGGGTACCCGGTGCGAGCCGTGCGGCCAGCTTGAGTATCTCCTCGCCGGGACGCTCGTTCAGCGTCAGCAGCAGGCCCGCGATGGGCGGGGTCCCGGCGCTGTGCGCGGCCAGCGAGCCGACCACCAGATCGGCGCGGTCCCCGGGCGTCACCACCAGGCAGCCCGGCGTCAGCGCGTTCAGCAGGTTCGGCAGCATCGCGCCGCCGAACACGAAGTCCAGCGCGTCCCTGGCCAGCCCCGCGTCGTCGCCGAGCAGCACCGTCCCGCCCAGCGCCGCGGTGATCTGGGCGACCGTGGGCGCCGAGAGGGCCGGATCGTCGGGCAGCACCGAACAGGGGACCGGCAGCGTGGCCGCGAGCCGCTCCGCGATGACCTCGCGGTCCTCGGACGCGACCCGGTTCACCACCATCGCGACCACGTCGCAGCCCAGCCCGGCGTACGCGCGGTACGCGTTGCGCGTCTCGGCCCGTACGGACTCCGCGTTCTGGTCCTGGCCGCCGACCACCGCGATGACCGAGGCGCCGAACTCGTTGGCGAGGCGGGCGTTCAGCGCCAGCTCGTCGGGGAGCTGGGTGGCCGCGAAGTCGGTGCCGAGCACGAGGACCACCTCGTACTTCTGCGCCACCCGGTGGAAGCGGTCGACGAGCCGGGAGACCAGTTCGTCGGTACCCTGCTCCGCCTGGATCGCGGACGCCTCGTGGTAATCCAGGCCGTAGACCGTCCCCGGGTCCTGCGAGAGCCGGTAGCGGGCCCGCAGCAGCTCGAACAGCCGGTCGGGATCGTCGTGGACCAGCGGGCGGAACACCCCGACCCGGTCCACCTGGCGCGTCAGGAGCTCCATGACTCCCAGATCGACGACCTGGCGGCCGTCTCCCCGGTCGATCCCGGTCACGTACACGCTGCGCGTCACGCGTGCTCTCCCGTCCTTGCTGGCAGGTATGGGTGATATCGCCTGTTTGACGATACCTGCGGGGGCCGAGAGGCCGCCCGCCGGGCGAAAGCCCCTCTCCGCGGCCCCGGGGCGGCCGGGAGCGCGAGGTACGTACCCGGCGTGGGACAATCACCGTGGCTCACGGTACGGGGGATTCTGCAGTGGCCGGCGGACAGGTCCCCAGGGTCTGTCCGGCGGACCATGGCCGGGGTCGCGCCCTGATCCGCCGGACAGGCCCAAGCGAGCAGGAGACAAAGCACGATGCGTATCGGAGTTCTCACCGCAGGCGGCGACTGCCCAGGCCTGAACGCAGTGATCCGCTCGGTCGTGCACCGTGCCGTGGTGGGTCACGGCGACGAGGTCATCGGCTTCGAGGACGGGTTCAAGGGACTCCTCGACGGACACTTCCGCCCCCTCGACCTCAACGCGGTCAGCGGCATCCTCGCCCGGGGCGGCACCATCCTCGGCTCCGCCCGGCTGGAGCGCGACCGGCTGCGCGAGGCGGCCGAGAACTGTGCCGAGCTGAGCCGCCGTTACGGCATGGACGCGCTGATCCCGATCGGCGGCGAGGGCACCCTCACGGCCGCCCGGATGCTCTCGGACGCCGGAATGCCCGTCGTCGGCGTCCCGAAGACCATCGACAACGACATCTCGGCCACCGACCGCACCTTCGGCTTCGACACCGCGGTGGGCGTCGCCACCGAGGCCATAGACCGTCTGAAGACCACCGCCGAGTCCCACCAGCGCGTCATGGTCGTCGAGGTGATGGGCCGCCACGCGGGCTGGATCGCGCTGGAGTCGGGCATGGCCGGCGGCGCCCACGGCATCTGCCTGCCCGAGCGCAAGTTCCAGGTCGAGGACCTGGTCAAGATGGTCGAGGAGCGCTTCGCCCGGGGCAAGAAGTTCGCCGTCATCTGCGTCGCCGAGGGCGCGCACCCGGCCGAGGGCTCGATGCCGTACGCCAAGGGCGCGATCGACCAGTTCGGCCACGAGCGCTTCCAGGGCATCGGCAACCGCCTCGCCGTCGAGCTGGAGACCCGGCTCGGCAAGGAGGCCCGCCCGGTCATCCTCGGCCACGTCCAGCGCGGCGGCACGCCGACCGCCTACGACCGGGTGCTCGCCACCCGCTTCGGCTGGCACGCGGTGGAGGCGGCGCACCGAGGTGACTTCGGCCGGATGACCGCCCTGCGCGGCAACGACATCGAGATGGTGCCGCTGGCCGACGCGGTGACCCAGCTGAAGCACGTCCCGCTGGAGCGCATGCACGAGGCCGAGTCGGTCTTCTGACCCCTCGGCCGGGCCCCGGCCGCCCCGCCGACCTGGCGGGGCGGACCGGGGGCCGCGTTCCGGCGCCGGCGCGGTCAGCGGGGCCGGTGGCGCGCCGGGACCGCCGAGGGCCGTCGGCGGCGGCCGGTCACTTCTGCGTCGTCTGCCAGAACCGGCTCACTATCTGTGCCAGGAACGCCCGGCCCGCGTCGCCCGTGCCGCCCTCGCGTTCGGTGCCGGTGCTGCTCCAGCTCAGCGTGGACACCATCAGTGCCTGGTACTCGGAGTGCAACTCCTCCAGGACGCCCTGGATCAGGCGCCGGTCCACCGGTACCACCTTGGCGACCGGCTTCACGTACGCCTGCCAGCGCGTCGTCACGGCGCTGCGCAGGAGTTCGGCCAGTTCCTCGTCGCGGCCGGTCGCCGTCACGAAGTCGGCGGGGGTCAGGCCCAGCGCCTCGGTGAGCGCCGCGGACTGGCGTTCGTTGCCGCGCCACCGTCCCGACTCCTCCATCCGCAGATACGCGGAGGCGGCCATCCCCAGCAGGCCCGCCAGCTCGTCCGGTGACAGCTGCCGGGCGACCCGGTGCTCGCGCAGGGTGCGGGCGGCGGTCAGGAGTTCGCCGGGGGAGCACCACAACACGCCCGCGAGCGCGGTGAGTTCGTACTCGCTCGGCAGGGCGAGTCCACGCTCCCAGGCTGCTACGGTCTCGGCGGTGATCCGGAGTCCGTACTGGGCGCCGAGGCCGTAGGCGACATGACCGGGGGCCATTCCCAGGGCCTCGCGCAGTCTGCGCGCGGCGGGAGCGTTGAAAGGCGGGGTGGGGTGCACGGCCCTACCGTAAGAGGTCGCAGGCCGTCTGACTACGGTGTGTTCCACCGAGGCCACGGCTCGTAGGAATCTCCTAGGGTCCGCGAGGGGCTCCCGGGGAGGCCTGGAGGCCGTTCAGCGGGCCTCGGCCACCCATCGGTAGTGCAGTTCCGGGCGCCCGATCTGTCCGTACTGCGGACTGCGCACGGCGCGCCCGGCCGTCACCAGGTGCTCCAGGTAGCGGCGCGCGGTGATGCGGGAGATCCCCAGCTCCACGCCTGCGGCGGCGGCCGTCACGCCGTCCGGGGCCGAGCGCAGCGCCCGCGTCACGGCCTCCAGCGTCGGGCCGCTCAGGCCCTTCGGCAGCCGGGCGGGCTGCGGGGAGCGCAGCGAGGCGAGCGCGCGGTCGACCTCGTCCTGGCCGCTCGCCTCACCGGCCGCCGCCCGGAACTCCGCGTAGCGGACGAGCCGGTCGCGCAGGGTGGCGAAGGTGAACGGCTTCAGCACGTACTGGACGACACCGAGCGACACCCCCTCCCGGACCACGGCCAGATCGCGGGCCGAGGTCACCGCGATCACGTCGGCGGTGTGCCCGGCGGCCCGCAGCGAGCGCAGCAGGTGCAGACCGTGCCCGTCCGGCAGGTACAGGTCCAGGAGCAGCAGATCGACCGGCGTGCGCTCCAGCGCGCGCACCGCCTCGGCGCGGGAGTGCGCGACCGAGGCCACCGTGAATCCCGGCACCCGGTCCACGTACAGCTGATGGGCGTCGGCGGCGACCGGATCGTCCTCGACGACCAGCACCCGGATCTCTGTGTTCATGGGGCCATGCTCCTCGGCGCGCCGTCGTTGTCGGGCAGCGGCAGCCGTACGGTGAACTCCGCGCCGCCGTCCGCCCCCCGCTCCAGGGTGACCGTGCCGCCGTTGCGGTGGGCGGCCTGCTGTACGAGCGCCAGTCCGATTCCTCGGCCGGCCCCGTGCGTGGACCAGCCGCGCCGGAACACCTCCTCGGTGTCGGCCGGGTCGACGCCCGTCCCGCTGTCGGCGACCCGCAGCAGGAGTTCGCCGTCGCCGGCGAGTGCCGTGACGGTGACCCGCGCGTGCGCGGGGCGGGACGGCAGCGGGGTGCGCTGGGCGGGGACGGCGCTGTCGGCGGCGCCGCCGCCCTGCGGGCCGGCCGCCGCCTCGGACGCCGCGTCCACCGCGTTGTCGATCAGGTTGCCGAGGACGGTCACCAGGTCGCGCTGCGGCAGCGACGCGGGCAGGACCCCGTCGTCGATCAGGCTGTCGTCCGCCAGCACCAGCTCCACCCCCCGCTCGTTGGCCTGTGCCGCCTTGCCCAGCAGCAGGGCCGCCAGCACCGGTTCGGCCACCGCGCCGACGACGCGGTCGGTCAGCGCCTGCGCCAGTTCCAGCTCCGCCGTGGCGAAGCCGACCGCCTCGTCGGCCCGGTCCAGCTCGATCAGCGACACCACCGTGTGCAGCCGGTTCGCCGCCTCGTGCGCCTGTGAGCGCAGCGCCTGCGTGAAGCCCCGCTCGGAGTCCAGCTCACCGGAGAGTGCCTGGAGTTCCGTGTGGTCGCGAAGGGTGATGACCGTGCCGCGCCGTTCGCCGCCCACCACCGGACGGGTGTTGACCACGATCACCCGGTCCGCCGTCAGATGCACCTCGTCGACCCGCTCCTCGGAGGCGAGCAGCGCCCCGGTCAGCGGTGCCGGCAGATCGAGTTCGGCGACCCGGCGCCCGACCGTACCCGGTGCCAGCCCCAGCAGCTCCCGGCCCGCGTCGTTGATCAGGGCGATCCTGCGCTGCCCGTCCAGCATCAGCAGCCCCTCACGCACCGCGTGCAGTGTGGCCTCGTGGTAGTCGTGCAGCCGGCTCAGCTCGGCGGCGTTCATCCCGTGGGTGTGCCGCCGCAGCCGGGCGTTTATCACGTAGGTGCCGATGCCGCCGAGCGCCAGCGCCGCACCCGCCGCGAGCCCCAGCGCGCCCAGCTGCGCCCGCACCTGCGTGGAGACCCGTTCGACCGTGATGCCCGCACTGACCAGCCCGACGATCCGGCCGCCGTCCCGGACCGGCGTGACGACCCGGATGGACGGGCCGAGCGTGCCGGTGTACGTCTCCGAGAACGTCTCGCCGCGCAGTGCCCGCGCGGTGTGCCCGAGGAAGGTCTCACCGATCCGGCCGGTGTCCGGGTGCGTCCAGCGGACCCGGTGCGGATCCATGATCGTGACGAAGGCGATCCCGGTGTCCCTGCGGACCCGCTCCGCGTACGGCTGGAGGACGGCCGACGGGTCCGGGGTGCGGATCGCCTCCCGTACCGAGGGTGAACCGGCCACCGACAGGGCCACCGCCCGCGCCTGCCGGGTCGCGGTCTCGCGGGCCTGCGAACTGCCCGAGGCGTACGCGAAGAAGGCGCACCCCGCGACGACGGCAGCCACCAGCACCACCTGCATGGCGAAGAGCTGTCCGGCCAGGCTGCGCGGACGGGCACGGGGGAGACGCATCTCCACAGTCTGCCTGGCCGAAAACCTACGAACGAAATGCACGTAAGGGTGACCGGCGTCACAGGGCGCGGAATAGTCGCCGGGGCCCCCAGGGACGGGGGAGGGACAAGAACGAGCCGAGGAGACCCCCGTGGGAGTGGCCGCCGCCAAGCGGGACCGTACGAAGTATCTGTATCTCGCCGTGATCGTGGCGGTGGGGCTGGGCATCCTGGTGGGCCTCGTGGCCCCGGGCGCAGCCGTCGAGCTCAAGCCGATCGGGACCGGCTTCGTCAACCTCATCAAGATGATGATCTCGCCGATCATCTTCTGCACGATCGTGCTGGGGGTCGGCTCCGTCCGCAAGGCGGCCAAGGTCGGCGCGGTCGGCGGGCTCGCCCTCGGCTACTTCCTGGTGATGTCGACCGTCGCACTCGCCATCGGCCTGGTCGTCGGTAACATCCTGGAGCCCGGTTCCGGTCTCCACATCACCGAGGCGACCCGCGCCGCCGGTGAGGCGCAGGCCGGGGAAAGCGCGTCCACCGCGGACTTCCTGCTCGGCATCATCCCCGACACCATGGTGTCGTCCTTCACCTCGGGCGAGGTCCTGCAGACCCTGCTCATCGCCCTGCTGGCGGGCTTCGCGCTCCAGGCCATGGGATCGGCCGGCGAGCCCGTACTGCGCGGTATCGGCCACCTCCAGCGCCTGGTCTTCCGGATCCTCGCCATGATCATGTGGCTGGCCCCCGTCGGGGCGTTCGGCGCCATGGCCGCGGTGGTCGGTGAGACCGGCGTCGACGCGCTGAAGTCGCTCGCGGTCATCATGATCGGCTTCTACATCACCTGCGGCCTCTTCGTGTTCCTGATCCTGGGCACGATCCTGCGCCTGGTCGCCGGGCTCAACATCTTCTCCCTGCTGAAGTACCTCGGCCGGGAGTTCCTGCTCATCCTCTCCACCTCCTCGTCCGAGTCGGCCCTGCCGAGGCTGATCGCGAAGATGGAGCACATGGGCGTCAGCAAGCCCGTCGTCGGCATCACCGTGCCGACCGGATACTCCTTCAACCTCGACGGCACCGCGATCTACCTCACGATGTCCTCGCTCTTCATCGCCAACGCGACGGGCGACCCGCTCAGCATCAGCGAGCAGATCTCGCTCCTCGTCTTCATGGTGATCGCCTCCAAGGGCGCCGCAGGCGTCACCGGCGCCGGTCTCGCCACCCTCGCGGGCGGTCTCCAGTCGCACCGGCCCGAACTGGTGGACGGCGTCGGTCTGATCGTCGGCATCGACCGCTTCATGAGCGAGGCCCGCGCCCTGACGAACTTCGCGGGCAACGCCGTGGCCACGGTGCTCGTCGGCACCTGGACCAAGGAGATCGACCGCGAGCGGGTGGACCAGGTCCTGTCCGGGGCGCTGCCGTTCGACGAGTCGATGATCTCGGACGAGGGCCCCGCCGCCGAGCCGCAGGTCCCCGAGGCCAGGGACGGCGGCGAGGAGCAGCCCGCGCTCGCGAAGGCGTAGGAAGACGTGAGACGGCGCGGGGGAACGTAAGCCGGAGCCGTGAGAAAGCGCGAGAACGCGTGAAGAGCCCCATGCACGCCGGGCCGGTACGGAGACTCCGTACCGGCCCGGCGTGTGTTCGCGCGCGCCCCGCCCCTCGCCCGGCCGTCCTTGCCTTGACGCCGACGTCAAGGATTACCGTCGAGGCATGCGAATCGGGGAGCTGGCCGAGCGGGCCGGAACGACGACGCGGACTCTGCGCTACTACGAGTCGCGCGGACTGCTGCCCGTCCGGCGGGCGGAGAACGGGTACCGCACCTACGACGACGGAGACCTGCGGCTGATCCAGCAGATCCGGACCCTCCAGGACTTCGGGTTCGACCTGGAGGAGACCCGGCCCTTCGTCGACTGCCTGCGCGCCGGTCATCCGGCCGGCGACAGCTGCCCGGCCTCGCTGGCCGTCTACCGGCGCAAGCTCGGCGAGCTGGACGCGCTCATCGGCCAGCTGCAGTCGGTCCGCACGGAGGTGGGCGCCCAGCTGGCCCGCGCCGAGCTGGAGGCTTCCGCCGAACTGCCCGGCGGCCCCGAACCACGATGTGCGATGAACTGGGAGGACGAGACATGATCCAGGTGGAAGGCGTGGCCGAGGTCACCGACGAGAGCTTCGACGCGGAGGTGCTGGGAGCCGGGCTCCCCGTCCTCGTCGAATTCACCGCCGACTGGTGCGGACCGTGCCGCCAGCTCGCCCCGGTGCTCGGCGCGATCGCGGCCGAGGAGAGCGAACGCATCAAGATCGTCCAGATCGACGTCGACCGCAACCCCGGGATCACCTCCCGCTACGCGGTCCTGTCGATGCCGACCCTGATGGTC
This sequence comes from Streptomyces sp. 840.1, assembly GCF_003751445.1. Classification (NCBI taxonomy): domain Bacteria; kingdom Bacillati; phylum Actinomycetota; class Actinomycetes; order Kitasatosporales; family Streptomycetaceae; genus Streptomyces; species Streptomyces sp. 840.1. Next base: position 378,201 of record NZ_RJUU01000001.1, on the reverse strand, counting down.
TTCCGCTCGGGCGAGCCCGTGAAGTCGATGGTCGGCGCCCGGCCGAAGCGGCGGCTGCTCCAGGAGCTGGAGGACGTGCTCGGGGCGGCCGTCTGAGGACCCTGGCGCGCTCCGGCCCCCGCCCCGGGACCGGCGCGCGCCCCCTCAACATCGCGGAAATGTTGATGTACGGTCCACTCGCATGCGTAACCGACTAGTTCTCGCGTGGACCTCGGCCGTGACCGCAGCACTCGCGGTCCTGGCCGCAGCCGGCCCCGTGGCCGCCGCCCCGGCCGATCGCGCGTCCTCGGCGCCGACGGCCCGCTGCCCCAGGCTCTCCCCCCGACTCAGCTGGTACGGCCACAACCGTGCCCAGTTGCAGCGCGTGATCGACGAGCGCGGTACCTGCCACGGCAACGGCGGACCGCGCCCCGTCGCGGCGTTCGACTGGGACAACACCATCACCAAGAACGACGTCACCGACGCCACCATCAGCTGGTCCCTGCGGCACGACAAGATCCTCCGGCCCGCCCGCTGGAAGGACACCAGCAAGTGGCTGACCGCCACCGCGGACCAGGCCCTCACCGAGGCCTGCGGCACCGGAGTCCCGGTGGGAGCGCCCCTGCCCACCTCCACCGACACCGGCTGCGCCGACGAGATCCTCCAGATCCGTGAGGACGGCACCACGATGAGCGGCGCGGCCGCCTTCGCGGGGGAGTGGAACCACCGGCGAACCGTTCCGCAGTACGCGTGGGTGCCCCAGCTGTTCGCCGGACACACCGTCCCCGAACTGCGCGCGTACACGGCGGCCGCCCGCAAGGAGGCGCTCGCGGCGCCCGTCGGCGCGACCCGCACCGTCGGCACCCACGTGCTGCCCGCCTACGTCCGTTACTACGACCAGCAGCGCGACCTCGTCCGTACGCTCCAGCGGGCCGGGTTCGACGTCTGGATCGTCTCCGCGGGTTCCGAGCCGGTCACCGAGGTCTGGTCGCGCGGCATCGGCATCGACCGCGCGCACACCGTCGCGATCCGCTCCGTACTCGACCGCGAGGGCCGCATCACGACCAGGAACGAGGGCTGCGGCGGGGTGGGCGTCACCGAGGGCGAGGCCATCCCGTACATCGACGGCAAGCGTTGCTGGATCAACCAGGAGATCTACGGGATCAAGGGCCGGGCCGCCTGGAACAAGCAGGCCCCGGACCGGCGGATCACACTCGGCGGCGGTGACGCCGACACCGACGTGACGTTCGTCGGTGACGCAACGGGCGCGCACCTCGTGCTCAACCGCAACAAGAACGAGGTGATGTGCCGTGCCTACGACAACGCCGACGGCCGCTGGGTCGTGAACCCCATGTTCATCGAGCCGCTGCCCCGCAGGACCACGCCCTACCCCTGCGCCACCACCGCCTACACCGAGCCGGGCGGAGGCTTCGGCCCGGTGCGGCGAGGCGACGGCAGTGTCGTACCGGACCAGCGGGACACCGTGTACTGACGCGGGACCGGGACATGAGGATGCCGGCGGCGGCCCGGGGAAACAGCCCGGGACCGCCGCCGGCGCCGCGTCAGGCGGGCCGCAGCCACACCGTCGCGAGCGGCGGGAGCGTCAGCGTCACACTCGTCTCCCTGCCGTGCGCCGCCACCGCCTCCGGCTTCAGCGGCTCCTCGTTGCACACGTCGCCGCCCCCGTACCGCGCCGCGTCCGTGTTCAGGACCTCCACCCACGCCGCCGGGCCGTCCGGCACCCCGATGCGGTAGTCGTGCCGCACCACCGGGGAGAAGTGGGAGAGGGCGAGCAGCGGCGACCCGTCGGCGTCGTACCGGACGAACGCGAAGACGTTGTCCTCGGCGGCGTCCCCCGCTACCCAGGCGAATCCCTCCGGGACCGTGTCGCGCTGCCAGAGCGAGGGCGTCGACCCGTACACCGCGTTCAGGTCGCTGACCAGGCTCCGTACGCCCCGGTGGTCGCTCTCCGCCGCGTACGAGGGATCGAGCAGCCACCAGTCCGGGCCGTGGCCCTCCGACCACTCCGCGCCCTGGGCGAACTCCTGCCCCATGAAGAGGAGTTTCTTGCCGGGGTGGGCCCACATGAAGCCGAGGTAGGCGCGGTGGGTGGCGCGCTGCTGCCACCAGTCGCCGGGCATCTTGCTGACCAGCGACCGCTTGCCGTGCACCACCTCGTCGTGCGAGATCGGCAGCACGTAGTTCTCGCTGTACGCGTACACCATCGAGAACGTCATCTCGTTGTGGTGGTACTTGCGGTGCACCGGCTCCTTCGACACGTACTCCAGCGAGTCGTGCATCCAGCCCATGTTCCACTTCAGCCCGAAGCCGAGGCCGCCGAAACCGCCGGGGCCCACGTGGTGGGTGGCGCGGGTGACGCCGTCCCAGGCGGTGGACTCCTCGGCGATGGTGACGACGCCGGGACTGCGCCGGTAGACCGTCGCGTTCATCTCCTGGAGGAAGGCCACCGCGTCCAGGTTCTCCCGGCCGCCGTGCTCGTTCGGGGACCACTCGCCGTCCTCGCGCGAGTAGTCGAGGTAGAGCATCGAGGCGACGGCGTCCACCCGGAGGCCGTCGATGTGGAACTCCTCGCACCAGTAAGTGGCGTTCGCCACCAGGAAGTTGCGCACCTCGGTGCGGCCGAAGTCGAATTCGAGCGTGCCCCAGTCCGGATGCGCGGCGCGCTGCGGGTCCGAGGGCTCGTACAGCGGCCGGCCGTCGAACTCCGCGAGTGCCCACTCGTCGCGCGGGAAGTGCGCCGGCACCCAGTCCACGATGACGCCGATCCCGGCCCGGTGCAGCGCGTCGACCAGGAAGCGGAAGTCGTCCGGCGTGCCCATCCGGGAGGTCGGGGCGTAGAAGCCGGTCACCTGATAGCCCCAGGAACCGCCGAAGGGGTGCTCGGAGACCGGCATCAGCTCCACATGGGTGAACCCCAGATCACGTACGTACGCGGGGAGCTGGTCGGCGAGCTGGCGGTAGGTGAGGCCGGGGCGCCAGGACGGCAGGTGCACCTCGTAGACGGACAGCGGCGCCTCGTGCACCGGGACGTCCCCGCGACGCGCCATCCACTCCTGGTCCTGCCAGACATGGTGCGCGGCCGTCACGACCGAGGCGTTGGACGGCGGGACCTCGGCCCGGCGGGCCATCGGGTCGGCGCGCAGCGTGTGCGTGCCGTCCGGGCGGCAGATGTCGAACTTGTAGAGCGCGCCCTCCGCGATCGCGGGCAGGAACAGCTCCCACACCCCGGTCGAGCCGAGCGAGCGCATCGGGAATCCGGTGCCGTCCCAGTAGTTGAAGTCACCGGCGACGCGGACCCCGCGCGCGTTGGGGGCCCAGACGGTGAACCGGGTACCGGTGACGCCCTGGTGCGTCATCGGCTGCGCGCCCAGCGCGGTCCACAGCTCCTCGTGCCGGCCCTCGCCGATCAGATGCAGATCGAGATCACCGAGCGCGGGCAGGAAGCGGTACGGGTCCTGGATCTCGATCTCGTTGTCCTCGTAGGCGACCAGGAGCTGGTACTCGGGGACCGCCGGCATCGGCAGGAGGCCGGAGAAGAGGCCGTCGCCGTCGTCGTGCAGCTGGGCCCTGAGCCCCTTCGCCAGCACGGTGACCGACCGGGCGAAGGGCCGCAGCACCCGGAACGTCACCCCGCCGCGGATCTGGTGCGCGCCGAGCAGGTCGTGCGGGGCGTGGTGCTCACCCGCCAGGAGCCGGGCCCGGTCGCCGTCCTCCAGCGCGCGGACCGGGCGGACCCCCTGGCCGCCACCGGCCCGCCGGGGCCGGGGCGGGGCCGCCGCCCGCTTCCCCCGCTTGGCGGGAGCGGGCGCGGACACGGGGGCGGGGGACGCCGGGGTGGCCGGAGCGGCGTCCGGCATCGGCGTGGTGACCGGTTCCGGGGGCGGGGCGCTCGCCTCCAGCGGTGCGAGGGTCCCGGTCGCCGGGCCCGCGACGGCGTCGGCGTGCTCGGCGGACGCGGAAGCGGGCGCGGAAGCGGGCGCGGAAGCGGGTGCCGGTGCCGGTGCGGGCGCGGTGAGCGCGGCCTCGGGGGTGGTCGGCGCGGGGGCGGAGTCGGGCGCTTTGCGGGACGGCTTGCGGGCGGTCACAGGGACGGCCTCCTCGGGGGAGTGGGCGGGGTGGGGCGGGAGAGGTGGGGCCGCGCCGGGGGCCGGGTGCGGGCCGGTCCGCTCGGCGGCGGGCGTCAGCCGGTGGCGGCGGCGAGGCGGTGGATCGCGGCCATCGGGACCGGCAGCCAGTCGGGCCGGTGCCGGGCCTCGTACAGCACCTCGTACACCGCCTTGTCGGTCTCGTGGGCCCGCAGCAGCTCCGGTTCGGCCCGGGGGTCGATGCCCGAGGCCTGCGCGTAGCCGTCGCAGTAGGCGGAGCGGCAGCGCGCCGCCCAGTCGGCGTTCCACGGCCGGTGCGAGCGGGCCGCGTAGTCGAAGGAGCGGAGCATCCCGGCGATGTCGCGCACCGGCGGCTGCGGGCTGCGGCGCTCCGGGAGCGGGCGGGCCGGTTCGCCCTCGAAGTCGATCAGCGACCAGAAGCCGTCTGTTCCGCGCAGGGTCTGGCCGAGGTGGAGATCGCCGTGCACCCGCTGGGCGGCCCAGCTGTGACCCCCGTGGCCCAGTGCCGTCACGGCGTCGAAGGCCGCGCGCAGCCCGGGGACGTACGGCACCAGCTCGGGTACCGCGTGGGCGGCCGCCTCCAGCCGCCGCACCATGCCGGCCGCCTGCTCCTCGCTCTCGCCGCGGTGCGGCGGGGGAGTGGGCAGCGCCGAGGCGAGCGCGGTGTGCACCTCGGCGGTGGCCCGCCCCAGCGCGTGGGCCTCGGGGCCGAAGTCCTGGCCGGCCGCGAGTGCGCTGAGGGCGAGCTGCCAGCCGTCCTGCGCGCCGTTCAGGAACGGCTGGAGCACCCCGAGCGTGAGGGGTTCGGGCACGGCCGCCTCGAACCAGGCGACGGGGGCAGGCACGCGCCCGCACCCCTCGCGGGAGAGTGCGAGGGGAAGCTCCAGATCCGGGTTGGTGCCCGGGAAGACCCGGCGGAAGATCTTGAGGATGTAGGCGTTGCCGTAGACGAGCGAGGAGTTGGACTGCTCGGTGTCCAGCACCCGGGGCGCGAGGCCCGCGGGGACCGGGGATGTGCCCCGGCCGAACCGGAGCGCGCCGAGTGCGCCGGGGGTGCGCAGCCGTTCGAGGAGCAGGGCGGCCAGGCGTGGGTCGTGCAGCCCGTCGTAGACGGTCAGACCGGCCAGCGGACCTTCCGTCACATGGCCGATGAGGGCCGGCGCCAGACGGGTCGGCAGGGTGGGCCGCACGCCGAGCAGCAACTGGTAGCTGTCGATGGGCGGCTGGGCGGGCATGGTGGGCTGATGGACCCGGACCAGCAGGTGCAGCAGTCCGGGGCCGGCGTCGGCGACGGTGGAGCCGGGTGTCTCGACCGGCAGTATCTCGGTCGCCGAGATGAGCGAGAAGGCCGTGATCGGCCGTCCCTTGCCCGCGAACCAGCGCTGCCGGGGCAGCCATTCGTGGAGCAGCGGTCCGAGAGACGGGAGCAGGGCTGTGCTGTTCGCCAGGGTGACCTGAGCGGATGCAGCCTCCGACATGGCATCGCGTCCTTTCCCCGGGCACACCACAGGATGCGAAGAGTGTCCCGGATTGCGGCTTTGGCTGTCCGGCTGTGCGGGACGTGTCGGGTCAGGATGGTCCGTACGGACTCGACTCGGAGGGAGCGAAACGCCAGGAGGGCCAGGAAGGGCCCTGAAGCGTTCGATATGGGTGGAGAGTGCCCCGTGCGGAGCGGTGGAAACCGCCCCGCACCAGAGCCTGTGCGCGGACCGCCGGTCAGCTCGGCGGCGCGTCCTTGCGGAGGCGGAACCAGTAGAAGCCGTGTCCGGCGAGAGTCAGCAGGTAGGGCCACTGGCCGACGGCGGGGAAGCGCACCCCGCCGATCAGCTCCACCGGATGGCGCCCGTTGAAGGACCGCAGATCGAGTTCCGTCGGCTGCGCGAACCGCGAGAAGTTGTGCACGCACAGCACGAGGTCGTCCCCGTGCTCACGGGTGAAGGCGAGTACCGCGGGGTTGGACGAGGGCAGTTCGGTGTAGGAGCCGAGGCCGAAGGCCGGGTTCTGCTTGCGGATCTCGATCATCCGGCGCGTCCAGTGCAGCAGCGAGGACGGTGAGGCCATCGCCGCCTCGACGTTGGTGACCTGGTAGCCGTAGACCGGGTCCATGATCGTGGGCAGGAAGAGCCGGCCCGGATCGCTGGAGGAGAATCCCGCGTTGCGGTCGGGCGTCCACTGCATCGGGGTGCGTACGGCGTCCCGGTCACCCAGCCAGATGTTGTCGCCCATCCCGATCTCGTCCCCGTAGTAGAGGATCGGGGAGCCGGGCAGCGACATCAGCAGGGCGGTGAACAGCTCGATCTGGTTGCGGTCGTTGTCCAGCAGGGGTGCCAGGCGCCGCCTGATCCCGATGTTGGCCCGCATCCGCGGATCCTTGGCGTACTCCGCGTACATGTAGTCGCGCTCTTCGTCCGTGACCATTTCGAGCGTCAGCTCGTCGTGGTTGCGCAGGAAGATGCCCCACTGGCAGCCGGACGGGATCGCCGGGGTCTTCGCCAGGATTTCCGAGACCGGGTAGCGGCTCTCGCGGCGTACCGCCATGAAGATCCGCGGCATCACGGGGAAGTGGAACGCCATGTGGCACTCGTCGCCGCCCGCCCGGTAGTCGCCGAAGTAGTCGACGACGTCCTCCGGCCACTGGTTGGCCTCCGCGAGCAGCACGGTGTCCGGGTAGTTGGCGTCGATCTCCTTGCGGACCCGCTTGAGGAAGCCGTGGGTCTCGGGGAGGTTCTCGCAGTTGGTGCCCTCGCGCTGGTAGAGGTAGGGCACGGCGTCGACCCGGAAGCCGTCGATGCCCAGGTCCAGCCAGAAGCGCAGGGCGGAGATGATCTCCTCCTGCACCGCCGGGTTCTCGTAGTTGAGGTCGGGCTGGTGCGAGAAGAACCGGTGCCAGTAGTACTGCTTGCGCACCGGGTCGAAGGTCCAGTTGGACGTCTCGGTGTCGACGAAGATGATCCGGGCGTCCTGGAACTGCTTGTCGTCGTCGGCCCAGACGTAGTAGTCGCCGTACGGACCGTCGGGGTCGGTACGGGACTGCTGGAACCAGTCGTGCTGGTCGCTGGTGTGATTCATGACGAAGTCGATGATCACGCGCATGCCGCGCTGGTGCGCGGCGTCGACGAACTCCACGAAGTCGGCGAGGTCGCCGAACTCCGGGAGCACGGCGGTGTAGTCGGAGACGTCGTAACCACCGTCGCGCAGAGGCGACTTGAAGAACGGCGGCAGCCAGAGGCAGTCGACGCCCAGCCACTGGAGGTAGTCCAGTTTGGACGTGATGCCCTTCAGGTCTCCGATGCCGTCGCCGTTGGAGTCCTGGAAGGAACGGACCAGGACTTCGTAGAAGACGGCTCGCTTGAACCAGTCGGGATCGCGGTCCTTGGCCGGGGTGTCCTCGAACGTGTCGTGGACGGGCTCGTTGACGATCATGGTGTGGGTGACCCTCCGGTCGGCGGGGACGGTCGCAGGACGGCGATGTGCGCGGGCGTGACGCCCGGCTCTAGGCGCACATAGAAGGTCCTGCCCCAGTGATAGGAAGTGCCGGTGAGCTCGTCGCGCACCGGCACGCTCTCGTGCCGGTCGAGGCCGAGTTGCGGCATGTCCAACGAGACGGTCGCCTCCTGGGTGTGGTGCGGGTCGAGGTTGACGACCATCAGAACGATGTTCGAACCGGAGCGCTTGCTGTACACGATCAGGGCGTCGTTGTCGGACGAGTGGAAGTGCACGTCACGCAGTTGCTGCAGCGCCGGGTGGCGGCGCCTGATCCGGTTGAGCGTGGTGATGAGCGGGGCCAGCGACCGGCCCTCGCGCTCGGCGGCTTCCCAGTCCCTGGGCCGGATCTCGTACTTCTCCGAGTCGAGGTACTCCTCACTGCCGCTGCGGACCGGGGCGTTCTCACAGAGCTCGTACCCCGCGTACACCCCCCAGGACGGGGAGAGTGTCGCCGCGAGCACCGCCCGTGCCTCGAAGGCGGGCCTGCCGCCGTCCTGGAGATATCCGGGGAGGATGTCAGGGGTGTTCACGAAGAAATTGGGCCTCATGCAGGAGGCCGAATCGCCGGACAGTTCCGTCACGTAGTCGGTGATTTCCTGCCGGCTGTTGCGCCAGGTGAAGTAGGTGTACGACTGCTGGAATCCGATGGTGGCGAGCGCGTGCATCATCGCGGGCCGGGTGAATGCCTCGGCCAGGAAGATCACATCGGGATCGGTGCGGTTGATGTCGGCGATCACCTTCTCCCAGAAGATCACCGGCTTGGTGTGCGGATTGTCGACGCGGAAGATCCGTACGCCGTGATCCATCCAGAAGCGCAGGATACGGACGGTCTCCGCGACAATTCCGCGCAGATCCTTGTCGAAAGCGATCGGATAGATGTCCTGATATTTCTTCGGCGGATTCTCCGCGTAGGCGATGGAGCCGTCCGCGCGGTGCTGGAACCACTCGGGGTGCTCGGTGACCCACGGGTGGTCGGGCGAGCACTGGAGGGCGAAATCCAGCGCGATCTCCATACGCAGGTTCCGGGCCGTCTCCACGAAATGGTCGAAGTCGTCGAGGGTGCCGAGATCGGGGTGGACCGCGTCGTGGCCGCCCTCGGCCGAACCGATCGCCCAGGGCACCCCGACATCGTGCGCGGCGGGGGAGAGGGAGTTGTTCGGGCCCTTGCGGTGGGTGGTCCCGATGGGGTGGACCGGTGGCAGGTACACCACGTCGAAGCCCATCGCCGCGACCGCCGGCAGCCGCTCGGCCGCGGTCCGGAAGGTGCCGCTGATGATCCGGGGCGGCTTCGGGGCCGGGGCCGGCTTGCCCGTACGGCTCTTGCGCGGAGCCTTCGCCGGCTCGACCCTGGCGCCCTCGGACCGGGGGAACAGCTCGTACCAGGAGCCGAACAGGGCACGCCTGCGCTCGACGACGAGCGGCAGCGGGCGCGAGGCGGTGACCAGCTCACGCAGCGGATGGCGGTCCAGCGCGGCCGCCGCCTCGGGGGCGAGGGCCGCGGCCAGCCGGGCGGCGGCCGGACGGGACGCGTCGCGCAGGGCGTCGACCGCGCCCAGCACCGCCTCGCGGCCGTCCCGCTTGGGCACGCCCTCGGCGGCCCGCTCGTACAGCTCGGCGCCCTCCGCCAGGACGAGCGCCGTGTCGATCCCCGCCGGGATCTTGATCCGGGCGGTGTGCCGCCAGGTGGCCACCGGATCGCTCCAGGCCTCGACCGTGTACGTCCAGCGGCCCTCGGCGTCGGGCGTCACGTCGGCGCCCCAGCGGTCGGTGCCCGGGGCGAGTTCGCGCATCGGCGTCCAGGGGCCCGGACGCCCGTTCGGGTCCAGCAGGACGACATTGGCCGAGACCGCGTCATGACCCTCGCGGAAGACGGTCGCCGAGACCTCGAAGGTCTCGCCGGAGACCGCCTTGGCGGGCCTTCTTCCGCAATCGACGAGGGGACGGACGTCGAGGACGGGAATGCGACCGATCATGAAATCACCTGGGGACTGGAGCTCGGACTCGACAGGGCGCTCTGCGGCCGCGGAGGGCTGAACGCGCGCGCCGCGATGGTGGGGTTCCGTCCTTTCTAGCTGCTCCGTTGACGACTGGTGGGGTGTGGGCATGGCCGCTCCTGTCCGCGTTCACTCGAATGGCACTCGAATGCATGGGTCGCGGGTGTGGTGCACGGGTGTGGACCGAATGCGCACGGGCCGCACCGATTGCATACGAACCGTGGGCGGATTGCCGCCGAACGGCGGATGAACCGGCTGCGTGGTCCGAGCCGGATCGCCTTGAACTGTCATCCGACCGCATTCGTTCCGGGTACCGGAGAAGCCTTCCCACGGATGCCGGTGGGCCAATCCGGTGGTTTGTTAACTACTCGGGCGTATCTGTAACGGTCCGAATGCGCCGGGCTCCGCCGCGCATGCGCGGGGTTGCGGAAAGCCGGCGCACGCGGGGACGGCTGGCGCCACTGGGAAGCCTTCCCTGTGGGGCGAAGGCCCACAAGGCCGCATGAGGTGAAGGAATCGGCCATAACCTCTGTGACGGAAGTGCCTGGATTCATGTCACGTGGCTGGCGGTGCACGGGCGCGCGGAGCGGAAGGGGCGGTCGGAGCGAGCGGGGTCGCACGCCGCCGGACGGCCGTGCGCCGTGGTTGCCGAGTGCCGCGCCCGGCTAACGTCGAGGGTGACGGAGCGGCGCACAGCGTGGTGCGTCCCCTCGGATCCGGACGTCCCCTGTAAAGGTGGAATACGTGCAGGCCATTCGTCGATTCACCGTGCGTCCCGTCCTCCCCGACCTCCTTCGACCGCTCAGCGACCTCGCCCGCAACCTGCGCTGGTCCTGGCACACCGAGACCCGTGAGCTCTTCCAGGCCGTCGATCCGGTGGCCGGCCGGACCGCGGACGGCGACCCCGTGCGCCTGCTCGGTGCCGTCTCCGCCGGCCGGCTCGCCGAACTGGCCCGGGACGAGGAGTTCCTCCACCGGCTGGCCGAGGTGTCCGCCGGCCTCCAGGACTACCTCCAGGGCCCCAGGTGGTACCAGGAGCAGGTGGCGCAGGGCGTCGCGCTGCCCGCCGCCATCGCCTACTTCTCACCCGAGTTCGGGGTCACCGCGGCCCTGCCCCAGTACTCCGGCGGGCTCGGCATCCTCGCCGGCGACCACCTCAAGGCCGCCAGCGACCTGGGCGTCCCCCTGGTCGGCGTCGGCCTCCTCTACCGCCACGGCTACTTCCGCCAGAGCCTGTCCAGGGACGGCTGGCAGCAGGAGCACTACCCCGTCCTCGACCCCAACGAGCTGCCGCTCACCCTGCTGCGCGAAGCCGACGGGGCACCGAGCGAGGTGGTCCTGGCGCTGCCCGGCGGCCGCTCGCTGCGCGCCCACATCTGGCAGGCGCAGGTCGGCCGGGTCCCGCTGCTCATGCTCGACTCCGACGTGGAGGGCAACGCCCCCGGCGAACGCGAGGTCACCGACCGGCTGTACGGCGGCGGCAGCGAGCACCGGCTGCTGCAGGAAATACTGCTGGGCATCGGCGGCGTGCGCGCCGTACGCAGCTACTGCCGGCTCACCGGCCACCCGGCGCCCGAGGTGTTCCACACCAACGAGGGCCACGCCGGCTTCCTGGGCCTGGAGCGCATCCGGGAGCTCGCCGGCGACGGCCTGGACTTCGCCTCCGCGGTGGAGTCCGTACGGGCGGGCACCGTCTTCACCACCCACACCCCGGTGCCGGCCGGGATCGACCGTTTCGACCGCGAACTCGTCGCCCGGCACTTCGGCGACGACGGGGAACTGCCCGGCGTCCCCGCCGAACGCGTCCTGGACCTGGGCGCCGAGACGTACGGGGGCGGCGACCCCGGCGTCTTCAACATGGCGGTGATGGGCCTGCGGCTCGCCCAGCGCGCCAACGGGGTCTCCACCCTGCACGGGGCCGTCAGCCGGGAGATGTTCGCCGGGCTCTGGCCGGGGTTCGACGCCCCCGAGGTGCCGATCACCTCCGTGACCAACGGGGTCCACGCACCCACCTGGGTCGCCCCCGAGATCTACCGGCTGCGCACCGACTCCGGCGCCGCCCCCGGCCGGTGGGACTCCGCCGCCCAGATCCCCGACCGGCAGCTCTGGGACGTGCGCCGGACACTGCGCGAGCAACTGGTGACCGAGGTGCGGGAGCGGCTGCGCGCCTCCTGGCGCACCCGGGGCGCGGAGGCCGCCGAGCTCGGCTGGATCGACGGCGTGCTGGACCCCGACGTGCTGACGATCGGCTTCGCCCGCCGGGTGCCCTCGTACAAGCGGCTGACGCTGATGCTGCGCGACCGCGACCGGCTGCGCGGGCTGCTCCTCCACCCGGAGCGGCCGATCCAGATCGTCGTCGCGGGCAAGGCGCATCCGGCCGACGACAGCGGGAAGCGGCTGGTCCAGGAGCTGGTCCGGTTCGCGGACGACCCCCGGGTGCGCCACCGCATCGTCTTCCTCCCCGACTACGGGATGGGGATGGCCCAGAAGCTCTACCCGGGCTGCGATGTCTGGCTGAACAACCCGCTGCGCCCGCTGGAGGCTTGCGGTACGAGCGGGATGAAGGCGGCGCTCAACGGCTGCCTCAACCTGTCGGTCCTGGACGGCTGGTGGGACGAATGGTTCGAGCCCGACTTCGGCTGGGCGATCCCGACGGCCGACGGCTCCGCCACGGACGAGGACCGGCGTGACGACCTGGAGGCCAACGCGCTCTACGAGCTGATCGAGGACCGGGTCGCCCCGCGCTTCTACGACCACGGCGGCGAGGGTCTCCCGGACCGCTGGATCGAGATGGTCCGCCGCACCCTGGGCACCCTGGGCCCCAAGGTCCTCGCGGGGCGCATGGTGCGTGAGTACGTGGAGCGGCTGTACGCCCCCGCCGCGCTCGCCCAGCGCGCCCTCGACGCCACCACCGCCCGGGAGCTGGCCGACTGGAAGTCCCGGGTCCGGGCGGCCTGGCCCCGGGTGGCGGTCGACCATGTCGAGGCGGTGACGCCCACCGGGGCGGGCGGCTCGGCGGAGCTCGGTTCGACGCTGGCGCTGCGGGTTCGGATCACGCTCGGGGCGCTGGAGCCGGACGACGTGGAGGTGCAGGCGGTGGCCGGCCGGGTGGACGCGGCGGACGCCATCACGGACGCCCAGATCTTCCCGCTGAAGCCGGCCGGGGGCCAGGACCTGGAGGGGCGCTGGCTGTACGACGGCCCGCTCGCGCTCGACCGCACGGGCCCCTACGGCTACACGGTCCGGGTGCTGCCCGCCCACCGGCTGCTGGCCGACGGGGCCGAACTCGGCCTGGTCGCGCAGCCGACGGGGGCCACGGGTGAGGGCGCGGGTCTGCTGATGCGCTGACGTCGCGTTCTCCCGCCCCACGCGAAGGGCCCGGTACCGATCCACGGTGCCGGGCCCTTCGTCTTCTGAACACATGTGCTTGACGTGTTCATGCGATGCCTTTAAGTTCCTCACTCATCGCAGGGTTCACAACTCGGCTCAGGGTTCATGTGTATGAACTCCGTTGCTCTCGGGCCGAGTTGCCGGACCTCCCCCGCACCGGAAGGCACCCCCACATGCGCACCGGAACCATCGGGCGCGGCCTCGGCCTCGCCACCGCTCTCTCGGCACTGCTCACCGGCTTCTCCATGGCCCCCGCCCCGGCCGGCCGGGCCGCCCCCGACCCGGCCCCGGCGGCGGTCGCGGCCCCCGCCGCCTTCACCCACCCCGGCGTACTCGTCAGCCGCCCGCAGCTGGACTTCGTACGCGAGAAGGTGCGGGCGGGCGCGCAGCCCTGGAAGGGCGCGTACGACCAGATGATGGCGAGCAAGTACGCCTCGCTCACCCGCACGGCCAAGCCCAGGGCCGTCGTGGAGTGCGGCTCGTACTCCAACCCCAACTACGGCTGCACCGACGAGCGCGAGGACGCGATAGCCGCGTACACCCTCTCGCTGGCCTGGTACATCACTCAGGACAGCCGCTACGCCGCCAAGGCCGTCGAGCTCATGGACGCCTGGTCGGCCGTGATCAAGGACCACACCAACAGCAACGCCCCGCTGCAGACCGGCTGGGCCGGCTCCTCCTGGCCGCGTGCCGCCGAGATCATCAAGTACACGTACAGCAGCTGGCCGAACTCCGGCCGGTTCGCCACCATGCTGCGCAACGTCTACCTGCCCAAGGTCATCAACGGCTCGAACAGCAACGGGAACTGGGAACTGAGCATGACCGAGGCCGCCATCGGCATCTCGGTCTTCCTGGAGGACCGCACCTCGTACGACAAGGCGGTGGCCAAGTTCCGCGGCCGTGTTCCCGCCTACATCTATCTGACCTCGGACGGGGCGCTGCCCAAGGCCGCGCCCGGCAGCGGTCTCGACACGCGCGACAAGATCATCAACTACTGGCAGGGCCAGTCGACCTTCATGGACGGGCTCTCCCAGGAGACCTGCCGCGACCTCACCCACACCGGCTACGGCCTCTCGGCCATCTCGCACATCGCCGAGACCAGCCGCATCCAGGGGCAGGACCTCTACCCGGAGATCGCGGACCGGCTGCGTCACGCGCTGGGGCTGCACGCCAAGTACCAGCTGGGGGCGGCCGTTCCCTCGTCGTTGTGCGGCGGATCGCTCAAGGACAACCTCGGGCCGGTCACCGAGGTCGGGTTCAACGCGCTGCACAACCGGATGGGCATCGCGATGACCAACACCCAGACGCTCACCGAACAGCGCAGGCCCGCCGGGACCGACAACCTGTTCGTCGCCTGGGAGACGCTGACCCACGCGAACAACCCCGGCTGAGCACGGAGCCGCCCGGGAGGAGTGGGTACTCCTCCCGGGCGGGATGCCGGTGTGTCAGCCGCGCTGTGTCAGCCGCGGTGCGGCCGGGTTCAGAAGGTCAGCTTGAAGCTGTTGATCTTCCCCGTGTCACCCGAGTAGACGTCCTGGACCTTCAGCTTCCAGACCCCGTTCGCCACCTCCGAGGAGGCGTTGACCGTGTACGTGGTCTGGACGTTGTCCGCCGAGTCGGACGAGGAGGAGTTCTTCAGCCGGTAGGCGGTGCCGTCCGGGGCGACGAGGTCGATGACCAGGTCACCGCGGTAGGTGTGGGTGATGTCCACGCCGACCTTGAGGGTGCTGGGGGCGTTGCCGGTGCGGCCGGTGACGGTGACCGCGCTGGTGACGGCCGAGCCGGCGTCCGGGATGGCCGTGGCGGTGGTGTTCTCGAAGACCGTGCCACCGGGGTCGGTGCCGCCGCCGGGACGCGCGCCGACGTTGATGCCGGCCCAGGCGTCGGCCACGGACTTGTACTCGGCGCTGGTCGTGCCGTACAGCTCACCGGCCGCGGCGAGCGTGCCCGTGCGGGCGGAGGCGTAGTTCGTGTTGGAGCTGAACTTGGTGGTGAGCGCCTTGAACCAGATCAGCGCGGCCTTGTCGCGGCCGATGCCGGTGACCGGCAGACCGTCGGAGGTCGGGGAGTTGTACGAGACCCCGTTGATCGTCTTGGCGCCGCTGCCTTCGGAGAGAAGGTAGAAGAAGTGGTTGGCCGGGCCCGACGAGTAGTGCACGTCGACGTTCCCGATGCCGGAGTACCAGGCGTCCTTGGACGCGCCGTCCCTGCTCGGCTTGTCCTGGTAGCGCAGCGGGGTGCCGTCGCCGTTGATGTCGATCTTCTCGCCGATGAGGTAGTCGCCCGGGTCGGCGGCGGTGTTGGAGTAGAACTCCACGGCGGTGGCGAAGATGTCGCTGGTCGCCTCGTTGAGGCCACCGGACTCACCGCTGTAGACCAGACCGGCGGTGTTCGAGGTGACGCCGTGCGTCATCTCGTGCGCGGCGACGTCCAGCGCGGTCAGCGGGGAGGAGTTGCCGCTGCCGTCGCCGTACGTCATGCAGAAGCAGCTGTCGTCCCAGAAGGCGTTGACGTAGTTGTTGCCGTAGTGGACGCGGGAGTACGCGCCGACGCCGTCGCCCCGGATGCCCGTCCGGCCTTGGACGTTCTTGTAGTAGTCCCACGTCTCGGCCGCGCCGTAGTGCGCGTCGGCGGCGGCGGTCTCGGCGTTCTGGGGGGTGCCGTCACCCCAGATGTCGTCCGGGCCGGAGAAGAGGGTGCCCTTGCCGGAGGTGCCGTGGTTCAGGTTGTACGTCTTGTGGCTGCCGCGACCGGTGTCGGTCAGCGTGTACGAGGGGGCGGTACCGAGGGTGACCTGCCCGCTGTACTCGGTGTTGCCGGTGCCCTTCTCGATGGCCTGCCACTCGTAGATCTTCGCGCCGCTGCTCGCGTCCGTGACGACGTGCAGCGCGTTGGGCGTGCCGTCGTCCTGGAGGCCGCCGACCACGGTCTCGTAGGCGAGCTGCGGTGTGCCGCTCGCCATCCAGACGACCTTGCGGGGCGCCTTCTCGGCCGTGGTCCTGTCCGAGCCGTCGGCCTTGGCCGCGCCGAGCGCCTGCTTCTCGGCCGCCGCGGGGGCGACCTGCGCGGTCGTGCCCACGGCCTTCAGCTGGGCGGTGGTCGCCTTGGACGCCTTGGTGACGCTCTCGGTCGCGCCGGCCTTCGACTCCTGGACGATCAGGTCGCCGCCGAGGACCGGGAGGCCGCTGAAGGTGCGCTCGTAACGGGTGTGCGTGGTGCCGTCGTTGTCCTGGATGACGTCCCGGACGACGAGCTTCTCCTGCGAGCCGAGACCGAGGTCCTTGGCGGTGGCCGCCTTGCTCGCGTTCGCTTCGCGGATCAGCTCCGCGCGCTGGGACGGAGAGAGCTGCTTGGGCAGCGCGCCGTGGTCGGCGCCCGCGGATGCCGCGGCGACGGTGGCGGCGGCGCGGTTCGCGCCGGCCGGTGTGGCGGTGGCTGTACCGGTCTGGACTCCGGTGGCCAGAAGAGCTGCTGCGGCTATCAGAGCGCCGGTCGCGGTGGCACGACGGCTGGGCGTGGATCTCACGCGGACTCCTTCTGCAAGGGGGGTACCGGCGGCGGGTGAGCCGTCCGGGCAGAGCAGGCAGTGCGCAGAACGGGGTGAACAGTGGCAGGAGAAAGGTGTTCCTGTCAGGACCGCGTCAACAAGATGGCCGGAATTCGTCCGTTGCCGTAATGGTCATGTTCGTTAAGCGGACGTTTCACCGATCATCACCGCGATGCCGTCCAGGGTCCTGCGGAGCCCGAATTCGAAGAGGACGTCGAGGTCGAGCTCGAAGGCGTCGTGTTCGAAAAGATTGTGGGGAACGGGGAAGTGACCACCTGTCGAGACGGCTTCGAACTGTGGCTCGTTCCGCGTCATCCACTCCTCGTCGGACAGTCCCGTGTCCTGGAGCGCCTGCGCCTCCATGTCGGCCGCCAGCGCCAGCCCCTGCACATAGGCGAAGAGGGTGAGGTGGGTGTGGAGCATGGCGTGCGGAGGCAGCCCGGTCCCCCTGAGGGCCCGCAGCACCCACTCCGTGTAACTCATCGCGTGCGGCGACGCGGTGGGCCGGGTGAAGGAGGCCATCGCCTGGACCATCCACGGATGCCGCCCGTACACCGCGCGCAGCCAGCGGGCGGCGAGTTCCAGCCCGGTCCGCCAATGCCGGGGTACGGGACCGAGCGGGCGTTCGCCGAAGGCCGCCTCGGACATCAGCCGCACCAGCTCCGCCTTGCCCGGAACATGGCGGTACAGCGCCATCGTGGACGTGGCCAGAACGGTGGCGACCCGGCGCATCGACACCGACGGCAGGCCCTCGGCATCGGCCAGTTCGACGGCCGTGCGCACGATCCGGTCGCGGTTCAGCGCCGGACCCTCCCCGGCCGCGAGCCGGGGTCCGCGCTCCGCGACCACGGTGCCGACCCCCGGCACGGCCCGCACCAGCCCCTCCGCGCGCAGCACGGACAGCGCCTTGGTGGCCGTCGCCATCGCGACACCCCACTCCCGGACGACGGCGCGGGTGGAGGGCACCCGCTCGCCCGGGGCGAGTTCACCCGCGACGATCCGCCGGCGCAGCTCGGCGGCGATCCTGAGGTAGGGCGGTTCGGTCGGCACGGAGCGGACTGTACTAGTGCACCCAGGACGACGTACACCGTTCTGACCTGCCCGGACCGTT
Source organism: Streptomyces sp. 840.1 (assembly GCF_003751445.1). Classification (NCBI taxonomy): domain Bacteria; kingdom Bacillati; phylum Actinomycetota; class Actinomycetes; order Kitasatosporales; family Streptomycetaceae; genus Streptomyces; species Streptomyces sp. 840.1. The sequence continues at coordinate 360,567 of NZ_RJUU01000001.1, read as the reverse complement.
CAAGTCCCGCCCTGGCGGGCGGTCCTGCACTACGGCGCTGTTTGTGGTGTACGCGGGCCCGCTGCTGTGCTCCGGGCATGACTTCCTCACCGCCGGCCGCCCTCGCGGGCCGCCGTGAATGGACCGCACTCGGCGTGCTGATGCTGCCGCTGCTCTTCGTCTCGATGGACGTCTCCATCCTCTTCTACGCACTGCCCGCCATCGGCGCCGACCTGGAGCCGGGCTCCACCCAGCAGCTGTGGATCCTGGACATGTACGGCTTCGTGCTGGCCGGCCTGCTCATCACCATGGGCGCGCTCGGTGACCGGATCGGCCGCCGGAAGGTGCTGATGGCCGGCACGGTCGTCTTCGCCGCCGCGTCCCTCGCCGCCGCTCTCGCGCGGTCCCCCGAATCCCTCATCGCGGCCCGTGCGCTGCTCGGGGTGGGCGGCGCCTGCCTGATGCCGTCCACGCTCGCGCTCGTCCGCAACCTCTTCCACGACCGCGACCAGCGCTCCCGGGCGGTCGCGCTGTGGACGACCGTGATGGCCACCGGGATCTCACTCGGCCCGGTCGTCAGCGGAATCCTCCTCGAACACTTCCGGTGGGGCGCGGTCTTCCTGATCAACCTGCCCGCGATGGCGCTCCTTCTGGTGCTCGCGCCGGTACTGCTCCCGGAGTCCCGGAGCCCGGTGAGGGCGCGGTTCGACGTCCTGAGCGCCGTGCTCTCCCTCGCCGCCCTGCTGCCGGTGATCCACGGCATCAAGGAGCTCGCCAAGCACGGCTACCGGCCGCTGCCCGCCCTCGGAATCGCCGCCGGCCTCGTGCTCGGCCTCCTCTTCGTCCGCCGCCAGGGCCGGCTCGCCGAGCCGATGGTCGACCTGGCACTCCTGCGCCGCCGCGCCTACGGGGGTTCGGTCCTCGTCAACCTGCTGGCGATGGGCGCCACGATCGGCTTCGCCGCCTTCTTCTCGCAGTACGTGCAGTCCGTCCTCGGCAAGAGCCCGTTCGAGGCCGCGATGTGGAGCCTGGTGCCGTCCGCCGGCGTCCTCGTCGCCGCGCCGGCGGCCGGAGCCCTCGCCAAACGCCTGGACCGCGGATACGTCATGGGCGGCGCGTTCCTCGTCTCGGCGGCGGGCTTCCTCTGGCTCACCGGGATCGAGACCGGCTCCCCGCTCCGGGTGACGCTGGCCGGCTCGGCCGTCTACGCGGGCGGCCTGGTCGCCGCGATGACCCTGGCCAACGAACTCGCCCTGGGCGCCGCACCGCCCGAGCGCGCCGGCTCCGCGGCCGCCGTGCTCGAATCGGGCCAGGAACTCGGCGGCGCGCTGGGCATGGCCCTGCTCGGCTCGCTCGGCGCGGTCGTCTACGGGCGCGACATGACCGACGCCGCACCGGGCGCACCCGACGCGGCCCGGGAGACCCTGGGCGGCGCGGTGGCCGTGGCCGGAGAGCTGCCGGCACGCGGCCGGGAGGCGCTGCTCTCCGCCGCGTTCAAGGCCTTCACCCACGGCCTGAACACGGCGGCGGCGGGCGCGGCCGCGGCGATGGTGGTGGCCGCGCTGGTCTCCGTGGTGCTGCTGCGACGGGCCGGCGAGCCTGCGGCGGAGGGCGCGGAGAACGCGCTCGGCGTGCAGCCGCCCCGGGAAGCGCCTCGGCACGCGGACGCAGAAGGCCGGTGACACGCGGCAGCCCCTCGGAAAAGCGGGCGTGCGCCAAGACGGCCGGGCGCACGCACGGCGCATCGCCCGCATACGTGAGTGCCAGACGCCGCCGGGCAGACGGGACCTTCAAAACACGCCCTAGATGTATTGATCACGAGCGTTGTTGACACGGGGGTCTTGATCAAAGGCGAAGACCTCCGGTGTGGTGGAGCTGTCTAGGAACACACCACACGGAGGTCTTCGTGTCCCACCGTAATGCCCGGCTGACGGTCTTCGGGAGGCGTCTGCTGGTCGAACGAGTCACGTCCGGCCGTCCCGTCGCCCATGTCGCTGCCGAGATGGGCATCTCGAGGGCGACCGCCCATAAGTGGGTGCGGCGGTGGCGGGCCGAGGGCGAGGCGGGCCTGGCCGACCGCTCCAGCAGGCCAGGGACGACACCGCACCGCACTCCGGCCGCGATCGAGGCCCGCGTCTGCGACCTGCGCCGGTCCCGCAAACTCGGACCCGCACGGATCGGCCCGGTCCTCGGCCTTCCCGCCTCAACCGTCCACCGGATCCTGACCCGTCACGGACTGAACCGCCTCGCCTGGATGGACCGGCCAACCGGCTCGGTGATCCGCCGCTACGAACGCGAGCGTCCCGGTGAGCTCGTCCACGTCGACGTCAAGAAACTGGGCCGGATACCCGACGGCGGCGGCCACAAGGTCCTGGGCCGCCAGGCCGGCCGCGCCACCCGCAGCAACATGGGCTTCGACTACCTCCACTCCGCGGTCGACGACCACTCCCGCCTCGCCTACACGGAAATCCATGGCGACGAGAGGGTCGCGACCTGCGCAGCCTTCCTGACCCGGGCCGCCGCGTTCTTCGCCGACCTGGGCATCACCCGGATCGAACGCGTGCTGACGGACAACGCCTGGGCCTACCGCAAGGGGCTGGCCTGGAAACAGGCCTTGGGCGACATCGGCGCGACCGGCAAACTCACCCGCCCCTACCGACCACAGACCAACGGCAAAGTCGAACGCTTCAACCGCACCCTCGCCGACGAGTGGGCCTACCTGCGGCCCTACACCTCCAACGACGAGCGAACAGCCGCCCTGGCAGACTTCCTCCACACCTACAACCACCACCGCTGCCACACCGCCCTCGGAGGCCAGCCCCCGATCAGCCGTGTCAACAACGCTGCGGGTCAATACACCTAGACCAGGCTCTCCCGCCACACGCGGTGCAGCCCCGCGAACCGGCCCGTGCCGCCGATGAGTTCGGCGGGTGCCCCGTCCTCCACGATGCGGCCGTGCTCCATCACCAGGACCCGGTCCGCGATCTCCACGGTGGACAGCCGGTGGGCGATCACCACCGCGGTGCGGCCGTGCAGCACGGTGTCCATCGCCCGCTGCACCGCCCGCTCGCCCGGGATGTCCAGGGAGCTGGTCGCCTCGTCGAGGATCAGCACCGCCGGGTTCGCCAGCAGGGCGCGGGCGAAGGCGACCAGCTGGCGCTGGCCCGCCGAGATCCGGCCGCCCCGCTTGCGTACGTCGGTGTCGTAGCCGTCGGGCAGACCGCTGATGAACTCGTGGGCGCCGATCGCCCTGGCGGCCCGTTCGATCTCCGCGCGGGTCGCGTCCGGGCTGCCGATCGCGATGTTCTCGGCGACGGTCCCCGAGAACAGGAACGCCTCCTGCGTCACCATCACCACCCCGCGCCGCAGCTCGGGCACGGCGAGGTCCCGCAGGTCGGTGCCGTCCAGCAGCACCCGGCCGTCGGTCGGGTCGTAGAAGCGGGCCAGCAACTTGGCGAGCGTCGACTTGCCGGCGCCCGTCGAACCGACCACGGCGATGGTCTGGCCGGCCGGAACGGTCAGATCGAAGCGGGGCAGCACCTCACCACCCGTGCGGTAGGCGAAGCGCACCGAGTCGAAGACCACCTCGCGGCCCGGCAGTTCGCCCTTGAGCGGCGGCAGCTCCCGGGGCTCCAGGGCCTCCGGGACCGTCGGGGTCTGGGCCAGCAGGCCCGCGATCTTCGTCAGTGAGGCCGCCGCCGACTGGTAGGAGTTCAGGAACATGCTGAGCCGGTCGATCGGGTCGTAGAGCCGCCGCAGATACAGCACCACCGCGGCCAGCACGCCCAGGGCCAGGGTGCCGGAGGCCACGCGGTACGCACCCCACAGCACGATCGCGGCTACCGCGGTGTTGGCGATCAGCCGGGACCCGACGACGTAACGCGCGTTCTCGATCATCGCGTCGCCGTTGGTGCGCCGGTGCTCGTGGTTCAGCTCCCGGAACACCGCGTCGTTGACCGGCTCCCGGCGGAACGCCTGGACGGGGCGGATGCCGTTCATCGTCTCCGCGAACTTCACGATGACCGCGGCGATCGCCGTCGACCGGGCGGCGAAGATGACTCCGGCCCGGCGCTGGTACTGCCGTACGAGCAGATACAGCGGGGCGAACGAGAGCACGGCGACCGCGCCCGTCGCGAGATCCAGCCAGAGCAGCACCAGGGAGATGGAGACGAAGGAGAGCACGACCCCGATCAGCTCCTGCAGCCCCTCGCTGAGCAGCTCGCGCAGCGACTCCACATCGGTGGTGGAGCGGGAGATCAGCCGGCCCGAGGTGTACCGCTCGTGGAAGTCCACGCTCAGCGCCTGGGCATGGCGGAAGATCCGGCCGCGCAGATCGAGCAGGGCGTCCTGGTTGACCCCGGCCGAGGCCCTGATGAACGCGTACTGCATGGCCCCGCCGCCGGCCGCGCAGAGGGCGTAGCCGAGGCCCACCGCGATCAGCGGACCGTAGTCCTCGTCCCGGAACGCGGGCACCCCGCTGTCGATGGCGTACGCGACGAGCAACGGACCCGCCTGCACCGAGATCTGCTGGACCAGCAGGAACAGTGCGGCCACCACGACCCGGCCGCGGTGCGGGCGCAGCAGCGACAGGAGCAGCTCGCGCGTCGCGCCACGGGGCGTGGGCAGGTCGTCGCGGTCGAAGGAGTCCCTGGGAGCGGGGGCCGTGCCCGGGGGCCCGGCGTCCGGCCGGTCCTCCGTACCGTCCCCGCCGCTCTCGGGCCGCCCCGTCGTGGTGCTGGTCATCGGCTGCTGCCCTCCTCGGCAGGGGCGTAGGCGCCCAGGATCTCGTCGGTGGGGCCGGGGCCCGGGGGAAACGCGTCCTCGCCGTCCGGCAGGCCGGCGCCGGACATCAGCCAGGCGTACTCGGGGTTGCCGCGCAGCAGTTCCTGGTGGGTGCCGACGGCGCTGATCCGGCCCTCCGACAGCAGCGCCACCCGGTCCGCGAGCATCACGGTGGACGGCCGGTGGGCGACCACCACCGCCGTGGTCTCCCGCAGCACGCTGCGCAGCGCCGCCTCGACCAGTGTCTCCGTGTGCACGTCCAGCGCGGAGAGCGGATCGTCGAGGACCAGGAAGCGCGGCCGGCCGACGACGGCGCGGGCCAGCGCGAGGCGCTGGCGCTGACCGCCGGAGAGGCTCAGCCCCTGCTCGCCCACCTGGGTAGCCGTGCCGTGCGGCAGATCGTGGACGAAATCGGCCTGGGCCACCGACAGGGCCCGCCGCAACTCGTCCTGGCCGGCGCCCTCGGCGCCCATCAGGACGTTCTCCGCGACAGTCGCGGAGAAGAGCGTCGGCTCCTCGAACGCCACGGACACCAGCTCCCGCAGCCGCTCGCGCGGCATCGCGGTGATGTCCTCGCCGTCCAGCGTGATCCGCCCCGAGGTGGCGTCGTGCAGCCGGGGCACGAGCGCGGTGAGCGTGGTCTTGCCGCAGCCCGTCGCCCCGACCAGGGCCATCGTCTCGCCTGGGCGGATGCGCAGATCGATCCGGTCCAGTACGGGAGCGGAGTCCTCGGCCGCGTCCGGGTAGCGGAACCGGACACCCTCGAAGACCATGCCGCCCGCCCCGGAGGCAACCGGCAGGACGTCCGGCGCGGCGTCACCGGACGGGCCCGGGGCCGCCGCCCCGCGCGCCGCGGCCCCCTCCTCCTCGGCCACGTCCATCACCTCGAAGAACCGCTCGGTGGCCGACGCCGACTCCTGGCTGATCGCCAGCAGGAAGCCGATCGACTCGACCGGCCAGCGCAGCGCCAGCGCCGTGGAGAGGAAGGCGACCAGCGTGCCTGCGGAAAGGCCGCCGTCCGCCACCTCGATCGTGCCGAGCACCAGCGCCGCCCCGATGGCGAGTTCGGGGATCGTCGTGATGAAGGCCCAGATCCCCGCGAGCAGCCGCGCCTTCTCCAGCTCGGTGGCCCGCAGCCGCTGCGCGAGGGCGCGGAACGCGAGGGCCTGGCTGCGGTGCCGGCCGAATCCCTTCACGATACGGATGCCGAGCACGCTCTCCTCGACCACCGTCGTCAGGTCCCCGACCTGGTCCTGGGCCCTGCGCGCCACCAGTGAGTACTTCGCCTCGAAGACCGAGCACAGGATCATCAGCGGCACGACGGGGATCAGCAGCACCAGGCCCAGCGTCCACTCCTGGCCGAGCAGAATCACGAAACCGACCACGATCGTGGTGGAGTTGACCACCAGATAGGTCAGCGGGAAGGCCAGGAACATCCGCACCAGCATCAGGTCCGTGGTCCCGCGCGACAGCAACTGGCCCGACGGCCAGCGGTCGTGGAAGGCCACCGGCAGGCGTTGCAGATGCCGGTACAGGCCGTCCCGCATGGCCGCCTCGACACCGGCCAGCGGACGCGCCACCACCCAGCGCCGGAGACCGAACAGGAACGCCTCCGCGATCCCGAGCAGCAGCAGGTACAGGGCCCCGAGCCAGACACCGCCCGGATCCCGCTCGGCGACCGGACCGTCGACCATCCACTTCAGCACGAGCGGGATCACCAGCCCGAGGCACGAGGCGACGACCGCGATCAGGACCGCGGCCGACAGCCGGGCCCGCACCGGCCTCACATACGGCCACAGCCGCATCAGGGAGCGTGCGGCGGACCGGTCCTTGGGCTCTACATGTTCTTCGGGCATCACGAGCGAGCCTACGGTTCACCACTGACATCGCTCATCCCAATTTCGGCCCCGGCCGCAGCTTGACGCAAAGCACACCGCGTCCGGCGGCCCGGCGCCGGGGGAGGGGCGCCCGACGGCGTACGACGGTCGTAGCCCGGCATCGGCCGATCGGCTGATGCCGGTTCGAGCGCGATGGCGGATGCCGCGCGCGGGCCGGGGCCGGGATGCTCGGGGGCATGGCAATCATCGAAGTGGACGGGGTGCGCAAGGCCTACGCCGGACGCCCCGCGGTGGACGGGGTGAGCTTCACCGTCGACGAGGGGGAGATCTTCGGGATCCTCGGCCCCAACGGCGCGGGCAAGACCACCACCGTCGAATGCGTCGAGGGACTGCGGGTCCCCGACTCCGGCACGGTCCGGGTCGCCGGGCTCGACCCGGTCGCCGACCACGAGCGGGTGACGCTGCTGCTCGGCGCCCAGCTCCAGGAGAGCGAACTCCAGCCCAGGATCACGGTGGGCGAGGCGCTGGAGCTGTACAGCGCGTTCTATCCGGACCCCGCCGACTGGCGGTCCCTGGCCGAACGCCTCGGCCTGCACACCAGGCTCACCACCCGGTTCGGCAAGCTCTCCGGCGGCCAGAAGCAGCGGCTGTCCATCGCGCTCGCCCTCGTCGGAAGCCCCCGGATCGTGGTCCTGGACGAGCTGACCACCGGCCTCGACCCGCGCGCCAGGCGCGACACCTGGCAGCTGATCGAGGAGATACGGGACAGCGGCGTCACGGTCCTGCTCGTCACCCACTTCATGGAGGAGGCCCAGCGGCTCTGCGACCGGATCGCCGTGATCGACAGGGGCCGGATCGCCGCCCTCGACGCCCCCTCCGGACTGATCGCCAGGGCCGGCAGCTCCACCGTCATCGCGTTCACGCCCTCGCGGCCCCTCGACGACGAGGAGCTGGACCGGCTGCCCGGCGCGGCCTCGTGCGAGAGCCGCAACGGCCGCCTCGTCATCAACGGCACCGACGAGACCGTCAACGCAGTGATCTCGCTGCTGGCCCGGCTCCGCATCACCGCACACCAACTGCGCGTCTCCGAAGCCACCCTGGACGACGCCTTCCTCGACCTCACCGAGCACTCCGCCCCGGCCGAGGGCCACCACCTCACGGAACGGGCAGTCTGAGATGGCCACTTCGCACACCGCCCCCGCACCCGGCCCCCGCACCGCGCCCGCCGGCGCCCCGCTCGCGGTGCTCAGGTCCGAGACCCGGCTCTTCCTGCGCGAACCCGGCAGCCTCTTCTGGATCCTCGTCTTCCCGACCGTACTGATGACGGTCCTGGGACTCGTCCCGTCCTTCCGGGAGCACGACGACGGACTCGGCGGCCGGCGCGTCATCGACCTGTACGTCCCCGTGGCGGTGCTGCTCGCCATGATCATGGCAGGGCTCCAGGCCATGCCGCCCGTACTGACCGGCTACCGCGAGCGCGGCATCCTGCGCCGGATGTCGACCACCCCGGTGCGGCCCGCCGCCCTGCTCGGCGCGCAGATCGTCCTGCACGGCGTCGCCGCACTCGGCTCCGCCGTGCTGGTGATGGTGGTCGGCCGGATCGCGTTCGGGGTGCGGCTGCCCGGACAGCCCTTCGGCTACCTGCTCGCGCTGCTGCTGGCCGTGGCCTGCGTGCTGGCCCTGGGCGCGCTGGTCTGCGCGGTCTCCCGCACCACCAAGATCTCGGCCGCCATCGGCTCGGTCGTCTTCTTCCCGATGATGTTCACCGCGGGCGTCTGGGTGCCGGTGCAGACCATGCCGGACACCCTGCGCCACATCGTCCAGGTCACGCCGTTCGGCGCGGCCTCCCAGGCGCTGGACCGGGCCGCCTCCGGAGCCTGGCCCAGCTGGGCGTACCTCGGGGTGATGGTGCTGTGGGCCGTGGCGGTTGCGGGGGTGGCGATCCGTACGTTCCGGTGGGAGTAGCCGGCGACGGAGGAGACTTGGGGCCTCTCGTTTGGATCAGGCCGGGGGTTCGGGGAGACTGCGGCCATGAGCGCGCGGGGGACGGAGGCCGTGATCCGGGTGGAGACGGCCGAGCAGTGGTGGGAGCGGTTCTTCCGCTACGGGCCGTACGGACTGCTCGCCCTGGCCACCGCGGTCTCGGCCGTGACCGCCGGCCTGATCATGTCCCGCCGCGACGTGTACGCCACCTGGGTCCTCGTGCCCGCCGCGCTCGTGCTCCAGCTCTGGTGGGGACGGGTACGGACCCCGGCGGGCCGCAGGCCGCAGTGCTACTTCGTCGCCCGCACTCTCCTCGCCTTCGCGCTGACCTGGTGCAACCCGTTCTTCGCCATCTTCGTCATCGCCGGCTACTTCGACGCCGGCCGGCTGCTGCCCCGGCGGGGCGTGCGGGCCGGGCTGCTGGCCACCGCCGTCATCATGGCGGGCTCGCAGTCCGGCAGCGGCCTGCCGCCCGTCAGCCTCATGAACTGGATCGCCTTCGTCATCCTCTTCGCCCTGCACGCCACCCTCACCATGGTCTTCGCGCAGATCAACAACCGGGAGGCGGAGCAGTCCCGTACCCAGTCCGACACCATCGCCGCCCTGGAGTCCGCCAACGCCCGGCTCGAACAGGCCATGGCGGAGAACGCCGGGCTGCACGCCCAGCTCCTGGTCCAGGCACGCGAGGCCGGAGTGGCCGACGAGCGCGGGCGGCTGGCCGCCGAGATCCACGACACCATCGCCCAGGGGCTGACCGGCATCATCGCCCAGCTCCAGGCGGTGACCTCGGCAGCGGCCACCGACCCGGAGCTGGCCGGGGAACACCTCGTCCGGGCCACCGCGCTCGCCCGGCACAGCCTGGGCGAGGCGCGCCGCTCGGTGCACAATCTGGTGCCGGCCGCGCTGGAGCACGACGACCTCCCCGCCGCCCTGGAGAAGACGGTCACCAACTGGTCCGAACGGACCGGCGTCCGCGCCGAGTTCACCGTCACCGGCACGGCCGAGCCGCTGCATGACGAGGTCGGCGCCACCCTGCTGCGGATCGCGGAGGAGGCCCTCGCCAACGCCGGCCGCCATGCCGCCGCCTCCCGGACCGGCGTCACCCTGTCCTACATGGGCGACGAGATCACCCTCGACGTGCGGGACGACGGCTGCGGCTTCGACCCGGGCGCGCTGGAGCCGTACCGGGGCGCCGGCGGATTCGGGCTCGGCGGCATGCGGGCGCGCGCCGAGCGCATCGCGGGCACGGTCGAGGTGGAGACCGGACCGGGTCTCGGCACCGCGGTCTGCGCCCGGGTCCCGCTCGTCCGGCACGACTGAGCCGGCCGGGCGCCGGCACAGTACGGTAAGCGGCTATGGCCCAGGAACCCGCGCGCGTCATCACCCTGATCGTCGTCGACGACCACCCCGTCGTACGCGACGGGCTGCGCGGCATGTTCGCGGCGGCGCCGGAGTTCGAGGTGCTCGGTGAGGCGGCCGACGGCGTCGAGGGCGTGGAGACGGCCGTCCTGCTCGACCCGGACGTCGTCCTGATGGACCTGCGGATGCCGGGCGGCGGCGGGGTCGCCGCGATCACCGAACTGACCCGGCGCTGCGCCCGCTCCAGGGTCCTGGTCCTCACCACGTACGACACCGACTCCGACACCCTGCCCGCGATCGAGGCCGGCGCGACCGGGTACCTCCTCAAGGACGCCCCGCGCGAGGAGCTGTTCACCGCGGTGCGCGCCGCCGCCGACGGCCGTACCGTCCTGTCGCCCGCCATCGCCTCCCGGCTCATCTCACGGGTGCGCACGCCCGTCGCGGCCGGCAGCGAGACGCTCTCCGCGCGGGAGCGCGAAGTGCTCGAACTCGTCGCGCGGGGCACGTCGAACCGCGAGATCGCCGCCGTGCTGTTCATCAGCGAGGCCACGGTGAAGACCCATCTCAGCCATGTCTTCGCCAAGCTGGGCGCCAAGGACCGGGCGGCCGCCGTCGCCGTCGCGTACGACCGGGGGATCCTGGGCTGAGCGCCGGGCTCACTCCCGTACCCGCAGCAGCAGCACCGATCTCGCGGGCACCGTGAGGCCGGTGTCGCCCCGGTGGACCGTGCCGGGCGCGGTGGACTGGTCCTCCCGGGCGGTGTCCAGGACCAGTTCGTACTCCCGCGCCCAGGGCGGCCCCGGCAGCCGGAAGTCCACCGGGCGGTCACCGGCGTGCAGCACCGCCAGGAAGCTGTCGTCGCTCACCTGCTCGCCCCGGGCGTCCCGGCCCGGGATGTCGCGGCCGGAGAGGTAGAGCCCGACCGTCGCGGCCGGTGCGTACCAGTCCTCCTCCGTCATCTCGCCCCCCTGCCGGGTGAACCACGCCAGGTCCCGCAGCCCGTCCGGGGCCTGCGCCCGGCCGGAGAAGAACGCGCGGCGGCGCAGCACCGGGTGAGTGTGGCGCAGGCCGAGCACCCGGGCCGTCAGCTCGGTCAGCTCCCGCCACTGAGGCTGCTCCAGCAGCGACCAGTCCAGCCAGCTGACCTCGTTGTCCTGGCAGTAGGCGTTGTTGCTGCCGCCCTGGGTGCGGCCCATCTCGTCGCCCGCGACCAGCATCGGCACCCCGGTCGACAGGAGCAGGGTGGTGAGCAGGTTGCGCAGCTGGCGGCGGCGCAGCGCGTTGACCGAGGCGTCGTCGGTCTCGCCCTCCGCGCCGCAGTTCCAGGACCGGTTGTCGCAGGTGCCGTCGCGGTTGCCCTCGCCGTTGGCCTCGTTGTGCTTGTGCTCGTAGCTGACCAGGTCGCGGAGGGTGAACCCGTCGTGCGCGGTGACGAAGTTGACCGAGGCGTACGGGCGCCGGCCGCCCCAGGCGTACAGGTCGCTGGATCCGGTGAGCCGGTAGCCGAGGTCGCGCACGTCGGGCAGGGCGCCGCGCCAGAAGTCCCGGACGGCGTCCCGGTAGCGGTCGTTCCACTCGGTCCACAGCGGCGGGAACGCGCCGACCTGGTAGCCGCCGTTGCCGACGTCCCACGGCTCGGCGATCAGCTTCACCCGGCGCAGCACCGGGTCCTGGGCGATCACCGCGAGGAACGGGGAGAGCATGTCGACGTCGTGCATGGAGCGGGCGAGCGCCGCCGCCAGGTCGAAGCGGAAGCCGTCGACGCCCATCTCGGTGACCCAGTAGCGCAGTGAGTCGGTGATCAGCCGCAGGACGTTCGGCTGCACCACGTGCAGGGTGTTGCCGCAGCCGGTGTAGTCCGCGTATCTGCGGGCGTCGGACTGGAGGCGGTAGTAGCCGCGGTTGTCGATGCCGCGCAGCGACAGCATCGGGCCGAGCTCGCCCGCCTCCGCGGTGTGGTTGTAGACCACGTCGAGGATCACCTCGATCCCGGCGTCGTGCATCGCGCGGACCATCCGCTTGAACTCGCCGACCTGCTGGCCCGCGGTGCCGCTCGCGGAGTATCCGGCGTGCGGGGCGAAGTAGCCGATCGAGTTGTAGCCCCAGTAGTTGTGCAGCCCGCGTCGCAGCAGATGGTCCTCGTGGGCGAACTGGTGCACCGGCAGCAGCTCCACGGCCGTCACCCCGAGGCGCTGCAGATGGCCGATCGCCGCGGGGTGCGCGAGTCCGGCGTAGGTGCCACGCAGCTCCTCGGGGATGCCCGGGTGGAGCTTGGTGAAGCCGCGGACGTGCAGTTCGTAGATGACGGAGTCGGCCCAGGGCGTCTTGGGCCGCCGGTCCTCGGCCCAGTCGTCGTCATCGTGGACGACCACACCCTTGGGGACGTACGGGGCGGAGTCCCGTTCGTCGCGCACGGTGTCCGCGATCTGCTGCTGGGGCCAGTCCCTCACATGGCCGTACACCTCGGCCGGAAGGGTGAAATCACCGTCCACGGCCCGTGCGTACGGATCGAGGAGCAGTTTCGCCGCGTTCCAGCGGGCGCCCGTCCACGGGTCCCAGCGGCCGTGCACCCGGTAGCCGTAACGCCGGCCGGCCCGCACACCGGGTACGAAGCCGTGCCAGATCTCGTGGGTCAGTTCGGTCAGCGGCAGCCGGGTCTCGGTGCCGTCCTCCTCGAAGAGGCACAGCTCCACGGCCTCGGCGCCGCCCGCCCAGAGCGCGAAGTTGGTGCCCGCCACCCCGTCGGGCCCCACCCGGAAGCGGGCTCCGAGCGGCATCGGCGTACCCGGCCACACGGCCGGCGGCCGCTGTCCGGGGCCGGTGGCGGGCGGCGGCGCGGGGGCGGCCGGAGCGGTGGCCGGCCGTTCCACCGCCCGTCCGGACCGTCCCGGAAACGTCTTCGGCACTGCCTCCTGCTCGGCTGCGCTCGACACCTGCTCGCCTCCCGCGGCTCGTGGGGGACCGGCACCGAAAGGGAGCGCGCGGCGTCCCGGCCGCGGCTCCCCGAGTGTGGTCGTCCCCTCTGTTCTGCCCACGAGTGGCCCCGCACTCACGTTTCCCCCGACGCGCCCGGTCGTTGGGGGGACGTGAACCACGTAGCGAAGAAGGCAGGCGCGAGCCCGGTCACCGTACTGAGACGGTCGGGACTGCTCGTCGTACTGGTCGTACTGGCTGTTCTGACCGGCTGCTCGGGCGCCGGTTCGATCATCGGCGGGAAGTCCCGGTCACCGCAGGAGGCGATCCGGATCACCCCGCAGGACCGGGCCGAGGACGTGCGGGCGGACTCCGAGGTCTCGGTGAAGGTCCCCGACGGGCGGCTGGAGAGCGTCAAGGTCACCCGGATCGAGGACGCGCGGCAGCAGGAGGTGCGGGGTCTGATCGCGAAGGACGGTCTCTCGTGGGCTCCCCAGGGCGCGGCGGGCCGGCTCGGGCTCGCCGCCAAGTACAGCGTCGACGCGGTGGCCCTGGACGGTTCGGGGCACCGCTCGGCCCGTCACACCACCTTCACCACGGTGGTGCCCGAACACCGCTTCATCGGCTACTTCAAGCCGGAGAACCGGTCCACGGTCGGCACCGGCATGATCGTCTCCTTCGAGTTCAACCGCCCGATCACCCGCCGCGCGGCCGTGCAGCGGGCGATCCGGGTGACCAGTGATCCGCCGGTGGAGGTGGCCGGGCACTGGTTCGGCTCCGACCGGCTGGACTTCCGCCCGGCGGCTTACTGGGAGCCGGGCACGGAGGTCACCGTCGAGGTGGGGCTGCGCGATGTGGAGGGGGCGCCGCAGGTGTACGGCAGCCAGCGCAAGACCGTGCGGTTCACCGTGGGCCGGGAGCAGGTGTCCCGGGTGGACTCGGCCGCGCACACCATGCAGGTGCGCCGGGACGGGCAGCTCGTCTCCACGGTCCCGATCACGGCGGGCTCCCCGACGACGACCACGTACAACGGCAAGATGGTGGTCAGCGAGATGCACGAGGTGACCCGGATGGACGGGCGGACGGTCGGCTTCGGCGGCGAGTACGACATCAAGGACGTGCCGCACGCCATCCGGCTCACCGAGTCCGGCACCTTCCTGCACGGCAACTACTGGTCGGACGGAGACATCTTCGGCTCGACCAACGTCAGCCACGGCTGCATCGGGCTCCGTGACGAGCAGGGCGGCAGCGGGTCCACCCCGGCCGGCTGGTTCTTCGACCGGACGCTCATCGGGGATGTCGTCGAGGTCGTCAACTCCAAGGACAAGCAGGTGGCCCCGGACAACGGGCTCAGCGGCTGGAATCTGAACTGGAAGCGGTGGAAGGCGGGTTCCGCCGTGCGCTGATCCCGGCCCGGCTCCCGTCCGCGCGGCCCGGCCCTCCCGGACAGCTCCGGGAGGGCCGGGCCGTCGTGCTGTACAGCCCCTCGCGCGGGCAACGCCCCCGACCAGGGCAAGTGCTGAACGAGTTGGGACGGAACGGTGACATTCTGCGGGAGATCTGCCCGCAGTCGGTGTGATTATCTTTCGCTGAGCGCGCATATGCAGCGCGTGGGGGCGGGAGCCTGTGAGCTCCCAGGGACGGCATCGGCGGGGCCGGGCCGTGCGAGGGGAGACGACCACATTGAACGGGCAGCCGATATCGGGGACATCGGTCAGGGCGGACAGCGGGCGGCGGGGGCGTGGGACCACCGGACTGCTGGCCCTGGTGCTGGGCGCGTTGCTGCTGCTGGTGACGGCGTGCGGCGGGGAGGACACCGGGGACGCGAAGGGCGGCGCCGGCAAGGGCGGGACGAAGACCGGTGACACCAGCGCCTCCCAGGCCGTGGTGAAGGTCGCTCCGCAGGACGGCGCCGACTCCGTCGCCACCAGCGGGGCGCTGAAGATCTCGGCCGAGCAGGGAAAGCTCTCCACGGTCAAGGTCTCCGACCCCAAGGGGGCCGAGGTCGAGGGGAAGATCGCGGCGGACGGCACGAGCTGGGTGCCTGACCAGCACCTGGCATCGGCGACCAAGTACAAGGTCCACGCCGTGGCCAAGGACGAGAAGGGCCGTGAGTCCGCCAAGGACACCGCCTTCACCACGCTGGTCCCGAAGAACACCTTCATCGGGCAGTACACCCCGGAGGCCGGTTCCACGGTCGGTGTGGGCATGCCGGTCTCGATCCACTTCACCCGGGGCATCACCGACCCGGAGGCCGTCGAGAAGGCCATCAAGGTGACGGCCGAGCCGGCCGTCGAGATCGCCGGCCACTGGTTCGGCAACGACCGGCTGGACTTCCGGCCGCAGGACTACTGGGCCGCCGGCACCAAGGTGACGTTGAAGCTCAACCTCGACGGCGTCGAGGGACGCCCGGGGGTCTACGGCAAGCAGGTCAAGACGGTGTCGTTCACCGTCGGCCGCCGGCAGGTCAGCACCGTGGACGCGAGCACTCACCGGATGAAGGTCGTCCGCGACGGCAAGCAGATCAGGGACATCGCGATCTCCGCGGGCGCCCCGGCGACCACCACGTACAACGGCAAGATGGTCATCAGCGAGAAGCTCCGGGTGACCCGGATGAACGGTGACACCGTCGGCTTCGGCGGCGAGTACGACATCAAGGACGTGCCGCACGCGATGCGCCTGTCCACGTCGGGCACCTTCATCCACGGCAACTACTGGGGCGGTTCGGGCGTCTTCGGCAACACCAACACCAGCCACGGCTGTGTCGGCATGTTCGACGCACGCGGCGGCGGTGACCCGAGCACCCCGGCGGCCTGGTTCTTCAACAGCTCGCTCATCGGTGACGTCGTCGTCGTGACCAACTCGCACGACAAGACGATCCCGCCGGACAACGGCCTCAACGGCTGGAACATGGCCTGGTCGGAGTGGACCAAGTAGCCCTGCGGCACTGACCACGGACGCGAGCGACGCCGGCCCCGGACCACCCTGTGGTCCGGGGCCGGCGTGCGAGGTGCTCCGCACACGGCGGCCCGGGACCGGCACGGAGGGCGTCCCGCGACGACACGGACCGGGGCCGAAATCCCCTGCCCGGTGGCTGCGGGCCGACGACTGCTGGCACAGTGGGGGCAGGTAGTCGCACGGCGTGTCCGCAGTGGTGTACGAGGTCCGGGCCGGCCGCTGCGACAGGGGTATCCCGGGCACGGGTCCGGGGTTTCGTTGAGAGGTCGGTTCTGATGGTCAGCGGTCGTGTGGTGCGGTTCGACGGTGTCAAGGGTTATGGGTTCATCGCTCCGGATCACGGGGGTGAGGACGTCTTCCTGCACGTCAACGACCTCCGGATCCCCGAGGCCTCGCTCAGGCCCGGACTGCTGGTCGAGTTCGAGGTCGAGCAGGGCGACCGGGGGCTGAAGGCCTCCTCGGTGCGCCTCGCGCCCGGCGGCGCGGCGGCCCCGGGGTCCGGGTTCCCGGGGCGTTCCGAGACCCCGGCCAGGCAGATCGCGGAGGGCGACGACGTGATGTGCGACGTGCTCAACTCGGAGGAGTACGTGCGGGACGTCACGGAGGTGCTGCTGGAATCCGCGCCCGGTCTCACCGCGGCGCACATCCTTCAGGCACGCCAGGGGCTGCTGCACTTCGCGAAGAAGCACGGCTGGGTCGAGGGCTGAGAACGGCCGGGGCGGGGCGGGCCGGGCGCCGCCCGGCGGCTGTGACGAACGGCACCGGCCCCGGGCCTGTCCGGCCCGGCGTTAGCGCCGGTTAACCTGCCTCCCATGACCGTAACCCTCGAAGTAAGCGGCGGCGTCGGCACGATCCGGCTGGACCGGCCGCCGATGAACGCCCTGGACATCGCCACCCAGGACCGGCTGCGCGAGCTGGCGGAGGAGGCCTCGGGGCGCGACGACGTGCGCGCCGTGGTGCTCTACGGCGGCGAGAAGGTGTTCGCGGCGGGCGCGGACATCAAGGAGATGCAGGCGATGGACCACCCGGCGATGGTGGTCCGGTCCAAGGCGCTGCAGGAGTCCTTCACCGCGGTGGCCAGGATTCCCAAGCCCGTTGTCGCGGCCGTCACCGGTTACGCGCTCGGCGGTGGCTGCGAACTGGCCCTGTGCGCCGACTTCCGGATCGCCGGCGACAACGCCAAGCTCGGGCAGCCGGAGATCATGCTCGGACTGATCCCGGGCGCCGGCGGCACCCAGCGCCTCGCCCGGCTGATCGGCCCCGCCAAGGCCAAGGACCTGATCTTCACCGGCCGCCACGTGAAGGCCGAGGAGGCCCTCGCCATGGGCCTGGTGGACCGGGTGGTGCCCGCCGCCGAGGTGTACGAGCACGCGCACGCCTGGGCCGCGAAGCTGGCGAAGGGCCCCGCCCTCGCGCTGCGCGCCGCCAAGGAGGCCGTGGACGCCGGGCTGGAGACGGACATCGACACGGGCCTCACGATCGAACGCACCTGGTTCGCCGGACTCTTCGCCACGGAGGACCGGGAGCGCGGAATGCGGAGCTTTGTGGACGAGGGACCGGGCAAGGCCAAATTCCTCTGACCGAACGCCAGTTGGGAACAGATCGCGGCGCGTTCATCCGTGTGGGCGGATTAGCTGAGCCTTAAGGCAACCTTAAGGCTCAGCGCGCCGTTCGCCCCCTCGAACCTGTCCAGACGTGGCGTTCACGCAGGTCGGTGGGGGTGTGCGCGGGGGCATTCTGCCAGGGGCATATGCCGGGAGGCCGCTGCGGAATTGCTGATTCCGGGTTGGGGATTCCCCTGGAACGGCCCCGGAGTGCCCGCCTTGCGGCCATGATGGTTTCCATGGCGGGCCTGGAGGGTGTGGAGCAGCCGCGACAGCGCAGCAGCGCGACAGCGGCACGGAGTATGCCGGCCGTCGAGGACGAACAGGCGTTCAAAGCGCTTGAGTTGTTCGGAAATCCGACGGAGGACGAAGTCCGGCTGCCCTCCCGTCCGGAGTCCGCGGCCACCGCGCGCCGGCTCACCTCCTGTGTGGTGCTGCGCCAGTGGGCGCTCTCCCCGCAGATCGGCGAGCACGCCGTCCTGCTCGTATCCGAACTCGTCGGCAACGCGGTCCGCCACACCGGTGCCAGGGTCTTCGGCCTGCGGATGCTGCGCCGCCGCGGCTGGATCAGGATCGAGGTGCGCGACCCCTCGCGCGGACTGCCCTGCCTCATGCCCGTGCAGGAGATGGACGTCAGCGGGCGGGGTCTCTTCCTCGTCGACAAGCTCTCCGACCGCTGGGGTGTGGATCTGCTGCCGCGCGGCAAGATCACCTGGTTCGAGATGCGGATCTCCGACCGCTGAGACCCCGGTGGCCGCCCGGCCCGGAGGGCTCCCGTATGCACAGAAGCCCCCGGTTCGGCCGTGGTGAGGCGCTGCGGGGGCTGCTGTGTGGGGGCCGTGAAATGGGGGGTGTGTTCACGGCCGCTTATGACGACCCGGCCCGGGTCAGTGCGGGTCGTGTCACCGACTATGGCAGACGGGCGACTACATCGCCAAAGCCGCAAAACGCACATAGCGGTATGAATATGGCTATTTCAGTGATGAATCCTAGGTGTGTTGGGTCACTTGCCTGGAAATCTATGAACGTTGCCGGGGCTTCGCGGCTGATTCATTGATCGCCGCGGGCGCCGGTGTCGCGCATCCGTGTGATCAATGGAAGCGGCGAAAACGGTCAATTGTTATTTTCCTGACATTCCGCACTTACTGTTCTGCGCATGAACGTCTCCGACACACCGGTGCACCGCCGCAGCGCCCTGCGCGCGGGAGCCGGGGCCGCCCTCGCCGCAGGCCTCGCCACCGGTTGCGGGGACCGGGACACCGCCGGCACGCAGGCCGGCCCCCTCACCCACCCGGCCCCGAAGAAGCCGGCCGCCACCGCCGGAGCGCACGCCCCCGCGCCCGCCCCGCGCCGCTTCCCCGGGCAGCCGGTGCAGATCGGCCACGGCCCCCGCGACCGGGCACGCGTCGCCCTCACCTTCCACGGCCAGGGCGACCCGGCCATCGCCAGGACCGTGCTGGCCGAGGCCGAACGGGCCGGGGCACGGGTCACCGTCCTCGCCGTCGGCAGCTGGCTCGACGAACACCCCGAGATGGCCCGCCGCATCCTCGACGGCGGCCACGACCTCGGCAACCACACCCAGCACCACACCGACATCTCCGCGATGGACGAGACCCGGGCGTACACGGAGATCACCGGCTGCGCCCAGCGGCTGCGCCGGCTCACCGGCTCCATCGGCACCTGGTTCCGCCCCTCGCGCACCCAGTACGCCACCCCGCTCGTCCAGCGGCTCGCCGTCCGCGCGGGCTACCCGCACGTCCTCTCCTACGACGTGGACTCCCTCGACTTCACCTCGCCCGGCGCCGCGGCCGTCACCCGCAAGGTGGCCGGCGAGATCCGTAACGGATCGGTGGTGAGCATGCACTTCGGCTACGCGGACACGGTCGCCGCGCTGCCCCTCCTTCTCACCGAACTCGACCGCCGCCAACTGCGCGCGGTGACGACCACGGAGCTGTTGACCTGATGCATCCCTCCACCACGCGCACCGCGGCCCTGCTCGGGGGCGTCCTGCTCGCCGCACTCACCGGCTGCGGCACCCCCGCAGGCAAGGCGGCCGGCGACACCGCCACCGAGGCCGCCGCCCCACCCGCCAGGGCCAAGCACGTGTCCCCGCCCGCGCCGCCCGGACTGGCCGGGATGCCGCCGGTGCTCGACCCCGCGAACGTGTACGCCGCCGACGCCGCCGGGAAGCTGTCGCCGGTCGTCAAGGACTTCCCGTCCCGGGTGTACGTGCCCAACACCAACTCCAACACCGTGACGGTGATCGACCCCGCCACCTACAAGGTCATCAAGACCATCCCGGTCGGCCGCCAGCCGCAGCACGTCGTGCCGTCCTGGGACCTGAAGACCCTCTGGGTCAACAACGACGTCGGCGACAGCCTCACGGCGATCGACCCTGCGACGGGCGAGGCGGGCCGGACGGTCGACGTCTCCGACCCGTACAACCTCTACTTCACGCCGAACGGCAAGTACGCCATCGTGATGGCTTCGATGGACCGTCAACTGGTCTTCCGCGACGCGCACACCATGAAGACGGCCAAGGCCGTCCCGGTCAGCTGCGCGGGCGTGAACCACGCCGACTTCTCCGCCTACGGCCGGTACTTCATCGTCTCCTGCGAGTTCTCCGGCGAACTCCTCAAGGTCGACACGGCGAAGATGAAGGTGGTGGGCCAGCAGAAGCTGCCGTTCAAGGGCGCCATGCCGCAGGACGTGAAGCTGTCGCCCGACGGCAGCACGTTCTACATCGCGGACATGATCGCGAACGGCATGTGGGTGCTGGACGGGAAGAAGTTCACCACCCCGGAGCTGCTGCCCACCGGCAAGGGCTGCCACGGCCTCTACGTCAGCCGCGACGCCAAGGAGATGTACATCTCCAACCGGGGCGAGGGCTCCGTCTCCGTCTTCGACTTCGCGAAGAAGAAGCTGGCGAAGAAGTGGCACCTGCCGGGCGGCGGCAGCCCCGACATGGGCGGCGTATCCGCCGACGGCAAGGTCCTCTGGCTGACCGGGCGCTACAACTCGGAGGTGTACGCGATCGACACCACCAGCGGCAAGCAGCTCGCCCGGATCCCGGTGGGCAGCGGACCGCACGGCCTCGCCGTCTACCCGCAGCCCGGCCGCTACTCGCTCGGCCACACCGGCGTTTTCCGCTAGGGGCTGCCGCCCCCCGGCCCCACCGGCGTCTTCCGCTGGGCCCGGCCGATCAGCAGCGCCTCCGAGCCCACCGGCCGGTAGCCCGCCGCCTGGAACGTCCGCACACTGCGGGCGTTCCCCGGCGACTGCTGCGCCCACACCACCGGACCCGGCACCAGATGCCGGGCCGCCCGCGCCAGCCGTTCGCCGAGCCGCCGCCCGCGCGCCTCCCCGTCCACCTCGATCGCGGCCTCCCAGCGCCCCGCGACCCCGCGGCCGAGGATCAGCACACCGCCCGCCGCCCGCCAGACCCGCACCTCGTCGCGGAAGCCCATCGCCCGCGCCACCCGGGGGTGCCCGGGGTCCCGGAGCTCGCGCAGCTCCAGCTCCGGAGCGCCCGGCAGCGCCGTCGCCACCGTGAGCAGGTCGATGGTGTTCATGTGCCGTCCGGTCCGCGCCATCAGCGCGCCCAGGAAGTGCGGGTTCATGGTCGCGGCGAGTGCGTCACCGGGGGTGCCGGCCAGGGCCGCCCGCACCCACCGCGGGTCCTCGTCCGTGAACACCACCGAGTGCGCGGTGAACGCCAGCACCCCGGCATCCCGTGCGTTCGGCTGTCGCACCACCGTCGTGGACCCGTCCGGCGGCGGGAACCGGCCCTGCGCCGCAGCTTCCAGGATGTCCGCCAGTGCCTCGGCCATCGCGCCGTTCCCTCCCCGCTCCGGGCCGCCGCCCGCCGGGCGGCGGGGGTCCCACCCATGATCGGTGACCGGCCGCCGCGATCGCCCTCCGTCCCGCCCGTTAATCTGACCTCCGTCATATAGGCATTACGAAGGGGCGGAACAGTGGCGGACATCGAGTCGGCGCGCAAGGCGTTCGAGCGGTTCGACCTGAACGGCGACGGGCTGATCTCGGCTGCCGAGTACAAGAGCGTCATGGCTCAGCTGGGGGACCCCTATGTCACCGAGCCGGTCGCGCAGGCCGTGATCAACTCCCACGACGGCAACGGTGACGGGCTGCTCACGTTCGACGAGTTCTGGTCCGCGCAGAACAAGGGCTGACGGCCGGCCCAGGACCCCCGGCGGGCGGGCCGGGGTCCCGGGAGCCGCGCACCCCGGCCCCGTCACGGCTCGGGCGTCTCGTCGGCGCCGAAGGCGTCGTCCGGCGTCGCCACCGGGCGGAAGAGATCGTGCAGCCGGCCCGCGCGCAGCAGCCGCAGGATGCGCGGGCAGTCACAGACGAGCCAGAACCGCCCGTCCCGCTCCAGCGCCCTGCGCCGGGCCCGGCACAGCAGTGTCAGCCCCGAGCAGTCGAGGAAACTCACCTCGGTCAGGTCCACCACCAGATGTGGTGACCCGTCCGACGTGGCGACGTCCAGAGCAGGTGCGATGAGCGCCGCGGTCGCGATGTCGATCTCGTCGCGCAGCGCCACCACCGTCCGGCCGTTCCTGCGGTACACGTGGCCGCACGGCTCGGGCAGGGGGACCAGCGTGGCGGATGCCGTGGGGGGCAGCCTCTCGGTCATGATGCCTCTCCTCGCAGCGCCGAATCCGCTGAGGCACCCGGGCCTTGGTGGCTGTCAGTGAGGTGACAGTCGGTGAACCTAACCCGAGGCTCGCGCCGGGTGGGGATGCAGAAACGTTCGCGCCTGCCGTAATGCGTCCTTCCGGGTGAATGTTCGATGGTGTCGTGGACGCCAGGGGCCCGTTTGTGTGGTTGTCAGTCAGGAAGGAGAGGCGGATGGCGCCCACCTCACGCGTGTCCGCACCGGCCCGCCGCAGGCCGGCGCCGGCCGTACTCATCACGGCGGGGGCCTGCCTACTGACCCCGGCGGCCGCCCTGCTGGGCGCCACCGCCGCCACCCACGGCACCGGTGAACTGCGCATACCCGCCGCCGGAACGGCCACCCTGCTGCGCACCGTCCTCTTCGCCGCGCTCGCCGTCCACCTCGGCGCACTCGCCGCCACCGCACTGACCCGCACCCTGCCCGGCCGGCCCGGATCAGTGCCGCGCAGCTGGGCGGCGACGGCCTCGGTGGCCGGGGCACTGGCGGCGGCGGGACAGCTCGTCCGGCTCGCCCGGGTCAGCGACCTCGGACTCGTCGAGACCTATGGAACCCGCGAGGGCGGGCTGCTCCTGCTCACCGCCAACGGCTTCGCCCTCGCCGCCTGCTGCGCCGTGAGCCGCCGCCCGGCACTGGCCGCCGCCCCGCTCGCGCTCGTCGTCGGCGGGGAGGCGTGGCGCGCCCACCCCGAGGCGTACAGCCCGGCGGTGGGCGCCCTGCTCACCGTCGTCCACCTGACCGCGGCCTCGCTCTGGTGCGGCGGGCTGCTCCACGTGCTGCGCACCATGCGGCTGTGGCGGCGGACCGCGCCCGGCGCCGCCCGCGCGCTGCTCGGCCGCTACGCCCGGCTCGCCGGCTGGCTCTACGCGGCCCTGGCGGTGACCGGGACCTGCAGCGCCCTGCGCCGGCTGCCGCCCGATGTCGTCCTCAGCTCGGCGTACGGGCGCACCCTGCTGGCCAAACTGGTGCTGGTGGCCGTCGTCAGCGGGCTGGCGCTCGGCGCCCGCCGCGGCCTGGCGGCGGACCGTGACCCGGCGGTCGTCCGGCGCCGGGCACGCCGCGAACTGGCCACGCTGGCGGCCGTCGTGCTCGTGTCGGCGGTGCTGACCGTCGTGCCCGACCCGCACTGGCTCAGCACCCGCTGACCGCCGCGCTCAGCGCCCGTCGCGGTACGGCGCCCAGCCGCGCAGCTCGTCGTCGCGCGGGGCGTGCACCGTCCCCGGAGCACCGGGGCCGAAGCGCATCACCGGGCGCGAGGCGTCCCAGCCGGGCCAGCCCGGATCGCCGGAGACCGCGAACCGCACCCACGCCGCGTGCATCGCGCGGGCCAGCTCCCGGGGGGCGTCCGGGCCGGTGAGCAGCACCGCGTCCGGCCGGTCCAGGTTGTCGAACACGAAGGCGATCTCCAGCCCGTGGCAGGCGCCGAGCCCTTGTACGGGGGAGGGCCAGTCGAACTCGTAGAGGTGGGTGGAGCCGGCGGCGCCGGTGCGGGCGTCGGCCAGCCGGTTCAGCGGTACCCGCAGCAGCAGGTCGGTGGCCAGGGCGCCGAGGAGTTCGCCGGGGGTGGCGTCGGGCCGGCCCGCGCGGTAGGTACGGGCCGTGGCGCCCGGCACCCTGAACTTCAGCAGGGCGAGACGGAGTTTCGTGCGGGTGAGCCGTTCGGTGAGTCCGCTGGGTACGAACCAGAGCCGGTACTCCTCGGTGTTGGAGCCCATCAGCAGATCGACACCGGATGCGGCGCCGTCGCGCAGGGCCTCGGCCGGCTCCCGGGGCAGGAGTTCGCCGTCCACCACGATCTGGAAGGAGTTCCCGCCGGTCAGCGGGGAGCCACCGCTCGTCACGGAGGTCTGGGCCGCCAGCAGCGCGGCGGGGTCCACGGCGGCCAGGGCCCGTGCGGTGGGCGCGACGCCGAGCCGTTTCGCGATCAGTCCGGTGGTACGGCGGGCCTTGTCCACGGGGAGTGCGGACGGGGCCCCGCTCTGCAGCACCGCGCGCCGGAACAGGCCCCGGGACCGAGGCGCGGCGAGCAGCGCGGCGATGCTGATGGCCCCGGCCGACTCCCCGCACACCGTCACCAGGTCCGGATCGCCGCCGAACGCCGTGATGTTGTCCCGCACCCAGCCGAGCGCCGCGAGCTGGTCGAGCAGCCCCCGGTTGGCGGGCGCGTCCGGGAACACCCCGAACCCCTCCATGCCGAGGCGGTAGTTGACCGACACGAGCACCACGCCGTCGCGGGCGAAGGCGGCCCCGTCGTACAGCGGAACGGCGGACGAGCCGTGCAGCAGCGAGCCGCCGTGGATCCAGACGAGGACGGGCAGTCCGGTGCGGGCGGGCGACGGGGTCCACACGTTGAGGTTGAGGCAGCCGTCGCCGGGCACCTCGGGGTCGGGCAGCAGCCGGTCGAGCGGCGGGGCGTACGGCCGCTTGGGTGCGGTCGGCCCGAAGGCCACCGCGTCCCGTACCCCTTCCCAGGGCTGCGGCGGCGCCGGGGCCCGGAACCGGTGGGCGCCCACCGGTGCCGCGGCGTACGGGATGCCGCGGAACACGGCGACGCCCGGCTCGTACGCGCCCCGGACGGTGCCGTGGACGGTGTCCGCGTGCGGGGCGGTCCGGCCGTCGGCGGTGTCGTCGTGGGCGGATATCGGAGGAGGTAGGGCAGTCATGGATGCCTCCAGCCCTTCTGCGGTACGGCCGGCGAGTGCGGTTGACCGGACTGCCGCCTGCCGCCGGGCGTACGTACCAGCACACCACGGCAGGGGGCGGCGGACCATTCGTGGGAGCTGTGGAGCCCGGACAGCGGCCGCTGTCACCGGCGCGCGTTTCCGGTCAGGTGCGGGCCCGGCCGGGGCCGGGTGACGCATGGGGACAGGGAATGTCCAAAAATCGCTGTCGCGTGCCCGCGTTCCGGTGCCGGGCGCCGCCGGGGCGGGGCCCGGCAGGGGCGCCGGACCCCGCCGGGTGCTCCGCCGGCCCTCGCCTCAGGCGGCGAAGTTCCGGGACATGGAGTCCTGTTCGTCGATCTCCACGAGGTCGGGCCGGGTGTAGCGCTCGGCCCGCGCGTGGTAGTCGAAGTCTCCCCGGACGAGCCCCCGGTAGTCCTGGATACAGCGTTCCAGGGCGGCTCGCGGGAGGCCCTCGATGCCCGCCGCCTCCATTTCCTCGACGAGTTCCTTCTCGGCCCGCTGCACGCGGTCGGCAATACGGGCCAGCAGGATTCCGGCCTCGTCCGCCGCTTCCTGGAGCGTGCCTCCCCGGTCCCGCTGGATCAGCCGGACGGTGTTGTGCTCGTAACCGAGCAGGGCCTCCTTCTCGAATGAGCAGATGTCGTTGCAGAGACCTGAATGATCGGTCACCGCATTGCGCAGCGCGATATAGGCGGGGAGGCTCCGGGCGGATTCCGGAAGGTCGATTCCGGCGGTGATCTCGTGCAGGTCGAGGAACGGCTGCATGGCCACCGAGTCGCGGCGGTGCTTCACGAAGTCCGCGGTGCTCGGCACATGGCCCGCCGCCCGGTCGACGGCCTCGGCGTAGTACGTCCACAGCCACGCGGCCGTGTCCCTGCGGAACTGCCGCACCCAGTGCGCCGGCCGGCCCGTGCAGGTCCGGACCAAGAGTTCGTCCAGGGCGTGCTCCATGGGGCCGACCGGTGCGCGGGCGCCGTCGAGCACGTCCACCAGATGTGAGATCGCCGATTCGCACAGCCTGGGGTCGCGGCCGGCCGGCCCGTCGTCGAACTCGTCGTCCACGAGGAAGGCCCAGAACAGCCACTGGCAGAACAGGTCGAGGTGTTTCTGCGACGCCTCCGGAAATATCAGGGATATCCAGAGTTCTGGGCGGGTCCGGATCATTTTCTTGTGGGCCACCGGTGACAGCACGAGATTGCTGGACTCGGCCCATTCCCAGGCAGCCTGCCTGGTCTTCTCAACTCCCGGATTACATCCCGCGCTCTCGAACGGCATGTGGAATTCTGGAAGCGCGATCTGGCTCATTGTGCACCTCGTCGAGACGATACGGACAGGGAAGGGGGATGCGCGAAACGAACCGCGCACGCGCGGCCGGAGCGGCGAGAGGTGAACGTGGCCCTGTCGATCGGCGCATCGCCGGGGTCGCGTCACCGGGGACTGCTGTCCGCACCGGCCCGGCAGAAGGGCGGTGAGGCCGTGGAGCCGGCTGCGGCGGACCGCCGCAGGGACGGATCAGCGGCGGCGGGGCGGTTGGTCGGTACGAGGGGGACGCGGAGCGCTTCGCGAAACGGCGCGACCGGGCCGGACGGCCGGATCCCGTCGTGGGAGCGTCACGGGAGGGGCGGCTGTCATCGCTGTCCTCTTTCCTCCGCCGGGGCATGGGCATCGGAGCCGGGCCCCGTGGGGTCCACGGCAGCGGACCGCCTGACGTGCACGGCGATCGCGTCACCACTCGTCACGACCAGTGAACTCCCAGTATGCGGGGGAGGGAAGCCGCTTGTGACTGAAAATGTGTGTTCGCCATGAACGCCTGCTCGGTTATGAGCAGTTGGGGTACTCCTGTGTCGATCGGGGTGCGGTGCGGCAGGCATGCGCCCGGCCGGTTCGAGGGTCCGGTGCCGGCTCCCCGTCCCGCTCACCGGTCTCTGGCCGCACCGGTCCCTCTCACCGTAGAGCCGGTTCAGGCGGGCAGCGAGGCGAGCCAGTCCGTAAGGATCCGGTTGACCTCCTCGGGGCGCTCCTGCTGGATCCAGTGGCCGCAGCCCTCCAGGATGTGGGACGAGACCAGCGCGGGCAGTGTCTTCGGATACGCCGCGATGGCGTCGGCCAGCCAGGTGGTGGAGGCGTCCAGGGAGCCGCCGACGAAGAGGGAGGGCTGGGTGACGGGAGCGCCGTCGAAGTCCGCGAGATCCTCCCAGTCCCGGTCCATGTTCCGGTAGCGGTTGAGTGCCCCGCTCACCCCGGTCCGCTCGAACTCGGCTGCGTAGAAATCGAGTTCGGCGTCGCCGAGCCAGTCGGGGCGCCGGTCGGGGAAGCGCTCGCGCAGCGTCCCGCCGGGCCCGGCGAAGTGCGGGTCCGGGGCGTCGGGCGCGGGCATGGTGTCGGCGGAGAACGCGGCGTAGAAGCCCGCGAGCCAGCCGCGTACATCCGGCTCGATCTCGGCCTCGGCCCGGCCGGGCTCCTGGAAGCGGGAGACGTAGAACTCCTCGCCCCCGCCCATCCCCGCGAAGACCTCGCTGGGGCGCGGGCCGCCGCGCGGGGCGTACGGCACGCTCAGCAGCCCCACCGCACGGAAGACATCGGGCCTGATCAGCGCGGAGTTCGCCGCGATCGTCGCGCCCCAGTCATGGCCGACGACCACCGCGTTGTGCTCGCCGAGCGCGTGCACCACGGCGGCGCTGTCCTCGACGAGTTCGGTCATCCGGTACGCGGCGGCGTCCGCAGGCCGGGAGGACCGCCCGTAGCCGCGCACGTCGACGGCGACCGCCCGGTATCCGGCGGCGGCCAGCGCGGGCAGCTGGTGGCGCCAGGAGTACCAGGACTCCGGGAACCCGTGCAGCAGCAGCACCAGGGGGCCGGTGCCCTGCTCCACCAGGTGGACGCGGCCGGCCGGCGAGGGGACGGTGCGGTGCGTGAGCTCCGGCGACGGGGTGGGCTGATGTGACATGGATCCTCCGCGGCTCTTCGGTTCTGCGTCGGTGCGGGGTGCGAGCCGTGTCGCAGCCGCACCCCGCTACCCGTACCGCCCGGCGGCCGCCCGACGGCTTCGGACACGATCATGCGACGGGGTCCGGGCCCGCCGCGAGTCGTGTTGCCGCTTCGGCAAACGCGTGGCCGGGGCCCGCGCGGGCCCCGGCCACCCGGTCACTCCCCGCCGCCCAGCCAGCTGCGGGCGGCGCCCAGCAGGGCCCGTACGCCCAGCTCGATGGTCGGGTCCTGGAGCGGCGCGTACCGCGGAGAGTGGTTCATGGGGAGCTCGGGCGGGAGCCCCCGCGAGGCGAGCGCCGCCGGGTCGAGTCCCTCGAACGCGGCCGGGTCGGCGCCGCCGAAGTGCCAGAACACCGACGGTGTGTCCAGTTCGGTGCCGAACAGGCCGAAGTCCTCGCTGCCGTTGATCGGCTGCGGCAGCGTCAGTACGGCCTGCTCGCCGAGCGCACCGCGCAGCCCGTCGATCGTGGTCGCGGTGGCGTCCGCGCTGTTCACGGTGAGCGGGAAGGAGTTCAGCGGGGTGATCTCCGGCTCCTGGGGCGCACCGGACGCGGCCGCCTCGGCGCGCACGATCCGGTGTACGGCCGCGATGACCTTCTCGCGTACGACGGGATCCACGGAGCGGATGTTGAGCTTCAGCTCCGCCTCGTCCGGGATGATGTTCTCCTTGCTGCCGGCCCGGATCGAACCCACCGTCACGACGGCCGCCTGCGAGGCGCCGACCTCGCGCGAGACGATCGTCTGCAGGCGCAGCACCACGGCCGCCGCCATCACCACCGGGTCCACCGTCGACTCGGGCGAGGAGCCGTGCCCGCCGCGCCCGAACAGCCGCACCCGGTAGCTGTCGGACGCCGCCATCAGCGGACCGGGGCGGGTCAACGCGACGCCCGTCGGGAACGGCCCCACGTGCTGGCCGAGGCAGATGTCCGGCTTCGGGAAGCGGTCCCGGAACCCGTCGTCGAGCATGTTCCGCGCGCCCTCGGCGGTCTCCTCGGCGGGCTGGAACACGGCGAGGACGGTGCCGCGCCAGCCGTCCCGGTGCCCGGCGAGCAGGGCGGTCACCCCGAGCAGGCAGGTGACGTGCATGTCGTGGCCGCAGGCGTGCATCACCGGCACGTCGTTGCCGTCGCGGTCGGGGGCCCGGTCCGCCGACGCGTACGGCAGGCCCGTCGCCTCCAGGACCGGCAGGGCGTCCATGTCGGCGCGCAGCAGCACGGTCGGGCCCGCGCCGTTGCGCAGCACGCCGACGACGCCGGTGCCGCCGACGTGCTCGGTGACCTCCCAGCCGGACTGCTCGCGCAG
This sequence comes from Streptomyces sp. 840.1, assembly GCF_003751445.1. Lineage (NCBI taxonomy): Bacteria > Bacillati > Actinomycetota > Actinomycetes > Kitasatosporales > Streptomycetaceae > Streptomyces > Streptomyces sp. 840.1. Next base: position 331,484 of record NZ_RJUU01000001.1, on the reverse strand, counting down.
CCGGGCGGCGACCTTGGCGGCGGTACGGGTCTCCTGGAGCGAGAGCTCGGGATGGGCGTGCAGGTCCCGGTACAGCTCACGCAGCGAGGGCAGCAGTGCGTCGAGGCCTTCGGTGAGATCGCCGGGGCCAGTGGCGTCGGTGGCATCGGCGGTTTCGGTGGTCTCGGTGGGGGAGTCGCTGGTCATGACTGCTCGCTTTCTACGGGCGCTACTGGCGCTACGGGAGGTGCGCCGGTTACGGGCGCTGCGGGTGTTACGGGCTCAACGGGCCGGGGACCGGGAGGGTGTCGGCCGGCTCGGGCAGCCGCAGCGACCGGCCGAAGGGCGCGGTGTCCCTGCGGGGTGACGACGGAGGCGACACCGGCCGGCACGGCGCCCAGCACCCTCACCCTGCGCACGGCCAGGAGCACGGGCCGCGTCCTCGGTCCGGACGGGCGCGCGATGGCGCACCTGACGCCGCGGTTCTGCGGTCAGCCCCGCTCGCTGTCGACCCTCCCGGTGAACTCCAGAAGCGCGGCGGCGAGTTGCTCGGGCGCCTCCTGCGCGATGAGGTGGCCGACCCCGTCGAGATGTACCGCGGTGACCTCGCCCGTGCTCACCTGGCGGAAGGTCGTCTCGGTGATCCCGCGATGGCCGGCCGCCTCGACGGTGAGCACCGGTACGGCGATCGGGTGCGACTCGGCCAGGGCCCTGGTCGCGCCGCCGTCGGAGAGGACGCTCCGGTAGAGCCCCTCGGTGCCCCGCCAGGCGTTCGGGCGCGCGTAGCTCCGGACGAACTCGTCGATGTCGTCCTCGCCGATGGCGTCCTTGGTGCCGCTCATCAGGGGGAAGGCCCAGTCGGCCAGCAGTTCGCGCTCATGGCCCGGCAGCAGCATGGCGGGGATGCCCGGAGTGCCCAGGAAACCGACGTGCCAGGAGCCGTGGTTGTTCACGTCGGCCAGGGCCTCGAACCCGAAACCGGCCAGGGCCGTCTCGACCCCGGTGAAGCTGAGGACGTCCTCGGGGTGCGTCGCGGTGAAGCGGAAGCCCGTGCCGCCGCTGATGTCCTGGCAGAGGACGTGGACGGGACCCGCGCCGATGTGCGCGACGAGGTGGTGCAGATCCTCGGCCGCGACCGCCTCGCCGTACTCGGTGTCGGCGTTGCCCGAGTCGCCGAACCCGCGCAGGTCGAGAGCGAGGACCCGGTGGGACCGCGCGAGCAGCGGAATCAGGCTGCGGAACGCCCACCAGGTCTCCGGCCAGCCGTACACCAGCAGGATCAAGGAACCGTCGGTGCCGGCCGAGACGTAATGCAGTCGCGTCCCGTTGACGTCGGCGAGGTGATGCGTGACGCCGGGCAGGGTTGCGCCGTAGGGCATGGTCGTGGTCACGAGGAGCTCCCAAATAGGCAACCAGGTTGCCGACCACGATAGGCAACCAGGTTGCCCTTGTCAAAGGTGGCCTTATGCTGGCCACATGTCCAGATCAGGCGCCGATCTCGCGCTGCTCCTGCTCGCCGGCTTCCGCACGCTGGCGGACCGGGCTGCGGAGGAGCTCGCCGAGCGCGGGTACGAGGACGTGCGCTCGGCCCACGACTTCGCCCTCCACTCGATCCTGTCCGGCGCCGACAGCGCCTCCGAGCTCGCCCAGCGGATGTCGGTGACGCGGCAGGCGGCCGCGAAGACGATCGCCGCACTGGAGGAACGCGGATTCGTGGAGCGCCGGCCCGATCCGGCCGACGGCAGGCGCACACGCCTTCACGTCACCGAGCGCGGACTCGGGATGATGCGGCAGGGCGAAGCGGTCTTCGACGAGTTGCGCGAGCAGTGGGAGGCCCAGGCGGGTGCGGCGCAGGTCGCGGCACTCGAGGAGGCGCTCCGGTCCCTGGTCGGGGACCGGGCGATCCGGCTCGACTCACCGGGCTGGGGTGCACGCGGCCCCGGCGCGGAGTAGGCCCTCCCGCCCCGGCCCTCCCGTCGTGGCCCGCCCCGCTGTGGCCCGCCCTGCTGTGGCGCCCCCGGCCCGGCCCGCACTCCATCCGGCCGTCGGGCAGTTGGGGCAACGCAGGCATCCGTTCGGTGCATCTGCCGGTGGCGGCCTGCGTGCCTGCTCCGGTCGCGGTCCGATCCGGTTCATGGTGAATCGCCCGCACAAACTGTGATGTACCGCAAAAGGAGTGACCCATGGTTCGCCGTATCGCGATCACGCTGGCCACCGTTGCCGCCGCAGGATTCATGGCCGCCGCCCCGGCCGCCGCCAATGGCGGTGGGAACAGCGAGGAGGCCGGCAAGATCGGCGCCAGCTACTACGAGGTCGACGCTTCGCGTACGAACACGGAGTTCTTCAACGTCGGTGGCCCGTACGGCATCACGTACGCCAAGCAGGACAAGGCCGAGATCGAGGCCGAGGGCGGCAGCTTCTACGCCGAGTACCTCAGCCGGGGCTGACCTTCCCCCACCGCGCAGGGCCCGTCCCGTCATGGGGCGGGCCCTCGCTCGTTCCCCGGCGGCCCCTGGGGCGAAGGACGCCGCAAGGCCGTCCGCCCCGGCGGGGGTTGAGTTGCCGCCGTCCGTCGGAGAGGGTCAAGGGCATGGAGTTCTTCTGCTACCACCGTGACCGCTCCGACTCCCTCAGCCTGCGCGAGGAACTGCTGGAAGAGCACTGGTCCTACATGGACCGCTACGCCAAGGAGCTGATCGCCCGGGGCCCGGTCTTCGCGGCCGACGGCGAAACGCCCATCGGCAGCGTGCACATAGCCGACCTGCCGGATCCCGCCGCCGCTCGCGCGTTCGCCTTCGACGAACCCAACCACCAGGCCGGCGCCTACCGTGATGTGCTGCTGCGCCGGTGGCGCAACCTGCTGGGACGCACCATGTGGGACTTCGAGGGCGGCCCGGTCGGCGAGGACCGCTACCTGGTGCTCGGCCTCGGCTCCGGCGAGCCGGCCGACCTCGTCCTGCCGCCCGACCAGGACGCGCTGATCGCGTTCGGGCCACTGCTCTCCGACGACGGCGACACCTGGCTGGGCACGGCGGCGCTGCTCAGGGCCCCGGACCCGGACACGGCACGCGCCGTCCTCACCGAGGACCGCTACGCCGACATCGAGGTCCACCACTGGGAGTTCGGTGGGCGGCGGTAGGACGCCGAAGCTGCCCGGGGGCCCGCCTGCGTAGGATGCCCTCCACGGACAGGTCGTACGGGTGAGGGGCTGGAGACCGCAGGTGTTGTGGGGCAAGAAGAAAGAGGAGAACGGGCTGCCGAAGATCCCGCGGAGCGTGGATCCGCGGCGGGCCCGCACCCTGCCGGTGCCGGCCCAGGCGCAGACCGACGCGCGCATGTTCATGCGGGGCGGCGACACCATCCGGGCGGTCAAGGTGGTTGTGGACGCGACGGGCTACGACCTGCGCCAGGCCCGGGACATCGTGTACGCGCTGGTCTACGACATCGAGGTCCCGAGAGGGCACTGAGCCGGGGCGCCACCAGCACCTGACCCCGCGCGGCCACCCTCCTGCGGGCGGGATGCCCTAAAGGTTGTTGCACAAGGCCCGAACGATCTCCAGGGCCAGCCTGCGGTCGCCGCCCAGGCCGGTGGAAAACGGTGCACAAACGGGCAGTTGATCATGCCCGAGATGGCCGAATCCGGGCGTGATCGCCGTTGTGCAACAACCTTTAGGGCCTGTCTTCAAACTGCCGTCTGCCGGGCGGCGCCATGCACGCACACTCGCCGCACCGGCCCCAGACCCCGGTACGTCCAGTACAGGGGCCCGGGGCCGGCACGCCGAGAGCACGCACCTGACGCCGCCCGGCCGCCCTTCGGGCGACGACGGCAGTTTGAAGACAGGCCCTAGCTGTATTGATCACGAGCGTTGTTGACACGGGGGTCTTGATCAAAGGCGAAGACCTCCGGTGTGGTGGAGCTGTCTAGGAACACACCACACGGAGGTCTTCGTGTCCCACCGTAATGCCCGGCTGACGGTCTTCGGGAGGCGTCTGCTGGTCGAACGAGTCACGTCCGGCCGTCCCGTCGCCCATGTCGCTGCCGAGATGGGCATCTCGAGGGCGACCGCCCATAAGTGGGTGCGGCGGTGGCGGGCCGAGGGCGAGGCGGGCCTGGCCGACCGCTCCAGCAGGCCAGGGACGACACCGCACCGCACTCCGGCCGCGATCGAGGCCCGCGTCTGCGACCTGCGCCGGTCCCGCAAACTCGGACCCGCACGGATCGGCCCGGTCCTCGGCCTTCCCGCCTCAACCGTCCACCGGATCCTGACCCGTCACGGACTGAACCGCCTCGCCTGGATGGACCGGCCAACCGGCTCGGTGATCCGCCGCTACGAACGCGAGCGTCCCGGTGAGCTCGTCCACGTCGACGTCAAGAAACTGGGCCGGATACCCGACGGCGGCGGCCACAAGGTCCTGGGCCGCCAGGCCGGCCGCGCCACCCGCAGCAACATGGGCTTCGACTACCTCCACTCCGCGGTCGACGACCACTCCCGCCTCGCCTACACGGAAATCCATGGCGACGAGAGGGTCGCGACCTGCGCAGCCTTCCTGACCCGGGCCGCCGCGTTCTTCGCCGACCTGGGCATCACCCGGATCGAACGCGTGCTGACGGACAACGCCTGGGCCTACCGCAAGGGGCTGGCCTGGAAACAGGCCTTGGGCGACATCGGCGCGACCGGCAAACTCACCCGCCCCTACCGACCACAGACCAACGGCAAAGTCGAACGCTTCAACCGCACCCTCGCCGACGAGTGGGCCTACCTGCGGCCCTACACCTCCAACGACGAGCGAACAGCCGCCCTGGCAGACTTCCTCCACACCTACAACCACCACCGCTGCCACACCGCCCTCGGAGGCCAGCCCCCGATCAGCCGTGTCAACAACGCTGCGGGTCAATACACCTAGCACTCGATGATGTTCACCGCGAGCCCGCCCCGCGCCGTCTCCTTGTACTTCACGGACATGTCCGCGCCCGTCTCCTTCATGGTCTTGATGACCTTGTCGAGAGAGACCTTGTGGCTGCCGTCGCCTCGCAGGGCCATCTTCGCGGCCGTGACCGCCTTGACCGCCGCCATGCCGTTGCGCTCGATGCACGGGATCTGGACGAGGCCGCCGACGGGGTCGCAGGTCAGGCCCAGGTTGTGCTCCATGCCGATCTCGGCGGCGTTCTCGACCTGCTCGGGGGTGCCGCCCAGGACCTCCGCGAGTGCGCCCGCGGCCATGGAGCAGGCGGAGCCCACCTCGCCCTGGCAGCCGACCTCGGCGCCGGAGATGGAGGCGTTCTCCTTGAACAGCATGCCGATGGCGCCGGCGGCCAGCAGGAAGCGGACGATGCTGTCGTCCTTCTCCGTCTCGGTGGCGCCGCCCGCCGCGAAGTTCATGTAGTAGTGCAGCACCGCCGGGATGATGCCCGCGGCGCCGTTGGTCGGGGCGGTGACGACGCGGCCGCCCGCGGCGTTCTCCTCGTTGACCGCCATCGCGTAGAGGGTGATCCACTCCATCGCGTGGGTCTGCGGGTCGCCCTCGGCGCGCAGCTGGCGGGCGGTGTTCGCGGCGCGGCGGCGGACCTTGAGGCCGCCGGGCAGGATGCCCTCGCGGGACATGCCCCGGGACACGCAGGCCTGCATGGAGCGCCAGATGTCCAGGAGGCCGGAGCGGATCTCGTCCTCGGTGCGCCAGGCCCGCTCGTTCTCCAGCATCAGCGACGAGATCGACAGGCCGCTGTCCTGGGCCAGGCGCAGCAGCTCGTCGCCGGTGCGGAAGGGGTGCTTCAGCACGGTGTCGTCGAGGACGATCCGGTCCTCGCCCACCGCGTCCTCGTCGACGACGAAGCCGCCGCCGACCGAGTAGTACGTCTTCTCCAGGAGCGGCGCGCCCTCGTGGTCGTAGGCGAAGACCGTCATTCCGTTGGCGTGGTACGGCAGCCTCTTGCGGCGGTGCAGGACCAGCTGCTTGTCGGCGTCGAAGGCGATCTCGTGCATGCCCAGCAGGTTGATCCGGCCGGTGGAGCGGATCTCGGCGACCCGGTCGTCGGCCGTCTCGACGTCGACGGTACGGGGCGACTCGCCCTCCAGGCCGAGCAGCACGGCCTTGGGGGTGCCGTGGCCGTGGCCGGTGGCGCCGAGCGAGCCGAACAGCTCGGCGCGTATCGAGGCGGTGTGGGCGAGCAGGCCCTCGTTCTTCAGCCGGCGCGCGAACATACGGGCCGCGCGCATCGGGCCGACCGTATGGGAGCTGGACGGGCCGATGCCGATCGAGAACAGGTCGAAGACCGAGATGGCCACGGGTGACTCCTCAAAGCGTTGGTAGACGCCGTTGTCTGCCGGGTGGTGCGGTACGGGCCGGGTCGGCCCGGAGAGCAAGGGACAAGGGATGGGGCACCGCGCTCACTCCTCAGTGTGCGCGGTGCCCCTCCCCAATGTGCAAATACGCAGGTCCGGACTACAGACCGGGGTAAAGCGGGAACTTCTCGGCGAGCGCGACGACGCGGGCCTTCAGGTCGTCGGCGTCGTAGGACGGCTTCAGGGCGGACGCGATGATCTCCGCGACCTCGGTGAAGTCCGCCGCCTGGAAACCGCGGGTGGCCAGCGCCGGCGTGCCGATCCGCAGGCCCGAGGTGACCATCGGGGGCCGGGGGTCGTTCGGGATGGCGTTCCGGTTGACCGTGATGCCCAGCTCGTGGAGCCGGTCCTCGGCCTGCTGGCCGTCCAGCTCGGAGTTGCGCAGGTCCACCAGGACCAGGTGCACGTCCGTGCCGCCGGACAGGACGGAGACGCCGGCCTCGGTGACGTCGGGCTGCACCAGGCGCTCCGCGAGGATGCGGGCGCCGTCCAGGGTGCGCTGCTGGCGCTCCTTGAACTCCTCGCCCGCCGCGACCTTGAACGAGACCGCCTTGGCCGCGATCACGTGCTCCAGCGGGCCGCCCTGCTGACCCGGGAAGACCGCCGAGTTGATCTTCTTGGCGAGCTCCTGGGTGGAGAGGATCACGCCACCGCGCGGACCGCCGAGGGTCTTGTGCGTGGTGGTCGTGACGACGTGGGCGTGCGGCACCGGGTTGGGGTGCAGGCCCGCGGCGACCAGACCGGCGAAGTGCGCCATGTCGACCATCAGGTACGCGCCGACCTCGTCCGCGATGCGGCGGAAGGCGGCGAAGTCCAGCTGACGGGGGTAGGCGGACCAGCCGGCCACGATCAGCTTCGGCTTGGACTCCTTGGCGAGGCGCTCGACCTCGGCCATGTCCACGACACCGGTGTCGTCGACGTGGTACGGGACCACGTTGTAGAGCTTGCCGGAGAAGTTGATCTTCATGCCGTGGGTCAGGTGACCGCCGTGCGCCAGGTTCAGGCCCATGATCGTGTCGCCCGGCTTCAGCAGCGCGAACATCGCGGCGGCGTTGGCCTGCGCGCCGGAGTGCGGCTGCACGTTCGCGGCCTCGGCCCCGAAGAGTGCCTTGATGCGGTCGATGGCGATCTGCTCGATCACATCGACGTGCTCGCAGCCGCCGTAGTAGCGGCGGCCGGGGTAGCCCTCGGCGTACTTGTTGGTCAGGACGGAGCCCTGGGCCTCCATGACCGCGACCGGAGCGAAGTTCTCCGAGGCGATCATTTCGAGGGTGGACTGCTGACGGTGGAGCTCGGCGTCGACAGCGGCGGCGACGTCCGGGTCCAGCTCGTGGAGGGAGGAGTTCAGAAGCGACATCAGGTGGTCCCTTGGGGTCTTTAGTTGCCGGAGAACGCGGTGTACTCGTCGGCGGAGAGCAGATCGGCCGGCTCCTGTGCGACGCGTACCTTGAACAGCCAGCCGCCTTCGAACGGTGCGGAGTTCACCAGCGAGGGGTCGTCCACGACGTCCTGGTTCGCGGCGGTGACCTCGCCGGTCACCGGCGAGTAGAGGTCGCTGACCGACTTGGTCGACTCCAGCTCGCCGCAGGTCTCGCCCGCGGTCACCGTCTCACCGACCTCGGGGAGCTGGGCGTAGACGACGTCACCGAGAGCGTTGGCCGCGAACTCCGTGATGCCGATCGTGGCCACGCCGTCCTCGAGGGCCGACAGCCACTCGTGCTCCTTGCTGTACCGCAGCTGCTGGGGGTTGCTCATGACCTGAATTCTCCTGTACGCGGGGGAGTGCTGATGAACGATGGTCTTACGGTGTGAGACGCGACTGCGTCACTTCTCGACGCGCGCGGACGTCACTTCCGGCGCTTGTAGAACGGCAGCGCCACGACCTCGTACGGCTCGTGGCTGCCCCGGATGTCCACCGCGACACCCTCGGTGCCGGGCGTGGCGTGCGCGGCGTCGACGTACGCCATGGCGATCGGCTTGCCGAGCGTGGGGGACGGGGCACCGGAGGTGACCTCGCCGATGACCTGGCCGCCGGCGACGACGGGGAAGCCGGCACGCGGGACCCGGCGGCCCTCGGCGACCAGGCCGACGAGCTTGCGGGGCGGGGCGGTCTCGGCACGCTCGGCGGCGGACTCCAGGGCCTTGCGGCCCACGAAGTCGCCGTCCTTCTCGAACTTCACGACCCGGCCGAGCCCGGCGTCGAACGGGGTGAGCGACGTGGTCAGCTCGTGCCCGTACAGCGGCATGCCCGCCTCCAGGCGCAGCGTGTCACGGCAGGAGAGCCCGCACGGGATCAGGCCGCGCGAGGCGCCCGCCTCGGTCAGCGCCCGCCACAGCTGCTCGGCGTGCCCGGGGGCGACGAACAGCTCGAAGCCGTCCTCGCCGGTGTAGCCGGTACGGGCGATCAGCGCGGGGACCCCGGCGACCGTGCCGGGCAGCCCGGCGTAGTACTTCAGCCCGTCCAGGTCGGCGTCGGTGACGGCGGCCAGGATGGCGGGCGACTCGGGGCCCTGCACGGCCAGCAGCGCGTACGTGTCGCGGTCGTCGCGCACCTCGGCGTCGAAGCCCCCGGCGCGGGCGGTCAGGGCGTCCAGCACGATCTGGGCGTTGCCCGCGTTGGCGACGACCATGTACTCGGTCTCGCCCAGCCGGTACACGATCAGGTCGTCCAGGATGCCGCCGTCCTCGGCACAGATCATCGTGTAGCGGGCCCGGCCCACCGAGACGGTGGCGATGTTGCCGACCAGCGCGTAGTTCAGCAGGTCCACGGCGGCCGGGCCGGTGACGGTGATCTCGCCCATGTGGGAGAGGTCGAAGAGGCCGGCCTTCGTGCGCACGGCGAGGTGCTCGTCGCGCTCGCTCGCGTACCGCAGGGGCATGTCCCAGCCCGCGAAGTCCGTCATCGTGGCACCGAGGCTGCGGTGCAGGGCATCGAGGGCAGTGAGGCGCGGGGCGGTGCTCATGGATATGACTCCCAGGGCATGACGACGTGGACGATCCCTCCCCATCTGTCATCGGAACCTGAGAGGTTCGCCGAGAGGCCCCGGAGGGGTTCGGCTTGCACCTTGGGTGGAGTCGCCGGGCGACTCGCTTTTCAGATCTGCCTCATCCACGCGGTACGGGGCCTGAGAGATTCAAGGGAGGATCTTGCTCCTTCGGCGTCCGGCCGGTGGCCGGAACTCTCCCGCGCGGATTCGAGCGGCCTTTATGCAGTTGGCCGCCATCATCGCACGCATCGCCGGTCTGTGGGGCGCCGGTACCCCACCGGATGCGGCGGGTCGTGAGCTTGTGCCGCATTACCTTTTCTTTACACTTCTTGGGCAGGTGTGTGTCGGCCGACAGGGGGATGGCGATGACGTTGCAGCGGTACGCGACGACCGCGGGAGTCGCGGGTGGCGCACTGCCCGCCCAGCAGGGCGCCCCGGCCCGGGAGGCGTCGGGCCCGTGCGGCCCCGTCGTCCGGGACCTGCGCGGCCGGGCCGGGCGCAGCCCGCGCGCCCTGCACTTCGCGGCGGGCGACGTGGTGGTGGTCTCCGGGCTGCCGGGCAGCGGCAAGTCGACGCTGATCGGGCGGGCCGTGTCCGCCCGCGTCATCGACTCCCAGGACACCCGGGACCGCTGGGCCGCCCTGCTGCCGCGCTTAGTCCCCTACGCCCTCTACCGGCCGCTCGTCCGCGTCGCCCACTACTGGGGACTGTGGCGGGTGCTGCGCTCCGGCGCCTCCGTCGTCGTCCACGACTGCGGCACCCAGGGCTGGGTGCGCGGCTGGCTGGCCCGTGACGCCCGGCGGCGCGGCCGCGTCCTGCACCTCGTCCTGCTCGACGTCAGCGCGCAGACCGCGCGGGCCGGGCAGATCGAGCGGGGCCGGGGCGTCTCCGGATACGCCTTCGCCCGGCACCGCGGGGCGCTGCGCAGGCTGCTGCGGGACACCGAGACGGGACTGCTGCCCCTCGGCTGCGTATCGGCGGTGCTGCTGGACCGGGAGGCGGCGGCGCTGCTGACCCGGATCACCTTCGCGGAGGCGCACGGCTAACCTCTTGCTGCACGATCCGGCCATGATCCGCCGGACTGGCCCCCAGAGAGGGAAGCAGTGGACATTCCGGCACAGGACCGTATCCCCCCGCAGGGCGGATGGCCGGCCAATGAGCTAGAGGAAGTGCTGGGCGCCTCGCTCGGCAGCCCGGAGGCGGGCGGCCGGCTGGTCGAGGTGCTCGGCCGCAGCCATCTCTGGGTGCCCCTGCCCAACGGCGGCGGGCCGGACGCCACCGACCTGGACCTGCCGACCCTGGAGCTCGACGGCGGGGTGTACGTGCCCGTGTTCAGTTCCGAGCAGCAGTTCATCAGCTGCGTCGGCACCCATATGTCCTTCACCGTGGCGCCCGCCGTCGAGTTCGCCCGGGGGCTGCCCCCGCAGCTCGGCCTGGCGGTGAACCCCGGCGGCGCCGTCGGCATGCCGCTCCCGCCGCCCGCCGTGGCCGAGCTCTGCCGGGCCGGACGCAGCCTGCTCGACGGGCCGGCCGGCGGCGGCCGGGTGCGGCTGTACGAGCCGGACTGGAAGGAGGAGCCCGTCGACTTCCTCGCGGCCGCCGCCGCCGAGTTCGAGCAGAGCGGCGTCGTGCTCAGCGCCCGCAGGGCCCTCGCCAGCATCGAGGGCGGCGACCCCGTCCTCTTCGTCGGCGTCGAGTTCTCGACCTGGGACGGCGCGGGGCGCAACGCCCCCATGGACGCCCTCGGCCGGGCGCTCGGCCGCGTCGAACCGCCGTGGCCGGTGAACCTGGTCCTGCTCGACGTGGCGCAGGACCCGGTCGCCGACTGGATGCGCGCGCGGATCCGGCCGTTCTTCCAGCGCCCGGCCGAGTAGCGCGGACCGGCGGCGCCCGGGGGGACGGCGGCGGGCCATGGCGTCAAGTCGGTGTCAGGACCGGCGCCTAAGCTGGTTTGATGGCTGGTGCCTCGGCACCGCGCCGCGCCCGTGTGCCCCGGGAGCGGCAGGCCGACACAGTTGATCGAAGAGGGGCGGGACCCAGGGTGAGTGCGTCAGGCATGGGGGCGGCCGATGGGATCTCCCCTGTTCGGGCGGGACCGGGCGCCCCGGGAAACCTCGAGCACATGCTGCGCCAGGTGACACCCGGACGCTACGACGCGTACGAGGCCCTGCTCCAGGCCCTGGCGGCCGACCGGATCTGGATGCTGCTCTGGCACGGCCGGGCCGGTTCGCCGGAGGCCCAGTACGGCAACATGGAGATCGACGGCCTCGGCTACGCCCCCTGTGTCACCTCCGCCCAGGAGCTCGCCGCCAGCGGCTGGAACCGGGCCCACGAGGTGGTGGGCGGCCGCGACATCGCCCGCGCCCTGTTCCCCGACCGCTGGGGTATCTGGCTCAATCCGCACGCCCCGGGCGGCGGCGTCGGCATCCCCTGGCTCGACCTGCGCCGGATCGCCACCGGCCTCGACCGGATGCCCGCCGGCCCGCTGCGGATCAGCGACCCCGCCCTGGAGACCCCGCAGTTCTACGCCCAGCTGACGCAGAACGCCCACCACACCCCGGCGATCCGCTCGCTGCGCCGCGCCTGGGTGCAGCCCGCGCTCGGCGTGCCCTACCTCGCCATCGGCCTCGACCTGTACGACACCAGCCAGCCGTCCGTCGACGCGGTGCGCGCGATGATGCAGCAGTCGATCGGCGCGGTCCCGGAGGGGCTGCCGGTCTCCACCGTCGCCATGTCCGACGAGTACGACCCCGTCGCGATGTGGCTGCGGGGCAACTCCCGTCCGTTCTACGACCGCGAGTCGCACGCCCCGGCCGCCCGCAGCGGCGTCGTCGCTCCCGGTTACGGCTACCCACAGGCCCCCGGCCCGGCCCCGCACAGTTACTAGGCCGCTCACCGGAGCGGACAAACGTATCCCCGGTGGACAAGACCACCACCGCCGTCACCCAAATCGCCACTCAATAAGGCCTGTTGGGTGGCATGTCCGTTCTGGTGGATTAGCGGGCGAGTGGTCCGCTCACTCGATCCGCCTGTCCGGATAACGGAAGCTCACTGACCGCATCACGTTTGAGCAAACATTCCCCGTCAGGTCTGGCGGGTGATCGCAACTGCGTTGAAGACTCCCGGCTAGTGGGGATCGTCGGCCCTTTGTACGAGGTTGCCCCGGCGGACATTCCGTGGACGCTTCCGACACATCGCACGCATCAGACGCATCAGACGTTTTTCAGCACCAGCACCTCAGCCGCATGAACGTGCGCGGCTGACACGCGCCAGGCCGTTACCGCGGCGAGCAAGGGCCGGCCACCGCCGGCGGGAGGGGTCAAAGGCACTGTGACCGCACCGATCGAGACCACCGGATCGGCTGCCGAGGCTCAGCCGGAGGCAGTACTCACGGGAGTCAAGCAGAGCCAGATCGAAGGCCGTTCGCTCGGACAGATCGCCTGGTCCCGCTTCAAGCGGGACAAGGTGGCCGTCGCCGGCGGCATCGTTGTCATCCTGCTGATCCTGCTCGCTGTCCTCTCCAAGCCGATCCAGGCCGTCTTCGGTCTGGACCCCAACGAGTTCCACCAGGACCTCATCGACCCCGCGCTGCTCGCCCCCAAGGGCGACTGGGGCGGCATGAGCTGGAGCCATCCGCTCGGCGTCGAGCCGCAGTACGGGCGCGACATCCTGTCCCGGATCATCGAGGGCTCCTGGGTCTCCCTCGTCGTCGCCGTCGGCGCCACCCTGCTCTCCGTGGTGATCGGCGTCTTCTTCGGCGTGGTCTCGGGGTTCTACGGCGGCTGGGTCGACACGGTCATCAGCCGCATGATGGACACCTTCCTGGCCTTCCCGCTGCTGCTGTTCGCGATCTCCATCTCGGCGGCGCTGCAGGACGGCGCGTTCGGCCTGGAGGGGCTGCCGCTGCGGCTCGCGGTACTGATCTTCGTGATCGGCTTCTTCAGCTGGCCGTACATGGGCCGTATCGTCCGGGCCCAGACGATGAGCCTGCGCAACCGCGAATTCGTCGAGGCGGCGCGGTCGTTGGGCGCCCGCGGCCCCTTCATCCTCTTCCGGGAGCTGCTGCCGAACCTGGTGGCGCCCATCCTGGTCTACTCCACGCTGCTGATCCCGTCGAACATCCTCTTCGAGGCGGGTCTCAGCTACCTCGGGGTCGGTATCGCCCCGCCGCAGGCCTCCTGGGGCGGGATGCTCACCAACGCGATCGACTTCTACCGGAACGACCCGATGTACATGATCGTGCCAGGCGTGGCCATCTTCGTCACGGTCCTGGCGTTCAACCTGCTGGGAGACGGGCTGCGTGATGCCCTCGACCCCCGTAGCAAGTAGGGCCCGGGTGCTCGTCACAAGGACGTGCGACATGCCATGGCAACCATCGATTGAGGGGAATTTCCTCAGGTGAAGACCAGAAAAACTACAGCGGTGGTTGCCACAGCTGTGGCCCTGATGCTGGCCGCGTCCGCGTGCAGCGGCTCCGACGACGACAACGGCGGTGGCAGCAGCGGCAAGGGCTCCGGCGCCACCGACGCCGCACTGACGTCGGTCGTCAACAAGTCGGACAAGAAGGGCGGCACCGTCAAGATCGAGCTCTCCGACGAGCCCGACTCCCTCGACCCCGGTAACACGTACTACGGCTGGGTGCAGAACTTCTCCCGCCTGTACGGCCGCACCCTGACGTCCTTCAAGCCGGCCGCCGGCAAGGACGGCCTGGAGATCGTCCCGGACCTCGCGGAGGGCCTCGGCAAGGCCAGCGCCGACGCGAAGACCTGGACGTACACGCTGAAGAAGGGTCTCAAGTTCGAGGACGGGACCCCGATCACCTCGAAGGACGTCAAGTACGCCGTCGAGCGGTCCAACTTCGCGCCGGAGGCCCTGTCCAACGGCCCGACGTACTTCAAGGCCCACCTGCTCGGTGGTGACAAGTACAAGGGTCCGTACAAGGACAAGAGCGCGGGCGGCATCTCCTCCATCGAGACGCCGGACGACACCACGATCGTCTTCAAGCTGAAGGACGCCTTCGCGGACTTCGACTACCTGGCGACCTTCTCGCAGACGGCCCCCGTGCCGGCCTCGAAGGACAAGGGCGCCGACTATGTGAAGCACATCGTGTCGTCGGGCCCGTACAAGTTCGAGTCGTACGACGAGGGCCGCGGCGCGACCCTGGTGCGCAACTCGAACTGGGACCCGAAGACCGACCCGAACCGCCCGGCCCTGCCGAACAAGGTGACGGTGCGCTTCAAGGTCAAGCAGGAGACGGTCGACAACAACCTGATCGCCGACAACACCACGGCCGACGGTGCCGGCACCGGTGTCGCCCCGGCCACCCAGCCGGACGTGCTCACCAAGCCCGACCTGAAGAAGCAGACCGACAACTCGTACGCGGGCGCCACCTCGTACATCGGTCTGAACGTCCACGTGGCCCCGTTCGACAACATCCACTGCCGCAAGGCCGTTCAGTGGGGCATCGACAAGGCGTCGGTCCAGGCCGCCCAGGGTGGCGACCCCAAGGGTGACGTCGCGACGACCCTGCTGCCGCCGACCGTCAACGGCTACAGCAAGTTCGACCTGTACGAGTCCGCCGGCCACAAGGGCGACGAGGCCAAGGCCAAGGACGAGCTGAAGCAGTGCGGCAAGCCGAAGGGCTTCGACACCAAGATCTCGGCCCGCTCCGACCGCCCCGCCGAGATGGCCATGGTCACCGCGGTGCAGGCCTCGCTCAAGAAGATCGGCGTCAACGCCGAGATCAAGAGCTTCCCGGCCGGCAAGTACTTCTCGAACTTCGCGGGCAACCCGAGCTACGTGCACGCGAACAAGCTCGGCATGATCATGAGCGCCTGGGGTGCCGACTGGCCGACCGGCTTCGGCTTCCTGGACCAGATCATCAACGGCTCGGCCATCAAGCCGTCCGGTGGCAACAACGTCCAGGAGCTGGACGACCCGAAGATCAACAAGATGCTCAACGAGGGCATCGCCAACACCGACACCGCCGCCCGTGAGAAGGCGTGGGGCGACATCGACAAGGCCGTGGCCGAAGGCGCCACCGCCGTGCCGCTGATCTACCGCAAGAACCTGCTGCTCCGGCCGAAGTCCGCGACCAACGTCACGGTCACCCAGGCCTACCTCGGCATGTACGACTACGTGCTGATGGGTTCCGCCAAGTAGGTACGGCCCCGTTCCCCGGGCCGCGCGCACACCGCGCGGCCCGGGGAACGGCCCCCCGGGCCCCCAGAATTGTCCTGAAAGGCAGGTGAAGGCACGGTGTCCGACCGCACGGGTTACCCCCGGCAGACAGATACCGGCGCCGGATAGCTGTGGCTGCGTACATCATCCGACGCGTCTTCGGCGCGGTACTGCTGCTGTTGATCGTCAGCGCAGTCACCTTCGCGATCTTCTTCCTCGTCCCCCGGCTCGCCGGGCAGACGATGGACCAACTGGCGGCCCAGTACGTGGGCAAGGACGCCAATCCGCAGTCCATCCTCGCGGTCAAACAGAACCTCGGCCTCGACCAGCCGCTGTACGAGCAGTTCTGGCACTTCATCAAGCAGATCTTCGTCGGCGCGGACTACACGTTCGGCCCCGAGGTCTCGCACTGCGGTGCCCCGTGCTTCGGCTTCTCCTTCAAGAACCACGTCGAGGTCTGGCCCGAGCTGACCGCGCGTATCCCGGTCACGTTCTCGCTGGCCATCGGTGCCGCGGTGATCTGGCTGCTCAGCGGTGTGGCCATCGGTGTCGTCTCCGCGCTCAAGCGGGGCTCGATCCTGGACCGCTTCTTCATGGCCGTCGCCCTCGCCGGCGTCTCGCTGCCGATCTTCTTCACCGGCATGCTCGCGCTGGGCGTCTTCACCGTGCAGTGGCCCGTCTGGGAGAACATCACCTACGTCCCGTTCACGGAGAACCCGCTGGACTGGGCCTGGAACCTGCTGATCCCGTGGTGCTCGCTGGCCTTCCTCTACTCCGCGCTCTACGCCCGCATCACCAGAGCCGGGATGCTGGAGACCATGGGGGAGGACTACATCCGCACGGCCCGCGCCAAGGGCCTGAAGGAGAGCGTGATCATCGGAAAGCACGGTCTGCGGGCCGCGCTCACCCCGATCGTCACCATCTTCGGCATGGACTTCGGCCTGCTGGTCGGCGGCGCGGTCATCACCGAGCAGGTGTTCTCGTTCCAGGGCCTCGGCTTCTACGCCATCGACGGGGTCAGGGGCAACGACCTGCCCATCGTGATGGGCGTGACGCTCATCGCGGCCTTCTTCATCGTCGTCTGCAATCTGCTGGTGGACCTGGTGTACGCCGCCATCGACCCCAGGGTGAGGTACTCGTGACCGAGGTTTCCAAGGCACAGACCGCGGCGGCCGGCAAGCCCGCCGCCGCGCGGGCCGGCGACGAGGCCTTCCTCTCCGTACGGGACCTGCGCATCCACTTCAAGACGGACGACGGCCTGGTCAAGTCGGTCGACGGCGTGAGCTTTGACGTGAAGCCCGGACAGACCCTCGGCATCGTGGGCGAGTCCGGCTCCGGCAAGTCCGTCACCTCGCTCGGCGTGCTGGGCCTGCACCGCACGGCCCCCAACGCCCGCATCTCCGGCGAGGTCTGGCTGGACGGCGAGGAGCTGATCGGCGCCTCCGACGCCCGGGTGCGCGAGCTGCGCGGCCGCAAGATGGCCATGATCTTCCAGGACCCGCTCTCCGCGATGCACCCGTACTTCACGGTCGGCGGGCAGATCGTGGAGGCGTACCGGGTCCACAACAAGGTCACCAAGAAGGTCGCCCGCACCCGCGCCATCGAGATGCTCGACCGGGTCGGCATCCCCGAGCCGCACAAGCGCGTCGACTCCCACCCGCACGAGTTCTCCGGCGGCATGCGCCAGCGCGCCATGATCGCGATGGCCCTGGTCAACAACCCCGAACTGCTCATCGCGGACGAGCCGACCACCGCCCTGGACGTCACCGTCCAGGCGCAGATCCTGGACCTGATCCGGGACCTGCAGAAGGAGTTCGGCTCCGCCGTCATCATGATCACCCATGACCTCGGGGTGGTCGCGGAGATGGCCGACGAGCTCCTGGTGATGTACGGCGGCCGTTGCATCGAGCGCGGTTCCGCGGAGAAGGTGTTCTACGAGCCCCAGCACCCGTACACCTGGGGACTGCTCACCTCGATGCCGCGCATCGACCGCGAGGAGACCGACCGGCTGATCCCCGTCAAGGGCCAGCCGCCGTCGCTGATCAACGTCCCGGACGGCTGCGCGTTCAACCCGCGCTGCCCGTACGCGGACATCCCCAAGGACAACCTCACCCGCACGACGCGTCCCGAGCTGGAGCAGGTCGGTGACGGGCACTTCTCCGCCTGCCACATGTCACCGCAGGAGCGGGCCCGGATCTGGTCCGAAGAGATTGCGCCGAAGCTGTGAGCGATCCGAGCGATGTGAGCGACGTGAGTGACGTGAGCCAGAAGAAGAACACCCCGGTGCTGGAGAAGGACGTGTCGATCCCGGAACAGGCCACCGCCTCCCGCGAGCCGTTGCTCAGGGTCGAGGGCCTGGCCAAGCACTTCCCGATCCGCAAGGGGGTGTTCGGCCGGCAGAGCGCCGCGGTCAAGGCCGTCGACGGCATCGACTTCGAGGTGTACCCGGGGGAGACCCTGGGCGTCGTGGGCGAGTCCGGCTGCGGCAAGTCGACGATGGGCCGGCTGATCACCCGGCTGATCGAACCGACCGGCGGCAAGGTCGAGTTCGAGGGCCGCGACATCACGCACCTGTCCATGGGCAAGCTGCGTCCGATGCGCCGCGACGTCCAGATGATCTTCCAGGACCCGTACTCCTCGCTGAACCCGAGGCACACGATCGGCACGATCGTCAGCGCGCCGTTCAGGCTCCAGGGCGTCGAGCCCGAGGGCGGTCTGAAGAACCACGTCCAGGAGCTGCTGTCGCTGGTCGGGCTCAGCCCCGAGCACTACAACCGCTACCCGCACGAGTTCTCCGGCGGCCAGCGCCAGCGCATCGGCATCGCCCGCGCCCTCGCCCTGCGCCCGAAGCTCGTCGTGGCCGACGAGCCGGTCTCCGCGCTCGACGTGTCGATCCAGGCGCAGGTGGTCAACCTGCTCGACGACCTCCAGGACGAGCTCGGGCTCACGTACGTGATCATCGCGCACGACCTGTCGGTCATCCGCCATGTCTCGGACCGGATCGCGGTCATGTACCTGGGCAAGATCGTCGAGCTGGCGGACCGCAAGTCGCTGTACTCGGCGCCGATGCACCCGTACACCAAGGCCCTGATGTCCGCCGTGCCGGTGCCGGACCCCCGCCGGCGCGGGGCGAAGAGCGAGCGCATCCTGCTCAAGGGCGATGTGCCCTCGCCGATCTCGCCGCCCAGCGGCTGCCGGTTCCACACCCGGTGCTGGAAGGCCACGGAGGTCTGCAAGACGCAGGAGCCGCCGCTGATCGCGCTGAAGACCGGCCACCAGGTCGCCTGCCACCACCCGGAGAACGCGCCCGACCAGGTGCCGGGACAGCAGGTGCTGACCGCGGCCAGGGAAGCGGTCGAGCTGATCACGCCCGCCAAGGAGAGCTCCGCCGAGGAGAGCTCCGCCGGGGCGCCGTCCGAGGCGCCCGCCACGCTCGGCAAGAAGGACACCGCAACACCCTCCGAGACGGCGGAGGACAGCCCGAAGGAGTAGTACCGGCACAATTGCCCGGTGCTCAACGAACTGTTCACGCCCTCCGTCCAGCATGCGCTCGACATCGTCGGGATCTTCGTCTTCGCGATCTCCGGCGCTCTGCTCGCCGTACGCAAGAACTTCGATGTCTTCGGCATCGCGGTACTCGCCGAGGTCACCGCGCTGGGCGGGGGGCTGTTCCGCGACGTGATCATCGGCGCGGTGCCACCCGCCGCGTTCACGGACCTCGGGTACTTCACCACCCCGCTCCTCGCCGCCTGTCTGGTCTTCTTCCTGCACCCGCACGTCGAACGGATCCAGGTCGGCATCAACGTCTTCGACGCCGCCGGGCTCGGCCTCTTCTGCGTCACCGGCACGGTCAAGGCGTACGACTACGGCCTCGGGCTGACCGCGTCGGCGGCGCTCGGGCTGGCCACCGCGGTCGGCGGTGGTGTGCTGCGGGACGTACTCGCCAACGAGGTTCCCTCGTTGCTGCGCTGGGACCGCGACCTGTACGCGGTGCCCGCGATCGTGGGGGCCGCGATGATCGTGCTCTGCATCCGCTTCGACGCGCTCAACGCCTTCACCAGCGGCGCGGCGGTGATCACGGCGTTCGTGCTCCGGCTGCTGGCGCTGCGCTTCCACTGGCGGGCCCCGCGCGCCTACAACCGCCGTTCGGCCGCTGCGGACGAGGGATAGCCCAGGTGTCCGGCGTCTCACCGGCCGAGAAAAGCTACCGCTCAGTAATGCAATCGGGGTACGGTGCGTCCATGGCACAGGCAGCAGCGCAGGCGGCAGAGACCGCGCAGGCGACCATCGGCGACAGCGAGTTCGACCGGGACACCGCCGTCACCCTTCGCGAGGAAGGCGTCTACGACGCCGAGCTCTCGCCCGGCTGGACGATCATCCACGCCGTCAACGGCGGCTACCTGCTCGCCATGCTCGGCCGCGCCCTCAGCGAGGCGCTCCCGCACCCGGACCCCTTCTCGGTCTCCGCGCACTACCTCACCGCGTCCGTCCCGGGCCCCGCGGTGATCCGCACCCAGGTCGTCCGGCCCGGGCGCACCCTCTCCACCGGCGAGGCCTCCCTCTTCCAGTACGCGGACGACGGCACCGAGGTCGAGCGCATCCGGGTCCTCGCCACCTACGGCGACCTGGGCGCGCTGAGCGACGACATCCGCACCGCCGCCGCGCCGCCCGCCATCGCGCCCCGCGAGCACTGCCTGGGCCCCAGTGACGGACCCGCCGCGATCCCCGGCAGCTCCGCGATCACCGACCGGCTCGACATCAAACTGGACCCGGCGACCATCGGCTGGGCCGTGGGCCAGCCGTCCGGCAAGGGCGAGATGCGCGGCTGGTTCGGGCTCGCGGACGGCCGCGACGCCGACCCGCTCTCGCTGCTGCTCACCGTCGACGCACTGCCGCCGACCTCGTTCGAGCTGGGGCTCAAGGGCTGGACCCCGACCGTCGAACTCACCACCCATGTCCGCTGCCGCCCGGCTCCCGGCCCGCTCCGCGTCTCCATCACCACCCGCAACCTCGCGGGCGGCTACCTGGAGGAGGACGCCGAGGTCTGGGACAGCGCCAACCGGCTGGTCGCCCAGTCCCGTCAGCTCGCCAGGGCGCCGCGCAGCTGACACCCCGCGCGGGCCGGAGCCGGGAGATGCTGGTGCGGTGAAGGCCGACCGGTTGCTCTCCATCCTGCTGCTGCTCCAGACCCGTGGCCCGGTCCCCGCGCCGGAGCTCGCGGAGCG
Source organism: Streptomyces sp. 840.1 (assembly GCF_003751445.1). Taxonomy (NCBI): domain Bacteria; kingdom Bacillati; phylum Actinomycetota; class Actinomycetes; order Kitasatosporales; family Streptomycetaceae; genus Streptomyces; species Streptomyces sp. 840.1. Next base: position 310,772 of record NZ_RJUU01000001.1, on the reverse strand, counting down.
CCTGGACGTCTCCGTGCGCACCATCTACCGGGACGCCGAGGCGCTCTCCGCGTCCGGCGTCCCCGTCTACGCGGAACGCGGCAGGCACGGCGGTATCGCCCTGCTGCCCGGGTTCCGCACCGATGTCACCGGGCTGACCGCCGACGAGGCGCGCGCCCTGTTCGTCACGGCGGCGGACGGCACCCACCGGGCGCTCGGGCTCGACGCGGCGATCGGCTCCGCGCTGCGCAAGGTGATGGCGGCACTGCCCGCCCCGCACCGGCCCGCCGCCGAGCTGACCAGCCGCCGGATCCTCGTCGACCCGGTGCGCTGGATGAGCGGTCCGCGCGGCCCCGTCGACATCGCCGAGCTGCACGACGCGGTGTTCACCGACCGGCGGCTGCGGCTGCGCTACCGGCACAGCGGTACGCGGGCCGCGCGCACCCTCACCGTCGATCCGTACGGCCTGGTGGTGAAGGCGGGCGTCTGGTACCTGGTCGCGGACCGGGACGGGGAGCCCCGGCTCTTCCGCGCGGACCGGGTACGGCGCGCCGTCCTCACCGACGAGCCCGTGGTGCGCAGGCCCGGCGTGGAACTGGCCCAGGTGTGGGAGGTGCTGCGCCGCCAGGTCGAGGAACGGCGGGGGGAGGTGATCCTGCTGGTACGGGTGCACCGCTCCCGGCTGGACCTGTTCCTGCGGCTGAACGCGGCCGTGCTCACCGGGGAGCCCCGGCCCGAGGAGCGGGACGGTGAGTGGCTGCGGGCCGAACTCGCCGTGGAATCGGTGGAGTGGGCGCGCTCCCTGCTCTCCTTCGGCCCGAACGTCGAGGTCCTCGCACCGCCCGCCGCGCGCACGGTGGTCGCCGCGCACGCGGCCGCCGTCACGGCGCTGTACGGGGAGCCGGGGCCGGGGGCGTCCGCAGGAAGCCGGTGAGCGCGGCGGTCAGCTCGGCCGGGGCGTCCTCCTGCACGAGGTGTCCGGCCCCCTCGATGAGCCGCAGCTCGGAGCCCGGTACGAGGGCGGCCAGTTCATGGCCGCGTCCGACCGGGATCCAGGTGTCCTCGGTGCCTCAGCAGATCAATACCGGCGGCTCGATCTCGCCGTAGCGGTGCTGGATCTCATCGGTGAACCGCTGGTCGTTCTGGCTGATCTGCCGGTAGAAGGCGGGCTGTCCGGCCTCGGTGCACCAGGGCGCGACCAGCCGGTCCAGGACCGCCGGCCGCAGACCGGGGTGACTGGCGGAGCTCACGTACTCGCGCACCAGCGCACGGTGCAGCGCCGGGGGCAACTGCCCGAAGACCTCCGGGTGTCCGCCGAGCAGCCGGTAGGCGGGTGAGCCCCAGGGAGCCGGCGCCACCGGGTCCACCAGGGCCAGCCGGCGGTAGCGGGCGCCGTGCAGCAGATGGGCGCGCAGGGCGACGCAGCCGCCGAAGTCGTGGGCGGCCACGGCGGGTTCGGGGAGCTCCCAGTGGCCGAGGAGCTCGGTGAGCACCCGGGCCTGGGAGCCGAGCGAGACGTCCTGGCCCTCGTACTGGGCGGAGGCGCCGTACCCGGGCAGGTCCCAGACGAAGACCCGGTGGTCCTGGGCCAGTGCGCGGGCCACCCCGCGCCCGACGTACGAGGAGAAGGGCATCCCGTGCACCAGGACGACGGGCGGTGCCCCGGCCCGGCCCAGGGCGGCCCAGCGGACCTCCCCCGCGGAGCTGCGGAACGTGCGGTCCAGGACCCAGGTGTCGTCGCTCATGCGGGCCGGCCTAGGGTCGGGCGGCGGAGGGACTGCCGTCCAGCCAGTGCAGCCGGCCGAGGGTGACCAGGCGGAGCCGGCGCCGGGCCACCTCGGCCACCGCACGCCCGCCGTCCGGACCCGCGTCCAGCAGCGCCGAGGCGGTGATGACCATGTGGTCGACGTAGAGGCCGCCCAGCATCAGCAGGTCCTCCTCGCTCCAGCCCCGCGACTCCGGCTCCCCGGCGAGGGCCGCCGCCACCTCCTCGGTGAACCGCCGCAGCTGGGCCGCGATGGCCTCGCGGACCGGGCCGACCCCGCCGTGCTGCTCGCGGGCGATGAACCGGAAGTGCGCGGGCTGCTCACGGACGTGGCGCGCTATCAGGCCGACGCTGCGGTCCAGCCGTACCTCGCTGTCGCCGGTCTCGGCCAGGATCGCGCCGATCATTCCGTGCAGGCTGCCCAGCGTCTGCTCGACGAGGGCCACCCCGAGCGCGGCGATGCCGTCGAAGTGCCGGTAGAAGGCCGTCGGCGTGACACCGCCCGCGCGGGTCACCTCACGCAGCCCCAGGCTGCTCAGGCTCTGCTCCTCCAGCAGCCCGAGGGCGGCGTCGAGCAGCGCCTGACGCGTCTTCAGTTTCTGGGCCTGGCGGATACCGGCGGTGTGACTCATGCCATTCAGTAAACAACTGTTCTCCGGGGCGGGGAAGTGGTGTGCGGGTCTAGACTGACAAGTCAGTGAACACTCGTGCTCTCAACTTGGAAAGGCCGGCCATGATCGTCCTCGTCGTCGCCCTGCTCCTGCTGGGGATCGTGCTGGGAGCGGTGACCCACCTGCCGCTGCCGCTGACGCTCGTCCTCGGCGCCCTCATCGGCTGCTGGCTGCTGGTCTTCGCCGTACGCGAGCGGCTGGGCGCGCAGCGCCGCTCCAGGTGACGGACGCCGCCGCCCGCCGCCCTGTCGCAGTCGCCCGTATCCACCCCGAAGGAGTCCGCACCATGACGCTCACCACACTCGGCCGCCGCTCCGGTACGACGGACGGCGCCGGGCCGGACGCCCACACCGAAGCCCACACCGAAGCCTCCGCCGCCGACCGCTCCGGCCGGTCCACGCGGGGCCGGTCGACGCGGGAGGCCGACGCCCTCGCGGTCGCCTCGTTCGTCCTCGGCCTCGTCGGACTGCTGGTGATGAACGTCCTGCTGGGCCCGGCGGCCATCGTGATGGCGGTCATCGCCCTGGCCCGCTCCACCGCCCGTCGCGGCCGCGCCCTGCTGGGACTCGCGCTCGGCGTCGCGGACCTGGTGGTTCTGGCCCTCCTCGTCACCGGGGACGGCGCCGTCGGCTGGAGCTTCGGCGGCTGACCGGGCGCGATCGCGGTGCGCGGGCACCGGAATCACGGTGTAACCGGCACCGGTTCCGCGGTGCATGCGGCACTGATTTCGCGGTGCGCGGGTACGAAGGCGCCATGCGCCCGCTCTGTGCCCCGCCGCAGGCTCGTAGAATCGAGCCCACCATGGCTTACCTCGACCACGCCGCGACCACCCCGATGCTTCCGGAAGCGATCGCGGCGATGACCGCCCAGCTCGCTGTCACCGGCAACGCGTCCTCCCTGCACGCCGCCGGGCGCCGGGCCCGCCGTACCGTCGAGGAGTCCAGAGAGACCCTCGCCGACGCCCTCGGCGCACGCCCCAGCGAGGTGGTCCTCACCTCCGGCGGCACCGAAGCGGACAACCTCGCGGTGAAGGGCCTGTACTGGGCCCGCCGCGACGCCGACCCCCGCCGTACCCGGGTGCTGGCCAGCCCCGTCGAGCACCACGCGGTGCTCGACGCCGTGGACTGGCTGGCCGAGCACGAGGGCGCGACCGTCGAGTACCTCCCCGTCGACCGCTACGGGCGCGTCCACCCGGACGTGCTGCGCGAGGCCCTGGTCCGTAACCCCGACGACGTCGCGATGATCACCGTGATGTGGGCCAACAACGAGATCGGCACCATCATGCCGATCCGTGAACTGGCCTCCGTGGCGCGTGAGTTCGACGTTCCGATGCACGCCGACGCGGTGCAGGCCTTCGGCCAGCTGGAGGTCGACTTCGCCCGGTCCGGACTGGCCGCGATGACCGTCAGCGCACACAAGATCGGCGGCCCGTTCGGGGTCGGCGCACTGCTGCTGGGCCGCGACTTCACCCCCGTACCCGTACTGCACGGCGGTGGTCAGGAGCGCCATGTGCGCTCCGGCACCCTCGATGTGCCCGGCGTCGCGGCGTTCGCCGTCGCGGGACGGCTCGCCGCCGACGGGCGCGAGGACTTCGCCCGGGAGATCGGCGGCCTGCGCGACGAGCTGGTGGCGGCCGTGCTGGCGCGGGTCCCGGACGCCGTACTCGGCGGCGACCCGGCCCCCGGCGGGCGGCTCCCGGCCAACGCGCACTTCACGTTCCCCGGCTGCGAGGGCGACTCACTCCTCCTGCTGCTGGACGCCCAGGGCATCGAGTGCTCGACCGGCTCCGCCTGCACGGCGGGGATCGCCCAGCCCAGCCACGTGCTGCTCGCCACCGGCACCGACCCGGACCTGGCACGCGGCACCCTGCGCTTCTCGCTCGGCCACACCACGACCAAGCAGGACATCGACGAGGTGGCGCGGGCCATCGGACCCGCGGTGGAACGGGCCAGGACGGCCGGGCTCAGCTGAACGCCGGCGGCGCGCCTCAGCGCCGCGCCGCCCGCACCAGCTTCAGGTAGCGGTCCCAGTCCCAGTGCTTCCCGGGGTCCGTGTGATCGGTGCCCGGCACCTCCACGTGCCCGATGATGTGCTTCCGGTCCACCGGTATCCCGTACCGCGCGCATATCGCGGCGGTCAGCCGGGCGGACGACGTGTACATCGCCGCCGTGAAGTCCTGCGGGCGGTCCACGAAGCCCTCGTGCTCGATACCGACACTGCGCTCGTTGTAGGAGCGGTTGCCCGCGTGGAAGGCCACGTCCAGCTCGCGGATCATCTGCGTCACATGGCCGTCCTTGCGCACCACGTAGTGCGCCGCGGCCCCGTGCCGGGGGTCCTGGAAGACCCTGACGGCGCTCTGGAAACTGCCCTGCGTGACATGGATGACGACCCGGTCGACGCCGTAGTCGTCCGGGCGGTCCGCCCGCCGCCAGTTCGACGGGGACGCCGCCGTCCACTCGGCCCGCGCGTAGTCCACCGCGCCCGGCGTGCGGGGCTTCTCCACGCCCGGCAGCCGCCACCAGGCACGTTTCAGCTGATCGCGGGCGAGCGCCGCCGTGCCGGCCGCCGTGACGACGCCACCGATCAGCACCGAGCGGCGGCTGATGCCGGTGCCCGAGCCCTCGGTGCCATTCGTGGCCTTGGTCCCCATGTGTTCGACAACGCATATCCAGGAGCGTTCGGTTCCCGTCGCCCCGTACCCTGGTGGAGCTATGACTCAGACTTCCCAGCGCCCCCTCCGTGTCCTCGCCGCCATGTCGGGCGGTGTCGACTCCGCCGTCGCCGCGGCCCGCGCCGCCGAGGCGGGCCACGACGTGACCGGCGTGCACCTCGCCCTCTCCGCGAACCCGCAGTCCTTCCGGACCGGGGCCCGGGGCTGTTGCACGATCGAGGACTCCCGCGACGCCCGCCGCGCCGCGGACGTCATCGGCATCCCCTTCTACGTCTGGGACCTGGCGGAACGCTTCCGCGAGGACGTCGTGGAGGACTTCGTCGCCGAGTACGAGGCCGGGCGCACGCCCAACCCGTGCCTCCGCTGCAACGAGAAGATCAAGTTCGCGGCGCTGCTCGACAAGGCGCTCGCGCTGGGCTTCGACGCGGTCTGCACCGGCCACTACGCCACGGTCGTGCTCGCCTCGGACGGCAGCCGTGAGCTGCACCGCGCCTCCGACATGGCCAAGGACCAGAGCTATGTGCTGGGCGTCCTGGACGAGCGCCAGCTCGCCCACGCCATGTTCCCGCTCGGCGACACCCTCACCACCAAGGACGAGATCCGCGCCGAGGCCGAGCGCCGGGGCCTGGCCGTCGCCAAGAAGCCCGACAGCCACGACATCTGCTTCATCGCCGACGGCGACACCCAGGGCTTCCTGGCCGACCGCCTCGGCGGCACGGCGCAGGGCGACATCCTCGACGAGTCCGGCACCAAGCTCGGCACCCACGAGGGCGCCTTCGGCTTCACCATCGGCCAGCGCAAGGGCCTGCGCATCGGCCACCCCGCGGCCGACGGCAAGCCGCGCTACGTCCTGGACATCTCCCCGGTGAACAACACGGTGACCGTCGGCCCCGTCGAGGCCCTCGACGTGACCGCCCTGACCGCGATCAAGCCCCGCTGGTGCGGCACCCCGCCGTCCGGTCCCGGCACGTACACCGCCCAGCTGCGCGCCCACGGCGGCGAGACGGAGGTGAGCGCCGAGCTGACCGACGGCACGCTCCACGTCTCGTTCACCGAGCCGGTGCGCGGCGTGGCGCCCGGCCAGGCGGTCGTGCTGTACGACGGCACCCGGGTGGTCGGCTCCGCGACGATCGCGACGACGGTGCGCCGCGAGACGGCCGCGGCCACTTCCTGCTGACCGCTGATGCGACCGGGGTCATATTAGCCCCGCCAGCGGACTGGCAGCACGAGGTGTGCGTAAAACGGGGCAAGGACTGTGTCCTATGTGGTGAGACAGACGAGTCATTTGTAGAAGCAGAGGGCGGCGGCGAGTCTGAAGGAGGTCAGGTAGACACCTAGTCCCAAGCGAAGCGCGAGGTTTGGTTCGACCGCAGCGGGACGCCCAGAGACGGAGAGCGGCAGCATTCGTGTGGGCCGCATGGCCGAGATTCGGAAGGCCGGCACGCCGCAGGGTTGACGCTTCCACCTGCAATTCAGTCCAAGCCAGGCGTTAATTCTGGCGGGGAAATGAAGAGTGACCCAGCGAGCATCACTCACGTACGCGGACTCGTTAGCACTCGGCGGCCACAAGAAGCCTAGAGTGGCAGCAGATGGCACCGCAGGGGGGACAACGGGCTTGTACGAAGATCCGCGCACGTCACAGGAGTGGGAGGACGTGGCTCTGGAGCGTCGCTCGGACGCAGCTGAGTTGCATCGAGCCGGACGTCACGTGGCCTGCGTCTACTACCTAGGATTCACTGCTGAGTGCTTCGCCAAGGCTCTGTGCGTCGCTCGGGGCCGCCCCGTGCCACGGAACCGCAGCGGGCACGACGTACTCGCGATCCTGGAGCACGCGGGGTTCAGCCCGCAGGTGCTGCCACAGGAGGTGCGGAGCTTCCTAGCGGATCGTGACGTCAGTCTGCGCTATCAACTCGTGCTGCCAGAGGATGTAGAGATCGAGGACGAGATCGTGGCGGCCAATCGCTTCGTGAGTTGGTGCATCAGACAGTTGCGGCGTCGGCCAGGAGTGCACGGTACGAAAGCTCAGAGGAGGAACGCGCTGTGACACAGCCGGACGAAATCAGTCGTATCGAAGAAATCCTGCGACAGTCCTTTGGGGAGCAGGTGCGGGTCACCGCAGATCCCTTCGTTGGCATTCGGGTTGCGGTGGTCTCGGAGGCGTTCACCAGGATGACGCCGCGGGCTCGGCGCGAGCGCGTCCAGGCCCTGGTGCCGGGCGCGGAAGTCGTCCGTTTTGAGTTGCTGACCCCGGATGAGGCGAGGTTCGCAGAAAAGGACGAACTGGGTATCCCGCCTGTGCTCGCGGAATTGCCGCTGTGGCCCGAGGCGTTGGCGAACGGTCGAGCGGACGAGATCACAGTGCGTTTTCCGTCCGAGGATTACGGCACGCTCCCGTCCCCTGTGGTCTCGACGTTTTACTCGCTGCGTGGCGGCGTCGGCCGATCCACGGCCCTGGCGCACGCGGCGCGCATTATTGCGGCGCAGGGTCTCAAGGTGCTTTGCATCGATATGGACTTGGAAGCCCCCGGTCTAGCGTCGCTCTTCGATGTCGAGGATCGTGTAACCGAAGGCATGGGCGTGGTGCCGTTGCTGGCAGCGGCTGAGGTCAACGGTGAAATCTACGGGCTGGACGAACACGTCCTACAGGTCACCGAGGATGCTGGCCTGTTTCTGCTTCCGGCGGGGTGCCCCGGCGCGGAGTACGCCCGACTGCTTTCCCACCTCGATCCTTCGGCCTGGTACGGGGAAGACGAAATTAACCCCCTGCGATTGTTGGTGGAGGCAGTGTCTGGCCTCGCTGAGCAGCCGGACGTGGTCCTTATCGATTCTCGAACCGGCATCAGTCCGTTGGCGGCTCCCCTGCTGTTCGACGTCTCCGACATCAACGTGATTGCCTTCTACCCGCACCCACAGGCCAAGGCTGGCACTCGGGCGCTCACCCGTGCTCTGCTCGCAGCGAATTCCCGTCGCTCGGTGGAGGGAAAGCCGTGCACTCCGGAGATTCGCTTCCTGGTGTCCCCGGTGCCAGCCACCCCTGAGGTTCGCGCTCTGTATGCGGAGCGCGCCCAGGAGTGGATCAAGGATTGGTTGTCCGTAGCACGAAACACCGCAGGCGGCCCGGCTTTCGAGGCGCTGGAAGAGATCACTCAGGTCATCGGCTACCAGGAGACGCTGGCCGTCTCGGACTCCGTGATGCGTGTCCAGGGTGCGGAAGACTTCACCGTAGTCGCGGACTGGATCACCGGGCTTGTGGAACCGCGTGACGCGCTCGGAGAGCGTGAGCATGAGGTCCCGGAACCGAGCAAAGCGGAAGTGCTGACTTCGCTGCAATTTGCCGGAGAGACAGCCGAAAATCAGGATCTGGAAGAACTGAACGGCACCTTCCTGAGCACCGCCGACGTGGGCCGTGCGCTCGACTTGGACACCGTGGTCGTGATCGGGCGCAAAGGCACCGGCAAGACGGCCGTGTTCCGCAGGCTCGCCGAGACGCCGACGGCCGTTGTCGTCACCGGCCCGCCAGGACTCGACACTCATCGGAGCTGGACGCCGGACGCGGACGTGTATGGGACGCTCGAGGCGGACCTGCGGGAGCGGGGGTTGGAGTGGCGTCAGGCGTGGCCGGTGCTTGTCGGCCTCGCTATCCGTCAATACCTGTCCAACGTGCCGCAGCCCAACTGGGCGTCGGCGCCCATCGGCGTCCCCGCGGCAGGTGGCGACTATCTCAAGACAGACCTGCTCAACGACGTAAGGGCCCTGTTGTCGGACTCGCAAGCGCCTTTGCTGGTCGGCGAATGGCTTCAGGAAATCGACCGTAGTCTCGACGGGGACCACGTGCTGCTGTTCGATGCCCTGGATACCGGCTTCGGCAACAGCGACAACGATCGCAGGCGCCGCAACGACGGGGTGGCCGGTCTACTCACAGCGGTGGGTTCGCTTGGGCCGCAGCTGCGCAAGCTGCACTTCAAGATTCTGTTGCGCGAGGACATCTGGCGTGAGTCAAAGGTGCCCAACAAGTCGCATCTGAGTGCTCGTTCGGCACGTTTGAGTTGGTCCAACAAGACGGACTACCTCCGCATCGTGATCAAGCAGGCGTGGCGGTCCCAGCCGTTCAGGCAGTTGGTTACCGCACGCCTGAACAAGCCCGACTTCAGGTTGGAGAAGACTCCGGTCGAGTACTGGCCAGAGGAGTTCGTGCGCAATGCCTGGGTGATCCTGGCGAGCGAGCGGGTGTCCGGCGGGCGCACGGCCTACACCGACAACTGGGTTTGGTCACGGCTCGCCGACGCTAACGGCGACCATGCCCCCCGGGCGCTTGCCCAGATGATGACAGCCGCAGTCGGATTGGAGCGGGGCTTCGAGGCCGGAAATTCTTATTCTCGGTCCATCATCCGTCCCCGCGCACTGGTGGAGTCCCTGGACGAGGTCAGCGAATCGGCCCTGGACGCGCTTCAGCGTGACGAATTCCCCGAGCTCGATCCACTGCTACGCAGACTGCGCCAGATCGGTTCCACGCCCTTTGCCACCGAGCAACTCGAGGAGACCTCCCCCGACCTCGTCAAGCTTGCCCGCGACGTTGGATTGTTGGAGGAAGTGCCCGGCCCGCGAGAAAAGGTGGAGCGCTACCGCGTTCCAGAGATGTACCGCAAGGCGCTCAACATGACGCGCAAGGGCCAGGCTTAACCTACTCATACGCATCAGGCTGGTGCGTCCAGCCCCTTCCGCTGGCGGTCGGCGGCCAGGGCAGGCGGACCATGGCGCGACTGGCTCGGGACCAGTGTGGAGATCAGTTGGTATGGGAACGCGCTCACGATGAATAGCTGAAAGGGCACGACGCATTGATACCAACTCCAGGGTGCTGACCTCGCGATCCGTGTCCCGATCCGGAGCAAGCGCCTGCGCGGATGGCGCCGACGTCATAACGGCGATCACGCCAAGATCGGCAGCCTCGGTGAATGTGCCATGGCCATTCTCAAGTCCTGGCGGCTCCTGCGGAAGCTCCGCTGGGGCACTACCCGGATCACAGCCGTCGTCCGAGCCGGCGCCCACCAACTCGCCACTTGACCAAGATGGAAAGGACTCACTACTGACCGAGGTGAACCCTCGGTCGTCACCACGATCTGAGATCTCTACATCGCGCGAGGCGGTTCATGGACCTGACCAGCTTTCACGACGACAAGCAGCGCGCACAGGGCGTTCCTTCCGGTGACCAGGAGGGCTGCCGGGCTCGCTCTTGCGCAGGGCGATGAGGCCGTCCTCGGTCGATGCGGTGATCTCGACACAGTTGTTGCCTCCCCCTCCGCAGAAGGGCGAGCGTTGCCAGCCAAGTTCGGGCACGTTGGGGCCCTCACGGCTTGCGGGCGATCTACCGGATGAGCTCACGGGACTCGCCGGGAGGAAGCGCGGAACCCTCCATCAGGTTGAGAAGGGAACGATAGATCCCCGACGGTGTCGGCGCGTCAATGAAATGAGCCCCGAACGATGTGTCGAGCTGGACGGCGTGGTGCTGGGCGACCGGCCCCTCGGCGTAAAGGATCCGACTGGCCTGCGCCATGTAGGGCCCGCGCGAAGCGGGGTGACCAGCCGGGTCGCATGGGCGCTTTCGGCGCGTCCGCATCTCGGAGACGTCTGGGTGGCCGTCGGGGTCCTTGCCCCGGTACTCGTCCCACCAGTGCCGGGCGCGGCGGCCGCCCGCCATCGCCACGAGGGCGGCTAGCAGTGCCGGGTCGTCGCATTCGTGGTGGCCGGCGATCTGCCGCACGCTGGCCTCACTGAGGCCGGTGCGCCCGGCCTCGATATCGGAGATCATCGTGCGGTCTGATCCGAGTAGCGGGCGGCGGCCTCCTAAAACGAGATGCCAACTCGCTCGCGTCTGCGACGGACTTCGGTGGCCAAGCGGCGCTGGCGTCCAGTGGGTTTGCTCCGTGGGGCCATGAATACTCTCCCGTATGGCTGCACAGCCTTGCAGCGACCCTGGCTGGCGGTCCAGTATCCATCAGAACGCCCGGCCCGCGTACACGTTCCGGGTGAAGAACTCCGCCAGCACCGGCGCGACCACCTGCGGGGCCAGCTCGCGGGTCTGGCCCGTCAGCGTGCGGTGGCGGCCCCGGGGGAGGGCGTCCGCCAGTAGCCGGGTCGCCGCCCTCGCGGAGGCCGTGCTGAACCCGCCGACGACCACGAGGGTCCGTGCCGTGACGGAGGCGAACCGCTCCTCGGGCACCGAGCCGTCGCCGAGCAGCGCGTCGTCGTACGCCAGAGTGTGCGCCATCGACTCAAGGTTCCGCCACAGCGGCGCACTCCGCATCCTGGCGATCAGATCGGCCGGGACGCCCGTCGTGGCCAGGAAGAGCTCCACCGCCCCGTCCCGGTCCCCGGCGGACAGCAGCCGGTGCAGCCGCTCCGTGCAGCCCGCCTTGAACAGCAGCCCGGCCGGGCCGGGGGTGTACGGCGGCTCGTAGACCGCGAGCAGGCCGACGGGGAGCCCGGCCGCCTGCGCCTCCAGGGCCAGCGCGCCGCCGGCCCCGGCGCCGAACACCGAGGGGCGGCCGCCCACCGCCGCGACGACCGCGCCCAGGTCCTCGATCTCGCGCTCCACCGCGTACGGCCCGCTGTCCCCGCTGTCGCCCCGGCCGCGCCTGTCGTAGGTGACGACGTGGAAGCGCGGCGCCAGCAGGCGCGCCAGCGGGGCCTCGGTCGCGGCCGTGGCCAGGGCCCCGCCCACCAGGATCACCGGCGGTCCTTCACCCCGGCACCGGTACGCGATCAGGGTGCCGTCGCGGGAGAGAGTCTTGTCCATGTGAAGGTGGACTGCGGGGCGCCCGGAAACTCATCGCCGGACGCGAAGAACTTTTGAACTTTCTCTTCACCGCAGCTCACAGCGGGTGCTGACGGCTGGTCAGCGCTCAGGACGGGACGGCCTCGGTGTCGTAGAAGCAGAAGTGGTCCTTGATCGCGGCGACTTCCTCCTTCGGCTCCGGGTACGCCCAGACGAGATCCGCCGCGCCCGGCAGCGACCAGTAGGAGGCGTCCCCCTTGAACGGGCAGTGGGTACGGGTGTCCGACGCCGTCAGCAGCTCGGTGCGGACGTCCTCGGGGGGCAGGTAGTACCGCACCGGACAGCCCGTCTCGCGCAGGACGAGGGGGCGCCGGCTCTCCGCGAGCAGTACGCCGTCGCGGACCACGCGAACATGCTCGGCGGCGGGCTCCACGGTGATGAGGTGTCCTCGGGTGGCAGTCATGTGTGGTTCAGCGGTACGGCACGCCCGTTTCTTCCCCGGCGGCACGGCTGCCGGGGGCGGGTTCTACCGTGGAGGCCATGAAGATCTGCGTATTCCTCTCCGCCGCCGACCTCGACGAGCGCTACACCCGTCCCGCCCGCGAGTTCGCCGAACTGATCGGCCGGGGCGGACACACCCTGGTCTGGGGCGGCTCCGAGAGCGGGCTGATGAAGGTCGTGGCCGACGGGGTGCAGGAGGCCGGCGGGAAGCTGGTCGGGGTCTCGGTGGACTTCCTGGCCGCCAAGGCCCGCACCAACGCCGACGAGATGGTGATCGCGGGCGACCTCGCGGAGCGCAAGGCCCTCCTCCTGGAGAAGTCCGACGCCGTCGTGATCATGGTGGGTGGCACCGGGACGCTCGACGAGGCCACCGAGATCCTGGAGCTCAAGAAGCACGGCAAGCACACCAAGCCGGTCGTGCTGCTCAACACCGCAGGCTTCTACGACGGCCTGCGCCAGCAGTTCCAGCGCATGGAGGACGAGGGCTTCCTGCCCCTCCCGCTTACCGACCTGGTGTTCTTCGCGAAGGACGGCGTGGGCGCGCTGGCCTACCTGGAGGAGTGGTCCGGCCTGCAGTGATGTGCCGGTGGTGACGTGCAGTGCGTGATGTGACGGGTGCGACGATGGGGGCATGTCCACTCACCTCATCACCGGCGCCGGTTCCGGCATCGGCGCAGCAGTCGCCCGCCGTCTCACCGAGCGCGGCGACGATCTCGTACTCCTGGCCCGGGACGCGGGCCGCGCCAGGGAACTCGCCGCGATGCACCCCGGCGCCCGCACGATCGTCGGCGACCTCTCCAACCCGGACCGGCTCTCCTGGGCCTTCGCCCAGCAGCAGGTGCCGGAGCGGCTCGACTCGCTGATGCACATCGCTGGCGTCGTCGAGCTCGGCCGGGTCGGGGAGCTCACGCCCAAGGCCTGGCACGTGCAGCTCAACGCCAACCTGGTCGCCCCGGCCGAGCTGACCCGGCTCTTCCTGCCGCAGCTGCGCGTCGCCGAGGGCCACGTCCTCTTCGTCAACTCCGGCGCCGGCCTCGCCGCCCACGCCGAGTGGAGCGCCTACGCGGCGAGCAAGCACGGCCTGAAGGCGCTCGCCGACTCGCTGCGCCACGAGGAGCACGGCAACGGGGTCCGGGTGACCACCGTCTACCCCGGGCGAACCGCGAGCCCCATGCAGGCCAAGGTCCACCAGCAGGAGGGCAAGGAGTACGACGCCGAGCGCTGGATCGACCCGGAGTCCATCGCCACCACGATCCTGATGGCGATCGACCTGCCGCGCGACGCCGAGGTCAACGACCTCACGGTGCGCCCCGGCCGCTGACGGCACGGGCCGGGAACGGCCGTAGGCTTCCCGCGTGAGCGAGAAGAGCAAGTTCAGGGACTGCCAGGCCACCGGAATCGGTTCGATGCCCGGAGGGGACGCCCGGGAGGCGGCGAAGACCGTCACCGGCTCCTTCGGGGACGGCCAGGGCGTGCCCTACCTGGCGGAACTGCCGGCACGCGGGCCGGGCGCGGACATGATCGGGCGGACCATCGGGCTGCTCGTCGAGATGTACGGGCACGTCGAGCCCAGCGGCTGGCGGATCAGCGACCGGCCGGGGCGCGACACCCGCCGGGCCCGCTCCTGGCTGGGCGAGGACCTCGACGCGCTGGAGGAGTTCACCCAGGGCTACGAGGGCCCGCTCAAGGTCCAGGCCGTCGGGCCCTGGACGCTGGCCGCCGCCCTGGAGCGCCGGGGCGGCGAGGCCGTGCTCGGTGACCCCGGTGCCTGCCGCGACCTGGCCGGATCGCTGACGGAGGGGCTGCGCGACCACCTCGCCGAGGTACGGCGGCGGATGCCCGGAGCCAGGGTGCTCCTCCAGCTCGACGAACCGTCCCTGACCGGCGTCCTGCGCGGGCGGGTCAGGACGGCGAGCGGCTACCGCACCTACCGGGCGGTGGACCGCCAGCTCGTCGAATCCACCCTGCGCGAGGTGCTGGGCGCGGCCGGCGAGGATGCGACGCTCGTCCACACCTGCGCGCCCGAGGTCCCGTTCGCCCTGCTGCGCCGGGCCGGCGCGGACGGCATCTCGTTCGATTTCGCCCTGCTCACCGAGCGTGAGGAGGAGGCGATCGGGGAGGCCGTCGAGGGCGGTACGCAGCTGTTCCTCGGGGTGGTGCCGGGCACCGACCCGGCCTCGGACGGATTGTCGGACCCGGGCGGTAGCGTCATGGGTGTCAGGACGCTGTGGCGCAGGCTGGGGCTGAATCCGGGGACTCTGACCGAGTCCGTGGTGATCACTCCCTCGTGCGGCCTCGCGGGTGCGTCGCCCGCGTACGCACGGGCCGCGCTCGCCCACTGCGGCCGGGCGGCGAGATCGCTCGCAGACAACCCTGAGTAACGGGGCACTGGGTAACGGGAGGACGGGACGATGGCCGGCGAAGAGCAGACGGCAGGGCCGGTGGAGGCACGTACCGAGGTGCCGCCGGAGGCACGTACCGAGGTGCCCGCAGAGCCGCGGGAGCGGCACGCGCTCCTCGCCGAGCAGCTGGAGGAGCACCGCTTCCGCTACTACGTGAACGACCAGCCGGTCGTCAGCGACGCCGAGTTCGACCGGCTGATGCGTGAGCTGGAGGCGCTGGAGGACACGTATCCGGCGCTGCGCACGCCCGACTCGCCGTCGCAGAAGGTCGCGGGGCCCTACCGGACGGAGTTCACCTCCGTCGAGCACCGCGAGCGGATGCTGTCCCTGGACAACGCCTTCGACGACGAGGAGCTGGCCACCTGGGACGAGCGCGTCGCCCGGGACGTGGGCGCCACCGGCTACCACTACCTGTGCGAGCTGAAGATCGACGGCCTGGCGGTCAACCTCACCTACGAGAACGGCCTGCTGACCCGGGCCGCGACCCGCGGCGACGGCCGCACCGGTGAGGACATCACGCCCAACGTCCGCACGATCGCGGAGATCCCGCACCGGCTGAAGGGCGACCGCGTGCCGGCGCTCGTCGAGATCCGCGGTGAGGTCTTCTTCCCGATGGAGGGCTTCGAGGAGCTGAACGCCCGGCTGGTGGAGGCGGACGACAAGCCCTTCGCCAACCCGCGCAACGCGGCGGCCGGCTCGCTGCGCCAGAAGGACCCCAAGGTCACCGCGAGCCGCCCGCTCCACATGGTCGTCCACGGCATCGGCGCCCGCGAGGGCTTCGACATCGACTGCCTCTCGCACGCCTACGAGCTGCTCCAGGCCTGGGGCCTGCCCACGGCCAAGTACAACAAGGTGGTCGACTCCCTCGAAGGCGTCAGGGAGTTCATCGCCTACTTCGGCGAGAACCGGCACTCGGTGGAGCACGAGATCGACGGCGTCGTCGTCAAGCTCGACGAGATCCCGCTGCAGGGCCGGCTCGGCTCCACCTCGCGCGCCCCGCGCTGGGCGATCGCCTGGAAGTACGCGCCGGAGGAGGTCAACACCAAGCTGGTCAACATCCGCGTCGGCGTCGGCCGCACCGGCCGCGTCACCCCGTACGCGCAGGTCGAGCCGGTCGAAGTGGCGGGCTCCGAGGTCGAGTTCGCCACCCTGCACAACCAGAACGTGGTGCGGAGCAAGGGCGTACTGATCGGCGACACGGTGGTGCTCCGCAAGGCGGGCGACGTGATCCCCGAGATCCTCGGGCCGGTCGTCGACCTCCGCGACGGCACCGAGCGGGCGTTCGTCATGCCCACCGAGTGCCCCGAGTGCGGCACGGAGCTGCGGCCCATGAAGGAGGCCGACATCGACGTGCGCTGCCCCAACGCCCGCTCCTGCCCCGCCCAGTTGCGCGAGCGCGTCGCCTACCTCGCCGGCCGCAAGTGCCTGGACATCGACCACTTCGGCTATGTCGCCGCCGCCGCGCTGACCCGCCCGCTGGAGCCCGCCGACCCGCCGCTGCGCGACGAGGGCGATCTGTTCGGGCTGACCGTCGAGCAGCTGCTGCCCATCCGCGCCTACGTCCTGGACATGGACAGCGGGCTGCCCAAGCGCGACCCGAAGACGGGGGAGGAGAAGACCGCGCTGGTCTTCGCCAACCAGCAGGGCGAGCCGAAGAAGAACGCCGTCGCGATGCTGGACGCCATCGCGGCCGCCAAGGAGGCCCCGCTGGCCCGCATCCTCACCGGGCTCTCGATCCGGCACGTCGGGCCGGTCGCCGCGCAGGAGCTGGCCCGTCAGTTCCGTTCCATCGACCGGATCGACGAGGCCACCGAGCAGGAGCTGTCCGACGCCGACGGTGTCGGGCCGATCATCGCCGCCTCCGTCAAGGCCTGGTTCGCCGAGGACTGGCACCGCGAGATCCTGCGCAAGTGGCGGGAGGCCGGGGTCCGGATGGAGGACGAGGGAGCCGGCGAGGAGGAGCGGCCGAGGCCGCTCGAAGGACTCACCGTCGTCGTCACAGGCACGCTCGCCACGCACACCAGGGATGGCGCGAAAGAGGCCCTCCAGAGCCGAGGGGCGAAGGTCACGGGCTCCGTCTCGAAGAAGACCTCCTTCGTGGTGGTCGGCGACAACCCCGGCTCGAAGTACGACAAGGCCGTGCAGCTGAAGGTGCCGGTGCTGGACGAGGACGGCTTCGCCGTACTGCTCGCGGACGGACCCGACGCGGCGCGCGAGGCGGCGGTGCCGGCCGGGACGGAGCCGGACGCGGAGTCCGCGACGGACGTCGGGGAGTAGCGGCGGGGAGCGGGGCCGGGGCCCGGTGCGGGGAGTGTGGGCGTACGCCCGGATTCACCCGGTCGGCGCATAGCAGATGCTGACGGACGGTCGGTTCGCATTCGGGCAAGAGATGTAGACCGCTGCCCCTGGAAGCCCTCTGCGGCCTACTGTTGAGGGATGCGCCCGCGGCGCCCGGCCACCGGGTGTCGAGCGCGTGGTGGCAGGGAACGGAACCATCAGGTGACATCGGCACCGCCGGCTGTGAGAGGGACGGAATGAAACCGACCGAGAACGCCGCACCGGTGTCGCGGCTGCAGGGTTTCGCCGGACTCACGCCCAAGGTGGGCGCTGTCGTCGTGGCCCTCGCCACCGTCCAGCTCGCGACCGGCTTCTACCGGACGGTGAGCAACGGGCACGCGCTCTTCCCCGACGGGAAGGCCGGCTGGTCGCTCGCCGTGCTCACCGGGATCGTCGTCGGCCACCTCGTCGCGCTCGGCCGCGACCGCTGGTGGGGCGGCACCGGCTCCGGGGCCGCCCTCACGCTCGCCGTGCTGCTGCTCTACGGCTGGGTGCCCGCCGGACTGGTCAGCCTGGTCGTGGTCGTACTCGTCGGGATGGCCCGCAGGCACCGCTGGTGGCAGGGGCTGCTGCACGGCGCGGTGGACATCCTGGGGGTGGGCGCGGCGGCACTGGTCATGGCCGCGTTCGGTGAGGTGCAGACCGTCGAGTCGCCGTGGCAGCCACTCGACTGGGGCATCGACGTCATCCCGGAAGTCCTCCTCGCCGCCTCCACCTATCTGCTCGTCACCCGGGTACTGCTCTGGTACGCCCGCTCGCCCCAGGGCGGCGGGCTGCCGACGGCCGCCCGCACGGCACTGCTGCGCCAGGGCCTCGTCGCGGTCGCGCTGCTCGGCATCGCGCCGCTGATCTGCGTCGTCGCCATGGCCATGCCGGTGCTGCTGCCGCTCTTCGCGGTCCCGCTCATCGCGCTCGACTCGACGCTCTGGATCGCCCGTGCCAGGGCCGAGGAGCAGCTGCGGGACCCACTGACCGGACTGCCGAACCGCCAGTGGCTGCTGGAACGCACCTGGACGGCCCTGGAGGAGGCCGAGAGCGTCGGCAGCCGGGTGGGCCTGGTGCTGATCGACCTCGACCGCTTCCGGGCGGTCAACGACACCCTCGGCCACCTGGCCGGGGACCGGCTGCTGCTGCAGATAGCGGACCGGCTGCGCCTCGCCCTGCCGCGCGGGGCGGAGGCGGCCAGGCTCGGCGGCGACGAGTTCGCCGTCCTGCTGCCGACCGCCGACTCCACCACCAGCGCGATGCGCGTCGCCCGCCATCTGGTCGCCGCGCTCTCCTCCCCGCTGGACCTCGACGGGCTCACCCTGGTGCTGGAGGCCAGCGCCGGTGTCGCCGTCCACCCCGACCACGCGCTGGATGCCGAGGGGCTGCTGCGCCGGGCGGACGTGGCCATGTACCAGGCCAAGCGCGACCGCACGGGCGTCGAGGTGTACGAGTCGAAGCGCGACAGCAACACCCCGGACCGGCTCGGGCTCCTCGGTGACCTGCGGCGCGCGCTGGACGCGGGCGAGGTCGAGCTGCACTACCAGCCCAAGGTCCGCTTCGACGGACAGGTGGCCGGCCTCGAAGCGCTGGTCCGCTGGGTGCACCCCGAGCGGGGCCGGGTCCCTCCGGACGAGTTCATCGCCATCGCGGAGTCGTCCGGCCTGATGCCGCACCTCACGGAGTACGTACTGGAGACGGCGCTCGCCCAGGTCGCCAGATGGCGGGCGCAGGGGCTGTTCGTCCCGGTCGCCGTCAACGTCTCCCCGCGCGATGTGCACACCCCCGGGTTCGCCGGCGGCGTCGCCGCCCGGCTGGCCCGGCACGGCGTCCCGGCCGGCGCCCTCCAGCTGGAGATAACGGAACACGTCCTGCTGGAGGACCCGCAGCGCGCCGCGGACACGCTCGCCGGGCTGACCGGGCACGGCGTGAAGATGTCCCTGGACGACTTCGGCACCGGATACTCCTCCCTCGTCCACCTGCGCCGGCTGCCGGTCAGCGAGCTCAAGATCGACCGGTCCTTCGTGGCCCGGCTCGCCATCGACCACGAGGACGCGGAGATCGTCCGCTGCACGATCGACCTGGCGCATTCCCTCGGTCTGCTGGTCGTCGCGGAGGGCGTCGAGGACGACGAGACCTGGGAGCGGCTGCGGGACCTGCGCTGCGACGCGGTGCAGGGCTGGCTGGTGGCGGCCGCGATGCCGCCGCAGGAGACGACTGCCTGGCTGCGGGCGCGCAGCGAGCACGGGTGGCGGCGGCCCGCAGAGCTGGCGGCGGCTGCTGCGGCCGCGGCAGCCGCAGCGAGTGTCGCCGCCGCCGCGGCGGCGCCCGAGCCGGAGCAGCTGCCGTCCGGGCGGACGGCGGGCTCGCGGCCCGCGACGACATAGGGCGCGGCGCGGCGCTTCGGTGACGTGAGCCGGAGGCGTCCGGCGGCCGCTTTGTCCTCAATCGCCGGACGGGCTTGATTTGGCCCACCCGTGGACCCCATAGGATTGGGGGCCGACGGCACATTTGCACCTGCCGCGCGACGCCTTGCGATCGCACGCACCGGACGCCGCGCGGCCCGTCCTTCGGACGGACGGTGGAAATGTTCCGCCGGCCCAGCCAAAACCGCACACCAACCCCTGAGGATCGCTGCATGCCTGGCATCACGCGCGAGGAGGTCGCCCACCTCGCCCGGCTGGCGCGTCTGGAGCTGAAGGGCGAAGAGCTCGATCACTTCGCCGGTCAGCTCGACGACATCATCGGCGCGGTCGCCCGCGTCTCCGAGGTCGCCGACCAAGACGTACCGCCGACCTCCCATCCGCTGCCGCTGACCAACGTCATGCGGGCGGACGAGGTCCGTCCCTCGCTCACCCCCGCGCAGGCGCTCTCCGGCGCCCCGGCCCAGGAGCAGCAGCGTTTCAAGGTGCCGCAGATCCTGGGGGAGGACTAAAAAGCCATGACGGACATCAGCACCATCATCAAGCTCACCGCCGCCGAGACCGCCGCGAAGATCGCTTCCGGGGAGCTCACGGCCGTCGAGGTCACCGAGGCCCACCTGGCCCGGATCGAGGCCGTCGACGAGAAGGTCCACGCCTTCCTGCACGTCGACCGCGAGGGCGCCCTCGCGCAGGCCCGTGCCGTCGACGCGAAGCGGGCCGCGGGCGAGAAGCTCGGCCCGCTGGCCGGCGTCCCGCTCGCGCTCAAGGACATCTTCACCACGCAGGACATGCCGACCACCGTCGGCTCGAAGATCCTCGAAGGCTGGGTCCCGCCCTACGACGCGACCGTCACCAAGCGGCTCAAGGCCGCCGACGTCGTCATCCTCGGCAAGACCAACATGGACGAGTTCGCCATGGGGTCCTCCACCGAGAACAGCGCCTACGGCCCGACCGGCAACCCGTGGGACCTCACCCGCATCCCGGGCGGCTCCGGCGGCGGCTCCTCGGCCGCGCTCGCCTCCTTCGAGGCCCCGCTCGCGATCGGCACGGACACCGGCGGCTCGATCCGCCAGCCCGCCGCCGTCACCGGCACCGTCGGCGTCAAGCCCACCTACGGCGGCGTCTCCCGCTACGGCATGGTGGCCTTCTCCTCCTCCCTCGACCAGGGCGGCCCCTGCGCCCGCACGGTCCTGGACGCGGCGCTGCTGCACGAGGCGATCGCCGGACACGACCCGCTCGACTCGACCTCCATCGACGCCCCGGTCCCGCCGGTCGTCGAGGCCGCGCGCAACGGCTCCGTACAGGGCATGCGCGTCGGAGTCGTCAAGCAGTTCTCCGGCGAGGGCTACCAGGCCGGTGTCGTCCAGCGCTTCAACGAGTCGGTCGAGCTGCTGAAGTCGCTCGGCGCCACGGTCGTCGAGCTGGACTGCCCGTCCTTCGACCTCGGCCTTTCGGCGTACTACCTGATCGCGCCGTCCGAGTGCTCCTCGAACCTCGCCCGCTTCGACGCCATGCGCTACGGCCTGCGGGTCGGGGACGACGGCACGAAGTCCGCCGAGGACGTCACCGCGCTCACCCGTGAGGCCGGCTTCGGCGACGAGGTCAAGCGCCGCATCATCCTCGGTACGTACGCGCTCAGCTCCGGCTACTACGACGCGTACTACGGCTCCGCCCAGAAGGTCCGCACGCTGATCACGCGGGACTTCGAGAAGGCCTTCGAGCAGGTCGACGTCATCGTCTCCCCGACGACGCCCACCACCGCCTTCCCGATCGGCGAGCGCGCCGACGACCCGATGGCGATGTACCTCGCGGACCTGTGCACCATTCCGACCAACCTGGCCGGCAACGCCGCCATGTCGCTGCCCTGCGGCCTGGCGCCGGAGGACGGCCTGCCGGTCGGGCTGCAGATCATCGCCCCCGCCATGAAGGACGACCGGTTGTACAAGGTCGGAGCTGCCGTAGAGGCCGCCTTCGTGGAAAAGTGGGGACACCCACTGCTTGAGGAGGCTCCGTCGCTGTGAGTGCCATGGCAAAGAAGGCCACGAACTTCAAGAAGTCCAAGACCGGGCTCTACGTATCGCTCGGCAGCACCGCGTTCGGCGCGATCAGTGTTGCCAAGCAGATCAGGCTCGCGCGCAACGACAACGACACCCTGCGTCTCATCGACGCGACGGTGTCCGCCGCCGCCATCGTCACCGGCCTCGCGATCCTCTATCGCGAACTGAAGCGTCTCGGCGACGATGACGTCCTGCTGGGCTGAGAGGGAAAGTTTTCACCGTGACTGCTGTCATTGACCTGGAGTCGTACGAGGACGCCCTCGCGACGTACGACCCCGTCATGGGCCTCGAGGTCCATGTCGAGCTCGGCACCAAGACCAAGATGTTCTGCGGCTGCTCCACCGAGCTCAAGCAGGACGCCAACTCGCAGACCTGCCCGGTCTGCCTCGGTCTGCCCGGCGCGCTGCCGGTCGTCAACGAGATCGGCGTCGAGTCGGCCATCAAGATCGGTCTCGCGCTGAACTGCGAGATCGCCGAATGGTGCCGCTTCGCCCGGAAGAACTACTTCTATCCGGACATGCCGAAGAACTTCCAGACCTCCCAGTACGACGAGCCGATCGCCTTCGACGGCTATCTGGACGTCCAGCTGGAGGACGGGGAGATCTTCCGGGTGCAGATCGAGCGCGCCCACATGGAGGAGGACACCGGCAAGTCGACCCACGTCGGCGGCGCCACCGGCCGTATCCACGGCGCGTCCCACTCCCTGCTCGACTACAACCGCGCGGGCATCCCGCTCATCGAGATCGTCACCAAGCCGATCGAGGGAGCGGGCGCACGGGCACCCGAGGTCGCCAAGGCGTACGTCGCCGAGCTCCGCGAGCTCATCAAGGCGCTCGGCGTCTCGGAGGCCCGCATGGAGATGGGCCAGATGCGCTGCGACGTGAACCTGTCGCTGCGCCCGCACGGCCGCGAGGCGTTCGGTACCCGCTCCGAGACGAAGAACGTGAACTCGCTGCGTTCCGTCGAGCGGGCCGCCCGCTTCGAGATCCAGCGCCACGCCGCGGTGCTGAACTCCGGCGGCACGATCGTGCAGGAGACCCGGCACTTCCACGAGGAGGACGGCTCCACCACGGCCGGCCGCATCAAGGACAACGCCGAGGACTACCGCTACTTCCCCGAGCCCGACCTGGTGCCGGTCGCCCCGGCCCGGGAATGGGTCGAGGAGCTGCGGGGCGGGCTGCCCGAGCTGCCCCGGCTGCGCCGCGCCCGGCTCAAGGAGGAGTGGGGCGCGTCCGAGCACGACATGCAGTCCATCCTCAACGCGGGCGCGGTCGACCTGATCGTCGCCACGACCGAGGCGGGCGCGCCCTCGGACCAGGCCCGCAAGTGGTGGATGGGCGAGCTGGCCCGTAACGCCAACGAGACCGGCCGAGGCCTCGACGAGCTGCCCGTCACCCCGGTGCAGGTCGCCCGGGTGGCCGAGCTCGTCGCATCGGGCGACCTCAACGACAAGCTGGCCCGTCAGGTGCTGGAGGGTGTCCTCGCGGGCGAGGGCGACCCGGACACCGTCGTCGAGAAGCGCGGCCTGAAGGTCGTCTCCGACGAGGGTGCGCTGTCCACGGCGGTCGACGAGGCCATCGCGGCCAACGCGGCCGTCGCGGACAAGATCCGCGGCGGCAAGGTCGCCGCCGCCGGTGCGCTCGTCGGCGCCGTCATGAAGGCCACCCGCGGCCAGGCGGACGCGGCCCGGGTGCGCGAGCTGATCCTGGAGAAGCTCGGCGTGACGGGCTGAGTCCTTCCCGTACGTCCCGAAGGGGCGGTGCGCCGGGTCCTGCCCGGCGCACCGCCCCTTTCACCGCTCCGGAGAGAGTCCGCTGAACACCGTCACCGCCGAGATCGTCTCCGTCGCCCTCCTGCTGGGGGTGCTGGCGTTCGCCGTCGTACGACCCAGGGGTCTGCCGGAGGCGACCGTCGCCGTGCCCGCCGCGGTGCTCGTGATCGCGCTCGGCGCGGTCTCCTGGCCGCAGGCCCGCGCCCAGGTGGGCGACCTGCTGCCGGTCGTCGGATTCCTCGCCGCGATCCTGGTGCTGGCTCAGCTCTGCGCCGACGAAGGGCTCTTCACGGCGGCGGGCGACCTGGTCGCCCGCGCCTGCGGCGGGCGGACCGGGCCACTGCTCGCGGGCGTCTTCGTCGTCGCGTCGGTGATCACGGCGGTGCTCAGCCTGGACGCCACCGTGGTCCTGCTGACCCCCGTCGTCCTCGCGACCGCCGCCCGCGTCGGCGCCCGCCCGCGCCCGTACGTGTACGCCTGCGCGCACCTCGCCAACTCCGCGTCGCTGCTGCTCCCCGTCTCCAATCTGACCAACCTCCTGGCGTTCACGGCCAGCGGCCTCTCCTTCACCCGCTTCGCCGCCCTGATGGCGCTGCCGTGGCTGGCGGCGATCGCCGTCGAGTACGTCATCCTGCGCCGGTTCTTCGCGGCGGACCTGGCGGCTGGCGCGCACCCGCCGGATCCCGACGAGGACCGGCCGGGGCTGCCCGTCTTCACCCTGGTCGTCCTGGTGCTGACCCTGTGCGGATTCGTCGTGACCTCGTTCGCGGGCGCGGAGCCGCTGTGGGCGGCGCTGGCGGGCGCCGTCGTGCTTGCGGTCCGGGCGCTGGTGAGGCGGGAGACCACCGCGAAGCGCCTGGTGCACTCCGCCAACGTGCCGTTCTGCCTGTTCGTGCTGGCGCTGGGCGTCGTCGTCAAGGCGGTCGTCGACCACGGCCTGGGCACCGGTATCGCCCGGCTCCTGCCGGCGGGCTCCTCGCTGGGCGCGCTGCTGGCGGTGGCCGCCGTCGCGGCGGTGCTCGCCAACCTGATCAACAACCTGCCGGCGATCCTCGCCCTCCTCCCGGTCGTCGCGGCGGCCGGTCCGGGGCCGCTGCTGGCCGCGCTGATCGGGGTGAACCTCGGGCCGAACCTCACCTACGTCGGCTCGCTCGCCACCCTGCTGTGGCGCCGCATCCTGCACACGCACGACGAGCCGCCGGAGCTCGGCCACTTCACCAGGCTCGGGCTGCTGACCGTACCGGCGACGCTGGCGGTGTCGACGGTCGCGCTCTGGGGGGCGCTGCGGGTCATCGGGGTCTGACACCTGCCCGGTGTCCGGAGTGCCTTGCGTGCCCGCGCACCGGGACCACCGGCCGCCGGCCCGGGGCGAATCCCGTTGAGCCCGCACCCGCGATCGTGTTGGCTACGGGACAGCCCCTGGCGGCACCGAACCGGCAGTACGCAGGTGACCGCCCGCCCGTAGCAGGGAGTCAGACGTGCAGGACAGTGTTGTCGACCCGGTTGCCCACAACCGGGCCGCCTGGGACAAGTACGTGCACGAGGGCAACGAGTGGTCGAGGCCGGTGAGTACCGAGGAGGTCGAGCGTGCCCGCACGGGCGACTGGTCGATCGTTCTCATCGGGCACGAGCCGGTCGACCGCTCCTGGCTGCCGGCGGACCTGACCGGCAAGGACGTGCTGTGCCTGGCCTCCGGCGGCGGCCAGCAGGGGCCGGTCCTCGCCGCTGCGGGGGCGCGCGTCACCGTGTTCGACAACTCACCCCGCCAGCTCGGCCAGGACCGGGCGGTCGCGGCGCGCGACGGACTGGAGCTGCGCACCGTCCTGGGCGACATGCGCGACCTCGGCGCCTTCGGCGACGCCGAGTTCGACGTCGTGTTCCATCCCGTCTCCAACCAGTTCGTACCGGACCTGGCAGCGGTGTGGCGTGAGTCCTTCCGCGTCCTGCGACCGGGTGGAACGCTCCTCGTGGGCTTCCTCAACCCTGATGTGTACCTGTTCGACCACGAGGCGCTCGACGAGCGCGGCGAGCTGATCGTCGTGCACAAGCTGCCCTACAGCGATGTCACGCAGTACTCCGCCGAGGAGCGCGCCGCGAAGTTCGGCGCGGATGCCGCTCTTGAGTACAGCCACACCCTCACCGGCCAGATCGGCGGGCAACTCGCTGCGGGATTCGTCCTCACCGGCTTCGTGGAGGCGCCGCACCAGTCCGACGCATCCGCCGCATACCTGTCGCACTACTTCGCGACGCGGGCGGTCAAGCCGGGCTGACCCGGCCAGGGTGACCGGGCCCGCCTCCACACACTGCGGCGAGCCCGGATGGCCGAAGCCATGTCGCCCATATGCGGATCCGACGCCTGTGAGTAAGGCCACGAATCGGGCAAAAGATCACAGTTGGCTGTCAGAGTGACGGTTCTCAAGGTCATGCGTTCTCCTGCGGACGGTTCTGTCGAGCCGTCCGCAGAGACCACGAACCCGCAGGGAGCTCGTCCCTTGGCTGCCATCGCCCGCTGGTGCATCGCACACCGCCTCGTCGCCGTCCTGATCTGGCTGCTCGCCCTCGGCGGCACGGCCGCCGGCGCGGCCGTCGCGGGCAGTTCCTACACGAACGACTACGAGGCACCCGGCACCGAATCCGGTCAGGCCGCCGCGCTGCTGAAGAGCGGCTTCACGAATCTCGGCGGGGACACCGACACCATCGTCTGGCACACCGACGACTCCACCGTGCGGGCGGCCGACGTCGAGCAGGTGATGACCCGGACCCTGCACGCGGTCGAACAACTGCCCGGCGTCGGAGCCGTCGGCGGGCCCTACAGCCAGGCAGGTGCCGGGCAGATCAGCTCGGACGGGCGTACCGCCTACGCCACGGTCACCTTCGACCGGCAGGCCGACGACGTACCGCCGGAGCAGGCCGAGGCGGTCGTCCACACCGCGAAGGCCGCCTCCGGCGACCACCTGCGGGTCGAGCTGGGCGGCTCGGCCATAGCCCTCACCGAGGCACCCGCCGTGCACCTCAGCGAGGCCATCGGGGTCGTCGTCGCGGCCGTCGTGCTCTTCCTCGCCTTCGGCTCGCTCGCCGCCAGCATGCTCCCCATCGCCACCGCCCTCGTCTCGGTCGGAACGGCGTACGCGGGCATCGTGCTGCTCGGGCACGTGATGACCGTCGCCGACTTCGCCCCCATGCTCGGCATGCTCGTCGGGCTCGGCGTCGGCATCGACTACGCGCTCTTCATCGTCACCCGGCACCGCAGAGGGCTCAGGCGCGGCATGACCGTGCCCGAGGCGGCCCAGTACGCGGTCGCCACGACCGGACGCGCCGTCGTCTTCGCCGGGGCCACGGTCTGCATCGCGCTGCTGGGCATGCTGATCCTGCGGCTGAGCTTCCTCAACGGTGTCGCCGTCGCCGCCTCGCTCACCGTCGTGCTGACCGTGGCGGCCGCGGTGACCCTGCTGCCCGCCCTGCTGTCCCTCATCGGCATGCGGGCGCTGAGCAGACGCGAGCGCGGCCGGCTCGCCCGGTACGGCCCGCAGCCGGAGCCGCCCACCGGCTTCGCCGCGCGCTGGTCCGCCTTCGTGGAGCGGCACCCCAAACTGCTCGGCGGGATCGCGGTGGCGGTGATGCTCGTCCTCGCGCTCCCCACCTTCTCGCTGCACCTGGGCAGCTCCGACCAGGGCAACAACGCGAAGTCCTCGACCACCCGGCAGGCCTACGACCTGCTGGGAGACGGATTCGGCCCCGGCGTCAACGGCCCGCTGACGATCGCCGCGCGGCTGGACGGCGCGGACGACCGGCTGGCGATGGACGCGCTGCCCGCGACGCTGCGGCATACCGACGGAGTCGCGTGGGCCTACCCCGTCACGTACAACTCCAGCGGCGACACCGCGTTCGTCACCGTCGTCCCCGATTCGGCGCCGCAGTCCCGGCAGACCAGCGCGCTCGTCGACCGGCTGCGCACAGACGTACTGCCGAAGGCGGCCGACAACACCTCGCTCCAGACCCATGTGGGCGGCGTGACGGCCAGCTACGACGACTTCGCGCAGATCATCATCGGGAAACTCCCGCTCTTCATCGGTGTCGTCATAGGGCTCGGCTGCCTGCTCCTGCTGATGGCCTTCCGGTCGGTCGGCATCCCGTTGAAGGCGGCGGCGATGAACGTGGCGGCGGTCGCCTCCTCGTTCGGCGTGGTCGTCGCGATCTTCCAGTGGGGGTGGGGGAGCGAGCTGCTGGGTCTGGGCAGTCCGGGCCCGATCGAACCCTTCCTGCCGGTCATCATGGTGTCCGTGCTGTTCGGCCTCTCCATGGACTACCAGGTGTTCCTGGTCGGCCGGATGTACGAGGAGTGGCTGGAGACCGGCGACAACCGGCGGGCGGTCCGGGTCGGCCTCGCCGAGACCAGCCGGGTGATCAACTCGGCCGCTGTGATCATGATCTCGGTCTTCCTCGCCTTCGTGCTCAGCGGCGACCGGGTGATCGCGATGTTCGGCATCGCGCTCGCCGCAGCCGTCGCCCTGGACGCCTTCGTCCTGCGCACGCTGCTGGTTCCCGCGCTGATGCACCTGCTGGGCGGGGCGAACTGGTGGCTGCCGGGCTGGCTGGACCGCAGGCTGCCGCGCCTCAGCATCGAGCCGCCCGGATGCCGGACGCCGCGTGCGCGGATCCCGGCGGCGGGCGCGAGCCCGGACGAGGAGGCCGTGCCGGCCGCCGCGAGACGCTGACGAGGCCGTGCCGGCCGCCGCGAGACGTCAGGGCCTCAGGACGTTAAGAACGTTCTCATCCGGGACGCCTAGCGTGCGGGAAATGAACCCCACCACTCCCACTACTCCCACAGCTCCCGTCGCCGAGGGCGACGGAGAGAAGAAGACGGCCGAGAACGCCGTCACCGACACCGCCGGCGCCAAGGACGCGGCGGACCGGTCCGAGACGGCGGGGCGGCTCGACAAGGCACCCACGGAGTCCACGCAGTCCGCGGAGCCCGCGGACCACGGCGACGGGGCGGACGCGGACCCGGACGCGGCGGAGCACGACCTCGACCTGGACCTCGACCTGGACGACGACACCGACAAGCAGTCCGCCGGTCTCGGCACCGCCGCCGCGGCCGTCGTCTCCGTCGGCCTCGGCATCGTCTCGCTCACCGGGGCCTGGAGCGGCCGGGTCGCCGCCGAGCGCGAGACCCTGATCGGGCAGATCAAGACGTCGTCCGGTGGCTCGGCCGCCCAGCAGATCTCCGAGATCTACGGCGACGCCTGGCACGCCACCGCCCTGGTCAACGGGATCTTCGGCGTCGTCGCCCTGCTGGTCGGCTGCTACGTCCTGGTCCGGCCCGCGTTCGGCACCCCGTCCGCGCACCCGCAGGCCGGCTGGGTCCGCGCGGTGGCCAAGGGCGGCATCGCACTCGGTGTGATCGGCGTGCTGGTCGCCGTGGGCATGTACTTCGACCTCATCGTCGCCCTGCCCACGGCGGCGGCGCCCGCAGCGGGAAGCTGACCCGGCGCACAGGCACTCACACCCGCGCGTACGGCGCCCCCCGGAGCCTCCTAAGGCATCCGCGGGGGCGTTCGGCGTCCGGGTGCGGCGCGCAGGGCACGCGCCTAAGGCACCGGGCCGCCGGAGATGCGGAACTCGCCCGATGCGGCACCACCCCCTGGGGGACGAGAGTGGAGGCACGGCAGACGAACTGCCGCCACCGGGCCCAACGGCCCACGTCACCAGGGGAATCACATGTACGAGTTCGAGCTCCACAAGATCATGCAGGCCGAACTGATCCGCCGCGCCGACGCCGAGCGGCTCGCCCGCGAAGCACGTCGCGCCGACCGGGCCGCCCGCAGTTCGGCACGCAAGGAGCGCGAGAGGACGGTGAGTGCGGAGGGCGATCGTCAACGGTTCGCGCACGCCGCGTAAGGGCCGAAACCGATGTCCAGGCGGCTTCCCGGATCCGAGTTGTCAGACGTGTATGCGATGCTCGGCTCCGTGGAGACCAGGTCAGTCAGTCCCGTGTTCGTCGGCCGCGCAAGTGAACTCACCTCACTCACCGACGCGCTCGCCCGCGCCACCGCCGGGGGCGCAGGCCCGGACGGCTGCGTCTGCGGGGAACCGCAGGCGTTGCTCGTCGGCGGCGAGGCGGGCGTCGGCAAGACCCGTCTGGTCGAGGAGTTCCTCGCCGTGGCGGCCCGCCGCGGGGCCGTCGTCGCCGTGGGCGGCTGTGTGGAGATCGGCGCGGACGGCCTGCCCTACGCCCCGTTCTCCGCCGCCCTGCGCGCCCTGCGCCGCACGCTCCCGGACGAGATGGCCGCCGCCTGCGCCGGTCAGGAGAGCGAACTGGCCCGGCTCCTTCCCGAACTCGGCGAACCGGGCCTGGACTCGGCCGACGAGCACGGCACCGCCCGGCTCTTCGAGCTCACCGGCCGGCTGCTGGAGCGCATCTCGGCGCAGCGGACCGTCGTCCTGGTCCTGGAGGACCTGCACTGGTCCGACGCCTCCACCCGGCACCTCCTCGCCTACCTGTTCCGTACGCTGCGCACCGGCCGCCTCGTCGTCGTCGGCACCTACCGGGCCGACGACATCCACCGCCGCCACCCGCTGCGCCCGCTCCTGGCCGAGCTGGACCGCCTCCGTACCGTCCGCCGCATCGAGCTCGCCCGCTTCAACCGGGCCGAGGTCCGCCGCCAGCTCGCCGGAATCCTCGCCGACGCCCCCGAACCCACCCTGGTGGACGAGGTGTTCGAGCGATCCGACGGCAACGCCTTCTTCGTCGAGGAGCTCGCCTGCAGCCTGGAGTGCGGTGACGGCGCCGGAGTCCCCGACTCGCTGCGCGACCTCCTCCTGGTCCGGGTCGAAACGCTCACCGACGACGCGCAACGGGTCG
Source organism: Streptomyces sp. 840.1 (assembly GCF_003751445.1). NCBI lineage: Bacteria > Bacillati > Actinomycetota > Actinomycetes > Kitasatosporales > Streptomycetaceae > Streptomyces > Streptomyces sp. 840.1. The sequence goes on along the minus strand of NZ_RJUU01000001.1, from coordinate 280,576 downwards.
CGCGGGTCGTGGCCGAAGGCGGTTCCACCGTCGAGTACGAGCTGCTGGCCGCCGTCGCCGGCCTCACCGAGGACGACCTCATCGAAGCCCTGCGCGGAGCGGTCGGCGCCAACCTGCTGCTCACCACCCCGGAGGGCAACGGCTACCGCTTCCGGCACTCCCTGGTCCGCGAGGCCGTCAGCGACGACCTGCTGCCGGGCGAACGCTCCCGCATCAACCGCCGTTACGCCGAGGCCCTGGAGGCCGACCCCACCCTCGTCCGCGACGGGGAACGCGCCACCCGCCTGGCCAGCTACTGGTACGGCGCACACGATGCGGCCAAGGCCCTGCCGGCCGTACTGAGGGCCTCGGTCGAAGCCCGCCACCGCAACGCCTTCTCCGAGCAGCTGCGCCTGCTGGAACGGGCCATGGAGCTGTGGGACGACGCCCCCGAAGAGGTACGCGGCACGCTGCGCCCCATCGACTACGCCGAGGTCTACCCGGCCTGCGGCTGCGACAGCGCCACCCCGCTGAGGTACATCGACCTGATGGCGGAGGCCACGGTCGCCGCCCGCTTCGGCAGCGACCGCGAACGGGCCCTCACCCTCTGCAAGAAGGCCCTGCGCATCCTGGAGGGCGAGAACGACGCGCTGCGCGCCGCCTGGTTCTGGGTCCAGCGCTCCCGGCTCGTCCAGGATCTCGCCCGCGGCGACGGCTGGGAGGAACTGGCCACCGCCGAGGAGCTCGTCCGCGGGCTGCCCCCGTCGGCCGTGCACGCCGACGTGCTGATGATGGTGGCCGGCTGGGGCGCTCTGCACCGCCCCGGCGCCGACACGCTGGTCGCCGCGGACCGGGCCGTGGAGTACGCCCGGCTGGTCGGTGACGAGTACATCGAGCTGCACGCCCGGCTCACCCGGGGCTGGCTGACCGCCGAAGCCGGAGACGTCGACGGCAGCATCGCGGAGATGTACGCCGTCCGTGACCGGGCCGACGAGCTGTGCCTCGTCGGCATCATGGGCCGCGCGAGCATCAACCTCCCCTCGACCCTCGAAGCCGTGGGCCGTTCCCTGGAAGCGGTGGCCGCCGCCGACCACGGGATCGAGATCTGCCACAGCCACGGCATAGCCGACACGGAGGCCTGGGTCCGCACCAACCAGGCGATGTCCCTGTACTCGCTCGGCCACTGGGACGAGGCCCTGGCCACGACCGAGGCCGCCGCCCGGGTCGCGCAGTCCCGCAAGGCCCAGGGCCTGGTCGCCGCCCGCCGCACCGAAGTGGCCCTGGCACGCGGAGACTTCGACGAGGCCGAACGGCAACTCGCGCTGAACAAGCGAAGCTTCGGCTCCCGCGACCCGCAGCCCCAGCACTTCATCAACGCCGTGCGCCACACCATCACCCTCGCCGTGCAGCAGGGCCGCCTCAGCGAGGCCCGGACGGCCTTCGAGGCACAGGCGGAGGCCGGCTTCCCCACCGGCACCCAGCGGTACGCGCTGCCCCTGCTGCACGTCGTCGCGGCGGCCGAGGCCGACGCCCGAGGCCTGCCCGCCACCGAGCCGGGCCGGCCGGCGAACCTCGCGCTGATCCGCACCCACCTCAAGCGGCTGCCGATGCTCGTCCCGGTATGGGCGGCCTACGGTGTGCTCGTCGATGCCGAACTGGCCCGAGCCGAGGGCCTCGACACCCCTGACCACTGGTCGCTCGCGGCCAAGGCCTTCGCGCCGCTGGACCGCCCGTACGAACTGGCCCAGGTCCGTCACCGCTGGGCCGAGGCGCTCCTCGTGGCCTCCGCCGACCGCGCCACGGCCACCGCCCTGCTGCGCGAGGCCCACGGCACGTCCCTGCGCCTGGGCGCGCGCCCGCTGACCGAGACCATCGAGCTGCTGGCCGGCCGTGCCCGCATCACGCTCGTGGCCCCCGACGGACCCCACGGCACCGGCTTCCGCTCAGGCTCCGGGGCGGAGATCGTGGAGGCCGTCACGGTCCCGGACGGCGGCGCCGGCGAGCAGACCACCGGCAGGGACCACTCCGAGGAGCAGCTCAGGGCCGCGGCCGCCGCCGCGGTGGAGTCCTTCGGGCTGACCCGGCGCGAGCAGGACGTGCACCGGCTCGTCGCGGACGGCCACACCAACCGCAGGATCGCCGAGGAGCTGTACATCTCGCCCAAGACCGCGAGCGTGCACGTCTCCAACATCCTGGCCAAGCTCGGGGTGGCCAGCCGGGGCGAGGCAGCGGCGCTCGCCCACCGCCTGCGCCTCTACCGCACACCGACGGGCTCCTAGACGCTCTTGCGGCGCGTGGCTTCGCGGCTTCGCGGATTCGTCGCTTCCCGGCTTCGCGGCCGGGCCGGTCACCACACGTCGACGGACCAGACATCGCCCGCCCGATGACTGTGCGGATCGGGGTCGCCCGTGCCGTACGGATCGGGGTCGACGATGACGGTGACGCGGGCACGGGACTCCGGCACGCGGTACCGGCGCACGTCACGGGACTCGTCCTCCAGCTCGAACACGCGCCCCGCGGCCAGGACGGCCGCCTCGAGCTCCTCGTACCGGAGGCGGCGGGCGAAGGTCCCGTACCTCTGCGAGAGCGGTGCCGGTACGGTCTGCGGGGAATGGTCGCGCAGCAGCCGATGCGTCTTTACCCCGAAGCCCACGCAGGACATTCGGCCCAGTTGGTCCGGTGCGAAGTTGATCTCCACCAGGCCGTGGTCCCGCCGCAGCATGCCCCGGCCGGGGACGTTGAGGCAATCGTCCCCCAGAGCGGCTTCCCAGCTGTCGGGGCTGTCGCCGACCCCTGCCCCGAGCACGTCGCAGCTGATCGCGACCCGGGCGTAGAACTCCAGCGCGGACACGCGCTGACCTCCTTCTGTTGTACGGAAACGGGGGACTGAACGGCGGGGGCAGCGGAGGGCGAGGCTGATTGCGGGGGACCGTGCGCCGCCCGATCAGTCCCCGGCCCCGGCGCCCCGGGGCGCCGCCGCACCCCCTGCATCGGCATCGCCATCGGCGTCAGCGTCGGCATCCGCGTCCCCGGTGTCGGGCCGGCGGACCACCACCTTGCCCGAGGTGAGGTCTATCGGGCCGCGCGCCGGGTCACCGATGCCGAGATCCACCCGGCTCAGCTCCAGCCGCCGCTGTTCCTCGGCAGCGTGCTTGCGGCCGGGTGCGAAGAGTTCCTCGAAGAAGTTGAACACGGGCCGCGCACCCTTCCGCCTGCTGTAGCCGCTACCGCACCTCCAGCACCAGGATCCTGTCGTCTTCCGGCTTCGGGGTGCCACGGGTGTCCGTCTCGCTCGTGACGAGATAGAGCTTGTTTCCGCCCGCCGCCAGCACTGTGCGCAGACGGCCGTACTTCCCCTTCAGGAACGACTGCGGGGCCGCCAGAGGTTCCTTGCTCTCGTCCCCGGAGAGCGGAATCCGCCAGAGCCGCTCACCTCGCAGACCGGCCATCCAGATGGAACCCTTGGCGAAGGCGATACCGCTCGGGGACGCCTCGGACGTCTTCCACTGTGCCACGGGGTCGATGAAACCCTTCTCGCCCGTCTTGCCCTCGGCGTCCGGCCAGCCGTAGTTCCCACCTGGCACGATCCGGTTCAGCTCGTCCCAGGTGTCCTGGCCGAATTCGGAGGCCCACAGCTGCTTGTGGCTGTCCCAGGCGAGGCCCTGCACATTGCGGTGACCGTAGGAATACACCACGGAGTCGGCCTGCGGATTGCCGTGCAGCGGCTCGCCGTCCGGCGTCATCCGGAGGATCTTGCCGGCAAGCGAGTTCTTGTCCTGCGCGTAGCCGTGGTCCCCCGTCTCGCCCGTCCCCGCGTACAGCATGTGGTCCGGGCCGAAGGCGATCCGCCCCCCGTTGTGGATGGAGCCTTTCGGGATGCCCCGCAGAATCGTGTCGGGGGCGCCCAGCAGCTGACCGGGTGTCGTGCCCTTCTCGTCGTAGAGCATGCGGGCGATGCGGTTGTCCGACGCTGTGGTGAAGTACGCGTACACCAGGTGGTCCGTGCCGAAGGTGGGGGAGACCGCGATACCCAGGAGCCCGCCCTCCCCGTCGGGGGCCACCCCGGGCACGGTGCCCAGCAACGTCTTCTTCCCGCTCTTCGCGTCCACCCTGGTGATCGTCCCCTTGTCGCGCGAGGACACCAGCAGGTCACCGTCCGGCAGGGCCGTGAGGCCCCAAGGGGAGTCCAGTCCCTTCGTGAGGGTCGAGACCACCTTCACCGAGCCCTTCGCGGGCGGCAGATCGGCCGCAGGACGTGAGGCGGACGGCGAGGGCGGGGCCGGCTTGCTCGATCCGGCCTTCGGCGACCCGGTCGGTGAGCTCGCTCCCTGGCCCGCCGTGCTCTCCGCCCCCTCTTGCGACGAACATCCCGCGGCCAGCAGCAGGGCACCGCTCGCCAGCAGGGCGACCGCACCCCGCCGCACTCCCGCCCCCGTACTCCGCCGTGCCGTACTCAGCCGCGTGAGGCGACCACTCCCGTGAGACGCCGTGTCACGCCCCACCGGGTCCTGCTCAGATCCGAACACCGCACCGATCCCTTCGACGGCCGCCTGCCTACTGTTCTTACACCGCAGCCCGGCCCCAGGTGCCCGATGACGGCCGACTTTCTCGATCAGAGATCAGAGATCAGAGATCGGGGACGAGAGGTCGGGGACCGGGGCCGGGGCCACGGGCCTCCCGCTCAGTCCCACGACTCCCGTGCCGGCGGCAGCCGGTCCATCTCAGCCAGGTCCCGCTCCGTCAGCGTCAGACCGGCCGCCCCCGCGTTCTCCACCGCCCAGCGCTCCCGCCTGGTCCCGGGCACCGGAACCACCTGCGGGCCCTGCCGCAGCGCCCAGGCCAGCGCCACCTGCGCGGGCGTCGCCCCGTGCCGGCCGGCCACCCGCCGCAGGCCCACCAGCACCGGCTGGTTCGCCGCCATCATCTCGGCGGTGAACCGTGGATGCCTGGCCCGCAGATCCTCCGGCTCGAAGCCCTGCCCCGGCGTGAGCGTCCCCGTCAGGTACCCGTTCCCCAGCGGCATCGCCGCCAGGAACCCCACACCCCGTGCCGCACACCACGGCAGCAGCGAGTCCAGCGCCTGCGGCGACCACACCGAGAGCTCCGCCTGCACCGCGCTGACCGGGAAGACCTGCTGGACTCGTTCCAGCTGGCGGATCGTTCCGTCGTGCATCCGCGCCCCCGGCCGGCGCGAGGCCCGCGCCCCCACCGCGCACAGCCCCAGCGCCCGGACCTTCCCCGCCGCCACCAGCTCCGCCATCGCGCCCCAGGTCTCCTCGACCGGCACATCCGGGTCGGCCCGGTGCAGTTGGTACAGATCGATCACATCGGTCTGCAGACGGCGCAACGAGGCGTCGCACGCCCGCCGCACATAGCCGGGCCGGCCGTCGGCCACGATGTGCTGATCACCCACCAGCAGCCCGCACTTGGTGGAGACGAAGGCCTCCGAACGGCGCCCCTTCAGCGCCCGCCCCAACAGCAGTTCATTGGTGAACGGGCCGTACATGTCGGCCGTGTCGAGCAATTGGACGCCCGCGTCGAGCGCCGCGTGCACCGTGCGCAACGCGCCGTCGCCCCGCTGCTGCGAGGCGCCGTAGGCCCAGCTCATCGGCATGCAGCCGAGACCGACCGCGCCCACGGCGAGCGCCGCCGCGCCCAGACTCCTGCGCTCCAACTCCCCGAACCCTTCCTCGGCCCCGCCGGCACGGGGCCACACTCCGCACCCACAAACTAACCTCTGCTCCCCGCGCGCCGTCGCATAGCCTCCTGACCATGACTTCCACCACGAATTCCACCGCCGCCCCCGAAGTGTGGCTGCCGATCGAGGCCGACGGGATCGAGGGGCTCCCCGAGGGTCTCAACTACCGTTTCTGGAACGGTGAGCAGGACTACCCGGCCGATCCCGCGCACTGCGCGTTCTACGTCGTTCCGTACATGAAGGGCCCCCAGGTCGCGGTCCGTCCGCTCGCCGGGATGAGCTCGGTACAGGTCGTGCAGACCCTCTCCGCGGGCATCGACCACGTCGAGCCGGGGCTCGGCCTGCTGCCCGCCGGTGTACGGCTGTGCAACGCCAAGGGGGTTCACGAGGCGTCCACCGCCGAACTGACCCTCGCCCTGATCCTCGCCTCCCTGCGCGGCTTCCCCGGGTTCGTGCGCGGCCAGGACAAGGAGGAGTGGCGGGCCGGGTTCTACCCGGCGCTGGCCGACAAGTCGGTGCTGATCGTGGGGTACGGATCGATCGGCTCCGCGATAGAGGACCGGCTCGCACCCTTCGAGTGCGCGCGGGTGGCGCGCGTCGCACGCTCTGCGCGGACAACCGCACGCGGGCCCGTACATACGCTCGACGACCTGCCCGCGTTGCTGCCCGAGGCCGACATCGTGATTCTGTCCACCCCGCTGAACCCCTCCACACAGGGGCTGGTGAGCGCGGACTTCCTCGCGGCGATGCGGGACGGAGCACTGCTGGTGAACGTCGCCCGGGGCGGCGTCGTCGACACCAAGGCCCTGCTCTCCGAACTCGAGTCCGGCCGGCTGCACGCCGCACTCGACGTCACCGACCCGGAACCACTGCCTTCCGGCCATCCCCTCTGGCATGCTCCGAACGTCCTGATCACTCCGCATGTGGGCGGCAGCACTTCGGCGTTCCTGCCCCGGGCCGAGCGGCTGATCGCCGGACAGCTCAGCCGGTTCGCCGCCGGAGAGCCGCTCCACAACGTCGTGCGCACCACCGGCTGACCGCGCCGCAGGCGCTCTCCGCGGTCCTCGCGGGCGACAACTCCCCAGGTCGTCACGGAGAGTAGAGGAACTATGTCCCTGCGTGACGAGTCTGGTGTATCGTCCCGAAAGGGAGGCTGCGCCGTGGAAGGGACGGCGCCGGGGAGGAAGCCACACGCGAGGGGGCGACGGGCGATGTACGGCCGATGGGCGAACGATCCGACACGGCGGGGTGGCCACGGACGGACGGCGGCGCGTCCGGTGCGCCGGCGCCGCCTCCGCCCGGCGACCGCGGGGGCACCCCGGTGAGCGCGCCGGCGAGCACCCGCGGAGCCCTGCCGGCCCGGCGGTCGGCCGTCGGCAGGACGCCCGCGCTCCTGCCCCAGCTCCTCCTCGGCCTCGCCTGCGCCGGATACGCGGTGGGTGCCGGGCTGGGCTGGGGCTCGGCGCGGATGGCGCTCTTCATGGGCGACTTCGGCCTCAGCACCGCCGCCCTGGCGGCCGCCGTCTCCTGCTTCCTGTTCGCCCGCGCGGCGGACAACCGCTTCCGGCCCGCCTGGCTGCTGTTCTCGCTCTCCTCGCTGATGGCCGCAGGGGGCAACGCGGTCTGGGGGTGGTACGAGTTCGTGCGCGGGCTCCCCGTGCCGAGCCCCTCCCTCGCGGATCTCTTCTACCTCTGCTTCGCGCCGCCCGCGATCGTCGGGCTGCTCGTCCTCGCCAAGCGCCCCGTCACCCGGGCCGGCTGGGTCTGCCTGGCACTCGACTCCTGGCTGATCGGCGGATCGCTCCTCACACTCTCCTGGAGCCTCGCCCTCGCCCACACAGCGCATCTGGCGGACGTCGAGGGCGCCAGCGTGGCGCGGGCGGCGCTCTCGCTGGCCTACCCGCTGCTGGACATCGTGCTGGTCTCCATGGTCCTGGCGCTGCACTTCCGGCGCTCCAGCGTCAACCGCGCCGCGGTGAACACCGCCATCGCCGCCCTCGCCCTGACCGTCCTGTGCGACGCCCTGTTCACCTCGCCGCTGCTGCGCCAGACGTACCACTCGGGCCAGTTGCTCGACGCGGGCTGGTTCGCCGGTTCGCTGCTCCTGGCCTACGCGCCCTGGGGCGCCGGCCGCGAGGAGGACAACGCTGTCCAGGAGCGGGCCGCACCGCCCCGTACCACCAGCCGCCCCATCGCCGGATCGCTGGCCGCGCTCACGCCCTATCTCGCCGCCGCCGTGTGCACCCTGGGCATCCTCTACAACGTCATCGAGGGCCGCAGGGTGGACCGGGTGGTGGTCTTCACCGGGTGCACGGTGGTGCTGGCGCTGGTCGTCCGGCAGGGCATCATGCTCGTCGACAACATCGCCCTCACCCAGGAACTGGCCCAGAAGGAGAACCACTTCCGCTCCCTGGTGCAGGGCTCCAGCGACGTCATCATGATCGCCGCCCCCACCGGCATACTCCGCTACGTCAGCCCCGCCGCCTCCGGCGTCTACGGGCGTGAGGCCGACGACCTGATCGGCGCCGAGCTCTCCTCGATCATCCACCCCGACGACCTGGGCGCGGTGGTGCACGAGGTGCGCCGCTTCCTCGCCGCCCCGCCGGCCGAGGAGCCCACCACCCGTATCGAGTGCCGCTTCAGGTCCGGCAGCGGCGAATGGCTGAACGTCGAGTCCACCGTCAACCGCCACCAGGGCGGGCTGATCCTCAACAGCCGCGACGTCACCGAACGGGTCAGGCTGCAGGCCCAGTTGCAGCACAACGCGGAGCACGACCCGCTCACCGACCTGCCGAACCGCGCCCTGTTCACCGACCGGGTCCGCCGCACCCTGAGCGGCCGCCGGTCCGGCGACGCGGGCACCGCCGTGCTCTTCATCGACCTCGACGGCTTCAAGGCCGCCAACGACCGGCTCGGCCACCAGGCGGGCGACGAGCTCCTCATCCAGGCCGCCCGCCGCCTCCAGGACTCCGTGCGCGCCGGGGACACCGCGGCCAGGCTCGGCGGTGACGAGTTCGCCGCCCTCATCGTGGGGGACGGCAGCCGCGAGCAGACCGCCCGCGAGTACCAGGTCCACGAGATCGCCGACCGGCTGCGCCTCACCCTCTCCCGGCCCTACCGGATCGGCGCGGGCGAGGTCCGGGTCACCGCCTCCATCGGCGTCGCCTTCGCGGAGCCCGCCATCACCCCCAACGACCTCATGCGCAACGCCGACCTCGCCATGTACCGCGCCAAGGCCGGCGGCAAGGACCGCGTCGAGCTGTACGCCCCGCAGATGCAGGCCGAGGTGGTACGCCGCTCCGAACTGGCAGCCCGGCTGCGCACCGCCCTGCGCGACGGCGAGTTCGCGCTCCTCCACCAGCCCGTGGTGCATCTGACCAGCGGTACGGTCGCCGCCGTCGCCGCACAGGCCCGCTGGCGCTCCGCCCAGGGCATCCTCTTCACCCCCGCCGAGTTCCTCCGCGTCGCCGAGGACAGCGACCGCACCGCCGAGCTGGGCCGCTGGCTCCTCGAAGAGGCCGTCGAGCAGGCCGCCGACCGGGCCCGCGCCGGACACCAGGTCTCCGTAGCCGTCCGGCTCTCCGCCCGCAGGCTGCTCGACAAGGGCCTGCCCTTCGGCTCCGTCGAGGCACTGCTCACTCGCTACGGGCTGCCGTCGGGGGCGCTGATGATCGAGGTCTCCGACAGCGACCCGAGAGTCTCCTTCGACGAACTCGAACAACGGCTTGTCGCCCTGCGCCGGCTCGGCGTGCGCATCGCACTCGACGGCTTCGGCAGCGGCTACGCCGCGATCAACGCCCTGCGCCGGCTCCCCATCGACGTACTGAAACTGGACCGGGGCCTGGTCGAGGGCGTCGTCGAGTCCGCCCGGCTGCACAAGATCACCAGCGGGCTGCTGCGTATCGCGTGCGACCTCGGCATGCAGTCCGTGGCCGACGGCGTCGACGTACCGGAGCAGGTCCTCGCGCTGCGCGCCATGGGCTGTACGCACGGCCAGGGAATGGCCTTCTCCGGGCCTCTGGACGAGTACCGGCTGCGCCGCGCCCTGGTCCGCGGCGAGTTCCCGGTGCCCGGTGGCGGCCCCGCGCAGCCGGTCCTGGCGGGCGGCTCGATCCCGCTCCTCACCGGCTCACATGCTGAGACGCCCGTCCCACCCACTTGACACGCCGAGTGCGTCGGAGAGAGGGTCAATGCCATGCGCACCCGAATTCTCGTACTTGGAAAGCGCGTCGGCTGAAGCAGAGTCCCTCACTGACACTCTGCAGACCGCACCGGCGCGCTCCCCTCGCTTGCCTCACGGCACGAGGGGTTTTTTGTTGCACCGGTACTACGCAAAACGTCGTAAAACACTCGCAAAAACCCTCAGCTTCGAGAAGAGAATGCCGATGACCGAGCAGGCCACCGGGGCCCACCATCCCCAGCCGCGCGCCCGTAACGGCGGATCGTCGTCCGCCACCGTTGAGCACGTCACGGGCGCTCAGTCCCTCATCCGCTCCCTCGAGGAGGTGGGGGCCGACACGGTATTCGGCATTCCCGGCGGCGCCATTCTTCCGGCGTACGACCCGATGATGGACTCCTCCCGGGTCCGCCACGTGCTGGTCCGTCACGAGCAGGGCGCCGGCCACGCGGCCACCGGTTACGCGCAGGCCACCGGCAAGGTCGGCGTCTGCATGGCGACGAGCGGCCCCGGCGCGACCAACCTGGTCACGCCGATCGCCGACGCCTACCTCGACTCGGTGCCGATCGTCGCGATCACCGGGCAGGTGGCCTCCGCCGCCATCGGGACCGACGCCTTCCAGGAGGCGGACATCGTCGGCATCACGATGCCGGTCACCAAGCACAACTTCCTGGTCACCAAGGCCGAGGACATCCCGCACACGATCGCCGAGGCCTTCCACATCGCCTCCAGCGGCCGTCCGGGACCGGTCCTGGTCGACATCGCCAAGGACGCGCTCCAGGCGAAGACCACCTTCAGCTGGCCGCCCACCCAGGACCTGCCCGGCTACCGGCCCGTCACCAAGCCGCACGCCAAGCAGATCCGCGAGGCCGCCAAGCTCATCGTCCAGGCCAAGCGCCCCGTGCTGTATGTCGGCGGCGGCGTCATGAAGGCCGGGGCCACCGCCGAACTCAAGGTGCTGGCCGAGCTGACCGGAGCGCCCGTCACCACCACGCTGATGGCGCTCGGCTCCTTCCCCGACAGCCACCCGCTGCACGTGGGAATGCCCGGTATGCACGGTGCGGTCACCGCCGTCACCGCGCTGCAGAAGGCCGATCTGCTCATCGCGCTCGGTGCCCGGTTCGACGACCGGGTCACCGGCAAGCTGGACAGCTTCGCCCCGTACGCCAAGGTCGTGCACGCCGACATCGACCCGGCGGAGATCGGCAAGAACCGCGCCGCCGACGTGCCGATCGTCGGTGACGCCCGCGAGGTGATCGCCGATCTCGTGCAGGCGGTCCAGGCCGAGCACACCGAGGGCAACACCGGGGACTACGAAGCCTGGTGGAAGGACCTCAACCGGTGGCGTGATACCTACCCGGTCGGCTACGACCTGCCGGAGGACGGCAGCCTCTCGCCGCAGCAGGTCATCCAGCGCGTGGGCGAGCTCGCCCCGCCGGACACGATCTTCGCGGCGGGCGTCGGCCAGCACCAGATGTGGGCCTCGCACTTCATCAAGTACGAGCAGCCCGCCACCTGGCTGAACTCCGGCGGCGCCGGGACGATGGGGTACGCGGTCCCGGCGGCGATGGGTGCCAAGGCCGGCATGCCGGACCGCACGGTCTGGGCGATTGACGGCGACGGCTGCTTCCAGATGACCAATCAGGAACTCACCACCTGCGCGCTCAACAACATCCCGATCAAGGTCGCGATCATCAACAACGGTGCGCTCGGGATGGTCCGCCAGTGGCAGACCCTGTTCTACAACCAGCGCTACTCCAACACCGTGCTGCACTCCGGCACCGACACGGACGGCGTTCCGGCGAAGGGCACCCGGGTGCCCGACTTCGTCAAGCTGTCCGAGGCCATGGGCTGCTACGCGATCCGCTGCGAGGACCCGGCCGACCTGGACAAGGTCATCGCCGAGGCCAACTCGATCAACGACCGCCCGGTCGTCATCGACTTCATCGTCCACGAGGACGCCATGGTGTGGCCGATGGTCGCCGCAGGCACCTCCAACGACGAGGTCATGGCCGCCCGGGGCGTCCGCCCCGACTTCGGCGACAACGAAGACGACTGAGAGACAGAGAGAGACCGACTTCCATGTCCACCAAGCACACGCTCTCCGTCCTGGTCGAGAACAAGCCCGGTGTCCTCGCCCGGATCACCGCCCTGTTCTCCCGCCGCGGCTTCAACATCGACTCGCTCGCGGTCGGTACCACCGAACATCCCGACATCTCCCGCATCACCATTGTGGTCAATGTCGAGGGCCTGCCCCTGGAGCAGGTGACCAAGCAGCTCAACAAGCTGGTCAACGTCCTGAAGATCGTCGAACTCGAGCCCGCCGCTGCGATCCAGCGCGAGCTCGTCCTGGTGAAGGTCCGCGCCGACAGCGAGACCCGTTCCCAGATCGTCGAGATCGTCCAGCTGTTCCGCGCCAAGACCGTGGACGTCTCCCCGGAGGCCGTCACGATCGAGGCGACCGGCGGAGCCGACAAGCTGGAGGCGATGCTCAAGATGCTGGAGCAGTACGGCATCAAGGAGCTCGTCCAGTCCGGCACCATCGCCATAGGACGTGGCGCGCGCTCGATCACCGACCGTTCCCTGCGCGCCCTCGACCGCACGGCGTAGCCGCCGCCTCGCCGCTCGTATGGCGAGACCCGAAAACGTAACTGACGCACCCCGCCGTACGGTGGGACGCAACACCTGCACACCAAGGAGAAGACCCAGTGGCCGAGCTGTTCTACGACGACGATGCCGACCTGTCCATCATCCAGGGCCGCAAGGTCGCGGTCCTCGGTTACGGCAGCCAGGGCCACGCCCACGCGCTGTCGCTGCGCGACTCGGGTGTCGACGTCCGCGTCGGTCTGCACGAGGGTTCCAAGTCCAAGGCGAAGGCCGAGGAGCAGGGCCTGCGTGTGGTGACCCCGGCCGAGGCGTCCGCCGAGGCCGACGTCATCATGATCCTCGTCCCTGACCCGATCCAGGCCCAGGTCTACGAGGAGTCCGTCAAGGACAACCTCAAGGACGGCGACGCGCTGTTCTTCGGCCACGGCCTGAACATCCGCTTCGGCTTCATCAAGCCGCCGGCGGGCGTCGACGTCTGCATGGTCGCCCCCAAGGGCCCGGGTCACCTGGTCCGCCGCCAGTACGAGGAGGGCCGCGGCGTTCCGTGCATCGTGGCCGTCGAGCAGGACGCCACGGGCAAGGGCCTGGAGCTGGCGCTCTCGTACGCCAAGGGCATCGGCGGCACCCGCGCCGGCGTCATCAAGACCACGTTCACCGAGGAGACCGAGACCGACCTCTTCGGCGAGCAGGCCGTTCTCTGCGGTGGCACCGCCGCCCTGGTGAAGGCCGGGTTCGAGACGCTGACCGAGGCCGGTTACCAGCCGGAGATCGCGTACTTCGAGTGCCTCCACGAGCTGAAGCTCATCGTGGACCTCATGTACGAGGGCGGCCTGGAGAAGATGCGCTGGTCCATCTCGGAGACCGCCGAGTGGGGCGACTACGTCACCGGCCCGCGCATCATCACCGACGCCACCAAGGCCGAGATGAAGAAGGTCCTCGCCGAGATCCAGGACGGCACCTTCGCCAAGGCCTGGATGGCGGAGTACCACAACGGTCTGCCCAAGTACAACGAGTACAAGAAGGCCGACAGCGACCACCTGCTGGAGACCACGGGCCGTGAGCTCCGCAAGCTCATGAGCTGGGTCAACGACGACGACGCGTAACACCGAAGCCCGAAGGGGCGGGCCCCGGGTCCGCCCCTTCGGGCTTGTGCCCCGCTTCACCGCTGGAAGAGGCGGCGTCGTACGTGTGTACAAGTCGTCCAGCCTCATGCGGGTGATCCTTCCAACGGGGCGCGGTATGCGTCCTCGCGCATGACTACACTGCTCCACACATACACGCGTCAGGCCCACAGTGTCGTGCGTCTTCCACGCGGCAAGCCCCTCCACCGCCTGCGGCCGTCGGGACGGCCGTCCGCACTGGACCTGTGAGGACTCACGTGAGCTCGAAACCTGTCGTACTCATCGCTGAAGAGCTGTCGCCCGCCACGGTGGACGCCCTGGGCCCGGACTTCGAGATCCGGCACTGCAACGGCGCGGACCGCGCCGAGCTCCTCCCCGCGATCGTCGATGTCGACGCCATCCTGGTGCGCTCCGCCACCAAGGTCGACGCCGAGGCCATCGCCGCCGCGAAGAAGCTGAAGGTCGTCGCCCGCGCGGGTGTCGGTCTGGACAACGTCGATGTTTCCTCGGCCACCAAGGCCGGTGTGATGGTCGTGAACGCGCCGACCTCCAACATCGTCACCGCCGCCGAGCTGGCCTGCGGTCTGCTGGTCGCCACCGCGCGCAACATCCCCCAGGCCAACACCGCCCTCAAGAACGGCGAGTGGAAGCGCTCCAAGTACACCGGCGTCGAGCTGAGCGAGAAGACCCTCGGTGTCGTCGGCCTCGGCCGCATCGGCGTCCTGGTCGCCCAGCGCATGTCGGCCTTCGGCATGAAGATCGTCGCGTTCGACCCCTACGTGCAGCCCGCGCGCGCCGCGCAGATGGGCGTCAAGCTCCTCTCGCTGGACGAGCTGCTCGAGGTCTCCGACTTCATCACCGTGCACCTCCCCAAGACCCCGGAGACGCTCGGCCTGATCGGTGACGAGGCGCTGCACAAGGTGAAGCCCTCGGTGCGGATCGTCAACGCCGCACGCGGTGGCATCGTCGACGAGGAGGCGCTCGCCTCCGCCCTCAAGGAGGGCCGCGTCGCCGGCGCCGGGCTCGACGTGTACACCAAGGAGCCCTGCACGGACTCCCCGCTGTTCCAGTTCGACCAGGTCGTCTGCACCCCGCACCTCGGCGCCTCCACCGACGAGGCCCAGGAGAAGGCCGGTGTGGCCGTCGCCAAGTCCGTCCGCCTGGCCCTCGCCGGTGAGCTCGTGCCCGACGCGGTCAACGTCCAGGGCGGCGTCATCGCCGAGGACGTCCGTCCCGGACTGCCGCTCGCCGAGAAGCTCGGCCGGATCTTCACCGCCCTCGCGGGCGAGGTCGCGGCCCGTCTCGACGTCGAGGTCTACGGCGAGATCACCCAGCACGACGTCAAGGTGCTCGAACTCTCCGCGCTCAAGGGCGTCTTCGAGGACGTCGTCGCCGAGACCGTCAGCTATGTCAACGCCCCGCTGTTCGCGCAGGAGCGCGGTGTCGAGGTCCGCCTCACCACCAGCTCCGAGTCGCCCGACCACCGCAACGTGGTCACCGTCCGCGGCACCCTCGCCAGTGGCGAGGAGATCGCGGTCTCCGGCACGCTGGCCGGTCCCAAGCACCACCAGAAGATCGTCGCGATCGGGGACCACGACGTGGACCTGGCGCTGGCCGACCACATGGTCGTCCTGCGGTACGACGACCGCCCCGGTGTCGTCGGCGCGGTCGGCAAGATCCTCGGTGAGGCCGGGCTGAACATCGCCGGCATGCAGGTCTCGCGGGCCGACGTGGGCGGCGAGGCGCTGGTCGTCCTCACCGTCGACGACGACGTCCCGCCGTCGGTGCTCGCCGAGATCTCGGCCGAGATCGGCGCGGCCTCGGCCCGTTCGGTCAACCTCACCGACTGAGCGGTCCCGCAACACCGACTGAGCGGTCCCGCAACCCTCGTACCCGGCATCTAGACGTGCGTCTTACACAAACGTCTGCATGCCGGGTACGCTGCTGTCATGGGACATCGTGAGGATCTGCTCGAAGGCGCCAAGCGCTGCCTGCTGGAGAAGGGGTACGCCCGGACGACGGCCCGCGACATCGTGGCCGCCTCGGGGACGAACCTCGCCTCCATCGGCTACCACTACGGCTCCAAGGAGGCCCTGCTCAACCTCGCCTTCCTCAAGGTGACCGAGGAGTGGGGCGACGTGCTGACCAAGGAGGGACAGGCTGAGCAGGAGGCCCGGCCCGAGGTGCCGGCCGCACCGCTCGACCAGTTCCGCGAGACCTGGGAGCGGGTGATCGGAAGCTACGAGCAGACCCGGGCCATCTGGCAGCTCCAGATGGAGGTCGTCTCGCGCATCGACTCCGACCCCGAGCTGCAGAAGTCCCTCGCCGGCCCCCAGCGCGAGGGCCGCGACGGGCTCGCCGAGAACATGCTGGGCATCGACCCGGAGACCGAGCCCGAGAAGGCGCGCGTGGCCGGTCTCTTCTGCCAGGCGCTGCTCGCCGGCGTCATGGTCCAGTGGCTGATGGACAGTGACTCCGCGCCCTCCGCACAGGACCTGACGGACGGGCTGAAGGCCGTACTGGAGGGCCGGGCGCCGCAGGACGGTGCGGCCCAGGACGGTGCGGCATAGGCTCCCGCGTAGGCCCGGGGCCGGGCCGCCTTCAGAGCCGGGACGCCTTCAGCGCCATGTGCAGCAGCAGCCGGTCCTCGCCGTCGTTCAGGTCGAGGCCGGTGAGCTGCTGGACCCGGGAGAGCCGGTAGTAGAGCGTCTGGCGGTGGATGCCCAGCTCACCCGCGGTCCGGGACGCCTGGCCCGCGCAGTCGAGGAACACCTCGGCCGTACGGGCCAGGTCCCGGTGCGCCGGGGTGAGCAGCGGGCGGACCGTGTGATCGGGCGGCGTGTCCGGGGCGAGGGCGGTCAGCAGGCGGTACGGGCCGATGGCCGACCACTGGGCTACGGGGCCGAACCTGGTCTCCGCCGCTGCCGCCCGGTTCGCGGCGGACGCCTCGTGCCAGGCGTCGGCCAGCTCCGCCAGACCCCGGCGCGGCACCGCGATCCCGGCGGTGGCGGCGGCGCCCGCGGTGGCGCGCAGCCGGTCGGCGGCGGTGAGCGCCGGGTCCAGGACCTCGGGTGAGCGGAGCCGGACCAGCGCGGCCAGGGCGGGGGTGCCCGCCGTGTCCGCGGACAGGGCCGGCGACAGGGCGGCCGCCGAGGGCAGGGTGCGCACCGAGGGCGGGTCGTCCCGCCACGGGGTCACGCACACCACGGTGTGCAGCCCCTCCGCGTCCGGGCCGAGCGCCTCGCTGAGCGCGGCCACCGCCATGTCGCGCTGCCAGCCGCGCGCCGCCGTGATGACCGCGCCGAACTCCCGGGACAGGTCGGTGCCCGCCCGCGCCTCGTCGGAGAGCAGCGCCCCGATCCGGGCCGCCACCTCCATCGCCGCGTCCAGCTGCTGGTCGGTCGGCCCGGGGTCGGCGTCCAGCAGCCATACGTAGCCGAGCACCACACCCCGATGGCGTACCGGAAGACAGATCCGGTCCCGGTTGACGCCCGCCTCCGGGGCGGCCGGGATGCGGACGGGGCCGGTGGCGCGGGTGATGCCGAAGTTCTCGAACCAGGCGCGGACCGCGGGGGTCGAGCGGCGGGTCAGGATCGAGCGGGTGCGGACCGGGTCCATCGCCGTGTCGTCGTCGCTGTCGTGGGCGCCGAAGGCGACCAGGCCGAAGTCCCGGTTCTCCAGCGTCGCGGGAGCGCCGAGCAGTCCGGAGATCTCGTCGACCAGCTCCTGGTAATCGCCCTTCACCCGGCCATTCTCGCACCCCTTCAGACATATGTCTGAGATCCAGGGCACGGATGCGTGACAGCTGTCGATGGCCCAGGATCGGAGAGATCCATAGATTTCACGGTGGTTCTCCGTGTTGTACCGCTTTCCGAACCTCGCGTTCGGCCGTTGCGGTACGGCCTTCGTCCGTACTTTCCGTGGAGGTGCCCCGTGCTGGGTCCCGTGATTCTCGCCGCGTCCCGCAGCGACAAGATGCGCCGCTTCATCTCGGCAGCCCCGGGCACCAAGCAGGTCGTCGGCCGGTTCATCGCCGGTGAGACGGTCGAGCAGGTCGTCCCGATCATCGAGGACGCCGCCGGCAAGGGCCTCGAAGTCACCATGGACGTGGTCGGTGAGGACATCACCACGCCCGCGCAGGCCGCCGCCGCGCGCGACGCGTACCTGGAGCTCGTCGGCCGCCTGAAGGACCTCGGTCTGGGCACGCGGGCCGAGATGTCCGTGAAGCTCTCCATGTTCGGCCAAGCGCTGGACGGGGGGCACGAGCTGGCCCTCGCCAACGTCCGCCCGGTCGTCGAGGCCGCCGCCGCGATCGGCACCACGGTGACGCTGGACGCCGAGGACCACACCACCCTCGACTCGATGTTCGCCATCCACGAGGAGCTGCGGAAGGACCACCCGCAGACCGGATGCGTCATCCAGGCCTACCTCTTCCGCACCGAGGACGACGCGCGCCGCCTGGCCGACGCCGGCAGCCGCGTCCGTATCGTGAAGGGCGCCTACAAGGAGCCCGCCTCCGTCGCGTACCAGGTCAAGGCCGAGATCGACAAGGCGTACGTCCGCATCCTGCGGACGCTGATGGACGGCGACGGCTACCCGATGATCGGGTCCCACGACCCGCGTCTGATAGCCATCGCCCAGGAGCTGGGCCGCAAGGCCGGCCGCAAGCTCGACGAGTACGAGTTCCAGATGCTGTACGGCATCCGCAGCGACGAGCACATCCGGCTCGCGGCCGAGGGTCACCGCATGCGCGTCTACACCGCCTACGGCACCGACTGGTACGGCTACTTCATGCGCCGCCTCGCGGAGAAGCCGGCCAACCTGCTGTTCTTCGGCCGCTCCATCCTCACCAAGGGCTGAGCCCCCTCCCCCTCCCCTCTACTGAAGGAGCAACGGAACCCATGGACGCTGTGACCCAGGTCCCCGCGCCGGTCAACGAGCCGGTCCACTCCTACGCCCCGGGCTCCCCGGAGCGCGCCCGCCTGGAGGCGAAGCTCAAGGAGCTCAGCGAGAACCCGATCGACCTGCCGATGACCATCGGCGGCGAGAAGCGGATGGGCGGCGGCGAGCGCTTCGACGTCGTACAGCCCCACAACCACAAGGCCGTCATCGGCACCTTCGCGGGCGCCACCGAGCAGGACGCGAAGGACGCGGTCGACGCCGCCCTCGCCGCTGCTCCGGCCTGGCGCGCGATGTCCTTCGACGACCGCGCCGCCATCATCCTGCGCGCCGCCGAGCTGCTCTCCGGCCCCTGGCGCGAGACGCTGGCCGCCTCCACGATGCTCGGCCAGGGCAAGACCGCCCAGCAGGCCGAGATCGACTGCCCCTGCGAGCTCGTCGACTTCTGGCGCTTCAACGTGCACTACGCGCGCCAGATCCTGGCCGAGCAGCCCCCGGCCAACTCCGCCGGCGTGTGGAACCGCATGGACCACCGCCCGCTGGAGGGCTTCGTCTACGCGATCACGCCGTTCAACTTCTCGGCCATCGCGGCCAACCTGCCCACCGCGCCCGCCCTGATGGGCAACGTCGTGGTGTGGAAGCCGTCCCCGACGCAGACCCACGCCGCCGTGCTGCTGATGCAGCTCCTGGAGGAGGCCGGTCTCCCCAAGGGCGTCATCAACCTGGTGACCGGCGACGGCATCGCCGTCTCCGAGGTGGCCCTGAACCACCGCGACCTGGCCGGTATCCACTTCACGGGCTCGACCCCCACCTTCCAGCACCTGTGGAAGACGGTCGGCAACAACATCGCCAACTACCGCACCTACCCGCGGCTCGTCGGTGAGACCGGTGGCAAGGACTTCGTCGTCGCCCACCCGTCGGCCGACCAGGCCGTACTGAAGACCGCGCTGACCCGGGGCTCCTTCGAGTACCAGGGCCAGAAGTGCTCGGCCTCCTCGCGTGCCTACGTCCCCGCCTCCATCTGGAACTCCGGTTTCAAGGAGAAGTTCGCGGCCGAGGTCGACGCCATCACCATGGGCGACGTCACCGAGCTGTCGCACTTCATGGGCGCCGTCATCGACGACCGTTCCTTCGCGAAGAACAAGGCGGCCATCGACCGCGCCGCGGCCGACCCGGCGTGCACGATCATCGCCGGCGGCACGTACGACGACTCGGTGGGCTACTTCGTGCGTCCGACCGTCATCGAGTGCAGCGACCCGGCGAACGAGGTCTTCACGACCGAGTACTTCGGCCCGATCCTCGCCGTCCACGTCTACGAGGACGAGAAGTACGACGCCATGCTGGAGCAGATGGAGTCGGTCTCCGACTACGCCCTGACCGGTGCCGTCATCTCGAACGACCGCGCCGCGGCCGCGTACACGATGGAGAAGCTGCGGTACGCCGCGGGCAACTTCTACATCAACGACAAGTCGACCGGTGCCGTCGTCGGCCAGCAGCCCTTCGGTGGCGGCCGTGCCTCGGGTACGAACGACAAGGCCGGCGCCCCGCAGAACCTCCAGCGCTGGACCCTGACCCGGGCCATCAAGGAGACGCTGGTCCCGCCGACCGAGTACACCTACCCCCACCAGGGCTGACCCTCACCGGGGCTCACCCCCTCCGGGGCGCCGCCCTCCCGGCGCCCCGCCACGAATCCCGCCTCCCGACCGGTTCCCCTGCCGGCCGGGGGGCGGTTTCCATTCCGGCGGACCGGTCCGGCGGGGCCGTCGCAGCGCGGCCGGGTCAGCTCCAGCCGTGCACGATCAGCGAGAGTCCCACCGCGAAGCCGCCGCCCAGAGCCGCGAGGTAGCGGCCGTAGTGGCGGCGGTGGCGGCGCATCAGCAGCCCGAACCCGGCGAGGCCGAGACCGACGGTGAGTGTGCGCGAGCCGCGGGCCGCCGCCGACGCGCCGATCCAGTCGGCCGCCGGGACCCCGGCGCGCCCGGCCTCCGCGCCGTACACCTTGAACGGGACGCCGTTCCACGGCTGGTGGCGCACTGCGGACGCGCCCTCCAGCGCCAGTTCGTGCCGGACCTCCGCGCGCATCCGGTCCGTGGTCAGTGGCGCGGGCAACTGGACCCCGGCCGAGGCGAGCTGCAGGGCGAGCAGTCCGCCGGCCAGGCTCCCCGCGAGCGCGCCCAGCGACATCCGCAGCGCCGCCCGGGGCGCCGCCACGCACACGGCGCCCAGCAGCAGCTCCGGCATCAGCGGCCAGCTCAGCGCCTCCGCGAACGCCCAGCAGAACGCCAGCGGCAGCCCCCACCGCGAGGTCACGACGGCCGCCACCCGACGCCGGGTCGCCGAGTCCCGCAGCGGCTCGGCCGCCGTCCGGTCGTGCAGCGCCCGCACCGCGTCACGGGCCTGGCCGGGAGTGGCCGCCGGCGGCAGCGGTTCACCGACCGTCACCCGTACCGGGGCGGACCGCAGCCGGCCGTGCTTGGGCAGCAGCCGGTCCGTCCCGGCGATGCCCACCGGCACGACCGGCACCCCCGCCTCCTCGGCCAGCACCAGGGCGCCCCGGTGGAAGGAGCCCAGTTCGCCGTCCCTGCCCCGGGTGCCCTCGGGGAACAGCACGACCGCCCGGCCCGCGCGCAGTTCGCCGGCCATCGAGAGCAGGTCGTCCATCCCGCCGCCGCCCCGCCGCACCGGGAACCCGGCCGCGAGCCTGCGGCAGATCCGGCGCCGCCAGGGGGAGGCGAACCAGTAGTCGGCCGCCGCCCCGATCGCCGGGCTGTGCCGGGCGTCGAGGGCCGCGAGGAGCGCGGCCGTATCGGCGTGCGAGGAGTGGTTGGCGACCACCACACAGCCGCCCCGGGGCAGCCGGCCGCGCCGCTCGACCCCGCCGGTGAGGCTGAGGGCGGTCCACCACAGGGCGCGCCTCAGCGAGGCGGCGAAGCGGGACCGTACCGGGAGCAGGGCCCGTCCGGGCGTGCGCGTGAGGGTGTTCATCAGGTCAGCACCATCGCCAGGAGAAGGGCCACGAGCAGGGAGTCGATCCGGTCGAGGAGACCGCCGAAACCGGGCAGCCAGCTGCCCGCGTCCTTCACCCCCGACTCGCGCTTGACCATCGATTCGACCAGGTCGCCCAGGACGCAGCCGCCGGTCACCGCCGCCCACAGCGGCAGGCTGAACTCGCCCAGTACCAGCAGGAGTCCGGCCGTCGCGGCGGCCGCGCCGAGCGCGCCCGCCCAGGTCTTGCTGGGGGAGAGCGGCGACAGCGGCCGGGCGAGCGGACCGCGCCGGCCCAGTGCCGTACCGCCGCACCAGGCGCCGACATCGCCCAGCGCCACCGCGAGGCCCACGGCGACCGCGGCCGCGCCGAGGGTCACCAGACCGGTCAGCGCGACCGGGATCCACAGCAGCCCGAAGGCGGTCCGGGCGCTGCGGGTGAAGCCGGTCCGGTCGTCGCCGCCCAGCACCGGGGGCAGCGCGGCGGCGACCGGCAGCAGCGCCGCGGCGCGCAGGTCCAGCAGGTGGGGCGCGAGCCAGGCCAGCGCGGGCAGCACGAGCGCGGCCGCCACCAGCACCGCGTGGTCACCGCGCCGCAGCCCCGCCATCCGGACGAACTCGCCCGCCGCGACCACTCCGAGCCCGGCGGCCAGCGCGAACGTACCGCCGCCGCCCAGCAGGAAGGACCCGAGGAAGACGGGAGCCACCAGCGCCCAGGTCCGCCACCGCCTGCGCAGCTCGGCCCGCATCCGCACCTTCGAGGGGAGGACGGCGACGGCCGCGCCGCCCGCGCCCAGCACGCCCGCGACCAGCGGCACGGCGCGCGTGGCGGCCTCCTCGGCGATCAGCAGGGCGCTCATGCCGTCTCCCGCCACAGGCCGGCCAGCCGGAGCGCGGCGGTGAGCAGCGAACCGGCGGCGATCACGGCCAGTACGGGTACGGCCCAGCCGCTCGCCGCCGCGACCACGGCCAGCAGGCAGCGTTCGGTCTTGCCGACCGGGCCGCCGTTGCGCCGGGGCGCTCCGGCCGAGGCCCCGGCCAGCGAGACCCAGGACGGCAGGGTGGCCGCGAGCCCGGCGAGCGCCACCAGCCACAGCGGGGCGAGCGTGAGGAAGCCGGCCAGCACGAGGAGGTCCGCCACCCGGTCGCCCAGTTCGTTCAGGATCGCGCCACGCCGCGTCGTGCGGCCGGTGTCGCGGGCCAGCGCCCCGTCCAGGTTGGCGAAGGCGAGCCGGACCGCGAGCAGCAGGGCGACCGGCAGGGCGGCGGGGCCGGCGGGCAGCCAGGCCAGTGCGGCGGCGGCGCAGGCCGCGGCGAGCACGCCGGCCGCGGTGACGGTGTCGGGCGACACCTCGTGGCGGACCAGCGAGGCACGCACACCGGAGAGCCGGTTCGCGTACCAGGGCTTCAGAGCGTAGAGGCCGTTCATGGGTCCAACTGTCGTGCGCCGTGCGGCGCTTCGACACGGGGTGCGTACTCAAGTGCGGGATGAGTACGTGGTGGGTGCCCGGGTGCGCCCGGGGACCCGCCTCAGCTGCCGGACCCGCCTCAGCTGCCGGACCCGCCTCAGCTGCCGGACGCGTCCGGCAGGCGGATCAGCGTCCTGCCGGTGTTCTCGCCGCGCAGATGCGGTACGGGGCTGCGGGCGGCCGGCCGACCGGATCCCGCGCGCGACGACGGAGGCGGAGGACGACGGAGCGGTGCTCTCGATGGTGTCCCGCGGTCTCGGCACGGCCGTCATGCCCGGACTGTCCCTCGAAGGAGCACCGGACACGGTGGCGATCACCGCTCTCGGACCGGAGCGCCCGACGCGGTCGGTGGGCTGTGTCACCACCCCTGAGCCGGCACGATCGCTCGCCGCGCGGGCCCTCATCCGGGAGCTGCGGGCCGGCTGGGCCGAGGCCCCGTCTCAGATAGTAGGAAGTCCGAGTAATTGTGGAGACAGAACGGCGCGGCTGCCCTAGCTTTGTAGAAGCCGAACGTCTCGCTGGAACCAGCGACTGGCGTTGTGAGTGCGTGCCCCGATGCAGGTAACCCCTGCGGCATCCGCTCCCGCCCCTTCCGGCGCCTCGAAATCACCGATCTCGAAATCACCGTTCACGATGTTCGATCTCGAAATCCTCGCGATCTCAAGGAGTCGATCCACCATGGCCGAGACCACTGTCCGCCGCGTCCGTCACGCCCACCGCCCGACCGAGTCGGAGCGCCAGAACGCCGCCGCCGCCCTGCAGCGCGCACTCGACCGCCGGGACAACGGCGGCTCCACCGGTCACTGACCGGGCCCGCCCCGGCCCGGCCGTGACCCGCTGATCAGCCCCTGCTGATCTCGAAGTGGTCGATGCGCTCGCCGGACTCGGCGAGCGCGGTGACCTTCATCCGGGCGTGCCGCCCGGCCTCCACCTCCACCGCGAGGAACGAGAAGCCGGTGTAGCGCACCCGGGACCACTCGACGGTCTCGGCGGCCTTTCCGCCGCCCTTGACCGCGTGGTAGGTGTTCACGCTCTCCAGGTCCGTGACGTGTCCCTCGTAGCTGTCCGGTGCCGGGAAGTCGTAGAGCGCCTTGCCCGCGCCGCCCGCGGTGACGTACACGATGCCGTCGCGCTTCGGGTTGGTGCGCTCGCCGATCGGCACCTTGCGCTGGACGCTGTTCCTGAGGATCGCGTCGGTGCGCTCGTAGACGTGGTTGTGGCCGTTGATGACCAGGTCCACCTGGTGCTTCTCGAAGAGCGGCACCCAGGCGTCCCGCACGCCGCCGTCCGAGGCGTGTGCGTTGGTCGTGGAGAAGGCGCAGTGGTGGAAGAAGACCACCAGGAAGTCGATGTCGTGGCGGGCGCGCAGCTCGCCCAGGCGCCGGTCCAGCCAGCGTGTCTGCCGGCCGCCGCTGATGCCGAAGTTGGCGGGGATCTCGTAGGAGACGTCGTTGGCGTCGAGCGCGATCACGCCCACGTTCCCGTGCACGAACGAGTAGGCGCCGGGCTGGTTCACCGGGTCCGGGCCGTTGTCGGGCAGCGTCCAGCGGGCGTTCTGGCCGCCGTATCCGTCGGGCGAGTACCAGGCCTCCATGTCGTGGTTGCCGGTGGTCACCATCCACGGCACGGTCTTCGACACGGTCTCCGTCTGCGCCAGGAACTGGTCCCAGGTGCGGGCGTCGTAGGTGTCGCTGGTCTGCCCGGAGCCCGAGGGGTCGGCGTAGCAGATGTCACCCGCGTGCAGGTGGAAGGCGGGGTTCTGGCCCAGGATCAGCTGGTCGTTGCCGAGTGCGTGGTAGCTGACGCCCTGGTCGCCGAAGGCGGTGAAGGTGAAGTTCCCGGCGCGCGAGGGCGCGGTGGTGAAGGTGCCGAGGGTGCCCAGGTTGCGGGTGTCGGCCGGGTCGAAGCCGTCGTGGCCGACGCCGTAGTAGTACGTCGTGCCGGGCTTCAGCCGCTCCAGGCCCGCGTGTACGTAGAACTGCTCGGCGGCCGCGATCTTGCCGTCGTTCAGCCGCGGCGTGGTGAGGTGGCGCACCTCGGCGTCGATCTTCCGGCTCAGTGCCCACGGCTTGAGGCCGATCCGGATGTACGGGCGGCGCACGGCGAACGGGACCTGCCAGGAGACCGCCATCTGCGTCCTCGGGTCGGCGCCGTAGGCCAGGTGGCGGCCGAACGGGGCGACCAGCGAGCCGTCCACCCGGGTGGTGCTGTGCGAGGTGAGCACCGTCGGTGCGGCGTACGCGGGGGAGGTGGTCAGCGAGGTGCCGAGACCGGCACCGGCGACCGCGGCGGTCGCCACGCTCGTGCGCAGCACACCGCGACGGGTCAGCCGGCTGCGCAGGTAGTCGTGCTGCTCGGCCATGCTCATGCGGTCGGCGAGCTTCTCGGGGATTCCGAAGCGGGGGATGTCCATGGGCGACAACCTCCACCCACTCGCTGACGTGCTCCCGTCGGGTAGGTGAACGGTACACGTACAACATCCCATGTGTCCGTATGGTGGACGGGACGTGTCATGGGGTGGGACGCGCAGTAGGGTGCTGGGCATGTCTCGCAGCATCAATCTCGCAGTGATCCCCGGTGACGGTATCGGCCGGGAGGTCGTGGCCCAGGGCCTCAAGGTCCTCAACGCTGTTCTCCCGCAGGATGTGAAGCTGGAGACCAAGGAGTACGACCTCGGCGCCCAGCGCTGGCACCGCACCGGTGAAACCCTCCCGGACGCGGAGCTGGAGGCCCTCAAGGGCCACGACGCCATCCTGCTCGGCGCGATCGGTGACCCCTCGGTGCCGTCCGGCGTCCTGGAGCGCGGGCTGCTGCTGAAGCTGCGCTTCGCCTTCGACCACTTCATCAACCTGCGGCCGTCGAAGCTGTTCCCGAACACCGAGACCCCGCTGGCCGGCCGTCCGGACATCGACTTCGTCGTCGTCCGCGAGGGTACCGAGGGCCCGTACACCGGCAACGGCGGTTCGCTGCGCACCGGTACCGAGCACGAGGTCGCCACCGAGGTCAGCCTCAACACCGCCTTCGGTGTCGAGCGCGTCGTCCGTGACGCCTTCGAGCGGGCCGCCGCCCGCCCGCGCAAGAAGCTGACGCTGGTCCACAAGAACAACGTCCTCGTCTACGCGGGCCACCTGTGGAAGAACACCTTCGACAAGGTCGCGGCCGAGTACCCCCAGGTCACCACCGACTACCTGCACGTCGACGCCGCGACGATCTTCTTCGTCACCCAGCCGGAGCGCTTCGACGTCATCGTCACCGACAACCTCTTCGGTGACATCCTGACCGACCTCGCCGCAGCCGTCTCCGGCGGCATCGGCCTGGCCGCCTCGGGCAACATCAACCCGACGGGCGCCTTCCCGTCGATGTTCGAGCCGGTCCACGGCTCGGCCCCCGACATCGCGGGCCAGGGCAAGGCCGACCCGACCGCCACGATCCTCTCCGTCGCCCTCCTGCTGCGCCACCTCGGCCACGAGGCCCAGGCCGTGCGCATCGAGGAGGCCGTCTCCGCCGACCTCGCGGAGCGCGACGGCAGTGCCCGCAGCACCGACGAGATCGGCGACGCGCTCGCGGTACGCGTAGCGGGCTGATCCGACGACTCCACCACGAAGCCGCCGGGTCGCACACGCACCCGGCGGCTTCTCCTGTGCGGCCCCGGGTGTCACCATCGAATCCTGGACCGCGCACACGTCATTTCGTGCACGGCCTCCCGCGAGAGATAATCGAACGGGGCCGTGGCTCGCCATGAAGCTCGGACGTCCTACGACCTGTCCGGCGGGAGTGGGCGTGAGTGCGGTCCTACACACACAAAACGGTGAAGGACACGTACTCATGACGACGCCCACGATCGAGCTCAAGCCCTCCTCGAACCCGCTGTCCGACGCGGAGCGCGAGGCGAACATGACCGAGCCCGGATTCGGCCGCTACTTCACCGACCACATGGTGACGATCAAGTGGACCGAAGGCCGCGGCTGGCACGACGGCCAGCTCGTCCCGTACGCGCCGCTGTCGATCGACCCGGCCAACATGACGCTCCACTACGGCCAGGAGATCTTCGAGGGCCTCAAGGCCTACCGCCAGCCCGACGGCACGGTCGCCACCTTCCGCCCCGAGGCCAACGCCGCGCGCTTCCAGTCCTCCGCCCGCCGGCTCGCGATGCCGGAGCTGCCCGTCGAGACCTTCGTCGCGGCCTGCGACGCGCTGGTCCAGCAGGACGCGGCCTGGGTCCCGGCCCACGGCGGCGAGGAGTCGCTGTACCTGCGCCCGTTCATGATCGCGACCGAGGTCGGCCTCGGCGTGCGGCCGTCCAACGAGTACCTGTTCCTGGTCATCGCCTCGCCCGCCGGCGCGTACTTCCCCGGCGGCGTGAAGCCCGTCTCCATCTGGCTCTCGGAGGACCGCGTCCGCGCCGTCCCCGGCGGCATGGGCGACGCCAAGACCGGCGGCAACTACGCCGCGTCCCTGCTCGCCCAGGCCGAGGCCGCCGCCAAGGGCTGCGACCAGGTCGCCTACCTCGACGCCGTCGAGCACAAGTGGGTCGAGGAGCTCGGCGGGATGAACCTGTACTTCGTGTACGGGAACAAGATCGTCACCCCGTCCCTGACCGGCTCGCTGCTCGCCGGTATCACCCGCGACTCGCTCCTGACGCTCGCCGCGGACCTCGGCTACGAGCCCGAGGAGAGCCGGGTCTCGATCGGCCAGTGGCGCGACGACTCGGCGGCGGGCACCCTCACCGAGGTCTTCGCCTGCGGCACCGCCGCCGTCATCACCCCCGTCGGCACCGTGAAGAGCGCGAGCGGCGAGTGGGTCCAGGGCGACGGCACGCCGGGCCCGGTCACCCTCAAGCTCCGCGAGCGCCTGCTGGACATCCAGCGCGGCACCGCCGAGGACACCCACGGCTGGATGCACCCGCTCGGCTAGGGCCTGTCGTCCGGATCGGCCTCAGGGCGTGTGCTGAGCCGCCGGCCGGGCCTGTCCGCGGGTCCGGCCGGCGGCGCCGTACCGGCCCGGCCCGGTCAGGACGGCGTACGTCACCCCGCCGACCAGGCCCGACAGCACGAAGCTGCAGTCCACCCCGCCGGTCAGCGCGAGCAGCGGGCCCTCGTAGAGCGGGGTGGAGACGCCGCACAGGCCCACCGCGGCCCCGAGCGCCCAGGCGAGGGTGGCGTGCGGGTGCCAGCCGGCCCGGTACCAGTAGACGCCGCCCCGGGTGCCCCGGTTGTAGACCTGAAGGGCCTCCGCGTCGTACGCACCCCGGCAGCGCCGGTGCGAGATCATCGTGATCACCGCCCAGGGCGTGCCGATCGCGGTGAGCAGCAGCACGAACGAGGTCATCGCCGACTGGGCGTTCCACACGAAGTGGCCCAGGAACACGAACGCGGTGGCGACCCCGGCGACGACCAGCGTGGCCCGTGCCCGGGTGGCGCGCGGCAGGATCGCGTCCAGGTCCAGGCCCATGGAGTAGAGCATCAGCCCGGCGTTGCCCACCGAGCCCGCGGTCGCCGCGAGGAGCAGCGGCAGCAGGTACCAGGCGGGTGCGGCGGCGACCAGCGGACCCGCGTAGTCGAGCGAGGCGCGGGCGGCGAGCGCGGTGTACGTACCGAAGAGCTGCGGGACCAGCAGTCCGACGACCAGGCCGGCGCAGGTGGCGCGCAGCACCCGGCGCGGGTGGTGGCGGACCGGTGAGATGTACCGGGTGTAGTCGCCGAGCAGGGTGATGAAGGCGATCGGCCCGCTCAGCCCGGCGGCCACGGCGGACAGCGCCCAGGTGGGCCAGAACGAGCCGAGCAGGTACGGGGTGTCCGGCGGGGCCGCCGTCGTGAGGTCCGGCGCATAGGCGATCAGCCCGATCAGCAGCAGCACGGTCATGCCGACCGCGAGGATCTTGCTCAGGCGCAGCAGCAGCCGGTACCCGTACACCGCGCCGACGACCGTGCAGGCTGCCAGGACCGCGTAGACCAGGGTGTGCGAGAGGCCGCCCGAGGGCAGTCCGGCGAGGCGGGCCAGGGTGCCCACCATCACGTCGCCGCCGATCCACAGGGTCAGCGCGGTGTACCCCAGCGCGAGCAGCAGCCCGACGACGGAGCCGACCAGCCGGCCGCGTACGCCGAAGGCCGCGCCGCTGGACGTGGACAGGTTCGTCGCCGTGCGCAGCGAGACCAGGGCGAGCGGCGCGGTGACCGCCACCCCGACGGCCGTGCCGACGACGACCGAGGTCACCGCGGGCCACAGGCCGAGCCCGAAGGAGACCGGCAGCCAGCCGAAGACGATCACGCCCAGGCAGAGGTTCGATCCGAGCAGGATCGAGACGAGGTCGCGCGGGGTGCTGGTGCGCTCCGCCTCCGGGATGGTGTCGACTCCGTGCTGTTCGATCGGCATGAGGCCGCCCCTGACGTTCGACTATTTGAGTGCTGCTCAATCTGACGTAATCCAGTGGGACCCGTCAATGGTCCAGGGATTCTGGATTTCGTTGAATCGTGACTGGAACCGTGAGCGAGTCATGATTAGAGTGACGTTCAAACAGGAGGTGTGGTGACGTGCGACTGACCCCGAGTGAGCGTGACCGGCTGCTGCTCTTCGGAGCCGCCGAACTGGCGCGGGCCCGCCGGGCCCGCGGGCTGCGGCTCAACGTCCCCGAGGCGACCGCCCTGGTCGCGGACACCGTCTGCGAGGCGGCCCGCGACGGGCTGCGGCTCGCGGAGGCGATAGCGGCCGCCCGCGCCGTGCTCGGGGCCGACGACGTGCTCCCCGGAGTGGCGGACGTGGTCACCGAGGTGCACGTGGAGGCCGTCTTCGACGACGGATCGCGGCTCGCCGTGGTGAGCGACCCCATCGGTGCCGGCACCGGGACGCGGCTGGGCGACAGCGCCCCCGGCGCGGTGCTGCCGGCCCCGCCGCACGCCGAACCGGAGCCGGCGCTGCGGCTGACCGTGCGCAACACCGCGACGGTCCCGGTCAGCGTCACCTCGCACTTCCACTTCTTCGAGGCCAACCCCCGGCTGGACTTCGACCGGACGGCCGCGTACGGCATGCGGCTGTGCGTGCCGGCCGGATCCTCGGTCCGGTTCGACCCGGGCGGCACGGCCGAGGTCGGGCTGCTGCCGATCGGCGGCGCGCGGATCGCGATCGGCTTCGCCGGTCTCGTCGACGGTCCGCTGGACGCGCCGGGCGCGAAGGAGGAGGCCCTGCGACGCGCGGTGGCCTGCGGTTATCTCGGAGCGGAGGGCGGCGCCTGATGGACCCCTACGAGTACGCGTCGGTCCACGGACCCCGCGCCGGGGACCGGGTCGTCCTCGGCGACTCCGGGCTCGTCGTGCGCGTCGAATCGGACGCGCAGCGCCACGGCGACGAGTTCCTGGCCGGGTTCGGCAAGACCGCGCGCGACGGGCTGCACCTCAAGGCCGCCGCCGTCCGCCACACCTGCGACGTCGTCATCAGCAACGTGCTGGTCATCGACGCGGTCCTGGGCATCCGGAAGGTCTCCATCGGCATCCGGGAGGGGCGCATCCACGCGATCGGCCGGGCCGGGAACCCGGACACGCTCGACGGCGTGGACGTCGTCGTCGGGACGGGCACCACCATCGTCTCCGGCGAGGGGCTGATCGCCACCGCGGGAGCCGTCGACACCCATGTCCACCTGCTCTCGCCCCGCATCATGGAGGCCTCGCTCTCCTCCGGCGTCACCACCGTCATCGGCCAGGAGTTCGGCCCGGTCTGGGGTGTCGGCGTCAACTCGCCCTGGGCGCTGCGCCACGCGTTCAACGCGTTCGACGCCTGGCCGGTCAACATCGGTTTCCTGGCCCGTGGTTCGTCCTCCGACGACGCACCGCTGGTGGAGGCGCTGGCCGAGGGCGGCGCGTCCGGCTTCAAGGTGCACGAGGACATGGGCGCGCACACCCGCGCCCTGGACACGGCACTGCGGGTCGCGGAGGAGCACGACGTGCAGGTGGCCCTGCACAGCGACGGGCTGAACGAGTGCCTCTCCGTCGAGGACACCCTGAGCGTCCTTGACGGGCGGACGATCCACGCCTTCCACATCGAGGGCTGCGGCGGCGGGCACGTACCGAACGTGCTGAAGATGGCGGGTGTCCCCAACGTCATCGGCTCCTCCACCAACCCGACGCTGCCGTTCGGACGGGACGCGGTGGCCGAGCACTACGGGATGATCGTCTCCGTCCATGACCTGAAGACGGATCTGCCCGGGGACGCCGCCATGGCGCGTGACCGGATCCGGGCCGGGACGATGGGCGCCGAGGACGTCCTGCACGATCTCGGCGCGATCGGGATCACCTCCTCCGACGCGCAGGGCATGGGACGCGCGGGCGAGACCGTACGCCGCACCTTCGCCATGGCCGGGAAGATGAAGGCCGAGCTGGGCCCCCTGGAGGGCGACGGCCCGCACGACGACAACGCCCGGGTGCTGCGCTACGTGGCCAAGCTGACCATCAACCCGGCGATCGCGCACGGGCTGAGCGACGAGATCGGCTCGATCGAGGTGGGCAAGCTCGCCGACATCGTGCTCTGGAAGCCGCAGTTCTTCGGCGCGAAGCCGCAGCTGGTCCTGAAGTCGGGCTTCCCCGCATGGGGCGTGACCGGCGACCCCAACGCGGCCACCGACACCTGTGAACCGCTGGTCCTGGGACCGCTGTTCGGCGGCCACGGCGCGACCCCGGCCGATCTCTCGGTGGCCTTCGTGGCGAAGGCGGCGGCCGATCTCGGCTCCGACCTGATGCCCACCCGGCGGCGCCGGGTCGCGGTGCGCGGCACCCGTTCGATCGGCCCGGCGGATCTGCGTCTCAACTCCCGGATCGGGGAGGTCGGGGTGAACGGGGACAGCGGTCTGGTGACGCTGGACGGGGCGCCGATGCGGTCCGGGCCCGCCGACTCGATCTCGCTCAACCGCCTTTACTTCTTGTAGCCGCAGCACTCCACGAGCACCGCTCCGCCCTACGACACACAGCCTTCAGGAGTCCGACGACATGACCTTCCGTATGCCGCCCGAATGGGCCCCGCACGAGCGCACCTGGATGGCCTGGCCCGGACCCAACGCCACGTTCACCGGTGACGACCTCGGCCGCGCCCGCGAGGCCTGGGCCGCCGTGGCCCGCGCCGTGCGCCGCTTCGAGCCGGTGACCGTGGTCGTGCCGACCGGGCAGTCCCAGGAGGCCCGCCCGCTCCTCGGCCCGGACATCGAGCTGGTCGAACGCGATCTGGACGACGCCTGGATGCGCGACATCGGGCCGACCTTCGTCACCGACGGCAGCCGGCTCGCCGCCGTGGACTGGGTCTTCAACGGCTGGGGCGCGCAGGACTGGGCGAGCTGGGAGCACGACGCACGGATCGCCCGCGAGGTGGCCGCTCTCGCCGGAGTCCCCGTGCACAGCTCGCCCCTGGTCAACGAGGGCGGCGGCATCCACGTCGACGGCGAGGGCACCGTACTGCTCACCGAGACCGTGCAGCTCGGCCCCGAGCGGAACCCGGGCTGGACGAAGGAGCGCGTCGAGGCCGAGATCCACGGCAAGCTGGGCACCACGAAGGCGATCTGGCTGGAGCGCGGGCTGACCGGCGACTACCCGCCGCACGGCTTCGGGACCCTGGGCCACGTGGACATCGTCGCCGCGTTCGCCGGCCCCGGGGTGGTCGTCGCCCACACCCAGCCGGACCCCTCCCACCCCGACCACGAGCTCTGCGCACGCAACGTCGAGCTGCTCCGCTCCGTGACCGACGCACGGGGCCGCGCCCTGCGGGTCGTCGAGGTCCCGGCGCCCGCCGCCGTGCGGGACGAGGAGGGCCACTGGGTCGACTACTCCTACATCAACCACTACGTCTGCAACGGCGGCGTCGTCCTGTGCGGCTTCGGCGACCCCCGGGACGAGATCGCGGCGGGCATCTTCCGCCGCCTGTACCCCGGACGCACCGTCACCCTGGTCGACGCCCGCACGATCTTCGCGGGCGGCGGCGGCATCCACTGCATCACCCAGCAGCAGCCCGCGGTACCCGGCTGACCGGCGCATCCGGTAGAACGTACTGGTGAACGAGACGCTCAGCGCACCGGCCGCGCCATGACCCCGCCCCCCGTCAGGCGGCGCAACACGGCCCCGCCCCGCGAGTCCCTGCTCGTCGCCGCCATGGCCACCATCGCCGAGCGCGGGCTCGACGGGCTGACCATGGCCGGGCTCGGCCGCGAGGTCGGGATGAGCAGCGGGCACCTGCTGTACTACTTCCGGACCAAGGACGAACTGCTGCTGCAGACCCTGGAGTGGAGCGAGGGGCGGCTCGGCGCCGAGCGCGGCGCCCTGCTCTCCCGGCAGGCGCCCGCCGCCGAACGCCTCGACGCGTATGTGCACCTGTACGTCCCCGAGGGGCCGCGCGATCCGCACTGGACGCTCTGGCTGGAGGTCTGGAACCGCTCGCAGAACGCCGACGCCGACGCCCGGGGGCGGATGGCCGCGATCGAGGGGGCCTGGCACCGGGACCTGGTGGCGCTGCTGGCCGAGGGCATCTCGCGCGGCGAGTTCGGGTCCGTGGACCCGGACCGCTTCGCGACCCGGCTGCGCGCCCTCCTGGACGGCTTCAGCGTCCATGTCGCGGTCGGCATCCCGGGCACCGGCCGCGAGCAAGTCCTCTCCCACGTGGGGGAGTTCCTGCGGGACTCACTGCTGCGGTGAACACAACGCACGTAAGTACGCCCGATCGTTGCCGGCTGAATCCTTGTTAGTCCCGCAGCCGTTGGGGCACGGTGACCAACCATGGGACGAGAGCAGTGGAAGAAGATCTGGGTCGGCTCCGCCGGCAACATGGTCGAGTGGTTCGACTGGTTCGTGTACGCGACCTTCGCGGTCTACTTCGCGGACGCGTTCTTCCCCGAGGGCAACGAGACCGCCAACCTCATGAACACCATGGGGATCTTCGCGGTCGGCTTCTTCATGAGAC
The DNA here is from genome assembly GCF_003751445.1 of Streptomyces sp. 840.1. Taxonomy (NCBI): domain Bacteria; kingdom Bacillati; phylum Actinomycetota; class Actinomycetes; order Kitasatosporales; family Streptomycetaceae; genus Streptomyces; species Streptomyces sp. 840.1. The sequence goes on along the minus strand of NZ_RJUU01000001.1, from coordinate 246,715 downwards.
CGGTCGGCGGCTGGCTGCTCGGCCGGATCGGTGACCGCAAGGGCCGCAAGGCCGCGCTCACCCTCACCGTCACCCTGATGTCGGCCTCCGCGATCCTCATCGCGATCGCGCCGACCTACGACGTCGCCGGGTACGGCGGCGTCGCCGTCCTGATGCTCGCCCGGCTGCTCCAGGGACTGTCCGTCGGCGGCGAGTACGCCGCCAGCGCCACCTACCTCACCGAGGCATCCGCCCCCGAGAAGCGCGGCTTCGCCTCCAGCTTCCAGTACGTCTCGATGACCGCCGGGCAGCTCGTCGGCCTCGGGCTCCAGATCGTCCTGCAGCGCAACATGTCCGACGCCGCGCTGCACAGCTGGGGCTGGCGCATCCCGTTCGTCGTCGGCGCGCTGGGCGCCCTCATCGTCTTCTACCTGCGCCGCTCCATGCTGGAGACGGAGGTGTACGCCGGCTCCGGCGCCGCCGAGCAGGAGGACCGGGGCACGCTCAAGGTGCTCTGGCAGCACCGGCGCGAGGCGTTCCTGGTGATGGCGCTGACCATGGGCGGGACGGTGGCCTACTACACGTACACCACCTACCTCACCAAGTTCCTCTCCAAGAGCGCCGGCATGGACAAGTCCACCGCCTCCCTCGTCAGCTTCTGCGCCCTGTTCGTCTTCATGTGCATCCAGCCGCTGGCCGGCATGCTCTCCGACCGGATCGGCCGCCGCCCGCTGCTGATCACCTTCGCCGTCGGCTCGACCTTCCTGACCGTGCCGATCATGACGATGCTCAAGCACGCCGACACCTTCTGGCCCGCGCTCGGCCTGGCGCTCCTGGCCCTGGTCGTGGTCACCGGCTACACCTCCATCAACGCCTGCGTGAAGGCCGAGCTCTTCCCGACCGGCATCCGCGCCCTGGGGGTCGGCCTCTCCTACGCCGTCGCCAACGCGCTGTTCGGCGGCACCGCCGAGTACGTGGCGCTCTGGTTCAAGAACGCCGGCGCCGAATCCGGCTTCTACTGGTACGTGGCGGGCTGCGCCGCCGTCTCGCTCGTCGTCTACCTGTCGATGCGCGAGACCCGCGACATCGACCTGAACCGGGTCGCCGCGGCCGGGCAGCCGCAGGCGCAGCAGCGGCAGGCGGGAGCGACGAGCGTCACGCCCGCATCCTGAGACAGGGCACGGCACGGAGGCGGTCCTGTGCCAGACTGCCTCCGTGTCCTCGTTCGTCATGATTATTGGCAACAGGCGCGCCGGTCCGCAGTGACCGTCCCGTACCACCATGTACGGCACGGCCATCGTGCCCCAGACCCGCGCGCAGACCTCTCGCACCCGCGAGGGGTTTTTTGTTTTCCGGCCCTCACCTCGGCCGGAGCGAGGCACGCGGGATGATGGGGGCAAGTGGAGCCAGATCGTCCGGATCCACTCATCCGACAGGAGTCAGACCAGCATGACCACCAAGGCCAAGCCCACCGACGACAGTTTCCACGTCTTCGACACCACCCTGCGCGACGGTGCGCAGCGTGAAGGCATCAACCTGACGGTCGCCGACAAGCTCACCATCGCCCGGCACCTGGACAACTTCGGCGTCGGCTTCATCGAAGGCGGCTGGCCGGGCGCCAACCCACGTGACACCGAGTTCTTCGCCCGCGCCCAGCAGGAGATCGAATTCCGCAACGCCGAGCTGGTCGCCTTCGGCGCGACCCGCAGAGCGGGCGGCAGGGCGGCCGAAGACCCCCAGGTCAAGGCGCTGCTGGAATCGGGCGCACCGGTGATCACGCTGGTCGCCAAGTCCCACGACCGCCATGTGGAACTGGCCCTGCGCACCACCCTGGAGGAGAACCTGGAGATGGTCCGCGACACCGTCTCCTTCCTCCGCGAACAGGGCCGCCGGGTCTTCGTCGACTGCGAGCACTTCTTCGACGGCTACCGCGCCAACGCCGAGTACGCCAAGGCCGTCGTGCGCAGCGCGTCCGAGGCCGGCGCGGACGTCGTCATCCTCTGCGACACCAACGGCGGGATGCTCCCGGCCCAGGTCCAGGCCGTCGTCTCCACCGTCCTCGCGGACACCGGCGCCCGCCTGGGCATTCACGCCCAGGACGACACCGGCTGCGCCGTCGCCAACACCCTGGCCGCGGTCGACGCGGGCGCCACCCACGTCCAGTGCACCGCCAACGGCTACGGCGAGCGGGTCGGCAACGCCAACCTCTTCCCCGTCGTCGCCGCGCTGGAGCTCAAGTACGGCAAGACCGTGCTGCCCGAGGGCGCGCTCGCCGACATGACCCGCGTCTCGCACGCCATCGCGGAGGTCGTCAACCTCGCCCCCTCCACCCACCAGCCCTACGTCGGTGTCTCGGCCTTCGCGCACAAGGCCGGGCTGCACGCCTCCGCGATCAAGGTCGACCCCGACCTGTACCAGCACATCGATCCCGCGCTGGTCGGCAACTCCATGCGGATGCTCGTGTCGGACATGGCCGGCCGCGCCTCCATCGAGCTCAAGAGCCAGGAGCTCGGCATCGACCTCGGGGGCGACCGGGCGCTCGTCCAGCGCGTCGTGGAGCGGGTCAAGGAGCGCGAGCTCAAGGGCTACACCTACGAGGCGGCCGACGCCTCCTTCGAGCTGCTGCTGCGGGCCGAGGCCGAGGGCCGGGTGCGCCGCTACTTCCGTACCGAGTCCTGGCGCGCCATCGTCGAGGACCGCCCCGACGGCACGCACGCCAACGAGGCGACCGTGAAGCTCTGGTCCAAGGGCGAGCGCATCGTCGCCACCGCCGAGGGCAACGGCCCGGTCAACGCGCTCGACCGGGCGCTGCGCGTCGCGCTGGAACGGATCTACCCGCAGCTCGCCAAGCTGGAGCTGGTGGACTACAAGGTCCGCATCCTGGAGGGGCGCACCGGTTCCGACTCCACGACCAGGGTCCTGATCACCACGGGTGACGGCACGGCCGACTGGTCGACCGTGGGCGTCGCGGAGAACATCATCGCGGCGTCCTGGCAGGCGCTGGAGGACGCGTACACCTTCGGCCTGCTGCGCGCGGGGATCGAGCCGACGGAGTAGTGCGGGGCCGCCGTGCCGCCGGGACACAAGTGGTGTCCCGGCGGCACGGCGGCCTTTGCGGATGTACATCCGCAGCTCTGCCCCGGTGGGCCCGCCTACCAGGTGAACGTCGCGGAGGTGCGGGCCGGCAGGGAGTAGGTGAACCTCTGCCCGCCCCAGTTGACGGTGACCGGCTGCGCCGAGCCGCTGCCGTTGTACGCGATCAGCGCCTTCGAGCCGTCCGGGTTGCGCCAGGCCACGTTGGGCACGGTGGAGCTGGCCGTGGAGGCGATCCGGGTGGCTCCCGGGCGGACGAACTTGGTCAGGTGGCCCATCGTGTAGTACTCGATGTTGTAGTCGACCTGTCCGCTGCTCCCGTCGCCGTTGTGCACGGTGATCAGACCGTCGCAGGTGCCGCAGCCGCCGTTGTGCGGGCCCCGGTTCTGGTCCACCGCCAGGGACCACTTGGTCACCGACTTCGCCCAGTTGCGGGTGTAGTCGATGATGTTCATCATGTCCTCGCGCTGCTGGTCGGCGATCCAGGTGCCGCCCGAGTGCTCGGTCTGGAAGGCGTCCAGCGCGGGGTACCGGTCGTGCACCGCGCTCTGTTTCGCCACGTCACCGCCGTACCCGTGCCAGGCGATCCCGCCGAAGTTGGGGTGGTCGCGCACCTCGGCGTCGTCCACGGTGGCGGCCGCGTACTCGTCGTAGGTGTCCCAGTTCCAGTCGTGCGCCAGCACCTTGGTGGACAGGCCGGCCGACTGGAGTCCGGGCAGCAGCTCGTTCTTGGTGAAGTACGCGAGCCCGGAGCCGTTCCAGCTCATCGAGGGGTAGCCGGAGCAGCAGGTCGGCTCGTTCTGCGCGGTCACGTAGTCGACCGGAACGCCCTGATCCCGGTAGGCCTTCAGGTACTTGACGAAGTAGTCGGCGTAGGTGCCGTAGTTCTCCGCCTTCAGCCAGCCGCCGTTGAGCTGCCCGCTGTCCTTCATCCACGCCGGGGCGGTCCAGGGGGACGCCACCGTCGTCAGGTCCGGGTTCAGTTCCCTGGCCTGCTTGGTGAGCGGGAGCACGTCCTGCAGATCGTGTGCGATCGAGAACTGCCCGAGCGACGGGTCGGTCTGCCCGGCGGGGATGTCGTCGTACGTGTAGCCGGTGCGGGCCAGGTCGGAGCCGCCCATCGGGTTGCGGACGAACGAGAGGCCGATGCCGTCCGTGGGGGAGAACAGCTTCTTCATCGTGGCGTCCCGGGCCGCCTGGCTCAGCGCCCCGCTGCTCTTCATCAGGTACGCGGCCGTGTCGGTGAACGAGGCGCCGCCGCCGGTGAAGGTCTGGTACCCGGTGTTCTCGTCGACCGTGATGCTCGTGCCGTCGCCGCCGCTGCCGGCCTCGAAGGCGATCGGGGTCTGGGCCTCCAGGCCCCGGGTGACGTGTCGCCCGCCGGAGTCGTCGGTGGTGGTCAGGGCGATGTGCACGGTCTCGCCCGCGGCCTGGGCGGTGGGGGACGAGAGCCCGGTGAGGCCGGCGGTGGCCAGCGCTGCGGCGAGCAGCGCCCGTACGGCTCTTCCTGATCGGATCATGGTCAAGACCTCTCTCGGCGGAGTGTGGGGAACTTGCCGTCGAACGAGGCGTGAGTGAACTGCTATTACGTGCTCACGTCAAGGGTGTAGGTCTTCAAGACTTGAACGTATCGGCGTTCCTCGCAGCTCGAAGGATGGGTACGGACCAATCTCGGCGTGAAGTATTGACGGCTCTGTGTCGGCGGGGTTAACTCACGCCACCAACGCCGGTACCGGTTCCGGAACCGGTTGCGGTACCGGTTCCACCACCGGTCGCTCTCTCTGCCCTGTTGCGTCCTGGAGGCCCCCCGATGCGTGTCACCATCGCTGATGTCGCCCGCGAGGCCGGCGTCAGCAAGACGACCGTGTCCCGGGTCATCAACACCAAGGGCGAAGTGGACGGCTCAACGGCCGCCCGTGTTCGTGAAGTGATCGCACAGCTCGGTTACGTGCCCAGCTCGGGCGCCGTCGGCCTGGCCCGCGGCAACAGCCGCACGGTCGGCATGCTGGTGCCCTCGCTCACCTGGCCGTGGATGGGCGAGGTGCTTCAGGGCGTCGTCGACACCGTCGAGGCCGCCGACTACGGGCTGCTGCTGTTCACCTGCAACCGGGGGGCCGAGTCCGTAAAGCGCTTCACCAGCCAGGTGTCCGCGCGGGCCTTCGACGGGCTGGTGGTGGTCGAACCCGAGAACACCCTCGGCCACCTCACCGCACTGCACCACGCAGGACTGCCGATCGTGCTGATCGACGATCGCGGACACCACCCCGAGTTCCCCTCCGTCGTGACCACCAATTACGAAGGAGGCGCGTCGGCCGCCCGTCATCTGCGGGCTGCCGGGCGCACCAGACCCCTGGTCGTCACGGGACCCCACGACTTCGGCTGCGTACGCGACCGGCTCGCGGGATTCGTCTCCGTGCTGCCCACCGACCTCGTCGTCCGAGGAGACTTCACCGAGATCTGCGGCCGGCTCGCCGTGGAGGAACTCCTCGCCTCCGGGGTGGAGTTCGACTCGGTCTTCGCACACAACGACATCACCGCGGCAGGCGTGCTGCGGGCGCTGCGCGCCGCCGGACGCTCCGTTCCCGGCGACATCGCGGTGGTCGGCTTCGACGACATCCCGATGGCCGAGCACACCGAACCGCCACTGACCACCGTGCGCCAGCCCACCCGGCAGATGGGTGAGACGGCCGCACGGATGCTGCTCTCCCACCTCGGCGGCACGGCCGTACCCGACGCACCCCTCGTGCTGCCCACCGAACTGGTCGTGCGCCACTCGGCGCCCTAGCGGACGGGGCCGGACCCGGCCTCCCCGCTCCCGTACTCCGCGCAGCAGCCGGCTGCGCGCACCCGCACCGCACCGCACCGCATCAGCACCCGCCCGTACCCGGCGCGCCGAGCGCTGTCCGTTTCCGGATCTCCCAGACCCGCCAGTCCCTCCTGGAGTCGTTATGTCCGCACGCCGTCACACGCTCAGAGCGGTCGCGCTCGCCACCGCGGTGGTCGCGCTCGCCGCCGGATGCTCGTCAGCCAACTCGAACGCCAACAAGGGCGGCGGCGCCGCGTCGGGCGTCCTGAACATCGGCAAGCCGGACGGGCCGCAGACGAACAACAGCAACCCGTTCCTGAACACCTCGGCGGGCGCCACCCTCGGCTACCGGTACATGATCTACGAGCCGCTCGCGATGGTCAGGCAGATCCGGCCCGCCGAAAAGGCCGACCCGTGGCTGGCGACCGAGTGGAAGTGGGACCTCAACTTCACCAAGGTCACCTTCACCCTCGACGACAAGGCCAAGTGGGCCGACGGCAAGCCGCTGACCGCCGACGACGTCGCGTTCACCTTCAACCTCCTGAAGAAGCACCCGGCGCTCAACCAGGACGGCATCGCGTGGGGCGGGGTGAAGGTCGAGGGCAAGAAGGTCGTGCTGACCTTCGACGACTCGCAGTACGTCAACCAGAACAAGATCATCCAGCAGTTCATCGTGCCCAAGCACATCTGGGAAGGCGTCAAGGACCCGGAGACCTGGCCCAACCGCACACCCGTCGGCTCGGGCCCGTACAAGCTCAAGACGTTCACGCCGCAGACCACCACCCTGACCGCCACGCCCACCTACTGGAAGGGTGCGACGAAGGTCAAGGAGCTGCGCTACAGCACCTACAACGACAACAGCGCCGCCACCACCGCGCTGGCCAGCGGCAAGCTGGAGTGGTCGTTCGTCTTCATGCCGAACTACAAGCAGCTGTACATCTCCAAGGACCCCAAGAACCACAAGCTGTGGTTCCCGTCCGGGCTCGGCATCCACGGACTGTGGTTCAACACCGCCCGCAAGCCGTTCGACAACCCGGCGCTGCGCAAGGCCATGGCGATGGTCGTCGACCGCAACGCGATCTACACCCAGGCCGAGGCGACCCTCTACCCGGAGATCACCAACCCGACCGGCATCCCGTTGCCCGCCGGCAAGTCCTTCATCTCTCCCGAGTACAAGAACGCCACCACGAAGCCCGACGTCGAGGGCGCCAAGAAGGTCCTGGAGAAGGCCGGCTTCACGCTCAGCGGCGGCGTACTGAAGGACCCGGGTGGCAAGGCCGTGAAGCTCACCTTCACCGACCCGGCCGGCTGGAACGACTACATCACCGGCCTCGCGATCATCAAGGACAACATCAAGCAGCTCGGCATCGACGCCAAGGTCAAGACGCAGACCGCCGAGGCCTGGGGCGCGGACGTCGCCAACGGCAACTTCGACGCGACCCTGCACTGGACCAACAGCGGCGCCACCCCGTACGACATGTACCAGAACATCATGGACGGCGCGCTGCTCCAGCCCATCGGCAAGCCCTCCCAGCAGGGCAACTTCGGCCGCTTCAAGAGCACCGAGGCCACCGAGGCGCTCAAGGACTTCGCCAACGCCACCAGCGACACCACCCGCATCACCGCGATGAACACCCTGCAGAAGATCATGGTCGAGCAGGCGCCGATGATCCCGACGGCGGCCGCGCCCATCGGGGCGGAGTACTCCACCAAGAACTGGGTGGGCTGGCCCACCGAGGCCAACCCGTACGCCGATCCGCAGCACACCCAGCGCTCGGCGCTGCAGATCGTGCTGAAGCTCAAGCCCGCCAAGTAGGACGCAGGGATCCAGGTACCGGCCATGTCTGAACAGTCCGAAAAGAACCACGTCGTGCTCGAAGCACGCGGAGTCACCAAGCACTTCGCCGTACGGCGCACCGGCCGCGATCTCCTCGCGGGCAAGCGCCGTACCGTCCACGCCGTCGACGACGTCTCGCTGAAACTGCGGCGCGGCACCGTCACGGCACTGGTGGGGGAGTCGGGCTCCGGGAAGTCCACCGTCGCCAGAGTGCTCGCCCAGCTGTATCCGCTCACCGAGGGCGAGATCCACCTGGACGGGCAGCCGGCGAAGGCCGGACGTGGCCGGTCCTTCCGCAGTTACGTACGCCGGGTCCAGCTCATCTTCCAGGACCCGTTCGCCTCGCTGAACCCGGTGCACACCGTGCGCTACCACCTCACCCGGTCGCTGAAGATCCACGGCCGGGCGGGGAACGGCGAGGCGGAACTGGAACAGAACCTGACCGCTCTGCTGAACCGCGTCCAGCTGACTCCTCCTCATCAGTACCTGGACAAGTTCCCGCACGAGCTGTCGGGAGGTCAGCGCCAGCGCGTGGCCATCGCCCGCGCGCTCGGCGCCGACCCCCAGGTCCTCCTCGCGGACGAGCCCGTCTCGATGCTGGACGTCTCCATCCGGCTCGGGGTCCTCAACCTGCTCAAGGACCTCAAGGACCGCATGCACCTCGCGATCCTCTACATCACCCACGACATCGCCTCCGCCCGCTACTTCGCGGACTCCACGCTGGTGATGTACGCGGGCCGGATCGTGGAGGGCGGTGACAGCGAGACCGTCACCCAGCGCCCCGCACACCCCTACACCCAGCTGCTGATCGCCTCGGCACCCGACCCGGACCGGGTCGTCGCCGAGGAGGAGCAGGAGGAGACCGGCAGCGGCGAGCCCCCCTCGCTCATCGAGCCACCGGCCGGCTGCCGCTTCCACCCCCGCTGCCCCAAGGCGATGGAGCGCTGCCGCACCGAGCTGCCGCCCCGCTTCGACCTGGCCGACGGCCAGTGGGCGGCCTGCTGGCTGTACGCGGACGGCGCCGGCCGCGCCGCCGACCACGAGAAGGAGGCCGCGAAGTGAAGTACCTGCTGCAGAGGCTCGCCTTCTACCTGGTCACCGCGTGGGCCGCGATCACCATCAACTTCCTCATCCCGCGCCTGATGCCCGGCGACCCGGTGCAGGCGCTCATCGCCCGCTTCCAGGGACAGCTGGACACCAGCGCCATCGCCTCCCTCAAGGCGCTCTTCGGCCTGGACAAGCACCAGTCGATCTGGGAGCAGTACACCGACTACTGGGGCCACCTGCTCGACGGCGACCTCGGCCTGTCGTTCACCTTCTTCCCGACGCCGGTGAGCGAGGTGATCGCCCAGTCGCTGCCGTGGACGCTGGCCCTCGTCGGCATCACGACGCTGATCAGCTTCGTGCTCGGCACCGGGATCGGCGTCTTCACCGGCTGGCGGCGCGGCTCCTGGATGGACAGCCTGCTGCCCGTCACCACCTTCATCTCGGCGATCCCGTACTTCTGGCTCGGCCTGATCGCCATCTCGCTGTTCGCCGTGAAGTGGCCGCTCTTCCCGGCCGCCGGAGGCTACGACAACTCGCTGGTCCCCGCCTTCGACTGGCCGTTCATCTCCAGCGCGCTCTACCACGGGGCACTGCCCGGCCTCACCATCGTGCTCAGCGCGGTGGCGGGCTGGATCCTCGGCATGCGCAACATGATGGTGACGGTCTCCTCCGAGGACTACGTCATGGTCGCCCAGGCCAAGGGACTCTCCGAGCGCCGGGTGATGTTCGGGTACGCCGCCCGCAACGCGATCCTGCCCAACATCTCCGGCTTCGCGCTCTCGCTCGGCTTCATCGTCGGCGGCACCCTGCTGGTGGAGATGGTCTTCTCCTACCCGGGCATCGGCTACCAGCTCTTCCAGGGCGTGGGCGCCAAGGACTACCCCCTGATGCAGGGCGTCTTCCTCATCATCACGCTCTCCGTCCTGGCCGCGAACCTCCTCGCCGACGTCCTCTACATGATCCTCGACCCCCGTACCCGAAGGGAGGCGTAGGTTCATGGCCGTCACCGCCACCGAAGTCGCCGTACTCGACGCCGCCGAGACCCCGGCGCCCACCAAGCGCAAGTTCCGGTTCCTGCGCGGCCGCAAGACCGTCGTCGGACTCTGCATCCTGCTCTTCTTCGTGCTGATCGCGATCATCGGCCCGTGGATCGCCCCCTACGACCCCGACACCATGGGCAAGGAACTGCTCCAGCCGCCCTCCGGGGCGCACTGGTTCGGCACCACACAGACCGGTCAGGACGTGCTCTCACAGATCCTCGTCGGCACCCGGGGCGTCCTCGTCGTCGGGTTCATCGCCGGCATCCTCGCCACGATCCTGTCCGTGCTGATCGGCGTCAGCGCCGGCTTCCTCGGCGGCACCGCCGACGAGGTGCTCTCGCTGCTCTCCAACGTCTTCCTCGTCATCCCCGGACTGCCGCTGATCATCATCATCGCCAGCTTCGTCTCCGACGCGGGCGACCTGCTCATCGCGACCGTCATCGCCCTGACCTCCTGGGCCTGGGGAGCACGGGTGCTGCGCGCCCAGACGCTCTCGCTGCGCCGCCGGGACTACGTCGAGGCGGCCCGCGCCACCGGCGAGTCGACCTGGCGCATCATCCTCTTCGAGGTGATGCCCAACCTGACCGCCGTCATCGCCTCCGGCTTCGTCGGCACGGTCATCTTCGCGATCCTCTCCGAGATCACCCTCGCCTTCATCGGCGTCGCCGACATCTCCAACTGGAACTGGGGGACCGTCCTGTTCTGGGCCCAGTCCAACCAGGCCCTGGCCCAGGGCGCGTGGTGGTGGTTCGTGCCGGCCGGGCTCTGCATCGCCCTGCTCGGCATGTCCCTCGCCCTCATCAACTTCGGCATCGACGAATTCGTCAACCCGCGCCTGCGCACCGAGACCGGTGGCTCCCGCAAGGTCCGGATGCGGGTCGGCTTCACCCCCGTGGCCCGCGCCACGGACAACGCCGCGGCGCGCGGCAGGCACCACAAGGAGACCCGCTCATGAGCGAGCCCGTCCTCAGCATCAGCGGCCTCAACGTCGACTACGGGACCGGGGACGACGCCGTGCACGCGCTGCGCGACATCGACCTCACCCTGCACCGCGGCGAGGTGCTCGGCCTCGCGGGCGAGTCCGGCTCCGGCAAGTCCACCCTGGCGTACGCCGTCACCCGGCTGCTCTCCCCGCCCGGCGTCATCACCGGCGGCGAGGTGCGCTACCACCAGCGCGACGGCCAGGCACTCGACCTGCTGACCCTGTCGGCCCCCGAACTGCGGGCCTTCCGCTGGCAGGAGCTGTCGATCGTCTTCCAGGGCGCGATGAACTCCCTCAACCCGGTGCACACGGTCCACAGCCAGCTCACCGACGTACTCCAGGCCCACCGCCCGGAGATGAAGCGGGCGGAGCGCACCGCACGCGCCAGGGAGCTCCTCAAGCTCGTCGGGATCTCCGCCGACCGGCTCGGCGCCTACCCGCACCAGCTCTCCGGCGGAATGCGCCAGCGCGTGATGATCGCGATGGCCCTCGCGCTGGAACCCGAGATCGTCATCATGGACGAGCCCACGACGGCCCTGGACGTCGTCATGCAGCGGCAGATCCTGCGCCAGCTGGTCAAGCTCCGCGAGGAGCTCGGCTTCTCGGTCGTCTTCATCACCCACGACATCTCGCTCCTGATCGAGTTCTCCGACCGGATCGCGATCATGTACGGCGGCCGGATCGTCGAGGAGGCCGCGTCGGCCGACATCTACCGCGACCCCCGCCACCCCTACAGCGACGGACTGCTGCACTCCTTCCCCGCGCTGCACGGCCCCCGGCGCGAACTCAGCGGCATCCCGGGCTCGCCCCCGCACCTGTCCGCGATGCCCGCCGGCTGCGCCTTCCACCCCCGCTGCGCCAAGCAGGTCGAGGGCTGCGACACCCACGTCCCGGTGCTCGCCGTACCGGACGGGGACAGCTCCCGCTCGGTGGCCTGCTGGCTCCACAAGGAAGCCCCGGCCCCCGCAGTCGCCCGCCCGTAGCGACCTACGCACCGCACACCACAGGAGAACCATGAACCTCGTCACCCCTCAGGCCTACGCCCGCGAGATCGCCGCCCAGGCCGTTCCCGGTCTGCCCGCCGACTTCCGCTGGGGCGTCGCCACAGCCGCCTACCAGATCGAGGGGGCGGCGGCCGAGGACGGCCGGACGCCCTCGATCTGGGACACGTACTGCGGGGTGCCGGGCATGGTCGTCCGCGGCGAGAACGGGGACGTGGCCTGCGACCACTACCACCGGATGCCCGAGGACGTCTCGCTCATCGCCGACCTCGGCGTCGACACCTACCGCTTCTCGCTGGCCTGGCCGCGCATCCAGCCCGGCGGCCGGGGCCCCGCCAACGCCAAGGGCCTCGACTTCTACCAGCGGCTGCTCGACGAGCTGGAGTCCAAGGGCATCACCCCGTGGGTCACCCTCTACCACTGGGACCTGCCGCAGGAGCTGGAGGACGCGGGCGGCTGGCCGGCCCGGGACACCGCCTACCGCTTCGCGGAGTACGCCGCCCTCGCCTACGACGCCCTCGGCGACCGGGTGAAGCACTGGACCACGCTGAACGAGCCCTGGTGCTCGGCGATGCTCGGTTACGCCTACGGCAACCAGGCCCCCGGCCGGCAGAACTTCGGCGAGGCGATGCACGCCGTCCACCACCTGCTGCTGGGCCACGGCCTCGCCTCGCAGTACCTGCGCGAGCAGGCCGCCGCCCGCGGCAACGAACTCGAACTCGGCATCACCCTCAACCTGGGCACCGCCACCCCCGAGACGGACAGCCACGAGGACGCCGAGGCCTGCCGCCGCGCCGACGGACTCGGCGCCCGCCTCTACCTGGACCCGGTCGTCAAGGGCGCCTACCCCGCGGACATCGTCACCGACCTCGCCGTCCAGGGCATCGAACTCCCGGTCCAGGACGGCGACCTCGCGGTCATCGCCACCCCGCTGGACGTCCTCGGTGTGAACTTCTACCGGGGCTCGCTCTTCTCCGGCGTGACCGAACAGGGCGCGGTGCTCGACGCCGACGGCCTGCCCGTCACCCGCGTCGTCGAACGCGACCTGCCCCGTACCGCCATGGACTGGGAGATCACTCCCACCGCCCTCACCGACCTGCTCGTCCGCCTGGAGAAGGACTACGGTCTCCCGACGGTCATCACCGAGAACGGCGCCGCCTTCGACGACACCGTCTCCGCGGACGGCGAGATCCACGACGCCGACCGCACCACCTATCTCGCCGACCACATCGCCGCCGTCGCCGCCGCCCGCGCACAGGGGGCCGACGTCCGGGGGTACTTCGCCTGGTCGCTGATGGACAACTTCGAGTGGTCCTACGGCTACGACAAGCGATTCGGCATCGTCCGCGTCGACTACGACACGCAGGTGCGGACGCTCAAGGACAGCGCCAAGTGGTACCGCGACACCATCCACCACACCCGCAACGCGTAGCCGCGTCCGCGCGTGGCCGCGCATCCCCTGGAAACGAACGGGAGCCCCACCGTGCCCTCTCGTACGACTCTGGCAGCCACCACCGCCGCCCTGCTCGCCCTCGCCGCACCCGTGGCCTTCGCGGCGCCCGCACCCCGGGCCGCCGCGCAGGCATCGGCCTGGGACACCGACCGGGCGGCCGCCGCCTACACCGCGAATCCCGGGGCCGTCACGGCGTCCGGCTCCGAGAACGGCGCGGCCGGACCCGGTGCCGCCACCGACGGTAACGGCACCACCCGCTGGTCCAGCGACTTCGCCGACAACGCCTGGGTCAGGGTCGACCTCGGAGCCACCCTCCGGATCAGCCAGGTCACCCTGGACTGGGAGGCCGCCTACGGCAAGAAGTACGTCCTGGAGGTGTCGAAGAACGGCACCGACTGGACCACCTTCTACACCGAGGACGACGGCACCGGCGGCAGCGTCACCGCCCACACCTACCCGCAGGAGGTGGCCGGCCGCTACGTCCGGATGCGCGGCATCCAGCGCGCCACCGCCTGGGGCTACTCCCTCTACTCCTTCAAGGTGTACGGGGGAGAGCCCGCCCCCGCCTCCACCACCCGCACCAACCTGGCCCTGAACCACCCCGCGTACGGCAACCTCTACCAGGACGCGGGCAGTTCACCCGGCTTCGTCACCGACGGCGGCTGGCCGGCCGACCTCAAGGGCGGCCAGTCCCGCTGGTCCAGCGACTGGAACGCCGACCGCTGGGTGAGCGTCGACCTCGGCGCCACCTCCACCATCAGCTCCGTCGACCTGTACTGGGAGGCGGCCTACGCCGTCGACTACCGCATCCAGGTCTCCGACGACAACCGCACCTGGCGCACCGTCCACCAGCCCTCCGCCGCCGAGGTCGCCGCCCGCCGCGCCGACGTCAAGTCGCCCGGCGACGCCGCCGGACGCCACGACACCGTCGATCTGGCCACCCCCGCCACCGGCCGCTACGTCCGGATGCTCGGCGTGGAGCGCCGCTCCTTCTACAACCCGGCGCCCGCCACCGCCCAGTTCGGCTACTCGCTCTACGAGTTCCAGGTCTGGGGCACCGGAGGCAGCGCGTCCGCCGCCTACCCGGCCCTGCCCAAGGACCCCGGCGGCGCCTACAGCACCACGTTCTTCGACGACTTCACCGGCTCCGGCCTGGACCGCTCCAAGTGGCGGGTGGTGCGCACGGGCACCGAGATGGGCCCGGTGAACGGCGAGTCGCAGGCCTACGTGGACTCGCCCGACAACATCCGCACCGAGAACGGCGCACTCGTCCTCCAGTCGAAGTACTGCAAGGGCTGCACCTCCACACCCAACGGCACCTTCGACTTCACCTCCGGCCGGGTCGACACCAACACCAAGTTCGACTTCACCTACGGCAAGGTCAGCGCCCGTATGAAGCTGCCGGTCGGGGACGGCTACTGGCCCGCCTTCTGGATGCTCGGCAGCAACGTCGACGACCCGACGGTCTCCTGGCCCGGCTCGGGCGAGACGGACATCATGGAGAACATCGGCTACGGGGACTGGACCAGCTCCGCACTGCACGGCCCCGGCTACTCCGCCGACGGCAACATCGGCAAGCAGCAGACCTATCCCAACGGCGGCCGCGCCGACGCATGGCACACCTACGGCGTCGAGTGGACGGCCGAGGGCATGACGTTCACCGTCGACGACCGGGTCGTCCAGCGGACCTCCCGCCAGAAGCTGGAGTCCACCCGGGGCCAGTGGGTCTTCGACCACAACCAGTACGTGATCCTCAACCTGGCCCTCGGCGGCGCCTACCCGGCCGGCTGGAACAAGGTCACCCAGCCCTACTGGGGCCTGCCTCAGTCCAGCGTCGACCGGGTCGCCCAGGGCGGCATCAAGGCCGAGATCGACTGGGTGAAGGTCGAGCAGAAGAAGTAGCGCCACAGCACCCACCGGGGCGCGCCCCGGTGGGTGCCGATCGCCGCGTCCGGGCGCCGGGACGCGGCGATCGGCCGTGTGGGTTACGTTCGAGGTATGCGGAACAGACCGTTCCAGGCCCTGCTGCTCCCGGCGCTCCTGGCCGGGGTGCTGCTGGTCCTCTCGGTGACCGCCCTGGTCCTGGCGCTCGCCCCGCCTGCCACGCCCGCCCCGCTCGCCGCTCCCGCCGCCGCTTCGGCCACGCGGGCCTCCACCGTCGACGAGGTGGCGCGGGCGCTGCGCAAGAGCCCGGTCTACGTCGACCCGGCCGCGTCCGCACAGCTCTCCCGAGGTCAGGCGGCCGCCCTGACGAAGAAGATCAAGGACGCCGGCAAGCCGGTGTTCGTGGCCGTGCTCCCGCAGACCTCGGCCTTCCCCGCGTCGAGCGTGCTCAGGACACTGCGCACCGACACCGGGATCACCGGCGTGTACGCCATCCGGCTCGGCGACGGTTTCAACGCGGGCGCCGACCCGCAGGTGATGTCCGAGCAGGCGGTGCGCAACCTCACCGCCGCCGTGAAGGCACCGGGCGCGGCCCCCGACGCCGCGACCCAGCTCAACGGCTTCGTCGACAGCGCCGTCGAACAGGCCCGGGGCCACGCCCCCGACTCCTGGGGCGGCGCCCCGTCCGGCGGGAGCTCGTCCACCGCCGGGCTGATCGCGGTGGGCGCCGTGGTCGTCGTCGGCGGCGCCGGGGCCTACACGATCGTGCGCCGCAACCGCACGCGCAAGGAGGCCGAGGAGCAGGCTGCGCTCGACAAGCTCCGGGTCGTCGTGGACGAGGACATCACGGAGTACGGCGAGAGGCTGGACCGGCTCGACTTCCACCCGGCCGAGGCGGGCGCCGACGACGCGATGCGCGCGGACTACGAACGCGCCCTCGACTCCTACGAGAGCGCCAAATCGCGCATGGAGCACGCCCGGCACCCCTCCGACGTGCGCGGAGTGACCCAGGCACTGGAGGACGGGCGCTTCTCGCTCGCCGTCCTGGCCGCCCGGCGCACCGGCGCCGAACTGCCCGCGCGCCGCCCGCCCTGCTTCTTCGACCCGCGCCACGGCCCGTCGGTGGCCGACGTCCGCTGGTCCCCGTCGGGCGGCGCGGCCCGCGAGGTCCCGGTCTGCGGCGCCGACGAGATCCGGCTGCGCGAGGGCCAGGACCCGATGAGCCGCACCGTGGACACGGGCGACGGCAGCCGCCGCCCCTACTGGGAGGCGGGCCCGGCCTACGGCCCCTGGGCGGGCGGCTACTTCGGCGGCGGCCTGCTGCCCGGCCTGCTGGTCGGCACGATGCTCGGCTCGGTGCTCTCCACCCCGGCGTACGCGGCGGAGTACGGCGGCGGCGACTTCGGCTCGGGCGGCGACTTCGGCGGCGGTGACTTCTCCGGCTCCGACTTCGACTCCTCGGGCTTCGGCGGCGGCGGGTTCGGTGACGGCGGGGGCGGCGGCTTCGGTGACGGCGGCGGATTCGGCGGCGGCGGGGACTTCGGAGGCGGCGGGTTCTGAGGCAGCCCCGGCGTCGTCTTCCGTACGCCGATGAGTTCCGGACGGCGTGGCAGTCTCTGTTGCCGTAACCCTGATCCGAAGTACCGAGGAGTGAGCGGCATGCGCGTTGTCATCAGCGAGTTCATCAGCCTGGACGGGGTCGTGCAGGCACCGGGCGGCGCCGAGGAGGACCGCGACGGCAGCTTCGCGCACGGCGGCTGGTCGCACCCGTTCTTCGACGCGGAAGTGGTCGGCGCCTCCTTCAGCGAATCGCTGGCCGGCGCCGCTGCCCTGCTCTTCGGCCGCCGCACCTGGCAGACGATGGCCGCGGCCTGGCCCGAGCGGGCGGGCGACCCCTTCGCCGACCGGATGAACGCCCTCCCGAAGTACGTCGTCAGCGACACGCTGGGCGACGACGACCTGACGTGGAACAACACCGAGCGCGTCCCCGGCGAGGGGGCCGCCGCCCGCATCCAGGAGCTGCGGGACAAGGGCGAGGGCGACCTTCTCGTCATGGGGAGCCCCACGCTCGTGCGCGGACTGCTCGGCGAGGGCCTGGTCGACGAGCTCCGGCTCGTGGTCATGCCGGTGCTGCTGGGCGGCGGCAAGTCGATCTTCCCGGCGGACGGCGGACTGCGCACGCTCGAACTGGTCTCGGCCGTCACCAGTCCCGCAGGCGTCCAGGTGTGCACCTACCGGCCCGCGCCGAAGGCGTAGCGGCACGTCACGTTTTCCGGGCGGGCCGGAATTTCCTCCGGCGGGGATGTCAAGACGGCGGTGGCGGCTCCGACCAGAGGGTGCGAGGGCCCGCCGGGGCCCGTCGACCACGAGGAGTACACGATGAAGTTCCTGATCGGCCTGCACATCAACCCCGCCGTCCTGGACGCCCTGACGGACCAGGAGAAGGAAGCGATCGGCGCCGGGCACGGCGCGTTCCTCGAAGCGCTGAAGAGGTCCGGCGAGCTGGTCAGCACCCAGGCGCTGGTCGACCCGTCCCAGGCCGTCGTGGTGTCCGTGCGCGACGGGCAGCCGGTGGTGACCGACGGGCCCTTCCTGGAGGCCAAGGAGTTCCTGGGCGGCTTCTACCTGATCGACTGCGAGGACAAGGACCGGGCCATCGAGCTGGCGGCACAGATCCCGGACAGCGCGATCGAGGGACTGGGCGTCGAGGTGCGCCAGGTGATGTTCGCCGACGGACAATTGGAGGCATGACACAGCCGACCGTGGAGGACCTGCTGCGTGAGCTCACGCCGCAGGTCCTCGGCACGCTGGTACGCCGCAACGGGCGGTTCGACGGGGGCTTCGAGGGGTGCGAGGACGCCGTGCAGGAGGCCGTCCTCGCCGCGGCCGTGCAGTGGCCGGCCGAGGGCGTGCCGGACAACCCGCGCGGCTGGCTGGTGACCGTCGCGTCCCGGCGCCTCATCGACCAGGTGCGCAGTGAGCACGCGCGTCGCGAACGGGAGGCGGCCACGGCCGCCGAGCTGCCGCCCGACGACGTACCGGACAGCGACGACACGCTCCTCCTGCTGTTCCTGTGCTGCCACCCGACGCTGACGGCGGCCTCCAGCACCGCCCTGACGCTCCGGGCGGTCGGCGGCCTGACCACGGCCGAGATCGCCCGCGCGTTCCTGGTGCCGGAAGCCACGATGGCGGCCAGGATCAGCCGGGCCAAGCAGCGGATCAGGGCCGCCGGGAGCACGTTCGGGCTGCCGGACGGCGCGGAGCGCGAGGAGCGGCTGCGGGTCGTCCTGCACGTGCTCTACCTGATCTTCAACGAGGGCTACAGCGCCTCGTCCGGCAGCGAGCTGTACCGCGCCGACCTCGCACGCGAGGCGATCCGGCTGGTCAGGGCGGTGCACGCGCAACTGCCGCAGGACGGCGAGGTGAGCGGCCTGCTCGCGCTCATGCTGCTCACCCACTCCCGCCGCGAGGCGCGTACGACGGCGGCCGGTGACCTGGTGCCGCTGGGCGAGCAGGACCGTACGGCGTGGGACCGCGCGATGATCGACGAGGGCCTGGAGCTGGTGAAGGCCTCACTGGCCCTGCCGTCGCTGGGGCCCTACGCGCTCCAGGCGGCCATCGCCGCCACGCACGCCGCCGCGGACACCGCCCGGGAGACCGACTGGGCGCAGGTGCACGGCCTCTACCTGATCCTGGAACGGATCGCGCCCAACCCGATGGTCACCCTCAACCGGGCCGTCGCCCTCACCGAGACCGAGGGCCCGGCGGCCGGACTCGCCCTGCTGTCCACCCTGGACGCCGACGACCGGATGGCCGGCCACCACCGGCTGATGTCGGTACGCGCGCACCTGCTGGAGCGGGCCGGCGACACGGCCGCCGCGTACGAGCACTACCGGCTCGCCGCGAAGTCGACCGCGAGCCTCGCCGAGCAGCGCTACCTGGAGTCCCGGGCCCGCCTCGTGCGGCCCCGGACCCCGTAGCGCCGGGCCGCACAACCCGTGGTTGTGCCGGGCGGCGGTCCGTTGTTTGCTCCCGGCGCCCGGACTCGCTTTGATGCCGGAGGACCGGCGCGCGCCGGCCGGGACCGGCGGGAGACGTACGGGTGCGGGGCATGGCCGGCAGGCGGTCGCTGGGGCGGAAGTTCGGATGGCTGTGGGCGGCGTACGCGGTCAGCTCCTACGGGACCGGGCTCGGGTTCGGCGCGTTCCCGCTGATCGCGGTGCTCGTGCTGCACAGCGGGCCCACCCAGGTCGCGGCGCTGGCCGCGACCGGGCGGGCGGTGGGGGCGCTGCTCGCGGTGCCGCTCGGCCCCTGGGTCGAGTTCCGGCCCAAGCGGCCCGTCATGGTGTCGATGGACCTGATCCGGTTCGCCGCGCTGATGAGCGTTCCCGCCGCGTTCGCGCTCGGCGGCCTCGGCTTCACCCAGCTCCTCCTGGTCTCCGTCGTCGTCGCGGCGGCCGACATCGCGTTCAAGGCGGCCAGTGGCGCGTACCTGAAGGCGCTCGTACCGTCGCGGGACCTGCTCGTCGCCAACGGCCGGTTCGAATCCACCACCTGGACCTCGACCATGGTCGGGCCGCCGCTCGGCGGGGCCGCGATCGGACTGTTCGGCCCGATGGCCACCGTGATCGCCGACGCGGTCAGCTACCTGCTCTCGGCGCTCGGCATCCGCGCCATCGGCGGCAGCGAACCCGGCCCCACGCGCAAGGGCGCGCCCCGGCTGCGGGCCGGCGACCTGCTCGAAGGCTGGCGCTACCTCCTCGGCCACCGCACGCTGCGCCCGCTGCTCATCAACTCCATCGTGGTCAACGGCCTGATCATGGCCTCCGGCCCGCTGCTCGCCGTACTCCTGCTGGGCCCGCTCGGCTTCGCGCCCTGGCAGTACGGCCTCGTCTTCGCGGCCCCCTGCATCGGCGGCCTCGTCGGCTCACGCCTCGCGCACCCGCTCGCGCAGAGGTTCGGGCGGGACCGGATGCTGCTCACCAGCGGGGTGCTGCGTGCGGTCTGGCCGATCGGGCTGGCCTTCGTGCGGCCCGGCGTACCGGGGATGGTGCTGATCATCGTCGTCCAGCTCGGCCTGGTGACCTGCTGCGGACTGTTCAACCCGCTGCTGGCCACCTACCGGCTCGACCACACCGGGCCCGACCGGGTCGCCCGCACCCTGTCCGCCTGGTCGGTCAGCAGCAGCGCCGCGATCGCGGCCATGACCGCCCTGTGGGGTGTGCTGGCCGCCGTCACCGGGCCCCGGACCGCGATCGCCGTCGCCGGAATCCTCCTCCTGGCCACTCCGCTGCTGCTGCCCCGCCGGGCGAGTGCCCCCGGGCCGGCACCCGCCGGCGCCGGGGAAGCGGTCGACCGGGTCTGAGACCGGCCGGCTTCAGGCGGTCTCGTCGGCGGCCGCGAAGAAGCTGATGACGTCCTCCAGCGTGGGGTTGTCCGGTGACTCGGCCTCGGCCGCGCCGACCTCGGCGCTGCGGGGGAACATCACCCGTTCGTACGCGTCGAGAGCGGCCTCGACATCGCCGGGGTGTGCGGCGAGGGCCTCACCCAGCTCCGCGCCGTCCAGCATGGCCAGGTTGGCGCCCTCGCCGTTCGGGGGGATGAGGTGGGCGGCGTCGCCGACCAGGGTGACGCCCGGCACCCGGTCCCACCGGTGCCCGACCGGCAGCGTGTGGTGGGGGCGCACGACCGGCGGGGTGTCGCTGTCGGTGATCAGCGCGGTGAGCTCCGGGGCCCAGCCCTCGAATTCCTGCGCGATCCGCCTGGTGGCCGCGGGGACATCGGTGAAGTCGATCTCGGCGAACCAGGCCTGCGGCTCGGTCAGCATCGCGTACGTGTGGAGCGTCGCGCCGCTCTCCCGGTGGGCGGCCAGCTGGATCCTGCCCGGCTCGATCGCGAACATCGACCCGCCGCCGACCGCCTTCGCGGCGGCGGCGTGCCGCTCGTCGGCGTCGAACAGGTACGTCTCGACGAAGGACATGCCCGTGTACGTGGGTACGTCGTCGGAGACCAGCGGCCGGACCCGTGACCAGGCCCCGTCCGCGCCGACCAGCAGCTCCGTCACGGTGGTGGAGCCGTCGGCGAAGGTCACCTCGTGGCGTCCCCCGCCGAGGCTCCGGACGTCGCCGGCCTTGTGGCCCCACCGGACGGTGCCCTCCGGCAGTGCGTCCAGCAGCAGCTGCCGCAGCTCGCCGCGCTGAACCTCGGGGCGTCCGCCGGTGCCGTCGTCGGGCTGGTCCATCAGCACGTTCCCCTCCCGGTCGAGCGCCCGCATCGCCTGACGGCCCTCCAGGATGATGGAGCGGAACTCGTCCATCAGACCGGCCGCCCGCACGGCCAGCTGGCCGTTGTAGTCGTGGATGTCGAGCATTCCGCCCTGCGTACGGGCGGTGGGGGAGGCCTCGGCCTCGTAGACGGTGGACGGGATGCCGTGGACGTGCAGGACGCGGGCGAGCGTGAGGCCGCCGAGTCCGGCGCCGATGATCGTGACATGAGTGCTCATGCTGACTCCCTGCTGGTCGCACACCTGCCGGACGGGTTCCGGCAGGCTCTCCAGCAAGCGTCCGGGCCTGCGGCGACAGGCCGCCGACAGCGCACCGACACCGCACCGGCCGCGCCGACAGGCGACCGACACGGCGGCGGGGCCGCACGGAGGATTCCGTACGGCCCCGGGTGCCCGCGACGGGGTGCGCGGGATGTGTGGGGTGCGCGGCCCGTCAGGAGAAGTCGGTGATGACGACGCGCGCGGTCGTGCCGTCCTTCAGCGACTCGTATCCCTTCTCGATGTCGGCCAGGGCGATCTCCCTCGACACCAGGTCGTCGAGGTTCATCCGCCCCTGGAGGTACATCGAGGCGTAGAAGGGGATGTCCCGCTTGAGGTGGGAGGAGCCCATGTAGACGCCCTGGACCTTCTGCGAGTTGGTCAGCGCGGAGATCGCGGAGACGTCGATCCCGGCGTCGTTGCCGCCGACGCCGATCAGGTAGAGCCCGCCGCCCTTCCCGAGCATCCGCATGCCCTGGGCCGTGACGGACCGGACGCCGACGAAGTCGAAGACGTGGTCCGCGCCGTCGCCGGTGATGTCACGGACGGCCTCGACCGGGTCGACCGAGCGGGAGTTGACGACGTGCGTGGCACCGAAGGCCTTCGCCCGCTCCAGCTTCGCGTCCTCGATGTCGGTCACGATGATCGTGCCGGCACCGGCGATCCGGGCGCCGCTGACCGCGTTCATGCCGACGCCGCCGGCTCCGATGACGACGACCGTCTCGCCCTGCCGGACGTTCGCGCTGTTCAGGACCGCGCCGGCGCCGGTGAGCACACCGCACCCGATGAGCGCGGCGGGGGCCCACGGCATCTCCTGCGGGACGACGGCGAGCTGGTTCTCGTGGATCAGCGCCTCCTGGGCGAAGCCGCCCAGGCCCATGCCCTGGGCCACCGGCGCGCCGTGCCGGCTGAGCCGGGGCGCCTGCTCCGGAGTACGCAGGGTGGCCTCGGGGTGACGGCAGATGTGGGTGCGGTCGCTCAGGCAGTTCACACAGGATCCGCAGTACTGGATCAGGCTGCCGACGACATGGTCGCCCTCCTTGACCTGGGTGACCTCCGGTCCGGTTCCGGTGACCACACCGGCGACCTCGTGGCCCAGGACGACGGGGAACTCGCCGCCGATGAACGTGGCGACGCTCAGGTCCGAGTGGCACAGGCCGGACGCCCGCACCTCGACGCGGACCTCATGACCGACCGGATCGGCGAGGTCGATGTCCTCGACGACGAAACCCTGGCCCAGACCCTTGGTGACAGATGCCCTCATGATGCTGCTTCTTTCGTCCGAATCATCGCCCTCGTCGGGATCGGCGACGGCGAGGAGGAGGCCGCGCGGGGCCTGCGAGCTCGACGAGCGGGGGGCGCGGGCGCGGTCGTGGCACGCACTCCGGCCTGGATACGGGCCGCGCTGCCACTGCCTCGATTGTGGCACCGGAGCGCCAAAAAGAAAAGAGACACTTGTCGATCAGTGCATGTGGGAGGTGGTGCGATAAGCTCTGTCTGTGTCAGCACACTCACAGAGCCGCCCGCCCGCCCCGCCTTCCGACACCCCGGCGCCGGCTGCGGGGACGGACGCAGCACCCCCGCTCGACGTCCGCGCCCGACGCACGCGCGACCGGCTTCGGGAGGCGGTCCTGCGCCTGGCGTCCGAGCGCCCGGTCGAGGAGATCGCGGTGGCGGACCTGGTGCGCGAGGCGCGCGTCAACCGCACCACCTTCTACAAGCACGCCACCAGCCCCGCGAAGGTCCTGGAGCAGGTGCTGTACGAGGAGCTGGACCGGGTCCGCGCGGTGTGGATCGCCGACGTGCTGGCGGCGGAACTGCCGGTGCACGAGATCTGGGAGCGGGCCTCCGGAGTCCTCCTCGACCACCTGGAGCGCTACGACGCCCTGTACACGGTCGGCCTGGTGGGCCACCGCAGCGCCGTGCTCCACCAGCTCCTGGTCGAGCACTTCACGGCGTCGGTCGCCACCCTCCTGGAGCGCGACCCGCGAGCGGTGCCCGACGGGGACGGCAGCGTCGCCTGGCGGGTGGAGGCGGCGAGCCGGTTCATGGCGCACGGCGAGGTCGGCATAGTCGAGGCGTGGCTCTCGCTCCCCGCCCCGCGCGAACGGCGCCTCTTCGTGTCGGCGGCGACGGTTCTGCTGCCGTCCTGGCTGATACCCGGCGCGCGGGAAGGTGCTGGTGGCGCGTAGGGCGCGAAACGCTTGACCTCAAGTGGAGTTGAGTTTCTACGTTCTTCCCATGACCACTTCGAACAGCACCTCGGCCCCCTTCACCCCGTCCCACGACGACGCCGGCCTCATCGCCCAGCCCATCGGGTACTGGGCCAACGCGGCCGGCCAGGCGGTCGTCCAGAACATCCGGACCGCCCTCGGCGCCCTCGGCCTGACCCAGCCCGCCTGGTGGGTCCTGCACCACCTCAGCGAGCGCCCGGAAGGCTGGGACCGCGCGGAACTGACCCGGTTCCTCAGGTACTACCCGAGCTCCGGCGACGACCTGGAGGGCGACATCGACAGCCTCGTCGCCCGGGGCCTGATCACCCAGGACGCGGATGGGCACCTGCTGCGCACCGAGTCGGGCGCGGAGCTGTACTCCCGTGCGGCGGCACGGCAGTTGGAGCTGCGCCGCCAGGTGCACGAGGGCATTACGGACGAGGAGTACGCCCGCGCCCTCAAGGTCCTCCAGCGCATGATCCATAACGTGCGCGGCGACGCCTGGCACCACTGATCCCGGCGGGCGGCCCTTGTTCTCCGCCCGCGCCGCAGGGCTCCTGGCCCTAGAAGTCCGCGCCGAGGAACGCGGACCAGGCGTGCGGCGGGACGGTGAGGACGGGGCCGTCGATGACCTTGGAGTCGCGGATGTGCACGGCGGCGGGGTGGGCGGCGACCTCTACGCAGTCGCCGCCCTGATCGCTGCTGCGGCTGGACTTGCGCCAGTTATAGGCGACTTCGAGGCAGTCGCCGCCCTGGCTGCTGCTGTAGCTGGACTTGAACCAACTGAGGCCTGTGCGGTGTGCTGCGCGGGTCATGTCTCTCCAAGCAGTGCGATCAGTAGGCGCATGCTCTCCTCGGGCGAGAGCGCCTGCGATCGGAGCATCCCATACATCTGCTGGAGCACGCTGACCTCGTCCGGATCCTCGTGGAGGAAACTGACACGCTGCCCTTCGATGTATGCGAGATGGTCATGGTCCGGGGTCTCCAGCAGGACCATGGGGCCCGCGAGGCCCGCGTGCTTCGGCAGCTTCATCGGCATGATCTGGAAGCCCACGAAGGGGAGAGCTGCACATTCGCGCAGACGCTTGATCTGGTCGCGCATCACTGCGGGGTCCCCGATCTCGCTGCGCAGAATGCTCTCCTCCAGGATGAAGTGGAGCATGGGGCGTGGCTTGCGGGTGAGGAGCCGTTGCCGGTCCAGCCGGGCGGCCACCCACTCTTCCTGCTCGTCCTCCTCGATGGGCGGGTAGAGGCAGGAGAAGACGAATCGCGCGTACCCCTCGGTCTGGAGCAGACCGGGCACCACCTGGTTCTGGTACGACAGCAGTGTCACCGCCTCCTGCTCGTACTCCACGAAGTCCTGGACGAACGCCGGGAACCGCTCCTTCTGCGGCACCTTCTCCACCGCGACCCGCAACGCGCCCTTCGTGTCCAGCAGTTCGTCGAGCTGGATGGCGAAATCCAGCTGGAGGGGCCGCCGTCCCTGCTCGATCGACGCGATGGTGTCCTCGCCCACGCGGAACCGTTCCGCGAGCGCCGCCTGTGTCAGTCCGGCCGCTCTGCGGAAGGTGGCGAGCTGGGCGCCGATCAGATGCCAGGATGTGACGCGTTTGTTCTTCTTGGGTGACTGCATGTGGTGCCTCTCCCCGTAACGCATGCCGGACGACCCGTCAGGGGTCGTACAGTCGCGCCGTACGACCTGACTCACTGATCAAGCGTAGTGACTGCCTGTGACAGTCGTCTCATGAACGAGACGACTCAACTCCCCGGCTTTCGCGAGGCGTTCTACCGCCGCGAACGCAGATCGATTCCGCTCGTGCGGACGTTCGTGCGGGAGGCGCTGGTCGACTGGGCGTGCGAGGTGCCGATGGGCGATGTGTTGCTGTGTGTGAGTGAGCTGGCGACCAACGCGCTCATCCATGGCGTGCCGCCGGGGCGTGGGTTCCGTATTCACCTGTACTGGGAGCGGGCCGAGGGCAGGCTCCGTATCGAGATGCATGACAGCGGCGGCGGCGAGGTGGCGGCCGTCCGGTGTCCCGCGCCCGACGCGGAAGGCGGGCGCGGGCTGATGCTGGTCTCGGCGCTCGCCGCCGCGTGGGGGGTGGGGGAGCGGAACCCGGGGAAGGTCGTCTGGTGCGAATTTGCCGCTTCGGCAAGGATCTTTGCCGTACGGGACGGGAGCGCGCACTCTCTTCCGTAGATGGAGGTGTTTCGCATGAGCGAGAAGACGACGCGGACGACGCGGTCGTACGACGTGGTGGTGATCGGCGGTGGGGCCGCCGGGCTGAGCGGGGCCCTGGCGCTGTCCAGGGCCAGGCGTTCGGTGCTGGTGATCGACGCGGGCAGCCCGCGCAACGCACCGGCGTCCCACGCGCACAACTACCTGGGGCGCGAGGGCGTCCCGCCCACCGAACTGCTGGCCATCGGCCGGGACGAGGCTTCCGGGTACGGGGCCGAGATCGTCGAGGGCGAGGCCGTGTCGGCGCGGAGGCTGCCGGGCGGGGCCGGATTCCGGGTCGAGCGGGAGGACGGGAGCGTCGTCACCGCGCGCCGCCTGCTCGTCACCACCGGGCTCGTCGACGAGCTTCCGGCGATCCCGGGCCTGGCCGAGCGGTGGGGGAAGGACGTACTGCACTGCCCCTACTGCCACGGCTGGGAGGTACGGGACGCGCCGATCGGCGTTGTGGCCCTGAGCCCGATGGCCGTGCACCAGGCGCTGCTCTGGCGGCAGTGGAGCGACGACGTCACCCTCTTCCTGCACGACGCGCCCGAGCCCAGCGACGAGGAGTACGAGCAGCTCGCCGCGCGGGGCATCGCGGTGGTGGACGGAGAGGTGACCGGGATCGAGGCGAGCGGTGACCGGCTGACCGGGGTGCGGCTGGCCGGCGGCCGGGTCGTGCCGCGCGAGGCGGTGGTGGTCCAGCCGCGCTTCACCGCGAGGTCAGGGGTCCTGGAGGGGCTCGGCCTGCGCGCCACCGCGATGGAGGTGGGCGGTCACACCGTCGGTACGTACATCGCGGCCGATTCGGCCGGTGCGACCGACGTGCCCGGTGTCTGGGTCGCCGGTAACGTCGCCAACCTGATGGAACAGGTCATCGGGGCCGCCGCCGCCGGGCTGAAGGCGGCCTCCGCCATCAACGCCGACCTGGTGGGCGAGGACACCCGCCGCGCGGTCGAGGCCCGCCGCGCGCCCTTCTCGGCGGAGGCCGAGCGCCAGGTCTGCGAGAAGGCCCTCGGAAACCGCCGTCACGGACTGCAGGAGACACGATGACAACCGACAGCACTTCCTCCCCCTCCGGCGCGGAACTCTGGGACGAGCGCTACCGCGAGAGCGACCGGATCTGGAGCGGGAATCCCAACACCGCGCTCGTCCGTGAAGTGGAGGGGCTGACACCGGGGCGCGCGCTCGACCTCGGGTGCGGGGAAGGGGCCGACGCGGTCTGGCTCGCACGGTGGGGCTGGCAGGTCACCGCCACGGACATCTCGCGCGTCGCCCTCGACCGGGCGGCCGAGCACGCCGCCGACGCGGGGGTCGCCGACCGGGTCGACTGGCAGTTCCACGACCTCGGGGTCTCCTTCCCCGAGGGGGAGTACGACCTCGTCACCGCCTCGTTCCTGCACTCGATGGGGGACCTGCCGCGCGAGGAGATCCTGCGCCGGGCCGTCTCGGCCGTCGCGCCCGGCGGGGTGCTCCTGATCGTCGGGCACGCGGGCTTCCCGTCCTGGGAGCACAGCCACGCGGACATGGAACTGCCCACCACCGACGAGGTGCTGGCAGCCCTTCAGCTCCCGGCGGGGGAGTGGGAGGTGCTGGTCAGCGCGGAGCACGAGCGCGTGCAGAACGACCCGGACGGGAACCCCACCACCCGTACCGACAACGCGCTGAAGGTCCGCCGCCTCCCGTCCGCCATATAGGACAGGATCCGACCTGTACGGATTCTAAGGTCGTTCCTGACGGCGGAACAGGAACGACCGAAGGCGGAGACCATGAACGTCAACGAGACGGCCACTCACGAGACGGCCGCACCGGCCCCCACCGGCGAGCGCGCCGACCTGCTGGAGGCGCTGGCCAAGCAGCGGCACTTCCTGCGCTTCACCACCCGTGACCTCACCGACGAGCAGGCCGGGCTGCGGCCCACCGCGAGCGAGCTGTGTCTGGGCGGGCTCATCAAGCACGTCGCCGGGGTCGAACAGGCCTGGGCGGGGTTCATGGTGCACGGAGCCTCGGCGATGCCGGACTTCACCGCCATGACCGAGGAGGACTGGAGCCGGCGGGCGGACGATTTCCGGCTGCTGCCGGGCGAGACGCTGGAAGGCGTGCTGGCCGACTACGCGGAGGCGGCGGACCACACCGACGAGCTGGTCTCCACCCTGCCCGACCTGGGCGTCAGCCACGCGCTGCCGAAGGCTCCCTGGTACGAGGGGGACGCGCGGTGGACGGTCCGCCGGGTGCTGACGCACATCATCGCGGAGACCGCTCAGCACGCCGGGCACGCCGACATCATCCGGGAGTCGCTCGACGGCGCCAAGAGCATGGGCTGACCCGGCCGGTCCGGTGAGACCGGGGCGGTGGCCGTTACCCCCGCTCCGGCCCGGCCGTTGGGTCGATCATGAATACTCGACGCCTGACCACCGCGGTGGGCACCCTCGCCGCCACCGCCCTGCTGGCACTCATGGTGCCCGCCACCACCGCCCACGCCGCCGAGTGCGGGGTCCGTTCCGACGGCCGGCTGTACTGCGGCAACGCCGTGGGCGCGAAGGGGTACGCGGACCGTTCCTACCGTTCGGCGACCCGCGGCACGCTCACCACCGGCTTCAACTGGTTCGCCTGCTGGGGCCACGGCGACCCGCACCAGGGCCAGAACGACATCTGGTACTGGACCCAGCTCGACAACGGCCAGTGGGGCAACGTCCCCGCCGTCTCCCTGAAGACCGGTGTGGACCCGGCCCCCGGCCTGCGCGAGTGCTGAACCGGCGGCCGTAGCAGGCCGGTTCGCGGCCCGGACCCGCCCATTCAGCCGACAGCACCTGAATCCTGGTGCATGGCCGGGTCCGGCCGCGACCCGCTCGCGGAGACCGCGGCGTCGACGAACGAGGCGACGAGCGGCCGCTCGTCGAGCCGTGACCACGCCACGACCATCCGGCTGGGCGGCGCATCGGTCACCGGTTTGTACACCAGCCCCGGGTGGACGGGTTCGACGGACGAGCGCGGCAGGATCGCGACCGTCCGGCCGAGCATGATCAGCTGAGTCATCTGTGCCACGTCCGCGATCTCCGGGCCGCTGCCGCCGATGACGCCGTCGCCGCTCTCGGGCACACCCTTCCAGCGCGGCAGCGTCTCGCCCGCCAGGTCGGCCATCCGCAGCTCCTCGCGACCGGCCAGCCGGTGCCCGCGCGGCAGGATCGCGACGCGTCCCTCGACCAACAGGGTCCTGTGGTCCAACCCGGTCAGATCGTCGAACGGCGCGTACAGCAGCGCGAGATCGGCCCGTCCGTCGCGCACATGGTCGGCCCGGTCGGTGGCGCCGCCGAACAGGACGTCCACTCGGCCGGCGCCCGGTCTGCGGGCGTACGCGGCGAGGATCCCCGACAGCAGGTTCGCGTCGCCGCCCGGCTTGATCACCAGCCGCAGATGGGCCTCGGGCGCACCCGCCCGGCGGGCGCTCTCGGCCGCCGCGCTCACCGCGTTGAGCGCGTGGCGGCCGTGATGCAGCAGCGCCTGGCCGGCCGGTGTCGGCGAGACCCGGCGGCTGGAGCGGATGAGCAGCTGGACACCGAGCCGCGACTCCAGACGCTGGACCGCCTTCGACAACGCCGGCTGGGCGATGGACAGGCGCTCGGCGGCCCGGCCGAAGTGCAGCTCCTCGGCCACCGCGACGAAGTACTCGATCTCACGCGTCTCCAGGTCAGCCATGCCCACAGGTTATCGTCCGAGGCCCGATCGGTCTTGGACTCCGCCCCGGATGCCGGGGTTGGATTGGCTCATGATTGACCACACGATGATCGTCTCGTTCACCGAACCCGTCCCGGACGCGGAGCTGGATCAGTTCCTGAAGGACATCGAACAGCTCATGCGCGACTCCGGGCAGATCACGTCGTTCTCGGCGGAGCACCACATCCGCGTGCCCGCCGACGAGCACAGCCCCGTGTTCGCTGCCACCGCGATCGTGCGGTTCGGCTTCGCGGATCTCGACGCGCTCAACGCCTCGTTCACCGCCTCCGGGGCCGAGGAACTCATCCGGCGCTGGCAGGCCCGTTACCCGTACCAGGTCGTCTGGGCCAACCACCGGCCGCTCTGACCCGACCGCGCCCGCCGTCCGCTCCTCGCGAGGAGCGGACGGCGGGCGCCCGGCGTGCTCCGGCGTCAGGCCTGCGGTGCGGCGGCCTTGATCGCGGAGATGTCGAAGTTCAGCTTCACCTTGTCGCTGACCATCACGCCGCCGGTCTCCAGCGCCGCGTTCCAGGTCAGGCCCCAGTCGGAGCGCAGGATCTCGGTGCCGCCCTCGAAGCCGACGCGCTCGTTGCCGTACACATCGGTGGCGGAGCCGTTGAACTCCAGGTCGATGGCGAGCGGGCGGGTGACGTCCTTGATGGTGAGGTCGCCGGTGACGCGGTACTTGTCGCCGCCGAGCTGCTCGGTGGAGGTCGAGCGGAACGTCATGAGGGGGAACTTCTCGGCGTCGAAGAAGTCGCCGCTGACCAGGTGGCCGTCGCGGTCCGCGATACCGGTGTCCACGCTGGCGATCTTCACGTCGATCGAGACGGTGGAGTCGGCCGGGTTGCCGCCGTCCAGCTTCAGGCTGCCCTCGTGCTCACCGAAGGAGCCCCGCACATTGGTGACCATCGCGTGGCGCACGGTGAACCCGATGCTGCTGTGGGACGGGTCGATCGTGTAGTCGCCGGTGAGGGCGGCCAGGGCCGGGTCGACGGTGGCGGTGGTGGTCGCGGCGGTCGCGGCGGTCGCGGTGTCGTCGTTCTTGCGGTTGAACAGAGCCATGGCTCCTCCTCGGGGACGTGATCGAGCGGGCTCGACGTAGTTGTTTAAGCTTCAACGAGATTCACCGTAACCCCATCTTCTTCAAAGTTCAACATCTAGGGTCCAGGTTGTTCGTCGCGCCGTCACGCATTCACGCGACCGCCACTCCACGCCCTCTGGCGGACGCGCGTAGAACTCGGGCACTATCTCCCTGCCCCCACCTTGTCATGCACAGGAGGAGTCCCTCATGGTGTCCCGAATGACGCTGCGCCCCGTCCTGACCGCTCTCGCCCTCGTCCTCGGAGTCCTCTTCGCCCCCGGAATCGGTGTCGTCTCCGGTGCGACGGACGCCTTCGCCGTCAGCAAGCTCACCCACAGCCAGGCGACCGCCAGATTCAGCTCGTCCGGCGTCACCTGGTCGTCCTCCGGCGGCTGCTCCAACCGCAACGTCGCCACCTGCACCTCGTTCGACCAGCTCAACCTCCCGAGCGCCCAGGGCGCCCAGACGCTGAAGAGCGCCACCGGCTGCGCGCTCAACATCACCGGCGGCACCGAGACCGGGCACGCCAGCGGCACGTACTCGCACTGGAACGGCTACAAGCTCGACTTCGGCAAGACCACCTGTCTCACCAACTACATCCACGGCGTGTTCAGTTACATCGGCCTGCGCGGTGACGGCGCGCCCCAGTACAAGTCCGGCTCCGGCAACATCTACGCGGACGAGGGCAGCCACTGGGACGTGACCTACTACAACTGCGGCGGCTGCTGACGCCCCACGGGCGGCCCCGCGCATGACGGCGCCCCCGCCCGAATCCCGGGCGGGGGCGCCGTCATGCGCGGGCGGCGGTGGTCAGCCCGCCGCCTCCAGGGCCCGTCGCGCACCGGCGACGACCTCGGGGTCGGTGACGAAGTGGGTGTCCTGCTCGGCGGACGCTCCACCCGCGCCGAGGGGGACCCAGGTGCCGCCGGGGCGGCGCGGCGCGCGGGTCTTGGCGGAGAGGTGGACGGAGGCGACGCCGGCCGAGAGCAGGGCCGGGATGTCGGCGAGACGCACCCCGCCGCCGGCCATCACCTGCACGCCGGGGGCGGCGGCGGCCATCGCGGCGATCGTCTCCAGCCCGTCGGCCGCGGCGGGCGCGCCGCCCGAGGTGAGGACCCGGGTCAGGCCGAGGTCGGCCAGCAGCGCGGCGGTGGCCACCGGGTCGGCGGACTGGTCGACGGCGCGGTGCAGGGTGATGTCCACCGGACGGCCCGCGCCGCGCGCCGCCTCGGCGAGCCGGGTGACCGCGTCCGTGTCCAGGGCGCCGTCGGCGGTGAGCGCGCCGATGACCACTCCGGCGGCGCCGGAGGCGATGACGGACCGCACCTCGGCGGCCATGAGCGCGACCTCCTGCGCGTCATGGACGAAGTCGCCGGGCCGGCACCTGACCAGCACCTGCACCGGCAGCCCCTGAGCCGCGACCGCCTCGACCAGCGCGGCCGACGGGGTCAGGCCGCCCAGCTCCAGCGCGGAGCACAGCTCGACCCGGTCGGCGCCGTTCTCCCTGGCGGCGCGGGCGCCCGCCGGTGAGGTGACGGCGATCTCCAGGGCGGGACGGGCGGTCACTCGTCGTCCCCGGTCAGCGGCTGGTCGGAGGCGGGGATGACGCGGGCCGACAGGTCCGGGTCGGCCATCTCCCGGTCGAACGGGAACATCGGGCGGCGGATGCGGTGGTGACCCAGGCGCACCAGGTCCTGGTCCACGCCGCCGGGGGTGAGCGCCATCTTCCAGCCGACCGACATGTCGAAGAGCTCGGGCTCCAGGTAGCCGATCTTCACGATCACGATGTGGGCGCCCCGCGGGTCGAGGCCGAGGTCGGTGAAGTCGTGTTCGTGGTGGTAGGGCTTGCGGAGCTCCGTGAGGATCGCGTACACACTGCCCACCCGGATCACGACCTCGGTCCGTGCGTCGCGGTCGCCGTGCCGGACGGAGTGCACCGTGCCGGTCAGGGTGACCGGGCCCGCGTGCCGGTCGTCGACCTCCGCCCCGGCGGTGACGGTCACGGTGGCGCCGACACCGGCGGCGACGGCGGTCGCGACGGCGTCCGGGCCCGGCACCGAGGCGTAGATGACGGTCGGGCCGTCGTCCTCCCGGAACTCCGGGCGGGCCAGCAGCCGGGTCAGCCCCCAGGTCATGTCACCGGAACCTCCGGCGGTCGGGTTGTCCCCGGTGTCGCTGATGAAGTACGGGAGCCGGTCGGAGCCCAGGGCCTCGTCCAGGATGGCGTCGAAGGTGCCGGTCGGGGCGACGAAGTCGAAGTCGTCGCGGGCCTTCCAGAAGCCCTCGGCCAGCCGCTCCGCACCGGCGGACACGGCGGCCCGGTCGGTGCCCGTGACCACCACCGCGGCACGGTTGCGGGGTTCGTCGGCCCAGGCGTAGCCGACCCAGATCGCGGCGTCGGTCACGCCGTCCATGGCCTCGACGTCGTCCACCGCCGCGTACACGCTCCTGGCCGGCTCGATCCGGGTGGAGGTCTGCTCGCCGGCCAGCAGCACCGGTACCGGCACCCAGGCCTTGACCGGACGGGGCGCCCCGGAGGCCAGCAGTTCCACCAGGTTGCGGACGGCCCGCTCCTTGGTCTCCATGTGGTCCTCGTGCGGGGCCATCCGGTAGCAGGTGATCAGGTCGCTGCCGTGGACGAGTTCGCGGGAGACGTTGCCGTGCAGGTCCATCGAGGTGGAGATGATGACGTCGGGGCCGACGGTGGCGCGGATGCGGTCCAGCAGGACCACCTCGGCGTCGTCGATGCCCTCCACGGTCATCGCGCCGTGGATGTCGTACCAGAGGCCGTCCGGGCGGGGCAGCGCGGCGAGCCGTTCGATCAGCTCGTCGGTCAGCTCGGTCCAGGCGGCGGCGGTCACGGTGCCGCCCGGCAGCGACTTGCCGACCAGGGCGCCGTGCCAGTCGGCCGCCTCGCGCAGTTCCTCACCGTCGGCCAGGAAGGGGTAGCGGTCCAGCACCTCGGCGCCGCGCGAGGGGCGGAAGGCGGCGGCCCGGGTCCGGGCGGGGGAGAAGGTGGAGGACTCGATGCCGAGCCCTGCGATGGCGATGACCGGGCGGGATGCTGCGGTGCGGGATTGCGACATGGCTCCTCGTAGGGGGTCGGGTGTCAGACGTGACGGGGGGCGGGAGCGCCGGACCGTTCGGCTCCGCCCACCTCGTGCAGGGCGTGGGCCAGGGCGCGTTGCAGGGCGAACTGCCCGGCGCCGACCAGTCCGGCGTCGGCGCCGAGCCTGGTCCGCTCGATGGTGAGGTGCTCGGTGACGAGCGGGTGGCAGCTCTCGTAGAGCCGGCTGCGCACCGCGGCGACGAACTGCTCCAGGGTGGAGAGGATGCCGCCGAGGTAGACGGCGTCCGGGTTGAAGAAGTTGACGTTGGCGGCCAGCACCTGGCCCAGGTAGTCGCCGGCCCTGCGGACCGTGCGGGTGGCCAGCGGATCGCCGTCGAGCGCCAGTCGGGCCACGTCCTCGGTGCTGCTCACATCGGCCCCGCGCTCGCGCAGGATGCGGACCAGCGCGGCGCCGGACGCCACGGTTTCCAGGCAGCCGGTGTTGCCGCAGGAGCAGGGGATACCGGCACCCGCGTCGATCCGGATGTGGGTGATGTCCCCGGCGGCGCCGGTCGCGCCCCGGTAGAGGCGCCCCTCGGCCATCACGCCCGCGCCGATCGCGGACCCGATCTTCACCATGATCGTCGGAGCGTTCCCGTCGAGCCGGACGGTGTGTTCGCCGACCGCCATGCAATTGGCGTCGTTGTCCACGGCCGCCGGGACTCCGAAGCGCTCCTCCAGCCAGTCGGTGACCGGGAAGCGGTGCCAGCCGGGCATCCGCGAGGGCCGGACGACCGACCCGGAGGCGACGTCCACGGGTCCGGGCAGCGAGAGCCCGACCCCGCGCAGGCGGCCGGGGCCGCGCTGTCCGGCCAGCGCCTCCAGCGCCTCGGCCAGCCGGGGCAGGGCGGCCTCGGGCCCGTCGCCGATCAGGAAGGGGACGGTCGAGACGTCGCTCAGGCCGCCGCCCGGAAGGACCACGCCGATCCTGGCGTGCCGGCCCCCGAGGTCGGCGGCGACGGCGAACTCGTCATGGCTCCCGATCCGCAGCGCCTTGCGGGGACGCCCGCCGGTGGAGGACTGGGTGCCCTCCTCGGCGACCAGGCCGCGTTCCACCAGGTGCCCCACGGCGAGGGAGATGGTCGAGGCGGCGGCCCCGAGGCGCTCGGCGAGTTCCGTACGTGACGTCGCCTCGCCCGATGCGATCAGTTCCAGAACCCGCACGGCGAGGGAGGGGGTCCCTTTCGTGGCCTTGCGGTCCCACGCACTTATTCCAGTCATGTACAAAGTTACTTCCGCAACGGGGTATGTGGCGGAGACGATACGCCCGCGCTTCGCACAGGGGAACAGTCCCATGAAGGAAGTGCGTCACCCGTAAAATCCCCTTTATTACCCCAAAGGGACCCAAGTTGTCGGGATGAATGGGGCGAGAGGGCTTTCGTCGAAAGTGCAGTAACTTACTTGTTATTAATTCTTGTTTGTTTCTTCGGCAATGGCGGCGTTAGCTGTCGTGAACGCAGCGCCGACCCCCTCCGAGCGGCTGCGGGCCCTTTCACTCCGAGGAGAGTCATGATCCTTACCCGCACGGCGAACAGCCGCCGCTGGGCCCTCACCGCGGGCGTCGCCACCACGGCCGCCGTTCTGCTGTCCGGCTGTTCCGGCGGGGGCACGACCTCGTCCGGCGCCGGCTCGAAGGACAGCATCAACTACGCGCTGCCGGCGAACTTCACGCCGAACTGGATCCTCCCGGTCGGCACCGCCTCCCACCTCAACACCAACAACGCCTCGATATCCCAGTCCCTCTGGGAGCCCCTGATCGCGTACGACGGCTCCACCGGCAAGGTCGGCTGGAACAAGAACAACTCGCTGGCCACCGGCGCCGACTTCGCGAAGGACAGCAAGAGCGTCACGATCACCCTCGGCGACCGGCACTGGAGCGACGGCGAGAAGATCACCTCGCGCGACGTGCAGTTCTGGTTCAACCTGGTCAAGGCCAACAGGGAGGACTGGGCCAGCTACAGCCCGGGGAAGGCGCCGGACAACTGGACCTCGCTGAAGATCGCGGACGACACGCACTTCACGATCACGTTCGACAAGGCGTACAACACCCAGTGGATGCTCGCCAACGAGCTGAGCATGATCCGCCCGATGCCGCAGCACGTGTGGGACAAGACCAGCGACGCGGGCAAGGTGTCGGACCTCGATCTCACCCCCGCAGGCGCCAAGAAGGTCTGGGCGTACCTCAACAGCGCCGCCAAGAAGATCTCGGCCTACGCCACCGACCCGCTCTGGAAGACGGTCAGCGGCCCGTACACCATCAAGTCGTTCTCGACGGCCGGCAAGGTGCAGCTGCTGGCCAACGCCAAGTACGACGGCGGCGGCAAGGCCAACATCAAGACGGTGAACCTGCTCCCGTTCACCACCGCGGACGCCGAGGAGAACGCACTGCGGGCGGGCACGGTCGACTACGGCTACATCAACGCCACCAACCTCAGCCAGGAAGCGTCCTTCACCGCCAAGGGCTACACCCTCAAGCCGTGGGCCGGCTGGGCGATCACGTACATGCCCTACAACTTCAACAACCCCACCATGGGCCCGGTCTTCAAGCAGCTCTACGCCCGCCAGGCGATCCAGATGTCGGTCGACCAGACGACCCTCTCCAAGGTGATCTTCAACGGCACCGCGGTCTCGACCTACGGCCCCGTTCCGCAGGGCCAGACCTCCGCCTTCGTCTCCTCGAAGCAGAAGGACAACCCGTACCCCTTCTCCACCGGCAAGGCGAAGAAGCTGCTCACCGACCACGGCTGGGCCGAGCAGGGCGGCACCA
This sequence comes from Streptomyces sp. 840.1, assembly GCF_003751445.1. Taxonomy (NCBI): domain Bacteria; kingdom Bacillati; phylum Actinomycetota; class Actinomycetes; order Kitasatosporales; family Streptomycetaceae; genus Streptomyces; species Streptomyces sp. 840.1. Next base: position 209,947 of record NZ_RJUU01000001.1, on the reverse strand, counting down.
TGGTCTGCACCCACCCGGGCAGCGGCGACGACCAGTGCGGCGCGGGCGTGGACAAGGGCACGAAGTTCCAGATGCAGGTGCTGTCGCAGTCCGGCTCGACCGTGACCGACAACCTGATGAGCGCCCTGCAGTCCTCCTTCGCCAAGTCCGGCATCGGCTTCAGCATCAAGACCGCACCGGTCAACTCCGTTCTCGCACAGGCCGGTCAGTGCAAGGCCGGCGACTCCGGCTGCAAGTGGCAGCTCTCCTTCTTCGGCAGCGCGGGCAGCTGGTACTTCCCGGCCTACCCGAGCGGTGACTCCCTCTTCGCCACCGGCGGCGCCTCCAACTTCGGCAGCTACACCAACCCCGCCGTGGACAAGCTGATCGGCGAGACCACCACCGACTCCTCCCCCGCCGCCATGCAGAAGTACAGCGCCGCGCTGGCCGAGGACCTCCCGGTGGTCTGGCTGCCGGAACCCGACTACCAGGTCTCCGTGGTCAAGAGCGGCCTCGGCGGCTTCGCCCAGGACTCGCTGGCCAACTTCCACCCCGCCATGTGGAAGTGGACCAACAAGTAGGCCCGGTCGCCGACCATGCGCACCACTGAGCCGAAGCGACCGGAAAACACATGAGTACTTCCTCTTACCTGATCAGGCGGGTCCTCCAGGCCGTCGTGGTGATCGTCATCGTGACGATCGTGGTCTTCGGTCTGCTGCACGCCCTGCCCGGGGGTCCCGCACGCGGGATCCTCGGCCCGCAGGCCACGCCGCAGCAGATCACGTCCTTCAACCACGAGCAGGGCCTCGACAAGCCGTTGCCCGTGCAGTACTTCTACTACCTGAACCAGCTGTTGCACGGCGACCTCGGGACCTCGTACACCCTCAACGAGCCGGTCTCCCAGCTCATCACCGAGCGGCTGCCGAAGACCCTGCTCCTCACCGTCCTGTCGGCGGTCGTCGGCCTGCTCCTGGCGATCCCGCTGGGCATGTGGCAGGCCATGCGGCGCAACAAGCCGGCGGACTACGTCATCACCACGCTGAGCTTCATCGCCTACTCCACGCCCGTGTACTTCCTCGGGCTGGTCCTGGTGCTGGTGTTCAGCCAGACGCTGCCGTGGTTCCCCTCCCAGGCGCCGCAGGGCGACACGCTCGCCCAGGTGATCTCCGATCCGCAGGCACTGGTCCTGCCGGTGGTCGCGGGCGCCGCCTCGATGATCGCGGTGTTCAGCCGCTACATGCGGGCGGCCACCCTGGAGAACCTCTCGGAGGACTACGTCAGGACGGCGCGGGCCGGCGGCACCCGCTCCCGCGCCCTCCTGCGGCGGCATGTGTTCCGCAACTCGCTGACGCCGGTGGTCGCCATGCTCGGGTACTACGTGCCGGTGCTGTTCGGCGGTGCGCTGGTGGTCGAGCAGCTCTTCAACTACCCCGGTATGGGCCTGCTCTTCTGGACCGCCGCCCAGTCCTCCGACTACCCCGTGCTCCTGGGCTGCGTGCTCGTCATCGCGGTCGCCACGGTGACCGGCACGCTCCTCGCCGACATCGTCCAGCGTGTCATCGACCCCCGAGTGAAGGCAGGCCGGGCATGAGCGCCGTCATCCAGCCGGGCCAGGTGCCCGCCACGGCCACCACCCCCGCGGCGTCCGGCTCCCGCCTCGCCCTGCGCCGCTTCCGCCGCAACAGGCTCGCCGTGGTCGGGCTCGGCGTCGTGGCCTTCTTCATCCTGTTCTGCTTCGTCGGTCCGCTGGTGTACTCCACCGACCAGACCCACACGATGCTCCAGCAGGTCAACCTCGCACCCAGCGGCTCGCACTGGCTGGGCACCGACGCCGTCGGCCACGACGTGCTCGGCCGGCTCATGTACGGCGGCAAGGTGTCGCTGATCGTCGGTCTCGCCGCAGGCGTGCTGGCCACCGTCATCGGCACCCTGTGGGGCGCCGTCGCCGGCTACGCGGGCGGCTGGGTCGACGCGGTCATGATGCGGGTCGTGGACGCGGGGATCGCCATCCCGGCGCTCTTCATCCTGCTGGTGGTCTCGGCGATCACCACCCCGGACCTGACGGGAATGATCGTCATCCTGGGCTTCGTCTCCTGGCTGGTGCCGTCGCGCCTGATCAGGGCGGAGACGCTGAGCCTGAAGAACCGCGACTACGTGCTGACGCTCCGGGCGATCGGCGGGACGCACGGCCGGGCGATCATCCGGCACATCCTGCCGAACTCCGTCTCGACCATCATCGTCGCGGCCACCTTCCAGATCGCCGACGCCATCCTGCTCATCGCCTACGTCTCCTACCTGGGCCTGGGCGTCCAGCCCCCGGCCACCGACTGGGGCGGCATGCTGTCGGCCGGTCTCACCGCCGCGTACTCCGGCTACTGGTGGCTCATCGTTCCGCCCGGCCTGGCCATCATCCTGGTGGTGTGGGCGTTCAACGCGATCGGGGACGGGCTCCGCGACGCATTCGACGTGAGGGGACGCGGATGACCGTCACCAAGGGTCCCGCCGCACCACAGGCCGGACCGATTCTCGAACTCGACGACCTCGGCGTCGTCTTCACCACGGAGACCGGTGAGGTACCGGCCGTGCGCGGTGTCTCCCTGCACGTCGAACCGGGCGAGACGCTCGCCCTCGTCGGCGAGTCGGGCTCCGGCAAGTCCACCATCGCGCTGGCCGCGATGGGCCTGCTGACCGGCAACGCCCGTGCCACCGGCAGCGCCGTCATCGCGGGCACCCAGGTGGTCGGCGCCCGGGAGAACGACCTCGCGTCGCTGCGCGGCCGGACCGCCTCCATGGTGTTCCAGGAGCCGGCCACCGCCCTCGACCCGCTGACCCGGGTCGGCAGGCAGATCGCCGAGGTGATCCGCAACCACCGTGAGATGTCCCCCAAGGACGCCTCGGCCGAGGCCGTCGGGCTGCTGCGCAAGGTCGGCATCCCCGAACCGGAGAAGCGGGCCAGGGCCTACCCCTTCCAGCTCTCCGGCGGGCAGCGCCAGCGCGTGGTCATCGCGATGGCCATCGCCAACGACCCCGCCCTGCTGATCGCCGACGAGCCGACCACCGCTCTGGACGTCACGGTGCAGGCCGAGATCCTCGACCTGCTGCGCCGGCTCGCCGCCGACACCGGCACCGGCGTCCTGCTGGTCACCCACAACATGGGCGTCGTCGCCGACTTCGCCGACCGGGTCGCCGTGATGTACCGGGGCGAGATCGTGGAGACCGGACCGGTCGAGGACGTGCTGCTGCGGCCGTCCCACGAATACACCCGCCGCCTGCTGGCCGCCGTGCCCCGGCTGTCGGTGGCCGAGGCGGGCCAGACGGCCCCGGCTGCCTCCGCCCCGGACCCGGAGGCCGAGCCGGTGGCCGAACTGCGCGACGTCAGCGTGGACTTCGGCCGCGGCAAGAACGCCGTGCGGGCCCTGGACGGGGTCTCCTTCGCCGTGCACGCCGGCCAGACCCTGGGGCTGGTGGGCGAGTCGGGTTCCGGCAAGTCCACCGCCTCCCGGGTCGCGCTCGGTCTGATCGCGCCGAGTTCCGGCACGGTCTCCCTGTTCGGCACCGACCTCGGCCGCGTCCGGTCCCGCGCCCGCCGGGCCCTGCGGGCCGGCGTCGGCGTGGTCCTCCAGGACCCGGTCGCGTCGCTGGACGCCCGGATGACGGTCGGCGAGTGCGTCGCCGAGCCGCTCAGGGTCCACCACCGGGGCATCTCCGCTGCGGACCGCCGGAGCAAGGTGGCCGCCATCCTCGACCGCGTCCGGCTGCCGCGCGACGTCGCCGACCGGGCACCCCGCGAGCTGTCCGGCGGTCAGCGCCAGCGGGTGAGCCTGGCCCGCGCGCTGGTCCTGGAGCCCCGGCTGCTGGTCGCCGACGAACCCACCAGCGCGCTCGACGTGAGCGTGCAGCAGGCCGTACTGGAAGTGATCTCCGAGCTCCAGGACGAGCTGGGCTTCGCCTGCCTCTTCGTCTCCCACGACCTGGCCGTCGTCCAGCACTTCGCGCAGCGCGTCGTGGTGCTGCGGAACGGCCAAATCCAGGAGCAGGGCCCCACCGGGGCGACCCTCCTGCACCCGGAGACCGACTACACGCGCGGCCTGCTGGCCGCCGTACCGGTGCCCGACCCGGTGATCCAGCGCGGCCGCAGGGCCGAGCGCCTGGCCGCACTCTCGGCCGTCCGAACGGAGGACCGGGCATGAACGCGTACGACCGCAGGCTCTTCGCCGGCGTGGACATCGGCGGCACCACCACACAGGTGGTCCTGTGCGACGACGACCTGACCGTCCTGGACCGGGCCGGGACGACCACCCCGGCCGCCCACGGCGGCCCGGCCATGATCCGCGCGGCGCTGGACGCGCTGACCCCGCTGCTGGAGCGCACCCCCGGCCGGCTCGCCGGCTGCGGGGTCGGCGCCGCGGGCGTCGTGGACTCCGCCACCGGTCACATCCTGGTGGCCAGCGACTCCTTCACCGGCTGGGCCGGTTTCGGGGTGACGGACGCCGTCCAGGACGCGCTGGGAGTCCAGGCCTTCCTGGACAACGACGTCAACGCCTTCCTGTCCGGGGAGACGTCGTCCGGCGCGGTCCGGGACGAGCCGGACGTACTCGGGATCACCCTCGGCACGGGTGTCGGCGGCGCGTTGTGGAGCGGCGGCAGGCTGTTCACCGGCCCGCACGGCGCGGCCGGCGAGATCGGGCACATCCCCGGCTTCGGCGACCTGCTCTGCTCGTGCGGCGGACGAGGACACCTGGAGACCCTGGCCGCCGGCCGCTCCATCGGCGCCCGCTACACGGAGCGCACCGGCCGGCGGCTGACCGCCCGCGAGGTCGCGGGGGCGGCGGAGCGCGGCGACGAGGACGCCCTCGCGGTGTACCGGGCCGCCGGTGCGGGCATCGCGCGGGCCATCGTGATGACGGCGGGCGTCGTCGACATCACCACGGTGGTCGTGGGCGGCGGGGTCAGCCACGCCTGGCCGCTGCTGGGCCCGGTCGTCCGCGCGTCGCTGGCCGAGGAACCGCCGGTGAGCGGTCACCCCGTCCGGCTGGTCCGGTCCGGCCTGGGCGCCGACGCCGTGCCGGTCGGCGCCGCGGCACGGGCCCGGCGGGAACTCGCGGTGGGCTCCCGGGTCTGAGGGCCCCTGGCCGCACGTACGACGGCGCCCCCCGGCCGACACGGCCGGGGGGCGCCTGTACGCGTGGGGGTAGCGACGGGATGGGGGGAGTGTCTCAGTAGATCGGGTCGACCGTGGGGCCCTCCTGGGCGAGCAGGTCACGGGCGAACTGCTCCCACTGCGCGTACGCGTCGGGGAAGGCCGACACCTGCACCGCCTGGCACACCTCGCCGGGCGGCCTGGTCTGCCAGTTCGCGATCTGGATCAGGCCCGGATTGCTGCCGAACGGGGCCACCCCGTAGAAGGACTTCGATGACGTGGGGACGTCCGTGATCTGCTCCGGTGTTCCCCAGCCGGTACTGGGCCGCTGCTGGAAGATGCCGAGCGAATCGTGGTCGACCGGCGTCGTGTAGTTGACGAACTTGGATTCCTGCATGGCCGTCATCAGAGCGATGACCTGCCCCTGATCCGGAATCCGGGCACCCTTTCCGACGCCGATGACGTTACGGGCGTTGGCCAGTTCGGCGGGGCCGAGATCGGCGGCGACCGTGAAGACCGTCCGCAGTTCGCTGTCCGGCGCCGCCCGGAGCGACCGGGCGGTGGCGGCGTCGACCGTGCCGGTGGGCCGAAGACCGTGAGCGGCCTGGAAGGAGCGCAGGCCGTGGTGGGGGGCGGGTGCCGCCTGGGCGGCCGCCGGAACGGAAAGCAGAATCCCGGCGGCGGCCGCGAGTGCGGCGATGAGCTGAACCATTCTCTTCTGTCGCATGACGGCACGGTGTCGCGGGACCGAATATGGCGTCAAGGTCCTTATTGGGAAAGAGAGTTGACGGATAGCGGTGAATCGGCTGTCGTCCCAGGTGAGGGAGTCGCGCACGAAGGGGAACGGCGGGGAAACGAAAGCAGGGAAATGCGCACCGTCATCGGTTCGACCAATGAAGCAATTCCCTTTTGTTTCCCGTTGTCGCAAGTCCTGACGCGGCCGGCCGGTACGGGGCCGGGTGCCCGTATCCGTATCCGTATCCGTACCCGCACCGACGCCCGCGCATGGCAGGGCCCCCGTCCCGCCCGGACGGGGGCCCTGCCGGTCTGCGTGGGGAAGGTCAGGAACCGACGCTCACCGTGAAGCGGCGCGGGTTGCCGTCGTTCGCGGCGCCCGAGACGTCCGGTTCGCCGTCGGGGCGTACGTCGTCGTACGGGAAGGCGTAGCCGATCGGGCTGTTGGCGTGGACGATCCGCGACCAGTGGTTGGTCACGTCGCCCTGGTAGTAGTCCGCCACCGTGGTGCCGTTCGGCTGGTCCGGGTGGCTGAGCATGATCGACCGGTTGAAGCCGGCCGCGATCCGCGCCAGCAGGGCCTTCTTGTCGTCGTTGTCGGCCGGGTTGTTGGCGAACGGGCCGCCGTTGCAGGTGAAGATGTCCTGCGAGCTGGGCTTGGAGAAGGTGTGCCCGCCGTCGAAGGTCAGGGTGTCGCCCGTGACCCGTCCGGCGAGGACTCCGCGTCCGCCCTGGAGGTCGATCCGCAGGTCGGTGGAGCGGTACTTCTCCCAGACCTCGTCGACCTGTGAGGTGAACAGGTTCCCGAACGGCATGTCGCCGCCGGACGACGCCATCAGGTTCTGCGGTGAGATGACGCGGAGTACGTTGCCGTCCGAACCCCGCTTCACCAGCTGGTCCCAGGGCTGCCCGTCCGCGGCGGCCTGGGCGGTGAGGTCGTCGGCGATCCGCTGCACGGCGCCGTCCGGGAGCGGGGCCACGGTGTGCGTGCTGTCGCCCTCCAGGGTCAGGCCGATCGGCAGCGCGGTCACCAGGTCGACGTAGCTGATGTTCGCGTACAGCTGCGACGGGTTGAAGGTGAACTCGCAGAACGACCAGGTGCGCCCGTAGTTCGAGTCCGTGGCGTTGGCGAAGGCCGGCTCGACCAGGGCGGGTCCCGGGTTGAGGTAGAAGTCCAGGGTGTCGTCGCGCACGAAGTAGACCCGCGCCCCGTACATCTGGGGGAGCGTCACGACGACGGGCGCGCCGCCCGCCGCGTTCAGCGGGATGGCGCAGTCGACCGGCAGCGGGGTCTGCGGGGCCGACGGGGACTCGGGGTGGTAGACGCTGCCGTCGGCCCGCAGCAGCACCCAGCGGTCGGTGCCCTGCTCGTGGCCGGTGACGTAGGCGTTGACCTTGCCGGACAGGGACTTGTTCTCCAGGGCCAGTTCGCAGGTCGCGGCGGCCGCCGACGCGCTCGGGCTCAGCGCGCTTCCCCACAGGGGGTAGGTGAGTGCGGTCGCGGAGGCGGCGGCGCCGCCCGTCAGGAACAGTCTGCGCGAAATCACGAGGGGACTCCTGAGGCGTGGGGGGTGGTGAGGGGAGGTGAAGCGGGTGGTGATGGGGGGAGATGAAGGGTGGGGGGGGAGATGTGGGGGGTGGCGATCGGCGGGGGACAGGAGACTGTGGACGGCGGGATGGTGCGGGGGAGGTGGAACGAGCGCGTCCGCGGTGCGCACCACTCTTGCGAGGGCTGCGGCGACCGTCAAGACTTGTGACTGAGAGCGCTCTCAAAAATCGAAGGTCTTCACAACTCGACGCACAGAGTCGCTACTTGACGTGTTCCACCCCGCACGCATCCGGCCGCCGTGATCAACAACTGAACACGGAGCCGGTGCCGCGCCCCGCGCTCCCCACGCGCTCCCCACGTGGGCTTACTTGGACTTACGCAGAGCGGTTGTTGGACTGGAGGGGCCCTCGGCGCCGTACGTCGTTGACGGTGTCCGGACACGGCGACTACGCAGAGCACATGTCGCCAAGATTCACTACGGCGGGCGCTGCTGCCGCCGCCTCAGCCGCCGTCCTGGCTCTGGTGGGGACCGCCCTCCCCGCCTCAGCCGCCGCCCCCGCGCCCGCCCCGGCCGCATCGGCCGTCCCGTCGGGCGCCGTCATCGCCTCCGCGCAGCTCGCCGTCGCCGTCGCGGACGACTTCCCGCGCGTCCTGACGTACACCGACCGCGCCTCCGGGAATCAGCTGTCCGGCAGCACCCGGCCGGTCACCGCCGTCACCCTCAACGGCGCCGCGCACGACGTGAAGCTCAAGGGCGCGCCCCGGATCACCAGGTCGGCCGCCCGCTACACGCTGACCTTCCCCGACCTGCCCGGCGTCGAGATCGACGCCTCGCTCTCCGTCTCGGGGCGCGCCACCACCTTCAAGGTGACCGCCGTCCGCGACACCGCCGCCTTCCGGGTCGGCACGATCGACATCCCCGGCCACGACCTCGTCTCCGTCGCGAGCACCGACGCCGGAGCCGCCACCGCCTTCACCAAGCTCGACCCGGACTCGACGAGGACCGCCGACGTCTTCGCGAAGGTCACCGACGCCACCAAGGCCGACGCGGCACCGGTCGGCGGCACCTACGCGATCGTCAATACCGGATCGCTCGCGGCCGCCGTCGAGTCCAACTCCTCGTACGACAAGCCCGCCGGCGCCACCGGCGGTGACGACGCCCGCTTCTGGCACCAGGCCCGCAAGGCCGACGACGGCTCGACGCGGGTCGGCGTCTGGTCCGGGCAGTGGACCTACCGGGGCGAGGGCGCACCGAAGCCTTCGAGCGGCGACGACCTGCCCTGGGCGAAGGTCGTCGTCACGCCCGACGCCAACGGCGACAGGTCCGTCGACTGGCAGGACGGCGCCGTCGCCTTCCGCTCCATCGGCGTGGTCGCACCGGGCAGCGAGGACACCGCGGACCGGGTCGTCACCCACATCCCGTTCAACTTCGCCAGCCAGGCCACCCACCCCTTCCTGCGCACCCTCGACGACGTCAAGCGGATCTCCCTGGCCACCGACGGCCTCGGACAGCTCGCGCTGCTCAAGGGGTACGCCTCCGAGGGCCACGACTCCGCCCACCCCGACTACGGCGGCAACTACAACAAGCGCGCCGGCGGGCTGAAGGACCTCAACGAGCTCCTGAAGGACGGCAAGAAGTGGGGCGCCACCTTCGGCGTCCACGTCAACGCCACCGAGGCCTACCCGGAGGCGAAGGCGTTCGACGAGAAGCTCGTCGACAAGTCGAAGCCCGGCTGGAACTGGCTGAACCAGAGCTACTACATAGACCAGCGCCGCGACATCAACAGCGGCGACCTCGCCAGGCGCTTCCAGCAGCTGCGGGACGAGACGGACAGCAACCTCAGCATGCTGTACATCGACGTCTACTACACGCACGGCTGGATCGCCGACAAGACCCTCCAGTCCCTCCAGAAGCAGGGCTGGAACGTCTCCAGCGAGTGGGCCGACAAGTTCGAGCGCGGCTCGCTCTGGTCGCACTGGGCCAATGACCTCGACTACGGCGGCGCCACCAACAAGGGCCTCAACTCGCAGATCATCCGCTTCATCCGCAACGACGAGAAGGACGTCTGGAACAACGACCCGGTCCTCGGCCAGAGCGCGATCGACGAGTTCGAGGGCTGGACCGGCGAGACGGACTGGAACGCCTTCTACGACAACATCTGGCAGCGCAACCTGCCCGCCAAGTACCTCCAGCAGCAGAAGATCACCCGCTGGGACGGCAACGACATCACCTTCACCGGCGGAGTCAGCGGCAGCGTCGAGGACGGGAAGCGGACCTTCTACGACCACGGCCGCAAGGTGCTCAGCGGCACCGACTACCTGCTGCCCTGGGACGGCGGCAAGAAGCTGTACCACTACAGCGAGTCCGGCGGCACGAGCAGCTGGGCGGTGCCCTCCAAGGGCACGTACACCGTCTACAAGCTCACCGACAACGGCCGGGTGAAGACCGGCACGGTGCGTCCCGTGGACGGGAAGGTCACGCTGACGTCCGAGGCCGGACAGCCCTACGTCCTCTACCCGGACAAGGCACCGAAGGCCGCCGACGCCAAGTGGGGCGAGGGCACCCCGGTCGAGGACCCCGGCTTCAACGACGGCAGGCTCGGTGACTGGTCGAAGACCGGCACCGCCGTCCGCGACACCGACGGCCAGGGCCGCAACAGCGCGAAGCTCTCCGGCACCGGCACGGCCGCGCTCTCCCAGTCCATCGGCGGGCTGAAGCCCGGCGCGCGCTACACCGCGTCCGCCCTCATCGAGGTCCAGCCCGGAAAGACCAGGCACACCACCCTGTCGGCCGGCGGGAAGTCCGTCGCCGTGGACCGCTCCACCGCCAAGGACCAGGTCGCCGCGTCCGACTGGCACGGCACCTACTTCCAGCGCGCGAAGGTGAACTTCACCGCCCCGGCCAACGGGCGCACCACCCTGCGCATCGAGGCGGCCGGCGGCAGCGCGGCGACCGTCCGCGCCGATGACGTACGCGTCGTCGCCAACGCCCCGGCCACGAAGAAGAACACCGTCGTGTACGAGGACTTCGAGGACGTCGACCAGGGCTGGGGCCCCTTCCTCAAGGGCGACGCGGGCGGCTCCACAGACCCCCGCACCAGCATCTCCCAGCTGCACGCCCCGTACACCCAGGCAGGCTGGAACGGGAAGCTCATCGACGACGTGCTCGGCGGCAGCGAGTCCCTCAAGGCCCACGAGGAGAACGCCGGACTCGTCTACCGGACCACGCCCTGGACCGTGCCGATGGCCGACGGCCACCGCTACCGGGTCGAGTACGACTACCAGTCCAGCCACGCCGGCGCCTACGAGTGGGTCGACGGCTACGACCGGATCACCGCCGACGGCAAGCCCGGCTCGGTCGAGACCCGGGCCACCGCCATCGGCGCCCAGCACACCACCGGCCACTTCACCGAGACCGTCACGGCGGGCTGCGGCGACACCTGGACCGGGCTGCGCAAGCGCGGCGACGCCCCCGAGGGCGCCGACTTCGCCCTCGACGGCTTCACCGTGACCGACCTCGGCAAGGCCCCCGCGGGCGAGCAGGCCGCCTGCGGCACGCTCACCGTCGCACCGGCCGCAGAGACCCTGGAGCCGGGCACGGCCAACACCGTGAAGGCGAGCTTCACCAACTACGAGGCCACCGGCGTCACCGGCGTCACCGTGGGCCTGACCGTCCCCGAGGGCTGGCACGCCGAGCCTGCGGGCCCCGTCACCTTCGACTCGGTCGCCGCCGGTGCGAAGGTCACCGGGAGCTGGCAGGTCACCCCGCCGGTGGATGCCGAGTACCGGACGTACGCACTGGGTTCGCAGGCGGCGTACACGGTCGGCGGCGAACGGCGCACCCTCGGCGCGCAGACCTCCGTACGGACCCTGCCGCCGCCGCCCACCACCGACAGCTGGGCCAGTGACCTGGACTGGACGGCCTCCGAGAACGGCTGGGGACCGGTCGAGCGCGACCTCTCCAACGGCGAGACCGGCACCGGCGACGGCACCCCGCTGACCATCGGCGGAGCGGTCTACGAGAAGGGCCTCGGCACCCACGCACCCGCCAAGGTCCGCTACTACCTGGGCGGGAAGTGCACCTCGTTCACCGCCGAGGTGGGCGTGGACGACGTGCAGAAGAGCGCCGGCAGCGTGCAGTTCTCCGTGACGGCCGACGGCACCGAGAAGGTGAAGTCGCCGGTCCTCAAGGCCGCCGACAGCGCCTGGTCGCTGACGGCGGACGTCACCGGCGCCAAGTACGCCGAACTGGTCGTCGGCGACGGCGGCGACAGCAACGGCAACGACCACGCCGACTGGGGCAGCGCCCGCTTCCACTGCGGAGGCTGACCGGCTCCATGAGGGGAGGGGGCGGGCCGAAGACGGCCCGCCCCTTCCCCGTCGTAGTAAGCGCGTGCTAGACCAAGCTCCGCCCGGTCTAAACCACTTGCACACCGGAGGTAGCCCCGTGTCACTTCTGCCCGCCTGGTCACGCCGCACCTTCCTCGCCACCACAAGTGCCACCGCGCTGGGCCTCGCGCTCGCGCCCGCCGCCCGCGCGGCCGGTGCCGACGACGAGTTCGAGACGCTGCGGCTGCGTTGGAACGAGCTCTCGCTCGGCACCGGTTACGACCCCGCCGCCGAGCCCTACGCCTCCCGGCTCGCCGGCACCGGTGAACTCGCCGCCGGGTTCCGCTCGACCATGGCCCCCGCCGCCGACTCGCTCTGGGCCGGGCACACCTTCGACCCGCCGTCCGGCATCACCTGGAGCTACACCCGGCTGTGGACGATGACCCAGGCCTACGCCCAGCAGGGCACGGGCCACACCGGGGACGCGGGGCTGCTCGCCGACATCGTCCGCGGACTCGACCACCTCTCCACGACCGTCTACAACCCGTCCACCACCCCGTACGGCAACTGGTGGGAATGGCAGATCGGCAGCCCGCGCCTGCTCATGGACATCGTCGCGGTGCTCCGCCCCGACCTGGGCGAGGAGCGCGTGCAGGCCGCCTGCGCCGCCGTCGACCACTTCATCCCCGACACCGCGCTCACCGACTACAGCGGCACCTCCACCGGCGCCAACCGGGTCGACCTCTGCCGCTCGGTCGCCCTGCGCGGCATCCTGGGCCGCGACGCCGCCAAGACGGCGCTCGCCCGCGACGCCCTCTCACCGGTCTTCCCCTACGTGAACGAGGGCGACGGCCTCTACGCCGACGGCTCGTTCATCCAGCACACCTGGATCGCCTACTCCGGCACGTACGGCCAGGTCATGCTCGACGGCCTGGGCCGCCTCTTCGCCCTGCTGGCCGGATCCACCTGGGAGGTCACCGACCCGGGCCGCCAGGTCATCCTGGACAGCGTCGAGCACGCCTACGCGCCGCTCATCCACGACGGTCTGATGATGGACAGCGTCAACGGCCGGGCCATCAGCCGCGGACTCCTCAAGAGCGACGAACTCCACGTCATGCGCAGCGACCACTTCCACGGTCAGGGGCTGATCGCCGCCGTCGCGCTCCTGGCGAACGGCGCCTCCGCCGCCGAGCGCGACCGGTGGCACGGCATGATCAAGGGCTGGATCGAACGCGACACCGTCAGCCCGGTCCTCACCGCCCCGCAGTTCGGGGTCGCCGACCTCGCCCGGCTGCACGCGGCGGCCGGCGCCCCGGTGCCCGCCGCGCCCGAACCCGTCGGCCACACCCTGTTCGCCGCGATGGACCGGGCCGTGCACCGGCGCCCCGGCTGGGTCGCGAACCTCGCCATGTCGTCGGAGCGGATCAGCTCCTACGAGTGCGGCAACGGCGAGAACCCGCGCGGCTGGCACACCGGGGCCGGAATGCTCTACTGGTGGCAGGGCCGGGACGGCGGCGACCAGTACACCGACTGGTTCTGGCCCACCGTCGACTGGTACCGGCTGCCCGGCACCACCGTCTCCACCAAACGGCTCGCCGACCGGGCGGGCGGCGAGTGGGGCGAACCCCGGCCCGACGTGCGCTGGACCGGCGGCGCGCACGACGGCGAGTTCGCCGCGATCGGCCAGCACGTGAAGGGCCTGGACTCCACCCTGGAGGCCCGCAAGTCCTGGTTCTGCGCCGCCGACACGGTCATCTGCCTCGGCGCGGGCATCACCGCCGCCGACGGCGTGCCCGTCGAGACCGTCGTCGACAACCGCAACCTGGGCCCGGACGGGGACGGGCAGGCCCTCACCGTCGAGGACCGCCGCCGCCCCCGCTGGGCCCATCTGGCGGGCCACGGCGGCTGGGTGCTGCCCGGCGGCGCCGAACTGCGCACCCTGCGCGAGGCCCGGACCGGCGCCTGGTCCGACATCAACACCACCAGCTCTGCCGAACAGCGCACCCGCCACTGGCAGACCCTCTGGCTCGACCACGGCACCGACCCGGCCGACGCCGGCTACCTCTACCTCCTGATGCCCGGCGCCTCCCGGCGCACCGTCGCCGCCCGCGCCGCCGACCGGCACTGGCTGCGGGTCCTCGCCAACACCCCGGCCGTGCAGGCGGTCGCCGTGCGCTCGCTCGGGCTGACCGCCGCCAACTTCTGGCAGCCCGGCCCGGCGGGGCGGCTCTCCTCGACCGGACCGGCCAGTGTCCTCCTGCGCGAGCGCCGGGGCACCGCCACGATCCGGATCAGCGGCCCCGACCGGAGCGGCAGCCCCTTCGAGGTGGTCTGGGACCATACGGTGCGCGAGGCCGTCCCCGCGGACCCGGGCATCGAGGTCCGCGCCACCGGCCGGCGACTGGTGCTGGGCGTCGATCCGGGGAAGGCAGGGGCCACCCTCAGGTGTGACCTCCGGTAGCTCCTCGCGCGCGATCCGGCGGGTGGAGTCTGCCGGGAGTCTGGGAAGGACCGCCGTCGCACGCGTACGCTCAGGAGCCATGGGGGAGTTGAGAGCGGACTGGCGGCTCCGGTTACGCCGCGGCGGTCCCGACGGCGAGGTGTGCGGGGCCGGCGTGCTGCTGACCCAGGACCGGATGCTGACCTGCGCGCACGTCGTCGGGGAGGCCGACGCCCGGATGTGGGTGGAGTTCGCCGAGAGCCCCGCGATCCCGCCGGTCGCCGCCCGGGTCGCACCGGACGGCTGGCTGCCCGGCCGGGACGGGCACGCCCATGAGGACATCGCCGTGCTCGCGCTGGACAGCCCACGCCCGCAGGCGGCCCCCGCCCGGCTGGCGCGGCGGATGGAGCGCGGCCAGGAAGTGTGGATCGGCGGCTACTCCCAGGCCTTCGACGAGGGCATGTGGCTGACCGGCCGGATCAGCGGGCTGCACGGTGCGTGGGTGCAGCTCGACGCCGGCCGGAACGTCGAGGTGGTACGCCCCGGCTTCAGCGGCGCGGCCGTCCAGACCCGGGGCGAGGGAGCCGGCACCGACCTGGTCGTCGGTCTGGTGGTGAGCTGGCGCGGCGATCTGGAACTGGAACTGCCCGACGAGAACGACCTGGCGTTCTCGTACATGATCCCCGTCGACCGCATCGCCGAACTCGTGCCGCTCGTGGCCGAACTGAGCGGGCCCGACGGCTGGGACAGCGGGCTGTCCGAGCGGCTGCGCGCCTGGTTCGCGGGCGTCGACCAGCCCGCCGTGCGGGTCGGGGTCGTCCCGCACGGCGGCGGCCGGGACCGTACGCTGCAGCACCAGCTCCACCGGGCCCACCTCGTCCACCGGGGCGGGCGCACCCGGCCGGAGGAGCTCGTCGAGACACTGGTGAGGCAGCTGCGGCCGCCCCGCCACCAGCGCAACGCCTACCGCGACTGGCTCCTGGAGGGCGGCGACGAGCCGGAGCGCTCGCTGGCCGGCTCCCCGGCCGGCTCGGGCCCGGTGCTCGCCGTGATCGGCCTGGACGAGGACCCGGACCCGGGCGCACTGGTCTCCCTGCTGACGCGCGTGCGGGCGCTCGGATTCCGGCTGCTGGTCATCTTCCGCAGCGGCGAGGGAGCGGCGCTGGACGCGGTGGGCCGGGACCTGCTGGTACCGGCCCTGGAGGAACGGGCCGAGGTACTGGTGCGCAGGACCGAGCGCTCGGAGCGCGAGTGGGTCAGGCTCAGCGGCCTGCTCGACTCGGCGTCCCTGGTCCCCCGCCCCGCCGTCGACGCGGCCACCCGCCGCCGTCAGCTGCACGCCCTGCGGTCGGTCGCCGACCCGGGGGAGCGGCTGGCCGCGCTGAAACAGCTGTTACGCGAGCTGCGCGGTGACCTCGACGAGCGGTCGCGGTCAAGGCCCCCGGAGCTGCCGGGGCAGCGCACCGGCCCGGGTCCGGCGGGGCGCGCATGAGGATCCGGTGCCCGCACCGCCGCTTCACCGGAGGCCCCTGCGAGGGGGCCGTCCAGCCCACCGGCTACTGCGACACCTGCGGCCGCGACGAGTCGGACCCCGGACTTCCGCCGCTGCCCGCCGCCCCCGAGGAGCACGGGCCCGCCGGACTCCTCGAACTCCCGCTGCTGGAGCCGGGCACCCCGGCCGAGCGGCTCAGCGCGGCCGAGCGGCCGGTGCGCATCGTGATGACGTGCTCGGCCAAGGCCTGCGGGGTGGCGTTCGTCCCGCCGTACACCGCGGCGTCACCGCCGCAGGAGGGCCACTGCCCCCGCTGCGGTGCCCCCTACTCCTACCGCCCCGAGCTGACGAAGGGCGGGCCGCCGCTCCAGGACCAGTACCGGATCCGGGGCCCCATCGCCCACGGCGGCCAGGGCTGGGTCTACCTGGCGCAGGACACTCACCTGGAGGACCTCGTCGCGGTCAAGGGTCTCCTCAACCGCTACGCGGAGCGCGGCGCGGCCCAGGCCGGTGAGGAGCGCCGCAGCCTGGTCGCGATCCGGCACGAACGCATCGTCCAGATCCGCGACTTCGTCAGCACCCGCAACGCCGACGGCACCGTGTCCGGCGGCTACATCGTGATGGAGGACGTCGGCGACCGCACGCTGTCGGCCGTCGTCGAACTGACCAGGCAGGGCGACTTCGTCCTCGACATCGAGCACGTCATCACCTACGGCTGCCAGATCCTGGAAGCCCTCGCCCATCTGCACGGCATGGGCTTCCTGTACGGCGACATGAAGCCGTCCAACGTCATCCACCACCGCGACGGCATCAAGGTCATCGACCTCGGCGGGGTCCGCAAGGCCGGTGCCACCGACCCGCCTCCGGTGATCACCCCCTGGTTCGCCGCCCCCGAGATGGACGGCGGCAAACCGCTGACCGTCGCGCACGACCTGCACACCGTCGGCGTCACCCTGGGCGAACTGGCCGGCTGGGCGGTCGGGGACGACGTGCCGGGACTCGGCATCAGCTCCTTCCGGCTGGTGGTGGAGCGGGCCACGGCACACGCCCCGGAGCGCCGCTTCGGCTCCGCCGACGACATGGCGGGCCAACTGCGCGGAGTACTGCGCGAGATCCGGGCCCTGCGCGGCAAACGCGACCAGCCCGAACCCTCCGACTACTTCACCCCGTCCACCGAACTCCTCGGCGTCCGGCTGGGTTCGGTGCCCGACTACGCGCACTGGCTGCGCCGCCCGCTGCACGGCCGCCGGGAGACACCCCGCTCGCCCGCGCTCGACTCCGGGCTGCCCACCCCGACCGAGATCGCCCGCCGGCTGCCGGTGCCGAGGCCCTACCCCGGCGACCCGCAGGCGGCCCGCTTCGGCGTCAGCAGCTACGACCCCGGGCAGCCGCTGGCCCAGCCCTCCCGCGGTGAGCGGTCCGTGGAGATCTGCCTGCACAACGCCCGGCTGCTGCTCGGCCAGGAGGGCGACGAGGCACTCGCGGCCGCCCGGGAACAGGTCGAGGCGGCGGCCGGCATACCGGGCCCCGGACCGGTCAGGGAGTGGCGGCTCAGCTGGCACCGGGGGCTCGTCGCGCTGCGGGGCGCAGATGTGCTGGACGACCGGCGGGCGATGCTCGATGAGGCCCTGAAGCAGTTCTCCGCCGTGCACCGGGCGCTGCCCGGCGAGTACGCGGCCAAGCTCGCGCTCGCCTACGGCGCCGAACAGCTCGGCGTCGAACACCTCGGGGAGGAGGGGGCGGCCTCCGCCGGGCGCTCCGCGTACGAGCTGTTCCGCGCCGTGCACGCCCGCAACCCCTCGCACGTCGGCGCCGCCCTGGGGCTGGCCCGGCTCGCCCTGGCACGCGGGGACCGGGCCGCCGCGATCAAGGTCCTCGACCAGGTGCCCGACGAGTCGCGCGACCACACCGTCGCGCGGATCGCCGCCTTCCGCATCCGGGCGGCGCGGCTCGCGGCGGGGGAGCGGCCACTGCCCGATGAGGCGGACATCGACGCCTGCCTCGCCCTGCTCGCCCCCACACCGGGTGCGCATCCCCCGGTGGTCGCGGGCGACGAACCCGCCTGGCTGCTGCGGACCGAGCTGTACGAGTGGAAGCTCGACGCGGTACGGGCGGCGGCCGGCGGGCCGAAGCCACGCGGGCGCTGGGCGCGGACGGGCCTGCCGCCCCCGGCCGTGCCCGGGGAACGGGACGTCCGGATGGAGCTGGAGCAGTGCTACCGCTGGCTGGCCCGGCAGCGGCAGGCGCCGGCCGAGTACGAGCGGCTGATCGACCTCTCGCACGCGGTCCGCCCGCAGACCCGCTCCTGACGCCCGCCCGCCGAAACGGCCCTGGTGTCCGCCCGCAGACCCGTTCCCCGTGTCCGCCCGCAACGACTCAACTGGAGGCAGCCCCTTGGGCGCTACCGATCCGTCGCCCGCCCCGCGGCTGCCCGTCGGCCTCAAGGTGTCCGTCGACGTCCGGCGCGATCAGCAGCCGCACCGCGACGCGCGGATCGACGCCCACGTGCGGGTCAAGGCGGTCGGCATCGGACCCAGCGACGAGCTGCCCGCCGTCGAACTCGCCGTCGTCATCGCGCTGGACGTCGCGGCGGGGCGCCGGGAGGCGGCGGCCGGCGCGCTGGCCGCCGCCCTGCGGGCCCTGCCCGACGGCCTCTCGTTCACCGTCCTGGGCGGCGCCGACGAGACCGGGGCTCTGAGCGGCTGCTATCCGCTGCGCGGCCGGTGGGCGCTGGCCGGCAGGGGGGAGAAGCGCCGGGCGGCGTTCAGCGCGGGCCGGATCCTCCCGGCCGCCGGTGACCGGCCGCCCGCCGGGTACCAGGCCTGGCTCGCCGCAGCCCGCGAACTGTTCGCCCGGCGCCCGCTGCCCGTACGGCACCTGCTGCTGATCACCGACGGGAGCAGCCACGACGGGGCGGCCGCCCCCGACCTCGACGAACCCGGCCGGGACGGCGGCGAGCTGAACACCGAACTGGGCCGCTGCGCGGGGTGGTTCACCGCGGACGTGCTCGCGCTCGGCGGCGACTGGGACCCCGCGCCGCTGCTCGCCGTCGCCGAGCGGCTGCACGGCAGCCCGGTCGACGCGCCCGAGCGGTTCGAGCCCTCGGTCACGGAGGCCGTGCGTCGGCTGCGCCGGGTCCGCAGCCCCGAACTGCCCGTCTCGGTGGCCGTGCGTCCGGCGGTGCACGGGGTGACCCTGACTGAGACCGCCCCCCGCCGGCAGGCGCTCCAGGCGGTGCACCCGGCCGGCGACCCGCGCCGGTTCGACTTCCCGACCCACCAGTGGGAGCCGGGCACCCGCGACTACCTCCTCACCCTGGGCGTCGACGCGAGCACCGACCCCCTGGGCGTGCTGCTGCAGCTGGCCACCGTCTCGGTCGGTGACTCCATCGCCCCGCTCCTGGTCCGCTGGCTGCCGCCCGGAGACGCGGTCGGGGTCGGGGCGGGCGGCGACGGGGGCAGCACCCTCCAGACGATGGACGTCGCCACCCGGATGCGGGCCGCCCTGGACCGGGGATTCCTCGCCCTGGACCCGCTGAGCCGGGAGGAGGCCGGGCAGCAGCTGGGCCTCGCGGTCAGGCTGGCCAACGAGATCGGCGCCAGCTGGGTCGTGGCCCGGGTGCGCGAGGTGGCCGAGATCCTGGACGGCTCCCGGGGCGTGGTCCGGATCGGCCCGGACGTGGACCTGGACAGCGTGCGCCGGGGCCGGCTGAACATCGCCAACGGCCATCTGCTGGACCTGCCCGAGCAGCTCGCCGGGAAGCCGGTGAAGTGCCCGGTCTGCGACCACCCCGCCGGGGCCCACGCCCAGTACTGCATCGCCTGCGGAAGGGGGCTGGGATGCCCTGGCTGACTCGCTGGACACGCGCCTTCCGGACCCGGACCGGCGGCTCCCGCACCAGACGGCTGCTCGAACTGCACCTGGTGGTGCTGGTGGTGACCGCACTCGTCTCGATGACCGTCCTGCTCACCTCCTACCGCGAGGTGCAGAACTCCGCCGGCGAGATGCGCACCCGCGGCGCACCCGCCGTCCAGGGAGTCGCCGCCACCCAGCTCGCGCTGCTCCGCGCCCACGAGGAGGCGCAGATCTCCGTCGCCAAGAACATCGACAACGTGAGCGGCGCCGGCGCGCGCTACGAGAACCAGCTCTCCGCCGCCAGCCAGGGGCTGTCCCGGCTCTCGGACGTACAGATCGACGGCGAACGCGGCCGCGGCGTGCTCGATACGGTCAACGGCGGCCTGCTGACCTCGTACAGCAGCTCGATGACGCCCGGCTCGGTCAAGTACGTGGACGACTACTGGATGCAGCGGGAGAAGTTCGCGGAGGCCAAGGGCATCCTCAGCCGGCCGGGCACCGGAGTGGTGCCGCGCCTGGACGTCCTGCAGCGGCACCAGATGCAGCGCGTCGACCGGGTCAGCTCCATGGGCGCCCTCCAGCGCACCGGCTGGGCGGTGGCCGAACTGGGCCTGCTGGTACTGGCCCTGACCGCACTCTCGGCGCTGTGGGTACTGCGCGTGCGCTGCGGGCGCAGCCACGATCCCTGGCTGCTGCTGACGCTGCTGGCGGCCGTCGCCCTGGCTGTCGTCCCGCTGTGGGCGACCACCGCCACCCAGGAGCGCCTGGACACCGCCCGCCACCGGCTCGTCGCCATCGAGGAGCGCGCCCACGACCACCGGGACCACCTGGCCGAGTCCCAGCGGGACGTCATCGACGAGTCCACGCTCCTGCGCGGCGGGCTGGCCGCACGGAGCTGGCAGAGCTGGACCTACTACGGGGTACTCGGCGGCGGCGCGCTGATCGTCCTGCTGCCCGCCGTCGGCATCTGCCGGCGGCTCAACGCCGACTACTGGAGGGCCGGATGACCCGACGGACCCGCGCCCTGCTGCTCGTCCTGGCGCTGTTGCTGACCGCCGGGGGCTGCGGGCTCTCGGCGCCCGGCGGCAGCGACGAGGAGCCGAAGGTGACGATCCTCGGCCCGTGGACCGACGAGCAGGAACGGCAGTTCAAGGAGGTGCTGGACGGCTTCGGCATCCCGTACACCTACCAGGGGACCGCCGCGACGCGCGAGGTGCTGCTCGCCGCGGTGCAGGCCGGCAATCCGCCCGACATCGCGATCCTGCCGGGCGTCGGTGAACTCGTCGAGTATGCAGAGGAGGAGCGGCTGCAGCCGCTGAGCGGGCTGTACGAGCCCGCAGAGTACGGGAACCCGTGGCGGCCCGGGGCGCGCGGCATAGCTGACGACCTGTGGGTGCCGCTCAAGGCGGACCTCAAGTCGATCGTCTGGTACCGGGGGGACGAGCCCCCGGACCCGGTTCCCGCGCCCCTGAGCTCCTGGTGCGTCGGCATGGGCGACGACGGCGCGTCCGGCTGGCCCGGCAGCGACTGGATCGAGGACCTGATCCTCCAGCGGGCGGGCCCCAACCTCTACGAGGACTGGGCGACCGGCGACCTGAAGTGGACCGACGAGCGCGTGAGCAGCGCCTGGACCACCTGGGCCGGGCTGCTCGCCCAGGACCGGGACGCCGCCCGCAGGGCGCTGCTCGCCGACCACCGGGGCCCGGTCGGCGGTCACGGGCTGCTCTTCGGCGGCGGCTGCGACCTGGAGCACCAGGGCTCCTTCGCCCGCGCCTTCTACGGGGACCACCAGGAGCAGGCAGGCTTCATGGACTCGGCGTCACTGCTGCCCGGCGGTCCGTACACGGTGAAGGCCCACGAGGTGGCGGCCGACTTCGCCGCGCTGTTCGGCCGGGGCGGCCGGGCCCGTGACATGATCAGGCGGCTCGCCTCCCGGGAAGCGCAGGAGGACTGGGGGCGCAAGGGCGGGGTGTTCTCACCGAACGCGGCGGTCCCGGCCAAGAAGGGCAAGGTCGACAGGGAGATCAGCACCCGCTTCACCGATCAGCGGGTCCCGCTCTGCCTGGACGCCTCCGACGTCATGCCGGCCGCCGTGCGGGACGCGTTCTACGAGGCGGTCCTGCTGACCGTCGCCCATCCGGAGGAGCCGGTACGGCCCCGGCTGGAGGACATCCAGAAGGTCCAGGACGCCCAGCCGTCCGCCACCCCCCGGCTGACCGGGGTGTGTGGCAGAGCACAGTGAACGTCCACGGATACCTTTGTGGAGTTCCCACAAGCGGCGAGGGGGGTGGGCTGGCACTTCGCCTGCATGGTCCACGGCTTCTGTCAGGCTCCACCAGGAAACCGGGCGGGAGACTGTACGGAGTCGACGGCACGATTTTCTTGCCGGACTTCGTAGGGTCGGTACATGACCGTTGTGGACGAAACCCCGGGCCGGCCGAGCGATACCCGTGGCCGTGTGGCCGAACTGCTGGCGCTGCGTGAGCAGGCGCGGCGTGGGCCGAGTGACCGGGCGACCGAGGCGCAGCACGCGAAGGGCAAGCTGACGGCGCGTGAGCGCATTGAGCTGCTGGTGGATCCGGGTTCGTTCCGGGAGGTCGAGCAGTTGCGTCGGCATCGGGCGACGGGGTTCGGTCTGGAGGCGAAGAAGCCGTATACGGATGGTGTCATCACCGGCTGGGGCACGGTGGAGGGCCGTACGGTCTTCGTCTACGCGCACGATTTCCGGATTTTCGGCGGGGCGCTGGGTGAGGCTCACGCGACGAAGATCCATAAGATCATGGACATGGCCATCTCGGCGGGTGCGCCGCTGGTCTCGCTGAACGACGGTGCCGGCGCCCGTATCCAGGAGGGCGTGTCGGCGCTCGCCGGGTACGGCGGTATTTTCCAGCGCAACACGCGGGCTTCGGGTGTGATCCCGCAGATCAGCGTGATGCTCGGCCCGTGCGCGGGCGGTGCGGCCTACAGCCCGGCGCTGACGGATTTTGTGTTCATGGTCCGTGAGACCTCGCAGATGTTCATCACCGGACCGGACGTCGTGAAGGCGGTCACGGGTGAGGAGATCACCCAGAACGGTCTGGGCGGTGCCGATGTGCACGCGGAGACCTCGGGTGTCGCGCACTTCGCGTACGACGACGAGGAGACGTGCATCGCGGAGGTCCGGTACCTGATCGGGATGCTGCCCTCGAACAACCGTGAGAACCCGCCGGTGGCGGAGAGTGATGATCCGGCCGACCGGCGTGGTGACGTCCTGCTGGACCTGGTCCCGGCCGACGGCAACCGCCCGTACGACATGCACAAGGTCATCGAGGAGCTCGTCGACGAGGGCGACTACCTGGAGATCCACGAGCGCTGGGCCCGCAACATCATCTGCGCGCTGGCCCGCCTGGACGGCCAGGTCGTCGGCATCGTCGCCAACCAGCCGCAGGCCCTGGCCGGTGTCCTGGACATCGAGGCGTCCGAGAAGGCCGCCAGGTTCGTCCAGATGTGCGACGCCTTCAACATCCCCATCATCACCCTTTTGGACGTACCCGGCTTCCTGCCCGGTGTGGATCAGGAGCACGGTGGAATCATCCGGCACGGGGCGAAGCTGCTCTACGCCTACTGCAACGCCACGGTGCCGAGGATCTCGTTGATCCTGCGCAAGGCCTACGGCGGTGCGTACATCGTCATGGACAGCCAGTCCATCGGCGCCGACCTCACCTATGCCTGGCCGACCAACGAGATCGCGGTGATGGGCGCCGAGGGCGCCGCCAACGTCATCTTCCGCCGGCAGATCGCCGACGCCGAGGACCCCGAGGCCATGCGGACCCGCATGGTCAAGGAGTACAAGGCCGAACTGATGCACCCCTACTACGCCGCCGAGCGCGGCCTGGTCGACGATGTCATCGACCCCGCCGAGACCCGCGAGGTCCTGATCGCCTCACTGGCCATGCTCCGCTCCAAGCACGCAGACCTGCCGTCCCGCAAGCACGGCAACCCCCCGCAGTAGTCCACAGCCCTGCCGAGAAGACGGAGACACTCATGACCACTGCCGCCGAGTCCGTGCTGCGCGTCGAGAAGGGTCTTGCCGACCCCGAGGAGCTGGCCGCCATAACCGCGGTCCTGCTCGCCCGCGCCGCCGCCCAGCCCGCAGCAGCACCCGCCCACCGAGGCCGCGACACAGCCGGCTGGCGCCGCCTGGAGCGCACCCCCGGCTTCCGCGCCCCCCACAGCTGGCAGGGCTGACCACCAGCCCACCCCGGCGCCCGGCAGAAGGCCGGACGCACACCACGAAGGCCCCGCACTCCTCCAGGGAGCGTGGGGCCTTCGTGTACGGGAAAGCGGGCCGCGGGCCCTACCGCAGGCGCGCCATCAGCGCGTGCTCCACCAACGTGATCAGAGCGCTCTTCGCATCCGCCCGGTGCCGCGCGTCCGTGGTGAGAATCGGGGTGTCGGGTCCGATCTGGAGTGCTTCGCGGACTTCGTCGGGGGTGTAGGGCTGGTGTCCGTCGAAGCCGTTGAGGGCGATGACGAAGGGGAGTCCGCTGTTCTCGAAGTAGTCGACGGCGGGGAAGCAGTCGGCGAGTCGGCGGGTGTCGACGAGTACGACGGCGCCGATGGCGCCGCGTACGAGGTCGTCCCACATGAACCAGAAGCGGTCCTGGCCGGGTGTACCGAAGAGGTACAGGATCAGGTCCTGGTCCAGGGTGATGCGTCCGAAGTCCATGGCCACCGTCGTGGTGGTCTTGTCCCCGGTGTGTGTCAGGTCGTCGATGCCCGCGGACGCGGACGTCATCACGGCTTCGGTGCGCAGCGGATTGATCTCCGAAACAGCACCGACAAACGTGGTCTTACCCACGCCGAAGCCCCCTGCCACCACGATCTTCGCCGAGGTAGTGGAGCGGGCCGCTCCGCCGCTAGAGCTTGCGAAGTCCACTGAGCACCCTTTCGAGCAGTGTCACATCTGGCTGGCCGCCGGCGGACTCTTCGCCGCCGGGCTGGTGGATAGCGACGAGTCCGGCCTCAGCCAGGTCGGCTACGAGGATCCGGGCAACGCCGAGAGGGATCGAGAGCAGGGCCGAGATCTCGGCCACCGACTTGATCTCGATGCACAGCCGGCAGATCCGCTGGTGCTCGGGCAACTGCCCTTGCAGCCGGGACGGATCAGCCGTAGTACTGACCAACGCCTCAATGGCGAGTTGGTAGCGCGGTCGGGTCCGGCCGCCTGTCATGGCGTACGGACGAACCAGCGGATTGTGCGCTGCGGGAGCGGTCGGCTCGGGGGTCCACCGCGGCTGCACCGGCTCGATACGGGGCGGCGGCTGCGGGGAGTCGTACCGGTGCGGGCGCTGCGGCCGCTGGGGCTGCTGCGGCTGCTGGGGCCAGTCGTCCGAGCCACGCGCATCCTGCTGGGGCCAGTCGTCCGAGCCGCGCGCGTCCTGCTGCGGCCAGTCGTCCGAGCCCTGGGCGCGCCGGGGCTGCCGGAACGGCTGAAAAGGCTGCTGCCCGCCCTGTCTGCCGGGCGGGGAGGGGAAGTCGAAGCCATCGCCCCTGTGCTCACCCGGTACCTGCTGACCACCGTTGAACTGGTGTCCGCCTGGGGGTGTACCCACGATTCCTCCTCCGCCTGCCGGTCCCGGTCCCAGTGGGTCCGCGCCACCGCACCTTATGGCGCGGTGACGCGAAACGCACTGTCTGTCTACTAGTTAAGAAGGCTTCCCTGAAGTTCGGCGCGGAGGTCCGGAGTGAGGACACCGCCGGCGCGGTCCACCAAAAGCGCCATTTCGTACCCAACCAGACCGATATCGGCGTCCGGGTGTGCAAGAACAGCCAAGGAGGATCCGTCGGAAACGGACATGATGAAGAGGAATCCTCGCTCCATCTCCACAACTGTCTGATTCACCGCGCCGCCCTCGAAGATCCGCGAGGCGCCCGCGGTCAGCGAGGTCAGACCGGACGCGACAGCCGCCAGCTGGTCGGCGCGGTCACGCGGAAATCCCTCGGACATCGCCAGCAGGAGTCCGTCGGCGGAGACCACCACCGTGTGCGACACCCCGGGGGTGTTGTCCACGAAGTTGGTGATCAACCAGTTGAGATTCTGCGCCGCCTGGCTCATCGGGCTCACACTAACGCTCCTGGTTGTAGGTATTACTGCTGTCCGAACCCGCGTTACGTCCCCGCAGGACACCGCGGCGCAGGTTGCTCAACCTGCCGCGCACGTCCTCCGGGGCGCGGGAGACCTGGGGGCCGCCCTGCTGGGTCTGTTCGGCCGTGCCCTCGACCAGGTTGGCCTTGGGGACGCGCCGGGGAAGACCGGAGGGGGTGACCCCGCCCGCCTTCGGGTCCCGGAGCTGTTCGGCCCGCTCCCAGCGCTCGTCGTTCGCCGATCGCCAGTCTTCCGTTCCGTCCGCACCGTCCGTGTCCTGCCGCTCGGGCAGAGGCTGCTGCGGCGGCTCCTGCCGCTGCTCCTGCGCGGCGGCGGGCCGCTCGTTCCCGCGTCCGGTGGGCTGCCAGTGCTGCTGGCCGCCCCGGCGCGGCAGACCGGCCTCGGTCATCTCGTGGCCGGAGTTCGGCACGGGGCCCGAACGGTCGAAGCCTACGCTGTCCAGCGATGCGGCGGGGGCGCTCCCGTCAGATTCCGGTTCGACCTGCGCCGAGGGCTCGTAGGTCCCCTGGTACCCGGCCTGATCTGGCCACTCTTCCTGCTGGGGCTGGGTGTTGTACTGCCCGTCGTAGGCCTGCTGGGGTGCCTCGGGGGCCGGGTATGCCGACTCCGGATAGCCGTTCTGCTGCTGGTAGCCCGGCTGTTGGACGTAGCCGGTGTCACCGCGGAACGGGTCGTAGCCGCCCTCGTACCCGGCCTGCCCGTACTGCTGTTCCTGCTGCCCGTCCCGCTGCTGCGGCTCCAGGGCGTACTGACCGCCGTCCTGGGCGCCCTGCTGGGGCTCCAGGGCGTACTGCTGGTCCGGGGCGGCGTAGGGGCCTTCCTCGTACGCGGCCTGTGCGTACTGCTCCCGGGACTCCTGCTGCGGGAACACCGGACGCTCCTCGCCGCCGGCCTGCGTCTCCAGGGCCGCACGGCGCTCCTCGCGCATCAGCGAACGGCCCACCGGGTCGAGCTGCGCCGCATCCTCCGACACCGCGCCGTAGCGCGAGTCGTCGAAGCCGAGCTCCGCCGCCGTACGCAGCTGGGGCTGGAGCGGCGGCGCGTCGAACGCCTGCTGCTGCGGAATGATCGAGGAGACCGTGAAGTCGCCGGGCGCGGGCGCGCCCTCGCCGCCGCCACCGTGGGTGATCGCGTCGGGCAGCATGACCAGCGAGGTGGTTCCGGCCTGCTCGCCCGAGGGGCGCAGCTGGACCCGGATGCCGTGCCGGTCGGCGAGCCGGCCGACCACGAACAGGCCCATGCGCTGGGAGACCGCGGCGTCCACCGTCGGCGGGTTGGCCAGCTTGTGGTTGATGTCGGCGAAGTCCTCGGCGGTGAGGCCGATGCCCTTGTCGTGGATCTCGATCATCACGCGGCTGTCGGGCAGCCGGGTCGCGGTGACCCGCACCTTGGTCTGCGGCGAGGAGAACGTGGTGGCGTTCTCCAGCAGCTCGGCCAGCAGGTGGACGAGGTCGGTGACGGACTGGCCGTGGATCTCGCTCTCCGGCACCCCGGACAGCTCGATGCGCTCGTAGGACTCCACCTCGGACGAGGCGGCCCGCAGGACGTCCACCAGCGGCACCGGCTGGTTCCAGCGGCGGCCGGGTTCCTCGCCGGCGAGCACCAGGAGGTTCTCGCCGTTGCGGCGCATGCGCGTCGCCAGGTGGTCCAGCCGGAACAGGCTCTCCAGCTGGTCCGGGTCGGCCTCGTTGTTCTCCAGGTCGGTGATCAGGGTCAGCTGGCCCTCGATGAGCGACTGGTTGCGGCGCGAGAGGTTGGTGAAGATCGCGTTGACGTTGCCCCGCAGCATGGCCTGCTCGGCCGCCAGCCGGACCGCCTCGCGGTGCACCTGGTCGAAGGCGCGGGCAACCTCGCCGATCTCGTCCTGGCTGTTGATCGGGATCGGCTGCACGCGGGTGTCCACCCGGCCCGGATCGGTCCGGGACAACTGGTCGACGAGCGAGGGCAGCCGCTGCTCCGCGATGCCGAAGGCGGCGTTGCGCAGCCGGCGCATCGAGCGGCTCATCTGGCGCGCCATGAGACCGGCCAGGACGAACGCGGCCAGCAGGGCGACGATCACGATCGCGGCGTTGACGATGGCGTCGGTGCGGGCGCTGGACGAGATGTCCGCGGCCTCGGTCACGGCCTTGTCGACGAGCTCTTCCTCGACCGTGGTGTACCCGTCGAACTTCGCGGTGGCCGCGGCCATCCAGGTCTCGGGGGTGATGCCCTTCGCCTTCAGCTGGGCGGGGGTCCTGCCGAGGCCGAGCTGCTGGGCCATACCGTCGAAGACCGAGCCGTTCGCGGTGGGCGGCGTCACGAACGGGACGCCCGCCGCGTCGGCCTTCTCCTTGGCGGCCTTGACCTGGGCAGCGCCCTCGGTCGCCTTGCCGGCCATGACCTTCTTCAGCCGGGCGGCGTCGGCTTCCGTGCCGCCGGAGACGAACTCGCCGAGTGCGATCTGCTCCAGGTAGTTGTACGAGCCGAACGCCTTGACCTGGTCGTTGAACTTGCCGCTCTCCTGGCTGGGCCGTACCAGCAGGTGCATGCCGATGGAGCGCTGAAGCGATTCTGCAGCCTTGGCCAGCTCGATCGCGTAGACGGTACGGCCGTAGCTGGTGATGTTGCCGGTACCGAGACCGAGCTCGTTGCAGAACTCCATGAGGGAGTGCTGGACCTGGACGTAGCCCTCTTCCGTCTTCACCGGGTCCATGGCCTCGGCGTAGGCGGACTTGCGCAGGTCGGGAAGGGTGGGCTCCTCCAGCCGGAACAGCTTGAGGCGGCGCTCCAGGCCTTCCTTCCCAGGCATGTCCTTCACGGCCGCGTCGAACTTGTCCGCGGCCGCGTCCGTGGTGGCACGCACCTCGGTGACGGCCGCCGCGTCGCGCTTGTTGGACAGCAGCGGCTGGGCGCTGAGGTCGCGCTCGTTCAGCAGCGCCTGGCCGTACTCGGAGGCCGCCCGCACGATCAGCGCGGTCTTCTCGGCGTCCTGGGCCTCCTGCCAGGTGTCGACCGATCCCTTCACCTGGAAGCCGCCCATGACCAGGCCGACCAGTACGGGGATCAGGAGGATCGCGTTCAGCCTGGTGGGCACCCGCCAGTTGCGCGGGGACATCCGGCTGGTGCTGCCACCGGCGGACGCCCCTTCGGACACGTCGGCGGACGACGCCGCGGCGCGCGGCGGGGTGAAGTTGCCCCGCTCCGGCTGCGCCGTGGAGCCCTCGTTGTTACGCCTCACTCGACCAACAACCTCTCGGCGTCGGCACCTACGCTGTGCCGTGTTTGTTCAGGGCCGTACCTACTCGGGAGTTCGTCGAATTGCAGCACGGGAAACGGCCGCGTTCCAAACAGTCGGAACCACCGGTTCCAAGTGGCGCAGGCCTCAGATAAAACGGGCATAAAGAACGAGCCCCGCCAAAAGACGGGGCTCATGTGAGCACAGCGGTACCGCGCGTACGCATCGGGTGTCGGCCGTGAGGTAATTCTCTTTCGAAACGTTATGAACACGGGGGCGGATCGTGTCAAAGGACACAGCCCGCCCCCGTGTGACTACTTTAACTGCCGTACGGCAATACCGACTTGTGCCTACTTGAGCCTTGCCATCAGCGCGTGCTCCACCAGCGTGATCAGACCGCTCTTGGCATCACCGCGGTGCCGCGCGTCGGTCGTGATGATCGGGGTGTCGGGTCCGATCTGGAGTGCTTCGCGGACTTCGTCGGGGGTGTAGGGCTGGTGTCCGTCGAAGCCGTTGAGGGCGATGACGAAGGGGAGTCCGCTGTTCTCGAAGTAGTCGACGGCGGGGAAGCAGTCGGCGAGTCGGCGGGTGTCGACGAGTACGACGGCGCCGATGGCGCCGCGTACGAGGTCGTCCCACATGAACCAGAAGCGGTCCTGGCCGGGTGTACCGAAGAGGTACAGGATCAGGTCCTGGTCCAGGGTGATGCGTCCGAAGTCCATGGCCACCGTCGTGGTGGTCTTGCCTCCGGTGTGTGTCAGGTCGTCGATGCCCGCGGACGCGGACGTCATCACGGCTTCGGTGCGCAGCGGATTGATCTCCGAAACAGCACCGACAAACGTGGTCTTACCCACGCCGAACCCGCCTGCCACCACGATCTTCGCCGAGGTGGTGGCGCGGGCAGCACCGCCACTAGAGCTTGCGAAGTCCACTGAGTACCCTTTCGAGCAGTGTCACATCCGGCGCGCCGCCGGCCTCTCCGTTGCCCGGCTGGTGGATGGCCACCATGCCGGCTTCCGCCAGGTCCGCGACGAGAATCCGGGCCACGCCGAGCGGCATCGACAGCAGGGCCGACACCTCGGCCACCGACTTGACCTCGCGGCACAGGTGGCAGATCCGCTGGTGCTCGGGGAGCAGCGTTCCCAGGTGCGCGGGGTCGGCCGTGGTGCTGACCAGGGCCTCTATCGCTAGCTGGTAGCGCGGTCGGGTCCGGCCGCCTGTCATGGCGTACGGACGAACCAGCGGCTGGTCGCCTTCACCTTCGTACGACGCGTGGTTCAGCGCGCCGTACGGATCGGGTGAGGCGGGTGGCGGGGTCATGAATCCTCCGGGCGTGACAGCAGGATGTCGGCTTGCCGTCGGAAGGGGCCGGTGGGGGGCTGTAAGCGGCCGGACGGGCGAGGGTTGATTGCAGTACCTGGGGTAATCGTCTGTGTCACCGGTTCACGGCCGCCTAGTGGAGCAGGCTGCCCTGGAGCTCGGCGCGGAGGTCCGGGGTGAGGACAGTGCCCGCCCGGTCCACCAGCAGCGCCATCTCGTATCCGACCAGACCGATGTCGGCGTCCGGATGGGCGAGTACGGCAAGTGAGGAACCGTCCGAGACGGACATCAGGAAGAGGAACCCGCGTTCCATCTCCACCACGGTCTGGCTGACGGCGCCGCCTTCGAAGATCCGGGAGGCACCCGCGGTCAGCGAGGTCAGACCGGAGGCGACTGCCGCCAGCTGGTCGGCGCGGTCGCGCGGGAAACCTTCGGACATCGCCAGCAGCAGGCCGTCTGCGGAGACCACCACCGTGTGCGACACCCCGGGGGTGTTGTCCACGAAGTTGGTGATCAACCAGTTCAGATTCTGCGCGGCCTGACTCATCGGGCTCAACTAACGCTCCTGCTGGTGAGTGGGGCCGATTGGGAAACTGCCGGTCGACTGGCCGTTGTTGGCCTGACGTCCCTGCTGGATGCCCCGGCGGAGATTGGTAAGACGCCCACGCACATCATCGGGCGCACGCGAGACCTGGGGACCTGACTGGTGATTCTGCTGCTGGGCGGTGCCCGGCACCAGATTGGCACGCGGTACCCGGCGAGGCAGACCGGAAGTGGTAATTCCGCCTGCTGCGGGCTTCTTCACCCGCTCCGCCTGCCGGCCGAGTTCGTCGTTCGGCGAGGCGCGCCAGGAGCTCGTGACGCCGGTGGTGTCGCCCGGACCGCGCTGCGGTGCGGGGGGAGCGGGACGCTCCTCGGCGGGCTGCTGCGGGAAGCCGGACGGCTGCGGCGCGGCGGGCGGCTGCTGGCCGTACTGCTGCTGGCCGTTCTGCGCGTGCTGCTGACCGTTCTGCTGCGGACCGTGGAACCAGTTCGTCTCCAGCGTGTCGTACAGCGGCGTGCGGCCGTCGCCGGGCCCGGAGGCCGGCGGAAGCGCCTCGGGCTGCTGGGGCAGGGCCGGCCGGTACTGCTGCTCGGGCGGTCGCGGAGCACCGAAGTCCTCGTTGCCCCGGTCGCCACCGAACGGCGCGGGCCGTCCCTGTCCCTGGTCCTGCGGACGGCTGTAGTCGGGGCGGGCGAACTGCGCGGTGCTCGCCGGGTCCGGCGTCTGCGCACCCGGAGCGGGCGCCGAGAAGTCCGGACGGGCGAACTCCGAGGTCGCGCCCGGCCCCTGCCGGTCGTCCATCGGCCGGCGAGGGGTGAGCGGCGGCGGGCTCAGCGGCCGCTGGAACTGGTTGGCGGACTCGGGCTCCTCGTGACCGCGGGGGGCGTCGAGCGGGGAGCGCTGCTGGGGTGCGGACTGCTCGTCCGAGCCCCAGCTGGTGGTCTGCGGGCGCTGCGGAGCGGGGAATCCCCGGTCCGGAGCGTCCGGCGAGGGGTTGCCACCGGGCAGTTCGGCACGCGGACCGCCGACCGGGGGCAGCTGACGGCTGTTCTCGCCCGGACCGCCGGGCTGCTGGAAGCCGCCCTGGCCCGCCTGGTTCGGCCCGCCCTGCGGAGCCTGCCGGCCGGGGCCGTTCCCGGCACCCTGGCCGTTCTGCTCCGGACGACGCTGACCGAACAGGCTGGGCTGGCCCGAGTCCGTACGCCCGGCGCCGTCGCCCTGGCCCCGGGCGCCCAGCCGGGCACCGCCGCCGAAGGCGCCGGAGAGGCCGCCGCCCTGACGAGGCGGCTCCTGACGCGAGCCGTCCTGCGGCTGCCTGGGCTGCGGGCCGGTGCCGGGGAACCCGGCGCTCTGGAAGCCGGAGCCCTGCTGACCGGGCTGACCCGGCCTGCCGTTCGGCGCACCCGGGCCGCTCGGACCGCCCTGGCCCTGCGGGTTCTGGGACCTGCCCGCGGTGTCCCGGGCGGGCAGCGCGGCCCGCGGACCGGAGCCCGCGCCGACCTGGCCGCGGTTGGCACCCGGGCCGGCCGGGAGCCGGCCGCCGGGCGCCGACGGAGCACTGTCGAGACCGGGACGGGGCGCGGGACCGCCGCCGGCGAGCAGGCCGCCGGGAGCGGGCTGCTGGCCCTGGGCCTGCTTCGGCACCGGCATCTTGCCGCCGTGCGCGACATCGACGGGGAGCATGACCAGCGCGGTCGTACCGCCGGAGTCGGAGGGCCGCAGCTGAATACGGATGCCGTGACGCAGGGACAGCCGGCCGACCACGAACAGACCCATGCGGCGGGAGACCGAGACGTCCACGGTGGGCGGCGACGCGAGCCGCTCGTTGATCGCCGCGAGGTCCTCGGGGGAGAGGCCGATGCCGGTGTCGTGGATCTCGACGAGCACCCGGCCGTCGGGCAGTGCGTGACCGGTGACCCGGACCTTCGTCTGCGGCGAGGAGAACGAGGTGGCGTTCTCCAGCAGCTCGGCGAGGAGGTGCACGAGGTCGTTGACGACCCGGCCGGCGACCTCGGTCGCGGGCACCGCGGCCAGTTCGATGCGCTCGTACTGCTCCACCTCGGAGGCGGCGGCGCGCAGCACGTCGACCAGCGGAACCGGACGGGTCCACCGGCGGCCCGGCTCCTCGCCCGCGAGGACGAGGAGGTTCTCACCGTTACGGCGCATACGGGTCGCGAGGTGGTCGAGCTTGAAGAGCGAGGACAGCTGGTCCGGGTCGGCCTCGCGCGACTCCAGCTCGGAGATGAGGGAGAGCTGACGCTGGATGAGGCCCTGCGAACGGCGCGAGAGGTTGGTGAACATCGCGTTGACGTTGCCCCGCAGGAGGGCCTGTTCGGCGGCGAGCCGGACAGCCTCGCGGTGCACGTCGTCGAAGGCCGCGGCGACCTTGCCGATCTCGTCCCGGGAGTGCACACCGACCGACTCGACGGAGGTGTCGACGTCCTGCGGGTCGGCCTCGGAGAGCTGCTTGACGAGCTCGGGCAGCCGGTCCTGGGCGACGCGCGTCGCCGTGTCCTGGAGCCGGCGCAGCGAACGGATCATGGAGCGGGCGACGACGAAGGCGCCGACCAGCGAGACACCGAGCACCAGCAGGATGAGCGCACCGGAGATGATCGCCTCGCGCTGGGACTCGTCGCGCAGTTCGCGCGCCTTGCCCTCCATGTCGCTGAGGAGCGTCTCCTCGATCTGCTTCATGGCCTGGATCTTGGTGGAGTCCTGGTCGTACCAGTCGAGGTAGGAACGCCGGGCCGTCCCGGTCATGCTGGTCGGGCTGTCGAGCACCTTCTTGGCGTAGGTGTCGGCGGCCTTGATCTCGGGGTTGCCGTCGTCCAGCGTGGCGGTCAGATCGCTCGCGCTGTTCCCGGTGGTCGTGTAGATCAGCTCGAACGAGCGGCGCGCCAGGGCTTCCTTGCGCAGTGCCGCCAGACCGAACTGCCGGTCGTTCGAGTCGAGTTCGGGCTGCTTGTCGTTGCCGCCCGGCAGCGCCGCGGCGATGATCGCGCGCTGGACCGAGGCGTACTCCTTGGCGGAGGAGAAGGCCGCCAGGGCGCGGGTCCGCTTGATCATCTCGGGGCTGCTGGTCGCCTGCGCCATGTCCTGCGAGAGGCTCAGCAGCGAGGTGATCAGCTGGCTGTACGCGTCGACGGTCTGCAGGCTCGGGGAGCCGTCGGTGAATGCCTGCTTGCGGATGTCGCGGATGCCGCCGAGCTGCGAGGCGATCTGCTGGACGCTGGAGTGGATGCTCTCCAGCGCCTCGTCGCCCTCGGTGTCGCCGATTTCGTTCGTCGCGTCGAAGAAGGCCTTCTTGGCCCGGTCGGTCTTCTTCCGAGGCGTGGTGACCTTGAAGTCGGTGGCCGGGACTCCGTTGGACAGCGGGCCGGCCGACTGGTCGCGCTCCTCCTGGAGTGCCTGGGCCAGCGAGGTCGCCTGCTTGGTCATCTGGGTCAGCAGCTGCATGTGCTCCAGCTGCTGGATGTCGTTCATGGAGTCGTTGATGCGCAGGCCGCCCAGGGTGGTCGCCGCGACCACGGGGAGGGCGAGCAGGGAGACCAGGCGCGTGCTGATGCGCCAGTTGCGCAGAGCTACCCGCGATCCCGTGTTGACCGGGCCCTGGGGCTTCGGTGACGCGACGTGATCGGAGCTGTCGCCCGCCGTCGTGCCGGAGCGCTTGGCGCGGTCGGTGGTGTCGCCGGCCGCGGCCGGTCCGGGGTTCTGGGCGTGCTGGGCCGAGGAGCCGCGGTCGGTCCCGCCGCGGGGCTCCTGTTCGGCCGCTGCGCTGCCATCCCTCTTGAAACGTCCCTGCACTAGCGTCGCAACCTCTGGACCAGGCGTTCCCCCCGTCGTGGACGGATGGAACGGTGTCGGCGTCGTGGGCGTTGTACCGCCCCATGGTGGTCGTGAGTGACCGGCGTCCTTCCCCTTCCGCCGCCACTCGGATCGGCGCTGCATTGCGCCCCCTGCGCGCCGGCCTGAAACCTGCGGCGGTGCGTGGAATTCCAGCACAGTGCAGGATCTCCAACAAGGGCCAGGTACCGGGCTGTGACCTGGGTGACACGTTGTGATGACGGGGTAACAAGCCGTGGAGCCGGTTCACTGCCATACCGGACTATTGCGGGTGAATCAGTTGGAGGTGGCGGGTGTCCCAGACGACATGATCAGGAGCGGAATGACTCATTCAGTGGTGCAATGTCCGGTTTGGCCGATCGAGTCGGCCGCCCGGATTGGGTTGATTGTCGGGTCATGGGTGAGCAAACTCACATGATGATCGTCGTCTCTTCCGGCCTCCCGGTGGGAATTGGATGTTTAGCCTGACGCTTTACAGGGATGGCAAAACC
Organism: Streptomyces sp. 840.1; assembly: GCF_003751445.1. Taxonomy (NCBI): domain Bacteria; kingdom Bacillati; phylum Actinomycetota; class Actinomycetes; order Kitasatosporales; family Streptomycetaceae; genus Streptomyces; species Streptomyces sp. 840.1. The sequence continues at coordinate 174,868 of NZ_RJUU01000001.1, read as the reverse complement.
GACAACTGGCGCCCCTCCGGGCGGCGCCCCTACCGACAGGGTCCGAACGGCAGATGAAGACGACGATGATGTTCCGCAACATTGCCAACCCCCGGCGCACGACGCTGGCGCACCTCAAGGACGCCGAAGCGCTGCAGACGCCGGAGCGGCCGGAACACGCGCTCGAACTGCCGGCACAGACGGCCAACCCGCGCCGCACGATCCTCATGGTGGCCCCCGCGACCGCCACGGCCGCCGCCGAGTAATACGCGCGGCCTCCCCCCTCACCCGCGTTAGCCTGGAGCGTCAGTCTTCAAGCAACCCAGCAAGTGAGGGGCCACAGCTTCCCGTGCGCATCGCCAGGTTCTCCATCGACGGCAATGTCGCCTTCGGCGCCGTCGAGGGCGACGGGCCCGATGGTCTCGTCCTCGACATCATCAAGGGCATCCCGTACGCCGAGTTCGAGCTCTCCGGGACGAAGGTCCCGCTGAACAAGGTCCGGCTGCTGCCGCCCGTGCTCCCCAACAAGGTCGTGGCCATCGGCCGCAACTACGCGGAGCACGCCGCGGAACTCGGCAACGAGGTCCCCGACGTCCCCGTCGCCTTCTTCAAGCCCACCACCTCGGTGATCGGCTCCGGCGACGCCATCGAGTACCCCTCCTTCTCCGAAGAGGTGCACCACGAGGCCGAACTGGCCGTGGTCATCGGCCGGATGTGCCGCGAGGTGCCCCGCGAGCGGGTCAAGGACGTCATCTTCGGCTACACCTGCGCCAACGACGTCACCGCGCGTGACGCCCAGAAGCGCGAGAAGCAGTGGGCCAGGGCCAAGGGCTTCGACACCTCCTGCCCGCTCGGCCCCTGGGTGGAGACCGACCTCGACCCCAGCGACCTCGCCATCCAGGCCACGGTCAACGGCGAGCAACGCCAGCTGGGCCGGACGAGCGAGATGATCCGCTCCATCGAGGACCTGGTCGTCCACATCACGGAAGCCATGACGCTGCTCCCGGGCGACGTGATCCTCACCGGCACCCCCGCAGGGGTCGGACCCCTGCACGTCGGCGACGAGGTCGCCGTCACCATCGAAGGCATCGGCACTCTCACCAACAAGGTGATCAAGCGTGGTTAACGGACCGGTCCGTGTACGTTTCTGTCCCTCCCCGACCGGCAACCCCCACGTGGGCCTGGTCAGGACAGCCCTCTTCAACTGGGCCTTCGCCCGGCACCACCAGGGCACCCTGGTCTTCCGCATCGAGGACACCGACGCGGCGCGCGACTCCGAGGAGTCCTACCAGCAGCTCCTGGACTCGATGCGCTGGCTCGGTCTCGACTGGGACGAGGGCCCCGAGGTCGGCGGCCCGCACGCGCCCTACCGCCAGTCGCAGCGCATGGACATCTACAAGGACGTCGCCGAGAAGCTCCTCGCCGCCGGTCACGCGTACCACTGCTACTGCACGACCGAGGAGCTCGACACCCGCCGCGACGCCGCCCGCGCCGCCGGCAGGCCGTCCGGCTACGACGGCCACTGCCGCGACCTGAGCGACGCGCAGAAGGCCGCCTACGAGGCCGAGGGCCGCACCTCGATCGTCCGCTTCCGGATGCCCGACGAGGCGATCACCTTCACCGACCTGGTCCGAGGCGACATCACCGTCCAGCCGGAGAACGTGCCGGACTACGGCATCGTCCGCGCCAACGGCGCCCCGCTCTACACGCTGGTCAACCCGGTCGACGACGCGCTGATGGAGATCACCCACGTCCTGCGCGGCGAGGACCTGCTCTCCTCCACCCCCCGCCAGATCGCGCTCTACGCGGCGCTCACCGAGCTGGGCATCGCCAAGTACACCCCCGCGTTCGGCCATCTGCCGTACGTCATGGGCGAGGGCAACAAGAAGCTCTCCAAGCGCGACCCGCAGGCCTCGCTCAACCTCTACCGCGAGCGCGGCTTCCTGCCCGAGGGGCTGCTCAACTACCTCTCGCTGCTCGGCTGGTCGATCGCCGAGGACCGCGACATCTTCGACATGGACGAGATGGTCGCCGCGTTCGACATCGAGGACGTCAACGCCAACCCGGCCCGCTTCGACCTCAAGAAGTGCGAGCACGTAAACGCCGAGCACATCCGCCGGCTCGACGTGAAGACCTTCACCGAGGCCTGCGGCCCGTGGCTGAAGGCCCCGTTCGCCCCCTGGGCCCCGGAGGCCTTCGACGCGGACCTGTTCGCGACGATCGCCCCGCACGCCCAGACCCGTGTCACGGTCCTCTCCGAGATCACGGCCAACGTCGACTTCCTCTTCCTCGACGAGCCGGCGACCGACGAGGCGTCCTGGGCCAAGGCGATGAAGGAGGGCTCGTACGCCCTGCTCGTGACGGCACGCGCCAAGCTGACCGAGGCGGAGTGGAACGCGGACGCCCTCAAGGCCGCCGTCCTGGCCGCCGGCGAGGAGCACGGCCTGAAGCTCGGCAAGGCCCAGGCCCCGGTCCGGGTGGCCGTCACCGGCCGCACGATCGGCCTGCCGCTCTTCGAGTCCCTGGAGATCCTGGGCCGCGAGAAGACCCTGGCCCGGGTGGACGCGGCACTGGCGAAGCTGACCGCCTGAGAGCGGTCCCCGGCCCTGTGAGCCGGCTCTTCCCCGCTACGGGTGCTTAGCCACCCGGAGCAGGTGAAGGGCCGGCTCCGGCAGTTCGCGGCCCTTGGGCCACACCGCGTGCAGGACGCGCTGCAGCCGTACGGCCGGGCTGACCTCGACCTCGACCAGACGGCCCGACGCCACGTCCTCGCGCACGGCGAGCGCGGAGAGGACGGCGGGAGCCAGACCCCGGGCCGCCGCGCTGCGCAGCGGGGCGGTGGAACCGAGTTCGAGGACCGGGACGGCGACTCCGTCGTACGCGCGCAGCGCCCGCTCCAGCGTCTCCCTGGTGCCGGAGCCCGCCTCGCGCAGCAGCAGCGGGGTGTCGGCCAGCTCGCGTCCGGTCAGGGCGCTGCGACGGCGGGTCCAGGGGTGACCGGGGGCCACCACGACCGCCAGCCGGTCCCGCCCCACCGCCGAGCGGTGCAGGTCGTCGGGGACCCTCGGCCCCTCGATGAATCCCAGGTCGCAGCCGCCCCGGCGCAGTGCCTCGACCACGCCCCAGCTGTTGGTCACCGTCAGCCCGACATGGGCGTCCGGTGCGCTCTCGCGCAGGGTGACGAGCCAGCCGGGCATCAGCTCCTCCGCGATGGTCAGACTGGCGGCGACCCGCAGCCGGCTGTCCTGCCGCGAACGCAGCGCGGCGGCCCCCTCGACCAGCGCCGTGGCCCCTTCGAGCACCGTCCGCGCCCAGTCGGTCACCACTGCTCCGGCCGGGGTCAGCCGGGACCCGGCGGTGGAACGGTCCAGGAGCTGCAGCCCGAGACGGCGCTCCAGTGTGCGCATCCGGGCGCTGGCCGACGGCTGGCTGATGAGCAGCCGGGCCGCCGCCCTGCCCAGGCTGCCGGTCTCCGCCACGCTGACCAGCAGCTGCAGCGACTGCAGATCGGGCAGCGGGAGCTGCCCGAGATCCCGGTTCTCGGCGCGCTCGGTCATAGGGAAACCTCCATAGGGCAACCCTATGACCTGGGCTCCGGTTCGTGTCTACCGGGCGGCGGGGAACCCGACCACGCTGGTGATCATGACCCTGGACACCGAACGCCCCCGCCCGCGGACCGTGCGACAGCCGCCGAAGCCGGCCCCCGGAAGCGGCGCGTCCACGCCGGGCCCGGTACGCCGCAACGCACCCGGCCTGGCGCTGGCCGCCCTCGGACTCGGGCTGGCCGAGGGCGTGCACGCCCTGCTGCCCGGCGTGCCGATGCTGACGGTGGCCGTGGTGCTCGGAGTCGTGGCGGCGCACCTTCCCGGGGTCCGTCCGTTCGTACGCGGCCGGGGCCGGGCCGGGCTCTCGACGGCGGGGAAGCGGCTGATGCGCGCCGGCATCGTGCTGCTCGGGCTGAAACTCAGCGTCGGAGACGTCATCGGGCTCGGCTGGGAGACGGTGGCCATGGTGCTCGGCGTCGTCCTGGTGGCCTTCTTCGGGATCTGGTGGCTCGGCCGCAAGCTGGGCCTGCCCGGCGACCAGCCGCTGCTCATCGCCACCGGCTACTCGATCTGCGGCGCCTCGGCGATCAGCGCGGTCAGCGGCGCGCTCGGCAAGGAGGAGGACGACGAGCGGCTCGCGGCCGACGTGGCGACCTCGGTCGCCCTGGTCACCCTGTGCGGGACCCTCGCCATCGCCGTACTGCCGCTGCTGCAGCATCCGCTCGGCCTGGACACCATGCAGTTCGGCCGCTGGGTGGGCGCGGGCGTCCACGACGTCGGCCAGGTCGTGGCCACCGCCCAGACGGCCGGTCCCGACGCGCTCGGCGAGGCCGTGCTGGTCAAGCTCATCAGGGTGGCGATGCTCGCGCCGCTGGTCGCCGGGGTCGCCGTGGCCGGTCGCAGGCGGGCGCACGAGGCGAGCGCCGACCGGCAGGCGACGGGCGAGGCGTCGAGCGCTGTGGCGGGCGGACGCCGCCCGGCGGTGGTGCCGCTGTTCCTGCTCGGCTTCCTGGCGATGACGGCCCTGCGCAGCACGGGCCTGCTGCCCGCCGGAGTGCTCGACGCCGCGGCCATCGCCCAGGAACTGCTGCTGGCCGCCGCCCTCTTCGGCCTCGGCACCGCCGTCCACCTCCCGACACTCGCCCGCTCCGGCGCCAGGACGGCCGTTCTCGGACTCGCCTCCTGGGTGGTCATCGCGGCGGCGAGCTACGCGGGTGTCCTGCTCACCACCTGAGCGCGGATCGTGAGTTCCGGCCGTACGCCCCGGCGGTGAGGCCCTGCCCGCGCAGGGGCCGCAGGACCGGCCGGACCGGCGGTAGCGTGGTCGTATGCCGATCCGAGCAGTGCTCTGGGACATCGACGACACGATCTTCGACTACACCGGCGCCGACAGTGTCGGCATGCGCAGGCATCTGGAGAGCGAGGGCCTGCCCGACGGATACGACTCCGTCGGGCAGGCCGTCGACGCGTGGCGGGCGATCACCGATGCGCAGTGGGCGCGTTTCGCCGTGGGGGAGACCGATTTCCAGGGGCAGCGGCGCGAGCGGGTCCGTACCTTCGTCGCGCGGCCGCTCACGGACGCCGAGGCCGATGCCTGGTTCGCCCGGCACGCGAGCCACTACGAGGCCGCCTGGTCGCTCTTCCCCGACGCGGTGCCGGCCCTGGACCTGCTGGCCGGCCGCTACCGCCATGCCGTGCTGAGCAACTCCAGCATCATCAACCAGGACCGCAAGCTGCGCGTCCTCGGCGTGCGCGACCGCTTCGAGGCCCTGGTGTGCGCCGTGGAACTGGGCATCTCCAAGCCCGAGGCCGGGGCCTTCCACGCCGCCGTCGAGGCCATCGGGCTGGAGCCGCAGGACGTCGTGTACGTGGGCGATCACCCCGATATCGACGCGGCGGGCGCGGTGGCGGCGGGGCTGAGCGCTGTGTGGCTGGACCGGAGCGGGCGTGGCGGGCGGCCCGAACTGACCCGGATCACCGGTCTCGATCAGCTGCCCGGCCTGTTGGCGGTCAATACCCGTTTTGGAGCGCCGGACACCTTCAGGTAATGTTCTTCCTGCGCCGACCGAGCGGGCCGAAAGATTCGATCGGGAAGCGCACACGGAAATAAAGCCCCTCCTGGGGTTGCATTTCAGTGGGCTATGGTGTAATTGGCAACACTACGGTTTCTGGTACCGTCATTCTAGGTTCGAGTCCTGGTAGCCCAGCGCAGAGCTTCATCTGTAAAACACGCCCCCGTTGTGTAGCGGCCTAGCACGCTGCCCTCTCACGGCAGTAGCGCCGGTTCGAATCCGGTCGGGGGTACAGATCCTTCCCGCGAGAACATCTGGGTCGCACCCACGCTCTCGATGCAGGATCGCTAGGGCCCCCGTTGTGTAGCGGCCTAGCACGCTGCCCTCTCACGGCAGTAGCGCCGGTTCGAATCCGGTCGGGGGTACTTGCAACACCATGGGCTATGGTGTAATTGGCAACACTACGGTTTCTGGTACCGTCATTCTAGGTTCGAGTCCTGGTAGCCCAGCGCAAGACAAGTAAATCGCAGGACACAGGCCCCCGTTGTGTAGCGGCCTAGCACGCTGCCCTCTCACGGCAGTAGCGCCGGTTCGAATCCGGTCGGGGGTACAACAGAGCAAGAGGCAGAGGCCCTTCACTTCGGTGAGGGGCCTCAGTCGTGTATCCGCCTGTGTACGCGGACAGTTCGGACCGGCCGGGCCCGAGGGGCGCGGCGGTGGCTCGTGCGGGATCGGAGGCGGCTCGTGCATGTGCGGGCCGTGGGGCGCCAGTTGACGCATCGCTCTGCGGGCGGCGGGGGAGCGGGCCGGGCTCCGGGGTGGTGGTCCACCGCTCCCGGTAAGGGAGTTGTGCGTGGCGCGAGAGCCGTGGTGGTTCTGAAGGGGGCCGCCACGACGCTGGGGCGGCCGGTGCTGGAAGGCGGGGCGTGGTGGGTCAGCCGGTGCGGCGCAGTGCCTCGCTCAGCCGGGCGGCCGAGTCGATGATCGCCTGGGCGTGCATCCGGCCCGGGTGCCGGGTCAGCCGCTCGATCGGCCCGGAGACCGATACCGCCGCGACCACCCGGTTCGAGGGGCCGCGCACCGGTGCCGAGACCGAGGCGACGCCCGGTTCCCGCTCACCGATCGACTGGGCCCAGCCCCGGCGCCGTACACCGGAGAGCGCCGTCGCGGTGAAGCGGGCGCCCTGGAGACCCCGGTGCAGGCGCTCCGGCTCCTCCCAGGCCATCAGGATCTGCGCGGACGATCCCGCCTTCATGGTGAGCGTGGAGCCGACCGGCACGGTGTCCCGCAGGCCGGAGAGCCGCTCCGCCGCCGCCACGCAGATCCGCATGTCGCCCTGCCGGCGGTAGAGCTGGGCGCTCTCCCCGGTGATGTCGCGAAGGTGGGTGAGCACCGGTCCCGCCGTGGCGAGCAGCCGGTCCTCGCCCGCCGCCGCCGCGAGTTCCGACAGCCGGGGGCCGAGAATGAAGCGGCCCTGCATGTCCCTCGCCACCATGCGGTGGTGTTCCAGTGCCACGGCCAGCCGGTGGGCCGTGGGTCGTGCGAGCCCGGTCGCCGCGACCAGCCCGGCGAGGGTGGCCGGACCGGACTCCAGGGCGCTCAATACCAGAGCTGCCTTGTCGAGAACGCCGACGCCGCTAGAGTTGTCCATACGACGATACTCGCGTCTCACTCTGTGAAACGCAAGTTCAATTTTCCAGGGAAGTTGCGAACCTGTACGGGCGGCCCCACAACGGCCCGTAGCCACCGCCCCGCACGGGGGTCCGGACGGGGGCGCACCGAATCTCTAGTTGGGCCGGCGACGACGCCGGTCGGAGGGAAAGCGATGGGTAGGACACTCGCGGAGAAGGTTTGGGACGACCACGTCGTCCGGCGCGCCGAAGGCGAGCCCGACCTCCTCTTCATCGATCTGCACCTGCTGCACGAGGTGACCAGCCCGCAGGCCTTCGACGGTCTGCGGCAGGCCGGACGCCCGGTGCGGCGCCTCGACCTCACCATCGCCACCGAGGACCACAACACCCCGACCCTCGACATCGACAAGCCGATCGCGGACCCGGTCTCCCGGGCGCAGCTGGAGACCCTGCGCAAGAACTGCGCGGACTTCGGCGTCCGGCTGCACCCGCTGGGCGACGTCGAGCAGGGTGTCGTGCACGTGGTCGGCCCGCAGCTGGGGCTGACCCAGCCCGGCACCACGGTCGTCTGTGGCGACTCCCACACCTCCACGCACGGCGCGTTCGGCGCGCTGGCGTTCGGCATCGGCACCAGCCAGGTCGAGCACGTGCTGGCCACCCAGACGCTGCCGCTGGCCCGTCCGAAGACGATGGCGATCACCGTCGAGGGCGAACTGCCCGACAGCGTCACCGCCAAGGACCTGATCCTCGCGATCATCGCGCGGATCGGCACCGGCGGCGGCCAGGGCTACATCCTCGAATACCGGGGGTCCGCCATCGAGAAGCTCTCGATGGAAGCCCGGATGACCATCTGCAACATGTCGATCGAGGCCGGGGCGCGGGCGGGCATGATCGCCCCCGACCGGACCACCTTCGACTATCTGCAGGGCCGCGACCACGCCCCGCAGGGCGAGGACTGGGACGCCGCCGTGGCGTACTGGCAGACGCTGCGCACCGACGACGACGCGGTCTTCGACGCCGAGGTGGTCATCGAGGCCGCCGAACTGGCACCGTTCGTCACCTGGGGCACCAACCCCGGCCAGGGCGCGCCGCTGTCGGCCAGCGTCCCCGATCCCGCTTCGTACGAGGACGCCTCGGAGCGCAACGCCGCGGAAAAGGCCCTGGAGTACATGGGCTTGACCGCCGGGCAGCCGCTGCGCGAGATCAGCGTGGACACCGTCTTCGTAGGTTCGTGCACCAACGGCCGGATCGAGGACCTGCGCAACGCGGCCGCGATCATGGACGGCCGTCAGGTCGCCGACGGGGTACGGATGCTGGTCGTCCCGGGCTCCGTGCGGGTCGCCCTGCAGGCCATCGAGGAGGGCCTGGACAAGGTCTTCAAGGCCGCCGGCGCCGAATGGCGGCACGCGGGTTGCTCGATGTGCCTCGGTATGAACCCCGACCAGCTGGCCCCCGGCGAGCGCTCCGCCTCCACCTCGAACCGTAACTTCGAGGGCCGGCAGGGCAAGGGCGGCCGCACCCACCTGGTCTCCCCGCAGGTCGCCGCCGCCACCGCCGTGCTGGGCCATCTGGCCTCGCCGGCCGACCTGTCCGACGTCCGTACGCCCGCCGGAGTCTGAGAATCATGGAAGCTTTCACCGCACACACCGGCCGGGCCGTCCCGTTGCGCCGCAGCAACGTCGACACCGACCAGATCATCCCCGCCCACTGGCTGAAGAAGGTCACCCGGGACGGGTTCGAGGACGGCCTCTTCGAGGCCTGGCGCAAGGACGAGAACTTCGTCCTCAACCGCCCGGAGCGCAAGGGCGCCTCGGTGCTGGTGGCCGGCCCGGACTTCGGTACCGGCTCGTCCCGCGAGCACGCCGTCTGGGCCCTGCAGAACTTCGGCTTCAAGGCCGTCATCTCCTCCCGGTTCGCCGACATCTTCCGCGGTAACTCGCTGAAGAACGGGCTGTTGACCGTGGTCCTGGACCAGCAGGTCGTCGACGCCCTGTGGGAGCTGACGGAGGCCGACCCGGAGGCCCGGATCACGGTCGACCTGGAGACCCGGCAGGTCCTCGCGAAGGGCGTCACCGCCGACTTCGAGCTCGACGAGAACGCCCGCTGGCGGCTGCTGAACGGGCTGGACGACATCAGCCTCACCCTGCAGAACGAACCGGACATCGCGGCCTACGAGGCGACCAGGCCGGCCCACAAGCCACGTACAATTCAAGCCTGAGTAACCCGTTTCCAGTACTGCGCCCCCTGCCTTCTGGTAGGGGGCGCAGTCGCTTGTTGAGACCCCGTCGGGCGACAACTCGCCCCAGATGGCACAATCGGTGCATGGAACGCGACAGCCAACTCAAGCTTTACGGCCAAGTCGCCGACCAATTGAAGGAAGCGCACTCACGAGTGCGTGCACTGCAAGTCCCGGAGGGCGTACGGATGGCGCTGTCCCGGAAGCTGCTGGTCGTCACGGCCGCGGCGAAGCACGATCTACCGGATGCGGCAAGGCGTCTGGACCGGTTGATGAAGGACCTCGATGAGGGCCGATTCCCCGAAGGTGACTGACTCTGCGGAACTGCGCAGCGGTCGACTTCGTTGCGGCACTAGGGTGATTAGCCCGTTTCGTGTTTGATTTGCGGTATATATCTGCCTAACGTGCGAAAAAGGCTTGAACACTTTCGTTCTGGCTATGTCTCCGAAGGGGAAGACGTGAACAAGGCGCAGCTCGTAGAAGCGATTGCCGACAAGGTCGGCGGCCGACAGCAGGCCGCGGACGCCGTCGATGCGGTGCTCGACGCGATCGTTCGTGCGGTTGTCGCAGGTGACCGCGTTTCGGTCACCGGCTTCGGCTCGTTCGAGAAGGTCGACCGCCCGGCCCGTTACGCCCGCAACCCGCAGACGGGTGAGCGCGTACGGGTCAAGAAGACGTCCGTGCCCCGTTTCCGTGCGGGACAGGGCTTCAAGGACCTGGTGAGCGGCTCGAAGAAGCTCCCCAAGAACGATGTGGCCGTGAAGAAGGCGCCCAAGGGCAGTCTCTCGGGCGGTTCTTCCACCCGTACGACGGCCAAGGCTGCCGCCAAGAAGGCCACCGCCAAGAAGGCCGTGGCGAAGAAGGCCACCGCCAAGAAGACCGTGGCAGCGGCGAAGAAGACCACGGCCACCGCCAAGAAGGCGACCGCGAAGAAGACGTCCGCGGCGACGAAGAAGACCACGGCGGCCGCGAAGAAGGCGACCCCCGCGGCGGCGAAGAAGACGACGACCGCCAAGAAGGCCGTCGCCAGCAAGACCGCGCCCGCCAAGAAGACCACGGCGAAGAAGGCGCCCGCGAAGAAGACCACCGCGCGCAAGACCACGGCCAAGAAGGCCACCGCACGGAAGAAGTGAGACCCAGCAGCACAGGGCTCATCACACGCGCCGGGCCGGGCTCCCCTCGGGGAGCCCGGCCCGCGGGCTGTTCGGGGCACGGGGCCGGAACGGCCGTCCGGCGCCGCCGAAGGGCTCAGAAGGTCTGCAGCGTCACCAGTGTGATCCGTAGCCCGGCGCCCTCGCCCCGGCCCTCGATCCGCACCCGCTGGCCCGGCCGCAGCAGCCGCAGACCGCCGGCGTCGAAGGCCCGGGCGTCGAAATCCACCGGGGTGCCGTCGTCGAGCAGCACACTGCCGGTCCGGGTCTCGGGGTCGTACGTGTACGAGGTCGCCTGCATGAGCGGCAGCCTATCGGTCCATCGCGGGGACCCCGGCGGCCCAGCGCCCCGCCGTGTAGGGGCCGACCCCCAGGGCGAGCGCCGCCCGCAGATCGTCGCCGGTGTCCACGTCCTGGCGGACCGAATCGATACCGGAGAGTGCTATTTCCGCGGCGCCCGAAGCGAGGTGCCGGGCCCGGGACGGACCGCCGAAAGCGGGGCGCAATTCCACTCCTGGCCCAGCGGACAGAAATGTGGTTCCGATTCCCGCCGCATCGGTCACAAATGCCCGGGGAAAAGCGGCTGAGGAATCGAGCACCCGGGCCAATTCCGTAGGGCGCAGTGCCGGAAGATCCGCGTTGAGCACGGCGACGGCCGCTCCGGGCCGGGCCGTGCGCACCGCGCGCTCACCGTGCGCGAGGGCCGCGTTGAGCCCGGCGGCGGGGGAGTCGGCCACGACCCGGGCGCCGAGCGCCGCCAGCGCGGCACCGGCCGTCGCGTCGTCCGTGACTACCACCACATCCGCGACGGCCCGGCAGGCCAGCGCGGCGTACACGGTGTCCTGGGCGAAGGCCAGGGCCAGCCGGGGCCGCAACAGGGCACCGGACGAGGGCACCAGCCTGCTCTTGGCCCGCGCCAGGGGCTTCAACGGGACGACCAGGGACCAGCGGCCGGTCGGGTCGGTGTTCGTGGCGGTCTCCCCCTCGATGCGCATCAGCGCCTATTCTCGCCTGCCGGCGCGACAACCTGGAGGGTCGGTCCCGAAGGTGAGGCGTACGGTGTTCTCGACAGAGCAGGGGCCTGGGGCGAGACTTGACCGTCGGTAGTCAGTCAGTAGAGCTCCACCGTCAGGTCCGTAGAGAAAGGTGTCCGGGTGTCCCGCCGTAGAATCGGCTTCTGGTACCGCTTGGCAGCGGCCATCGCAAAACCGCCGCTGGTGGTTCTGTTCAAGCGCGACTGGCGAGGGATGGAACACATTCCGGCCGATGGCGGCTTTATAACTGCGGTCAATCACAACTCGTATCTGGACCCGCTCTCGTACGGGCACTTCCAGTACAACACCGGCCGGGTGCCGCGGCTCCTCGCGAAGGCGGGCCTCTTCAAGACCCCCTTCGTCGGGATGATGCTGCGAGGCACCGGCCAGATCCCCGTGTACCGCGAGACCACCAACGCCCTGGACGCCTTCCGGGCCGCCGTCGCCGCCATCGAGCGCGGTGAATGCGTCGCCTTCTACCCGGAGGGCACCCTCACCCGCGACCCCGAGATGTGGCCGATGGGCGGCAAGACCGGCGCCGCCCGCGTCGCGTTGATGACCAGGGCCCCGGTCATCCCCGTCGCCCAGTGGGGCGCCAACCTGGCGATGCCGCCCTATGCCACGGAGAAGAAGCTACGGCTCTTCCCCCGCAAGACCCTCCAGGTCCAGGCGGGTCCGCCGGTCGACCTCTCCCGGTTCTACGACCGGGAGCCGACGCCGGACGTCCTGCGCGAGGCCACCGAGGTCATCATGCTCGCGATCACCGAGCAGCTCGCGGACGTACGCGGACAGCAGGCCCCCACAGCGCTCTACGACCACCGCAAAGCCCGCGCGCAGCAGCGGCGCAAGTCCGAACGAGAGGGACCCAAGTGACGCACCCCGTAAAAGCAGCCGTCTTCGGAACCGGCTCATGGGGTACGGCCTTCGGCATGGTCCTGGCCGACGCGGGCTGCGAGGTCACCCTCTGGGGACGCCGCGCCGAGGTCGCCGAGACCATCAACACGACCCGTACCAACCCCGACTACCTGCCGGGCATCGAACTCCCCGCGTCGGTCCGGGCCACCGCGGACGCCGCCGAAGCGCTGCGCGGGGCCGACTTCGCGGTGCTCGTCGTGCCCTCCCAGACGCTGCGCGAGAACCTCGCGTCCTGGGCCCCGCACCTGGAGTCCAAGACGGTGCTGGTCTCCATGATGAAGGGCGTCGAACTCGGCACCGCGAAGCTGATGAGCGAGGTCATCGAGGACGTGACCGCGGTCGGCGCCGACCGCATCGCCGTCGTCACCGGGCCCAACCTCGCCAAGGAGATCGCGGAACGACGCCCCGCGGCGGCCGTCGTCGCCTGCCGGGACGAGTCGGTGGCGCGCCGCCTCCAGGCCGCCTGCCACACCCCCTACTTCCGCCCGTACACCAACACCGACGTGGTCGGCTGCGAGCTCGGCGGTGCCATCAAGAACGTCATCGGCCTGGCCGTCGGCATCGCGGACGGGATGGGGCTCGGGGACAACGCCAAGGGCTCGCTCATCACCCGCGGCCTGGCCGAGACCACCCGGCTCGGACACGCGATGGGCGCCGACCCGCTGACCTTCTCCGGACTGGCCGGCCTCGGCGACCTGGTGGCGACCTGCTCCTCGCCGCTCTCGCGCAACCACACCTTCGGCACCAACCTCGGCCGGGGCATGACGCTCCAGGAGACCATCGCCGTCACCAAGCAGACCGCGGAGGGCGTCAAGTCCTGCGAGTCGGTGCTCGATCTGGGCCGCCGCCACGGGGTGGAGATGCCGCTGACCGAGACGGTCGTCGCCATCGTCCACGAGGGCAAGTCGCCGGTGGTCGCGGTCAAGGAGCTGATGTCGCGCAGCGCCAAGGCCGAGCGGCAGCACTGAGGCCTGCGGCCCGCCCCGGGGCCGGGTTCACCCGCCGGGCGGCACCGGCGACGCTGACGCGACCCGTACCAGCAGGTACGCTCATCGCGATATGAGCAGCGAGAACCTCCCCCAGAGCACGGAGCAGCAGCTCCGCAAGCCGCGTGTGGCCGTCGTGTTCGGCGGCCGCAGCTCCGAACACGGCATTTCGGTGGTCACGGCCGGTGCCGTCCTGAACGCCATCGACCGGACGAAGTACGACGTCCTGCCGATCGGCATCACGACGGACGGCCGCTGGGCGCTCACCGCCGACGAACCCGAACGCATGGCCATCACGGACCGGAAGATGCCGGACGTGGCCCAGCTGGCCGAGTCCGACGAGGGCGGCGTGGTGCTCTCCGTCGATCCCGGCAGCCGCGAAGTGGTCTACAGCGAGCCCGGCGCGGTCCCCAAGGCGCTCGGCGAGGTCGACGTCGTCTTCCCCGTTCTGCACGGCCCCTACGGTGAGGACGGCACGCTCCAGGGTCTCCTGGAGCTCTCCGGGGTGCCGTACGTCGGCGCCGGAGTCCTCGCCTCGGCGGTCGGCCAGGACAAGGAGTACATGAAGCGCGTCTTCACCTCCTTCGGACTGCCCGTCGGCCCGTACGCCGTCGTACGCCCCCGCGAGTGGGACCAGGACCCGCAGGCCGCCCGCAAGCGCATCGTGGAGTTCGCCGGTGACCACGGCTGGCCGCTCTTCGTGAAGCCCGCGCGGGCCGGCTCCTCGATCGGCATCACCAAGGTCGAGGACGCCTCCGGCCTCGACGAGGCGATCGAGGAAGCCCGCCGCCACGACCCCAAGTTCCTCGTCGAGTCACTGCTGCGGGGCCGTGAGATCGAGTGCGGCGTGCTGGAGTTCGAGGACGGGCCGAGGGCCAGCGTGCCGGCCGAGATCCCGCCGGTCACCTCGCACGACTTCTACGACTTCGAGGCCAAGTACATCGACGCGGCGTCCGGCCTCGTGCCGGCCCCGCTCACCGAGGACCAGACCGCCGAGGTCCAGCGGCTCGCCGTCGAGGCCTTCGACGCGGCGTCCTGCGAGGGCCTGGTGCGCGCCGACTTCTTCCTCACCGAGGACGGCGGCTTCGTCATCAACGAGATCAACACCCTGCCGGGCTTCACCCCGATCTCCATGTACCCGCGCATGTGGCAGGAGAGCGGGGTCGATTACCCGCAGCTGGTGGACCGGCTCATCCAGGCGGCGCTGAACCGGCCGACCGGACTGCGCTGACCCGGACAACGCGGCCGGGGGCGTGTGCTCCGCACCGGAGCACACGCCCTACAGGCTGTTGGGGACGGTCTTCCTGACCGCCGGGGCGAAGGCCGCCAGCGGACTCGCGTCATGCGCGTACGCCGTCGACATCGTCACCTCGACGTACGCCTTGCGGAAGGTGGTCGTGAACCGGGGCCGGCCGTCGTCCTGCTGTTCCAGCATCCAGTTGACGCCGTTCGCGTCGATCGCCTTCGACTGGGCGTCGTCCATCTTCGCCGGGCGCGGGACACCGCAGCGCAGTACGATCTCCCCGTCCCCCCACCCGGCGGTCAGGTCCGAGCCGGACCCGGGGTCGTCGCGCTCCTGACCGGCGACGGCGATCGGCAGCTGCTTGTGCAACGCACGGCAGTAGGCTGCGGCTTCCGGCGACGGGGTGGGAACCGTGACCGATGCCGTGGCATCGCCGGAGGAGCAGCCCGCCGCGGCCATGAGCACCAGGGCAGCGGACGGACCGAGGAACACGGGACGGGAAAGCCGGCGGCGGGAAGACGTCACCGGCCCAGCCTAGACGGGGGTTACAGGTGCACGACCGGGCAGGTCAGGGTTCTGGTGATGCCGTCCACCTGCTGGACCTTGGCGACCACCATGCGTCCGAGCTCATCGACCGTGTCGGCCTGGGCGCGCACGATCACATCGTAGGGTCCGGTGACGTCCTCTGCCTGGATCACTCCCGGGATCTTGGCGATGGTCTGGGCGACTGTCGACGCCTTGCCCACCTCGGTCTGAATAAGGATGTACGCCTGTACCACGGAACCTCCAGGGCGGCCACGAGGATCATGTGGGGGAAAGGGACGCCACGGTATCGCGTTGCCGAGGGCCGCGGGGAGACCTGCGGGCCGGATGACGCCCACAGCGTGGCGTGCAGAACACACAAGTTGACGTATCTCAGAACAGTACCGACAGCAGTGACGGCCCGCGACCGCAAGTCCAGCGGTGCGGACGGGGGACCCGCGTGCCCGTGACCACCAGGACGGACCGCCCCCGGGGCCGGTCCGTCGTCCGGGCACCCGCGGGCCGCCGAAACAGGCCGGACGTCCGTCCGGCGCGACAGATGAGGGGTGACACTCGGTGAAGGGAACCGTGGGCGAGTTGGGGGAGTTCGGGCTCATCAGAGAGCTGACGTCCCGGCTCACCACCACTCCGGCGGTACGGCTGGGCCCCGGCGACGACGCCGCGGTCGTGACCGCCCCCGACCGCAGGGTCGTGGCGAGTACCGACATCCTGCTGGAGGGACGGCACTTCCGGCGTGACTGGTCGACGGCGTACGACGTCGGCCGCAAGGCCGCCGCGCAGAACCTCGCCGACATCGCGGCGATGGGGGCCGTGCCCACGGCGCTGCTCCTCGGCCTCGTCGTCCCGGCCGAACTCCCGGTGACCTGGGCCGGGGAACTCATGGACGGCATCCGCGACGAGTGCCAGGTGGCGGGTGCGGCCGTGGTCGGCGGCGACGTGGTGCGCGGCGACACCATCACCGTCGCGATCACCGCGCTCGGCGATCTGCGCAACCACGAACCCGTCACCAGGGCGGGCGCCCAGCCCGGCGACGTCGTCGCCGTCACCGGCTGGCTCGGCTGGTCCGCCGCCGGGTACGCCGTGCTCTCCCGCGGCTTCCGCTCGCCCCGCGCCTTCGTCGAGGCCCACCGGCGGCCCGAACCGCCGTACCACGCGGGCCCCGCGGCCGCCGGGCTCGGCGCCACCGCGATGACCGACGTCAGCGACGGACTGGTGGCCGACCTCGGGCACATCGCGGAGGCGAGCAAGGTCCGCATCGACCTGCACTCCGGACGCATCGACATCCCGTCCCAGATGTCCGACATCGGGCAGGCCGTCGGCGTGGACCCCCTCCAGTGGGTGCTCACCGGGGGAGAGGACCACGCGATCGTCGCGACGTTCCCGCCCGACGTGAAGCTGCCGGCCCGCTGGAAGGTGATCGGCGAGGTCCTCAACCCGTCGGCGCTGCCCCAGGTGACGGTCGACGGGGCGCCCTGGACGGCCAAGAACGGCTGGGACCACTTCGGCGACATCGAGGACGCCCAGTAGATTGCGGCGTATGCCGATACCTTCCGCCGTACCGCCCCGCGTGCTCACCGTCGCCGGATCCGATTCCGGCGGCGGTGCGGGCATCCAGGCCGACCTGAAGACGATGCTGGCGCTCGGCGTGCACGGCATGAGCGTGCTGACCGCCGTCACGGCACAGAACTCGCTCGGTGTGCAGGGCGCCTGGGAGCTGCCGGCCGAGGCCGTGCGCGCCCAGTACCGCAGCGTCGTGGACGACATCGGCGTGAACGCGGTCAAGACCGGGATGCTGTCCAGCGCCGTCCTCGTCGAGACCGTCGCCGCACTGATCGCCGAAACGGACGCCCCGGCCGTCGTGGACCCGGTCGGAGTCTCCAAGCACGGCGACCCGCTGCTCGCCGCCGAGGCGCTCGACTCGGTCCGTACGAAGCTGCTGCCCGTCGCGACCGTGGCGACCCCTAACCTCGACGAGGTGGCGCAGATCACGGGCGTGCGGGTCACTGACGAGGCCGGGATGCGAAGGGCCGCGGCCGAGATGCTCGGCCTCGGGCCCCGCTGGGTGGTGATCAAGGGCGGGCATCTGCCGGGCGACCCGGTGGACCTGCTGACGGACGGCTCCGAGGAGCACTGGCTGCGCGCCCCACGCCACGACAACCGCCACACGCACGGCACGGGCTGCACCCTCGCCTCCGCGATCGCCTGCGGACTGGCCCGGGGCCAGGACGTGCCCACGGCGGTACGCGCGGCGAAGACCTACGTGACCGGGGCCATCGCGGCGGGCTTCGCGCTGGGCGCGGGCATCGGCCCGGTCGGCCACGGCTGGCAGCTGCGGAACGCCGGCTGACCGCCCCCGCCCGTACGGGCACAGCAAAAAGCCGGTCCACCGAGGTGGACCGGCTTTTTGGGCAACCGGTAAGGCTGCGCTACGACGGGAACGTCAGCGCGCGACCTTGCCGGCCTTGATGCACGAGGTGCAGACGTTGAGCCGCTTCGGCGTCCGCCCGACCACGGCACGCACGCGCTGGATGTTGGGATTCCAGCGACGGGACGTACGGCGGTGCGAGTGCGAAATGCTGTTGCCGAAGCTCGGCCCCTTGCCGCAAACGTCGCAGTTGGCAGCCACGGGTCACTCCAAAACTTCAGATGCACTTACAGTGAATTCCGGCACGCCGGATTCATTGACTGAAGTGGCGGTACCGGGGGAATGTCCCGACTCTCGTCGGGCAACCGAAGCAGCATACAACGGCTGCGTCGGAGATACGAAACTACCATGGGATCCACAGCTGCCCGCCCCGCCCCTGACCCCGCCGGGGGCCACCGGCCGGGGCTACCCTGCGGTGCAGCCCGCCGCCCCAGGCCCCGTTCCGAGGAGGACCATCAGGTGCCGCAGACCGCCGACGACCTGGACGCCGTCGCGGTGCGTACCTGGTGCTCACTGGCGCTGGACGCACTCGGCCGGGAGCGCGAGGCGATCGACGCGATCAACGTTTATCCCGTCGCCGACGGGGACACCGGCACCAACCTCTACCTGACCGCGGAATCCGCGGCGGCGGCCGTCGAGGCGGTGTTCGCCGCCCATGAGACCGGCACCTCGGTCCCCTCCACCGCCGACGCGGTACGGGCCATGGCGCACGGGGCGCTGATCGGCGCCCGGGGCAACTCCGGCACGATCCTGGCGCAGTTGCTGCGCGGCATGGCCGGGGTGCTGGCCGGGGAACCCGGCGAGCGGGCCGGCGCGGACCGGCTGCGCCTCGCGCTGACGCGGGCCGCGGCCTCGGCGCGCGAAGCCGTCGCACACCCCGTCGAGGGCACGGTCCTGACCGTGGCCACCGTCGCCGCCGAAGCCGCAGGGCGCACGGCAGCCGATGCCGGAACGGGCGCGGTGGCGCGAGCGGCGTACGAAGGGGCGCGCACCGCCCTGGAAGCGACCCCCGGACAGCTCGCCGTGCTCGGCCGGGCAGGGGTCGTGGACGCCGGCGGACGGGGACTGGTCGCGGTCCTGGGTGCGCTGGTCGAGGCCGTCTCGGGCCGGGCCCCCGAGCGGATCCACCAGGCACCGGCCGCACCCGCCCCGCTCGCCGCCGCGATCGGGGACTGCCCCGCGCCCGAGGACCCGCAGGACGGGCCCGCCTTCGAGGTCATCTACCTGCTGGAGGCCGGGAACGACGCCGTGGAGCGGCTGCGCGCCCGGCTCGACGCGCTCGGCGACTCCCTGGTCGTGGTGGGCGGCGACGGGCTCTGGAACGTCCATGTGCACGTCGACGACGCCGGTGCGGCGGTCGAGGCCGGGGTCGAGGCCGGACGGCCGTACCGCATCCGGATCACCCACTTCGCCGCGGACCGGATGCGCGCCCGCCCCGAACCCGCCCAGCGCGCCGTCGTCGTGGTCGTCCCGGGTGACGGACTCGGCGGCCTGTGCGCGGAGGCCGGGGCCACGACGGTCCTCGCCCGCCCCGGGGAGCCGCCCGCCAGCGGCGAACTGGTCGACGCGATCCGCCGCGCCCACGCCCGCGAGGTGGTGCTCCTGCCCAACGACGCGGACCTGCGCCACACCGCGGCGGCCGCCGCCGAGCAGGCCCGCGCCGAGGGCATCCGGGTCGCCCTCATCCCGACCAGGGCCGCGGTCCAGGGCATCGCGGCGCTGGCCGTCCACGAGGCGGACCGCAGCTTCGACGAGGACGTGGTCGCCATGACCGCGGCGGCCGGCGCCACCCGCTACGCCGAACTGGCCGTCGCCGAGCGGCAGTCCTGGACCATGGCCGGGATCTGCCAGGCCGGCGACATCCTGGGCCTCATCGACGGCGACGTCGCCGTCATCGGCCAGGACGTCCCGGAGACCGCCCGCCGCGTGCTGGACCGGATGCTGGCGGCCGGCGGCGAACTGGTCACCCTGGTCCTGGGCGAGGACATCCCCGACGCACTGGCCGGCACCCTGGAGGAACACGTCCGCGAGGGCTACCTGGCGGTGGACACGGTGGTCTACCGCGGCGGCCACCAGTGCGCCCCGCTGCTGATCGGCGTGGAGTAGTGGAGCAGCGGCGCCGCTCCGGACCACCCCGGCGCCGCGCCGGACCACCCCGGCGCCACGCCCCCGCGTACTCCCGCAGCGACGCCACCTCCGACCGCCGCCCCTGGTCGAGGGGCCTGCGAGAGCGCGGGCCGGGCGATCCCTGGTGAGGTGATCGCGAACGAGAGGTGTGGGAGCCGATCCTGGAGTTGCGGGCGCCGATCTGACCACGAGTTTCCCGGGCTCCGGTGGTGCCCCCCGGACAACTGTCAGTGGCGTGGTGTGCAATGGATCGCGTGTCTGCGTTCGACGAACCCCTCAAGAAGCTGCTCGGCGGCGCCACCGCGAAGGTGATGGCCGAACACCTCGACCTGCACACGGTCGGTGATCTGCTGCACCACTACCCGCGACGGTACGAGGAGCGCGGCCGCCTCACGGCGCTGACCGACCTCCCGCTGGACGAGCACGTGACGGTCGTCGCCCAGGTCTCGGACGCGCGCGTGATGGCGTTCAACGGCGGCCGGGGCAAGCGCCTCGAAGTCACCCTCACCGACGGCCACGGGCGGCTCCAGCTGGTCTTCTTCGGCCACGGCGTCCACAAGCCGCACAAGGAGCTGCTGCCGGGCCGGCGCGCCATGTTCGCCGGCAAGGTCTCCCTCTTCAACCGCAAGATGCAGCTGGCCCACCCCACCTACCAGCTCCTGGACGCCGAGCTTACCGACGAGGCCGGGGCGAGCGAGGCCGTGGACGCCTTCGCCGGCAAGCTGCTCCCGATCTACCCGGCCTGCAAGCAGCTCGACTCCTGGCGGATCGCCAAGGCGGTCGACGCGGTGCTGCCCAGCGCCCAGGAGGCCGTCGACCCGCTGCCGCCCGCACTGCGCGAGGGCCGGGGCTTCACCGCGCTGCCCGAGGCGCTGCTGAAGATCCACCGCCCGCAGACCAAGGCCGACGTCGAGGCGGCCAGGGACCGGCTCAAATGGGACGAGGCCTTCGTCCTCCAGGTCGCCCTGGCCCGCCGCAGGTACGCGGACACCCAGCTGCCGGCCGTAGCCCGCCGCCCGGTGCCCGGCGGACTCCTCGACGCCTTCGACGCCAAGCTGCCCTTCACCCTCACCGACGGCCAGCTCAAGGTCTCCAAGGAGATCTTCGACGACCTGGCGGCCGAGCACCCGATGCACCGGCTGCTCCAGGGCGAGGTCGGCTCGGGAAAGACGATGGTCGCGCTGCGCGCCATGCTCACCACCGTGGACGCCGGCGGACAGGCCGCCATGCTCGCGCCCACCGAGGTCCTCGCCCAGCAGCACCACCGCTCCATCACCGAGATGATGGGCGAGCTCGCCGAGGGCGGAATGCTGGGCGGGGCCGAGCTGGGCACCAAGGTGGTCCTGCTCACCGGCTCCATGGGCGTGCCCGCCCGGCGCCAGGCCCTCCTGGACCTGGTCACGGGCGAGGCCGGGATCGTCATCGGCACCCACGCGCTGATCGAGGACAAGGTCAAGTTCCACGAGCTGGGACTGGTCGTCGTCGACGAGCAGCACCGCTTCGGGGTCGAACAGCGCGACGCCCTTCGCTCCAAGGGAAAGCAGTCGCCGCACCTGCTCGTCATGACCGCCACCCCCATTCCCCGTACGGTCGCCATGACCGTCTTCGGCGATCTGGAGACCTCCGTCCTGGACCAGCTGCCGGCCGGCCGTTCCCCGATCGCCAGCCATGTCGTCCCCGCCAAGGACAAGCCGCACTTCCTCAGCCGCGCCTGGGAACGGGTCCGCGAGGAGGTGGAGAACGGGCACCAGGCGTACGTGGTCTGCCCCCGCATCGGCGACGACGAGGACGAGGCGGCCGCGAAGAAGGGGAAGAAGGCGGCCGAGGAGGACGGGGAGAAGCGCCCGCCGCTGGCCGTCCTGGAGATCGCGGAGCAGCTCGCCAAGGGCCCGCTGACCGGTCTGCGCATCGAGGTGCTGCACGGCAGGATGCACCCCGACGAGAAGGACGACGTCATGCGCCGCTTCGCCGCCGGCCGGGCCGACGTGCTGGTGGCCACCACGGTCATCGAGGTCGGGGTCAACGTCCCCAACGCCACCGCGATGGTGATCATGGACGCCGACCGGTTCGGCGTCTCCCAGCTCCACCAGCTCCGCGGCCGGGTCGGCCGGGGCTCCGCCCCCGGACTCTGCCTGCTGGTCAGCGAGGCCCACGAGGCCGCCCCCGCCCGCGCCCGGCTCGCCGCCGTCGCCGCCACCCTCGACGGCTTCGAGCTGTCCCGGATCGACCTGGAGGAGCGCCGCGAGGGCGACGTCCTCGGTCAGGCCCAGTCCGGTGTCCGCTCCTCGCTGCGGGTCCTCAGCGTCATCGACGACGAGGAGGTCATCGCCGCCGCCCGCGCGGAGGCCGTCGAGGTCGTCGCCGCCGACCCGGAGCTGGAACACCTGCCCGAGCTGCGCCTCGTACTCGACGCGCTGCTCGACAAGGACCGCGAGGAGTACCTCGACAAGGGGTGAGTACAAGGGGTGAGTACGGGGGCGTCCGCCCCGGGGAGCCCCGGCCGCGCCGACGCCATATCGTGGGTGGCACGGCGCCCGCAGCACCCTGCGCGCCGCCCCGACCCGAGGATCAGACACCCATGACCCGCGTGATCGCCGGCTCGGCCGGCGGACGCCGCCTGGCCGTCCCGCCCGGTACCGGCACCCGCCCCACCTCCGACCGCGCGCGCGAGGGCCTGTTCTCCACCTGGCAGGCGCTCCTCGGCACCCTCGACGGCATCCGGATCGCCGATCTCTACGCGGGCTCCGGCGCCGTCGGCCTCGAAGCGCTCTCCCGGGGAGCGGCCCACGCCCTGCTCGTCGAGGCCGACGCCAAGGCGGTCCGCACCGTCCGGGACAACGTCCGCACCCTGGGCCTGCCCGGCGCCGAGGTCCGGGCAGGCAAAGCCGAGCAGATCGTGACAGGACCGGCGCCGGCTGAGCCGTACGACGTGGTCTTCCTGGATCCTCCGTACGCCGTCACCGACGACGATCTTGGCGAGATACTGGTCACACTCCGTTCCCAGGGGTGGCTCTCCGGCGATGCGCTCGTCACCGTGGAGCGCAGCACCAGAGGCGGAGAATTCAGCTGGCCCAAGGGATTCGAGCCACTGCGGGCCCGTCGCTACGGCGAGGGAACGCTTTGGTACGGTCGCGCCGCCGCTACGTGCGAAGACGCACGATGACCGGACCGGAGAGCGAGGGAATCAAGTTGCGCCGCGCCGTCTGCCCGGGGTCGTTCGACCCCATCACCAATGGACATCTCGACATCATCGGCCGCGCCTCGAAGCTGTACGACGTCGTACATGTCGCGGTGATGATCAACCAGTCCAAGAAGGGTCTGTTCACGGTCGACGAGCGGATCGACATGATCCGCCGGGTCACCGCGGACTTCGGCAACGTGCAGGTCGAGTCCTTCCACGGGCTGCTGGTCGATTTCTGCAAGCAGCGCGACATCCCGGCGATCGTGAAGGGCCTGCGGGCGGTCAGCGACTTCGACTACGAGCTCCAGATGGCCCAGATGAACAACGGGCTCTCGGGCGTCGAAACGCTCTTCGTGCCGACCAACCCGACCTACAGTTTCCTGTCGTCCTCCCTGGTCAAGGAGGTGGCGACCTGGGGCGGAGACGTCTCGCACCTGCTGCCCCCGCTGGTCCGGGAGGCCCTGGCCGAACGCCTCGCTCAGCAGTGAGGCACTGACAGTCCGTCACCAGGTGTCGGGCGGGCGCCGACTGGCCTTACAGTCGTTGCGTCCGTCTCCAATCGGCAGTAGAGAGTGGCGAGCACACGGTGGACGTGCAGAAGAAGCTCGACGAGATCGTCGAAGCGGTCGGGAGCGCCCGGTCGATGCCCATGTCGGCGTCCTGCGTGGTCAACCGCGCCGACCTGCTCGCGATGCTCGAAGAGGTGCGCGAGGCCCTGCCCGGCTCGCTCGCACAGGCCGCCGAGCTGATCGGCGGACACGAGCAGCTGGTCCAGCAGGCCCGCCAGGAGGCGGGCCGGATCATCGAGACCGCCCACGCCGAGCGCGGCTCGCTGGTCTCGGACACCGAGATCGCCCGGCGCTCCCAGGCGGAGGCCGACCGGATCCTCGGTGAGGCCCGCAAGGACGCCGACGAGATCCGAGCCGAGGCCGACGAGTACGTCGACAGCAAGCTCGCCAACTTCGAGGTCGTCCTCACCAAGACCATCGGCTCCGTGGACCGGGGCCGAGAGAAGCTCCTCGGCCGGGGCCAGGGCTTCGACGAGCAGGGCTACGAGGACCCGGACTTCGCCGAGGCCCCCGAGCGCAGCACCGACCCGGCCACGCTCCAGCGCCGGGCCGACGAGTACGTGGACACCAAGCTCGGCGCCTTCGAGGCGGTGCTCGCCAAGACCCTGGAGGCGGTGGGCCGGGGCCGGCAGAAGCTGCACGGCCGGGTCGCCACCGACGACCTCGGCGCGCACATGGCCGCCCAGGACGCCGCGGGCGGCCAGGTCCACACCAGTGACGAGGACCACTGGGCGGGACTGGCCGAGATCGCCACCCCGCAGCCGCAGCAGGTGCCCCAGCAGGCCGATCCGCAGTACCCGGTGCAGCCGGAGCCCCAGTACCCCGTGCAGCAGGAGCCGCAGTACGCGCAGACCTACGCGTACCAGGACCAGCCCCAGCAGGACGTGTACGGCTACCAGCAGCAGCCGGACCCCTACGCCGGGTACCAGCAGCAGGGCTACGACCAGAACCAGGTGCCGTTGCCAGCGCAGGGCTACGACGCCTCCTGGCAGCAGCAGCCCGCCCAGGCGCAGCAGCAGCCCCTCCAGCAGCACGGTGAGGGCGCTCTGGACGAGACCAGCCTGTTCGACACCAGCATGATCGATCTGGACCAGCTCCGACGGTACGAACAGGAGCGCTGACCGGCGGCGGCCCTTGGTCCGGCGCCGGACCGGCCGCCGGGTGGTGCGGGGTGAAGGCCGGAAGGTGTCGGTTCAAGGCCGGATTGGGAGCTGGGCGGCGCGTCAAGTATCCTGGTTCTTCGGTCGCGCGTATGTCCGCGATCCAGGCTGCCCGCTTCGACTCCGGAGCCGGTCGGCCCTTCCCCACCACGCGTGATGCGCATGATTCGAAAGCAGGAAAAGCCCTGAACGGCCACCTCGACCACCGAAACCCTCTCGTGTTCGATACGCACGAGCTGGGTCGGCGTCCGGGTGCCATGAAGCGGCTGACCCGCTCGGTGGACGCCCCCAAGGACTTCGGTATCGACGGAGTCGTCGGTGTGCCGGAAGGCGCACCCGTGGAGCTGGAGGTCCGCCTCGAATCGGTCATGGAAGGTGTGCTTGTCACAGGCACCGCCCGTGCATCGGCCGAGGGGGAGTGCGTAAGGTGTCTGGAGCCGCTGAGCCTTGAGGTCGAGGCGGACTTCCAGGAGATGTTCTCGTACCCTGACGCCGATGACCGGAACCGCAGCAAGACGGCGGACCCGGTCGACGACGCCGAGGACGACGAGGACAGGTTCTTCCTCGAGGACGGCTTGTTCGACCTCGAGTCAGTGCTGCGTGATGCGGTGGTGCTCGCACTGCCGATGCAGCCGGTGTGCCGGGAGACCTGCGCCGGTCTGTGCTCCGAATGCGGAGTCAGGCTGGACGAGAACCCCGGTCACCACCACGAAGCCCTCGACATCCGTTGGGCGGCATTGCAAGGACTCGCCGAGACCGTTCAGGACGGCGAGAAGGACAACATGGGCGGCGCCGAACCTGGCGTCGACGAGAAGCAGGAGAAGTAGCCGTGGCTGTTCCGAAGCGGAAGATGTCGCGCAGCAACACGCGCCACCGCCGGTCGCAGTGGAAGGCTGCGGTCCCCACCCTGGTTTCGTGCGAGCGTTGCCAGGAGCCGAAGCTGCAGCACATCGCGTGCCCCAGCTGCGGCACGTACAACAAGCGCCAGGTCCTCGAGGTCTGAGCGGCTGGTGAGAGGCCCGATGTCTGAGTTGTCCCACGCCAAGAAGCAGGCAGACAACGTCAACACAGCCTCGTCCCACACGCTTCTGGAAGGGCGGCTCGGGTACCACCTCGAGTCCGCCCTTCTGGTGCGTGCGCTGACCCACCGTTCGTACGCGTACGAGAACGGCGGTCTGCCCACCAACGAGCGGCTGGAGTTCCTCGGGGACTCGGTGCTCGGCCTGGTGGTCACGGACACGCTGTACCGCACTCACCCCGACCTGCCTGAAGGCCAGCTGGCCAAATTGCGGGCCGCGGTGGTCAACTCGCGTGCGCTTGCGGAAGTGGGCCGCGGCCTCGAACTCGGCTCCTTCATCCGGCTCGGCCGCGGTGAAGAGGGCACGGGTGGCCGGGACAAGGCGTCCATCCTCGCCGACACCCTTGAAGCGGTGCTCGGCGCGGTCTATCTCGATCAGGGCCTCGGCGCGGCCTCGGAGCTGGTTCACCGGCTCTTCGACCCGCTGATCGACAGGTCCTCCAATCTCGGCGCCGGCCTGGACTGGAAGACCAGCCTCCAGGAGCTCACCGCGAGCGAGAGCCTCGGCGTGCCCGAGTACCTCGTCACGGAGACCGGCCCGGACCACGAGAAGACCTTTACTGCTGCCGCTCGCGTCGGTGGTGTCTCGTACGGCACCGGCACCGGCCGTAGCAAGAAGGAAGCGGAGCAACAGGCGGCGGAATCCGCCTGGCGCGAGATCAGCGCCGCCGCGGAGGCGCGGGAAGCTGTGGCCGACAAGGCCGCTGCCGACGGAGGGGCCGCCGACACCCCTGCCGACCCGCCGCCGTCCACGGACGTCGCTCCGGCCTGACCCGAGACCCCTCGGTGCCCTGTGCACCGGGGGGTTCTCTCTGTCCGGACGCCAGATCCGGATCCTTTCCAGATACAGGAGCGACACCGTGCCCGAGCTGCCCGAGGTGGAAGTCGTACGGCGCGGTCTCCAGCGCTGGGTGACCGGGCGCACGGTCGGTGAGGTCGAGGTACTGCACCCGCGTGCGGTCCGCCGCCACCTCGCGGGGGGCGTGGACTTCGCCGCGCGGCTCGGCGGTACCCGGTTCGGGCCGGCGATGCGCCGGGGCAAGTACCTCTGGGTGCCGCTGGACGACACGGCCGGCTCGCTCCTCGGCCACCTGGGCATGAGCGGTCAGCTGCTCGTGCAGCCGCAGGACGCCGCCGACGAGAAGCACCTGCGGATCAGGATCCGGTTCGACGACTCGATCGGCACCGAACTCCGCTTCGTCGACCAGCGGACCTTCGGCGGCCTCTCGCTCCACGACAACAACCCCGAGGGTGTGCCCGACACCATCGCGCACATCGCCCGCGATCCGCTGGACCCGGAGTTCGACGACGCCGCGTTCCACACCGCGCTGCGACTGCGCCGCACCACGGTCAAGCGCGCCCTGCTCGACCAGTCACTGATCAGCGGTGTCGGCAACATCTACGCGGACGAGGCGCTGTGGCGCGCGAAGCTGCACTACGACCGGCCGACCGCGACCCTGACCCGCCCCAAGTCGGCCGAGCTGCTCGGCCACGTCCGCGATGTGATGAACGCGGCACTGCAACAGGGCGGCACCAGCTTCGACAGCCTCTACGTCAACGTGAACGGTGAGTCGGGCTACTTCGACCGCTCGCTCGACGCCTACGGGCGCGAGGACGAGCCGTGCCACCGCTGCGGTACACCGATGAGGCGCCGCGCCTGGATGAACCGGTCCAGTTACTTCTGCCCCCGCTGCCAGCGCCCGCCGCGCGCCGCCGGCTGAGAACCCGGCCCGGCGGAAACCGTCCGCGGCCCTACCGGGACGCCTGGGTCGCGTGGATCCCGTCGTAGCGTTCGCGGGCCGCCATGACCTCGGACATCCGGTTCTCGACGAGGTCGATCAGCGCGAGCAGCCGCTCGGCGACCTGGCGCCCAAGAGGTGTGAGCTCGTAGTCGACGCGGGGCGGATTGGTCGGCTGCGCCTCGCGGTGCACCAGCCCGTCCCGTTCCAGCGCCTGCAGCGTCTGGGAGAGCATCTTCTCGCTCACCCCGTCGACCCGGCGGCGCAGCGCGTTGAAGCGGAGGCTGCCCTCGTACAGCGCGCCGAGCGTCAGGCTTCCCCAGCGGCCGGTGGCGTGCTCCAGCGTGGCGCGCGAGGGGCACCGCTTGGAGAACACGTCGAAAAGCCAGTCGCCGCCCGGACAGTCGTCCGTCCCGCTGCCGCCGTTCTCGTCCATGGAAACCAGCGTACGCCCGCACAGCGCTCTCCATCGGATCGCGCAATCCATGGGTGAGCGAGTGGGGCGTACGAGGTCGGTGCGGGTGGTGATGCGGGCGGCTGTCCGGGCGGGCAGGCCTCAGAAGCCGAAGTCCTGGGTCCACCAGGGGCCGCCGGCGCCGAAGTGGACACCCACGCCGAGCGTCTTGTAGTCGCAGTTGAGAATGTTCGCGCGGTGGCCGTCGCTGTCCATCCAGGCAGCCATCACGGCTTGCGCGTCGGCCTGGCCGCGGGCGATGTTCTCGCCGCCGAGCCCGTCCACGCCCGCCTTGGCGGCACGGTCCCAGGGGGTCTTGCCGTCGGGGTCGGTGTGGTCGAAGAAGCCACGGGCCGCCATGTCGTCGCTGAAGTCCTGGGCCAGCAAGGTCAGCGGGCCGCTCGCCGTGACGGGGCTGCAGCCCACCTTGGCGCGCTCCTGGTTGACCAGGGAGAGCACGGCCGCCTGGGCCGAGGTGCCGGCGGGCGGCGCCGTGGTCCGGGGGGCGGCCGGTGCGGAGGTCGAGGGGGCCGGAGCCGCCTTGGAGGGGCTCGCGGGCGCGGTGGCGCTCCTGGTGGCGCGGGCGGCCGGGGCCTTGGAGGCGGAGGCCTTGTGGGACGGCGCCGTCTTCGAGGCCTCGGTCTTCTCCGCTGCCTTCTTCCCGGCTTCCTTCGCAGGTCCGGACGTCATGGAAGGGGAGGACGAGGGCTTGCCGTCCGCCGAGGGGCTCGACTTTGTCGGACCGTCGGCGCGGCCGGTGCCCCGGCTGGCCGTGTCGGAGACGGTTCCCCGGTCGGCCGGCGGGGTCGTGGAGCCGCCCTGGGTCAGCAGGTCCGGGGCGCCCTGGGAGCGGACCTGGTCGGCGGCCGAACCGCTGCTCAGGTAGTTGTCCCCACCGGGCACCAGACCGGAGGCGACGGCGACGGCCCCGACGGCCATGGCCGCCGAGACACCGAGCAGTCCTGTACGCACCGGCAGGCCCGCCCGCTTCCTGCGGCGCTCTCCCCGGCTCCGGCCTGCGTCCCGTTCCGCGGTTGCTTCAGCGGTGGGAGCTGCGGCGGAGCGTCGATGGCGTCCCATCTGCTGTGCCCTTCTGACGACCTGGACGCCGTTTTCGACGTCACCATGGCTCACCCGATCGAGTGAAGCTTTTGCGAGGGGACTGTACGCCATGGGCTTTCGCCGAGAAGTGCTCCGAGTGCAATTGGACAGTTAGCGTTTGGGCATGAACGAAGATGTACGGCTCACCGCCTGGGTACGCGGCCGAGTACAGCAAGTAGGGTTTCGCTGGTTCACCAGGGCAAACGCTCTGGAGATCGGAGACCTCACCGGATTCGCCCTCAATCTCGACGACGGCAGGGTGCAGGTGGTGGCCGAGGGGCGTCGTGAGAATTGCCACCGTCTGCTGGACTGGCTGCGTTCGGACGACACACCCGGCCGCGTTGACGGAGTCACTGAGATCTGGGACACCCCGAGGGGTGGATACAAGGGGTTCGCGATCCGTTGATCCGGTGCTCGCGGGGGCGCGGAAGAAGTGCCGTGTTCGGGCTGTGTTCGAGGTGCCGCGCGGGGTGACGGCGAGGGCCGTCGTCGTCCTTACACATGAAATGACCTGCGGAATGACCCGGTGGTTGCCAAGAATCGGTTGCCGTGCGAGGCTGCGGCGAGAAGGATGATCTCCGTGCCCCTGAGGGCCCCGCAGGAGAGTCGCGCCGCATGATCGCCAGGCCGCGCGCCCCCGGGACGCCCTTCTATACAGGGTGTGATCGTGTTGACCGTCAAACTTTTTGGTGAGACGCTGAAAACCCCGCGCACCTTAGCTGTTCGGCAGAGCTGTTTGGCAGCAGAACAGCAGTGAACACAGAGCACTGCCGAGCACCGCGGGTGCGATTCCCTCACGACCCACACCGCATCGGTCGGTCACTCAGTGTGGAGGACCATCCTCATGGCAAAGGCGCTTCTCGGTTACGTCGGCGGTTCCGACCCGCGACTCCTCGCCGAGATGCGACGGCTCCAGCAGCGCGTCCAGGATCTTGAATCCGAGATCGTACGGATTCAGGACGAGAACGACGCGCTCAATGCCGCCGCTCAGCACCAAGAGTCGCTGCTCGACAGCATCGACATCGACGTACCTCAGGCGGAGCCGGCGCTGACCTGACCCCATGGCCCCAGGGCCGGTCGGGCTGCACGCGTCAGCCGCACGGAATACTCGCCGGATCGTCACCGGATCATTGAAGATCGATTGCGCCTGATCATCGCTGGCTCATCCCATGCGTTTGATCTGCGTCGTCATCTGCATGTCATTGATCCGGCACGCGCGTCTCCACGGAGACGTCCGGATCCGTCGACAGAGCAATGCACAAGATTTACCGGGGACGCTTCGGCGTCCCTTCTTTCTTTTCCCCTCCGAACCGCGCCCGTCCCGCCCCGGACGTACACCCCTTCCCTTACCGTCTGATGTGCCCTGCACCTTCATCAGCGAAACCGAGAGCGAAAGGTAGAGTCCGGCGGCGTGCACCTCAAGGCCCTGACCCTGCGTGGTTTCAAATCGTTCGCCTCCGCCACGACCCTGCGGTTCGAACCCGGGATCACCTGCGTGGTCGGCCCCAATGGGTCGGGCAAGTCCAATGTGGTGGACGCGCTTTCCTGGGTTATGGGGGAGCAGGGTGCCAAATCCCTGCGTGGCGGCAAGATGGAGGACGTGATCTTCGCCGGCACCACCGGGCGGCCCCCGCTCGGCAGGGCGGAGGTATCACTGACCATCGACAACTCCGACGGCGCTCTGCCCATCGAGTACGCCGAAGTGACGATCACTCGGATCATGTTCCGCAATGGCGGCAGCGAGTACCAGATCAATGGCGACACCTGCCGGCTGCTGGACATCCAGGAACTCCTCTCGGACTCCGGCATCGGCCGCGAGATGCACGTCATCGTCGGCCAGGGCCAGCTGGACTCCGTGCTCCACGCCGATCCGATGGGGCGCCGCGCGTTCATCGAGGAGGCCGCCGGCGTACTGAAGCACCGCAAGCGCAAGGAGAAGGCGCTGCGGAAGCTGGACGCGATGGGGGCGAACCTGGCCAGGGTCCAGGACCTCACCGACGAACTGCGGCGACAGCTGAAGCCGCTCGGCCGGCAGGCCGCGGTCGCCCGCCGCGCCGCCGTCATCCAGGCCGACCTGCGCGACGCCCGGCTGCGGTTGCTCGCGGACGACCTGGTCAGGCTGCACACCGCGCTGCGCGGTGAGATCGCCGACGAGGCGGCCCTGAAGCAGCGGCGGGAGACGGCCGAGGCGGAGCTCAAGGCGGCGCTGGGGCGCGAGGCCGAACTCGAGGACGAGGTACGGCGGCTCACGCCGAGGCTCCAGCGCGCCCAGCAGACCTGGTACGAGCTGTCGCAACTGGCGGAACGGGTGCGCGGCACGATCTCGCTGGCCGACGCCCGGGTGAAGAGTGCCACCGCCCCGCCGGAGGAGGAGCGGCGCGGCCGCGACCCCGAGGACATGGAGCGCGAGGCCGCCCGGATCCGCGAGCAGGAGGCCGAGCTGACCGCCGCGCTGGAGGCCGCCGAACACGCGCTGGAGGACACCGCGTCCCACCGGTCCGAGCTGGAGAGCGAGTTGGCGGCCGAGGAGCGCCGCCTCAAGGACGCCGCCCGCGCGCTGGCGGACCGCCGCGAAGGACTCGCCCGGCTCAGCGGCCAGGTCAACGCGGCCCGCAGCCGGGCCGGTTCGGCGCAGTCGGAGATCGACCGGCTGGCCGCCTCGCGCGACGAGGCGCGGGAGCGGGCGGTCGCCGCTCAGGAGGAGTACGAGCAGCTCAAGGCCGAGGTCGACGGCCTGGACGCCGGTGACGCCGAGCTCGGTGAGCGGCACGAGGCCGCCCGGAGCGAGCTGAAGGAGGCGGAGGCCTCGCTCTCCGCCGCCCGGGAGGCCGCCACCACCGCCGAACGCAAGCGCGCCGCCGTCGCGGCCCGCCATGACGCGCTGGCCCTCGGGCTGCGCCGCAAGGACGGTACGGGGGTGCTGCTCGGCGCCCGGGACCGGCTGACCGGCCTGCTCGGGCCGGCTGCGGAACTGCTCACGGTGGCCCCGGGCCACGAGGTCGCGGTGGCCGCCGCACTGGGCGCGGCGGCGGACGCGGTGGCGGTGACGGACCCGGCCACGGCGGCCGAGGCGATCCGGCTGCTGCGCAAACTGGACGCGGGCCGGGCCGCGCTGCTGCTGGGGGGCGGCGGAGGGGCAGGCGCCCACGTACCCGGGCAGAGCACGGAGGCGGACCCCGCGTCGGCGGTTCTCCCCCGGGGCGAGGCGGACCCCGCGTCCGGGGTGTTTCCTCAGGGCGAGGCGGACCCCGCACCCCGGGGTGAGACCGCTCACGTCCCGGGCCAGGGGGCGGAGCGGCTTCCGGTGCTGCGGGGCGCGGCCGCGACCGGGACGGCTCCGGACAGCCGGCCGGCCGCGCCCCCTACCGAGGGCCTGCGGAACCCCGCTGTCGCCGACCTCGTCACCGGTCCCGTCGAACTGGTGGCCGCGGTGCGCAGGCTGGTGCGGGACACGGTGGTCGTCGGAACGCTGGAGGACGCCGAGGACCTGGTCGCCGCCCGCCCGGAGCTGACAGCGGTGACCGCCGAGGGGGACGTGCTCTCCGCACACTTCGCGCACGGCGGTTCCGCCGGTGCGCCCAGCCTCCTCGAAGTCCAGGCGTCCGTGGACGAGGCGGCCGCCGAGCTGGCCGACCTGGCGGTGCGGTGCACGGAGCTCGCCGAGGCGCAGCAGCTCGCCGCCCGGCGGCGCTCCGATGTCGCGGCGCTCGCCGAGGAACTGGGGGAGCGGCGCCGGGCCGCCGAGCGGGAGAAGTCCGGGGTGGCCCAGCAGCTCGGGCGGCTGGCCGGCCAGGCACGGGGCGCGGCCGGTGAGGCCGACCGGATGGCCGCCTCCGCCGCCCGTGCCCAGGAGGCGTTGGAGCGCGCGACCCAGGACGCGGAGGAGCTCGCCGAGCGGCTGCTCGTCGCCGAGGAGGCCGCGCAGGACGGCGGGGACGAGGAGCCGGACAGCGCGGTCCGCGACCGGCTCGCCGCCGACGGTGCCAACGCCCGCCAGACCGAGATGGAGGCCCGCCTCCAGGTCCGTACCCACGAGGAACGCGTCAAGGCGCTGGCCGGCCGCGCCGACTCCCTGGACCGGGGCGCCCGTGCGGAGCGGGAGGCGCGGGCGCGCGTCGAGCAGCGCAGGGCGCGGCTGCGCCACGAGGCCGAGGTCGCCTCCGCCGTGGCGTCCGGCGCCCGTCAGCTGCTGGCCCACGTCGAGGTGTCCGTCGTACGGGCGGAGCGGGAGCGGGTCGCCGCGGAGGCCTCCAAGGCCGAGCGGGAACGGGAGCTGGCGGCGGAGCGCGTGCGGGGCCGGGCGCTCAAGGACGAGCTGGACAAGCTGACGGACTCGGTCCACCGGGGCGAGGTGCTCGGGGCCGAGAAGCGGCTGCGGATAGAGCAGCTGGAGACGAAGGCCCTGGAGGAGCTGGGAGTGGAGCCGGCCGGGCTGGCCGCCGAGTACGGGCCCGACCAGCTCGTGCCGCCGTCCCCGGCCGCGGAGGGGGAGGAGCTGCCGGAGGATCCGGAGCATCCGCGCAACCAGCCGAAGCCGTTCGTCAGGGCGGAGCAGGAGAAGCGGCTGAAGTCGGCCGAACGGGCGTACCAGCAACTCGGGAAGGTGAATCCGCTCGCCCTCGAAGAGTTCTCCGCACTGGAGGAGCGGCACAAGTTCCTCTCCGAGCAGCTGGAGGACCTGAAGAAGACCCGGGCCGATCTGATGCAGGTCATCAAGGAGGTCGACGAGCGCGTCGAGCAGGTCTTCACCGAGGCCTACCGGGACACCGCCCGTGAGTTCGAGGGCGTCTTCTCGCGCCTCTTCCCGGGCGGTGAGGGCCGGCTCATCCTGACCGATCCGGACAACATGCTCACGACCGGTGTGGACGTCGAGGCGCGCCCGCCGGGCAAGAAGGTGAAGCGGCTGTCGCTGCTGTCCGGCGGCGAACGGTCGCTGACGGCAGTGGCGTTGCTCGTCTCGATCTTCAAGGCCAGGCCGAGCCCGTTCTACGTGATGGACGAGGTCGAGGCGGCGCTCGACGACACCAACCTCCAGCGGCTGATCCGGATCATGGTGGAACTCCAGGAGAGCTCCCAGCTCATCGTGATCACGCACCAGAAGCGCACGATGGAGGTCGCCGACGCGCTCTACGGCGTCTCGATGCAGGGCGACGGCGTCTCCAAGGTGATCAGCCAGCGGCTGCGCTGAGCCCTCTTCAGACCGCGAAAAGCGGGCAGGTGTTCCCGGTGGCGACGCGTTCACCTCCAAGTGGTGGCGGCGGTGAACGTATGCGCCACTAGGAACAGCTCGCCCCCCACGCCTGCGTCTGCGGCCAGGCACCAGGAGTTCACGTGACCAGCACATCGCAGGGACCAGAGTCCGGAGCCAGAGCGGCCCACCCGGACCACCTCGGCCATGTCATCTTCATCACGGCAGCCGCTGCGATGGGCGGTTTCCTCTTCGGTTACGACAGTTCCGTGATCAACGGGGCCGTCGAGGCGATCCGCAGCCGGTACGACATCGGCTCCGGCACGCTGGCCCAGGTCATCGCGATCGCCCTGATCGGCTGTGCGATCGGCGCGGCCACCGCGGGCCGTATCGCCGACCGGATCGGCCGTATCCGGTGCATGCAGATCTCCTCGGTCCTGTTCACCATCAGCGCCGTCGGATCGGCGCTCCCGTTCGCGCTCTGGGACCTGGCGATGTGGCGCATCATCGGCGGCTTCGCCATCGGCATGGCCTCGGTGATCGGCCCGGCCTACATCGCGGAGGTCTCGCCGCCCGCCTACCGAGGCCGTCTCGGCTCCTTCCAGCAGGCGGCGATCGTCATCGGCATCGCCATCTCCCAGCTGGTCAACTACGGCATCCTGCAGATCGCCGACGGTGACCAGCGCGGCAAGATCGGCGGCCTGGAAGCCTGGCAGTGGATGCTCGGCGTGATGGTCGTGCCCGCCGTTCTGTACGGGGTGCTGTCCTTCGCGATCCCCGAGTCGCCCCGGTATCTGATCTCGGTCGGCAAGAAGGAGCGGGCCCGCCAGATCCTGGCGGAGGTCGAGAGCAAGGAGGTCGACCTCGACGCCCGGGTGGCCGAGATCGAGACCGCGATGCACCGCGAGCACAAGTCGACCTTCAAGGATCTGCTGGGCAGCCGCTTCGGCTTCCTGCCCATCGTCTGGATCGGTATCGGCCTGTCGGTCTTCCAGCAGCTCGTCGGCATCAACGTCGCGTTCTACTACTCGGCGACGCTGTGGCAGTCCGTCGGCATCGACCCGACCGACTCGTTCTTCTACTCCTTCACCACGTCGATCATCAACATCATCGGTACGGTGATCGCGATGGTCCTGGTGGACCGGGTGGGCCGCCGCCCGCTGGCTCTGGTCGGCTCCTGCGGTATGGCCGTCGCGCTCGCCTTCGAGGCCTGGGCCTTCTCCGCCAACCTGGTCGACGGCAAACTCCCCAACACCCAGGGCGTGGTCGCGCTCGTCGCCGCCCACGTCTTCGTGCTGTTCTTCGCCCTGTCGTGGGGTGTCGTGGTCTGGGTCTTCCTCGGCGAGATGTTCCCGAACCGGATCCGCGCCGCCGCCCTCGGTGTCGCCGCGTCCGCGCAGTGGATCGCCAACTGGGCGATCACCGCGAGCTTCCCGAGCCTGGCCGACTGGAACCTGTCGGGCACGTACATCATCTACGCCTGCTTCGCGACGCTCTCGATCCCCTTCGTCATCAAGTTCGTCAAGGAGACCAAGGGCAAGGCCCTGGAGGAGATGGGCTGACCCGCACGGCTCAAGCCGTACGGTCCGAGGAGCGGGCCGTACGGCCTCAGCCGTCAGCCGCCGGTCGCCTCGCAGAACAGCCGCAGACTGCGCCACCCCTCCTCGACCGGCATCCCGCCGCACAGCGGATGCAGCACCAGGCTGTCCAGCTCCCGGCCCAGCTCCGCGCAGGCCTGGGGGGTGACGATCCGGTAGACGCCCTCCTCGCGCAGCTCCGCCACCGTCGTGGCCGCCGAACGGACGGCCGAGCGGATGTCCTTGGACTGCCAGGAGGCGTACGTACGGGCCTCGTGCAGGAAGTGCTCCCCGTACTCAGCCCAGGTCCGGTCCGGGTCCTCGGACACGTGCAGCAACGGCGTCTCGGCCGAGGGCATCATGCAGAAGCCCTCGGTACCGTGCTCCGCGCGCTGCTCGTGGTAATACGCCTCCAGCTCCGGCAGATGCGCGCTCGGGAACAGCGGCAGCCCCAGCCGCGCCGCCCGCCGCGCCGCCGCCCGGGAGCTGCCGCCGACCAGCAGCAGCGGGTGCGGCCGGGTGAACGGGCGGGGCGTCACCGTGACCGTGCGTCCCCGGAATTCGAACGGCTCCCCGGCCCACGCCAGCAGCAGCGTCTCCAGCAGCTCGTCCTGGATCCGGCCGCGCCTGCCCCACTCGACTCCGGCCCGCTCGTACTCCTCGGGCCGGTAGCCGATCCCCGCGACCGTGACCAGCCGGCCCGCGCTCAGCAGGTCGAGCACCGCGATGTCCTCCGCCAGCCGCAACGGGTCGTGCAACGGCCCGATCACCGCGGAGACCGTGACGGCGATCCGGCCGGTGGCCCCGAAGACGGCCCCCGCGAAGGTGAAGGGCGAGGGCAGCCAGGAGTTGGCGGCGCCGTGGTGCTCCTCGGTCTGCACGGTGTCGACGCCGTGCTCGTCGGCGTACGCGGCCATGTCCAGGGCCGCGCGGTAGCGGGCCGAGAGCGAGGTGGGCGTGGCGGCTGGATCGACGAGGTTGAACCGGACGACTGTGAAGGCCATGACACTGTCCCCTTCGCCGGGCGGGCTGGCGAGGCCGGACAGTAGCTGACGCAGCGTCAGAAGTGTAGGGGTGTGCCGTGCCGCCCTGCGCCGGGGCGCGGCAGCGCCGCGTACAGGCCGCCGGAGACGAGGACGGTGACGGCCCAGCCGAGCCCGTTGCGCCCGGCCCAGGTGGTGGCGAGCGGTCCGCTGAACCACTCCACGCCGGTGAACAGCAGCCCGACGGCCAGGCCCGTGGACCAGGCCGCCAGGGCCGGCCACGCGAAACCGCCCGTGTACCAGTAGGCGCTGCTCGAAGTGGTGTCCATGAGCGCCGCCGGATCGTAGGCGCGCCCCCTCAGCTGGTCCATGCCGAAGACGCCGAGCCAGGCCGAGAACGTCACCGCCAGCAGGTTCAGGAAGGAGACGAAGGAATCCATGAAACTGCTCGCCACCAGCATCAGCAGCGCTCCCAGAAACAGGCTGATCGCGGCATTCGCCCCGACCGCCCAGGCGCGCGGGACACGGAACCCCAGCGTCTGTGCGGTGAATCCCGCCGAATACATCGACATGGCATTGATCAGCACCATGCCGAGCACGGCGACGAACAGATACGGCACCGAGATCCAGTCCGGCAGCGACGCGCCGATGAAGGAGACCGGATCCCGGGTGGCGGCCAGTCCCGGCGTACCGACCGCCATCACCGCCCCCATCATCACCATCGGCAGAGACACGACTGCCGCGCCGCCCACGGTCGCCGCGACCACCGCCCGGCCGGACGCGGTGCGCGGCAGGTAGCGGGCGAAGTCCGGGCCGGCGGGGGACCAGCTGATGCCGCCGGCCGCCAGGGTGCCGATGCCCGCGACCACCGCCGGCGCCGGTCCGGCCGGCTGGTCCAGAACGGCTCGCCATGGCGTCGTACCGGCCAGATGCACCAGCAC
The DNA here is from genome assembly GCF_003751445.1 of Streptomyces sp. 840.1. NCBI lineage: Bacteria > Bacillati > Actinomycetota > Actinomycetes > Kitasatosporales > Streptomycetaceae > Streptomyces > Streptomyces sp. 840.1. The sequence continues at coordinate 137,070 of NZ_RJUU01000001.1, read as the reverse complement.
GAGGACGCTGAATCCGCCGAAGAGGCACGCGGACCAGGCCGAGCACACCCGCAGGGCCCGCGCCCCCAGCCCCGACAGCAGGAAGCCCGCCGCCACGAAGGCCGTCAGCGTCACCATGATCAGGGTCGTGGTGCTCCGGACCCCGAACAGCAGATCGAGCACGGCCAGCACGGCGTACGCACCGGTGACCGCGTTCACCGTCTCCCAGCCCCAGCGGGCGACCCAGATCAGCGCGCCGGGCGCCAGATTCCCCCGCTGCCCGAAGACGGCCCGGGAGAGCGCCATGCCGGGGGCGCCACCGGCCTTCCCCGCGACGGAGACCAGCCCGACCATGCCGTACGAGAGGACGGGGGCGGCCGTCGCGACGATCAGCACCTGCCAGAGGTTCAGCGCGTCGAAGACGACGAGGCCCGCACCCAGGGTGAGCAGCAGCACGGTCGTGTTGGCGGCGGCCCAGGTGGGGAAGAGGCCCCGGGCCCGCCCGGTGCGCTCGCTGTCGGGCACGGGTTCCAGGCCACGGGTCTCCACGGGCAGGATCGTACCTTTACTGGCATACCGCACATATCGATCGGATGAATCGGTAGCGGGCGCGTTCCGGCGCGGGTTCGTCGGCGAGGGGCGGGGTGATGGCCGCCCGCATCGCGCTGATCAGCCCGCTGAGTTCGACCCCGCTGAGCCGGAACGCGTGTTGCCGGTGGCCGGCGAGGTCATCCACCGGATCGCTTCCGTCGCGGTCCGCACGTTGCGGCCTCACCTGGCCGCCCAGCACATCGACGTGGCTGTTGTCAGGGCCGTCGCGGCGTGGCTGTGCACGACCGCGGGCCGTGATGAACCGGAATCCCCATAGGCTCGCGCGATCCCTCCCGGCGGGCCGGGACACGCAATGCGCGGACGACTGTCCCGGACGGGCTCCAGGGCCCCGTGATTTCCCGTACGCGCACGGTCACGGCTTCGTACCTTCTGCGGTTCCCCGCCCTTCGTGACTGATACTGGGTGGGTTATGGAATTCGTCATCCTTGCTGTAGTCATCGCCCTGGTCGCGGTCGGCGTGATCAGCGGGCTCGTGGTCAGCAGCCGCAATAAGAAGCAGCTGCCCCCGGCACCGTCGAGCACGCCGACCATCACTCCTCCCGCCGAGCCCCATGTCGGCGAGGAGGCCGAGACGCCGCGCGACGAATCGCGCCGCACCATCGAGGAGGTCGGGCTCCCGCCCGCCGACGCCGCCGACGAGGCGGCTCCGGAGACCGTCGCGCCCCCCGCGCTCGACGTTCCCGAGCCCACGGCCGGCCGTCTGGTACGGCTGCGGGCCCGCCTCGCCCGCTCGCAGAACTCCCTCGGCAAGGGGCTGCTCACGCTTCTGTCCCGGGACAACCTCGACGAGGACACCTGGGAAGAGATCGAGGACACCCTCCTCACCGCCGACGTGGGCGTCGCCCCCACCCAGGAACTGGTGGAACGGCTCCGCGAGCGCGTCCGGGTCCTCGGCACCCGCACCCCGGAGGACCTGCGCACGCTCCTGCGCGAGGAGCTCGTCACCCTGCTCGGCACCGACTTCGACCGTGCGGTCAAGACGGAGAGCGGTGTGGACACGCCCGGCGTCGTGATGGTCGTCGGTGTCAACGGCACCGGCAAGACCACCACCACCGGAAAGCTCGCCCGGGTCCTGGTGGCCGACGGCCGCAGCGTCGTACTCGGCGCGGCCGACACCTTCCGGGCCGCCGCCGCCGATCAGCTCCAGACCTGGGGCGAGCGCGTCGGTGCCCGCACCGTGCGCGGACCCGAGGGCGGCGACCCGGCGTCGATCGCCTTCGACGCGGTGAAGGAGGGCATCGCCGAGGGCGCCGACGTCGTACTGATCGACACGGCGGGCCGGCTGCACACCAAGACCGGCCTGATGGACGAGCTCGGCAAGGTCAAGCGGGTGGTCGAGAAGCACGGACCGCTCGACGAGATCCTGCTCGTCCTGGACGCCACCACCGGGCAGAACGGCCTCGTGCAGGCCCGGGTCTTCGCGGAGGTCGTCGACATCACCGGCATCGTCCTCACCAAGCTCGACGGCACCGCCAAGGGCGGCATCGTCATCGCCGTCCAGCGCGAGCTGGGCGTGCCGGTGAAGCTCATCGGGCTCGGCGAGGGGCCGGACGACCTCGCCCCCTTCGAACCGGAGGCGTTCGTCGACGCCCTGATCGGGGACTGAGACCGGCGGACATCGATCAGCCCGGCCGCGTGGACCTCCAGGCGGCCGGGCTTTTCGCTGCGCGGCGGGCTCCCGGGCGGCTCAGCCGCAGAGGGCCCACCGGTGGCAGACGTAGGCCAGCGTGCCCAGCAGCAGCCGGGCCTCCGGCGGCGCCGCCGCGGTGTCCAGGGCCGGCGGCCGGAGCCAGCGGACCGGGCCGAGGCCACCCTCGTCGGAGGGGGGCGCGGTGATGTGGGAGCCGAGGCCGAGCGCCCTGAGGTCCAGCCCCGCGTCGTCCCAGCCCATCCGGTACAGCAGCTGGGGGAGTCCGGCGGCCGCGCCCGGTGCCACGAAGAACTGCGCCCGTCCGGCCGGGGTCACCGCCACCGGGCCCAGCGGCAGCCCCATCCGCTCCATCCGTACCAGCGCCCTGCGCCCGGACTGTTCGGCGACTTCCAGGACGTCGAAGCCGCGGCCCACCGGCAGCAGCATCGAGGCGCCGGGCACCTCGGCCCACGCACGCGCGGCGGTGTCGAGCGTCGCCCCGGCGGGCACCTCCCGCGCGAAGTCCAGCGGATGCGCTCCGGGGGACGGGCAATCGGCCGCCCCGCACGAGCAGTTGCCGTCCGCCGCCCGCGCACCCGGTGCGACGGCCCAGCCCCACAGTCCCGTGTACTCGGCCACCGCGGTGCCCTCGGTCGCACGGCCGCGGCGCCGTGAGCCGGATCGCAGTTCGCGGATGCCGCCGATCGTGAAGCCCATGCCCCCTCCAACGGGTCCAACTCGCCGGTGGTTACGGAACGGAGTGCAATCGTGACACTCCGCCGTCCCTGCCGATCCGGCCGGACGCGGGGCGCACAACGGAGTGTCCGAGCTCATTCGCACGCCCCTGAATGCACCTTTGCGCCTACCGCTGATCGTCGCCTGTCAAGTGAATCGCGCTGGACTGTGGTGGCGTTCATCCGAAGGGGTGGCGAATGGTGGCGTTTCCGTAATCACCCTCCCCGAGGGGGTGATCGTAGGATTACCGTCGGTACACGAACCATGGAAGTATGTGCGCCCATGGGTATGCCGGAGGCAACCCGATTCTCTGTTCGATGGTGTGCAACGTGCGTACGGACAGGACGGACGGGATCGGATCACGGCATTCTGAGAGTGGTTCGCGGCGGAGGGTATTCGGCGGGATGGGGGCGTTCCAGTGAGTGGCAGCGGCGCAGGCGATTCGAATGCCGGCAAGCGCCCCAACGGGCAATTGGGATCATGGTTCGTGCGCAGCGGCTGGTCGAAGGGCGAGCTGGCCCGCCAGGTGAACCGCAGGGCCCGCCAGATGGGCGCCCACCACATCAGCACCGACACCTCACGGGTGCGGCGCTGGCTGGACGGCGAGCAGCCGCGCGAACCGATCCCGCGCATCCTGTCCGAGCTGTTCTCGGAACGCTTCGGCAGCGTCGTCGCCGTCGAGGACCTCGGGTTACGCGCCGCGCACCAGGCCCCGTCGGTGGCCGGTGTCGACCTCCCCTGGGCCGGACCGCAGACCGTCGCCCTGCTCAGCGAGTTCTCCCGCAGCGACCTGATGCTCGCCCGTCGGGGATTCCTCGGCAGCTCCCTCGCCCTGGCCGCCGGTCCCGCCCTCATCGAACCCATGCAGCGCTGGCTGGTGCCCGTCACCGCCGCCGCGGCCGCCGAGCCCGACCCGGCCGCCGCCCGCCGGCCCTCCCGGCTCTCCGGTCCCGAGCTGGACCTGCTGGAATCCACCACCGCGATGTTCCGCCAGTGGGACGCGCAGTGTGGCGGCGGACTGCGCCGCAAGGCCGTCGTCGGCCAGCTCCACGAGGTCACCGACCTGCTCCAGGAGCCTCAGCCGTCCGCCACCGCCAGAAGACTGTTCCGCTGCGCGGCCGAACTGGCCGAGCTCGCGGGCTGGATGAGTTACGACGTGGGCCTCCAGCCCACCGCCCAGAAGTACTTCGTCCTCGCCCTGCACGCCTCCAAGGAGGCCGGCGACAAGCCGCTCGGCTCGTACGTCCTGTCCAGCATGAGCCGCCAGATGATCCACCTCGGCCGCCCCGACGACGCCCTCGAACTGATCCACCTCGCCCAGTACGGCAGCCGCGACTGCGCCACCGCGCGGACCCAGGCGATGCTGTATGCGATGGAGGCCCGCGCCTACGCCAACATGGGCCAGCCCAGCAAGTGCAAGCGCGCCGTCCGGATGGCCGAGGACACCTTCCTCGACGCGGGGACGGACGGCGAGCCCGAGCCCGACTGGATCCGGTTCTTCTCCGACGCCGAGCTGAACGGCGAGAACTCCCACTCCTACCGCGACCTGGCCTACGTGGCCGGCCGCAGCCCCACGTACGCCTCGCTGGCCGAACCCGTCATGCAGAAGGCGGTCCACCTCTTCGGCGAGGACGACGAACACCAGCGCTCCTACGCCCTCAACCTCATCGGCCTCGCCACCGTCCACCTCCTCAAGCGCGAGCCCGAGGAGTCCACCGTGCTGGCCGAGAAGGCGCTGCGCGTGGCCAAGAAGGTCCGCTCCGAGCGCGTCAACACCCGGCTGCGCAAGACGGTCGACACCGCCGCCAGGGACTTCGGGGACATCCCCGAGGTCGCCCGGCTCACCGATCTCCTCACCGAACAGCTGCCCGAGACCGCCGAAGCGGTCTGACGGCACCCTCTGCCCCGGCCACGACGGCCACCCCGCACAGACCGACTTCGGCTCCCCCGATTGCCAGGTCAGTGGGTGGTCGCCGTGGCCGGTTCGTGTGGTCGTTCCCGTACCGGAGCGTCGTAACCGCACCGTATGCGGCCACGGCCGCAGAGTAGGTGCGAGCGCGGCATCGGCGCGGGCGGTTCATGGGGACGTAACACGTCGCTCGCCTTCGTCACTGCGGCGAAACACCGCGCGGCATCCACGGAAACGGCGCTGAGCGAATCTCATGGCGCATAAGGACGCACCTTTTCCCCCGTGGTTCCGCACGTGGTTGTGCCCCCAATCGCCCGCACGCGGCCGCAATGACGACGAGGAGACGCCGATGCCCCCAGGCATCACGACGTTCGCAGCAGACGCCCCGACACTGTCTGCCGCCAATACCGGATTCATGCTCATCTGCTCCGCCCTCGTGATGGTCATGACCCCGGCCCTGGCCTTCTTCTACGGAGGCATGGTCCGCGTCAAGAGCACCCTCAACATGCTGATGATGAGCTTCATCAGCCTCGGGATCGTCACGATCCTCTGGGTGCTGTACGGATTCAGCCTCGCCTTCGGCTCCGACATCGGGTCCTTCATCGGCTGGAGTTCCGACTTCGCCGGCCTCAGCGGGATCGGCGTCACGGAACTCTGGGACGGCTACACCATCCCGGTCTACGTCTTCGCCGTGTTCCAGCTGATGTTCGCCGTCCTCACCCCCGCGCTGATAAGCGGTGCGCTCGCGGACCGGGTCAAATTCACCTCTTGGGCGCTGTTCATCACCCTCTGGGTCACCGTCGTTTACTTCCCGGTCGCGCACTGGGTCTGGGGCGCGGGCGGCTGGCTCTTCGAGCTCGGCGTCATCGACTTCGCCGGTGGTACCGCCGTCCACATCAACGCCGGTGCCGCGGCCCTCGGCGTGATCCTCGTCATCGGCAAGCGGGTCGGCTTCAAGAAGGACCCGATGCGGCCGCACAGCCTGCCGCTCGTGATGCTCGGCGCCGGGCTGCTCTGGTTCGGCTGGTTCGGCTTCAACGCCGGCTCGTGGCTCGGCAACGACGACGGCGTCGGCGCGGTCATGTTCGTCAACACACAGGTCGCCACCGCCGCCGCGATGCTGGCCTGGCTCGGCTACGAGAAGCTCCGGCACGGCTCCTTCACCACCCTCGGCGCCGCCTCCGGCGCCGTCGCCGGACTCGTCGCCATCACCCCGGCGGGCGGCGCGGTCAGCCCGCTCGGCGCCATCGCGGTCGGTGCCATCGCCGGTGTGCTGTGCGCCATGGCCGTCGGGCTGAAGTACAGGTTCGGCTACGACGACTCCCTGGACGTCGTCGGCGTCCACCTCGTCGGCGGTGTCGCGGGCTCCCTGCTCATCGGACTCTTCGCCACCGGCGGGGTCCAGTCCGACGCCAAGGGCCTCTTCTACGGCGGCGGTCTCGACCAGCTCGGCAAGCAGGCCGTCGGTGTCTTCGCCGTCCTCGCGTACTCTCTGGTCGTCTCCGCGATCCTCGCCTTCCTGCTCGACAGGACGATCGGGATGCGGGTCGAGGAGGACGACGAGGTCTCCGGCATCGACCAGGTCGAGCACGCCGAGACCGCGTACGACTTCAGCGGTGCCGGCGGCGGTCTGTCCTCCCGCTCCACGCCTCCCGCGCCCGGCACCACGGCAGCCCCGACGAACAAGAAGGTGGACGCATGAAGCTCATCACCGCAGTCGTGAAGCCCCACCGGCTTGACGAGATCAAGGAGGCCCTCCAGGCCTTCGGCGTCCAGGGCCTCACGGTCACGGAGGCCAGCGGCTACGGGCGCCAGCGCGGCCACACCGAGGTCTACCGGGGCGCCGAGTACACCGTCGACCTCGTCCCGAAGATCCGCATCGAGGTCCTCGTCGAGGACGAGGACGCCGAACAGCTCATCGAGGTCGTCGTCAAGGCCGCCCGGACCGGCAAGATCGGTGACGGCAAGGTCTGGAGCGTGCCGGTCGAGACCGCGGTCCGGGTCCGCACCGGCGAACGCGGCCCCGACGCACTCTGACCGACGATTCCGTGAACGGAAAGGCAGCCGGGTGACGAGTACCGAAGTGACCACCGAATCCGAGGACTCGGGACCCAGCGGCTATGCGGCGGCCCGGCTGAGCCTTCTCCAGGAGAAGGCCCGGTCCGGGCCGCCGCGCCGTGCGGCCCTCGCCTCGCTCACCGACGACTGGCTGAGCGCCCTCTTCGCCTCGGCGGCCGAACACGCGGGCGTCCGGGGCGCCGCCCTCGTCGCCGTCGGCGGCTACGGACGCGGCGAACTCTCCCCGCGCAGCGACCTCGACCTGCTGCTCCTGCACGACGGCAGCGCCGACGCCGGAGCCGTCGCCACCCTGGCCGACCGCATCTGGTACCCCGTCTGGGACCTCGGCCTCGCCCTCGACCACTCCGTACGCACCCCGGCGGAGGCCCGCAAGACGGCGGGCGAGGACCTGAAGGTGCAGCTCGGCCTCCTGGACGCCAGGCCCGTCGCCGGCGACCTCGGCCTCGTCGCCACCCTGCGCACCGCGATCCTCGCCGACTGGCGCAACCAGGCCCCCAAGCGGCTGCCCGCGCTCGACGAACTCTGCCGCGAACGGGCCGAGCGCCAGGGCGAGCTCCAGTTCCTCCTGGAACCCGACCTCAAGGAGGCCCGCGGCGGACTGCGTGACGCCACCGCCCTGCGCGCCGTCGCCGCCTCCTGGGTCGCCGACGCGCCCCGCGAAGGCCTCGCCGAGGCCCGCCGCGTCCTGCTGGACGCCCGCGACGCCCTGCACCTGACGACCGGCCGCGCCACCGACCGCCTCGCCCTCCAGGAACAGGACCAGGTCGCCGGCGCCCTCGGCCTCCTGGACGCCGATGCCCTGCTGCGCCAGGTCTACGAGGCCGCCCGCACCGTCTCCTACGCCACCGACGTCACCTGGCGCGAGGTCAACCGGGTGCTGCGCGCCCGCTCGGTCCGCCCCAGGCTGCGCGCCATGCTCGGCGGCGGCAGGGCCCCGGCCGTCGACCGCAGCCCCCTCGCGGACGGCGTCGTCGAGGCCGACGGCGAGGTGGTGCTCGCCCGCACCGCCCGGCCCGAACGCGACCCGGTGCTCGTGCTGCGTGCGGCCGCCGCGGCCGCCCAGTCCGAACTCCCGCTCTCCCGCCACGTCGTACGCCACCTCGCCGGCGCCGCCAAACCGCTGCCGGTGCCGTGGCCGGCCGAGGCCCGCGAGGAGCTCGTCACCCTGCTCGGCGCGGGCGAGGCCACCGTGCCCGTCTGGGAGGCCCTCGAGGCGGAGGGGCTGATCACCCGGCTGCTGCCCGACTGGGAACGGGTCCACTGCCGCCCCCAGCGCAACCCCGTCCACACCTGGACCGTCGACCGCCACCTCGTCGAGACGGCCGTCCGCGCCTCCTCGCTCACCCGCCACGTCGGCCGCCCCGACCTGCTGCTCGTCGCCGCGCTGCTGCACGACATCGGCAAGGGCTGGCCCGGCGACCACTCCGTCGCCGGCGAGGTCATCGCCCGCGACATGGCCGCCCGGATCGGCTTCGACCCGCACGACGTGGGCGTCATCGCCACCCTCGTACGCCACCACCTCCTGCTCATCGAGACCGCCACCCGCCGCGACCTCGACGACCCGGCGACCGTCCGTTCCGTCGCCACCGCCGTCGGCAGCGCCTCCACCCTGGAGCTGCTGCACGCGCTCACCGAGGCCGACGCGCTCGCCACCGGGCCCGCCGCCTGGTCCACCTGGCGCGCCTCCCTCGTCACCGACCTGGTCAGGCGCGTCGCTGCGGTCCTGGCCGGCGAGGCACCCGAGGAGCCCGAGCCCGAGGCCCCGAGCGCCGAACAGGAGCGGCTGGCCATCGAGGCCCTGCGCACCGGCGAACCGGTCCTCGCCCTGCACGCCCAGACCGAGGCCCCGCAGGAGGAGGACGCCCCCGAACCCGTCGGCGTCGAACTGCTCATCGCCCTCCCGGACCGGCCCGGGGTCCTGCCCGCCGCCGCCGGGGTCCTCGCCCTGCACCGGCTCACCGTCCGCGCGGCGGACCTGCGGGCCGTCGAGCTCCCCACCGAAATCGGCGAGAGCGCCGACGTACTGCTGCTCAGCTGGCGGGTCGCCGCCGAGTACGGTTCCCTGCCCCAGGCCGCCCGGCTGCGCGCCGACCTCGTACGCGCCCTGGACGGCTCCCTGGACATCCGCTCCCGCCTCGCCGAGCGGGAGGCGGCCTACCCGCGCCGCCGCGGGGTGAAGGCCCCGCCGCCGAGGGTGAAGGTCGCGGCGGCCGGCTCGCAGCTGGCCACGGTGATCGAGGTGCGCGCCCAGGACGCCCCGGGACTGCTGCACCGGATCGGCCGGGCGCTGGAGCAGAGCGCGGTACGGGTGCGCAGCGCGCATGTGTCGACGCTGGGGGCCAACGCCGTGGACGCGTTCTACGTCACGGACGCGGACGGGCGGCCGCTGCCCCCCGACCGCGCCGGGGAACTCGCCCAGGAGGTCGAGAAGGCGCTCGGCTGAGCGCTTTCGCCAGGTGCGGGAGCCCTCGTCCGTCACGAGAACCGGGCGAGGGCTTTGCGTTCCACGGCGTCCGGATACCCTGGGGAACGACTGACCCATCCCGCCCCCGACCCTGAGGACCGACGAGCGCCGTGTTCGATACTCTCTCCGACCGCCTTGCCGCGACTTTCAAGAACCTCAGGGGCAAGGGCCGCTTGTCCGAGGCGGACATCGACGCCACGGCTCGCGAGATCCGTATCGCCCTGCTCGAGGCCGATGTCGCCCTGCCCGTCGTCCGGTCCTTCATCGCCAACGTCAAGGAGCGGGCGCGCGGCGTCGAGGTCTCCCAGGCGCTGAATCCCGCGCAGCAGATGATCAAGATCGTCAACGAGGAGCTCGTCTCCATCCTCGGTGGCGAGACCCGCCGGCTGCGGTTCGCCAAGAACCCGCCGACCGTGATCATGCTCGCCGGTCTCCAGGGCGCCGGTAAGACGACCCTCGCCGGAAAGCTCGGCCTCTGGCTCAAGGGCCAGGGCCACTCCCCGCTGCTCGTCGCCTGTGACCTCCAGCGCCCCAACGCCGTCAACCAGCTGAGCGTCGTCGCGGACCGCGCTGGTGTCGCGGTGTACGCGCCGGAGCCGGGCAACGGCGTCGGTGACCCGGTCCAGGTCGCCAAGGACTCGATCGAGCACGCCCGCGCCAAGCAGTACGACGTGGTGGTCGTCGACACCGCCGGCCGCCTCGGTATCGACCAGGAGCTGATGCAGCAGGCCGCGGACATCCGCGACGCCGTCAGCCCCGACGAGATCCTCTTCGTCGTCGACGCGATGATCGGCCAGGACGCGGTCAACACCGCCGAGGCCTTCCGCGACGGCGTCGGCTTCGACGGCGTGGTGCTCTCCAAGCTCGACGGTGACGCCCGCGGCGGTGCGGCCCTGTCGATCGCCCACGTCACCGGCAAGCAGATCATCTTCGCGTCGAACGGTGAGAAGCTCGAGGACTTCGACGCCTTCCACCCCGACCGGATGGCCTCGCGCATCCTCGACATGGGTGACCTGCTCACCCTGATCGAGCAGGCGGAGAAGACCTTCAGCCAGGACGAGGCCGCCAAGATGGCCTCCAAGCTGGCGTCCAGCAAGGGCAAGGACTTCACGCTCGACGACTTCCTCGCCCAGATGGAGCAGGTCCGCAAGATGGGCTCCATCTCCAAGCTGCTCGGGATGCTGCCCGGCATGGGGCAGATCAAGGACCAGATCAACAACATCGACGAGCGCGACGTGGACCGCACCGCCGCGATCATCAAGTCGATGACCCCGAAGGAGCGCGCCGAGCCGACGCTCATCAACGGCTCGCGCCGGGCCCGTATCGCCAAGGGCTCCGGTGTCGAGGTCAGCGCCGTGAAAAACCTGGTCGAGCGGTTCTTCGAGGCCCGCAAGATGATGTCGAAGATGGCGCAGGGCGGCGGCATGCCGGGGATGCCGGGCATGCCGGGCATGGGCGGCGGCCCCGGCCGGCAGAAGAAGCAGGTCAAGCAGGCCAAGGGCAAGCGCAAGAGCGGCAACCCGATGAAGCGCAAGGCGGAGGAGGCGGCCGAGGCCGCCCGCCGCGAGCAGGCGGCGCAGGGCGCGCTCGGTCTGCCGGCCGGTCAGGGCGGCCGGCCCGCCGAGGACTTCGAGCTGCCGGACGAGTTCAAGAAGTTCATGGGCTGACCAGCGGTCTCCCGATGCACGTCCCCGAGGGGGCGCCCGCTTCACGGCGGGCGCCCCCTCGGGCGTGCGCGGGGCAGTGGCGTTCCCTCCATGGGCCCAGTGGACCGCCGCTCCAAGGGCTTCGTCCGCGTTTCTCCCTTAATGTCGGCTCAACGGCTGTCGGCAGAGGAGCACGCGTGACCAGTCCGGTACCTCCCCGCGACCGCACCGACCAGCCCTGGCGCTCCGAGGGCGCCCCGCCGCCCCCGCCGCCCCGCCGGAAGATGCCCGGGGGCTGGGGCGGACTGCTGCTGACCGCGCTGGCCGTCTACCTGATCGCCAACCTGGTGCTCTCCTTCTTCAACGGGGAGGAGGAGCCGACGATCGCGTACACGGAGTTCAGCAAGCAGGTCACCTCGGGCAACGTCTCCAAGATCTACTCCAAGGGCGATGCCATCCAGGGGCAGCTCAAGAAGGAGGCGAAGGTCCCGGGCAAGAAGGACGACAAGTACACCAAGTTCGTCACCCAGCGGCCCGCCTTCGCCGACGACAACCTCTGGGCCGAGCTGGTCAAGGACGACGTCACGGTCACGGCCGAACCGGTCGTCAAGGAACGCAGCTTCCTGGCCAACCTGCTGATCTCGCTGGCGCCGATGCTGCTGCTCGTCGTCCTCTGGATCTTCATCGCCCGGCGGATGTCGCGGGGCGGCATGGGCGGCGGGATGGGCGGCTTCGGCCGCAAGGCCCCGCCCAAGCCGGTCGAGCTGGAGGGCGGCCGGCGCACCACCTTCGACGACGTGGCCGGCATCGACGAGGTCGAGGGCGAGCTCGACGACGTGGTGGACTTCCTGAAGAACCCCGACGCCTACCGGAAGATGGGCGCCAGGATGCCCGGGGGAGTCCTGCTCGCCGGTCCTCCCGGCACCGGCAAGACGCTGCTGGCGCGGGCGGTCGCCGGAGAGGCGGGGGTGCCGTTCTTCTCGGCCTCGGCCTCCGAGTTCATCGAGATGATCGTCGGCGTCGGCGCGGGGCGGGTCCGCGAGCTGTTCGCGGAGGCGCGCAAGATCGCCCCGGCCATCGTCTTCATCGACGAGATCGACACCATCGGACGGGTCCGAGGCGGCGGCTCCGGCATGGGCGGCCACGACGAGCGCGAACAGACGCTGAACCAGATCCTCACCGAGATGGACGGCTTCTCCGGCTCGGAGGGGGTGATCGTGCTCGCCGCCACCAACCGCGCCGACGTCCTCGACCCGGCGCTCACCCGGCCCGGCCGCTTCGACCGGATCGTCCAGGTCAGTCCGCCGGACAAGAGCGGCCGGGAGGCGATCCTGGAGATCCACACCCGGCAGATCCCGATGTCCGACGACGTGGATCTGGGCCAGGTGGCCCGGACGACCCCGGGGATGACCGGCGCCGATCTGGCCAACCTCGCCAACGAGGCCGCGCTGCTCGCCGTCAGGCGGGGGCAGCCGCAGGTCAACGGCGCCGACCTCTCGGACGCCCTGGAGAAGGTCCAGCTCGGCGCGGAACGCTCGCTCGTGATGTCGGACGAGGAGCGCCGCAGGACCGCCTTCCACGAGAGCGGACACGCGCTCCTCGGCATGCTCCAGCCCGGAGCCGACCCGGTCCGCAAGGTCACCATCGTGCCGCGCGGCCGGGCACTCGGGGTCACGCTCTCCACGCCGGACGCCGACAAGTACGCGTACACCGAGGAGTACCTGCGTGGCCGGATCATCGGCGCGCTCGGCGGGATGGCGGCCGAGCAGGTGGTCTTCGGCGTCGTCACCACGGGCGCGGAGAGCGATCTGGAGCAGGTCACCGGCCTGGCCCGCGGCATGGTGGGCCGCTGGGGCATGAGCCACAAGGTGGGCCGGCTGACGGCGATCCCGGCCGACGCCCAGCAGGCGTACGGCCTGAGCGCGGCGCCCTCGACGCTGGACGCGGTGGACGGGGAGATGCGGCGCATCGTCGACGAGTGCTACGAGGAGGCGTGCCGGCTCCTGGCGGACAACCGGGACCGGCTGGACTCGCTCGCCGGGGCGCTGCTGGAGCACGAGACGCTGGACGAGGTGGCCGCCTACCGGGCCGCCGGCATCACCCGGCTGGACAAGCCGTAGCGAACCCGGCCGACGGCGTCCGCCGGGCGCGCTGCGGCCGGGGCGCTACGTCGTGCAGACGAGGTAGCGGAACACGTTGGGCATCCAGACGGTGCCGTCCCGGCGCAGGTGCGGGTGCAGGGCCTCCGCCACCTCCTTCTCCACCTGGGTCCGGTCCGTCGCCCGTACCGCGGCGTCGAACAGCCGGGTCGAGAGCAGACCCCGGACCGCGCTGTCCAGGTCCGCGTAGCCGAACGGGCACGCCACCCGCCCGGAGCCGTCCGGCTTCAGCCCGGTCCGCAGCGCCACGTCCTCCAGGTCGTCGCGCTGCGCGCCCAGCCAGCCGCCCGCACCGGGGGAGGAACCCGTCCCCTCCGCGAGCCGGGCCGCCACCCGCAGCACCGCCGCCGTGGCGCACCGCTCGGGCGGGCCCCAGCCGGTCAGCACGACCGTGCTGCCCCGGGCCGCCAGCGGCACCGCCGCACCGAGCGATCCCACCAGTTCCTCCGCGTCGTCGGCCGAGCAGCCGATCGGCGTGAAGGCGGTGATCAGGCCGTACGGCTGGTGGCCCGCCGCGACGGCCGGGACGCCGTCCAGCAGCAGGGGCCCGGCGGCCGTGGTCCCGGCATCGCCCACGGGGTCCGGCAGCAGCCGGGTGCGGGCGAGCGCGAGGCGCTCCCGGTCGGCGTCGATGCCGGTGACGTGGGCTCCGCGGCCGGCCGCGATCAGCAGCGCGAGCCCGGAGCCGCAGCCGAGCGAGAGCATTCGGGTGGCGGCCCCCACTTCCAGCCGCCGGTACACCGCCTCGTACAGCGGCGCGAGCATCCGTTCCTGGATCTCGGCCCAGTCACGGGCCCGGGACCCGGTGTCCACCGGAGCGGACGACTCCGCGTGCCTGTGGTGCCGGACGAGCGTTGGTGTCATGGAATGCGCCCCAATCCGCCGAGATGCCGGTGATGAGTGGTGCCGGTCGGTCGTGTCCGAGTGGACGACTTCCCCGTGCCTGCGGCCGCGCTTCCCCCGTATGCCAGAGAACTGCGCATCCGCCGCCGCGTCCAGGGGTCTACGGGCAATGGTTGTCTCCGGTGCCGCTCGTCGGTCCAGTCTCACCCGGCGGGCGGGGCCGGGCACGTCGAGCGCTCGGGGGAGGGGGTGGGCGGGGCGGGCCGGGCCCCCGGTACTGTCGGTTTCCCCAGTACGCGCCCGTCGAGGTTCCGGGCGCCCGGGTGGTGCGAGTCCCGGGGGGCGTACGCGCGGTTTACGCGCTCGGGCGTACACGTCGCTACGTACCACCTTGGTGCGAGCTGTGAGAGTTCTCCGCAGATCAGCGCACCCGCCCTCGTCAGGACGCATGAACGGCAACTGACTGGTACGTGCAAATTATTTGGGATGGCCCGGAATCGGAACACCGGGGCACCCGCGCTCGTTGTCACGACGTGAGCACGACACCACCTGTACTTGCCGCAGAGCTGGCACAGGCGTGGGCCGACATTCAGCGGTACCACCCCGAGCTGCCCGATCTTGCCGCGCCCGAGTCCCTGATCGGAGAGTCCTCGTCCGCCTGTGGCGCCGAGCTCTCCTTCGAACGGCTGCTCCATGAGGCAGTCCACGGCATCGCCGCCGCGCGAGGTGTCCGAGACACCTCGCGCGCCGGCCGCTACCACAACCGTCGATTCCTCGCGATCGCCGAGGAGCTGGGCCTCGATCACGCCGAGGAGCCCCACCCCAGCAGTGGCTTCTCGCTGGTCACGCTCAACCCCGAGGCCAAGCGCCGGTACCGGCCCACGATGGAACGGCTGCAGCGCGCCCTCAAGGCGCACACCGTGGCCACCGCCGCCGACACCAAGCGCTCCTTCCGCGGCCCGGCCGCCCGGCACGGCTCCTCCGGAGGGGGCGTGCGGGTCAAGGCCGTCTGCGACTGCGGTCGCAACGTGCGCGTCGTCCCCTCGGTCCTCGCGCAGGCCCCGATCGTCTGCGGCGGCTGCGGAAAGCCGTTCCGGATCCCGGAAGCAGTGGTCGCGGTGGGGTGAACCGATGCGGTGTGGCACAATGGCTAGCTGTACTCGACAGTCGCATAGGACCCCTCTCTCCTCCGGCTGACGCGTCCATCGGGCACCCGAGTACCGCAACCCCACGTGGCATCTTCGTTGTGCCCAACCACGTCATAGACCAGGAGACACCACTTCCGTGGCAGTCAAGATCAAGCTGAAGCGTCTGGGCAAGATCCGTTCGCCTCACTACCGCATCGTCGTCGCCGACTCCCGTACCCGCCGTGATGGCCGGGCCATCGAGGAGATCGGCCTGTACCACCCGGTACAGAACCCCTCGCGCATCGAGGTCAACGCAGAGCGCGCGCAGTACTGGCTGTCCGTCGGCGCCCAGCCGACCGAGCCGGTTCTCGCGATCCTGAAGCTCACCGGTGACTGGCAGGCCCACAAGGGCCTTCCCGCCCCCGCGCCGCTTCTGCAGCCGGAGCCCAAGGCTGACAAGCGCGCCCTGTTCGAGGCCCTGACCAAGGACACCGCTGAGGAGTCCAAGGGCGAGGCCATCACGCAGAAGGCGAAGAAGGCCGACAAGAAGGCGGACGAGGCTGCTGACGCAGCTGCGCCCGCCGAGTCGACCGAGGCCTGAGCATGCTCGAGGAGGCTCTCGAGCACCTCGTGAAAGGCATCGTCGACAACCCCGAGGACGTGCAGGTCGCCTCGCGCACCCTGCGTCGCGGCCGTGTGCTCGAGGTCCGGGTCCACCCCGATGACCTCGGCAAGGTGATCGGCCGCAACGGCCGCACCGCACGCGCGCTGCGTACCGTCGTCGGAGCCATCGGCGGCCGTGGTATCCGCGTCGACCTCGTCGATGTGGATCAGGTTCGCTGACAGAGTTGAACACCGGCACGGGCCGGGGAGGGCCATGCGCCCGCCCCGGCCCGTCGTCGTATGACAGGAGAGACACAAGGTGCAGTTGGTAGTCGCGCGGATCGGTCGCGCCCACGGCATCAAGGGCGAGGTCACCGTCGAGGTACGCACGGACGAGCCGGAACTCCGGCTCGGACCCGGTGCGGTACTGGCCACCGAGCCGGCTTCGACGGGACCGCTGACGATCGAGACCGGCCGGGTGCACAGCGGCAGGCTGCTGCTGCGTTTCGAGGGCGTACGGGACCGTACGGCCGCCGAGGCGCTGCGCAATACGCTGCTGATCTCCGAGGTCGACCCGGAGGAGCTCCCGGAGGACCCCGAGGAGTTCTACGACCATCAGCTGATGGACCTGGACGTGGTGCTCGCCGACGGCACCGAGATCGGCCGGATCACCGAGATCACGCACCTGCCGTCCCAGGACCTCTTCATCGTGGAGCGCCCCGACGGCACCGAGGTGATGATCCCGTTCGTCGAGGAGATCGTCTCCGAGATCGACCTGGAGGAGCAGCGCGCGGTGATCACGCCGCCGCCCGGCCTGATCGACGAGAGCGAGGCGGTCGTGGCCTCCTCGCGCGACGAGGAGGCGGCGGAGACCGCCGAGGGCGGGAAGGACGACTGATGCGCCTCGACGTCGTCACGATCTTCCCCGAGTACCTCGAACCGCTGAACGTCTCGCTCGTCGGCAAGGCCCGCGCCCGCGGCAGGCTCGACGTGCACGTGCACGATCTGCGGGAGTGGACGTACGACCGCCACAACACGGTCGACGACACCCCCTACGGCGGCGGCCCCGGCATGGTCATGAAGACCGAGCCGTGGGGCGACGCCCTGGACGAGACCCTGGCCGGCGGATACGAGTCCGGTGCGCACTCCCCGGTGCTGGTGGTGCCGACGCCGAGCGGCCGGCCGTTCACCCAGGAGCTCGCCGTCGAGCTGTCCGAGCGGCCCTGGCTGATCTTCGCCCCGGCCCGCTACGAGGGCATCGACCGGCGGGTGACCGAGGAGTACGCCACCCGGATGCCGGTCGTCGAGGTGTCCATCGGCGACTACGTGCTGGCCGGCGGGGAAGCCGCGGTGCTGGTGATCACGGAGGCGGTGGCCCGGCTGCTGCCCGGCGTGCTCGGCAACGCCGAATCGCACCGGGACGACTCCTTCGCCCCCGGCGCGATGGCCGATCTGCTGGAGGGGCCCGTCTACACCAAGCCGCCCGAGTGGCGCGGCCGGGGGATCCCGGACGTGCTGCTCAGCGGCCACCACGGCCGGATCGCGCGCTGGCGCCGGGACGAGGCCTTCCGCCGTACCGCGCTCAACCGGCCGGATCTGATCGAGCGTTGCGAGGCGGCGGGCTTCGACAAGAAGGACCGCGAGATGCTCTCGATCCTCGGCTGGTCACCCGAGCCCGGGGGCCGATTTTGGCGTAGGCCCGCGGCCGTGGAAGAATAGGCCGCTGCTGTACGTCCGACGCGCGCCCCTGCCACAGGGGGAAAGACGCCCGCCCGACGCGATCAGCACCCCGAACTCATCACTCTCCCGTCGATGACCTGTGGCATCGGCGAAGAAAGCAGACATCATGACTTCCCTGCTCGATGGCGTCAACGCCGCCTCGCTGCGCAGCGACCTCCCGGCGTTCCGCGCCGGTGACACCGTCAACGTTCACGTCCGCGTGATCGAGGGCAACCGTTCCCGTATCCAGCAGTTCAAGGGCATCGTCATCCGCCGCCAGGGCGCGGGCATCAGCGAGACCTTCACGGTCCGCAAGGTCTCCTTCAGCGTCGGCGTTGAGCGCACCTTCCCGGTGCACAGCCCGATCTTCGAGAAGATCGAGCTCGTCACCCGCGGTGACGTCCGTCGCGCCAAGCTGTACTTCCTCCGTGAGCTGCGCGGCAAGGCCGCGAAGATCAAGGAGAAGCGCGACCGCTGAGCTGACTCCCAGGTCCGCGGCACGGCCGGATAAGCTCTGGCCCCGATGGACACGGAAGCAGGCACCACGGAGCGCGACCGCTCCTCCGCAGCCCCCACGGGGCCGGAGGAGGGGTCGCGCTTTTCGCGTATCACGCACCGTTTCGGCGCCTCGATGTCATGGCGGCGCACGGTCGCGCTCGGCGCCGTCTGCTCGGTCTTCGTCCTGCTCTTCAGCATCTTCGTGGTGCAGCCCTTCCTGATCCCCAGCGGCTCGATGGAGTCCACGCTGCGGGTCGGGGACCGGGTGCTGGTCAACAAACTGGCGTACCGTTTCGGCTCCGAACCCCGCCGCGGGGACGTGGTGGTCTTCGACGGCACCGGCTCGTTCATGCAGGAGGCGCCGGCGGTGAACCCCGTCACCGGGCTGCTGCACGGTGCGGCGGCTTCGCTGGGGCTCGTGGAACCCGCCGAGACCGACTTCGTGAAACGGGTGGTGGGTGTGGGGGGCGACCGGGTGGTCTGCTGCGACAAGCAGGGGAGGATCCAGGTGAACGGCCGGCCACTGGACGAGGGCTACCTGTTCGCGGGTGACGCGCCTTCCAGGGCCCCGTTCGACATCGTCGTGCCGGACGGCACGCTCTGGATGATGGGCGATCACCGCAGCCGCTCCCGGGACTCCCGCGACCACCTGGGCGAACCGGGCGGCGGCATGGTGCCCGTCGACAAGGTGATCGGCCGGGTCGACTGGATCGGCTGGCCGCTGGGGCGAGTGGCCTCGCTCCCGGCCACCGCGGCCTTCGACGGCGTGCCGGCGCCGGGGGCGACGCATGGGTAACCACGGGCGGCGGCAGGACGCCGCCGATCCCGGGGTGCCGGAGGGCGGGCCGGTGTCCCGCTCGCTGCCCACCCGGGCGGAGCGGCGCAGGCTGGCCCGCAAGGTGAAGCGGAAGCGGCGCAGATCGGCCGTCCAGGAGATACCCCTCCTCATCACCGTGGCGGTGGTGATCGCGCTGGTCCTCAAGACGTTCCTGGTGCAGGCCTTCGTCATCCCGTCGGGATCGATGGAACAGACCATCCGGATCGGCGACCGGGTCCTCGTGGACAAGCTGACCCCGTGGTTCGGTTCGCGGCCGCAGCGTGGCGATGTGGTCGTGTTCAAGAACCCCTCCGACTGGCCGCCGCCGAATCCGGTGGCGGCGAAGGAGTCACCTGTCGTCATCAAGCAGGTGAAGGAGGCGCTGACGTTCATCGGGCTGCTGCCGTCCGACGACGAACAGGACCTGATCAAACGGGTGGTCGCCGTCGGCGGCGACACGGTGAAGTGCTGTGACACGGACGGCCGTCTCATGGTCAACGGCCAGGCGGTCGACGAGCCCTATCTCTACCCCGGCAATCCCCCTTCCACGATCAAATTCGAGGTAAAGGTTCCAGCCGGACGAATCTTCGTGATGGGTGACCATCGCTCCAATTCCGCTGATTCACGTTTCCACCTGGACAAGACGGCCGACGGCACGGTCTCCGAAGATGCCGTAGTGGGACGGGCCGTGGTGATCGCCTGGCCCGTCGGGCACTGGTCGAAGCTGGAGGAACGTTCCGCGTTCTCCTCGGTCCCTGACCCGCGCGCCGGGACGGCGGCCGGCCCCGGGCCGTCGAATAGTGTGTCCCCGGATCCCAACGGAATGATCCGGCTCCCGACCCCTGCGGAACTCCCGCTCGTTATGGGAGTGGTTGGCCTGCACCGGCTGGGGCGCAGGCGGTGGTATGGAATAAGGAGCAGATGTGGGGGATTTGGCGGTGGGCGCACGATCCGGACACGACGAACCCGAGGACCGGCCGGACATTCCGGAGGACACCGAGCCGGCCGGGACGACGGCGGACCGGGCGGAGAGTGACGGCGAGGCCCCGGGCAGTGGCAGTACGGCCCGGAAGAAGCCCCGTTCATTCTGGAAGGAACTGCCGCTCCTCATCGGTATCGCCCTGGTGCTGGCGCTGCTGATCAAGACGTTTCTGGTGCAGGCGTTCTCGATTCCGTCGGATTCGATGCAGAACACCCTTCAGCGGGGTGACCGGGTGCTGGTCGACAAGCTGACCCCGTGGTTCGGTTCGGAGCCGGAGCGCGGTGAGGTCGTCGTCTTCCACGACCCGGGCGGCTGGCTGGAGAACACCCCGACGGCCGACCCGAACGCGGTGCAGAAGTTCCTGAGCTTCATCGGGCTGATGCCGTCCGCCGAGGAGAAGGACCTGATCAAGCGGGTCATCGCGGTCGGCGGGGACACGGTGGAGTGCAAGACGAACGGCCCGGTCGAGGTCAATGGCAAGGCGCTGGACGACAAGTCGTTCATCTTCAAGGGGAACACCGCCTGCAACGACGAGCCGTTCGGCCCGGTCAAGGTGCCCAAGGGCCGTATCTGGGTGATGGGCGACCACCGTCAGAACTCCCTCGACTCCCGCTACCACCAGGGGCTGCCGGGTGGCGGCACCGTCTCCAACGACGAGGTCGTGGGCCGGGCCATCGTGGTCGCGTGGCCGGTCAACCGCTGGGCGACCCTGCCCGTGCCGAAGACCTTCGACCAGCCGGGGATCAACGCAGCGGCCGGGCTGGCTCCCGGTGCGCTCGGCTTCGCCGGCGCGCTGCCCCTCGTGCTCTGGCGCAGGCGGAGCAGGGCCGCGGCGGCGCGGCAGAAGTAGCCCGGGGAACCCCCGCTCGTTGTGCAGGGGGGTGGGTTTGTGATCGGCAGGCCCGGGTGGGCGGCCGTTGGCGCAGAGTGAGGAATGAATGTGAGCGACGTGGCAGGCGGAGCGCGATCCGGACACGGGCAGTCCACTAAGAGGGTTGAGCAGCCTGCCGACGCTGCCTTCGACCCTGTGGAAGGGACACCGGGTCCGGCCGCGCCGGAGGCCGCGCGCATCCCGGAACAGGGCGGCAAGCGGGCGAAGAAGCCCCGCCCCCTCTGGAAGGAGCTGCCGCTCCTCATCGGTGTCGCGCTGGTGCTGGCGCTGCTGATCAAGACGTTTCTGGTGCAGGCGTTCTCGATTCCGTCGGATTCGATGCAGAACACCCTTCAGCGGGGTGACCGGGTGCTGGTCGACAAGCTGACCCCGTGGTTCGGTTCGGAGCCGGAGCGCGGTGAGGTCGTCGTCTTCCACGACCCGAGCGGCTGGCTGGACGGCGAGCCGACACCCGAGTCGAACGCGGTGCAGACCTTCCTCAGCTTCATCGGCCTGATGCCCTCGTCGCAGGAGAAGGACCTGATCAAGCGGACGATCGCGGTCGGCGGCGACACCGTGTCGTGCAAGAAGGGCGGCCCGGTCGTCGTCAACGGCAAGCCGCTGGACGAGCCGTACATCTTCCCCGGCGGCACGCCCTGTGACGACATGCCCTTCGGCCCGTTCAAGGTGCCCGACGGCAAGATCTGGGTGATGGGCGACCACCGCCAGGACTCCGCGGACTCGCGCTATCACATGAACGACGTGAACAAGGGCTTCGTGCCGGTGGACGACGTCGTGGGCCGGGCCTTCCTGGTCGCGTGGCCGGTCAACCGCTGGGCGACCCTGCCCGTCCCGGACACCTTCGACCAGCCGGGGATCAACACCGCGGCCGCGCTCGCTCCCGGTGCGCTCGGCATCGCCGGCGCCCTGCCGATCGTGCTTCTGCGCAGGCGGAGGCAGACCGGCGGGCGTACCGCCGGGTAGGGTGCCGACTCGGATCAGCGATTGTCGATCTCCGATGGGGGACGCTGGGATGAGTGGAACAGGACGTACGGATGACGGCCGCGGCCGGCTCGGCAGCAAGCTGTCGGGGCTGGCGGTGGCCGTCGGCTGTGTGCTCTTCCTCGGCGGCTTCGCCTGGGCCGCCGTGGTGTACCGGCCGTACACGGTGCCGACCGAGTCGATGACCCCGACGGTGAACGCCGGGGACCGGGTCCTGGCGCAACGGGTGGACGGCAGCGAGGTGCGCCGGGGCGATGTCGTGGTCTTCACCGATCCGGCGTGGGGCGACATGCCGATGGTGAAGCGGGTCGTCGGCATCGGCGGCGACAAGGTCGCCTGCTGCCAGAAGGACGGCCGGCTCACGATCAACGGCATACCCGTCGCGGAACCGTATCTGCAGTCGACGGACCCCGCCTCGGCGAACGGCTTCACGGCCGAGGTGCCCAAGGGACAGCTCTTCCTCCTGGGCGACGACCGCCAGGTCTCGCTGGACTCCCGGGTCCATCTGGAGGACGGCGGGCAGGGCTCGGTGCCCCGCAGCGCCGTGACGGCCCGGGTGGACGCCGTGGCCTGGCCGCTGGGCAGCATGGTCGAACGGCCCGGGGCCTTCGCCGCCCTGCCCGGCGGGGTGTCGTCCGCCGGACCGCTCAAGCTCCAGCTCGCAGCGGTGATCGCGGGCGTGCTGCTCATTCTGGGCGGTTCCGTGTACGGACCGCTCGCGGCCCGGTCCTCCCGGTCGAAGCGGAACAGCCAGGGGAAGGCAGCTGCCGGTGTCCACTGAGCAGCGCAAGGTCTCCCGCCTGGTACTCCTCGATCCGGACGACCGCATTCTGCTGATGCACGGCTTCGAACCGGAGGACCCCGCGAGCACCTGGTGGTTCACCCCCGGCGGCGGGCTGGAAGGCGATGAGACCCGGGAGCGGGCCGCGCTGCGCGAGCTGGCCGAGGAGACCGGGATCAGGGATGTCGAGCTGGGCCCGCTCCTCTGGAAGCGGATGTGCTCCTTCCCGTTCGACGGCCGGCGCTGGGAGCAGGACGAGTGGTACTTCCTCGCCCGCACGGCGCAGACCCTGACGGACACCAGTGGGCAGACCGGGCTGGAACGGCGCAGTGTCGCGGGCCTGAGGTGGTGGACCTCCGCCGAACTGTCGGCGACGCGTGAGACGGTGTACCCGACCAGACTCGCCGGGCTGCTGCACACGCTGCTCGACGAGGGTCCCCCGCGTACGCCGTTGGTTCTGGCTCCCGAAATCGCCTGAGCGTCCGGGCGCCGGGCCTGGCGCACAATGGGGGCACGCACGGCTGAAGGGGAACATGCCAATGAGCGCCGAGGACCTCGAGAAGTACGAGACCGAGATGGAGCTGAAGCTCTACCGGGAGTACCGCGATGTCGTCGGTCTGTTCAAATATGTGATCGAGACCGAACGGCGCTTCTACCTCACCAACGACTACGAGATGCAGGTGCACTCGGTCCAGGGCGAGGTGTTTTTCGAGGTGTCCATGGCGGATGCCTGGGTCTGGGACATGTACAGGCCGGCACGGTTCGTCAAGCAGGTCCGGGTCCTGACGTTCAAGGACGTCAACATCGAGGAGCTCAACAAGAGCGATCTCGAGCTTCCGGGTGGCTGAGTTGTCCACATCCGCCCGCTTGTCCACCAAGATCCACTAGCTGCGGGCGGACGCGTCAGAGTCGGTGCCGGAGGTGGTGCCGATATGAACGCACGGGGGGCACTCGGGCGGTACGGCGAGGATCTGGCGGCGCGGCTGCTGACCGACGCCGGCATGTCCGTACTGGAGCGGAACTGGCGCTGTCGCACCGGCGAGATCGATATCGTCGCGCTGGACGGCGACGCGCTCGTCATCTGTGAGGTGAAGACGCGCAGGGCGGGTGGCTTCGAGCACCCGATGGCCGCCGTGACACCGGCCAAGGCGGACCGGCTGCGCCGGCTGGCCGAACTCTGGCTCGACCGGCACGGCGGTCCGCCGCCCGGTGGTGTGCGGATCGACCTGGTCGGCGTGCTGCTGCCCAGGCGCGGCGCGCCGCTGGCCGAGCACGCCAGGGGGGTGGCGTGATGGCGTTCGCGCGTGCCTGCTCGGTGGCCCTGGTCGGCGTCGAGGGCGTGGTCGTGGAGGTCCAGGCGGACCTGGAGCCCGGGGTGGCGGCGTTCACCCTGGTGGGGCTGCCCGACAAGAGCCTGGTGGAGAGCCGTGACCGGGTGCGGGCGGCGGTGGTCAACTCCGGCGCGGAGTGGCCGCAGAAGAAACTGACGGTGGGCCTGTCCCCGGCCTCGGTGCCCAAGGGCGGTTCGGGCTTCGATCTCGCTGTGGCGTGCGCGGTGCTCGGTGCGGCCGAGCGGATCGACCCCGCCTCGATCGCCGACGTCGTGATGATCGGTGAGCTGGGGCTCGACGGCCGGGTGCGGCCGGTGCGCGGGGTGCTGCCCGCCGTGCTGGCCGCCGCGGAGGCCGGCTACCGCCAGGTGGTCGTCCCCGAGCAGACGGCGGGCGAGGCGGCACTGGTGCCCGGGGTCTCCGTGCTCGGGGTGCGGAGCCTGCGGCAGCTGATCGCCGTGCTCCGCGACGAGCCGGTGCCCGAGGAACAGGAGCCCCACGACCAGGGGCGCCCCGACACGATGCTGGCCGGTCTCATGGTGCCCGGCGCCGGAATGGGCACCGGCATTGCCCAGGGCCCGGCACAGGGCGACGGACACCGGCCGGACCTGGCGGACGTCGCGGGCCAGGAGCGGCCGCGCAAGGCCCTGGAGGTCGCCGCGGCGGGCGGTCACCACCTCCTGCTGTCCGGGCCGCCGGGCGCGGGCAAGACCATGCTCGCCGAACGGCTGCCCGCGATCCTGCCCGCCCTGACCAGGCAGGAGTCCCTCGAGGTGACCGCGGTGCACTCGGTGGCGGGCATCCTGCCGCCGGGCGAGCCCCTCGTCTCCCGGGCGCCCTACTGCGCACCGCACCACTCGGCGACCATGCAGTCGCTGGTCGGCGGGGGCAACGGGCTGCCGCGGCCGGGCGCGGTGTCGCTGGCCCATCGTGGCATCCTCTTCCTGGACGAGGCGCCGGAGTTCTCGGTACGCGCGCTGGACGCACTGCGGCAGCCGCTGGAGTCGGGGCACGTGGTGGTGGCGCGCAGCGCCGGGGTCGTGCGGCTGCCCGCCCGCTTCCTGATGGTGCTGGCCGCCAACCCGTGTCCGTGCGGGCGGCACACCCTGAACGGGGCCGGCTGCGAATGCCCGCCCGCCTCGGTCCGGCGCTATCAGGCCCGGCTCTCCGGCCCGCTGCTCGACCGGGTGGACCTGCGGGTGACCGTCGACCCGGTCAGGCGCGCGGACCTGATGGGGCAGGGCGGCCGCGGCGAGTCGACGGCGACGGTCGCCGCCCGGGTGCGGGAGGCGCGGGCCCGCGCGGCGGAGCGGCTGGCAGGCACCCCCTGGACCAGCAACAGCGAGGTGCCCGGCCACGAGCTGAGGACCCGGCTGGTCGCGGCGCCGGGGGCGCTGCTGGCGGCCGAACGCGACATGGAACGGGGCCTGCTCACCGCGCGCGGACTGGACCGGGTCCTGCGGGTGGCGTGGACCCTCGCGGATCTGCGGGGCGCGGGCCGGCCGGACGCGTCGGACGTCGCGGTGGCGCTCGAGATGCGCACCGGGATCCCGCGCGGGGCCCCGATGACGGCGGGTGCGGCATGACGGGGCACGGGTCCGGGACGAGCCGCCGCGCGGCGGATGCCGCGCACGGCCCGCGCGCCGAGGGGCAACCTCCGGCGACGGCGGCGAATGACGGGGAGCGGCCGGTGTGGGTGTCCGGTGGGGCGAATGACGGGGAGCGGCCGGTGCGGGCTGCCGGCGGGGTGAGTGAGGGGGAGCGGCTTGCGCGGGCCGCGTTGAGCCGGGTCCTGGAGCCGGGGGACGAACGGGGCGGCCGCTGGCTGCGGGAGTGCGGCGCCGGAGAACTGCTGCGGCGGATCACGGCCCGCGACGGATCGGCCGAGCGGCTGAGCGGTATGACGGCGAGGCGTCTGGCCGGCTACCGGCTGCGGGCGGAGGCGGCCGAACCCGCGCGGGACCTGGCGGCGGTGGCCGAGGCCGGCGGGCGCTTCGTCTGTCCGGGCGACCGCGAGTGGCCGAGCCAGCTGGACGACCTGGGCGACGGCCGGCCGACCGGGCTCTGGGTGCGGGGGAGGCCCGATCTGCGGCTCTGGGCACTGCGTTCGGTCGCGGTGGTCGGGGCCCGCGCCTGCACCCCGTACGGCGCGCACATGGCGGCGAGCCTCGGTGCCGGTCTCGCGGAGCGGGGGTGGGTGGTCGTCTCGGGTGCGGCGTTCGGGGTCGACGGGGCCGCTCACCGGGGAGCCCTCGCCGCGGGTGGGGCGACGGCGGCGGTGCTGGCCTGCGGGGTGGACGTCGCGTACCCCCGCGGACATGCCGAACTGATCGGGCGCGTGGTCGAACAGGGGCTCGTCATCGGTGAACTGCCGCCGGCCGAACACCCCACCCGCAGCCGGTTCATCCTCCGGAACCGGGTGATCGCCGCGTTGACGAGGGGGACCGTGGTGGTGGAGGCCGAGTACCGCAGCGGTTCACTGGTCACGGCACGCTGCGCCCAGCGGCTCGGCCGCTTCACGATGGGTGTTCCCGGGCCCGCCACCAGCGGTCTGTCGGCAGGCGTCCATGAACTCCTGCGGGGAGAGGGGGTGCTGGTGACGGATGCCTCGGAAGTCGTCGAACTGGTCGGTGACATGGGGGACCTCGCCCCGCCCCGACGCGGGCCGGTGCTGCCGCGCGACCTGCTGGACACCGGCTGCGCCCGGGTTCTCGACGCACTGCCGGCCCGCGGCGTCGTCGACGGGCGCGAGGTGGCCCGCACCGCCGGAACGAGCGCCGACGAGGCCCTCGCCAAGCTGTACGAACTGCACTCACTGGGGTTCGTCGAACGTCATGGCGATGGATGGCAGTTGACGCGACGGCCGACTTGCAATGACGACGCGCGGCGAGGCGGTACTTGACCTGGAGCATTCGGGTGAAAAGGTGATGGCGATGACCCCGGCGGATGGTTCGGCAGCGCCTCCGGGGCCGGCGCGCGACGCGTCGGCCCCGACGCCAGTCATGTCCGCGCCCTCATGCGCGGCCGTCTCCGGCGCCGCGTCAGGCGCTGGGTCCGCCGGGTCCGCGGTGCCCTTCACCGTGGCCGTGGCCCCGTCCGTATCGCCGTCCGCCCCCGCGACCGGTGGCGTGTCCGTTCCCCCGGAAGCGGACGGCCCCGATCCCATATCCTGCGCGCACCGCGACACTTCAGTCACGCTACGCTCACAAGGATTCCGCCCCAGAACGCACATCCCCCAGCACTTCACAGCAGAACGGCTCAAGGCACCACATGCCCCAGCACACCTCCGGGTCTGACCGCGCGGCAGTACCACCGGCTGCGCGTGGCACTGTGCGCCCTCCCGCCCCCTCCTCGCTCGACGAGTTGTGGCGTTCGTACAAGACGACGGGCGACGAGCGGCTGCGGGAGCAGCTGATCCTGCACTACTCGCCCCTGGTGAAGTACGTCGCCGGCCGGGTGAGTGTGGGTCTGCCGTCCAACGTCGAGCAGGCGGACTTCGTCTCCTCGGGGGTGTTCGGGCTGATCGACGCGATCGAGAAGTTCGACATCGAGCGGGCGATCAAGTTCGAGACGTACGCGATCACCCGCATTCGCGGCGCGATGATCGACGAACTCCGCGCACTGGACTGGATCCCGCGCTCCGTGCGCCAGAAGGCGCGGGCGGTGGAACGCGCCTACGCCACGTTGGAGGCGCGGCTGCGGCGCACCCCGTCGGAGGCGGAGGTCGCCGCGGAGATGGAGATCGGGCTGGAGGAACTGCACGCGGTTTTCAGCCAGTTGTCGCTGGCGAACGTGGTCGCGCTGGAGGAGCTGCTCCATGTGGGCGGCGAGGGCGGCGACCGGCTGAGCCTGATGGACACGCTGGAGGACACCGCCGCCGACAATCCGGTGGAGGTGGCCGAGGGGCGTGAGCTCAGGAGGCTGCTCGCGCGGGCGATCAACACCCTCCCGGACCGCGAGAAGACGGTGGTCACGCTCTACTACTACGAGGGCCTCACCCTCGCGGAGATCGGTAACGTCCTCGGGGTCACCGAGAGCCGGGTCAGCCAGATCCACACGAAGTCCGTGCTGCAGCTGCGCGCGAAACTGGCCGACGCCGGGCGTTGAGACCGCTCTGCTGCGGCGGCCGGCCGGGACCGCTTCGAGAACCGCCCTCGGCCGCCTCGGCCACCGATCGGGGCCACCCGCTCCCTCCCGGGCACCCGTCGCCGTAGAGTGGAGTCGTGCCCAGGATTCGAGCGGCCTCCGTGGCCGAGCACCGGACCATGCAGCGCGGCGCCCTCCTGGACGCAGCGCGTTCCCTGCTGTCCGAGGGAGGCACGGAGGCGCTGACCTTTCCCGCCCTCGCCGAGCGCACGGGCCTCGCCCGCTCCTCCGTCTACGAGTACTTCCGTTCCCGCGCCGCTGTCGTCGAGGAGCTCTGCACCGTCGACTTCCCCGTCTGGGCGGCCGAGGTGGAGAACGCGATGGAGCGGGCCGGGACGCCGGAGGAGAAGGTCGAGGCGTACGTGCGACGGCAGCTCGATCTCGTGGGGGACCGGCGCCACCGCGCCGTCGTCGCGATCTCCGCGAGTGAGCTGGACGCCGGCGCCCGGGAGAAGATCCGGGCCGCCCACGGCGGTCTGATCGCCATGATCGTCGAGGCGCTCGGCGACCTCGGCCACGAGCAGCCCCGGCTGGCCGCGATGCTGCTGCAGGGCTCCGTGGACGCCGCGGTCCGGCGTATCGAACTCAGCGTGGCGGAGGAGCCGTCCGTGATCGCGGACACCGCGGTCGCCATGGTCCTCGGCGGTGTCCGGGGCCTCCCCGGCGCGCAGGACTGACCCCGGCGCTGCACCGCGACACCCCTCAGCAGCGCGGCGGCGGCCGCCCCGCCGTCCGGCAGCGTCACTGGGTCCCCGCCATCCGGCAGCCTCGCCGGATTCCCGTCCTGCGCCGATGCGGGTTCGGGCACACCGGTCACCGGCAGCAGCCGGGAGGGCCCGCGCCGCAACAGCGCGGGCGGCAGCAGCGACAGCGGGTCCAGGTACGCCGCCGCGCGGCGCAGCCCCCAGTGCAGGCAGCCGGAATCGCAGTGGGAGGGCCCCGGCGCCATCACCGCCACCACCTGCCCCGCAGTGACCTCGTCCCCCTTCGCGACCAGCGGGCGCACCGGCTCGTACGTGGTCCGCAGCGGCGGTTCGCCCGTCCCCGCGAGCTCGATCGCCAGCACCCCCCGTCCCGCGACCCCGCCCGCGAACGAGACCCGGCCGGAGGCGGCCGCGAGCACCTCCGTACCCGGTGCGGCGGCGAGGTCCGCCCCGCGGTGCCCCGGTCCGTAGTCCGTGGCGGGCGGCTCCCATCCCCGCACGACCACGGGCCGGCCGGCCAGCGGCCAGACGCGTGCGCGGTCCGGCGGCGGTCCGGCCGGGGCGGGCGCGGGCACCGGATCGGGGGCGGGCGCGGTCACGGGTGCGGGCGGCCGGTCCGCCGCGGCGGCCGTCGTCCCGCACCACCACCCCGCCACGAGAACCGCCGCCACGAGAACTGCCGCCGCGAGAACGGAAGCTGCGGCCACCGCCGACACCGCCCGCACCGGACCCACCGCCCGCACCGGTCGCCCCGGCGTTCCGCCCCGTCCGCGGCGGCCTGCGGACCGGACCCGGGATCCGTCCTGGTCAGATGTGATTCGCATGGCACAACCGTCCCCCGGCGGCCCGGTCCGCGGGGATCATGGACCGGATCTGTGGAGTACCGGCCGGTTGTGGACAGCGCCGTCACCCGGCACTCGACCGGTCCCGTACACTTCTTTTGGCGATCCGGGTCACCGGGTCGACTTCGCACGCCCCGCCATCTCCCTCTCAACGGAGGTGGCCGCGCTCCTCGGTCCCTCGTGGCACGGCGCGTCGGGGCGTCAGGCGCGACAGCAAACCTGCGGTCGCGATAACCGAGTACCTCAAGGAGTACGGCCATGGCCGTCGTCACGATGCGGGAGCTGCTGGAAAGCGGCGTCCACTTCGGTCACCAGACCCGTCGTTGGAACCCGAAGATGAAGCGCTTCATCTTCACGGAGCGCAACGGCATCTACATCATCGACCTGCTCCAGTCGCTGTCGTACATCGACCGCGCCTACGAGTTCGTCAAGGAGACCGTCGCCCACGGCGGCTCCATCATGTTCGTGGGTACGAAGAAGCAGGCCCAGGAGGCCATCGCCGAGCAGGCGACGCGCGTCGGCATGCCGTACGTCAACCAGCGTTGGCTCGGTGGCATGCTCACCAACTTCTCCACCGTCTACAAGCGCCTTCAGCGTCTGAAGGAGCTCGAGCTCATCGACTTCGAGGACGTGGCCGCCTCCGGCCTCACCAAGAAGGAGCTCCTGGTCCTCTCCCGCGAGAAGGCCAAGCTGGAGAAGACCCTCGGTGGTATCCGCGAGATGCAGAAGGTGCCGAGCGCCGTCTGGATCGTCGACACCAAGAAGGAGCACATCGCCGTCGGTGAGGCGCGCAAGCTCCACATCCCGGTCGTCGCGATCCTGGACACCAACTGCGACCCCGACGAGGTCGACTACAAGATTCCGGGCAACGACGACGCGATCCGCTCCGTCACCCTGCTCACCCGCGTGATCGCCGACGCCGTCGCCGAGGGCCTCATCGCCCGCTCCGGCGCTGCGACCGGCGACTCGAAGCCGGGCGAGAAGGCCGCCGGCGAGCCGCTCGCCGAGTGGGAGCGTGACCTGCTCGAGGGCGACAAGAAGGCCGACGCCGAGGTCCAGACCTCCGCCGAGACCGAGAAGGTCGCGGACGCGGAGGCCGCTGAGGCCCCCGCCGAGGCTGCCGCTGAGGCGCCCGCCACCGAGACGCCGGCCGTCGAGGCCCCCGCCGCCGAGGCTCCGGCCGCGGACGGCGAGCAGGCCTGACACCCGTCACGGCTGACGACGGCGGGGGCCGGTGCCACACAGGCACCGCCCCCGCCGTTCACCCGTAGATCTTTCAGACTTCGAGAGAGAAATACAGACTCATGGCGAACTACACCGCCGCTGACGTCAAGAAGCTCCGTGAGCTCACCGGCGCCGGCATGATGGACTGCAAGAAGGCGCTCGACGAGGCCGATGGCAGCGTCGAAGGCGCCGTCGAGGCCCTTCGTATCAAGGGTCAGAAGGGCGTCGCCAAGCGCGAGGGCCGTTCTGCCGAGAACGGCGCCGTTGTCTCCCTCATCTCCGAGGACAACACCTCCGGCGTCCTGCTCGAGCTGAAGTGCGAGACGGACTTCGTCGCCAAGGGCGAGAAGTTCCAGGCCGTCGCCAACGCGCTGGCCGCGCACGTCGCCGCCACCTCCCCGGCCGACCTGGCCACGCTGCTCGCCTCCGAGATCGAGGCCGGCAAGACGGTTCAGGCGTACGTCGACGAGGCCAACGCCAACCTCGGTGAGAAGATCGTCCTGGACCGCTTCGAGCAGTTCACCGGCGCCTACGTCTCCGTGTACATGCACCGCACCATGCCCGACCTGCCGCCGCAGATCGGTGTCCTGGTCGAGCTCGACAAGGCCGACGCCGACCTGGCGAAGGGCCTTGCCCAGCACATCGCCGCCTTCGCGCCGAAGTACCTCTCCCGCGAGGACGTCCCGGCCGAGATCGTCGAGACCGAGCGTCGTGTCGCCGAGGAGACCACGCGCGCCGAGGGCAAGCCCGAGGCCGCGCTCCCGAAGATCGTCGAGGGTCGCGTCAACGGCTTCTTCAAGGAGGCCACCCTCCTCGGCCAGCCGTACGCGCTGGACAACAAGAAGTCCGTCCAGAAGGTCCTGGACGAGGCCGGTGTCACCCTGAAGCGCTTCTCGCGCATCAAGGTCGGCATCTGAGTCCGTCCGCGAAAAACGGTGGACCCCGATAGGGTCTGGTGCAGTCGACGGCCGCACACCGCCGTACGACCGCAGATCTGACGAGGAGGCCATTGCCGCTGAGGGACACAGGACCCACCGGCAATGGCCTTCTTCGTATGTGCACGAGGAGAATCTCCATGAACAAGGGCGCGGACGCCGCAACAGGTGACCACAGGCGCGACGACGGCAAGGTGGCCGGACGCTTCATGCTGAAGCTGTCCGGAGAGGCGTTCGCCGGTGGCGGGGGTCTCGGTGTCGACCCCGACGTCGTGCACGCCATCGCACGCGAGATCGCGGCGGTCGTCCGGGACGGCGCGGAAATCGCGATCGTCATCGGCGGCGGCAACTTCTTCCGCGGCGCCGAGCTCCAGCAGCGCGGCATGGACCGGGCCCGGTCCGACTACATGGGCATGCTCGGCACGGTCATGAACTGCCTGGCACTCCAGGACTTCCTGGAGAAGGAAGGCATCGACTCCCGCGTCCAGACCGCCATCACCATGGGCCAGGTCGCGGAGCCGTACATCCCGCTGCGCGCCGTACGGCACCTGGAGAAGGGCCGCGTCGTCATCTTCGGCGCCGGTATGGGCATGCCGTACTTCTCCACCGACACCACCGCGGCCCAGCGCGCCCTGGAGATCGACGCCGAGGCGCTGCTGATGGGCAAGAACGGTGTGGACGGGGTCTACGACTCCGACCCGAAGACCAACCCCGGAGCGGTGAAGTTCGACGCGCTGGAGTACAGCGAGGTGCTCGCCCGCGACCTCAAGGTCGCCGACGCCACCGCCATCACGCTCTGCCGTGACAACCAGCTGCCGATCCTCGTCTTCGAGCTGACGACGGCGGGCAACATCGCCCGTGCCGTCAAGGGTGAGAAGATCGGTTCGCTCGTGAGCGACCGGAGCACCCGGGCCTGAGAACCATGGGGGCCGGACCGGGGAGACCCGGTGGGTTCCCGGGGCCCGCGGTAGGGGCCCGAAGGATGGACAACGGCCTGCCGGTCGGACACCGTGCAGGTGAGGACGCGACGCAGGACCCGCCGGGCCCGAGCACGCCGGGCCCACTCAAGACACGCAGGAGCACGTGGTGATCGAAGAAACCCTCCTCGAGGCCGAGGAGAAGATGGAGAAGGCCGTCGTGGTCGCGAAAGAGGACTTCGCCGCGATCCGCACCGGCCGTGCGCACCCGGCGATGTTCAACAAGATCGTCGCCGACTACTACGGCGCGCTGACCCCGATCAACCAGCTGGCCTCGTTCTCGGTGCCCGAGCCCCGGATGGCCGTCGTGACGCCGTTCGACAAGACGGCGCTGCGCAACATCGAGCAGGCCATCCGCGACTCCGACCTCGGCGTCAACCCGAGCAACGACGGCAATATCATCCGGGTGAACTTCCCCGACCTCACCGAAGAGCGCCGTCGCGACTACATCAAGGTCGCGAAGACCAAGGCCGAGGACTCCAAGATCTCGATCCGCGCGGTCCGCCGCAAGGCCAAGGAGACCCTTGACAAGCTGGTCAAGGACAAGGAGTCCGGCGAGGACGAGGTACGCCGCGCCGAGAAGGAGCTCGACGACACCACCGCGAAGTACGTCGCGCAGGTGGACGAGCTGCTGAAGCACAAGGAAGCCGAGCTGCTCGAAGTCTGATGAACGACTCCTCCTGGGGCGTCCCGCAGGACGCCGGCCACGGGGCCGCTCCCGAGATGTGGGCCGCTCCGGCGGGTCCTGCATACGATGTGCATAACGCCCAGCAGACTCGGCCCATGCCCATCGTGCCGGACGTTCCCGACGCAGGTAGAGACGCTGAGAGCCGTGATGACCGGGACCAGGGGGCCGCACGCCTGAGCGGCGGCCCCCTGTTCCGCGACGAGAAGCCGCAGGAGCCCATGTCCACCGCGCCGCCGCCCCCGCAGAAGAAACGCGCGGGGCGTGATCTGGGAGCCGCCATAGGGGTCGGCGTGGGCCTCGGCGCCGTCGTCGTCGCCTCACTCTTCGTCGTCAAGGCCGTCTTCGTCGGGGTGATCGTGGTCGCCGTCGTCGTGGGCCTGTGGGAGCTCACCTCCCGTCTGCAGGAGCGCAAGGGGATCAAGGCTCCGCTCGTACCCCTCGCGGTCGGTGGCGCGGCGATGGTCGTGGCCGGTTACGCGCGAGGCGCCGAGGGCGCCTGGGCCGCCATGGCGCTGACCGCCCTCGCGGTGCTCGTCTGGCGGATGACCGAACCGCCGGAGGGCTACCTCAAGGACGTCACGGCCGGCGTCTTCGCCGCGTTCTACGTACCGTTCCTGGCCACCTTCGTCGCCATGCTCCTGACGGCGGACGACGGACCGATGCGGGTGCTGACCTTCCTGCTGCTGACCGTGGTCAGCGACACCGGCGCGTACGCCGTCGGCTGGCGGTTCGGCAAGCACAAGCTCGCCCCCCGGATCAGCCCCGGAAAGACCCGCGAGGGCCTCTTCGGTGCCGTGAGCTTCGCGATGGTGGCCGGCGCGCTGTGCATGCAGTTCCTGATCGACGACGGCTCCTGGTGGCAGGGCCTGCTGCTCGGCCTCGCGGTCGCCGCCAGCGCCACCCTGGGTGACCTCGGCGAGTCCATGATCAAGCGGGACCTCGGGATCAAGGACATGGGCACGCTGCTCCCCGGACACGGCGGAATCATGGACCGGCTGGACTCCCTGCTGCCGACCGCGCCGGTGGTCTGGCTGCTGATGGTGATCTTCGTCGGCTCCGGCTGAGCGGTCGTACGCGTCGCCACGGATGAGGGCCCACCGTCTCCGGACGGTGGGCCCTCACCCGTTTCCGGTGACGTCAGACACGGTCCCGCAGGGCCGAGCGCATGTGGTGAAGGAGCCCCATCGTCCGCTTGTGCATCCACAGGACCCCGCAACAGAACGCGATCACGCCCACGGCGAAGACCACGGGGAAGGCCAGTGAGCCGGTGGTGGCCCCGAGGACCAGCATGCCCACCGCGATCAGGCCCATCAGGCCCAGCCAGTAGGGCAGCCACCGGCTGCCCCGCTCCATCTTCCCGAGCTGGTCCTCGACCAGCCGCCCCATGAGCGCCCGCTCCTCCGGGTCCTCGGGCACCTCGCGGTGCCGGATCCTGCGGCTGAGGTCGTCGACCGTGCCGGGCCGCGCGCCGGTCGCCCGGCTGGTCCTGCGGCGCTGGTACGCCACGACCCCGATGATCACGGCGGTGTAGAGCAGGCTCTGGACCGCCCATAAGGCCGGATGATCGTCCCGGCGGAACACGGCTCCGAAGCCCAGTCCCAGCACGAAGAGCACCAGGGCCTGTGCGGGCAGGCTGTGACTGAACCAGCGCTTCACGGTGTGCACGACTGATACCTCCTGCGTGGTCGGCGGGCCGTCCCTCTTCCTCCGGATACCCCGTCCGGCCCCGCTCAGCGCTGCTCCGCCGGGCCCCGTCGGCGGGGGGCGGGGGCACCGCCGCGGGTCTGCGACACTGGAAGAACCATGCCTAAGCCCGGAGAACTCACTTTCGTCGCGCCCCGCGGAGCCAAGAAGCCGCCGCGGCACCTCGCTGACCTCACGCCCGCCGAGCGCAAGGAAGCCGTCGCCGCGACCGGCGAGAAGCCCTTCCGCGCCCAGCAGCTCTCGCAGCACTACTTCGCGCGGTACGCGCACGACCCGTCGGAGTGGACCAACATCCCGGCCGGGTCGCGGGACAAGCTCGCGGAGGCGCTGTTCCCCGAGCTGATGTCCGTGGTCCGCCACATCAGCTGCGACGACGACACCACCCGCAAGACGCTGTGGAAGCTGCACGACGGGACGCTCGTCGAGTCCGTCCTGATGCGCTACCCCGAGCGCGTCACGATGTGCATCTCCTCGCAGGCCGGCTGCGGGATGAACTGCCCGTTCTGCGCCACCGGACAGGCCGGTCTCGACCGCAACCTCTCCACCGCGGAGATCGTCCACCAGATCGTGGACGGCATGCGGGCGCTGCGCGACGGCGAGGTCCCCGGGGGTCCGGCGCGGCTCTCCAACATCGTCTTCATGGGCATGGGCGAGCCGCTCGCCAACTACAACCGGGTGGTCGGCTCCATCCGCCGGCTGACCGACCCCGAGCCCGACGGGCTGGGGCTGTCGCAGCGCGGGATCACCGTCTCGACCGTCGGCCTGGTGCCGGCGATGCTGCGCTTCGCGGACGAGGGCTTCAAGTGCCGTCTCGCCGTCTCGCTGCACGCCCCGGACGACGAGCTGCGCGACACCCTCGTCCCCGTGAACACCCGGTGGAAGGTGCGCGAGGTGCTGGACGCGGCCTGGGAGTACGCGGAGAAGTCCGGTCGCCGCATCTCCATCGAGTACGCGCTGATCCGTGACATCAACGACCAGGCCTGGCGCGGTGACCGGCTCGGCCGGCTCCTCAAGGGCAAGCGGGTCCACGTCAACCTGATCCCGCTGAACCCGACGCCGGGCTCGAAGTGGACCGCCTCGCGGCCCGAGGACGAGAAGGCGTTCGTCGAGGCCATCGCCGCCCACGGGGTGCCGGTGACCGTGCGGGACACCCGCGGCCAGGAGATCGACGGAGCCTGCGGGCAGCTCGCGGCGTCCGAGCGCTGAGGCCGGAACCAGCCGTGTAGCCTGGGCGTGAATTCAACTTCATATTCCGACAGGGGAGCGCCACAGCGCTGAGAGTGCGGCACCGAGGACAGGTTGGCCGCAGACCCTCTGAACCTCGCCCGGGTCATTCCGGGTAGGAAGTTCGGACCTTACTCAAGCTGTTGCGCCCTGCCCGCTTCCGGTTCTCCGCCGGCGCGGGCAGGGCCGCGTCTCTTCCTGGTCACCCCCAGGAGGAATCACATGAGCACCACCAAGAAGCTCGCGGTGACCGCCGTCGCCGCGGCGATCGGCGCGACCGCGCTCGCCGGCTGCGGGAGCTCCGACGACTCGGGGTCCGGTTCCGGCGGCACCAAGGGCTCCGGCTCCAAGACCGTCACGCTCGTCAGCCACGACTCCTTCAACGCGTCCAAGGGCGTGCTGAAGGAGTTCACCCGGGAGACCGGCTACACGGTCAAGGTGCTGAAGAGCGGTGACGCCGGCGCCGCCCTCAACCAGGAGATCCTGACCAAGGGCTCACCGCGCGGCGACGTGTTCTTCGGCGTCGACAACACCCTGCTGTCCCGCGCACTCGACAACGGCCTCTTCACGCCGTACGCCGCCAAGGGCCTCGGCCAGGTCGCGTCCGACGTCCAGCTGGACGCCGCGAAGCACCGGGTCACCCCGGTCGACACCGGCGACATCTGCGTCAACTACGACAAGAAGTACTTCGCGGACAAGAAGCTCGCACCGCCGAAGTCCTTCGACGACCTGGCGAAGCCCGCGTACAAGAACCTCCTCGTCACCGAGAACGCCGCGACCTCGTCGCCCGGCCTCGGCTTCCTCCTCGGCAGCATCGCCACCTACGGCCAGGACGGCTACCAGGACTACTGGAAGAAGCTGAAGGACAACGGCGTCAAGGTCGTCGACGGCTGGGAGCAGGCGTACAACGAGGCGTTCTCCGGCTCGGCCGGCGGCAAGAAGGCCAAGGCCGACCGGCCGCTCGTCGTCAGCTACGCCTCCAGCCCGCCCGTCGAGGTGCTGTACGCGGACCCGCAGCCCAAGACCGCCCCGACCGGGGTCGCCACCGCGACGTGCTTCCGGCAGATCGAGTTCGCCGGTCTGCTCGACGGCGCGAAGAACGAGGCGGGCGGCAAGGCCCTGCTGGACTTCCTGATCAGCAAGAAGTTCCAGGAGGACATGCCGCTCAACATGTTCGTCAGCCCGGTCACCAAGGGCGCGAAGGTGCCGGAACTCTTCACCAGGTTCGGGACCACCGCGGACAAGCCGGCGACCGTCGCCCCCGACACGATCGCCAAGAACCGTGAGCAGTGGGTCCAGTCATGGTCCTCGCTCGTAGTGAAGTAGCGAAGCCTCCCGTACGCGGACCGGGCGCGCGCGGGAAGGCCGCGCGCACCCGGTCGCGGCGCGGGAGCGCGGTGCGGCTCGGTCTGATGGCCGTGCCCGTCGCCTTCTTCGCGGTGTTCTTCGCCTACCCCGTCGTCGCGATCGTGGGACGCGGGCTCAAGGACGGCGGCGTCTGGCAGTTCGGCCGGATCGGCGAGGTGCTGAGCCGGCCGGACATCCGCGAGGTCCTCTGGTTCACGCTCTGGCAGGCGCTCGCCTCGACCGCGCTGACCCTGCTGATCGCCCTGCCGGGCGCCTACGTGTTCGCCCGGTTCGACTTCCCGGGCAAGCAGTTGCTGCGCGCGGTCGTCACGGTGCCGTTCGTGCTGCCGACCGTCGTCGTGGGCACCGCGTTCCTGGCGTTGCTGGGGCGCGGGGGTTTCCTCGACGACCTGTGGGGCGTCCGGCTCGACACCACGGTGTGGGCGATCCTGCTGGCCCATGTCTTCTTCAACTACGCGGTCGTCGTGCGCACCGTCGGCGGGCTGTGGTCGCAGCTGGACCCCCGGCAGGAGGAGGCGGCGCGGGTCCTGGGCGCCGGACGGTTCGCCGCCTGGCGGCGGGTGACGCTTCCGGCGCTCGCTCCCGCCGTGGCCGCGGCCGCGCTGATGGTCTTCCTCTTCACCTTCACCTCCTTCGGCGTCGTCCAGATCCTCGGCGGCCCCGGATTCTCCACGCTGGAGGTGGAGATCTACCGCCAGACCGCGCAGTTGCTCGCCCTGCCCACGGCAGCGGTGCTCACGCTCGTGCAGTTCGCCGCAGTCGGCGCGATCCTCGCCGTGCACGCCTGGACCGTACGGCGCAGGGAGACCGCGCTGAAGCTCGTCGACCCGGCGCAGACCGCCCGCCGACCGCGCGGCGCGGGCCAATGGGCGCTGCTCACAGGCGTTCTGCTGACCGTGCTGGTGCTGATCCTGCTGCCGCTCGCCATCCTGGTGGAGCGCTCGCTCGACCTGCCCGGCGGTCACGGCCTCGGCTACTACCGGGCGCTGGGCTCGGCGGCGGCGAACAGCGGTACGTTCCTGGTCGCGCCCATCGAGGCGATCTGGAACTCGCTGCGGTACGCCCTGGTCGCGACCGCCATCGCGCTGGTCGTCGGGGGCCTGGCCGCGGCGGCGCTGACCAGGCGGGCCGGGCGGCTGGTCAGGGGTTTCGACGCGCTCCTGATGCTCCCGCTCGGGGTCTCCGCCGTCACCGTCGGCTTCGGCTTCTTGATCACCCTGGACAAGCCGCCGCTGGACCTGCGGACCTCCTGGATCCTGGTGCCGCTCGCCCAGGCGCTGGTCGGGGTGCCGTTCGTCGTACGGACCATGCTGCCGGTCCTGCGCGCGGTGGACGGGCGGCTGCGCGAGGCGGCCGCGGTGCTCGGCGCCTCACCGCTGCGGGCCTGGCGCGAGGTGGACCTGCCGCTGGTGCGCCGGGCGCTGCTGGTGGCGGCGGGCTTCGCGTTCGCCGTGTCGCTGGGGGAGTTCGGCGCCACGGTGTTCATCGCGCGGCCCGACAACCCGACGCTGCCGGTGGCCGTGGCCCGGCTGCTGGGGCGCTCCGGGGATCTCAACTACGGCCAGGCGATGGCCCTCAGCACCATTCTGATGCTCGTGTGCGCGGTGTCCCTGCTGCTGCTCGAACGCATCCGCACCGACCGATCCGGCGAGTTCTAAGGATGCCGACACGATGCTGACACTCGAATCGGCCACGGTGCGCTTCGGCGACCGGGCGGTGCTGGACGCGGTCGACCTGGAGGTCGCCGACCACGAGATCGTCTGTGTGCTGGGCCCGAGCGGCAGCGGGAAGTCGACGCTGCTGCGGGTGGTGGCCGGTCTCCAGCAGCCGGACGGCGGGCGGGTACTGCTCGACGGGGCGGACCAGGCCGGGGTACCGGTGCACCGGCGCGGGCTCGGCCTGATGTTCCAGGACCACCAGCTGTTCCCGCACCGGGACGTCGGCGCCAACGTCGCCTTCGGGCTGCGGATGCGCGGCGTGGGCCGGAGCGAGCGGGACGGCAAGGTCGCCGGGCTCCTCGACCTGGTGGGGCTGCCCGGCGCCGAGCGGCGGGCCGTCGCCGCGCTCTCCGGCGGCGAGCAGCAGCGCGTCGCCCTGGCCCGCGCGCTCGCGCCCCGGCCCAGGCTGCTGATGCTGGACGAGCCGCTCGGCCAGCTGGACCGCAGTCTGCGCGAACGCCTCGTCGTCGAACTGCGCACGCTCTTCGCCCGCTTGGGCACCACCGTGCTCGCCGTCACCCACGACCAGGGCGAGGCCTTCGCGCTGGCCGACCGCGTCGTCGTGATGCGCGACGGGCGCATCGCCCAGGTGGGCACCCCGCTGGAGGTCTGGCAGCACCCCGCGTCGGCCTTCGTCGCCCGCTTCCTCGGCTTCGACAACGTGGTGGAGGCGACCGTCACCGGTGAGGCCGCCGACACGGACTGGGGCAAGGTGCCGGTGCCCGCCGGTTCACCGCAGGGCGCCTGCGACCTGCTGGTGCGTCCGGCCGGAGTCCGGATCGGCGCCCCGGAGGACGGCCTGCGCTGCACGGTGGCCGCCCGCACCTTCCGGGGCAACCACGTTGCCGTGACCCTGCGTCCCGAGCACGGACCGGCGCTGGACGCCGAGTGCCCGCTGCGCGGCACACCGGAGGAGGGCGCGGTCGTCGGCGTCACCTTCGACGCGGCGGAGAGCGTCGTACTGCCCGCTGTGTTCTGACAACAGGGGCCCGTGTGTGTTCTGACAACTGGGCCCCGTATCCACGACGCCCCGGCCCGGCCGCTACGCCGACAGCCGCGCCAGCGCCCCGGGCGCTTCCTCCACCGTG
This sequence comes from Streptomyces sp. 840.1, assembly GCF_003751445.1. Lineage (NCBI taxonomy): Bacteria > Bacillati > Actinomycetota > Actinomycetes > Kitasatosporales > Streptomycetaceae > Streptomyces > Streptomyces sp. 840.1. The sequence continues at coordinate 96,665 of NZ_RJUU01000001.1, read as the reverse complement.
TCCACCAGCGCGATACGGGCCGCCATCGGCCGGTCCGCGGCGAGCGCCCGCAGCAGGGGCCAGGCGGGCAGTTCGCGGGTCCAGTGGTCCCGGCCCACCAGCACCATCGGGGCGGGGTCGCCGCGTGAGCCGTAGTAGTTCGGGGTGGCGCTGTCGAAGATCTCCTGGACGGTGCCGGCCGCGCCGGGCAGGAAGATCACGCCCGCCGTCGAGCGGGCCAGCAGCCCGTCCTCGCGCAGGGCGTTGGCGAAGTACTTCGCGATGTGGCCGGCGAACGGGTTCGGCGGCTCGTGCCCGTAGAACCAGGTGGGGATCGACACCGAGCCGCCGCCGTCCGGCCACCGCTCCCGCACGGCGAACGCCGCCAGTGCCCAGTCGGAGACGGAGGGGGTGAACGAGGGTACGGCGGCCAGGAGTCGGCAGGCCTCGTCCAGCATCGGGTCGGGGTGCGGGGCCGCGTAGGCGCCGAGGTTCGCCGCCTCCATCGCGCCCGGTCCGCCGCCGGTGGCGACCGTGAGACCGCTGCGGGCCAGGGTCCGGCCGAGGCGGGCCGCGCCCGCGTAGGAGTCGCTGCCCCGGGCCGTCGCGTGGCCGCCCATCACGCCGACCACCCGCGCCCCGGCCAGGAGTTCCTCCAGGGCGTCGGAGACCGCGTCGTCGTGGAGTGCGCGGAGCATCGACGCGAACGCGTCACCGTTGGACCGCGTCGCCCGGAACCAGCGGTAGGCGCGGGCGTCCGGCGTCTCCTCGTAACCGCCCTTCGCCAGCCCGTCGTAGAGCGCGTCGGGGGAGTAGAGCAGGCCGCGGTAGGGGTCGAAGGGGAGGCCCGGCACCGGCGGGAAGACGAACGCCCCGTCGGCCCGTACCTTCTCCGCCGCGTCGGGCGTCATCGGACAGCCGAGGAAGACGGCGCCCGAGGTGTCGGCGGCGAGCAGGGCGGCGCCGCGCTCCGTCAGGTCGACGGACTGGACGCGGCGCCCGGCCAGTGAGCCGGCGGCGGCCGCCGCGTCGAATTCGGCGAGCGACTCGATCTCGCCGCCGGGTGCGGGAATGCTCTCGTCCGGGGTCTCCACGCCCTCATGCTACGGACCGGCCCCCGGCCCGCCCCGGCGGCGTCCGCCCGGCCGCTCAGGCGGTCAGCGGCAGGGCGGCCAGCTCGGCGACAGCCCAGGTCAGCGGGGCGAAGACCAGGAGCAGCACGGCCGCGCGCAGCGCGGTGGCGGCCCGCAGCGCCGAGGCCGGTGCGCCGAGCCGCAGCAGGGCCCGCGCCGTCTCCGCGCGGGCCTGCCTCGCCTCCAGCGCGGACGTCAGCAGCGTCGCCGTTGTGCAGCCGATGACGAGTACGGCGCCGAGCGCGGTGAGCGGTCCGAAGGGCCGGGGGCCCGTCCCGTACAGGGCGAACGCGGCGACGACCGCCGAGAGCACCGCGCAGACGACGCCGAGCGGCCGGCCGATCCGGCGCGCCTCGTCCATCAGCACCCGGCCGGCCAGCAGCCGTACCGCTCCGGGGCGCACCGCCTGGAGCAGCCGTCCGGCGAGATGGGTCAGGCCGGGGCCGGCCGTGGCGAGGCCGATCGCCGTCAGCGTCCAGCCCACCAGGACCCAGGCCGGGGTGGAGTCGAGCTTTCCGGGGAGCGGGAAGGGGCTGCCGGACGAGCCGCGGCTCGCGTACGCCTCGACCGCGAGGCCGGCCGCGGTCAGGGCGACGCCCCAGGGCAGTCCGGACGGCGGGGCGGCCGGAGCGGGCACCTGTTCCTCGGGCAGCAGGTCCTGCGAGCCGTCCTGCACGCCCGCCGCCCGCACCGGGCTGGTGCGCAGCGCCAGCGCGCTCGCCGTCGCAGCCGCCGCGGGGACCAGGGTCAGCAGGACCAGGACGGCGGCGAGCGGCAGCGGTGCCTGGGCGTCCAGCAGCCCGGCCGCCGCACCGTCGAACGGCAGCCCGGACAGGTCGCCGCGCAGGTGGAGGAAGAAGAGCAGCGCCACCATGGAACCGAGGGTGCACGAGACGGCGGTGGAGACGGCGGCGAGCACGCTGAGCCGGACCGGGCCGAGGCCGACGGCGGACAGTCCGGCGCGCGGGCGGGTGCTCGGGTCCGTACGGGCCACCGCGACCGCGAACTGCACGGTGGCGGCCAGCGGCACGAGGCACCACAGCAGCCGCAGCACGGAGCCCGCGGAGTGCGCCGGGTGCCCGGAGGCGTAGCCCAGGGTGCACAGCAGGAGGAAGCCGACCCCGGCGGAGGCGGCCGCGACCATCAGCCGCCGCACCAGGACCAGTGGATGGGAACCGCGGGCTAGACGGAGAGCGAGCACGCCGCGCGGCCCTCCGTGTCGGTCCCGGCGGCCGGCTTGACCGTGGCGACCCGGCGCCCGTCCAGCAGCGGCACCGCACGGTCCGCGAGGGCGGCGATCTCCGCGTCGTGCGTGGCGAGGACCACCGTGATGCCGTGCGAGCGGGCCGCGCTGGTCAGGGTGCGCAGTACGTGGGTGCGGTCGGTGCGGTGCAGGGTCGCGGTGGGCTCGTCGGCGAAGATCACGGCGGGGGCGGTGGCCAGCGCGCGGGCCACCGAGATCCGCTGCCGCTGGCTCTGCTGCAGGGTGTGCGGCCGCTTCCTGGCGCACATGCCGATGTCGAGGCGCTCCAGCCACTCCATGGCGGCCTTCTTGGCCTCCCGGTGCGAGGCGCCGCGCAGCAGCAGCGGAAGGGCGGTGTTCTCCCAGGTGGTCAGCTCCGGGACGAGTTGCGGCTCGGGGGCGATCCAGCCGAACTTGTCGCGCCGCAGCCGTTCGCGCAGCCGGGGTCCCATGGTGTGGACGGGGACGCTGTTGAACCACACCTCGCCCTCGTTGGGCACCAGTTGGCCGGACAGGCAGTGCAGCAGGGTCGTCTTGCCGCTGCCGCGCGGGCCGGTCACGGCGAGGATCTCGCCGTCGCGGATCCCCAGGGACACCCCGCCGAGCGCGGGTGAGCCGTTGTGGGAGTGGTGCAGGGAGCGCGCCCAGATCACGTCGTTGTCCGGCGGGGCCACCATGGCGTACACCTCGGTTCAGATCAGATATCCCGTTCCCCCGTACGGGGGAACGAAGAGGGGGCCGATCGGTCACTCGGCACCGTAAGGATTCGGACCGCGGTGTGCGCACAGCACGCGGCCCGGGTGCGCCTCTTCCCACTCGACTGGGCGCATCCGGGCCGTGTGGACCGTATGAAATGACCGCTGGAGGACCGTCCGTGGAGGGTCAAGCTGTGGTCAAGCCGGGCTCGCTCGATCAGCCGATCGAGCGATCGGTCAGAGCTTCGTCCAGGCCTCCGTCAGGACGGACCGCAGGATGGACTCGATCTCGTCGAACGTGGACTGGTCCGAGATCAGCGGCGGCGCGAGCTGGACGACCGGGTCACCCCGGTCGTCGGCCCGGCAGTAGAGACCGCTGTCGTACAGCGCCTTGGAGAGGAAGCCGTACAGGACGCGCTCGGTCTCCTCGTCGGTGAACGTCTCCTTGGTGGCCTTGTCCTTGACCAGCTCGATGCCGTAGAAGAAGCCGTTGCCCCGGACGTCACCGACGATCGGCAGGTCGTGCAGCTTCTGCAGCGTGGTGAAGAAGGCGTTCTCGTTGTCGAGGACGTGCTGGTTGAGGCCTTCCTTCTCGAAGATGTCGAGGTTGGCGAGGCCGACCGCCGCGGAGACCGGGTGGCCGCCGAAGGTGTAGCCGTGCAGGAAGGTGTTGTCGCCCTCGTAGAACGGCTCGGCGAGCTTGTCCGAGATGATGCAGGCGCCGATCGGGGAGTAGCCCGACGTCATGCCCTTGGCGCAGGTGATCATGTCCGGTACGTAGCCGAACTTGTCGCACGCGAACATCGTGCCGAGCCGGCCGAAGGCGCAGATGACCTCGTCGGAGACGAGCAGCACGTCGTACTGGTCGCAGATCTCGCGGACCCGCTGGAAGTAGCCGGGCGGCGGCGGGAAGCAGCCGCCGGCGTTCTGCACCGGCTCCAGGAAGACCGCGGCGACGGTCTCGGGGCCCTCGAAGAGGATCTCCTGCTCGATCTGGTCGGCGGCCCAGCGGCCGAAGGCCTCCGGGTCGTCGCCGAAGAGCGGGGCGCGGTAGATGTTGGTGTTCGGCACCTTGTGCGCGCCGGGCACCAGCGGCTCGAACGGGGCCTTGAGGGCGGGGAGTCCGGTGATGGACAGGGCGCCCTGCGGGGTGCCGTGGTAGGCGACCGCGCGCGAGATGACCTTGTACTTGGTCGGCTTGCCCTTGAGCTTGAAGTACTGCTTCGCCAGCTTCCACGCGGTCTCGACGGCCTCGCCGCCACCGGTGGTGAAGAAGACCTTGTTGAGGTCGCCCGGGGCGTAGTCGGCGAGGCGCTCGGCCAGTTCGACGGCCTTGGGGTGGGCGTAGGACCACACCGGGAAGAAGGCCAGCTCCTGCGCCTGCTTGTACGCGGCCTCGGCGAGCTCGCGGCGGCCGTGGCCGGCGTTGACCACGAACAGGCCGGACAGGCCGTCGAGGTAGCGCTTGCCCTGGTCGTCGAAGATGTAGGTGCCCTCGCCACGCACGATGGTGGGAACGCTTGCGTTCTCGTAGTCCGACATGCGGGTGAAGTGCATCCACAGGTGGTCGTACGCGGTCCGGCTGAGGTCCTTGCTCACGGCTATCGGGTTCCCCACATATAGGTCTGCTTCTTGAGCTTGAGGTAGACGAAGCTCTCGGTGGAGCGCACTCCGGGAATGGCCCGGATGCGTTTGCTGATCGTCTCCAGCAGGTGGTCGTCGTCCTCGCAGACGATCTCCACCATCAGGTCGAAGGAGCCCGCGGTCATCACCACGTACTCGCACTCGGCCATGGCCGACAGGGCCTCCGCGACGGGATCGAGGTCGCCCTCGACGTTGATCCCGACCATCGCCTGCCGTCTGAATCCCACGGTGAGCGGATCGGTGACGGCGACGATCTGCATCACGCCCTGGTCGAGCAGCTTCTGGACGCGCTGTCGCACGGCCGCCTCGGAGAGGCCGACGGCCTTGCCGATCGCGGCGTACGGACGACGCCCGTCCTCCTGGAGCTGCTCGATGATTGCGAGGGACACGGCATCGACGGTTGAGGACGATCCGTTCCCGGTCCTGGAGTCTGCGCTGCGACTGGCCACGGAGCCACTGTGCACCGGGACTCGTCTGTCTTGCAACCCTCGATCGATGAAATTCGTTGTTGCGGGACCTGAATCTCACCGAATCCGAAGTTCACGGCGGTTGGGTATGTCGAAAGCGTTACCCGAGCGACTACGCTGGGCGTCTCACCCATTGGACTTCAGAGCAGGAGGGCCGGCTGTGACCACCGAGGTGCGCCGTCTGCGCAACTACATCAACGGAGAGTTCCGCGACGCCGCCGACGGGCGGACCATCGACGTGGTCAACCCGGTGACGGAAGAGGTCTACGCGACGTCCCCGCTCTCCGGCGGCGCCGACGTCGACGCCGCCATGGAAGCCGCCGCCGCGGCCTTCCCCGCCTGGCGCGACGCCACTCCCGCCGAGCGCCAGCGCGCTCTGCTGAAGATCGCGGACGCCTTCGAGGAGCGCGCCGAGGACCTCATCGCGGCCGAGTCCGAGAACACCGGCAAGCCGGTCGGGCTCACCCGGACCGAGGAACTCCCCCCGATGGTCGACCAGATCCGCTTCTTCGCGGGCGCCGCCCGGCTGCTTGAGGGCCGCTCGGCCGGCGAGTACATGGAGGGGCTCACCTCCATCGTCCGCCGCGAGCCGGTCGGGGTCTGCGCCCAGGTCGCGCCGTGGAACTACCCGATGATGATGGCCGTCTGGAAGTTCGCCCCGGCGCTCGCCGCGGGCAACACCGTGGTGATCAAGCCGTCCGACACCACACCGGCGTCCACCGTGCTGATGGCCGAGATCATCGGGCAGATCCTGCCCAAGGGCGTCTTCAACGTCATCTGCGGCGACCGGGACACCGGCCGCGCGATGGTGGAGCACCGGACCCCCGCGATGGCCTCCATCACCGGTTCGGTCCGGGCCGGCATGCAGGTCGCCGAGTCCGCCGCGAAGGACGTCAAGCGGGTCCACCTGGAGCTCGGCGGCAAGGCGCCCGTCGTCGTCTTCGAGGACACCGACATCGCCAAGGCCGTCGAGGACATCTCGGTCGCCGGCTACTTCAACGCGGGCCAGGACTGCACGGCCGCCACCCGCGTACTGGTCCACGAGTCCATCCACGACGAGTTCGTCACCGCGCTGGCCAAGGCGGCGGCCGACACGAAGACCGGGCAGCCGGACGACGAGGACGTGCTCTACGGCCCGCTCAACAACGCCAACCAGCTCGCCCAGGTCAGCGGCTTCATCGAGCGCCTCCCGGCCCACGCCAGGGTCGAGGCGGGCGGCCACCGCGTCGGCGAGAAGGGCTACTTCTACGCCCCGACCGTCGTCTCCGGCCTGAAGCAGGACGACGAGATCATCCAGCACGAGGTCTTCGGCCCGGTCATCACCGTCCAGTCGTTCCGGGACGAGGCGCAGGCGCTGGAGTGGGCCAACGGCGTGGAGTACGCCCTGGCCTCCTCGGTGTGGACCAAGGACCACGCCCGTGCCATGCGGATGTCCAAGAACCTCGACTTCGGCTGCGTGTGGATCAACACCCACATCCCGCTCGTCGCCGAGATGCCGCACGGCGGGTTCAAGAAGTCCGGCTACGGCAAGGACCTCTCCGCGTACGGCTTCGAGGACTACACCCGGATCAAGCACGTCATGACCTCGCTCGACGGCTGACCGCCGCTCGAACGGTACCGATACGGCCCCCGGGCGCACTGTGCGAGTGCCCGGGGGCCGTATCCGTGCCCCCCGGGACCGGATCAGCACTGCCGAGGCGCCGTATCCGTGCTCCGGAGCGCCCGACGCGGCCGTGGGTCCGGCCGCTGCCGCCCCCGGCCTCGACAGGGTGTGCGCGGCGGGCGGCCACCGCTGGACGGTTGGTCCATTGCCCGGCGCACCCGCCGACCGGCATCCTGCGCAGGTGCGAGCGATCCCGAAGAACCCCATGTCCCGCCGGTCCGTGCTCCGCGCCCTCGGGGCGGGGGCGGCCGGTGCCACGCTGGCCGGCTGCGGAGTGCCCGCCGCCTACGTGAAGCCCGGCGACCGGGCCGGGCGCGACTCCTCCGCCAGTGACCACACCCTGCACTTCGCCAACTGGCCGCTCTACATCGACACCGACGACGAGAACCAGTCGAAGCGGCCCACCCTGGACGCGTTCAGCAAGCGCACCGGGATCTCCGTCACGTACACCGAGGAGATCAACGACAACGACGAGTTCTTCGGGAAGATCAGCCCCGCGCTGATGAACCACCAGCAGACCGGGCGCGACCTCGTCGTCATCAGCGACTGGATGGCCGCCCGCTTCGTCCGGCTCGGCTGGGTCCAGGAGATGGACCGCGCCAAGCAGCCCAACGTGGCCAAGTACCTCGATCCGCAGCTGCGCTCGCCCGCCTTCGACAAGGGCCGCACCCACAGCGTGCCCTGGCAGTCCGGGATCACCGGCATCGCGTACAACCGCAAGAAGCTGGGCCGCGAGATCAAGCACCTGAGCGACCTGTGGGCGCACGACCTGCGCGGCAAGGTGACGCTGCTGTCCGGGCTCGACGAGTCCTTCGCGCTGCTGATGCAGGGCAACGGCGTCGACATCACCCGCTGGAAGCGCGACGACTTCTACGACATCTGCGAGCAGGTGGAGAAGCTGGTGAAGACCAAGCACATCCGCCGTTTCACCGGCAACGACTACATCAAGGACCTCTCCACCGGCGATGTGCTCGCCTGCCAGGCCTACTCCGGCGACGTCATCCAGCTCCAGGCGGACAACCCCGAGATCGAGTTCGTCGTGCCGCAGGAGGGGGCCGAGCTCTGGGCGGAGTCGCTCATGATCCCCAATCTCGCCCACCACAAGCGCAACGCCGAGAAGCTCGTCGACTACTACTACGAGCCCGAGGTCGCCGCCGAACTGGCGGCCTGGGTCAACTACGTCTGCCCGGTCCCGGCCGCCCGCGAGGTGCTGGCCTCCTCCAAGGACGAGGAGACCGCCGCACTCGCCGAGGATCCGCTGATCTTCCCCGACGACGCCATGCGCAAGCGGCTCGCCATCGCCCGCGACATCACCTCCGAGGAGCGCACCGAGTTCGCCAAGAAGTGGAACTCCATAGTCGGGTTGTGAGGTATCGCCCCGCTTGGCTGTGACCAGGGCTTTCGATAGGTACTGAGCACGAGGAACCGGCACCACGCGGAATGCGCGTGGTGCCGGTTCCTCGTGCTGCGGCCCGGCGCGCGACGCGTTCCGCACACCCGACACCTGGGCACCAGTTGGTTGTTTCGCTTCGCTGTCAATAAATTGCGATACCTACGCGACATCTTGTGCTCATGTGTTCGTGATGCTTGAGTGTCAGGCGCTTCCCTCGCCCCCCACCTCCCCCACCGGGAAGCACCAGTCACAGCAGGAATGGAGTGTCATGCGCACGTCATCCCCCACGCGCAGTTCGTACGTCCTCGCCGTAGCCGTCGCCCTCGTGGGCACCGTCATCGGCGTCACAGGCCAGGCCTCCGCCCAGCGGGCCCCCGAGCCGGCAGCGGTAGCCGCCGGCGCCACCCTCCCGTTCAGCTCCACCGAGGCGGAGTCCGCCACCACCACCGGCCAGAAGATCGGGCCCGACCACACCCAGGGCACCCTCGCCTCCGAGGCCTCGGGCCGGCAGGCGGTGCGCCTGAGCAGCGGGCAGAGCGTCGAGTTCACCCTCGGCGCGGCCGCCGACGCGGTGAACGTCGCCTACAACGTGCCCGACGGGCAGAGCGGTTCACTCGCCGTCTACGTCAACGGCACGAAGCTCGACGCGTCGCTGGCCGTCACCTCCAAGTACAGCTACGTCGACACACCCTGGATCGCCGGCGCCAAGACCCACCACCTCTTCGACAACGCCCGCCTGCTGCTCGGCCGCGACCTCCGGGCGGGCGACAAGGTGAAGCTGGAGGCCGCCGCCACCGAGGTCACCGTCGACGTCGCCGACTTCGAACAGGTCGACGGGCCCGCCGCCGAGCCGTCCGGCGCGGTCTCCGTCGTCGACAAGGGCGCCGACGCCACCGGGCAGCAGGACTCCACGCAGGCCTTCCGCGACGCGATCACCGAGGCGAAGGCGGCCGGCGGCACGGTGTGGGTCCCGGCGGGCGACTTCAGGCTGGACTCCGAGCTGAGCGGCGTCGAGAACGTGACGATCCAGGGCGCGGGCAGCTGGCACTCGGTCGTGCACGCCTCGCGGTTCATCAACCAGAGCGGCTCCGCCGGCAAGGTCACCATCAAGGACTTCGCGGTGATCGGAGAGGTCACCGAGCGGGTCGACAGCAACCCGGACAACTTCGTCAACGGCTCCCTCGGCCCGGACTCCCGGGTCAGCGGCATGTGGCTGCAGCACCTCAAGGTCGGCCTCTGGCTGACCGGCAACAACGACAACCTGGTCGTCGAGAACAACCGCATCCTCGACACCACCGCGGACGGCCTGAACCTCAACGGCAGCGCTCACGGCGTGCAGGTGCGCGACAACTTCCTGCGCAACCAGGGCGACGACTCGCTCGCCATGTGGTCGCTGAACGCCGCCGACACCGGCTCCACCTTCGCGAACAACACCATCTCCCAGCCCAACCTGGCGAACGGCATCGCCATCTACGGCGGCAGCGACATCACCGTCAAGGACAACCTGATCAGCGACACCAACGCGCTGGGCAGCGGCATCGCCATCTCCAACCAGAAGTTCGCCGACCCGTTCTTCCCCCTCGGCGGCACCATCACCGTCGCAGGGAACACCCTCGTACGCACCGGGGCCATCAACCCCAACTGGGGCCACCCGATGGGCGCGCTGCGCGTGGACGCGTACGACAGCGCCATCGAGGCGAACGTGAACATCACCGACACCACCATCAAGGACAGCCCCTACAGCGCCTACGAGTTCGTCTCGGGCGGCGGCACCGGCAAGGACGTCAAGAACGTCACGGTCGACGGGTCGGCCGTCGACGGGGTCGGCACGGTCGTCGTGCAGGCCGAGACGCCCGGCGCCGTGACGATGTCGAACGTCACCGCCACCGACCCGGGCGCGGCAGGCGTCTACAACTGCCCCTACCCCGAGGGCTCGGGCACCTTCACGCTCACCGACGGCGGCGGCAACACCGGCTGGGACACCACCTGGGACGACTGCACCGCCTGGCCCGAGCCGGGCAGCGGCAAGTAGCCCGGATCCGTACCCACGCCCCATCCCCCCACATCGAGAGGAACGCTGTGACAAGGAGAGACCGGAACCGGCGTGGCGTCGCCTTCACCCTCGGCGCCGTACTGACCGCCGCCTGGCTCGTGCCGTCCGCCGCGCAGGCGGCCCCGCCCGCCCCCGGGACGCCGGCCGCGTCGGCCGCCCGGGGTGCGGCGTCCCCGTTCACCGAGTACGAGGCGGAGGACGGCACCTACGACGGCACCCTGCTGGAGACGGACGCCACCCGCACCTTCGGGCACACCGACTTCGCCACCGAGTCCTCGGGGCGCAAGTCGGTCCGCCTCGACTCCGCGGGTGAGCACGTGGAGTTCACCTCGACCGGCAGCACCAACTCCGTCGTCGTCCGCAACTCCATCCCCGACGCCCCGGGCGGCGGCGGCCAGGAGAAGACGCTGAGCCTCTACGCCGACGGCGTGTTCGTGCAGAAGCTGGAACTGTCGTCCAAGCACAGCTGGCTGTACGGCAACACCGACCAGCCGGAAGGGCTGACGAACACCCCCGGCGGCGACGCGCGTCGGCTGTTCGACGAGTCGCACGCACTACTCGACAGGACGTATCCCGAGGGCACCACCTTCAAGCTGCAGCGGGACGCCGGTGACGACGCCGCGTACTACGTCGTCGACCTGGTCGACCTGGAGCAGGTGGCGCCGCCCGCGAGCAAGCCCGCCGAGTGCACCTCGATCACCGAGTACGGGGCGGTCCCCGACGACGGGAACGACGACACCGACGCGATCCAGGCGGCCGTCACCGCCGACCAGAACGGCGACATCGACTGCGTGTGGATTCCGGCCGGGCAGTGGCGGCAGGAGCAGAAGATCCTCACCGACGACCCGCTGGACCGGGGCCAGTACAACCAGGTCGGCATCCGTGACGTCGCGATCCGGGGTGCCGGCATGTGGCACTCGCAGCTGTACACGCTGACCCCGCCGCAGGACGCGGGCGGCATCAACCACCCGCACGAGGGCAACTTCGGCTTCGACATCGACGACAACACCAAGATCTCCGACATCGCGATCTTCGGCTCCGGCACCATTCGGGGCGGTGACGGCAACGCCGAGGGCGGCGTCGGTCTCAACGGCCGCTTCGGCAAGGACACCAAGATCAGCAACGTGTGGATCGAGCACGCCAACGTCGCCGCCTGGGTCGGCCGCGACTACAGCAACATCCCGGAGCTGTGGGGACCCGGCGACGGCCTCGAGTTCAGCGGAATGCGCATCCGCGACACCTACGCGGACGGCGTCAACTTCACCAACGGCACCCGCAACTCCTCCGTCACCGACTCGTCCTTCCGCAACACCGGGGACGACGCGATGGCGGTGTGGGCGAGCAAGTACGTCAAGGACCCCTCGACCGACGCCGGCCACGACAACGTCTTCGGCAACAACACCGTGCAGCTGCCGTGGCGGGCCAACGGCATCGCGGTCTACGGCGGCTACGGCAACAAGGTCGAGAACAACCTGGTGTACGACACCATGAACTACCCCGGCATCATGCTGGCCACCGATCACGACCCGGTGTCCTTCTCCGGACAGACCCTGATCGCGAACAACGGGCTCTACCGCACAGGCGGCGCGTTCTGGAACGAGGACCAGGAGTTCGGCGCGATCACCCTGTTCGCACAGGGCTCCGACATCCCCGGTGTCACCATCCGTGACACCGACATCGAGGACTCCACATACGACGGCATCCAGTTCAAGACCGGCGGCGGCGCCATGCCGGACGTCCGGATCAGCAACGTGAAGATCTCCGGCTCCGCCAACGGCTCCGGCATCCTCGCCATGGGCGGCGCGCGAGGCAGCGCCACGCTCACCGACGTGACGATCACCGGCTCGCGCGACGGGGACGTCCTGGTCGAACCCGGATCGCAGTTCGTGATCGACGGGGCTGCCGCGCGGGGGAGCGGCACCAGCAGGTGACACCTCGCGGCGCGGCCTGACCGCCCCGCCGCTGCCACCGGGCCGCCCGGATCCGAACGCCGGATCCGGGCGGCCCCGGGGCGTCGCACGCGCCCCGCCTCACTCCTCGTCCGGCGCCCCGAACGCGGCCACCACCGTCCTCATCGCCGTGGCGTCCATGCCCTCACCCTTCGCGTCCGTCGCGTTGACGCTGTAGACGAGCGTCCTGGACAGGTCGGGGGTGGCGGCGATGGCCGCGTTGTAGCCCCAGCGGCCGCCCGTCTTGCCCCAGACCTCGCGGCCGCCCAGCCTCATCACGGAGAGGCCCGCGCTGTACGCGGCGGGCTTGCCGGTGCCGTACTCGCGCACCGACGCGTCCGGCAGCGTGAACATCTCCCGCAGCAGCGGTCCCCGCACCACCCGGCCGCGGAACAGCGCCTCGGTGAAGCGCTCCAGGTCGGCGGTCGTCGAGATCAGGTCCCCGGCAGCCCACGCGTCGCTCGCCCCCCACACCGTGACGTCACGCAGCTCGCCGGACGGCCCGAACACCTGGTAGCCGTGGTTGTGCGGGCCCCGGACCGCCGGATCGGTGCCGGGGAAGTAGGTGCCGCCCAGCCGCAGGGGCTCCAGGATGCGGCGCGAGACCTGCGAGGCGTACGTGTCACCGGTGACCCGCTCGATCAGCAGCCCCGCCACGGTGTAGCCGATGTTGGCGTAGTGCTGCTGCGTACCGGGGGCGAAGTCCGGTGCCGGCGCGGTCGCGGCGCGCACGTCGTCCGCCGGATCACGCAGGTCGAAGCGGTGTGCGTACCAGTCCTCCAGGGTGTCGCCGTTGCCCGGGTCGGGGGAGGGGATACCGCTCGTGTGGTTCAGCAGCTGCCGCACGGTGACCTGCCCGTACGCGGCCGGGATCAGGTCCGGCAGGTAGTGCCGGACCGGCCGGTCCAGGGCGAGCTTCCCCTCGCCGGCCAGTTGCAGCACCACGGCCGCGGTGAAGACCTTGGTGACCGAACCCGCCCGGAAGCGCCCGTCCGGATCGGCCGGGCGGCCGGAGGCCAGATCGTGGACGCCCGCGCTGCCCCGCCAGCTTCCGTCGGTGCCGCCGACCCGGACCAGCGCGGCCGTCGCGTCGTCCGCCGGGAGCCCGTCGATCGCGGCCCGCAGCGCCTGGGCGTCCGGTGCCCGGCCGGTGGACGCCCCGGCGGCGGGACGCGCGCCGGCCGGGACGCGGGCCCCGGCCGAGGCGGGTACGGCGGTTCCCGCGGCGATGCCGAGGACCAGGGCGGTGGCGAGGGCGATGTGTGCGGCGCGGGTGTTCATGACCGGTGCCTCCAGGGGCGCGGAATCCGTAACTGGTTGTGGACTCCATCCTGTTGATCCCCGGACCCCGGCGGATCGCCCGGCCGGGCGGTCCTCGCGGCCGGGATTCCTCACCCGCGCGGGGGAGCCGGGGCCGTCTCTCCCTCCGGCGAGGGAGTGACGACCCCGCACTCGTACGCGCAGATCACGGCCTGGATCCGGTCCCGCAGCCCCAGCTTGGACAGCACATTGCCGACATGCGTCTTCACCGTGTGCTCGCTCACCACCAGCGCGGCCGCGATCTCCGCGTTCGACAGGCCCCTGGCCAGGAGCAGCAGCGTCTCGCGCTCCCGGCCGGTCAGCACGCCCAGCCGCGCCGGCGGCACGGCGGCCGGCGTCGCCGGGCGGGAGGTGTACTCGGCGATCAGCCGGCGCGCCACCGAGGGCGCGAGCAGCGACTCCCCGGCCGCCACCACCCGTACCGCGTGCACCAGGTCGTCGCGGCGGACGTCCTTCAGCAGGAAGCCGCTCGCCCCCGCGCGCAGCGCCTCGAAGACGTAGTCGTCGGAGTCGAAGGTCGTCAGCATGACCGTCCGGCAGCCGGTCCCCGCAGCTATCGCGCGGCACGCCTCGATGCCGTCCGTGCCGGGCATCCGGATGTCGAGCAGCGCCACCTCGGGCGCCAGCCGCCGCACCGCCTCGACCGCCGCCGCACCGTCGCCCGCCTCGGCCACCACCTCGATGTCCGGCTGCGCGTCCAGGATCATCGCGAAGCCGCTGCGCACCAGCTCCTGGTCGTCCGCCACCACCACACGGATCGTCAACGCCCCACCCCTGCCTCTGTGTCCGCTACCGCCCTCGGAATCGTCACCCTCACCTCGAACCCCCTTCCGCCCGGCCCCGGACCGGTGCGCGCCGTGCCTCCGTGGGCGCCGGCGCGTTCCCGGATGCCGGCCAGGCCGAGACCGGTGCCGGCAGCGGGGCCGCGCCCGTCGTCGGTGACCGTCAGGGTCAGCTCGCCGGGGCCGTGCTCGAGGCGGACGCGCACGGCGTCCGCGTCCGCGTGCCTGACCACGTTGGTCAGGGCCTCCTGCGCCATCCGGTAGACGCTCGTCTCGACGGCCGGTCCCGGTGGCAGTGGACTGCCCGCCACCTCGTACGACACCGCCAGACCGCTGCCACGCACCCGCTCGACGAGCCCCGGCAGCCCGGCCAGCGCCGGCTGCGGTGCGCGCGGTGCACCGGCCGGGTCCTCGTTCTCGCGCAGCACGCCGAGCATGCGGCGCAGCTGCACCATGGCGTCGCGGCCCGTGTCCGAGATCGCGTCGAACGCGGCCTCCGCCCGGTCCGGGGCGGTCCGCACCGCCACCGGTCCCGCCTCCGCCTGCACGATCATCAGGCTGACCGCGTGGGACAGGATGTCGTGCATCTCCCGAGCGATCCGGGCCCGTTCACGCGCCGCTGCCTGCTCGGCCTCGATGCGGTGCGTCAGCTCCAGCTGGCGGGCCCGGTCCTCCACCGCCCGCAGATAGGCCTTCCGGGTCACGGCGAGCCGCCCGCAGGCGTAGGCCGCGGCGAACACGAACAGGGAGAACAGCAGCTCCCGCATGTCGGCGCTGTCGATCCCCGTCGAGCCCAGCACGCCCACCGCCGTGACCAGCGCGACCACGAGCCGCTTCGGCGGCGAGGAGAGCTCGGCGACCGTGTAGAACGCCACCAGCCCGGTGTACGGGAGCGGCTGCCCCGGCCCGTCCACGGCGAACTTGTACAGGGCGCCGGCCGCGAGCACCGCGAACAGCACCGCGACCGGTGCCCGGCGGCGGACGGTCAGCGGCAGCACCAGCAGGGTCGTCAGCCCGTACGACGTCCATGTCGCGGCCGGCAGGTCCGGGGCACGCGGCACGACGAAGGGCATGGTCACGGCCGCCTGCACCAGCACGGCGATGAGCAGGTCGACGGTGCGCGGCCCGGCCGCGAGGGCCCGCGCCGTGACATCCCGTATGTGCACCCGGTGCCCTCAGCGCTTTCTGGCCACGGCGCCGAACTGGGCCACCTCGGCGGCCCGGGTGCCGGGCGCGGGGCGCCAGCGCGCGCACGAGACGATGCCCGGTTCGACGAGGTCGAGACCGGACAGGAACGCGGCGAACTCGAAGCGGCTGCGGGCGGTGATCGGGGGCGTGGCGTTCTCGTTCCAGAACCGCATCGCCGCCTCGTTGCCCTCGCCGCCCAGCTCCAGCGTGGGGTGGGTGAGGACCAGGTAGCTTCCGGAGGGCACCGCGTCCATCAGCCGCCGCACGATGCGCAGCGCCTCGTCCGTGTCGAGGACGAAGTTGAGGATGCCCAGGAGCATGACCGCGACCGGCCGGTCCAGGTCGAGCGTCGGCCGGGCCGCCCGCAGGATCCGCTCCGGGTCGCGGGCGTCCGCCTCTATGTACTCGCTCGCGCCCTCCGGCGAGCTGGTGAGCAGCGAGCGGGCGTGCGCCAGGACGCTCGGGTCGTTGTCGACGTACACCACGCGGGCGTCGGGAGCGGTGTGCTGGGCGACCTCGTGGGTGTTGTCCGCGGTCGGCAGACCGGTTCCGATGTCCAGGAACTGGCCGATGCCCACGTCACCGGCCAGATACCGCACCGCCCGGCCCAGGAACGCCCGGTCGGCCCGCGCCACCTCGCCGATGCTGGGATACATGCCGGTGACCCGGTCTCCGACGGTCCGGTCCACCGGGAAGTGGTCCTTGCCGCCGAGCCAGTAGTTCCAGACCCGGGCGTTGTGCGCGACATCGATACGGACCTGGGAGGGAAGGGAGTTGCGGTGGGGGACGGACACGTCTGCTCCTCGGGTGCCGGGCCCGGCATCGGGACGATGAGGTGGCGTCCATGATGCCGGACCGATCAAGGCGAGGTGTGGTCCGGGGAGTTGGTGATCAGCTTGTGCAGTACATCGACCCGGTTGGTGGTGATGGAGTCCACGCCGTCCCGCAGCAGCCTGCGCATGGTGCGCCCGGTGTCCGCCGTCCAGGCCGAGACCAGCAGCCCGTCCCGGTGGTTGCGGTCCGTCAGCTCCCGGCTCACCAGACCGAACCGGTAGTTCAGCCAGCGCGGCCGCACCGCCGCCAGCAGCCCGGCCCGGGGCGGTACGAGGGTCGTCCAGGTCATCGCGATCTCGGCGGACGGATCGGCGGCCCGGACCCGCAGCATCGCCTCCGGGCCCGCACAGTAGTAGGCCCGCTCCCCGGCCCCGCACTCCCGTACCGTCCCGACGGTCCTGCGCACCGAGTCCTCGGTGGAGCCGGGCAGATCGACCATGACGCGGTGCGCCCCGGCGGCGAGCAGCGCCTCGCGCAGGGTCGGCACGCCGCCCGCCGTCAGCTCGCTCAGCTCCTGCCGGGTGAGCCGGTCCAGCCGCACGTCATGACCCCACAGCCGCTCCAGCGTGGCGTCGTGCAGCAGGACGGGCACACCGTCCCGGGTGACCCGGACATCGATCTCCACCGCGTCCGCCCCCCGTTCGAGGGCGGAGCGGATCGAGGCGAGGGTGTTCTCGCGGACGCGGTACGGATCGCCGCGATGGGCGACGGCGGTGACAGGGGTGGCCATGGGGCCATTGTCACCGCCAGGGGTCACCGGCCGGTGTCCGCCAGCCAGCCGGTGGTGTACGTGTCGATCTCCTCGGCCAGCCTGCGCTTGCCGGCCGGGTCGAGGAAGGACGCCTCGACGGCGTTCTTCGCGAGCCCGGCGAGCCCCCGCTCGTCGAGCTCCAGGAGGCGGGCCGCCACCCCGTACTCGGTGTTGAGGTCGGTGCCGAACATGGGCGGGTCGTCGCTGTTGATCGTGACCAGCACCCCGGCCTTCACCATCTCCTTGACCGGGTGCTCCTCGATGTCCGCCACCGCGCGGGTCGCGATGTTCGACGTGGGGCAGACCTCCAGCGCGATCCGGTGCTCGGCGAGGTGTTCCAGGAGCCTCGGGTCGCGAACGGAGCTGGTGCCGTGGCCGATGCGCTCGGCGCGCAGCGCGGTCAGCGCGTCCCAGATCGTCTCCGGTCCGGTGGTCTCGCCGGCGTGCGGCACGGAGTGCAGGCCCGCCGCGATGGCGCGGTCGAAGTACGGCTTGAACTGCGGGCGGTCCACCCCGATCTCGGGCCCGCCGAGACCGAAGGACACGAGCCCCTCCGGCCGCAGGTCGACGGCGAGCCTGGCGGTCTCCTCGGCGGATTCGAGCCCGGCCTCGCCCGGGATGTCGAAGCACCAGCGCAGCACCACCCCGAGTTCGGCCTCGGCCGCTTTGCGGGCGTCCTCTATGGCCTCCATGAAGCCCTGTTCCGGAATGCCGCGCCGGGTCGAGGAGAACGGGGTGACGGTCAGTTCCGCGTAGCGGATGTTCTGCCGAGCCATGTCGCGGGCGACCTCGAAGGTCAGCAGCCGGACGTCCTCCGGGGTGCGGATCAGGTCCACGACCGAGAGGTAGACCTCGATGAAGTGCCCGAAGTCCGTGAAGGAGAAGTAGTCGGCCAGCGCCTCGGGGGCGGTGGGGACCTTGGAGTCGGGGTGTTTCGCGGCCAGCTCCGCGACGATGCGGGGCGAGGCCGAACCGACGTGGTGAACATGCAGCTCGGCCTTGGGCAGCCCCGCGATGAAGGGGTGCAGATCGGACAACGGATCCTCCGGGAGCAGGGGGTGGCGCGGGGCCCGGACACAGGTGGGAACCGGGCGGCGGACGGAAGTCATCGTAGGACGGGGGCGAGGGCTCTCGTCTGGATCGGGCTGGGCTCGCGGGGTCCGGTGCCGCACCTCGCCTCGTCGCCTCAATTCTCCGCCTTGCGATGCACGACACCGGACCCCGCTCCCTGATCCAAACGAAAGACCCTGGCCGTAGCATGACGGGCATCACGATGGGGGAGGCCCATGTCAGACAACACAGAGCAGCCCGAGGACAGGGCCGTGCCGCGCGATCCGTGGGCTCCGCCGGACAACAGGGTGCCGCTGGAGAAGAACAGCCCGTCGGACGCCCGTCCGCCGGCCGTGCACGACCAGCCGACCGTCGGCGCGATGCCGGGCGTCGACGGGCCGCAGGGCGGTCCCGCCGGTCCCGCGCCAGGCTTCGGCCCCCCGGCGGGTACGGGGCAGCCGTCCGGTCCCGGCGGCCCGTTCGGCCCGGAGTCCGTGCCGCCGCCGCCCGTCGGTCCCAACGGCCCGGGTCAGCAGAGCCCGCCGGCCGCCGGCCAGTACGGGTACCCGGGGGCGCCGTCGCAGCAGCCCGCCGGCCAGTACGGCTACCCGGCCCCGCAGGCCCCGCAGTACGGCGGCGGCTACCCGGGCTACCCCGGCTACGGCCAGAACGCCTGGGGACCGCAGCCCGCGAACGGGCTCGGGATCGCCTCGATGGTGCTCGGCATCATCGCGGTGGCGCTCTTCTGCCTGTACGGGCTCGGGATCATACTGGGCGTCCTCGCGCTGATCTTCGGCCTGATAGGCCGGGGCCGGGTCCGCCGGGGGGAGGCCGACAACGGGGGAGTGGCCCTCGCCGGTATCATCCTCGGCTCGGTCGGGATCGTCGTCAGTGCCGTGTTCCTGGGTCTGGTCATCTGGGCCATCGCGAGCGACGCCGATGACGACAGCGGCTACGGCTACGAGCCGTACTCGGCCTCGCAGGTCATCGATTCGCCGGTCGCCGGATCTGCGGTCGCCGGATCCCCGTTCGCCGGTGTGATCCGCTAGCGGGAGTGCAGTCGGTCCCGGGCGGGCGCAGCGCCGCCCGTCCGGGACTCCCGCTTCGCCCAGGGGCCGTTTCATATCCGGCCGGTGCCCTCCCGCAGCCCCGTCCGCGCGTCCATCAGCGCGAAGCCGAGCAGATTCAGCCCCCGCCAGGCCGCCGGGTCCTCCGCACGCGGATCGTCCGCCGTCAGCCCGATCCCCCAGATCCGGTCCATCGGGCTCGCCTCGACGAGCACCCGCTCGCCCGTGCCCAGCAGGAACTCGCGCAGCGCCGGGTCCTGGCCGAACTTGTGCAGGCTGCCCGTCACCACCAGCCCGTACCGCTCGCGCTCCCAGACCGCCTCGTCGAAGCCGCGCACCAGCCGGCCCGTCTTCTTCGCCTCGGCCGGGCTCCTGGCCGCCACCGCGCGGGCCTGTGCCTCCGCGTCGCCGAACAGCCGCGCCTTGCCGGCCATCATCCAGTGCTCGGCCGACGCGTACGTCACCCCGTCGACCGTGAACGGCGACGGCCACCACTGGCTGAGGCAGCTCGCACCGATCTCCCCGTCGGCCCGCGGCCGGTGCCCCCAGAACCTCAGATACTTCACTCGCTCACCCCGGCGAGCCCGCGTCACGAGGTCGTCCATGTGTTCCATGACACGTGAGTCTGGCATCCGCCACTGACACTACGTACGGGGAATTCCGCACTGACACGACACATGGTCGACAGATTCCGTTGCGTAACCAAAAGGCAACAACGGAATCACTTGTTGGGCTGGGTCCCCTCTGTCAGGATCGGCACTCAAATCGAGCAGGAGCTACGCCGCCCCGCACTCCGGGAACAGCGGCGGAGGAGAGCGTGATGGGCAACAGCTTCCAGGTACAGGACCGCTTCGCGGACGGCGCACAGTACATCGGCGGAAGACTGCGACCCGGCACTTCGGGACGCAGCCACGACGTGGTGAACCCGGCCACGGGCAAGACCGTCCACACCTACGAGCTCGCGGGCACCGCCGATGTGGACGCGGCCGTCGCCGCCGCGCGGGAGGCGTTCCCCGGCTGGTCGGGCGCCACCCCGGCCGAGCGGTCCGAGGCGATGCACCGGTTCGCCTCGGTCCTCGCCCGGCAGGCGGACGACTTCGCGTACGCGGAGTCCCTCCAGTGCGGCAAGCCGGTCAAGCTCTCCACCGAGTTCGACGTGCCCGGCACCGTCGACAACGCGTCCTTCTTCGCGGGCGCGGCCCGCCACCTGGAGGGCAAGTCCGCCGCCGAGTACGACGGCGACCACACCTCGTACGTACGGCGTGAGGCGATCGGCGTCATCGGCTCCATCGCCCCCTGGAACTACCCGCTCCAGATGGCCGCCTGGAAGATCCTCCCGGCCGTCGCCGCGGGCAACACCATCGTGCTGAAGCCCGCCGAGATCACCCCGCTGACCTCGCTGATGTTCGCGCAGGCGGCCACCGAGGCCGGCATCCCGGACGGCGTGATCAACATCGTCAACGGGGCGGGCAAGGACGCCGGGGAACACCTCGTCGGCCACCCCGACGTCGTGATGACCTCCTTCACCGGCTCCACCGCCGTCGGCAAGCGGGTCGCGGAGATCGCCACCTCCACCGTCAAGCGCCTCCACCTCGAACTCGGCGGCAAGGCCCCCTTCGTCGTCTTCGACGACGCCGACCTGGAGGCCGCGGTCAACGGAGCGGTCGCCGGCTCCCTCATCAACACCGGCCAGGACTGCACGGCGGCCACCCGGGCCTGCGTCCAGCGCCCGCTGTACGACGCCTTCGTGCAGGGCGTCGCGGAGCTGATGGAGACCGTCCGGGTGGGCGACCCGTTCGCCCCGGACACCGACCTCGGCCCGCTGATCAGCCACGCCCAGCGTGACCGGGTCGCCGGATTCGTCGAGCGCGCCCGCGCCTACGCCACCGTCGTCACCGGCGGCGAGGCCCCCGGCGGCGAACTGGCCGACGGCGCCTACTACCGGCCGACCCTGATCGCCG
Source organism: Streptomyces sp. 840.1 (assembly GCF_003751445.1). Taxonomy (NCBI): domain Bacteria; kingdom Bacillati; phylum Actinomycetota; class Actinomycetes; order Kitasatosporales; family Streptomycetaceae; genus Streptomyces; species Streptomyces sp. 840.1. Next base: position 75,493 of record NZ_RJUU01000001.1, on the reverse strand, counting down.
GAGCGGCCCAGGACAGCGAGATCGTCCAGGCCGAGATCTTCGGCCCGGTCCTGGTCGTGCTGCCCTTCGACACCGACGACGAGGGCATCGCGCTCGCCAACGACACCCCCTACGGACTCGCCGCATCCGCCTGGACCCGCGACCTGTACCGGGCGAACCGCGCCACCCGCGAGATCAAGGCGGGCTGCGTCTGGATCAACGACCACATCCCGATCATCAGCGAGATGCCGCACGGCGGGTACAAGGCCAGCGGCTTCGGCAAGGACATGTCGTCGTACTCCTTCGAGGAGTACACGCAGGTCAAGCACGTCATGTACGACAACACCGCGGTCGCCCGCAAGGACTGGCACCGCACGATCTTCGGGGACCGATAACCAGGCCGGTCCGGCCGCACACCACCCGAAAGGGCAACGCGCATGGAGCAGTACGAGCCCGAGCGTCTCTCGGCGGCCCAGCTGGCCGCGATGCGTCGCACTCTGACCAGTGGCAGGGGAGCCCTCACCCGCCGATCGCTGCTGCGCGCCTCCGGCACCGGCGCGCTCACACTCGGCGGGCTCGGCCTGCTCGGCGCGTGCGGAATCCCTCCCGCGAAGCGGGAGGGGGACGCCGCGGCCGCCTCCGACGACCATTCGGCCAAGGAGAAGCAGGTCAACTTCTCCAACTGGACCGAGTACATGGACGTCACCGACGACGGCAAGCACCGGCCCACTCTGGAGCAGTTCACCGAGCGCACCGGGATCAAGGTCAAGTACACCGAGGACATCAACGACAACGTCGAGTTCTTCGGCAAGATCAAGCCGCAGCTCGCCGCCGGCCAGGACACCGGCCGCGACATCATCTGCGTCACGGACTGGCTCGCCGCCCGTATCGTCCGGCTCGGCTGGGCGCAGAAGCTCGACGCCTCCAACCTGCCGAACGCCTACGCCAACCTCTCCGCCCAGTTCCGCTCCCCGGACTGGGACCCGGGCCGCGCCTACTCCTACCCCTGGGCCGGCATCCCCACCGTCATCGCCTACAACTCCAAGGCGACCGGCGGCCGCAGGATCGACTCCGTCAGTCAGCTGCTCGACGATCCGAAACTCAAGGGCCGGGTCAGCTTCCTCTCGGAGATGCGCGACTCCGTCGGCATGACCCTGCTCGACATGGGCAAGGACCCCGCCGCCTTCACCGACGCCGACTACGACGCCGCGATCGGCCGGATCCAGAAGGGCGTCGACCGCAACCAGATCCGCCGGTTCACCGGCAACGACTACACCGCGGACCTCGACAAGGGCGACATCGCCGCCTGCGTCGCCTGGGCCGGCGACATCATCCAGCTCCAGGCCGGCAACCCGGACATCAAGTACGCGATACCCGCCGCGGGCTACGTCATATCCAGCGACAACATGCTGGTCCCGGTGAAGGCACGGCACAAGACCAACGCCGAGAAGCTCATGGACCACTACTACCGGCCGCCGGTCGCCGCCGAGCTCGCCGCGTACATCAACTTCGTCTGCCCGGTCGACGGCGTCCGCGAGGAACTCGCCAGGATCGACAAGTCGATGGCCGACAACCCGCTGATTCTCCCGGACAAGAAGATGGCGGCCGCCTCGCACGCCTTCCGGTCCCTGACCGCCGAGGAAGAGACGGCGTACGAGGAGAAGTTCGCCAAGCTCATCGGCGCCTGACACCGCCCCGTCCCGAAGACACCCGATCTCCCTCTGACACCACTGGGACCGCCCTCCATGACACAGCAGCAGACAGGCGGCGATGTCCGCCTCACCGGGATCAGCAAGACGTACGGCTCCTTCGCCGCCGTGCAACCGCTCGATCTGACCGTCCCGCAAGGCTCCTTCTTCGCGCTGCTCGGCGCGTCCGGCTGCGGCAAGACCACCACCCTGCGGATGATCGCGGGCCTGGAGGAGGCCACCACCGGCACCGTCTCGCTCGGCGGCCGCGACATCACCGGCCTCCCCCCGTACAAGCGGCCCGTCAACACGGTCTTCCAGAGCTACGCGCTCTTCCCGCACCTCGACATCACCGAGAACGTCGCCTTCGGACTGCGCCGGCGCGGCATCAAGTCGGTCAAGAAGCAGGTCGACGACATGCTGGAGCTCGTCCAGCTCGGCGACTTCGCCCGGCGCAAGCCGCACCAGCTCTCCGGCGGCCAGCAGCAGCGCGTCGCCGTCGCCCGCGCCCTGATCAACCACCCCCAGGTGCTGCTCCTCGACGAGCCGCTCGGCGCCCTCGACCTCAAGCTGCGCCGCCAGATGCAGCTGGAGCTCAAGCGCATCCAGACCGAGGTCGGCATCACGTTCGTCCACGTCACCCACGACCAGGAGGAGGCCATGACCATGGCCGACACCGTCGCGGTGATGAACGCGGGCCGGGTCGAGCAGCTGGGCAACCCCGCCGACCTCTACGAGAACCCCCGGACGACGTTCGTCGCCAACTTCCTCGGAACCTCGAACCTCATCGAGGGCGAGGTCCTCTCCACCGGCACCGACCTCGTCGTATCGGCCAGTGGCGGCAAGCTGCGGCTGCCCGGTGACCGATGTCCCGCGCCGACCGCGAAGGGCGGCAAGCTGCTCCTGGGCATCCGCCCCGAGAAGATCTCCCTCGCACACCTCGATGACGCGGACGCGATAGCGGACGGCCGCAACCGGGTCACCGGACGGATCGTCGACTCCAGCTTCATCGGCGTCTCCACCCAGTACGTGGTGGAGAGCCCGGCGGGCAAGTCGCTTCAGGTGTACGAGCAGAACATCGAGCGTGATGCGAGGCTCACCCCGGGGGCCGAGGTCGTCCTGCACTGGAACCCGGCCCACACCTTCGGCCTGGACGCCACCCAGGACATCGACGCAGGTGTGGAGACGGTGGAGGACGCGGCGTGAGCGTCACCCAGGAGGCGCCACCCGCTCCCGCCGAGGAGCTGAAGGTGCGCAAGCCCTCCACCCGTAAGCGTCTCGTCCCCTACTGGCTGCTGCTCCCCGGCATCCTGTGGCTCGTCGTCTTCTTCGCGCTGCCGCTGATCTACCAGGGCTCGACCTCCGTCCAGACCGGATCCCTGGAGAAGGGGTTCGAGGTCACCTGGCACTTCCAGACGTACTGGGACGCGCTGGCCGACTACTACCCGCAGTTCGTCCGGTCCCTGCTGTACGCCGGCACCGCGACGATCCTGTGCCTCCTGCTCGGCTACCCGCTCGCCTACCTCATCGCGTTCAAGGCCGGCCGCTGGCGCAACCTGGTGCTGGTGCTGGTCATCGCACCGTTCTTCACCAGCTTCCTGATCCGCACCCTCGCCTGGAAGACGATCCTCGCGGACGGCGGCGCCGTCGTCGACGTACTGAACACCCTGCACGTCCTGGACGTCACCAGCTGGCTCGGCTGGACCGAGTCCAACCGGGTGCTGGCCACCCCGATGGCCGTGGTCTGCGGACTCACGTACAACTTCCTGCCGTTCATGATCCTGCCGCTCTACACCTCGCTGGAGCGGATCGACGGCCGGCTGCACGAAGCGGCCGGGGACCTCTACGCCACCCCCGCCACCACCTTCCGCAAGGTGACGTTCCCGCTCTCCATGCCGGGCGTCGTCTCCGGCACCCTGCTGACCTTCATCCCGGCCAGCGGTGACTACGTGAACGCGGAACTCCTGGGCTCCACCGACACCAAGATGGTCGGCAGCGTCATCCAGACCCAGTTCCTGCGCGTCCTCGACTATCCGACGGCGGCCGCGCTCTCCTTCATCCTCATGGCGGTCGTACTGATCGCGGTCACTGTCTACATCCGCCGCTCCGGGACGGAGGACCTGGTCTGATGCCCGTACTGCGCTGGCTGCGACGCCACATCATCGTCATCGCGGGTCTGCTGACGCTCGCCTACATGATCCTGCCGAACATCGTCGTGATGGTGTTCTCCTTCAACAAGCCCAACGGGCGGTTCAACTACTCCTGGCAGCGCTTCTCGGTGGACGCCTGGAAGGACCCCTGCGGGGTGGCCGACATGTGCGGCTCGCTCTCGCTCTCCCTCCAGATCGCCGTCTGGGCCACGGTCGGCGCGACCGTGCTCGGCACGATGATCGCGTTCGCCCTGGTCCGCTACCGCTTCCGGGCGCGCGGCGCGATCAACTCGCTGATCTTCCTGCCGATGGCGATGCCCGAGGTCGTCATGGCCGCCTCGCTGCTCACCCTGTTCCTCAACATGGGCGCGCAGCTGGGCTTCTGGACGATCCTCATCGCGCACATCATGTTCTGCCTCAGCTTCGTGGTGACGGCGGTCAAGGCGCGCGTCATGTCGATGGACCCCCGGCTCGAGGAGGCGGCGCGCGACCTGTACGCGGGGCCCGTGCAGACCTTCGTGCGGGTGACCCTGCCGATCGCCGCCCCGGGAATCGCCGCAGGAGCACTGCTCGCTTTCGCGCTCTCCTTCGACGATTTCATCATCACCAATTTCAACGCGGGCTCGACCGTGACCTTCCCCATGTTCGTCTGGGGATCGGCACAGCGCGGCACGCCCGTGCAGATCAACGTCATCGGTACGGCAATGTTCATCATTGCGGTACTGGTGGTTCTCGCCGGCCAGCTGATAGCGAACCGGCGGAAGAACAGCGCACGACCCTGAAAGTCCCGAAGGAGTTGGAAAACATGGCCCCAGTTGCCATGAGCACCGCCGCCCAGTCAATCGCCGACGCGAAGCCGGTCTCGTTCTGGCTGGACGACCCCGGCAGGCCCGAAGCGCTCCCGGCGCTCACGGGCGACGAGCACTGCGACCTCCTCGTCATCGGGGCCGGCTACAGCGGACTGTGGACCGCGCTGCTCGCCAAGGAGCGCGAACCGGAACGCGATGTCGTACTGATCGAGGGGCACGAGACGGGCTGGGCCGCCTCGGGCCGCAACGGCGGATTCTGCGCCGCCTCCCTCACCCACGGCCTGCCCAACGGGCTGGAGCGCTGGCCCGGCGAGATCGAGAAGCTGGAGGAGCTGGGCGCGCGCAACCTCGACGCCATCGAGGAGGCGGTCGCCCGCTACGGCATCGACTGCGAATTCGAGCGCACCGGTGAGATCGATGTCGCCACCCAGCCCCACCAGCTCGAAGAGCTGCGGGAATGGCACCAGGAGCTGGAGCGGCGAGGCTTCGGCGGCGTCGAGTTCCTGGACGGTGAAGCGCTGCGCGCCCATGTCGACTCACCGACATTCCTGGGTGGCCTCTGGGACCGCCGCGGGGTCGCGATGCTGCACCCGGCCAAGCTGGCCTGGGGCCTGAAACAGGCCTGCCTCGACCTGGGAGTCCGGATCTACGAGCACACCCGGGGCCTGGAGCTGGCCAGAACCGGAACCGGAATGGCGGTCCGCACCCCGGACGGCAGGGTGCTCGCGCGCCGGGTCGCCCTCGGCACGAACATCTTCCCCTCGCTCGTGAAGCGGGTCCGCCCGTACACCGTCCCGGTCTACGACTACGCGCTGATGACGGAACCGCTGACCGCCGGACAGCTCGCCGCGATCGGCTGGAAGAACCGGCAGGGCCTGGGCGACAGCGCCAATCAGTTCCATTACTTCCGGCTCTCCGCCGACAACCGCATTCTGTGGGGCGGATACGACGCGATCTATCCGTACGGGGGCCGGCTCAGCGCTGCACTCGACCAGCGGCCGGAAACGTTCCTGAAGCTCGCCGGGCAGTTCTTCGAATGCTTCCCGCAATTGGCGGGAGTGCGGTTCACCCACGCCTGGGGCGGCGCGATCGACACCTGTTCCCGGTTCTCCGCATTCTTCGGCACCGCCCATCAGGGCCGGGTCGCCTATGCCGCCGGATACACCGGACTCGGCGTCGGGGCCACCCGGTTCGGCGCCGATGTGATGCTCGACCTGCTGGCCGGCCAGGAGACGGAGCGGACCGCGCTGGAGATGGTGCGCAGCAAGCCGATGCCGTTCCCGCCGGAGCCCTTCGCCTGGGCCGGGATCGAGCTGACGAAGCGTTCCCTGGCCCGCGCCGACGACAACGGCGGCCACCGCAATCTGTGGCTGCGCACGATGGACCGGCTGGGGCTGGGCTTCGACAGCTGAGCCGGGCGTGACCCAGTTCACTACCGGTTGGTAGTCGAACCCGCGTAATGGATCGGCCCCACCGCTCTCTCTCCCGTGAACGCACCCGCGACTCCCCGCGGGTGCGCCTACGGAACGGAGGCGGGTCATGGCTGGCTCGGGAGTCAGGGCAGCGGTCGAGTGGCTTGTGTCGGTGGCACCGGACCCCGACGCCTGCCGGTGGGAGTGGGAGCGCAATCCGCGGGGGATCGCGCTCCTGCCCGCCGGCCGGCGCTGGGACGTGCTGATCCTGCCGGGGGCGCTGGGCTATCCGACGCTCGATGTGCTCACCCGGCTCATCGACCGGCCGGGGCCGGTCCTCGCCGACTTCGGTGACGCCCGGATGGGGTTCTTCGTGCCGCCGGGCACCGTCGACCGCTGGATCGGGACGGGGGTGCGGGGCGCCGGCCAGGGCACCTGGATCGTGGTGCCCCACCCCGGGCGGTCCGCCGCCGGCGGGGTCCGCTGGCTGATTCCGCCGGACGGCTCGGGCACGCTCACCGACGCCACGCTGCTGGAACTGGCGATGCACGAGGCCGCGGCGGGGAGCCGGGAATAGCGGGGTGGCTGCCAGAGGTCTTGACAACCGGATTGGTCTGGACCATGTTGTGGCCACCCAATTCCCCCCTGCACGGAGGCCGTTGTGGAACGTACGGGACCCCCTGCCCGCATTACCGGACTGCTGGCCGCCTTCACGGCCGCCCTTCTGGCCGCCGGCGGCCTGGCGGCCTCGGCGCCGAGCGCCGCGGCGGCCGACGCCGAGCTGGCGCGCAACGGCACCTTCGAGGTCGGCCTGGACGGCTGGAGCTGTACGGGCGGCAGCGGAGCCGTTGTCACCACCCCGGTGCACGGCGGTACCTCGGCGCTGAAGGCGACCCCGGCGGGCAGCGACTACGCCAAGTGCTCGCAGGCCGTCACGGTCAAGCCGGACTCCACGTACACCCTGAGCGCCTGGGTGCAGGGCAGCTACGTCTACCTGGGCGCGGAGGGCACCGGCACGACGGACGTGTCCACCTGGACGCAGTCCGCCGGTGCCTGGCAGAAGCTCACCACCACGTTCAGGACCGGCGCCTCCACCACCTCGGTCAAGGTCTACACGCACGGCTGGTACGGGACGCCCGCCTACTACGCCGACGACCTCAGCCTCGTCGGCCCCGGCGGCGACCCGGTCGTCCTCCCGGCGGTACCGGCGGGACTCAAGGCGGGCACCGCCACCACTTCCTCGGTCCCGCTGTCCTGGACCGCGTCCTCCGGCGCCACCGGCTACAACGTCTACCGGGGCGGCACGAAGGTCCTCTCCACCACCGCCACCTCCGCGACGGTGACGGGCCTCGCCGCCTCGACCGCGTACAGCTTCCAGGTCACCGCGACCAACGCGGGGGGTGAGTCCGCCAAGTCCGCCGCGGTGCTCGCCACCACCAAGACCGGCGGCAGCGGGGGAGAGGGCGGGGCCACGCTGCCGGCCCACGCCCTCGTCGGCTATCTGCACTCCAGCTTCGCCAACGGCTCCGGCTACACGCGGATGGCGGACGTGCCCGACTCCTGGGACGTCATCGACCTCGCCTTCGGCGAACCCACCTCCGTCACCTCGGGCGACATCCGGTTCTCGCTCTGCCCGGTGGCCGAGTGCCCGAACGTCGAGTCGGCGGCCGAGTTCAAGGCGGCCATCAAGGCCAAGCAGGCCGCCGGCAAGAAGGTGCTGATCTCCATCGGCGGCCAGAACGGACAGGTGCAGCTCGCCACCACCGCCGCCCGCGACACCTTCGTCTCCTCGGTCAGCAAGATCATCGACGAGTACGGTCTGGACGGCCTGGACATCGACTTCGAGGGCCACTCGCTCTCGCTGAACACCGGCGACACCGACTTCCGCAGCCCCACCACACCGGTCATCGTCAACCTGATCTCCGCGGTGAAGACGCTCAAGGCCAAGTACGGCGACAAGTTCGTCCTGACCATGGCCCCCGAGACCTTCTTCGTGCAGCTCGGCTACCAGTACTACGGCTCGGGCCCCTGGGGCGGCCAGGACCCGCGCGCCGGCGCCTACCTCCCGGTGATCCACGCCCTGCGCGACGACCTCACCCTGCTGCACGTCCAGGACTACAACTCGGGCTCCATCATGGGCCTGGACAACCAGTACCACTCGATGGGCGGCGCCGACTTCCACATCGCCATGACCGACATGCTGCTGACCGGCTTCCCGGTGGCGGGCGACCAGACCAAGGTCTTCCCGGGCCTGCGCCCCGACCAGGTCTCGATCGGTCTGCCGGCCTCCACCCAGGCGGGCAACGGCCACACCTCGCCCGCCGAGGTGACCAAGGCGCTGAACTGCCTGACGAAGAAGACCGACTGCGGCTCCTACGCCACCCACGGCACCTGGTCCGGACTGCGCGGGCTGATGACCTGGTCGATCAACTGGGACCGCTTCAACAACTGGGAGTTCTCGAAGAACTTCGACGCCTACTTCGGCGGCTGAGAGCGCCCCGGAACCACCAGCGGCAGGAGCAGCAGCCCGCACAGGAACCAGCTGCCCAGCACGTCCAGCGGCCAGTGGTAGCCGCGCAGCACCAGACCGATGCCCGTCGCCGCCGTCAGCAGGACGGCGGCGACGGGCATCATCCATGACCGCCGCAGGTACGGGGCGAGCAGCAGCGCCGCGGCCCCGTACGCCACCGCCGCGGTCGCCGCGTGGCCCGAGGGGTAGTAGCCGGTGGCGTCGGTCAGCGGCCCGGGGCGGGCGATCCAGTCCTTGAGCGGGACGACGAGCAGCCCCGCCGCGGCCGTGGTCAGCGCCGCCGTGACCGGGGCGCGGCGCGCACCGCGCACGAGCGACCAGGCAATCGCGCAGCCCAGCACCGGGAGCGCGACCTGCATGTTGCCGAGATCCGCGAGGAATTCGGTGAGCCCGGCCGGACCCCGGCCCACCAGGGCGCGGCCGGTGCGTTCGTCGAGGCCGCGCAGCGGGCCGTCGGCCGCGATCTGCCAGGTGGTGAGGGCGAACAGGGCCAGCAGGCCCGAGACCACCGAAACGAGAAGAGCCGTCCGTCCCGGAACAGGGGGGGGTGTTCCGGGACGGACGGTCGGACCGGTGTGCCGCGCGCCCCGGGGGGTGTGGGGCGGGCGGCCATCCGATCGGTGAGGAGTTCCGGAGCCCGAAGCTCCAGTGGTGTGCGCGAAGGCACAACCAGGACGGTGCCGGTGGAGCTCCGACCCGGTGTCGCCGGCAGTCCCCTGCGGGCGGGGTGTTTCTCTCATCTGCGCAAACCGTACGTCAGGCGGTGGGGGGTCCGACAGCGGCAACGTTATCCCGCCATCGCCCCCGCACACCTTCTTCACAGGCCCTCACCGGGGCGCCGGGCATCCCCGGAGGAAACGCCGCGCCGCTCCCGGGCCCACCCGGCTCAGACGCCGGCGAACGCCTGCTCGATCACGTCGAGGCCCTCGTTCAGCAGCTCCTCGCCGATCACCAGCGGCGGCAGGAAGCGCAGGACGTTGCCGTAGGTGCCGCAGGTGAGCACCAGCACACCCTCGGCGTGGCAGGCCTTGGCGAGCTGCGCGGCCGCCGCCGGGTCCGGGTCCTTGGTGCCGGACCGCACCAGCTCGATCGCGATCATCGCGCCCCGGCCCCGGATGTCACCGATGATGTCCCCGTTGGGCAGCTTGGCCCGCATCTCGGCGAGGCGGCCCTTCATGACCTCCTCGATGCGCTTCGCCTTCCCGTTCAGGTCCAGCTCGCGCATCGTCTCGATGGCGCCGAGCGCACCCGCGCAGGCGACCGGGTTCCCGCCGTAGGTGCCGCCGAGGCCGCCGGCGTGCGCGGCGTCCATGATCTCGGCGCGGCCGGTGACCGCGGAGAGCGGCAGGCCGCCCGCGATGCCCTTGGCGGTGGTGATCAGGTCCGGGACGATGCCCTCGTCCTCGCAGGCGAACCACTGGCCGGTGCGGCAGAAGCCGGACTGGATCTCGTCCGCGACGAAGACGATGCCGTTGTCCTTGGCGAACTGCGCGATCGCCGGCAGGAAGCCCTTGGCCGGCTCGATGAACCCGCCCTCGCCGAGGACCGGCTCGATGACGATCGCGGCGACGTTGTCCGCGCCGATCTGCTTGGTGATCTCGTCGATGGCCTGCGCGGACGCCTCGGCCCCGGCGTTCTGCGCACCGGTCGGCCAGCGGTAGCCGTACGCCACCGGCACCCGGTAGACCTCGGGCGCGAACGGGCCGAAGCCCTGCTTGTACGGCATGTTCTTCGCCGTCATGCCCATGGTGAGGTTGGTCCGGCCGTGGTAGCCGTGGTCGAAGACGACGACGGCGGTGCGCTTGGTGTAGGCGCGGGCGATCTTCACCGCGTTCTCGACGGCCTCGGCGCCCGAGTTGAACAGCGCGGACTTCTTCGCGTGGTCGCCCGGCGTCAGCTCGGCGAGCTGCTCGCAGACCTCGACGTACCCCTCGTACGGAGTGACCATGAAACAGGTGTGGGTGAAGTCCGCGAGCTGCGCGGACGCCCGCCGCACCACGGCCTCGGCGGAGGCGCCGACCGACGTCACGGCGATACCGGAACCGAAGTCGATCAGCCGGTTGCCGTCCACGTCCTCGATGATCCCGCCACCGGCACGCGCGGTGAACACCGGCAGTGTGGAGCCCACACCGGCGGCGACCGCGGCGAGGCGGCGGGCCTGCAGCTCCACCGACTTCGGGCCGGGAATGGCGGTGACGACGCGGCGCTCCTGCGGAATTGCGGTCATGCGGGGCTCCTGGGGGGTGTTTCGGACGCTTCGGTTTCTGCAGGCTAGGCGCGTGGGCGGGGCGCGGGCATGCTCCGATCGGGAGTGGTGGCGGACGTGTCCTTGTCCGCGACGGACAGAACGCGATACGGGGGCGGGGCGGCCCGTTCCCCGTCACTATCCGGGCGCGTTGCTGAACTCCCCGTGTCCGCGCACTAGATTGGCCGTGCAGCGGTCGGACCTGGCTGGTCAGGGGGCAACGGTTCATGGACAACGAAGGCACGCACGGCGCCCGGGGCACGCGGGGTGCGCAGCCGCCCGACGGCCGCGCCGGCCGCCCCCAGGGCTCCGTGCCGCACCCGGCCGGGCCGCCGCCCGCGCGCCCGCCGGGCCCGCCGCCGACGGCGCCGCCCGCGTTCCCGCCGACGGTGGGGCCGCCGCGCCCCGCCGCGATGCCGGTCCAGCACCGCTCCGCCGGGACGGGATCGCCCACCGCCGACTGGCTGAACACGCCGCGCCCCGAGAGCGATCCCGGCGTGTGGCGCTACGCCTATGTGCCGAGGCCGGCCGAGCGGCCGCCGCGCCCCTCCCTGCTCGGGCCGGCCGCCACGCTGGTCCTGTGGCTCCTGCTGTGGCTGCTGCTCACCGAACGGGCCGTCCCCTACGTCTTCAAGCCGATCGAGATCATCACCGGGGCCGAATGGTGGTCCTTCGGCGGCCTCCGTAAGGACGCGCCCGCCCTGGTCGTCAACTCCACCACGCTCTACTACCAGGTCCTCGTGCTCGCCCTCGGCTTCTGGGCCGCCCGGATCGGCGCCTGGGCGCACCTCTTCCGGTACTACGCGGGAGACCGCCTGGACCGGGCCAGGTTCCTGACCACGGTGGCCGGGGCGCTGCTCACCGTCTGGCTCGTCTGGACCCGGCGGGTGCCGCTCGCGGACGTCGTCCTGCCCGCCGTGCCCACCAGCTGGATGCAGGGCGGCGGCAACCAGTACGCGGCGCTGCTCGTCTCGATCGTGCTCTACGCGCTGATCGGCACCGCGATCGTCTGGCCCTTCGCCAGGATCGGCCAGTGGTCCACGGAGCTCGGCCCCTTCCTGCGGCGCCTGCGCAACCAGGAGCCGGAGCGGCCCGGAACCGTCCCCGGCCGCCCCCGGACGGCCCCCGAGCAGACCGGTCCCGCCCCGGCGGACTGGCCCGAGCTGCGGGCCGAGGGCCGGGTGGACGCGGCGGAGGCGCTGACCGCCGCCGTGCGCACCGGCCGGATGAACGACGTCGACTGCGTACGGCTGCGGCACGCCTGGGCCGTCGCCCGGACCCGCCCCGACCGCCTCGCCTCCTTCACCGAGACCGTGCTGCGCAAGGGCGCGGGCGCCTATCTGCACCCCTCGGGCGACCGCGATCTCCCGCTGCGCACCGCCCCGCACGACCCGCTCACCGGCCAGGTCCGGATCGGCGGCTGCGCGGACGACCCGCGCAACCCCTATCCCCGCCGCGGTTCGGGCCTGGCCCTGGAGCCCGCGTTGCTGGGCACCTCGCTCCTGGCGGTGGGCCCGCCCGGCTCGGGCAAGACCGCCGGGGTCGTCCGGCCGGTCATCGAATCCCTCGCCATCAGGGCGCTCACGGGCCAGGCGGCGGTGCTCGCCGTCGGCGGCGCGGGCACACAGCTGGGGCCGGACGAGGCCTACGACGTCGTCATCCGGATCGGGGACCCCGCCTCCGTGCACGACTTCGACCTCTACGGCGGCACCACCGACCCCGACGAGGCCGCGGCCACCCTCGCGGAAGGGCTGGTCGGTGACCTCCCCGGCCTGGACAGCCGGCGCGCGGGCACCGTGCTCGGCCGGCTCCTCGGCCCCTACCGCGCCGTCCACGGCAGGTTCCCCGGCGTCCCCGAACTCCGCGAGCTCCTGGAAGGGTCCGTCCCCGCGCTGACCGCGCTGCGCCAGGCCCTGGAGGCGGCCGGCGGGCACGCGATGCTGCGCGAGCTGGACGCGCGGGCCCGGCAGGCGGGCGGCGCGGGGGATCCGGCCGCCGTCCTGGCCGACCGGATCGCCGTCCTCGACCGGCCGGCCTTCGCGGGATTCTTCGCCACCGGCGAGGACGCCCGGCCGTTCTCGCTGCGTTCCCTGGAACAGCACCCGCTGCGGGTGCGCATCGATCTCCCCGAGCGCGCCCACGCCGAGGCGTCCCAGGTACTGGCCCGCCTCGTCCTCGCCCAGTTCAACGCGATCACCGCGGCCCGCGCCGACCGCTCGCTGTTCGTCTGCCTGGTCCTGGACGACGCCACCCACACCGTCACCGCCGAGACCGTCCGGGGCATCCGGCGGCTGCGGTCCGTCAACGCGGGGGCGGTCCTGGCCCTGCGGACCCTGGAAGACGTGCCCGAGCCGCTGCACACCGCGCTGCTCGGCTCGGTCGGCTGCAACATGGCCTTCTCCGGCGTCTCCACCTGGGACGGCAAACGCTTCGCCGAGGCCTGGGGCAAGGAATGGGTGGAGGTCCGCGAGGTCGCCCAGCACGGCGTCTTCGCCGACCAGCCGCTCACCCGGGCCCTGCACGCCCTGCGGAAGTTCGCCACCGGCAAGGCCGTCACCACGGACGCCGTGACCGTGCGCCAGGTCGAACGGGAACGCTGGTCCGCCTCGGGGCTCGCCTACGAACTGGCGGCCGGCCACGCGGTGGTCTCCCTCACCACGGTCGACGGCCGGCACGCCCCTCCGCTCCTGATGAAACTGGGTGGCTGACGGGCATCCGAGGGAGCGGCGGTACAGGAGGGGCTGAGAGCGGTTACGGGAACCCTGCCGCCCTGGCAGAATCGATAGCAGCCGTTCATACGTGACGGCGCAATCGACGCCCCACTCAGGCGCCCCGCCCAGACGCCCCCTCCCAAAGGTCACCCGTCCCATGCCGCCCACGCTCGCCTCGCTCGTCCAGCACTCGGCGCTCAAACTCACGGTCCGTGCGGGAGCGGACCGGCTCGACACACCCGTGCGCTGGGCGCACGCCAGCGAGCTGGCCGACCCCGTCCGCTACATGGAGGGCGGCGAACTGCTGCTGGTCACCGCGACCAATCTCGACGCCGAGAGCCCCGAGGGCATGCAGCGGTACGTGCGACGGCTGGCCGGATCCGGCGTCGTCGGGGTGGGCTTCGCCGTCGGCGTCAACTACGACGCCGTGCCCAAGGCGCTGATCGACGCCGCCGAGGAAGCCGGGCTGCCGCTCATCGAAGTGCCCCGCCGCACCCCGTTCATCGCCATCGCCAAGGCGGTCTCCTCGGAGATCGCCGCCGACCAGTACCGGGCCGTCACCGCCGGCTTCGAGGCGCAGCGCGAACTCACCAGGGCGGCGCTCGCCGGGGACGGCCCCGGCGAACTCCTCGGCCGGCTCGCCGCGCACGTCGACGGCTGGGCCGCGCTGTACGACGCCTCCGGGGCCGTCGTGGCGGCCGCCCCCGACTGGGCCGCCCGCCGCGCCGCCCGGCTCACCCCGGACGTGGAACGCCTGCGCGACCGCCCGGCCCCGGCCAGCGTGGTCGTCGGCGGCAACGAGGACCGGGTCGAGCTCCAGTCCCTGGGCACCGGCCGCCGGGCCCGCGGCGCCCTCGCCGTCGGCACCGGGTCGGCGCTCGGCACCGCGGAACGGTACGCCGTGCACTCGGCGGTCGCCCTGCTCACCCTCACCACCGCCCGCTCCCGCTCGCTCCAGGGCGCCGAACAGCGGCTCGGCGCCGCGGTGCTGCGGATGCTGCTCGCCGGCCAGCCCGACCACGCGCGCGCCGTCGCCGGAGACCTCTACGGCGGGCTGCTCGACGCCCCCTTCCGGCTGCTCATCGCGGAGGCGTCCGAACCCTCGACCACCGCGCAGCTGGCCGAGGCGATGGAGAGCGCGGCCGCCCGGTCCGGCGAGACCGTGCTGATGGTCCCCGAGGGCGAACGCCTCGTCGTCCTGGCCGCAGACGGCGGCGCCGCGGTCGCCGCCTGCACCGGCTACGCCGAGACCCAGGAGGAACGGCCCGCGCACGAACCGGCGGGCGACACCCAGGTGGTCGTCGGCCTCTCCGCCCCCGCGGGCCCGATCGCCGTATCGGCCGCGTACAAGCAGGCCGAACAGGCGTTGTCGGTGGCCCGCCGGCGGGGCAGGGCACTGGTCGAGCACGAGGAGCTGGCGACCGGCTCGGTGCTCCCGCTGCTCGCCGACGACGCGGTGCGCGCCTTCGCGGACGCCATGCTCCGCCCCCTGTACGAACACGACACCAAGGGCCGGGGCGACCTGGTCGCCTCGCTGCGGGCCTGGCTCTCCCACCACGGCCAGTGGGACGCCGCCGCGGCCGACCTGGGGGTGCACCGGCACACCCTGCGCTACCGGATGCGGCGGGTGGAGGAGATCCTCGGGCGTTCGCTGGACGATCCGGACAGCCGGATGGAGCTCTGGCTGGCCCTCAAGGTGACCAGCCCCCCGACGGCGTCGTAGGACGGGCCGTCGGCTGCGACAAACCGGCGTATCCCGGAGTGCCTCTGCTCCACGCCGGACAAACGCCAGGCGGACGGCGCGCCCCTACGGTGGGGACGGAACACCCCACGACATCGAAGGGCCGGAACCTCCATGACCTCCACCCACGCCTTCTGGCTGGCCGGCCGCGAGGCCACCGGCGAGGAAAGCTTCGACGTCACCAACTCCTGGGACGGCCGCCTCGTCGGCACCGTCAGCGTGCCCACCGAGGCCCAGGTCGAGGAGGCGGTCGCCGCCGCCCACGCCGTGCGTGACGAGTTCGCCGCCACCCCGGCCCACGTCCGCGCCGCCGCGCTCGACCACGTCGCCCGCCGGCTGACCGAGCGCACCGAGGAGATCGCCCAGCTGATCTCCGCCGAGAACGGCAAGCCCGTCAAGTGGGCGCGCGGCGAGGTCGGCCGTGCCGTCTCGGTGTTCCGGTTCGCCTCCGAGGAGGCCCGTCGCTTCAACGGCGGCGAGGCCCAGCGCCTGGACACCGACGCCGGCGGCACCGGCCGGCTCGGCCTCACCCGCCGCTTCCCGCGCGGCACGGTCCTGGGCATCGCACCGTTCAACTTCCCGCTGAACCTCAGCGCCCACAAGGTCGCCCCGGCCATCGCCGTCGGCGCCCCGATCATCCTCAAGCCCGCCCCGGCCACCCCGATCTCCTCGCTGATCCTGGGCGAGCTGCTGGCCGAGACCGACCTGCCGGCCGGCTCCTGGTCGGTGCTCACGGTCCCCAACGACCGGATGCCCGCCCTCGTCCAGGACGAGCGGCTGCCCGTGATCTCGTTCACTGGCTCCGCCCCGGTCGGCTACGCGATCATGGACTCGGTGCCGCGCAAGCACTGCACCCTGGAGCTCGGCGGCAACGGCGCGGCCGTCGTCCTCGGCGACTACGCCTCCGAGACGGACCTGGACTGGGCCGCGACCCGCATCGCGACGTTCTCCAACTACCAGGGCGGCCAGTCCTGCATCTCCGTGCAGCGCGTCATCGCGGACGCCGCCGTCTACGACCGGCTGCTCCCGAAGATCGTCGCGGCCGTCGAGGCCCAGGTCACCGGCGACCCGTCCGACGCCGCCACCGACGTCGGCCCGCTGGTCAACGAGGACGCCGCCAAGCGCGTCGAGTCCTGGGTCGACGAGGCCGTACAGGCCGGCGGCACCCTGCTCACCGGCGGCAAGCGCGACGGCGCGACCTACGCCCCGACCGTCCTCACCGACCTCCCCGACGGCGTCAGCCTCTCCTGCGAGGAGGTCTTCGGGCCGGTGCTCTCGGTGCAGAAGGTGAACGGCGAGGCCGAGGCGTTCGCCTCCGTCAACTCCTCCAAGTACGGCCTCCAGGCAGGGGTGTTCACCCACGACCTGCAGACCGCCTTCCGCGCCCACCGCGCCCTCGAGGTCGGCGGCGTGATCATCGGCGACGTCCCCTCCTACCGCGCGGACCAGATGCCGTACGGCGGCACCAAGCAGTCCGGCACCGGCCGGGAGGGCGTCCGGTACGCGATGGACGACTACACCTACGAGCGGGTCCTGGTCCTCACCGGTCTCGCCCTGTAACCCTGTCGGACCGGCGACGGCCGGGCAGGTCACCCCTCGTGGGTGACCCGCCCGGCCGTCTGCCGTCGTGTGCCGCTACCGGACGTCGTAGGCGCGGGTGATGGTCTGGGTGACCGCGTTCCCGTTGGCGTCCGTGAAGGAGGCCTTCGTCATGACCTGCCGGCCGGCGGCGCCGGTGTGGTCCAGGACGGCCGTCCACTTCCCCTTGTGCTGCTGGACCGGCGCCCGGGTCCAGGTGGCGCCGCCGTCGTAGGAGTAGGAGAACGCGGCCGCCGTGACTGCGCCCGGGGTGTACCCGGCATGGCCCTCGACCGACAGGCCGACCCTGATACCGCCCCGCGCAGGCAGGGTGTTCATGCCGTCCGCCGGCAGGTCGTACTCGGGGGTGAGGACCGGCAGGCCGCGCGAGTAGACGTCCGGCTCCCGGTGGGAGCGGAAGCTCCACGTGGTGGTGGCGGCGGTGGAGCGCAGCCAGTTGCCGTCCGCGGACGGGATCTTCTCCAGGATCTGGGTGAGTTCGTACGCGGAGTCCTCGTCCGGCACGGTGAACACACCGTACGGATCGACGCGGGTGGCGATCTGTTCTCCGTTGCGCTTCAGCACCAGCTTGCCGAGGTCACCGAACGACCCGCCGTAGGTCCAGTGGTCGCCGGACTCGTCGAGCCAGAGCGCGTTCTGGAAGCCGATCAGGTCGCCCTGCCGCTCGGCGGCCAGCATCGGTTTGCCGTCGGCGTCGCGCGGTGCGGCCGGCCGCAGGGGGCCGCCGTACCACTCCTCGTCGCGCCGCTCGCCGGCCCGGTAACTGCGCTCCCGGTCGCCCATGAACGCGGCGAACGGGAAGCTGGTCATCGCGCCGTGGTACCAGGCGTCGTCGCCGGCCGTGTAGTAGGCGGTACGGGTGCCGGGGACGTGGACCGTGTCCATCGGGGCCACGGGGAGGTAGGCGCTGTAGCCGCCGGAGGGGCGGACGAACATCGCGTCGACGTAGCCGCCCGCCTTGCCCATGGCGTGCCACGTCTCGCTGACCCGGGCCAGCCCGGCGTCCTTCGGCCTGAAGACCCGTTCGGCGTGGAGCGGGCCCCGCGTCGGGAAGGACAGGTTGTAGACGTAGGGCCTGCCGTCCTGGGAGCCGGCCGCGCGCCAGGTGGGACGGAACTCGTAGGTGCCCTTCGCGGCGCGTCCGTCGATGTCCGCGTAGAACTCCTGGACGGAGTCGGCCACCACCGAACCGGACAGCTGCCAGGTGTCGTCCCAGGTGCGGGCGTAGCTGAGCGTCGTGTTGGCCACCGTCGAGGGGCGTTCGGTGCGCAGGCTCAGCCGGTGCGCCTTGCGGGCATCGAGGACGACGGTGGTGTCACGGGTGATCCGCAGCTGCGGGTTGGCGAGGTAGCTGACCGACTCGGGCGCCTTGTCCGCGCCGTAGCTCCCCACGAAGCTGCTGAGGGAGTAGGCACCCGGGCGCACGCGGAACGTCTGGTCGCCCGCGCCGTTGTTGGTGCGGCGTTCCCCCGTGTCGGTGTCGAGGCCGGCCAGGTCCAGCGACGAGATGCCCGCGGCGGGCGCGCCGTGCCGGTCGATCAGCTTGACCCGGAGCGTGACCGTCTCCGGCTGGACGTACAGCGTGACGGGTACGGAGACCCGCTCCCCGCCGCCGGTGGCCAGGAGGCGGCCGGTGACGGCGCCGTACTGGGAGTCCTTCAGCCGGGCGGTCGGATCGATCCGCAGCGGCACCCGGACGGTGGCGCCGGCGGCGACCCGCACCTTGTCCCTCGCGACCCCGACGACGCCGGAGACGACATCGCTGCCGTCGTTGCCGTGCACACCACTGACCTTCAGGCCCAGGGTGACGGCGCTCGTGCCGGTGTTGGTGAAGGGCACCCGCACCGTGGTGCGGTCCGAGGCGTCCTGCGGCCAGTTGTAGCTGCCGGCCTGCACGGCCGGTACGGAGACCACCTGCTGGTTCACCGCGCCGAACACGTCGAGCACCCCGCCGCCGGTCTCGTCGGCGCCCGCGACCTTCCCGCCGGTGCGGGCCGAGGAGACCAGGGCGGCCTTGATCTGCTGCGCGGTCCAGTCCGGGTGGGCCTGGCGGACGACGGCGGCGGCGCCCGCGACATGCGGGGTGGCCATCGAGGTGCCGGACATCGTCCGGTAGGCGTAGACGCCGCGGCCGCCCGCACTCGCCGCCGAGATGCCGACGCCGGGGGCGGCGATCTCGGGCTTGAGGGTGTGGGTGACGGCGACGGGGCCGCGGCTGGAGAAGGGCGCGGTGGTGTCGTCGTGGTCGACAGCGCCGACGGTCAGCACGCCGGGCACGCAGCCGGGCGACGAGACGGTCCCGGCGCCCGGACCGGCGTTGCCCGCGGCGACGACGAACAGGGTGTGCGTGTCCTGCGAGAGCCGGCCGGTGGCCTCGGCCACCGGGTCCGTGCAGTCCCCGATCGTCGGGTTGCCCAGGCTCATCGAGACGACGTCGGCCTGCTGGTCGACGGCCCACTGCATGCCCGCGATGATCCAGGATTCCAGGCCGGAGCCCCGGTCGTCCAGGACCTTCCCGATGAGCAGCGAGGTGCCGGGGGCGACGCCCTTCTGACGGCCGTCACTGGCCGCTCCGGACCCGCCGACCGTGGAGGCGGTGTGGGTGCCGTGGCCGACCTTGTCGTCGGTGGCCGGGGAGTCCGTGAAGTTCTTGGACGAGGCGATCCGGTCCGTCAGGTCCGGGTGCGCGGCGTCCACGCCGGTGTCCAGCACGGCGACCTTGGTGCCCTTGCCGTCGTATCCGGCGGCCCAGGCCTCCGGTGCGTGCACCTGCGCGGTGGAACGGTCCAGCGTGGCCTCGGCCTTGCCGTCCAGCCACAGCTTCTTCAGTGTGGCCGCGGCCCGGGAGCGGGCGCCGGTGACGTCCTGCCAGAAGGCGGCGGCCGTGTCCTTGTCCGCCTTGAGGGCCACTCCGTCCACGGCCGGGAGGCTCAGCCCCCGCTCGGAGCCGCGCGGCGCGGGCGGCGCGCTCTTCGCGACGTCCACGCCCTTCCCGTAGGTGGCGATGAGCGGCAGCGAGCCGGTGTGCGCGTCGTCGTAGCCCTGGCGGATCAGCCCGGTCACGTTGAACAACTGCTCGTCGACCCTCCCCTCGGCGATCGCCCGGGAGGCGGTGTCGGGGTAGACGTAGAGGTCCTTGCCCACCTGGCGGGTCTGGATCAACGGGCGGGTGCCGTCCTCGCGCGGCAGCAACGCCGCGGAACTACGGCCCGACGGGTCCGTGGTCACCAGCACCCGGTCGCCGGTGACGAGCGTGACCGTCGCCTGCCCGCCGCTCTTCGCCGCGGCCTCACTGCCGACGACCGGTCTCTTGCCCGCGGCGCCGGCGGGCGGCGGATCCGCTGCCCCGGACGGCGTGGCCGCGGTGAAGGCCAGGGCGACGGCGGTGGCCGTGCCCAAGGCTATTCGCATGACGGAGCGCATGAATCTCCCCACTCGGTGGCGTGAACAGCTGTGCTGCCGCTGCAGCCTGGCAGACACGCGAATGGCATAGGGGCGTCACGCGTGACGGGTCGCCCGCATGTCGGAATTCCGTCACACGGCCGTCTCACTTGCCGTCAGAGCCAGCCGGCACGGGCGGCGTGCCACCCCAGCTGCAGGCGCGAATCCGCTCCGGCGAGGTCCATCAGACGGCGGGTCCGTCGCTCCACCGTGCGGATGGACAAGCCGAGCTGGGAGGCCGCCCGACGGTCGGAGATCCCCGCCAGCAGCAGGGCAAGAACCTCCAGCTCCCCCTCGGTCGGCCGCCGCTCGCCCAGCGGCTCCACGCGCACACCCGTGGTGGCGGGATACAGCGGCCGGGCCTGGACCCACTCCTTCTCGAAGAGGTGGACCAGGGCCGTCAGCAGTCCACTGCGGTACACGACGATGGCGCCCGGCTCACCGCCGGCGTCCGCGGTGTCCAGCGGCACCATGGCCCGCTCCCGGTCCGCCACGACCATCTTCAGCGGCAACGAATCGACCAGGCGGAGCTGCAGACCCGCCGTCATGGCCGCCCGCATGTCGCTCGCCACCTCGGGCCCGTCGAGGTAGTCCCTGGCGGCGACGACCCGGAAATCGACGCCGCGCTCCAGCGCGGAGCTCTCCGACGCGTCGGTGTCCTCGCGCGGCACCGCGATGGGCCGGCCGATGAGGAAGACGAGCAGCTCCCGCTGGGCGCCCCGCTGCAGCTGGTGGAACCGGTGCGCGACCTGCTCGACGCCGACGACCGGCTCCACGACGCTGCCGGCCGAGTGCCCGGTGGTGGTGCGGTACTGCTCGCTCAGCATGGACAACGCGGTCTCGGCCCGGTGCAGCGCGTTGCGCTGTTCGACGAGGAACGGGGCCAGCGCCACCGAGGGCGGCGCGAGCCGGTAGCGGGCGGTGTGCGGGCCCGGCCCGCCGCCGTCCGGTTCGGCCACCCCGGCCCCGGCGGCGCTCACCACCAGTCCGCGCGCCGCCAGGTCGAGCAGGACGCGGGTGGCCTCGGCCTCCGTCAGCCCGGTCTGCCGGACGAGTTCGGGCGCCGAGGCCGCCGGGCGGGCCAGCAGCGCGGTGTAGACGGCCTCTTCGGCCGGGCCCAGTCCCAGTGCCTGCAGCATCCGGCTCTCCCTCGGGCGGGCCACCGCCGAGGGCCTCGGCGCAGCCCGGGTGGACCGATCGGATTCATTGCGGCCGAACCATATCCCGCTGACCTGCCGGGCCCGCCGGGCGCCTTCCGGCGGGGCGCGGCTCCGCCCCGGCCGGGGCTGCCTAACGTACGGAGAGCACACCGTCTGCCCGGGAGGTCCCGTGCCCCGCACGCGCTCGACGAGATCCGCACGCCCCTTCGAAACCGTCGAAGCCCCCAGCGACGGTGCCGTGGTGATCGCAGTGGTCTCGCTGACCCTCCTGGTGGTGCTGCTCGGCGCCCTGTCCGCGTCCCCGGTGTGGCTTCTCGGGCTCCTGGTGTTCCTGCCGGGGGCGGCGTCCGCGTTGTGCACCGCGCGCCAGACGATGTTCGTGGCCGGGTGGACCACGGCCGTGGTCGTCGCCACCGTGCTGATCCGGCACGGAGACGGGCGGTCGTGGCTCGACAGGCTCCTCATGATGCTGCTCACCTGCGCCCTGGGACTCGCCGCCGTCTACGCCTGTCACCGTCGTATCCGGCGCGAGACGGAGATGCTGCGGCTGCGCTCCACCGCCGCGGCGATGCAGCGCCACATCCTGCGCCCGCTGCCGCTGCTCACCGACGACGTGCTGGTCGACGGTGTGTACGAGCCGGTCCAGGAGGACCGGCTCATCGGCGGCGACATCTACGACGTCGTCGTCTCCCCGTGGGGAACCCGCGTCCTGATCGGCGACGTCCAGGGCAAGGGCCTGCCCGCGGTCGGCGCCGCGTTCGCCGTCATCGGCGCCTTCCGCGAGGCGGCCCACCGGGAACCCACCCTGACGGCGCTCGTCGACGCCCTGGACGCCTCGGTCGTACGGCACAACTCCTACGCCGCGCAGACCGGCGACGACGAACGGTTCGTCACGGCGCTCATCGTGAACATCGATGCGCAGAGCGAGGTGCAGGTCATCAACTGTGGCCACATCGCGCCCCAGTTGGTGCAGGACGCCGCCGTCATCACCCCGGAACTCACCTCCGGCGTCCCCCTCGGCCTCGCCGAACTCGCCGTCGAGCCCACGACCGTCGACTGGTTCGCCTTCCCGCCCGGCTCGACACTGCTGCTGACCACCGACGGACTCACCGAGACCCGCGACCCCGACGGCTCGTTCTACCCCGTCACCGAACGCCTCAACGGGCGCGTCACCCTCTCGCCCACCGAACTGCCCCGGGCCCTGTACGACGACGCGCGCGCCTTCGCCGGCGGGGGCAGCCGGCACGACGACGTCGCGATCCTGTCCGTCCGCCGGTCGCCGTACCGCTGACACCACCGCACCTGTCGAAGAACGTCACCCCGGCCTCCACGGCTCAGTCCGCCCCCGTGCCACCGCGTGGATCCGGGACACCTTCAGCTCCGTTCCAGCCGTTCCGCGATTCCGCGAGCGGGCCAGGTCACTGGAGTGGCGGGCGACCCGGTCGGCGTCCCGAGGGTGGTGGCACCGGCAGGAATCGGGTACATACGGACGAGTAGAAGACCCCCGACGAAGCGGCGAGGTGAGCTCCTCATGTCCGCACCATCCGCACAACGGCCATCCGCACCACAGCACACGCCCAAGGTCTCCGAGCGCGAGGCGCGCCAGGTGGCCGAGGAGGCGCGGGAACGGGACTGGCACAAACCCAGTTTCGCCAAGGAACTCTTCCTGGGCCGCTTCCGCCTCGACCTGATCCACCCGCATCCGCTGCCCGCGGGCGAGGACGTCCGGCGCGGCGAGGAGTTCCTCGCCCGGCTGCGCGACTTCTGTGACAGCAGGGTCGACGGGGCCCTGATCGAGCGCGAGGCCAGGATCCCCGACGAGGTGATCAACGGCCTCAAGGAACTCGGCGCGCTCGGCATGAAGATCGATGTGAAGTACGGCGGTCTGGGCCTGACCCAGGTGTACTACAACAAGGCCCTCGCCCTGGTCGGTTCCGCCAGCCCGGCGATCGGCGCCCTGCTCTCCGCCCACCAGTCCATCGGCGTGCCCCAGCCGCTGAAGACCTTCGGCAGCCAGGAGCAGAAGGACACCTTCCTGCCCCGGCTGGCCCGTACCGACATCTCGGCGTTCCTCCTCACCGAACCGGACGTCGGCTCCGACCCGGCCCGCCTCGCCACCTCCGCCGTACCGGACGGCTCCGACTACGTGCTCGACGGGGTGAAGCTGTGGACGACCAACGGGGTCGTCGCCGACCTGCTCGTCGTCATGGCGCGGGTCCCGAAGTCCGAGGGGCACAAGGGCGGCATCACGGCCTTCGTGGTCGAGGCCGACTCTGCGGGCATCACCGTGGAGAACCGCAACGCCTTCATGGGCCTGCGCGGCCTGGAGAACGGCGTCACCCGCTTCCACCAGGTGCGCGTCCCCGCGGCGAACCGCATCGGACCCGAGGGGGCCGGGCTCAAGATCGCGCTCACCACGCTCAACACCGGGCGGCTCTCGCTGCCCGCCATGTGCGTCGGCTCCGGGAAGTGGTGCCTGAAGATCGCCCGCGAGTGGTCGGCGGTCCGTGAGCAGTGGGGCAGGCCGGTCGCCCGGCACGAGGCGGTCGGCTCGAAGATCTCCTTCATCGCCGCGACCACCTTCGCCCTGGAAGCGGTCGTCGACCTCGCCTCCCAGATGGCCGACGAGAACCGCAACGACATCCGGATCGAGGCCGCGCTCGCCAAGCTGCTGGGCTCCGAGATGGGCTGCCTGATGGCCGACGAGCTGGTCCAGATCCGAGGCGGCCGCGGCTTCGAGACGGCGGACTCCCTCGCCGCCCGCGGCGAGCGGGCCGTCCCCGCCGAGCAGATGCTCCGGGACATGCGCATCAACCGGATCTTCGAGGGCTCGACGGAGATCATGCACCTGCTGATCGCCCGGGAGGCCGTCGACGCCCACCTGAAGGTCGCCGGGGACATCATCGACCCCGACAAGCCGCTCTCCGCCAAGGCGAAGGCGGGCGCGAACGCCGCCGGCTTCTACGCCCGGTGGCTGCCCAAGCTCGTCACCGGACCCGGACAGCTCCCCGGCACCTACGCGGAGTTCAACCCCGCGGGCCACGCCGACCTGGCCAGCCACCTGCGCTACGTCGAACGCGCCTCCCGCAAGCTGGCGCGCTCCACGTTCTACGCCATGTCGCGCTGGCAGGGCCGGATGGAGACCAAGCAGGGCTTCCTCGGCCGGATCGTCGACATCGGCGCGGAACTCTTCGCGATGAGCGCCGCCTGCGTCCGGGCCGAACTCCTGCGCACCGGCGACGACCACGGCCGCGAGGCCTACCAGCTCGCGGACGCCTTCTGCCACCAGTCCCGCGTCCGGGTCGAGGAGCTCTTCACCCGGCTCTGGTCCAACACCGACGACCTGGACCGGCGCGTCGTCGAAGGCGTCCTGTCGGGCACCTACACCTGGCTGGAGGAGGGCATCATCGACCCGAGCGGCGAAGGCCCGTGGATCGCCGACGCCACTCCCGGCCCCTCCACCCGGGACAACGTGCACCGGCCCGTCCGCTGAGCCGCTGACGCCCGGGGCGGCGAGGCACGTCCACCCGCTGGACGCGCCTCGCCGCCCTCGCGCGCGGCACGGCAGGATGGGGGCCCGTGACCGTCATCCACGTCCCCGGTTCCAAGTCCGTCACCGCGCGCGCCCTGTTCCTGGCCGCCGCCGCGAACGGCACCAGCACCCTCCTGCGTCCGCTCAGCTCGGACGACACCGAAGGCTTTGCGCAGGGGCTCACCGGCCTCGGCTACCAGGTGGTCCAGGAGCCGGACCAATGGCGGATCGAGGGCCGCCCCGCCGGGCCCGCCGCCACCGAGGCCGACATCTACTGCCGTGACGGCGCGACCACCGCCCGCTTCCTGCCTGCCCTCGCCGCGGCCGGAGCCCGGGGCAGCTACCGCTTCGACGCCTCCGCCCAGATGCGCCGCCGCCCCCTCGCCCCGCTCACCGAGGCGCTGCGCTTCCTCGGCGTCGACCTCCACCACGAGGAGGCCGAGGGCCACCACCCGCTGCGGATCAGGGCCGCCGGCATCAGGGGCGGCGAACTGACCCTGGACGCCGGGCAGTCCAGCCAGTACCTCACCGCGCTGCTGATGCTCGGCCCGCTCACGGAGACCGGACTCCGGATCACCGTCACCGAACTGGTGTCGGCGCCCTACATCGAGATCACCCTGGCGATGATGCGCGCCTTCGGCGTCGAGGTCACCCGCGGCGGCCCCGGCGGCAACGTCTTCACCGTGCCGCCCGGCGGCTACCGGGCCACCACCTACGCGGTCGAGCCGGACGCCTCCACCGCGAGCTACTTCTTCGCCGCCGCCGCAGTCACCGGCGGCGAGGTCACCGTCCCCGGACTCGGCGCGGGCGCCCTCCAGGGGGACCTGGGGTTCGTCGGCGTACTGAGCCGGATGGGCGCCGAGGTGCGTACGACCGCCGACTCCACCACGGTCCGCTCCACCGGGAAGCTCCACGGCCTCACCGTCAACATGCGCGACATCTCCGACACCATGCCGACGCTGGCGGCGATCGCCCCGTACGCCTCCGGGCCGGTACGCATCGAGGACGTCGGCAACACCAGGGTCAAGGAGTGCGACCGGCTGGAGGCGTGCGCCGCGAACCTGCGGCGGATGGGCATCACCGTAGGGACCGGCCCCGACTGGATCGAGATCCGGCCCGGCACCCCGCGCGCCGCCAAGATCGCCACCCACGGCGACCACCGCATCGTCATGTCCTTCGCCGTCGCCGCCCTGCGCACCCCCGGCCTCACTTGCGACGACCCCGGCTGCGTACGCAAGACGTACCCCCGCTTCCACGAGGAGTTCGCCGCCTTCGCGGCGCACCTCACGCAAAGCCCGTGAACCGGTGGGCGCGCGCCACTAGGCTCCGCCCATGATGTCCACCGCCGAAGTGCTGTCCGTCCTGTCGGTGCTGCGCGAGGCCGGTACGGACGTGGTGATCGCCGGCGGCTGGGGCGTCGACGCCCTGATCGGGGCCGAGACCCGCGAGCACCGGGACCTCGACCTGCTGCACCGCGAGGAGCA
The DNA here is from genome assembly GCF_003751445.1 of Streptomyces sp. 840.1. Taxonomy (NCBI): domain Bacteria; kingdom Bacillati; phylum Actinomycetota; class Actinomycetes; order Kitasatosporales; family Streptomycetaceae; genus Streptomyces; species Streptomyces sp. 840.1. Next base: position 49,012 of record NZ_RJUU01000001.1, on the reverse strand, counting down.
GGAACCCGCCCTCCTCGCCGCCCTGACGGCCGCCGGCTACACCCAGACCCTCGACTGGCGTCCGGCACGGTTCGTCCTCAGCCACCCCGCCGGCACCGAAATCGACCTGCACCCCCTGCGGTTCGCCCCCGACGGCTCGGCCGTCCAGTCGTCACTGGATCCGCAGGAGCCCTTCCGCTACCCGGCGGAGTGCTTCGTCACCGGCACCATCGGCGGGACACCGGTGCGCTGCATCTCGGTCCGGCAGCAGATCGAGTTCCACCAGGGGTACGATCCCGGCCCGGCCGACCTCCACGACATGGCCGGGCTGCGCGCCGAGTTCGGCGTGACCACGCATTTCTGACGCCACCGGCACACGGCGGGGCCGGGCGGCGGCCGGAGCGCGACGAGCGAGGGGAACCCGGCGAATGGGGACAGGCAGGCACGGTGTGCGGGACTCCGTACCCACGCACACAGCGGATGCGGCAACAATGGGGGGCATGAGCGACAGCCCCGCCCCCCTGGCAGACCCGCACCTCGTCTTCGACGCCGTGGAAGGACGCCGGGATCTCGTCATCCTCGGCTCCACCGGGTCCATCGGCACCCAGGCCATCGACCTGGTACTGCGCAACCCCGCCCGCTTCCGTGTCACCGCGCTCTCGGCGGCGGGCGGCCGGGTGGCCCTCCTCGCCGAGCAGGCCCACCGCCTGCGGGTGCGCACGGTCGCGGTCGCCGCTCCCGAGGCGGTGCCCGCCCTGCGCGACGCGCTGAGCGGGCGGTACGGGGCCGGAGAACAGCTCCCCGAGATCCTGGCCGGTCCGGACGCGGCCACCGAGCTGGCCGCCGGCGACTGCCACACGGTGCTCAACGGGATCACCGGCTCGATCGGCCTGGCGCCCACGCTGGCCGCGCTCAGGGCGGGCCGCACCCTGGCACTGGCCAACAAGGAGTCGCTGATCGTCGGCGGTCCGCTCGTCAAGGAGCTGGCCGCCCCGGGCCAGATCATCCCGGTCGACTCCGAGCACGCCGCGCTCTTCCAGGCGCTGGCGGCCGGCAAGCGCGACGACGTGCGCAAGCTCGTCGTCACCGCGTCCGGCGGCCCGTTCCGCGGACGCACCAGGAGCGAGCTGGCGGGCGTCACGAAGGAGCAGGCGCTCGCGCACCCGACCTGGGCCATGGGCCCGGTCATCACGATCAACTCCGCGACCCTGGTCAACAAGGGGCTGGAGGTCATCGAGGCGCACCTCCTCTACGACATCCCCTTCGACCGGATCGAGGTCGTGGTCCACCCCCAGTCCTATGTGCACTCCATGGTGGAGTTCACCGACGGCTCGACGCTCGCCCAGGCCACCCCGCCCGACATGGGCGGCCCGATCGCCATCGGCCTCGGCTGGCCGCAGCGCGTCCCCGACGCCGCCCCCGCGTTCGACTGGACGAAGGCCTCGTCCTGGGAGTTCTTCCCGCTGGACACCGAGGCGTTCCCGTCCGTCGGCCTGGCCCGGCACGTGGGCACCCTGGGCGGCACCGCCCCGGCGGTGTTCAACGCCGCCAACGAGGAGTGCGTCGACGCGTTCCTGTCCGGACGGCTGGCGTTCAACGGCATCATGGACACCGTCACCGCGGTGGTGGCCGAACACGGAACGCCCCCGGCGGGAACTTCACTGACCGTCGCGGACGTCCTTGAAGCGGAGGCCTGGGCACGGACCCGGGCCCGGGAACTCACGGCCGAGGCCGCAGCGGAGGCGCGCGCATGAGTATGACGTCGGTCCTGTTGACCGTTCTGGGTATCGCCGTCTTCGTCGTCGGGCTGCTCTTCTCCATCGCCTGGCACGAACTGGGACACCTCTCCACCGCGAAGCTCTTCGGCATTCGCGTACCCCAGTACATGGTCGGCTTCGGCCCGACGGTCTGGTCGCGCAAGAAGGGCGACACGGAGTACGGGTTCAAGGCCATCCCGGCGGGCGGCTACATCCGCATGATCGGGATGTTCCCGCCGGGACCCGACGGGAGGATCGAGGCACGCTCCACGTCACCGTGGCGCGGCATGATCGAGGACGCCAGGTCGGCCGCCTTCGAGGAGCTGGAGCCGGGCGACGAGAAGCGTCTCTTCTATACGCGCAAGCCGTGGAAGCGCGTCATCGTCATGTTCGCCGGGCCGTTCATGAACCTGATCCTGGCCGTCGCGATCTTCCTCGGCGTGGCCATGACCTTCGGGTTCCAGACCCAGACGACCGAGGTCGCCGGCGTCCAGAAGTGCGTGATCTCCCAGAGCGAGAAGCGCGAGGCCTGCAAGTCGTCCGACCCGGTCTCGCCCGCCCAGGCGGCCGGACTCCGCGAGGGCGACAAGATCGTCGCCTTCAACGGCCAGAAGGTCGACGAGTGGTCCGCGCTCTCCGACAGGATCCGCGACACGATCGGCCCCGCCACCATCACGGTCCAGCGCGACGGCCGGGAACAGACCCTGCACGCCGTCCTCGCGAAGAACGCGGTGGCGAAGAAGAACTCCGACGGCGAGGTGATCCCCGGCAAGTTCGTCTCCGCCGGCTACCTCGGATTCGCCGCGCAGACGGAGATCGTCCCGCTCTCCTTCGGTGACTCGGTCGTCCGCATGGGCGACATGTTCGAGAACGGCGTCGACTCGATCATCGCCCTGCCGTCCAAGATCCCCGCACTCTGGAACGCGGCTTTCGACGGCGGCGAGCGCGCGGACGACTCCCCGGTGGGCGTCGTCGGCGCGGCCAGGATCGGCGGCGAGGTGATGACGCTGGACGTTCCGGCGCAGAACCAGATCGCGATGATGCTGTTCCTGCTGGCCGGCTTCAACCTCTCGCTGTTCCTCTTCAACATGCTGCCGCTGCTGCCGCTGGACGGCGGCCACATCGCGGGAGCCCTGTGGGAGGCCCTCCGCCGGAACGCGGCGCGCGTCTTCAAGCGCCCCGACCCGGGCCCCTTCGACGTCGCCAAGCTGATGCCCGTCGCCTACGTGGTCGCCGGAGTGTTCATCTGCTTCACGCTGCTCGTGCTGGTGGCCGACGTCGTCAATCCGGTCAAGATCTCCTGACCGGGGCGGACGCCCCCGATGTACCCCGAGTGACGACGGATGCGCGTGATGCGTCCGGTGGCCCACATTTTGTGCGGACGCCGGACGCCGTGTGCCTCAGCTTGTCCTCGGTGCCGTAACCTCGAAAGCCGGAGCCCGCCGATCTCGGGACGTTGATCCAAACCTTGGGGATGCTCAGCGCATGACTGCGATTTCTCTCGGAATGCCTACCGTTCCGACCCAGCTCGCCGTACGGCGGGTCAGCCGCAAGATCCAGGTCGGGTCGGTGGCGGTCGGCGGGGACGCGCCGGTTTCGGTGCAGTCCATGACGACGACGCGCACGTCGGACATCGGTGCCACGCTCCAGCAGATCGCGGAGCTGACGGCGTCCGGCTGTCAGATCGTGCGGGTGGCGTGCCCGACCCAGGACGACGCGGACGCCCTCGCGACGATCGCCCGGAAGTCGCAGATCCCGGTGATCGCGGACATCCACTTCCAGCCGAAGTACGTGTTCGCGGCGATCGACGCGGGCTGCGCGGCGGTGCGCGTGAACCCGGGCAACATCAAGCAGTTCGACGACAAGGTGAAGGAGATCGCGCGGGCCGCCAAGGACGCCGGGACCCCGATCCGGATCGGCGTGAACGCCGGTTCGCTGGACGCGCGACTGCTGAAGAAGTACGGCAAGGCGACGCCCGAGGCGCTCGTCGAGTCGGCCCTGTGGGAGGCGTCCCTCTTCGAGGAGCACGGCTTCCGCGACATCAAGATCTCGGTCAAGCACAACGACCCGGTCGTGATGGTCAACGCCTACCGCCAGCTCGCCGCGCAGAGCGACTACCCCCTCCACCTCGGCGTCACCGAGGCCGGACCGGCCTTCCAGGGCACCATCAAGTCCGCCGTTGCCTTCGGCGCCCTGCTCAGCGAGGGCATCGGTGACACGATCCGCGTCTCGCTGTCCGCGCCGCCGGCCGAGGAGGTCAAGGTCGGGCTCCAGATCCTGGAGTCGCTGAACCTGAAGCAGCGCCGCCTCGAGATCGTGTCCTGCCCGTCGTGCGGTCGCGCCCAGGTGGACGTGTACAAGCTCGCGGACCAGGTCAGCGCCGGTCTGGAGGGCATGGAGGTGCCGCTCCGCGTCGCCGTGATGGGCTGCGTCGTCAACGGCCCCGGCGAGGCCCGCGAGGCCGACCTCGGCGTCGCCTCCGGCAACGGCAAGGGCCAGATCTTCGTCAAGGGCGAGATCATCAAGACGGTGCCCGAGTCGAAGATCGTCGAGACCCTCATCGAGGAAGCCCTCAAGATCGCCGAACAGATGGAGAAGGACGGCATCGCCTCCGGCGAGCCCGAGGTCTCCATCAGCTGAACCCATGACACCCATGACACCCACGACAGCGCCCCGCCGGAGCCCACAGCTCCGCGGGGCGTTGTCCGTGAGCGAGGTCACCGCGTTCCGCGCAAGCTGTTCACGGCCACGAGCGGCGTCTCCCGGCCTCTTTGGGTACAGTGCGGAAATCAGCAGACCGCATGGTGAGGCCCCCTCGTGTTGACGCAGACCACCACTCGGGTCCTCGAACCCAGCGACCTCGGCGCCGCGCTCGCGGTGCTGGAGAGCGAACCAGTAGCCAACGCCTTCGTGACCTCCCGGGTCCAGATCGCGGGCCTCGACCCATGGCGCCTCGGCGGCGAGATGTGGGGCTGGTACGCCAACGGGCGGCTGCGCTCCTTGTGCTACTCAGGGGCCAACCTCGTCCCCATCTGCGCCGGCCCCGAAGCCGTCAGGGCCTTCGCGGACCGGGCCCGCCGGGCCGGCCGCCGCTGCTCCTCGATCGTCGGCCCCGCCGAGCCGACCGCACAGCTGTGGCGGCTCCTCGAACCGGGCTGGGGCCCCGCCCGCGAGGTCCGGGCCAACCAGCCCCTCATGGTCACCGAGAACCCCGCAGCCGACGTGACACCCGATCCACTGGTCCGCCGCGTCCGCAAGGACGAGATGGACATCCTGATGCCGGCCTGCGTCGCCATGTTCACCGAGGAGGTCGGCATCTCCCCGCTCGCCGGCGACGGCGGACTCCTCTACCAGGCCCGCGTCGCGGAGCTCATCGCCGCCGGCCGCTCCTTCGCCCGCATCGAGGACGGCAAGGTCGTCTTCAAGGCCGAGATCGGCGCCACCACCGCACAGGCCTGCCAGATCCAGGGCGTCTGGGTCGCCCCCGAGTTCCGCGGCCGGGGCCTCTCCGAGGCCGGTATGGCAGCCGTCCTGCGTTACGCGCTGGCCGACATCGCCCCGGTCGTCAGCCTCTACGTGAACGACTACAACACCCCCGCGCGCAGGTCCTACCGCCGCATCGGCTTCCGCGAGGTCGGCGCGTTCATGAGCGTGCTGTTCTGACCCGGCCCCCAATTCTGACCCGGCCCCCGATCCGTTCCGCGCCGGCCCGTACCCCGCCCACCGCCACGGACAGTAGGGTCTGTCCATGGCAGCAGCTTCCGGGGGCGGCCCCCACACACCCAGCGTCCGGATCGGACCGATCGATCTCGCCGCACGCGTGGACGAGGCGCTCGCCGTCCAGGCCGTCGCCTTCGGCCTCGGCCCCGACGAGATCGAAGTACGCCGCCACATCGTCCTCAGACACCTCGACCACCCCTGCGCCCGCGCGCTCGGCGCCCTCACCCCGGACGACCGGCTCGTCGGCTTCGTCTACGGCATGCCGAACGAACGCGGCCACTGGTGGTCCACCGTCGTCGAGCCCTGCCTGCGCGCCACCGGCTCCGCGCACTGGCTCGACGACTCCTTCGTGATCACCGAACTGCACGTCCACCCCGAGTTCCAGAACCACGGGATCGGCCGCACCCTGATCACCACCATCACCGACGCCGTGGAGCAGCCCCGCTCCATCCTCTCCGCGATCGACACGGACAGCCCGGCCCGGGGTCTGTACCGCTCGCTCGGCTACCGCGACCTGGCCCGGCAGGTGCTCTTCCCCAGCGCTCCCAAGCCGTACGCGGTCATGGGAGCACCGCTTCCGCTGCTCCGCGCGGAGCGTGGCTGAGCGAATCGATTTCCGCCCGCCCGTGCCGCCCGGCTAACCTCCTGCACACCACCCTTCCGAGCAGGAGTTCACCATGGCCCAGGTCCAGCGCATGTCCCGATTGATGATCAAGACACTGCGCGACGACCCGGCGGACGCCGAGACGCTCAACCACAAGCTGCTCGTCCGGGCCGGATACGTACGCCGCACCGCCGCCGGCATCTGGTCCTGGCTGCCGCTGGGCAAGAAGGTCCTCGAGAACGTCAGCCGCGTCGTCCGCGAGGAGATGGACGCCATCGGCGGCCAGGAGGTGCTGCTCCCCGCGCTGCTGCCCAAGGAGGCGTACGAGGCGAGCGGCCGCTACGACGAGTACGGCGACCTGCTGTTCCGGCTCAAGGACCGCAAAGGCGCCGACTACCTCCTGGGCCCCACCCACGAGGAGATCTTCACCCAGGTCGTCAAGGACATGTGCTCGTCCTACAAGGACCTGCCGGTGATCCTCTACCAGATCCAGACCAAGTACCGCGACGAGGCCCGCCCCCGCGCCGGAGTGCTGCGCGGCCGCGAGTTCCAGATGAAGGACTCGTACTCCTTCGACACCACCGACGAGGGTCTCGCCGAGGCGTACCAGCTGCACCGCGCCGCCTACATCCGGATCTTCGAGCGGCTCGGCCTCGACCACCGCATCGTCTCCGCGGTCTCCGGCGCCATGGGCGGCTCGGCCTCCGAGGAGTTCCTGGCGCCCGCGCCCGCCGGCGAGGACACCTTCGTCGACTGTCCGAACTGCGACTACGCCGCCAACACCGAGGCCGTGACGTTCAACGCCACCCCGGCCGACGGCTCGGCGGCCGGTCCCGTCGAGGAGCTGGACACCCCCGACACCCCGACCATCGAGACCCTCGCCGCCCACCTGGGCGTGCCGGCCTCCGCCACCCTGAAGAACCTCCTGGTCAAGGTCGACGGCGAGATCGTGGCCGTGGGCGTGCCCGGTGACCGCGAGGTCGACCTCGGCAAGCTCGGTGAGCACCTGGCCCCCGCCGTCGTCGAGCTCGTCACCGCCGAGGACTTCGTCGGCCGCCCCGACCTGGTGCGCGGCTACGTCGGCCCGCAGGGCCTGGAGAAGGTCCGCTACATCGCCGACCCGCGCATCGCCTCGGGCACCGCGTGGATCACGGGTGCCAACAAGGACGGCAAGCACGCGAAGAACGTCGTCGCGGGCCGTGACTTCGAGGTCGACGACTACCTCGACGTCGTGGTCGTCGAGGCCGGGGACCCCTGCCCCAAGTGCGGCGCCGGCCTCCAGGTGGACCGTGCCATCGAGATCGGCCACATCTTCCAGCTCGGCCGCAAGTACGCCGACATCTTCTCCCTGGACGTCCTCGGCCAGCAGGGCAAGCCCGTCCGCGTGACGATGGGCTCGTACGGCATCGGCGTCTCCCGCGCCGTCGCCGCGCTCGCCGAGCAGACCGCCGACGACAAGGGTCTGTGCTGGCCCCGTGAGATCGCCCCGGCCGATGTGCACGTGGTCGCCGCGGGCAAGGCGCTCCAGACCGAGCTGGCCCTCGACGTCTCCGAGAAGCTGAACGCGGCCGGTCTGCGCGTCCTGGTCGACGACCGCGCGGGCGTCTCGCCCGGCGTCAAGTTCACCGACTCCGAGCTGATCGGCGTCCCGCAGATCCTGGTCGCCGGCCGCCGCTCGGCCGAGGGCGTCCTGGAGCTCAAGGACCGCCGCACCGGCGAGCGCGAGGAGCTCACCGTCGACGAGGCGATCGCCCGCCTCACCCAGCAGGGCTGACCACCCCGCAACGCCGTACGGGCCCTGTCCCGGCAGCACTTCGTCCCGTCGGTTCCTCCGGCGGGACGAAGTGCTGCCGGGACAGGCCCAGGCGATTCAGCGGAAGGCGTCGGCGTTCTCCGCGGCCCACTGCCGGAAGGGGCGGGCAGGTGCTCCGGTGACCCGCGAGACCGTGTCGCGCACCGTCAGCAGCTCGTCGTTCACGTCGCCGCCCGTGACGTCGAGCACCGCGTCAGCGGCCTCGGGCCCGAAGACCGCGGCCATCTGCGGGTACGCCTCCTGGCGGCTGATCCCGGCGAAGGGGACCTCCCGGCCCAGCGCGGCGGCTATGGCCTCGGCCTGCTGCCGGGCGGTCACCGGCTCCGGACCGGTCAGGGCGTAGGTCCGGCCCCGGTGGCCGGGCTCGGTCAGCGCCACCCGTGCCACCGACGCGATGTCCGCCGGGTGAATCGTCGGCAGCGGCGTGTCGGCGTAGGGCGCGTGAACGGTTCCGTGGCCGCGGACGGTGCCCGCCCACATCAGGGCGTTCGAGGCGAACTGTGTCGGCCGCAGGACCGTCCAGGCCATGCCGCTCGCCCTGAGCAGCCGCTCCACCGCGAGGTTCTCGCCGGCGGGGCCGAGGCGGGGGTGGGTCAGGACGGTGATGGACGACACCAGCACGACGTGCTCCACCCCCGCCCGCCGGGCGGCTTCGAGGATGTCGGCGTCCGGGCCGAGGCGCGAGACCAGGAACATCGAGCGCACCCCGTCCAGTGCGGGCTTCAGCGACGCCGGATCCGTGAAGTCGCCCCGTACGGCCTCGGCCCCGTCGGGCAGGACGGCCCGTGAGGCATCGCGGGTGAGCCCCCGGAGCGGCCCGGCACCGTGTGCGTGAAGTTCCTTCAGCAGGGCACGGCCGATGTTCCCGGTGGCGCCGGTCACGAGGATCATGAGCGTCTTCCCGTCGTCGGATGATGAACCCGACGACACGCTAGAAGCTCAATCGCGCTTCAGGTCAAGGAGCTTCAGGACCCGGGACCCATCGGACGGCCCGCACCCCGGCCGCCCGCGTCCGGCTACAGCCAGCCCGCGAACTCCAGCGTCACTTCGCCCTCCTGGCGGCGGCCCGCGGCGAGCGCCCGGGTGCCCGACTCCACCGCGCGGAACAGCGTCCAGCCGTGCAGCCGCTCGCGGTCCACCTCGAGGGCCTCCGCGAGGCGCTTGATCCTGCGCCGGGCGGTCATCGCTCCGCCGGAGGAGGCGATCAGGTCCTCCACCCGGTCGCGCACCAGCCGCGCCAGGTCGTAGGCCCGCTCGCCGACCAGCGGCTCGGGGCCCACGGTCAGCCAGGGCGCGCGCTCGCCCGCGAGCACCTTGCTCTGCCGGAAGTTGCCGTGCAGCAGCAGGGTCTCGGGGGAGTGGGCGAGCAGTTCCTCGCGCGCCGCCAGCGCCGCGGTGACCAGGGGGCCGAGATCCGGATCGGCCTCGGCTGCGGCCCGCATCGGCCCGGTCCGCAGCGCGGTCCGCTCCGCGACCGTCTCGAAGGCGTGAGCGGCGGGCGGCTCGACCCACAGCCGCCGTACCGTGCCCGCCGCCTCCAGCAGGGCCTTGGCCTCCGGCAGCGAACGCAGCGACACCTCGGGGTGCAGCCGCTCCAGGAGCAGGGCGCCGGCCCCGGCCTGTCCGGGGAGCAGATCCTCACCCGGCGCGACCAGCCGGGCCGCGCCCCAGCCGCCCCAGTGCGCCAGCGCCGCCCTTTCGAGCTCGGGCGCGGCCCCCGACGGAGAGATCTTCAGCGCCGCCGGGGCGCCGTCACCGCCCCGCACCAGGAGGACCAGGCTGCTGCGCCCGCCGGGGGCGGCGACCCGGTCCACGGACAGGTCCCGTCCTGCCAGGGCTCGTTCGGTCAGTTCGGGAAGCTCCGCGAGCCATTCCCCGGCGGCCGTACCCCCGTACGACTCGCCGAGCGCTCGCACCAGACGCTGCGGCGGTTCAAAACCCATACGTGCCGTGTTCCCTTTCAGAGCCTGCTTCAGTGCGACGCGCCGTTCCGGCCCTTCGCGTCCGGGCCGGTCTTCGCGTCGGTACCCGCCGCCTCGTCCTTCTCACCGGCACCGTCCTTGCGGGAACCGTCGGCGGCCCGCTCGACGAGCCCGGGAAAGGGTACGCCGCTGCCCCGCCAGCGAACCGCGCGCACCGCGGCCTCCCGCAGCGCGTCCGCGGCATCCCGCCGCAGCGGCCCGTCGGCGGCCCGTACGAGGTCGGAGTAGACGTCCGCCACCCGGTCCTCCAGCACGGCGGCGAGCCGCACCGCCGCGGCCGCGCCGGGCACCGCGAACGGCAGAGCGTACGCGGGGTCCGCCGCCACCGGTTCACCGCCCAGGCCGCGCACGGTGCGCACCAGCGCGTCGCGGCGGGCCCGGTGGGCGTGGTGCGCGGCGGTGGCCTCGGCGCGGCGGTCCGCGGCGACCCGGCCGCCCGCCACCCCGTACCCGTATACCGCGGCGTGTTCGGCGGCCAGGGCCGCCTGCGCGGCCTTCAGCGTCGCGTCGCGCAGGTCCTTGTCGCTCACGCCTTCGTCTCCTTGGCCAGTTCGGTCAGCAGGTAGGAGTGCGCCGAAGCGGCCGCCGCGACCGAGGCGAGCAGCCGGGCCAGCTCCGGCGGCGCGTCCAGCAGGGCCGCCGTGTGCGCGGCCGAGGCGCGGCGCTCGCCGGCGGCCAGGGCCTTGACGGCCTCCGGGGGGCTGCCTGCGGGCCGGGTGCGGACGAATTCGAGCGAGGCCCCGCCGCCCGGGGCGAGGGCCTGGACGTGGGCACGTACGGCGTCGCGCAGCGGGGTGAGTCCGGCCGAGGTCGCCGGATGGGCGGCGAGCACGTTCTCGTACTGCCCCAGCAGGGACGCGGACACACCGGCGGCCTTCTTCCGGAGCGAGGTCTCCGCCCGTACCGCCGAGGCACTGTCGGAGGCGGTCCGGGCGTCGGCGGGTGCCGAGCCCTTCCGGCCGCCGCTCTCGTCGGCGCCGTCTCCGCAGCCGGCCAGCACCGCCCCCATGGCGATCGCTCCCGTCGCGGTGAGCGCGCCCCTGCGCGTCGTCCCCGTGCGCCGCACCTGTTCTCCTTCGGGCCTGGACCTGTCTTGACCGGATGTGTCCGGAAGTGATCACCGCAGGCGAGCGTACCCGCGCTCGCGGGGCCGGCGGACGGCAACACCCCCTGGGACCGGATACCCTTTGACCCAGACACGCGACGATCCCCACAACAGCACACGCGGCCGAGGAGTCACCCGGATGAGCACCACCCAGAGCGAGAGGCTGCGCGGGCTGGTAGAACCGCTCGTCAGCGCCGAGCAGCTGGATCTGGAAGAGATCGAAGTGTCCCGGGCCGGCCGCCGCCGGGTGCTGCGGATCATCGTGGACTCCGAAGAGGGCGTGGAGCTCGACACCTGCGCGGATCTGAGCCGCGCGATCTCCGAGAAGCTCGACGAGACCGACGCGATGGGCGAGGAAGAGTACGTCCTGGAGGTCAGCTCTCCCGGCGCCGACCGCCCGTTGACCGAGCACCGCCACTACGTACGCAACACCGGCCGCCTGGCCAGGCTGACCCTGAACGAGGGCGGCGAGCTGGTGGCCCGCATCCTCGCGGTCGACGAGGAGGGCCTCGATCTCGAGGTCCCGGGCGTCAAGGGCCGCAAGCCCACGTCCCGCCGCATCGCCTTCACGGAGATCGCCAGGGCGCGCGTGGAGCTGGAATTCAACCGCAAGGACAAGAAGGAAGAGGAGGCGTAGCCGTGGACATCGATGTGAAGCTTCTGAAGGGCTTGGCGCAGGACAAGGAGATCCCGTTCGACGTGCTCGTCGAGGCGATCGAGTCGGCCCTCCTCATCGCGTACCACCGCACCGACGGCAGCCACCGCAGGGCGCGCGTGGAGCTGGACGAGCGCGGCCATGTGACGGTGTGGGCCAAGGAGGACCCGGCCGATCTGGAGGAGGGCCAAGAGCCCAAGGAGTTCGACGACACCCCGTCGGGCTTCGGCCGGATCGCCGCGACCACCGCCAAGCAGGTCATCCTGCAGCGGCTGCGCGACGCCGAGGACGACCGCACGTTCGGCGAGTACGCGGGCCACGAGGGCGATGTCGTCACCGGCGTCGTCCAGCAGGGCAAGGACCCGAAGAACGTCCTGGTCGACATCGGCAAGCTGGAGGCCATCCTGCCGGTGCAGGAGCAGGTGCCCGGCGAGGAGTACACCCACGGCCTGCGGCTGCGCACCTACGTCGTACGGGTGGCCAAGGGCGTGCGCGGTCCGTCGGTGACGCTGTCGCGGACCCACCCCAACCTGGTGAAGAAGCTCTTCGCGCTGGAGGTCCCGGAGATCGCGGACGGTTCCGTCGAGATCTGCGCGATCGCCCGCGAGGCCGGCCACCGCACCAAGATCGCGGTCCGCTCCACCCGTTCCGGACTCAACGCCAAGGGCGCCTGCATCGGCCCGATGGGCGGCCGTGTGCGCAATGTCATGGCCGAGCTGCTCGGCGAGAAGATCGACATCGTGGACTGGTCGGACGACCCGGCCGAGATGGTCGCCAACGCGCTCTCGCCCGCCCGGGTCAGCGAGGTCGAGGTCGTGGACCTCGGCGCACGCTCCGCCCGGGTCACCGTGCCCGACTACCAGCTGTCGCTGGCGATCGGCAAGGAGGGCCAGAACGCCCGTCTCGCCGCCCGTCTCACCGGCTGGCGCATCGACATCCGCCCGGACACCGAGACCGACGCCGAGCGCGACGTGGCCGACCGCGAGCGGGCCGAGCGGGCCCGGGAGCGCGCCGAGCGCAACTGATCCGGCGACCGGCCGGGGCGCGCGGAAGAGCGCCCCGAGGCCCGGTCCGGAGCGGCCCACAAGGAATAGATCTCGTCGACATGCCGCTGAGATCACGACAACATCCGTTCGATCTCTGCCCCAAACGGGTGAGGTCGTTACGGGGAGGTAGACTTAAACGTGTCTGGCCGGACGCACGCCCGCGCTTGCCCTGAGCGAACCTGTGTGGGTTGCCGGGAGCGAGCGGCCAAGAGCGAGCTGCTGCGCATCGTGGCGGACGGAGACGCTTGCGTCCCCGACCCTCGCGGTACGCTGCCCGGCCGGGGTGCATATGTACACCCCGCATCTGTCTGTCTCGACCTGGCGGTTCGCCGCCGGGCATTCCCCCGGGCCTTCAAGGCCAAGGGGCCGTTCGACCCCGCAGCTGTACAGCGGTTCGTCGAACGGGTGACACCGTAGGAACAGCAAATTGAACGGCACGGGTCCCCGTGCGGTCAGGTACCTCGCGAGTTGGAAGTAGGTCGAGATTGCGATGAGCACTCGATGAGTACGCGATGAGTACGCCCATGAAGTAGCGACGGTCCGGCGGTAACCCGGACCTAAAAGGAGCGAAGTGGCTAAGGTCCGGGTATACGAACTCGCCAAGGAGTTCGGGGTTGAGAGCAAGGTCGTCATGGCCAAGCTCCAGGAACTCGGTGAGTTCGTACGTTCGGCGTCCTCGACGATCGAGGCGCCGGTTGTACGCAAGTTGACTGACGCACTGCAGGGTCCCGGTGGCAGCGCCGCCGGCAAGTCCGCTGCAAAGCCTGGCGCGCCCCGCAAGGCCGCCCCCGTGAAGCCCGCAGCGCCCTCCCCGGCCGCTGCGGCACGTCCCGCTGCCCCGAAGCCCGGCGTACCGGCTGCCAAGCCGGCCGCCGACGAGGCCCCGAGCAGCACCCCCGCTGCGGCCGCCGCGCCGTCGGCGGGCCCGCGTCCGGGCCCCAAGCCCGCACCCGCGAAGCCCGCCCCGGTCACCCCGGTGCCCGCGGCCGAGTTCTCGGCCCCGGCCCCCGCGCAGCCGGCCGCACCGCAGCAGCAGCAGGCCCCGCGTCCCGCGGGTGCCACACCGGGTCCCCGCCCTGCCCGTCCGGCTCCGGCCGGCGGTCAGCGTGACGGTGGCCGCGACGGTGGTCAGCGTGACGGCGGCCGCGACGGTGCCCGTGGCGGCGACCGTCCGGCGCGTCCCGCAGGCCAGGGCGCCCCGCGTCCCGGCGCACGTCCGGCGGGTCCCCGTCCGGGCAACAACCCGTTCACCTCCGGTGGCTCGACGGGCATGGCCCGTCCGCAGTCGCCCCGTCCCGGCGGCGCCCCGCGTCCCGGTGGCGGCTCGGAGCGCCCCGGTGCCCCGCGTCCGCAGGGCGGCCCCGGCGGCGCCCCGCGCCCCCAGGGGCAGGGCGGCGCACGTCCGTCTCCGGGCGGCATGCCGCGCCCGCAGGCTCCTCGTCCCGGCGGCGCCCCCGGCGCCGGCGGTAACCGTCCCAACCCGGGCATGATGCCGCAGCGTCCCGCTGCCGGCCCGCGTCCCGGTGGTGGCCCCGGCGGTGGCCGCGGTCCCGGTGGCGGCGGCGGTCGTCCCGGCGGCGGTGGCGGCGCAGGCCGTCCCGGTGGCGGCGGCTTCGCAGGCCGTCCGGCCGGTCCCGGTGGCGGTGGCGGCGGTTTCGCCGGCCGTCCCGGTGGCGGCGGTGGCGCTCCCGGTCGTCCGGGTGGCGGCGGCTTCGGCGGTCGTCCCGGCTTCGGCGGGCGTCCCGGTGGCCCCGGTGCCCGTGGTGGCACACAGGGTGCCTTCGGCCGCCCCGGCGGTCCCGCGCGTCGTGGTCGCAAGTCGAAGCGGCAGAGGCGCCAGGAGTACGAGTCGATGCAGGCTCCGTCGGTGGGCGGCGTCATGCTGCCCCGCGGCAACGGGCAGGCTGTCCGGCTGTCTCGCGGTGCTTCGCTCACGGACTTCGCGGAGAAGATCAACGCGAACCCGGCGTCGCTCGTCGGCGTGATGATGAACCTCGGCGAGATGGTCACTGCCACGCAGTCCGTCCCGGACGAGACGCTGAAGCTCCTCGCGGACGAGATGAACTTCGTCCTGGAGATCGTCAGCCCCGAGGAGGAGGACCGCGAGCTGCTCGAGTCCTTCGACATCGAGTTCGGCGAGGACGAGGGCGGCGAAGAGGCCCTGGTCTCCCGTCCGCCGGTCGTGACCGTCATGGGTCACGTCGACCACGGTAAGACCCGGCTGCTGGACGCGATCCGCAAGACGAACGTCGTCGCGGGCGAGGCCGGCGGTATCACGCAGCACATCGGTGCCTACCAGGTCGGCGCCGAGGTCAACGGCGAGGACCGTCGCATCACCTTCATCGACACCCCGGGTCACGAGGCGTTCACCGCCATGCGTGCACGTGGTGCGAAGTCCACCGACATCGCGATCCTCGTGGTGGCGGCGAACGACGGTGTGATGCCCCAGACGATCGAGGCGCTGAACCACGCCAAGGCGGCCGACGTGCCGATCGTGGTCGCGGTCAACAAGATCGACGTCGAGGGTGCCGACCCGGTCAAGGTGCGCGGTCAGCTCACCGAGTTCGGTCTGGTGGCCGAGGAGTACGGCGGCGACACGATGTTCGTCGACATCTCCGCCAAGCAGGGCCTCAACATCGAGGCTCTCCTGGAGGCCGTCGTCCTCACCGCCGACGCCTCGCTCGACCTGCGGGCCAACCCGGAGCAGGACGCGCAGGGTATTGCGATCGAGTCCCACCTCGACCGAGGCCGGGGTGCCGTCTCGACCGTCCTGGTCCAGCGCGGAACGCTGCGCATCGGCGACACCGTGGTGGTCGGCGACGCGTACGGCCGTGTCCGGGCGATGCTCGACGACAACGGTCAGAACGTCCAGGAAGCGGGTCCCTCGACCCCCGTCCTGGTCCTGGGTCTCACCAACGTCCCGGGTGCCGGCGACAACCTCCTGGTGGTCGACGAGGACCGTACGGCCCGCCAGATCGCCGAGAAGCGTGCCGCTCGTGAGCGCAACGCCAACTTCGCCCGCAAGGGTGTCCGGTTCTCCCTGGAGAACCTGGACGAGGCGCTCAAGGCCGGTCTGGTCCAGGAGCTCAACCTCATCATCAAGGGCGACGCGTCCGGTTCGGTGGAGGCTCTCGAGTCCTCGCTGCTCCAGCTCGACGTCGGTGAAGAGGTCGACATCCGGATCCTGCACCGCGGTGTGGGTGCGGTCACCGAGTCGGACATCAACCTGGCGACCGGCTCCGACGCCATCGTGATCGGCTTCAACGTGCGCGCCGCAGGGCGTGCCGAGCAGATGGCCGACCGCGAGGGTGTGGACGTCCGGTACTACTCGGTCATCTACCAGGCGATCGAAGAGATCGAAGCGGCCCTCAAGGGCATGCTCAAGCCGGAGTACGAAGAGGTCGAGCTCGGTACGGCGGAGATCCGCGAGATCTTCCGCTCGTCCAAGCTGGGCAACATCGCCGGTGTGCTGGTCCGGTCCGGCGAGGTCAAGCGCAACACCAAGGCGCGCCTGCTCCGCGACGGCAAGGTCATCGCGGAGAGCCTCAACATCTCCGGGCTGCGCCGCTTCAAGGACGACGTCACCGAGATCCGCGAAGGCTTCGAGGGCGGTATCAACCTCGGAAACTTCAACGACATCAAGATCGACGACGTCATCGCGACGTACGAGATGCGCGAGAAGCCGCGAGGCTGACCCGTACCTCAACAGTCGGGGCCGGTCGACGGGTGGTATTTCCGTCGATCGGCCCCGGCCGTTCCGTGTACGGTTCTTGTGTCCCTGCCAAACACTGGTGGGGCACGAACCCGAACCGGCGGGACATCCGGACATACATGTATGTGGGGACACTGTCCTTCGACCTGCTTCTCGGCGACGTACGGTCGCTGAAGGAGAAGCGCTCCGTGGTCCGTCCGATCGTTGCCGAGCTCCAGCGCAAATACGCGGTGAGCGTGGCGGAGACGGGCGGCCAGGACCTCCATCGCAGGGCCGAGATCGGCCTCGCCGTGGTCTCCGGGGACACCGGGCACCTCACGGACGTACTGGACCGGTGCGAGCGGCTGATCGCCGGCCGGCCGGAAGTGGAGCTGCTGTCCGTACGGCGGCGGCTCCACAGCGACGAAGACGATTGAGCAGGACCGGCCGGGAACCGGAGGGCGGGCGACGCCGCCCCCGGCTCCCGGCCGGGTCCAAAGCGAGAAGGAGACGGACCAGTGGCCGACAACGCGCGGGCTAAGAAGCTGGCGGACCTCATCCAGGAGGTGGTCGCCGAGAAACTGCAGCGCGGAATCAAGGACCCGCGCCTGGGTACGCACGTGACCATCACGGACACCCGCGTCACCGGCGACCTGCGGGAGGCCACGGTCTTCTACACGGTCTACGGCGACGACGAGGACCGGGCGAGCGCGGCAGCCGGTCTGGAGAGCGCGAAGGGCATCCTGCGGTCGGCGGTCGGCGCGGCGGCCGGGACGAAGTTCACCCCCACGCTCGCCTTCATGGCGGACGCGCTCCCCGAGAACGCCAAGGCGATCGAGGACCTCCTCGACCGGGCACGCGCCTCGGACGCCAAGGTGCGCGAGGCGTCCTCGGGCGCCGCTTACGCGGGCGACGCCGACCCGTACCGCAAGCCGGAGGACGAGACCGACGAGGACACCGCCTCCGAATGACAGCGCAGAACAACAGGACGCCGGACGGCCTTGTCATCGTCGACAAGCCGTCCGGCTTCACTTCGCACGACGTCGTCGCCAAGATGCGCGGCATCGCCAGGACCCGCCGCGTCGGCCACGCCGGCACGCTGGACCCGATGGCGACGGGCGTGCTCGTGCTCGGCGTCGAGAAGGCCACCAAGCTGCTCGGCCATCTCGCGCTGACCGAGAAGGAGTACCTCGGTACGATCCGGCTCGGCCAGGACACCGTCACCGACGACGCGGAGGGCGAGATCACCTCGTCCACCGACGCCTCCGGAGTGACCCGTGAGGGGATCGACGCCGGGGTCGCCGCGCTGACCGGCGCCATCATGCAGGTGCCGTCCAAGGTCAGCGCCATCAAGATCGACGGCAAACGGTCCTACGCGCGGGTGCGCGGCGGCGAGGAGTTCGAGATCCCGGCCAGGCCGGTGACCATCTCGTCCTTCAACGTCTACGACGTCCGCGAGGCCGTCGCCGATGACGGCACCCCGGTGGTCGACCTGGTCGTCTCGGTGGTCTGCTCCTCCGGTACGTACATCCGGGCCATCGCCCGCGACCTCGGCGCCGGACTCGGCGTGGGCGGGCACCTCACCGCGCTGCGGCGCACCCGCGTCGGCCCGTACGGTCTCGACGGGGCGAGGACCCTGGACCAGCACCAGGAGGAGCTGACCGTGATGCCGGTGGCCGAGGCCGCCGCCTCGGCGTTCCCGCGCTGGGACGTCGACGAGAAGCGGGCCCGGCTGCTGCTGAACGGGATGCGGATCGACATGCCCGCCTACCCGCCGGGGCCGGTCGCGGTCTTCGGGCCCGACGGGCGCTTCCTGGTCCTCGTCGAGGAGCAGAAGGGCAAGGCCAAGAGCCTCGCCGTCTTCGGCTGAACGCCTCCGGTGTCCGCGCTGTGGAGCGGGCAGGGTCCCACGCCCGCTCCACAGGCACCTATCGCCTCCTGTCCATCGAATGCCCCTGATTCACCCCATTGAGCAGGCGCTCGGAGTGAATCAAGGGTGCGAACGGGGGCGCTTTTACTCCAATGGCCTCTTGTCGATCACGGTGGACCTAACGTCGGATCATGGGATGCGGGGACCGGGCGACGCTGGTACGACTGTGCGATTCGGCCGGCCGGCCGAGGGGGACCGGGTTCGTCGCTGACGACCGGGGCACGGTCGTGACCAGCCACGAGGCGGTCGACGGGGTCGGCCACCTCGTCCTGCACGGCACGGACGGGCGCAGCTGCCGCGTCGAAGCCGATGACATCACCGCCCTGCCCGAGCTGGATCTCGCGCTGCTGCCCACCGGCGGGCCGGAGGCGCTGGGCGCGCAGCCGCTGCCCATCGTGGAGCGGGAGCGGATCGAGGCCGGCAGCTACGTGACGATCGCCGCGCACGGCTGGCGCGAGGCCCGCGTCCTGGGCCCGGTCCCGGTGACGTACACGGCCGGCGGCGCCGCCCACCGGATCGGCCGGGCGCTGGAGCTGGCCCTCGGCACGGACGGCAGCGACGCGCTCCGGCTCGGCGGCGCGGCCGTGGGCGGGCCGGTCCTCGACCCGGACACCGGCGCGGTCATCGCGGTGCTCGGCACCTCCCTGCGGGCCGGCCACGCCGCCGCCGGATGCGCGGTGCCGTTGGCCGGGACGGGCGACGGCGGACCCCTGCGCGAGCTGCTGCGGCGCAACGCCATGAGCGTGCCCGGCTACGGCCGCGATCTGAACCTGGCCGGAGCCCTCCAGCTGACCGCCATGTCCGTCGGCTCGGCGGGCGGACACGGTGTCCGGCCCGATCCGGTGGAACG
Source organism: Streptomyces sp. 840.1 (assembly GCF_003751445.1). Classification (NCBI taxonomy): domain Bacteria; kingdom Bacillati; phylum Actinomycetota; class Actinomycetes; order Kitasatosporales; family Streptomycetaceae; genus Streptomyces; species Streptomyces sp. 840.1. Next base: position 29,880 of record NZ_RJUU01000001.1, on the reverse strand, counting down.
GCCCGCGACCACCGCGGAGTTCAGCGCGTTCGCCGCCGCCGGACCAGCGGTGGCCGGCCGGGCGAGCGCGGTCGTCCTCGGCCTCGTGGGGGAGCCGGGCACCGGCCGTACCACCGAGCTCGCCGCGCTCGCCGCCCGGCGGGCCCGGGGCCCGGTGCCCGCGCTCACCCTGTGGCTGCGCGGCGCCGACCTGCTGGCCGACGACACCTCCGTGGCCGACGCGATCGCCCGCACACTCGGGCAGGCCGGGCGCATCGTCACCGCCGCCGGAGCCCTCGGCGACATGGCCGCCGCCACCGCGGAACGGGTGGCCCGGCTGGCGGCGGACTCCGGCAGCCCGCTGCTCGTCCTGCTGGACGGCCCCGAGGAGATGCCGCCCGTCCTGGCGCACCGGCTGGCCCGGTGGAGCACCGGCACGGTCGGCTGGCTCCGGGAGAACGGGGCACGGCTCGTCGTCGCCTGCCGCCCCGAGCACTGGGAGACCGCCGGCGCACTCTGCCCGCCGGACGCGCTGCACCGCCCGGCCAGGCCCGCCCGGCGACTGCCGTCCGCCCTGCGCGTCGACGACCTCACCGTCGGTCAGGCCGAGCTCGCCCGGCAGCGGTACGGGCTCCCGCCCGACGCGCTCGCCGCCGGCCACGACCGGCACCCGCTCACCCTGCGGCTGCTGGCGGAGGTGCGCGAGGCGCTGCCGCCGGACACACCGGGGCGGCCGGACACCGAGGAGGTCTTCGGCGCCCACCTGGACCTGATGTGCCTGCGCATCGCGGTCCGGATCGCCGCCGAGTGCCGGCCGGCCCCGAGGGGCAGCGCGGTGCGGCGGCTGGCGGCGCAGGTGGCGGGCCAGGTCCACGAGGCGGCCCGGCGCTGCCTCGGGCCGGGGCAGGGGGAGCTGGACCGGACCGGGTTCGAGCAGGTCTTCCCGTGGCGCACGGGCTGGGCGTCGGCCGTGCTCACCGAGGGCCTGCTGGTCCCGGCGGGAGCGGGCTACCGCTTCGCGCACGAGGAGCTGGGGGACTGGGTCCAGGGCGCACATCTGGACCTGGACGCGGCGCTGCGGGCGCTGGTGCACCGCTGGCACGCCCCCGCTGCCGAGGCGGCGGAGAGCGGCGGCCGGGTTCCGCACCCCCGGCGCCCGGACACGGCCGAAGGCCCCGGCGCCGGCCACGCGGCCCCGGCCGGGGGAGCCGGGGACACCGAGCCGCGCACCCTCCCGGTGCCGCGCCACCGGATCGGACCCGTGATCCAGGCACTCCTGGTCCTGGGCCGCCGCCAGGGCCCCGCCGCGCTGGCCCACCGGCTGGCCGACCTGATCGAGGCGCTGGACCGGCTGCCGGCCGGAGGGGAGGGGACGGCGCTTAGGACCGGCGGACCGGACCCGTCACCGGACCCGTCACCGGACCCGTCACCGGACGCCCCGGGCGCTTCAGGAAACAGCACCGCCACCGCGGCGCGGCCGGGCGACGATCCCGCCGAGCCGCCCTCCGCCGAGGCCCCGTCCGCCGAGCCGTCCTCGGCCGGTGGCTGCCCGCCCCCCGACGCCCGCTGGTGGGCCGCGCATCTGCTCGCCGAGACGCTCCTGCGGGTGCCCGACGCCCGGCCGCACCTCGGCGTGCTCCGGCTGCTCACCGGGCGCATCGTCCGCAGTTCCGCCGAGGCCGGCGGGGCCGGTCCGCAGGGGGTGTACGCGGAGTTCGGGCCGTGGTTCTGGCGGCGGCTGCGGCTGCCCGAGGCGGACCGGATGGACCTGTTCCGCCGGCTCGTCCCCGCCGACGGACCGCCACGCGGCGAGGACGACGCCGACGGCGGGGGCTTCCTGGACGCGGTGGCACGCCGGCTCGCCGCCCATCCGCGTGCCCTCCAGCCGCTCCTGTGCACCTGGTTCACCGACGAACAGCCCATCGCGGCCGACCGTGAAGCCGCCCCGCGCCCCACCGTCGCGGCGGCCGCGCAGGACCTCCTCTACGCCCGCCGCGACCTCGCCGTGGACGACCTGGCCGACGCGCTGGTCTCCACCGACCACCCCCGGGCCGTCGAGCTGCTCGCGGCCCTGGCCGAGGACGAACCCTCCGCGCTCTGCCGGGCCGTCGAGCGCTGGTCCCGCGACGACGAACGCCGCGACCGGCGGATCGCGGCCGCCTCCTACGGGGCGGTCGTCGCACCGAACCTCACCCGCGAGGCCGACCGCGAGCTGCTGCGCCGCTCCGCCCTCGCCCTGCTGGCCCGCCCCGGCGACACCGAACTGCACGGGCCTGCGCTGACCCGGCTGGTGGCCGACCCGCAGACCAGGGACCGCTGCCTGCCGCAGGCCCTGCGCGCCTTCGCCGAGGGCGGCCCCCGGCTGTCCCCGGCCGCGCTCGCCGTCGCCCTGCCCACCCACCCCGACCAGGTGCTGGCCGCGTACCGCGAGCGCCTCCGGCGATCCGGCGACAGCGCCGGCGAGGTGCTGCGCGCCCTCGCCGGGATCGACGCCCCCGCGCTCGCCCTGCACGCCGCCGGGCTCGTACGGACCTACGTCGACAGCCACCCCGAGGACACCGTCCACACCGCCGCCTACCTCGACCGCAGGCTGGAGCACGGGCCCGCCGCCCGTGCCCTGCTGCTGCCCCTGCTGACCGGGCTGCTCCGGGACCGGCCGGCACCCGCGCCGGTGCGCGGTTCGCTCGCCGGGGTGCTGGCCTCGCCCGGCAGCCCGGCCTCGCAGCCACTGCGGGACGAGCTGCTGGAAGTGCTGCTGGAGTTCGAACAGGGCGCTGCGCACCGGGACCCGGTCGTCCTCGACGCGCTGCTGCGGGCCGCCGCGGCCGGCAGCGCCCGGCGCGGCCGGGCCCGCACCAGGGCCCTGGTCCACCGCACCGGGATGCTGCTCGTCCGGACGCCCGAGGGCGCCGCACGGTTCGACCGGCGACTGGTCGAACTCGCCCATGAGGTGGCCGGATTCGCCGCCATGGTCACCGGGTGGCTGGCGGACGCCCCGCAGGAGTGGGCGGTGGTCGTCGGTCCCGGCGCGTGGCGGACCGTGGAGGCACTCGGGGCCCCGATGCCCATGCCGATGCAGGCCGCAGAGCGTGAGCATGGCAGTCTTAGACCTGCGTAAGAGACAAACCCACGTACACAGGTTCGGGCGAGGAGCGGTCAGAGTGCAGCGCTGGCGTGGCTTGGAGGACATCCCCCAGGACTGGGGACGCAGCGTCGTCACCATCGGCTCCTACGACGGGGTGCACCGCGGACACCAGCTGATCATCGGCCGAGCCGTCGAGCGGGCCCGTGAACTGGGCGTGCCGTCGGTCGTCGTGACGTTCGACCCGCACCCCAGCGAGGTCGTCCGGCCCGGCAGCCACCCGCCGCTGCTCGCCCCCCACCACCGGCGCGCCGAACTGATGGCGGAGCTCGGCGTGGACGCGCTGCTGATCCTGCCGTTCACCACCGACTTCTCGAAGCTCGCCCCGGCCGACTTCATCGTGAAGGTGCTCGTCGACAAGCTCCACGCGCAGCTGGTCATCGAGGGCCCCAACTTCCGCTTCGGCCACAAGGCGGCGGGGAACGTGCGGCTGCTCGCCGAGTTCGGCGGTACGTACGACTACCAGGTCGAGGTCATCGACCTGCGGGTGCGCGGCGAGGCGGGCGGCGGCGAGCCGTTCTCCTCCACCCTCACCCGGCGCCTGGTCGCCGAGGGCGACATGACCGGCGCCGCCGAGATCCTGGGCCGCCCGCACCGTGTCGAGGGCGTGGTCGTCCGCGGTGCCCAGCGCGGCCGTGAACTCGGCTTCCCCACCGCGAACGTGGAGACCCTGCCGCACACCGCGATCCCCGCCGACGGGGTGTACGCGGGCTGGCTGAACGTGAACGGCGAGGCGATGCCCGCCGCGATCTCGGTCGGCACCAACCCGCAGTTCGACGCCACCGAGCGGACGGTGGAGGCGTACGCGATCGACCGCGTCGGCCTCGACCTGTACGGGCTGCACGTCGCCGTGGACTTCCTCGCCTACGTACGGGGGATGCTGAAGTTCGACTCGATCGACGAGCTGCTCGTGGCGATGGCCGCCGACGTGAAGCGGTGCAGCGAGCTGATCGCCGCGTACGACCGGGACTGAGCCGCCGGGCCTCGGCGCCAGGCCCTAGGGTGGGCCGCGTCCCGGCCGGGTGAGCCGGGCCCGAGGAGGTCGCTACCGTGCGTGAACTGCTCTCCGAGCTGCGTGTCTGGCACGAGGCCGGCACACCGTTCGCCCTGGCCACGGTCGTCGCCGTCCGGGGCAGCGCCCCGCGTGCCCCGGGCGCCGCGATGGCGGTGACCGCCGACGGAGCGGTGGCGGGAAGCGTGTCCGGCGGCTGTGTCGAGGGTGCGGTGTACGAGCTGGCCGGCGAGGTGCTCGCCTCGGGCACTCCGCAGCTCCAGTCGTACGGGATCAGCGACGACGAGGCGTTCGGCGTCGGACTGACCTGCGGCGGCACGATCGACATCCTGGTCGCGCCCTTCGCCGCCGAGGCCGACCGCGCATGGCTCCGGGGCGTCACGGACTCGATCGCGGACGGCGAACCCGTCGCCGTGGCCACCGTCCTGCCGGGCTCCGCCGCTGCCGGGGCCCGGCTGGTGGTCAGGGCCGGCAGCGCACAGGGCTCGCTCGGCAACGAGGGGCTCGACGCGGCGGTCACCGACGACGCCCGGGGCCTGCTCGCCCAAGGGGCCACCGGCCTCCAGTGGTACGGGGCGCGCGGGGAGCGCCGGATGCAGGACGTGTCCGTGTTCGTCCAGACGTACGCGCCACCGCCCCGGATGCTCGTCTTCGGCGCGATCGACCACGCGGCCGCGACGGCGCGCATCGGCTCCTTCCTCGGGTACCGGGTCACCGTGTGCGACGCCCGTCCGGCCTTCGCGACCCGCGAGCGGTTCCCCACCGCGGACGAGGTCGTCTGCGCCTGGCCGCACACCTACCTGTCGGACACGCAGATCGACGGGCGCACGGTGGTCTGCGTCCTGACGCACGATCCGAAGTTCGATGTCCCGCTGCTGGTCGCGGCCTTGCGCACGCCGGCCGCTTACATCGGTGTGATGGGGAGCCGGCGCACCCATCTCGACCGGCTCGCCCGGCTGCGCGAAGAAGGGGTGCGGGAGTCCGACCTGGTCCGGCTCGCCTCACCCGTCGGGCTCGACCTCGGCGCCCGTACGCCGGAGGAGACGGCCGTCTCGATCGCCGCCGAGATCATCCAGCACCGCTGGGGCGGCACGGGGCGGCCGCTCGGCGAGCTGTCCGGCGCGATCCACCACTGAACAGCGGCGGGCGGGCCCGCTGTCCCGGACCCGCCCGCCACCGCACGTCACGCCTACGACGACGGCGCCGCCACCACCGCGTTCGCCCAGTGGCACGCCACCTGCGTCTCGCCGCCCCCCGCGAGCACCGGCAGATCCTTGGTACGGCACGCGTCCGCGACCCCCGCCCGCTCCGCCTCACCGGAGGCCAGCACCTGGCAGCGGACGTGGAAGCGGCAGCCGGACGGCACCTTGGACGGGTCCGGCGGCTCGCCGCTCAGCACCACCGGATCGCCCTCCGCCTCCGGCAGCACCGACAGCAGCGCCTGGGTGTACGGATGCCGGGGAGCGGTGAGGATCTGCTCGACGTCACCGGTCTCCACGATCCGGCCGAGGTACATCACCGCCACCCGGTCCGCGATGTTCCACGCCAGTCCGAGGTCGTGTGTGACCACCAGGGCGGACAGGCCCAGCTCGTCCCGCAGCCGCAGCAGCAGCGCCAGGATCTCGCCGCGCACCGAGGCGTCCAGCGAGGCCACCGGCTCGTCGGCCACGATGAGTTCCGGTTCCAGGACCAGTGCCCCCGCGATCACGACGCGCTGGCGCTGGCCGCCGGACAGCTCGTGCGGGTAGCGCAGGAAGAACCGCTCCGGCGGCCGCAGCCCGGCCCGGGACAGGGCGCTGGTCACCGCCTCCCGCTCGTCGCCGCCGTACCGGTGGATCCGCAGCCCCTCGGCCACCGCGTCGTACACCGTATGGCGCGGGTTCAGGGAGCCGCTCGGGTCCTGGAGCACCAGCTGGACCCGCTTGCGGTAGGCCTTGAGCGCACGGCTCCCGTAGCCGAGCGGCTTGCCGCCGAACGTGATCTGCCCGGAGGTCGGCGGGACCAGGCCCAGCAGTGAACGCGCCAGGGTCGTCTTGCCGCAGCCGGACTCCCCGACCAGGGCGACGATCTCGCCCGGCCTGATGTCCAGGTCGACGCCGTCGACGGCCCGCGCCGGCTCGGCGCCGTGCCTGCCGGGGAAGGCGACCCGCAGCGCCTGGGCGCTGAGCAGGTCCGTGGTGGTGGTCATGTGGTGCTCCTTGCTTCCTCGGCGCCCGGCAGGACCGGCGCTGCGGCCCCCTGCGGGCCCACCAGCACACAGGCGGCCTGCCGTCCGGGCCCGGCGTCCCGCAGCTCCTGGTCCAGCGTGGTGCAGGAGTCCAGGGCCACCGGGCAGCGCGGGTGGAAGGTGCAGCCGGCCGGCAGCGCCGACGGGTCGGGCGGATCGCCCGGCAGCCCCCGGGGAGCGAACCGGGAGGCCGGGTCCCCGATGCGCGGGAAGGCGCCGGACAGGGCCTTGCTGTACGGGTGGGTGGCGTTCTCGTAGACCTCGGAGGCGGGCCCCTGCTCGACGACGCGTCCCGCGTACATCACCGCGAGCCGGTCGCAGGTGTCCGAGAGCACCGCCAGGTCATGGCTGATCATGATCAGCCCGAGGTCCTGCTCGGAGACCAGCTGCTCGATCAGGCGCAGGATCTGGGCCTGGATCATCACGTCGAGGGCCGTCGTCGGCTCGTCGGCGATGATCAGCCCGGGGTCGCAGGCGAGCGCCATCGCGATCATCACGCGCTGGCGCTGCCCGCCGGACAGCTCGTGCGGATAGGCGTCCACCCGGGCGGCGGGCAGCCCCACCTGCTCCAGCAGCTCGCCGGCCCGCTTGCGGGCGGCGGTCTGGGAGGCCTTGCTGTGCAGCACGATCGGCTCGGCGATCTGGTCCCCGATGCGGTGCACCGCGTTGAGCGAGTGCATCGCGCCCTGGAAGACGATCGAGGCGCCTGCCCAGCGCACGGCCCGGACCCGGCCCCACTTCATGGTGAGGACGTCCTCGCCGTTCAGCAGGATCTCGCCGGTGACCTTCGTGCCCGCAGGCAGCAGCCGCAGCAGCGCGAGCGCCAGCGTCGACTTCCCGCACCCCGACTCCCCGGCGATGCCGAGCTTCTGGCCCGCGTCCACTTCCAGATCGACCCCGCGGACCGCTCGGGCCCCGCCGGCGTACGTCACCGTCAGGTCGCGGACCTGGAGAAGAGGCGTCTTACGGATGCTCGTCGTGCTCAACGGGCCACCCCCAGCTTGGGATTGAGGACGGTCTCGATGGCGCGGCCGCACAGCGTGAACGCCAGGGCCACCAGGGCGATGGCGATACCGGGCGGTGCCAGGTACCACCAGTCGCCCGAGCTGACGGCGCCGGCCTCGCGGGCGTCCTGGAGCATGCCGCCCCAGGAGGTGATGGTCGGGTCGCCGAGGCCGAGGAAGGCCAGGGTGGCCTCGGTCAGGATCGCGCTGGAGATCACCAGTGTGGTCTGGGCGAGGACGAGCGGCATCACGTTCGGCAGGACGTGCCGGGTCATGATGTGGCCGTGTCCGCCGCCCAGCGCCCGTGCCCGCTCGATGTAGGGGCGGGACTCCACGGCGAGCGTCTGCGCCCGCACCAGACGGGCCGTCGTCGGCCAGGTGGTGACCCCGATCGCGATGATGACCGTCCACAGCGAGCGGTCCATCACGGTGGCCAGCGCGATCGCCAGGACCAGGGTCGGCATCACCAGGAACCAGTCGGTGACCCGCATCAGTACCGTCGAGTACCAGCCGCGGAAGTGGCCCGCGAGGATGCCGACGACCGTGCCGATGGCGACGCACAGGAAGGCGGCGAGCAGCCCGACGGTCAGCGAGACACGCGCGCCCCACACCAGCAGGGCGAGCACGCTGCGGCCGAACTGGTCGGTGCCGAGCGGGAACTCTGCGCTCGGGGACTCCAGCGCCCCGCCGGGGGCGGCGGTGACGCTCTGCGAGTCGTTGCCGACCAGCACCGGCGCGAACACGGCGATCAGGGCGATCAGGATGAGCCCGGCCAGCCCCCAGAGGCCGCCCGGGTGCTTGCGGTACTCGCGCCAGAAGCGGGCCACGGAGCGGCGCTTGCGGGCTCTGGCCAGTGCGCGCGGACTCTTGGACACGCCGGTACCGGGTCCCTCGGGCGCGGGGTTCCCGGCCTCGGGGGCGGAGGCGGGCATGGATTCGGTCGTCATCGGCCCACCCGGGGATCGAGCAGCGGATACAGCACGTCGGCCAGGGTGTTCGCCAGGATCACCGCGGTGGCGAAGACGAAGAAGAGCCCTTGGACGAGTGGCAGGTCAGGGACGCTGAGTCCCTGGTAGAAGAGGCCGCCGAGACCCGGCCAGGAGAACACCGTCTCGACCAGGATCTGTCCGGCGACCACATGGCCCAGGTTGACGAACATCAGCGTGAAAGTTGGCAGCATCGCGTTGGGCACGGCGTGCTTGCGGCGTACCGAGTCGTCGCGCAGCCCCTTCGCGCGGGCCGTCGTCAGGTAGTCGCTGCCCATCTCGTCGAGCAGCGAGGAGCGCATCACCAGGAGCGTCTGCGCGTAGCCGACCGCGACCAGGGTGATCACCGGGAGCACCATGTGGTGTGCGACGTCCAGGACGTACGCGAACCCCGTCTCGTTGCCCGACTCCAGACCGCCGGTCGGGAACATGCCCGGGATCGGTCCGATGCCCACCGCGAAGACGATGATCAGGAGGAGCCCGAGCCAGAACGACGGCACCGAGTAGAGCGTGAGCGCCAGCGCGGTGTTGAACCGGTCGCTCGTGGAGCCGTTGCGCCAGGCGGTACGGGTGCCCAGCCAGAGGCCGAGCGCGCTGTACAGGACGTACGCCGTGCCGGTCAGCAGCAGCGTCGCCGGAAGCGCCTCGACGATCTTGTCCATCACCGGGGCGTGGAACTGGTACGAGGTGCCGAAGTCGCCGGTGAGCGCGTCCCCCACGTAGGAGGTGAACTGCTTCCACATCGGCTGGTCGAGGCCGAACTGATGGCGCAGCGACTCGAGCTGCTCGGAGGAGACCCGGCGGCCGCCCGTCATCTGCTTCACCGGGTCGCTGGGGATGAGCCGGAAGAGGAAGAAGCTGGTGACCAGAACGGCGAACAGCGAGACCGCCGCGCCGAGGATCTTGGCGGCCACGTACCTGAGGTAGGCCTTGGTGTCGCGCGCCCGTGGACTGCGTGCGGCCGGCGGACCGGCCGGAGCCGGACCGTCGGTATCCGCATCCGCCTGTTTCACGAGCGCCGGAGTGCTGTCAGCTGTCATGAGGGAACTCTCGTTACTCGTGCTGCACTTAGAGAGAGGGGCCGGCGGGGCCGCCGTTGTCCGGGGCCCCGCCGCCGCTCGCTCTCATCCGGTCCGCGGAAAATGCCCGCGGTCCATGGAACTACTCGCGGTCGTCCGCAGTGGTGCGACGCCGCCTCATGAGGAGGAATCCGCCACCCGCCAGGACCACGACGACGACCACGATGCCGATGACGATCCCGGTGGAACCCGAGCCGCTGTCGTTGTCCGTTCCGTCGCCGCTGCCCGCCGGTACGGCCGACCACCAGCTCCAGTACCCGTCCTGGCCGTAGATGTTGCCGGCCGCCTCGGGCATGGTGGAGATCGACTTGATCTGGTCCGTGCGGTAGGCCTCGACCGCGTTCGGGTACGCGATGACGTTCATGTAACCGGAGTCGTAGAGCCAGGACTGCATCTGCTTGACGATGTCCGCCCGCTTGGCGGGGTCGTACTCGGCGAGCTGCTTCTTGTACAGCTCGTCGTACGTCTTGTCGCAGATGAAGTTGTCCGTGGCCGCGCTCGCCTTGGCCTTGACCGGCAGGGCGGCGCAGGTGTGGATGCCGAGGACGAAGTCCGGGTCGGGGTTGACCGACCAGCCGTCGAAGGCGAGGTCGTACTCACCGGCGTACCAGGGCACCGAGACGTCGTCGAGGCAGTCGACCTTGAGGCCGATGCCGAGCTTGCCCCACCACTCCTTGAGGTACTTGCCGATCGCCTTGTCGTTCGGGTCCGTGGCGTGGCACAGGATGCGCAGGTCGAGCGGCTTGCCGTCCTTGCCGACGCGCTGGTCGCCCTTGAGCTTGTAGCCCGCCTGGTCGAGCAGCTTGGCCGCCTTGGCCGGGCCGTAGCCCAGCTTCTGACTCGCCGACGGCTCCCACTTGTAGGCGGGGAAGCGCGGCGGGATGTAGCCCGCGCCGTTGACGGCGTGGCCCTGGAAGACCTTGTCGATGAGGGTGTCGCGGTCGATCGACAGGAACAGCGCCTGGCGGACCTTCTGGTCGAGCAGCGCCTTGTTGCCGTTGCCGAACTTCTTGCCGTCCTTGGTCTGCGCGCCGGGGTTGGTGGCCAGCGCGAAGAACCGGCGGCCCGGACCCTCGTTCACCTTGACGTTCTTCTCGCCCTTGAGCGACGCGGCCTGAGCGGGCGTCAGCGCGGGCGAACCGGCGACGAAAGAGACCTCGCCCTTGCGGAGCGCGGCGACCGCGGCGTCCTGGTCCTTGTAGGTCTTGAAGACCACCTCGTCGAACTTGGGCGAGCCGCGCCAGAAGTCCTTGTTGGCCTTGAGCTTCACATACTGGTCGACCTTGTAGTCGGTCAGGATGAAGGGCCCGTTGCCCACGATCGGGAACTTCGTGTCGTTGTTGAACTTCGAGAAGTCCCCGACCTTCTCCCAGACGTGCTTGGGGACGATCGGCACATCGAGCGCGGCCATGGTGGCCTGCGGCTCCTTCAGCTCGATGACGAGCTTTGTGGGACTCGGAGCCGTCACCTTCTTGAAGTTGGTGACGAAGCTGCCGTTGGACTGGGCGGCTGCCTCGTCGGTCATGATCTTGTTGAAGGTCCAGGCCGCGTCCTCGGCGGTGGCCTGCTGACCGTCGGACCACTTGGAGTCGGACCGGATGGTGTACGTCCACGTCAGCTTGTCCGCGGACGGCTCCCACTTGGTGGCGAGGCCCGGGATCGCGTGGTTGTCCTTGACGTCATAGTTCGTCAGGAAGTCGTACATGAGCCGGGAGACGCTGGTGCTCAGCAGCTTCTGGGCGAGGAACGGACTCAGCGAGTCGACGCTCTGCGCCACCGCGACGGTCAGTGTCGACTTGCCGCTGTCGGCGGCCTGTGCCTGCTGGGGCGAGGCTGCCCCGAGCGGCACCCCCGGCACGACGGACGCGGCGGCGAGTCCGAGGGCGGCGGCGCCGGAGGCCAGGAGGATACGCAGACGTGAGCGTGGCTGGGCGGCGTGTGGTGGAACTCTTTCGACCATGGTCAGGGACCTCGCGTCATGACTCGCACGGAGAAGGCGGGTTGATCTGTGGATCGCCAGCTGGTGAAGCGAAGGTTTATCAGCGGTGGTCGAGCCGCGTCAACGGTCATCGAAACGGCGTGTGGGCTGCGGGAATGCGCAGAGGGCCCGCATCGTGGAGACGATGCGGACCCTCATTGGTTTAGACCTCTGACGCCTTACTGTTGAGGCGCTGGCGGAGGCTGCTGCTGCCATCCCGCAGGCGGCACGGGACCCTGAAGTCCGGGGTGGGCGGGTTGCCCCGGTTGCCCCGGCTGACCGGGCTGAACGGCCGGTCCGCCGTACTGCTGTTGCTGCGGGTGGCCGGCCGGGTCGGCGGGCGGCTGGGCCTGCGGGGGCTGCTGCTGCCAGCCCTGACCGGCGCCGGGGGCCGGCTGCTGCGGATAGGGCTGCTGACCGCCGTACGGCTGCTGCGGCTGCTGGCCGCCGTAGGGCTGCTGGGGCGGATACGGCTGGCCCGGCTGCTGCGGCGCGTAAGGCTGCTGGCCCGGCGCCTGCTGCTGGCCGGGCATCGGCGGGGCGTACTGCGGCGGCTGGTTGCCGCCGTTCGACGTCCACAGCCCCTGCTGCTGCTGGGCGCGCGAGAAGTCCTCGGCGACGAGCGCGGAGAGGTTGAAGTACGCCTCCCGCGTCTTCGGGCGCATCATGTCGAGGTCCACCTCGGCGCCGGCCGACAGGTGCTCGTCGAACGGCACGACGACCACGCCGCGGCAGCGCGTCTCGAAGTGCTGCACGATGTCGTCGACCTTGATCATCTTGCCGGTCTCGCGGACCCCGGAGATCACCGTGAGGGAACGCTGCACCAGATCGGCGTAACCGTGCGCCGACAGCCAGTCCAGCGTGGTGGAGGCACTTGACGCACCGTCGACCGACGGCGTGGAGATGATGATCAGCTGGTCGGCGAGGTCCAGCACGCCGCGCATGGCGCTGTAGAGGAGACCGGTGCCGGAGTCGGTGAGGATGATCGGGTACTGCTTGCCCAGCACCTCGATCGCGCGCCGGTAGTCCTCGTCGTTGAACGTGGTCGAGACGGCCGGGTCCACGTCGTTGGCGATGATCTCAAGACCGGAGGACGCCTGCGAGGTGAACCGCCTGATGTCCATGTACGAGTGCAGGTGCGGGATCGCGTGGACCAGGTCGCGGATGGTCGCCCCGGTCTCGCGGCGGACCCGGCGGCCCAGCGTGCCGGCGTCCGGGTTGGCGTCGATGGCCAGGATCTTGTCCTGCCGTTCGGTGGCCAGGGTGGAGCCGAGCGCGGTGGTCGTCGTGGTCTTGCCGACGCCGCCCTTGAGGCTGATCACCGCGATCCGGTAGCAGGAGAGGACCGGGGTGCGGATCAGTTCGAGCTTGCGCTGACGCTCGATCTCCTCCTTCTTGCCGCCGATCTTGAAGCGGGAGGCCGCGGACGGGCCCCGGCTGCTCTTCGTCTTCTGCTTGCCCCGGACCAGCCGGTCCGACGAGAGCTCCACCGCCGCCGTGTACCCGAGCGGTGCGCCCTGCACCGAACGCTCGCGCTGGTCGTGGGTGACGGGAGTGGGCCAGGCGGCTCCGGCGCGCGGGTCGACGGGCGCCCCCTGCTGCGGCGGAAGCTGCTGCCCTTGCTGGCCCTGCTGTACAGGCTGCCCCTGCTGCTGGAGCTGGTGCGGGGGGATCTGGGCGGGCAGGTTCGGCCCGCCCTGGGCCTGCGGGTGGCCGCCCTGCGGGAAGCCGTAACCGCCCTGCTGCTGCGGCTGGGGTCCGGGCGGCGGCTGCGGAGCGCCCTGCTGCTGCGCCGGCCACTGAGGTGTCTGCGGCGGCTGGGGCGCCTGCGGTGCATAAGGAGAGGCCTGCGGCGAGTGCGGCATCGGGAGCGGGGCTCCGGGCTGCTGCTGTGCCTGGTGCGGCTGCTGTGCCTGCTGCGGCGCGGGAGGCTGCTGAGGGAAGCCGTAGCCCGCCTGCGGTGCGGGCGCTCCGGGCTGGGGCTGCTGAGGGAACCCGGGCTGCTGAGGGCTCTGGGGCGCCTGGGCCGCCGGGGTCTGCGGGAACCCGTAGCCGCCCGGAGCCTCGTTCGCCGAGGGCTGTCCCGGCCACTGCGACGCGGGCTGGGGCGCGGCGGGCTGCGGTGCGGCCGGCTCGAAGGAGGGCGGCAGCGGCGGCAGCCCGCCCTGCGGCGGTGCGGGCGCCCAGGGGACGGGGGCGTTCTGCGGTGCGTCGGGGGACGGTGCGTCGGCGGACGGCGCTTCGTCCGGCGCGCCGTCGGCCTGGGGCGTGCTGTCGTCACCGGTGCCGTTCGTCGCGTCGGCCGAGGGCTCGTCGGGCTCCGCCGACGCGGTGTCGGAGGGCGCCGGCGAGTCCGGCTCGCCCGCATCCTCCGGGGCGGTCCGGTCAGGTGCGGCGTCCGTGTCCGTACCGGCGTCGGCCGCGTCCGCGCCGGGGCTCGGGCTCGGGCTCGGCGATGCGGCGGGCGCCTCGCGCTCCGCGATCTCCCGCCGCAGGGCGGCGGACGAGAACCGCACGGTCGAGCCGCTCTCCACGTCGCCGTTCCCGGCCGGATCGGCCGCACCGCCGCCGTCCGTCGCTGCGGGCGCGGGGACGGGGGCCGCCGGGGCCGGTGCTGCCGGGGCGGGCTGAGCCGGGGCGGGCGCCGGGGCCTGCGGTGCGGGCTGCGCCGGCGCGGCCGGAGTCCAGCCGGGTTCGTAACCGCCGCCGGCCGACAGCCCGGGTGCGGACACCGGTGCGCCGTTGGGCGGCGGGGGCGGAGCCAGGTGTGTTCCTGCGCCGCCTGCGGAGTCGCCCGGCGTATTCTGCGTGTACCAGGCGGGCGGGGTGTAGTCGATGGTGAACTCACCCGTCGTCTCGGCGGGCTCCGCGTCGGTCGACTCGTCGACGGGCCTGTCCCAGCTCCCGCGCATCTCGTCCCGATCGCCGTTCACTTTGCCTCCTGGTGTGGTCGAGCACCCTCTGTGCCGTGGTGGGTGGGGGCGACCGTTCCCACACAGTGCGAACCGCCCGGCTCTCCCCCTGGGACGCGCGTTGCCTGCCCGCAGGTTCTTCTGCCGCGTCCGCACCCACCCTAATCGTCATCGGGCCCGCTACGGCAGGCCGTACGGGACCCCGTGCGCTGTCCCGTACGTCACGTACTGCCCCCAAGTGAACTGAGTGCGGCGCAGAGTGAAGGGGGATGCGATCAAACAGGCACATCTACGCAGAGAAACCTGAACATTTCGCACACGACAGTGGGCACGTCCGCCTGAACGTGCCCACTGTGCCTACCGCCTGTGCCTGCCGGGGCCGAGTCCGCCGCACCCCGTAACGCCGTGTGCCGGAACGTCGCCCCGGCCCGTTACTTGAGGTCGAACTCGCCGTCCCGGGCGCCCAGCACGAAGGCGCGCCACTCGGCCTCGGTGTAGCGCAGCACGGTCTCCGGATCCAGCGAGGACCTCATCGCCACCGCTCCGCCGGGCAGATGCGCGATCTCGACGCGCTCCTCGGCGTCCTCGGTGCCGGGCGCGCTCAGCCATTCCACCCCCGAGATGTCGAGTGCGTACAGCTCGTCCTTCTCCGCCTGCGTGCCCATCGGGTTCCTCTCCGTACGGTGGCTCTGCACGGCACCGTACAGGTCCCGCAACGGCGGGGGAGCGGGTCGGGAATTCCGCAGCGCGCGGCCCTGATCTGTGCTCCCGTCGGGCGCGCTCCGGGCGGCTGGTAGTCTGGGCGTGGCCGTTTGTGTACGCGTTCCCGGTTCGTTCTGGGAGCTGCGCTCATCGGACCTTCGCTCCCGAGTCACGCAAGCCCCCCTGAGATCAAGACCAGGGGCACTCGTGGGCGCATCGAACACCTAGAGGAGTACCGCGTGCCGCTCGACGCCGCTACGAAGAAGCAGATCATGACCGAGTTCGCGCAGAAGGAGGGCGACACCGGTTCCCCCGAGGTTCAGGTGGCCATGCTCTCCCGCCGCATCTCGGACCTGACGGAGCACCTCAAGACGCACAAGCACGACCACCACTCCCGTCGTGGTCTGCTGATCCTGGTCGGCCAGCGTCGCCGCCTTCTGCAGTACCTGGCCAAGAAGGACATCCAGCGCTTCCGTGCGCTCGTCGACCGCCTCGGCATCCGCCGCGGTGCGGCCGGCGGCGCCAAGTAAAGACGCTGTGAGAGGGAGCGGTGCCCGTATCCAGGGGGCCGCTCCCTTTGCCGTACGTGCGGGACTGGGGTCAAGCTCAGTAACCTGGACGTACAACACCAGACGAGGAGAGGCGCCCCACGCCGCCGCCGGTCCTCGGTAGTGGCCCCCGGGACAACGCCCGGGAGCTTCGATCGAAGACCGGCCCCGCACACACGGTGCGCCTCTCCGCACCGTCCTGCGCCACACGGGCGACAGGACGAAAGACGACGAGTATGGAGAAATCACTAGTGGAGAACGAGACCCACTACGCCGAGGCCGTTATCGACAACGGAACCTTCGGCACCCGCACCATCCGCTTCGAGACGGGCCGCCTGGCCAAGCAGGCCGCAGGCTCCGCCGTCGCGTACCTGGACGACGACACCATGGTGCTGTCGGCCACCACCGCTTCCAAGCGGCCCAAGGACCAGCTCGACTTCTTCCCCCTCACGGTGGACGTCGAGGAGCGGCAGTACGCCGCAGGCAAGATCCCCGGCTCCTTCTTCCGCCGGGAGGGCCGCCCCTCCGAGGACGCGATCCTCACCTGCCGCCTGATCGACCGGCCGCTGCGCCCCTCCTTCAAGAAGGGCCTGCGCAACGAGATCCAGATCGTCGAGACGATCATGGCGCTCAACCCCGACCACCTGTACGACGTGGTCGCGATCAACGCCGCGTCCGCCTCGACGATCCTGGCGGGCCTGCCCTTCTCCGGCCCCATCGGCGCCACCCGCGTCGCCCTGATCAAGGGCCAGTGGGTCGCGTTCCCGACGCACACCGAGCTCGAGGACGCCGTCTTCGACATGGTCGTCGCCGGTCGCGTCCTGGAGGACGGCGACGTCGCGATCATGATGGTCGAGGCCGAGGCCACCGAGAAGACCATCCAGCTGGTCAAGGACGGCGCCGAGGCCCCGACCGAAGAGGTCGTCGCCGCCGGTCTGGAAGCCGCGAAGCCCTTCATCAAGTCGCTCTGCAAGGCCCAGTCGGACCTCGCCGCCAAGGCTGCCAAGCCCACCGGCGAGTTCCCGGTCTTCCTCGACTACCAGGACGACGTCCTGGAGGCGCTCACCAAGGCCGTCAGCACCGAGCTCGCCAAGGCGCTCACCATCGCCGGCAAGCAGGAGCGCGAGGCGGAGCTCGACCGCATCAAGGACATCGCGGGCGAGAAGCTCCTCCCGGCCTTCGAGGGCCGCGAGAAGGAGATCTCCGGTGCCTACCGCGCGCTGACCAAGAAGCTGGTCCGCGAGCGGGTCATCAAGGACAAGGTCCGCATCGACGGCCGCGGCGTCACGGACATCCGTACGCTCGCCGCCGAGGTCGAGGCCATCCCGCGCGTGCACGGCTCGGCGCTGTTCGAGCGTGGCGAGACCCAGATCCTGGGCGTCACCACCCTCAACATGCTCCGCATGGAGCAGCAGCTGGACACCCTCTCCCCGGTGACCCGCAAGCGCTA
Source organism: Streptomyces sp. 840.1 (assembly GCF_003751445.1). Lineage (NCBI taxonomy): Bacteria > Bacillati > Actinomycetota > Actinomycetes > Kitasatosporales > Streptomycetaceae > Streptomyces > Streptomyces sp. 840.1. The sequence goes on along the minus strand of NZ_RJUU01000001.1, from coordinate 12,861 downwards.
CATGCACAACTACAACTTCCCGCCGTACTCCGTCGGTGAGACCGGCCGCGTGGGCTCGCCCAAGCGCCGCGAGATCGGCCACGGAGCGCTCGCCGAGCGCGCCATCGTGCCGGTGCTGCCGTCGCGCGAGGAGTTCCCCTACGCGATCCGCCAGGTCTCCGAGGCGCTGGGCTCCAACGGCTCGACGTCCATGGGCTCGGTCTGCGCCTCCACCATGTCGCTGCTGAACGCCGGTGTGCCCCTCAAGGCCGCCGTCGCCGGTATCGCCATGGGCCTGATCTCGCAGGAGATCGACGGCAAGACCCACTACGTCGCCCTCACCGACATCCTCGGTGCCGAGGACGCGTTCGGTGACATGGACTTCAAGGTCGCCGGTACGAAGCAGTTCGTGACCGCGCTCCAGCTCGACACCAAGCTCGACGGCATCCCCGCCTCGGTCCTGGCCGCCGCGCTGAAGCAGGCCCGTGACGCCCGCCTCCACATCCTCGATGTGATGAACGAGGCCATCGACGTCCCGGACGAGATGTCCCCGAACGCCCCGCGGATCATCACCGTCAAGATCCCGGTGGACAAGATCGGTGAGGTCATCGGCCCCAAGGGCAAGATGATCAACCAGATCCAGGAGGACACCGGCGCCGACATCACGATCGAGGACGACGGCACCATCTACATCGGTGCCCAGCAGGGCTCGCAGGCCGAGGCCGCGCGCGCCACGATCAACGCGATCGCCAACCCGACCATGCCGGAGGTCGGCGAGCGCTACCTGGGTACGGTCGTCAAGACCACCACCTTCGGTGCGTTCGTCTCCCTGATGCCCGGCAAGGACGGCCTGCTGCACATCTCGCAGATCCGCAAGCTCGCCGGTGGCAAGCGCGTGGAGAACGTCGAGGACGTGCTCGCCGTCGGCGCCAAGGTCCAGGTCGAGATCGCCGAGATCGACTCCCGCGGCAAGCTCTCGCTGATCCCGGTCGTCGAGGGTGAAGAGGACGAGACGAAGGACGACGCCGCCAAGTGACGTCCCGTAGTTCCGTGACGACGGCCCGCACCTCTTCGGAGGCGCGGGCCGTCGCCCGTACCCAAACGCTTCTCAAGGGCAGCAACGGCATCGGCACGGTCCGCCGCACGGTCCTCCCCGGCGGCCTGCGCATCGTCACCGAAACCCTGCCCTCCGTACGCTCCGCCACCTTCGGCATCTGGGCCAACGTCGGATCACGCGACGAGACCCCGGCTCTGAACGGCGCGACGCACTACCTCGAACACCTCCTCTTCAAGGGCACCGGCAAGCGCAGCGCCCTGGACATCTCCTCCGCCATCGACGCGGTCGGCGGCGAGATGAACGCCTTCACGGCGAAGGAGTACACCTGCTACTACGCGCGGGTCCTGGACACGGACCTGCCGCTGGCCATCGATGTCGTCTGCGACATGCTGACCGGCTCCCTGATCGCCCCCGAGGACGTCGACGCCGAGCGCGGCGTCATCCTCGAGGAGATCGCCATGACGGAGGACGACCCGGGCGACTGCGTGCACGACCTGTTCGCGCACACCATGCTCGGCGACACCCCCCTGGGACGTCCGGTCCTCGGTACGGTCGACACGGTCAACGCACTGAGCCGCGGCCAGATCTCCCGCTTCTACAAGAAGCACTACGACCCCACGCACCTCGTCGTCGCCGCCGCCGGCAACGTCGACCACGCCACGGTCGTACGCCAGGTCCGCAACGCCTTCGAACGGGCCGGCGCGCTCTCCCGCACCGACGCCGCCCCCGTGGCGCCCCGCGCGGGCTCCCGCACGCTGCGCACCGCGGGCAGGGTCGAGCTGCTGGGCCGCAAGACCGAGCAGGCCCACATCGTCCTCGGCATGCCGGGACTGGCCCGCACCGACGAGCGCCGCTGGGCGCTCGGCGTACTCAACACCGCCCTCGGCGGCGGCATGAGCTCCCGCCTCTTCCAGGAGGTACGGGAGAAGCGCGGCCTCGCCTACAGCGTGTACTCGTACACCTCGGGCTTCGCGGACTGCGGCCTCTTCGGGGTGTACGCGGGCTGCCGCCCCAGCCAGGTGCACGACGTCCTCAAGATCTGCCGCGACGAGCTCGACCGTGTCGCGTCGGACGGACTGGACGACGAGGAGATCAGCCGCGCCATCGGCCAGCTCTCCGGGTCCACGGTCCTCGGGCTGGAGGACACCGGCGCGCTGATGAACCGCATCGGCAAGAGCGAACTGTGCTGGGGCGAACAGATGTCGGTCGACGAGATGCTGGGCCGCATCGCGCAGGTCACCCCGGACGACGTCCGCGCCGTGGCGGGCGAGGTCCTCGGACACCGTCCCTCGCTGTCGGTCATCGGTCCGCTCAAGGACAAGCAGGCGGACCGTCTGCACGAGACAGTCGCCTAGTCACATCGTCACCTAGTCACCTAGTCACCCGTCACCCGAAAGAAGCAAGCATGAGCAAGCTGCGCGTGGCCGTTCTCGGTGCCCGGGGCCGCATCGGCTCCGAGGCGGTACGAGCGGTCGAGGCCGCCGACGACCTGGAGCTGGTGGCCGCACTGGGCCGGGGCGACAAGCTGGAGACCCTGACGGACACCGGCGCCCAGGCCGTCGTCGAGCTCACCACCCCCGCGTCGGTGATGGAGAACCTCGACTTCTGCGTCCGGCACGGCATCCACGCCGTGGTCGGCACCACCGGCTGGACCGACGAACGGCTCGCGCAGCTGAACACCTGGCTCTCCGGCTCGCCGGGGACCGGTGTGCTCATCGCACCGAACTTCTCCATCGGCGCGGTCCTCACGATGAAGTTCGCGCAGCAGGCCGCGCGCTACTTCGAGTCGGTCGAGGTGATCGAGCTCCACCACCCGAACAAGGCCGACGCGCCCTCCGGCACCGCCGCCCGCACCGCCCAGCTCATCGCGGCCGCCCGCCGGGAAGCGGGCAGCGCACCGCAGCCCGACGCCACCAGCACGGCGCTGGACGGGGCGCGTGGAGCGGACGTCGACGGGGTCCCGGTCCACTCGGTCCGGCTCCGCGGCCTCCTGGCCCACCAGGAGGTCCTGCTCGGCAGCGAGGGCGAGACCCTCACCATCCGGCACGACTCGCTGCACCACAGCAGCTTCATGCCGGGCATCCTGCTCGGTACCCGCCGTGTGGTGTCCACTCCGGGCCTCACGTTCGGCCTGGAAAACTTCCTCGACCTGAACTGACTGAGCCCACCGCCATGCGCGCAAAGATCACGTACACCGTCACCGCTGCCGTCCTGGTCTTCTACTTCGTCCTGGCCGGCAGCCGGGGCATCCTGCTCATCCGGCACGGCACGCTCCTCACGGTGACCTTCGGGGTCGCGGTGCTGATCCTGCCGTTGATCGGCATCTGGTTCCTCTGGAAGAACACCCAGTTCGTCCGGCGGGCCAACGCCCTGGCCGCCGAGCTCGACGCCGAGGGCGGGCTGCCGGTCGACGACCTGGCCCGCACCCCCAGCGGGCGCATCGACCGGGACTCCGCCGACGCGGCGTTCGTCCGCAGGCAGGCGGAGACCGAGGACGCGCCGGACGACTGGCGCTGCTGGTTCCGTCTGGCGGTCGCCTACCAGGACGCCAGGGACACCCCAAGGGCCCGCAAGGCCATGCAACGCGCGATCACCCTGCACAAGGCCGACTCAAGCCACACGAGCCCGTCCAGCACCTCAGCCCCGTCCGGCCCCTCAGACCCGACGGGCATCTCAAGCGCGTCCGGTGCTTCAGGCCCGTCCGGCGTTTGAGGACGGTCTTCTGAGCCCGTCGGGCGACTGAGGACACAAAAAAGCCGTCCGGCGACTGAGGACCACCCCAGTCGCCGGACGGCAAGGCCGCAAAGGCCTCAGTGCTGCCGGTACTCGTCCCCCCAGGCCTCAATCGTGTCGGCGGCCCGGTCGAACGCCTCTCCCCGCGTCAGGAAGTCCGCGTTGGAGTCCGTGAGCAGCGGCGGCACCGCGTCACCACCCCGGCGCACGACGATCAGGGCCTGTCCCTGAACGGTGCGGGGGAACCCGAGCCACTTCACCGGCTGCTGCACCGTACGGACCGCGGTGGCGCGGTTCCACGGCACGGTCGTCGTCCGGAAGAAGCCGACGCGACGCACGCCGTGCCGGCTCACCCAGGCGCCCACCCGCAGCATCCGCAGGGCGCAGATGATCAGCGCGAGAGCGAGCGCCAGACAGGCACCCGCCCCGGGCAGGGCTCCGGCGAACGCGGTGATCATCCCCGCGAAGAGGACGAACGAGGCGAGCAGCAGCAGGGTGGCCGCGGCCGCGACCCGCCACGGGCCGGGGCGGTAGGGACGCCGCCAGCTGTCGTGGTCGTCGAACGGCAGCGCGACATCCTCGGCGCTGGCGTCAAACGCGCGGTCGGCCGTCAGGAAGGGCAGGGGCACGACTGATCCTCACTCACAAGCACGCTCGATTGCTGTGCCCGGTGAGGCTACCGAGGGGGTGGCAGGCCGTACCACCCCAGGGGGCCCGTACGAGTCAGTGCCCCGGTGCTGCCTCGGTCTGCTGGCTGTGCGACGACGACTGATCGGGTGCCAGGGCGGGAAGGCCGAGCAGCAGTGATCCGGCGAGGCCTGCGACCACAGCGAACCCGATGAGGCTGCGGGCCGCCAGCTCGGAGACGGTGCTGCGCTGCCGGGGCGGCGGTGTGACGTTACTGCGGAATCGGTCGGCCTCGGCGACGAATGAGAACGGGACGGCTTCACGCCGGCGGAACATGAGGAAACTCTCCTTGAACTCTGTTTCGGGTGGTGCTACTGAGTCAGACGCATGGCGGGCCCGATCGGTGCCCCGAATCGCCGAATTGGTCGAAAGAATCCTCGAAAGGGCGGTGCCGACCACGTTGTCAGTGGGCCCGTAGAGTGGGCGCCGCCCGAGCGACGCCATTGGAAGGACCCCCGCCGGTGACCGAGACCCCCGAGCCCGCAAAGCCCAGCTTCCGCAGCGATGTCACCGTTGAGCTGGTGAAACATGCCGCAGGCGACTCCGACGTGCTCTTCGCCGCCCGTGTCTCCACGGCTGGTGAGCAGTCCCTGGAGGAGGTCACCAAGGATCCTGAGCGCTCCAAGGGGCTCATCAACTACCTCATGCGGGACCGGCACGGAAGCCCGTTCGAGCACAACTCGATGACCTTCTTCATCAGCGCCCCGATCTTCGTCTTCCGCGAGTTCATGCGGCACCGCGTCGGTTGGTCCTACAACGAGGAATCGGGCCGCTACAGGGAGCTGGAACCGGTCTTCTACGTACCGGGGGAGTCCCGCAAGCTCGTCCAGCAGGGCCGGCCCGGCAAGTACGAGTTCGTCGAGGGCACCGAGGCACAGCAGGAGCTCACCGGCCGCGTCATGGAGGACTCGTACCGCCAGGCGTACGAGGCGTACCAGGAGATGCTCGCCGCCGGTGTGGCCCGCGAGGTGGCCCGCGCGGTTCTCCCCGTCGGGCTGTTCTCGTCGATGTACGCCACGTGCAACGCCCGCTCGCTGATGCACTTCCTCGGCCTGCGCACCCAGCACGAGCTGGCGAAGGTTCCGTCCTTCCCGCAGCGCGAGATCGAGATGGTCGGCCAGCAGATGGAGGCGCACTGGGCGGAGCTCATGCCGCTCACCCATGCAGCCTTCAACAAAAATGGACGCGTCGCCCCATAGGCGGTGTCCGTATTGCGGCGTTTCGTGAAGTTCATCTAGGCTGATCAAACGGACCCGGCACTGCTTGAACCCCCGAGCAGGCAGTGCCGGGCTCCTATCGCTTGTCCCCCCGAGGGGACACCCGGCGCCGAGCAACGAGTAGCGTGTTACCCATGGCTCCGATCTCCACTCCGCAGACCCCCTTCGGGCGGGTCCTCACCGCTATGGTCACGCCCTTCACGGCGGACGGCGCACTCGACCTCGACGGCGCCCAGCGGCTCGCCACCCATCTGGTGGACGCAGGCAACGACGGCCTGATCATCAACGGCACCACCGGCGAGTCCCCGACCACCAGCGACGCGGAGAAAGACCAGCTCGTAAGGGCTGTGCTCGAAGCAGTGGGAGACCGGGCGCACGTCGTCGCCGGCATCGGCACCAACGACACCCGCCACAGCGTCGAGCTCGCCCGCATGGCCGAGCGCACCGGCGCACACGGCCTGCTCGCGGTGACGCCGTACTACAACAAGCCGCCGCAGGAGGGCCTGCTGCGGCACTTCACGGCGATCGCGGACACCACCGGTCTGCCGGTGATGCTGTACGACATTCCCGGCCGCAGCGGTGTGCCGATCGACACAGAGTCGCTCGTCAGGCTCGCGGAGCACCCGCGCATCGTGGCCAACAAGGACGCCAAGGGCGACCTCGGCCGGGCCAGCTGGGCCATCGCCCAGTCGGGCCTCGCCTGGTACTCCGGCGACGACATGCTGAACCTCCCGCTGCTCTCGGTGGGTGCCGTCGGCCTCGTATCCGTCGTCGGGCACGTCGTCACCCCCGACCTGCGGGCCCTCGTCGAGGCCTTCCTCGGCGGAGACGTCCAGAAGGCCACCGAGATCCACCAGAAGCTGCTGCCCGTCTTCACCGGCATGTTCCGTACCCAGGGCGTGATCACCACCAAGGCGGCACTCACCCTTCAGGGCCTCCCCGCAGGTCCGCTGCGCCTCCCCCTGGTGGAACTCTCCGCACACGAAACGGCACAGCTCAAGATCGATCTCGCCGCCGGTGGGGTACAGCTGTAACCACAGACTTCACAACTGAATACGCGAAGAAACCTCGCAAGAGGGCAACACCCCAAGACAACAGCAAGTGCACGATTGACATGCGCGCCACGTGCCCAAGCGGTACGTGGCGCGTGTGGTAAGGAGAGTCTTTTGAGTCATCCGCATCCTGAACTCGGCACCCCGCCGAAGCTCCCGAAGGGCGGCCTGCGGGTCACCCCGCTCGGCGGCCTCGGCGAAATCGGCCGCAACATGACGGTCTTCGAGTACGGCGGCCGCCTGCTCATCGTCGACTGCGGCGTCCTCTTCCCCGAGGAGGAGCAGCCCGGAATCGACCTGATCCTTCCGGACTTCACGACGATCCGGGACCGCCTCGACGACATCGAGGGCATCGTCCTCACGCACGGCCACGAGGACCACATCGGTGGTGTCCCGTATCTGCTGCGCCTGAAGCCGGACATCCCGCTGATCGGCTCCAAGCTGACCCTCGCGCTCATCGAGGCGAAGCTCCAGGAGCACCGCATCCGTCCGTACACCCTTGAGGTCACGGAGGGCCAGCGCGAGCGCATCGGCATCTTCGACTGCGAGTTCATCGCGGTCAACCACTCCATCCCGGACGCCCTCGCGGTCGCCATCCGCACCCCTGCGGGCATGGCCGTCGCCACCGGCGACTTCAAGATGGACCAGCTCCCGCTGGACGGCCGCCTCACCGACCTGCACGCCTTCGCGCGGCTGAGCGAGGAGGGCATCGACTTGCTGCTCTCCGACTCGACGAACGCGGAGGTGCCCGGCTTCGTACCGCCGGAGCGGGACATCTCGAACGTCCTGCGCACGGTCTTCGCCAACGCCCAGAAGCGCATCATCGTGGCGAGCTTCGCCAGCCACGTGCACCGCATCCAGCAGATCCTGGACACGGCCCACGAATACGGCCGCAGGGTCGCCTTCGTCGGACGGTCGATGGTCCGGAACATGGGCATCGCCCGTGACCTCGGCTATCTGAAGGTTCCGGCGGGTCTGGTCGTCGACGTCAAGACCCTCGACGACCTGCCGGACGACGAGGTCGTGCTGGTCTGCACCGGTTCCCAGGGCGAGCCGATGGCGGCCCTGTCCCGGATGGCCAACCGTGATCACCAGATCAGGATCGTCCAGGGCGACACGGTCATCCTGGCGTCGTC